>CAWKNA010000007.1:0-819539 GCA_963850875.1 uncultured Actinomycetota bacterium
TCGGCCAGCTTGATCGGGCCTGGCTGATGAAGTTCCTCGGGCACCGGATCGCGGACAACAGGGTCCTGCGGCTGATCGGCAAGTGGCTGGCCGCAGGGGTCATCGAGAACGGGGAATGGACGGAGAGCGACAAGGGATCACCGCAGGGGGCATCGGTTTCGCCGCTGCTCGCCAACGTGTACCTGCACTACGTCCTGGACCTGTGGGCCGACTGGTGGAGGCGCCGCCACGCGCGCGGAGACGTGATCATCGTGCGCTGGGCTGATGACTTCATCGTCGGGTTCGAGTACCAAGACGACGCCGAGCGGTTCCTCGGAGAGCTTCGCGGCAGGTTCGCGACGTTCGGACTGGAGCTGCACCCGGGCAAGACCAGGCTGATCGAGTTCGGGCGGCACGCCGCCCGGCACCGGGCAGCCCGGGGAGACGGGAAACCAGAGACGTTCACGTTCCTGGGGTTCACGCACATCTGCGCGACCACGGAGCGCGGCCGGTTCTGGATCAGGCGGAAGACTGACTCGAAACGGGTACGGGCCAAGCTTGCCAGGGTAAAGACCCAGATCAGGCGACGCCGGCACCTGCCGATCCCTGACCAGGGCCGATGGCTGGCCAGCGTGGTACGCGGGCATCAGGCGTACTACGCCGTGCCCGGCAACAGCGACGCGGTAAGTGCCTTCCGCACCCAGATCGCCAGGCACTGGTATCAGGCGCTGCGGCGCCGCAGCCAGCGCACCCGGCTCACCTGGAACCGGATGAACCGCCTCGCGACACGGTGGCTACCCCGGACCCGCATCCTGCACCCATTCCCGGAGATGCGCTTCGCCGCCACTACCCAAGGCAGGAGCCCAGTGCGGTAGTGCCGCACGCTGGGATCTGCGCGGGGGGCCGCCCGCGAGGGCGGTCCCTACCGCGACAATCCGTTAATGCGAAAGTGCCCGCAGGCACGCCTCGCAGGTGCCAGTCGGCTTGTGGCCAGGCTGTGCCGCACGGGTTGCGTTGTAAGACGATCTGTCTTACGATAGTTGTGTGGCTGACACGATTACCTTCCGGACTGACACCGAGACCGAGCATGCTCTGGATACCCTCACCCGAGGCGGCGGCTCCCGTTCAGCAGCTATCCGAGAGGCGTTGCTGGAAGCGGCCTTGCGCCGGGACCGCGCCGCCGCGCTTCGGATCGCAGTACTGCGGATGTCTCTGGGCGAGCCTGACGGCATCAATGTCGCTGACGAGCTGGCGGCTGCTCGCGACGAAGAGCGCTGATGATCTACCTCGACTCGGCGGCTGTCGTCAAGCTTGCGCATGCTGAAGCCGAGACCGAGGCGCTGCGCGAGTGGCTGAGTGAGCGCGCGGACACTGGCTGGATAAGCTCGGCCCTGGTGGAGGTCGAGGCGTTCCGAGCGCTGGCACGGCACGCGCCCCAGGCCATCGCCCGGCTGCACCCGGTGCTCGACCTGATCGACATGGTTGACCTGAGCCCGGATATACGGATTCTCGCTCAGACTGTCTCGCCTGCGAGCGTGCCCAGCCTGGACGCGATCCATCTGGCCACCGCACTGCGCCGCACGGGAGAACTCACGTCATTCGTCACTTACGACAAACGCCTGGCCGACGCGGCGACAGCAGCCGGGCTGACCGTCGACATGCCTTCCTAAACGATTCCGGCGAGCCGGGCCTGGCAGTCAGTCGGCGCCCGAGCCGACATCGCCGAAGTCATTTGGGTGGATCAGCGCAACGTCTGGCCGCGCGGAGGCAGTGTTGCGTTGTGGTTACGGGCTTGCTGGGTCACCCACGCGCGCGGCTGGATGAGCGGCGGTGCCGGCTAGGTGCACTCGCCGGTTGCCGTGCTCGATGAAGAACAGGACGTGCAGGCGGCGCAGGAACACTGTGCCGACGTGGAAGCGCCAGGATTAGTTGGACGGGTCTTGTATTGCCTGGATAAGTGCCCTGATCGCGGTGGGTCACTCCTGATCGGAAAGCCTCGTGTAGGTGAAATCCCGCAGGCTGTCGCCAGCACCGATTGACCGGTGCAGGTCTCGTTGCAGCCTGTCGACGGTCTGCGAGTCTTCCTTCACGTAGGAGATGAACACGTGACCGCGGTGCGGTTCCGCAGCGACGCCGGGCTCCAGCGGCTGTGACCCGCACATATGCGAACGAGTATGGCTCACCATGCGAACCGTGCCACGGACGGGCGTGTTGCGGGCGTGAGCACTGGCTGGGTCTACTCCCCGCGCGCCACGGCAGCCCAGGTTGGTGCATGCGGGTCTTGCAGCAGATGGTGATCGAGAATCGGGATCGAGGTACCGGACCCTTCCGGTGGCCACTGTGCTGAGCGCGATCTTCGGTCCGGCGGATGCCCGGGCTCGCCGGGGCTGGCCGGTGTTCTTCTGCCGTCGCTGCGACTGGCCGAGTAGGCCGCTCATCGCGGGGGCTATGACAGGAGTCAGCGGTCATCTTGCTGATCAGCGATGGCTTATGCCGCGATGTAATCGAGAACGCGGCGGATGTTGTCCTCAACCGGTTCCATCGCATCCACGGTGAGGCGACCGGCGGTCAGCCGGGGCACTTCGGCGCGCATCCGCTCGACGTGGTCCCAGCCGATCTCGTGCCAGCCAGGAATGCCGCGAGTGCGGCCTTCGATCCGCGCGCGGTGGATGACCTCATCGGAGCAGACGCACTCGATCAGGAACAAGCGAGCCGAGAACTGATCGGCCGTCTCGCGCCACAGCGGGACCTGGCTCTGACTGACCACGTCGTCAACGACGGCGCTCTGACCGAGCATCAGCTGCCTGGTGACCAGCGTCCTGAGCAGACCGAACCAGGCAGCCAGATACTCGGACCGGTCAAGGGTGGCCAGCGCTGCGTGCGCAGGCTTGAGCGCCCCCATCAGCCAGTCTCCAGCGAACACCGGAGCGCCGACCATCCGAGCTACCTGCTCAGCCAGCGTCGACTTGCCCGTGCCGGGCAGCCCGGCCACGATGATCACCTGCGGTTGCGCATCCTGGAGAGCATCCACGCCAGAAGGCTAGCGTCCGCTAAACCGGCGAGCGGGGCCGCCGGACGGGAGGGGGCAGCTCACCGCTCATCCTTAACGGCCCGTGACCTGCTCAGACGTACCGGGAGCGGGTCACCTTCGATCAGGATAGGCCGGTTCGCATGGCGGGACGTTCGGCCACCGTGACTGTGACCTGTGCGTTTGTGAGGGCACATTGGCCATTGTGCGAACCGGTGGCCGGGGTCGCTGGCGGTGTTGATATCCGACCTGGGCGGCGCTTCTTCGGGTCGGGGCCAATCGTGTAATACCGTCGTAGCGTGGATGATCGTGGCAGCGTGTACCGGCCGCTGACGCTGGCGGCGCTAGGGCATTTGCTGTCCGGCGCCGATGAGTCTCGCCGGTGGCGGCTGATAGCTGAGTTCCTGGAGGAGTACCGCTGTGAGCCGGTCCCGGCTCTCGGCTGGCGCTGCTGGATGAGGAGCCGGCTGGCACGGGTGACGAGCACTGGGATGTATTCCTGGCTGCGCTGGCGGAGCATCTGTGTGCGCGCGACGGCCGGTCGGCGCCGACCTGGGCGGAATCACGGTCGCTCGGCCGACTGTGGTTTCCGTCTAATTCCCGGTCCGCGCGGGTGGACGCAGTGGTGCACGCGCCGGCGGCGTTTCGCCGCCGGGGGTGTACGTCGCGGCGCAGGAGCTGGAGGTCGCGTGAGCGCGGATGATCCGCTTCTTGACCGGGAGGCGCTTGCTGAGGCCTTCCGGCGGCTCGGTGACCGGCTGGCCCGGCGCGGCCTGACCGCCGATGTGTACGTCTTCGGTGGCGCCGCCATGGCTTTGGCGTACGACGCGCGGCGGGCGACCCGCGACATCGACGCGGTCTTCCAGCCGCACGGCGTCGTGGTGGAAGAAGCCTGGGCGGTGGCTGACGAGCTGGGGTGGCCGCGGTGGTGGCTGAACGAGCAGGCCAGCGTTTATGTCGCTCCCGGCGGCGGTTCGCATGGTGGGACGTTCGGCCCCGGTCCGCGTCACGGGGTGGCGCTGGTGGGCTCGGCGGCGTCGAAGGGCGCGAGCAGGACCCGCAGCAGCGATGCGAGCTGGTCGCGCTGATCGCGGTCCAACCTGCGCAGTAGCTTCCGCTCGCTGAGCAGCAAGTCAGAAAGAGCGGCGTCCGCGACCTCCCGGCCGCGTTCAGTCAGCGTGACCACGACGCCCCGCCTGTCCTGTGGGTCCGGGTGCCTGCTGACCAGCCCGGCTTCAGCCAGCCGGTCGATCCGGTTGGTCATGGTCCCTGATGTGACCAAGGTGGCCCGCAGCAGAGCGCCGGGACTGAGCTGATACGGCGGTCCCTGCCTGCGCAGTGCGGACAGCACGTCGAATTCCCACGCTTCCAGACCGTGTCCGGCGAAGGCAGCCCGCCGCGCCCGGTCCAAATGCCTAGCCAGCCTGGACACCCGGCTCAGTACCTGCAGTGGTTCGACGTCCAGGTCGGGACGCTCCGACCGCCAGCCGGCCACCAGCTCGTCGACCTCATCGGTGAGCGGACCTACGGCCGCGCGCCCATCGTCCATGAGCAGCAGCATATCTCTTGACGTCGAGACTTCCGGTCAGGTAAGAAGAATAATGTCTTGATATCAAGAAAACTAGGAGGTCGTGATGTGGGATCCAGCGCTGTATCGGGCATTCGCGACCGAGCGAGCCCGCCCGTTCTTCGATCTGGTGACGCGGATCGGTGCGGAGGATCCCAGGCAGGTCGTCGACCTAGGCTGCGGCACTGGCGAGCTGACCGCCGCACTGACCAGGCGCTGGCCGGCCGCGCAGGTCTGCGGGATCGACAGCTCGGCCGAGATGATCGAGGCAGCCGGCCAGTTGCTGGCGGCCCCGGTGGAAGGCGTGGCCGGCCTGCTGCCGACCGCACGAGATGACCGTCACGGCGACCAGGCGCAACCACAGCCAGCGGGCGCTGCTCGGCAGCCAGCGCAGCCCGGGTGCGACGCGAGCGCCGGGAGACTCAGCTTCGCGCTTGGCGATGTCCGGACCTGGCAGCCTGAGCTTCCGCCCGACGTGATCGTGTCCAACGCCGTGCTGCAGTGGGTGCCTGACCACGCCGACCTGCTGACCCGGTGGGCCGGGCTGCTGGCCGATGGCGGCTGGCTTGCCTTCCAGGTTCCCGGCAACTTCGATCAGCCCGCCTATCGGGTATTGCGCGAACTGACCGGCTCGGCCAGGTGGCGGTCGCTGCTGGCCGATATCGACCTGAATCTTCAGGGTGCCGATCCGGCCGGATACCTGGACCTGCTGGCCCGATCGGGATGCGAGGTCGATGCCTGGGAGACGACCTACCTTCATGTGCTTCAGGGGGAGGACCCGATCGTGCGCTGGTACCGCAGCACCGGGCTGCGTCCGGTGCTGCGCACGCTGGACCAGGCACAGGCGGAGGCGTTCCTGTCCGACTACGGCGCGCTGCTGCGCGAGACATACCCAGTGGCGTCCTACGGCACCGTGTTTCCGTTCCGCCGGGTGTTCGTCGTTGCCCAGCGCGGGCGGCGGTAGCTCGGCGCGTGCGGCGGTAGCCCGGCGCGGGCGGCGGTGGCTCAGCCTTGCCCGGTTCCGGCCGAGACGATTTCGTCCACTCTGGTCAGCGTCCGCAGCACGAGCCAGCCGAACAACCAACCGCCGGCGACGTCTTCTGGCCAGTGTCGGCCCAGGTACAGCCGCGAGCCGCCCTGAGCTGCCACCAGCGCGGCGACGATCGACCAGATGACCCGTCGCTCGGCTGGACTGCCCCAGCGCTGGGTCAGCAAGTGCGCCAGCAGCCCGAAGGTGATGACGGTGCGGGCGGCACCGCCTGAGGGGTAGTCCCCCGGCGGCCCGACAGAGGAGTCCGCCGGCGGCTTGGTGCCTCTGACCAGACGTTTCAGCGCCTTCTGCAGATAGACCTCGGCCACGACGCCGCCGATGAGCAGCGGCAACGGTGTCCACTTCCGCCGGTCGTAGGCGAGAATCGCGCCGACCAGGACCGAGAACGAGCCGATCACCGAGTAGCCGCCGATCGTGGTCACCGGATCCAGCCGCCGGGACAACGCTGCGGATCGGTGCTCGTGGCAGTACTCGTACAGTTGACGTGAGCGTCGGGTTACCGGATCGCGTTGCACCAGCCTGCCGATTGCCCAGGACGTCAGCAACGTAGCGGCACCGCCCACCGCAAGCGTTCGGAGGACGCCACCGGACCTTGATGCACCCGCTCTGCGCACCAGCCAACGATATCGAAGACGGCGCAGGAATCTTCCAGTCACGGATCGGACGCGGCGGGGCGACTACGCTGATCGGCGCGACCGACGGCGGCCGCCGTCTGGGATCTGGAGGAATTGGAGCGTGCGAACCCGCCAGCGCCTCGCCGCATACGCCCTGATCGTCGACGGTTCGGGCCGGGTGCTGCTGACTCGGCAGCCGGACGGTCGGCGGCGGCTCGCCCGGCGAGGACAGCCGCGGTTGGGACGGTGGCTGCTGCCAGGCGGCGGCGTCGAGCACGGCGAGCATCCCGAGCAGGCGGTCACCCGTGAGGTGCTTGAGGAGACCGGCTTGCAGGTCCGGCCCGGCGTGCTGCGCGAGGTGGTCAGCGACGTGGCCGCAGTGGGCCGGCGCCGCCGGATGCTGCATACCGTCCGGTTGATCTATCAGGCCACCGCCGTTCCGGCCGAACCTGACTCGCCGGAGAACCAGCTGTCCGATCAGGCACGCTGGTGCTCACCGCAGGAGTGGCGGACGCTGCCGCTGGCACCATTCGTCGCCCGAGTGCTCGACTCCGGTCTTAGTTAGCCGCGGTCGACTCAGGACTGGTCGCGCAGCCTGCGCGTGGCCTCCGGCGAGATCCGCGGCTTGGGGTCAAGCTGGGAGAGGCCGTTCCAGGCCAGGTTCACCAGATGCGCTGCCATCTCCTCCAGCTTGGGCTTGCGCACTTCCAGCCACCACTGCCCGGCGAACGCCACCATGCCGACCAGCATCTGGGCGTACATCGGGGCCAGCTTGGGGTCGTAACCGCGTACCTGCAGCACGTCGGCCAGGATGTACTCGACCTGGCTGGCGATGTCGCTGAGCAGGCTGCCGAAGGTGCCGGAAGCTGACGCCGGGGGTGAGTCGCGGACCAGGATCCTGAAGCCGTCGCTGTTGTCCTCCATGTACCTCAGCAGGCTGACCGCCGCGACCTCGAACTTGGGCATGGTGTCTTCGCCCTGCAGCAGTTCCGTTGCCATCTGCAGAAACCGCTCCACCTCGCGGTCGACGACGACGGCGTAAAGCCCCTCTTTGCCGCCGAAGTGCTCATAGACGACCGGCTTAGAGACGCCGGCCTGGGCGGCGATCTCCTCGATGGAGACGCCGTCCAGGCCACGTTCCGCGAACACCCGGCGGCCGATGTCCAGGAGTTGCTCGCGGCGCTCCTTGCCGGTCATCCGCTTGCGGCCGGACGCTGGGGGCTGCCTGTTCACTGCCCCATCATGCAGCCACCGCCCGGTTATCAGCCAATCGGATTTGTCACGCTGCGCTTAGCCATCGAGCCAAGGGCACGTGCCGCGCCGACTTTCTTGCCGGTCAGTCGGTCGGTATCCGGCCACCTGACGTCCTTGACCCAGCCGATTTTCTCGGCCAGCCAGATGCCACGGGCGGCGATATCGATCTGGCCCTTGAACACGCCGTGCCGTGCGCAGGTCGGGTCAGCATGGTGCAGGTTGTGCCAGGACTCACCGAAGGACAGGACGGCCAGCCAGGCGACATTCCTTGACTTGTCACGCGCCTCGAACTCCCGCTTGCCGAAGGTGTGGCAGATCGAGTTGATCGACCAGGTGACATGGTGCAAGAACGACACCCGAACCAGGCTGGCCCAGAAGAACGCGAGGACAGCGCCCTGCCAGGACATCAGCCACAGGCCGCCGATCAGGGCTGGTGCCAGCAGAGTCACGGCGACGAGTGCGGGGAACTGCCGATGGATTGCCACGATGTCATCGTCGGCGAGCCAGTCGGGGGAGAACTTCTGATGCGAGGTCACGTCCCGGTCGAACAGCCAGCCCATGTGGGCCCAGACCATCCCCTTGGTCAGTGCCTTCCAGTCGTCCCCGAACCGCCAGGGCGAGTGCGGGTCGCCTTCCTTGTCGCTGTACTTGTGGTGCCGCCGATGGTCGGAGACCCAGTCGAGCAACGGGCCTTCGACAGCCATCGAGCCGGCCACGGCGAGGGCGATCTTCATACCGCGGTTTGCCTTGAACGAGCCGTGGGTGAAATAGCGGTGGAAGCCCATCGCGATCCCGAGCCCGGAGAAGCCGTAGAACGCGATCGCGATCACGGCGACCTGCCAGTTGAGGAAACCCCAGATCCAGGCCACTGGCACGGCGGCGAGCAGGGCAAGCATCGGAAGGCCTACGAAGGTGGCTATCGCCGCCCGCTCGCCGTTGCTCCTGGGCTCAGGATCGATGTCGGAAAGCCGGCCTGGGCGCCCGACCGGTGCCGTTCGCGCTGTGGGTGCCGGGTGCGGCGTGGCCGCCGGTACCGGTGCGAGTACCTCGTCGGGCGCGATGGAGGTATCAGTGGTTGCGGTCATCACGGTTCCTTGCTGGCGGTATTGGCCGGTCGGAAGAGCGATCCGCATAACCGAGGTCATGGGCCGATGCGAAATACGCTTACGTAACCGTAGCTTACGCTACCGTAAGTTGAGGACCGGCCCTAGAGCGGTTTCCGACAGATTTCCT
Source organism: uncultured Actinomycetota bacterium (assembly GCA_963850875.1). Lineage (GTDB taxonomy): Bacteria > Actinomycetota > Actinomycetes > Streptosporangiales > Streptosporangiaceae > Chersky-822. The sequence continues at coordinate 8,727 of CAWKNA010000007.1, forward strand.
CGACCGCTGCTGTGGTGTTCGCTGAACGCGGGACGCCGGCGGTGGGTGCCGTCCGGCGTCCGCTGCCTGGCCGGGCGCTGGCCGCGGGCGACGGTCATCGGTGCCGCGCGGTGTCCGCTGCGCTGGGCGAGCGAGCCTACCTGAATCGTCGCGCTCGGTTCCGGCGCCTGGACTCGAACCAGGACAAGACCCAGGTCCAAAGCCTGGCGGGCTGCCAATTACCCTACGCCGGAGCGCGCTGGCGGGCAGACCCCCGCCAGCGAGTGCTCTCTCACGATACCCACGTCAGCCGGGCGCGGCCATTGCCCGGCTGGCTGCTCCGGGCGGCGTCGCGCGTGGCTCGGCTACGACCGGGTGCCGGGTGCCGCGCCGGGTGCGGCGATGCCCCGCGCTGCCGCCGCCCGGGTGAGCGTGCCGAGACGCTCAGGTGATGTCCGCCCTTATGCCAGGTTGCCAGGTCAGGTAAGGATGACCGGTAGCTGACTTGATCAAGCTACCTGGAGGTATCCTGCTTCCGTCGGGGGCATGAACGCGTGGCTACCTGCCCTGCCCATGACCTGCAGCGATATCGAGGAGCCTAGCCGAGTGAGCGCGATCCGCCCGGCCGCCGTGATCGTGCTTGCGGCGGGCGAGGGCACGCGGATGAAGTCGAGCACCCCCAAGATGCTGCACCAGGTATGCGGAAGGACGATGCTCGGCCATGCCCTGGCGGCTGCCGGGGAGCTGGCGCCCGATCGGTTGATCGTCGTCGTCGGCCACGGCGGTGACCAGGTGGCCGCTCAGGTCGCAGCGCAGGCGCCGCAGGCCCGCATTGTGGTGCAGGACTACCTGGGCGGTACCGGCCACGCGGTCCGGGTCGTGCTCGAGACGGTCGGCACTATTCGCGGCACCGTGGTGGTGACCTACGCCGACACGCCGCTGCTACGCGGCGCCACGCTCGTCGACCTTGTCGCCGAGCGCGCCAGGTCAGGTGCCGCGGCCGCCATCTTGACCGCGCGGGCGTCAAATCCGACCGGATATGGCCGGATCGTGCGGGATGCGTCCGGAGCCTTCGCCTGCATCGTCGAGGAAGCCGACGCGAGCCCGGAGCAGCGAGCCATCGACGAGGTCAATTCGGGGATGTACGCGTTCAACGGCGAGCTACTTGCCGACGCTGTTAAGCGAGTTCGGACCGACAACGCACAAGGCGAGGAGTACCTCACCGAGGTCGTCTCCATCCTGAGCTGCGACGGTTACCCGGTGGCTCCCGTTCCTTGCCCGGATTTTGAAGAGGTTCAGGGCGTCAACGACCTGGTTCAGCTGGCCCACGCCCGAAAGGTAATGAACTCCAGGCTGCTCGGCTCGGCGATGCGGGCCGGGGTCGAGATCGCCGATCCGGCGAGCACCTGGGTTGACATTAGCGTTGACCTCGCTGCCGGCACTTACATCGGTCCTGGCACCCAGCTTGAGGGCCGCACGGCCGTGGCGGCAGGCGCGAGGGTGGGACCCGGCTGCCTGCTGCGCGACACCGTGGTCGGCGCGGATGCCACCGTTATCCAGTCCCTCTGCGAGTCGGCCGTAATCGGCGACGGCGCCGCAGTCGGGCCGTTCGCGCACCTGAGGCCCGGGAGCAGGCTTGGCTCTGGTGAACGGGCCGGCCCGCCGAGCGCATCGGCGGCCACCCGGGCCCGGTCGACCGGGCAGGGCCAGGGCAGCCAGGCCGAGCCGAGTCCATGAGCGGAGAGACTTCTCAAGTGACATACGGCACCGGGGCCGGCGGGAAGCGGCTCATGCTCTTCTCCGGGCGGGCGTTTCCCGAGCTTGGCCTGGAAATCGCCGACTACCTCGGAATCCAGCCGACTCCGACGACCCTGTTCGATTTCGCCAACGGCGAGATCTTCGTGCGCTTCCTTGAGTCGGTCCGCGGTTGCGATGCGTTCGTCCTGCAGAGTCACACCGCGCCGATCAATCAGTGGATCATGGAGCAGCTGATCATGGTCGACGCGCTGAAGCGAGCCTCGGCCAAGCGGATCACGGTGGTAGCCCCGTTCTTCGGGTATGCGCGGCAGGATAAGAAAAGCAGAGGTCGCGAGCCGATCTCGGCACGGCTGATGGCCGACCTGTTCCGTACCGCAGGCGCCGACCGGCTGATGGCCGTCGATCTGCATACCGCGCAGATCCAGGGGTTCTTCGACGGGCCCGTCGATCACCTGTTCGCGCTGCCGATACTCGCTTCCTACCTGGAAGACAAACTCGACCTGTCGCAGGTCACCGTGGTTGCGCCGGATGCCGGCCGGGTCCGGGTCTGCGAGCGGTGGACCGACCGGCTCGGCTGTCCGCTGGCGATCATTCACAAGCGCCGCGATCCTGATGTCGCCAACCAGGTAAAGGTGCTTGAGGTGGTCGGCCAGGTAGCCGGCCGGACCTGCATCCTGGTGGACGACATGATCGACACGGGTGCCACGATCGCGAACGCGGCCGAGATCTTGTTCGCGCAGGGCGCCGCCAACGTAGTCGTCGCGGCCACGCACGGCGTGCTGTCCGGCCCGGCGGTCGACCTGCTGAAGAACTCGTCGGTGAGCGAGGTGCTCGTCACCAACACACTGCCGATCCAGGCAGACAAGCAGTTCGACAAGCTGACCGTGCTGTCGATCGCGCCGCTGATCGCCCGGGCTATCGGTGAGGTCTTCTCCGAAGGATCGGTGACCAGTTTGTTCGACGGGCAGAGCTGACCATCGGCCGGTTCGTCCCGGCGAGGTGGCGGCTGGCCGGCTAGACTCGCTGCGAATCCCTGTCCTGCTGAGGAGTGCCACCGTGCCCGAGGTACACATCGCCGCCACATCGCGGACCGAGTTCGGCAAGGGCGCCGCCCGACGCGAGCGGCGGTCCGGCCGGGTCCCTGCGGTCCTGTATGGTCACGGCACCGCGCCTAGGCATATCAGCCTGCCCGGCCATGAGGTGCTGCTCGCGCTCCGGACCGCCAACGTGCTGATCCGGCTGGAAGGCCTGTCCGGCGGAAGCGCGCTGGCGCTGCCGAAGGCGGTGCAGCGCGACCCGATCAGGGGTTCTGTCGAGCACGTCGACCTGATCCTGGTCCGGCATGGCGAGAAGGTCACGGTCGACATTCCGCTGACGCTCTCCGGTGAGATCCTCCCCGACGGCCTGCTCGATCAGCAGCTAGTCCAGATCTCGGTCGAGGCCGAGGCGACCAACATCCCGCCAGCCATCGAGGTGAACATCGATGGCATGAATGTCGGTCACTCGGTGCACGCCGGCGATCTGGTGCTGCCGAGCGGCGTCAGCCTTGCGGTCGAGCCTGAGGTACTGGTATTGCACGTCATACCGGCGCCGACGGCCGCTCAGCTGGAGGCCGAGGTTGGCGTGGTGACCGAGGTTCCGGAGGCTGCCGAGGAGGCTGCCGAGGCCCAGGTGGCCGCTGCCGAACCCGCCGCCGAGTCGGAGCAACCTGCCGAGTAGCCTGGCCGATCCGGAGGCGGGCCCGACATCCGGAGGCCGCGGTCCGATGGAAGATGAGCGCTGGCTGGTAGCCGGGCTGGGCAACCCCGGCCCGCGTTATGCCGGCAACCGGCACAACACCGGCTTCCTGGTTGCCGACCTCCTGGCCGCGCGGATCGGTGCCGGTTTCAAGCGGGATCGCTCGCGAGCCGAAGTCGCCACCGGGCGCCTGGACGGTCGGCCGGTCACGCTTGCCAAGCCGATGTCGTTCATGAACCTGTCCGGCGGCTCGGTAGCGGCGATCAGCAGCTTCTACAAGATCCGGCCGGCCCGGGTTGTCATCGTCTACGACGAACTCGATCTTCCATTCGGGACGATCAGGCTCAAGCTCGGTGGCGGAGATAACGGGCATAACGGGGCCAAGTCCGTGACTGCCGCACTCGGAACGCGGGACTACTACCGGGTTCGGATCGGTATCGGGCGCCCGCCGGGTCGGATGGATCCGACGGATTTCCTGCTGAGCGACTTCACCGCGGCCGAGCGCAAGGAACTGCCGCTGCTGATCGAGCGGGCGGCCGATGCCGTCGAGGCACTGCTCACGGATGGACTGGCCAAGGCGCAGAATCAGTCGCATCCCACTCCGGGGTGACCCGCCGGTCCTGGCCGGAAGGTATCCTTCAGGCCCGCTCAGCCGGGAGAACTGCGGGAACATGCACCGATCCGCGATGATCTACGGACAGCTGCCTGGTCTGGTTAGAGATCATGTCAACTACCCTGTTGGCCTGGGCGTCTCACATATGGACTAGTTGGTAAACGTGCGGCGAACTCCGGAGGGCTGCGCCGTGGTCCGTGATTAGCGTCTGCGAAGGGAGGACTCGGGCTTGTCAGGCCAGACAGCGGTCTCCGTCTCCCGCCGGGAGAGGCTGGTTGCGCGCCTCGCGGCGCAGAGTCCCGCCCTGTGGACCAGCAACTACCTGCGCCAGGCCAGCGTCGCGGATGTCGGATGCGGGCTGGCGGCGGGTCTGCTCGCCTACCGGCTCCGCTTCGACGGGGCGGGATACCGGCCGGAGGGATACCTGGCGATCAGCCTGGCCCTGCCGCTGGTGTGGCTGCTCACCGTGCTGCTGTCCGGTGGTTACGACTCGCGGTTCATCGGCCTCGGTACCGATGAGTTCCGCCGGATCTTGAATGCGGGAGTGTTCCTGACCGCGGCAGTGGCCATCGTGGCTTACGCCACCAAGGCCGATCTGGCCAGGGGTTATGTGGTCATCGCGCTGCCGTCGGTCACGATGTTCGACCTGATCGCCAGGTATGCGCTGCGCAAGCGCCTGCATCGGGTCCGCAGGCTCGGCAGCTGCATGCGCCGGGTGGTGGTGGTCGGCTACGCGCCGGTCATCGCGGACATCACTGCCATGTTGCGCCGGGAGACCTACCACGGTCTGTCGGTGGTGGCCGCCTGCGTGGTCGGGTCGAGTGAGGCTACCGTGATCGCCGATGTCCCCGCGATCGGCGGGCTGGATGGCGTCGCCGAGGTGGTCAAGCGTTTCGAGGCGGACACGGTGGCCGTCCTCGCCTGTCCTGAGATGGCTGGGCAGCGGCTGCGCCAGCTTGCCTGGGAGCTGGAGAAGACCGACACCGAGCTGTGCGTCGCCCCGGCACTGCTCGATGTGGCCGGACCGCGGACCACCATCAGGCCGGTGGCGGGGCTGCCATTGCTGCACATGGACCACCCGGAATTCAGCGGTGCCAGGCGAGTCATCAAAGAGGGGTTCGACAAGGCGCTGGCGCTGGTCGGGCTGGTGCTTGCCGCACCGCTGCTGCTCGCCCTCGCGCTGGTCATCCGGCTGGGAGACGGCGGCCCCGCACTGTTCAGGCAGACCAGGGTGGGCAAGGACGGCCGGACCTTCAAGGTTTACAAGTTCCGCACCATGGTGGCCGACGCCGAGCAGCGCAAGGCCGAGCTCATCGGCCGGAATGAGCAGCACGGCCTGCTCTTCAAGATCCGCGATGACCCGAGGGTGACCAAGACCGGCAGCTGGCTGCGGCGATGGTCGCTTGACGAACTGCCGCAGCTGGTGAACGTGCTTGCCGGGGACATGTCGATGGTCGGCCCGCGGCCCGCGCTGCCAGAAGAGGCCGCGATGTATGGTGACCATGTACGGCGCAGGCTGGCGGTCAAGCCGGGTATCACAGGTCTGTGGCAGGTGAATGGCCGGTCCGACCTCTCCTGGGACGAGTCGGTTCGCCTTGATCTACGCTACGTGGAGAACTGGTCATTCGTGCTCGACCTGCAGATTCTGTGGAAGACGTGTTCCGCGGTCGTGCGCAGATACGGGGCCTACTGAGCCCGCTGCCTGGTCGGCCCTCCGGACGGAGCGTGCGTGGTCTTTCCCGCTGACGACCTGGCTGCCCGCGATCTCGCGGTGCAGGCCGGCCAGCTCCTGCTCGGCCTGCGTCAGCGGGCAGCCACCGAGCTGGCCGATCCCGACGTCGGCGAGCAGAGCGGTCAGGCCAGCCTGCGCCGAGCGGGTGATCAGCGCTCGCAGGACTTCCTGGCCCGAGCGCTCGCTCAGCAGCGGCCAGCCGATGCGGTGCTCTCCGAGGAAGCCGTCGATGATCTTTCCAGGCTTTCGGCGAGCCGAGTGTGGATCATCGATCCGCTGGACGGCACCAGAGAATTCGGCGAGCCCGACCGGGTCGACTGGGCTGTGCACGTCGCGCTCTGGGAGCGTGGCGAGCTGACCGCTGGCGCGGTCGCGCTGCCCGCGCAAGGAATCGTCCTGTCCACTGCGGAGCCGCCGTCCACACCCGCGCCGGCCTCACCGGATGGCAAGATAAAGCTCGTGGTCAGCCGGACCAGGCCGCCGGAGTTCGTGCAGCGTCTCGCCGATGTGCTCGACGCCGAGCTGGTTCCGCTCGGCTCGGCCGGCGCGAAGGCGGCTGCCGTGATCACCGGCCAGGTCGATGCCTACGTGCACAGCGGCGGCCAGCACGAGTGGGACTCGGCCGCCCCGGTGGCTGTCGCCCGAGCGGCCGGACTGCACGCATCCAGGATCGACGGCTCGGGACTTCGCTACAACTCCGAGGAGCCCTGGATCCCGGATATCCTGATCTGTCCCGCACTGCTGGCTGGCCGGTTGCTCGATGCGATCAGTGCCGTCCGGCAGGGCCACGAGTAGCACCGCAGGTCTGGCCCAGGTCGGGCCAGCCTCCGAGCAGCCGGAGTTCGCCAGATGACTGTGTCCCGCTCTGACTATCAGCTCTCCCAGCTGGACGTCCTTGAGGCCGAGTCGATTCACGTCATGCGGGAAGTGGCAGCCGAGTTCGAGCGGCCGGTGCTGCTCTTCTCCGGCGGCAAAGACTCGATCGTGATGCTGGCGCTAGCCGAGCGGGCCTTCCGGCCAGCGAAGATCCCGTTCCCGGTGATGCACGTGGACACCGGGCACAACTTCGATGAGGTGCTGGACTTTCGTGACCAGCGGGCCGCCGAGCTCGGTGTCCGGCTGCTGGTCGCCTCGGTGCAGGAGTCGATCGACGCCGGCCGGGTGGTAGAGGAGAAGGGCCGGTGGGCCAGCCGGAACCGGCTGCAGACGATCACCTTGCTCGACGCGCTGGCCGAGCACCGCTTCGACGCTGTCTTCGGCGGCGCCCGGCGGGATGAAGAGAAGGCCAGGGCGAAAGAGCGGGTCTTCTCGTTCCGGGACGAGTTCGGCCAGTGGGATCCGAAGAACCAGCGGCCCGAGCTGTGGAGCCTGTACAACACCAAGATCGGCCGCGGCGAGCACATCAGGGTGTTCCCACTGTCGAACTGGACCGAGCTCGACATCTGGCACTACATCGCCAGGGAAGAGCTGGAGATCCCTCCGATCTACTTCGCGCATCGCCGGATGGTCTTCGAGCGGGACGGAATCCTGCTCGCCGACCACCCGTACGTCAGCAGGGCGCAGAGCGAGGCACCGTTCGAGGCGATGGTGCGGTACCGCACCGTGGGCGACATCACCTGCACCGGAGCGGTGGAATCATCCGCGGCGAGCCTGGCGGAAGTGATTGCCGAGATCGCGGCGACCCGGATCACCGAGCGCGGGCAGACCCGGGCCGACGACCGGGCCAGCGAGGCCGCCATGGAGGACCGCAAGCGGGAGGGGTACTTCTGATGACGGCTGAGCGCCGCGGCGCCGGCCGGATCGCGCCGAAGGGGGACCGGGTGATGGACATCCTGCGACTGGCTACCGCGGGTTCGGTGGACGACGGCAAGTCAACGCTGATCGGGCGGCTCCTCTATGACTCCAAAGCGATCTTCGAAGACCAGCTAGCCTCGGTCGAGCGGACCAGCAGGGAGCGCGGCGAGGACTACACGAATCTGGCGCTGCTGACCGACGGCCTGCGGGCGGAACGGGAGCAGGGCATCACGATCGACGTCGCCTACCGCTACTTCGCGACGCCCCGGCGGAAGTTCATCATCGCCGACACGCCAGGCCACATCCAGTACACGCGCAACATGGTCACCGGTGCCTCAACCGCCGACCTCGCGGTCGTGCTGGTGGACGCCAGGAATGGGCTCACCGAGCAGAGTCGAAGGCACGCGTTCCTGACCACCTTGCTGCGGGTGCCGCATCTGGTGCTCGCCGTGAACAAGATGGATCTGGTCGGTCATGAGTCCGCCGCTTTCGAGCGGATCGTCGAGGAGTTCACCGCGTTCGCAGCCAAGCTGGAGATCGGTGATCTGACCTTCATCCCGATCTCCGCACTGCACGGCGACAATGTGGTCGAGCGCTCCGGAAACATGCCGTGGTACAACGGTCCCTCGCTGCTGCACCACCTGGAGCACGTGCATATCGCATCGGACCGCAACCTGATCGACGTCAGGTTCCCCGTTCAGTTCGTGATTCGGCCGCATCAAGCCACCGATCCGGAACTGCATGATTACCGCGGCTATGCGGGCCAGGTGGCCGGCGGCGTGCTCAAGCCTGGCGACGAGGTCCTGCATCTGCCGTCCGGGCTGACGACCACAATCAGTCGGATCGACACCGCGCGAGGGCCGGTCAATGAGGCATTCCCGCCGATGTCGGTGACCCTGCTGCTCGAAGATGACCTGGACATCTCGCGCGGCGACCTGATCTGCAGGCCGCACAATCAGCCCCAGGCCACGCAAGACGTGCAGGCGATGGTGTGCTGGATGACCGACGCGCCGATGCTGACCCCCGGTAGCCGGCTCATCGTCAAGCACACCACCAGGACGGTCAAGGCCATCGTGCGCGACATCGGCTACCGGCTTGACATTAACTCGCTGCACCGGGATGAGCAGGCGGGTCGGCTTGGCCTGAACGAGATCGGCCGGGCATCGCTTCGGCTGACTCAGCCGATCTTCTGCGATCCGTATGCCCGGAACCGGATAACCGGCGGGATGATCCTGATCGATGAGGCGACCAGCGCCACCGTCGGCGCCGCCATGATCATGGACGCCGGCTGAGCCAGCGATCATGGACGCCGGCTGAGCCAGCGATCATGGACGCCGGCTGAGCCAGCGATCATGGACGCCGGCTAGTCGGAACGGCCGCCCGCAAGTTCGCCTTCCCGCCGTCTGGCGATGCTGTGCTGGCGGCTGAACGGGCCGCGTGGATGACTGACCTGGGTATTTAGCCTGGTGTGTGAGCCTTGCCTACAGGCGGCTACCAGAGTATGACTTTTCGTGATCTGCGGATTCCGCAGCCGATCTAGCCTAAGATCAACAACTAGGCGGCTTAAGTGTCAACCGCCCCGTTGGGCTAAGCGTCAACCATGTTAGACCTGATAGCCGCCCGGAGTAGGTAAAGCGTTCATCTGATCCGGAATGCTCCGCGGGAATGCGCCGTGGGAGCGCACGGTGGGCAACACACTGAGGCGGCGCAGTGCGGCATCGGTCCGCCGGTCAGTCGTTCGTTGGTCTGTGATGGAGGGGGGAGCACGTGCGGCAGGTCCAGTCGGCGCAGCCGAGAGCGAACTACGCATGGCTCTTCGATCTCCTTTTCGCAAGCTCGCCGATCGTCACCTGGGCGCCGGCCGGCCAGCTTCCGTCCGGGTTCAACCGGGTCGAGCAGTTCGCTGTGCTGCCGGGCGGCGGTGGCCGCAGCTTCATGGTTTCGCTCGCCGATCGGCGAGGTTCGTCCGCCGCGCTGACCTCGTACAACTCGCTCAGACCGCCGGGCCGCCGGCTCGGCCGGATGGTGTTCGGCGCGGCGCTGCGGTGCGGGCTCGACTGGCCGGTGCTGCGGAGCAGAGTCGACATCGGAGTGGCCGCTGATGCCACTGCCGAGCAGGTCAGCGGTGCTTTGCTCGTCGAGCACCTCGCCCAGCTACTCGACCGGCGGCCCGTGGTCATTGCCTTCGGCGGCGGCAGCGGTCCGTATCGCAAGCCAGTCCTGCAGGTCTTTGGTACAGACGGGACCCCGCTCGGCTACGTCAAGATCGGCTGGAACGACTGGACCAGGGACGCGGTCCGCCGCGAGGCCGCGGCATTGCGGGTCTGCGCAGCCGCTCCGATGCGGCTCGGGATCCCCGCTCTGCTGCATCACGGTGACTTCCGTGGCCTCGAGCTGATGGTCACCGCCCCACTGCCGAGCGGCGTGCGTCGGCCGGGGAACTCACTACCAGGAACTGAGGTTCTCCGCGAGATTTGCGCGCTCTCAGCGGTAACGGTGAGCGAGCTAGCCGCCAGTGCTTGGTGGGCTGACCTGCGGGCCAGGATCTCCTCGACAATCGCGGATCCGGACTCAAGGACGCGGCTCGACGCGATCGCTGACGACCTTGAGCGCTCGTGCGGTCAGCGGCGGCTCGAATTCGGGCGCTGGCACGGTGATCTTGTGCCGTGGAACCTAGCCCGCCATGGCAGCAAGCTGTTCGCCTGGGACTGGGAAAGCAGCGCGCCGCACGCGCCGGTCGGATTCGACGCGCTGCACTTCTATTTCCAGGTCGCATTCGTCGCGCAGCGGCGTCCGCTGGCTGATGCAGTTGCGTTCGCGGCACGCAGCGCACGGCCAGCGCTCGCGGCCTTGGCCGTGGACGGCAACGCCGGACCGAGCACCGCGGCAGCTCCGGCCGTTGACGCTCGCGACCTGCTCGCGACCCTGCATCTGGTTGAGCTCGCGGTCCGGCATGAGGAAGCGCGCGCCGCCTCCGGCCTAGCCGATGATCGTTTCTACCCGGCCGCCCTTGACCTGCTCGAGGGCACCAGCTTGCTCCGGCCAGGTACGTCTCGCCGGAGCACCGCGGACCGGGCCGCATGAAGGCACTGCTGGTCTGCTCATCAGGCGGACATCTGGCCCAGCTCTACCAGCTGCGGCCGTGGTGGTGCCAGCATGACCGCACCTGGGTCACCTTCGCTGACCCGCAGGCTGAGTCGCTGCTGGTGGGCGAGACGGTCGTGCCCGCGTTCGCGCCAACGACCCGCAACATCCCCAATGCGCTGCGGAACCTCCGGCTGGCGATCAGGGTGATCCGGGCCGAGCGGCCCGATGTGCTCGTGTCGGATGGTGCCGGAGTCGCGTTCCCGTTCTTCCTGATCGGTCGGCTGCTCCGGGTCAGGACGGTCTACCTGGAGGTCTACGATCGGATTTCGCGGCCCACTCTGACCGGCCGCCTGTGCTATCCGCTGACCGAGCTCTTCTTGCTGCAGTGGCCGGAGCAGGCTGTGCACTACCCGCGCGGCCAGGTGATCGGGTGCCTGCTATGACGGCGCCCGCGGTGAATGGCCCAACGGTGACCGGTCCTGCGGTGACCGGTCCTACGGAGACCGGGTCTGCGATGAACGGCCAGACGATGACTGGTCCCGCGGTGAATGGGTCCGCATTGACCGGGCCAGCGGCCACCGGACCGCGCCTGGTGGCGACGGTTGGCACGGACCACCATCCGTTCGACCGCCTGATCGGCTGGGTGAACGACTGGCTTGAGCAACACCCCGCTGCGATTGAGTCGTCCTTCGTCCAGTCGGGCCGGGCCGCGGTGCTGCCACGCTGCGCGGGCTCCCGGTTCCTCGCGATCGGCGAGCTCGACCGGCTGCTCGACGACGCTGATGTGATCATCTGTCACGGCGGACCAGCGTCCATCGCTGCCGCCTGGCGGCGCGGACAGCTTCCGATCGTCGTGCCGCGGCTGCGACGGCTCGGTGAGCACGTGGACGATCACCAGGTCGATTTCTGCCAGACGGCCGCCGGGCTCGGCCGGGTCAGACTGGCGCAGGAGTTCGCCGTCTTCGCCGAACTGCTTGACGAGGCGACGGTCGACCTCACCGGCTTTCGTTCCAGCGGCCAGCGGCCTGATGTCGATGCGGCAGTAGCCCGGTTCGGCGCGCTGGTTGACGAGCTGATCACCGGGCCACCGCACAGGTTGCCGCTGATCCACCGGACCCGGCGAACGCGCCGCGGGCCGACAGCAGACCCGGGTAGGCCGGTCGGAACTGGCGACTTGTCGCCAGGGCCCGGACCGGCGGCGACATCGCCCGGGTCGGCTGACCAGACAGCGGGTTCCGAGTATCTGGCGAGAACAGGAATGGCACAAAAGGAGCATAAATGAGGATGCGCGTTCTTCCCGGCTGCGCGGCGCTTGCGCTGGCTGTGGCCACGGTGACGGCCTTGCCTGCGCTGCAGGCGTCGGCGGCGCCGAGTGCGCCGACCGGGCAGGTCAGGCTGACAGCGGAGGCATCGGGCAGCGGGCCTGGGCAGAACCTCAGCTCCGTGGTCTCGCCGTCCTGGCAGACGAACGGCACGGTCTGGGCCATCACCTCGGTGAATGGCGTCGTTTACGTCGGGGGCGGGTTCACGTCGGTGCGGCCGCCGGGCGTCGCACTGAACGGCACCGGTCAGGTGACGCAGAGCTATCTGGCTGCGTTCAACGCCAGCACCGGTGCCTTGATCACCACCTTCGCTCCGACCTTCACCGTGGCGGCGACGTGCTCAGCGGGCAGCCCGTGCGGCGTCGACGCGCTGGCTGTGTCGCCGGATGGCAGCACCCTCTACGCCGGCGGCACCTTCACCAGCGTGGACGGATCGACCCGTCACTACCTCGCCGCGTTCAGCACCTCGACCGGTGCGCTGCTGAGCACCTGGAAGCCGTCAGCCACCGCAAGCGTGGATGCGATCGCCACGTCCCCGAGCGGATCAGAGATCTACATCGGCGGCAACTTCGGCAAGCTCGACAACGTCGCGCGGACCAAGGCGGGGGCGGTCAGCGCCTCGTCGGGAGCGCTGCAGCCGTGGGCGCCTGCTCTGAACGGCACGGTGACCTCGATCGCGGTCGCGCCTGATGACTCCCGGGTGCTGGTCGGCGGCGACTTCACCACCTTCAACGGCGTGACCCAGCAGGCGATCGGGTCGACGGATCCGACCACCGGGGCGAGCGATCCGTGGGCGGCCACGATCGTGCCGAACTACTCCGGCTGCTATTCGGACGTGAAGGCCATCGTCATCGCAGGCAGCACCGCGTACATCGCGGACGAGGGGACCGGCGGCGGCTGCTTCGACGGTGACTTCGCCGCCACTGTCAGCACCGGCGCCCTGGTCTGGCAGAACGACTGCCTGGGCGCCACCCAGTCCATCGCGGTGATCAACGGCTGGCTGTACAAGGGCTCGCACGCGCACGACTGCGCCTTCGCGCCAGGCGGCTTCCCGCAGGTAAGCAACCCGGCAGGTGGCTGGTTTACCCACCATTTGCTTAACCAGTCGCTGACCGACGGGTCGCTCGGGCACTGGACGCCGGACACTGACAACACCAACCTGGGGCCGCGCGTGATGGCCACCGACGGCACGCAACTGTTCCTCGGCGGGGCGTTCCTCACCGTGAACGGCAAGCCGCAGCAGGGCTTCGCCAGGTTCGGCCCCGGCCCGGACACGACCGCGCCGGGACGTCCTGGCGCGCCGACGGTGACCAGCACCTCGGCCGGGGTGGACTCGGTGACCTTCAACGCGGTCAGCGACCCCGACGACGGCACGCTGAGCTACGCGATCTACCGGGATGGCGGCAAGACCCCGATCGCGACCATCACGGCCACGTCCTGGCCGTGGGCGCTGCCGGTGCTGCACTACCGCGACTCGGGCCTGGCCGCGGGTTCCAGCCACACCTACACGGTGACCGCCAGCGACGGCGTGCATACCTCGTCGAAGTCGGCGGCCTCGGCACCGGTGACCGTCTCGGCGACCAGTCCGTCGCTGAGCTACTACCAGACGGTACTCGCCGACAACCCGTCGTTCCTGTGGCCGCTGAACGAGACGTCGGGCAGCACCGCCGCCGACGCCTCGCCGCACGGCTTCAACGGGAGCTACGAATCGGGCACCACCCAGGGCGCAGCCGGGCCGATCACTGGCAGCGGTGACGGGGCGACCTCGTTCGACGGCCAGTCGGGCCTGGTGACCTCGGCCAACTCGGTGACGATGAGCGCCTCGCAGGCGTTCTCGATTGAAGGCTGGTTCAAGACGACCACCAACACCGGCGGCAAGCTGATCGGGTTCGGCAACAGCCAGACCGGGATGAGCTCGAACTACGACCGGCACATCTACCTGATGAACGACGGCCAGCTGGTGTTCGGCGTCTGGAACAACAAGACCGAGACGATCGAGACGCCCAGGGTCTACAACGACGGTCAGTGGCACTACGTGGTCGCTACCTTCGATCCCAGCCTCGGCATGGCCATGTACGTCGACGGCCAGCTGATCGCCACCAACTCCAACACCGCGGCGCAGCCGTACACCGGATACTGGCGGGTCGGCAGCGACAACCTCAACGGCTGGAACCTGGACCCGTGGGGCGGCAACAGCCAGGGCACCACGGAACCGAACAGCTACTACTTCGACGGGACCATCGGTGATGTCGCCGTCTACCCGTTCGCATTGTCCGCCGCTCAGGTCGCCGCGCACTACGCGGCGAACGCACTGAGCCACTAACAAGCACCACTGCCAAACCGGAGGTCGGCGTGCCAGTGCCGGGGGTGATCGCGACGGTGACCGCGAACAGCTCGGCACTGGCACGCCGGATCCCGTAAGGTCGGCTAATCGGTAGCTAAAATAGGAGCAGAAGTGAGAACCAGGGTTCTATCCGGATGGACGGCGCTGGCGCTGGCAGCGGCCATGGCTGCCGCCCTGCCGGCCACGCAGGCGTCCGCCGCGCCGAGTCAGTCCGCGGGCCAGGTCAAGCTGACGGCTCCCGCGTCAGGCAGCGGGTCCGGTCAGAACCTCAGCGCCAGAGTCGCGTCGTCGTGGCAGACCGGCGGGACGGTCTGGGCGCTCGCGGTGTCGAAAGGCGTCGTCTATGTCGGCGGTAACTTCACCTCGGTGCGGCCGCCCGGCGTCGCGCTGAACGGCACCGGTCAGGTGGCGCGGAGCTACCTGGCCGCGTTCAACGCCAGCACCGGCGCGCTGATCACCACCTTCGCTCCCACATTCACCCTGGCGAAGACATGTACGGCGGGCGTCCCGTGCGGGGTTACCGCCCTCGCCGTCTCGCCCGACGGATCCACGCTTTATGTGGGCGGCACCTTCAACCACGCGGACGGGGCGTACCACGCGTACCTCGTGGCTTTTAGTACCTCGACCGGACTGCCGATCAGCACCTGGAAGCCGGCCGGTGGCGCGCCAGTGCTGTCGATCGCGCCGTCGCCGGACGGGTCAGAGGTCTACCTCGGCGGCAACTTCACCATGCTGGACGGAGTGGCGCGGACCGAGGCCGGTGCTGTCAGCGCGGCTACCGGCGGGCTGCTGCCGTGGGCGCCCGCCCTGAACGGCACGGTGACTTCGGTCGCGGTCGCTCCGGACGACTCGCGGGTCCTGGTCGGCGGCGACTTCACTAAGTTCAACGGCGTGACGCAGCAGGCGATCGGGTCGACGAACCCGGCGACCGGTGCGCCCGAGCCGTGGGCGCTACCGCCGCTGTTCGAACCGAACCACACCGGATGCTACGCCGACGTGAAGGACATCGTGATCAGCGGCACCGTCGCATACATCGGGTCGGAGGGCACTGGCCCCGGCTGCTTCGATGGTGACTACGCGGTCAACGTCAGTGACGGCAGCCTGGTCTGGCAGAACGACTGCCTGGGCGCCACTCAGGCCATCGTGGTGATCAACGGATGGCTGTACAAGGGCTCGCACGCGCACGACTGCGCCTTCGCGCCAGGGGGCTTCCCGGCGGTCGCCACGACCAAGGGCTTCGTCCTGCATCACCTGCTTGACCAGTCGCTGACCGACGGGTCGCTCGGGCACTTTACGGCGGACACCGACAACACCAACCTGGGGCCGCGCGTGATGGCCACCGACGGCACGCAACTGTTCCTCGGCGGGGCGTTCCTCACCGTGAACGGCAAGCCGCAGCAGGGCTTCGCCAGGTTCGGCCCCGGCCCGGACACGACCGCGCCGGGACGTCCTGGCGCGCCGACGGTGACCAGCACCTCGGCCGGGGTGGAGTCGGTGACCTTCAACGCGGTCAGCGACCCCGACGACGGCACGCTGAGCTACGCGATCTACCGGGATGGCGGCAAGACCCCGATCGCGACCATCACGGCCACGTCCTGGCCGTGGGCGCTGCCGGTGCTGCACTACCGCGACTCGGGCCTGGCCGCGGGTTCCAGCCACACCTACACGGTGACCGCCAGCGACGGCGTGAACACCTCGGCGAAGTCCCTGGCCTCGGCGGCGGTCAAGGTCTCGGCCTCCAGCCCGCCGCTCGGCTACTGGCAGACGGTGCTTGCTGATCATCCGTCGTTCCTGTGGCCGCTGAACGAGACGTCAGGGACCACCGCCAAGGACGCATCGCCGCACGGCGTCAACGGGATCTACGAATCGGGAACTACCCAGGGTGCAGCCGGGCCGATCACCGGTGACCCGGATACGGCCACCAGCTTCGACGGCCACACCGGCCTGGTGACATCGGCCACGTCGGTGCCGGGACCGCAGGCTTTCTCGATCGAGGGCTGGTTCAAGACGACCACCAACACCGGCGGCAAGCTGATCGGGTTCGGCGGCAGCCAGACCGGGCTGAGCCTGCAATACGACCGGCAGATCTACCTGATGAACGACGGTCAGCTCGTCTTCGGCGTGTACAACGCCGGGCGCCACACGATCGAGACGCGGGGGGTGTACAACGACGGCAAGTGGCACTACGTGGTCGCCACGCTCAGCTCGACGGCCGGCATGGCGCTGTATGTCGATGGCCAGCTGATCGGGGCGGATCCGAACCACGCTGCGCAGGTCTACAGCGGCTACTGGCGGGTCGGCGGCGACAGCCTGATCGGCGGCTGGAACATGGACCCGCTGAGCGGCAACAGCCAGGGCACGACCTCGCCGAACAGCTTCTACTTCGGCGGCACCATTGGCGACGTCGCGATCTACCCGGTCGCGCTGTCTGCGGCGCAGGTGGCCGCACATTACGCGGCCAACGCGCTAAGTCACTAAGGGCACAAGCGTCCGCTAATACCGATACCATCCGTCACTACGACAACCACGCGGGAAGCTGACGTGCCGATGGTGAACGCGATCGCGATGCCGCTGTGTTCGGCGAGCCGGGATCTCTCCGGATCGGAGTTGCCGCGATGACTGGCCGTCGGTCCGGGAAAGCTGGGTCGCAAGGCAACCGGTCGACCGGCCCGGCCCGGCGGTCGGGACGGATCCTGGCGATGGTAGCCGCACTGGTCGCCGCCGTCGTCATCGCCGTCATAGTGATCGTGGCCGCGCATCTCGGCAACGGTTCGCCGACCGCGGCCCGGTCGGCGCCTGGCAGCCAGGCGCCATCGCCGACCGGGTCATCGGCTGGTCAGCGGCCCGGTACTTCCCCGACGCCGGCCGGATCGTCATCATCTGCTGGCCGGACCCGGAAGTCGGCCAGTCCGTCGCCGACCCCGGCGCAGTCATCCACCGGACCGGTCCCCGTGAGCCCGCTGGTGCCAGCCAGCGGCGCGCTGTTCGGTGCCTATGCGGAGCCCACTGGAGGGGACAGCTCTGCGGCTTTTGAGGGCGCTGTCCTCTCCCTTGAACGCGATATCCATCGCAGACTAGCAATTGATAATCTTTACGATAAATGGACTCATAAACTACCAATCAGCATTGCACGCTGGGACCTGAGCCAGGGCCGGATCCCGATGATCTCATGGGCCGGTGCCCGCACAGACCTGATCGCGCGCGGCAGCTACGACAGCCTGATCCTCGCTAGCGCGCGTCAGCTGCGAGCACTGCACGGGCCGGTCATGCTGCGCTGGTTCTATGAGATGGACGGGAGCGCCGCGAGGTCCCTCGTTCGATCGCCGGCGGACTACATCGCGGCGTGGCGGCACATGCACGACATCTTCGTCCGGGCTGGCGCGACCAACGTCAGCTGGATCTGGTGTCCCAACGCCCTGCATTTCGTGGGCGGAGTCGCCCAGCTCTACTATCCGGGCGCTCGTTACGTCGACTGGATCTGCGCGGACGGCTACAACTGGGCACCCAAGATCACCCAGGCGCCATGGAAGAGCTTCGCCAGCATCTTCTCCACCTTCTACCGCTGGGGCATCGCGACCGGCAAGCCGCTGATGGTCGGCGAATTCGGCGTTCTCGAGCGCACACCAGGTGCGAAAGCGGCCTGGTACCGGCAGACCGACCTCGAGCTGCGAACCATGTTCCCCGCGATTCGGGCCGTCGTCTACTTCAATTCCGATCATGAGGGCTTCGACTGGCGGATCACGACATCAGCGTCGGCTCTTGAGGCATTCCGTGCCTTCGCCGCCGACCCGTACTTCTGCGCTCAGCCGAGGATGTAGCGGGTCGCGGTAGTATGTGGGTGAGAGGGATACAAAGTACTATATTGATGAGATTCATGAGATTTGTGTCGTGTATGATGATCAGGTGCTTCGAGCAGATCGCCTGATGAGTACCCCACTGGTATATATCGGCGGTTCCGGGCGCAGCGGGAGCACGCTGCTCGAGCGGATGCTCGCCTGCGTGCCAGGCTACTGGTCGGTCGGTGAGGCTGAATTCATCTGGCAGCGTGGCCTGCAGCGCAACGACCGATGCGGGTGCGGCGCGCGCTTCGCCGACTGTGCGTTCTGGACTCAGGTAGGCGAGGTCGGATTCGGTGGCTGGCACCAGGTTGATATCGATGCGGCCGTCGCGCTGCGCGCAACCGTAGATCGCCACCGTAATATCGACCGGCTTTCCGGGCTGCGCGGGGGCGGCAAGCTCGCCGGTGCCCTGGCCGCGTACGCGCGGCTGACCGGTCGGCTGTATCAAGCCGTGCGGGAGGTAAGCGGAGCGGCTGTGATCGTGGACTCGTCCAAGAACGTCAGCTACGCCCTGCTGCTTCGCGATCTTCCCGGCTTCGATCTGCGACTCGTCCACCTCATCCGACGCAGCCATGGCGTCGCCTACTCATGGTCCAAGCGGGTCCGCAAGCCCGGAGTGGGCGATGGCAGCGAGTACATGAGCGTGCATCGCCCATCCTGGGCCGTCGGACTGTGGCTGGCCGACAATCTGCTTTACGAAGCGCTCGGGCGACGGCTGCCGCGATCCACCCGGATTCGCTACGAGGATCTCGTCACCAATCCGCGCGCTGAACTGGGCCGGGTCGTCCAAGATCTCGATCTGCCTGCGGCAGACCTGACCCTGAACTTCCTCACCGACTCAACCGCCGACCTGCCCGCCTCGCACGCCCTCTCCGGCAATCCGATGCGCGTCCAGCGGGGTCAGCTGGTGCTGCGGGCCGACGACGAGTGGCGCTCCGCGATGAGCCGACGGCGCCAGGCGGCGATCAGCGCAGCGACCTGGCCGCTGCTGCTGCGCTACGGGTACCCGATCGCGTCGCGGGCGCACCAGCAGCAATGACGGGCTCGGCCTGGTGACGGCTCAGGATCAGCGGACGACCTCGCTCTCGGCCGAGGCCGGGCAGGTCGCACGCGGATCAGTCGTCAACATCGCCGCCATGACGATTGGCGCGGCGCTTGGCTTCGGGCTGACGGTGCTGGCCAGCCGCTGGCTGCAGCCCAAGGCGGCAGGTGAGTTCTTCGAGCTGATCGCCCTCTTCACCATCTTGTCCTGCTCGTTTCAGGCCGGTGCCGACACCGGCCTGACCCGGTGGATCTCCCGGGCGCGCGCCGTGGGCGGGCTGGCCGAGGTGCGGCGGATCGTCCTGATCGCGGTCGTTCCTGTGCTCGCCATCGGGACCGCTGGGGTCGGAGCGGTATGGCTGGCCGCGCCGGTGCTGGCGCGAATCTTCCTGCATGGCATGGACCAGGGTGCAGCGGCCGCCGACTTCCGGCTGATCGCGGTGTTCGTCCCGCTGGGAGCACTCTCCGCCTGCCTGATCGCTGGGGCGCGGGGATTCGGCCGGATGTGGCCGTACCTCGGGATCGAGGGCCTGGGCAAGCCGGTCCTGCGGATCGGGCTGGTCGCGCTGGCCATCCTGGCCGGCTGGGGCCTGCGCGGAGCTGTGCTCGGGTGGAGCATCCCGGTGGCAATCGGTGTGGTCGCGAGCTCGTTCGTCATGGCCAGGCTGATCAGGAAGGAAATGCCGACGGCTGTCCCGGCGCTTTCGTCCGCCGGGCGGGGTGGTCTCGCCGCGGAGTTCTGGAGGTTCGCAGCACCACGCGGCTTTGCCGGAATCTTCCAGGTCATCGTGCTCTGGCTGGACATCCTGCTGGTCGGTGCATTGCTGAATAGCTTCGACGCGGGGATCTACGCCGCGGTCAGCAGGCTCGCGATGATGGGCACGTTCGCGCTTGAGGGGACGCGGTTCGCGATAGCCCCGCAGCTGAGCGGCCTGCTAGCCCGACGCCAGCACTCGCGGGCCGGAGATCTCTACCAGAGCGCGACCCGGTTGCTGATGCTCGCGTCCTGGCCGGTGTACCTGCTGTTCGCGATCTTCCCGACGGTGGTGCTCGGAATCTTCGGCGCCCGCTACACAGCGGGCGCGCTGTCGCTGGTCATCATTGCTCTCGCCATGCTGGTCAACACCGGAACGGGCAACGTGACGGTCTTGCTGCTGATGGGCGGTAAGAGCTCCTGGAACGTGGTCAACACGATGGCGGCGCTGGTCGTCAACGTCGGCTTGAACCTGGTGCTGCTGCCGCGGATCGGTATCGCCGGAGCAGCCATCGCCTGGGCGGCAAGCATCGTGGTGGACAACCTGGCGGCAGTGCTCGAGGTCTGGTGGGTGCTCGGCATCGCCCCGGTGGGGCGCGGCTACGGCCTGGTTGTCCTGGTCGCTGGCAGCTGCTTTGGCCTGATTAGCCTGGCTATTCGGATCATTGCAGGCCAGTCGCTTTCCACCCTGCTGCTGGCGCTGGCGATCGGCCTGGCGGTCTACGGGCCGGTGGTCTACCTGTGCCGCAGGTGGCTGTATCTCACCGGGCTGTACGCGGCTCTGCGGCCAGGCCGCCGCCCATCGGTCGGCGCGAGCCAGCCAGCGAGGCAGCCGGGGCGGCATCGGGCACCGTTGGCCCCTGTTCATCCTCGGGGCGGTCGTGGTCACCCCGTTTCCGGTCCGGCGATGGGGAGCGGCGTGCAGCCGGCGGCACAGGGCATCCGGTCAGCTCACCCGCCCGCCGCTCGACCTGTGCGAAGGATCATGTGAGCATGGAGATAGCCAGCAAGTCTGCCAGCCGGGCCGGTACAGACGCCGTCAAGCGGGGGCTGCGCCGCTATGGCGAGATGACCTCGGCGCTGCGGCCGGGGCCGGACTTCGTCATCATCGGTGCGAAGCGCGGCGGGACCACGTCGCTGTACAACTACCTGCTCGAGCATCCGTCGGTACAGCCGCTGTTTCCCGGCCGGCAGCGGATCAAGGGAGTGCACTACTTCGACTCGGAGTTTCACCGCGGCTCGCGCTGGTACCGCTCGCATTTCCCGTTGCAGGCGGGCGGCCGTCACCTTGCCCGGCCCTGGGTGGCGCCGGCGATCACCGGCGAGGCGAGCCCGTACTACCTGTTCCATCCGCTGGCCGCGGAGCGGCTCGCGCGGGAGTGTCCGCAGGCGCGGCTCGTCGTATTGCTCCGCGACCCGGTGGAACGCGCGTACTCTCACTACAAGGAGCGAGTACGTCATGGCGCGGAGTCGCTCAGCTTCGAAGCTGCGCTCGACGCCGAGCCGGACAGACTACGCGGCGAAGCCGAGCGGATCGTGGCTGAGCCGGGTTACCGCAGCGTCGCGCACGAGAACTACTCCTACCTGGCCCAGGGCCGCTACCTTGACATGCTCCCGCGCTGGTTCGAGCTTTTCGACCGGGATCGCTGCTACCTGGTGGCGAGCGAGGACTTCTACGCCGACCCAGGCCAGATCGTCAGCGAGGTCTGGTCGTTCCTCGGGCTGGCCCCAGCACAGCTGCGGAGCGGGACGCGCTACAACTATCACGCGGCACCTGGCCTGGATCCGGTGACCCGTCGGCGGCTGCAATCGGAGTTCGCCGATCACAACGACGAACTCGGGCACTTGCTCGGCCGTCGGATGCCATGGCCCGCGGCGCCGCTGTCGATCGAGGCGACGTCGCCGCCGAACGCGAGCCAGGGATGAACGCCTGCGAGGTGCGCGATGACGCAGCGATGACGGCCAGTTCGCCGCAGCGAACGGGTGAGCGCAGGTGGCCGTCCGTGGCGGTGGTCGTGCCAACTCGCAATCGTCCTGAGCTGCTCAAGCGCTCCGTCGCAAGCATCCTGGATCAGTCGTATCCCGGCCGCCTGGAGTGCATCGTCGTCTTCGACCGGAGCGAGCCCGTGCCGGTGGCCGTGCAGGTACCCACGGGCAGGCAGCTACGCCTGATTGCCAACACCCGCCGTCCCGGCCTGGCCGGGGCCAGGAACAGCGGGATCCTCGCAGGCGTCAGCGATCTCGTAGCCTTCTGCGATGACGACGACGCCTGGCTGCCCGACAAGCTGAGCCTGCAGGTCGAGCGGCTTGAGTTCGCGGCGGCCGAATTCGTCTCGTGCGGCACGCGTTTTCACTACTCGGATCGAATCGTGCCGCGGGCCGCGCCGCCCACGGTGGACCTGCAGCAGCTAGCCAGGCGCCGGTTTCCGGAGCTGGGCGCCCCGACCTTTCTGATCCGGCGGACTGCCCTCGATGAGATCGGGCTGATTGACGAGGACATTCCTGGCAGTTACGGAGAGGACTACGACCTGCTCCTGCGGGCAGCCCGGCGGGGGCCGATTGTCGCGGTCGAACGGCCGCTGATCGATGTCTACTGGCATCAGCAGTCCTTCTTCACCGACCGCTGGCAGACGATCATCGATGGGCTGCGCTACCTGCTCGACAAGCATCCCGAACTCAGCGCGGATAAGCGTGGCCTGGCGCGGATACAAGGCCAGATCGCCTTCGCCGAGGCAGCGATGGCCCGCCGGTCCCGCGCCTGCCGGACCAGCACTCAGGCCTTGCGCAGCTACCCGCTCGAACGTCGCGCCTACATCGCGCTGGCAGTAGCTTCAGGCATCGTCCCGGCTGCTTCAGTTGCGCGGCTGGCGAACCGCCGGGGCCGCGGAATCTGAGCGCAGCGCAATCGGCGGCTGGGACTGCCGCCGGTGCATCTCGTTTCGCCAGAGGATGGCGTAGGCGAGCATGGTGATGCCGAGCGGGGCTGCCACAGCGTCGTAGGTCCATAGATAGATGAATGACAGCAAGATCACGAGCACGCCGACCGTCCCGTAGGGCGTGGGATCTCGCCAGTAACGCCACGCGCCGTAGCCGAAGAAGCCGCAGTAGAGGAATGCGCCGACGAAGCCGCTGCAGATGAGCAGGAGCGAGAACTGGCCGGTGCTACCGACCGCGGCCTGCCCGCAGGTCGGGCAGCCGGCAGTCGGTCCGACCGCGATGGACAGCGGGCTGCCGATCTGCTGCCTGGTGTCGCCATACCCGAGGACAGGTGACGCGCGGCCGTCCTGCAGGGACAGCGTGAAGAGGCTGGATCTGATCGTGTTGCTCTGGCCGTTGTGCAGCCGCAGGCTGATCACGTGGCCGAGCGGACTGGCCACCCCGACGATGACACCCAGCGTCATCAGCGCGACCAGTCCGCCGAGCACGGCAATCCGTCCCCTGGCCGCCAGCCGGATGGCCAGGTAGACCACGACAAAACCGGTGGCGATCCACGCCCCGCGGTTCAGCGAGTAGACCAGCGCGATCAGGGCGAGGACGAGCGTCGCGACGCCAAGCAGGCGCATCCACCGCCGTCGGCCGGCGGTCAGGCAGACCAGTAGCAGCCACGGCAGCGTGATGGTCAGGCACTCGCCCCAGGCATTGGTGTAGTCGAACGGTGCCTTGGGCAGGCCCTGGCCGGTAGCCGTGCCGAACACATACTGGACTTCGGTCAGCGCGGGATGCATCTGGGCCTGAATGAAATTGTTGTTCTGCAGCGCATGCGGTACCAGCAGCATCGTGGGCGAGTTGAACTGCAGATTAGGCAGGAAGATGCCTGCGACGCCGAGGACCGTGGCGTAGATCGCGACCAGCCCGATCAGCCACGCGAGCGTCCGGCGTGGCAGCTCGGTCTGAGTGAGGTTGCCGACGTAGAGCAGCAGCACAGTGATCCCGACATAGGTCAGTGTCCGGTCGGCATAGGCGATCAGCCGGTGACTGACCGGACTCTGCACGGTGCCAGGCGCGGTCAGCTTGATCATGATCACGCTGGCGACGGTCCAGATCAGGAACAGCGCCCAGATGCCGAACCCGGGCGGCAGCCGCAGCGGCCGGCTGCGATGAGCGTGCCAGGCGAACATCCTGGCCACCATCGGGATGGCAAGCGCGATCCACATGAAGTCGGCCACGCCAAGCGCCCACCACAGCGGGTAACCGGCCAGCAGGGCGGTGACCGGCCAGGCAGGATGGCTGGTCAGCCAGGCGCCGAGTGAGCGCCGTCGATGATCAGGCGGCAGGATCGATGGGATCGGGTAGCTGCGCTCACTCGCTCCGGTGCTTGGCGGCGTGATCGGGCCGTCGGTAACAACCGGATCGGCGTGGCTGGCTGATCGCAGGTCCGCGGCGAAGCGGCCGCTGCGGGTCGCGGCCAGCGTGGCGCCCGGACGCCGGATCCGGGGGCCGTCGTAGACAGCGGCGCCCGGTTGCCCGACGGGCATGCTCAGCTATCCCCGGTACTGTGCGCAGCGGGCTGGTCGGACGCCTTTCGCAAGCCCGGCGGCTCGTCGGGAGCCGGCATCGTGATGCGCGGCAGCGGCCAGGTCTGGCCAGCACCGCGCGGTTCGGAGGGCGTCTCATCCTCGGCGGGCTGGCCGTGCTTGGCTCGCCGGTTGAAGTCTTGCAGGAGCGGGCCAGGCCGGGCTGCCTCATCGGCGGCGGCAGACCCGGCCCACTTCTCCGGCGGCGCGGACTGGATCAGCGGCGGGCCGGCCCGCCGCTTGCCGCGATCCGCCGTCTTGGGCTCTGCCTGGCGCCGCGACGCGGCGGTTGCTTCCGGCCGGACTCCCGGCGACCGGGTAGCCGCCTTGGCGGTCCGGCCACCCGCGGGCAGAACGGCGACTCCGAGCACCTCGGTCCTGATCCGCTCCAGCCGCGTGGCGCAGTCCGCGATCTCCCTTCGCTCGGTGCCGCCAATCTCAGCCACGATGATCGCGCCGTCGGCGAATTCGGCCAGGCCGGAGGCACCGCCGGTGGTGGCCGTCCCGGCGTCGATGACGACAAAGCGAGCGTCCTGCTTGAGCGCGGTCATCAGCCGCTGGCCCGCGTAATACTGCATGTCCTCGACCGCGTCAGGATCGGTGCCTGGCGTGATAACGCTGAGCCTGGGCACGGTGCACGGTTGCGCGACCTCGGCGATGGTCGCGGTTCCGGCGATCAGCTCAGCGAGTCCGCGGCCGGTGCCGGCTCTGATCCCGAGCAGGGCAGGCGATATCGGACCTTGCTGGTCCGCGCAGACCAGCACGACCTCGGCCCGGATCCTGGCGAGAGCGGCGGCCAGGTTTGCAGCCACGACGCTCGTGCCCGAGCCTGCTGACGCGCCAGTGACCAGGAGCACGTGATCCCCGTCGCCCAGCGCGGCAGCGGTCGCCCTGGCCAGCTCGGTGAACTCGCGGCCGGTCACCGATCTGGGCGGGAGTATGGCCGTGCGCAGTCCTGGCACCCGCTGCGCCAGCGCGAACAGCACTGGAATGTGGAGGAATCGTTCCACATCCTGCGCCGCATGGAGACTGTCGTCGCGGCGGTCTGTCCAGAAGGCCAGCACGAAACCGATCAGCAAACCTGCCATCAGTCCGCTCGGCAGGTACAGGATCTTCCTCGGGCTGCTCGGTGCTCCTGGTGCGGCTGCGGCTGTGATGATGTAGCCGGCCTGGTAGTTGTTCGAGGCCCCGAGTGCGGCGATGGCCGATCGCAGCGGAGCTAGCTGGGTGCCGATGTTCGCCAGCTCCTCGTGGGCCACGGTGGCCTGCGCGGATCCGTTCTTGAGCGAGCTGATCTGGTCCTGAAGCTTGACCGACCGAGCCTCAAGCGTCAGCTCCCTGGTCTGGTCCGCGTGAATCTCGGCCTGAATCTTGGCCATGGCCGTGGCCTGCCTGGCCGTTAGATACGCGTTGGCGAAGGCCTGAGCGCAGGCGGCGGCTGCCCTGGCCGACGGAGCTGAGCAGCTGATCCGGAGTACCTCCGTGTTAGGAGGCACCGTGACAGCGACCTTCTGCAGCAGCTGATAGGGAGTCAGCGTGCTGTGCAGTGCCCGGCCAGCCAGCGTCGCGACCGAATTGGAGGTGACGATCGCCGCTTCGTTGTCCATGTTGACCACGGTGGTGGTCTTGCTGCTCAGTACCGCAGCTGCGCTGGCCGCGTTGGGGGTGACATAGACCGCCGCCGTCGCCGTGTAGGCTTTCGGGGCGACCACCACGTAGGCGGCCGCTGCCAGCGCGCCTACGACGGCGAGACCAATGATGGTCAGCGCCTTGCGCTGGAGCACCCCTAGGTAGTCGGACACCTGGAACGAGTCCGGCCTGGTTGAGTCGATCATTCGGGGATGCTCCTCATGCTGCGCGCCGGACGCCGGACTGGCAGGCTCGTCCCCTGACCGGCTGCTGATCGGTGACTGACCAGTACCAAAGTGTAATGTCGGGCTAGGGGTAAGAAAGTCCGATCGGGCCGGCTAAGGCAGATTACCGGGGGCTAGCCCCGGCTATAACGGGCATAGCACCGGGCGGCACGTGCGCCAGAATATTGAACTGTGCAGCGTCGGCCTGCGCGGTGGACCGAGGGGTTCCCGAGTGACTGATTTTGGCGATCTTCGCGACTTTGTAGCGCTTCCCGCGGTGACTTCGCTGCGCCTGTCCCCGGATGGGAGCTGGCTGGCGGCTACCGTGCAGGCACCGGGCTCTGATCCCAAGAAGAAAACCGGCAGCATCTGGCGGGTGGAAACCGGTCAGGTGCCACCTACCCGGCTGACCCGCTCGACCGACGGCGAGTCAGGTCCAGAGTTCCTGCCCGACGGCTCGCTGCTCTTCATCTCCAAGCGCCCCGAGCCAGCCGCCGCCAAGCAGGACGGCGAGGTGGGCGGCGACCAGCCGGCGCTATGGCTGTTGCCGGCCGGCGGCGGCGAAGCGTCGCGGATCGCCGCCCCGCCCGGAGGCGCGACCAGGGTTGCCATCGCCCGGCAGGCTGGGTCATTCGTGCTGACTGCCCCCGCTTTTCCCGGCACGATCGGCGCGGATGCCGATGCCGGGCGTCGCAAGGCCAGGCGCGAGGCCGGGGTAGCCGCGATCCTGCATGAGGCCGGACCGGTCCGGTACTGGGATCATGATCTCGGCCCGGATTGCCTGCGACTGCTGGCAGGCTCGGCGACCAGCGCCGCCGGGCTGCCCGTCGACCGGAGCGAGCTTCGTGATCTCACGCCCGATCCGGGCCGGGCACTCGACGAGCAGTCCTTCGACCTTTCGCCCGACGGATCGGTGGCCGTGGCAGGCTGGTCGGTGCCGCTGTCATCCGGCGAGATGCGCACTGAGATCGCCGTCGTCGACGTGGCCACGGCGTACTGCCGAACGCTGCTGTCGGCGCCGGACGTCGATTTCGAAGACCCTCGCATCTCCCCGGATGGTCGGCAGGTGGCGGCCATCCGCAGCGAGCACGACAGCTATCAGCGGCCAGGTGACGTCTCGCTCGTCGTGGCCGCACTTGACGACAGCGAGCCGACGGCCGGCCGCGACCTGCTGGCCGGCTTCGACCGTCGCCCGCTTGAGGCGGCCTGGGCTCCGGACTCCGGCTCGGTGTACTTCACCGCGGACGATAACGGCAGGCGCCCGGTGTTCAAAGTCAACGTCGAGACCCGCGAGGTCACCAGGATCACCACGGACGATGCCGCCTACGAGAGCCTCTGCCCGGCGCCAGACGGTCAGGCCCTTTACGCGCTGCGATCGGCGATTAGCGAGCCGCCAGCACCGGTCAGGATCGACCTGACTGGGCCGGCTGCCGAACCGGCCAGGCTCCCCAGCCCAGCGGGCCGCGTTGACGTGCCTGGACGGGTGGAGGAGGTGGCCGCCACGGCCGCCGACGGAGCCGTCATCCGTGCCTGGCTGGTGCTTCCCGATGGCGTCGGCCCGCAGTCACCGGCCCCGCTGCTGCTCTGGGTGCACGGCGGGCCGGTGATGAGCTGGAACGCCTGGTCCTGGCGATGGAACCCGTGGCTGATGGCAGCGCGGGGCTATGCAGTGCTGCTGCCCGACCCGGCGCTGTCGACCGGTTACGGCCAGGAATTCATCGCTCGGGGTCACTGCGACTGGGGCGACAAGCCGTACAGCGATGTGATGGCCACCACCGACGTGGCGGTGGCCAGGCCGGACATCGACGCCAGCCGGACCGCGATGATGGGCGGGTCGTTCGGCGGATACATGGCGAACTGGATCGCCGGTCATACCGACAGGTTCGCCGCGATCGTCAGCCATGCCGGGCTGTGGGCGCTCGATCAGATGTTCGGGACGACCGACGACCCGCATTTCTGGCGCCGAATCTTTGGCGATCCGGCCACCCAGCCCGCACGTTACCTAGACAACTCGCCGAACCTGCATGCGGACAGCATCAAGACCCCGATGCTGATCATTCACGGGGACAAGGACTACCGGGTGCCGGTCGGCGAGGCGCTCCGGATGTATACGGATCTGACCAGCCGCGGCGCCGTGGCCAAGTTCCTCTACTTTCCCGATGAGAACCACTGGATTCTCAAGCCAGGACACATCCGGGTCTGGTACGAGACGGTCTTCGCTTTCCTCGCCGAGCACGTGCTCGGCGAGGAGTGGCAGCGCCCTGAGCTTCTCTGACCCGGGTCAAGCTGGGAAAGCAGCAAGCCGGGCCCCGCACTTTGCCGGGGCCCGGCTCGCTGCCTGGCGCTCGCGCGCAGGCGGATCGGTCAGGCGACCGGACCGTAGCGCAGGGTGAACTCCTGCGAGTCAGGAACCACATTGCCGGTCAGCAGGTTGAGCCGCTCGACCCGCAGGTTGTTACTCGGGCGCGAACTGTTCGTGTCGACCGTGAGGACGAGCGGGTGGCTGAAGTTGGGGTCTGAGGCGTTTACCCACGGTGTGTAGAGGTGGCCGTGGTGGAACGTGGAGTTCGCCAGGTCACCGACCCAGATAGTGGTCGCGGATGCGCCACAGTTCTGCAAGGTCACGTTCTCGCCGTTGATGCCGGGGGTGGCCAGGCCGGCGCACAGGCCGGTCTCGTTGCCGTAGGGCGACCAGTCCGACTCGAAGACCGGGTAGCTCGCCGGGTAGTTGATGCAGACGTAGGACTCGTCGGAGATCAGGCCACCGCAGTAGTCGCTCAAGGTGCCGACCTTGGCTCCGGTGAAGTCCTGGTTCGGGTGACTGTTGCTCGCGAGCTTCAGATTGAGCCGCTGGCCCACCGCGCCGCCGGTGCCGTTGTCCTGGAAGATGTAGGCGTTCTGGATCACGTGCGGGCCCAGCACGAGGCTGGACAGCTCGAAGCACCCAAAGCCGCAGGCCGGGGTGGCATCTGGCCTGTTGAGGTGGACCGATGCCTGGGCAGCGGTCGCCCCGAGCGTGAGCATGGTTGCTGCCGCGCCTAGCGCCATGAGCATCTTGCGCATTCTCTCTCCTTGACTCGGGCCAGGGACTGCCCCTGGCCGTCTCTGGCCGGCCTCTCGCCGGACTTTCCGCGTGTCTGGCGCACTGCTGGACAATTACCTGGCAAATCAGCTAATGAGCGTCATTGCTTCCTGCGGTCTACTAGAAGGCCGGAATAGCCGATCTCCAGTAGTAATAGATAGCAGTATCAGACTCGCGTAACTTACTCACGTATGGCAAGACGCTGTGCTGCAGTAGTCGGTTTACAAAAATCTCTGAACAAATCTTTGAGAATCATCTTGAATGACTTAGGAGCCATTAAATAGAAATTTGATCAGTCTCGTATCGTGTGCAGGGATTCGTCAAAGTCGTGGGGCGTTGTTTAGCCTGGCCGGAGGTCTAGCAGCTGGAGCGGGCGGTGTGGGTTCTGGGCGTTGCGGCGTGTCTCGGCGGTGATTTTGGTCACTCCCTGTAGCCGGAATGCGGTGATGACGAGGTTGGTGAGGGCGGACATCACCTGGGGGGCGTTTCCGGTGCGGAGGGTGGATTTGTCCTCCTGCCAGACCGTGTCGCGGAGCCAGTGCAGGTGCTCGATCATCCAGTGGCCGCGGATGAGGGCGAGCAGGTCGGCGGGGCTGGCCTGAGATAGGTCCAGGCTGGTGATGTACAGGACGGCCTCGCAGTTGCGCATGGTCCAGCGGCCGTTCTTCCTGGTGGTGACATAGCGTTCGACGAGGATGGCCTGGCTGGCGCCGGGGAAGCCCGGCCCGGCCGGGGCGGGCAGGACGCGGATGGTGCGGGTCTCGATCCGGCCGCGGCTGATCTGGCTGGTGGCGGCCGCGACGGGGGTGTTCTCCCAGTCCAGCGCGTCGAGCGCGGCGTACATGCCCGGCTGGTTGCCGAGCACCGGGAGCAGGTACTGCGCGTGCTTGTCCTCCACGATCCAGCGGGCGTTCTCCCTGGTGGTCTGCATCGCGTCGGCAGTGACAACCACGTCGTGCAGGGGCAGCGGCTGCAGCAGCGGCTTGAAGTGCGTGACCTCGTTCGCCTTGCCGGCCCGGGCGACTTTGTCCTGGCTGATGACCAGCCCGGTGCCGTGGGTGATCGCCGCCAGCAGGTGCACCTTCTTTCTCCCGCCGGCCTTGGCGAGCCTGCGTTCCTTGCCATCCACGCCCACCGCGGGCCGGGCCGGGCGGTGAGCCGGGTCGCCCGTCACGGCAGGGTCCAGCCACGGGTGGCCGGGAGCGGCGCGGAACCAGCCGTCCGCCCGCACCTCGCGCAGCGCCTCGCCGGCCGGCGCCCGGCGCCGCCGCTTCGTCCCGCCGCTGGCCTTCCCGCCCGCTGCGGTGCGCGCGGCGATCCGGGCCGCCAGCTGCGGGTCCAGCGCCGCCTGGGCCACCCACGCGGTCAGCCCGGCCTCCAGCTCGACCGCGTCCAGCAGGGCCGGCAGCCGGTCCAGCGTGGACGCGGACGGCGGCTCATGCAGCCCGGTCCGCGGGCTGCGGCGGGTCCCGTGCGCGGCCAGCACCCCGGGGTCCCAGCCCGCCGCCGCCCCGGCGATCGCCAGCGGGCTGGAATACCCGCACGCCACCCCCGCGATCAGCACCGATACCAGCGAGGCCAGCGAATGCCGGATCCCGCGCCGCTTGCGCGGATCGGTCAGCCGGGCCGCCAGCACCTCACGCAGCGACCCCGCCGGCGGCGCGCCGACCGCCCCCAGATGGCAGCGGACAACCTCGATCAGCAATGATGCATCCACGGGCACGGTCCCTCTGATTGATCATTCGGATATAGGCACCCAAATGATCAGCAGGGACCGTGCCCCCGATCAAGCACATCCGCTCACGCGAAACCCGTGTCGCAGACGATCCGCCCGCCCGGCACCCGCGCTCAGTCACCGGCCCGGGATACCGGACGCCCCGAAGGACGCCCCGTCACAAGGCCATCTAACGCCGCGAACCACCAGGCCCTTCGATCACCCACAGTCACACTGACTTTGACGAATCCCTGGTATCGTGTGTCCGTTGAGCTGCTGTTATGTAGATCAAAGCCCGACCTTGGCCGGTATCGAGTGCCGTGGATGCCGCTGATCTGGGCGTCTGCTGGATGAGCAAGGCGGACTGCATAACCTGCTCGCTCGCGGGTCCGTCGGCCGATGCAGCAGCCGCTGATTGCGATGAACCGCTGAGGCAGTGACGGATAGTCCGGCTCTCGCCGGAACTCGACCGGCAGATCCCTAGTTGCACCCGATGTGGGTAGAAGGTCCTGAGACAATGGCGACACCGCTTATGACTGGTCGTGCCGAATTGCCGGATGCGGCTAATTGACCTGGAAATGCGACACCCAGACACAGTGGTGGCCGCCGTGAGTGAGCCGGGTGGTGGCGGTCGGCGTAGGTGCCGGATCGCGGCGTAGGTGCCTGGTGGCGGTCGGCGTCGGCGCCGGATCGTGACGGCTAGATGATCGTGGCGGCCCGATAGCAGCGCGGACACACCGCGCGGGCCTAGCTCGGGTTGGTGTGCCACGCTGTTTTCATGACTCGCGCTCAGCTCGACAAGCGGCCGGGCGACATCGCCGCGATGTTCGATGCCGTCGCTGAGCGCTACGACCTGCTGAACGATGTCCTATCGCTGGGCCAGGACCGGCGCTGGCGTTCGGTGGTTGCCAAGGCTGTGGCCGCAAGCTCCGGCGATTTGGTGCTGGACATCGCGGCCGGCACCGGCACCTCGTCTCGGGCTTTCGCCACCGCCGGAGCCCGCTGCGTCGCCTGCGACTTCTCGCTCGGGATGCTGAACGTCGGAGCGCGAATGCCGGATCGGCCGGTCAGGTTCGTGGCAGGCGACGCGCTGCGGCTGCCGTTCGCCGACCAGACGTTCGACGCGGTGACGATCTCCTTCGGCCTGCGCAATGTGGCTGACCCGGATGCGGCGCTTGCCGAGATGCTCCGGGTGACCAAACCGGGCGGCGCCGCAGTAATCTGCGAGTTCAGCCACCTGCCGGCCCGGTCGCTTGACGCGCTCTACCAGCGTTACCTGGCCGCCGTGCTGCCGGCCGCCGCAGGCAGGCTGTCGCGCAACGCGGGAGCTTATGCGTACCTGGCCGAGTCGATCCGGGCCTGGCCAGGGCAGCGGGACCTGGCCAGGCGGATCGCCGCGGCCGGATGGTCGGCGGTCAGCTGGCGGAACCTGACCTTCGGCGTGGTAGCCGTGCACACCGCCAAGCGCCGTGGCTGATGGCTCAGCGGGGCGGTTCTGCGTCGTGACAGCCAAGGTCTAGACTGGTTGGCAATCGTACTTGTGAAGGCGTTCACAAGATTGGCAGGACGGGTCCCGTGACCGAGAAATACCCCCCGGCTGACCCTCCGGACCAGGCAACCAGCGAGCAGGGCAGGGCTGTCAGACCAGCTCGCGCGAGTCGTGCGGGCGCTACCGCCGGGCCGCGTGCAGACCAGGGCGGCGGGGTCACCCACGCCCGGTCAGGCGGCGGTCGCGCGGCGTCTGAACGGCCAGTGCAGACCGCCGACGTGATCGTGGTGGGAGCAGGCCCGGCTGGTTCGTCGGTCGCCTACCACCTGGCCACTGCAGGGTTCGACGTGCTGCTGCTTGAGAAGGCCAGCTTCCCGCGGGAGAAGGTCTGCGGCGACGGACTCACCCCCCGCGCGGTCAAGGCGCTGACCGGGATGGGCATTACCCTGGCCGAGAGCGATGGCTGGCTCAGGAACAAGGGCCTGAGAATCATTGGCGGCGGCGGGCGGATCGAGCTGGCCTGGCCCGAGCTGTCCTCCTTCCCTGGCTTCGGCACGGTCAGGACCAGGACCGACTTCGACCAGATCCTGGCCGGGCGCGCTCAGCAGGCGGGCGCGAAGCTGCTGGAGAACATGACGGTCACCGGCGCGACGCTGGACGACCGAACCGGCCAGGTCACCGGAGTCACCGCAGTGCAGGCGGCCGGACCGGCTAGCGCAGGTCCCGGCGGGCGGGCAGCCGCGAACGGCGAGGCCGAGCACCGGGTCTTCGGTGCCCGTCTGGTGGTCGCGGCGGACGGCAACTCCTCCCGGCTGTCGGTCTCGATGGGCCTGCATAAGCGGTCCGACCGGCCGATGGGGGTCGCGGTGCGGACCTATTACACCAGCCCAAGGCACGACGATGACTACCTCGAAGCCTGGCTGGACCTGTGGGACGGCAGCCAGCTGCTGCCCGGCTACGGATGGATCTTCGGGATGGGCGACGGGACGAGTAACGTCGGACTCGGCCTGCTGAACACCTCGGACGCCTTCGGCCACATCGACTACCGCGCGCTGCTCCGCCGCTGGCTGGCGGCAATGCCGGCCGAGTGGGGCCTGGTCGAGGAGAACCGCACCCAGCCGGTGCGCGGCTCGGCGCTGCCGATGGCGTTCAACCGGACTCCGCACTACACCCGCGGCCTGATCCTGGTCGGCGACGCGGGCGGCATGGTGAACCCGTTCAACGGCGAGGGCATCGCGTATGCGATGGAGTCCGGTGAGATCGCCGCCCGGTCGATCATCCAGGCGCTGGGCAGGCCGACCGCGGCCGGAACCGAGCGGGTGATGCAGGGTTATCCAGCGGCGCTCAAGGACGCCTACGGCGGCTACTACACTCTCGGCCGGACGTTCGTGAAGCTGATCGGCAAGCCGTCGTTCATGCGGTTCGCTACCACGCACGGGATCAAGCGGCCTGCGGTCATGCGGATGTCGATGAAACTGCTCGGGAACCTGACCGAGCCCCGTGGCGGCGACGCGGTCGACCGCGTGCTCAACGCGCTGTCTAAGATGACGCCGGCGGCATAGCGCAGGAGATTCGGACCTCAGATCGACAAGCTCAATCGAGAAGCCCGGGCAGACAAGCCCGGGCAGACAAGCCCGGGCAGACAAGCCCGGGCAGACAAGCTCAGGTCGACAAGCGCTGACCGGCCGGATGGCTGCGCAGCAGGACAAGGAGGTGACAGAGCCGATGAGCAACTACGTGCCGGTCGTCGTGCTCGGCGCACTGTCCGCAGTCTTCGCTATCTTCTCGCTGGTCATGGGGTCGCTCGCCGGTCCGAAGCGGTGGAACCGGGCCAAGCTCGAGGCATATGAGTGCGGCATCGAGCCGACCCGCCAGCCGTCCGGGATCAGGTTCCCGGTCAAGTACTACCTGACGGCGATGCTTTTCATCGTCTTCGACATCGAGATCATCTTCTTGTATCCATGGGCGGTCGCCTTCGACCGTCTCGGGGTGTTCGGCCTGGTCGAGATGGTCACCTTCGTCGCCACCGTCCTTGTCGCGTACGTCTACGTCTGGCGGCGCGGCGGTCTGGATTGGGATTAACCGATGGGTCTTGAAGAGAAGCTGCCGAGCGGCATCCTGCTGACCTCCGTCGAGAAACTGGCCGGGTACGCGCGCAAGTCCTCGGTGTGGCCGGCCACCTTCGGCCTGGCCTGCTGCGCGATAGAGCTGATGGCGACCGGGGGCCCCAGGCACGACCTGGCCAGATTCGGCATGGAGCGGGCGTCCAACAGCCCGCGCCAGGCCGACCTGATGATCGTGGCCGGCCGGGTCAGTCAGAAGATGGCGCCGGTGCTGCGGCAGATCTACGACCAGATGTCCGAGCCCAAATGGGTCATCTCGATGGGCGTGTGCGCCTCAAGCGGCGGCATGTTCAACAACTACGCGATCGTCCAGGGCGTCGACCACATCGTGCCGGTGGACATCTACCTGCCCGGCTGCCCGCCAAGGCCGGAGATGCTCCTGGACGCCATCGTCAAGCTGCACGACAAGATTCAGAATATGAAGCTCGGGGCGAATCGGGAAAAGCAGATCACCGAGCTCGAGCAGGCCAGGCTGCAGCGCCTGCCGCTGCTGCCGCACCTGCAGGCGGGAGTGGACCGGTGACCGAGCCAGCCCAGCCGGACACCCCAGCCTCGCCAGACAGCACCGAGCCAGCGGCGCCTGGCGGCGCCATGCTTGCGGGCCGGGAGCGGCTGTCCGAGCAGGTGGTACGCACCGGCATGTTCGGCACCCACACATCCGGTGACACGTCAGGCTATGGCGGCCTGCAGGTTCGTCTGCCACCGCCGCTGGCCAGCGAGCCTCCGTACGGCTCCTATTTCGACGATGTCGCAGCTGCGCTCGGCGGCGCGCTTGAGAGTTCCGGTCTGAGCTTCGGCGCCGCCGTCGAGCGGGTGGTGGTGGCCTACGACGAGATGACCTTGCATGTCCGCCGCGAGCACCTGATCGGGGTGGCCACCAGGCTGCGCGATGACCCGGCGCTTGCGTTCGAGCTCTGTGGCGGGGTCTCCGGCGTGCACTACTTGGCGGACCGCGGCCGTGAGCTGCACGCGGTCTACCATCTGCTCTCCATCACCCACAACCGACGGTTGCGGCTTGAGGTTTCCGTACCCGATGCCGACCCGCACATCCCGTCATTGGTCGCCGTCTACCCGACCTGTGACTGGCACGAGCGGGAGACCTGGGATTTCTTCGGCGTCATCTTCGACGGCCATCCGGCATTGACCAGGATCGAGATGCCAGACGACTGGAAAGGCCATCCGCAGCGGAAGGACTATCCGCTTGGCGGCATACCAGTGGAGTACCGGGGCGCGACCGTGCCGCCGCCGGAAGAGCGGAGGTCGTACGAATGACCAGTACCGCGGCGGGTTCCGGAGGGACGTCCAACCGGGGCACTGCGGGGGATTCCGGGGGGTCGTCCCCCCGGACCGGCACTGCGGGGGGTTCTGGGGGGTCGTCCCCCCGGACCGGCACGGCTGGGGGTTCCGGCGGGTCGTCCGCCGGAACCGGAACCAGCACCGAGGGCCGCGTGTATAACGTCGGCGGCCAGGACTGGGACGAGATCGTCAACGCGGCCGACGCGGCGGGTGACTACGCCGGTGACGAACGCCTCATCGTCAACATGGGCCCGCAGCACCCGTCCACCCACGGAGTGCTCAGGCTGATCCTGACTCTCGACGGCGAGACCGTGACCGAGTTGCGGCCGGTGATCGGCTATCTGCACACCGGCATCGAGAAGAACATGGAGTTCCGCACCTGGACGCAGGGCGTCACGTTCTGCACCCGGATGGACTACCTGTCGCCGCTGTTCAATGAGACCGCTTATTGCCTCGCGGTCGAAAGGTTGCTCGGAATCACCGATGCCATCCCGGAGCGGGCGACCGTGCTCCGGGTGCTGATGATGGAGCTGAACCGGATCTCGTCACATCTGACGGCCATCGGTACGTTCGGGATGGAGCTCGGCGCGACCACCGTATTCCTCTACGGGATGCGCGAACGAGAAAAAGTCCTTGACCTGTTCGAGCTGATCAGCGGCCTGCGGATGAACCACGCATATATCCGGCCTGGCGGTGTCTCCCAGGACCTGCCGTCCGGGGCGCTGGAGAAGCTGCGCGAATTCCTCGCCGTGATGCCGGGGCTGCTCAACGAGCTGCGCAGCCTGCTCGACGCCAACCCGATCTACCTGGCCCGCACCCGCTCCATCGCGCACTTGGACCTGACCGGCTGCATGGCGCTCGGCGTCACCGGGCCGATTCTCCGGGCCACCGGCCTGCCGTGGGACCTGCGCAAGAGTCAGCCGTACTGCGGTTACCAGACCTACGACTTTGACGTTCCCACCCAGGACAGTTGCGACGCGTACGGCAGGTATCTGGTCCGGATGGACGAGATGGACCAGTCGCTGCGGATCATCGAGCAGTGCATCGACCGGCTGGCCGGAGCCCGTCCGGCCGATGATCCGGTGATGATCGCCAATGCCAAGATCGGCTGGCCCGCCCAGCTGTCCGTGGGCCCGGACGGCCTGGGAAACTCCGCCGATCACATCGCGCACATCATGAGCCAGTCGATGGAGGCACTGATCCACCACTTCAAGCTGGTCACCGAGGGCTTCCGGGTGCCGGCTGGGCAGGTCTACGCGGCGGTGGAGTCGCCGCGCGGCGAACTCGGCTGTCACGCCGTCAGCGAAGGCGGCACCAGGCCTTACCGGGTGCATTTCCGCGATCCCTCGT
The DNA here is from genome assembly GCA_963850875.1 of uncultured Actinomycetota bacterium. Lineage (GTDB taxonomy): Bacteria > Actinomycetota > Actinomycetes > Streptosporangiales > Streptosporangiaceae > Chersky-822. The sequence goes on from CAWKNA010000007.1 coordinate 46,148, forward strand.
TCACCAACCTGCAGTCTGTATCGGCGATGTCCGAGGGCGGTCTGGTCGCCGATGTGATCGCCGCGGTGGCCAGCATCGACCCGGTGATGGGAGGGGTGGACAGGTAATGGCGTTCAGCGAGCAGGTGCGCGCGGCGCTGGCGGCGGACGCCGCCGAGATCATCGCCAGGTACCCGCGGCAACGCTCGGCATTGCTGCCGCTGCTGCATCTGGTCCAGGCGGAGGAGGGCTATGTCTCCGCCGACGGGATCACCTTCTGCGCCGAGCAACTCGACCTCTCTGAGGCTGAGGTCACCGCCGTGGTTTCGTTCTACACGATGTACAAACGCAGGCCAGTCGGCGAGTACCACGTCGGAGTCTGCACTAACACCCTCTGCGCCGTGCTCGGCGGCGATGCCATCTACGCCGACCTGAGGGCCTACCTGGGCACCGAAGGCGACGAGGCCACGCCGGACGGCAAGGTCAGCCTTGAGCACATCGAGTGCAACGCCGGCTGCGACTACGCGCCGGTAGTGATGGTCAACTGGGAATTCTTCGACAACATGACCCCGCAGTCGGCCAGGGACCTGGTGGACGGACTGCGCACCGGGGCTGACATCGCGCCGACCCGTGGGGCACCGCGGCTCTGCAACTGGCGCGAGGCGTCGAGGATCCTGGCCGGCTACCCCGATGACCAGGCAGCAGCCGGCCACACCGCGGGGGATCCCACTTTGGCCGGGCTGCGGATTGCGAAGGAGAACGGCTGGACGCCGGAGCCCGCGACTGACGGAGGCCAGCGATGACGTCGGTCCTCACGCCGTACCTCACCGCCCACTGGGACGAGCCCGACTCATTCACCCTGGACGGCTACCGCCGGGCAGGCGGCTACCGGGCGCTGCCGAAGGCCCTGGCGATGGATCCCGACAAGGTCATCGCGATGGTGAAGGAGTCCGGCCTGCGCGGCCGCGGCGGCGCAGGCTTTCCCACCGGGGTGAAATGGGGCTTCATCCCGCAGGGCGACGGCAAGCCGCACTACCTGGTGGTCAACGCCGATGAGTCGGAGCCGGGCACCTGCAAGGACATCCCGATCATGCTGGCCAATCCGCACGCGCTGGTGGAGGGCGCGATCATCGCCGCGTACGCGATCAGGGCGAAGCGGGCATTCATCTACGTGCGCGGTGAGGTGCTGCATGTCCTGCGCCGGGTGCACCACGCGGTCGCCGAGGCCTACCAGGCCGGCTACCTGGGCGAGAACATCCTGCGCACCGGCTTCGACCTGGAGATCGTCGTGCACGCCGGGGCCGGTGCCTACGAATGCGGCGAGGAGACAGCGCTGCTCGATTCGCTGGAGGGCTTCCGGGGCCAGCCCAGGCTGAAGCCGCCGTTCCCGGCGATCGAGGGCCTCTATGCCTGCCCCACAGTGGTCAACAACGTGGAGTCGATCGCGAGTGTGCCCGCGATCATTTCCGCCGGAGCCGAAGCATTCGCTGCGCTGGGCACGGAGAAGTCCAAGGGCTTCGGCATCTTCTCGCTATCCGGGCATGTCACCACGCCCGGGCAGTACGAGGCGCCGCTCGGCGTTACCCTGCACGAACTGCTCTCCCTAGCAGGCGGGGTGCGGGCCGGCCATCGGCTGAAGTTCTGGACACCGGGCGGATCGTCCACGCCGATCTTCACCGACGAGCACCTGAACACCCCGCTCGACTTCGAGTCGGTCAGCCAGGCAGGCTCCATGCTCGGCACCAGGGCGCTGCAGATTTTCGACGAGACCACCTGCGTGGTCCGGGCCACTCTCCGGTGGACCGAGTTCTACCAGCACGAATCGTGCGGGAAGTGCACGCCGTGCCGGGAGGGCACCTACTGGATGGCTCAGGTTCTCGCATCGCTGGAGAACGGCGAGGGCGCCGACGCCGACCTGGACAAGCTGCTCGACATCTGCGACAGCATCCTGGGCCGGGCCTTCTGCCCGTTCGGAGACGGCGCGATCAGCCCGGTGGTTTCGTCGATCAAGTACTTCAGGGACGAGTACATCGAGCATTCCAAGCTGGGCGGCTGCCCGTTCGATCCAGCGTGGTCGACCGTCTTCGGAGCTGGCACGGGGCCGTCCCCGGTGGCATCGGCGGCCGGCCGGGAAGACCGCGGGCCGGCGTCGGGAAATCCGGCCGCTGACGCGAAGGCCGGAGGTTAACCAGCGCCATGACCGTGCAGCCGAACGAGACACGCCCAGGCGAGCTGGCCAGGCCGGCCGACACTGTCCGCGTCACCATCGACTCAGTCCAGATCACCGTCCCGGAGAAGACGCTGATCATCCGGGCCGCCGAGCAGCTTGGCATCGAGATCCCCAGGTTCTGCGACCACCCGCTGCTTGAGCCGGTCGGTGCCTGTCGCCAGTGCCTGGTCCAGGTGGACGGCCAGCCCAAGCCGCCAGCCTCCTGCACCACGGTCTGCACCGACGGCATGGTGGTACGGACCCAGTGGACCTCCGCCGTGGCCAGGAAGGCACAGCACGGAGTGATGGAACTGCTGCTGGTCAATCACCCGCTGGACTGCCCGATGTGCGACAAGGGCGGCGAGTGCCCGCTGCAGAACCAGGCCATGTCGACCGGAGCAGGCGAGACCAGGTTCACCGGCACCAAGCGCACCTTCGCCAAGCCGGTCGCCCTCTCCTCGCAGGTCCTGCTTGACCGGGAACGCTGCGTCCAGTGCGCACGGTGCACCAGGTTCGCCGACCAGATAGCCGGTGATCCGTTGATCGATCTGTTCGACCGCGGTCCGCAGGAGCAGGTCGGCGTGGCCGACGGCGTGCCGTTCGACTCCTACTTCTCCGGCAACACGGTGCAGATCTGCCCGGTTGGCGCGCTGACCAGCTCCTCCTACCGGTTCCGGGCCCGGCCTTTTGACACGGTCTCGGTGCCGAGCATCTGCGAGCACTGCGCGGCCGGCTGCCGGCAGCGGACCGATTACCGGCGCGGTGCGGTGACCCGGCGGCTGGCCGGCAACGCGCCCGAGGTCAACGAGGAGTGGAACTGCGACAAGGGTCGGTGGGCCTTCACCTATGCCACCGCACCGGACCGGCTGTTCACGCCGCTGGTCAGAGACTCATCAGGCGCGCTGACGCCCGCGTCGTGGCCGGAGGCCATCGATGCCGCCGCGCGCGGCCTGCTCGCCGCGCGCGGCCGGGCCGGAGTGCTGACCGGGGGCAGGCTCACGGTCGAGGACGCCTACGCCTACGCCAAGTTCACCCGGCTGGCCCTGGCCAGCAATGACATCGACATGCGTGCCCGGCCGCACTCGGCGGAGGAGACCGCCTTCCTGGCCGACACAGTGGCCGGCCAGCCTGCGGGCGTGAGCTACGGCACCCTGGAGCGGGCTCCGGCGGTGCTGCTGGCTGGATTCGAGCCACAGGACGAGTCGCCGATCGTCTTCCTTCGGCTGCGCAAGGCGGCCAGAGCCGGTCGCACCCAGATCTACTCGCTGGCCGCACTACCCACCCCGGGACTGGCTCGGCTAGCGGGCACGCTGCTCCCGGTCTCCCCTGGCGGCGAGGCTGCTGCCCTGGACCGCCTGGCTGACGCCGCGGACTCGGCTAGCCAGGCCGAATCGGCTGACCTGGCCGGTGCCGGCGGCGCGGCGGGCGCCGATCCGGCCAGAGCGAGCACTGCCGATCGTGCTGGCCTGGCGAGCGTGGTCGCCGGGGCGTTGCGGCGCAGCGGAGCGGTGATCCTGATCGGCGAGCGACTGGCGCAGGTGCCAGGCGCGCTGACCGCCGCCGTCCGGCTGGCCGCGCAGACCGGGGCTGGCCTGGCCTGGATTCCGCGCCGGGCCGGTGAGCGCGGTGCGATCGAAGCCGGCGCCCTGCCGGTCCTGCTGCCTGGCGGCCGCAGGGTGACCGACGCCGCCGCGCGCGCCGAGGTGGCGAGGGTCTGGGGTACCGGGTCACTGCCAGCGGATCCAGGCCGGGACGCCGGCCAGATCCTGGCGGCAGCCGCCGACGGTGAGCTTGAGGCACTGGTCGTGGCCGGAGTCGACCCGGACGACCTACCAGACCCCGGCGGCGCCCTCGCGGCCCTTGAGCAGGCTGGCTTCGTGGTCAGCCTGGAACTGCGGGCCAGCGCCGTCACCGACCGGGCCGATGTGGTGCTGCCGGTCGCTGCCGTCGCCGAGAAGGCAGGCACCTACTGGAACTGGGAAGGCAGGCCAGGTGAGTTCCAGGTCGCGCTCGCCGTCCCGGCGGTCCGCACCGACCTGCAGGTGCTCGCGGCCCTGGCCGACGCGATGGACGTGCACCTCGGCCTGCCTGACGTAGCATCGGCCCGCCGTGAGCTGACCGCGCTCGGCGCTGCCTCCGCCGGTCCACTAGCCGCCGCCGGCACCGCCGGGATGCCAGACCGCAGCCGGAACGGCGGGCCGGAGCAGGTTCGGCCGGGGGCGGGCGAGGCGCTGCTGGCCACCTGGCATAATCTGCTCGACGCTGGCCGGATGCAAGATGGCGAACCTGGTCTGGCCGGCACGGCGCGAGCCGCGGTAGCCAAGATGTCGGCGGTCACCGCGGCAGAGGCTGGCGTCACGCACGGCGCCAAGGTGACCATGGCCACCGGCCGCGGGGCTATCACCGTTCCCGTCGAGGTCACGCCGATGCCGGATCGGGTCGTCTGGCTGCCGACGAACTCCGTCGGCTGCGCGGTCCGGCGCGAGCTCGGCGCCGGACACGGCACCCTAGTCACGGTGAGGAGCGCGGAATGACTGGCCTGGCCGATCCGGCGCGGGCGCACCTGGCTGCCGGGAGCGTACCCACCTCGGCCCTTATTGACAACGATCCGTGGTGGCTGCTCGGCTTGAAGGTCCTGATCGTGTTCGCGTTCCTGATGGTGACAACGCTGCTGATGATCTGGGCGGAGCGGCGGGTCATCGGGCGGATGCAGCAGCGCCCAGGCCCGAACCGGGCCGGCAAGTTCGGCCTGCTGCAGTCCCTGATGGACGGCATCAAGCTGCCGCTGAAAGAAGACATCATCCCGCGCGGCGTGGACAAGTTGCTCTTCGTCATCGCGCCAGCCATCGCGCTGATCCCCGCCTTCATCAGCTTCGCGATCATCCCGATCGGCCCGGTCGTCTCGATCTTCGGGCACCGCACCCCGTTGCAGCTGGCCAACCTGCCGGTGGCCGTGCTGCTGGTGCTCGCGATGAGCTCGATGGGGGTCTACGGGATCGTGCTGGCCGGCTGGTCGTCCGCATCGCCTTACCCGCTGCTCGGCGGACTGCGGTCATCGGCACAGGTGATCAGCTACGAGATCGCGATGGGCATCTCCTTCGTGCCGGTTTTCCTGTACGCGGGATCGTTGTCTACCTCGCAGATCGTGGCCGCCCAGGCGAACGGCGCGCCGTTCCACCTGTTCGGCCTGACGCTGCACTACCCTTCCTGGTTCGCCGTGCTGCTGCTGCCGTCGTTCGTGATCTACCTGATCACCATGGTCGGCGAGACCAACCGGCTGCCGTTCGACCTGCCCGAGGGCGAAGGCGAGATAGTCGCCGGCTTCCACACGGAGTACTCCTCGCTCAAGTTCGCCCTGTTTTACCTGGCCGAATACGTGAACATGATCACGGTGTCGGCGCTCGCGGCGACGCTGTTCCTAGGCGGCTGGCGCGCTCCGTGGCCAATCACCGTGTGGTCGGGTGCCAATACGGGCTGGTGGCCGGTGCTGTGGTTCCTCGGCAAACTGCTCGTCTTCCTGTTCTGCTTCATCTGGCTGCGCGGCACACTGCCCAGGATTCGGTACGACCAGCTGATGGCGCTGGGCTGGAAGATCCTCATCCCGGCGGCACTGGCCTGGACCCTGATGATCGCGACGCTGCGGGTCTGGCGCCGGGACGGTGGCGGCACGGCGGTCTACCTGGTAGCCGGCGGGATCGTGCTGGTGCTGGTCGCCTTGACGTTCGCCTGGGATGTCGCAGCGGAACGGGCGTCCGAGCGCGAGGCTGCCGATGACGCCGAGTCGGCGGAGCAGACCGCCGGAGCCTTCCCGGTACCGCCGATGGACCTGCCGCATTACCACGGCATCCTGACCGGCGGACCGCCGTCGGCCACGCCGGCTGACCTGCCGACAGCGGCTGACTCCGAGCTGAAGGAGGTCACCGGTGCTTGACTTCCTTAACCCGATCAAGGGGTTCGGGGTCACCTTCCGGCAGATGTTCCGCAAGGTCGATACCGTTCAGTACCCGGAGGAGAAACGGCCGACCGCGCCCAGGTTCCACGGCAGGCATCAGCTCAACCGCTGGCCCGACGGCCTGGAAAAATGCATCGGCTGCGAGCTGTGCGCCTGGGCCTGCCCGGCGGACGCGATCTATGTGGAGGGTGACAGCAACACCGACGACGAGCGCTACTCCCCCGGCGAGCGATACGGCGCCGTCTACCAGATCAACTATCTGCGCTGCATCCTGTGCGGGCTCTGCGTCGAGGCCTGCCCGACCAGGGCACTGACCATGACCAACGAATATGAGCTGGCCGGCGACAGCAGGGAGAACCTGATCTGGACCAAGGAACAGCTGCTCGCCCCACTGCAGCCAGGCATGGAGGCCCCGCCGCACCCGATGCGGCTCGGGGAGTCCGAAGAGGACTACTACCGGCTCGGGCCCAGCTTCGCCGCGGCGCAGTCCGCTGACGTGCTCGGCACGCTTGCCGAAGCCGCTGATCATGGCCCGACCGGCCCCGGCACCGCTTCCGCCCCCCGGCGGGACGTGAGGCCTGAGCCGGGCGGCACCGATGCGGCCAGTGCCGATCAGAGCGGAGGTGCCCGGTGAGCCACCCGCTGGTGCTGGCGTCGAGTGCCGCAGCTACCACCGAGGGGATCACCTTCTGGGTGCTCGCCGTGGTCGCCGTCGCAGCTGCGCTCGGCATGATCCTTACTCGGCGAGCCGTGCACTGCGCCGTGCTGCTCGCCATCGTGATGCTGATCCTCGCTGCGATGTACGCCATGCAAGGCGCCCCGTTCCTTGCCTTCGTGCAGGTCATCGTCTACACCGGTGCCGTGCTTATGTTGTTCCTGTTCGTGATGATGATCGTCGGCATCACCGCAACCGATTCGATCATCGAGACGATCAGGGGACAACGGCTCGCGGCCGCCCTGGGTGGCATCGGCCTGCTGGTGCTGCTGAGCCTGATCGTCGGGCATGCGGCGATCGGTCCGGCGGCGCCATCAGGACCGCGCAATAGCTCGGCGAACGTCAACGATCTGGCCGCGCTCGTCTTCACCAGATACGTGTTCCCGTTCGAGGTCACCAGCGCCCTGCTGATCACGGCGGCGCTCGGTGCGATGGTGCTTGCGCACCGGGAGCGGACCAGCCCGAAGCCGACGCAGCGCGTTCTGGCGCGCCGCCGGGTGGCCAGCGGGCGGCCGACCCCGCTGCCGGGTCCTGGCACCTATGCACAGCACAATGCGGTGGACATGCCGGCCCTGCTTCCCGATGGCTCGCCGTCCCGGCTGTCGGTCAGCGGCGTGCTGGCCAGCCGGGCCGTGACGCATGGCAGATCGGCCATCGGCGGCGAGGTTCTGCAGGCCGGCCAGCCTGCCGGAGCGGACCTCCTCGACGGCCCGCCCGACGAGGACAAGGAGACACCGTGATCAGCCCGGCGCACTATGTCGCGCTTGCAGCGATCCTGTTCGTGATCGGTGGCGTGGGGGTGCTCGTCCGCAGGAACGCGCTAGTCGTGTTCATGTGCGTCGAGCTCATGCTGAACGCGGTCAACCTGGCGTTCATCGCGTTCGCGCGGCTGCACGGCAGCCTCGACGGCCAGGTGATCGCCTTTTTCGTGATGGTGGTCGCGGCCGCAGAGGTTGTCGTGGGCCTCGCCATTCTGACCGCGATCTTCCGTACCCGCAGGTCAGCGTCCGTCGATGACGCCAACCTGCTGAAGTATTGAACCCGGGGGTCCCTGGCCAGATCGGTCGGGTGGCTTCCCTCGGAGGGGCACGGTGCCCCGCCGGGCCGATACAGAGGGGTTGGCAGTGACTGGCTCTCTTGCGGACGCGCTGGCGCGGCCGGTGACGGCCCTGAGCACCCTGCCGGCGGTCGGCGTCCAGCATGCGGCCTGGCTGCTCCTGGCGCTGCCGTCAGCCGGAGCCGCGATCTTGCTGCTTGGCGGCAAGCGCACCAATTCCTGGGGGCATCTAGTCGGCGTCGCCATGTCGGTGGCGGCATTCTGCTACGGCGTCGCCGCCTTCGTGGCGATGCTGGGCTATCCGGCCGGCCAGCGCGGCCGCGAGCTGCAGGTGTACACCTGGATCCCGGCCATCGGCCGGTTTCAGGTCAACATCGGGCTGCTGCTCGATCCGCTGTCGATCTGCTTCGTGCTGCTGATCACCGGCGTCGGCTCGCTGATCCACATCTACGCGGTCGGGTACATGGGCCACGACCCGGAGCGGCGCCGGTTCTTCGGCTACCTGAACCTCTTCATCGCCGCGATGCTGCTGCTCGTGCTGGCGGACAACTACGTGGCGTTGTACGCGGGCTGGGAGGGCGTGGGCCTGGCGTCCTACCTGCTGATCGGGTTCTGGCAGTACAAGCCGGCGGCGGCGGTCGCCGCCAAGAAGGCGTTCATCGCCAACCGGGTTGGTGACGCCGGGCTGTCGCTGGCCATCATGCTGATGTTCGCGCAGTTCGGGTCGGTGAGCTTCGCTGGCGTGTTCGGGAAGGTGCACTCGGCAAGCCCGGGTGTGGTGACCGCGCTCGGTCTGCTGCTGCTGCTCGGCGCCTGCGGCAAATCGGCCCAGCTGCCGCTGCAGTCCTGGCTGCTCGACGCGATGGAAGGCCCGACCCCGGTGTCGGCGCTGATTCACGCCGCGACCATGGTCACAGCCGGCGTCTACCTGATCGTCAGGTCCGGCCCGATCTTCAACCTGTCGGCGAACGCCCGGCTGCTTGTGACGATCGTGGGTGCGGCCACGCTGCTGTTCGGCGCGATCATCGGTTGCGCGAAGGACGACATCAAGAAGGTGCTGGCCGGCTCGACCATGAGCCAGATCGGCTACATGATGCTGGCGGCCGGGCTCGGGCCGGCCGGGTACGCACTGGCGATAGCGCACCTGCTCGCGCACGGCTTCTTCAAGGCCGGGCTCTTCCTCGGGGCAGGCTCGGTGAAGCACGGGATGAACGACGAGGTCGACATGCGGCGGTTCGGCGGCCTGGCCACCGTCATGAAGATCACCTTCGTCACGTTCGCCTTCAGCTATCTGGCGATCATCGGCATCCCGCCGTTCTCCGGCTTCTTCACCAAGGACCCGATCATCGAGGCCGCGTTCGCCAAGGGCGGTACGTCGGGCGCCCTCCTGGGCACTGCCGCGCTGCTCGGCGCGGCGATCACCGCCTTCTATATGACCCGGGTGATGTTCATGACCTTCCTCGGGGAACGCCGGTGGGACGACCACGCCCATCCGCACGAGTCCCCCCCGGTGATGACGTCCCCGATGATCGTGCTCGCCGTCGGCTCGCTCTGCGCTGGCGCGTTCTTGATGCTGTCTAACCGGCTGATCGACTTCTTGCGCCCGGTGGTGGGCACTCCGCCGCTATCACACGGATTCAAAACGCCGATGAGCCTGCTCTCGCTCGCCCTGGTGCTGGCTGGGATCGCGGTGGCCTGGGCACATGTACGGACGGCGTGAAGTTCCGGTGACCGCGCCGGCCGGCCGGCCGCTCACCGTGGCGGCACGCAAGGACCTGTACGGCGACGCGGTCAACGAGTCGGTGCTGATGCGACCCGGCCAGTGGCTCACCAGGCTGTCGGTCTACTTCGACAACCGCGGGGTTGACGGAGTGGTCAATACGGTGGCCGCCACCATGGGCGGCACCTCGGGGCGGATGCGCAAGGTCGAGACCGGACTCGTCCGCTCGTACGCCCTGTCCATGTTCCTCGGGGCAGTGCTGCTCATCGGCGCGCTGCTGCTGGTCCGGCTCTAGGTGCGATGAGGCGCTGATTGCGATGAGCAACTTTCCCTGGCTGACCGTGGCCGGCGCGGTTCCGCTGGTCGGTGCGCTGGCCATCGGCCTGACCCCGGGCCGGACCGCGCCCGGCAGCGACAGCGACCGGCGCGCTCGTGACCTGCTGGTCAAGCGGATCGCGCTGATCTTCAGCCTGGTCACGCTCGGTGTGACGGTCGCCATGGCCTTGCGCTTCAAGCCGGGCGGACCGCGGTTCCAGTTCACCCAGACCTATCAGTGGATCCCGCAGTTCGGCGTGCACTACGCCGTCGGCGCGGACGGCATCGCGCTGGTGCTTATCGTTATGACCGCGATCTTGATGCCGGTGGTCATCCTGGCGTCCTGGAACGATGCGGAGGGCGCCGCGAACCCGGCGGGCGAGCCGCCGCCGAGGCGCAGCGTGAAGACCTACTTCATCCTGCTGCTCGTGCTCGAGACCATGATGGTCGGCGTCTTCGCGGCGACCGACGTGTTCTTGTTCTACGTCTTCTTCGAAGCCATGCTGATCCCGATGTACTTCATGATCGGCAGCTTCGGCGTCGGCCAGCGCCAGTACGCCGCGGTGAAGTTCCTGCTGTATAGCCTGCTCGGCGGGCTGCTCATGCTGGTCGCCGTGATCGCGCTCTATGTCTACTCGACTTCCGGCGGCCGGCTCGGCACCTTCTTGTTCCTGCCGCTCACCCATCTGGTGCTCAGCTCGGCCGTGCAGAAATGGCTCTTCCTCGGATTCTTCATCGCTTTCGCGATCAAGGCGCCGTTGTGGCCGTTCCACACCTGGCTGCCGGACGCCGCGACGGCCGCTCAGCCGGGCGCGGCCGTCCTGCTGGTCGGCGTGCTGGACAAGGTCGGCACGTTCGGCCTGATCCGGTACTGCCTGGACCTGTTCCCGAACGCCGCGCACTACTTCACGCCGCTGGTCATCGCACTGGCGGTAATCGGGATCTTGTACGCGGCGATCGTCGCGATCGGCCAGGCGGACCTGAAGCGGCTGATCGCCTACACGTCTATCTCGCACATGGGGCTGATCACTCTGGGCATCTTCGCGATGACAAGCCAGGGTCAGGTCGGGGCGACGCTCTACATGGTCAACCACGGCTTCGCCACCGGCGCGCTGTTCCTGATCGCCGGGTTCATGATTGTCCGCCGCCGTTCGCAGCAGATCGCTGACTACGGCGGTGTGCAGAAGGTCGCTCCGGTTCTGGCTGGCCTGTTCCTGATTTCCGGCCTGGCCGGACTGGCGCTGCCCGGGCTGTCCACCTTCGTCAGCGAGTTTCTGGTGCTGATCGGGACCTTCACCAGGTACGAGGTGCCGGCCGTGCTGGCCACCATCGGCATCATCCTGGCGGCGATCTACATCTTGTGGATGTACCAGCGGACGATGACCGGGCCGGTCCGCGACGAGGTGGCCGCGATGCCGGATCTGCGGGCCCGCGAGCTGTGGGCGGTCGGCCCGCTGATCGCGCTGATCATCGTGCTCGGTGTCTACCCCAAGCCGGTGATCGACATCATCAACCCCGCCGTTCGCCAGACGCTGATTCAGGCGCATTCGACTGACCCGGTGCCGCCGCACCCGGCTAGCGCCGTCCACGTCAGGGTACGGGCCGCGAGCGCAACGGAGAGTGGGAGCCAGCCGTGACCGGGACCATCGCCGCGCTCGCTCCGAACATCCCTACCCCGAAGATCGAGTACGGCCAGCTTTCCCCGATGCTGCTGGTCTTCGGCGCCGCGGTGGCCGGAGTACTGGTCGAGGCGTTCGCGCCGCGGCCGCTGCGCCGGGTGATGCACCTAGCGCTCACCCTCGGCAGCCTGGCCGGGGCGTTCGTGCTGACCGTCGCGGTCGCCGCCAATGCCAGCCTGTTCGGCGGCGGCAGCCCCGGGCACGTGGCGGCCCTCGGTTCGGTGGCTGTGGACCGGCCGACCCTGTTCATCCAGGGCACCATCTGCGTGCTTGCGTTCATCAGCGTGCTCCTGATCGCCGAGTCATCGCATGACATCAGCGCGTTCGCCGCGCAGGCCGCGGCGGTGCCGGGCAGCGCTGAGGAGCGGGAGGGGCTGCTGGCCGGCATCAGCCATACCGAGGTCTATCCGCTGACCCTGTTCGCGGTTGGCGGGATGCTGCTCTTCCCTGCCTCGAATGATCTGCTCACCATGTTCGTGGCGCTTGAGGTGCTGTCGCTGCCGCTATACCTGCTCTGCGGGCTGGCCCGGCGGCGCCGGCTGCTTTCCCAGGAAGCGGCGATGAAGTACTTCCTGCTCGGCGCCTTCTCGTCGGCGTTCTTCCTGTTCGGCGTGGCGATGCTGTACGGCTTCTCCGGATCGGTGCGGCTCTCGGCGATCGCCGACGCGGCCGCGGCCAACACCGCGAGTTCCGCGCTGCTATATGCGGGCATCGCGCTGCTCGGGGTCGGACTGCTGTTCAAGATCGGAGCGGTCCCGTTCGCGAACTGGAAGCCCGACGTGTATCAGGGCGCGCCGACCCCGGTCACCGCGCTGATGGCATCGTGCACCCTGGTCAGCGCGTTCGGCGCGCTGCTGCGGGTCTTCTACGTGGCTTTCGGGCAGCTGGCCTGGGACTGGCGGCCCTTTATGTGGGTCATCGCGATCCTCACCATGGCAGTCGGATCCATCGTCGCGATCACCCAGACGGACGTGAAGCGACTGCTGGCCTACTCGTCGATCGCTCAGGCCGGATACATCCTGACCGGGCTTGTCGCCGTCAGCACAGCCGGGCTGTCCAGCAGCCTGTTCTACCTCGTTGCCTATGGCCTGGCGGTGATCGGCGCGTTCGCCGTGGTCACGCTGGTCCGCGACCATGGCGGCGAGGCGGCGCACCTGTCCAGCTGGGCCGGTCTGGGCAAGCGATCCCCGCTGGTCGCCGGGGTCTTCGCCTTCTTCCTGATCACCTTCGCCGGCATCCCGCTGACCAGCGGCTTCACCGGAAAGTTCGCGGTCTTCCAGGCGGCGATCGCCGGTGGCGCGCTGCCTCTGGTCGTGGTGGGGGTACTGAGCAGCGCGATTCTCGCCTTCCCGTATGTGCGCGTGATCGTGCTGATGTTCTTCAGCGACCCGGCACCGGACGGACCGGCGGTGGTCCGGCCGAGCGCCTTCACTGCCTCGGCGGTCGGCGTGGGTGTGCTGGCGACCCTGATCCTCGGCATCGTCCCGCAGCCATTGCTCAGTCTGGCCCATCACGCCGCCGCCCAGCTGTTCGTGCGCTGATGTCCCCGTTGTCCGCTTTTTGGCCGCGCGCTCATTCCCATCCGACGTTGCCGTGCGTTTATCTTGGGAATTACCTGGCAAACCGGCCAGCTGGCGGCGGGTCAGCGGAGGCTGCAGGCGGACCGTTAGGGGAGCCCGAGTGATCACCGTCGTTCCGGTGCAGCTAGCCGATCCCGCGCTGGCGGCTGAGGTCGTCGAGGGCCTGGCCATGGTGGAGGACGGCTTGCGGACGGCCGCCAGGGCGCAGCACGATCTGCTGAACGAGGCCGCCGCGTACTTGATCGACGCCGGAGGAAAGCGGCTGCGTCCAACGCTTGTCCTGCTGGCCGCCCAGTTCGGCAACCCGCGGGACGAGCGGATCGTACCGGCCGCGGTAGCGATGGAACTGACTCACCTGGCGACGCTCTACCACGACGACGTCATGGACGAGGCGGACGTCCGGCGGGGGGTGCTGAGCGTTCACTCCCGCTGGGGCAATTCGGTGGCGATCCTCGCCGGCGATTTCCTGTTCGCCCGCGCATCGGAGATTCTCGCCGATCTCGGCCCGGATGCGGTCCGGATCCAGGCGGAAACCTTCGCTCGGCTGGTCGCCGGCCAGATCGCTGAGACGATCGGCCCGCGACCCGGCCAGGATGCACTTGATCACTACATGAGCGTCGTGACCGACAAGACGTCCTCGCTGATCGCTACCTCCGGTCAGTTCGGCGCGATGTTCTCCGGTGCGCCGGCCGGCGTCGTGGCCAGGATCGCGCCTGCTTGCGCCGCGTTCGGTGTGGCCTGGCAGCTCTCCGACGACATCCTGGACGTGACCAGCGAGTCGGATCAGTCCGGCAAGATGCAGGGAACGGACCTGCGGGAAGGGGTCAGGACGCTGCCGGTGCTGCACGCCCTGCGGTCAGCCGGACCAGGAGATGAGCGGCTGGTGGAACTGCTCAGCCGAAGCGATCTGACCGATCCCGAACTGCACGCCGAGGCGCTGGCATTGCTGCGGGCGCACCCGGCGATGGCGATGGCGACAGCCGACCTGCAGCACTGGGCGGACCTGGCCCGCACGGAGATTCTGGCGCTCCCTGATGGTCCGGCCCGGGCGGCTTTCGAAGGACTGTGCGACTTCGTGATGCAGCGCACCGGCTGACCGCAACCGCGGGAGCCCGAGCACGGCGGCCGGGAGTCGGAGCCCGCGGGCCAGCCTGACTTGTGCCCAGCTTGACTCGGGCCAGCCTGACTCGGGCCAGCCTGACCTGGGGGGTCAGACCTGATCAGCTGGGTAGGTGACTGTCTGGGGACAAGGACATCCGGGGGCGCTGAAGGTGAAGATCGGGGTAAGGCTGCCCGCATGGCTGGCGGGTGCGGCCGCTGCCCTGCTGCTGGTCGGCTGCGGAGGTGCCGGAACCAGCAGTGGCACGGGAACCAGCGGCAGCACAGGAAGTGGCGGCGGTACGGGAACCAGCAGTGGTAGGGGAAGTGGCAGCGGGCAGGCGAGAGCCGGGGCGCCAAAGCCGCGATCGTCCGCCACGACGCTGGCAGCGGACATGAAGAGCGCGGTCAGATCGGCAGGCAGCGTGCACATTGCCGGCCACCTGACTCTGGCCGGCAAGACGCTCGGGCTCAATATCGGCGTGCTCCGCTCCGGTCAGCTGTCAGGCACCATCACTCAGAACGGGGTACCGCTCCAGGTCATCGCGACCGGCGGTAAGGCTTACGTGAAGGCGACGGCCGCGTTTCTCAACCAGCTGAGCGCGCCAGCGGGGGTGTGCAACGTCATCTGCGGTAAGTACGTGGAACTGTCAGCCAGCGAGACGCAGGTGCTAACGCAGAGCCTGAGCCTGGCCAGCCTGACCAGGTCGATGACCCGCAAGACGCCAGCGTTCGCTAATGGCGGCACCGCAACTGTGGACGGGCAGCAGGTCGACGTGCTGCGGACAGCGCGAGGCGTGACTGTCGATGTCGCCGCGGCCGGCAGTCACTATCCACTGGCCGTGGCATCGGCAGCGCGTCACGACGAGCTGAACTTCAGTCAGTGGGACCACGTGCCCGCTCCGGCCGCGCCGCCGAAGAGCGAGATCGTGAACGTCGGCAACCTGGGCTGACCGCGGGCAAGGCTCGCCGGAAGTCGGATCGAGGCCGTGCCGGGAATGCCGCGGCCGCCCGAGATGGTTGCAGCACACGGGCGGCTGGCGGCGCAGGATCTTCCTGGACCGCCGTACAGCCAGCCAACGTGACCGCTCGGCCGGCTCACCGCCGGGCCGGAGGAGGGCAGCAATGGGAATCTTCGGTACCCACAAGACGCGGATGATCACCGCCGAGGAGGCGCTGCCAGGCCGCTCGCAGCCGATGCCGGTTCCTGACCGGCACGAGGTGCTCGGCACCGCGCTGCGGCCGCCTTACCCGGCGGGTACCGAAGTCGCCGAGTTCGCGCTCGGCTGCTTCTGGGGCGCCGAGCGGCAATATTGGCAGCTGCCCGGGGTCGTCTCGACTTCCGTGGGCTACGAAGGCGGATTCACCCCCAATCCCAGCTATGAGGAAGTGTGCTCCGGCCGGACCGGGCACGCCGAGGCGGTCCGGGTCGTCTTCGACCCGGCGGTCATCTCCTACAGCGACCTGCTCAGGGTGTTCTGGGAGTCGCACAATCCGACTCAGGGCATGCGCCAGGGCAACGACATCGGCAGCCAGTACCGTTCGGCCATCTTCTGGCACTCCCCGCAGCAGCAGGCAGCCGCCGAGCAGTCAGCCGTCGCGTACCAGCAGCGACTGACCGACGCGGATTACGGCGCGATCACGACTGAGATCCGCCCTGCCTCGGAGTTCTACTTCGCCGAGGACTACCACCAGCAGTACCTTTCAAGTAATAAAAACCCGAACGGGTACTGCCCGGATCATGGGACCGGCGTGTCCTGCCCGATCGGTGTAGTCCGCGCTGACAGCTAAGAGCCTGGCGGCATCTGCAACGTTGCAGTGCAGGTAGCGGGTCTCCAGGGTCGTCTAACGCGGACTTCCGCTCCGGTATATGAACCCCACTCTGCTGGAGCCCTCGAGCCACGGACCAGCGGGTGTGCCACTGATCTGCCTCGTGTTGGTGCTTGAATCAGGGTCGAAGTACGGGATGATTCAACGATCTGATGGTCGTTATCCAGACGAGGTGAGCTCCCGCAGCTCCCGGACCTCGTGCGGGGCGATCCACGCCTCCGGCAGCCGGCCCATCCGCAGCAGGTCAGCCAGGTCCGCGCAGTCACGCTCTTCTTGACCCTGCGGTAGCTGAACGCCTTCACTCCGAGCGGGTGCGCCAGGTGCACCTCGGCTCCCGCTGCGGCGCACGACGCGCAACCTGGGGCAGGGGCGGCAGAACGGTCACAACCCGCCATCATCACCGCCGGCCGTCAGTAGTCAGTCCGACACGCTGGGCGGCGACGGAAAGGTCCGCGGAAAGGATCACCGCACAGCCAGCCTGCCACGCCATGTGTCACCGGAACGCCTTAGTAAGCCATGCCTCGCTCTCCTCGCGGGCCCGCTCCGCGCCGCCGCTGCGCACCCGTCACCGGGCTCTGCCTCCGAAGGCCCGCCCGGCACGGGTGCACCAACCGGCGCGAACGACGCCACTGATCAAGACGAGCCATTTCGCACTCAGCAGCTCGGCACTGAGGACGCCTTCCTCGCACTTGATTCTCCCAATCGCGTCCGCCGCGTCAAGGGCGCGCTGCGCGCGTCGTGGGGTGCTAGCGCGATCAGCTTCGCTGACCCGTGACCCGACGGCCGCTCACAGGGGATCTGGCACCTGCGAGCAGCGGGCAGACCAGGAACGCGCAGAGTGATGCAGTCCCGAGAGTTGCAGGTATTCATGATCAGCGCGGTTTAGGACCAGGCCGGAGGTGGCGCGCCTGTGACCGATTCTGGCCGGCGACCAGTCACTGGTTTGTTGACCTTGGGGTATCGCCAGTCTCTAATTGCTACGTGAAGCCTCAGCCGGTCGACATGATCTCCGCTGATCCGCGAACCATCTCCTCCCGCGTTGCCTGGGTGATGGCGGTTGTTGCATTGCTGGCAGCGGCGCTGGCTGGGGCGATCACGGTCGCCGTCCAATACCGGGGGGAGGTGGCAGCGCTGCGCCGGCAGCTGCGGTCGGTCCCCGCCTCTCACCCGGCCAGCACTGTCCCGCTGACGCTATCCAGCAGGACCGTTGCGCTGCCCTCGTACGGGGCGCTAAACGGTGAGGTGACTGTCTTTTCCGCCAAGTTTTCCGGCGGGCTGGCGCGGATCATGCCGTCGGCTCGCATAAGCGGTGGTATGCCGTACACGAGCTACGCTTTGACCGGGTTTGACTGTGCGGGCAGCTCCGGCTACCAAACCTGGGCCGCCGGTGTCACCGGCGCGGACGGGACCGGTAACCTGAGCGGTCACGCCTTGACGGTGTCCCTGAGTGATGAATACTGGCTCTATCTCAGCCCGTCGTCGTCGGGGGGAGATCTCGGCCCAGGTCTGGACGGCAGCTTCACGGCTGCCGGGAAGTTCTCCGCCTCTCCTGCAGGGAATCCAGCGTGCCCATAAAGAGGCGTTTAGCGCAGCGCGGACCGCTGGGCCACACACGGGCACCCGCGAGACGCTGGCCTGCATCACCGCACCATCAGGCCGCACCCGGCGACATCGTGACCACCTCGGCGCCAGCCTGACCATCAACTGGCGGACGGCCGCCCGACATGCCTGCTTCTACATGCTCGCCGTGAATGGTGCCTTCGTGGACATCTTGGGTCGGCTCTGCAAAGAGGCTGCGCAGGGAGATCGCCCGGGCCGGGAAGTCCCCGCAGGTGGTCCTGGAAGCGACGTACGGGTGGTACTGGGCAGCGGACACGCTCGCCGCAGCGGGAGCCGAGGTGCAACCTGGCGCACCCGCTCGGAGTGTTTACGCGGCAGCAGCCGCGTCCGAAATCGCGTTGATCATCTCCGCGGACAGCGACCTGTGCCCGACTATCCGGACTGCGCGCGCTCTGAATCCAGGGCGGGGAATGATCGCCGCCTTCTCACCACGCCGTAACTCGGGCGAGATCCGCTCACTCATCTGCGGTACTTTCACCATCTCGGCTGCCGATCCGCAACTCCCTTCTGCATGATTCGGTCTGGGATCCAGCTACTGACCGCGTCTACCGGCGGCCCGGCAAGTGGTCCTGACCTGAGGCGATCGAAGTGCCCGGCGTCATCAGCACGCCCACCTCTGTCTGCACAACTCGGACAGGTACTGCTTGCACCAGCAGTATCTTTCAAGCACGAAAAACCCGAACGGGTACTGCGGCCTAGGCGGGACCGGCGTGTCTGCCCGAGCGGCGTAGTCAGCGCGGACGGCTAGGGCCGAGAGGACGTGAACCTGGAGACGCCTATGGCCCTTTCGGGCTACGTGCTGGTGCCGCTCTTCCTTTAGCGGACCGGAGTCCTGGCGCTCCCGAGCAGTTGCGAGACTCGCTGTGCTGACACATGCAAGATGGCAGCGATGTCCCGGCCTGACAGGCCCTGCTGCTTGAGGTCGTGTGCGACCTTGCGGGTCCGCGCGGCGGCGGTGCGGAGCGCGTGTTCTGCCTCGGCCATGGCCTCTCGCGCTGCTTCGGCTGCCTCGTCGAGTCCGCTGCCTACCTCCGGATGGATGACGACGGCATCAGCCGCGGTGTCATGGTCGGTGAGTGTCTCGATGTAGTCGCGGACCATCTGCTCGGCGCTGTCAAGGTTCTTGGACTGCGTCACGCCGATGCCGTCGATGTGCAGCTCCCAGCCGTGCTTCCAGGGCTTGGCGCGCACGGTATAGGTGCTCATTGGAGCCATCCCTTCGGCAGGCAGGCGAGTTTCTTGATGGTGTCGCGTACGACGCCAGGCGATACGACGCGGGCCTCTACGATCACGGCCATATGCTGCCCGCACGGGCAGTACCACTTCTGGTGGTCACCCTTGCCCTCCTTGGGAGTGCAGCCATGGTCCAGCAGCGCTCGCGCCATGTCGCGGTACTGCATCGCTCTTACCATGACAGTAATCTAGCCTGCCTAGATGACAGTACTAAAGCCCGGCTAGATATTCCTGTCGGCCAAGCCAGAAGGACCTAGGCACGGGATGGCAGGCGCTCCGACAGGCTGCGCTGCCACCAGCAGTATCTGTCCGACAACAAGAACCCATACGGATACTCCCCGGATCACGGCACGGGGGGTGTCCTGCCCCATCGGGGTGGTCAAGGCTGAGGGCTGAGGCGCGGCGGCCGTGAGCTGTGAGTTTGGGCAGTTCACTGCCGCTGGCGCAAGACGGCCTCGGTGTACTGCTCGGTGGTCAGGTCGTCTTCGTTGATACCAAGCTGGATGAGGACTTCGCGGACGTCGGCCAGGGCGGCGGCAGTGTCGTCCTGGCTGGTGATGGTCTCCAGTTCGATGAACGTTCCGTCGAGTTCGGGGATCGTGACGACAGTGGCCAGCATGTCGCGGCCCCGCGCAGTGAAGCGGTAATTCGTGCAGTGCTTCTCGAACGTCACTTCGATCATCGTCCTGCTCCTAGCAGGTGGCGTGCTCGCTGCCAGGCGTCCTCGTACTGCCGGATGAATCCGGTGTGCAGGACTCCGTTCGTGGCGGCGGTGAACTTGTACATCCCGGACCTGTGCCCCTCGGCCCAACTTCCGAACGCGGACAGGCAGAGCGTGTCGTCGAACCTGATCATCCGCCACGTCGGCAGGTCTTGATACACCGCTACGCGGAGTCTCGTGGCCGGGTGATCGGCGAGTTCGGCGAGCCGGGTGATGCACAGCCGTATCCCCGATGCCAGTGCGACGGATGTACTGTCACGTGCGTTCTAGGGCCATATTTTGGGTCAGATCCGTGCGTGTCCGCTGCAACTTGAAAGACGGCGGACTTTGCCTAGTCGTGGCATGCTTGGTGCCCTTGCCATGTGCGGCTGGAACACGACCTCTGCCGAGCAGCAGCCGTCCGGTGGGGAGCCAGGCCATGTTCGTTGCCAGCTAGGTGCTGGCCCGCCAGGAGGAGATGCCGTGGTCACCGTCTTCAAGGCCGGTCCTGCCGCATCGCCCGGACCCGAAGCCTGCTGATCTTTCGCTCCTGAAGGCCTTCACGCCGTCCGGGTCGCTGCGGCTCCTGCCTTAGCCGTAGCTCTGCCTGGAGGTCTGTTATGCGTGGGTTCTTTCGGCGACCGCACGGCGTGCCTGGCATGCCGCAGGCGGTTCGCCCGTCGCTTCGTGATGTTCGTTTCGGGCTGCTCGTCGCTGGCGAGGCGGTCAACTCCATCGGTGGCTGGGCGTCGGCGATCGTGCTTTGGGGCTTCGCGGCTTACCGGTTCAACGCCAGTCCGTACGCCGTCTCGCTGACCATCGTGTGCTGGGCCGCGCCGCCAGCGGTCCTCAGCCCGCTAGTGGGCATCTACGTCGACCGGATGGGTCCGAGGAACGCGCTGGTGACGGGGTACATCGCGGCGGCAGGTGCGACCCTGGGCATGGCGGCCGCAGGGTCACTGGCCGTCCTGGATGTCGCGGCGGTCGCCTATGGCATCGCCCGGGCGCTGGCGGGACCGGCGGGCAGCGCGCTGCCCCCGCGGATCGTGGCCGATGATGATCTGCTGGCCGCCAACGCGCTGCTGGGCGCCGCCTCATCAGCGGGCGCCGTCGTCGGCCCGCTGGCGGCGAGCGCTGCCCTGGCCTGGTCCGGGTTCCCGGCGGCATTCATCCTGGATGCGGCCAGCTACCTGATCGGCGCGGCGGTCGTCCTGCCGCTGCCGCTCCGGTCCGCGCCACCATCGGAGCAGGCGGGTTGGCGCCGCGAGTTCCTGGACGGCATCGTCCTGATGGCCTGCCATCGTGGAGTGCAGCTCATCGTGCTGATGAGCGCCGCGGTGACCTTCACGTCCGCGGCGTTCCTAGTGGTGGAGCCGCTGTATGCCCGCCACGTGCTGCACCGGCCGCCCTCGCAGTTCGCCCTGTTCGAGGCAGCGTCGGGGATCGGGGCCATCCTGGCCAGCCTGGTGATCGCGCGCATCAAGGCCAGTCTCACCGGGCGCAGGGTACTGGGGGCGAGCGGCGCCTGCTACGGCCTGGCCGCGTGCCTGTTCACCGGGACCACGCTAGTGCCGGTAGCCTACGTTGGCGCGTTCGCCTGGGGCGTCACTGGCGCGGTGTTTGGCACGGTCACACTCACCGCCCTCCAGCGGGCCGCTCCTGTGCAAGCCCACGGGCGGATCATGGGCGTGACCACCGCCATCCAGTCCTGGGTCGAGACCATCGGACTGCCCCTGGGCGGGGTCACCCTGGCCGCCCTCGGAATCCGCGCCGGAGCCCTGGCGCTGGCCGGGGTGGCCGTCCTGGCCGGACTGACCTGCCTGGCCAGTCAGCCACTTGTGCGGTCAGGTCGGTCCGCCCGTGGACAACCGCACGGCCTGGAGCGCCGCTAGTTGCGATGCCGACTGCCAGTCCCATGCGGGCGTCCCAGAGAGGGACAGGACCGTGAGCCAGTTGTCGACTGCCCCGGCAAGCATCAGGGCAACACCCGCCCCGTCTCGGCCATGTGATTGCTGTTCGCGTGCCCACACCGCGCTCGCGCCAACGAACGGTTCTATGTCCACATCACGCTCGCTCACCAACTGAACTTTCGCGCTCAGGTTGGGCACACCTCGCTTGCCGATCTCGGCTAGCGCGCCCCTAGCGTCTTCCGCCGACGCAAGTGGCGTCACCTGATTCCAGGCCCACCGTTCGGCGGTCTCGTCACGAAAGGAGCGCCAGGCAGTCATGCTGCCAGCCTGGCGGGCGCGCTCGCCCCACGGCGTCGACGGTCCTGCCACCCCGGTACGCCAGGTCCGTTCGTCCAGCACGACCCATGCCCCTCCCGGCAGGTCTGCCGCGCCCAGCAGACAGGCAAGCACTTCACGCTTGCCAGCCTTGCGCCCTAGCTGTGCCGCCACGAACTGTGCCCGCCTGAGATCCATCAGAGCAGTGTGGCAGATCAACTTAAACCCCGCTATCAGGCACTACATCACGCTTGCTCGATCGGCAATCCGGTAGCCGAAGAGTGGTCAACGACCATTCTCGACGCCTGGCCAGTGTGTCTTCCTAGGCGCGGCCAGGCGGCGTGGTATCCAATTGCGGCCCGCCTTCGATCAGTGCCAGCATCTCAGCCATGCCCACCTTCCGCGCCGCCGACGGAACCGAACTCGCCTACCACGTTCAGGGAGAAGGCGTCCCGCTGGTCTGTCTGCCCGGCGGTCCAATGCGTGAGTCTGCTTACCTAGGCGATCTCGGTGGCTTGTCCGGGCACCGGCAGCTGATCATGCTGGACCTGCGGGGTACCGGCAAGTCGGCGATCCCAGCCGATCCAGGGAGCTACCGCTGCGACCGCCTGGTGGAGGACGTCTCCGCCCTGCAGGATCATCTTGGTGTCGACCGCGTCGACCTGCTAGGGCACTCGGCTGGTGCCAATATCGCTGTGCAGTACGCGGCACGGCATCAACGGCGAGTGGACAAGCTTGTCCTGATCACGCCGGGCGGGCGAGCGGTCGACCTGGAACCTGACAGTGATACGCGGCGTGAGGTGGTCAAGCTTCGCCAAGCCGAGCCTTGGTACGCCGAGGCGGCCGCCGCCTTCGAACGGGTCGCCGCCGGCTCGGAAGGTGAGGCCGACTGGGAGGCCATCGCCCCGTTCTTTTACGGCCACTGGGACGCCGTCGCCCAGGCTCATTGGGCTGCGGGAGAGGCACAGACCAGCGGGGACGCGGCTCAGGTCTTCGCTGCCGAAGGGGCATTTGACCCAGCGGCCACTCGCGCAGCGCTAGCCGCGTTCGGCTCGCCAGTGCTGGTACTCGCTGGAGGCCTCGATCTGCAGAGGCCCCCACGGGTGGTTGCCGAGCTTGCCGCGCTTTTCTCCGCGGCCCAGCTCGTTGTCCAGCCGGGCGCTGGCCACTACCCCTGGCTCGATGACGCCGACCGGTTCGTCTCGGCCGTCAGCGCGTTTCTGGATGATGGACCCAGCGGGATGCGCTAAGAACGGCTAAGCACCTGGCGGTTTCGAGATGGCTGCCACCTCCGGGCGTTCCGACTCGGGGAGGAATTACCGAAAACACATGAAATGATTTAATTTATAGTATAAGCACACTTTCGCCGGATTCGCGGTTCTCACAGTGGCTGCGGTCGGCTACTCGTCATCGGCATAAAAGCCCCAAACAATTACAGAACTATCACTATGCGCACACTGGACAGTTTTTCGTGAACGGGATTATGCTCGTTAACAGGCCATGAATGATGGCTGATGGCCGTTGATCGCCCAGACCACTGCGGCAACTGATCATCATCGTCTCAACGTGGACTCCGCTCCGTAGCCTGCTGGTACAGGCATGTCGGCATCGGTGCCCGCAGAAGGTGTGGTTCAGATGCCTAGATGGCGATCGTTTCTGCACGCTCCCGTCGTTCTTATCGCCGTAGCTGGCTTCGCTATGACCAGCGTGGCAATGGCGTCGACGGCTGAAGCAACGAGAACGCCTGCCGGTGCGCGGACAGCGGCAGTGGCCGTAGCGCCGAATGTAGACTGCACGCGTGTATCGTGCTATTTCAGATACTTCAATCAGGCGGATGGTCTATGCCTGGGCATGCCCGGCACCGCAAGCGGTACGCAGGCAATTCAGTTCACCTGTAATTCGAATGACTCGCAGTACTGGCAGTTCGCTTCAGGCTCGCAGGGTACGCTGCTCAAGAACCTGCACACCGGCCTTTGCCTAGACATAAAGAACAACGATCCAGACCCGGGCGGCGCGGTAGTCCAGGTGCTGCGGATTTCCGAAATTCCCCACTGTCGATCACTGGAATTCCCCAGGGGACGAGCGGTGCGGAGGGCCTGGGATGAGCTTACGGGGCTGTCAAGTCGGGGCCTCCTGACCGGTCAGCTCGGCGATGGTGACGGGCTCGTCGCAGGAGGGGCAGCAGCCGCCGGTTCCGGCCCGGCGCATGAATGTTCCGCACTGGTCGCAGCGCTGGTTCCCGAGGGCGCGGTGGCCGCAGCTGCCGCATTCGTAGACGGTGCCCGGCCGCCTGGGGCGGGCTTCGGGGATGACGATGGCTGCCTGGGCCTCGTCGCGGCGCCGCCGGTAGGCGAGTGCCCGGCAGGCGCCGGAGCAGAACTGGCGCCGGCCGGCCGGGGTGAACGGGTGCTGGCAGACCGGGCAGGGTGTCGTGACGCCATCGTGACGCGACGGGGGCACCAGGGTCGTGACGGCGTCGTGACACGGCGGGGGTCCGGACCGGGTGGCGGTCATGCGCTGGCCACGGCACGGCGGGTGGCCTCGGCCCGGGCCCGGTGGGACCGCATCCGGTAGCTGTCCCCGTCGATGTTCAGGACGACGCTTCTGTGGAGCAGCCGGTCGAGCATGGCGGCGGCGATCATCGGGTCGTCGTTGAATACCTTTCCCCAGCTGGCGATGCCCAGATTGGTGGTCAGCGCGATGCTGCCTTTCAGGTAGCGCTGGCTGACGACCTGGAACAGGGCGGCGGCGGCCTCGGCGGGCAGCGGGAGATAGCCGACCTCGTCGATGATCAGGAGCCGCGGCCCGGCGTAGAACCGCATCGTGGTGGCCCACCGCCCTTCGAGGGCGGCCCGGTGGCACCGGGCGGCCAGGTCGGCCGCGGTGGTGTAGTGGACCCGCATGCCGGCGGTGACCGCGGCGTGGCCGAGTCCGACGGCGAGCATCGTCTTGCCGACCCCGGGCGGGCCGATCAGCAGGACGTTGGTCGCGTCCTCGATGAACCGCAGCGTGCCCAGGTCGGCGATCAGCTTCGGGTCGACCGACGGCTGGGCGGAGAAGTCGAAGTCGGCGAGGGTGAACGGGGACGGCAGTGACGCGAACCGCTCCAGGCTGACCCGCCGCCGCTCGTCGACCGCGCCGGCCTCGACCGCGAGCAGCCGTTCCAGGAATGCGGCGTGGGTGAGGCTGGCCTTGCTGGCGTGGTCGAGCTCGCCGGGCAGGGCCTCGGCGGCGGCGGTCATCCGCAGGAACGCGAGGTGGGCGCGGATCTTCTGGTAGTCCGAGGAGGCATTCACGCTGTCACCTCCGCGCCGGGCACGGCCGTGGCGTTCGGGAAGGCGAGCCGGATGACCTCGGCCAGCTGCTCCAGGTCCACGGCCGGCTCTAGCCCTTCGGGACCCATGAGTCTGGCCCGTTCGGTGAGCGCGGTCTCCCCGGGCGGGCGGTTCGCCTTGCGGTCACACGGCCGCGCGGCGGAGAACTGGCTCAGGACGACCGCTTCGAGGGCGGCGCGGTGGGCGGGCGTGCGGACCACCGAACCGGCGCCGGGCGGGGCCAGGCGATGGGTGACCATCAGCGTCCCGCCGGGGGTGAAGATCTCCACCGTCCCGGTCCCCAGGCGGTGCCGCAGCGTCAGCTCGGTGCCGCCGAGGCCGGGGGTGACGGAGTAGCGGTTACCGCGGAACGCGACGCTCGCCCGGTCATCAGCCGCCCTGGTGACCTCGATCGTCGCCGGATAGGGCACGGCAGGCAGCGGCATCAGGATCTCCGCGTCAGCGAGCGCGCCGACGGTCGGCCAGGCCGGCCGCTCGTCCTCGGCGAAATGGACGCACGGGTCGGCGTAGCGCCCGGGCGGGCGCAGCCGGGCGTCCCCGGTCGTGGCCCAGAACCGGTCCAGGCTGACCTGGGCCTCCTCGGGGGTCGCGGCAGTCATCGTCCGCCACCACCGGCCGCAGCAGAACTTCACCCCGCACTCCACAGCGCCCTTGCGGTTCCCCCGCCGCGGCGGGCACGGCACGACGACCGCCCCGTAATGCTTCGCGACCGGGGCGAAGCTGGCCTGGACCTCCGCGCTGCCCGGCACGATCACCGTGGCCAGCCGGTCCGTCCGCCAGTGCCGGGCGGTACCGCCCAGCCGCCGCATCACCGCGTCCATCGCCTCCACCAGGTGCGCCTGATCCATCCGCTCCGCCAGGACCCCGCGGGTCCGGCCCGAATGCGACAGCGTGCCGAGCAGGACATAAGCGGTCCCGGCCCACGGCGCTCGGCGCCGCTCGAACCAGTCCCACTGGATCTCCTCACCCGCCGGGTGGCTGATCTCGATCGTCTCCCGGCCGGCCACACCAGAGCACGCCTCGCAGTGCGGGCGCAGGCCCGCCAGGCGCAGCTGCCGGGCGAAGCTCACATACGACCGGTCATAACCCAGCGGCACCACCTCGTCGAACAGCGCCGACGCCCACAGGTGCGGATCATCAGCGAACCGGGCCGACACGTACGCCGCGAACGGGGCCAGCGGATCCGGGCCAGCTGGGCGGCGGACGCCGGGCTCCCGCTCCCCGGCCAGATACGCCCGGACCGTCTTGCGGTCACGGTCAAGATGCCGGGCGATAGCCGAGACCGACCATCCCCGCCTGGACAATGCGCTTGCTTCCACGTCTTCTCCCACTGAGAGCATGAGCTGGAGGGCTCCTCCTGCTGATCGGCTTGGTCACCGTCAGCATCGGGGAGTCCTCGCCCGGTTTGGCGGACCTTCAGATCAGGCGCGCCGTACCGCTCAGGGTGGGGAATTTCAGTGATCGAGTCTGGGGAGATTCCGGTGATCGTTAGCACAGGAGCCGTGCGACGGCTCTGATGGCTTCCAGAACTGGTTTCTCGGAGGCAGCGGGACCGTTTTCGTGTTTTACGACATAGCTACCCGTCCGAACTGCGGAGGGCTAAGCAGTGAGTGCGCTATCCACCCAGACGGAAACAGCAGCGGTAACGGTGCGCAGATCTATGTGAATACCCCCACGGGGAACTGCACTCTGGTCCAGACGGACTGCTTCTACGCCTGGATTCGATACGGGCCCGGGAAACTATAGGCGGTCGTAACGGCCGCTGGCAGGCAGTTGTTCAACGGGTAAGGCGCAACCTGCTGCCGGAGGTGGTGGTCGCGGCGGCGTCGTGGGCCGGATCCCAGCCCGGTGTCCATGGCTGAGGCTCGCGACTGCCTGCCGTTGCCGAGCTCGCTCGTCGTGGCCGTGGCCGCCTGTCCCGTGGCGCGGGAACCGCCAGGACGCCACTTGCCTTTACCGTTCCCGACATCCAGCGGTAACTGCCGGTTCACCTTGCCCGCCTATGGTCGTGAACATCTGCGCCGTCAGCTCTTGTAACGCTTGACACGTAGGAGGCAGTTGCGTGAGCATGACGGACATCATCGAGGAGTTCGCCGACTGGTCATGTCCCGTTTACCTGTCGGTTCACGGATCTGGTGGATCATAGCCTCGCAGCATGGTGCGAGACCGCTGATGCGCTCCGAAGCGGGGAGGATTGCGTAAAGAATATGAAAAGGATCAAATCGCAGTATAAGTATGCTATTGCCGGAATCGCGGTCCTTGCCTTGGCCGCGGCCGGCTGCTCATCGTCATCGTCGCCATCGTCGAGCGACGCCAAGTGGAAGACGGCCACGTCGGCTGCTTCCGGCGGCGGGATGACTGCCCTGGTCGCCGCTGCCAAGAGTGAGGGCACGCTCAACGTCATCGCGCTGCCTGCGAACTGGGCGAACTACGGCAACATCATCAAGGAGTTCACCAAGCTCTACGGGATCAAGGTCAACTCGATAGCGCCTGACGACAGCAGCGCGCAGGAGATCACTCAGATCCAGCAGAAGAACGGCACTTCCCTGGCGGCCGATGTTCTGGACGTCGGCATGAGCGTGGCAACCGCCAACACGAGCCTCTTCACTCCGTACCAGGTCAGCACCTGGTCGTCGATTCCCGTCAGCCAGAAGGAACCGACTGGGCTGTGGGTTCAGGACTACGGCGGCTTCATGTCGGTTGGCTACAACTCAGCCAAGGTAGGGACGATCACCTCGCTGAGCCAGCTGCTCAGCAAGAAGTTTAAGAGTGCCATCGCGCTCAACGGCAACCCGACGCAGGCGAACGCCGCGCTGAACGGCGTCATGATGGCGAACTTGGCGCAGGGTGGCACGCCAGACAGCATTGCCACTGGCGTGAACTTCTTCCACCAGCTCAAGGCCGCTGGCAACTTCGTCCCAGTGCAGTGCACCGCGGCGACGATCAAGGCGGGCACCACCCCGGTCTGCCTAAACTGGGACTACCTCAACACCGCGAGTGTCGTGGGGCAAGGGTCGACGTGGAAGATCTTCATCCCGGCTAACGCCACCCTGGGCGGCTTCTACGCTCAGGCAATTAACAAGAACGCGCCGCACCCAGCGGCTGCCAGGCTGTGGGAGGAGTTCCTCTACTCGCAGACCGCGGACGGCGGGCAGAACCTGTGGCTGGTTGGTGGTGCACGGCCGGTGGAGCAGGCTGCCATGACCTCCAACGGCAGCCTCAACCAGACGGCGGCAGCCGCGCTGCCGCCGGTCACCGGAACGCCGATATTCCTGACCCAGGCCCAGGCCACCGACGCCGCCACTTACCTGGCTGCCAACTGGGCCAAGGCCGTCAGCTAGGCGGACATGTGACCGTCGCCGCAACGAGCGACACCGGCGCCCGGCCCCTCAGGGCCGGGCGCCGGCCGCCGCTCGCCTGGGTAGGCACGGTGCCGTTCCTCGCCTACACCGGTGTCTTCCTGCTGCTCCCGACCGGCATTGTGATCTGGAACTCGTTCCGCAGGCCCACCGGCGGATTCACCCTGTCGAATCTGTCGGCACTCAACACCTCGACCGTGCGCAGCCTCTTTGTCGGCTCCTTCGAGCTCGGCCTGATCTCGTCCCTGGCGGGTGCCGTGTTCGGTGCGCTCCTAGCGTACGCCGTGGCGTCTGGCAACCCGGACGGCGCGGTCCGCAGGTTCTACCTGGCCGGCTCGGGCGTGCTCGCCCAATTCGGCGGTGTCACCCTGGCGTTCGCTTTCCTCGCCGCGATCGGCCCCACCAGTGGCGTTCTGTTTCACGCCAGCTGGTTCTACAACTTCCCGTGGGGCATCGCACTGATCTACGTCTACTTCCAGATCCCGCTGATGGTGCTCGTATTCCTGCCAGCGATCGACGGGCTGAAGGCGCAGTGGCGGGAGGCGGCGGAGACGCTCGGCGGCTCGACGTGGCACTACTGGCGGTATGTCGGCGGACCGTTGCTGACGCCGGCTTTCCTCGGCGCGACGCTGCTGCTGTTCGCCAACTCGCTGTCGGCCTATGCGACGATCGTGGCATGGGAGGACCAGATCTCCTATGTGGTGCCGCAGCAGATCGGCGTCGCGCTTATCAGCGAGGTCGGGCTGGTCAACTTCAATCAGGCTGACGCGCTTGCGTCGGGAATGATTCTTATGGTGGTCATCCTCATGAGCGGATATTTCCTCCTGCAGCGCAGGGCGGCGCGATGGCTGCAGTAACTTCGCTAACCACCGAGTTGGCGGGAACCGCGGCGGCCAAGGGCCCGCAGAGTCTGCGGGTCGGCCAGCGCAGACGGCTGAATCTGTTCAGGTACCTGATGTTTACGATCTTCGGGTTGTTCTTCCTGGTGCCGCTGCTGGCCATGGTCAAGTTCTCATTGCAAGGGAGCAGACCCGGCACGTGGTCCCTGGCGGCCTGGAAGGACATCGCCTCCTACCAGGGTCCGCCCCCGCTGCTGCCGGCCATCGAGATAACACTAGAACTGGCTGTCATCACCAGCGTGGTCATGCTCGCGCTGGTAGTGCCGACCATGATCTGGGTCCGGCTGCGGGTGCGGTGGTTCAGCCGGATATTGGAGCTCATCTGCCTGCTGCCGCTCAGCATTCCGGCGATCGTGCTGGTGGTGGGCTTTGCCCCGATCTATAACAGGATCGAGCGTTACAATGTGTCAGCGCTCATGCTGTTCTGGGCTTATGTCATCCTAGTGCTGCCATATGTATACCGCGCCCTTGCCGCAGGGCTGAACTCGATGGACGCCACTACCCTGTCCGAAGCTGCTCGCAGCCTCGGGGCGCGCTGGCCCACAGTAATGCTCAGGATTATCGCGCCGAACATGTGGCAGGCGATCCTCAATGCTCTGCTGCTTACAGTGCCCCTGGTACTTGGCGAGTTCACCATTGCCTACCCGCTGACTTACGTCACTCTGCCGGTGGAGCTTTTCAGCATCAGCCGGAACTCGGTGAATGCCGGAGTACTCTTTTCCGCCTCGACGGCCTCGCTTTTCTTCGCCTTTGCTCTGCTGCTGCTCCTGTCCTACGTCGGCCGCCGCCTTCGCCGCGGCCGGACATGAGGTGGAACACGTGACATCCCCAACGGCCAGCACCCAATTCGCCGCCTCCAGGACAGGCGTCGAGGTGCGGATGCAAGGGTTGAGCCGACGCTACGGGCCGGTCGTCGCGCTGGATGGGCTTGATCTGACCGTGCAGGCAGGCGAACTGGTCGCTCTCCTTGGCCCGTCGGGCTGCGGCAAGACCACGACGTTGCGCTTGCTAGCTGGGCTCGAGGACGCCGATGCCGGCCAGATCACAGTCGGCGGCAACGACATCACGCGTCTGCCGGCCAACAAACGGGATATGGGAATGGTGTTCCAGGCCTACTCGCTGTTCCCGCACATGACTGTCCGGCAGAACGTGGCCTTCGGTCTGCGGCTGCGCCGGGTTCACTCGGATCAGCGGGACCGGCGAGCGATCGAGATGCTGGATCTAGTGGGTCTGTCCACCCAGGCGGACCGGTACCCGCACCAGATCTCCGGCGGCCAGCAGCAGCGGGTCGCGCTGGCCCGTGCCCTGGCCATCGAGCCGCAGGTGCTGCTGCTCGACGAGCCGCTGTCGGCGCTTGACGCGAAGGTCAGGGCTCAGTTGCGGGACCAGATCCGCCGGATCCAGCTCGAAGTTGGCATCACCACCCTGTTCGTCACGCACGACCAGGAGGAGGCGCTGGCCATCGCCGACCGGGTCGGCGTGATGCAAAATGGTCGGCTTGAGCAGCTGGCGCCACCCACCGAGGTTTACTCCCGGCCCGCCACGTCATTCGTGGCCGAGTTCGTCGGTCTCACCAACCGGCTGGAAGGCACGGTCAGCGGGTCGACGGTCACCGTGCGGGGCCGCGACCTACCGCTGGTGGACCTGTCGACCCCGCCAGGGCCGGTGATCGCGCTGGTGCGGCCGGAGGCGGTCACGCTGGCGTCGGATAGCTCTGGTGATGCCGGGCCGCTGGTCGGCACCGTGATCGCCACGACGTTCCTCGGCGCGACCAGCCGGGTCACCGTTGATCTCGGTGACACCACGATCCTGGCCCAGCTCACGACCTCCGACGCCATGGAGCATCCGGCCGGCAGCCGGGTAGCCCTGACCATCCGTCCCGACCCGGTGCTGGTGGCCGCTCAGACGTCGCCCGAGCCGTCAGCGTGAGCGGTAGCCATCCGCCACCGCTCGTTCCGCCGCTCACGACGCAGCACCGGCTTGGACCCGGGCAGGTCGTCCGGCACAGCGGCATGGCTCCGTACCGGAGCGTAGCGATCATCGACGGCGAGCCGCACCAGGTGTGCGACGACCTGGTGACGTCGGCTCCCGATTACCGGAGCAGTACCGGACGTCCGCTGCTGTGCCTGGTGCACGCCACCGACCTGCAGCTGGCTGATGTGCAGTCGCCGACCCGGTTCGAGTTCCTGAACCGCTACTTCGCCGATCCCCGGTATGCGGAGATCGTTCCCGTGCAGCGCCCGCAGGAGGCGCTGACCGCGCACGCGATCGATGCCACCCTGCGCACCGTCAACAGGCTGACCGGCCCGGCCTCTGGATTGGCACCTCAGTTCGTGCTGACCACCGGAGACGCGATCGACAACGCGCACTGGAACGAACTGCAGGCGTTCCTTGCACTCTTCGACGGCGGCCTGGTCAGCTTCAGCCCGGACGGACGGTACGCCGGCGTGCAGTCGCTGGACTGGCCCGACGACATCTTCTGGAGGCCAGACGGCGAGGGCGCGGACGGCCCGGACATCTTCCGACGCGAGTTCGGCTTCCCGCACCATCCGGGCATGCTCGAACGGGCGATCCGCGACTTCACCGCCGACGGCCTGCAGATGCCGTGGCTGTCCTGCTTCGGCAATCATGAGGCGCTCAATCAAGGTGTCGGGCTGGTGACTGAAGGCCTGGCCGCGGCACTTGTCGGCGGTCTCAAGCCGATCCGGCTGCCCGACGACTTCGATCATGACCGGGCACTTGAGCTGTTCACTGAGCGTCCGGAAGTGTTCATGACCGGGCCGGTCCGGCCGATAAGTCCGAATCCTGATCGCAGGCCGGTCACCCGCCGCGAGTTCGTCGGGGCTCACTTCCGGCTCGGTGCCCGTCCGGCCGGGCACGGTTTCAGTGAGCAGAACCGGCGTGACGGCACCGCCTACTACGTGTACGACGCGCCCGCGGTGCGGATGATCGCGCTGGACACGGCTTGCCGGGCGGGCGGTGCCGACGGTTGCCTTGATCACGATCAGGCGCGGTGGCTTGAGGAGCGGCTGGCCGAGGTGCACTCGGTCTTCCGCGGCCGGAACGGTCAGGAGATCAGGACCGGCAATGACGACCGGCTGGTGATCGTGTTCTCACACCACGGCATTGACACGCTCACCAACACCAGGGCGCATCCAGGCCCGGACGGACTGCCGCTGCTCGGCGCCGCCGACGTGGTTGCTCTGCTGCACCGGTTCGGGAATGTCGTGCTCTGGCTGAACGGGCACACGCACACCAACGCGGTCAGGCCGCGCCGCGACCCTGAGCGACCGGCCAGCGGTTTCTGGGAGGTGACCACCTGCGCGGTGGTCGACTGGCCGTGCCAGACTCGGGCGGTCGAGCTGATCGATGCCGGTGATTGCCTGTCGATCGTGTGCACCATGGTCGATCACGACACCCCGGTGTCCGCCGGGTCGCTGGCGACCACCGACGCCTTCGCCTCGCTGCACCGTGAACTTGCCGCCAACATGCCCTTCGCCGGTGCCGACTCCGGCATGGCCGGAACGCCCAGCGATCGCAATGTCGTGCTGCGGCTGCCCGCACCGTTCCCGCTCGCCCGCCTGACCGGCTAACCAGCGCAGGCGGCGACGTGGCCTGCCCGCGGGTCCAGCGAGTCGCGGCCGGGATCGGCTCACCGGGTGTTCTCACTACGGGACAGTCTCGCCGGGAGTCTCCCACGGCCGGATCGGCTCGTCGGATGTGCTCCACGTCGGGATCGGCTCGTCGGGAATTCCCCAGGAGGGGAACGGCCTGGATCGCGGGATGACGTCATGATCGCCTGGGTTGAGATCGTGGTTGATCGCCTCGGCGGCGTCCTCGATCGTGTCGATTCCGTACACCATCGATGGGTTGTCGTAGGTGAGGTCGGCGATCAGGTACACGCGGTTCAGGCTGGTGAAGGCGCCGATGCTGTTGATCTCCCAGGGTCCTCCTGGCGGAAACGGCAGCCAGCCGTTCTTGACGTGCACTCGCACGCTGCGTGGCGCGCCTGCCGGAACGCCCCACCGCTGGGAGGCGATGACGTGGGCCATCAGGTATCGCGCATAGATCCGCGACGGCTGGTTCAGGACATTGTTGGGCCCGGTCAGCAGCTTGAGCAGCAAGATCTCGTCATGCGCAGTGAGCAAGGTCAACCCCCAGGCAGGGTTGAGCACGGTCTGTCTCATCCGGGCGAGATTGAGGAAGTGCTGCCGGTAATACGGGCCGTCCTCGTTCCATAGTCTCGTCGCCGCGTTGTTGTCCGATTGGGTGATCATCAGCCAGGCCAGCCTCTTCTGGGCGGCGGACAACGCCAAATGCCCTTCCTGCAGCTTGCGCAGCAGCGCTCCGAGGATGATTACCTTGACGACGCTGGCCGCGATGAAGTGCCAGGTGGAGTGGTACTGGCAGGTGATGCCGGTACGGGTATCCGCCTCTGCCAGGCCTACCGTTGAGACCCGGCCGCGCAGCCGCAGGTCGATGTCGCGGGCCATCTTGACCGCCCGGGCATCGTAAGTGTGCGTGAGCGCGACGCAGCTGACCCGCGGTCCGCCCGCACCGGGCACGGCCGCAGGCCGGGCGCCCGCCGTGGTCGCCGCCGCCGTGGTCGCCGCCGCCGTGGTCGCCGCCGCCGTGGTCGCCGCCGTGGTGGCCGCCGACAGCGCCAGAATCACACCCAGCGCAAGCCAGGAGTGAACGCGTACGACATTGTCGAATCTCATGAATCGTCTCCCGCCCTCAGAACCCCGATGACCTGCAGATACCACCAAGACGGTGATTGTCGGCCATCGGTTGCCCCGGATTGCGGCTGGTCGGGCGCAGACTGAGGTTGTTATCGGACACCAAATCCGCGTGGTGCGCACGAGAGTGGGTCATGCTGGCTGGTCGGCGCAGACTCGCGCGCACCCGGACCGCAAGACTCAGCTGCGCGCCAGAGCAGGTGGTCAGGCTGGCTGGCCACCGCGGCCGGCGCCGTCACGGAACCTGGACACGCCGGCCGCCAGGCCAGGGTCGGCAAGACTCGCCATGCCGTGGCTGAACTCACCGGCCATCGCCGCGTCGTGGTCGAGCGAAGCGGATTCAAGGACCGACATCCGGTCACCACGCAGGCAGGCCTGAGGCAGCGCAGCGAGCTCACTGGCCAGGCGCTCAGCCGCCGCACGGGCTGCACCGCGCGGGACGAGTCGGTTGACCAGACCCATCTGCAGTGCCTCAGCGGCGTCGACGCCCCGGCCGGTCAGGATCAGGTCGAGCGCCCGGCCGAGGCCGACGATCTGCGGCAGCCGGACCGTGCCGCCGTCAATCAGCGGGACACCCCAGCGGCGGCAGAACACGCCGAACACGGCATCCTCCTCGGCTACCCGGAGGTCGCACCAGAGCGCCAGCTCGAGCCCGCCAGCCACGGCATGACCCGACACCGCGGCGATCACCGGCTTAGACAGCCGCATCCGGGTCGGCCCCATCGGGCCGTCACCGTCGGGCGCAACCCGGTTCCCGGCCGGAGTTCCGATCGCCCGCAGATCCGCCCCCGCGCAGAACGTCCCGCCGGCCCCCCACAGCACCGCTACGGAAGCGTCTGCATCCGCATCAAACTCCCTGAACGCCTCGGCCAGCGCCGCCGCAGTGGCGCCATCCACCGCGTTCCGCAGCTGCGGCCGATCGAGAACGACGGTGGTCACCGCTCCAGCCCGCTCGATCCGAACCACCACAGCACCTCCGAGTGACCGCGACATCCGGCGCCCTTGGCCTGCTGGGCGAACATCTGGCAGCCTCGCGATGCCAGCCAGGCATCAAGTCCAGCCGGCCAGCCGCAACCCTATCCGGCGGCAGGCACCCCATCACACCCGGCTGAACAACTGGGTAATCAGGTTCTGTTCTTGCTGCAGTCCGGCAGCTGAGATCACTTGGATCTGAAGGGTGCCCTTA
Source organism: uncultured Actinomycetota bacterium (assembly GCA_963850875.1). Taxonomy (GTDB): domain Bacteria; phylum Actinomycetota; class Actinomycetes; order Streptosporangiales; family Streptosporangiaceae; genus Chersky-822. The sequence goes on from CAWKNA010000007.1 coordinate 81,577, forward strand.
CGGGCAACTACGGTGTTGAGCCGCTCGCTCCCCGAGCTGAACGGCGCTGATAGGCGCCTGCTGGCGCTAATTTCACGCAGAGTTCTCAGCGATGACCGCAGCCGATGCTCCACGATCTCCGCGCAGCCGACGGGGCGGGAACTCGGGCGGACGGCATGCGCGCGGCGCAAGGCGTTGCGCAGCCAGCCGGCGCCGCGGGTGTGCTGCGCGCCCGGCCGCAGCCGGGTTGTCATGCGCGAGCTGAGGTCCTACTGCCCGACCGGCCTCGGATTACGGTCTCGGGAGGTCAGCCGACCTGCCAGGTGTCGGCGCCAGCAAGCAGCGCCGCCAGGTCGCCGTCACCCTGCCGCTCGCGGGCCGAGTCGATCTGCGCGGTCATCGCATCGTCGTAAGACCGCCGCTCCACGTCGCGGAAGACGCCGATCGGCGTGTGCGCGAAGTCCGTGCTGTCCAGCCGGGACAACGCGAACGCGTACGACGGGTCAATCGCGTGCGCGTCATGCACCAGCAGCGACTCAGGATCAGCCTCGTCAGCGGACACCGCTTCCAGCGAGCCGGACTTCCCGAACCGCAGGCCGTGACTGGTCTGCACGCCGAACCTGATCGGCTCGCCATGCTCCAGCCGGATGACGTGCTCTTCCCTGGACCCCGGCTCGGTGACCGGCAAGAACGCGTCGTCGTTGAAGATCGGGCAGTTCTGGTAGATCTCGATGAAGGCGGTGCCGCGGTGATTGGCAGCAGCCCGCAGCACGCTGGTCAGGTGCTTGCGGTCCGAGTCGATCGTCCTGGCCACGAAGCTGGCCTCGGCGCCGAGCGCCAGCGAGATCGGGTTGAACGGCATGTCCAGCGAGCCGTAAGGCGTCGACTTGGTGATCTTCCCCTGCTCGGAGGTCGGCGAGTACTGGCCCTTGGTGAGCCCGTAGATCCGGTTGTTGAACAGCAGGATCTTGATGTTCACGTTGCGGCGCAGCGCATGAATCAGATGGTTGCCGCCGATCGACAGCGCGTCCCCGTCACCGGTGATCACCCAGACCGACAGGTCCTGGCGGGACGCGGCCAGGCCGGTCGCGATCGCCGGGGCCCGGCCGTGGATCGAGTGCAGCCCGTAGCTGTTCACGTAATACGGCAGCCGGGACGAGCAGCCGATGCCGGAAACGATGACCAGGTTCTCCCGCGGCACGTCAAGCTCGGGCAGGAACGCCTGGAACGCGGCCAGGATGGCATAGTCACCGCAGCCGGGACACCAGCGGACTTCCTGGTCCGACTTGAAATCCTTCAGCGAGAGCTTGCCGCGCGAGTGGGGTACCAGCGTCAGCGACGCGGGCCGGGCCGCACCATCGCCGTCGCCGGTCAGGTCGGCACTTGTCTGCTCAGACATTCGCGATCACATCCTGGATAACGCCGCTCAGCTCGGCGGCGCGGAACGGCAGTCCACGGACCCGGTTGTAGGAGATCACGTCGACCAGATAGCGGCCGCGCAGGATCAGAGCGAGCTGCCCGAGGTTGATCTCGGGCACCAGCACCCGGTCGTACCGCTTGAGCACGTCGCCGAGATTGACCGGGAACGGCGACAGGTGCCGCAGATGCGCCTGAGCGACCGAACCACCGCCCAGCCTGACCCGCCGTACCGCGGCGCCGATCGAGCCGAACGTGGAACCCCAGCCGAGCACGAGCACCTTGGCGTCGCCGTGCGGGTCATCCACCTCAAGCGGAGAGATGTCGGCCGCGATCCCGTCGATCTTGGCCTGCCGCAGCCGGACCATCTTGTCGTGGTTATCAGCGTCATAGGAGATGGTGCCGATGCCGTCCGCCTTCTCGATCCCGCCGATCCGGTGCTCAAGGCCCGGCGTTCCGGGAATGGCCCACGGCCTGGCCAGGGTTTGCGGATCCCGCTGGAACGGCATAAACGGCTGATCGGCACTGACGCCGTCGCTTTCGTTATGCATGGCGAATGAGAATTCAGCCGCCAGGTCAGGCAGTTCGTCCGGATCGGGCACCCGCCACGGCTCCGAGCCATTCGCCAGGTAACCGTCGGACAGGATGATCACCGGCGTGCGGTACTTCACGGCGATCCTGACTGCCTCGAGCGCGGTCGCGAAGCAGTCGCCTGGGGTCGCCGGTGCGAGGACCACCAGGGGTGACTCACCGTTGCGGCCGTAAAGCGCCATCAGCAGATCCGCCTGCTCGGTCTTGGTTGGCATGCCGGTGGACGGTCCGGCTCGCTGGATGTCGCAGACGATCAGCGGCAACTCGACGGCAACCGCGAGGCCGATGGTCTCGGCCTTCAGGCACATGCCCGGGCCTGAGGTGGTGGTGACGCCGAGCGCGCCGCCGAAGGACGCACCGAGCGCGGCGCCGACGCCGCTGATCTCGTCCTCAGCCTGGAACGTGCGGATGCCGAAACGCTTGTGCTTGGCTAGCTCGTGCAAGATGTCGGAGGCGGGTGTGATCGGGTAGGAGCCGAGGAACATCGGCAGCCCGGTGAGCCGGCCGGCGGCGACCAGCCCGATGGCGAGGGCGCCGTTACCTGTGATGTTCCGGTACCGGCCAGGCGGCAGCGCGGCAGGCTTGATCTCGTACTGGACCGAGAACTCCTCGGTCGTCTCGCCGTAATTCCAGCCGGCCTGGAACGCCGCGATGTTGGCCCGCATGATCTCAGGCTTGGCCGCGAACTTGGCCTCAAGAAAGCGCAATGTGCCATCAGCCGGGCGGTTATATAGCCAGCACAACATACCCAGGGAGAACATGTTCTTCGCCCGCTCGGCGTCCTTCTTGCTGATCGCGAAGCCTTCGAGCGCCTTGACCGTGATCGAGGTGATCGGGATCGCGTGCAGTTGGTAGCCGGCTAGCGAGCCGTCCTCCAGCGGGTTGGCGTCGTAGCCGACCTTCTGCAGATTGCGCTTGGTGAACTCATCGGTGTTGGCGATGATGTCAGCGCCACGGGGCAGATCCTCGAGGTTGGCCTTCAGCGCGGCCGGGTTCATCGCGACCAGGACGTCCGGGGCGTCGCCCGGGGTCAGGATGTCGTGGTCGGCGAAGTGCAGCTGGAAGCTCGACACGCCTGGCAGCGTCCCGGCCGGAGCGCGGATCTCAGCTGGGAAGTTGGGCAGCGTGGAGAGATCGTTGCCGAACGTCGCCGTTTCCTGGGTGAACCTGTCCCCGGCGAGCTGCATGCCGTCGCCGGAGTCGCCCGCGAACCTGATAATCACCTGCTCAAGCTGCTGGACTTGCTTGGTCACAGTGGAGGACCTCCTCCATGCCGGCGATGCCGCCTCGCGGCGTTGCGACGGCGTTTCCGCTCAGGCGCGGCGCCGGTTGGGGCGGGCGCGGGTCATTGTGAAAAGTGATCTAGATCCTGCTTACGCCAACATGTCGTGAGCCGGATCTATGCCTTCGGAGAGCATCTGGCTGGCCGCTGCTGACCTGCGGCGATGGTGTCGTTCCCGAACGCATGGCGGGGCTGGATGGGCACCGTCACCTAGCTGGCATCCTATTACTTCGTCGCGTCGGATAGCGCTCCGACTGTCACATCACGTTATCCGTGGCGTCGCGAGGGTGAAGCGCTCTAACCGATCATAACCATACAACACGATTCTGATTACGGAGCGTGTCAACCCATCGGCTCTATGGCGCGTCATACTCGCGTCATCCGAGCTTCATCCGGGCTGCCGTTCCGCTGCCGTCCGCATTTCGGCGGGTCGTGCCGTTGGTCGCTGCTGCTCGGGCCAGCGGCCGCGGCGGCCAACCGGCCAGGCTCGGCTACCAGGCGGAGACTCGATCTCCGGCGTTGAGGAGGGTCGCGGATTCATGACTGATCTCGCTCAGGAGCAGGCAGCCAGGCCAGGTACCGCGATCCCCGTGCGTGGCGGCGCGCGATCGCGGCCGGACGCCGCCAGCAGTGACTCAGGTCGCGCCGCGGCCAGGGCAGCGCTGGAGACCGCGCTCAACGGTGTCGAGCTGACCGGGATTGATCGCCGGTTCCTGGCCAGGCTGAGCCAGTGGGACAAGCGCAATGCCACCACCGTCGCTTCGCTGGTGCTGCGAGCCAGGCAGCGCGGCCGGGCCGAGGCAGGACTGAGCCCGAGGCAGCTTGAGACGGTGCTTTCCGCCCTGGTCGACGCGTTCTCCTACCGGACGTCCGGGTCGGCGGCGGCGGGCTGCTGGGACTGCGCGAACCGGTCGGCCGGCCTGTGCAGTGAGCATGCCAGGGATGCCGACCGCGCCCGTGCCTTCGCCGACCTGGCCGCGAAGCTTTCCGGCCAGGCCGGGCCGACATCGATACCGCGGCTGGGAGCGGTTCGTGACCTCCGGCACCGGGCTCCGGTCGCGTCATAGCCGAAACCTCAGATCGTCGGCTAGGTCCTGCCTAGATCGCTCGCAACAGGGCATGCTGCTACAGAAAGTAGGCAGCTTGTTACGTTCAGTGTAGGCGAGGGGATTCCGGGATGACCGAGCGGTTCGGCGGGACGATCAACATCGACATCAGGGACTCGGTACCTGACTGGGCACCGTTCGAGCCGCCGAAGGCGTCGCCGGGTGCGCCGAACGTGGTGTACATCGTGCTGGATGATGTCGGTTTCTCGGCCATGTCCTGCTACGGCGGGCCGATTGAGACGCCCAATATCGACCGGATCGCCGGCGGCGGGGTCAGATACACCCAGTGGCATACCACGGCGCTGTGCTCGCCGACCAGGTCGTGCCTGCTGACCGGCCGCAATCACACCCGCAACTCGATGGCCTGCATCACCGAGGCCGCCATCGGGTTCCCGAACGCCAGCGGCACCGTCCCGCCGGAGAACGGCATGCTGCCGGAGATCCTCGGCGAACGCGGCTGGAACACCTACATGGTGGGCAAATGGCACCTCTGTCCGACCGTCGAGATGAACCTGGCATCCAGCCGGCGCAACTGGCCGACCGGCCGCGGGTTCGAGCGCTTCTACGGATTCCTTGGCGCCGAGACCAACCAGTGGTATCCGGACCTGGTCTACGACAACCACCCGGTGGACCAGCCGAAGTCACCGGCCCAGGGCTACCACCTGACCGAGGACCTCACCGACAAGGCGCTCGAGTTCATCAAGGACGCGAAGGTGATCGCGCCGGACAAGCCGTTCTTCCTGTACTACGCGCCAGGGGCCTGCCACGCGCCGCACCACGCCCCGAAGGAGTGGATCAAGAAGTTCAAGGGCCGCTTCGATCTGGGCTACGAGGCGATTCGCGAGCAGACCCTCGCCAGGCAGATCAAGCTGGGCATCGTCCCGCCGGACACCGAGCTTCCGCCGATCAACCCGATCGGCACTCCGCAGAGCCGGAAGGGACCGAAGGGCCTGCCGTTCCCGCCGCTCGACTACACCAAGCCGTGGGACTCGCTGGGCGCGGACGAGAAGCGGCTGTTCGCCCGGATGGCCGAGGTGTACGCCGGCTTCCTGGCGCACGCCGATCATCAGATCGGTCGGCTGCTCGATTACCTTGAGTTCAGCGGGGAGCGGGACAACACGCTGGTGATCCTGCTGTCGGACAACGGCGCCAGCGGCGAGGGCGGACCCAACGGGTCGGTCAACGAGATGAAGTTCGCGAACGGCATCCCCGACGACATGAAGGCCAACCTCGCGATGATCGACGAGCTCGGTGGGCCGAGGACCTACAACCACTACCCGAACGGCTGGGCGATGGCCTTCAACACCCCGTTCAAGATGTGGAAGCGGTACGAGTACAACGGCGGCACGGCCGACCCGTGCATCATCTCCTGGCCAGCGGGCCTCGGCGGGGCGGGCGAGCTGCGGCATCAGTACCATCACGCGATCGACATCGTGCCGACGATCCTGGACTGCCTGGGCGTGGCAGCGCCGGCCACGATCAAGGGACATGTCCAGAGCCGGATCGACGGCGTGAGCATGCGGTACAGCGTCAAGAAGGCAAAGGTGCCCTCGGCCAGGAAGACGCAGTTCTACTCCATGCTCGGCTCACGCGGCATCTGGCATCAGGGGTGGAAGGCCGTCACCACCCATCCCACGATCAGCGGCTGGAGCAAGTTCAACGACGACACCTGGGAGCTGTACCACACCGATACCGACCGGGCCGAACTGCACGACCTGGCCGACAAGCATCCGGACAAGCTCCGCGAGCTGATCAACCTGTGGTTCGCCGAGGCTGGCGATAACGGGGCGTTCCCGCTCGACGACCGGTCCCCGCTGGAGATCATGATCACGCCGCGGCCGCAGCTGGCATCGCCTCGCGACCGCTATGTCTACTTCCCCGACACGGCCGAGGTGCCCGAGGCGCAAGCGGTCAACGTCCGCAACCGCTCGTACAGCATCGGGGCGCTGGTGGACATCCCGAAACGGGGCGCCGCTGGCGTGCTGTTCGCCCACGGCTCGCGGTTCGGCGGTCACGCGCTCTACCTGAAGGACAACCGGCTGCACTACGTCTACAACTTCGTCGGCATGCTGGAGCAGAAGATAGTCGGCCGTCACGACGTTCCGGCCGGGGAGAACCTGATCCTGTCGGCCTCGTTCGACAAGGACGGCGAGGATCCCCCTGGCATCTCGACCGGGGTCCTGTCCCTGTATCAGGGCGACCGGAAAGTCGGGGAGGGACGGATCAAGACCCAGCCGGGCATGTTCGAACTGGCCGGCGAGGGGCTCTGCGTCGGAAGGGACAGCGGCGAGCCGGTGACCGATGACTACCCGGGCAATTCGCCTTACCGGTTCAGCGGCGGAACCATCAGGCGGGTCGCGGTCGACGTCAGCGGCGATCCCTATATCGACCTCGAACGCGAGGCCCAGGCCATGCTGGCCCGCGAGTAGCAGACGCGCGAGGTGAGCGGTGGATTGGCGCTGGCCGGCTGGTCGGCTGGTTAGCGCTGGTCGGCTGGCCGGCTGGTCGGCTCACTGGCTGTTGAGGTGGCGGGTGAACCAGCCGCTGGCCAGATCTGTAACGGCCTGCAGCGCACCAGGTTCCTCGAACAGGTGGGTGGCGCCGGGAACGATCTCCAGCCGGTTCTCGCACCGCAGCTCTTGCTGAGCCAGACGGTTCAGACCAAGCACGACGTCGTCGTGGCCACCGACGATCAGCAGAGTGGGCGCGCTTACCGACCCGAGCCGGGCGCCAGCCAGGTCGGGACGGCCGCCGCGGGAGACTACCGCGGCAATGTCGGCACCCGGTCTCGCAGCGGCCCACAACGCCGCGGCGGCGCCGGTGCTCGCGCCGAAGTAACCGAGACGGGCCCGCCGCGCCTCCGGCTGGCGGCGCAGCCACCCGGTTACCTCGATGAGCCGGCTGGCCAGCTTCTCGATGTCGAATACGTTGGCGCGGTCCAGTTCTTCGGACGAGGTGAGCAGGTCGAATAGCAGGGTGCCGAGGCCAGCCGTGTTGAGCTGTTCCGCTACGTATCGATTCCGCGGGCTGTGCCGGCTGCTCCCGCTGCCGTGCACGAAGACCACGATTCCGGTGGCGCCCTCGGGAATGGTCAGGTGCCCGGCCAGCATCGCCGACCCGGACTCGGCCGCGACCTCGACTGCTGCGTCGATGTCGACCTCGGCGGGCCGCTCGCCCTCATTGTCAGACCGGTCCATGAGTCACGCCCGTTGACCTCGCTGCTTCTTTCGCGGCCGGGCGCTTCTGTCCTCGTTCGCGGCCGGGTCGCTCGTTCGCGGCCAGGATCGCACCGACCGGTCGGCCAGCCGCCTGCCCCGACCGGGTCGCACCGGCCGGTCGGCCAGCCGCCTGCCCCTGACCGTACGGCGCCCTTGACTGATCAGCCAGGGCCATAGGTCACTCGGCCTGCGATCTCGATCCTGGTGTCGGGGTGCGACGCGTCGGTTTCGGTGCGACAACGGACATATCTCAGGCGGCTCATCAGACATCGTGAGTCACAAGAGTCCATCGCCGGGACCTTCGCCTCTGACCGCACGCGGTGTGAGGTGGATGAATAGAACTGTGACAAAGATGTGGTATTCGGGCTGCCGCCGAAGGAAGTCGTATTCGGGTGGCCGCCCGTCGAAGTTTGTCTGCTGCTCGAGCCGAAGGCGACCGAGCCTGTCGCAGGAGGCACACAGTGATCACCTATCCGGACATAGAGAAGCTGCTGGCCATCCGCACTGAGGATCCGTCGGTAATATCGCTCTACCTGCGGGTGCCCATCGATCCGACCGAGCATCGCGCCCTGCCAGCCAGGGTCGATGAACTGCTTGAGATGGCCCGACATGACACGGGGGGACGCGCGGTGGCCGGCGTGCCTGAGGCGGACCGGCAGCAGATCAGGAAGCTGCTCCAGCTTCACGGGCGCGACTGGCTGAACCATACGGTCGCCATCTTCGCGTGCGACCGGGTCGGCCTGTCAGAGGCGTTCGCGCTGCCCTGCGTGCTTGCTGACCGGGCAGTCCTGGCGACCCGGCCGCATGTACGGCCCTTGCTCGTCGCACTGCAGCGATGCCCCGGCTATCGGGTGGCCATCGTGGACCGGCGCCACGCCTGGGTCTTCCGGGTGGCCGGCGACCGGATCGAGACGGTCGCCGCGACGGAGGCGGAGGGCGTGCCGAGCGCTGGTTTCGGCGGCTGGTACGGCCTGGACTCCTACCGCATCAACGAGCGGATCATGCAGCTCTCCCAGCATCACTTCCATGACACCGCGGCTCTGTTGAGCCGGGCTATGCTGCCCGGCGATCAGGAACCGCTCGTGGTCGGCGGGCACAAGGAGACCATCCCGCAGTTCCTCGCAGTTCTCTCTGCCACCGTGCGTGATCGCGTGATCGGCAGCTTCTTCGTCGATCCGCACACCATGACGCCGGCCCGGGTGCGCGCACTGGCCGGTCCCGTCGTCGACGAGTGGCTCGGAGAGCAGGAGCAGCGCTTGGTGGCCGAGCTCAGGGACGAGGCGTCCGACCGGCTGACGGTCACCGGCCTCAGCCCGTGCCTGGACGCGGTCAACTCCCACGCGGTCCGGCTGCTCGTCGTGCCGGCCGGCGGCCTGATCGCCGGATATTCCTGCCAGCGGTGTGGCGCGCTCAGCTGCGCAGGCGACCGCTGCCCGCACGGTCTGACCGAGTCCCGCTGGGTGCCAGATCTCTTGGAGGAGATGGTCACCAAGGCCATCGAGGACGGCGCGCAGGTGGAGGCGGTGCACGATCCGCCGGGCGATGTCGCGGCACGTCTTCGTTTTCCGCTGACCAAAGATGACGGGAGGTAGTCGCCATGCCTAGCACGCAGGAACTGCAGGTGCAGATTCAAGCCGATGGTGCAGTCCCCGAGGACGCCGCGAACCTAGCCGTACTCCGGCTCAAGGCGGTATTGCGCCAGGCCCCCGAACCCGTGCTGTTCGCCCGCGTCAAGCTGTCCGTGGCCGCCGATCCGGCGGTGCAGCGCCCGGCACTCGCACAGGCCAACATCGATCTGAACGGGCGGCCGATCCGCGCCCAGGCGACCGGTCGCACCATGCGCGAGGCAATCGAGCGGACGTGCGACCGACTTGGGGTCCAGCTGGAGCGTTCAGCCAGGAACTGGGCCGCGATTCGCGGCCGGATCCCGGTGGACGAACCGGGTGAGTGGCGGCACCTGAGTCGGCAGAATCGGCGCACCGAGCGCTTGCCTTCTTCGTCACGCCCGCCGGAGGATCGCCGAGTGATCCGCCACAAGTCGTATGGCCTGTCCCGGATGACGCCGGATGAGGCCGTCGCTGACCTGGAATTGCTCGACTACGACTTCCACCTGTTCACCGAACGGGCCACGGGTGAAGACAGCGTCGTCTACCGGGCTGACGATGGGTACCGGCTGGCACAGGTACACCCGCGGCCGGGCCGGCTTGGGCCGCTGCCTACCTCGATCGCGCTCAGCGAGGTTCCCGCGCCGCGGTTCGACCTCACCGCAGCGCAGGCCCGGCTGGAGACTCTCGGTGAGCCGTTCCTGTTCTTCGTGAACAACGAAACCGGCCGGGGCAACCTCATCTACCACCGCTTCGACGGCCACTATGGGCTCATTACCCCGGCGAGTAGTTGACGCCCGGCGGGGTAGCTGAAGCGCGGCGGGGCAGCCGGACTGGGGAGCGCGGCCGGGGTAGCCGGAGTGGGCAACTGAAGCTGCCGGATCATTGATGCGCGCAGCTGAAGCTGCGGGTCGGTTGCCCGCCGAGCTAGCCGCTAGCCTCTGAGCGTGACCTCCCGGCGCGCGGACTCCCGGCGCGCGGACTCCCCGCGTGCGGATTCCCGGCGCACAGATTCCCTGGGCGTGGCTGCTTCAGCCGCCGGAACCGTGATCGCCCGAACGGTTCACGGTCTGGAGTGGGTCTGCGCCGCGGAGGTCAGCTCGCTGATCGGCGCCGAGGACCGGGTAGAGCTGAGTCGCCGCGAGGTCACGTTCGAGTTCGGCGCACTGGGCCCCGGTTTGCTTGGGCTGCGGACCGCAGACGACGTCCATCTAAAGGTCGGTGCCGTCCAGGGCGTCGGGTCGACCAAAGAAGTTCCGCCCGCCGTCGGGCATGCTGCCGCAGCACTCGACTGGGAGTCCGCCGTCGAGCAGTTGAGGGCTGTGCGGCAGATTCCGGACGCCGTCCGGTTCGACGTGGTCGCAAGTCTCGAAGGTCAGCGGAGCTATAACCGGTACGCCGTGGAGGCCGCCATCGGATCTTCGCTGGCGGCGGTCCTGCCCGGAGTGTTCCTGGAACGTGCCCCCAGCGGTGCGATGGCCGGTGACCCTGACCTCACGGTGCGAGTCTTCGTGCGCGGCGACCAGGCGGTACTCGCGGTCCGGCTCGGTCCCCGTCCGCTGCACCGAAGGGCCTACAAGACCGACACCGGTCCGGGAACGCTCCATCCGCCCGCGGCGGCGGCGCTTGCCATGATCTCCGCCCCCGAGACCGGCACCCTGCTCGACCCGTTCTGCGGCGACGGGACCATCGCGATCGAGGCCGCGGTCATCCGCCCGAAGCTGCGCGTGGTCGCGAGTGATTTCGATCCGCAGCGGGTCGAGAACACCAGGCGGAATGCTGGCCGCGCAGGCGTCGACATCAAAGTGTCCTGCGCGGACGCTGGGGCCCTGTCGACACCGCACGGCGCGGTCGACGCGGTCCTGACCAATCCGCCATGGAACCTTGCCGTGGACTGGAGCGGGCAGCTTAGCGCGAACGGCCAGAGATTCTGGGACATGCTGCCGTCGCTGCTGGCCGGGCCGGGCATCCTTTGTACCGTCACCGACGCCGGACTTGACGTTCCTGAGCGGCTCGCCCGTGGCGGCTGGGCCATGGGGCTCCAGCAGCAGCTTCGGCTGGCCGGCCGCCTGGTGCACCTGCTACTGGCGTCGCCGCCGGGCGCGGCGACTGCCCAGAAACCTCCTGCCGAGATGGAGCGGTGGCGGCAACGGGCGCTGCGCGCTGGCGTCGTCACCGAGCACGGCTTCTGACGGCGGGACTGCCGCTATCGATAGTTGACGAACTGCAGGGCGATATCAAAGTCCTTGCCCTTGAGCAGGCTCTGCACGTCCTGGAGTTCGTCCTTCTTCTTGGACGATATGCGCAGCTCATCACCCTGAATCTGGGCCCGCACCCCCTTCGGTCCCTCGTCCCTGATGATCTTCGAGATCTTCTTCGCTTCTTCCTGGGAGATGCCCTCTTTCAGGTTCGCCAGGATCCGGTACTCCTTGCCGGAGAGCTTGGGATCACCCGCGTCCAGGACCTTAAGCGAGACGCCGCGCCTGACCAGCCTCTCCTTGAACAGATCGAGAACAGCCAGGACGCGCCCCTCGCTGTTGGCCCTCATCTCAACGGCTTTGCCGCCGGACCACGAGATGGATGCGCCCACTCCGCGGAAGTCGAACCTGGTGCCGACCTCCTTCGCCGTCTGGTGCAACGCGTTGTCGACTTCCTGGTGGTTGACCTTCGAGACGATGTCGAAGGAGGATTCAGCTGCCACGGGTCCAGGTTAGACGGCCGCGTGCTGACTCACTGGGCAGGTTCCGCTATCCTGCTTGGTGCCGTCGTTGGCGGACGGCATACGGCAGGTTGCCCGAGTGGCCAAAGGGAGCGGTCTGTAAAACCGTCGGCTCAGCCTACGTTGGTTCGAACCCAACACCTGCCACTACCTGCGGAAACGGCCCCTGGCCTGGGCATACCCGGGCTCGCGGGCCATCTTGGCGTCGTCGCGCTGGGTGTCATGATGTGCCACCGTGAGCCGCCGCGTAGCAGTGGTTACGGACATATAGCGGACGGAATCCGGCCGGAGCCGACGGTTCACCGAACCGCTGGCTTGACGGAATTCCCAGCGTTGCCCAGCATGGGGTCGGGCAACACCTGGGCAAGGCGAGGCCCGCTTGTGATCGCGAGTACAGCCACGCAGGAGCGTGCAGGAACCGCCGGAGGCGCGGGTTTCGGTCTCGATGGGGATCAGCGTGAACCCCAGCTGGAGCCTGCCCGGCCGCATTCCGCAGTCATACCCGCATCTCGGGATAGGCGGCCGGGGCGACCCGGCCCGTACCTGCCTGTTCCTGCCGGCCGGTCCACGCTGACTTCTGATGGACCTGACGTATACCTGCAACAGACCTGCGTGTGCCGCAGCGACTGCAGGCGATCATCTGTGTCGGCCACAGCGTCGACCCCCAGTGCTGTGGCGGCGGTAGCAATTGTCGACCTGCGGCGTCGCGCCAGCGGATTAGAGTCCGCGCCATCTTGCTTTTACGAGGTATCGGCCTACACCCGGCGAATTTCCGCGTGGTGCCGGTTCGTCCACGTCAGGGCGAGACACGGTGCCGGATGGTGCCGGTTCCCGGCCGAGTTCCTGGTCCACATACGCGCTCCTGCCGCTCTCAGCGCGGGCCGATGGGCTATTCATTGTTGCTCAACCAGCTGACTGAGCAGGTCGAGGAAGCCGGGTTCGGGCTGGTGGCGGATGTGGTCGATGTTCCACATACCTGATTGGCTGATCTCTGGCCGGACGGCGTAGCGGCCGAGCCAGCCGGAGCTGGGCTGGTCTTGTCCTTGGGCGAGGCAGGAGGTCAGGGCGATGCTGTTGCGCTCGACGCGGGCCCGGTCGGGGCGATCGGGGACGGCGAGCCACAGAAACGGCATGGCGCGGATGTGAGCGCTCACGGCCTGCTCGATCCGCTGCTCCTCCTCCGCCTGGCCCGGCCAGGGTCCATGACGGTCGAGCCAGGATTCCAGCAGCTCCCGTGTCAGGTTCTCGCGGCAGATGATGGCGGCTCCGACATGCCGGCGGAATACCGAGGCGCGATGGCTGCCGCCGCCAGGATGCACGCCGCCGAGGTGTCCGCGGTGCTGGCGGAGCCGGCCCCAGAGGATGGCCCGGCTCGTTGCCGTCAGCGCGTGCGTGCCGACGCGGACGATCCGGCCGCTGCCGTCGGCGCGGGTCTCGCCGGGTTCGAAGAAGAGGTAGACGCCTTGGTGCGGCCAGCCGTCGCCGCCGCGGCAATCTTGCAGGTACCGGGGCCCGGCCAGGATGTCCGCTAGCTGGCCCAGCAGCTGGTAGAACCGGTCGGCAGCCGCCCCATCCGGAACCTGGATGCGGGTATTGCCGGGGCGGGTGCCTCCCGCAGCCGATTCATCGCGCCTTATGGTGCCCTTCCGGCTGGCTGCCTCAGCTGTTTCCTCCGGTGCGGCTGTGTCTGTGCCTGGCTGGCCTGAATGGCGCTGGTCTGCGCTGATGGTGAGGATGTCCCCGTCTGCGGCGATGGTGAGCCGGAACGTGGCCTGCGGCCATGCTGAGCAGATGCCGCTGGCCGCGATCATCCGTCCCAGCGATGTCGCGTGCGCCATCGAGCTGTGCGTGAGCTCGCTCCGGCAGACCTCGGCGACTCCCCGCCAGGACTGCCGCTGACCGGCGCGGGCCAGGCCCGGCAGCCGGACTTCGGCGGGCAAGCCGACGGCTGCGCGCTCGACAGCGGCGCGGATCTGCGCCAGCCGGGCGGACCAGTACGAGTCGTATTTCGACGCCACACGGCCAGTGTGGTCTGATTCGAGGCTGTTATTGGCTGATCAGCTCACCGAGCTGTCCTTCATCGTGGAGCCGTGTGAACAGGGGCCATTCGATGAGGTCGGCTTGAGTGAGGGTTCCGCCGGCGATCAGCTGGCGGAGCATCAAGACGCCTGCTGCGTCTTCGCGGAGGAGCAGGTGACGTGCCATCTGGAACTTCGCGGGCAGGCCGCTGACATCCCACCGCCTGACCTCGTCGCGGATCGCTTCGGCGCCCCGGCCCATCTCGATCGCGAGCCACCTGTTCACCGCTGAGGTGGCCGCCACCTCCGGTTCAGTAGCGAAGGCCACCTGGATTCTGGCGAGACCTTCCGCCTGCCGCCAGCGCCTGGCCTGCAAGCTGTCCCAGATCGGCAACGTGGTCCCTTCCGCGATAGTGCCACCTGCACCCGGTGTCAGGTGAGCCCAGGCGGCTGCCACCAGGGCATAGCGCACCGCGCCGATCTGATCGATCGCGGCTTGCACGTATGCCGGCGGCGGCAGGAGAACGGTGCCGGGGTCGGCACCGGTCATCGCGCCATGGCGCGCGTCCACCACGCTTCCGCGGTGGATGATGACGTTCCGGTCCTCCCACAACCGCCCCAGCGCGGCCCAGTCCACCAGCTCGGAGATCACGCCGACGCCGAGAGCCTCGAGTGCTTCCCGCCACTTCGCGGGCGGCCCGAAACAGGCAGCCCGCGCCTCCTGATCAAGCTGGGGGTCGGCCAGGGACGAATACGTATCCGGTGCCGCGTGGTACGTCAGCAGTCGGACCAAGCGGGTAACCAGGGGCTCGGCTGTGCCTACCGCCGTCACAAACAGCGCTCGCAGCAGCAGGGGAGTGCGGGGCGACGCGATCGCCTGACGGAGATAGGCGCGGAGGTAGAGCATCTCCCGTGGTGACAAGGTCGTCAGAGCTGCCGCCGCGGGCAGGGCCTGCTCGACGTAGGCCGGCATGTCGATCAAGGCGCCGACTGTGCCGAACGGGTCGGCCATGACCTCGGCCGCGGTCAGCGACGCCAGCGCATTCTCATCGAAGTGCTGGCCGGCGAAGGCGGTGTCCATCGCGGCGATGTACGCGTCCCCGAGGGTGCGGACACGGGCGCGGCTGTCGCTATCCAGCCCGCGAGCCGCTGCGGACTGGTCGGCTGCCTGTATGGCTGAGCGTTCATCGACCCGTTCGCCAGCGGCCACCACCGCGGGGACCAGGTCCCACAGTGCGTCGGTAATCTCCAGAGACTGGCCAAGCCGCACGGCCATCTCCCAGCTCACCGCGGAACCCGCGATCATATTCATCGTCGCGGCCAAGTCTGAGAAGTCGTAGTTCACCCGTCTAGCATGCCGCCCCATCCGGCGCCGCGGGCCGTCGACAAAACGCCTGGGCCGCTTTCACCGCGTCGAGTAGGGGCATATGGATGACTTCGATATCGGCGTCGATGGATCGGAAAGCGCCGCAGCAGGTTGGCCCACTATGCCGACATCAGCCACGCCCGCGAGACTCTGGGCCAGGCCTTCCCCCAAGCCGCCCAGCTCACCGAAGCCCGCAACCGCGCCAGATCGACGAGTAACTCTGTAAGATGGCGGAACCCCAACAACCTGCCGAACGAACCGACCCTGAAGCTGATTCCGCACCGTACGGTTGAGTCTGAGCCAGAGACCCAGCCCGAGCTGCGTGTGCCCGACCTGGCTTCTGGCCCGACGCGGCTATCCAACGTCCCCGGCGACCAACCGGCAATGGCATCGCTCGGCAGCCACAAAGGGGTGAAGCGTTGCGTCACGTCACCGAGGCGCTACTCATTACCCCCGCCCAGATCTCGAACCTCGAAACCGGCAGTGACCTGGCAAGTACGGCATCGCCCGGATGAGGTCCAGCAAGCTAACTGCCTGCAGCCGCTGACGCTAATAAGCCATTTCTGCATCGTGCGCATCACGGCTTGGATCGATGAGCCCGGTTGTCTGCCTAGATACTGCACTATGTCAGCTATGGCTGATGATTCTCCAGGAGCGTCAAGGCACTCCGAGCAGCACACACCAAGACTCAGCAGTGACGATCACCTAGCCATGCAGAAGATCATCCCCGGGAATCTACAGGAGGACCAGCGCCGCCGTGACGCGCTGCGCGGCCTCGCGATGGCAGCGGAGGCGTGGACGGAGGTCGCAGATCTTCTGCCCCATCTTGGGCTGATACAGAGCTTCACGGCCGCGGTCCTTGACCAGGCGATTAGGGAACTTCCGCACCTTGAGAACTTTCAAGATTGGCTTCCCCCGAACTGGCTGCCGAAGCCCGAACTCAATCTCGCTGCGGCGATGACCGTCCTGGAGTCGGGCATCCCCCTGATTTGGGTGCCTCCGGCACCGGTCGTGTCTGATCTGCTCGCCGCCCGCGATCCCGATGAGCGCAATGGGATCCTGACAGACAGGATCGGTTTCATCAGCGAGCACTGCCTGGAGGTGCTGGACGAGGTAACTGAACCCCGCTTGGAGCCTCTCGCGAGGATGGCCAAGCAGTCGGTGGCGTCGCTTGAACTTGGCCTTCCGGGACCAGCCCAGGCGCTGGCCGCGAATATCTTTGATACCTGGCTGTACGAGGCCAGGAACCGGGGAATCCTGTTCCAGCCTAGCGGACCGGCAAGCGTGTACGCCCAGTTGAGGAAGCACGTCGGGCCTGTCTCCGCCGAGATATTGCTTCGGCGGTTCAGGGAAGTGTGCGTGCTAAGCCCGGCGGCCGCAGCGCTTGTCGATTACAAGCCACCGGGTGGTCCTAGCCCTCCGCAGTTCAGTCGGCATGCCACCGTCCACTACGCCAGGCCGGAATCGTACACGCCGGCCAGGGCGGTCATCGCCGTGATGCTGAGCAGCTCGGTACTACGCGAAGCCCAGGAGCACGACTGGTAATCCGCTCGGACCACCGGCAGATTCCGCTCGGCTCGGCGGCGCCAAGGCCGGATCCGCTCGGCCGGGGCCATGCAGCGGGACGGATAGCCGGGTGCTGGCGTGGTGCGGGGTCGCCGAGCCAGTGATGTTCACGGCCGCGTGGGTGGGCTCGCTGCAGCAGAGCGGGTACTCTGCGCCGAGGGTGCAGCTGAGCGGGCTGGCTGCGCTGGATGCGCGGGATCCGCAGATCATGATCGTCGGCTTCCTCTGCCTGGCCTGTGAGCTGCAGCGATACACCGGGGTCGGCGGCCGGCCATGATGATCAGCCGTGTTCCTCCGTCTGCTCTATCTGATCTTCACCCGGCTGGGCTGGCTAGTCCTGCCCGGCCGCCCGCCCGCCGCCAAGAAGGCGGAGTTGCTGGTGCTGCGGCACGAGGCCGCCGTGCTGCGCCGCACCAATCCGGTGCCGGCATCGGCTGGCCCTGAGGAGGCTCTCGATGGCGCTGAAGGGATCGCTGACGGAGTGCGAGCGGCGCCTTCTGGAGGCCCGCAGGCGCGCTGGTGGACTTGCGTACCGGTCAGCCTGACCAGGACGACCCGGCCGGCGGCCGGGGCTGGGCTACTGAGCACACGGTCCGGGCCGGGTTCCCGCAGGATCTGCTCACTGACCGGGGCATCACTGCAGAAGCATGCGGCAGGCGGGCGCTGCGGCTGCGGGGCCCCGCATCACTGGGCAGCTCGATCTTGAGGGCAGCGACCTGGAGCGCGAGGTCTTCCTGCAGGATTGCAGCTTTGATGAGCCGGTCAGCCTGCACCGCACGCGGGCTCCTGCCGTATGCCTGCCGGGATGCCATCTGCCGAGCATTGAAGCGGTCCAGCTGGAGACTCGCGGGAACCTGATGCTCGATGACGGGCTGACCGCTGGCTGCGTGGACCTCCGCGGCGCGCGTCGGCGGTGTCCTGACCCTGGACGGCGCGACCCTCACCAGCCCGCGCGGCACGACGCTGGCTGTGGGCGCTTTGACCGTCGGCCAGGGGATGAGCTGCGGTGTCGGGTTTACCTCAGCCGGGAAGATCGAGCTCTACGGCGCTCGGATCTCGCAGGAACTGAGCCTTACTGGCGCTACGCTCAGGAACTGCGCGTTGAACGCGCCGCAGCCTTCCTTCGGGTTGCAGTTCAAGCCTGAGCCGCTCCAGGTAGTCGGTAAACAGCATCGATGCCGAAATCTCGGCGGTGCGGGTCTCGCTGACGAGCCATAGCGCTTGATTGACCACCTTGGCGATCGCCGTCCCCCCCAGCCGCCGAGGATGCAGCGGGATATTTCCATTGTTATCTGGCCGCACGAACAGCGGCCCTACCGTTCGGCCGCTCCTGACCATCAGACTGCGCCAGGGCACCATCGCGTTCACAGGGCACAGCTTGGGGTCCGTGCTCATCGGCACCATGACAAATTGCGTGGCCCGCGCAGCCCGCCTGAACAGCCGGACCTCTAGGCCATGAGCGGTGCGGTGTACATCGGTGACGTCCAGGGCAGCAAGATCCGATGGCGTAATCTTGATTGGACAGCTGAACCCTAGGAGCACCATCGCCCGGTCGCGGCTTTGCACGGATGGTTCGTTCCACAGGCCCTCGACGAGACCGGCCTCGATCGGTCGCATCAGCGTCCGCAGCTTCTCGCGTCCGCTGGCGGTGTCGACCGTCACGTTCGCGCGGCCCCGTGCCGGGCGGGACCTCGTTGGTAATGCGCCAGGCTCGTAGTGGTTCTTCCAGCTGGCCCCATTCGCCTGGAAGAGCAGCCGTCGGCAGCGGTCACTGCACGTGTTGCGCGGCCGACCGATGCCGCGCTGCACCATCAGCCCCGTGCACTGCGAGCAGAACCAGTCCTGCAAGTTCAAGCGGAAGGCGAGTGCCTCATAGTGCTCGTACTGGCCAGCCCGCCGCACGTCACCTAGTTGGGCCTTGAGCGCTTCATCCTTGCTCAGCACGTCGATCGCCTGTTCGACGCGCGCCGTCAGGTCATGAGGGTCCAGGTTCAGCTCGCGGGCCAGCTTGGGGATCGGCGTGTCGAGCGCGATGTGGGCGAGCACTAGCACGCGATCCAATTCGTCTTCGATTCGCTCCAGCACCGACGCGAGCAACGATTCCCCGGCGACGTTGCCGACGGCCGCATCGGCAGTAAAGTCGTCGTCCGCCTCAAGGTTACGCCTCATCACTGCTTCCCTTCTGCGGCGCCGGGCTGCTCTCATTGTGCAGCGCCTGGTCGGTGCCTCCATGCGACCGCGCGTCGGGTCCTGCCCGGTAGCCTGACCAGGGCAGGAACAGGCGCAGCGGGTGCAAGAGTGACCCCAGTGCCAGCACCACGGCCGGGACCTTTTCAGGACTGGTGCGCTCGATCGCCCGGTGGGCCACGTCGCGCACGAGCCAGGCGGATATGGCGATAGCGACGATCGCGGTGCAGGCAACCACAATGATCGCTGGGAGCGCACCGGCGACGTCGTACACGACTCGCTGAGGATGCATCGGACCTTCTTTGCCACATGAGAAAGGCCCCGGCAGCTTCGTGCCGGGGCCTGCAGGCCGGGAGAGAATTTAAAAAAGGCCTGGCAGATGACCAGGCCGACAGGCGGACATAGCTCCGCCCGCAGGTGGAGGTTAGCACGGGATAGCCCTGAGATGCAAATCAGCAGGTCACGATGGATGCCAATCGCGCGCCGCCAACTTAGCAATTTTGTTTTGCGGAACCTGCTGCAGAAGCGCAGCAGCGGTGCTAGTCTGACAGGTTCTAGTGTCGGTGCCTTCCGCAAGCATTGACGTCTAACCAAGGCGCACACTACGCGCGCTCCATGAGGCGAGTAAAGGCCTGCGGCACGCGAAGCTGACAGTGAAGGCGTCGGGCCATGGCTCGCGATGCGATCGTAGGCGGCGGCAGCGGCATCATCCGGTCGGGTGGTGCCTCGCTCGCCCACCACGGCTGCCTGTTCCTCGATGAGGCGAGACACGCACCAGGCACCCACGACCGAGATCGGTTTACCAGGAACGGCGTGTTCTGGCGCTGTGTTTGCGCAGTTCAGAGCCGCTTCGGCTGAGCTATCGAACACATTGGCGGTGTCGCTTGTCGGCGCGACCAGCGGCAGTCTCAGCTGTCTTCCACCGTCCAGCCGACGCGGTCAGATAAACTGGCTACAGCTGTTTGTCGCGAGGCGGCTTCTGGACGCCAGCGCTCCGGGCACCGGTTCCAGCTTTCAACGGCTGGCTAAGACACCATCCGCCATCAGCCAAGTCCAGCCGACGACAGCGGTCAATCGATCGCTGCAGGCGCGCGTCGGAGTGCGCCTAGTTGTGCTGGAGCCTTAATGCCCGATAAATACCTTCTCGATCGTCCGTTCAGTCCGCGAAGTTCCTTGATCCTGCTGATGGCTGCCTTCATCGGCGAGAACACGGGATTGTTGACCTTCGCTGCTCACCGTTCCCTCCCGATAGCCGTCCTCGCTGGCGGTGCAGCGGCCGGCACGGCGATTCTCAGCCTCGTTCGCCTGATCAGCAGTTGATCGGCGGTTAGCGCGGCAGGCCGACGACCGCAACTTGCGGCTCGGCCTGCCGCGCGGAGCGGCTACCGTTGAGCAGGGTCGGCAGCGAGTTTCGGTAGGGAGGCAGAGCGGATGCCGTTCAAGGGCAAGGCGCAGACTGAGGCGCCGCCTTCGTCACCGGAGGCGTTGTACCGTGACTTGCCGCGGCGGCCGGATGCCAAGCCCGGCCTGTTGATTCATCAAGGTGATCTACTGCGGGCCTACTCGGCCAACTACGTAGAGACACCTGACCTGGCGTTGGAGTTGCCGACCGGCACGGGCAAGACGTTTCCGGGCCTGCTGATCGCCGATTGGGTCCGCCGTTTCCGCTCAGTGCGCGTGGCCTACGCCTGCCCGACGGTTCAGCTGGCGAGGCAGGTCGCCGACATGGCGAGGCCGGAGGGGGTGCCGACCGTCGTGCTGGTGCGGTCACACCACGACTGGCCGTTGGCCGACGAGGCGCGCTACGAGGCTGCCGAGGCGGTTGCGATCGTGACCTACAGCACCGTGTTCAACAGCAACCCGAAGCTGGCTCCAGCCGATCTGTTGGTGCTCGATGACGCGCACGCTGGTGAGCAATATGTGGCCGAGCAGTACGGTGTTGATATCCGTCGGCGCGAGCAGCTTGCGGCCTATGACGCGATCTTGACGGCGTTGTCGCCGGCGCTCGACCCGATGCTGGTGCAACGGCTGCGAGACCCGAATCCAGACCCTGGTGCGCACCAGCAGGTCCGCTTGGTAGTCCCGCTGCGGCAGCCAGGGATGGTCGAGCGGCTGGACGCGGTACTCGCGCAGCTCCCAGCGCCTTATTGCTTCCGATACGCCATGATTCGCGGCTGTCTACCCGCATCTCTGGTGTACTTGAGCTACTTCGGCGTCTTGATCCGCCCGTTGATCCCTCCGACTGGCGAGAACCCACTCTTCACCGGGGCGTGGCAGCGGCTGTACTTGTCGGCCACGCTCGGAGACGGCGGCGAGCTGGAGCGGGCGTTTGGCCGGACCGGAATCGTCAAGCTGGCCTTGCCGTCCACGACGCCGATGCCTCGGTCGGGTCGGCGTTTCTTCGTCTTCCCTGAACTCGTACCAGGTGCTGATCCCGACGTGCTTGCTGCGGTCATCGTTGCCGAGGCGGGCAAGGCGCTCGTGCTCGCGCCCGACACCGAGACTGCCGTCAGCAGAGCCGGCGTAGTGGCCCAGCCAGGCTGGCCGGTGATGACTATCGACCAAGTGAGAGACGGCATGGAGCCGTTCGCCACGGCCCCCCACGCCACGTGCGGTCTGGCCAGCCGCTACGACGGCCTCGACTTGCCCGGCGACGACTGCCGCGCCGTGGCGCTGGAAGGCAAGCCCGACCAGAACAACCTGCAGGACAGGTTCTTGTCGGAGCGAGTCAAGGCTGGAGTCGCCATCGCTGAGCGCATTCGCACTCGGGTCGTGCAGGGGGCTGGGCGCTGCACACGAGGCCCGAATGACTGGGCTGTGGTCGTTGTGCTTGGCACCGACCTGACCAAGTACCTGCTTAGGCCAGAAACTCAGCGCGCGCTGGAGCCGGAGTTGCAGGCAGAGATTCAGTTCGGCGTGGAAAACAGCCGTGGTACGCGGTCGGCCGAAGTGCTGGAGAACGTCAAGGTCTTTCTTGAGCAGGGCGACGACTGGCGAACCAGTGCTGAGCCCTTGCTCGCCGAGTACCGGCACGCCGCGACACGCGTGCTGCCGGACGGTACCGAGGCGCTCGGCAAGGCCGTGCAGTACGAAGTCGAAGCTTGCTCGCTTGCCGCAGCTGGCTGTTGGAACGAGGCGACTCGCGCCGCGCAGGATGCGGCTCGCGAGCTTGGAGCCGGTCAGGAGGCCACTCGCGCCTACAGGTCGCTCTGGCTGTACCTGGCGGGCATCTGGGCCGATCAGGCCGGGGCTGCCACGAGCAATGTGGCCTTGCACCGCACGGCACGCACGCTGATCGATCAGGCGGAGGAAGCTGCTAAGCCCCGCACGTGGATTCGCGAACTTGCCCCGCTGCCCGATATGGAGCGTGAGCAGCTCACATCTGCTGACGCGCTCGCGGTCGCGACCGTCGCCGCAAAGATCGAAGCAGGCATCACCAAGCCCAAGCATGAGAAGGCCGTCACCGGTATGACCGACGGTCTCGCCCAGACCGATCCGAGCAAGTATGAGCCCGCGCTGACGACACTTGGCGGCCTGTTGGGGGCTGACGCCGCTAAGCCCGCCGGCCAGGGTCGCTGCGATTCGACCTGGTGTTGGCAGGATTCGCTCTGGCTGGCCATGGAGGCCAAGAGCGACGAGCAGCCTGACGGCCTGATTCCGCACCGTGATGTTCGCCAAGCCAACGACCAGCTTAAGCTGTTGTGTGCCGACCGTCAGCAGCTGGCGCCGCCGGTCGGTAGCGCAACCATCATCGTGTCCCCGAAGCTTGCCGTCGCTCCGGACGGCATCATCAGTGCCGAGCGCCACGTCTACCTAGTGTCGCCGGCGGACGTCGGCGATCTGGCGCGCGACGCGGCGAAAGCGTGGGACGAAATCCTCGCCAGCCGCGCTGGCCATTCCGGTGCGGGGCTACGCGATCTCATCGCGGCCACCCTTGCCCGGCACTTTGTCCTGCCCTCGCAGGTGCTCGACCGTCTCACGCTTCAGCCGCTGCACCGTGACTGATCTCGGCGGTACGTAGACCGAATGTCGCCGAGGCGGAGTAGCCCTGGGCCGGGCGTCGGCACCCAGTGGCTATGCACAAGCGCACGAAGTAAGACGTCGGCCCTGGCACAATGGATATGTCCCCCGGAGCTTCAACCTGGCTGTGAGCTGTCCTTGTCCGACTACGATCCGTATCACTTCTCGTCAGAGCTGATCGACATGTTGGTGTCGGTCATCCCGCTGATCAACCGCTCGAAGCGCGGTGTACTGACCTTCTTCCGCAGCTGCGGCGTGCCCGACTCGATGCTGACTGACCTGACTGAGCGCGTCGCGGCCGACGCCAACTCGATCAGCAAGTACGAGATCGTGCGCACAGTCCTGAGGCGGATCAATGATGACGGCGATCAACTGCTGCGGCCGCGCCGCGAGGTGATCAAGCAGGTGACCGAGTTCGAGGACTTCAGCCTGTGCTGGCCCGATGATGAGCTCAAGGCCAAGGGGCTCGTCAGCGATGTCCGTCGCCACGTCAACGTCAAGGACTCGTTCACCCGCATGCAGCAAGCCGAAGAGGCTCACCGGCTCGAGGAGGCCCGGCGTCGGCGCCAGACTGTAGAAGCCAAGCAGCAGCGGCGGGATACACTGGCGGCCTTGCGCTCCAGGCTCGCGGCGCTGGCTTCGATGTCGGACGCCCGGCCGCGCGGGCTGGCCCTGGAAGGGATTCTTAATGATCTCTTCACGGTCGACGGGTTGAGCGTGCGAGAAGCCTTCACGATCCGGGACGAGGCCGGTCAGGTGCAAGAGCAGATCGATGGCCTCATTGTGCTCGATCGTCGGCCGGTTCTGGTCGAGGCTAAGTGGTATTCCAAGCCGATCGGCCAACGTGAAATCTCCCGCCACCTGGTCCGCCTGTACGGGCGAGCCGAGGTCATCGGGCTCTTCGTGTCTGCCTCGCCTTACACCGACGCGGCGATCGCCGAGTGCAAGACTATGTTGAGCCAACGGGTGATCGTGTTGGCGGAAGTCAACGAGATCCTGATGCTGCTCGAAGATTCAGATGCGAATCTGGCGGACTGGCTCCGGGCGAAGATCACGGCAGCAAGCGTGGAGCGCAAGCCACTGTTCTACCCAGCCGCAACAATCAAGTCAGCGTGATGAGGTTCAGGCGTTCCGAACGCCGGCCTGAGGCGCCGGCGGCTGTAAGCGATCCGTCACCCGCGGACCGTCGGAATGTCTCTGCGGCGTCGCCGTAGTCAGTGCGCTTGAGCTCGATCACCGACGAGCCGGCGCTGCTTATCGAGAGCGAGCAAGTCGATACGGCGCCTGGCGTCCTCCCAGTCCCCGTACTCCTCAGAAATCACCAGCAGGTCATTACCGAGTACGTCGATGTGGTCGCGCAAGACATGCTGCAGGCCCTCGCGCTCCTTGATTTCCAGATGCGCGAAAGTGACCGGCTTGCACTCCACCAGGTCCTCGCGTGTCATCTCGAATAGCGGCGCAAGCACCTCCCGATGATGGCTCCATCTAACCCGGTGCTCTGTGATTGGGGCCAGAGCGACGGGACAGGAGCCCGCGAATCGGACCAATCCTGCGGTAGCTGTCGCCGTCTCGAATGTGTGTCAGACCCACATCTGAGCGCCCTCGTTCGCCGCGGGGAGCGCGCCCCTGCTGGCAGAGCCAGCGAACACAAACGCCCGACCACCAGCTGGCCGCGCCGAGCCTGACCAGGCGTTGCGGACGGACAGGGCGCATTTACCGAGGCAGGGGGTCCGCTTCTATGCGCCGCATGCGTGCTGGTACACCCGAAGATCTCAGGTCTGCCGCCACGGCGCACGATCGTCGTGGAGCGTGTCGAGCATGAGCTGGCACCAGGTGATGGCCGCATTCACTGCCAGGTGGCCATGGCGGGCGTGGAGGCCCTTTCTTCGCCCCGCCGGGCCGTGTCCGGTTCCGTATCCGCGGTTCCGCAGCTCAGCGACGCCCAGTGCGATGGCCGCCACGCCGCCGAGTATCTTCCTCACCGCGTCTGACCCGTCAGGTCCCGGAGTTGTCCCGGAAGGGTGCAGCAGCAGGGCCTTCTGGGCCATGGAGACCAGGGCCGGCATGTCGTCCTTGCGGTCGTCCCACGTCAGGCCTCGCTCGAGCAGCACGACCTTGGCGGTGCTCTCGATCAGCTCCTTGGCGCTCCCGACCGCCAGCGCGGGGTCGCTGTCCACTGAGCGCCGGATGCGATCAAGATGCTCCTGGATCGCGGCGGGATCCCGGAGTTGAGCCAGTGCGCCCTCGGGCAGGCCAGGCGCTGCTCCGGCGGACACGATCTGGCCGTCTTCGCGGACGTCATAGCCGTCCTGTTTCATTGCCAGGACAAACTGGTCCCAGCTGAGAAAGGAGGTTCCCGGGTTCGGCCTCAGGCCGAGCAGCAATCGCTCGAAGGCCCGCAGGGCCCGCTCGACGTGGCTGTGATCTGACCAGTCCACTGAGTCGAGGTACTCCTGAGTCGTCAGGCGGCGGACGCTGGAGTCCTGGTAAGCGCAGTCAGGGTTCGGAGCGAAACCTTCATCCTGGAAGGCTGTAGCGATCTCGTTCACCGTGCTGCCCGTCATCAACGTGCGGAAGGCACCACGGGCACCAGGGCCAACGAGTGCGCGCCGGGTCACTGCAGTCAGCCCTGACTGCGGCAGCGAGCGACCATGAATGAAGTATCTCGTGCCGATCCGAGTGATTGGCCCCGCGACATGCGCCCGGAGGCGATCGGGTGCCGCTGCGGCGGGCGCTGCGGGACGCCTTCCGGGCGCTGGGCGCTGGCAAGCTCTAGCTCTGGCTCGCGCTCCAGGATCTGCCGGACAAAATTCTCAAACTCGAATCCGCGTGCCGAGACCTGACCTCCTTGACTAGTCACGGCATAACTCATACCGCAACCATCTGTCAGGCCGGCCAGATACCCCTATCCGGATCGTGACAGCCCGCAATGTGATCACCCGCATGTAGGTTCGCAGCCAGGATGATCGCTGCCTTCGTAGTAACCATCCTGGCCATCCCGATCTCACTGGCCGGTACTCGATACTCCAGACATCAAGCAGTCGAGACACCCAGGGCCAGGGCTATCGACCAACGGCGCTTGCGCGCCGAGCTCACTCCCGAGCTGACCGTCAGCTGGGATGCCCACGGTGCCGGACGTGCGGCTGCACGGGACTGTGCGTCACGAACACGATGATGATGGCGTGGCTCAGATGACGAGCACCGCGGCTGCTACTGACCGCATCTTCAGAGGCATCGGACTATGGCTGATCCGCCGGTCCAGCATGCGCTCCGGCGCCCTCACTAGGGTGATCTCATGGGTCCTGTGGACGGCCACTCCGCTATGCAAATCTGGCCGGGCTAGGCCTGGTCGTGCCGGTGCCGGCCGATGGCGGGCAGGATGATCAGGGCTGCCAGCCAGGCGGCTGCCTCGGAGTCGCCGTTGCGGGCGAGGAGGATCTGCGCGTACTCGAACGCGGCGCCGGGCAGGCCGCCGCGGGCAGCCGCCCGGCAGAAGGCGAGGTCTTCATCGTCCGCTCCGCGGGCCCGTGCTGCGCAGGCGAGGGCATGGGCGCGGTCGGCGGCCGCGATCGGGGGGAGGTCCCGCGGATTGGCGTCGAGCAGGGCCAGGGACGGGGCGTGGCCGGCGGCGACCGCGTCGAGCAGAAGCGTTTCGGCCTCGCTGGTACGGGCCCGGTCGGTGGCAAGGAGCAGGGCGGCGCGGTAGCGGGCGTCGGGATGTCCTTGCTGTGCGCGGGCGAGCAGGACCTGTCCGTACGGGCCGTGGCTGGCGATGAAGTCCCGCTGGTCCGCGGTCAGCTGCCAGCGTGGCAACTGCCCGGTGCCTGCTGGGTTGGTGCTGTCTGCGGCGTGGGCGGGTCGCGGGCCGCTGCTGGTGCCCGTCATGTGCCGCGTGAGGATCGCTGACCAGGCGGCCAGGATGGCGGTGCCGGGGTCGTACCTGATGATCTCCTGCTCGACGGCCCAGCGCTGGCAGGACAGGACGAAGCTGGCGGTCCAGTCGAGGGTCGGCGGGTGCTTGCGTTTCCCGGCGAGGATCTCCGATACGGCAGTCAGCGACATCTCCGCAAGGCTGCACGGGAAGTCATCGGGCGGCGAGTAGTGCGTCCGCAGGTGGCGGGAGATGCGCACTAGCTGCCGGAGTGGCGGGCGGCCGGAGTCCTCGCGGTAGGCGCGCAGCGCCACGAGGAACTCATTGCCGGAGCCGGGGGTGCCACCTGGTCTTCGTGACCTTGGTAATTTCATGGAGTGGTTTTTACAGCACTGCCGGCCAGTCCGTACGCGAATTGGAGGACGTGTCGGACGCGGCCGGTGTGCGCCGAATTGTTCCTGGGCCTGGTTTTCCGCATGCCCGCAGGTAATCGGGTCAATGCCGTGGCCCGGCAGCAGCGTGTTCTGATTTTCCCGGTGGCACGCCCGCGATGGCGAGCACGGAAGTGGGCTGACGATTGCGGTCAGGTGTCGCGGAGAATCTGCGCCACGAGGTCCTGGGGCGGCCCGGCGGGCTCGGCCTGGATGGCGAGCTGGTTCAGGATATGCCGGTAATAGTCCAGATGGGCGGTCGAGCGAACGTACCGGCCGCCCGCATGCTGCTCCAGGTAAGCGACATCGGGGACCTGGCGGTCGGGCAGCCGCAGCATGGTGATCGGCCCGCCCGTCGCGGCGTGGCCGCCGAGGCGGAAGGGCAGGACGCGGATCGTGACGTGCGGCACGTCGCACATGCCGATCAGGTGTCGCAGCTGATCTCGCATCACCGATCGGGCGCCCGGCGCACGGCGCAGTGCCGCCTCATCGATCACGGCCCACAGCCGGACCGGCGAGGTGCCGTGCAGGATGTGCTGGCGGCGCATCTGCAGCTCCACCCGTCGGCCCGCCTCCTGCCCGTGGCCGCCCTCGCGAAGGGCGATCAGCGCCCGTGCGTAGCCGGGGGTCTGCAGCAGCGCCGGGACGGTCGCGGCGGCATAGCAGCGGATCAGGCAGGCGGCCTGCTCCAGACCGAGGTAAGACCCGAACCAGCCCGGGATCACGTCCTGGTAGCTGTGCCACCACTCGCGGCCGTTCGCCCGCCGCGCCAGGCCGAGTAGCGTGGCACGCTCCGCCAGATCGCTCACGCCGTACGCCGTATACAGCCCGGCCACATCCCGCAGCCGGATGAGGTCGCCCTGCCCCAGCTCCAGGCTGGTGACCAGGGGTACCGGCAGGCCGCTCGCGGCGCTCGCATCGCCCGCGCTCAGCCCGGCGCTCTCGCGGAGCCGGCCCAGGGCCGTGCCCAGGACCATCCGCGCCATCGTCGCACCGGCCCGGCCCCCGCCGGCATGTGCCGCCGCCGTGCCCGTACCCGGCCAGAACGGATCGGTCATGACCAGTGTTCTAGCGCCTGAGCCCGGCCCGGGTCCAGAGGCCCGTTCAGGGAATCGCACCCGGCGCGGCGTGGCCGCGACCTCGGGCCCGCCGGCATCACGGCTTCCTGGCCACGGCGCAGAACTGGTCGATCTGCTCCGGTTCGCCGAACGGCGTGGCCTCGGGCCGCCACCTGGTGGTCGACACCACGCCGGGCTCGACCAGCTCCAGCCCGCTCACCAGCGAGGCGATCTGCGCCGGCGTGCGGTGAGTGCCCGGCGGCGTGCCGTGGGCGTTCCAGTACGCGATCGCCGCGGCCATCTTCTCCCCCGTGACCTCCAGCGTCGGATGCGCGACCGCCAGGTAGCTGCCCGCCGGCAGCGCGCCCATCAGCCGCCCGATGATCGCGCGGGCCTGCTCATCGTCCGGGATGTGCCACAGCACCCCCAGGATCGTGATCGCCACCGGCCGGGTCAGGTCCAGCGTCCGCGCCGCGCCCGCGAGTACATCGCCAGGCTCCCGGAGGTCCGCATGCAGGTAATCGGTGACTCCCTGCGGCGTGCTGGTCAGCAGCGCCCGCGCGTGCACCAGCACCAGCGGGTCGTTATCGACATAGACGATCCGGCAGTCCGGCGCGACCCGCTGCGCGACCTCATGGGTGTTGTCGACGGTCGGCAGGCCGGTGCCGATGTCCAGGAACTGGCGGATCCCGGCCTCGCCGGCCAGGAACCGGACCGCCCTGCCGAGGAACATCCGGTCAGCACGTGCGTGCCGGACGATATCGGGCAGCATCCGCGTGATCCGGTCGCCGACCTCGCGGTCCACCGGGTAATTGTCCTTGCCCCCCAGCCAGTAATCCCAGACCCGCGCCGAATGCGACACCGACGTGTCGATCTCCGGCGAGGACGCAAGATCGGGCGGCGGGAAATCATCGGTCACGGGGAAGCGTCTCCAGACAGAAGCGGTACTGACATTCTTAACATAGCCAGCCGGCCAATTCCGCTACGCACGTGCAGATGCAAGTGCCGGCCTGTGGTTCGTGTTGTTCACGGCGAGTGATTCCTTTCGCCGGGCCGGCGGTGCGCGCTGGCCGTATTAGTGGTCGGGGGAGCTGGTCGGCGGCCCACGGGTGAGCATGTCCGGACGCCGCCGCCTCAGCGAACACACCCAGCTGTGCATAGCCCCGGATCCGGTGACCGCGGAGAGCCAGGTACCGGTCATGGCCAGCCCCAGCGGTCCAGGAGCGCCGCTGCCGTGGCCCGCGAGTAGCGGGTATGCCGCTGTCGGCCATCCACTCCCACTCGGTCGAGGTAGGCAGTAGGTCGGCCAGCTCGTCGCCTGATCCCAGGTCAGGCAACTAGCGTGCCACGCGGACGATCCGCTGGCTGGTAACCCGACCAGCCGGGCCAGGGCGACGTTGACTGGTGCGGCCATCCACGCAGATCCCTGACGTCGGCTGCGGACCGGTTTCGGCCGGCGGGCAGCCGCCCGCCACGGACCGCTATCCACTCTGACCTGAGCGGAGGTAGCGTGATGCCAGCCTGGGCGGCCGGGACGCTTCCCGGCGGCGAGCATGGCCCGCGACTGGACACGCGCGGGATGACCGTCGGGAAAGACCCCTGTCCCGGCCCGGTCATTTCGATCTCGGCACAGCTGCTACTCCCGCCGGAGATGCCCTTCTCGGCCCGGTGTGCGTTGTTCGAGGTCATTGCTGCTTACTCCTGGGTTTCGCTGAGCTGGTCGAGGTGGTTCCTGGTCGCTGCGGCGGCCAGCGCCGCGTCGCGGATGCGGGCGAAGGTCTGCTTGTATGCCTGGACGTCCTCGGCCCTGGTTACTTCCTGGATGCCGGTGTCGTTTTCCAGGTAGACCACGCTGGGGTCCTCGTCGTCGGGGAAGTCGAAGATGTTGACCGGGCTGATCATGCCCGGGTGCGGCCCGTCGGCGAAGCGCAGCATCCGCAGCTCGACACCGGGGCGCCGGCTCATCGCGGCCAGGTGGGCGACCTGGGCGCGCCGGTCCTCGCGGGTGCCCCAGCGGTACATCAGCGATGCCTCGGTGATCACCGCGACCAGCCGCGGCGCGGTCCCGTCGCCGCGGTCGAGGATCTGCTGGCGGCGCAGCCGCGCCGCCAGCGCCCGCTCGCGCCACGGCGCCGGGCGCTGGCCGATGCGCAGCAGCGCCTCCGCATGAGCCTGGGTCTGCAGCAGGCCGGGGATGAGCAGCGGCATGTAGACGCTGATCCGCGACGCATCATTCTCAAACCCCGCGAACTCATTGCTGAAGACCTTCTCCGGCTCCCTCTCCGACTCGTGCCACCACATCCGCGCCCGAGCGTGCGCCACAAGATCTTCCAGCTCGGTCCGCTCGCTGTCGCTGGCTCCGTAGATCCGGGCAAGGTCGCGGACATGGCTGGGGTCCGGCTGCCGCCACTGGTTGGCCTCGAACCGGTTCAGACGGCCCCTGCTCCAGCCGAGCTTGTCGCTCGCCTCGTTCAGGCTCATCCCGGCCCGCACCCGCATCACGGCCAGCCGGCGGGCCAGCCGCCGTTTCGCCACGGTGGCCCCATAGGCACGGTCATCGATCACCCAGAGCCTCCGTCTCAGTGCCTTCCAACTTCGTCAATTCAATCACTAAATCTATGCAGCACAGATTCAACTGTGTGCCTAAACTGAGCCAAAGGCAAGGCGCAGCCGAGTCGGCGCAGCCCCTGCCAGTGCCGATGCGGCAGGATTCTGCCGTCGGCGAGCCGACCAGATTGGTGTGCAGAACGTGCCCCGGAGGCGTGAATTGAGTGATGCGGAGCAGGTGCCACCTGGCGTGGACCCGACGAGACCGAGCCCGGCGCGAATGTATGACCGCTACCTGGGCGGCACGGCGAACTTCCAGGCGGACAGAGACGCGGTGAACCGAATCCTGGCCCTGGTACCGGAGATCCGGGACGCTGCATGGGCGAATCGGGGCTTCCTGCAGCGCGCTGTCCGATGGATGGCCGAGCGTGGCATCCGGCAGTTCATCGACCTCGGCGCCGGGCTGCCCACGCAACGGTGCACCCACGAGGTGGCCCGGGCGATCGTGCCCGACGCCCGGGTTCTGTACACCGACAGTGACCCCGGCGTGATCGCATACGGGCATGAGATCTTGGCCAGCGTCCCGGGTACCGCCGTGATCCAGGCCGACTTCCGCCGGCCGGCCGAACTGTTCAGCCATCCGGAGCTGAAGCGCTTGATTAACGTCGATGAGCCGGCCGGTCTGCTGATCGTGGCGCTGACCCAGTTCATCCCCGACGCCGACGACCCCTGGCGACTGGTGGAACAGTACGTACGGGCACTGGCGCCCGGGTCATACCTCGCGCTTTCCGCGCCTACCGCTGATCACACAGTCGCGCCGAAGATAGACCGGATACTCGACGTATACGCGACCTCGACCATCCCAGTGAACACCCCCCGCCACAAAGCCGAGATCGGGCGGTTCTTCGCCGGGCTCGAAATCGTGCCGCCCTACCCGGGCGCCGAGCCGGAGCTCACATCGGTCGGCTTGTGGGACTGCGAGGACCCGGAGGCCGCCGAGAGCGACGGCTCGCGCATGTTCTATGCCGCGGTGGCCCGCAAGCCGGAGCCAGGTCCGTGACCCAGCCCGCCAAGCCGACCGTCACCGAACTCGGTGTCAGCATCGATGCCCTGATCTGGCAGCGTTCCAGCGCTGGACCGGGCGCAATCGAAGTAGCGTTCGCCCATGCGCACGGACAGCAATGGGCGCTGATGCGGTTGACTGACGACCCGGACGGGCGCGTCAGCGTGTTCAGTCGGTTCGAATGGGACTGCTTCCTCGATGGAGTCAGGAACGGGGAGTTTGATGACGCAGCCTCCTGACATCCCCCGTCGCGCCGCCCGGAAACGCGAGCCCGGCAAGTGAAGCCCCTGCGGTGCAGCGGTCACCGGCCGAGATGAATGCGCACGGCCTCATCGCGGGGAGCTTGACTATCAATCCATACCGGGTGGTGCGGTGGCTGGATCCCGGCCAGCTTCTCGACCGGGTGCCGGAGCCGCTGCTGCGCTGCGATGATCATATCCGCTCTCGTCATTTTGCCTAGCTCGGCTATTGCAGGCCCTTAGCCAGGCCGGCTGAGCCACCGCAGCTGGCAATGTCTTCTCCGAGAAGGTCCGCTGCCGCCGCCAGTGTGACGCGCCTTCGCGAGCTGCGCACCGGGCCTGCGAGGGCTGGACCCGCAGGCCCGCCCATGGGGGGCCGACCGAGTGCTGATCCTTCCCATGGCCCCGCCTCTCGACCCTTTCGTGTTGGTCTCTCCACACCCACCAAGCGACGATCTGTGCTTCACAGATTCGCGGCCTGGTAGGCTGACTTCGGTTGTCTGTCAAGGAGGAATCCGGGTGGCCGACGATACCTACGGGGCCATCGTGGCGAAACGGCGGCTTGCCCGCCGGCTGGCCGTGATGCGGGTGCGGGCCGGGATGAGCCTAAACGAGGCGAGCGACAAGCTCGGCTGGAGCAGAGGCCGACTCGACCGGTATGAGCGCAACGAGTGGCGGCTGCCGGATGCCAGCCACGTCCGGGACCTGGCCAGGATCTACGGAGTCGGCGACGACGAGCGCGCGGAACTGGAGGATCTCGGCCGCCGCGCACGTGAGCGAGTATGGTGGCGCACCTACGAGGACGTCTTCGGCAAGGGCAATGAGTTCGCGGGGTTTGAGAATGATGCGTCGCGGATCAGCGTCTACATGCCGCTGCTCATCCCCGGCCTGCTGCAGACCCAGGCTCATGCGGAGGCGCTGCTGCGCATCGGCCAGCGCCCGGCGCCGTGGCGCGAGCGGGCGCTGGCGGCGCGGCTGCGCCGCCAGCAGATCCTCGACCGCGGCGACGGGACCGCGCCGCGGCTGGTCGCGGTGATCACCGAGGCATCGCTGATGTACCGCTGGGGCACCCGCGAGGACCGGCGCGCCCAGGTCGCCCACCTGGCCGCGATGAGCCGGCGCCCCGGTGTCGAGCTGCGGATGCTGCGCTTCGCCGACGGGCCGCACCCGGGCATGATCAGCCCGGTCAACATCTTCGACTTCCCCGACGACGAGGACCCCAGCGTGGTCTACCTGGAAAACGACACCGGCATCCAGGAAGTAACCAGGGCCGAGGACGTCCAGGCATACAAGCAGACCTTCGCCCGCATCCGCGACGCGGCGCTGGCCGCCGCAGCGACCAGGAACCACCTCGACCAGCTCAGCGAAACCCAGGAGTAAGCAGCAATGACCGACCTGTCCCAGGCTCAGTGGCGGAAGGCAGCCCGCAGCGGAACCGCCAACGGCGGCTGCGTCGAGGTCGCGGGCAACCTACCTGGCATAACCGCAGTCCGAGATTCGAAACGCCCCGAGGACGGAGCGCATGTCATCGACCGGGACGCATTCGCGGCCTTTCTAGCTGACGTGAAGGCTGGTCACTACGACGGCTGAAGCGTCCGCGACGTCACCCAGCTCAGCACGGTAAGCCAAATCGTCGGAGCGCCTGTGGCGGGCGCCCGGTCGCGTACCTCAAACTTCGCAAGCTAGAAACGGGCGAGCGTCTCCTGGCAGCCACGCCATTTTCGAGCGGGAGCCGTAGGTCCGCCAGCGTGGCGCCGCAGCTGTCTGACCTGACTCGCGCTGGCCTCAGTCTCCTTACTGCTGGCCACTTACTGCTGGCCACAAACCCGCAGACTGGCGAACGACTTGCCGTGCTAGATTCGCGCGGCTATATTCGTCGCAACTGATCTGTGTTGCACAGATTCTTATCTTGGAGTGGAGAACTGAGATCAGCGCGACACGAGACGACACCTGCGGTGTCCACGTGGTAGTAGCTCGTGGCCTGCGGTGCGGCAGGCTGACGCCGCACCAGGCACAAGCCCTGCCTGGCGGTGCATTGCGACGCAGAGTGCTCGGAGCCGCAGAGGACGGGCAGCAGGAGACTGCGGGCAATCGGCCGCGCTACCTGTTCGGACCTCGATGCCGCATGCAGCGGTGATCTTAAGTTCAGGCATGGCCTACCGAGGACAGGACCCGAACCGGCAATTGGAGAAGAAATGGCCGCCAGCAGCGAAGCCCCAGAGCGAGGGCCAGGCTTATCGGGGGGGCGTTCTGCGGTGCAATCAGAGCTGCGATGGCGACGGAAGTTTGCCGGTGAGGAACGGCAACTCGCCGAGCTGCGTCGATGGCTAGAGGCGCTGCTGCCGCCCTGCCAAGAGCGCGATGACGTGGCCATTGTCGCTACAGAGTTGGGTACGAACGCAGTCCGCCACACGGCCAGTGGGCAGGGTGGCTCGTTCACGGTGGAGCTCACCCGGCACCGGCAGATGGTGCGAGTAGCAGTCGCGGATGGCGGGGCTCCCGGCGAGCCGCGCGTGATTGATGACCCAGCCGGTGACCACGGCCGGGGCTTGCTCGTCGTGCAGGGCTTGTCGGTCCGCACTGGGATATGTGGTGATCACCGGGGTCGCCTGGTATGGGCCGATATCCAATGGGATGGCACGGGTACCGCGGAACTGGCGGCAGCCCAGAATTGGCATGAGGCGGTGGTCCGTGACGGCCAGGACCTGCTGGCCAGCCGCTTCGACGGGACGCCGACCTGGTTCGGCCGTTTCACCTTGCAGTGGTGGGCATTGGCAGGCGGACAGCTGATCGCCGCACCCTCGGTGCAGGAACTGGCCAGCGCGGTCCGCCGTGTTCTGAACTCCCGGCGAGACTGGACCCTGGCGGCGAGTGGCAGCTCCCACGAGGAGGCCAGAGGGGGCGATCTGGCGGCCCGCGAGCCGCGGACTGTCGCTCCCGTGCCGCTAGGCGGCGAGCATGTGAGCGATGCGCTTCGTGCGGTTAGCTGACCCCGGTGCCGCCTTGGCCCAGCGAGTGCGAACGCCTTTGCACGGTGGCCCGTGCCAGCCGGGAGCACCAGACGGTCCGGTCGGAGCTCGCACGCCAGACCCCGAACCTTCAGCAACTACTCCGCGGAGAGGACGCGCCGCTATGGCCGCACAGCATCCCATTGCCGGCCCAGCGCCTACCGGCGTCACCGACCTGCGCCAGCGGTACGGAGACAGGTTCCAGCGGCTGCAGGCGCTTGAGGACGCGCTTAAGTATCGGCGTGCCCGTGCTACCGCACCATGTGAAGACTGCGCCGCCGCGCCAGTCGGCCGGTGCGACGATCACGGCCGTGACGTGGATCTGATCGGCGAGTATGAGCAGGCTGCGTGCCGGCTCATCACTGAGCTAGGCGCTATGACCGGGCTCATTTGCCCGCGCGGCATGCCCACGCCGCAGCCAAGAGGCGCAGGAGAAACCGGATCGTGACCGTCGGCCATCCGGCAGGGCAACTGGCGCAACTCGCCGCCGATGACCGTCTGTTTCTTGCCGACGGACGAGCAGCCATGCCCGGCGTCGTCACTGAAGCCGCCTTGCTGCAACGGCTTCAGGTGCTCGATGACGCGCTCGCCGGCCGGCGGAAGCAAGTGCGCCGCGATCCTGTCACACCACTCACCCCGGAGCAGCCCTCATGCCACATTCTGACCAGCCCCCGCACGCCGCCGGCGGTCCGGGAACCGGCGATCCCGAGTCGGTCTATCACCTGTACCTGACCACCGATGTCCGGCCCGCCATCCGTGCCGCCTCACCGGCACAGATGCGCGGCATCCTGCGCGATATCGGCGCACACCTGTGCCACTGCCTGCGCCGCGATGCCGGCGGTATCCCCGGGCTCAGCCCCGGCCGGCGGCAGCCCTGGCAGGTCTGCCAGATCGGGTCCGGGATGCGCGCCGGATTCCAGCTCTATCAGCACGTCACTCAGGCAGTCGCCGGCAGCTGCCTGCACGCCCTGGGATTCGACCCCGGACGCGCCGCCGCGGAAGACACCTACTTCACCACCGATGTGGACCCGTTTCTGGTCACAGCCCGCCAGCAGTGCATGCGCCGGACCCTGCTCCACCTCACCGGCCACTTGCAGGCGGTCCTTGACGACAGCGACACCAGCGCCCAGGCCAGCGCCGACGCCGCCGTCCCTGATGAACTCTGGGAGATCGCGAACGGTGCCACCGCCGGAATCCAGCTCTACCGCCACGCCGTCCGGGCGCTGGCCGTGCACGTCCTGTACTACATGTGGGAAGGGCTCGGAGCCGGCAGCACCACAGGTTTCGTTCCATTCATCCCCGGCATTGCCGACCCCGCGGCCTTCGGGATCTGCCCGAACTGATCGGTCCCTGGCCTGCCATGGCGAACGCCGTTACCTGCGCGGATCTCGAGCCGGACCAGGTCGCGGAACGGCCGGGCCCGGGTTCGGCGCGCTCGAAGTCGATCACCGCGAGCTGGCTCCGCCTGCCCGGCGAACAGCACGACGACAATGTGCTGCTCACGGCCGGCATGGAGGTCCCGGCTGGATCGCCGATCGCCCGGATGGCCCGCCGTGTCAGCGCTGATCCTGACCGGACGCAGACAGCAGGGACCATGCTCCGCGCCAGTATCGCCAATGCCCCTGCACGGCCAGCGGCGAGTGCCCGGCGCTGAGCGAGGTCCGGCTGCTCGCACCGATCGAACGTGCGATCGGCTCAGCGCACAGCCTGGCCGGCCACGACGGCGGCGACACGGCCTGACGCGGTGCCGGGCTGGCGTTGGCATGTATCGCATATCAGCCACCGGCGAGGACCACCGGCAGGATAATTGCTTGCGTCAGACTCGGCGAGGAACCAGCCGATCGCCGGGTCTCCTGGCGGGCCGCTGCGGAGGTCAGCGTCAGGTGGGCGAGCGGCGGTTCGCCTCCATCCAGGCTTGCACGTCCTTTTCCTCCCATAGCCGCACGCGCACATGCCGGACCTTTGGCTCGGGGAAGCTGGGCCGCCGGGAGAGCTGGTCAGCGCGCGTGCGTGACACGCCGAGCATGTCGGCGACGTCCTTAATCCCCACTAGCGCCATGGCTCTAGAACCTTAAGGCTAGCTCTAAAGACACTGTCTCTGAAGACAGTCCGCGCTCATTCAGGGGTGCGGCGGCTTCGCTGCGCATAGGGGAAGGGTGCGGTGGCGGCGGAACGGCGTGGTATTGCGGTTACCTCGCGATATAGGGCCGGGTGGGACGTGAAGGTTTCATTCGCGCTTGTGCGCCCAGTCCCGGATGAGGGTCATTATTTCTTCCGGGCCACGGGGACTGCGGACGGACCAGCCGCCGCCGGTGGCCTGCGCGGCGCCGAGTTTACTGGCAAGTTTGCGGAGGAGCTCTTCGGTGAATTGGGCGCTGGGATGCCCGCTGGTAATAATCTTGGTATACCGGATGGTGTCGACAATTGCCGACTTCACCCGTTCATGAGTGAGGTAGGCGTGCAGGTCGGGTTCCCAGTTTTCTGATGCGCTGCCCGGCACGGCAGCGAGCCAGGCAGCTTGCATGGCTTCATATTCACTGGGCGAATAACCCATTTTGTGAAGGTGGACGGCAAGGTCGTAGACGGGATCGCCCCACAGTGCGAGTTCCCAGTCGATGAGGTATGTCTGCCCGCGAGCGAGGATCATGTTCTTGCGGTGAACGTCGGTGTGCAGCATCCGGAACGGCCGTGGGTGCAGCCTCGTCCAGCGGGCGCGGACAAGTGCGAGCGGGTCGCCCGGGATCTCCAGCGATGCGAAAAGCTCGCCGAATTCAGGCAGGAAGCGGGCGTAGACGCCTTCGGTTACGGCGGACAGCCGCCGGGCGAAGTCCGCCGTCTTCTCGTCGTCTGGCCAGTCTGCGGGCAGCGGAGGTATTTTATCCGGGGGAATTGCGCCGAGCTGGCCGAACGCTTCGGCTACGTCCCCGATCACGTGACCGGGCACGGGCACGCCCCGAGGCGCGGACGCGTCGAGTGGCGCGCCGTCAATGAATTCAAGAACCTGGAACCGCGGGTGGTCCTCTGCGTACAGCAGTCGGGGCGCGTGGGTGACCGAGTCGCGGATGGCCCGCAATATGCTGGCTTCCGGCCAGATGGCCAGGTCCATGACGTCGGAATCCGGGATGGGCATGCGGACTATCACCGGCGCGGCTGGTGTCGAGATCTTGATGTTGTAGTTGTAAAAGCCGGATGCCGAGCCGGTCTGGGCGGCAGCCTCCCGGTAAAGGTCATCCGGCTTCCAGATGCCGGGGCCGAGCAGGCCGTCAGCGAATTCCCTGATCAGGGCGTCGAGTTCGGCGCGAGTGCCGAGCGGCTGTGTACGGCTCGCTGCCCCGCGCTCGGCCGAGACTGCCTCGCTGCCGGCGATGCCCAAGACGTCCAGCATGCGGACTGCGCACAGGATGAGCGTCGGGTAGACGTCGGCGGCTTCCAGTTCCCCGACGGCCCAGCGGAGCGAGGAGGCGGCCTCATCGATCCTCCCGCCGCGTGCGCGCACGGCTCCCAGGTAGAACGCCGCACGGGCCCGGCCGGAGCGGTAGCCGGCCCGGTCGAGCGAGGAGAGAGCTGATCGCAGCGCGGCTTCCGCCTGGTCGAGTTCACCGCGCCGCAGGTGGGCGACGGCGAGAGCGGTATACGCCTTCCCGAGTTCGTGGTGGGCGCCGATCTCGTGCTGTGCTTCGATGGCCCGGCCGGCCTCGGTGATCGCTTCGGCGGGGTCTGTCAGGGCGAGCAGCTCGGCGCGGTTCGTGCGGGCGTTGGCCAGCCCCAGGACGCTGTCCGCGGCCCGGTAACAGGCCGTGGCGTCGTCGAGGAACCGTGCGGCGGCGTCGAAGTCGAAGGCGAACCTGCGGGTGAGGTGGCGCAGCCGGGCAACGTCGCCGCGGAACTCGCTCTCATCCGCCGGAGCGAGCGCGTCGAGTTCGGCGGCTAGCTTCTCGGCGTCGCGGAAGCGGCCCTGGCACATGTGCAGGTCCGAGGCCCACAGCCCCGCGGCCAGCCGTGGCGGCCCGCTGCCGTGCTCCCAGACGTGGGTGAAGACCTCAAGCGCTGCCTGGGTGTGCCCGGCTATGCGCCGGCCGTGCCCGGCCGCCAGGGCCAGGCGCGCCGCGACCGGGGTGTCTACTGCCATGGTGGACGCCGGCAAGCCCGCCGTGAATGCCGTGACCGCGGCCGTGTCGCCGAGCCGGACGGCGGCCTCGGCGCGCAGGCATCCCAGGGTCCGGGCGGCATCGTCGGCTCCGCTGGCGCCGGCTTGGCTGGTCAGCCACTCCTCCAGGTCGTCCGCGATGCCGGCCGCTGTGCCGTGCCCTCCCCGGCGGACCGCCCGGTCGGCGTACTGGAGCAGGCCAGGGGCCGTCACCATCCCGGCCCGCAGGCCGTGGTAGGCGGCCTCGCGGTAGGCGCGCGCGGCGGCTGTGCTCGCGCTGTGGCTGGCGCGGTCGTCCCACAGCTCGCCTAGCAGCGCGTGGATCTGCGTGACCGTGCCGGCGGGCAGCCGTTCCAGGACAGCGGCGCGGATGAGCTGATGGAGCCGCAGGGCATCGGCGGCGGGGTAGATGAACGAGTATGCGGTCAGCGAGTCCCAGGCGAGCCGGTGGCCGGGAAGCTGAAACGCGGCGGCCAGGTGCCGGAAGATGTCGTAGTCGAAGATCCGCGCCGGGCTCAGTACCTCCAGCGACCGGATTTCCTCAGGGGCCACGTGCTGGAGGAAGCGCGCAAGGATCTCGTCCTGGGAAACGAGAGCGCCGTCCAGTCCGCCGCCAGCCCGCTGCTGGGTGTCTACCGCAAGGTGCAGGTAGAACGGGAGCCCTGCGCTTGCGTCGGCGATGAGCTGGCGGTCGGCCGGGTCGGCAACTCCGCCGGCCGCAAGCAGTTCCAGCCTCGCGGTCATGGGCAGGCCGCCCAGGGCCGACGTCCTGATCGCCCTCGCCCAGTCGGGGTCGTAGATCTCCCAGTGCAGCGGTTCCCGGCTCGCGAGCACGACCAGCGCCCGGTCTAGCTGGCCTGCCAGGTCCCGCAGCCACGCGTCGGCAAGCTGCGTCCGTCCCGTGTATGCGGGCGCCGGCACGAGAGCTTCGTAGGAGTCCACGATGATGACCGATTGCTTGCTGGCGCTGGCAGCCCGGAGATCCTCAGCGAACAGGTATGTCACCGCATCGCTGAGTTCCCCGTTCGGCAGCCCGTCCAGGGTCTGCAGGGTGGGGTCGCGGCGTATCCGCAGACGGCGTCGTATGTCGGTCGATCCTCGCTCGAAGAGCTTGACCAGCCCCATCGCGGTGCCGAAGACAGGCAGCGCAGAAGCGTGGTCGAGGATGTCGCCCAGGATCGTGCTGTACTCGATAAACGACAGTTCGTTTTTGCTCAGCCGCAAGTGGGGATGCAGTCGCTGCCACAGCACGGCGTAGGCGATGTCGAAGCGGTCGAAATCCACGCCTTGCGATCCCAGCTGTCCCCGGAGCACCGCTAACGCGTCATCCTGGCGACGCAGCGCGGGCACCTGAAGATCTATCATGGCGGTCCGGAATCGTGGTCTCGCGCGGTCCTCCAATTCACGCAGCAGCCGTGATTTACCAATTCCGCCGACGCCTGTCACATTAAGAACGCGGGGGCCGGTGCCGATTCGCGTGAGTTCACCGGCGAAGTCCGCCAGGACCTGCTCACGGTTCACAAATGGCCGTTGTAATGCGGCGACCCGGTGGAACCGTGGCGCAATCGGCATTTCTACCTCCTCCGGGACCCCTGCTATCCCGAGGTTCTGCAACTTGATCAAGCGCGGACGCGGCCAGGTCACGGTCCGCGGTTCGCGCTTCCGCAATGCTAACCGCCCGCTCGGCCCGCGCCGCTCCTGAAGGACACTCCATAGCTAATAGAACCGTCTTTAAAGAAAGTGGCTCTAAAGACACTCCTTGCGATGAGGTTAGCCATCGGCACCTGTCCTCATCTGGCCGCAGGCGAACGCTTTCGGCGCGGCGGGTCAGGCATGTCACCTGCGGATCGCGGGCCGCACTGCCCGGCACGCCCTGGCCGGGTCGGCTGGGCTCTGGTCGGCGTCACGCTGCCTGCGCCGGGTGCACGCGTCAATCCCGCTGCGGGTAAACCCTGTGTGTCACATGCGGGACGCGCCGGCAGCAGCAGGCCGGGGCGGATCACGTAGCTGGCGTGATCGTGGCCGGCGGGGAACCTGACGCGCTCGCCGGCCTCGCGCACGGCGAGGCGGACCAGCGTATCCGGCATGCAGGTCCGGGCCAGATCGGTCAGGCATCCGGGTGGCGCGCAGGCTGGCGGTCAGCAGTCCTGGCGGCTGGCTCATCGCCTGAGTGGCGCCTCGGGCGCGAGGTCGGCTGCGCGAGCGGAACGGTGCGGCTACGTGACGTAGTTTTGCAGCGTTTTTTCCACTAGGTCCGCGCGGGGGGAGCCGATCCGCTGGTAGATGGCCAGGGCCTGGCGCAGCAGCCGGTCGCCCTGTTCTGTGTTGCCATCGTGGAGGTGGCACAGCCCGATGCCTTCGAGAGCGCGTGCCTCCTCACCTGGCGCGGCGATGCTGGCCGCGATCTCCCGTGCGCGCTCGAAATCGGCCCGCGCCTCGCCGGGCTTGCCCGATGCCAGCGCCATGTCGGCGATGTTGCTGAGAGCCTCCGCCTCGCCGGACCGGTCGCCGAGGTCACGGTACAGGCCGAGCGCCCTGGTCAGGCTGGCAGTGGCCTCCGCGTACTCGGCGGTGAGGTACTGGACGGTGCTCAGGTCGGTGAGCGCGTTGGCCTCGCCGAGCCGTTCGCCGAGGCGGCGGTACAGGTCCAGGGCCTGCTGCTGGCTGGCGGCCGCGGCGCGGTACTCGCCCATGCGGTACTGCACCGTGCCGAGCTCGGTCAGGGCGCTGGCCTCGCCGAGCTGGTTGCCGAGGTTCCGGTACAGGTCGAGCGCGCGGGTGAGGCTGGTGGTGGCGGCCGGGTAGTTCCCGGTGGCGTGCTGCACGGTGCCGAGGCTGGTGAGCGCGGCGGCCTCGCCGAGCCGGTCGCCCAGGCTGCGGTAGAGTTCCCGCCCGCGGGTGAGGCTGGTGGTGGCGGCCGGGCAGTTCCCGGTGACCTGCTGCACGGCGCCGAGGCTGGTGAGCGCGGCGGCCTCGCCGAGCCGGTCGCCCAGGCCCCGGTAGAGCTCGAGCGCCCGGGTGAGGCTGGCGGCGGCGTCGGGATACTCGTCGGTCAGGAACTGCATGTCACCCAGGTCGGTCAGGGCGCGCGCCTCGGCGAGCTGATTGCCGGCGTCATGGGCGGCTTGCAGGGCGGCGTGGTGCAGGGCCATGGCCTGGTCCCAGTGGCCCTGGCTGCGCAGGAACTCGTGCATCGCGGCCGGGATCGCGGCAGCGTGTCCTGGCCGGCCGCAGGCCGTGGCGTAACCGACCGCGGCGTGCAGGTTGAGGCGTTCGGCACCGAGCCAGGACAGGGCATCGCCGCGCCCTGCCAGGTTCCGGGCGTGCGCGGGCGGCGGGACCGTCACCGCGGGCGTCAGGGCCGCGGTACGGCTGCTCAGGTGCCGGTCCGCGTCGCGGGCGGTGTGCACGTAGTAGTCCAGGAGCCGGCCTGCGGCCGCGTCCCGCTCGGCGGGCGGATCGGCGGCGGCCAGGCCGCGGGCGTGCTCGCGGATCAGGTCATGGAAGCGGTAGCGGCCCCTCCCCGGCTCGGTCAGCAGGTAATGGTCGTACAGGCTCTCCAGATCCCGCCGGGCGCCGGCCAGGCTCGTGCTGGCCAGCGCCGCAGCGGTGTAGGCGTCGAAGTCGGTGCCGGGGTGCTGGCCCAGGCGGCGGAACATCCGCCGCTCCCCGCCGGTGAGGTCCTGGTAGGAACGGCCGAACGCGGCGGCGACCGACAGGTTCTCGGCGTGCATCAGTTCCAGCCGGTCACGCGCAGCGGCCAGGTCGGCGGCCAGGTCGGCGGGCGACCAGGCCGGGTGGTGGTACAGCTGGCGGGCCAGCATCCCCAGGGCGAGCGGCAGGCAGCCGCACAGCCGGGTGATCTCGGCCACCGCCGGATCGCCGGCGTCCAGGCGGGGCCTGGCCGCGAGCCGGGTCAGCAGCCCGGCGGCCTCCCCGGGGGAGAGGGTGTCGAGGCTGAGGGCGCGGGCATCGTCCAGCGCGGTCAGATGCCGGCGGCTGGTGATCAGTACCAGCGTGCCGGCGGCGCCCGGCAGCAGCGGCCGGACCTGGTCGCTGCCGGAAGCGTCGTCCAGCAGTAAGAGCAGGCGCCGCCCGGCCAGGTGGTCCCGCCACAGGCCGGTCCGCGCTTCCAGGCTCGGCGGGATCTGCAGCGGGGCGATTCCGGCCGTCTGGAGCAGGCTGGCCAGCGCGTCGGCCGGCTGGACCGGTCGCTGCCCGGGCGTATGCCCGTGCAGTGGCAGGAAGACCTGCCCGTCAGGGAACAGCGGCGCGAGCCGGTGGGCGGCGTGGACCGCGAACGCGGTCTTGCCGACTCCTGCCATCCCGCCGATCAC
The DNA here is from genome assembly GCA_963850875.1 of uncultured Actinomycetota bacterium. Lineage (GTDB taxonomy): Bacteria > Actinomycetota > Actinomycetes > Streptosporangiales > Streptosporangiaceae > Chersky-822. Next base: position 125,350 of record CAWKNA010000007.1, read on the forward strand.
GTAAATGCCCCCGGCCGGGTCCGCGTCCGCCAGCTGGCGAAGCTCAGCGGTCCGGCCGGTGAAGGAGGTGATGTCGCGGGGCAGCGTCCGGGTCGCCGCTGCGATGCCGTCGGCCGGGACGCGGCCACGGGCCGCGGCCTCGAACGCGGTCCGGTCTTGCCCGGTCAGATGCAGCGCGTCGGCCAGCAGCCGGGCCGTCTCCCTGCGCGCGGTCAGGTTGATGCCGCGTTCCAGGTCGCTGACGGCCCGGGTGCTCAGGGCGGCGGCCAGCGCGAGTTCTTCCTGGGACAGCCCGGCACTGGTCCGTAACTGCCTCAGCAGCTGTCCGAACGACACCATGCCGCTCCCTCGCTGAAGGACGCGCCTGCGCGATCCGGTCCCTGAGAAGGCAGCCGCCTGCCGCTGTGCCACGGCAAGGCTCCCAGACTGCCGCGAACAACTCTATGAGCCATCCCGGCAGATCACGATGTGTTGCGGCGAGCCTGTGGGCGATTATGTGGTTTTCCTTCCTCGCTGCGCCCGGCGGCCCTGCCTAGCGTCGTGAATGGCCACGATTGCCAGGTATTTAAGGAGCCATACGTGCGTATCACTTCGTCGATCGTCACCGTCATCGTGCTGAGCAACATTGCCCTGGCGTCCGGGTCAATGTATCTGCTTCCCGTTCTGATCGGCTGGATCCGCCGCGTTCCGGACATCGGCGCCGTCGCGGCGATCAATCTCCTGCTGGGCTGGACGCTCATCGGGTGGGCGGCAGCCTTGGCGATGGCGCTGCGGTCGGTGCGCCAGCCTGGCGCGGCAGTGCAGATCGTGCAGAACCTGCCCGCCCCGCCGCCCGCAAGCCCGGCGGACGCCGCGCCGCCGGGCGGCCCGGACTGGGCTGGCCGCCCAGGCCCGTACCCGTTCCGGGATGGTTCCCCGCCGCCGCTCGCGCTGCCGCCGCAGCCGGCCGGGCATGGCACGGGCGGCTGAGGACGTGTCGGCGTCCGCGCGGACAGACCGCGAGGAGCGCGTCCCCGCCGCCCCGTCTGCGGCGGGCCGAGCGCCCGTCCCGCCCGGCGGCGCGCAGGCTGCGCGGCCTTCCTGGGGCCGGGCGGGTCGAGATCATGCGCGGTGACGGTGCGGCCAGTATGGCCGTCGGCGCGGGGTCGCTGGCCGCCCTGGCGGCGCTGACCGGCGGGCTCCCGGCGGCCTTGTACGCGGCCGGCGGCTCCCCCGTCCCGCACGGGCTGCCGTCCTGGCATCAGGTCATCGCCGCGCTCGCCCGGCCCGACGACGGGACCATGTTCCTGGCCGCGGTCCGCTGGGTCAGCTGGCTCGCCTGGGCAGCGTTTACCCTGTCCGCCGCGGCGGAGATGCTGGCTCAGCTGCGCGGCCGTGCCGCGCCCCGGCTGCGGCTGGCCGGGCCGGTGCAGAGCCTGGCGACCGCCCTGGTCGCCAGCGTCTTCGTGAGCCTTCTCCCGGCTCCGCACCTGCCGCGCACCGCACCAGTTGCGGTCAGCATCGCGCAGATCGCCGGGACCGCGCCGGCGCGCCCGGGCACGCCGGCTCGCACCACCGCCGGGGGGCCAGATGGCACCGGCCGGGGCTGGGTGATCCGCGGCCGGCTCGCCGTGCCGCCGGGCGGCAGGTACATCGTGGCCGAGCGTGACGATCTGTGGGGCATCGCCGCGCGCCGTCTCGGCGACGGCGAGCGCTGGCGCGAGATCTTCGCGCTCAACCGCGGCAGGCTGCAGCCGGACGGGCGGCGGCTGACCGATCCCCGGCTCATCTATCCCGGATGGATCCTCCTGCTGCCCTCATCCCAGGCCAGGCCGCGCGCATCAGCGCATCACGGCGCCTGCTTCGGCCCCCGCCGGCCTGACGGCGGGCTCCCGGCGCCTCGCGCCGGCTCGCAGCCGGGCTCAGCGCCCGCGGCGGCCACGCGTCAGCCCGGCCGGCCGCGCGATCACACCGCGCAGCGGCCGGCGGGCATCGGCCTGCCGGGCGGGAGCCTGGTCGGCATCACCCTCGCGGCGGCCGTGAGCACCGCACTGGCCGCGTGGCGGCTGCACCGCCGCCGGGCCGCCGTGCCGCGCTGGCCGGCCCGGCCCGGCCAGGTCGAGGCGCCGCTGCCCGATGCGATCACCCGGCTGCGGCGAGCGTACCTGCGCAGCCTCGGCGCCGAGGCCGCCGGGACCCGCTCCGGCCCGTGGCCCGATCCGCGGCCGCCCGGCCCGGCCGCCTGCCGGGCCGCCGAAGACGAGGCTGGCCTGGATGAGTTCGGTGCGCCTGTCGGCCCGGCAGCGCCCGGGCCCGGCACTGGCCATCCGCCAGCCGCGCCGCATCCGGCAGCGTCCGGGAGACCGGCTCCTGCCGCCGCCTGGGCGGGCGCCGCCCCTGCGCCGTTCCGGCCGGCCGTTCCCCGCTGGCCGCTCGTTCCCGGCCCGCAGCCAGGGGCCGCCGGCCGTCGCGGCGGTGACCCGGCAGCCGGCCGTCAGGTTCCGCAGGCACCGGGCACCATCGTGTTCGGCCAGCGCGCCGGTGCCGAGATCCCGCTGGCGGACGCCGCCGCGGGCGGCCTGGGACTCACCGGACCCGGCGCGCACGATGCCGCGCGGGCGGTGCTGATCAGCTTGCTCGCCTCGCCCCGCAGCCACGCGGAGCACGGACCGCAGGTCGTCATCCCCGCCGCTGACCTGCGCCTGCTGGTCAGCCCCCGGCACAGCGGCCAGGTCCCCGGAGTGACACCCGGATACCCCGGCGGGCTCGCCGTCACCGGCTCGCTGGACGAGGCACTCGACCGGATCGAAACCGAGATCACCCACCGCATCCGCGTCCAGGACGCAGGCACCGATGACTACCAGGCCGGGCCCGGACGCCAGGCCCCGCCGCTCGCCGTGATCGCCACGGCCGGCCCGCGGTCACACGCCCGGCTGCGCGCCGTGCTGGACGCCGGCCAGCCCGCCGGCATCCTGGCCATCGTGATCGGCACCTGGCCCGCGGGGACCACCTGCCAGATCAGCTCGGCCGGCATAGTGACCGCCGCCACCAGGCCCGGGCTCACCGGCATCGACACCTACCGCCTGCAAGCCCCCGATACGGCAGCCCTGCTCGACCTGCTCCGCGGCGCCCAGGGCCATGTGACCGACGAACCGGCCAGCAGCACCGCGGCACCGGCCCGCCCGGCCCGTCACGAGCCCGCGCCCGAAGCACGCCGCGATGCCAGCGGCAGCGGCGGCCAGCCCGGACGGCACGCCCGGCCAGCGGCCTCGCGGGCGGAAGCCGGCCCGCCACCGGGCCGGACCGCGCCCGAGCCCGGCTACGCTCCGGGCAGCGCACCCGCCAGCCGCGACGCCAGGCCGGTCGAGATCGCGGTGCTCGGGACAGTGCGGATCACCGCCGCGGGATCCGAGCTCCGCAGCGGCCTGCGCAAGGCCCGCGAACTGCTGGCCTTCCTCGTCATGCACCCCGCCGGGGTGACCGGCGATGCGATCAGCGAAGCGCTGTGGCCCGAGTCAGACCCCCGCTACGCGGCCCGCCAGCGCCACCTCGCCGTCCGCAAAGGCCGCGAACTGCTCCGCACCGCCACGGGCCTGCGCACGCCCATGTTCATCACCCTGGCCGGCGACCGGTACCAGCTCGACCCTTCCCTCATCGGAGCAGACCTGTGGCGCTTCGACACCGCCCTGGACCAGGCCCAGGCCGCCACCGATCAGGACGACCAGCTCACCGCGCTCCGGCGCGCCACCGCCTGCTACCACGGCCCGCTCTGCGACGGAACCGCCTTCGACTGGACCGAACGCTACGCCGAGCCAGCCCGCCGCCGCGCCGTGGACGCCCTGGCCCGGATCGCCGGCATCCTGCAGCCCGCCAGTCCCGAACAGGCCCTGGCCACCCTGGAGACCGCCCTCGTCCACGACCCCTACAACGAGGCGCTCTACCAGAGGATCATGCACATCCAGGTCGGTCTCGGACGCCCCGACGCCGCACGCCGCACCCTGCGGCTCCTGGAGACCCGGCTCGCCGAACTCGGCCTCGCCCCGGACCCCGCGACCCGGCAGGCAGCCGGCGCGGCCGGGAATCAGGTCAGCCACCGTCCCACCACCAGCCCGCGCCCGTCATGAACCGCCGGCACCGCGGGACAGCCCCGGCGGGTGCGCCCGCCGCGGCGCCTCTTGCAGCACCCGGAAAAGGCACGCTAACATCCCGCGCGCGAAAACAGAAAAGGCTCGCGCACCAAATGACGCCTTTCCTTTTCCGCCAGAGGGAGCATGGAACGCGCAGCGGCCGACAGTGAAGGACAGCTGCATGGCGGCATCGGTGCATGGCCGCGGGCCACCGCATTCAGTCCGGGAAGGCCGCACTATGGCGGGAAGCCCGGCCGTCCGGCCGGGGTTCCGTTCCGCCAGCCGGTCCCCATGCCAGCCGGCATTCCTGCTGACAACGGAATACCCGCCCGGCACCGGCTCCCTGGCAGCGGCCCATCCGGACCTTCCGGCGGACTCCCGGACTGATACAGCACAAGGCGTGTAAAACAATACGGGGAAGCGCGCGGGTGATAATTGGGTGCGGTTAATAATGGTTATTGAAATGCTCAGCAGTTGGCTCGCATCGTGGTACAAGAGGCTCGCGGCACGGATGCTTCCCGCGAGGTCCAGGCTGGCGCAAGGTGCGCCGCACCGAGGCCGGCGCGCAGGCGAGGATGGCGCGCGCGCGAGCGCGGTGCCGCGCCGAGCCCGCACGCTCGGCGAGGCCCGGCCGCCGACCGCAATTCGCGCCGGCGAACGCCGGTCCGTAATCGGAGCACCGCGAATTGCGCATTCGCGCGCTGCGGAATGCGCGGCGCCGGCGCCATATCGCGCCGGAATCCGAAGCCGTGTCACGGAAAGCCGTGCAATTCCCGCCGGGAAATGGCCGGAAATCTTCTGATACCGAAGGCGGAAAACCGTTGATGCGCGGGGAATACCGAGATAGCGTCGTGGTGTACCCGGAAATAGGGAAACGGAATAGGGAAACCGAAACCCCGGAATTAGCAAAAGGAGCCTGCCGGAAATGTGCGCGCCCGTAATTGTCACCGAGGAAAACGCGAATGACCTGATCACCGAGCCCGGGAACCCCCACCTGATCTGGGACGGCGCCGAGACCCGCGTGATCACCGAGGACTTCTACCGCGCGCTGAACGCCGGCTCGGCATGGCTGCTGATCATGAGCCGCGCCGACCTGGCCGACCTCGACCCCGGCGCCCTGACCTACCACCCCGCCTCGCTGGCCGGACTGCTCACCACCGTCGGCGGCGACCTCGCCGCCGCCGGATGCCCATGCGCCGGCTGACCCTTGGCCATCCCCGCCCGCCCTCGACGCCCGGAGACCACCATGACCACCACCGCCCCGCGCACCACCGCCACGGGCCGGCTCGGCAACGGCGAGCTGCGCCGGCAGGTCGCCGCCTACCTGGACGAGAACCCCGGATTCCGCACGCCCGGCACGATTGCCAGGGCGCTGGACCGCAGCGCCGGCGCCGTCGGCAACGCCCTGAAAACCCTCGCCGACCGTGGCGAGGCCGAGCCCGTGCCCGGCAAGCCGGCCCGGTACCAGGCCACCCCCGCCACCAAGGCGGCAGCGGGCGGCATGTCCGCCGCCCCGGTGCCCAGGCCCGCCGCCCCGCCCAGGCCCGCCCCCGCCGCGCCGGCCGCCGCCCCCGCCGCCCCGCCGGCCGCCGCCCCCTCGGGCGTCACCCGCCCGAACGGCGCCATCTACCGCCCCCGCGCGCTGGCCGACATGCCCGACGTCAACGCCCTGCGCAGGCTGCGCGCGGCGGGCATCCCCGCCCTGCTGTACGGGCCGCCCGGCACCGGCAAGACATCCCTGGTCGAGGCCGCCTTCGGCGAGGAGGTCATCACGGTGGCCGGCGACGGCGACACCACGACCGGTGACCTGGTCGGCGACTACACCCAGCGCGACGACGGCGGCTACGAGTTCGTCTACGGACCGCTGATCACCGCCATGACCGAGGGCAAGGTGCTGTTCATCGACGACGCCACCCTGATCTCCCCGGCGGTGCTGGCGGTGACCTACCCCGCGATGGACGGGCGGGGCGAGGTGAAGGTCAAGGCGCACAAGGGCGAGACGATCACCGCCGCCGCCGGCTTCTACGTCATCGGCGGGCACAACCCCAACGTCCACGGCGCGGTCCTGACCGAGGCGCTGGCCTCCCGGTTCACGGTCCAGGTCAAGGTCGGCACCGACTATGACCTCGCCCGCGCCCTCAAGATCGACCCCCGCGCGATCAGCGCCGCCCAGGACCTCGCCGCCCGGCAGGCCAAGGGCGAGATCGGCTGGTCACCCCAGCTCCGCGAGCTGATCGGCTACCAGCGCACCGCTGCCGCGCTCGGCGAGAACGCCGCCGCCGCCAACCTCGCCGGCGTCGCCCCCGGGGAAGACCAGGACGTCGTCGCCGCCGCCCTGCGCAAAGCCTTCGGCCGCACCATCACCCCCCTCGCCCTGGGCCGCCAGGTCTGAACCCCGCCGCAACTCCCCGGGAGGAGCCCCCGATGACCGCCCTGCACCCGCCCGCCCCGCCCGCCCTGGCCACGCCCACGGGAACCTGGCGGACACTGTCCGCCGCCATGACCGCCGAGATACCCGCCATCGCCGGCCGCCCCGTGCCCGTGGCCTGCGCCCCCGGCGCCGGCCTGGGCCACCCCGCCTGCTACCTGCCGGCCATCCCGGTGATCGAAGTCGACGGCGACCTGCTCGGCGTCACCCCCGCCACCGCCGACCCGGCCAGCCCGGCCGACCGCGAACGCTACCCCGTTTTGTGGGGCGCGCTGACCCACGAAGGCGGCCACGCCGCCCACAGCAAGGCCTGCCCGCCGCCCGCCGAGAAGGCCAGCTGGTGCCAGGCCGCCCACCTGCTCGAAGAGTCCCGCATGGAAGCCGCCCAGGTCACCCGCCGCCCCGGCGACCGCCGCTGGCTCCGCGCCACCGTCAGCAAGCTCATCCTCGAAGATTTCACCGCCGCCGGCGCCACCCCCGGCACCCCGCGCGAGGCCGGCTCGGCCGCCGCCCTGATCCTGGCCCGCGAGCACGCCGGCATCCTCGAACCCGCCGAGACCGCCCCGGTCGCCGCGCAGGTCGAGAAGGCGATCGGCACCGATGCCCTCAAGCGGCTGGAGGACACATGGAAGGCCGCCCACCAGGTCGCCGACGACGACGCCCGCACCATGGTCCGCCTCGCCCGCCGCTGGTGCCGGATCCTCGGCCTCGACCCCGACACCCCGCCGCCCGCCCCGATCGAGACCGGCCTCTCCGACCTTCTGGACGCCATCCGCGATGCCATCGACGCGATCAGCGCCGCCGTCGAGGCCGACTTCACCCCGCCGCCGCCCTTCCCGCCCGGCCGCCAATCCGAGCGCGACGCCGAGAACACCGCCCGCATCGACGCCGACCGCGCCGCCCGCGAGGTCTTCGCCCGCCGCACCACCCCGCCCGCCGTCACCGGCACCCGTGAGCCCCGCGACGGCGAGAAGGCCGCCGCCCGCCGGCTGACCCGCACCCTGCGCGACGCCACCGCCGGCGGGCGCGACACCGTCACCATCACCTCACCGGTCCCGCCCGGCCGCCTGCGCATGCGGCAGGTGCTCGCCGCCGACGCCCAGCGCGCCGCCGGCGCCCGCCCGGCCGCCGAGCCCTTCACCCGCACCCGCAGCCGCCGCGTGCCCGCCCCGCCCCTGCGCGCCGGCATCGCCTGCGACATCTCCGGCTCCATGCGCGCCTTCACCGCCCCCGTCGCCTCCGCCGCCTGGATCCTCGCCCGCGCCGCCTGCGCCCTGCCCGCCGCGACCACCGCCACCGTCTTGTACGGGAACCAGGTCCACGCCCTCACCCACCCCGGCCAGGCACCCGCCCGCGTCACCACGTTCAAGGCCCCCGACGGCACCGAGCAGCTCTGCCGCGCCATCGACGCCCTCGACGGCGCGCTCGGCCTGTCCCGCCCCGGCACCGCCCGGCTGCTGGCCATCGTCTCCGACACCTACCACACCCCCGAGGAGGTCGCTGGCGGGCAACGGCGCATCACCCGCCTGGCCAGGACCGGCTGCGGCGTGATCATCCTGCGCCCTGAGGACCCCTGCGGCTGGGGTGACCAGCACGAGTGGACAGACGCCCAGGTCATCACCCTCACCGACCCCGCCGACACCATCGAGGTCATCGCCCGCGCCGCCACCCGCGCCCTGACCGCGTGAGTCGAGCTACCCGGCGGCACGCCGGATGCTGCAACGCGCAAACGAGGTGCTGGGGACGAACTGGTCGCCGTGGCCCCCACGAAGCATCAAGATCATTTCGGTTAAGCCTGCCTGCGCTGTCCTGTCCTCCAAATAGACGCCAGGTTGCTCCCGTGCGTGCCTGAACGAGATCGAAGCAGACCTGCTGACCCGCCGGATCAGGGCCGAGTCCGAGGGATGGCTCGGCGAGATCGAGGGCATCGATCTGACCCTGGCGCGCAGGTCGCTGCCGGTCCTGCGGGTGGATCATCTCGTCGGCAGCGAGACTCGCATTCCTGCCCCTGACCTGACCATGATGCCGTTCTGGATTCCTCGAGTTCCTGCATGCGCTCTGGTCGCCACACTTCGTTTTGGTGCAGGCCGTTGGCAAGTGCCAGAGAGTCTGCAATCCCATGGTCTTGAACCCCGCGTGCTCCAGGGTGAGCCGACGTGGAGATGACGGTGGAGCATGTTGCGGGGGAAGTGATGTGCTCGCCGCCCAAGATTAGCAGGATCGAGATGGGCGCACGTCGGGCGAAACCTCCGCGACGTCCGTGACCTCTGCGGTCTCTATAGCGTGCGATCGGTCGCTGCTGGACGAGGCAGCTCTGCACCGGCGGGTCGGTGAGTCATGGTCATGGTTGACCTGTCGGAACGAGAGGCCATCGCCCTCAGTCGCGAGACGGCGCAAGCGCGTGGCATTTTTCTCGACCCAACGGCGACGCATGCTCATAATTCTCAAGAACAATTTCGCATTCCTGGAGTTCTACGGTCCGGTTCTTTCTGACGTCGTATACGTCGAAGGGCTAGCAGCAAAACTCTACCTTGAGCGCTCACGCGATCCTGAGCGATACAACGGGATATTCGACTACCTACGGGATGAGACGCTCACCCCGAAAGACTCACTAGCAAGACGCGAGGATTGAAACGAGGAGATGCTCACATGCCAGGTCGGAGGGCGAGGTGACAATGAAGATCCTTATCAGAGGGGGCGCGACTGCTGTCAGTGGCGCGGCCATCTACTCGATCCCTGCGCTGGCATGGGCAGTTGCTGCGAGCTGTGTGTTGTGTGCCATAACGGCTTGCATGCTGATCCTTTGCGGATTCTTCGGCCACAACGAAGGTAGACGCGAGTGGATAGTCCGGGTGATCCAAGCGCTACGCAAGCAGAGCTGAGAACCATGCGGAGCCCGCCTGGCGACCCGTCATGGATGAAGAGCTCGTGCAGCTCGCCCAACGGCAACTGCGTTGAGGTTGTAGGCCTGCACGGCGGCCACATGACGGTCCGGGATAGCAAAGACAAAACAGGCCCAGTTCTCCCGTTTACACCAGGCGAATGGAGCGTGTTTCTCCCTGGCACACAGAACGGCGAGTTCGACGCCATTTGGCTACCTTTCTGGCTGGAAGGCACCAGCTGCGGGTGCGATTGCATGAGTGGCTGAGGATCATTCACGGAAGGCCGCTTGGCCGCATCGGATTGCTATGGAGACTGGCTGCAGGGCAGGCACGGCCCTTGGCAGGTGCAGATGCGCGCCTGGATGACGATGGTCTGGGGCATGCCGACTTGCGTGGTGCAGAGAAGGCCCGGTGACAAGATGCACCTCGGCCCGGAGCAGACGGCCGCGTTCGTCCGGCAGGTGCTGGCCGAGGGCACCTATGTGGTCTGCCATCAGACTCTGACTTACGGCGACAACCCGGGCTTCGGGCCGGCGATCTGCCGGGGCTTTTTCGACGCCTACGCTGGCCAGTCACCCGCACTGCGGCTGCTGCGCGCTTGCCGGCGGCTGACCGAGGTCGAGCCGCCCCGGCCGGTCCGGCCCCCGGAAGGAGAGGGCCGGTGACCCGTGCCGGAGCGCGACGAGGCCCAGCCGCCGCAAGACATTGAAGAGGAGCCCGCTCAAGATCACCTGAAACGCAGGTCACGGCGCCGTATCGCCAATCGCTGCCTGTACGCGGTAAGCGCCCGCCCCGACGGCGGGCCAAACAGGGCGCAGGTTCCTTGTGCGCCTCTCACACGATGGCCCGGAGAAAATGCTTTTTCGGTGCCTCGCAAAAGATGCCGGATTCAGTTATCAGATCTCCGGCTCATTCCCGGTGAATGGCCGAGGCGCAATGGGTTCTGCCAGGTTACCGGATTCAGCCGTTCAGGTAATGCCGTAACTGCTTGACTGCTGCGCCACGCGGAGTGATGGTCGTCCAGACCGCAGGAAACCTCCCGGCAATAACCCGGAAGTAACCGGGCCGGGAAACCCCGAAAAGGAGTCACGCCATGGCCCCAAGGAAAAAGAACACCGCGCAGGCGGACGCGCCGCACAGCGGCCCGCACACGCCCCCGGCCCCGCCGCCCGCCCCGTCCGGCGGCCCCCCGGCCGGCAGCCCGGCAGCGGCCGTCTGGGCCGCGCTGACGGCCGGCCCCGGCGGCACCGCCGCCCAGATCGCCCGCGCCGCAGGGACCAGCCCGGTCATCGCCGGCCGGGAACTGGCCGCCCTCGAAACCAGTGGCCTGGCCACCCGGAGCCCCGGAACCCGCAACGGCCGCGCCACCGCCCCGGCTACCTGGCAGCCCGCCCCCCAGCCGCAGCCAGCAGCACCCGCAGCCCCTGATCCGGCACCTCCGGCCGGCCCCGAAGGCACCGCCGCCACCCCGGCGCCGGCCCACGGCGGCGACCACCCCGCGCCCGGCGAGCCGGACCAGCCCCGCGACGGGAGCACGCCGGACGCCGACGCAGCCGCCCGCGCACCCTCGGACGACGGCAGCGCCGGCCCGGCCGCCCCGGACAGCGACCCGCCCGGCAGCGCCGCCGGCGTCGGCCCGCCGCACGCCAGCAGCCCCGATGCCCCCGACACCGGCGCCCCCGCGCCAGGGGAAGGCACCATTCCCGCTCCGGCCGGCGGGGAGCCGCAGCCCGGGCCAGCCGGCGAGGCCGGAATGCTGCTGCGCCAGATGGCCTCCGCGGCGGCCAGCGCCGCCGAGGTCCTCGACGGCGGCGACACGGCCGCCGCGCTGGCCGCCGCAGACGCCATCTGCGCCACCGCCGCCCAGAGCCGCCGCCTCCTCAAGACCGCCGCCAGCGGCCGCACGCCCGGCGGCAGGACCAGCCCGGCGGCACGACCCGGCCAGCTGCGCGACCTCGTCCAGGCCCATCTCGCCGCGCACCCGGACGCCCACTGCACCCCGCACCAGATCGGCCGCGTACTGGGCCGGTCCTCCGGCGCCGTCGCCAACGCCCTGGACCGGCTGACCGCCCTCGGCCAGGCGCAGCTCACCAGCGAGAAACCCCGCCGCTACCAGGCCACCCAAGCCGTCACCGCCACGGCCACCGAGACCTGACCCCGCACCCGCCCTGCCTTGCCGGGGACCAGGCGGTCCCCGGCAAAGCAGCGCAGGCCCCCTTTCCCTCCTCCCCAGGAAAGGACAGCCCGCCATGCCAGCCGCGCATCACCACCCGCCGCTCGCCAGCCCTCCCGGCCAGTACTTCGTACCCGGGATCTGGACCCTCGACATCACCGCCACCCAGGCCGTCCTCCGCGCCCGGCCATCGACGGCCGCCGGCACAAGGCACACGCCACCGCGACAGCGAACTGCCGGCCTACCTGCTCACCGAGGCAGAGACCCTCCAGATCCGCGACCCCCGCTAACCCGGCACCGGGGCGGGACACGGCCAGGCACAAGCCGCGCCCCGCCCCCGGGAAGGAGCCATCAGATGGCCAGCATCACGGTCAGCATCTGGCACAACGTCACCCGCGACGACACCGGCCGGCATACCGGCTGCCACGGGTTCACCCCCGGCGACCAGATGGTCAAGGTCTTCACCTACGACACCCCGGCACAAGGGCGCAGCCCCGCCGAGATCGCCGAGGCCGCCTTCGCCGCCTTCAACGACGCACCCGGCAGCGACGAGACCACGGAACTAGCCCGCCGGTACCGGCAGCGGCGGCTGCGGTCACTGTCCTTCCCTGGAAAGTCGACGTGTTGCCACTGGTCGTGTTGCTGGACGTCAGTGGGTTGTTGTCCCAGGTGTTGCGCGTTCGCTCCTGATGGACACGCACCGACACTCCCCCCGGACGGGACCAGAGCCGAAGGGTCCTTGCCTGTGGCGACAGCTCGGTGAACATCTTGTCGCCGCAGCACAGTCCTTGGCGCGGAGTCAGGGCCTGTGAAGTGTTGCCGCCCATACCTCATGCGTTGCTGGCGAATAGATTGTTTGTGAAATCCGGCTCCGATTTCCGCTGCCCCGCAGTATTAGGAACTGATTTCGCTCATTGGTTCCGGATACCAGGTATGCTGCTGATCCCGCGTCCGCTATTGCCCCGCCCGCGTATTCCGTCTTGCCGGAGCCGCCAGCTCTGCTGACGTCCACGATCATATTACCGCTCTGAGAGAAGTGAAGAAACGTATACGAGAAATTATCGTCGTGGAAAACACCTGTCAGGTTGATTATGCCAGGTAGGGATGTTGGCTCTTGTCTAGACGAGGACCCTGAGCCCAAATTGACGAGCTTGGTGCAGATATCCGCGACATCACTTGCGTATCGAGCCAAGCTAGGGCCGTATGCTTGACCTGCCTTTTCTTTTTCTAACGCTTCTAGTAGATTGGCAAATGCACCCAGCCCAGATTTTACCAGTGAAAAGATCTCACCCGCACTGGCCATGGCCGCGCCCTCCCTCGCTAGCCCTATTTTCTGTGACAAAGTAGAATAGCATAAACCGCTAGCTGATGTCCATGATCTATTATATTGCGTACGCGCACCGCCGAGGCTGACTGATACTCCAGAGGTAGATCGTTACCTTCGATGCTTGCGAGTGCCGTCCGGTGCTCCAGGGTGACGCGCAAAGTCGTCCTCCCAGGTCAGCTCCAGACTGGAGTGATGCGGCCTGATCTTGGCGGGTTGAGTGCCTGAGGTGCGATGACCGTGATGTGACGCCAGCCGCAGCCGACTTCGGTCACGTATCGTAGTGGTCGCGGGCTGCCGGGTTGGACGGCATCCGGGCGGGGCTGTAACGGCGGGTAGTCGCGCCAGCGGTGCCGGATCGTACCGGAATGATCACGTTGCCGTGCTCGCGCGTGTCGTGCGCCGGCGCGCAGCGGAGCCCCGGCTAGGACAAGGGATTGTCGAAGATCTCTAGTCCAGGGGGCTCCGTTGCCTGCCCAGTCTGCCATGGACGCAGCGCCGGTGTCAGCCGCTGGTGCCGCGCTGGAGGAGCTGGCCGCGCACGCCGCCAGCCTGCACGCCGCCAGCGGCGGCGGCCTGCTGGAGTGCTTCGCGCTGATCCCCGGATCCGCGTGACCGGCGGGGGACCAGGCATTCCCTGGCGGGCATCCTGGCGATGTGCACGGCGGCGGTGCTGTGCGGGTGCACTTCCCTGGCGGACGTCACCGCCTGGGTGAGTGCCGCTGGTCAGGAAATCCTGGCCGTGCTCGGGTGCCGCCGCAACGCCCTGGGGGTCCTCACGCCGCCGCACCCGGACACGGTCGTGCGGGTCTTCACCGAGATCGGCGCCCAGCAGCTAGCCGATCATGCCGGCACCTACCTGGCCCGCCGTGCCCTGCCCGCCCCGGCGGTCTTCCCCGTCGCGGGCCCGGACTGGCTGCCGGCGATCTCCGTGGACGGCAAGGCGGTCCGCGGCGCCGTCGGCGCCGAGGGCCTCGTGCCCTACCTGCTGGCCGCCGCCACCCACGGCAGCTGCGCGGTGATCGCCGAGCGGCTCATCGGTCCCAAGACCAATGAGGTGCCCGAATTCGCGCCGCTGCTGCGCGAGCTGAACGAGCGCGTCCCGCTGGCCGGGCACGTGATCACCATCGACGCCGGCCACACCGTCCGCGCCCATGCCACCTTCATCGGCGAAGAGCTGATGGCGCACTACGTGATGACCGTGAAGTGCAACACCCCGAAGCTCTTCGATGCCCTCGACGCCCTGGACTGGGCAAAGGTCCCGGTCAGCCACACGGCCAGCCAGACCGGGCACGGGCGCCGGGAACGGCGCACCATCCAGGTCATCGATGCCCCCGACCACGTCAAGGCCCTGTTCCCGCACGTCCGCCAGGTGTTCCTGATCGAAAGGCACGTCACCCGCAAGGTCCGCAAGCGCAAGAAGAACAGCCGCAAGTACAAGACCATCGAGGTCAAGACGGCGGTGGCAGCGCTGTGCATCACCAGCTTGTCAGCCCGCGAGGCCGCACCTGAGCACCTGGCCGGTTACGTCCGCGGCCACTGGTGCATAGAGAACAAGATCCATTTGGTCCGTGATGTCACGTTCGGTGAGGACTCGTCCCATATCAGGACTGGCTCGCGACCCAGGATAATGGCGACTCTCCGTAACCTGACAATAGGACTAATACGACAAGCCGGATACACGAAAATCGCCGCCACCATCCGCCGCATCAGACACGACCCTCGCCTGCTCCTGACCATCCTCGGCCTGCGGCCGAGCCCCGAAAATGCATCATGAACAGCACAAACGACTTTGCGGATCGCCCTGTCCGGTGCTCATGATGAATGACGTGTAATACCTGGTCGGCTGGGGTGTGTTCTTCCCCGCAGCTTGAGACCATGGCCGCTAGGTTGCTGCGGTGCAGCCGGGACGGGGAGTCGAGCAGTGGTTGTTGTACTGGACGGCCCGTGGCCAGGAGGTGCCGTGCCAGCTCGTCCCGCTGCTTGAGCGATGGGCCGGGCTGGACGAGCGCGAGGCCGGTGCAGGCATCGGCCCGCGGGATCCGATCCTGATCGACCCCCAATACCGGATCGATCCGGTCCTGGGGAGGTTCTTCCGGCGATCGCGGTTCGCGTGGCTGGCTCAGGGCAGCCGGGAGGCATACGCCAAGGACTACCGGCTGTTCTTCTCGTTCATGTGGGGACGCGGCAAGTACTGGCATGACGCCGGGCCCGATGACCTGCTGGACTGGGAGGCGTGGCGACGCCGGGATCAGCCGGGCAGGCGTATCAGCGGCAGCAAGTGGCAGCGGGAGCTGGCCGCGCTGAGGCTGCTGTATGAGTGGGCGGAAAAACGTGAGCATATCGACCGCAGCCCGGTTCTCCTCCACGAGATGCGGCTGCGCGATGGCACCACCATTCAGGTTGCGGACCAGGCGCCGCGCGACGTCCGCTCCTCGGATGTGAAGTGGCTGACGCCGCGGACTTACCGGCTGTGGCGTGATGTCGGGCTGCTCGGCTACGACGCTGCCCAGCAGCCCGATCCGTTGTGGCGGGGCCGCAACGACGCCCGCAACGGCGCGTTCGCGGACTTGCTGTTCAGCAGCGGGCTGCGGCTGCGGGAGGCCGGGTGCCTGCTGACCATGGAGGTGCCCGAGGCGGTCAGCGGGCACTGCTACCTGGAGGGCACCGTCGCAGGTGCGGTGGCCAAGCGCAGGGAGCGCATGTTCTACCTCTCGGCGGCCGCGCTGGCGCGGGTGGCGGGGTATGCCGCGACAACCCGGCGGGAGGCGATCCGCCGCGCGCAGCGCCGCGGCGTGTATGACCGGCTGCCGGGCAAGCTGATCGTGACCAGCATCGGCGGGGCCGCGAGACAGGCGCTGACCTGGCGAGACGGGCAGGGCCGCACGTCCGAGGCCCGGGTGGGGGCAATCGGCCCGGCCGAGCGGATGCGCCTGTTCACCGAGACCAAGCACGGGCTGGAGCCGTTGTGGCTGTGGCTGGCTGAGGACGGCAGGCCGATGGCATATGAGTCGTGGGAGAAGGTGTTCACCGCAGCGGATGCGCGGGTGGCGGCGGTGTTCACCGCGGCCAGCCGCCGGGACGGCAAGCGCCGGGTGGCGATCAGCTGCCGGCCCCACATGCTGCGTCATTCGTTCGCGCTGCACATGCTGGTGGCGTTGCATCATGCGCTGGATCGCCGGTTCGGCCTCACCCCGGCGGAGCGCCGGGAGTTCCGGCAGGTCTACGGCGATCCGTGGGTGATGGTCCGGGACTTGCTGGGGCACCGCAGCGAGCAGACCACGCGGCTGATTTACCTGGAGCCGCTGAACGGCTTGCAGGTCCGGTCGCTGCTCGACCACGACGAGGATCTCGATGCCCTGCTGTCGCGGGTAGCGGCGTCCAGCCGGCTGGTGATGGATGCCGGCGCCGCGGAGGACGGGTAGATGAGCCGCCCGCGCGGGCGCCAGGCTGCGCTGCCCCCGCCTGGGTATGTGCGCCCGGCCGCGCTTGACGCGGCTGGCCTGGTGGTCACCGTGTTCGGGGAGTCCGGCGGGGTGGAGGCCAGGTTCGACTTCGCTGCCCTGCCGGGGCCGGCTGCCTTGCTGACCGCGTGTGCCAGTGGGTTCGGGCAGCTGGCCGGGCCGGGCCGGTCGTGGCGTGCTGCTGCGACCTGTGAGAACGGGTATAAGGCCATCCGGGAGTTCCTGCGGTATGCGGCCACGTGTGACCCGCCGCCCGCGACCGGTGCCGATGTCACGCCGGCGGTGTGGGCGGGGTGGCGGCTGTCGCGCCCGCCCACCGTGTGGGGCCGCACCTGCCAGCTGATAACCCGCCAGTGGCTGCCGATGGTGCCTGGCATCCCGGCCGGCACGGCCGCCGCCGCGGCCCGCCGCATCCCCGCCGGCCCGCCGCCGGTCGAGGCGGCTTACACGCGGGAGGAGTTCGAGCAGATCAAGGCAGCGGCGGCGCGGACGTTCGGCACCGCGCTGAGGCGCATCCGCTCCGGCCGGGAGCATCTGCGGCGCTGGCATGCTGGCGAGTTTCCCCCGCCTCCCGGGCGGCGCGAGCTGTTCCGGCAGACCAGCCCGGCGACCGCGGACTACCTGATCGGCGAGGCGCTGGACAGCCTGCTGCGGACCGGCGACGTGCCGCTGGCCGCTAGCGGGTACCGCACGGTGCTGGCCCGGCATGCGCGGGCGCTGGGCGGCGTGGGCGCCGGGCAGACGTGGGCGCGGCTGTTCCTGACGTTGCCCGAGGCGTCGGCGCTGGCGGTGCTGCTGGTGTGTGACCAGGGGTGGAACCGGGCCGTGCTGGACGCGATGACCGTCCCCGACGCCACTCCGGGCGCGGGTGAGGATGACCTGGACATCTACCGCGTGGAGATCTGCAAGCGCCGCCGCCCGGCCCGGTCCCGGTACACCTCGGCCAACCTGGTCGACGACGGCCCAGCGTCGTCGGGGCGGCTGATGCGCCAGGCGATCGAGGCAACCGAGCCCGCCAGGATCGCCACGGCGATGCGCGGCGATCCTGCCAGCGTGCTGCTGATCAGCCGCCGCGCCACTCCCGCCGGAAAGCCGATGTTCTGCCCCGGCGTGCCACCCCAGGAGGCCATGCGGATATGGGCTGCCCAGGCCGGGCTGGCCCGCGGTGACGGCCCGCTACAGGTGAGCATGCGGCGGCTGCGCCGAACCGTGCAGGTACTGGTGCGCAGGGAGCCCGGCCAGAACACCGAGCAGACCCACGAAGCCGTCTACGTCCTGCGTGACCCGGCCACCCGCGAGGCAACCGCGCAGATCACCGCCCGTGGGCTGGCTGACGCGGCCGAGCATGCCCGCGCTGTCATGACGATGCGGATGCTGCTGGACGCCAGCCCTGATCAGCTCACCGATTTCGTCGGCAGCCCGGAGCTGACCGAGGCGCTGGCCGAGGGCACGCTCGACACTGCGGCGGCAGCGTGCACGGACTCGCGGAACAGCCCGTTCAGCCCGCCCGGCCTGCCGTGCACGGCCTCGTTCCTGGACTGCCTGGGCTGCCGCAACGCGGTGGCCACCCGCCGCCACCTGCCCCGCCTGGTCTACCTGCACCAGGCCCTGGACGCGCTGCGCGCGACCGTGGACCCGGCGGTGTGGGACCAGGACTGGCGCAGCCACTTCCTGCGGCTGTCGGCGCTGCTGGACGACAACACCACCGCCGCCGAGCGTACGGCGGCGGCCCGCGCGATCAGCGATGCTGACCGAGGCCTGATCGACCGTCTTCTCGCGGGCGGGTACGCGCCATGACCATCGCCGCGCTGCGGGCCGGCGGCCTGGGCGCCGAAGCGTGGCATGCTCCCGCCTCCGCGCCAATCGCCATCGGGCAGCGCCTGCCGCCCGGGACCGACCCGGCCGGGCTGTCGCGGTTCGGTGAGGACCGGTGGGACCTGTCCCCCCTCAGCCGCAGCCACCACGAAGCCGGCCGGGCCATCAACTGGGCTGCCTTCCCCGCGGGCCTGCGGGCCAGTTTCAAGCGCGCCGGGTGGGCGCTGCTGAACCTGCCCACCCCGGCGGAGCTGCTGGAACGCGCAGCGACCTCCCGCGCCGAGCATCCCTCGACCGGCACGATCGCCGCAGTCACGCAGAACTGGCGCCGCTACGCGGCCTGGCTGACCGCACGCGGCATCACCAGCCTGGCCGAGGTCGACTCCGCATGCCACGAGCAGTACGCCGCGCACGTCGCCCGGCTGCCTCTCAATGCGCGGACCCAGGCCGGCGCGCTGTCGGCGGTCAGCGTGCTGTGGGGGTTCGCGCCGCACCTGCCCGCCGGGGACCGCATCCCGATGCCACCGTGGGAAGCCGAGGGACTGCGACACTACCTGCCCGCTCCGCAAGGCAGCAACGAGAACGCCACCGCCCCGGTCCACCCGGCCGTCATGTCCCCGCTGCTGGTCTGGGCACTGCGGTTCAGCGAGGACTTCGCCGGCGACATCCTGGCTGCCCTGGCCGAGCACCAGCGACTGCGCTCACAGATCGCCTCCCGCACCAGCCCCGCGGCCGGAGCCCGGCTGCGCGCCCTGCTCGACGAGCACGCCCGCACCGGCAGCCCGCTGCCCGGCGGGCACGCCGGGAACAGCCACCGGGCGGCCCGGTCCTACCTGGCCGCCATCACCGGCGCCAGCCTCAGCCAGGCCAGCAACATCCTGCGGGACTACGGCAGGCTCCCGGTCGCTGGCCCGGCACTGCTGGACGTCCCGGTCACCGGGCTGGTGCACGGCAAACCGTGGACATCAGGCATCGGCTACCACGAGGCGCAAGAACGCGCGATGTGCCTGGCCGCCGCCTGCCTGATCGTCATCGTCTACCTCAGCGGCCTGCGCCCGGCCGAGGCGCTGCACCTGCGCACCGGCTGCTGCCCCGCCCCGGCCCCCGATCACGCCGGGACAGTGCGCTACACCCTGGCCGGTGACTACTTCAAGGGCGCCACCACCGACGACGGCACCCCCGCGCCCGACGGCGCGCTGCGGCAGTGGACCGTAATCCCGCCTGTTCACGCCGCCGTCACCGTGCTCGAACAGCTCACCACCACGCAGTTCCTGTTCCCGCTCCACCCGGCGTGGCTGGCAGGAACACGGACAGCCTCACCCCGCCGCCGGACCGCGTCACCGGGCACCCACGGGCACCGCCGGCGCCGCGGCGAGGTGATCACCGCCAAGGCCGCCAACTACCGCATCGCCGACTTCATCACCTGGGTCAACGACTACGCCCGCGAGCACGGCCTGGACGCCGAGGCGATCCCCGCCGACCCCGACGGCCCGGTCACCATCAGCCGGTTCCGCCGCACCATCGCCTGGCACATCGCCCGCCTGCCCGGCGGGCGGATCGCCCTGGCCATCCAGTACGGCCACCTGCGCACCATCACGACCAGCGAAGGCTACAGCGGGCGTGCCCGTCATGGCCTGGCCCGCGTCCTGGACATCGAGACCGCCCGCGCCACGGCCGACTACCTCGGCCAGCTCCGCGACCGCCTCGAAGACGGCGAGGCCATCTCCGGCCCGGCCGCGCAACGGATGCTCCACGCGGCCCGCGCCGCCGGCACCCGGTTCGAGGGCCTGTTCCTGTCCCCCCGCCAGGTCCGCGCCCTGCTCACCGACCCCGCACTCCAGGTCCACGACAACCCGCACGCCTTCCTGGCCTGCAACTACGACCCGGCCAGGGCCCTGTGCCACCCTGGCCGCACCGCCGGGCCCGCGAGCGGCCACCCCAGCCTGGACCGGTGCAACCCGGCCTGCGCCAACATCGCCCGTACCGACACCCACATCACGGACCTGCACGCCGAAACCACCCGGCTGCACGCCGAGATCGCCAGCCCGCTCACCCCAGAACCGCTGCGCGACCGGCTCACCCAGCGGGCTGCAGCGCTCCAGCAGATCGCTGACCGGCACGCGCGAACTCGCATCACCAGCGAGGCCGCCGATGCCCAGCGATGAACGCACCCAGATCGAGGCGGCAATGGGCCGCCTCCTCGACGGCGCGCCCCTGCGCTCAGACGGCAAACTAACCATCGTGTCCCTCGCCATCGAAGCCGACGTCAAGCGGCACGTGCTCACCCACAAGCACACCGACCTGAAAGACCGCTTCTACGCCAGAGCCAATGCCCAGGTCAGCGTCCCCGCCAGCGAGACCGCGCTCCGCGAGCAGATCACTGACCTGCGCCGCAAACTAGAAGACATGCGCGGCGAACGTGACGAATACAAACAAGCCGCACAGGCACTAGCCCGCGCCCTCAACATCCTCACCATCGAAAACGACACCCTCCGCGCTCAAGCCGCGCGCCTGCGCCAGCAGCCCCGGCCAGCGCGGCCTGCACCCGCCAGCTGAGAGGCCCATCTCCTGGCCCGAGCTGCACCGCACGCACCAGGGAAGGAGGAATATACGGTCGCGCCAAGCCCGATCTACTCCGCTGCTGCACCCGGCTGGCCGACTAACAGCCAAGCAGTCGCGTCACGTAATCAGTGCATGAGCTAGACCTCAGCCAGAACCGACACCCCGAAAAATCGTCGTGTTGTGACATGTCATGTTGTGGCTCCCACGAGGAGCGTGTAGCTATTCACTTCGGGCTTCACGAGCCCAGTTTCGACCACCGAGTCCGGCGGAAGATCAATAATGTGGACCTTGATGAGGCGGCTGCCAATTTTTCGCGTGCGACTCGGCATTGCGACAACCTGGTCGCCATACACCAAACCCATGGCGGACCAAAGCGGGGTCGCCGGGACAAAGAGACCTCCCTGAACCGTGCCATCGTCGTGCTTACCATCGCCAGCTGGCAAGCCGCAGTCCAAGATCTAGTTGAGGCATGCGTCGAGAACTCGCGACCAGTACCGGACAGCACCACAGGCCGCGGTATCTACGGACTGCTAGCCGGTCGTGTCCGTGATGAGATCGGGAGATTCAGCACCCCTAATGCAGAGAACACCCGCCGACTATTTCGGGCAGTGGGCATTGATCCGCGATCTGCATGGACGTGGAGCCAGCCAGGGGGGAGAGGGCGCGGTCAGCTCACGCTGAGCCCGTCTGACGTTGACGAGAAAATCAATGCATGGCTGCAGATCCGGCATGCGATAGCTCATGGCGACGAACTGCCAGCCAAGCAGGTACTTCAGGTCGTCCGGCTGTGCTCTGATCACAAGCCACCCACGGATCCCTCGTTGCGCCTCGCCGACGCTAAGGACTGCCTGGCATTCTTCCGGCGGCTAGCCAAGTTGACCGGCCGGGTACTAGCAGCGCATCTCAGCGTTACGCCTCCAGCGGAGTGGAAATAGCCCGATGTCACCAAAGGCATGACGGATCAACGATACGTACCCTCCGCCGTAGCGTTGCCACGCACCACAAGCGGTTATGAGCGAGCCAACAGCGATCGGTGAGCTTGCCCGCGATGTCTATGCCGACAGCCGTGATCGTGGCCAGGCTGCAGCTCGAGCAGCGCACGACTGGCTGAACTGAAAACCCCACTCCCGGCGAAGCCCAGATCTCTCAGGATGCGGGCGACGAAACCACTCAGCACAACACGGTCGAACCGTCCGGGGAACTATCGAAGGGTGACGTTGTGGTCGTCGGCGAAGTCGCGTTGGCCGTCGCAAGCGCCGGCTGGACCCCGGTCAGCGGCGGCCTGGACGAGGCCCGCGGTGACGGGCACGGTACGCGCCCCCTGCTGACACCCAGTCCCGTCCCGGATACCGCAGGCCACGCGGCTATTCCCTCCCAGGTCAAGGAGCAGCCCGCTGAGGGTACCCAAGCCGAACCGCGTGGCCAGCCCTAGGCGGGCAGTGCTGAGCGGCATCAGGTCCAGCCGCGCCCTCGATGCTGGGTACCCGTGGCCGGTGGCGGCCTAACCCGGACGGAACCGGGCCAGCGCCCGGACGCGGGGCAGACGGCCCGCCCACCCGGAGACGACAACCCGCAGGAGGGGACAAGCTGGGGCGGCAACGGTAGGGCCTAGGCTGTCACCAGTCGGCTTCAGTCAGGTGTGACTTCCGGCGCGGCATCGGCTGGCTGAGGTGAGGCGTATGTGAGCGGGGACAGGTCGGACAGGTCGCCGCGGTACAGGAAGCGCATCACTGACTCCCAGGTTTTCCTTTCCTCGGAAAGGTTGGTCGGCAGCGGGAGCCGGAGTTGTTCCAGGACACGCCAGCGGTGCATGTCGAAAACTGCCCGCAACTGCTCGGCGTAGGCGAGGGCTGCCTGGCATGCGCCGAGGTACAGCGAAAGGGCGAGTGCGAGCACGCCAGCCGCGAGCAAGACCGCGATCGCGGTCCGCCCCGTGATCGCGAGCCACAGCGGAGCGCGGGTGAACTGGCCCAGTGCCAGCGCCGCGGTCAGGCAGGTAGCTATGCCTGCAGTTGCCAGGTATCGGCTAGGCCCTCGACTGGTGAGCGGCAGGAGCACCGCCGCGGCCAGGCCCGCGCTGGTGATGGTCAGCGCGGTTAGAGCCGGGTCGCTGGGTACTGGCGCGTATAGTCCGGCCCAGACGGCTGCGGGCATTCCGGTGATGGTGATGTACACAACGGAAGTCAGCAAGATGTCGATGGCGGCCTTGGCGTCCTTCAGGGGCGCGGTGACCTCATCGGGCAGCAGCGGCTGCAGCCTGGACCAGGTCACTACTGGGTCCAGTCGGTACCGGGTCCGCGGGTACTGCTCGGCTGATCGCATGATGTTGCCGAGCCGGGTGCCAGCCGCGGCTGCCGGGTGGGCCGCGAACAAGAGGAACAGGTCCTGCTGCACGCGGGCGCGCTGCTCCCGGACGTGCTCTGCGGCGCTCTCCAGGGCCGCCTCGGCAGCCAGGGTGATCGTGGTGAAGCGTTCGATGTGTCCTGCCGTGGCAGCTGGCTCAGCGGCTATCGCGCGCGCCAGCCGGGTCAGCCGCGTGCTGATCCCCTCCAGCTCTGCCCAGGCCCGGATCATCCCGGTGCTGCGCGCTAGCAGCGCCTCCGCTTCTGCGAGTTCGCGATCGGCCTGCCCGGCGTCGTACGGGCCTCCGGTCGCCTGCGGGCCGGGCTTGGGCATTGCCCTGAGCTCTGCCGCGATTGCGATCTCCCGGTGCTCAAGAGCATCGTCAGCTGCGATCAGTCGGGCGCGGCGGCGGTACTGCCGGGCTACCTGCCATGCGGCAGGCCGCGTGGCCGCGATGCCGCCGGGCCAGTCGCCCTGGAAGATCTGGTCTATGACCGGCCGGAGGTTGTTCAGCAGCAGGGAGAGCAGGGTGGCCGTGACCAGGAACCCGGATACGGCGACGGCCTGGATGAGGCCTGGCTCGCGGCCCCAGGAAGATGCCGCTGCCGCGATTCCGGGTCCCGCGGCGGCTGCCGCCAGGGTGATGGCTCCGAGGAATGCCAGCGTGGGGAAGAACGTCGACAGCAGCGCCCGCCGGTCGAAGTACCCGGTGACCTGCTTGAGGACTGCGGCGAACATCAGCCCTGGTCCTCATCGCCGAGCAGCTCCATCGGGCCGTGGAAATACGATCGGCGGCACACCGGCGCCTCGGACCCGGTGGACCGCGGCATCCGGTACGTCGGCGGAACGCACTTGCGGCAGACGAACTCCAGGGAGGGGACCTGGGGCGATCCCCAGCGCCGCCCGGAGATGCGCAGGTCAGCCAGGTCGATAGCGCCCGCGATGCTGTCTCGCGACAGCGCGCCCACGGGTCGCGCCCCGTCGTCGATCAGGACCGCGCCGATGCCGCGGCCGGAGATAAGCCTGGCCAGGACCCAGACTTCCCGGGGGCTCAGGATCTCCGGCTTGTCCTGCACGGCGACCAGCTCCGGGAGCCGCGCGGCCAGGCCCGCCAGCCCGGCGGGTCCGGTTGCCTCCAGTGTGGCGAGGTCCGCGGCTGTCACCAGGCTGAGCGGCCCGCAGGCATCGGTGATGACGCAGTATGCGGCGTCCGAGGACCGGAGCATGCCGAGCGCATCGATCGCGCTGTGATGCGCGCCGGCCTCGATGATCGCGCTGAGGTTCCCTGCGATGGAAAGCCCGCTCATCTAACCTCACTGCCAGTCGCCGACCAGGATGAAAGGCGCCCAGAAGTACGGGTGCGCGAACGGTCTCCGCGAATAGTCAATGCTGCCCGTTCCCGTCGCCTTGAATTCAAGCAGGGGCAGCTTTTCGAGTACTTCGCGGAGCAGCGACCTGGCGAGCGGGCCGGGGAGCTCGCGCAGCGACTGCGCGGCGCTGCGGTAGCAGGCTATCGCCGCCGGGAGGTCGCCGGCCGTTATCTGTACGCCGGCACGCTCCAGCTCAACTGTCAGCCTTCCCACAGGCTCGGTGGCTGCGGCGAGTCGCTCATCGCACAGCCCGATAGCCTGCTCAGCGGTGAGGCTCATCAGGTACAGCTGAGCCCCGGCCAGCGCCTGCGCCAGGCGGGCGTGCGCGCCCGGCGGCGCTTCCCTCACCCGGCGGTAGAACTCGCGCATGAGGAAGCTCGTGGACAGGTCGCTAACGGGCCACAGGCTGACGAGCACGCTCGGCGCGCCGGGTGCAGCAGCGCGCGGGTCAGGCCGATCAGCTCGTCGCCGGGGCGCAACTCGCTGACACCGCTTTCGCAGGTGCTGAGGGTAACCAGGCCTGAGTCGATCCGCAGACCCAGCAATTCCTCTACGGTGAGCTGGTCGAGGGCGTCGGGCGCGGCAGGGCCTGCGGCCAGGAGCACGCCGGACTGGAACACGTCGGCGGCATCGAACCGGCCGTGGCATGCCAGGTGCACGACGTCCGGCTGGGCGGCGACCAGTTCCCGCAGCCGGGGCCCCGTCGCGGCACCGCCCACATGTGCCTCCGCGCCGAACAGCTCCGCCACAGCGCGCGCCTCGTCGCGGGCATGCGGCAGATCCCCGCGCGAGTCACCGAGCACCGCAGCGGTAGCCCACTCCCGGCGCTGGGCCGCCGCCCGGGCATGGCAGGGGGGCAGAACCGACGCGCTCGGGGTGTAAACAACGGGATTGCGGGCGATCAGCGGCTGGCCATCGATCTCGACCGCATGCAACGGCACGTAGTGCAAGAAGCCATGCGGGACTATCCACACCAGGTCGCCTGGCCGGGAGTACTTGACGATAGGCGCTACGAACGGGCGGAAGAGCGACTGAAACTCGGCCTGGTCGAATACGGGGCGAACTCCAGCCTCGGCACCAGTGTCCGTGCCGAACGCAGACCGGGTAAAGCGCGCCACCTCATCACGGGAGTACTTGATAACCTCCGGGACCGGCCCGGGAATACCGGGCCCCACCACGAACAGGGTGAGCATGTTGATTTTGCTGGTGAAGTAATACTCCGCGAGCAGGATCCCCTGCCGGGGGCTGCCGGGCGAGCCGTCCGCCCTGCCCGCGGACGCCAGGAACTCCCAGACCTCGTCGTAGGTCAAGGCACGGCCCGCCACCGACTCCCGCTCCGCCAGGCGCTCCCGCTCCAGATCCTGCTCCACCCTCTTGAGCGAGCTGCCCTCCGCGGTGAGCGCGGCCAGGATCGTCTCGGGACCGGCCACCGTGAGCCCGACCTGGCCTTTTCCCGGTTGCAGGCCGCCGAGCTCTTCCAACTGCCGGGCGATCTCCACGCGGTCAGGCCCGTCAGGGTCGGTGAGCAGCCGCCGCAACAGTCGGCGCCGGCTGCGGCATCGCTCCACGGCCTCCGCCAGTTCCCTGACGGCAGGCGTATCCGTCACGCGCAGGCTCAGGCCGTCGACGAAGGCGCGGGCGCGCGACCGCTCCATCAGGTCGAAGCGCCCGCTGAACTTGAAGGAGAGCTCGGCAGACAGGAATGCGAGCTCGTATACCTCTGAAAGACCGGCCTGCCAGCTGATCCTCAGTTCCTGGTCACGCAGCTTCCCGCGGACCGAGTCAGCCAGGTCTATGGCGGCCAGCAGGTCGTCATAGGCCGCAGAGTAATTGCGGAGCCAGAAGTGGCACTGCCCCCGCGTCACGTGCCAGCCGTAGGCCGTGCGGTACCGGGCGCCCGGCCCCGGCGGGTACTGGTCAAGCAAGTCCACGACATCCTGGTTGCGTCCCTGGCAACTGATTGCCGTGGCAAGGTTCATCACGGAAACGAGGTGGTCCGGCGTGGCCATGACGCCTGGTTCCGGGCGGCTAGCATCCACGACCGGCACCAGGACGCGCTCGGCGTCCCCCCATTCCTCCCGCTGCAAGTGCAGAGTGGCCCGCAGGTTCGCGACGTCAACGGCCTCGCCGGCCTCCTCCGCGGCAGGGGCGATCGCGTCGAGGAGCTGCGTGGCCCTTTCCGTGTCCCCGGCATCACGCAGCAGCGAAACCACGTGAATGCCGACGCGCGGATGCATATGGTGGGCCATGACAAACTCGGCCACGCGGCCGATCGTCGCGCCCAGCTCGCGGACTGCCCGCTCCGGATCGCCGGCCCGCGCGACTGCCTGGGCCTTGTAGATATCCAGGTCCATGAGGATCTGCGTAGTGACCAGCACTGACAGGCCGATATGGTCGGCGTCCCAGTTGATTCTCATCTGCCCGCGGCGCAGGACCTCCGCATCCTGCTCCTTCTGCCCGGCCGGGACACCACCAGGCAGGTACCCCAGGGCGGGCAGCGCTGCCCAGACCGCGGCGATGTGGTCTAGCGCGCGCTGCAGCTCATACAGCCGCAGGTAATTGTCGGCCAGCAGCATGTCGATCCGTGCCGCGACGAGCCCGAACCCGTGCCGGACCGCAAGGTCGCGTGCTGGCAAGCACAGATCGATGTCGCTCTGGAACACGCCCGGCCGGTGGTCGAGCGCGACTGCGGCCAGGTTCCCGAACACCTCACCCAGCTCGGGCACCGCGCGCGTGACGAGCCGGTGGACCGCAGACCTGGGGAGCACCAGCTCGTGGTAGGTATCGCGAAGGAAGATGAGCCGCTCCACCAGCCAGACCAGGGCCTGGCGCGGCTCGCCCCGGGCCGCTGCCGGGGCCGCGAGGGTGGCTGCAGCCAGGTCCTCGAGAGCTGCGTGGGTGCGCTCGGCCGGCAGGTTCTCGTTCCATGCCCGCGCCGCCTCGTCCTCGCCGTAACTGACCGTGACCCGCGCCAGCCCGCGCCACATCAACCCCCTCCAGTTCTGCGGCTGGGCGGCCAGCGCTTTGCCCAGTTCCGCCACTGCCTCAGCGGGCCGCCGGGCTTCGATCAGGCAGCGGCCGAGCACCACCCGCGCATCGCAGTCGTCCGGGTGGTGGCGGAGAAAACGGGCAAGCAGCCTCGCCGCGCGGACAGCGTACGGCGTCTCGTGCCCCCCGCAGATGACCTCCAGATCGGCCAGTGCCGCCGCTACCTGGCCAGTGCCGAGATAGGCCTCAGCCCGGCCGAGGTACACGCCTGACGTCCGCATGCCATTCGCGATCGCCCGGCTGTAATGTCCGGCGGCCTCCCCGGCAGCCGGCGGGTCCTGGCTCATCAGCAGGTCCGCCATCAGGTCTGACGCGCCCGCCACGGTAGCCCGGTCGCCCGCCGCTATGAGGCTCCGGGCGATCTGCTCGGCCTCGTCGGCACGATTCAGATTGCGGAGCACTGACACACGCTTGAGCATCGCAAGATCCAGCACATCCGAGGTCGGCATGCTCCGGGCGTACTCGGCCGCTGCGGCAGGCCCCGCAGGCAGGTCACGCCACGATTCGGACGACTCCACCGCGGGTGCGTCGCGAGCCATGGCCTCCACGACCTCCAGGTCAGCCAGGGCCCCGGCGTAGTCACCGGCGCTGCCGCGCAGATCGGCCCGGGTATAGAAATCGGCGATGACGGCATCGGCGGATGCCGTGACCTTATCCATCGCTGCCAGCGACTCGGCGTTCCGCCCCGTCATGCTGTAGGCGTGCGCGAGGCCGCGATAGTGCCCTGCGCGGCCAGGCTCTAGCTCAACGGCCTCGGACAGTGCCTTAATGGCGCCCTCGCCGTCGTCCTGCCGCAGGCGCGACCAGCCGAGCATCCGCCAGGCGTCGGCGCAGGCGCTCGCGAGCACCACTGCGATACCGGCCAGGGCCGACGAGACGTCATACGCCGCGTGCTGATAAGCCTCTGATGTCACGATGAGGAGGACATCCGTAGTCTCGGTGAGATCAGGGTCAGCGCCACTGCCCTCGCGCCATGCTGCCGCCAGTGCGGGCAAGGTGCTGGCGTACTGCAGCGCTGTCTGCCAATCTGCCTCCTCGGCGTGCTGGTAGAAGAGCGCCCGGACAACCGCCAGTTCAAGCTCTGCCGAGCCCGCGCGGCGAGCCCGCACGCGCGCGGCACCGAGAACCTTGAGCGCGTCTTCCGCATAGAGCAGACGGCTGAGGAAAATGCTTAGCTCGACATAACCGGCGAGCGCTCCGGCGTCGCCGGCATCCAGCCGCGCGCCGACCTGCCGGCGGCCTTCCAGCAAGATGTCAAAGGCCGCGCGGTGGTTTCCAGCCCTGACCGCCTCCTCGGCCAGCAGCAGGTGCTCGCTGCCCGGCACGCCTGGCCCAGAGGGAGAATCCTGGCTCATTGCAAGCACCCCCACTGCACTTGCCTACGCCGGCCCCCTGCCGTCACGTGCGAGTGGCTGCAAGACGGGCAGTGCCGCTGGCCGACTACCTGCTATCGCATGAGCAGTAGTACCCACGCAAAGCGTCCATTCATTGCTCAGCCTGTCGGCAATGTTAAGCAGATAGCCGAGATAAAGGCGCAAGGCTGAGTTTAGCGGCGAAGCCCGGGAATCCGTCGCGGCTGACTTGACAGCTGTGACGAAGCTGAGCGTCCATCGGTGGGCACATAGCGTGCCCCAGCCAGACCGGATGTGCAGGTCATGACAAGTAACCCCACAAGAGTGCAAGAGCCAGTCGCGCGCTGCGGCTCCCCAACACGGCTGAACTTTCCGGGGAACTGTCCGTCGGCGACATGGTCGTCGTCGGCGAAGTCCCGCTGACCGTCGACCGCGCCGGATTCAGCCCGCTGGCGGGCGCCTTCACGCCCGTGCTGATCCACGAGCATGGCACCCGCCCACTGCCCGTCACCAGCCGCGATCCCGCAGGACAAGCATCGCACTGGCCAGGAGAAGAAGGAGGTACCGCTCATGAGCCGCACATCTGACGAGCGCGTGCAGCGCCAGCCCGGCCACCAGGCCCCGGCCCCAGGCGCCCAGGGCACCGAGGATGCCGCGCACGGCACTGGCACCCGGCTGCCGGGCGCCGGTGACGCACTCAGCTCAGGCCGCGACGACCCGGCCAGCGAGCCGTTCACCGACGTGCTCGCCCTGCGGCCCGGGCCCGGAACGCGGGCCATGCTCCTGGTCACCGCATGCGGTGACCAGCCGGGCACCGTGTTCGAGGGGCTTGCGGACGGCGACAGCCCCGGCTGGGTACTGGCCGACGGGGATGTCGTGCTGGACGTCGCCTGCCCCGGCGGCCCGGGCTCCCCACCGGGCACCGACGTGACGATACGCCAGATGATCTGCGGAGATCTCGTGCCGGTGGCCGCATGGGAAGGGCTGGCATCAAGCTGGCCCGAGCAGGCCCGGCCCGCTGTTGCCGCCGTGATGAAACTGTACTCAGCCCTGGAGGGCGCCGGCGGCGAGATCTACCTGCAGCCGCCGGATCAGTGGCCGCCCGAGCCCGCGACGGCCCCGCCGCACGGGCCGCAGCGGCAGGCCACCGCCGATAGCCCCGGGGTCCCGTCGGGCACCCTGGCGCCTCTGCTCGACGCCGGAGTGCTGCGGCCCGGCGAGACCCTCACCTGGCGGCGCCGCAACATAGGCACCTCCTACACCGTGACCGTCTTGCCCAGCGGCGCCTTGCAAAGCGCCGACGGCCGCATTCACGCCACCGTCTGCGCAGCCACCCGCCACGCCTGCGGGCGTCCTGGCCGCAACGGCTGGCTGACGTGGCGGCGGGCTGACGGCGCATCCCTGGACGACCTCCGCCAGCCGCTGCTGACCCGCTACCCGTGGCTGTATGCACCCAAGACCGCGTGAACCGGATCCGCTAGCGGTACCGCAAGGACGCCAAAGAGTCAGGCCGGTCCGCCGGGGACGACTGCCCCAGCCACCGTGGCCGGATGCCGGCACAAGCAGCGCGCAAGGTCGCGCGCGAACGGGACAGGACCCATGTCACGGGATCATGCCTGCAACAAGGCTGAACCTTCCGGGGAACTGGTCCGTCGGGCGTGCCCGTGACCGCCCAGGCTGCCGATGGCGTGCTCACCGTCACGGCCGGCCGCTTCGACCCGGCCGCCTACGGCCGGCGCGGCCCGTACCCTTCGGCGCTGCAGGCCTGGGACGAGCGCCGCGTGACCGCAACCACCCCCGTGCCTCGGCACGGGGCACGCCCGGCGAACCCTGATCGATTCCCCCGGAAGGAGCCGAACCGGCCATGACTGCCCTTGAGTCCCCGGACTACCAGATCGCCCGCGACCGGATCAAAGGCAACCCGGTCATCAGCAAGATGGCAGCCGGCGTCGCCACGGTGCCGGTGGCCGAGCTAGCACACGAGGACGGGACGCCCCGCTTCGAGTTCATGCAGCACGCCAACCGCGCCTTCGACACGGCCGAGTCCCAGAACGCGGCCAGCCTCCGCTACGAGCCGTACCCGGCGGACGCGCCGAGGCACCTCGGGCTGATCGCCGAGGCGGTGCTCGCCGAGCGCGCAGCGACCCGCGAGGCGGTCGCGTCCGCGATAGCCGCGCCCGGCACCGGCCCGGAGTCCGGTTCCTGTCAAGTCGACTTGTTGAAGTTCTTGGCATTATTCTTAGAGTGGGTCCTGCGGGACAGCGATATCGCAATAGAAGAGTCCGGCGAGGACCGGTGCGAGCTGGCCGTACTCGATCAGGTCGAGGATCGCCTGCTCGGGGTGCGGGTGGTCCGCCCGCGCAGCGGACCGGGGGAAGATCAGCCGGGGCTTGCCTATCTCGGTGTTCCGGGCACCGTAGTGGTTGATGCCCGCAAGCTCGGGGCGGGCTTGGGGTGGCAGGCAATGTCCGCCGGGCCCGCCGGACGTGCGTCCATCAGGGCCGGCGGGGGCAGCGGCAGGCACTGGTGATACCGCCTGGGGGCGGGCTGCCAGGTTGCCGCTGCAGCCGTCACGGGCTCCGAGCCTGCAGGCTGGCAGGCGGGCGGCCTCCAGGGTGGCCAGTCCGGACGCGGGGTGTTACAGCCTGGTGTCACAGAAGGGAACCGTGCAAGCGGCCAACTCGAAATGCATTGGCTCTAGTAATCGGTTTCCACCTCGTACGCCACCTCGAACACCTGCTCTGGCTCGTGCGCCGTCGGCCACTTCAGCTCGATGGCCGACGTTACCGGCTCCGCGGCAGTCGCTGCAGGCTTGGAATACGGCATATCGCTCAGGGCCGCGTCGATGCAACGCTCGACGAGCCCCCCGGCCATGCCAAGCCGGCGCGCGATCTCCCGGGTCCCGAGCCGCTGCGCCGCCTCGGCGGGTGGTAGCTGCAGCACTTGGGCCACGCCGCGCACGAGGTCCTCGACTCTCTCGACGGCGACGCGCGTTGGGGGTGCCGTCGTCTGGCGCGGCTCGGCGGCCAGCGGTTCGGTCAACCCCGAGAGTTCGACGCCGAAGTCGGCGGACCGCCCGCCGCGCGGCCCGCTGCCAGACCCTTCCCACATCCCCGGGTGCCTCCCGGTGAGCGTTCCTCCGCGCACACCGCCTGCGCCCGCGGGCGACCTCCGAGGCCGCGTCCGGGGTCGTTGCGGTATGGGCTCGAGTGGCAGGTCATCGGGATCCCAGAGCAGCCACGGGCTGCTCGCATAACGCTGCCCGGTCACCGCCTCGGTGAGGCTCCCGGCCGGGATCACGTCCGGACGGCGCGCGTCGGCGGCGAGCAGGAGGTCGAGTGAGGCTGTCAGCAAGGGCGGCCACGGGGTCGACGGGACCTGCGGTGGTCGTCGGCCCCCGGAACCCATCGGCCACTGCTCGGCTAGGGCCGCCACGTCTGGATGTCGGCCCAATGACCGGCGGAGCTGGTGGATCCCGCCCGCGACGCGCTTGGTCCAGCCTAGATCGTCGGCGTCGTCGCCGAGCACCCCCGCCCTGCGCGCCCGGCCGAGGATGTGCAGCGTCAGGAGAGCGAGCATCGGGTTGTCGGCGTCCGTGACGAAGTCTGCGGAACGGGGATCGACGCTGCTCGTCGTGGTTCCCCGCAGGGCTGCGAGCGCGGCCTCTACGGCCAGTGAGCCTGGGGAGTAGCGATCCCAGGAACTGCCGGTTCTCAGGATGTGGACGGACATCTCCGGCGGGTAGGGTCCACGAGCGCCCTGCGGAACGAAGAGCAGGGTCTGCCAGCCCGGGCTGAGCCAGACCGCGTGCTCCACCGCCTGATCGGACGGTCCCGCCCAGCGGAGCCGGTAACCGCCGGGGCGCAACGGCACCGCCCAACCGACCGCTCGTGGGATCCGGCCAGCGACCTCCCAGGCGGGCGTGGGTGCGGGCAGCTGGACATGGCGTCCATGCTGATCGAATAGCTCGAACGGCGCATCATCGTTCGGGAGGGGCGCCATAACCCGATCCATAAGCCCGCGCAAGATGAGCACCAATGACGAGGACCGCGCTGACGCGACGGTCGCCGGCTCGCCGGTCGTCGTTCCGGTGAGATCGCGGGCGAGATCCCCGTGAGTCTCGTTCGCTGTCGTCGTCCCCTCGACCGGGGCTGCCGCGTCGAACTCCAAAGGGACGTCGATCTCGGTGGAATCACCCGGCCGCACGACCACGAGCTGGGTGTTCTCCGCGCCGGCGATCCGCGCGCTGACCTGGTAGGTACCTGGTGCCACCTCGAGGCTCAACTCGCCGACGGCGCCACTGCCGCTCAGTGGCTCCAGCCACGAGTCGATGACGTCGAGCGTGGCTCCGGGCGAGCGGACAACGAGCCGACCCGGCACGGGATCAGAGCTGGACATCGCGGTCGGCTCCGATCACATGGAAGGCCCCGTTCCCTGCGAACCCTGTGGTGTCGCGGTCCGTGCCGGCGTGCTGAACCGTCCAGATGGCGTCGTACAGCATGACTGTCCACGGACCCTTCGACGCTTGCCAGTACATCA
Organism: uncultured Actinomycetota bacterium; assembly: GCA_963850875.1. Lineage (GTDB taxonomy): Bacteria > Actinomycetota > Actinomycetes > Streptosporangiales > Streptosporangiaceae > Chersky-822. The sequence continues at coordinate 158,756 of CAWKNA010000007.1, forward strand.
GCGATCCGTCGGGCGCGATGAGGTCGACGTCGCCGTCGAACCCCGGCGGGAAGCGGATGACGACCTGGCGGCGCTGTCGGCCCGGCACGCCGCGCGGGCACTGCGCGGTCGACCGGGGGACCCGCCGCTTCGGGCCGAAGGTCATGGGATGTGAGGGGTCCGGCTTCATCTCGATAGCCTGCTGCTGGTGCGCGGGCCGGTTCGCCGTCCGTTCCCTGACCGAAATGCTGACATAGGCCTGCAGGTTCTCGGCCGTCACGTAGCCGGTTCTCGGGTGAGTTGCGTTCCCTTCAAGGCCCTCGATCAGCGCGCGGCTGAAGTACCCCCGGCGCTCGTCCGGGGGCACTTCAGGGTCGGAGCGCGCGTTCTCCTCCCTGGCCAGGTCGCCGGCGGTCGTGGCGTACCCGACGAGGGGGAACACGCGCGGACCGAGCTGCGCGGGCTCGTCGAAGTCCGGGCCCCGCGGTCTCGCCAGCAGCTCGTAGTTGCGGCAGCAGTCGGCGAAGATGCAGACTTCGGCGAAGGTGCCGTCCCGCTCGAACCAGCTGCCGTAGTTACTAAGCTCAAGGTTTGTGCGGCGCGTTGGCTGCGCCTGCGCGTCCAGCAGAGCGGCGGTACCGCCGCCCGGCATGATGCCGTGGCCCGCCATGTAGATGTAGAGGCGCGAAGTCTTGCGCGCCTGCGCGCGCTCGTCCTCGGGCAGCTTCTCGTACTCCGCCAGTGCCCTGCTGCGCAGCGACCAGAGCTCGAAGTCGATGACCCCTTTCGTTGGCCGCGCCTTCGGCAGCGTCATCACGCCGCTGGCGGGTGTGATGCACCGGGTCACGTTCTCCTTGGGGACGCCACCGCCGGACGGGCTCGTTACCCACCTCGCGAACGCCTTCGCGTCGTTCACCGGCCCCAGCAGCAAGCTGTAGCCACCCGGGTAGCGGGAGATCCCCACGACGAGGGCGAAGTGCAGGGGATTGCGCATGGCTCACCACGACCCGATGAGTTGGGCGAGACTGCCCCGGACCAGTTCGTCGTCGTCGAACGCGCCGTGACTGATCGCCGACGACCTCGCCCCCTCAAGCGCGTCCAGGGCAGTGGGGGAGAGGACGACCCGGCCCGTCTCACCGAAGTACTCCCGGACGGCGTCCAGCCGGGCGGTCGTCGCCAGCTCGGACGCGAGCAGACGCTCAAGGCCCTGCGCGGCAAGGTACCGCGACAGCCCGAGGACCGGCGCGACGGCGGAGGCCTCCCGGTCGCGTTCGAGCAGGCCGGAGACGAGGTACAGCAGGGATCGCGGATACACGGCGCCGACGAGGCGGTCGGCCCGCTCCGCGACGTCGGTCATGGTGAACATCCTGAAACGGCCGATGAGATCGTCGGCGGCGTCCCGGGTCTGGGCAAAATGCTGCGTGGTGCACGCGGGCGCCAGGTAGCAGACCTGGAACTGCTCGGACGCTGCCAGCGGCCGGGTTCCCTCCCTGTGGGAGCGGGCCACGGCGGTCAGCAGATTGTCGATGAACACCGCTCCCGTGGAGTGCCCGACGAGCGTGGTTCTCACGGTCGCGCCCTGGGCGTAGGCGGCGGCCAGCTGATTGAGCACCAGGCCGCCGCCGCGGTCGGTGTGACCGGCCGCGAAGGTGTCGAGCGTCTCCTTCTTCATGGCGTTCCACAGGGCACCGCCCACGTTGGCCAGGTAGAAGGCCCGTAGGACCTCTTCGACTACCGTGGGGTAGACGCCGCTGGCGGTCTGGGTGCGGTACCGCAGAAGCACCGCCCGCAGGACCTGAAGCGCTTTCCTGGCCAGGACTGTCATGCTCACCAGGCCACGGGCGCCCTCGTCATCGGTGCCCTCGGCGATCTGCGCGAGCACGTCGTCATCGATCATGCTGGGGATGGGCTTCGCCTCCGGGACCCCGCGGGCGCCCTCGAGGTCGGTCCACTCCACGCCGCGGTGAGCCACCACGCCGGCGACCTGCTGCTGCAGCTGGGCGTCGGTCTGGATTTCGGCGAGAAACAGCTGCTCCTCCGCCGGGGCGAGCTCAAAGGGCTCGCCTTCGCCACCAGCGGGCCCGAACTCGACGGGATGCGGTGTCGTCTGCTCGTCGGCGAACGGCTCACTGCCGGCGTCCGGGTCGGTCAGGCGTTTGCGTGCACCCAGTTGTTCCTCGAGTTCCAGCTGGCTGGGCCGCTGCACGGGACCACCGCGCCCGCCCTCCTCCTCGCCGCGCACTTTGCCGACGGCCCAGTCGAGTACGCGGCGGATTAGCCGATCGAAAAGCTCCTCGCGCGCGATCTCGAGGAGGTTGTTGCGTACGATCTCCAGGGCTCCGGCCCGCCAGACAAAGAACACGGGGTAAGCCCCGGCACCGGCGTAGACGGGCAGGAGGCCTTCGGCGGTCTTCATGCCCCGGGCCTCGTCGACGAGCCCGCCGTGGAAGTGCAATACCACCCGGTCGCTCCGCAGCGCGCGGCGCATCAGCGCAGTCACGTCGTCGGGTGTCATCCCGACGAGTCCTCCGTCCGCTCCGGTGCTGATGACGTGCCCGTCGAGCGACATCCGCCCACCTCCCCCCGGGGACACGTCCATTCTGTCACGGCGGGAAGGCGATATCGAGGAATACGGCGACGCGGCCGTATGGGGTCCGAGCGCGGTAGGGCCACAAGCTGGACGCCAGCGGCTTCATCCCGGAGGTAGATGGCGTCGAAGTCCCCAACGCTTAGAAAGAACCCAACCGGCCGATAAACTGCTTCAAGAGCGGACAATTCAGCTTGTTCCAGTCCATGATCATTGGCCGGCATGTAGAGCTGGATTTGATCTTATGCAGCCCCGATACCGGCGCCGGATTCCGCACGGCCAGACCATGCCAGTGGGTCGGCGCCTTTGGGTACGGCTTCTGCCGCTGCACCGGCCCCGAGCGCTGTCATCTGATCCCGCCAGCGCTGCCTCCAGCTGTCCCGATCTGTGTCATCGGCAAGTGCCGCGTCCAAGACGACGCTCCCCGCGAACGGCCAGAGTACGTCCGGCTCGGCGGCGAGGCAGCGGCGGGCGAGGAAAGATCGCCGGGCCAGATCGCGCAGCCGATCGACAGCAAACGCAAGGGTGACGCCGAACGGAGCGGCCTCGGGAACCGTCGAGACGCTCTCGATGGTCTTACGCAGTTTTTTCTCTTTGATGCTGCCGCTGTGAGGTAGGCGAGATGCCTCGTGATCGATAAGACGGGACACTCAGTCACCTTCGCTGAGAAGGGGCACGTGTTTTCTCACTGACAGGTCCGAAAGGACAAGCCGCAGACAACTCTTTTGAGAAACGGACATGTCTTTGAGGGACCTGCATCGCGTGGATGTAGGTTCTCAACTTTTCTTGTCACGCAGCGCCGCGCTGACCTGCCCTGATGCAAGCTATCTCAATGATTTGTCGTCTGGTTCTTCTCATCGATCTGTCACTTCCCTCAACTGCTGGAGCGACGACCACTGCGATCTGTCCTCCGATGACCAGCCAGGAGATGCGGTAGTCGTCACGCAGGGTGATCGCTGGTGTGGTACTTCCGCCGCGATGCACCCGCAGATGCCGACTCGGTGTGGCGATAGGGACACAGGCCGAGGCAAGAAATGGGCACAATCTATCTGTTATCGCTGGATATCTGGCTATAGTGCGAGCGGACCGATCAGCGGCAAGAGGGCTAGCCAGGCGGACAATCCCGAATTTTGGCGTACGGCAGCCCACAGTGCCGAATGCGATGTGATTACGATTAGCCACGAGTTCAAGCCGCCCAGGTCGGGAACCGTGGGGCCCAATTCGGTTACCGCTGCCGCCAGCGCCTGGGCCTCCGGGCGATCGGTCTCGCGGGCGAGGCGATCGGTCTCGCGGGCGAGCATACGGAGCAGCGATTCCGGGGTGGGTGCTTGGCCGTCCTCCATTGGGTTCAGCTCGGCCATCACCATTGCTAGCCCAATGGCCGGCCAGGGACTGGTCACGCGGGCAAGCCGCGCTAGCAGCGCGTCCCGGGTCTGCACCCAGTCCTCCGCGGTCACCGCGAGCCAGGCCACCGCGAGCGCCAGCTCCTGGGCCGTGGGGCAATCGGCTGCGCTCGCGATCAGGCCGAGCAGCGCCTCCCGGGCCTCCGCCCGGTCCTCCGCCATCGGGTTCAGATTCACCACCGCGGTCACCAGCTCCAGGGCCTGGGCAGGATCGGTCTCGCGGCCGAGCATGATGAGCAGTGCCTTCCGGGCCTGCGCCCGGTCCTCCGCGGTGACCGCGAGCTGGGCCAACGCACCTGCCAGTGCCCCGGCTGCCCATGGATAGGTCTTGCCGGTGAGCAGGCCGAGCAGCGCCTCCCGGGCCTGCGCCCGGTCCTCCGCCATCGGGTTCAGATTCACCACCGCGGTCACCAGCTCCAGGGCCTGGGCAGGATCGGTCTCGCGGCCGAGCATGCCGAGCAGCGCCTTCCGGGCCTGCGCCCGGTCCTCCGCGGTGACCGCGAGCTGGGCTACCGCGCCTGCCAGTGCCCCGGCTGCCCATGGATAGGTCTTGCCGGTGAGCAGGCCGAGCAGCGCCTCCCGGGCCTGCGCCCGGTCCTCCGCAGTGACCGCGAGCTGGGCTACCGCGCCTGCCAGTGCCCCGGCTGCCCATGGATAGGTCTTGCCGGTGAGCAGGCCGAGCAGTGCCTTCCGGGTCTGCGCCCGGTCCTCCGCCGTCGGGTCCAGCCCGGCGATCGCCTCCGCCAGCCGTTTGGCCCGGGCAGGATCGGTCTCGCGGCCGAGCATGCTGAGCAGTGCCTTCCGGGTCTGCGCCCGGTCCTCCGCCGTCGGGTTCAGCCTGGTGATCGCCTCCGCCAGCGGCTGGGCGCGTCCGGAATTGGTCACACGGGCAAGGCGACGGAGCAGGCTCTGCCGGGTGCGGGCCTGGTCGTCCGCCGCCGGGTCCAGTTCGGCGATCGCGTGCGCCAGCCATCGATCCCGCCCGGGACTGGTTCCGCGGGCAAGCTGACCGAGCAGCGCCTCCCGGGTGCGCGCCTGGTCGTCCGCCGCCGGGTCCAGCTTGGCCATTACCTTTGCTAGCCCAAGTGCCCGCCCGGGACTAGTCCCGCGGGCAAGCCTCGCGAGCAGCGTTTCGCGGGTCTGCGCTCGGTCCTCCTCCGTTACTGCGAGCTGGGCCACCGCTTCCGCCAGCTCCTGAGCCCCAGCAGGATCGGTCTCACGGTTGAGCAGGCCAAGGAGCGCGTGGCGGGCCCGCGCCCGGTCCTCCGCCGTCGGGTCCAGATTCACCACCGCTGTCACCAGCTGTCGGGCCGCCACCAGCTGGTGCGCCGCCAACGGATTGGTTAGGCGGTCCAGCACGCCGAGCAGCGCCTCCCGCGCCCGCGCCCGGTCCTCCGCCGTCGGGTCCAGATTCACCACCGCTGTCACCAGCTCCCGGGCCGGGCGAGGATGGGTCTCGCGGCCGACCAGGCCGAGCAGCGCCTCCCGGGCCCGCGCCCGGTCCTCCGCCGTCGGGTCCAGATTCACCACCGCTGTCACCAGCTCCCGGGCCCGGTAAGGATTGGTCTCGCGGCCGAGCAGGCCGAGCAGCGCCTCCCGGGTCTGTGCCCGGTCCTCCGCCGTCACGGCGAGCACCACCGCGCCTGCCAGTGCCTCTTCCGTCCACGGATTGGTCTTGCCGGCGAGCAGGCCGAGCAGCGCCTCCCGGGCCCGCGCCCGCTCTTCCGCCGTCGGGTCCAGATCCGCCACCGCCACTGCCAGGTCCCGGGCCCGGGGAGGATGGGTTTCGCGGTTGAGCAGGCCGAGCAGCGCCTCCCGGGCCCGCGCCCGGTCCTCCGCGGTCACTGAGAGCTGGACCACCGCGCACATTAGCTGCTGGGCCGTCCAGCCATCGGGTTCGCTCGCGAGCTGACCGAGCAGCGCCTCCCGGGCTCGCGCCCGGTCCTCCTCCGCCGAGCCCAGCTCGGCGATCGCGTCCGCCAGCCCCCAATCCCGCCCGGGACTGGTCCCGCCGACAAGCTGACCGAGCAGCGCCTCCCGGGCTCGCGCCTGGTCCTTCGCCGTCGGGTCCAGCCCTGCTACCGCCCCCGCCAGCTTTTCGGCCCGGTAAGGATCGGTCTCCCGGGCGAGTCGGCCCAGCAGCGACTCGAGGATCGGGCGGTTCGATGTCGGCCAGTTACCGGCGACCGCCAGGTGGAGGTCGTCATAACCGGACGTCACTAGGTCTAGCCTGGCCTGCCCGATCAGCTCGGCTGCCTTGCGCGGCCAATCGCCTTCGCCGGACTCCTGCGCCACGCGAGCCAGGAACCGGCGGATCTCCCGGCAGCCATCGATCGCAGCAAGGCCCACGGGGAGTTGATCATTGGCCGTGATGCGGCGTATCAGTTCCTCCAGGACCTGACCGCGCTGGGGGTGCATGGCGAGGGCGGCCGGGGCTGCGTACTCCCAGTCCGGGTCAAACCACAGGTGGTTCAGCAGCTGGGCGGCGGCTTCCTCGGCGGTCATCCGCAGGGCGAGGTGCTCTGCGACTAGGTGCTCTTGGATCGACCGGTGAACGAAGCGCCGCCGCGTCATCCCCGTGTCGTCATCAGCCCGCCCCAGTGGGACCGCCACATGGTCCAGCGCGTCCTGGTCATTCTGGCTATGCGTGATCCGCGGCGTGGGGAACTCGTCGGCCCACTCGCCGAGTCCCGAGACGGGGTGGCTGGCCGCCGCAGACCACGCCCAGTCGCGCAGGGTCTCCAGGCACGCATCGGGATCCGGGTCGCGATTGCCGCTGCCGCGCCACCGGCCGGTGAGCATGCGCCGGCTCACTCTGGCGTACAGGGCGGCGCGGCGGGCGGGCAGCGGTTGATCGCCGCCGAGGATGCAGTAGAACGCCAGGATTAGCGGGACGGTAGCGGCCTGCTGCAGGTCTGGCCGGCCCCGTAGCTGAGCTGCGAGATTCGCGGCCCAACCCGATCGCCCGGTGAACCATCCGGCGATGAACGCATCGACATCATCGGGATACCGGAGCGCCTGCAGGACCCCGACTCGCCGGGATGGGTCATGGTCGCTGATGGCAAGCTGGCCGTTCCATGTACCGGACCTGCTGGTGAGCACGATCCGCCACCTTGCGGGCAAGGTGTCGGCCTGGCGGATACGGTCGTCGGCACCGCGGGCCTCATCCAGCGAGTCGGCCACCAGAAGCGTCCGCGCATCCCGGTTCGCGAACAGCGCCCGCACGGCATCGAGAATCTGCGTGCCGCCCAGGTCGGGAAGCTGTCCCAACGCGCCCGCCACGATTGCGCGGCGGATATCAATATCGGGAGGCGCGGCAGCAAGCCGTGCGCACGTGATGTACAACGGCAGCTCGACCTCATCGAGCCCGGCACCCGCCACCAGCGCTTCCAGCGCCCTCTGGGCGCATAGCCGGGCCGTGCGCTTGGCGAGCCAGGTCTTGCCAGAGCCCGGGCTGCCCAGCACGACCAGCCGTGTGCATCGCCGGGCCAGCTCATCGGCGTCCAGATCCTGCTCGCCCCGGCCGGGGTCACCGGAAATCCGCAACTTCCGCTCGATTGCTGCGGGTGTCAACGCCGGCCCAGCCGGCTGCGCATCTTGCGGCCACGGGTCGGTGTCCAGCCATCTGACCAGCCTGGCCAGGTAGACCGTCACATCCCGCTGTTCAGCTGCGCCTGGCGGAAGCCGGTCCAGTACCAGTCCTAGCTGGTCCATCACCTTCGCGAAACGATAGTAGGCAGCAGCTTCCTGAGCGACGAGCAAAGCCGCCAGGTCGGCGTGCAAGCTGAACATCGCCTCGTCCAGAGCGCTTGCCTGACTGGTCTCCAAGCGATCCAGCCGGGCGAATAGCACTTGCTTGAACCACTCGGGCTCCAAATCATGGATTGCGAACTCCAGCAGGCCGCCGGCGATGGCCCTCCCGGCCATGAGGGATTCCTCACGAGGCCGGTCGGGCAGGCACGACCCGATAAGCTTCGCGAGTTCCTCGACCGTTCCCCGTCCCACCTCTGCCCACGTGCTCTCTTGCTCCAGGAGGTGCCTGACCGCGGCGAACTCGGCATCGGAAAGGTCAACGTCATCGCCGGTTGCCGCCTGGACGATGCGGCTTAGTCCGTCCGTACGCCTCAGTCGCCGAAGCCACCGCCTGGCCGCCCCGGCTAGATCGGTAGCAGCCCAGGTCACGGGCACCCCGACCAGGGCCGGGCCGACCGCGCCCTGGATCAGCCAGCTGAGCAGTGGCAGCACGTGACAAGTATCCAGCGTTCATCGTGTATGCACATACAACGACGCGAGCCTGAGCCGAGTCCAGAACGACCATTCGGGCGTGCTCCACCTGGCCACCCGAAACTCGAGTCCGACCGCACGTATCAGGCGGATATCGCCACCCGCTCCAGGTCGACGGTGACGCTCTGTCACTGCTGCTACGGCCGTCTTCCCGAACGCCACCCGTGCGCTGCCTTCTCACTGTGACTGAGCAGCGAGTTTGGCATCTCGAACGGCTGCGACTTGGCAGTTTCAGCGAGCCTGGTGTGACCCCCAGCGGTAGATGTCACCCGGGATATACCGCGACCTGGGCATCTGTCGCGGTTTCCCAGCGGCAGGTGTCACTGGTCCCCAGAGATAGTTCGCACCTGAGCGAGTTCCGAGCGTTGTTGCGGCCGGGGCGACCAGCGTTGACCAGGCCGTTCATGCTCGGCGCATCGTCCTGGATCTTGGTGACAGGTAGCTCCGGGAAAGTGACATTCATCGATGGGCGTCACACCTGGGCACGAAGGTTGGCAAGTGCTGGGCAGGATGGTTGGCACCTGAGTCCATTTGAGCACGGAGGCTGGCAAGGGAGCCGCTGGCAGTCCCGTGTGTGGCCGGGGTCGATCGAAGCGCGATGCCAAACTCGATGCCCAAATGCCAAACATCGTGCAAAGTCACACTCACCGATCTGTCGCAAGCGACATTTGGGCGACAGGCAACCTGAGAAAGCGACATCAGAAATGAGAACCTACAGCGGCGGGATTGATCATCTAGGGGCGGGTGAAGCCTGCTAGGTCGGTGCTGCCGCTGAAGCTTTCCTCGCGCACGACCTCGCCTGGCATCGGGGCGTCGATCATCGTGTCGTGGCCGGTGACGATGCCGACGTGGCCGGGGGCGGTCATGGTGCCGTCGGCGCCGGCGAAGAAGACCAGGTCGCCGGGCCGGGCCTGGGACGCGGGGATGCGGGTGCCGGCCGCCCATTGCTCCTGGCTGGTGCGGGGGATAGTGATGCCGGCGGCGCGGTAGGCCATCATGGTCAGCCCGGAGCAGTCGAAGGCGTCCGGGCCGGTGGCGCCCCACTGGTAGGGCTTGCCGAGCTGGGCCCCGGCGTAGGCGATGACCTTGCCGGCGGTTCCGGCGGGCAGCGGGCCGAGGGCGACCTGCTGGCACAGCGGGCTGCCGGCGGCGGAGATGGCCTGCGCGCCGCCGGCCGCGTAGCGGGCGGCCCAGTCCAGGACGTCGCTGACGTACTGGCTGGAGTGGTTGTAGGCGAAGAGCGCGGCCTGGATGCTGCCGGGGGCGCCGTGGGCCTGCAGGAAGCTGGCGGCGGAGGGGATGGCGTCGCCGGGGTCGTAGACGTCGGTGATCCCGTCGTGGTCGCCGTCGATGCCGTACCCGCCGGTGTGCTCGGATGCGGGGTGGACCGGGGTGCCGCCCCAGGTGTTCCCGGCCAGGCCGCCGATGCCGAATTGCATCGGCCCGGCCGCCCCGGCGGGGTTCGCGCCGGAATGCACGCCGGGGGCGCCGGAGCGGCCCTGGTCTGATTCGACTTCGCCGATGCCGGCCAGCACGGTCCAGGGGATGCCGTACCGGGCTCCGGCTTTGCGGTAGCCGGCGAGGTAGGCGGCGGGGATCGCAGCCGCGGCGGCGCTGGCGCGCGGCTGGGCCTGACAGGCGCTGGCGGCCTGGCCGAGCATGCCGGCTCCGGTGCCGAGGAACGCTGCGGCCAGCAGCACCATCGCCGCGGCGACGGCGGCCGTGACCTGGATGCTGCCGGAGTCAGGGTGCGGGCGCATCAGCGGGGTCTTCTCCGGTGTTCCCGCCGGCGGCGGGCCCGGCGTCCCGGGCCGCCTGGCCGCTGCCAGCCCTGACCGCGGTGACCGCGAGGTCATCGGGTACCTCGCTGCGCCCGCTGGCGGTGGTGACGATGCCGGGCGAGGAGGGTGCTGGCCTGGTTCCCGGCGCGCGCTGCGCAGGTGCGGGCTGCAGGAGTGCGGCGGGCGGTGCGCGCGGCGGTGAGGATGAGCGCGGCGAGCGCCGGGGTGGTCCGGAGCTGTCAGGGTGGTGCGGTCAGTCATCGTGCTGCCTCCGCGGGCGGGTGCCGGGACCGCCGGCGTGGCAGCCGGGCGGGGGTGCCGGGGCGGGGGGATGCCAGGGCAGGCCGGTGCCGGGAGGGGTGCTGTCCCCGGCCTGCCCGCCCGGTGCCGTGGCGGGGTGCGGGGCGGGTGCGGCGCCGCCGGCCTGGGTGAGGCGCAGCCGTGGCCCGGGCTGCCCGGCGGGCAGCCAGATCGGGCCGGCGGGCCCGGCGCCGCGGCCGGCGGCTTGTGGTGTGGTGGTGGCGACGGGCACGCCGGGGAACGCGTCAGCGGGCCGCGCGCCCGGGGTGCTGCGGCCGGCGGTGCTGGCCAGGAGCGCCCGCAGGCCGGCCTCGCGGCGGGCTGTGGGGAGCCAGAACAGCACGGGGGTGGTGATGCCGGTGCGGGCGGCCAGGTCGCGGTAGCCGGGGAGCTTGGCGGCGACGCGGTGCAGGTTCTCGCTGCCGGTGTCGTATTCGAGGAAGAAGTCGGTCGTGACGGGCCTGCCGGGGGGGTGCTCGGTCCACTGGCCGTAGCCGTCGGGGCGGGCCAGGTCACCCCACAAGGCGGCGCAGCGCCGCTCGGACCACCAGCAGGTCAGGGCGGCGTTCCCGGCCTGGCGGCCCTGGGAGGCGAGGGCGCAGAACACCGAGTTGGTGCCGGCCGCGTGGGCGAGCTCGGCGGACAGGGCGATGGCCAGGGCCCGGTCGCGGCGGTAGCCGAGCTGGCCGGGGGTGATCCCGTCCTCGGCGGCCAGGAGACAGGCGCCGGCTTCGTCGAGGACGAAGTGCAGCGGCGCGGACCCGGTCGCGGTGAGCGGGCGGAACCGGTCGATGGCGCGGAGCTGGTAGAGGGTGAGCAGCCGGGCGGTGGCGGCGCGGGTGGTGCCGAACGCGAGCTGGGTGATCTGGGTGGTGGTCAGGACCCGGTGCTCGTGCAGCATCCGCAGCAGCCACCGGTCCCTGGCGGTGAGCCGGGCTGCGAGCGCGGCGGCCAGGCTCGGGCTGCGGGCCAGCCGCCCGCTGGTGCGGGCATGGCGCATCGGGCTGCGCGGGCCGGTGGTCGGGGCGGGGCCAGCGGGCATGGGCGATCTCCGGGGGTCACGGGGCGGACGGCGGGGGTATGTGCAGGCGGGGGTCGCTGCCGCCGCGCGGCCCGGGCGGGGCGGCGGTGCGGGCAGCGCTGCCGCTGCAGGCGGCGCGGGCGGCGGCGCGGATCATCGCCGCGCGGCCGGGGACGGCGGGCGGCAGGGGCCGGGTGCGGAAGGTGAAGGCGGGTGTTTCGCCGCCGCCGGCGACGAGGCGGGCCGCGGCCTGGTAGGCGCCGAGGTGGGACAGGTCGTGGGCGGTCAGGTTCGGGAGGGTGTGGCGTTCGAGGACGCGGGCGTCCTCGGGGCTGGCGGTGAAGATGACCTGGGACCGGGCGTTCGCGGAGATCCCCGCCGCGAGGTCGGCGGGGAGCTGGGCGAGGTTCTGGTGGGCCATCGTGATCGACAGCCGGTAGGCGCGGGCCTCGGCGAGGAGGTCTTCCAGGGGGTAGGGCAGGTTGAGGAAGTTCTGGCACTCGTCGATGTACAGGCCCGCGTCGGCGCGCTGGTGCTGGGGGATGCCGGCGCGGCGGGACGCGGCCTGCCACGTCGCGGCGACGAGGAACGACCCGGCGAGCTGCGCGGTTTCCTCGCCGAGGGTGCCCTTGGGCAGCCGGGCCAGGCACAGCCCGCCGTGGTCCAGGACGCCGGTCATGGTGAAGGTGGAGGGCCCGGCGGCGATGGCCTGGCGGGCGAAGGAGCGGAGCAGGAACGCCCGCAGCTTGTTCATCAGCGGCCCGATCGCGTGCGCCTTGGATGCGCCGGACAGCTGCTCGTACCAGGTCCAGAACCCGGCCAGCACCGGGTCCCGGATCCCGGCGGTGAGCCGGCGGCGGTAGGCGTCCCCGGTGAGCAGGGCGGGGATGTCGGCCAGGGTCACCTGCCCGGAGCCGGGCGGGACGGACTGCAGCAGGGTCAGGCACGCGGCGCGGAAGATGTCGTCGGTCCGCGGTCCCCAGAACTGGCTGAAGATGCGGCGGAAGATCCCGGTGACGTTGTCGGTGATCACGTCGTGGTCGGTGCCGCTGCCATCGCCTTGCAGCACGTTCAGGCACGGCGGCGCGGCCTTGTCGGCGGGGTCGAACAGCACGACCTTCCCCGCGACGTGTGCGGGGAGGCGGGCGAGCAGGTCGGTGACGGCGTCGCCCTTGGGGTCGATGAACACCACCCCGCGGCCCGCGGCGGCGTCGGCGAGGATCTGGCCGGTGATCAGGGTCGTCTTGCCGGTGCCGGTGGGGCCGATGACCCGCAGGTGATGGCGGGCGTCGGCGACGGCGATGCCGACCGGGCGGGGCACCCCGGTGTCGCTGACCCCCAGCGGCCGGGCGCCGGGGCCGGGCGCCGGGACGGCGGGCGGCGGGGCGATGGCGCGGGCCCCGGCGCGGCCCAGGCCCGGGAGGGAGGGGTCGGCGGGCAGGCGGGCGATCGCGGCCAGCTCGGGTACCGACAGCAGCCCGCCGCGGCGGAACCGGCGGGCGGCGATCTGCGCGGCGGGGCGGCGGAGGCGGCGGCGGGCCAGCCAGTTCCGCCCCGCGTACAGGGCCGTCGCTGAGGCCAGGCCGTGCGCCAGTCCGCGCAGCCGCGCCCGGGCCTGCGCCCGGGCCGCGTTGTCCCGCGGGCGGCCCCGGCCGGCCGGGACGGCGGTGGTGGCGGTGGCGTAGCGGATCTGGGTGTCCCACTGCGGCCCCGCGGACTTGATGACGCTGGCCCGGATCTCGGCGGCGAGCTCGGGGTCGGAGCGGGCCGCGGCCCGGCCGGCGGGGCCGGGGGTGAGGGCGTCCAGCAGCCGGGAGGACAGCCGGGCGGGGCGTCCGGTGCGCAGCCGCCGGGCGGCGCGGCGGGCGCGGCGCAGCCGGGCGCCGGTGACCGGGCGGGCGAGCACCTGCACGATCGCGTGCTCGCCGCCGGCCAGGCCGCTGCCGGCGGCGGCGAGGGCACGCAGCGGATCCGTCTCGTGGTCGGTCTTGAGGGGGAGGACCTCGGTGCGGGCCAGCCGCAGCGTCCCCCCGGTCGCCAGCGCCCCGGGCGGGAACGGGGGCGCGGCGGGGGCGGTGACGGCGTGGGCGCCGGGCCAGGCGGCCTCGATGGCCCGCTCGATCATCCCGGGCGGCACGGTCCCGGGGACCCACACGCTGATCGTCATGACGGGGCCGGCCCAGGTGTACTCGAAGCCGATATGCGGCTGGCCGTGCAGCAGCCGGGCCCGCGGGTGGCGCAGCAGCCCGGTCAGGTGCCCCCACAGCGCCTGGCCGCCGGCCGGGTCCGCCAGGGGCGGGGCCAGCACCGTGATCACCCGGGCATCCGCGGCGAGGGCGGCGTGCTGCCGCCGCCGCAGCCACGTCCGGGCCGCCGCCGCCGTGATCAGGGCGGCGGCCAGCACCGGCCCGGCCACCGGGCCCTGGTGGCGGGCGGCTTCGAGCAGGACCCGGGCGACGTGCGCGGCCACCGCGCCCGGGCCGGTCAGCCACCGGCCCAGCGGGCCGGCCGCGGTGGCGGTATCCGGCGGGCCGCCGGCTGCCCGGATGACCGCGGCGAGGCCGCGGCCCGTCACAGCGGGCCGCCCTGGCCCGGGCCGCCGCCCGGGTACGGGTAGCCGGGCACGTCATCTCCCGCCGGGTACTGGTCCTGCCAGGGCCCGGGATAGCCGGCGGCTTCCAGCGCGGCCAGCTCGGCCGGGTCGCTCGTGCACAGAAGGTGCTCGGCGGGTGAGGCGAGGGCCTGGAACGACACCCGGGCGGACGGCCCGCAGGCCAGCAGGCCCTCGCCGCGGCCGGCGGACAGCAGCAGCGCCTGCTCCCCGGCGGAGAGCCGGAACGCCGCGGCGGCGAGGCCGATGGCCTGGGGGGCCTGGCGGAGCAGCACCTGGGTGGCGGCGTTGGCGATCACGGCGCGGCCCAGGTCGGAGCCGAGGACATCCTCGGCGTCCTGGGTGACCACGGCCAGGCCGGCCCAGTGCTTGCGGGCCGCCTTGGCCATCCGGAACAAGAACCGGGCGCCTTCGGGGCTGCGCATCAGCAGCCACGCCTCGTCGACCACGACCAGGCGGCGCCGGCGGGCGGCCGGGTCGGACACCTGCCGCCACACCGTGTCGAGGGCGAGCAGGGTCGCGGCCGCCTTCAGCTCGTCGGGGACGTCGCGGAGGGAGAACACGACCAGGTGCCCGGCGGGGCGGGTGGTGGTCGGCCCGGCGAACATCGCGGAGTGGGTGCCCTCGGTGAACGGCGCCAGCCGGCCGGCCAGCAGCACCGCCGCGTCGGCGCCGTCGGCGCGCAGGGCGCCGGCCAGGTGCGGGAGCCGGGGGGCGGGCCGGGCCCAGGTGCGGGGGTCGGCGGTGATCCCGGCGTGGTGGTAGGCGGCCATGATGGCCCGGTCCAGCGCCGCTCGCTCCGCCGGGCCCGGCTGCCCGCCGAGCAGGACGCCGATCACGGTGTGCGCGAACAGCGCCCGGCGGGTCAGCGCGTCCGCGCGCGGCCGGGCGCCGGGCGCGGGCGGGGGGAGGTCGAGGGGGTTGAGCCGCACCCCGCCGGCGCCGAGGTGCAGGTACGCGCCGCCGGTGCCGGCGGCGAGGCGGGCGTACTCGTCTTCGGGGTCGATGATCCAGCACTCGGTGCCCTGGTAGGCGTTGCGGAGCACTTCGAGCTTGGCGAGGTAGGATTTCCCGGCGCCGGAGCAGGCGAGGGTGACGGAGTTGTGGTTGTCCTGTGCCCACCGGTCCCAGGCGACCAGGCCGGGCCCGGCGGTGTTCGCGCCGTACAAGATGCCGGGCAGCGGGTCGGGGTCGGCGGGGTCGCGGGGCAGGTCGGGGGAGGTGAACGGGAACGCCGCCGCCAGGGCCGCGGTATCCATCGTGCGGGTGAGCCTCAGGGCGTCGGTCCCGGCCGGGAGGGTGGTGACCCAGCCCTGGACGGCGCGGAAGGTGGCGGGGCAGGTGACCAGCAGCAGCGAGCCGGCGACCGCGCGGACCGCGGCGACCTCGGCGGCGAGGTCGTCTTCGGCGGCGGCGTGGACGGTCAGGTACAGGCCGAGGCGGAACAGCTTCCCCTCGCCGCGGGCGAGCCGGTACGCCAGGTCCCGGGCGTCACCGGCGGCGGCCTCGGTGTCCGGGTCGTCGAGCTGCCCGCGGTCCGCGGCGGCGCGGCGCCCGGATTCCAGCCGGGCCCGCTGCCGGCGCAGCCGGTCCGCCGCCGCGGCATGGGGAATGGGCTCGATGTGCAGGGCGACGTCGAGGCGGCCGGGGTAGGACAGCAGCGGCTCCAGCCAGCCGGGGGCGACGTCGGCGGGGTAGCCGGTGACCGCGAGGGTCGCGGAGTAGTCGCCGCCGATCCGCAGGTGCCGGGTGGCGACCTCGACGTCCGGCGGCCCGGGCACCGGGTCCGGGGCCGTGTGGTCCGCGGCGGGCAGGGCGCGGCGGCGCGCGGTGCGGGACAGGTTCATGGCAGGGTCCCCGGGCTGGTGACGGGCTGGCCGGGGACGGCGAGCCGGCGGGCGCGGATGCTGGTGCCGGGGTCGGCGGCGGCGGCGAGCAGCGCCATGACCTGGCCGCCGTCCAGCACGCTCACGGTCAGGTCCGCTGCGCTGAGCAGCCGTGCCGCGTCGGCGGTGCGCTGCGCGGCGCGCAGCCCGCCGCCCCCGCCGCGGGCCGCGCTGGGGCCGGCGCGGCGGGGCTCGCGGGTGATGAGCAGGACCTGGCGGGTGAGCAGGTCCCGGCCGCCGGCGAGCCCGGCGAGGAACGCGGCGTGGTCGAGCGCGGCGGCCTCCAGGGCCGGGTCCGGGAGGGCGGGCGCGGTGTCTTCCAGCTCGGCGACCGCGCCGGACAGGTCGGCGTGGCCGGCCCGGATGAGGATCTGGACGGGGCCGGTCAGGGAGTTCAGCCACCGGCCGAACGCCGCGGTCAGCGCGTCCTGCTCGGCCGGGGTGCGCAGCGCGAGGTTGACGGTGGACACGGCGGCGGCGACGGCGGCGCCGCCATCGCCCAGGCCGATCACCCCGTCACCGGCCACGGCCCGGCACAGCGGGTCCAGCGGGGCGGGCGGGCGGCCTTGCCGGCGGGCCAGCTGAGGGCCGGCCCAGGCGGGCGCGGCGGGGATGCCGCCGGGGGCGGTGACGAGCCGGCGCGGCGAGCGGGCGTGGCGCCACGCGGCGATCAGGAAGCGGTCCAGGCTCAGCCCGTCCCGCTGCCCGATGACCAGGGCGGTGGCCGCCACGGCGACGGGCGCGGCCAGGACGGCGAGCACCCGCGGCGGCACCAGGTGCCGGGTGGCCTCGAACGCGGCCCAGATGATGACCGCCGCGACGGCGAGGATGGCGACCTGGCGGGCGGTCAGCCCGGCCAGGATCTTGTCCGGGCGCTCGATGTCAGCGGGGATGGGGGTGCTGGCGGGCGGGTCGTAACTCACCGGTGATCACCTTCCTGGACGCGCGGCGCCAGGGGCGGCAGGCGCCTGGCGGCGGGCAGAGGGCCAGGGCCTGCCGCCCGCCGCCCGGGAGCTGCCGGGCGGGGCGGGAGCGGGGGGAGCTGGCGGACGGGCGGCAGTGGCGGCCGGGCCGGGCGGGCCGGGCGCGGCGGCGGGGCCGGGGCCTGCCGGGGGCCGGGCGCGCCGCCGCGGGGCACGCGGGCCACCCCGGAGGAGGGCTGGACGCGCTGGCCGGGCCCCGGCGGGCGCGGCGGCATGCCCGGCAGCGGCGCCCGGGCCTGCCCCGGCTGGCCGGGGACCGGCCCGGCCTGCGCGGGCAGCCGGGCTCGCTGCCGCGGGCCCGGGCCGGGCGCGGCGGCTGCGCGGCCAGGCGCCGGGGGCCGGGGCCGCGGGCTCGCGCCCGGCCGCGGGGATGGTGCCCCAGTGCGGCCCGGGCCGCGGCGAGGTCCCGGGCCCCAGCCGCCCGGGTGGCCGCGGCCAGGCCCGGTGCTTGGGCCGGGCCCGGTTCCCGGCCTGCCGCCGGGCGGTGCGGCGGATCCGCTTCCGCCTGGTCCGCTTCCGCCTGGTCCTCCTCCGCGTGGCCCGGCCGGCCTGGGGCCCCGGCCGCCCGCGGCGGAGGGGGGCCGCCTGGCGCCGGCTGCTCCGCGCAGCAGCGGGCTGACGCGGGACAGGACCGCGGCGTAGAACGCGAACCTGGCGGCGCGGCGGACCGGGCCGGGGCCGAAGGGGGACAGCACAGGGCGGCTGATCCACCACGGGATCCGCATCATGATGTACAGCAGGCAGATCGCGGTCAGCACCAGCGCCTGGGCCACCGGGATGGCCAGGACAGCGGTGAGGGCCCGCCACCACCAGCGGGCCGCCCACGCGGTCTGCGGCAGCGCGTGGCAGGCCAGGGCGAGCGGCGCGGCGGCGGTCAGCAGCACCAGCGCCATCAGCCGCAGGACGTACACCACCACGAGCACCAGGGCCAGCACCGCCCCGGCGAGGGCGAGCAGCGTCAGGAAGATCCCCCCGCCGGACAGCGGCGCGGTCAGGGCGCCCAGCAGGGCCGAGGCGGCGGTGGCGGGGGTGACGCCGTTCCCGGCGAGCGCGGCGGACAGGGCGTCGGCGATGGCGGTGGCCTGCGAGATCAGGACCAGGGAGAGGCTGGCGGTGAGGAACCCGGTGACCAGCCGGGGGGCGATGTCCTTGGCCGAGTAGGAGGTCTGGAGGGTTTCGTGGCCCATGACGATGACGCCGCCGATGATGACCAGCAGCACGTACGCGGAGCCGGCGATCGCCAGTGACGTCGTCCACATGCTGCGGACAGCGGGGATGGCGCCGGCTTGCGGGGACGACAGCAGGGTCTCGCCGGCCAGGGTCAGCAGCGGCCTGAGCGCGTCGCGGGCCAGGGCGGCGAACCATGAGGTGATCGCGTTCCTCATCTCGCAGCTCACGTTCAGGAACCCGCAGCCGGGGCTGCCGCCCGCGGCCGGTCCGGGGGCTGGGCTGGGGCTGGAGGGCGGGGAGGACGGGTGCGCGGCCGGCGGGACCGGTGTGCCGAACGCGGCCAGGGCCGCGGCCGGCCGGGCCGGCGCGCGTGCCGGGGAGGCGGCCAGGGTGAGCGCGGCGCAGGCGGCCAGCAGGCCGGCGGCGAGGACCCCGGCCGCTGCCCGGCGACGCGGGCGCGCAGCCTGGCGGGCGGGGCGGGTCATCCGCCGGCCAGGGACTTCAGGACGGTGACGATGACGGGGGCCAGGATCGCCAGCCCGTAGCCGATGGCGGCGGAACGCAGCGCGGTCTTCGCGCGCTCCACCTCGCTGGGGTCCCCGCCGGCCATCAGGTACCGCAGCCCGCCGATGGTCAGGAACAAGGTCGCCAGGCCGGCCAGGATCCCGGCAATCCACCTGGTGATGTTCCTGATCACCTGGGCGATCGACGCGACGGCCAGGACGTGGCCGGCTGTCCCGGCCAGCGCCGGCTGCGCTGCGGCGGTCAGGGCGGCCGCGGCGGCCAGGGCGGTGACAGCGGTGACGGCGGCGCGGGCGGCGAGCCGGGCGCGGCTGGCGGGTGCCCGGCACGCGCGGTGGGATGCCGGCGCTCGCCGCGGCGGCCGGGGTCGGGCGGAATCCATGGCGCTTCTCCTCGGGTGCGGGCGGCGGGCAGTCGGGCGGCGGGGCGGCCCGGGGCGGGCGCGGGGCCTTACCTCCCTTCGCGGGCGGGAAGGCCGGCCGGTGTCAGCGGGTGCGGTGGCGCCCGGCCCCCGGGCCGCCGCCCCCGGCGGACTGGCCGGGAGGCGGGGAACCCCCGCACTTACAGAAATCCGGTTTCCGGAGCTGTTTTTCACCCCGGGCATGTCAGGAATCGTTCAGGAGGCCGCCGCGGATCGCTTCGGTGATGGCTTTCTCGGCTCTTTTCCGCCGGTTGCACAGGGCGCTGTGGCTGATTCCCAGTTCGCCGGCGATCCGGGCGAGAGGAATGCCTTCGAGGCGGTTGCGGCCGATCAGCTGGGCCTGGGCGGGGGACAGGACGCCGCGGGCGACGGCGGTGGCCAGGACGAAGTCGGGGTGTCCCCAGGGCATGTACGGGGCGTCGCAGCTGTCGGCGAGATCGCGGCGGGCGGCGGTGTAGCGGGCGTCGGCGCAGGCCAGGGCCTGCCCGGCCCGCCACGCGGCCCAGCACAGCCGGGACGCCAGCGGGACGCGGTCCAGGTCGTCGGGGTCCAGGCCGCGCATCGCGGCGAGGAACCCGGTGAGGATCTCGGTCTGCAGGTCGGCGGGATCGCCGCGGTAGCTGGCGGACAGGGTCGCGGCGGCGCGGCGCAGCCCGGGCATGGCGACGCCGACGAGGCCGACGACCCAGGCGGCCGAGCCGGACCGGGCACGGCGGACCAGTTCGGCCCACACCTTGTTGCGGGCACGGGTACCGGTCGCCGGGTGCAGCAGCAGTGCCCGCAGCTCATCGAGGGGGACCAGCCGGTCGGGCAGGCCGGCGGCGAGGGAGGCGGCATGCAGGGCCAGCGGCTGCGGGCCCGTGATCAGCGCCCGGAAGGACGCGTCGGCGGAATCCAGCGGGCTGAGCGCGCGGCCGCCGGGCTGCGCGGCGGCCAGCATGGCCGGCGGGACCGGATGGCAGGCTCCGGCCCGGCGGTCCGCGTGGTCGGGCCTGGTGTCATCACGCATGAAGGGCTCCTGGTCACGGGAAGCGATGGGTGCGGATACCCATGCAGCCAGCCGCCATTGACCTGGCGTGTACCGGCGGTGAACCCCTGGCCGCCCTCCTGCGGACCTTGCGCCGGCCTGGCGCTGGCCACCCGCTGACTGGCAGTGACCTGGCCGCCGGCGGGCGGCATCCCGGTCCCGGCCGCGGGCCGGGACAGCCCGGCGCGGCCGGGGTCAGGCTCGGCGCTGGCCTGCTGTTCCGCGCGGCCAGGTCCTTGAGAGGTACACGGCAGGTACACGCGAGGTGACACGTGGCCGGAGGGGCGCATCAGGGGTGCGGCCGACCACCGCGGCTATTTCCCGCGGTTCGCCTTGATCAGGCTGAGCAGCGCCAGCGCGGTCATGATCGCCGCGGCGATGCGGGTGATCGCGGTGGGCGGGATGCAGCGCAGCAGGGCACGCCCGCCGGCGATGGCCAGGCCGGCCACGGCCCGCAGGCCCGGGACGCTGCCTGCGGCGACGGGCAGGGTCGTGGTAGCTGGCGGCGAGGTTCGCGGTGACGATCTGGGTCAGGTCGCCGAACCCGGCGGCCGGGATCACCGCGAAGCTGGTCCCGGCGACCCGGGCGAAGGCCGGCGCGCGGCCCCCGGCGAATCGGCCCGGGCGCCGCCCGCGACGAGCAGGCGGGCCACGTGCCAGCAGCTGCAGCCGGCCGCGCTGCCCGGCGGCGTGCCGACCGGGCCGCCGGGAACTTCGAGGTCAGCGCCGGCGTCGATCAGCACGCTCGCGGCGTCGGCGTCGTCGCTGCTCGCCGTCCAGTGCAGCGGCGTCTGGGCGTGATCCTCATCCGTGCTGCGAGCGTTCAGGTCCGCGGCGGCGTCGATGAGCATGCTCGCCACGCGAGGCCCGTCCGGGAAGTAGCCGGGCCAGCCGCAGACGACGTGCAGCGGCGTGCGCTCCTTCGCGACGCTGCCGGGCCGTGACGCGGCCAGGCCCGGGTTGCCGGCCAGGAGCCGCTGCAATCCGGCCGCGTCGCCGGCGCGGATCGCGGCGATCGTGGCAGCGAACTCGCTGTCAGTGGTCACCGGTCACCCCGGAGCCGGGCCGTGGCTCGCGAACCGGAAGCTGCGCACAGCAGCACGACTGATCACCGCAGGTCACCACCCGCATACCCCGGTCCGCGACACACCCGCAGCCGGCACGGCGGATCTCCACGTGCCCGAGCGTACGAGGCCTGCGGTCCGCGGTCCGCCAGCGGAACGCCCGCCAGGGCTGCCTGCCGCCAGCATCTCCGCGAGACCACCGCAGCATCTGCCGGGGACTACATGCCCGCAGCATCCCCGGAGCTCACCCGCGCTTCACAGCAAGCACCGATGCGCGCCAGCCGGCAAGTAGTAGCTGCACGAACCGATATCACAACCGGCAAGCAGGGGGCCCGGCCGGCATCTGCAGCGGACCCCTGCATTGGGCTGCCATTCCTGCCGCCTCGGCGTTATTTCGCGGCCGGGCGTGAAAAAAGGCCGCGGAAACCCGATTTCCTTTATTGTCAGCGGATCGTGCGGTGGCCGCGGGGCCAGCCGCCCATGCCACATCCAGCAAGTCACCTGGGCCCGGTGCCCGCGCCCGCCGTGCCCTGCCCTGCAGGTACCGGCGGACGGCAGTCTGGCACGGGCGCCGGCGGCCTGGGGATCGGCGTGCCGGTCAGCATCTGGCCGCACGCCCCGGTCCCGGGCAGCAGCCGCGGCCCCGGGCCGGGGTGCGCGCCCTGCGCCTCGTGCGCGCGGGGGGGCGCCGGCCCGGATGCCGCGCAGATCATCACCGCGTTCTCCCGGCCCGGTGAGCTGGTCGTCATCCCCGGCGCCCGGGACGGCGTGCTCCTGGCCGCCGCTGCCGCAGCCGGCCGGCGTGTCCTGGGCCTGACCCCGGGGCCGCGCTCCCGCCAGCGGGTCCTGGCGTGCCTGGGCGGCCTGGACCCCCGGCTGCGCCCGCTCGCCGAGGTCCGGCCCGGCGGCCCGGTCCTGCTCCTGGAGGCCGGCAGCCCCGAGGCCGGGCAGGCGGCCCTGGCCATCACCGGGGGCGGCGGGCCTGCCGCGCCCCGGGCCTGCCCTGGTGAGCCTGCCGCCGATCCGGGCGTGCTGTACGCGGCGTGCCAGCGGGTGCTGCGGCCGGGCGGGGTGCTGGCTGTCATCACCGCCAGCACCCCCGGCCCGGGCGGGCTGCGCGATGACCCCGGCGAGGCGATCACCCGGGCCCGCGCCGCCGGGCTCATCTACGCCCAGCACATCGTCGCCCTGCACGCCGCCATCCGCGACGGCCAGATCACCCCCGCGCCCGGCGCCGGCGCCCGCCCCGGCGAGGTGGCGGGCCTCGCCGTTCACGCCCGCGCCCACAGCGACTTCCTTGTCTTCACCCAGCCCGGAGGAACCCGCGATGACTGATCCCCGCCCCCCGCGCGCTCCCCGGCCCGGCTGCGCCAGCACCGGACCGGATCGTGAGCCGGCCCTGCCGCTGTCGGTGTGGGCGACCGCGCAGCAGGACGCCCGGACCCAGCGCCGCGGCCGGTACCTGCCCGCGTCCACCGCCCACCCGGCCAAGATGCTCCCGGCGATCGCCGCGACCGCGATCACCCGCTACACCCAGCCCGGGGACCTGGTCGCCGACCCGATGTGCGGCATCGGCACCACCCTGGTCGAGGCGATCCACCTCGGCCGCGACGCCATCGGCGTCGAGTACGAGCCCCGCTGGGCGCGGCTCGCCGCCGCCGGCGCCGCCCACGCCCGCGCCCAGGGCGCCACCGGTCACGCGGACGTGGTCTGCGGCGACGCCCGCCAGCTCCGGCCCCTGCTGCCTCCCGGCGCGGCCGGGCGGGCTGCGCTGGTCGTCACCTCACCCCCGTACGGGCGCAGCGTCCACGGGCAGGTCCGCGCCGAGCCCCGGGCCGGGGGCGGCGGAGTGGCGAAATACGACAACCGCTACAGCGACGACCCCGCCAACCTCGCCTGCCACGGCCTGGACGACCTGCTCGCCGGGTTCACCCAGATCCTGGCCGGCTGCGCGGCGCTGCTGCGCCCGGGCGGGACCGTGGTCGTCACCGCCCGGCCCTGGCGGCAGCGCGGCGAGCTCGTCGACCTGCCCGGCGCCATCCTCGCCGCCGGCGCGGACGCCGGGCTGATCCCCGCCGAGCGGTGCGTCGCGCTGCTCGCCGGGCTCCGCGGCCAGCAGCTGATCCCCCGGCCGTCGTTCTTCCAGCTCGACAACATCCGCAAGGCCCGCGCCCGCGGCGAGCCCTGGCACCTCATCGTCCACGAGGACGTCCTGATCTTCCGCACCCCCGTCTTTCCCGGCGGTTCGCCCGAACTCAAGGGTCCTCAGCGCGAACTCAAGGGTGCAGCCCGGCGATTCTCCCACGGCGATGCTCGGGTTGCCGGGGAACTCGGGGCGGCTGCTTGATGCGCCGATCCGTGCAGTTTCTCGTCGCATTTTCGGCGGCTGGCTCGTCCCTGCTGGGCGGCGGTCTCGTATCGGAGTGCCGGACTATCGGGCGGCGCTACGGATCACCCGCGATGCGGAATATGGTAACCGCGCGGTCCAGGGTCTGGTTCCCGGCTCAACGCCACGCCTGCATCCCGCGGGCGTGGAACAATTCGGGCGGACAGGCGGGGCTAGGAGGGCCGGGCAATGGTGAACGAGCTGGTTAGCTTCCAGCGGATGCTGGCGCTGGCACAGGTCAGGTCCGGTGCGGGCGACTGGGCTGAGGCCGCGCTGTTGTGGGAGCAGGTCGTCGCGGCCAACCCGGTCAACGGGAGTTACTGGGCGAGCCTGGCAGCGGCCCGGTTCGCGGCGGCTGACTACCGGGCTGCGGCAGATGCCTACCGCCGGGTGCTGGACCTTGGCGTCCGGCCCGCCGAGCGGGAACACGAGGTGTTTCCCGGCGAGGTGCATTACCTGATCCCCGGTGAGGTCGCCTACAGCATCGCCTGCTGTTACGCCCGCCTTGGTGAGGCCGACACGGCCATCGGCGAGCTCGCCGCAGCGCTGGACAGGGGATTCCGCGATCTTGACCGTCCGCGGTCCGACGAGCACTGGAAGCCGCTGCTGGCCGACCAGCGGGTCCGCGGCATGCTCGGCATCGTGGATGCCGCGGGAATGTCCCGGGACGAGGGCTGGCAGGCCGATCTGGCGTTCTTCGCCCGCGAGGTCATTCGCCGGGCCTACGCGCCGTTCGCGCAGGTGACGCAGGAGAGCTTCAGCCAGCAGGTTGCCCGGCTGAACAGCCAGATTCCGCACCTGACGGACCTGCAGATCATGGTGGAGATGGCCCGGCTGGTACGCCAGCTCGGCGACGGGCACGCATTCGTCCTTCCGGCAAAGGCCGACCTAGAGCAGTTCCGCGCACTGCCGCTAGATGTCTACCTGTTCGATGAGGGCACGTTCGTGACCGCGGCCGCAGCGCGGTACCGCGACATTCTGGGTGCCCGGATCGACCGGGTCGGCGGGCACGACACCGCCGCAGTGATCGACGCGGTGGGCGGCATCTTGAGCCGGGATAACGACCAGCAGGTACGGTTCTCGGCGCCGGGCTGGCTGCGGCTGACGCCGGTGCTGCACGCGCTCGGCCTGATCGAGGATCCCGGCGAAGCGACGCTGACGGTGACACTGCCGGGCGGTTCTGCCCGCGAAGTAGCCGTCACCGCCGAGCCCGCCCTGCTGGGCCGGATGATGCCGCCTTACCCTGATGGCTGGATCGACCTGCCGGACACGCTGGCCGTCCCGCGCCCGCTGTATCTGCGTCACCGCGAGCTGCCGTACTGGTTCGAGTACCTGCCCGCCGAGGATCTCGTCTACTTCCAGTTCAACAGCGTGAGGGATCATGCTCAGGAGCCGTTCGGGAAGTTCTGCGACCGGCTGTTCGGCTTCATCACGGCCCGCGGGCCCGGCAGGCTGGTCATCGACATGCGCTTCAATGGCGGCGGCAACACCTTCCTCGGCCAGCCGCTCCTGCATCACCTGATCGCCTGCCCGGTTGTCAACCGGCGCGGCGCGCTGTTCGTGATTATCGGCCGGCTGACCTTCTCCGCTGCGCAGAACGTCGCCACTGCCCTGGAAGCACACACCCAGGCGACCTTCGCCGGCGAGCCGACAGGCTCACGGCCCAACTTCATCGGCGAAAGCGTCCCGTTCGAGCTGCCGGTCAGCAAACTGCAGGTCAACGTCGCTGACCTGTACTGGCAGACCGGGTACCCGATGGATTACCGGCCCTGGATCGCCCCCCAGCTTTACGCGCCGCCCACCTTCGCGTCCTTCAGCCAGAACCGCGATCCCGCGCTGGCGGCGATCCTCGCAGCTAGCGAACAGCTGCCCGGCACCTGACTTGCGGGCCGGGCGCATTCCGCAATTGGCCACAACGCGATCTCCGCGGCCCCCTGAAGTTCACCGCCCGCCCACCACGACCGGCGTGCCCGCATCCGGGCATTCGCCCAGGACACCGCGGGGGCAGGGCCTGATCCCTGCCGGCACAAGTCCGGCCCGGCGAGGCAATCAGAAACCGCGACGCACGAAGCGGGCGAAGCATCCGTGAGACACCCAGGAAGGACCAGGTCAGCACGATGCCAGGCGAACTCTCATGAACTTAGGATCCGCGCAGGTGCCGGGCGTTGATCGCGTACCGGATCGCGGTCTGCTCGCTGATGCCGAAGACTGCGGCCAGGTGCAGCGGGTCGAACCCGGTGGCCATGGCCTCGGCGAGCTGGCAGTCGATCCGCAGCCGCTCCAGGGTGGCGGGCAGGCCCCGCAGGCTGGTCAGGTAGGCGGTGCTAACTGGCCCGTGGCGCAGGGCGCTTTCCTTGCTGATGAGCAGGTGCGGGTTGGCGGTGTGCGGCCACTGGCGGTGCCGGAACTCGAGCCACTCGCGCAGGACCTTGCCGGTCAGCTCGCCCATCGGCCGGTCTTTTCCGGCAAGGCGCAGCCGCTGGCCGGCAAGGTCGGCATCGTCGAGCTGCAGCGCCCGGATCGTTCCCGGTCTGGCTGCGTGCACGGCGGCGAGGACAACGCAGACGCGCGCCTGCGGGGTGGTCGCCGCCGCGACGGCATCGGCGAGGTGCCCGGCGTCCAGCGGCTGCCAGATCGCGAGCTCGCGCTTGCCGAGCTTGATCCCGGCCGCCGGGTTGCGGAAGATCACGTCGGCCTTCTTCGCCCAGGTGAACAGCGATCGCAGCGCCGAGACCGCCGAGTACCGCTCGTGGCCGTACAGGCCGGCGATGTGGCCCAGGACGTCGTCGCGGGTGACCTCACGCAGGTGGTGATAGCGCGCCGACCAGGCCAGCAGCGCCGGCCGCACGGCGCGCACGTAGCACCGTGCGGTGTCGGGGGAGCGCGGCCGGGCGCGCGGGCCGCCATCGTGCAGGGTGACTGCCCAGCGGCGTGCCTCGCTGCCCAGCTCGCTGCCCAGCCCGTCGGCCAGGCCGGCGAGCTTGGCGTCGAGCCAACTGCTGAACAGGCCCGTCCGGTCCTCCTCCATGATCCCCATCGTGGCCAGGATCTCGACGGCGCTATGGCTGCTGATGCTGTACCTGCCGGCGACCGCGTGCACGGCGGAAGCGGCGATGGCCTCACCGTCGCGGTAGCTGGCCAGCAGGGTGACCAGGACCCGCTGCATGCCACGGCGGGTGACGGGCTGCCAGCCGCGGGCTTCGGCGGTGACGTGGGCCAGGTGCAAGGCCCAGGCCAGCCACGGATTGCCGGGTGCCGTGCCGCGGCGCAGGTCGAACCGCACCTGGTCGTAGTCACGGCCAGGCGGGATGCTGAACAGGGCCAGTTGCGTGCCACGGCTTCGCGGCCTGCCCGCAGCTGGTGGCGGTGGCTTGAGCGGGCGGCCTTTCTGGCCGTGGCGGCGAGGCGATGCTCGTGGCGCGGCGCGCCTGTTGTCCATCCCGGCGAAGAACAGCTGGTGGTGGCGGACCTGTGCCAAGTACGGAGCCAGCACGACTGCCGAGCGGGCATCGGCGACCGTGGCGGCGCGGTCTTCGCGGGCCTGGCACCAGCACAGGCGGCAGTACCCGTCCTTGAGCGGCAGCCGCCGCCGGCAGGCAGCGCACTCGTCGGCGTGGCTGCGGCAGCGGGCGGCGAAGTTGTAGCAGGCCAGGCAGACACCTTGGCAGTAGGTCATGCCCCAAGCCAGGCACTCGGCGCAGCTGGTCACCGACCGGGTGACCTTGCGCCCGGTCCCGTCACGCGCCACCACCGGTCAGGCCGGCGGAAGGGAACGGCCGTCACGCCTACGCGGGACCACCCGCACCGGGCGCGCGGCCGAGGCAGCCGCCTCGTCGTGCCCGGAGCTGGCGGGCCGGGTCACCTTGTCCGGCTCGGGGATCAGCAGCTCGCCGATCTGGCAATCCAGCGCGACGCAGATGACATCGAGGTCGTCGAGCTTGAGCGAGGCAGGCCGGCCCGACCACAGGTGCGACATCTTGCCCGCGGAGATGACCAGCCCGTGGTCTGCGAGCAGGTGCTGCAGCTCGGAAGCTTTCCAGATGCCGCGGTTCGCCGCCGCCAGCCGCAGGTTCCAGCGCATTCAGATCAGCCCTTCCAGCCGCCGCTCGGCTCGCTGCTGAGCAGCAGCCCACGCCTGCTCGACATGGTCGCGGTGGACGTGCACGTACCGCATCGTGGTCGCTACCCAGGCATGCCCGAGGGCCTCCTGGATCGCGATCAGGTCCATCCCGTTCAGGTACAGCTGGGACGCGCAGTAGTGCCGCAGCACGTGCGGGGTGAGCTTGCCGTCCCAGCCTGGCAGGTGCCGGCGCGTCGCGTCGGCCAGCGCCGCGCGCAACGTGTCGGGTCCCAGCCGGCGCCCGCTGGCGTCGCCCTTGCGGCGCTCGGAGGCAAACAGCGGAGCGCCCGGCCGGGTGTGGTCGTCGTCGAACTGGCCCCACACGTCCTCGACGTACCAGCGCAGCGTCCGTCCCGCGCCGTTGATCAGCGGGGCCATGCGCTCGCGCGGCCCGGACCCGCGCGATCCCTTCCCGTAGCGCACGTGGACCTTCCCGAACGGCCCCAGCTCCCACTTCACATCCGCAAGGTCCAGCCGGCGCACCTCGTTGGCGCGCAGCCCGATCTCGGCCATCAGCCGCGCCGCCGCGTAGTTCCGCGCCGTCGGCGCGAACTTGCGGCACGTCGCCAGCTCGCCGGCCCACCCGGTGAACAGCCGCGCCACCTCCTCTTCTCTTGGAGGGATCCGCAGCCGGGCGTCCTTGCTGCCCTTGGGCCGGTTCATCTCATCGACCGGGCAGGTCACCACCCGGCCGGTCAGCGCATGCAGCTCGGCGTGGTGGCGCAACTCCAGGAACGCGAAGTAGGTGACCAGCGCTCCCGCCCGGGCATGGCGTGTCCCGCCGGCCGCCTGCCGCATCGCCTTCCCGAAGTAGGCGTCGGCGTCCGCCGGTTCCATCTCCCACAGCGGGCGGCCGAACCACTCGCGCAGCTGCTCGATGTTGCTGACCTCGCCGCGGATCGTGCCATCCGACAGTCCTGCCGACGACCGTGCCAGCACGAACCCCGCCAGCAGGTCCGTCTCGTAATCCGCCAGCTCATCCGGGGTGGCAGGCCGCCGCACCTCCCGCAGGTCCCGCACCACCGACAGGCCTGAACTCGCGCCCCCGCTCTTCACAAGAACAGAGTCTATCTCACTATCACGGAGCAAAGTTCATGAATTCTGAAACTCCATCGACTTCGATCCAGAGCCGCTGGGCAGGCGCCAATCCGTCCGCAGCCATCACAGCAGACCTCCTGATGCACCTGCAAGATCAACGGAACTCAAGGGATGTCGTACTGCTCCGCGGTCCCGGCGCTGGCGTCCGGCCCCGGCCCGGCGCTGCCGGGCCCGGCCGGGCGGCAGGTCCAGAACGGGAGGCGGCGTGACCAGCCGGCCCTGGCATTCCTGCGGGCAGGTCACGCTGCTGCTCGGCGACGCCCGCGATCATCTCGCCCAGATGCCCGGAGCCAGCGCCGACTGCGTGGTCACCTCGCCGCCCTACTACCGTCTGCGGGACTACGGCGTGCCCGGCCAGTACGGACTGGAAGACACCCCGGACGCCTACATCGCCCGCCTGCGGGCCGTGTTCCGCGAAGCCCGCCGCGTGCTCGCCGCCGATGGCACGCTGTGGCTGAACCTCGGAGACTGCTACGTATCGGGACCCACCGGGCCGCGCCGGTCGTCCGGGCTGGCCGGCCGCCCGAACGCGCTCACCACCCCGCACGGGTCCGGCGGCAGGAACGGCGGCGGCCGGCCGGCCAAGTCCCTGCTGGGCATGCCCTGGCGGGTCGCGTTCGCCCTCCAGGACGACGGCTGGCTGCTGCGCTCGTGCGTGATCTGGCACAAGCCCAACGCCATGCCCGAATCGGTCCGCGACCGGCCCGCCGCCAGGCACGAGTACCTGTTCCTGTTCGCCAGACAGGCCCGCTACTGGTTCGATCTCGACCCCATCCGCGTGCCGCTCAAGCGCCCCGAAGCGCTGCCGCGCGGAAACCTGGCGTCCGGCGGGGCCCGCCAGGGTGGCCACGGCGGGATCGGCGCGACCGCCCGCCGCCGCGGCCACAGCATCTACGGCGCCAAGTATGACGCCAGCCCCGGCGTGTGGGCTGGCGGGCCGCCGGGGGCGAACATGCGGCCCACCGGCGAGCATCACGGCGCCGCCAGCATGCGGGGAGCCAACCCCGGCACCGTCCGGACGATCCCGACCCGGCCGCTCAGGGAAGCGCACTTCGCGCCGTTCCCCGTCGACCTGCCGCTGCGCGCCATCGCAGCCGGCTGTCCGCCAGCCCGGTGCGCCACCTGCAGTGCACCCACCCCCGCCGGCACTGGCCCGGCCCAGCGGCTGAGCCAGGCCATGACGGGCCACCGCGGCTGCGTGCACCCCACCGTACGCCCGTGCGTCGTACTGGACCCCTTCAGCGGGGCCGGCACTACCGGCCTGGCCGCCCTCCAGCTCGGCCGCGCATATGTCGGCATCGACATCAACCCCGCCTACCACGACCTGGCCCGCCAGCGGCTCGCGTGCCTCCCGGACGCCCGCTCAGACCAGGGAGCCGCCGCATGACCGCACGTCCCGGACCTGCCATCCGCCGACAAAGGTGCCGCAGCTCTTGCGACCCAATGTCATCCGCCGACGGGCGGCCCCAGGCCCGCACCCGGAGCGGGCAGCGTGACCATCCGCTGGCCGGTGAAGAAGGCCAGGAGATCGCCGCATGATCCGGGAGGCTCACCCCGCCCGACACGGCGGCGGCCTGCCGCCATCCGGCCCGCGTGACTTCTTCGGCGGGGCGCCCGCCCAGATGCCCGGCGGCTGTGCCGGCAGCGGGCCGCCCTGGAGGTTACCGGGCTGCGCCCGGAGAGCGGCATGAACGGCCGTGAAGGGCCGCCTGCAGGGTCGGCGGCAGGCCGGGGTGCGGGATGGCGCCAGCACCAGTGCGGGGGCAGGCGGCCGGTGCCGCCTGCCCCCGCTTTGCGGGCGGTGCCGGTGTCAGCGCCCCGGCCTCCCGGTTCCGGCCGGGTCGAAGGTCACGTCCGCGGGGATGCCCGCCGTCGCCGTGACGACGGCGCCGTCCAGATCGATCCGGTGGCCGGCGGCGAGGTCGGCGCCATGTTCTTCCAGTTCGGTCAGGATGCCCATGGCGAACGCGACGGTGGCGCGGATCTTCTCGGGCCAGCCCTCTGGTTCCTCCCGGTCCCATTCCGCGACCGGGATCAGGTGCCCGCCGATAACGGCCCAGGCCCCGACGCGGACCGTCAGCGGCTCCAGGTGCCCGGGCTCGGCGGCCAGGTGCACCAGGACGTCGCCGCCATGGGCGCAGCGTCCGCCGGCGGGCAGGATGCGGGCGGTGAACTCCGCGCCGGGCGTCCCGTCGACAGCAGTGATCAGCAGCCATTCTCCCGGGGCCGCCGGGCGCTGCCCGGCCAGGTACAGCACATCCACATCGCCGTCGCGGTCCGCATCATCGGGGAAACCGGGTACCTCGCTCACGGGACGCCCGGGGCCGGCGGGGTCGCCAGGCATGTCCGGTGCCGGCCCTGCCGGGCCGCGTTCCGGGCTTGCAGGGACAGTCGTCACGGTCACTCACCTCCAGGGTTACTGATGGGCTGGTGGTGCCTGCCCGGCCGGGACGGCCACGCGAGGCCGCCGCGTGCCGGGTCATTCACCGCCGCCGATCCACGCCCGACTCCGCGCGGGACGTCAAGTCCAGCCGCGTCGCCATGGCCGGGCGCCCCGCGCGGCGCGGCCCGGACGGCGGGGAACTCCGCGTGCCATGCACCAGGCCCTGGCCCCGGCCGTGCCCCTGCCGGGCGCCGGCGCTGTGCGGCCACACGGCCCCGAACCAGACCCGGCCGCGGCCCCTGATGCCGGGCCGGGCCGCGCGTGCGCACGTGGCGCCGCACAGGGCCGCACACGGGTCAGGCGGACCTGGCGGCGCAGGTCATCACGTGGCTGGCCAGCCCGCCACCCGCAATCGCCCGGCCGCCCGCTCCCGCGGGCACTCGCCGCGAGGACTTGACCAGCGGGCCAGGCCCGAGCGTGCATGCACCACAGCGCACGGACAGCCCGCTACGGACGAACACCGCCCCGCCCTGCCGGCGGGCGGCCAGGCAGAAGGAGGGACCAGGAATGACCGGCCAGCCCGATGAGCTGCTCACCGTCGATGAGGTGATCGCCGAGCTGCGGGTATCACGCGCGGCTTTCTACCGCTGGCGGCACCAGGGCACGGGCCCGGCATCGGTGAAGCTGCCGGGCGGTGCCGTGCGGATCCGGCGCAGCACGCTGGACCAGTGGCTGCGCGATCTGGAAGGCGACCCTAAGGAGCACGCCGCATGAACAGCTACCAGGTGAAGTTCTGGGACATCAAGAAGATCAGCGACACCGCCCGCGGCCGGTACCGGGTCCGCTGGTCGGTCGGCGGCCGCGAGCGCTGCAGGTCATTCCCCGCCAAAGCGCTCGCGGACGCGTTCCTGACCACGCTGAAAGACGCCGCCCGCGACGGCACGCCCTTCAGCACGGCCACTGGGCTGCCGGCCGTACCCGAGCGCCCCCCCACCCGCAGCTGGTACGAGCACGCCCGCGCGTACGCGCAGATGAAATGGCCCGACCTGGCCGCCAAGTCCCGCCGGGCCACCGCCGAGGCGCTCACCACGATCACCCTCGCCCTCGCCGAACCCGGCCCCGGGGAACCGGAACCCGCGGTCATCCGCCGCGCCCTGTTCGCCTACGCGTTCAACGCCGCCAGCGCCAGCCGGCCCGTCCCTGCAGAGATCACGGCGGCGCTGAACTGGATCGCGGGTGCCTCCATGCCCGTGGCCGCGCTGGAGGACCCGGCCACCGCCCGAGCCGCGCTGGGCGCGTGCGCCCGGCGGCTAGATGGCAAGCCCGGTGCCGCGACCACCACCCGGCGGAAGCGGGCCGTGCTCGCCAACGCACTCGGCTACGCCGTCGAACTCGGCCTGCTCACCGCCAATCCGCTCGGCCGGATCCAGTGGAAAGCCGCCGCGGTCGCCGAGACCGTCGACCGCCGCTCCGTCGCCAGCCCTGCCCAGGCCCGGACATTCCTGAAAGCTGTCCGGGCGCAGGGCCCGCGGGGCGAGCACATGGAAGCGTTCTTCGGCTGCCTGTACTACGCGGCCCTGCGCCCCTCCGAGGCCGTCGCGCTGCGCGACAGCGACTGCGTCCTGCCGCCCGAAGGCTGGGGCCGGATCGACCTGGCCGCCTCCGAGCCCCGCGCCGGGACCGAGTGGACCGACCACGGCACCAGCCGCGAAACCCGCGGGCTCAAGCACCGCGCCGTCAGCGAGACCCGCAGCATCCCCATCCCGCCCGTCCTCGTCCAGCTCCTGCGCGCCCACATCCGCCGGTACGGCACCGACCCCGGCGGGCGGCTGTTCCGCACCGCCCGCGGCGGCCCGCTGAACGACACCGGCTACGGCGACGTCTGGCACCGCGCCCGCCAGGCCGCGCTCACCCCCGCCCGGCAGGCATCCCCGCTGGCCCGCCGTCCCTACGACCTCCGCCACGCCGCCGTGTCCCTGTGGCTCAACGCGGGCGTGCCCGCCACCGAGGTCGCCCGCCGCGCCGGCCACGGCGTCGCCGTCCTGCTCAGGGTCTACGCGAACTGCATCGACGGCCAGGCCGGCCCCGCCAACCAGCGCATCAACGACGCCCTCGACGAACCCGGCAGCGAAACGGGCTGATGCCCTCCGCCCCGCTCCGATTCTGTGCTCGTACTGGCGGCACGCGGAAGCCCTCGGATGCCGCTGAACACGGCACGTTGGGCAAGACCGCGTGGCGGCCTGCGGAGGCGATGAACAACCTGTCCGTAACGCCTGGCCTCGGCTCGTCTCAAGGAGCGATGGCCCCGATGGGGCTGCGATATCATCGTGGACGGTGGCTGGTCTGGATAATGTGTGGGTTTGCGCGCTGGATCTGCAGCTGATACGCGCGGACCACATTCTCGTTGGTGGTCCCTGTTAGTTCCCGCCATGGTGCGGCCCCGCCAGGTGACCTGAACTCGCGTACGGCGATCTACGCCGAGATTGGCGGGGGGGGGGGGGGGGGGCTGGCGGGCGATGCTGTTGCGCGGGTGAAACTGGCTGCCTGCGGTAAGACCCCGGCGAGGAAACTGCTGGCGGGCCCGGCGCGGGCGCTCGGATCTGCGGCTCGAAGTCTCCCTCCGCAGGGCGACTCCGAAGGGCCACGAACCTTCATCTCCCGCACAGCACCGCATCAAGGACTCGTTCTTACGTCAGGTCCTCCTTGCGTTCAGGACACACCTCTGCACCCACAGCCTCATATCGGAGCTTGTAGGTGCCGAAAACCGTGTCACCCTATGCGACCTGCGTGTATTCATGGATCAGGCCGCCGAGCCGGTCACGGCGCAGAACGCGCACGCCGGTCGCTTCCGCAGGCGGTTGCGTACGACCGGCGGGCGGGTTCTGCTGCAGTGCCCGGTGCGGCCGGTGGACGTTGTAGTGATCGACGTACTCGCCAAGGACCAGCCGTAGGTGCCGTTCGCCAGTGATCACCATCCGGTCCAGGCACTCGCGGCGGGCGCTGCCCACCCAGCGTTCCGCGATCGCGTTCGCGCGCGGCGCCCGGACGGGCGTCTGAATGATCCGCACGCCAGCCGCAGTGAACACCGCATCGGACCCGGCGGTGAACTTGGCGTCCCGGTCCCGGATCAGGAACCGGAAACTGTCAGCGCGGTCCTCGAGGTTCATCAGCAGGTTGCGGGCTTGCTGGGTCACCCACTCCCCGGTGGGGTGGGCAGTGATACCGGCCAGGTGCACGCAGCGGGTGCCGTGCTCGATGAAGAACAGGACATACAGGCGGCCCAGGAACACCGTGTCGACGTGGAAGAAATCCGCGGCCAGGATTGTCTTGACCTGCCCGGCCAGGAACGCCCGCCAGGTCTGCCCGGACCGCTGAGGCGCAGGATCGATGCCCGCGTCCTTGAGGATCTGCCACACAGTCGAGGGCGCGATCTTATATCCGAGGCCTATGAGCTCGCCGTGGATGCGCCGGTAGCCCCAGCCCGGATTGTCGTATGCCATCTCAAGCGCCATCGCACGAATGGCCTGCGCGGTGCGAGGCCGGCCCGGCGTGCGGGGCGGGTAGGTCCACCGCCGTCTGACCAGGTCGGCGTGCCAGCGCAGCAGGGTGCGCGGTGAGATGATCAGGCGCAGCTGGCGGAGATGACCGCGAGGCAGCAGCCGGGCCAGTGCGGCTAGGACCGCCCGGTCAGCCCAGAACAGCCTCGGTGTCCTTTCCTGGCGCTGGAGCACGGCGACCTGGTGACGCAAGATCAGGATCTCGGCGTCCTTGGCGCAGTCGGACCGGGCGAGCAAGGCGAGCCAGCCGAATACTCTGAGTGCCGCCAGATAGGCGAAACGTAGTGACATGGGTACTGACAGTGCCCGAACGTACGAAGCTCGCGCAGCCAGATACCTAAACCTGACCGCCCCTCCGACAACAAGAGACACCAGGTCAGTGGCTGTGACATGGTTCTCGGCACCCACAGGCTTCCGGCAGCTACCGGAACTTTCCCCGGAAAAAGTGCAAGTGAAATTGCTGATCATACTTCGTGGCATTTCATATTGTCCCGCCTTAGCGTCGGTTGCGGCGAACACTCTCGCCGTCGGTGCTTGCGGCTGGCCCAATACAAAGGGCCGTACTGGCGAAAGGAGTTCCAAAGCACGTAGCCGAATAACTCGGCAATGCCATTGAGACGCCGGAATCCGCGCTTTAGCCAAACCTGCTAAAGCCGCCGCGTCCATGCGCTCTGAAGTGGAGGCTCAAACATGAACATTAGATATCGTCTCATCCCATTCCTGGCTGCTGCGGCAGTCGCATCCCTCGCGCTCGCGACGACAGGCGGAGTGGCGAACGCGAGTTCGGCGGCTGGTCACGCCAGGCCTATGCAAGCCAGGACTACGAAGGTCATCCGGCATCTGCCCGGCGGAAAGTTCAACGAAGTCATCATCAGCAAGGTCACCTACGCCGCCGGTAGCACCATCGCCAACGGTTGTGGCAACGACTTCAACGAAGACGACCTGTATGCGGCTCCGTTCAACTGGCCCGAGCTGGCCTGGTTCACCATGAACACCTACTTCTGCTGGAACGGCAGGATCGTCACCTACCACTCGACCAATATTCAGGGTCAGGCGACCGGACCGGGCAGTGCTACCGGATGGGCCTACCAGGGCACCATCGCGAGCGGCACCGGATGGTACTGCTACGTCGCAAACGGCAGCACAGTCAACTGCTCGGGAAACGAAGAATACGCGCAGGGAAACTTCACCGATTGCGTGCTCAAGTATGGCTGCATAGGAAACTGGCAGCCGTACATTGCCGAATGGCAGAACTACAAGGGAGGGAACGGGCGAAACGGCTGACCATGACTGCCGCGGGGCTTAGGTGAGCATTCGCAGTACTTGGTCAGGCAGGCAACGATGATGACCTGCGCCTGGCGCGCGATCATCGGTGCCCGGACTCCGGGCGAGATCCGCCCGAGGTAGCAGCCGGGTCCAGGCCAGATCCATCGCCGGGCAGCGATGCCAGCCGTATCGCAGCTCGAACCAGGTCGCCGTCCGCCTGCCTCGCCGTCACAAAGCCCCGCGGCGCCCTCCCCGCAGCAGCGCCTCGCCATCAGGCCAAGCACGCACACCTCCTTCCGCGGCACGGCCGGCGGGGCGCGGCTGTGTGTACCTGAAGAGGCCCAGCCCGCACGCCCCGGCAGCGATCTGCGGCGCGGGCACGTTGCCGGGCAGGCGGCGCCGTGTACAGGCCGCCCTGAGTGAGCGGCTGGTCTGGCGATGCCGGGTCGGCTGAGCGCAACGTGGGTGATCGCGGCAGCAGAGTGGGTATCGTTCCGGTTGATCCGGGAAACGAACCGGTGATAACCCGTCTGCTAGCCGGAGGCTGCCTGGAATGGCTGACGACGTCACGGCGTTTGCGACGCGCCTGATTGCCTGCCGCCTGTCGGCCAGGCTCTCGCAGGAGGAGCTGGCTGCCCGGGCCGGCCTGAGCGCTCGCGCGATTAGCGATCTTGAGCGCGGCCGCACCCGGTGGCCGCATTCGGGCTCAGTGCGCCGGCTGGCCGATGCGCTAGGCCTGCGGGATGGGGCACGGGAGCAATTCCTCGCATTAGCCGGTCGCAGGCTGGTCAGCGAGCCGGCCGGCTCGGCTGCGGCAGCGGCGGAGCACCTGCCCATGCCGATTCCGGTGACCGGCGGGCGGCCCGTGCCCCAGCAGCTACCCGGCGCCGTGCGGAACTTTGTCGGCCGCGGCCGTGAACTTACCACGCTGTCCCGCATGCTGACTGCTGGTGGCGGACCGGGGACGATGGTGATCTCGGCGATCGGAGGTACCGCGGGGGTGGGCAAGACCGCGCTGGCGGTGCGGTGGGCCTACCAGATCGCGGATGCCTTCCCTGACGGCCAGCTGTTCGTGAACCTGCACGGATACGATCCCGGCCCGCCGGTGGCAGCCGAGGACGCGCTGGCAGGGCTCTTGCGCGCGCTTGGCGGCCCGGGCCAGGACATCCCGGCCGGGCCGGACGAGCGGGCGGCCAGGTACCGCAGTCTGCTAGCCGGTCGGCGCGTGCTGGTGGTCCTGGACAACGCCCGCGATGCCGAGCAGGTCCGGCCGCTGCTTCCCGGCGCCCCTGGCTGCCTGGCGGTGGTCACTAGCAGGAATGCGCTGGCCGGCCTGATCGCCAGGGATGGCGCAGAACGCCTTGACCTGAACCTGCTGCCGTCGGCGGACGCGGTCACCCTGCTGCACTCGCTGATCGGGGAGCGAGCCGACGCAGACCCTGAATCGGCCGCGGAACTGGCGGACCGATGCGCCCGGCTGCCGCTGGCACTGCGGATCGCCGCTGAGCTGGCCGCCGCCCGCCCGGCTATCCCGCTGGTCGAGCTGGTGCGTGAGCTGGCCGACCAGCAGCACCGGCTGAACTTGCTCGATGCCGCCGGCGATGACCGCACCGAGATCCGGGCCGTGTTTTCCTGGTCCTACCAGAACCTGAGCCAGCCCGCCGCCCGGCTGTTCCGGCTGCTCGGCCTGCACCCCGGCACAGACGTCACCACCAGTGCCGCGGCCAGCCTGGCAGGCAGCCCGCCAGCCGAGGCCCGGCGGACGCTAGCCGAGCTGGCCCGCGCTCACTTGCTCTCCGAGCAGGTCCTGGGCCGCTACGGCTGCCATGACCTGCTGCGCGACTACGCCATCGAGCTCGCCGCCACGACTGGATCCCGCCCGGCGCGCCGGGCGGCGCAGGGCCGGCTGCTCGACTACTACCTGCGCACCGCCGCCACCGCGGACCGCCTGCTCTACCCGCTGCGGCGGGCGGTCGACCTGCGGGCCTCCAGGCCCGGCGTGGTGCCTGAGCACTTGGCCAGCCTCGACCAGGCCCTGGCCTGGCTGGACGCTGAGCACCGCGGGCTGGTCGCGGCAGTTACGCTGGCCGCCGAGAACGGCTTCGATGTGCACGCCTGGCAACTCGCCTACTGCCTGGAGACCTATTTCAATCGCCGTAGCCACTGGCAGGACTGGGCGGACACCCAGAAGGTCGCGCTGGCGGCAACTTTCCGGCTCGGCGACCCGGATGGCCAGGCCTTCGCCCATTGCGGTGTCGCCAACGCCCTGATCCAGTCCGGCCGAGCCGCGGACGCCCTCGCCCACTTCGCCACAGCGCTTGGGCTGCGCGAGGATGTCGGGGACGTTGAAGGCCAGGCCCGCGTCCACGTCTACATCGGCCGTGCGATGGAATTCCTGGGCCGGTGGGAGGATGCGCTCGCGAGCAGCCAGCGGGCATTGCGGCTGCTGCAGGACGCCGGACCGGAGGCGCGGCCGCTGGTGGCAGACGCGCTCAATCAGATTGGCTGGTATCTGGCCCAGCTCGGCCGCCACCAGCAGGCGCTGGAATACTGCCAGCAGGCGGTCGCGCTCAGCCAGCAAATCGGCCACAGGCACATCCAGCCGGTCGCGCTCGACAGCCTGGCCTACGCATACCAGCATCTTGGCCGCCACGGCGAGGCGGCAGAGTGCTATCGCCGCGCGGTCGAGCTGCTTGAGAAATTGGGTGACCGGTGGCGCAAGGCCCAGACGCTCGCCTATGCCGGGGACGCGCACGAGGCCGATGGCAACGTGCCCGCCGCGCTCGAAGCCTGGACCGAAGCCCTGGCCATCCTCGATGACTTGCATCACCCCGACGCCGAACCACTCCGCGGCAAGCTCGACTTGCCGGCTGGCGGCGCCGGGTCTGCCTGACGCAGTTCCGCGACGCTCGACGGTCGCGTGGTCCGGCTCGGCGGCCGGTCAGGCTGGTCATCGGCATGGCGCCCGCGCTCGCATCCGGTGTCATCGGTTACCCAGCCGCAGCCCGCCGAAGGTGGGCGACAGCCGGTAACGCGGCCACGGGCCATGCAGCGCTTCCGGGGACGGTCGTATCCGCCGACCGGCGCCACGTCGATAAGGCTGTCAAGGCCGTTGCTGTCCGGCGCTGAAACATAGCCGCGGCTCACGCGGAGCGATACACACGTCCTGGCATTTGCCATGATCGCGAATATCTAAACTATCGCAGGGTTCGCGCTGGCGCTTGCTCTGGCTGTGGGCGGCTGGCGCTAGAGCTCATGTCCGGCGGACTCTCTGCCACGGATTCGGCAGCGACCTTCGCCAGGTTTTCGCCCGTGGGATACGAGCCGGCGACATTCAATCGGAGGAACTGGTGCGCGGTCCTTGTCGGCGCATACCGCCCAGGACACCTCAAGGCCGAGCCGCAGGACGGCAGCACGAGCCCATTCCTTCGCCGCTTCGGCCCGGACGCGCGCAATCGTTCCAGCTGCTGCTCCACCCAGTCCGGGTCTGCCACCGCCCGGTCGAGCGCGGCTTCCCCGAACCCGGACACGGCGGCCTTCCCTGACCAGTACACCGAGAGCCGCCCGTGCAGGCCTTGCGGACGACCGCTGCCGGCGCGCTCGCCCGCCATTCCGGCGTACCGGATCTGGCCGGTCGGCTCGCGCAGAAGGTAGACGCCCGGCTCCCGCGGCGCAGCGCGACAGGCGTCCTCGAAGGGCAACCACGACGACCATTCCGCCAGGTCGGCAGCCTCCTGGTAGGCGGCTCGGGCCGCCGCCTCGTAGAGGGTCGCGGGCAGCCAGGTCACGTGCTCATCCTGCCCGATTGGTACGACCGCTGTGCGCCGCGTTCTCGATGCGAGCTGGCCCTTGCGCGATCGCAACTCCAGCAGCCGACCGGGTCCTCGGCTCCGCCCGTTCGCAACCGTGGCTGACCCTTGGGGCCGTCCCGACGGGAACGTGGCGGCCACGGATCCCAGGAACCCTCGGGTCGCCGCAGCAGGATCGCTTCTTTATCAGGCAACGAATAACTACCGCGATCATCCTCGATCTAAGCCCTGAGCTGACATTAGCTGTCCGTAGATGGTCGTAGTTGTACATGTGCGTGCCGAAAACCTCGTCCACGTCACGCGACCAGGCGATATCCGTTGATCAGGCCACCGACGCGAGTCTGTCTTCGGACGCGGTACTGGTCGAGATCGACCGGTTCGGGTAGTGGTGTCAGCGGCGCGGCGGCGTGCAGAGAGCGGTGGGGCCGGTGCTGATTGTGGTGGGTCTCGTACTCGCGCAGGATCCGCCGTAGACGGGCCTGGTTCCAGATCAGGATGCGGTCCAGGAGTTCGCGGCGGCATCCCCCGATCCAGCGTTCGGCGATCGCGTTCATGCGAGGCGCCTGGATGCTGCAGAGCACGGTCCGGATGTCGGCGTCAGCGAGGACGGCGTCGAATGCCGCGGTGAAGTTCGAGCCACGATCGCGGATCATGAGCTTGATCTGGTGCGCCTGCTCGCCGAGGTCCATGATCAGGTTGCGGGCCTGCTGGGCGGTCCACGCGCCGGCTGGGTGCAGGGTGACTCCGAGGATGCGGATGCGCCGGGTGGCGTGCTCGATCACGGCCAGGACGTACGCGTGGGTGCCGTCGAGCAGTTCCGCCGTGAAGAAGTCGCACGCCAGGATGGCCTCGGCCTGAGAACGCAGGAACTGGGACCAGGCTGGCCCGGTCCGGCGCGGTGCGGGGTCGATTCCGGCGTTCTTCAGGATCTCCCATGCCGTCGACGCCGAGACTCGCACTCCCAGCCCGGCCAGTTCCCCGTGGATCCTGCGGTAGCCCCAGCCGGGGTTCTCCCGGGCCAGCCGGAGCGCCAGTGTCCTGATGTTCCGGCGGGTGGCCGGCCGGCCGGTCTTGCCGCGCATGGACCTGGCGGCCCGCCGGCGGCGGGCGATGTCGCGGTGCCAGCGCATGATCGTGTCCGGGGTGACCAGCAGCCGCAGCCGGTGGCGGCGGGCTTTAGGTATCACGCCGAGCAGGGCCGCGAGCAGGGCCGGGTCCGCCCAGTTGAGTCTCGGGCGGCGCGGCTGCTGCCGCTGCCGTTGCAGGACGGCGAGCTGGTGGCGCAGGATCAAGATCTCTGCAGTCTTCCACGTCTCCTCACGCCGGGCCAGCCGCAGCCACGCGGCTAGCCGCGTGATCAGGAGGAACACGAACCGCAGGCACATGATGGGTGATCATCACGAGCCGAGTGCCAGGCGAGCAACTCTGCTGGTCAGGGCCGTGGATGCGATTCTCGGCACGCACAGGCCGGGACTACCTCGGCGAGCGGATCGGCGCGTTGCGGGACCGGTGGGAGCTGGCCAAGACAGGCTCCGGTTCCGCACGGCTCGGATACCGTGACCGGCCGGGCAACCAGCCGCTGCGCGGCCTGCTGGATGTGGCCAGCGGCGGAGCGTGGACAGAGCTGACCGTCCCCATGTCGATGCGCGAAACCGAGAACGAGATCAACCTGCTGGTTCCCGGCGCCGGACTGTTCGAGCCCGTGCTCGGCCAGCCCGCCTGGCTGTTCGGCGCCCGCGCGGACGATGCGGATGACCCGGACGGGCGGGCCGCAGATGATCCTGAGGACGTCCCGGACGCCGACGAGCTGGGCGAGTCGGCGCTCGACGCCAACGGGGGAGGCCACTGATGCCGCCGACAGCACAGCACCGGCGCAGGGTCGGCACGGTCCGCCCGAGCCACCTGATGTTCACCGGCGGCGTCGGCGCTCTCATCGACTTGCCGAACTTCCCGGTGCTGGTCCGCGGCCTGGATGACTGGCGCTACGACACGGTGCCCGAGTGGACGCCGCTGGCCGAGCCGCGGCTGCTGGCCGCGGTCGGGAAGCTACTCAATGCCCCGGTCGCGCAGCTCCGCCCGCCGCCCTGGCTGGATGGCTTCGACGCCGACCCCAACGGCCAGCCGGGCCGGGTCGGCGTCCCTGTCACTGCATTCCCGCAGTGGCTGCGGTGCACCGCGTGCAGCCGGCTCGCCTCCCTCGACTCCGGCATCTGGGGGTTCGCCAACGAGAAGGCACGCCGCCCGGACGAGGCGAAGTTCTTTCACGAGGACTGTCCCCGCCGTCGCAGGCGGCCGCTGGCGGTCGCCGCGCGGTTCGTGCTGGCTTGCGTGAGCGGGCA
Source organism: uncultured Actinomycetota bacterium (assembly GCA_963850875.1). GTDB lineage: Bacteria > Actinomycetota > Actinomycetes > Streptosporangiales > Streptosporangiaceae > Chersky-822. The sequence continues at coordinate 200,753 of CAWKNA010000007.1, forward strand.
CCTGGATGACTTTCCCTACGCCGGGTTCGTGCACCGGGGCGGCGGGTGCCCCGAGGTCAGCCATCCCCAGCTGCGGATGGCCGACTACGGCGGCAACCAGGGCGCGAACGTGGACATCCGTTGCCTGAACTGCCCGGCGAGGCGGAACATCCGCCAAGCCATGGGCCGCCGCGGCGAGGAATCGCTGCCCGCCTGCCGGGGCCGTCACCCGCACCTGGGAACGTTCGAGGAATGCCGCCAGCAGCCAATGGTGATCGTCGTCGGCGCCTCCAACCAGTGGTTCGCCCAGACCCTGTCCGCGCTCGCTGTCCCGCAGGTCGGAGCCAGCGCCCTGCAGGCGAAGGTGGAGCAGCTCTGGGAGCACCTGCAGAACGTGACCACTCCGGCAACGCTGGACTTCGCCTGGGGCCTGCCGCAGTTCCAGAACCTGCACCGGTGGACCAGGGACGAAGTCCTGGACGCCATCGCCCAGCACCGCAAGGAACTGGAAGCCGGGCCCGGCCAGGAGCCGGGGACCTACCCCGACCTGCGCACGCCGGAGTGGGAAGTCTTCACCTCACCCGTCCCGCCCGAGCCGACCGACGACTTCACCATCCGCCGCGACCCAGCAGGCGCCCCGCCCCCGCTGGCCGACTTCCTCGCCGACATCGTGCAGGCCGAGCGGCTGCGCGAAGTACGCGCGCTGGCCGGGTTCACCCGGGGCTACCTCGTCAGCGCTGCGTCAACATTACGTGGCGCTGAGTCGTTTCGACGACACTCCTCAGAGTGTCACGAGTACGGCTGATTTGATCAGGTCTTGGCGTCAGAAGAAATAACGAGAGAAGCTTACATGAGTACCGACAGCGATAAAGCACCCGAGATTTTGCTGTTCCGCCTGCAGCATGTGATCAACGATGAACTCGCCTATGTGGCGTGGGCGCTCGACATGCTTTCGGCCGAGGACAGTCAGGATAATCTTCTGATAAGGGAAATTAAGCGACTTGCCAATGTAGCAGATAGCATATCGACCAACACTGAAGGTAGAGACTTTGTTGACAATCTCATCAATTCGGCCCGCCGTATATTCGAACGGCCTGGTCTCTTTGGGTCACTTGGACACCTGGTCAATGCCACGGTTCGTAGTCTCTTTTCTCCGCAATGGGTTAGTGCGCTTGACGGCGGCGAGCTTCAGGGGTACGAGTCGGCTCTCGCTATAGCGCGGAGCACGCTTAGCCGGAGTGATTGTCCGCCGAATGAACTAAAAGCGGCTGTACTGATACTGCTTACCGGCCGAGGTCAGAGCGATGCCCGTCATTGGCACGAGCTAGCCCAAGGGAGGTTGCTGGAACTGGTTGAGGCCGATCAGGTTGGTCTCGTGGAAATTGGTTTGCTAGCGCATGAGTTGACTAGTACGGCTGTTCAACTGCCCCTTGAGCGTGGAGCACTATCGGCCGCGCTACGACGCATGGCCGACCACTTGCCAGCATACAAACCCACTTCGTACGTGGGTGTCGTAGAGTACCAAATATGGCGGCTTATAATTAAATGCGCTCCATGCGACATTTCGTGCGCTAACTACTGCGACTGTATTGTCGCGTTGCAAAGAAGAGTGCTTTCGTTGCTGGATGTGATCTCATCTGAGCATCTTGGCGATTCCACGGAAGGCGACGACCGGTATAGATGGCTAACGGAAATGATTCTGCTGGTTACGGATAGCCTGATGGTCGTGTGGCGTCCCGCCGAGGCCGGTAAGTGGCTTGAACGAATTCGAGAGCATGATGCATGGGACCGCCTGACAGCCTCTCGGGGTGGCCAGGAGCTAGAGCCTGCACTGGTCGCTTTGGGACCGGGTAACTCAGAAGAAGGCATAATGCCTCCCGTAGCATTGCTTCAGGATCTAATCGCCGCGAAATGTTCCCGCGCGGCTACCTACCTCGTGCTTCTCTGGTGTTTTAAGGCCGAGCACAGCGAATGGCCAGAGCATTCGGTTATTGCATGCATAGAGCTAGTGTTTAAGGCCTGTATCGCTACGTGGAATGTTATTCTTGCACGCGCGTTTTATCTTTATTTGAGCTGGCTACGCACGACGGGGACGGCCGCGATGCTCTATGCCGACCAATCAGGTGATCTTAGCCGAGTGAATGGTATGGTGGCCTCCTTGGAAAAACAAGGCTGTGATGTCATGTTCGACTCAGCATCTGATTGGCGTGAAGTCATAATGAGCGAGAAGGATTGACTGTGGTGTACAAGAAAGGGGTCGTCAACATCACAGCAATTACGTAATTACTCGCGCCGACGCCCTGGCTCAGTATTCGCGTCGCGTCGGCGGGCGCTCCCAGGGGCAATTGATGCCGTAAGAGTCGCGCTTTCCACGCTACAGACCTTCCCGTTCTGGACACGCCGATTATCCGGCTGTTCCTGGAGTCGTGTCAGGGAATCGGAATCGATATTGCGGGCATGACCGGGATGCAGCCGTGTCCGCACCAACTGACGAGCATCAGCTTTAGCAGGCGAGCGGCCTCGGCTCTCACCCAGCTCGTTGTCCGGTGTCAGCTCTGTCACCGATTTGCCGGCAATAGTGCTGTGGTGATAGCAGTCGTTGGAGTTGCCATGTAAACGTTAGAGCCGTCCGCGGCGATTCCGACCGGTTGATGAAGCTGTAAGGGTAGGCTCGCAGCATGAAGACGAGCGGCAATCCGCCACAGTGGGTATCTGAAGGCTCCCTGCTGACAATCGATCGTCACGGCGAGTTCACCGACCGGGAGATTCTTGCTGGACACGAAGCTGGCCATGCAACCGTGGCATGGTTTATGCAAACGTGGCCACATGTTGCATTGAATGGCAACTCGGGAGGAGGGAAAACTCTCCGGCTAGCTGCTCGCAATGATCATGAAAGTATAGCTATCGTAATGGCAGGCATTGAGGCGGATCGGCTTCAGAGAATTGAGTTGGTCAAAGTGCAGTTTGCCCAATTGCAAGACTGGAGTAACTTGCGTGTCCGGTATCCGTCGCCGACGATAGCCGAAACAACTCCAGCTAGAGAGCTTGCTAGAGGAACGCTTCTGAAAAGCCGAAATGAATGGTGGCAGATCCGTGAGCAACTTCTGGTGACGGACCATGTCGACTGGCGTGAGATTACCTCCCTCGTCACCGGAGAGGAACCCAGGCTCATATGCGCCCGCTGCGGCAGGGCATTCGAGGTCGACGACCCAAGCTACATGACTCGCGACATGGATGGCCAGCCAGTCTGCTCGCTATGCGCATCCCGAATGCTTCCCGGCGAGAGACTCGCCTTAGCTCGCGGTTGACCTCACCTGGCCGACGAGGCGATCAGTTCTGGCGCGCAGCGGTGAGCTGGTCACCGATCTAGTCCAGCCGCTGGTCGGCTCGTTTGGTGGCGTGAGCAACTGGGTTCTGCCGATCAAGCTGAGGGCACGGTTGGTGCGATCCGTGTCGAGGCAGGCGCGGACGGCACCTTCCTCGCGCAGCGCGGTGAGGCCGATCCATGCAGAATCGGAACATCTGCGTGCGGGTGCCGCACTATTGGGCCGGCCCCGCCCGTGGCGGGCCGGCCGAGCCGATCACGTTCCATGACAAGCTGGCCTGCGTATGGGAGCAGCTCCTGGCTGCCCCGTCACAAATTAGCGTCGCCGTTGATCTTCGATCCATGACCAAATAATCATGCCGATAACAACTTCTCGGCCATCAGCCGTCAGACAACCCTGGTGAACCTGGAGGACCACTCGGCCAGCAACATCTACGTCGGCCACCTGAAGATGGCCTACAAGGAGGCCTTCGCGGCGCTCGACAAGATCGCCGTCTTGATCAACCACTACCTGGATCTGGGCCTGCCCGAGCAGCAGTGCTACTACGGCACGGTCTGGTACGAGCACGGGCCGGACGGCAGCGCCAACGAAACCAGATGCTCGCCACGCCCGGCGCTGGTCTAGCGGGTCAACAGAGACGGTGGTGATGTAGTGCCGGTCAGGAAGCTAAACAGGTAGAGGCCTGCAGGACCGCCGACGACAAGGCATCTGCCGTCGACCCAGGCGGAGCTAAGGACCGAGTTCTCCACGCGCATAAGGGCCCGCGATTGCCAGCTGGCGGCATCCCAGATCGTTACAGTCCGGTCGATGCCGCCGGTCGCCAGCCAGCTGCCGTCGGGAGCCACCGCCACCGCGTTCACCGCACCGCCATGGCCCGCCAGGCTCGCGCGCTGCTGCCCCGTGACCGCATCCCAGACCCTCACCGTCCCGTCGATGCCGCCGGTCGCCAGCCAGCTGCCGTCGGGAGCCACCGCCACCGCGTTCACCGCATCGCCATGGCCCGCCAGGCTCGCGCGCTGCTGCCCCGTGACCGCATCCCAGACCCTCACCGTCCCGTCGATGCCGCCGGTCGCCAGCCAGCTGCCGTCGGGAGCCACCGCCACCGCGTTCACCGCATCGCCATGGCCCGCCAGGCTCGCGCGCTGCTGCCCCGTGACCGCATCCCAGACCCTCACCGTCCCGTCGATGCCGCCGGTCGCCAGCCAGCTGCCGTCGGGAGCCACCGCCACCGCGTTCACCGCACCGCCATGGCCCGCCAGGCTCGCGCGCTGCTGCCCCGTGACCGCATCCCAGACCCTCACCGTCCCGTCGATGCCGCCGGTCGCCAGCCAGCTGCCGTCGGGAGCCACCGCCACCGCGTTCACCGCACCGCCATGGCCCGCCAGGCTCGCGCGCTGCTGCCCCGTGACCGCATCCCAGACCCTCACCGTCCCGTCGATGCCGCCGGTCGCCAGCCAGCTGCCATTAGGGGCAACGGCCACCGCGTTGACCCAGTCGTTGTGACCGGCCAGGCTCGCGCGCTGCTGCCCCGTGACCGCATCCCAGATCATGACCGTCCCGTCGCCACTGCCGGTCGCCAGCCAGCTGCCGTCGGGAGCCACCGCCACCGCGTTCACCCAGTCGTTGTGACCGGCCAGGCTCGCGCGCTGCTGCCCCGTGACCGCATCCCAGACCCTCACCGTCCCGTCGATGCCGCCGGTCGCCAGCCAGCTGCCATTAGGGGCAACGGCTACCGCTCTCACAGGGCTGTCATGCCCGGTGAAGGTCGCGCGCCGCTGGCCGGTGACCGCGTCCCATATCGCAGCCGTCCCATCCCAACTACTGGTAGCGACCAGGGGGCGGCCGGGAACCGCGGTTATGGCATTTACCCAGTTAGTGTGGCCAGATAGGTTGACGCGCTGCTGACCTGTGGCGATATCCCAAATCAAGACACTGCCATCGGCACTGCCGGAGGCCAGCCATGTGCCATCCGTAGCTACCGCCACCGCAGAAACAGAACTCTTGTGGCCAGTCAGGATCCCGCGCGCCTGCCCGGTAGCCGCATCCCAGATCCGAACTGTCCTGTCGATACTGCCCGTGGCCAACCAGCTACCATCCGGCGCCACGGCCACCGCTCTGACCGGACCAGCATGGCCCGTCAGGATGCCGCGCTGCCGCCCTGTCGCTGCATCCCAGATCCGAACCGTCCCGTCAATGCTCGCCGTGACCAGCCAGGTGCCATCGGGTGCCACAGCCACCGCCGAGACAGAACCGCCGTGGCCCGTCAGTATGCCGCGCTGCCGCCCTGTCGCTGCATCCCAGATCCGAACCGTGCGATCGCGGCTGCCGGTTGCCAGCCAAGTGCCGTCCGGTGCCACCGCCACCGCAGACACCCAGTCGGTGTGGCCCATGAGGACGCGCCGCAGCTCAGGAGCCGGCAAGTCCGGGAGGGGCCATTGATTAGCTAGCCGGGGCCGATCGAAGGAATCCTCTAGGTCGGCAACTTGCGGCCCCCACTCTGGGTCGTTAGCGACCCGACTATGCAAGATATCCAGTACGGCGTCTGCGGGCTCTGTCGGCGCCAGCAGATGGGCGACCCGTGCAAGTACAGCCCCCAGGCGGACCGCTCGCTGTGTACCAACCCGAACAAAGTCGGCAGCCAATGCAGGCGGTCCGGACGCCTGTACTCGCATTCCAGCCCACCTTAGATCGCACACCACCGCTTCGGCCTCGGCCACCCGGCCTGCGGCGAGCAAGTGCTCTGTCAGGTGATCCAGCCAATACCGGTCTCCTTGCCGTGCGACCACATCCCACCATGCCACCCGCGCTGCCGTGCTAGACGCACCAGCGGTCGGCGCACTCCCGGCGACCATGTCCAACAGCACGCCGTTAAGTACGGATAGCCGACCCGCGCCGAGACGGCCAACTACGAACCCGCGAATCACATCATGGATAACGATCACCCGCTTCTGACCTGCCCAGGTCAAAGTCAGAAGCGACAACCCATCCAGCCGCTCGCACAGCGGCTCCGCCGCATCAAGGCTGAGCCCGCTGCTGCCGTTCCACAACAAGCCGATCACAGCGAGCGGTACTTCGGCGTCCTCTGCAAAGACCGCTAGCTCGCTGAACCGGTCCCGTTCAAATGCGTCCAGCGTATCCAGGCTGTAATCCATGGTGGCAGCAACCGCGGTCATTCGGCTGCCCGAGTCTGTGATATCTAGAGCCTGCGGTCCGCCTCGCTGTAGTCGCATGGCGGCGTCAGCGGCAGCCATGTCGATTGTCGCCCCACGGCGGCCCACCTCATCGGCCAGCCGCCGGTTTACCAGAGACAACAGCAACGGCCAACCGCCAGTCAGCCCCAGTAGCTTCTTCTCCCACTCATCAGCCATCGTCGGCAATTGCCGCCTCAGCAATCTCAGTGCCACTGGTCGGGTCAACGCATCAACCGTGATCTCATGTGCTTCGATGCCGACCAGCACCCCAGGCCGCCTCGTGGTGACGAGCAGTCGGCCCGCTTGCGTAGCTGAGGCGAAAGGCTCCAATTGAGCCGCCGTCCAGACATCGTCGGCCACCAGCAGCGTCCGGCCCCGCGTCGCCAGCACCTCCGCCAGCGCTTGGCCCGCCTGCTCAGGGCTAGTGAACGTCGGCGCCTGCCCGCTAATGATCCCTATCACTTCACCGATCCGCACAGCCAACGCCGCGCCAGCAATTTCCCGGCCCACTGTCACCCAGACGATCCCGCCGCGGAACCGCCGCCGTACAGTCCGGTGCTGACATGCCTGCGCTGCCAGCATCGTCTTGCCGAAACCGCCCGCTCCTACCAGACCTGTCGTTACCGCCACCGTTCCATCACGACTCGACGCTAGTGTGGACACCACCTCAACAAGCTCTGCCCTGTCTACCCACCCAGACACCTGCGGCACCTGCCACAGCCTCGCGTCCAACGTCTGAGTCACCCGGCCAGCAAGCCATGCCAACCAAACCATTACCAAGGTCAGACCCGCTAGCAATCCGACCCACAACCAGCGGTGGCTTGTAACAGCCGCCGGAATGTAACCGCTGACAACGTTAACTGGAAAGGCAGACAAAATCGCCAGCAACGCTGTCAGCGCAGCTAGCAGACCTGGAAGCACCGTCCTACGGCTGTGCACCCGCCACCTCAATTCGCAGCCGCCAGAAAAATTCGCTATTTAAAGAGAGCATGCGACTCACAGATCGCTGGCGCTCTCACTTATCTCCGCACAGCGCGAACGGCGGCATCACTTCCGAATCTATATCTCTCTCTAAGCAGGTTGCGTTGTACCTCAATATGCCGAAACTGATAAATTCCCCCGACTTGCCGAAGGACGCCGCGATTCACATAGGCGTCGCGAAGGAACGTCATTAACCTCCATGGCAAGCGCCCGGATACTGCCAGGTACCACCTAGCCAAAGTAAACGATCCCCATCGTGCGTGAACGAATCCAAACGCCAGTCCCGCAGCTAGCACGGTCGTTATCCCGACCTCAAAGGCGTGACGCAGTACATTTGAATTCCAAGCCAAATGGCCCAAACTCACCATCAGTCCCGCCGCAATTCCCGACGCAATTCCCAGGCCTGATACGGATGCAAGGAAAGTCATTCGATCACGCCGCAGAACAACGTCCGGGCTCGCGCCGCCCGCCAAATCGGGCGCAGCGACCTGGGCGATTCCACCGACTAGTCCACTGGCTATAGTGCCGGCTAGCCCAACGATAAGACCCGCGATCCATCCCGCCTGAACCCAAGTGATGAATCCAAATGCGAGTGCACACGCCAACCCGGATGCAAACCAGATTGGCGACCACCGAAACCCGCGTGCTGGAATAGTACGACCAACCATCTCGACCAACAACAGGACCGCAAGCCCGGCACCAAACGCATTGATAAGGTGCGATGCAAAGCCGACTTCAGTTCTTAGGCCTTCAAACATATGAGCGTTCTCATAGAATGAAGTCGTTAGCGCCCCAACGAGACCTCCTACCAGTGCAGGCAGGAATCTGGCCAAAACCGCCGTGCCAACGCCCACAGCTATCCCACTGGCAAGAATTTCAGAAACTCGCTTACCTTGAGCATCGAAGCCAAAGGAGAACAATGAAACCAATGCTCCGATATTGCCACCTATAACTCCACCGGCCACCCCGCGTGCCAAACCAAAGGGGCCGGGACGAAGGCGCCAGCGTGCTATAAGGCCACTCAAAAGACCCACAGTGAGCCCCACGCCGAATCCCACGAACGGATACCCAACGCCGACTACTAGTGCAACTGTCAAGCCGGCCGCTACGCCTGGGAGGTGCCTGGGTGCAGCGCCAGGCAGCTTCCACCAAGCAAGATCTGTCGAGCCACCTTGGTCCTGCTCCAGGTGCCTAGCAAGGAATGCCAACCAGCGCTCGGCCTGCATGGCATTCCACCGGTAGCGCCGTGACGGATGTGATGGGTTAGGATGGTTGCGGTAACAGGCCGAAATGAAGCGGTCGAACATGTAAGCCTCGACCGCCTGACGGCTCGGGAAGAGCTCTGGATCAAGAAGCTCAACAGGCTGGAGTTCCATTGCCTCCAAATCCTCTCCACGCCAAGGGTTGTAAGCAATTCGCGCTAGGGCAACCATAAGCGGTGTTCTCAGCGCCTCAGCCGCAGGCGGTGGATGGACGGCGCTGAAGGTCGCAATAACCTGATCCCATCTGCTAGCAGCGCCTGCGGAGTCTGTCAGATAGTTGGCGACCACGCCGACTGCAAGCGGGCGCAGTTCGATGCCCGCTGCGCAGGCCAAGAGTCCGTTGATACCGGGATTTGGTTGAACAGCAACACGATAATCGTCAGTGCGCGCAGCCAAGATCAGACCGAGGCCGGGTTGCATCGCCTCGTTGATCCCAGCAAGTGCCGCACCTCGTACTCTTTGAGGAATCTCATCGAACCCATCTAGTACTGGCAGGATCATGCCGGATTCCATGAGCGCCCGGGCCACGCTATGACGGCCTCCAAGCTCGGTCGGGCCGCCTAGGCCAGTCCGATCGGTAATCAGCCAGCGCACAATCCAGCTACGCAGATCTTCCTCGGTCGGATTCCACGAAGCCAGCGGCAGCAGTATGGGCACCGGGTCACCAGTCCGTCGGCGGTCAAGCAGTTCCAGCACTAGGCGCACCAACAGAATCGTCTTGCCCGAGCCCTTATCGCCGAGCACAACCAACCGGCCCGTGGGCACCTTTCTTACGACGTCAGCAAGGTCCCGATCGGAACCGGCAAGATCAGTAGGACCATTGGCCCAGTCTCCGCTGTTGGATCCCGATCCGCCAGGCCAGGCCGCGGCGATTCTAATCAAGGATGGCCATCCAACCACTAGGTCGGATGGTGCCGCGTCCCATCGCACAGGCAGCGGATAGGGGTCGAAAAGGGCGCGCCGTTGAGCCTCATAATTCAGGTCCCGGCGGACGGCGTCTGCCAGGCGATCTGCGACGGTCCTCAGCTCCAGGGGTTCGGGAGGTCCTTGCGTCGCCAGACCTGCGAGACCCACCGAGATGATCGTCAACACGATCAGGGACTGCCATGGGTGCACCCGCAAGTACTCCAGCCAGCCAGGCCAGTGCCCCTGAGTCGCTGCTGGACCCGTTACAATGCCGACCAGCACGCTGACCGCAGGTACAACGACGCCCACTACTATCACGATCCGGCGTCGCGTCATGAACCGGACAGTAGACCTAGCTGGCGGGGCGTGGCAAGACGCACAAGACGTCGGCGCTGCCCCACCCCTAATTCGCTCGCAGTCCGTTGACCTCGCGATGCCACGTCATTCGGCGACGCATTATTCCGAGTTTGCTGCATCAGGGGTTAGGACCTGGAATCTGGATCGCTAGTTTGGCTACGATAACCCTCCGGACCGCACGGCACACGCAGGTCGTGTATTCGTCGGGTGACAATTGGTCAGTCTCCGTCGGCCCATCGGCTTCATTCCTAGTACGGCAGCCACCATTCGGGTTTTGACCTGCGGCGGAGCACGGGAGCCTGTGGTCTGATAGGCGCAGCCGCGCGGTATTGCCAGTCCGCTCCCGGCCCGGGCCGGTTATTGCTGGGCCTGATCGGCTGCGATCATCGTGCCGTGACAGTCAGAGACCTTTCGCTCGATGATGCGGCTTAGGCAGCCGAGCTGATGGAGCGGCGCCGGTAGGTCTACGCTTGCTTTTCGCCGGTGTTCTGGCGGCCGGCCAAGGACCTGACGGGCACGCATGCGCATTCTTGCGCTGCCAGATCAGCTCGGATGCAAACGTCGCCCTGCGTACCGGGCACGGCTTTATCATCGCCGAGCGCCGCGCGAGCGAGGGCTTCGTGGATGACTTCGCCGTTGACGGCAGCGGCAGCTGGGATGAGGATGGCGCGGCGCTGCTGCTGGCGGCATCGGAACGGCGTGCCGTCGCGGGCGTGGACGCGATGCGGGTGGTAACCGCGCACGCTGATGAGGCCAAAGCCAGCCTGCTCAGCAGCATGTCACTGCGCGTGGTCAAGCCGTGGTGGGTGAAGGAGCTCAGGCCCGCCGGGCAGACAGCGGGATACGGACGCGTCGAAGGATCGGGCTTCTCGGGGATTTTCGGGCTGGCGCCGCCGGTCTATGATCCCGGCGGCCCGGTGCTGCTGGCCGCATGACTGCTCGCAGTCTTCGGCTTCCCCGCCGCATGACTGCTCGCAGTCCAGCTCCAGGCAGCTGAGTTCACTGCTCGCGTAGCGAATCAGGTGGCACCGATCGTCGTGCCGGTCGCAGCCATCACCGTGAGCATCTCTGCGTCAGACGAGCCTGACATGGGTGCCTGTAGCCAGGCACGCCAGCGATCCAGGCTCGCCGTCAGTGACACCCGGCGCTTGTGCCGAGAGGCGCGTAACAATCGGTGAAGCGGCGAGTGAGGCAACTGCGGCGGGTGACTGGTACCTCTGTCTGCCTGCCGCTCGATCAGGTCGCCGCGACGCCAGGTCAGCGGGACGGCGTCACGCCCGAATGCCCGCCCGGCGAACGCATGTCGATCTCCTCGACGACCTCTTCAAGCGTCCAGTTCCTGGCTAGCCGCGCTCTTCGCAGCGCGGACGGCTCCTCGCGTAACTGTGACGGCATGACGACCTCATCAGCTCCTCAGCTATCAAGTTACTGCCGCCGCCCTCACTCGGGCGCTGCCCCAGACTCGGGCGACCCTTTCTTGCTATCGTGTGACGGTGATCTAGATCACCGTCACACCTTGGCATTAACGAATGATCTTGGTTGCGAGCGCCGCGCTCAGCGCGGCGGGAGAGGTCGGCTGCCTATGGCTGTAGTCCTGAAGATCAATCCGGGGTTTGACCCGTCGTATCCGTGGCGGGAAATCGGCACCGCAGACAAGGCAGCTGTATCGCCGCTGGACTACTACCTGGCGCCTGCTGACAAAGGAGGGGAGCCACCCGGTCGGTGGACTGGACGCGGCCTCAGGGTGCTGGGTTTCGCCGAAGGGGAGATGATCGACCGGGCGGTGTTCGAGCCGCTGTTCGGGCAGCACACCGACCCGCGCGACCTGTCGGGAAAGACCCGGCTCGGCCGGGCACCGCAGCGGTTCGCGTCCGACGAGGACATTTACCGCGATCTGGTGGCTGCGGAACCGCACGCCAGCGAGGCGCGGAAGGCGGAACTGCGCACGCTGGCCAGGGCGCAGGCCAGGCACGCGGTTCCGTTCTGGGATGTCACGGTGTCGGTGTCGAAGTCGATCACGCTGTTCCACGGCGGCTGGCTGGCCAGGGCCGAGCAGGCACGGCAGGCAGGCAACGACGCTGAGGCCGGCTACTTCGATCGCCAGGCCGCGTGGGCGTGGGAGGCGATCATGGAAGGCAACGCGGCGGCGTTGGAGTACCTGCAGGACGAGGCGGGGCTGACCCGGACCGGGTACCACCGGGGAACCGGGGCGGAAACAATGGCCGAGCTGGGCAAGTGGGAACACGCCCGGGACTGGGTCATCGGGTCGTTCCGCCAGCACACCTCCCGCGCAGGGGACCCTCAGCTGCATGTACACAATCTGGTGCTCGCCAAAGTGATCACTGAGCGGGACGGCAACTGGCGCAAGCTTGATTCCAAGGCGCTGTACCGATTCCAGGGAGCGGCGTCTGCGGTGGCAGCGGTAGTGACAGAGACGGCGCTGACCCGCATGTTCGGCGTTGCGTGGGTACAGCGCCGCGACGGGCACGGCCGGGAGATCGCCGGGATAAGCCAGGAACTTATGGACGCCTTCTCCTCCCGCCGCCAGACCATCGTCGATGAAGCCCGGCGGATCGCAGATGAGCGAGAGCTTGAGCACGGGCGGCGGCCTGACGCCCGGCAGATGTACCGCATCCAGCGCGACATCGCGCTGCGGACCCGGCCGCCCAAGTCCTGTGAGCCGCTGGACCTGCGGGAGAGGTTGCGCGACTGGGAGGCCCAGGCTCGCGAGCACGACGTCGGCGACCTGGCCGCGATCCCGGAGGCTGTGGCTGACGCAGCTCGCCAGGCGCAGGGAGCCACTCACCGGGTTGCCGCATCTGGCGATCCCGAACCGGCGGCGCCAGAGTGGCCCGAACCACCTGAGGCGGTACGCCAACTGGTGCGGAGCATTGCTTCGGAGTTCGCGCACCAGCACGGCCGCGCTCCGGATGACCTGGAGCTAACAGGCATGGAGCAGTTCGCCGGTTTCGTGACGCGGCGAGGAGCTGAGGCGGTCGCAGCTGATCCTGCGTTGCTCCTGCGCGCATGGGAAGCTCAGGAGCAACGCGAGGAGCAGGCTCAGCGCAGGATCAGGCGGGACATCGGCAGGGCAGAGGCCAGCGCCGGACCGGAGCGCGCGAGTCGGCAGGAGCGGCACCGAGCGCTGGAGCAGGGGCGTCTGCGGATTCAGGTTCCGGCCGATCAAGCGTGCGATTCCGGTGGCCTGACAGCTGAGCAGGCCCGCCGCGTCATGACTGAAGCTGTCTTCAACATGCAAGCCAGGATGACCACGTGGACCAAGGCGGACTTGATCCGGCACGTCGGTGAGGCGCTCCCGGCCGGTGCACTGGCGAACACGGCGACGCTAGAGACACTGGCCGACCGGGCGATCCGGGGCGGGGCAGGGAAGGCGGTGGTGTTGCTGTCCGCTCCGGAATGGCCTCGGGTTCCGGAGTGCCTGCGCCGCCCCGATGGCGAGAGCGTGTTCCGGCCGCATGGCGCTGAGCGGTTCGCGAGTCAGGCTCAGCTCACCTTGGAGGAGCGGCTCCAGGCTCAAGCGCAGGCGATCGGTGCGCCGAGGCTTGATCCGGATCTGGTAGCGCGGATGCTCGGCGCCGATCGTGCTCGCCTGGAGGCCAAGCTCCAACCCGGAGTCACCACCGCTGCAGCTATGAACGAGGCGACCGGGAGCGGGCTGAGGATGGGCCAGGCAGCAGCCGCGTTCTTCGTGCTGACGTCGCCTCGGCGGGCCGAGGTCATGGTCGGCCCGCCCGGAACCGGCAAGACCCGGACGGCGGTAGAGATCGCCCGGATCTGGACCGCAGCGGGGATGGGGCCCGTGGTCGCGCTGACCACGTCCAGCAATGCGCGCAACGTGATCCGGGACGAGGCGGCCAGGAACAGCGTGCCCCTGCAGGCGTACAACACCGCCGAGTGGCTCGGCCACACTCAGCATGGCCGTGAGTCCCGCCGACCGATCGAGCTGCTGCCGGGGACGTTGCTGGCTCTGGATGAGGCGTCCCTGATGTCGCTGCCCGACCTGGCGGCGATCGTAGGCCGCGCTACCCTGCACGACGCCAAGGTGGTCGTGACAGGCGATCCGATGCAGCTCCAGGCCATCGAGAGCGGCGGCGGCATGACGATGCTCGCCCGCACTCTCGGCTGCGTGCAGCTCAGCGAGGCCGGCCGGTTCCGGCACGCGTGGGAAGCTGAAGCGACGCTCCGGCTGCGCGACGGCGACGTGACAGCGCTGGCCGAGTACCGGCAGCACGGGCGGCTGCACGCTGGTCACGTCGAAGACGTTCTCGAAGACGCTGCCCGTGCCTACCTGCACGACCGGCTCAACGGGCAGCACACCGTGCTGATGGCCGGAACCGACGCGATGGTCGCTGAACTCGCTCGCCGGGTTCGCGGTGACCTGATCGCCTGGGGGATAGTCAGCGACGGGCCAACCGCTAACCTGCGGGACGGGGCGCGGGCGTCGTCCGGCGACTGGATCATGGCCCGCAGGAACGCCAACCAGATCAACGCTGGTCAGCCTGGCAGGACGCTGGCGAACAGGGACATCCTGCGGGTCGTCAGCACCGAAGCGGGATTGGGCGGGATGCTGATTCAAGTTGAGCGGCTTACCGGCCGCGATGCTGCCACCGGTCGAGAGTTGTGGTCGGAGCCTTTCCTGCTCAGCCGGGCATACCTCCGTGCCGACACGCAGCTGGCGTATGCGGTCACCTTCCACGCGGCCGAGGGCCAGACGGTCGACTCCGGAATCGCTGTCTTCACCGGCGAGGAGGACCGCCGGGCCGTCACCGTTGCCCTGACCCGAGGCCGGGGCCGCAATGAAGCGTGGGTCATCGGCGGATGGCGGATCGCTGACGCGGCACCCGGCACCTATCCCGCCCCTGAACTGGCCCGATATGACCAGCTCACCCGTGAACGCGCCGGGCACCATGTTGCCGTTCATCGGGCCGTCAGCAATATCGCGATGGCTGAGGAAGTGCTCGGGCAGTGCCTGGCCAGGGACGGTCGGCAACTCTCGGCCACCGACACTCGTGAAGCCGAGTGGTCGGACGCCGATCGCCTGGACGTACTCGGAGTCCAGTGGCAAGACGTCGTTCGTGAGGCTGCTCAGCGCCGGTACGAAGCCGCGGTTCATGAGGCGCTCACCGAGGCTCACAGCAGCCAGGTCCTTGGCGATTCCGCCGCGACCTGGCTGTGGCGTTCACTGCGTGAAACTGAGGCGGCCGGGCTCGACGGACCGGACACGTTGCGCCGTGCGATCGCGTCCGGGCCGCTGGAGGACGCCGAGTCGATGGCGAAGGTGCTGGACTGGCGAATCCGGCAGCAGACAAGCGGGCTGCCCGCAGTCGCAGCCCGGCCCTGGCAGGAGCAGATGCCGGATACCGGGGATGCGGAGACGAACCGGTACGCGCGAGAGCTGGCAGCAGCGATGGACGACCGGCAGCGCCGCCTCGGCGAACACGCCGCAGAGCACCAGCCAATCTGGTCGCTCGCCCTCGGCCCGATGCCGGAGCATCCACTGGACCGAGCCGGCTGGGAACACCGGGCGGGGCAGGTGGCCGCGTACCGGGAGATGTGGGGCTGGAATCATCCGCACGAACCGATCGGCCCCCGGCCCGGCCAGCATTCCCCCGATGCCCGCATGTCGTGGCAGGCAGCAGCCGAGGCGCTGGGATACCAGCCCGGCAGCTTGGGCGATCACAGCGACGGCAAGCTGTGGGCGTGGCGTTCGGCATTCGCCCGCGAGATGGCGTGGGCGCCGCCGTACAAAGGCGACGACCTGGCCGTGGTTCGCGCGGAGATCCGCCGCACGCAAATCGAGACCGACCGCGCTCGACGGAACGCCGAGGCCGCCAGCACGCACGATGCACGGCAGCGCCTGGCTGACCGGGCCGATGTCCTGGCCCGGTGGACATCAATGACCGCCGACCTTGCGGGTCGCCTGGCTGACGCGCAGGCGGCCTACGATGCCTGGGAACGGGCCACCGCGCCCACCCGGGACCGTGCCGTAGCCGCTGATGCTGAGCTGCGACGCCGCTACCCCGACCATGCGATCGAGCCACTCCAGGCCGCGCCGTCGGCCGTCGAGCCCGACCAGCCAGAAGTCCGGCCCACGCTGTCCGCGACCGAACCTAGTCGGACGGCCTGGCCTGATCTTGGGCAGCCCGCCGGCCGGTTAAATGAGATCGTTGTGCAGCTCCGCGAGATCAGCGAACGTCTCGACGAGGTCGCGCTGCGTCAGGCCCAGGCAGCACGGGAACGGGCCGCTGAGATCACCTCCTTGCAGATCGAGCCGGATGACCCCGATGCGACGCCGGTCGCCGCATGGAAGTCCGAGCTCGAAGCGCGGCAGCGGGAAGCCGTTCGTCACGAGCCGGTGCCACGCGTCCCGCACGCACCCGCCGTCGCAGCCGAGGCGGCTCGCCTCCCGGAGCGGGAAGCAGGAGACTAAGAGAGGAGGAGGTGCTGGCCATGGAGGCGAACCATGTCCCCGGTACGCTCCCGGCGACTGTTGCCAGGTCACGGTCGCTCGTTGTGGAAGTAATGGCCCAATCTCTCGCCGAGTGCTTGCCCGGCAGCCGGACGAACTCCGCGTGGCAGTGGGTTCTCATCGGACAAGGGCCGGCTCCAGTTAGCAGGACGCCCGCTGCCGGTCGCTCGCCGACGGCGGCTGAGATCACTGCTGAGGCGCGACACGGCGCCGACTCATCCCCGCCTGAATGCGGCTGGCCGCCATGGCGGTACGCCCGCGATCCCGACCCGGACCGGCAGCAGGCACGCCGGATCCTGCGCTGGCTGACCGGCGCCTCTGATGCCATCCCGCTGCTCGACCCTGCCCGCGGCCGGTACGTCGGCGCCCGGTTCCACTTCGCACGCACCGACGACGAAGTCCGGCAGGTCCGCGACAGGGCCCTGCACGGACTCGCCGAGCACGGCGACCTGCCGGAAGGCATGCCGTCCTGGCGAGCGGAACGGCCGTGGCAATGGCCGGCATCGTGGATGAACGCTGCCTGGCTCCGCGGCACGGTCGCCTACATCGAC
Organism: uncultured Actinomycetota bacterium; assembly: GCA_963850875.1. Lineage (GTDB taxonomy): Bacteria > Actinomycetota > Actinomycetes > Streptosporangiales > Streptosporangiaceae > Chersky-822. The sequence goes on from CAWKNA010000007.1 coordinate 217,796, forward strand.
TGGATCCTGGGCAACTCAGCAATCAGCCCGCTGTCCCGCCAGCACATGCCGCTCGACCCGGTCGCCACACTCGCCCACCCAGAACCGCCCTATGCGCAAGTGGACCTGATCTCCATGCGCGGAGTCGGCTGCGGCGTCACCAACGTCGAGGAGGAGATGATGGCGTACCTTGACGCCGTCGTTATGCAAGGTCACGAAGGCCAGTCGCTGGCTGAACCGGGCAGATTCCCGCCGCCTCAATGGGGCGAAGGTGTCCAGCAAGCCCACGACTGGGCGACCGGGGAGGACGACAAGCCGCCTGCCGACCACCACGGCTGCGGCGCCTACTATCCGTGTCCGGGCGATCTCCGGTGCTCGTGCGAGGCGGTCGGATACTGCCTTCACGGCCAGTGTGCCGCCTGCATCGACCGCGCGTGCAGCGCCGCTTGATCCGCAGCCTTCTTTCAGACCGGCCCTGGCATCAAATCACCGCAGCACTGCGGACCCGGTCCACGCGGACCGGAGCTTGGCATTCTCGGTGCGGTCCGGCAGACGAGCCTCGATCGATGGCTCCGCTCCTGGGCTCGACGATGCAGACGCCAGGGCGATGGCCCTCGGTCAGCGCCTTCGAGAACAAGCCGCCGACGTGTTCGGCGGGCAGCCCGGCCTGACCGCCGCAATGCTCACGGTCTGCGCGGCGAGCAGCAAGAATTCCCCGGCTAAAATCTGATTCGCAGGGAAAGGTGCAGGCCAAGGAAGACAGCCGCGCAAGACCGCGTGCCGCCGCCACCCACGGCTCATCACGTACTGTAATTGCCATACTAAGATCAATAACCGACAACCAAACAGATCGCCGAATACGTGTCGCTGAATAGGCGGGCAAGCAATTTCGGTACGCCACGCATATCAGCCCTTTCTGTGAACACTGCTAAACAACCTGGTGCCGTCCGCGCAAGCTAGGCCTTGGCTACCTTCATCACCGGCCCATGCCAACGGTGCCTTCCCATTGACCCGTTACCCGTGGCGCTCCTGTGAGGGATCGTCCTTTGCGTGATCGGCCCGCATCTGGCAAGTGGTTGCGGTGCTCTCTATAGCGGAGTCGGTCACCGTTTGATCCGCTCGGCGGCTCGCAGTATCGGCTCGATGCTCTCCGCACTGATCGTGACCTTGATGTTGTGATTGCGACGTCCGAACGCAACGTTGTCGCCGAAAAGATCACTGAGCGTCTTGATGTCGTCCTCTCTGACGAACCAGAGGTTCCGCGTGCCGAAATAGATCACCGTTGGCCCGCGCCTCGCTGGATCTGTCCAGCGCAAATAGGGTTCGGGCAGCTTGCCGGCCGTTCGGACTTGCGGCGCATGCGGGATGTAGCCCAGCGCGCGGAGTCCTTCGTAGATCGCTTGCAAGCTGGATGCGTCCCCGCGGGTCGCCAATCGCACCAGCATGTCCTCTGCTGGATCGTCGTCCTGCTCGGTCGACTCGGCCGACGGCGCCTGATGTTCAGGCTCGGCTTCGTCCTGTGGCCGATTACCCGGACTCAGCTCGGCTACCTCCTTCTTGCCCGTCCGAGCAAGGTTCGAGCTGTCCCGGCCTCTGCGGCGGATTCCGATGATGCTGTTAACGAGCTGGTCGAGGAACCAAATTAGGCCGGCGCCCGCTATTCCGACAAGCGCACCCGAAGCGAAGAGATCTCGCTGGTCAATAGCTTCGGTGTCGGCGAGTAGGCCACCTAGCTTGTATTGGTATACGAGGCGGGCCGGCTCGGGGTTTAGTCGGGCCGCCCAACCGAGAACCCCAGAATTCGGCAGCTGCGGACTTGCAGTGACATTTTCAAGATCCTGGGGAAATCCTGAGATGCCAAGGTCGAGGGTAGATCCTGGTGGAATCAGATTCGCATGGAAGCTATCGGTGACTATCGCCGGGGGCCAAGCGACTACCCCGGGCAGGGCGTAGAGTATCCGGTCACCCGAAACTCGGCTGGCGCTCGGCCCAGATGATCCTTGCACTATCGCTTGGTGGAACTGATGGCCCACGGACTCAGAAGTCAAGCTGACAACTGTGTACAGGCATTCTGATCCTGTTCCGACTAGGGAATTGTATTCCCCGAAAGGCAATGCGACCTGATGCCAGGTGATTGTCCTAAGCCTATTGTCAAGATAACGTGGATGCCTGGAGATCGCTCCGCATAGGATAAGAATGACATTAGGCGAGCGGCGCACGGTGAAACGGTTCGGCAATACCTGCGTGAGCGCCATGGTGAAGGCAGTAGCGCGGGCTCCGGTTGTGCCACTATAGCTCATGTTTATCTTGATTGGAGCTTCAGAAGGTCCAGTGCTTGATTCCGTGGCGACGAATATGACGCCCGGTTCGGCCAAAACCGGGGTGGGCGCGAAGTTAACCGACGCGAGGCGCCAGGCAACGACGACAGATGCGATTGTCACCACCGACGCCAACGTCAGCTTTATGAGACTCTCGGCAATGCCACCCTGTCGCTTGTCGTCATCAGCCACTTCGGCACCTTATCTCCCCATCCGAGAGGGACTCGCCCCGTCCATGGCCCTCTGCCCTACGATCCGTTCGTTGCTCCGCGTGATACACAGCATTGCGGGCAGCTGTCGGCCCTTCGACGGGCGGGGATAGCTGGACATCGGATACGGATACATCGATAGGACTGCAGTCATCGCCTGGCCGACCATATCAACGAGTAGGTCTTGGGCAGCTAGGCTCCAATTCAGCCAGCCGGATGTCCAGATCGAGCCGACGAAGTGCCCGAGAGCCGCCGATGGTGCAGAACGTAGTCGGTCGCGCGCCTGGATCGTGCATGCCCCTGGTGAAGAGAGCTGTGCCCGCCACGACGGGGGCACTGGCGGGCACAGCCATGGGGAAGTCCGATGGTGGCCTACCCGGCCGGAACAAATCGAAAACCTGCTCGATCACGTGGTCACCGCGGGCCTCCCGCGCAAGTTCGGCCTAGCAGGCAGGCCTACCCGGTCCGGCCGTATCAGAGCAGCTGCATCAGTCCGGGAGGGGGTGATTTAACCAGACCACAGGCACGACTCGGCTCAAACCATGAAATATCACGAGGAAGACGTCGACGCAACGTGGGCTGGATGGGCGCAGGGGCAGCTTCCGAGGCCCCCGGGTCGAGCCGTCGGCGCTGCCGCGCGCCCTCGACCATCTTGACCCAGTCTGGCTAGTGCGAACCGGGCCGCGGCTTTCCAGCGCCAAGGATTCGCCCGCATTGCCTCACTGGCCGAGCAGGCGAACAGCGGCGACGAGTTCGATGGGCGCTGTAGTGCACGGAGCGATGTATGGCCGGTGAACCGCCACCGCCCGGAGTGCCGACTGCAAGATCTGCGCGCCCACGCCCGGTCACAGACGCCGGAGCACTGACGCCGGGCGTCCGTCCCGGCGGCCTCCAGGATGGAGTCAGATCAGCGACCCATGCCAGTGGGAGGATTGCCGTCGGGCAGTGGTGGCGGATGCGCTCTGGCTGCGGTCAAAGGGGGTTGAGGTAGGGGCGTCCTGCCGGGAGGCCGCCGGCCCGCATCTCTCGTTCCGCGGCCAGCGCGGTGGCGCCGTCCGGGCAGATCAGGTACCTGTAGCAGAGATGACTGCGAATGAATTCCCTGGTCATCTGGTCTAGGAGCAGATTTCCAGTGCCGATGTGATGCTGCTGGTCAGGTGTCAGGACGGGCACGATGAACCGGTCGCAGATGTAGATGTTGAACTGGTCGCCTGACCGCCGCCCGGAGGCGTGGGAGTTGAGCCGCGTCCACAGCGCCTTGGCCTTGCCTGGCGGTCCAGAGTCAGCGGCGAAGTCATCGGCATAGCCGCCACGGCCGCTCATGCCGACATAGATGAGCTGATCACCACGCCACACGGTATACACCCCGGCCGCGCGGCGGGGCACATACTCGTTAGGCCAGTCAGCGAAGCCGTATCGCTGCCCGGCTTGCAGGTCATTCACGGTACGACGGTACTGGCCGATCCAGACACGAGCCGGACGTTTGCCCTGCCAGCACGCAGACCACCCAGTTAGGCGTGGCAGCCGGACCTGATTCGCCAAGTTGGAAGCCGCGCAAGGCGGCGCTGTACGCGTGCACGGCCCTATCGGGTCGATACGCTCGGTCACGGCCTCCTGAGGCCAGCGATGGGAGTTGCAGCGCCGGATCGAATATGCATTCGAAACGTTCGCGTTAACTTGGAACTGGGCGGCGCACATAACATCCACTCGTGGCGCGACCGACTGCGCCAGATGAGAACGGAAAGAGCGAGCATCGTTAGCAGGACCGCGCGCTCCCTCATCCGATCTGCGGACATGATCGCGTCGCGAAGTCGCATAGGCTTTGGGAACCAACTCGACTTGGCAGGGTGATCGAACGGTGGAACTTTCAAAGGCTCGGCGTTTCGTATTCGTGACCGCTGGGCTTCCTGAAGACGCGTTGATTGCTTGCGAGTTGTTGCGCCGCTGTGAGCTGGAACCTTATTCAGTGTTCGACGCGTCTGCTCTAAACGGCCCCGCTACAGGAAGCTTCGAGCAGATTTCCAAGGCCGCTGGCGTGGTCGCTGCTATCCGCGGAGCCGCCCTCCCTGCAGGCGTGGTCTTTGAGCTTGGCATCGGACAAGGACTGGGATTGCCGACCTTGATCCTTTTCCTGGTCGCAGCGGACGATGATCTCCCATTGTTGCCAGGAGACCTGCGAGGACTGGACCAGGTCCGCTGGGATCCAGATACGGAACCCGAGCCGTCCCTCTTGGCCCGAGTTCGGTCTTTGCTGACAGCGGAGGTCGTTTCAGCCGCTGGTGCGCAGGCCCTGCGACGGGGGCCTCCCGCCACGATGCGGGAATACGCAGACGCGACCGAGCGCCGGGCGGCAGACGTGCTCCATTCTGTCGGAGCTCACGTCGTTGCCGAAGGGCCAGGGAATCGAGCCGGTCGCCCAGACTTGTCAGCCTGGTTCGCCGACCTGCCGAACTGGGCGAATCCAGTCGTCATCGAAGTCAAGGCGCGTGATCCCAGTGGCCGAAGCCATGCCGGCGCAGTGCCGCAACTGCGGGCATATCTTCATGACCTGCAGCTTCCGATCGGCATCGTCCTTGTTCCCGGCGAGCGCACCGCTGAGTGGACAGTCGGGGAAGGTGTCGCGATCGTGTTGCTCGGTGTCGAGACGCTGGCAGGGATTGGGGCGCCGGGTACACGCGATCTGCTGAGCCGAGGGCGCAATCTGGTCGCGCACGGCACATGACTCCCTACGACGGCACACGGCTATGTGAGCTTGTATCAGTCCTCTCGGCGGCAGGTTCGAACACTGCGCGGGGCCATCGCCTCCAAGATCTCATCGGCTTCCTCATCGAACCATTGCCCGGTGTCGAAATCACTGACGAAAACATCTTCAACATCGGCCGCACCGAAGAGAAGGACGTGTGGCTCCGGCATGGCCGGGAAGCCGCTGGGATGCCGTTCGACGACCGGGAAGTGCCCGTCGAGTGCAAGAACGAGAAGACCAAGACAGGGCCGATCGACATCGCCTGGTTCGGCGACAAGATCAGGAACAGTGGTGGCCGCGATGGCCTGCTAGTCACGGTCGCGGGGCTCAGCGGCGAAGCACAAAGCGGCGGACATGAGGAGATCCGCATTCAGCTAAGGAAGGGCACGCGGATCGTGGTGATCACCACCGCCGACGTGCTCGGCCTGCGCGACGGCGTCGACTTCCTAGAACTCCTCCAGGCTCGGCACGCTGAATTGCGCCACCGGCAGGGCTACAGATCCCTCTGATACCGGACAGACTGGGTGCCCAGGCTATACCGCACTGCTATACCGGTGGTAGGTCCAGTTCGGCCAGCCGCGCGGTCGCAGCTACTGTCTGATCTTGCTGGACAACCTCGACTACGCATAGGAACACGAGTACGTTGCGCCATCCGGTGTGGTAGCTCGCGCCGCGCCCGTCATGGCACGCGCAGCCTGTCACGGTCATCTAGTGATCACGACGGTCGGCGGATGATGCGCCCGCAGGTCAGGGCAGCGGAAGTCGCCAGCGTACGCGGTTTCGTCGGACTTCGGCCGATCAGATTTTCGGCTCCCCGATAGCGTGTCGTCCTTGACCTGTGGAACACTCAGTGCCACGATGCACTCAGTATATCCATGCGAACAAATGTTCGATAATCGGGAGTAGCATGGAGGTCTCTGACCAGCAACGGCGACTGCTTGAGCTATGTGCTATCCGGGTTGATCATGAGAGTGTCGACTGGAGTCTGATTGCCAGGCAGGCGCAGTATCCCGGTGGCCTTGACGAGTTGTGTCAGGGCATCGTGCACGAGAAGTCAGTCGTCGCGAAGAAGTCAGTGCCAGTGCTGCGCACGGGCCTCCGTGATCACTCGGCAGCAGTGGAGCGCGTTGCTGCAGAGTTGGAGGCCGCCGCTGCTGTTGGCGCCAAGTTGGTCACGGTTCTGGATCACGGCTATCCGGCCAACCTGCGTCTGATTCCGAACCTTCCGCCATTCCTGTTCTATCGAGGCGAGCTTCGGGAGGACGACGCGCGGGCCGTGGCCGTTGTCGGCACGCGGGAGGCAACCGAGCTCGGGCTTCAACGGGCGGGCCACATGGCAAGGCTGCTTGCGGCGCGGCATGTAACCGTGGTGTCTGGGATGGCGAGGGGCATTGACACGGCTGCTCACCGCGGTGCGCTGGACGTGGGTGCTCGCACCATCGCCGTCATGGGCACTGGTATCACCAGGTGCTACCCGGCTGAGAACCGTGATCTTGCCGAGGCGATTGCATCCAGCGGTGCTCTGGTGTCGCAGTTCTGGCCCACGCGGCCGCCGGGCCGCGATACTTTCCCGCGTCGGAACGTCGTGACGTCGGGTATCAGCCAGGGCACGGTCGTCATCGAGGCGACCAGCACGTCAGGTGCGAAGATGCAGGCGCGGCTCGCGCTGGAACACGGCAAGAAGGTGTTCCTGCTGCGCTCGCTTGTCACGGCGCAGACATGGGCGACAGATTATGTCGGCAAGCGAGGCGCGATCGAAGTATCGGACGTTGACGAGGTCAGCGCGCAACTAGCCGAACCGGAGCACGTGCGGCAAGCCACCGTGCAGAACCAGCAGCTCTCACTGCAGTTTCTATGACCAACCGGACCGGGCCCGCCGAGCTGCCCGGCGAACCGCTCGGCTTTCCCCGATGCCAGAGATGTCCGTACGTCATGGTGGGCCCGGCGCGGATATGCGCCCCCTGCGCCGGCAAGTCACTGGACAACATCGGTCCAGCCGCCTGCCCCGTCTGCTGCCAGGTGCTGGAGGCAGGTACCCCGTGCCGGAACTGGCTGTGCAACGACGACGACCGGCGCATCACGCGGATCGACGCCATCGCTTATTACTCCGGTGAGCTGGCATCCAAGATCCGCCGTTATAAATACCAGGGCAAATTTGGTTGGAAGCTCATATTCGGTCGGCTACTCGTCGGCTGGCTTGAAGCGCATGCGACGGCCTCGCCAGCACTGATCGTCGCGAACCCGGGCTACAGTGAGCCGGGCGATGAACGTCCAGGACACATCGAGGCGATCATCCAGTCGGCAGCGGTGGAGGACATTGAGCGCCGATGGGCCTTCGACATCCAGACGCCTGCCGCGATCGTCAAAACGCGCGCCACAGCCAAATCGGCGGCGCGCACCGCAGCTGGGAAGCGAGCCGCCGCCGCCGAGTTGTTCTGCGTGCTGAACGTCCCCGATCCGGCGCGAACTGCAGGCCGCGAGATCCTCGTCTTTGACGATATCTGCACCACCGGCAGCCAGCTCGATGCGGTCGCAAGGCGGCTGCTTGAGGACGGACACGCGGCCCAGGTACGAGCGCTAGTTCTGGGCCGCGCGCCGTGGAGGCCTCAATGACCGTCCGGCAGCCCCTCGTGCACAGCAGCCATCCGGTCTCACCCCCCCTGCGCGGCAGCGGGATCACGCTCACCTCGACTCGTCCGCGAACGCGTGACTGACCTCGAAGCCCGGACCTGAGGGCTGCCGCTGCAGAGCACCCTGCGCCGCCGATCCTGAACCCGGAGAAACGCCCTGATCTTGGACTTTGGCGTTTCTTGCCGTCCTGTGGAGTCGCTGGGACGGCCATAAGGATCTGCCCGCAGCGGTCACGAAGTAGGAACGAGTACCATCACAAAGAGTGATCGGACTTCCTGACTATTACACCGCAGTTCGGCTACTGAACGCCGAATCTGTATCTCAGATGGTTAGCGTCGATCAGTGAATGCGCCAGCACAGATTGTTTCTTACGGTCGCTTTTGACCGCGCAGTAGTGCGAGGTCCGTACCGGCGAGTCGCTGCGACGAAGTCGGTCGTACCGCGACGCCTGCATGCCATCGCCAAGGCGCTCAGTCAGGCACTGGCCATCAGCCGCCGGTTAGATCACAGTCAGGTTGCCCGCGCGGTGGCTGGATAAGATAAGTCCCGACTAAGAAGCTTGTTTGCATCGCTCGGAAGGGTAACCGATTGGTCATGGACAACGACTCGGCTGACCACAACGCGGAGTGGACAGTTGAGCAGGAGGTAGCGGGCGTTTGGGTGCAGAAGCCGCACTTCGTGCTGCTCAGAGCCGGAGCTAGTAAGGCAGCGCTTCCGGATGGCGATAAGAATGGTCGTTCTGTGCCTCTCTTGAGGGAAGTTGCTGAAGAACTCTCTGATTGATCTTTCCCGGAAGATCTGCGCGATCTTGCAGCAGATCCATGCCTGCGGTCCTGTGCGGCTGTGCGCGGCAGGACGCATCTGTGTGCGGCTGGCTGTGCCGAATACGTGCCGAAGAGCGCCCGCCTCGCGACTCACACGGTCGGCGATGCGGCGATCGGCGCGGGAGCACCTCCAGGGCTCGATGCGGTCTCAGTAGCGAGCGTCTCGGCGACATGATCCAGGAACGGGTCTAGCGCTCCGGCAGGGAGATTGGGCATCGCAGGAAGCAGCAGCGCCGCCATGCCCGCCCGGATGTGTGCGACCCGCGCCATAGGGTTCCCGGCGTCCTGTCCCGACTTCACGTACCGATCAAGGCCTCGAAGCATGGCAATAGTGGTAACGAGCTGCCTGGGCGCCATGAGCCGCCCGATAGCTGAGCCGCCAGTCATGGCGATGACCGGGGTGACCGCGCGGTCGAAATGCCGCTCCGTGTATCTGTCGGCGACTCTGCTTGGCGTGCCTGCGCGCCTTGCCAGGTTGGCCGCGAGCGCGCCGACGCATGCGTCTGCGATGCGAACCGGAGTGCGTCGCGTCCACATGCGGTTAGGTCGGCGAGTGAGACGCTCGTCGTCGCGGACATGGCGCAACAGGGATGCCGCTCCGCTGTGCATACTCAGCGTCGAAGCCGGCCGGTAGAAGCGGTCGTACAGGTCGATCGCCGCCCGCGCGCCAAGCGACTTATCCACGGCCGCGGCCATGGCCTCGGTGGACGGCCCCCTTGCCGACGCACCGTAACCCAACCGGCTGACGCACTCGTCGAGCACGCTCGCGGGAATCACGCCCGCGTCCGTCGCGAACCTCAACAGCAACGGCAGGTTCCTCATGCTCTCGGCCTGGAGCTGCGCGACGGCGCCGAGCTCATGTATGCAGTACAGCCCGACAACGAGAGTCTCGACTGATGCCCGTGCGAGCAAGATCGAGGCCTCGGCCTTGCGGGTGCGCACGGCCCTGCGGGTGGCTACTTGGAGCCAGCGAAGACGCAGGACCGCGAGCTGAGCGGCGTCTTCGCCCGTCGCTGCCATGCCCGGCCAGGGATCGCATGCGACTAGCCGAGCTGCCAGCCGGCGGACCCGGTACCGGCTCGGCAGGTCAAGGACCGGCAGTGCGCCGAGCAGGAATGGCCGGGTGATTTGCCAGATGCGCCGCCCGAGCGGGTCGTCATCGGGACGCTTCTTGAACACGGCCAGAGGCTACTTGCATGCAGGTATCGGAGGCATCTCTTTATGCGACCCCTTCGGGGAGATCGATCCACTCGCCGGCAGGTACGATCTCGAAGCTGGCCAGCGCTTCGTCCAGCGATCGGGCTCTGCGTTGGAACTCATGGGTGACCCCGACAACAGCATCCAGGTCATCGCGGTTGTAGTCGATCAGGCGGTCGCGTAGCGACACTTCTCCGGTGCGCTGGAATGTCGAGTACATCATCTGGGCCTGAAATCCGCCGCTGATGTCGCTGATCCTTGGGATTCCGAAGTAGCTAGCGACCTCTCTCAAGCCAAGCGCGGGGATTGGCAGCCGTACGTTGTCGCGCGCGAACATGTACATGTCAGAATGCCTGCTGAACAGCGCGCCGAGTCCGCCGCCGGCCGCTGGCCAGCGGGAGATCGCCGCCTGTAGCGCCGGGATGTCCGCGCTGTGTCCGCCCCAGGTGAGCACCGGCAGCGCCGGGTTCGCCTCGATCACGGCTGCGAGCCCTTCCAGGACGCGCAGCTCACCGGGGGGGTCATCCGCCCACAGCGCCACATACTGCCGGGCGTCGCCGGACACCACGCACGCCCCGGCGAGCCAGATGCGGAAGTCGTCGAACGTGTCGTATTCGAGGTCTAGAGCGATGAACGAGTCGTCGGCCGGAACGTCGCCAAAAGGTCCAATCGGGTAGCCGGACCGATAGCTCATGGCGTGTGTCTGCCACCGGTCGGCCTCAGCGAGCCCGGCACGCGGAACGATCGCCGCGATCTGTTCTGGCTCGCGGTCAAGCAAGTCTTCCCAGGTCGCGATCCCGGCAGCCTCCAGCATCCGGGAGTAGACAGGCCCGATGCCGAAGATCATCGTCAGGTCCCGGTTGGCCCGCACTGCGTCAAGAACCTCATCGCGTCTTGTGACCGAGCACACGTGGCAGCCGCAGAGCCGCGGTCGGACGCCTCGACGCCGCGCTTCCCGGACCGCGCCAATCAAGCGCAGCACCTCGTCCAGGCGATGCCTCGCGATCGGCACCTCGACAACGGCAGGCGAACCGTCGCGTCGCAATATCAGCACACCGTGGGGTTCGACATCGTACCGTGTGCGCAAGGGTTCAAGCAGATGCCAGTAGAAGGCGAGCTCCAGCTCATCCAGACGCTGCACGTTCTTGTGCGACTTGATCTCCACGGGGATGAGCGCGCCGTAAGCAGCATCGATGCCGTCAGGCTGGCCAGAGAGCCGGAGCTTACGGTTCTTGAAGGCAGGAGTGCCCAGCAGCCTCGCGTCGGTTTGCAGCAGGGCATTGATCTCACCCGGCTGGATGATGACCGGAGTAGCCGATTCTTGGACGAGCCCTTCGAACTCGTTCCCGCCTTGAAGTAGCTGCGCCTGGACCTCACTGATCGATTCATCGAACCTGATCAAGCCCTTGTCGAGCAGCCAGAAGGCATATGGGCAGCGCACGTATCGGGTCAGGTCTGTCTTGGTCACCCACGAGCGCGGCATGCCCGCAGGATAGCGACGTGCACGGACAGTGCGCGCCGCTCATGAGTCGGCAGTGTCGTCGCGAGCCGCCTTCATGGCTGTCGCGGTCTGGGTGGTGACCGGCCAGGCCCGCACGTCGGGCCGCCGCTCGTACGTGTTCCGGCGGTTTCGAGGGTGACGGCGATGGCGTACCCAGCGCAGCTCGGCCTCGATCCGGGCGATCGTCTTGGCCGCGAAGGGCTTATCGCGGTCGCCGATCCCGGTGCCCGGGTTAGCGGACGCTCGGCGGCCGAGGGTCCATCCGCTTGCCGGTCGGCACCATGGAGTGGGGCTCGCTAGACTGCGCACGTCACAAGATCATTTCAGGAGGTGGCATGATAATGGACAATGAGTCCACAGAGCGCGCTTTGTTCGCTCTGGCTAGTCAGGGTGAGACCATCCTGCTCGTCATGGCCGCCAGCCGGCCCGAAGGATCGGCGTCGGTGGAAGGTCTGACCGAGGCTCTCCATCTGGCGCAGATGGCAGTGCAGTGGGTCTCCCTCACAGCGATGATCGTCCAGGTCGTCCTCGGCGCGGAGTTCGCGAGCGAGATCATGGGGAATCAGGGCCGGGCGTCGGAGGCGCGGCCGAGGCCGGCGGAGCTGTCGGACGATCTGGCGAGCTACTGGGACTCCGTCGCCTCGCGGATCGACCTGCTCCGCGGCTGGGAGGCCGATCTGCCCGCTCGCTAGCGGCCACGGCGGCCTCATCGCCCGGGCGGCGGGGCCAGGTTCCCCGCGGACGGTCAGGACCAGCCAGCAGCCCAGGCCTGTGATCACCCCGGCGGGCGGCCCGGCGCCGGCTCCGGACCGGGCGGCCGGCGCCGCCAGAATCACCGCCGCGGCGTGCGCGGCCGTGGCGGGTTCCGCGGCCGGGCCGGGACCGGAGCCCGGCGGCTCGCATCCCCGCCCGGGTGAGCCAGCACCAGCCGGGGCGGGGGCCCGGGCCGATCCGCCCGGCCAGCTCCGCGCGGCGCCACCGGGCGGTGATCGCCTGGAGCCGATCGGGGGTTGACCGCGAGCGCGGCGGTGAGCAGGTTATAGGGCGCGGCGTGCATGTCACCGACGAGAGCCAGACCGGTGATGTCGCGGCTTGTGAGCCTGACCGCGCCCGCGTCGGAACGGCGGCCGCCCAGGCTGTCGGTAATGGCCTGGGTTGCCCGGGCGTCGGGAACAGTCACCATTACGCCGAATGGTACATAGCTGCTGAGATCGCGCGGACCGTTCGGGATGCCAGGCTAGCGATGGATCTGATGGCGGAACCTGCGAGAGTGACCAGCCCTGCGCCAGATCGCGGGCGTGACGAGCGTGGAGGCGTCGGCGAAGAAGCGAAATCGGATGCGATGCCGCAGGGACGGTGGCATGATCGGGGGAATGCCCGCTGCCGTGAATGTACCTTTGAAGCCGATCTACCCGTTTGATGAGCCGGGGCGGCCTATCTCGCTCTACCGCGGGGACATCGGCGGGCTGGCGGTCAACGACGTGGCGGGAGGCGTGGAGTTCCGCTGGACGCCCGATCCCACGATTGTGTGGACTGTCGATCCCGGCGCGCCGCCGCAATTCGCGAATCGCCAGGACATGATCCCGCTGGTGCTTCACCGGCCCGGCGGCGATGCGGAATTGACGGGTTACGAGTGGGGTATCGACGGCGGATGGTCGAACGGGGCAACGTTCGGCAGCGATAATGCCCCGCTGGATCGGATAATCGCGCACTGGTTCAATCTGCCTAACTGGCATGGGCCTGAGCTTCTGGAGACGACTGAGGCCGGGGTTAATCGCCAGTGGCACGGACGATTGGTGCTGGAAGCCGATGGCTGGGTGATAACGCTGGACGTCCGGCCCGATCACTCTGATGTCTGGCGTGATCTGAGCAAGTCAGATGTCTACGTGATGACTCACGTGATGGAGATCCGGCGTGTCGGCGGGGCGTCTTTCACGGCTCGCGGCGCTGAACCTGTGCTGAGGGCGATGCATGGGGGCATATCTTTCGCGCTCGGCCGGTGGGCAGCGCCGATGCTGCCGGTTGGCCTTGCCAGCAGCGGTGCGACCGTCTGGGAGGAGTGGAAGGCCGGCTTCTGCGACCCGGCGCGGAGCCCAAGTCCCGGCTGGTGGTATGAGCAAGATCACGCGGCGCTGGCGGACTTCCTGAAGTTGGTGATCAGCGCCTTCGGCGATCCCAGCAGGAGAGAGCGGCTGTGGATGCAGATGGTGCTGGCGATCATGGCAACATATACGCCGGGTCTGGTGGAGCCGAGGATCATGCTCGGTTTCTCAGGTCTTGAGCACCTGATGTGGCAGAACCTGGTGCTCGCCGGGCTGATGACCGAAGCGGACTACGAGAAGAAGAATCCGCCTACCGCCGAGAAACTGCGCAGGGTGCTGAGCGCGGCGAAGATACCGGTCGCTATCGATGGCGGCATTCAACCGGAGATAGCGAAACTCGCTGCGGACCAACTCAGGAACGGAAATAGGATGGACGGCCCGGAGGCGGTGACATGGACGCGGAACCGGCTCATCCACCCGACACCGGGGAAGCCAAATCGGAACGTATACCAGTATCCGGGGCTACTGGCTGAAGTATGGCCGCTGCTTCGGTATTACCTGGTATTGCTGATCCTGCACTCGCTCGGATATCAGGGTTCCTGTCGGGATCTTCGCAAGCTCACCGGCTGGGCGAGCAACACTGCACCGGTTCCCTGGGCCGTCCCGGGGCCGTCCCTGCGGGCGGCGGGGTCTTGTCATTCGGCTCAGCCCGCCGGCCCAGCGACTTAGCCCAATAGGCACATACAGCCTGTCCCGGCCCTGGGGCGCGTACGAGGTGCGCGCCGGCCGGGCGTGCATCGAGTTCAGCGCGATCACCCGGGTCCAGGGCCAGACCGCCATATATCTCGATCCTGTGCCGAGCGCGCCGGGGAGTCCGGGTGCTTACAGTGGACTACATGAGCAGCCCCGACGCCGATGCACAGCTGGCGGCCAAGGACGCCGGCTTCGTCGCAGCAGCTGAGGCCTGCGTTCGTCACTGGGGCGGAGCACTGCCGATCGAGGTAGCGGACGAGGATCAGATCAAGTTCAGGGTCTGCTTTCCGCTGGTTGCCCACAGCCTCAACCAGATAGCCGCTGCCCTCCTTCTGCTCCGTGCCGGTCAGCCGTTCGTCGCCACAGCAAACGTTCGCGTCGCCTTTGAGCATGCGCTGACAGCGCAATGGGTTCTGCTGACCCACGGCGGCGAGGAGCGCCTCGTCAGCCTCCGGGATTCAGTATTGACGAACTGACCAGGAACTGATTGTTCTCTTGTGGTGTTTGAGCTGCGGTTTCGTGCCGCGGCGACGGTTGATGGCGGGATTGGGCGCGCACCCGATGGGTGCGGTGATCGTGCCTGGCGGTGGCTTGCCAGCGGCCTGCCAGAGCCGGCCCCGGGCCGTGACCGCTGGTGGCGTGGCGGCGCTGGTAGCGAAGAGCGCCCCGGTTCTGGGAGATTACGTGGTAACGACACCGATGTAATTTCTCAGGCAGGAGCGCTCTTCATCATGCAGGATACGCGGTGGGATCACGCGCTGAGGGTGACCGGCGAGGGCGAGGGCCTGGTCGGGCACGCCGGGGCGGTGCTGCTGCGCAAGCTGGCCGACCGGGCCGGGCTGACCGCGGGGCTGGGGCCCGCGCTGGCGCGGTCAGGCCGGTTCCCGCTGGTGGACCGGGGCATGGCGCTGGTGAGCACGGCGGTGGCGATCGTGCTCGGGGCGACCAGCATGAACGACATCAGCCTGCTGGACCACCATGCCGCGGTTCTCGGGGCCGGGCCGAGTGACACCACGGTGCGGCGGACGCTGGAGCTGGCCGATTCCCGCGCCCTGGACAAGATCGCGCGGGTGCGGGCCAGGGTCCGCGAGCATATGTGGTCGCTGATCTGCGCGAGGCCGGCCGGGTTCCCGTGGCTGAGGGTGGCCGGGAAGCTGCTGGAAGGCTGGCTGGTGATCGACATGGATGCCACGCTGGTCACCGCGCATTCTGACAAGGAAGGTGCCGCCCCGACGTTTAAGAAAGGGTATGGCTTTCATCCGCTGGGCGCGTGGCTGGCGAACACGACCGAGAGCCTGGCGATGCTGCTGCGGCCGGGCAACGCCGGATCTAATACGGTCGCCGATCACATCGCCGTGCTGGCGGCGGCGATCCGCCAGATCCCGGCGGCGTTCCGGTCCCGGCTGCTGGTCCGCGTCGACGGGGCCGGCGCCACGCACGAGCTGATTGAGCACCTGCTGTCGCTGGCCACCCGCCGCCGCACCGTGCTGTTCACGGTCGGCTGGATGATCACCGATGCCGATGAGCAGGCGATTAAGCTGCTGCCCGCCGCTGCCTGGCAGGCCGCCGTGGACCAGGACGGCACGGTTCAGCAGGGCCGGCACGTGGCCGAGATCACCCACCTGATGAGCCGGGCCGCCGGCTGGCCGCAGGACCTGCGGTGGATCGTGCGCCGCACCCGGCCCTCCCGCCGCCAGCTGAAGAAGCTGACCGCGTTCGAGCGCGCGACCGGCTGGCGGTACGCCATCATCTGCACGAACATCCCTGCCGCCGGGATCGGCGGCGTGCCCGGCAGCCACCATGCCCAGTTCCTCGATGTGCTGCACCGCTCGCATGCCACGGTCGAGGACCGGGTCCGGACCAGCAAGGCCCTCGGCCTGCGGAACCTGCCATCGAAGACCTGGACCGTGAACTGCGGATGGGTACTGGCCTCAAACATCGCCGCCGACCTGTCCGCCTGGTGCCGGCTCCTCGGCCTGTACGACCAGGACGATCTTAAAGACGCCGAGCCCGAGACGCTGCGCTACCGGCTCTGGGCACTGCCCGCCCGCCTGGTCCGCCATGCCCGCACCCGCGTCCTGAAGATCAGCCGGACCTGGCCCTGGACGCAGGCGTTCCTGGTCTGCTGGCAGCGGCTGTGCGCCCTGGCCGCACCCGCCTGAGCCAGACCACCCCGTCCGCTGACCTGGAAGGAGCCCCCCGGCGCGGTCGGAGCCGGTGCCCCCCGAGCACCTCGGTCGGCACCGCCGCCCATCGCCCGCACAACAACCAGACACCAGAGCCGAAAAACGGCATCACACGATCAACACGGGTCTCGCTCGTCACCCTGAATCATTGAGGTCAGGCACATGGAAGCCAGCCATCTGTTGCGCGCGAAAGAGTTCTCGAGGGCCGTCGACGATCCACCGGAATTCAGAGATATCGTCGACCGGTCACCCGCCGACGGCCCGGCGCGTAGCTACTCTATCCCGATGGCATGCTCGCGATTCGATCAGAGCGGACTGCTCTACAACCTATACCGCCATCTGGGTCAATCTATCCACCCCTCTTTGGAAACCTTGCGGGCCTACTTAAACATCAAAGAACTCGACAGTCATGCGGTTGACAGTGCGGGAAGGTTGCACGCTCCGCCTGACCTTTACATGTCGCTTGGGTTCGGCGCAGTCATGGCTGTTGATGTCTTGGAGCGGATGCGATGTGGTCAGCCGCGCTTGGCCGTCATCGAGGAGATCGCCAGGTCGGCGTCGTTGCCATTCGATTTGGCGCTAAGCGACAGAGTGCCTCATCTTCAGCGGGCGCACCATGACGAGATTACCTAGCAACAGGAAGCCGGCCCGGCCACTCACCTCCTCGGTGCACAGAACGAATGATCCGTGAGGTCCAGGGAGCACTCGCTGCGGATGGCCGCTGAAAGTTGCCAGGGGAATTCGCTTGAGCCTTCTTGTCACTATCCACCAGCAGTTCGCTATCTCCCACGGGCCACTCGTCCTGCCAGGAGCTTGCCATGTGGGCGGGCACCCGGCTGCCATCGCAGGTCGTGGACGACCCCCGGTGTCAACGGCCAAGTTGCGGTCCCCGCCCAGGGCCTGGGTCAACCGGCTGCAAGAATGTGCGAAAGCATCAGCCGGGCACACACATAGAGCACGGGATAACGGCGGCGATGCGTGCTTCCCCAGGTTAGGCATCCGTCACGTATCGTGAGACTCGCGTCGGTTGGCGCCAGGCTGAGCCAGACAGTCGCCCGGCATGGAGCTGGCATCGGACTACGGTGGCCTCGTGAGCGAGAAGTCCGAGCCGGGCATGCGCCTGCTGGCCGAGATCGTTCGGGACAGGCACGAGGGGCCAACGATCTTGTACCGGGCCTGGGCCGCCAGACTGGTCTCCGACCAAGATCTTCGCGGGCTCATCCCGGATACCTGGCTGCACGTGGACTGGCCTGAGCGCATCATCGGCACCGCCAACTGGGTTCAGCTGTTTCGCGCGGCCGGGTTCATCAGCATCCCCGTACGGCCTGCCCCGGCCGACCAGCCCGCTGACCGTCTTCAGGGGAGCGAGCGTCGAGCGCCGCGCGGGCATGTCCTGGACTCTTGATAAGAGCCGCGCCGACCAGTTTCGCCAGCGACATTCCTGGTACGCGCCGACGGCCATCTACCGGACAGTCGTCCAGCCCGCAGCCGTCCTCGCGCTACTGGAGCGGAGGGGAGAGAGCCCGCCCGAGGTGGTCCTCGACCCACAGATGATCCGTGACATCGCTCAGCTCGGACCACTCCACCCGCAGCGTTACCGCGAAGGCCCCTGACGGCACGTTCCCGGGCGCTCACGACCGCGCGGCTCGCCGAGCAAACGGGCCGTCGGCCTGCGGTGATGCGGCATGACGGCGTCTGCCAAGCTAGAACGGTGGCCGATGCTGACACGATGTCGCGGCGATCTCCGCGATCCCTGGCACTGCTCACAGACGAGCACCTGCGCCGTCTTGCTGCCCTGGCAGACGCTGACCACGAGGCCTTCACGCGCCCGGGCGGCCGGCCGGAGTACGGCTCGCGCCGGCTCGTGGTCGTCCTCGCGCAGGGGGCGGCCCTCCACTACCTTGACGGCCACAATGGCGTCAAGGATCTCGACGTGTGGACGTTCTACGCCGGTCTGCCAGATGCCCGATTCCCGGCGGACAAGCGGGAGACGCACGCCGATTTCGGCCCGTCCGCCCACGGGCGCCAGTCATACGACCTGACTGCGGCGCGCAGCGCGCACGAGCTGGCCAGGTGGAAGAAGTGGTCCTCCTACTCCGGTCGAAGGGTCGACTTTCTGATGCGTGCACTGCCGATCCAGGCCGACGCTCCGATCAGCTCGGTGGTCAAGGCCCTGCAAGAATGGCTAGCACGTGGCGCACGCAGTGCCGCCACCAGTAAACCGTCCCAGTGGTACCTGGCACAGAAGGCCGCAGTCCTGCTTTACCCTGAGCGGCATCGTGGTGGTGACGTCGTCTGGCCGCTGGGCCGTGTACGCCAACCACAGCTGGCCAGGCCAGCCCGGTGAAGGGCCTCACACAGATCACCGACTCCGGCGCGGCATGCACGGCCAGACTTCACATTGGGATCGCCGCACCGATCGGCGGTTATCTGAAGCCCTCCCTGTGTATGCCGCACCTGACCAGGACGTCTGCGGCGTGGACATGTAGCTGAACAGCGTTCAGTCGTAGCCGCTTAGTTCTAAAAACAGCAGCGACAGGGGGATTTGCACGGGGTCTGCGGCGGAAACACTGTACAGGTAACGTGTCCGCTACGCAGCAAAAACCTACAAAACCCCTGCGGCGGCTACAGCGAGGACACCTAAATTCGGGCTTGAGATAACGGCGGCTCGGCGAGCGTTCTTCCCGACCTTCCCCATCACTCAGAGTGATACTGTCGCTCGTCGTCGCTCGACGCTGATCTCGAACCAGTCCAATGCGAACGCTCTGGCGGAGGTTAGCTGTCGGTCGCTGGCTAAGGGTGCATGCCGATCTTGTGAGCACTCGCCGCGGCGCTACCCCGTACCTGACAAGACGCGCCACATGCAGAAAGGATATTGCTGGCGTACAGCGGAGCGGCCTTCCGAACGCGCCCGTCTGCCGCAATCTCCAGACGAAGCTCACCGCAGCCAACCCTGCGCCTTCGAAGCCGCATACCTCGCTCGGCCCGATCCGGCACAAGCCTGAGTTCTGGAGACCGACCGTCAAGAATGCAGAGACCTTCGAGCGTCGCAGCCGACATGCTGGTTGAGCGCCAGTCAGCCATCGCGGGATGAACCTTTGCGTCGGGCAAGGGACGGTGCATACTGCGCAGGTGACTGATGCCAGTTCGAGCAAAGATAAGCCGAGGCCGAGGCGGAAGCCTGCCAACACCCTTTCGTGGACCGGGGAGATCACAGACTGGGGCTATCGGTCCGGCGACGAACGCGGCCACAGCGCCGGCTACGCCGCCTACCAGCACTATTGGTGGGACGAAGCGTGCCAGGCGCGCTTCGACGCTCTTTGGGCCAAGGAGGCAGACGATGTAGCTGACGATCTAGCCGACCGCTACCGGTTTTATTGGCCGTGGATGATGGGGCCTGCCCTTGCGACTGCCGCACCAGTGGTCGCCGAGCGCATAATGCAGTTCTCTATGGACCCTTCTCGTCCAGGCCCCGCTTACATTCCGCTCAATCCGAACGCGATGTACGACTATATAGCTGAATGGGGATCCTTCCATGTAGTCCGCCGCCGCCGGACCTGGGAAGAGCCCATGTATGTCGTCTGCCCCCACTGCCCTTAACTTCCGGGATTTCTGCGCTCTAGTGTCCGGTTTCTAGCGTTGCGTCACATGTTGGTCACGATGCGGGTGAGGGACGCGGCAGTGCTGTGATCGCAACAAAGCCCCTGGTATGACGTGCGGTATCCAGCCAGTACGTCATTCACAGGAGCTTCATTGTCCGTGCATTTTGCCATGCTCGTTCCGGGTCCGTCCACCGCTCCCGCCGGCCAGGATGCCGGCGAGCCTCCGGAGGCGGGCGAGGGCCTGGCGGCCCGGGTCGCGGCCGGGCCGGGCCTGTGGGAGGACGAGGACTGGCTGGCTGACCTGCGGCGCGAGAGCCTGCCGGAGTTGCTGCTGGCCGGCGGGACGATCGCCGCCGCGACCGCCGCGGAGCATGCGCACAAGCAGGAGCGGGCACTGAACGCCGAGGTCACGGCCTTGTGCTTGGTCACCGGGGCGCTGTTCCCGGTCCTCGGCTACGACCCGGTCCTCGCCCTGGTCTTCGGCCTGCCCGGCCTGCCGGCCAGGCCCGGCACCCCGGTGCCGACCGGCCCCGCCTACTCCAAGGCGCGGGCACGGTCCGGGGAGGCCCCGGCCCGGGCCATGTTCGAGTTCGACGCGGCACGGGACGACATTCCCGCAGGCCCAGACGGCACGGCGTTCGGCCTGGAGATCACCCAGATCGACGGCACCACCCTGGAACTGTTCAACGACCCGCTGCTCGCAGAGGAGTTCGGGATCCCCTCTCCCGGCGCGAAACCGCTGCTGAGGCTCGTGGGGCTGCTGCACTCCGGCACCCGCCGCTGGAAGGCCGCCGCCATCGGCCGCTACCTCGACGGCGAGAACGCCCTGGCCGACGAGCTGGAACCCTGTTTCGGCCCCGGGCAGCTGAACCTCGCCGACCGCGGCTTCTTCTCCATGGACCGCTTCATCCGGTTCTCCGGCACCGGCGCCCACTTGCTGTGGCGCGTCAAGAACGGCGCGAAGTCCGTCCCCTTCAAGACCCTTGACGTGCTGAAAGACGGATCGGAACTGGTCCTGCTGCGCGAGAGCAACGGCATGCGCTCCCGCCGCCGCAAGACCGCCGGCGACCCCGCCCTCCCGTCCCTGCCGGACACCGTCGCGCGGCTCATCTGCTTCACCGTGCTGACCCGCACCCGCAGCGGCCGTGTGAAAACCACCCAGATCCGGCTGCTCACCACGCTCCTGGACCCCGGCCTTTACCCCGCCGCAGGGCTCGCCGTCCTGTACCAGAAAAGGTGGCTCATCGAAATCGCGTTCCTCCACCTGAAGAGGACCGTCCGCGGCACCGGCCGTACCCTGCGCGGGCGCTCCGCGGCCCTGGCCCGCCAGGAAGCCTGGGCGCTGCTGCTCGCGCACAACATCATCGCCGGGCTCGCCGCCCGCGCCGCCGCCACCGCCGGCCTCACGCCCGGTGAGATCTGCTTCACCGCCGTGCTGTCCCTCGCACGCGCCGCGATCACCGCCGACACCTGCTGCCCCCACTGCCACAGGCGCCCTGCCAGCGGAAACGCCCCGATCGCCGGACTCGACGCCGCGATCCTCACCCTCCCGCCCGGCCGTGCTGACCGACAGCGGACCTCCGGCCGCACCGCCGCCGAACGACAGAAATGGGCCAGCGAACCAGCCGATTACACCCTCACCATCGTCCCGTCAAATCTCCCGAAAACAGACGTAAGTCCCGGAAGTTAAGGGCAGTGCGTCTGCCCCGTATGCGAATGGGAGTTCTGGAATGCCTCACCCAGAATCTGGATGATCAAGGCATTCGGCCTCCCTCGCTATTGCGAGGACTGCTGTCTTCGTGTGCGGAACTACGGTGAGGGCGGCCATCGGCACTGGACGGAAACTCAAGTGAAGTCGCGGCTCAGAGAGCTCGCCGAAGCCATCGAGTCGGTTCCAGTTCAGGCGTTCATGTTTCAACCCTTCCCATCTGACGCGTCAAACGAGGTGCGTGACCGGTGGATGCGCGCCCTAGTCAGAATGCCTGATGTCGCTACTATAAAGAGCGTTCTCGGAGTCAGCGATTGGCTTGGCGTCCTTCGCGCAGCGGAGATCGTCGGGGATGCGTGGCGTCCTGCCAGAGGGACATGGTGCCGCGCCTCGGATGGTCACAGGTGCAGGTCGCTGCTGGAGAAGTCAATTGACGATTGGCTGAGCAGCAAAAGTATCGCCCACGAATGTGAACCTTACTGGCCCGCACACGCTGAACTTAATCCGTCGGGCAGGAAGAGAGCTGACTGGCTGCTGGCTGACGGTACGTACGTCGAGTGCGCCGGCATGCTTGAGCAAAAGGACTATGCGGAGAAGATCGCGCTAAAACGGCAGATGGCGAAGCAGCTCGGTATACGACTCCTCGTGATAGGGCCGACCGACATGCATAGGCTGGGCGCGATTTTCGGACCGTCGACTCAATGACTTCTGAGAAGACCCTTTGGACAGCGGCCCCTATTCGGTAGACGCCTCGGCGGCGGCTTATGTTCCCAGATCCAGAGGTGACCGTCCTCGGCGCTTGCCCGCGCTGCATGCTCGGCGGCTGGCAAGCTAGCCGAAGTCACAGAACAACCATTCTGTACGAAGTAGGAAGCTATCGTGATCACGGACTGGGTGTACATATCGAGCCGCGTGTGCGCCGCGGATCAGCTCAGCGCCGATCGCGTTGCGTTGGCCAGCCGGGCGCGGTGGCCCTCCGTCCGGTCGGCGTGGTCGCGGTGCTCAGCCGGCTCGCGTGGCGGGCTGCTATCGCCCGGCTTTCGATGCCGGTCAGGACTTAGGTTCTAGAGCACTTAGAGCTAGATTAGAGGGCTTATGGCTTGCGGCCGATCCCGCAGTAGGCCGGTATCTCGTAACTCAGATCGGCGTCCTCGGATTCTGGCCGCCACCGGTGGAGCTGGACCAGCCCGGGTGGCACCATCTCCAGGCCGTCGAAGAATGCGGACACCTCCGCGTGGGTCCGCAGCGTGCCCTGGGTGTCACCCATCCGCTCGTTCAGCCGTTCGTAGGCCTCCGATATCGGCCCGGTGTCTACGTCCTTGGCTGGATGGGAGATCACCAGGTAGCTGCCGGACGGCACCGCGTCCACCAGCCGGGTCACGATATCGAACGGGCTATCGATCAGCATCAGGATCATGAGCAGCGAGATCGCGACGGGCTGGTCGAAGGCCAGGGTGGGCGCCGCGTCCCGCAGGATCTTGTCCGCGTCACGCAGGTCGGCCTCGACGTAGCTGGTGGCGCCCTGGGGGGTGCTGGTCAGCAGGGCGCGCGCATGGGCGAGCACGATCGGGTCGTTGTCGACGTAGACGATCCGCGACTCGGGTGCAACCGCCTGGGCGACCTCGTGAACGTTGTCCTTGGTGGGGATGCCGGTGCCGATGTCCAGGAACTGGCGGATGCCGGCCTCGGCAGCGAGATACCGCACTGCCCGGCCCAGGAAGGCCCTGTTGGCCTGGACTCCGGGGATGATCCCCGGGAACACCGCGATGACCTGCTCGGCGGCCTCCCGGTCGGCGGCGAAGTTGTCCTTGCCGCCCAGCCAGTAGTCGTAGATCCGGGCCGGATTCGCCACACTCGTGTCGAGGCCGGCCGGCGCCTCCCGGCTCGGTGTGATGCCCTCGAACCAGCTGTCTGTCACTGGCATGCCCTTTCCCGATACCAAATCCGCTTCCGCGGCCACGACGAAGCGTAGCCCTCATCCGGCGCACCGGAGAATCCGGCACAAACCCCGGGGCGGGTTACCGGCCGCGGATCGGCCGGACCGCGGGGGTCATGGCTGGAGGCTCAGGTCGGCCCACACGCACTTGCCTCCGGCGGGCAGGGGGGTGGCGCCCCACCGGTGGCTGAGGGCGGCGATGAGCCACAGGCCGCGGCCGATTTCGGCGTTGTCGTCGGGGGCGAGGCAGGCGGGCATAATGTTGCTGGGGTCGGTGACCTCGCAGCGCAACACGTCGGGGTGGTGCAGCAGCCGCAGCCAGATGGGCGGGGGCGCTGCGCGGGCCGGGCAGGGTGCGGGGAGCCTGGCGGCGGCCAGGCCGTGCCGGAGGGCGTTGGTGACTAGCTCGGAAACCACCAGCCCGGCATCGGGCAGTACCCCGGCCAGGCCCCAGGTGCGCAGCACCGCGGCGGTGAAGTCGCGGGCGGCCCTGGCGGAGCCGGGTACCGGGCCCAGCGGGAGGGAGGCGACGCTGGCAGCGCCGGGCTGGAATCCGGCGGGCGCGGCGCCGGGGGCCGGCCAGAGCCCGGCGGCTGGATTCGCCACGAGTTTCCTCCCCGGCTCCTGGCCGCGGTCATGGCCCTTGTGCCGGTCATGCAGGGACCATGTGCACGGACCGATGCCAGCGCAGATGCACGTGCATCATATCGCGAGGGGTCGCCGTGGGAAGGGGAGAGTGGCACAATCATGACCGAATGGCCAGCGGCCGGAAGGGGAGCGGGTGACGAGCGAAGCGCCGCCGGGTAGCGGGCCGACCGTCCGGCGCATCCTGCTCGGGTCGCAGCTGCGCAGGCTGCGTGAGGCTCGGGAGATCACCCGCGACCAGGCCGGCTACGCCATCCGGGCGTCGGACTCGAAGATCAGCCGGATGGAGCTTGGGCGGGTGCCGTTCAAGGAACGCGATGTCGCCGACCTGCTCACCCTCTACCAGGTCACCGACGAGGCCGAGCGGGCGCCGCTGCTGGCCCTGGCCAACGCGGCCAGCGTTCCCGGCTGGTGGCACCGCTACGGCGACGTGCTCGCGGACTGGTTCCAGCCCTATCTCGGGCTGGAGGAGGCGGCCAGCGTCGTGCGCACGTACGAGGTCCAGTTCGTGCCCGGCCTGCTGCAAACACCCGGCTACGCGCGGTCGGTGATCACCTCTGGCAACCCCGGCGCCGCGGCCGCGGAGATCGAGCGCAGGGTCGCGATGCGGATGGCCCGCCAGGAGGTGCTCACCCGCGCCGCCCCGCCGCGGCTGTGGGCCGTGGTCGACGAGGCAGCCCTGCGGCGGCCGATCGGGGGCGCCAGCGTCATGCGCGCGCAGCTGCAGGCACTGATCGAGAAAGTCAGGCTCGACAACATCATCTTGCAGGTCATGCCGTTCCGGTTCGGCGCTCACGCCGCCGAATCCGGTGCGTACACCATCCTGCGCTTCCCCGAGCCCGACCTGCCCGACGTGATCTACCTCGAGCATCTCACCGGCGCCCTGTACCTGGACAAGCGCAGCGACGTTGACCGCTACCTGCAGGCGATGGAGCGCCTGTGCACCCAGGCCGAACCCCGCGGCCGCACGCCGGCCATCCTGACGGCCATCCGCGACAGCCTCTGACACGCCGGTCAGCGAGCTGGCGCAGGCACGTGCCCTTCCGGGCACCGGTCCGCGCGAGCGCCGTAAGCTGCCCGAACGCGAGCAGGTGCCGGGAACAGATCACACGCTCGCCGGGTCGCCCCAGTGAGGAAGCCGCCGGGAACGGCCGATCTTGCCCGACCGCGATTAGCCGGCCACGGCCGTGCGGCAGGCACACGGCAGGCGGAATCGGAGCTTCGGGCGCGGCTGGCTGAGCCGGCCGCCGAAGGATCCATCCGGCCTGATCGTGGCTCAGCCAGCCGGCCGGGCGCTCCGGCCCGGGCTGCCCTGATCCTGGCCTGGCGGACACCCGT
Organism: uncultured Actinomycetota bacterium; assembly: GCA_963850875.1. GTDB lineage: Bacteria > Actinomycetota > Actinomycetes > Streptosporangiales > Streptosporangiaceae > Chersky-822. The sequence goes on from CAWKNA010000007.1 coordinate 243,408, forward strand.
CCATGGCCTGAGCGTCATGCGGATGCTCACGCCATGGATCAGGATCGCCGGACCGTCAGCCGCGCGGCCGGATTCACGACCTGCCAGGCGGCCCGCTGTCTGTCCGCGAGGCACGGCTCGCCCGGCACGGAACCGTAAGCTGCAAGTGCCGGCCGCTCAGAGTAATCACCAGTGTCATTCTCGTGACTGACCTTCCCCGTCCTCGTCGGCACCGGGCCCGCGTCCGCCTGGCTGGCCTGGCGGTGAGCAGCCCCGGCCGGCGCTCGGCCCGCGAGGCTGCTCGCCCGTGGCTGGTCATCACCGCAGGGGAGCGGCGCGATGGCGGGCGCGGCTTCCGCAACGCCGTGCAGGGCCAGATCACCAGGGCCATCGCGAAATCCCCGGCCGTGACGCGGGCCGCTGCCGGACCCCGGTGATGCTACCGCCAGCGGCGCCCGCCGTCCGGTCGCAGAATGCAGCCGTACGTGCAGACGGGCGTGCCAGAGCATTCGCAAATGCTCATGCCCATGCACGTGCATGCCGGTAGAATGCGGGTCCCGGAACAAACTCAGGTATCGCGCGTCCCGCAGTGCACCCCGGCCCGGGCGCCAGACATCACCGAGACTGCACACCCGCGAATGGGACCGGGCCATGCCGAGGCGGACCCGTGAGATAACAGGAGCCACGATGGAAGATACGCGCGACGGGATGCCCGCCACCGACCTGCACGGCGCCACCTGGCGGAAGAGCAACCGCAGCAACTCGCAGGGGAACTGCGTTGAGCTTGCCGGCCTGCCGGGAGGGGAGGTCGCGGTACGCAACTCGCGGCACCCCGGCGGCCCGGCCCTCATCTACACAAGCGCAGAGATCGACGCGTTCATCAGGGGCGTCAAGGACGGCAACTTCGATGACCTGCTGTCGTGACCAGACGGTCCGCGACTCTGCGCTGACTACTGACTGGCCCGGCTACCGCATCGGAACCGGCCACGCGGCAGCATCGGTCACCGAGCAACTAACTGAACGTCCACGACCCGAAGCCGGCCAACCGCACCTTGCGAGGATGAGAACCGGTGACCGGCCAACGGCAATCGCGATTACCGCAGGTCACCGCACCGATCTGGCGCGCTAGCCGCCGGTCAGGCGTGCGCGAGCGCCCCCGTACCTCATCACCGGCGGGCCCCTCTCGCCGCGGCTGCAACGGGATTGCAACCGGCACGGCCGATGATCCTGCCACCGGCCGGAGCCTCGCCCGTGCGCCGGCCTGGGAGGAGCGCCGGTGATCTCACCTTGATCCGCCGGGCTTTACCAGGCAGCCCGCGCAGGCCCATCCCGGCCGTCCCCGCGCAGTGGTCGCTGTCACCCTCACCATCATCGGGACCGGCACCGCCTCGGCCACCAGCTCGTCCGGCCGGCACTCCACCGCGGCCCACTTGACGGCTGCACCGGCCGCCAGGTCCAGCTGCACCCACCTGCGGGCGGTCGTAAACGCCAACGGCAGCCTGGCCGGCACCGGGTGCCGCGGCACCACGAGCTCCAGCACCGGAGGCCCGGGCTCCCACCACGTCGTGTTCCCGCGGAATGTGCGGCGCTGAGCCTACGCCGCCACGCTCGGGATCGGCGGGCGCACCCAGGTGCCCGGCCCGGGACAGATCGGCGTCACGGGCCTGGAGTCTTCCGCAGATGGCGCATCCGTCGTCACCCGTGACGGCACCGGAGCACCCCTCAACCACGGTTGTCACCTCGTTGCCGAGTGCTAGCCAGCGCACCGCCGTGCTCCCAGCTGACCCGATGACCGACCGAGCCGCCCAGGACTGGACCCGTCGTCAGAGGCGAGAATGGGGCGCACCCGCTCTTTCCGGGCCATGCCCCCGGTGAACGCGAATCCTGAAGAATCTAGCCTCCCTAGCAGACGCAGCCTCCTCCCCGCACAATGGCGGACATCCATTTACGACAGATTGACTAATATGCGTGCTCGACGCTGAACAAGTGTGCGCTCGAAAGCCGTCCATCAGGCGGCTCGGGGTGCGTTGTTCTTAGCCCGCTGCATTACTCAGAGTGATGGCGTCTATCAAGGCAGTCCGTGGCCGACCGAACCTCACGCCGTGGCGACTGCGAACACTTGCAGAGCAGCGTACTCCTGCCGGACGCGGCCTGCCTCGATGAGTCGGCGCGTCGGCCGAAATCGTGTGGAGTGGACTTGTCCCGGTGGCATTAGGGCTGATCACTGTAGCTATGACGGTAGTGGTTGTTGCCCCGACCTCGCGCGCACCGAGTCGGACCCGTCGGACTAGTACTGCACACTCCCGCGACGAAATAGGGTGGCGGGGCACATACCTGCTTGCCGAACAGCTGCCGACCGACGTATCGGCTGACTCGTTGGTCAACATGTGTCCCGATTCGCTAGCCGTCTTGCGCGCCGAGCCTACTTGGCTCGCGCCGCGAAGATCCGCGAATCGGCCGCCGGATAGGGTTGACGACGTGGCGCGCTTTAACGGTCAAGGCATCCCCCTCGGTGGCGTCCACGAGAGTGGTGTATGGGGCGCCTGAGCTATCGTGACCGTTTCGTTCCGTCTGGGCGTGTCGGCGTGAACTGAGGCGGCCACCTCGTGATCCTTCGAATTGCTAGTGGAGACGAAGGAGAACGAGATGGCCGTGAGTGACATTGCGCCGGTTCCGGGCGGACTGTGCGCATGTGCCTGGACTGGCTGGGGCCAGGCGGCCATCACGGTTATTGGTCGCCGCCGGTCGTAGCGCAAGAACACACGTTCTGCGCTCGCGCCGCCCAGGTGGCGCTTTATCTATCGACGGTAGATTATCGCAGGTCCCGCGCCTAAATAGCCAAGTGCGTAAACTATCTGGCCGCCGTGAGCGTCACTTCAGTGAAAGTCGGGCTGATGCGCTGTTGCACGATATGCCGCCCGGACGGGCGAAAGCTGCGCCAATCGCTTCAGCCTTCTCTGCAAGCGTGGAGGGGATTAGGTTAAATGAGCGGATCTTGGATTCGACGGCCGCTATCTGGTCAAAAGCATCCATCAGGGCACGGCGCGCGGACGCTGGTGGCGCGGGCCGAGGCGCTGCCGCGCCCAGACCAAACGGTCAGCTGGTCATCGCGCATCACCGGGCCGGCGGCGCGGACAATCACGGCAATTGCGGTTGCCGTTACCGCCGCAGTTGCCGGCGCGGCAGGAATCCCCGCGGCGGTAGCGGCACAATCTCACGCGGCTGTCACGGGGGGGCTGGCCACGATCTCTTCGCAGAGCGTGATCGTCGACGGGGCGGCTTGCCCCGATGTCATGGTGATCGCGGCGCGCGGGACCGGTGAAGAGCCACTTGGCTCCAGCTGGAAGAATCCCGGCAACTACAAGACTGCTAAAGACCACGGCGTCGGAGGGACTCTCCTCACCTTTTACGACCAACTCAAGAAGACCCGGCCGGATCTGAAGTTCAGCCTGCAACCCGTCGTCTATCCGGTGCCAGATCTGAGCCTCAAGGATCTGAAGACACTCTTCGACTTCGGCAAGGATGCGACGGCCGGCGGGGATAACATCGCGGCCGACATCAAGCAAACAGATACGGTTTGCGGTCACACCGTGCGCTATGTCCTGGCCGGCTACTCACTGGGCGCTTGGGCGGTGCACAAGGCACTGCACGCCCTCGCTGGCACCGGACGGCTCGACGAGATCGCAGGCGTCGCACTGTTCGGGGACCCGAAGTTCGTGCCGTTCCAGAAGATCGTGCGGGCATACAAGCTTCTTGATATCGACTTCGGGATCGCGGCCCTCGCCGTCGACCAGCGGGACAACGGAGTGCCAAACAGTATCGTGCCGCGGACCGGGTCGTGGTGCTTCCCGCTCGACCCGATATGCCAGGTGCTCCCGCCTCCAGAGACCGACGCATGGCTGGCGGAGCTTGCGGCCTGCGCAGCCGGCAACAAGCTGCTGTGCGCTCACCTGCGGTACGCCGACAAGGAAACCGGCAAGGCCGCGCGTTTCGTCGACCAGTTCCTGCCCAAGGCGAGCTTGTGGCCGCACCTGACCTCGAACACTCCGCCCGACGGCACGGTAGGCAGCCCGTACTCCTGGACCACCACGGCCGCGCCAGCCGCTGCCTACAAGTGGACATCGAGCGGTAGCTTGCCGCCCGGCCTGTCGTTCAGCACGGCCGGGGTCTTGGCGGGTACGCCAAGCCAGGCTGACACGTTCAAGTTCCAGGTCACGGCCACGGGCCGGTACGGGCGTAGTGTCTCCGGGCAGGTCGCGGTCACCATCATGAGCCAGGGTTTCGCGTCAGGCGACCTGCTGGTGGGCACCGGGAACGGGCTGGTCGCGCATTACACCTCGGCGGGCACCCTCGTCAGCACGCTCGACACGACCACGTCAAGCTCTGAGGAGACCGGTGGGTGCTTCGCCCCTGGCGGGGAGTACTACCAGACCAACTTCCAGGACGGATCGATTTCGAAGTTCGCGGCGGACGGTTCGCTTGAAAGCTCGCGCTGGGCCACGGTCACGGGAAGCCCCGAATCATGCCTCGTCGGCGCCGACGGCTCCGTGTATGTCGGTGTCGTCGATTCTGGGCAGCTGCTGCAGTTCTCCAGCGGCGGGACGCTCGTCAATACGTTCAGCCCGCAGACCGAGGACCGCGGTGTCGACTGGCTGTCATGGGGCGGCGACAGTTGCACGGTTCGCTACACTTCGGAAGGGACAACTGTCTTCCAGTTCGATGTATGTAACGGCACGCAACTCGCGCCCTTTGCCACAGGGCTGCCAGGTCCCTGCTTTGAGAACGCGTCATTGTCGAGCGGCTTGCTCGTGGCGTGCTCATCGTCCGTCGTACGGCTCGATGCCAGCGGGAACGTCACTCAAACCTACGCCTCGCCCAGCAGCGCGATGCTGTTCGCTGTTGCCGCACAGCCGAACGCGAGCGCCTTCTGGGTCGCCGATTACAACGGCAGCGCAAGCACCGTTTATGAGATCGACCTATCCAGCGGAGCGACTATCACGTCGTTCACGCCGTCAGTTGAGAACGACGTGTCCGGGCTGACCATCGTCCCGTAACCACATCGGCCTGAGGCGCACCGGCACCGGGGCGGTTACCGCGACCAGCTCCGGTGCCGGAAAGCGCCCGTGTTCGGGGACCCGCGACGACGATCGCCAACCACGCCGGCACGGTCAGCAGTTGGAGCCGGTGGAGTTCACCTGGACCTTCGAAGCCGCGGCCCACAAGTCTTCAACGAGACACGCATAAGACCCGGACATGTGCCGACCGCAGACCAGACAAACTGGCTGCCGGTGCCACGCAGATCGGCGGATATCGTACTCCCCGTTCCCATATCGACGGTGACGTTCCGTCACGAAGTTGCCATATCTGGAGCGCCAGGTTTCCGCTGGTAGCTGTCACGCCCGAGCAGGCCGCTTCCACGTCGACGGCTGGGCGGCCAGCGCCTTCAATCCTTGCGCGTCGCACGAGGATACGGGAGCTGTTGGTCAGGTGCCTGTGACCAGATAGGAGCGGACGTCCCAATTCCCGGGGAGGGTTCTCGTCTCGGAGTAGGAGATGAGATGGCCGGCGCTGGTGCGGTGTCTTTTTCGCGTGGCGAGGACGGGTGAGCCCGGGGCCACGCCGAGTGCCGTGGCGGTGCTCGGGTCTGCGGGGACGGCGGCGTGTTCTTCGGCCACGTGGGCGACTCGGCTGCCGGTAACCTCGGCGATGTATGCGAGGGTCCCCGATGGGATGGGTTGGCTGTCTGCGAGGCGGGGGGCCTTGCTGGCCATGGTCGGGGGGATCCAGATTGTGGTGACGCTCACGGGCTTGCCGTTGTCGAGGCGGGTCTCCTGGCGACGCAGGGCTCGTCGCCCGGCGGGGATGCCGAGGATTTCTGCTACTTCAGGCGGCGTTGCGGTCATAGCGGCCGTGGCTCGCGTTTCGAGGGTGGGTGCGTGCGGCGGCTCGGCAGCCGCGCGGGCTGTGCCTGCTGAAGCGGCGGCGATCCGGGCGGCGGCGCCGGGTGCGACTATCGTGTCCCGGCCGATGCTGGCGATTGCTAGGCCCTCGGTCTTGAGTGCGCCGATGACCTTGCTGGCGGTCTGCATGGAGATCCGCCAGTGCTGCATCATCTCCCGCTGGGAGGGGATGCGCTCGCCTTCGGCGAGTTCGCCGGAGGCGATCTGGGCGCGGAGCTGCCGGACGACCTGCATGTAGAGCGGGACCGGGCGTTGTAGCTCGGCCGTGCCCTTGACCATGTGCCCTCCCGGTAGCGCACTGCATCACCGTGCAGTTTCACCAGCTTAGGACGACGCAGCTGGGGTCCGGTAGTCATACAGCGAAGAAGTGATCTGCATCACCGTATAGATGGTGTATAGTCGCCATGGCGGCATGGGAACCCGGGCCGCTTCCCGGATTAGCGCGGAGGGCGCTGATGAACCCGAGAGTGACGATCACGCCGCGGATCGCCGTACCGGTGGCGCGTCGGCTGCGGCTGGCGGCGAGCTTGCGGTCAAGCTGCATGTCGGCGGTCGTGAACGACGTGCTCGATGAGGCGCTACCGAGTCTGGATGAGACCCGAGCGCAGCTCGCTGCCCCGTCAGCGGGGGAGAGGAGTTCCGGTGCTGGCAGTCGTTAACGGCAGTGCACGGCCCTGGGACTCATCACAGGCGGCAGCTCCCGATGGTGTCGCAACACCCCGAATTGGCGCGATGAAGACGGTAGCCGCCGCCCCCAGGCAGCGCGGCCCGAGCGAAGCCGGGTGGTGGCTGCGCGGAGCGGCTGCCGTGCTGGCCCTGCTGGCCGGCGCTGCGGCGGCCGTGAGCTGGCAGGCCCAGTACGTAATGGTGCTGAGCGTCAAGCATGCGCAGGCGGTCGCTGCGGTCGAGGCCGCGATTCCGGACGCCGGAGCGCTGATCTTCGCCGCGCTGGGAGTCGCGCTTGCGCTGCACGGCAAGCGAGCGCTGCGCCCGCGGGCGCTCAACGCGGGCTGCATCGCCATCTCGCTGGCGATGAACGCGCTCGCCGCCGGGCACGGCTGGCGGGATCTGGCCATCTGGATCATGCCCGCAGCTATTTATGCCTTGGCCAGCGACACCTTGATCGGCGTCGTACGCGCCCAGGCGGTGGCCCGGCAGCGTGCTGATGGCACCGGTCTTGGCGACGATGCGCCTGACCTGCTGGCCGCGCTTGGCGGAGCCGCGCTGTGGCTGCTGCGGCTGCTGCTAGCCGGCCCATCTACGCTGCGCGGATTCCGCGGCTGGGTGATTGAAGAATGCCCGGTCGCGCCGTGCCGCAAGGCCGCCCTGGAAGACCGATCACCGCGCGCCGCGAAGGCCGCGCCACCGCTTGTCCTGCCTCCAGCTCAAAGCCAGCAACGGCGTCGGCGGGATGGGCTGCCGACTAAGCGGGACCGGCTGGTCAGCCTGGCCGGCGAGCGGCGTGACCTGGCGCACATTCCGCTTGGTGCGGTGTCCGGGCTGGCTACCGTGCTGGCGCGGGAGATCGGTTACAGCGCCGGAACCGCTCGGCGAGAGCTGATCCGGCATGTCCGCGAGCTGCAGTCCGGCTCCGCTGCGAGTGCCATGCATGTGCAAGAAGAGGGCGCCGATGACTAGGTACCGCAGCAGCGAGCATGATGACCCGAATATCGCCTGGACCTTGGCACTGGCCGCAGTCCTGGCCAGCGTCGTCCTCCTGCGCTGGCTCGCTCACATCAGCACGCTGGCACTAGCGGGACTGGCGGCCGGCATCGTGGCGGCGCTGATCGCCTCCTGGGTGATTTTCCCCCCCAAGAAACTGCCCCGGAACAGAGTGCGGCACATGCGGCTGCGCGCCCGGCTTCGGCTGCACCCAGGCCGGGGGCACGCGTCCATGTTCGAGTTGTGGTTGAGGTGGGGTCGCATGGCCGCGGCGCGGAGGGCCAGCCGGTCGCGGCCGTCGCTGTCCCTGCCAGAGCGGCTGACCTGCCCTTCGCAGACCTCGGTGCTGGTGGCTCGGGCTCATTACAATCACGCGTGCCGGGTTCCGGTCGAAGAGCACATCATCTACATCGCGCCGCCCCGCGCGGGCAAGACCGGCGCGCTGGCCGACGTGATCGCGCACCACCCCGGTGCGGTCGTTGCGACCACGACTCGGGGTGATCTGCACGCGCTGACCGCGCAGATCCGAGCGGCACGCGGACCGGTGTTTGTGTTCAACCCTCAGCAGCTCGCGGATGTGCCGTCGAACATGCGGTGGGACATGCTCGCCGGTTGCGAGGATCCAGCGACGGCGATCCGCCGGGCGCAGCCGCTGTCCTCGATCGCGGCGTTCAAGGGCGAGGGCGAGGAGTTCTGGGCCAGCGCGACCGCGCTGTGGCTGCAGACACTGCTGCATGTCGCCGCCTTGCGAGGCGGCACGATGGACCTGGTCCACTACTGGGCCCTGCAGCGCACGCCGCGCGATTTCCTCCAGTCGATATCCGGAGCTGGCGGGGAGGCCGAACGGTGGGGTGCGCTGATCCGGGACCAGATGACCTCATCCGCGTCCCGAACCACGGACACGATCAGGTACATGATCGCGTCCAACCTAGGGTTCATGGTAGATCCGGTGCTCCGCCAGGCGGTGACGCCGGGACCGGGGATGTTCAGCCCGCGCGACTTCGTCCGTGACGGCGGGACGCTGTACCTGATTGCCGAGTCCCGCGATGACCGGCCCTCGCCGGTCGCGGGCCTGTTCGCTGCCCTGGTCATCGAGATCTACCACCAGGCCACCCTCGCAGCCGCGCGGATGCCCGGCGGGCGGTTGGACCCGCCGATGCTGTGGGCGCTGGACGAGATCACCCAGACCTGCCCGCTGCCGCTGCCGTCGCTGCTGGCGGACGCGGGCGGCCGGGGTATCCAGATCATGCCGGTCGTACACGGCATCGCGCAGTTGCGTGCCCGGTGGGGCGCCGATGGCGCGCGGACCATCCTGGACGCGTGTGGCACGAAAGTGTTCTTGTCCGGATGCAGCGACCCGGAGACGCTGGATATGGCCAGCCGGCTGTCGGGGTCTTTCGCGGCAAGGGAGCGAGGCAGCGAGTTCGACACGCGGCACCCGATCATGACCGAGGACATGATCCGTCAGCTTCCGGCGCGACGGGATGGCACCGGGTACGCGTTCATCCTGCGCAACGGGCTCAGCCCGGTCATCGGCCGCCCGCCCGTGATCTGGCGTGACCGGTCGGCTAGGCGGATGGCCCGGTGCACGCCGCAGCCCGTCACGGTGACCGAGGCCATGGCTGACGGAACCGGCTCGCTGCCTTGGGATGCCGGGCCCGCTGAGTCTCTTGGCATGCGGGAACCGTCCGACGCGCCCGTGCCTGACAATCCGATCTCGGACCAGGCCAGCGATGGTGGTTCGGCTATCCGCGAGCGGCGGGCGTGGGACCAGATCGGCTCGCGGTCATGACGAGTCAGGGCCAGTCACCAGATGATGGCACGGTCGCGGCCGTCCTGCGCCTGGCCGACCTGGCCGGCAAGATCGAGCGGGTTGACGGTGATGCGAGTCGGAGGATCGACGAGCTAGCCCGCGATTGCGCTTCGGCCCAGCAACAGGTCGAAGGGCTCTGCGGTGCGGTCGGTGCGCTCACCGGCCGGGCCGAGGACATCGAGCAGCGCCTGACCGATATCAGTGTCCTGCTCGGTCGCATGTCCGGGCAGGTCAGCGTGCTCACCGCACCGTCAGCCGAGGCGGACGACTTGAGTTACCGAGTCAACCCGCCACCTCCGTGGTGGAAGCCCGCAGACCAGCGCTGCCAGGACACCGCCGACCGGCTGGCTGACTGGGTGCAGGAGGTATACCGGCCAGTCTTCGGATACCTCGCCGACTTGCTGGCACCGTGCTGGCGGCGGCACCCGCTGTGCCTGGCCTACCTCGACGTTCTGCACGAAGCCTGGTGCCTGCTCTACCTCCAGCAACGCGACCCCAAGATGGTCTTCGTCCAGCTCGACTGGCTCACCCGGTCGCTGCTGCAGGCCGCCGAGGTCATGGCCAACGAGACCAGGCGCTGCCGCGACCAGAGCCGCCATTGCGAACCCGGCCAGGACAACGTCCCGTTCCCAGCCGCGCCGCGGCCGAACGCACACCGCTAGAACCCCGGTTTCGATGCTGAAAGCACCCGCCCGGACTCCTGCCGATGCAGATCACAGTCAGGTAGATCGAGGAGACTCAGTGAGCGAAATCCATAGCCGCGATCTGGTCATGCTCGCCGCCCAGCTCCGTGAATGGGCACACGAGTACGACCCGCACGTCCACGCGGCCGTCGGGCTGCTCATCGACCAGGGCACCTGGCTGGGCCGCGTCGGCTTCACCCGGGTCTGTAAGCGTCGTCACGGCCGGACAGCTCCGATCGGCTGGGCAGCCGCTCGTCAGTACGCCGACCCCGCGCGTGGCGGGTCGGCCAGCAAGCTTGCGAGACCCGATCCTGCGGTGGCCCTCGGCGAGATCCTGTACCGGCTGTCGACCATAGGCCAGGCTGACGTCGGCCTGATTGCCGCTGCCGTCGCCCGTGCGGTCGGAGTGGACAGATGACCTGCCAGCCGACGGCCGCTCCGGGCGAGCCGGCCCCGGTCAGGCGATATCGCACCGATCGCTCTTACGTGCGGTGCGCAGGGGAGGGCGAGAAGGTCGTACTGGCCTTTCCCTACGACGCGGCGCTGGTCGGCGAGGCAAAGGCGATCGGCGGGCGGCATTTTGACTGGAACACCAAGACGAACATCTTCCCGTTCGACCGGCTGCCGCAGGTCGTGGCGTTCGCTGACGCGCACGGCATCGAGGTCACACAGCAGGTCCGGGCGCTGATACACAGCGCGGCCAGATGGGTACGCCAGGAGAGGGCAGCGAGCCTCACACAGGTGACACGGGAGGCTGCCCACCTGTATCTACGGCACGGCTTGCTGCCCGTGCCTGCATGGGCGGCCGGGAACGACGGCGCGTGCCGCTGCCCGCGCGGGGCCGGTTGCGCACGACCCGGCAAGCACCCCCGCTCGGTGCACGCCGGGCCTGGACCGCATGACTACTCATGGAGACCGCTGGCTTGCTCCACCCATGAGGAAATCGAGCAGCGGTTCGCCAGCGACGGGCAATACGCCGCCGCGAACCTGATGCTCGCCATCCCGGAAGGCATGCTGGTCATCGACCAGGACTACGACGACGGGGGCCGCCAGGCCGTGGCCGCGCTCGCTGAGCGATTCGGCGAGCTACCCGCGACGCTGAGCCATGACACGCCGAACGGCACTCACCGGATCTACCGGACCCCGGCGGGCTGGACAACACGCGCATGGGTCGGCAAGGACGCCCGCAACCCGCTGCCCGCAGGCGTGGACCTTCGCGTGCCCGGCCAGATCTTGATGGCACCTCCCTCCCGGGTGCCGGGCACTCACGGGCTGGCCCGCTATGGCCCCGTCACCGACGCCGCCGTAGCCGACCTGCCCGCCGTCTGCATCGCTGCGTGGACACCGCCTAACGAGCACCCTCGCATGGCGCGGCCGGTCGCGCCTGTCCTGCCAGGCAGAGCCGACGCCGCAGGGTCGTACGTTAACGCGAGAATCTCCGGGATCACCGAGGACCTGGCCACCCGCAAACCAGGCGGCCGGAACACCGCGATCTACACCGCCGCGCTCAAGGTCGGGTCCACCCTCGGCGCGGCCAGGTCCACGCTGGGAGCTGAGCACGCAGCGGCGGCGTGGACCGACGAGGCCGCGGAAGATGCTCTCATGACCGCATCCGAGCAAAACGGCTATATCGCTGATCACAGTGCCGCCGCCGCCCGCGCCGCTATCCGGTCCGGGCTGCGCAATGGATTCCGCAGCCCTCGGCCGCTGCCCGACTTCGGCAGTCGCCAGGCAGCTCGTGTCCTGGCGCCACCGGGGGACCGTGCACGGCAAGGGACGAGCGCGAGCAGTGCGGCTCAACCAGCATCGACGGGCCGTGATCCTGCTGCGGGCCTTAAGCCGGATGCCGCGAGTTCGGCACGCCGGCCCGCTGCCTCCGGCCGCGAGGAGTCTGCCATCCGCCACGTCCTGGCGTCGGAGGAAGCTGAATCGGGTCAGCGGCAAGGCTTGGTGCCCGGGCAGCGATGTCAGGCAGGGGTCGGTGACTGGCGTCAAGCCATCGTTCACAGAGGACGCGAGGAACCGCGATCAGCCTGGCCGCCAGGCGTCGCGGTGCCCGAACCGACGGCGACGGGCCGCGCGATGGCTGCACTGCGCGAGTCAGACGGATCCCCCGATTGGCGCGAGACTGTCATTCGGAAGCAGCGGCAGGCATGGCAGCCGCAGGTCACTCAGCCCGACGACCCGGAACTTCGCCCTATGGAAGTCACAGAGCAACAGGTCGGCACGTGATCTCGCGGAGCGTCCGGCCAACGGCGCGGCAATCCTGAACCAGGGTGGCGCGTCCACCCTGGCCGGAGCAAAGGAGCCCAGATAAGTGACGAGCACATCGCTCAACGACCCGATTGAGCCCGCGCTGATCGCGGAGGTGCGTGACCTCCTAGTCGGCGGCGGCATTCTCGAAGGCATAAACCTGCGCATCAGCGAGCAAGACGGCTGGGTCCAGCTGCACATCATGGCCGTCTCCATGGGCAGCCTCGGCGTGCTGCTTGCCACCATCAGCGACCCAGCCGAACTCGATGATCTGAACAGCCTCACCTGCCGCATCACCCCCGCCGACCACCGTGACGCGCCAAACCTGTGGCAGTACGAGTTGATCGCCAGCAGGTACCCCACCGACAAGTCCATCGTGTTCGCGGCGCAGATCCACCTACCCGTGGCCGACCTGCCCGAGGTTATCCGCCGCCTGCGCCTGCATCACATCTAGCAGGATCGTGGTGGTTCGCCAGGATCTACCTCAAAGGTTGTACTCGTGGCCGATCTTCCGGCTACACGCACGACAAGCGTGGCTCCTCGGCGGGCTGCTCGCATCATGGTCTTGGGTGACCCCAGGGACCGGTCGGCCTTCTTGGTCGCCCCGCCGCTGGCCATCCAGGTTCACCGGGGATCGGGAAATCCCTCGCCATGTCCAGGGTGGAGATTCCGTACTCATGGAACAGGGCGAGCACGATCCGTCGCCGCACCTCCTCGTTGCCCACCCCGTCGCCTTGGGTTTCCTCGACATCCCCGCCCTGGAAGGTCTCACCGGATCACCCGTCCGGCACAGCTACCGATCGCCCGGCGAACCCTGGTCCCGCCACGCCGACGCCGTGATCGTCGCCCCGCCACCTACAACACGATCTGCAAATGCGCCGTCGGCATCAGCGACACCTACGCCCTCGGCATCCTCGCCGAAGTCATCAGCCTGCCCCCCGTCATTGTCCTGCCCTTCGTCAACACCGCCCTCCGGGCTCGCCGCCCGCCAGTCCTTCAAGCACGCCGTTGCACAGCTCCGCACCGAAGGCGTTCACGTGCGACTCGGATCCGGCGAGTTCGAGCCGCATCCACCAGGCGTAGGCGGCCAGCAACTCGACACCTACCCTTGGCAACTCGTCCTTGACGTGGCCGAACGCTGGCATCGAGCAGTAGCGCGCCGATGTCGAGCCGGTTGGGGAGCCGGTGTTTTGCCGAATTTGGCCGCACTTGGATCAAGGCGGCTCCGCTGCGCTCCGCCGCACGGCGCTGCCCGCGCCGCGCTCTGGCTTGAGGCCCCGCGCGCACGGCGCGCCCGCTCGGGCGATCAGGTGCCTGGATCCTGGGGTGGCTCATCCCCGCTTTGGCAGTGTCCGGCGTCGACCGGAACCCGTCGAGGGCGCTGCGCGTCGCCTGCGGCCACCCCCGACTGAACCCGGCCGAGAGTCGCCGGATTGGCAGCTATCGAGGATGGGGTCACTACGGCCTCCTTACGGGCTAGCTCCTGTCTCGGTAGCCTTGCCTCGTGCATAAGACCACAGGTGTCCGGGATCCGGCCGAGGCATTCCCAGTATCAGGGCGACAAGGGTGGGCATGACGACCGTCTCCAAGAACAGCAGTCTCCAGGCTGCTCGCGACACGAAAAACGATGAGTTCTACACCCAGTGGCCCGACATCGAGCACGAGATGAACGCCTACGTGGAGTACGACCCAGACGTCTTCCGCGACAAGGTGATCCTGCTCCCGTGCGACGATCCCGAGTGGTCCAACTTCACGAAGTTCTTTGCACTGCACTTCATCGACTACGGACTCAAGAAGCTGATCTCAACGTCCTACGCCCCGGACAGCAACCCGAACCTCGACCACTACCAGCCAACGCTCTTCGAGATGGACGATCCCAAGTTCGACGAGACCAAGACCCACGCCAACAGCAAGAAGTTCGTCCTGGAGCCCAAGGACATCAACGGCGATGGGGTCGTGAACATCGAGGACCTCCAGTGGGAGTACCTCAATGGTGACGGTGACTTTCGCAGCGCCGAGGTGACGGCACTACGCGACGAGGCCGACTTCGTCATCACGAATCCGCCGTTCAGCCTCTTCCGGCAGTTCATGACCTGGGTGGTCGGGGGCGGTAGGAAGTTCTCGGTGATCGGCAACAACAACGCCATCACCTACAACGAAGTCTTTCCTCACATCATGGCCGACAAACTGTGGAAGGGTGCCACGGCCAACAGCACCGACATGGTGTTCGGCGTCCCGAAAGGCGCGAAGGTGAGCGTCGCCGATCGGCTCAAGGCCGCCAAGCTTGGCTATCCGTCAGACGACGAGCGTGACTACACCCGTCTCGGGAACTCGTGCTGGTTCACCAACATCGACCACGGGCGGCGTCATGAGCCGCTACAGCTGATGACCACCGCGGACAACATCAAGTTCAGCAGGCACAAGGAAGTTCGTGGAGTCGGCTACAAGCGATACGACAACTTCGATGCCATCGAGGTGCCCTTCACCGACGCCATCCCCAGCGACCACGACGGGATGATGGGCGTCCCGATCACCTTCCTGGACAAGTACGACCCCGACCAGTTCGACATCGTCGGCAGCAGCGAGGGTGACTACCGTCCAACGAAGACGTACGGACCGAAGCAGCGCGTCGTCGATGGCGTACACGTGAAGTCGAACACCGGGACTTTCGGTTGCTTCGTCCGCGCAGAGGCCTTCGGCCCCGGGACGTACTTCGATGTGGGATATCCCGTGAGGCGCATCTACAAGCGGCTGTTCATCCGGCGGAAGGCTGACTCGTGAAGACCGACCTCAAGCACTACTCGGTCGACAAAGTCCTCGACGGTTTCGTCTATAGCGAGCTTGAGGGCAAGGGGCTGTTCGGGCTCGCCGGGAGGCTCACCATCCAGCCGGAGTACCAGCGCAACTACATCTACAACGACGGCAAGCGGGACGTCGCCGTCATCGACTCACTGCTCAAGGGCTACCCGCTCGGACTGATCTACTTCAACGTGAACGGGAACCGCCTTGAGGTCCTCGACGGGCAGCAGCGCATCACCAGTGTCGGGCGCTTCGTCACCGGCAAGTTCGCGATCCGCGTGGCCGGCAAGGAGCAAACTTTCTCGTCGCTGCCGGTGGAGGGCCAGCAGCTGATCAAGAACAGCGAGCTGCTCGTCTACGAGTGCCAGGGCACCGAGACGGAGATCAAGCAGTGGTTCGAGAAGGTCAACATCGCCGGGGTGCCGCTGAACAGCCAGGAGCTGCTCAACGCGATCTACTCCGGCCCGTTCATCACCAAGGCCAAGGCCGAGTTCAGCAACTCCAACAACGCGAACATGCAGAAGTGGTCCTCCTACATCAAGGGCGACCCCAAGCGGCAGGAGATCCTCGAGGTCGCGCTGGACTGGGTCGCCTCGTCGCAGGGGAAGAACATCGACGCCTACCTGGCGCTGCATCGTCAGGACCAGAGCATCACAGAGCTGTGGACCTACTTCACCTCGGTGATCGACTGGGTCGGCGGCGTCTTCATCCGCCCGCCGGACAAGGAGATGCGCGGTCTGGAGTGGGGACGGCTCTACGAGATGTACCACTCGAACTCATACAACGCTGCTGAGCTGAACAAGGCCATCGACGAGCTTCGAGGAGATCCGTTCGTCAAGGCCAGAGGCATCTATGAGTACCTCCTGGGCGGCAGCAAGGACCCACAGTTGCTCGCCATCAGGCTGTTCGACGAGCCGACCAAGAGAGCCGCGTACGAGCAGCAGACCACCAAGGCAAAGGCTGTCGGCCTATCTAACTGCGCTCTTTGCGCGCACGGCGACAACGCCAACAAGACCCGCATCTACGCGCAGCAGGAGATGGACGCCGACCACGTCACAGCCTGGTCGAAGGGTGGCTCAACCAACCTCACCAACTGCGAGATGCTCTGCGTCATGCACAACCGCTCCAAGGGCAACCGGTAGACCCCGCCAGCGGCGACCACCGGCACCAGCACGTGACGAACGCAGGCCGAGGCTCCTACCGCCGCACCAATCCGGTTCTCGGTCGCTGGGCGACCTGCGAGCCGGATTGCCTTGCCACCCAGCCGCCAGAGCGGGAGCGGGTCAGCTGGATGCTTCATCCGCTTGTGTCCTGACAGCGCGCATCCGTGTGACCTGCCTTGTGC
Source organism: uncultured Actinomycetota bacterium (assembly GCA_963850875.1). Lineage (GTDB taxonomy): Bacteria > Actinomycetota > Actinomycetes > Streptosporangiales > Streptosporangiaceae > Chersky-822. The sequence continues at coordinate 259,902 of CAWKNA010000007.1, forward strand.
GCCGAATGCGCGCCGACAAGGGTGCGCTGGAGACTGTTCGCGCTGGTCACGGCGTTGCGGTGGAGGGCCTGTAAAACCGTCGGCTCAGCCTACGTTGGTTCGAACCCAACACCTGCCACGCACGCAAAATGCCAGGTCAGCCCCGGTGTGAGCACCAAGCCGGCGCTTGTTTCGAGTAGCGCTTCGCAGACCGCTCCCCAAACGGCTCCGGGTTAGATTCGGGCAGGTCAGCGGCCTGCAGGCGGTCGGCGTACCCGGTCTAAGGCTGCTCCCGTTCCCAATCCGTTCCCGGCCCTGCAGGCCCCGGCGGCGCAGCCGCCAGATGTCGCGGGGATACTCGTTCTCCCAGCCCTGCCCTTCCGCGAGCGTGGCGACCTTGCGGCGGGCATAGATCAGCAGCCCGGTCGCGGGAGGGTTGTTCCCGGACGCGCACCTGCTGCGCCATGCCTGCTCGTCCCAGGCAAGTACCGAGGTGACGCCGCTGTCGGCGAGCCACCGGGCCACCGACCGGATCACCGACGGCCTGGTCTTGATCATGTTGTCGTCGTGACGGCATTGCAGCGCGTACTGCAGCTCCAGCCGCAGCTGCCGCGGCAGTGACCTCAGGTCGGCCCGTTCACGGTCGCCCGCGGGCGTCTCACATGAGCGGGCGAATTCCTCCAGGTCCGGGCTGGCCCGCTGCATCCAGCGGCGGCGATGCGCATAGCACAGCACGGCTCCCGGATGCGCCCACCGCTCGCAGTACCCGATCCGGCAGGCGACGGCATCCGGCGGCCGCGATGCCGGCTGCAAGGTACCCAGCCAGCCATCCACATCAGGCCTGCCCGCACGCCGCCAGGCGTGCACGTGCCCAGGGCACAGCTGCCGGGCCATGACGCCGAAGCCGCAGCCAGGCGCCCGGCAGAACAGCAGGGGGCCGTGGCCGTGCCACGGCGTATCGCCTGAGGCGGGAAACTGACCCGGGCCGGGGCGTCCCGCGGAAACCCAGCGCTGATAGTGCCCGTAGCACATGCCGACGTTGCGGGCCGCCCGCCCGCACCCGCCGATGCGGCACCGATCGCCGCCGAAAACCGGATCAGCCGGGTCGAAGACCAGCACGTCGGCGCGGAACTCCGCCCGCACCGCGGCCGCCAGCTTCTCCAGCAGGCCAGCAGGCCAGCCGGCGCCGCTGGCTGTTCCCGGGCGGCGCCCCCGCCGGCGGGGGCCTGGTCACCGGTCCGGCTCACCGGTACCCGTCCTCGTCGCCGAAGACGGTCGCAGTCAGCCGGACCTTGACCTGGCGGCGGCGGGCCGCCGCATGCAGCCAGGTCGTCGCGCCGCCCGTCTGCTGCTCGCGGTAGTCCGAAGAAGAAGCGGTCCCGCAGCCGCACGCACGCGTCCAGCACCGCCTGCATCTAGGTCACGGTCAGGATCCGCGGCAGCTTCTGCGGCGCCTTGACCGTGATGACCCGGCCGCGGTACGGCCTGCCCTTGCTGACGTGATGCAAGAACGGCTTCCAGCCGCCTCTCCCGCCCGCCTGCCAGACGGCCAGCAGATCACCCACATCAGCGCCGTTGCGCGCCTGGTGGGCGTAGAACGTGCTCACCGCGGCGAGCTTGCGGTTCACTGTCGACGCGCCTACCTGCGGGACCGCTGACGGGAGGACAGCGATCGTCCCGGCGCGTCCCGGTGGCGGCAGCCGCAGCCAGGCGACGAACTCGCCGACGTCCTCCAGCCGCGCTTCCCGCCAGTCCAGGCCCCCGGAAGCCGAGGAACTCCCAGAAGTCTTTCAAATCGTGTGCGTACGCCTTCACCGTGTTCGGCGACCGCCCGATATCAGTCAGGTAAGCCAGGAACCGCTCCACCGCGGCGACCGGCACGTCGCCATCTCCCAGCACGGTACACGACCGGGTCCCGCAGCCGGGCAGCACGACAGGTTGCACGAGCATCCGTCTCCTCCTTGATCCACGTGATGGACAAGGCAGGAGATAACCACGTCCGGCACGCGAACCGGACGTCGGAAACGGCCCGTGCTAGACGTTGACGACAGCCGGGCTGGGGCTGGAGATAACGGACGCGGACTACGCCGAGGTGATGGATGCCCTCCTCGGGGACCTGGCGGCGGTGCCGTGGCAGCGGCCGTATGCGCTGCCGACCGCGACGGTTTTCTGCACCTGGCGGGACGCGGTCGGCCCCGGGCCGCTGGAACAGTTGCGGGACCTGGTGCTGGCCGGCGTCGACGCCGAGCACCGCGACCATGACTACCGGGCGGTCACCGCGGGGGATCTGGACGCCTGCTCCATCGACGGGTCGCTGACCCGTGTTCCCGACACCCCGGCGAACCGGCAGGCGTTCGGCTCAGCCGGCACCGCCGATGATTCCTCTCCCCCTACCCCCAGCAGCGGGACCTGAGGCTGTCGCACGCCTCCACCCGCGCCGCCCTGGCCGTGACCAGCGGCCCTGCCGGTGCCGCCGCCGGCGGCGGCAGGGACAAGGGAGAAGCCGAGCAGGCGCTGCTGGATAAGGCCCTGGAAGATTACCCGCACCTGTTCGCCCCCGGCCGGCTGTGGATCCTCGACCGCAACTTCCATGCGCCACGAGGAGCCGGGCCAGCCAGCGTGGGCGGCCCTCATGGCAAGAATGCGGCGCAAGACCCTTGTGGTCTGCGCGCCGTGCCATGACTACATCCACGCGAACCCTGTCACGCACGCGGCATAAATCGCTGGAGAGCCCGGTGCGCTGAAAGGCGCACGCCGGGTTCGGGGGAAGGCTGCACGGAAAAGGCCCGTAAACCCGCAAAGGGGACACGGGACCTCGCCGTGCAGCCCATCCCACCCGGCGTCCCCCGCATCCAGCGGATGCGGGCCGCCGGCACCCACGTGCTGATCCGCGTCAAGGACGGCATCACCCTCCGCCGGATAGGGGACTTCCTGCCCGACGGCTCCTACCTGGCCGCCATCTCCGGTGGCGGGATCACCCTGACCGTCCGCGTCATCGAGTACACCGTCGCCGTCGCCGGGCGCGATGCCCCCGAGCTGTTCTGCCTGATCAGCGACCTGGAGGACCACGACGCCTACCCCGCGGGCGTCCTGGCCGCCGCTTATCACTGGCGGTGGATCGGGTCGGAGACCTCGCTGAAGGAAGCCAAGTCCGCGATCAGCGGCGCCGGGCCGTCCACCGGCGCGATGCTCCGGTCCCAGTCTCCGGCCATGGTCGCCCAGGAGCACGCCGCCTGGGTGATATCCACCGGGCTTGCCCGTGCCACCGCCCGTGCCGCCGCGGCGACCGCTGTCCCGGCCGGCAAGGGCAAGCGCGCCGGCCAGCCCGTCCACCCCCGCGAGATATCATTCACGGCCGCCCGCCGCGCGATCATCACCACTACCCGGGCCGGGGCGGCCACCGCTAGCCTGCCAGCTCCGGCGCTCACTGCCAGCCGCGGCCGCGTCCTGGCCGGCCTGGCCCGCCGCCGCGTTGATGTCGACCGCCACCGCCACCGCGACCGCAAGACGAAGGCCCGGCTGGGCTTCCCGCCCGGCGGCCCCCGCATTCCCGCCCAGACCGCGGCCGCCCAGATCAGCATCTGCCAGCCGATCGCCGCCTGACCCCGCCTCTTTCCCATCCCGCAGCGCGCGGTCTGTCCCTCTTGCGCTCGCCGGCCCGCTGGACCGGCCGTCCGCCCGGAGCGACAGCCGGGCCGCCACGCCCGCGCACCGCAGTCACTCTCCGTTGAACACTTCGCCGACCACACTGGACGCACGCTGGACGGCGCAGCATAAGCCCGGAACACCCGATCACACTGAAGTACATGGCATTGCGGTTTACCGGCACGTCAACCGCATGGCAGGACGCCCCTGCTTCCAGTTCGCCGAACAACGGGATCATCCACGCGTCCGGGCTCAAGCGCAGCGCTGCGTGCTCTGCGCCAGGCTCTTCGCTCGCATGATCTTGCCAGCGCCGGGCACAATGACTGCCGCTGGTCGAGGGGGACTTCCTGTAAGTTGCGGGAGCGCCGCCGATTGGTGGCGCGTCCGATCTGTTCGAGAACGAACTGGAACCTCGGGACCTCCATTCGGGCATCGCCCTCACCACGGGCGGCGGCGGAGTCGTCGGAGACCCGATAGACGCCCTGGAGTAGCGCCTCGAACGTCCGGGGTGCCGCGTCTCGAGCCAGGCAGCCTACCCGGGCGAGCCTAGGAGCCATGGACACGGGTTGTTCGACGATCGCCCGGCAGATCCGCCCGGCAGCCTCCTCGGGCGTCAGCCCGGGCAGCATCCCGTACACCTTAGTCGCCTCGATCATCGGCGTGCGGACTAGCGGCATGTAGATGCTGGTGACTGCCACCCCGTCCCTCCTCACCTCGGGCGCCACGCACTTGAGAAAGGCGTCGAAGGCCGACTTCGAGCCCAGGTAGGCGGAGAAGCGGGGAGCGCCGAACAGCACCCCGAGCGACGACACGTTCACGATGTGTCCACGCCCCCGCTCGCGCATGGCGGGCAGCAGCCCGAGGACGAGGTGGACCGGTCCGAGGTAGTTGATGTCAATGGTGCGTTGGAAGTCGTGGAACCGGCCGTACGAGAGTTCGATCGATCGCCGAATCGATCGTCCGGCGTTGCTGACGAGGACGTCGACGCCGCCGTGTTCGAGCCACACGCCTTCCAGGAGTGCCTGCGTCGCCTCCGGGTCCGAAAGGTCTGTTGGCAGAACTCTCGCTGCTCCCCCAGATTCGACGATCCCTCGCTCCACGGCCTGCAGACGCTCCACCGAGCGGGCCACGAGCAGCACCGTTGCTCCCGCTTTCCCAAGTGACCGGGCAGTTGCCGCGCCAATGCCCGAGGACGCGCCCGTCACCATGACGACCGAGCCGGTCACCGCCTCACGCAGTCGTTCGTCGAGGTTGGTTCGCAACAATCCCACAATTGATCGTACGTCGTCTCCGGACGAGCAGGCGCTCGTCCATGCTCGCTCATTGGAACTGGCACGTGCAGTTGTGCGGTCATCGAGTTCGCCTCGCGGTTCGGCCGCTCTTCGTCACTCGTGCGCCACCGATCCAAGGCCAAGCGAGGATCGAAGTGCGGCCTTGTCGAGCTTGTCCAGCGCCGTGCGCGGGAGCGGCACGTCGCTGATGATCAGGTGACGAGGCTGCTTGTAGTCCGCGAGTCGGTCGTCGAGGTACTCGCGGAGCGTGTCGAGGTCGAGCGAGGCCCCCTCTTCGAGACGCACGACCGCTGCGACGTCCTGGCCGAGGATCCGGTGAGGGACCCCGAAGACGGCGATCTCGGCGACCGCAGGATGCCCGTGGACCGCGTTCTCGACCTCGACGGAGTAGACGTTGTAGCCGCCGCGGATGATCATGTCCTTCTTCCTGTCGACCAAGTAGACGTACCCGTCTGCGTCCAGGTAGCCCAGGTCTCCGGTGTGCACCCAGCCGTCCTGCCAGGTCAGGTCGGTCGCAGCCGAATCGTCGAAGTAGAAGCGCCTGCCGCCGCGGAGGCGCAGCAAGAGCTCACCGACCTCGTTGTGTGGGAGATCGCTGCCCGACTCGTCGACGACGCGGACGGCCCCACCTGCGATCGGCTTGCCCACCGAGCCCGGGCGCTCCATCGAGTCGGTGAAGGACATGAGGCAAGCCGAATCACCGGCTTCGGTCAGGCTGTAGGCGTTCATAACCATCGCGTTGCCGAAGGTGGCGGCGAGCCATCTGAACGAGTCCGGAGGCATCGGCGCGGTGCCACACAGGACGATCTGGACCGACGACGTGTCGACCCCGTCGAGCGCCGCGGTCTCGCGCAGCAGGTGCACGTGCGCTGGAACCATCATCAGCCATCCCGGCCGTCGGTCCCCGATTAGGCTTGCGAACCGAGACGTAGAGAAGTTCGGGAGACAGTTGCTGGTGAGCGCCAGCCGGAGGCACGCGATCATCGTTCCGTAGGTACCGAGCGCAGTGCCGAGCGGGGCGGCGTGCAGGAACGAGTCCTGACGCTCGGACGGCGCGACCTCGATGCTCAGCACGTTCTCGTGGTTGGACGCGACGCCCTTCGGGAGGCCAGTCGTGCCCGACGTGAACAGGAGGTCGGCAAGGTCCGAGGACGTCGTTGCCACCTGGAAGGTGTCGATGCCGTACGACTCGAGGTTCTCCCAGGGATGCACGCTCGGATCCAAGGCACCATGGGCATGCGGCGCCCCAACCGGTCCGACGAGGAGCGGGGACGTGGCGAGGTGCAGGGCAGCACCGTGTGCTTCAGCCAACTGGTCGCCGGCGGACACAACCACTTTCGGCTGGGCGATTGCCAGGATGTGGGCGATCTCGGATCGCGCAAGACGCGAGTTGATCGGAGTCGCGACGGCTCCAGCCTTCTGCGCCGCGATGTAGGCGATGTAGCAGAGGATCGCGTCCTCATTGGCGAGCAGGATCGCCACGCGCTCGCCGGGCAGTAGCCCGAGGTCCACGAGGCCGCGGGCGACGGAATTCGACCGTCGCTCCCACTCTCCGAAGGTGATCGAGCCGCCTCCGTCGACCGCCACGGCGACCCGGTCCGGGAAGCGCTCAGCCATCGTCCGCAACACATCTGGAATTAGCGTCATGGGCTCGTCACGTGCATGGATGAGGTTTTCGGCAGGAACAAGGCCCTCGAACTGCTCGGCGTCTCCTGCCGCCTGGGATACACGTAGTCAGGCAGCATCAGGTCACCGCGCATTCCCGCAGGCAGGCGCACTATCACGCTCCACCCAGGGGGGAATGCTCGGCCGACCGTTGATGCGGAACCGTCGCCGTGGCGTCATCTTGTGTAATACGAGCAAAGGATCGATAATCGGTAGCCACGGCCTCCACGGAAATAGCCCAGTTTATTGCACTACGCTCGACTTTCGTGGGAGTCTGAATATGTCCTTCCACATCTGCACCGTGCCGATAAGCCTCTAGAATGAGGTCGAGGTAGCCCGGGAAGATGCCACGATCGGTCGTCACATCTAGGGCGCGCTCGGCAATCTGTCGATCACCGGGGAATAGCCTGAGACTCTCGCGACGGACCCATGGATGAGGATCCGTGACGGCCCAGATTGCGGCATGCCGGACGGTCGGCTCGTCCGCAGCAAGTAGCGCTAGATCTTGACAGATGCTAACCCGGTGTTCTACAGATGGTATAGAACGGCATACTTCAACATCCGATATGATCTGACTGACTTCAGTGTTGTCGAGATACTCGCGCAAATCGCCTGTCAACACATCACGCCACCCACCGTATAGTGAAGACACAAGCCACTTGACAGCTGATTGCGCGATGACACCTCTCGGTTTGCGCGCATACTGGAAACGCACGAGCTCGTTGGTAACCACTCGGCGATCGGGCTCGACGCCCAACGATGCTCCCGCATCGTTGCCAGCACATTCCAGGTGAGTGCGGAGGTCCCGCAGAATGTTCGGATTATCAAGTTTCGAGTCCCTAAAGAGCCTTGCGAGGCGTTCGGGATCATCATATTCATTGGAGAAGCGTTTCCATAGGTCCACTGGGCCCCAAGAACTCCTGCCGAGAGCAGAACTCAATGCATCGGACAAGTACTCACTTGAGTAATCAGCAAGGTATAGATTCGCGAGCCAGACTGCGTCCATGTACTGACTTGCTATCAGAACTTCCCTTACCCTCGATCTAATGGCGGCATCGCCAAGAGAGTTGCGTGCCGCGACCAACCCGACGCAGACGTGCATCCAATTCTTCGCTGTGAGGAACTCCAGGATGTCGATGCGTTTTCTTGCCTGTACATCATCAATGCGTGAGAGGACTGTACCCATCGCTCGGCGAACCAGCCAGCTCGGCTCGCCGAGCATATGGCGTTCCCGGAACTGTCTAAACATCTTCAGCTTCAGGCCATCAGGCATTCCGTCGAGGTTGTACCACAACATCTCTCGAACACCTGCGGGCGATGCGGCTGTGCGATCAAGAAAGAGGATCTCGAAATCAGACCGGTCTGCCACGCTCTGATACCAGCCCGGAGGCGGTGCCACCAGTAGGTCTGAGAGTCCTTCCGCGAGATTGACCAGAACATCACCCCCGTACTGCCGATCATCAACGATACATGCCGCGATGCGGCTCACGGTTACTGCCTCTCCAGTGCCGCTTATGCGCTCCATTGCTCTTACGAAAGCCAAAGTGAAATCGCTTCCGATAGGATCATAATTTGCGCGAGCGTAAGGAAGAGCTGACGCTATGACGGAGAGATTCGGAGTCGCATAGATGTCGCGCAGATGGGTTTCTGCCAGGGCAGCGCCTGAGAAACAGCTATCGATTACCAGGAGCACATGGCCGGCGCACCTGCGGAGCATGGCCGCTATCTCCTCGGACTCCAGGAAACCGAAGTTATTCGGCCTCGCGTCATTAAACGGTATGCAGAGGGATCCCTTATGCAACACGCCGTGAGATGAGATATAGACTGCCAGCAGATCGTCCTTGCCGGCAGCGGCAGCGGCCAGGAGCAGAAGCTCCCGTGCTTGGCTGGCCGAGGGATTGACACTGACGTAGCTGCGCATACCGTCGAACAAATGACCGCCGATATGCGCGATGCACGAGTAGACACGCTCCGCGTCCGTTATCGCGCACTCTAGCGGGCCGAATTCCGCGCCCGGCGTCTCCGCGACTGCTAGAGCGACGATCTGGATCACTCCGGATCCTCGCTGCCGGGTTGCAGCTGTCGCAGGTTGACAACTACCTGGTTGATGACAACCGAAGCGTCTTCGTCGTAGTCTTTTCTCCGGCAGAAACGCATGACGACTGCCTTGAGAAGATCGTATGCGCCAGCAGAGCTGATGCCGAGCAACAGCGTGCTGACGATCTCGCCTTTGTCGTGCCTGGCGTCGGCCGCGCTCTGGCTCTCCGTGGCCACGCCCTGTCTCTTCGCGAGCTCGGCAATCTCGGAAAGAAGATCTGATATGAGCGGCGACTTCTCAGGGTTATCGAGCTGAACAGCTACTCCTGCCAATGTACTCCCTCCCATATTCGGTCTCGGACATCAGCCTCGTCCGAGTCGCTGAAGAAAATCTCCCAGGCGCGACGAGCTAAAGCCCGAACAGACAGGCTATCAAGATGCGGATGCAAAGAGTAACGCGCGATATCATTGAACCTTCTGAGCTTCGCCGCCACTTGAGGATTGGTGCTAGAACTTGCGTCGTGTACGCTCCATGCCTCCGTTATGTCCACTCCCTCGATGCCTGAAGTTCGACGAAGGCGAGATGTGAAAGTGGTGCCAGGGTATGCTTTAACCGTGAAGAAATTGGCATCGCAAAGGCCGTAACGCTTCAGGCGGACTGCGAACTGCACCGTGCGAGTTATGTCATCTTGCGTCTCCCATGGAAATCCAATCATGAAATGCGCACGCATTCGAATGCCAGCATCCGCGCAGCCTGCGATTCTACGAGCCACTTCGTCTGTCGAGATGTTGTTGTCCCAATCTTTCTGCACAGCCTGCAACGTTGATAAAGAACCGCTCTCGAGACCAACAGCTATCTCGCGGCAACCTCCACGGCTCAGTGTGCGGATAGTGACGGGATCCAAGTGATCGATGCGAGTTGAGCAGTTCCAGTATATTCCGGAGCCTTGCGCCTGGTAGCAGAACTCGTGGTGGCTTGGCCAGTCAGTGAAAGTGTCATCGATAAAAGAGAATCTATCGATTCGATACTTCTTTCTGTAGACCTCGATTTCATGAAGTATGCTCTCAGCGCCGCGCGCAGTGTTAGATGCTCCCCAGAACGACCATTCGGTACAGAATGAGCAGCGATATTGACAGCCTCTCGTAGCCGCGAGCGATGCCCTCTTCCAGAATCCTGGCAAATCAGGATCTTCATATTCAAGATATGCATTTAGGGGCACATCACTGGTTTCAGGGTGCGGGAGCGAGTCAAGAGCCTGGATCCGTGGCCTGCGCCCCGTCGATGCCGCCTTGCCCTGGCGACGGAGATAAAGTCCTGGTATCGATTCAAGGTTTCCGGTGGAACGTGCGACTTCGAGGAAGGTTACTTCGCCTTCTCCTACGACAATCGCGTCGACGGCAAGGCATTCATCAAGCGTTGCGACCGGGGCGAGAGTCGGGTGCGCGCCACCGAGTATTACGGTTGCGCTGGGCGTAAGTATCTTAAGGGAGCGGGCGATCTCGTAGACCGTCCAGCGATTGAGGGTATGACAATTAAGTCCTATGAGCGCGGGGCGGAGAGCGCTCGCTACCTGAAGTATGTCGGATAGGCTGAGTCGAAATGCCTCTGCGTCGATGGTCGTACAGTGGATGTCATAGTATCGGAGTGTTGCCGCAAGGTACAGGATTCCGAGCGGCATGGTCTTGGCCGTACTATCGGAAAGGTTTGGAGAGATCTCCCTGGGACAGTTTACTAATAGAACTGGTTCCATTCAATATCAGCTCGCTCGCGCTACCCGCCTCGGACTGTATTCCACCTTGAGGGTCGCATCTGATTGGCGTCCATGACTCGACGGTAGTTCTTATCCGGGTCTTGGCCGATTACCGACATGAGATGCAGGAGCCGAATTAGACTGTCTGTCAGCTCCTCGCCGACTTCGTCATACGTGCGACCTCGGCGATAGGCGTCGACTGCCTCACTTACTTCAGCATGAAGCAAGGCGAAAAGCTCCCATATTCGATCTTCATCGGACGAGAAGCCTTTGTTGTCGATGAGAGTTCGTATCTCTGCCATCATTTCCGATAGTGGATTGTCCATGCGGCAAGATTAGCGCTGGTGTGGCATGGCCGCAACGGTGGCAGGAGGTTCGGAGTATGATCTTGAAGTTGGAGGCCTGCGCTGATGCGGTCATTGCCGGGTGGGCGGATGAGCTTGGCTTCGCCCGGTCCGAGCTGCTATGGGCGCTTGAGCCCGGTGCCGCTTGCGGCTCGCGGTCCGGCGGTTGCGAAAGGGAGACGCCTTCCGAACGTAAGAGGCCACCCCCGGAGATCTCCCGGCTTGACCGCGATGCCTCCAGGCAGCAGTACAGCGCAGAATGACATTTCGGCGTCTTGCTCGCGATCAAGACCACGGCCAACAGCCGCGCCAGATCGAGCCTTACGGGTGCGGCGCCCGGCTCACGGCCGTCACGGTCGGTGACTCGGCATGGGGGTTCGTGTCGGAGGCGAGCCTACCCATAAGCCCACTGGGCTCTGGGAGGTGAGTTCGCGGCCTGAACTGGGCCATGATGCCGTGGGCGAGCTGGCGGTTGCGGGGACTAATTACGGTACGCCGGGGCGCCTCTCAGCGGCCGGGCGCGGCCGATCACGAAAGCGAGTCTAGGATCCGCCCAGCTAGGTAGACGCCGCGCGGGCCGTGGCGCGTCGTGGCGTCGGGATTCGTGAAGGGCATGCTTCCGCGCCCGGGGCCGGTCCGCTTGTCCGGATCTTCTGGTGGCTGGAACGATGGGTGCATGAAGCTGGGAATCCTGTGCGGCGGTGGCCCCGCCCCGGGGATGAACTCGGTCATCTCCGCGGCCACGATCGAGGCCCGGAACTCCGGGTGGGACGTCGTGGGGATCATGGACGGCTTCCAGCACCTGATCGAGGGCCGGATCGAGGAGGTGCGGCCGCTGTCCATCACGGACGTCTCGAGGATCCACGTCCAGGGCGGGTCGATCATCCGGACCTCGCGGGCCAACCCGACGGTGCGAGACGAGGACGCCGCCGACCCGGACTGGAGGCTGCGGGCCTGTCTGGCGTCGCTGGAGAAGCTGGGGATCGGCGCGCTGGTGACGATCGGCGGGGACGACACTGCGTTCTCGGCGTCCCGGCTGGCCGAGGCGGCCGGAGGGCGCCTGCGGGTGGCGCACGTGCCGAAGACCATCGACAACGACCTGCCGCTGCCGGGCGGCGCGCCGACCTTCGGCTTCCAGACCGCGAGGAGCGTGGGGGTCGAGCTCGTCAACAACCTGATGGCCGACGCCATGACCACGCAGCGGTGGTACCTGGTGGTGGCGATGGGGCGCTCGGCCGGGCATCTGGCTCTGGGCATTGGGAAGGCGGCCGGGGCCACCCTCACGGTGATCGCCGAGGAGTTCCCCCGCGAGGAGCCCATCCGGCTGTCGCGCCTGGTGGATGTCCTGGAGACCTCGATGCTCAAGCGGATCGCGCACGGCCGTCCGTTCGGCGTGGCGGTGCTCGCCGAGGGCATCGGCCTGCGCCTGCATCAGGACGATCTCCGCACGGCCATGCCGGAGGTCGAGCGGGACGAGCACGGCAACGTCCGGCTGGCCGAGCTCGAGCTTGACCGCCTGCTGGCGAAACAGGTCAAGGATCGTTTCAGGCAGCGGGGGATGAAGGTGACGGTCGAGGGCAAGAACATCGGCTACGAGCTGCGGTGCGCGCCCCCCATCCCGTTCGACATCGAGTACACCCGCGACCTCGGCTACGGCGCCATCGACTACCTGAAGCGGGTGCTGGAGGGCGACGAGCCCGGCGGCATGACCACCATCCAGGAGGGGCACATGGTGCCGCTGCCCTTCGGGTCGTTCACCGACCCCGAGACGGGGCGGGTGCGGATCCGGCTGGTGAACGTCGAGTCGAGCTCGTACCGGGTAGCCCGCGAGTACATGATCCGGCTGGACCGCGAGGACCTTGAGGACCCGGACAGGCTCCGCCCGATCGCAGCGGCCTCAGGGCTCACGGCCGGCGCCTTCCGCAGCCGATACGGCTATCTGACCGAGGGCTGAGCCCCGGCCGCACGGGGATCAGCGGCACACCTGATGAATCCCTTGTTCCCGTCCTTGGCCTCCAGAATCAGCGGAAGCGGTTCGTGCCATGGCGGCGCAACCGATCCGGTAAGCGAACCGCGAGCCTCTCGGGCGCGCGCTGGTCGGCGGTCCTGTCGCCCGGGCTGTAGCCGGGTGGGCCGAGACGAGCAAGCGCAACGGCCTGCGGGCCGCCCCCGTTGTTCCCGGTGTGTTCCCGGCAGGTCTGGTAGCGGAGAGAACGCCGAGGTCAGGGCCCATACGTGCCGGGACTGTAAAACCGTCGGCTCAGCCTACGTTGGTTCGAACCCAACACCTGCCACCACAAAACTCCCAGGTCAGCGCTACTTCGAAGATCATCCAGGCCGTTCAAGGGAAGCGGTGTGCGACACCGCCGGCCTGGTAGGCTTTCCCAGGCACGTCGCCGGGCGCCAAGGTCCTGGCCTGCAGTTACGCTCCTCGGCCGATCTTGCCGGATCGCGGCAATGCAGGGCTGCTCCAGTGCCCAGCGTTCGCTTGCGGAACTGGTGCGGAACAGCAACTGACCCGGTCGCCATCGGGTGGATCAGGTCCAAACGGCGGACTGGCAGAGCTTGGGACGACGCACTCGCAGACTGCGAGCCGCTGAACGCTGGCTCGCCCGGCATGGCTCTTGACTTCTGTGGCCCCGCGCTCGGCAGTGTCGGGTGGCCTGGCTCCTGCTCACAGGACACGTCCTTTCGGTTTTACTGCAAACGGCGCGGAGTCAGCCCTCGGAGGCATCAAACTGCTGCTACGAAGAGTCAGCGCGGTGCGGTCTTCGCGACAGCTTCGAATTGGGACTGCCGAATATTGCTGATTTTCGCGTTCAGGCGTCAGCGCCGTGCGGCGCGCAGATCAGCCAGATCTGGCGCGTTGGGACGGGTGATCGCTCCTTGCATGAGGAGTTCCCGATGGCCTGCCTGCAGCGCGAGCACCGGGCCCGCCCGGCGGGCCGCCGCGCCCGCGCCGCGCGAGCGTCAGGCAGTTACTTGGGCCAGGGACAGCACGAGCCTGCGGACGAATGCGGCCGGGGCGGGCCACGGGAAGCCCGGCCGCGCCGTGCGCAGGCTGACGGTTCCGTGCAGGGCGACCCATATGGCGGTGGCATCGGCCGCGACGTCGGTGCTCGCGGAGGCGCCGGCTTTAACGCAGTCATCGATGGCCTCGACGAGGAGCGCGAACGACTCGGCGCCGAACTCGAGCACGGGCCGGCTGTCCGGTCCGATCGGGACCGGCTTGCGGTATTCCGGCGCTGCCGTCAGCGGGCCGGAGAACAGGACGCCGTAGCGGGCGGGGTGCTTGAGCCCGAACGCGACGTACGCCTCGCAGCCCGCGACCAGGCGGCCGGCTGGGTCCTTGCCGGCCGAGTCCCGGCCTTGCTCGATCGCCTCGGTCAGCTCGTCGAAGATCCGGGCTGCGGCGGCCATGACGATGGCGTCACGGTCCGGGAAGTGGGCGTAGATCGACGGGGCGGAGATGCCGACCTCCCGCGCGACCGCGCGCAGGGTGAGGGCCTCCGAGCCCGTCCGCTCGATCAGGGCGATCGCCCCGGTGACGATGTCCTCGGTGAGCCGGGCTCCCTGGCCGCGGGGGTTCCGCTGCCGTCTGCGGACCGTGGCGGACGGCCGTGCCAGGGCACGTTCCCGGGGTCCGGCCGTCTCGGCAGATGATTTCACAACCCCAACTTTACATCTGTTAGTTCTTCTATGTATACTAACACTTGTAAGTTCGCAATCGTAAAGTAAGTGACTGAGGGAACTTTGATGAGCACTACGACCAGCACCCGACCGGCGGCGCCCGAACTGGGCGGCAAGATGAACTCCAGCTGGCCATCGGGCCACCCCCGGCGCCGGCAGATCCTGCTCGTCCTGTGCCTGAGCCTCCTGGTCGTCGTGATCGACAACACCATCCTCAATACCGCCCTGCCGACTCTCGCCAGGGTGCTGCACGCGGGGACCAGCTCGCTGCAGTGGATCACGGACGCCTACACGCTGTGCTTCGCGGCTCTCCTCATCCCGGCCGGCGCCCTGGGTGACCGCTACGGGCGCCGGCTCTCGCTGGTCGGCGGCCTCGCCGTCTTCGCGCTCGGCAGCACCGCGGCGGCGTTCGCGTCCGGCACCGGCATGCTGATCGGCGCGCGGGTGGTGATGGGCCTCGGCGCGGCGTTCGTCATGCCCGCCACGCTGTCGATCCTGAACTCGGTCTTCCCTCCGAAGGAGCGCCCGCAGGCGATCGCCGCCTGGTCGGCCGTGACAGGAATCGGCATCGTGATCGGGCCGACCCTCGGCGGCCTGCTGCTCTCGCACTTGTGGTGGGGCAGCGTCTTCCTCATCAACGTCCCTCTCGTCGCGCTCGCACTGGCCGGCGTCCTCCTGACGGTGCCCGAGACCGCCGGGCCCGGTGGCCACCGCCTCGACTTCCTCGGCACGCTGCTGGTGGCCGGCTCGCTGTTCGCCATCGTCGACGCCATCATCGAGGCGCCGGGCCGCGGCTGGACCGGGATGGCAACCCTCAGCGAAACCGCCGCCGGGCTCACCGCGCTCGGGATCTTCACCTGGTGGGAGCTGCGAATCGCGCACCCCCTCATCGACCTGAGAATCTTCGCCTCGCGGGCCTTCTCTACCGCCGCCGCATCAGTGACCGTCATCTTCTTCGCCCTCTTCGGCAGCCTGTTCGTGCTCACCCAGTACCTGCAGCTCGTGCACGGCTACAGCCCGCTGTCCGCCGGGCTGCGCGCCCTGCCGTTCGCCGCCGCCATCGGCGCGATGTCGCCGCTTTCGCCGATCCTGGCCAGGCGCTTCGGCACGCGAATGGTGATCCCGGCCGGCATGGCCCTCATGGGCGGCGGCCTGCTCGACCTGTCCACCGCAGGCGTGCACACGGCCTACCCGCCGATCGCCCTGGCCGTCGCGATCATGGGCGCCGGAATGGGACTGGTGATGGCACCGGCCAGCACGACCATCATGACCACCGTGCCCGCGCACCAGGCCGGAGCCGGCAGCGCCATCAACGACACCATCAGGGAAGTCGGCGGAGCCCTCGGCATCGCGATCATCGGCAGCCTCGCCGCCGCCGCCTACCGGTCACGGCTCGGCAACGTGCTCGCCGCGGCGCACGCATCCGGCGCGGTCGTCCACATCGCGGCCAGCTCGGTCGCCGCCGCCGACATCGCCGGCAAGAAGGCCGGCGGCGCGGCAGGCAGCGAACTGGTGGCCGCCGCGCACAGCGCCTTCGTCCACGCGATGGCGATGGGAGTGCGCGTCGCCGCAGGCGTGGCGCTGGTATCCGCCGTCGCGGCGATCTTCGCGCTCCCCCGGCGCCGCGAGCCGGCGGCGGCCGGTGCCGCCCGGCCGGCAACCACCGTCGGCATACCGGCCATCCTCACGCCTGCCCGCTCTCAGGCGGCGGCGCAGCCGGCACCCGGTCTTCCCCATGATCGCGTCACCGTCGCGGCGAACGGCGCCGGCTGGCCCGGCGCCACCGCACTGCGCCGCCGGGCCGATGTCCCGGCGTCTTTGCGCTGGCAGGGACCAGACCCGGACGGAAGGGCCATCCACGGGGACGGGCCGGACCACTGGCCTGCCGTCTGCCATGACGGCTCCGCCTCACGGCTGGCGGGCGCGGCGTCATGAGCGATGGTCGCTCCGGCCTGGCGGGCTACGGCCAGCGGGCCACGCACGACGAAATTCCTGCGCGGTGCAGCTGGGGCAGCGCTGCCGGCCACCTGCGGCAGTGATGAAGTAAACTGCGCGGACGCCCTCGCCGGCGACCCGCTGAGCGCTACGACCAGGCACAGCCCCGCCAGGATCAGCGCGACCGGCGCCCACAGGAAACGCTCCCAGCTGCTGTGCGAGGCGAAGTTCATGAGCGCCGCGAGAAGGTTCACGCCGAACAGGATCCATGTTCCCCACCGGGCGGAGGCGGGCGGCAGCGGGGAGACATGGAACCCGGCACGGCCCAGGATGATCAAGGCGGCGAGCACCCAGATCCCGACCGCGACCGCGCTTGCGATGCGCAGCCTGGCCGTAAGGCGCGCGTTGATCCCGCCCCAGGCCGCACGACCCAGGGGGGCGCCGAACGCCAGGGCGGCCTGGAAGGCCGCAATGGCGAGGAAACCCGCAGCAGCCGCGACCGCAAGCGTCATTGGTGTGCTCATCAGCGCCTTCCCTGCCCGGCTGGCCCACCTCACTTCACGCCGGCGTGCACATGCTATGACCCGGCTGCACAATCGGACCAGCACCGAACATCCCCGAGCGCCAGGCCAGACTGCCCGTCGTCCAGCAGGAGCAGGAGGCGCTCGCGGGTGAGGCAGTCTCGCCACAGCCTGGTCCGCGCCTTGAGCCGGGCATCCAGGGCGCGGATGCCGGCGAGGCGATCGCGGGCGATCCGCAGCCGGATCGCCGCGACGTCGCAGACCGGGCGCATCGTGGCGGGCAGGGCCCGGGCCTTATTCGCGGACAGCTCGCGGCGCATCCCGCGGTGACGCCGGACCCGTCGAGGGCGGCCAGGCCGATCGAGACCGCGTCGTCCTTGTCGGTCTTACAGAAGCTCATAGCTGTCCGCAGTACTGGCGAACCGGTCCGAATCGATCAGGTCTTGGTTACCGGGTCCAGCACGGCCGCGGTGTTGCCGGCCTTTCGAAAGAGGGACCGCGTACGCGTCCGGGATAGCCTTCGGGAGCCAGCCCGCCGGACCCCTGAACGCTACGGGCAAACGCCGCAGCGCCCGACCCATCCAATTGGAGCCTCTAGTTACCTGCGGTCCGTTGATGGTGGTCACGGACCGCGTTCGCGTTAAGGGGTAAGGGGGAGGGGTGCGGGATCATATGGTGACGACGAGCTTTCCGGCGGCGTGGCCGTCGGCGAGGTAGCGGATCGCGTCGGGCGCGTCGGCGAGGGGGTAGGCGCGGTCGATGACCGGTGTGATCTTGCCGGCTTCGATGAGCTCGCTGAGGGTGATCAGGTCCTCGGCGCGCTCCCTGGCGGTCAGGCCGCGCAGCCGCTGCCCGGTGAAGATCGAAGCTAGCGGTGCCCGGAGCTGCCGGCCGAAGCCGCCGAGCAGCCGGCCGCGGCCGTGCTCGCCGCCCACCAGGACCAGCGTCCCGTGCGGCGTCATGGCGCGCCGCAGTAGCGGCAGCGGGCGGTTCCCGGCCGTGTCGATGATGACGTCGTACCGCGGTCCGTCGCGGTCGATCTCGTCGCGGGCGTAGTCGATGACGTCGTCGGCGCCGAGGGAACGCACCAGGTCGGCCTTCGAGGCGCTGCACACGCCGGTCACCCTCGCGCGGAGCGCCTTGGCGATCTGGACGGCGAACGACCCGACGCCTCCCGCCGCGCCGATGACCATCACCTGGTGGCCCGGCTGCACGCGCCCGCAGTCGCGGACGCCCTGCAGTGCCGTCACCCCGGAGATCGGCACTACGGCGGCCTGCTCGAAGGACAGGCTGGCCGGCTTGGCTGCCAGCCGCCCCTGCCGCGCGGCGGCGTACTCGGCGAAGGAGCCGCTCTCGCAGGTCCCGTACACCTCGTCCCCTGGACCGAAGCGGGTCACGTGCGCGCCCACCGCCTCCACCACTCCGGCCACGTCACGGCCGCGCACCGCCACCTTCGGCTTCCGCAGCCCGAATCCCATGGCGCGCACAAGGTACGGCTGGCCAGTCATGAGGTGCCACACGCCCGGATCCACGCCAGCGGCACGAACCCGGACGAGCACCTCGTCGTCACCGATCGAGGGCCGGCCGATGTCACGCATCCCGAGCACGTCAGCCGAGCCGTACGCGTCCTGAGCGATCGCCTTCATGTCCTCACCTCGGGAAGTCCGGGTACTGGAATACCTTGCTTAGCGGAACGCCGAGCACGCGGCGACCCGAAGGGCGATCTCAAGGGACAGGTAGCACCGGCCTGCCCGGCGGTGATGCCGGCCTGCCCCGTCGCGCGGGGCCCCTTCCGCGAGGCCGGCGTGCGTCATCTCGCCCTGCGCCAAGAGCAGCGAGACCGATCGTGGCGGCGAGCGGCTAACCCCAAGGCGACCCCCCGTCGGCTCGCCGGGCTGGCTGCGGTGCCGAGCAGGTGCCCTCTCATGCCTTGCAGGATCGCCTTCCCGCGAAGTCCGGAACAGAGGCAATGGTCCCATGCCACACCAAACTCGAGCCGGCCGCGCCCACGCGTTCGCCAGCCGACACTCTAGTCTCGCATGCCCGGACCCTGATCTGAACGCACAAGTCTCGCCAATCGGACGAGATCGCGAGCCGCCCCGAGGCGGATCTGGTGCGCGGCTTTCGGCGCAGCGTGAGGCGCCAATCGCGTACCGAACGAGTACCTTACATGCGCGGTCTGGCAGCAGCGTCGCTCACCTCTAATCCAGTCGGAGGGTCCTGCCGTGGCTGGGGCGGTATCGGCGGTCAGCGTTGACCTTGCTGGCTGTCTCCGGGCAGTTGCTCATGGTCGCCGCCGGTTTGGGTGCGGGCGTGCTGCCGGACGCGGCGCACCGCCCGGCGGTCGGGCCGAACGCGGCGCTGCCATAACATCGCTGGTATGCCCTGGGGCGAGGTGGAACTCGAGCCAGAGGTCCGGGACTGGCCGGAGGGCCTGGATGATCAGCGGTGGGCGCAGGCCGTGTTCCACCTGGATCTGCTGGAGGAGCGCGGCGTGCTGCTGGGCGAGCCGTACAGCCGTCCGCTGGTCGGGAAGCTGCGGGAGCTGCGGTTCTACTGCGTTGGGCAGCGGGTGCGGGTCTCGTAGTGGATCGCGCCGGGGCGGCGGATCATCATGCTTCCCGTGTTCACCAGGACCAGGATGCGCCAGACCGCCGAGATCGAGCGGGCTGCTGCGGCGATGGCCCGCTGCCCGGCCGACGGCCACACTGCGGACGGGGAGGGATGACGATGAGCCATGATGTGCCGCGGCGGGCCAGCCTTGCCGAGGCGAGGGCCGTGCGTATCGGCCGCCCGGAGGTGGCCGCCGGGTACGAGCGGGCCAGGCTGCGCTTCGAGCTGGCCGGGGCGGTCCGGGTCCGGCGGGAGGAGCTGGGCTGGTCCCAGCGCCAGCTTGCTGAGCGGGCGGGGATGACCCAGCCTGGCGTGGCGCGGTTCGAGGCCGGGGGCACTACTCCGACGCTGCCGCTGCTGGAACGCCTCGCCGCCGCGCTCGGCCTGACCCTGGCCGTCAGCCTTGAACCCGCCGGGCGCCGGTCAGCGTGAGGGCGGCCAGCCCGCCAGGGACTCAGCTGCGGAGAATAGCCCGAGAGATTAGGCACAGCACGGACGCGACCGCAGGAACTGCTGGTACCGGGGATGCCGGTAAAGCCGTCGGCCCAGGGCTTGCGCTGGCGCGAACCGGTACCTGCCATCACTGCCCGCAAGGGTCCCTGATCGGCGCGGAACTGGCACGGAACACCGCCGTTGAATAGGTTACCGGAGCTAGAAATCCGCAGGTCACGGGCGGATTTGCCGGTGCTGGCCGCCGGTGTATGGTCCAGCTGTGTCCGGCAGGGTCCCGCTGTGACGCGGACGCATGACGGACAGGATCCGCCGGTGCGACGCCGATATTTGCGGGCCATCCGGGGGCCACTGGGCTGCGTGTGAAGGGCTTGCTCGATTTGCTGGCTGGCGATCAGGTCATGGCCCGGTATGCAGTGGGCGTAGATGGTGAGCAGGACGCGCACGCTGAGCCCGGCGCGGGCGGCGACCTCGGCGGGCGGGGCGCCGGAGGCCAGCCATAGTGACAGTGCGGCATGGCGGAGATCGTAGGGGCGGCGGGCCGGCGGGGTGGTCGGCCAGGCCGGGAGGGCCGCGGCGGCGCGGGCCTGGTGCCAGATGCGGCCGTAGAGGCTTTCGCTGAGCGGTCCGCCGGGGGCGCTCTGGAACAGCCGCCCGTCTTCGGCGCATCCGTAAGCCTGCAGGTGCTCGCGGAGGAGGCGGACAAGCTGCGGCGGGATCGGGACCGTCCTGATCGTGCCTTGCGGGCGGAGTTTGAGGCTGCGCGGCTCGCGTGGCGTGCCGTTACCGGTCCAGGCACGCGCGGAGCGGGGAAGAGACGCGGTCAGCGTGAGCTGTCCCCAGCCAGCCGGCGGCAGGTCGCAGGAATCGGCGTGCAGGGCGATGGCTTCGGCGGTGCGCAGCGCCGCGTAGTACAGGCAGCCGAAGAACGCGGTCAGCTCCGGGCGGATCCTGGTGACCTCGGCCAGGATCGCCTGCACCTGGGCGGGTGTGGCGGCGGACCGTGGGTCCACCGTGCGGGAGGATCTCGGGGGCCGCCAGGAGATGCGGTCCACAGGATTGGCGGCCAGCAGGCCGAGTTCTGCCGCGTAGCCGAGGCAGGTGCGGAAGACGGCCCGCTTGCGGGTGATGGTAGTGGCCGCCGCACGGGTCCCGTCCAGGCGCACGGCCAGGGCCTCCAGAGCGCGCCGGGTCACCTGCGGGTCAGCCAGGGCGGCCAGCGGCAGCGAGTGATGCCGCGCCCAGGCCAGCGCTCCGGTGGCCGCCGGGCCGGGATCAGTGCCGGCCCGGCCAGGGTTGAACGCCTGCTGGTAGAGGGCAGCGCGCAGCACCGCCGCTGGTGGCCTGCCCCCGCCCGTGCTGGTGAGTCAGCGATCCCCGCCCGGGTGTGCGCGGCCGCCTGCGGCCACTTCATGGCCGCGTACGCGGCCGCGTGCTCCAGCCAGGTCACGGTGCCAGCGGCCCGCGCGCCCCAGCGGGCGGGTTCCCCGGTTCCGGCGCTGAATTCCAGGCCGCGGCGGGCGGCACGGATGAGTTCGGCCCGGTAACTATCGGCCAGCCCCGGGTGATAGACGACCGCGACCAGGCCCGGACGGCGGCATGCCAGCGCACCTCGAACGGGCGGCGGCGGTTCTGCCGGCGGCGGATCGCATAAACCCGGACATCAAAACCGTTCATGATTCCCCCCTCGCGGCAGCCCGTCGCGCCGTACCGCAAGACCAGCACACCAGCCCGGGCCCGGGCCGTCACGGGCAGGCAGCGCCGGGCAGATGACGTCGGGAAGCTCAACGCAATCACCGGGCCGGGCGCAGTGGTGGCGCACAGGAACTCCGCCGCAGGCGAAAAGCGGGAGCGCCCAGCGGGCAGCCACGCAGAGTAAGCACGAAAGCAAACACCAGTACCGCCCATTTAGCGCAGATCGCCGACTCGGAGCGCCCGATGAACCAAGCCGACCAAGCGCCTGGCTCGTACAGATCATTCATTATCGTGCACGTCGCTGGGCCAGAATCAGCGCGGTGATGTGTCAAGGTGACGGTTTACCGATCGGTCCTGGCCGACTGCCGACGGGGCGATCACAGGCAGGCCGGCTGCGGCCCAGGCGGTGAATCCTCCGTCCAGGTCAGTGGCGTGGATCAGGCCGAGTTGCTGCAGGGTCGCCGCAGCCAGGCTGGATTGGTAGCCCTGGTCGCAGATGAGGATGATGTGCAGCTCCCGGCGGGTGATGGCGGGGTGCAGCCACTGCGACGCGGGATCGCAGCGCCATTCCAGGGAGTTGCGGGGCACGACGATGGCGCCGGGGATCAGGCCGTCGCGCCGCTGGTCGTCGCCGCGGATGTCGACCAGCAGAGCGCCGCGGGCCTGCGCGTGCAGGGCTTCGGCGGGCGAGGGACGGTGCGGCAGCATGGCCCTGGCCTGGGCGAGCAGCTCATCGACGGTCTTGGCGGTACCGCGTCCGGCCATGTCGTCCTCCAGATCGGGTGATGTCGTCTCGGTCAGCCTGGCCGACCGCCCTTGCAGCGGTTTGCACGCATGGGGATTGCTGATGCCGGTGCCGTACGGGCTACCTGGCCGATGCAGGCAGCCCGCTTGTGACGTGCCGGCGGTTGAGTTACGTCAGTTGGGGATGGCCGCTTAGGCCAGTTGGCCGATCAGGCGCTCGGCCTCTGCCTGTTCCACCGGCGGGCCAACATTGGTGATGCCGTGGACGGCGAACGCCCGGTCCAGTTCCTCTATGGTGAGGCCCTGCGGGGCTTCCGTGACGTCGGTGCCGGTGACCGGAAGGCCGATATCTCGCACCGCGGCCAGGAAGCTGTCGTCGGCGTGGACCATCAGAACCCGGGCCGGCCCGCCCAGCACCCGGAAGGTGTGGGGGACGCCGGCCGGGAACTGCACCCAGCTCCCGGAACCGGCCTGCCACACGTCGTCGCCGCAGCGGATTACCATGCGGCCGTCGAGGATGTAGAAGCTGTCGTCGAGGTCCGCGTGGACGTGCGCCGGCGGGGAGGCACCCTCGGGCAGGATGCCCTCGGCCACCGTGACCGGGGCGCCGGCCTCGGTCAGCACGTCGATCAGCACCCCGAGGAACAGCCACCGCCTCGGGCTCGGTGTCCCTGGCATGTCAGGCTGTTTCGCTGACGCCGAGCTCGGCGAGCACCTGCTCACGGGTCACCTCGTGGTCGTGCGACCCCTTGGCGTGCTCCCGGATGGCCGCCACCAGGTGGTCGAGCTGGTCGTCGGTGGCGACCCGGAACTCCACCCCGCACGGGCAGCGGCCGACCCGGCCGCCTGCGGTGTCGCCGGCCGGGATGAAATCGATGGTCACGCACGGCTCATCGCCGACCACCCAGGCGTCGTGGCCGGGGCCGACCAGGTGGGCGTCGCCCGGCCCGAGCTCCAGCTCCCGGCCGTCGTCCATCACTACGTGGAACCGGCCGGAGACAACGTAGGAGCTGTGGGCGAGCTGGCAGCTGTCGGTCCCGACGAGCGGTTTCACGTCGGCGGACCACCGCCAGCCGGGCCGGAAGTCGGCCCGGCCCACGGTGAACCCGGTGAGATTGACCAGGCTGACCTCGCCATGCTCGAAGCTCCTCTTGTCGTCCGGGTTGGCTATGTTCTTGGACTCCAGCATCAGTTCTCCCCTTCCCTGTGTCCCGACCCGTCTCGGGAACGCTGGGACGAGGATGCGCCAGCCGGCGAGCCGGGCGCATCGGGGAGAACACGTAGCGCCGAACCGCGCCTACGTAGCAGGGTGGCGGGACGTGACGGCCAGCTCGGTGCGGGAGCGGGCCCCGGTCTTGCGCAGCAGGTTCTCGACGTGCTTTTCCACCGTCCGCGGTGACAGGCGCAGGGCAGCGGCAATCTCCTTGTTGGCCAGGCCTGCGATGACCAGCCGGAGCACCTCGGCCTCCCGGTCGGTCACTCCCTCGCCGGCCCACGGGTTAGGGGAGACATCCCGGAGCAGCTCGGTGCAGCGCGCGGCCAGCCGGCCGAGTCCCAGGCTGGTGAACCGGTCCCGGGCGGCGGTCAGCCAGCGGACCGGCTCCCCCCAGCCGTCGGCCCGGGCCCGGGGAGCGGCGATGAAACGGGCCAGGTCGGCCCATGCCTCGCAGTTGACGAACGCCGTGGCGTGCCCGGTGACGATGGCGTCGGCCCGCCCGGGACGGCCCGAGCGGCCCTCGAGCACCGCCTGGGCGAAGGCGATGAGGCCGCGGTTGAGGCGGAAGGCCTCCACGCCGAGCCGGCGGACCTCGTCCAGGGTCGCCGCCGCCCGGCGGTCGCCCCGCGCGGCCTGGATCAGCGGCCACAGCGCCCGGATCGATATCGGCTCGGCGTTCGGGAGCCGGGACAGGGCCGCGGCGCCCTCGGCGAACGGGAGCAGCGCCGCGGCGGTGTCGCCGGCCATGAACCAGGCCATGCCCACGCTGGCCCGGCAGAACCCTGCGAGCGTGGGGTCGGCCGGATCGGCATCCAGTGCCCGGGCCGCCAGTTCTTCGGTCACCTTCAGATCGGCCCGCATGCTGGCGCTGCCGGCCATCAGGGCCAGCGACTTGGCCGCCACCTGATCGAGCCGCAGATGACCGGCGAGTTCGAACGCCGATCCGGCGTGAGCGTCGCAGCGCTCCAGGTCCCACCGGCCGGTGAAGGCGGCCGACAGCTGCAGATCCAGCACCGCCACCGTGCTGAGCGCCCCCATCTGCTCACCGAGCCTGCGGGCCTCGATCAGGCGGTCCACATCCATCCGCTCGAACATGTCGACGGTGCCCAGCTCGTGCAGGGCTCGCAGCCGCCACACCGGCAGGCCGGCCTGCTCGGCGGTGGCCAGGGCCGCCCCGAAGGCGGTGGCGGCGGCGGGCAGGTCGTGCAGCCGCCGGCTCCGGCCGACGATCTCGAAGGCGTGGCAGCGTACGTCCAGGCCCGCGCCGTCTGTGGCCAGGACCTGCTCCGCCGTGCGCCGCGCCCCGTCCAGGTCATCGTCGGCCAAGGCCATCTCGGAAGACAGGACGACGGCCCGGGCGGAGAGGTCCGGGTCCGTATGGCCTGCGGTCAGGCGGACGGCCGCCTCGATGTGATGGCGGGCCATCGGCCACCGCGACGCCGATACCGCCGCCTGGGCCAGGCGCAGGTGGGCCTCGACCCGGGTTTCCCTGGTCGCCGGGTCATCGCCCAGCCGCCCGATGAGCCGGGTGCCGGCGGCGGCTGCCTCGTCGACCCGGCCCGCCAGGGCCAGCGCCTCGATGAGCATGAGCTCGGCCTCGGCCCGGTCCGGACTACCCTCGAGCAGGTCAGCGGCTCGGCGCAGGGTGCCGGCGGCGGTCGCCAGCGCCCCGACCTCCAGCGAGTAGCGGCCGGAGTCCCGGAGGAGCCGCCGGCCCGGGTCCGGTCTCCCGACCGGGCCGCCAGGTCGGCGGCCACGTCCCGCCACCAGCCTCCCAGGTCTGGGTGGGCGGCGTCGACGGCCGCGAGCGCGTTCGTCGCCGCCTGGCGCAGCCGGGGCGGGAGCGTGGACATCAGCACCGCTTCACGGGTGAGTGCGTGGCGGAACTGGAATCCCGCCCCGTCGGCGGTGACGAGAACGCGGTCGACCGCCCGGGCCAGGGCCCGGGACACCACCTCCGGGGGCCGTCCGCTGGCCGCCGGCAGGATCTCCCAGTCGAAGTGATGCCCCAGCACCGCGGCTGCCTCGAGAACGGCGCGCTCGCGGTCGGGGAACTCGGCCAGCCGTTCCCGTACCGTCTCGCTGATGGACTCCGGGATGCCGGACGAGGCCAGGAGTTCCTCGACGAAGAGGGGTACGCCCTCCGACGCCCGCCCAACCCGGGAGTGCTCTTCGGCGTCGGCATCGGGCAAGCAAGCGGCGATCATCTCCGCCACCTCGCGCTCAGCGAGGCGGCCGAGCGGGAGGTGCACGATGCCCGCCCTTCCCCGCTGCCGCCGGGCCAGCTCCGATGCCGGGGACGGCGGCTCGGTGCGGAGGGAGCAGGCGAACAGGATAGGCTGGCCGACGGCGTTATCGGCCAGGTACTCCACCAGGGACACCGTGTCGGGGTCCGCCCAGTGCAGGTCCTCCATGGCGACCACCAGCCCATCAGGCCCCAGGCGGCGCAGCAGCCGCAGCACCGCCTCCCCCCTGACGGCCTGCGAGTCCACCCACCCGCTCGGGTGAGTCGCCCGGTCGTCAGCCACTGCTTCCGGCAGCAGGACGGCCAGGTGAGGCAGCCATGGCGCCAGCGACAGGTCATCAGGCAGCGGACGTCTGCGCAGCAGCTGCAGCAGCGCCTCAGTCACAGGCCGGTACGGGGCGCTGGCAGAGGCAGGGACGGCCCGGCCCATCACGACCGGCACCTGCCGGCCGGCCGCCATCTGCGCCAGCTCCCGGATCAGGCGGGACTTGCCGATGCCGGCCTCACCCGTGATGACGGCACAGCCGCCCCGGCCGGCGAGCACTCCGGCAAGGGCCGACTCCAGCGCCTGGATCTCGGCCCGCCGCCCCACCAGGACTGGGCACAGCACATCCCCCACGATCCCAGTGTGCCGCATCGGCGCCAGGGCCGGTCAGTGATCACCAGGCCGACGCCCGCTCGGGCCTCCGGCTGCCGTACATACCCGCTCCGACCTTCGACCGCGACCGCGCAGAACGCCCGCATCTGGACGGCCATCCTCGTGATCGGCATTGAGCGGGCATCCGACCATAACGGCGGCTCGGCGCGTGCTCTTCCTGGCACTGGCCGTCGCTCAGCGTAACGATAGAAGCGATCGGCATGCTGCCGAGGCTGTCAGCGCGGCGCGTAGCGGTCTGACTCGCCAGGCACGTCGGCAAGCCGACGGTGACTCTCAGGGAGCGGTCGCCCCGCTGTCCGGTGCCTAGATTGTCTTCGACTTGGTGCGCGCTCTATGCGGCAATAGCGGACGGGTGCCGTCACCTTACTCTGGCTCACTCGCGTATTCGGGTAATCGGTCTGCGCGGCAACGGGGGCGCGGACCGCCCTGGGGGTGGCGGCACTACCAGGCGGCCGTGATCACGACATCCTGTTGGCCAGGTAGTTGACCTTGGCCAGTACGTCGGCGAAGCCGGGATCGGTTGTCTCGAACTCTTTGGCGGCGTAGACGCCGAGGGTGAGGCTATGGAGCTTTTCCTCGGTGGGCAGCTGGCCGGCGGTGATCGTCTGCTTCAGGTACTCCAGCTGGCGTTCGATCGACACGTAGAGCCGGTAGCCGGGGGACGTTTGCAGCCGCTCGCGGACCATGCGCAGGCCCTTGTCGATCAGCTCCGGCAGCTCCCCGAGGTCGGCTGCGGCGCGGCCTTCGGTTGCCGGCGCGAGGTTCTGCTGAACCGGGAACGCGGCGGCAAGCTGGTCGAGCTCGCTGTCCCACATCGGGTGCACGTTGAGCTTGACCGGCTGCGGGGCGTTCGGGAAGTGGACGTGGAATGTTCTCCACGCGGCGGTGCGGTCGTAATTGCTGGCGGGAAAGGCATCGCGCGGGAACACGGCGATGACATCTCCGGGCTGGTTAGTCCATCGGGTCGCCGGGTTCACCACGACCGAGCTGCCGGTCAGCGTGAAGAAGTAGAACTTGCGGGTCAGCACCATAGCCAGTCCCAGGCCCGGGATGGGATCGAGAACCTGCGAGTAGAACCGTGACCTCGGACCGGTCTCAGCTTGCAGGCAGGTGATGAACCGCTCGCCGGGCGGGACGATGCTGGACAGCTTCGCGGTCGCCTTGGCCTTGTCCTTAGCCCTGCGAATCGGCATTACCCTGCCCCCTGGCCACCGTAGTTCCTGGCCTCGCCGCGGCGAAACGGACAGGCAACACTATCTCGCGACGCCGTCGGACAGCATGACGTTCTGCCAGGACCCGGAATAGCAGACGGGTGCCGCGCTGGCCGGGGCGGCCGGCGCGGACGCTGCGCCTGTGCCGGAGGGCGGTGCGGCCATCGGTCGCAGGGAGCTTCAGCATGCCCGCCGGCCCGGCCGGATGGCTGTACGGCGGCGGATTCGGCCTGGGGGCTTGCTCGCTTCTGACCGGACGGTTCTCACCGCTTTGGCGTTCTCTTGACCTGCTCTGGCTGTAGCCGGTAGTTTTGCCGCCACCATTCTCAGGCCTTTGTGGAGGTTCTGTGGCGCTCCGTGATTCGATGGCTGCCTCCGCCGCCCAGTACCTGGGGCCCGCGGAGACCGTGCAAGCGGTATTCGGCGCGCAGACCGCCAGCCCGTGGCTGGCTGCGCTGACCGGCGTCTTCGTGTTCCTCGGCCTCAATAGCTACCGGATCGTCGTGGCCACCCCGCAGCGCATCCTGGTGCTCGACGCGGGCAGGGCGAGCATGAAGAAGGCCCGCGGCGTCGTGGCGGAACTGCCGCGGTCCACTCGCCTCGGACCGGCGTCCGGCGTCTGGCACAAGATCCCGGCCAGCGGGGAGACCCTCCGGGTGCACCGCCGCTTCTTCAAGGACATCGAGACCGCCGATGCCCAGGCGGCCCCGGCCTGAGCTGCCTGCCCGGCGGCAGCACCGCGAGCCGCGGCATGATGACCGCCGTGAGCCGCTCCCAGGCGGCCTCGTTGCGCGCGGGCGGCTGGCCGGCCAGGTGCCGGTCCGTGGGCCGGCAACGAAGCAATGACCTCACCGATGTCTCTGACCAGGCATGCTCAGACGTCTGCTTCTCGCAGAATCGGATGCGCTGGCATGGTCGCGGCCGTGGCGTGCGCCCGGTGGTGGTGCAGGTCCACGGGAGGTAGGTGCCAGGTACATCCGAGGTACATCGCAGGTCGATGGCGGTCGCTAGCCTGGCTGGGAGACCGCGGCCGGGCCGGGCTGGGCTGAGCTCGGCAGGGGGATGGCGGGAAGGGTGGCGTGACCGTGAGGATCGGTTCCACCGTGCAGTTCTCGGCTGTGACCGGAGCAGTTCGGCCGCTCCCCGGCCGACGTCTCGGTGCCCGCGCCCAGCTGGGCCGGGGATGGCAGGGTTGCGGTGGGAGAATTGGACGCGGCGGGACTCAGCTGGACTTCATGGGACATGATCGAAAAGGTGCGTTGCGCTGACCAGGGACGCTTCGGAACTACGGACACCACACGGACGGAACACGGTTTTCACGCGGCCGGAAATGAAGAAATAGCAGGTCAGAGGGTAGAAAAAAGGGAGATAATGGGTACCCTGATGCGATGAAGGAGCGGGCCTCCGCTCCTGGCGGATGCTGGAAGTTGCATGCATCCGTCTCCACCAGGTTGGGAGGCCCCTCTATGACGGAAGCTTATGACGGCCGGGAGGTCGTCGGGATGGACCGGCACCGGCGCCGTAGCGTGCTGGTGCGGATGACCGCGGACGGGAAGAAGCTGGAGACCGCGCGGATCACCAACAGCCCGGCGGAGTTGCGGCGGCAGATCGCCCGGGCGGGGAAGTCGCCGAGGGTGGTTCTAGAGGCGACGTACGGCTGGTACTGGGCGGCGGACACGCTCGCCGCGGCCGGCGCGGAGGTGCACCTGGCTCACCCGCTGGGCGTGAAGGGGTTCGCGTACCGCGCGACCGCTATCACGGAAGCCACCAAGGCGACGACTGACGACCCGAAGACCACCCCCGACCCCATCGCGGCGACGAGGGATCTGGACAGCAGTGGCGGCAGGGTTCCGACGCACACCACGGCCATGATCATGCTTGGCGCGCGTCCGGCACGCAGTCGGCCGATGACCGGTGCCCAGCCGAAGCCGCCGACGATGGCGGCAGCGCCGAGCGCGATCCAGAACCCCGTGATGAACCCGGGGCTGGCGCCGCGACCCTGCAGGTAGGCCACGATGAACGTGAAGTAGCCGATGTAGCCGATGTAGCCGATGCCGAACAGCGCGTAGCAGGCGAACAGCGGCCGAAGCCGCGCCACTGGCCAGCACCTACCCGGCCCGGCCCGGAAAGTTGGTTCGCGCATGTGACGGCTGGCACGGCGATGACGCACCCGAGTGTCGCCAGCCCGCCGAGCAGGACCCAGCCCAAGCGCCAGCCCGCGGGAGAGGAGACGGCGGCAAGCAGCCAAGGAACGCCCGCGCCTGAGATCACGATTCCGACGCCGATTCCGGCGGAGTAGATGCTGAGCAGAGCAGCCGAACGGCGAACTGACCCCGGCGGGCTGACCTGCGCGACAAGCGCGGCCCCGGCGATGAAGCTGACCGCGCCCGACACCCCGGCAGCCGTCCTCAACCCGAACAACATCAGCGAACCGCTGGTCGCCGCCGTCGCCAGCAGCGATAGGGCGGACAGGCAGGTGGCGAGCACGAACGCCCTCCTGGAGCCCCACCGGCTGGTGAGCGGGCCGGCCAGCATCGCGCCGGCCAGGTATCCAGCGGAGTTGGCCGTACGCAGCGCGCCCGCGATCGTGAACGACCAGTGCAGGCTGGTGCGCATTGGCGCTAGTAGCAAGGAGTAACCGAAGCGAGCTAGCCCGATCGCGACCGCGGGTCCAAGTGCCAGCGCGAGAGCGGCACCGTATCCCGAGCGAGTCCCGGCCATGTGCTTGAGATGCGTCACCTGGCCATGATCGGCACGCCACTGCCCGCACAACAGGGCCAATATCACCGGAATGGTGTGCCAATGACTGTGGCCCCGCGATGGTTGGGATTACCTCCCGGTCTTGGCCGTGTGCTTAATCGTGATGCGGAACCGTTCCCGACCTGCACGGTGAGCGCGACCGTGTAGCTGCCCGCGTAAGCACGCCATGCGTGATGGAGGTGCTCGCGCCGGCGGCGAAGGTCCTCTGCTCGCGTGGCTGGCGGGTGGGCGCAGGCGCTGCCTCAGCCCGAGTCGGACAGTACCCTCTGTCCGGGGCTGGTTACGATCAGGTTCGCGCTCGGGTGGCCCAGCGAGACGAAGTGCCGCCACCCCGGGAGTCCCGCGCCCGCGGTCACGGCCCGCCCCGGTGCACTGTCACCTCGAACACTCCGTGGCGCAGCCACGCCTCGCAGGTGCCGTAGCCGCCGAGCACCGGCAGCACCCAGGCCTGGCTGGCCAGCACCCAGGCTTTCAGCCTGGCCAGTCCGCTCTGGTCGGCGTGCGCGACGAGCAGGCTCAGCAGCCGGGCGCCGACGCCCAGGCGCTGCCAGGAGTCGTCGACCAGGACGGCGAGCTCGGCGCTGCCGCGGTCGGTGGCGACGCAGCTGGCGAGCGCCACCACGGCCTCGCCGGTCTGGGCGAGAAGAGCGAAGTGCGCGGCGCACCCGGCAAGCGCCTCGGTCAAGTACGGCTCGGGGAAGCAGCGCACGTACTTGTGGAACCGCCGCGCCCGGGTCTGGTCCGAGCACCGTGCCAGCATCTCGGCCAGGGCCGGGCGGTCGCTCGCGGCGGCCTGCCGGATGATGACCGGCGGGCCGGGCGTGGCAGCTGGCGCGGCGATCCGGCGCGGCAGCCATTCATCGCCGTCCTTGCCGACGGGGCTGGTGATCGGGCTCACGGCCGCGGCGCGCCGATCGGGTTCGGCACGGGAATGACACCGCCGTCCATCAGATGCCTGCTGACCGGCGCCGCGAGGGCGATGGCCTGCTTGACGCCGGTTTCGCCGATGCTCTCGACGGGTCCGGCGGCGAGGCGATCGGTCAGGTCCTCGACATCGCGGCGCAGCGCTCCTCCGGTCTTTGTGAGCCGGCCGTCACGGTCGAGCAGCCCGCGTGCCTGGAGCCGGCGCGCCGACAGCTCCCAGTCGTCGTCGCTCCAGCCGCGGCTGGGCTGGACGAGTTTCCTGGTGATAGCGCCGGTCGCGATGTGGGTGAGCGTCGCGTCCAAGCCGCGTAGCCCGGCGCCGACCGCGGCGATGACGTGGCCGTCGCCGCGGTGCTCGCGCAGGATCGTGGTGGCCAGCCAGGCTGACTCCACCGGGTCCTCGGGCCTGGGCACGACGGACCAGGCTGCCGCGAGCGGCCGCCCGTCGAACCGGCAGCCCGCGACCGCGTCCCAGAGCAGTCCGGACAGCTCAGCCAGGCTCGCCACGGCCGGCCCGTCGAGGTGATGGCGCAGCGCCTCTGCCGCGCTGGCGATGCGGGCGATAACGATGGCGGCCGGGTCGGCGAAGCGCCAGGCATCCGGTATCGCCCGCGCCACCATCGCGGGAGAGAACCCGTACGCCATCGCGCAGGCGGCTTCGGCAGGCACCGGGCCGAGCGGGGCAACCCGGCCCGCGAAGTAGCCCATCCAGAAGCCGCGCAGCCCGATCTTGCGCGCCGCCTCCGCGGGTTCCGGGGCGAAATAGGCGATCGCGTGGATCGGCTCGATTGCCTCCCAGAAGCGCCGGGCGAGGGTCGCGGTCGGGTCCATGGCCTCACCCTGCCTCAGGCGAGGGTGCGCCGGAAAGTGCCAATATGAAGAAGTGGACCGGGATCTGACGTGGTGGACCGAGGTCGTGTTCGGCGGCTGGCGGACCCGGCCGGGCCCGCGCTACCAGCGGCTCGCCTCGGCGCTGCTGGACGCGGTGGACCGCCGGGTGCTCGGCGCGGGTGCCCGCGTGCCCGCCGAGCGAGCGCTCGCCGCCGCGGTCGGCGTGTCGCGAGGGACAGTGGTCGCCTGCTTCGAGCACCTCGTCGCGGCCGGCGTCCTGCGCCGCCGCCAGGGCTCGGGCACCTTCGTGGTCGGCCGCCCCTCGTGGGCATCCCGGCCCGCCGCCAGCGGGGTCGCCACGCTGCTGCTGCGTCGGATGGCCGCTGACCAGGAGAACATCGACCTGTCCGTGTCCGCCCCGACGGACCTGCGCCACCTGCCGCCCGTCGATGTGAGCGCCGCCTGGGCGGAACTGGACGGCCACGGCCTCGACCCGCGGGGACTGCCCCAGTTGAGGGCGGAGGTCGCCCGCCACCTGACCGAGCACCAGCAGCTTCCCACCGAACCGGACGACCTGCTGATCACCGCGGGAGCGCAAGAGGCCCTCTGGCTGCTCGGCCGGGGGATCCGGCCGCGATCCGGCGCCGTGGTCACGGCCTGCCCAACCTACCCCGGCCTGGCCGGCGCTATCGCGGGCGCCGGCCGCGAGATCGTCACCGTGCCCGCCGACGCGGCGGGAGCCGATCCCACCGCGATCGCGCGGGCCGGCCGGGCGCCCGGCACGATCGCCTTCCTCATGCCCACCGGCCACAACCCGGCGGGCACGGTCATGCCCGCGGTGCGCCGCCAGTCCATCGCCGCAGTCGCCGACGCCGGCGAGGTCACTATCGTCGAGGACCTCGCGCTGGCCGACCTCACGCTCGATGCCGGCCTCCCGCCGCCGCCGCTCGCGGCGCTCAGCACCCGCGTCATCGCGGTCGGGTCCGCCTCCAAGCTGCTGTGGGCCGGGCTGCGGGTCGGATGGATCCGCGCGGGCGAACCCTTCCGCACCGCGATCCTCGCCCGCAAGGCCGGCCTCAACTTGGCCACCTCCGCGGTCAGCCAGGTGGTCGCCGCGCGGCTGCTGGCCGCGGTCGGTCCCGGCTGGCTCGCCGCTCACCGCTCCGCGCTGGCGCAGCGGCGCGACCACCTGGCTGGCCTGCTGCGCGCCCACCTTCCCGCGTGGCATAGTCGGCTGCCCGAGGCGGGCCTGTCGCTGTGGGTCGAACTGCCCGTCGGCAGCGCCGACGCGTTCGCCCATGCCGCGGCGCGCCACGGCGTCACCGTCGCCGCGGGCAGCATGGCGTGCCTCGACGGCAGGCACGGCCGCTACATCCGGCTGTCCTTCGCCGAGCCGCTCGACACGCTGACGCTGGCCGTCGAGCGGCTGGCCGCGGCGTGGGAGGCGCACGCGCAGGACCTGGCGGCTAGCCCGTGACCGGGTCCGAGCGCGGGAGGCCGCGGAGAACGGCCGCTGCGATGCAAATGCGGTGGCGGGAGATCGCCGATCTCGGCTGGCCTGGGATCGCGGTCATCGAGGAGCGTCATCGAGACGTCATAGAGGAGCACGGCGGCCAGCGACCTCACCCGCCGCTTCGCCACTGTGAGCGGTAAAGGCGAGCCGTTCGGCCAGGCCGCGCCGGCTTTCCGTCTGACCTGAGCGCGTCCATGAGCGGCGTCCTGTCGAAGAACACCTCGTTGCGTGCGATAAGCCCGCGGGCAACTCGACCAGGCAGACGCCATCCAGGCGCGGCGTCACCGCGCCGGCCGGGACGTCGGCACGCCAGTGCTTGACGAAGCCCGCGCATCGGGGTGCTCCTGGTCCGCGTCCACACCCAGTCGAGATAGCGGCGCGAGCAGGGCGGGTCATGTACTCGACCAGCGCTTTCCGGCCCCGCAGGCCATCGGGGACCTGCTGGTCAGCGTAGAAGGTGTCGCTGGTGTCGAACGACGCGAGCCGCTGGGATCGCTGCCTGTCCAGGCTGGCAGCCAGGACGCGGCGAACAGCCTGGCCTGATCCGGATCGTAGCCGGGGAAGCGCCAGGGCAGCCCGATCGGCGGCGTGCAGTCCTCACTCCTCAACGGCACCGCCTACGGCGCGCAGGTGCTCGCGGAAGCTCAGCGACGGGCTCTGTCGGCGCTGCTCCAGGAATTCGTCGAACCGCACCTGCTGGCGCAGCGACGCGCCCGTCCGCATCCGCGCGGCCTGGCCTTGCTCGGTGTCCCGGACAGCCTCGGCCGACGCGAGGACGTCGTCCGCGCGCCCGGCCGGAACGAAGATCACGCCGTCGTCGTCGCCGAGCACAAGGTCGTCGCGGCCGACGGGCCACTGGCCCACCACGGCCGCGGTGAGCGCGTCCGGGGGCCGCGGCTCCAAGCGCAGCGGACCGGTAGCGATCGCGCCAAGGCTGAAGACCGGCAGCCCGATCGCGGCCAGCTCGGCGCTGTCCCGGTGCAGGCCCCAGACCACGATCCCCGCAAGACCGGCGGCCTGGGCTTCGAGTGCCATGAGATCGCCCACGCACGCCTCGCCTAGCCGGCCGCCGTTGTCGACCACCAGCACGTCGCCCGGCTCGGCCCGGTCGATGGCCTCCAAGAACACATCAACGCTACCGGCATGGCGGGCCGGACACACGCGTCCCGCGAGTCGGCTGCCGGGCACGAGCGGGCGCAACGATGCGGGAGCGCAGCGCACCTCGACCTGCGCGCGGATGCAGGCGTCGGCGACGTGAGCGGTGGTCAGGGCGGCGAGCCGGCGCTTGAGGTCGGGGTGGTCCATTAGTGCCCCCTGTTGCTGCGTGCGCGGGTTACCCCGCCATGCTCGCGGCCGGTCGGTCAGGGATTACAGGGCCAATACACGAATTGGCTGCCGCCTGAAGGGGCGGTCACCAGTAGACCGACGGTCTGGGCAGCGGCGCCTCGCTGCGTCCCTGGTGCAGTTCGCAGTGTTGCCCACAGCGGGCGCCGTGGACGGGCGTGGCCGACCGCTGGCGATCCTGGTCGCGCCAGGCCGGCGACGCGCCGGTCATACTGCCGCTGCTCGCGGCCGGCTGAGCGCGCGTTTGGCCGCGCCTCGATCTTGCCGTAACCTGCCAAACCTTGCCAAACCGCAGCTCACGGCACGTGCACCGAGTTCTGAAGCGGTACAGGGCCGGGACGGCAGGGTTGCGACGGGAGAACTGGACGCGGTGGGACTCGGCTGGACTTCACGGGACATGATCCAGAAGGTGCGTCGCGCTGACCAGGGACGCTTTGGAACTACGGACGCCACACGGACGGAACACGGTTTTCACGCGACCGGAAATGAAGAAATAGCAGGTCGGAGGGCATGGAGAAGGGAGATAATGGGCTCCCTGTAAAACCGTCGGCTCAGCCTACGTTGGTTCGAACCCAACACCTGCCACCACAAAACCCCAGGTCAGACGCGATGTGACATAGCGCTGGCCGCAGGTCGAGGGAGCGGTCCGCTATACCGCTGCCCGCGGCATTGCGGGCGGCGTGGCGTCTGGCCTGGTCAGGGCGGTCGGTGCCGTATCTGGCGGGAATGCTGGCCGCCGGGGATGCCGCGCGGCGTGGCTGAGCTGTGGTTGAGCGTGGATCGCTCCTAGATACCCAGGGGCGGTATCCAGGATGCGAGGCAGATGGTTCTGAGGTACTTGCCTGCCGGTGCTTCCGGCTCCGGTATTTCTCGCCGGATCCTGTTCGCTCCCTGCCCCGGCCGCGCCTCGGCCAGGCTCGGACGGAGTCCACCGCGGCTGGGTCAGGCTGCGCTAAGGCGCTCGACGGGCTGGCCGGTGACCTCGGCGATGAGCTCGAAGTCCTTGTCCATGTGCAGGACGGTGAGGTCGGCAAGCTCGGCGGTCGCGGCGATGATCAGGTCGGGTACCGATGGCGCCCGGTGCTGCCCTCGGTCGGCGAGCAAGGTCAGGACCTCGACCGACCGGTCCTCGATGGCCGGGGTCAGGTACTCAATGGGCATGGCGGACAGCGGCGGCTGCGCCAGACCGGCCCGCAGGGCAGGTCCTGATCTGGCCGAGTAGCCGACCTCCAGCCGGGTGACGGTGGTGATGCGCACCAGCCCGCGCTCAATCCTGGCGGCCCATTCGGCGGCGTCCGGGCTGGCGGCCAGGCGCGCCAGCGCCGACTTGTCGATCAGCCATGACGTCACCGCCAGGCCTGGGCCATGACGTCCGGATCTGCCAGGTCGGCGAAGACGTCGGCGAACCGGGCCAGATCGCTCACGGCGACACGGGAGCCAGCCGCCGTGTCCTGGGCGAGACGGCGGCGCACGTACTCACTGCGCGAGACGCCCAGGCGCGCCGCGTGGGCGTCCAGGGCCGCGATGACGTCGTCGGGGACATCGCGGATCAGCACGTCTGTCATGCTCACCTCCGTGATATCCCATGATAGCGTCGTGGTGCCGGTCTGACCACGCCGCAGCCGAGAGGCGCAGGAGAAGCCGGACCGTGACCGTCGGCCATCCCGCAGGGCAACTGGCGCAACTCGCCGCCGATGACCGTCTGTTTCTTGCCGGCGGAGGAACAGCCATGCCCGCCGCCGTCACTGAAGCCGCCTTGCTGCAACGGCTTCAGGTGCTCGATGACGCGCTCGCCGGCCGGCGGAAGCAAGTGCGCCGCGATCCTGTCACACCACTCACCCCGGAGCAGCCCTCATGCCACATTCTGACCAGCCCCCGCACGCCGCCGGCGGTCCGGGAACCGGCGATCCCGAGTCGGTCTATCACCTGTACCTGACCACCGATGTCCGGCCCGCCATCCGTGCCGCCTCACCGGCACAGATGCGCGGCATCCTGCGCGATATCGGCGCACACCTGTGCCACTGCCTGCGCCGCGATGCCGGCGGTATCCCCGGGCTCAGCCCCGGCCGGCGGCAGCCCTGGCAGGTCTGCCAGATCGGGTCCGGGATGCGCGCCGGATTCCAGCTCTATCAGCACGTCACTCAGGCAGTCGCCGGCAGCTGCCTGCACGCCCTGGGATTCGACCCCGGACGCGCCGCCGCGGAAGACACCTACTTCACCACCGATGTGGACCCCTTTCTGGTCACAGCCCGCCAGCAGTGCATGCGCCGGACCCTGCTCCACCTCACCGGCCACTTGCAGGCGGTCCTTGACGACAGCGACACCAGCGCCCAGGCCAGCGCCCAGGCCGCCGTCCCTGATGAACTCTGGGAGATCGCAAACGGTGCCACCGCCGGAATCCAGCTCTACCACCACGCCGTCCGGGCGCTGGCCGTGCACCTCCTGTACTACATGTGGGAAGGGCTCGGAGCCGGCAGCACCACAGGCTTCGTTCCATTCACCCCCGGCATTGCCGACCCCGCGGCCCTCGGGATCTACCCGAACTGATCCGGTCCCTGGCCTGCCACGGCGAACGCCGTTATCTGCGCGGACATCGAGCCGGACCAGGTCGCGGAACGGCGGGGTCGGCCCAGTCCAGCCGTGGCCGCGGCTGGATGCGGCGCAGCACGGCGACCTCGTGCCGCAGCACCAGCAGCTCGATGTCCTTGGACGCCGTTGAGCGGCCGAGCAGGAGCAGCCAGCCGCAAAGCCGGACGAAGATGAGGTAGAGCAGGCGAAGAGACACGGCTGATCATCATGCATGCCCAGCGGCCATGCCCTCCCATCGCCCCAGGTCACAAGACCGGCTGACTTTTGCTACCCGACAGGCCGCGTAGAAGCCCAGGTCAAGACCGGTGGCCGAGTTCTGGAACCCCACAGGCCTACGCGGTCACATTCCACGCGGCCGAGGGCCAGACGGTCGACTCAGGGATCGCGGTGTTCACCGGGGAGGAGGACCGGCAGACGGTCAACGTGGCGCTGACCCGAGGGCGTGACCGTAACGAGGCGTTGATCAGGCCGTTGAGGACGGGCTTTCGGCGGATCTGCCGTGTGTCGACGTCGGTTACGGTCGCGGGGTGAGCGTCACGTTCGTCAGCGGGGACGCGCTGGGCGATGCCCTTGATGCGGCCGGGCCGCGTTGTAGTGCGCCTGGTAGTCGGTCAGGCCTGCACGCACGTGTGCCTCGCCGAGGATCAGCACGCGGTCCAGGAGCTCGCGGCGCAGGGTACCGCCGAGGCGTTCGCAGATCGCGTTCATCCGCGGAGCCGGGACCGCGCTGCGCAGGATCCTCGCGCCAGTGGCCTCGAAGACGGCGTCGAATGAGGCGGTGAAGTTCGAGCCGCGATCGTAGATCAGGAACCTGATGGCCTCGAACCGCTCACAGAGGGTGAGGGCCAGGTTGCGGGCCTGCTGCACGGTCCACTCCCCGGTGGGATGGCGGTGACGCCGCCGAGGTGCATCCGGCGGGTGCCGTGCTCGATGAAGATCAGTACGTGCAGTCTTCTCAGTAGCACGGTATCCACGTGCAGGAAGTCGACCGCGAGGATCCCGACGGCCTGGGCGTGCAGGAACTGCCGCCAGGTCGGGCCTGACCGGCGCGGTGCCGGATCGATACCCGCGGCATGCAGGATCTCCCACACCGTGGACGGCGCTACGGCGAGGTCGAGCTTCGTCAGCTCGCCGTGTATCCGGCGGTATCCCCACAGCGGGTTCTCCTTCGCTAGCCGGACGACGAGGCGGGCGATGCTCCGGGCTGTCGGCAGACGACCGGGCTTGCGCTGCTTGCTCGTGTCGTACTTCTTCGCGGCCAGTCTGCGGTGCCATGCAAGCAGCGTCGCTGGCGTCACGGGAAAGATCTCTGGCCAGCGCTTCCGGGGGAGGAGCCGCGCCAGCGCCGCGAACCATACCCGGTCAGCCGGGCGGTACCGGACCCGGCTGACGTGGCGGCGGAGCACCGCGTCCTCGTGCCGGAGCACCAGGAGCTCAGCAGTCTTTGCCCGGTCACCGCGGAACACCAGCGCAGCCACACCGAGGACCCGGCACGTGAGCAGGTAGACGATCTTGAGCAGCACCCGGCCAGCCAACCATCACGGCGATCGGCCTGCTGGCGATCGGGCAGGTCAGCCCCTCGGTCGAGTATTCGAGCGGCACACGGCCCACCAGGCGCCGAACATGACGCGGTACAGGTGCGGCTGGGCGGTGCCGAAGGCTACGTAGGCTCGGCAGCGGCGGCGCAGCGCCTCGAATCGCTCGGCCGCGCCGAGGGCATCGCGATCGTGCTCACCGCTCCCCGGGCAACGCATGAACGAGATCATGGAACGCTGGGTAGGGCAGCGTAGGCCGCGAACTCCTCGACCGGATCCTAATCGTCAACGCCGCACACCTGCGAATGGTCCTCGCTGAGCACGAGTCCCATTTCAACGGGCACCAGCCGCATCGGGCACTGAACCAAGCCAGTCCGCTCCGGCCGCCGCGCGATCCGTCGACGCCGACGTCAAGGTCATCCGACGCGACAGGCTCGGCGGCCTCCTCTGCGAATACGCCCAGGTCGCACGAGGTGACAGAGTTTTCGGGTACCCGCAGGTTTGGACCGGCGGGTGAGCCCGGCCATTCCGATGAGCGCGTCCGGGCTGCACCAGTCTCAAGCCTAGCCAGTAGCCTGGCTAGGCGGCGTCCGGGGTCCGCATGGTTGCTCGCCCGTTCCGACCTGGGAGCCAGGGCGGTGGATGGCGGCCAGGCTGAGCCCGCTCCCGGGCACCGACACGTTTGTGGGTGAGGAGGCTGAGTGGATGAGACCGCGGTCACGGCTGCCCCGTGGCGTGCTGGTCGCCGCTGGGCCGGTTGTGCTGGTCGTCGTCGGGATTGCGGGCTACCTGGGCTTTGGCTATTCGCCATGGGTGGCGGTGGCCATGACTGTGCTCACGCTGACCACGGTCGGGTTCGCATCCGGCAGTCATCTCTCAACCGGTGTGCTGGTCTTCACCGCCGGGCTGGCCGTCCTCGGCGTCAGCCTGTTCGTCGTCATCCTGGGCCTGGCCGCGACCTCCGTCGTGGAAGGCCGGGTGAGCCTGTTCTCGCGGAGCCGCCGGATGCGCCAGCGCGTCGATGAACTACGCGGACATTTCATCGTCTGTGCCTTCGGCCGGGTCGGCCGGGCCACCGCCCGGGAGCTGGAGGCCGCCGGCGTGCCGTTCGTCGTCGTGGACAGCAAAGCCGAACTGGAACCGGAACTGGAACGCGACGCGCTGTGCTACCTGATCGGCGACGCGTCGGACGAGGCGATCCTGCGCCAGGCAGGGATCCAGCGGGCACGGGGGCTGATTTGCGCGGTGGACTCCGACGCCGAGAACGTCTTCATCACCATCGTCGCCCGCTCGCTCCGCCCCGATCTGCTCATCGTGGCCCGGGCCGCGCGGGAACAGTCGGCCGACCGGTTGTACCGGGCGGGCGCCACCCATGTGGTCTCACCGTATGTGACCAGCGGAAGGCGGATGGCGAATCTGGCCGTCCGGCCCCACGTGGTGGAGTTCTTCGATGTCGCCCGAGCCGGCCAGCCCGACCTGCGACTGGAAGAACTGGCGATCACCGAAGGGTCCCCGCTGGTGGGCCGCAGCCTGCACGAGCTGCCCGGACCGGCGGTGCCGTTGCTGGTCCGTCACCCAGACGGGCAGCTGATCGCCAACCCTGCCCGCGAGCTTCAGCTACAGGCCGGCGACGTGCTCGTCGTCTTTGGTGAGGCCAGCGACCTGAACCCGCTCGACCGTGAGTAGCACACGCACACTTCATCACCGGCTCGCCACGTTTACCTGGTCGCGGCTCACGTCATCGGGCCTGACATGTGGAGCCTCCACGGGGCTAGTTCGCAGACCCGTCGATCTGGCGCGGACAGGCTCTCTCCACTGACCGACCCTCGAAGATACAGAACGACCGATCTGGACGGTCGCCGGCTGCCTGACATCGATCTCCCAGCCGTTCAATCGGGCGGCTCGGTATGCGTCCCGACTCGGCCTCTTCAGCCCAGGCAGCACCGGACCGTGGCAAGCTGGCCGCCAGAGGCCGCCCGGCGGGTCGCGCGGGCACGATCCCGATCGCCGTCCGCCGGCGCAACCGCTGACGTGACCGGTGTTTCCGCCCGTCCCCGGCCAAAGCCGCCACGGCCTCGACGCACCATATGGTCGATTTGTGCGTGCCGAGAATCTCGTCCGCAGCTGTGACCAGCAGGGTTGCCCTCCTTGCCGTCCGGTCGTGATGATCACCGGTCATGTGCCTGCGGTTCGTCTTCCTCCTGATCACGCGGATGACCTCATGGCTGCGGCTGTCCCGGCGCGAGGAAGCATGGAAGACCGCAGAGATCCTGCTCCTGCGCCACCAGCTCGCCGTCCTGCAACGGCAGCAGCCACGCCGCCCGAACCTGGACTGGGCAGACCGGGCACTCCTGGCGACCCTGCTCAGCGTGATACCGAAAGCCCGCCGCCACGGGCTGCGGCTGCTGGTCACCCCGGACACGATCCTGCGCCGGCACCGCGGCATCATCCGCCACCGCTGGGCCGCCAGGTTCAGGCGGGGCAGGACCGGCAGGCCAGCCACCCGCAGAAACATCAAAGCCCTGGTGCTCCGGCTTGCCCGCGAGAACCCCGGCTGGGGTTACCGCAGGATCCACGGTGAGCTGGCCGGCCTGGGAGTGAAAATAGCGGCGTCGACGGCGTGGGCTGGCCACGACACGACCGCCGGGAACCCGGCGCTACCGACGGATCACGGCAACCGCGGCTACGCGAGGCCTTATGAAGTGCGCGAACCGCAGCCGTCCTACCGGTCGAAGGAAGCGCCTGTGCAGCAGCCCACTGCGCCGTTCCGCTTGCCGTCACGACGCGAGCGCGGTTCAGCCTGAGTTGATCATGCTGCGAGTTCGCACGGGCGGATGTTGATCAGCTTGATCGTGGTCGGGCCGGCATAGCGGTTGCCATGGTCGCCGGGCCTTTCACACGATAGGAGTTGTGGCTGCGCGCTTTACGACGCCGGTAGGTCCGGTGTCGGCGCTCCGAAGAGGAGCCCGAGAACCTTGCTGACGGTTTCTGGCAGAAGGTGGGAACTAATCTGCGGGAAGGGCAGATCAGGCTGATTTTTGTCGCTGATGAGATCTCCGCCAGCCTGCAGCGACTGGTGGAGTTTCTCAACGAGCAGATGCCACGCGTCGAGGTGCTGGCGCTGGAGATCCCCCATAGGGCCCGCTGGCGTTCGGCTACGCGTGCCCGCTGGGGAGGATCACTACGATCAGCCACGTATTGCCCGCTCAGCGGCGGGATCACGGCCACCACCTCGCGGGCGCAGGTTTGTAGCCCGCCAACGTCGCGACGGCAAGCGACACCGACAAACGCAGCGCTGACGGAGCGTGCCTAAGCATTAGGGAGAACGGTCTTGACCAGAACGCGCCGTGCGAGCAGCCAGTCGTTCAATCCACCGGCGTGGCGAAGAATCAGTACCGTCAGGCGGCCGGGCCCGCTCTGGTGAGGGCGTCGAGTTCGGCGGCCACGCCGGTGGCCTGGGCCACACCGATCCGTTGGAAGATCTCCCGGGCCTGCCGCAGGCTGGCTACCGCGTCGGCAGTGCGGTCGGCGGCCAGGGCGCAGCGTCCCAGCCCGCCAGGGCGCTGGCCTCGTCCCAGGAGCTGTCGATCGCGCGGGCTAGGTCCAGGGCCTGCCGGTGGCATACCCCGGCCTGGTCCAGGTCACCGCAGACCCGGTGCAGCGTTCCCACCTCGTTGAGCGCCTCAGCCTGACCCAGCCGGTCGCCGAGGTCTCGGCAGATGCCCAGCGCGGTCTGTAGCGCTTGGGAGGCGCCCCGATAGTCCCCGGTCAGCCGCCGCACGGCCCCGAGTTCGCTGAGGGCGCTGCTCTCGCCCATGCGGTTGCCGAGGTCGGCGCGCGACTGCGGCGCGGTCCGGCTGTGTTGCCGCCCGCAGGCGCCCAGCCCTGGCCGGTAGCTGACCGTCTGCCAGATCTCGCCCTTTGCCACCCGGGCTCAACCCCGGTTGACCTGGTGGTCGCGCCTCCAGTGGTCCCTGGCGACAGGACGAACTTCGGTCGTCTGATCCGCGAGTATCCCCAGGTCGCACCGGGTGACACGGTTTCGGGCACCCACAGGCCCGAACTACGGAGCGTGACAAGGACACGGCGGCCGCTCGCGCTGCCGATTCGGTGCGCGATCGTCGTGCC
This sequence comes from uncultured Actinomycetota bacterium, assembly GCA_963850875.1. Taxonomy (GTDB): domain Bacteria; phylum Actinomycetota; class Actinomycetes; order Streptosporangiales; family Streptosporangiaceae; genus Chersky-822. Next base: position 303,217 of record CAWKNA010000007.1, read on the forward strand.
GTGACTGTTTGCTGCCGGCCGCGCATGACAGTCTGGCCGGTCCTTCGATGGCCGGGCCGGGAGCGGGCTCCGCTTCGCGGCGATCTCGGCCGTCCAGCCTCCGGTTCACCGAGCGAGAGCCATGGCGGCTTGCGCTAGCCCGGCAGGTCGCGGCTGCGCTCGCCTGCGGTGCTGTCGTAGGCGCGCTCGCTGAGCCGGGCCGGCTGGCTCCGCCTTGCTCGCTGACGGGATGGGCGGTCGATAATTTCCTAGACCTGCACAATCTGTTCAAGGAGGCTGGTCCCATGACCATCTTGCGGAGTTACACCGGGGGGCAGTGGCGGACCCCGTCAGGCGAAGGCGCCCCGCTGTGCGACGCGGTGACGGGTGAGGAGGTGGCCCGGGTCTCCTCTGCGGGGATCGACATGGCCGCGGCCCTGGAGTACGGCCGCGCGGTCGGCGGCCCGGCGTTGCGCGAGCTGAGCTTCCACCAGCGCGCGGCGCTGCTGAAGTCGCTCGGCTCTTACCTGCGCGAGCACCGGGAGGAGTTGTACGCGCTGTCCGCCCGGACCGGGGCCACCCTTTATGACTCTAAGTTCGACGTCGACGGCGGTATCGGCGTGCTCGCCGCCTACGCCAGCAAGGGACGGCGCGAACTGCCGAACGACACCGTCTACATCGATGGCGAGGTAGAGCCGCTGAGCAAGGGCGGCAGCTTCGTCGGCCAGCACATCTGCACGCCCCTGCGTGGCGTCGCGGTCCAGATCAACGCGTTCAACTTCCCGGTGTGGGGTCCGCTGGAGAAGCTGGCCCCCGCGTTCATCGCCGGGGTGCCCAGCGTGATCAAGCCGGCCAGCCAGACCGCCTATCTGACCGCGCGGCTAGTCGAGCTGATCGTGGACTCCCGGCTGCTTCCGGACGGCTCGGTCCAGCTGATCTGCGGCGGCGCGGGCGACCTGCTCGAGCACCTGACCGAGCAGGACCTGGTGTCCTTCACCGGATCGGCGGCAACCGCCCGGCGGTTGCGGGTGCACCCGGCTGTGGTGGCTAACGCGGTGCGGTTCAACGCCGAGGCTGACTCGCTGAACATGTCCATCCTGGGCCCGGACGCCGCACCCGGCACCGCGGAATTCGACCTGTTCGTGTCGCAGCTGGTCGCCGAGATGACGGTGAAGGCGGGGCAGAAGTGCACCGCCATCCGCCGGGCCTTCGTGCCCGCAGGCCGGCTCGGCGAGGTGGCCGGCGCCGCGCGGGACCGGCTGGCGGAGGTGGTGGTCGGCAACCCGGCCAACCCGGCGGTGCGGATGGGCCCGCTGGCCAGCCTGGCGCAGCGGGAGGAGGTCCGCCGGTCGCTCCGGGCGCTGCTCGCGGCGGGGTCGGCGGTGTTCGGAGATCCCGAGCGGGTGGCGGTGGTGGACGCTGACGCCGAGCGCGGCGCGTTCCTCGCCCCGATGCTGCTGCAGGTGACCGACCCGGGCGAAGCCGCGCCGCACGAGGTGGAGGCATTCGGGCCGGTGTCCACTCTGGTGCCGTACACCTCGGCCGGCCAGGTCGTGGCGCTTGCGGCGCGCGGCCGGGGCAGCCTGGTCGGCTCGGTGGTCACCGGCGACGCGGACTTCGCCCGCAAGGTCGTGCTGGGCGTGGCGCCATGGCACGGCCGGCTGCTGGTGCTGGACACCGACGATGCCAGCGAAAGCACCGGGCACGGCTCGCCGCTGCCGCCGCTGGTGCACGGCGGCCCCGGCCGGGCCGGAGGCGGGGAGGAGATGGGCGGCATCCGCGGCGTCCTGCACCACATGCAGCGCACCGCCATCCAGGCCAGTCCCAAGGCGCTGGGCGCGATCACCGGCCGCTGGTTGCCTGGCGCACCCCGCCAGGAAGGAGAGCATCCGTTCCGCAAGTCCCTCGCGGAGCTGCGGCCCGGAGACTGCGTGATCGCCGGCCCGCGGACAGTAACGCTGGCGGACATCTCGCAGTTCGCCGAGCTCACCGGCGACACCTTCTACGCCCACACTGATGAGGAAGCCGCCCGCGCCAACCCGCTGTTCGGCGGGATCGTGGCGCACGGATACCTGGTCCTCTCGCTGGCGGCCGGGCTGTTCGTGTCCCCCGAGCCCGGGCCGGTACTGGCCAACTACGGCCTGGAGAACCTCCGTTTCCTCACCCCGGTGAAGCCAGGCGACGAGCTCACGGTGACGCTCACCGCCAAACAGATCACCCCGCGCGCGGACGCCGGCTACGGCGAGGTGCGCTGGGACACCGACGTGACCAACCAGCGCGGGCAGTCGGTGGCCAAGTACGACGTCCTGACGCTAGTAGCCAAGGAATAACGCTGATCGCCTGGCCGGGCTTGGCGGGCCTGCGGTGGTGCCTACCGCTCACAGCCCTGCACGCCGGAGAATACCCGGAGAAATATCGAACCATCGAACATCAGCCCAGGTCACAGCGGTATTGGAGATGCCTGTAAAACCGTCGGCTCAGCCTACGTTGGTTCGAACCCAACACCTGCCACCAGGCAAAACCGCACCCATGGGGGTCCTGTTTGTCAAGAGGGCGTGCTGACCTGACCCGGTGACTTCGTGTCGTCGGGCTGGGTGGCCTGTTCTGCTGGCTTTCCTTGCAGGTGCCGGGTTCGTGCCGTCGCGTGGTCCGGGGTCCAGTTGGAGCGCCCGGAGCCGTTGGCGCCCGGGGAGGGCGCGGGGCGAGGACGAACGAGCTGGACGCTGGCGAGCGGCGGCCGATGATCGGGAGCGAGGAAGAACCTGCTGGTTGCTGAGGTCTGGGGTCGGTGGGCTGGCTTCCCCGGTGTGCGTGGCTGGTCGGAGTGGTCTCACATGCACCCATTCGGCACCTGCCGGGTGGCGGGTGCCATGACCGTGATATCCGGGGGCCGGGCTGCTCAGTCAGGTCATCGAGCGCGGCTAGGCCGGCTCATGCGGTTTTGCGAGCTCACCCGGGGCTTGGCGACCCCTCCCGGTCGTTGACCGCATCCCGTGGCGGAGGTGCGGATGTCGTGGTGGCGTGCAGGCCTGCGGTCCGCTCGGCGTCGGTGAGCAGGTGCCAGGCGCGGGCCAGGAGCTTGCGGGCGATCGCGGTGGTGGCGATCTTCTTGCCGCGTCGCCGGGCGATCGCGGCGTAGCTGGCGGCGTAGTCGGGGTGCCGCCTGGCGGTCTGCGCTGCCTCGCACAAGATCCATCGCAGCCACGCCGAGCCCTGCTTGGAGATGTGGCCGTGCCGGACGGTGCGGTCCGAGCCGCGGACGGTCGGGGTGAGCCCGGCCCAGGAGGCCAGCTTGCGCGCCGAGCCGAACCGGGTGATGTCACCGACCTCGGCGAGGATGACCAGCGCGGTGAAGTGCCCGACGCCGGGCAGCTGCGTCAGGACCTTGACCCGCGGGTCGGACCGGGCGCGCTGGCGGACCTCGATATCGAGCCGGTCGATCGGGACCTGCAGGGCATCGATCAGCGCCAGGTCGTCCTCGATCACCTCCCGCGAGACCGCCGGGAGCGGGAGCGAGGCGAGCCAGCCCCGGCCGGGCCCGCTCCAGCAGCCGGCCGGCCGGTCATGACCGTGGTCGGCCAGGACAGCGTGGATCCGGTTGCGCAGCAGCGTCCGCAGCCGCACCAGCTGGGCGCGGTGCCGCAGCAGCGCCCGCAGCTGCCGCACCGCCGGCGGCGCGATCCACGCCTCCGGGAGCAGGTCCGCGCGGAGCAGCTGCGCCAGGATCGCGGCGTCGACCTTATCGTTTTTCAGCCTGGCCGAGGCGATCGCCTTGCACTGCAAAGGATGCACCAGGTGCGGGTCGAAGCCGTAGTCCTCGAGCAGCTCGACCAGCCACCCCCAGCCGAACGCGGCCTCGAACGCCGCCGGCGTCCCCGGCGGCAAGCCGCCGATCACGCCCAGGATCGTCTCCACTCCGTTCGGCACGTTCCGGTTGGCGAGTACCTCGCCATCCTGATCGATGACTGCCACCTGAGAGCGCTTGCGGTGCACGTCGATTCCGACGTAAACAGACATAGCCGGGCCTCCTTTCCGAGCTCGTCTTTCACCCGGAGCATCGCGCTACCGGGCTGAGCAGGAAAGGGGGTCCGGCCTCACGCCCGGTCCCCCATAGGGTCAGGTCAGACCCTGTTACTGAGGTGCTCGTTTCCGAGATATCGGGAGCGATGCGTCACACGGTCGGCTGGCCGACAGGAGACACGTTTTGCCTGGTCAGCGCTGTGGACGCGGTGCCCGTTTGCCGGTGCGCCGGCGTTGCGCGGAGAATATGCGGAGAAGTTTCCGGGGTGCAATCTGACGACGTCGCGGAGCGCAGGGCTGGCGGGTAAGGTTGCGCTGGTGAGGCCTGGTGCTGCGGCTGGATGCGGGGGCGATCTGGGAGCGGTCTGCGGGACCGCAGTCGGCCTCAAACGCCGCGCGGTAGATAGTGACGCCGGGCGCCGCGCCGGGCCAGCACGGCGAGTGCGCACCAGGGCGCCTGGTAGGAGCCGGCAAGATCAAGAACGGCAATAGCGGCCGAGCCAAACCGCACGCAGGACAGCCGGTCGACTTTGCGCCGTCCCAGCTTGCCCGTGCTGGCCGCAGCGACGGCAGCGGGCCGAAAGGCTCCCCCTCCGTCACCGGCCGCTCGGTGGCACCGTGCAGATCTGGCTGTGCACCGCCCGTTGACCTCCGTGCACCAGGCCAGCACGGCCTGGCCAAGCGGTGATGTGTTAGCATCAGATGCATGCGCACCACACTGTCACTCGATGATGACGTCCTCCTCGCCGTCAAGGAGCGGGCCAAGCGGGAGCGGCGCAGTATCGGCGAGGTGCTGTCTGATCTCGCGCGCCAGGCACTGACCGGTCAGTATCGCGCTGAAGCAGAGGTGACGCCCGAGCCGTTCCTTGGCTTCGAGCCGTTTCCGCACCGCGGCCCAGCAGTCTCGAACGACCTGATCGACCAGCTCCGGGAAGAAGAGGTCGCGTGAGCCGCGCGCTGCTAGACATCAACGTGCTGCTCGCGTTGCTGGATAGCGATCACGTCGACCACGAGCGGGCTAGGCGCTGGCTGGAGCGCGAGATCCGATCCGGGTGGGCGTCCTGCGCGATCACCGAGAACGGTTTCGTCCGGATTATCAGCCAGCCTCGCTACCCAAGTCCGGTTCCGGTGGCTCAAGCGGTGGAACGGCTGGCGCGGGCCACCAGCTCCGGCAGTCACGAATTCTGGCCATGCTCGGTCAGCCTGCTGAACGAGCATGTCATCGAGCGCGAGAGGCTGCTCGGCCCGCGGCAAGTGACGGACGCATACCTCTTGGCGCTGGCGGTCGCACATGGAGGCTGCTTTGCGACCTTCGATCAGTCGGTTGCGCTGACCGCTGTTCATGGCGCTCGGGCCGAGCACCTGTCGATCCTATAGCCGGACGATCGTCAGTCACGGTGCTGTTTCCCGCCGGTTAGATAGGCCGTGTACTCGCGACAGTCGAAGCGGAAGCCGCAGGCGGTGCACTGCGCGGTGGTCTCCTAAGGCCTACAGACTGTTATGAACAAAGCACAGCGTGCGCTTGGCCTTGGATTCGGGCCTCGGCTGCCTCGCTGAGCCGCCCGGCATCGTCGCGAACAGCGCGTCGGCATCGGAGGGTGGGGAGTACCTGAGGCACGGAGTCCCGCCTGGCGAGTCGAGGCTGGGCCAGCGGCGTACGCCGGTCGAAGCCTGGGTCGGCCAGCCTGGCCGTGATCCAGCCGAGCCGCTCGTCTACGGGGATGTCCTCACCAGCGGGAATCAGCTTCAGCAGCCGAGACGTAATGCCGCCGAGTGTCCGCCCGTGCCGTTCGGCGATCACGGCCAGGTCTGTGCCCGCTCGCACCGCCGCGACGAGCTCCTCCTCTTCCTCGCGTGTGCACCGCGCCCCCGGCGAGGCGAGCGGAACGTCACCGGCACCGTCGGCAGTAGATCCGGTGGTCACGCACGGATGATGCTCCCGTGCGCAGCGTTACCGCAAGACGGGCAACGCGCCTGGACAACTCCTCCGGTGCCTAGCTCACCGGCTGCTCCCCATGCCGCCGTCTTCTCTCATCCCGGAAGATCGCCGGCATCGCTGGCGCAGTATCCCTCCGTCCCTGCACCTCGGCAATGCCCCAGCCTGACCGGCTACCTGCCCCAGTACGTGGAGGCCGATCTGTTCAGTCAGCGACACGGCGGTTTGCTGTCGGCCACGGCCAGCCGGGTCGCACTAGGGTCCTAATGTGGACATAGCAGCTTCCGAGGATGAGCTTCGTGACGCCGCGCCGCTCGCGCGTGAAAGCGTTGTCGTTGGCCGGGCCGTCACGCTGGCTCGCTGGATTGGGACCGGCCGCCGTGCGGTTACCGCCGGGCAGGTGCTACGCAAGGCCGACGTGCCTGTGGCGGGTGCGGCTCTCGGCGTCGGCGTGCCGCCCCGGCTGCGCACTATGGCCGACATCCCGGCGCTGCACCGGCCCTGGTGCGTCGCGGTCGCGACCGGCCTGCTGCAGATCGGCGGCGGGTGGGTGACCGGCGGTCCCGCCCTGCAGCGCTGGCCGCCCGGCGAAGCGGACCTGCTGTCCGGATGGCTGGCGGCCTTGCGCGCGGTGTGCGCGGCGGAGTCGTACCCGCAGGACGAGGACAGCGTGCGCCTGCTGGCGATCGCGCTGCTCACGGTGCTCGGCGAGGACGGCGAGCCTCGCACCGGCGGCCTGTGGGGGCCGGTGCACGCGACGCTCCATGAGCTGTGCGATCGATACGACAAGTCGTCCTGGGAGCCGTTGCACGCGGCCGACAGGTATTACGACCCCGAAACCGGAACGCCGCTTGCCGGGCTGCTGGCGCTGCTGGCTGAGTTCGGCGCGGTAGCCGACGACGCGGCCAAGCCGATGATTAAGCCGCTGGGCCGCTGGGCAGCCGGACACCTGGCGGTCGGCCTGCCCGGCCTGGCAGACCCGCGCCTGTCGGCGGCCGAGATGATTGCCGAGGCCGCCCGGTTCAGCGACGAGGAACAGCAGGACCATGTGGCGTGGGGATGGCTGGCCGAACGCCAGCCCGCCGAAGCGGCACGGGAGATCCTCACCGCCGCCGAGGGGATATCGCCGCTGCTGCGCAGCGTGGCCGTCGGGGTGGCGGGAAGACTGGGCCAGGACACGCTGCCGGCATGGCGGGACATGGCGGCAGCGCGGTGCGTCGGCCCGCACGCTCGTGTCGTACTGGCCAGCTGGGGGCAGGGCCCGGAACCCAGCGACGCGGACTGGCGATGGCTAGCAGTGGAGGCCGCCGCGGTCGCGCTGGACGATAAGGGGCCAGACGAGGCGCTCAGCAGCGTCTGGGAGAGCATGCCGGGCGCTGACCTGGATGCCCGCCTCGCGGCGGTGCGGGCCACCTGCCACCCCGACGCGGGGGCACTGGCGCGCGCGGTGGCGGAGTTCGCCGCCTCCGGGGCACCGTGCAGCATCGACCAAGTTGCCGAACTGAAAGTTTCCCTGGCCGGCATTCGCCCGCCGATCTGGCGGCGTGTGCAGTTGCCGGTCATGGCCAGCCTGGGCGACTTGCACGAGGTGATCCAGGTGCTGTTCGGCTGGGACGGTGACCACCTGCACGTGTTCCGGGCGGGAAAGAAGCGGTACGGCGACCCGTTCGTAAACCTTGCAGGGACCGAGGACGAAGAGGCGGTCCAGCTACGGGAGGCCATTGCGCGGGGCGCCGGGACGATTAGGTACACCTACGACCTCGGCGCCTGCTGGGAGCACGAGATCACGCCGGAGCAGACTCTTGCGCGCGACCCTGGCCAGGACTACCCGGTCTGCGTGGCATACACAGGCGACACTCCGGTCGAGTACTGGTCCGAGGACGACCCCGCCGAGCCCGAGCCGTTCGACATGGCCGAGGTCAACCGCGAACTGGCCGTGCTCGGCAGGGCGGAGGAGTGAAGTGGCACTCCGGGCGATGAACCACGATGACGACGAGCCGTCGCTCGCCTCTCTCATCGAGCGCAGCGCGGAACTGAAGCGGGCCCTGGTCGACTTTGCGCTCAGCTCGCGGTGCGAACGGCATCTGGAGAGGTTCATGCGGGAGGCCGCCGGTCTTGACAAGGTGCTGAGCGAGGGTGAAGCGATCGACGTCATCGACCGGTTCGCGCTTCAGCACCGCTTGCCGAACGGCAAGACCGTGCTGGACCAGTTCCTGGCCAGCTGGCCGGACCTGACTGCGGCTGACCAGGAGATGCTGCGCAGCTGGCGCGACCCGGTGGAGGGGATCTTCGAGATCCGCCGCAAGGACCGGGACTCGCTCGTCCTGCTGAACCTGATCGATGACCTGGAGTACCGGGCGTACTCCAACGTGGGCCCGGCCGCATTCCGCCCGCTGCCCCTACGCGGATTCGTGCGCGCCCGCCTCGTGCCCATCCGTCCGGTCTCTGACGCCTGGCTGGTGTCCGGCTCGATGAGCGCCTACCCCAAGTCCGACGCGGCACAGATCGCGGAGGTCGCGCTCGAGCTGGCAACGAGACTGCCCGAACTCGTCTACCGCAATCCCGAGAGAATCGAGCGGGCCTGGAAGCAGATGCGGGAGGACAGGGCCGCGTTCGTGGAGTTCTTCGGCGGGGACGAGCTGGTCCTTCCGCCCGCCGAGGCCGAGGAACAGCTCAACGGCTACTACCGTCACCGGCAGGAGGCCGCGCTCGCCCGGCAGCCCGGCCAGCGTCGGCTGCGGAATCTCCCCGGCATGGACGTGCCAGCCTTCGAGTTCCCGCCCGAACTCGCCGACGCTGACACCATCGGCATGATCTACGACGAGACCGACGGGCTCAACTGCTACAACGAGTACGGGATGCTGTGCGAGCTATTCGCCGAGCCGGCTCTCGCCGCTGACAAGCGATACGCTGACGTGCTGAGGGGGTACCTGCGGGCGGAGACGATCGGCCCGCTGCCGTTCCACCGCCTGGCCGCCGCACACCCGGATACGGCCGACGCAGTGTTCCGGAAGGTCCTGCGCAAGCCGAACTTCACCTGGGCCGAGCACGGCGAGGCCCTGATGCGTCGGCGAAAGCCCCGGTACTACGAGCACGAGCCCTGTCCCGGCATCTCCGTGATCGGCGCCCGCCTCAGCGAACTCGTCGGCCGGTAAACCCGAACACGCGCTGGTCGGAGTGCCACCCTGGAGATAATGACCAGTCATGGAATTTCACGACAGAGAATGGGCCCGCAAGGGCGCGACGCTGAGCGACAAGACGGCGCGCTCAGAGTACGGCCTGACGCAGGATGAGATCTTCGCGGCGATCGACGCGGGCAAGCTCCAGTATCGGCCCGCCGCGATGCACGGAAACCCGTGGCTGCGGCTGCTCCGCCGCGAGGTCGAAGATCTCGCCAAGACCCTGCACGGTGAGCGGCACCTGCGGGAACAGCAGGCGCGGACCGAACTGGCACCGATCAACCGCGAGCTGAAACAGCTCCGGGCTCAGCTCGCCGCCCTCGAGGAAAGGCGGTCCGTGCTCCTTTCCGAACTCGGCGAGTAATGACCCAGTCCGGCCGGGCTGACCTGCCTGCTGTGCTGTCCGGCCGTACCCACGACCGTTCTGTTCCTGATCCCGAACGAACTGGTGTGCATGCTCAGGGAACTCTAGCCTGTCGGCAGTTCTGTGCCAGAATCCTGCCGTGGCGGAGCTTGATGAGCTGAAGATCCCGAAGGCGGTGCGCCCCGTCGCCGGCGGCGCCCCGGGACACCGATGATCGACCAGGGCTTGCTGTCCGGCCCGCCAAACGGCGTCCGGGCTTTGCTGGCCCGCCCGCCGCTCACCGACCCGAGGCTGCTCGAGCTGGCTGCCCGGTGGGAGGGCCTGCCGCCTGCGCAAGCCAGGGTGGCCGGCGCAGCGCCGCCAGCCGCGCTCCAGGCCGAGTAGATCGCAGCGGAAAGGCAAGCGCTGATCGACCGACCGCTGGTTTCACGGTTCACCGATCCAGGTCGGCCGCCGGCCGCAGCTCGTGCTCCTGTGTCATCGCGCGGAAGCGATGTGTGGTTGCCCGGAACGGTTGCCCAGGTCGTAGGGGAACCTTGGGTCTCTGTCGGATAGCCTCGCCATTTGACCCCGCCGAATTGTCGGCCATACTCGCCATCTTGCGCGGACCCGACGTGCTCGATCAGCCGCGACCCTAATGAGGGACTAGTACACGACCTGCACTGCGGTGGCGCCCGATGGCCGTCCTTCCACGTCCGCCCTCGCCGCCTGGCCACTCCACCACCCCTCATTAGTGCGCTAATCCGACGACCAGAAACGGCGGACCCGCAGGTCACCGTGTCGAGACCGCCGAAATTCCGTGATCGTGAGCCAAGTCAGGTGGTCGCGGGGCTGGCGCGAGGCCTAAAGGGCGTCCTGGTGGCGGCGGTGTGGCAGTCGCCCAGGACAACCGCGCCGGGTCCGACCGCAGGCCGCTGCGCACCTGGCGGGCACGGCATCCTCAACCTCGCGGCGAACGCCTCCAGAGCCTGGCGGAAGACCTCGTGCTGGCCGGAAGGCTCCGACAGCGCCCCAGGTGGCATGCGCTGACAGCGCGGGCAGCACTCACCGCATTGCCGGGGTTTGATCGGCAGGCCTGTCATAGGCTAAATAACAGCATCTTCTTAGCTTGACGGACATTCCGCTGACCTGTATCGTATCTATTGTTATAGTATTCTCCCGATATGTCATGTGATGTGGTGCGCAGGCCAGCGCTCCGGGCGGTGAGCGCTATGTCAACTCGAGCCCGGCGATCCTTCGCCTTCCCCGTGCCATTTCTTATTATCTGCGCAGCGGTCATCACGGTCGCACCACGCGCACACGCCTATTCCCTTGAGCACTGCAAATGGCACAGTGCGACGATCAAGTTCTTGCCGTACGGCCCTGCCTCGCCAGGTGGTCCCTATTACACTCCTGCCGTAAATGCTGCAAATGCCTGGACTGGTACTCCTACACCCATCTACTACGAGCAAGTGAGCGGTGGCAGCTATAACGTGTTGGTTAACGCCAGCAATTATGGTGCGACGGGCTTTGATGGCATCACATACTGGGTTTGCTCAAATGGGTATTTCTCCGGAATTGTTGGGAGTGCGTGGAACACCTATTATGCCAACGGCTACTCGTCTACCGGGAAGAAACAGGTTATGGTTCATGAGCTAGGTCACGCTCTCGGGCTTGCGCATAACAATTCCGATTGTTACATCATCATGTATCCTAGCTCGGATCGGTACTTTGTGTGTCATATCGCTACTCCGCAGGAAGACGACATAAACGGTGCGAATGCGATATATGGATAAGGTGACTATCTGCGGTGAAGGTTTCGACGCTTCTCGGGTTTGCTGTTGTTGCATTTGTGTCGGCGTGTAGCTCGGGCCCAGCCGGTTCAAACCAAGTCACGCACCACGTTGACATTAGCCTGGTCAAGGACTATCGCAGTATCGGCGCACTGGCGCACGACTCGACTCTAGTTGTCGAAGGCTCCGTGACGCGGAAAGTCAGCCAGACAACGCTTGGTGGCGTGCCGTTCAATAACTGGATCGTCTCGATTACGCGTGTACTGAAAGGGACGGCCTCCGCACCGACAGTGGACGTCAGGCTGGTCGCTGCCGATAACACCCCCATTCTCAAAGTCGGTTCGAGTTACGTGTTGTTCCTGACGCCAACTCCCGACCGTAAAGCCCTCTACATTGTCGGCGCCGGCGCCGGTGTGTATGAGCGGACCGGGAGGCAGTTGATTCGCCAAGATAGCGCAGCATCGAGGCTGCCCAGAACTGTGTCAATTGCTACAATGATCCGCGACGTGCGCTAAAAGGCCGCGTGTTCGAAGAGTCATTGTAAGCGATTGGCCGGGTGGTCCTGGGATTGCCTCACAGGCTGATGACGAGCCTGTCGTAGGCGGACTCGAAGGAAATCTCGTCTCGATGGTCGAGCACGTCGGCGGACAGGTGGGTCACGATGACGCGCCTGGCGGTGAGCCGGTTGCGGTGTGCGTCCAGGTCGGCGTGACGCAGGTGGTAGGGGACGTTCTTGTCGCCGTAGTACGCCTCCGCAATGAGCAGGTCCGCGTCCCGCCCAGTTGAGTCTCGGGCGGCGCGGCTGCTGCCGCTGCAGGACCGCGAGCTGGTGGCGCAGGATCAAGATCTCGGCGGTCCTCGACGTCTCCTCACGCCGGGCCAGCCGCAGCCACGCGGCTAGCCGCGTGATCAGAAGGAACACGAACCGCAGGCACATGATCGGTGATCATCACGAGCCGAGTGCCAGGCGAGCAACTCTGCTGGTCAGAGCCGTGGATACGATTCTCGGCACGCACAGCGAGCCCGGGTGGCATTTCGCCGACGAGCAGGGTCGTCACAACGCGATGCCTTCGCAGCGCCACTGACAGCCGCAGCGCGGACAGCTGCGCCCCGCCGGGGTTCAGTACCGCTCCAGTGGCGACGGCGGCATCGACTACATAGCCTACAAACGCGATCCCGTCGCACCCATGAAAATCGCCGTCCAGGCCAAGCTCTACACCAACCGTCCAGCCGGCCCACGTCCGCGACCTGTACGGCACGATGCAGCACGAGGGAGCCACCCTCGGCATCATGATCACCACATCTGGGTACGGCCCGGCCAGCGAGGAGTTCGCCAACGGCAAGCCCCTGCACCTCATCGACGGCCACGGCCTGATCTCGATCTGCCAGGAACACGGCATCCCCGCCCGCATTCTCGGCATCGGAACCCGCAAGCCCAGACCATGAAAGCGGCCGCCGCCTCACCATGCGGCCCGCCGAACGCCGGGCGATCATCACCCGTCCGCCGCACCAGACCAGCTATCGCACCGGCACATGAGGAACGACGGCGCTCGAGGTCAGCTGGCCGAAGTTAACCGCCGCCGGTCAGGAAGCGGTCCAGCAGAACCGCGTTCGGCAGCTACCTGCGAACGGCGCCACCGCCTTCAGTACGACTGGCCGCTAGCTCAGGCGATAAAAGACCATGCCTTACTCGTTTGACGCTGGAGGTGCTGGCCACCAAGCACGGCCCGGCGCTGACCGTCAACCTGGCTCCCGCGAGCGCAGGTAAGCGAGCGCAGCGGAACCGAGCACGGCCAGGCACGCCAAGCCACGCCGGCTTACACGGCTGGACTCTGGTACTTGTTTCACGTACCCATCTGGTACAGTATGCTTGTACTACCGAGAAAGGAGTGTTCGGCCATGGCCATCAGTGCCAGCGAGGCTCGCTCGCGCCTGTTCCCTCTCCTTCAGCAGGTCAACGATGATCACGTGCCGGTGAGGATCAATTCCAAGGGCGGAGACGCCGTACTCATGTCTGCCGAGGACTTCGACTCCTGGCAGGAGACTATCTACCTACTGCGGTCTCCGGCCAACGCCCGGCGGCTCATGGAAGCCGTCGCACGGGACAAATCTGGTCAAGCTGTTGTCGTCAAGACCATGGAGGAACTAAACGCTCTGGCAGGCGAGTAGTGAGAAGTATCCATTTCGACCCCGACGCCTGGGAAGACTTCCTGTACTGGCTGGGCGCAGACCGGAAGATGGCGACGAGGATCACCCGCCTGACCGGTGAGATCCAGCGCGACCCGTTTGAGGGCATAGGCAAGCCTGAACCCCTCAAAGGTGATCTGTCCGGTTACTGGTCCCGCCGTATAGACGACGAACACCGGCTCGTATACCGGGCCGACGCCAAAGAAGTGAAGATCATTAAGGCTCGCTATCACTACAGCGCCTGACCAGACCGGAAAACTCCGCCACAGGAGGGCTTGCGTGACAACAGGGCAAGCAAGCCCAGCAGGCAGGCGGAGCAGAAACCCTCGGACCGGCACGCACCGCCCCGATCAGATTCGCCGCGATCTGGGGTTCGCCGTCGCGACCCATGGCCTGCTAGGTACTCATCGGGGCCGTACGCGGAGAATAGCGGAGAAGACGCCTCGGGCAAAGGCTTACCGCAGGTCCGAGCCCACATCGGAGATGCCTGTAAAACCGTCGGCTCAGCCTACGTTGGTTCGAACCCAACACCTGCCACCACCTGCGGAAATGACCTGTGACCTGGGTATATCCGGGCTCGCGGGCCGTCTTGGTGTTGTCGCACCATGTGTCATGAAGTGCCACCGTGAGCCGCTGCATAGCAGTGGTTACGGACATATAGCGGACGGAATCCTGGCGGAGCCAGCGGTTCACCGAACCGCTAGCTGTCCCGGTCGTGGTGGTCATCTGGCCCGGCGGCGGGCTTGCCGGGCCAGGGCGGCCGCCAGTGATCGCCGGATGCAGCCACACACAGCTTGCAGGATCTGTCAGCGGGCGCCGCACCTGTGGGGTTTCTAAACTCGGCTACCGGCGTTGAGCTGGGCTTTCATGCGGCCCGCCCGTACTCGTTGATGAGGCCGCCGAGGAGGGGCCGGCGCTTGATCCGCTCCCGGGGTAGCTCGGCGATGGGGTGGTCGGGTCGCGGCGGATGCAGCTGGTGGCTGCGGTGGGGTCGTCGTCCGTTGTAGTGGGCTTCGTACTGGGCCAGGACCGACCGCAGGTGCCGCTCGCCGAAGATGAGCATCCGGTCGGTGACCTCGGTCCGGGCGGTGAGCACGAACCGCTCGGCAAAAGCGTTCGCGCGCGGGCTCTGGGGAGGGATCTTCACGGCCTGGATGCCGGTGGCGGCGAGGACCGCGTCGAACGAGTCGGTGAATTGCCCGGCCCGGTCGCGGACCAGGAAGCGGAAGTCAGCGGCGCGGCCCCCGAGGTCCATCAGGAGGTTACGGATCTGCTGGGTAGTCCACGGGCCGTCCGGATGGGCGGTGACCCCGAGGACGTGAACGTAGCGGGAACCGGCTTCGATGACGAACAGGCAGTACACATGCCGCAGCGTCAGCGCGCAGTCCACGTGGAAGAAATCGGCGGCGAGCATAATCGCGGCCTGGGTGCGCAGGAACTGCCGCCAGGTCGTGTCGGCCTGCCGCTTCGGCGCGGGCGGGATCTTCAGGGCCTTGAGGACCCGGCGGATCGTGGAGGCGCTGACCCGGTGGCCGAGCTTGAGGAGCTCACCCTGGATGCGCTGGTATCCCCAGCCGTGGTTTTCGCGGGCGAGCCGCTGAATGAGCGCGGCGATCTCGGCGCTGACGGGCGGGCGCCCCGTCCGGTGCGTATAGGTCCATTTCCTGGTGACCAGGCGGCGGTGCCACCGGAGTACGGTGCCGGGCGTGACCAGCCGGTGCATCCGCAGGCTTCGGGGCAGGAGCCGGATCAGCCCGGCGAAGATCGCACGGTCGGCCCAGTCCAGCCGGAGTCGGGGACTAGCGCGGCGCAGCACGGCGACCTCGTGCCGCAGCACGAGCAGCTCGATGTCCTTGGACGTCGTTGAGCGGCCGAGGAGGACCAGCCAGCCACCAAGCCGGACGAAGATCAGGTAGAGCAGACGGAGAGACACGGGTGATCATCATTGCCGATGGCCATGAGCTGCCTATCGGCGCAGGTCACAGGAACGAGCGGACTTCTGGCACCCCACAGCATGAAATGGGCGGCCCGCCTTCCCCGGTCGTGCACGGCCCGAAGCGTGGAGAGTTCTGCCACCTCCGATCGCCCGCACCTGTCCGGTATGGCCGATCACCCCTCAGGCCCCTGCTCGCCACGCCGATCGGCCGTCACGTTCCCGCAAGTCAGGGCGTTCCCATGTCAGCTACTTGACATGATCGGCATGCCTGGTGCGGCTTCGCGGCTGCGGAGACTCTGCGCGTCGGCCCCGGTCAGGGCCGACACCGCGAGCAGGCCATATCGAATCGGTACCGCCCAACGTAATGCGAACAGCTCGTCGCATGCCGTCGCCTCCCCGGACCAGCAATCGCAACTTCACCACATTCTGACGGAATAAAGTTGCGATCGAAGCAACTACAGTGGGAGCGTAGAGCTTGGGAGCGGAGGGAGGCGGCGTCGTGACAGATGGGATGACTGGGCTGGTTGCGCTTGGCTTGCCGGAGACTTCGTTGGAGTCTGAGGAGCTTGAGCAGCATGCCGCGCAGGTCGGAGCGCGCGTGGCGGCGGCCCGGAAGCAGCGTGGGATGACCGGGACTGAGCTTGGCGAGATGGTGGGACTCCGTAAGGACCAGATCTCGAAGATCGAGTCAGGTCGCCGACGGCTCGATATTTCTGAGTTGCCTCGCGTTGCGGCTGCACTAGGTGTCTCAGTGCGGTTTCTTCTTGGGCAGGCTGATCGACCTGCGCTGGCGATTGCGGCTCGGCTGGCGGCTGACGCGGGCGCTGATGCGGTGCGCGCCGTGCGTCGGCGAGCTCGTCAGTTGTTTGAGATCGACGACTTGCTGACTCAGGTGACCGGTATGCCGCCTGCTCGGCCTAGCCCTCAAGGCCTCCGGGTTGTCGAGCAGGCTCGTGGCAGCTTCGGTGCGCGGCCTAGATCGAAGGCGGAGGCGCAGCGTCAAGGGCGTGAGCTTGCTGAGCTGACGCGGCGCGAGCTCGATTTGGGCAGCGATGCGCTGGGTGACATCGCCGGCCTGATTGAGCAGCACTTTGCGGTTGATGTGGCGTTGTCCCCGTTGGGGGCCGACGTCGATGGGTTGTGCGTGCACAGCGGCACGGCCGCGCTCATTCTGGCTAACACTGATTCATCCGATGGCCGGGTGCGGTTCACTCTCGCCCATGAGCTGAGCCATCACCTGCTGGGCGATCCGCGTGAGGTCATCGAGGAAGCTGAGGGCGACATGTTCGCCAGTACCGCCGTCGAGTGGCGTGCGAGCGCGTTTGCTGGTCACTTCTTGATGCCGGATCGAGGCGTTCGATCGGTACTGGCGTGGCTCGGCGAGGAGTCCAACACGGTCAGTGAGCGGGCAGCAGTCGCGTTGATGGAACACTTTGGCGTGTCGATGGCGGCCCTGATATACCAGCTCGACATCCTCGGCGTGCTGAGCTATGACGATGGACAGCAGTTGCGCGGCTGCGGCGTAACGCTCCTTGTCGAGCGGCACCGGGACGTCGCTCCGTCAAAGGCCGCGACGACCATCGGGCATGTTCGCCGTGCCCCGGAACGACTTACTCGACGAGCGCTCGCCGCGGCCCGCGAGCAGCGCCTAGGTCTATCGGTCGTCGCATCGCTGCTCGAACGCGACGACGACGAACAGCTGTGGCGGGAGGTCATGGCGGATCATGTACAGGCCACGGCGAGCACCGATATTGTCCTGTGACCTCCGAATCGCCCGCGCGAGCCGTCGATGCCAAGCCGCAAGCTTGGTTTCTTGAGACCAGCGCCTTGGTGACGCTGGCCGTGCATCTGCCGCTGCAGCAAGCGGTAGTGGCAGCACTCTCGCCCTCGACCTTCCACCGGGTACTGGTCAAGGCAGTCGTTACGGAGCTGGAGGAGTTGTCCATGACTTCCGATATCACGGCAACGTGGGCAGGCACCGCGCTTGGCCAACTGGACTGGCTTGGCAGCGCGGTCGCCCTAGATGACCCGGTCGGCGTGGAATTGGCGGTCCAGCTTCAGGAAGAGATCGCTGGCGGCCGACCGCTGAAACACCCTATGGAGCACTTCGGCGAGGCTGCGGTGATCTCCCTGGCATCTCGTGCCAGGACAGTGCAGCCCCTGATGCTCTGCGACGACTACGATGCGCGCGTTGCAGCGAAGAATCGCAACGTTGAGCCGGTTAGCGTGCACAAGCTGATGTACCTGATGATCAGGCAGGGCAAGCTGACTGCCACAGAAGCGGGGGCCTTCGCCGACGCACTGCACACGGCAGGACGACACCAGGACTATACGGCGCAAGAACTCGCCTCCGGTCGGCTTGGTCGTGTCGGGCAGCCGTGACGGGCTGTGCTCGCATCCGCGATGGCCCGTGCCAGGACGACAATCACACGGCGGAGGGGGAGGGATGACGATGGGCCAGGACGCGTCGTGGCGGTCAGCCTGGCCGAGGCTAGGGCGGTTCGCGCTTGCGGGCTCGGGACACGGCCTGCCCGGAGCCCGTTGCTGCCAGGGCCGATAGCTTCGGAGAATAGCCGGAGAAGTCAGCATGGCGAGGACGTAAGCGCAGGTCAGGGCATGTACCGGAGATGGCTGTAAAACCGTCGGCTCAGCCTACGTTGGTTCGAACCCAACACCTGCCACCAGCAAAGTCCCAGGTCAGAGCCGGTGACGTGGAAGTGCGTCACTGGCGCTGAGGCTGGGAGGGAGCGGTTCTGTAAACCGCTTGTGGGCTATGCGTGGGTCAGATCGCGGGGCCCTGGCGGTGTATCACCCGCGCGCAGGCCTGGCGAATTCTTCCTCTGACCTGCAAATTGCTCCTTGGTCACCCGAAGGTGTGTTCGGCCCTCCTGCTAGGTGGCTGGTGTCGCGCCGCTTGGCGTGGGCCATGCACGGACATATGACGGACAGGCTCACGGTGGTGGCGGCGGTTCGGCGAACCGCTTGCTGTCACCGGTGGTGGTTCCTGCGAGGTGCGAGAGTAGGCGTTGAGAGCGTCTTCGATCCGCTGGCTGATGGCATCTTCCTGGCCGCCGACGCAATGCACATAGACGCTTTCCAGGACGTGCACGCTGGTGCCCGCGCGGGCGGCGACCTCGGCGGGCGCGCCGCTGGCGTTCAGCCAGAACGACAGGGCCGCGTGCCGCAGATCGTAGGGGCGGCGGGCCAGTGGGGTGGCCGCCAGGGCAGGGCCAAGCGCAGCCTGGCGGGCTGCATGCCAGACGCGGCCGTAGACCGACTCGCTGAGCAGGCCGCCACGGGTGCCGCAGAACAGCCGCCCATCCAGGGCGGTGCCGAACTCGCGGATGTGCTGCCGGAGCAGGCAGACCAGGATTGGAGGGATCGGGACGATCCTGACGGTGCCGGTGGGGCGGTGTTTGAGCCCGTGCGGCTCATGCGGCCTGCCATTGCTGGTCCAAGCGGCGGCGGTGCGCGGGCATGCACCGGTGAGAATCATCTCCCCGCGCCCGTGCGAGGGGAGGGTGAGATGGCTTTGGCGAAGCGCGACGGCTTCTTCTGGGCGCAGCGCCCCGTAGTACAGGCAGGCGAAGAACGCCACCAGGTCCGCCCGCATCAGGGCGGCCTGAGCCAAGATGGCCTGGACCTGCGCCGGACTGGCGACCGCCTGCGGGCTGACCGCGGCGGCGGCCTTGGGTACGCGCCACTGCACCTTGCCGACCGGGTTGGCGGGCAGCAGGCCGAGTTCGACCGCGTAGCCGAGGGCGTTGTGGAGCACCGCCCGCTTGCGGGTGATGGTGTTCGCTGCCGCAGGTGAGCCGTCCAGCCGCACGCACAGCCCGTCCAGGGCAGCCCGGATGACCTGCGGGTCGCTCAGACAGCTGACCGGCAGCGAGTTGCGCTCCAGCCAGGCAAGCGCGCTGGCGGTGGCCGGCTCGGGTGCGCGTGAGCGCCGCGGCGGGCTGAACGCATACCCGTACAGGGTCGCCCGCAGCATCCGGGCCGGTGGCCTGCGGCTGGTTGTCTTGGTCAGCAGCGGGGTGACGGTGGCCAGCGCCTCGGCCATGCTGGCCCGCGAATGCGCCGCCAGGTGCGGCCATTTCATCGCCGCATACGCCACCGCGTGCTGATACCAGGTGACGGTCGCCGACACTGGTGCGGCCCATGCCAGCGGCTCGCCGGTGGCGGGGTCGAGCTCCAGCCCCCGCCGGGCGGCGCGGATCAGTTCTGCGCGGTAGCTGTCGGCCAGCGCCCGCGTGATGAAGGACCGGGACTTATCGCCCCCGGCTACCCGCCAGCGGACCTCGAACACCCGGCGGCCAGGCCTGCGCCGGATCGCGAACACGCGGACATCGAACGAACTCACTGAGCCCTCCTGAGCGTGATCAGCGGAATAACGAAACTCCAGCCGATCACGCGAGTCCCCAGCCTGCTAACTCCGCCTGACCGGCGGGCCGGTGGTTACTCCCACGCGGCAAGCCCGGTCACCCCCGGCAGATCCCCGCTGGGCCGGACCGAGCTTCGCCGGTTCTGCTGTTCGCTCTCCGGCAGCAGTGCGCGGGTGTCCGGCGGTACAGTCGCTGCCTTAGAAGGGCCGAGCTGGGAGGGCTTCATGGGTCGCACGGCCCGGGAACGGCTGGCCAAGCTGCTCGACGACGCGCAGGCGTCCGGGGCGTTCAGCGCGCAGATCCTGGCACCAGCCGGCGCGCTGCAGGTCGAGGTCGATGGTGTCGGAGCGTTGCGCCCTCCCGTGCGTGCGCCGCTCGCGAAGAAGCTGATCGCGGTGGCGCGGCCGGCGATGTTCGGGCGCGGGGAGCAGACGCTGACCGACACTACCGTTCGTGACACGTGGGAGATCACGTCGGACCTTGTCACGCTGAGCGGCCCGGCCTGGGAGGCAACGCTCGGCGCCGTGCTGGACGACGTCCGCGATGAGCTGGGGCTGCCGCCCACGACGAAGCTGCGGGCCGAGCTGCACGCGATGCTGGTGTACGGGAAGGGGCAGTTCTTCCTGCCGCATCAGGACTCGGAAAAGGACGACGCGATGGTGGGCACGCTGGTGGTGTCGCTGCCTTCGGCGCATACGGGCGGGGAACTGGTCGTGGAGCATGGCGGCCAGAGCGTCACGTACCGGGGGCCGAGGGAGGAGCTGTCTTTCGTCGCGTTCTACGCGGACTGCCGTCACGAGGTCAAGCCCGTGAGGTCCGGGTACCGGGTGACGCTGACGTTCAACCTGCTCGCGGACAGCGAGGCGGACGCGCAGGGAGCCGGACCGGTCGCCGACCTGGCGCACTGCCTCACCGGGCACTTCACCACGCCCGCCACGCGACGTTATGGCCGCGGCGAACCTGGCCCGCCGAAACGGCTGGTCTTTCTGCTCGACCACGAGTACACGCAGCGGGGCCTGAGCTGGAACCGGCTCAAGGGAGCTGACGCAGAGCGCGCCGCGCTGCTGCGCGCCACGGCGGAGCGTGCCGGGTGCGAGGCGGTGCTGGCGCTGGCCGAGGTGAAGGAGACGTGGGATGCCTGGCCCTCCGACGGCGACGCGTGGGACGACTACGACTTTTACGACGAGGAGGAAGACGACGAGGAGGAGGACTACGGCGTCGTCGTCTCCCGGGGCCGGGACGGCGATCACGATGACTACCAGCTCAATGAGCTGATTGACGACGAGATCACCCTCGGCTGGTGGACCAGCCCGGACGGCACGAGCGGCGAGCCGATATCGCTGCACGTCCCCGACTCCGAGGTGTGTGCCACCACCCCGAGCGCGGACCTGGTGCCCTACCAGTCCGAATACGAGGGCTACATGGGCAACTACGGCAACACGCTGGACCGGTGGTACCGGCGGGCCGCGGTCGTGGCGTGGCCGCGGGACCGGGCGTTCGCGGCGCGCGCCGAAGCCGGGTCGCAGTGGGCGCTGTCGGAACTGGGCACCCGCATCGAGGCCGGAGATCTGGAAGGGGCACGTGCCGGAGCGGAGTCGCTCGCGCCGTTCTGGGGAAAGATCGGATCGCAGCCGGGCCTGCTGGGCACGGCGCTGCATGTGGCGGCGGGCATGGGCGCGGCCGAGACGGCGGCGATGCTGCTGGAGCCCTTCCGGGTGGAGACGGTAGCGCCGGAGCACGCGGGCGGGCTGGCGGCGGCCGGGCGGTACGGCGAGGAGTGGACGCGCGGGGTCATCGCCGGGTGGTTCGGGCCGAGGCACTACCTTGAGGCGGACCGATACGAGTGGGTGGAGAGGCTGCCGGGGCTGTGCGCGGCGCTGCGTGCTGCCGGGGGTCCGGAGGTGGCGCGGCTGCTGGCCGTCGGCGCATGGGGCTGGATGGGCGATCAGCTGCGGCTCTGGACCACCACCGCGCGGACCGAGATCCGGGAGCCGCGGCTGGAGATGCTGAGCTCGCCGCTGGTGCGGCTGCTGGAGGCGGCCGACGACGAGCTGCGGGACGAGATCGTGGCGGCGCTGGGCGGGTACGGGGACAACGTGCTGGGGTGCCTGATGCCGGCGCTGCGTTCGGCGGCTGCGCTGTCGGCGGACGCGCGGCGGGCGGCGGGGCTCGATGTGGTCGCGCGGGACTGCGGGCAGCGGCTCGGCGCGGTGATCGCCCGGCCGCTGCGTGACGAAGACGACTGGTCGATCGAATGGACCGGGTGCGGGTGCGACCTGTGTGGCACGCTGGGGACGTTTCTCGGTTCCCGGTCGCGGCGGATCTTCGAGTGGCCGCTGGCGACGGACGGGCGGCGGCACGTCCACAGCCAGATCGACTCGGCTGCGCTGCCGGTGCGGCACCAGACCCGGAGGCAGGGGCGGCCATACACGCTCGTGCTGACAAAGACCGGTGAGCTGTTCACCCGCGAGGAGGACGCGCGGCACAAGGACGTGACCGACCTGGCGTGGCTGACGTCGGCGTGGGGTGACGGTCCGCCGGGAACGTTTTTGACTTCCTTACTGCACTTCATAGAGCTGCGGTGATCCTCGCTCAGCAGGTGGACCGTGCCGATAGGCGCTTCAGCGCCGCCACGAGCGGCCGAGCGGATAACGCCGGGACTTGCGGGGAGGGCGGGAACCCCCGGTCGACCAGGCGACATGATGGTGAGGTGCGCCCCTGGAAACGACGCCTGTCTGATGACGAGTGTTCTGTCCTGCTGGCCGAGTTGCTCCTTCGGCACCCTGAGCTGGCCGCCGAGGCAGAGGAGATCACGTTCACGCTGCTGGTGGAAAACGAACAGGAATTCGGCGACGAGATCACGGCCAAACCGCGGGCGCTACGTGCCAACGGGCCGGTGTCCGTCGATGCGGGACGGGGACGGGTCCTGGATGTGCTCCAGCCGTACATCGATGACCTCACCCGGCGGAAGGAACGCGGTGCCCGGCGGGCGGCCGCCGATATCGCGATCGCCGTGCTGTCTGGGTTGTACGGATGTCGCGAGGACACCGAGGAGGACATGCTGCTTGTCCGGATGGGCCTGCCTGGCGCGGCAGATGACCTTGCACGCATGGTGTACACGAAGGTGAAGCCACTGCAACTCTCGTTGCCGTCGCTGGCGGACGAGTGCCCCGAGTGGGAATGGTACGAGGAGAGCTGAAACCCGTATCGCGGTCGTGGTGGGCAGGGTCATTGCCGTGGCGAGCCTTGCTCGCCGAGTTCGGAAAGGAGCGCGGCTCGCCTTTCCCCGAGGGCGGCGAGCTGAGCATACAGCTGCTTCAGCTCGCGGTTGATCCGCGCCAGCTCGGTCCGCGTCTGCTGTTCCCGCAGGTAGCGCTCGCCATGTAGGGTCCTGGCGAGATCCTCGACCTCGCGGCGGAGCAGCCGCAGCCACGGGTTCCCGTGCATCGCGGCGGGCCGGTACTGTAGCTTGCCCGCGTCGATCGCCGCGAAGATCTCATCTTGCGTCAGGCCGTACTCCTGGCGAGCCGTCTTGTCGCTCAGCGTCGCGCCCTTGCGTCCCCATTCTCGATCGTGGAGGTCCATGTCCGGCCATTATCTACCGACGTACCCGCGCAGCACGTCGGTGTACTGCTGGCCGGCCGCGAGAGCCGGGTCGGCGAACAGGCGCGCAGCATCCCGTACTCGTTATAGAAGTTAAGCCCGCCGGTCTCGGCGTAGATGATGCCGATGGTGCCGGCGTCGGCGAGTTCGGGCGGGAACTCGAAGGCGGGCGCGTCCACGCCGGGGAGGTTCTGCGGCCGACGGCGCGCGGGCTGCAGGGCGAGCGCGGCTTCCTGCCGATGCCGGTAGTAGGCGCCGAGCCGTTCCTCGGCCTCGCCGGGCGGGAGGACCAGCTCGTCGTCGCCGAAGAACTCCACGAACGCGGCCCTGTCCTCCCGCATCAGCGTCCAGGCTTGCTCGATTTTCTCGGGATTACGGCAGACCAGTTCGGGCTGTTTCGTCGCCACCGCGAGCGCGGCCTGCGCGATCTGCGCAGCGCCAGACTTGCGGTAGGCCGACATCGAGCCGGAGACCAGCCAGGCGCCTGGGACCGGGCAGATGGGCACGAGGCGGACGTGCACGAATCCGCCCTTGCGCAGCCGACGGAAAGCGGCCGGGCCCATGTTGGAGTACACGCGGTACTCCAGGTCATCGATCAGGTTCAGCAGGACGAGCGAGTCCCGGTCCTTGCGGCGGATCTCGAAGATCCCCTCCACCGGGTCGCGCCAGCCGCGCAGCATCTCCCGGTCAGCCGCGGTCAGATCCGGCCGGCCGGCCACGAACTGGTCCAGCATGGTCTTGCCGTTCGGCAGGCGGTGCTGAAGCGCGAACCGGTCGATGACGCCGACCGCTTCACCCTCGCTCAGCTCCTGGCAGGGATCGGCGGCCTCGACCATGAACTGCTCCAGATGCCGTTCGAACCGCAGGCTGAGCGCGAAATCGACCAGGGCCCGCTTCAGTTCCGCGCTGCGCTCGATAAGGGAGGCGAGCGACGGCTCGCCGCCACCGCAGTTCACGGCCCGAGGTGCCACTTCACTCCTCCGCCTCGCCGGGCCCGGCCAGCTTGCGGTTGACCTCGGCCAGGTCGAACGGCTCGGGTTCTCCGGGGTCGTCCTCGCACCAGTACTCCACCGGGGAGTCGCCCTTGTATGCCACGCAGACCGGGTAGTCCTGGTCACGGTCGCGCGTCACTACCTGCTCCAGCGCGATCTGGTGCTCCCAGCAGGCGCCGAGGTCATAGGTGTAGCCGATCTTCCCGCCCGGCGTCAGGACGTCCCGCACCCGGACAGCGTTGTCGTCCGCGGTCCCTTCCAGGCTCACGAACGGGTCGCTGTACCGTTTCTTTCCTGCCTGGAACAGGTGCAGGTGGTCGCCATCCCAGCCGAACAGCACCTGGATGACGTCGTGCAGGTCGCCGAGGGTGGCCATGACCGGCAGCCGCACCCGGCGCCAGATCGGCGGACGGGAGCCGGACAGCGAGACCTTCAGCTCGGCCACCTGGTCGATGCTGCACGGCGCGCCGGAGGCGGCGAACTCGGCCACCGCCTGCGAGAGTTCCGCGGCATCCGGGTGACCCGTGGCCCGCACCTCCGCGAGGCACGTGTCCAGGTCCGTCCCCGGCATGCTCTCCCAGACGCGGCTGAGCGCCTCATCCGGGCCCTTGTCCTGCAGCGCGGCAACCGCGGCGTCCACCGCCAGCCAATCCCAGTCAGCGTCGGTGGGTTCGGGACCCTGGCCCCAGGCGGCCAGCACCGCGCGGGCGTGCGGGCCCACGCGCGGCGCGGCCGTCAGCTCCCGCCAGGCAGGCAACGCGTCTTCGCCAAGTCTTTCGACCACGCCGACGGCCACGCCGCGCAGCAGCGGCGACATCCCCTCGGCGGCGGTGAGGATCTCCCGTGCCCTTTCGGCGGGCTGGCGCTCGGCCAGCCATCCCCATGCCACATGGCCCCGCTGTTCCTCATCGCCGAACCGGGCCACTTCGGCGATCATCTCGCTGGCCGGCAGGCTCGGGTCCGCCAGCCCGGGCAGGCCAGCCGCCAGATGCCCGGCCGCCCAGCAGCCCAGCGGGGTGATCAGCGGCCTGCCCGGGTCGTCGGCTACCGCGCCGAACTCGGCCAGCAGCGCGACCAGCCCGGCAAGCGGCGTTCCGGTTTCCAGGTCGTGATACCTGTCGGCCGCGTGCAACGGCTCCCAGGACGACTTGTCGTATCTGTCGCACAGGTCGCGCAGCGTCGCGTGCACCGGCCCCCACAGGCCGCCGGTGCGATGCTCGCCGTCCTTGCGAAGGACCGCGAGCAGCGCCATCGCCAGCAGGCGCACGCTGTCCTCGTCCTGCGGGTACGACTCCGCCGCGCACACCGTGCGCAGGGCTGCCAGCCATGCGGCAAGCAGGCCCGCATCGCCCGGCGGCCAGCGCTCCAGCGCGGGACCGCCGCTCACCCACCCGCCGCCGACTTGCAGCAGGCCGGTCGCGACCGCGAGGCACCAGGGCCGGTGCAGCGCCCGGATGTCGGCCATCGTGCGCAGCCGCGGGGGCACGTCCACGCCGACAGCCGCGCCCGCCGCAGGCACGTCGGCCTTGCGCAGCACCTGCCCGGCGGTTACCGGACGGCGGCCCGTCCCGATCCAGCGAGCCAGCGTGACGGCCCGGCCCACGACAACGCTTTCACGCGCAAGCCGCGCCGCGCCGCGAAGCTCATCCCCGGAAACCGCCATGTCCACATCGGGACCCTACTGCACTGCCGCCCGGCGGCGTGGTCGGCAACGAACCGCTGCGTCCCCGACTGAATCGCGGTCAGTGCGCTGTCGCTGGCCGGCTCCAGTGGCTTGACCGAAGGGCTCGCCGCGGTGTAGCGCGTCCGCAGCGGTGGCGTACCAGATATTGGGCTGGCGTGGTCGCGACGACGGAGGGAGACAGTGCCGAGCCCGCTTCGCGTCGCGCGGCGGGGCTTGCGTCTAGAAGACCCGGGTCGTGCCGGAGAAGCCAGCGATATCGATTGACAAACTCGCTCGCGGTGGGCAGCGGCCCGATCTGCTGCTTGGCCAGGGTGAGCCTGCGCTCGTACTCAGCACGCACGGTGGCGTCGAACAGGCGCCATAGCGCAGGCTCATCTCGGCGAGACATGGCCGAGCAGCGCCATCAGGGACTGCAGCGAGACGTCGGCGTTTAAACGCGTTCTGTGCCTGTGCCGGAGTCAGCGCAGGCTGGCGCGTATGTCCTTCATCCGCCGGTAGAGCCGCAGCGGGTGGCCGGGGGCGGCGATGAACCCGTGGTGGGCGTAAAACTTCGCTGCCTCATCGATAGCGTCCACCACGACGAGCCGGGCAGCGGCGGCCTCGCCGGCGGCAACAGCCTTGCGGAGCGCTTCGGCCAGCAACAGCGCACCAAGCCCCTTTCCCCGCTCGCTGCGGTCGACTGCCAGCCTGGCGGGCAGGACCATGCCGACCGGGTAGGCGGGAAGGCCACGGACAAGCCTCGGTGGTGCTTCTGCCCGCAGCACCGAGCCCATCGTCAAGCTGAAGTACCCGGCAACCCTGTTCCCGGCGCCCTCGCCGCCACGGACAAGCAGGAAGGTCCTGGCGGAGTCCATCTGCTGGGCGGCAACGGCGTGGCGGCGCAGCCAGGAGTCAAGTTCCTCCTTCCCCGACGCGAATCCCGTCACGTCGTGGTGGGCGCCAAGGCGCTCCAGCCGCAGGCCGGGAGGATTCACGCCTCGGGCAGCTTGGGGTGACGCTCGAACAGCGCGGCCAGCTCGGGGACGGGAGCGGCCGGCTTATCGAGTTCGGCGATGAACCGGTCGAAGTCCTCGTTCGCCAGCACCAGGTCCCGGTGGCCCCGGACCACCTGTTCTGCCCTCGCGGTGACGCTGTCCAGCACGAACGCGGTCACCGTGGTGTTCTCCAGATCGGCGGCTTGGCGGATGAGAGCATCCTGCTGAGGGTTCACCCTGACCTCAACGCGGTGACGCTTGCGCTGCGCCCTGACCTGATCGTTCATGCCCCCCCGCATACCCTGTCCGGACGCCGTCCGGACGCGTCGTGCTGCTTGATCCCCGCTCTGGCCGGCTGGCGCCCGGTCATTGCCGGGTCTGGCACATCCCGCCAGTAGGCGGGTCTCACTGCTACGGTGATGAGCGATCACACTCCTGCATGGTTGAAGAGACAGCATTTCTTGTACTTCTTGCCGCTGCCGCATGGGCATGGCTCGTTGCGCCCGGTCTTGGCCTTGCGTGCTGGGCTGAGAGGGGCGGGCGCGCCGATCGCCGCGGCTTGCCGGGCGAAGTCGCGTGCTTCCTGCAGGCGCCCGGTCTCCTCGCACACCAGCCGCAGCCAGTCGGCGACCGCGACGCGGTCGCGCACCCCGCCGACCGCGTACCCCTGGTGCAGCAGGTCTTCCGCCCGCTGGTAGTTCTTGGGGGTGCTCTTGCCGGGCGGCATGTAACACGAGGCCCAGCCAATCCAGCCGAAACCCCAGGCCGGGTCGGCGTCCAGCCAGCCGCGGTACAACTCGTCGGCCTTGCCGGTGTCCCCTAGCCCGAACCAGGCCTCGGCGATGGCCCGCCGCCAGTTCTCGATCATCAGCTGGTCACAGTCGGTGAACCGGCGCATGACCTGTTCGCCCACCGTGATCCTGGCCTGCAACTTCGCCGGGTCATCGTGGCCCGCGTTGCCCAGCTCCATCTCCAGGTCCTGGCTCCAGTTGTACAGCGACTGGGTCAACGGGAACCGGGCGTCAAAGGCGGCGATCGTGGTGATCCCGGCCGCCTCGCACAGGGCCAGCACGTCGGACCAGGCATCGAGCCACCTGTCTGTGGCAGCACCACCATCCTGCGCCAGCGTCTCGTAGCCGTCCTGGATCTTGTCATCGAGGGTTTCCAGGCACGGCTTGGCCGGCCACCACCGCTGCCACAGCGCGAGCACGGCGAGCCAGACCCAGTCCGATCCCGGCGTGCGCGTTTGCGCATCGGTCAGGTAGCGGCTGGTGAGCTGGGCAGCCACCTCCTGGGCGGAAAACGCGCCCTGGCACAGGGCCTCCAGCCCGGCGCGGTCCAGCTCGATGCCGAATCCGCTCAGCTTCTCCAGCAGCTGCCCGTCGCTGAGCCGCTCGGCATCGTCGCGGTAGGGGCGGTTGCGGCCCGCACCCGGTGGGCCCGCCCTCTCCCGTGCCCAGCGTTCAATGCTGACCCACGAGATCTCCATCGGCGCACGACCTCCTCCTGCAACCACGCCTGGGCAACCGGGCCGCGGACTGATCCGGTGGGCTCCGGCAGCCGGTGTGCCTCGCTCATCCTTCTAGGACCCGGCGGTGATCGCGTGCAGAACCCTCTACTTCGAAGCGGCACCCCCGACCCGTTGTTGACGGCTTGACTTCCTGAGCATCGCGGCGTGGTGCCCTGGCCAGCGGAGCTCGCCTTGGGCCCGACTCATCCTGCAGGCCAGCAATGGCGCCGACAGGCTGGTCTACATACGCTTGAGTCCGGGCTGAACCCTGCGTCAGCACCCGAGGGCCTAGGTCATGGCCTATCTGGGTGTGGCGGGCCGGGGAGTGATGGCAGTGGCTGAGCAGCTGGAGGCGCCGTTCGCGGCCGTGCTGAGGCGGCTGCGATCAGAGGCCAGGCTGACGCAGGAGAAACTCGCCGAGTCGGCGGGCGTCAGCGCCAGGTCAGTGAGTGATCTGGAGCGAGGCGTTAACTTGACCGCCCGCCGTGATACGTCCAGGCTGCTCGCCGACGCACTGGGCCTGGCGGGCCCGGCTCGGGCGGCGTTCGAGGAGGCTGCCCGGGGTCGCTCTCCGGCTGCAGGCGTCGCGGTGAGAGCGGGCGTGGCGGCGACGAGGGCGCTGCCACGCGATATCGCGTCATTCACGGGCCGTGAGCTGGACTTGCGGCGTCTGGCGGCGGCGGTGGAGACCGTTGGCTCGGCACCGGTGGTGGGCATCTGCGCCATAGGCGGGATGGCCGGCATCGGCAAGACCACGTTCGCAATCCACGCCGCGCATTTGCTGGCACCGCGCTTCCCGGACGGCCAGATCTTCTTGCCACTGCACGGCTACACGCCTGGGCAGCGGCCCGTCGACCCGGCCGACGCGCTGGCCAGCCTGCTTCTAGTCACGGGAGTCGCCGCGGAGAGTATCCCGCCTGGCCTGGAGGCTCGGGCTGCTCTGTGGCGCGATCGCGCGGGTCAGCGGCGGCTCCTGCTCGTCCTGGACGACGCAGCCGGGCATGATCAGGTCCGGCCTCTGCTGCCGGCGTCGGCGGGGTGCCTGGTGCTAGTGACCAGCCGCCGGCACCTGACCGCGCTGGAGGACGCCCACACGATCAGCCTTGATACGCTGCCGCCAGGCGAGGCAGCCGACCTGCTGATCCGCCTCGCGGGCCGGCCCGACCTGAACGCTGGCGACCACTCAGCGGCGGAGATCACGCGCCTGTGCGGGTATTTTCCGCTGGCAATCGGGATGCTGGGCCGCCAATTGCATCACCACTGGGGATGGCGACCTCGGTGCCACAGATTGTTCGATCTGAGCGCGTCACTACTAGATCAACATCGTGCTGATGTCCGCGCCTATCGGCGGTTCGTGTACAGCAAGCACTCCGCCAAGCAACTACAACGCGTGACTGGTGGCGGGACCTGCAACTCGTACCTGCAGCTGCCGGTGCACGGTCGCCGGATGCGCGCAGCCGACTTGGTGGGTGGGCTGGGTCCAGACCGCCGAGCAGGTGAGCCCGGTTCTGCGCGCGTGGCCGCCACTTGCCGGCCCGGACTGACCAGGGTACCGTGGAGAATGTTCAGAGAATACATCTCAGAGAATACTGAGCGGAGACGTCGATGCCGACCATGACGGTCTCGGGCCGCAGGTACGAGCTTGACCACGGTGGAGTGGAGGCGGCCCTGCACGGCGTGCTGCCGGAGCCGATCCACGAGCACTTCGTCGTGATCAACGGGCGGCGCTGGCCGCCCAAGCAGGTGCTAGCCCTGGTGACAGGGCTGGACCGGGCGGATTTCACCACCCACCAGGCACGCCGGGCTCTGACCAGGCTCGGGTTTCCTGCTGCGCGTGCGGTGCGGCGCGAGTTCCCGGCAAGCGCCCGGCCCGCAGCCCCACCCCGGCCGGGCGGCCGGGCCGATCGCGGGCAGGGGAGCCTGGTCGAGGCGCTGCGCCCGTTCATCGGCTTGTGGGTGGCCGTGCGCGGGGACGAAGTGCTGGTAGCCGCGCCGACGCCCAAGGACGTGGTGGCCTGGCTGACGCGGCACGGCCAGCGCGCACAGTCAATGTTCCGGGTCCCGGACTCCGAGCAGGCCGTCGCAGGCGCGGCGCCTCAATGAGGTTCTGGTTCCGGGCTCTCCCGGCCGCGGGCGGCGGCGAGCTTACGCCCCGCCCGGTCGTGGACATCGCGCTAGAAGAGCTGCTGGCGGCGCCGATGGAATGCCTGCTCGACACCGGCGCGCTACGGACTCGCATGAGTGCTGAGCTCGCGCCGCTCGCCGGGGTGGAGCTGGACGGTGCGCTGACCGAAGAGTTCTGGGTCGCCGGGCTGAAGACCGTCGGTGCCCTGGCACGTGTCCGCTTGACGGTCACAGACGGCGCTGACCAGTTCTCCTGGGACGCGCCCGTCTGGTTCTGCGACCCATGGCCGCACCCCTTCGGCCTGGCCGGGCTCGAGGGCTTTCTCCACCACTTCGTCGTGACCATCCGGGCCTACGACGGATACCTCGACCTTGAACCCCGCGCCTAGCCCGCCGCTGAGCACTGCTGCCGACAAGCGCCGGAGACTCATGGTCAGAGCAGGCCCGACGTGGCCTGGCTGGCTCGGACACGATCAGCGGCGACGAGCGGTTATCTGTGGCGCTGGCGGGTTCGAACCCTGCCCTTGCGTCACCGGGTACCAGCGGGGCAAGAGATGCGGCGTCACGAACATGCCCGGCTGCCTCAACTGAACCCCTGGAATCGAGCTGGCTGTCCGTTCCCAGGGTGTTCCCAACCAGGCCGGGGAACAACGCTAACGCCAAGGTCAGGGCGTTAGCGCGGCGGGTCTGTAAAACCGTCGGCTCAGCCTACGTTGGTTCGAACCCAACACCTGCCACCACAAAACTCCCAGGTCAGCGCTACTTCGAAGATGATTCCAGGCCGTTCAAGGGTAGCGGTGTGCGACACCGTCGGCCTGGTAGGCATCCCCAGGCACGTCGTCGGGCGCCAAGGTCCTGACCTGCAGTTATCCTGCTCGGCAGATCTTGCCGGATCGCAGCAAGGCGGGGCCGCTCCGGTGCCCGGCGTTCGCTTGCGGAACTGGTGCGGAACAGTAGCTGACCCTGTCGCCATAGGGTAGATCAGCGCGCGGGTCTGCCCGATCTCGGCAGGCGCGCTCGTCCTGGGCAGGTCAGCAGCTCCCTAATAAGCCCGATGACCTGGCCGCGGTTCGGTCAGGTTGGCATGTGCGCCCTCGGCCCTGCTCGTCCCGCGATGACCGCGCGTCGCTCTCGATGCCTGCCGGGCCGGGCGGGTCGCGGCTAGTCACGGCCCGGCTGGCCGCGGGGCTGCTCATCGCTGCCAGCAAGCCGTGCTGGGCGTGGGCGACCGGCTGGACGCGGCAGGTGCTAAGGGGCCCAGGGCTTCGGCTGGTGGCGCGTCGGAGCGGGCCGCGCCTCGTCACCGGGACCCGACGCTTAGGGCCAGAGCCGGATGGCGTCCCGCCGTTAAGCTCAGCTGGTGGCGTCGCGCAGCCCGGAAGGCGTGCTGATCACCGGGGTCTACGGCTCGGGCAAGAGCTCCGTGGCAGCGGAGATCGGCTACGAACTCGAGCAGCGCGGGGAGTTGTACGCGCTGCTCCACCTCGCTCTTTCCCGCGTGCCGGGCCAGACTGCTGGCCATGACCTCCGGTGCCGACATCTTGCGCAGCGCGTTCGCCGACTCGTGCCAGACGCTGCGGCAGGTGCTCAGCGGCGTGACCCACGCCGAGTTCTTCTGGGAACCGGTGGACGGCTGCTGGACCGTGCATCGCCGGTCCGAGCCGCGCGGCGTTAGCGCGGACGGCAGCGGCGAGTGGGTGATCGACTACGACCCGTCGCAGCCCCGGCCTGCCCCGTTCACCACCATCGCCTGGCGGACCGTGCACATCGCCGCAGTCAACTACCTGTACTTCAATTACGCGTTCGGCTCCGCATCGTTGACGTTCGACCTGGAGATTCCGGGGGACGTAGCCGAGGCAACCGGCTGGCTGCTCGCCAGCCATGAGCCGTTGACCGCCGCCTTGGCCGGGCTGAGCGACACCGACCTGGACCGGCTCGCGCCGGTCAACTGGGGCGGCCGGTGGCCGCTGCACAAGATCGTCGCGACCCTGATCAACGAGCAGGTTCACCACGGCGCAGAGATCAGCATGCTCCGGGACCTGTACTGGCACCGCGACTCGCTGGGGCCGAAGCCACCACGGTAGCTGCCAGCGAACCTGGGATGACGTCGCGGCCGCGACTGGAGCGCAGCCAGGCTACCGTCCGTAACCACCGTTAATCGACGGATGAAGACCCGAGCGCCGACTCGGCGCACCTTGACATCGGGTGGTCAGTTCAGCTGGGGTCGTACATATCGCCTAGGTCGATGCGGTCCTGGCGGTTCTCAGGGACTGCGGGATGAGCCGGAGCCGATTCGGGGAGGGCATCTGTGCGCTCGGCCGTGGGAGCCCAGCAATATATCGGTATTGACGATGGAAAGCCGGGGCGCGAGCCTGGCCTGGTGAGCAGCGAGGCGGACCAGGCCGGGGAGTTCGAGGAGCTGTTCCGCGCCGTGTACCTGACCTTCCACCGGCGCGACGGGCCCCGCAGCCAGCTGCCGGGCGCTTCGGCCGCGGTGCTTGAGCACTTGGCGCTGGCCGGGCCGCTGACGATCGGCGAGGCCGCTGCGCACCTGCGCCGCGCGCAGTCGGTGGTGAGCGAGATCGTCGCCCACCTGGAACGCCAGGCCCTGCTCGAGCGTGAAGCCGACCCGGCCGACCGGCGCCGGACCCTGATCTGGCTGACCGCGGCCGGGCACACCGCGCTGCGCCGCCACCGCGAGGTGCTCAGCGAGGACCTGCTCGCCGCCGCGCTGTCGCGGATGGATCCCGATCAGGCCGCCGCGCTGCTGGGAGGGCTGCGCGCCCTGGTCCAGTCCGCGGCGGCCCTGCTACCCACGCACATCCCAGGGAGGACACCATGAACACGACGGCCGCCTGTGAAAGCTGCGGCATGCCGATCGAGACCGGCCGCTACTGCAGCTATTGCACTGACGACGCCGGCCAGCTCCAGTCTTTCGAGGAGCGGTTCACGCGTATGACCGCATGGCAAGCCCGCCGCAACCCGGGCACGTCGCACGAGGAGATCGAACGCCAGACCCTCGAATACATGGCCACCATGCCAGCCTGGCGCGACCATCCACGCGTCACCTCGCGAGCCGGCTAGCGTCGGGGACGTAACGGCTCAGCGCTGTGGATGATGTCCTTATGGCGGCCTTCCTCGTCACGGGGAACCCTGGGTCGGGGAAACGGCGCTTGCCCGGGAGCTGGCTCGCCGCGGCGTGCTGGCGATCGATCCGGACGAAGACTCGCAGCTGTCGTACTGGGAGGATGCCGCCGGCGGCCGAGTCTGCGGGCTGCCATGCCCCGATGAGGAGTGGCTCGGGTCGCATCGCTGGGTGTAGAGCCGTGGCCGGATGGAGGAGATCCTGGCCAGGCAGGACCGGGCGGTCTTCATCTGTGCATCGCCCGCAACCAGGACGAAATGCTGGATCTGTTCGACCGCGTGTTCCTGCTCCATATCGACGGGCGACGTAGGAGGCCCGGCTGGACTGTCACGATGCGCTCCATCCGCCAGGCCGGAGCGAGGCGGGCCGACGCGAGATCCGCGGTGGCCGGGCCGTGTTCGAGGCGCAGATGCTCAGGCATGGCGCGCTCGCCATAGACGCCACCAACCCAACAGCTGGGGTCGCTGACCAGCTGCTCGCCCTCGTGGCCGCCACGTGACAGGCGCTCCGCCGCCACCGCGGCGCCACTTAAGCCTAGCCATGCACCTGGCGACGGAGAGGTGCGCGGCAGCATGAAACCGCTGTTCGCGGTGCGTGACACAGTAGAGCGCGACGAAGCGACGGATCGGATCGCCGACTATGAGCTGATTATCGATCGTGAGGTCGTCGTGACCGAGTGGCACAGGATGGCCAGTTCTGGCCATCCTCTGATGGGGGTTGCTCGCGGGTCATCGCCGCGTTGATGGCCATCTGCAGGTAGCGGCCGCGGGAGATGTTGCCCCGCGCCTGGTCGATCTCTTCGATTAGCGCGAGCGGTAGCACGGCGCCGACGCGTGCAGTGGGACGGGTTCCGGTAGCAATCGCGCGGATCGTAGTGAGATCGCCTTGGCGCTTATGGCGAATTGCAGGTGCGCCTCGGGACCGGGCGTGGGCCCTGCTGGTCCGAAAATAAGACCTCAGCTGGGCGCGCGGCAGCGGCCGGCGGCGCGTCAGCGCCGACGGGCTCGGGGTAACGGTGATGGCGATTTACCCGGCTGCGGCCAGGAGCTCGCCGGTGTCGGGGTTGATGGCCTGGATGGTGACCTTATAGCCGAGGCGTTCGAGGCTCTTGACGTGGTTGCGGGCCTGGCGGCGGGTGTGCATGCGCTGTTCGTAGTAGTCGGGGCCGAGGTCCTGGTAGGTGGCGTCGGGGTCGGCGAGCAAGGCGTGCACGCTGGTGAGCATGGAGTTGCCGGTCGCTACCAGTGCCTTCTTTTTCGGCATGCGCTTAGCCAGCCGCCGGTACCTGGCGCCCAGGAACGACTGGGTGCGGCTGGTGCTGATCGCGGCCTCGCCGAGGGCGGCGCCGAGGTAGGGGTTGCCGCGGCCGGTGGAGTTGCTGCCCTTGCGTTTCCCGGCTGATTGCTTGACCTGGGGTGACCATCTGGCCCAGGAGACCAGGTGGGAGGCGGTGGGGAAGACGGTCATGTCGGTGCCGATCTCGGCGATGATGTCCTGGGCGCAGATCGTGCCGATGCCGGGGACGGCGTCGAGCTGGGTGATCTGGTGCAGGTAGGGCTCGGCCAGTGCCTCGATCCTGGCGGTGAGCTCGGTTATCTGGGCGGTGTAGTGGTCGATGGTGGTCAGCATCATGGCCAGCACGGCGGCGTGCTGATCGGTGAAGAAGGAGCATTCCAGTGCTTCCTCCAGCCGGCGGATCTTGCTGCGCATGGTGCCGCGGGCCAGCTGGGCCAGGGCCCGGGGGTCGCGCTGGCCGGCGGCGAGCGCGTTGAGCATGTCCCGGCCCGAGACGCCGTGGATGTCGGAGATCACGCTGGACAGTTTCAGGTGCCCGTCTTCGAGCAGTTTCTCTGCTCTCTGCTTCTCGGCGGTGCGGGCCTGGGTGAGGTGGCGGCGGTACCGGGTGTGGGTGCGGAGCCTGCGGATCGGCTCGGGCGGGACGAAGCTGGAGGAGATCATGCCCCGCTCTACGATCTTGGCGAGCCAGATCGAGTCGGTCCGTCTTGGGCCTGCCTGGCAGTGCCTTGACCTGCGCGGCGTTGTACAGCTGGCAGTCGAATCCGCGTGATTCGAGCAGGAAGAACACCGGTTTCCAGTAGTCGCCGGTGGCCTCCATGCCGACCGCGGTGACGCCCCAGCAGGCCAGCCAGTCGCCCAGCGACTCCAGCTCGCGCCGGGTGGTGCCGAAGGTCCGGGTCTCCTGCTGGCGGCGGCCCGGAGTGGTGTCGGACGGCACCCGGATGGTGACCTCGACCTCGGACTTGGCGATGTCCAGGCCGGCGACCCGCTGCACGAACAGCGGCTCGTCGTGCACATCTTGCATCGGTGGCTCCTACGATGAGAGGGCAGTTGCGGGCGCGGTCGTTCGCAGGAGCCAGGGGCAAGCGGGAAATCTGGTCCGCGGGCTCGAAGCACCATTTAGCGGCCCTGAAGGTTGGCTCCCGGCGTCAGACTCTTATACGGGGTCAGGCCCGCCAAGCAAGGACGACGTCAGCGAACGACCGCGCCGCACTCTCTCAAACCACCTCGCGCCCGCGCGCGAGCATCCCCCTGCACTGGTCTGCCCGAACAACAGCGCGACAGCGCCCGGCGCAGCCGGGCTCCCGTGTAACGGCGGGTCAGCCGCACAAATTTTCACGCCGTAGCGGCGTCACCCAGGGCACGGACGACTCTTATGTCAGTACGAGCATCCAGCGATAGTCTGCGGGCGTGAGCGACGACGGGCTCCCGGCCGAGACCGAACCCCCGATCTCTGATGACCTCCAGCAACGCGGGATCGACTTCCTGCAGGGACTTTTGGCCAGCGGCAAGGTGGATCTCGACCGGTTTCACAGAGCCCTCGATGCACTGCTCGGGGCCCATACCCAGGCTGACGTCGCCTCGGTGGTTCGCAGCCTGCCGCCTCCGGTCGAATTCACCCCGCCCGCGCGGCGGCGTCAAGAGCCGCTCGAGATCTCTACCTCGATGGGCGAGGTTCGCCTCGAGGGCCGCTGGCAGGTGAGCCGTCTCACGAAGATCGACACAGGTATGGGCGCCGTGACGATTGATCTGAGCCAGGCCGAGTTCGATGACTGGGACGTCGAGATTGTCGTCCATACCCACATGGGGGCAATCACCGTCATCGTTCCCCGCGGCCTCGAGGTCCGACCGGTGGGCAGGAGCGGCGCGGTCAATACCGCCCTCGAGCCGCCGATTCCGGGCTTTCCCGTCGTGCGGCTCAGCGCCACCTGCGACATGGGCACAATCCGCGTCATGCATCCAGCCGAGAAAAGACAGCGCCGCCGGAGATGGCGTCGGGGACGCGGCAGAACGACACCCCGGCCATGAACCGAAGGCGGCGAGCTCGGCGGCGCACGGCCAGAGACGTTCGTCGTGGTGCGACCGACCACGAACCGCTCCTCGAAGATTGCCGCGTTCGCGCGCCGCGAATCAGATCCTCGCACACACCCCGGGCCGTCTCGAAACCAGACAGCGACAGCGTGTTATGGGCCGCGGGTCATCTCCGGCTGCTGCCGGGGCGGCGGGGTGCTGGTGCTGGCCAGGATGCGGGCCAGCGGGAATTGCGCGGTGTCGTTCAGTGGGCCTGGCCACCGCCGCCGAACTGTCCGCCCACCACATCCACCACCTCCCCGCCGACACCGGCAGCCTGTTCGCAGGCTTGGTGATCGCCGGCGCCCTGTTGGGCGTCATCGGCGTCGCGCTCGGCTACATCACCCGCAGCATGATCGCTGCCGTCGTCGGCTGGGTGCTCTTCGTCGAACTGGCCATCCTGCACACCCTCGCCCCGGACCTGGCCAGGTGGCTGATCACCGGCGCCGCCTCCGCCCTCACCACCCCCGCGGTACCCGGTAGCGCCACCTTGAGCCCAGCCACCGCCGTCGCGGTGCTGAGCGCCTACGCCGTGGTGCTGCTCGCAGTCGCC
The DNA here is from genome assembly GCA_963850875.1 of uncultured Actinomycetota bacterium. Lineage (GTDB taxonomy): Bacteria > Actinomycetota > Actinomycetes > Streptosporangiales > Streptosporangiaceae > Chersky-822. Next base: position 340,929 of record CAWKNA010000007.1, read on the forward strand.
TCGCGGCTGGGCGCTCGCGTGCAATCAGAGCCTTACACGCGCGGTCCAGCGTCGCTCACCTCCGTGATCCGGTGGGCCGGTCCTGCCGTGGCCGGGGGCGGCATCGGCAAGGATGGCCCGCTGCCAGGCCGAGGGCCACACTGCGGACGGGGAGGGATGACGATGGGCCAGGATGCGCTGCGGCGGGCCAGCCTTGCCGAGGCGAGGGCAGCCCGTATCGGCCGCCCGCAGGCGGCCGCCGGGTACGAGCAGGCCAGGCTGCGCTTCGAGCTGGCCGAGGCGGTCCGGGCCCGGCGGGAGGAGCTCGGCTGGTCGCAGCGCCAGCTCGCCGAGCGGGCGGGGATGACCCAGCCTGGCGTCGCGCGGTTCGAGGCCGGGGGCACCACTCCCACGCTGCCGCTGCTGGAACGTCTCGCCGCCGCGCTCGGCCTGACCCTGGCCGTCAGCCTCGAACCCGCCGAGCGCCGGTCAGCGTGATGGCGGCAAGCCCGCCAAGGACTCAGCTGCGGAGAATAGCCAGAGAGACTAGGCACAGCACGGACGCGACCGCAGGAACTGCTGGTACCGGAGATGCCGGTAAAGCCGTCGGCCCAGGGCTTGCGCTGGCGCGAACCGGTACCTGCCATAACTACCCGCAAGGGTCCCTGATCGGCGCGGAACTGGCACGGAACACCGCCGTCGAATAGGTTACCGGAGCTAAGAATCCGCAGGTCAGAGCCATTCACAAAGTTCGTGGGAGGCAGTCTGTAAAACCGTCGGCTCAGACTACGTTGGTTCGAACCGAATGCCTCCCTCCGCATCGTAAATCGGCCCTGACCTGTGATGATGTGGTCAAGGGCTGATCTTGTCCTGGTCCTGTTGCGTGCGGCCGGATGCGTGATCTGCGGTACACGTTCCCAATGCGTTCCCAGGAGATCACTGGCGCGTCGCATCCCAGATCCGCCGCAGGGCCTCCTCATTCGGCAAAGGGCCGACCCCAGCCACGGGTATATCCGAAGAGTAGGTGATGAGATATCCTGTGCGGGGAGGGAGGTGGAGATGGCCAAGACTCTCATCGATGTCAACGAGGAGGACCTTGCTGCCGCTGCGCAGGTGCTGAACACACAAACGAAGAAGGACACCGTCAACGCGGCGCTCCGCGCGGTCGCCGCGCTCGCAGCCCGCCGGCGGGACCTGCAGCGGCTGGCCTCCGGCGGCCTGCCCGACCTGGAGGATGCCGAGGTGATGCGCGCCGCATGGCAGCGGTAGCAAGCCATCTGGCGGACACCAGCGCGCTGGCCCGGCTCCGCCGCCCAGAGGTAGCTGCGGTGCTGGGCCCGCTGATCGAGGCGGGGCTGGTCGCTACCTGCGGTGTCATCGAGTTTGAGCTCGGATGGGCCACCAGGACCAGCGCGGAGTTCGACCAGCTGCGCGCCGACCGCGACTCCGGTTATGAGTGGCTCGCTACGCACGACGAGGACTGGCGCCGCGTGCTCGAGGTCCAGGCGATGCTCTGGCGCGGCGGGCAGATCAGGGCGGTCGGCTTCCCCGACCTGATGATCGCCGCCGTGGCCGAACGAGAACGCGTGACCGTCCTGCATTACGACGCCGACTACGACCTCATCGCGCAGGTCACCGGCCAGCTGACACAGTGGGTCGCGCCCCGCGGCACAATTCCGTAACCGCCTGCCCCGCGCCCGATCCCCGGAACGCACTGATTTGCGGCATGAGAATGCGCTGCAGATGACCTCCCCGGGTGGGACAAGCCCCTCCATGACGGTGCTCAGGCCACTGCTCCCCGGTCCCATCAGACTATAGACGGCCGGGCCAGCTAGCCTCTAAACTTTCGGACCTATTATGTTCTTGCATCACGAACAGGTTCCGGACATGCCTCTAACTCTCCCGGTCTCGACTTTCAGACAGCAGCACTGGCCGCTGGACTTGTAAGTGGGCTGACTTTCCTGATCGGTCAGGCACGCAATTATCTCGATCGAGCAGTCAGCGATGCTCAAGAGGCAGCCAAGTGGCAAGACGCAGACTTGCAAAAGGCACGGAAAGACAACGAGATCTACCTCACTGGTCGAGTTACACTCGCTCGTTACGCATCGGCACCCGGTCTCCCAGGATTGCTCGCACAGACGGCACGAGGTCTACTCCATCGTCCGCTGCCTCCCAAGAGCAGGATTTCGCGCTCTCAACGAGCAGCATACGCGGATCCCAATCAGGGCTCATTCGACGTCCGCGCAGCCCTAGGGAACCTACAGAGGCGGTATAAGCGTTCGCGAACCCACCTTCCGAATGAACCGACGGGAATCGCCATTTCGCTTCTTATTCTCCTAGTTCGTTCTTGCTATTCAGTAGACCGCACTCAACGGAGCTACCAGAAATTTCTTTTTCTTTGGCTGGACGCCTATAAGCGAATCGAAGAAGAGCAGCCAGCACTCATCTCGCCTGCCGACCTTGGCTCGTCCCGATCTGGAGTTCCGTGTCAGCGATCATGAAATTGAGCAGTGAGGGGCGTGCTGCGATCACGTAATTGACCACCCCGATCACGTTATTGACCATGGTCATGGCGTGCGTGTCGGGGTGGACCTGGTCATCGGGAAGTCAGGATCATTCCCCTCGTCCTAGGGACGGGGGTCCGATGGCGAGGAGGACGTTCGACGTGATCGATATCTGCGAGATTTTCGTGCACTGGCATGCGGGGCGGTCCAAGAGCGAGGTAGCGGGCAGCCTGGGGCTGTCGCGGAATACGGTCCGCAAGTACGTGGCCGCGGCGGAGGCCGCCGGGCTGCGGCCGGGCGGGCCGGAGGTGAGCGCGGAGCGGTGGGGGGAGCTGGCGCGGGAGTGGTTCCCGGAGCTGGCGGACGGCCGGGTGCGGCAGGTGACGTGGCCGGCGATCGGGGAGCACCGGGATTACATCGCGGAGCAGATGAAGGCCGGGGTGACCGTGTCCACGATTCATCAGCGGCTCCGCGATGAGCGGGGGCTGGCGGTGTCGGTGGCGTCGCTGCGCCGGTATGTGGCGGCGAATCTGCCCGAGGAGGTCACCCGCGCGCGGGTGACGGTGCTGCGCCTGGTCCCGGCTGAGCCGGGGCTGGAGGCGCAGATCGATTACGGGCAGATGGGACGGTGGACCGACCCGCGAACCGGGCAGCGGCATACGGTGAACGTGTTCGCGATGGTGCTGTGCTGCTCCCGGCACCTGTTCGTCCGGCCGGTGCTGAAGATGGACCAGCGGGCGTGGACGGAATGCCACGCGGCGGCGTTCGGGTTCTTTGACGGGGTCCCGGCCCGGCTGGTGCCGGACAACCTGAAGACCGGGGTGGACCGGCCGGGCCTGTATGACCCGAAGATCAACCGGTCCTATGCGGAGCTGGCCGCTCATTACGGCTGCCTGGTAGACCCGGCACGATCGCGGAAACCCCGGGATAAGGCGCAGGTCGAAAGGCCGATGCCGTATATAAGGGACAGCTTCTGGCGGGGCCGGGAGTTCACGTCGCTGGCGCAGATGCAGGCCGAGGCGGTGCGCTGGTGCCTCGATGTCGCTGGGCAGCGGGCCTGCCGGCCGCTGGACGGGGCCGCCCCTGCCGCGGTGTTCGACGCGGTGGAGAAACCAGCGCTGGCAGCCCTGCCCCAGACGCCGTTCGTGCTCGCGGAATGGTCCCGCGGCAAGGTCGGCTCGGATATCCACGTCAAGGTCGGCCAGAGCCTGTACTCGGTGCCGTGGAAGCACATCGGCCAGACCCTGGACGCCCGCTCGACCGCCACGATGGTGCAGCTGTTCGCCGGCGGGGACCTGGTCAAGACCCATGTCCGCACGGCGCGGGGCAAGCAGACCGATCTGGGCGACTACCCGCCGGAGAAGATCGCGTTCCGGATGCGCACCCCGGCATGGTGCCGCCGGCGGGCTGCGGAGATCGGGCCGGCCTGCACGGCGCTGGTCGCCGGGCTCCTGGCCGAGAACGCGCTGTACCGGCTCCGCGCCGCCCAGGGCGTCGTGGGCCTGGCGGACAAGCACCAGCCCGGCCGCCTCGAAGCCGCCTGCGCACGGGCTGCCGCCGCCGGCGACCCGTCCTACCGGACCGTCCGGGGCATCCTCGCCGCCGGGACCGAGGCCTCGCCCGTGCCCGCGCCCGCCGGGGACGGTGGCGCCGCGGCGTTCCTGCACGGCCCCGACGTGCTGTTCGGCGCCGCCGGGAACGTGGTCCCGCTGCGCCCCGGAACGCAGGCAGCGTCATGACCGGCTCCGCCGCGGCCGCGGTCCGCTGCCACTACGCCGGCGACCCGGCCCGCCGCCCGCACTGCACCCTGACCGCCGAGATCGCACTCGGCAACGTCATGCTGTGCGGCTCTTGCGCCCGGGCACGCTCCACCCTCGGCAAGGGCACCACTGCCCGGCCCCTGCCGCCCGGCCCGCCGCTGGACGTCCTGGACTGGGTCACCAGCGCTCACGCCGCCGCCGCCCAGGCCCGCCGCCACCTCGCCGTCGCCGTCACCCGGGCCAGATCCCAGGGGAGCTCCTGGACCCAGATCGCCGCCCGGCTCGGCATCACCCGCCAGGCCGCCCAGCAGCGCTTCGGGCATGACCCGTCAACCCGGGCCTGACACCAGACCCGCCATCACCGAGAAGCAAAGGACACCATCATGACCACCACGATCGAGACCAGCGCCCTGGACAAGGCGCTGCGCACGCTGAAGCTCTCGGGGATGCTCGCCACCATCGACGCCCGCCTCGCCCAGGCCCGCGCCGGGGACCTCGGCCACATCGACTTCCTCCAGGTCCTGTGCGAAGACGAGATCTCCCGCCGCGGCACCATGTCCATCACCCGCCGCCTGCGCAGGGCCCGGTTCGAGGAGCAGGTCACCCTGGAAGGCTTCGACTACGCCGCCTCCCCGAAGCTGCCCGCCGCCCAGATCCGCGACCTGGCCGCCCTGCGGTGGCTGCACGCCGCCGAGTCAGTGATCCTGTACGGCCCGGTCGGGGTAGGCAAGAGCCACGTCGCCCAGGCCCTCGGCCATCTCGCCGTCCGCCACGGCGCCGAGGCCCGGTTCCTCAAGACCAGCCGCGCGCTGGCCCACCTGGCCGGCGGCCACGCCGACCACACCTGGCACAAACGCCTAGCCGAGCTCGCCCGCCCGGCCGTCCTGATCCTCGACGACTTCGCCATGCGCGAGCTCACCCCATCCCAGGCCGACGACCTGTACGAGCTCATCAGCGAGCGGACAGGAAAATCACTGATCCTGACCTCGAACCGCGCCCCGCAGGACTGGTACCCCCTGTTTCCCAACCCGGTCGTCGCCGAGTCCCTCCTCGACCGGGTCATCAACAGCAGTCACCAGGTCTTCATGAACGGCCCAAGCTACCGCCCGAACAAGCGGCCAGGGCGTGTCGCCACGACAGCAGACGCCACCACCGAGTAGAACAGAACAAGACCAGGACCTGGTCAATTACGTGAGCAACACCCCTGCTCAATAACGTGATCACTCACAGTTCCGCGCCTGCTGAAGGCTGCAGGTCACCTGGTTATGGCCGGTTGACCTGTCAGCCGAGATCTATGAGCTTGATAGGTATGCATATTTCGCGAGCCGTCCGCCGGCGGAACTAACGGTACTGCGTGTTCCGGACTTTGCGGACATACGAGCTATCCGCCTCCGGCTCATCGCCGCTGCACGGAGGATCGCTCATCAGACCAGATACAACGATTCATCAAATATGGTATAGAAGCTTACTGTGGAAATCTGCTGGCTGACAGCAGGCGGTGGTTTAGGTTACGTCCATCAGACCGACCGGCTTCCGGGCTGGTTCCGGACGTCCTGCCGGGCGTCAGGCCGCGAACAGAAGGTAGTGGAAGCCGTTTGCGCCGACTGACTGTTCCAGGGTCCGCAGGATCTGCCGGTAGTTGTCGTGCGGTACCTGGACGTAGAGTGGCTCGCCGTCGCGGCCGAACTCGATCACGGGTGACTCCGGCGGCTCCCACGCGCTGAGGTGGCCAGCGGCTGAGCCGAAGTCTGCATGCGGCTCGAAGCCCAGGCCTCGTGCATGGGCGATCGCGCCGAACACCACGTGCCGGGCCAGGTCGGGCGGCGCCGGGACCGGCGGATCGGCGTAAGAGCGGTAGATCTCGCCAAGGAACTCGCCCAGCCGGCGGCGGGAGAATACACGCGGACCGAACGCGTCCTTGACGCCCAGGCAAAACACATCGACCATGTAGGCGCAGGCCGAGACCTTGAAGCCAGGCGCCTCGCGGGCGACCACGATAGTTGCCAAGCCGTCGCAGCCCTTGCTGGGTCCGGCGGGCAGGCCCGGCCAGTCTGGCTGGCCTCGCACTGTCAGCCCGTTGGCCCAGTCCAGGTTGATCCAGCAGCCGATCAGGTCGGCTGCACGGACGGACCCTTGCCGCCTGCGGAGCCGCCGCTCTCGGCTTCGCTTCGCTCTGCGGCAACAAGCCGCACCAGCGGCGCCACGACCGCGGGCGGCACGGCCAAGGCCCGCGCGATCTCCTTCGGCGACCGGCCATGCTGCCGAAGGACCCGGACGCTGTCGAGCAGATCCCGCTCCACCATGACCGTCATCGTCGCACCGGCGCGCACGCGGAGCCACGAGCGACACGACGTTCGGGCGAGATTGCGCGCAAATCGCGAGTACATTCGAGCCGTGATGGCCGATCCGCTCGCCGATCTCCCCGCCGCCGCGCGGTCGCTGCTGGCTGACCCGCCTGTGACGGAGAAGAAGCTGGTCGAGCTGAGTGCCGAGCAGCCGTCGCTGCCGCCCACCGAGGCCGAGCTTGCGGAGGCGGTGCGGCTGTTCGTGATTACCTGGGATCCGCTCGAAACGAGCCCTCCGCGTCCGCCCGCGTTCGCCGCAGTCAATACTGGTCCGCTGGAGCTGGCGGTCTACCTGCCGTGCTGGTCGCTCGCCGCGTTCGCCGCCGCTCACGGCACGACGATGGCCGCCGTTCTCGCCGCCGCGGCAGCGTCCGTCGTGACAACCGGCGCCGCACACCGCGACGTTCTGCTCTCCGGGGACTACCCGAACCTGGCGGCACGCGGCCAGGCGCCGGACCTGGTCGGCGACCTGGCCGCCCGGCTGGCCGGCGCGACCGGGCTGGCGGCTACGGCAAGCCCGGCTGGCCCGGCAGGGTCCGCGCTCAGGCGGCCGGGCCTGGCCGCGATGTCGCCGCAGTGGGACGACATCGGGCTCGGCATGATCCAGGACGCTGTCCAGCATGCGTTCGGAATCGTGGACCTGGATCGGTCTCCGGTGGAATTGTCCGCGCGTCGCCCGGAACCGGGCTGCCCGGCGTGCGCCGGACGTCGGTTCGATTTCCCCGCCGACCTCGCCGGGTCGAGGGACGAAATGTGCCTGGTGCACCGGGGCGAGGCTGGCGGGGTGATCAAGCGCCGCATGGCGCGGGCGGAGGTGAGCAACCCAGCGGGATGGCGCGCGGTCGCGGATGCCTCGCGGCGACTGGGACTTCCGCATCTGCCGAACGGGTTGGCCACGCGGCTGGCCGGCGCGGATCAGGCGATGTACGAGATCCCGGACGCCGACGTGCTCGGCGAGCGTGCCCGCGTGGTGGTCGAAGCGGCCCGGTGGTTCGAGGGTCGGCCTGATGACCTGGGGGTCGCGCTCGGTGCGGACCCCGATTGGCTCCTCGGACTACCGGACTGGCTGGTCAGCCTGCCGCTCGACCTGGGCCGGGCTGGCCTGGGCGCCCAAGCGGTCATGGTCGGCGAGGCGCTGGGCCGGGTTGATCCCGATCAGCAGGACGTGTTCGAGGCGGACGTAGCGGTGGCGCTGGCCGAGGCCGGGCAGGCCGACCAGGCGCGGGAACGCGTCGCCGCCAACATCGCCCGCTGGCCGGACGACCTCTGGGTCAGGGTCCACGCAGGCGACGCGCTGGCGGCGCTTGGAGACGCAGCCGGCGCCGAGGTGCATTTCCGCGCCGCCGTGGACATCGCCGACGCCGAGGATGACCTCATCGGACGGGGGGATGCCGTGCAGCGGATCGCCGACCTGCATGGCGAACGGACGACGTGGGCGGCAGCCGACTGGCGCGAACCCGGCCCTGGGCCCCTACCCCCGGCCTCAATCGTCCGGCACCAGAGACGCAAGACACCGAGCCGGGCCAAGCGCAAGCGGTAGCGTCGCGGAATCCGGCGGCTCGCCGAACTACAGCTCAACTACCCTGCGCCGACGATCCTGACAACCTCGCGCCGCTGACCTGTGGGACCTCGCCAGATGCGAGGACCTGGCACGCGCTTGACCTTGCCACGGGCGCTGAGACTGATCAGGTGGTCTCGTTACCAGTCCCCGGTCGGCTAGCCGACATCGACGCTCGACTTTCTCCGTCCGCAGGTGACTGGTCGAGTTCGCCAGGGTCTGCTGTCTCCCGGTCTCCGGGGTCCCCTCCAGAGCGCCATCCTCGCTGTAGTCAGCGGCGATCTGAACCACTTCGGTCTGCGGACGGTACTGCGGCTCCAGGCGCACGAGGTCCCGCTCGTTGATCCAGGCCCGCACGTACTGGCGCATCCGGGTTGCGCCGAGCCGCTCCAGGCCGGGCACGTCCGGCGGCGACCAGCCGAACGCCTGGCCGTGTAGCCGCTTGAGAGCGGCATACGCACGGTCCAGATCGGCGACAGCGACGGCTAGCGCAGGAACGGATTGCTGACCCGGACTCCCGCGTATGTCTGGCCGGGATTGAGATCTTCCGAGTACAGAGTCTGGCAGCCGAGTTCTTGTGCGCTGCGAATGATCATCGCGTCCCAGAAGGATGCTCCGGATTGCTGGTGGATATCGATGGCTGCGAGCACGTCACGAGCGGCCGGAGCGTGCACGTGCCACAGGGCGAGGTCATTGATGATCTGTCCGGCTGCCGGCGCTTCAAGCGGTTTGGGGATCTTGCGTGTTGTGGTGACGAAGAACTCTTGCAGCACCTGAACGCTGAGGCAGCCCTCGCGGGTATCCCACAGTTCCTCGAGCAGCGCGCGGGCGCGTCCGTGCTTGTCGCCGGCTGTCACGTCGTGGGCGTAGACGAGGACGTTGGTGTCGACGAACGTGCGGTTACCGCTCATGCAGATCGTCCCGGGTCCACGTCATGCGGCCACCTGTGCCCAGATCCATGCCTTCGCGCAAGATGGCGAGACTGTGCTCTTTTGCGGTGTCATAACCGGTCTCCCGCTCGACAGTTTCCCTGAGCATGCGGGCCAGGAGCTGCGAAATCGAGGTGCCGCGGCGTGCGGCTAGCACCCGCGCCTCCCGCAGGTCCTCCTCGGGCAGGGACAGGGTGATGTTCTGGTTAGCCACGGTCGCCACCTCACATAACTGCGTGCTTCACGTAAAACAGTGTAGCCCGCGATCATAGGCGGTTAGTAGCCGAGGCGTTCGTCGCCGGTCAGTGCCGCGTCCCGGCACGTAGGCTTCCGTTCTTGATCATCATGACGGCGGCGCGGCGGCCTGAGGGCGCCGCCGATACGCTGGGCCGGTGGCGGCGTTGGGAATTGCGGAACTGGCGGCGATGGCCGAGGAGGCTGCGATCGACGCCTATCGTCGTTGGCTGGGCTGAGTCGCGTGGGCAAGGACCAGAACGCCCTTCCGGATTCGGTTAAGGCTTGGGTTGAGGCGCGCAGGCGATACCACCTGTCGCATGCGCAGGTGCAAATGGGCCGCGAACTCGGGCTGAACCCGCGGAAGCTCGGCAAGATCGCCAACGACCGCCAGGAGCCATGGAAAGCGCCGTTGCCTCAGTTCATCGAGCACCTGTATCTCAAGAGGTTCGGCCGGGAGCGTCCCCAGGCTGTGACGCCTGCGGAGAAGTGGGGGCGGCCGGGCACTAAGCGGAAGTCGGCGATGAACGCGGCCTCAACGGACACCGACGGCCAGCGCTGAGTCTGAGGCTCCCATGACTGATCTGCGCGAGCTGAAGGTGCCCAAGGTGCTGTGCCGGTCGCTGAGGAGATCGTCGGCATCACCGACGCGGTATGCCTGGCCGTTCTTGATGAGGAGTATGCCGATCTGGCCCGGCGTGCGGCGGCGAAGCTGGCGCGCAAGCGCCCGTCGCCGCTAGTTGGCGGGCGCCGGGTCACGTGGGCAGCTGCGATCGTGTATGCCCTGGGCCAGGCCAACTTCCTGTTCGATCCCGTGGCCGAGCAGAACCCGCTGGTCTGGATCATTGCGGTCAATGGCGTTGCCATGGACACCCGGCATGTTCCGATGGACATTCAGGTGGAAGCGCACCAGCGAGGGCTCATCCCTTATGTGCCGGCGCTCGGCCCGGACGGCGAAGCGGCGGCTGAGGAGTCACCGGTGGCGGGGAAGGCCAGTGCGACTGCGCCGGCCTTGGTCGGCTTGCTCGAGCGCTCCAGCGAACTGAAGCGCCAACTCGTCGACTTTGCCTGTTCGCGGTGCTTCTTCCGGGAACTCGATAAGGCCGTCAGCGGCGGTATCGGTGGCACGGTCATCGAGGAGAGCGACACGAACCTTCTCGACCATTTCATCTTGCAGCGTCCGCTGGCCGACGGCCGCACAGTGGTTGAGGTCTTCGTCGGCGAGCACCCTGAGCGTCAAGTGGCGGACAGGGTCGGCCACAGAGCGTGATGTAGAGGGCAGACGACTCCCAGTGTGGATCTGTACAAATTGCCGGCTGTGTGCGGCTGGGAACAGCTTCGGTCACATGGGCGGCCGGAGCAGGTCGCCTGGTTCTGGCACATTCTGTCATGTGCTGAATACCTTGGGCTCGTAGATCCGGCGTGATGGATGTTGACGATCGCTGCCGCCTGCGCCAGCCTTGTCGAGGGAACTTACTGCGTCGTGAGGAGGCGCCCGTGGCTTGGCAGCTGGAGGGGAAGTATTTCGAGTCGTGTTCGTGCGATGCGGTTTGCCCGTGTACCTGGTCGGCATTCACGGCGAGGGCCACGCTTGATCGGTGCCGGGCGCTTCTGGCCTATCACGTGGAGTCGGGCGAGGTTGATGGTGTGGACGTCAGTGGCCTGAGTTTCGCGCTGTTCCTGGACACGCCGCCGGTCATGAGCGAGGGCAACTGGCGGGTGGGTGTTTACCTGGATGATGCCGCATCTGACAGCCAGGCCGAGCGGCTTGGCGCGGTCCTGTCCGGGCAACTCGGCGGGCCGCCCGCGATGCTCGCCCCGCTGATCGGCGAGATGCTCGGCGTGGAGAAGGCGCCCATCACCTACAGCGAGGACGGCCGCGGTCACCATGTCCGGATCGGCGGTGCCGTGGACGTTGGTGTCGAGGACTTCATCGCCGCAGAAGGCCACGATCCGGTACAGCTGACGAACGTGTTCCATCCGTCGAATACGACACTGACGGTCGCGCCAGCTAACGCCGCGCATCTGTCGACCTTCGGGATCGACTGGGGCCGCGAAGGGCAGAGCGGCTTTTCCGCGCCGTTCTCCTGGGCGGGATGAGTAACCTCCCAGGGCTCGCCCGGCCACGGCCAGGCCTGGCAGCCCGTGAGGTTTCGTTCCTGCTGATCGCGGCGGCGGGCGCTTGGGCTGCGACGGTTGCGATCGCCCGCGGGATGGCCGGGATGACCGGCACGATGGGGCTTGGCCTGGCGGCGTTCGTGCCGATGTGGACGCTGATGATGGCCGCCATGATGCTGCCCTCGGTGGCGCCAACGGCCTCGCTGTACGCCAGGACCGTGCAGAGCAGCCGGACGGTGAGGGTCGCCGGGCTTGTGGCGGGCTATCTCGCTGTCTGGGCGGCGGCCGGCCTGCCCGCTTATGGGCTGGCCCGGCTCACTGGCTGGCTAACCGGGAAGCATCCCAGCGCGGCGCACGTCCTGGCCGTGGCAGTCTTCGCGGTTTGCGGGGTGTACCAGCTGAGCAGCCTGAAGGACCGCTGCCTCGCGCACTGCCGTTCCCCGCTTGCGCTGCTGTTGCACTACGGCTCCTACCGGGGCAGATTCCGTGACCTGCGCGTCGGTGCCCATCACGGTGGATACTGCCTGGGCTGCTGCTGGGGCCTGATGGTGATCCTCATCGCGGTGGGCGTGATGAACGTGGCAGCGATGGTCGGCCTGGCCGCTCTCGTGCTGATCGAGAAGGTCTGGATATGGGGGCCCGCGGCCGGCCGGCTCGCAGGCGCTACGGCGCTGGCCCTCGCGGTGGCCACGATCTGGTTCCCCTGGCTTGCCCCGGGCCTGCACGCCACACCTCAGATGATGAACTAACCCTCCTGAGCACCAGGTACTCCTGCAGCAAATTGCGGCCGCGAGGCAAGAGCGCGAAAAGCCATAACACCCTGATTTGCGCAGGAACAGCCGTCAGTCGATCGACGCCTTTGGGAGTACAGGCGGTTATTGATGCTGTGGCGTGATGGTTTCTCGTGACGGAGCGCGATTATGGGGCCAGCGTCAGTTCGAGCTGGCCGGGGCCGCTTGGCGTGGGTCGGCAGGTGTGTGTTCCTGGGGCGGTGTCCCGCGGGTGGTGACGTGCGGTCATGAAGGTTATCTAGGCGTCGAGCCGGGCCGGGGCTGCGCGGAGGCCGGCTGTCCGGGTTCCTGCGTGCCGCCGCCGGTCCCAGACGGCGACGACAAGGTCCGGGTCCCCGATGGCCAGGGCGCTGGCGAGGTGGACGGCGTCCGCGCCGCGCAGCGCGTGGGTGCGGGCGAGGTGGCCGGCGTGCCGTTCTACGGCAGGGGTGATGACGTGCTGCCGCCATGGCACCCGCGATGCGTCCTGATCCGCGGTCAGGCCGAGGCGCTGCCCGATGCCGTCGGACAGGACGGCCAGCCGGCCGGACCGATCATCCGCTTGCACCCGACCGAGGTGATCAGCTGGGGACTGGAGTTCGCCGAGGAATAGTGTGCCCGATGCTGGTGAGTCGGCATTAGCGGTCGTCGGCTGGCAGGCATCGATGGCCGTGCCGCTTCGGGCACTGCTCTCGGTTCCTGGCGCCGGGATCGCTCGCGTGGTCGGGCCGGGCAGGTGGTAGTGCGCATCGCTGCGGTGACTGCCGAGAACTTGGGCCAGGCGTGCCATCTGGTGGCGCGGCCGGAACGGTTCGCGGCGGCGGTCACCTGGTCGCTGGCTGAAGCGCGGGCCTAGCCGGAGGTGGCCTGGCCGCGGCTGGTGTATGACGGTGACAGGCTGGTCGCTTTCGTCATGGCAGGCTTCGACCCAGCGAGCGGCAGCCGGTTCATGCGCTGCGGGATCTGAGCTCAACGTCAGGGCGGAGGAGCACGCCTCGGGGCGCTCGTAATGTTGCTCTCGGTAAAGCGGCTATCAGTGGGCTGGCACGAAGCTGGTCAGGATCTGGGTCCAGATGCTGTTGTGTACGTCCGGCCAGTCGGCCTGTGGTCCGTAGAGTTCGATCGGGGTAGCCCTCCACGCCGGGTTTGACTAGCTCTGGTCTCAAGGTTGCATCCTGCATCACCGATCGCGAGCGGCTCCGCACGCGGGTGAGCTGTTACCAGGTGGCAAGCGCAGGGTTGGCACGGGCGCCGGACCTGCGCGGAACGCTGTCGCGCTGCTGGCGCACAGCGGTGGCGAACCCGCAGCTCACCGGCTCAGGACGGCCCGGAAGGCGCCTGTCTGTAAACCGTCGGCTCAGCCTACGTTGGTTGGAACCCAACACCTGCCACCAGCTGCGAAACACCGCTTGACCAGCGCTGACGTTGCTTTGACGCTGGCCTTGGCCTGTCCGGTCGCGTCCGGCTGGGACCGGCCTTCTACGGCTGGCCGCGGAGAATACGCGGAGAACTCCTCAGGGCGTTCAGACAGCTATGCGGCTCAGCGCGACCGGCTGCTGGATATGTGTGAGTCAACTGCACGGGAGGTGCTCGTGGCTGACGACTCGGCTGACAGATCTGCCAACCTTGCACCGAGCCAGAGGCAGCTACTTCAAGCTATCTACGACCTGCTGCGTGACCGGGGCGCCTGGCCAACGTTCCGCAGGATCGACGTGCGACTCGACCGCAACATGGGCATCGCCGACACCCAGGCCGCGCTGGCTAGCGTGCCCGCCGCGTACCTGCAGCGACCTTGACACGCTTTTGGCTATTACGACAACGATGATGTGCGCCTGACCCTCCGTGGCGTCGGCGAATGCGACGGCTGGCCGGAGGATCTGGAGTTGCTGCTGCTGATGCAGTGGTTGTGCGAGGTCGAGCGCCAGCAAGATGCTGAGGAGACCGATCCGACTGCTATGGCTGTTGACTTCGCCGCCGCGGTCGGCCTGTTGGTGGAGCCTGAGCATCTACCCGGTGAATCCGCAGCGGCGCTCGACGACCAGGCAGCGAACCTAACTGGCCCTGACCAAGGGCAAGTAGGCGATCAGGAGCTGCCTTCTGAGCTACCTCAGGCTGACGAGAACAAGGAGGAGGAGGTCAGCCCCGAGGTCGAGCAGAACCGGGCGCGGCTAGTCCGACTGTATGTCCTGGCCGATCTCCTCCTGCCGCACTTCTGGTCTGGAGTCGGCTATATCCGACGGACCAACGGTGGCGCTGGCAATACACGCTCGACCGGAGACGGCTCCGACCCTACCGCGATGTCAAAACGGTCGACGAGCTACTCGATCTAACTGAGCGCGAGCAGCAGTCTTTGCGCCGTCAGCAAGAGCAACTGCAAATCCCCTGGCGGACACCAGAGGTCCGACTTGAGGACTCGGCAGCTGCCGTGGACTCAGCGTCGATCATCGAGCAGCAGTACTTGGAGCAGCCCGTGGATGCGGCAGAGCCCGCGGAGGCTGGGTCGGCGTCGGCTGGCGAGGTCGATGTGCTACTCACTGTGCTGCGGCCGGAGGTCGCCAGGGCGGTGGCAGCCCAAGAGCGCGTAAACATGTTCGACGACGCGATCCGCAATGCCTATCGGCTGGTCGAGGCCGTAGTGCAGAAGCGGACAGGTCTTACCAGGAGCATCGGCGAACCTCTTGTCACGCAGGCCTTCAAAGACGCCAAGATCTCGGTCATCGACACCACCACCTGCTCAGGGACGGTGACCTCACCTGGCTGCGGGTCAGGCTGGGCACGGTGGCTCGTCTTCTGGTAGGTGTGCTCACGGCGTCCCTCTCCTTCGGGTGTTCCTAGTCCGTTCACCCGTGGCCTACCACCCGGCAGGCTCCAGGTGGGGGACCGCCACTCTCAAGTTCACGAAGGCCGGGACAATCTCACGATCCGCCCGCCAGGGGAGAAGCCCAGCATGACGCCGTCTGGCAGTACGTTGGGGTCGTGCTGGGCGGTTGTCGCCACACCCTGCGTGTTGCCGTCGCAGACCCAGTGCTTGCTGGCGTCCCTCTTCTGATAAGTATCCCTGTCGCAGGTGTAGCAGTGGTAATACCTGCCTGATGATCTTCTGAGAATTTCCATCTCAATTTCCCCTTTTATTGCCGCGCTTAGCGCGCCTACTGCGATTTCTTGAGACACGAAGAATCCGCTCTTCTCTTGCCTCTAGGCTTCGCTGTAGCAGGCAACCAGGCTAGTGTCGTTGGTCCTGATGGGGGAAGAAAGACGTCCTCATCATTCAGTCGAACCGCCTTGATCTAGATATGGGGCGCGGTGGGGACCGCCCTTGCGGGCGGCCCCCCGCACAGATCTCAGCGTGCGGGACATCCTCGCCTGATGAGCACGCGGGCAATGCGCCGCAGGTAGTTCACACCGAGGAGAGACACTCTGGCTGAGTGATGCGATGAAGGAGCGGAGCCTCCCGCTCCCTGGCGGATGCTGGAAGTTGCAATGCATCCGTCTCCACCAGGGAAAGGGAGGCCCCAATGGAGACAGCGTATGACGGCCTGCAGGTCGTCGGGATGGACCTGCACCGGCGCCGCAGCGTGCTGGCGCGGATGACCGAGGACGGGCGGCGGCTCGGGGACGGCCAGGATCACTAACAGCTGTTAGCGACCTCGTTATTTGGTGATGTAGCGGCAGCGCTCCGTGAGCACGGTTCGGCAACGCTTGATGAGCGCTGCTATTACGTTCGCCGCCCTGACTGAGTCCAGGTCGGCGGTCACCGTAACGTGCGCGGTCGCGGCGTCAACGACTGCCCGGTGGCGGCTATCACGGTTACGCGTTGTGACGGGGCGGTATAGTGCCTCGATCTCCTCTGCGCCGAGCTTGACGGCGAGTGCCGCTCTTGACGATCCACCCATATCATTTAGGTATGTGACCGGGCAGCCGACGGCAGGAGGCATCCCGATGCACGGACCAGATGACAGCACCACTCCCTCGCGATCTGTCACCGTTATGAGGGCGTCTGATCAGGCCATGGGAGTACCGGCACCTCCGTGCCGTCGCGGGCGTGCGCTGGCCCGACGAGCGTTGATTTAGGTTCGCCGTGGAGCTGGGTGAGGCGCATTGCGGCGGCTGCGCTCATGGACGCTTCAGGAACCTGAAATAGAACGCCGCGAACACCAGGACAATTCCGACGTTTACTATCAGCCGCTCCCGGAACTGGTTCCTGAAGAACAGGACGTCCACGCCGACCACGACGGCTACCAGCGCGAGCACGTAAAGCACGACGGCTGCCTGTCTTCCCATCGTTCCTTCCTACTGTGTGCGACGGAGTGGAGCAACAGCGGCGCTGGTCTCAGTGAAACGCTTGCGCTGGCTGAACCGTTTGATGCCCTGTTCTCCCGAGGCGCGCCACGCCTGCGTGTCACCAACCCGCACTGGCGCGGTTTCAGGCAGGCAAGGTGAGGTGGCGAGCGGTGCGGTTAGGTCGGGATCGGCAGGATTGCTGTGTCTGCTGGTGAACGTCTGGCGCCGTGGTCACTCAAAGGGATAGTTCCCGCATACGGCCTCGGATGTCTTCGTGATCCTCAAAGCCGGGCAGTCGGCCAGGGGTAGCCCGTCACGAAAGAGCGTTGCCGTTGATCACCGATCCGTGCCCAGATAAATAGGCCGACAACAACAGCCCGGCCGAGCTGCGCAAGCAGATCGCCTGGGCGGGCAAGTCGCCGCAGGTGGTGCTCAAGGCGACGTACGGCTGGTACTGGGCCGCCGACGTGCTTGAAGAAGCCGGGGCGGACGTGCACCTGCGCACCCGCTCGGGATGAAGGCGTTCACTTACCGGCGGGTCAAGAGGATGTGCGGGATGCTAGTGCCGTGGTCATCGGGCACGTCCTAGAGGAACGGTTCGCGGAACCGTCGGCCGTGCCCGCGAGGCCCGGGTCCGGCAATTAGGCTCTTCCAGTGAGGCCCTGACCTGCGGTGATGCCCGCAGTACCTGCGGATCCGCGCAGTCCACGCCGTGCCTACCGCCTGTCTGCGGTACTGGTGCGGAACAGCCAATGGCCATGTTCACCACCGGTGGATCAGGCGCGTTCTGTCCCGCCGATCCCAGGCGCTTGACAGCGACGCCGACTGCACGCTGCTGAGCGGCGCAACTGGCGGCCCGTCTCGCCCATGTCCGTCGATGCCATCAACAGCATGCGGGCGAAGGAGAAGACCTTGGAGCTGGGACCGGGCGAGCTCGAAACCGTTCTCGCCCGGACCCCGGCGGGATTCCACCGCGCCGTCGCTGGCATGGCTCACGCCGGCTACGACATCGTGGCCGACCACGTGCTGGGCGAACCGCCCGGGCAACCGTCAGCGTCTTCGACCAGCTGAGGTCGGCTCTCCTCGGCGGGTGATCGCGCCCGTCAAGCGCCGGTCCGGCACGGCCCGCACGGGGACAGCGTTGCGCCATGAGCGGGAAGCGAGGCCGTCCGGGGCGCGAATACCCGCCCTTATGCGCGCCGATCCGGCCGACCTACGATTTGCTATCCGTGCCGCACCGAAAAGATCGTTCGTGGAGATACTCCGGAAAGGATCCTGGGTGACAATGAGAGCATCAGTAGTGTCGGGCAGGTGATTCCCGCCGAGATCGGCCCGAGCCTGACCGGGTCGAACGTCCGCGGTTCATGGTATGGTGCCGCGCGAGAATAGGGAATTCTCTCATCATTGACCGCGATCCGGGCGCGGCCGACGTCGGGCGTGGTATCTTTTTGCTAGATCTAGCCCGGACTGTCGAACCGCCACGCGACGCCGGGTGCCGGGCACTGACACCGGCCACGACACCTGCAGGGGGACGCCATGCCGGGTCCGTTTACGCACATCTATGCGGCCCGCCGGGTGGCCGACTTACTCGCCCAGTGGGACCAGTTCACCACCTCAGGCGACGGCCCGGTCGCGCCCGGCCAGGCGCTGGCCGATCCCGCCAAGGCGGCCTACTACGCCAGCGTGATGCACAAGTACCCGAAGCTGGCCTCGGTCGGTGCGATCGGCCCCGACCTGTTCTTCTTCCTCGCCGACCTGCGCCCCCCTTTCGACGGCGATCAGCTCATGCTCGATATCCGGCTGGGCTACCTGTATGACAAGTACCGCGCGGACAACTGGGCGAAGCTCATCACGGTGCTGAATGCGAATAAGAAAGCGCACCCGTGGATCGGCATCCTCGCGCTGATGCTGCAGATCGATGCCGCGTGGAACACGTTCGCCACCGCGTACACGCAGGCCGTGGCGCCGATCGTGGACGGCTTCGGCAACCTCGCCAACGCGCTGACCGGAGACATCCTGAAGAGCGTCGGCGACGCGCTGCAGGCGTTCGTCAACGAGGTCGGCTTTGCTATCGCCGACTTGGCCCTCGACAACTTCGACCTGCTCGGCGTGTTCAAGCTGATCCAGCTTCGCGGCGAGGACGAGACCACCTTCTTCTGGTCGGACATGCTGCATTACCGGCGGACCAGCCAGATGGCCCAGACGCTGCTGCGGATGGCCGAGCAGATGATCAGCGTGAACCAGGCCCAGGGCGAGCAGTTCCTCGCCTATGCCCTCGGGTTCGCGTGCCATCTGGCCACCGACGTTGTAGGGCACTCGTTCGTCAACGAGCAGGCGGGCGGGCCTTACCGGACCCACTGGGGTCGGCATCACCTTGTGGAGAACCATCTCGACGCCTCGGTCTACGCGCAGACCGCCGGGCCACAACTGGCGTGGAGCCTGGCAGGGAACACGAAGGGTTTCGGCGATATCGCCGGCAACCGGTTCTTCACCGGCGACTTCACCGGCTCGGGCAAGTCCGAGGTGATGTTCTACGCGCCGGGCAATCCGGCCGCCCCGGACGGCAACTGGTGGCTGGGCACCTTCGCCGGCAGCCAGATGAGCTGGACGCTGGCCGGGAACACCAGGGGCTTCGGCGATATCGCCGGCAACCGGTTCTTCACCGGCGACTTCACCGGCTCGGGCAAGTCCGAGGTGATGTTCTACGCGCCGGGCAATCCGGCCGCCCCGGACGGCAACTGGTGGCTGGGCACCTTCGCCGGCAGCCAGATGAGCTGGACGCTGGCCGGGAACACCAGGGGCTTCGGCGATATCGCCGGCAACCGGTTCTTCACCGGCGACTTCACCGGCTCGGGCAAGTCCGAGGTGATGTTCTACGCGCCGGGCAATCCGGCCGCCCCGGACGGCAACTGGTGGCTGGGCACCTTCGCCGGCAGCCAGATGAGCTGGACGCTGGCCGGGAACACCAGGGGCTTCGGCGATATCGCCGGCAACCCGTTCTTCACCGGCGACTTCACCGGCTCGGGCAAGTCCGAGGTGATGTTCTACGCGCCGGGCAATCCGGCCGCCCCGGACGGCAACTGGTGGCTGGGCACCTTCGCCGGCAGCCAGATGAGCTGGACGCTGGCCGGGAACACCAGGGGCTTCGGCGATATCGCCGGCAACCCGTTCTTCACCGGCGACTTCACCGGCTCGGGCAAGTCCGAGGTGATGTTCTACGCGCCGGGCAATCCGGCCGCCCCGGACGGCAACTGGTGGCTGGGCACCTTCGCCGGCAGCCAGATGAGCTGGACGCTTGTGGGCAACACCAGGGGCCAGGGCGGTAGCCCGTGGGACTTCGGCGATGTGTCCCACGGCAGGTTCCTCACCGGGAAGTTCTCTGGCGGGCCTGCGGACGAGATCATCTTCAGCTCACCCGGCGGGAACTGGATGCTCGGCGCGACGCGAGCTGGCCAGCTGACCTGGACGCTGGCCGCCAACACGGCTGGCTTCGGAAACGTCGCTCCCGACCCCTTCTTCACCGGCGACTTCACCGGCGCTCATCGGACGGAGGTGATGTTCTACTCGCCGGGTAATGTCCTCAGCCCGGACGGCAACTGGTGGCTGGCCAGCCTCCAGCCCGAGGTGCTGCCGCAGGACAGCTTCTGCGCGGCGATCCCCGGCTATCCATCGCTTGCCCAGTCGGCCCTGTACTTCGCGCTCGCGTTCACCGCCGACAACCCACAGGGCGAACTGCGCCGCACGCTGCCGGACGACACCCCGCCCCACGGGTACGACTTGGCGGCGCAGCTTGCCCGCACGCAGGCGCTCGACACCGACGGTGACTTGCCGGACTGGCTCGCAGAGGCCATCGTCCATGCCCTCATCGAGACCTACGGCGACGCGCCGCACCCGCAGATCCTGCGCGGCGGGGCGTTCCAGCCGACCATGGACGCCCAGCTACAGAACTTCCAGCCGGTGCTGCCGCCCGACCCGCCGCTCAGCTTCACCGTGCCGCCGGGCTTCCCGCTGCCATGGGAAGTGCAAACCGCCTACAAGCTGATGCTGTCGTTCTTCAAGCGCGCCTACATGGATGACTTCGACCTGCCGGTGCCTCCGGCCCCAGGAGCGACCACACCCCCGCAGTGGCCGGACTTCGGCAACGTCGGCGGCATCGACACCAGCTCGCCCGGGACAATCTTCTCCTCGGTCGTCTCCGACATCAGCACGGCAGTCGGCGACATACTCAACTCCATCGCCAGCCTGATCGCACAGATCACCGGCTGGCAGACCCTGCCCTTCCGCGAGGCCCTCTACGCCGGGGTCACGTTCCCGGCCTGGCAGGCCGCCCGGTCGCTCCGCAAGCGGCTGGTGGAGACCGGCTACCTGATCCCGCAGAGCTTCGAGGTCGACCAGGCGGGCCGCCTCAAGCACCCGAACGAGATCGACTTCAGCCTGATCACGCTCGGCCGCTCGATCGGGCAGCCCGCGCTACCCGATCCCCGCTACCCGTGGCGGATCTTGATCGGGAACTTGCTGTACGAGTCCCAGGTGCCCTGCGAGTTCCAGCGGCCCTGGGCGTACCCGAGCACCAACCTGGACGGCTCGGCCAACATCAACGAGACCGGCGCGACCCGCGCGGGCGCGTTCGCCGCTGCGGCCCTGCCCGACCATCTGCTGCGGCATGCCTACAACGCGAACAACGCGCTGCGGCTCCGCTACGAGACGGCCAGCTCACCCGCGGACACCGACGCGATCAGCGCGAGCACCGCCTTCGCCAGCGCCAGCGCCGGCGGGGTGAGCCCGCTCGGCGACTGCGTCCAGTTCGCCGCCTACCTGATCGGCAGGCTCGCCGCGCCGGGCCCGCCGCCGGCGGACTTCAACCTGGACGCCGACCGTGGCTACGGGTACTTGTGCTGGGACTGGAACCGCGACGACACCCAGACATGGACCGGGAGCACGTACCAGCCGTTCCACCCGCCCACCGGTTGGACCCAAGCGAAGGATACGTCGCACCTGCCAACGCCGAGCTACCCCTTGCAGCTGCATTACCTGCGCAACCGCGCCCTCACAAGCTGGGTCGACGCCACCTACCAGCACATTGGCTACATCTCGAGGGACGGCCACGTTCACCACCTCTCTTCCGCCCTGGGCACGGGGCCGTGGACGGACACCGACGTGACCGCGAGCACTGGTGAGCCGCCCGCCGCGTCGTCCAGCCTGACCTGCTGGGTGGACCAGACCTACCAGCATCTCGTCTTCGCCGCCGCCGACGGCCATGTGCACGAGTTCTACCGCCTGCCCGGTTCGGCGTCCTGGGGCCACGGCGACCTGACGGCCGCGACCGGCGCGCCGCCCGCCGCCGGGACGTTGACCTCCTGGGTGGACAAGACCTACCAGCATGTGGTCTACCTGTCGGCGGACGGCCACCTCCAGGAGCTCTACTTCACGCTCGGCACCGGCCCATGGCAGCACGGTGACCTGACCGCGGCGGCCGGCGCGCCCCCGGCCGTCTCCGGTGCGCTGACATCGTGGGTGGACGCGACCTACCAGCACGTGGTCTGCCTGTCGGCCGACGGCCACGTGCACGAGCTGTACTTCGCCCTCGGCACTGGGCCATGGCGGACCGGCGACCTGACGGCCGCGGCCGGCGCGCCCCCGGCCGGCGTCGGTGCGCTGACATCGTGGGTGGACGCGACCTACCAGCACGTCGTATGCATCTCCGCGGACGGCCACGTGCACGAGCTGCGCTTCGCGCTGGGCACTGGTCCCTGGACGCATGCCGATCTCACCGTTGTCGCAAGTGCCCCGGCGGCCGGGTCAGGTGCCCTGACCTCCTGGGTGCATAATGCCTGCCAGCACGTCGCCTTCGTCGGTGCGGACGGCCACGTGCATGAGCTCTGCGGCCAGCTCGGGATGACCTCCTGGGTTGACAACGACCTCACCATTGACACCGGCGCGCTACCGGCGCTTGGCGCCGCAGGCGCGCTGACGAGCTGGGTGGACAGCGCCGACCAGCACGTCGCCTTCATGTCCGCCGACCGGCACGTCCGCGAGCTGCGCGACGCGCTCGGCGGCGGGCATTGGCTGACGGCCGACCTCACCGGCATGACCGGCGGCCAGACCTAAGCCAGATCTGTGTGGTGACAGCCATGAGCCGATCGCACCTGCGGCTCCCGTGTTCGAAGTCACGTGTTCAGGAAGCGTGGCAGGCCGTGGGCGGCTAGACAGGACTGATCAGGATTACCCACCAGGCCCAGAGTCCCCGGCACGGGGCACGATCGTCTTGATGACCCTGGCCGGCACGCCCCCCACGATGGTCTGGTCGGGCACGTCCTTGGTCACCACCGAGTTGGCGGCCACGATGCAGCGATTCCCGATGTTGACGCCCGCCATCACGGCGACCTTGTACCCGAGGAGGGTGTTCGACCCGATGTGGACCGGGGCGGGGATCCGCCCGCCATGCGGAAGGGGCACCGAGAAGTCGTCGTAGGCGTGGCCGTGGGTCTCGATAACGACGCCGGCCGCGATCATCGCGTGATCGCCGATGGTGAGCGCCGCCCGGTCGTCCAGCATCACGTCCCGGTTCAGGAACACGCCGTCGCCCAGCTCGATGTTGCGGCCGGAGTTGAACAGGACGTTGTGGTGAATGACCACATCCTCGCCGCACCTCTTGAAGACACGCTTGGCCAGGATGCGGCGGAGCTTGATCGCGAAGTCCTGCAGCATGGCGGCGGGTGTCCGGTCGAACATCCGCCAGAACAAGACGTAGTACAGGTCGGACTCCTGCGCCATCTCGCGGTCCCGCCCCCGGAACGGGTCGGTTGGCAGCTCGAACCGGCCGGTATTCAAGAAGTCGTCGGCCAGCTTCGAGAAACTGCCGAAGAACTGAGACCCCTGCTCCGGCAGGCGGTTGGTCCTGACCAGCTCTTCGAACTCCGCAAGGAGCTCCGTCTCCGCGTTCCAGCTCATGCGTCTCCCCACCCTGTCCCGCCCCGGACCGAGGGGCCAGCCGATGGTCGCGGCATGGCGCAAGCCCGTCGGAGCTCCCGGGTCTTCCTCGCGATCGTCGACACATACTGGCTGATGACCCACACCCGGCCCGCTAGGCGGCCGAATTGGGCGCCCATCTTGGAGCAGCCAGGAGGGTAGTCTCCGCGCACGGGCACCTCCACCACACTCAGGCCGTGGATGGCCGCCTCGAATAGCGCCTCCAGCTCGCTCTGGTAGTGGTCCCCCTGCAACCGGATGGCTTGGAGCGCCTGGAAGGAGAAGCACCGGTAGCCACAGCACGGATCGGTGTAGGTGCGGCCGAGGGTCGCCCGCAACGCCGCGACGAGGACCTTCCGCACCAGGTAGCGGTTGAGCGGTGCGGGCCCGCGGGAGGGGGCCGCCAGGAACCGGCTGCCGGTCGCCAGCGCGCACTCCTTGGCAATCACGGGCTGGACCAGCCGCTCCAGGTCGGCCGGGTCGTGCTGGCCGTCGGCGTCCATCGTGACCAGCTCGGACGGATCCAGTTCCAGCGCCTGGGCGAAGCCTGCCCGGAGGGCGGCCCCTTTGCCCCGGTGCTTTGGAAGGTGGACGAGGACGGCGCCGTGGTCGAGCGCGACCGCGTCCGTCCCGTCGGTCGAGCCGTCGCTCACCACGATGACCTGAACCGGCACGCCGAAGAGGCACGCCGGGATGCGCGGGAGAAGGGTCCGGAGCCTGTCCGCCTCATTGAAGGCGGGGACGACCACCGCGATCACGCTCGCACCTCCCTCACAGCACGGCACGGGCGGCGCTTCGCCGCCATCCTAGCTCTTCTCGATCCAACAGCTCCTGGCATCGACGCCGGTAAGTAAGCGTAGTGTCTCAATTTGCGGCAGCAGAAGGCAATTCCCGGCAGCGTCGACGAGGGCCCACTAGCCCGGTCGTTGTGTCGGCGGAGTCGCTGCCGTCACGGCCGACTCGTCAGCCCCAGTAGATGCGGATCGCTCTGGCCGCAGGAGGCCGATCAGGAGGCCAGCCAGCCCGACCGCGACAGTAACCAGACCGCTGGCAGCGAAGACGACTGTGGTGCTGAAGCTGTCGAGTGCCGTTCCCACGACGAGGCCAGAGGCCGACTCGCCAGACGAGCACATCGCTGACCAAAGGCTGAATATCCTACCGAGCTGATCCCCGGGCATGGTCTGCTGGACAAGTGTCACCGTGAGCACGGTCACCGCCGACTCCGCCATCCCTGCCACGACGGCCAGGAGCAGGCCGACCACCACGAAGCGCCCGAAACCAAGCAATCCGAAGCACAGCCCCCACAGGATCCAGCCGCAGAAGATCGCGGCGATGACATTGCGCGTAGTGACCCTGCCGACAATCAGCGCGCCGACTGCGGTGCCGACGCCGATGGTGCTCATCAGAAGTCCGTACATCTTCGAGCCGCCGTGGTAGACATGCTCGGCGAGAGCTGGCATACCCACCCGGTAGCAGCCGGCGACGGCAAAGAGCCCGAGCGCGAACAGCGTGATCGTCCAGAGCACCGGCGGGTTATCCCGTAGCTCCCGTACGGTGCCGCCCAGGTCGGCCAGGATGGTCGGGCGTGATTCCTTGGGACGAGGATCCGTGGCCGCGAACGCGACGAACATGATGCTGGCTGCCGAGACGAAGAACGTTAGCCCGTCGGCGAGGAAAAGCGTGCTGGCGGGGGCCACGACCAGGATGAGCCCGGCGGCCGCGGGCCCGAGCACGGTCGCGGTCTGCAGCGCCCCCTGCAGCAGGCCGTTTGCCCTGGGAAGGCTGTCCTTCCCCACGATCTGCGGCAGCGATGCCTGCAGGGCGGGGTTGAAGAAGGTCCGCAACGTGGTCAGCAGGAACGCGACGACCGCCAGGTCCCAGACAGTGAGGGCGCTCAGCGCGTACAGCAGCGGCACGAGCATCACCACGAGGCCGCGCAGTGTGTCCGCCGCGATCATCACCCTGCGCCGGTTCCATCGGTCCACGTATACGCCGGATACCGGACCGAAGACGACATACGGTATCAACCGCGCGAAAATTATGACCCCGACGGTCGAATAATTCTGGTGGGTCAGCAGCAACGCGAGCCAGACCAGACCGATTTCATAGAACGAGTCGCCGACCTGCGATGTGACCTGTCCGGTCCAGACGAGCGCGTAGTTTCGGTCACGCAGCAGGCTGCGGTACGTCGTCTTCTCCGCTGCCATCTCCATCGGCATCTCCTAGGGCGAGCAGGCGGATCTCACAGCAGTAGCGCCCGCCCGGTCCAGCGAGCCACAGTTCATCGGTGCTTGGCAGCGCCTCTGAAATCTCGAGGCGAGTACCGAGCCGGGCCAGATGGTCGAGAAGCTCCACCAGGAAATAATTGCGGAAGTCCACAAAGATGGGCTTTCGCTCTTCTGGTATGCGCACGTAGACCTGATCGGGTATCCCGAGCCGGGCCTTGCGCCGCCAAGATTCCAGGAATAACGAGAAACCCTCGTGGCCGGTCCGGCCGCCGAACGGACCGGTGGCCAGGCTCCAGTGTTCGCGTTGCAGGATCGTACTGTCGATCTCGACGCGTGGCGTATGGTCGCCTGTTCCGATCCGCGGCGGAACGGCCGCAGCGAAAGCAAACGGGGACACCGGGTCGAGGCGATCCGTGCGCCTGCGCAGTGGCGGGTAGAGGCGCAGCCAGCCTGTCCCTGGGGCGCGCAGACAGGCGTGCCCGTTCCGCAGCGCGACCTCGACCGAGGCAGCCGGAATCGCTGCGGTGTCGGCGAAGCGCGCGCGCATCTCGATGACCGGACCAGGGAGCGGATAGGGGAACACCTTGTTCGTTCGCGTGTGCGCCAGCTGCGCGGCGAGTGCGCCGCCCGGCTGACGCTTGATACCGTCGTAGATCCCCTCAGCGAGGGCCGCTCGGTCATCAGGGGAGAGGAAGTGCCCGGTTGGAAAGACCCACGGCAGCGCCAGCGGGTGCACCTCGCCGATCACCAGGCGGAACCGTCCGGCCTGTAGCTCGGCCAGGCTGGATGCCGCGATCATCAGGTCGACCGAGGTGACCAGGCAGCGTTCGGCCGACGGCACCGCCGGAGAGGACGGCAGGTCATCGGCGGCGAGCCGGACCGCATCTCCCTCGTCCCGCAGCCTGACGACCCGATCGAGCTCGGCGAGGAAGGCCGTGAGCTCGTCGCAGGCGGAAGGTACGCCGGGCGGCTGCCTGGCCAGCGCGCTGAGGTAGCCGGGAAACGGGACCGAGCCGCCTGGAGCGACAGAGTGCAGGAACGCGGTCGCGGTCCGGCGCTCGCTGAGCAGCTCGAGCTCTCCGTAATCGGCGGCGAGCGTTAGGATCGGCTGCAAGCTGCTGTCAATGGCGCGGGCGAGGTCGCCGCCGATCAGGAACGTCTCCAGGTCCCCCAGGCACTCCTCGAACAGCACCGCCCTGTCGGCGTAGGTGCGGCCAGCGCGTCGCGTGGCTGGCTGGCCGGTCACGCGGGTGAACAGTGCTTCGATTGCGCCGAGCAGCGCTGGCCGGGCGCTGGCAGGAGCGTCGGCGAACGCGACGATGGCTGATCGCAACTCGTCGATGATGCCGCGCCACCGGACAGCCGCTTCGAGCTCGACCGGAAGGGCGCCAAGCCACCGGGCCAGCACCTCCAGCGGATCCGCCTGGTCGGGCGGCACGACGGGCCCCATCACGATGGCGCGGATGCTCCGCAGCCGCACCAGTCGCGACCAGGTGTCCGCCGTTCCGCCGCCAACCGCGGCGGCGAGCGCTGCGACGGTCCGCCGGCCGTCCGCGAGAGCGACCAGCCGGGCATCCGTGCGGTCCAGCGCACGTCGGCGCCCGTCGCGCGGGTAGCGCAGTGCGTCACCCTCAAGCAGGCAACAAGGATCCCGCCTCGGCGTCAGGTACGAGCGCACACCAGGGTCGGCCCCGATCAATTCCGCGATCGCCTCGGCGACCCACTGCGCAGGGAAGGCCTGCCGATCGCGGAGCTGTCGGGCCGAGCGGCGGAGCACCAGGCTCGGCCCGATCGCCGGGTCGATGCGACCGTAGTTCACCGGGCCGAAGAAGCTCTGCGTCTCGTTCTTCGCGCAGAGGCGCTGCAGATAGGTGACGAGGCGGCGCTCCAGCTTGCGCACGTGGCCAGTGCGCGCGCCAGGGCCGTTGACCAGGTATCGGTCGGCTGCCGCGCGCGCATTCGGGTTGGAGAGGAACAGCGCTTCCTTGACGTCGGCGCGGTCAATCGTGTCGCGGAGCCGCCAGCGACGCTCAGCGAGCTCGGCCTCGAATACGGCGCGCCCGCGCTCCTGCATCTGCTCACGTTCCTCAAGGGCGGCGTTCCACGAGCTGAGCACAGCGGCTAGCGGGCGTGGCACGCGCAGGTCCGGCACCGCGTCCACCGGTCGGCCGCGCGCCACTTTCTCGCGGGCGGCGGAGATATTCTTCAGCGCGGCCTGGTCGTCTGAGCCCCTCGCCTCGGCGACGGCGCTGCGGAAGGCGGGCGCGAGGATGTCCTCGCGAAGCTGGCCGATCACCCGGTCGAGAGCGAGGATCGAGCTGACAGCGTCGACCGCACGCGGGAAGCGCAGCGCGTCGAGCAAGTCCGCTGGGAACCCCGTGGTCCGCACGACCAGCACGGGGACGATCTGCCAGCGCATCAGCCGACCCTCATCTTGCTGACCAGAACGGTGGGCGCTCCCGCGCCGTCGGCGAGTGGCGAGAAGGCAAGATCATCGCCGCATGCACGGATATTGCGCAGCAGCTCGAAGACACCAGCCGACAGCGGTACCCCGCTGACCGGCCGTCGCGGGCGATCCCGCTCCACCCACCATCCGTGCACCAGGGTCGTGAACCGGCCGGTCGCGGCGTGCAGCTGCCCGGGGCGCGACAGGCCGGTGACGATCAGCCCGCGGCCGAGTTGGCTGGCGAGCTCGGCCGGCCCGGCCGCGCCCGGCGCCAGGTAGACATTCGTCGGTGCGGCCTTCGGATGATGCCATACCTCTGGTCGTGCCGCTTTCCCGTTCGGCTCAGCTCCGAGGTTCTCGGCAGTGGCACGGGTGTGCAGGAAGCCCGCCAGCCGCCCGCCATCGATCAGCACAGTGCGGGCAGCGGGCGTGCCTTCGTCATCGAACGGCCGGGTCCGCAACCGGCCAGGCAACGTGGTGTCATCGACGAGGGTGACCGCAGCGGTCGCTATCCGGCCGCCCACCCGGTCTAGCAGCGGCTTCAGGTCGGACCCCAGCCGCTCGGCGGTGAGCATCTGGGCGATGACCCGGGCCAGATCCGCTGCGGCTCGCGGCGGGAGCAGGACCGCGCAATGATCGTCAGGTACTGATCCGCCCGGAGAGTCCAGCCAGCCGGCCTGCGCGGTTAGTTCCGCAGCGAGCGCGGCCGGGTCAAGCCACGTGCCGCTGCGGCTCGCCGCGGCCAGCGTGGTGTGGCCAGCAGGTCCTTCAAGCCAGCACCAGATCCGGTGCTGGGTCTGGCGATCGACAGCACGTAGTCCGCGCGAATTGACGAGCATTCGGTGCTGGTCAGCGGCGAAGTAAGCGGCGCTGAGCGACCCCGCCGGGTAGTGACCGCTGACCGCTGATGCCAGCTCGGTCAGGCAGCGGCGCGCGGAGCCCGGGCTCGGCGGTGCGGTCGGCGGGATCTCCGAACTCCGCGGGCTCGTCGTGGCCAGCTGGGCAACCGATGGCACGCCGCGCCGGCGGGCCTCGGTCACCGCCCGGCTTGCCAGCGCCAGGAACGTCGTCGGGTCGCAGTCCCCGGTGGTGAGGATCGACAGCCGCTCGGCAACCCAGACCCGGCACGCCGCCTCGCAGGTCCATCCTGTGTTCGCCCCGAGGTCGCCGTTCTGGAGGGTCATCCGCGTCATCTCCCCGGCCCGCAGATAAATCTCGGCATCGTCGGCCCCTGCGTCGATGGCAGCGGCAACTCCGCGAGCAGCGAGCTCGCTAAGGTCCGGGCCGCCAGTCACGTCAGCCTGCCCACACGGCCAGGCTGGCAATCCGGACGGTCGGCTGCCCGACGTTGACCACGAGCGGGAACTGATCGAGCTTGTTGCACAGATAGGTCTGGGAGAGCGGCCGCAGATCGGTGCCCACCAGATCGATCTGTCGTAGGATGTCCGGTCCCCGGCCGGACAGCATGGCGCCGCGGATCGGGGGTCCGAGCTGGCCGTTCTCGATCAGGTAGCCCTCATCGACCTGCAAGTTGAACCGTCCGGAGCCCATGTCGGTATCGCCTCCCGCGATGGACACGACGTAGATCCCACGAGGGGTAGCCTGGATGATCTCCGCGGGATCGTGGTGCCCCGGCGCTAGGTAGGTGCCGCTCATCCGCGGTAGCGGCGGGTAGGCATAACTCAGCCGCCGCGCGTTGCCGGTGCCCTGAGCGGTGGGCGAGTGCCTGCGGTCAAGCAGATGGGCCCGGAGCACGCCATCCTCGATCAGGTACGTCGTCCGGCCGCGTTCGCCTTCGTCGTCGTTGTCGTACAGGCGTGCATCCGCCGGGAACCCGGGATCGTCGATGACCGTCACACCAGGGTCGGCCACCCGCTGGCCGAGCTGCCCGTAGTAGGCGGAGCCTGGCCATTGCGCGAGGTCGGCTTCCAGCGCGTGCCCGCACGCCTCGTGGAACAGGGTCGCCGGGCCGCCGGGCGCGAGCACGACGGGCATTTCACCCGACGGGGCGCTCACCGCGTCGAGTCTCTCCAGCGCGGACTGGGCGGCGGCCCGGCCCAGGGCCAGGTGGCTGCCATCGGCGCGCAGCTCGGCGATTTCTTGGCAACCGTGGGAGCGGCGACCCTTGCGTACCTGCCGCTCACGGCGGGCGACGGCGATCATATGCAGCGCCGCGTAGCGGCGTTCCTCGGCCGTGCGCCTGCCGTCCGACCGGACGATCAGCACCTGCTGCCAGCCGACGACGACGCGTGCCGTGACGTCCACCGCACCGTCGCTGGCTTTCAACGCCTCGGTCTCGGCCTCGCGCGCCGTATCGACCGCGTCCTGAAGCAGCGCCTCAAGCAGCTCATCGTCGCCCAGTGTCGCCCGGGGACGCGGGGCTGGCGGCGAGGCGTCGGACTCGCCGCGTCCGATGGCAGCCAGGCGGTCGACCGTGGCCGGATCGGATCCTGGCGCGTGGAAGTGGCGGACACCGGCGGAGCCGACCCCGCGCAGCCCGGTGCCTTCTTCGTGCCTGATTCGCGCGGTGCGCGGCTCGCCGTCGCTGATCTCGTATACCGCGTGGGTGCGGTGTTCCGCGAACAGCTCACCGAAAGCATCGCCGGGAACGAGCACGGACCGCGCCGCTGCCAGCGCCTGATCCTCATCGATGGCAAAGCATGTCATCGGGAATCCCCCTCCGCCACCTTCGCCGTGGCTGGCACCCGGTAGGCGGAAAGGCGAAGCTCGGCGCAGAACGAGCCGCTATGACCGCGGAGCCAGAGCTGGTCCGGGTCCGGCAGCATCTCCGTCAGCACCACCGCGCGATCCTCCGCCAGCAGATGCCGCAGCAACTGGAGCAGAAACCAGTTGTGGCCGTCGACGTAGACAGGCTTGCGTTCCCCCTCGACACGGGCGAACAGATGTCGGGGAAGTCCGAGCCGCCGCCGGGCGCGCGCGTAGTCGACGAACAGCTCGAAGGAGTCACCCGGGTAGCTCTCAGCGAAGAGGGCCGCGCGGGGGAGGCGCCACCGTTCGCGCTGCACGATGACGTCGCCGATCCGCAGCCGCGGCGTGTGCTGGCCGGCATCCAGCGCCGGAGGCACGACGCGCGGCAGGCCAAGTGCCCGGTGCGCTGCTGTCCTCAGCTCGCCGTTGTACAGGCGGAGTTCCGGTGTGCCCGGAGCACGCAGTACCGGTGCTGCGTCGCGCACCGCCACGGTGACCTGCTCGGCCCGCAATGGCCGGGTATCCGGGCGGCTGGACGGCGCGCTGAGCTCGATCGTGAACCCCGGGTACTCGAAAGGGATGATCTTCGCGCGCCGGCTTGGCAGCACGTTGGCCAGGCCGCGGCCAGCGGCCGCGATCGCGATCGCGCGGGCACCCTCGCGTTCGACGGCGGCGGCGTCCGGATGGAAGCGCAGCGGCCAGCCCCAGACCAGCATGGTGTCATGGCACTCGCCAATGACCAGGTCAGCTGTGCCGTGGCGGACCGCGTCCGGGTCGCTCGTGGCGAACATCACGTCTGGTGAGGTGAGCAGCACCTCACCGTCGAGTTCTCGCTGGTCCGGGACGGGCAGCGCGGCGGGATCGAGGTCGACCTGGCGTTCGTCCTCGCGGCCGCTCAGCTGCGCGAGCACGGCCCGCTGCCAGGCTGTGCCCACCGGCTCGCCTTCCTGGCTGCCGCGCAGTAGCGGAACGGCGCGAAGCAGGGGCAGCTCACCGTTGGCCGCGAACCCGGCGACGCAGCGGGCCGCGCGGGTTCGCTCCGTCACCGCGACTGCGTGAGCGTGGCCGGCGTAGAAATCCAGCACGGGAGCCAGCCGGTCACGCACTCGCTGGTATGCCGCCACGCCGAGCCGCAGCGGTCCGGCCCCGCCGCATGCTTCCTCATAAAGGAGCAGCCGGTCGGCGTAGAAGCTGCCGCCACCGCGGCGCGGCCTGGCGCTGGTGAGCGAGGTGAACGCCTGCTCCGCCTCGGCGAGCAGCGCCCGTTTCGCATCGAACGGCGCCGCCCCGAAGCGTTCCTCCGCCGAGCGCATCACGTCGAGTTCGGCCAGTACATCCGACAGACGGCCGTCGATCCTGACGGCGGCTGCCAGCCAGTCCCGCAGCCAGCCCAAAGGGTGCACTTCGCAGATCGGCGGCCGGGGGGCTATCGTCAGCAGCTTCGCGTCGGCCAGCCCGGTGGCCACCCTAAGGACGTCGCCCGGCGGCCAGCCAAGCTGGCAGGCGATGTCGGTGATCGTCATGTCGGCATCGGCGAGAGCCAGCACCCCGAGCTCGGCAGGGTCGAGCAGTCGGCAGCGCGTGCCAGGGAACTGCACGGTGCCCGCGGCCGGATCGAGCCGGTACAGCGCCGTCGGGCGTGGCCGCAGGTGCGGTCCGACCAGCGGATGGGCCGCCAGCGCGTCGGCGAGGACGACAACTGCCCAGTGGGCGAAGAACGCCTCGCGATGGCGCACCGTGCCAGCGCCCGCGACTGCGCGATGCGGGTCGTCGGCTGCCTGGTTCGACCGTGCCACGGGCCCGCCGCCCTGCGCGCCGCAGCTCGTCGTGGTGTCTGGCGCGATGAACTCGCCGTAGTCAACGGGTCCGAAGAACGAGGCGGTCTCGTTCTTCGCGCAGAAGCGCTGCAGGTACGAGATCACCTGCCGCTCGATCCTGCGCAGTTCGCCAGCGCCGGCCGAGCGGGAAACGTAACGGCGGACACCGCGGTCAAGCATCGTAGGGCTGGACAGCCAGACGGCCTCCTGGAAGCGTCCGTCAGCGGCGATCTCGCGCAGCGCCGAGCGGCGCTGCGTCAGCTCGGCGGCGAACGTCGCGGCAGCGTGCGCCCTGGCGTCCTCGCGCCGGGACACCGCGTCGTCCCATTCCTCGATCAAGATCAGCGGGTCGCGACCGAGCACGGCGCGCTCTGCCGGGTTCGGCGCGATCGGGCGGAACTGCCTGACCCGCTTGGCACAGCGGCGCCGCACAGCCGCACCTTCAGCATCCCCTGCAACGTGCAGCAGGTCGTGCATCCGCGCGCCCAGCGCAGTGAGGCGGTCTTCGTAGTCGAGTAGCTGCTCGATGGCTGCGGCGCTTTGCTCGAAAGCAAGACCACCGATCAGCCCGAACGGGAATCCGGCGGCACGGATGAGGAAATGCCGCAGTATCTGCCAGCCCGTGGTCATTGCCCCTGCGCTCCCGTGCTTGCCACCATCCGCAGCTCACCGCAGAGCCGTCCGCCCGGCCCGCGCAGCCACAGGCCGCCAGGGGACGGCCACATCTCCTCGATCGTCAGCACGTCGTTTGCTCCGGCCAGGTGAGCCAGCAGCTCAACGGCGAAGTAGTTGGCGAAATCGATGTAGACAGGCTTGGGCTCACTCCTGGCCCGCACGAAGACCCTGGCCGGGATTCCGTGCCGGCGGCGGACCGCCGCAGCCGCCGCGAACAGCGCGAAGGAGTCTTCCCGTCCGCCGGGTGCTAGTTCATCGGCGGCGATCTCCCACCTTTCGCGCTGGAAGACAGCGGCGCCGATCTCGATGCGCGGCGTGTGGCGTCCTAGGCTGATCGTCGGTGCAGCCAAGATTGGCTGCGAGAAGCAGGCGAATGGCTCGTAGCTGTCCGGCAGCCCGTGCGATGGGGCGTAGAACCGGAGCGGTTTGCCGCAGCCGGGAGCTCGCAGCGCTGGCTCTTCCCCTTCGAGGCCTACCGTCAGGTCGGTCAGCGCAAGGCAATCACCGCGAGCACTCCCCGATGCCCGCACGCAGGGTCCGGGAAACTCGGGCGGAGCTGTCTTCATCCTGCGTCCGAAGATCAGGTTGGCCGGCTGAGCATTGCCTGCTGGCGGAAGGTACCGGGCAACTTCTTCCTCCCAGCCGCGGCTGTCATCGGCAAAGGTGAGCATCCAGCCGACCGGTTGGACGCCGTGATGCAGCTCGCCGAGAACCACCTGGAACTCGCCTCGGGCAATGGCCGCGAAGTCCGGTGCGGCCAGCATGATGTCGGGCGAGGCTACTGCCGGCCGCGCGGGCAGCCCGGCCAGCGACGCGACGTCTGCAGGATCGAGCCGACACACAGGTCCCTGCGCTGCGGACACCAGCTCGGCGAGGCACTCGATGAGCCGGTCGGCCGCGGGCGTGGGGACCGGCCCGGAATGCGCCCTCCGCCAGGCCACGAGGAAACGCGGCAGCGAGACGGCCGTGTGGTCAGCGCCAAGCTCGCGCAGCAGCGAGCGCGCCTCGGCGCGCCATGCTTCGGCCCGGCGCTCGGCGAATACCGCGCACAGCTGGAGGATCGGCTGGAGCGCGGCAGCGATCATCGCACCGTGCTGGTCGGTCAGGCGGAGCTCTTCGACCGGTCCGAGGCATTCCTCGTAGAACACGGTCCGGTCGGTGAACATGCGGCCGTCCCCGCGTGGAGCGCGCGCCCCCGTCAAGGCTTCCAGCCGCGCTTCGGTGTCAGCGAGCAGGCGACGCCGTTCTTCAAGCGGCGCATCAGCGAACCGCGCGGCGGCCGCTTCCACCGCCGCGATCTCTGCCAGCCAGTAGTCGCGGGAAGCGCCGGCCAGCATCCCGGAAACGGCCATCCGCAGGTTGCTGATCGGGTCGAGCGAAGACGCCGGAAGGGCTGGTTCAACGTGGACGCGGCCCGCGGCAGCGAGCCGGTCGACCGCCGCCAGGACCGCCGCGGGCGTGGTGCCAAGCTCGGCTGCGATATCCGCCGCCGTGCGGTCACCGTCGCAGCGCAGGTGTACTGCGTGGTCGAGTGGACCGGCGACCGCAGGAGGGCGTGGTCGCAGCGGGTCACGGCGCGGGCGCAGCTGCGGGCGAAACTCGGGCTCTGCGGCGATAGCCGCCGCCAGCGCCGCCACCGCCCAGTAGGCGACGAACACGTGCCGTCGGCGCAGCGGCTCTGCGCCGCGGCGGTACACCGCATCAGAACCAGCGACGCGCCCGTAGTCGAGCGGTCCGAAAAAGCTCACCGTGTCGTTCTTGGCGCACAGCCGCTGCAGGTAGGCGTAGCAGCGGCGTTCCAAGTGCTTGATCTTGGCGGGCCGGCGATCGGCATCCCAGTGCGCGGCAAACCAGGTCAAGCCCACGTCGTGCATCTCGGGATTGGATAGCCACAGCGCTTCCCGGAAACGAGGGTCTGCCGCGATCCTGGCGAGAGCGGCGCGGCGTTCGGCGAGTTCCTCGGCGAACACCGCGCGGCCGGTCTCGGCCAGCTGCGCCGCGTCGCTGCAGGCACCGTCCCAGCGCCGCAGCCAGAGCGCAAGCTCGGGCAGGTGCAGGCGGCGGGCGGTCTCTCGCCGCTCGGCACCGATCGGCAGCCATCTGCCGATGTCGCGGCGCAGCCGGTAGCAGAATTTGAACGCCGCGCGATCAGCGCCCGAGGCGGTCAGCTCGGCGCAAGCGGCGCCGAATGCTTCCGCATCGAACTGGTCGTGCAGCGCGCGGAGCGTGTCCCGGGCCGCCGCCAGCAGGTCGGCGTGCCGCTCGGAGCGGGGAAAGCGCAGCTCATCGAGCCAGTCGAGAGAAAACCCTGTGGACCGCAGCACGAATCGGCTCATCAGGGCGACGGTCATCTGCGCGGACGCGTTCCTGACCGCGGGCTCAGCCATCAGTCCCGCCGTAGATGCAGGTCATGCGCAGCTCACAGCTCCGCGTCCCGCCCGCGCCGCGCAGCCACCAGTCGGCGGGCTCAGGCAGCACTTCGACCAACCCGACATGGTCGGCCGTGCCGCTCATCGCGAGCAGGTACTCGACCGCCAGAACATTGTCAAGATCGATGTAACAGGGCTTGCGCTCTCCGGGCAGGCGGACGAAGCACCGCATCGGAGCACCGATGCGCCGTGCGGCGTCGCGCAGCACGGCCATCGCCTCGTGCGGCGCGGCGCGCCTGGCATCATCGAGTACTGCCGCGGGCAGTTCCCATCTGGACCGCCATGCCACCACGTCGTCAATCACGACTCGCGGCGTGCGCGTACCCAGCCGCAACGGCGGTAGCATGACCGGCGGCGTGCCGAAGAGCCAGCTGGCGGGCGACCGCGGGTCACCTGGGTACAGGTGCACCACCTGCGCGAGCTCACGCGAGATCAGCTCTACTCCGGTGGCGGCAGGTCGTACCCACAGGTCGGCCGCTGACAGGACTAGCTCCGGGGGGCCGACGCTGCGGCCGCCCACCTCGATCCGGTACCCGGGCAGCTCGGCAGGGAAGGCCTTTCCCTGTCGGCGTCCGTGCACCAGGCCCGCCCGAACGCCTGGCACACCGGGCAGCATCGCGGCGATGTGATCGCCGATGGCATCGCGGTCTTCACGGAAGACCAGCAGGTGCGTCCAGACCTGTGCGCCGTAGTGGATCTCGCCGACGACCGGCGCGTATGTTCCGGTGGCGAGAGCCTCGATGCTGGGCGCTGACAAGAAGATGTCAGGAGAGACGAAAGTGCCTGCAGGCACAGGATGAAGCAGCGGAGCCAGATCACTGGCGGTCAGCCGCGCGATACCGTCCCGGCCGCGGTCTTCGACCAGGTCGGCGACCTGGCCCGTGAACGCGGTCACCGCGGGGTCGCTGGTGCACGCTGCCATGCTGATCCGCGTCAGCAGGATCTTCATGAATGCCAGGTACGATACGGGCTCGCCGACGCCGAGTTCTGTCAGGAGGCGGCGGGCGCGGTCCTGGCAGGCGCGCTGGACCAGGGTGCTGTAACTGGCGCACAAGTCGAGCACCGGGCGCAGCTGGATGCCAAGCCGGGCGACAAGCTCCGGCGAGATGGTGCAGTCGATGTCGCCGAGCGCCTCGTCGTGCAGCAAGGCACGGTCGGTGTAGAGTTCCCCGCCGCCGCGTCTCGCGTCCATACCCGTGATCGTGGTGAATTCCGATTCAGCCGCGGCCAGCAGTTCGCGTTTGCGCGCTACCGGCGCATCGGCGAACGCGTCGGCTAGGTCGCCGAACCTGTCAAGCACAGCCAGCCACTCGGCACGGGCGTCGCTCCCGGCCGGCCAGT
This sequence comes from uncultured Actinomycetota bacterium, assembly GCA_963850875.1. Classification (GTDB taxonomy): domain Bacteria; phylum Actinomycetota; class Actinomycetes; order Streptosporangiales; family Streptosporangiaceae; genus Chersky-822. The sequence goes on from CAWKNA010000007.1 coordinate 378,021, forward strand.
CGGCAATGCGGCCGCGCAGCCAGGTGAGGGGATTCATTTCGGCGCTTGGTACCTCAAGGGCGCGGCCGAGCAGCCCACGCCGGCGGAGCCGAGACCAGACGTCAGCGCTGCTGGCACTGTCGTCGCCGCTGTCGACGCGCAGTCGGTCGATCTCATCGGCGGTGCGGTAGCCGTCAACGAGCCGCAGCGCGGAGCACTCGAATTCGGGCAGCGGCAGGCGTCGGCCGAGAGCGGGCAGCTCGACCGCGCCGTCGGTCAGGACGCATCCCCTGGCGAGCCTCGGGACGAGTGCCCCAGCGACTCGCGGATCGGCTGCTATCGAGTCGGCCAGTGCCTGCACGGCCCAGTACGTCAGGCGGGTATACCTGCGCCGAGGGCGGCCGTCGGCCTGGGAGCGCAGCAGCATCCAGGCCCGCTGCCCCGGCTGGACGGTGGCGTAGTCGATGGGCCCGAAGAAGCTGGTGCTCTCGTTCTTCATCGTCAGCCGTTGCAGGTAGCCGTAGAGCTGCGCCTCAATCTTGCGCGTGGCGCTGTCCCGAGGGCAGTCCTCATCGCGGTTCAGGTAGCGGTGGAGCGCGGCGTGCATGCTCGGGCTCGACAGGAAGATCGCCTCCTGCAGGCGCGGCTCAGCGGCCGCGACGCGCAGCAGGCGCCGGCACTCGGCGAGGTCCGCTGCGTAGCAGGCGGCGAGTGCGCGCTCGCCGCTTGCTACCACCGCGAGCGCGTGCTCCCAGTCCGGCAGCCACCGGGCCGCGTGCGCGTCGTGCGCGGCGACAGCCACATCCGCGGCCGCCCCGGCCCGCCCGGCCGCGATTTCCTTGCGGAGCCGGTACCACGCGCGGAACGCGGTCCGGTCCCGGCCGGCGAGCCGTTCCCGCGCCACGGCACCGGGGAAGATGTCGCGAGCGAAACTGCACTGGACCGCTGCCCGCCGCGCCCGGGCGCCGAGCAGCGCGTCGGAGAGCCGAGCGGTATCCGCGCAGCGGAAGGACTCAAGTAGCTCTGCGGGGAAGCCGGTGCTGCGGATAATTGTCAGGGGCACGGCTGACCAGGCGGCGGCAGCTGGTTGCTTTCCGCCTTCCCGTGCGGCGGGCACAGTCGCGCCCGGCAGCATCAGCCGGCCTGCTCGGCCCGATATGTATTGATCAGCGAGAAAGGCCGGTTGAGCTTAGTGCCCGGCGGCTCGAGAACGGCCGCCTCGGCTGGCGCAAGGGCGGGCTGCCCATCGCCGTCGAGCCACTGCTGGACAGCCAGGACTCCGGTGCCGGGCACCGACAGCCTGGCTGCTGCAATGGCGGCATCCGCGAGCAGCGTCTCCGCTTCGGCTCTGGCCCCGGTTCGTGCCCGGACAAGGGCCAGCGCAGCCTGCGCGTGAGGCATCCGCTCGTGGTCGCCCGCAGCATGGGTGAGCGCGAGCGCTGTCGCATACCAGTCAGCCGCCCCGGTCAGGTCATCCAGGTGATAGCAGACGTATCCGCACGCGCTGGCGGTGATGGCGGCGTGGAACGGGTCGTGTACCGCGACTGCCTGCTCATAGGCGAGCCGGAATGGAGTCAGGGCATCGGCGATCCGGCCGGCTTTCACCAGCAAGCCGGCCTCACGGAAGTAGTAATGCCTGGCGAACAGTTCGTTGGCCGCTTCAAGAAAGGCGGTAAAGGACCGCCACATCTCGATCGCTTTCTCGGTCCGGCCGCTCTGTTCAAGCAGCACCGAGGCGTTAGACACCAGGTTGACCTTTAGGTGGGTGGCCTCGCTGGTATGCAGAGGGCGCATGATTCGCCGTGCTTGCGTCACCATCTTCATGGCCTCGCCGTGGTGGCGCTGCTGGAATGCCATGAGTGCCGATACGTTGAGCAGCCAGCCGTGCTCGAGCACGCTGTCCGGATCGGTTTCGCCCGCTACCTCGGCGAGCCCGGAGCGCAGGTACTCTGCCGCTTCCGCGCCGCGATGCAGCCGCTTGCCGTTGATCAGGGCGAGATACATCAGCGCCTGGGCACGGCGGGCTGGCGTTCGGGCGAGTGTGAGTGCCCGCTGGTAGCAGGCCAGCGCCGTTTCGTGCCGGTCGAGGCAGGTGTTGGCGAAGCCGGCCGCCTTCCACGACGAAGCCAGAAGGTCGTCGCGATCGGTTGGGAGGGTCACTGCGAACTCGATGGCGGCGTAGCGCGCGCCGGGCTCCGTCTGCTCCCAGGCCCGGGTAAACGCGGCATGGTCGTAGTCGGCGCCGGGCTGGCTCAGATGCCCGGCGAGATGACCGGCGAGGAGCAGGATCGCCTCGTAGTTGAGCATGAACGCCGCGCCGGCCATGGCCCGCAAGGCCCGGGCTGCACCCTCTTCCAGCTGGCCTGCGACAAGACAGCCGACCGCTTCGGCGACTGGCAAGGGCCCGGGCAACGATGACCCGGCCGCGGGACGTGAGTCCGGTCCGACGTCGCTCGTTGTCAATCTGACCTGCCTGCCGAGACTCTGTGCGAGGACGTCGGCTAGGACTCGCTGGTGTGCCGTGCGCCAGTCAAACGCCTGTGCCGCTGCTGCGTCCGGCGCTGGCGGGTCCGGCGCGCGGGGTGACCCGCCGAGGTCGACCGTGGCGATGAGGGCCAGCCGACCGGGCTCCTGGTTGGCCCACCGGCTGATCCGCCGGAACGCGAGCAAGCTGGACCGGTCCGCGGCATGGAGGTCCGACCACCAAAGCAGCACCGGCCCTTGGGCTAACGATGAGCCGGTGCCCAGGGCAGTGAACAGCAGGGACGTCACGGCGTTGACGGTGCGGAAGAAGACCTCGGACTCCCGGTGCGAGCGCCGCTCCGACGGGACGTTGGCGAGCTTGCCCAGGCTCTGCGGCGGGTGGATCCCGAGCCGCTTGGCGAGCTCAGGATCGAGTTCGGCGATCTCGGCGGCTGCCTTCACGATCTCGTCTGGGGCCTCGGCTTTGACGATCGGTACGATCTGGCGGGCGAGCAGTCGCAGCACACCGAGGGAATCGGGTCCGCAGTCGCCACAGGGCAGCTCGATCAGCCTGCCGCCGCGAGCGGTGACCAACTGCAGTGCACTGCGGCGCAGTAACAGCTCGACGCCGGGAGAAGTATCGATCAGGCAAAGCGTGCGAGACCCCTGCCGTCCTTCCGTGGCGGCCACGAGCTGCTGGATCTCTTGCGTCCCGTCCGCCTGGACCACGCCGCGGCTGGCGACGGCCGGCAGTGTCTTCGATGCGGTCACGCCTCGGTCCCCTTCGTCGGCGCGGCTGGCTCCGCGTCCGGCTTGGTCACAGCCTCCCCGAGCCGGTAGTACTTGCCCTGGTGGTAGAGCAGAGGCGCCTGCTTGCGGTTGAGCCGGCCAGCGATCGCCCGGCCCACAAACGCGGTATGTTCCCCGAAGGGGAACGTCTGCTCGACGACGCATTCGAGGTTCAGCACGCAGCCTAGTACCATCGGCGCCTTAATCTTCTTCGCCTGGTAGAGCCTGCCTGCGAAGACTTCATCATCGAATTTGACGTAATCGCGTCCGGTCCCGTTTCCGGCCCGGTTGCAAAGCGCTGCCTGCTGCGCAGAGCACAGATTGACGCCGAACTCGCCGCTCGCGCTGACCAGCTCGTGAGTATAGTCCCCGTGCCCGATCAATGACATGACCCGCAATGGCTCATAGGAGACATTGAGCGTCCATTCGCACGCCATGACGTTCGAGCCTTTTCCCTCGGCGAATGAGGTAATAAGCGCGACCGTCGTCGTGAAGAACTGGTACAAGGGCGATTCTGGGTCAGCTATTTCTTCGGCAAGCCCATCGGTTGCCGAGAGTTCCTTTACGGCGGCCACGAAGTTCCTCTCCGGCTAAGCCGAGCAGCAGTGAGCTTCTACGCGTTGACCTGGCCTAAAGCGCCAGCGGCGCGATCTGATCTTCGATGTCGTCGATCAGGAATTCTAGCTCCTCAATGTCATCGTCGTCGATGTCATCGGCTGCCTCCTGGTCGGCCGCAGCGCTAGGAATGAGCGAATCGTCGACTACGGCGGCCTCTTCGCTTACCACTTGCCCGGCTGCTGGCTCGGTGGTCGGCGGCGCCACCGGGGTGACCTGAGCATTTGTCATTTTCTCGCCCTTCTGCAGTGGACAAATGAGATGGTAGTAGCGTGTTCCGTTGCCGTCTTCCCCCGGCAGGCTGAAGTTCGCGACTGCGGACTATCCGCCCAATGGCTGAGAACCTGCGTGTGGGCCACGCCGGAGGCGTAAGTCCGCGCCCGCGACGGCGAGCCGGGTACGGTACGCGAAAGCCACCGCCTGGGCCCGGTGGTGCAACCCCAGTTTCCTGAGCAGATGGTAAACGTGGGACTTCACCGTGCTGGTCCGCAGGACCAGCACGCGAGCGATCTGATCGTTCGACAGGCCCTCGGCGACGAGCTGCAACACTTCCCGTTCTCGGGGCGTCAGGCTCTCGACGAGTTCTGCTCGTACCGTCGGAGCGGCGCCAGAGGCGAACCAGTCGATCAGCTTCCCGGTCAGATTTGGCGTCAGGCTGCCCTGACCGGATGCAACCGCACGCACTGCGCTGAGCAGATCTCCTGGAGATCCGTTCTTGACCGCAAAGCCATGTGCGCCAGCACGCAGCGCCTGCAACGCGTCGTCGGTGTCATCGGCATCCCCGAGCAGCAGGACCGAGCCCTGCATGCTGTGGATAACCTGAGCCAAATCCAGGTCAGGCAGGCCGATGTCGGTCACCACCGCGTCCGGGCGCAGCAACTGGATCTCGGCAAGTAGCGCAGGGCCTGACGTCAGTTCGCTAACTACCCGTAGCGTCGGCTCGCGCTCCAGGATGGCCCGCAGCCCGGTGCGTAACAACGGATGGGCCTCGGCGAGCACGACGTTGGCGCGCGCCACGGAGTCGGCAAAGGCGCTGTCGGCAACGGGATCGTCCAACGCGACGATCGATCTGGCATTTTCTGTCATGCGCGCTCTCCCCCCTTGGTCGGGATGGGTCCGCGACGTGCGATCAGCAGGTCAAAGCCGCCCACCCGGACCGGACGTGACGGGACGAGGCCTTCCTGGCGCAAGCTCGCCGCCAGCGAAGGCCCGTCCCAGACCCGCCCGCCTCCGGTGAGCGCGAGCTTGACCTGGATGTGCAGGTGACCTCGAGGCTCCCGCCGTGCCCGGTCAAGCAGCGGATCGGCAATGATCAGGATGCCGTCGTCGCCCACCCGGTCGGCTAGCTGTCGCAGCCACTGCGCGGCGAGCCCGGGCGCCACGGTGTGCAGGACCTCGTTGGCTACCACGACGTCGAAGCTCGCGGCAGGCGGGCAGCCGACCGGGTCGGTACCGACGTCGGTCAGGTCGGTGTCCTGATCTCTTGCCAGGCCGGCGGTGAGCGCCAGGACCTGCGGGTAGTCGAGACGGGTGAGCGAGGTCCCCGCTACGCCAAGCACCCGGCCCCACGCGCCGATTCCGGTGCCCACCTCCAGGATCGTTCGCGGCCTTGCCGACGGCTTCTCAGCCAGGCCAAGCGCGGCGGCGACGCGGCGGGCCGCGTTAAGGCGGGGATCAAGAGCCGGCAGGTTCATCGCGGTAGCTGCGGCACGGAAGGCACCGGACTGGCCGGGCGCCGCGAAACCGGCCGGCGGCTGGCCGCTGTCCAGTGCCGATGGCAAGCAGCCGAGCGGCGCCCAGAACCAGTCCAGCTCAAAGCGGAACCTGGCGGCGAGCCAGCTGTCCGGGACGGCGTCGGCGCCGGCCAGCGCCCGTAGCTGCGGGGAGGCGAGCACCGTGCTTGATGTCGCAGGCACAAGCCACCCGGCAGTGACTGCGAACCTCAGGACGGCCTCGACCTGGCCAAGCGGCCAGCCGCTCCGTCCTGCCAGGGCGGGCGCCGTCGCCGGATCGTGGAGTACCGCGCCGAGAATCCCCGCAGCTCCGGTCTGAAGGATCGCCGCCGTGCCCAGATGACGGCACCCCGGCTCGGCAGCCCCTGAACGGGCGAGCAGGTCAAGCCAGCCGCCAGGCCCCGAGCCCGCTTCGTCCCATAGCTCCCATGCCTCCCGCGCGGCGCCGGATGGCTCACCGGACGACGGGATGTCGGCCACTGCTTCAGCGACCGCGTCAGCTATCTGGCCTGGCGCTGGTCGCTCGACCAGACGTCTGGCGTGGCAGACCGCCGAGTCGACGTGCGCGCTCAGCCAGTCGCGGGCCTGCAGGGACTTGGCCGCCCCGACCTCGACGCTCACCCGTCCCCCTGCTCGGCATCAGTCGCATAGCGGTAGGCGGACATCCGGAGCTCGCAGGTGTACCTGAGGCCCTCTTCGCGCAGCCACAGGTCGTCAGGCGCGGGAAGCATCTCGGTGAATGTGAGCCATTCGTTGGCTGCGGCCAGCCGGCGCAGCAGGCGGAGGGCAAGCGGCGTGCCGAAATCGACAAAGTACGGCTTGGGCTCCGACTGGGCGTGCAGGTAGCACTGGCGCGGCAGGCCATGCCGCAGCCGGACGTGGGCCGCCTGCAGGAGCAGGTCCGCGCTGTCCGCGTCAGGGACAGGTCCGCACCACTCCCGAGCTGGCAGCCGCCAGCGTGCGCGCTGATAAACGGCGCCGGCTATCTCGATCCGCGGGGTGTGCCCCTCCGGCAGCTGCGCGGACACCGGCGTGACGCGCGGCAGGGCCACGGCCCAGAGGTGGAGCTGCTCCTCCCCGGCCATGTACAGGCGGTAGCGGGCTCCCGTGTCGCGGTGGCGCAGGGCAAGGCCTTGGCCCTCGGCGACGACGTTGACGTCCGCGATCGCCACCCGGCTGCGGGCGCGCCGCGATGGTACGGCCGCGACCTCGATGAAGGTGCCCGGGAAGGTGTCGTTGAGCAGTCCCTTGTGACGACGCTCGTTGAGCACCACTGCCATGTCCGCGTAGTCGGGCATGGCGCGGACATGACGTTCGCACTCCCCCTCCACGGCCGCGGCGTCGTCGGCGAAATAGAGCTGTGAACCCCAGGCGTAGAGCACCTGATGGATCTCGCCGAGCACGAGCGTGTACCGTCCGGCGGTGAGATCGTCGACGTCCCGCGCGGCGAGCATGATGTCCGGCGATACATGGCAGTTGCGCAGCGGCGCTATTCCCGCGGTGAGTGCGTCAACGTCGGCCCGCTCCAGCCGTGCGACTGAGCCGTCTGAGCGTTCGCCGACCAGGTGGAGCAGGCGATCCCGCAGCTCCTCCACGGCCGCGTCGGTGGCGGCAAGCTGGCCAGCGCGCTGACGCTCTAGCATCACCTGCGCGAAGCGCAGGTACGGAAGCGGGTCGCCAGCCGGCGACAGCTCGTCGAACACCCGCCGCCCGAGCCGGCCGTAGTGCGCGGCGAGCAGCGCTGCGTGGGCGGCGCAAAGGTCCAAGATGGGACGTATCCGTTCGAGCAGGTCCGCGGCGAAGCTGGCGGAGAAGTCGAAACGCGGATGGGTGCCTTCGCAGTCCTCGTAGAAGAGCGTCCGATCGGCGTACGTGCCCCCCTGGTTGCGCCGTGGCGCCACGCCCGTGGTCGCCTCGAACCAGGCATCCATGGCGGCGAGCAGCTGCGGTCGGTCGGCGAATTCCGCGTCGCGGAATCGGACCCTCAGCTCTTCGAACTCGTCGATCAGGGCGAGCCAGCGGGCCTTGCCCGGGCAGCGGGGATCGAGCGCAGCGACCTCGCGACGCAGCTCGGTCAGCGGATGAAAACGGGTGGACGGAACGTCGATGGCAGCGATCAGTACGCGTGCGTCAGCCAGCCGCCTGACGGCGGCGGCGGCCTCGGCCGGATCACGGCCGAGCACCGCGGCGATCTCCAGGATGGTTGCCGTACCGTCGGCGAGCCGCGCGATGTCGGCGAGCGGAGCAGGAAGGCGGACCCGCCGACCCTGCGCTGGGTAGTGCACGATCGGGCCGTCGAGACGGCACATCGGATGACGGCGAGGGCTCAGCCATGGGTAAACCTCGGCATCGGCGCCTATCCGCCGGGCCAGCTCGGTGACCGCCCAGAAGCTGACGAACACCTCGCGCCGCCGCCACCGGCCCGGTGCCGTCTCGATCCGAACTGGGCGGCCGTCTGGCACGATCGCCGCGTAGTTGAGCGGGCCGACGAACGACGCTGTGTCGTTCTTTCCGCAGAATCGCTGCAAGTAGGCCCAGCACGGTCCGGCCAGCTTCGGCGGCACGGCGTCGGTCCCAGCTGGCTGGCCCTGCCCGGGCGCGACGGCCAGGCGGGCCAGGCTCGCCTGGTACATGTCCGGATTGGACAGGAACACCGCCTGCGCGAACAGCGGGTCCGTGACGAGTTGTCGCAGCGCGCGCGCCACCTCACGGTCCTCGACGGCCAGCGCCTGCCGGGTCTGGAGCTCCTGCGCCTCCATCGCGCCGCGTGCGTCCAGCATCTCATCGAGCCGCACTAGCAGGGCAGGGGGTAGCCACGGGCGGTAACGGGCGATCCGCTCGGCGTCGGCTGTCCCGGCGGCCAGCAGGCGCCGCACCCGGGAGATCGCGCGCAGGCTCGCGCGGTCCCCGGCCTGCCGGGCCTCGTCCACGGCAGCGCGGCAGGTGCCGAGCGCGGCAGCAGCGGCCGCCTCAGCGATCGCGCGCTGGCGAGCGGCTAGGTCCGCGTGCTGAGCGGCCGAACCCGCGCGCAGTCGTTCGAGCCAGTCATAAGGTAGTCCGGTCCGGCGCACGACAAGCCGGGACAGCAGGTGCCAGTCCGGATGCAGCCGCGACTGGCCTGGTAATCCGGCGCCTGATAGCAGTGACGAGGTCATTGAATGCTCGCCCGGCCGGCGGCCATCGGCATGCGGGGGAGCGAGTCGGCCAGGTCGTCAGCGAAGGCGAGGTCGGTGGCCGACGAGAGCAGGACATCGAGGCCAGGACCGCGGTAGCAGCGAGCGAAGCCGAAGCCGGCGGAGCGAAGCAGTTGCCTGCACTCCTGCTCGTTGAGGACCAGGCCGCCAGTCGACACCATTTCCTTGACCGCGAAGTAGACATGATCGACTGGCGTGATTCCGGATGGGTCGAGCACCGTGTCGGCGATCACGAGTATTCCGCCAGGCTTCAGCGCCTGACGGCAGCGCTGGAGCAGTGCGGGTAGCGAGTCGGCAGGCTGGGTGTGAATGACCTGCCCGAGGATGAGAACGTCAGCGACGCCGTCGCCGAACGAGTCGCGGCTGAGGTCGGCCGCACGGAACCAGCAGCGCTCAGTGAGCCCCAGCCGAGTGACGTTCGCGCGAGCCTGCGCGAGGACGCGGCTGCGGTCAAAGAAGCCGACACGGGAATCGGGCCAGGTATGCCCGAACGCGGCGCCCCACACGCCGCTGCCCGCGCCGATATCGAGCACGGCCGGGCTCGGGCCGGGCAGCAGTTCGCGCACGCCGCGGGCGACATTGCGCGCCATGGCGAAGTAGCCGGGAAATACTCGGCTGTTGTACTGGGCCAGCCGCAGATAGAACCTGGCGGCGATCTCAGCGTCCTGCAGGTCGAGGACGAGCACGCCGGTGCGCGCATTCTCCGCAAGGCGCCCGAAGGCCGGCCAGAATCGATGGGCCAGATCGGCCGCCAGGGCAAACGTCCTGGCACTACGCGAGTCGCCCAGGAGCTCACCGAGCGAATCGGTGAGACGGAAACTGGTTCCGTGCGGCTGCACGATGCCGAGCTGGCACAGCGCGTTGGTGACTGTCTGCGCAGCGGACCGGTCCAGATCGGTGGCGCCGGCTATTTCCTGCAGGTTGCACGGTCCATCCGCCAGCGCGGTCAGGAAGCCGAGTTCAGCGGCCGTGCTCAGCACGCGCGCGCGGATATGTCCGTATGCCGCGCGATCGAGCAGCCAGTCCGGGCCGCTGCCGCGCTCGGGCGGGCTAGCCGCATCGGCGCCCAGGCTGCCGAAGGCCGCCTCGATTCGTGCTCGCTGCCCGGTCGCGTCCCCGCGCAGGGCCGCCACCGCGCCGTCAAGCGGCGCCCACTGCCTGGCCGCTTCCGCCGCAGCGTCGTCGAGCGCGGCGAGGGACGCCTGGTCGATCCGGGCGTGCAGCCCCCCTGCCGCATCAGTCACGAGGGCGCCGCCGACCCGCAGGACCTGGGTCAGCACCCGGGCAGCTTGCCGCGTGACATCAGCCCGCTCGGCAAGCACCGCGACGGAGATGCCCGGACTGGCCAGGACGTGGGACAGCAGACCGAGGCGGGCCGCGGCGTGCGTGACAGCAGCCTCCGTGTGCCCGTGCCTGGCCAGGAATGCCACGTCGTACTGGCTGATCTGGCGCCTGGCTGCGACCGCTGCCTCGCGGGTAGCGGTCGCGGGACTGTGCACTTCCACTGCACCTCCCGGTCAAGAATCGGTGGAGCTCGGAGCGTCATCTCGCACCCGCCGCTATTTCGAGGGCAGGAACAGGTCCGCAGGTTGACGAGGCGTACTGGGCGGCAGCGCTGGCCGCCATGGCTCCGGGTCCGGATGTCGCCCAGCTTTCAGCGCGCAGACGGCGGCTTCCGCGCGCGCCGTCAGCTCGAACGAGCCGAGAAGGCGTGCGTATCGCAGCCCGTTCCCGGCCGCTTCGTCCGCACCAGCAGGATCACAGCAGGTCGCGCGGCAGACAGCGAGCCACAGCCAGGCCGGAGCGAGCCCTTCGACGTCGCCGAGCCGGTCAGCCAGTCCGGGAATCCGTTCCGCCCACGCACGCGCGGCTGCGGCGTCCTGCGCGTCGGCAGCCAGCCTGCTCACCGCGCGGGCGGCGGCCAGCGCCATGACGGTGTCACCGAGTTCGTCGGCGAGCTCGAAGACCCGCTGGTAGCCGACGAGCGCCTCAGCTGCGTTGATCGAGGCCTTCAGTCCTGACTCGCGGAAGTAGTAGGACTTGGCGAACACGGCATGGACGCTGGTGGCCAGCTTCAGGAAGCGGCGCCAGGTCAGGAGCGCTCGCTCCGTCCGGCCGATCTTCTCCAGGACAATGCTGGTGTTGGCGACCAGGTTTGTCTTGAGGCCAATTGCCTCCACGTCCTGGTACGGCCGGACAAGCGCCAGGGCAGTGCGGGTGAGATTGAGCGCTGCGCCGTTCCGGCCTGCACGGTAGGCCAGCAGGGCCTTGACGTTGAGCAGCCAGCCGCGTTCGAGGTCGATAGCCGGCCCGGTCATCCCAGCGAGGGTGTCCAGGCCCCGCTCCACATGATTACCTGCCTCGGCCAGCTCACCGGTTCGCTTGGCGCCGAGCAGCCCGAGGTACATCGCCATCCTGGCCCGCATCTCCGCCGAGTCGGCGGTGCCCTCCGCCTCCCCGAAGCAGTGGCGGGCCTCAGGAAAGTTGCCGATCATCGCATGCGCGGTCCCGGCCGCCTGCCACACCTCGGTGGCTGGCACCGCAGGCGGCGCCTGCCGGGCCAGATCGAGCACCGCCTCGGGACTGAACCACCGGAGGCGGGACGCGATCGCGGCGCGCCAGCTGTCAGGATCGTCAGCCGCGGTACTGCACGCGTCCATGTCGCCGTCCCGCTGCCAGGGCAACGGTGTGCCGGGCTCCGGCTCGGGCAGCTGCGTGCTTTCCGCGACATCCAGCTCGACGTCGAGCGCCCGCGCGCCGTCATGGACGCTCCGGCACAGCGCCCACCGCTCGAAACCGCTGTCGAACAGATCGCGACGGGCACTGCCAGGATCCGGCGCGGCGGCGAGCAGCAGCCGCAGTCCGCCAGCCCGAGCGCGGGAGCACAGGTGATAAACGGTGACCAGAGTCGGCCAGTCCGCCTCGTCGAGCCGAGGAAAGACAAAGAGCGGTAAGCCGTCCTGTGTGCTCTCCTGATGGCGGCTGACCCCCTGCAGCAGCCAGCCGATGCACGAAGCGACGCGGAAGACGAGTTCTGATTCTCGGGGAAGGACGCGGGCGAAACCAAGGGGCAGCTGCATGACCTCACCCAGGCGCGGGCGACCTGCGCACACCGTGTCGGCCGCTGCGGGCACGATGGCCGTCAGTTCGGGTGCGTATAAGTCGATCGCTTCAGGTAGGGCAGCGAGTACGAGAGGGAGGATGGCGTGAATGAGGCGGCGCGGCTGTCCGAATGCCGACCATTCGCACGCGGGCGGCCCCGCGTTCATGACCACCGCCTCGCCAAGCTCGCGCGAGAGATCGGCGATGAGATGGTCGGTCACCGCGGTCGGCGCATGTAGCCAGGTCACGGGCGACCGGGTCACCGCAGTTAGCAGGTCACGGCTGACCTGGCGCGGCTCTGGTTCCTCGCCGCCGCGCGTTAACTCCCTGCCAGCCGGTGCTCCGGTAGTTCGCGTACCGATTAGCGAGGCCCGGTGTCCGATACTCACTACCATGTGACCTCCGGCGTCAGGGGCCCGCACGGACTCGGCCTGACGGCTCTGGGGCCGACGGCTAATCGCATCAGAGGCCACCAACCATCCGATCAACTCCTTATCCAGCAGAATAGGCACCGGTGTGCCGGATGTCTTCCGCCAAGGGCTGATATGTGACGGCGGATCTCCGCCGCTGGTAGTAAGAGCACAGTCCGGACGGAGACCGGAACTCGGCCGCCACCGGGACGGCTGATCGTGGCTGACGAGACCGGGCCGACGATCTTAACGTGGTGGAAGGTCCTCTACCATAGCCGCGGCGCCAACACCGTGCCGATGAGTCACGCGAGCACCAGGCCGCGAGATCAGGAAATGTCTGTGCCGACCTTGTTCAACGGCTTGCCCGGGCCTTTCAGGTGGCTTTGGTTGGGTCAGCTAGTCAATCGCCTGGGTGCCCTGGTACAGCCATTCCTGGCACTGTACCTGACTGGGCCGCGCGGCTTCTCCGCGCAGCAGGCAGGCCTGCTCGTGGCCCTCGCCGGGGTGGGATCGCTCCTATCACAGGTGATTGGCGGATGGCTCACCGACCGCGTCGGACGGCGGTTCACCATGTTGCTCGGATTGTGCACGTCCGCGATATCGCTGCTCTGGCTCGGGTACAGCAAGGACATCGTCTGGGTGGCGAGCGCCGCATGCGTGGTGGGCCTTACGATCGATCTTTACCGTCCCGCTGTTTCAGCGACTGTCGCTGACATCGTGCCTCCGCCGGCCCGCTCTCGCGCGTACGGCCTGTTGTTCTGGGCGATCAATCTGGGCTTCTCGGTCGCTACCGTGTCAGCAGGCCTGCTGGCTCGGCACGGCTTCACGATACTGTTCTGGGTAGACGCCGCGACGAGTGCCGCCTGCGCTGTAGTTATCTGGCGCGGTGTTCCGGAAACCAGACCGATCTCGGACATCGAGTCCGGACGCCCGGGAGCGGCTAGCGCCATCCTGCGCGACCGGCCATTCATGGCCTTGGTCGGTATCACTACGTTGTACGCCGCCGTGTATTTCCAGGGGACGACTACGCTTCCCATCGTCATGCATCAAGTGGGGATGGGAACGGCCACCTATGGCTGGGTCATCGCCATCAATGGCGTACTGATCGTCGCGGTGCAGCCGCTCGTGCTCGGGTACATGGGGCGACGCGATCCCGCCACGGTATATGCGGTTTCCATGGCTATAGCCGGTACCGGTTTCGGCATAACGGCGCTGGCACATAACGCCGTTGGCTTCGCCATAAGCGTGGTGGTCTGGACGCTCGGCGAGATCGGTGCAGCTACCGTGATGAACGTCATTGTCGCGGCGCTTGCACCAGTCCCGTTGCGGGGCCGTTACATGGGCGGTTTCGGGCTGGCGTGGGGATTGGCCGGCGTGACAGGCCCGCTCGCGGGCACAGCAGTGCTGGAGCAGCTTGGCTCAGCCACGCTGTGGACCGGCTGCTTCGCGCTCGGGCTCTCGCTGTGCGCGGCACAGCTCGCGCTGGCGCCGGTGATCCGCCGCCGCGCGGCGGCCGGCCCGTAAGTGGCGAGCCCGAAGCTGTCCGGCGCGGGATCTTCTGGGTCGCTGCCATAGGGGTAGGTGCTGCGCCCCACCATGTCAAGCGCCGCGTCGCCGGCACTTGCCAGCACCGCCTTACGGAACAGCCCCTGAACTGTGATGATGCGGTCAGGGGCTGATCTTGTCCGGTTCGGACTGTGTCCGGCTGCCCCAGTAGGGCGCGTTGCGGTCTAAAAACGCGATCTGAGCCTAGGCAGGCTTTGGTCGTGGCTATTAGCACGGGCGGGATCATCGAGGAGTGCGCTGCTTCGGCAGGCCTGAGGACCACCAGCATTACTGGCAATGAGGACGTGTCCACGCATCCGGCGTGGCTGACCCGCACGATAGCCTGATCGCCCGGTCAGCGGCATAGCGGACGCCGAGAGCGCTACTCGTTGATGAGCTGCTCGCGCAGGATGTCTGCGTGCCCGCAGTGCTGAGCGAGCTCGCGCAGCATGTGGAGGTACACCCAGCGCAGCGGGAGCGGGCCGCGCCGGTTGCCGTGGACGATGTCGTCCAGGCCCAGGGATGACGTCGCGCGGCGGGATGAGTCGCATGCCTCGCGGTGTGCTCGCTGGACGGTGGCGATGGTGTCGTCGTCATCGAGGATGAACGACTCGTCTGGCGTCGCGGGGATGCCGATCTCGGCGCGCGGCCGGCCCGTGACGGCTTCGTCGAACCAGACCTTCTCGACGAAGGTCGCATGTTTCACCAGGCCCAGCAGCGTGGTCCGGGAGGGCACCAGCGATCGGCGCGCCTGCTCCTCGGTCAGCCCGTCCAGGCAGCCATCGAGCGCCGCGCGGTGCTCGTCGAGGAACACCTCGAACTGGGCCCGTGCTGGCTGATCGATGACGTCTTCGGCGAACGTGGCGGGAAGCGAAGACATGCGGGAAGCATCCCAAGGCCATCGCCCAGGAGCAACTTGTGCCCATCGGCAGTTGCAAGCCTCCACTCGTGGCGGCACGGAGCGTGCATCGGACGTGGGCCTGGCGTGTTCACGTGCGGAAGGCGACCATATGCTGGCCAGATCGGCGCGACCGATACGGCCTGTCGCTAGTGCAGGGCGGCGATGACAGCTTTCGCGATGGCGGCGGCGCTGTAGTCGCCGGTCAGTGTCCCGCCCGCGCCCTGGATCGCTACGAGTCGGCTGCCGGCCTGGGCGTCCAGCTCGATGGCGCCGGCCATGGCCTTGTCACCGACGCCGCTGACGCTTTTCACAGTTCCGCTGCCCTTCAGCACTGAGGTCAGCGTCTGCCAGGTCACGCCGCTCGCTGGCTGGTAGACGATGACGACCAGGTCGCCGCCGCCGCTTGTGCTCTTATAGGTGCACTGATCTTGCCCGGCCGCGATGATCTGCGCCTTGGCCGCCGAGTAGTGCTTTCCGGCGAGGGACGATGCCTGGGTTACCGAGAGCAGTGCGCAGGCGTTGAGGTCTGGCGAGGAACTGCCGCCCGGCGAGACGCCGGAACTGGTCGGGGAACTGCCCGCGCGGCCAGCCGCGCTTGACGCAGCGGTCGGCGGGGCAGCGGCTGCTGTCTTCGATCCGCTAGAGCACGCGGTCGCGGAGGCAGCAGCTGCTGCCAGGCAGGCGGTCGTCAGCAGGACGGCGGGAATTCGCATGGCTTCTCCCAGCAATCGGCCCCGGCCATGTGCCGAGTCCGTGCCTAGACGCAATCAGCCCGGCGTAACGTATGCGTAATGCCAGCCTGCGGCGAATTACCGACCGCGATCGCGATGCCCTCAATTCGCAAAGTCGGGATTCTCGAATCTGGCTTCGATGGTGCCCGTGACCTGGTCAGGTGCCGGATGCCATGTAGGCGGCGAGGATGTAGTTGGGGTGGCGGTCGAGGTTCTTGCGGGCGCGCTCTGGCGCATCGTGCTGCGCGGATCGGCATGGCGGGCGGCGATCTGGACGTCGCGGAGATCCACGCCGGCGTCGAGCATGGTCGTGACGAATGTACGCCGCAGCCTGTACGGATGCGGCCTCGTAATCCGCACGCCCGCTTGATCCGCCATATTCCAGAGCCGGCGCGTGGCGGCGTGCCGGTCCATGCGGGTGCCGCGATTGTTGAGCAGGATAGGCCTCGAACTGCAGGTGCGTGAACCCGAGAGTCGGTGACTCGGCCGGCGCCGACGGGCGGGCGGACATGCTCGGCCGGGGAGTGCTCCAGCACGCCGTCGATGACGCACGTCCGGTAGAACCCGGCCACCACGGAGAGCCGTCGCGACACCGTGGAGGGCTTGAACCAGCGGACCTCCTGCATCCACCGCATATATAGCTCAAGATGCGGGCGGCACGCGGCTAGAGGGTCCAGGCCGCGCTCCGCGCACCAGGTGAGGTGACAGCGCAGATCAGAATCGGCATGGTCACGGGAGGAGCCCGTGAACCGGGCCAGGTAGGCGGCGCTGAGCAATTGGGTTAGAAAAGGGCTATGGCAAGTGTGACGGAGCTGCGTGTCGCGCTCACGGTGGCGGACTTCGACCAGGCGCTGGCGTTCTATCGTGACGCGCTCGGACTCGAGCAGATTGCCGACTGGAGTTCCGAGGCCGGGAGGGTCGTCGCCCTCGACGCAGGCCGGGCGACGCTTGAACTATTCGACTATGCCCAGGCCGAGGCGGTCGACACGATCGAGGTCGGCCGCCGGGTGTCCGGAACGGTCCGGCTCGCGGTAAAGGTCGCGGACAGCGAGGAGATGGCACGGCGACTCGCCGCCGCCGGCGCCGCGCAGGTCGCACCGCCGGTCATGACGCCGTGGGGCGACCGCAACGCCCGGGTCCGGGCACCAGACGGGATGCAGCTGACACTATTCACGGCTGAGTAGGCATCTCGCCAGGCTTCCCGGATACCGACAGCCACGCACACGCCAATCAGCCAGCACCCCTCGCGGCATAGACGGACCTTCGTAGCACGGGGTTTGCGTGGTAGAGAATTCGGGGGATGCGGAGGAAGTTCAGCGGGCTGGAGGGAGGGAAGTCGTGGTCATGAAGATGGGCTGGCCATGCTGGGTGGGCGTGGTCACCGAGGATCTTGAGGTGCAGCGGCGGTTCTACCGCGACATGCTCGGGCTGGTCGAGCTGGCGGCTGGCCCGGGCTGGATCCAGTTCGATTTCGGCGAGCAGCTGGCGGGATACTGGCCGTATGATTGACGACACCGCGCGGGACCGGGCCATCTACCACGCCCTGAAGGCAGCCGACGAAGTCGCTGCCGCCCTTCAGGCGCACCTCATCGAGGAGCACGGGGCTGACCTGGAGCGCGCCGCCGCTCAGCGTGGCTCCGCCAACTCGCTCAAGCTCCTGCGGCAGGCTCGCGAACGCCTGGGCGAAGGCCTGCGAGCTGTCGAGGCCGATACCATTGCCGAGTCTGACCAGATCTCCTTGCGTAACCGGTGAGTGACTGGGCGCACCGTGCGGCATGACCGGCCGGCCGCATGACCGGATGTCGCCGGGGCCAGGTTCTGTGGTTTTCACGTCCTTTTAGCTACCGCTCGACGTGTTCGACCACCAGCGCGGTCGGCTCCCCGGCAGCGTCGTGTCCGATCGGCAGCCACGTCGAAATTGCAGTCCATCGGAGCAGTCGCTCAGAAAGGATCAGCGCACTTCAGACGGGCGGCCTCGCAGATGCGGACACCTCCGGTCCGCCATGCGGTGCCGCCACGACTTCCGCGTGGAGCCACGCGTTCGGCGCGAAAACCGCCAGGTCCTTCTGTTCTCCCGAGTGCAGATGCTGAATGAGCAAGAAGCCACCAGCGGTGATGCTGAACGCGTCCGCTTCGTCGTAGGTCATCTCGCTGTGTGCCTCCGCACCGCCGAGATAAACCTTGACAGCCATGACAGGGCTCCTTCGTGCTGCCGGATATGCATCAGGTGCCACGGTACTCCCGCAGCCGTCCGCTCTCGGCAGTCACCTGACCGGCGCATCGCCGTTGGTTCGCGGCCAGCGCATAACAGCGGTTATCCGGCGCGATCATTTCGCCCCTTCGCTTCGGTCGCCTGGAGTTGTTGCCTTGCCGCCACGATGCACGATGACCCTAGCGCTGCACGCGGGTTGGCAAGGAAGACTCGTCAGCGGCGGTTTGCCGGGTAACCGCGGGCGCACGGACGATCCAGACGGGATCGCGGGGGATCGTTGCTGTGTCCTTCTCGAGCACCTCGTAGCCGAGGTGATCAAGGAATCGCTGCATGATGCTGTCCGTCATCACGGAGAACGCCGTGCCGCGCCTGCCCATGAGGTTCTTGTCCCACTCGCCGAGGAACCGCGTCCAGCCACGCTCAGTCAGCACATTCGTGTGATTGAGGATGCAAAGCCTTCTGCCCCGCATGAGCGGGGGGATGCGCGTCAGGTAGTTGAAGATGTCGCGCGGCTCGATGTGCACCATGGTGTCGAAGCTGAAGAACACGTCGACCGACTGGGCCGCGACTGCGTCGAGGCTGATTCCGTCGAGCTTGACGTAACGCATCCCGTCGTCGCCGAGTCGGCTGCGCGTGGCCGCGAGCATCCTCCGGGAGATATCCGCGCAGATGACTTCGCGTGCATGGGCACGCAGAATCGCAGCCGTCCTTCCTCCTCCGACGCCTAGCTCCAGTACCGTGTCGGACGCTTCGACATAGGGCGCGATGAAGCGGTCCTCGATGAGGCGGCTGTACTCGCCTTCGGAGGTCGCGCCGCCGGATGTCGTGCCGTCCCACTCATCGCCGATGTGCGCACGTCCGGGGTATCGGCCGCTCCAGGTGCGCGCGTAGTGATTCCATGCACCCTCGTAATTGACTCGTGCCAACCGCCGGAAACGCGACGTCACACTCATCTTCATCTCACCTGGCAATCGCGTACGGCTTCGGCCCGCTGCAGACCGACGCCACTAATGCCCGAACTGCGCCCAATCGGCCGCATGGTAGCAACGATCCGTCATGACATTGGGCGCAACGGCAGTTTTCGGCCTGTCGACGCGCTATCCCCAGGGTGAGCCGGGTCTGACCCGGAGGTGCTGGCGACGTTGCCAGCGCGGGCTACGGCAGGGGCGACCAGATCGAGGCGGATCGCGCCGCCCGACGGACCAGCTCTCGCCGGGCAACGCCATGCCGGGCCTGGAAAGACTCGGCCCACTTTGATATGAGGTGACTGCTGGTGCTCGAGCAGCGGGCCGGGCCGGTATCTGCCGATAGCCTCGTGTGCCTGAAACGCGCAGGGCCTGCTGCTCAGCACACCCAGCCGAACTGGCGCCGCGCCGGCTGGCCGTGCCGATCTGCCGCGTACCTGAGCATGATCGTGGTTGATCGCCGGCCGATAAAAACGACCGTCACCGAGGCATCGTCCGTCACCGCGCCCGCCGGGAACGGCGGCGCGATCCGGGCCGGCCTTGTCCTTAGCCCTGCGAATCGGCATTACCCTGCCCCCTGGCCACCGTAGTTCCTGGCCTCGCCGCGGCGAAACGGACAGGCAATACTATCTCGCGACGCCGTCGGACAGCATGACGTTCTGCCAGGACCCGGAATAGCAGACGGGTGCCGCGCTGGCCGGGGCGGCCGGCGCGGACGCTGGCCTGTGCCGGAGGGCAGTGCGGCCATCGGTCGCAGGGAGCTTCAGCATGCCGGCCGGCCCGGCCGGATGGCTGTACGGCGGCAGATTCGGCCGGGGGGCTTGCTCGCTTCTGACCGGACGGTTCTCACCGCTTTGGCGTCCTCTTGACCTGCTCTGGCCGTAGCCGGTAGTTTTGCCGCCACCATTCTCAGGCCTTTGTGGAGGTTCTGTGGCGCTCCGTGATTCGATGGCTGCCTCCGCCGCCCAGTACCTGGGGCCCGCGGAGACCGTGCAAGCGGTATTCGGCGCGCAGACCGCCAGCCCGTGGCTGGCTGCGCTGACCGGCGTCTTCGTGTTCCTCGGCCTCAATAAATACCGGATCGTCGTGGCCACCCCGCAGCGCATCCTGGTGCTCGACGCGGGCAGGGCGAGCATGAAGAAGGCCCGCGGCGTCGTAGCGGAACTGCCGCGGTCCACTCGCCTCGGACCGGCGTCCGGCGTCTGGCACAAGATCCCGGCCAGCGGGGAGACCCTCCGGGTGCACCGCCGCTTCTTCAAGGACATCGAGACCGCCGATGCCCAGGCGGCCCCGGCCTGATCTGCCTGCCCGGCGGCAGCACCGCGAGCCGCGGCATGATGACCGCCGTGAGCCGCTCCCAGGCGGCCTCGTTGCGCGCGGGCGGCTGGCCGGCCAGGTGCCGGTCCGTGGGCCGACAACGAAGCAATGACCTCACCGATGTCTCTGACCAGGCATGCTCAGACGTCCGCTTCTCGGCACGACCGGACGGGTTGTGGGCGATCGGGCGAACGTCGGCGCATGGGCAACGCGACCATTCGATGGGGCCCAAGGACGACGCATCGTCATCCGCCTCGTCTGGTGCTCGCCCCCGGCTGAGACTCCGGCAATCACGGGGAGCGCGGCCGCTATGTCTCGCTCCTGTCTGGGCAGCACTTCCCACAGGGCATGCGGAGAACACACAATGGGGCGGTGAACGGTAACCAGGGAGCGGCGGTCTGCCCGCAATGCGGCAGCGCGGCCGGCGTGCATTCGATTCAGGAGCTGGCAGCTCTAGCCAGAGCCCACCTGGGCGAGCTGCAGCAGGGTTACCCCGGAGCGTCGCAGCCGGGCTGGGCGGCGGAGCCGCAGCCGGGCTGGGCGGCGGAACCGCAGCCATGGCCGCCGCCGGGGTCCGGAGCGGCGCCGGGTTACCGGCAGGAGCCGCGGCCAGGACCGCTGCCAGGCCGCGGCCGCCGCGGATACAGCCGCACGACGAGCTCCGGCAGCGACTACACCTCGCCGGAAGATGATCTGGCCAGTCTTGCCCTGACCGAAGCCGCACGGTTCATCGGCCGCGCGATCGGCAAGCGAGTGCAGCGGACCTACGAACAGGTGCAGCCAGCGCTGGCTGCGCGCGGGGAGGCCATGCTCCGCACCCAGATCGCCATCGCCGAGCGGCATCCCGACGTGTGCGCCTGTCTCAACGATGGGGTTATCTTCCTGGCGGGCGGCCGACGAGTGCTGCCGATGCCAAATCTCTCGACGCTCACCGTCGAGCAGGCCGACGCCCTGGTGGCCACGCTGCGATCGGGCTAGCGGCCGGTTATGCCGGACGATGGCTTCACGAATCTGACCGCTACCCGGGTTGCGTTGCGCCGATTTCACCTAGCGGACGTGGATGGTCTCGTAACGTACCGCTCGTCCGCCGAGGTGGCTCGATACCAGAGCTGGGCCGCGCCCTATCCACGGGCTGCGGGTGAACGACTGATCCGGGAGCTGATGGCGCGGCATCCGGATACAGCGGGTCAATGGTTCCAGTTCGCCGTGGTCCTGCGGTCGACTGGAGAGCTCATCGGCGACTGCGCGGCCCGGCCGCACCCAGATGACTATCGCCAGGCCGAGATCGGCTTCACCACCGCTCCTGAGCACCAGGGTCACGGCTATGCGACCGAGACGGCGCGTAGCCTGCTCGGTTACCTGTTCGAGCGGCGAGGCAAGCATCGGGTCACGGCCTGCTGTGACGCGCGCAACGCTGCCTCGGCTGCCGTGCTGGAACGGCTGGGTATGCGGCGCGAGGGTCACCTGCGCGAGAGCACTTGGGCCAAGGGTGAATGGACCGATGACCTGCTCTATGCGCTGCTTGAACGCGAGTGGCGGCCTTCGGCCGCCCGATCGCCTCACCCTGCCGGAAGTCTGCCGAGCTCGTCTCCGAGCACCGTGCGCAGGTAGCTCGCCGCCTTCTGATACCCCAGGGCGCGGTAGACCGGTGCCGCCCGCCGGGTCGAGCGCGGCGAGGTCCGGCACGTTTCCACGCCGCCGGGCGACGTGGCCACGACAGCGCACTATGGCTGGATCAGGCCGGCTGCCCGGGCTTGCGGCTGCGGGTCGCTGGCCGGGAATGGGTGGAGGGCTCCGGGCAGCCAGTCGCGGCCCTGGCCGCTGACGCGTTCGAGCTTTTCCGCGCCCTTAACGGTCGGCGCAGCCTCGATCAGGTCCGCGCCCTGCGCTTGGACGGCGATACCCGGAGCCCTACCTCGACCTGTTCGCTCCCTACCCGATGCCAGCGTCGCCGCTGGTCGAGTGACTAACCGGCCACTAACCGACCGGCGCGCCGGCGGCGAGGGTCTTGACGTCGGCGCTGTTCAGCGGGTAGAGGCGCCCGGGCCACCGAGCGGTGACCCGCGTGCCCGGCAGGTCACCCCCCCGTAAGGGAGCACGGAGCGAACGAGGGGAAGCGACTGGCCGGGCGGCAACGGGACCGGCGGGCTATGTCCCGACTCCCACGCTCGACAGGTCGAGCCAGATCGCGGCGGGGTTGGCTGGGTCTATGACTGCCTGCAGGGTCTGGCCGGGGCGGATCTGGGCGATCCGAATCTGGCTGACGGTCTGCTGGGTGGTGGCGGGATAGGGCGGTAGGCCGTCGGGCAGGACGGTCAGCTCGAATTCGATCAGCAGGTCGAAGTTGATCAGGCCGATCTGGCGCATGCTGGTGATGGTGACGGTGCGGTGGATGGCGGTGCCGTTGGCCAGGCCGGCCACAGCCGCGGCTGCGGTGTTGGCTGCCTGGGTCTGATTGGCCAGTACCTGGTTGAGGCTGGCCATCTTGGCCTGGGCGGCGGCGAGCCGGTCAGCGACCGGCGGGGAGTTCCGCTCGATCTGCCTGGCCTGCTGCTTCAGGTCGTGCACGCTCTTGAGGAATCCCATGGTCAGCTCGCCCGGTACAGCTGGTTGAACCGCTGGGCAACCGCGGGGTTGTTCCTGATCCGCTGGTTCCAGCCATTGGACGCTTCCTCCCAGGTAACGGCCGGGATCCCGTGCGACGCGGCGACTTCGACCAGCTTGGACTGGTCGTAGTTGAACACGGCGACGCCCTTGGAGACGGCGGCGAACTGGTCGAGCGTGACCCCGGCGATCGGGTCGAGGTCCGGGCCGGCGGCCACTGCTCCTGGCTGGGCCATGGCCGAGTGCTGGGCGTACTGGGCCTGCATGGCTGCCTGCTGGGCGGCAGCCATCTGCTGTGCCTGGGCGCCCAGTTGCTGCGCCTGGGCTACCATCGCGGGCGCCGCATTGACCATGTCCCTCATATCCTTCATCTGCTTGAACACACCCATGGCGCTTGCTCCTGTCCTTGATTGCCGGTGGGCTTGGCTGCTGGCCAGCCCGAAAGCCGGCTCGCTGGCACAGTTGTAGCTCGGCAGCCCGGCAGGCACCTGAGTACCGGCTACTCAGTTCTCCGGCGCTGCGGCTACCTAACCGCTGCCATGTTTGTGGCGAAGAATTCGCCGGGGTGCGAAGCTTGTTGCGGTGAAAATGGCGCTGACTGGCGAGATCCCTCTCATGTCGCGCGAGGCCGAGATGGATCGGATCCTGGCGAAACTGAAGGGACCGAAACCTGTTGCGTTCGTGCTGGCCGGGCCGGCCGGCGTCGGCAAGTCCCGGCTGGCGCTCGAGGCAGCCAGGTCGGCGACCGGGCTTGGATTCACGACCGCGGAGGCGGTCGCCTCGCGGGCAGCGGCGTCGATACCTTTCGGGCCCTTCGCGCCGTTTCTCCCGGAGACCGGGCACGCACCTGGGGATCTGCTCGGGCTGCTCAGGCAGGCCAGCGAAGCCATCCTCGGCCGGGCCGGCCCGGATCGGCGGCTGCTGCTGGTGGTCGATGACGCCCAGCTTCTCGACGATGGCTCGGCTGCCCTGGTCCACCAGCTGGTCCGCGAGGAAACCTGCAGCGTGCTGGCCAGCCTGCGGACGCCGGGTCCGGCCCCCGATCCGGTGACGGCGCTGTGGAAGGACGGGCTGGCCGAGCGGATCGACCTGGATACCTGGAACGAGGCAGAAACCGAAGCGGTGCTCGTTGCCGTGCTCGGCGGACCGGTAGCCAGCGGCAGCGTCCGGCGGCTCTGGGAGCTGAGCCGGGGAAACGCCCTGTACCTGCGTGAGCTGCTGATCGGCGCCGTCGACTCCGGTGCCCTGCGCGAATCCGGCGGCATCTGGTCGCTGCACCTGCCGCTGACCGCGCCGGGCCGGCTGATCGAGCTGGTGGCGGCCAGGCTCGCTGGCCTGGCACCGGACACGGTCGCCGTGATCGAATTGCTCGCGGCAGGCGAGCCGCTCGGCCTGTCCATCCTGGAAAAGATCACCGATCCCGCCAGCGTCGAGGATGCCGAAGCGCAGGGGTTCGTGCACGTGCAGCAGGACGGGCGGCGGACGGTGGCCCGGCTGACCCACCCGGTGTACGGAGAGGCGCTGCGGCAGAGCCTGCCCCGCTCCCGGCTGCGGCGGATATCGGCGGTCCTGGCGAGCGCGGTCGAGGCGACCGGGAGCCGACGGCGGGAGGACCTGCTGCGTCTTGGCCAGTGGCAGCTTGACTCCGGCGTGGCAGCAGACCCCGCCCTGCTTGGCCGGGCCGCCAGGCGGGCCTCCGAGATTTTCGATAACGAACTCGCCGCCCGACTCGCCCAGGCGGCACTGGATCTGGGTGGTGGCGTGGACGCAGGCCTGGCCCTCGGCGAGGCCAGGTTCCGGTCAGGTAACCATCGCGAGGCCGAGTCGGTACTCGCTGCCATGGTGCCGCTGTGCAAGACCGACAGCGAGCTGGCCAGGGTCGCCAGCGCACGGGCCCACAACCTGCACAACCTGCTTGGTGATCGGACTGCGGCCTACGCCGTCCTGGACGAGGCTCTAGCCGCCGTCACCGACGATGGTGCTCGGCTGACACTGCTCGGCCGCCTGGCGACGATCAGGGTCTTCGACCCCGATCTTGAAGGCGCCCTGGACGCCGCCAGGCCGCTGCTGGCCAGCGACGATGACGCGCTGATCAGCCGGGGAGCCTATGTCTCGTCCATCGCCCTGGCGCTGCTCGGCCGCTGCGAGGAGGCCGTGTCGGTCGCCGACGCTGGCATGCGCAGTCATCGGCGGGCGAGCGGAATTCCGCAGCTGCCCTCGGCGCAGCTGATCGGCGCCGTCTTTGGCCACGCCGGGGCTGGCCGCTTCGAACGGGCCGAAGCGGACGCTGCGGTCGGCTATCAGCTCAGCCTCGCGGCCGGGGACAAGGACGCGCAGGCGACCTTCCTCTTCCTGACCGGCTGGGTGCTGGTCGAGCGTGGTCAGCTCGCGCAGGCGTCACGAGCGTTCCTGGACGGGGCGTCGGTCAATCGCGAGGTTGCCGATCGCGCCGCGCTGCGCTGGTGCCTCGCCGGGTACGCGCTCGCCGAGGGCATGAGCGGGCACGCCAGCCGGGCCATCGCCGCCGCGGCGGAGCGGGACGAGCTGCCAGTCAGCCCGATGGGGATCTACGAGTCGGACCTGATCGACCGGAGCCGGGCGTGGGTGCACGTCGCGTCCGGCGAGCTGTCCCGTGCCCGCGAGACCCTGGCCGCCGCTGCGGAGCGGGCGGCAGCCGCGCAGTTGCATGTGGCCGAGGCCCGGCTGCGGCACGACATCGCCAGGCTCGGGGACCCGGGCTCGGTCGCGCCCAGACTGGCCGCGCTCGCCGAGATCGTCGACGGCGAGTTCGTTACCGCCCTCGCTGGTCATGCCGCCGCGCTGGTCCAGGGAAAGTCGGCCGGACTCGAAGCCGCCGGGCTTGCCTTCGACACGCTCGGAGCGTCCCTGCTCGCGGCGGAGGCGTACCTGGCCGCGTCCGCGATTTACCGTTCCGAGGGACTCGCCAGGCCCGCGAGCGCGACAGCCAGGCGAGCCGCGGAGCTCGCGGCGGCGTGCGGGGACGTCAGGACTCCTGGGCTATCGCTTGGCGAGGACGCCGAGCGGCTGACCCGGCGTGAGCGGGAGGTGGCTGCCATTGCCGCGGCCGGCGCGTCGAGCCGCGAGATCGCTGCCCGTCTCGTCCTGTCCGTGCGGACCGTGGACAACCACCTGCAGAACGTTTACAGCAAGCTCGGCGTGACCAGCCGCGAAGAGCTGGCCCGTGTGCTGCGTTCCTGAGCCGGCGCTGTTCCTGAGCTGACACTGTTCCTGAGCTGACGCTGGGCGGCTGAGTAACCGCCGCGGCAGACAAATGAGCAATCGCTACTCAGGCGGGCGCCGCTGCGCGCGGATTACAACGGTGCAAGCGCGGGTCGTCAGCGGCCCGCCGCAGAGCCACAGCCGGACCAGAGAAGCGAGGATCTACATGTTCGCGCAGCCGCAGCAAGACAACAGCCGGGAGGTGGCCCGCGTCTATGTGCGTCCCGATACCGACGCTTCGCCGGCCCCTGCCGCATCCGCCCCCGCCCCCGCCCCCGCCGCCCCCGTCGCATCCGCCCCGGCCCCCGCCGCATCGGCCCCCGCGGCATCCGCCGCCGGGTCGGCCCCAGCGCTGGCTTCAACTCATTCGGCCCGGCCCGCCCCGGCCGTCATGGCCAGCCCACACACCCCGGCCCCAGCCGTCGCTCACCGGCGCGATCACCCGATGGTCGGTCACCGGCTTGCCAATGGCTACATGGCCATTCATGCTCCCGGGCAGCCATGCGGCTATTGCGGCGATCCCGAGGCCAGCTGGCAGCCACCCCAGCCCGACCGGCAGGCCGGCCGGCCGAGCGGAATCGCCCGGGCAGCACGCGCCTTCGCAGCGGCGACCGCCGTGCTCGCCGCGAGCGTGCTGGCACTCGCCTTCGCGCCGGGCGCGGGCAGCGCGTCGGCAGCCACCCGGGCGGTGACCCCGGCCACTGTGTCGACCGCAGCGACCTGGCACAAGCTGGCCCTCATCGACGGCTGGCGGCCGGCTTCGATCTACTATCCAGGCACGGGCACCCCAAGCTGGACCGTCTCGCGCGGCGTCGTCTACCTGTCCGGCTCCATCGCCCAGCCGACCGGGACCAGCAATGAGTTCGCTGTGCTGCCACTGGCTGCCCGCCCGGCTCACACCATGTATATAACCGTCTACACGCTCGGCGGCACGGTGGGCTCAATCACCATCTACCCGGATGGGCGGATGGCCGCATACAGCACGCCGCCCAACAACGCTCAGGACTACCTGTCGCTCGCTGCGATCTCGTACCCGGCCCGGTTCCTGGCCGGGCGCAAGCTCACGCTGCGCAACGGCTGGCATTCCAGCCAGAGCGCCTGGAACAGCGGCGATCCGTCCTACTCGGTCAGTCGCGGCGTCGTCTACCTGTCCGGGTCCCTGCACGGGGGCGCTGGCGCCAACCGGCCCTTCGCCGTGCTGCCGCGAGGCGCCCGGCCAGCGCAGGTCATGTACATCAGTGTCTACACATACTCCGGTACGACCGGCCTGCTCCAGATCGATCCTGACGGCACGATGTACGCATACGGGGGCGACGCTCCGATCTACACCTCGCTTGCCGGGGTCTCCTTCGCGGCCGCCTCGGTCCGAGGGCACAAGCTGACCTTGCTGAACGGCTGGAAGTCGGCGCAGCACCTGTACGGCACCGGAAACCCGTCGTATTCGATCATTCGCGGAGTGGTGTACCTGTCCGGGTCCCTGTACCAGCCAGCCGGTAACAGCATCTTGTTCGCCGTCCTCCCGAAGGCGGCCAGGCCTGCTCATGCCCTGTTCATCAAGATCATGGTGGAAGGCTCAGGCAACGCCGGAACCTTGAGCATCAAGCCGAACGGCGACATGTTCGCCTACAGTTCCCCCGGCAGCCCGGCCCAGCAGTACTCTTCGCTCGCTGCGCTGTCCTATCCGCTCAGCTCCTGACGTGCCTGCCGGTGGCCGACCGGGCTGGTCCCGGCCGGCCACCGGCTGATGTCGGTACCCGACAGCCTGGATCTGGCCCCGCTCCGGCCTGGATCGGGTCCGGGTCGGCCTGGATCGGGTACCGTTCCGCTCAGCTGACCGTCAGATGCTCCGTTCCCAGCCGGATCGAATCGGTGAAGTCAGCCCGCTCTTCCGCTGCCGCAGTGGCATGCTGAGGTCACGGACTGGCGACCTCCCGCTGCTCAGCCCGGCGGGTGATGATCCAGCCCGCGACCACGCTTCCCGCGGAGGCGCAGCGTGACTGATCTTGCTGGCACCCGCCAGGGGGGATCTGACGGCGCAGCCTGGCTTCGTCGGCCGCGCCCGGGTGATCCCGCTGGCACTGCGCCCGGCGGGACGGCGCCTGCGGGTATTGCGCCCGGCGGGACGGCGCCCGGCGGGACGGCGCCCGGGGCCGCAGCAACGGCAGGCACCGCCGGCCACCCGGCCTGGTCAGGAAGTCCAGCTCCGACCCAGACCCGCGAGCCGACTCGGGCCGTTGACCTGCTCCCATCGGTTTCGCTGCCCAAGTCAGGCGGAGCGATCAGAGGCCTGGACGAGAAATTCTCGGTCAACGCCGCAACCGGAACCGGCAGGATGTCAATCAAACTGCCGTTCAGTCCCGGCCGGTCAGGCGGCACACCAGCGCTGCAGCTTGGCTACGACTCAGGCTCGGGAAACGGGCCGCTTGGCTTCGGCTGGAGCCTGGGAGTTCCGGCGATCACCCGCAAGACCGATAAGGGCCTGCCGCGTTATTGCGATGCCGACGAGTCCGATGTCTTCATCCTGGCCGGCGCGGACGACTTGGTGCCGGTACTCGACCAGGCCGGGGCCAGGAAGACGATTACCCGGACGGTGCACGGCGCGCCGGTTCAGATCGCGTTCTACCGCCCGCGGATCGAAGGGATGTTCAGCCGGATCGAGCGGTGGACCGCTGCCGACACCGGCCTGGTGCACTGGCGGACCGTGTCCCGTGACAACGTCACCGCGCTCTATGGCGTCGACCCGGCCAGCCGGATCGCCGACCCGGCCGACCCCACCAGGATCTTTTCCTGGAAGATCTGCCGGAGTTGGGACGACAAGGGCAACTTAACGACCTACAGCTACACCGCCGAGGACGGCTCGGGCATCGACCTGGCCGCGGCACACGAGGCGAACCGGACCGCCAAAACTCGTGCCGCCCAGACCTACCTCACGACCATCAGATACGGGAATCTCCAGCCCTACTTTCCCGACTGGGCTGCGGCGGAGGAGGCGCCGCTCCCCGCTGACTGGATGTTCTCCGTGGTGCTCGACTACGGTGATCACGCCAGCGACCCGCCGACGCCGCAAGCCGATCGGCCATGGCCGCTGCGGCCTGATCCGTTCTCCGCCTACCGGGCCGGATTCGAGGTCCGCAGCTACCGGCGCATCCAGCGGATTCTCTTCTTCAACGATTTCCCCAACGAGCCGACGGCCGGGCCGAACTGTCTGGTCAGGTCGCTCGATCTGGTCTATTCCGACCAGCAGACGCCGGCCGATCCGCGCAACCCCAGCTACACCTTCCTGGTCTCGGTGATGCAGACCGGTTACCAGCCGGGCAGCCAGGGCCCGTCGTCCCGCCCGATGCCGCCACTCGAATTCAGCTATAGCCAGCCGCAGATCCAGCCGGACCTGCTGATCCTTGACCCAGACAGCCTCGGCAACCTGCCCGAGGGGCTGGCAGGCCACGGGCTGGTGTGGACCGATCTGGACGGTGAGGGCCTGTCCGGGATCCTGACCGACGTCGGCCAGGGCTGGTACTACAAGCGGAACCTCAGCGCTGACAACCTGATCGCGCAGCCCGACGGCACGCTTGCCGCGCGGGCGCGGTTCGGGCCAGCCCAGGCCGTCGGTCACCTGCCGTCCCGCTCGGACCTGTCCGGTCTGTCCGGTACGCGGCTGCTCGACCTGTCCGGCAGCGGCAGACTCGACGTCGTCGCCCTGGCCGAGCCCGACGCCGGCTTCTTCCGGCGGGCGCCGGACGACGAATTCGAACCCTTCCGGCGGTTCGCCGCGCTGCCTCAGGTCGACTGGTCGGACCCGAACGTCAAGCTCATCGACCTGACCGGCGACGGGCTGGCCGACATCCTGCTGACCGAGGACGGGCTCTTCACGTTCTATTCCTCGCTTGGCGACGCCGGCTTCGACGCGGCGCGGCAGGTGCGCACCGGATGGGACGAGGAGCAGGGTCCCAAGGTCGTGCTCGCGGACGGCACGCAGACCATCTTCACCGCGGACATGTCCGGCGACGGCCTGGCCGACATCGTGCGAATACGCAACGGCGAGGCCTGCTACTGGCCGAACACCGGCTACGGCCGGTTCGGATCCAAGGTGACGATGGACCTCGCACCGCGGTTTGACAGCGAGGAACGGTTCGATCCGCGCCGGATCCGGCTAGCCGACATCGACGGATCGGGCACCGCCGACATGGTCTATGTCGGCGAGAGTGGGACGAGCGTTTGGTTCAACCAATCGGGCAATGCCTGGTCGGCACCGACGTTGATCGCGGTGTTCCCCTCGGCCGACCAGGTGAGCACGGTCCAGGTGACCGACCTGCTCGGTACCGGGACCGCCTGCCTCGTCTGGTCGTCGCCACTGCCGGGTGAAGCCGGCCCTCCGCTGGTCTATGTCGACCTGATGGGCGGCCGCAAACCGCATCTGCTGACCTGCGCGCGCAACAATCTCGGCGCGGAGACCCGGATCAGCTACGCGCCGTCGACCCGCTTCTACCTGGCCGACCGGACTGCGGGCCAGCCGTGGGTCACCAGGCTGCCGTTCCCGGTTCAGGTCGCTGAGCGGGTCGAGACGATCGACTGGATCGGCCGGAACCGGATGGTCGCCCGCTATGCCTATCACCACGGCTACTTCGACGGCTACGAGCGCGAGTTCCGCGGTTTCGGCATGGTCGAGCAATGGGACACCGAGGAGTTCCGCGCGGATACGGACTTCAGCGATGGCGACTTCGTCAACTGGGACACCCAGTCCTGGTCACCACCGGTGCTCACCCGCACCTGGTTTCACACCGGCGCGTTCACCGACGCGCTGGCCGTCACGCAGCAATTTCTGAGTGAGTACTGGACCGAACCCGCCCTCGCGGTACCGAGCCGGGCCGCCGATGCCGCGGCGATGCGGCTACCCGACACCGTGCTCCCAGACGGCCTTAACCCGTTCGAGGTCCAGGAGGCCTACCGCGCGCTGAAGGGGCATCCGCTCCGGGTCGAGACCTACGCCGACGACGGAACCCCGGCCGCCGCCAATCCCTACACCGTCGCCGAGCAGAACTTCACCCTGCGCTGCCTGCAGAACATGGGCGAGAACCTGCACGCGGTGTTCTTCGTCCAGGCCAGGGAAACGATCGCGTTCCACTACGAGCGCGCCGCCGATGACCCGCGGGTCAGCCACGAGATGGTCCTGGCGTCCGATGACTACGGCAACATCTTGCGTAGCGTCTCGATCGGCTACCCCCGCCGGGCCGGGTACGCCGCGCCGGAGCCGGCGCTGCCTGTGCCGGTGCAGGAAAGGCTGGCCTACGACCAGGCGCGGCTGCATGTCCTTGGCACCGAGCACGACTACACCAACGCGATCGACGACCTAAGTAACTGGCCGGACGCCTACCGGGTGCCGCTGGCCGCGGCAAGCAACACCGCCGAGATCACCGGCATTGCCCCGTCGGTCAAGGGAACCTCGATCACCAATCTGTTCACGTTCGACGAGATGGACGGCGTCGGCGGGGTCTGGCCGGCGGTGTGGACCGGAGCGCACGACCTGCCGTACGAGGCGATCCCCGGCTCGGACATCGACGGCACCGGGCTGCCGGCGGCCGCGCCGAGCCGGCGCTTCGTCGAGCAGCACCGGACCAGGTACCGCAGCGACGACCTGACCACGCTGCTGCCGCCCGGCCAGCTAGAGCCGCTGGCGCTGCCCGGCGAGTCTTATCAGGCCGCGCTGACTCCCGGCCTGCTGTCGGCCATCTTCGGGCCGCTCGTTCCGCCTGCGACGCTCTCCGAGGCCGGCTACCTGCAGCTGGCCGGCGAGACGGGCTGGTGGATCCCCTCTGGCCGGGTGTTCTACTCACCAGGGGACAGCGACCCGCCAGCGCAAGAACTGACGAATGCGCGTCTGGAGTTCTTCCTGCCGCGCCGCGCCGTCGACCAATTCGGCGCCATCAGCCGCGCCGACTTCGACGGCTACCCGCTGCTTCCGGTCGGCGTGACCGATCCGGTGGGAAACACCACGATCGCGATTAACGATTATCGCGTCCTGGCGCCGGCCACCGTGACGGATCCGAACGGCAACCGGGTCTTCGCAGCCTTCGACGCGCTCGGTCACGTCACGGCCACCGCTGCGGCGGGGAAGACGACGCAGGCCCTCGGGGACCTGCTGACCGGCTTCGCCGCCGATCTCGACGACGCGACGCTGGTCGCGCAGTTCACCGACCCGCTCGGCGATCCGGCCGCGATCCTGGGCAACGCCACGACCCGGTGCCTGTACGATCTCGGCGCTTACCAGCGCACCGCGGCGACCGCGCAGCCGTCGCCGCCCGTCGCCTACACCCTGGCCCGCGAGACTCACGTCAGCGATCTGGTCACCGCCCCCTATCCGGGCGCGCCGCGGACGACCAGGTACCAATACCACTTCGTCTACTCCGACGGATTCGGCCGCGAGATCCAGCGCAAGGCCCGGGCGGCACCAGGTCCGGTCACCGGCGGCGGCCAGGCCGTCGATCCGCGCTGGGCCGGGTCCGGCTGGACGATCTTCGACAACAAGGGGCGGCCGGTCCGCGAGTATGAGTCGTTCTTCGCGGCCACCAGCGGTTTTGAGTTCGCCGCGCAGTCCGGGGTTGCCAAGGTCCTGTGCTATGACCCGCTTGGCCGGGTGGTGGCGACGCTTCATCCCGACAGCAGCTGGGAGAAGGTGGCCTTCGATCCGTGGCAGGAGCGGCACTGGGACCGCAACGACACCGTGCTCATCTCCGACCCCCGCGCCGACGCCGACGTCGGAGACCACTTCAAGCGCCTGCTCGGCACCGGCCCCTTCACGTCGTGGTACGACCTGCGGATCGGCGGTACCTTCGGCGCGACGGCCGCGGACAAGGCCGCCCAGCAGGATGCGGCGCGCAAGGCCGCGGCCACCGCAGCCACGCCAGTCGTCACGCACTGGGACGCGCTCGGCCGAGCTTGCCTCGCCGTTGCCGACAACGGCGGCGGGAACCGCTATCCGGTCCGCACCGCCCACGACACAAGCGGCAGGCCGCTGGTTGTCTTCGACCAGCTCGGCCGCCGCGCGGAGGAGTACTGCTACCGGGCGCCGCTGGCAGGCGGCGGCGTGGCGTACCTGGCGGGCACGGACCTGGCTGGCCATCCGCTCTACCGCGTCAACTCCGACGGTGGCGCGCGGCTCGGGCTCGTCAATGTCGCCGGTCATCCGATCCGCAGCTGGGATGCGCGCGGTCACGCTTTCCGTCTGGATTACGACCTGGCGCAACGCCCGACCAGGCGCTATGTCAGCACCGGCGGCGGGCCGGAGGTCCTGGTCGAGCTGTCGGTCTACGGCGAGGGCCAGGCGGCAGCGAATCTGTGCGGCCGGGTGTTCCGGCACTACGACATGGCCGGCTACCTGGAGCACAGCCAGTACGACTACAAGGGGAACCTGCTGTCCAGCTTCCGGCAGCTAGCGGCGGATTACCGGCAGGCGATCGACTGGACGGTGCTCGCCGAGCTGACCAGCGCGGCTCAGCTCGACGCGGCTGCGGTCGCGGCCGGACTGGTGCCATCCGGCGACGGGGGCCGGGACAGGTTCACCGGCACCGCGGCCTACGACGCGCTGAACCGCCCGATCCAGCTGGTCACGTCCCATAACGCGACCATGAGGCCGGACGTTCTGCGGCCCGGATACGACGAGGCAGCGCTGCTCAGCCAGCTCGATGTCTGGCTGCAACAGCCCGCCGCCCCGGCTGGTCTGCTCGACCCGGCCGCCGCCAGCCAGCACGCCGTGACCGGCATCGAGTACAACGCGCGCGGCCAGCGGACGTCGCTCGCCTTCGGCAACGGCACGCGCTCGGCGTACGGCTACGATCCGCAGACCTTCCGGCTGGTCAGTCTGACCACGAGCAGGCCGGGCTCCTTCGCCGCGGACCAGCGGAGCGTCCAGGATCTGGCCTACTACTGCGATCCGGTCGGGAACGTCACCCGGATCGCAGACAGGGCCGACACCCAGGATGTGATCTTCTTCCGCAACCAGCGAGTCGAGCCGTCGGCCGACTACAACTACGACCCGCTGTACCGGCTGATCGCGGCGACCGGCCGCGAGCACCTGGGCCAGACCGGTCCCGGGTCGGCGCCACCGCAGCAGGTCAGCAACGACGACTCGGTTCGCATCGGCTTGCCGCAGCCCGGTGACGGGAACGCGATGGGCAATTACAGCGAGACGTACAGCTACGACGCGGTCGGCAATATCCTCGCGATGACCCACCGGTCCGGGCCCGGTGGCTGGACTCGCAGGTACAGCTATACCGAGCCGTCCCAGGTCGACGCCGCACAGACGAGCAACCGGCTGTCCGCGACCAGCCTGCCCGGCGATCCGGCGGCCGGTCCGTTCAGCGGCAAGTACAGCCATGACGCCGACGGCAACATGACGCTGATGCCGCATCTGGCCGTGCTCAGCTGGGACGAGGACGACCGGCTCCGCTCGACGGTGCGGCAGGCCGCCGGAAGCGGCATCCCGCAGACGGCCTACTACGGCTACGACAGCGACGCCCAGCGGGTGCGGAAGACGACCGACCGCCAGGCAGTCGCTGGGCAGACGGCTAGCCGTAAGTCCGAGCGGATCTACCTGGACCACATCGAGATCTACCGCGAATACGCGGCCGACGGCACGACCATCACGCTCGAACGCCAGACGCTGCATGTGTCCGACGGGGACAAGCCGGTGGCGCTGGTGGAGACGCGCACCGTCGGCACCGACAAGGCCCCCGCTCAGCTCGTGCGCTACCAGTTCGGCAACCACCTGGGCTCGGCCGTGCTCGAACTCGACGATCAGTCGAACATCATTTCTTACGAGGAGTACTTTCCGTTCGGCAGCACGTCCTATCAGGCCGTTGCCTCCCAGACTGGCGTGCCCAAGCGATACCGGTACACCAGAAAAGAGCGAGACGAAGAAAACGACCTCTACTACCACGGCGCGCGATACTACGCACCCTGGCTGGGGCGATGGACGAGCTGCGACCCCGCCGGGATGAATGGCGGCCAGAACCTGTACGGCTATGTCGGCGACAATCCGCTCCGCTACAACGATCCGACCGGACTCGGTCCAGACGACCAGGATAAGGACGCTCCGCTTCCTGGGGTGGGGCCTGGTGCGGACTTCCGACTCAAGGTCCCTGGCCCGCCGGGCTTCAAGCTCGACCCGGCCAACTTCCTCTATTCATCCGTCAGCCAGGGATCCGGCGTGATGTCGCCTGGCTCACTCGACGTCGAGGGCGGCGCGCTGGCAGTGGTTTCCCGGGCAACCGGCCTGACCTTGCGGCTCCCGGCGACCGGCGGCGGCCTGTCCAGCGGGGTTCTGGCGATCCGCAAGCAGATTGCCGGCGGGGAGGATTCGGGGTTCGACATCGGGGCCGCGGTCACCGGCTCTGCCACCACGCTGGGCGGCTCCGGATCGGGCGCCGGCGCCGGATTGCTGACCGTGCACTACGGCGAAAAGCAGCTCAGCAAGACAGCAGCGTTCTGGGCCATCTACGGGGCTGCTGGAGCACAGGAAGCCAAGCAGACCGGCTCGCCGGCCAGCACCGCATTCGTGGCGCAGGGCACGGGCGCCGTCGGCGCGGAGTGGGAATCTGAGCATGAGTCGTTCCGGCTGCGGCCCTCTCTCAGCGCGCTGATATTCAACCCGGTAGTCAGCTACGCCTCCCGCGGGTCGCTCTCCCAGGGCCCGACGCTGGAGAATCTGCGCTCGTTCGGCGGCATCGGGGCCGTGGGCCTCGGCTTCGGCAAGCCGCTCGGCGTGGTGGGCGAGCTCTCGCTGGTCTATGCGGCCGGCTCGGCTGACAAAGCGTCCGGCTCCGGCCAGTCCGCGCACTCGTTCACTGAGCGCGCCGGGCTGATCTTCACCTACAACTACATCGACCGGACCTCGTCGGGACCGCAATCCAGCTCGATCGCCTTCGGTATCTGGTACGCCCACGAGGCGGGAACCGTCACTGGCACACCACGGGCTGGCTCGCCGTCCGGCGGTTACGAAAGCCACAGCGGCATCTTCGGCTTCATCTTCGGCTACCGGCGGCCGACGGCCGAGAGCCAGCGACCTTAGCGACGTCGAAGTCGAGAGGAAGACCATGAAACAGCACCGACGCGATCTTGGTCGCGGCCCGGCTGGCGGTGTATGGCGACCGGAGGTTCACGATGGTCATAGCTGACCCTGGCGCACCCCAGCTAGTCGTTACCGAGCCGGCCGAGCAGGCCGGGCTGGTGCTTTCGCTGTCGGCGGCCGAGCTGGTGATCGGCCACTCTGATACGGCGGACCTGATTCTTGAAGACCGGTTCGTCAGCCGACGGCATGCTCTGATTACGGTTAGCCATTCCGGCACGGTGACGATCAGGGACCTCAATTCCACCGGGGGAACGTTCGTCAATGGCGTGCGGCTCTCCGGTCCGCGCGTGCTGAACCCCGGCGACCTGGTGCAATTCGCCAATCTCGTCGCCCGATTCGAGCCAGGCGGCTCACCGGCCGCGGCGGCCGCGGCAGAGGTTACCAAGCTGGCGGTGCCCGGCGGGGCAAGCACTCCTCCGGCGGCCGAAGGTGCCGGAGCCGGGGGTTCAGGACGCCCTTCCGGCGGCACCGGAGCTTCGGGTCCAGGCGGTCCTCCCGGCGGTACTTCCGGCTCGGGTCCGGGTGGTCCTCCCGGCGGTGCCGGAACCCCAGGACTGGCCGGCCCGGCCACCGGTCCCGATTCGGCCGGCTCCGGCGCGACCTACACGGTGACCGGCACGGTGCGGAGCCCGGCTCTGCCCGGCATCGGCGGCCTGACCGTGCGGCTCGTCGACAAGAACGTCGGGGGCGACCAGGTGCTGGCGAGCACCCAGACGGGCATGGACGGCAGCTATGCCTTCAGCCAGCTCGTCATCGCCGCGGACTACCTGGCGCGGCACCACAAGGCGCAGCCCGACTTCCAGGTCCGGGTGTCCGCTGGAGACAGCGTGCTGGCCAGCTCCGCCGTCCGTTACTCCGCGCCAGCCACCGTGTCCCTCGACGTGGTGCTGCCCGCCAATGTTCAGGGCCTGCCCAGTGAGTTCGAGACGCTGACGGCTAATCTGTCCGCCGTCTACCCCGGCAGCCTCGGCGCGCTGCGCGAGGAAGCCAGCCGCCAGGACATCACCTACCTGGCGAACAAGACCGGCTGGGACGCTCGCGCGGTCGCGCTCGCGGCGTACGCCGACCAGTTCAGCCGGATCGCTGTGCCCGCACCTGCGGCCGAGACCGACCCGCAGCAGACGCAGGGGTGGCCCGTTCCGGGAGCCAGTGTCAGATCAGAGTTCTACTACGCGTTGTTCAGGGCCGGTCTTCCTGCCAATGCCGACAGCCTGTTCCAGGCCAGCCCAGCCACCGTCGGGGCGATCTGGCAGCACGCGATCACCAGCGGTGTGATCCCCCGCGTGCTCGCCAGCGACGTGCCCGCCGCGATGGCGAGCTTCCAGGCCATCAGCGCCGCACATTCGCTCACCGCCGCGCCGCCGGTCGGCTCGTCGACGCTTGCGGAGATGCTGTCGCCGACGCTCCCCGACGCGGCGCAGCAGGAACAGTTCGCCGGGATCTACGCCCAGCACCGGGGGGACTGGTCCAGCTTCTGGCCCGCGCTCGATCAGGCGCTGGGCACCGAGCCCACGAAACAGCTGCAGCTAATGGGGCAGCTGTACTACCTCACCGTCAACAACCAGCCGATGGTGGCCGCACTGACTCAGGCCGAGGCGGCCAGCCCGCTCAGCACCGCCGGAGATCTGGCCAGCCGCGGGTACTACGATCCGGCCAGATGGGCGCCGCTGATCGGGGCGGCGATCCCGCCGGAGATCCCCGGCGCCACCGCCGACGAGCGGGCCGCCAACTACGCGCGGCTGCTGGCGGCACAGGTCCGCATCGCTTTTCCCACCGCCGTACTGGCCGATCAGGTCAGCCGCGGCAGCATGCCGATCGCGGGCCCGGCGGACGTCGCCGCGGGCGTTGCCGATTTCCTGACCTTCAACGCCGGCCAGTTCGAGATCGGCATCGAGCCGGTCGAGGCATATCTCGCCAGGACCGGCCTGACCGGGACGCCCGCCGCGGTGATTGCGGCGGTCAAACGGCTCCAGCGGGCCTATCAGCTGACGCCCGATGATGCCAGCCTGGCTGTGCTGCTCCGGCACAATCTCGACTCCGCGTTCGCCGTCACGCGCTACGACTCCGCTGGCTTCGCCCGGTCGTTCGGCGACGACCTCGGCGGCGCCGATACGGCCGTCGCGATCCACGCGCGGGCCAGGCAGATCTTCGCCTCGGTGCTGGGCGTGGCCGTCGCCTACCTGGGCGGCCGGGTGGCCCCGGGCCTCGGCGGCGCGGTGCCCATCCAGTACGGCTTCCCGCCGCAGTCGGCGGCGCCGGCCTACCCGGTGACCGCCTATCCCACCCTTGAGGACCTGTTCGGGTCGCTCGATTACTGCGACTGCTCCGAATGCGGCTCGATCCTCAGTCCGGCCGCATACCTGGTCGATCTGCTCAACTACATCGACCAGCCCGCGCCGCCGGCCGGCGACAACCCGCAGGACGTGCTGCTCCAGCGCCGCCCTGACCTGCAATACCTGCCGCTGACCTGCGAGAATACAAATACCGCGCTGCCCTACATCGATATCGTCAATGAGACGCTCGAGTTTTTCGTAGCTAACGGCCTCTCGCTGGAGAACTACACCGGGCACGACACCGGCAACGCGGTGACCTCGGCCGAGCTGGTCGCCAGCCCGCAGTACGTCAACGCCGCCGCCTATGCGATGCTGCGGGACGCCTTCTTCCCGCCGCCGCTCCCGTTCAACCGCCCGCTCGAACTGCTGCGGCTCCAGCTGAGCGGCCTCGGCGTGGCCCTCCCCGACGCGATGGCCGCGCTGCGGGCGGGCGACGCGCTGGTCGACCGCGCGACGCCGACCAGCTTCGGCTGGTCGGACATCCTGATCGAGCGGCTCGGCATCTCGCGCGACGAGTACCGGGTGTTCACCGACCCCGAGCTCCAGCTCGGCGACCTCTACGGCCTGCCGAACGCCACCGCGCTCGCCACCTTGCAGGCGATGAGCCTGCAGGAATTCGCCCGCCGCCTCGGCGTCTCCTGCGACGACCTGGCATCGATCGTGCAGACCCAGTTCATCAACCCGAACGCGGCGCTCATCCCGCGGCTTAGCCAGCTCAACGCGCCATTCGCGACGTTGCAGGCACTGCACGACACCATGTCGACGCCAGCGTCCATCGAGGCGGAGTTCATCAGCGCGCTCCCGGCCGGCCTGGACGCCACCCAGTACGGCGGTACCAGCCAGACCGACTACGCCGCCGTGGTCAGCTGGGTGACCAGCCCGGCCGTCTACCCGCTGATCATGGACATCATCACGATCACGAACCTGACCGGAAACCCTGGCGACTGCTCACCCGCCGCCCTGGCGCTGCGTTACTCCAATCCCGACGCCGCCAAGAACCTGCTCAGCGGAACGGACTTCACCAAGCTCATCCGCTTCATCCGGCTCTGGCGCAAGCTCACACCGCTGCTTGGATCCGCCGATGCCGCGCTGTCGATCGAGCGGACCGATGACATCCTCGTCGCCCTGTATCCCGCCGCGGACCTCGTGACCGATAGCAGTGACGCCGCCCACGATCCGATCAACCGCCCGCTGCTCGACGTCGGCTTCCAGACCCTGCTGCTGCGCCTGGGCTCGCTGGTGCAGGTGATGAACCTGCTGTCGGTGACCACCGACGATGCCCTGGTCCGGCTGCTAGCCTGCTGGGCACCGATCGGCACCGTCGGCGCGAACGCCCTCTACCAGGCGATGTTCCTCACGCCCACCCTGCCGCAGCAGGACCTCGGCGCCCAGACTGCGACGGTCGCCAGCTCCGTCAACATCGGTGACGTGCTGCGCACCTCGATCAACGGAATCCAGGTGACTCCGCACGCCGTGGCCGCCGGAGAGAGCGCGGCGGCCGTCGCCGCCGCGATCGCGGCAGCCATCAACGCGACCACAGATCTGGACCCAGTCTCCCTACTGCCGCTGAACAGCCGGTTCTATGCCTCAAGCACCGGCGGCACCGTGACGATCATGGCGGGCTTCACGCTGGCCTGCTCGCTGTCGGCAGCGGCCACCGAGACCTACGCGTCGGCCACCGGCTCGCCGGTAGCACAGAGCGCGACGGTGGCCGGTCCGGTGAGCGCCGGCGACACGCTGACCACGACGCTCGACAAAGTGGCGATCGCCTACACCGTCGTCGCGGGCGATACGCCGGACTCGATCGCGGTCGGCATCGCCGCCGCGATCAATGCCACGACGACCGCCGATCCGTTCTCCGGCCTGCCGCTGAACAGCCTCGTGGTCGCGTCGAGCGCCGCCGCGGTGGTCACGGTCGTTGCCGCGAACGCCGGAGCGCCCTTCGCCCTGGCGTGCTCGCTGGATCCGGCCAACGCAGGCAGCTACTCGGTGCGGCCGCCCGTGCGGCCCCCGGTCCGGCCCCCGGTCCGGCCCCCGGTCCGGCCCCCGGTCCGGCCGCCGGTGCGGCCGGGGCCCACGCTGTCAGCCGCCGCGACGGTCGCCGGCCCGATTCCGGCGGGCGTGACCCTGACGACGACCATCAACACCCTGCCGCTGGCCTACCTGACCGCTCCTGGCGACACCCCGGCAACGATCGCGGCGAGCATCGCTGCCTTGATCAACGCGACCACGACACCCGATCCGGTCACGGGCTTGCCGCTGAACTCCGTCGTCACAGCGTTGGCGGCCGGCGGGGAGGTCATCCTCACCGCCACGAGTCCCACCACCCCATTCACCCTGGCGGTGTCGATGACAGCGGGCGGATATGCGGCCGGACGGCGGCTAGCGCCGTTCGCGGACGACGGCTACGGCGAGTTCCTCGCCGACCCGTCGCAGACGCTGTTCGGCCACCAGCCCGCGCTGTGCGCCGCCTGCAACCTGACCGGCGCCGAGTTTGCCTTGATCACGACCGCCCTCGGGTTCAATCCCAGTACCCCGCTGACCCTGGCCAGCGTCAGCGCGCTGCTGAGGTACGGATGGCTGGCGCACACGCTCGGCCTGAGCGTGCTTGAGTTCCTGCGGCTGCGCGAGTTCACCGGCCTCGACCCGTTCGCGCCGCTCGACCCGCCAGCCACGACGCCGGCCGAGCCGCCGGTCATCCGCTTCATCCGCTTGCTCGGCGCGCTCTCCGCCGTCGGCCTGAGCACCACGGCGGCGCTGTACCTGATCTGGAACTCCGACATCAGCGGCATCTCGGCGCCGTCGCAGGCCACCGTGACCGGGCTCGCATTCGCGCTGCGGGCCAGCTTCGCGGCCGTCGAGGCGGAATTCTCGCTGCAGGACGACCCCGATGGCGGCATCGCCCAGGGCCTGATGACCCTCGTGTACGGCAGTTCAGCCAGCGGCTTCTTCTTCGGCCTGCTGAACGACACGTTCTCGACGTCCGTCCCCTACTCGAGCCCGCCCGGCCAGCCGACCCTGCCCCAGCCGGTCATCGCCGCATCGGCGGGGCGGCTTAGCTACGACGACCTGAGCAAGCAGCTCAGCTTCGCCGGGGTCCTCGACGCGGCCGCTCAGAGCGCCATCGAC
This sequence comes from uncultured Actinomycetota bacterium, assembly GCA_963850875.1. Taxonomy (GTDB): domain Bacteria; phylum Actinomycetota; class Actinomycetes; order Streptosporangiales; family Streptosporangiaceae; genus Chersky-822. Next base: position 419,406 of record CAWKNA010000007.1, read on the forward strand.
GCGGCCATCGTCGGCGACCCGACCCTGGCGACCGCGGTCGCCCGGCTGACCGCCGACAACCAGCAGGTGGTCGGCCCGTTCTTTGCCGCTTACCCGGAGCTGCGCCCGCTCTATGCCGCCTACGTCGCCTCCGCCGACCCGGTACAGGCGCGCCGGACGGCGCTGCTTGACAATTTTCTGCCCGTCTTGAAGCTGAAGCGGAAGCAGGAGCAGGCACTAGCGTCCATCACTGCGGCGGCCGGCACCGATCCGAGCTTCGCCAGCGCGCTGCTCGCCGATCCGGCGATCCTGCACTCCGACACCGATCCGACCGCCGCCGCGATCACCGACCTGGTCGCGATCGAGCAGCCGGGACTGTCGGCGCAGTTCTTCCTCGGCAACGATCTGACCGCCCCGCCCGATCAGTCCGTCGCGTACGTGCCGGTGCTGTCTTACTCGCAGACCGCGACGATGGGCGGCCCGATCACGATCGGCGATGTCGTGACGACCACGATCAACGGCGTCGCGATCCCGTATACCGTCGGCGCCGCTGACACCACGGCGGCGCTGCTTGCTGGCAATGTCGCCGCGGCGATCAACGCGGCGACCGCCTCGGATCCGGTCAGAGCGCTCCCGATGAACCAGGTGGTCTCCGCCTCGGCCGGCGGGACCGTCATCACGATCGGCGGCCTCGATCCCTCGGGCGCCAGCGGCTACTTCTCGCTGGCGACCGCCGTCTCGGCCGGCGGGACCGAGACCTATACCGCTGGCCGTCAGCTGCCAGCCGGCCACGGCGGGGGGAAGATCGCCGGAATCTGGAGCGGCTACCTCACAGTGCCGCAAGACGGCTTCTACGACATCAACGTGGCGGCTGACTCTGGTGCGGACCTCACGCTGCAGATCGGCGCCGCCGCCGTGCTGGGAGCCCAGGTCGGCGGCCTCTGGAGCAACTCCAGCCCGATCTGGCTGGTGGCCGGCCAGCTCGTGCCGATCACTCTGGTGGCCAGCTCGATCCAGACCACGCTCTCGGTGAGCTGGCGGAGCCTCGGCATCGGCTGGCAGCTGATCCCCGGTGCCTACCTGTACTCGCTCAGCGGGGTGACCAGTCTCGGGAATACCTACGTTCGCTTCCTCAAGGCGACCGCTCTGGCCGCTGGGCTGTCCCTGACCGCGGCCGAGATCGCCTACCTCGGAACCGCGCCAGATATCGACCCGGGCTGGCTCAGCCTGCTCGCCGTGGACCAGGGCCCTGATCAGGCCACGGCGGTGCGGCTGTCAGCCGTCCTGACGGCGCTGCTTGACTTCGCGCGGATGAAGCAATCTCTGTCGCCGGGCGACAGCCGGCTGCTTGCCGTGCTAAGGAACCCAGCGGCCGTGCTGCCGAATGGCCAGACGGCGCTGCTGAGCCTCACCGGATGGGCACCGGAGTCCGTGAACGCATTGGCGACCCAGTTCTTCGGGAGCGCCGACCCCGCCAGTCTGTCCAGCGTGGAAAACGTGCGCCGCGTGTACGACGCGCAGCAGATCGTCAGGACCTGCGGGCTCACCGCCTCGGCGCTCATCTCGGCCATCACCAACGCACCCTCGGCTACGACCGTCAGCGCACTGCAGTCGGCGCTGCGGGCACGCTACGCCGAATCCGGCTGGCTGACCGTGATCGGCCCAATCAACGACCAAGCCAGGATCAAGCAGCGCGACGCCCTGGTGGCCTATATCCTGCAGCGGCTCGGCGACAGTTACGCGCGGTCACTGTTTAGCCAGACCACGATCGTCAACGCCGCCACCGGTGCCACGGAGCTGACCTGCATGGGCACGGCCGGGATCACGGCGGGCATGGCGGTTCAGGGTGCTGGCATCGCGCCAGGAACTGTCGTGTCAGCAGTGGCGGGCGATGCCGTCACGATCAGCAACGGCATTCTCGCCGCGCTCCCGGCCGGGTCCGCTCTGCTCTTCGTGCCGGAGGGCGCCGTCGCGTTCGACACCCCGGACAGCCTCTACGAGTACTTCCTGATCGACACCCAGACGCAGCCGCCGGTGCTGACGTCACGGATCAGGCTCGCATTGTCGACCGTCCAGCTCTTCATCGAGCGCGTCCTGCGCAATCTCGAGCCGCAGGTCGCGCCGGCGAGCATTGACAGCACCCGATGGACCTGGATGAAACGGTATCGCGTCTGGCAGGCCAACCGCGAGGTGTTCCTCTGGCCAGAGAACTGGCTATACCCGGAGCTGCGCGACAATCAATCGCCATTCTTCCAGCAGATGATGAGCAGCCTGCTGCAGGGTGACATCACCGATGACGTCGGCGCCAGCGCCTATCTTGACTATCTGACCTCGCTGGAAGAGGTCGCCAAACTCGAGCCATGCGGCCTTTACTACCAGCCGGGTACCGCCACGGCGGACGAGACCTCATATGTCGTAGCCCGAACCGCCGGAGCGAACCGCAAGTACTACTTCCGTGCGCTCAGGTCCGGCAGCTGGACGCCCTGGACCGAAGTCAAGATCGACTGCGAGGGCATGCCGATAACCCCGATCGTGTGGAATGGCCGGCTATTCCTGTTCTGGCTCAAGGTGCTGAAGCAAGCCCAGCCGCGGCTGGCCGATCTCAGCGTCGCCAGCCCCGCTGTGCAGGGCGGCGAGATCGCCAGCCTTAAGCTGAGTGATCTCCAAAGCTATTCGCAGGCAAGCGCGAACTCCGCGAGCCAGGGATCCGTTCAGGTCCAGGCCATCTTGTGCTGGACCGAGTTCTACAACGGCAAGTGGCAGCCCACCAAGACGTCCGATGTCCAAACGCCCACGACCATCGGTGCCTTCGACCACACCGGGCCTGGCTCATTTGAAGCCAGCCGGGATCTTGTCAGGATCGTGCCCGCCGAGTTCACCGGCACGAACCCGATCGCACAGGCGTACTCCGTGCGATTCAGTCAGCCCGCCGATACGCTGCTGCTGGCCGTCACGGTCGCCAGCCAGTTCTACAACTCGGGCGGCTTTATCCTGCACAACACCCATAGTCTGCCGGTCAGCTTCGATGACAGCACTCTGATCGGCACCTTCTACGACGTCTCGCTGCCCGGCATCCACGCGCTTCCCGTCCCGCTCCCGCTGACCGCCGTCCTTGATATACCGAATCCGAGCCGGACCTTCCCGGCCGCACAGGCTTACACCGGCGGGTACGGCGGCGGAACCTTCGCCATCAGCTACCAGGCCGCGCTGGGCGACCCGGCGACGTACACCAACGGCATCCTGGAGTACAGCTGGCAGCCGAGGTGGGTAGATGCTCAGCCTGGGCTGCCCGACGCCTGGCAGGCGCCCTTCATCTACGAGGACCGCCGGGATCTCTTTTACGTGACAACCACCGAAAATCTCGTTCCGATCAGGCGATTCACCGGCTTCGGGCTGCTGCAGGGATCGCCTGCCCTATCGGCGTCAGCGCAGACGATTCCCTCGCTGGTGCTGCAGCAGCCGGTGCTGGCGGCCAGCCCGCGGGAAATCCTCGCGATCAATGCCGCAGGCGGCGATCCGGCTGCGCTGCAGCGCTACCTCGCCGCAGGACAGAACATCAATGCCGCCCTGCCGTCACCGACGACGATCGCCTATCAGGGCCAGGTGATCTCACCGGTCGGCAGTCTTTCCGCCCTTGGCCAGGGATCCGGCCACGAAGGACAGGGAGAATAGCCATGCCCGGGATATATGACCCCGCCAAGTATCACGGCAGCGAGGACGCCAGCCTGGTCTGGTACGGCGGCGCGGATTCGGCTAGCACGGGCACGGCCAGCGCGCTTCCCCGCACGAGCATCCCGTACGTGGAGACATTCTCCTACGACTTCAGGAACTTCTTCCATCCGTTCGTGGGCGACCTCATCAAGCAGCTCAATCAGACCTCGATCGCCGGCCTGCTCGACCCTGACTTCCTCGCCACGCTCGATCTGCCGTATACGGCCGAAGACTATACGCCGCTCGACAGCGATACCGTGTCGGTCACGCTCGAGGACCGGGTCATCGACGTTTCGATCGGCGGCCCCTATGCGAACTACAACTGGGAAATGCTCTACCACATCCCGGTGCTCGTCGCGGTGCACCTGTCCAGCAACCAGCGCTTCGCCGAAGCCCAGAAGTGGTTTCACCTCGTCTTCGACCCGACCAGCACGGACACCAGCGAGCCGACGCCTGAGCGGTTCTGGAAATCCTTCGTCTTCAGGAGCGGCATCGACATCCAGAATGTCAACACCCTGCTCAGCCTGCTGAGCACGCCAGATACCCAACTCGATCCGGCGCAGATCCAGGCTAAGCAGGACGTCATCACCGGCTACAACGGGATTCTCGCCAATCCATTCAGCCCGCATGTCGTTGCCCGCACCCGGCCCAGCGCCTACCAGTGGTACGTCGTGATGAAATACCTGGACAACCTCATCGCCTGGGGCGACAGCCTGTTCCTCGCCGACACCGTCGAGACGCTCAACGAGGCAACGCTCTGCTACGTGCTCGCCGCCAACATCCTCGGCCCCCGGCCCGAGGCCATGCCCGCGCCCGGCAGCACCAGCCCGAAGAACTTCAGTCAGCTCAAGCAGGCGGGCCTGGACCGGATGTCGAACGCGCTGGTGAGCCTAGAGGCACAGTTCCCGTTCGACCTCGTGCCCGGCCCTGGCAACAGCGCCGGATCGGCTGACCAGAGCGGCGCGCTGTTTGGCATCGGTCGCTCGCTCTACTTCTGCATCCCGCAGAACACCAAGCTGCTCGCCTACTGGGACACCGTCGCCGACCGCCTGTTCAAGATCCGCAACAGCGAGAACGTCCAGGGCATGGTGCAGCAGCTACCGCTGTTCGACCCGCCCCTTGATCCGGGCATGCTCGTGCAAGCGGCAGCGGCCGGAATAGATGTGGGCAGCATCGTCAGCGGCCTGAACCAGCCACTCGGCCCGGTACGCGCACCGCTGCTGATCACCAAGGCCCTAGAGATCGCCGCGGAGGTGCGCGCGCTCGGCGCCGGGCTGCTCGCCTCGCTGGAGAAGGGCGATGCCGAACACCTCGCGCTGCTGCGGTCCGGGCATGAGATCAATCTCCAGCAGATGGTTCAAACCGTGCGATACATGCAGTGGCAGCACGCCCAGGAGACGACCAACGGGCTGCTGAAGACCCGGGCGATCGCGCTTGAGCGCTATACCTACTACCTGCGCCTGCTAGGCCTGACCCCGGATCCGGCGACGGTTCCGGCCACCTTCATCCCGGACCGCCAGGAGCTGACCGAGGCGAACTTCGCCGACGTCTACAGCTCGCTGGTCAGCGAGTACGACCCGCCGATCGGCACGCTCGCCTACAACCCGCTGCAACATGCGCAGGGCTCGTCACCCTCGGCTCAGGCGGGCGCGACCGGGCAGGGCCAGCTCTACCTGAACAAGAACGAGCATGCCGAACTCAACACCCACCTGCCCGTGGCGAGAGACACCCGGATCGCGGCGAACGTCTTCAACACCGTGGCCACCGTGCTCACGCCGATCCCGAGCGCCGAGGCGCATTTGGCCTTCTGGGGCATGGGCGTGCATTCGAACCTGTTCGCCGGCACGATACTCGGCCAGATAGCCAAGGTCGGCGGCGAGATCCTGCAGACCGTCGCCGGATGGGAGCAGGACCAGGCGGGCATCGCCGCGCGCACCGCGGGATACCAGCGGCGCGCCGACGAGTGGACGCTGCAGGCGAACCTGGCGGCGCGCGAGCTTGCGCAGATCGGCAGGCAGATCATCGCCTCGCTGCTCGCCGAGCAGGTCGCTGAGCACGACTACCTGACCGTCCAGCAGCAGGTCAAGGACGCCCAGGAGATCCAGAAGTTTCTGCAGGACAAGTTCACCAGCGCGGATTTCTACACCTGGATGGGCAGCGATCTGTCTGGCCTGTACTACCAGTACTACCGCTTCGCCTGCGACACGGCCCGTAAGGCCGAGCAGACGATGAAGCGGGAGCTGATGCGGCCTGAACTCGACGCGACCCAGTTCATCCAGTTCAACTACTGGGACGCCGGTCATCAGGGCCTGCTGTCCGGCGAAGCGCTGCATCTCGATGTCAAGCGAATGGAGATGGCCTACCACGACAACAACAAGCGGGAACTTGAGCTGACCCGGCATGTCTCCCTGCGTCAGCTGGACCCGCTGGCGCTGCTGACCCTGCGGATCACCGGCTCGTGCACGGTCACGGTGCCCGAGTGGCTCTACGACCGGGACTGCCCTGGTCACTACATGCGGCGGATCAAGAGCGTCAGCCTGTCCGTGCCGTCCGTGGTCGGGCCGTACGCTTCCATCAACTGCACGGTGAGCCTGCAGAGCAGCACAGTGCGTGTCTCACCCCTGCTCGCCAACGGCGGCTACGCTCGCAGCGCCACGCAAGACGACATCCGCTTCATCGACTACTTCGGTGCCACCGATGTCATCGTCACCAGCGGCGGCACCAATGACAGCGGAATGTTCGAGGTCAATCTGCGGGATGAGCGGTTCCTGCCATTCGAGGGCACCGGCGCGATCAGCACCTGGACCCTGTCCCTGCCAGCCCGGCTGCGAGCGTTCGACTACTCGACCATCTCCGACGTCATCATGCACATCCGCTATACCGCCAGGGAGGCGGGCGACCCGCTGGGCGCGCAGGCGACGAAGGAGCTCCAGGCGGCGCTCGACACCGCGGGACAGAGCAGTCAGGCGCTGCTCTTCTGCCTGCGATACGACTTCCCGACGCAGTGGTCCGCCTTCGTGAACGGCACCGGGGACTTCGCGGTGACCCTGCAGAAGCAGTTCTTCCCCTACGCCGTGGACAGTGCCAGGAACGTGACCATCGACACGCTGACGCTCTACGCGGACGGCGCGGGGACAGTCGCGTCGGTAACCCCGGCGGTGGATCTTGCCGGGCTGTCGGCAGGCCTGAGCAGTAGCACGGGGGCGGCGCCGCTGAGCCTGCCCGGTGACGGCACCGTCATGACCCGGGACCCGTCGCAGCAAGTGTTTCTCGTGCTTCAGTACCACTTCGGCATGTCATAGCCGAGCAACGTACGTCGGCGTCGGCCGCAGCGGTGCGGTCGACTGCCCGGCCGCGACCACCGCTCCCAACTGTCGGCCGTTCCGATGGGATAGATTCAACTAACCCCCACTAAATTAACTTCGGAGGAATACATAAATGACAAGTGATTTCGGTCTATATCGCGAGAGCCTCGGAAAGTATTTATTCGATGGCCGGCCCGAGATCTATTTCAATGCGCGCCTCGCCCTACCGGAACGCATGCTGCTAGAGGTGCACGAGCACAATCACTGGATGCTGGCCAACGCCACGACATATGGCAAGGAGCAACTGGCGCTAGCTGATGCGGTCCGAATCGAGGCTCAGCAGGGCGTAGCAGCGGAGCTGCAGCGCTGCCTTGAAGTGACTGTGGATTATTCGCAACTTGTATACGAAGGTTCTGCGCTCGCGGCCGAGCGATCATCCTTGCAGTCGGTGGGCTTGAGTACGTCGCCGGACTGGTTCTCGCTGCTGAAGACAGACCTGTACGCTGAGGCCCAGCGGCTCTTCGACAGCTGGCTGCACCTGCTGCCGTATTCTCCTGAGGTCCTGCTCTCAATTGCCGCGAATGTGGCAGAACTGTGCCTGAATTGCGTCTCTATCCTAGATGCCACGAAATCAGATCAGGATCCCATCTCGGCTCGTGACCCGATGACCCTCCGTGCGGAGGATCTGCGAGTGCTACTGCGCACCAGGTCTCCGGATTCCCTCCTCCAGTCGCTCAGCGGGCAGCTTATGGAACACAGTGGCGCTTTCGTACAGCGGCTCGACGACAGGGCAGGTGAGGTTCTCAGTGGCGGCGGCCTGACTGCAGAGGCCCTTCGCACTCACGGTGCGCTGTCCGGTATCGATACGATTACCGACGCAAGGTTGACCTACGCTATCTATGAAGCGCTCCGCGGATTCGCCGAGGAAACTGGCGCCATCGGCGACAGCGAAGAATATTCCCTGTCGCAGACGCTGTTTGAGTACAGACTCGCGGATTGGCTGACCAGGCTTCATGCCAATGACATGCCCGGAGAATTCCAGGCAGGCGGAGTCCGCGTAGGTTCGCCATCGGAGGAGGAGATCCATAGCGAGCAGGAGTTCTTCGAGAGAATCTATACGGCTGTTCGCCCTCCGGAGCGGGACCGCGCAACCAATCTCCCGATCACTTCCTGGGATCCGGTCCACGAAGCTTTTCGGGCCGTCGATCCGTCGCGTCGCATGCTCTATCTGGCGATCACCACTCGACCGTCGGCCGTCCAGGAGACATCAGCTGCGGAAGCATCGTTCGAGATTTCGGCAGCCCGAGCGGTAATGTCACCGCACGACAGCTTCGGATGGAAATTCGGGTCCTCGCGTTATGCTCTGGAGGTCCCCTCCTCGCGACTGCGCGAGAAGATCGAGGAGGTCCTGCCCTATTATCCTGCGGTAGCCATTCCATTCGAGCTGATGGACTTCCCGGCAGGCGGGATTCGCGGGGTAGGACCGCTGCCCCATGATGCGACGCTGGGGATCCTGCTCGACAACGTTGCGGTGCAGACCTGGGCGAGTCAGATTGAGCGAGTGTCGCGACTCGTTCAGACAATGAGCCACTACTATGAGATCGGTCCGGCACAGGTGCCATTTATCGTTACTTTCGGAATTGTCGAAACTGCCCAGTGGTTCCTCTACGCACCTTTGTCGCTGTCCATGCGCCGCGCGATCGACTCGGCGTCCCTTATGGAGATCGCCGGTCACCAGCCAGCCCGGACACTTGATGAGATCCCGATGACCGCGCGCTTCCAGGCGGCGTCGTTCCTCATCTGCGAGCAGTACACCCTGAACGGATTCTGAGTAACGGACTGTGAGCGGACCATGTCTCTGCAGGATCAGGAACCTTGTGACCCATTGCCGGAATTCGTCTCCGCGACTGTCGATGAGCTCGTGACGCTTGCACCAGTAGCTGGAGCTTGCGGCAAGGGTGACCTGGAAGCTTTGCTGAGCCGCTTCACCTCCTTCGAAGCTAGCCCGCCCGTTGATCAGGGCTATGAGCGCATTCTGATCACCAAAGACGAGAGCTGGGTGCCTGCCTCCGGCCGGTCAGTTAAGGCGGGGAACCTGCGGTTCAATCTCGGCACCCTCTTGGAGGCGATCGCCAGTGGTGTCTCGGCGGCCTTCACCGTTAGCGCTGTTCCCATTGTCGCCATCCTCACTGGACTGGTTGCGGTCCGGCAACTCTTGCGTGCGGCGGAAGTCGATCTCGCCGAACGCGAGGCCCTGGTGATGTGGAGTGCCTGGTCGTGCGAGCAGCGCGGGAAGCCGACGACCACCGAGGCGATCGGTCAGTGCGCAGCCGAGGAGGCCACCCGGGTCGGCTCGACACTCCGGCCTTCGAGAGCTGAGGTTCAGCACAGCCTGGAACGCCTGCAGAAGATCGGCGCGATCCGCCGCGTGCCAGACGGGTCCTGGGAAACCCGCGAGGCGGTCGTCGTCCAAACCTGACCAGCGCCTTGGGTCAGCCGCGCGCGCCCGGTGCGGTGGTCGGAAACTCGAGCAGGTGCTGCACGGCCAGGATCGCATCCTCGATCTCGTCGACGACGATCGGCAGCGAAAGGTCCTGCTCGTCGACGACCAGTTCGCTGCCGAAAGTGCCGACGAGTCCGACCGTGCGGCCACCTGCCTTCGCGTCCCTCGCGGTCAGCGACGGCAGCCCGAAGGTGGACTCGATGAAGGCGAGCGTGGACGTGTGCTCGAACGGGCCGCGCCGTTGAGGTCATCGGGCGGGTTCGACTCCTGCGCCGCGTGGGCAGCGGCGTCTCGCGGCCCGGCGCCCGATGCCAATGCTCGCTCGACCGCGCGCGCCCGGACCGGCGTCTGGCCCATGTTCACCAGCGCGACGCTGCCACCCTGTACCGCGACGCCGACGATCGCCCAGTCGATGGCGCGCTTGGTGAACTTCTGGAACGACCAGCCGGCCGCCTGCGGCTTGGGGATGCGGATCTCCGTCAGCAGCTCACCCGGTCGCAGGGCGGTCTCGAACATGCCGCGGAAGAAGTCGTCCGCTCCGATCTCGCGGCTGCCGGACGGCCCGCGGGCCACCAGGGTCGCGTTCAGTGCCAGCGTCACCGCCGGGAGATCGGACGCGGGGTCGGCATGCGCCAGCGAGCCGCCGATCGTGCCGCGGTGACGAACCTGAGGGTCACCGACCTGCCCGGCGGCATAGGCAAGCAGCGGTAGTTGCGCGGCGAGCCTAGCCGACCTGGCGATCTCGTCGTGGCTGGTGAGTGCGCCCACAGTGATCTGGGCGCCGTCGTCGCGGATGTAGCGGAGCTCGGCGAGCCTGCCGATGTCTACCACGATCTCGGGCACGGCCAGCCGCAGCTTCATGAGCGGGAGCAGTGAGTGGCCGCCGGCCAGGAACTTCGCGTCCTCACCACCCTGGGCCGCGAGTTCCAGCGCCTCAGCCGCGGACGAGGCCCGCTGGTACGTGAAAGGTGCGGGGATCAACTAAGCCGCCTCTCGCGCGCCGCCATGGCGGCCGTCACTAATAGCAGGGCACGGCTGCGGTCCTGCCGGGATCATTGACCGGCCGCCGGGGCCACGGCGGGGGCCGCAGTCTGGCTGTCGCCGGCCGCGGCAAGCACTGCTCTGACAATATTGTGATAACCGGTGCACCGGCACAGGTTGCCCTCCAAGGCCGACCTGACCTCCTCCTCGGTGGGGGAAGGGTTCTTGTCCAGCAGCGAGACCGTCGCCATCACCATGCCTGGGGTGCAGAATCCGCACTGCAGGGCGTGCTCGGCGCGGAACGCACGCTGCACCGGGTGCATCTCATCCGGGCCGCTGGCCAATCCCTCAACCGTCACTACGGCGCAACCGTCCGCCTGGGCGGCGAGCACGGTGCACGATTTCACCGATTGGCCATCCAGCAGGACCGTACAGGTGCCGCAGGAACTGGTGTCGCAGCCGACGTTGGTCGCTGTCAGGCCCGCCGTGTCGCGCAGGAAGTGCACGAGCAGCGCGCGATCCTCCACGTCGGCCGCGATTTGGCTGCCGTTGACGGTCATGGTGACCCTCACCGGCTCTCCCTCGCTTCGCTGATAGCGGCCCAGACCCTGGCCGGTGTGGTCGGCATGTCGATATGGCGGACGCCGAGATGGCTTACGCCACCCCCTGAGCGATGCCGCCGTGCCGCTGCCCCTCCGCCAGCACAGGGCTGACCACCGTGCCGGCGTCATCGACGGTGACGTGCCGCAGCAGCTGGGCCTTACCGGTCTCGGTATCGACCTGCACCAGGGCGAGATGGGTGCCGAACGGGAAGGTCGGCTGCCCTTCGGTGTAGTTGACGGCCGCGTTCAGGCCGTCGTCGCCGGCGTGGCCTGCGATCTCGGCCCAGGTACAGCTGGCTGCCGGGTCGCCGCGTACCTGCCAGATCCCGCATTCGGTATCCAGCTCAAGGTCGGCCTCGCTGGCTTCGAGCACGTCCGCGGCTACCCGGCGGGCCTGCTCCTTGACCTCAATGGCCGCCTTGTGCACGGCGACCCCGCCAAGCTGCAGTGACCGTGACGCATACGTCCCAACCCCATCGGGATGAGGTCGGTGTCGCCGTGGATCACCGTGACCTTCGCCATCTCGATGCCGAGTTCGGCCTCGACGAGCATGGCCCAGGCAGTGTGGTGACCCTGGCCGTGCGCGGAACTGCCGGTATAGACCGTGGCGGTGCCGTCACTGTGCACGACGAGCCTGGCAGTCTCCCCGCCATCGGCGTCCGCAGCGGTGATCTCCACGTAGCTCGCCAGCCCGATACCCAGTTGCAGCACGTCACCGCGCTCGCGGCGGCGCGACTGCTCTGCCCTCAGCTCCTGGTATCCAGCACCGGCCAGCACTTGTCCAGCGCCTCGACATACGCCCCGGTGTCGTATACGGGCCCGCAGGGTGAGCTGTAAGGGAACTTGTCCCGCGGCACCAGGTTGATCCGGCGCACCTCAGCCGGGTCCATGCCGATCTCGGCGGCGAACAGGTCGACCGCGCGCTCGATCGCGGCGGTGGCCTCCGGCCGTCCGGCACCGCGATAGGCGGAGATCGGCGTCGTGTTGGTCACCACGACCCGGCGCGCGGCCGTTACGTGGCCGATGTCGTAAGGGCCCGCCGCCATCAGGCTGGTCAGGAATGGGAGGAAGCCGCCCATCCGCGGGTAGGCACCGGTGTCCTGCACGATCTCCAGCCGGTAGGCCAGGATCCGCCCGTCCCAGTTCCCGCCGATCTTGATCACCTGGCGCTGGGCCCGCCCGTGCGTCATGCCGACCAGGTTCTCGCTGCGGGTTTCCGCCCACCGCAGCGGTCGGCCGGTGTGCTTGGCTGCCCAGGCGAGCGTCAGTGCGTCCCGGTCGATTCCGACCTTGGCGCCGAATCCGCCGCCCACGTCAGGTGCGACCACTCGGATCGCAGCCGGGTCCAGCCCATCGTCGGACGCGCGCCGTCATACTGAGCGAATCGTCCCGCTCCGGCCCCTTGGCCGCGCATCCGAGGTCACGCAGGCCTCCTATATCGCGGCTACTGTGAGTTCCCCGCCGTCCACGACGAGGGTGGCTCCGGTGATCCAAGATGCCTGGTCGCTTAGCAGGAACGCCGCCGCCCCGGCAACGTCGCCGGGCTCGCCGAGTCGTTTCATTGGGAATAGGGCGGCCAGCTCGGACTCGTTGTTCTCGTAGATCGGACGGGCGAACTGAGTCTTCACCAGTCCTGGGGCGACGGCATTGACCCGGACAGCTGGGCCGAGTTCCAGCGCGAGCTGCCGGGTCAGGTGGATCAATGCCGACTTGCTGGCGTTGTAGGCGCCGATGAAGGGCGCGGGCTGGATGCCCCCGGTGGACGAGATGTTGAGGACAGCGCCGCCGTGCTCGCGCATCCACGCCGACCAGGCGTGCTGAACCCATGCGACTGGCGCGATGACGTTGACGGCGAACGTCTTCGCAACGGCCGAAATCTGGGCATCCATCAGCGGACCGAAGTGCGGGCTAGTCCCGGCGTTGTTGACCAGGTAGTCCAGTCGGCCAAACTGCTCAATGGTGGCTGCGACGGCTGCCGCCTGATGCGCTGCGTCATCCGCCTTCCCTGCGATGCCGATGGCCGCTCCGGACTTCTGCAGCTCGCCCACCGCGTGCTCGACGCCTTCCTGGCCGCGCGCGGTGATGCAGACACCGACGCCCGCGGCCGCCAGCCGTGCCGCGATGGCCAAGCCGATGCCCCGGCTTGCGCCGGTGATCAGCGCTGCTTTTCCGGCCATTCCAAGTGAATCCATTTCGGCTCCAGATCTCATCGGCGGTCAAATGCACGTGCCAGGCGGGGGAGGTGAGTCTGGTAGCTGCTCAGGCCTGCCCTTCCCGCGGCAGCACCGGACGGTCAGCGGGTTCATCGTCAACGGCGTATCGCGCTCCATCCTCGATCAGCTGCGCGGTATAGCGGGCGGCCGGCCGGCCGACCACGTCCGACACCGCTCCGCGCTCGACGACGACGCCGTTGTGCATCACGAGGACGGTCGTGGCGATGCTCCGAACCAGTGCGACGTTGTGGGTAATGAAGATCATCGCCAGGCCCCTGCTGCGCTGCAGCTCGCGCAGCGTCTCCACCACGACGGCCTGGACCGACGCGTCAAGCGAAGAGGTGACCTCGTCGCAGATGAGCAGGTTGGGCCCGGCCAGCAGCGCACGGGCGATGGCGATCCGCTGCGCCTCGCCGCCGGACAGCTCCTGGGGGTATCTGCCCAGATAGGCCGAGGGTTCGAGCGCGACGTCCAGCAGTGCAGCAGCGATTGCCTGGTCCTGCTCGCGACGTGGCAGCGCGGAGAACTGCTGCACGGGCTGCGACATGATCTGCCCGATGGTTCTGCGGGGGTTGAGCGAGGAGTGCGGGTTCTGGAAGATGAACTGGATCGCGCGTGCCACCTCGTTGTCGCGGCGATGAATGCCGGCCGGTAGCGGCGCGCCCCGGAACGTGAGTTCCCCGGTATAGGCGGTGTGCAGACCGACCAGGCAGCGCGCGAGCGTGGACTTCCCCGAACCTGACTCACCGACGATCGCGAGGCATTCGTGCTCGGATACTTCTAGCGATAGGTCGTGCAGCACCTGCTTCGGCCCGTAGAAGGCGCTGACCTGCCGGACAGTCAGGAGCGCACCGGCTGGGCTTGACCTAGCCTGGGCCTGTTCCCTGAACTCCGCCCGCCTGGGCTGTGCGCTGGCGGCCTGGTCAGCCAGGATGCAGCGGGCAAAGTGGTTGTCGCCAGCCACCGGAAGCAGGTCGGGCATCGCCAGCCGGCAGTCGGGCACAGATATCAAGCAGCGCGGCTCGAACGCGCATCCCGGTGGTTGGCTGCCCGGCGCGGGCACGTGCCCCGGGATACCGGCCAGCGCCGTAGCGCGGGAGTAAGAGGGCAGCGACGACAACAGGCGAGCCGTGTATGGGTGGCGTGGCGTGCCGAAGATCTCAGCGGACGGCCCGCTTTCGATCACCCGCCCGGCATACATCACCGCCGCCATCTGGGACATGTGCGCGACGACGCCCAGGTCGTGGCTGACATAGATGGTTGCGACGCCATGCGTTCGGCATAGCTCGTTGACGGTCTCCAGCACGTGTCGCTGCGTGGTCACGTCCAGGCCTGTGGTGGGCTCGTCCAGGACGATCACCGTCGGACGGTGCATGAAGGCCATCGCGATGATGACCCGCTGCTGCTGACCACCGGACAGTTGATGCGGATACGCGCGCAGCAGTGCCCGGCTCGGCTCAAGCTTCACTTCGCGCAGTACCTGCTGGATCCACGAGCGGGGATCATCGGTCCGTGAGCTGCCCTGATGCGCGGCGAGCGATTCCATCAGCTGCCGCCCGATCCGCAGGCCCGGGTTCAGAGCGCTAGCCGGATCCTGAGCGATGTAGGCGGCAGTGCGGCCGCGGGCACTGCGTAGCTCAGCGGGCGGCAGCCTCAGCAAGTCAATTCCGTCGACAGCGACTTGGCCGCCCACGATCTCGAGGCCGCGGCGGGCGTAGCCGAGCAGTGCCCGGGCAACGGTCGATTTGCCTGAGCCGGATTCGCCCACCAGGCCGAAGACCATCCCGCGTGGGACCTCGAAGGTGACATCGCTCACCACGGGCACCCGACTGCCGGCCAGAGCGACATTCAGTTCGGTGACGCGCAGCGCTGGAGCGCTCGGCGTGGTCATCGCCCGTCAGCACCCGGTGCGGCGGTCGGCGCGGCCAGCCGCCGCGGGCGCCGCCGGCGCTCGACGCCAGTCGCCACCCGGCCGATCGCGTCGGTGAATGTATTCGTGCCGACCGTGAGCAGCAAGATGATGCAGGCGGGCGCTATCACGGCCCACGGGTTGGCGACCAGCCCGAGCCGGTTCTCATTGATCATGACGCCCCAGTCGGAGGCTGGCGGCTGGACGCCGAGACCGATGAAACTGAGCCCGGCCATCAAGATGATGGAGAATGTCAGCCGCAGGCCGGTCTCGACCATCAGCGGCGTGACCAGATTGGGGATGACCTCGCCGGTGATCACTCGCCGCGATGGCAGCCGTAGCAACTGCGCGGCCTTCACGAAGTCGCGCTCGACGACGTCCAGCGACGCCGACCGGATCACCCGCGCCACCTGCGGTACGTGCGAGATGCCCACCGCGAGAATGATCAGCCAGACCTTCGGTCCGATCACGCTGACCAGCAGCAGGCCGAACACAAGCTGCGGGAACGCCAGCACCAGGTCAACGCCGCGCATCAGGACGGCATCGGCTGACCTGCCGTAATAGGCGGCACAGACGCCGATGGCGGCCCCGACGATCACGCCCACAGCGGTCGCGGCTGACGACATCAGCAGCAGCCGCCACCCGCCGGTCATCAGCCGGCTCAGCACATCGCGGCTCAGCACGTCCGTGCCGAGCGGGAACGATGACGATGGAGGCGCGAACGGCAGCGAGACGAACGCGGTCGGCGAATGCGGTGCGAGGAACGGACCGACGAAGGCCAGCAGCACTACCGGCACCATCAGGGCGAGGCCGACAATTCCGCGCCGGGTGCGCGCCGCGTCAGCCAAGATCCTCGTCCACTGCCGGTTCCGGGTGGCGGGTATGTCGGCCAGCGGCACCGTGACCGGACGGGGCGTGGCCGGAGGGAGCGGGAGAGCCTCATTCGCCATGGCCGTTACCGCGGATGGCGTCGGCGCGGCGTTGTCAGCAGTGCGATCACATCGGTCGCTATGTTTACGACCACATAGAAGGCGGCCAGCAGGATGACAATGAACTGAATCGTCGGGATATCCCGATCCGATACGGCGCTGACCAGGGCCTGGCCGATCCCCGGGAAATTGAAGATGTATTCGACGATGACTATCCCGCCGGCCAGGTAGAGGATGTTGATGCCGATGACCTGGATGATCGGCGGGACGGCGTTCGGCAGCGCGTGGCGGACCAGGACGCGCCGGGGTGGGAGGCCCTCAAGAATCGCTGTTTCCGCGTAGTCGCTTTCCAGCGCCTCGATCATGGTGGCGCGCGTCATGCGGAAGATATAGGGGCTGATCACCAGGACCAAAGTTGCCACCGGCAGTACCAGCAGATTGCCGCCCGACCACGCGGACACCTGGGGCGGGAGGAACGACACTGCGGGAAGCCAGTGGAATAGCAGCGTGGAGAAGACCACAATCAGGCCGATGGCCACAACGAACTCCGGCAGTGCGGCAAGAGCGAGTGCCGTCGCCGACGTGACATGGTCGAACACCGAATCGCGTTTCCACGCAGCCGCGATCCCGGCGGCGACGGCGAGCGCCGAGCCGATCAGGCCGGCCAGGATGACCAGGACCGCTGAATTCTCCAGGTGCGGCAGGGTCAGCAGAGTGACCCGCTGACCGTTGGTGAGCGAGACCCCTGGGTTCCCTTTGACCAGTCCGCTGATCCATAGCTCGTATTGCACAACAGCTGGTCGGTTAAGGTGCAGCTGCACCTCGAGCAGGTGCACGCGCTGCGGTGTCGCGGTCTGGCCGAGCGCTGCCTGGGCGGCATTTCCCGGTAGTGCCTGAGTCGCGGCGAAGACAAGGATGGACACCAGCCAGAGGGTGAACAGCCCGGCGACAGTCCGGCGAGCCAGCAAGTGCCAGATCGGATGCGAGCCACTTGACGGAGGTGGCCGCAGCCGCATGAAGGTCTCGGCGATCACCACTCGTCACTCGAGCCATAGCGACTTGAAGTCGTACTCGTTGAAGGGGATCCCCAGGACCGACTGCACGACCCCGCGAACGGACCCGGTATAGCAGTCGATGTTCGGGGTGAAGGCAGGAATGATGTATCCGCCGGTCTCGTAGTCGATGGTCATCATGTCGTGCACGATCGGCGCGAGCTTCGTTTCGTCCGCAGTAGCGAGTGCCTGGGCAAATAGCTGGTTGTAGTGCGGATTGCTAAAATTCGTCTCGTTGTACTCAGCGTGCGGACCGGTCGCCATCGAGACATTCGGCAGGTATGGCTTGGAGAACCAGTAGTCCTGCGTGAACATCCGGTGCAGGTATGTGTTCGCAAAGAAAGCCGTGGAGCTGAGGGTCTGCACCGTGACCGTCACGCCTGCACCCTTGGCCTGCTGGGCGAACACCTGCGCTGCCTGCGGAGCGCCCGGCCCGATGGCCCCGGTCGTCAGAGTCAGGTGCAGGTCAGAGGCGCCGGCCTGCTTCAGCAGTGACTTGGCCTGGCCAAGATCCTGGTGCCGCTGCGGCAGGCTGTGGTCGTAAAGGGGATCGAAGCGCCCGAACACATCGTTGCCGATGGCGCCAAGGCCGTCGTAGACGACCGAGTTGAGCTGCGGGCGGTCCACGATCAGCCGCAACGCCGTGCGGACCCGCTGATCGCGGAACAGGCCGGCTTCGACATCCATCACGAACGGCACGAAACCACCGGTCTGCGACGCCACGTAACTACCGCCGGCTGACTGCACTTGCCTGGCTTCGGCCAGCGTAGAGAGGTTGGCGAGGTTCACCTGGCCGGACAGCAGCGCGTTCAGCATGCTGGTCTCGTCGTTGAAGTCCGTGATCCGGATCTCGTCAACGTAGGGCTTGCCGCTCTGCCAGTAATTGTCGTTGCGCGTGAAGACGCTCTCTCCGCCAGGCGTGAAGCTCTCGTACTTGAACGGTCCGGTCCCGACCGGTTTCGCTGGGTCGAAGCCGACCGGGATCACGTAGTAGTAGACGCCGCAGATCGTGGCCGGCAGGATCGAGAACGGGGCAGTGCACGGGATCTGAACCGTCAGGTTGTCCAGCTTCTTCAGCCCGGCGATGTCGACTTGCGCGATCGCCCCGGCTCCGGTCCCCGGCTTCTTCTTGTTGGTGATCTGCTGGAACGTGTAGATGAGATCGTCCGCCGTCAGAGGCTTGCCGTTGTGGAAGGTCACGCCCTGGCGGAGCCGTGCCGTCCACACCGTAGCGGTCGCATTGGCGGTGAGTTCCTCGATCAGGCCAGGCTGGACGACGCCCTTGCTGTCGAAATGCATCGGCTGGTCGAATAGCTGGGTGGCCCGGGCAAGGTCGGGGTCGTAGATCGCGAACACCGGGTTGAGGGTGTCCGAGCTGCCGCCGCCGCCAGTCGAGGCGAAGGTCAGCGATCCGCCGCGCTTAGGCGTGCCCTTGGGTGCCTGGCTTGTGCCGCCCGCCGGTGACGTTCCTGGGGAACTGCAGGCGGCCAGCGCGCCCGCGGACGCCAGCCCCACCGTGCCGGCCCCCAGCAACTGGACGAACCGGCGGCGGCTCAGATCCGCAGCAGCCGCGCTAGCACCGGTGGCCTGCCACGGTTGACGATCTGCCTGTCGCATCGGTCCTCCACGCGGGGGGTAGTTGCTATGGGAATCCTCGGGATCTGGCCGGAAGCTTCGATGGGATCTAATATCGATCAGTCGTTATCCTCTGCCCTCGGAAGGGGAGCCGTCAAGCGCTCTGTTACGGTTTACGTGCGACGGCAGATACGGGAGTGATCAGCGCGTGATGGCGTATCTGTCCGATCAGGGGCGCTGCGTGGCGGCCGGCCCGTCAACCGGCCATCCTGCGGTTGGGCGCGGGCTGGCCGGAGCCGTCCGGTGAGGTGGCTGGCCGGGGCGCGCGTCCTGGATTTCACCGCCACCGCAGCAGGTGCATGGGCGACCCGACTGCTTTCCGAGGTGGGCGCGCAGGTTATTCGGCCGCAGCAGGCCGACGGCACGGAGCCAGGCCACGCGGAGCTGCCTGACCCGGCGGGCAAGCTGCGCTGGCGGCTTCGGCATCGCGGGAAATGGATCGTGGCCGGCACCCTGGACGACTGCGCCAGCCGCTACGCGCAGACATCTGACCTGATCATCGTGGACACCGCGACGGGTAACGCGGCGGCGGCCGGGACGGCAGCCGCGGTTGTCCGGCTCAGGCACGGGCTCGGCAATGCCGCACTGCTCGGCGACGCGGCCGTTCCTGATTACGCACTCTCGGCCGTTGGCGGCCTCACCTTCATCACCGGGGATCCAGCGCAGTCGCCGGTTACTCCGCGCGACCTCGTCTCGAGCAGGCTCGCCGCGCTCTACACAGCCTGCATCGCCTGCGCTGCCCTGATCCAGCCACCCGCCCGCACGGTGATCGACGTCATGGTGCTTGAGGCCGTCGCCTCCAGCCTGGAATCGACGCTGCCGATCTGGTTCGTCGAGCACCACGCGATCGGGCGGGCAATGAACATGCATGACATCGCCTGGCCGGTGGCGGCCTATCAGACCAGGGACGGCTGGGTCGGCATCAGCTGCGGCCGGATCGAGGACACTCGTCGGCTGATGTCCATACTTGGCATGGAGCGCCTGGTAGGCGCGTCAGTCAGTGACTTCATCGGGCTCGGCGACGTCAGCGAACTTGACCAGCGGCTGATCGAGGCGCTGCGCGGACGTGAGTCCGCCGCACTGGTGGAGGCGTGCCAGGCGGCGCGGATCGCCGCGGCGGTGGCAGTCCGCCCGGCGGACCTGCTCCGTGATGAGCAAGCGATCGCCCGCGGCTTCACCAGCCACTGGACCGATGGCACGCCGGTGCTCTGCAGTCCGGTGACTGCGAGCGGGGCGGCGCGGATCACGCCGCCGCCACCGCGGACATTGCGCCGTTCGGCTGTCAGCCGCAGCAGCACCCCGGCCGTCGGCACTAGCACCAGCGCCTCCAACAGCACCGGTGACGGACTGCTTTCTGGGATCCGGGTCCTTGACCTTACCTGGGCGCTCGCCGGGCCGTTCGCGACAATGTTGCTGGCCGATCTTGGCGCCGACGTGGTCAAGGTGGAGAGTAGCGAGCACGTAGACTCCTCCCGCCTGGTCGTTCCCTATCTCGGGTTCGCCGACATCGAGCGGAGCGGTTATTTTCGCTTCTTCAATCGAAACAAACGCAGCATCGAACTCGATCTGGGCCGGC
The DNA here is from genome assembly GCA_963850875.1 of uncultured Actinomycetota bacterium. Taxonomy (GTDB): domain Bacteria; phylum Actinomycetota; class Actinomycetes; order Streptosporangiales; family Streptosporangiaceae; genus Chersky-822. The sequence continues at coordinate 439,801 of CAWKNA010000007.1, forward strand.
AGGCAGGCGAAGTCAGGCAGCTGGCGGCGCGAGCGCATGCCGTGGTGGAGAACCTCAGGCCAGGATCGCTCGACGGGAAGGGCCTCGGCTATCAGCAGCTGCGGCGCGGGCGCGCGGATCTGGCCATGTGCTCGATTTCCGGCTTCGGCCGGAGCGGCCCGCGCAGTTCGTGGGCGTCTTACGGCGGGGCGATGGCTGAGTGCGCCAGCGGCCTGGCAATGGCAACGGGCGGAACCCGGCCGGTTAGCCCGGCCCGCGCGCTGGCTGACATATTTGCCGGACTTTATGCGGCCCTCGGCGTGTGCGCGCAGCTTTACCAGCAGGCCCACCACCGGCGCGGCGGCCATATCGAGGTTACCCAGTTCGAGGCGGGCGCGGGCGCCCTGGAGGAGATGCTGGTCCTGCCGCCGGAAGTCGCCGAGCACCATCAGATCATCGGATCGGATGCGTTGGGCTGGCGTGCCGCTGGCGCCTGCGGCGAATGGCCAGTGCAGGATGCGAGCACGGTCGCGACCGCGCTGGACGCGGCTGGCGCCGTGCAACGGTTCAGCACGGCCGAAGGCACCGATGCCTTCGTCAGCTTGCCGGCCCTGGTCAGTGGCGAGCGGACGGCGATCCGCTGCCGCAGTCCTCGGCTGGGCGAGCACACCGATGTGGTGCTCGCGGACTGGCTGAGTCGATCAGCGAACTGACTGAGTCGATCAGCGGACTGACCTGCCCGCCCGGCGGCTAGCTGTGCGCCGATCCCTGCGGGACGCGCACCGATGCCGGGGCTGGAACCAGCGCATCGACCCAGCTCCGTACCGTTTCCTTCGCCGCCCGCGGCGTCAGCCGGTGACCTTGCAGGACGGTTCTGATGGACATGCCGTCGCTGAGGGCGCCCAGGCAGTCCGAGACCCAGTCAGCATCAACATCAGGGGCGAACTGCCCGGTCTCCTGGCCCCGGCGAATGACCGCGGCCAGATCGTGCCGCCACGCGACATCGGACGTGGCCAGGTAGGTCCTGATGTCGTTCATCGCCACGGCCTCACCGCAGAAGGACAGCCAGACCCGGGCGAAGCCGAGCCGCGTCTCGTCAGCCGGAAGTACGCTGGTGATCATGCGCACCAGCGCCTCACGTGAGTCGGCCAGCCGGTGCGCCTCCCTGACCTGGGTCGCAATCAGGTGCATGGCCCGGCGCAGCGCCCCTTCGAGCATGTCGCGCTTGCCGTGGAAATAGTGGTTGAGCGCTCCGGTGGACCAGCCGGCTTCAGTGGCCGCCTCGCGCAGCGTCACGGAGCCGACACCGCCGCGAGCCACCACCCGCAGCACCGCGTCGGCGAGTTCATTGCGCCGCTGATCGTGATCGACTTCCTTCGGCATTCTTACCTACTATCTCCCGGCGGCCCGACCGCTGCCGGGCCCAATGGCATCAGCGCGGTGCGGCAGCCTTTCCATAAGCCGCGCGCATAGCGTGATTGTGTCGTGCCGTCCCCGCTTCGGGAAACCGGAGCCGACGCTTATTCCTCACCGCGACAGGATCCTGTTGATGAGGGCAAACAGCGGAGCCTCCCGGTCGGCCTTGCGCCCGGACTGGATCGTGTCGTCATAGCGGCGGAGCTGGCGCGTCGTCGCGATGCCGCCGAGGAATCTGGCCGGCTCCAGCGGATAACGGCCGTCGGGCCCGTTCGCCAGCGGCAACCTGGTGCGCTCGGTCACCTCGCCGAACAGCAGGTCGACCGCCATGGCCGACCAGAGGTGGGACTGCGTGACGCCATGCCCGCCGCAGCCGTGCGCGTAGGCGGCGAGCCCGTCGAGGCAGGTCCCGACTCTTGGCAGGTGCTGCGGCGTGAGCGCGATGGGCCCGCCCCATGCGACCTCGAATGGCACATGGCCAAGCCCAGGGAAGACATAGTCGAAGGACTCGCGCATCAGCTTGAGGATGCGGCCGTTAGAGTCCAGCCGCGCCGATATCCGCCCAGCGAAGGGCTGCGCGATGTCCCGGCCGCCGAACAGGATCCGGTCGTCAGGCGTCAGCCGGAAGTTGAGCAGAATGGACCGCCGGTCGCTGAACGCGGCACGCCCGTGCCACTCCAGCGCGTCGAGTTCGCCGGGCGTCAGCGGTCTGGTGACCGCGAGGTAGGTGTAAATGGGCAGTACCTGGCGGCGGAACCGCCGGTCCTGAGCCGCCCATGCGTTCCGGCCCGCGACCACCCTGCCCGCCGACAGTTCCCCCCGGCTGGTGCGCAAGACCAGCCGGTCACCTTGGCGTTCGATGTCGTGCACTCGGGTTCCCTCGGCGAACGCCACGCCGCGGTCCCGCAGCGCGCCGGCCAGCCCGTGCAGCAGCTTGAACGGATTGACCGTGCCGCCAGGGCATGAGTAACCGCTGGTAAGCACCGGGGTAGCCAGCATCGCCCGCAGGTCGGCGGCGGTCAGCGGGGTCTGCGAGATCCCGAGTTCCTGCATTGCGTGCAGGTCGCGCGCGATCCGGCCGTCGAAGCCGGGGTGCGACGCGGCCGTGACAATGTCCGCGTCGGCGAGGTCGCAGTCGATGCCAAGCTGGCGCACCAGGGCGATGACCTCTCGGAGGTTCGCCATCCCGGCCTGCGCCAGTGCCGCCGCAGCTGCATGATCCGGCAGCCGGTTCAGCTCGGAGTACGACGCGCTGAAGTGCGGCACGAGGTAGCCTGCGTTGCGGCCAGAAGCCCCGGCACCGATCTGGCTCGCCTCGGCTACCAGCACGCGCAGATCAGGCTGGCGCTGAGTGAGATGCCAGGCGGCCCACAGCCCGGTGAATCCGCCGCCGACGACGACCACGTCGAACGACGCGCCGTCCCTCAGCTCGGTCTGCTGAACCTGCTTGCCCAATCCGTCGGCCCAGAAAACCCGGTGCGCTACCGTGCCGATCGCCATGGGCGCACCTCCGCGACAAGTGGTCCGAGCTCAGCCATGGTGCCCGGCGAGATCGCTCAGGTGGTCGAGCACGGCGCGCATGCCTGCGTCGTCCTCGAGACCGACGCTCAGCGTGCCGATCCCGGCGTCGCGGTACCTGCTGAGCCGCTCTGCGACCACCCCGGCACTGCCGATCAGCGAGATCGAGTCGACAAGCTCACTGGTGATCGCCGCGCTGAGCGCCTGCTTGTCCCTGGCCTGGAACGCGGTCTGCGCAGCGGCCATCTCGTCAGCGAAGCCGTGCCAGGCCAGGGCCTTCCGGTAGTCAGGCGACGTGACGTAGAAGGTGAGCATGCGGCGGATCCTGGCCTCCGCTCCGGCTGGATCGTCGGTGATGTAGCACGGCAGCGAGAGCAGGATTTCCGGGGCCGGCCTGCCGCTCGCGGCCGCCTCTTTGTTGATCAGAGCGACGACATCGGCCGCACGCTGCCAGGGCAGGTAGTTCAGCCAGACTCCGTCGGCCACCCGGGCGGCCAGCCGCATCATCTGTTCGTTGAGCGCGGCGAGATGGACGTCTGGCGGCTGCTCAGGCGGGTGGCTGAGCCGGAAGCCCGATGACCGGATCTGCTCGCCCTTGCCCTGCGAGGTCTCGCCGCGCAGCAGCGACCGGGCCAGATCGACCGCCTCGGCGGCGCGGGTCAGCGGGTGCTGCCAGTCGATGCCATGCCACCGTTCCACGATCACCTTGGACGACACGCCGATGCCAAGCGCGAACCGACCCGGGAACGACCATGCCAGGGTCGCTGCACCGGCCGCCAGCATCGGGACGCTTCGCGGTCCGATCTGCGCAATGCACGTGCCGAAGCGGACCCGGCTGGTGCCGTTCAGGATCAGCCCGCCGGTCACGAAGACGTCCGGGTCACCCACCTCGGCCATGAAGATGTCATCGGCTCCGCGGCGCTCCGCTTCCTGGGCGAGCAGCACCCGGTCGGTAGGGGACAGCCAGTCGGCGGCCTCGATGCCGAACCGCTGCGGCGTGCTGCCGGTCATGACGCCGACCCGAGCCGGGAACTACTCACCGGTGAACTCAGGCGGGCGCCGCTCGGCGTGCGCGATCGATCCCTCTCGGGCATCTGAGGTCTGCATAGAGGCACGGGTGATCTCATCCTCCAAGATCAGCGAGGAGAACAGCTGGGGTGCCATGCCAAGCAGCAGCGCGTACTTGATCTGGCCGTAGGCCTGGGTCGGGCCGACGGCCAGCTCGCGCGCCACCGTGCGGGTCCGGTCAAGGACGTCACCGTCCTGCGTCACCTCATCGAGCAGTCCCAGGTTCAGTGCCTCATTGGCCGGGACTGGCCGCGAGAAGTAGAGCAGCCGCCTGGCGGTTGGGACGCCGACGTACAACGGCAGCAGTGAGGTGAACGACGCGCCCCCGAACAGTGCCGTCACCGGCCCGAAGTTGCATCCTTCCGCGCCGATGCGCAGGTCGCAGGCGAGAGCAAGCTCCATTCCCGCACCATGTGCTGGGCCGTTGACGGCCGCGATGGACGGCTTGCGCAGCCGCAGCAGCGCGTAGATCACCGGCTGATAGGCATCGAGCTCAGTGCTGTCGGATGGCCCGACGCCGTGCACCGGGCCAAGGCCGCTCAGATCGTCGCCCGCACAGAACGCACTGCCGTTCCCGTGCAGCATCAGGCTGCGGACGGCGGGCTGATGGCCCGCCCACCGGATCAGCACGCACAGGTCCTCGATCATGGCGCGGTTCAGCGCGTTGCGTTTGGCTGGCCGGTTCAGCGAGATGGCCAGCACGCCGCTGTCCACCTCTGCTCGCACGAGCTCGGAGGTCTCGGGAACGGGAACGGGCACGATCGACTCCCTGCGTCCGGCGAATGGCCCACCCCGGCAGGACCGGATTCGGGCGTGCCGTCCGTTCCCTGTCCGGCTAGCGTGACTCTGGATCTCGGCTCGGTCACCCGGTGCAGCCCGCGTGGGTTGCGCGCTGATGATGCCTTGATCTAGTTCGACTGTGCGACATCATACGTTGTGGGAGCAGGCTGCGACAAGCCTGGCCGGGCCGCTCTGATGCGCAGAAGGGACCGACATGGAGCTGGGACTCGCAGGTCAGTACACGTTTCCCGCGGCGGCCGTCGCTCGCCGGGCGGCGGCGGCGCAGGAGGCTGGCTGGGCCAGCCTGTGGTGGCCCGACTCGCAGATGGGATATCACCCGGCACCGCCGGGCGCTCAGGGCAGCCCGCACGAGACTTATGACTGGGCTCCGCTAGTCGGAGCTGCGGCCGGGATGACATCCCGCGCGCGGCTGGGCGTCGCCGTCACCGATCCGTTCCGCCGCCATCCCGCGCTGCTCGCTCAGACGGCCCAGACCCTGCAGGACCTGTCCGGCGGTCGGTTCGTGCTCGGCATCGGCCTGGGCGCGGGCAATAACCTGGCCCCGATCGGGCTGCGGGGCTCTGCCCGGGTGGCCGTGCTCGAGGAAGCGATCGACATCATGCGGCTGCTCTGGTCAAGTACCGATCCGGTCAGCTTCGACGGAGCCACCTGGCAGCTCGACGGCGCGGTCCTCGGGGTCGATTCGGCGCCCTACGGCGCCCCGGCCGTCTGGATCGGCGGGGCCGGTCCACGGTCGCTCAGCCTGACTGGTCGCAAGGCCGACGGCTGGCTGCCGGTGATGATGCCGCCCGAGGTGTACGCGAGCCGGCTGGCGGCCATCCGCGGGCACGCGGCTGAGCAGTCGAGGGATCCGCGGGAGATCACTGCAGGGTGCCTGTTCCTCACGATCGCAGCAGCATCGGCTGCGCAGTGCAGGCGGCTGCTCGACACGCCGTGGACCAGGGCACTCGCGCTATTCCAGCCGGCTGTGTTCTTCGAGCAGTACGGGTACCGGCACCCCCTCGGCGCCGGAGGGGCCGGCGTGCGCGACTACGTCGCCACACAGGGCAGCGTGGCCGACTACCTGGAGCTGGTCAGCGAGATTCCGCTGGACCTCGTAGAGCGGCTGGTGCTGTGGGGCGATGCCGCGCGGCTGGCCGCCGAACTGCGCGGCTACGCGGCCGCCGGTGTCGAGCACGCCGTCATTTTCAACGTGACCGGCATGGGCGAACCCGCGCCGGGCGTGGTCCGCTCCTCCTATCAGGAGCTGGCCGCCGTCCGGGACGAGCTCAGCCGGGATTAGCTGTCCATCCAGACGGCGTTCCGGTCACTGGACCAGCGCCGCTCAGCCGTTCCGGCCTGATTACGACCTCGGAGTAATCACCGGAGTGCGGGAACTCATCGGCGCCCATGTACCGCCCGGCCAGCCGGTTCGGGAAGGACAGATCAGCCAGCGGTGTCACTGTCGCTGTCCCGGTGACCGTGACGTAGCACCGGGCGCCCGGCTCGAACTCCTGCTCAGGATCTAGCACCAAGACGACTGCCTTGGGGCGCTGCCGCAGGTTGTGGGCTTTCACACTGTCCGAGCGCGAGAAGAATGCCAGATCGTTGCCGCGCCGTTCGATCCAGACGACCGTAGCCTGCGCACTGCCCGAGTCGCCCACGGTCACCACGATCGCCGGGTTCGGCTGGTCGAGCAGTCGGCAGACGGCCGCAGGAAGCTCGGTCATTTTGTCGCACTCCCATCATTTGATCCTTGGCCCGCGCTCCGCGCTGACGGTGGCTCGCGAGGCCGACGGCTGGTGCGCCAGCACGATCCGTGACCCGCGCATCCTCCGTTGGCCCCCCGGCTTGCGGTTTCCGGACCCGCACGGCCGGCGGCTGATCCTGTCCGTGCCGCCGCAGCCCCGGCGCACCCTGGCCGCGGCTGTTGACCGGGTAAATCGCGCCCGGCTAGATTTTACATCGATTGTTCGATATTGAAGGGAGGACGCGTGATCACGAGAGTCTGGGAATGCGGCGTCGTGCCGGCCACGGCCGCCGAGCTGATCGGGTGGATCGAGCTCAACTCCTGGCCGAAGGTGGCCACAGTGCCCGGCTTCCTGGGCGGCACGCTCTACACGCCGCTCGGATCGGATGACAAGATCATCACAGTTAGCCACTGGGCTGACTCCGCTGCCATCAAGGCGTACGTCGGGGCGAGCTGGCTGGCCACCCCGGTCGTGTACGACGAAGAGCGGCCTTATCTGACGGGCGAGCCGACACTCGCGCACTACGTTCGCAGGCAGCTGATCCACCCAGCGGGCGAGAGCCCGAGCGCTAGCCTGCGATGGTGATGATGCCGCCTGTGTGGGGGCAGCCAATGTCAGCGGCGGCCAAGGAAGAGCTGCTGCTTGCCGTTTCCGACTTGATAGCGCCTGGCCGGGTGGAAGTCTTCCGGCGGGCCGGGACTCCGGTGGTGATGGGCCGCCGGGCTGGCTACCGGTTCTGGGATGTCGACGGCCGCGAGCTGATCGACATCCATATCAACGGCGGTGTTTTCAACCTGGGGCATCGCAATGCTGAGCTGATCGAGGCGCTGATCGGCGGCCTGGAAAGCTACGACATCGGCAACCATCATTTCCCGAGTGTGCCGCGGCTTGAGCTGGCCCGCCGTCTGGCCGAGCTGACCCCGGGTGACTTGCGGTACGCGGTCTTCACGCCGAGCGGCGGTGAGGCCAACGACGTGGCGATCAAGACCGCCCGGCGGGCGACCGGGCGTCGGCGCATCGCCGGAATAGCTGGTGGTTTCCACGGCGCATCTGGCCTGTCCGGGGCGGCCGGCGATCCAGCCTCGGCACGGGACTTCCTCAGCGACGACCCTGACGGCTTCGCAATCGTGGCCTTCAACGACCTGGATGCGCTGCGTGCCTGTCTGAGCAGCGGCGACGTGGCTGCGGTGATCCTGGAGACGATCCCGGCCACGCTAGGTTTCCCGCTGCCCGAACCCGGTTACCTGGCCGGAGTCCGGGCCCTGTGCGATGAGTTCGGGACGCTCTACATCGCCGACGAAGTCCAGACCGGTATGGGCCGGACCGGTCGGCTGTGGGGTGTCGAGGACGCCGGCGTGGTGCCGGACATCCTGGTCGCGGGAAAGGGCCTCGGCGGTGGGCTCTACCCGATGGCCGCGGCTGTACTGCGCCCGGCAGTGGCCGGATGGCTACACGACCGAGGCTGGGGTTACGTGTCGAGCGCGGGCGGCTCGGAGATCGGCTGCGTGGTCGCGCTGAAGGCACTGGAGATCACCACGCGGCCCGCAACCATCGCCCATGCCAAGCGGCTCGCCGACCAGGCAGCGGCCGGCCTGGCTGCGATCGCCGCTAATGAGCCGTTCCTGACCGAGATCCGCCAGCGCGGGCTCGTGATCGGCCTGAAGACCGATCATCCGAATGGAGGCCGGTATCTCAGCAAAGCTCTGTACGACCGGGGAGTCTGGGCTTTCGCCGCGGGTTTCGACCCGTCCGTCCTTCAGTTCAAGCCGGGGTTGCTGCTCGACGCCGGCACCCTTGACATCGTGCTTGAACGGCTGCCTGAGGCTCTGAAGGCGGTTCGCGAACGCCTGGCCAGGCGGCCGTGACGGGTGAGCGCCTCGATGACCTGCCGCTTGAGGTTCAGGGCACGCTGCTGACTGAGATCGCCGTCCGGGCGGTAGTCAGATTCGACCTGGGTGACCAGGCGCAGGTCAGCTTGCACCGGCTAGGCGAGAACGCGGTCTTCCTCGTCGAGGCCGGGCCGGGCGGCCCCCGGTTCGCGCTGCGCGTGCACCGGCCGGATTACCGCAGCGACACCGAGATCGGCTCGGAGCTCGCCTGGCTGGAAGCACTGCAGTCGGCGGGGCGGATCGCGCCGGCCCCGGTGGCCGGACCTGACGGCGAGTATGTGCAGATCGTGGACGGCGGCAATGCTGTCGGCCCGCGCCAGTGCGACTTGCTGACCTGGATCGACGGCCCGCCGCTGCGGCGGGTCGATCCTCAGCTGGCGATTCCGGCGCTCGGCACGACGATGGCTCTGCTGCACCAGCATGCCCGAAGCTGGCTGCCACCTCCGTGGTTCAAGCGCCCGGTCCTAGATGAGCGTGGCCTGCTCGGCTCAGCTGCCGTGATCGGTGATTACCGGAGTATCGTGCTAGATTCCGCTGACCGGGCGCTCTTCGATCGCGCCACTGAGCTGATCCTGGACCACCTGGTGGAACTGCCGAAGACGCCGGACTGTTTCGGGCTGATCCACAGCGACTTCCTTGACAACAACCTGCTGTACTCGGGCGAGTCGGCGGCCATCGTCGATTTCGATGATGCCAGCCTGGGTTGGTACGCCTACGATCTCGGCACCGTCCGCTGTATGGGCAAGGCGCTGACCGACGAGCCTGGCTGGCTGGAGTTGTTCCGATCCGGGTACGCGGAGGTGGCGGTCCTTCCGCAGGACGCCGTCACCTTGCTGCCCGTGTTCCTGGCCGTCCGGGCTCTCGCCATGGTCGGATGGCTGGCCGGCCACGGGGTGCGCGCGGCCAAGTACCGCCAAATGATCATCGACGACGCCGTCCACAGGTGCGCCAGCCTGCTGGCCGACTCGGCCGCCTGATGGCTGACCCGGCCGCGCACCCGGCCTTTAGATATGGCCAGCCATCCGTGGCGTGGCTGCTCGGAGCCGCCGGGCTGCCCGCCGCCGTTGATCCTGACACGTCAGCGATTCGCTGGGCTGGATCAGGCCTGACCTACCGTGAGCTCAGGGACCGGGCGCTCCGGCTCGCGGGCTCGCTGCGGGCGTCCGGGCTGGTTGTCGGCGACCGGGTGGCTGCACATTTGCTCAATCGCGGCGAGTTCTTCGAGCTCTACTTCGCCTGCGCCTACGCCGGCCTGACATTCGTCCCGGTCAGCTTCCGGCTGACGTCCGAGGAGGTCAGCCTGATCCTTGATGACTGCCAGGCTCGGCGGCTGTTCACCCAGGAAGATCTCGCTGACACGGCACTCCCCGCAGCCAAGCTGGCCGGAGTCGCCGACGTGACCGTCCTTGGATCGGCTGCCTCCGGTCAGGACTACGCGGAGCTACTTTCGACGGAACCCTGGCCAGGTCCGTACCCGGTGTCCGATCCGCACCTGATCCTGTTCTCGTCAGGCACCACCGGCCGCCCGAAGGGCGCGATGCTGAGTCATCGGGCCATCGTGTCGTACGCCATGCAGCAGGCCGCTCTGTATCCGGCCTATGACCGCAAGACCGTCCTGCTGATCACCGGGCCGCTGTTTAATACCGGGGGGATCAACGACCTGACCATCGCGACGCTGCTGGTCGGCGGGACCGTGACGATCCTGCCCAGCCGCGGCTGGTCGGCAGCACGGATGGCTGAGCACATCCGCCGGTGGGGCGTGACGCATACGATCGTCTTCCCGTCGATGATGGAACCGATGATCCGGGCCGACCAGGAGTCTCCGCTCGATCTCGGCACGCTGAAGCTGGTCGTCACCGGCGGCGAGAACTGCCCGGTGGCGGCTGTCCAGCGATTTCGTTCCCGCTGGCCGCACCTGTCGGTGGCGATTGGCTACGGGTCGACCGAAGTCGGCCTCGCCTCGCTGATCATGAACGACGAGATCGGCGCGCACCCTGGCTCGGTCGGCAGGCCGGCCGGCGGAGCAGCGATCAAGGTGGTGGGCGAACGCGGCGAGGATGTGCCGGCCGGGTCGGTCGGGAAGATCTGGATGGCCGCTGACACTGCGTTCTCCGGCTACCTCAACGCACCCGAGCTCAACGCCGAGACATTCCGCGACGGCTGGGTGGCGTCGGGGGACCTTGGCCGCCTCGATGACGATGGCTACCTCTACATCGAGGGCCGGAAGAAAGACGTGATCATCTCGGGCGGCCAGAACATCTACCCGGCCGAGATCGAGAACGTTCTGTCGCAGTGCGATGACCTGCTTGAGGTGGCCGTCATCGGTGTCCAGGACGCGCGGTGGGGAGAGGCTGTCTGCGCGGTGGTGGTGCCCCGACCCGGCCGAGATGTAACCGCCGCACAGGTCATCGCGCACGTTACCGGGCACCTTGCGTCGTACAAGAAGCCCAGGTTCGTTGTCTTCGTTGATCACCTTCCGCGGAACGCGGTCGGCAAGGTGAACAAGCGCGATCTGCGCGATTCGCTCCGGGGGATAGGTAGCGAGGGGTAGCGAAGGTTCCGCAAGGTTGGGCGTCGGCCCCTGCGGCCAGGGGTTGCGGTGATTTCGCCCGACAGCCGAGGCGGAGGCGGGCGGCTGCTCCGCTGCACGCCTCGGACCGCGGGCCGGGGTGGCCCAACGGGCCTGGCCCCGGCCGACCGGTTCAGGTCACCGGTGGGCCATCCGGTGGCCGCTTCGCCCGCTGACGGCGTGGTAAGCGAGCAGCAGGACGGCTGCACCGACAATAGCGGTGAGCCAGGTGGACAGGTTGAAGAACCCGTGCAGGGTGTGGATGTGGAACAGCTTGGTGGCGACCCAGCCGCCGCCCAGTGCCCCGGCGATGCCGATCAGACAGGTCAGGATGAGACCCTGTGATCTCTTGCCGGGGATCAGCATATTGGCGAGCAGGCCTGCGGCGAGGCCGAGGACAATCCATGCGATGATGCTCATAACCGACTCCTTAGTCAGTGCCGTGCGTTAGGGCGGGGGGATGGTGTAGCAGATACCGGCGGCTGGAGCGGGCTTGCCGCCGTGGAGTGGCCGTACTGCGCGCTGTCCGGGCTGTGCTTGGCCCCAGTACTGCCGGTGACTAACCGGCGGGGAGCGTGTGCCGGTCGCGGCCGGGTGGGGCGGTTGGCTCGGTCATGGCGCTGCGTTCCTCACGAGTGGGAACCGGATCGAAGTACCTTGGCCAGTTCCCCTATGCTCGCCCGAGGGTCTGGCCGTTGATCGGCCGCTGTCTCATGGCGTTACCCTTAACTTACGCCTGAAGCAAAAAACTAGCAATTCTATTCTAGAAGTTGTGTTAGATTGTTATCAATGGAGAGCTGGAGCTTCCTGACCAATCACGCTCGGGTCCTGCTGCGCATCGCCGAGGATCCGGGCGCCCGACTGCGCGATATCGCCGCCACCGTGGGTATTACCGAGCGCAGTGCGTACGGCATCGTCACGGACCTGACCGCGGCCGGGTGCGTGGTCAAGCACAAGGACGGCCGCCGTAACCGCTACCAGATTCAGACGCACCTCCCACTGCCGGAACCCACCAGCCAGGAACCCACCAGCCACGAACCCACCAGCCACGAACCCACCATCGGGGACGTCCTGGCTGTCTTGATGGGCGACCGCGGGAGGCAGAAACTGACGCTCGTCCAGCCCGCCGCCCTGCAACGTGATCACGACAATGTTGCGGCCGTCTCCGCACTGGAACTTCGCAGGGGCCAAGCAAGACCAGCGAACGACGGTTGATGCGACCGACTCTGTCGGCGTGAGCCGCTATCGTCGCGTGCATGCTCGACGAGCTTCCCCAGCCTGTGCTCGGGGATGGAATGGCGGCTGAGGCTGAGAGTGCTGTTGGTGCAACGGGTCTGGCAGCTGACGCGACTGGCCTCGGCCACGCTAAGCGCGTGCGGCTGGAGTCGCTGCGTTATGCCACCGTGCCGGAAGCCGCCGATTACCTCGCGATTATGCGGACCTTCACCAGTGACATCGCCGGCCTATTGTCCGACCAGTCGGCAGCCGAGGTGGCTGGGCGGCTGCGGGACCAGGGCATCGAGCTCGATAATGACACGGCCGACGCGCGGTTGTCGTACCTGGTCGACCACGGCAACCTGGCGCGCAGCCCCCGCGAGAACGAGGCGCACAGCGTCCGCGAGTACCTGCAGGCCAGGTCTCGTTACCAGCTCACCCAGATCGGCGAACTGGTGCACCGGCAGATCGAGGAGTTGCTCGGCACCGTTGAGCAAGCGCGCGAAGTCTCCAGCGAGATGCTCAACGGTATCCTCGCCGGGCTCACCAGGCTGGCGGGCTATCACGAGAGCAGCCTCGCCACAACCGATCCTGACCGGCTGGCCAGCGAGATCGGCACCGTGTTCGCCCAGTTCGAGCGGCTGGTAGAGAGCACGCGCGACTTCTACACCTACCTGTCTCAAGTGCTCGTGCGCTTCGACCTGGACCGGGCGGAGTTCCAGGCGTTCAAAACCGCCCTGCTTAACTACCTGCAGCGGTTCGTCGAGGACATTGCCCGGCATCTGCCGCAGCTCGCGGACCTGCTGGTCCAGCTCGTGCCCCGCGTTGACGCCCTATGCGCGCGCGCCAACGAGGGCCAACGCTTGCTTTCGGTCGATGGGAGCCTGGCCAGGCGGGCCCGGGGCTTGGCCGCGGGGGACTGGGAGAGCTTGCACGCCTGGTTCGTCGGCAGCGGCCACCGGGAGAGCGATGCCTCGGGCGTTCGGCGGCTGGCTACGGACGCGATGCGGGCGCTGCTTGTCAACCTGCGGCGCATCGCCTCGGCCGCCGAACGTGAGCAGAGCCGTTATGGCGACTTGCTCAAGCTTGCCCGCTGGTTCGATCAGGCAGACGATGACACCGCGCATGCGCTGTGGGCGACGGCGTTTGGTCTGTACTCATGTCGGCACCTCGGTGTCGTCGCTGATGAGGACGATGAACCGGTGCCGCCGACAACCTCCTGGTGGCACGGCCCGGTGGCTGACGTGCCGATCAGCCTCCGACAGTACGGACACCGGATGATCAGGGGCCGGACTGGGACTCGGGTGGACTTCTCCGAGGCCAAGCGCACGCGGGTCGCCGAGCGTGAGGCCGCCGAACGCCGCCATCGCGCCGCCGTAGCCGAGTTGGCCCGGCACAGCGGTCGGCTCGGCACCGTCCGGTTGTCCGATCAGGCCCGAACTGCCCTGCTTGAGCTGTACAGCCGGGCGCTGGCCGGCCACGGCCGTCCGCTCACCGAGGACGCCGAGGCGGCTGCGCAGACGGACGGCCTGCGGGTGACCGTCCGGCGTGCTCCCGGGCAGTCCACGGTCATCACCAGCCCAGCCGGGCGGATGGAGCTGTTCGGTCTGTCGATCGGGGTCGCCCCTGCCGCTGCGGCGTACCAGCATTCGGCAGCCGATCAAGGCCAGCCTGGAAAGGCGAGCGCGTGACCGCCGTCGAACGCCCGCAGCCGGCCGAAGACGTCTACGCCTCGGCCGAGCGCCGGCGGGCAGCCCGTGCGCTGCTACGAGAACCGCTGCTGCACGGCGAAGGCCCGAGCGCGGAGGAGTTCCGGCTGGTGCGCCGGCATCGCGCCGAGCTGATCAGGATGTTCGCCGACGGCCTCGGATACCGGCTGGTCGTCGATCCTCAGGCGGCGCGGCTGTACAAGCCGGGACTCGGACGCGACCCGTCCCGACGGCTGGAGAAGAACAGCGGCGCGCCGTTCACACCACGGGCCTATGCTCTGCTGTGCCTGACCGTGGCCGCGCTGACCACGGCCAGGCAGCAGCTGCTGGTCGACGAGTTGGTGGCCGCGATCCGGTCGGCCGCGGCCGAAGCTGGCCTGGATGTCGACCTCGACCAGATCGGCGACCGGCGAGCGCTGTACGCGGCGCTCGCCGCGCTGATCAGGTACGGCGTGCTACGCGAACGCGACGGGGATCTGGAGCGGTGGACACACGACGGCCGGACACTCACGCTGCTCGATGTGCGCTGGGACCGGCTGAACCTGTTGATCTCCGCGCCGCTGGCCGGCGCGGCTTCGCCAGGCCAGCTGCTGGAGACCGCCGCGCTACCGTCAGCGGCTGGCGGAGCCCGGGTGGCGATCCGGCGGCGCCTGGTCGAGTCACCGATCCTGTCGGTCGCCGACCTTCCCGTGGAGCACGCGGAATGGTGGCGGCGCAATCGCAACCGGGAACGGGATTGGTTCCGCGACCGCCTAGGGCTCGAAGTAGAGCTGCGCGCCGAGGGAGCTATCGCGGTCGACCCAGATGACGAACTCAGCGATGTCAGTTTCCCGGCCGGTGGTTCGGCCAAGCACTTCGCATTGCTGCTACTCGGCGCGCTGACCGAGTGGGCGCGGGCCCGCGGCGAAAACGACGATGTCTTCGGCGGGACCTGGCTGGAGATCACCGGCGATGAGGCCGATGCCGTGTCGGCCGAGGTGTTCGCTGCATGGTCGAAGTGGCTGAAGCGCGAGCATCGGGAACGACCCGAGTTGGCGCACGAGGAGGCACTGGCTCTGTTGGACTCACTCGGCCTCATCGAGCGGGGCGAGAACGGAAAGCTGCGGCTGCATGCCGCCGCGGCGCGTTACGCGCTACGGCCCACCTTCGACGATGCGAAAGCGGACGCGGACGCCCCGCCTGCGCTCTTCCGTGCCGATCGGCAGCCGGTCGGCACGGAAGATCGGCCATGACGGCATACCGCACCGCCGACCCGACGGGGGTGCAGGCGAATCCCGACCGGTTCCGGCTCAGCCGCGCCGGACTGCTCAACGTCTGGCAGTACGACGCCCAGGTCTTCGAGTTCGCCGGAGGAAGGCTGCTGCTGCGTGGCGCCAACGGCGCGGGCAAGTCCAAGACGCTGGAGATGCTGCTGCCATTCGTCTTGGACGGCGACAAGCTCCGGATGACGGCCTCGGGGCGTCATCACACCAGCCTGCTGTGGCTGATGACCGACGGGTACGACGGGACCGGCCGGACTGGCTACCTTTGGGTCGAGTTCGTGCGCACCACCGACGGCGGTGAGCCGCAATGGTTCACATGCGGCGTCGGTATCCGCGCTTCCCAGTCCGCGCGCACGGTCACTACCTGGTATTTCACCAGCCGACGACGGATCGGCCAGGACCTGCTCTTGGAGGACGGCACGGGCCCGCTTTCCCGTGATCGATGCCGCGCCGCGATCGAGGGCGACGGACAGTTCTTCGAGAGCCCGCGGCAGTACAAGCAGCACGTCGGCGAGACCCTGTTCGGGCTTACCGCCGGGCGCTACGACGAGCTGCTCCGGCTGCTTTACTGGCTCCGCCAGCCGCAGGTCGGCGAGGACATCGAGCCTGGCAGGCTCGCCGAGATCCTCTCCATCGCACTCCCGGAGCTGGACGACGCGGCGGTCCGGGCGGCCGGGGGGACTCTCGACGAGCTGGCGGCATTTGGCGAGCAGTTGGCCCGGCGGCGGCAGGCGGCGGAGACGATGACCGCGTTCGGGCTGCTCTACGCCGAGTACGCGCGCGGCGTTGCCGCGAGCCGGGGCGGCGTGCTGGCCGAGGCATGCCGCGAGCAGAGCCGGCTGCAGCGGGAGATCAGCAAGCGCACCGCTGAGCTCTCCGACCTGGCCGGGAAGATCACCGCCAATGGGGACAGCCAGGCTGTGGTAACCGCCGCGATCGAGCAGGCCAGGCAGCGGCTGGCAGACCTTGAGACGAGTCCTGAGGCACGCAGTCACCAGCAAGTGCTCGCGCTCGGCAAGCGCGCCGAGGAACTTGCCTCCCATGCAGGGAAGACCCGCGACCACGCGTCGTCCGCACGCGACCGGGCGAGCACAGCGAAGGGGCGAGTCGACCGCGACGCCGCGACGCTACATCGGGACGCCAGGGATCTCGCTGCGGCCGGCCAGTCCCTCGCTTCCGAGGTGGCCGAACTCGGGCTGGTCGCGGCGATGACGGTCCCGGCCGCGCTGATGGCTGCGCTGCTGCCGGAGGACGCCGACAGGCTTGACGCGGCGATGGCGGAGCACGCCGAAGCAGTCAGTGCGGCCCGTCCGCTGGTCGGCGAACGGCAGGCCGCAGTGCATGTGGTCGAGGAGGCCAGGCGCGGCGCTGAGCTAGCCGAGGGCGAGCGGCGAGTAGCCGAGGGTGAGGCAGCCAGACTGGAGGGCATTGCCGAGACTGAAGGTAGCCGACTGGCTGAGGCTGAGCAGAGCGCGCACGCCGAGGAGGAGGCATTCACGACTGCGCTGGCAACCTGGCGGACTGACGAGCGTGCCATCCTGGTCGACATCCCAGCCGAGCTAACAGCCGACAATCTGCGGCGGTTCGGTGCCCTCGCCCGCGAGGCGGCACGTCCGCACCTGGCCAATTTCATGGCTGCCGAGACCGGGGCGGGGTTCCGGCGGGTGAGCGCCGAGCAGCTGCTGACCAAGCTGCGCGAACGGCGAGTGGTTATCGAAGCCGAGTCCGACCCCGCACCTGCGTCGCCGCCGCTCGGCAGGTCCGAGCGCGACGACAGCGACGGCGCACCGCTGTGGCGGCTGGTCGAGTTCGCCGACCACCTGGACGCCGAACAGCGCGCTGGCTTGGAGGCGGCGCTGGAATCCGCCGGCCTGCTCGATGCCTGGGTTCGCTCGGACGGGCAGGTACTCGGCGCGGACAGGCTAGATGTCGTACTGCCGTCCGGCCCGGCGGTCCGGGAACAGAGTCTGGGCGACGTGCTCGTCGTAAGTCGCCCCGACGACTGCCCGGTGACGGCCGAGACCGTCCGCGGTGTGCTCCGTCGAATCGCTATCGAGACATCCGCAGCGGCAACCTCGGTGGCCGGGCTCGACGGTTCTTGGCGGCTCGGCCCGCTGCTGGGACGGGCCGCCAAGCCGGCTGCGCAGTACGTCGGCGCGACCGCACGGGCAGCCGAACGTGCCCGGCGTCTGGCCGAGGTCGAGGTGCAGCTCACCGCTGCGGAGGAGTCCAGGCGGCTGGCTGCTGCCGCCGAGGACGCGGCGCGGGAACGGCGGGAATCCATGGAGGAATGGCTCGGCGCCGTGCCTCCATACGGGCCGTTGCTGGAGGCGTGGGCGGAGGCCAGGGCCCGTGCCGATGCGGTCACCCGCGCCGAGGAGGCGGCCAGTATCGCTGAACAGGCCGCCAAGCAGGCCAGAGCGGCGGCTGCTGCGGCCCGCCGCGAACTGGACGAGCTTGGCACTGTCCATGGCTTGCCAACGACCGAAGCTGGGCTGGCCGCGCATGGCGAGCGGCTCCGCACGCTGGAGACTGCCTTGGCCCGGCAGGTGGAGTCCGCCACCCGATCGCGGGACCAGCTACGCCGTTTCGGAGAAGATTTCGCTGCATGGGCCGATCTCGACTGTCAGGCCGCCGAGATGGAACGCGAGGCCGCTGAACTCCAAGCACAAGCGACGTCGCTGGAACGGCGGCATGAGGAAATGCGGCGCGCCGTCGAGGCGAGCGTTCGCGAACTTGAGGAGCGGATAAATGCGACCAGAGCGGAGATCCAATCAGGCCAGGCCAGTGAGAAGGCGCTGCGAACCGAGCACGATCGGCTGATCGCAGAGCATGGCTCGGCTCAGCAGGCGCTGACCGACACCGGGGAGCGCCACGCCGCGCAGCAGCCGGTCGTCGTCGAGGCGGCCCACGGGGTCGCCGCACTGGCCGACGTGCCTGGTCTGCTCGCCTCGGCAGGAGCACCGCGTGACGGAACGTACGAGCTGGCCCGCGGCGTCACGCCAGGCATCAAGGTTCCAACCGCCGTGGTCGAGCTGGCCCGTTCGCTGGCGGGGTCAGGACTTCCCGAGCGGCCAGTCACCGACGCCGCGGTATGGGGCCGGTACACCGAGGTTACGAGCGGTCCGGCGGCCGACTGCGAGCCGCGGGTGCTCGAATACCCCGGCGTGCTCGCCGTGGTTGCGCGAGACGAGGCCGGCGAGCGCCCGCTGGGTGAGCTGGCCAGCCGGCTTACAGTCGAGGTCGCGCGGGACGCGGAGTTGCTCACCGAGCGTGAGCGCCGGGTGTTCGAGGAACACATTCTCGGCGACCTGGGAGAAGCACTTCGGGCGCGCCGGCTTGAGGCAGAGGAGCTGGTCGCGGCGATGAATCGGCTACTCGACGGCGTGACCACGTCGCAAGGCGTCCGAGTGTCGCTGCACTGGCGGCTGCGCGACGACGTGCCCCCCGATTCCCGACAGGCGGTCGCCCTGCTCGGGCGGCCGCTCGGAGCGCTGCTGCCCGATGAGCGGCAGGCCCTCCGCGACTGTCTGCACCGCCTGATCGAGACGTCCCGAGCCGAACAGCCAGAGCTGTCCTACGCCGAGCATCTGGGACGCGCCCTGGATTACCGTCAGTGGTTCGCCTTCCGCGTCCGTTACACCAGGCCGGAACTCGATGGTCGGTGGCTGGACCTGCATCGCCGGTCCCCGTTGTCACAGGGCGAGCAGAAGGTCGTCTGCTACCTCCCCCTCTTCGCGGCGGCAGCGGCACATTTCAGTTCGGTGGCCGGCGCGGCTCCTTATGCGCCGCGTTTCGTCCTGCTCGACGACGCCTTTCCGAAGATCGACGTGCGCACCCATCCGCTGCTGTTCGGACTGCTCGTCGAGCTCGACCTTGACTTCCTGATCACCAGCGAGCGGCTATGGGGGGACCACGAGACCGTGCCGTCGCTAGCAATCTACGAGGCGCTCCGCGATCCGTCGGAGCGGGGGATCGCGCAATACGAGCACCGCTGGGATGGCCAACGGCTACACGCCGTAGGCGCCTGATGGGCGACGTCGGGCCGGTTAGCGGCGCGGCTCGGCCAGTCCCTGGGTGGCTGGCTGACCCGGCGCTCTCGCGGCTGTGGGAGGCTGTGCGCGGTCGGCTCGAGCGAAGCCACTTGGAGCCTGCGGGCCGGATTGTCCTGGTTGACCTTCGGCGTGCGGAGCGACACGCGGTAGGCGACCTGCTAGCCCGGCCTATCGTGGCCGACCGGGTCACGGTCGACCTCGCGGAGCTAGACCAGGTACTTGCGCGCCGTTCGCCTTATCGCGGACTGGCCGAGACCGTAGCGGCCGTTACCGAGCGGCCGCTGCGCGACCGGCGGGCCGAACGGTCGGCGGCCATGGCGGCCCGTGAGGCGCCGCTGGTGCTGGCGCGCGAGCTGCTGGCGGCCCAGCCCGCGTTCGCCGGCCTCACCTGGGGCGAAGCCTGGCTGGCAGAAATGCGTCGTTCGGGCTTGCTGGCTAGGGCGGACGATGCTGCCCGAGCGGTGCAGAATGCCGTGATCGTCCTGGCCGAAGTGCTAGCGCCGAGCGTCGCGGCAAGATCGCGCTCCGAACTTTCGGCTCGCGTGACCGGTAGCGCCCACGGCCTCGACGACGGAACAGTCGTCTCCCAGCTCACGCTGCGGGCGCTGGCGCTTGACGCGGAAATTGAGCCGCCGGTGACTGCAGCAGCACGGCGAGATCTCTGGGAGCGGTACGCCGTGAGCGTCGACTCAGTCTCCAGTACTTGCCTGACCCTCGGCTTGCTCGGGCGCGGCGGCTCCGTGGCCGGCCGGCTCAGGCTGGCCGCCGAAGCCGGCGACCCAACGCACATCACGCCGCGCGACCTCCGCCACCTTGAGTTTGCTCCCCATCGGCATGTCCTCGTGTGCGAGAACCCGCGCGTGCTAGAGGCGATGGCAGACCGGTTCGGCGGCGACCTGCCGACGGTCTGCACGGCGGGCCAGCCGGCGCTGGTCGTGCTGGACGTGCTCCGCCGACTGGCGATGATCAACTCGACGCTGCACTATCACGGTGATTTCGACTGGCCGGGGATAGCGATCGCCAACCGACTAGTCGCTCAAGCCGGAGTGGCGCCATGGCAGATGGGAGCGCCGAACTACCAGGCCGCGGTTATGCGAGGCCCATCTGCGCTGGAACTCAGCGGCGCACCGGTCGTCACAACATGGGATCCGATGTTGAGCGCCGTCATGATCCGTCTCGGCGTCGTCGTGCACGAGGAGGCTATCCTCGATGATCTCCTGGCGGCCGCCGCGCAGCTGACGAGATGACGTCACCGCGGTCGCATTGTCGAATCAGTTGCCGATTCAGCGACGACGGCTGCCGCCGCGAGGGTAGCTGGGCTCGAAGCGCCGACTTCTCGAGTCCCCACCCGGCGGGAGCGGATCAGGAGGACTGCTCGGTTGGCAACCATCATCGCGAATCCCACGAAAATGATCGCGTCGGCTAGCTAGGGCAGTGACGCTGATCTGGTTGTTGATCAGAAAAGTCCCCAGGGCCCGGCCGAACGATATCGAGTGAGTGGACTCGTAGGTGAACATCAGCCGGGCAATGGCGACCACGATCCAGACTGCCGCATACGGCGCGCCGGCCACAGTGACCATGGACCCGGTGTCCGCATCCGGCTCGACTCGCATGAGCATCGCCGCGCCCGACCCGAGCAGCACACCGGCCCGATAGCGGCGAGTTCGAGCAGCAACCCGGCCCCGTGCAGATCTAACCCAGGCATCACGAACGGGACCACGACCGCAGTGATCACGAACGGCCGGAGCAGTCGCAGCAGGGTCAGCCGTCGGCGACCAACAATCGAGGCAGTGATCGAAATCCGGGAGATTGAGGCGTTTCTGTAGAGAGCGCTACCAATCCGCTGTACCCGGCAGTGACGCCGCAGGGCAGGGCCCTGTCCTACCGAGGCATCGCCAGAACCTTCGCCGAAGTGCTTTCCCTCGTCGCGGCGGGCGAGAACGTCTTTCCTACCGCCGAGTCGTTCCCGGCATACTACGGACACCCGGAGGTCCGCTTCGTGCTCATGCGCGGCTGGCCGCCGGCGACGCGCATCCTGCTGACGCGACGCGGGGCTGAGGGAAACGCCGCCGCGTTCACCGGGCTCGCGGCCGAACCCGGGCGCTCCGGTAACGGTCACCGGCGGGCTGCCGCAAGCGATGGCGCCCTGGACGCGTCCCGGGCCTGACTGGGTCAGTGCGCTCACCGGAGTTGCGAGGGAGTTGCGAGCTCGCCCGCGAAATGCTGTCGGCCTTGCCGTGATCCGGCAGCCCGGGTGGCGCAGCTAGCCGGAACCAGCGAACGGCGGGCCGGGCGGGTCACCCCACCAGGTGCGCAGGAACCCGGCGGCACGCTCGCAGGCCCCCACGAGCGGTCCGTCCGGATGGTTGAGCGCATCGGCGATCAGACCAGCGATCTTGTCCTCGACATCGGCGAGTACCTGTTGCGGCGTGGCCTCACGGGCTGACCGGTAGCCGATCACGGCGCCCGCGTTGCAGACGAAGTCGGGGAGCGCCGTGATGCCCCGGCGGTACAGGACGTCGGCTCCTTGCCTGGTATATGGAACGTTCGCAGCGGGCGCGACGACCCGGACGGCCGGCCGAAGCGACTCGGCGGTCCGGCCGCTGATCACTCCCGGCCGGGTCCCAGGGACGACGACATCGGCAGCCACAGTGAATAGCTGACCTGGCGGACCGGCAGGTTCGCCATAGCGAGCGACGCACTCATCGCCGTGCACACCGCGCAACGCGAGCAGTCGCTCGACGTCCAGCCCCGCAGAGTCGGTGACGCAGCCGGCGACCGTGGAGACGGCAACGACCCGGCCGCCACGTTTGATGACCTCGCACGCGACGCCACCGCCCACCTTGCCGAAACCCTCGATGGCGACCGACCGGCCCTCCCACCCTCCGCCCCACCCGGCGCGCAGCGCCGCCTCAGCGGCTACTGCGACGCCGTATCCGGTCAGGACATCCTCGAACGGCATCCCGCCGACGACGGCACGCATAGCCGCCGGCGCGGCACGGCGCTCGCGCAGCGGCGCGAAATCCTCCTCGAAGGTGCCCATGTCCGGCCCGGTCAGGAATCGGCCGGCATCGGCCAGCGGGCGGATCTCCGCGCAGTAGCGGGCCATCAACCCGGTCCTGGCGGCGCGGTCAGCCGGATCGCCCGCCAGGCCGGCCTTGGCGCCGCCGACCCGGTCGCCGAGCACCGCGAATTTGTAGGTCATCGCCCGGGCCAGCAGCGCAACCTCGGCGACGGTGACGTCCGGCGCCAGGCGCGTCCCCCCGGCGGAAACGGTGGCGCCGGGAAGGTCGAATACGACGAACCCGCGGACGGTGGTCAGTTCGATGATCTCTGGCTGGCCAGGATCGCGTACCGGTTCAGGCTCGCCTCGCATGACATCTCCGACAGTCCGACCGCAGCCATCTGATACCACCCAAGTCTGCCGCAGTCGGGCCCCGTGCCGGAGCGCGGCAGGGGCATCCGCGGGATGCGGGCCCGTGAATGCTCGCTGGCACAGCCGTCGTGCCGGATTGAGACTGGTCGGGCGCCGGGGTTCAAAAGGGCGCTTTCCGGGGTCACACTGATGTCTGTGTATGACTTCGACGTGCTGGTGATCGGCTCGGGGCCGGGTGGCCAGAAGGCAGCGATCGCCGCGGCGAAGCTGGGGCGCCGCGTGGCGATCGTCGAACGCAAGGACATGATTGGCGGGGTCTGCCTCAATACAGGGACAATCCCGTCAAAGACCCTGCGCGAGGCGGTGCTGTACCTGACTGGTCTCGATCAGCGCGAAATGTACGGGCAGAGTTACCGGGTCAAGGACGAGGTCACCATCGCCGACTTGGCGGCCCGCACCCGGCACGTGGTCGGCCGCGAGATCGACGTGGTACGGAGCCAACTGTCGCGGAACCGGGTGACGGTCCTCACCGGCACTGGGTACTTCGTCGACCCGCACCTGGTGGAGGTCGACGATGGCGACGGTCGGCTCCGCCGGGCCAGCGCCGAGAAGATCGTGATCGCCACCGGTACCCGGCCCGCGCGACCGGCCAGCGTGGATTTCGACGAGCGGGCCGTCATCGACTCGGACGGGATCGCCAGTCTTGAGCAGGTCCCGCGCTCGATGCTCGTCGCGGGCGCCGGCGTGATCGGGATCGAGTACGCGTCTATGTTCGCGGCGCTCGGCACCAAGGTCACCGTCGTGGAGCAGCGCGACCGGATGCTGGAGTTCTGTGATATCGAGGTCGTGGAGGCGCTGAAGTACCATCTCCGCGATCTCGCTGTGACGTTCAGGTTCGGCGAGACTGTGGCCTGCGTCGAGTCCAGGCCCGATGGCGCGATCGCGACCCTGCGCAGCGGGAAGAAGATCCTGGCCGACACGGTCTTGTATTCTGCTGGCCGCCAGGGCGTGAGCGACAACCTCAAGCTCTCCGCTGCTGGCCTGGACTCTGATGATCGCGGCCGCATCGGCGTGGATGAGTTCTTCCGTACCGCGGTACCCCACATCTACGCGGTCGGCGATGTCATCGGCTTTCCGGCCCTCGCGGCCACCTCCATGGAGCAGGGCCGTCTCGCGGCGCACCATGCCTGCGGGGAGCCGCTGCCCGCGATGGGACAGCTGCAGCCGATCGGCATCTACAGCATTCCCGAGATCAGCTTCATCGGGCAGACCGAAGAGCAGCTCACTGCCCAGAACGTGCCCTTCGAGGTCGGCGTCTCCCGATACCGGGAGCTGGCCCGCGGGCAGATCATCGGCGACTCCTACGGCGTGCTGAAGCTCCTCGTCTCCCTGGAAGACCGGACGCTGCTCGGCGTCCATGTCTTCGGCACCGGAGCCACCGAGCTGATCCACATCGGGCAGGCGGTGATGGGCTGCGGCGGCACCGTTGACTACCTGGTCGACGCCGTGTTCAACTATCCGACCCTCGCCGAGTCTTATAAGGTCGCCGCCCTGGACGCGACGAACAAGATGCGCGAGATCGCGCGGCTCTCCTGAGCCGAGCACGTCCCGCTTTGGCTATCGGACTCAAGCGGGCCAGACTTCGCCCAGGCCGCCCGCCAGGCCACCCTGGCACTGCACGAGCAGCTGACCGCCTGGCTGCGGTGACAGCTCGGCTCCTAGGCGAGCGCCGGCGGTCCATGCCCGCTCGGCTCGTCCGCGGGCTTGCGCTTCACGTCAACGCTGCCCAGCAGGGCCAAGCCGGTCACCTTCAGCCGCGGCGCACCCGGAATGCCCGGGCCGTTGGCACTGTGATCGAAGGCCGCCATGATCCCGATTCCGGCCACATCGACCTCGATGTCCTCGGGCACGATGATCTCGATGCCGCCCAGGATGGTAAATGCCTGGATTGTTACCTCGGGCTCGCTGAATCGCGCCTGCCTCAGGTCGAGCTGCACCGCCCCCATGATCGTGATCGCGGCGTAAGTGGGCGGCACTATCCAGGGGCCCCCTCGGGTCACCGAGCTCATGATCGCCAGCGACGACTTCGCGGCCGGGCTGCCCCCGATCCGATCGGGCGGGTATCTGCCAGCTGACGTGATCGCTGGCAGCGCTGCACCCGGTGCGGGCAGGTCGCGCGTGATGTTCTCCAGGTCGGCATAGGTCCTGGCCGAGTAGACCTGGCCGAGCCGTTCGTCGAGCTCGTCGAAGGTGATCCGGCCCGTCGCGACGGCCTCGCGGAGCACGTCGGCGATCCGGTCGCGGTCCGCGTCGGAAACCCGCAGGGTACGCGGATCGACCGGCTCGGGAAGATTGCTCACGCTTTCACCCTAGTGTTCCGGGTGAGGAGTTAATTAGCCGGTGACAGCCGACCGGATGCGGAACCCGGGCACACCGAACGATTTGGTTATGAGCGTAGGGTCAGGTCTCGTGTCCAACCGCGAGCTGGTGATTCTCGGCACGGCGAGCCAGGCGCCCACCCGCAGCCGCAACCACAACGGTTACCTGCTGCGCTGGGATGGCGACGGGCTGCTGTTCGACCCGGGGGAGGGTACCCAGCGGCAGATGCTGTTCGCCGGGGTCACGACCAGCCAGATCAGCCACATCTGCATCACTCACTTCCACGGAGATCACTGCCTTGGCTTGCCGGGTGTGCTCCAGCGGATGTCGCTCGACCAGGTGACGCACGTCGTGCAGGTCTGCTACCCGGCGGAAAGCCGGGATGTGTTCGGGCGGCTCCGGCACGCCGCGTTGTTTCCTGACGTGCTGAACTTGCGCGAAAAACCAGTCGACAGCGAGGGCACGATCACCCAGACGGCTGCGTTCCGCCTGGAGACCAGGCGGCTGTCGCACAGCGTGCCTGCCATCGGCTACCGGCTGGTGGAGCCGGATGGACGGCGGATGGTCCCGGAGAAGCTGGCCGACTGGGGCATCACCGGTCCCGACATCGGCCGACTGCAACACCAGGGCCGCCTCGCTGCTGGCGACCGCACGGTGACGTTGGAGCAGGTGAGCGAACCCAGATCGGGCCAGCGTTTCGCGTTCATCATGGACACCAGGCTGTGTGACGCCGCGTTCGCACTCGCCGACCAGGCGGACCTGCTCGTCTGCGAAGCCACCTTCGCCGATGCGGACGCTGCGCTTGCGCACGAGTACGGGCACCTGACCGCCGGGCAGGCTGGCCGAATCGCGGCCGAGTCGCGGGCGCGGCTGCTCGTGCTCACCCACTTCTCCCAGCGGTACGACGCCGACGATGGCCAGCGGCTGGCCGGGGAAGCGGCGCTGGCCTTCGGCGGTGAGGTCGTACTAGCTCACGATCTCAACCGGGTCCCCGTTCCGCCCCGGCTCCCGTCGGCCAGCTAGCAGCTCTTCTTTCCGGCACCAGCGGCGTGCGTCTGGCTGTCTGATGTCGGCTCGTCCGAAAGGCTCGCCGTAAATCAACAGCCAGAGTTCGCGGCAGTCACCTTGAGCCGTCCGCTCCGCGGCGCGCAACGAAGACATATTCCCTGCTGTCGTCGTTGAACGGCTCTCCGGCGAAGCCGCCGTAGAGTGCCTCCAGCTCCAGGCCGGCCACATCGAGGAGCCCGAGCCACTCGTTCTTCGTGGCCCACCAGAGGGAGCTCGTCCCACCGTCGTCGAGCGTTATGTCAATCCGGCTGTCGCCGACGGCATACCGAATCGTGTGCGGAACGGGTTCGTCCTGGTGCTGCCCGTCGAGGCGAGCAGCGATCCGGTGATCGAATGCGAAGGCGTTCCACGCGAACCGGCCATTGCGCCGCAGCGACGCGGCGACGCGCTCGAAGGTGCGGCGGCGGTCGGCCCAGGTCGGCAGGTGCAGCAGCGCGCGGAACGGGCAGTAGATCAGCGCCGCGGGCTGGTCGATGGCAAGGTCGCGCATGTCGCCCTCGCGCAAGTCAAGCTGCACACCGGCCTGCAGCGCCCGGGAGCGCGCTTGCGCCAGCATCGCGGGTGACGAGTCGACGCCGATGACCGGCCGGCCGGTGGCCTGCGCAACCGGAACGGCCACCCGGCCGTTTCCGACCGCGAGCTCGACCAGCGGCCCCTCCGCCTTGCGAGCAAGCTCGACGTAGAAGGCGACGTCGGCCGTCATCTGAGCCGACCACTCGTCATAGCGGCGGGAGAACGCTTCGTCCCAGCTCATCGGCCCATGCTAACGGCCTGGTCGATCCTTGGGGTTTACCGCGCGTGAAGAATGGGACGGCCGGTACCATACGCGCCAAGAGGGCAGATATGGACCCACGGGGGTCGGCTGTCGCACTCGATCGAATCGCCCAAGGAGTCGTCGCTGTGGCCTTCATACCCTATGACCGGCCGGTGCGGTCCGCGTTCATCGGTCTCGGCCGGATCTACGACCTGAACGTTCGCGCCTACATTGACAACCCGGACGTCGAGGTCGTCGCGCTCGTCGATCCGAGCGACGAACGCCGTGCGCAGCGCCAGGCGGACTGGCCGGCCGCTCGCACCTTCGCCTCGGCCGCCGAGCTGGCGTCGAGCGGCATCGAGGTTGACGCGGTCGAGGTCCTGCTGCCGGTGGCGCTGCATGCCGACGGGGTGGTCGAACTGCTCGGCAACGGGTGGCACGTCAATCTGCAGAAGCCGATGTGCAGCGACCTGCTCGACGCCGAGCGGATGCTCGACGCGGCGAAGGCCAACGACCGGGTCCTGCGCGTGATGGAGAACTACCTGTTTTACGAACCGCTGCGCAAGCTCAAGGCCATCGCCGAGTCAGGCGAGATCGGCGAGGTCTCCAGTTACCACATCAAGATGGTCGGTAGCGGCCGGGGTGGCTGGGACGTGCCGTGGAGCAGTTTCGAGTTGCAGATGGAGCAGATGAAGCGCGGCCGCGGCATCTTCGTGTTCGACGACGGCTGGCACAAGCTCGCGACCGCCATCTGGCTCTTCGGCCCGATCAGGGAAGTCCGGGCCTGGATCGGAAATACCGCGGTCGGACCGGGCATCGACCTGGACGTGCCGACCACGATCATCTGGGAGCACGACAACGGTGTCCGCGGTGTGTGGGACTCCACCGTCGCGATGGACCTGTACCTGCGATCCGACTACTACACCAACGACGAGCGCTGGGAGATAACGGGCAGCAAGGGTTATGCGCGGGTCAACCGATGCACCGGCCGCGGCATCCAGCAACCCAGCGTCGAGGTCTATCTCGACGGCGAGATGCGCGGTTACCACGCGCTCGACGACGACTGGGGGAGCAGCTTCCGCGACTCGGGCCGGCACTGGCTGCGCTGGCTGCATACCGGCGACGGCCCGCTGCTCTGGAGCGGCGAAGAGGCGGTCGACGTGCTGAGGTTCGCGCTCGCTGCGTACGCGAGCAGCGCATCGGGAAGCGTCGGCGTGGACCCCAGGCTGGTCATCTAGCCAAACCGCCTCCCGCCGCGCGCCCTCACCGGCGAGCGCCCACGTCCGCGACCCTTGTCAGCGCGCGCACCCATCCGCCGCCGCCCAGGTCCGCGAGCGCACTCGTCCGCGAGCCTGCGCGGGCTTGCCATACTGGCCCAATGCCTGTGAATACTCGCTGCGTGCTGGTGCTGGCCGGGACCGCGCTGCTGGGTATCGGCCTTGATCAGGCGACCAAGGCACTGGTAGTGGCGACCATCGAGGGCAAACCGCCGATTCGCCTGATCGGCCAAGTCCTGACCATCGACGTCTCCCGGAACTCCGGTGCCGCCTTCTCCTTCGCACCAGCCGCGACGGTGCTGTTCACCTGCCTGGCGGTGGCGATCGCCGTGCTGCTGGTCACCAAGGTGCCGCGGCTACGCTCAACCGGCTGGGCGGCAGCACTCGGTCTGCTGCTGGCCGGAGCCATCGGAAACCTGTGTGATCGGCTGATGCGAGCGCCCGGCATCGGCCGCGGCGCCGTCGTCGACTTTATCGACCTGCAGCACTTCGCGACATTCAACGTCGCCGACAGCTGCCTGACCTGCGGGGCCGTCCTCGCGATCTTGCTGTCAGTCCGCGGCGTCCCGATCACGGACCGATCACCGGACCACGGCTAGCGGGCGCGCGGCAGCTGGCAGGCCGGGTTCAGGTGGCCGAACGCACGGTTCGGAGCGGATCAACCTGCCGGTCGCCGGTCGCCTTTCCGACGATCTCCGCGCGCTCGGCCTTGGTGCGGAACGTCACGCACGTGCGATCCGCGCGGAACAGGTCATTCGAGAACTCGAACGGCACTCCGTCTGCCGTCATCGACTTCCTGGTGATGGCCAGCAGCGGTGCCCGCGCGGCGATCCCGAGCAGCACGGCCTCGTCCGGGCTGGCCTCGACCACCTCCAGATGCTCGACCACATCCTCGGGCTTGATCCCATAGTGGGTGTCCAGCAGGTCGTAGATCGATCCGCCGAGCGGCAGTTCGAGCAGGCCAGGAAAGATCTCGACCGGCAGCCTGGCGCGCTCAAGCGAGATCGGCACGCCGTCCGCTAGCCTGATCCGCACGATGTCGACGACCAGGCTTCCGGCGGGCAGGTCCAGGTGCACAGCCGTCAGGTCGTCGGCACCAGTCATCGTGGCCGACAGCACTTGGGTTCCGGCCACGAAACCCTGGCGGCGCAGGTACTCGGGCAGCCCCACGATGACCGAGAGGTCGCGGTCCACCTTAGAGTGCGCCACGAACGTGCCGCCTGCCCGGCCAGGAACGCGGCGCACCACGCCGGCCTGAGCAAGCACGGCAAGCACCTGCCGTAGCGTCGACCGGCTGACCGACAGGCTCGCGGCCAGTTCGCGCTCGGTACCGAGCTTGTCGCCTGGTCGCAGCGCACCCGCGGAGATCATGTCGAGTACTCGGTGCCTGGCCTCATCGACAGGCCGCTGGCTTGACCCGCCCGGCAGTCGCAGGTCAGCGAGCTGATGCTCCCCGCTGGCAGGGATCTGGTTCACCCCATGGCCTGCAGCGATTCGGGCACGGTCTGGCCGCCGTCAACCACCAGCGTTTGCGCGGTGATGTAGCCGGCTTCATCGGAGGCGAAGAACATGGCCGCATGGGCGATGTCAGCGATGCTGCCCAGTCTGCCGAGCGGAATGGACGCTTCCATCGCCGCCAGGTAGTCGGCCCCGAGCTCGTCCAGCCCCTCGGTGACGATGTTGCCTGGCATGACCGCGTTGATGGTGATGCCGGATCGCGCGAACTCGAGCGCAGCCGAGCGCATGAAGCCGAGCTGGCCGGCCTTGCTGGCGCCATAGTGTGACCAGCCGGCGAATCCCGTGATCGGTCCGGTGATCGATGACGTCAAGATGATCCGGCCGTGACCAGATTCCTTCAGCGCCGGCAGCGCCGCCTGCACCGTGAAGAAGGTGCCCTTCAGGTTCGTCGCCAGCACCTCGTCGAGTTCGGCCGGCGTCATCTCGGTCAGCGGCGCGGCCGGGAAGATTCCGGCGTTGCAGCACACCACGTCCAGGCCGCCGTGCAGCTCGACCGTGGCCGCGACCACCCCAGCGCAGCTAGCCGGGTCGCCGACGTCGCCGGGCAGGTAGCTGACTCGGCCGCCTGGCGGGGACTGCTCCGCCGCCTCGGCGGTCAGCACCTCCGCCGTCCGCTCGCCGTGGTCGCGGTGCCGGCCCGTGATCACCACCTGGGCGCCCGCGTTCGCGAAGCCAGCGGCGATCCCCTGCCCGATGCCCTTGGTACCGCCGGTCACCAGGACTGACCGGCCGCTGATCGATGTGAACATCCGCAACTCCCCTGACGAATAGATGCCTGTGACGATGGCTATGTCGTGCCGAGCAGGTAGCGCTCGGCGATCTCGCAGCAGCCCCTGGTGAAGTCGGCGCCGAGCTCGAGCGCCGAGTCGGCGAACCGGTGCGAGCCGACCCAGGCGACCAGCTGAAGCCGCCGCAACAACACGAAGGTCGGGATCTCCGCCTCATCGGCGGCTGGCAGCGGCCGGACCCGCCGGTACCCCTGCAGCCATGCGTCGCACAACGCGGGCACCCGCGGATCATGCTCGATGAAGCTGACCGCCGTGGCCAGGTCGAACATGAACCAGCCGAACCCTGAGTCGTCGAAGTCGATGACCTGGATGTCGTCGCCGCTGACGAGCAGGTTGGCCAGTCGGACATCGGCATGGATCAGCCCGAATCGGTCGGGGTCCGTTCCGTATCTGGCCAGCCGGACGGCCATCAGCTCCGCCGCCCTGGTCAGTATCTCGAGCTCTTCTTTGCCGACGCCGATGCCCTCCTGCCAGCGGCCCCAGCGCGGGGTCTGCCCGACGCAGCAGTCGAAGTCCCAGGAGAACCTGACGAACCCCGCCGGTCGCTGCCACCGGCGGGAGTGGTGGTGCATCCGCGCGCAGATCTGGCCGAGCAGCTCGAACTTCTCGGCCAGCTGATCCTCCGGCGGCTCGGTGCCTGGCAGCCACTCGAACAGCACTACCTGCCGGGTCAGCCCGTCGATCTCGATGTCGACGACCTCCCGTCCGTCGGTCGCCCGGTATACGGCCGGGGTCAGCAGCCCCTCGTCCGCGCGCAGCGCCTGCAGCCAGGCGAGTTCGGACTCGATCGCTCCCGGCGGGTGGTAGCCGGTCCGGTGCACCCGGAGCACGGCGGTGCGTTCGGCGGCCGGATCGTCGATCCGGTAAGTCGCGTTCTCCGACAGGCTGAGCAGCGAGATATGCGCGTCTGCCGGGAACCCGAACGGTTTGAGCGCGGCCTTGGCGAATGGGTCGTAGCCGCGCAGCACGGCCTGCTGCGAACTGTCCGTGCCGCTCACTGGTCCCGTCCTTCGATGCTGGCGAGCAGTCTTTCGATCTGGCCGGCGGCATGGGTCACCCCGGCGGTGCTGCCCGCGATGTAAAGCCGCCCGGAGGCGCCGATCATGGTCACGTCGACCAGGGTGTTCTCCGGCACCGCCCGTTCGGCCTCGTTGGCAGCGACGGCGGCGAAGAGCGCGGGCGTCATCTCGCACACCAGCAGCGACTGCCCGGGCAGCAGCATGGACGCCTGCCGGGACCGATTGATGATCACCGCCTGCTGGTCGGTGATGTCCTCGATGATGTCGCTGTACTGCAGTTCGGGCCGGAGCTGGTCGGCCGCGCTGCGCCCGATGCCTTCGAGGATCGCCTGGCCAGCCCGCTGCACCGCGGCCGCGCTGGCGGAGTGGACCTCGAGCACGCCGAACTGGCGCTCCACGAACAAGATCCCCGGCTCGACCGACGGCTCGGCTCGCAGTGCCAGGTCGGTCACCCGCTCGATGGCCAGGCCGGGAGCGACCTCGACGATCAGCGCGTGGTCCCCCTCTGCTGCCGGGTACCCGCGAGCCCGGGTCGGCGTTCCCAGGTAAGCGGCGAACTGCCGCTGCAGGCCCGCGATCGGCAGGTACACCCGCAGCTCGGTGCGTGTCCTGGTGGCCGCGCCAGCTGTCACTCCGAGACCACGAAGTGCTTGCCAAGCTCGCCGTGCGGGCGCGGGATCACGTGCACGGAGATGAGCTCGCCGACGCTGGACGCCGTCTCGGCCCCCGCCTCGGTGGCTGCCTTCACCGCGCCGACGTCGCCGTTGATGATGACGGCGACCAGGCCGTCCCCGACCTCCTGCCGGCCGACGATCACCACGTTCGCCGCCTTGACCATGGCGTCGGCGGCGGCGAGCGCGGCCACGTAACCCTTGGTCTCGATCATGCCCAGAGCGTTCTGTGCCATTGAGGGGTTCCTTTCGGATTGAGCTGACCCAATATTGCGGGCAGGACTTCAGATTTGCTTAACGGGAAGCACCGGGCGATCCCGGCTCCTCACTTGATCGGCCGCCAGGCGACCCCTTTCTAGCCTTGTTCCTGGCCGGTCCCTGGCCGGCTGACCCAGTACTGGCTGACCCAGTACTGGCTGACCCAGTACTGGCTGACCCAGTACTGGCTGCCCCGGTGCTCGCCGCCCCAGCGGTCGCTGGCTCGGGGCCGGCCGTCGGCTCATCGATGGAGCCGATGATCAGCGCGTCCACCGGCGGGCGGTCCGGCAGCCACCCGGCGGCGACGGATCCCTGGGCGATGAGCACCCGCTCGCCGCGCCCGCTGCCGAGCACGTCGAAAGCGACTAGGCGCTCACCGGACCCGGTGACCTCTACCTCAAGGAAGGCGCCGCTCGGCAGGCCGTCGATCCGTTTGGTAGACCAGACGTTGCCAACCACGACTGCTTGCAACATCACCGCTCCTTCTCGATCGGGACTCCCAGCGCCCGCGCCTTGTCCCTGGCCAGCGGGGTCAGCACCGCGCGCGGCCCAAGCACCAGCCGGGCGCCGGCCTTGGCGGCTGCGTTCACCGCCCGCTCGGTGACCGCGCCCTTGTCCACCCGGTGCGCGGGGCTGGCCGCGGTGGCGTCGGGCTGCGCGGCCAGCCGGAACCTGGCCCGCCCGCTGATCAGATCGCCCCTGAGCTTCGGATTGTCGGCGAGCCGAAGTACCCGCAGCACGAAGGCGTGCAGGTCCTCGTCGGTGCTCAGCCGGACCGTCCACGACCCGGTCCCGGCGTCGCTAGCGCCGGCCGGCCCGCCTTCGGCCGGCGACCGGGCCGAGTTGGTTGCCCGCGAGTCGGCGGTCGGCGGGCTGGCCGATGCGGTGGCAGGGGACCCGGTCCGGCCGGTCGCTGCGGTGGCGGGGGACCCGGTCCGGCCGGTCGCTGCCTGGGCGGTGGCCACCGGTCTGACGAAAGCGGAACGCGATCCGGTCGGCGCTTTGGCCTGGCTATGCCGGTCAGTGCCGGGGGCGGGTGCGGCGTCGGCGGCGGGATCTGAGGTCGGCGGCACTGGCGGCACGGCAGTCGGTGCTGGCAGCTCGCTCAGTGCAGACTGCCCCGATGACCTGGCGGGCACCGGCCGGGCGTGAGCGGGCCGGGCGGGAGCCGGCCGGTCGGCCGGTCGGGCGATTCCGGGCAGCGCTTCGGCCAGCACCTCCCTGATCACCTGCCTCAGCAGGTCAGGATCGCTGTTCAGCGGGTTGGTACCCAAGCCGGACGTCGCTCGGTATGCGCCGTCGCCCGCGCCGTTGGACCGGTCCATGGCCGTCATTCCGGCTCGCCGAGAATCGCCGTGACAGCCTCGGATGCCTGCCGTACGTCGTCCTCGCGGCCAGACAGGTACACCCGGCCGGTCGCGCCGATCATCCGGTAGTCGACCAGCTTGATCTGCGCCGCCTTCTCGGCCTCGTTGGCCGCCAGGATCGCGTACGACGCGGGCTGAAGCTCGAGCACGAACAGCGACTCGCCGGGGAGCACCATCGAGCCCAGCTTGTTCCGGTTGACCAGGAAGGCATGCTGCCCGTCGACGCTGGTGATGATCCGCGAGGCGAGCACGCGTGGCTTGGTCGCCGAGGTAGCGCTGACCCCGAGCGCGTTCAGCACGGCGCTGCTCGCCGCGCGCACGGCCGCGGTCCCGCCATGCAGTTCGAGATAGCCGAACTGCCGCTCCACCACCAGGATCCCGGCCTGCACGTCGGCCTCCTTCAGCGCGACGTCGGTCAGCGGCTCGATGTCCAGTCCTGGCGCGATCTCGATGACTTGGGCGGCGACCCTGAGCCGCGGCAGTCGGCCGCGGACGAAGCTGCCCAGGTAGCACATCGTCTGCGGCTGCAGCTGGTCCAGGAAGATAAACGAGCGCAGTTCGGCCATCGGCTACTCCCCGACCAGCTGCCTGAGCTCGTCGATGATCAGCGCCCGCAGCAGGGCGCGCACGGAGTCGGAGAGGCCGCCGCCCCGGTCGTCCGGAACCCGATCCTGGTCAGCCCAGGGACCGCCAGCACCGGGTTCGCGCCGGGCCGCACCCGCCGTCCCGGCTCCAGGAGCGCCCGGCAGGTTGGACGCCACCGGATAGGCCGGCACCTGGCCAGTCGGTGCCTGCCAGGGCACCAGGCCGGCGAAGTTGCCGAACGGCACGCTCGAGTCGGAGTTGTAGGCGGCCCTGGTCCAGTTGACCAGATGCCTCGGTTCAAGGTTCTCGCCGATCGAGCTGCGCCCGACGAATCCAGTCCCAAGCGTCATCGAGGGCGCCAGGTTCGTGTCCAGGCCAGCGCTGCCGGTGCTGTTCCCGGCATTGACCGCCACCCGAAGCACCGGGACTCTGGCGGCGTATCTCATGATCGTTTCTGCATCTTCGCTGTGAATGGCGGCCGAGTGACCAGCACCACCGATCCTGACCACCGCTCGTGCGGCCTCGATCCCGTGCCTGGCGTCCCGCGCCGTGGCCACGCCGAGTACCGGCGAGAGCTTCTCCTTGCAGAACGGTTCCTCGGGCACCACCAGGTCGAACGGGGCAAGCAGCAGCCTGGTGCGCGGCGGCACTCTGATCCCGGCCTGACTGGCGATCCAGGCGGCGTCTTTGCCGATGGCATCGCCGTTCAGCAGGCCGTCGGGGAACAGGTAGGCGCGCAGCCTGTCCCGGTCGGCCTCGTCGAGCAGCGCGGCGTGCTGGCGCTGCATCTCGCGCAGCAGTTGCTGCCGCGCGCCTGCCTCGACCACGAGCACCGACTCATTGGTGCAAAGCACCGAGTTGTCGAACGCCTTGCTGTCCACGATCCGCCTGGCCGCAGCGGCGAGATCGGCAGTCGCGTCCACTAGGACCGGCACGTTTCCAGGCCCGACGCCGAGCGCCGGGTTGCCCGATCGGTAGGCGGAACGGACCATGGCGGTCCCGCCGGTTGCCACGATCACGTCGGTCACCGGATCGGCCATCAGGGTCTCGACCAGCTGCACGGTCGGATCTTCCACGACGCTGATGACACCGTCCGGCGCGCCGGCCTCGGTAGCGACCTCGGCCAGCAGCAGCGCCGCATCGGTGCAGCAGCCCTTGGCCATCGGGTGCGGGCTCACGACGATGGCATTCCTGGTCAGCAGCGCCAGGATGACCTTGAAGAAGACACTGCAGACCGGATTGGTGGATGGAGTCAAGGCCAGGATCACCCCGGCCGGCCTGGGCAGCGAGACAATCTTGGCCGCCGAGTCCACTCTCGGGCTGACGTAGTCCTCGTCCCGGTACCGCTCGAACACCCCGAGCGAGCAGGCCTCGTTCTTAATGGTCTTGTGCTCGGCTACGCCGAAGCCGGTCTCCTTGACCGCCCACTCGGCGTAGCGCCTGGACTCGGCGTGCGCGGCGATCGCGACTGCCTCGGCAATGCGCAGCACGGTCTGCCGGTCATAGTCGGCGAAGGCGGCGGCCGCCCAGTGTGCCCTGGCCAGGATCTGCCGCGCCCGGTAGGCCGCGGCCACGCTTTCGCCGGGACGCGCCGCGCCGACCGCGGCCCCGCCGCCTCCGGCGGCCCCGCCGCCTCCGGCGGCCCCGCTGCTCCCGGTGGCCCGGCCGCCTCCGGCGGCCCCGCTGCTCCCGGTGGCCCGGCCGCCTCCGGCGGCCCCGCTGCTCCCGGTGGCCCGGCCGCCTCCGGCGGCCCCGCTGCTCCCGGTGGCCCGGCCGCCTCCGGCGGCCCCGCTGCTCCCGGTGGCCCGGCCGCCTCCGGCCGACCCGGTGGAGGTACTACCCGGACGCGGACGCCCCTGGAGCGAGTTGTTCGCGGCCGGCGTACCCCGCGATGATCGCGCGGTTTTCTCAGTCGCTGGGCCTGAGAAAACCGCGTGATCATGACTGACGCTGCCTCCGGAAGGGACAGTCCGTCGGGGCCGGCCGTTCATCGCCTGGACCTGACCGTGCCGCGAACTTCGGCGTAGGCCCGGGCGATCCCGGCCTCGGTGCGATCGAGCAGTTCCTCGCACAACTCCGGCGTCATCAGCAGGCCCGGCTTGTACTGCAGCACCCGTGGGTCCAGGGTCGAGAAGATCGCCCAGACGCCGGTTCGGTACAGGTGGCGCATCACGTACTTCGCCCCTTCCTCGTGGTCGAACTCCAGGCCCATGACCACGCCGTTCTGCCGGATCCCGGTGAACCAGTCCGGGTAGCTAGCCTGGATCTCCCGCAGGCCGGCGCCGATCAAGTCGGCGATGTAATGCACCATCGACCGGGTCTGCGGCCTGCCGCAGATCTCCAGGGTCTTTAGCGCCGCGACGCAGCCAAGCTCGGCTCCGCCGAAGCTGGAGATGTGCGCGAAGCCGTCCTCGGTTAGCCAGCCCGCGCATTTCTCGCTGACCAGAACGGCAGCGATCGGATACATGCCGCCGGACAGGCCCTTGCCGGTGACCAGGATGTCCGGCTCGATGCCGTGCTTAGTGACCGCCCACATTTCGCCGGTTCGCATCAGCCCGGTCTGTACCTCGTCGGCGATGTACAGCGTGCCGTGCCGTTCGCAGAGCGCCTTGACCGTCTCCAGGTAACCGGGCTCGGGGAGCGGGAAACCGTACGTCGCCGGGATGGTCTCCATGATCACCGCCGCGACATCGCCGTCCGCGAGAGCGGCTGCCATGGCGTCGAGATCGTTGAAGGTGACCTGGCTGAACTCCTCTGGGCGGTCCGATAGGAAGATCCGGGAGAACCGGTCGTCTCCGGTGGCGACGGCCAGGCCGGTATGGCCGTGGTACGCCTTGACGATGGAGACGATCTTGCGCCGCTGAGTGGCGTGCCTGGCCGTCTTCAGCGCGATGTCGATCGCCTCGCCGCCGCCGCTGCCGTAAACGACCTTGGTCAGGTTCGGCGGGGCAGTCCGGATCAGTGCCTCGGCGAGGGCCGCCCGTGCGCTCGAAGGGAAATGATGATTGCCGATGTCGAAGGACCGCATGCCGGTCGTGATGGCTTCGACCAGCTC
This sequence comes from uncultured Actinomycetota bacterium, assembly GCA_963850875.1. Taxonomy (GTDB): domain Bacteria; phylum Actinomycetota; class Actinomycetes; order Streptosporangiales; family Streptosporangiaceae; genus Chersky-822. The sequence continues at coordinate 477,127 of CAWKNA010000007.1, forward strand.
AGGGTTGCGGTGGCCCAGGTTGAAGGTCCCGCCGTTCAGGTGCACGTCGATCAGTCGCTGGCCGGACATGTCCCAGATGAAGTAGCTCTCGCGCCGGTCGATGACCAGATCAACGCCGCTGTCGCTCCAGAAGTCGGTCTTGCCCGGGTTCCAGAACTGCCTGGACTTCTCCAGAACCTCGGCCTTGGACTCCACGCTGAACACGTCGTAGTCGTGCATCGCCCTGCCTTCGTCCCGGCAGCCGCCCGATCCGGGCACCGGCCGGCGCTCGCCTGCCGGACCATACCAGACCGAATCATCTATCGGTCCGACCTAATAGTCAAGACCGCGATCTTGCGGGTCAAGACCTATTGTCACGCCCGATTTGGCCATGTTACGGTCGGGGTCCGGCGGGGCGACACTAATGCGCCGATGGTGCCGCATTAGTGCACGACTGCGTCAGAACGCACCACCGCCCGGCCGGGGCGTGCCAGCAGCGCGGCATGTCTAGGAGGGAAGTGATGGTCGTCATGGTCCGACCAGAAGCGTCGCCCATCATGATCGGACCCGGTCGGTCCGGTCTGCCACTCCTGTGCGTGTCAGGACCGTCGTTTCATCTCGCCGATTCCCGGGCCGACGGCAGTCCGGTGACGGCACCTACCAACGCCCGCAGTGCCTGGCAACCGCAGTGCAGGCACCAGGCCAAGCCCTGACAGGAGGCTGGCTGTATGTCGGATACCCAAGTGCCGACCGGACCTGGCGGCGAGTCCACCGCCGGTCCAGTAATCGACCCAGTAATAAAGTCGACCGGTCTGTTCGAGAGCTTTGACATCTCCGAGCGGGAGGACGTTCCTAAGCTCAGAAAGCACGCCGTCGGGCTGTACGGCGTGCTCTTCCTGACCCTGACCGGCTCGGCGCCGATCTCGGCGATGCTGTTCAACACTCCCATCGTGGTCGGCTACGGCCAGGGGGTCGGCGCGCCGGCCGCGTTCCTCTTCGCCACCGTCGTGCTGGTGATCTTCTCGATCGGCTACGTCGCGATGGCCCGCGAGAAGACGACCGCCGGCGGCTTCTACTCCTACATCAGCCACGGCCTCGGCCGCGAGGTCGGCATCGGCGCCGGCTACGGATCGCTGGTCGCCTACTCGGTATTCGAGGCATCGCTGGCCGGTGGCTTCGCCTACTTCCTCAACCTCAAGCTGGGCGAGTTCGGGGTCAACATCGGATGGCCATGGCTAGCGCTCGGCATGGTGCTGCTGATTTCGGTCCTGGCCTATTTTGACGTCCGGCTGTCCAGCATGGTGCTCGGTGCAGGCCTGATCACCGAGATCGTGATTCTGGTGATCTTCGACGGGTATATGTACGCGCACGGCCACATTCCGGTCTCAGCGATCAACCCGGCGAACGCGTTCAAGGGCCTGGTCGGCGGCGGCTCAGGAGCGACCAAGATCGCCGCGGGTGCGATCGGCATCGGACTGTTCTTCGCCTTCTGGTCCTGGGTCGGGTTCGAGATGGCGCCGAACTACGGGGAGGAGTCCAAGAACCCCAAGAAGAACGTGCCTCGGGCGCTGTACATATCGGTGATCGGGCTCGGCATCTTCTACACGCTCACCTCCTGGGCCCCGTTCGCTGGTTACCCGACCGTGCGCGCGGCGGCGCTCCAGGCGCAGACCAGCGCGGCCAACTACTACATCTCCCCGGCGAACGCGATCGCCGGCCACTGGGTCGGCTCGGTGCTCAGTTACCTGATCATCACCGGCTCGTTCGCTTGCGGGATGGCGTTCCACAACACCACGGCCAGGTACGCCTACTCACTCGGCCGCGAGGGGCTGCTGCCCAGGCAGCTTGGCAAGACGCACCACCGCTACAAGAGCCCGCACGTGGCCTCGATCGCCCAGACGGTGATCGCGGCGCTGATCGTGCTCGGCTTCGCCCTGTTCACCGGAACCAACAACCCCAACAGCCAGGCCTACATCCAGCTCTACGGCCTGATGGCGGTGATGGGCGTGATCGTCATCCTTTCGGTGCAGGCCCTGGTCTCGCTCAGCATCTTCATCTACTTCGAGCGGCACCCGGAGCGGAGCGGGCACTGGTGGAAGACACGCCTCGCACCGGCCATCTCGTTCCTGTCCCAGGCGTACGTGGTGTACCTGCTGTTCGGGAACATCAAGTTCCTAGGAAGCGGATACGGCTACGCGAACTGGCTCGGGCCAATCGACGCGGCCGTAGTGATCGGCGGCATCATCTTCGCCTTCTACCTCAAGTCCCGTAACCGCGAGAAATATGAGTCAGCGGGACGGCTGATCAACGAAGGGTTGTGAGCACCGGGCGGGACAGCGAGCCGGCGGGCATGGCAGATCCGCGCATCGAGCCATGCCCGCCGGCCCGGCCGGGACCGCACCGCAAGCCGAAGCCGGGCGGGTGTCGCGGGCCGGGCGGGTGTCGCGGGTCGGCCGGGCAGCACGGGACGCGCGGGTATCTCGGGTCGGCCGAGTGCCGCGGGCCGGCCGGGCAGCGCGGGTATCTCGGGCCGGCCAGGTGCCGCGGGCCGGGCGGGTGTCGCGGGTCGCGCTGTCGTCACGGACCGGGTGGACACCACGGGCCAGTCTGGCATCGGGCGCCAGCTTGGCGGGCGACCGGGCGGTGGCACTGATCCGCGCGGCGGCGAGCCTGCTCCGGCTGGCCGGGTCGCAGTGCTGTACCGGTCGCAGCCAGGCCGCGTGGGACCGGATCAGGGCGCGGGACGCCTCCATGGACCAGGCCGACTCCGCAGGCGGACCGGAGCAGGCGGGAGCCGGGACCGGCTAAACGGGAGGGCATCGGGGGATGGGTTACCTGATCGGCGCGGACATCGGCTCGCAGAGCGTCAAGGCGATCTTGCTTGACCCGGATGGCCGCGAGATCGGCTCGGCCGGGCAGGCCTGCACCATGAACCACCCGGCCAGCGGCTGGGCCGAGCAGGATCCTGGTCAGTGGCTGGCTGGCCTTTCGGCGGCCGTTCGCCAGCTGCTGACCGGCACCGGCATCCGTCCGTCCGAGGTCAGCCACCTGGGTCTGGCCTCGCAGGTGGACGGCGTCGTGCCGGTCGACAGCGCGCTCAGGCCGCTTCGACCGGCCATCATCTGGCTGGACCGGCGGGCCACCGACCAGGCGGCCGCACTGGCCGGTCGGCTCGGTGCCGACCGGATCTTCGCCACCACCGGCCTGGTCGCCGACGCTTCGCACATCGCTCCCAAGCTGATGTGGCTGCGCGATCATGAGCCGGACACCTACTCGGCAGCCGCCTCCTTCCCGCCCGCAGGTGGCTACCTGCTCGGCTGGCTGACCGGCATGATCGCTCAGGATCACGCCAACGCCTCATCTACGCTGCTCTACGACGTGCGGTCCGGCACCTGGGACGACGCCATGCTCACGGCGTCCGGACTCGACCCGGATCGGCTCGCCTGCATCCGACCGGCCGGGGAGGTGGCCGGCCAGCTGACCGCCGAGGCCGCCGATGCGCTCGGACTGCAGCCGGCGGTGTGCGGTGGTGGTCGGCACCGGCGACGAGCATGGCGCCTGCGTCGGCGCCGGTGCCATCGTGCCCGGCCTGGTCGCCGACGTGACCGGCACCGCCGAGCCAGTCGCGGTCACCGCCGCTGGCCCGGTCTTCGATCCGGAGAAAGTGGTGGAGACGCACGCCCACGCGATCACCGGCCTGCTGCTCGTGGAGAACCCCGGCTTCGTATCGGGTGGCTGCACGCTCTGGTGGGGCCAGACCGTCCTGGGTGCCGATCAGGCCGCGATGTTCGCGCAGGCTGCGCTGGCGCCGCCAGGGTCGGACGGCGTGCTGTTCTTGCCTGCCCTCTCCGGCGCCACCGTGCCGAGGTGGAATGACCGGATGCGCGGAGTCTTCGCCGGACTGGCGATGAATCACGACCGCAGTCACCTGGCCCGGGCCGTTGTCGAGGGCTGCACCTTCGCGCTGCGCGACGTGCTGCGCCGGATGGACGCGCTCGGACTGGCCGGAAAAGAGATCAGGGTGGTCGGCGGCGGCGCCCGCAGCGACCTCTGGCTGCAGATCAAGGCCGACATCACCGGCCGGACCGTGCAGCCGGTGCTGTCCGCCGAGCCGACCGCGGCCGGTGCCGCGATCCTGGCCGGTGTGGCAGCGGGAACATTCGCCGATGCCGCCGACGGCGTGGCCAGGACGGTCCGGCTGGCGGCTCGCGCCTACCAGCCCGATCCGCTGAATCGCGACGTCTATGCCGAGCGGTATGCGCAGTACCTCGCCCTGTACGACGCGGCGGAAGGCGCCCTGGCATGAGCAGCCCAGAGCAACCTCGGGTGCATCAGCAGCCGCACAGTTACCAGCAAGATGGTGCGCCAGGAAGCGCCATCGCTGCCCGGCTCGATCTCGACGCGCTGCGTGCGACATTGACCGCGCCGCTGCAGCCGATTGGGATCCGCCGCGTAATCGATGGCTGGGCAGCGCTGGCTGGACTTGGCGATGTGCTAGCCGAGCTTGGTGCTTCATCGGGACCCGTGGTCGTGCTTGCCGCCGCGACGCCCATATCAGTCCGCGGTGCCGGACTGCGGGAGGCAATCGATGCACTGACCGGTGGCCGTTTCGCCATTAAATGGGTTGTCCTCGGGCCCGCCGACGGATCGGTGCACGCCGATGAGCAGACGGTCGCTGCCGCCAGGGCGCAGGCGGCCGGCGCCTGCTGCGTCGTCACCGTCGGATCGGGCACCATCACCGACATCGGCAAGGCGGCGGCGGCCGCCGGGACCGCGCTGGTCGCGGTGCAGACGGCAACCAGCGTCAATGGTTATGCCGATCCGTTCTCCGTGCTGCTGCGCGACGGCGTCAAACGGACCACGCCGACTCGCTGGCCGGATGCGCTGATCATCGACCCCGATGTGCTGTGCGGAGCTCCAGCCGACCTCAATCTGGCCGGGCTTGGCGACATGTCCGCGATGTTCACGGCCACGGCGGACTGGTATCTGGCCTCGGTGCTGCGGGCTGACGGGCCGCCATATTCGGCCCGGGTCGCCGACCTGGTCCGGCCGCACTGCGAGCGGATGCTCGCACTGACCGGCGACCGAGCCGACGGCTGGTCCGGCGACCGAGCCGACGGCTGGTCCGGCGACCGGGCTGGCGGCCCGCCCGGCGACCGGGCCGGCGGCCTGTCCGGCGAATGGACCCGCAATCCCGGCCATCTCGCCGAACTCGCCGGGCTGCTGACCCTGAGCGGGATCTCGATGGGGGTTGCCGGCTCGACGGCGCCGGCCTCGGGCATGGAGCACGCGGTCAGCCACCTGCTCGAGATGGCGGCAACGGCCACCGGCCGGATCGGCAACCTGCACGGCACCGCGATCGGTGTTGCCAGCATCACCGCGGCTGCTGCCTGGGCGCAGGTCCGGCGCCGGATCGCCGAAGGTGCGCTCGGGCGGCGGGTCCGGTTGCCCGACCCCGACCTGATCGAGCACCGGATCGGCGCGGCGTTCTCCAAGCTGGACCCGTCCGGAGCGATGGCCGCTGAATGCCTGGCGGACTACTCGGCCAAGCTCCGGCTGCTGGCATCGCGGCCTGATCCGCTCGCGCCGCTGCGGGCTTGCTGGGCGGACTGCGACGCTGCGCTCGGGCGATTGCTGGCGGACCCGGCAGCGCTCGCCGGGGCGCTGCGATCGGCCGGCCTGCCGGTGAGGTTCTGCGACCTGCCCGATCCCGTGGACGACAGCGCAGCCCGCTGGGCCGTCGCTAGCTGTGCCCTGCAGCGACGGCGGTTCGGAGTGGCCGACCTGGCCATGCTGCTCGGCGCCTGGGAAGAGTCCGATGTCGACTCGGCGCTGGCCGCCGCCGCAGCGGCCGGTGACCGCGCGGTGGGCGCTGGCGGTGCGGTGGGCGCTGGCGGTGCGGTGGGCGCTGGCGGTGCGGTGGGCGCTGACGGCGCGGCGCCGTGACCTCGTCGTCAGCCGGCCACCAGGGCGCGCCCGTCACGCGGGCCGGGCTCGGTCACCGGCCCGCCTTGCGGCGGCACGGGCCAGGGCGCCGGCCGGCTCGGCGTCGGCCTGACCAGGTGTTCGATGGCTATGTCCTCGACCTGGACGGCACCGTCTACCTCGGCGATCAGCTGCTTCCCGGGGCGGCGGAGACGCTGGCCAGGATCCGCCAGGCCGGCTCGCGGGTGGTGTTCCTGACCAACAACCCGCTGCGGTCGGCTGCCAGCTACGCCTCGTTCCTGGCCAGTCTTGGCGTGCCAGCGGCCGAGGCTGAGATTCTCACCCCGCTGGGCGTGCTGCCGCGGTATCTGACCGAGCATCATCCCGGCGCCGCCGTGCTCACCGTTGCCGAGCCGCTGGTGGACACCACCCTGCTCGCGGCTGGCATCCCAGTCACGACCGAGCCGTCCGACGCCGGCGTCGTGGTCGTCTCGTTCGACCGCGGACTTGACTACGCCAAGCTGCTGCGGGCCTTCCGCGCGGTACGCCGTCATGGCGCGGTGATCGTCGCCACCAATCCTGACCCGTTCTGCCCGACGCCCGATGGCGGACTGCCCGACTGCGCCGCCATGCTGGCCGCGGTGGAGGCATGCACGGGAGCGCGGGCGCAGGCAGTGCTCGGTAAGCCAGGGCCGCAGATGGCCGCCGAGGTCCGGGCCCGGCTGGGCGTCCCGCCAGGCCGGGCGGTGATGGTCGGCGACCGCATGCTGACCGACGTGGCGATGAGCCGCGCCCTGCGCATGGCCAGCGTCCTGGTGCTGTCCGGCGCCACCACGGCGGCTGATCTCGCCGCCTGCCGGGTCAGGCCCGATTATGTCATCGACGGGATCGGGCAGCTGCTGCCCGACGCCGCGGCCAGCCAGCCAGCCGACGGGAGTTCTCAGTGATCGAGTTCGTGTTCATGCTGACCCACCATGACCGGACCATCGACGAGCCGCTGCGTGTCTACGCGGACATCAGGGACTGCGGCCTGCGGTATGTCGGCTTCAAGGACATCGGGGCGACGCCCGCCGAACTGCGCGAGGTTTGCGCGGCCGCGCACGCCGACGGTCTTGAGGTCATGCTCGAGGTGGTCTCGACCACCAAGTCCGATGAGCTCCGCTCGATCGCGGCTGCTACCGAGATCGGGGTGGACTGGGTGCTCGGCGGTACGCACCCGCAGGACGGGCTGCGGGTGCTCGACGGTTCGCCGGCCCGTTACTGCCCGTTTCCCGGCACGGTGGTGGACCATCCCAGCGTGTTGCTCGGCGAGATCAGCGAGATCGCAGCCAGCGCCCGCGCGATCACCGCGCTGGACGGCGTCTACGGACTTGACCTGCTCGCCTATCGGCATCCGACAGCTGACGTCGCCGAGCTGACCCGCGCCGTGGTGCAGGCAGCCAGCGGGCCGGTGATCGCGGCCGGATCGGTCGCGACCGTGGCCCAGATCAGGACCCTGGAAGCCGCCGGAGCCTGGGGATTCACCATCGGCGGTGCCATCTTCGAGGGCAGGCTCCCTGGCGGTCCTTCGGTCAGCGGGCAAGTCCGCGAGGTGCTGCGTGCGGCGTCGGGCCTGGACGCCGAGCTGGCAGCAACGGGCCAGGACGCCGAGCTGGCAGCAACGGGCCAGGACGCCGAGCCGGATCCGGAAGGCGGGCCTGGACACCCCGGCCACGCGGGAGCCTGGTGATCCGGCGGTGCCTCCCGTTATCCTGGCCGTCGACCAGGGCAGCTCGTCCAGCCGCTGCGTGGTGCTTGACGCCAGTCTGGTGCCGGTGGCCATTGCCAGCCGCCCGCTGATCAGCGCATTCCCGGCGGCCGGAATGGTCGAGCATGATCCGGAGGAGATCACCGCCGGGGTGCTCGGCGCGATCACCGAGGCGCTGGCCACGGCAGGCGCGCGGTGGGCGGACGTGGCTGGGATCGGCCTGGCCGCGCAGACCGAGACCTTCGTGGTCTGGGACCGGGCCACCGGACAGCCGGTCTACCCGGCGATCAGCTGGCGGGACACCAGGGCAGCTCGGTGGTGCGCACAGCTGCGCGCCGACGGTCATGAAGCCGACATCAAATCGCGAACCGGACTGCCGCTCGAGCCTGCCTTCAGCGCGTCGAAGCTGCGCTGGCTGCTGGCCGAGCTACCTGAGGCAAGGCAGGCAGCGGCCAGCGGTCGGCTGGCCTTCGGCGACATCAACTGCTGGCTGATCTGGCAGCTCAGCGGCGGTGCCGTCCACGTCACCGACCCGTCGATGGCCGCCAGGACGATGCTGTTCGACCTTGGCTCGGGGACCTGGGACCCCGTCTTGCTCGACCTGTTCGGAGTTCCTGAGCAGCTGCTGCCCGCCGTCGGGCCGAGCGCCGGGCAGCTCGCGGTCACCGATGCCGGGGTGTGCGGCGGCCGGGCTAGCATCAGCGCGAGCGTCGGCGATCAGCAGGCCGCCTTGTTCGGGCAGCGCTGCTGGGAGCCAGGAATGGCGAAACTGACCCTGGGCACCGGAGCGTTCCTGTGGTGCCACGCCGGAGCCGGCCTTCCGGTGTCCGCGCCCGCCGGGGTGGTGTCCACCTGCGCCTGGCAGCTGGGCAGCGACCGGACGTACGCGCTCGAAGGATTCGTGCCTAACGCGGGCGGGGTCACCAGCTGGCTGCGCCGGCTCGGCCTGCTCGACGCGCAGGCGTGGCCGCGGATCCGGCCTGGCGCCCTGGCCAGGACCGGCGGGCCATGGTGCGTGCCCGCCCTGTTCGGCCTGGGCACACCTTCGTGGACGCCGGTCGCCAGTGCGCAGATCGGCGGCCTGACCGCCGACTGCACCGGCCAGGACGTTGCCGAGGCCGCGCTGATCGGCGTGGTTCACCAGGTGGTGGACGCGATCGAAGCGGTGCAGCGGGGGCTGCCCAATCCGTTCGGGCTGGTCCGGGTTGATGGCGGACTTGGCCGCAACGATTCGGTGCTGCAAGCTATCGCCGACCTGTCCGGACTGCGGCTGGAGCGGCCGGCCGCGACCGAGGTCACCGCGCTGGGTGCCGGGGCGCTGGCTGGCCTCGGTGCCGGGTGCTACGACCTCGCGGCGCTGGCCAGCCTGCCCTTCGAATCCGGCCTGGCCGTGCACCCTGAGCTCCCGTCCGGCGCCGCAGAAAGGGCCCGCGCCGCCTGGCAGTCGGCACTCGCCGACACGGTGGGCCGGTGGCGGGACGCTGCGGGATCCGGCATTGGGGCACCATGACCGGCACTGCGCTGAGCCCGGCGCACCGGGCCGCGTCCGTCGCCAGGATGGCCGGCGAAACCTTCGACGTCCTGGTCGTCGGCGGAGGTGTCACCGGCGCAGGCGCGGCGCTCGATGCCGCTACCCGTGGTCTGTCCGTGGCGCTGGTCGAGGCCAGGGATTACGCGGCCGGGGCGTCAAGCAAGTCAAGCAAGCTGATCCACGGCGGCCTGCGTTATTTGGAGATGCTTGACTTCGGGCTGGTGCGCGAGGCCCTGACCGAGCGTGGCCTGCTGCTGACTGAGCTGGCGCCGCACCTGGTGAAGCCCGTCCCCTTTCTGTGGCCGCTGACGCACCGGGTCTGGGAGCGCCCGTATGTGGGCACCGGGCTGCTGCTTTACGACACCATGGGCGGCAGGCGCGCGGTGCCGCGAGCAAGACACCTCAGCAGAACGGGTGCCCTCAGGCTGGCCCCGGCCCTGCGCCGCGATGCCCTGGTCGGAGCCGTCCAGTTCTACGACGCGCAGGAGGACGACGCCAGGATGGTCGCTTGCCTGGCCAGGACCGCGGCCGGGTACGGCGCGGCCCTGGCTACCAACGTCCGGATGGCCGGCCCGCTGACTCATGACGGCCGGGTGGCCGGCGTCCAGGCCACGGACCTGCTGCCCGGGACGGACCTGGAGATCAAGGCCAGGCACGTGGTGCTGGCGACCGGAGCCTGGACCAGCGCGGCGGCCGGCCAGGACCTGAGGGTCCGGCCATCCAAGGGGGTGCACATCGTGGTGCCCCGCGACCGGATCCGGATGGACACCGGGCTGCTCACCCGCACCGAGAAGAGCGTCCTTTTCGTGATCCCGTGGGGCGATCACTGGCTGATCGGGGACACCGATACCGAATGGCCTTATGACCCGGCCAACCCGGCGGCCAGCCGCGCCGACATCGACTACCTGCTGGCCAAGGCCAACCGGATGCTCCGCGAGCCGTTGACCGCTGCTGACATCGACGGAGTCTTCGCCGGGCTGCGTCCGCTGGTGGCCGCCAAGGCGACCGGCGACACGACGAGGCTGAGCCGGGAGCACGCGATCGATTCCTCGGTGCCCGGGCTCTCGGTGATCGCCGGCGGCAAGTACACGACCTACCGGGTGATGGCCCGCGACCTGATCGATGCCGCCGTGCATGACCTGCTCGACACCTCCGGACGCCCGGCTGACGCTATCCCGCCGTCGCGTACCGATCGGGTGCCGCTGGCTGGTGCCGTGGGTTACGCCGAGCACTGGTCCGCGCGCCAGCAGACCGCGGAGCGCAGCGGCCTGGGAGTCGGCCAGGTCGAGCGGCTGCTCGGCCGGTATGGCTCGGACATCGATGACCTGCTCGGCCTGATCGCAGCGCGACCAGAACTAGGGCAGCCGGTGCCTGGCTCGGGCGGTTACCTGGGAGCCGAGATCGCATACGCGTGCAGCCACGAGGGAGCGGTCCGGCTCGACGACGTGCTGGCCCGGCGCACCAGGATCGCCATCACCGTCCGCGATCGCGGGCTGGAGGCCGCGCCGCACGCGGCCGGACTGATGGCGGCCGAGCTCGCCTGGGACGCGGCGCGCACGCGGGCCGAGATCGACCGGTATCGCGGGGACGTCGCGGCCCAGCTGGCGGGCGAAGCCGAGCCGGATGACCTGCGCGCCTACCAGGCAATGACGCGGTTCCCAGATCGCGTTGCCTTTTACGGCGCCAGCTCGGCGCCTCCCCAAGCGGCATCGCCGCCGCCTTCCGCCCCACTGCCTCCTCCCGCCGCGTCGCTTCCCCCGACCGAGGATCCACACCACTGACGAGGTAGCCCGCCTACCACCATGCGCCGGCTCGCCGTCCCGCGCAACCGCCCGGCAGGGAGCCCGGCGGCGCGTCATCGCGGCTGTTTATGCCTCCTCATCGCCGTTGGTGCGCGGTGCCCAGGCGACCGCTGGCTGCTACTACCGCTGCCAGGAGCGCGCGGTAGCGTGCCAGGCAGGCAAGTAGCTGGCATGTCCGGGGTGATGGCGTCGGCCGTGTCTGCCAGGAAGTGCCTGGCTGCGGACAGTGCCGGCTCCTCAACCGGCGGATGCTCCCTCAGGGCATCACGGTTCATCGCGTCCCTCCTTTGTCGCCGTTCTTCTCTGATGCCGGTGCCGGGGCAGTGATAAGCCCGGCCGCTATCAGACTGGCCTCGATGTCGGAGATCAGCCGTGGGGCCCAGACCGTGGATCTCGCCGAGCCGGCGCCGCCGGTACAGGTCGATCACATCCCTTGACCGTGCCGGCCGGGCCGAAGGCGCGAGACACGCGCGGGCCACCGCATTGAAGGCCGTGCCAGGAAGCACGGCATTCAGGCAGTCCACCGGGCACGCAGGCGTAATCGCATGCGCCCCGCACGCGCGCTCCGCCGGGTGCGCCGGCGGGCCGCTGTGCGGGCGGGGCAAGGCTCCGCGCCGCAGCCGGTTTCCGGGCTGGAGCGGGACGGGCGGCGCCGGGCGGGGCAGCCGTGAGCTGCGCGCCGTGGTGGACGTGGTGGCTGGGCTGGTTCGGCTGGCCGCAGGTCACGGTCTTGAGGACGGTCGCCGCGCTGGGCGTGTCGCCGGGCGGGGGCCACGGGGGTGGCTTGGCCGGGGCTCGGGCAGGCGCGCCGCCGCTCGGGCCGCCGTGGCCGCGAGCACGCGGGCCGCCTGTGGCTGCGGGCGTGCGCGTGGTGGCGTCGTAGTGAGATCCTGTCCCGCCGACCCGTCCTTGTCGTCTCATGTGTCCCATATGTCCTGAGACTTCCGGGGTCAGGCGCCTTCACAAGGTCAGTACTACTACTGGCTTTCCTGTACACATTCGCGTGGTCCTTCTGGCGACGCCCATCCGTGTGCCCAGCAAATCGTAACCTCCAAACAGACGGCACATGGGGCGGCTCGCCAAGCAGATGCATAGCGTATCCAAAGCGCGGTCGCGCACAATGCCAGAATGGCAGCGTGAACAGTCGGCCAGAGCGAGGCCGCACCCCCGCTCAGCCTGCAGGCGCCGATCTCAAGTTAGGTGCGGGCTAACATCGACGCGGGAGGAGTCACTCATGAAGCAAGTGCGCTACCTGGCAGGCGCAGCCGGGCTCGCTCCGATGGCTATCGCGTTTATGCCTCTCGCAGGGGCAACTCAACCCGTCGCTGCCGACGGCTCCGCTGGGAACCCCAAGACCGTCTCCCTGCAGCACAGCGGGATGAATGTTGTACCCAACAACAGCTGCACTGCATCGGACTCATACACCATTCCGCAATACAACCACGTCAGAGGGCACGGCTGGGTCAAACAGAACGGAGCCAGGTGGTGCGTCGGAACTGTCGTGGTTAGCCTATACTTTACGAAAGGCAGCCCCAACCATCTATTCTGCAAGAGCGCGGAGGCCGCCCCGCTTCCGGATGGAGTAGGGACTTTTGGTCTTAGCTATTGGCAAAATGTATGTGGATACGCCGGTCATTGGTTCGCGGTGAATATCGGGATTCACCGTTCATTTTCCGCTTCATTCATGGGAATGTGTGCGAATTCAATATACAACAACGGCGGTTCTGGGAGTGCCTGCATTAAGCACATCCGCACATAGGCTTTACGAGTAGATCTACCTATCCGGAAGACGTGCGTCCTGTGACAACGCCATCCTGACGGAGAACCCGTAGATAGGCTTCCGCGAGTTGTGGGCTGGGGTCGATGCCAAGCTCCTCCTTCAGGCGGCATCGTAGCTGCGCGAACACGTCGAGCGCTGCAGCCTGCTGGCCGGTCATGGCGAGGATTTCCATAAGGCGCGCGGCTGCGGCCTCGTTGAGATTTTCTCGCGCAGACAGTCGTCGAAGCCATGGCAGCGCGCGGTGCGGGGTATCAGCGCGAAGCGCAAGCTCGCCAAAGCGCATTATGACATCGGAGTATCGATGAGCCCATTCCGCGGCAGCCCGGTGTTCTCGCAATAGTTCGATGTCCGCTATCACATCACCCTGCCAAAGTGCCAACGCCTGCTCGTATAGACGGCACGCATTCCGTGTCATGCCGTGAACCGCAGCGTGATCAGCGCGATCAGTAAGCCGCTGGAACGTAGCGATGTCGAGATAGAGGGTGCTAACTTGCAGCCTGTAGCTCGCGCCAGTCGTGATGATCAGTTCCTCTCCGCCTTTGGATCTGGGGGTCAGCAGTCGGCGAAGGCGGTGGACATAGCCCTGTACTTGCGTGACGGCGCTTGACGGCGGTCGCGCGCTCCACAACACATCGATGATTTCGTCCCGGTGCACCCCGAGGTTGTAGAACAGGGCGAGCACTGCCAGCACGGCGCGCTGCCGCTGCGAGCCCAGCGCGACGGTCGTGCCGTCGAGCGAGACCCTTAGAGGTCCAAGGATCTTGATGTGAACTCCGCTGGCTGAAGGGCCGCTGACATCCGGGTCTTTCGTGGCGGAAGCGGCGCTGAAGTGGCTGGTGGTTCGCGAGGCCTGCACAAGCATGGCCCGCTGATGCTGGTTGAGGCCTAGCGCGGCGGCGATGGATTCCAACGCCCCCCAGCGTGGATCCGATGTTCGGCCCTGTTCTACATCGCGCAGTGTGCCCAAGCTTACGCCGGCCGCTTCGGCGAGTTGTCGCTGCGTAAGACGGCACTCATTTCGGTACAGCTTCAGCAACTGCCCCAGCGGCGGTTCGTTGCTTGGCCGCGGCGAGTGGTACATCTTGTCCACATCCAGGTTGTAATGGACCCGGTTCAGCGCTTCAACACGATAGAAGTATTGTGTCGGTCATAGATCCTGCAAGCCTCAGGAATCCGGATTGTTATATGGCTGAGCGAGACCGAGGCGTTGTTCATCAGGCTCGACCCGGTACGCGTGGCCGGCGGGCTGCGTCCGAGTTGGTCATCTCCACGACCTGCGCGATCGCGGGCTGGAGGCCGCGCCGCACGCGGCCGGACTGATGGCGGCCGAGCTCGGCTGGGACGTGGCGCGCACGCGGGCCGAGATCGACCGGTATCGCGGGGACGTCGCGGCCCAGCTGGCGGGCGAAGCCGAGCCGGATGACCTGCGCGCCTACCAGGCAATGACGCGGTTCCCAGATCGGGTTGCATTTTACGGCGCCAGCTCGGCGCTTCCCCCGGCCGCATCCCCTCCTCCCGCCGCTGGATCGCCGCCCCCGGCCGCCGCGTCGCCTGCTCCGGCCGCTGGATCGCCTTCTCCGGCCGCGTCGCCGCCTCGGGCCGCCGCGTCGCCGCCTCCCACCGCTGCATCGCCTTCTCCGGGATCGCCTCCCCAATGAACGTGGAGAGTTGCATGCGAAATACGCATAGAACCCTCCACGATCATGGAATCGGAACCTGTCGGCAGGGCTGGTCGCGGCTCGGTTGACCAGGATTGGTCCGTGCTCGCCTCATCTGGCGTGTCCGAATCGCGGGCCAATCGCGGCGGACGTCTCTTTTGGCTGCAACGGCCGCCTTCGCCGGTGCGTCTGATGTCGTAAGCGTGGCTCCACGACCCCGAGCCTGCGCCTCGCAATGGTGATCCGGCGGCCCCATGACCGGGCGGCTGGTCTCGTCGCTCAGGAGGAGAAGCATGTACTTGCCCCGATCAAAGTGGCAGTGGGCCGCTGTCATGGCCGCAGGACTGATGGCCGCCGCGACGACGACGCCAGCCGGGCTTGCCGCGACGACGACGCCAGCCGGGCTTGCCGCGACGACGACGCCAGCCGGGCTTGCCGCGACGACGACGCCAGCCGGGCTTGCCGCGACGACGACGCCAGCCGGGCTTGCCGCGGCGGCCATGCCCGCCGGGCTGGCCAATACGACGACGCCGGTCGTCCTCGCGGCAGCGAGCAACGCCAGTGCCGGGCCGAGGATCAAGCTGATCGTCGCGCAGAACTACTTCACCGTGCCCCGGTTCGGGAAGCAGGTATTCGTCGACCCCGGTATCTACGTGGCTTCGCTCGGCTCGCCGCTTCAGTTCGATGTGCAACGAGCGAGCTACACCAAACCGCTGACGATCACGCAGGTCATCTACCTGCCTGGCGGCCGGCAGGAGGTACGGCCGCTGCCAGCCTGGGTGGTCGACGGCTGGAACGGGGTGCGCCGGTTCGTCAGGCTCACCGTGACGAATGCGGATGGCAAGATCGTCGGATCGAGTCTGCTGCCGTTCTGCCCCGACGGGCTCTTCCCGCAGCGTACGAATCCCGATAGCGCGGTCACGTCGCCGTTTCCGCAGGGCAGCTGCTCATCTGATCCGTTCGAGCAGGGGATGGTGCTTGGCATCGCGCGTGGCTGGGGCGCAGATCCTTACAGCGGAGGCGGAATCGGGTTCGGCCCTGGCAATGTGTTCAAGCTGCGGCTCGGCACCTATACGGCGACCGTGAATATCACCAGGACCTGGGTTCGGCTGCTGCACATCGCCAAGCGCGATGCCGTGGCGCATGTCCGGTTCACCGTCGTCAAGGGATCAGGCTGCATCAACATCTGCCCGCGCGGCCCCGCAACGGGGCCGGGCGGAACGCTGCCGCGACTGCCCAGCGTCCCCGACCTGCGCAACCCGCCCAGCTCTGTGCTGCCCGATCTGGTGGCGCTGCCGTCCTGGGGTATTTCGGTTCAGCACTTCTCCGGACCCAAGGGCACGCCAGGCAACGACCAGATGCAATTCGGGGCCACGGTCTGGATCGGCGGCAATTCGCCGCTCGATGTCGAGGGCTTCCGATCCCACGGCTCGCCCGTCATGCCGGCCTATCAGTACTTCTGGCGTAACGGCCGCGTGATCGGCCGTGCCCGCGCCGGGACGATGGGATTCGACGGCAAGAAGGGCCACAACCACTGGCACTTCCAGCAGTTCGCCCAGTACCGCCTGCTGAACTCGACTAAGTCCCTGGTGCTGCGCAGCCAGAAGGTGGGCTTCTGCATCGCCCCGACCGATGCGGTCGACCTGGTGCTCCCGCATGCGACGTGGGTGCCGAGCTTCACCGGGCTCGGTGGCGCCTGCGGTTCGCCGAGCGCGCTCTGGGTGCAGGAGATGCTGCCGGTCGGCTGGGGTGACACCTACTTCCAGTCCGTGGCCGGCCAGTCCTTCGACATCACCAACCTGCCGAACGGCACCTACTACATCGAGATCATCGCCAACCCGGAGAAGGTGCTGCACGAGTCGAAATACGGCAACGACATCTCGCTGCGCAAGGTGATCCTCGGCGGCAGGCCTGGCCACCGGACCGTACGCGTGCCGGCCTGGCACGGCATCGACCCAGAAGGCTGAACCAGGCCCGTGGGGCGCGCTCAGCGGCTCAGATAGGTGCGCGCCACCTCGCTGAGCTGCTGGTGCGCGCCCCGCATGATCTCGCGCGCGGGCAGGAAGTCCTTGCGCAGCTTGGCCACGGACGTGTAGTTCGTGTCGCAGACATTGGCCAGCGGCGCCTCGACGGCCTGGGTGATGAACTGGTAGGCGTCCATCGCGGAAAGCCCGTGGTCCTGGGCGACCCATTGCACCAGGTCGACCTGCGCGATCCTGAACGCGTCCTCCAGCGGACGAGCCGAACCGGTGGACATGATGTGCGTGTCCGACTCGATCCGCGGCCATGGGGTCGAGACGCCCTTGAGCAGGTCGACGGCGAGCACCGTGTTCATCGCGCACTCCACCGCGACCCCGCAGGTCTCGCCCTCACCCTGCCTGGCGTGCCCGTCGCCGATGGACAGCAGCGCGCCAGTCACGTTGACGCCGAGATAGCAGGTCACTCCCGCGCGCATCTCCGGCGTGTCCATGTTGCCGCCGAAGGCGTCAGGCACCAGGGCCGAGCGCACCTCTAGGTTGGCCGGAGCCACCCCCACCGTGCCGTGCATCGGGTTCATCGGCAGCACGGCGCTGAAATCGCTGTCCCGTGCGGTGAACCGGCAGCTGCCTGCCGAGCGGTCCAGCTCCCAGATCCACACGATCTCCGGCAGCGGTTCCTGCAGGGTGGCCGTCAGGTGGGTGGAGGTGAGGGCGCCGAACAGCGGGACCGTGGTGGACGCGGCCCAGTCCCGGCTCGGCTCGATCGACACGAAGTGCACGGCGAGCGTGTCGCCGGGCTCGGCGCCCTCGACATAGAACGGCCCGGTCTGCGGATTGAGGAACGGGAACTCGCAGACCCGTGAGACCAGGTCGTCCTTGCCGCGAACCCGTCCGGCGAAGCAGTCTTCCGTCCACAGTTCGAGCAGCGCCGGAGGCCGGATCTTGGCCACCGGCGCGGCACCGCCGAAGGTCCAGGCAAACTGGCTCACTTCGGGTCGGAAGGACAGCAGCTGCGGATCACTCATCTCGACCTCCACCCATCCTGACTGGTACTGACCGTGCCAAATATCCTGGGCTTAGCATGACACTGGCCGCTCCGCGCCCGGTCCGCACGGGCCGGAGTTCGCGGGCGGCTCAAAGTTCACGGGCGGCTCACGGGAGGATGACATGGCCGTTGACGCACGGGGGCTGAGCCTGACCGGCTCTGCCGAGGCCGCGAGTGATTATGACCGGGCCCTTGACCACCTGATCCGGTTCCAGGCCGAGGTTACCGATGCCATCGCGGCAGCGGTCGCGGTGGATCCGACCTGCGTCATGGCGAACGTGTTCTGCGCCTACCTGGCACTGATGTCGACCGAGGAGGGCGCGGTCGCTGCCGCGAGAGATGCGCTGGCTGGAGTGCAGGCCGACCGCTCAACCCTGCTGCCTCGCGAGCGTGCCCACCTGAAGGCCGCGGAGCGCTGGGTGGCTGGCGACATGGCCGGTGCTGGTGACCTGCTCAACGACATCTCGGTGGCGTATCCCCGCGACCTGCTGGCGCTGGCGGTCGGGCATCAAGTTGATTTCTTCACCGGCAACGCGGCGAACCTGCGCGATCGGATCGGCCGTGCCCTAGCCGGCTGGCATGCCGATGACCAGGAGCTCGGCTTCGTGCAGGGCATGTATGCCTTCGGTCTGGAGGAGTGCAACCTGTACCGGCAATCCGAGGAGACCGGCCGGTCCGCGGTCGAGCGGAACGCCGATGACGTCTGGGGCATCCACGCCGTGGTGCACACCTATGAGATGCAGGGACGGATACCGGATGGCGTGCGCTTCATGCGCGGCCGCGAGTCCGACTGGACGTCGGGGAATTTCCTCAACGTGCACAATTCCTGGCACTACGCCCTCTACCTGCTGCAGGCCGGTGACACTGACGGCGCGCTCGCTGTCTACGACCGGGTTCTGCATCACGAAGGATCGCAGGACGTGGCCCTGGAGATGCTCGATGCCACCGCGCTGCTCTGGCGGATGCAACTGGAGGGCACCCCGGTCGGCGATCGCTGGCAGCCGCTCGCTGCTGGATGGGCCCGCATGCTGACACCAGGCTTCTATCCGTTTAACGATATGCACGCGGTGATGGCCTTCATCGGCAACGGTGAGCTTGATCGGGCGGAAAACGTCGTCAAGGCGCTCGAGGAGGTCGCGGAGCACGGGGATCCGGCGGTCACCGGCTGGCGGATGACCGCCACCGCGGGGCTGCCGGTCTGCCGCAGCCTGGTGCACTTCGGGCGGGGTGAGTACGGCAGTGTCATCAGCGACCTGATGCCGATCCGTACCCGGATCCATGAATTCGGCGGCAGCCACGCCCAGCGCGACGCGGTCGAGCGCACGCTGCTTGAGGCGGCGATCAGGGCTGGGCGGCTGGATCTGGCCGCGGCGCTGGTGAGCGAGCGGCTGTCGATGCGCGAGTGCAACACCTATGCATGGTCCAAGAGAGCCTGGCTGATGAACGCGACCGGCGACCAGTCAGGGGCGGCATCGGCCATGGCGCGAGCCCGCGAACTCGCCGGGGAGATCCGGGCAGTCGCAGCCGCCCACGGTTAGCCCAGCCGACGGTCAGCTCAGCGGACGGTCAGTTCAGCGGTGGTTCACTCAGCCCGTGGTCGACGGGCGGTTAGCTCAGCGATGGTTGGCAGCGGGCGGTTGGCTCAGCTGCCGTACGCGGACAGCGGAACCCAGGTCGCTGGCTAGCTCAGACCGCGCTCAGCAGCCGCTCTGGCCCGGCGGACGAGGCCTGGCGAGCAGCTTCGATCGCCGAGCGGATGCTGCCGCCGACCGCCCGCGCCACTGGCGGCGGGAATGCGTTGCCGATCTGCCGGTAACTCGCTGTCTTGCGCCCCGAGAACCGCCAGGCCGGCGGGAAGCCCTGAAGGACAGCGGCCATCTCCAGCGTCAGCCGCGGCAGATAGTCGACCGGGTCAGCGGGCTGCGGCGGAGCGCCGGCTAGCGCTGTGCCGTCGACGCCGGTCGACAGGCCCCTGACGTTCTCGAGCATGACCGAGGTCGGCTCGCACTCCTCGGCAAGCCGCAGTGCCTGCGGGAACAGATCGCGCTCGTCGTCCGCGCCCAGCTGCTTGCCCGCTATCGAGAATGGCGGGCATGGCACGCCGCCGGCCAGCAGGTCAACATGAGCGTAGTCGGCACCGTTGAAGTTGCGGATGTCCTTGGCGATTACGTTCCACGCTGGCCGGTTGATGCGCAGCGTCTGGCAGGCATCGGGGTCGATCTCGACGGCTGCGGCATGGGCAAAGCCAGCCTGCTCCAGGCCGAGCGACTGGCCACCAGCGCCGGCGCAGATTTCCAGACAGGTCAGCTCAGGCACCAGAGCCCGCTGTCACGCGAACAGGCCGCGAATGTCATCGGCGTCGATACCGGCGCCGAACATGTTGCCGCTGTCGATGACGCTGGAGAACAGCTCCGCCTTGCGCGCCTTCAGCGCCATGACCTTCTCCTCGATGGTGCCGGAGGCGATCAGGCGGTACACCATGACGTTGCGGGTCTGCCCGATCCGGTGGGTGCGGTCCACCGCCTGCATCTCCGTCGCCGGATTCCACCAGGGATCCAGCAGGAAGCAGTAGTCGGCCTCGGTGAGGTTGAGCCCGAATCCACCGGCCTTGAGGCTGATCAGGAACACTGGCGCCGCGCCCTCCTTGAAGCTCTGCAGCACGGCGGCTCTGTTGCGCGTCTTGCCGTCCAGATAGCAGTACCGCACTCCCTCGGCGTCTAGCCGCTCGCGGACCTTGTGGAGGAACCTGGTGAACTGGCTGAAGACCAGCGCCCGATGTCCGCCGCCGACCACCTCAGCAAGCTGCTGCAGCAGTGCGTCGATCTTGCTGCTTGGCAGCTCCCGGTGCGCGTCATCGACGAGCCCGGCGTGCAGGCTCAGCTGGCGGAGCATTGTCAGTGAGCGCAGGATCGTGAACCGGTGGGTGTTCATGTCGTCGATCAGGCCAAGAACCTTCTGCCGCTCCCGCTGCAGGTGCGTCTGATAGATCTTGCGGTGCCGCGGATGCAGGTCTACCTCCAGTACTAGCTCCTGCTTCGCAGGTAGCTCGGTGGCCACCTGTTCCTTGGTGCGGCGCCTGATCAGCGGCTTGATCCGCCGCCGGAGCTGAGCGAGAAGCTCGGCATGGCCCTGCTTCTCGATCGGGCGCGCGTAGTAGTCGCGGAACCGGGTCGGGTTCGGAAACAGCCCGGGCGCGGTGATCGACAGCAGCGCCCACAGCTCCATCAGGTTGTTCTCCATCGGCGTGCCGGTGATGGCGAGCTTGAACGGAGCCGGCAGCCGCCGCGCGCACTGGTAGATCTTCGACTGGTGATTCTTGGTGAACTGGGCTTCGTCCAGAACCA
Source organism: uncultured Actinomycetota bacterium (assembly GCA_963850875.1). Taxonomy (GTDB): domain Bacteria; phylum Actinomycetota; class Actinomycetes; order Streptosporangiales; family Streptosporangiaceae; genus Chersky-822. The sequence continues at coordinate 497,917 of CAWKNA010000007.1, forward strand.
GGCCCGACCAGTCCAGTTTGGCGTAGGCGTCGAAGTCGAGCCGGAACAGCGTGTACGAGGTGACTACCGCATCGGCACCGCAGATGATCGCGTCCAGGGCCTTGCCGCGGCGAGATACCGTGTCCGAGATCGAGACCACGTTCAGGTCCGGCGTGAACCGGGCGGCTTCGGCCGCCCAGTTCGATACCACGCTGGTCGGGGCGACGATCAGGAACGGCGAGCTGGCCGGGTCGGCCTGCCTGGCATGGCAGATGAGCGCCAGGGTCTGCAGCGTCTTCCCAAGGCCCATGTCGTCGGCCAGGATGCCGCCGAGACGATGCCGCCACAAGAAGGCCAGCCATCCGAATCCGTCCAGCTGGTAGGAACGAAGTCGCGCCCTCAGTGTCGCTGGCGGCTCAATCTGATCGATCGCGTTGATCGACAGCAGTCCCTGGACCTGCTGCTGCCACGCATTTGCCTGGTGGCTGACCACTCCCAGCTCGGTCAGCTCGTCCCACAAGCCGGCCTGGAACCGGCTGATCTTGAGCTCGCCGCTCGGCGAGTCCACCAGGGCCTGTGCTTCGTCGATCAGACGGGCCAGCGTCTGCAGCTCAGGCTTCTGCAGGGAGAAGTAGGCACCGTCGGCGAGCAGCAGGTGCGACTCGCCCCGGCTGAGCGCCACGAACACCTCGGTGAATGGAACCTTTCGTCCCTCAACCTCGATGCTGACGCCGAGGTCGAACCAGTCCGTGTCGCCAGCGACCTCGTCTGTGGAAACCGTGATCCGCAGCGAGTCACTCGCCTCGCGATAGTCGGCCGGGTCTCCGGTGATCTCGACTGCGAGCCCCGGCTGGTCCGTCAGCAGCGGCAGCAGCTCGGTGCTGAACCGCATGGTGTCGGTGCCGTTGAGCTGGACGCGCGAGACCAGGGTGTGGTCTTGACCTGCCGCTGCCTGGTCGGGACGCAGCAGCCCATAGTGGTCGAGCGGAAGATCGAGGCTGGCCAGAATCTTCCGCTCGGCTTCCAGATCCCGGTATCCGGCGTCAGCTGAACGCTGATCCAGCGCGGCGGTGAGCCGCGAATCGCCGACCTGGTAGGACCACTCCCAGCCAACGTCGACGCTGTGGCCAGCGCCATAGGACGCGTGCAGGACCAGAGTGGGTGCCGAGATCGTCGGCGGGGTGAAGGATCCGTCCGACGAGATCACCGTGGCCGCGTGCCGCAGCCGCGGGTAGTAGCCGTCGCGGAACCTGGACTGTTCAGCGACCGGAATCTCAAGCTGCTGGCCAGCCAGCGCCATGCGCTGCAGCTGCGGCGGAACCACCCTGGCGAGCCTGGCCAGCCGGAAGCGCCAGCGGCTGTAGTCGGCGCTCTGCCGGACTTCCTCGGGGTCGGCATAGACCAGGCCGTGACCCTGGGCCCCGATGAACCTGATCGGCGCGGCGTGAGCAGGTGTCCCTTCCACTCGGATGACGGGTCTGACCACGAGCGCCCCGGACGGCTCGCCGCAGGTGACATCCAGGCAGAAGTCCGCGGACCGGTACCTCTCCACGGCACCGAGCTTGCGGTCATGCACCAGCCGCAGACCGATCGACTCGGCCTCGTCCAGCAGCGGCCAGAGCTGGCGGGATTCGAATGCGGTCAGGTCGATCGACTTCTCGACGCCATAGGAGTAGTAGCCGGAATAGTCGACGTGCGACCGGTACGTGGCGTAGAGCTCCTGGAGCAGCTGTACATGCGCGGCGGAGTATCCGCCGTAGTAACGCAGCGAATCCAGCTTGCCCCAGCTCAACGAGCCGCCGATCCAACCGCCGTTCTTGCCCGGCTGCACCAGCCTGGCCAGCAGTTTCAGCGGCCCGGCCGCCTCCTGGCCTGGTGCGTACCCCGGCCGCGCCGGACCTGACAGCGTCAGCTCAATGGCCAGCGATGTCTGATCCAGACGGTCCGCAGCACCGGCAGAGCGTGGCTCAAGCAGCGAGTCAAGTGACTGCTCCCACGATTCGCGCCGCGAGCCCTGGCGCCGCGATGCGGTCCGCGCTGGACCGGCCTGCACCGCGGTCAGGACCAGCGCCACAGCATGCTTGCAGTTGAAGCCGACCGGGCAACTGCAGTGGCCCTGCACGAACTCCGCCGATTGCCCGTCGTCCGGTGAGAGGTATGCGGTGGTGGTGTAGAACTCGCCGGTGCTCCCGTGCACGGTGCCGTGCAGCGCGCTTTGGGCAGGATCCCATGACGTGTGAATGACTGCCCGTTGCCGGGCGTACTGCGCGCCCCTGGCGTAGCAGGCGGACCCGACGGCGTATTCGAGTGAGGCGGGATCGATGCCGGGCAATGTCGCTTGCAGCATGCTGGCGAAGCTACCGGCTCGCACCGACATTCTTCGTCTGACATCCCGGCACTGTGGCAGATCTGTTTCTGGCATGGTCGACTGGCCTGGTGACCCGCTCGCTCGCCATGAGATACGCGGCCGACTATTTCGACTCAGGTGCCTTCCTCGCCGACCTGAATCGCCGGGTCGCCTTCCGGACCGAGAGCCAGACCGCGGGCGAACACCCGGACCTGCGCGGTTACCTCGAACAGGAGATGGCTCCGGCAGCACGCCGGCTGGGTGCGACCGCTCGGGTGCTGGACAACCCGGGTGCTAGCGGCCGGCCGTTCCTGATCGCGCACCGGCACGAGGCCGACGACCTGCCGACCGTGCTCACCTACGGCCATGCTGATGTGGTGCTCGCCGAGGAGCACCGGTGGCGCGCACGGCTGGACCCGTGGCAGGTGACGGTCGAGCAGGATCGCTGGTACGGCCGGGGGACTGCGGACAATAAGGGCCAGCACTCGATCAATCTGGCCGCCCTGGAGCAGGTACTCCGAGCTCGGGATGGCCGGCTCGGCTTCAACCTGAAGATCCTGATCGAGACGAGCGAGGAGACCGGTTCTCCCGGGCTGACCGAATTCTGCGCGCGGTATCGCGATGACCTGGCCGCCGATGTGCTGATCGCGTCGGACGGGCCGCGGGTGGCCGCGGGGCGACCCACGGTGTTTCTCGGGACGCGCGGGACCGCCTTCTTCACGCTTCGCGTTGCGCTGCGTGAGCGCGCCTACCACTCGGGCAACTGGGGCGGCTTGCTGCGAAATCCGGCGACCGTACTGGCCAGCGCGGTGGCCAGCCTGGTGGACGGCCGCGGCCGGATCCTAGTACCCGGCCTGCGCCCGCCGGCCATCCCGGACAACATCCGGGCTGCTTTGAGCGTCATCCCGATCGGCGGCGGCGCCGACGATCCGCCGGTCGACGAGGACTGGGGTGAGCCGGGGCTGACCCCAGCCGAACGGCTGATCGGGTGGAACACGCTGGAAGTGCTATCGCTGGCGGCGGGCAATCCGGACACTCCGATTGGCGCCATCCCCGGCTCGGCGCACGCGCACTGCCAGCTCAGGTTCGTGGTCGGCACCGACATCGCCAACCTGGAACCGGCCCTGCGCGCTCACCTCGATTCCCGCGGTTTCGATCTGGTCGCCATCGAACCGGGGGCCATCATGCAAGCCACCCGAGCCGATCCCGACGACCCGTGGGTGCGCTTCGTGCTGGCCTCGCTGGAACGCACCAGCGATGTCCCGCCGACGCTGCTGCCCAATCTCGGCGGCAGCCTGCCCAATGACGCGTTCAGTACCGAACTCGGCATGTGCACCATCTGGATCCCGCACTCCTACCCGGCGTGCGCTCAGCATGCCCCGAACGAGCACCTGCTCGCCCCGCTGGCCCGGCAGGCACTGCAGCTGATGGCCGGCTTGTTCTGGGATCTTGGCGGCTACCGTGACCTTTGATTATCGCCGCAGATCAGAGGCGGCAGCCGATCCGCCGCCTCATCTCGCGCGCGACTAGGCAGCCCGGCGTAATCAGTGTGACGCAGGCTCGGCAGGCCGACTGCGGAGGTGGTGCGTGTCGGCGTCGGTCGCCAGGCAACGGCCGGTCGGCAGATCGAACTGCCAGCCGTGCATGGTGCAGGTCAGGGTCGTGCCTTGGATCTCGCCGAACCGGCTGAGATCTCCCCTCAGATGCGGGCACCGACGCTGAATGATCCAGCCATCAAGCTGGATGTCCTGCTCGTCGTTGCTCTCGTCCGCATACCAGCCTTCGGCGTACATGATCCGCTCGGGTGCCAGGCACTTGAAGAACGTGTACAGATACTCGTTGTACGCGCCGATCCTGCGGGCGCGGAACCGCACGCTCAGGAACAGGCTGTTCACCCAGTCGGTCTGGTGGTCGGCGACCAGGCGCTCGATCAGCGGGCGGTCGACGCTGAACTCATAGCGGCATGCTTCCCCGGCGAACGGGCGGACCTCGCCGGCCGGGAAGTCGATGACGATCGGCAGGTCGTCGCCCACCCGGAGCAGGACTGGTCCGCCCACCCCAGCCCGGATGTGGTCGGCTAGTTCAAGCAGCGGCTCGAACCAGGCCTTCAGCTCCGCGAGCACGTCCACCTGGCCGGCCGGCCAGCCGCGCTTCTCGGCCGCTATCCGGTCCCGCATCCGCGCGGCATAGTCGCGCAGATAGCGCTCCTTGTCGGTGTACGGCTGCATCGCCTGCTCAGCGCTCGCTGGCCAGCGCACCTCGCAATGGTCCTGGTCGACCTCAAGGACCGCACCGGGAGTCAGCGGCGTTCCTCCCGAGATGCCCTGGTCGCGGAGGTAATCGAGGAAGACCAGCTGGTCGGGGAAGGTGTTGGCAGGGTCGCGGTCCAGGTCATTGAGCCCGAACAGGTCCTCGTCAAGGAAGCATGGCGGTCCCGCCGATGGCACGACGTACCTGGCGCCGATGGCCTTGACGTAACGGACCGCCCGGTCAAGGCCGTTCGCGCGCTTCGCGGCGCCGAACTTGCGTTTCGCCGCCTCAGGCAGCTCATAGGTCCACGGCCACCAGATGGCGCCTGAGTACTGCAGGAAGTGGACGTCGTAGCGGCCGAACGACCGGATCGCGTCCAGGTCCGTCGGCCGGGCGTCGTTCTGGTTCAGGATCCGGGCGGTCCCGTCGTCGACCGCCAGCGCCGAGTCTCCGAGCGGCCCGTCCGCCGGAGAATCCAGGGCCTGCACCATCAGGCGCAGGCCATCGCGCTCCACCACCTGGCCGCTGGGCATCACGATGAACTGCTTGAACCCAAGCCGCTCCAGCTCATCCCGCAGGTTCGGCACCGGGAAATCCGGCAGCAGCACGGTGGCGTCGCGTGACACGTGCTCGCTAAGCAGATCCGGGTCGAAGTGGTCCCGGTGCAGATGAGATACGTACAGATAGTCGACGTCGCCGTAGCGGTCCCAGTCCAGGTCGCTGTTGTCGGGGAACACGAACCACGAGGCGAAGTACGCAGGGTTCATCCACGGGTCGCACAGGATGCTGCCGTAACGGGTTTCGATATGTAGGCCGGCATGGCCTATGCAGGTGATCTGCATCTCACCGCCTCAGTGACTCGGTGCAGCAGGCCCGAGCGGAGACGACGATCATCTCGGCATGAGCGCGGCTGCGCCATGATTCCGGTCCGGACATCGATCCTTACGACCCGATGCCAGCTCGCTTGGTTGGGTACTGGCGGCCTCTGGAGCACGTAGCCGCCGGGTAGCGGCCGCACTGCGGTCGCTCGGCCGGAGCGGGACGCTGGTCGAGGCTCATGGCAGGGTAGGTTACCCGGCTGGGGCCGCGGCCATGACGGCCTGGCGATGTGTCGTGCCAAGGCTCGCCATGGCGGCGCTGCTGGTCGGTGGCGGCGGACACCTGGCAGCCCAGCCCGGCACCGCGGCAGCCGCCGGGTAGCGCAGGCCGTAACGTGGTGGCCGTGCCGCCACTTGTCAGCAGAAACTGGGCCGCTCGGATGGCGGCCTTGAGGCGGCAAGGGACCGGCAGCGCAGGCCGGGTGATTTCAGGAGACCGAGCCGACGATACCTCCGACCGGCCTGCCGAGAGTCCGGACACTAAGGCCGACCCCGAGGCCGCCCCCGAGATCAGCGCCGAGGCCGGGCCCGGCGACGCCAGTACGCAGGCCAGGACGTCGGCGCGTGGTCTCGCGTCGCTCCGGCCGCTGCGCCGCCGCTCCTTCGCGCTGCTCTGGGCCGCCGGGTTCATCTCTAATGTCGGCTCCTGGATGCAGGCGGTCGCCGTGGGCGCGCTGGTCATCTCAGACACCGGGAGCGCGACCTGGGCGGTGCTCGTCGCGGCTGGCGCGTTCCTGCCGATCGGTTTGCTGTCGCCAGTCGGCGGCGCGCTCGCCGACCGGCTGCCGCGTCGGCCCGTGCTCGTCATCGGGAACCTGGTCGCGACGACGACCGCGGCACTGCTGACCGTTCTGGTCGCGGTCGGCCGCGATAGCCCGGCGGCGCTGGTCCTGTTGGTGACGCTGCAGGGCTCGGCGTCCGCGCTGATCGGGCCGTTCCAGCAGGCCATCCTGCCCGACCTAGTGCCGCGCTCGGAGTTCCTGGCCGCGATCTCCCTCAACTCGGCCCAGTTCAACCTGGGCCGGATCGTTGGACCGGCGCTGGCCGGGGCCACCGTAGCGGCCTTCGGCTACCCAGCGGCGTTCGCGGCCAACGCGGTCTCATTCCTCGCCGTGGTCGTAGCGCTCGCGTTCGTCCGGCTGGCGCCACCCAGTGGTCGCCCGGCTGGCCTGCTCGCCTCGCTGCGATCGGGCTTCGAGGCTGCGCGGCGCGAACCGTCGTGCCGTGCCGCGATCTGCTCGATCGCCGTGGTGGCCCTTCTCGCCTCGCCGTTCATCGCCCTCGTCCCCGTGATGGCGCATCACCTGACCGGCGGCGGCTCGCGTGCAGTGGCGCAGCTGACCGCGCTGCTCACCACCGCGCAGGGTGTGGGTGCCGTGCTTGGCGCGCTGTCCCTGGCACCGCTCGCCCTGCGGTTCGGCCGCGGCCGGTTGCTCTCCTGGAGCCTGATCCTGCTTCCGGTGGTCCTGATCGCTTACGCCACGTCACAGACCCGCTGGTGGGGCGTGGCCACGCTGTTCGCCGTCGGGCTGGTGTATATCGGCGTTCTGTCGGGCCTCTCGACCGTGGTCCAGCTGCATGCTCCGCAGGCGTACCGTGGCCGGGTGCTCAGCCTCTTCCTGGTGGCTCTGGGAGTCGCCTATCCGGTTGGCTCCCTGATCCAGGGACCGGTGATCGGCCGGATCGGGATCGGCTGGGCCACTGCCGGGGCGGCGCTGCTGCTGTCGCTGATCATGGCGATCGTCGCGCTTGCCAGGCCAGGATTCGCGCGTGCGATCATCGGCCAGGCAGGCAGCGGGCCGGCCGAGCCGCCGGGCAACGCCATCCCGGCCGCTGCGGCGGCGGCCGTGCCGGGCGATGCGGCTGTGCCGGGCGATGCAGCCGTGCCGGGCGATGCAGCTGCGCCGGGCGATACTGCGATAAGGAGCAGCCGGTGACGGATCTATGCGCTTATGACGCAGTCGCGCTGGCCGGGATGCTGCGCAGCCGGGAGGTGTCGGCGCGTGAGGTCATCGCTGCTCACATCGAACGAATCGAGGCCCTGGACGGGGTCGTCAACGCGGTCATAACCCGCTCGTTCGACAAGGCGCTGTCCGCAGCGGCGGCTGCGGACAACGCGCTGGCCAGCGGCGGGACACTGGGGTTGCTGCACGGGCTGCCAGTCGCGCACAAGGATCTGGCCGATACCGCGGGGGTGCGCACCACCTACGGGTCACCGCTGTTCGCCGATCACGTGCCCGCCACTGACTGCCTGGTGGTGCGCCGGATGTCTGAGGCCGGCGCGATCAGTCTGGGCAAGACCAATACGCCCGAGTTCGGAGCGGGATCGCACACCGTAAACCGCCTGTTCGGCGCCACCAGGAATCCGTACGATCCGAGCCGCAGCGCTGGCGGCAGCAGCGGCGGGGCAGCCGCGGCTCTGGCCGCGCGCATGATCTGCCTCGCGGATGGCAGCGATCTGGGCGGTTCGCTCCGCAACCCGGCGAGCTTCTGCAATGTGGTCGGGCTGCGGCCGTCGCCAGGCCGGGTGCCGGCCTGGCCGTTCACCGATACCGCCGACACGATGTGGGTGGAAGGGCCGATGGCCCGCACCGTGGCGGACGTCGCGCTGCTGCTGGCCGTCCTGTCCGGGCCCGATCGCCGGGTACCGCTTGCCCTGGACGCGCCGCCACCGGCCCTGGCCGACCCGGCTCAGATCGCTGGCCTGCTTGCTCGTGACATTGCCGGGACCAGGGTTGCCTGGAGCCCGGACCTCGGCCTGCCAGTCGAGCCTGTCGTCCGGGCAGTCCTGGCTCCGGCCCGGCAGGTACTCGTCGACCTGGGCTGCGAGGTGATCGACAGTTGCCTCGATCTGTCCGGAGCCGACGAGGTGTTCAGGACATGGCGCGCGTTCCGTTTCGCCACCGTTTTCGGCCAGCTGCTGCGCGACCACCCGGACCAGCTAGGACCCAACGTAGCGTTGAACACCGAGCGCGGACTCGAGCTGACAACCGGTGACCTGAGTCGCGCTACCGTGGCGCGCGCCGAGATCGCCGATCGGGTCAATGCCTTCTTCGACACCGTTGATCTGATCGCCTGCCCGGCGACCCAGGTGGTGCCCTTCGACGTCACGCTGGACTGGGTACATGACATCGACGGCGTTCGGCAGCACACCTATCTGGACTGGATGGCGTCCGCCTACCTGATCTCGGTGACCGGGCTGCCGGCCATCTCGGTGCCGGCCGGCTTCACGCCGGAAGGTCTGCCGGTAGGACTACAACTCGTCGCTGGCAGGCGGGCCGATTGGCCGCTGCTGAGCGTGGCGTACGCCTTCGAGTCAGCGACCGGACACGGCCGGGTCACTCCTGCGCTGCTGCGCTGAGTCCGGCCCACGACGTCGGCCCGGCGCTCCGCCTCGCGGTGGGCCGGCCAGGACGTTCGCGGAAACGAAGCCTTACCGCCTGATGACACGAGCCATTTTGACGCCAGCTATACCGCGAATCTGCGCTACAAAGTCCTGATCAACCTGACCCTCGACATCAATAATGGTATAACCAAGCGTGCCCCGATGATGATTCAGCAATTCAGTGATGTTGAGTCTTCTTGCGGCCAGCTGCGTCGTAATCTGCCCGATCATGTTCGGCACGTTCAGGTGCGCCACGACAACTCTGACACCCTGGATCGTCACGAAGTCACAGTCCGGGAAGTTCACCGAGTTGGCGACGACGCCTTCCTCCAGGTAATCACGTAGCTGCCGCACAGCCATCATCGCGCAGTTGTCTTCTGACTCCGCCGTCGACGCCCCTAGGTGCGGGATCGTAATAATGCGATCGTGACCCAGCAACTCGGCCGATGGGAAATCGGTAACGTAACAAGCGATTAGGTCGTTTGCCAGCGCTGTCAGCAAGTCGCGGTTGTTCACCAGCTCGCCGCGAGCGAGGTTTATGATCCGGATCCCTGGCTTCATTTGGCGAAACGCCTGTGCCGCCAGCATGCCTCTGGTGCTGTCGTCAAGTGGCACGTGCACCGTAATATAGTCGGATCTGCTCAGCAGCTGCTCGAGAGTCGCTGCCCTAGCGACGTTACGCGACAATCCCCATGCCGAGTTAATGGACACGAACGGATCGTAACCCATGACTTCCATGCCGAGCGCAAGCGCATCATTGGCTACCATTACCCCGATGGCGCCGAGCCCGATCACTCCTAGCTGCTTCCCGCTGAGCTCGGGTCCGGCGAACTGCGCCTTGCCCTGCTCCACGAGCTGCATGACCTCGTCGCCCCGCCCGGCCAGAGACTGAGTCCAGCTGATGCCCTGGAAGATTCGCCGGGACGACAGGAGAAGTCCGGCTAGCACCAGTTCCTTCACGCTATTAGCGTTAGCGCCAGGCGTGCTAAACACCGCGATACCACGGTCGGTGCAGGTGGCGACCGGGATGTTGTTCACGCCCACTCCGGCTCGCGCGATCGCCTTAAGATTCGCCGAGAAATCAAGCTGGTGCAAGTCCGCACTGCGCACCAGGATGGCGTCGGCGTCGGCATCTGATATGTCGCGGGAGACAACATACTCATCCTCAGGAAAGAGCGCCAGGCCGGTGGCCGATATCTCGTTCGCCAAGCGAATTCTAAACATCCGGCGCCTCAGGCGTTCTCTCGCTCGAACTGCCGCATGAAGTCGGCTAGCTTCTGAACACCAGCCAGCGGCATGGCGTTATAGATGCTGGCCCGCATGCCTCCGACGAGTCGATGACCGCGCAGGGTGGACAGTCCGGCCGCTGCGGCCGCGGCGATGAACTTCTCATTCAGCGTATCGCTCGGTGTGGTAAAGGGTACGTTCATGATCGATCTGTCGGCTGGGTTCACCGCAGTGCTAAACAGCTGTGACTCATCAAGCACGTCGTACAGAACCTGCGCCTTCGACTCATTGAGGGCCGCTATAGTTGGCACGCCTCCTTGCTGCTCTAGCCATTCGAATACGAGTCCGGCAAGATAGACGGCGTAACATGACGGCGTATTGTAAAGCGACTTCGAATCGCAGTGCACGTCATAACGCATCATTGTGGGCACGCCGCTTGCATGCTTACCGACGAGATCGGTCCGCACTATCACCACCGTCAGCCCGGCCGGCCCGATGTTCTTCTGCGCCCCGGCGTAAATCAGGCCGAACCTGGTCACATCAATCTCGCGGGAGAGTACCTCGCTGGACATATCGGCGACCAGGGGCACGTCGGGAGTGTCGAGGAATTCGTTGAATCTCGTTCCCTCAAGCGTATTGTTACTCGTAATATGCAGATAGTCCGCGCCCGGGGATGAGTAATAATCCCGCGGTATGTACGTGTAGTTTCGGTCCTCTGACGACGCGATGACCGTTACCTCGCCGAACAGGCTGGCCTCGGCGATGGCCCGCTCCGACCAGTTGCCGGTGTTAATGTAGTCGGCCTGAGCCGTCGTGCGCATGAGGTTCATGGGCACCATCGCGAACTGAGTGCTTGCCCCACCTTGCAGGAATAGCACCGAATAGTTGTCCGGGATGCCCATCAGCCGTCTCAGGGTGGCTTCGGTGCGCTCGATGATCTGCAGGAATTCCTTCGACCGGTGGCTGAGTTCCATGACCGACATTCCGGTGCCATGGTAGTCGAGCATTTCAGCAGCGGCCTTGCGCAGCACAGCCTCAGGCAGCATGGACGGCCCGGGCGAGAAATTGTAGATTCTGGTCATTCGATCCTCGCTTATGTTGCCTGCAGCCTACCGGTCGTAATCACCTGCGCGGTCGCCGGCATAGGCGGTGGGCGGTACGCCCGATACGGCTTGGCGCCGCTGGGGCGGTCGGCCACGGGCCGGTCCGGCCGGTCCTGCGGTGCGGGCCTGGTGCCCGGCGGGGGCCGGTCCGGCCGGTCCTGCGGTGCGGGCCTGGTGCCCGGCGGGGGCCGGTCCGGCCGGTCCTGCGGTGCGGGCCTGGTGCCCGGCGGGGGCCGGTCCGGCCGGTCCTGCTGGTCCTTCTGTGGCGGGCTTTGGTGTCGTCCCGCTTGCCGGTCTGGCACCGAAGGAGGTCGGTGCCCCGGCCGTCGGCGCGGTGGCGATGGCGCGCTGGGAAGAACTCGTGCCTGGTCACGGTTGGACTAGCTAAGGCCAGCAGTCCCGGCGCGCTGGACTTGGTCCAGGACTTCCGACTCTGGACCCGGCGGGCTGATGGCGAGAGCGTCGAAGAGTGACCATGGCTCGAAGGTCTGGTATAGGTGTGCACCATCCCGGATTTCTGAGGTACCGGCGGGGTTTGCGCGGTGGGTTGGCGACTGGCCGCGCGGCTGTCGCGCACCGGAACGCAGCTCACCAGGATCTCGGCGGCATCGTGTCCGGGCCCGCCTGGCGGCGCGATCTTCCGGACCAACCGATGCCCGGGCTGGGCACCATTGGCGTCATCCCGGTCGCCGCATCGTATTCGTGGCTGACCCGCGGCAATGCCCGCGCGGCGGTGGCCTGGATCTGCGGCGTTGCCGGATTGCTTGCGTACAACTGGTGGGTCCTCGTGCCGCTCAAGCCCGGCCTGATGAGTTCGCCTAACGAACTCTTCAGCAATCTTGAAGTAACCGGCCAGCCGTTCGCGACGGCGATGCAGCACGCCGATCTGCTGGCTGGCCTGCTGCTTGTTGCCGCGTTTCTGGCGGCCGGGAGCAGCAGTATCGTGGCTGGCCGGCGGGAATGGCTGGGAATGATGATCTTCTGTGCCGCCGGCGGGGTGGGCGGACTCTTCCCCGAGGTATGTGCTGACGAGATCAACGCGGCCTGCATGAGGATGGAGCTGCATTTCCAGCTGCCGGTCAATCAGTATCTGCACGTGGTCGCCGGGATAATCGAATTTGGCGGCATCACGGCTGCGCTGCTGTTCGCTGCTCGGCGGACTCGCGGCGACCGGACTCGCATCGCCAGGGTCTACCGGGATCTGGCGGTAGGAGCGTACGTCGGGTATCCGGTCCTGGGTCTGGCCTACCTGCTGAACAAGCTGGGCGGCGCCATGGAGGCGGTGTTCTTCACCGGGTTCACCGTGATGGTGCTGACTCAGCTCGTCGAGCGGACTGAGTCCCTTCGCCGAATTCCACTGACCGGCGGCAGGTCGGGGTCGGCGCCCAGTCCCCGGCTCGGTTTCCAGCTGACCGCGGACCGGCTAGCGCTTTCCTGCTCCACCCGCAGCACAGGCGAGGTGCTGACCCGCAGGCGGAGGAGCCAGCCGGCGGCTGCGGCGCGGGGTAGCGAACCGGCGGCTGCGGCGCGGGGTAGCGAGCCGGCGGCTGCGGCGCGGGGTAGCCAGCAGGCAGCCGCGGTCAGACGTCCTTGTTCGGATTCTGCCCCGTCAGGGGCAGCAGGCGGGCAGGCGGTTCGGGCAGGACTACGGCGGACTCGACGGTCAGGTCGGGGCGGACATGGATGAGCTCGCCCGGTGCAAGCATGCGCCAGCCGAGTTCCCCGTCGAGTTCTTCCGATGCGATGACGACCGTGGGAACGGCGCGCAAGGCCGGCGCATGAACGGCGGAGGTCGCGCTCCGCACGTGCAGTCCGGCCGGCGTCGTCATGGGCAACCGGTCGGCTGGGCTGACCGGCCCGGCCGGGCCAGCTGAGCTGGCCGAATTGGCTGAGCTTGCCGGGCTGGCCAGATGGAGCGAGCTGGCTGAGCTACCTGCACGGGACGGTCTGGCCGGACTGGTCGCGCTGGCCGGGATGCTGTCCCCGGCGGGTCGCTCGATGACATGCAATGCGTGCTGGCCGGGATAACGCAGCGCCCAGAGGTCGCCAGCAGTGGCAAGGACCATGTTCAGCGACGAGACCGGCAGATTCGCGGCGATCCAGCGCGCGGCGGCAGCGATTCCGGTGCCGACGTCTCCGCCGTGCCTGTCGATCTGCTGCGTGATCAGGGCGAAGTACCGCTCCGAATCGGTCTCGCCCTGCACGAGCTGCCCGTAGTCACCAAGCTGGGCGTCCAGGCGTGCGACTTCGCCGAAGCCCCCGTTGTGAGCCATGATCCGGCCGCGCATCGCGAACGGGTGCGTGTTCGCAGTGGTCCGGCCGCCTGCGGTAGCCAGGCGGACGTGCGCGACGAAGGTCGTCGAGGTGGCCTGCTTCGCCTCGCTGATGAACTCCTGGTCGCCGAACGCGGGCTCAGGCTGCTTATCCAGGATGGGCAGGCCAGCGGGATCAAAGAATCCGATCCCGCTGCCATCGACGTTGCGCCTGCTCTGCACCTCCAGCGAGTCCGGCGCGTCCAGCAGCCAGAAGGTCGCGGCGACACGCTCGGTCCCTGCGGTCATCGCGAAGAGTCGGCACATCGCCAAGTTCCTCTGCAGGCTAGGAGAGCGCCCGTGGGCTGATTCGCATTGATTTCGGGCGGGTTCGTCCCCAGCTTAGCCAGCCCTCATCGTTTCCCGGCGCCTAGCGGCGCCGGTGCTGTCCTGGGCCGTAGCGCAGCCAGAGGAAGACCAGGAGCGCGATCCAGATCCAGGGGGTGACTGGCCACATCCATGGGCCGAATGACCACATGATGGCACGTCCCGCGACGACGGCGATCGCGACGATCAGTACGAAAAAGAGAACTCGGCTGTATCGGCGCGCGCTATTCGGCCGGGCCACGGTGTTGGACTCCTGCGCTGCGTCAGTGCGTGGCAGGTCGGCAAACAGCCCGCTCAGATCGGAGTAGGTCTTGGCTCGCATTGCCTGATCGAGGCGCTCGTTGAATTCGGCCTGGTCGAGTCGGCCGTCGCCATAGTGCTTGGACAGCAGGTCAGCAACCTCGGCCCGCTCGGCGTCTGAGATCCGCATGTCGCCGTAGCTGGTGCGGCGGCGAGTCGCGGATGAAAGGAGCCAGTGCGGGCTGCTCGGCGCGGTCATGTTGGTGCGACCTCCTTGGTCAGCGCGGGCGGGACTGCAGGGACTGGATGAATTGGCTCGCGATCGACTGGTCGGAACCTTCCTCGGGGATCAGCAGCCAGCAGGCCAGGTAGATAGGAACTCCCGCGCCGCCGACGAAGGCGAGCACGGCCAGGACGATCCGTAGAATTGTCACGTCGACGCCGAGATAACGGGCGAGGCCGGCGGCGACTCCGGCGAGCATCCGGTCCTGGACCGGGCGGCGCAGTGGCTGCGGCCGGAAGGAGAGACCGGCTTCTGGCTCGGTCTCGGTTGAGTCGCTGGTTGGCGGGTTCGGTGCGGTCGTGTTCATAGCTCCAGCGTGACGCAGCCAGCCCGGACAGGTAATCGGGAAGATCACCCATTCGACCCTGATGATTCGCTCGCAGGATCAGGGTCATCCCGGATGGCCGGGTGGGCGTCGCGGGGAGATGATGGACACGTGGAGAAACGAACCGGCTCCCCGCCGCAGTGGCGTACGGCAGGCCAGCAGGACGGCGGGCGGCTGCCATGGCCCGCTGACGGCGACGTGCCGCGGCCCGAGGGCTGGCCGGACCAGCGGCAACTCGGTCGGCACGACTTCGGCCGACGGGTTCGTCGGCTCTGCACCGGCGGGCCACCGCAGCGCGGACGCGAGGACCGCCTAGTCGGCGGGGTCGCGGCCGGCCTGGCGGCCCGGACGGGCTTCGACGTCACCGCCGTGCGCACCGTATTCGTGGTGGCTTGCCTAGTGGGCGGCTTCGGCGCCGCCGCCTATGTGGTGGCCTGGCTGCTGATGCCCGCGGATGGGGAGGCTGGCAGCATCGGCGGCAGGGCGCTGACCGACCGGCGGGGCATCGCGCTCGCCGCCGGAGTGTCGTCGCTGCTGATCGTGGTGCTGGTGATCTGCTCGGCTCTCAGCGCAGGCTGGATCTCCAGATTCGCCTGGTCGCTCGTGGTTACGGTGGCCGGCCTGGTGCTGATCTGGCGGAACGCCGACCCGGATGAGCGGGCCATGATGCGGCGCCTGGCCGGGCCGGTGCTTGGCCAGAGTGCGGATTACCGGCGGTCGCGGCTGGTCTGGCGGGTGCCTGTCGCGTTGGTGCTGCTGGTCGGCGGGCTGGTTATGCTGCTGAACCGACACCAGCATGCAGCGCCTCTTGATCTGCTGGGCAGCGTGCTGTTGTTGATCGCCGCCGTCGTGGTGATGCTGGGGCCGTGGTGGCTGCGGATCGCCCGTGACCTTGTGATGGAGCGGCAGGCACGGGTGCGGGCCGAGGAGCGGGCCGACATGGCCGCCCGAGTGCACGACTCGGTGCTGCAGACGCTGGCGCTGATCCAGCTTCGCGCTGGCGAGCCGCAGCGGGTCATCCAACTGGCCCGGGCCCAGGAGCGGGAGTTGCGGTCGTGGCTGTTCGACGGCCGGGCACCAGGATCTCTTGGCGGGCAGGACATGACCGTGGCGGCGGGAGTGCGGCTCATCCAGCAGGAGGTCGAGGCGCAGCACGGAGTAGCTGTCGAGGCGGTGACCGTCGGGGACTGCGACCTTGACGACAATCTCAGCGCCCTGCTCGCGGCAGCGCGCGAGGCGACGGTCAATGCCGTGAAATGGTCCGGCGCCGACGTCGTATCGCTATTCGCCGAGGTCGAGCCGGCGCAGGTGTCGGTCTTCGTCCGCGATCGCGGCCGCGGGTTCGACCCCGGTGCGGTTCCCGATGACCGCAAGGGCCTGACCGAGTCCGTCCGGGCCCGGATGGCCCGTCGCGGCGGCGCCGCGACCGTCCGCAGTGTCCTCGGCGAGGGCACCGAGGTGTCCCTGACGATGCCTCGCGTCGCGGGAGAACGCCAGCCGAGCCGGACGTGAGCGCGTCCGGCCACCCCGTCTCGGCCGGCGGCCGGCCAAGGGTCTTCATAGTTGACGACCACGGCCTGTTCCGCAGCGGGGTGCGTTCCGAACTCGCGGATCATGTCCAGGTCGTGGGCGAGGCAGACGACGTGCAGCCCGCGATCGCCGGCATCGCCGAGTCCGTCCCTGATGTCGTTCTGCTGGACGTGCACCTGCCTGGCGGAGGCGGCCAGATGGTGGTCTCAGCGGTGAAGGCCGCTCTCCCGCAGGTGCGTTTTCTGGCCTTGTCTGCTTCCGATGCGCCCGAGGACGTGATCGCCGTGATCCGCGCGGGTGCGCGCGGATACGTGACGAAGACGATCTCAAGCATCGATCTGGTCGATGCGGTGCGCCGGGTCGCGGCTGGTGATGCGGTCTTCTCGCCTTTGCTGGCCGGCTTCGTCCTGGACGCCTTCGCCGCCTTCCCGCAGGCCGATTCCGGCCGCCCGTCGTTCGACCCCGAGCTTGATCAGCTAACCGCCCGTGAGCGGGAGGTGCTCCGGCTGATTGCCCGCGGCTACACCTACAAGGAGATCGCGCGCGAGCTCTCCATCTCGATCAAGACGGTGGAGACCCACGTCTCCTCGGTGCTGCGCAAGCTCCAGCTATCCACCCGCCACCAGCTGACCAGGTGGGCGGCAGAGCGCCGCCTGACCTAGCCAAACGTGGCCCGCTGAGCGCTGTTGTCGTGGCGCGGAGGTTGAGCGGGTTGTGGCCTGGCCGAGAGCGGGTGGCGCGGTGGCGGCGCGGCCGTCGAGCGGATGGCAGATTAGCGGATGATCAGGCTGAGACCCTCGTGGTCTGCGAAGTCCTCGAAGTCCTTGCCGTTGAGGGTCGCGAGTGTACCTGGCTCATGGATGATCAGGCGAGGTCCGCGTGACGCATCGCGGCGACGTGAGCGAGAAAGGCGTCCAGTTCCTCGTCGGTGTCGAAGACGCCGTCCTGAGCGAGATCATCGGCAGCCGCGATCGGGCGTACGCCCTTACGCCTCGCCTGCTCGTCGATCGACTCGACGCTGCCGTTCGGCGGGACCGCCGTGTCGTCAGCCCTGTTCGTGGTCGTTGTCACCTCAGTGCTCGTCCTTGCCAGTATCCCATGCCGACTGTCGTGTAAGCGACCGGGCGGAGGAGGGCCTCAACACCGAACTGAGATCGGACGTACCTCAGCGGGTTGGGGCCGGTTTCCGGCCGGGGCGGGGTAGGACCGACGCAATACGTGTGGTTTTCCCGGGTTCGTCGCCGCGCTGCGGTACGTAGTGTGCGCGTCATACCGCAATACACCCAGGAGGCGGCGATGGCGACGACCATCCGGTTTCCGCGCACCATGTTGCTCGCTAGCTCGGCCGCCATGCTGGTGTCCGAGACCGGACTGGCGGCTGCGCAGACTACGACTCCGACCGGTTGGCGAGTCGGCGCCACCATCTCGATATCCGGCGAGAACATCGACCTGCACAGCGTGGCGGCGGTCGCGGCGGCTGACGCATGGGCGGTGGGGAGCGCGACCGGGAAAGTCACCGGCGAGTCCACGCCGATTGTCGTGCACTGGAATGGCCGGCATTGGCTGCGGGTCAGCCTGCCCGCAAGGATTCTCCGGGTGATCGGCCCGAGCGATACGGTCAGCGTCATCGGCGCCAGATCCGGCCGCGGCGCACTACAACGGGCACTCCTGGCACGTCGCATTCCTGCCCGCCACGCCGACCCCGGCCTCGTATGAGCTGGTCAGCATGGTTCCCGACGGTCACGGCGGGCTGTGGGCGCTGGCCTCCTCGGGGACCAGAACTGGCGGCTGTGGCATTACGCGGCCGGCGGCTGGGCGATGAAGCCGGCCCAAGTCAGCGGTCCGGCCGACCTGACCGGGCTGGCCAGCAGCTTGGCCAGCGTGCCGGGTGGCACGTCCGCGTGGGCGGCCGGCGGGGCCGGCAGCTACCCGAACCAGGGCGGCTTGATCTTGGTGGAAGGGCGCATCCCGACCTGAGCGCGCGCTGGCACCAGTGCCCGGCGACTGATACTCCGGGTGCCGGGTCCGTCACTTGGCATCGGCATAGCAGTCGACGACTGCGGTGGTCAGCGGGAATGCGACCTGTGTCGGCCCGAAGACCAGGCGGGCCGCCTCTTCGCCGGCCTGCGCAACGGCTGCGACCACAGCCTCGGCCTGGTCCTGGTGGCAGTGCACGATCACCTCGTCATGTTGGAAGAACACCAGGTGCGGGCCAGGCGGCCGCTGCGGGTCGTGCGGGTCATCCGGGTCCGGTGGGGTTGTTGACCGGGCGCCGAGTGGCAATGGCTGGGCGGGGGGCATGGCGTCGGGCTGCCCGTTATGCGGGTCGATCTTTGCCAGTCGTGCCCGCAGAGCCGCCAGCATGACGAGGGCCCAGTCCGCGGCGCTCGCTTGCACGACGAAATTGCGGGTGAACCTGCCACGAGCCCGCGAGGCTCGGCCCGCGCGCGGATCTCGCTCGGTGTCCGGGTCACCGGACTCCTCGGTGATCGCCCGCCAGCCAGCCGACGGCGGCGGGCAGGTTCGGCCGAGAACGGACCTGACGACCCGGCCTTCCTCCCCGGCTCGTGCCGCGGCCTCGACATAGCCGGACGCATCGGGAAAGCGCTGCCTGAGTACGGCGAGCAACTGGCCGGCCTCGCCGCCGGCCCCGCCGTACATGGCCGAAAGCAGGGCCAGCTTCGCCTTCCCGCGGTCGCCGCCGAATGCCCCGGCCAGCGCAGCGTACAGGTCGCCGCCGGCTGCCGCCGCAGCGAACGCCCGGTCGCCGGCCAGCGCGGCGAGTATGCGTGGCTCCAGCTGGGCGGCGTCGGCGACGACGAGGGCCCAGCCCGGATCGGCTACTACCGCGCGGCGCAGCAGCCTGGGGATCTGCAGCGCGCCACCGCCGCGCGAGGCCCAGCGCCCGGACACGACGCCGCCGACCACGTACTCGGGCCGGAACCTGCCATCTGACACCCAGGTGTCAAGCCAGGACCAGCCGAACGCGGCATGCAGCCTGGACAGCTCCTTGTACTCGAGCAGCGGCGGGATCACCGGATGATCGATTTCCTTGAGCACGGCAAGCCTGGTGGACGGTACCCGGATTCCGGCCGCGGCCAGGGCGCGGATCAGCTGGGCCGGTGAGTCAGGGTTGACCGGGTGGCGTCCGCCGAGAGCCACCGAGATCTG
Organism: uncultured Actinomycetota bacterium; assembly: GCA_963850875.1. GTDB lineage: Bacteria > Actinomycetota > Actinomycetes > Streptosporangiales > Streptosporangiaceae > Chersky-822. The sequence continues at coordinate 517,274 of CAWKNA010000007.1, forward strand.
CGCGGCGAGTTCGGCCAGCCGGGTCGGCCGGGGCGCCGGCCCTGGGCCGGCCCTGGCGGTTAGGCCCGCGGCACCTGGTGGTCGCGGGCCGAGCAGGCCGGTGAGCAGCTCGTCGTGCACTTCAGCTCGCCACGGCAGCCCGGCCTGGCTCATCTCAGCGGCGGCCAGCGCGCCGGCCGACTCGGCGGCCACCAGCAGGCGGAACCGCGCCGGATGCTCATCCGCGGCGACCCGCGCTTGCTGGTCCGCATGAACGGCGATCAGAGCGTCCAGCGACTGGCCGGCTTGCACCTCATGGTGACCGGCGGTCAGCGCAGGGTCGAACAGCGCCTGCTGACTCGGCTGCCGTCCGGACGGCGCCTGAGCGGGGCCGGGCAACGGACGCAGCGTGGCCCATGCGTCTGCCAGCGCGGCTGACTCTCCTGGCTGGCCGTCACGGCTGAACAGCAGTGCCTGCGCCAGCGTCACGTCGTGGCAGCGCGACACCCGAACTCCGGCCCGCAGCAGCGCCGGGTAGATGGTCGCGGTGGCAGGCCAGACCCAGCGGATCCCACCAGTGCCCTCGTACTCGCGCACCGCGGCAGCAAGATCATCTGCGTGCACGGGCTGCCCGCGGCGGCTGCCGTCCTCATCAAGCTGGCAGAGCAGCCCGGACTGCCCGGGCCCCGGCGCGACAGCGATCCGCACGGACCCGATTGTCCCGCACGCTGCCGACAGTCGCGCCAGCAGGCGAGTACTCGGCCGCAATGCCATGAGCAATGCTATTTACCCTTTGTCTGGCGTTAACTTCGATGCCGGTGATCGGCCACGGCCGGGACATAGGTTCCGGAGTATGACCTCGCGCATGACTCCGGAGCAGGCCAAGCGGCTGAATCTCGCCGAGCAGCACGACTGGTACCGCCGTGCGACCCGCCGCCGCTCGCTGTTGCGTGGCACGCTCATGGGGACCGGCGCGGTCGCGGCCATGCCCGCCTTGCGCGATGGGACGGCGCGGGGGGCGGCGACCTGGCGCCCAGTGCCGCTGCTGGCGACATCAGGCTGCGGTCCGCCTGGTTCGGTGCTGCCACCATTTGGACGGCACGTCGCCTACGGCGCCGACCCGACCACACAGATCTCGGTGGCCTGGCAGGTGGCCGCGCCGGTGAGCCATCCGTTCCTGCGGCTGGGAACCTCACCGCGGGACCTGGGTGAACAGATCCCCGCCGAGGTCAGGTCGCTGGCGACGCCAGTCGGTGATATCTCGGCGGTGAGCTCGGCGCCCCCGTCGGCGCCAGGCATGGTCCGGCAGTATTACCTGCACGCCGTCCTCGACGGGCTGCGGCCAGGCCAGACCTACTTCTACCTGACCGGGCACCGGGGCTGGGACCAGCTGCCCGGCGAGCCGGTCGGCACCTTCACGACCGCTCCGAGCGGTCGGGTGCCCTTTACCTTCACCGCATTCGGCGACCACGGCGTCAGCGACGACGCGGTACGCACGTCCGCGTTGGTCCGGGCCCAGCACCCGGGATTCCACCTGCACGCCGGCGACATCTCTTATGCGGAATCCGGCGGCCGGGGCCTGATCACCGACTCCTACGACCCGCGGGTCTGGGACTCGTTCTTCACCGAGATCGAGCCGGCCGCCGGCCACATCCCCTGGCAGGTCGCCGTGGGCAACCACGAGATGGAGCCCTGGTACTCACCCGACGGCTACGGCGGGCAGTACGCGCGTTTCGACTTCCCCGGTGCGGGGTCCAGCTCGGCCCCGCCTACCTACTATTCGTTCTGCTACGGCAACGTCGGGATCGTCAGCCTGGACGCCAACGACGTATCGCAGGAGATCCCCGCCAATCTCGGCTACTCCGCCGGAGCGCAGACCAGCTGGCTGGCGAACACGCTCGCCGCGCTGCGCGGCAATCCCGACATCGACTTCATCGTTGCTTACTTCCACCACTGCGCCTACTGCACCTGCACGGCGCACGGCTCGGACGCGGGTGTCAGGCAGCACTGGGTGACGCTGTTTGACCAGTACCAGGTCGACCTGGTGATCAACGGCCATAACCACGTCTACGAACGGACTGATCCGCTGCGGGCCGGGACTGTCACCGCGGCCGCTCCGATCGGCGCCACGATCACCCCGGCAACCCAGGGAACGACTTACATTACGGCCGGAGGTGCCGGCCAGAGCTTGTACTCGTTCTCGGCGGCGGACAGCTTCCAAGGCAATGTCACGGACGAGCCCTGCATCGCCAGCCACGTCAACGAGCCTGGCGGTATCGCCGTCGAGGAAATAGTCACCTGGTCACGGGTCCGCTATCCGGGCTATTGCCTGCTGGTGATCGACAGCCAGCCGGGCTGGCGGCCTGGCGCGACCTCGACGCTGCGGGTGCGCGGTCTGGCCGGTGACGGCACCGAGCTAGACCGGCTTGACTTGGTCAGGTAGCCGCGCGCCGGCTACGGGATGTGCTTGCGCGCCAGCACGTAGCAGCGCTGGGTGCCCGAGGTCTCCACGTCGCGATACGGGGCCCGCTGAACGATCGCTTCGACGGCCAGGCCCGCCGCTGCGATCTCGTCGGTGACCGTCCGAACGGACAGCAGATATCCGTCGAACGAGACCCGCTGACCGAACCAGTTGTCCACCTGACGCCGCTCGTCGTCGCCGATGTGGAACGCGACCAGCATCAGCCCGTCGGCCCGAAGGACCCGCGCCAGGTCGGCGAATGCCGCGGCCCGGCGCTCCTGGGTCAGATGGATGATCGAGTAGAAGAGGACCGCGCCGGCCAGCTCGCCATCGGCCAGCGGCAGCTCGGGCATCTGGCCCACGGTGAAGTCCAGACCGGGGTACCGGCCGCGCGCAACCTCGATCATTCCTGGCGACAGGTCGATTCCACGCGCCGCGAGCCCGAGCTCGGCTAGGTACGCGGTCACGTGCCCGGGACCGCAGCCGATGTCGGCGACCGCCGTCCGCTGCCCGGTCTGCTCGCTGATCGCCGCGACCTGCTCGCTGAAGGCGCCGAGCAGAGCGCGGTCGAGCGGTTTGTGCCGCAACTCGTCGACGAATTGCTCCGCATAACGCGCGGCTACCTTGTCATAGGTGTCGCGGACCTGGCGTTCTTGCTGCGTGGACGGTGTCATGGCGGGCCTCCGGCGGTATCGAGCGGCTGCCCTGCTGGTGCGGGCGGCGGCTTTGCGGCACTGCGTCCCGTTGACCGGCCTCGGGATTGGCGACCGGGGCGGCGTGGGCGCGGCGGTGTCGGCGTCAGCGGCTCGGGACGGCGCGCCACCGAGCCAGCAGCTCCGCCTCGCGGTCCGGCGATAGCCCCACTCCGGCCGGAGTCGGCGTCGGCGTGCGGAGCTGCTCATGATGGATCTCGGCGATGCTCTGGCGGAGCGGGCGCGGCGCCAGGCCGGCCGCGAAGGCGGCGGCCGGATCGGCCGCATTGGTGTCCCGTGCGCTGTCGCCGCCCGGCCACATCGGCAGCTGCGTGTCGGTCACGCCCTCGGTGAGCAGGAAGTCCCTGGAAACCCAGGTCAGCTCGGAGCCGGCCGGTGCTACCTCGGCGACGATCGCGGTGAGCAGGTCACCGAAGCCGAACGGGGGCGCCGGGCTGACCGCATGGAAGGTGCCCGACGCCGATTTCTCGACCAGCGACACGATCCAGCTAGCCAGGTCTCGGGCGTCGATGACCTGGATCGGGTCGTCGGGCTCGCCAGGCGCCAGGATGGTGCCGCCGCGCGCGACCCGCTCGACCCACCAGGTGAAACGGCCCGTATAGTCGTGCGGTCCGATCACGTAGGTCGGCCGGATGATAATCGCGCGAGTGCCGCCGTACAGTTCGAAGACGGCGCGCTCACAGGCGACCTTCAGTCCGCCGTAGGTCTGGTCGGTGACTTCCTCCGTGGTCGGATCGGCCAGTTCGGCCAGCGGCGCGTCCTCGGTGAACAAGGCCGGGACCGGACTCCGGTACGCCGACGTGGACGAGATGAACAGGTGGCGGCCGCCGCGCCCGGCCAGGGCCTCGGCCAGCGAGCGCACCTGGCGCGGCAGGTACCCGCTGACATCGATGGTCGCCGCCCACTCACCAGCCGCGAGGGCGGATAGGTCACCATTCCGGTCCCCGGTCAGATGGGTGGCCTGCGGGAACAGGTCGGTTCCTGTCCGGCCGCGATGAAACAGCGTGACGTCATGCCCCGCTGCTAGAGCCGCCTCGGCGATGTGCCGGCCGACGAAGGCCGTGCCGCCGACGATCAGAATTCGCATGCTGGCATGATGCCAGGCCGGCCGCGGCCGCTCGCCAGCGCGGCAGATCGGTCGGCCGCGGGTCAGCGGAGCCGGATCCCGAGATCGCGACCGGCGGCGCGCAGCTCGCTGCGGACGGACGGGTGCGCGACGTTTTCGATGATCTGCTCGGCCTGGCCGACCGAGTCGTGTCCCCAGATCATCGCCGTGCCGTGCTCGCTCACCACGTAACTGTGCTGGAAGGACGTCGCCGAACTGGTCAGCCGGGGCACGATGGTGGACACATTCGCCTTGGCATGCCAGGACGGCAGCGCGATGATCGCGTGACCGCCGGGTGAGTGCAGCGCGCCAACCACGAAGTCGGGTTGCCCGCCGAACCCTGAGTAGATCCCTCCGTGCACCCAGCTCGCGTTGGCCTGCTCGAAGAGGTCGACCTGCAGCGCGGTGTTCACCGAAACGAGCTTCGGCTTCCTGGCGATCAGGCTCGGATCATTGGTCTTCTCGGTCCGCAGCAGCTGGATTCTCGGATTGCGGTCGATCCAGTCGTAAAGCTCCGCGCTGCCGAAGGCGAACGACGCGGTGACGTGGATGTTCGGGTCAAGCGCGCCGACCTTCTCTAGGGCAAGGACGCCATCGCTGAACATCTCCGACCACACGCCGAGGCCGCGGCGCTCGGCGAGCGCGGCAAGCACCGAATCGGGAACGGCACCGATGCCGGCCTGCACGGTCGCGCCGTCGGGCACCAGCGCAGCGACTCGATCGCCGATCGTACGAGAGATCTCAGTTGGCTGTCGCGGCACCGGTGACGCGAGCGGCGCTTCCACCTCGATCGCGTAGTCGATCTGGTCTTGCGGCAGGACCGCGTCGCCATAGGTGTAAGGCATGTGCGGGTTGAGCTGGGCAATGATCAGCCCGCCGCGCGCCCTGGCGGCCTCGATCGCGGCCGGGAGGATGTTCACCTCGGTACCGAGCGATACGGTCCCGTTCACCGGTGTCGAGGTGTGCACGAGCACCACGTCGGGCGGCAGTACCTCCCTGAGCAGGGCAGGCACCAGCGACAGGCGGCACGGGAAGTACCGCAGTCGGCTGTGGCCGCGCATCCCAGCGCCGGTGAACGGCGTCTCCGGGGTGACCCCGTCCCGGTCAGGAAGACCGGGCTGCGCGTTCAGCGCGAACAGCGCGTACTCATCGATCGCCGCATCAAGGACGGCAAGCGCATGCCACGGCGTGGCGAAGTTGCCGCCCACCACGACTCGCGGCGTGCCTGCCAAGCTGCCGAGCAGCACAGAAAGACCTGACTCAGAAACCACTCGCACCCCGTGATTGTCGCAAACCCGTTGCCGGCGCCGGCACCGGTGGTGGACAAACCTGACCGGGGTCGTGGCCGGGTCAGCGGCGTTCGGCGGCCCACCGGCGGATCGTCTCGATCCGTGCGCTGACCTGCTCTCGGGTGGCCTGCGGCAGAGGCGGCCCGCCGCAGGCACGGCGCAGCTCGGCGTGGATCACGCCGTGCGGCTGGCCGGTGCGGTAATGCCAGGCCCGGACCAGCCCGTTCAGTTCCTTGCGCAGGGCGGCGAGGGTCTCGCCGATGGCCGGCCGGGATGTCTGACCGGCTTCGGTGCGGCCGTCCCGAGTGCCCGCACCAGCGGCGCCGGCACCAGCGGATCGCGTGGGCGGGTCGGGCGTGCCGCTGCGTTCGCGCCGATGATGACTGGCGTTCTTGCTGAGCTGGTCGGCGTGCCGCTTGCGCAGCAGCAGCCGGACCTGGTCGGGCTCAAGCAGCCCGGGCAGGCCGAGGAAGTCCGCATCCTCCGCCGAGGCCCCGAACTCGGCGCCGTCGAACAGCACCCGGTCGAAATGGGCCGACGCCTGCAGCGCCTTGAAGGGTGCCTCGTCGAGCTGGTCCGCGGTGTCCCGCTGGCGCTGGGCCTCGGCGAGCTCCTGCAGGGCGGCGTCGCTGTCGTCGCGGAGCCGCAGCACGTGGTCGCGTTCGGCCTCAAGCTCAGCGGCGTAGCCGAGCAGGACGGGGATGGACGGCAGGAAGACCGACGCCGTCTCGCCGCGCTGCCTGACCCGGACGAACCTGCCGACCGCCTGGGCGAAGAACAGCGCGGTGCCGACGCTGGTGGCGTAGACGCCGACGGCCAGCCGCGGGATGTCCACCCCCTCGGAGACCATCCGGACGGCGACCATCCACCGGTCGCTGCCGTCCGCGAACGCGGCGATCTTCTTGCTGGCGGCCGGATCGTCCGAGAGCACGACCACCGGCCTGGTCCCGGTCAGCCTGCGCAGCAGCGCGGCGTAAGCGCGGGCGTCCGCGTGGTCGCCGGCGATGGCCAGGCCGGCCGCGTCCGGCATCTCCCGGCGCACCTCGGTGAGCCGCCGGTCGGCGGCATCGAGCACCCGCGCGATCCAGTCCCCGTCCGGGTCAAGCGCCGTCCGCCAGGCCTGCGCGAGCTGATCGCCGGTCATCGGTGCGCCCAGGGTGCCGGTGATCTCGTCCCCGGCCCGGGTTCGCCATTTCATCTCGCCCGCGTAGGCGAGGAAGATCACCGGCCGGACGACGGCGTCGCCGAGGGCAGGTCCGTATCCGTAGACGTAGTCCGACGAGCTGCGCAGGCTGCCGTCGGCGTCCGGCAGATAGGTCACGAACGGGATCGGGTTGGCGTCGCTGCGGAACGGGGTGCCGGTCAGCCCCAGTCGTCTGGTCGCCGGCTCGAACGCCTCCCTGACCGCCTCGCCCCAGGACAGCGCGTCGCCGGCGTGATGAATCTCATCGAAGATCACCAGGGTGCGCCGGTTCGTGGTGCGCTGCCTGTGCAGCGCCGGGTGGGCGGCCACCTGCGCATAGGTCACCGCCACGCCGGTGTAGTCGGCGCAGCCTCGCCCGTGGGCGTTGCGGTAGGCCGGGTCCAGCGAGATCCCGAAACCGCGCGCGGCCAGCGACCACTGGTGCTTCAGATGCTCGGTCGGCGTGATCACCGTGACGGCGGTGATCTGGCGGCGGGCGAGCAGTTCGGCGGCGATCGTCAGCGCCCATGCCGTCTTCCCCGCGCCCGGCGTCGCGACCAGCAGGAAGTCGCGCCGCGATACGCGGAAGTACTCTCGGTACGCGGCCTTCTGCCAGCTACGAAGTGAGAAGAACAGATCATTTCTAACGGGCTGCTCGGGCTGAATGTGGTCGTCTGCAGCGGCGGTCGCGGGGGTAGTCACAGGGCCGAGAGGTTACCAGCGGGTGCCGTCAGCCGCTGGCATTGACGCCGGCTCTTGATCTTCGAACGCCGGCGGCCGGGTTAAGGCCGGGCGGCAGAGCGCTGCGGCGGGCCGCCGCCGTCGTGCTGCCACGGCCGTTGCCGTCGTGCTGCCACGCTGCCGCCGTCGTGCTGCGGCGGGCCGCCGCCGTCGTGCTGCCACGGCCGCCGTCGTGCTGCCACGGCCGCCGTCGTGCTGCCACGGCCGCCGCCGTGATCACGCGGTTCTTTCAGGACGGGTTCCTGAAAGAACCGCGGCATAATGCCGACGCCGAGTGCGGCGGCGAACGGGTGCGCTGCGAGCCGGGGAGAGCGGCGGGCGGGGAAGAGCTGCGAGCCGGGAAGAGCTGCGGGCGGGGAAGAGCTGCGGGCGGGGAAGAGCTGCGAGCCGGGAAGAGCCGCGAGCCGGGAAGAATGGTCTTTCGTCCCTGCCGCGAAGGCCACCGCAGATGGTGAGCTAGCGGCATGCGCATTCGCCGAGCAGGCTGGTCGGTCGGCCGACGATGGCCGCGGTAACCGCGCCCGCCCTGCCGATCGACGCGCAGACCGACGCCGGCCTCGCCGTCGCCAGCTCGCGGCCGGCCGCGCAGGTACTCGATCGCCTCGGGACGACCGAGGGCGGCCTGGCTGCCGCCGAAGCAGCCGCCCGGCTGAGCAGGTACGGCCCGAACGCGGTCGTGTCCCACCGGGCGCGGCTGTGGTCGGTGCTCTGGCATCAGCTCCAGTCACCCCTGCTTGCGTTGCTCCTGGTTGCGGCCGTGGCTTCTTACTTCGTCGGCGAGCACAGCGACGCGGTGATCATCGGCGTGATCGTGGCCCTTTCGGTGGGCATGGGCTTCCTCAACGAGTACCGAGCCGAGAAGGCGGCAGAGGCCCTGCACTCGCAGATCCGGCACCGGGCCGTGGTGCTCCGCGATGGCCAGCCGGTCAAGGTTAACGTGACCGATCTGGTACCCGGTGATGTGGTCGAACTCTCACTCGGCGATGTCATACCCGCCGACCTGCGACTGCTGTCAGGGGCGGGCCTGGAGTGCGACGAGTCGATCATGACCGGCGAGTCGATGCCAGCCGAGAAGGATCCAGCCCCGGTGCCAGCGGGCGCGCCGCTGGCCGAGCTGTCAGACTGCGCGCTGATGGGCACCGTCGTGCACGCAGGCAGCGGACGCGGCGTGGTGGTCGCTACCGGCGCCAGGGCCGAGTTCGGCCGGATCGCGCTCGGTCTCGGCACTCATCAGCTCGAGACCGAGTTTCAGGCCGGGTTGCGCCGGTTCTCGGTGCTGCTCGTCGAGGTCGCCGCCGTACTCACCACGTCGATCTTCGTGATCAACGTGGCGCTGCATAAGCCGATCATCGATGCGCTGCTGTTCTCCCTGGCCATCGCGGTCGGAATTACGCCGCAGCTGCTTCCCGCTGTGGTCTCGACCAGTCTGGCGGCCGGCTCGCGCCAGATGTCGCGACGGAAGGTGCTGGTCAAGCGGCTGGTGTGCATCGAGGACCTGGGTGACGTGGACGTGCTGTTCACCGACAAGACGGGCACGCTGACCGAGGGCAGGATCAGCTTCATGCGTGCGTTGGGCGCGGACGGAGCCTCAGCTCGCGACGTGCTCCGCTGGGGCCTGGTGTGCAACGAGGCAGCGGTCACCGGCGATGCTGCGGTCGGCGGCAATCCGCTGGATGTCGCGCTGTGGGAGTCGCCAGCCGCTACCCCGCAGCGCGGCGAAGTGCCGGGTTACGCACGGCTCGCCACCCTCCCGTTCGATCATGATAGACGGATGGTCTCCGTCCTGGTGAGCGATGGCGCAGGTGGACGGACGCTGGTTACCAAGGGCGCGCCTGAGACGGTGCTTGACCGGTGCCGCGATGTCCCCGATGCGGCCAGGGCCGCGCTTGAGGCGGAATTCGCCGCAGGGAACCGAGTGGTGGCCGTTGCCGCCAGACCCGCTGCCGATCTGGTGACGCTGACCGTCGATGACGAGCATGACCTGCGGCTTATCGGCCTGCTCGTCTTCCTCGACGCACCCAAGAGCGGCGCCGCGGCCGCGCTGCGGCGCCTGGCCGACCTCGGGGTCGCGGTGAAGGTAGTCACCGGTGACAACCCGGCGGTCGCCGCCAAGGTCTGCCACGACCTCGGGCTGCCGGTCGGCGGGGCGCTGACCGGTGCCGACCTTGACCGGCTGGATGACAAGCAGCTCGCGGAGGCGATCCCGAAGACCACCGTGTTCGCTAGGGTCAGTCCCGAGCACAAGGCCAGGATCGTGCGCACGCAGCGGCTCACCGGCACCGATGTCGCCTTCCTCGGTGACGGGGTGAACGACGCGCTCGCGCTGCACGCCGCGGACGTCGGCATCTCGGTGGACTCGGCCACCGATGTGGCCAAGGATGCGGCCGATGTCATTCTGCTTGAGAAAGACCTCGACGTGCTGGCCGATGGCATCGTGGAAGGCCGCCGGATCTTCGCCAACACCATCAAGTACGTGCTGATGGGAACCTCAAGCAACTTCGGCAACATGTTCAGCGCCGCAGGCGCGTCGGTGTTTCTGAAGTTCCTGCCGATGCTGCCGTCCCAGATCCTGCTGAACAACCTGATGTACGACTCCAGCCAGCTGGCGATTCCCACTGACGAGGTTGACGAGGAGCAGCTAGCCAGGCCATCCCGGTGGGATGTCGGGTTCATCCGCCGCTTCATGCTCTACTTCGGGCCGATCAGCTCGGTGTTCGACTTCGTCACATTCGGCGTCATGCTGTGGGTTTTCCACGCGGGCCCGGCCCTGTTCCGGTCCGGCTGGTTCGTTGAATCTCTAGCCACCCAGACCCTGGTGATCTTCGCGATCCGAACCCGCCGGATTCCGTTCTTCCGGAGCCGGCCAAGCCTGCCGCTGCTGCTCGCGGCATTCGGAGTAGTGCTCATCGGCGCGCTGCTGCCGGCCACCCCGCTCGCCGCCACCCTGGGATTCCGGTCGCTGCCGCTAGCCTTCTATGGCGCCCTGGCCCTCATGGTCGTCTGCTATCTCGGGCTGATCGAGATCGGCAAGTTGTTCTTCTACCGTGCCGCCCGCGCTCCGGCGGCCGGGCCGAGGCCGCCCATCGGCCGCCGTCACCTACGGCGCCGGGCCGCTAGGTTCAGCACGACCACCCGGCTCCGGCCGAACCGGCCTGCGGCACTTCCCAGCCGAGATCGCCGGGCGGGCCAGCGAACGGGCTGACCAGGCGCCGGTGGTGAGGCTACCGGGTGCCGCTGGTCGGAGGGTGGGTGCCGGTGGTCGGGCGGCCGGGCCGATAGTCAGCCCCGAGTGTCGGTTGGGGCGGCCGGGTGCCGGTAGGCGGACAGCCGGATAGCGGGAATCAGGCCGCGCGTAACGACGGTCCGCCGACCGGATGCCGATGGTCAGGAGGCGCGTGACTCCTCCCGCGGCGTGCCCATAGCGGCCGTCGCCCCGCGGACGAGAAGCTCGGTCACGCCGCTGACCGTCTGGCCGAGGCCGCGGGCGGACACCCGCCGCAGCACCGAACCGGCCACGGTGACCGCGTCCGCGGCCAGTCTGGGCGCCTCCGGTGAGTTCTTGATGGCGTCAAGCGAGGTCCTGGCCCGGTCAAGAGCGGCTTTGCCCTCCCGGCTGCCGACTAGGTAGCCAGCTACGAACCCAACGATTGTCTCCATGACTCCTGCCTTAACCTGGTCGGGATCGGACGAGTACCTGGTCGGGATCGGACGAGTACCTGGTCGGGATCGGACGAGTGACGGCTCACCGACCGGCGTTGCATCTCGCGGAGTTCGAGATACCGCTTGATGTCGGGCAGCGACTGGATGACCGCTGCATCACGTCCGATCAGGAACAGATCCTGGGCGTCGGCCCGCCGCGTGCCCGGGCGCATGATGACCCGGCTGCCTCGCCTGATCGCGACGCCGTCGACGATGACATGGTCGGTCTCTGGCGATACCGAGCTGTCGGAACCCGGATCCCACCACGGCAGCGACGGCCGCTCGGTGATCAGGTCACCGAGCCGGCCAGCGTCCGGCACCGACGGCACGGTGGCCGGGGTCGACTTGAGGTACCTGATGGCGTGTCCTACCGTTCTGCCATGACGGTTCACGCAGGACGCCACCCGTTCGGTCCGGAGCGAGGCCGGATCATTTTGAGAACTTATCGCGACGGACTGGCCTCGCAGGCTGGCCACGACCTGACCATAGAGGTCACCCGCTGGTCAGGCGAGCTGACGGTGGCCGACGATCTTTCGCCGACCGGGCTAACGGTCCGGATGGACCTGACCTCGCTGGTCGTCCGCGACGGCACCGGCGGGCTGAAGCCATTGACCGACCGGGACCGGCGCGAGATAGCGGTGACGGCGCGCAAGGTGCTCGGTAGCGACCGGCAGCCAGAAGCGACGTTCACCGCGTCCGTGTTCGAGCCAGGCTCGGCCGGCGGCGGGGAAGTGGTCGGCACGCTGACCCTGGCCGGTGCTCAGCGGCCGCTGCGGCTGCAGGTCAGCAAGAACGAGCAGGACGCCTACCATGGAACCGCCTCGGTACAGCAGTCCGCGTTCGGGGTGAAGCCTTACACCGCCTTCCTCGGTGCGCTGAAGGTGCGGGACGCTGTGGACGTGGACATCGACCTTGACCTTTCGGACCAGGCGCAGCCGCCAGGAGCCGGGCGATGACCGTCCAGGGGGACCGGTCGAACCTGCCCGACTCGGCCGCCGAGGCAGTGCAGGCGCGGTTCGAGCGTCGCACCGCCGCCACCCTGGAGTTCGCTGATCAGGCCGGCGCGGTGGCGAGCGCGGCCCATGCCATGGCGGTTCGGTTCCACCAGGGCGGCAAGCTGGTGGTTTTCGGCACGGGCGGGGCCAGCACCGACGCGCAGCATGTCGCCGTGGAGTTCGTTCATCCAGTTATTGTCGGCAAGCGGGCGCTGCCGGCGATCTCGCTGACCTGCGATATCGCCACCGTGACCGCGGTCGCGGCGCACGAGGGCATGGCCAGCATCTTCGCCCACCAGCTCAGGTACCTGGCCGAGCCAGCCGATATCGCACTCGGGATCTCGGCCGACGGGCAGTGCCCGGGTGTGCTGGCCGGCCTAGTCGCGGCGCGGGAGCGCGGACTGCTGACCGTCGCTCTGGTCGGCGGGTCCGGCGGCGCGATCGCGGCCAGCCCGTTGATTGACCACCTCCTGGTGACTAACTCGACCGACCCGCGCATCGTGAAGGAAGTCCACGTCACGACCTACCACGTACTGTGGGAGCTGGTTCATGTCTTCTTCGAGCAGTCGGCCCTGCTCGGCCCGGGGGTGGTGAGGTGACAGCCGAGCGCCGCCAGGCCGACCAGCCCGGGCTGCAGGAGTGCCACGACGACGTCTGCATCACCTGCTCCGACGCCGCCGTCACTGTCACCGTCGTGCGCCTGCTTGACGACGATCTGGCCATCGTGGCTACGGACCAGGGCGAGGAGGAAGTCAGCGTCGCCCTGGTAGCCGCTCAAGCTGGCGACACGATCCTGGTGCACGCCAGGGAGGCGATCGCGGTGGTACGGACATGACCCGGGTGCCGAGGCAGCGTCAGCAGGGCGGCCCCGGCTCGGTCGAGGCGCTCTACCCGTTCCTGTACTCGGGGACCGCCGACCTGCCCGCCGTCCTTGAGGAAGCGCGCCTCTCGACGGTCGCCAAGGCGCACGAGATCCTGGGGCTGCGGCGGCAGATTGGCTCCCGCGACGGCGCCCGGCTGGTGTCCTGCGCCCGGGCGGCCGCGGCCAGGTTCTCGGCCGGCGGGCGCCTGCTGACGTTCGGCAACGGCGGAAGCGCAACGGACGCGCAGCAGCTCGCGACCCTGTTCCTGTACCCGGGCGGGACGGCCAGGCCGCTGCCAGCCATCGGGCTGGCCAGCGACATCGCGGTACTGACCTCCTTGTCCAACGACATCGGCGTGGATGTCGTGTTCGCTCGCCAGATCGCGGCGTTCGGCCGGCCCACTGACATCGCGGTCGGGCTGTCGACCAGCGGGAATTCGCCGAACCTGCTGCGCGCATTTGACGAGGCCAGCCGCCGGGGGCTGCTGACGGTGGGGATCGCCGGCTACAACGGCGGCAAGATGGCCGAGCTGGACAGCCTGGACTACCTGTTCGTCGCATCGTCGGAGTCCATCCACCGGATCCAGGAAGTGCAGACCACGATCTACCACGTCCTGTGGGAACTCATCATTGCCGAGCTCGGTCCGCAGCAGGCGGCGCCATGACCGAACGGATGCCCGTCGCCGGCGTCGGCAACATCTTCCTCGGTGACGACGGGTTCGGGATCGAGGTCGTCCGGCGGCTGGCGAGCATCGAGCTGCCGGACTGGGTCACGGTGGCGTGCGAGCCCGCGACCGCGGACTACGGGATCGGGCTCAGCGCGCCGGTCGCCGCGGCGGTCGATGAGGCGGTCCGGGTCGTGCTTGACCTGATCGCCGCCGACAGCGGGCGAGCGGCAACAGGCGGAGAACGGTCGGGTGCGGATCGGCTGAATGCGGCGGGACCAGGCGATGGCCGACCGAGTATCGCTGAGTCCGGCGAGGGACGCCGGATGCAGGCTTGCCCGGGCGAGGATCAATGAGCTGCGAAGGGACGTCACATGTGTCTTGGCATTCCCGGTGAGGTGATCGAATTCCTTCCTGACCAGCCAGACCTGGCCAGGGTGGACGTCAGTGGTGTTCGGCGGGTGATCAACGTCGGCCTGCTCGTCGACGAGCCGCCAAAGCCAGGCGAATGGGTGCTGATTCATGTCGGCTTCGCGCTATCGAAGATTGACGAGGAAGAAGCGGCCTCGGCCCTGGCCTTCCTGGAAGGAATCGGCCGGGCGTACGACGACGAGCTAGCCGCGCTTGCTGAATCACGGATCGAATAGGAGCGTGCGGTCATGCGATTCGTAGATGAATACCGCGACGCCGATACGGCCCACGCGCTGGCCGCGAAGATAGCGGACCTGTGCGAGCCCGGACGCCAGTACAAGCTGATGGAAGTCTGCGGCGGGCATACCCACACGATCTACAAGCACGGGCTTGAGGACTACCTGCCCGAGGCGATCACCCTGGTGCACGGTCCTGGCTGCCCGGTCTGCGTGATCCCGATGGGGCGGGTGGACGACGCCATGCACCTGGCGGCTGAGCCTGATGTCATCATGACCTCGTTCGGCGACATGATGCGGGTTCCCGGCAGCGCGGGGTCGTTCTTCGACGCCAAAGCCCAGGGCACCGACATCCGGATGGTGTATTCGCCGCTCGACTCGCTGAAGATTGCCAGGCAGAACCCGGACAAGCGAGTCGTGTTCATGGCGATCGGCTTCGAGACCACCGCCCCGTCCACGGCCATGACCGTCCTGCGTGCTGCCGCCGAGGGGCTGGAGAACTTCTCGGTCTTCTGCAACCACGTCACGATCATCCCGGCCATCAAGGCGATACTCGACTCGCCGGATCTGAGGCTCGACGGATTCATCGGCCCTGGTCACGTCTCCACTGTGATCGGCTGCCGGCCGTACGAGTTCATCGCGGCCGACTACGGCAAGCCGGTGGTGGTAGCCGGCTTCGAGCCGCTGGACATCCTGCAGTCGATCTACATGCTGATGCTGCAGCTATCCGAGCGCAGGTCTGAGGTCGAGAATCAGTACTCCCGGGTCGTGCCCTGGGAAGGGAACCGGGCGGCGCTGATGGCGATCGGCGAGACCATGGAGCTGCGGCCGTATTTCGAGTGGCGCGGTCTTGGCTTCATCTCTCATTCCGCGCTGCGGATGCGGCACGAGTACGCGGCGTTCGACGCCGAACTGCTGTTCAAGGTGCCCGGCGTCCGGGTGGCCGACCCTAAGGCCTGCCAGTGCGGCGAGGTGCTCAAGGGCGTGCTCAAGCCGTGGGAGTGCAAGGTATTCGGCACCGCATGCACCCCGGAAACGCCGATCGGGACCTGCATGGTGTCGCCTGAGGGAGCCTGCGCCGCGTACTACAACTACGGCCGGCTGACCCGTACCCGGGTCAAGGAGGCGAGCCGGTCATGACCACCGGGCACCTGGACCATTCTGCCTCCCGCGGCGACGAGCTCGCCGACAGCGGGAGTGCCGGCTGGGTGCGGGAGGCTCTGCGGGTCCACGACGAGCAGGCGATCCAGGAGGGTGCCGGGGAGGTCCGCCGCGGGTCTCCGCAGCCGCTGCCAGGAACCGTCCGCGAGGAACTGGTGCTTGAGCGGATCGACCGAGCCCGGCGGGCCAGGCCACGGGTCAAGGAAGACCGGATCACGATGTCACATGGGGCCGGGGGCAAGGCTACTCAGACCCTGATCGAGGCGATCTTCCTGGATGGCTTCAGGAACCCGCTGCTTGAGCCGCTGGAAGACGCGGCGCGGGTACGGATCGGCGGATCTCGGCTGGCTCTCACCACCGATTCTTATGTTGTCTCGCCGCTCTTCTTCCCCGGCGGGGACATCGGCGACCTTGCCGTCAACGGGACGGTGAACGACCTGTCGATGGCTGGGGCTGTCCCGCTCTACCTGTCAGCGGGCTTCATTCTCGAGGAAGGCTTCCCGGTCGCTGACCTGAGCCGGATCGTCGCCTCGATGGCCGCGGCCGCGGCCGAGGCCGGCGTGCAGATCATCACCGGCGATACGAAGGTGGTGCAGAAGGGCAAGGCCGACGGCTGCTATATCAACACGGCCGGCGTCGGCATCATCGAGCAGGAGACGGTACTCGGGGTAGCCAATGCCCAGCCGGGAGATGTCATCATCGTGTCCGGGCCGATCGGCGACCATGGCGTCACGATCATGCTGGCCCGCGGCGAGCTGGATATCGAGGCCGACGTGACGTCGGACACGGCACCGCTGAACGGGCTCGTCGCCGGTCTGCTCGCCGCCACCTCTGGGGTACGCGCGCTGCGTGATGCGACCCGCGGCGGAGTAGCGACCATTCTCAACGAGATCGCCAGAGCCGCTGACGTGGGCGTCCTGGTGACCGAGGACGCCATTCCGGTGCGGACGCCGGTGCGGGGAGCCTGCGAGCTGCTCGGCATTGACCCGATGTACGTGGCCTGCGAGGGCAGGCTGATCGCGGTCGTGGACGCCGCGGCGGCGGATCGGGCACTCGCCGCGCTGCGCGGTCATCCGCTCGGCGCGCAGGCGGCCGTCATCGGGCACGTGGTCGCCGACCCGCCTGGCCTGGTCCAGCTCAAGACCGCGTTCGGCGGTACCAGGATCGTGGACCTGCTGGTCGGTGATCCGCTGCCGCGGATCTGCTGAGCCGCCCGCGCTAACCCCAGATCGGACCGCACCCCAGGAGACGGAGGAGAGCCACCGAGATGCACGAGCTGGCGATCACCGAGGGTGTCGTGGAGGCTGTCACCGAGCGCCTCCCTGACGTGCGGATCACCTGCGTGCGCCTTGAGATCGGTGCCATGTCCGGTGTGGTCGCCGATTCGGTGCGATTCTGCTTCGGCCTGGCCACGGAGGGCACCAACCTGGAGGGTGCCCGCCTTGAGATCTCCGAGCCAGCGGCACTTTGCCGGTGCCGGACCTGCGGCGACGTTTTCGAGCCGGACGGGCCGATCGCCCTGTGCCCGTGCGGTAGCGCTGACATCTCGGTGCTCTCCGGCCAGGATCTCCAGACTATCTCGGTGCAGGTGGCCTGAGCATGTGCGCGACCTGCGGATGCTCGGCCGGCGGTGCGGTGGTCCAGCTGATCAGCGGCGGCGAGCCGGATCACGCCGACGCTGGCCGAGGTCACGGGCACGACCACGGCCACGACCTTGGCCATGATCGCGACCACGAGGCGTCCGAGGCTGGGCGCACCGTGCTGTTGCAGCACAAGGTGCTGGCGAAGAACGACGACATCGCGGCCGGCAACCGCGACTGGCTGCGGCGGCGCGGCGTCTGCCTGCTGAACCTGATGAGCTCCCCTGGTGCCGGGAAGACCACGCTGCTCGAGCGCACCGCGCGGGACCTGGTCGGCGCGCTGGCATTCGCGGTCATTGATCCGCCCGCCGGGTCGATGGTGGTCATCGAGAACGTGGGAAATCTGGTCTGTCCGGCAATGTTCGATCTTGGCGAGGCGGTTAGGGTCGTGCTCGCATCGGTTCCCGAAGGCGCCGACAAACCGGTCAAGTATCCGCACATGTTCCGCCAGGCCGATCTTGTGCTGCTTAGCAAGGCCGATCTGCTGCCATATGTGAATTTCGATCTGAATCGCTACACAATCGACCTGCGGCGAGTCAATCCAGCCGTGCGTCTAATGAGGCTCTCGGCGGTCACTGGGGAAGGTTTGCAGGAATGGTACGACTGGCTGCATAGCCGCATTCCGTGATTCACAAACTCATGGATGGATTTACAATGTTGAAGATGGGACGCTACCGCCAGCCCTGTCGACCACCGGAACAGGGTCAGGAAAGCGCTCAGGGTCCGGACAATACCGGATTTGGTGAGCGCATTCATACCACGGCGTATGGTCGCCGGGAGATGGAGCGGCAATGAGCCAGGCTTCCACTATCGGCGACCGGGTCAGGGATGTCCGTAAACGTCGCGGACTGAGCCAGAGCGAACTGGCCGGACTTTCCGGCGTATCTGTCTCCCTTATCCGCAAGCTGGAACAGGCAGAACGACAGGACGCCCGGCTCGAAACTCTCCGCAAGCTCGCCGTCGCCCTCCGGGTGCCGACCAGCGGCCTGACGCTGGCGCCGGATACCGACAATGCCGACCCAGGAACCGTTGACTCATGGGAGCCGGTCCGCCGGGCGCTCTTCTGCGCCGTCGGGTCACCCGGCGAGCAGCCAGCGGATCCGCCCACGCCTGACGGTGTTCTGGCGGCCATGACTGCCCTCAGGCCAGCCCTGGCGGCGAGCCGGTACTCCCAGGTCAGGGTTATGCTGCCGAAGCTGATCCGGGATGCCGACGCCCTGGAAGGCCGGGTCGGCAGCGTCCGGTCGCGGGTGCTGAACATGACCGGCTGGATGCTCGTCCAGACCCGCCAATGGGACTCGGCCGAAGCTACGCTTCGGATAGCGATCGACTCGGCCGATGACCGACTCGATGCCGCAGCCGCCGCCAACACCATGTGCTGGTCGCTGCTGCGGCAGGGCAGGCTGGCCGAGGCCCGCGAACTCGCCATTCGCTGGGCAGACGACATCGAACCCCGATTCTCCCGAGCGACCATCGCTGAACTGAGCCTGTGGGGGCGGTTCATGCTCGGCGTGACTAATGCGGCGATACGCGATGCGCGACCCGGCGAGGCCGAGGACGCCATCGGACTGGCCCGGGCCGCCGCGGATCGGATCGGCCGCGAAGTCGCCGCTGACACGAGCACTACCCGGACCTTCGGTCCGACCACGGTCGCGATGATCGGTGCCGAGAACGCGACCATTTCTGGGCAGCTGGACAAAGTGCTGACCCTGGCGCGCGGCATTCCGAGTGATGTGCTGAACCCGGCGTCGGCTGGCCGCTGCAGGCATCGTCTCGACATAGCCAGTGCACTGGCTCAGCTTCGCCGGTATCCTGAAGCGGTCGGCATTCTGCAGGAACTGCGTCGCGTCGCCCCAGAATGGCTCATTCAGCAGGGATATGCCCGTGATATCCTCAGCCTGATCGTCAGCCGCCGCAGGATACTAACGCCCGAAATGCGGGAACTGGCGGATTTCATAAGACTTGCGCTGTGACGCGCTGGCACTGACCCTGTGGAACTTGCAGTGTGCAACTTAACGCGGTGTGGCACTTCTGCCGGTGATCGGGCAAGAATACCATTGTCGATCTTTCCGGAAGTGCATTACTGTGATCTGCATGATCGGTACCGATGTTACTAATACAGTGTCCTTATCGAGTGATCGGGACGCAATGGCAACCGCGCAGATCCTGGCCCGGCATGTGGCGTATCGCAGGCAGGTTCAACTGGCCGCGCTCCGCGACGAACTTGCCACGCAGCACATCAACGCGATCCTCGTGACCCGTCATCGGCTCGTGCTCCGGGGCAAAGGTCCCTGTGACCCGTCCGGGCTCACCGATCCGCAGCTTTATGTGTTCACCTCGCATGGCCAGGATGTCGCCACCACCGACGGCCGCACGTACCACTTCTCCAGCGGCCAGACGCATCCCGCCGGTGACCCGGCCGGAGCGGCCAGCCTGCTGGCAGCCGCTGGGTGACCGTTAGCGTCGGTCAGCCGTCGGCGAGCGGTGCCAGCCGGTCCCGAGCCGCCGCCACCATGGCCTGGCCGAGGCTGATGCCGCCGTCATTGCATGGCACCCGCGAGTGCACGAGTACCGCGAAGCCGTGCGCCTCCAGGCGCCCGACCACAGCGTGCAGCAACAGCAGGTTCTGGAACACGCCGCCCGACAGCGCTACCGTGCGCAGGCCATAACGCTCCCGCAACTCCAGGCAGCAGTCCTCGATCATGGCCGCCACGCCATTGTGGAAACGGGCGGCGATGACGCTTCGGTCCACGCCGATGGCAAGATCCTCGGCTACCGCCCGCACCAGGTCGCCGGCTGCGATCTGAGCCGGAGCGCCGGAGCCGACGGCAGCCCGGTAGACCGTCCGCTCTGAGGTGTCGGCTAGCTGCTCAAGCTCCACCGCCGCCTGACCCTCGTAGTTGATCGAGTCCCTGACCCCGAGCATCGCAGCGACCGCGTCAAATAGCCGTCCGGCGCTTGATGTCACCGGCGCGTTGATGCCCCTGCGCGCCATCGCGGTGACGTCGGCCCATTGCCGCTCGTTTCGCCTGATGACGCCCAGGGCGTCAGGCGGCCCGCCCGGATAAGCGGCGTCGAGGTAGGCCGCGGCCATCCGCCATGGCTGCCTGATCGCGGCAGTCCCGCCTGGCATCGGGACCGGCGCGAGATGCCCGGCGCGCTCGAAGCTGGCCAGGTCCGCGATCAGGAACTCGCCGCCCCAGATGGTGCCGTCCGTCCCGTAGCCGGTGCCGTCGAACGCCACCCCGATGACCGGGCCGTCGACGCCGTTGTCGGCCAGGCAGGCAGCGATGTGCGCGTGGTGATGCTGCACGCCGACCAGCTCGGGTTCGCCGGGCAGCCTATCGGCAAGCTGATCGGCGTACTTGGTGGACAGGTACTCCGGGTGCAGGTCGTGCGCGATCACCGC
The DNA here is from genome assembly GCA_963850875.1 of uncultured Actinomycetota bacterium. GTDB lineage: Bacteria > Actinomycetota > Actinomycetes > Streptosporangiales > Streptosporangiaceae > Chersky-822. Next base: position 537,823 of record CAWKNA010000007.1, read on the forward strand.
TGGCCTGATGTCGAACAGGCGGCTGAAGTGCTCGATCCCTTCGGTGAACGAGCGCAGGGTCTCCGCGTTCTCCAGGTCGCCGATGTGCTGCGAGACGAACGCATGGCTCTCCTTGGCCAGGCAGAACGTGCTCTTCAGCTCGGCTCCGCAGGCCAGGACCGGCCTGCGGAACGGCGTGTGCACGGCCAGCGGCTCCGGCGCGTAGCCGCGGGATCGCCTGATCACGGCCTCCCGGCCGCGGAATGCCCGCACCACCGAGTCGTCGGTCCTGATCTGAATCGGCCGGTCATGCGTCAGGAAGGCGTCGGCGATCCCGCGCAGTCGGCTGAGAGCTTCTGCGTCCGTGTACACGATCGGCTCGTCCGAGACGTTGCCGCTGGTCAGCACGATTGGCCGGCCGGTCTCGCGGAGCAGCAGATGATGCAGCGGCGTGTACGGGAGCATGACTCCGAGCTGCCGGTTGCCGGGAGCCACCGCGGCGGCGAGGCCGGCTCCCGGCAGCAGTGGGAGCAGCACGATCGGCCGACGGCGGCCGGTCAGCAGCAGCTGCGCCGCCTGCTCGACGTCGCAGAGCCGACGGGCCTGTGCGAGATCGGCCACCATCACGGCGAACGGCTTGTCCTCGCGGTGCTTGCGCGCCCTCAGCGCCGCGGCCGCTTCCTGGTTCGCGGCGTCGACCGCGAGGTGATAGCCGCCGAGCCCCTTGACGGCCAGTACCTGACCCTGGGCGAGCAGCGCGGCGGCACCCGCCAGCGGCGAACCTGGCAGGGCGGCACCGTCCTGGTCAACCAGCCGGAGCCTCGGCCCGCAGTCCGGGCAGCAGGTCGGCTGGGCGTGGAACCGGCGGTCCGCCGGATCGTGGTACTCGGCCGCGCAGGGCTGGCACATGGTGAAGCCGACCATCGTCGTCAGTGGCCGGTCATAGGGCACGTCGCGGACGATCGTGAATCTCGGGCCGCAGCTCGTGCAGTTGATGAACGGGTAGCCGAACCTGCGGTCGGCCGGATCCTCCAGCTCGGCCAGGCAGTCCGCGCAGGTGGAGCTGTCGGCCGACACGAGGGTCCGGCGCCGGTCACCAGGTTCGCTCGGCGCGATTGAGAAGGAAGCCGATCCGGCCGGCCGCAGCGGCCTGGTGGCGACCCGCTCGATGCTGGCCAGCGGTGGCGCGTCCCGCTCGAGCGCGAGAACGAACTCGGCTACGGCCTCCGGCGGCCCCTCCACCTCGGCGAACACGCCGTCGACATCGTTGCCGACCAGGCCGCCGAGGCCGAGGCTGGTGGCCAGGGTATAGACGAACGGCCGGAAGCCAACGCCCTGGACGATCCCCTCGACCCGGACGAGCGTCCTGATCCGCTGGCTCATCATTCCAGTGTGGCCGCAGTTCACGCCGATTGCATGCGATCACCTGGCGGGCGGCCGCCAGGTCATGACCCGGCTCCAGCGACCGGAGCAGGAACCAGGAGCGGGAACCAGGAGCGGGAACCAGGAGCGGGAACCAGGAGCGGGAACCAGGAACGGGAACTGAGCCCCGGGCCTGGTGCCGGAATGGCTCCCGGCACCAGACCACGGGGCTAAGTCGTACCGCTGCTGCGCTTTCGGGCCGCTGGGTCAGCCGTCCGGCATGGCTAGCCCGGCTGGCTCAGCCGCTCTATCCGGTCAGTAGTAGGCGTGGAACACGATGTTGCCCGGGGCTGGCGTTGTGGTTGCCAGCAGGCCCTTGAGCAGGGCCGGGGCGAAGGTGGTGCGGGTACTGGGCACGATGCCTGGCCCGCTCCAGACCGAGCCGGTCAGGACCTGGAATCCGACGTGCAGCCCGATCAGCTTGTAGGCCACCAGCAGCGGGCCGAAGCCGTTGTTGCCGAGGGAGGATGCCGCCGGAGCGGTCAGGGTGGCCGCGCCCGCCAGCTGCACCGGCGCGGTCCACGCCAGGTGAGCCCAGTTGGTGAGGCTGTTGTCGGCCGCGGTGCTGTAGAAGATGTCGTTGCTGCCGAGCTGCTTCCAGAACGCGTACAGGGTGCCGGCCGAGGTTCCGGTCTGCACCTCAGCGACCGCGGGGGTGGTGCTGGTGTAGGCGGTCGTGCCGGGGACCACGGAGGCTGTGGTCCAGGCGAAACCGCGGCCAGCTGGCGTGCCGATGGTGTACCTGACGTGGTTGAACGGGCCGTGCCAGGCGACGATGACCTTGTACCTGTCGTAGGCGAAGAAGACCGCTGGCGCATCGGTGGTGTCGGTGTTCGTCACCTTGGCAGGCAGGTCGACTGGCTTGGTCCAGGACACGGTGCCCTTCGCCGATGTCTCGCCCTGGGAGTACCAGATGTGATGGTCGTAGCGGCCGGTCCAGACCGCGAGCACGGCGTGGCGGCCCCTCGGGTCGGTGTAGGACGCGAAGGCCGGTGCCGAGCTTGTCGAGGCGCCAGGCACAGCGCCCAGCTTCGACCAGTGGCTGAAGTCCCGGTACTTGTAGAGCACATGACCGGCTCCGGTGCCTCGCCATGCCACCAGCGTGGTCCGGCCGAGCGAGTTGGGGAACGTTATCGTGCTCAGCGCGGGTGAGGCATCGGTAATCGCGCCTGGGACCGGCCTGCTCGGGCCGTGCCACGAGATGGTCGGCGCCGCGACGGCGGCACCAGCGCCGAGCGCGCAGATCGTGCCAGCCACGGTCACCGCCGAGGCGAGCCTGGTCATGGGGCGTCTCAACATCTTGACCTCATCTTCTCTTGCTGGGTGATACCTGCACCTGACGGACAGGCATCGCAAGGCTACGAGCCGGTCGCTGAGCACGAAGCTGGTAATTCCCATGACTTTCCTGGGTTTTATCTGAGTTTCCTGAGAACGGGGTGAATATTGGGCTCTCAGCCAAATGACGTCGCGGCCATTAGTCCGTGTACTGCGGGGAAAGCGCCACCAAGAGCGCCGGGTCGGCCCGCTGCTGCAGCGGCCGGAACGGCCCAGCTCCGGCGACAGCCGCAGGTTCGGCGCTGACGGTCCCGCCGTAGTGCCCAGACGGCCGCGCAGCGGTACGTTGACGACCCCTGCGGCGGCGCTGACTGGCCCGCCGCAGTGCGCTAACGGCGGTGCCGCGGTGCGCTAACGATGGTGCCGACACGCGGTGACGGCACCGCCCGGGGAGCTGATGGGCTCGCCGCGTTGCCGCCTTACGGTGTTTTGGTCATTTGTTGGTTAACATCCATACTTACGGCTCTATGATCGCGTCGTGAATCCTCGTGGCAAGATCCTCCGCTCCGCCGCCTTGTGCGGTGCCGTCGCCGTAGCCTCCGCGCTGGTCGGCACCCTTCCCGCGACGGCCAGCGCGTCGGTGACGCAGCGCGGCGCGGTCGCTCCCGGATCTGCCAGCTCCGCTAGATCCGCCGCCGCTGCTGGCCGCGCCAGCGCGCGCGCCCACGGCCTGAGCCACGTCCACCCGGACCTCAGCGACGCTCGCCCGAGCCAGGGCGCCGCCGCCTACGGTGACATCGTCGGCCTGGTCCGCGATGCCGCCGGCGCCGCGCTGACCGGTGCCTGCGTTACGGTCAGCGGTCCGTCGGGCACGGTGCCCGGGCTGACCAGAGCCGGCGGGCGGTACTTGTTCACCGGCCTGCTGCCGGGGCGCTATACCGTCAGGTACCGCGACTGCGGCCAACCTGGCCGGTACTTTGGCCTGTGGTACGGCGGTTCCGCGCAGGTCGGCGATGTCGTGCGCGTGCTCGTTACCGCCGGGCTGCCGACCGTGCTCAAGCCGGTCACGCTCCGGCCGGCCAGCCCGGCCTCGCTCATCGCCACCACCCGGGCCGCACTGCGCCGGGATGGCGTCTGGGCCAACGGCACAGCGGCGGCGCGCCGGGTCCGGCCATTCATCTCAGGAACGGTGCGGGGCGTGTCGGGCCGGGGCCTGGCTGGGATTTGCGTCAGCGCGACTACTGTCACGGCCAATAGCGCGGAGACCATTGGCGTGATTACCGGCCGAGGCGGCAGTTACAGCTTCCCCGGCAGACTTGGCAGGCCGGGTAGCTGGACCGTCAACTTCTTCTCTGGCTGCGGCAACCCCGGCAACTACGCGCCACAGTGGTGGAAGAACGCCGCGACGGCCATTGGCGCCTTTGTCCTGCACGCGCGCCGGGGCAGTCACTTCGTCGGCATCAATGCCCGGCTGGTGGCCGGCGCGGCAATGACCGGGGTCGTCCGGGCAGGCAGCGCCTCGGGCACCGGACTCGGCGGCGTCTGTGTCCAGGCGATTGGCATTGGCCGGATGAATGGCGTGTTCGAGCAGGCCGTGACCGCGAACAATGGGACATATCAGGTTATCGGCCTGGGGACCGGGCTGTACATAGTGGACTTCAGTCCCGGCTGCGGCGTGAAGGGCAACTACATCCCGCAGAGCTACCCGGGCTTCGTCTCGGCTACCGACGGAAAGACAACCAAGGGCATCAACGGATTCCTGCCGCTGGCCGTCCAGATCACCGGAACGGTCACCACCGGTCCGAGCAGCACCCCGGTCGCCGGAATCTGCGTTCAGGCCGTGAGCCGCGGCGCCGGGGGCTCAGCGGTGACCGGCAAGCAGGGCAGCTACACGATTCCGCAACTGGCAGCGGGCCAGTACACGGTGAGTTTCAGCGGTGGCTGCGGCAATACCGGCAGTTACGCCCCGCAGTATTACAACGGTAAGCCGAACGCCGAGGCCGCCGATCTGGTAACCGCGACAGCAGGTCAGACCGTCTCCGGGATTAACGCGACGATGCAGCCGGGTGGCACCGTGACCGGCACGCTAACTTCCACCTCGGGTCGCAAGCTCTCCGGGATCTGCGTCGTGGTCAGCTCGCAGCAGGCAGCCGGGGGCCTGGGATCCGGCCCGATCGGGCTGCTGCTAACTGGGCTCCCGCTGTTCTCCGGGTTCGCCATCTCCTCGAACGGCGGTTACCGGATCAGCAACCTGGCGCCGGGCAGTTACCTGGCAGCCTTCTCGGCTGGCTGCGGGAATGCCGGGGCGACCTATGCGGCTCAGTGGTTCGCGCCGCAAGGCGGGAACAGTCCCGCCTGGCTCTCGGTCGGGGCCGGGACAATCACATCAGGCGTCGGCGCGACGCTGCGCCTCGCCGGGGCCATCACTGGTGAGGTCAAGACCGCGGCAGGCAAGGGCCTGTCCGGGATCTGCGCCTTCGCTGTCGGGCTGACCGGTCAGCCGTCGGCATCCGTCGCCGAACTGCTCACCGGTTCGCTGCCCGCATCGAGGAAAGGCCGGTACCAGATCACCGGCCTGGCCGGGGGCAAATACGCGGTCGAGTTCGAGCCGTGCAACGGCCAGCCGTACGCGGCCACGTGGTACTCGAACGCCTCAAGCGCGGCCGCCGCGCGTCCGGTCACCGTCAGGGACGACGTGGCCACCACGGGGATCAACCAGGTGCTGACCGGCGGGCAGTCCCTGTCCGGCCAGGTCACCTCGGCGGTGACCGGCCGGCCGCTCCGCGGAGCCTGCGTCGCCGTCCTTGACGCGGGCCGGTCCCTGGTCACCGGAACGCAGACCGGGCCGAATGGCACCTATAACGTCGCTCACCTGGCTGCGGGCCGGTACAACCTGGAGTTCTTCTCGTGCGCGCTGAGCCAAGCCAAGCTGGCCGGCGTGATCAGGGCTGATGTGCTGGTCGGCTCGCGCCGGGCGGTCACCGGCGTCAACGCCACGCTGCCGCTCGCCGGGTCAATGACCGGGACGGTGCTTGGCGGCACTTCGGCGGTGGCCCAGCCTGGAGTCTGCGTCGAGGCGGTCCCGAAGACCGGCAACGGCCTGCCGGGCCTCGCGTTGACCGGTGCTGACGGCAGTTACTCGCTGGCCGGGCTGGCAGCGGGTACGTACCTGGTCCAGTTCACCTCGCTCTGCCCCTTCGGTACCGCCGCGCTGGTACCGCAATGGTTCAGCGGCCAGCCCAGCCAAGCGCTGGCCACGCCGGTGCTAGTGACGTCGGGGGCTGCGGTTACCGGGGTCGGCGGCACGCTGGCCGCGGACGGCGGAATCTCCGGCACCGTTCAGGTCGCCGCGGTGGCCAAGGCCGGCGTGTGCGTGATTGCCTACCCGGCTGCCGGGGGTCAGCCTCCGGCCGTCGCGGAGACCGGCGCCGATGGCAGCTACCAGATCGGCGCCCTGGTTCCTGGCAGCTACCTGGTCGAGTTCACCGTCGGCTGCGGCGCGGCCAGCTATGCCACCCAGTGGTACAGCGCCGCCGCCAGCCGGAGCACGGCAACGCCCGTGGTGGTTACCGCGGGCACGGTCAGTCCAGCCATCGACGCCCACTAGCCACGTCTGCCCACCAAACCCATCGACGCAACTCGCGCCGCTGAATTTGCCGTGTCCGCAGCACCCCATGCCGAATCAGGACCCCGGGGTGTAATCACTCAGACACTTAGTGTAGTTTAGTATCGATTCGAGGGACGGCGGGCAGGGCAACGCCAGCCGGCCAACTGGTCGGCCTACGGCCCTGGCCAGCAGGTCCGGCCCGCGGCCCGAGCATGCTCGTCGCGCCCGGGGCCTGACCATGCTCGTTGCGCCCGGATGCTGCGGGGGCGCGTCCGGGCGCTACGAGCAAGGTCAGGCCTTGCGGCCTGGGGGCCGGGGCGGGTGCCGGCGTTGCCGCCTGGGGTGGGTGCCGGCGTTGCCGCCTGGGGTGGGTGCCGGCGTTGCCGCCTGGGTGGGTGCCGGCGTTGCCGCCTGGGGCGGGTGCCGGCGTCGGCGCCTGGATCGGTGACTGGCGCGGTGCCGGGATTGGGTGCAAACACGGTGCCGGGACTGGGTGCAAAGACGCTGCCAGTGACTTAGGTCCCGGTGCCGGCTCGCTAACGGCCCTTTCGGCTGCGCCGCGCGCGAGGGAGCCTGCTCCCAACGAGGAGCAGGTGGTTGCCATGTCTGAGAAGACCCTGCGAGAGCTGAATCCGTTTCCGACCGGCTGTTTAGACGACCTGGTGGCTACAGCCGCCCGGGCGCCGTCGATCTTCAACACCCAGCCATGGCTCTTCCGCGCCACCAGGTACTCGATCGAACTCTATGCCGACCCCACCCGCAAGCTCCGGGCGGATCTGGCCGGCCGGGAGATGCTGGTCAGCTGCGGCGCCGCCCTGTTCGGACTGCGGCTGGCGATCCGCTCGCTCGGCTACCAGCCCGACGTCAAGCTCCTCCCCGACCCCGACCGGCTCAAGCTGCTGGCCAGGGTGCGGCTCGGCGAGCCGGCCCCGATGACCGGCCTTGAGGGCCAGATGCTGGACGCGCTGCCGCACCGGCATACCCACCGCGGCCCGTTCGAGCCGGAACCGCTGCCGCGCGGGCTGCTGATCGGCCTGCAGCACGATGCCGTGGCCGAACGCGCCGTGCTGGCTCTGATCGACCAGCCGCTGGCCTATGAGCGGCTCGCCGGCATCGTGGCGCAGGCCGGCCGGAGTCAGGAGGTCGCGACTGTGGCTCGGGCCGATATCCGGCAATGGGTCCGGCCGCCGGGAAGCGAGGCCAGGGACGGCGTGCCCGCAAGCGCGATACCGCCGACGTCCGGCCGCCGGCCGGGCTGGCTGCCGCAGCGTGACCTTGACCTGGGCCGCGGTCTGGCCATGCTGCCGCCAGGCGGGCCGCCGCCGGCCGCGACCGCAGTACTGCTCACGCCGGGAGATACCCGTCTTGACTGGATCAGGGCCGGGCAGGCACTGCACCGGCTGCTCGCCCACGCCGCCACCAGGTGGGTGTTCGCCACCCTCAACTCCCAGCCGCTGGAGGCCGCCTCGGTCCGCGAGCTGATCCGCAGCCGCCTGGCGCTGTCCGGAGCTCCGCAGCTGCTGCTGCAGCTCGGGGTCGCCAAAACGGCCCAGGCAACTGCCCGCAGGCCGCCACGCGAGCTGATCGAGCTGGAGCGGGCCCGCTGACCCGCGCGCGCCGACCCGGCCGTGCTGACCCCCGCGCGCCGACCCGGCCGTGCTGACCCCCGCGCGCCGACCCGGCCGTGCTGACCCCCGCGCGCCGACCCGGCCGTGCTGACCCCCGCGCGCCGACCCGGCCGTGCTGACCCCCGCGCGCCGACCCGGGCGCGTTTGATACTGGTGTTCGCGGCTGTCGGTGCATGATGGGATCATTGGCGGGCGGCCGATAGCGCGGCCGTACCTTACCAAGGTCCTATCCCGCCTGGACCTTCGCACCTGCACCGCCACGGCATGTGGCAGTCTGCTAGAAGTACGGGCGCAGGCCCGCGGCGACCGGACAGGAGAGGCCATGAACGTGTTCTGGGCACCGTCTGGCGAACTGCCCAAGGAGGCTAACACTCCGGCGGAGATCTCCCGATTCGTGGTGGAAGCGGCAGTCCACGCGCCGTCCGTGCTGAACACCCAGCCCTGGTGGTTCAGCACCGGCGAGAACGAGGTCAGCGTGCATGCTGACGTCGAGCGGCGGCTGCGGGTAGCCGATCCCGACGGCAGGGAGATGATGATCAGCTGCGGCGCGGCGCTGTTCACCGTGCGGGTCGCGCTTCGCTACCTGGGCTTCGTGCCGAAAGTCAGGTTGCTGCCCGACCCTGACCTGCCGAACCTGGTAGCCAGGATCAGCTGGGGGGAGCAGACCCCGCCGGTCGAGTACGAACGCCAGCTGTTCGCCGAGGTACCGAGGCGTCGTACGCACCGCGGCGGATTTGACCCTGAGCCGCTGCCTTCCGGTCTGCTCTCCGCCCTGCGCGACGAGGCTGCCAGGGAAAAGGCGACGCTGCGCATCATGGGCGACGAGGGCCAGCGGGCCGCGCTCGCCGCGGTCGTCGAGGCGGCTGACTACGCGCTCCGGCTGGACAGCGCACGAGTTCATGAAGAGTCCAAGTGGGCGCCGCCACCAGGCAGCCAGCGGCGGGACGGCGTGCCTGCCACCGCGTACCCGGCTCGGCCGGAGCGCACCGAGCCGCAGTTCCCGAGCCGCGACTTCGCGCACGGCCACGGCTGGGGACTGCCGCCCGCTGGCCAGGGCACTGTGCCGCGCGCGGCCGGGGTGGTCGCGGTGCTCACCACCGTGACGGACAGTCCGGAAGACTGGCTCAACGCGGGACAGGCCCTGCAGCGGGTGCTGCTGCTCGCCAGCAGCTGCGGCGTAGCCGCCGCGATTCACACCCAGCCGCTTGAGCTGCCTCAGCTCCGGGATTTCATCCGCATTCAGCTGTGCGGCGGGGCGTTTCCGCAGATGGTGCTGCGGCTCGGAACCACCGGGCAGGCCGCCGTCAGCGTGCGACGCAGAGTCGAGGAGGTACTGCTCTAGCCGGACCAGCTGGCCGGACCAGGTGCCATCGGCGGCGTCCGCCGGTGCCGGCGCCTTAGCGTGTCGATCCATTGCCGCGATCCGAGCGGCATCGACCCCGGTCCGGCCTCGCATGACCATGGTCACTGGCTGATGTGGGGCTTAAGCCCGCCGCGCGGCTAGAGTTTGGCTGATACGTCGGGTTGCACGGCACGTGGCCGGTCCTGCGCCCCGGTGGGAAGGCGTTGCCGTAAATGACTAATAAAGCGCGGAAAAGCGACCAGATCCACGTCTTCTTGCTTGACGATCATGAGATCGTCCGGCGGGGCGTCCGTGACTTGCTCGAAGCCGAGCCCGATATCGTCGTGGTTGGCGAGGCAGGAACTGCTTCGTCCGCGCTCGCCAGGATCCCGGCGCTGCGTCCGGATGTGGCCGTGCTCGACGTGCGGCTACCGGACGGCGACGGGGTCAGCGTGTGCCGGGAGATCAGGTCAAGGATGCCGGACGTGGCCTGCCTGATGCTGACCTCGTTCGGCGACGACGAGGCACTCTTCGACGCGATCATGGCCGGCGCAGCAGGTTACGTGCTCAAGCAGATCCGCGGCACCGACCTGATCGGTGCGGTGCGGACGGTTGCGGCCGGCCGCTCATTGCTCGACCCGGAGGCGGCCAGCCGGGTGATGGCCAGGATGCGCGATCAGGCGCACCGGTCCGACCCGCTCTCCGCCCTGACCGGACAGGAACGCAAGATCCTTGAGCTGATCGGCGAGGGCCTGACCAACCGGCAGATCGGCGAGCGGCTGTTCCTGGCCGAGAAGACGGTCAAGAACTATGTCTCGGCGCTCTTCGCCAAGCTGGGCATGGAACGGCGCACTCAAGCCGCCGCATACGCGGCGCGGCTCTTCGACGAGCCCGGCCACGAAGCTGGCCACCAGGCAGGCCACGAGCACGGCTAGGCGCAGCGGCCGACGGTCAGGCCGGCGAGTTGTTAACGCATGAGAAATCATTTTCGCTTTTAACAAATCCCCCGTGGTCGGCCGCGCACCAGATCGCCCGCGCCGGATTCGGGTGCAACCGTCCGCCCGGCCAACCGGGTTCGTGCCCCGAGTTGTGACACGTCCGTGCGCAGCTGAGCGGCCGTGGATTCGGTCGGGGCGTCGCGCAAGTCGCCGGCCGGCAACGGTTGTAGAACGCCTGCCGGGACGCGGCTGCTGCACTTTCGTCCTGCGCTACAGCTCTAGGCCAGTTCGTCGCTGATTATCTCGTCGCACAGGCCTAGGCACTCGTTGCAGATCCGCGCGTCACCGGCCGCTGCCATTGCCTCGACCTGGTGCTGGCGCTTACCGCAGAAGCTGCACCACTCGTCACGGCCATCATCGCTCACCTGCCGGATCGTGGCGATGGGCGTGCTAGCCGTCTTGCCGACCGCGGCCAGCACCGTGTGCACGCGGCCAGTACAACTGTCGCAGATGCAGGCATCCGGCCCGGCGATCAGCTTCGTGACCTGCTTTTGGTGCTTCCCGCAGAACGAGCACGACAGAAGCTCACCGTAACCGGCCTGGCCGCCGCGCCAGCTTCGGCTTCCCCCGGTTGCTTCCACGATCTGATGAACGCGCTGGTGACTCAGGCCGAACTGCTCGGCGATCTCGCGCAGCGACAGGCTCAGCGCGTCCATACTGGCCGACCTGCCGCGATCAGGCACCTCGCGGCAGCGGGACGCGCCAGGTCAGCTCGGTGCCGGCGTCGTCGGCCGGCCCGACGAGCATCGCGCCGCCGAAGTCTGCAGCGCGCTGCTCCAGGTTGCGGAGCCCGCTGTGGCGACCGCCAGGGGCGATGCCGACGCCGTCGTCGCGGACGGTCAGGGTCAGCTCCTGGTCGGCCCTGATGGTGACTTCCACCCGGCTGGCGTCGGCGTGCCTGGCCACGTTGGACAGCGCTTCCCGCAGCGCGGTCAGCAGGTTGTCGGCCACGTTCTCCGGCACCGCCGTGTCCAGCCTGCCGTCGAGCTGCAGCGACGGCGCGAAACCGAGCGCTGAGGCCATCTCCTGCGCCACGAAGAGGATCCGGGCGCGCAGGCTGGCTGGCCTCGCCTCTGGATGCGTCTGGAGTGCGAAGATCGCCGAGCGGATCTCCCTGATCGTGTCGTCGAGCGCGTCCACCGAGCGGTTGATCCGGTCAGCCACCTCCGGTACGACGATCAGTGAGCTGGCGCCCTGCAGCGACATGCCGGTCGCATACAGCCGCTGGATCACCAGGTCATGCAGATCCCTGGCGATCCGGTCACGATCCTCGAACATCGCCATCCGCTCGGCCTGCCTGCGGTGCTCGGCCAGCTGCAGCGCGATGGCGGCCTGGGCCGCGAAGGTGGTCAGCATGTCGGACGCGGCCGGCGGCAGCGGCATCGAGCCTGGCCGGCGGCCAGCCGTCAGCACGCCGCGGACCTGGCCGGCCGTGCCTAGCGGGACCAGGACCGCCGGGCCGAGCCGCATGTGCTTCTGGGCATTGGCGCTGACCCGATCATCGGTGCTGAAGTCGGCAATCGTCAGCGGCTCGCCCGTGCTCAGCACCAGGCCCGAGGCTGAGTCCTTGGTCGGCAGCACCAGGCCGTGCGCCTCGTCGGCGCCCTCACCGACGGCGTGCTCGATCAGCAGCGTGCTGCCCTCGGCGGTCGGCAGCGCGACGACCACCAGATCGGATCCGGTCATCTCCAGCGCAAGCTCGGTGATCAGCGTCAGCGCGTCCCCGACCTCGGCTCCGGACAGCAGCCGCCTGGTCACTTCCGTGGTAGCGCTGAGCCAGCGCTGCTGCCTGCGCGCCTCCTCGTACAGCCGGGCGTTCTCGATCGCCACCCCGGCCGCGGCCGCCAGCGCGGCCAGCACCGACTCGTCCTCGGCGTCGAACTGGCCGGAGCCTTCCTTCTCGGTCAGGTACAGGTTGCCGTAGACCTCGCCCCTGATCCGGATCGGGGCCCCGAGGAATGACCGCATCGGAGGGTGCCCGGCCGGGAAGCCCAAAGATGCCGGGTGCTCGCTGATATCGGCCAGCCGCAACGGCGTCGGATCGGTGATCAGCAGGCCGAGCAGCCCCTTGCCCTCTGGCCAGTGGCTGATCTGCGCGATCTGCTCCTCGGTGAGCCCGACCGGGATGAACTCGGTCAGCCGGTCGCCCTCGCCGATCACGCCGATCGCGCCGAACCTGGCGTTCACCAGCTCGACCGCGGTCTCGACGATGCGCCGGAGCAGAACCTCGAGATCAAGGTTGGAGCCGACCGAGACGACGGCCTCGAGCAGCGAGTAGACCCGGTCCCGAGCGGAAAGCACGGCCTGCAGCCTGACCTGCAGCTCGTCAAGGAGCTCGTCCAGTTTGAGGCCGGGCAGCAGCCGCTGCCGATCTCTGGGTTCCACCAGCGCTCCCGCCTGTCGACGCCCCAACGCTGCGATATTACGTCCCGTCTAATCCGGGCAGGTAGTCACATCGAACACATGACCGAGGTCCCGTGATTAGCGGACGCACGGCCCTGAGGACTCGGCGGGCGCCGGCCTGATGCTTAACCCAGCTAAGTAAATGAGGTTTCCGCCGGACCTTGCTGATGGCCCGGCAGCAGATGCTAGGAGGCATCACAATGCGCAGGAGGACATTCGACGCCCTTATGGTGTTCGCCGGTCTCGCGCTCGCCGCGATCTTGCTGGTCGCCGGCGGGCTGCTGACCTGGGGTCACTCATTCGTCAACAGCGAGGTCTACAACCAGCTGTCCGCCCAGAAGATCGTCTTCCCGGCGGCCAACAGCCCCGCGATCAAGGCCCCCGAGTTCGCGGCGATGAAGCAGTACGCGGGCCAGACCATGACCAATGGCGCGCAGGCCGAGGTCTACGCGGACCACTTCATCGCCAACCACCTCAAGGAGGCGGCCGGCGGGCTGACCTACGCTCAGGTGAGCGAACTGGCACTGGCTAACCCCACCAACGCGAAGTACGCCGCTGAGGACGCCACCTTGTTCAAGGGCACCACGCTGCGCGGCATGCTGCTGAACGCGTACGGCTTCTGGAAGATGGGGCAGCTGGCCGGCATCGCCGCGATCGTCGCCTTCATCGGAGCTGCCCTGATGCTGATCCTGTCCTTCGCCGGCCTGTGGCACCTGCGCACGGTTCCCGAGGAGAAGGAAGTGTTCGCCAAGGTCGCCCACCCGGCCAAGGTCCAGACGGCCTGACCGTATGGTCGGCCTGATGGCCGCTAGACAAGGTGCCCCCGCCGGCTTCCGCTGACGGGGGCACTGCCATGCGCCTGATCAGCCGCCGCCCAGCCGTGGCGGGGCCCGCGCCCGCGTGCGGAGTGCCTGCGGATCGGCCGGGCCGGACCGCGCCTGCATGCGCAGCGCTTGCGGATCGGCCGGGCCGGACCGCGCCGCACGTGCGCATGATCGCGAACCCAGCCGTAACCGGACGTGCGCGGGGCGGCAGCGATAGTGTGCGTCCTAGGGACGAAAGTCCCGCACGCGCATGACTGACATCCCTGCCGGGTAAGGCCTGGCCCGGGCGACAGTATGGGAAACCTGTTCACGCACAGGTCAGGAATTGTCCTACTACTACCGTGTGGGAGCTTCGCATGAATCCCTCCGTCGTTGGCCACGCCGGGCCGCTGGCGATCAACCTGAATACACCCGGCCATTACCTGAGCTGGTCGTTCATCGATATCTCGCTGGCCAACCTGATTGTGATCGCGGTCATGGTCGTCCTCTTCGGCGCGGCCCTGCTGATCCCCTTCCAGGCCGGCAAGGTCACCAGTGCCGCCGCGGGTTCCGCTGACACCGCCGAGGCTGACGCCGCCGAGGCAGGCACCGCCGAGGCAGGCGCCAGCCCGGCCACCATCTCGGCGGCAGCTGAGCCAGGGGACGAGGACATGTGGACCGCCAAGGTCCGCACCAGGGCCGCCAAGATGCTGCCGCCGAAGAAGCTGCTGCCTGACCGCCAGCCCGCTTACGTCGCCTCCTGGGTCTACGTGTTCGGGGTGGCCAGCCTGGCTGCCCTGGGGATCGTGATCGTCTCCGGCTTCGCCCTGGCCCTCGGCGGTTCCGATTGGTGGCACACTAACGTGGTCGGCCACTTCTTCAACAGCATCCACCTGTGGAGCGTCGAGCTGTTCATGGCCTTCATGGTCATCCACCTGTGGGGCAAGTTCTGGATGGCGGCCTGGCGCGGGCGCCGGGCGATGACCTGGATCACCGGCGTGGTCGCATTCATGATGTCCGTCGTCGAGTGCTTCACCGGCTACCTGTCGCAGTCGAACTTCGACTCGCAGTGGATCGCCACCAACGGCAAGGACGCGTTCAACGCGGTCGGCGTCGGCGCCTTCTTCAACGTGATGAACTTCGGCCAGATGCTGATGTGGCACATCGTGTTGATGCCGATCATCCTGGTCGCCATCACCGGCGCGCACGTCCTGCTGGTCCGGGTCCGTGGTGTCAGCCATCCGCTACCGGTCAAGCGCGTCTCGTTCCGCGACCGGGTCGCCCGCAAGGCAGCCGCCGACTCCGACGCCGGGCCATGGCACGGACCCAACCGCCGCTACGACATCCTCAAGGAAGGCACCGTCGCGACGCTGATCGTGAGCGCGCTGGTCCTGATCATGGCTGGCATCCTCTCCTCGCCCGACGTCCCTTCGCTGACCATCAGCACATGGGCGAAGGCCATGCCTGCCGACTTCGTCGGAACCGCTGCCACCGAGCTGAACGGAACCGCGCACTCGGCCTCCTACGGCCCGCCTTACAACAACGGCACCGGGTCCGTGCAGAAGGTCGGGCCGGTCAACTGGCAGACGCTGTCTGGCGTCACCCAGCCGCTGAATTCGGCACAGGCCTTCGTGGTTTCGCCGCTGTCCAGGATCGCGTCGAGCTCGCCGGCGCTCACCGCCGCGCTGGCGCAGTACAACAGCGCCCCGCCGGCTCAGCAGCAGCAGTGGGCGACCGAGTACGACAACGCCATCATCGCGAACAAGCTGCCGTTCAATGGCGGTGACCTTGCCGACGCCAAGGCCGGCCCGGTGCCGGTGATGATGGCCGCCGAGCTGCAGATGGCGCAGAGCGGGCAACTCGACGCGGCGCTGCTCGCTCAGCACCCGTTCTACGGCACCGACTACACCAAGCCGCTGCTGTTCGTCAACGACGGTACCTACTACGTGAACCAGGCGACCAACTTGCACCTGACCGGCGGCCAGTGGGGCGTGATGAACGAGACTGGCAGCTTCCCAGGCCAGCCCTGGCTCTGGCTGTACCAGCTCTGGTACCACATATCGCCGTTCCAGAGTTCGACCAGCGTGGACATCTGGGCGGTCTACCTGACCGGCATCTGCACCATCTTGCTGCTGCTGATTCCGTTCATCCCCGGCCTGCGGAACGTTCCAAGCCTGATCCCGGTGCACCGGCTGGTCTGGCGGTCCTGGAACCGCTCGCAGGGCGCGCCGACCCCGACGCCCCGGCCAGAGGCAAAGCCAACTGAGCCGGAGCCAACCGAGACGAAGGCATAACCGAGGTCCGAGGTTACCGTTCCAGCCGCAGGGCCAGTTTCGGACAGAGGCGTACCGCCTCTCCGGCCTGGCCCTGCAGCTCGGGTGGGACCGCGCCCTCGGCGATGATCGGGAAACCCCAGTCGTCCAGGGTGATCAGCTCGGGCAGCACTTCGGCGCACAGCCCGCGACCATCGCAGGCGATCATGTTGACCCGGAGCCTGGTGCCGTGCCCGGTTCTGGCGGTCATGACTGGCTCCAGGCCGGCACCGGGATCACGCCGGCCTCGGCGGTGCCGCAGCACCAGCCCTGCGCGTGCAGGTCGAGTTCCGCGTTGAACACCGTCAGGGCGCTACGCACCATGCCGATCGTGCCGTCCGGGTGCTTGCAGCCCCCGCGCCCCGACCTGAGCTGGCCGATCCACCGGTTCAGCAGGCGCAGGTCGTCCCCGCGCCCGTCGGCCAGCCGCTCCAGCTGACCGGCCACCGCGTCCAGCCCGAAGACGCACGGGCCGCACTGACCGGCCGACTCCCCGGCCAGATAGCGAGTCACCCGCGCGGTCTCTACTAGGCCGCAGGCGTCGGCAGGCAGGGCGGCCACCAGGCCGGCCCCGACGTGGGCGCCGAGCGCGCGCAGACCCTCGGTGCTGAAGGGCAGCGTCGCCGCGGCCGCCGAGTCGACCCAGGTGCCGAAGTAGCCGCCGATCAGCAGCGCGCTGAGCGGACCTGATGGCCCGCCGGCCTGGCCGAGCACGTCGGCGACCGACGTGCCGATCGCGATCTCGTAGACGCCCGGGTAGCGAACCGCTCCGGCCAGCGTGACCAGCATCGATCCCGGCTCGCTTGCGGTACCCACGGCGCGGAACCAGTCGGCGCCGTGCCTGGCAATCAGTGCCAGGTGGGCGAGCGTCTCGACGTTCTGCACCAGCGTCGGTCGGCCGTACAAGCCCCGCACCGATAGCCGCTGCGGGGTCGCTATCGGCTTGGGTACGCCGCGCTCGATCCAGTTCACGACCGCGCTCGCCTCGCCGCCGACGAACTGGTCGGCGGCAGGCACCACCCGGAGCCTGATCCGGTCGAGCCGCGCCCGCCGTCGCTCGGCCACCGCGGCCGCCACGATGTCGCTGACCGCGGGATGTGCCACGATCACTGCCTCGTTGGCTCCGACCAGCGCGGCGGCGACGACCGCTCCGTCCAGCACCAGATGCGGAGCCTGGGCGAGCAGGACCTTGTCCTTGGCGCTGATCGGCTCGCCCTCGGTGCCGTTGGCTACGACGATGGCACGCCGTCCGGCGCTGGCCACCGCGGCCAGCTTCCTCGCGGTTGGGAAGCCGGCCCCGCCGCGGCCCGCCAGCCTGGCCAGTTCCACCTCGGCGATCAGCTCCTCGCGCCACCGCTGGTGACCGCCGAGGGCCGGGATCGGCCCGTGCTCGGCCAGGTGCTGGCCCAGCCCGGTCGGCTCGTCGGTGAAGCCGTCCGGCAGCAACCGGGGCAGCCGGTCGGCCGGCCTGCCGTGCCCGTGGTCGGCTGGGCCCGGCCGGCGTCCAGGCCGGCCTGCTCGCCTGCCGGGTGACTGGTCGCCGTGCCGCTGGTCTGGCTCGGTCGCCCAGCCGCCGGCTGCTGGCTCGCCGCGCCGCTGGTCTGGCTCGCTCGCCCAGCCGCCGGCTGCTGGCTCGCCGTGCCACTGCCCAGGCTCGGTCGCCCAGCCGCCGGCTGCTGGCTCGCCGTGCCGCTGGTCTGGCTCGCTCGCCCAGCCGCCGCGTCCCGTATCGCCCTGCCACTGCCCAGGCTCAGTCGCCCAGGCGCCGCGGACCGGCCGGCCTGGCCGCCGCGGTTCGCGGTTCGGCCAGTCTTGGGCTAGCCCCAGGCTGTGCTGGTCGGTGGTGGCCCAGTTCATCGGTGAATCTCTCCTCTAGTTAGGTTCAGCGGCTCGGTGGGTTCAGGGCTAGGAAGGGTTCGGTGGTGGGCAGGGTCAGCGGCTGTGCGGGTGGATCCGCCGGCTCAGCGGATGGCCGTGGCATGTCCGCGGCTCGGCGTTCTGGTGCCTGGTCCTGGGCCTAGCGGACCGGGTCGGGTCCGGCTCAGCAGCCGGGCGATGATTGCGGTAGTGACAGCGGCCAGTGAGCCCCACTCGATTGCCGCGACCCACCAGATGTGCAGGTCATAGCTGGCCGCGCGGATGGCGTGAATGAAGGCGAACGGCCAGGCCAGGTAGGCCAGGTAATGCACGGCTCGCCAGGTCCGCAGCCCGAGCCGATTCCGCAGCAGGCTGGTGATCAGCACCGCGCCGCCCAGGTCGATGGCCAGCGCGCCGAGCCCGATCGCCAGGGTCTCGTAGTGCGAGGTGAACGGCAGTACCGTGGCCAGCCAGCCGATCGATACGTATGGATCGAGAATCGCGGTGATCACGTGCAATACGAGCACTGCGACGGCGAACAGCGACACGGTCCGGTGCAGCTCGGCAACCGCGAACCTGGGCCAGCGGTCCGTCACCGAGCCGGTTCTGGTGGCGACGCCGAGCACCATGACGGCGCTGAACGCGGCAAGCAGGACCAGCCCGCTGCCTCGGGAGACGAGCCACAGGCTCTGCGAGCCGGTGGCGGCAAGGGCAGTCGCAGTCATGGTCATCCCCGCTCCAGATCGGCGCCGGCCAGCAGCCGGCTAGTCGCAGGCGGGTCAACCCGCCCGCCGTCGGCCGCGGGCCAGCCGGCCGTCAGCACGATGGTGCCGTCGTGGCCGATCAGCCGGGCAGGCAATCCCTGGGCCGTCAGCCAGCTCTCGGCCTCGAACCCGGCGATGATCGCAACCGTGGACGCCGCATTGGCCTCAGCGCAGCTGGCGGCCACCACGCTGACGGTCCGCCAGGGTCCGTCGGCCGGCAGGCCCGTGCTCGGGTCGATGATGTGATGCAGCAGCTGACCGTCCCGCCGCCACTGACGGCAGGTGACCGATGAGGTCGCCAGCCCGCCGCTGGCGAGCCTGATCTGCTGTGCGGTGACCGGATCCGCCTCGGCCGGGGGCCGGACCGGACCGGCGGCGTGCTCAGTCTGGGCGGCCAGATTCCTGGCGGCCCGGATCTGCCGGTGCTCGTCGGCGATCAGCAGCGGCCAGCCGCCCGTCGGCGGGTCCCCGGCAACAGCGAGATCCCCGCCAAGGCTGACCAGTACGCCGCCGCCGCCAGCGGCGGCGTACGCGGCCCGCGCTGCCCGGTCTGCGCCCAGGCCCTTCGCGGTCGCGCCCAGGTCGAGCCTGACGTCGGCGGGCAGCTTGAGCACGTTGCCGCTGAGCCGAACCGCCTGCCAGCCGGGGATTGGAGCGGGTTCTGGCGGCACACGTCCGCCGGACTCGATCGCGGCGAAGTCGCGGTCATAGCCGAGCGAGATCAGGGCACCGCCGACGGTCGGGTCGGACCGGCCTCCGGTCCACCTGGCCGCCGCCAGCGCGATGCCGATCGCCTCAGCGAGGCCGTCGCTGATCAGGTAGCTGCCGGCACCCCTGCCGTGCAGCACCGAGATCTCCGAGTCCGGCCGGAACCTGCTCGCCTGCTGGTCAAGCAGGTCCAGCTCATGGTCGACCACGGCGAGCAGCCGGCTCAGATTCGTCGGCGGCCAGACCACCAGCCGTGCCGTGGTGCCGAGCGCGTCCCGGTCGGCCGCAGCTACGCCGGCAGATCCGACGCCGACCCGGCTCCAGGTCGGCCGGCTGGTCATGATCATGTCGCTGGTATTCATCAGTCCCCTCCTCCGCCCGCGCCGCGGGCACCCGATCCGCCGGACGTGACCACCGGTGCCTGAACAGCTGGCGCCGGGGCAGCCGGGGCTTGCACGACGGGCTTAGTGGTGTGGTGGCGGCTCCGGGCGTGGCCGCTGGTGCTTGTGCTGGTGGCGGGGATGTTGTGGGCGAGGTATCCGGTCGTTACCGCCACGCCGGCCACTAGAGCTGCTGCCGTCCAGTTGGACGCCCGGCGGGTGCGGCGGATGCCGCTATCCCGCGGATCGACCGGCTGCCAGGCAGGTGCATACCGCCACCCGGCAGGTGGTTCATCGAACCGGGGCAGCCGGCGGCGTTCCGGCTCGTCCGCTCGATCGTTCTCCATCGTCCCTTTTCCTCCAGCCTGAGTCGCTGCCGGTGAGGCCGGCACTCCCAACACTGCCTGGGCGTGGGTAAGACGGGCGTGAGAGAACGATGTGAACCGCTCACATCTTCTTCATGCGGCGTTCTCATCTGCGGATGCGTAACCTGCGATCATGCGAGTTCTTGTGGTCGAGGACGAGGCCCGGATGGCCCGGCTGCTCAAGCGCGGGCTGGAGGAAGAGGGTCACGCCGTGGACGTCGCGGTCGACGGGCCTGAAGGCCTCTGGTTTGCTACCGAGAACTCGTACGCGGCGATCGTGCTCGATGTGATGCTGCCTGGCATTGACGGCTACGAGTTGTGCCGCAGGCTGCGGGCAGACGGCGACTGGACGCCGGTGCTGATGCTCACCGCGAGGGATGCCGTCGGTGACCGGGTCCGCGGCCTGGATGCCGGCGCCGACGACTACCTGGTGAAGCCGTTCAGCCTGCTTGAGCTTGGCGCCAGGCTCCGCGCCCTGGCCCGCAGGGACGACCGGGCCCGCCCCGCGGTGCTGAGCGTCGGCGATCTGAGGCTTGATCCGGCCGCCAAGCGTGCCTGGCGCGGCAAGACCGAGCTGCAGCTCTCCCCGAAGGAGTTCGTGCTGCTTGAGCTGTTTCTGCGGCACCCAGGCACGGTGCTGACCCGGTCACAGATCCTTGAGGCTGCCTGGGATTTCGCCTATGACGGCACGTCCAACGTCGTCGACCAGTACGTGACTTATCTGCGCCGCAAGATCGATGTCCCGTTCGACCGTCATGACATCGAGACGGTACGGGGCATGGGCTACCGGCTGCGCCTAGCCGAGCCGGAGTAGTGCGATGTCGATCAGGCTCCGCGTCGCGCTGGTCTTCACGCTCGCTCTGGCGGTCGCCTTCGCGCTAGGCAGCTGGTTGTTCATCAGCCTGCTCGCCGCTCAGCTGCGCAGCTCAACCGACGCGGCGCTGCGGACCCAGCTCAATGGGGCCGGTCAGTACCTGCCCGCCGGCCGCAACCCGGCTCAGCGGCCGGTTCGGCCTGGGACCGCGCCGACCGGGGAGTATCTGATCCAGCTCATCGACGGGACCGGTCAGGTCCGCGGCAGCAGTCCGGGCACGGGTACCGTCCCACTGCTCACTCCGGCTCAGATTCGGCAGGCCCGAACCGGCCAGATTGGCCTGGCCGGCACGCTGGATGACGATCCGGTCCGGCTGCTCGCGGCGCCGCTCCCCGGCCACCCGGGCTGGATCGCGGTCGCCGGGATCTCGCTCGATTCTGAGAACGGCACGGTGAGCACGGCCAGCGTCGGCCTGCTGGTCGGCGGGGCGGCATTGGTGCTGATCGGCGGACTTGGCGCGTACTGGCTGGCGCGCGCGGCGCTCTCACCGGTCGAGCGGCTGCGCCGGGAGGTGGCCGCGCTGTCCGAGCGGGACACCGAGTCGAGCGTCCAGGTTCCAGGCACCCGCGATGAGATCGCCGCGCTGGCCGGAACGATGAACGACCTGCTGGCTAGGCTGCACGGCGCGCTGGCCAGGCAGCGTGGCTTCGTCGCCGACGCCAGCCACGAACTGCGCACCCCGCTGGCGGTGCTCGGCGGCGAGCTTGAGCTAGCCGGCCGGCCTGGACGCAGTCGCGACGATCTGGTCCAGGCGGTGGCCAACGCATCCGACGAGGTGTCCAGGCTGACCAGGATCACCAATGACCTGCTGGTGCTGGCCCGCAGTGATGAGGACCGGCTGATTGTTCGCAGGGAGCCGACCGACGTCGGGGCGCTGCTCGACCGCGCCGCCGAGCTGGCCGCAAGCCGGGCGCAGGCAGCTGGCGTCGCCTGCGTGGTCGACGCTCCGGCTGGACTTGTGGCACTGATCGACCCGGACCGGATTCGGCAGGCGGTCGACAATCTCATCGACAACGCGCTGCGCTTCGCCCCGTCGGGGACGCAGGTGAGGATCACCGCCAGGGCTGCCGCCGCTGATCTGAAGATCGAGGTGGTCGACTCAGGACCAGGATTCCCGCTCAGTTTCCTGCCGCAGGCGTTCGAGCGGTTCGGCCGACCCGACTCCGGGCGGGCCAGGTCGGAAGGGGGAGCCGGATTGGGCCTGGCGATCGTGCAGGCCATCGCCATCGCGCACGGCGGCAGAGCGATCGCGCGGAACCGCCCGATCGGCGGCGCCGCTGTCGCGATCGGGCTGCCCGGCACAATCCAGCCACCAGCGGCCGATCAGGCGTCATGACGTCCTGGCTGGCATCGCAGAAGGCTTCAGGAAGATCTGAGCAGAGCTTAAGTTCGGTTTATGGCGCAGCCTCCGAGGCTGGGGATGTCCACGAGCTACAAGCTAAGGAGATCCTCAGATGAACAGACTCACCATGATGGGCGTCAGCACGCTAGCAGCGGCTGGCATGGCCGCAGGCGGGCTCGCCGTTGCCAGCTCAGCCAGCGCGGCGAGCGGCTACCATACGGCGGCACGACCGGCGGCGAGCGCCAGCTGCCGGGTTGCCCGGCACAACTATGCGTTCCCCAAGGCGATGACCACCTACCAGGCAGGCGCGGCGGGCTCTGTCTCGATCGCGCCTGTCAACTCGGGGACGATCAGGGTGGCGGCTATTCACCACGCTGCGCACTGGCGAGGCTACGTCGACTCCCGCCAGGGTTCCTCGGTAGATGTGTACTTCCGCTCAGGAACGCATCGGATGAAGTTCGAGGCAGAGATAAACGACGGCGGCGGGCTGACGTTGACGGTCACCGCGTGCGGTTGAGCGCGGTTACCGGACCAGCCGCTGGCCCGCGCCCCGTCGGTCCTGCCGGGGGCGCGGGCGGCGGCCGCTCACCGGGATACGGCGCCAAGGCGGGCAGGCCCCTGAGTGGCCGGTGCGATGGCGGCGGCGCTGCGCCAGGCCAGGTTGCGCCGGAACCGTCGCTTACCCTTGGGGACGTGATCTCCGTCGTGGTGGTCGAGGATGACGCGCAGATCCGCGCCACGCTGGTCCGATCGCTTACCGAGCGCGGGTACGGCGCCCGTGGGTCGGCAACCGGCCTGGACGGGCTGTCCGTGATCGTGGACTCGCATCCTGACGCTGTACTGCTCGACCTTGGTCTGCCGGACATCGACGGGGAGAACTTGCTCAGGATGATCCGGGCGGTTAGCACCGTGCCGGTGGTCGTCATCACGGCGCGCGATGAGGATGACCAGATCGTCCGTACCCTCGACGCCGGCGCCGACGACTACGTCATCAAGCCGTTCTCGGCCAACCAGATCGCGGCGCGGCTGCGTGCGGTTCTGCGCCGTTCGCTGTCGCCGCAATCGGAGGAGGCGATAATCGTTGGCGGACTGCGGATCGACCCGTCGACCCGCCAGGCCATGCTGGAGGACCGCGACCTCGGGCTGAGTCGCAAGGAATTCGACCTGCTGCACGCTCTGGCCATTCGGCGCGGCCGGGTGGTCACCAAGCGCCAGCTGCTCGCTGAGGTGTGGGACCAGCCCTATGGCGGTGCCGACAACACCGTTGACGTGCACCTTTCATGGGTGCGCAGGAAGCTGGGCGAGAGCGCGCTTGATCCGCGTTACCTGCGGACGGTGCACGGGGTTGGCATCCGGCTGGTCGATCCCAGCGGCGCGGACGATGATCGACGGGACGCTGAACCTGATGGCGCCGAAGGGTAGTGGCGCTCTGCCGTCGATCAGGCGGCGGGCGCAGATCAGGCGGCGGCTCGCAGTGATATCGGCCATCGCTACCGGCACTGTGATGCTGGCGTTCTGCCTGCCGCTCGCCTTCTACGTGCGCAGCGTGGCCTACGACCGCGCTGTCGACGGAGCTGAGCTTGAGGCACGCGCACTGGCGGCCGAGCTGGCCAACATCAAGGGCGTGGCCGTTATCGCCCATCTCGTCCGCCAGGCCAACAGTGCCTCAGCGAACCAGGTGACCGTTTACCTAGGCAACGGCAGGCGGCTCGGCGCTCCGCTCGGTAGTTCGGTCCGGATCCCACCTGCCGTCCTCGCCGAGCACGCAATAACGACCACTGCGCCGAATGGCGGCCGCCTGGCCTGGGAGCCTGTCCACGACCGGCTGACTGTCGCCGCTGTAGTGGCGCAGGTGCCCCCCAGGTTGCTGACCAGCGGCGTGGCGAGCACATGGGCGCTTCTCTTCGGCGGCGGAGCGCTGCTTGTCCTGGTCGCGGTCGGGCTGGCCGACTGGCTTGGCCGGTCGATCGTCCGCCCGCTCCTGGGGCTGGTACAGGTGACCCACCGACTGCGCGACGGTGAACTGGACTGCCGCGCCGGGCCTGCCGGGCCCTATGAGGTCGCCGAGGTCGGCCAGGCGGTCAACGAGCTGGCCGACCGGATCGACGAGTTGCTGGCCAGCGCCAGGCTCGCCGCCGCCGATCTCGGCCACCGGCTACGGACACCGCTGACAGCGCTGCGCCTGGATGTGGAGGCGCTAGGCGACCCGGCGGCCAAGGATCGGCTGCAGCAGGATCTGGACACGCTGGCAGAGGCGGTGAACGAGTTGATCCGGCAGACCCGCGATACGCCACCGCAGGTTGCAGCTCGCTCTGACCTGGCGGAGGCGGTGCGGGACCGGATGGCATTCTGGAGCGTGCTGGCCAGGTCCCAGAGCCGGCCGGTTGATGTCCAAGTACCAGAGCGCCAGGTCGACGTCGGCATCAGCCGCGACGAACTCGACGCAGCAATCGACGCGCTGCTGTCCAACGTATTTGCCCACACGCCAGAGGGCACCGGGTTCGGTGTCGTGCTGCGCCGACCCGCGCGGGGTGCCCCGTCATGGTCGCTGCTGGTAGAGAACCAGAGTTCGCCGGTCGTTCGGTCAGCCGGATCGCCGTCGGGCGAGCCTGGCCCAGTGACGGCGCAGCCACCGGTCGCCGTAGAGCGGGAGCCCGTGCGGCTAGCTGACCAGCAGGCGGCCAATTCCGCCCGGCTGGCTCGCTCTGCCACGATGCCGCCTGGGCGGGCAGGCACCGGCCTTGGACTGGACATCATCCGGCGGACCGCCGCCAAGGTCGGCGGGACGGTGCGGGCGGGCACCACGCCCGGCGGCGGATTCAGGGTCGAGGTCACGTTCCCTGAGGGGCCGTCCGGCGGGCAGGCGGTTCCCGGATCAGGTGATCTGGCCGCGAGCTGACGCCGTCCTTTCAGGCGGCGCGCGGCGCCGTTCTCGACGGATCCCGGTTAGCGGCGTCTGGCTGACGCAAGAGCCGAGGATCCGACATTCGCCCGGAGCCAGTCGGCCAGCGGCCGGGTGGCGGTCATGAAGTCGGCCACGTGCTCCTTGGCTGCGGCGGTGGACAGCCAGGGTTCGACCGGCCACTGCCGCCACGCCACCAGGCCCTTGTAACGCAGCAGGCCGATCCGCGGATGATCCGCCGGGTAGCCTCGTGGCGCGGTCTTGAGCACATCACGGCCCTGCACGGCGATGCCGTGACTGGTGACGGCGTCGATGATCCGCTCCAGCTGCCCGCCGCTGCTGTCGTCGGCCACCACCGCACGGAACCGATCGAGCTGGTCGGCTGCCATTTCGTACATCCCGTTTCCAGCCGCGAGGCCGTCCGCGGACAGCTGGATGTAGCCGCTGCCGATCATCGCGCCGATGGCGGTCTTGTAAGGCGACTTGTCCTTGCTGAACCTGATGTCGCGGTACGGCCGGAAGATCTTGACCTCGCCGAAGTCAGCAGCGAGCTCTTCGGTCAGCGCCGTCATCGGCGCCAGCACCGCCGCCTCGTAGCTGGCCCGATGAGCGGTCCAGTAGGCCTTGGAATTGTCCGCCTCCAGCCCTTCGTAGAAGTCGAGTGCTTCTTCGGGCCATCCGTTGAAGGGCATCGCCGCGTACCTCCCTGTGCCGACGCCGACCAGCATAGGCAGCGGACGGCCTGGTGCATCGCCGTTACGCAGGTGGCCCCAGCCGTATATTGAAGCCATGCCCGCCCACCCGCCTGGCCCGTTCGGGCCGGTGTCCTCGGTCGGCGAGGCAATTGCGCGGATGGAGTTCATCGCCGCTTCTACCTCCAGCGGGGATGGCCTCGCCTGTTTCAATCGCATGTACCTGGAGGTAACTACGGAGGTCGGCCGCCGAATCGGCCAGGGATTCTTCACCGATCCGGACTTCATGACCAGGCTCGACGTGACATTCGCCAATCTGTACTTCGACGCCGCGGATGCCGCGCGCCAGTCTGAGACTGTGCCACTTGCCTGGCGCCCGCTGATCGAGGAGCGGGCGAATATCAAGATCGAGCCGATCCAGTTCGCGCTGGCCGGCATGAACGCTCATATCAGCCATGATCTGCCGCTGGCGCTGGTCAGCACCTGCGCCGACCTCGACACGGAGCCGCAGGCTGGCACGCATCACGCGGACTATCAGCGGGTGGACCGGTTGCTTGACGCGGCGGAGCAGTCTGTCCGCCAGTCCTTCGAGTCTGCCGCTGAGCGCGCCGTGGATCAGCACCTGCAGGCGGTCGAGGACCTGGTAGCCAACTGGGCCATCAACTCCGCCCGGGACCTGGCCTGGAACAATGCGCTGCTGCTCTGGGGGCTGCGCGACGACGCGGTCGGCCGCGGCCTCTTTCTCGACGGCCTCGCCGCCGCGGCGGCCCAGGCGAGCCAGCTGCTCCTCGCCGCGGTGTGACGGCGGCGAGGTAGCAGATGCTCGCCGTCAGCTGGGATACCGTCCGGCTGTTCCTGCACGTGCTCGCCGCCACCGTCTGGGTCGGCGGCCAGCTGACGCTCGCCGCGCTGGTGCCCGTGCTGCGCCACCAGGGCCCGGACGTGCCGCGCGCTGTGGCACGCCAGTTCAATCTGGTGGCCTGGCCGGCCTATGGCGTGCTGGTGGTCACCGGCGGGTGGAACATCGCGGCCGCCGACCCGATGAGCGCCAGCT
This sequence comes from uncultured Actinomycetota bacterium, assembly GCA_963850875.1. GTDB lineage: Bacteria > Actinomycetota > Actinomycetes > Streptosporangiales > Streptosporangiaceae > Chersky-822. The sequence continues at coordinate 564,530 of CAWKNA010000007.1, forward strand.
ACCGAACGACGCTGATCGTGAAGCTGATCGTGGTAGCGGCCTCCGGAATCAGCGCCGTGGCGCACTCAAGGTCACGCAGCACGGTCGGCCTGGCCGTGTGGGGTGCACTGACCGGACTGACCGCTCTATCCGCCTTGTTCCTCGGCGTCCTGTTGGCCGGATAGCGGCCGAGCCCGCCGTCTTCCATGATCACGCGGTTCTTTCAGGCCAGGGCACTGAAAGAACCGCGTGATCATGAGTGACTGCCGCCTAGGTCTGCTCCGGGACCATCTTGATCGCGCCGCACGGGCACTCAGAGGCGCAGATCCCGAAACCCCTGCAGTAGTCAAGGTCGATCTGGTACCGCTGGCCAGGCCCGAGCTTGATCACTGCGTTGTCTGGGCAGACGCCGAAGCGTCCGCCATGATCCGGTCTTGTTGGCCAGGCTGGAACCCACGTCCAGGGTGATGGCAAGGACCCATCCGCCTCTGTGTCGGCCAGGCTCGTCTTGGCGCCAGGGTCAGCTGGGCCTGGTTCGGTGGCTGGCCCCGCGTCCGTGGATTCGGAGTTCGAACATTGGCATCACTAACATTCGATCGCGTCTAGGCGACGTGCCGGACGGTGCGGTGCACGACGACAACCGGGCAGTGCGCGTGGTGCACGCAGCGCTGGCTCACCGAGCCGAGCAGCGCTTCGGTGAATCCGCCGTGCCCACGGCTTCCTACCACAAGAAGATCGGCGCCAGCGGCGGTGTCGAGCAGCACCTGCGCCGGGTTGCCGGCCAGCACCAGCTGGTGCACCGGCACGTCCGATGCCACGTCGACCTCGGCAACGGCGGTGCTCAGCGCCTTGGCGGCCAGCTCGGCGTAGTCAGTGTCGTCCAGACCTGACGTGGGCGCCCAGCCGAGCCCACCAGCGGCGATCGGGTACTGCCAGGCGATCACGGCGTCGACCACGCCTCCGGTCAGCTCAGCCTGCCGCACCGCCCAGCGAAGCGCTTCAATTGACGGCTTTGATCCGTCCACCCCGGCTACGATGCGGGGCTTCTTCCCATTCGGCGACATCTTGAGCTCCTTAGCGATCAGGCGGCGAGCACTTCGTTTCGCCACTACCTTCAGTTTCGGCCGCAGGTCGCGCCGCTGCGCAGTGTCGTTGCGCCTGCCCAATCGGGACCTTCGGCACGGAGTTCAGCGCAGCCGTCGCAAGAACGGATCCTGCGGCTCAGCCGGCACCAGCCGGATCCGCGCGTCCACCGGGAACGCACCGTCCTGCCGCGCGATCACCGGGTTGAGATCTAGCTCGGCGACCTCGGGGATCTCATCGGCGAGCCGGGAGACCCGGAGCAGCAGGTCGGCGAGCGCGCTGATGTCGACCGGCGGCGTGCCGCGGTGACCAAGGAGCAACGGTGCCGCGCGGATGCCGTGGATCAGCTCGTCGGCATCGGTATCGGTGACCGGCGTCAGCCGGGCGGTGTGGTCGCCGAGCACGTCGGTAGCCACGCCGCCGAGGCCGAATACGACGAGCGGCCCGAACACCGGCTCGTGCACCACGCCGACCAGGACCTCGACGCCATCAGCGATCATGGGCTGGACCAGCACCCGGCGCAGGGCGGCACCGAACCGCTCGGCTAGCTCGGCGTAGCCATTGCGAACGTCAGCCCGGGTATGCAGGCCGAGCAGGACGGCGCCAGCCTCGCTCTTATGCACAAGTCCGGCGACATCTGCTTTGAGCACAACCTGGCCGCCGAGTTCCGCCGCTGCCGCGGCTGCCGCCGCAGCGTCGGTGACCTCCCGGGTCGGCGTCAGCGAGATCCCGTAGCAGGACAGCAGCTCCGCCGTCTCGGCCGGCGGCAGCCAGCCGCCGAGGTGCTGGCCGGTCAGGAAGCGGGCGACGAGCACATGTGCGTCGTGCTGCCTTATCCCGGTCAGGTCAGGGACCTGGCCAGCGGTGCGTGACCGCCAGTTGCTGTACCTGACGGCGTAGCCGAGGGCGCGAGCGGCGCTCTCCGGGTACAGGTAGGCCGGGATCGACTGATCCAGCAAGCTAAGCGTCGCTGCGGTGCTGGCAGCGGTCCCGGCCGCCAGGGCGGCGGCAGAGCCAGCTCCGGCAGCTGTCGCTGCGATGGCGCTGACCGGGCTCGGCCTTGCGCCAGAGGTGCTGGTGGTGGTGCCGTTACCGGCAGCGTGGCTGGCTGCCGCTCTCCTGGCCCAGCCCGGGCCGTCTGCGTCTGTGCTGGCCAGGCCGCTGCTGGCCAGGCCGCTGCTGGCCAGGCCGCTGCTGGCCAGGCCGGTGCTGGCCAGGCCCGTGCTGGCCAGGCCCGTGCTGGTCGGCTCAGCGCTGGTCTCATCTGTGCTGGTCTCATCTGTGCTGACTGGGTCTGGGCTCGCTGCGGATCGGAGCTGGCCGGACTGCCGGTGCAGCAGGCGGACCGATTCATGCTGGTCAAGCATCGTCGCGAGCAGGGGCTTGGTCACCTTGGCCTGCAGGATGGCCGGAGTGAGATCAGATACCGCCGTCGGCACGGTGATCACCAGAACGGCGTCGACCCCGTCATCTCGCGCCACTTTCTCCAAACAGGTGCGGAAGGTTCGCTGGCTGACGGCCGCCGTCGTATCGACGGGACCGGCGACCGCGGCGCCGCTCGGCAGGATCCGCCGCAGTCGCTGCTGAGTCGGCGCGGACATCACGGCAACCTGGAGACCGTTGTCGCCGCACGCGTCGGCGGCCAGCACACCAGCACCACCGGCGTTGGACACGATGGCGACCCGGTTGCCGGCCGGCAGCGGCTGGGACGCGAGCAGCGCGGCGACGTCGATCAGTTCGCCGAGAGTCGTCGTCGCGACGATTCCGGCCTGCTCGAACAGCGCCTCCTGAGTGATCAGCGGCGTCGCGGCCGCGGCGGTATGCGATGCCGCCGCCCGCTGCCCGGCCGGCGACCTGCCGCCCATGACGGTCAGCACCGGCATCTGGCGGCCGACCCGCCGTGCGGTCTGGGCGAACCGGCGCGGGCTGCCGAACGACTCAACGTAGAGCACCGCGAGCCTGGTGGTGCGGTCCTTCTCCCACCACATCAGCATGTCGTTGCTGGAAACGTCGTACTTGTCGCCGACCGAAGCGAACGAGGACACCCCGATGCCGAGCCTGGCCAGGTGCTCAAGCACGGCGATCCCGATCCCGCCCGACTGGACGACCAGGCCGGCCACGCCGGGCGGCGAGTTGGCGGCGGCGAAGGTCGCGTTCAGGTTCAGGCCGGGGATCGCTATTCCGAAGCAATTCGGGCCGACCAGGCGCATTCCGAAGCTGCGGCAGGTAGCCAGCAGCTCGGAGCCGATGTCCGCCTCAAGCCCGGAGGTGACGACCACCAGGGACCGCACCCCTCGATGGCCGCACTCCCGGGCAACCTGGGCGACCGCCGCAGAGGGCACGGCGACCACCGCCAGATCGACTGGTTCTGGCAGGTCGGCGACCGAAGGCAGGCAGGCTACGCCTTCAACTGATTTGGCCCGCGGGTTGACCGGGTACACCCGGCCGGCGAATCCTCCGGCCAGGATGTTTCGCAGGATCGCATGGCCCACCCGACCTGGCTTGCGGCTAGCCCCGACAACCGCGACAGACGATGGTTCCAGCAGGTGGCGCAGGCTGGCGACGTCAGCGAGCTGCTCCCGTTTGGCCACCGAATCCAGGTAGCCCTGCAACTGCCGGTCGGCCTCATCGGCAGGCAGCGGAAAGGTGGTCTCGATGACGCCGTCGGACATCTGCCGTCGGACCGGAAGCCCGGCATTCGCGAAGACCCGGAGCATGGCGATGTTGTCAGCCAGCGTTTCGGCCGTGAAGGCCTCCAGGCCGCGCAGCCTGGCGATCGACACCAGATGATCAAGAAGGAGCGTCGCGATCCCGCGACCGTGCATGTGATCGGAGACAGCGAACGCGATCTCGGCGACGCCGGGCTTGCCGGTCGGCTCGTAGCTGGCGACGCCGACGAGCTGGCTGCCAAGCCAGGCCAGCAACGCCGCGTGATCATGGTCGGGAGGTCGGCAGACCCGCTTGGCCTCGCGTTCGGCCGCGAGCGGGCTGATGCTGAAGAAGCGCAGGTAGACGTTGGCGGGAGACATCTCCGCGTGCATCTGGCGCACGGCGTCCTCATCGTCCGGGCGGGCGGGCCTGACCAGCACGGTCGTCCCGTCGATGAGCAGGGCGTATACACCGTCATCCGGTGCTGGCTGGGCGGCGGTGTCCGGCTGACTGGTCACGACGCGGCCGAAGGCAGCTTCGCGGTGCCCGCCGGATGCCCGGCCGGGATGATCACGGTGTACTGGTCAGGGGACACCATCGCGATATTCCCAGTCGCCAGCCACTTCACGACATACGGCGGTGATCCATCGGAGTGCGGAACCGCGATCACAATACCGATCCGGCGCCGGTCGTTGTCGATGATGAGCCGGTCACCAACATGTGCTCTCATCCCGGCCTCCTTGCGGCCCGTGGCGACCCGGGCTGCTGGCTCCGGGCCGCTTGATACTCCGGGATGACCGCAGGCGCCTGCTGCCCGACCCGAGGGTCCAGTATCCCGCCGCTCATGCTCGCCTCCGGCTGATCTAGCTAATCCGCAAGCATGCCCGCTGGTCAGCTCGGCGGCAGGAGGCTTGCGGCCTAGATTGGCCAGGACCTTCGCCTCCGACCTCGGGGGCCCAACAGGCTGGGCCGGCTGCCAGTGTCCCGCGCCAGGTGTTTTGTTAAAGCCGATGGGGTGGGTGGTTGGCAGGTGCGTTGGCTGGTGAGGCGCCGGCGTGTGGTGCATATGGCGAGGATGACTATCGGCGTCACTCGGCGGACCTTGGACTCTAAGGCGCCAGCTCAATCACACCTAACGTGCGAAGTAGAACCTGATGGCGGCGCGCCTGGAAATCGGGCAGCGGACGCGGCCCAGGATGTAAGGAGAAGGCCATGAGCAAGACAATCCTGCTGGCCGTAGACACCACCGACCATGCCTCGACGGCTACGGAGATGGCGCGCGACCTGGCGAGGGACAGCGGCGACCGAGTGCTCGTCCTGCATGTACACGAATTCGCCGTGGGCCGGTTCGGCAGAATCCAGGTGGACTGTGTTGAGGGCGAGGGTGAGCAGGTCGTCAGCGACATCGTAACTAGCCTGCGCAGCTCCGGGATCAGCGCCGAGCCAGAGATCAGAAAGACTCCGATTGGCCACATTGCCCGGACGATTGTCGGCATTGCCGAAGAGTGCGATGCCAGGATGATCGTGCTTGGCTCGGCTAGCACGCACGACGTCCCGCACCTGCCGTTCGGCTACGTGTCGCTGCGTCTGCTGCACCTGGCGACCAGGCCTGTCCTGATCGTGCCGAGGCCGCCGGTCCCGGTCACCGCAGCTGAGCCGACGGTGGCCGTCGCGACGGCATAATCGGCCCAGGCGGCCTGCCGGACGCCTTGAGGTGCGCTGGTGGCGCGACTGGCAGGATGGGCCTATGCCCAGTCATGTCGCCTTGATGCGCGCCGTCAACGTCGGCGGCCGCAAGATCGCGATGGCGGATCTGCGTCAGGTGGTGGCGTCACTTGGTCACGCCGATGTGGCGACCTACATTCAGACCGGCAATGTGGTCTTTACCACCACGCAGTCCGACACCGTCGCGCTGGCGCAGGCGATGGAGGCTGCGATCGCCTCCTCGCTCAACGTCGGGGCACCGGTCATCGTTCTGACCAGGGACTCGCTGGCCGACGTGATCAGCGCCAACCCGTACCCGGCCGAGCCGAATCCGCGGTTCGTGCACGGGGTCTTCTTGCCCGCCGACCCTGATGAGGCGATGCTGACCGCCGTGCAGCAGGCGGCTAGGCAGGCGGCCGAGCTGGGCAGCCGGGACGAGGCCACCCTGCTTGGGCGGACTCTGTACGTGCACACTCCGGACGGATTCGGCCGCAGTGGCCTGGTGACTGCGCTGCTGATGAAGCGGAGCAGCCCGGCGGCGGCCGGCACCGCGCGCAACTGGGCGACGATCACCAGGCTGCTTGAGCTGTGTGATTCTTAGCGGGCTATCCGCCACCGTGGTAGTACCTGGTGATGGCGTGCCGTGCCCGCTCGTAGCTGTCCCAGAGTTCCCGCCACGATGCCGCGCGGCCGGCGTCAGGCTCGCTGACTAGCTGCGCAGCAGGTCCGCCAGCGCTGTCGCCAGCAGTCGAGCCACGGGCCCGGCGGACGTCACCCGCGCCGCTGCCTGGCCTGGCCAGCGGATGGCCGACCGACCTGGCTGCCAGCAGCGCCGCGCCGATCGCCGAGTAGTCCGCCTGCCGGCCGCCAGGCTGGACAACTCGTCGACCGGTAGCGTCGGCCAGGTCAGCGCGGAAAGCTGATTCGGCCGTACTGCCGCCACCGGCCATGAGCTCGCGGCCGAACGACCCGGCCTGGTCGAGCACCGCCAGGCACCGGCGGCTCTCCAGCAGGATGCCGTTGATCAGGCCGCGGGCCAGATGCGGCCGGCCGTGGCCGAACCTCAGCCCGGCGATGGTGCCGTGCAGCTGCGGATCCCAGAGCGCGCCCTGCTCGCCCGGGCTGACGAACGGCAGTACGACCGGTGCGTCGGCCGGATCGACCCCGGCGGCGAGCGCGACCAGGTCAGCCTCAGCCAGGCTGCCGCCGAGTAGGTCGGCGAGCCAGCGGATGGCGCTGCCGGTGGCCAGCAGGTCCATCTCCAGGCCCCAGTTGCCTGGGTCAGCCAGCGGCGTGATCAGGAAGCGGTGCATCGGATCGAACAGCAGCCGGTTGGTGACGCCGAGGATCACGGTGCTGGTCCCGGCCACGTAGGCGATCTGGCCTGGGGAGCTGACCCCAAGTCCCAGCGCGCCGAGCACCGAGTCGGCCGCGCCCAGGCAGACCGGGATGGCGCGGCAGCCAAGCCAGGCGGCGACCTCGGACCGCAGCGGCCGGGTGGTGCTGGCAGGAAGGATGGGCGGCAACGCGGGCAGCCGCCATTCGGCGGCCAGCACGTCGCTATCCCAGCGCCCGGTCTCCAGCCGATAGCAGCCGAACCCGGACGCGGTGCTCGGATCGGTGGCAACCTGGCCGGTCAGAGTCCCGAACAGGTAGTCCTTGGCGCCGAGCAGGAAGCTGGTCGCCGCCGCCCTGACCGGCTCGGTCTCGGTGAGCCGCAGGAACATCGGCAGCAGGTAGCGGCCGTCCACCCACTGGCCCGTGATCCGGTAGAGAGCATCAGGGCCGCAGCGCTCGCGCAGCTGGTCGGCCTGGGTCTCGGCCCGGCTGTCCTGCCAGGTGATCGCCGGGCCGATCGGCTCTCCGTCGGCGCCCGCGGTCACCAGGGTCGGGATCATGGCCGAGAGCCCGATCGCCCGCCAGCTGTCCGGCGCGGCGTGAACGGCCAGCTGGGCGGCCACCTTGCCGATCGCCGTGATCCAGTCTCGTGGCGCTTGCTCCGCGGCGTGGTCGGCCGGCCTGCTCGTCGGGTACCCCGAGCTTCCCCTGGCCAGCACCGCACCCGACGCGTCGAGTGCGATCCCCTTCAGCCCCGACGTGCCCAGGTCCAGCCCGATGTAGACGCCTGCGGCTTCGGTCATTGACCAGTCATGCCCGCGGTGCGGATCTGCTTCACGCGTCCGGGTCGCTGCCCGGCCCGTCGTCACCGGCGGCGGTCCGGTCGGCCGAGCCAGCCACCACCCCTGCGCCGGTCAGTTCCGCCAGGCCCTCGGCCGCGCCGCCGCGCGCTGATCGGTCAGTGTAGAAACTGGACTTGCCCGCCGCCTTAGCGACGAACGAGAGCACAAGTCCGACCAGTGCCAGCCCGAAGCCGAATACCATCTCGATCCCGTTCAGCGCGCCCGTTCCCAGCTCGTAGCTGATGACGAACGCCATGAAGGCCGCACCGAGCCCGGGCAGCACGCCGCCCAGGACGAAGTTCGCGGTGCTTGCCATGATCGTCCGGCGGTAGTACCAGGTGGCCGTGCCCGCCGTGAGCAGGTAGAACAGCGCCGCCATCAGGCCGAGCGTGCTGACGATGTCGGTTAGCGCCTTGCCGATCGTGCTGATCAGCGTCGATCCCCACAAGAACACCACGTTGAGCAGGCCGAACAGGATCGTGGCGTTCCACGGCGTCCGGTAGGAGTCGCTGACCCGGCCGAACCAGCGGGGAAAGACCCGGTCTCGGCCCATCGCGAAGCCGATCCTGGACGAGCTGACAATCGCCGCCTGGAGCGATGCGAGGGTGCCGCCGAGCACGGCCACGATCATCAGCTGCTTCCAGAAGCTGCCGCCGATCGCGTTGCCGACGTAGGCCAGCACGTTCGCGGCGTTGGCCTGCAGGACACGGCTGGGCGCGATGCCCTGGAACGCGACGATGACAACGGAGTAGATAACGAAGAGCAGGACGACGCTGGTGATCGCGGCCGGCCCGGCCTTCTTTCCGTGCGCCTCCTCACCGACGTAGGCCGCGGTGTCCCAGCCCGAGTACAGGAAGATCGCCAGCAGTACGCCCGAGATCAGCGCACTGAACCCGCCTGCGCCGCTCAGCGTGAACCACGAACTGGTGATGTGCACCGTACCCGCCCGGTGCCCGCCGTAGATGACGACGAACGCGGCGATGGTGAACCCGATCAGCAGCCCGTATTCGAAGATGGCCCAGGCCCACTGGAACCGGGCCGAGAGCTTGATCCCGAGCGCTGCGACCACGAGCACGACCAGGTTGAACGCCGTGCCGACCAGCGCGACGTCGTACTTGTCGTTGGCGGCCGCGTTGCTGAAGAAAGTCAGCATGTAGGTGCCGAGCGGGATCGTCAGGCTGGTGGTGCCGACGACGTAGTACATCAGCATGATCCAGCCGGAGAAGAAGCCGGCGTGCGGGTTGAGCGCCCGCCCGACCCAGGAGTAGGTCGCGCCCGCGCTCGGCTGCCAGGCATTCAGCCGCTGATAGCCGATTGCGATGCCGAGCATCGGAATGAAGCAGATCAGCAGCGGCAGGAAGCTCGCGTATCCGACCGCCGCGAGCAGCGCTGCCAGGGTCACCGCGATGGACTGGGTCGGCCCGGAGCTGGCCAGCGCCAGGACGACGACGTCGCCGATCTTCAGGGCGCCTGACCGGAGGCCGCGCGCTGGTGCGGAAGAACCGTCCTGTGCTGAGGTATCGCTCGCAACGCTCGACATGACCCGCTCCCTTTGGCCTGAGCCAGCCCTGGACAACACCTCCGACCAGCTAGCGCAACCAGCCCTGCCGACACACTGTGTATGGTCAGTATGCTGGGAAAGAATAGGGTTCGGCGTACCGAATTGCAATGAGATCGGATTAGTCGCCGGATTCAGCGCAGAGCGGCCGGAAGGGCCGCGGTCGCACCGATCCTCGAATGCCGAGCCGATCGGCTACCTGGCCGGTCAGCTGGCTGCGCGCCCGGCCGCGCGGCGCGGCTCCGATCAGCTCACGCTCGGTGCCGGACGCTCCAGTCCCGGTGGCCAGGAGCCGGAAGCAGCTGCCGTGCGGCGCTGCCGGAGATGGCGAACGCGAACTGATTCGCGGGATACAGCTGCTCGAAGCAGTCGAACGGGGTTCCGGCGCTATCCGTGCTCAGACCCCGGATCCGCACCACTTGTGCCCTGGCGGGCATCTCGAGCAGCCTGGTCTCATCCTGGGTGGGCCCGATCACCTCGAGGTACTGCTCCTCATAGCTGTCGGTGAGGCCGTACTCGCTGGCTAGCAGGTCGTACAGCGAGTCATCCAGCCGGTCGACCCGCTGGTCGAGTTCAGGCGCGAGCTCGACCGGAATGATGGCGGTCTCGAGCACGGCAGGCTGGCCGTCGAGCAGGCGCAGCCGCCGGAGCCGCCAGACCAGGCTGTTGGCGTCGATCCGCAGCGCCTGGCGCAGGTCGGCGGATGGCTCACCCTGGTGCAGTTCCAGGACTCTGGTCTGCAGCTGCGCGGCGGCCTCGCCGTCCTTGGCCAGGGTGCGGAGCAGACTGCCGGCCCTGGCAGGCTCGGTGACGATCCTGCGCCGGGCCACGAAGGTGCCGAGGCCTTGGTGGCGGCGAACCCGGCCGGCTCGTTCCAGCTCATCCAGCGCCCGCCGCACCGTGATCAGGCTGACCCCGGCCTGATCGGCGAGTTCGGTATAGCTGGGCAGCAGATCGCCAGGGACCAGACCGCCGTCGGCAATCAGCTGCTCCACATGTGCGACCACCCGCTGGTAAAGCAGCACCGTTCCTGGCTCGCGACGTCCGGCGGACACGGTGCGCCGCCCGCTGCGGCGCGGCCGGACAGGGTCGTCCGCCGCACCGGGCAGTCCGAGCGAGCTGCCACCGAGATCGAGCACCATGGAGTTCCTTTAGGTCAGCCGCCGGGCGATCGCCCGGCCGCGATCACCGGGCCGGACGGCATAGTTAAGCTACCTCGCAACCTTAGCCCCGTGAGCCGGTTAGCTCCTGAACTCGGCTGAGCACGGCGAAGGTGTGCTGCGCCGCGCTGAGCGTCTGGTCCACGTCAGCATCGGTGTGCACCAGGGACAGGAACAGGTTCTCGAACTGGCTCGGGTGGAACAGCACTCCGCGCAGCAGCATCTCCTGCCACCACCGGGTGAACAGATCGGTGTTGGCGTACTGCGCCGCGTCGCGCCAGTTCCTGATCGGCCGCTCGCTGAACCAGAGCTGGAAGACGGTGCCCAGCCCCTCGACGACCACTGCCTGTCCGGCCTGCTCGGCAAGGGCTCGCAGACCGTCCATCAGCCGCTCACCGAGCTTGAGCTGCCGCTCGTACAAGCCAGGCTCGGCCAGCAGGTCCATCGTCGCTGACACGGCGGCGCAGGCCACGACGTTGGCGTTGTAGGTGCCAGAGTGCGAGTAGCGGCCGTCGGCGATCATCGACATGACCTCGCGGCTGCCGCCGATCGCGGCGACCGGGAATCCGCCGCCGAGGCCCTTGGCCAGCGTGGTCAGGTCGGGCGTGATGCCGAAATACGCCTGCGCGCCCCCTCGCGCGAACCGGAAGCCGGTGATGACCTCGTCGAAGATCAGCAGTGCCCCGTGTTCTGCCGTGAGCCGCCTGAGCAGCTCCAGGTAGCCGGGCTCGGGCAGGATGCAGCCCGTGTTGAGGACCACGGGCTCGGTGATGACCGCGGCGACCTCGTCGCCACGCTCGGCCATCACGGCCGCGAAACTCTCCGGGTCGTTCCAGGTCAGCACGATCAGAGTGTCGGCAAGCTCGGCGGGAACGCCAGGACCTGCCGGGACCGGCCTTGGGCGGTCGGCCGGGCCAGCGGCGGCCGGGTCGACGTGGTTGCTCCAGTAGACCGTGTCCTGCCAGCCGTGATAATGCCCCTCGAACCTGATCAGCAGCCGCCGTCCGGTGTAGGCGCGGGCGATCCGCACCGCGCTGCCGACAGCCTCGCTGCCCGAGTTGGTGAACCGGATCATGTCGATGCCTGGCACCGCATCGACGACCTTGCGCGCGGCCTCGATCTCCAGCTCGTAAGGCAGCCCGAGGCAGGTGCCGTACTCCGAGATCGCGCTGGCGACCGCCGAGGTGACCACCGGGTGTCTGTGGCCGAGCAGCATCGGCCCGAGTCCCAGCAGGTAATCGACGTATTCATGGCCGTCGACGTCGCGTACCCGAGATCCGGTGCCGGTGGCGAGGAACGGCGGGTAGGGCCGCCAGCCGAACTTCGCGGTTCGGGCGCTGCTACCAGCGCCGCCCGGGATGACCTCGCTGGCCTGATCGAACAGTTCGCGGGAGCGCCTGGCCCAGACGGCGTACCGCTCGTCAAACGTCACGTCCGGTCGCTCCTCACCTATGAGCCACAGCTAAGCGACTAGCCAGTCAGCCTACCGTGTATACTGTGCATACTCAATATGGTTTGGATCGGTATAACGTAAAACTTCGTGGTCCGTCCCGCTCCGAACCGCTGGCCTTCTCCGGTGAGCTGACTAGCTAACCGGCGGATCGTGACCGCTCGGTGAGCAGCCCGTCGATGACCAGGGTCAGCATCCGCTCGGCCTGTCCCGGATCGCCCGGCGCGAAGTCGGCGGCCATGCTGACGCCGTGCGCGAGCCGCAGCACGTCGGTGCCCTTCACATCGGTCCGGGCCTGCCCCGCCCGCTGAGCCCGTTCCAGCAGCTCAGACGTGCATTCGCGCAAGATCGCGCCGCACGAAGAGAGCAATTCCGAGTCCTTGTCGAGGGTTTCGAGCAGCGCCCTGGTCAGGCTCCGCTTCGTGCTGCCGAACGCCACCAGGGCCTGCAGCCAGTCCGCGAGCGCCGCCCCGGGCGACTCGGCCTTGGCCAGCTCGGCGGCGCGGTCTCTGAGCGCCTTCACCTGATCGGTATAGACGGCTTCAAGCAGCGCCTGACGGGTCGGGAAGTGGCGGTACAGCGTGCCGATGCCGACCCCGGCCCGGCGCGCGATCTCCTCAAGCGATGCGGTGTCCGCGCCCTGCTCGGCGAAGGCGGCCACGGCCGCGCTGAGCAGCCGCTCGTAGTTGCGCCGCGCATCGGCGCGCATGGCCCGCTCAGGACCGAGTCCGGCGGCCGCCTCCATGGTGCTCATAACCATCATCCCGATCCGACTTGCAAAGCGGAGGGATCCTCCGTATAGTTACCGGAGGGATCCTCCGAATTCAGGTTAGCTCAATCCAGGCCCGTTGGCCAGCGTCTCCTGGCCAACGGCCCTCCCCAGCAGTGCTTCAGGAAGGAACCCGTGTCTATCTCCTCGATACCACGCCCTCGCTCCGTAAGTCTTCCTCCGCTCAGAACGCGCCCGGACCGGCGGAGCATCACCCTCGCCGTCGTCCTGTGCGCCCAGCTGATGATCGTCCTCGACATGACCGTGGTCAACATTGCCCTGCCGAGCATCGCCCGCGGCCTGCACTTTTCCGCGGCCGGCCTGTCCTGGGTGCTGAACGCGTACGCGCTCGCCTTCGGCGGGCTGCTGCTGCTCGGTGGCCGGGCAGGCGACATCCTCGGCCGGCGGCGCGTATTCATGGCCGGCATCGCGCTGTTCACTGCCGCATCGCTGGCCGGTGGCCTGGCCACCACCGCTCCCTGGCTGCTCGCGGCGCGCGCCCTCCAGGGAGTCGGCGGCGCGATAGCTTCGCCTGCGGTGCTGGCGCTGATCGTGTCCGGTTTCCCTGGCGAGCGCGAGCGGACCCGCGCAGTGGGCATCTTCACCGCGGTCGCCATGGGCGGCGCGTCGCTTGGCCTGGTACTCGGCGGCGTGATCACGCAGTGGGTGTCGTGGCGCTGGGTCCTGTTCATCAACGTGCCGATCGGCATCGCCGTGCTGCTTGCCGCGCCCCGCTACCTGGCCGAGTCGCAGCGCCAGCCAGGCCGGTTCGACATCACCGGTGCGGTCACCGCCACGGCCGGGATGTCGGCGCTGGTCTATGCGTTCATCCGGGCGGCCTCGAATGGCTGGGGGAACCCGATGACCATCGGCGCCTTCATGGCCGCGACCGTTCTGCTGGTCACGTTCGTCGTCACCGAGTCCCGCAGCCCGCATCCGATCACTCCGCTGCACCTGTTCGCCGATCCAGGCCGGGTCGGCTCCTACCTGGCCCGGCTGCTGCTGGTCGCCGGGATGTTCGGGATGTTCTTCTTCCTGACCCAGTTCGTTCAGGAAGTACTTGGGTTCAGCCCGCTGCAGGCCGGGGTCGCCTTCGTCCCGATGACCGGAGCGCTGTTCGCGGTATCCAGGCTCGCACCCAGGCTGATTCCGCGCTTCGGCGCCAAGCCGCTGATGGTGGCCGGACTCGTGCCCGTGGTCACCGGCATGACCTGGCTCGCTCAGATCTCGCCAACCACCAGTTATCTGCCGGGAATCCTCGGCCCGATGCTGCTGCTCGGCACCGGGATGGGCCTCACCTTCGTGCCGCTGACGATGGCCTCCCTGAACAACGTGCGCCCCGAGGACTCCGGTGCCGCCGCCAGCATGGTCAACGTGACCCAGCAGGTTGGCGGGGCGCTCGGCCTGGCGATCCTGGTCACCGTGTTCGGCCACGCGAGCCGGGCAGCGGCCCGGCACCCGATCGTGGGTGACGGACCGCTGGCGCAGGCGCATCAGATCCTCACCCACGGCATGGCCGGCTCGTTCAGCACGGCGGCGGTGTTCGACCTGTGCGCCCTGCTCGTGATCATGGTCGCGATCAGGATGCGGCGAGTGCCTGTCGCCGTGGCCAGCAGTGCGGTTCCGGCGGAATCCGCTGTCGCATCCGTAGCTGAGCGGGCGTCGTACGCCGAGGCCGGCCGCTCGGCTTGATCCAAGCGGCTGAGGCGCTATGCGAGCCCGGATGCGGCGCCACCCGTGAGCCCGACCGCGGTGAGCATGCTCACCGCGGTCGGCGTGCTCGCCGCAGCGACCGAGATCAGCCGCTGGCCGGTTCGCTGGTGGCGCGGAGCAGCGGCGGGTGCAGCAGCACGGCGTCGCCTCTGCGGTACAGCTGGGCTGGCCGGCCCCGCTCGCCGGTCGTGGTTCCGTCGGCGGGGATCAGGAAACCCGTGGTCCCGGTCACCTTGCGGTGGAAGTTACGCGGGTCGAGACTGCCGCCCCAGACGATCTCGTACACCCGGCGCAACTGGCCGACCGTGAACTCCGGCGGGCAGAAGGCGGTCGCCAGCGGCGAGTACTCAAGCTTGGCCATGGCCCGCTCGACTCCGTCGGCCAGGATCTGATGGTGGTCAAAGGCCAGTGCGTCGGGCGGCCCGGAGAGCAGGGTGGTGGCGGGCAGCCAGGCGGCGTCGGCCGCGTCGCTGCCCGCCCGCGGGGTCGGCAGGCCGGGCGCTAGGGCCAGGTAGGCGACCGTGATTACCCGGAGTCGTGGGTCCCGGCCGGGATCACCGTAACTCGCGAGCTGCTCCAGGTGAACCGAGCCGCCAAGTCCGGCAGCTCGGGTGCGCCTTGTGCTTGCGGGCTGGCCGGAGTCGCGGGTAGCGGCAGCACCGGCCACCTCCGGGTCGGCCAGCAGGCCGGTTTCCTCGGCCAGCTCCCGTGCGGCCGCCTGAGCGAGGGTCTCGTCCTGGTGAACGAAGCCGCCGGGCAGCGCCAGCTTCCCCTGGAACGGCGGGCCGCCACGGCGGACCAGCAGTATCGCGAGCTCGCCCTCGCGAATGGTCAGCACGACCAGGTCGACGGTGATCGCGGCCGGCGGGTAAGCCAGCTCAGCTGAGCGAGGCACAGTCACACCGTAGCATTCGTTAATCGTCGCTTTGACGAGAATTTGCCCGGATGAGACACCACTAGGCGAGCTGGCTCCGCCTCGACGTCACGGCTGATAGGACCCTGGGACCCAGGCGCGGGTGCTGACGCTGATCGCGTTCCAGGCGTTGATGGTCACGATCAGGCTGATCAGCGCGGCCAGCTCGGCCGCGCTGAACTCGGCGGCCGCCTGCTGGTACGCGGCGTCGGGGACATGAGTCTGGGCGAGCAGGGTGATCTCCTCGGTGAACGCCAGCGCGGCGCGCTCCCGGTCCGTGAAGAAAGGCGTCTCGCGCCAGACCGGCAGCGCGTAGATGCGCTGCTCGGTCTCGCCGATCGCGCGGGCATCCTTGGTGTGCATGTCGACGCAGTAGGCGCAGCCGTTGAGCTGCGAGGCGCGGATCCGGACCAGCTCGCGCAGCCGGGGATCGAACTCGACCTTGTCGAGTTCCTTGGTGGCCGCGTGGTCGAGGTGGGTCATTGCCCTGGAGAACCCCGCTGCGTGCGCATCGAAGTCGAGTCGGACCGGGATCTGGGTGCTGGTGTCTGTTGCTGTCATGTGCACCACGCTAGGCGATGAACGGCCCAGGAGTAAGATCCATATCTATGCCAGAAACGTGGGCCAATTACGGCGTGGATCTGCACCTGGATCTAGTCGGCTCGCGGGTCAGGGCCGGGCTTGAGGCGGCGCTCCGGCAGGCCGTGCAGAGCGGGCGGCTGGGTCCGGGCATCCGGTTGCCGTCCTCCCGAGATCTGGCCGCGGATCTCGGGATCGCCCGCAATACGGTGGCCGATGCCTACGGCCAGCTTGTCGCCGAGGGCTGGCTGACGGCGCGAACCGGCTCGGGTACCTGGGTGAGGATCCACTCGCTCCCGGCGCCTGATGCGCCGGAGCCGGCCCAGCCCGATGCCAGCCAGCCCCGCTACGACCTGCGCCCTGGCGTACCGGCGGTGTCGCAGTTCCCGCGCCGCCAGTGGCTGGCCACCGCACGAGCAGCGCTCAGCGCCGCCGACGACAACGTACTCGGCTACCCCGATCCGCGCGGCCTGCCGCAGCTCAGGGTGGCGCTGGCTGGTTATCTGGCCAGGACCCGCGGCGTCGCGGTCGCTCCGGAGCGGGTCATCGTCTGCGGCGGCTTTGCGCACGGGCTCGCCCTGATCTGCCAGGTCCTGGCCGATCGCGGCGCGACCAGCATCGCCGCCGAGGCGTACGGGCACGCAGCGCACCGCCGGATCGTCCTGGCTCAGGGGCTTGCGGTCGCGGCGCTGCCGGTCGATGCGGGCGGTGCCGTGCCCGATGAGCTCGCCTCGGTCGGCCCGGCCAGTGCAGCTGCTCCCGCCAGTGCGGCTGCCCCGGCCAGTGCGGCTGCCCCGGCCAGTGCGGCTGCCCCGGCCAGTGCGGCTGCCCCGGCCAGTGCGGCTGCCCCGGCCAGTGCGGTCCTGCTGACGCCGGCGCACCAGTTCCCGCTTGGCATGACGCTGGCGCCTCGGCGCCGGACCGCTTTCGTCCGATGGGCTACCCAGACGCCAGCGCTGGTGATCGAGGATGACTACGACGGGGAGTTCCGCTACGACCGGCAGCCGGTCGGTGCCATCCAGGCACTGGCGCCTGAGCACGTCATCTACGCAGGCACGGCGAGCAAGAGCCTCGCGCCTGGGCTGCGGCTCGGCTGGCTGGTCGTGCCGGCGCAGCTAGTGGACGAGGTGATCGCCGCCAAGGAGTCGGCCGGTGAGCTCAACAGCTCACTGGACCAGCTCACGCTCGCGGAATTCATCACCTCAGGGGCCTACGACCGGCAGATCCGCCAGGCGCGGCTGGTCTACCGGCGGCGGCGGGACCGGCTGATAGCCGCGCTGCACAAGCACGCGCCGCAGGTGCGCATCACCGGGATCGCGGCCGGCCTGCACGCCGTCGCCGAGCTGCCGGCCGGCCTGGAGGAGAACGAGGTGGTCGCTCGGGCGGCCGAGCACGGTGTCGCCGTCGAAGGGCTCGGCGCGTTCGCCGCGGCCGGTCATCAGCGCGGGCCGGCCCTCGTCGTCGGCTACGGGAGACCCGCCGAGCACGCGTTCACCACGGCGCTCGGCCGCCTCTGCGCCGCCCTCGCCGGAACAGCCTGACCTCGGCATCTATTAACGAACATTTCAGAGGAGGTCGTCGGGGTAGTGAGTCGGCTGCGGTGATGGTGTGAGGGCCGGGCTGGATCTCGATGGCGCTGTAGCGGCGTGCGGTGCGGACGAATTTCCTGATCGACCAGGCAGTCCGGTCTTCGATCCAGCGGCCGACAGCGAGCGCGGCGAGCACGATGGTCAGATGCGCTTCGATCGAGTCGGGCTAATGGTGGTAGATCGGCCGAGCCTGCAGGTCGTGCTCGGACATCCGGAACGGCCTGGCGGACGCGGTCCTGAGGTGTTCAGGCGGCGTGGTCGTGATCGACAGTTTCGCGGCTACGGCGCCCTGATCGCCAGGCCAGCACCCCGACCACGCCGATGAGGACAGCAGTTGGCGGATAAATCAGCCCGATGCCGAACTGATCGACGGTATTCGCGAACGGAAGGCCGCCGTTGGCCACCAGCTCCATGACGATCGCGTACCCGGGGATGGCCAGCAGCAGCAGCAAGCGTCGCCCGACTCGCGCCGGAAGCGTGACGACCAGGCCCACGGCCGCTGCCGCGAACGTCGCGGCCAGCACGATCGCCTCAACCTTCGTGCCTGCCTGATACGCATACCTGAGATCGGTGGTCGCCACTGCGGCAATGCCGGCGGCGATCGCCACGACGCTCCAGGTCCGAGCCGTCATGATCGCGGCGCCCCGGCGGGGTCCCGGCGACACCGCCAGGGCGATCACCACGAGCACCGACAGGAGCAGATATCCATCCAACCCCAGCAACAGGAAGAAGTTCTTTCGCGAGCCCACCAAGCTGCCGATTCTGAAGAGCGTGAGGACGGCGGCCGGGATCGACGCGGCGACAATAGCCGTGCGCCGGAACCCGCGCAGCGCGAGCAGCGGCGGCAGGGTAACCGCCAGGAAGATCACAAGTCCCCCGAGGGCGATTGGTCCGTTGTTCACGTACAAGGCCATGCCCGGCGGATAGGACAGCAGCTTGTACGCCCAGTCCACGGCGTTATTGACGACGAAGTACTCCAGCGCCATGGCCGGGGCGACGATGCTGAAGACGGCGAGGGCGTCCCGCCAGCCGACGTCGGGGCTGCCGTCTCCGGCCTGGCGGAGCCTGGCTCGGAGGCCGCCCCTGATCAGGTCGATCACGTCGCCTGCGGCCGGGCGGCGCCTGCCTTCGGACCCGGCCGCGAGCAGCACGCCGATCATCTCGTCACCATAAGCGCGGCGGTGCTCGGCCGGGAACCATGCCAGCAGGCGGCGGTACCAGCGTTCCAGTGCGGAGGTGTCGTTCATGCGATGGCGTCGGCGAGGGCGGCGGTTCCGGGGTTCAGCCGGTGCATGGCGACGGTGGCGTTGACGGCCATCCTGGCCGCTTCGGCGGCGAGCACCTGCGTCCCCGACGGCGTAAGCCGGTAGTACCTGCGGAGCCTGCCGTCGACGATCTCCTCGCCGTCCACGTCGATGACGCCGTCGGACCGGAGCCGGTCCAGCGCCGCGTACAGCGTCCCGGCCCGCAGCCTGACCCGGTCGTCGGAGATCCGCGCGACGTCATTCAGGATCCCGTAACCGTGCTGCGGGCCTGCTGCCAGCGCGGTGAGGATCAGGAAGGTGGGTTCCCGCATGGCTTGCTTGCTCATGCCAGTGTTATATACCGATGATCGGATCATTTGCAACTAGCCGCCTGGTTGCCCGGTCCGGCGCCAGCGCGCCTGACTCGAAGGGTGGCTGCCGGTCCGGGCCCGCCGCGCCGGTCGGCGTACGCTGTCGCCTGAGCCCACCTCCGGCTGCCCCGCCGCAGCCGTCCCGAGCTTCGCAGGGCTCGGTGCGCTCCAGTCCCAGGTCGAGCTTGTCCTGACCGGAGGCCAGGCGCTGACGCGGGGCGGCGTTCGGTGCCTCAAGCTGGACGCCATCGCGGGCGGACCCGATGTGCTCGATATCTCGCGACCCTCGATGAGAGGAGTACACGATCTGCACCGCCGTCGCGGTCTTGGAGACACGAAGTGACTGGCCGTCGGATCAGGTTGGCTGGTGGGAAGCAGTCAGGCTGGGCGGGCGCTAGGCATCGGGGCGGTCGCCCGCGATGCGCTGCACATCCTCCGCTGGCACATCGAGCAGATGCGCGGCGATGGCCGCGTCACCTCCCGCAAGCACGAGGCGCGCGCGCTCGATCCCTTTCTCGACGGCCGCAGCATGGCGCGCTGCATACTCCTCGACCGCATGGTCGACGATCTCAGCTTGCGTTGCAGCCATGAGGGCGGCGAGGTAACGGATGCGCTCCTTCGTAGTTTCGCTGACCTTAATCGGCGCTTGGCTAGCCATGAGTCCACACCTTCGTACCGCAAGTAATCATTAGAAGTACCGTAACATACTTAGTACCTGAGTAGCTATTGACGAGTGCGCATCTTGTGGTTCATGGCGCCGGCCAAGTCCGCAGGCTCTGTTGTCGTCGAGTTGACGAGAAATGCTTCCAAGGTTTATCGTCAAAGGGACGATTAATAGGGAGGCTGAACTCGATGGCTGACATCACGACTTACCCGCTGGTCCGGCACCTGCGGGGGACACCTACGCTGCACGTCAGGCATCTGCGGCGCGGTCGGCTGGTGCACGAAGGGACCGGCCTGGCGTTCTTCTTCCGGCCGCTGTCCGCGGTTCTGTCCGAGGTTCCGGTCGACGACCGCGAGCTGCCGTTGCTGTTCCACGCCAGAACGGCGGACTTCCATGACCTGACCGTGCAGGCCAGCGTCACGTTCCGGGTGACCGACCCGGTGACGGCCTGCGCCAGAGTCGATTTCTCGATCGATCCGGGCACGGGCCGCTGGCGGGGCACGCCGCTTGAGCAGCTGGCCGGCCTGCTCGCCGAGACCGCACAGCAGCAGGTTCTCGGCCTGATCGCGGCCAGCCCGATGCAGCGGCTGCTCGCCGACGGAATCGAGCAGATCAGGGACCGGATCCTGCACGGGCTGACCGGAGACGCCAGGCTGGCCGAGACCGGCATCGCGGTGATCGGCACCCGGGTGATCGCGCTGCGCCCGGAACCGGAGATAGAGAAGGCGCTGCAGACACCGGCCCGTGAGCTGCTTCAGCAGGAGGCTGACCGTGCCACCTACCAGCGGCGGGCGACAGCCGTCGAGCGGGAACGGGCGATTGCCGAGAACGAGTTGCAGAACCAGATCGAGCTGGCTCGCCGTGAGGAGCAGCTGGTCCAACAGCGCGGGGCCAACGCGCGGCTGCAGGCCGAGGAGGCAGCCGGGGCCAGCCGGATCGAGGCCGAGGCGCAGGCAGTCCGCGAGCAGCGGCTGGCCGAGGCGAGGGCTGAGGGGACCAGGGCGCTTGGCGAGGCCAGGGCCGCTGCCGAGGCAGCCCTGGTTGCCGCCTACCGTGACCTGCCCGATGGCCAGCTGCTCGGAATGGCGGCCAGGGACCTGGCCACCCACCTGCCGTCCATCAGCAGCCTGACCATCACGCCGGACTTGCTGTCCCAGCTGGCCGCCACGCTGACCGCAGGGACCAACGGGTCGAACGGCGCCGATGCCGCGGGCAGGTCCGCACGGACGCGGGCCGCGGCTGCCCGGCGCCGCCCGGCGGGTGCCGCCGGTTCTGCCGGTGCCGCCGGTACGGCCGCAGCTGCGGGAGCCGCCGACTCGGCTGGCCAGTCAGGTGGCGACCGGCGATGACGCTGCCGCCGCGGGTCGTGCTCGTGCACCGGCGTACCGAGTTCGACGAGCTGGTCGACCGGCATGGCACCAGGGGCCAGGCGGCATTCTTCCTGTCCGTCAGGGGCCAGTCGATCGACGCCGCCGAGCAGCGCCACCAGGCGATCAAGGCCGCGATCGCGACGGTGTCCGCGGCGATCCCGGCCGACTGGCGCCGCGGCATCGTGGAGCGAGCCGACCTGCCGAGGTGGAGCTTCGCGCCCGACGACATCGTGGTTGTGGTCGGACAGGACGGGCTGGTCGCCAACCTCGCCAGGTACGTCGACGGTCAGCCGGTGATCGGGATCAACCCCGAGCTAGAACGCAATCCAGGGGTGCTGGTGCAGCATCCGCCAGCCGCTGTGGGCGCATTGCTGGTCGCTGCGGCCGGCCGTCAGGCCGATCGGCACATCGATGACCGGTCGATGGTGCAAGCGGTCGTGGACGACGGTCAGCGGCTGATCGGGCTCAACGAGGTCTTCGTCGGCCAGCCAACCCATCAGACCGCGCGGTACCTGCTGGCCGCACCGGACGGGCGGGCCGAACGGCAGGCATCGTCCGGGCTGATCGTCTGCACCGGGACCGGCGCCACCGGCTGGGGACTGTCGGCCTGGCTGGAGCGGCACAGCGCGATCGATCTGCCGGCCTCGGCCGACCGGCGGCTGGCCTGGTTCGTTCGCGAGGCGTGGCCGTCTCCGGTTACCGGCACCATGTGCACGGACGGCGTGCTGAGCCGCGGCGAGTCGATCAGCGTGCGGGTCGAGTCTGACCGGCTGGTGGCGTTCTGCGACGGGATCGAGTCCGACGCGATCACCCTGGCCTTCGGCCAGCGCGTCGCCGTCGGCCTGGCCGATCGGACCCTGCGGCTGCTGGCTTGATGGTTTGTGATGGTCTGCGTTACCGTCCGGTAATGACAGCTGATGCTCCAGGCGGGCAGATCAGGACCGATATCGCGATCATCGGTGCAGGTTTCGCCGGCCTTGGCCTGGCCATCGCGCTGGACAAATCCGGTCGCAGCGACTACGTCATCCTGGAGAAGGCCACCGAGGTCGGCGGCACCTGGCGGGAGAACACCTATCCCGGCTGCGCCTGCGACATCCGCTCGCTGCTTTACTCCTTCTCCTTCGAGCCGAAGCGCGACTGGTCCAGGCAGTTCCCGCGGCAGCCGGAGATCCTCGACTACCTGCGTCACTGCGTGGACAGCTACGACCTCGCCAGGCACATCCAGTTCGGCGCCGAGGTGGTGTCGATGGCCTACGACGATGCGGCCGGCCGCTGGACGGTCCGCCTGGCTGACGGCCGGACGGTCGACTGCCGGGTCCTGATGGCCGCGATGGGCCCGCTGCACCAGCCGAACATTCCGCAGATCCCCGGGCAGTCGGACTTCGCCGGCCCGCAGTTCCATTCGGCTCAGTGGGATCACGAGGTGGACCTGACCGGCAAGCGGGTGGCCGTGGTCGGCACCGGAGCCAGCGCCATCCAGTTTGTGCCGCAGCTCGCCAAGCAGGCCGCGCAGGTGATCGTCTTCCAGCGCACTCCGCCGTGGGTGCTACCCAAGCCTGACCGCCCGCTCAGCGATGGGATGCACCGGATGTTCGACACGGTGCCGGGATTCCAGCGTGCCTACCGGTGGCTGATCTACTGGGAGGCGGAAGCCACCGTCATGGCATTCACCAGGCCCGACTCCCGGCTCGCCGCACTGGGCGAGCGGGTCGCCAAGTCGTTCATCGCCAGGCAGGTTCCCGATCCTGAGCTTCGCGGCCGGGTGACCCCGGGTTACCGGATGGGCTGCAAGCGAGTGCTGCTCGCCAACGACTACTATCCGGCGATCGTCAAGCCGAACGTCCGGCTGGTCACCGAGCCGGTTTCCTCGATCACCAGGTCCGGCGTGGTCAGCGCCGACGGCGCCGAGTACCAGGCCGATGTGCTCGTCTACGGCACCGGCTTCCATGTCACGGACGCGTTCGACCACGCTGACATCAAGGGCGCCGGCGGGCAGTCGATCACCGACGCCTGGCGGGACGGAGTGGAGGCGTACCTCGGGCTCACCGTGGCCGGCTTCCCCAACCTGTTCGTGCTGCTCGGCCCGAACACCGGCCTCGGCCACAACTCGATGATCTTCATGATCGAGTCTCAGGTGCACTACGTGCTCAAGTGCCTGGACCTGATCGACCGGCGGGGTCCGCTGACGGTCAGCGACCAGGCGCAGCGCGAGTTCAACGCGGACCTGCAGCGACGGCTGAGCGGGTCGGTCTGGTCCGTCGGCGGCTGCGTCAGCTGGTACCTGGACTCGGCCGGCGTGAACCGCGCCCTCTGGCCTGGCTCGACCGTCCGCTACTGGCGGAAGACCCGCCGGCCGGCGGCCAGCCATTTCGAGTCGGCCGTCGCACCCCAATCCGATGGCCAACGCGAGAACGGCCAGCCTGCCAGCGGCGAGCCAGCGGTGGCGCAGCCCGTCACTGTCGGAGAGCCCTGAGCATGGTCCCAGACATGGTCATCGGACCGGGTCATCGGCGTGGCAGCGGCGGCATGAGTCCGAGCGGTAGTGGTCGGACACCGTGCGCGAGAAGGTGAGATGAGCACTTTGTCAAAAACGAGCAATCCCCTGGCCGCAGGCGCGCTGCGCGGCCGGGTGGCGATCGTTACCGGCGGCGGGTCCGGCATCGGCGCCGCGCTGGTCCGGGTTCTGGCCGCGCGCGGAGCCAGCGTCGTGATCGCGGACATTGACACGGCAGCGGCGAAGCGGACTGCCGACCAGATCAACGCTGGCGCGGTCAGCACGGCGGTTCTTGATGTGCGTGATGCAGCCGCGGTGGCCGACCTGATCCGGCAGACGGCGGCCGATCACGGTCGGCTCGACCTGATCTTCAACAACGCCGGGATCGCCGTCGGCGGACGGGTGGAGGAGCTCGTGCTGGATCACTGGGACCGGGTGATCGACGTCAACCTGCGTGGCGTCGTGCATGGCGTGCATGCCGCCTACCCGCTGATGCTCAGCCAGGGCTTTGGCCACATCGTCAACACCGCGTCGCTAGCCGGGCTGGTTCCTGGTCCGATGCTCGCTCCCTATGCGGCGGCCAAGCACGCCGTGGTCGGACTGAGCCTGGCGCTGCGCGCCGAAGCGGCCGGCCGGGGCGTGCGGGTCAGCGTTGTCTGCCCGGGTTTCGTGGACACTCCGCTGCTCAGCAATGTGAACCCGGACCTGCCGCAGACCAAGGCCGGTGCGGACGCGGTCGCCCTGGCGCGGCTCACTGGCCGGCTCTACGACGCCGACTCGCTGGCCGCCGACGTGCTGCGCGGCGTGGCCAGGAACCGGGCGGTGATCGTTGCCCCGGCCCGGGCCCGGCTGGCCTGGCGGATGACCCGTTATGCCCCTGGGCTCAGCATGCGGGCGCTGATCGCAGCGATCCAGCGGGACTCGACGACCGGCTAGCGCTCGTCAGCGCGCATGGTTGTCAGCGGGTCAGGCGGATCCATCGGATGGTTGGTCAGCCACGGCCGGCCACACCTGGTCGGCGACCGCGACAGCGACGACCACGGCAGCGGCGGCGCCGGACAGCATCAGCGCCGATAGGTACGGCGCGAGCAGCCCAAGCAGTCCGAGAACGGCGATCGCGCCCACTCTGGTCCAGGACACCCAGCGCCAGACCGTGGCCTTGAACGCGGCATGCCCGGCCAGGAAGAGAGCCGGACCGCCGAGGATCATCCAGGCGGTCCAGGCCGCGACCCGCCCCGCCGGATCGGACGCCGCGGCGCCGGCCGTGGCGGCGTCGGCTGCGGCGGCCACGATGATGCCGGCCACCATGACCGGATGAATGAGGTGGTACGCCGACCGGCCAAGTCGGCCGGGATCGGCCGAACTCGCCATGACATCGGCGGCGTGGGCCGCGCTGCGGTCGAAGTACAGCCACCAGAACGCGATGCTGGCGATGACCGCCACCCCGAAAGCGGTGACCTCGGCGCCGGTAACTCCGGACGATCCGCCCAGCCGATCCGACATCGTCGTGCCGATCACCACGATTGACTCGCCGAGCGCGATCAGGATGAACCCCTGGCATCGCTCGGCGAAATGCCCGCCCTCGATCGTCCACTCGCTGGTGGCGGATCTGCCTAGCCGCGGCGTATAGAAGCCGACCAGGCCACCGAGCAGATCGATGCCCACAGCGGCCAGCCAGAGTGCTTCGCGCGCGTGCCCGTGCACGATCCCGCCGCCGACCGCGAGCGACCCGCTGATCACGCACCAGACCGCGATCCGCTGGAAGTTGCGGCGCAGCACCGGGTCGGCCATCGCCAGCACGGTGAAGCCGCTGCGCCCGACCTGCATCACCAGGTAGGCGATCCCGATGATCAGGGCTGACCTGCCGAAGGCGGTCGGCAGCGCGGCCGACATGATCAGGCTGACCAGGGCCAGGCAGAGCAGCAGACCGCGGACGGCGATCCGCTCGGAATCGAGCCAGTTGGTCACCCAGGTGGTGTAGACCCAGAGCAACCAGACCATGGTGAGCAGC
Source organism: uncultured Actinomycetota bacterium (assembly GCA_963850875.1). Lineage (GTDB taxonomy): Bacteria > Actinomycetota > Actinomycetes > Streptosporangiales > Streptosporangiaceae > Chersky-822. The sequence continues at coordinate 590,010 of CAWKNA010000007.1, forward strand.
AGCGCCGTCCGCAGCGCCCCGCCGACGGTCGGATGGGCGAGCAGATACTGCGACAGCTGGGTGACGGCGAAGACAAAGACCAGATCGAAGAAGAGCTCGACGTTCGTCACTCGCTGCAGGCCGACCCGCTCGCGCATCAAGCTTGTCCTGTCCGATGTCACGGTCGTCCGCGCCTGCCTCGCATCGCCGCCTGCCTCGCATCGCCGCCTGCCGGTCGTTGTCCGGCGCGCTTAGGGTATGAAGGCGAGGTGGCAGACGTCGATCTGGATGGGCTTGGCAGCCGGGTCCGGCCCATGCTTGCCTCCGCCGGTGAGCTGCCTGCCGATGACGACGGCGACTGGGCCTACGAGATGAAGTGGGATGGCCTGCGGGCGATCGCCAGGATCGGCGCCGGATCGGTGCAGCTGTTCTCCCGCACCGGCCGCGACATCAGCGGCAACTATCCCGAGCTGCAGGGCCTGGCTGGCGCGGTCGGTGCGGCCAGGTTGATGCTGGACGGCGAGATCGTCGCCTTCGGCGGCGGCAGCTGGCCAAGCTTCGAGGCGCTGCAGCAGCGGATGAACGTCACCTCACCCGGCCAGGCCAGGCAGCTGGTCGCTCAGATCCCAGTCACCTACCTGGCGTTCGACCTGCTCTTCCAGGACGGGCAGCCGCTGCTCGAGCTGCCCTACCGGCAGCGTCGCGCTCGTCTCGAGGCCCTCGGCCTGGACGGCCCGAGCTGGCAGACCCCGCCGGCGTTCATCGGCGTGGCCGGCTCGGTCGTGCAGGCGCTGTCCAGACAGCATGAGCTGGAGGGCGTGATGGCCAAGCGGCTGGAGTCCAGGTATGAACCAGGACGCCGGTCATCTAGCTGGCGGAAGATCAAGAACGTGCACCGGCAGGAGGTCGTGGTCGGCGGCTGGAAGCCTGGTGCGGGTGGCAGAACCGGCATGATCGGTTCGCTGCTCGTCGGCGTGCAGAGTCCGGCCGGTCTGGCCTACGCCGGCCATGTCGGCACCGGTTTCAGCCAGCAGACGCTGAGGCTGCTCAGCGACCGTCTGGCCCCGCTTGTCGGGGGTACGTCCCCGTTCGCCACCGAGGTGCCTGACGAGCACGCGCGCGCCGCGATATGGGTCCGGCCGGTCGTCGTGATCGAGGTGACCTTCGCCGGGTGGACCAGCGCCGGCCGGCTGAGAGCCGCTGCCTATCAGGGCCTGCGCACCGACAAGCCCGCCTCCGAGGTGATCCGCGAGCAGACCTGATGGGCTTAGTTTCCGAAAAGTGCATCACGTGTTTGGGCGCGGCCCCGAGATGATTCACCGCCAGGCCCCGTCGACCTTCTCGGCGGGCCGGTAGCTGCCGTCAGCGATCCTGCGGGGTACCTCTTGGGACTCCCGGATGACCCGGCGCCTGCCATCGGGGATCTTCGGCCAGCTGCTCCTGGTCACCGGCGTTCCGGCGTAGACCGGTTCCCAGGAAATGGCGTAGAAGTAGTCGGCTTCCGGGAGCAGCGTGCAGAGGGCGTGGACCGCGCGGCGGTGGTACCACTTGCTCACCACGGTCAGCCGCAGTCCGGCCGCTAGGGCCTCGCGCAGGTACGGCAGCGACCGCTCCACGTTCTGCCACGTGTCGGTGGACTGGTCCTCCACGCGGATGACGTGCGCCGGGACTCCTGCGGTCGTAAGCAGCCGGGCGAACTCGCGGCCCTCCACGATGCCGGTGTGGCGGTTGACCCCTCCGGTGACGATCAGCAAGGGCGCCAGGCCGCGTTGATACCGCTCGGCGGTGATGGCGGCAGGCTGGGCCTGGTTTGTCCCGAACAAGATGTACGCGGCGGGTTCGTCAGGCGGGGACGCTTCTATGTCCACGTACGCGGTGATTGCGGTGATCTGTTCCGGGCTCAGGTCGTCATCGCTCACGCGGGTTCCTCTGCTGGCCGCGGACGGCGCGCGGGCAGCGCCAGGCGGTCAGCCGCGTCAATGTATCGGGCGTGGTAGTCAGCGGTGCCCGCGGCCTGCGAGTAGCTCTGCGCCAGGGACTGGTCGAGCCTGGCGGCCAGCACCATCGTCGGCCACACCAGCCGCCCGCAGTCCAGTGCCGCGCTCCCCGCGACGGACGCCTCATCGACATGGCCGAGCCCGGCTTCAGCGAGCGCCAGGATCAGCAGCGTGCGCGCATAGTTGGTCGGCTGATCTCCCGAAGTCCGGGACTGCGGGCTATACGCCGTCTCGATCAGGCGGCGGGTTGTCTCGGCCGCATCCTGGTACCTCTTCGCCAGCAGCAGCGACGTCGCCGTGTACGGCGGGTCGTCGGCACGCGGAATCGAGTAGACACCGGTCGTAGCGGCGGCAGGCGTGAGCTTCCCCACGCCAGAGCTGCCCGGCGCCTCGCGTCGGCCATCCCGGCCGCGTCACCCAGCATCGCCAGGGACCGCATCTCCTGCGCGGCGAGCTTGGCGTGAGCGACCGTCCCGAGCGGCGCGGCCTCCTGACCACGGCGGGCAACGGCAGCTGACTGGTGCGGCTGCCCCTGGTAGTAAGCGATCAGCGCCCTGGTCAGCGCAGCCCAGCCCAGCAGTTCCGGGTAACCGGCGTCCCGGCCGCGCCGCTCAGTATCGGCGCACCACACCAACGCGGCGGCGTGGTCGCCGATGTCGGCAGCCGATACCGACAGCAGGCTTGATAGCCATCCGGCCATGACGATCAGGTCCGGGCGCCGTCCTGGCGGCGCGTGACCCCTGCCTAGCAGCGAACCGGCGAACGTGCGGATGGCTACCAGCTCGTCGTACACGGCGGCGGACGGTGCAACGGACAAGACCGTGGCGTAATGGGAGATCAGCTCGGTCAGACCATCACGGGCGATATCCAGCTCAACCGGATCATCGGCCATCACGGCCCGGAGTGCCTCAACTGCCCTGGACGGCCTGCGCGGTGCCCGGCTAGGTCTGGGACGTTCGGGTGGCTGCTGCCGTGCGGCGTTCTCGATCCGGCCACCGGCACCAAGAGCGCGGTCAAGGCGCGCGGCTAGATAGGGCGAATACGGCCGGTGCCCGTTGAGCACCTTGGACAGCAGGCTCGCGTCAATAGTGCGCGGCCCTGGCAAGCCCGCGCAGGGACAAGCCGCGCTCTGCCATGAACCGCCGTACCTCGTCGGCGAAGTCCGCCATTCACGTGTGCCAATCGCGCCGGGGGTGTGGACCCGTGGACCTTGTCGAAGGTGTCCACAGGTCAACTGTTCCAGGTTACGCCCGCTCCATATTTGCAGGCGGAGCCCTGACCAGCCACTTTGGGTGGCACAACCGACGCGAGGATCGGTCTGACTAGGCGCAGCGGGCTGGCGGCGGTCAGCCGATCTTGACCGCAGGTCCTTGCGTGAGCTTGCCCGGAAAACGGGATCACGTAGGGAACCTGGCGCCTCGGCGGTCTGAGGCGGAGCCTCTCTGGGAGGGCTTGGCGAAACCCGGCATGATCGTTCCGGGTCAGTCCACGTGCGGGATGGGTGAATCGATGCCGTGCCGGATGCGCCGCAGGATGGCGGGGTGGATGTCGTAGGCCCCGATATGATCCGCTGGTACCCAGCGGATCTCGCTGGCCTCGTCGGTTGGCGTGGCTATGCCACCGGTCACCGCAGCGTGCAGGCACACGTTGACGGGCTGGCGGACCTCGCCGTTGCCGTAGGCAATCACATGGTCGGGGGTTGAGAAGACGCCGACCAGGCCGGTGATCTCGACTGTCAGGCCGGTCTCTTCCTTGCACTCGCGGATGGCGCACTGGCTGATCGTCTCGCCTTTTTTCAGGCCACCGGTCGGGATCGTCCACAGGCCGGTGTCGGTGCGCTGTAGCAGCAGGATCGCTCCCGCGTCGTCGGTGACGAGGACGCTCGCTGATGGCTTGCGGCTGGTCGGCCTGGGCGCGTCCGGATCTTGCCAGTAGTCGCGCCTGCTCATGCCGCCTCATCTGGGCCGTAGGGCCGGGCGGTCGCCCAGACGCGCTCGAAGCTCTGGATGTAAGTCTCGAACCACTGGCCGTCTACGCGGCGCAGGTGAAAGACCGGGGTGTAGGCGGCCAGCAGCCCGTAGGCGTGGACGTTGACCAGCATGTCGCTGTCGAACCGGTAGATGGAGTTGTACAGCGGCGTGTCGTGCAGCCGCAGTTCGGCGATGTCCAGGAGCGGCCGGTAGTGGGCCAGGACCGCGGCTACCCGGCCGCCGACGCCCCCGCCGATCCGCGCCTCGCGGTCCCGCGCGGCCAGGTGCGCACCGTGCGGGTCGCCGAGGAGCAGCCGGATTCGGGTACCTCCCGCCGCTCGCTCTCGCAGCAGCGGCAGCCACCGGCCGTGGTCCTCGGTCAGGAACAGCCCGGCGAAGGCGAGCACGTCCACCTGGTGGGCTGCCTCGCGCAGCAGGTCGGTCCACAGTCCCGCAGGCACGTCGTTCCGCCGGGGCCACGCGCTGACCAGCTCAGCGGCGGCCAGCGCGGCCCGGTCCCCGCCTGGCCACAGGTAAGCCTCGTCCTCGCCGACCAGGGAGGCCACCCGGTAGCGGGTGCGCGGGTACGGCACCACCTGCCCGGCCAGCCACCGTTCCACGCTTTTCGCCGAGACTCCGGCTGCCTCAGCGAGCGCGGCTGTGTCATAGCCGGCGCGGAGCATGCAACGCCGGAGCCGTTCATTGATCATCAAGACAGTATAAGACGGTCATTGGGCAACCGCATGGCCGTCAGATGTCGTTAGATGTCTGGGCCTGGCGTGGCGCTGTCCACGTGCCAGGGAGCACCGTTGCGGCATGGACCCCCTCCCCGCACGCAACGGCGCGGCGGCTCACCTGGCCCGCCTGGTGCGCGAACGCGGCCTGAGCGCAGACATCCGGGCACATGGCCGCACGCTCGTGCTGACCGTCCGCAACCCGGCCATACCGCTGGCGAAGCTATCGCAGCAGGTCGCGCTCGCCCGTGACGACGATGGCGGCGAAGTACTCGTCTGGCTGTTCGAGGGTGCCCAGCGCGGAGCCTGGGAGACCGAACTACTCGGGCCAGCCTCGGAGGAGGAGGAGGCAGCCGCTAACCGGCTCGCCCACGTCCTGTCGGTCGCGGGCCAGGACCCTAATGCCCGGTGACGCCAGCCTGGCGAAGCTGTACGGAGACCGGCCCGTCCGCTGACCAGGAGGAGCCCGGCCATGCCCGGTGACGCCAGCTTGCGGCTGTTCAGCGAGTAGGGGCGCGGTGCGAGATCAAGCGGGCCGAGTGCGGCACCGAATTGGTCGCCGCCCTGCGTGGCAGCGCCCCAGACCTGGGCAGGCTCATCGCATCAGTCAGGGATGCGGCCCGATCGCCAGAACGGTAATCACCGACAGGCCTGGCTCGTCGGGACCGTAGCGCCAGAAGATCCGCCACGCCGACGGGGACTTGTTCTCGACGTAGGAGTCCCACACCTTTACCTCGGAGTCGACCGGGAAGCTTTCATACGGGTGGGAGGCCAGGCCAGGGTGGCGTGGATCTTGCTCTAGGCGGGCCAGAGCGCGACGGACCTTCTTTAGCTTGGCCAGCTGGTTCGGATCTCCGTTTTCTGGCTCCTTCAGCGTCTCGGCCGCGCGTGTAGCGAAACGCAGCTTGAAGGTCACAGGCGGCTAGTCCTCGTCGTCGCTGTCGTCGTACCGCTGGAAGCTGCCGAGGTCGACAGTCTCACCTCGCTCGGCTTCAGCCAAGCCGCCGCGGATTTCTGCCGCCAGTTCAGGGTTGCGCCAGACGACCATCTCGCGTTCGGGAATCGACACGACGGGGATGAGGAGCAGCACACCATCTACTCGCTGCTCCACGCGGTAGCGTCGGCCAGGCTCCGCGCCCGCCCTGCCCAGGCTCACGCGGCCACGGCTGTCTACCTCGACTTCAGCAACAGTCTCGAATTGCTCCCATTCGTAGCGGGAGGATGCGGCGGTCATAGTCGTTGCCTTCCCGATGCGGTGTTCCGTCTTATGGCGGATCGGGGGGTTCGTGCTCTTCCTTCCTCGTGCCGAGGGGCATTGTGGCAAAACCCACTTTGTTACTTCTCCCAAGAGTATGACGCCTACCGGGGGCTTCTGGGTTGCTCCCGGGTAACTATTGGGTGGCTAGCCCGGCCGGTCCCCGAGCAGGCTCATCGCAGCAGGGTCGGCCAACTCCTATTTGGCGAAGAAGTGCAGGCCGACCCAGGCCCAGGCGACCAGGACGCCGACTCGGCCGGTCCTGGTGCGCATGATGCGGGTGAAGAGCCGGGAGATAGTCGGGACCTGAGCCCGGGTCTTCCTGGCTGTCACTTCCGTGCCGATCACTCCGGCCAGCAGGACCAGGAAGCCGGTCACGGTGACGTCGTGCGAATTCATCGTTCGATCAGCCACCATCCGGCCGCGATCCAGATCAGCAGCGCGACCGCCCGGCCAGGCGTGGCGGCAAGCAGCGGATCGGTCAGGGTGCTGATCGTCGGGTGTGCGTAGGACGAGGTGGTGATGTTGGGCTGTCCCAGCAGGGCCGCAAGCTCCCAGAGCCCGCCGAACACCAGCAGCGATCCCCAGGCGATGACCCCAGTTCGCGCGATCTTGCCCGGGATGCTGCGCTGCCGGATCGGCCCGCCCCAGCCGACCAGGACGCCAGCCGAGCCGAGGCCGACCACGCCGGCCGTGGCTGGCCACGAGTACCGCGTGAAGGAACCAGTGATGAAGGCATAGATCACGGCGCCGACCATGCCGAGCGCCAGGATACGCGGCCGGGGCCGCCCGGTCCTGGGCCGCCACGCGGAGATCCGGTCGGCCTCCACCGCGGCCGCGCGGCCCTGGCCGTCGCCGGCCGGGGGCGAACCGTCCGGCTGGGCCAGGTCAGCCGCTGCGGCAGCCGCGATACTGGCAGCGGTCAATGCGGCCTCCCTGGCTCGCATCCCCGCCTCCCAGGCGAGCGCGGTCGCGACCACCGTTATTAACAGGCCATCAAGTGGCTTGCCGGAGATCACGGTCATGAAGGCGATCGCGAGCAGGATCAGGACTATCAGCTGGCGTGCGCCGGTCAAGGTAACAAGCACTCGGTCGACAAAACCCATGGAGTCGTTCGCCGGCACTGCGGCAGCGTGTGCCCGAGGGCCTGCAGCCGGGGTCTTAGCCGCTGAGTCCAGCTCCGGTCGCTTGTTACTCCCCAGGCGTCCCATGCTCCCCCTTGTCCGGACCTTCGCTCGGGCAGCCGGATCAGCGCTGCCAGCCTTACCGCAGATCAGGAGGTATTTTTGATGCTAAATCATGCGGCTGAGCGGGCACAAGGCGGGATTATCCGATAGGACGGCTGGTCACCCGATGGGACATCCTGGCCCGGCCCTGACCAGGCCGGAGTTGGGGCTGACCATCAGGCAGGCGGTGTCCACCGCCTCGAAGGCGCGGGCCGGGATCAGCTTCAGCAGCGAGACCAGCGCGTCTGGCCACTGCGGGTACGCGCTGCCCTGGAAGTACCAGTTACTGCCGTTGTCAGCCAGGATCAGGCCGTAGTGCTGCATCTCGACCAGCACGACCTTGGCGTCCCTGCAGTAGGGCTGTGAGTTGCTGCAGAACCCGGCCACGTTGAAACTCGCCTTCAGCCGGAACCGGGCGCCCATCGGCGGCAGGCTCAGGCTGCCGCCAGACCCGGCCTCGTGCGGAGCCGGCCAGATGAAGGCCGACCTGGTGCGGTCCGCGGTGAACCGGATGGCGTGCCTGATCGGGTGGCCGGTCCTGACCGCCCACTCAACCTGGCCGTACTCCAGCAACCCCGGGAGGATCGGCAGGCCGGCTGCGTCCGCCGAGGTCCAGCCCGCCGGGCGCAGCGCGTTCGACTTCAGGTTCCAGGTCGCCCCGGAACCCGCGGTGGATCCGCTCGCAGAATAGTGCGCGTTCCACAGCTCATAAAGCGTGCACGTGCTGGAGTCGACCATCAGCGCGTGCCGGTCGCCGCCGGCATTCTTCCCGCCCTCGATCGGCGTGTCCGGGCCGAACGGGTACGGACCACGGTTGCTCTCGCTGGCGTACTGGAACGAGATCCGCACCTTGGGGTGGGCGTTGGTCACGATGATGAACGGGATGCCGTACGGATAGCCGCCCGGGTTCGGACCGAAGTCCGGATGCAGATAGGTGCTGGCCGAGTTCATGCTCCGCAGCCACGCGGCGCTATGGGCGTCCACCGGCAGCTTGGAGATGTCGGTGTTCCAGATGTTGTCGGCCGGGAACATCGGGCAGTTCGAAGCGCCGGGCACGGTGGTGCCTGGCGTCTGGCGCGGCCCGCCCGTTGTCCGACTCGGCACCGGTACCTTGGGTACTTCTTGGCGCGGTGGTGCGCTCGTCGTGGCAACCTGGCTGCGCCGCGTCGATCCGACGGTGCTCACAGTCCGCTGGGAGGAGTGCTGTGCGCCAGAGGCGGTGGCGGCACTGCCGCAGGCCGCGAGGACGGCCACCGGAAGAATCACGAGTACCCGGTGATAACTTCTGCGACGCTTGGGACGCTCCATTTGCCTCATGCTGGCACAGCGATTCGCCCGACGCCGGCCGAATGCTGGGCTCACCCAGCGGTCCCGCGACGGTGCCATCCGGCGCCTTCGATCCGCGCAGGCCATGAGGGTGCGGCCCGGCCTGGTCGACCAGTCCGGTTGCCTGCCATACTCCGGCTGAAGCAAGATCGGGGGATCGGTCCGACCACAGGAGCCATCCATGAAGGTGCCGCTGACAATCTCCGACTTCCTGCGCAGGGGCGCCCTGATCTACCCGGACCGGCCCGCGCTGGTCGATGAGCCGGGCACGACCGGCACGCTCGGCACGATCACCTACCGCTCCCTGGAGCGCCGCGCTCACGGCGTGGCGATCACGCTTGACCGGATGGGCGTCGGACATGGCGAGCGAGTCGCGGTTGTCAGCCCCAACGCGGCCAGGTTCGGGATCTTGTTCTACGGAGTCAGCAGCTACGGCCGGGTGCTTGTGCCGATCAACTACCGGCTCAATGCCGAGGAGGTCCGCTACATCGTCGAGCACTCGGGAGCATCGGTCCTGCTGGTGGACCCGGAGTCAGACGAGGCGCTGCGCGATGTCACCGCCAAGCACCGGATCGTCCTGGACGGGGTGGCCGACGAGGAACTGTTCGCCGAGGCATCCGATGAAGCCGAGCCCGCCGCCTGGCAGCCCGACGAGGATGCCACCGCCAGCATCAACTACACCAGCGGCACCACGGCCAAGCCCAAGGGAGTTCAGCTCACGCACCGGAACTGCTGGCTCAATGCCGTTTCTTTTGGCTGGCACGCGAGCGTCACCGACCGGGATGTCTACCTGCACACGCTGCCGATGTTCCACTGCAACGGCTGGGGAATGCCCTATGCGGTGACCGCGATGGGGGTTCCGCAGGTGGTGGTGCGCAAGATCGACGGCGAGGAGCTGCTGCGCCGGATCGACGAGCACGGCGTGACGCTGATGTGCGGCGCGCCCGCGGTCGTCGCGGCGATCCTGGACGCGGCCGCCGCCCGGCGCGCGGTCGGCCAGCCGGTCCCCGGCCGAGACCTGGTCCGGATCATCGTGGCCGGGGCGCCGCCGCCGTCCAAGACCATCGAGCGGGTCGAGGTCGAGCTTGGCTGGGAATTCATCCAGATCTACGGTCTGACCGAGACTGCGCCGCTGCTCACCATGAACCGGCGGCCCGCCGAGTGGGACGACCTGCCTGCCGCGGAGCGGGCCAGGCTGCAGTCGCGTGCTGGCGCCGCGGCGATCGGCGTGCAGGTCGCCACCGATGCCGAAGGCGAGATCCTGGCCAGGTCGAACCATGTCTTCGCCGGCTACTGGCAGCAGCCGGAGGAGTCGACCAAGGTACTGGTCGACGGCTGGCTCCACACCGGGGACGAGGGTTACCTCGATTCCGACGAGTACCTGGTGATCTCCGACCGGAAGAAGGATGTGATCATCTCCGGCGGAGAGAACGTCAGCTCGGTCGAGGTCGAGGACCGCCTCTACCAGCATCCGGCGGTAGCCGAGGCGGCCGTGATCGGGGTGCCCGACCAGCACTGGGGCGAGACCGTCAAGGCGCTGGTCGTCGTCCGGGAGGGCCACCAGGTGACCGAGGCCGAGCTGATCGAGTTCTGCCGGGCCAAGCTGGCCCACTACAAGTGCCCGACCTCGGTAGAGATGCGGGAGACGCTGACCAGGACCGCGACCGGCAAGCTGCAGAAGTTCAAGCTGCGCGGCCCCTACTGGGAGGGCTACGACCGCCGGATCAACTGACGGCCGCGGTAGCCGGTCTGCTGCGGTGCCAGCGGACGGGCCGACCGGTGCGGTGCGACAGACGGGTCGGCCGGGCCGGACTGCGCCGGCCGACCCGAATCGCCCGCCACCCGGAAACGGGTGTTAGGCAGCCAGCGCGGTCGGCCCCGGCCCGGCGAGAGCCGGCGCCTCGGTCGGCTCTAGCGCCAGTTCCAGGACCTCGCGGACGTCGCTGACCAGATGTACGTCCAGCGCCGAACGCACCTTCTCCGGCACCTCATCCAGATCAGGCTGGTTGCGCGCCGGGATCAGCACCGTCTTGAGTCCGGCCCGATGCGCGGCGAGCAGCTTCTGCTTCAACCCGCCGATCGGCAGCACCCGACCGGTCAGCGAGACCTCGCCGGTCATCGCCACGTCGGCCCTGACCAGCCGCCCGGACAGCAACGAGGCCAGCGCCGTGGTCATCGTGATGCCGGCGCTCGGCCCGTCCTTCGGCACGGCCCCGGCCGGTACATGCAGATGCACCCCGCGCTCGGCTAGCTCGCTGACCGGCAATCCGAGAGCTGGCCCGTTGGAGCGCAGATAGGAGAGCGCGATCTGGGCGGATTCCTTCATCACGTCGCCGAGCTGGCCGGTCAGCGTAACGTCGGCGCTGCCGCTGGCCGGATCGGCCAGGGATGCCTCGATGAACAGCAGGTCACCGCCGGCGCCTGTTACCGCCAGGCCAGCCGCGACGCCCGGTACGGCCGTGCGCTCGGCTGACTCTGGGGTGTGCCGCGGGTGGCCCAGGTAGCTGGTCAGATCGTCGTGGTCCACGGTGATTGGCAGGTCAAGACCGGCAGCGGGGCCGGTGGGCGGCTCGCTCCCGGCGCCGGCTGGCTGCGCAACGCCCTGCGCCGGGACCACGCCGTCCCCCGGCTGGGCGTCTGGCGACGTGACCGGCACCGGACCGCTGGTGACCGGCGACGATCCCTCGGCCGGGGTGACGGAGCTCGGTGCCGGTGAATCGGGTGCGCTGGGCTGGTGTTGCGCGAGGTTAGCGGCGATCTTGCGGAGGATTCTGGCGATGGAGCGTTCCAGGGAGCGGACGCCGGCTTCTCTGGTGTACTCGGCGGCCAGGCGGCGCAGGGCGTCGTCGGTGATGGCGACCTCGGTCGGTTCCAGGCCGGCCCGGGTGAGCTGGCGTGGCAGCAGGTGATCGCGCGCGATGGTGAGCTTCTCGTCCTCGGTGTAACCATCCAGGCGGATCAGCTCCATCCGGTCCAGCAGCGGCTCCGGGATGGCGTCGGCGACGTTGGCGGTGGCGATGAACAGCACGTCGGAGAGGTCAAGCTCGACCTCCAGGTAGTGGTCGCGGAAGGTGTGGTTCTGCGCGGGGTCGAGCACCTCGAGCAGCGCGGCCGTCGGGTCGCCCCGGTAGTCGGCGCCGAGCTTGTCCACCTCGTCGAGCAGGATCACCGGGTTCATCGAGCCGGCCTCGCGGATGGCACGGACGATCCGGCCGGGCAGCGCGCCGACATAGGTGCGCCGGTGGCCGCGGATCTCGGCCTCGTCCCTGACGCCGCCGAGTGCCACCCGGGCGAACTTGCGGTCCATCGCCCTGGCCACCGACTCGCCGAGCGAGGTCTTGCCGACTCCCGGCGGGCCGGCCAGCGCCAGCACCGCGCCGCTGCGCCTGCCGCCGGGCAGGGTCAGCCCCTTGGCAGCCAGCCGCTGGCGCACCGCCAGGTACTCGATGATCCGGTCCTTGACCTCGTCCAGGCCGGCGTGGTCAGCGTCAAGGACCGCGCGGGCGCCCGCGATGTCGTAGGCGTCGTCGGTCCGCACGTTCCACGGCACGTCCAGCACGGTGTCCAGCCAGGTCCTGATCCAGCCGGCCTCGGGGGAGTTGTCCGAGCCGCGCTCCAGCTTGGCCGCCTCGCGCAGCGCGGCCTCCCGCACCTGCTCAGGCAGGTCGGCGGCCTCGATCCTGGCCCGGTAGTCGTCCTGCTCCGATGCTGGCGTGCCGTCGAGCGCTGCCAGTTCCTTGCGGATCGCGGCGAGCTGCTGGCGCAGCAGAAACTCGCGCTGCTGCTTCTCCATCCCCTCGCGGACGTCGTTACCGATCGTCTCGGCCACGTCAAGCTCGGCGAGATGGTCCCGCGCCCAGCCGGTCAGCCGCTCCAGCCGGGTCTCCGGGTCGATCGCCTCAAGCAACTCGGCACGCTGCTCGACCGACAGGTAGCTCGCGTACCCAGCGCTGTCGGCCAGCGCCGACGGGTCCGTTATCCGAGAAAGGACGTCGACCACCTGCCATGCGCCGCGCTTTTGCAAGATCGCGGCGGCCAGCCCGCGGTACTCACGAGCCAGCTCGGCAGCCCGCGGGGTGGCAGGCGGCTCGGCAGCGATCGTGCCGTGCACCCAGAGCGCGGCCCCTGGCCCGACGGTGCCAGCCCCGATGGTGACCCTGGAAACACCGCGCACCACGGCACCGGGCTTGCCGTTCGGCAGCCTGCCCTCTTCCTCGACCACGCCGAGCGTGCCCACCGCCGGGTACCGGCCGCCGATCCTGGGAACCAGCAGCACCTGAGGCTTGGCGTCGCCGGCCGCCGCGGCCCGCGCCGCCTCGATCGACGCCCGCGCCTCGGGGTCCGAGGTGTCCAGCGGCACGACCATGGTCGGCAGCACCACCGAGTCATCGAGCGGCAGCACCGGCAGGGTCAAGGTCTCGCTCATCGAAGTCTCTCCCGCGTGAAAATTACTTAATTACGTAACGCAACAGCGCGGTGCTGGTCGCGTTTGTTTCCGGTCGGCGTTCGCTTACGGCAAACGAGGGGTGTTGTCGGGTCGGCGGTCGGCACGAACCGCAGTGCGGCTGGCTGCGCAACGCCCGCACTGCGGTCATGCCGCCCCCGACCGGAACTGGCCCGGTAGGAACGGCGCAACGCTCGCCGAACCACGTGAGGTGCGATCGGGGGTTCTCCGGCGCGGACGGATGGTGCGGGTTGACAATGGCTCGGGCTTTGAGAGATGGAGGCGCGGATGGCCGGGTCTGGCGGACTTCTTCGGGCGCGGGTTGGTGTGCTGGCTGGGGGGTTGTGCGTCGGAGCGGTCGTGGTGGCGGGAGTGCTCGCTCCGGTGGGTCAGGTAGGCGCGATCCGGGTCGGTGTGGCGCTGGCCGGCTCTGCTGCCAAGGTAGCCGGGGCGGCGGGGCGGGCTGCGCCGCAGTTGCATCTCCGTGGGAATGAGCTGGTCAACTCGCGTGGGCAGCGGGTGGTGCTGCACGGAGTCGATCGGTCTGGTGGCGAGTACGCCTGCGTCCAGGGGTTCGGCATCTGGGACGGCCCGATGAACCAGGCGGCCGTGTCGGCGATGGAGAGCTGGCATGTCAACGCCGTCCGAGTGCCGCTGAACGAGGCCTGCTGGAATGGCGGCGGCTACGTGCAGCCTCAGTTCCGCGGGTCGCACTACCGCAACGCGGTCGTGGCTTACGTGCATCTGCTCAACCGCAACGGCATCGTGGCGATCCTCGACCTGCACTGGACCGACGGCGTCTATACCGGGCCGTCGTCCGGCTGCGCACCATTCGCGGCGGTCTGCCAGAAGCCGATGCCAGACGCTGGCCAGTCGGTGCGGTTCTGGGCCTCGGTGGCCCGCACCTTCAAGGGCAACGACGCGGTCATCTTCGACCTGTTCAACGAGCCGTACCCGGAGCGGGCGGCTGGCGGCAGCCTGGCCGAGGGGTGGCGGTGCTGGCTCCGCGGCGGCAGCGCGTGCACCGGGATCCCCTACGCGGTCGCCGGGATGCAGTCCCTGGTCACCGCGATCCGCTCGGCCGGTGCGTCGAACGTGATCATGCTGGGCGGACTGGAGTATGCCAACGATCTGGTCGGCTGGCTGCAGCATGAGCCGGCTGACCCAGACCACAACCTGGTGGCTTCCTGGCACTCGTACAACTTCAATGCCTGCATCACGGTGTCGTGCTGGAACGCCCAGATCGCGCCGGTGATCGCCAGGGTTCCCGTGATCGTGGGCGAGATGGGCGAGAACGACTGCGCGGACGGGTACATCGGCCCGCTGATGAGATGGCTGGACGCCCGATCCACCAGCTATCTCGGCTGGGCCTGGAACGCTGACTTCGGCTGCGGCCCCGGCCCCAGCCTGATCACCAGCTACTCCGGTGCCCCAACCGGCTTCGGCGCTGGCTTCCGTGCGCACCTGCGCGCGCTAAAGTAGCCCGGCCAGGCAATGGCCGCCCGGTGCCGAACGATTCGGTTAGATACAAGCTTCCTGGCTGGATATCGGGCGTGGCCCAGGGAGTGCTGGGTTCCGGACGGTCAGCGTCAGGTTGCTGCTGAAGTATTGCCAGCCGGGGCCGCCGGATGTCGAATATGAGATCTTGATCCGGGAGATGGTGTAACGACCTGGCTTCAGTATTCTGATGGTCAGTACGCCGAACCAGCCGGAGTACTGGTGCGGACCGACCACGAGTGAGCTGACCGGTGACGGGGCGAACTCCCTAGGGCATTCTATGGGTAGATTACCCAGGTCTTCTGCTGGGAAGCCGCCAACGCGAGAGATGTCATACACGCTGGTGCCCACGAGGCGCACATTTGGCAGCGCCCCGACGAGTGACAAGCCAACCAGATGCACTGACTCGCCGGTCAGATTCGTGAACTGAACCACCATGTCTACCAGTTCATCTGTCTGGACCGGACCGGCGCTACTTTCGCGAGAATCCTCAAAGACCTGGCGCTCGCTGGGACTTGCAGAGCATCCGACTGCCAATATGAGCATCATCGCCAGGCCAGTCACCTGAAGGCTCGCCGTTGACTTGCCTCGTCGTCGGCGTACAGGTCGATCTGGTGCTGGCCTGTTGCGCACATCTCGGTTTAGGCGCATGGCGGCGTACCGGAGGGAATGTCATATGCGTGGATTATCTTGGGATCTCCGCCGTACTTGGCACCATAACCCTGTCCTCCGTAGATCGGATTGCCGTTTACGCCCCAAGTCCAATGGTCGTAGCTTCGTTTGCCCGCTGTATAGATTACCGACGTGATAGTTGTGTAGTCTGTTTCGGTTCCAAGTCCGGCACCCTCGACCGTTGCTCCCAGCTTGAATCCGTATCCCGATCCCCAATTCCAGGTCTCCGTAAAACCGCGCGCGATTCTCTGGGTCCAATAGAGATGATTGATCTTCTCCAGACAATAGCCCGTGAAGGTGTCGGTGCCGTTGAGATATCCTGCCTTGCCGTAGCCTAGCGGGAACACATTATGATTCACGTACGTTCCTTCGGCCCAGATCTTGTCCGTATGAAATGCCTTGTATCCCTCACACGTGGCATAGTTATGCTGCAGCTCCTCGTACATCTCAAGCAGCTTGGTTCTGCGGGAATCATTCGGTCCGATCGTTGGCCAGGTGCTGGTTAGCGAACTCGAATTGTTGGAGATAGTAATGCTCCCATCAGCAGACCAGTCCTGACCGCTGTCGGCGCTAAACTCTATACCGAAGGTGGTCTGCGAGCCCTTTGTGTACGCGAACGATCCAGAGGAATCATTGCTCGTATGAACTTCGCCGATTATAGACCACTTCGGGCCGGCGAAAGGCACCGTATACCAGTTCGAGCATGGCGGATGTTGGGACAGGATGAAAGGCAGCGGCGTGACGCCGGTCAGGTCGGTGCCGTCATAGGCAATATACGGGTCATAGTTATTATTCGTCCCGATGGTCTGATATCCGTAGGCATTCAACGGTGGGCCGGCGTTCGGGTCGACCGGTCCGTCGGTAATCGCCGGGTCGTTCTGTGAGGCCCACGTGGCAGCCTGATTCGCCGGTGTATTCTGGCCGGAGTTGTCCGGCCCGGCTGGCGTAAGGATCATTGTTTGTGCTAGCGGGGGGCCTAGGCCAGGAGGAGGGCTCTGCGTGCCGGTGCCGACCCAGGCTGACTCGTAGGTCTCGGCGGACTCCATATAGCTTGTTCCGCTGGCAGTCGTGGCCGTGGCGTACGCGTCAGCCTCAACATTAAGTATGCCGTTGTTGGCGAGCGCATCGGCCTGAACCGTGGCCGGGAGTGACGCGAAGGCTGGCAGCGCGAAACTCCAGTCGCCAGCTTGGTCCGTTGTCGTGGTACCGATCAGGGTCTGAGTCGGCGGGGACGTTCCGAGCGGGACATCGTAGATCAGGACCTGGTCATTTTGGACCGGCAGGTTCGACGGCGCCGCCGGGTACAACAGCGTTCCCGACAGCACCTGCGTCATGGGTCCGAAGGACCCGCCCTCACTTGTGCCCACCGCGTTGACCGCCGTAACAGTGTAGGTGTCCGCAGAGGCGCTGGTCAGGCCGGTGAGAGTGGTCTGATAGGTACCCGGCCCGACGGTAACGGTCGCGTTATCCGGTGCGGCGGTGACTGTGTAGGACGTGATCGCCGCTCCGCCGTCGGTAGCCGGAGCTACCCACACTACCGTCGCGGAGGTTCCGGAGATGCTGGCGGCGACCGACTTCGGTTCGGACGGCTGCGTCGGGGCTTGATAGTAGCCGCGCACAGAGACGATGATGTCGACGGTGCCGGAGCTGTGGTTGGTGATGGTCTCCTGGCCGGTCGGGGACACCTGAGACAGCAGCGGAGCAGACATGTCGTTGTCGCCGTCATCCCCGGTGTTGAAATTCACGCCTGGCTGCTTCGGGTCAGCGGTACCTGCCGGGTAGACCGACAAGTAGCCGTTCCCGGTGGGGCTCACGGCCGCGACGCTTTCGGCGACCGACGGGACACCCGTCGCCGGCACATCATCGATGCCGGTCGCAGCGAATGTGATCGAGCCGCCGGCCGGGACCGGCGTCGCCGGGACCCCGCCCGTCCCGAAACGGGTATCGGCGATCCGGTCCTCGGGCACATCCTGATAGGCGCTGCCAGCCTCAATGGTCGACGGGCTGACCAGGTAGCCCTGAACACTGACCAGCAGGTCCACCGGTACCGCTCCCTGGTTGACCAGGGTCAGCTGCCCGCCGGACGACAATGCCCCGAAATACAGGTCATGGGTCGTCCGGTTCGGGGAGTAACTGAGCATCGACAGGCTCGACGGCGGTCCGCCGGCTGGGTATGCCGACACATACCCCGCCTCGGTGGCATTCGCCGCGCCGATGAACAGCGCCGCCCCAGGTGCGCCCGATGGGACACCGCCCGCTCCGGTTACCTGAACCGTCAGGCTGCCACCCGGCGGGACCTGCTTGTGCGGTGCGCCGAGCCCCGACCGGGTATCCACGATATCGGCTTCAGGCACGGCGGTATAAGTCTCACCCGCAGTCGCCGTGCCGAGAGTCTGGTAGTAGCCCAGCACCGTGACCGACACATCGGCCGTCCCCGAACTGGCATTGGTCACCGACACATCCCCCGCCGAGCTAACCTGCACGATGTCGCTATCCGTGGTGTTGTCCCCCGCCGCGAACGACACCGTACAGATCGCCGGATTCACCAGATCGGAATCGTAGTCCTGCAGGCAGCCGTTATCCTGCGGCGAAATCGCTGTGATCACAACGTAGACATCCGAAACGTCACCAGCCGGAATCTGGCCCAAGCCGGTAGCCGGGAACGTCGCCGTCGCGCCCGAGGCGAGCGGCGCGGCCGGGACGCCGCCTATCCCATCGCGGGTGTCCAGCACCTTGGTCGGTGCCACCGGGAAGAACTGACCCGCCGCCGGCATAAGCGCCGGTGATGTAGTCGCAAGTGCGCCACCTGGATTGGTCAGGCCGACCGCGCTCAGCAGCCCCGATAACAGAGCCGCCGCGACGAGGAACGCACCCACCCTGCGCGCACGGTTAGACCTCAGTCGCAATAAACGGTCGAACGTTCCACAAGCGTGTTTCATTGCAGGCCTCCACGACACGCGATGACAGCAAAGCACCGTGATCGCGCCGAAGCAAAGTAACGGCCCGCTTTACCTCCGCAAAATAATCTGCGATTCAGTTACCTGGGTTCCGCCGCGATGATTTTGTCCCTTGACATTACACCGCACGTAGCCGTCCCGCCTAGTGGCAATTCTCAATAATCCATGATTTGTCTGGGGACTGTGATGTGCCAGTCCGGTCGCAGGCCCGGCCCGCTGCGGATGGCCTGCGGCCAGGTCAGTTCACGACGAACCAGGCGAAGAAAACGGTCTTTCCCGAGCCTGGCGCCTGGCTCAGGTTGATCGTCGCTGAGCCGTTCGACAGGTTGGGCACCGCCGAGGTCACCCAGACCCCAGGCAGCGCGGTCTGCAGGATCGCCAGGACCGTCGAGGTGCCCGTGAGCCCGCCCGGCGGGTATATCGTCCCGGTGGTGCTCGTGCCTGAGATGAGGCCATGGCCGGCCCGGCTGAACACCGCCGTCCCGATCACCTGGAGCGCGGACCCGCCGCTGGCGCTGGTGTTCTGGGCGAGCACGCCGACCCCGCCCGACCCGGTCACGCCGTAAACCGCCGGCCCGCCGTTGGAGCTGCCGGAAACGCCTGGCCCGGTCCCGTGGTTCTGGCCGAGGACCCCGGCGGTGCCGCTGTTCCCGGTGGAGCTGGTGGTCCCGGAGACGCCGTAGCCCCCGCCCACCGCCTCCCCCCAGACTGCCGGGGCCGACGTGCTGTCGGTCACTCCGTGCACGCCACTTTGGGTGGCACCAGGACTGGTCCCCGGGGCACTGCCTGATTGCGCGTACAGGCCCTCAGCGTTTGAGTGGCCGTACACGCCGGCTCCGATACTGGACACGCCCGTGACACCCGGCCCGCTCCCGCCGTTCACCCCCCACACTCCCGCCGGGCCAGTGATCCCGGTGGAACTGGTGGCCCCGGAGACGCCGTACCCGCCGCCGACGGCCTCACCCCACACCCCCGAGTCGGACGAGCTGTCGGTCACCCCGTGTACGCCACTTCGGGTAGTACCTGGAGTCGTTCCCGCGGTTCCGCCGCTCTGCGCGTACAAGCCCTCGGCACTGGCGGACGTTCCGGTCAGCGCAGGTCCCTTCACCCCGGGCTGGTTGTAGCTGTTAGTCCCGGACACCGCGGCACCCGGCCCGTAGCTTTGGGCCTGGATGGTGGGGACGCTATTGCCCTCCGTATCACCAGCAGCCGCCAGCGCGCCACCGCTGTATGGCGCTGCGACCAGAAGCAGGGCCTGTGTGGCCGGGAGGTCGGCTTGGATGCTGGTCGTTGTCGAGGAGAAGTTACGGGCCCCGAGCACCACGTCGCCGTCGGTGCCGGCCTGGGCCGGGGCGGCGGCCAGGACCGTCTCGCCGGCCAGCAGGCCGAGGGCACCGGCCGCTCCTGCCAGCAGCCCGCGCCTGGTACGGGCGAACCTAGGTTCAATGGCCTCTTCCTGAGCAACCTTTTCTTGCCTGCCCTTGCGTCTCACCACGGCTCCTTCCTTCCCCGGCCGGATTGAGCCCGCACCAGGGGCTATCTCAGTGACGTCGGTCCGGTGATTTGGCTGTAGGGGCTGGGCGGCCGGAAGGCGATCACGAGGGTGACCGCGAAAGCGCTGAGCGCACGCGTACAGCGCATTGCCGATCCGGCCGTTCCGGTCTCGGTCGGGTGAAGGGAACAGATGACCAGGTATAGGCACATTAGCACCATGCGCTCCGTCCGAAAATGGCCTCGTCCCGATGGCTGCCCGCCGATTACGACCGGTGCGGAAATCGATCGCGCGGCGTGACAGCTGACCCTTCCGATCTCGGCGACGTGGCAGCGGGCGGCGCACGAGAATGCCACCTCGCGACCCGATACTTCGGTGCTGATGCGGACCCGCGGGAAGCTTCGTTTGCGACGACGTCGCTGGGGCGCAGGAGACTGCCGGGCTAGGTGGGCCGCCATAGTCTGGTGTGGGACCTAGGCTGGCTGGGACCATGTGGGAGGGGGAACCTGGTGCCGATGGCCGGGGAAGCGCGCGACCCGCTGCGGATCGCGCTGCTGGGGTGCGGGGTAGTGGGGTCGCAGGTGGCGCGACTGCTAGGCGAGCAGGCTGGGGATCTGTCGGCGCGGGCTGGCGGGCCGCTGGAGATCGCCGGGATCGCGGTTCGGCGGCCGGAGCTTGACCGGATCGGCGGGGTCGACGAATCGCTGCTCACGACCGACGCGGCGGCGCTGGTCACCCGGCCGGATGTGGACCTCGTGGTCGAATTGATCGGCGGGATCGAGCCGGCCCGCTCGCTGTTGCTCGCCGCGCTCGAGTCAGGCAAATCCGTGGTGACGGCGAATAAGGCGCTGCTGGCCAGTGACGGCGCCGCATTGCATCGTGCCGCCAGCGCGAACGGTGCCGACCTGTATTACGAGGCCGCCGTGGCCGGTGCCATTCCGCTGCTCCGGGCGCTGCGCGAATCGCTGGCCGGCGACGCCGTCCGGCGCGTGCTCGGCATCGTCAACGGCACCACCAACTTCATCCTGGACCGGATGGACTCGCTCGGGTCGGACTTCGGCACCGCGCTCGCGCAGGCCCAGCGACTCGGCTTTGCCGAGGCGGATCCGACCGCCGATGTGCAGGGCCACGATGCGGCGGCCAAGGCCGCGATCCTGGCCGGTCTCGCCTTCCACACCCAGATCACCTCGGCGGATGTGTACACCGAGGGCATCGCGGCCGTGACCGCCGATGACATCGCCAGCGCCAGGGCGCTTGGCTTCGTGATCAAGCTGCTGGCCATCTGCGAGCGGTGCGACGGCGGTGTCTCGGTGCGAGTGCATCCGGCGATGATCCCGAGGGTGCATCCGCTCGCCGCTGTGCATGAGGCGTATAACGCGGTCTTCGTGGAAGCCGAGGCGGCGGGACGGCTGATGTTCTACGGGGCGGGCGCGGGCGGGCAGCCCACCGCGAGCGCGGTGCTCGGCGACATCGTTGCCGTGGCCAGGAACCGGCGGGCCGGTCTGCGCGGACCGGAGCCCGCGACCTACGCCGAGCTGCCGGTGGTCCCGATGGCCGACGCGCTGACCAGGTACTACGTCGCCCTTGACGTGGCCGACCGGCCAGGCGTGCTGGCCCCGGTGGCTGAGCGGTTCGCCCGGCGGGGAGTGTCGATCAAGACGGTGCACCAGGAGGGCAGGGGCGAAGACGCCATCTTGATCATCGTGACCCACACCGCACGCGAGTCAGCGCTGGCCGCGACCGTGGCCGACCTGACTGCGATGGAGGCGGTTCGCGCGGTAGACAGCGTTATGCGGGTCGAGGGCGAGGAGGGCGAGTGACCGCAGGCTGGGATGCCGCCGCCCGGGTCGGCTCGGATGGCGGCACCGGCTCGGCCAGTGGGACCGGCTCGGCCGGCGGGCGCCGGTCCTGGCGCGGGGTGATCGCCGAGTACGCCGCGAATTTGCCGGAAATCCCGGCCGAGGCGGTGGTCAGCCTGGGCGAGGGCGGCACGCCGCTGCTGCCCGCACCAGTGCTGTCCGAGCTGACTGGCTGCCAGGTGCATCTGAAAATCGAGGGGATGAACCCGACGGGTTCGTTCAAGGACCGCGGCATGACCGTGGCCGTCTCGCTCGCCGCCGCCCGCGGCGCGACCACCGTGATCTGCGCCTCGACTGGCAACACCAGCGCCAGTGCCGCCGCGTACGCGGCCAGGGCCGGGCTTGCCTGCGTGGTGCTGGTGCCGCGCGGCAAGATCGCGCTCGGCAAGCTGGCCCAGTCACTGGTCTACGGCGCCAGGCTGTTGCAGGTGGACGGCAACTTCGACGACTGCCTGGAACTTGTCCGCAAGCTCGCGGCTGACTATCAGGTGGCACTGGTCAACTCGGTCAACCCGGACCGGCTGGCAGGGCAGAAGAGCGCCGCGTTCGAGGTGGTGGAGGCACTCGGCGATGCCCCGGACGTGCACTGCCTCCCGGTCGGCAACGCAGGCAACATCACCGCCTACTGGATGGGTTACTCCGAGTACCTGATCTCGGGCCGGTCATCCAGAGCACCCCGGATGCTGGGCTTTCAGGCCGCGGGCGCGGCTCCGCTGGTCACCGGCGAGCCGGTACGTGATCCGGTGACGATCGCGTCAGCGATCCGAATCGGCAATCCGGCCTCGTGGCAGCTGGCCGAGGCGGCCAGGAGCGAGTCCGGCGGGATGTTCGGCGCGGTAAGCGACGAGCAGATCCTGGCGACCTACCGGCTGCTGGCTGCCCGCGAGGGCGTGTTCGGGGAGCCCGCGTCAGCGGCGGGAGTGGCCGGCCTGCTGCAGGCGTGCCAGGACGGTCAGGTGCGCGCTGGCTCGGTGGTGGTCTGCACGATTACCGGGACCGGGTTGAAGGACCCGGACACCGCGATGACCGCGCTGCCTGGGCCGGTCACGATTCCGGCGGACGCCGCGGCGGCCGCGACCGCGCTCGGCTTGGAGTAGCAATGGCAGCGCCGGAGTGTTCGGTTCTCGCTGGCATACCTGCCAGGTTGGCTCGCGGTTCTGCCGAGGTGACCGGCACGGAGCCGGATTGGCCGGTGCGCGCTGGCGTCCCTGCGGCGCGGCTCCGGGGCTATGCCGACGCAGCGGGGACGGCGACGGCCGAAGCGATAAGTCGGCCGGAGCCGCGATGAGCCGGGCCGACCGGGCGGTGCTCGTTCGGGTTCCGGCGACCAGCGCCAACCTTGGGCCCGGATTCGATTCGCTGGGCCTAGCGCTGTCCCTGCACGACGTGGTGCAAGCCAGGGTGGTCGATGCCGGGCTGGCGATTGACGTGATCGGGACCGGCGCGGGGACGGTGGGCCAAGGCGAGGATCACCTGGTAGTGCAGGCCATGCGAGCTGCGTTTAGCCAGATCGGAGAGCAGCCGCCAGGAATCGCGCTGCGCTGCGAGAACTCGATTCCGCAAGGCTTCGGACTCGGCTCATCGGCTGCGGCGATCGTGGCGGGCATGCTCGCCGCACGGGCGCTGAGCGGCGAACGTGGGCTGGATCGTCTCCCGGACAACGCCGTGCTTCAGCTAGCCGCCCGACTCGACGGGCATGCCGACAATGTGGCGGCCTGCCTAGCCGGCGGGCTGACCATCGCCTGGGCGGCGCCGTCTGGCTTCCGGTATGCCAGGCTGACTCCGCTGGCGCGATTGACGCCGGTGCTTTGCGTTCCGAAAGTGCCGCTTTCCACTGCTGCGGCGCGCCAGGTGCTGCCGGCCACGGTGCCGCATGCCGACGCGGCGCAGAACGCGGCCCGCGCCGCACTGCTGATCGCGGCGCTGACGGCTGACCCGGAGCCACTGCTTGACGCGACCGAGGACTTCCTGCACCAGCCCTACCGGGCGCGCGTCATGCCGCGGTCGGCCGCCCTGGTCACCGCGCTGCGGATGGCTGGGATCCCGGCGGTGATTTCCGGCGCCGGACCGTCGGTGCTCGCGCTGACGGTGCCCGAGAAGACCGCGGGGCCGGCTGCCGTGGCGGTCATCGCCGACGAGGCCGACCCCGACTGGACCGTGCACGTGCTGGAGATCGACCGGGACGGCGCCGTGGTGGAGCTGACGTAAGTCCGGTCAGATCGCCGGACGGCCTCAGTAGAATCGGCCTTTGTGTCGTCGGCCAGCTACCCGAACTTCGCTGGCAAGCACGCCGAGGAAGCGATCTTTGGCCCGGCCGACTTCGTCGCCTACTTACGACGGATCGGCGCGCTCGAGGCTTTGCACGCCCCGCCCAGTGTCGTGCTGTGCTATCAGCGTTCCCTTTACGACCACGTGCTGCGGATCGAAGGACTGAAGCGTCCGGAGCACCGAGGTGCGCTGCACGGGATCTTGCCGCTGCCGAGCACGGCCGGCCGGGTCGGGCTGCTCGGCCAGTTCGGGATCGGGGCACCCGCAGCGGCTGCGGCACTGGAGGAACTGACGGCGATGGGCACGTCGGCGTTTGTATCCGTCGGAACGGCTGGGAGTTTGCAGCGTGACCTGCAGGCAGGCGATCTGGTCCTCTGCGAGGCAGCCATCCGAGACGAGGGAGTCTCGCACCACTATCTGCCTGCAGCGAAGCTGGCAGCGGCGGCGCCCGCCATGAGCGCTGCGCTAGGGGCGGCGTTGCGGCAAGCCGGCGTAACGTTCCGGCCAGGCACCTCCTGGACGATCGACACGCCCTATCGGGAGACCGTGGCCGAGGCCCGCCGCTACCAGGAAGAGGGAGTGCTCTGCGTCGAGATGGAGGCGGCTGCGCTGTTCGCCGTGGCCGAGGTCAGGGGCGTGCACGTCGCCGCCGCGTTCGCAATCAGCGACTCGCTGGCAGACCTGGCCTGGAATCCCCAGTTCCACGGACCCGAAGTCCAAGCCGGCCTCATCACTCTCTACGAAGCTGCGCTCAGCGTGCTGAGCAGTCCGCCAAAGGACCGTGTATAGGCTCCTCCCGCCCCGGCAAGTTGGCGCTGATCGAGGAAGAGCCTGCGCTCACCGGAGATGCCGGTTTCGACGCAGCGCTGGCTGGAATGGCGGAGTTCTTCGCAGCAGAGGCTGATATCTCCGCTCCTAGCTGGGTCAATGAACCGGCACGGTTCGTTGAGCCGTTGTGGTTCGTTGCGACGCGGCCCGCTTTCCACGCATACACCCTGGCCAACACTCCGGCTGTCTTCGCTCGTCACGGCGTCTTCATTGCCCGGGAGGTGTTCGACCGTGCCTGAGAAGTACTTCACTAAGGCGCGAAGACTCGCCGCTCTCCAGGCTCTTGGCGACGAGCTCACACGTCGGGGCGTGCATGGCCAGATCTTCATCGTGGGTGGCGCGGCGATGGCACTTGCCTACTCGTCCAGGCGCGTTACCAAGGACATTGACGCCGTGTTCGAGCCGAAGAGCGTGATCTACCAGGCCGCTGCAACTGTGGCCGAGGACATGGGGTTGCCCGCAGACTGGCTGAACGATGCCGTCAAGGGCTTCATGCCAACGACAGATCCAGACGGGACCAGGCTTCCTGGTATGCACGGAATCGAAATCACGACAGCCTCGCCCCGCTATCTGCTCGCGATGAAACTGATGGCAATGCGCTTTGGCGAAGACGACGAGGACATCGAACTGCTGCTGGCCGAATGCGGGATCCGCACTGCAGCGGAGGCGCTGGCCGTGCTGGAGCACATGTACCCGCACCAGCAGCCGCCGCTAAAGACGAAGTTCTTCCTTGAAGAGCTACTCGGCCCGCTTGAGTCAGATAGCTGGAGCGAACGGGATCTCGGCTGACCAGCTGAGTTCGACCCGACCGCGACGGGCATGTCAGGACGGGGACGGCGGCACCTGGTGGGCGTTGCTACGGTCCCCTTATGGGTTTTCGCGCGCGCTGGTCGCGCCGGGCGCTGGTCGTCGCCACCGCCGTCGGCGTGGTGGCGGTCGGCGGGGCGGTCGCTGCGGTGGCGCTGACCGGCAGCCCGGCTCCGTACGCGGCGCGGGATGTGCGGATCGCCGTGGTCGACGGGCCGCAGAACAACCAGCACGTGGTGCTCGACGCCACCTTCTTCACGCCGGGCGGGACCGGCCGGGTGCCTGCCGTACTGCTGGCGCACGGGTTCGGCGAGACCAAGGACGCGGTCAGGGGCGAGGCGATCGGACTGGCACGGGCCGGGTTCGCCGTGCTGACCTGGTCGGCGCGCGGGTTCGGCGGATCGACCGGTCAGATCGCGCTTGACTCCCCTGACTACGAGGTCAAAGACGTGGAGCAGCTAGTGACCTGGCTGTCCCGGCAGCCGCGGGTGCTGCTCGATCACCCCGGAGATCCGCGGGTCGGGATCGCCGGAGCGTCTTACGGCGGCGCGATGGCCCTGCTCGCCGCGGCCTACGACCCAAGGATCGACGCCGTGGTGCCCGAGATCACCTGGAACGACCTGGCGACCGCGCTCTTCCCGAACGCGGCAGGCGGCCCGCCGCTTGACGGCGTGTTCAAGAAGCAGTGGGCCGGGCTGCTGTTCACCCAGGGAACAGCAGGATTCGGGACGGCTGGACCGGCCGGGACTGCCGGGTCGGCCGGGGCTGCCGGGTCGGCCGGGACCGGAGCCGCCGCGCCGGGAGCCGGCGGAACGGGCGCGGCTGGCGGATCGCCAGGACCTGGCTCAGCGGGAAGCGGACCGGCCGCCGTGGCTCGAGCCGCGGAGTGCGGCCGGTTCCTGCCGTCGATCTGTGCCATGTACCAGCAGATCGCGACCCTCGGCCGGGCCACGCCGCAGGCGATCGCGATTCTGCGGGCATCCAGCCCGTCGACCGTGGCCGGACGAATCCACGCGCCGACCCTGCTGATCCAGGGCGAGACCGATTCGCTGTTCGGGCTGGACCAGGCCGCGGCCACCTACGGTGAGATCAGGCGCAACGGCACCCCGGCGGACATGGTCTGGTTCGCCGGCGGTCATGACGGCGGCAATCAGGAGAGCGCCAGGATCGACTCGCTCGCGATCGCCTGGTTCGACCGCTGGCTGAAGCAGCGGCCGTGGCGGCCGGCGGCAGGCGGAGGCAATCGGGCCGCCGGAGCTGGCGGAGGCGGCGCGCCCGGCGGAGCCGGCGGTCCGGCTCAGCCCGGCTCGGCGGACGGGAGTCAGCCCGGATTTTCCGTTTCGCGTAATCTTGGCTTTGACCCGACGACCGGTGATCAGTCGCTCGGGATCGCCACCGCGCCCGCCTTTCCTGGTCTGAACGGGACGCGACGAGTGCTGATCCGGCTGGCGGGCCCGCCGCAGACCGTGGTCAATCCGGCCGGCGGCAGCCCGCCGTCCATGTCGGTCTTCCCCGGCATCGGCGCGCTCGGCGCGTCAGCCGGGCTCGGGTTCACCTTCGACATGCCCGGCCAGAGCGCGGCTTTCTTCTCGGCACCGCTGACCGCCCCCCTTCAGGTCACCGGGGCGCCGACCGTCCGGATCAGGGTCAGCGGCCCGCCCGGCCTGACCTTGTTCGCCAAGATCTACGACGTCGATCAGGCCGGCAACTCGACGCTGCCCTTCTCGCTGGCCGCGCCGCTGCGGGTGAGTCAGGCGTCGTCCGGGCGCCTGGTCACGGTCCAGCTGCCGACCATGGATTACCAGTTCGCGGCGGGCCACCAGCTGATGCTCGTGCTGACCACCACCGACTTCGCCTATGCCAGCCCCGGCGGGCCGGCCGCCTACCAGGTGGCGCTGGCCGGTCCCGGGATCGTCATGCCGTCCGACCCTGCGCTGGTGCTGCAGGGCAACGGCCTGGCCTGGTGGACCTGGGCCGCACCGGTGGCCGCGATCTTGCTCGCGGCGCTGCTGCTGCTGACCGGCCGGCGCCGGTTCGCGGTCTCCTGGGTGCCGGACGACGCGGACGTTCCGCTGGACATCCAGGGACTGACCAAGCGGTACCGCGATGGCCAGCTTGCGGTGGACGGACTGGACCTGCGGGTGGAACGCGGCCAGATCCTCGGACTGCTCGGCCCGAACGGAGCAGGCAAGACCACCACGCTGCGTGCCCTGATGGGCCTGATCCGCCCCGACGCCGGCACGATTACGATCTTCGGCCGCCCGGTGCGGGCCGGTTCGCCGGCTCTGTCCAGACTGGGCGCATTCGTGGAGGGACCTGGCTTCCTGCCGCACCTGTCCGGCCGGGCCAACCTGGAGCTCTACTGGCAGGCGATCGGGCGGCCGTCGGCCGACCCGCACCTTGCTGACGTGCTGGCCATTGCCGGGCTGGGCAGCGCGATCGACCGCAAGGTCCGCAGCTATTCGCGCGGCATGAGCCAGCGGCTCGCGATCGCGCAGGCCATGCTCGGCCTGCCGGACCTGCTGGTGCTCGACGAGCCGCTGAACGGGCTCGATCCGCCGCAGATCAGGGAGATGCGGGATGTCCTGCTCGACTACGCGGCAGGCGGCCGGACGGTCATCCTGTCCAGCCACATGCTCGCCGAGGTCGAGCAGACCTGCACTCATGTGGTGGTGATGCACGTCGGCCGCCGGATCGCGGCGGGACCGGTGAGCGAGATCGTCGGCGACGGCGGAGCGCTGATGATCGGCACGCCACGTCCGGCTGACGCGGTCGGTGTGCTCGCCGGCCTGGGAGTGCAGAGCACGGAACCGCATCCGGAGGGCGTGCTCGTACACCCGGGCGGCGTCGCCGCGGCTGACCTCGTCGCGGCTCTCGTCCTGGCCGGAATACCAGTCGAGCGGGTCGCGCCGGTCCGTCGGCTTGAGGATGCGTTCCTGGCCCTGATCGGGCCGGCCGGGCCGCCACCGAAGCTGGAGCCAGCGCAGTCGGCGTCAGCGCAGTCGGCGTCAGCGGAGGCGGCGCGATGAGTGACCAGGCTGATCGCGGAACTGGCCGGACGGATGGCGCGGCCGGCCAGGTTCAGGCCAGCACACCGGCCAGCGCGCAGGCCGGGGCGCCTGGATACAGCCCGCGCCGGACCCTGCCGCTGGCCGTCGAGGCGATCCGGCAGCTGCGCCGCCGCCGCACGCTGATCGCTTTCGTGATCCTGCTCGTGCTGCCCTGGATCCTGGTCGGCGCGTTCGAGCTGAGCAGCAATAGCCCGGCTGACAGCCAGACCCCCGGCCTGGTAGCCGACGCTACGGTGGGCGGCCTCAACTTCGCCGGATTCGCCTTCTTCGCCTCGGCCGGCTTCCTGCTCGTCGTCGCGGTCGCCCTGTTCTGCGGTGACACCGTCTCCACCGAAGCGAGCTGGGCCTCGCTGCGGTACCTGCTCGCGGCGCCGGTGCCACGAGCCAGGCTGCTGCGGCAGAAGCTGATCGTCGCGCTCGGCTACGCGTCGGTCGCGGTCGCCAGCTTGCCGATCATGGCGCTGGTCGCCGGTACCGTCGCGTTCGGCTGGCATCCGCTGAAGCTGCCGGCCTCCGGCGTCCAGCTCGGTACCGGCGCCGCCGTCGGCCGGCTGGCGATCATCCTCGGCTACGTGCTGATCACCGAGCTCGTCGTCGCTGGCCTGGCCTTCCTGCTCTCGGTCTGCACCGACTCACCGCTCGGCGCGGTCGGCGGCGCGGTAGGCCTGGTCATCGTCAGCAACATCTTGGACGCGGTGACCGCGCTCGGGTCGTGGCGGCAGCTGCTGCCCACGCACTGGCAGTTCTCCTGGCTCAACGTGCTCCAGCCGCAGATCAGCTGGACGTCCATGATCGAGGGAGCCGCCGTGTCCGTCAGCTACGCGATCGTGCTGATCGCGCTGGCCTTCCGCCGGTTCCGCACGAAGGACATCGTCTCTTGAGCGCCGGGCCAGGTGCCGGGCCGGACTCAGGGTCGACCGCGGGGCGGACTGCAGGGTCCACCGGGGGGTCGACCGCGGGGTCGACCGAAGGTTCGACCGCGGGAGCGGTGCCGCTGCGGACCATAGTGCGCGAATGGGGCCGGATTGGCTGCATCGGCTTCGGCGGACCGCCGGCCCATATCGCGCTGCTGCGCAAACTCTGCGTCGACCAGCGTGGCTGGCTGTCGGCCGAAGAGTTCGAGGACGGAATCGCGGCAGCCAACCTGCTGCCCGGTCCCGCCTCGACCCAGCTGGCGATCTTCTGCGCGTGGCGGCTGGCCGGCCCGCTCGGCGCGGTAGTCGGCGGTGCGTGCTTCATCCTGCCCGGGCTGACTGTCATCCTGGCGCTTGCCGCGTTGTTCCTGGCTGCCCGCCCGCCACTCTGGATCGCCGGGGCAGCGGCCGGGGCCGGCGCCGCGGTGCCCGCGGTGGCAGCCGCGGCCGCGCTGGGACTGGCGCCTGCCAGCTGGCGACGGGCCAGGCCCGCCCGCGCGCCGTCTGCTCTGGCGGGTTCGCTGTCCACTCCAGCCGAGGCGCCGTCTGCTCCGGACGGGTCGCCGTCCGATCCGGGAGGAGGGCCGTCCGATCCTGGGGGAGGGCCGTCCGATTCGGCCGTATCGCCGTCTGGTCCGGGCGGATCGCCGTCTGCTCCGGCGGGGCGCAGCTGGTCCCGGCTGAGCCATCCGCGCCTGATCCGGTCACGTCTGACCTGGCCGCGGCTGCGCTGGCTGGCCTATCTGCTGCTCGGCGGGGCGGCCGGCGCGCTGGCCGGCGAGTTCCTCGTCGTGGTGCTCGCTGCCTGCGGGCTGATCGAGATGTCCATCCGTACGGCCGGGACCCAATCCGGCGGACCCGGCGAGCCCGGTATATCCGGCAGGCTCGGTCGGCTCGGTCGGCCCGGCGGGCCCGGTCGGCCCGGCGGGCCCGGTCAGCCCGGCGGGCCCGGTCAGCCCGGCGGGCCCGGTCAGCCCGACAGGCCTGGCCCGCCGGGCGCGATCCTGCCGCTTGCGCTGGCCGCCCCGGTGGCCGCCGGCGGGCTGCTCGCCCTGGTCTGGGTCGCGTTCAAGGTCGGAGCGCTCTCCTACGGCGGCGGCTTCGTGATCGTGCCGCTCATGCAGCAGGACGCCGTGCATACCTATCACTGGATGACCGGCACGCAGTTTCTCAGCGCTGTCGCCCTCGGCCAGGTGACACCCGGCCCGGTCGTGCAGACCGTCGCCGTCGTCGGCTTCGCTGCGGCCGGCCTTGGCGGCGGCTTGCTCGCCGCGCTGATCGCCTTCGCCCCATCTTTCGCCTTCGTGCTGGTCGGCGCACCGCGGTTCGCGATGCTCCGGCGCAACGCCCGGGTGCAGGCGTTCCTGACCGGCGCCGGACCTGCCGCCATCGGCGCGATCGCCGGGGCCACCATCCCGCTGGCGCTTGAGCTTGCGCATCTCTGGCAGCTGGCGGTGCTCGGCCTGGCTGCGGCCTGGCTGCTCGGTCTGCGCCGGAATGTTGTCGCTGCCATCGTCGGCGCGGCCGGTCTCGGTGTCATCGCGGTCCTGGCCGGCGCCCCGCTTAGCTAATCGCCACCTCAGCGGTAATCGCTGCTGTGGTAGCACACGGTGATCGTCGAGTCGCCGCGATCTCGCGACCGAAGATCGTGGAGACTTTTGTGCACATACCGCAGTCAAGTCTCCACGATCAGTTTTTCGCCAGCGCCCGGCGTCCGGTGCGACGAAGGTGCCCGGCGTCGCCGGGCGACTCGCCGCGATCAGCTGGTCGGCGCCGCGGCCTGGTGGCGGGGCGGGCCGGCGTTGACGAGCAGCCCCACGACGAGTGCGGCGGCGACCAGGATGCCGGCCGGCCAGCTGGCTGCCACGGTGTAGCCGTGGACCAGCGCGGCCGCGGCACCTGGCCCGCCGCGGATCCGAGTCGCGAGGTAGCTGGCGGTGGCTGCGGCGGCGATCGTGTTGAGCAGCGCGGTGCCCAGCGAGGCACCGACCTGCTGGGCCGTGTTGGCCACGGCTGAGGCAACTCCCGCCTCGCGCGGACCGACCCCGGCAGTGGCCGTGGAGAAGGCGGGCACGAACACCGCGCCCAGGCCGAAGCCGAGCAGCAGCTCGGCGGGCAGCACATGGGTGACATAACTGGCCTGGACGCCAAGGCCGGTCAGGGTCGCCATGCCGGCCGCGGCGAGCACCAGGCCAGGGACGATGAGCAGGCGCGGCGGCACCTGCGGCAGCAGCGCGCGGGCAACGGTGGTGGAACTGACCAGCACGGCAGCGGATAGCGGCAGGAACGCCAGGCCGGCCCGGCCGGCGAGTAGCCCAGTACCACCTGGAAGTCGAACGTGAGCAGCAGGAAGAGCCCGTACATGGCGATCACGGCCAGGCCGATCCCGAGACAGGAGCCGCCCCGGTTGCGGTCGGCCAGAATGCGCAGCGGCAGCAGGGGATCGCTGACCCGTGACTCCACGACCCCAAGCACGCCAAGCAGTCCGAGGCCGGCCGCCAGCGCGCCGAGGGTGACCGGCGACGACCAGCCTTTCGTGGCCGCCTCGGAGAAACCGTAGACGAGTGCGACCAATCCGCCGGTCACCAGGAGCACCCCGGGCAGGTCGAGCCTGGAGCCACGCTGGCGCGGTGCATCAGGCAGCACCCGGCGGCCGGCCATCAGCGCGGCGACCGCGATCGGGACGTTGACGAACAGGCACCAGCGCCATTGCAGGTACTCGGTCAGGATGCCGTCGAGCAGGAGACCAGCGGCGCCTCCGGTGCCGGCGATCGCCCCGAACACGGCGAATGCCTTGGCCCGCTCGCGCACCTGCGTGAAGGTCAGGGTCAGCAGGGACAGCGCGGTTGGAGTGAGCAGGGCGGCGAAGGCTCCCTGGGCGGCACGCGCGCAGAGCAGCACGCCGAAGCTTGGCGCGGCACCACCAGCCGCAGAGGCGGCGGCGAAGCCGGCCAGGCCAGCCAGGAACGTCCGGGAGCAGGTCGCGAGCAGGCCGGGACCGGGCCGGGACTGACAAGGCCGCCGTGCCATAGCCGACATTGACACTGGGCCGGCCAGGCACCTAGATTTTTCAACGTTCGATAACGGAACTGATGTTCGGCAAGCGCACATTGTCGCTGCCGGTTGAGCCGCCACCTGATGAAGGAGTTGTACCCGTGACTCTGCTCGACAAGTCAACCTGGCACGGCAAGGCGTTCACCGGCGGGTGGAACCAGGTCGGCGGCGGCGAGGCCGCGGTCATCGAGCCGGCCACCGGCGCCGAGCTCGGCCGGGTCGGCATCGCATCGCCGGCTGACATCGCCGCAGCGACCGCCGCCGCGGCGGCTGCCCAGCCAGGCTGGGCCGCGCTCCCGTACACCCAGCGGGCCGCGATCTTGCGCAAGGCCGGCGAGATCTGGCTGGCCAACGCGGCCGAGATCGAGGACTGGAGCGTCCGCGAGGGCGGGAAGATCCCCCCGGCGGCGCAGTTCGAGACCCACGTGGCTACCGAGGAGGTCTTCGAGGCGGCCACGCTGCCCGGCCGCTCGTACGGTGACCTGCTGCCCAGCGAGCAGCCGCACCTGAGCTTCGCCGAGCGGGTGCCGGTCGGCGTGGTCGGCGTGATCGCCCCGTTCAACTTCCCACAGATCCTCGCGATCCGCTCGGTGGCTCCCGCGCTCGCCCTCGGCAACGCGGTGGTGCTCAAGCCCGATCCCCGGACCGCCGTCTGCGGCGGGGTCGTGCTGGCCAGGATCTTCGAGGAGGCCGGCCTGCCCGAGGGCCTGCTGCACGTCCTGCCCGGCGGTGCTGACGTGGGCGAGGCACTGATCGAAGATCCGCTGGTGTCGGTGATCTCGTTCACCGGGTCCACGGCGGCCGGACGCCGGGTCGGCGCGCTGGCCGGCCAGCACCTCAAGCGGGTGCACCTGGAACTCGGCGGCAACTCAGCGCTGATCGTCCTCGACGATGCCGATCTGGACAAGGCGGCCTCGGCCGGGGCCTGGGGCTCGTTCCTGCACCAGGGCCAGATCTGCATGACAGCCGGCCGTCATCTGGTGCAGGACGCGGTCTACGACGACTATGTCAGCCGCCTCGCCGAGAAGGCCGGCCACCTGCCGGTCGGCGACCCGGCCTCCGGGCAGGTCGCCCTCGGGCCGATCATCGACGAGCGCCAGCGCGACAAGGTGCACGCCCTGGTCACCGGAAGCGTGGACGCGGGCGCCAGGCTCGCCGCGGGCGGCACCTACGAGGGCCTGTTCTACCAGCCAACCGTCCTGGCTGACGTGGCTCCGGCCATGCCGGCCTATGCCAATGAGGTGTTCGGCCCGGTCGCGCCCGTGGTCCGGTTTTCCACCGTCGATGAGGTGGCCAAGCTCGCCGCCGACTCCGAATACGGCCTGTCGCTCGGCATCTTGACCAAGGACGTCATGCGCGGCCTGGAGCTGGCCCGCCGGATCCCCACCGGGATCGTGCACATCAACGACCAGACGGTGGACGACTCGCCCAACACCCCGTTCGGCGGCATTCGCGCGTCCGGCACCGGCGCGCGGTTCGGCGGGACCGCGAACCTCGACGCGTTCACCGACACCCGGTGGGTCACCATCCGCGGTGACATCGCGCCCTACCCCTTCTAGGCGCAGTTCCGCAGGAGATGCGCACCCAGGTAGGCATCGTCGGCGCCGGTCCGGCTGGCCTGCTGCTGTCCCATCTGCTCGCGCTCCGCGGCATCGAGTCGGTGGTCGTCGAGATCCGCAGCCGCGACTACTGCGAGGCCAGGCAGCGGGCGGGCGTTCTGGAGGACAGCAGCGTCCGGCTGCTGCGCGAGGCAGGCCTGGCCGGCCGGCTCGACCGGGAGGGACTGGAGCACGGCGGCATCTACCTGCAGTTCGCCGGCGAGCGCAGGCACATTGACTTCCGCGAGCTGACCGGCGGCCGCACGGTGACCGTATACGCCCAGACCGAGGTGGTTAAAGACCTGATAGCGAAACGGGTCGCGGCCGGCGGTGCCGTCCACTTCGAGGTGGCCGACACCGTGGTAGATCACCTGGACACCGACCGCCCGGTGCTCAGCTACGCCAGCGCGGACGGTGCCAGGCACGAGGTCGTCTGCGACGCGATCGCGGGCTGCGACGGGTTCCACGGGATCGGCCGGCCAGCCATTCCCGCTGACCTGCTCACGGTACGGGAGCGTGAGTACCCCTACGCCTGGCTGGGCATCCTGGCCGACGTCCCGCCATCCACCGACGAGCTGATCTACTCGCACCACCCGCGCGGGTTCGCGCTGCACAGCCTGCGCAGCCCGACGCTCAGCCGCCTGTACCTCCAGGTCGACCCGGACGAGTCGATCGGGAACTGGCCGGACGAGCGGATCTGGGATGAGCTGCAGAGCCGCTTCGAGCTTCCCGGCTGGGACCTGAAGCAGGGCCCGGTGCTGGACAAGGGCATCACCCCGATGCGCAGTTTCGTCAGCGCTCCGATGCGGCACGGGCGGCTGTTTCTGGCCGGAGACGCCGCGCACATCGTGCCGCCCACCGGCGCCAAGGGACTCAACCTGGCACTCGCCGACGTGGCCGTGCTCGCCCCGGCGCTTGACCGCCTGCTGCACGGCGACCCGGCGCTCGCTGACGCCTACTCAGCTACCTGCCTGAACCGGGTCTGGCGCGCTACCCACTTCTCCTGGTGGATGACGACGATGCTGCACCGGACTCCCGGCGCTGACCCGATGGAGGCTGAGCTGCAGCTAGCTCAGCTCCGCTACGTCACCACCTCACGGGCGGCGGCCACCTCGCTGGCCGAGAACTACACCGGCTTCCCCGCGCTGCCCGCCGACCCGGGGACCGCTGACTGAATCAGACAAGGAAGATGATCAACATGCGCAGTGCACCGCCGTTCCGCGCCGACCATGTCGGCAGCCTGCTCCGCCCGCAGCAGGTGCTCGCGGCCCGCGACGGCTTCGCCGCCGGGCGGATCGACGCCGCCCAGCTGCGCGCCGTCGAGGATGCGGCGATCACCCAGATCGTCGCCATGCAGGCGGACGTCGGCCTGCAGTCGGCCACCGACGGCGAGTTCCGCCGCGCGTCGTGGCACATGGACTTCATCTATCAGCTGGGCGGCATCACCAAGGCGCCGGGCAACCTGGCGGTCAAGTTCCGCAACCCCTCGGGCAACATCGAGTTCACGCCCGCGGCGCTGCACGTCTCCGGCCGGATCGGGCTGGATCACACGATCTTCGAGAACGACTTCCGCTACCTGCAGTCCGTGGCCGGCTCGGCGACGCCGAAACTGACCATCCCCTCGCCGAACATGGTCCACTACCGCGGTGGGCCGGCGGCGATCGACCCGGCGGTCTACCCCGACATGGAGGAGTTCTGGTCAGATCTGTCCGCCGCCTACGCCGAGCAGGTCCGGCGGCTCGCCGCGATTGGCTGCAGCTACCTGCAGCTTGACGACACCAGCCTGGCCTATCTCAACGACCCGGCCCAGCGGGCCGAGATAGCCGAGCGCGGCGAGGATGCCGAGCACCTGCATCTGCGGTACATCCGCCAGGTCAACGACGCTATCTCGGCCCGGCCACCGGGACTGGCTGTGACCACGCACATGTGCCGTGGCAACTTCCGATCATCCTGGGCCGCCGAGGGCGGTTACGACTTCGTGGCCGAGGCGCTGTTCAGCGAACTGAACGTGGACGGATTCTTCCTCGAGTACGACGATGAGCGCTCTGGCGGATTCGAGCCGCTCCGATTCGTGCCGAAGGGGAAGATGGTCGTGCTCGGCCTGGTGACGACCAAGCGCGGTGAGCTCGAGGACCCCGATCTGCTGAAGCGGCGGATCGACCAGGCCGCCAGATTCGTGCCGCTTGACCAGCTGTGCCTGTCGCCGCAGTGCGGGTTCTCCTCCACCGTCGAGGGCAACGTGCTGACCGCCGACGAGCAGGCGGCCAAGCTCCGGCTTATCGTCCAGACGGCTCGCGAGGTCTGGGGCTGAGGCACGAGCAACGAAGGATCGCTAGCACGGCCCAGATCGTTGACCGGAAGACCTGTGACTCCGGCGAGCCCGGCAGGGTTCATGAATGCCGCAATCATCGCATAACGGTCGCTCGGTGTGGTCCGGCGGCCGGGCCCAATAGATGCGAAGGGCCATCGACGTCGCTGTAGGGAGATGTAAGGAAACCCCCAACATAGCAGTCCCGGACGCTGCCCGCCGACTGGTCATCGAATGGACGAGCCAGCTTCAGCCATCGCGTCGAGGCCCGCGAACCAAGCAGCGCAAGGCGCCTGCGGCTGTCCCCGACCCTAACACGAGCCGCTGAACCAGCCACACCCAGAGTAAGGCTGCGCGGGCAAACCCACCCAGGCGCGCCCGCGCAGCACCGACCGAGGAACCATGTCCACTAAACGAGGTGGCCCGCCCACCCTGCCCCCAACCATGCGCCGGCGGGGCACAGCGCCAACGTAAACCTCAGCCCCCCACCAAAGAACCAAATCGGAGCCCTCACGGGCACTCACCTAAGAACCCGCAGCCACCTCACGCGCACCAACCACCGACCTGCCGGCCAGGGCAGACACCAGACAGCCACAACAAGACGACCTCCGCGATTGACGCCCGCAGTGCCTTGCGCGACGATGTGCCAGTAGAACATTTCTCTAACTTTCGAGAAGGAACTATCAATGCGTGCCAGGTTCTTAGGCAAAGACCCAGATTCCCAGACAGGCCAGTCGCCTACGCTGTTCGCGACGGACCGCACCGACCGCAGGACGTACATCGCTCAGGGCTGGGTCGTCACCGACCCGCAGGCGCTCGCTGACGTAGGCGAGATCCCGCCCGGCGAGGCGATAATCGAGATCCCCGAACATGTGCTGAAGTTCTACCAGCGCGACCAAGGGGAGGAACACCGCTGAGCCTGCTTATCGGGGATAGTTTCGACCAGCTTTTCCACTCTTTCAAGCACACAGCGTTCCGCTTGGAAGTCCGGGACAGCTACGACTCGTCGTATGAGCGCGACTCGTTGCGGAAGTTCCTCGCAGGCGAGCCGGACGATCTGCCCTGGCTGCAAGACTGGCTGAAGATAATCCGGGCGGCGTCGGCTGAAGGTCGCCGTTTCTCGCGCGTGCGAGTAGCGACGGTGCCGCTCACGGACTACAGCCGCTTCGGTGTCTGGTGCAGCCAGTTCACCAACGGCGCGGGTGAGGATATCCGGTATGTCACGCGGGACCAGGCGGTTGCCGATGGCCTGCCGAACCATGACTACTGGCTGTTCGACTCACGCAAGCTGGTACGGATGCACTTCGATGACGGAGGCCGCTTCGAGGGCGGTGAAGCGATCGAAGACCCGGCTCTGATCGTGCAGCACGGCTACTGGCGCGATGCTGCCTGGCACCGAGCCATACGGCGGGACGACTTTGCCGCCGAATAGAGCAAGCGGCGTGACCAACGTGCAACAGGCACGCGAGGCACTGGGCAGGCGACTCCGCGAGTTGCGGCAGCAAGCCGGGCTCACCGGTAAGCAGCTCGCGGAGTCCTTGTCATGGCCGCCATCGAAAATCTCCAAGCTAGAGAACGGTCGACAGTCCCCGACCGATCGGGACATCAGGGCCTGGACCCGTACCACGGGCAGCGAGCGCGAGACCGAAACGCTGCTGGCGTCGCTGCACACGCTCGAAGTGCAGCACGCCGAGTGGCAGCGACTGCTCAGACTGGGCTTGCGCCCGCATCAGAACGAGATTGCCCAGCTCGACGCCAAAACGCGGCTGTTCCGCGTCTTTGAAGCGACGGTTATTCCTGGCATCATTCAGACGGCGGACTATGCTCGTTTCCGCTTCGCGCAGGGCATCGCCCTATTCAAGGTGCCTAACGATATTGACGCTGCGGTAGAGGCGCGGGTGAAGCGCCAGGACATCTTGTACCGGCGAGATAAGCAGTTTCACTTCGTGCTGACCGAAGCGGCACTTCGGCTGCGTCTGTGCCCGCCAGAGGTCATGCTTGTGCAACTTGACCGGCTGGTCTCGCTCTCGGCCTTGCCAAACGTCCGGCTCGGCATCATCGGCTTCGAGACCGCGTACGTAGTCGCGCCATGGCACGGCTTCTGGCTGCTGGACAACGACCTGGTAATGGTCGAGACCTTCTCCGCCGAGCTGAACCTTGCCCAGCCCCAAGAGATCGAGCTGTACGCCAGCATCTTCGACCAACTAGCCGCTGCCGCCAGCTACGGCCGGGCAGCGCGGGCCATCATCACGCGCGTCATTGACGACCTGGCCCCCGAAGTCCCTAAGGATGGCTCGTAGTTTCGGCTGGGCAGCTTTGTGAGAATAGTTTCTAGAAATCTTGAGAAACTTTCTTTTCAACATTGGCTTTCGCTCCTACCCTTCCCAAGAGGGCGCTGGCCCTACCGGCGAACCCGGCGACCTCACTGCAATTGGGACCTTTTCAACGAGAGGGAGACGTAAGCACCATGCGTGACAACATCCAGACCGCCGTAGGGACTCATGCTGCTCTGCGGGCCGATCTTCATGTCCCCCGCCTTCTGGTTGATGTGGCCACGTCAGAAGACCCCTCACGCCCAGAGAAGTACCTGTGAGGTCCAGCTTCCCCATCCCAATGGGCAAAGGCAGGATGAGGAGCGATCACCGCAGGTCAGAGCACCCATCAGACGGGTCGCCCCGTTCGCGCCCTGCCGGCATGGTTGCCCAGCCTCTACGCCCAGAACCCCCAGCCCAGCGCGGCCATGACCGATGCCCGGCAATTCTCAGCCAATGAAGAAACCAGGGCAGCAGAAATGACAGGAGATCCAGGCCCGTGCCCGAGAACGGACAGAACCCCGCATTAACCCGCCCGCCGATCCTGACCAGGGAAGAGGCCAGCCGCCGGGCGGCCCTGCTCGCCGACCTGCAGAACGCACTAGCAGCGCAGGGAGTCAGCTCCGTCCTGGCCAGGCGTCACCGGCTGGTGCTGCAAGGAGGCCGCACCAGATCCGAGCCGTCCGGCCCCACCGACCCGCAACTGCACATCTTCACCCCGGACGGCACCGACATCGCCACCACTCACGGCTCCGCCTACCACTTCGCCAGCGGCGACGCGCACCCCGCCGACGACCCCGCCCGAGCGGCGCGGCACGCGGCGGGAAGGACGGCATCTGATGCCTGAGCACCACGACCCGGCACAGCCGCACGGCGCTGCTGCGCACGCGTGCACCTGCGGCGCGCACGAGATCACCCGCGCCTGCCCGCTCGACTGCCTGCGCGCGGTGCTGCCCACCGCCGCGCTGAATCTGCTGGCCCGTGCCTGGGGCGCGCCGTTCGACCCGCCTCGCACCGCCGGGGACGTAGTTGACCTGTACCAGCAGCGCCGGCTCAGCCAGATACGCGGCCTCGGCCCGCGCCGCGCCGCCGAGATCGCGCTCGCCCTGCGCGCGGCCGCGCTGATCAGCGCGCCGGGCCACGCCCGCCAGGAACCAGCACCCGGCCAGGCCGTGACCGCCGGAATCTGACGACAGCCCGGCAGACCCCGGCCCGCGCCCGCCCTCCCCCTGCCGGACGCGGGCCGGTCACCGGCCCTGCCGGCCCGCCGGGCAACCCGCGCGGTGGGCTTCCCGCCTGGCATGCGGAACACCTGCAACACCCATCTCGCGGACTACCGAGCAACAGGAGACCAAGATGACGGAACGACGTTCATCAGCCGCTGCCGCGGTTACCGGGCCGGCGCTGGCGGCCCGGCTGGAACCAGACGCGATCGGGGTTACGCAGGACACTGTTATAGGCATGGCGTCGTCCGCGCCGGCGGGGACGGTAGCCGCTACACTGGCTTCGCTCGCCGCAGCGACCGCTTACGGCGGCGGGCCGGGCGATCAGCCCGTACCTGGGGTTCCTGACGGGCTGGCTGATGATCGCGGGCTATGTTATCGGGACTGTTGCCGAGGTTGTCGTGCTGGGGCCGTCGGTGCTGGCCGTGTTCGGTTCTGGTTCGGGCAGTACCTGGGCCTATATCGAGATCGCCACGGGCGTGTCGGTGGTGATGCTGGTGATCGCGGTCGTCGGTATCCGGATCACCGCGCGCACGCAGATCGGGATGGCGTTAGTCGAGTACGTAATCCTGGTCGGGTTCTCGGTCGCGGGCCTTATTGTCGTGCTGGAACGTCATCCGGGCACGTTCCCGGTTACCAGGGGATGGCTGAGCCTTTCGGGGATCGGCGGGCACGGCAGCATGGTGGCGGGACTGCTCATCGCCGTGTATGTCTACAGCGCATGGGACGGAACGGTATACGTCAATGAGGAAGTCAAGCATCGGCGGATTAATCCTGGTAGAGCGGCTATTTGGGCAGTCGCTCTATTGACTATTCTGTACACCCTAGCTCAGGTCGGCTTGCAGGGAGTTGTCTCACCAGCTCGGCTGCAAGCGCACGCATCCACGGCGCTGGTTTATGTCGCCGCCGCGCTCGGCGGTTCCGGCTGGGCTAGGGCGATGGCGCTAGCGGTTGCCCTGTCGGTCATCGCCACCTCCGGCACGGGCATCGTGCTGACAGCGCGGATCGTCTACGGCATGGCCAGTTACAGGACGCTGCCGCCATTCCTGAGTAAGGTCTCGCTGCGGTTCTCGACCCCGGTGGCCGCCAGCATTACGGCGGGCTTTCTCATTATCGCGCTGACGTGGGTGTACATGCTGGCTACCTCGGTGCAGAATGTTTTCGCTGATGTGGTCGCCGTGGCGGGCCTGCTGTTCTCGGTGTTCTATATCATGACGGCGCTGGCCACGATCGTGTATTACCGGCGGCGGGTTCTCACCAGTGCGTGGGAGAGTGTGGTTCTGGGCGTGCTGCCGCTCAGTGCTGCCGCGTTCCTCGGCTGGATACTGACTAGGTCGCTCCAGACCGCGCCACCGGGCCAGCGCTGGTCTGTGGCCGCTATCGTCGTGGTCGGGCTGGTCCTGATGCTCGTCGCGCGCTTCCTCCTGCGGTCCCCGTTCTTCCAGATCCCCCGCGAAAGCGACCCTGCCCGCAAGCACTGAGGCCAGCGCACGCAGGCAATCCGGTGACGCCGCCACGTCGTTCCTGTCACACTGCCGGCTGATGGCCACCGATCAGGACATGCCGCTACCTCGCGCCGCCGGCCGGGACGGGATCCCGGACGCCGCGCCCCGCACAAGGGCCGCACAGCGACCGCACAGTGCCCGCCTGGCAGGCGTGCGGGGCTTGTGCGCCCCTGCCGGGGCGCCGTCTGGCCGCCTGCCTGCCCGAATGCGGCTGTAAGCGCAGCCTCCGAGGAGCCAGACCACTCTCCCACCCCAAGGGGACCCGACAGAGTGGTCTGCCTCCTCTCCGGCAGCACAGCCAGGGCAGGCAGACGACCAGACAAAACCAGAAGATCAAGGTCAAGATCAAGGTCAAGGTCAAGGTCAAGGTCAAGGTCAAGATCAAGGTCAAGATCAAGGTCAAGATCAAGGGCGAAAGTCAAGGTCAAGACCTGCGAGGCGAGGACGCGGATGGCAATAGGGGTGGCTGATGACCGGCTGATCCTGTCACACTGGCGGCTAATGGTGACTGACCAGGACATGCCGTTATCTGGTCCCGCCGCCGCGCGGCCGGTCCCGGTCATCATCTCCCCTGGCCGGCCGGCCGGACGGGGACGGGGACGCCGGCCGGGACGGGGACGTGCGCGGTGACCTCGCCCGCCCCCGGACGGTAAGCCCATCACTCACCCGGGCAGCTACCCGAACCCCTGCCAGGCGAACGTCAGACCATGCGCCGGGTACCGGGGGCGCATCGTCTGGCGCACCGAATTGTCCCTGCCGCTCGTCGGCTGTCAATGTCGTACGTCCTCGCTTCGCTGCGGGCGCTCCACATTGACACCCTCCTCCCGGCAGGCAAACCTCCGCGCCTATCAGACGATGCCGCACTGAACGCAGCGACCAGGAAA
Organism: uncultured Actinomycetota bacterium; assembly: GCA_963850875.1. Lineage (GTDB taxonomy): Bacteria > Actinomycetota > Actinomycetes > Streptosporangiales > Streptosporangiaceae > Chersky-822. The sequence goes on from CAWKNA010000007.1 coordinate 632,190, forward strand.
GACCCGCAATGACGGCAGCCGAGCAGTTACCCGGGCCTTCAGGCCGCACGTATTCCTACAACCTCGACCACACCGCCACGCCCGGAGGAATGAACGTCCGCTGGAGAATACGGATAGCGGCCGGACGCGAGGCGGAACGCCTCGACGTTCTGCAGCAGCGCGCCATCATCGACCTCCTGAACTGGGCTGATAAGCACGAGAAACAGCACCGGCTCGGGCACGGGAAACACCCGCCGCCCATAGAAAAGACGCCGGAGTAATTCACCCGGAACCATTAGAATACACACGGAATGGGAGTAGAATAAGCGCATGGAAAGCACGCCGAGCCAGCCAGGAGGAATACCGATGACAGCATCAGGCGCGCCGGCCGAGCCCGTTCCCGTCGCGTTCCTGGGCCGCACCTCCACCCTGGTCCTGCAGGACCCCGGGGCATCGCTGCGCCGCCAGGTCCGCCAGGTCCAGGACAAGCTGCCGCCCGGGTGGTTCATCGCCGCCCACTTCTGGGACGTCGAGTCGGGCGGCCTGTACCTGGACCAGCGCGGCCACGGCACCGCGCACGAGAAGATAGACGCCCGGATCCCCCGTGACGGCGGCCTGCTCGCCGAGGCCGGCAGCCCGTCGCCCCGGTTCGCTGCCGTGATGTGCGAGGACATCGAACGATCCGGCCGCGACACCTACAACGCGCTGAAGCTCGAAAAGCAGCTCTCGCCGCCGGCATCCCCCTGCTGGCCTGCGACGAGCCGATCGACATCGCCGGGATGAACGCCACCACCATCCTCGTGCGCCGGATCAAGCAGGGCATCGCGGAGTGGTACCGGTTCCAGGTCAAGGAGAAGCCTGGGCCGGGTTCAAAGAGCACGCGTTCGACGGGTACAACATCGGCGCCCCGCCCTACGGCTACCGCGCGGACCGGATCCCGCACCCCGCGCCCGGCAAGGCCGCCCAGGGCCGGACCAAGACCCGGCTCGCGCCCGACCCGGTCCGCGCGCCCGTGATTGCCCAGATCTTCGCGTGGCGGACGGTTGACCGGCTCGCCGTCCGGTCCATCGCCGCCCTGCTCAACGCCGACCCGCAGCGGTACCCGCCGCCCGGCCAGTACGGCTGGCAGCCCTCCACCGTCGCCCGGATCCTGGCCAACCCCAAGTACACCGGGTACATGGTCTACGGCCACCGCCGCAGCCAGGCCGGCAAGCGCTGCCGCCCGGTCCCGCAAGATGCCTGGCTCTGGTCCCCCCAGCCCGCGCACCCCGCCATCGTCACCCGCGCCACCTGGGACGCCGCGCAGGCCACCGCCGCGAGCACGCCAGCAGCCGCGACCCGGGCGAGCCCAGCACCCACCCCGCCGCCCGCCGGGCCTACCCGCTGCGGTCCCTGATCCGGTGCCGCCAGTGCCGCCGGATGACCGGCCAGCGGAAATACGCCCGCCCCGGAGGCCCCGGATACACCTACTACCGGTGCCCGCACGACCCGGCCAACCCCCGCCACGCCGCCACCGCCCCCGACCACCCGACCATCGCCGTCCGAGAAGACCTCATGACAGCCTGCGTCGCTGCCAGCGATCAGCGGAATTCTTCGACACCCGGATCTTCGGCCCCGACCGCGCCGCGCTGCTCGCCGCCGCCCTCCCGGCCGAGGCCGCCGGCCCCGCCCGCCAGCGCGACACCGAAACCGCCGCCATGCAGCAGCGGATACGCCAGATCGACGCCGCCGAGAACTCCCACGCCCGCGAGATCGAGGCCCTCGCCCACGAAGACCCGAACTCACCGGCCGTGACCGCCTACCGCCGCCGCATCCTGGCCCGGTTCGCCGAGCTCGAAGGCGAGCGCGCCGCCATCACCGCCCGCATCGCCCAGCTCACCGCCGCCCCCCCGCCGCCAGCGACGCCGCACTACTCGACCAGCTCCCCCGCCTCGCCGGCCTCCTCCACGACGCCCCCGTCAGCCTGCAGCAGCAGCTGTACCACGCTTTCGGCATCCAGCTCCTGTACAACGCCGAAGACAACCAGGTCAGCTGCTACGCCACCATCACCCCCTCCACCCCCCAAGCCCTCGCAGCCATCATCGCCGGCAGCGAACCCTCCGCACCCCCCGCCAGCACCACCACCCCAACCCCCGAAATGGCCCATTCCGTAGACACACCTGTTACCGATGCGCTGGCCCATCGAATGTGGCGCGGACACCAACCTTCAACTGTCCGGTTGGCAGCCCAGCGCTTCACTCAGCGGTCGGCGCGTTTGTCAGTGCTGCCGAGGCCGTCGCGAGTACGCCAGCGCGCTCACCGGCCGACTCCATCCGCGGGCCAGCCCCACGAGCCAGAAGGGAGCCGACCTCCGCAATCACGGGAGTCGGCATCAGCAGCCCTTCCGGCCGAGCCTTTGGCAGCGGCGATGCCACATCAGCTGGATCGACTTTGAAGTTTCAGTAAAAACTTACTCAGCTTGTCAAGTAATTGCAACTAACTTGCAATTACTATCTGCTCGCAGGAATGATGGAGCTTTCGCGCCCGCTGAGCCCAGCCGATGGAGATTGCCCATGAAGTGCGGGTACAGCCCCACGAGCCGCAGCCCGGAATTCGGGTGGTTCGTCGGCGCCGAGGCGGTCTCGATGATCGGGAATGCCATGACGAATACCGCGTTGTACTGGCTCGCAATCCACCTCGCCCATGGTCATGCTGTCGGCTTGTCCTTCGTCGCCGCCGCGCAATTCCTGCCGATGATCTTGCTCAGCCGCCGGGCCGGGCTCCTCGCCGGGCAGCATTGGCCGGGCCGGGTGCTTGCCGTCACGACGATCGCCGAGTGCGCTGGCGCGCTGGCAATCGGAGTCCCGCTGGTCGTTGGATGGATGACCATCTGGTACCTGTGTGTGCTGGGCTTCGGCATCGGCAGCGCGCAGACGGTCGGCCAGCCCGCTGCGCAGATGTTCATGCTGGATCTGGTCGGAGCGAATGAGCTCCGGCGGGGCGCGTCGGTCAGCAGCGCGGTCATGGGCCTGGCTAAGATCGCCGGACCCGGAATGGCCGGGTTCCTGATAGTGACAGTCGGCACAGGGCCGGTCTTCCTCGCAGATGCGGGATCGTTCGTCGGCGTAATCGCAGTCCTCCTATGGCTGTCGAAGAAGATCACCCGGACTACGGGTCATAGGCAGGCTCACGCTGAAACGGCCCGACGATTCCGATGGATACTGGACCTGCCGCATAGCATCCGGCTTACCGCTGTCATGGCCCTGCTGATCGGCGGGTTTGGCTACCAGTTCGAGATCACCAACCCCCTCATCGCCACGCGTGTGTTCCACCTCAGCGCCGAGGCATTCGGCCTGCTAGGAACGCTGATGGCTGTCGGTGGCATCGCCGGAAGCTATTACTCATCCCGTCGGCCAAACCCGCGCAGCTCAGAATTCGTCATCTGGTCATTGGTTTTTGGCCTTGCCGAATGCATCGCCGCAGTCATGCCCGCACCATGGGCATATGAGACAGTCATGGTCGTCATAGGCGCTGCGATCACGCTATTCTCAATTACCGCCACTGTCTATATAAGGCAGACGGCTCAGCCAGCCAAACTCGGGCAAGCCCTCAGCGCCTATAACGCCGCCTTCATCGGCTTCGTCCCCGCGGGAGCGTTCGCCGTCGCAGGCATCGCTACCCTGGCTGGCACCCGGTGGGCTCTGATCGGCCCCGGCCTGGCCGTTACCATCTTCGCCTCAGCCGTCCTGGCCCTGATGCGCACGAGACCACAAACGGGGCGACAATCGCATGGCGGCTGAGCCGCGATCAATCCCGATGAGCCGATTCGCGGGCTGCCCTGACCTGGCCCTCCCGGTCAGTGATCAAAGGACTCGCCGTTCGCGTCGAAAACCAGGCAAATCTGGCATATCTGTGTCAGGTCGCTGTCCGGTCGGGGTTGGGGTGGCCGCTCCCCAGGCCCGCACCGCTGACCCCGCCACGAGCTAGCGCCCGAACTCGGCTTCGAGTTCTTCCACAGGGACCGACTCACCTGGCTCATCCCACGCGGCTTCAGCTTCGGCGACATCCTCCGCGTCCTCGGCAGTGTGCAGCGCCTCGATCACCGACTCGGGCACGATCGCGGCCACGCGCTCACCGCCGATCGTCAGGTGCGTGATGACGCATCTCGACCAGCTAGCCAGAGCGCAACTCTATGTTGTAACATCTTGACATGACAACCGTGACGATGGGCGTGCGGGAAGTTACCCGCAATACCTCTGAGGTATTCGAGCGGACGAGCAACGGCGACACCATCATCGTGACTAACCGCGGCAGGGTGGTCGGGATCATCACGCCCCCCCAGGCATACTCCCCAGAGCTGGCCGAGCTGATCGCGGCGGGCGCGGTGCTGCCGCCCGCCGTTCCCGGCGGTACGTCCGCGCTGCTATCGATGCCTATCCCGTCGGGGGAGACAAAGAACTCCTCGGCCGATCTCGATGCGATCCGAGAGGACCGCATGTGATCTACATAGACACCTCTGCCTTGCTCAAACTCGTCCATCGCGAGCCTCAGAGCGCTCCGCTGCGGAGCTGGCTGGCCGACCATCCGGACGACCTGGTCAGTTCCGCCCTGGTCCGCACGGAGACGCGACGTGCGTTGTTGCGCAACGACCCAGCTGCGCTGCCAAATCTGCCAGCAGTCTTGTCGGTGATCGCCCAGATCCCGGTCAGCGAAGCGATCCTGGATTCGGCCGCGATGCTCCCAGACCCCATGCTGCGCTCATTGGACGCTATTCACCTAGCCAGCGCTCAGGCAATCGCTGCCGTGACCGCTCTGCTCGCCTACGACAAACGGCTGGTCGACGCATCACGTCTGGCGGGCTTCACAGTGGTCAGCCCGGCCTGACGACCTGACCGCTCACGTCCCGTCAGGTGGTTCCTAGCTGACCCACCAAGCGAAAGATCGCCAGATCCATTTGGTACATATTGACACCACCGCTGTTACCGATGCGCTCGGCCATCGATCTCAATGAGTTCGTGATCCCGGCGTGTCTCTGCCTCGCAGGCGAATAGATGCGATGGGACATCGACGTCGCTGTTTGCGATGCGACGGGCCATCGACACTATGGCGCTCTCGCGCGGCCCGCCAGCCCGGCCGTCTGGCGCGCCGGGCTGGCGCGTGCCCGGCTGTCCGCCCCGTTGCACCCGTTCCGCCGCTGCCGCTACCCGGGCAGATCCGGTCCGGCTGACTACCGGCGTGGCGTCCCCGGCGACTTCCCACGTGTTAGGGGGGCTGGGGGCGGGGCGGCGCGGTTTTGGTCCGGCTGGGCGCTCGCTGAGGCGCCGTCCCTCGGTCGTCGGGATCCAGCGTGGTCAGCCGCGCCGCAGCAGTGCCAGGCCGCGGGCTGGCCGTTCTCTTTCTGTCGCTGGCCAGAGCCAGTAGCCGACCGGGAAGATCCGGATCCCCAGCCGGTCGGAGATCAGGCCCCAGAGCCCGCGCGGCGCCCAGATGGCTACCGCCATGGCGACCAGCCCGAGGATGATGAAGTACCAGGTCCCGTACTGGGACAGGGTCTGCTGCAGCACGAAGAACACGATCGTGCCGATGAACGGCCCCTCGATCGTGCCGATCCCGCCGATGATCGTAATGAAGATCATTTTGGCGGTCCAGAGCACGCTGAACGCCGACCCGGGATCCACCGCAAGCTGGCTGATGACGTAGAGCGCTCCGGCTGCCCCACACCCGGCAGCCGCGACCAGGAACACGGTTCGCTGCGTCCTGCCGACCCGGGCGCCGATGCTGCGTGCTCCGGTCTCATCGTCCCGGATGGCGGTGAGCACCAGCCCGAGTCGGCTGCGCAGCAGGAGGTAGACGGCGGCCAGGACGATCACCGTGACGGTCAGCGTGGCCCAGTAGGTGTCCGCGGTGAGCAGTGCCGGACTGAGGTTCAGCCCGGGCAGCGCCATCCCGGTGCCGCCGCCCAGGGACGAGAACTGGCTGATGATCAGCTCGCAGACCGAGGCGATCACCCACATCGTGATGGCGAAGTAGCCGCTCCGCAGCCGGGAGACCAGCCACCAGACCGGCAGCCCGACGATCCCGCAAAGGGCGGTGGCAGCCGGAATCGCCACGAACGGATTGGCTCCGTGGATGGCGAGGAGCAGCACGAAGTACGCGCCGAGACCGACGAAGGCCTGCTGGCCGACGGAAACCAGGCCGGCATAGCCGGCCAGCAGGTTCCACATGCTGGCCATGATCAGCAGCATGAAGAAGTTGACCAGCAGGTTCGTGGTCGCCGAGTAGACGATGTAGGGCAGGTAGGCCAGGATGATCACCGCGGCGATCGCCGCGATGCCTGCCCACAGCGCCGAGCGCCGGGATCTGGTCACCCGAACCGGTGGGTTCGGCTGGGCCGGCTGCCCGGCCGGCTGGTCCGGCTGTCCGGCCGGCTGGTCCGGCTGTCCGGCCGGCTGCTGCGGGCCCGCTGCGCTCTGGCGCGGCTCGATCGAGCTCATGCGGTCTCCCTGCGGCTCGTCAGCCCCTGCGGCCTGATCACCAGCACCAGCAGGAACAGCAGCTGCCCAGCGAGGACCTGGTCCGCCGCGTTGTACTGGGCGCCGATCTGCTGCGCCACGCCGAGCAGGATCCCGCCGGCCAGCGTGCCCCACAAGGAGCCGAGCCCGCCGATGACGACCGCCTCGAACGCGAAGAGCAGCAGCTGGTCGGTCCCGATGGTCGGGTTGAACTGCGTGTACATGCCGAACGCCAAGCCCGCGAGAGCGACCGTCCCGAACGCGATGGCCGCCGCGATGCCGAACACGTGCCGGTAGTCCACGCCAGCCAGCTGCGCCGCCTCGCGGTCGTCGGCGACGGCCCTGATCAGCCGCCCGTACTTGGACGAGGAGAGGAAGTACTGCAGCCCGAGCAGGACGGCCACGGCCACCGCCAGGATGCTCACATCGAGGTACGCGATGGTGATCTGGGAGCCGATGCCGAACGAGTCGGACACCAGCGAGCCGATGCTGAGCGAGTGGCTGTTCGCCGAGAAGAACTGCTGCAGGCCGTTCTCGATCACCACCGACAGCCCGAAGGTGACCAGCAGCGTGGTCAGCACGCCGCGGTTCAGGGCGGCCTGCAGCAGGGTCCGCTGCACGACGTAGCCGACGACCGCGAAGACAGGCACCACCAGCGCGTAGGACACGCCGACGGGCACGTGCACGAACGAGGAGATGGCATGCGTATGCGTTACCGCGATAATGCCGAGCGCGAAGTACCCGGCGACGACGGCGAGGTCGCCGTGGGCCAGGTTGATCACCTTCATCACGCCGAACATCAGCGATAGTCCGCAGGCGAACAAGGCGTACAGGCCGCCGACCAGGATGCCCTGGATGATCGCGTTGACCCAGATCATGCGCCAGCTCCCGTGGATCCCGCCCCGTCGGTCGGCCCCACGGCAGCGGCGCCCGGTGTACTGCCGGAGCCGGAGCCGGAGCCGCCGCCGGGTGCTCCGTTCCCGCCGTTACGCAGGCCGAAGTAGGCACCTTCGATCTGCTCGGCGGTCAGCTCGGCCGGCGCCCCCTCCAGCGTGGTCCGGCCTTCGAGCAGGCAGTGAATGCGGGACGCGACATGCAGCGCCTGGCTCACATCCTGCTCGACCAGCAGCACGGTCACGCCGGAGCCGAGCAGCCGCGGCAGCAGGTCGTAGATCCGCCGCACCACGACCGGCGCCAGCCCGAGCGAAAGCTCATCGAGCAGTAGCACCCGCGGGTTCGCCACCAGCGCACGCCCGATCGCGACCGCCTGCTGTTCACCGCCGGAGAGCTGCACGGCACGTTGTGACCGGCGGTCGGCCATCCAGCCGAACAGGTCGTAGACACCGTCGATCGTCCACGGTCCTGGTCGTGCGCTGTCGCTGCCTACCAGCAGGTTCTCCTGCACCGTCAGCGTGGGGAACAGCCGCCGGCCCTCGGGCACCAGGACGATCCCGGCGGTCACTCGGCGCTCCGGCCGCAGGCCGGTCACGTCAGTCCCGTCCAGCAGGATAGAGCCGGATGTCGGCTTATGCAGGCCGGCGATCGTGCGGAGCAGCGTCGACTTACCGGCGCCGTTAGCCCCGATCATGGCGTGTACGGCTCCGGCCGGGAGGCTCAGGCTCACGCCGTGCAATGCCTCAAGCTGCCCGTGGTGGACCGTGAGATCGCGGACTTCAAGCAGCGGACCGCTTCCTGCCCCGACGCTCATCGGCCGTCCCGCGGCGATTCGGCAGCGGGCCAGGATTCGCCCGCTGGCCCGGAGTCAGACTCATGCAGCGACGCCGTCACCTCGGTCCCGAGAAAGACCTCGCGGACAGCGGGAAGCGCGAGCACGTCGGCTGGCTCGCCGTCGCCGATCACGGCGCCGCCGGACAGGCAGAGCAGCCGGTGCACCGTCGCGGTCAGCGCATGCACGACGTGCTCGATCCAGATCACGGCGACGCCTTCGTCCCTAATGGCGCCGACGATCCGGACCAGCTGTGCCACCTCAGGGTCGGTCAGGCCGCCGGCCACCTCGTCGAGCAGCAGCAGTTTCGGGCCGGTGGCCAGCGCCCTGGCTACCTCAAGCCGCTTGCGGGACAGCAGCCCGAGCCGCTCGGCGGGTGAGTTGGCGTCGCCGGCCAGTCCGGTCCGGTCCAGGATGGCGGCCGCGGCGGCATAACTGGCCCGCCGCCGCAGGCCCGACCCCTGCTGGACGGCGACGAGCACGTTCTCGAAAACCGTCATCGCGCCGAACGGTTTGGGCACCTGAAATGTCCGCCCGATGCCGAGACGGCACCGGACGGCGGCATTCAGCCGGGTTATCACCGTCCCGGCAAAGCTGATCTCGCCGGCCGAGGGGGTCAGCTCACCCGAGATAAGGCCGAACAAGCTGGTCTTTCCCGCGCCGTTCGGCCCCACGATGCCGACCATGTCCCCTGGGCCGATCACCAGCGACAGATTGTCCGCGACCACGACCCTGCCGAAGCTCTTGCAGATTCCGTCGAGCTCCAGCAGGGCCGTGCCCGCGGAGTCAGGCATTCGTTGGCTCGAGGTTCGCCTGGACCTTCACGTTCGGGTTCAGCGAGTTGTCCACGACGGTCATCTCGAACGGGAACGTGCCTGTGGACTTCTTCCACTGCACGCCAAGCGGCTGGATGATCCCGACGCCGGGCGCCGGGCCGTTCGCGAAATCGAGCGAGCCGCACATTCCGGTGTAGCTGACATTGTGCAGGGCGTTGGCGACCTCGGCGTGGTTGTGCGGGTCGCTGACCGCGCTGAACGCCTCCTTGGCGACCTCGAACAGCGAGTAGGTCGAGCCGATCGACTGCACCCACTGGTTCCCGGTCTGCGACTGATATCCGGCGGCGAGGGCGCTGGCCGTCTCGCCGGTGAGCGAGGAGGTGTTCGGCATGTACGGGCCCCACCACGAGTCGGTGGCGATGTTCTTAACCAGTGGGCCGAGCGCCTTGGTGTCAGCCGGGAACAGCAGCACCTTGGCGACAGTCGCGATCTTCGGCTTGAAGCCCTGCTGCGACGCCTCGGTCCAGAACGTGTTGAAGTCAGGCGGCAGCGGACAGTTGCTGAACACCTCGCACTGCTTGCTCTTGAACAGCGAGATCATCGAGGTGAAGCTGGTGGCGCCGTCCGTGTAGCCGCCGCCGTCGACCACCTTGTATCCAGACGCCTTGATCAGCGGTTCGAAGCCGCCGCGGAACGCGTTCCCGTCGGAGTCATTCGGGTACTGGCAGGCGACGACCTTGTTGGTGTGGACCCGGTTCCACATCGGAGCGAAGCAGCCCTGGAACTCCTTCAGGCCGAAGAAGAACATGGTCGCGTACTGGAACGTCGTGGTCGGGCTGATCGGGTTGCCGCCAAGGCCGGCGTACCAGGACTCCCACGGCACCACGGTAGACAGGCATGGCGTGTGCAGCTTCTCGCACGCGCCGGCCACCGGGTTGGTCGTCTCCGGCGTGGACGTGGTCAGGATCAGGTCGGCGTGGCTCTGCAGGATGAGCTGCTGCGCCACCTGGCCGGCCCGGGTCGGGCTCGACTGGCTGTCCTGGACGATGATGTTGATCTTGTATTTCTTGCTGCCGATCGTGATGCCGTTCTTGTACACCGAGCTGGCCCTGATCTGGCTGAGCACAAACTCATCACCGGAGGCGAAGCCCGCGAGCTGCCCGGTGAGCGGGGTGATGAAGCCGATGTTGATGGTTCCTGTGCTCGAACCCGAGCCAGCGCCCTTGATCCCGGAGCTGCAGGCGCTCAGGAAGCCGCCGGCGCCGACCGCCAGACTGCCCGCGCCGATGCCCCTAAGCAGAGAACGCCGCGAGATCGAATGATCCTGCGGCATCGGTTCGTTCGCTTCCTGACGGTCCATTCCGTCTCCTCCGAAGTCAGCGCCCGCAGGCCGTCAGCGAACTGGATCGGCTCGACCTCGATGTCGCGCCTGGCATTCCAGGACAGACTCCGCAGGATGTTCGCTTGGCGTACGACTATACGCAATGTAGAACTTAATCAGCCTTCTCCGTCAGTGTCAACGGCTCGCCAGTGATCGGCGTAGGTGTCCGGGAAGGCGCACTTAGGCAGGCTTGAGCAGCGCCGCGAGCGGCTCGCGGCAGACCGGCATCCAGCGCTGGATGGTGCTCCGGCCGGCCGACCGGAAGCTGGTTGGGCGCCTGATTGACCGGGGCTCAGGTCGGCCCGTCGGCGGTGGTCCGGGACTGGCTGACCAAGCGTTATCCAGTGCCCTGTGATCTCAGGTCGGCCTCGATCTGCCGGACCGTCTCAAGCAGCGCCGGGAGCAGCTCGGTCCGCATCGTCGCCAGGCTGACCCGGCTGGCGTGCGCGGACACGTTGATCGCAGCGGTCCCAACATCGGGCGCGCCGCGAATCGGGGCGGCGACCGCCCGGAGTCCCTCTTCAAGTTCCTGGTCGACGATCGCGTAACCCAGCCTGGCTACCTCGTGCACGATCGTTCGGAGCCGGTCCGGATCGGTGACGGTTCGGCTGGTGAATGGCTCGAAGGTCGCCTCGGCGAGGTAGCGGTCGAGTTCGGACTCGCTCATCGCGGCTAGCAGCACCCGGCCCATCGACGTGGCGTAGGCCGGGAATCGGGTGCCAACCGAGATGGCCACCGTCATGATCCGTTTCGTCGGCACCCGGGCCACGTAGACGACATGGTGACCGTCGAGTATCGAGATCGAGGATGACTCGTGCAGCCTGGCCACGAGCTCCTCCAGGTGCGGCGCGGCCACCTCCGGCAAGGCGAGGCCGGAGAGATAGGCATAGCCGAGTTCGAGGACGCGGGGCCGGAGCGAGAATTCTCTGCCATCGCTGCGCACATAGCCGAGCTTGACCAGCGTCAGCAGGAAGCGGCGGGCGGCCGCCCTGGTCAGTCCGGTGGCCCGAGCCACCTCACTCAGGCTCAACCGCTCCCGGTCAGGACCGAATGCCCGGATAACCGCGAGCCCGCGGTCGAGGGACTGGACGAAGTCGCTGTTCCGCGCCTGGCTGCCGTCGGGTGTCGGCGCTGCCTGCCCCGATGCTGGCGCTGTCCGCCCGGTTCCGGTGCGGCCGGTAGCCGACGGGGCTGGCTGCCCTGGTCCGGTGCGGCTGCGAGCCGCCGGCGCTGCCTGACCCGCTGTCGGGGCTGCCCGCCCGGATGCGGCCGTTCCTCGCGCCGACCTGCCTGCGGCCCGAGCGGCCGGCCTGCGCGCAGCAGTGGCGGCCGGCTGGCCTGTGGCACCGGCGGCCGACTCGCCATCCGCCGATCGAGGTTCAGCCTGCACCGGATCGTTCGCTCTGCGCCCAGAGGTTCTCATCTCAAGGGCATGGTAGCGCTCTGGCACGGTCACTCAGCTAGTCCAGCCGGCCGTCACTCTCCGCGCCGACGCGGCACTATTCCGCGCCCTGGGGGGTGTCCCCATGTTCTTGTCAAGGCTTACCGGGCGGGGAGTTGGCTGATGAGTGCGTCGAAGATGTCCGTCCCGGTGCTGTTGTCGCGGGGGCCGGGGGTGGTGTCTGGGATGCCGGTTGCGGGGGAGTTCCCAGCGCACCCGCGGAGGGTCGAGCTGCTCCACGGCGTGATACCAGTCGCGGAGCAGGTCAGCAAGCTGGATGTGCAGGTCGAAGTTCCGTCTGCGGCGGGTTCTGTCTGCCTGGCGGCGGGCGGCCAGGACGGCCGGGCCGGGAATCTGGATGAGGATGAGGTCGGCGATGCCGAGGCGCTGCTGTGTGAACAGCTGCCGGGTTTCGTTGAGTTCGGCGCGCCATTGGCGGTGGCTGGCATGGCCGGTCCGCCAGAGCGACCATACGTAGTGGAGCTTGAGCGGGTCGGTGTCGCAGATCATGCCGCCTCAGCCAGCTCCGCAGGGTGGCGGGCCTGCTGGCAGGGCTGGCCGGTGCCGAGGATGGCGAGCATGACATCGCGGCGGCGGCGGGGCCAGGCAGGTCCAGCAGGGCCTCCAGGTCGGCCTGGTCGTTGGCGACGGAACGGGCGAACAGCCGCTCGGCATCATTGTCGAGGACATGGCGGCTGGCTGCCGTAACCAGTCAAGCTCCTGCACCATGTTCCGCGTCAAGAAGCTGACCAAGACGGTGCGGGAGCTGCGTTGCCGGGCACTCATGCCGTCGTACGCAGGTGGCCGAGCAGCACCGAAGTCACCTCGCCGGGCGCTGAGACATTCGCCAGGTGCGCGGCACGGCGGATCACGACCAGCCTCGCGCCGCTGATTCCTGCCGCGATGAGCGCGCCATGCGGGGGCGGCGTGGCCGGATCCTCCGCCGCGGCGATGACCACGGTCGGAGCGGTGATCGACCCGATCCGGTTGCGCAAGTCCATCCTCGCGATGGCTTCACAGCAGCCCGCGTAGCCCTCTGGGTCGGTGCGCTCGAACTCAGCGGCGAACGACGCGGGCGTTGCCGGGTCGCTGAGCGCGAACGCCTGGGTGAACCACCGGCCCACGATCGGCTTGCAGATCGACGCCATCCCGGCAGTGCGGACCTGCTCGGCGCGGGCCTCCCAGCCGGACGCTGGCGGCAGGTACGCGGAGGTGCAGACCAGGCCGAGCGCGCTGATCCGGTCTGGCGCGTTCGCGGCCAGCCACATCCCGACCATGCCGCCAAGGGAGATCCCGCAGTACGCGGCCTGTTCGATGCCGTGGGAGTCAAGCAGGTCGAGCACGGAGCGGCCTAGCTCGTCGATCGTGTAAGGCCCGGGCTGCGCAGCCGAGCCACCATGGCCTGGGTGCTCGTACCTGAGCAGCCGGAAGTGCTTCAGGAACCAAGGAAGCTGCCGATCCCAGATCGCGCGGCTGGTGCCGAGCGAGTTGCCGAGGACGAGGACGGGAGCGCCTGGCGGACCGTCAAGCGACGCGGCCAGCGGTCGCGAGACCGCCGGCTGGTCAGACATCAAAGAACACGGTCTCGCGGCTGCCTTGCAGCCGGATGTCGAACCGGAACTCGCCCGCCTTGCCGCCGGGCTGAGCTACCGCGATCAGGGTCGCCCGGCGCTCGCTGTCGGTGATGCTGGCCAGCACCGGGTCGGCCGCGTTGGCCTGCGCTTCGTCAGGGAAATAGATTCTGGTCACCACCCGGTCGAGCAGACCGCGGGCGAACACCGACACGTCCAGGTGCGGTGCCTCGAGCCCGCCGTCCGGGCACGGCAGCGGCCCAGGCCGCAGCGTGACGATCCGGTACCTGCCGGTCTCGTCGGTAGGGCATCTGCCGAAGCCGCGGAAACCGGCTGGCGTGCTCGCTGTCGCTCCGGTCGGATCGGCGGTCGCCGCAGTTCCCGTCGAATCGGCGGTCGAGGTAGTTCCCCTCGGATCATCCGGATGCGCGAACCTCCCGGCCGGGTCGGCCTGCCAGGTCTCGACCAGAGCGTCGGACACCGGATCGCCGGCCCCGTCGAGCACCCGCCCGGCGATGGAGATCGCGCCTGGTGTCCTTTCGGGCACCACGAATGGTCCGTCCGGCCAGGGCAGGCCGATGGCGAGAAATGGGCCGACCGTCTGGGACGGCGTCACCTGTGAGGTCACCGGCCCTCCCCGCTCTCGAACACTGTCGAGTCGCGGCCGCGGAGCACGATGTCCCAGACGAAGCCAAGCGCCCAGTCCGGTTCGGTCACGCCGAGGTCGAACCTGGCGATCAGCCGCTCCCGTGCCTGGGGATCGGGCACCGAATTGAAGATCGGATCCTGCGCGAACAAGGGATCTCCGGGAAAGTACATCTGCGTGATCAGCCGCTGGGTGAAGGCCCGGCCGAACAGCGAGAAGTGGATGTGGGCTGGACGCCAGGCGTTGAGGTGGTTCTTCCACGGATAGGCGCCAGGCTTGATAGTGACGAACCGGTACCTGCCATCGGAGTCGGTCAGGCAGCGGCCAGCCCCGTCGAAGTTCGGATCGAGCGGCGCGGGGTGATCGTCGACCCGGTGGGCATACCGGCCGGCGGCGTTGGCCTGCCAGATCTCGATCAAGGTATCGGGAACACCCCTTCCGTCGGAATCGATCACCCGGCCGGTCACGATGATCCGCTCGCCGAGCGGCTCGGCCGCATGGCGCCTGGTCAGATCGGCGTCCGCGGCGGTCACCCGGTCCGCGCCGAGCAGCGGACCGGTCACCTCGGTCAGCCATTGCGGCAGCGGTGTCGGTGGCCGGTTCGGGGCGCGCAACGCCGATGAGCGATACGCGGCGGAATGAAGTGGCGGATGAACGCCAACGGGTCGTTCGTAGTGCGGCAAGACCAGGCCGCCGCTCGCGGCCTTGGCCCCCTCGGCGGTCACCGGGCTGAGTCCTGGGCGGTCATCGGGCTGAGTCCTGGGCGGTCATCGGGCTGCTCCCTCGGTGGTCGGGGTGGCGGGCGTGCTGGTCCTGATGCTTGGCTCGGCGGGAGTCATCGCGCTGGGCGGTGTAGCCGGAGTCCTGCTGGCCGGCATGGTGGCCAGCAGACGACGCAGAGCCGCGAGTTCGTCAGCAGTCGGCTGCGCCAGCTCTGCGACGTCATCCGCCACGCGGACGTCCCAGCCGGTTCTTTCCCTGACAGTGGCCACGGATATCCCCGGGTAGAGGCCGGTCTGCACAAGCTCCATGGTCTGCGGGTCGACCTCAAGCACGCCAAGGTCGGTGATGACCTTCCGTGGCCCCGCGCCGGTCAGGCCTAGCCGTCGCCGGGCGCCTGGGCCGTCGCCGAAGCCAACTGAGGTGACGAAGTCGACCCGCTCGACGAACGTCCTGCGGGTCTGCCGCACGACCACGATCACCTCCCGGCAGGCCGCGGCTATCTCCGGCGCGCCGCCAGCACCGGGCAGCCGGACCACAGGCTCGGCGTAATCGCGGCCGATGACCGTCGTGTTGATGTTGCCGAACCTGTCCAGCTGGGCCGCACCGAGGAAGCCGACGTCGATCCGTCCTGGCTGCAGCCAGTAGTTGAAGATCTCCGGCACGCTGACCACGGCATCGGCCGTCTCGGCCAGCACCCCATCACCGATGGACAGCGGGAGCGCACCGGGTTTCGCGCCGATGGTGCCCGATTCGTAGATCAGGACCAGGTTCGGCGCGTGGGTGGCACGAGCCAGGTTGGCGGCTTCGCTCGGCAGACCGATACCAACGAAGCACGTCATCCGGTCATGGAGCGAGCGGGCCGCCGTGACGGTCATCATCTCGTCCAACGTGTAGCTCACCGTGTCACCCCGGTTCCGCCGCTGCCGCGGTACACGTGCTCGTCCAGCCAGGCCTCGAACCGCAGCCGGTCGCGGCTGATCGCATCCCACGCGACGTAGAAGTCGTTATCCCGGTCGGAGTAGCCGAGCGCATAGGAGGGATGCGCGCCCCCTCGGGCCAGCGCGACGTACCCGATCGCCCACGACGGCAGCACGACCGCCCCCGGTCGCGGATCGAGCACGTCCACGATCTCCTCCACCGTGACCACCGACCGGGTGGCAGCGAGCACAGCCTCCTTCTGCACTCCGGTAATGCCCCAGTACTGGACGTTGCCGACGCGATCGGCGCGCTGCGCGTGGATCACCGTAACGTCTGGTCGCAGCGCGGCGACGGCCGTCAGTGTCTCGCCGGTGAACGGGCAGACGATCTCGGCGATGCCGGTGGTCTGCGTGGTCAGGCTGGTGCCGCGGTAACCGCGCAGAATGGCGAACGGCAGACCGGACGCTCCGGCCTGATAGCGGTTGGCCATGCCCGCGTGACTGTGCTCTTCAAGCTCGAGCGGGGCGGGCCAGGAATGCTCCACGGCGTCCCTGAAGCGGTGCAGCGATCCCACCCCGGGGTTCCCGGCCCAGGAGAAGACCAGCTTGCGTGCGCAGCCAGCGCCGATCATCTGGTCGTAGATCACATCGGGCGTCATCCGGACCAGGGTGAGGTCGCGTCTGCGCTGCCGGATCACCTCATGCCCGGCGGCGTGCGGTATCAGGTGCGTGAAACCTTCCATCGCGACGGTGTCGCCGTCGTGCACCGCGGCCGCGATCGCCTCGGCTAGCGACACGATCTCTGCCACGTCTGACCTGCCTCCTCGCCGCATTTACCGAAACGATATCGACAACCGGCCGCTAAGTGAACAGCTGTGCGGACTACGGAGCATCGTCGAGCACACGCGCCGCGACGGCGAACGCACGGTTGGCGGCGGGCACGCCGGCGTAGACGGCGACCTGGAGCAGCACCTCCTGAATCTGCTCGGCCGTCAGCCCGTTCCGCAGCGCAGCCCTGACATGCATGGCCAGTTCCTCGTCCTGCCGCAGCACGGCAAGCGCGGTCAGTGTGATCATGCTGCGCTCGGCGCGGGAGAGCCCTGGCCGGTTCCAGATCTCGCCCCACGCATACCTGGTGATCAGATCCTGGAACGGCGCCGTGAAGCCGGTCGTGCTCGCCATGGCGCGGTCTACGTGGTCGTCGCCAAGAACCGCACGACGCACCCGCATGCCCTGCCCGGCCCGCTCTTCGTCGGTCATCCGCCCGTCCCCTCCTCGTGGCCCACGCTGGTTTCTACTCGGCGGGCGAAACGCCCGGTTTGGGTGTCCCTTCAACTACTTAGCACTGATTGCAGTGAGGTTAACACCCGATTTACGGCTTCTGTGGCCACGCATCGATGCCAGCTGCGCGGTCCCTGTCGGCCAGGCCGGTTGGCCGGACCGTGCGGCAACCGATGCGTCGCTGGTCACTGGTTCCATGCCGCTTCGAGGTCCTGGTGGGCCGCCAGCGCCCGGCGAACGAATTCGGCCGTTGCTCCGAGGTAGCCGGCCGGATCCAGTGCCGCGTCGATCTGCGCGCGGCCGATGCCCGCGGCGCCGAGGCTAGCGGCCGCGACCGGATCGGAAAGCAGTGCCTCGCCAAGCCCGGTGCCCTCGGCCGTGGCCCGGGCGCTCGCGGCGGCGACGAGGTCATGCGCCGCCAGCCGCCCGATGGCCGGCCCGAGTTCAGCCGCGACCCGCTCGGCCATCGGCAGGCCAGCCGCGGCATCCAGGTTGGCCCGCATCCTGGCGGCGTCGACCTGCAGCCCCGCCAGCAGCTCGGCCGCCCAGGACGCGGCCG
Organism: uncultured Actinomycetota bacterium; assembly: GCA_963850875.1. Lineage (GTDB taxonomy): Bacteria > Actinomycetota > Actinomycetes > Streptosporangiales > Streptosporangiaceae > Chersky-822. The sequence goes on from CAWKNA010000007.1 coordinate 649,681, forward strand.
ACCCGGTCAGCCTGAGCAGGTCGGCGAGGGTCTGCCATTCCGCGTGCCACGCACCGGCCGCGCGCTGATGCTCCTGCTCGGCGCAGGCTGCCAGCGTCGCCAGCAGGCCAGGTGCCCGCCTGGTGCAGCCGAGGATCACGACCGCGGCCACCGGGTTGCGCTTGTGCGGCATGGCGGACGAGCCGCCGCGGCTGGCAGCTCCGGCTCCTTCGTGCACTTCAGCTATCTCGGACTGGGCCAGCAAGGTCACGTCCCTGGCGATCTTCCCCAGCACTGCCGACGCGCCGGCCAGTGCCGCGGCCAGCTCGATGATCCGCAGCCGGTCGGTGTGCCACGGCAGTACCGGCAGGCGCAGGCCGAGCTCGTCGGCGAGCAGCGCGGCGACGGCCGGACCGGCGTCGCCCAGCGAGGCAAGGGTGCCGGCCGCCCCGCCGAACTGCACGGCGAGCCGGGTCTCCCTGACCCGGCGCAGCTCTTGCCTGGCATCGTCGATGCCGGTCAGCCAGCCGGCCGCGACCAGGCCGAAGGTGACAGGAACCGCCTGCTGCAGCAGCGTCCGGCCGGACATGACGGTCCTGGCATGCGAGCCGGCCAACGCGGCGGCGGCGTCCGCAGCCGCCGACATGTCGGTGAGGATGGCGTCGAGTCCCTGCCTGGCGAGCAGCATGGCCGCGGTGTCGATGATGTCCTGACTGGTGGCGCCGCGGTGCACTGAATTGGCCGCGTCAGGCGAAACCAGGCCAGTGAGCGCTCGGACCAGGGCCGGAACGGGATTGCCGGTCAGCGTCGCCTGACGGCCTAGCTCGCCGCGATCGAACCTGTAGGCGCGGGCGGCCTCGGTCACCGCAGCCCCGGTCCCGGCGACCGCGAGTCCGGCGCGCTCAACCGCCCGGGCCAGCGCGGCCTCGGTGTCAAGCATCGCCTGCAACCACGCCTCGTCGCCGGTGCTGACCGCACCGCGGCCAAACAGCCCGCCAAACAGGCCATCGGATTCGGAACCGCTCACCGTCTCATGATGCTCACAGCGAGAACCCCAGTCCGGCGGATAGAACCATCAGTCCTGCGGAGTCACGATCACCAGTCCAGCATCGCCCGCAGCGGCGGCGAGCCGACTGTCGTAGGTGACCAGGGCGTCGAGGTCGGGGCCGAGTATGCGGGCGGTGGCAAGGTGGATTGCATCCAGCGAGCGGAGCGAACGGTCCGGCTCGTTCATGGCGGCTTCCACGATGTCATCATCGATCGCGATGTAGGAGAAGGCGGTCAGCAGGTCACGTGCGTCAGGGAGCAGCGCGGGCATGACGCGGGCGACCGCACGGGTGATTTCGATCCGCAGCAGCGCGGAACTCACCCATTCAGCGTCTGCATGACTGTCGTAGAACGCCGCGAATGCCTTGGAGTGGGACTCCTCCGCCAGGAGCTTGATGACGGCGGATGTGCCGGCGTAGTAGAGGCTCACCAGGGTCCCTCGTCCCGCATCTTCGCGAGCGCGTCGGAAAGCTTGTCGGTGCCATCCCCTGGGTGCATGCGAGGGCGGTAGCCCGGCCGACGGGCCAGGGTCGCCCGCCCGGAGGCGACCAAGCGCGCCAGGATCGGTGTCGGTGCGCGTTCCCCGACCGGTACGATCCGCGCGATCAGCCGCCCGTGCTCGGTGATGTCGATCGTCTCGCCGTGCCGCACCCGCGCAAGCACCTCGCTCGTATGATGACGCAGGTCCCGCAGACCCACGACGTGCGAATCCATGGTCGTCATGGGCAAAAAGTAGCGCAATTTTGTGGCCACATAAGCGGCTCCCGGACCGCGGACGTCTGCGGCCTGATGATGGCACCAGAAGGCCCCTTCCCGCTCGGGCGGTCAGCTGAAGGCCGCGATGACCGGGGCGAAGCGAAGCACCTCCGATGGGCCGGTCAGGTCGGGCAGCGTCACGAAGACCGTGCTCACGCCGCGCTCGGCCAGCAGCCGGTAGCGGCCGATGTGATCGGCAGCGGTTCCGGCGTGGTGCCGCCGGGCGAACTCGGCGGTGCTGGTCCTGCCCCGGAGCCGCTCGGTGATCCGCGCCGCCTGATCACGGTCGGTGCCGATCACCGGGACATCGAGCACGGTGATGGCGACCTCGGCCGGATCCCGCTGGGCCGCAGTGCAGTGCGCGTGCAGCACGGCTATCTTCCGGTCGAGTACGGCGAGCTCAGCCGGCAGGTTGCAGCCGTCGCCGAGTCGCGCCGCGATCTGCAGCGTGCGCTTCTCTCCGCCGCCGCCGACGATGACCGGGATCGATCCGGCCGGACGGGGGTAACAGGTCGTCTCCGGCAGATGCACCCGGTCGCCGCGATACGGCCGAGTGCCCGGCGCCCAGAGTGCCCGCATCGTCTCGATGGCGGTCTCCAGCAGGTCGAGGCGGTCGCCGGTCGGCAGGAACGGCAGCCCGAACGCGGCGTGCTCGCGTGCCCACCAGCCCGCCCCGATACCGCAGAACGCACGGCCGCCGCTGATCACGTCGAGGGTGGCCACCGTCTTGGCCAGTACGCCAGCCGACCGGAAAGTCGCCGGTGTCACCAGGGTGCCTAGCCTCAGGTTGGTGTCGAGCCCGGCCAGCATCCCCAACGTGACCCAGGGCTCGGGGATGGGCTCCCAGGCCCGGCCGACCTGGGGAATCTGGATCAGGTGATCCATCAGCGCGATTCCGGTGAAACCGGTTTCCGCCGCTGCCATGGCAACCGACCGCAGCCAGTCGGCCGGATCCTGCTCCCAGGGAAACCGCGAAACCTGCAGCGTGAAGCTCACCCCGGCGGGGACAAGCCGCTGGTCGGCGTGCGCCCGCCGGGCGCCCGGCGTGTGCGCCGGCTCGATATCCGCGGCGGGAGCGCGGAGCACCAGGTCCCAGCCCTCGTTCTCGATCTGCGCGGGTGCCGCCGCCATCGCGCGCAGTTGTGCGTCGAGGACCCGCGGCGGCACCGGAACGTCGCTGGCCCGGTTGCGCTGCCGGCAGAGCTGCGGGTCGGTATCGAACAACACGGCCACGGCCGGCATCCCGGCACGCCTGGCCAGCTCGAGGTAGCGGCTCCGGCGCTCCGGGTCGAGCCCCAGGGTGTCGACGACCGTGGTCAGTCCCCGGCCGGCCCGTGCGGCGATGATCTGGTCGAGGACCGCGAACGCGTCGGATGACGCGCTGAGGTCATGCTCGCCGCCGCCGACGATGCCGCGAAGCTGGTCGGAGGAGACGACCTCCTGCGGCCGGTATCGGGTCGCCCAGCTGGACTTGCCCGAGCCAGACGGACCGACCAGCACCACGAACGCCGGATCGGGAAGTGCGGCGGCTTCCGCCGCCCGGTCGTCGGCCTCAGAACGCACAGCCAACAGCCTGGCAGACTCGTGGCAGCTCGGCCTTATCCGGTGCCAGCAAGCAGTCCGGCGAGGGCGGCGACTACGAGGCCGCCCAGCGAAGGCAGGTCGTAACCGCCCTCCTGGACCACGACGGCCGGGCCGAGCCCGCCGATCAGCTCACCAGCCCGCCGGTACCCATCGTCGGTGACCTCAAGCGGGCTCTCCGGGTCGGCTGCCGCCGCATCCACGCCCAGCGAGATCACCAGCGCGTCGGCACCGCGGTCTCGCACCTCCGCGCGGAGGACCTCCACGGCGTCGAGCCAGTCCGCGTCCCCGGTGCCGGGCGGCAGCGGCAGGTTCCGGTTGGCGCCTTCGCCGTCGCCGGTGCCGCGCTCGTCGGCGTACCCGACATAGTGCGGGAACCAGCCGGCTCCCGGATCGACGTGCAAACTGCCGTAGTAGACGTCGGACCGGTGATAGAAGATCGCCTGGGTCCCGTTGCCGTGGTGCGCGTCGATGTCGATCACGGCCACCCGGTCCGCACCGGCTCGCCGCAGTGCCTGGGCCGCGATGGCCGCGTTGTTCAGGTAGCACGACCCGCCATAGGCACCGGGGCCCGCGTGGTGCCCGGGCGGCCGGCACAGCGCGTAGGCGGTCGGTGCCCCGGCGGCGACCAGGTCGGCGGCGGTCAGCGCGGCGTCGGCCGCGGCCCTGATCGCCGCCCAGCTGCCCGGCCCGACCAGGGTCATCGTGTCGTAGCAGAACCGGCCTGCTCGTCCGTGCGCCGCGACCGGAGAGCGCATCGGCAAGCCGGCGAGCAGGCCAGGCGTCGGGAAGACGTAGGGCACTACCCGAGTCCGGCCGTGGTCGGCCGGGTAGCCGCCGGCCTCCCACTGGGCCCAGATGGTCGCGAGGTGCTCGACAAGCTCGGCGTCATGCACGGCAAGCAGCGCGTCGTCGCCATGCGGCAGCGCACCGGTCACGCGGGCCCCGGCCGCCGTGAGCGCGGCAAGCGTGGCGGTGGCCCGCTCGGGCACCTCGGTTCCGTTCTCCCACACGCCGAGCCACACCTCGCCGGCCGGCTCATGCAACAGGCAGTCCGGATGCCACACCACCGGCAGGTCAGCGAGCAGACCCGGTGCGGTTTGCGACGCTGCCATGACAATGCCTTTCTTTCTTTAACGGTGCGCTCGTAGATCAGGCCGGCCACGAGGCGCCGGTCAGGCCGCCAGGCTGACGCAGGTCAATGCCGCCTGAGTTGGCCGCCTGCTCCGAATGCTTCCGCCGGTCCGGGGCGACAAGGCCTGATCTGGCGGCATTCTGGGTACGGAAGATCGGGTGACCCGCACAGCTGATCTGGGGATCAGGATCGGCATCCTGCCGAGCGGCCCCACCGCTTCGATCGCCGACGTGCCTGGCGTCGGCGTTGGCCACGCCACCGTCTGGCGGGACGAGCCGCCACCCCCGGAGGGCCGCGGCGTGGCGAGGACCGGCGTGACGGTACTCGACCTGGGCGGCAACCTCTTCCGCAACCCCGTGCCGGCCGGCGGCGCCGTGCTGAACGGGGCCGGGGAGTGCACCGGCTTCCTGACCGCCGCCGAGTGGGGCCTGGCCGAGACGCCGGTCTTCCTGACCTCCACGATGCAGCTCGGCCGGGTCTATGACGCGGCCTGCGAGCTGCTGATGGCGGAGGATGCCGGCATTGGTGTCGACGACGTGATCATCCCGATCGTGGCCGAGTGCGACGACAGCTTCCTGAACGACGCTCGCCGGATGCAGGTGTCCGCGGCCGATGTCAAAGCTGCGCTCGACGCGGCCCGTGCTTCGGTCGGCCGCCAGGCTCCGGCCGAGGGGGCGGTCGGCGCCGGCACCGGCATGAGCTGCCTGGGCTTCAAGGGCGGCATCGGGACGGCGTCCAGGCTGACGCCATCCGGCCACACCGTCGGCGTGCTTGTGCTGACCAACTTCGGCGACCAGGAGCGGCTGACCATCGACGGCGTCCCGATCGGCCGCCGCCTGCCGGCCGCCGGCGCCGCGGCGACCTCGCGGTTGGTCGGCACTGCGGCGAAGCCGGCACCGGGCGGATCGTGCATCGTCGTCGCGGTGACCGACGCGCCGCTGGACTCCGCTGCCTGCGCCAGGCTGGCCCGCCGGGCCGGCCTGGGCCTGGCCAGGACCGGTTCGACCGGCCACCACGCCAGTGGCGAGATCTTCCTCGCGCTGGCCACTGGCCTGCGCGCTCCCCGCGACGGCGAGCCAGCACGTCCGCCCGGTGATCTGTCGGGCCTGCGCGGCGACCGGATCACCCGCCGGGTCCGAATCGGCCCGGAGGGCCGGGTCACCGACCGGGACCGGATCACTGGCCGAGGGCTTGACCCGTTCTTCGCCGCAGTGGTCGAGGCGACCGAGGAAGCTGTGCTGAACAGCATGCTCGCCGCCCCGACGGTGACCGGCAGGAGCGGCAACGTCTCCCGTGGCCTGCCCGCGGAACAGGTGAGGGCACTGCTGCACGTACCGGACCTAGCCCGCCTCGGTGAGCTTGACCTCGGCTAGATGGCAGGAAACCTGGGTCGAGCCAGCGCCCGACGCAGGCAGGACCGGCAGCGGCACGTTCGCGCAGCGCTCAGCGACGCCAGCCGCGGCGGCTGCCCCGGAGGCGAATTCCGGGCAGCGCGGGTGGAACCGGCAGCCGGCCGGGATCCTGGTCGCGTCCGGCGGCTCGCCGGTGAGCACGATCGGCTCGATCGGGGACTCCGGCAGCACCGACATCAGCGCCCTGGTGTACGGATGCAGCGGCTGCGAGAACACCTGCTCGGGTGTGCCCACCTCAACGATCCGGCCCAGGTACATGACCGCCAGCCGGTCAGCGATGTTCCAGGCGAGGCCGAGGTCATGGGTCACCACCAGCGCCGCCAGCCCAAGTTCGTCGCGAAGCTTGAGTAGCAGCGCCAGGATCTCGCCGCGGACCGAGGCGTCGAGGGAGGCAACCGGCTCGTCGGCGACGAGCACCTTGGGCTCAAGCACCAGCGCCCCGGCGATCACCACGCGCTGGCGCTGCCCGCCGGACAGCTCGTGCGGATAGCGCTCGAAGAACCGTTCTGGCGGCCGCATACCGCACCGGGAGAGCGCGTCGGTCACCCGGCCGACCTCGTTGTCCAGCCGGTGGATCCGCACCCCCTCGGCGACCGCCTCGTAGACCGTGTGCCGCGGATTCAGTGATCCGGTCGGATCCTGCAGCACAAGCTGAACCTGCCGCCGGTAGGTGCGCAGCGCCCCGGACCGGTAGGACAGCGGCTTGCCGTCGAACAGGACCTGGCCCTGCGTCGCTCGCTCCAGTCCGAGCATGGTCCTGGCCAGCGTGGTCTTGCCGCAGCCGGACTCGCCGACCAGCGCCAGGATCTCGCCGGGCGCGATGTCCAGGTTGACGCCGTCCACCGCGGTGGCCGCAGCCCGGCTCCGGCCCCGGCCGGCGAACCGCACCCGCACCCCGGCCGCAGAGAGGATCGGGGTGGTGCCCCGGTCGGCGTCGAGGACGTCGGGGTTACTCAGCGCACTCATGCGACCGCCTCATCACGCTGGTCCTGCGGTGCCCCGACGGTCTTCGCGCCGGATTCATCGGTGAAATCTGGCAGCACCCGGACGCAGGCGGCTAGCCGACCTTCCCCGGCCGACCACAGCTCGACCTGCCGGGTGGCGCACTGCGGCTGAGCGACCGCGCACCGCGGGTGGAACGTGCAGCCGTCCGGCAGCTGCGCCGGATCCGGCGGGTCACCGGGCAGACCGCGCGGGCTGAGCCTGGTCCTGGAGTCGCCGATCACCGGGAACGCCCAGGCCAGCGCCTCGGCGTACGGGTGCTTGGCGTCGGTGAAGACCTGATGGGCCGGACCTTCCTCGACGATCCGCCCGGCGTACATCACGGCCAGTCGCTCGCAAGTGGCCGAGAGTACCGACAGGTCGTGGCTGATCATGATCATCCCAACGCCGGTCTCCCGCACCAGGTCGCCGATCAGGGTCAGCACCTGGGCCTGGATCATCACGTCGAGCGCGGTGGTCGGCTCGTCGGCCACGATCAGGTTCGGGGAGCAGGCCAGCGCCATCGCGATCATCACCCGCTGCTTCTGCCCGCCGGAAAGCTCATGCGGGTACGAGTCGGCTCGTCTGGCCGGCAGCCCGACCTGACTGAGCAGCTCGGCGACCCGCCTGCTGGCCTGTGCCGTGGTCACCTCCGGGGTGTGCAGCAGGATCGGCTCGGCGATCTGCTTGCCGATCCGCTGCACCGGATTCAACGAGTGCATCGCGCCCTGGAAGATGATCGACGCGCCGGCCCAGCGGACGGCCCGGAGCTTGCCCCAGCTCATGGTCAGCACGTCCTCGCCCCGGAACAGGATCTGGCCGGTCACCTTGGCTGACCCGGGCAGCAGCCGCAGGATCGAAGCGGCGATGGTGGACTTGCCGCAGCCGGACTCGCCGGCCAGGCCGAGCGTCTGCCCGGCGTCGACGGTCAGGCTGACGCCACGGACTGCCGGCACCGGCCCTTCTTCGGTCCGGTACGTGATCGCCAGGTCGCGCAGTTCGAGCAGTGCCATCAGCGCTCCCGTAGCTTCGGGTTGAGTACGGCCTCCAGCGCGTGCCCGACCAGGGTGAACGCCATAACTACCACGATGATGGCGACGCCGGGCGCGATCAGCCAGAGCGAGTTCCCGGTGCCGACACCGTTGTTGAACGCCCCGTTGAGCATCTCGCCCCAGGACGCTCGGGTCGGGTCGCCGAGGCCGAGGAAGGACAGCGTGGTTTCCGACAAGATGGTGCCAGCCACCGTCAGGATGGTGTTGGCGAGCAGCAGCGGCATCACGTTGGGCAGCACGTGCTTGGACATCTGGTGCCAGTGCCCGGCGCCCAGTGCCCTGGCGCGCTCGAGGTACGGGCGGGTCTCGACCGCCAGCGCCTGGGCCCGGATGATCCTGGCCGTGCCCGGCCAGGACGTGATGCCGATCACGATGATGATCACGTGCAGCGACGGGCCGAGCGTCCTGGCCAGCACGATCGCTAGCGGCAGGAACGGCACGACCAGGAACCAGTCGGTGAATCGCATCAGCACGTTGTCGGTCTGCCTGCCAAACCAGCTGTTCAGGGTGCCGAAGTGGCCGGCCACGATGCCGATCACCGCGCCGATCACCATCGAGAGCAGCGTCGCGGCGAAGCCGATCAGCAGCGAGATCCGCGACCCCCAGATCAGCTCGGTGAGCACCGAGCGGCCGTCGGAGTCGGTACCGAGCGGGTAGTGCCAGCCTGGCGCCGCGTTCACCGGGTAGGTGGCCAGCGTCGGGTTGAGCCCGCGGGAACTGGCCAGCAGCGGCGCGGCGAGCGCCACGGCGATCATCAGCACCAGGACGACGAGGCCGGTCATTCCGTCCCGGTCCTTGCGGTACTCCTGCCAGAACTTCGCCATGGCACGCCGTCGCCGCTCCCACGCGATCTGCCTGCCGCTGCTGATCGGCGGGATACCCGTCGCCGTCTCGGTCTGGACGCTCATGCCTGCCTCACCCGCGGGTCGAGCACGGTAAGCAGCAGGTCGGCGATCAGGTTGGCGGCGATGACCGCCGCCGAAAACAGCAGGAACGCTCCTTCGAGCACCGGGTAGTCGGGGAAGTTCAGCGCGTTGTAGGAGAGCAGCCCGAGTCCCGGCCAGCTGAACACCGTCTCGGTGGTAATCGCCCCCGAGATCACGAAGCCCAGGTTCAGCATGATCAGCGTGATCGAAGGAAGCAGGGCGTTCGGCACCGCGTGCCTGCGCCGGACCATGGCGTCGCGCAGGCCCTTGGCGCGCGCCGTCAGCAGGTAGTCCGAGCCGATCTCGTCGATCAGCGAGGACCGCATCACCAGCGAGTACTCGGCCAGGTAGACCAGGGTCAGCACAATGCACGGCAGGGTGAGGTGCCAGAGCAGGTCATTAAGGCCGGCCAGTCCGGTGCCACCGCCGCCGAAACTGTGCATGCCGCCCTCGGGGAAGATGAACCACTTCGACGCGAAGACGATCAGCAGCACCATGCCGAGCCAGAAGTCGGGCATGGCGTAGAGCGTGTTGTTAATCGCCGTGGACGTCTTGTCGAACCGGCTGCCCCGGTGCCAGCCGCCGCGGATGCCGGTCCACACCCCGATGATGGTGGAGAACACCGTCGAGGAACCGACCAGCAAGATGGTCGGCCAGAGCGCGCTGCCGATCACCCGAGATACTCCGATGTGGTATTCGAACGAGATCCCGAGATTCCAGTGCAAGGTCTGGACCAGGTAGTTCCAGAATTGCTGCGGCAGCGGCAGGCCGAGCCCGTAGGTCCGGTTGACGGCGGCCATCTGGCTGGCGGTCAGCGCGGTGCCCCTGGCCAGGTTGCGGGCCGGATCGGCAGGCAGCACCCGGAACAGGAAGAAGTTGAACACCAGCACGAAGAACAGCGTCACGATGGCGCTGACGATCTTGATGGTGAGGGATCTGGCCAGGCCGGCGCCGCCGCGAGCGGCGCCGGCCTCCTCGCCGCGTAGCTCCTGCGCCGCGGCTAGGGCACCTTCGAGCATGGCGCCCGCCACCGGCTACTCCCGCTCGTCAGCGGTCGTGGTGGACCGGCGCCTGGCCAGCAGCAGCCAGGCCAGACCCAGGATCACGACCGCGGCGGCGATTCCGCCGATCATCGGGCCGCTGATCGACGAGCCGGCGCTGGCTGCCACGGTCTGAACGGGCGCTCCGATCTCGTGCTGGCAGCCGATGTTGTGGTCGGTCAGCGACGGGCTGGTGCCGACCGGGCGCAGGCAGCGGTAGCTCCACCAGGAGACCTCCTGGAACAGCATCAGGCCGTTGCGGGCGTCCGGCTGCGGGGCAAACCCGGTGAACAGGTCACTGCGGTAGGCCTGCGGGTCGTTGTCGTAGGTGAGCAGCGCGTACGGCTCGTTGGCGTACAGGATCTGCTGCATCTGCTTCACCACGTTCTCCCTGGCGACACCGCCCAGGGACTTCTGCGCCAGGTAGAGCGTGTCGTACTGCTTGTTGCAGAAGAAGCTGTCCGACCAGCCTGGGGTGTAGTTCGGCGGTGATCCGGCCGAGCGCTGAGCGCAGGTGAACACCGATAGCTGGAAGTCAGGATTCGGCTCGACGCCCCAGCCCCAGATGAACATGTCGTACTGGCCGTTGCCGATGTCCTGGGTGAGCGTGCTGGTCGACATGGCGGTGACGGCGACCTTGATGCCGATGGCGCTCAGCCAGGCCTGGATGAACGGCGCGTCCGCGTTGTAGGTCGGCGAGTCTGAGCCCCAGTAGAGCCGGAGGCTGAGCTGCTTGCCATTCTTCACCCGGACTCCGCCTGGTCCCATTTTCCAGCCGTCGGCGGTCAGGATCTGACCGGCTTTCTGCGGGTCGTAGTTGTAGGTAGCCGAGGCGGGCGGCGTGTAGTGGAACTGCGGGTAGATCGGCGGGATGATCGTGCTGGCCGGGCTGCCGTAGCCGCCGAGCACCTTGCTCACCAGCTGCGGCCGGTTCAGCGCGTAGCTGATCGCGAGCCTGACGTTGAGGTCCCTCAGCGCGGGGTTCCCGTTGCCGATCGGCTTGTTGGTCACGGTCTGCGCACCGGTGTTGAACGCCAGCTCGTCCCAGTTGCCTGATGGCGCGTTATTCAGGGCCACGCCAGGTACGCCCTTAAGTGAGTTAAACAGCGCCGGGGTCAGGCCCTCGGCGAAGTCGATGCTGCCGTTCTTCAGCGCGATCGCCTCGGCACTCGGGTTGGTGAAGTTCTGGAAGACCAGCTTCGAGATGCCCGGCTTGCCGCCCCAGTAGTTCGGGTTGGCCTTCAGCTCGACCGACTGGTTGATGTTGAACTTGGTCACGATGAACGCCCCAGAGCCAACCGGGTTGCTGTTGGCGAAGGTTGACACCTGCTTCTCCGAGACGTGCTCCCAGATGTGCTTGGGCAGGATCGGCACGATCAGCTTGTCCATGTTCGGGGTCGGCTTGCTGACCGTCATCACGACCGTGTACGGGCCGGTCTGCTTGACGCTGGTGATGTTCTGCACGTAGGCGGAGTTGTCGCTGAACTCCACGGAGCCGGGCTGGATGTCCCGCTGGAACGTGTAGGCGACGTCCGCGGCGGTCAGCGGCACCCCATCGGTCCACTTCACGCCGTGCCGGATCTGGTAGGTCCAGACCAGCTGATTCTTCGACACCGACCAGGAGGTGGCCAGCCGCGGCTGCGCCGAGTAGTCCAGCTGCCCGTAGTCCGTCAGGTCGTCGTAGATCAGCCCGTAGACCTCGAAGTCCAGCGACGTCTGCCCGACGTAGGGATTCATGCCGTCCACCGCGGCCGTGTCGCCGACCACGAAGGTGGTCGGGCCGTGCGCCGTGGCCGCGGGCATCGCACGTCCGACGGGCGCGGCACTGGCCGCCAGGGCGGGGCCAGCCGCGGCCACGCCAGCGCAGATCGCGAGACCGGCCGCCGCCAGCCGCCAATGTGGCCTGGAGTTCGATCGGAGCATGGGGGTTCTCCCTCGATCAGGCGGTCCAGCCGTGGGGGCGGCGGCCCGCGCTGCCTGTGTATGAAGTATGGGGGCAATCTGCGGTTATACGTCCAGCGTGGTAGCTCGGATTTGAACGAAAAGCTCTATTTATACTATTTAAACCTTCGCGATAGGGTTCTGGGTATGTCAGGGACCGCAGTCCGGCCGCCGGTGCCGCCCGTCGCACCGCGCATCCCGTCGGTCCGCGAATTGCACGGCCGCTCCGAGACCGACTACTACGCCTGGATGCGCGAGCGTGAGCAGCCTCAACTCCGCGACTACCTGGCCGCGGAGCGCGCTTTCTACGACGTGCACAGCGCTCCCCTCGCTGACCTGGCAGGCCGGCTCTTCGCCGAGTCGGCCGGACGTACCCCGGACCGGGCCGAGGAGTCGGTCGGATGGCCGCTATCAGGCTTTATCTACCGCACTAGGACACCGGAGGGAAGAGAGAATCTTCAGTTTCTTCGGTCGCGGCCGGGAGAATCTGCCGAGCAACTGCTGCTGGACGAGAACATCGTGGGTGCGGCCACCGGCTACGTCGAGGTCGGCGTGCGCCAGCCGAGTCCGGACTCCCAGCTGCTCGCCTGGTCGGCTGATACGTCAGGCGCGGAGATCTATGAACTGCGGATCAGGGACCTGCGCACCGGCGAGGACATGCCGGACGTGATCGAGCGGAGCTACCCGGGCGTCGCCTGGGACACCGCCGCGCGATACCTCTTCTATCTGGTCCCCGACGTGCTGAACCGGCCGTTCCAGGTGCGGCGGCACCGGCTGGGCAGTCCGGCCGCCGCCGACGTGCTGGTCTTCGAGGAGTCCGACGCCCGGTTCGAGATCACGCTGCACGGCTCAAGGAGCGGGCACTTCGCGGTGATCACTTCGGAGTCGCGTGACACCACGGAAGTACATCTGATCCCGCTGGGCGATCCGCTCGCCGACCCGGTTCTGGTCCAGCCGCGCCGACGCGGGGTGGAGTACCGCATTGACCACGCACGGCCCGTTATCGCGAAAACTGGTCCGGCTGGCGCGGCCACCGGCCCGGCCGGTGCCGGACAGGCCGGTTCCGGCCCGGCCGAACCCGCGCCGCAGGGCTGGTTCTACCTGGTGACCGACGACGGGGCGCCGGAATCCACCCTGATGCGGGCGCCGGCCGACGCGCCGGACCGGCAGAACTGGGTGCCGGTCGGCTGTTCGGCGGTCGCCCCGGCCAGGTCGGACACGCGGCTGCTGCACTGCGACGTGATCGGAGATCACCTGCTGCTGACGCTGCGCCGCGGCGGCGCTCCGCTGCTTGCGATCACCGATCTGGACGGCGGCAGCGTAGTCGAGATTCCCGCGACCACGGCGGCCGGATCGATCCGGGTGTTCCGGGCGCAGGACTACGACGCCGGAACGGTCATCCTCGTCGAGGAATCGCTGATCGAGCCGCCGGCCTGGTACGCGCTTGACCTGGCGACCGGCGAGCGCAGCCTGCTCAAGCGCCGTGAGGTGCCCGGCTACCAGCCGGAGCAGTACCGGGCCGAGCGCATCCTCGCGACCGCGTCCGACGGCACGCCGATCCCGGTGACGCTTGCCTATCACCGCCAGACCCGGCTCGACGGCACCGCGCCGTGCCTGCTCTACGGGTACGGCGCCTATGAGTCCTGCGCCGATCCTGAGTTCAGCGTCAGCCTGCCGTCGCTGCTCGACCGTGGCGTCGTCTACGCGGTCGCGCACGTCCGCGGTGGCGGGGAGTGCGGCCGGGACTGGTGGCGTCAGGGCAGCCTGCGCGCCAAGCCCAACACGTTCTCCGACTTCATCGACGTAGCCGACTGGCTGGCCGGTCCCGGCGGGCCCGCGCTAATCGATGGCGGCCGGATCGTATCCCGCGGTCTGTCGGCGGGCGGCCTGCTGCAGGGCGCCGTCTACTCGCTGCGCCCGGACCGGTGGCGCGCGGTGGTCGCCGAGGTGCCGTTCGTGGACTGCGTGAACACGATGCTCGACCCGTCGATCCCGCTGACGATCAACGAGTGGGATGAGTGGGGCGATCCGCGCGACCCGGATGACTATGCCTGCATCAGGTCCTATTCGCCGTACGACAACCCGCCGGCCGGGCGGCGCCCGGCGCTGCTGGTGACCGGCGCGGTGCACGACCCGCGGGTGGCGGTGCATGAGCCAGCCAAATGGGTCGCCAGGCTCCGGCATACCGCGCAGAGCGGCTGTGCTGACCAGGCGGACTCGCTGATCTTGTTCCGGGTCGAGCTTGGAGCCGGTGCGCACACCGGTCCCTCCGGCCGGTTCGCGCAGCTGAGATACGAGGCGGAGATACACGCTTTCGTGCTCGACGCGATGGGTATCAGCTTGTAGCTTGCCGGGCTCGCCGGCCAACTCGCGCCCAGGGGACGCGATCTCGTTGGCGTTGGACGGGCGGTCTGGGCATACGGGGACGCAGTTCGAGTGGACTTCGGGGGGAGTCAGCAATGGCAGAGGGCACGCGCACGAAGGCGGCCGCGAGGAAGCCGGCCGCCGCGAGGAAGCCGGCCGCGGCGGGCAAGCCGACCGCGGCGGGCAAGCCGACCGCGGCGGGCAAGCCGGGTGCTGCCAAGCCGAGGTCTACTCAGCCCAGGGCTCCCAGGGCGCCAAGGCCCAGGGCGCCGAAGCCTAGGGCGCCAAAGCCCAGGGCGGCGGAGTCCGGCACCAGAACTGGGCAGATCGCAGCGAGCTTCAGGGACCGAACGGACTTCGTCAACGCTGATCGCGGCCTCGTCGGCACGCTCGACCCGATGGTGATCAAGGCCGCTGACGGGCGGGTGGTCTGGGAGATGGACTCCTGGGGCTTCCTGCGCACTAGCTGCCCGGATACCGCTGATCCGAGCCTGTGGCGGCAGGCGCGGCTCACCGCGAAGCACGGTCTCTATCAGGTGACCGACGGCATCTACCAGGTCCGCGGCTTCGACATCTCGAACATGACGCTGGTCGAGAGCGACCACGGCGTCATCGTCATCGACCCGCTGGTCTCGACCGAGACCGCGGCCGCCGCGATCGCCCTCTACCGTCGGCACCGGGGTAACCGCGCCGTGACGGCCGTCATCTACACCCATTCCCACATCGACCACTTCGGCGGCGTCCTTGGCGTCATTGACGCCGACCCGGCGGTCCCGATCCTCGCGCCCGAGCACTTCATGGAGCACGCGGTGTCGGAGAACGTCTACGCCGGGGTGGCAATGCTGCGCCGTGGCTACTACTACGGCGCTCCGCACCTGCCTAGGGGCGAGGCCGGCACACTGGGGATGGGGCTCGGCCCTGGCGCCTCCACCGGCAGCGTGGGCCTGATCGCGCCGACTCTCGACATCACGGACACCGGGCAAGAGGAGATCATCGACGGAGTCCGGATCGTGTTCCAGCTGACTCCGGGCACCGAGGCGCCCGCGGAGATGAACTTCTACCTCCCGGACCTGCGCGCACTGTGCATGGCCGAGAACGCGACGCACAACATGCACAATCTGCTGACCCTGCGCGGGGCGCAGGTGCGGGACCCGCGGATCTGGTCCAGGTACCTGGCCGAGGCGATCGAGCTGTTCGCCCGCAAGTCCGATGTCGCGTTCTCCTCGCACCACTGGCCCACCTGGGGCAGCGCCGAGATCGTCAGCTATCTGGCTGAGCAGCGTGACATGTATGCCTACCTGCACGACCAGACCCTGCGGCTGATGAACTCCGGGTACACCGGCAGCGAGATCGCGGAGCTGATCAAGATGCCGCCCGGGCTTGACCGAGCCTGGAACGCCCGTGGCTATTACGGGTCGATGAACCACAATGTCAAGGCGATCTACCAGCGCTATCTCGGCTGGTACGACGGAAACCCGGCTCACCTGTGGCCGCACCCGCCGGAGGCCGCCGGGTCGCGGTACGTACGGGCTCTGGGTGGCGTCGAAGCGACCCTGGCTAAGGCGAGGGAGTTCGCCGAGCGGGGTGACCTGCGGTTCGCCGCGGAGCTAGCCTCGCATGTCGTATTCGCCCACCCGGCCAGCAAGGCGGCCAGGGAGGTGCTTGCCTCGGTTCTCGAGCGGCTGGGTTTCGGGTCGGAGAACGCGACCTGGCGCAACTGCTACCTCACCGGCGCGCATGAGCTTCGGACGAAGAAGATCGAGCACACCGAGCTCAGCAGCGCTGGCTTCGCACCGGCGCTGACCATAACCCAGCTGTTCGACTCGGTCGCCATCCGGATCGACGGCCCCCGTGCCTGGAACCAGCGCCTGTCGATCGCCTGGCACTTCACCGACACCCATGAGAACTACCGGATGGAGCTCAGCAACGGGGCCCTGATCCACTGCCCAACCGCAGCCAAGCAGGCAGCCGACCTGACAGTGACCCTGACCAGGTCTCAGCTGCTGAGGCTGCTGACCACCGGGAAGCCCGACGGAGCCACCATGTCTGGTGATCGCGGCGTGCTGAAGCGGCTGATGGCACTGACCGACAGCCCGGACCCCGACTTCGCCGTCGTGACCCCGTAGCCTCCCGCCGCCAACCGCCCCAGACCCGCAGCGAGGCGGTGGGCGGCAGGGCTGGCCGTGGCTGACCGTCGGTTGCCGCACCAACCGCGACGAGGATCACTTGACCGGATCGCCCTCCTACGGCCACGGCCGCGCCGGTCTTGACAGCCGGCGGCGGTCTGGCCAGCCTGGGCAGTATGCCGATATCGCCGCTTTCGTTCCGAGTTGGTGCCGTGACCAGCCTGGCTGTCCTCTGCGGCGTGATCGGGCTGAGCCCGAGCGCATCCGCCGCACGGATTTCGGCAGCCGCTGGCAGGCCGGCAGCCGCTGGCAGGCCGGCAGCCGCTGGCAGGCCGGCGTCCGCTGGCGGGACGGCGTCCGCTCGTGGGGTGGCGTTGGCCGGCGGGAGGACGGCGTCCGGGCGTGGAATCGTCCCGAGCCGCCGGCCGGTGCAGGCTGGGCTGGACCCCGCCGCCGTTGCCCGCCGCGAGGTCAGCGCGGAGCCCGGAACCGCGCCTGGTTCCGCCAGGCACCGGCACCCGATCCGGGTCGGGTCGGTGCTGATCCCGCCGTGCAGCGCGTCGCCGCTTGCCTGGTGCACCACGATCAAGGTGCCGTACGACTACTTCAGCTCCGCCGCCGGGACGATCAGGCTCGGCTTCCAGTGGTACCCGGGCACCGACGGCAGGCGGTCGCGGACCATCGTGGCCATCCAGGGCGGTCCTGGTTATGCCACCACGGACTACGCCGACGCGTACCGCGCCATGTTCGGGCCGCTGCTGTTCAGCCGGAACCTGCTCCTGGTCGACCTGCGCGGCACCGGCAACTCGTCGCCGTTCCTCTGCCCCGCGCTGCAGAACTGGACCCTGAACGACAGCAACGCCTCCTATACCGCGGATACCGGGGCCTGTGGTCGGCAACTCAATCACACTCGCAAGCTGATCGGCGGCCACGGCTATGTTCGGGCCAGCGACCTATATACGACGGCGAACGCGGCGCGCGATGTGGCGCTGTTGCTGCGCGAGCTGCGGACCGGACCGGTCGATCTGTACGGCGATTCCTACGGGACATTTTTCGGCCAGGTCTTCACCGCCCGCTATCACCGGATGCTCCGCTCGGTGACGCTCGACTCCGCCTACCCGGTGGCCGAGGCGAATCCGTTCTACCCGCTGATGCTTCCGGCGGCCAGGGAGGCCTTCAACCTTTCCTGCGCGCGCAGCGTGGCCTGCCATCGGGCCGCGCCCGGGGACTCCTGGGCTCGGATCGGCCAGGCCGCGCGGTACCTGCGCGCGCATCCCGTGGTCGGCAAGACCAAGGATCCGTATGGCAACGTGACGACCACCCGGGTCGGTGTCAACGAGCTGATCGAGCTGGTGAACCTGGCCGGCGCCGACAGCGGCGTCTACCGCGAGCTCGACCCGGCGATCCGGGCCCTGCTCGGTCCGCGGCATGACACGGCGCCGCTGCTCAGGCTGACCGCGCAGGAGATCTACCCAACGTCAGGCTCCGGGCCGGTCAGCTCGTTCAACGACGGGCTCTACGAGGCGACCAGCTGCCTGGACTACCCGCAGCCGTTCTCGTACCGCTCGTCGCTCAGCCAGCGCCGAGCCGAATACGCCCGGGCGGTGGCCAAACTGGCGCCCGACGCATTCGCCCCGTTCACGGTGCAGGAATGGCTCACAGAGCCCAACGAGGAGTTCGACGCCTGCCTGGACTGGCCGGCGCCCGCTCGCCCGGACCCGCCGATCATCACGCCCGCGCCGTACGCCCCTAGATCGCTGCCGGTCCTGGTGATGTCCGGCGACCTGGACTCGCTGACGACGCCGGCCGAGGGCAAGTGGACGGCGCGGGAAATGGGTCCGTCAGCCCGGTGGATCCTGTTCCGCAACGACACGCACATCAACGCCATGGACGACACGTTCGGCTGCGCGCAGGGCCTGGTCCGCCAGTTCATCGCGGCTCCGGCCAGGCTGCGCCGGCTTGACGCATCCTGCGCGAGGCATACCCCCGAGGTACGCGTGGTCGGGAACTTCGCCGAGCGGCTGTCCGAAGTGGCGCCGGCCGCCGCCAGGCCTGGTGACCGGGCCGGGCTGGAAGGACTGCGGCTGGCAGCGGTCGCGGTGACCGTGGTCGGCGACGCGGACTGGCACTGGTACTACGGCGACGGCGTGCACGGCTGGGGGCTGCGCGGCGGTACCTACGGCTTCGCTGGCCCGGCGACCCGGACCCGGATTACCTTCCGCGGCTACCGGTGGACCTCCGACACCTCGGTCAGCGGCTACGCCCTGTGGAATCAGGTCACCGGGCGGATGCGCGCCTGGCTGACGGTGACCGCGCCGGGCGGACGCAAGGCAACCGTGCTGCTGAGCTACCGCGACTACGTCTATCACGCGGTCACGACGATCTCCGGCAGCTTTGTCGGCCGGGCCATCGCCGCGGTGCTGCCAGCGCCGTGACCGGCCAGCCGACCTGTGATCGCACCGCCTGGCTCCAGATCTTCAGCTTTCCGTCAGGAAAGACAGAGCAGGCAATGAGGACTGGCCAAGGTTCTCTCCAGCCAGCTAGCCGATCGTAGAGCAAGACAACAAGATCGCTAGACATCTACTGGGGAAGGCATAGCCGTGAGTACTGTCCAAGACTCGCCGCGGCATGTTGAGCCGACGTGGCCGCAGCAGCCAGCTACCTATCCGTGGGCCGAGCCAGCTACCTATCCGTGGGCCGGGCCAGCTTCCTGGACGGGTCCGGCGGGACCAGCCGGTCCAGGCGGGATCATGCCAGAGCCGGCCTGGCCGCCACGGCGGCCCCGCCGCCGCGGTCTGGGTCTCGCGGCGATCGGCCTATCGGTCGCGGCCCTGGTAACCGCGGGTTCGGCCTGGGCGATGCACTCCGCCGCGCCTGCGGTGCTGACCACGTCCCAGATCGCCGCCAAAGTGGATCCGGGCTTGGTCGACGTAGTCTCCACGCTCGGCTACCAGCGGGGCGTCTCGGAGGGGACCGGGCTGGTACTGACCTCGTCGGGGGAGGTGCTGACTAACAACCACGTGATCGCTGGCGCTACTTCCGTCAAGGTCATCGACGTGGGCAACGGCCGCACTTACCAGGCAGTAGTGGTCGGCTACGACGAGAGCCACGACATCGCCGTGCTGCGACTTGTGGGTGCATCGGGCCTGCCGGCAGTGGCCATCGGCGACTCGTCGACCGTGGCTGCTGGCCAGCGCGTGGTTGCGCTGGGTAACGCGGGCGGCAAGGGTGGCACGCCGGCGGTGGCGACCGGAAAGATCGTCGCGCTACGCAGCACGATCACCGCGTCCGATCACGCATCGGGCACGTCCGAGCAGCTGACCGGGCTGATCCGCAGCAACGTGGGCATTCAGCCGGGTGACTCGGGCGGGCCGCTGGTTAGCACTACCGGACGGGTGATCGGCCTTGACACCGCGGCCGGTGCGAGCTCGTCCGGTCCCCAGGGCACGGCCACGGCAACCCAGGCCTACTCGATCCCGATCAACGGCGCGATCGCTATCGCGGACCAGATCGAGGCTGGCCGCGCATCGGCGACGACCCACATCGGCGCCACCGGCTTCCTTGGCGTGGCATTCCAGAGCGTGCCAGCAGTGCCAGGCACGTCCGCATCTGGGGCGGAGGTCGCCGGGGTGGTCCCAGGTTCGGCGGCGGCCCAAACTGGCCTGACGTCCGGTGATGTGATCGTGTCAGTCGACGGCCGTCAGATCACAGCGCCGTCAGACATCCGGACCGCACTGGTCGCGCACCACCCCGGGGACAAGATCAGCATCAGCTGGGTAGACCAATCCGGGCAGGCGCATACCGCGACCGTGCCGCTGACCGTCGGACCGGCAGGCTGAGGCCCGCCAGTTCCGCTGAAACGTCGGCCAGACCCCACCCGGCGACGCGGTCCGCAGGCGCGAGCCCCCAGGGGCGTCGCCGATGGTTGGCGGGTGGTTCGGGGTAACAGGGTGACATCGGCCAGGGTTCCAGGCCGCGACAGCGGACCCACGGTGCCGGATAGAGCAGGGAGAATGTCGGCATGGCTGCCGATGACTGCGATCTGTCCGCGCTCCGCGATCAGTGCACCCGGTTCCTGCATGGGCACGGGCCGGTCCGAGTTGCCGACCTGCTCGCGACTATCCCGCCGGAGACCGCGGTCGACCGCTACGGCGATGGTGGTGTGGTCGCCGCGCTAGAGACTGAGGTCGCCGGACTGCTCGGCAAGTCGGCTGCGGTGTTCCTGCCCAGCGGCACGATGGCGCAGCAGGCAGTGCTCCGGGTGCATGCCGGTCATCGCCAGCGACGCACGATTCTCTTCCACCCGATGTGCCACCTGGAGCGACATGAGGGGCAGGCGTACCAGCGGCTGCAGGGGCTGACCGGTCGGCCCGTCGGTGACCCGAACCGGCTGATCACCCTGAAGGATCTCGCTTCGGTCGCGGAACCGGCTGCCGCGCTGCTGCTTGAGCTACCACAGCGGGACATCGGCGGCCAGCAGCCGTCTTGGGACGACCTTGCGGCGCAGTGCGACTGGGCGGCGAGCAGGGGCGGCCTCGGCGCATACCTGCCTGGCTACCCGGCTGCCCAGGATGCCGCAGTACCTTGACCACGCCAGGGCAATCGCTGCCGCACTCCGCGAGGTCCAAGAAGTGCGGGTGATCCCCGACCCGCCGCAAACCCCGATGATGCACCTGCTGCTCGATACGACCCAAGAGCGGTTCGCAGCCGCAGCTAGGACGCTCGCGACCGAACGGGGTATCTGGACCTGGCCGAGTGCCGTGCCGACGGCGGATCCAGGAACGCAGCGAGTCGAACTGGCCGTTGGTGACGCCACCAGCGCCCTGAGCCCGGTCGAAGTAGCCGGCGTCGTGGCCGCGTTGACTGCCGAGTAGCCATGCGCGTCGTCCAAGGCCGCTCGACTGTCGATCAGAGCTCCTGCCGGGTCGCTGATGTCAATGAGTCCCGGATCTCCGGCCGGACTCTGGCCTGCGTTCTGCTGCAGGGTCGACTGGAGCCTGGCTGCCGTCGTCCGGAGCGAACAGGTCTTCAAGAAGTAGCCGGGCGCGGGCGGGGACCGGCTCACCGGGGAAAACCTCGGCGCAAATCGCCAGCACGTCGCTGGCGGATGACAGCCTGAGCTTGCCGATGAGGAATCGGATGTCTTCAACGTCCTGCTTGCGCGCGGCAAGCGTCTTCAGATCCCTGCGCGGTCCAGTAGTGGAGACTCCCGCTCGCTCATGCGACTTCCAGATCGTGCGCGGCGATGAAGACACCCCGCCTGCGGAACGCTGCGGGTGCGTGGACTAGAGCGTCCGTGCGGGCGATACGGGTGTCGTAGGGGAACCAGAACTGGCGCAGTCGCCGCCTCTCGGCCCAGGATGGGGCTCCCCGGCCATCCCTGGCGGCTAGGTGCTCCGCTAGCGCCGCGAGCAGCACGTCCCAGTGCTCATCACCGACCGGCGGGGGCTCATCTGCCAGCAGTTCCCACCGATCCGCTGCTTGCTCATGCCTGTATTCCTCGAGGAACTCTACGACGAGACGCCAGCGCCCTTCTTCGGTCGCGCCAGCCAGCCAGCCGGCCAGATCGGTCAGCGCGGCGGGACGGTACGCCTGCACACCGGAAGGGACATCCATGCCTGTCACCGTATTGCATCGCTGGTGTTCGTGGCTGCTGGCTGCCATCCGCGTTATCGCATGTCGAGCCGTGCGCTGCGCTCCGGAGACCAGCAAAGCTGATGACGAGCCGCACGATAAGCCTGCAACGACGCGGGACTGGCGACCCGGAGTCCGCTCCGCCGAACAGCCAGGCACTGATGCCGAAATTCTGGAGCCGGGCGATGATGTCGCGCACGAATGCGAGGTCATTTCGCTGAGCCACACCGGAAACGTACCTGCCACCAACCATGACTGCGTGTGCGCCCGCTACCGCTGGCATCACGCCCGCCCAGGCGCGGTAGGTCATCGCGACTCCCGGGGAAGGTCAGCGGCGGGCGTGTCTGACGATGTCGACGATGACATCGCCGATGCTGCGGACCTCGCCATGCCTGCGCCTGATCAGGTCGGCGACCAGGCCGGTCCAGCCGGTCTGATGGGCGGCACCGAGGCCGGCCCCGTTGTCGCCGTGGAAGTACTCATTGAATAGCAGGTTGTCCCGCCAGGCAGGATCGGCCTGGAGGAACTCGGTGCCGCCGAAGCACGGCCGGCGGTCGTCCGGGCCACGGGTGAAGATCGAGATCAGCCGGTCGGACAGGTCAACCGCGATCTGGTCAAGGGTTAGCCGACGGCCAGACCCGGTCGGGTACTCGATGGTCAGGTCGTCGCCGAAGAACCGGTGATACCGCTCAAGCGCGCTGATCACCAGGTAGTTCACCGGGAACCAGATCGGGCCACGCCAGTTAGAGTTGCCGCCGAACAGCGGCGTGGTCGACTCGGCGGGCTCGTAGTCGACGGACGCTTGGTAGCCGCCGACATTGATCGTGTACGGGTGCTGGCGATGCCAGGCCGACAGCGCGCGCAGGCCGTGCGGGGAGAGGAACTCTGCCTCGTCGAACAGCCTGGTCAGCAACCGGGCGAGCCGGTCGGGTCCGGCCAGGCTGAGCAGCAGCCGCTGATTGCCAGGTTCGCCGCGGAGCATTCCGGTGCTGACTAGTCCGCGCGGCATCTGGCCGTTCCGCTCGGCATCCCCGGCCAACCCGCCGGCCCCGGCGGCCGACCCGCCACCCCCGCCCGACCTGTACGATCCGCCGGAGCCATCCGGCAGGGCTAGATCATGGCCGACCAGATAGTCAGCGAAGCGTTTGCCGACCACCATCGAGCGCTCGATCGATCCTTGATCCACCACCCCGAGCGCTAGCGCCGGGATCATGCCGACCACGGACCTGACCCGGACCGGCACCGCCTCGCCGTCCGGGGTCAGCAGCCGGTCGTAGTAGAGCCCGTCGTCCTCATCCCACAGACCGCGATCGTCGAGCGCCTCCCTGATGGCCGCGAAGTGCTCGAGGAACTTCAGCATCAGGTCGGTGCCAGGCCGCTGGCCAGACCGGTCCAGGATCAGCGCGATCGACGCCATCGCCATCGCGTAGAACCCCATCCAGCCGGTGGCGTCCGATTGCTCAAGGATGCCGCCGACCGGCAGGTGCGAGCGGTCGATCGGGCCGATGTTGTCCAGCCCGAGGAAGCCGCCCTCGAACAGGTTGTTGCCCTCGGCGTCCTCGCGGTTGACCCACCAGGTGAAGTTGACCAGCAGCTTGTCGAAGACCCGGCTGAGGAAATCGATGTCGTGCCCGCCGTCCACGGCGAACACCTCAAGCGCCGCCCACGCCTGCACCGGCGGGTTGACGTCGCTGAAGTCCCACTCGTAGGCGGGCAGCGCGCCGTTGGGATGCTGGAACCACTCCCGGCAGAGCAAGATCAGCTGGTACTTGGCGAACGCGGGATCCAGGTGCGCAAGCGCCACGCAGTGGAATGCCAGATCCCAGGCGGCGAACCAGGGATATTCCCACTTGTCCGGCATCGACATGATGTCGAAGGCGTCGAAACTGCGCCAGCGGCAGTTGCGGCCGGTCAGCCGTTCCGGCGGTGGTGGCGGCTGAGTCGGGTCGCCATCTAGCCAGCGGGCCACGTCGTAGTAGAACAGCTGCTTGGACCAGAGCAGCCCGGCGAACGCCTGGCGCATGACCATCGCCTCGTCAGCGCTGCACGTAGCCGGCGTCAGTTCGGCGTAGAACTCATCGGCCTCGGCTTGCCGCAGCGCGAGCACCCGGTCGAAGTCCGCGCCAAGCGCAACATCCGCGCCGCGCGCGACATTCGCGCCAGGAGCGACGCCCGCGCCGGGAGCGACGCCCCCCTCATTGGCCGGCCGCAACCGCAGCCGCAGCTCAGCGGTCTGGCCGCCGGCCACGGTCAGCTGATACCAGGCCGAGCACTTGGTGCCGGTGCGTTCCGGGTTGACGGTGGCCGCGCCGCTGATGACATGAGCACCTATCCCGTCTTTCGGATACGGGGAGACCGGCTCGGTGCCGAACAGCAGTTTGGTGTTGGTCTCGTTATCGCAGAAAAGCAGTTCTGGCGGCGTGCCGTCCGGTCCCGGGCCGGCCAGCAGCTCAAGCGCGCCAATGAAGGGATGCGGGACGCTGACCGTCGGGACGCCGGCCTGGTCAGCCGCAGCCGCCAGTACCGGCTTGTCCGCTCCGTCATCCCAGTCCCAGGTGTTGCGGAACCATGCTGTCGGCAGCACATGCACGCTCGCCTGGTCCGGTCCGGCGTTGGTCACCGTGACCCGGATCAGCAGATCGTCTGGGCCGGCCTTGGCATAGTGCACCTCGACGATCCAGTACCGGCCGTCGTCGAACACGCCGGTGTCGAAGACTTCATATTCTGGTTCGGTCCGGTTGCGCAGGCCGTTCTCCCGCAGCAGGTCCGCATAGGGGAACTCGGCCTGCGGATAGTGGTAGCGCCAGCGGTTCCAGGCGTGGCTCGGGATCGCGTCCAGGTACCACCAGCACTCCTTGACATCCTCGCCGTGGTTGCCCTGCGCGCCGGTCAGGCCGAACAGTCGCTCCTTGAGAATCGGGTCCCTGCCGTTCCACAACGCTAGGCCGAGGCAGAGTCGCTGCTCCACGTCGCAGAACCCGGCCAGGCCGTCTTCACCCCAGCGATAGGCGCGTGACCTGGCGTGATCGAACGGCAGGTAGTCCCAGGCCTCGCCGTCCGCGCTGTAATCCTCGCGGACCGTGCCCCACTGCCGTTCGCTGACGTACGGCCCCCACCGGTACCAGTCACCGGCTTGGCGCAGGCCGTCCTCCATCCGGCCGAAGCCGGCTACCCGCTCGCGCTCCGCGCTCAACACCGCCTCCTGCCTGGAGACCACCCGGTGCCAGCCGTCCGCCGCGCCAGCCGGCTGACCGACGGCGCGCCACGCCTGGCGGCATTGGGCGTTAACTATAGGGGACTACGACCAGCCCGGTCTGTGGCCGCGAGCCGCCCGGAGGGAGAGCGATGCCGGAGGTCATCAGCAGTGCGGCGAATCCGCTGATCAAGCGGATCCGCCTGCTCGCCGATCGCCGGCATCGGCACCGGGAAGGTGCGTTCGTCGTCCGCGGCATCCAGCCGGTCTGGCAGGCGGTGGAGGCCGGCGCGGACATCGAGGTGCTGATCAGCGCACCCGACCTGCTGCGCGGCCCGGCTGCCTCGATGCTCGCCGAGCAGGAGGCCCGCGGGGTCAGGGTCGCCAGGCTGTCCGGTGAGCTGTTCGGCCGGATCGCTGACCGGGACGGGCCAGCCGGTCTGGCCGCGATCGTCAGGAAGCGCCCAGCCAGCCTCGGCGAGCTGAGAGTTCAGCCGGACTCGGTGTTCGTCGCGCTGCACGAGGTCCGCAATCCGGGCAATCTCGGCACGATCATCCGCACCGCCGACGCGGCTGGCGCCGCCGGGGTGATCCTGATCGGCGCCAGCACCGACCCGTTCGACCCGGTCGCGGTGAAAGCGTCGATGGGCGCGATCTTCAGCGTCCCGGTCGCTGTCGCGCCGGCCGCCGGTGACTTCGTGCACTGGTGCCGGGCCGGCGCGGTCGCCATCGCCGCGACGTCGGCACAGGACAAGTCGGCCCAGGGCAAGGGGACATTCTGGGAGACGGAGCTGCGGCCGCCCCTGGCGATCCTGCTCGGCAGCGAGGGCACCGGGCTGCCCGCCGACCTGCTGGCAGCCGGGGACGTCCTGCTGCGGATCCCGATGACCGGCACCGCCGAGTCGCTCAATCTTGCCGTCGCGGCCGGAATCCTGCTATACGAGGCATGGCACCAATGCCGGCGAGAGGACGGGCCCAATGGGCGGACTGAATCCTGAGGCAGAACCGGCCGAGGTGGGGCTCGACCCGGTCCGGCTGACCCGGCTCGACCGGCATCTGCGCAGGTACGTCGATGACGGGAAGCTGACGGGCTGGCTGCTGACGGTCAGCCGGCACGGCAAGTTTGCGCACGTGTCGGCATCTGGCCAGCGCGACATGGAGGCCGGGCTGCCGGTCGAGCCGGACACGATCTGGCGGATCTACTCGATGAGCAAGCCGGTCACATCCGTCGCCGCGATGATCTTGTACGAAGAGGGCGCGTTCGAACTGACCGATCCGGTGAGCCGGTTCATCCCCTCGTTCGCCGACGTGCGGGTCTACACCGGCGGGTCCGACCTGCGGCCGGTGACCGTCCCGGCCACCGAGCCGGTCAGGATCTGGCACCTGCTGACCCACACCTCCGGGCTGACCTACGGCTTTCACCGCACCCACCCGGTCGACAGCCAGTACCGCGCCCGCGGCTTCGAGTGGGGGACGCCGAGGAAGACGAGCCTGGAAGCCTGCTGCGACATCTGGGCCGGCCTACCGCTGCTATTCCAGCCGGGGAGCGAGTGGAACTACTCGGTCAGCACCGACGTCCTGGGGCGGGTGATCGAAGTCGCCTCGGGAATGGGCCTCGATGAGTTCCTGCACGAGCGCATCTTCCGTCCGCTCGGAATGATCGACACCGGCTTCTGGCTGGCCGAGGAGGAGCGCGATCGGCTGGCCGCCTTGTACACGGTCGGTCATGGTGGCCGGGCGACCAGGCTGGACGCGATCGGCGCGGTGCCGCGGCACCGCCCGTCGTACCTCGGCGGAGGCGGCGGGCTGGTCTCCACCGCGGCCGACTACCACCGGTTCACCCAGATGCTGCTCGGCCTGCCGGGCAGCCCGCCAGGCCAGCTGGACGGTGCCACCGTGCTCGGCCCGCGGACGGTCGCCTACATGACCAGGAACCACCTGCCGGGCGGGGCGGACCTTGAGACGTTCGGCCGGCCGATCTTCGCCGAGAGCCCGTTCCGTGGCGTCGGCTTCGGACTCGGCTTCGCCGTGATGCTGGACGCCGCGCCCGGCCGGACGTTGGGCAGCGAGGGCGAGTTCTCCTGGGGCGGCGCGGCGAGCACGGCGTTCTTCGTGGATCCCGCCGCCGCGCTGACCGTCTCCTTCTTCACCCAGCTGCTGCCGTCCAGCGCCCACCCGATCCGGTCGCAGCTGCGCCAGCTGGTCTACCAGGCCCTGACCGACTAAAGATTCCAGATATTCCAGGCCGAACGAAAATGCCCACGCCGTCCGGGCTTCGCCCGGCTCAGGCGTCAGGCGCGCGGCCGCTGCGGTGCGCGCCACCGGTGCGCGCCGGCGGCTTCGGCGCGGGGCTCCCGCCACCGCCGTGTCCGCGGTCCTTCCTGATCGCGTGCACGCGGTGTGCGACCAGCGCGGCCAGGAGCAGGACCACGAGGACACCGCCGACGACCGTGAACGACTTGAAGAACCGGTTGACGGTGTCGCCGAGGTTGTAGCCGAGCAACGTGAGCCCGGTCGCCCACGCCGTGGTGCCGATCAGGCTGTAGATGGCGAACGGCACGAACGGGATCTCCACGACGCCGGCGCCGAACGAGGCGAAGCAGCGGACGATCGGTAGCGCGCGGGCCACGGCCACCGCCCAGGATCCGCGGTTGGTGAAGAACCGCTCGGCTCGGTCCAGGTCGGAGCGTGTCACCAGCACCCAGTTGCCATATTTGTCGAGCAGGTGCCTGCCGCCTCTGCGGCCGACCGCGTACGAGGTCAGCGATCCGCCCATCTCGGCCAGTGTGCCGATGATGATCACCGCGGCCACGGTGAACTTGTCTGGGTGCGTGAAGGCGATCACCCCGGCGAAGGCGAACGTGATCTCCGACGAGATGGGAATACAGCAGGCCTCGACGAAGGCAAAGATGATCAGAGCCAGATAGCCATGGCTCGTCATCACACTGGTGAGAAAGTGCTCCATGTCGAATGTTCTACAGCATCCGGCGCGGTGCGCCAGCCAGTCTGTCCGGAACTTAGCGAGTCCTGAAAGATTCCGGCTCGATCCGCACCAGATGGCGCGGTGCCCGAGCACTGCCCTGCTGGTGCTGGCGCGACTGGTGTGAGCGGGCAGCCGTGCGCCCCGCCGCCAACGGGGGCTGGGGGCGGGGCGCACGGTGGTCGCGGCCGCGCTGGGGGTGGGCGCTGCCGCGATCCGCGCACCGGCCGCCGGGGGGTGCGGCCGGGCGCGGGTAGTGGCGGTTAGATGAGGTGCTTGGTCACCGCAGCGACCAGGCTGGCTGCCTGGGCCTCCCACTTGGCGTAGGCGTACGGGAACGCGGAACCCTGAACGCCCTGCGCGGGCTGCCAGAGTGGCTGGTGCGACCAGTCCGGGTTGTTGGCCTGGTAGGTGCGCAGCGCGTTGTAGAACGCGTCAGCCGCATAGGTGGGGCGCAGGATCTGGCCCGGGGTGCCCCAGCCCGCGGACGGGCGCTGCTGGAACAGGCCGAGCGAGTCGTAGGTCCCGTAGTTGATGTTCTCCAGGGTTGATTCCTGCATCGCGGTGGCCACGGCAATGACCGCG
The DNA here is from genome assembly GCA_963850875.1 of uncultured Actinomycetota bacterium. Taxonomy (GTDB): domain Bacteria; phylum Actinomycetota; class Actinomycetes; order Streptosporangiales; family Streptosporangiaceae; genus Chersky-822. The sequence goes on from CAWKNA010000007.1 coordinate 678,413, forward strand.
GCGCGCAGACCCATCTTCATGTGGATGGCCTGGCGGACGATGGTGGTGGCGTTGTCCCATCGCGCTGGGGTGATCGGCATCCAGGCCTGCGGACCGCTGGTTCCGACCGGCGTCAGCCGGTCGGCCGCGGGCAGCGGGCCGTGGCCAGCCCGCGGGACGGTGTGGTTCGCCACGATCCGGCTGATTGTGGCCCAGGTATTCGCGTGACGGCGGTGCGCGGCGCGATGCCGGGCGCGGTCGGCGGTGTGCCGGGTGCTTGCCGGGACGTAGGCGGCGTGCCTGGAAGCCTGGCCGGCCTGGTGCTTGCCCTGGGTGCCAGGGTGCGCGGTAGCGGCGTGGCCCGCCCGCGCAGCAGAGTCATACCGGGCGCTGGCGGTGGGCGTGGTGCCGGCGAAACCGGCCGTCGCGGTTGCGGCGCCGGCTCCGGCCACGGCCAGTCCGGCCCCGAGGTAGACCAGGGTCTTGCCGCGAAGGGTGTCGGTCATCCGGGGGGTGCGGGGCATGCGCTTTCCTTCCGTGCCGACCCGCCGCCGCCCGGCCAGGGGATATTGAAGGCCGGTGCTGTCGCCGTCGGACGTTCGCCGACCGGCAGTCACCCGTGCCGGGGGGCACGTGACTCGCTGGTTCAGGGCGGGCGGCTGGCCGCGGGGCGCGGGGGTGCGCTCCGGGCCGGCCGGTGGAAGCAAGCGGGAGCAGATCCACGGGAGGTCCGCAGAGGTGCTCCCCAGCGGGGGGGTCACGATGTGTAACGCAGTCATCGCGGAAACGGCATCCCGATTTCGGGCAAAGTGATGCACGTCACGTGCCGCCAGTAACTCTCCGTGATCGCATCCGGATTGCGGGCCTGTGGCTCTGAGCGCCGCTCGGCTCGCAGCAAGGCCGGCGCCATACCGGTTTCGCATCATCCAGGGATGGCCATCATGCGTCGTCACTCGCCCGAGCCTGGTCGGACTGATGCTGACTGTTCGTAACTGTGCAGGAACGCACTGCAAGGCCGCACAGTGGCCCCAGTGCTAGCTGTGCGTCGGTCAAGAGGATCTGCCGGACACATGGCTTAGAGCAGGGATTCAACCATGGCGGCGTGGTGGCTAGCTGCTCTCGGCCAGTTCCTCGGGTGTGAACGGCCGGAGCACGTCGAACTCGTTGCCGTCTGGATCGGTCATGACGACCCAGCTGACCGCCGAGCCCTGCCCGACGTCGGCACGGCGTGCGCCGAGCCCCTCAAGCCGGGCGACCTCCGCAGCCTGGTCCTTGGGCCGCAGGTCGAGGTGCAGGCGATTCTTGCCTGACTTGTGCTCGGGAACGCGCAAGAACAGCAGATCCGGCACGATCCCGTCCTCCGGGCTGCCCTCTGGCGGCTCAAGCACGACCTCGTCGTCCCGTTCGAACGTGCGGCGCCAGCCCAGCGCCGACTGCCAGAACGCCGCCAGCCGGGCTGGGTCAGTCGTGTCGATGCACAGGGCCTGGATACGCAGTTGCATGCGCCGACTGTGCGGCACCCCTCCGGCCATGTCCACCGGTTTTCGTGCCGCGCCGCACCCGTTCGCTGATCCGCTCTCCCCGGGTCACTTAGCCCGGGCCAGCTAGCACGGGTCACTAGCCAGGGTCGGTTAGCTGGCGCGGGCGTTGCCCGGCTTGGATGTCCCCAGCGGAGCAGTCGCGGTCGACACCGTCAGCGTCGCCGGGTTGACGAACGTGCTGCCAGTGGGCCCGGCCAGCACCGCCTCGTGCAGGGCGCTGCCCTTGAGTAGCTCCGGCCAGCTCAGGAACCACTCGGTCCAGCCGTTGTCCCAGGCACCGGCCCGTGCGCTGCCGACGACCGTTACCGGATCACCAGGCACAGCCATGTTGTAGTAAAGCTCGGCGGCCGCTGGCGGCATGTTGACGCAGCCGTGACTGACGTTCACCGCACCCTGCGCGCCGACCGACCAGGGAGCGTCGTGCAGGTAGACGCCCGACCAGGTGAACCGGACCGACCAGGGCACTTCGATCGCGTAGCCGGGGCCCTTCATCAGCACCGGATTCCCCTTCTCGATGGTCAGGTAGCTGCCGTTGGGGGTGAGGTCACCAGGACGCCCGGTGCTGATCGGCCAGGTCCGGTAGAGCCTGCCGTCGCGGTACAGCTTCATGTGATGCGTCCTGGTGCTGGCCACCACGATCAGCGACTGGCCGATCTTGAACGACTGACTGAGCGTGTGGTAGCCGTAGACGCCTGGTGCGCCCTCGACCCCGTCCAGATGCCCGACGAAGCTGACCGTGGTATGGGCTGGCCAGTAGTCGCGGGTCCGAAAGACGAGGGTCTGGCTGTTATCCCAGTACCAGGCTCCGACGACCGGGTTGGAAGACGTAACGCTCAGGGCGCGCTCCACGGCGGCCCGGTTCACGATCGGCTGGCTGAACGTCAGCATGATCGGTATGCCGACTCCGTACGTCTGCTGGTATCCCTCGAAGATCATCGTCGTGAACGTCTGCGCCGGGGTCAGCGTCCGGAACGCGGACGTCAGGGTGGCCGAATGACCGGCCGTGTCGGCTGCCGTCGCGGTGACCTTGAGGCTCCGCGACACCGGCAGCGCCCAGTTGCTGTGCCACACGGTGCCGGCCGTGTTGAGCGTTCCTGCGACGTCACCCCCGCTCACTGTCACGTTACGGATCTTGCCGCCGGTGGCGGTCACCGTGATCCCCTGGCTGGGATTGACGTTGTGGCTGCCGGCCGCAGGAGTGATGCTGATCTGCACCGGGTTCGCGGGCGGCGACTTGGGTGCCTGGGTGCCGCCACCGCCGGCCGTGCCCGCTGCGGACTGGCAGGCGGCCGCGAGCAGGCCAACTGCACATACCGCGACAGCCAGCAGCGGTCGGTGCCGCCGCGGCGAGGTCCTATCCAGCACGCTGTCCTCCCAGCTGATTCGTCTGTAGTTCTAGACGTGCGGTGCTCCCCGCAGGTTGCAAGCCCTGGCAGGTGGTCCTCGCGGGCAGCCGTGCTCAGCAGACACGCGGACCTAGAACTGGCTGGTCCCGGCGGCCGCTACGACCACACCTGGCAGGCATAACCCCAGTTGAGCCAACGTGCGGGGCGCCCCAGGTGCTTCTCAGTATGCCCGCACTACCGGCCTGCTTAATCCGAATGTGATGCGCTAATGGATTCGGAGGGGCTGCTGATCGGCTTTGCGCGCCGGAACCGGCGGAAGAAGCGCAGTTCATCCATCGCACGCAGAACGGCCAACGCCACCACCGTTATGGCGATCCACGGGACATAGTCGCCGAACCGGTCAAAGGGCGTTCTGGCCGGCCCGGCGGGCAGCGTCATCGTGACCGGGATGACCCCGCGAAAGGACGTTCCGGCCCAGGCCAGCAATCGGCCGCGGGCGTCGAACGCCGCCGAGTCACCCGTCAGCGCCGCCTGCACGACGGGGAGGCCGGTCTCAGCCGCGCGCAGCGCGGCCAGCGAAGCGTGCTGCGCGGGCGCCCAGCTGCCCTGGAAGGTGGAGTCCGAGGTCTGGTAAATGATCAGCTGCGCACCATGGTTGGCGTCCACCCTGGACATGTCAGGGAACGAGGACTCAAAGCAGATCAGCACGCCAAAGGAGAGCCGCCGGCCAGCTGGCAGGGTCGCGTGCAGTACTCGCGCGCCGTCGCCGGTGATCATGTTGACCGAAGCGGCTCGGCTGATCTTCGTCAGCCAGCCGAGCACCGACCGAAACGGTATGTACTCCCCGAAGGGGACCAGCCGCGTCTTGGTGTACGTCCCCTCGATGCCTTGCGGCCCGACCAACACGGCTACCTTCGAATGGGCCCCGGCCGGGCTGTACGCGTCCTGGCTGACCAGCACCGGGGCCGTGGCCGCCAGCCGTTGCAGCTCCTTTAGCAGCGCGGGCCTGCGAAACAGGTCTTCGCCGAGGCTGCTCTCGCCCCATACCACCAGGTCGGCGCCGTGCGCGCTGGCGGTGAACCGGGATTCGGCCGCGATCAGAGCCGCTGGTCCAGGGTGGGCCAGGCCGGGCTGCACGAGGGCGAGCGTGACATGCCCTGCCGGGCCGGGTGCGGCCGCCGGATCGGGCGTCAGCGCGAAAGCGACCGGACCGGCCGCGATGGCGAGGGCGGCAACGGCGGCACCGAGCAGCCTGGCCGTCATGCCGACCGCGGTCAGCATGACCGCGATTCCGGTATTCGCCGCCACCAGCGCGAAGCTGATCAGCCAGATGCCGCCCACGGCCGCCAGCGCGAGCACGACCGGATGCTGCCACTGGCTCGCTCCGTAGACCGCCCACGGGCCGCCGATTCCCTGCCAGGACCTGATCCAGTCGATCACCACCCAGCAGCTGGGCAGGACCACCAGGGCGGCCAGGGCCTGAACCGGGCCTGGCCCCGGCGGGCGGAGCAGCCGCCAGGCGGCAAGGCCGACGCCTGCCCACGGCGCGCCGAGCACGATCACGACAAGCAGCAGGCCGGGGCCGAGGTTGGGAACGAGCCAGTAGAGCGCGGCGAGCAGGTATCCGATGCCGAACCACCAGCCGCGGATCGCCGCCTCCCTACCGGTCGGCGCACGGCGCAGCAGCAGCAGCCCGGGGACCAGTCCGAACCAGGCCAGGACCTCCACGTTCGGCGCAGGAAAGGCGAGTACCGGCAGCGCACCGGCGAGCAAGACGGCATACCGAGCGGGTTGCGCGAAAGTTCGCCAGAAGGCCACGGGTCTATTGTGGTGCGCTAGACGCTTGATTCTTCCTGCGGGCCAGCGCCCAGCCAAGCGCGAGAACGGTAAGGCCGACGACCACCAGCTCGGGCCAGCTGCCTACCCGATCGGCCGGAGTGAGCTGGGATCGGAGCGGGACCCGAACCTCGAGCACGGCCGGCTGCCAAGTACCGGTCCTGGCCAGGATCGTGCCGTCCGGACCGATGATGGCGCTGATCCCGATGGTGGAAGCCACCGCCACGGCGCGGCCGGTGGTGATCGCGTCGATGCGTGCCATCGCCAGCTGCTGCAGCGTCTCACCGAGCTGACCGTCGAGCTCGAAGTCCGCGTCGTTGGTCTGCACGGTGAGCAGGTTGGCGCCGGCCAGCACTTCCGATCGGACCAGGTTGTCGAACCCGACCTCATAGCAGATCACGTCGCCGAGCCGGATCTTGCCGATCCGGAACACGACGGCGCGGTGCCCGGCGGTGAAGTTCTGCGGCTGCAGCGACGGCAGCGAGGTGAACGTATCCAGGAACGCGCGGAACGGGATGACCTCGCCGAACGGAACCAGCTGACGCTTGATGTAAACCTGGACCGGTCCGCTGCCCGGCAGCCAGAGCTGACCTGCGTTGCGCACCGGGTTGTCGAGCACCGCGCCGACCAGGACCGGCCGGTTGATGGCAGCGACGGCAGCGGCGATGGTGGAGTACGTGATCGGGGACACATTCGGGTCGATGTCGGTGGAGTTCTCCGGCCAGATCACCAGGTCGGGCGGCGGCCGGTGCCCAGCCCGGACCTGACTGGCCAGGCCGATCGTGACTTTGGCGTGGTTCGCGGTCACTGTGGTTTCGCGCAGCAGCTTGGGCAGGCTCCGCGAGTGCGGCACGTTGCCCTGCACCGTGGCCACCAGCGCGGTGGGGCCAGGACCTGGCGAGGTAGTCCAGGCGAGGTTGCCGACCATGGCGGCGGCGATGGCGAGCACGGCCATGGCGACAGCGCTGACCAGCTGGCCGGGCCCACGCAGGCCGGGCCGAGGCTGGCCGGGCCGACGCTGGTCTGGTCGGCGCTGGCCGGGTCGGCGCTGGCCGACGACGGTGATCACCAGGAAGGCCAGGCAGCCCCCGGCCAGCGCGAGAGCCAAGGTCAGCAGCGGCGGGCCGCCGATCGCCGCCCAGCCTGCCGTCGGCGCATCGGCCTGGCTCATCGCCAGTCGTCCCCACGGGAATCCGCCCCACGGAAACCGGTCGCGTACCGCCTCTTGGGCGACCCACCACCCGGCTACGGCGGCCGGCCAGCCGCGCAACCGCAGCAGCGGCCAGAGGCCAAGGGTCAGCACGCCGAACATCACCGTTTCAAGTCCGGCCAGTGCGGCCCACGCGTACCAGGCGACATTGACAACCCAGGAAAGCAGCGGAACGAAAAACGCACCGCCGCATGCCAGTCCCAGGCCGAAGGTCGCCTGCGGGCCCTTTCGCCAGACCGCCAGGATCAGCAGCGCCGGGCCTGCCATCGCCAGCGGCCAGACCCCGACCGGCGGGAAGGCGGCCGCCAGCGCCAGTCCGGCCGCGACTGCCACGGCTACCGACCACCAGCCGGTCAGCACGGGCCCGCTGGTGCGGCCTGCATACCGATCCGGCGCGGCAGGCCGGCCTGTCTCGTCAGCCTGACCTGCCGCGGTCGGCCGGTCTGGTTCGTCAGCCTGAACTTGCTCGGCAGATTGGCCTGGCTCCGTTGGCTTGCCCGGCCGTGTGCCAGTCCGGCTGCTGCGCAACGGCTCCTCCGGCGACTCGTCTCGGACATGGGCCAATGCTGTGAGCGTATCCGCAGGCCAGATCCGGAATAACCGGCGCGCCCGCCGACTCCCACTTGATGGACGCTGGAGGGAGAGCAGGTGAGCCGACGGGGCTGGGCAATGTTCGCGGCGATGAGCGTGATCTGGGGTGTGCCGTACCTGCTTATCAAGATCGCGGTGGGCGGGGTTCCAGTCCCGGTGCTCGTGCTAGCGCGAGTCACGGTCGGAGCAGTGCTGCTGCTGCCGATCGCCCTGCAGCGCCGGCAGCTCGCCACGATCAGGCCGGTCTGGCACTGGCTGCTGCTCTTCGCATTCGTGGAGATCATCATCCCGTGGTTCGTGCTATCGGAAGCGGAGCGCGGCATCAGCAGCTCGCTGACCGGTTTGCTCATCGCCTCCGTGCCGATCATCGTGGCCCTGCTCAGCCTGCTGATCGGCACTGGCGACCGGTTGAGCATGATCCGGTGGGTCGGCCTGCTGATCGGACTCGGGGGAGTCGCGATGCTCGCCGGGCCGAACGTGCTCGGGCCGGGTGCCGCGCCTGGCGCGGCCAGGTCGGTCGGCGAGGTCCTGATCGTGGCGTTCTGTTACGCGACCGGGCCGCTGATCGCTAGCAGGAAGCTCACCAGCGTCCCGCCGCTGGGCATGACGGCCGCCTGCCTTGTCCTCGCCGCGGTCGTCTACGCGCCGCTGGCAGCGCTGAACTGGCCGTCGGCGGTTCCGTCGGCACGTGTGCTGCTCGCCATCGCTGGTCTCGCCGTGATCTGCACCGCTGTCGCGTTCATCATCTTCTTCCGGTTGATCGCTGAGGTGGGACCGGCCAGGGCAAGCGTGATCACGTACTTCAACCCGGCGATCGCAGTGACGCTCGGCGTCCTGGTGCTCGGCGAGCGGGTGACGCCGGTGATGCTCGCCGCCTTCCTGACGATCCTGGTCGGCTCGATTCTCGCGACCAGGCCCGCGCGGAGTCAGCCTGCCGATCAGCCCGCGGCCGGGCGGATTGCGACGGCCGTGCCCGCTGCCGAAACGGCGGCGGCGTGCTCGGCGACCGAGCCGGGCGGACTGGCGACCGAGCCGAGTGCACCATAGGCCGCGATCGGCGCTGCCGTACTGCCGCCGAGGCGAGCGCCCATAGGCCGTGATCGGCGTTGCCGACTGGGGCTGGCGACTGAGGACAGTGCGCCGTAGGCCGCGAATGCCGTTGCCGGGCGTGCACCAGCGCGCGCGGCTAGAATCGCGAAGGTGATTGACCTCAAAGCGGCACGACAGGATCCAGACGGTTTTCGGGCTGCGCTCGCTCGGCGGGACGCGGCCGGGGACTTCGACAAGCTGCTAGCCGCCGACGCCAGCTGGCGTGAGCAGACTGAGCGAGTCGAGACGCTGCGAGCCGAGCAGAAGAATGCCTCCCGCGGCAAGCCAGGGCCTGATGAGCTGGCGCGGCTGCAGGAACTTGCCGCCAGGATCGAGGCGGCCAGCCAGGAGCAGGCACAGGCGGCCCAGCTCAGGGAAGAGATTCTCGGTCGGATCCCGAACCTGCCAGACCCGACCGCGGCAGACGGCATGGACGAGGAAGACGCGCAGCTGGTCAGGGAATGGGGCCAGCGCCCGGAATTCGGTTTCGAGCCGAAGGATCATCTGGAGCTCGGCTCGGCCCGCGGCTGGATCGACATGGCCAGGGGAGCGCGGCTGTCCGGATCGCGGTTCGCCTACCGGATCGGCGATGTCGCCCTGACCGAGATGGCGCTCTACCAGTACGTCATCCGCAAGCTGAGCGGCCGAGGCTTCCTCCCGGTGCTGCCGCCGATCCTGGTCGGTGAGCGAGCCATGTACGGGACCGGGTTCCTGCCGACCGAGGAGTCGAACCTGTACCGGCTGGAGAAGGACGACCTCTACCTGACCGGCACCTCCGAGGTGGCGCTGGCCGCGATCCACGCGGATGAGCGGCTGGAGGAGGACCAGCTGCCGGTCAGGTACGCGGGCTTCACCACCAACTTCCGGCGCGAGGCCGGGGCAGCTGGCAAGGACACCAGGGGCATGTTCCGGGTGCATCAGTTCGACAAGGTCGAGATGTATGTATTCTGCCAGCCGGAGCAATCACGCAATCTGCATGAAGAATTGCTCGCGCATGAAGAGGAAATCGCTCGCGAACTTGGCCTGCCATATCGGGTCATGAATATCCCGGTTGGCGATCTGGGTGCGTCGGCGGCTAAAAAATATGACATTGAGGCATGGTTCCCCACTCAACGGCGCTATCGCGAAATTACGTCCTGCTCGAATACCACGGATTATCAGGCCCGTCGGCTGAACATCAAATTCCGCCGGGAGGGCAAGCTGGAATTCGTGCACACGCTGAACGGCACCGGCGCGACCGCCAGGGCGCTCCTGTCGATCATGGAGAACTTCCAGGACGAAGGCGGCAAGGTCACCGTGCCTGAAGTGCTCAGGCCGTTCGGCGCGCCGGCCGCGATCGGGAAGCTCTAGGCCGGCCGCTACGTCATTCGGTCGTGGCTAGCCTAATGAGGCTAACTTAGTCACGGGTTTCGGCTGGTCAGGGGCCCGCAGGGTCAGGTCTTAGTCCGGGCGGCGGCCTGACACCAGGCCGGCCTCGGCGACGATCGACGATGCCGTGATCGCGGTGAAACCGGCATTGCCGAACATCGCTGTCCATGCGCTGATCGAAACCGGCCGCTCCTGTACCCGGACCAGGTACCGGTAGCCGTTCTTGGCGATCCGCCACCAGCCGCCGATGCCCTTCTTCGCCAGCGCTCTGACCTTCGACTTGATGATTGCCCGGTCCTGGCTGGAGCCGCCGCGGCCAAACATCATGTCAGCCACAAGCAGCGTTCCGCCTGGCCGCAGCCATTGGTAGGCGGCCTTTACCAGCCGGTCTTTGTCCGCGTCCCGCAGATGGTGCAGCGCGTAGCTGCTGACGATCAGGTCGACGCTGCCGGCCGGCAACGACAAGTTCTCAATCGGGGCGGCCAGGCCGTCTAGGCCGGAAACCGAACGCTCGTGAGCCTTGGATTCCAGGCGGCGGACCATCGCCGGGCTGACGTCAACAGCGAGTACCCGCGCGCCGTGCTCAGCAAGCGGCAGGCTCAACCGGCCGGTACCGCAGCCGAGATCAACAACCTGATCACCTGGTCCGACCTCAGCGGCGGCAAGCACCGCTGCGATCACCTTCTCCAGGCCGGTCGGCGTGTGGTGGTCCCAGCTGTTCACCCGCCGCGACCAGACCCGGCGCTGGCGCCGGATTGCCGCGTTGGTGGCCAGGCGGTCCAGCAGCGGCGCCGAATCAATGCCGACGGCATGGCCGATCGGCACGCAATTCTTGTTATCGGCCAGTCTGTGTCCGGTCACTTGGGAATCAGTCACCGGGTCAGACTAGCAACGTAAGTCCTAAGAAAGCTCGCGGCAGCGCTTCAGATCTGGTTAAGAAGTCGGCAAGTTTCTGATTGTTCTCGGGTGTCCGCTGCGAACGGGTAGCATTTTACGGTGTACTCGGATGGTTCGATGGATTCACGACCGCCATATGTGGGCAAGCGCCGTCGGCACGGGGAAGTGCTGATTGGGCTCGCTGGCGTGCTCGTGATCTCAGTCGTAGCGGCGGGCGCCCTCATGCTTGCCCTGCGTCCGGTGTCCGGCCGTCAGCCGCCCGGGGCAGCAGCGCGCCACTCCCCGCGTCCGCAGCGTCGCCTGCATCCGGCCAGGCCGCCGGTCGGCAAGATTGGCAGCTATCCTGTCGCGGCTAGATCGATGAGATTCATTGACCGGTCGCGCCCCCAGCTAGGTGCCCGGGTGCTGCCGACACTCGTGCGCTACCCGGTCGTGCCCGCCCGGGCTGTAGCGGCAGGAAAGCTCGCGCGCGGGCCATTCCCGCTGGTGGTGTTCGCGCCCGGCTACCTGCAATGCCGGTCGAGCTACTCGGCCCTGCTGACTTCCTGGGCGAGCGCCGGATACGTGGTCGCCGCAGTGCAGTTCCCGCGCACGCACTGTCACCTCAGCTACCCCGACGAGGCTGATCTGTCGAATCAGCCAGCCGACCTCTCCACCGTGATCACCCGGCTGCTGGCGATCAGCGGCCGTTCGTCAGGCGCGCTGTCCGGACTGATCGATCCGGCCCGGATCGCGGTCGCCGGGCACTCCGACGGAGGCGATACCGCCGTTGCGGTGGCTGCGAATACCTGCTGCCGCGACCACCGGGTGATCGCTGCCGTGATCTTGGCCGGGGCGGAATGGCCACCGCTCGGCGGCCAGTACTTCCCGCCCGGCACCCCGCCGATGCTGTTCGTTCAGGGCACCGATGACACCTGGAATCCACCGTCGGCCAGCCTGCGGCTGTACCTGGCGGATGCCACCGGAGTCCGGTACTACCTGGAGCTGCCAGGCATGGGCCACTTTTCACCCTACGAAGGCCGGTCCGAGCCCGAGCCGGTGGTGGCGCGGGTGACAGTCGATTTCCTCAACCGGTATCTGGCCGGGAAGCGGGCCTCGCTGGCGTCCGACGGCAACGTTCCTGGGGTGGCCGTGCTGGCGAGCCGCGGTCACCTCCCCGGCTGAGCCACGACCGGATAACCCCGCGTTTGGCTGAGAGGATGGGTCCATGATCGGGCGACTCCATCACGTGATCATCGACTGCCCCGACCCGGCCGCGCTCGCGTCCTTCTACTCGGCACTCCTCGGGTTACCCATCACCTGGCAGCAGGCCGACTTCGTCGTGGTGTCCAAGAACGACACGACTTCGGGTATCGCATTCCAGCTCGCGCCGGACCTGCAGCGGCCGCAGTGGCCAGACCCCGGCCGGCCGCAGCAGATGCACTTCGATGTCATGGTCGATGACATCGAAGCCGCCGAACCGCAGGTCCTGGCGCTCGGTGCCCGCCGATTGCCGAGCGACGACGAAGGTTCTCGGGTCTACGAAGACCCGGCCGGGCATCCGTTCTGCCTGATCCCCCGGCCGGTCTGGGCCGCCCCGATCGGCGGGCAGGCCACGCCTACCTGAGGCCGCGCCAAAAATCAGTGGTTGGGTCGGCGGCCCGAGGTTAGCGTTGGCAGGCCGGCGGAGGTAGTCACGGAGCAGACCTAGCAAGAGTGGCTACTGCTCTGAAAGGGCGATCGACTACCTGGCGGGAAGGCTGGGCGCGACATGGAGATGCTGTCCAGGAAGCTGATGAACTGGGCGTCGATCCTGGATGACAGCACCCGCGAGCAAGCGCAGCGCACGGCGGCGATGCCGTTCATCTTCCCGCATGTAGCCCTGATGCCCGACGCGCACCTAGGCAAGGGCGCGACCGTCGGCTCGGTCATCCCGACCCTCGGCGCCATCATTCCCGCTGCGGTAGGGGTTGATATCGGCTGTTTCCGTGGTGATACGCGGATACCACTTCTGAACGGGAGGCAGCGGTCGCTGAACGATCTCGCCAACGGAACAGGCCCGTTCTGGGTTTACTCGCTTGATCGCGACAGGCAGATCGTGCCGGGACGCGCGGTCGCACTAAGGACCCGCAGCGCCGCTGCGCTTATAAGAGTGATCATTTCCGGCGGAGATGAGATCATCTGCACCCCTGATCAGCTCTTCATGATGAACGACGGAACCTACCGGGAAACCAGGGAACTCCGATTCAATGACAGCCTCATGCCCCTGTATCGCAGGTGGCAGACGCGTGACGCCAGTCCGGCCGCCTTGCGGTGGCACAAGCAGCGGGAGCACGGTTACAACCACAAGGTTGTAGCGGTGGAGTCCATCGACGAGCGGTCCGACGTGTACTGCCTGCAGGTGGAGAAGCACCACAACTTCGCTCTGGCGACGGGTGTCTTCGTGCACAACTGCGGGATGATCGCTGTGCGTACGCAGTTCACCGCTGCGGACACCAGCAGCCGCGGTGACCTGCCGGTGGTGCGCGAGGCCATCGAGTCCGCCATCCCGCTATCGGCCGGGAAGTACAACACCTCGGTCTACAGCGCTCAGACTGCCGCCAGGATCGAGATCCTCGAGCAGCGCGACGGCGCGGACAGCGCCGAGAAGATCGCGCCGAACTGGCGGCTGCAGGTAGGGAGCCTGGGCTCGGGCAATCACTTCATCGAGGTCAGCCTGGACGAGGAGGACCGGGTCTGGCTGTTCCTGCATTCCGGGTCTCGGGGCGTCGGCAACAAGCTGGCGCAGCGGCACATCAAGATCGCTCAGCAGCTGGCCAGGAAGTGGTGGATTGCGCTGCCCGACCCTGACCTGGCGTACCTGGTGGAGGGAACTGACGAGTTCTGGGCCTATATCCGTGACCTGCGCTGGGCGCAGCATTTCGCGCTGCTGAACCGTGAGGAGATGATGCACCGCGTCGTCGACTGCGTCCAGGACTGGATCGGCCGCAGTGTCGAGCCGAGCGAGACGGTCAACACGCACCACAACTACACCGCCAGGGAGACCCATTTCGGCAAGGCGGTCTGGCTGTCGCGCAAGGGAGCGATCGACGCCTCGGCCGGCACTCCTGGGCTCATTCCCGGCTCGATGGGCACCCGTTCTTATGTGGTGGTCGGCAAGGGCAACCGCCTCGCGCTGAACTCCTCGCCGCATGGCGCCGGCCGGGCCTACAGCCGGTCGGCGGCCAGGAAGAAGTTCACCAGCGATCAGCTCGACGCGGCCATGCGCGGTATCGAGTGGCGTCGGACCGATGCGTTCCTTGACGAGATCCCCGGCGCGTACAAGGACGTCGACGTGGTCATGGATGATGCCAAGGACCTGGTCGAGATCCGGCACACCCTGCGGCAGATCGTCAACGTCAAGGGCGACTGACCGGGACGGCGGACTGAGTCACCAGCCACCGCCCGGCCGTTGTTGTCCGTTGACACCTTCAGGACATTCGTAGAACATTCATAGATGATCGTCTGGAAACGGCACGTGCCTCCTGCGCGTGGTGCTATCCGATGAGCCCTGGCGGCCGCTAGCGCGATGGCGGCGGCCGATTACGAGGAGTCCGACGGTGAACGCAGAGAACGAGGCCTTGCTGCCTGCTCAGTTACCGCTACGCCGGGAGGCAGAGCGGGTCGAACACCCGCCGCTCGCCGTTCACGGCGGCAGCCCGGTCCGGCGCACGCCCTGGCCGACTTACGACAAGGGTGCCGTCTTCGTCCATGCGGAGGATGAAGCGGCGGCGTTACGCGCCATCCGCAGTCATCTCTACTTCAGGTACGACCAGCGCGCCCAGCACGAGACCGAATGCGGCAAGCTCGAGGAGCTGCTGTGCTGCTACTTCGGCAGCAAGCATGCGCTGGCCACCTCGAGCGGCACCACCGCTCTCGCGCTCGCCCTCATGGCCGCCCCGATCCCGCCAGGTTCTTTAGTCGCATGTCCGGGGTTCACCTTCGTCGCTACGCCCAGCGCGATCGTGCTCGCCGGGTGCAAGCCTCTCCTGGTCGAGGTGGACGAGAACCTGCACATGGACCTCGCCGACCTGCGCCGCCGCTGGACGCCGGAGATCAAGGCGATAGTCGTGGTGCACATGCGCGGCTTCGCGGCCGACATGGCGGCACTGGCGCACTTCGCGGCCGAGATGGGCGTGCCGGTGTTCGAGGATGCGGTGCCCGCCCTCGGCGCCGAGCTCGCTGGCCGCAAGCTCGGCACCTTCGGCCTGGCCGGCGCGTTCAGCACCCAGTCGGACAAGTCGCTCAACTGCGGCGAGGGCGGTTTCCTCGTCACCGACGACAGCGTGCTCTTCGCCCGCGCAGTCGTGCTCTCCGGTGCCTATGAAGGACGGTTGCGGCGGCATTTCCCCGACGGCGATCCGCCGATCGCCACGGATCTTGACCTGCCGCTGTTCAGCTTCCGGATGGATGAGATCCGGGCCGCCCTGCTGTGCGCTGAGATGGAAAGGCTGCCGATCCGGCTGGACTGCTTCCGCAGCAACTACGACTACGTGGCCACGGCGCTCGCGGATCTCGACGAGATCGCGATCCGGCAGCCAGTGGCAGCGGGCGCCTATCTCGGCGAGGCATTCATCTTCCGCGTTCGGACCGGCGACGCGAAATGGTTCGCCCGCGCCCTGTGCTGCGAGGGCATCGACGCCCGCAATCTCGGCTCCGACGCGGACAGCAACGTGCGTGTCTTCTGGAACTGGCGGTTCATGTTCCCCGCAATGGACGTCGGGGCGATCAAGGCCATGCTGCCGAACACCACTGCCTACCTGGAGCAGGCGGTCGATATTCCGCTGTCATCCACCCTGTCGAAGCAGGATTGCGATCATCTGATCACGGCCGTCCGCAGGGTGGCTGGCGCGATCGAACTAGCCATGGGCAAGCCGGACGTCACGCGGGCGGGCCCGAGCGATGCGCTCGGGTGTGCGCTCGGCGGCAGTGGCGCCGACCCGCTGACCGCGCCGGTGCCGGCCGCTGGACTGGCTCAGACCGCACCGGCCGGGCGGCGATGAGCACGGTCACCGACGATCCCGCGATCCCGCGCCTGCACCTGGTCGGTGTCTTCGGCGGGCTCTTCACCGGCTACCTCGGGCTCAGCGCGGTGATCCCGGTGCTGCCGAGCTTCGTCAGGCAGCACCTCGGCGGCGCCAACTTCGCCGTGGGGCTGGTGGTCACGGCGACGGCGCTGACCGCGCTGCTGGTCCGGCCGGTGGCCGGCAGCCTGGCCGACCGGCACGGCTATCGCTTCGTGATGCAGGCGGGCGCGCTGATCCTCGCCGTCGGCGGCGCGCTCTACTTCCTGCCGCTCGGCCTGACCGGTCTGATCGGCGTCCGGCTGCTGCTCGGCATTGGCGAAGCCTCGCTGTTCACCGCGGGCGCCGTCTGGACCGTATCGCTGGCGCCGCACAACCGCCGCGGCCAGCTGATCGGGCTCTACGGCGTCAGCATGTGGGGCGGGATATCGCTGGGGACCTTCCTTGGTGCGACCTTGCTGCACTTCGGCTATTCCGCGGTCTGGGGCTTCAGCGCCACTGTCCCGCTGGTCGGCCTGCTGCTGATCAGCTCGGTCCCCGCGCCTTCCCACTCGCAGCAGCCGAGCTCGGGACGTGGCTTGCTGCTGCGCCCGGCGCTGCTGCCCGGAGCCGCCCTCGCGCTTGCCGCCGCCGGTTACGCCGGACTCGCCTCCTTCATCGTCCTCGACCTTCGGGCCCGCGGCATCCACTCGGGCGTGGTCGTGCTCAGCTGCTTCAGCGCGGTCTACGCCGGCACGCGACTGTTCATCGGCCATCTGCCGGACCGGTACGGGCCGCGCCGGGTCGCCGCCTGGTCGGGTGTCGGCGAGGCGCTCGGGCTGGTGACCATCGCGCTGGCACACAACCTGCCCATCGCAGTGCTCGGCAGCCTGGTCATGGGAGTCGGATTCTCGCTGCTGCACCCGTCGCTCGCCCTGATGGTGATGAACCGCACCGAGCGGCTGAAGCAGGGAGCCGCGCTCGGCGCCTATACCTCCTTCTGGGATCTGGGCCTGGGCATCTGGGGACCGGTCACCGGCGTGGTAGCTACCGGCTTCGGCTACGCGGCGGTCTTCGTCGTCGGCGCCGCCTGCGCGGCCGCTGCCGCGGTGATGGCCCTAGTGATCCCGCAGCCGGACCTGCAGTCCGTGACCGCGACCTGAGCTGGGGGGCTGAATTCGCTGTGGATGAACCGCCGCTCAAGATCCTGTGCATCACCGGCTGGTGCCGGAACGGCAGCACCATCATCGGCAACATACTCAACGAGATCCCGGGCTTCTGCCACGTCGGCGAGCTGCATTTCCTGTGGAAGAACGCCGCGGGCAAGGGCGCGAACAGCTCGTGCGGCTGCGGGAAGGCGCTGACCGACTGCCCGTTCTGGTCGCAGATTCTCCCGCTCGGCAGGCCGGCCGGGGTCGGCGTCCAGGCCCATGCCGACACCGTTATCCGCCGCCAGCGCGCCTGCGTCCGAACCCGGCACACCTGGCGGGTGCTCGGCCGCGGCCTGGACAGCCGGGAGATCCGCGAGCACGCCGAGCTGATGACCCGGACCTATCGGGCCATCGCCGAGCGAAGCGGCGCGCGGGTGATCGTCGATACCACGAAGATCCCGGGAGAGGCGGCCCTGCTGGCGCACCTGGCGGGCGTGACACCGTATTACGTCCAGCTCGTGCGTGATCCGCGTGCCGTCGCCGAGTCCTGGCGTGAGCCGAAGCAGTATGTCTACGCCATGTCGTCGTCAATGAGCACGGCCTACTGGCACGGCTTCAATCTGGCCGCCCGCGCGATCACCCGGCGTTTCCGGCAGCAGTCGCTCTTGCTGCGGTACGAGAACTTCATCGCCGATCCTGCCGGGACGATCGACGCGCTGCTCCGGCTCTGCGGCACCGACCCAGCCGCCAACCCGATGCGGGACCGGACGATCGAGCTGCACACCAATCACACGGTCACCGGCAATCCGGACCGCTTCCGGACCGGCGCCACCACGATCCGGGCTGCCGATGACTCCTGGAAGACCGGCCTTCCGGTCTCCGCCAGGCTGGCGGCGGTGACGCTGTCCTGGCCGCTCTTCCAGCGCTATGGCTACCGGTATCGCGGCACGCTCGCCGGTCCGCAGCGGACCGACCATCGGCCTAAGCAAGCGGTCGGCCAGGACCGGCGTCCTGGGATTACCCGACGCGATCTGCGTTCTGGCGGCGCCGACGAGCGCCAGGATTCCGGCGTGAAGGAGGGGACGGTTGGATCTGGGGCTTGAGCACAAGGTCGCCGCGGTCACCGGCGGCTCGAGCGGCATCGGCCTGGCCGCCGCGAAAGAACTGGCCAGCCAGGGCGCGCACGTCGTGATCGGTGCCCGCGAC
Source organism: uncultured Actinomycetota bacterium (assembly GCA_963850875.1). GTDB lineage: Bacteria > Actinomycetota > Actinomycetes > Streptosporangiales > Streptosporangiaceae > Chersky-822. Next base: position 695,648 of record CAWKNA010000007.1, read on the forward strand.
CCCGACCGGCTCGCAGCGGCTGAGCGGAGCATCAAGGAGGTGGCGCGCGGCCGGGTGGGCGCCCTAGGCGTTGACATCACCGACTCGGCCGCGGCACACCGGTTCATCGACCGGGTTGCGGCCGACTTCGGTGCGCTGCACATCGTCCTGGTCAGTGGCGGCAGCCCGCCGATCGGCCCGGTGACGCAGTTTGAGCCGCAGGAGTACCGGGCCGCCGTCGACCAGGTGCTTCTTCCCGCGGTAAGCCTGGCCCTTGCCGCACTGCCGCATCTTAGGGCGGCGCAATGGGGCCGGCTCCTCTTCGTGGCCTCGGAGACGGCGAGCGTTCCGGTCGCCCCGCTGGCGCTCTCCGGTGTCACCCGCGCTGCCATCGTGCGCTTCGCCCAGGGCCTCGCCTGCGAAGTCGGCCGCGACGGCATCACGGTCAACGTGCTCGCACCCGGCGGGGTCCGCACCCCGCCGATGGAGCGGGCAGCGGCCAGGCTGGCCGCTGGCGGCGATATGGAAGCCCAGCTCAATGCCATGGGTGAGCACAGCGCCCTGGGCCGCCTCGCCCGGCCAGACGAAATCGCCGCGGTCGCGACCTTCCTCGCCAGCGAGCGGGCTTCGTTCGTGACCGGAGTCGTTCATCTGATCGACGGCGGCGCCAGCGTGATGGCGCCGGACCTGCCGCACCTGACTTCCGCGCGCAAGGGAACCTACAGATGACAGTCGCGCGCACTTCGGCAGACCGCCGCTGCGGAGACGAGGAGGACCTGCGACGCCGATGATTAGCCACGCCTACACCGAGCGGGACGTCGGGGACTTCTTCGACCAGACCACCGCGACTTATCTGAGCTTCTGGGACAGCGAAGGCGTGCTGCACACGGGCTATTTCGCTGACGACGCCGACGAGGACTATCGTGCCGCCGCCGTCCGGACGTCCGACATCCTGGCCGACGAGGCGGGGATCGACGATTCATCCGAAGTGCTGGACGTGGGCTGCGGCTGCGGCAACTTCCTGATCCATCTCGCCAAGCGGTTCGGCTGCCGCGGTGAGGGGCTCGACCTCAGCCTGGAGCGGATCAAGGTCGCCCGGCGCAACCTCGCCGCAGAAGATCGCAGCCGCCGGCTGGACATCGGATTCTGCCACGGCTCGGCGACGCGGATGCCATACCAGCCCGGCCGCTTCAGCCATGTCGTCAGCCAGGACGCGCTCTTTCTGGTGCCGGACAAACCCCGCAGCCATGCCGAGATCCATCGCGTTCTGGCGCCCGGCGGCGTTCTGGCCTGCTCCGACTTCCTCCAGCCCAAGCAGGAGATCGGCGAGCGCGCCCGCAAGCACGTCTACGACCGGGTGCGGTGGAGCGGCGGCTACTCGCTCACCGGGTATCAGGCGGCCCTGGAGCGCGCCGGGTTCGAGATCATCGGCGCTCGCAGCCTCGACAGCCAGATCAGGCAGACCTACCGCGTGCTCGGCACGATGGCGCGGGAGCGCGCCGAGGTCACCGCCGACGCCACGGCCAGGGACTGGATGCTTACCTTCGCCGAGTCGTGTCTGCAGATCCAGATTGCCATCGACGACGGGGAGTTCGGCTGGGGGATCTTCGTCGCCCGCAAGCGGCGCGGCGACCTCTGATGAACGGCGAGCCAGCAAAGAGGCAGGAAGGCATGCAGCAGACAGACGGCACGAAACCGACAATGGCCGAGGTCGTCGCCCAGCGGCAGCAGGAGATGTCGCCGGGCCGGATGTTCGTCCAGGCGTGCGTCGCCAGCGGACTCGACGCCCGCGTCGATTACGACGTGACGATCACAGACTCGCTGACCAGTTCGCGGCGCAAACCGCGTTATCCAGCCCGCAACATGCTCAAGGTCGTTAATCTCGCCGCCGACCCGCGGCAGTTCTACTGGCATGAGAGCCCGCCGCGGCCAGGCGATCCGAAGGTCACCGGAGCCGAATCCAGGCGCGAGGCGGCGAGCCACTTCCACAAGTCGCCCATTCCCGAGCTCTATCCCACCACCGCGTGGGTTCAGGTCCCGCCGGACCTGTGGCAGGACCCGGAAACCTTCGAGTCCTTCATCAACTACCGGCTGATCGTTCGCCTCGCCACGGCCGAAAACCACACGATCATCAGCGGCGCGGGCGGGCTGCTGAACATTCCGGGGATCGGACGCCTGACCTCGAAGGGCCCGTTCGGCTCGACGATCCTGGCGGCGTGCAACGAAGTCGAGCAGATGGGGGGCACGGCCGACGGTCTCATCATCAACCCGTTCGACTACTACACGTTCCTCGGGCACAGCCGCCTGATGGCCGACGTCGAGCAGAACGGCGTCTTCATCGTGCGAACCCGGCTGGTCGAACCTGGGACCGCCATCGTCGGCGATTTCGGGCACGGCGCCCTGCTGTTCGACGCCGGCCGGTCGGTGATCCGGTTCGCCGAGCCGCCTCCCGGGACCTTCGCCGAGCCAGGCATCGCGCTGATGGCCGAGATCTACGAGCGGGTCGTGATCAACCTGCCGACCAACTTCTTCGTGGTGAGCCTGTAGCGGCCGGTCCATTCCGGAGATGCTTTCCCCCAAGGCGGCGCTGGTGCGGCACGATCCTGACGTCCTGGTGATCGGCGGCGGCGTCGTCGGCTTGTTCTGCGCTTACCATCTGCGCCGAGGCGGCGCCAGCGTGGTCGTGGCTGAGCGCGGAACGGTCGGTGGCCCGCAGTCCTGCTCCCACGGCAATACCGGCTTCGTCGGCACGCAGGGCGCGGCTCCGCTTGCCGAGCCCGGGGTGCCGGCTGAGGGACTGCGCTGGCTGCTTAACCCGGAGAGCCCGTTCTATATCAAACCGCGACTTGACCGCGAGCTGGCGTCCTGGCTCTGGCACTTCCGGCGGGCCTGCAACGACGAGGACTTCAAGGCCGGATTCCGGGTGCTGCTTGACCTGAAGCAGCGGAGCCTGGTCATCCTGCGCGAGCTCTGCGCATCGGGCAATCTGGCTGCCAGCTTCACCGCTTCGGGAATGGTGGTCGCGTTCAAGACGCCGCAGGGTTTCGAGAAGGCCTGCCGGTCCGTGCCGCAGGCGGTCGAGAACGGCGTGCCGCTGCGCATCCTGCGCCCCGAGGAATTGCGCGAGCTTGAGCCGGGCGTGGAGTTCGATATCAGCGGCGCGCTGTTCAACGCCGAGGGCGCGGCCCTGCGGGCACCCGACTTCGTGGTGGAATTCGCCAGGACGCTGGCGGACATGGGGGTGCAGATCCACGCCCAGGCCGAGGTCGTCGGCTTCGAGGTCGCTGATCGCACGGTCCGGCTGGTGCGGACCACACGCGGCGACTTCAGGCCGCGCGAGATAGTTATCGCGGCCGGCACCTGGTCGGCGGAATGCGCCCGCAAGCTCGACGTCGGGCTCAAGCTCCAGCCAGCGAAGGGCTACACGATCACGGTAAGGACGCCGCGGAACGCGCCCCGGCTGCCGGTCCTGCTCAGCGAGGGCAAAGTTGCGATCATGCCGCTCGGCGACCGTCTTCGGTTCGGCGGGACGCTGGAGCTGTCCGGCCTGGACACCGCCATCTCAGGCCGGCGCGTGGACGGCATCCTGCGGACCGTGCACGCCTATCTGCCGCGGCTGGAGACCACGGCGACCCTGGAGACCTGGAGCGGTCTGCGGCCCTGCACACCGGACAGCATCCCGTTCCTCGGCCGCGCTACGCGCTATCGCAATCTGTCCATCGCCTGCGGGCACGGGTACATCGGCATGGGCCTGGCGCCAGCCGGCGGCAAGCTGATCGCCCAGCTGCTGGCCGGAGAGCAGCCCGACGTGGATCTCGCGCCGTTCCGAGTGGATCGCTACGCCGGGCGGGTATCGAGACGGCGCCGCCGATCGGGAAATTCGGCGGGAGGGCAATGAGCATGGCAAGCGGACCGGAGTCCAGGCCCGGTGTCACGATTGGCGTGCTCTGCCTCGAGACGTCCTTCACCAAGATCCCCGGGCACATCCGCAACCCGACCACCTTCGACTTCCCCGTCAGCTACCAGGTAGTGCCTGGCGCCACGCCGGAGCGGGTGGTGAACCAGGCCGATCCGCGGCTGCTCGAGCCATTCATCCAGGCGGCCCAGCAGCTTGAAGCCGATGGGGTGGCGGCCATCACCAGCGCCTGCGGCTTCCTCGTCCTGTTCCAGCAGGAGCTGGCCGATGCGGTCAAGGTCCCGCTCTATGCCTCCAGCCTGATTCAGCTCCCCATGGTCTACCGCATGCTCAGCTCGGATCGGACCGTCGGGCTGCTGGTCGCCAGGAAGCGCTCACTCACCCGGCGCCATCTCGCGGCCATCGGCGGCGAGTCCATTCCGGTATGCGTCGCCGGAATGGACGAGCAGCCCGAATTCCGCGAGGTCATGCTCCAGGGGCAGCGCGTCGAGGTCGATGCCGATCGGCTGGAACGTGAGGTGATGAGCGAAGTCGAGCGACTCGCGCTGGACAACCCGGCGATGGGAGCCATGATCATCGAATGCACCGACCTGGTGCCTTTCGCCCATGCGATTCAGGCCAGAATCGGCCTGCCGGTCTTCGACATCGTGACGCTTACCGAAATGATCTACCGCAGCCTGACCCGCCAGCCCTTCAGCTGAGGACCAGGCCGGGACCAGGCTGGTCGAGCGGTCACGCCGAGGTGACCGGCTCGGTCCGGCGCCGCAAGCCAAGTGTGGCCGCTACCGCGGCAACAGCCACCGCGGCCATGCCGGTCCAGGCGACGTGGTAGGCAAGTGGCGTGGCGGTCCCGCCGCGCACGGCCGACAGGATCAGCGCCAGCACGGAAAGGCTCAGCACCGCGCCGCCGGCCCGCGCGGTCACCGACATCGACGTTCCCGAGGCCAGCTGGGCGGCGGGCACCTCGCTCACCACCGTGGCGCTGAGCGAGGTGATCAGGAACCCGAGGGCGACGCTGGTACCGAGGATGGCCGGGAAGATCACCGCCCAGTATCTCGGCTGGGTACCCGTGGCCAGCGCTAACGTGACAATGCTGGCAGCCAGCAGGACGGCGGCCGGCCTGGCTAGCGCGCGCGGTCCGTACCGGTTGCACAGTCGGCCGCCGGCCAGCGCCGCCAGAGTCTGGATGACTGGACCCGGGGTGATCGCCAGGCCGGCCCGTGCTTCCGAGTAACCCCAGACCCCGGTCAGGAAGAGCACGTTGGTGACCGGCAGAGCGAACATGACCAGCCCGGTAAGCAGCATGACGCCGTTCGCCCATCGGACGATCTGGTTCCTGAGCAGGCCGAGATCAATGACCGGCACCGGCTGGTGGCGCACCCGCCGCACGAAAACCGCGGCTGCCGCGATACCCGCGCAGAACGCCGCGTCCGTCCGCCACTCGAGCGCACCCCAGGCGTGGCTCTGCACGATCGCCAGCGACGGCAGCCCGATGGCCGCGCCAAGCAGCAGAACGCCGAGCAGATCGGGCGGTGCTGACCCGCGGTCCGCGGGCCGATCGCGGTCCAGTGCCCATACCGCGCCGCCCAGCGCCGCGAGCCCGATCGGCAGCTGCAAGATGAACACGGCGCGCCAGCCAACCGCGGCCACCAGCACGCCGCCGAGCGACGGGCCGGCTGCGACCGCCGCTGACTGGGTGGCGGTCCACAGCCCGATCGCGGTGCCGCGCCGGTCGGCCGGGAACTGCGGCAGGATGAGGGTCAGCGCGAGCGGGGTAATGGTGCCCGCGCCGATGCCCTGCACGCACCTAGCCGCGATGAGCACGGCCGCAGAGGGTGCCACGGCGCAGACCAGCGCGCTGACCGAGAACGTGCCGAGGCCGAGCACGAAGATCCGGCGTCGGCCGAACCTGTCCGCCAGTCCGCCGGCCGGCAGCAGGGCGGCGGTGTAGGTGATCGCATACCCGTTGATGACCCAGGAGATCTCCGCGATGCCGGCGTGGCTGAAGCTGCGCAGCAGGTCGGGAACGGCGATGCTGACAATGTAGAAATCGATCGCGCCGAGGAACACGGCAGTGCAGACGGCAGTGAGCACCTGCCAACGGCGCGCCGCCACGCCGGATCAGGCCCCGCCGAAACGCTGGCGCAGCTCGACCTTCCTGACCTTGCCGGTGATGGTCCGCGGCAGCGCGTCCACGATCTCGATCCGGTCCGGCCAGAACTGCTCGCTCACCCCGGCCGAGGCCATGAACCCGTGCAGGTCCGCCAGCGCGGGCGGCTGGCCGGCCGGGACGACCACGGCACAGACCAGCTCGTCGATGTCGCGGTCGGGCACGCCGATCACCGCGATCTCCTTGACCTGCGGGTGCCGGATCAAGATGCCCTCGACCTCGGCAACCGGTACATTGAAGCCGCGGTTGATCACGATGTCCTTCACTCGGCCGCTGATCCGCATGCCGCCCCGGCCATCGTCCCGGGCCAGGTCACCGGTGTCGAACCAGCCGTCGGCGTCTATGAACGCGGCGTAGTCAGCCTCCCGCTTGAAGTAGCCGAGGCACTGGCAGGCGCCGCGCACCCACAGCTTGCCCGAGCCGTCGGAACCGCCGCGTACCGCCGAGGTGTCGATCCGGATCTGCATGCAGTCGATCGGCCGGCCGTCGCTGTGCGCCGCCCAGTCGGGCGGGTCGTCGAGCCGGGTCATCGTGACCGGGCCGTTTTCCGACATGCCCCACAGGGCGACCAGCGGGGCGCCGAGAACCTCGCGGACCTGCTCGACCATGTGCGGCGGAACCGGTGCCGAACCGGTGACCACGGTGTGCAGGCTGCCGACATCGCGTGGCCGCGCCCGCTGCGCGTCGAGGAATTCGCCCAGGTAGGGCGGCGAGCCGTAGAAAGTGGTGATGCCGTGGCGCGCAGTGAGGTCGAGGCACATATCGCCGTCCCAGACATCCTGGATGACAGCGGTACAGCCAAGCATGACCGGGATCAGCATGCCCTGCACGAAGCCGGTGTAATGGGTGGCCGCGTGCGAGATGAAGCTGACCACCGAGCTGTCCATGCCAAGAACATCGACGTATGCGCTGATTCCCGCGTAGAGCGTGTTCTGGCTATGCATCACGCCCTTGGCCTCGCCCGTGGTGCCCGAGGTGAAGAGGATCAGAAACGGCTCGTCCGGACCGAGCTCGCGATCGGAGAGGTCGGGCCCCGACCCGGTCGCGGCGCCGTCAGTGCCGGGCTCGCCTGAGCCGCCGGGCGCCGCGGCCGGAAAGTGGTCGGCGAAGCTCAGCATTCCCGCCGGGCGGTCGCCGCCACCGTGGCTGTCGGCGACGACGACATGCTTGAGCTCGGGTAGCTGATCGGCCAGTCCGGCCACGATCTCGGCGAGCTTGGCGCCACCCCACTGCGTCACCGTGATGCACAAGCGGGCCCCGGTGAGCCGCAGTATGTGCTCAAGTTCGTAGCGCCGGTAGATCGTCATCAGCGGGCAGAATCGGGCGCCGACTCGGGCGCAGGCTAAGCCGAGCGGCAGCAGCTCCCACCAGCTGGGCAGCTGAACAGCTACCGTGTCGCCGCGCTCGACGCCGAGGCCGACCAGGGCGGATGCGAACCGGTCCGTCAGGGCAGCCAGTTCGGCGTAGTCGATGACCCGGGTCGTCGCGTCACCGGACCGGTACGCGATCATCGCCGTCTTCCCCGGGCTCACGCGTGCGTCTCGCCGCAGATCGTCGAGGAACGTCTGGTCCCGCCACCACCGGTTTTTGCGGTACTCGGATGCAGTGTCCAGCACGGCCAACCCGCCATTCATGATGATGTAAGCAGATTTGGTCTGTAACCGCACAAGTGTACATCTGGTGCAATGGCCCGCATAGCGCCGTTGGCTTGCCCTGGCCTGCGCTGGCCTGCCAAGGCTTCCCCAGGCGGCAGCTGCTGTTATTGCGCCGGGTGAGCGGCGATGAAGGCGACGATCTCGGCGGCGAGACGATCCCCGGCGTCTTCCTGCAGGAAGTGACCAGCCCCGGTCAGCACCGGGTGATCAAGCCCCGCGGCGCCGGGAATCAGCCGCTCGAAGATCGGCGCCATCCCGCCGGTGATCGGATCGGAATCGCTGAAAGCCACCAGGAATGGCTTGTCCCACTCGGCTAGCCGTTCCCATGCTGCCCGGTTGGCGGCCGAGGCCGGGTCGTCCGGAGTGGTTGGCACCAGGCCGGGCATCGCCCGCGGGCCGGCCGTAAATTCCGGCTCGGGGAATGGAGCGTCGTAGGCGGCGATGACCTCAGCGGGCAGCCTGGTCCGGCAGCCTGAGGCGACCAGGCGGGAGATGCTCAGGTCCGGTGAATTCCTGACCACCTCACGGAACCGCAGCCAGACCTCGGGCATCGGCAGGTCCCCGGTCGGCAGTCCGGTGTTGGCGGCAACCACCCGGGCGAACCGTTCCGCATGCTCGGCGACCAGCCGCAGCCCGATCAGGCCGCCCCAGTCCTGGCCGACCAGGGTGACGCCGGTCAGGTCAAGCACGTCGAACGCCAGCGCTCGGGTCCACTCGACCTGCCGCGCGTAGCTGTGATCGCCGATCTCGGCGGGCTTGTCGGAGCGGCCGAAGCCGATCAGGTCGGGCGCGATCGCGCGCAGCCCGGCGTCGGCGAGCACCGGGATGATCGTGCGGTACAGGAACGACCAGCTTGGCTCGCCGTGCAGCAGCAGCACGGGCTCGCCGTCGCCCGGACCGGCTTCGACATAGGCCATCCGCAGCCCGCCGACATCGGCATAGCGCGGCGGAAGGTCAAAGTCAGGAAGAGACGAGAACCGGTCATCGGGCGTCCGCAGTACTCGCATCCGCCGATTCTGGCATCGCGGCTGTCGTGCTGCAACGGCGGCGTCGGCCCAGCTCGCAGCTCAGACCTCGCGGGCGCCGAGCCGCGCGACCGCGACAGCCAGCAGCGCCGCGCTCGCGGCGACGGTCACGCCGAACGCGGGGAGGTAGTGGGACAGGTGTGCCCCGTTGAGCAGGTCGACCGGAGCGCTCGCCAGGGTGCTTGGCAGCCAGTCCTGGACCGCGTGCAACGTGTCGGCGATGGGGAGCAGCAGGAGCACCACCACAGTGAGCCCGATCGTGCCGACCATGCCCCTGACGACCGAAGCCGCGGCGCTGGTCACCGCAACCGCGAACGCCAAGTACACACAGGCGCAAAGGACCCCGGCGAGCATCTCGCCTGCCGGGACGGATCCGATCAGCAAGTCGGTCTCGTACCAGGCGGCGAGGGCGCCGAGCAGGTAGGCGCCGGCGCCGGCCAGTGCGTTGACCGTGAAACGCGGAGTCACCAGCTGCCAGATGCTGCCCACCCTGGTGCGCAGGAACGTCGCCACACCGTGGTGCGCGTCGAAGGTGAAGGCACCAGCCGCGATGACGACGATCAGGATCACCCCGATTCCGTTGATCTCGCTGACGTAGCTGCTGATGCCAGCGGTCGGCGTGGCCGGCGGGAAGGAGATCCGGACGCCATTGCCGACGTGGCGGAGTATCTGGCTCTGGTACTTGGCGAACACCGGCTCGATCAGGCCGAGGAAGATGAAGATCGCGCCAAGCGCCAGCGCTCGCGGCGTCCTGATCAGCCGGAGCCATTCGAGCCGCCAGAGGTTCATCGGCCGGCCGGGCCGGATCTGGCTCATCGGGGCTCCATCGCGGATGTGCCGGTCAGGGCCAGGAACGCGGATTCCAGATCGGCGGCGACCGGTTCGCAGGAAACCTGGCGGGCACCGCAGGCGGCGACGACTACCGGGATGCCCTGCTCACCGGCCTCGATGCTGGTGGCGTCCACTCTGATGGCGCCGGCTCCGGCCGGCTCCACTCGGGTAGCCCAGGCCTGGTTCCTCAGCGCTGCGGTGACCGGAGCCGCGTCATCGGCGATCCGGAGCAGCCAGCTCGGCCGCAGGTAGGTGTTGATCAGATCCCCGGTGCCGCCCTGGTAGAGCAGCTTCCCGTCGCGCAGAATGCCGACCTGGTCGGCGATCCGCTGCACGTCGGCCAGGATGTGGCTGGAGAAGATAACGGTCCTGGTGCCGCGCATCGCGGCCACCAGGTTCAGCAGCTCAGCTCGCCCGGCGGGATCAAGGGCGGCGGTCGGTTCGTCGAGGATCAGCAGTTCGGGGTCGCTGACGAGTGCGCAAGCAAGCCCCAGCCGCTGGATCATGCCACGGGAGAAGCCGCCGACCTTCCGGTTGGCCGAGTCCGCGAGACCCGCCGTCCCGAGCGCGTCGCGGACCACCGGGCCTGCGTCGCCCCGCTGGCCGGGCGTTCGGGAGGCGACCAGCACCCTGGCCAGGTCGACCACCTCATACGCGGTCAGCCAGCCGTCGAATTCGGGCACGTCAGGGCAGACGCTGAGCCGCTCGCGGCCGACGCCGAGGCTGACCGTGCCGTGATCGGCGCGCCGTACGCCGGACAGGATGGAGAGCAGCGTCGTCTTGCCTGCGCCATTCGGGCCCACCAGGCCGTAGACGCAGCCACGCGGCACGCTCAGGCCGACGTCGAACAGGCCAGTGCCTCCGTAGTCCCTAGTCAGGCCGGTTGTCGTCACGATTGGCTGGCCGGCGGCGCCGACTGCGGCCGGGTAAGCTGCCACGCCAGCCCGGGCATCGTCCGCGCCTGCCCAGGCATGGTTGTCCGCGACGCCAGCCCGGGCCTCGTCCGCGCCTGCCCAGGCATGGTTGTCCGCGACGCCAGCCCGGGCATCGTCCGCGCCTGCCCAGGCATGGTTGTCCGCGACGCCAGCTACCGGTGCTGACTCCTTGCGGCGCTGGTCGCGTACCCGGCCGAAGAACAGGTAGGCCAGCGGCCCGATCGGCCAGCTGACTGCGATGATGATGACCGCCCAGGCCGCCTTCGGGATGGACCGGACGCTCTCCGCGCGGTACAGGTCGATCAGGCAGTAGATGGTCAGCGCGGCGAACAGCACCAGGACCGGAACAAGCGCTGCCAGCAGGTGCGGCGGCAACTTGAGTGGTCTGGCCAGCCCGCCAGCGACCACGGCGCCTGGCATGCAACCTCCCGCTGGGTGAGCGCACCGCCCATGATGCCGGGTCAACGCAGTGGTGTTGCCCTCAGGGCCTGCGCGCCACTCCGCACCACAGCGCGGCCGGACTCGTGGCCTCAGCCGCTGTGTCAGGTCGCCATTCCTGCACCCGGACCATGCCAGGGGGCAGGAGTTCCAGGCCGTCGAAGAGACGGGTGACCTCAGCCCGGCGCCGGGCCACATGAGCCACGCTGGTGTCAAAAGCTGGCGGCTCGTCCTGGCCGGCCGGAATGCCGTCGCGCCGTTCGTCCGCTCCCGGTACCCCTGCGCTGGTCACCTCGTGCGCCCTTCCGTCATTTAACCGGCCATCCTTGAGATAATATGAACGGGTTTGGAGCGGTTGGTGGGATTGGTGGGATTGGTGTGGTGCGAGATTAGCGGGATTAGCAAGGCAACGCCCTACATGTCCCTCCTGATCTCCTCCAGGAACCGCGCGGTCCCGGCCGGAGTCAGCGCCTCGGCGCCAAGCCTGTTCATGATCTCCAGGTAGTTGTCAACATCCGTGCGCTTCTCCAGGTAAACGGCGCCCGTAAGCTGCTCGATGTACACGACGTCCGGCAGGTCAGACGCCCCGAAGCGCAGGATGGTGAACGAACCGCCGGCTCCGGCATGACCGCCGCGGCTGAACGGCACGACCTGCACGGTGACATGAGGTAGCTCCGATACCTCGATCAGGCGGTTCAGCTGTGCGCGCATGACGTTCCGGCCGCCCAGCGGCCGCCGCAGAGCCGCCTCATCCATGACGGACCATACCCGGGGCGGATCCGTGCCCGACAGCAAATCCTGGCGCTTCATCCGCAGGCTCACCCGGCGGTCGATCTCCTGCGCTGGCGCGGCCCGGTGGCCGAGCGTGGTGACGGCACGGGCGTAGTCCTCGGTCTGGAACAGGCCATGCACGAACTGCAGCTCGAAGGTGCGGATCAGCGTAGCGGCGGCCTCCAGGCCCAGATAGGACTCAAACCAGTCAGGCAGGATGTCGGCGTATCTGGACCACCAGTCGTCAGCGTTGGCGTGCTCGGCCAGCGACTGCATCGCGCCGTGCACCTTCTCGTCGGTAACGCCGTACAGCGTGAGCAGGTCGGTCACGTCCCGCAGCTTGAAGCCGACCCGGCCGTTCTCCATTCGGCTGATCTTGGAACGGGACGCTCGGATCTCGTAACCCGCGCGGTCGGGGGTGACGCCGGCCGCTTCCCGAAGTCGGCGCAGCTGGGTTCCGAGCATCATGCGCAGGACAGTGGCGCCAACCCGTGCTCCGCCATAGATACCGACGGGCAGGTCGCCGTCCGGCGGAACCGTGCTCATCCCAGCCCCCACCACACCGATGTACCCGTGCTCAATGCCAGCTCCCGGCCGAAAGCCGGACAAGATCACGGCACAGCCTCAGCACGCGCGGCATCCGCCCGGAACGGTACGTCCAGCGCACTTGCTGGGAACAGACCACACAATATCATCGCGTGATCACATTGTCGCGATACAGCTACTAACTACGGCCCGCTTTCCTAACGCGGTGGTACCGCCCGGGCACAGATAGTCGAACTCGCCGTTCTTCACGCCGGTCAGGAATGCCGCGACTTCAGCACGCGTGTAGATCAGGGCCGGGCCGCATGGGTGGCGGGAGTTCCGGACGGCGATCTCACCGTCCGGCAGCTCGGCGACCTCGACGCAGCTGCCGCTGGGGTTGCTGACTCTGCTCTTGCGCCAGTGCGCCCGCAGCCTGTCGGCGGGAACACCATTATTGACCTGCACTTCTTGCTCCGATGAGTCTCTAGCCGACGTTTGCGGCACCCTTACGCGGGGGGGCTGGACGCTCAATGACCGCCGACGCCTTTATCCTAGCAAGAGCGAATGCACGTGCAGATGAGCATGCCGAAGCTACTTGCAGGACGCATGTGCATGCGGCAACATTGGGTGTGATTCCGCCCCTAACGACGAGCTTCTCGCTAGAAGGAACGGTGCGATGACAGCGCGCCCATTACGCCCGGTGAGCAGTAGGCCTGGCGGGACGGACTGGCCGTGGCTGGCGTCCGCGCTTGAGATGGCTGCCATGGGGGGCGGGGCATTGATGACCGAGCCCGCACCCAAGGGCCGGACGTGCGGGCCGCGGATCGCGACGCACACGCCGGGAGCCGACGCCAGGTCCGTTCGCGAGGCCAGGGACTTCACCAGAGCCACGCTGCGCAGATGGGGCGTGACAGATCGCGCGGAGGACATCGTGGTCGTGGTGTCCGAGCTGCTTACCAACGCGATGCGGCACGCCCGGCCAGAGCTGGCTGATCGGGGTTTCCGCTGGCCGGTCCGGCTCGACCTGGTGCAGTCAGGACCCTGCGTGCTCAGCATGGTCGCCGACCCGAGCAACCGGCCTCCGGTCCCGCAGGAGGCAGGCTGCCTCGCCGAGACCGGCCGCGGCCTGCAGGTCATCGCTGCGCTGAGCGATCAGTGGGGGTACACCACTCCCAGCGAGATGGGAAAGGTGGTTTGGGCGATGTTTTCCACCACGCCCGATCCACTTCGATAACGGCCAGTAGCCGGTTACTGATCGTAGTCGCGTAAACGTTTTGGGTGTCGTCGGCGCGGCCCGTAGCGCCCGGTCGGCCAGCGGCTTGTGCGCCGCTCGCGCATACTGTCGACATGCTCTCGCTCGTCCGTTACGCGGCCGGACTCGGAGGTGAGATAGCGGCTGGACGCAGCGGCGGGATATGAGCCCGCCGGAGACCTCAGCCGGGACCTCCGGCTCGGCGGCCGGCCTGGCTTACGCGAGCGGGCCGGGCCGGTGGGTTCTGCTGGCCACGGTGCTCGGGTCCGCGATGGCCTCGATCGACGCTACCGTGGTGGGCATCGCGCTGCCCGCCATCGGCCGCGAGTTCGGGACGAGCATGGCTACGCTGCAGTGGGTCGTCACCGCATACCTGGTCGCGCTGGCCGGCCTGCTGCTCTTCGCTGGCGCACTCGGCGACAGGTACGGCCGCAAGCGGATCTTCGTCGTCGGCGTGGTCTGGTTCGCGCTGGCATCGGTGCTGTGCGGCGTCGCCCCTGACGCGCTCTTCCTGATCGCGGCCAGGGCAGTGCAGGGCATCGGTGCGGCCCTGCTCACCCCGGGAAGCCTGGCCATACTTGAGGCATCCTTCCGGCCCGACGACCGCGGCAAGGCGATCGGAGCCTGGTCGGGTTTCAGCGGCGTCGGCACCGCCGTGGGCCCGTTCCTGGGCGGATGGCTGATCCAGGCGGTCTCCTGGCGGCTGATCTTCGTGATCAACCTGCCGCTAGCCGCTGTTGTCGTTGCGGTGGCCTGGCGGCACGTACCCGAGTCCGGTGACCCGGATGCCGTCGCTCGGCGGGTCGACCTGACCGGCGGCATCCTGGTGACCCTTGGCCTGGTCGGACTGACCTGCGGGCTGATCGAGGGTCCCGGGGCCGGCTGGACCGCACCCCTGCCGCTGGCCACGCTGATCGGCGGCATTGTCCTGCTGGCTGCGTTCGCCGGATGGGAACGCCGTGCGGCCGCGCCGTTGCTGCCGCTGAACCTGTTTGGCTCCAGCCAGTTCACCGCCGCCAATGTCGTGACGTTCGTGGTGTACGCGGCGCTCGGCGGGGCGCTCTTCCTGCTGCCCATCCAACTTGAGCAGGTGTCCGGCTACACGGCCCTGCAGGCAGGCATCTCGCTGCTGCCGGTGACCGTGATCATGCTCGCACTGTCGGCCAGGTCCGGCGCCCTCGCCGCCCGGATCGGCCCCAGGCTGCAGATGACCGTCGGTCCGGTCCTGATCGCCGTCGGGCTGGCGCTGTTCACCCGGATCACGCACTCAGGGGGCTACCTCACCGAGGTGCTGCCCGCCGTGCTGGTTTTCGGTCTGGGCCTGGCCGTCAACGTCGCGCCGCTGACCGCGACCGTGCTAGCTGCCGTGCCGGCCAGGCGCGCCGGGATGGCATCGGCGGTCAACAACGACATCGCCCGCGCCGCTGGCCTGATCGCCGTCGCAGTTCTCCCGGCGGCGGCTGGCCTGACCGGAGCCGCGTACCTGCACAAAGGGCAGTTCTCGGCCGGCTTCCATACCGCGTCGCTGATGTCCGCCTTGCTGTGCGTCGCCGGCGGAGCCGTGGCTGCCGTCGCCATCCGCAATCCTCGTCCCGCCAAGCAGCTTGCCACCGCGGCGGCAAGACCGCTGGTGCACTGCGGCCTGGACGGCCCGCCAGCGTGCCCGCCCGGTCCTGCCTGATCGGCGTAGCACTGGGCGAGCGGATCCGGGTGTTCCGTGCCGGGCCTGGCTCGTCCTGGCCCGCTCATCGCGGCGCCGATGAGTTTGCCTGACGCCCGACGTTTCACCTGGTAGTACATCGGCGGACGGAAGCTCAGCCGATCAGAACCGGATGACCCATAGCGAAGGAGCCCCGATCATGGATTTCAAACTCGAACTCGTGCTGATCCCCGTCTCGGACGTGGACCGCGCTAAGACCTTCTACACCGAGCAGGCAGGTTTCAAGCTGGATGTCGACACCCAGATCGGCGATATGCGCATCGTGCAGGTGACGCCCGCGGGTTCGGCCTGCTCGGTCGGCTTCGGCACGGGGCTGACCGCAGCGGCGCCAGGCTCGGCGCAGGGCCTGCACCTGGTCGTCTCCGACATCGTCGCCGCGCGTGCCGAGTTGGTCGGACGCGGGGCGGAAGTCGGCGAGGTGCGCCATATGGTGTCGGGCAACTGGGTAGCAGGACCGCATCCAGAGCGCGGCAGCTACGAGTCGTTCGCCCACTTCAGCGACCCTGACGGCAATAGCTGGGTACTCCAGGAAGTGCGCCGGGCGCCGGAAGCCTGACCGGAAACGCGTTGCCTGGCAAGCCGCGAGTTAGCCGCGCCTGGGCGACAGTAGTCGCATTATCCATGGGAAAGACCGGGCAACCACGAGGCCTCGAGGGCTCGCGCGCACCTGCCGGCGGTGCTTGCGCGTGCCCGAGGCCAGTGGCCCGATCGGGCTATGGTTGATCCGTTATGACCTACACCGCCGATCCACGCGTGGACGCTTACGTCGATGCCCTGCCGGACTGGCAGCAGGCCATCTGCCGCCAGGTTCGTGACCTGGTCCACGCCGCCGACCCGGAGGTGACCGAAACCATCAAGCGCAGCTACCTGCCGTATTTCGTGCTGCAGGGCAACATCTGCGCGCTGCTGGCGGCGAAGGACCACGTCAGCGTCTTCCTCTACGACGGTGCCATGGTCCCCGACCCCGAGGGGATCATCACCGCCGGCCACGACAACAAGACCGCCAGGACCGTGGCCGTCCGCGAGGGCGAGATCATCAACGCACCCGCCCTGGCCGCCATGTTCAGGCAGATCATCGCCAACAACCGCGCTGGCGGCTGGCGCAAGCTGAAGCGCTAGCTGGGCCGAATACCCGGGAATCTGCTGGGTAGCAGGACCCGGGCCGGGCTGCTCCCTGGCAGCGGCGCGGGACAGTCGGGGTACCCGGGCAGACCGCAGCGGTTGAACCGACTCACCGGCGCGCCACGTTACGGGAGCATGCCCGACGCCATCGAACGGAAGGAGGACAGATGGCAACCCCCCCGAGGCCGAACCCGAACCCGCCGGTGCCGAAGCCACAGCCGAAGCCAGGGCCGTTCGCTTAGCCGGGACCTCGCGGATCGGCGGCGGCCAGGACGTCGGGTGCTGGGCCTAGCCGTCGCCAGCGGGTCGCCTGTGTGCTGAACGGCCGCGGCGCGATCGCGCCGGAGCGGTCGCGGCTGTCCCGCAGCGTGCTGCCTGGCCGGCGGGCCTGCGGCTGTTCGGCAGCTGGCCGGGCATCGCTGCCGCTGGCTGTTACCGTGGACCTGCTCGCGGGCAGCGGCCCCCTGATGCCTGTCCGGACCGCCGCCCTGGGTACGTCCTGCGGCAGGGAGCAGCCTGATGAATGACCGCTTTACCGATGAGTTGTGGCGCGGTGTCGCCGACATTTACGGCGCGATCCTCGCGCACCCGTTCCTTGCCGGGCTGACCGACGGCAGCCTGCCGCAGGACGCCTTCGCGTTCTATGTGGTGCAGGATGCGCTGTACCTGCGGGCCTACGCGCAGGCGCTCGCGGCCGTCGCCAGCCGGGCGCCGGACGCCGCGGGCATCGAGATGTTCGCCCGCCACGCCGCCGACATTATCGCCGTCGAGCGGGCCCTGCACGACACGCTGCTGGCTGACCTGGGAATTGATCCCGCCTCGGTCGACGCGGCCGAGGCGGCCCCCACCACGCTGGCCTACACGAGCTATCTGCTCGCGACCGTGCGCGGCGGCTCGTATGCGGAGGGGACCGGCGCGGTCCTGCCTTGCTACTGGATCTACTGGGAGGTCGGCAAGGAACTGCTGCGCCGCGGCTCACCCGACCCGCGTTATCAGAAGTGGATCGACACCTACGGCAGCGACGAATACGGCGACGTCGTCCGCGACGTGCTGGCCGTCACCGAAAGGCTGGCACCCGGTCTGGTGCCAGCTGAGCGGGCGCTGGTACACCAGCACTTCCGGACCACCAGCCGCTACGAGTGGATGTTCTGGGACATGGGTTACCGCAAGGAGAGCTGGCCAGTCTGACCGTCACCCGCCGGTGACTACCAGCGCGAGTGTCTGCGCCCGTGGTGGGAGTAGCCGTGGTGCGAGTAGCTGCCTGGCCAGCCAGGGTGCCGGTAGCCGGTCTGCCAGAAGCCGGTCTGCCAGTCGCGGCGAATCCGGCGGCGGAAACGACCGACGAGCAGGACCGCGGCCAGGCAGGCCACCAGCCAGAACACCAGAATCGCTTTGACGACCGCCAAGAACAGCCACCCAGCGGCCGGCAGCACCAGCGCAGCGACCCCAATGATCAGCAGTAGCGGCAGTAGCCGCGGGCCGCGGTGGCGGATGGCCCAGGTCGGTGCGGCCAGCTGACTGCGTCGCGCTGCCGACGGTGCGGGAAGGGGGTCCGGCAGGTCGGCCATGACCGGGCGCAGATCACCAAAGGTCTTGGCGTTGAGCGTCGTGGTGACCCGCTCGTCCAGTTCGGCGAGGGTGAGCCTGCCCTCGGCGTAGTGATCTCGCAGCCGGGCGGTCACGCGGTCCCGGTCGGCGTCTGATATCCGGATGCGGTCGTCCATTGCTCTTCTTGCCGCCCCTTCTAGGTTTCGTCCTGCTCGCCGTTCGGGTCGGCGTCGCTGTCCTCCTCGTCCTGGCCGGTCAGATCGTCGGCCAGGATCCGGTACAAGCTGCGCCTGGTCTGCTCAAGCAGCTGCTCGGCGGCATGGATCTGCTCGGGCGTCCCGGCGCGTGCCACCTGGACGATGCCGCCGCCGAGCCGCGCGGCATGGGCGAATAGGGCAGGAACCTCGCACGACCCCTGCTGGGCCATCGATTCCCACGCACCGCGTGCCTTGCCCGGGTTATCCTGCACATACTTGCGGCCGGCGTCGGTGAGGCTGAACGTGCGCCGGCCGCCGGACTCATCACCGATGATCAGGCCCTCGTCCGCCAGCTGAGCCAGCGCCGGATAGACGGCACCGGGGCTGGGACGCCAGGCGCCGCCGCTGCGCTCTTCAATCTCGGACATGATCTGGTATCCCGTGCGCGGGCCTTCGCTCAGCAGCGCCAGGATTGCGGCGCGCACGTCGCCCCGGCCGGCCTTCGGGCCCCGCGATGAGCCGGATGGGCCGCCTGGCCACCAGCTACCCCACTGGCCGCCAAAAGCGCCTGGCCACTGCCCCGCGCCCGCCGTCCGGCCGAAGCCGGCGCCCCGCGGCCGGCCGGGACCCGTGGCGTGGCCGCCGGACATCCTGGCCATGGCGTCCTGGATCTGGCCGAGCATCTCGCCGACGTTACCGGCGACATCGAACAGGCGGGGATCGATGTCCCATCCTCCGCAGCCTGATAGCGGCATTGCGCGCTCCGTTCACACTCTCGCGATACGATCACGATATATCGATAGCATACGACGCCGATGACCCGGTGACAAGATATAGCTTGACTTGCGGGAAGCTTGGTCGCGTGCCGCCTGGCCGGTGCGCTGGGTTAGCTTCAGGCCGCCTTGCTGGCCGCGAAACGCACGACCTGGCCGCCGACGCTGAGCCTGGTGTGCGCGTTGGTGAGCTCGAGCCGGTCCAGCTCGGCGTTGAGCTGAACCCGTCGCAGCAGCCTGGTAGCGCCTGTCTCGCCGAAGTGCAGGAGCCGGATCGGCGCTGTGTCAAGCAAGTCGTAGCCAATCAGGCGGCCGCCGGGCCGCAGCACCCGCACCGTCTCGGCCAGTGCTTTCTCCCAGGCGACGACGTGATGCAGCATTGCGGCGCTGAGCACGAAATCGAACCGGCCGTCTTCGAATGGCAGATCGGCGGCGTCGGCCTGCTGAACGCTCGCCCGGTCCCCGAAGGAAGCGAGGGTCTGACCTGCGGTGCGCACCATATCCGCGTCGTAATCGGTGGCGACCATCCGCAGGTCGGGGAAGGTCACCAGCAACTGGGCCGTCATGGCACCGCTGCCCGCACCGACTTCGAGGCCGGCGCCGGTCGGCCGGATGCCCTGCAGGATCCACGGAAGCAGGATCCGGCGTGCCATCAGCTGATAAGGGCGGCTCCTGGTGAGCGATTTGGCCAGCAGCGGCATCTCGGGCATGGGCCCAGCCTGTCATGCCCCGGTTAGGCCGGCCTGGCCTGCGCTCCCGGCCATCGCGTTCGCCCCTGGTTGTCGTCGGCGCTCGGTGCGGTCACCGGTGCCCGCAGGTGCTGGGGCGTCGTGGCGCCGCTGATCGCGCGGCGGAATACCGCGAGGTAGTCGCCGACCATCCGGTCGGCGGAGAACTCGGCCGCCACGGCGGCCCGGCAGGCGGTGCGGGACAGCTCCCCGACCCTGGTGAGCGCTGCCGCAGCCTGGCGGATGTCGGTACTCAGGAAGCCAGTGACCCCGTGCCTGACGATCTCGGGTGCGGCACCGTGCGGATAGGCGATCACCGGCGTACCGCAGGCCAGCGCCTCGATCATCACCAGGCCGAACGGTTCCGGCCAGGTGATCGGATTGACCAGCGCCACCGCGCCGCTGAGCAGTTCGTTGCGCTCGTCCGCGCCGATCTCGCCGAGACACTCCACGTCGGGTCCAAGCTCAGGCTTGATCCGGTGCTCGAAGTAGTCGTGCTCGGCGGGCTCCCGCATTTTCGCCGCGATCCGCAGTTTCACGCCTGCCCGACGGGCGATCTCGATGGCCAGATGGGCGCCCTTCTCCGGAGCGAGCCGACCAAGGAACACCGCATAACCGCCGTCACCGCTGCCGAACGGGAAAGCGCTGGCATCCAGCCCGTGGTGAATCACCGCAGCCACGGCAACGTCGGGTGCCGTGGCGCGCTGGCTGCGCGAGATAGCGGTCACCCAGGCCCAGGACGTGGCCTCGCGGTATAGCGAGCGCAGGTCGGGGGTGAATTCGCCATGGACGGTCGTCACCACCGGCGGCCGGACCCTGCGGGTTGCCGCCCAGAACGGCCCGGCGACGGTGTGGTCATGGATGATGTCGCAGCCGGCCAGTTCGGCGTAAGCGGCCTGAACGTGCCGCAACTCGGCGATGGTGGTGCTCATCGGCTCCGGCGGCCGCGGATGGACCCAGCGACGGCGCACCGGGCAGGCCGAGTCTCCGGTGGTGAACAAGGTCACGTCGTGGCCGAGCCCGGCAAACCCGCGGGCCAGCGCATCGACGATGGCTTCGGTCCCGCCGTACCTGGGTGGCGGGACGGGAACCCAGGGCGGGGCGATCAGGCCGATTCGCATTGTTCTGCTCCAATAAGAGCCGGTGGATTCCTGTCTAGCCGGTGCTGCCGCCACGAGGCAGGGTCTTTGGTCGGTAGAAAAAGGCTGGAGTTCTCCAGACCGGGACCTTTGCCCCTGCCCGCCATGGGCCGCACCACTCACTCTTAAGTAGGTCATCGGCCAGCCCGCCATTACCGGCGGCTTGCGCGGAGGTGCGTGACGTCCTGGAGTCCGGCTCCGCGGTCATCGCTTGATCGCTGCTTCGCCGCCGTTGTCTGCGACTGGGAAGGCACGCTGGGACCGGGCGGACGCTCGCCGGCCCGGTCGGCCAGGCGTGCCATCGAGAGGCTGTCGGAGCTGGGTGTTGACGTCGTCGTAGTCAGCGGCACCAGCGCCATGGCTGTGGACGGCCGGCTGCTGGCCCGGCCGGTCGGCCCTGGCGAGCTCTATCTGTCCGGCAGCAGCGGGTGCGAATTGTTTCTGGTCAATCTGGATGGTCCGCGGCTGGTGAGACGCCGTCGTGACTCGATCCGGTGGGTGCTCACCCACCTCGCCGAGCGTGGCATCGGGTCCGGGTTGCTGCTCGTCGCCGGCAGCCAGTTCGGACCGATCGGCCAGGTCCCTGGCCGCGATTCCGCGCTGCTGCCGCCGGACGCGCGCCGTGCGGTGGTCCTCTCCGTTGGCGACGAGCCAGCCGGAGTGCCAGCCGGCGTGCTGCACCGCCCCGGCGGACCGCAGGCATTCCTTGGCATCCTGGCAGCGCTGATCGGCCGGCTCGAACGCGGTGTGCCCGACCTGGATGACGACCCGGCCTGGATCCTGCGGCTGCCGGTGCGGACTGACCGTGACCGGATTGACGAGACGCTGACGACGCTGGCCGACGGCCGGTTCGGGACCAGGGGCGTCCGCGAGGACAGCCAGGACGCGGCAGCGCCGGTCGTCGCTGGCGGCATCTACACCGGCCACGATGCGGCCGAGCGGCTGCTCGCCGGGCCGGACTGGACCAGGCTGCGCCTGCAGGCGCGTCCCGCCGTCAGCGATGAGCGAACACTCGACCTGCGCACCGGCCTGCTGGCTCGGCTCAGGCGCGACGCGAACGGCGAGTTCCGCAGCCTGCGCGTCGCGGCCGTGGCCCGTCCCGGACTGGTCGCCCTCCGGGCCGAGGCAGACGGCGGCCTGTCGGCTGGTCCGCTGAGCCTGACCGGTGACGGGACCGGAGATCGCGGTCGGCAGGACGGATCCGAATGGGCGCGGGTCCGCGCGGATCCGGTCGGCGGCGTGGCGGCAGCGGCAAGCCAGCACCGATTCCGCCACGGCGGGCGGGCATACCTAGAGCGCCGGGTTGCCTACGTGGCCGATCCGCGGCGGGTGCCAACGGCTGGCCGGGCGATCGAGCGACTCCGTGCCGCCGCGCCGGTGCCTTTTACCGCGCTGCTCGCCGAGCAGCGCGCCACCTGGGCCGCGCGCTGGGCCGACGGCGACGTGCAGATCCCGGACGACCAGGAACTACAGCTCAGTGTCCGGTTCGCGCTGTTTCATCTGCAGTCCAGCGTTTACGGGCGGGGCGAGGCCGGGGTTGGCGCCCGCGGTCTGTCCGGTCCCGGCTACGCCGGCCATGTGTTCTGGGATTCCGACGTTTTCGTGCTGCCGGTGCTGGCCGCCATCCGGCCCGCCGCGGCCAGGGCAATGCTCGAGTACCGGCTGCGTCGGCTGCCGCAGGCCAGGGGATTCGCCAGGGCGGTGGGGCGAGCGGGCTGCAGGTTCCCCTGGGAGTCCGCCCGTGACGGTACCGACGTCACCCCTCCATTCGGGCTGATCGGCGGCCGCCAGGTGCCGATCCGCAACGGGCAGGCTGAGGAGCACATCGTGGCCGACGTGGCCTGGGCGGCCTGGCAGTACGCGGCCTGGACCGGCGACGAGGCGTTCCTGGCCGGCCCTGGCTTGCCGCTGCTGGTTGAGACCGCCCGCTACTGGGCCTCGCGGGCGCGCCTTGACGACGCCGGCCGGGCGCACATCGACGGCGTGATCGGCCCGGATGAGTACCACGGACCGGTGGACGACAACGCGTTCACCAACGTGCTGGCCCGCTGGAATCTACGCCGGGCAGCGGAGCTGGCTGACCGGGTCCCTGGCTCGGCGCAGGCCGATGAAGTCCGGACCTGGCGATCGGTCGCGGACGCCCTGGTGGACGGCTATGACGCCGAGACCGGCGTGTCCGAGCAGTTCGCCGGATACAACCGGCTGGAGCCGCTGCGGCCGGCCGCGCTTGGCCCGGTGCCGATCGCGGCGGACATGCTGCTCGGATCGGAGCGGATCGCAAGGACTCAGATCATCAAACAGGCCGACGTGCTGATGGCCTGCCACCTGGTCCCCGACGAGATGCCGCCCGGCGCGCTGCGGGCGAACCTGGACTTCTACGGCCCGCGCACCGCCCACGGCTCGTCGCTGTCGCCGGCGATTCACGCCGCCGTGCTGGCCAGGGCCGGCTCGCCGGACGAGGCGCTCGACTGGCTGCGGCTGGCCGCGCGACTTGACCTTGACGACCTGAGGGGCGTGACCGAGTCCGGCCTGCACCTGGGCACCTTCGGCGGGCTATGGCAGGCGATCGCGTTCGGCTTCGCCGGGCTGCGTGCTGACCACGGTGTGCTGCGCATCGACCCCACGCTGCCCGCCGCGTGGTCGGTGCTGACGCTGCGGTTGCGCTTTCGCGGCCGCCGGGTGAGCGTCACCATCCGCAGCGATCGGGTAAGTGTGGCCAGCAGCGCTCCGATCGCCATCGCACTCGCCGACGGCCCCGCGGTGCTGAGCGCCCAGGTCACCTGGCCGCACGACGCGGGACATTCGGCCGGGCGGGCCGCGTCGGGAAGGTGAGGGCGTTGCGCCCGGAACCGCCAGCCGTCGCCGTCAGCAGGTGTCTTCCTCCAGCATGGCGGTGGCGACCTTGATGAAGCCGGCGATGTTGGCGCCCGCCACGTAGTCTCCTGGCCGCCCGTACTCCGCCGCTGCCTCCGTCGTCTGCGAGTGGATGGCCTGCATGATCGTCCTGAGCGCCTGATCGACCCGCTCTCGCGGCCACGACATCCGTTCGCTGCCCTGCCTCATCTCCAGGCCGGACACCGCCACGCCGCCGGCGTTGGCCGCCTTGCCTGGCCCGTACAGGATGCCGGCCTTGAGGAACCGGTCCACTCCCTCGGGCGTCGTCGGCATGTTGGCACCCTCGGCCACCAGTACCACGCCGTTCGCGACCAGCGTGTCGGCGTCCTCGCCGCTGATCTCGTTCTGGGTGGCGCAGGGGAACGCGCACGCGGCCGGCACGGACCACATCGCGTTGGCGGGGCCGGGGGAAGCGGGCGTGTAGGTGGCGCGCCCGAATTCCTCGGCGTACTCGCGGATGCGCCCGCGCCGGACGTTCTTGAGCTCCTTGACCCAGGCCAGCTTGTCGCGGTCGATGCCGTCGGGGTCATGCACGAACCCGTCCGAGTCCGACAGCGTCACGGGCACGGCGCCCAGGTCGAGCAGCTTCTCGACCGCGTACTGCGCCACGTTGCCGCTGCCCGACACCAGGCAGGTCTTGCCCTGCAGGCTGTCGTTCCTGGTGGCCAGCATCTCCTCGGAGAAGTACACGACCCCGTAGCCGGTGGCTTCGGTGCGGATCTGCGAGCCGCCCCACGGCAGGCCCTTGCCGGTGAGCACTCCGGTGAACTGCCCGGTGATCCGCTTGTAGTGACCGAACAGAAAGCCGATCTCCCGGCCGCCCACGCCGATGTCCCCGGCCGGCACATCGGTGAACTGGCCGATGTGCCGGTAGAGCTCGGTCATGAAGGCCTGGCAGAACCTGCGGACCTCGGCGTGGCTGCGACCCTTGGGATCGAAGTCGCTGCCGCCCTTGGCACCGCCCATCGGCAGCGTGGTCAGCGCGTTCTTGAAAATCTGCTCGAACGCCAGGAACTTCAGCAGGCCGAGGTACACCGTCGGATGGAAGCGCAGGCCGCCCTTGAACGGACCGATGGCGCTGTTCATCTGCACCCGGTAGCCGCGGTTGATCTGGACCGCCCCGGCGTCGTCGGTCCACGTCACGCGGAACTGGATCACGCGTTCCGGCTCCACCATCCGGTCCAGGACCCGCGCCTGACGGTACTCGGGATGGCGCTCCAGAACCGGGACCAGGCTGGTCGCGACCTCGCGCACGGCCTGATGGAATTCCGGTTCGCCCGGGTTCTTCGCCACCAGCCTGTCCATCAGGCTTTCGATTTCGCTGCCCATGTACCGCCCCTTTTTTCTCCGATGTCCGGCCGGCCGGCGGCGGGTAGCCGTCGCATCAGGCGGTAGCCGGATTGTTCATCATCGGTCGCCCTGTAGCACGCGTTGACTGATATTCCATGCTTATCAGTTCCAAGTCGGTGCAGATAGCCAGAGCCGCTGGTTTCCGCGCTGCTGCGCCGGTTACCTGCCGAGGTGGGCGAGGACGGCGAGGACGCGCCGGTTGTCGTCGTCGGACTGCTGCAGGCCGAGCCGCAGGAAGATGGACGCGGTGTGCTTGGCCACCGCACGCTCGGTGATGACAAGCTGCTGGGCGATGGCGGCGTTAGAGCGGCCCTCGGCCATCAGGCCGAGTACCTCGCGCTCGCGCGGGCTGAGCGCGGCCAGGGCGCCGTCACCGGAGTTGCGGGTCAGCAGGCGGGCGACCACCTCCGGGTCCATCGCGGTGCCGCCCGCGGCGACCCGGCGCACCGCGTCGATGAACTCGGCGCCGTTGAGAACCCGGTCCTTGAGCAGGTAGCCGATGCCTCCGGTGCCGTCGGCCAGCAGTTCGCGTGCGTAGAGCTGCTCCACATACTGCGACAGCACCAGCACCGGCAGCCCGGGTAGCTCGCGCCGGGCTGCCAGCGCGGCCCGTAGTCCCTCGTCGGTGAAGGTCGGCGGCAGCCGGACGTCCACGATGGCCACGTCCGGCAGGCTCGTGGCCACGGCAGCCAGCAGATCAGGCCCGTTGTCCACCGCGGCGGCGACCTCCAGGCCGTGCGCCTGCAGCAGCCTGGTCAGGCCGTCTCTGAGCAGGAAGAGGTCTTCGGCGAGGACAACGCGCACGGGATCTCCATGTTCACCACGGTGGGCCCGCCCGGCGGGCTGGACAGGGCGAGCACGCCGTCGAACGCGGCCAGGCGGCGCTCTAGGCCGGCCAGGCCGGAGCCGCGGCCGGTGTCGGCGCCGCCACGGCCGTCGTCGCTGACGCTGATCCGCAGCATCCCGGCACCGTGCCGGATGTCGATCCAGACCTGGCCGGCATCGGCGTGCTTGGACACATTGGCCAGCAATTCGCTGACCGCGAAGTAGGCCGCGGACTCGACCGGCGCGGGCGCGCGGCCGGGCAGCTCGGCGGTCAGCTGCGCCCGCACCGGGCTGTCCAGGGCCAGCGCGCGGATGGCGTCGGTCAGGCCGCGGTCGGCCAGCACCGGCGGGTGGATGCCGCGGACCAGATCCCTGAGCTCGGCCAGCGCCCTGGCCGAGGATTCGCGGGCCTCGGCGAGCAGCGCCCGGGCGGCGGCCGGATTGTCGTCGATCAGCTGTCCGGCGGCATCCAGCGTCATGCCCATCGCCACCAGCCGGGCCTGAGCGCCATCGTGCAGGTCCCGCTCGATCCGGCGCATCTGCGCGGCCCCGGTATCGATCGACTCCGACCGGGTCTGGGCCAGGTGCCGGACCTGCGAGGTCAGCGTGGCCCGCCGGGCCGGCGCCAGCATCAGCGCGACCAGCCAGCCGTAGGCTCGGAGCAGCCGCGGTGCCGACCACAGGCCGGCCGCCACCAGCGCGATGCCCAGCGGGATGGCCGCTGGCCCCTGCACGAGGATGCTGCCGAGCGGGGAGCCGGGCGCGATCGTGAAACGAGTGGCAGGCACGGCGACGCAAGCCAGGCCATAAGCGATCACTCCGGCGGGCGCGGCGGCCAGGATCCAGCCGCCGCATGCGTCTACGGCCAGCCATAGCAGGTCTCGCCAGGTCGCCGGGTCGGTCGCCAGCCAGCGCAGCCGCCGCTCCAGCCGCTGGCTCAAGTCGAGCTCGTCGGCGCCGGCCGCCGGAATTGGCCGGTAGGGAGCGGCCACGGGCGTCCCGCACCACCGTCCGGCCAGCCGTCTGGTGAGCCCGGTCAGCCAGCGGGTGGCCAGCACGCTGCTGGCGATAACCAGCAGGGGCAGCATGCCGATCCTGGTCAGACTAGGTCCCTGCAACCGGTGGGCGCTAAAAGACCGAAGTGCCCCGACGACCAGCACCAGGACCAGGAGCAGGGTCAGCAACGGGCCGGCTCCGGCCAGCATCAGAGCGAAAAAGACCAGCCCCCTGGCGATCGCGGCGATGCCCGCGCCGATCCACGACCACGACCGCGACGGGCGTCGCCTGACCCGCGTGCCTGGGGTCATCGCTCCGCCGCTCATGGTCGTTCTCCTTTGCCTGGCCGTCTCGTCCAGTCTGCCGGGCAGGTGGCCTGGCGAGCAGTGACCCTTAACACCATCTAGGGGGTGTACCTAGATACACCCCCTAGATGCCGCTCAGCCGTATGTCGCTGCCAGCCAGCCGCTCCTAGCGTAACTGGCAGGTTCGGTAACTCCGGACCAGCAAGAACGCGTCAAGATCTTCAGGAGCGTCATGAACGTGCAGGTCACCTGCCGGGATTCCGGTCTGGCCCGGGCCCGGCCGGTGAACATTCCCGGAGCGTGGGTGACCTCCGACCAGACCATCACCACGGCCGGCCAGGTCTTCGTCCTGCCGATTACCCCGAAGCGAACCGCCGGCCTCGCCTGGCAGCTGCTCGCCCGAACCCAGCCCGCCGAAGGAGAGCAGGATGAACGCTAACTGGATGCACCGACGACTGCCCGCAGCGTCCGGGTCACCGCAGCCCGGCGGTACCAGGATGGTCAGCTGGCACGCACGGTCCTCGCGGCGCTGGCTCACCGTCGTGGCGGCCGCCGCCACCCTGGCCGCCTTCTGGCCGGCCAGCGCCGGCCAGGCTGCAGTCAGGCCGGCCGCCAGCTCCGCGGCCCACGGGCCCGGGTATCAGGCCAGCATCGTGCGGACCGGCTACGGCATCCCGCATATCACGGCCCGCGACTTCGGCTCACTGGGCTACGGCTACGGGTTCGCCTTCGCCAGCGACGACCTGTGCACGATGGCGAACGACTACGTCACCGTGCAGGCACAGCGATCGCGTTATTTCGGCCCGGGCGGTTCTTACTCAGTGCTCACCGTCCCGATCAGCAACATCGCCAGCGACGCCTACTGGCAGTCGGTGATCGACCGCCGGGTCATCCCCCGGCTGCTGGCGGTGCGGACCGGGCCGGGTGCGATCGGGCCGCAGCTGCGCCAGCTGATCCGTGGCTACGTGGCCGGCTACAACCGTTACCTCGCCTCGGTCGGCGGGCCGAACGGCGTGCCCGACCCGACCTGCCGGGGAAAGGCGTGGGTGCAGCCGATCACCACGCTGGACGCTTACCTGCGGTTCTACCAGGTGATCGAGCTGTTCGGTCAGGGCGCTCAGATCGATGCCATCTCTGGCGCACAGCCGCCGGCCGCTGGCCTACACACTGCTGGCCCGACCGCCGCTGCCCTGCCCGCCGCTGCCCTGCCCGCCGCCGGGCTGACCGCCGCCGGTCTGCCGGCCGGCATCGGCAGCAATGCGATCGCGATCGGCTCGGCCGGGGCCGGGGATCACCGGCACGGCCTGCTGCTCGGCAACCCGCACTTCCTGTGGGCCGGCCCCGAGCGGTTCTACCAGGTACAGCTCACCATCCCTGGCGTGCTGAACGTCGAGGGCGCGACCTTCTACGGGATGCCGCTGGTCGTGGTCGGGTTCACCGCCGCGATGGCGTGGAGCCAGACCACCCCGACCGCGTTCTCGTACACGCTGTACCAGCTCACCCTGGTGCCCGGCCACCCGACCGAATACGTCTTCAACGGCCGGCCGGAGCACATGACCAGCCGGACGGTGACCGTTGAGCTGCCGTCGGCCGGCGGGAAGCTCAGGCCGTTCCGCCGCACGCTGTGGTCCACCCGGTACGGACCGGTGATCGACGGATTCGGGCACCTGCCGCTGCCCTGGACCACCAGCACCGCTTTCGCGCTGGCCGACGCGAACGCAGCCAACTTCCGGTTCCTCAACCACTTCCTGGCCACTGACGAGGCGCAGTCGGCCGCGGCCGAGTTGTCCATCCTGCGGAGATACCAGGGCGTGCCTTGGCTGAACACCCTGGTTGCCGACTCGACCGGCCATGCGCTGTACGCCGACATCCAGGCCATCCCTGACGTCACCGACGCGAAGCTGACCAGGTGCGACACCGCCTTCGGGAGGGCCTCGTTCAGCCGCGGCGGGCCGCCGGTCCTTGATGGCTCCAGCCCGTCCTGCGCCTGGGGCATCGACCCGGACTCCGCTGCGCCTGGCATCTTCGGCCCCGCCGAGGAGCCCGTCCTGACCCGTCGCGACTTCGTCGAGAACTCCAACGACAGCTACTGGATGACCAACCCAGCCCGCCCGCTCACCGGGTTCCCCGCCATCATCGGCGACAACGGCACCGGCATCAGCGGTGCGTTCGGCGCGGATCTGGGTCTGCGCACCCGCAATGCGCTGACCATGGTGACGGGGCGGCTCAGCGGCAGCGACGGCCTTGGCGCCCCCGGATTCACCTTCGGCGACCTGAAGAACCTGATGTACTCCGACGTCCAGTACGGCGCCACCCTGGTCAAGCCACAGCTAGTGGCGATGTGCCGCTCGTTCCCCGGTGGCCGCGCGCCGACCAGCACCGGGCACACCATCGCGGTCGGTGACTCCTGCCGCGTGCTGACCAGCTGGAACGGCAGGGAGAACCCATGCTCACGGGGTGCCGTGCTCTTCCGCGAATTCTGGAACAACGCCGTGAACTCCACCTTCAGTCCCTGGTCGCACCCGTTCAGTGCCGCCAGCCCGGTCAGCACCCCATACGGTCTGGACACCGCGAGCAAGGACGTCCAGCGGGCGTTCGGTGACGCCCTGGCCGCACTGACCGCCGCGCACCTGCCTTACAACGTCACGCTCGGCAGCGTGCAGTACGTCACGCTCAACGGCAGGAAGATCCCGCTGCCCGGCGGACCCGGCGACCCGCTCGGCGAGCTGAACGCGATCTACCAGTTCGCCGGCCCGGGAACAGTCCCGCTCTACGGCTCCAGCTACATCCAGGTCGTCACCTGGAAATCCGGCGATCGCTGCCCGGAGGCGGCCACGGTGCTGACCTACTCCGAGTCAGCCAACCCGGTCTCGCCGCACTACGCCGACCAGACCGAGCTTTTCTCGCACCGGCAATGGGTGACCGCCTTCTTCTGCTCGGCCCAGGTGGCCGCGCATGCGGTATCCACCATCGTGCTGCGCAGTCCCTGAAAGTGGAAGGCTGGCTGGCCCGCGCTCGTGGCGTGCCGCGTCTGCCGCGGGTCCGGCCGGCCACCGGCACTGGCTCGTCGCCAGCGACAGACCGGCCGGACCCAGACGCAGGGGAACCTGGCACCGGACTTGCATCCGGTACCCAGGTACCGGCTTACCTTCGAGGTATGGAACCGGACGAGAACGCCCCAGGCGTGACCTGGGTACCGCAAGCGTGCACGCTTCCGGCCGCCGACCGGCCACGACGCGCGGCCGAGTTCGACGGGCTGTTCGCAGACGCGGTGCGCGGATTCGAGCGTGCCGAACCGGCCCGGCTGCGGCTTGACCTTCAGCCCAGCCCGCAGATCGCCGGCCGGGCGGCGGAACTGATGGTGGCCGAGGCCGGCTGCTGCTCCTTCTTCGCCTTCACGCTCACCGCCGCGACTGACCGGCTGGCGCTGGAGATCAGCGTGCCAGCGCCGTATCTCGGCGTGCTGGACGCGCTGGCCGACCGGGCGGCGGCAGCGATCGGCACCGCGACGTGAGCGGCTTGCGCAGCGGGGAAGTCGCCAGCGCGGCCGGGGTGAACCGCCAGACGCTCCGGTACTACGAACGCCGCGGGCTGCTGGCCGAACCGAACCGCACGCCAGGCGGGCACCGCCTCTATCCAGCCGAAACGGTGACCGCGCTGCGGGTAATCAAGGCAGCGCAGCGGCTCGGATTCTCGCTGGCGGAGGTCGCTGAGCTGCTGGACACCGGCCGGTATCGGCACCGCGGCCATGGCGGCTCTGAGCTGGCGCAACGAGCCGCCGCCAAGCTCGCCGAGGTCCAGGCGCGGATCGCCGACCTGGGCGTGGTCGCGGACACGCTGCGGGCCGCGCTGGACGCCGGGTGCGCGGACCTGATCGACTGTGCCAGCCAGCCCCATTGCCCTTTGCCGTTCGACGACGTGCCGACGGCCATGGTCAGCGGACACGACGGCCCGGGTGCTCACCTGATAACCCGGTAATTCAGGTGCATGACCCCAGGCGCCGGTCCCGGGTGTTCACCTGATGACGCGGTACTTCAGGTGCGTCACCCCAGGCGCTTCCACCGCGTGAACTTGTTCAAGACCGACCTTTGAATCCTTGAGATTGTCGAACAGACGGGCACCCTGGCCGAGCAGCACGGGCACGAGATGGATGTCCATCTCATCGATCAGGCCGGCCGCGAGGTACTGCTGCGCGACGTCGGCGCCACCAGCGAGCGCGACGTCCTGGCCGCTCGCCGCGAGCCTGGCCCGATCGAGCGCGGCCTCGATGCCGTCGGTCACAAAGGTGAAGGTCGTGCCGCCGGCTAGCGCAACTGCCCCCCTAGGGTGATGGGTGAGCACGAACACCGGCATGTGAAACGGCGGGTCGTCCCCCCACCAGCCGGTCCAGGGCTCGTCCCCCCACGGGCCGGATCCGCCGCCGAACATGTTCCGGCCCATGATCGTCGCACCGATGCCGGCCCCAGCTTCTTCGATCACGGCGGTACTCGCGTCGATCTCGCCGCCTTCCAGACCATGCGGTGCGCGCCAGGCTGCCAGCCGGAACACCCATTGGTGCAACTGCATGCCACCAACGCCAAGCGGGTTCTCGAGGCTCTGGTCCTGGCCGGCGACGAAGCCATCCAGCGACATCGAGATCTCGAATCTCAGCTTGCCCATCGTGCCTCCTGCACTCGCGGCCCATGATGGCAGAACGGCCGTGCCGGGGTCGGTGCCGTTCTCAGGCGGGCTCCCCGCCAGCCCCGATGACGCATACCGCCTGCGGCGGGAAGGTGGCCTCGGTCTCGGCGCCGGCTCGCAGCCGGAGGTGCTCGATGTCGCGGTGCAGGAGCAGCGCCGTGACCGGCGGGCTAGCCGCGAGGTGGATGCGGGCCAGCGGCACCGTCGGCACGATCCGCTCGATCCGCGCCGTGATCCGGCCGCTGGCCGGCGTGTTCGCGGCGGCTGGCCCGAGGAGTACCTCCTCGGGCCGGTAGAACACGTGTGCTGGCCCGTGATCGCCGGGCTGCGCGGGGAGCGGGATGACCAGGTCGCCGATGCGGACCGCGGCGTGCTCGCGGCTGCCATGCCCGAGCTCGGCCCAGCCCAGCAGCCGGGCCGCAGCTTGGTCGGCCGGGTGGGCTGCGACCTGGGGTGCGGGGCCTGCCTGGCGGATGGTGCCGTCGGCGATGATCGCCAGGTCGTCGCCGAGGCTGAGCGCCTCGTCCCGGTCGTGGGTGACGTGCATGGCTGGGATGGCGAGTTCGCCGAGTATCTGCTGCAGGACGCCGCGCAGTTCTTCGCGGGTGGGCTGATCCAGGGCGGATAGTGGCTCGTCGAGCAGCAGCAGCGCGGGCTGGATCGCCAGAGCGCGGGCCAGGGCGACGCGCTGGCGTTCGCCGCCGCTGAGGGACGCAGGCGAGCGATCGGCGAGGCCGGAGATGCCGAGCCGGTCCAGCATCTGGTCGGCGTCGGCTACCGACGCCGGGCCGCCGGCCTTCGGGCCGAACCGGATGTTCTCCCGCACGGACAGGTGCGGAAACAGGGCTCCGTCCTGGAAGACCATGCCGATCCGCCGCCGTTCCGGCGGCAAGCGGGCAATATCGCCTCCTGCCAGACGAAGCTGCCCGGTCAGGCTCGGACGCAGCCCGGCGATCGCGCCAAGCATCGTCGTCTTGCCTGCCCCGGACGGGCCGAGCAGCACCAGCACCCGGCCGGCTGGGACGTCGAGATCCACCGGGCCAAGCCCGAAGGCGCCGGCGCTCGCCGTGAGCCCGCGAACGATCAGGCCCTGGTCAGGTGTAGGCACGGTTGACCCGGGCCAGCAGCCGTCCGGAGGCCAGCGTGCGGAGGACCAGGAACGTGGCCAGCGCGACGATCAGCAGCACCACGGCGGCGGAGGCGGACTGGGTGAGCCCAGACTGCAGGAACAGGTTGTAGATCTCGACCGGCGCGGTCGCCGGGTAGTAGGCGATGATCACGACCGCGCCAAACTCGCTGATCGAGCGGGCGTAGACGAGCACGGCGCCGGTCAGCACCCCGCGCAGGCCGAGCGGCAGGGTGATCCGGCGGAACGCATGCCACGGGGTCGCGCCGAGGCTGCGTGCGGCGTGTTCCAGGCGGGGGTCGATGGTCTCGAATGCCACGCGGGCGCTGTTGACGGCGAACGGGGCGCTGACGAACAGCATCGCCGCGACGATGCCCCACTGGGAGCCGTAGAAGGACACGCCGATCCGGCTGGCCGGTGCGCCGACCCAGCCGGTGCGGCCGAGCAGAAACAGCAGCGCGATGCCTGCCACGGTGTGCGGCACGACCAGCGGAAGGTCGACGACGGACTGAACCACGCCGCGGCCGGGGAAGCTGCGGCGCGTCAGCAGGTACGCGAGCGGAACTCCCAGCAGCGTCGCTATTCCGGCGGTGATCGCGGCGGCCTGCAGGCTGAGCAATGTGGCGTCGCGGATCGCGGAGCTGGCGGCGGCGTGACGCAGGCTGGCCGGCGAGGAAGTCGTGACCAGCCGCAGGATCGGAAGCACGATGAACGCCAGCAGCAGGCCGCCGAGCAGCCACATCAGGGCCTCGAACGGACCGGACGGCCAGCTGCGCGACCGGGCAGCGGGAACCGCGCTCACCTGGCCGCTGCCTCGCTGGCCGGCGGCTGGGGCTGGCTGCGGACCGGTCGCGTCGGGCGGCCTGGATCCCGCCCGGTCACGTCGTCATCCGCTGCTGCCGGTCCACGGCGTGGTCAGCGGGCGCAACGACGTCGGCAACGCGCTCTGGCTGCTCGCCAGGGCAGGCGAGATGGTAACGAACCCGCTGGCCTGCATGATCGCCTGGCCCTGGGGGCTTAGCACGAAGCCGATGAACTGCTGCCCGAGTGCGGCGTCGGGTGCGTTACTCGGGATGGTGAGGCCGTAGATGATCGGCTTCGCGGTCAGCGCCCCGAGCCCGGTGTGCACGGTGACCTTGGCGTAAGCCGATGCCAGGGCCGGGTTCGACAGGTTGATCTGAGCGGGCAGCGCGATGTAGTCGAGATGGTTCTGCAGGGCGTCGGAGCGATAGATAGCCAGGTAGTCGATCTGCCCGGACTGGAGTGCGGCGAGCAGCGAGGTCTCAGTTTCGGCCACGCTCGAGTCCGGTGAGTTCTTCAGCACCGCGGCGGCGAGCCCGGGGTCGTGGTAGTAGGCCCGGGCGAGCTGGAGCATCTGCAGGATCTGGTACCCGGACGGGTCAGCGGCCGGGTTGGACCGTCCGATATGTACTCCAGGCCGCGCCAGCACCCGGTACCAGTTGGCGGCGGTGAGCTGGCTGGCCCCCGCGCTGTGGCTGGTGTAGGCGAAGGTGATCTGGTTCGAGACGAACCCGAGGTACCAGGTCGCATGCGGCTTGGCGGGGTCGGACATCAGCCGCGGGATCAGCGAGTAGTCAGCGACTCCCAGGACGTCGGCAGGCTCGCCAAGCTGGGTGATGCTCTTGACCCTGTCCCCGCTGGCGCCGAACTGCAAGTGCACGGTCACGCCAGGATGCAGTTTCTTGAAGGCTGCCAGCTCCGCCGTGAACGGAGTCGCCAGGGTGCCGGCGCCGAAGACGATCAAAGTGCCATGCAGCCCGGCCGAGCTGCTGCCACCGCTCGGATTGCTACTGCTGCTACTTCCACTACTGCAGCCGGTCACCGCGGCAAGGGAGAGCGCCGTCAGCGCCAGACAGGTCCAGCGTATTCTGCCATGCACCATCTGCTTCTTTCTGTACTAGGACAGATCGGATCAAGGTTAGCGGACCACAAGCTGGCACCTGCTGACGCAACCGCCCGGACATTCGCTGTGCACTCATGCCGATGCCCGGCGCTAGAGTCCGGGAATGGCGCGGTACCTTCAAGTCAGCAGCGACATCGCCAGCCAGATCGAGTCAGGGACGCTTGTCCCCGGCGACGAGCTACCGAGCATTCGCGACGCGGCCCGGCAGCGCAGCACGACGACGTCAACGATCGGCCGCGCCTACCGCCAGCTCGCCGACGCCGGCGTCATCGCCATCGCTGACCGCCGCCGCTGCCGGGTCGCCGCCGACGGCGTCAATGCGGCCAGGCGACTGCTCAGCGGTCAGCATGCACTGCTGCTGGCGGGCAGCGACGACCCCGGTCTGGACATCGCGCTGCGCCAGGCCGGCTCCTCAGTGCTGACGGTCGGCACTCGCGGCAGCTTCCATGGCCTGACCAGGGTCTGGCGCGGCACCGCTGATGCAGCGGCTATCCACCTGCGGCACCGCTCGGGTACCCACAACACGCCATTCGCCCGAACCCTGCTGCGCGGGCGTCAGCCCGCCGTCCTTCACCTCTGGCGGCGCGAGCAGGGCCTGCTCACACCCGCCGGGAATCCCGGTCATGTCACCGGCCCAAGTGACCTGCGCACGCTGCGGATCGCCAGAAGGCCGTTCGGTGCCGGAACCCGCGTGCTGCTCGATCGGCTGCTCACCGAGGCCGGCATCCCCCCGGACGCCGTGTCCGGACCCGAAGCGAACTCCCACCTCGAAGTCGCCATGTCCGTCGCGTCCGGCCAAGCCGACGCCGGACTCGGAGTACGCGCGGCAGCCACCGCGCTCGAGCTCGGCTTCGTACCCGTCGGCTGGGAAGACTTCGACATCGTGCTCAGCGGCAGTGCCCTGGCAGCCGCCGAGCCGCTGATCAGCATCGTGCGTGACCCGGCCGTGCAGTCATCGATCAGCGCACTCGGCGGTTACGACCTGTCCCGCACCGGATCCGTCGAAGTCCTGGACTAGCCGAGCTGGCAGTCGTTGCGGCGAGGGCTACCTACGCGGCGCCGTCCCGCGGTTCGATGCCCTGCTGGCGGAGGAGACCACGAAGCTGCTCGACCTCGTCGCTTCAGCCGGCCGAGCTCCTGTGCGAGGGATGGAAGATCGAGCTGCGCAGCGGCCCATTCCCGCTGGCGGGCGGTCTTCTCGGTGAGCAATTGCCGTTCTATGTCACGCAGCGTCGCAGCTCTTTCGTAGTCCTCGGCGTCGGCGGCGCACTCCTTTCCGTGGCGGGCGTGCGCGATCTGCTGGTCAAGCTCGCCCACGTCCGGACCGGTGCCCACCCGCTGCTCGACGGCCGATAGGCGCGAGTCGATCGAGTCGAATCGGCCGATGACCTCAGGCAGCGGCCGGTGCTCCCAGCCGTCGGCCAGGGCAGAGACCGGCGCGACCTGTGCGGTTCGCGGCTCCTGCTCGCTGAGTGCGGCGCCGAGCAGCTGGATCACCTGCCGGCGGACCCGGTTCAGGTCCGCGCCGAGCTGGCCAAGCACCTGCGCCGCGGGACCCTCGCCCTCGCGGGTCAGGCCGAGCAGGATGTGCTCGGTGTCAATGTGGTGGTCGCCGAGTTGCAGCGCCTCCCGGCGCGACCGATCCAGCACCTTCTTGGCCTGCGGCGTGTACGGAATGTACCCGGATGGCGCCTGCCTGCCCGAGCTGGTGGTCTCCTCGACCTGCTGGCGCGCAGCGGCCAGGCTGATCCCCGCCGACTCCAGCGCCTGCGCTGCCACTCCCTCGCCCTCAAGAACGAGGCCGAGCAGGATGTGCTCGGTGCCGACGCGGCTGTGGTTGAGCATCCTGGCCTCTTCCTGAGCCAGCGCCACGACCCGCCGCGCCTGGTCGGTGAACCGCTCCAGTGTCATGCTCCGCTCCGCCCTGGTGCGTCTCGTCCCGGCTATACCCAATAGGTATCAAGATACATCGCGTCCGTTCCACTGGCGAGATATATCGCGAGATCGGCGGAGCGCGATCCCACGAGTTCGCGTCCTGGTAGGTCACGGCCGTCTTGCACAATGTTCGAGAACATACTTGCACACTGCTCAAGTCTGCCCTAGGATCAACTTGCACTTTGTTCAAGTTCGTATCAGCCGAGGTTGTTCGAAACCAAGACCAGGGGTTAAACATGGACCGGGTGCCAACATGACCGTGACATATGGGCAGCCAGGTGGGACCGCCGCTGCCGTCAGCACCGCGATCGAGGTCAGCGGACTTCGGAAGTCCTTCGGCGACCAGGTGGTCCTCGATGGAATTGATCTGTCCGTCCCCGAGGGATCGGTCTTCGCCCTGCTCGGCCCGAACGGCGCGGGCAAGACGACGATGGTGCGGATCCTGGCGACGCTGTCAGCCGCTGACGCCGGCCAAGTTCGGGTCGCTGGCCACGACATAGTGCGTGAGCCGATGGCGGTGCGCTCCGTGATCGGTGTCACGGGCCAGTTCTCGGCCACGGACACCTATCTAACTGCCGAGGAGAACCTGCTGCTTATGGCGGATCTCTGGCACCTGACCAAGCGGCAGGGCCGGCAGCGGAGCGCAGAACTGCTCAAGCTGTTCGACCTGGCCGACGCTGGCAGGAAGCCGGTGTTCACCTTCTCTGGCGGCATGCAGCGCCGCCTCGACCTGGCGATGACCTTGATGGGTTCGCCGCGGATCATCTTCCTCGACGAGCCGACCGCAGGCCTCGACCCGCGCGGCCGGCGCACGATGTGGGACCTCATCCGCAGCCTCGTACGCAACCAGGCGGTCACGATCTTCCTCACCACACAGTACCTGGAGGAGGCCGACCAGCTGGCCGACCTGGTCGCCGTGCTCGACGACGGTGAGATCGTCGCGCAAGGCACCGCGGCTGAGCTCAAGGGGCGCGTCCCCGGCGGTCATGCGCTGCTGACCTTCACATCGGCGAGCGCATTCGATGCCGCGGCTAGGCAGTTCGGCGACCGCGCCAGCAGGAACGACGAAGACTTGACCCTGCAGGTTGCCACCGACGACAGCGCGCGGTCGGTGCAGGACGTGCTCAGCAGGATTGATGTCGATTCCGTGCGGCATGTCACGCTGCACACGCCCGACCTCGACGACGTCTTCCTTGCCCTCACCGGCCAGTCCAGAAAGGCTCAGTCATGACGAATCATGACACCGTCGTCTCATCGGCCAAGGCCGTCGCCACCCCAAGCGGCTCCGCTTCGGTCAAGGTCTATCCGCTGCGCGACACCGCGACGATGCTGCGGCGCAACGTCAAGCAGGAGATGCGCGACAAGGTCGCCATCATCGCTTGCATCGGCATTCCCGTGCTGTTCCTGCTCCTGTTCGTCTACGTCTTCGGCGGGGCGCTCAAGGAATCGGTGAAGCTGGCAGGCGCGCCCAGTTACATCGACTACGTCCTGCCGGGGCTGATCATCATGACCGCCGCGGCCGGGCTGATCGGCATATCGACGCAGACCAGCGTCGACATGACGGTCGGCATCATCGACCGGTTCAGGACGATGGCGATCTTCCGGCCGTCCATTCTCATCGCTCGCGTCGTCGCAAGCGCGCTCCAGACCCTTGCCAGCATGGTGGTCGTCTTCGGGATCGCCTTCGCGGTCGGCTTCCGCTCAAACGCCACGTTCATGCAGTGGCTCGGCGCGGCCGGGCTGCTCGCGTTCATCACCGTCACCCTGACCTGGCTGGGCCTCGCGTTCGGCCTCGCCGCCAAGACCGTTGCATCCGCGAGCAACGGACCGTTCCCGCTGATCCTGCTTCCGCTGGTCGGATCCGGAATCGTTCCCACCGCAACCATGCCGACCGGATTGCGCTACTTCGCGGAATACCAGCCTTTCAGCCCGATGATCAACACGCTGCGCGGCCTGCTGCTCGGTACCTCCATCGGCTGGAGCTGGCTCATCGCCCTCGCCTGGTGCGCCGGGCTCGGCCTGCTCGGCCTGGTCTGGTCGATCAGCGTGTTCAACCGCCGGGACCGCAAGCGCGGCGTCCCCGGTCCAGGTTTTCCCGGCGCCCCGACACAGTGAGAACTGGGGTATCACCCAGCCGGCCGCTGCGGATTGACGCGGCGGCCGGCTGGGT
Organism: uncultured Actinomycetota bacterium; assembly: GCA_963850875.1. GTDB lineage: Bacteria > Actinomycetota > Actinomycetes > Streptosporangiales > Streptosporangiaceae > Chersky-822. Next base: position 734,578 of record CAWKNA010000007.1, read on the forward strand.
CGGGCATTGCGCCCGACAGAGCCGCAGGGCTTGCATCCCGGCGGCTGCCCTAATCCAAGCGGTCCGGCTCATGGCCGAGCGGCTCGCGAGCGGTTCTGGTCGGCTGGCGCGCGGCAGGTGATGAGCTCGGCTTCCAGGCCGTCGAGGATGGCTCGGAGGCCGAATTCGAAGCTGCCTTCGGGAGCCGCGAAGTAATCTGCGGCGGCGGCTGCTTCGAGGCGGGCGCGCAACCGCGGGAACTGTCTGGCGATCTCGGTGGCCTTCGCCACGTGGTCGCGGATCAACTCCCCGGCGTTACCGCCACCACGGCTGAGCTTGCGGGTGAGCGAGGCCGCCGCGGCTGTGCCGAGGGCGTTGCCGAGCACGAACGTAAAGACGGTGGCCGATGCGTGGTCGGCCTGCGTGCCGCTGAATCCGGCCGCCTCATAGATGGCGAGAGTGTGGTCATCGTAGCGGGCCTTGCCAGGGCCGAACACCAGGAAGGAGCCGAAGGCCTGCAGCAGCCAGGGGTGGCGGGTAAGCATCGCGTGCAGTCCGGTGGCCATCGCGGTAGCCGCATCCCGCCAGCCGGTCGCGGCCAGATCGGGCAGCATGATCTCGTTCCAGGCCTGATCGGCGGCGAGGGCTATGAGGTTGTCCTTGCTGCCCACGTGCCAGTAGACCGCGGTGGCCGCTGAGCCAAGCCGGCTGCCCAGCGCCCGCATGTTCAGCCCTTCCAGGCCGTCGCTGTCCAGCAGGTGGATGGCAGCCTTGATGATCTTCTCGCGGGTCAGCGTGTCGCGCGGCATGCGCCCACGATAGGGTCGGCCCGAACTTAGTTCAAGGAACGACTTGCACTGTGTTCAAGTCGTGCGCTCGGTTCATCCCCCGGATGCCTCGCGCGCCAAGCCGCCGCCACCGTGGCACACGCCGGCAGCACCGGCACGTTCGGACCAAGGACGGCAGTGAACCCGGCCGGCCAGGTGGTGTTCCAGGCACTGCCCGGCACCAGCACGTTCACCGCCTGGGTCGGCTCGGCCGATAAGACCGTCACGCTCACCATCACAGGAAGCACCAGCGTAACGATCACCATCTGACGGGCTCAGCGCGATTGGGCGCCGATCACGCCGGTGACCATGGCGCGGGCGACTATGCGGTGCTGCCAGCTCGGCGACCGCCTCGCCGCACTGCTGACTCCAGGTACGACCGCGCCGGATCCGGGACTCGCATAATATGTTCTATGTGAATAATTTGGTATTCACCATTACCGGTCAGCAGCGACGGTATTTGCGCAGGCAAATATCCGGCCGCATTCCTTCCGGTCATAGTTGTACTGGCTGTGGTCTTGATCGCTAACACAGCCTGGGCAAGTACGAGTATTCGCCTGCTCTCTTTCGCCATCATCGTCGGGTTGTACGCGCTCCTCCTCTCCTACCTTTATGCGATGAATGGGATCGCCTTGACGGAATGCACGCCGGCCGGGATCCTGCGGCGATTGACGTGGGCAGCCACTCGGAGGTCTACCCAGCGGGAGGCGGTCCCGACTGGATTTATGTCTCAGCCCTGCTGGCGCTTGAAGGTGCGGCCGGGATCTACCTGGTGATCAGCCTGCTCGGCGAGATCCGCCGCCGGATCTCGCCGCGACCGGTCTCACCCAGACCGTGAACAGGAGGCACCGGTGTCACTACAGTCCGACGATGGTCACCTGGGCCGGATGCTCGACGGTGAACCGATAGCGGATCGTCGCTGACTGGCCGCTGTCAAGCGACAGTTCCCAGCTGAGTTCGCCCAGGTCACTGTGCTCGACCGGATTCGGGCTGGTCTCCCGCAGCCGTACCTTGATCTCACCGTCCGTGGACACCGGGATGTGGTCGTGCACCTTCACCCTGGCCTGGTCGGGCCGGTGATTGCTTACCGTGATCTCGAAGGCGATATCGACAGTGCGGGTACCTCCGATCACCGCCTTGCCTGTGCTGCGGCGCCGCAGCTCGCGTTCGACCCTGATCTGGTCATCCACCCCGAGCTGGAGCTCGAACTCCTCGCCAGCGGCGACCGTCTCCAGAGACGTTTCTCCGACGAACTGCGTGTCATGGAAGACGCGAGCCGGGCCGGGGAGCAGCAGCAGCGATGACGCGTTGGTGACCGTTGCCCGCAGGTAGGCCTCGGTGGCGAGAACGGGAACCGCGAGGTGGTCGAGGGAGGCGTCCAGATCGAACCGGGCAACCGTCGTCTTGTGCGGATTGCCGTCGGCAGGCACGGCCAGCGGGCGGGCGACCCGATAGACCACGCCAACAGCGGACTCGCCGGGTTCGGCGGCAATCGGCACGGCCTCAGGCGCCGGCGCGCCAGCGGTGCCCGGCCCGGCAGACATGGCGGCGGGGGCGACCGCCTGAGCCGCCAGCTCGACATGCCCGGAAAGCATCCGCGCTTGCATCGGCGGACCGCCTGCCGTATTCCGCCCCTGGACCGGCGTGGCGCGGCCGACATACCACGGGTGCAGCTCCGGCAAGGTCTGGTGCTGCCCGCGCCGCGTGGTGGACAGCACCAGCTCTACGGCTGGCCAGTCCTCGCCGGTCTGCTGGGTGACCTCGGCGAGGTAAGTGACTGCCAGCCGCTCGCCGTTGAGCCCTAGGTCATAGAGCGGCCGCCAGGAAGCACCGGAGACGTGATAGGAAAGCTCCACCTCGGCTTGGGTAGCCGCGCTGGCCTCAAGAATCGCGGACACCTCGACGAACTTGATCGCACGGTCGGCTCGTTTTTCGGCGGAGGCCAGCCGTTGCTCGGCGGCCTCAAGCTCGCGCTGCGCGGTGCGTCTGCGCGCGCTGATCTCGCGGCGGCGCCCAAGCGCGCTGGCGGTGTCGGCGGACACATGACCGGCCATCCGAGCCAGGTCGTCGTGGTCGGCGCGGCCGAAGCCAACCGCCCGCGCCAGCGCGGCAGCCGCCGCCTCGGACAGGTGGCCGAGGAAGCCGAGGCGCGCCTGCTCAGCGGCGTCCTCGTCGTCAAGCTGCTGAACCGCATCGCGCCATCTTTCGACCTCCGAACGCAGCCGTCCGGTTTCCTCACGAAGCGGATTGGCGCCGTAACCGCGTTGCACCTCGACGTTCAGCAGGCCCAGATCCCGGCCGCGGGCAGCGATCCGAACCGACGCCGGATCGACGGCCGCCGGCAGGTCGCCGATCACTACGGGCTGGAGCCCGGGCTCCACGTTCACGACGCCGCTGCGCACCACCCGCGCGCCATCCTGGAAGACGGTCACGGCCGTGATCGGTGCGTCCAGGCCAGTGCCCTCCGCCATGCGCCGCTCCTCTCCGTCCTCGCCCGCCCGGTCCGCCGCGCCGGCCCACATCCATGCAAGTATCCGCCCCAAGTCTGCGCCGCTGGCGGGACACCGGACGGTCGATCCCGTCAGCCGCGTGCCGGTGCCGGACGGAAGATGTCTACTCGGCGACGCGTTCGGCGACGGCGAGCATCTGGCTTCCGGCGGGCTGGAGGCCGATCCTGGTCGCCAGCAGACCCGTCGATACTCGCTCGACCACGCCCCACTCCCAGATGGCAGTGGCATCAAGGCCACAGCGCCTGGCCAGCCACCTGGCTCGCTCGCGCGGATCACCGCCGAGCAGCTCAGCCGGGTCCTCGCGCATGAGGATGCCCAGGTCGTACTCCGCCTCCGCCAGCAGACCGTCGGGATCGACCAGCTTGAAGCCCTGCAGCGCCTCAAGCGCGTTCCACTGGTGTACGTCGCCGTGCACCAGGACTGCACGCTCGTCATCGTGGGCCGCGATCCGGCGCTCCGCGCAGGCCAGCGCGTGGTCGATAACGCGCTCCGAGCACGGCCGATCGAGTTCCTGCCAGGTCATCATGACGAAATCGGCGAGCCAGCGGCCCTTCTCCGCGCCAGTGGGCAGACCGCAGTCCGGCGCTGGACGCCACACCCGCGACGCCGCCGAGCAGAGGATTTCGTGTCGTCTTCCTATCGGCAGGCCGAGTTCGCGCAGTGAGCGGCCGAGTCGCTCCAGGAGGAGCGCGCCCCGCGCCGGATCCGCCCGCAGCAGCCGGACGCAACCCGCGCCGTCGGTCAGGCGCAGGACAGTGATCTCATGCTGGGCGGCGTCACCGTCGCGCGGGACGAGCAGCTTCAGCACCGCGGGTGAGCCGTCGCGGAGCGTGGCCTCGGCGACGAACGCCTCCGTCGCGTCCTGATAGGGACTGCCTACGGCGATCGACCACTCCCGCTCCAGGCCTGCGACGAGCTCAGGGAGATCGCGGACCCACCGGGCGGCACCGACCGCGTGCGCTTTGTTAAACACGACCGGGGGAACCCGCAGCTCGGTGCGCGTCCGCCCGGCCATCTCAGCCGCTGAACCGGATGTGCTCACCGACGGAACGGTAGTGCCGCCGAGATCGCACTGGCCACCCAGTTCGGGTCGGCCGGACACACCCGGCCGGTCCCCGGGGAGGCAGGGAGGCAGCGAGGCGGTCTACCGGGGAGGCGGGAGGCGGGGAGGAACTGAGCCGGGAGCGAGGATACTGATCAAGGTGGCCTGGGTGGCTGCTGGAGGGAGGGCCGGATGAGACACCGGTACGCCACGGGGGCAGGCCTCATCGGTTTCACGGCGGTCACTTACCTGCTGTTTGCCCGACCACGCCAGCTGCGATGGGGGGCCAGCGCCGAGGAGCGCGAGCTGTCGTTGCCCGGCGATGACCTCATCTCCAGACCCGATCTCACCGCCACCCGCGCCATCACCGTCCGCGCCTCAGCGAGCCAGGTCTGGCCCTGGATCGCGCAGCTCGGGCAGGGGCGCGGCGGGTTCTACAGCTATGACTTCGTCGAGAACCTGGTCGGCTGCGACATCCACAGCGCCGACCGCATCGTGCCCGACTGGCAGGACATCAAGATCGGGGATGAAATAAGGCTCGCTCCGACGGTGGCGCTCGAAGTGGCCGTCGTGCAGCCGGGGCGATCGCTCGTTCTGCGGGGCGGGGTTCCGGCCGGGAAGGCCCCGGCTCCGTACGACTTCACCTGGGCCTGGGTGCTCCGCGAAGGACCGGACGGGACATCGCGGCTGCTGGTCAGGGAGAGATACGGCTACACCAGGAGGTGGGCCAGGTTCCTGGTCGAACCAGTCGAGGCGCTGAGCTTCGTGATGAGCCAGAAGATGCTCCGCGGGATCAGGGACCGGGCCGAACAGCTGACCTGAGCAGGCCGGCCCGCTCAGCGCCAGAAGGGATCCAGCGGCGATGGCTCGAACAGCGGGTTCGGCTCAACCCGCTGGATGATCTCCGTCTTGTCCTCGCCCGCGTGACTGGATCGAACGTGCTCGTCCCACCACTCATCCACGGTGTCGCGCTGCTGATCCCAGTCGTTGTCCGGGATGCGAATGCTTGCGCCGCAGGAGCAGCAGGTTACATTCCTGGCTGGCATGGCCGTCACTGTAATGCCGCGCGGCGCCGCGACAAATCCCGCTCCCGGCGGTCCGGCCGGAAGCTCGTCTGGTCCGAGCTGGGGCGATGCACTCCTAGGATGGCCGGGTGCTCCAAAGGACGCGGCGGCCGGACCTGGAGCCGTCGCAGGCAGGACCCCGCCCGCTGCTGCCCCGCGCCGTCCGTCCCCTGGCCGCCTGGCTGCTGGTCGGCTGCGTGGCCGTCACAGCATTTCTCGGAGCATGGTCCGCCCACCAGAGTCAGGCCGGCTGGCTGGACCGGTCGGTGGACGCCAGGGTGCAGGCGAGCCTGGGAAGTCAGCGGGCTTTCCTGAGTCACGTGGTGCTGCTGGGTGATCCGCGCACGGTGACCGTGATCACCACGGTGCTGTTCCTGGCCTGCCTCGTGGCGCGACGGTGGCGTGGCGCTGTGCTGCTCGCGATCGCCGTGCCGGCCGCTGCGGCTCTCACCGAGGTGCTGCTCAAGCCCCTGATTGACCGGACGATGGCGGGCGCGCTGAGCTTTCCCAGCGGGCACGCTACTGGCATCTTCACGCTGGCTGCCGCAGTCGGGGTACTGCTCCTTGACCCCTCGCGGCCGCGGCTGCCTCCGGCCCTGCGCGTGCTCCTGGCGCTGATCGCGTACGCGGCTGCGGGCGGCGTGGCCGTGGCGCTCGTGGTCCTGGGCTTCCACTACTTCACCGACACCGTCGGAGGAGCCGCAGCCGGAACCGCCGTGGTGCTGGCGACCGCGTTCCTGCTCGACTGGCTGGGCCTGCGCAGGCCATGGCGGCCAAGCCGGGAAACATCCGCCGGGTGACCGGCTAGGGCTCGGCCGCGAGCGGGGCGTACCGGTCCATGAACATCGCCGCACCCCGAGCGCGCAACACGTCATCGCGGGCCTGCGGCAGCAGGTTGAAGGTGGAGCTGATCGATCTCTAGGGCGGCTGCAACGAGGTTCGCCGAGCTCGCGCTCGGCGAGCCGGTCGGCCAACTGCCCGAGATCGACGAGCCGGTCGGCCAACTGCCCGAGGTCGGCGACTCACCTGCGCGCCCGCGGGTCAGCCCTCTATCTGCGGCGGCTGATTCTCCTTGGCGAGCAGCTGCGGTCCCTGCTTGTCTGGCTTCTGCACCGGCTTGCGCTTGACGTCGACACCGCCCATCAGGGCGAAGCCGATCACCTTTAGCCGTGGCGCGCCGGGAACGCCCGGGCCGCTGGCGTGGTGATCGAAGCCGGCCATGAACCCGATGCCGGCCACATCGACCTCGATGTCCTCGGGCACGATGATCTCGACTCCGCCCATCAGCGCATACGCCTGGATCGTTACCTCGGGCGCGCTGAATCGCGCGTACCGGAGGTCTAGCTGCACGCCACCCATGATCGCCAGCGCGACGTAGGTGGTCGGCACGACCCAGGGACCCCGCCGCCTCGCCCCGCTCATGATCGCGATCGAGAACTTCGCGCTGGGGCTGCCCCCCACGCGATCGGGCGGGTACCCGCCCGCAGACGTGGCCGCCGATGTGGCTGGCAGCGTGACCGCGCCTGACGCCGGCAGGTCGCAGGTGACGGCCTCCAGGTCGGCGTACGTCCTGGCCGAGTAGGTCTGGCCAAGCCGTTCGTCGAGTTCGTCGAGGCTGATCCTGCCCTGGCCGACGGCGTCGCGGAGCACATCGGCGACCCGGTCGCGGTCCGCGTCGGAAACCCGCAGGGTACGCGGATCGACCGGCTCGGGAAGATTGCTCACCCTTTAACCCTAGTGTTCCCCGCCGCCGCGCACGAGGGTGCGAGGGCCCGGCGCCGCCACGGTGCGCGAGGGAGCGGCGCGGTGCCGGTCACCGGCAGCCGGTCACCGGCAGGCTGCTGCGATTCCAGCCAGACATATGCTGAAGGTGTAATTTCACCTTGCCAGGGGGTCGTGGCGACGATGTGGCCGAGCGGGCCGAAATGTATCTGATCAGGGAACCAGGAGTGCAGCAGCACGGGCCTAACGCCAGTCCGACGTCGGGACCGCCGACCAGGCTCTTCCTCTCCGAGCCGTTCCGGGGGCTGGCGAGGCTCGCGGCGATGCCAATGGCAGCACCCTGGCTGTCGCTCGCGCCGCGCGGCGACGGGCATGGCGTGCTGGTGCTGCCTGGGCTGCTGGCCTCCGACACGAGTACCGGGGTGCTCCGGGGGTACCTGCGCCGCCTGGGTTATGACACTCACGGGTGGAACCTCGGCCGCAACCTGGGCCCGACCGATCAGGTGCTCGATGAACTGCCGCGGGAACTGTCCGGGCTGGCCGAGCGCATCGGGCGGCCGGTGTCGATAGTCGGCTGGAGCCTGGGCGGCATCTACGCCAGGGAACTGGCCCGCCAGCACCCCGGGCAGGTCCGGCGGGTGATCACCATGGGCAGCCCGTTCGCGCTCACCGATCCCCGGCAGAGTCATGCCGACGGCGCCTACCGGCGGCATGGCCATCGGCATGCGGCCGGACGGGTGCCTACGCCCGAGCAGGTGGCCCGGCCGATCGAGGTGCCGTCGACGGCTGTGTACTCCAGGCGGGACGGTGTCGTCTCCTGGCAGGCTTGCATCGAGCCGGAGACGACGCTGCACGAGAATGTCGAGGTCCGGTGCGCCCACCTCGGATTCGGTGTCGACCCGGCGACGTTGTGGCTGATCGCCGACCGGCTGGCGGCTCCGGCCGGCCAGCAGCCCGGATTCCGCCCGCCGCCGGCGCTGCGCTCGCTCTACCCGGGCCGATGACCCGCCGCTGCGCGGTAGCTACGGTTGTCTCAGTGGGACCTGGCTTGCTGGCACAACACCGCACCGCACCCGAGGAGCATCCGCCATGCAGCAGCTGACCGGTCTTGATGCCGCGTTCCTTGCTCTGGAGACAGCGAACGCGACCGGCCATGTCGGCGGTGTGTGCGTACTGGATCCCAAGGACGCGCCGAAGCCGCTGACTCTGGCCCGGCTGACCGAGGTGTTCGGCGAGCGGCTGCCGCTGGTCCCGGTCCTGCGTCGCAAGCTCCTGAACGTGCCGCTCGGCCTGGATCAGCCGTACTGGGTCGACGATGCGGACTTCGACATCGAATACCACATCAGGGAGATCGCGCTGCCGCGGCCTGGCTCGGACGCGCAGCTCACCGAGCAAGTGGCCAGGTTGCACGCGCGGCCGCTGGACCGGAGCCGGCCGCTCTGGGAGATCTACCTGATCACCGGGCTGGCCAAGCGGCGTGCCGCGGTCTACACCAAGATTCACCACTCCGCGATTGACGGCGCGTCCGGCGCGGAACTGCTCACCGTGCTTCTCGACCTGGTCCCGGAGGGACGCGAGCTACCGGCCAGCGAGCCGTTCACTCCGACCAGGCCACCGAACGTGGCGACGCTTGCCGCGCACGCGGCTGCACGGCTGATCTGGCGTCCAGTCCAGACAATTCAGATTTCTAACGAACTCGTCCGCGTGCTGCCGACCCTGGGGCCAGCGTTCAACATGCTGATCGGCGGGATGCTCGGGCTGAACCGCGGCGACGGCGAGGTGATCCCGACCGCGCCGGGGCGGGCCCCAGCCACGCCATTCAACCGGCCGATCACGCCGCACCGGCGGCTGGCGTTCCGCAGTGTGGATCTCGACAGCGTCAAGGCGATCAAGAACGCCTTCGGTGTCTCGGTCAATGACGTGGTCATGGCGATGTGCGCGGGCGCGCTGCGGCGCTGGCTCATCGAGCATGACGCGCTGCCTGATCCGCCGCTGATCGCGATGATCCCGGTGTCGGTCCGCGACCCGGCCAGCAAGGGCGCGCTGGGCAACAAGGTGTCGGCGATGCTGGCCATACTGCCCACCCAGGTCGCCGATCCTGCGCAACGACTGGAGATCGTGCACGCCGCGACGAAGATCGCGAAGTCGCGGCAGGCGGCGATCCCGCAGGGGCTGGTCGATCAGATCAGCGACTTCGCTCCGCCGGCGTTGACCGCTCGCGCCGCGCGCGTGGTGTTCGCCACCGGCCTGCTGCATCGGCTGCCGCCGTTCAACCTCTGCATCTCCAACGTCCCAGGTCCGAACGTGCCGGTCTACCTCTGCGGCGCGAAGCTGCTGGCCCACTACCCGGTGTCGGTGATCACCGACGGCCAGGGCCTGAACATCACCGTGATCGGCTATCTCGGCCAGCTGCATTTCGGGCTGGTGTCCTGCCGTGAGCTGGTCCCCGACATCGACGCGCTCGCCGGTTACCTGGTCGACGAGATGGAGTTGCTGCTCAAGGCTGCCGACCAGCGCACGGCCAGCTGACCGCGGTCGGCCCGCGCACGGGCATAGCGCCAGGAACACCCTGACCGGGCCGCAGGCAGGTGTCATCGGCTGCGAAGGCAGGTGTCATCAGCTGCGGTCGATAGCGAGGATGAGCTTGCCCGTGTTCTCACCAGCGAAGAGCATCAGCAGGACGGCAGGGAAGTCACCGACGTTGCCGTGCACGATGTGCTCACGTGAGACGATCCGACCGTCGCGGAGCCACTGGGCGAGCTCAGCCATTGCGCTGGGATACCGGTCCTGGTAGTCGAACACCACCATGCCGGTCATCGAAGCCCGTGCCACCAGCAGTGACAGGTAGTTGGCTGGGCCCCGCACCCGTTCTGCGTTGTACTGAGAGACGGCGCCGCAGATGATGATCCTGGCTCCTCGGGCAAGGCGGGTCAGGACAGCGTCGAGGATATCTCCGCCCACGTTGTCGAAGTAGACGTCAACGCGGCCTGGCGCGTGCTCGCGCAGCGCTGCCCGCACGTTCTCGTTCTTGTAGTCGATCGCGGCGTCGAATCCAAAGTCCTCAACCAGCGTGCGGCACTTGTCCGGGCCACCGGCGATTCCGATCACGCGACAGCCTTTGAGCTTCGCGATCTGGCCGGCCACGCTGCCCACGGCTCCGGCAGCGCCGGAGACGACAACGGTGTCCCCCTCCCGGATCTGCCCGACGTCCAGGAGCGCGAAGTAGGCGGTGAGCCCGGTCATCCCGAGCGCACCCAGGTAGGCGGTCGGCTCGGCCAGCGTGGTGTCAAGCTTGATGACGTCCTGGCCGTCGGAGGCGGCGTACTCCTGCACGCCGAAGGCGCCGTAGACGAAGTCGCCCGCGGCATAGCCGGGATGCTCGGATGAGATGACCTGCCCGATCGCGCCCGCACGCATGACCGCGCCAATCTCAACCGGAGCGATGTATGAGGCGCCGGCGTTCATCCATCCCCGCATCGCCGGGTCGATGGACAGATGGGAGATCGCGACCACGAATTGTCCGTGGCCGGCAGTCGGCACCGGCTCGCTGGTCAACTCCCAGTCTGACGCCTTGGGCAGTCCTGACGGGCGGGCGGCGAGCCGCACCTGGCGGTTGATCGAGGTCACGCGTCCGACCATATGTGATGCGATGTCAGGCGAGCTGGGAATCAAACCGCTGATATAGCTCGGCGACGCTGTCCCGGGTGAGGCTGCCGCTTTCGGCGACAGCGAGCCGTTCGCCCGGGCGGAGCCCGGGCAGTGCCGCCGACCCGGGTGCCGGATGGCTCAGGCCCGCCGATGCGCGGTTAGCCTGAAAGGTAATGATCCCAGCCGATCAGGCTCCGCCCGGCTCTCGCGTTCGCTGCGACGTCGGCTCTGTCCCGGCTTCGTCTTGAGCGTCGGCGTGCGAATTCTCGTCAACCTGGGCGCGGACCCCGGCATGGTCTGCCAGCAGGTCAACCAGATGCTGCCCGGCTACCAGGGCCAGGAGCCCCGGCCGGCGGTCGGGCCCAGCCAGCTCCGGGCCAGGCTCGGATCGCAGGAATCCGCCGTCAGCCAGGACAGGCTCGTCGACGCTCTGACCGCGATCGGCGACCGGCTGACGGCAATCGAGCGGCGGCTGGGCATCTCCCGGCAGTCGCCTCCTGGTCCCTTCGACGAGCAGATCGCCGAGCTGCGACGGGCAAAGGAGGCAGCGATCGACAGCCGCGACTTCGAGCAGGCGGCGGCACTCCGCGATCAGGAGAAGCGGCTGATTGCGCAACAGGAAGCCAGCGTACGAGGGCAGGAACCCTCGGGGCCGGGCGGCTCGGCGCGTCAAGGTTAGGTCTGCCGAGCACTCCTTGACTGGTTGTCGCGTGGCGTTCCACCGGCCGGGCACGACCCCGATGGCGGCCGCGGAATCCCGCACGGCGGTAACGACGCCGAGGCTGAACAGCGCGATCAGGACCAGGTAGAGAACCGAGCCGGCCGCGGCGCGCAGCACCGGCCCGTCGGTCAGGGACAGGGTCTGGTAGCCGCGCGCCGGGTTGAGGCCGTGGCCAGCCAGGATGAGCCGCCCGGCCAGCACGGACGCGAGTACCGCGACGGCGCCCGCCGTCATCACCACGCCGGTGATGACGGCTGCCTTGGCGGCGAGGACGGTGCTGCGCCGTGGCATCGCGGTGAACGTGATCCGGATCATGCCGGTGCTGTACTCGCTGCCGTCTGCTGGTCCGTTCCTGCGGCGCGTCCCGTCTGCTGGTCCGTTCCGCGTCCGGCGTGTCCTGCCCGCTCGTCCGCTCGGCGCGGCGTGGCTGGCTCATGCGTCTCTCCGGCGCAGCAGCACGACAGCCAGGGCCAGAGCGAGCGCGGCCCAGCCGCACAGCACCGCGAAGCCGGCCCACGGCGCCAGCGGGAAGTAGCCGTTAGACGGCGCGTAACTGCCGCTCACCTGCGGGTACTGCGGCACGCTCTGCTGAATCGCGAAGCCGGCCGCCGGGGTGACCCGCAGCAGCCAGTCCGCGGGGCCGGCGGGGAGGACGGAGGTCGCGAGCAGATACGGCAGGACGATGACCGCGATGACGGCGGTGACTGCCCCGGCGCTGCGCCGCAGCAATGCGCCAATGGCGAGCGCGAGGACGGCGGCGACGGCGAGCAGCGCCGCCGTTCCGACGATCACGCGCAACTCGGTGAGCGCCGTCACCGGCAGGAGATAAAAGCCGTGGCCGCGCAGTAGCCGCTCGCTGAGCAGGACGGTGGCGGCTGCGCCGACCAGCCCCGCGGCAAGGGTGACCGAGCCGATCACGATGGCCTTCGCCGCCAGGACCCGGCCGCGGCGCGGGCTCGCGGCGAAGGTGGTCCGGATCAGGCCACGCCGGTACTCGGTGGTGATGAACATCGTCGCCACGACGATCGCCGCGATCAGCCCGGCGAACACGCCAGCGAGAGTGAACTCGATCGCCGTGCCGGTGTCGGCCGCTACTGCCGGCACGTCCGGAGCGATGTCGCCGGACCCGCTCACCGTGAACCTGCCGCCCGCCAGGTGGAACCCCTCGGCTGACGCCGGGAGCCCGCCGGTGGTGCCGCCGACAGCGTCGCCGGTCCACGCGCCGCCGGGTCGCGTGCCGCCCGGCTGCGTGCCGCCCGGCTGCGTGTCGCCTGGCCGCGCGCCGCCCTGGAGGCTGACGTGGTCGAAGGTGGCGGTGGCCAGGGCGGGGCCGCCGGTCCCGACTCTCGAGCCGATCCCCTTGGCAGTCACCTGGCTGTATGCGGGCGAGGCGGTCAAGAGCCCTGCCTGCACGGTCGATGACAGCCCGGCCAGGCGAGCGGTGCCGACCTGGGTCCAGTGCCTGCCGTCGGATGAGTCGTAGCCGGTGATCGTGTCGCCGGACCGGACGAGCCGCAGCCAGCGCGGCGACGCCGTGGAGACAGTTCCTGCCAGGCCGGCCGTGTCCCCGGTGTAGTCGTATTGCATCCGCACACCGTGGCTGCCGGTGACCAGCATGGCGGCGTAAGCCGAGCCCTGCTTTTCGTTCTGCTTAATGATGATTCCGGCCTTGGCCCACGGCTCGAGGCCAGGGCGCATGGCGGAAAGCCCCTGCCCGGCCTGGATAAAGCCACTCGAATACAGGCCGGTCAGTGCGGTCACCCGGGCGGTGATGCTGCCGTTACCGGCCAGCGGCTGGTGCACGAAGTAGAAACTGTCGATCACCGCCTCGCCGCCCGGCCCCAGCGGCGGAGCGGGGCAGGCACTATTTCCGCAAGACTCCTGGCTGCCCGACGCGGTGAGCAGCCCGATCGCCACGGTCACCAGGGCCGCGACGGTCATCCCGATCACCCAGCCGCGAACCGTCCTGAACTTGGTCCATTCCGCCCGAAGCAGCTGCGCGAAGCCGTCGTTTCCGGTCCGCACCCCGGAGCGGTGCGGCGTGACCGCACCGGCAGTCATCGCGTCGCCTCCCGTCCCGGCGCGGCACGGAACTCGACCGCGTCATGAGTGAGCTCCAGATAGGCCTGCTCAAGCGTCGCGCAGTGCGCGGACACCTCGGAGAACGGCACCGCGCTGGCGCCGAGCAGCGCCACGACCTGCTCGGCTGCCAGCCCGGATACCGTCAGCGTGTCGGGGCCGGCGGCGGCAACGGCGGCCCCCGCGTGCGCCAGCACCGTCGTCGCCTCCGGCCGCGCGGTGGTGCGCAGCGTGACCCGGCCGTCGGCGGCCGCGGCGAGCAGGTCAGCCACGCTGGCGTCCGCGATGACCTTGCCGCGGCCGACCACCACCAGGTGGTCGGCGGCGTCCTCCAGCTCGCTCATCAGATGGCTGGACACCAGCACCGCGCGGCCCTGCCCGGCTAGCGACCCCAGGAAGCCGCGCATCCAGACGATGCCTTCCGGATCCATGCCGTTGAAGGGTTCATCCATCATCAGCACTGGCGGGTCGCAGAGCAGTGCCGCGGCGATCCCCAGCCGCTGCCGCATGCCCAGGGAGTAGCCGCCTGCCTTCCGCCGGGCCGCCGTCTGCAGGCCCGCCTGCTCGATCACCGCATCGACCTGCTTGACGGTCAGGCCCTGGGAGCGGGCCAGCCACAGCAGGTGGTTGCGGCCGGACCGGCTGGGCTGCAGCGCGGCGGCGTCAAGCAGCGCCCCGACGTGGCTCATCGGATGCCGCAGGGACCGGTACGGCTGGCCGCCGATCAGCGCGTGGCCTTCGTCGGCCGCGTCCAGGCCGAGGATCACCCGCATCGTGGTGGACTTCCCGGCGCCGTTGGGGCCGACAAAGCCCGTGACCTGCCCAGGTCGGACGACGAACGACATCCCGTCCAGGGCCAGCGTCGGCCCGAACCGCTTGCGCAGCCCGGTGACCTCGATCGTCGCGTCGCTCATGTGTCCGTCCTCCTCCGCCGGTGGATGCCACGCTCGACAGTGGTTGTACGCCATGGCCGGTGTCAGCACGGTGTCAGCGCCTGACACCTCGGCGACACCGGCGACCTGGCATCGTTGAAGCGGTATCTCACCGTCTGGCCCCTGAGCTGGGCGGAGTCCGGCCGCATAGAAGGATCACGAGAAGCTCATGAGGGTGCTGGTCGTAGAAGATTTCGAGGTCCTGGCCGCGGCGATCGGGACCGGGCTGCGCCGGGAGGGCATGGCGGTGGATGTGGTCCTCGACGGGAACGACGCGCTCGGCCATCTGGCAGTCACCCGCTATGACGTCGTGGTGCTGGATCGGGACCTGCCCGGAGTGCACGGCGACGAGGTCTGCCGGAGGATCGTGGCCGAACGGTCGCAGAGCCGGGTGCTGATGCTGACCGCGGCCAGCACCGTCAGGGAACGGGTGGACGGCCTCGGGCTAGGTGCTGACGACTACCTGCCGAAGCCCTTTGACTTCTCCGAACTTGTGGCCCGGATCCGGGCGCTTGGGCGTCGCTCCGCCGCGCCGCTGCCGCCGACGCTCGAAAACGGTGACCTGACCCTGGACCCCAGCCGGCGGGTCGCGTTCCGCGCCGGGCGGCGTCTTGAGCTCAGTCGCAAGGAGTTCGCCGTCCTGGAGTACCTGCTCGCGTCCGCCGGCCGGGTGGTCTCCGCCGAGGAACTGCTCGAGCGAGTCTGGGACGAAGCGGCTAACCCCTTCACCACGGCGGTGAAGACGACGATGCGCCGGCTGCGGGCCAAGCTCGGCGAGCCGCCGGTCATCCACACCGAACGCGGTGTCGGATACCGGATCGGAGGGGTGTGAGGTGCCCGCGCAGCTCCGCAGGACCGGCTGGCTGCGGTGGCCTGGCTGGCGGCGGTGGCGTGGCTGGCTGCGGCAGAATGGCTCGCTGTGGCCGCCCCGGTGGTCCCGGCGGCCGCGCTGGCTGCTGGGGGCCCGGGCGCTCCGGCGGCCGCGCTGGCTGCGGCGGTCCCGCTGGCCGCGGCGTACGCTGCGGATGCGGCTCGCCCTGCTCTACGGCAGCGCCTTCTTCATCTCAGGTGCCGCGCTGCTGGTCATCGCGGACGTTCCGTTGCTGACAGTGCGTCAGTCCTCCGCGGCACCTGGCCAGAAGGTACTAGCGCCAAGCGGCGCACCCCCCGGCCAGCTGTCAGGCAACGACGTCCATTTGCTGGCTATCGGCTCCGGGGTCGCGCTCGTGCTGATGGCCGTGGCTTCCATTCCGCTCGGCTGGCTGTTGGCAGGCCGGGTGCTGCGACCCCTGCGTGTCATCACGGCGTCCGCCCGGGCCATCTCCGCCAGCAATCTGCATGAACGCCTCAGCCTCGACGCCCCCTACGAGGAGTTCACCGAGCTGGGGGAGACGCTGGACGACCTGTTCGGGCGGCTTGAGGCATCGTTCGAGTCGCAGCGGCACTTCGTGGCCAACGCATCACACGAGCTGCGTACCCCGCTCACCGCGGAACGGACGCTGCTCCAGGTCGCACTTGCCGATCCAGCCGCCACCGCGGAGACGTTGCGGGCGACCTGCGAGCAGCTGCTGGTCCTCGGCGGTCAGCAAGACCGCCTGATCGAGGCGCTACTCACCCTGGCCAGCGGTCAGCGGGGGATTGACCAGCGGGAACCCTTTGACCTGGCCGAAATCGCGGAAAGGGTCGTCCGCGCCCGCCGCCAGGAGGCCAGGCGCCGAGACGTCCATCTCGACGCAACTCTCACCGCGGCTCCGGTCATGGGTGATCTGAGCCTGGTCGAGAGCCTGGTGGCCAACCTGGTGGACAACGCCCTGCGCCACAACGTGACCGGGGGCCGGGCTGAAGTCTCGACGACCACGACCGGCGGGCGGGCGACCATTTTGGTGCGGAACACCGGACCTGTGATTCTGCCCGACGAGGTCGATCGCCTGTTCCAGCCGTTCCAGCAACTCGGCAGCCAGCGAATCCGGCACGCCGACGGTCACGGACTTGGCCTGGCCATTGTCCACGCCATCGCCAGCGCCCACGGCGCCGCGCTCACCCCGCGTGCCCGGCCCGAAGGTGGACTCGACATCGAGGTGAGCTTCCCGGCGCCAGGCAGTCAGCCCGGTGAGCCCGCAGCCGCCGGCACTCGCAGCGGTCGTGGCGCTGGTCTCGGTCCGGAGCCACCGTCGCTGGCTGCTACCTGGCGTCACCCCGAGCCGCCAGAGCGGCTTCAGCCCAGGCGCCACCGTGGCTGACGGCTAACTCGCCCGGCTCACCGGCGCCCGTGGTGGTCAGCGGGGTCGGCGATAGGGGCGATAGGTCAGTGCGAGCACGCCGTTGGCGAAGGTAGTGCTCGACACGAGCTCGAGCTGCCGCGAACTCGCCAGATCAGCGAACAGGCGCCTGCCGGTCCCCGCCAGCCAGGGGAAGACGGTCAGCCGGTACTCGTCGACCACGTCCAGGGCGACAAGTGACTGCGCGAAGCTGACTCCGCCCTGAGCGAGGATCTCTCCGGTGCCGTGTCGCCCCGTCGAAAGAGAAGTCGAAGACCTGCAGAATAACGGGCCGCATCACAGACACCTTTCGCCGCTCACCTAGCTACGGATCCCGTTTCAAACCGCAGAACGCTCCCAGGCTGACCTCTGGGCGTCAGCTTGCGGCCTGGTTGGCCAGGTATCCGGTCAGGTTGTCGAGCATCTCGGTGGTGCCCTCCTTGCGGAGGTCGGAGGCTTCGGGCCCGTCAATGCCATCCAGGTAGGCGCCTTGCTCGGTATAGGTCAGCGTGGTGCCATCGCCGCTCTTGACGAACTCGATGGTGGCGACCGACACCGAGATCCGCGCGTCGTTGGCGTACATCTCGTAGCTGTAGATCAGCCGCTGGTCCGGCACGATGTCGTAGTAGAGGGCGTCATAGCGGTAAGTCGTGTCGTGATACTTGAAGCCGAAGCGTTCCCGCCCGCCGACCCGGAAGTCGAACTCAGTCAGGCCGGCGTCACCGTCAGCCTGATCCAGGTCGCCGGTGTCACCCCAGATGTTCTTGGCCTCCTCGGAGGCGAACGCAGCGAACACCCTGGACGGCGTCGCCGGGTAGCTGCGCTCGATCGTGAACGTGTCATGGATAACGGAACTCGCGGTCATCGTTCTCCTCCGATTGATCGTGCTGCCGGGTATCGCGTATTAACCCGGAGGCGGGCTTGCAGGCCCGGCATCTGGCGAGTCGGCGGTGTCGGCCAGGTATTCGCCCAGCCGGTCGAGACGGCGCTCCCAGAAGATCCGCCGCTCGGAAATCCACTGCTCCGCCGAGCGCAGCGTGGCCGGGTTGATGCTGCAGGTCCGGGTCCGGCCGACCTTCTGCGACCGGACCAGCCCGCTGACCTCCAGCACCTGCACGTGCTGGAGGACAGCGGCCAGCGACATCGCCAGCGGCCTACCGAGCTCGCTCACCGAGGCCGGCCCCTGGCTGAGCTGCTCAACCATGACCCGCCGACCAGGGTCGGCCAGCGCTTGGAAAACCCGGTCCAGGTCCACGGTTTGGTTAAGCATATTCTTGAGTATGTTCCCGTGTCCGCCGATAGTCAAGTGAATACTTCAGCATTGGACGGCTGGCGGGCGCCACGACCTGGCAGGTCCGGCTCAGGCAGGAACGCGAGATCGCGCAATTCGCCGGGCAGCCTTCCGGCTCGCTACGCCACCTTCTGCCAGACCGAAACGTGCGCGGTGCTGTCGCTGGTGAACGGCTCACGCTTCCAGCCGCTCCAGCGCTCGCGCAGCGTCATCCCAGCGAGCCGCGCCATCAGGTCGAGCTCGGACGGCCAGACGTAGCGAAACGGCGACGAGAAGATCTCGAGCTGGCCGTCGATGACCCAGTAGTGGTGCGAGACGAGGCCCTGCGCCGCGACGTCGTACTCGTCGAAGCCGAGATGCGTGGGGGTCACGGTGAACGCCCGGATGGTCTCGCCGGGCGGCAGACGCTGGAGCGCCGGAACCTCGACCTCGATCACGAAGCAGCCTCCGGGTTCCAGCTGCGCGGCGACATTGCGGAAGCACTCAACCTGCTCGTCCTGCGTGGTCAGGTTCTCGATCGTGTTGCGCACGAGGTAGGCGAGCCGGAAGGGCCCGCCCACTCTGGTGGTCGCGAAGTCGCCGATCGTCACGCCGATGTCCTCCGCGCCCGGCTTTGCCCGCAGCCGCGCGACCATGGCCGGGGACAGGTCGATCCCATGCACGCGGACGCCCCGCTGGCTGAGCGGCAGCGCGATCCGGCCGGTGCCGATGCCCAGCTCGAGCGCGCCGCCTTCGCCCGCCAGCTCGGCGAGGAAGTCCACCACCGGATCGACAACAGCGGGCTCGAACAAGTTCGGCCAGTAGGCCTCGTACCTCTCCGCTATCCGTTCCTCGAAGTACACCGTTGACACGGCCACACAGTTTCAGGAATTCCCCGCGAACCGCCACCAATTTTGCCGCAGGTCAGGCGACTGCGAGGGCGAGCTGCGGAAGCAAGCGTCTGGATTGAAATCGGCAACAGAGCCTCAGTACAGCGGCGGGGGGTGGCCGGCGCTTGGGCAGGAGTCGGCGACGGGACAGACCGGGCAGGCAGGGTCCGTGCGGCGGCAGACGGTTTGTCCGTGGCGGCGTAACAGCTGGTAAGCACGCTGGCGGGCGGGCACCGTCGCGGGCAGCAGTGCGTTCGCTGCGGCCTGGATCTGCCGGTAGCTGGCCGCGTAGGAACGCGATGTTTCGCCGTAGCCCAGCCGGGCGAGTACCCGAAGGCCGTTGGCGTCCAGAGCCAGGACGGCGCGGGACCCGGTGAAGAGGTCGATGCGGTCTTCCCCAGGCCGTCCGATGCCTGGATAGGCGCTCCACGGAACTCCGCCGATGGCGAGCTCGGCGCACCGGCGCAAGCGCTGGACCCGCTCGGCCGGCCGGGCACCGGCGACGATGTCGCGCAGCATCGCGTCGGGCGCGGCGAGGATCTGCTCGGGCGCCAGCCCCACGACGCTCCGCAGTTCTGCCACCGCCCGCCAGCGGCGCTGATCACCGACCAGATACGCCACGTTCTCCGCCAGCACCAGTTCCCAGCCATCCGCGGACGGCACCGGGTCGGGCGGCCCGCCCGCCTCCTCAAGGCGGTCCAGCAGTACCGGCAGGTCCTTCATCCCGGGCATCCTAGCTCCGCGACGACTACCGCGGCGGGCCTGGATCTCCGGCATGCACGCAGCGATCTCAGAGCCGCCGGGACAAGCCGCGAGCACTCATTCGCTGATACCGAAATCCTTGACTCGGTCGGCGGCTCTGTCAGCCGCCGTGGTAGTCGATTTCCCCAGCCTTCAGACTTCGCACGAACGCTCGCCAGGCAGAAGGACTGACGACCAGCTTCGGCCCATCCGGGTCCTTGGAGTCCCTGACAGCCACGATGCCAGGGAGGTTGGTAGCGACCTCGACGCAGTTCTGACCGGATGAGGAGCTGCGAGTGCTCTTACGCCATTGTGCATGGGTCAGGTCTGGGTGGTGTGCGACCATCCCGTACCTCCCCAGGGCGGATCGTGTCGCTGATCAGGCCATGCGTTCGGCTAGACCGGTGATCATGGTGCGTGACTCGTCTGGTCCGAGGGCTCGGGCCACGAGGTGACTGAACATCAGGGTATACCGCTCGATGTCTGAGGGCTCTTCGATATACAGACCGTCGGTTGCGGTCTCCAGGTACACCATCGGTGGGTCCGTCGGGCTGTGGAAGGTCAGGATTACGAACGGTCCGTTCATGCCGTGGTGTGCGCCAGCCGAGAGCGGCAGGACTTGGAGGGTGAGCGGCGTTTTCGGACGAGCGCTCAGATCGATCAGGTGCCGGAGCTGCTGACGCATGACGTCCGGGCCGCCAACCGGTCGGCTGACGACGGGTTCGTCGAGCACAGCCCAGATCTCGGGCGGGTCTGACCGGCTGAGGATCTCTTGGCGGGCCATGCGAGCAGCCAGACGACGTTCAAGTGTCTCGGGGTCAGGACGAACCTGTCCAGCGCGGATGATGGCGCGGGCGTAGTCCTCGGTCTGGAGCAGACCGGGGATGAACTGTGATTCGAAGGTGTGCAGGGTGGCGGCCTCAGCTTCGAGACCAACGTAGGTGCCGCTGCCAAGGACGTCGGTGTAGCGGGTCCACCAGCCACGACGGCGGGCTTCGCGGGCCAGCTGGACCAGTGCCTCGCAGGTGGCGTCGTCGGTGACGCCATAGATGTCCAGCAGGTCGCGTACGTCGCCGGTCTGGACCCGTGACTGGCCTGTCTCGATGCGGCTGACCTTGGAAGCCGACCATTCCAGGCGGCTGGCGACCTCGGCGTGGGTCAGGCCGGCTTCCTCTCGGAGACGCCGCAGCTCATGGCGTAGTCGTCGTCCGCGGGCGGTGGGGCTGGGGGTCGGCGGCATCCACTCTCCTTCTGCATAATCTGAACATGCATGTTGCATGTTTGGAGTATGCGGTTCATGCTAGTGCTGAGCTTGCCACGCGCAAGGAGCAGCGGGCGGCCAAACGCAATGACAGATCGGATGCGCGATGCAGAGAACTGACCCCGCCTGTCTCTCGCCAGTTCGCATTCGCCTAGACCTGAATGGCCTCCGCCCAGGGCGTGCAGTGAGAGAGCGATGACTACTCCCCGCAGCAGCGAGACCGGTGCCGTATGGAGACCGGGTGCTACAGGCGCCCTGGAGCGTGGCTCCGGTGCCGGTCCTGCTGGAGGCGGAACCGGCACTGTACCGGCGACCGTACGTGGTGGAGCACGTCGTGCCGTCGAGAGTCCGACTCCGGTGCCGGTTCTTCCCTCCCAAGATTGGCCACACGTCAGCGCCTTGGAGCTGGCCGCGTTGCCGACAGCCGTGCCGTGCGCACGTCTGCATACCAGGGAAGTGCTCTGGGAGTGGAAGCTTGATCAGCTTGCTGATGATGCCGAGACGTTGGTCAGCGAGCTGCTGACCAACGCCGTTACTGCGTCACGATCGTCGGAGGGAGTTGGCTTAGTTGGCCTAAGGTTGCTGGCCGATCATAAGCGCGTGCTCATTGAGGTGTGGGACCAGCACCCGGGCGATCCCCAGCCTCGTAGGGCCGACGACGAGTCAGAGCATGGCCGGGGGTTCATGGTCATAGAGGCACTCAGCCATCAATGGGGGTTCAGGCGGGCTAGCGCCAACCTGAAGGTTGTCTGGTGCGAGCTGGTGATCGAAAGCAATTGAGTCCCAGCAGCTGTCTTGGTGACCCTCTGGCTGAATCAGCCGGCAGACTCATCACGGCTGGCGACCGGGGGTGCCGGCCGCATCTGCCAGTGGGGCTCACCGGGCACCAGTTCGACGTACTGCGCGGTGCCGGGCTGGCCCGCGTCGGCGCCGAACCAGGACCGCAGCAGGTCGGCCAGGACGTTGCCGGGCTGCGCCGCGCGGTGGGCGACGTTCAAAGCGATCTGAGCGAAGTTACCGGTGTAGATGACGCCGTCGGCGAGGAACGGTGTCTCGCCTGCCGGCAGTTCAGGGTTGTGGTCGCGGTCGAGCATGAGGATCGGCCGGCCATGGGCCTGGATGACCTTGAGCCGGACGGCTGCCTCCAATGGGCTGCTCTTCGTGAACAGATACCGGGCGAGCCGGTAGTCGACGAGTTCGTCGACCATAGAGTCGAACGTTTCAGCCACATCGATCGCCACTCGGAATGTGGGGACGAACCGTCGGCCGTCGATGCGGAACAAGCCGGTCGACGCACCGCGCAACCGGCCAGCCCAGGCTGACAGCGGCCAGTTCAGCCAATAGTCGCGCCAGGTGTCGGCGTTCACCGTTGCCGGGTCGGGCATCTCCGCCGAGCGGGTGTCTGCCAGCAGGCGTGGGTCGCCGGTGACGATCCGGTGCGTGGTCCAGGCGATCTCGGCGACGTCTGCGCCGCTGCGCAGCGCGTCTATCTGCAGCAGTGCCTGGAGGGTCACGAGTTTGTACGACTTGGTGATCGGCTCCTTTTCGATGGTGGCGAGCACGTCCGCGTGGCGCCGTACTACCTCGCGCTCCTGCTCGGCCAGGAGTTCTATGTCATCGAGGAAGGCGAACCAGTGGCCGTGCTTTGAACGGACCGATGAGGGGTTGTATCCGGCACCGTAGGCTTGGACGGCGCTGGGCCGGTGGCCGCGCTCGTCGGCGTAGGACCTGCAGTAGTCCTCAAGGGCTGACCGCGCACCAACTCGCGTGACCGCGCGCAGGACGTCAACGAGATCGACGTCGTAGGTCGCGGAACAGCCCGGTGGTAGGCCGAAGTCGCCGGTCCGCATGGCCCGCAGCACCTTGTCGGTGCCGGCCTGGCGTCTAGTGCCGAGGGCGAGCAGGGTCCGTGGCTTGATGAGGAAGCTGCGGTGGTTGCCGATGAAGTCGATCGCCGTCAGGGCATCCTTGCTGTCGCTGCGGCGCAGGCCCCGGCCTAGCTGCTGGAGGAACACGACCGGCGAGTCAGTCGGGCGCAGCATCAGGACCGTGTCGACCTCCGGAACGTCGAGGCCTTCGTTGAATACGTCGACCGTGCAGATGACCTGCAGCTCACCGGCGCGCAGCCGCTCCACCGAGCCGACGCGCGGCGCGCTCGTGGGGCCGCTGTGCACGGCAACTGCCGCGACCCCGTTGCGACGGAAGAACTCGGCCGTGAAGTCGGCGTGGGTGACCGTGACGCAGAATGCGATGGTGCGACCGCCGCCCTTGTCGCGCCAGACGTCGAGAGCATGCTGGGCACGTTCCTGCGTCTCGACGGCCTCAGTCAGCACCGCCAGGTCGAACCGGCCGCCACGCCAGGGGATGGGCGTGTAGTCGACGTCGTCGGCGATCCCGAAGTAGCGAAACGGGCTAAGGTCGCCGCGCTCGACGCCCTCGGTGAGCGGGCACTCGTAAACCAGGTTGTCCGAGCACAGCGCCAGCAAGTCCGCGCCGTCCATGCGGTTGGGGGTCGCGGTAAGTCCGAGGAGGAATGCCGGCTGAAAGTGATCGATGACTCGGCGGTAACTGCGGGCGGCGGCGTGATGGAACTCATCGACTACGACGTAGTCGAACCGATCGGGCGAAAACCGGTGCAGATTACCGGCGAGTGTCTGGACGCTGGCGAACAGCACGTGGGCGTCCGGCTGCTTCTCCCCGCCGTAGTACATGCCGAGGTCCGCATCCGGCTGGACGCGGCGGAACACGTCGAGGGACTGGCGCAGAATCTCCTCACGGTGGGCGACGAACAGCACCCGGCGGAACTGCGGCCGTGCGGCGTCGAAGGCGGCGAGCCACGTCTTGCCCAGGCCAGTTGCCATCACGACCAGGCCGCGGCGGAAGCCCTGCAGCCGGGTCTGCTCCAAAGCCGCTAGTGCATCCCGCTGCACGGGTCGCGGGGCGGGGGGCGTGGCCGCCGGTTCGGGCACCACACCTGTGGTGTGCGCGGTCGGCTGCCAGCGCCGGCGGTAGTCCGCAAGCAGCTCGTGGGTGAGCGGCTGGCTGCGCGGGTCGGACCAGAGTCGCTCGAAGGCGATCAGCAGGGGCGCGGCCTGGTCGGCGCCGATGGCCCACTCGATGCCGCCAGCGATACCCGACGCGCTGAGGTTGTTGCTGCCTACGAACGTCGCCGCGACCGTGCCGTCAGCGGAGGAGAAGAGGTAGGCCTTTGGGTGGAAACTGGTCGCCGGATCGTGGAACACCCGTGTGGCGACTGCCTCCGGCCGCACCTCGGCCAGGTCGAGCAACCGAGCCAGGGCATCGGCGTCGGTGACGGTGAGGTAGTCCGTGGTCAGCACCCTGACCCTGGCACCCCGGTCCAGGGCATCCAGCAGGCCACCGTGGACCTGTTCGAGCCCGGACTTCATGACGAAGCTGACCAGCAAGTCCACGCGGTCGAACCGCGGATCGCGCAGGCACCTCAGCAGGTCATCGCGCAGCAACCGATCCTGCCCGTCGACCAGTGCATATGGTTCCGGCACGGGCGCCAGGTAATTGCCCTTGCCCGGTATGACATGCCGCACACCGCCGCGAGGGTCCGGCACATCACCGCGGTAACGCGGGATGACGTGGACATGCAGGTGTCCGACAGTCTGCCCGGCGGCAGCGCCGGCGTTGAAGCCCACGTTATAGCCGTCGGGCTGCAGCTCACCGTCGAGCCGACGCTTCACCTCGTCCACGAGGGCGAGGATGTCCGCCCGCTCATCCTCAGTAGCTTCCCACCAGGTAGCGATCATGCGTCGCGGGACCACGAGGGCATGTCCCGGGCTGACCGGGAAACGATCGGCAATGACAAACGCGGAATGGTTCGCTGCGAGCCACTCCGAAGCCGGGACCGCCAGGAATGGCGAGTCACCGTCGGGCATCATGGCTCCCCAATCGGCCCACGGGTCGGCGGACACCTACGCCGCCTGCACCGCCGAGAGATTCACATTCGAGGACAAACCCGGTTCGCATAACCAGTCATCGCCCGTCGCTGGCGCGAGTCATGCCCACGTACAACTCGCGACACTCAAGTTCCAGTCGCTCTGTGGTCTTGACCTCGATGCAGCTCCCGCGTCCGTGTGGGTCAAAGCAGAGAATGTCATAGCCCGGAGCCTTGTCGGTAACTGCCCTGTGCGCGTGCGCGTTGGTAGCGGGCTGCGGACGCTTAGATGGCCATCTCTGCGCTTCATGGATGGCTCCACTCACGCGCCAGCCACCCGGCTGACCGGCGGGCTTGGCGATCGGTTCATGGTGACGGCGGCGCAGGCGTGGCCCCTGACTTCGACTCGTGGGCGACGGCTTACCCGGTCTGGCTGAAGGTGCGGCGGTAGGCCTGGGGCGTGGTCCCGCACCTGCGGGTGAAGTGGCGGCGCAGCATCAGCGGGGTCAGCCCGCATTCAGCGGCGATCTGCTGGACGCTGCTGTTAGCGTGCTCGAGCAGCTCCTGGGCTCTCATCAGGCGCTGGCTGATCAGCCACTGACGGGGAGTGGTCCCGGTGCGGGCCGCGAACTGGCGGGCGAAGGTCCGGGGTGACATGTGTGCGCGCGCGGCGAGATCGGCCACGCTGACCGGCTCGTGCAGATGCTGCGGCGCTGCGCCGGCTGCCGGCTGCCGACAGCGACTGTGTGCACCTACGCCTATGTCAACTCCGTCGTCGCCGTCGCGCTCGGCGCCCTGCTTCTCGGCGAGCGCCCCGCCCTCATCACCCTGCTCGGCGGCGCGGCAGTGCTTGCCTCAGTGGCGCTACTGCTCATCTACCGGGGCACGCGATCAGTTCGCCGAATTGCTGGCGATCCGCGAGCGAGTGCTAGGCGCAGAGCACCCTAATACGCTGACCGCCCGCGCCAACCTGGCCTACATGGCCGGGCTGGCCGGCGATCCGGCAGCGGCTCGCGATCAGTTCGCCGACCTGTTCCCAGCCTATATTCGCGTGCTCGGCACCGAGCATCCTGACACGCTGACCACCCGTGTCCATCTCGCTCGGATGACCGGGCACCTGTACTCAATCAGATGAGCTTGAACAGCACGAACCCGAACGCCAAGCCGAGAGCGCAGAACACGAGTATCACGATTAGTAGGCGGGAGCGCCAGTAAGGATTTAAGTCGCGCCGGCCGCTATCATTTACCAAATACTACCCCCTCAGACTGCATCAGCCACTTAGCTAGGTCTCGGACGCTGTCGTCTGGCGCACCATCCTGGTCGGGTACCGACGTGGTCTGGAAGAACTCAATTGCGCTGAAACTTTGACTTGCCTCGCGCGCCACGTCGCCCATATCGAGGCGACAAGCGTCCCACAGCAGTTGCCGCGCCGCTGCATGCGACCTTTCAACGTACGCGTCTGTCCCAGCGAGCAGGTCATATTTGCTGATGACAAATGCCATGCGCGCTGAGTTTCCGTCGCGTCCAAGTTTTCTCATCTGCTCACGAGTCTGATGATAGGCAAGCTCCGCCGAGCCGGCGTCAGATCGAACTGTGCCAAGCTCCCGCCGCCGCTCGCTAGGCAATTGCAGCCAGATGCTGTCCCACGCCAGCGGGTCAACAACGAAAATGAAGGTTGTCGCCTTATCCAAGTACCTCAGATCTTCGAGCCTGTCGACGCCATAGTGCAGTTCACCTGCCGCATCGAAGAGATACACTAGGCGCTGATTGGCACCCAGTGTCACGTGCAGCACGTATGCTTTCGGCGCGCTTGCAATAGTCTTGCTTGAGCTGCCTGTTGTCGAGAGCTGAGTATTAATTCGACCAATTCGCCCCTCGGTATCACCGACGGGCTTCATCACACCGCCGAGTTCAGTCACCAGTTCACCCAACGCCAAGACAATCGAATACATGAGCCGCGTCTTGCCCGCGTTGACGCCGCCTATGAATGGCAGAACTATCTCCGGAGCGACGCCAAATTTGGGAGGCAGTGGCGCGCCGCAAATCGGGCAGATCGCAGTCAGCCTGCTGGCTCCGATTAGGAGAAGTGTGGGCAGTCGCTGCCCACACTTGCAGGTGCGGCGTCCGATACCATATGGGCCAGACCTAATGTCCTTATGCAATTCACTGCATCTCGGACAGATATAGACTGGATACGGGGCCACGGTCTCCGCACAGTTTGGACATGTCATACGAACACCGCTTAAGAATAGCCGGATGCTATCAAGAAAGCGAAGTAGCAAGGCGACACATTGAGCGACTAGCAAAAGGATAACTGCTACGAGGAGGTGAATCAACGCAACGACGACTGACCCCGCCAATCCCACCGCACCGCCAGCAATGATACCTAGCCAAATTCCACTCCAGGCTACTATGCCTATCAATGGCGCGCTCATCGATAGGAGGCCGTTCGCGTAGTCTGCACCGCTTTCAAAAAAGTCGAGACAGCGCCTACTGGTTACTTGCGTAACTTCTTTGAGATCGTCAAATATTGGCCCAAAATAATAGCTCGGCAGTGCCAAATTCTCATCGATGTGACCTTTCAGTATCATTAGAGAAGTGGGCCGATCTTCTGCAAGCGGGAATGCTTCCCGCGAGTCAATGCGCAGCGTCGCTAGCATGGTTTGAATATAGTATGCTGGAAGTGTCGCCAGGTAGACGGTGAAGCTTATCACGCCAATCAATAGGGCACCCGCGATTCCTATTGCGGTCATGATGATAATTCCGACGACAACTAGGACAAGGCCGACGAGTTGAATCATTGGCTTTTGACCAAGCTCACGGTCTGCCAAAGCGCCTGATACGACGTATTAGCCGCCTGGTTCGTCGTCGGCGTTCTTCGCTGTACCAGTCGCCCACGTAGAAGCTTCCATGATACATTAGCGCTTCCGCCTGTCGACGTAGTGATCTGATTTGGCGTCGATTCCATTTTGGCAAAACTGGTGCTAGTACGAGTTGGTTCATTTGCTTGGCCCTATTAAGCTCCTTAGTCTTCTCCAGTTGCTTGAAGATGAGAAACAATGTGGCCGCAAGGGGCACGTCCCGCTTCTGGACGCTCATCCAGGTAGCTGCCTGCCGGCAGAACGCGTTAAAGATCGGCTGTGGGCACTTGCTGAGCACTCGTCCTGCGCGAGGATGGCGCAGGAGAAGATGTGGTAGCTGCGCATCGAGGAACCGTTGCATGCCGGGCTCGCTGGAACTGTAGGCCGCAATAAGCTCCTGTACGGCAGATTCAACTAGGGCGTCGTTCTCGGTCGCCTCGCGTATGGGTCCAATTAGGCGGTTCCACATGCTGGCTTCGAAGGCAAGAGCAGGTGGGAAGACACCGGGTGGCACATCGGCCAGGACGGTCACAAATATCATCCATTCTTCGGCATGAAGATGCGTCCGCGTATTACGCATGATCCCCGTGAGCTCGCAGCAGACCGGCTCGCTGCCCAGGTCGGGCGGCTGCAGCCGCGCGATAGCGTCGCGTCCCTCGGATAGGGTCCAGGCAGCGCCATTCCACAGGCAGGCGACGAGATCCGCATCTACCGACGGCAGTCGACCGACTGAGCGGCGCAGTCTGGCGATCTCGTCGAGTGCGGCCATCCTCGCGATCTGGCCGAGCCGAGCGCCGGTCAAAAACCACTCCTCGCCCAGTCCGGGCTCGCCGAGGAAGTCGTCAGGGCCGAGGACCTGCACAGCGGAGCTTTCCAGGACCAGCTGGCGCGAGGCTGCGGGCAAGGCCGCGAGCGCGCGGACCATGCCGGTACGCAAGGCAGGCCAGTCACATGCAGCTTTGTCGATCCCGAGCACTCTGTCATGGTGCGCAAGGGCGCCAATGGCGGTCATCCCGACCACAGCGACCACATCGTCCGGCAGGGTCACCTCCGCAGTGGTCGCCCAGGCCAGCAACTCGATCGCCAATCCTGCCCTCGCAATCGGCAGCAGTCGGCTGCAGCCATCCGAGGCGAGAGCACGGGCCTGCTCCGTTCTCAGCACGATCGAATGGGCGACCGGTGTCCCCGCCGCGAACTGCCTGACGATGTCGCTGACGACCGCGCATTCAATCTTGCTCGCCAGCTGTCCCGCAGCCACCCGGAACGCCAGGTCAATCAGCTCGGTCTGACTCCGCGCGGGGAGCCGTTCTACAGGCTGCTCCAGTGAGCACTCGATAACGGCGGTAATCCGTCCGCGCTCAGTTACATCCGCGTTCGCTGTCAGCCAGCCAGTCGCCTCGGCCAGTTCCGCTGGCGTGAGCTGCCGTCGCATGAGTATCGCAGCGTTGGCGAGAATCGGATACCAGCCGGCGAGTGACGCCTCGACAGGAGTGCCAAGAGCCGTCGCCAGGTCCCAAAGTTCCGCGGAACCTGCGACGCCAATCCGCGAGAGCAGCCGAGCCACCGGGATCGGCGGCCTATTCTGGGCTTGATGACTTACCGCGTCAAAGAGCTCGAAGGTCGACGCGCCAATGCTAAAAGTGTCGGCAATCTGCGATCGAGATCTGGAGATTCCTCCGACGATATGCAGGAGACTGCGGTAAGGATCATGAGTATAGGTGCAGAATGTCAGCTTCCTGGCGATGTCATTTCCCAGGAGGTACGAGGCAGCGGCAATCCAGAAGCACACTATTTCTGCGCTCGGCGCCATGATTCGCACCTGCAGCCCGTCATGCATGGCACGCTCGACCGCGGATAGCAGAATTGCCAGGCTTTCTTGACTCTCCGGCTGATCCAGCAGAAACGAGCTGATTAGATCGCGGGTGATATGGCCTGGCTCAAGCGGTGCCGGCAATTCAGGAAGATCGGTACCGTGGTTCGTTTGCGATATCCAGAATGGCGCCTTCCAGAATTCTATTGGCAGGGCCGACGACAAGTCTGATCGCGGTCGATCGGTAACGAGGCTATGGGCAAAATAATTGCCCGGGCGACCTGAGAAATCTATTCCAGCAGACTTGACTTGGGCAATTATCGCCATATTGCGATTCTCGGCGTACGCGTACACTAGCTTCGTCGGATCGACCGTCTCGGCATCATACGCATCAGCAGTATTGCGGGGCAATTCATAGAACGTCAACCGCTCGACTTCGCGCATTACCTCTTTTGGAACGCCCGGGGTCATGGCACAGAATTGAAATCCAGAGTGTCCAGTGACCCCGGCCTCGCAGGAGGTATAGTACAGCTGTCGAAGGGGCATTCCTAATCCCCCTATCTTCGGATGAAGTTAAACTTCGTAAGCAACCAGAGAAAGGGGTCCATGACCCGGTATGGCTGGACGCCAACATGCGAGATTCGATTGTCGGGAGTGGGTGCAGCGCCCAGTGCGGACACCCCGAAAAAAGATGTTTGTGAATAGTTGTACCGAATAAGGCGATTGAGTTCGCCGGCGCCCCAACCGTCAAGCAACTGCTGCACCTGCGCGTCAACGGCGGTGCTGTCGGAGCCGTCCCGCAGTCCGCCCTGAGGCTCAGGGCTGCGCAGCGGACTGTCGGCGGGCAGCAGGTCCCAGAGCATGTCTAGCTTCGTCATGACGACAGCGACCGGCTTGTCTATCAGCCCACTCCGCCGATCGCCTTCGAGGAACAATTTCGTGATCTTAGCCACGGCACCCACCGGCTCTGCGTCCCCGTACTGTGGCACTGGGAGCGTCGCGCCACGATGCATGAGGTGGCGCACTGCCGGCAGCTGCAGCGGATCGACCAGCACGATCACACCGTCGGCTGCTGACAGATACCGGATCATCTGGTCGGTCTTCCCGGGCGTCGCTAGGTCCTCTCCCGCGCTGTCCGCAAAGGAGAGGAGCAGTTGCTGCGGCTGCTGTCGGAGTCTGCTCGGCGGCATCGTAAAGCGGAATACGAGCGGTGCGACGTACACCTGGCCCGCTGTGGTCGTGGGCGGCAACAGTTCGCGCTGACTGTACAGTGGCGCCTCGTAATCGCGTGCAAAGCGCTCCTCGGAGCGGTCGTCGGCTCCGCCAGTGGACGAGTTGAGTTGTTCGCCGACCCGGTGCCTCAGCTCGTGAACCATGACCGTCATGAACATGGTCTTGCCGGCCTGGCTCGGCCCTACCAGCGCGATCAGGCGGCCTTGAACCGTGCGGAACGTGGCGGGCAGCCGACTGTGGCATCCCGGGCAAACTTGAGTCCGGCTCGGCGAATGACAATTCGGGCACACTGCGCTGTTCGAACGGCCTCTAGCGGCAAACACGGGAAACATCTGAGCACTCTGGTGCATCGTCTGTTCCAGGACTTGGTCCACCACACGCCGGCAAGGCGTACCTGACACTCCCGTGCGTCCTTCGCACCGGAAGAGAATGTCTCGTTCGTGGAAGGCGCTGTAGCAATAAGGACAGACGAGCGGCTGGCGGCGGCTGCGCACGCTTGACCATGTGCCGATGACCGGCTGGGTTGCGGGAGTTGCCGATTGCTCGCCGTCCACTGGCGGCATTGCTTCCCGCGTGGCAGCGTCTCGTGGCTCCTGCTCAGCCACAAGCTCGGTATGGACGTTCGCCAATACGGTCGCTAGCCGGTCGGCAGAATCCGCATACCGGCCGCCCAGCGATCGCAGCACGTGCTCGGCGACAACGGCGAACGGCCTGCTGCTGGCCTGGACGAGGTAGTCACCGCTGATATCTGCTCCGGTCAGAAGCGCCTTGAAATCGCGTGCCTGACCGAAGTGCACGCCAATGTAGTTGGACACTTCGTAAAGTATCCGGACAGCATCTGTTCTGTCCAGTCGTCGCAGCAAGATATCACGTACTTCGGGCAGGAAGTCGTATTGCACATCCTCAGCATCGAGATCGCTATCTGGGCCGATCCGGTAAAGCAGCCCGCCGAGGAAGACTTCGGCTAGATGCGACTGCTTTGTCGTGCCGAGCATGGCTTCCTGTACCAGCCGGATGATCCGCAAGGTGATCGGTGCTGCCGCAAGACACTCCGCGAGGCGGACGGCCTGAGGCGACGCGGTTGCCCTGAATCGCTGCACTCGCTCATGCGGCCGCACCGGAGTGTCACCGACCAACTGGGGTTCGGCCGATGCAGCGGCGTCACCTGCGAATATCGCCATGGCCTCCATGCCGACTGTGCCCGTGGCCGCTATCAGCTTGCCCCACGAGGCCAGCCACACCGGATCGAGTTGCAGGACTGGTATCGGCACCGCCCTCGCGCTCCGGCCGGAAGCGAAACTGTCAGTAGGCTTCCAGGTCAGCGCCGCGTTGGCGGACCCTGACTGGGCGGCATGCAAGCGCACTGGCGTCGGCCTGGCGTGTGAATGACTCCACAGTCTTTGGGGAAGCGGCTGCACGATCGCGACCGGCCCGCGCGTCGCCCAGTCTGTAAGAACTCGTTGCGCGGCCTGCGTCCGCCAGATCGGGCCCAGGCAATCGCTCACTACGATGACGACTCGGCGACCGCCAGGGTCAATGAGCTCACGAGCGCTGCGCAGCGGCGAGTCAGGCCGCTTTCGCAGGGCAATGCGGCCTGGATCGTCCTTAGGATGGTCGAGTATCCACGATCGTACGTCCCTGAATCCGCCGAGTCGCTCCAGCAGCCCGCGCAGTTCATTGACTAGCTCACGCCAGATCGACATGGACTCATAACCGTCGATTACCAGGGCAAGCTCAAGCCAGCGAGCTGAGGCAGGCCGGAGCGAAGGGACCCACAATCCCGCATCAGCGATGC
Organism: uncultured Actinomycetota bacterium; assembly: GCA_963850875.1. Taxonomy (GTDB): domain Bacteria; phylum Actinomycetota; class Actinomycetes; order Streptosporangiales; family Streptosporangiaceae; genus Chersky-822. Next base: position 767,126 of record CAWKNA010000007.1, read on the forward strand.
GCGCGGCAGTCGCCTGCTCATCGACGACAACCTCATGGTGCGAGGGCACCCGCCGCTTGAACGGACGCAAGGCCCGAGCCAGGTCTAGGTGACCGGGAAGCGCTGGCACCGCAGGCGCCCGGATCTCGACTGCCCGCTGCCCTCTTGCGCCCGGCCAATCCGCGGCGGGGCGCAAGTGCAGCGAGTGCTCGGGCCCTGCCGCACGTGGGGCGGTGTCTAGGCTGAACTCATCAGTGCCAGCCGCACCGGCATCACCCTGGAGCACCTGCGGCGACGGGGGCCGATGCCCTGACTTAGTCACGACGGTGGCGTCCACAGCCTGCTGGGGCGTGGCCGCTCCGGCAGGCGCATCGATGTATCTGGCCAGCCATAACGTGTCGAGTATGTCCAGCTCCGTGGGCTCTAGGTTGAGGTCTCGGAGAATTCCCGCCAATCGCTCAACAGTCATTCAGACCCCTGAATCCAAATGCTGGAGAACGACCTTAATAAGCCTGTCCTTGTCACCGGGCCAGGCGTGATTGCAGGTCAAGTAGATGGCATTAAGCAACTGGTCGGTCGCCAAGTCACCGTCGTTGCGCCGTCTGTCGAAGATTTCGATGAGCTCCTCGTGGTCCTTCGACACATCCGCGCCCAGGTGTGCACGCACGATCGCGGCCAGTCGCTCTGGGCCTGGCGGATCGATCTTCAATCGCAGGCAGCGCCGAAGAAATGGTGGCGGAAAGTCGCGTTCCTCATTACTCGTAATGATGACGAGCGGGAACTCATGACACCTGACCTTGCCGCTATTGATGACAACATGATCGGTTCCGTCATGTATGAGGACGTTCGCGTCTGGCTGCTCGCTAGCAATCCTCGACAACTCAGGGATCTCGTACTCCCCGTCTTCAAAGAGCGTGAGCAGATCATTGGGCAAGTCAATGTCGCTCTTGTCCAGCTCGTCAATGAGCAGGACGCGTGGCTTGCGATAAGGCAGCAATGCGGTGCCGAGCGGGCCGAGCTTGATGTATCGCCCGATGTCCGGCGCCCGGCCGTCGCCGCCTTGCTGCCGCAGGCTCGCATCTTGCAGCCGAGCCAGTGCGTCGTACTGGTACAGACCTTCCTGTCGGTTCGACCGGCTCGTGATCGGCCAGCTAAGAACTGGGCCGAGCCGCAGTTCCCTGGCGACACTGTGCGCGAGTGTCGACTTGCCTGTGCCGGGCTTGCCAGTGACTAGCAGTGGGCGCCGAAGGTAAAGTGCGGCGTTCACCAGCTGGACTTCCTCGTCGCTGGCACGGTAGGTGACTGCGCTGGCCAGTTCTCCGAGTCGCCGCGCGGAGCCTGGCTGCGATCCGAACGTCGGCTCGACCAGCGGAGCTCCGTCAAATGTCCGCCAGCCCGGCGGCGCGGGAAGCCGCTCGGTCACATCGTCGTGTGGATCGCCTGCGCCACAGTATATGAGCCATTCGGTCATGACGGGCCTTCCATCAATGGCGGTACATGCAAAACAAAGTCGGCCTCAGGGCGACGGTTCGGATCGTCCCAGAGCAACGTGACATGACCGATGGAATCGTCTTGCCCGCCCGCTGTCTGGCGCAGCTCAAGCACGAACCGTGGCAGATCAGCTAGGCGCCTTGCGCCGAGCCTCTCGCAGAATTGGTCTTTGAACCGAACCCCGGCGCAGCTCTCGCCCACTCCCAGCGGCGGGGCATGGCTCCGGTGCTCACATCGCGCCCTCGGCCAGATCGCGATAGGCGTGCCAGCATCTAGGGCTTCGGCTAGCTCAGATTCAGAGAACTCGCCGACGGGCGGAAACGTGAGTCCGAGCGCCACGCACTCATCGGCGAGCAGTTGTCGGAACAGCGCCCCCCGGCTCCCCGATCGTTCCTGGCACGTAACCCAGCGCGAGATCTGCGCGTCATCGGTCTGGACGCCGTTCGTCATGTGTTTCCACCGACCGCGGCACCGGAAATGCAACGTGGGATCACGTTGGCGCACGAGGTCTCGCACCACGACGACGAACTGGACATCAAGTGACATATAGTCTTCTGCTTTATTGGTCCATTCTTCGAACGGGTGATCGAGTAGATTGCGCGGCACAATAAACTCGAGATCGAGTTCAGTTGTGTCGCTATCTACCGTGCCCAGGCGCACCACTGCCTGATCGATGAGGTCCCCGACAGTGGCCCGGACTTGGTCGAGCGTGACCGCGTTGTCGCTGCCGTAAATCTTGTCTACAAAAGACTGCCCTAGGTACAGCCAGGCACTGAGTAGGTACCGATCTGGGCGCGGACCAGACGGTTCAAGCTGCAGGATCAGCGCCGCCCGTTCAGAATCTGCGCTTGTGGGCCCGTTTTTCGCCGCCCGCCGAGCAGCAAGCTTCGCACGTTCTTCGTCGTGAGCCGGGTCGCTGCGCTGCGCGTCTAGATTGCGGGCGATCCGCTCTGACCAGTCAGTCGCTGGAGGCTCCAGGCCATTCGCGCATGCGCGCTGCACGACGTTCTCAGTGAAGAGCACGAGCGGATGCCCAGCGCGGCCAGAACTCATCAGCTCCAGTTTGCGGACCAGGTCCTCTAGGTCACGGAACGTACGGGGCGCGACTTCGCCCGCAGCTATTCGGTAATAGCCCGCCAGTTCAGACTGGTGAACGTAGGTGCTCATTGTGCGAAGGTAATCGTCACGCTCAGGCAAGCTAAATATCTCGCTTGGCAGGAAATTGCTAGCTGCCTGGCTGAACTCCATAGCCAGGTCAGATCCGTCGAAGCTGAGAAGAAAGTCGGCAACGCAGTGCAGAGCGCCACGCCGGCCAAGGCATGCACGGATAATCTGCAGGCAGTCAATTTTGTCGACTCGACTACGCTCTGGCGAAAGCTCGAATCCGCTATTAGTAAGCTCATGCAATACGGCAGTACGGTACTCGTATGTCTCCATTAGCGGGACTTCATTAAAGAGCCGTGAGAGCGCGGCAGCGGCCTGCGAGCCTGAGCTACTCATCGTCGTGCGGTCCCGCAACTGGGCTAGGCGAAAGCTGGTGGGCGGCTCTCGTCGGATCGAGCGAGACAATGAGCTGGTCAAGCTGCCGCATTGGCAAGGTGTCGCCCTCGATGAAGCGGATTGCCTGAATCAGCTCAGGGATACCGTTCTCATATGCTTGGCAGGTGCGCAGCATCATCAGCACTTGCAGCCGCGGTCTCGGACTGCGCGGTATAGCGTCCCGCATTCCACTGCGCAGCAGGTGAAGCACCTCTCGCCGGGACTCATCGTCAGCCACGGCGGGGACCGCCAGCATGCCGTCGACTAGACGCTGGGCCAGATCGAGTGGCTGAGCGAAACCGTCATGCGAAGCTGGGCGGCCGAGCTGCCTGGCTAACATGCTGCTATCGCGGGACAGGACCTTATCCTTCTGCGACCAGCGCTGCATCTCGTCGAGCTTCTCAAGCACAGCATCTGCGTTGAGCTGGACCATCAGCGGCGTCAGCTCAGGAACTCCTGCGGCGACCTGCTCAATTGCGCGGATCAGAATGCCTGTCAGCTCGTGACCGAATTGTGACGAATCGACCTCGATACTCGCCAGGAAGGACTTTCCGTCAGGGGCAATGCTGTCATCAGCGAGCGGAGCGAGCTGCTCCTTGACTGCGCGCATCAGGCCGACCCGGACGCTCGTCCTGCCATCGAGCACAATCGTGGGCGGCGCGCTAAAGCGTTCCTGCAGGGCACTACGCAGCGCGACACGAGACTCCTCGGGAATGTCGCTAAGCACTGCGGCAATGGCGACGTCCATTGCCGTGATCAGCGCACGTTCGTCGCGCGTCCCAAGTACAGACAAGGTGGCGCCCCGCACTGCGCGGTCGCCCAGTGCGGCCACCAACCATGCGACGAGCGCTGCCGCTAGCATGCGCCGATTCTCTTACATCAACCTACAGCTTGTCTAACATACGCCAAAACCGTAAGGTACCGGTCGATAGTGACAAGTAAACGGCGACATATTGGGAAGTCGGAAAGGCCCCATGAACTGCCGCTACCGCGCTGGAAATGCCTCAGGTAACCAAGGCGCTTGTGCAGCTACGCCGACGCACTTAACCGACCGATGGCGGCCGCAGAGCTGGAGGTATTTGTAAAGGTGTGCTGGGAGCTGTCGCTAGATTTATCAACATTTCCACTGATTCGGCAGCCGACCAATAGTCTTGACGCTGCCACTTTGACTCCAGGCTTGGCTTCCGCGCTCACAGCCAAGGAACCGCTTCAAGCCTCTGAACTGGGGAGAACTGGGTGGAGCTGAGGGCATGTGAAACCCCGTGACCCCCTCGATGCGAGCTGAGCGCACTACGCGACGAAGCCGCAGCTATCCGTTGTTCTCGCAGTTCAGATGCTCGCCGCGGCCACGGTCACTGCGTCTGACCGCACGTGCCAGCGCGTGGCTGCTCTCAATCCGCTCCCAGAATCGGACATGGCTTGCCGATATGTCCGCAGCCTCGCGATCTACCGGAGAAGATCATCCGATGCATAACCCATCCACGAGTCAGGGTGAGTCCGGCGGTGGCCCCTAAGCGCTAGCACGGCGACAGACGGCGAGTCTGTACCTGTCGAGCCGCCAGCTTGCGAGCTGGCAAGTGCGCTCCGAATTCCCTGATCTGTGCCCGTGCCGTGTTCGCTTCATGAGCGGTGAGGCTATGACGACGTCACCTCAGCGTGACGCTGAGATCACAGACCGGAGTGCCCGGGGTGGCGGTCCGCTGATTAGCGATCAGGGCCTGGCGCAATGCTCCGGTTGGTTCCCGGCGCTGTTCACTCATCTGTGCCCTGGTCGGCTATCCGGCGAGGCTTATCATCGGCGGCACCGGGCGAGCTGAAGCAGCCACGCGGACTGCGGAGGAATGGTATGGCGAGCCAAAATGGAACGGTGATTGCTGAGGCCCGCCGATGACACCGAGCAGCCGGCATTCCACGGCTATGACGATTGGCACCCTGTCCCGCCGGACCGGGGTGCCGGTCAAGGCGCTGCGGGAGTACGAGGGCCTCGGCCTGATCTACACGGTCGGGCGGAGCGCGGGGAACTACCGGCTATTCGACGAGGAGGCGCTGTGGTGCGTCGGTGTGATCGCCACCCTGAGAGGGCTCGGCATGACCGTGGCCGAGATCGCGGACCTCGCCGCCAGCTACCTGCAGCGGTCCGGCGAGCCGATCGGCCCCGGACTGGCGGAGGTGCTGGACGCAGTGCGGGTCCGCACCGAGAACCGGATCGCCGAGCTGCATGAGGTGCTGCGGCGGATCGACGATTACCAGTCGCAGTTCGCGGATCAGCTCGCTGGCCGCGCCGACTTCCGCGCCTTGGACCCGCACTTTCGGGCCACCGATCCTTGACTCTCCCTCCGGGGGGAGACCGTAACCTCGTGACTGGAGATGACCAGGACCAACGGGACGCCAGACCATGACCATCCTCAACACCAGCGCCGACGGCCGCCCGCCGACCGAAGACTCGCACGGCGCTGGCACCGAAACAGCACATGAGTCAGGCTGCGGCACAACCTGCTGCGTCCCGCGCGCGCGGCGAGCCTGGTCCCTGCCGGTGCTCCCCGCCGACACCCCGGCCAAGCGCCGCGTGGACCACCTCCTGCCGGGCCGTGGATTGCCCGCGGTCGCCTACTTCGCCGCCGTGATCGGCCTGCTCGGTCTCGCCCAGATCTTTCCCGCGCCCGCCTACCTCGGGGTCGACGCGGTCGCATTTCTGGCCGCCGGGAGTTGGTGCGCGCTGAATTTCTGGCGCTGCCGGCAGGCTCACTGCCTGCTCACCGGCTCGGGCTGGTTGCTCCTAGCCCTGTTCGCCGTCGCCGAGGCCGGGCTCGGCCACAGCCTAATCGGCGGCGACGAGCAGCTTGTGTTCCTGGGGATCTTGGCCATCGGCCTCGTCTTCGAAGGCATCTGGTACTCGATGCACCGCACCAACGCCGTGACTCCCGCCCAAACTAAGTCCGCCCAGACTGAGCCGGCCTCTTACTGAGCCCGCCCAGACTGAGTCCGCCCCGTGGAGCGCCGCGCAGCGGTAGAACAAGGACGGCCTCTAAAGACACAGCTCGCCGACGCGCTGTCTGATCCGTGCGAGGGATACTCAGGGGTGCAACGCGCGACCCTTGGCGTTCATGTCCTGCGGGCGTTCGATTCGGTCAGCGGGTTCAGAGATCTCCAGCAACGGCCCAGCGACGCTAGGAGCTGCTCCCTAGCGACCGCGGAGAGAGCCTGCCTGGGTGAGTGATGATCTGGGGGGATCGTGGCCGCTCACGAGGTCGATTACCTCTTGATGTATGCCCTGTCCGCGTGTACCGGGCCGGAGGCTCCCGCCATGCCGGCCAGCTTGGCGCGAACCGTGTCGGCGTCGGGATGGCGCAGGTCATCTAGGATCGCGAGTGCCTGGTGCCAGGCCGTCAAGGCCTGGGGCAGGTCGCCGAAGGCGTGCTGGATGTCACCGAGATGGGTGAGCGCCTGCGCTTCGCCGGGGCGGTCGCCGAATTCCTGGGCGATGCTGAGTGCGCGCTGGTAGCAGGCAGCTGCTTCGGGGAGGTTGCCGAGATGGTGTTCGGCGTAGCCGAGGCTGTCCCAGATGTTTCCCTCGAGCAGGCGGTTACCGACTTCGGTGTTGAGCGTGAGTGATCGCCGGCAGAGAGTGCGGGCCTGCTGGTACTCGCCGAGGAGGCCGTGGTACCAGCCCGCGGAGTTGAGGATCTCCGCCTCTGCCTCCTTGTCGCCAATCTCCTGGTACAGGCTGAGGGCCTGCTTGGCGTGGCCGAGGGCGTCGGCGTAACGGCCCTGGAGCTCGGCCGCGAGGGCGAGGCCTTGGTAGACCTTGGCCTCACCGAGGCGGTTGCCGAGCTGTCGGTACAGCTCGAGGCTGTTCGCATAATGGCCGACGGCCTGATCGTGGTCACCCACTGTGCCGTATGCGCTTGCCAACAGACGACTGGTCAGGGCCTGTCCGGCGATGTCACCAAGGCGTGTGGCGGCGGCGAGCGCCGTCCGCTGGGTGGCGGCCCACTCCTGGTAGTAGCCACGTATTGACAGGAAAGCAGTCATGGCCCACGGGATCTGCCACGCGTGGATGTCGAACCTAGACTCGGCGGCGAGCGTGACGGCTGCGAGCAGGACGTTGTGTTCGGCCTCGAACCAGGCCAGCGCCTGCTGGTAATCGGCGAGCCGCTCCGGAGCGGCGCCGGGCGCTGGCTGGGCGAGGGGGACCGGCTCGCGTGATGGGTGCAGCAGGAGGCTACCGTGGCGTGCGGTGTGCACGTAGTGGTCGAGGATCCGGCCGACGGCGCTGGCACGCTCGGGCTCGCTGTCGTGCGTGAGGGCTTGCTCGGCGGCGTAGGCGCGGAGCAGGTCATGGAAGGCGTACCGGCTGGGGAGGTGCTCTGCGATCAGGCTCTCCTTGGTGAGCTCGCGCAGGAGGGTGCGGGCTTCAGGCTCAGCTATTCCGGCTAGGCTGGCCGCGGCGGGCGCAGTGATATCAGGGCCCGGATGCAGGCCCATCAGCCGGAACAGCCGTGCTGCCTCGGTGCTGAGCTGGCGGTAGGACCAGGAGAGGACAGCCCGGACGCTAGCCGCCGGATCGCCGCTGTCGAGGGCGTCTAGGCGGCTGGCGGCGTCGCGGAGTTCAGCGGCCGGGATGGCGAGAGGGAAGCCGGGCCGCGCGGCGGCGCGGGCCGCGGTGACAGCCAGCGCCAGCGGCAGACAGGCGCAAAGAATCGCGATCTCACCGACTACGGCGGGTTCCTCGGCGGCCCGATGGCCGCCGAGGCGGGCGGTGAGCAACTGTACGGCCTCGGCGTGCGTAAGGACATCGAGGGTGAGCAGCCGGGCGCCGTCGGCGGCGGCAAGCCCGGCCAGCGGGTTACGGCTGGTGATGATGACTAAGCTGCCAGGGCTGGCCGGCAGCAGCGGGCGGACCTGCTGCTCGTCGCGGGCGTTGTCGAGGACTATCAGCATCCGCCTGTCGGCTAGCAGGCTGCGGTACATGCTTGCCTGTGCGTCCGGAAGGGGCGGTACATGCTCCGGCGCCACGGCGAGGGCGTCGAGGAACCCCCGGATGGCCCCGGCGGCCGTGGCCGGGACACCTGAGGGGTCGAAGCCACGCAGGTTCACGTACAGCTGCCCGTCGCCGAACCGGCTGGCGACCTGGTGCGCCCAGTGCACTGCCAGCGCGGTCTTGCCCACCCCGGCCGTTCCGCCGATCGCCGAGATCACCACCGTTCCCGGCGCCCCAGCGCCGACCTGGTCCAGCAATCCGGTCAGTGCCGCTAGCTCCGCGGCGCGCCCGAAGAAGTCGGGCACCGCGGCGGGCAGCTGGCGCGGTACCGTCGGACCCGGCCCTCGCGCAGCCGGTGGTTCAGCTTCGGCAGCGTCCCCGGCGAGCATCCGCTGATGCAGACTCTGCAGTTCGGTGCCTGGCTCTGCGCCGAGTTCGTCGACTAGGACTTGGCGGACGTTCTGGTATGCGGCGAGGGCCTCGGCCTGGCGCCCGTCTCGGTAAAGAGCGAGCATTAACAGGCCGTGCAGCCGCTCGCGCAGCGGATAGGCACCGGTCAGCCGCCGCAACTCGCTGAGCACTTCGGCGTGGCGGCCCAAATGCAGCCTGGCCTCTATCCGCCATTCCTCGGCTTGCAGGTGCAGTTCCGCCAGCCCCGGCACCTCATCCAGGTTCAGCACTTCGGACGGGACGTCGGCAAAGGGCGTGCCGCGCCACAAGTCCAGCGCCTCACCGAGTACTCCCTCCGCCTGAGCCCAAACGCCCGCTCGCATCGCGGCACCGGCCTCCCGGCACAAGCTGCGGAACCGCAGCAGGTCGACTTCCTCCTCAGCTGCCTGCAGCAGGTATCCGGGGTATCGTGTCACCAGCCGGGCGCCGACGCGCGGCCCTAACACCCGGCGGAGCCGCAGCACATGGGAGCGGAGCGTTACCAGCGCCCCGGAGGGTGGCGCCCCGTCCCACACCACCTCAGCGAGGGTGTCCGCTGGTACCGGTCTTCCCGCATGCACCAGCAACGCCGCGAGGAGCACGCGCTGCCGCCCCTTCGGCATTTCGACCGCCGTTTCCCCGTCGCGGACCAGCAGCGGCCCCAAGACCCCGAACCAGATCCTGTCCACCTCGGACACCGTTCGTTGCCGGGCCTGGCTCACCTCACCCCCAAGGCGAGAAGTTTGCTGCCGCGTGAGTTGCAAGAGGATTTCAACGCCCTGTCTCAACGCTAGGCACTGCATACCGCCGGGCGCAACCGCCGAGGCAGGGAACCTAACCAGTCAGGACACCCTCAGCGATCGCATCGGCCGCAACCGGCTTTCCGGCTCACAGTCGTACGGCCGCGAGCAGCACAACGCTGCCCTTTGGCACGTCGAGCCGGGCGTTTCTCGGCCAAGGACCAGCAATGGCCAAGATCGCGAACCAGATCCTGTCTCCTGGACAGGAGATCACCTCTGGTACCCCGCCGTGCCGGTTGCCACGCAAGTGCAACAGAACTTCAACATTCTATTCCGAGACTAGGCCCCGTACAGTGCCGGGCGCAGCGCAAACCGCGGCACGCAGAACAAGTGCATCCCGTTAGTTCTCATCTGCACGCGAGAACGACGGGGTGGCAGGCCACTCGCGGCGCCGCGGGATAGCCAGCGACCGGGACACCGAACTCAACCATCGGGAGAGCAGAATGCTGAAAGGCAAGATCCTCAAGCTAGCCTTAGCCGCCGTCACGATCGCCTCGGCAATAGCGCTCACCAGCCTGGGCGCCACCGCCGCATCCGCCGCCACCGTGGCGCACCGCGCCACGACTGCAGCGGTGCCAGTGGCGCACCAGCAGGCTCGCTTGATGCAGCAAAGCCCCCAAGTTACCCATTATGTCACTCTCGTTAACTACAACGGCAAGTCGTGGTCTTACCCGTGCGAAGAGGGAACTACCTTTCACGGAGGCGTCCTTCCCAACTCGATCTATTACGTCATCAACGGTTGCGCCGTACGAGTATGGCTGCATCAGAACAACAATAATAGCGGCGCCAATATCTGCACCAGTCCAAACACTGCTGCAAAGACGAACTCATCCAAGGTAATGGTGAATGTTTACGTCAGCAACAATGGCAGTAATTGCTGACGTGACTGACCGGAGCCGCGTAAGGAGCGCGTGAGCTGTCATGATGACCGGATGACCGCAGAGGCTGCCGGGTCCCCTGCGGTCATCGGCTGCCGCCGACCTCGTCAGCGACCTAGCTCGCATAGACCCGCGCTGGGCGGCCGGCCACGTCAGCGCCTTCCTCGGCGCCTTCCTGACCGCTGCAGGGCAGCTGGACGCCGAGCCCGCTGTACCGCTCATCGTCGCCCGATCCCCGCCGGCCCCACGAAGCCGCCGCAGAATCCTCCATCCGGCACACCAGCATTGACTCGGCCGCGCGATGCCTGCTCGATGCGGTGGCCTCCGCTGCGACCGCCCGGCCGGAGACGGTCGTACGCGCCGTCGACGACGTGATCACAGACGAGCGGGACACCGACCGCGCGCCGGATGTGCTGCTCGCCTCGATCACCACCGTTCCCTGGCTGACGCCCGACGTCACCACGGAGGCGACCAGCAGCCGCAGCGTGTGCGTGAGCTTGAGACGTGTGACGTCCTCGCTCTATGCGCCTGGGCCGCATCTCCTGCCTTTGTGATGGATTGTTGCCGGCCTCGGTGCCGGGAACATGTGGGCCATCCTGTGGGCTTCCTTCGTGGCCGTCCCGGATGGCCTTGCCTAGTGTCATGACTGTCCCTGCCGGACGGGCGGCGGGGAGGGCGGCTTGGCCGTCAGGGCCTGGCTGGGAGGTAGATGTGCTGATCATCGCGCTGTTCGTGATCACCGCGGTCGCGGTGAGCGCGCCGATCGTGGCGGCCGTGCTGGTCAGTGTGACCAGCAGGCGTGAGGACTCGGAGTGGACGCTTGGCGGGCCTGCCCCAGGCGTGGTCCAGGCGGTCGCGAGGCGCATCGTGGACTTCCACTCCGCAGGCGACTGGCCGCGGCCGAAGGGGCGCGGTCGGGCCGGGACTGGTGTGCACGTACCGGGGTGGGATGCGGTTCTGGCGCCTTCTGGTGCCGAGTCCGTACGGTCTGTGGCGCGGTCCAGGTGACCGTCACGCGGATCGCATGCTGCGGGATCGATGCGGGTGATCTCGAGAGAGGAGATGCCCACGAACTCGCCCGCTGCCGCAGCATTGCGAGGTTCGCGTCGGTGATGCGGATGGTCAGGGGCATTGAGGGCGCGGCAGCCCTGGCTGCCATAGGCTGGGAAGGGCGCCGCACGCGCCCGGGAGCGGTCCCATGGTGTCGTTCGGACAACTGCTGAGGCAGGTGCGGATCAGCGCCGGGCTGACCCAGGAGGAGCTGGCGGAGGCGGCTCGTTTGAGCACCCGATCGGTCAGTGACCTGGAGCGCGGCATCAACCATACGGCGCGCAAGGAAACTGCCCGGCTGCTGGCCGAGGCACTGAACCTGACCGGCCCGGACCGGGCGGCGTTCGAGGCCGCGGCCCGGGGACGCGTCCCGGCCAGCGGGGTCGCGGCGGCGACGCGGACGCTGCCCCGTGACATCGCCTCGTTCACCGGCAGGGAGGCGGAGCTGCGGGAAGTGGCGGCAGCGGCGCACGATGGCGGGGTGGTGGGCATCTATGTGATCGGCGGGATGGCCGGGGTCGGCAAGACCGCGTTCGCGGTGCACGCCGCTCATCAGCTGGTGCCCCATTTCCCGGACGGGCAGGTCTTCTTGCCGCTGCACGCGCATACGCCCGGGCAGCGACCCGTGGACCCGGCGGATGCGCTCGCCAGCCTGCTGCAGATCATCGGGGTCGCCGCGCCGCAGATCCCGCCGGACCTGGAAGCACGGATGGCGTTGTGGCGGGATCACATTGCTGGCAAGCAGCTGCTGCTGCTCCTGGATGACGCGTCCGACAGCGAGCAGGTCCGGCCGCTGCTGCCCGGCAGCGCGGGCAGCGTCGTTCTGGTCACCAGCCGGCGGCACCTGACCGCGCTGGAAGACGCCCATGCCATCAGCCTCGACGCCCTGTCACCTGCGGACGCGGCCCGGCTGCTGGTCCAGCTGGCCGACCGCCCCGGCCTTGACAGCGGCGACCCGGCGGTCGCTGAGATCACCCGGCTGTGCGGCTACCTGCCGCTCGCGCTGGGGTTGCTGGCCCGCCAGCTGCACCATCATCCGGCCTGGACGGCCGCCGACCTGGCCGGGGACCTCGCGGCGGCGCGGAACCGGCTGGCGCTGATGCGCGCCGAGGACCTGTCGGTCGCGGCAGCGTTCGACCTGTCCTATCAGGAACTCAGCCATGACCAGCAGCGGCTGTTCCGCCGCCTGGGCCTGCACCCGGGCACCGACGTGGACGCCTACACTGCTGCCGCGCTGGACGACAGCAGCCTGGACGACGCCAGAGGGAACCTTGAGGGCCTGTATGACCGGTACCTGCTGAGCGAGACCGCGCGGGGCCGGTACCGCTTCCATGACCTCATCCGCGAGCACGCCCACATTCTCGCCGCCAACGACCCGCCAGCCGACCGCGACGCGGCGGTCGGCCGGCTGCTCGACTACTACCTGCACACCGCCCGCGCCGCTGACCGGCACCTGGCCCGCCGCCCGCTGACTGCGGCACCCACCGCTACTGCGACCACGCCGATTCACGCCGAGGACATGGCAGGGCGAGCAGACGCGGTCTCCTGGATGGGCGCCGAGCGCCTGAACCTGCACGCCGTGGTCGGCTTCGCCGCCGCCTGCGGCCGGCCCGGTCACGCCGCCGCGATACCGGCCGCGATGCACGAATTCCTGCGCAGCCAGGGCCACTGGGACCAGGCCCTGACCCTGCACCACGCAGCCCTCGAAGCAGCACGTGACGCCGGCAGCCAGCTAGCCGAAGCCCGCGCCCTCGCCGACCTGGGCGACATGCAGTACCTGACCGACGATTACCCGGCAGCCGCCGCTAGCCTCACCATGGCGCTGGACCTGCACCGCGGCCTCGGTGACCGGCTCGGGGAAGCCAACGCCCTCACCAACCTCGGCAACGTCCAGCAGGCAACCGGGGACTGCCTGACAGCCGCCGTCAGCCTCACCCGTGCGCTGGACCTGTACCGCGGCCTCGGTGACCGGCTCGGGGAAGCCAACGCCCTCACCGACCTCGGCAACGTCCAGCAGGCAACCGGGGACTGCCTGGCAGCTGCCGCCAGCCTCACCCGGGCGCTGGACCTGTACTGCGGCCTCGGTGACCGGCTCGGGGAAGCCAACGCCCTCACCGACCTGGGCACTGTGCAGTACCTCACGAGCGACTATCAGGCAGCAGCCGCCAGCCAGCAGCAGGCGCTGGATCTGTACCGCGGCCTCGGTGACCGGCTCGGGGAAGCCAACTCCCTCACCGATCTGGCCACCGCGCAGTACCTCAACGGGGAACATCCCGCAGCGGCCGCCAGCCTCACCCGGGCGCTCCGCCTGTACCGCGACCTCGGCGATCGCTCCGGAGAAGCGGAAGCGCTCAACAGCATGGGAGAGATCAGCCTGGCATCCGGTGCGCCCGCCGCAGCGCGCGGCCATCACGAGAAAGCCCTCGCGATCGCCACCAGCATCGCCGCACCGCGCGAAGAAGCACGCGCACTGGAAGGAATCGCGCGATCCCACCTCCAAGACGGCCAGCCCGACCAGGGCGGCGCCATGCTGCGCCAGGCACTGGCCATCTACCAGCGGATCGGATCACCACACGCGCGGCAGGTAGAAACCACACTCGCGGCCACGGCAAATGAGTAGCTAGCGGCAAGTCTGGCGCTGCGCGTTCCTATAGCGTCAACTCGGGTTTCATAACTCCCGTCAATACGTATACCAACAGAGCCGGACGACCGATCGCTATCGGCGGAAGCGCTGACTTGATCGCGATCACGCCGAATGGAAGAACGGTCTATGGCGTGGGCGGCGGCTCCACCACGGTAAGCGCAGGACTGGTAACACCGATAAATACCGCAACCGAAAACGCGGGCACAGGACAGCGATACTCGTCGGCTGGGATGGGCTATGGGACGGAGATGGTGATGCTGGTGGCGTTGGTGACGGTCAGGGTTACGGTGTTGTAGGCGCTGGCGTCCCAGGCGGTGAAGTAGCTGGTTCCGGGCAGGGCCTGGATGATGACCTGGCCGCTGGAGTTGACGGCGATCTTCGGCCCGTAGCTGCCGGTGTTGCCGGCGTGGCTGACGGTGGCTGTTGTCAGCGGGGTGCCGTTCTTGTCCACGGTCACGGTGACCGGGACGGTGGTGAACGTGACCGTGCTGGCCCCGGTGGGCAAGACGGAGATGGACTGGGTCCGGGTCCCGCCGGCGACGTAGGCGGTGAAGGTGCTGGTCCCGGGCAGGGCCTGGAAGACCACCTGGCCGCTGGAGTTGACGGCGGTCTTGGGGCCGAATGTGCCGGTGCTGCCGGCGTGCGCCACAGCCGCAGCTGCGATATCGGAGCTGTTCGGGTCGTTGATCTGCACGGTCACCGGCACGGTGGTGAAGGTCACTGTATTGGTCCCGGTGGGCAAGACGGAGATGGACTGGGTCTGGGTCCCGCCGGCGACGTAGGCGGTGAAGGTGCTGATGCCGGGCAGGGCCTGGAACACGACCTGGCCGCTGGCGCTGACTGGCATCTTGGGGCCGAAGGTGCCGGTGCTGCCGGCATGAGCCACCGCCGCCGCTGCGATATCGGAGCTGTCCGGATCGTTTACCTGGACGGTCACGGCCACGGTGGCGAAGCTCACCGTGTTCGGGCCGTCGGTCGTGACCGTCAGCGACTGGCTTGCGGTGCCATTAGCGTAGGTCGCGGTGACCTTGTACGTCCCTGTCGGCAGGGCGGTGCTGGCGGTGCCGTCCGGGCCGGTGGTCACCGAGGTGACTGCCCCGCTGGCTGAGCGGAAAGTGACGGGTACGCCGGGCAGCGGATTGCCGTTGGAATCGGTCACTCTGGCGGTGGTGTAACCGGCCGGAAGGACCGTGTAGCTGGCGCTGACCGGCGGCGCGGTGTTCCCGGCGTTGTCCGTCGCCCCGCTGCAGGTCGCGGTATGGGCGTTCCCGGTATTGGTGACCGAGAGCGTGGCGTCGGTGGCGATGCCCGAGACGGTGTCGGAGTCTGAGCAGCCCGGGGTGGGAGCGCGGCCGCCGGTGTAGGTGGCGCCGTTGCTGACTCCGGTCACCGAGACCGACGGCGGCGTGGTGTCGACGTTGAGGACGGTGGTGACGCTGGCGGTGTTCCCGGCGTTGTCCGAGGCGGTGCCGGTGATTGCCTGGGCGGCGCCATCGGATGAGACCGTCTGGTCAGCCGGGCAGGTCGCGATGCCCGAGACAGCGTCGGAGCAGGTGTAGTGAATCACCGGGTCAGCGGTGTACCAGCCGCTGGCGTTGGCTGCGGGCTGAACGGTCGCTGATATGACCGGCGGCGTCTGGTCGATCGATAGCGCGTAGCTGCCGGTCGCGCAGTTGCCCGCCGGGTCGCAGGACTTACCGGAGGTGATGACCTGGCTGGCGCCGTCGGTGGAGACCGTGGTCGGGTCTGGTGTGGTGGGCGTCCCGGACGAGGGCTGCGGGTCGGTGCTGGACCAGGTGATAGTCACCGGCGCGTTGTACCAGCCGTTGGCTTTGGCCGGGCGGTCCGGCGTGCCAGTGACCACCGGAGGCTGGTCATCCACCGTGACCGTCCCGGTCGTCTTGTCGAAGAGGATGAGCGCGTGCCGGTCACCGGTGATCGGGTGCAGGGTGAAGGGGATGACGAGCCCGTTGTCGAGGCGGATCTGCGGGTTGCTGAGGGTGATGCCGTTGGGAACGAGCACGGCCGCGTTGCCGTTGGCGTCCAGCCGGGCGGGACCGCTTCCCTGGAATGCGTAGGCGGAGCTGCCGGGAATCCCTGGCAGCTGGTTCTCGTAGCTGTTGCCGAACTCGAACTGGCCGCCGGTGATCGGGTTGCCGCCGGAGTCACGGAGCAATGCTTGAAACCTGTGGATCCGCCGGGAAGGGCGCGAGCGTCAAGGAGGGTGTACCTTCCCGGTTGACCGAGTCGTAGAGGTCTCAAGCAATGGCCGGCGCTGGAACGCCGGGCCGGGAAGGTACACCCATGCTCACAGTAGTGCCTGACGTGGCTGGCGCGCTGCCGGCTGATGGGCGGCCGTCGTCGCTGATCGACCAGATCGTGCGGGACGGCGCCCGGCAGATGCTCGCCGCGGCGCTGCAGGCCGAGGTCGCCGCCTACACCGGCCAGTTCGCCGGGCTGCGCGATGAGGATGGCCGCCGCCTGGTGGTGCGCAACGGCACCGCGGAGCCGCGCGCCGTGGTGACCAGCGCCGGGGCGGTGCAGGTGACCGCGCCGCGGGTGAACGACAGGCGCACCGACCCGGCCACGGGCGAGCGGAAGCGGTTCTCCTCGGCGATCCTGCCGCCGTGGGCGCGCAAGACCCCGCAGGTCAGCGAGGTGCTGCCGCTGCTGTACCTGCACGGCCTGTCGTCGGGGGACTTCGTGCCCGCGCTCGGGCAGTTCCTCGGCTCGCATGCCGGGCTGTCAGCCTCGACGGTGACCAGGCTGACCGAGACGTGGACCGCCGAGGCCGCGGCGTTCATGACCCGCGACCTGTCCGGCGCGGACTACGTCTACCTGTGGGTCGACGGGATCCACCTGGGCATCCGGCTGGGCGAGGGCAAGCTGTGCCTGCTGGTGATGATCGGGGTGCGCGCCGACGGGCGCAAGGAGCTGGTGGCGCTGGCTGATGGCTACCGCGAGTCGGCTGAGTCGTGGGCGGACCTGCTGCGCGACTGCAGGCGGCGGGGGATGCGCGCCCCGGTGCTGGCGATCGGGGACGGGGCACTGGGGTTCTGGACGGCGGTCCGGGAGGTGCTCCCCGAGGCCAAAGAGCAGCGCTGCTGGTTCCACAAGATCGCCAACGTGCTCGGGGCGCTGCCGAAGTCCGCGCACCCGGGAGCGAGGAAGGCGCTCGCGGAGATCTGGAACGCCGAGGACAAGGACCACGCCGCACCGCGGTGAAGGCGTTCGCCGCCGCGTACGGCGCGAAGTTCCCCAAGGCTGCCGCGAAGGTCACCGATGACGAGGAGGAGCTGCTGGCCTTCTATGACTTCCCGGCCGAGCACTGGGTGCACCTGCGCACCACCAGCCCGATCGAATCGACGTTCGCCACGGTCCGGCTGCGGACGAAGGTCACCAAGGGCCACGGGTCGAAGGCGGCCGCCCTCGCGATGGCCTTCAAGCTGATCGAGTCCGCGCAGCGCCGCTGGCGCATGGTCAACGCCCCGCACCTGGTCGCGCTCGTCCGCGCCGGAACGACCTTCATCAACGGCGAGCTGGTCGAACGACCCGAGGACAAAGCCGCCGAGGAGGCCCAGCCGGAAGCCGCCTAAAAGATCTTGATCCACAGGTATTGACAATTACTCGAGTCACGTACCGAGATCGTGAGCTGCGATACCGGCATCGTCACGTTGTAGGTCTGGTCATGGTCGAGCGGGCCGACAGGCAAGGTGAACGACATGTACGGCTCGGTCGGCGGCTCGACGAAGGTGTTGACCGTGAAGTTCTGGTCGGCCAGCAGATCCACCGAGTAAGCGCCGCTCGCGTCCGGCCGCACCGTTGATCCCGGGTTCAGCGGCGAACTGAAGGTGAGCGTCGAATAGATCTTGCTCGTGTACACATTCCCCTTGCTGTCACTGAACGCCCCCTGCACATGAACCACGACGGCCGGCTTCAGGATGACGGTCAGCGGCACCGAATCTGTGCTTACGCCAGTGGCCAGATAACTCTGCAAGCTAGAGCCTGACGGCGGGGTGAACTCAAGGTTATAGGTGCCGGTCGCGACGGTGACAGTAAAATCTCCCTGGCCGTCGGTGGTCGTGCTGGTGACAGTAGATGAGGTTGCGGGATCCACAACGTCCACCGTTACGTTGCCCTGAGGATTGTTAGAGCTGTCCACCACGGTGCCGGTGATCGTTGCCGTGTCGGCCAACGCGGGGGCTTCGGCTGAGGCTAAGGGCAGGACCGCCAAGAGCCCGGCGATGACTAAAGCGAGTGCACGCGTGTACCGGAAGATGCCAGTTTCCCGCATTGTGTGCCCACTCCTTCTGTGATCTTGGCCCCTGAACACCAAGAACTTCGTCAGGTCTTCAACTGCATGGCAGGTATGCGGCCATTGTGGGATGGAACGGAGAACGGTCCTGGCAGCAATCCAGGCAATCCCGAGGGAGCGCCTCTCGCTCGGTCCTGCAAAACGATAGGCTAACGACCATGGATTGACAGTACGCCGCAGTGGGCTAGTACAGGGGAGAAATTACAGTAAGCGCCTGAATAAATGTTGTTAGCTCTGTGATTCGTGATACGGTGCAACATTACTGAGTCAGCCGGAAGCAGTCGTCGGCCTCCTCAAGCTGGCACAGTGCGGGCCTCCGACCGGCAGACCACAACCGGCCTGGAATGGGCGATGGAACCCATCGACGGCTAGTTCGTGGCGGCGGTGGGCTATTACCTCGTCCAATGGTTCGGCGCCGTCCGGTCAGCGCCGTCCGGTGATGCGGACGCGACACGCTGGCCCCGCGTCGTCGACCACCTCGCAGCCGCAGGTGACAACCGCTCGGCTGCCCTTCATCAATTCGTGGACTGACGAGGTCGGCGCATCGTCGGCGCGGCACTACACGCCGAGCCAGCCGTTCCGCCGATCGGTGGGCAGAACTAGAGCTTGTCGGCCAGGCCGGGCTGTGGGGCGGCAGCGCCGTCAGCAACGGCCTCATCCTGCACGAAACTGGTACGGTTCGGGGTGGCCAGGAATGAAAGCGGAACGTGATCGAATTGCCGTACCACGATCTCAGACCTACAGCGGCTAGTCTCGCACCCGAGCGGAATGATCTGCGTCATGTGCTCGACTCGCCGTGGTGCGCCTAAAGCTGGCGTGCAAGTGTCCGGCATTCTTGTTCATGCCTCACCCGCTGCATCTAATCTCAGCTTTTGTCGCTGAGTTCGGCCAGTAGCCTGCGCGCGATCTTCTCGTCGACTGGAGGCAGGCGTGGGCTGGCATGCAATGCCTGCTCGAGTTCATCGCACGCCTGAGCGGTATGACCGAAAGCCGCAGCGACGCGCCCGGCCCGCACCTTCGTGCGCGGACGCTGCGGGTCAGCGAACCGGGCGGCCCTAAGCTCGCGATCGGCCTCGTCCTCTCGGCCCAGGTCAGCGAGTGCGACCGCTCGGGCTGATCGAGCGTCGATCTCGTCGTCGAGTGGTAGCCCGAGTGTGATCGCGCGATTGAGATCCGCCAATGCCGCTGGGTACTCACGAAGCTCAACTCGTACCTGACCGCGGCCGGCGAGCGCCTCGCCCTTGTCTCGGTTCCAGCCGAGTGCCCTGGTGAAGGTGGCCTCGGCGTCTGCCGGGGATCCCCAGAGCCACTGAGCATAGCCAAGGCCGGTCAGGGCGTCGACATCGGCAGGAAGGCGGTGGCTGGCCTGCTGGTGGAACTGGACTGCCTGTACGTAATCGCCGAGAGCACCGTAGATGTCGCCAAGCGCGGACAGCAGCCTGGCTTCGCCAGCGGCGTCCTGCAAGGCGGCGAATGCATGCAGCGCATCGCTGAAACTGTCCTTCGCTGCCCCCAAGTCACCCTCGACCCTGGTGATCTCTCCTTGGAGCTCAAGTGCCAGGGCGAGACCACGGATATCCTCCGATTCGCGGTACTCGTCAAGCGCGGTCGCGATGAGACGCCGCGCGCCAGCGAAATCACCGGTTCCTAGCACGGCCTCCGCTGCGGCGCGGTAGTCGGCCGCCGTCCTGGTGGCTGGAGGTTCTGGCGTGCCGATGCCGTGCGCAGTGCGCCAAGCCTGGTTAGCGCGCCTCACCGCGTCGATCAGCCTGTCCTGACTCAACTGATACCACGTGCTCTGGTTGCGGTACTCAGGTGTCAGGATGTGCAGGTCGGCGAACGCATCCGCAATGCTGTTGGGCATGTTTGCCGTGGTCGTAAGCCCGCGCAGGGCCGTCCCGCGCGTACCCCATTCGGTAACAAATGTGGACTCGATCCACTCCCGAAGCTCTCGCTCGGTTATGTCGGCGTGCTGCGCCCATTCGCGGACGGCGCTCACGGCCTGGTCATAGAAGTCAGCAGCTGCCTGACCTGGGTCGCCGAACGCGTGCAGTTGTTGCTCGGTGATGACATCCGCATCGGTATCGGCTGAGACCGCTGACCACAGCCGCGCGCAGGCGATCTGCAGGTCCAAGGGCTCTATGCGGTCGTGCGTGAGCGTCATGGTCTGACCGAGCCGGTCAGCGTACCTAAAAGTTCGCAGCCGATTGACCAGACTGGCTGCCGCTGCAGGGTCGAACGACCGGCCAGACCCGACTAGCGGTTCTGTCACCGCCTCCAAGGCTGCTTCTGTGTCAAGTGCGTCTAGATGGCGGTACACCAATGGATGCCGGGATAGGCGACTCTCGTAGCGACTCAGTGTGGCTAGATGGTCGTCACGGACCAACAGCAGCAAGCTGAGTGCCTCGATCTCGCGCAGAGCTTCGCCGAGTTCGTCTATGAGCTGTTCACACTGTTCGTCGCGTGCAGGGAAGGCAGTAAAGAGCTCTTCGAATTGGTCGATCGCCGCCAGCACGCTGAACGGTTCGCCCCGTGCGTTGCTCAGCCGTGGCCGCGCAGCGAGGAATTGCCTGACCGTCGTATCGGGTCTTGGCGGCTCGGCGAAAGGTGCCCAGCTACTGAGAAGGGTAAACCGGTAGATATTGTCGGCCCGGTCTGTCGCCACCGGTCTGGCGGCCTGATGCGCCAGTCTGCCGACCGGCAGCAAGTCGATGCCGTCCTCCACCATGAGCAGTGGTACGACAGCCGCGTTCAGCAACGAGGTCTTGCCGACTCCGGCCCGGCCGTGCAATACAACGACCTGCTGCGCTGGCCAGAGAGACCGTATCTCAAGCGCCTCGCGGTGCCGACCGAAGAAACGATCTGCATCGGTGGTGCGGAAAGGACGCGGACCGACGTACGGCCCGCCGACCAGCCAACGGTTGGCGCGGGCAGGGTGATCGGCGCGCGGGTCCGGACCAGAGACATTCATGGCCTCGTAGCCTTGCTCAAGCCTCTGACCAGCCTCCGCATGAATTCCTCCGTGGTCCCCCAGAAGATCCAGATCTGCTGGGAACTTAGATACTGCTCCAGGAACCTGCAGGCTGAGGCAGGAACTGAGTTTCCCGGGTTGAGCTGGACGCTTATGTGGTTGCGCTTTTGGGGCGAGCCACTGAGCAATCGCCGGAAAAGCACATGAAACGTCCAGTCCTGCAAACTGTAACCGAGAAACAGCAACGATGTATCGCGTAGTCGGCCCCGCACATAATCTGGGAGAACGTGCAGGTCACGACGGCGCGCGTCCCCGGCCTCCCGGATAAGGTACTCGATGTTATCGTCCTCGGTGAGTACCAGCGAACGTGGCACGCTGTGATGACCATGCAGGTGAAAGACGAGCGGCTCTTGCGCTGACGGCCGATACCGGCGATCGGCAAGCGGACTTGGCAGCCGATCAGCAGGAACATCGACGTACCAAGGGCTGATGTCCCGTCGCGGCATCCGGCCCGGAGCCTTCTCCAAGGCATGGAACATGAAGTCGTCGTAGTTCGTGGTCACGTAGAGCGGCAGATCGCAGCTCGCGAGCACCTTATGTACCTGATACTGACCGCCGAAGTCAGGCGTCGGTGCGTGCTTTATGCGCTCGTTGATCAGCCGCTGCTTCAGCAGCGGTACGTCTCCCGAACACGTCGTCGTCGCGACGTACTGCATGACTCTAGCTAAATTCGAAGTGTCGGGAAACGGGTATCCGTATTTCTTTGCCCACTCCTCCGCAAGGGCGGAGGCAGTTGGGATAAAGGGCGCGCTTGCCCCGGCACCAAGGAACGGCGTACAAGTTCCCAGCTTCAGGTTCTCGACGAGCGCGGTCAGACGGCGCCGGTCCTCATCGCGCCTGGAAGCCATCAGCGGGATCCGTTTCGCTTGCCGCACTCGAGCTCCGGCCGTCCTGCGACCCTGGAGCCCTCTGACCGTACAGCGGTCGTGAAGCACTGACCCGGCGAAAACGCTCGATGTAATCGTTCCGTAGCCAAGTGGCCGAGATAATAGAACATGATCGCGATTACGGCCTGCTAGCCCACAACATTGGATGCCACGGCAAGGCGAGCAGCCGGACAAGCCCATGTTCTACCTGTTCCCGCTATGATGATCGTTACCCGCACAGCGACAACACAAACAGCCAGGATGGCGAAGCTTACCATCCGGCTATGGTCTATAGCCCTGATCTTGCCACAGTCGCCGACGTAGCGGCACGCGCACGGATCAATTTCTTCTGGCCTTCTACCTGTTGTCGCAGGTCAGGAGGGGGGATCCACTTGTCGGGCGATTGTTGTCTAGCCGATGGGCTGGAATCGATTCAGGGGGAAAGATAACCAAACTGTCGACTAACAGCCATTCTGGTCAACGGCGACCACTTTGGTCATAAGTAGATCCACCGGCGATCGGTCGGTCGCTCACACGAACGGCGGGGAAGATGTCCAAAGTTGATCTTTGGCAGCCACCGAGTGCCCCGGGTAGGGCACTTCACCGGCACGGAATAGCATAGGGTTTAGTGCCGGGGCTGGCTCGGACGCCAGTACCGGCGGCACGGGTAAGGGACGGTAGCGATGACAGATCCGACGAATTCCGCGAGCAGCGGCGGTGCGCATCGGATGCGTCATGCCGTGTGGGGTCGGGAGATCCCGTTCCGCAATCCGCATTTCATCGGGCGCGAGAAGGAGCTCGCTGATCTGCGCGCGCATCTGCTTGCCGACTCAACCGCACTGATCGGCCAGCCGGTACAGGCGGTGTACGGGCTTGGCGGCGTCGGCAAGACCGAGCTGGCGGCCGAGTACGCGCACCGGTATCGCGAACACTACGATCTAGTCTGGTGGATTCGCGCCGAGCGCGAGGAGGCCATCACAGGTGCCCTAGTGGCGCTCGGCAACCGGCTCGGGCTTGAAGGGGTCAGGCGCGAGGAACGCGACTACTCGACCGGTGTGGTCATGGATGCCCTTATTGCTGGGGTGCCATACGAAAACTGGCTGCTCATCTTCGATGACGCCCAGAGCGCGTCGGTGATCAGCAAGTACATCCCGCAGTCGCGCGGGTTCGGGCACGTCATCATCACATCACGGGATCTGCACTGGCAGGCACTGCATGTGGAAGGCATCGAACTCAACGTCTTCGAGCCAAGTGAGACGGTTGAGTTCTTGCGCAAGCGTGTGCCTGCTCTCGCTCCGGTCAACGCCGTAGGTAGCGGCGACTATGAGATGGCGGACACACACGCGGAGGACGCACGGCGGCGCGAGTCCGCCGAAGAACTGGCTGTGGAACTCGGCAATCTGCCCTTGGCCGTGGAGCATGCCGCCGCATATCTCAAGGAAACCGGAGCCTCGGTCGAGGAGTATCTCACGATGTATCGGGAGAACGCATTCAAGGCTCTCGCTAGCGATGTCAATATCGCGTATCCCGGCGCGGTAGCTACGACGTGGAGCGTGTCAAACAAGGCGATATCCCAGGAGGCAGCTACGATCTTCCAGCTGCTGGCCTTCTTCGCCCCCGAGCCGATCGCCGAAGAGCTGCTCATGCAGCACCCCAACCTGGCCCTGCCGCAGCCGATCGCCGATATTCTCGGCGATGTAGCGAAGTTCCGCCCAGCTGTGCGAGAACTCGATCGCTATTCTTTGGTCCGAATCGACGGCGTTCGTAACGTGGTACAGATGCACCGAGTTGTGCAGACAGTGACCCGTGACCGCGTGCAGCGGGAGGATGCTGCCAAGGCCGGAGAACTCCGCGAGATCGTGCATTTGCTACTTGCCGCCTCCGACCCACATGCCCCTGACCGCGAGGACAGCGGGGCGATCTATGAGCGCTCGCGTGAACACCTAGTGCCCTCAGGTGCAGTGGAATCCGCTAACCCGGCAGTCCGAAAGCTGATCACCAACCAGGTGCGCCAACTGTACCGGAACGGCGGCTACACAGAGAGCCTGGCACTTGGCGAGCCAACGCTCACGCGCTGGCGGGAGAAGTTCGATCCGGAAGACAAGTTGACTCTGACGCTGGCGGTCGAGATTGGCACGGCATTGCGCTTCAGCGGGCGCTGGCAGGAGGCCTACCAGCTCAACTTGGACACGCTCGGACGACTGGAGCGCGGTTATGGAGTGACCGACGAGATCTACCTATTCTGTGCGCGCAACCATGGCCGCGATCTGAGCATGCTCGGCCGCGATGCCGAGGCGCTCGAGAGCGACCTGCGGCTGCTCCCGCTCTATGAGACAGAGCTCAGACCGGATCATGAGGATACCTTGCAGCTCTGCAACAACATTGCGATCAGCCTGCGCTGCCTTGGCAGGTTCGAGGAGGCGCTTGCCTATGACGAGCAAGTGCTTGAAGAGCGTGGGCGTACCCTGGGGCACACCGACGAAAGCACCCTGACGTCGCAGTTCGCAGTAGCACGGGACCTGCGTCGGCTGGGCAAGTACGAGGAGTCACTGGACCTGATCAGGCAGGTCAACGCCACGCTGGAGCAAAGGAAGCGGCCGTGGAACCTGTTCAGACTGCTGGTGGGCGCTGAGCTCAGCCTGTGCCTGCGGCGAGTCGGACAATACGAGGATGCCCGCCGCGAAGGCGAGATGATCCTTGAGCGCCACTACGCGCTCGTCGGGGAAACCCATCGCCGTTCACTGCTGGTCGCGACATACCTGATCAGTGACCGGCGGCTGACCGGGGACCTGGACGGTGCCGCCGAACTCGGTGAGCGGACCCTGCTTGGCTGGGAGCAATCGGTCGGTGCCGACCATCCGAACACCAACGCAGCCAGAGTAGATCTTGCCATCGTTCTGCGGACGCAGGGTGACCTCGTTCGTGCACGCGAACTAGACGAGTGTGCGCTTGCAGCCTTCACTGAGATGTATGGCGAGGATCACCCGAGCACGCTGGCTGCCATGACCAACCTAGCCAGCGACCTGGCGGCCGTAGGCGATGTGCGCCGGGCACGCGAGCTAGGTGAAGCGGCACTGCCCGCGTCGCGCCGGTCACGCGGGGAGAATCATCCGAGTACTCTCATCACTGCCGCTAACCTTGCCCTGGACCGCCGCGCCGTTGGTGACGAGGTCGGCGCCCGCGAACTGCGTGATGCAACCCTGCCGGCTCTGAACGCCGCGCTCGGTAACCTTCATCCGCAGGCTAGGCTGGCTGCCCAGGAAGGTCGCCTGAGTCTGGACATCAACCCAATGGCCACCTGATATCCCGTCGTTACGTCGGCACTTGACCATCGGACAAGGCGCCGGATCGCTTCGCGAAGTATCCTGCGAGCCATTCTGCGAGCTTGGTCGGATCAGGCGGGTTGCCTTGCAGCGTCCGGAGGCGGGCATACACGGCAGCTACCACCTCAGGTCGCCGGGTCAACAATGACACGGTCTCGGGTTGGCCTGAGTGGCGCCAGGCGACGGCGAGGCCAGGCCATGCGTCCATGTCGTCAGTTGAAGCGAGGCGCTGCGAGTACCTGCGGAGGGCGGTCACGATGTCGCCGCGCAGCAAGGCGATGTCGGACTCGTCGATCGTCTCTCCAGGTCCATCTAGGCTGGTCCCGCCGTCAGTCCATTCGACCATCCGCCGGATTCGATCCGGATCCCTGTAACGCGCCTCAAGCAGCTGGGCCCGCGCCGTCTGCATCGCCGGTCTGGTCACTTTGAGCGTGCTGCGCACTTCCGACATTGCTTTAGCCATGGCATTGCCCGACAGCCAAGCTTGAGCTGCGACCTCAATCTGAGCGTCAGCCGGTAGCAAGTTGTTGAGACGCCAACGGACCCGATGCTCGGTGAGTACGTCGCCCGCAAGATCCTCAGCCTCGGCCGGTACTGGTTCGGCTCGCCACCGGGCAAGCTGAGTGCAGATTCCTGAGGCGAATCTCCTACCCATCTCCGTGAGAGCCGGAGACCGCGCGAGTTTCGTGACTGTGCTTAAGGTCGCCAGCCGCCAGCGGGCGAATTCTGTTGCGCTCCGCAGCTGCTCGGCCGGTCCGCCGACACGGCGCTGCTGCCGCCAGAATCGGGTCACGCCGAGGTAGGCATAGCAGCCATGCAGCAGTCCTTCGGCAGGCCGAGGATCGTCGCGCCACGGCGCATAACCGAGGTGATTATCGCGATCACTGATCACTAACGGACTCAAGTCCTCAATCGCACCTAGCACAAGATGCTGGAGCTCGTGAACGAGCATCTCGGTCAAGGATGTCGCGTCGCGCGGCAGGCTGAGGCCGATCGCGCCGAATGTCCATCCAGATGTCGCGCTGCTCGAAATAGACGGCGTTGGGACCGCCAGCGGCACCAAGGTCGACACAATGGCTGCGAACGCTTCTGCGGTAGCACGGTGCTGACGGACTAGAATCCGCCAGGCCGCAGCGATGCTAAGTTGCCACGCCGCGCGATCCGCGGTCGACAGCTCGGTAACTGTTGCACCAATCCGGGTCAGGAAGGGATCGGAGATGTCGAGCCGAACATCGAGCACCAAGCCTCCGGCCTCAGCGTGCAGCCGAGGGGTCGGCGACCATCGGGCATCGAAAGAGCTGAAAGCCAGATCGGCGCCAGCAGGCAGCACCATCATCCGGTCACCCGAATAAACCACAGCCCCATCGTGGCCGAGGCGGATGCGCACGACCCCTGATGGATCCACAGGATCAAGGTCGGCCACGCCTAGGCCAGGTAACAATAGCTTGCCATTACGCAGCGGCACGGAGAGATCGAAGGGATGACCAGTCCGCAACGCTGCCACTGCCGCAATTCCGGCGAGATAGCCAAGGTCGTTGCTCAGCGGGACTGACCGAGCCATGGCACCTTTCGCGTCCTCATCGGCGGCCATCCTGCGGAGGCATTCCACTGCCCAGCTGCCGATCTGCGGCAGCGCAATCAAACTGGCCACGATATCTGGGGAGTGTGCCTCGACGTCGCTTAGCAGTTGGACAGCGGCATCAATGAGGACTCGCTCGCCCTGCGGCCGCGTTGCTGCCCGGCGCCTGACTCCTTCGACCAGCAGACGATGCTTGCTTGACTCGGCCGCGAGCAGCGTCTCAGTCGCATCCGCCGTGACACGTCCCCTGGCCAAGGCGGCCAGCTGAGAACTGCCGAGGTTGTGCGGACTAGGTGCCCTCGCAGTGGAGAGCGTCAATCCAGAATGCTCTCGTCACGAATCCAGCAACGGTCCTCTTGATCCCGGCTACCGTCCGCTCCGCTATCCCAACGACGATCGCCATCGCTGTCGCATGTGCGCAGAAGCGAATCTAGTGATTTCGCAAACACTGCATCGTCCAGCATTCGGAGCTGAGCCATCGGCATCTGCGTCACATCGACGAGGCTGGAACAGTGGTGCGAGCCAGATGCCTTCATACAGTGCCTCCTTGACGGACAGTGCAGATCATACGTGGTAACTGGAGTCATTGCCAGGCGAACATGTGACAGCTTATAGCAACTGAGACTAGTGTGACTGAAATCAGGAACGGGTCAGGTCCGGATAATGTCAGATTCCGAAGGCTCTAGTCGAGGAGATATGCTAGTGATATTACTGAATGACAGAATATGTTACTATTCTTGGCGTGTGTGGCAGATCTGCCAGGGACCCGCCCGTGATCGCGTGGCGCCCGCCACTCCGAGGACCAGGTCCGGAGGCGATGCTCACCCAGGCTGCGCTCGCGCCAGCTGGTCCTAAATGGCCCTCTTGGTCCTAATTGCACAAAAGCCAGGTGAAATGATACTGGTCGAGACACGATGGATAGTCTGACCGATCGCGCCAGATCGAACCTCGGCCGACCGCATCAATGGCCACCTTATATAGGCAAAGTCTTGACATGGACCGCCTCCTCGAAGTGCCGGGCATCATAGCGCCGCCTTAAAATCATCGGAAGATCTGGTCCATCACCTCGGCTCCCACTGCCCTTAACTTTCCGGAGTTCTGTCCCATTGCGGGAGATTTGACTTCGTTATGTCGATGGTGTAGTCGACTTCTTCGGTGTGCCTTGTGCGGCGTTCGGCTGGCGTGCGGCCTGACGTTCGCTGCCGGCCGTCACGGTGCCTGGGCTGGGCGAGGATGGCGGCGAGCAGGCCGGCAAGGGGATCTGCGGGCCGCCGGCCGCAGTGCTGGCAGCAGGTATCGGCCGTCACGTGGCCGCGGATGAGCGCGAGGACCGCGGTGAAGGGGATGAGGCCGGGATCGGTGCCGGCCAGGGCGGCGGCGCGGGCGGCTGCGGTGGCCGTCATGTTGTGGATGAGCAGCAGCGCCCATGCTTCCTGGCGGGCGAGCTCGGGGGACTGGCCGCGCAGGGCGCGGCGGGGGCCGCGGACGGTTCTCTTCAGGTGCAGGAACGCGATTTCCACCTGCCATCTTTCGGCGTACAGGGCGGCGATCTCCCTGGCCGGGTACGCCTCGTGGTCCAGCAGCGTGGTCAGGACCCGGATCAGCGTGGTCTTCGCCTTGCCGCTGCGGGTGCGCGCGGTGACGGTGAAGGTGACCAGCCGGGCCGTGGTGCCCGGGAGCCGCGGGGCATGGGGGAGTACCGGCTGGCGTATGAGCGTACCGCGCGCGAGCTGGCCCAGACCGACGCGGTGATCCGCGACCTGGACTCGCTGAGGGTCGACCTGGGCATCTCCAAAGCCGAGCTTGCCCGGCGCGCCAGCCGCAACGCCTCCAGCGTCCGGCGCCTGTTCACGGCGAGCCAGGTGCGCCCGGAGTTCCCGCTGATCGCCGCGCTCGCCGACGCGCTGGGAGCCGACCTGCGCGTCGTCCGCAGGACGGGTACGCGGCCGGCGGTGCGTGACGGCAGCGCGAAGGCGCGCGCCGCGGCCATCTCCTAGGCTCCGGACGCTACGGTCGGTGCCATGCCTCCACGGCGCGCTGCCCGCGGCGCATCCAGCCCGGCTGATGGCGAGCAGCTGCCCTGGGCCGTCATCTACTACCAGGCACCGGACGGGACGGCGCCTGCTCTGGCGTTCCTGGACAGCTGCCCGGCAAGATCGACGCTGAGTTCACCGCGGTGCTGGACGCGGTTGCCGCGGCGCCGCCGCCCCGGTTCTCCGGAGGCGGCAAGTGGGAGGCCATGCACGGTGACATGGGCGGCTGGCACGAGATCCGGCTCACCGGACCCGGGCGCGAGCCGTTCCGGCTCTTCTGCCCGCTGGAGAACGGCACCGCCGGCGAGCTAGCCAGGTGGGGCTTACCACGGCCCGCCATCACGGTCGTTACCGGCATGCGCAAGCCCTGGCGCACCACGTTCTCCGACCGCGACTACCAGCGAGTGCGGGAACTCGGCGACGAGCACCGGAAGAACCACCCGCGCCGGATAGCAACGTAGCGCAGGTTTCCGCGAGCAGCATCCCACCCTTCGCCTAGGAGCCTGCTGATTAAGGCCCGAATTCGGCTCTTCGGCTAGACAAAGTCGCAGGTCAGCGGCCTGCGCCTTGATCGAAAACCGGCTATTTCAGCAGCCTCCTAGTGTCCCGCGTCTTAAATTCAGGGCATAAGTTGGTCATGACATCACCATGTGTGTCGTGTTGTAGCGGCGAGTGACCGCTGATTGGCTCAGAGTTAAGGTCATGGCGAGAACGGGACGGCCGAAGGCGGAATTGATCCTGTCCGGCGAGGAGCGCGAAACGCTTGAACGCTGGACGAGGCGTGCGACATCCGCGCAGGCACTGGCGATGCGGTCCAGGATGATCCTGGAGTGCGCAGATGGCCTAGGCAACCAGGAAGTGGCAGCGAAGCTGCACTGTCATCATGCAACGGTCGGCAAGTGGCGTAGCCGGTTCATCGGGATGCGGCTGGACGGCCTGTGCGATGAGCCCCGGTCAGGGCGCAAGCCCACGATCGCCGATGAAATGGTGGAGAAGGTCGTCGTCGACACACTGGAGTCAAGCCCGGCAGATGCGACGCACTGGTCGCGGGCATCGATGGCGAAGCACACCGGATTGTCCCCGTCCACGATCGGCCGGATCTGGAAGGCTTTTCAGCTCAAGCCCCATCTGGCCGATACATTCAAGATCTCCGCTGACCCGCTGTTCGTGGAGAAAGTCCACGACATCGTCGGCTTGTACCTGAACCCGCCGGAGCATGCGGTTGTGCTCTGCGTGGACGAGAAGAGCCAGGTTCAGGCCCTTGACCGCTCCCAGCCGGTCCTGCCCATGATGCCCGGCATGCCGGAACGGCGGACCCACGATTACGCCCGGTACGGGACACTGGACCTGTTCGCGGCGTTCAATGTCGCAGACGGACTGGTCATCGCCGATACCTGCAAGCAGCACCGTCACGTCGAATGGATCAGGTTCCTCGCGAAGATCGACAAGCAGGTGCCGCGGCTGACGGACCAGGGCGAGGCCCTGCAGATCCACATCATCGCCGACAACTACGCCACCCATAAGACCCCTGAAGTCCAGGTCTGGCTAGACAAGCACCCCCGGATCCACATGCACTTCACTCCGACCAGCTCATCCTGGATCAACCAGGTCGATTATGCCGATACTGCGGTTATGCCGACATGGTGCCCTGTGCCGCTGCTGGCGCGGGGTGCCAGCGGCAGCGATATCGGCATAATCAGCGGCCTGCCGGGACGGCCAGGGCCATGCCGGGTCGCGGCATCAGCCCGGCGCGACGCCGTGCAGCACCCTGCCTGCCAGGGGAAACGCGCTTCAGAGCCGGGACAGGCGTGCGGGCACGGCACGGCGGGAGGCAGCCCGGGCCATCCGGATTATGCCGGCTCCGTGAGCACACTTGACCGCGCCTGAACTGCGCGAACGCGACTCGCTGATCAGCTGTTCGGCATAATCACGGTATCGGCATAATCGATCTTATGCTGATATCGGCATAAGGCAGAGCGCTGGTTCGGGCTTCTGACCCAGAAACTCCTGCGCCGCGGCGTCCACAAGTCGGTCACCGGGCTCGCGAAGGACATCATGGCCTGGACGGACCAATGGAACACCGATCCCAAACCATTCATCTGGACCAAGACTGCGGATGAAATCCTCGGATCCCTCAGTCGATATTTGCAGCGAATCTCCGGCGCAGGACACTAGGACAAGACGCTCCCGCAACGCGCCCGAGGACCCTGCTGCGTGCGCGTTGCATGCCCGGCCATGGCGCGGCGCTGGTCGGAGAACGGCCCGGTCAACAGCAGGCTGCCGCGATCGTGGAACTCGGCCCGGCGAGCACGGTGCGCGGCAACATGCACAGGTGCCGAAGCCGCAGCATCCTCCGCATACTCATAGAACAGGACGTACTTCATGATGTCGGCCAGCCTATTCCCGCGGCAGAGATTCTCCGAGCGCCTCTGCGCCCTGCTGGGGCGAACACCCGATCGGCGGCGTGAGCGGACGGTTGCGGTTGGCTTGGGTGGCCATGGAAAGCTAGTTGTACTTCGACGTACAGTAATGTACCATTGGGTCATGGCGACCATGACGGCCTCTGAGGCACGGGCCGCGCTGCCCGAGCTGCTCACCCGCGTCCAGGACGGCGAAGAGGTGACGATCACCCGGCACGGCCGTCCCGTGGCCGTCCTCGTCAGCCCCGGAGCGCTGCGCAGCCGGCGGGCGCAGGCAGCGCTGGACGGCGCAGCGCGGGTCCGCGACCTGCTCGCCGAAGCCGCGGCCGCCGACCTGCCCGGGGGCACCGGGCTGACAGCGCAGCGCGCCGAGGAGCTGATCAGCGCGATCAGGGCCGGCCGCGACGCCCGGTAGTGGATTGCTTCGACGCCGACGCGCTCATCTACGCCGCGGTCCCCGGCCACCCCCTCGGACGGCGGGTGGCCGCGCTGTTCGCCGCCGCCGGAACCGGCGTGCTCGCGGGTGCCGGATCGGTCCTGCTGCTGCCCGAGGTGCTCGGCAAGCCGCTCCGCGACGGCGCGGCCGGCGAGGTCCGAGCCCTGGCCGGGCTGCTGGCCCGCCTTGACCTGCTCCCGGTGGACCGGGCGACCGCCGAGCTCGCGACCGCCCTGGCCGGCCGGTACCGGCTGCGGGCAGCCGACGCCGCCCACCTGGCCACCGCCGTTGCCCTCGGCGCCGACCGGTTCATCACCAGCAACGAGCGGGACTTCCCCGCAGACATCGCGGAGATCCACATCACCTACCCCGCGGACCTGCCCGACCACCCGGACGCCTGAATGCCATGCGCCGCTTCCCGGCAGACCTGGCGCCACCACCGCGCCCGCCCGCTCGGCGGCAAATGCGGACGACGGCCGGCCCGCCGGTCCGCCCCTCTGGCCGGCACCCTGGTATCCAGGACGGGTGACAAAGCAGAAGCAGGCATCTGAGCTGCTGGCGGCGGAACGAGCGGACACCCTCCGGCGGCTGGGCTGGAGCGGGAGCTCGCCGGGATCATAGCGTCGTCGGGTTCAGTCGGCACCGACGACGAGCACGATCCGGAAGGCGCCACCATCGCGTTCGAGCGGCAGCATGCCGCCGCCCTGGCCAGCCAGGCAGGTCAGCACCTCGCCGAGATCGATGCGGCGCTGCTCAGGCTCGCGGAGGGCAGCTACGGCAGCTGCGAGAACTGCGGCCAGCAGATCGGCGCCGCCCGCCTGGCCGCCCGGCCGGCAGCCACCAGCTGCATCAGCTGCGCCTCCCAGCGCTGAGCCTGCGCCAGGGACACGCCCGCAGCGGCATAGGGCGTTAGTTTGTGAGTACGGTTCTGTTCCGGTCGGGCAGCAGCCCTGGTAGCGGAGATGAATCGTGGTTAAGCGGGCGTCGCAGCTGGGTCTAGTTGCGCTCGCGGTCGGGCTGCTGGCCGCCGGCGTGATCAAGATCCTTCCGCTACCAGCACGGCGGGTACCGCGACCCTAAGTGTCATTGGTGCCGTCCTGGTCGTCAGCCCCTTCGTGATCGACCGGGTCGAGCGAGTCTCGGTCAGTGCCACCGGGCTTGAGCTCAGGCTCACTCGTCAGATCAGCGAACTCGGCGCGCCCAAGACCGCGCGAATCCTGGACCGCTCTGATCTCGCTAGCTTTGCTGAGTCCTACGCCCTCGTTCGCGAGGAGCTTGGTGATCCGGCGTACCGCGACGCCAAAGTGCATCTGCAGGACCGCCTGGTCGAGCGGGCCGCGGCGCTCGCCGAGCTGGAGAAGTTTGAAGCCGGGGAGGCAAGGGAGCCGTTCAAGAACGGCACGCCGACGATGCGCGTCCTGGCGCTGGGGCTGATGGAAGGTGACCCGTCGCTGGCAGACGGCGCGACGATCCTGTCGGCGATCGCGGACTCGCGTTCGGGGAACGAGCAATTCCACGGCCTCCGGCTGGCGCTCCTAATAAGAGCTGACGAGATCGGAGAGGCACGCCGTCCAGGCCGCAGTGGCGGCCAGCCCCCGCATCACTCCGGCCAGCGACCGGCAGCCACTCGCCGACCAGGTGCTCTCCCTGCCCATCACGTAGCCAGGCGACACTTTCGGCGCAAGCTATGCGATTGGCATCGCGAGGCGATCGCCCGGTCGGCGGCTAGGGTGAGGTGCGCGAGCGCTGATCAGCGCTCGGCTATCGAGGACGCAGCAGTTACGGGCGTCTGGTCGTCCGGGCGGCGAGGAAGATCGGGACGTTGCGGTAGACGGGCTGGTCGGTGGCGAGCCGGCCGCTGGCGGGGGGCTCGTCGACGAGGTCGAGGGTGAGCCCGCAGGCGGTGAGCGTGTTGAGGTAGGTCGCCACGGTGCGGTGGTGGTTGCCGACCCGGCGGACCCCGGCCGGGTTGGCCGACCGCCAGAACCGCTCGCGGAGGTAGTCGCCGATCAGCCGGGCGGGACCGCCGTCCGCGGTCGCGACCGTGGCTGCGCCGGGGGCAAGGAAGCACGGGTGGCCGATCACGAACACAAAGGATCCGCCGGGGCGCAGCACCCGGGCGACCGATGCCAGCGCGGCGGGCAGGTCCGGGATGTCCATCAGGCCGAGCTGGCAGGTCACCACGTCGCAGGACGCGTCGCCCAGCCCGGCGAGAGTGCACGCGTCGCTGGTCAGGTAACGGATGCCCAGCGGCTCGGCCACCTCGTAGCCGCGGGCTATCTCGATCATCTCCGCCGACAGGTCAGCGCCGGTCACGGACCCGGCCCCGGCCCGGGCCAGGGCCCGGGTCGCCATGCCCTGCCCGCACGCCACGTCCAGGACCCGCGCGCCCCGTAGATCCGGGACAAGCCGCAGCGTGGTGGCCACGGCAAGCTCGTGCGGCCCGCTTCCCTGCCGCACCAGCTGGTCATACCAGCCCGCGATCTGCGGCCACGTCACCGCCTGCTCCTCCGACCCTGCCATCACCGTCGCCTTCCGCCCCCCCGCGACCATGCTGCCAGGCATCCGCTCGCGCAGTCAGGGCTACCCCGGAGCGCACCTATCTGCGGCAGAAGAGTGCGACTGGACAGAGCACAGGGATCTGCCTATGTCTGCGTCCATCGGGCAAAATTGCGACCGTGGCCGACGCATATGGGGACGGCGAGTTTGAAGACGTGCTGTGCTACTTCGGCTGGTGGGACTGCCCTCGGTCAGGGATCTCGCTCGTCGGAGCGCGCCCGCATCACTTCGACTGCCGCTTCTCCGACGATCTCGACGACTACCCCGATCAGTACCGTGTGTGGCCGGTACCTGATGATGAGCTGGCGGATGAGCTAGAAGTTTGGCAGTGCTTCGTCCAATGGCGTGGCCAGTTTGATGGGGGCGCTCAGCCGGGCCCGTTCCCGGGTCAGTTGCGTACGGAAGCCTTCTCGCGCGTGCAGGAGAGGCATATCCAGCAACCGCCTGAGTCCGCCAGAGTTGCCATCCCGGCGTGGCGGCTGGATCGGAATCGGTCATTCGCTGGCCGCGTGCCAATGCACAGGGCTCGCTGGACTTTCTGCTGATCGGCCGCGACATCGCTCGGACCGCGGTAGAGGTCATGCAGCCCGGGTGGGCAGAACGCGAGCGATGCTGGTCGCGATCTGATCCATGACGCCGTCCGGTACATGGCGAGCGGGATCGCCGCCGAGCAGCCCGAACACGCGCGGTCCGCGCCAGCTGGCGTCCAGGTCAGCAGGCCGCGGGATAACGTGAAAGTGGATGTGCTGGAAGCCTTCGGCTTCGGCGAAGAGCGCGACGCAGGTCTTGTCGCAGCCGGTGACCTGCCGCAGCGCGGAGGTCAGGCCGGTCAGCAGCGGCCCGAGATCGGCCGCTTCCGCAGGCGTCAGCTCGTCCAGTGCGATCATGTGGCGGCGGGGCAGCACGACCATCCAGCCGGCCAGCGCTGTCCCGAAGGCGTGCGCCACCCGCCACGTTGAGCTGACGTAAATCTGCTCTCGCGGAGGCAGATCCAGGCGGGCGTTGTTGATGCAGCTGCGGCAATCGTGGTCGGCAGGC
Source organism: uncultured Actinomycetota bacterium (assembly GCA_963850875.1). Lineage (GTDB taxonomy): Bacteria > Actinomycetota > Actinomycetes > Streptosporangiales > Streptosporangiaceae > Chersky-822. The sequence continues at coordinate 802,517 of CAWKNA010000007.1, forward strand.
ACGGCTCGGATTATCCCGCAGCGAGGCTGCGCCGCGCTGGCCGGCGAGGGGTGGGACTTGCCTGGCCGCCGACCGCGCTACTTGCGGCAAAGTCGCCCGTTCCGCAGGCTCACGCCGGTGGCCGGGTACTAAGGCTATTCGGTGGCGGAGACGGGCGGCCCGGGTTACGGTCGGGCCGTGGCCCGTCAGCAGCATCGTGGTGATCTTCGTCCGCCCGAGGTCACAGCGGATGAGAAGACCACGCTGCTGGTCTTCCTGGATTACCTGCACGAGGCGCTCGCGGCGAAGCTGGCTGGCGTGAGCGAGGAGGACGCCCGCCGTTGCCTGGTCCCGTCGGGCACCAGCCTGCTCTGGCTGGTCAAGCACCTGACGGCAGTGGAGCAGGCCTGGTTCCTGTACTCCTTTGCCGGTGAGTCCGCCCGATGGCCGGACGAACCCGTCAGCGGTGCCGACACGATCGACGGCGTGCTGGCCGCGTACCGGTCGATGGTCCGGCGGTGCAACGACGCGATCGCGGCGGTCACCGATCTGGGCCGGCTGGGGGTGCGGTCGGCGCGCGAGACGGCACCACCGAACCTGCGGTGGATACTGACCCACATGATCGAGGAGACCGCCCGGCACGCGGGCCACGCGGACATCATCCGCGAGCAGATCGACGGAAGCGCCGGCCGCTGAACCGGCATCGGCCCTGAGCCAGACGCTAGTCGCGCGATCCGCGGCACAGCGGGTGGCCCCGGCAGAGGCAGACGCGATGCGGTGCAGCGTTTCGGTGGTCGGTGGGTCACGATTGCGGAAGTAGAACGTCCGTATTGGGCTCTAGGGTGCCGACATGACCGGCAATCACACTCTCCTGGAAGGAAGGTGCACGGGTGCGATCTCGAACGACAGGCATGTGGTGGGGAACCGCTATCGAGGCGCCTGACCCCGGCGCGCTGGCGAGGTTCTACTCCGAGCTGCTCGGGTGGACCATCGGCCACGAGGAGCCGGGCACGACGATCCTCGCCGCTCCCGAGGGATCCATCTATGTCGTGTTCCAGCAGGCGACCGGTTACCAGGCCCCCGTATGGCCGCCCGTCGACGGACGGCAGCGCCCGATGATGCACCTCGACTTCCAGGTCGGAGACCTCGACTCCGCGGTCGCCGAGGCAGTCGCCCTCGGAGCCTCGGTCGCTGCCTACCAGCCGCAGGACAATGTCCGGGTGCTCTTCGACCCGGCCGGCCACCCCTTCTGCCTCTGCCGCGACGACGGCTGATCGCGCGACCGCTCATCGGCATAGAAAGTCATTCTGCGTGTCGGTCCGGGATTTAGGAACGTCCTCCTGATGCGCTTGCCGGGCTTGGTGTGCCATGCGCAGAGGGGGACGTTCTGTGGGTAACAGTAGAGGCGTTTCCCGTGGTGATCGCAACCGCAACGCGCGGCTCGCCCGGCTTCGGGGGCTGGTTCCGGTGGTGAACGCGATCGTGGGCATTGACCCGGCGGACCAGAAGCAGATGGTCGTGGTGGCCGATCACGATTCGCGGGTGCTGGCGCGCAGGACGTTCCGGTGCCGGGCGTGGGCTCTCGGGGCCGCTCTGGACTGGGCTGCGGCCCAGGCCGTGAAGGCAGGCTTCGCGCAGGTGACGGTAGCGTGCGAGCCGGCCGGTCACCGGTGGCGCGTGCTGGGGCAGCTCGCCGCGGACCGGGGGATGCCGTTTGTGTGCGTGCAGCCGATCGTGACGTCGTGGTCGCGGCGCACGGAGGACCTGACGTCCGGTCAAGACCGATGAGAAGGACGCTGTCCTGATCGCGCGCCTGACCGGGCAGCTGCGCTGCTATGTCCCTGAGCCGGCTGATGAGACCTGGGGTCGGCTCCGGCCCCTGGGGGCGCGCCGGGAACAGCTGGTCGCCGAGACCGTCAGCCAGGTACAGCAGCTGCGTGACCTGCTGGAATGCGTGTGGCCGGTATCGCTGGAGGCGGCACGTCAGCCGTGAGGCCCGGCCTGCGGCTCGCCGCATGGCGGGCGGTCTGGGGAGCCCAGCGCGCCAACCCCGTCTGCGCGGCCCGCTACCAGCACCTGACCAGCCGGCGCGCAGAACAAGCTCACCCCCACCCAGGCCCAGGCCGTGATCGCCGCCGCCATCTTGCGCCAGCTGCACGCCGTGGTCACCACCGGCCGGCAATGGGATCCCGCCATCGCCGTCTACGGCACCGGCCAGCGCCCCGAGGTACCCGCCGCAGCCTGACCACCCGACGCCATCCAGGCGATCCACCGAGCGGACGGAGCCAGCCATCGCAGAATCGAATCAGCGCACCCCCGCCGGAGTGGGGCCGCTGAGTGTGCCATCTACCTGCGGAAACGTCACTCTCGTGCGGCTTGGGGCGCGTATAGGGGGCGGTGCTTACCCGGGTCCGCATAGGTGGTCCGTCAGCCTCGGTCCGGGTTGCGCTCCACCCGGCTCAGGCTGTGAGACCGCCCGGCTGCGGCGTTAGTGCCGCGGCCTGGTGCGAGCGTCGAGTGGGCTGTGGTGCGCCCGGCTGCGGCGGTGAGGTCGGATGCGGATCGGGTGGTGGCCCGGGTGACCGGGTGGCCGGCGCCGGACCGGGCGGTGATCTCGGCCGGGCGGGCGGTGAGGGTCATGGGCTGGCCGTCGGGCCGGTGGTCATTTCGCAAGAGGAGCGCGTCGGCCGGGGGTGCGGGCGGGACCAGGACTCGGCGAGCAGCGGGCCGGCCAGGCCGAGGCCGGCGGCTGCGGTCGGGGCGAGGCGTGGTGCGCGACCAGGCGACAGATCAGGTCGTCCGCTTGGCCGTGTCGCGCAGGTGCGGGCCGTCCAGGGATGGAACCTGGTACCCGGGCCGGCGAGGGCTGGTGCGTTCCCGATGTCGCGCAGGTACGCCGCTGCCACCAGCACCCCAGCGTCCCGGCCGAAGGCCCAGGCGATGGCTCGGGCGGTGGCGGCGACACCGCGGGTGTGCGCCAACCGCCGACCGGCGGGGGAGCGACCCGGCCAGCAGGCCGCGGGCGATCATCTCGGCCTGTCCTGGTTTGGTCATGCCCGCACCGTAATCCGGAGCGCACAGGACGCTCACCCACCAGGCGGCACGTCCCCACGACGCCCCAGTTCCCGACCAGACGTCCCCGGCCGGCCCGGGTCTCTGCCACCGCGGACGGACGACCGTCGGCACTCACGCTGACTGCAGTTCCAAACGCCGACGTCAAAACCAACGCATAAGTTGCCGACTATGAGCTGGTAGTTGCCATCCCACAGACGGCGACGTGCACCAGACGTGTCGTCGCCAGTGTGGCCGATTGGTCAGGCGGCGCTCGGGCTCGACTCAGCCTCAGCGACTGAGCGAAGGCCAGCCCCCGCTTCTGTCGGCTGGGCTGATGAGGTCATCTGGTCGAGCCAGCCGTGCCTTACAGCTTGGGCTCCGGCCTGGAAGCGGCTGGTTGCGCCCAAGCACTCCATCAGGTGAGCCATCTGCCGTCGGGCGGTGCGCAGGGATATGCCGAGGCGGCTCGCGGCTGTCTCGTCGGTCATCCCGGTGGCGAGCAGCCTGAGCAGCTCGCGCTCGCCCGCAGCGAGTCCCGTCTGGCTGTCAGGCGCGGTATGCGCGGAGAGCGGCTGCGCGGACTCCCATGCCTGGTTGAATACCGCGGTCAGGGCCCCGACGACGCTGGGCTCCCGTGTGCAGATTGCGCCGTCGGCCGGATTTGTATGGTCGACAGGAAGGACGGCGACTCGCCGGTCACTGACGAGCATTTCAGTGGGCAGCAACGGTGCGGTACGGGCTTGCCCGCCATCTTGATGGACCATAAGGCGTGGCCGAAGACGGCAGTGTCCTTGCGGAGGCTGTCTTGAAGGAGTATCAGAACTTGCACGCCGCGGTCAGTCATGCAGTGGTCAAGAGACAGGCTAAGGCTCATCCCGATCGGCTGGGATGCGCCGGTTAACACGACCAGCCACTCGGTCGCGGTGTGCGCGGCCAGTGTGTCCAGTCGCGCCTGGACAACCTCCGGGGCGCTCAGGTGCTCGGTGCGATCTGGGGCAATGGGCTGCTGGTAGGCGGCGGCGATCGCGATGGCGGCCTGAACCGCCGCGAGTTCGTCCTGGCTGCGAGCCAGATTCGCCTCGCGGCGGCGGACGATGGTCTGAAAAGCAAGGTGCGGGCTGACCGGCCGGAACGCGTCTGGACTGTCCGGGGACGCCTGAAGCAGGGATAGATCGGTTAGTGCCGAGATGGCTGCCAGCACGTCCTTGACGGACAGCGCCAGCGCGTCAGCGATCACGGATATCTCGCGCTCGGGTTCGGTGAGCATCGCCTGGTATACCGCTGACTGGGCCGGGCTGAGCCCCGGGCTAAACCCGAGTGCGTCGAGCATGCTGTGAGCCTTTCAGCTATGAACCGGAACTCCCATTCCAATAGCAGCCAAGCGCGAACCCACATGATCATATGAGCGCATCCTTGCGGTGTGAAGCGCCAGTTTTGGGTCTTTGAGCAATGCCGGGTGGCAGGAAGTTGCCAGGCATGTTCCTGCCGCTCCTGATCGCTTTGCGGTCGCTGACCCCGGCATGACGATGAACCCGTGACCTGGCTGTCGCTCCGCCACCTTCGCGTGGTCATCGCTGCCGGCGATCATCCCAGTGGAGTGGATTTAGGGACGGGCGATGGCGAGGATTTTCTCGCATCGTGACATTGCTGGCAGCGGGTCGGATGACCGCAGATCTGGGGTGCGGACAGTCGTGCGGCGGCGTTGGCGGCCGACGGTCGAGGTACGGCGGGCACGGCGGCACGTGCGCCGGGCTGTGCCGCGCCTGGTGCGGGTGGTGCTGGCGCCAGTGATGGCGGCTGCGGGCATGGTGGCGGTGCCCGCGTCGGTGGTGGCGGCGGGCGTGGGTGCGGTGACCGCGGCGGGAGTCGTGGCGGGGTCGGTGCCGGCGAGGGCGTCGTCGGTGTCGGTGCTGATCTTGTCAACGAGCGTGAACGGCGGGTCATCGAGTGCCGAGGCGACTGCGGCGGCCGCGCTGGGATATTCGGTGACGGTGGCGTCGGCCTCAACCTGGGACGCGATGAATACGAGCGGGTTCAAGAACTACTCGCTGCTGATCATCGGCGATCCGTCCGGTAGCGGGTCGTGCGCGTCATCCGTCCCCTCAGATGCGCTGTCAACGGCGGGGACGTGGGGTCCGGCGGTGACGGGGAATGTGTCGGTGCTGGGGACCGCGCCCGCCCTGGCGGGCAGCACGGGAGCGACCGCGCTGATGACGGATGCGATCGCGTATGCGGCGTCTGGGTCGGGGACGGGTCTGTATGTCTCGCTGAATTGCGAGTACTCCGCGGCTGCCGCGGGCACGTCGGTGCCGCTGCTGGCGTCGTTAGAGGGCGGCGGGTTCACTGTGCAGGGCGAGTCATCGTCGTGCACGTCAGTTCCCGGGACGGTGAACGCATGGCAGGCGGGCAACATCACCGCGTTCAACGGGCTCACCAGCGCGAGCCTGAGTCTGTCCCAGTGGGCATCGCCAGCCTGCGCGGTGCAGGAGACCTTTGATGCGTGGCCGCCGTCGTATAACCCGCTGGCGATCCAGGTCACCGGGGGCGGCGCGGCCTCACCGGCCGAGGTGACCGCCTCGGACGGGCTGAGCGGCCAGCCGTACGTGCTGGCCGGGTCTAACACGGCGGCACCGGCCGCGGCCGCGCCGGCCACCGGCGGCGTGCCGGCCACGGGGGCGGTGACCGGCGGAGCGGGGAACCCGGCGGCACCGGGGCTGGCGGCCTCGATGGCACCGGCCGGAGATCCGGTGAACCCGGAGAACGGCGACTTCACCCAGTCGGCCACCGATGTGAGCATGCCGGGGTTCGGGCCCTCGTTGGAGTTCACCCGGACCTATGATGCCCTGCTGGCGCAGCAGCAGACCCGGACGGGAACGCCGGGGGCGATGGGGTTCGGCTGGACAGATAACTGGGCCACCTCGGTGTCGGCATCGACCCCGGTGCCGGCGGACATCTACACCCTGGACGAGATGCGGCTGGATACGGGCAAGGGCGGTTCAGCGCTGAAGGCCGCGCTGAACAACCCCGGGTCGGTGTACTCCAGCACATCGGGGGACGTCTACATCGCCGAGACCACGGCGAACGAGGTGTCGGAGATCCCGGCCGCCACGGGCACGCAGTGGGGCATCCCGATGACCGCCGGGGATATCTACACGATCGCGGGCAGCCAGTACGGGGCACCGGGGGATTCGGGCAACGGGACCGCGGCGACCAGCGCGCTGCTGAATCAGCCTCAGGGCCTGACCATGGACTCGGCCGGGAATTTGTACGTCGCGGACTCGGGCAACAACCGGGTGCTGGAGATCCCCGCCGCCACCGGCGGCGGCATGACCGCGGATGATATCTACACGGTCGCGGGGAACGCGGGCGGCAGCGCGGGGCATTCCGGTGACGGCGGCGCCGCGACGGCGGCTTTTCTGAACGACCCGGTCGGCCTGGCGTTCGACACCTCCTCGGATCTGTACGTCGCCGACGCCGGGAACAACCGGGTCCAGGAGGTGTTCGCCTCCGGCGGCCAGACCTGGGGTCAGACGATGTCGGCGGGCGACATCTACACCGCCGCGGGCAGCGCGTCCGGGACCTCGGGCACCTCCCCGAACGGGACCGCGCTGAGCTCGTCGCGGCTGAACGGCCCGGAAGGGGTGACGGTCAGCTCAGGCGGTGATCTCTATATCGCCGACACGCAGAACAACCGGATCGTCGAGGCAGCCAAGTCCGGCGGCACCCAGTGGAACATCTCGATGTCGGCCGATGACATCTACACCGTGGCCGGGTCGGCCACCGGCGGATCGGGGCGCAGCTCCAGCGGCACGCTGGCGACCTCGGCGCTGCTGACCACGCCGACCGGGGTGGTGGCCGGCAACGGGACGCAGCTGTACGTCACCGACGCCGGGAACAACCGGATCGAGGAAGTCGCGCGCACCAGCCACACCGAGTGGGGCATCGCGATGACCAAGTACGACCTGTACGTGATCGCCGGATCCAGCAGCGCCGGATTCTCCGGCGACGGCGGCCCGGCGACATCGGCGACCCTGGATGCCCCGCTGGCCGTCGGCCTGGACGGGTCATTCAACCTCTACATCGCCGACTACCTGAACCACCGGATCCGCGAGGTTACCGCCTCCAACGGCGACATAGCGACCTACGCCGGCACCGGGGCGACGATCCCGCAGGAAGGCGACGGCGGGCCGGCGGCGACTGCGGCGCTGTACCAGCCGCTGTCGGAGGCGTTCGACGGCCTCGGGGACGTGCTCATCGCCGATGCGGGCAACAACCGGGTGCAGGAAATCGCCGCGGCCAGTCATACGCAGTTCGGGATCAGCATGACCGCCGGCGATGTGTACACCGTCGCGGGGAACGCCAGCGGGCACGCCGGGATCTCCGGCGATGGGGGCTTAGCCAGGCTGGCCTACCTCAGCGGTCCCGAAGCGGTCGCAGTCGACGCGGCCGGGAACCTGTTCATCGACGACACCGGCAACAACCGGATCCAGGAAGTCTCCGCCGGCACCGGCAACATCTCCACGGTCGCGGGCAGCGCGTCCGGCACCGCGGGCATCTCGGGAGACGGGCACGCGGCCACGTCGGCGCTGCTGTCCTCGCCGCAGTCGGTGGCCCTGGACGCGGCCGGGGACATCTACATCGCCGACACCGACAACAACCGGATCCAGGAGGTCTACGCGTCCGGCGGGCAGTCCTGGGGACAGTCGATGACGGCCGGGGACATCTACACGATCGCCGGCAGCGCCACGGGCAGCAGCGGCACATCCGGAGATGGCAGGTCGGCCACGTCGGCACTGCTCAGCGGACCGCTCGGAGTCGCGGTCGACGCCGCGGGAAACCTGTACATCGCCGACTATGCCAACAACCGGATCCAGGAGGTGCCGCTGACCACCGGCGCGCAGCGCGGTCAGTCGATGACCAGGTATGACATGTACACGATCGCGGGCAGCGCCTCGGGCAGCTCCGGGCTCACTGGCGACGGGCACCTGGCGACCAGCGGGCTGTTCGACGGCCCGACCTCCGTCGCGGTCGACCTCGCGGGCGACGTGTACATCTCCGACGGCTGGAACAATTTGAATGAGCACTGTGAACGTCCTTCGCTGGCAGGCAAAATCGAAAAGGGTTTCTTGGAGGTTGAAGGGGTGAGACCGCTCAGGAGCGAACGGCTGAGAGTGACTTGGTTGCCGCGCATAGGACCATACGATGGGCGAGGCGCTGAGTTCTCAACGGGTGATGCCGATGACGATGAGGTTCTTCGTCAGATTGCACATCGCAGTTCTCTCGATTCGCCTCGGCACTGGGTGCACTTCCTGTTCTGCCGGGACGAGGCTTCAGCGAAAGCGGTGGCCGCGCTGGTAGCAGCAGCAGGTTGGAGCACAGAGATTGACTATGAGGCCGACAATGCCGACTGGCGTGTTTCAGCAGCGCAGCTCGAAATAGTGCTGTGCGCCGACGCAGTGAGGCGAGCGCGCACTTTCTTCGAGGATGCCGCCACTAACGTTGCTGGCGTGTTCTACGACGGGTGGCACGCCAGCGTCTAGCTATCATGGATAGCGTGTTACTTGCATTAACATGCACGATTGCGATGACTTTTGCGAGCACGACGGCTTCCCAGCGATATCTTGACCTTTGAGTTTCAAGGAACGCACGGTTGCTAGCCGCGCGGACATGATTTCTACGATCGATGCGAGACAGCTGCCCGGGCCTTGATAGCGGTATTTCATCTTTCTTGAGAAGCGAAAGTACGAAAGTATAACACTGACGGCGTTGCAATCGTACGAAGCATGCAAGAGGCTGTGTTATGGCATACTGGCTAGGGTCATCTGTCCATTTATGCGATTGGGGTGTGAAGAGCAATGGGTGTCTGGGGGCCAGCACTATTCTCTGATGACGTCGCCTGCGACGTGCGTGATGAGTACCGGGCGCTCGTCGAGGATGGCATTGACGACAAGGAGGCAACCCGGCGGATCCTGAACACTCGACGAGCAGCTCTGACCGATCCAGACGACGGGCCCGTGATCTGGTTGGCGCTCGCAGTCACCCAGTCCAAGACCGGTCGCCTTGAGCCCAACATAGCCTCACGCGCACTGGAGATCATTTCCCGCGGTGAGGGCATGCAGCGCTGGGAGGAGCAAGGATCGGCAATGGCAGCCCGCCGAAGGGCAGCGATGGAGAAGGTTCGGAACCAGCTCACGGGCCCGCCGCCGCCGCGGCGTCGGTTGCGCCCCCCATGGCGACACGTCACCAGCTTGCGGAGAGGAGACGTAATCGCTTACCACACGCGAACAGGTGACTACCTGCTGTTGCGTGTTACCCGGATTGAGGACAACAGAGACGGCGCCGCTCCGGTCCTTGTTCTGCTTGATTTCGCCGACAACAATATACCGCCCCCAAGCCAGATCGCGGCGATCTCGGATCGTTCCGGACTTTCGAATGCCGGGAAACCGACACCACCGTGGGCGACGGTCAGTTTTGTAGTCCACGTTACCTTTAAAGGTGACCCGGATTACGCCGACGCGGGGTTCGTCGTCGTATGCAACATCGCACCAAGGCCGGGAGACGAAAGCGCGCCGGCCGGGCCAGACAGCGATTGGGACCGATTCGGGCAATATCTAGATAAGCAGGTTGCACTGCAACCTTTGCCCGTTGGTCGACCCGCCGGCAAGGACTGACCTCGCGGAACAACCTCGTCGACGCCTACCCGCGGCGGGTCGGCTTGGGGACGCGATCCAGTTGTTTGAGCAGACCTTACCGCCAGCGCGCGGGCCTTGGCGCCGACCACCCATAGGCGCTGGCCTCGAGGAACAACCTCGAAAGATCCAGGACCGAGGCCTATTCTGACTACCAGACGAGCCCATTCGGAAACCCCTAGTTCCGTCGCGCTACGATCATGGCCATTCGCGTCATCAAGCGTCGTGGGACCTTTTAGGGTAGGCACGCGGATCATCTGAGACGGTGTCACCGAGCGCGTACTTGAAGTCTCGCCCTCGTGCACGGCGCCTCAGGCACCACTCTTCGGACAGAATTGGTCTAGACTTCAACGTCCCATTCGAACTGGCCGCCTCGCATTGGCCTGTCTGCGGAGACGATCGACGGCGGCACCATCATGACAGTTCTGGGCGGCGCGAGCGCCCGGCCGACAGACCGGGCTGACATGCAGATCGAGCCGTCGTGATGCGTATTGATGCCGCGTGCGCGCGACGTTGTGTGACGGCTGCTGCGGGGCACACGGCCTGAATTGCCGTTTCGCTCCGGTGGCGATAAGTTGCGGGAGGTGTGGCCGGGGAGTGTTCATGGGGGGCGCATGAGGGCGCGGGTTTGATCTTATTAGCGTTTCCGCAGGTCAAAGCCTCGTGCCCCCTTCAGATCCAATCGATGAAGTTTTCGAGAATGCGCCCCAGCAGGATTCGAACCTGCGCACACGGCTCCGGAGTGCATTGCCCTTCACGGCCTCTACCTGCGGAGACGTTGATCTGACTGCGTTTTGGGGCGCGTATGTATGGGGCGCGGCGCTGACCGATCTTCAGACGTGGCCAGTCAGTGTCCGTCCTGGTGGCGCGCCGCCCGCTCAGGCTAGTGGAGGGCGCGCCTGGGCGTTCGGGGCCGCAGTCTAGGTTGTGCGGGCGCCGGGCGCAGTCCCGCGGACGCGGGCAGCCGGTTCGCGGCCGTGCGTGCTAAGGGTCCTGGCTGAGGATCTCACCTGCGGCGGCGAGGGTGGCTCCGAGCCCCAGGGCCATGGTGAGGCGGTTGTGGATCTGCTCTTTGAACCGGGGGCAGTCGCACTCGCCGTCTCGGTCGCCTTCGCACTCGCCCGGAAGGTCGTCGCTGGCGGTCTTGAGTTGCCCGGTGGCGGTGCGCGCGACGGCTCCGGGGGTCCCGCCCGCCAGCCAGTAGCAGGCCAGGAGCTCGGCGCCGAGGTCGTGGTTCACGGGCATGACGCGGCCGAGGAGGTCTTCGAGGTGGGCGGCGAGCGCGGACTCGGCCGCGGTTCCTGGCGTGATGTGATGCAGGTAGAGGATCTCGTGGGTGAGGTCGTAGACCCGCGAGGTGGTCCTGGCCTCGGTGGTGGCGGTCCGGCTGGCGGCCAGCCTGCCGGCCAGCTGGCCGGCCGCGCCGGGGACGTCAGCCAGCCCGGCCAGCAGGAGCCGGTCATGGTCCGCTGAGGCTGACAGGGCCGGGGCGCGAGAGCGGACGGCGCCGGTCACGGCGAAGGTGATGTCGCACGCGCGCTCGATCAGGAAGTACGGGATCGCGCATAGCTGGTCGTACCCGCCCGCTTCGCCGCTGAGCGCCTGCAGCACCGCGGGCTCGATGTCGAGCAGGTAGCGGACCAGGTGGCGGAGCGCGGTCCGGGTCCAGGGCCGGACGGTCGCTTCGCCGGGGGGCAGCATGGAGTGCAGGATGGTGACGACCAGCGTCAGGTTGACGGCGTCGCCGAGCTGGTGGACCAGCGGGCCCGGCAGGCCAGGGTCCGGCTGCGGGCAGATCTCGCCGAGGTGGTGATCGATCCAGCGTGCCGCCCGTCCCCAGGTGCCGCGGAGCAGGCGAGAGTGGTCGATGTCCCCGGTGATGGCGTAGCCGTTCTGCATCCTGAGCACGGGCGGCTGGGTGCCGTGCAGCTTGCCGTTCAGGCGGATCGTCGTCTCGATGACCTCGCCGGGCGGGACTTCCCAGAAGTCGGCGTTGATGTAGTTCGGGTACCGGCCCCACCGGGTGTGACAGGCGTCGATCATGGCCCAGACCAGCCCGGTGGCGTTGTCCTCGGTGGCCTTGGCGATCCAGGCGGGCAGCTTGAACCCGGCGACCGAGAAGGTGGGAAAGTGGTTGAGCGCGCACAGCGCGAGCTGGTTCAGCGGCTGTGACTCGCTCCGCGGGTCGAGCCAGGTGGCGGGGTCGAGGCTGGCATCGCCGTACACGTTCTCCGACATGTACTTCCACTGCCAGGCGAAGTCAGCCGAGCGCCGGTTCGATGTCAGCACGATCAGCGGCTTCCTGAGCGCGAAGAACTCGGCCAGGGTCGGCCAGCCGTGCTGGTCGACGTCATGCTCGTCCGGGTTGAACACCATGTCCCAGGTGCCGCTCGTCTCGAACGCCCGCCTGATCAGCTGCTGGTGCTCCGGCTCGACCTTGTCCTCGAAGATGATGGTGACTGGCTCGGCGCGCTGGATCTGAAGGTAGCTGCGGATGGCGGCCAGGGCGGTGGACAGCCGCTGGGTGACCGCGAACGGCTGCAGGACCCCGGCGCCCGCGTGCATCAGGCAGATGTCACCGTGCCCTCGTTCGTCGCTGTCGTACCAGATGTCGAGCAGCAGCGTCGTGGCTCCCTGGCATAGCTGGGTGAAGATCGACGCGGTCTGCTGGGCGTACCAGAACCCGGCCTCGAAGTTCGCGAACGCGTTGTGGCTGCCGATATAGGCGTTCTGGTCATAGCGTTTGGTCAGGTCGCGGCCGCCGTACGGCAGGAACGTTCCCCTGTCCAGCATCGAGTCCGTGCAGGGCCCGGAGGCCAGGCCGAGCGTGAACGTGCTCGGCGAGACCGAGAATGTGGACGGCGTGACGGCGTCGGCGAGCTTGAGCATGCACATCTTGTCGGTCTTGTAGTTGGCGTACCAGGTGCGGTCGGCGAGGTAGGCGCAGACGTTCCAGTAGTCCGAGCCGAACCGGATGAACCCGGTGTTGTACTCGGCCACCATCCACGGCGACGACTCGCCGGGCGGCAGCATCGCCCGGGTCTGGCGCCAGGTGCTGTCGTCGGAGTACCGGTGAGTCAGCAGGACGGTCCAGATCGCGACGCCGAAGTCGTTCTTGATCCGCACGAACGCCAGGGTGTTGTAGCCGTTCCAGGTCTTCCACTGGTCTGAGCACGGCCCGCTGGCGATGCCCAGCGTCGGCCCGGGTCCGCCCACGCTGAACACGTGCGTTTTGCCGTTGTCCGACGCCTTCAGCATGCAGGCCAGGTACGGCGTGGCGTTGGGAAACGGATCGAACGCGGACGCCGGGGCATTGTCGTACGGCGGAACATCCAGTTGCACCACGACATTCCAGTAGTCGCTGCCCGGGTGGATGAACCCGGTATTGAAGTAGACGATGAACGCCGTCTCGGCTGGCGTGGTGGCTCCGGGCTCCACGAGCGGCCACCGGTGATCGTAGATGACGTCACCGGAGTACCGGTGCTCGACCAGGACGTCCGCGCTGACCGGGAAGTCGTTGCGGAGCACGACGGCGGCCCAGGCGTTGTAATTTGGCGCCTTGCTCAAGGTGAGCTGCAGCGTGCCGCCGCGGAAGCCGGTCAGGATCGACCCGCTGATCGTGAACGTCTTGGTGGTGCCCTGGTCCTCAGCGTGCAAGACCTCGGTCAGCGTAGCCGACGATTCCCACGTCGAGCCGTCGAGCAGCATGACCATGGCCCACCACTGGTCCTGGCCGAACCGGATGAAGCCGGTGTTGTAGCCGACCGTCAGCGGCGGTGACGTCGTGCCGCCGGCCGGCACATCCGTCCACGTCTTGCTCTCGATCGGGTCGTCGGAGTACTGATGGCACAAGGTCACGCTCTTCAGCGGCACGCCCGAAGTATTAGTGACATTCGCGTACGCCGTATTCGTGTAGCTCATGACACCGCCCGCCCCTGAAGATGCCTTTCCCCTACAATGACAGTTGACCTTCTCAGCAATGCCACGTCAACCGGCGGCCAGCTCGAACGGCTCGCGCTGCCCGTCCGTTTCAAGGCCAGCATCACCCGGCTGACGGCTGACAGCCTCGGCACAAACCCGCGCCACCCAGCGCCGAGCAGCCACACCATACCGGCTTGCGCTGCGCAGGTCCGACGTAAGACGCTCAGGGATCGCCGCGACCATCTTCAGCTGCACGTCTCAGGATGACGGCGGCGAGGCGTCAGATCCAAGCCCGGAACGCCGCGTCCCTGAGCAGCCTCCCCGTGATCTGCGGAACCCGAGTCGTCGCCGATCTACCGCAGTTCTGGGCCGCTCGAATCCGCAGCTTGCTGCTAGCCATAACCACGGCACCGGACGGGCCGGGACGCCGAGCCAGCCGAGCTGGCCCCGGCTGAAATTCCGGCCAGTTGTCGCGCAGCTGCGCTCCTCAGCCTGATTCCAGTCGTGGGCGCGGCCAGCGCGTGGCCCGCCGCCGGACCGGAACCAGAGCCGCGCAGTAACCGAGCTATGTGCCCGGCTCCGGCCACGCGGAGGCCGCACGCGGCCACTAACCGGGTGACCGCCCGCGAACAACTGTCAGCAACCCTGGTCGAAGGCTTGGCACCCCGGCAAACCGCGCCCGATCGAAGCAGCGCGCACCTTGGCAACCGTGTCCAGGCTCTAACGGCGGCGGGCTAGCGGGTCGTCAGCGCGGACCGACAGGCCTACGCCCGCTAGCCGGGTAACCAAAGGTCGGCGTGCTCCCAGATCAGGCTGCCTCCGCTGTCCGCCTGACGCGCCGCCCATCAGCGCGCGCGCTCCTGCGTTGCTCCCAGCCGCCGACCAAAGCCCTTCACCGCTCCCTTTGATGATTGTCCTGTCTCAATGGACCCGAGCCATAGCGAGGTCGTTGTCCTGCGGTGGCTCGGATGGGATGGGACATGATCGGGGCGGTTGTCTCATCGGATGTGAGCTATTCCATCTCGTAATGGCTCGCGCTGTTACCGATGTCTTCGTCAGGGTCCCGCTGTCTGGCGATCTTGCGGCAGCGCTCGCTGGCCTGGCGTCGCCGGGTCATCCAGTACCGGTCCGGAGGCCCTGAGGCCGTTGCTGGCTGCCAGCGGTCTGGCCTAGCCGGCAAGTCGCGACCTTGCGATCGCTGCCAGCAGTCAGGGTCTCGGCTATTGGTTGCTGAGGAAGGCGCGTATTGCAGATAGCCAGGCTTGGGGATTGTCGAAGTGAGCCATGTGCGCGGCGTCGGGTATCTCGGCGAGCGTGCTGGCCGGGAGCGCAGCGTGCAGCTTCCGGGCGAGGGTGACCGGGAACGTCATCTCACGGCTGCCGTGCAGGATCAGGACTGGACGGCCCCAGTCTGTGAGGATCTGCTCGGCGTCTTCGGGCACTCCGGGCCGCAGCTGGCCGGCGGCGTGCGGGGCGTTCCAGTCGCTGCTGAACCTGATGGCGGCTAGCATGCGGTGCCATTCTGGTAGTCGGTCCAGGTGCCAGACGTCGCAGGGAGCGCTCGCGTATGCCATGGCCCGGCTCAGCGCGCCATCGGGGGCGTCCGGGGCGGTGAGCACCGGATCATCCCAGGTGACCTGGGCGCACATCAGCGACCTGGCCTGATAGTCCGGGGATGCCGCGCGTTCCTGCTCGTGGTCCTGGTAGGCCGTGGTGGAGGCCAGGATCAGGCGTCGTACCCGGGCGGGGTGCTGGTCAGCCAGGCGCATGGCGATGCCGCCGCCGTAAGAGAAGCCGAGCACATCCGCCCGGCCGGCGCCGAAATGCCGGATCAGCGCGGCGACGTCATCGGCCAGAAAGCCGGGCTGCAGCGCGGCGACGGGTAGATGGCCGACCGGAGGCGTCCGGGAGCTGCGGCCACAGCCCCGCAGGTCGAACAGGACCACGTGGGCCTGGTCGGCAAGCTCGCAGACAGGCGACGTCAGGTACGTGTGATCCCAGCTAGGGCCACCGTGCACGACGATAAGCATCGGCAGCGCCGGATCGCCGAAGCGGCGGACAAACAGCCGGACGCCATCTACCGGGATAAACTCTCCGTCTGCCGTCATGGCGCGCTGTGGTGGCTGGTGCTGTGCGTCTGGAGGATGCGTTCGGCGAGCCAGATGACGTCGGGGTAGATCGCGATCTCGATGGCGGGGTGGCCGGGGCTGTGGTCTGGCCAGCCGGGGCGGGCGGCGAGCTCGGCGGCCAGGTCCTGCTGCCAGGTGCCGGGGGCGAGGTGGCGCATCCGGTGCTGCTGGCCGGGTATCCAGGTGCCGTCGCGGATGGAGCGGTAGATGGCGGCGGTGGCCTGGCCGGTGGCGGTGTCCGCCAGCTGCCACGGGTGGCGCTGGGCCAGGGCGTCGTGGCGGCGGTGGGCGCGGGGGATCTCGGGAAACGGGCTGATGTCGAGCTGCTGGTCGTGGCTGCTGGCGGCGGGGCCGGTCCAGAGCCGATGGCGGCGGCAGATGGTCTGGTGCGGCGGCAGCTGGCAGGGGACGGGTCCCGTGATGCCGTAGCGGGCAGTGCAGCGGCGGCAGGCGGGGCGGAGCATCCGGTGGAATCCCTCGATGTCGCGCAGGTAATAGGCGGGGTCGGGCCAGCAGAGCCGGGCGATCCGGGCCAGCGGCTGGGATGCGGCGGCTGCGAGGCGCTCGTGCTCGTGCTGCTTCAGTCTGCGGGAGCCGTGCACGGTGACCGCGGCGTCGTCGTGCAGAGCGCCGGTGAGCTCGCTGAACTCCAGGTGGTTGGCGTCGGCGAGCCGGGCGACGTAGCCGAGGTAGTACTCGCCGGCCACCGGGGTGACGGTGCGGGGCAGCGGGCGGGGCGGCAGGGTGGTGGCCCAGTCGGTGAACAGGGCCAGCCGGGCCGGGTTGAGGGTCACCGGGTGCTGCTTGAGCGGCGGGTGGCGGATTCGGCGGCGTGGTCGATGTGCACGCTATCGAGCAGGGGGCGGGTGATTGCTTCGGTGCCGCCGAGGATGGCGCGGATCGCCGCGCCGCGGATCAGGTGGGTGAGGCTGCCGATCATGCCGCCGGTCCGCTGGTGCAGGTACTTGGCCTGGCCGGGCAGGGTGCCGGGCTCGTGGCGGTGCAGCCGCAGGGTGGCCTCCAGGGCGGCGATCAGCTGGGCCCATTCGTCGCGGTAGGGGAACGCGCCGGTGGTGATCAGCCCGCAGCGTCCGGCGAGCTGGCGGCCGCGGGTGCCGGTGAACACCCCGCACCGCTCGATGTCGATGCCGGCGTAGATGAAAGTCGCGGGCAGGTGCTCGGTGAAGTACTTCAGGTGATCGGACAGGTCCTCCCCGGCCGGGGTGCCGTGATTGAGGTTGTGGATCTCGT
>CAWKNA010000008.1:0-777478 GCA_963850875.1 uncultured Actinomycetota bacterium
CTGGGACTACGTCAACGGCATGAACGACCGCGACGGCATGGCCTGCCGGATCAGCTGCGGCTACCGGTGGTCCGCCGATGACCCGGGCTGGCAGGCCCAGGTGCTGCCCGGCTGAGCGCTCACCGTATCTCCCAGTCGATGGCTGGGATGTCTACCCGGTCAGCGCCGATCTGCCTGAGCCGGCGAAGCCCTTGCAGGAACGCGAACAGTCCCTCGTTGCTCCAGCCCGCGTTGCCGGCCAGCTCTGTGATGGAGTCGCTGTCCAGGCTGGAATACAGGCGCAGCGACGAGGACTCCCAGTTGGTTTCGATCTGTCCGCCGTAGCGTGACCAGAAGTCCTCGGAGTCGATCACGACCAGGCTCGCGAACTCGAAGTTGCCGCTGACCAGGTTCAGGCCGAATCCTGTGCCTTCCAGTCTCAGCCGCCCGGGATCGGCGGTCAGCCAGCGCATGGGTTCGGACAGCCGTGCCGGGTGCATCGGATCGGCGGCCTGCAGGCCGGCCGTTCGGGTGTTATCGGTGTCGGCACGGCCGAAGAGCTCCTCTTCGAGCTCCCGCCGCAGCGTGGCACCGATCCGCGCGTCGGCCCGGAAGTCCGTCATCGGCTGGTGGAAGCCCTTGGGGATCACCGCCAGGCGGTGGGCGGCGTTGACGACCAGCCCGGAGCGCTCCTGGACCAGGAGCGCGTAGTCCGCCGGGCCGCGGTCCGGGCTGGCCGGGCGGGCGATCGCGCACAGGGCCAGCGGGCCGCCGGCGCACAGCCGGCCCGCGAGGTCCAGGACAGCTGGCAGGTCCGGCAGGTAGCGGTCGCGGAGCGGCAGCGAACCGGGCCGCGCGGGCGTGCCCGCCGCCAGGGCGTCCGCCAGCTCGCCTTCGAGCAGATCCATCGTCAGGGCGTACCGCACGAAGGGAATGACAGCTACCGATCCGGCTATCAGCCCCTGCCGGACGTCAACGCCAACGAGCCGGTACAGCGGCATGTCCACCAGCCGGCCGTCAGCGGCGAACGCGTCGGCCAGCCGCTGCGTCGCGGCGGTGCTGAGTTCGGCCCCGAGCGGCAGATCGGCGCCGTCCGGCAGGTGAGCGAGCGTGAGCCTGTCGCTGCCCGGAGCGAGCGGGCAGTCCAGATCAAGCCAGCACGGCTGCGTCAGGACGCTGGTCACGACATGTTTGTCCCGGCCGACCTCGGCGGCGTACCGGCCGTAGCCGGCGGCACCGCCGCGGGCGCCGAGGTAATAGCCGCCGAGCGCCTCGGCGATGCGGCGCTGGCCGACGCGCCTTCGGCGGCTGGCGCGATCCCGCAGATCACGTGCGTCGAACCCGGCCAGCTGGGCTGCGACCTGCTGCCGGGCTGCGCCCGGCTCCCAGCCCGCCTCCTGGTCGATCTGGTCGAAAGTGCGCAGCCATTCAGGGCTCGTGATCAGTTCAGCATGGTCACCGTTTTCCGGTGCCGGTACTGACGCTTGCCGGGCGCTGACTCCAAGGGCGTCCGGCGGCATCTGATAGAAGTCGCAGAGAAGTTCCTGGTAGTACTCCGGCGTTACGTGCCCGTTTTCCCATCGGGATAGCTGAGTCTTGAGGCTCGCGGCCGACGCTACTTTCATGCTCCTGCTGTCAGCGAGCCGCATTAACTCCCAGACAGCACGGGCCTGCGACCAGCCTCGCGCGTGCCGCGCCGCCTGAAGTGCCGTTGTCATGGGGCGAGCCCGCGCCTTCCGGACGGGGACATGGCTCATAAATGCGGGTTCATTGTAGCGGCCCGCGTGTTAACCCCTGTTGACGGTTGTCAGCTTCCCCGCCAATACCGGGCCTGATTCCATGTGGCTGAGGAGTGGCCCGCCGCCAGCACGGAAGCCGCGTCCGCCGAGGCGCGCCGCCCCGGATCGCTGCCCGCGCCGATCAAGGAGAGAACAGGCATGACGCCCACCGGCATGCGAGCGGCTGCGCAGCAGGCCGACCCGGCCACGGCGCCCGTTCGCGCGTTCGGCAGGGTGTTCCCCGCCGTCGGTGCCCAGGTGCGCGAGGCCCGCCACTTCGTGGCCGGGATCCTGGGCGGCTGCCCGGCGGCCGATGACACGATCGCCTGCGTGTCCGAGCTGGCGACCAATGCCTGCCTGCATTCGGCGAGCTCCCGGCCGGGTGGCACCTTCACCGTCAGGGTTCTCATCTACCTCGGCGGAGGCCTGCGAGTCGAGGTAACCGACGAGGGCGGCCCGTGGATCAGCCGGGCGCACGGCGACGACTGGCTTCATGGCCTGGCCATCGTCGCCAGCCTGGCCGCCGGTTCAGGCGTCCGCGGTGACGCCGTAACCGGCTGGACCTGCTGGGCCGCATTCACCTGCCCATCCCATGATTAGCAAGGAGGCATAACGATGACTGACCCGGTTGGTACTGCAGCCAGCAATGGCACCCCGGCGCCACCCGACGGCAATCCACGTCCGCGCGCCGGACGCGGCGGAGCCACGGCGCCCTCCGAAATGTCCGGACCGGCTGGCACTCCGCTGTTCCGGCTGAGCCAGGCCCTGGAAGACGCCATCGTGTTCCGCCGGGCCCGGGCCGGCACCTACTGCGCCGATTGCGGTGACGCGCCGGGCGGCAGCCGGTGCGACGACCACGCGGGTGATCTGGCGCTGATCGCCGGCTACGAGGAGGATGCCCGCGCGGTCAGTGCGGCCATCGGCCAGGAAACGATGCCGCCGGGCTCTCCGCCAGGCCCACGGTGATCTGCGCGGGTCTTGCCGGCGACCGGACTGCGCTTGCCGGCGCAGATCCCGCGGCCACGCGCTGTCCGCCGCGGTCATGACTTTGACGGCCAGCGGACAGTTACCACGATCGAATCTGTTATCGCCCGCCAGGAATGGTCTATTCCCGGACCCCACAGCGCATAATCGCCTTGCTTAGCCAGGGTGATGCTTGCTTCGGTGAGGTCGAGCCGGAAATTGCCCTCGATGAGCATCAGCAGGGTAGTCCGCCGGTCCTCTGCCGTCCATCCGGCGCGCTGTTCCCCGGCCGGGTGGATGCCCCATTTGACCTCGACATCGGTGCTGTGCCGGACGCCTTCGGCCGGATCGATGAAATGGCCGAGCAGCCAGCCGCGGCTGCCCCGTCCGTCCTCGGCGGCATTCCCGGCGTGCCAGCCTGCACTCATTGCTGTATGTCCCATTCGATCGCTGGCAGGTTCACCCGCCCGCCGCCGAGCTGGCCGAGCCGGCGCAGCCCTTGCAGGAGCGCGAACAGCCCCTCGTTGCTCCAGGCTACGTCGGCGGCCAGTTCAGTTAGCGAATCACCGTCCAGGCTGGAGTACTGGCGCAGCGAGGAGGATTCCCAGCTGGCCTCGACCTGGCCGCCGTAACGGGACCAGAACTCCTCGGCCTCGATCACGATCAGGCCCGCGAACTCGAAGTTCCCGCTGACCAGGTTCAGCCCGAACCCCGTGCACTCGATTCTCAGGTCACCGGAATCGTAGAGCAGCCAGCGCAGCGGCTCGGTCAGCCGCGCCGGGTGCATCGGGTCGGCAGTGTATGGTCCGGCGACCGTGTTGTCGGTGTCCTCGCGGCCGAACAGCTCCTCTTCCAGCTCCCGCAGCAGCGTGGCGCCGATCCGCGCGTCACCGCGGAAGTCCGTCATCGGCTGGTGGAAGCCCTTCGGGATCACTGCGAGCCGCCGCGCGGCGTTGACGACCTGCCCGGATCGTTCCTGCACCAGCAGCAGGTAATCCGCACCGCCGCGATACGCGCCGGCCGGGCGGGCGATCGCGCACAGGGCCAGGGCGCCGCCCGCGCACAGCCGGCTGCCGACGCCCAGGACGGACGAGACGTCGGGCAGGTAGCGGTCACGCAGCGGCAGGGAGCCCGCCCGCGCGTGCGTGCCTGCCGTCAGGGCGTCGATCAGCTCGCCTTCGAGAAGATCCATGGTCAGCGCGTAGCGCGCGAACTGCGTGATCCCCACCGATCCGCCGATGCTGCCGTGCGACACGTCGATGTCCAGCAGCCGGTACAGCGGCATGTCCACCAGCCGCACCCCCGCCGCGAGGGTCTCGGCCAGCCGCTGAGCCGCCGCGCCAGCCGCCGCCTCATCGAGCGACAGGTCGCCATCGGCCGCAGCGCCGGCGAGCCTGAGCCCGTCACGTTCGGTCAGCAGCGGGCAGTCCAGGTCCAGCCAGCCGGCCTGGGTCAGGACGCTGGTCATGACGTGGGCGTCCGGGCCGACGCGGGCGCCATAGCGGCCATGCCCGCCGCCCGGGCCGCTCTTGCTGCCGTAGTAGTCGCCGAGCGCCTCGGCGATCTGGTTCCGGTCAGCGCGCCTTCGCCGGCTGGCCCGGTCCAGCAGATCACGCATATCCAGCCGTGCCAGCCGCATGGCGACCTGACGCCGCGCGGTGCCCGGGTCCCAGGCCGCGTACTGGTCAAGGCCGTCAAGCGCCGCTGCGATATGCGGGTCAGTGCCGAGCCTTCGCTCGGCGTCGGCGGTCGTCTCGTCTTCCGGCGTGCTGGCTTCCGCGGCCGGCGGCCCATCGGCCCGGTCCCGGTCGCCCGCGAGCACAGCGAACCGGGCCTTCACCGCCGCCGGGGCCCGGTCCAGCGCCGTGTCGAGAATCTGCTGCATGTCGGGCCTGGGCCGCAGCGAGGGCTTCTGGTGCCAGGACGCGACCGTGCGCACGCCGATGCCCAGCTGCTCGGCGAACGTCTCGTTGCTCAGCCGCAGCGCGGCCTGGAGCGCGCACGCGGTCCGGCCGGTCCATCCGGTTGCCGGGTCCATACCGTCACGGTTCCGTGGTCGCGTCATGCATCGCGGCGGCACTGCTCATGCACTGAATGCGCATCGGTAATGCATGGGAATTGAGCCGTGCTGCCGGTGGAATTAAAGGCATGGAAAGCAACTGGCCCGGAAACCGGCCGCGGCCTGATCTACCGGCTCTGGCGGACATGCTCTATCACCGTGGCAAGGTCGGATTTCACGTCGTAAAGAAGCTGAGTGATCTCGTTCAGCCGGTCTTCCATTGCGTCGAGGCGGGACGAGACCGCTGCGTCCTCACGGCTGACACGCTGGCCTTCGGTTCCCGGCGCATTGCCGGTGAGCACCGTGTTCAGGTGCTGGGAATGCCAGCCAAGGGTCACGGAAAGCGATTCCAGTGTTCGCGGGCTACGCCGGCGCTCGACAGTATGCCGCTGGATTTCCCGGACAATCGCCGGCGAGACATGCGATCGCTCGGCCAGTTCACGCTGGCGCCAGCCGAGCTCAGCCACCCGGTCGTTAATTGCCCTGGCGACTGCCGCCCAGTCCTCCGACACCATTCCTCCGCGCTCCGTCTCGGCGCAGAGATTAGCCCATGTCCCGCATTCCGTGCCGCAGCACGGGCGTCTTGTGACCTGCGAGCCGGCAACATATTTCTGCCTGGCGCTGAAATCAGCGAGATAACGATGAAATCAGCGATGATTCTTCATTTCAAGGTTCTCTGCCCCCACAGAAAGCAAGTCCCATGAGCGTCGTCCTGCCCATTGTCATCATCGCCGTCATCAGCTCAGTTCTGATCGTCGCGCTGCTCGTCATCGTGATCGCAGGCATTCATGCGAGCGAGCGCCGGAAGAGTCTCAGCGGGCGCGGGCCGCGCGGCTGGCCGGAGATGGTCACCCGGCGGGTGCTGGGAGTTCATTCTGAACTGCCCAGGAAACCGGCGCCATCTTTGACCGGCTCTAAGACGGCAGCTAAATGATGAACCCGGCCAGCGAATGGCACAGCAATTCGCACGCGACCTGGCCGGCGCCGATCCCCGCAGCTCCATGCCACGTCTATCAGCAGCTCTGTTGCGGCCGGACCGTTCTCATGCGTCGCAACCGCACTGCAAATGCACTGCCGGTGCACCGTAGCCGCATTGAAGGACCCTGGCCCAGGCGGTTTCCTGAAAGCGTGACGCGAAGCAATGTGCTCGAATTCGGCCCGCCTTCACATTACATGCGGTCACCAATACGTAAAGGCCCCGGCGGGAATGCGGCTGGCCGAGGCACTGAGGATCAGATCGGACGGTCGATGCGTGATCAGCCCATGACGCTGCCCGGAGCCGGGGCGCCGCCCGCGCGGAGCCCGGGCCGCCATGCCAGCGAGCGGTTCGCGGATCGGCCCGCCAGCGGCAGCGGCGGCAGGTTCAGCGGTTACTGGCTGGGCGCCGGTCACGCGGCCGGCCAGCCCGCCCGCTGGCTGGCGGTGTCCATGCTCGCCCTCGGTGTGCTCGCCGCCGCGTCGGCGACGGTGAGCTACGCCGCGCAGTACCAGATGGTGTTCGCCGCCAGGGCGGTAGCGCCGGTCGCCGCCCTGGAGGCCGCGATCCCGGACGTCGCCGCGCTGATCTTCGCGACCCTCGGGGTTGCCCTGGCCCTGCACGGCAGGCGGGCGATCCGGGCGCGGTCCCTGAACGTCGCCGCCGTGGCCACCTCGATCACGATGAACGTGCTCGCGGCCGGGCACGGCTGGCGGGACCTGGCCGTCTGGGCGATGCCACCGGTGGCGTACGCCCTCGCGTCCGACACCGCGATCACCGTGGTGCGGGCCTGGGCGGTCGCCCGGCAGCTGACCATGAACGCGGCACTGGCTGACGATGAGGCCACGCCACTGGCGATCGCCGGTCGGCTGCTGCTGTGGCTGCTGCGCCTGGTTCTCGCACCCGCGTCCACTCTGGCCGGTTTCCGCGGCTGGGTTCTTGACGAATGCCCCGTCGCCCCGGGCCGCTCCGCCGCGCGGACACAGCGGGGAGCGATAACGCCAGCACCGCGGCGGGCGATCACCCCCCGCGCCGCGCCGCGGCAGCCACGCCAGGGCTCGCGCACCGGAACCAAGACGGCGCGGTTCCTGGCCCTGGTCGCCGGGCGATACGGACCGCTGGCCGCCTTCCCGCTCGCCAACGTCTCGCGCGTCTGCGCCGAGCTGGCTCCCGAGGCGGACCTCAACCCCGGCGCCGCGCGGACCGCGCTGCGCCGCCACGTCCAGTCCCTGCAGAACGGAAGCGCACCGTGAGGTACTTCATCCTGCTCATGACGAGCTTGCTGCTCCTTGCGGGGCTGCGCTGGTGCTTCCTGCCGCGCAACCGCGTGCCCCGGTTCCGGGTCCGGTACCTGCGCGCCCGCCTGCACCTGCGGCTGCACCCGGGCCGCGGCCACGCCACCGTCGCCGAGCTGTGGCTGCGCTGGGGCCGGCTCGCCGCGTTCCGCCGGTCACGCCGCTCGCGCCGGTCGCTGACCGCCTGGCAGCGGCTGCGCCGCCCGGCAATGCACTCGCTGCTGCTGGGCCGGGCGCACTACTGGCACTGCCTGCGGATCCCGGTCGAGGAACACATGCTGGTCATGGCGCCACCCAGGACCGGCAAGACGGGACTGCTGGCCAGGATCGTCATGCACTACCCCGGCCCGGTCGTGAGCACCACGACCAAGCATGACGTGTTCGAGCTGACCAGCGGCATCCGCTCCCGGGTCGGCCCGGTGCATGTGTTCAACCCTCAGCGGATCGGCGGAGTGCCCTCCACGTTCCGCTGGAACCCCGTCGCCGGATGCGAGGACCCGGCCACCGCGATCCGCCGCGCCGACGGCTTCGCCAACGCGGTCAGCATGTCCGGCACCGAGGATGGCTCGTTCTGGAGCAGCAAGGCCAGCAGCTACCTGCGTGCCCTGTTCCACGCCGCGGCCCTGGCCGGGGGCGACATGCGGCTGGTCGCCCAGTGGGCGCTCGGCAGCGCGGCGCCTGCGGAGGACAGCCTCGCCCGGGCCGGGGCCGGCCAGTGGGCGCTTGAGCTGGCCGAGCTGCGCGGTGAGGCGCAGCGGACGGCGCAGACCATCCGCATGGTGATCTCCCGGGCCCTGGCGTTCATGACCGACCCCGCGCTGGCCCAGTCCGTCCTGCCCGCCGGCGATTCCAGCGGCTTCGACGTCGAGGAGTTCCTGCGGCACCGCGGCACCTTGTACATGATCGCGGAGTCCGAGTACGACGACAGCCCGGTGGCGCCGCTGTTCGCCGCGATGGCGGGGGAGATCCATCACGTCGCCGCCCAGCTCGGCCAGTCCTCGCCCGGCCGCCGGCTGGACCCGCCCCTTTTGCTCGCATTAGACGAGATCGTGCAGGTCTGCCCGGTACCGCTGCCGGCCTGGCTAGCGGACTCAGGCGGCAAGGGCATCCAGCTCATCCCGGTCGCGCACGGCGAAGCCCAGCTCCGCACCCGCTGGGGCAAGGACGGCGCCCAGGTCGTGCTCGACACCTGCGGGGTCAAGGTGTTCCTGCCCGGCATCACCGACACCGCGACGCTGAAGATGGCCAGCGAGCTGTGCGGCCAGGCGTCGTTCAGGGAACGCGGCCACGAACGCGGCCGGGACTACCGCGTCTGGCACGACGTGATGACGCCGGACATGATCCGCCAGCTCCCCGCCAGCTACGCGCTGGTCGTCCGCACAAGCCACGCACCGGTCATCGCGCGGCTCTGCGCCGCGTGGAAGGACCGCGCGTACCGCGGCGCCCGGCGCATCGGCGCCGCCATCGCCGCGCTCACCCCAGCCGCCCCGCCCACCGAGCTGGCCGAGCTGCCTCCGGCCGGCCTGCCCCGCTGGCCCCGCCCGCGCCCGCCGGCCTGGCCCGGCCCCGGCTTCGAGGCAGCAGGTGACGACTTCGACGACGGCCCCGACCCCTACCCGTGGAGCTGATCACGATGACCGAACCAGAAGGGCTGACCGCGGCCCTGCTCCAGCTCGCCGGGCTGACCCAGCAGCTGTCCGGCCTGGACCACCGCGAAGCAGGTCACGCCCGCGAGATCCGCGAGCGGGTCGCCGCCCTGGCCACGTTGGTGAACGGCCTGAAAGGCGACCTGGCCGGCCAGGCCGAGGCCCTGGCCGCGGCGGACAGGCACGTGACGGACCTGGCCGCCACCATCGCCCGCCAGGCCGCTGCGGACGACGGCCCGGACGCCTACCAGCCGTCCGCCCCGCCCCGGTTCTGGAAGCTCGACGGCCGCGCACGCGACGACGCGATCACCCGGCTGCGGGCCTGGGTCGAGCAGGTCTACCGGCCTGGCTACGGCTACCTGTCGGCAAGCCTGGGCGACTGCTGGGACCAGCACCCGCTGTGCCTGTACGTCCTGGACTGGCTCAGCGAGCTGTGGTCGGTGCTGTACCTGCAGCCCGGGCGAACCGCCGGCACGCTGGCAGGCCAGGCCGAATGGCACACCCGGCTGCTGACAGCCGCCGCCGAGCAGCTCACCCAGGAAACCCGGCGCTGCGGCCACGCCGCAACCCGCCGGATGCCCGGCCGGACGGAGTTCCGGCCATGACCGGCGGCATGGCTGCGGAAGCGCTCGCCTGCGCGCGCCATGGCTGGCCGGTCTTCCCCTGCCAGCCGGGCCGCAAGGAGCCAGCGACCAGGCACGGGTTCCGTGACGCGACCACCGACCCGGACCAGATCGCATCGTGGTGGCAGCGCCGGCCGGACGCGAACCTGGCCGTCGCCACCGGCATGCCCGGGCCGGACGTCCTGGACGCCGGCCAGCACGGCGCGGCCGGCAGCGGCTACGCGGCGCTCAGCCGGCTCAAGCGCCACGGGCTGATCGAGGCGGCCAGCAAGGTTGTCAGCACGCCCAGCGGCGGGCTGCACATCTACTTCTCCGGCAGCGACCAGACCAGCGGGCGCCTACGGCGTCACCACCTGGACTTCCGCGGCTGCGGCGGATACGTGCTGGCCCCGCCGTCACGGGTCGGCGGCAAGCCCTACCGCGTCCAGCGGGACCTGCCCGGATCAGGCGGCCTGGACTGGGCCGCGGTCGCCGAGCTGCTGGAGCCCGGGCGCACGGCAGCCACCCGGCCGGCCACCCCGGCCAGAGGGGACATGAGCCGCCTCATCTCCTGGGTGGCGAGCCTGCGGGCTGACGGCCACATCCGGAACGACGGCCTGTTCTGGGCCGCCTGCCGGGCGGCGGAGGCGGGTGACGAGGCGGTCCTGGCCGGGCTCGCCGAAGCTGCCAGGACCACCGGGCTCGCCGAACGCGAGATCCGCCGGACCATCGTCTCCGCCCGCCGCGCCGTCGGGCGCCGCCCCTGTCGGCACGAGGCGACACGGCAGGCGGCGTCATGACGGACTGCGTCAGCGCGGGCCGGCCAGGAAGCCCTTCTTCTCACCGGCACCCGGCCGAGAGGACCGACGTGAGCCCGCGTGCCCGCGACTTCCGCCTGGACGCGAACGGCACAAAGTGGCGGCTGCGGTCCCTGATCGCCATGGGCCACGACTCCGGCCGGATCGCCAGAGCGCTGCGCGTCTCGCCCTATGTCGTGCGGCGCATCGTCAGCGGCCAGAACCGGACCGTCACCACTGCGTTCCACGCCAGCGCCTGTCAGCTCTGGGACGCCTGGTGGGACAAGACCCCGCCGCGGCGGACCCCGGCCGAACGACGCGCTGCCGCACGGGCACTCAGCCAGGCCGGGGCCAGCAACTGGCCCGCTGCCGCCGCCCTCGACGAAGACCAGCTCGACGAACCCCGCTACCGGCCCTACAGCTGGTACCGGCCCGCCCTCGGCATCGGCACTGCTCCCGACTTCACCCCGGCACCGGCCGGCTCGCACGACGCGAGGGGATCGACCGGCTGGCGCGGAAGTGCTGCCAGCGAGCCGGAGGCGGACTACCCGCGACCCGGCAAACACACTGCCGGCTTGCCTCCGGCCACCCAGCGCGCCCGCCGGGCCGCAGCCGAAGCGTGACCGCCGACGTGAAGGAGATCCGATAATGCCCCGACCAGAGCAGAACCCGGCCGACAGGGCCACGGCCATCAGCGCAGCCCGCACTGCGGCACGCCGCGCCGCCGTCAACCTCGCCCGCGACGCCGGCGCGCCCGTCATCACCCGCCCGCTCTACTACGGTGCCGACACGACCGTCCGCGACCTTGAGCCACTCGCCGGGATGCGCGCCGCCCGCGAGATCGAGCTCGGCGCCCGTCACACTGCCCGTGACTACATCCGTACCGCCCGCGAGGCCGGGCTGAGCTGGCACGAGATCGGCATCGCGCTCGGTCTGGCCCCCGGTGCAGACGCCGACCAGGCTGGCCAGACCGTCGGCGAAGCTGCCTACACCTACGCGGCCGGCCGCCCCGACACCGAGACGGCCATGCGCTACGGCCGCTCGTTCGTCTGGACCTGCCTGTCCTGCGATCGCGCGATTAGTGATCACGGGCTATGCAACGGCCCTGCCGATGACGAACGGGGCCACACGGACCGCTGCTTGCGTCTCGCAGCGACGGTGGCCAGGTCAGAAGCTGAATGGGAGGCCGGGCAGTGACCCCGCGCCAGCGGCCAGCGCGAACGCGGCAGGGGCAGCAGCCAGGCGAACCGATCGCGGACACGCAGGCCCGGCAAACCGCGCCGGTGGCAGGGCCTTGCCGCACCCCCCGCGACACGGGCCGGGGGAGCCCGGACCACGTCGTCGAGGTCTGGGTCAGCGATCAGCTCCGCACAAAGCACGCCCGCACCGGCCTGTCCCTCTGGCAGGCACTCGCGGCCGGCCGCCAGCCCACATCCGGCGCGGAACAGCTGCCCGACCCTGAGCCGGAAGCCGAGCCATGACGCGCCCGCGCCGAGCCGGGCACGACCAGTACCGGCAGCCGAGCCGGACAGCACACAACGGAGAGGTGGCCATGACAGCTGGCCCATGGGCTGGCCACGACCCCCTTGGCCGAGACGATCGATGGTCGGCCCAGCCTCAGCAGGGCGAGCCGATCAAGCCGAGCCGGCCGCCTGCCAGGAGGGCGGTCCTGCCTCCCGGTGTGCTGGAGGCAGTCACCCGCGCGCTCGCCGACATCCTGGCCGCCGCCGTGGCCCCGCCCGGTCAGGCGACCGGTTCGGCTGGTGATACCCCGTTGATCGACGCGGAGCAGACCGCGGAACTCCTGGGGGTTAGCCGGATGACCGTCATCCGGATGGCAGACGAGGGCCAGCTGCCCGCGATTGTCGTCCGTAGAGGAAAGGTCCAGAAGATCCGGCGAATCCCCAGGGCGTTCGTTGAGCGCTTGATCGCCGACGTTGCCGCTGGCGCGCAGGTGGACGTGGACACCTACGCCGCCGCCTGGCTCGCCGAGCACGCGCCGAGCCAGGAACCACCGGCAGCACCTCGCGGAGCTGGATGACCAGCCATGGCAGCAGCGAGACCGCGGTGCCAACCGACGGAAAGATGCCCCACGCTGCTCCTGGCCGCACCGGCATCGATGACATCGCGATGCCACCGAGCCAGCGTTCCTGTCCACAGCCTTTCTGAATTCGGATCCGTTGCCCACAGAACCGTCATTCGCCCGATGACCGAGCACCGATGAGATCGCCATGCTCACGCATGAGACCAGGAAGCGAACAGACCAGACCTCAGAGACCGGCCGCCAATACCAAGACCACAAGCCTGCGCCACCTATGTGCCGACATGCCAGGTCGCAGCGCCACGAGTGCACCAACACCGAACCGCTTGCGGAGGTAACAATGAGCCAGATCAGCGATCTGAACGACCGCCTCGGCAAGGCGAGCGACCTGCCATACGTGCTGGCGGTCGCGTATGAGGCGTTCGACGGAATCCTGCTGGCCATCCGCGGTCGCGAGAACCCCGCCGCCGACTTGTTCGCCGCGCTCGTCATGGCCGCCGCGTCCGCCGCCGACGGCCGCGACGCCATCACCCGCGCGCCATCGCTGCCGCTTTCCGGCCTGAGCCATGCGGTCATTACCCGCCAGGCCGGGGAACCAGAGCCCGGAATCCGAGACCTGGCCGGGTCCGTGGCCGAGCTCGCCCGCTTGCTGGCTGGCCAGCTCGCGCAGGCCGAACAGGCAGCGGCCCTTGCAGGTGACCGGGACGCATGCGCGCAGGCTGCGACCTGCGCCCGCGAGATCCATGTCCTGCTCGCCGGAGCCACCGATGAGTGACCGCGCCATGTTCGGCGACTTTTTCGATGCCGCCGCGAAACAACTTGACGCGACGGACATTAGTACCCGGAGAGTCGCCACCAGCGCCGATGTCCATTACGCCGTACGCGCCTTGCTGCGCATGGTCACCGTGATGTCCCGCTGCATCGCTGTCACAGACACCAGCGCCAACGACATGGCCTGGCGATACGCACGAGACCCAGGTACCTGGATACGTGCACGAGCAGAGGCCCGCCAGGCCCTCGACAATGCTGCTGAGTTCCTCCGCCCGCACATTCGCAGGAGACCCGACCCCGGCATTAGCGTGAGTTCGGTGCCGAAGAGTGCCGCAGCCCGGCGCATCGCGGCCGCCGCGCTCTCTTTGCAAGCCGGGCACGACTTACTCCAGACCCATTACAGCCGCAAGCCAAACGGCTTGCGCGAGTATCGGTCACCCTGGGCATCGGCGATCGGCTCCGACCAGGTCAGCTCCGCAATGCTGACCGAGCTCGGCAAGCTCGCGCACCGCGCGGCAGCGCAGGCGTCCGGTGTGGCGCTCGCGCCTAGTCCGAGCACCAACTGGGCAGCCCGCCGCGACCTGAACACAGCATGCCAATGGCTCTGGGTCTTCGTGGGCGCCGTGAGATCCGCTCAGCGCGACGAGCCGGTCCCGGCCGCCACACGACACCTGCTGCGCCACATACCGCTCAACACGGTCCCGCCACGAAGGGTCCCAGTCGGTGATGAGCCCGTCCCCGACCTGTGCGACGGCGTGATCAGCACAGCCGAGCGGCTCCGCCGCGCTGCACGGGCATTCACCCCGCACGCAGCCTGGTCACCGGCCATGACTATCACGTCGCTCAACCGGACCGCCGGCGCCGCCACCGTAACGAGCCACAACTGCGAGCTGCTGCTCGCCACCCTCGCCGATTGCGAGCCAGCCGCGAGGATCCGCCAACAGCTGCTCGAATGCTCGGCAGCCGCAGCAAGGGCAAGGGAAAGCTGGCTTGCGGCCGCCTACGCACTCGACGACATCACCACCGACACCCGCGGCTACCTGTCACCAGCAGCGGCCGAGACCACTGGATTGGCCTTGTGGACCGGCCGGCTCGCATTCGCCAACCCGGAGTGGAGACCATCTGCCGGACCCCGTCACCCGGCCCGGCCCCCCGGCAGCCTGATTTCAACACCCGAGGACATGCGGCGCGTCGTCGACGCAGTGCATTACACCTGCGACACTCTGACCAGCCTGGCACGGGCGAGCCGCGAGCAGATCCGCGTGGCCGCCCGGGCCTCGCGGATCCTCGTGCCAACCCGAACCCTCCCCGGCAGCATCGACATCCCGCACCCGTTCGCCCCCGCGCCGGATGAACACATCGCCAGCCTGCTCTCCCGCTACAGCGACGCCGCAGCCGCCAGCAGCGAGGCCACCAAAGAGGTCGCTGTTGTAGCCGAGACCATCAACGCGCCAAGCCAGGTACTCACCGCAGCCCGCGAAGCGACTCAAGCCGCCACAGGCGCAACGCCGCGTCTTGCTCGTCAGGTGGACCCGGATGCCAATGCGCAAGAACAGGACCCGGATCTGCTAGGTCCGATCCAAGACGTCCTGCACCAGCTCGGCGTCACTGACCGCGACCTCATCGCACGAGCCTGCGCAGTTGATCGTGACGGAGCGCGCTTGGTCATCGATGCAGCCGAGAAGCTCAGCCCGCAACGTGCAAGATCAGCGTCCAGGACCGTCAGCCAGTCACTCGAAGCCGGACCAGTCATCAACCACGTTCTCGCCTCTGCGGACTCGCGTTCAGCCCCGGTCCTGCGCCCGCCATCGCCATGTGACGATCGGCAATGTGAAGCCCAGCCGTGACTCCACTGGTGACCTGATCGAGGAAACGCCGCGGATATCTCCCCTGCTGGACACGGTCAACGTGAAACGCCCGTAGTTTCCGGAAGGCCCATCTCGCGAGGGGAAAGATGGAGCCGTGGGATGTAGAGGGAAGAACTCCGTCGGAGTTGCATCTGCGCGATCTGGATAGTAACGGAGAGGCGGCCGGATTACCAGTCGGACTGGCTG
Organism: uncultured Actinomycetota bacterium; assembly: GCA_963850875.1. Lineage (GTDB taxonomy): Bacteria > Actinomycetota > Actinomycetes > Streptosporangiales > Streptosporangiaceae > Chersky-822. The sequence goes on from CAWKNA010000008.1 coordinate 14,962, forward strand.
ACGATCTGCGCGGTGGCTGAAACGTCTAGGAATCGGGTCGGCGGGGACGCTGCGGAGGTGGGTCTCCCGGCCGAGGTCGATGCTGGCAGCCGGTCCGGTGCGACCAGCTAGGAGTCCGCCGATCGGACGCGCGAAGCGAAGACGGACGTTCTTAAGCGCCGCTAGTTCTTAGACGCGGATACTTCCGGCGATGACTACGGATCGCGTGCGCAGATTTTGAATATGCATGAGTGCTGCTGACGCCTGCTTCAGTCTGACTTCAAGTCAGCGCATTTGACAACGTTCAATTTGCCAGCTCTCAGAAGTGCGACCTGACGTCCCACAAGTAAGTGCTACTCTGACCACCACCAGTTACAATCAGTTTTCCGTCCGGACTGACTGCCAATGGGCTGCCCTCGTTATGCAGGGTCGCGACGAGCTTGCGTGTAGCTACATTCCACACATAAGTGAAGCCGTTATAATCACCGATGGCGAGAGTTGGGCCATCGAACGCCCATGCATCAGCTCCTGAGTTCTGGTAGTTAGGGTCATTAAAAACTGCGATGAGGCGATGAGTTGTCAAAGACCACAAACGGACATTGCCCCCGCCATCGCCTACTGCTATTGTTTTGCCATCCCGGCTGAATGCAACGAAGTCATAACCGTCTATCCTCGAGATAACGGTATACGAAGCCGTGTTCCACAGGTAGCTGCCACTGCCATAATAGTAAGAAGAAACGCCGGCAAGGGTCTTACCGTCCGGGCTATACGCCAGTGCCGAGATATGATTAGCGTCCCCGAACGCCAGATTGGGAATGATGACCTGGTTTCCGGTAGCAGTGTCCCATAGGTAGGTGTAGCCATTGTCATCGGCAACGGCGAGGGTTTTTCCGTCAGGACTGAACGCCAAGGCCGATGTTCCAGTGGTCGTGATCGTGTTGAGATTCGCGGTCAGTGCATGCGTCCGGACATTCCAGAGGTACGTGGTACCGGTATAGTTACTCGCTGCAAGGAACTGTCCGTCTGTACTTAAAGCCACGGTATAGATGGACTGGCCATCTGGATCGCGCAATACTGCGCTCACTTTATGAGTCGCCAAATCCCATAGATAATTGCTGCCGTTGCAACCGCCGACGGCGAGGGTCGCTCCGTTCGAACTGAACGCCACCGAGCATGTGCCTGCGCTGTCTCGGTTCCTCAGGATGGCTGTCGGGATCGCCGTTGGCGTTGCGCTGGGATGCGCGTTCGGGCTTCGATGCTCAGATGGTGTCGCCTTCGGATGCCGGGAAGGCCCTGCACTCGGGCGTGCTGGAGATACGACGCTCGTGAGGTAGAACACCGTGACAGCTACGATGCCGACGATGAGGTATCCGGCGAGTGCAAGGGGCTGGCGCAGGATTCGTCTCCTGCTAGAGGTCCTTGTTACGGACGAGTCACCGGACTGTCGGCGCGGGTCACGGACGTGCGCCGAGTCCGCTGGGGCAGTCTTCGCCGGCGCGCCCTGTGCCGGAGTAGCCGGCACGAAGTTGGAATGTCTTCGGGGCGCTATGGCCTGGTCCCGGTCTGCGGCTCCGGTGGCGTCGAGATGCTCGGTAGATGAGGCAGCGTGGGCAGCAGCTATACCTTGGGGGACAGGCTCGGCTTCTTCGACTGCGCCAATGTTCTGCCGCTGCTGGCTGGCAGGCAACGGCTTTGTGCCTCGCGCCCTCCCGTCGGGTCGTTCTAGCTGGTGGGAGCGTTGAGCGCTAGCTGCGTCCAGTGCCTGCGCCTTAGCTTCTGCCTCCGCCAAGCGCCGCCGCATCAGCTCCAGCTCTAGCTTAGGGTCGCGGTGCGTGTGCCGCGGCGCCGCGTTTCGGGCGAACACGAAATCACGAGCGTCGTTAACGGTGCGCGCATATGGGGTGGGCAATCCGTCGCTTGTGAGCTTGTCACGTAGCTCGGTGAACAGTGCATGGAGCCGCAGTCCCGATGGCTGGCCGGGTATGCCCGCTTCAGCTATATCGACGAGGTATTTGGTGAAGTATGTCTGCGGTGTGAGCGGATCGGTTTCGTACCACGCTGTCGCGTAGGCGCTGGTGGCGGCCATCGTGTAGGCACCGGTGCCGGCAGTTCTGTCAAGAACATCGCTGCCCAATGAGGCTAAGGTGCTACGTTCCGTCCGGGACTTCGCCCGGAAGGAGTGGCCCCTGCGGGGCAGTCCGGCTGACGTGAGAAGCGGCTGAGCTTTACGGTCGGCGGGTGGCCGATGACTTCGCTGAGCGTTACGGGGACCTGCTGACCGGGTCCTATGACTGCGTGGACCGGATCGTGCTGAACGCCTACTTCCCGCTGGGTCACAGCCCGGGCGGGTTCCGTACCTGGTGGCGGGAGTTGCACGCAGGCAGCGACGAGCAGCTTGACGACACCCGCCTGATGCGTATGGCGGGCCGGCTTGCCCGCCGGGTGAGGGCCTGGGCGGCTGCAAACGGGGTCCCGCTCATTTACTGCAAGGCCGGGGAGCGCAAGTACCTGATCGCCGCGGAGTACCTGAAGACGCATCCGGTCAGCACAGGCGTGTTCCTCATCCTGGTGGCGAAGGCGCCGGCCCCGGTGTGGAAGGTCAGGCGGTCGGCCAGCGGGATCATCACCAACCTGGAGAAGAAAACTGAGTTCGTCAACCATTACTCATTTCACATCATGGACCCGGCCTGGGGGCACCTGACGATCAAGATGTCCGGGCACCCGCCGTTCGGCGCGCAGGTCATCCTCAACGGGCACGAGTACGTCGCCTGCGCCGCGCAGGCCGCCGGGATCAGATTCGCCAAGGAGGACAACTGCTTTACCAGGATCGCGGATCCGCGCGGCCTGGCTCAGATCGCAGATACCTTGTCGCAGCCTGCGGCTACAGGGCGGCTGAGCCAGGTCTGCGACCGCTGGATCTACTCTGCCTGCCTGTGCTTTGCCCTGGACTCCGCCGAGCAGGCGGTCAGCCGGTTCCGCTACGCCTACTCGGTCTACCAGGCCGAGTACAGCCGCAACCTGCTGTTCACCTCCGGCGCGCGGATGGACCGGGTCTTCAGCACCGTCGTGGACCGGACCCGGTCCCGGCTGGATGTGCCGGCCCTGCGCACCATGTTCGGCAGCAGGTACCGCCCGGCGGGCACCGCCGAGCCGTCACCGAAGCTAGCAGTCGTGATCGAGACACCTCGCTATGACCTGACGCTGTTCAAAGTCCACTTCGGGCTGCTGACGCTGAAGGGCTATACCAAAGGCGAACGCGTGCTGCGCTTCGAAGCGATCGTGCATAACACCAGGACCCTCAGCACCGGCCGCACGCTAGATAAATTCCCCCTGATCGTCACCCGGCTGGCGGGCATGGCCGACCGGTTCTGCACCGCGCTGGACTGCGTCGACACCGGGTTCATCCCCGACGGCACGCTCGACCAGCTGCCCCTGCCCTCCCAGCTCGGCGCCACCCGCGTCGGCGGCATCGACCTGAACAAGCCCCGGACCCGGGCCGTCCTGGCCGCCGTGCTCGCACTAACGCCAGCACCCGGCGGGTTCACCGTCGCCAACCTGGCCGCCAGGGTATCGGCGATGACCGGGCACGACGGCTACACGATCCGGCAGGCCGCTTACGACCTGCGCAAGCTCAGGGGCAAGAACCTGATCCTCAAGCCAGGCCGGTCACGCCGCTACCAGATCCCGCCCGAAGCCGCCCGGACCATCACCGCCCTGCTCATCCTCCGCGACAAGATCATCGGCCCCCTCATCTCCGGCGTCCGCACTCCCGGCACCAGCCGCAAACCCGCTACCTGGACCGGAATCGACCGCGACTACGAGGCCCTGCGCACCGACATGCACTGCCTCTTCCGCCGCCTCGGCATCGACACAAGCCCGGCCGCCGCATAGACAACATTTTGCCGATCGGAGAAACGTAAGCGGCTAGTCGGCCGGTTCGCAAGATCGGCGAAACAGCAATCCAGGATCACGATCTTCGTGGCGGCTTCGCTATCTAGCAGCGCCCGCCGGACCGCTTGGAATGGCAAGCTGGTGGCGGCGCGCCGGTTGGCGGCGGTCCTCGACGCCACCAAGCTGAGGCACAACTGGTCGTCGGAGTCAATTTGGCCGTGGCCGACGTAATAGAACAGCGCCACGTCGCTGATATTCTCGAAAGCAGTGATGAGCTGGTCAGGAAGGATGCCTGGGTAGCGTACGTTTCCTAGGGTAAGCAGGCGTTCCTCCGGCCATCCGCACAGCGATCCGGTCAGCAAGCTCCTCATACGGCGCAAGCTGTTACGCGCGGCCGGGACAGGTGGCAGAAAATCGTAGTCCCAGGTACCCATCACCACGGCACGGGAACGTCCGTAGTCATGTAGCGATGGGACGTCAGGCATCCAGGAGTCTTTCCAGGATCGGCATCACCTCGTCGATGTTCGTCGCAGTCAACATGAGCGGTTCGCCCTTGCACCTCATCGTGATCGCAACACCACTCCGGCGCGACCGCAGGAACTCTGGCAGAGCTTTGACCGCAGCGATAAGACTGCTACTGCTCGCCACGATTGCCAGCACGTCGAGTGCCCCCTGCTCGCCGGGACCAGGTTCCGCAGCGCTTCGCCGAATGCCGACATTCGGTGCTGTTAGGCGCAAATAGTCTCGCAACGGACCAAGCTGTGACTGATCCGTCGGTTGCAACTCAATACTTACATCCGTCTGCTCCATGATCCCCACCCTTTGACCCAAGAGTCTAGTTAACTTATGCGCTGATGCTGCTGGGGATTCGCGACTGAATGTCCGACCTTAGGCCAGCGCTGGTCTGCACACCCTTCCAGGATAGAACCGTCAAATGGGATTGGTGGAGAGGAGGCTATATTAAGCCCAGACCCTCGGGAGCCTTGCTGTGCTGCTAGGACGCGCGGCGGGAAGTCAGCTTCGCCGGCTGATCACTCCGGAGAGCGGGTTCTAGGCACGAGCGCAAGCGGATGTAACCGGACCCACGTCTGGGAGCGGGAGGTCATCAAGGTTTCTGCGCGGTCCGGTTGCCATCCGCCGGTGCGGTGAGCTGGGCGAGATAGGCGGCGGCGCGACGGTCGACCTCGGATACAGGGTCGGCATAGTGCCGCAACGTGGTGGCACCGCCGCCGCCGTGACCTAGGCGCGCGGCTGTGTTGCGCAGGTCGATCCCGCCCGCCAGCAGCTGGCTGGCGGTGTAGTGGCGCAGTGCCTTGACGTTGAGGCTGACCCCGGCGGCCTGAGCCACCTCGGCCACCTTGTGAGTTACCCAGTCCGGGTTCCAGGGCGTGCTGCCGGGCAGGTCGCTGCTGAAGACGTAAGCGGCGGGTGCGAGCCTGAGGCCGACGCTGGCCAGCAGATCCTGCACCTGCTGGAAGCGCTCGCGGAGCACTGCCACTGTCACCGGGTCGACAGCCAGATGGCGGTCCTGGTGGGTCTTGGTGTCCTTGCGCATCTTGTAACCGGCCCGGACGAGATAGCTGAACGCGATGTGCACCACGCCCCCGTCCAAATCGATGTCGGCCCACTGCAGCCCGCACAGCTCGCCGCGACGCGCGCCTGTGACAGCCGCCAGCCACAGATACAAGGCCAGCAGATCCTGGTCCAGATCCCGCGCCTTGCCGATGATCGCGGCGACGGCGGCTGGCGTAGGTGAGGTCGGGGCGCGATGCCGGGCCTTGGGCAACTTGGCTGAACCCGCCGGGTTCCGGTCGATCCACTCCCAGCGAACCGCGGCCGCGAAAGCGCCGGACAGGATCGAGTGAATCTGTCGGATCGTCGCGGGGGACATCGGACGGCATCGATGCTGCTCACACCCGGCTCGCACGCAGTCATGGTCGGCATCATTCGGCCGGACGCGCCGTGACGACGCTGCCTCGCTCAGGTCGCCGCAGATCACCGACCGACGGCCCTGCCGGATCTCGATGAGCCCCTCGTTGGCCAGGGCTCCGAGCGCGTCCTGCAGCGTCGCCACAGACACACCGTGGCGCACTGACAGCTGGCGCACAGACGGCAGCTGCTCGCCCAGCTCCAGCCGACCCGAGCCGATCGCATCCCTAATCGTCTCGGCGACCTGCTGCCAGGCGGGTTGTCGGCTACCGACCTTGACATTGAGCACCGGGAACCGGCTGTGCTCCGTAAATCGCCTGCCAGTACAGGTCAGGTCGCCGCACCTATGCAGCCGCGCGTAGAAAGTGTCCAGCACCGGCCCGCGGACCTTGCGGAGCTCCATCGAGCCGAGCGCGGGCAAGATCGTGCGCCTGATGTAACCCTCGTATGTCTCCCGCGTCGACGGCTCCAGCTCGGCGACGGACATGTACCGGTCGAAGACATCAGCGACCTTCACGTCCAAGTCGGGCCGCTGCCCGGACGCCGCCTGCTCCAGCAGCCGACCCAGGACGATCCGTGCTTGCTGTTCGGTCTTCGCAGTCTGTCGGTGCCGGAGCTGGCGACCCGTGAGCGGGTCGATCCCCGAGTACACGATGACGCGGTACGACCCGCTCGGCAGTCGCTCTAAGTGACCAGTCCCGGTACGTGGCATAGGACAAGGATAGCTAGAAAATCGGCGGTTCGTTCCACGACTCGTTCCACGCCGATCAGGGTGGCAGGCCAGATGACAAAGATTCCTGCAGGTCAGACGGTGTGGGGCGTCCGGGGCTCGAACCCGGAACCCACGGATTAAAAGTCCGCTGCTCTACCATTGAGCTAACGCCCCGCGGCTCCCGCGAACGCGGATGCCACGGCACGAAGCGTACCGAGTCTGCGGGCCCGCGCGTGCGCCGCCAAGCCGATGCCAGTTCAGGCGAACCGCCGGATTCGGGCCCATGAGCTGTCACTACCGTCCGGTAGCATCCGCGACGTGGACAGCGTTTTCTACGAGACGGTCGGCCAGCACGGCTACGTCGCCACGGCGGCAACGGTCGGCCCGTGGAGCACCGACGCACAGCACGGCGGACCGCCGTCAGCGCTGGCCGCCAGGGCGCTAGAGCGCCACGAGCCGGACAGCCGTCAGCGGCTGGCCCGTGTCGTCGTCGATATCCTGCGCCCGATCCCGGTTGGCAAGGTCTCGCTCCGGACTCAGATGATCCGCCCTGGCCGCCGAGTTACCCTGGTTGAGGCCGTGATGGAGGCCGACGGACAGGAAGTCCTGCACGCCAGGGGCTGGCGGATCGAGCGACCGGCCGGGGAGGTCCCTGAGGTCCCTGACGTGACCGGCCGTGAGCGGCCGGCGCCGGTGCCGCCCGCCAGCACCGGTCCGCCGCCGGAGATCTTCGAGCGCAACCAGCGGGGTTACCTGGCGGCGATCGAGTGGCGCTTTATGGCGAGCGCGCCCGGCGAAGCCGGCCTGCGAGGGCGGGCTGCCTGGACCAGGCCGCGCATCCCGTTGCTGCCGGACGAGGATCCATCGCCGATGTCGCGCGCCCTGCTGGTCGCCGACTCCGGCAGCGGCCTCGGGGCTGCCCTGGCGCCAACTGAGTACTTGTTCATCAATGTGGACCTCACGGTGGTCCTGCTGCGCGACCCGGCCGGTGAGTGGCTGCTGCTGGAATCCTCGACCACGGTTGGCTCGGATGGCACCGGCCTGGCCACGACGAGGCTGTCCGATCCGGGCGGCGCCTGCGGCCGCGGCTGGCAGACGCTGCTGGTCGCGCCGCGCTGAATCCAGGATCCCCGGGCAGGCCGGCTGGGCTGCCCGGACCGACGCCGGACGTTTCGTTATGCATATCGGTTCGAAGCCCGCGCAAAGCGCCTCGCACCGGTAGCCGGCGTCCCCGCCAGTCAGCCTGGACGCCTGCGGCACGGACCGCGTCCGGCCGCGCCGGTCGAACCGGCAGGTCATCTCGGCCGTGGACATAGCTGTATGGCCGGCCGCCCACGGGAAGAACCACCAGCAGCTAGGACACCGTCATGTCACTGACCCTGAACCGATCACTGGCCGGCCTGGCCCTGCTCGCGGCGCTGGCGGCGGGCTGCTCGTCCAGCCCGGCCAAGCCGGCGGCTAAGCCGAGCCACACCGTCAGCGCGCCGGCCGCCCAGCCGACGATGCCGGCCAGCCAGTCACCGTCGCCGAGCCGCAAGCGAACGCATAAGCCGACCCACAAGCCGACACCGGTCGTCCAGCCGACCACTCCGGTCATGCAGCCGACCACGTCGGCTCCCCAGCCGACGACGAACAACCCGATTCCGCAGAACAACGGCGGCGACCACGATGGCGACAACAACGGCGGACCGAGCGACGGCGATGGCAATATCTAGCCGTCCGGCTTTCGGTCCCGCCCAGGCACGCTGGCCGGGCGGTCGGCACTGCCGCCGGACAATTCGTTATGCATAACGGCTCGCACCACGCGCAAGCGCGCCGGCTTCGAGGGCCTGCGCCCAGCGGGTCGGCCTGGAACGCGGACATAGGTCACCGTGATCCGGAAAAGAATTTTGTGGCACTGACCGAACCAAGGGTTCGTTGGGTCCGTACTTCTGACAACACAGCCGACTGCCGCCGGATCGCAGCAGCGCCGGCAGCAGCGCGGTACAACCGCCAGCAGCAAGGAAACGCCCATGTCACACACCCTGACCCGATCACTGGTCGGCCTGGCCCTGCTCGCCGCACTGGCGGCGGGCTGCTCGTCGTCATCCAGCCCGGCCAAGCCCTCGACCCCGCCCAGCCACAGCGTGACGGCACCGGCCCACAACTCGATCCCGCAGAACAACGGCGGCGACCACGATGGTGACAACAACGGCGGACCCAGCGATGGTGACGGCAACCTCTAGCCGTCGGCCGGACGGCGTCCTGGCGGGGAGGCTCCGATGAGCGATCGACGTCGCGCAATCGCGAGCCTCCCTCGCCGGGTCGTCGGCACGGCCGCAGTCGGCGTCCTAGCCGTGGCCGCGGTCATCGCGGGCGTGCTGGCCGCGTCAGCGTCGGGAACGTCTGGCTCGTCGCCCGCACGGGCGTTCGGGCTGCCTGCCGCCGGCTCCGCTCCGGCGGGCTGGCACCGGGCCACGCTGGCCGGCGGCGCTGCCGTGCTCGCGTACCCGCCGGTCATGCAACTAGTGTCCAGTGATCGTGGCGCGGCGTCGGCTGCCCAGCTCAGCAGCTCGGGCGAGTACCTGCTCTACCTCAACGCGACCCCGAAGCAAGGTGACGAGTCGCTGCGGAACTGGCCACAGTTCCGGCTCGGTCACCTGACCGACGATGACGCGTCGTCCGCGCATGAGCTGGCGACGATCAGCGGAGTGCGGTTCCTCGGCGGGACAGGGACCTGCGTGAAGGACGACTACGTGACCAAGGTCGGCGCGCATCACTTCACCGAGATCGCCTGCTTCGTTCAGGGACGGACCAGCGCGAGCGTCATCGTTGCCGCCGCACCCACGGCCAGCTGGGCCAGCGTGTCCGGCTTGCTCGGGCGCGCCATCGCCGGATACGTGGTCCGGTGACGACGCATGGCGCCGCCTGGCCACATCGAGCGCACGAGCGGTAAGGAGACGACCATGGCTGAGCGGGCATCGATCACTAGCCCGGTAGGTGCCCGGCGGGGCTGGCTGGCGGATGCACCGCTGCTGTTCTCGCTCCGCCGGCCTGAGCTAAGCCAGCGAGGTAGCCTGCCTGCGGTCACGCTTGTGCTCCGCCTGGTGGCCGCGGGCCTGCTCGGCTGGATCGGCTGGGTCCACTGGTTCCTGTGGCATGAGGGCTACAAGTACCTGCCGTCCAACGGCCCGTTCTTCCTGGCTGACGCGATCGTCGCGGCCGCGTTTGCCGTGGTGCTGCTGGTCTGGCCACGGCCGCTCGCTGGCCTGCTCGCGGCAGGGTTCACCGCGTCAACCATCGGCGCCCTGGTGATCAGCCTCTCGGTCGGCCTGTTCGGCTTCAATGAGTCGATTCACGCGTCGTATGTGGTGCAGGCGCTGGTCCTTGAGTCGGTAGCGGTGATCATCCTCGCGGCCTGGACGCTACTCGCGGCGGCGGCTGTACCGCGGTCCTGATCGCTGCGAGCGGTCTGGCCGATGGTCGGCGCGGCGATGATCAGCGTTCACTGGCCTGTCACCGATCTGCGGATACGCTGGCTGGGTGCCCGCGACTGGCCTTGGCCGTGCTGTGCCTGTCAGGCCGCGCTCATCGAGGCCTGGCCGGGCTGTGATCATGGTGAGGAGCGAGCCGGATGACGGCAGTTGAGCTGAAGGGCGCCTACAACGTCCGGGACCTCGGCGGCCTGCGCACCAGGGACCACCGCCAGACCAGATACGGGGTCGTCTACCGCGGCGACTCGCTGGACAGCATCATGCCAGAAGATGCTGAGCTGCTCTTCCACAAACTGGGCATCGGCACCATCGTCGATCTGCGGACCAGGGCCGAGACTGAGCTGAGCGGCCTGTTGTTCCCGGTGCAGCGGTTTCGCTACTCGGTGCTGGTCGAGGGCAGGCTGGGCCGTGAGCCGTTCCCGTCCGAGGACCCAGCCGAGCTAGCCAAGGTCTACCTGAGCAATATCGACGTGGGGCGCGCCGCCGTCCGGGGAACGCTGGAGATCATCGCGGCCAACCTGCAGGCCGGGGTGGCGACGTTGTTCCACTGCGCCGCCGGACGTGACCGGACCGGCATCATCGCCGCGGTGCTGCTCGGCCTGGTAGGCGTCACCGACGGGGAGATCGCCAAGGACTACGTGCAGAGCAACCGGAACGCGCGGCGGGTGACCAAGAAACTCGCCGAGAACCCGCTCTACGCCAATCACGACCGGGACCGGCCCGAGGTGATCTTGCTGCACGAGCAGACCATCCTGGGGTTCATGCGGCTGCTCAGGGAGAAGTTCGGCGGGCCGCGGCAGTTCTCCCTGGAGAGCGGGGTCACGGCGGAGGCGATCGCAAAGATCAAAGAGGAGTTCGTCGTCGACCGGGTTGCCTAGCCCTTGTCTGCGCCTTGTCTCTGCCTTGTTTCCGCCGCAACGCGACGGCGTCCACGCCGCGACGTGCCGCAAAGTGCGGCGGGCCGTCGCCTCGTCGCCTGGTCGCTTCGACCGAGTAATGACAGTTCGGCTCGGTTCGGTCAGCCCGGCCCCTTATCCGCCGGTCGGCTGCGCTGAGGTTCAGCCTGCCTGGTCGTCACCCCGGTCGATGGTCGCGCGGGCGGCCTGATCCGGATGGCGGTCCAGCCAGTTCCGCGCGAACGGGCACAGCGGCACGATCGTCAGGCCGTCCCGCGCTGCCCGGTCGATCGCGGCTGTGACAAGCGCGCCGCCGATGCCGCGGCCGCCCAGCGCGTCGGGGACACCGGTGTGGATCAGGACGAGGCGCTTGCCGTTAAGCCGGTAGAGCAGTTCCGCGAGAGTCCCGTCCTGCGTCAGTTCGAAGCGCGAGTCCGCGACGTTGTCGATGACATGCGGCGTGTCGTTGCGCATCTGGCAATGATGTCAGCTGGGTCGGATCGTGAATTGCCGCTAGGTCGTCTCGGGGAGTCGGGCTCGGTCGGCTCGGCGTCAGTCTGGTCTGGGCGGCGAGCAGGACGTCGGCGTCAGTCTGGTCTGGGCGGCGAGCAGGACGTCGGCGTCAGTCTGGTCTGGGCGGCGAGCAGGACCTCGGCGTCAGTCTGGTCTAGGCGCGGCCAGCAGGACCTCGGCGCCCACTGGCCTGAAACCGGCCGCGAGGAACGCCCGGACGCTGGCGGCGTTGCCGGTGGCGACTTGCGCCCAGAGCGGCGTGCCCGGCGGAACCAGGTGCCTGGCGGCCGTGGCCAGCTCGCGGCCGAGACCGCGTCCGCGCTGGTCCTCGTCGACCTCGATCGCGGTCTCCCAGCGACCGGCGACGCCGCGGCCGAGCAGCACGACTCCCGCATCCGCTCGCCATGCCCGGACGTCGTCCCGGGAACGAAGCGCCCGGTCGATCCGCGGGTGCGACGACTCGGCCTCCGCCGCCAGGGTCACGGGCGGCGGCCCGGGCAGCGACTCAGCCACGCAGAGCAGGTCGACGCTGCCTGCGTGCCGGTTCGTGGCCTGGCAGAGAGCCTGCAGGAAGGGCGGACTCATCGGAGCCGCCAGGTCTCCGGCGGGCAGCAGGCTGGCGACCCAGCTCGGGTCGGCGTCGATGAAGATGACCGCATGCGCAGTGAACCCGATGACCCCGGCATCGCGCGCCGACGGCTGGGGGAGGATCGTCACTCCACCGTCGGCAGGCGGGAACCGCCCGGCGGCCGCGTCGTCGAGCAGAACAGCAAGCGACTCACTCACCGGTCGCCTCGTAGCCCGGCCGGGTACCACCCGCAGGCCGCATCATGCGGGCAACTCATCTATCGGGTTCATTCATCGGTCGGCACCCCGTCAGCACGCTCACGGGTCTGGATCTCCATGATCACGGTCGAAACCGCCGAAGTTAGCGGGGTTCAGCCCATGATCTCGGACTGCACAGATCTGGAAGCCGCTATCGGTAGGCAGAGATGCCGGTGAGCGCCTGGCCGATGGCGAGGGTGTGGATCTCCTCGGTGCCCTCGTAGGTCAGCACCGACTCCAGGTTGTTGGCGTGCCTGATCACCGGATATTCCAGAGTGATCCCGTTGGCGCCGAGGATGGTCCTGGACTGCCTGGCGATCTCGATCGCGGTCCGCACGTTGCTCATCTTGCCGAGGCTGACCTGCTCGGGCGTGATCTGACCGGCCTCCTTGAGCCGGCCGAGGTGCAGCGCAAGCAGTTGTGCCCGCTGCAGATCGGCCAGCATCCAGGCTAGCTTGGACTGGGTTAGCTGGAAGCCGCCGATCTTCCGGCCGAACTGCTCGCGCGTCCTGGCGTAGTCGATCGCCGCCTCCAGGCACGACCTGGCCGCCCCGGTGACGCCCCACACGATGCCGAACCTGGCCTCGGACAGGCAGGACAGCGGTCCCTTCAAGCCGGTGACACCGGGCAGGACGGCGTCGCCGGCCAGTCGCACGTCGTCGAAATGCAGCTCCGAGGTCACAGAAGCCCGGAGGGATAGTTTCTTATGAATATTGCGCGCGGTGAAGCCGCGGGCGCCGCGGGGCACGAGGAAGCCGCGGATGCCCTGCTCGGTCGAGGCCCAGACGACGGCGATGTCGGCGATCGACCCGTTGGTGATCCACATCTTGGTGCCGGAGATAACCCAGTCTGACCCGTTGTGCGTGGCGTGTGTCGTCATGCTGGCCGGGTCGCTGCCGTGATCCGGCTCCGTGAGCCCGAAGCAGCCGATCGCCTGGCCGGCCGCCATCCGGGGGAGCCACTCGTTCTTCTGCTCCTCCGAGCCGTATTTCCAGATCGGGAACATCGCCAGCGAGCCCTGCACTGACACCAGGCTGCGCAGGCCCGAGTCGGCGGCCTCCATCTCGCGGCAGGTCACGCCGTAGGCGATCGGGCCCATCCCAGCACAGCCGTAACCCGTCAGGTGCATCCCGAGCAGGCCGAGCTGGCCAAGTTCGGGGACCAGGTCGCGGGGAAGCGTTCCGGCCTCGAACCAGTCCGCGATGTGCGGCATGATCCGGTCCGCGGCGAACTTGCGTACGGTGTCGCGGACGAGCCGCTCCTCGTCGCTCAGCTCGTCGTCGATGCGGAGCAGGTCACTGCCGACGGGTTCGGTGCTGCGCGGCATGACTTACGTCCTCTCTGCTTGGGCCTATCGTCAGCGTATGCGGGGCCGGCCTGGCCGTTCGCGCGGGCTCCGATATGCGAGATGATGGTGTCATGAGCAACGTCAACGGAAGCAACAAGGTCCTGGTCCGGCGTCGCGACAACCGCATCGTCGCGGGCGTCTGCGCCGGGCTGGCGGACTACGTCGGCATGGACGTCAACCTGCTCCGGGTGCTCGTCGCAGTGGTGAGCTTGTTCACCGTCGGCACCGGTGTGCTTGCGTACCTGGTGGCGTGGATCGTCATCCCGGAGGAAGGCCAGAAGACGTCGATCGTCGAGAACATGATCAACAAGAACCGGCCGAGCTAGCCAGGATTGACTGGGTTCGAGCCTGCTCGCCCGACCGGGCAAGGCTGGTCGGCTAGTCTGGCCGCAGCGGCGATGATGGCATCCGCTTTGCCGGCAGTGCCACCCGTCCCCTATGCTGAATCGGTCCCCGACGGCGGGCGCCACGGGCAAGGCGGCGGTGACCGTCGAGCCCCCATCGTCTAGCGGCCTAGGACACCGCCCTTTCAAGGCGGCGGCGCGGGTTCGAATCCCGTTGGGGGTACGGCTGGTGTAAGCCAGCACAGCAGTAGCCTGGTGCAAGCCAGCGCAAGGTCCTGTAGAGCAGCTCGGAGTGCTCGCCACCCTGTCAAGGTGGAGGTCGCGGGTTCAAATCCCGTCAGGACCGCTCCGGTCAGCGCGTCGACCGCGGCGGTTGCCGTCGGCCGCGGCGCAGACCGAGGTCAGGTAGCTCAGTTGGTATGAGCGTCCGCCTGAAAAGCGGAAGGTCGGCAGTTCGATCCTGCCCCTGACCACCACATCTCTGAGAGTGTGACACCCCTCTCACCTGCGGATACCGCAGGAAGAAGAGGGAACGTCATGGCGCAGGCAGCGCTCTCAATATCCAAGATCCCCACAGAAATCCCACAACCGTCCCGGGCAGAGGCACGCCAGCGTTCCCGAGCCGGGGTACTTCAGCGCCGCAGCGGGCCGGGTTCCGGCCGCGTGACCGGGAGCGCCCGCGAGGCCAGCCGCGGCGATGGTCGTGTGGTGGTGGAGGTGGCGGGGGGGATTACGGTGTACCCGGCGCGGGGGGCGGGGGACCGGTGGCGGGCGTGCTGGCATGAGGGCGGCCGGCGGCGGCAGTGCGAGTCGGTCACTGAGGCAGGGCTGGCGGCGAAGCTGGCCAGGGTGAGCGAGCGGCTGGCCGCGGACGCGCCGCACACCGAGCGGCCCGGCGGCGACCTGATCGCGTACTACCTGTCGCCGGACCGGCACCCGGCGGACCGGCCGTGGTCCCGCAAGCACGCCGACACCCAGCGCCGGCTGTGCGCCCGCTACCTGGCCCCGGTCATCGCGCACCTGGCCTGCCAGGACATCAGGACCGCCGACATGCAGGCTGCGGTCAACGCCGCCCCCACCGCCGGGGAAGGCGCCCGCCTCGCCCGGACCATCTCCGCGCTGGTCTCCGCCGGCCTGGCCGGCGGGTACCTGACCAGCCCCCGCCTGAAGCTGGTGCGCTGGCAGCCCGCCGGCCGTCCCGTCCCGCCGCCGCAGACGAGCATCGCCGGGGAATCGGCGCTGTTCGTCGACCCCGCCGAGATCCCCGCTCCCGCCGACGTCACCAGGCTCGCCCAGGCCCTGGCCGCCCAGAGCGACCGTTATGAGCTGATGGCCTGCTTCGCCGCCTACACCGGCCTGCGCTGGGGCGAGCTCGCCGCCCTCACCACCGGCCAGATCGACCAGGCCGCCCGCACCGTCACCGTCGACCGCAAAGTCATCGAGATCGGCGGCACCCTGCACACCGAGCCGCCCAAGGGCCGCAAGCAGCGCCGCACCATCTACCCCCGCCAGACCCCCGGCGGATACCCCCTCGCCGACCGGGTCGCCGCCCGCATCGACGCCGCCTGCGCCGAGCAGCAGGCGGGCGCCAACCCGGCCGGCCTGATCTTCCCCTCCCCCAAGGGCACGCCCTGGCGCTCCTCCAACTTCGCCCGCAGGGTCCTGGCGCCCGCCTACCACGCCGCCGGCTGGCGCCCCGCCGCCACCACAGGCAGCCGGTGGACCTGGCACAGCCTGCGCCACGTCTTCTGCACCACCGCCCTGTTCACCTGGCACATGGACCCCGCCGACGTCTCCCGCCTGGCCGGCCACGCCAGCATCCGGATCACCCTCGACATGTACATCGGCACCACCGCCGGCACCCTCGACCGCGCCCGCACCGCCACCAGCTAGCCAATCCAGACTCTGCAGCGTCGGGGTCGTAGCCCTTGTCAGCGTTGCCACGACCGTAGACCCTGACCGTCCGCCGCAACCTCGCCTGCTTGACGGGGGAGGCGGGGGACCCCGCCCGGGCGCGGGACCTGTGCGCCGCGCTGCTCCCGGTCTTCGAGCGCATCTTGGGGCCAGAGCACCCTGCTACCCTGGCCACCCGCGCCCACCTCGTCCACTGGACCAGGGAAGCTTAAGGCAGGCACTAAGGCCCGGGCTGTCCTATCCCGGCGAGCATGGGCAGAGACATGAGACCCGCGACCGTTCACGGCCAATCCACGAGAGATCCGAGTGTCCTCACCAGCGCCGCCAGCTCAGCAGCGCGTGCGCTCTGATGCAGGCTGGGGGCCAACCGGGGAAGCTGGCTGGGCTTCAACCCGAGCAATCTTCATTGGCGCATGCAACTCCCGGCCACTACTTGAAACGGGCAAAACGGGCGCGCGCCTCGCCTCCGTGGATTGTCAATGAAGATTCCTCAGTGCAGGTCAGAGGTTCTTTTGGGGTGCAAATGGGGCATGTATCACATGTTTGTCGTTGCCCCAGGTCAGGGCGGTCTTCGTTGCCGGAAGCCTGTGCGACAGGTGTGGTGCACTATGCGGGGCTGGCGGGTGTCCGGTTGGCTAGCGACATGAGGTCGCGGTTAGCGGCGCGTGCGGCGTTGAGGTCGTCGGTTCGTTCTTCGAGTTCCTGGCGCAGGTCGAGCAGTTGCTGTTCCAGCTGGCCGGCGCGGGCGCGGAATGCCTCGGTGTCGTCGGTGCGTCCGATTCCGCTGGCGCGGAAGACCTCTTCGCCGAGTACTTCGGACAGCCGGGCGGTGAGGTCGGTGTTCTGCTTCCGTAGCCGCTGGTTCTGCTCGCGGAGGTTGGCCAGGTCGGCGAGCAGGGACTGCTTGCTGGCGGTTGTGGACGCGGGGCTGCTGGCGGGGGCTGCGGCGCGCGCGTGGATCTGGGCTCGCAGGTCGTGGTGCCGGTAGAGGAACGACCGGTCGACGGCGGCGGCCCGGGCGACGGCTGAGACGCTGATCTCCTGCCCGGCTGCGTCCAGATGGTCCAGGGCGCTGAGGACGCGCTGCCGGCGGCGGGTGGTGTCGCGGCGCCGGGCGGCGATGAGGGATTCTGCCGCGCCGCTGCTCATGCGAGGCCTTCTTCCAGGAGCGGACGGATGGCGGGCATGCCGAGGTGGACTGCCCGGCGGGTCGCCCGGACGGCATCGACGGCCTGCGCGACCTGGCGGAGGTCAGCTTCGCTGAGCTGGCTGAGGTCGTGCTCGGCCCGCCGGATGAGCTGCCGCAGCCTGGTGATCTCCTCGTCCGACGGCATGGCCTCGGTCCTGGCCCAGTCATCGAGGTCGAGGGCGGACCGGATCCGTTCCCGGGCCTGCAGAAGGCTGTCGAGATAGCCGCGGAGCTCGGGGAGGTAGGACGGATCGGTCCGGAAGTGGCCGCAGCCCAGGCAGCGGAACCGGAACGGGCAGGATCCGCCGCCGGCCTTGACGTTGGACGGCTCGGAGCACATTCCGAACGGGACCGCGACCTGGCCGACGGCCATCCGCTGGTGCTCGCTGTCGAGCAGGACCCGTGCCTCAGCCCAGACCCGGTTCCCGCCGCGGTCGAGCTGGAAGGCGGCCAGGGTGTCCACTGCGGACCGGGTGCGCTTGGCGGTGACCCGGTAGTAGATCTGGGTCGTGCTCATCGACCGGTGACCCATAAGGTCCCTGAGCACGTCAACGGGCGTTCCCGCATCAGCGTGACGCTGGGCGAAGCTGTGCCGGTAGGCGTAGAGGTAAGCGGCGTCCTTGTCGAACTCGCGCCCGTCTTCCAGCAAGAGCGGCGGCAGCGACGTGACCCAGGAACGGTGATGGGAGGACACCATGCTCTCGGTGAAGGGCCGCTTCCCGTCCCGGTTCCTGGTGGTCCTGGGGAACAGGGCGAGCCCGGAGGCCGGGGTGCCGGGATAGCGGGCACGGACCCGCTGCTGCTGCCCGGTGATCACCGCGGCGGTCTCGTCGGCGAAGGGCAGCCGCTTGCCTTGCCGGTTGGCCTTGAAGTCGGTATAGACCAGGGCGTACTTCCCGTCGGAGTCCTGGTCCAGGCAGTCCCAGCCGAGCCGGCAGATCTCGGCCGGGCGGCGGCCGGTGTCCATGAACAGCTCGGCAGCGGCCCGGACGGCCGGGCCGGCTGATTCTGCCAGCGCGGGAAGCGCGGTGATCAGCTGGTTGAGGACGCCCGCCGGCAGGGCGCGCCCGGGCTCGTCGTCGCCGGGCTGCTGCGGGATGTCGTCCCGGCGGACGGCGAAGTCATCGGGCAGCCCGGACATGGGCCGCCCGGCCCGGGTCAGGCCCAGGGCCCGGCATTCCCGGAGGATCATGGCGACCTGGCGGCAGGTCACCGAGCGGGCCCATGACGATATCTGGCCGGTGGCGTGGCGGTGGCTGAGCCGGGCGAGGAACGCGATGATGTCGCCGCGGCCCAGCGCTGACGGGTCGCCGCCGTGGTCGTCGCGGTGCAGCCGCAGGCTGGCCGACAGTTCCCCGACCCGCCGCACGTGACTTTGCAGGATGGACGTGGCATGGTCGCCCCGGCGGGTCGGCAGTTCCTCGGCGACCCACTGCTTGACCGACTCGCGGAGCCAGGACCGGGAGATGCCGGTGAAGTCGATGACCCGGCGGCGGCCGTGGCCGAGCACGGCGGTGTTCCAGATGTCCTTGCGCTGCTCGTCTTCCGGCGACGTCCCCGCCAGCAGCACCGCCTGCCGCAGGTCCCGCAGCAGTGCCCGGTGCCGGCGGGCGAACCCGGGATCGTCGAACCCGGCGATCGCCGGGGCGCCGACGGCCAGCAGCCGACGGCAGATGATCCGCAGCTCGGACAGCAGGGTCAGCGCTTCCTGCCGGCATCGTTCCTGCAGGCCGAACAGGATCTGGGCCTGGACCAGCGAGGACAGGCCGCGCATCACGACCTCGTGGCCGCTGGCGACCGGGGAGCTTGACCGGCACCAGGCGCTGAAATCGGCGGACTCGGCCAGGCCGGCGCGGTACTGCTACCACCAGCGGACGTCATGGGGACGGCACAGACCCCGCCGGGTATGCGCCTGCCGGGTGCAGACCGCGACCTTGCACGGGCCGAACCCGGGCAGCGGCTCCGCTCCCGGCTGCCGCAGGAACTCCTCCAGCGGCAGCCGGAGGCTCCGCTGGCGGTGCTCATGCGTATTACACAGCCGTATCCGCGTGGTGCGGACCGGGCGGGGGCAGCCTTCCGCCGAGCAGATGACCTCGCCGCAGTGCCTGTCACGGGCCGGTCCCGAAGCGATGAACTCCCCGTCGCTCAGGTCGCTCTGCTGCCGGGCCTTCCGGCAGGTGTCGCAGAATCCGTCGGGCACCCGCCCCTGGCCCGCGCAGCCCCGGACTAGGCAGAGCCGGTATCCCAGCAGCGGATGGCCCGGCCGGGGCGCGAGAGTCTCGGTCCCCGGATCCCACCCGGCCTCGTCCAGGAAGGCCTGCTCAAGATATTTCCAGAGATCCTCAGCGCCGTCATCCTGCGGGCGTGACGGGGAAAGGACCGCCAGAGAAGCGCTCACCGCGAGTTCCCGGCCAGGGCGCGTGCCGCGACCCGGTCGACCGCGCTCCGCAGGCGGCCGTAGTCAGGATGGAGGTAGACCTGCGTGCTGGCCGGGGAGGCATGCCCGAGCAGGGCCTGCGCCTCGTCGAGTGCACCGCCGGCATCCATGACGTTGCTCCCGAAACAATGCCGCAGCATATGAGGATGAATCTCCCTGGTCAGCCCCGCCCTGCGCGACAGCGCGGACAGGAACTCGTTCAGCGCTCCCGGCCGCATCGGCGCTCCCAGCGGTTCCCGGAACAGGTTCGCCAGCACGAAGTCGCACTCACGGGCGGGCAGGCACTCATCCCGCTCGAACCAGTACGTGTCATAGGCCAGGACGAAGAGCTCGTCAACGGGGACCGGCCGGGAACGGCGTGATTTCGCCCAGGCCCCGTTTGGATTGTCCCGCCGCCGGACGTGCAGGTGAGCGCCGGGGAACAGGCAGCCGAGCGCGGTGGCGTCGGGGACCAGGTGCATGTCCTCACGGCGCAGCCCCGTCACCTCCCCGCTGCGCAGCCCGGCCCGTGCCATCGCCATCACGATGAAACGGTCCCGTGCCGACCGGCACGCCCTCAGCAGGCCCAGCACCTCAGCGTCGCTGGCCCGGTCGATCACCGTCTCCGTCTCTGACAGGTGGTGACGCGGCCGGGCAGCATACTGAAAGCCGGCCGTCTCGCCGCGGACATCGACAGGCAGGCGCCGGTCGTCGGTGATGTCGTACAGCATGGCGAGCACGGCCGCGGGAACCTCGCCGGTCACGACCCCGTGCCGGAGGAATCCCCGCACCGCGCTCAGGATGCGGTTGATCCGGCCCGCGCCCCGGACGTCCGCGATCCCGGGTCCGGCCAGCGGCGCGTCCGGGTCGCCGGGCGTATGCCTCAGCCACGTGATGAACCCGCCCAGGCGCTCAGCGGCCGTCCGCCAGTCCCGCGGGCCCTGCTCGCACCACCGCAGATACAGCGCGAGTGCTTCCGCATACGACTTCGTCGTGCTCTCCGCAGCATCACGGCCGAGCCGCAGGTGCTGCAGGTACTCGTCCGCGACGCGCACCACCCGGTAGCCGTCATCGACCACCGTCCAGTACCGCACCGACGACGGCAGCCTGACCAAGAACGCCCGCACCCAGATCCTCTCAACCGAAAGTAGTCGAGCGGACGCTAACAGCTACAGTGCGTTACGTGCGCGACACCCCTGAAGGACACGCCGTGCACAAGGGCTGGATCCGCTCAATGCCACAGTCCACATCACTCTTAAGAGCCTGAAAGAATAGAGAGCTGGATCGAGCAATCTGCGCTGTCACGGGACAGTCCGGGCGCAGGTTGCCTCGTCCTGGGTTAGGTTGCGAGTGATCTTGCAGGGTCCAGACTTAGGTTGCGAGTCACTACCGAGTTAGGCGCGTCTGTGACGAATAATGGCCGTTTGTGACGCCGCAGCGCGTGGAGACGGCCCACCACACCCGCTGCGGCCGAGCCACCGGAATCGTAGAATTAGCACACCAGCCGAGAATGGCTGACCGACTTTCGCGCAGCATGGCTGGCTGCATGGGGTTGGCCTCGGTCATGGCCCAGCACACCTTCGGGTATAGCTTCGGGTCTACTTCCCGGCATGGACACCGCTGAGAAAGACCCGCGAAAACCGGGTCCGCCGCATGGCCAAGCGCCGCGGGTTTCGCCTTGAGAAATGCGCCCGCCGTGACCCGAAGGCCACCGATTACGCCCAGCTACCGCCTGCGTGAGGTCGGCGTCGGGGATCTGGAGGAGCCTTACGGGCTCACCCTCGACCAGGCCGAGGCGAAGCTCATCTTCGGGTGCGCCTTCTACCGGGCCGAACTCGGCGATCACGTCGACGCCGAGAGGGGGAGCGTGATCACCGTGAAACCTGGTGCGGTGCTCGACATTGCCGTGAACGGTAAGCACTACATCGCCGAGGGAAATGGCTCCCTGCGGGAGATCACGGATCAGCGTATTGAGGACGCCGCCGAGTTCAGGGCGCCAGATTAGCTTGCCTGGCACGAGGGCCTGGTTGGCTTGTAGCTCAACGGGAGTATTGGCCCCGGCTCGGCTGCTGGTGCCCGCGCCGATGCGACGAGCCGGCCTCCCCCATATATGGCCGAGGTTGAGTACAACCCCGCACACCTCGCCGTCCGCGCCGGTGATCGCCGAAATCGCAACCTAAGTCTGGACACCAGTCCGCCCAGGCGTCCAGACTTACTCTGCTAGTCCCCAGCTCAGAGGGCAGCTCCTCGCAGATTTCAACTGGACAGGACAATCGCAGATGCAAATCAGCAGTGATAAGAGCCTGTCTAACATCGTCGTCGTCTCGGAGTGCGTGGTCGCCAGGAAGACCGGTGCCTTCGCCTCGCTGGCTACGAGGCCTACCGCTTCGGCGGCACGGAGCTTAGGCAGGGCGAGCGAGTCGCGAACTTGTTCGCCGGTTCTTCGGGCCGGTGACGCGAAACGTAGCCTCGGGCCGGGATAGAGGCATCGCCCAACGGACGGCAGCGTCTCCTCAGCCCGCCCTGGCTAGGTCAGCGCAACTTGAACTGAGCTACAAGATGCGGCCGCTGGGCCAGAAGCAGCTCCAGGTGGCTGTCGGGCCACATCTCGATCACCGGTTGCTTGCCCGCCTCGTTGTGCCGCTCGACCCAGGTAACTGCATCTGTCGTGAACCGCCCGCTCGTCGCGACGACGAGCGCGTGTACCCTGGGCGGCTCCCACAATGCCATCTGCGCCTCGACATTGGATACATCGGGCAGCGAGACCGACTTGCTCTGCCAGTGCTTGGCCTGGATGATTACCCGCTGGCTCTTGGTGCCGCTCAAGGTATCAGCACTGACACGCTCGACCGAGATGTCGCGTCCGCGATCGGGAGCGTTCGTGCGCATCAGCCACTGCGGGTTGATGTAGTCAGCGGCGTCGGCCACAATGTTGAAGAGCAAGCGCTCGAACTCCTCGTCCGTGATGGCACTCCAGTTGAGCCTGGTTGTAACCGGTCCGCTTGGCTTGGCCCGGACAAGAGACGCGAGGTTGTCGACCTCGACCGGCAGCGGCTCCAGCTCCGAGTAGAGGTTCGCCTCGATCTCGGCACGCACCGATGGCCAGTCCAGTGTCGCAATGTCATGGAGATCACCGCCCTGCCCGAACGACAGGTGTCGGTGCATCTCTCCCCAACGTCCCTTACGAGGCACCATGCCTCCGGTAAGACGCTCAACCTGCCCGAGGGCGCCTACCAACTCCTCCCAACCTTCGCCAGTGACCGGCTCGCGGTCAGGTAGTACGCGCTCAGTAAGACCTGCGAGCAATCTATCGATCTCAGCCATCACCAGGACCAACTGATCTCGCACCAACTCGCGGCGCATCTGGATCAGCTTGGCCCGGTACTCCTCGATCTCGCGGCCAGGAGCGTCGATCCCTTCCTCAACGGCAAGCTTGGCGTCGAACTCGCCAATCTCCTCGGCATCAAGACGCGCCTGGCCGATGGCATTCAACTCCCAGGGCTCGCGCTCGATGCTGTAGCTGCCGATCGGTGGCACGGCTTTCACAATCGCTTGGTACGCCCTGAAAAGCTCACGATATCGCTCTTGCTCCGGGTCAGGCCCACCAGCGAAGAAGGCAATGCCACTGGGGATGAGTCGCCGCATTTCCGACCAGACTGTCTCAAGCCTGCGGAGATTGGCCTCGACGGTGTCGAACTGCTCAAGTGCCTTCTCAAGGTCCACAACTGGCTGTCCTTCGTCTGGCCGCCTCTAATCCGCCCGAATTATACCTATCGACAGCGGTGACAAAGATGCCCGCAAGCGCTGCTGGCCCGGCCGGACTGAGGCACTGTCAATGACGATGCCAACCGTCATGCGGAGGGTCAGATCGAGGCAGCCAGGCCCGGATCTCGCTGATCGCTACGCCTACGGCCGCTCGGCGACCGCGCTCAGGGCGCTGCCTCGGATGAGTTCAGAGAGGCTAACGTTCTGGTCCCGAGCTGCGGTGGCGAGTCTGTCACGCTCACTGGGCAATAGCCGCACGGCGACAAGCTCGGTACGTTGCCGGGCCTCGGATCGCCTACGCGATGTGGCGCTAACGTCCGAAGTCGTCGCTTTCACAGCGTCACGCCCTTTCTGTCCGATGATGGCCGTAACACCCCCCATCGTCGCAAAGATCGGCTGTGAAAGGTGGGACGCAGACTGTATAACCGCTTCGGCGTGTCGCGGCGGTTATACCGTCCGCGGTCTGGCACTATGTCGGTGAAACCCCGTCTTAACGCGTCGCTCCGTCGGCGCAGACCCTTTCTGACTCCGTTCCTGAGTCGGCCGTGGCTCGACACACTATGCCCGGCGCTGTCTGCGGAATGGGTTCCCCCGAGGAGTGAAATGGCCGATCGGCGACTGTTCACCAGCCGAGAGCGTGATGCCCTGTACCTCACTGCTGATGGTAAGTGCGAGGAATGCGGTGCCCTGCTTGAGCCCGGCTGGCATGCGGACCATGAGGAGTCGTGGTCGCAGGGCGGTATTACAGACGTGATCAACGGGCGGGCGCTGTGCCCGCGATGCAACCTCAAGAAGGGCAGCAGCATGAGCGATCTGCGTGAATGGCAGCAGCGCGCAAAGGACGCCTTCCTCGCTGCGGACAAGCCGGACTTCCTCGTTTCCGCAACGCCGGGAGCAGGCAAGACGCGCTTCGCGCTCGACCTGGCGCGAGATCTGGTCGGGGCCGGGCGAGTTCAGCGAGTCGTCATCGTGGTTCCGTCAGATCTGCTGCGCAAGCAGTGGGCCGACCAGGGGGACGCCTACGGACTGCCCCTCATGCCGGTCAGCGAGGCGGCTGACTACGACAAGAGCGGCTACCGTGGCTGCGTCGTAACCTACCAGCAGCTCCGGCATGGTGCCCTCCACCTCCGCCGCGCAACGCGGCTGCCGACGCTGGCGATCATTGACGAGATCCATCACGCGGGTGAAGGTGACAACTACAGCTGGGGCGACGATCTCAAGCAGGCGCTGGAGCACGCCCGCTACCGGCTCGCCTTGACAGGGACGCCCTGGAGGCGCGACAAGTACAGCCCGATCCCCTTCATCGACTACAGCGATGACGGCAGGGTCAAGGTCGATGCGGCCTACGAGTACGGCGAAGCCGTGGCAGACGGGGTCTGCCGCCCGATCGAGTTCCATGCCTATGACGGCAACGCCAAGTGGCTCGACCCGAACCTGGCCACTCCGCTTGTATCGGTAGACCTCACGCAGGTGACCAAGCCCGATGTCGGGATCGCGCTCAGCACGGTCTTCTCGCCGTCCTCCCCCTGGATCAGGACGCTGCTTGTTAAGGGGGCCGAGGCTCTTGAGGTGCTCCGCGAGGAGGTCCCCGATGCAGGTGGCCTAGTGGTGGCCGACGACCAGGTCTCGGCCCGGGCCTACGCCGAGGCGCTTCACCAGATCACCGGGGAGGAGCCCGAGATCGCCACCGTGGACGTCCCAGACGCCAGGGCGGTCATCGAGCGCTTCAAGAACGGCACCAAACGATGGATCGTCGCCGTCCGCATGGTCTCTGAGGGGGTGGATATCCCACGCCTCGCGGTTGGCGTGTATGCCACACGAGCGCGGACCCCGCTGCTCTTCCGGCAGGTAGTCGGCCGCTTTGTGCGGATACGGTCCGATACGGACCCGAACTCTCTCTTGTTCATCCCGGCCGTGAGCGAGTTCGTGAGCCTGGCCCGCGAGATCGAGGAGGAACTGCGTCACCAGCTTGAGCAGGAGACCGAGCAGGCGAGTAGGCTCGGCGAGCAGGCCTCGCTCTTCAGCCGCCAGCCGCTATCTGCCTCGGAGGCAACCCTTGACCGTGCCATTTTCAAGGGCGCTGAGGTCGAGCCAACCGAGCTGGCGGCAGCGGAGCAGGAGTGCCGCAGGTTCGGGATTCCGGTCTGGTCGGCGGCAGGAGTGGCGCGGATGCTCCGCGAGCGCGAGGTCCGTGGTGCCGAGCCTGGCGTCATCGTCATCACTCCCGATGCGACTCCTCGCCACCGGCAGGAGCGGCTGCTGCGCTCCGAGGTCGAGAGACTCGTCCGCAGAGTCGCCTGGCGAGGAGGGGTGAAACCCCAGCTCGTGGCGACTGACCTCCTCAAGGCCGGCTTCCCGCCGCGCAGTCAGGCCACAATCGAGCAGCTCCAGGACATGGAGCGACTCCTGAGCAAATGGCTGACCGAGTGACGGCCGAGCTGAGGGACCATGCCCTCCTGGTTGAGTCACTCGGGTCGGCCCTGCGCAATGGCGACCACGCACTGAACACAGTGCCCGGGCTTCTGAAGCGCGTCCTCACCGAGGAATCCTGGCGCGACTTCATCACCAAGCGCGGTGAGCACGTGACTCACGAAAGGTTCGAGGACTTCGTGACGACCCGGCCGCTGAGAGGGCTGGGCGCGTCGATGACTTTGATCGTTCGGATCATAGGCACTGATGACCCCGAGTTGCTGCGGCTGCTGCGAGAGGCGAGCAAGGGGAGGCGCGGACGGCCGAAGGACGAGGACGGAAAATCGACGCCTGTTTCCCGGAGCAAGGCCGGCGCTGAGGAAGCCGCGCTGACGGCCGAGCGCCTGGCACGAGAAGCTCCCGTTGAATACGCGGCGGTGCTCCGAGGAGAGCGCACACTCAATGCTGCGGCAGTCCGGGCTGGCATCCGCCGGCATCGGGTGTCCATTCGGCTCGACAGCGCCGAGTCGGCTGCCGAGACACTGCGCAAGCACATGACGCATGATCAGTTGATGGCGCTGCTCAAGCTGCTCGCAGATGGGCCTGACCCGCGTCTGCGGTAAGTCACAAGTCCAGAGTGGCAAGCGCAGCAACGAGACCAGAAGGTTGCACAATTGCCAGTCGTACGGGTCAGGGCGAACAGTCGCATGGGTTGCTAAGAATAACGAGCCCTACCTCGCCCTGGTCGACCACGTAATTGCTCCGCCCCGCTGGGTTACGATGAGGCCCAGCTCCTCTGCGGGATCTTTATGGCATGGCGAACGGCTCCGAAGCTGACCCCGCAGTGCGACCAGCTCGCGCTCGGGGCGTATGCGCGTGCCGGGAGCCATTTCGTCTGACGCGATGCGGGAGTCGATGTCGTCGGCCACCGGCCGGTATAGCCAGTCATCAAGGTGGCGGTGGCGACCTGCGGGAGTGGCGACATCGGGCCCGTGGTTGTTGAGTGAGCTAGTCGCGGTCCAGCGGGTACACCTGGTGCTCGGGGTCCCACCATACGGGGTAGAACACGCCGCGTGGATCACTCGCCACAGTCGCCGACGATTTCCAAGCCGGAACTTGAACAACCTGTCGAACTCGTTGGGCAGGCTCAGCTCAGGACCGGCGAGGTACCGACGGCAAGTCGAAGGTGGCGAGGCACGACGACGAGCGGGGTCACGGACGGGGCGGCCGCGTCGTCGACCGTGCCCTGATGGCCACCCGTGATCACGGAACCCATATTCGGCCAGACGCTGTGGCATTCACGTCCCACATCAAATAAACGGCCTTCATGTCTTCGTCGCTAATCACCTTCTCGCCCGCATGCCTCCAGGCGGCAGGGCCGAAGAAGCTAATATGCGCTTCCCAATAGATCGGATAGAAATGCCGAAATATGAAATCGACAAATCTCTGCACATGGATCGGCGCGACGCATGCAATACGACAGTCGCTGGAATTTATGGTGAGATGAGAGGCCGGGTGACGCGGCTCCGCAGCGGCAAGGTCAAAGTCAAATCGGATGGGTGACTTAAGCCTTACGTCCGCAATGTTATCGTAGAGGTTTACGACATCAGTGACGGACTCGCCCTCCCTTAACAAAGAATCGTCCACATTGAAAGGGCACGGAATATAGGCCAGCCGGTGTGAAACGATCTTGCCACTATTCACTCCGTAGCTTATCTGCAATATACTGGCATCAAATAGTATCGCGGAGAAGGTCCCATTAGCTAGCCAGTGGTAGTACTGCTCGACCGTCCCAAGCTCGCGAGTTATCAGGAAATCTGCTCCTGGGTTAAGGGAATGCCACGAAACACGCACCTCATCCATGAAGACCGGATTACAGTACAGCGCAAGTTCGGCCTGCTGCAGGTAGTCCAGAACATTCTGAACTTCATCCCTAACGGATCTGGCTGTCGTCACCGAAGCGTTCCTGAAGAAGTCTATTAACCAACCTCGTTCGCAGAGCAGGCGGCAGGTCCTGTAGATCGATCTCGCCGTTATCTATGGCCTCAAGGAAGACCGAGAGGCCCTCGGTGGCCTTCCTAACTGACTCCTCGTCTTCTATTGCACGCACGCGGTAAATATGCCGCAATGTCTGCAATTCTTGGTTGGTTGGAACTTTGAATTCCAAGCGAAACATGTTGTCAATGACCGTGCGGGCCTCCGCCGCGACCGAGGCCATCCCAGGGCCCCACCCAGCGATTCGCACCCAACCACGGCTGCGCGTAATCGCAGTGAAAAGCGTATTTCGGCGACTGACAGCGTTGAAGTCAGGAGCTGCATATTGTGAATCGAGCGCATACACCATTGGCGCCTCGTTTCCCTTGGCGCGATAGATATGCGCAATCGCAATCGAGTCTGATCGAAAGACAGAGTCTGTACTACTCGTTACACCGACCAAGTGCGATATGATATTCAAGCGACCGAGCTCTCGCATCAGGCGAGGCGCACGGGATTTAGCGCGATATGTGTCAGGGAGAACAATCAGTATGTCGTCGCGGTCGAGTTCATCCTCTTCGAGATTTCTAACGATCTCAGAAGCGACCCAAGCGTCCTGCGCCTGCTCGTCGGCGAACGTGGCGACGCTGACAGCGTCCTCTGGTGTTATCAACCGCGCAAAGTACTCGGGAGCACTGTCTGTTCTGCGGGCAAGCGTCACACGACGCCCAGCTTGCAGGCGACCGTGGACGACCTCATACCCGATCTCACGCCAGAGACCCGGCTCATCGGGATGTTGAAGCAGGCCGCCTTGACGGTAGACGCCGATGCCAAGCGCGTGAGCTGTCGCTAGAGCCCAAGGGGTGTTCCGGTAGCAGATTGGGAGCACAATATCCCGCCGCGGCGAATCAGGACCGGACTCCAGACTGACGAGGCTCTCGCCTTGACTTCCAGTGCCAAACAGCTCGTCAGTATCCGGCATTGCAGACTCCGACAGCTTCTGCATCTCGTCATAAGCCCACACAATTCGCTTTGGCCTCGTGTAAGAAGATACGCGAGGCGAAAGAATTCCGGTGGCAAATCCTGTGCTTCATCTATCAGAACAGCGTCAAAGATCGGCTTCGCCGACCGTGTGCGCGCAATCTCTAGAAGTTCCTGACAGACACCCTGGAACGCTCCGTCCATCCCGTATTTGCCGCGTGCGTAAGAATAGTCCCTCGGCGTCTCTCCAAGAGCCGCAGCGATCGTGCTGTAGACACCAGGTCGACTGAATGAGCCCCATGAGTGAATGATTCTCAGATGCTCCGGATCCGGCCTGTCGTTGTTGTGCTCAAAGGTAAACCGTGTCGTGAGATCCAACATCTGTTGATAAAGGGCCCTGGTATGGAAAGTCAATGCTATTTGCCACTCCGGATGCTGGGTATGCAGATAGGCTGCTTTAAGTGCAAGCACGATCGTGCGTTGCCCGCCGCGATCGCGCGGCACCGGGGCCGGGTTTAGCGCCCACGAGATAGCCTCGACACTCCACCGCGCACCGCCCCGCCAGCGCCTGCCCGCCGGGCGCGGCCCGGCGCAGTCTCATTTCTAGTCTCATTCACCCCCGTCCGGGACCGTTCACCAGGGTCGCCCGGTGCGTATCCGCGCAGGTCACGAACGGTGGCCGCTTCCGGTGAACGCCGACCAGCAGTGTTGGAAAGCGTGTTGATCGAAGCGACAGCCAGACAGTGAGCTCAAGGCGAGGCCGGCGCGACATGCGTACCCTGGTCAGGTTCGCCTGAGCGCTGACTTCCGACGGCATCGTGGTAAGCATCCGTGAGGGCGTCTGGCAGGGAGTCGGGAATCTCGCGGGTCGTGTTGCCTTGCCTGACCTCGGCACCCATCGCGGCGGTGACGGACTGCGGGTAGCCGACGACCTGGACCAGCTCGTCGGGGCCGAGTCGAGCACGATGACGAGCCGGAAGCTGCCCTCCGCCGGGCTCCGGGCCAGGCCGTCCCGGAAGTCCTCGGCGTCCACCGCGTGGTGCTGATCGCCTGCCTGGACCGCGGCGAGCACCGACTTACCGAGGATCTGGGTCTCTAGCTGCTCAAGACCCTGGAAGCACCCGGCGTAGGACAGCACCTGTACTCTGCCCACGCCGCCCCGGCCTCCAGCCGCAATGGAGTAGCCGCCCACTGCCAATGCTCTCTCCCGCGGCGGATCCGCGTCACCGAATCCGCTTTCGACCTCGGGACCATCCGCTGCGACATCTGCGGCCGGCCGTTCCTGACTGATGCGCGACGCAGGCGTTCTCCGCGCCCATAGCGCTAGCCTCGCTCTGAGGGGCGACCGGATGCCATGTTCAAAGTGCAAGTGTGGTACAAATCCACTACGATCCGTGACGGTACCCTGGCCTTCGATCCTTGACATGCTGGGTCCGGTTGGGGGTCAGGTTGTCAGATACGGATCGCTCTGAGGCGTTGCAAGGTGACCTCCTCGCCTTGTTAGCGCAGGTCGATGCTGACCCTACCGGCGCCATGACATTCGAGCGGTACATCTGGCAAGCCAAGCAAGCTGTCCGGCAATGGCTCACGTGCCTGTCAGAGCACCAGGGTCCGCTTTTCGTAGTGTGCGAACACGCCGAAGATCTTGTGCTGGTCTACGGCGACCACTTCCGGTTCCTGCAGATGAAGACCCGTGACAGGGGCTCTTGGAGCGCCTTGGCGATGAGTGACCGGGGACTTGATGCCCTGGTGCGCTCATATGCTGCAGCTCGTGACGCCGGCATTCACGAGTTGGCTACCTTCGAGTTGTGGCTCGAAGGTCCGATCTCCGATGCCGCTGACACAGGTGCATTTGTCGATAATCCCGCAACTGCATCCAAGACCGTGCGGGACAAGCTCGTTGGCCACGGGCTGAATCCCGGCTGGCTTGATGACTTCCTCAGCCGCCTGGTAATACATCCAGACCAGCCAACACGTGCGCATATCGACGCGAAGGTGGTCTGGGAACTTAGCGCGATATGGCCAGCGCTGTCACGTCCAGAGCTGGACATGACCTACGAACGTCTGCTGACCGCTGCGACAGCTGCCCAGTCGGCAGCGGTGAGCCCTGCAACGATTCAGTTGCATCTAGCAACTGCGCGGCCCGGCATTAGCCGCCTTCTGCCTGGGCCGGACGAGCCTAGTGGCGTCGCTATCGACCCTATCCGCGCTCAGATACTCAGCCATGCCATGCTCGTCGCCCTGACCCCGCCACTTCCAGGTGAGTCCGTCGACCAGCTGCTCGCGCGCATGTCACAAGGCTCAGCCTCCTCGTTGTTGGAACTCAAGATGATGGCAGCCGGTGCCCGCACGCAGACAATTCGGCTTGCTCAGGAACTGCGCGCCGATATGGAGGTGCAACGGCAGTTGCTACTCGCCAGCCGCGAGAACGGCGAAGCTGATCTCGAACTGCTCGGCATCCGCATCCTAAGGGTCGCCGACGCGACCGCCCGACGGATCGCGTTGACCGCCGCCAGCAACCCGGCAGCTGTAGCGCGTCCCGCCGAGGCCATCGCTGCTGATCTGCTCAGTCGCCCTGCCGAGCTGGGGCAATGTGATCGGAAATCGATCTTCGGTGGCGATGGACAACTGATCTACGGATATCTGTGTCATCTATCTGATCTGTGTAAATTCAGGTGGCACGCTACATGAACACAGCTGCCAATGAACCTGATGCAAATGCGACTGGAGGGAGTCGCGACGCCAGCAGCCCACGGCCGAGAACTCGGTTTCGGCCCTCGCGGGAGGCTGAGGCGAGGTTGCTGCTGCTCATCGACGCTTTCAGCCACAAGTCCGATGGAACGCCACGCTATCTGGAAGGCCGCATCAAGCTCGCCAAACTCGACTTTCTGCTGAGATACCCCCGTCACCTGCGCACCGTCCTGCTTGCACACGGCGCGCGGCCCGCCAATGTGGCGGCCATCGACCCACGAGAGGCACCGCTCGACGCCCGTATGATGCGCTACCGCTACGGGCCGTGGGATCCGTCGTACTACGCGATTCTGGGCTCCCTCATCGGCCGCGGCCTGATCGACGTCACTCCGCTAGCCGGAAGCACCGGATTTGG
The DNA here is from genome assembly GCA_963850875.1 of uncultured Actinomycetota bacterium. Taxonomy (GTDB): domain Bacteria; phylum Actinomycetota; class Actinomycetes; order Streptosporangiales; family Streptosporangiaceae; genus Chersky-822. The sequence goes on from CAWKNA010000008.1 coordinate 46,626, forward strand.
CTACCGCACATCCGCCGCCGGAGCCCAGCTCGCAGCAGGCCTCCGAACGGACGAGAGCTTTACGCAAATGAGCAGCCACCTCCGGCTCCTCCGGCGCTATCTCGACAAGTCGGGCAATACGCTAAAGGGCTACCTTTACGAACTGCCTGAAATAGCCGACGCCACCTGGCATGAGGATCTGACGTGAGCCAATCACCTGGGCCTGCCGATCTGGAGCAGTCCGGCGCACGGCGCGCCGACGGGCACCGGCTGGAACTCATCGAAGTGGATCTCATCGGCGGGGGGCGCCAAATACCGTTCAGGCCTGGCCTCAACATTATCCAAGGTGACATCACAACCGGAAAGACGACCCTCGTCCGGCTCATACGAGCACTGCTCGGCACCATGCCCAGCGCCCTGCCCCCGGAAGTCGACTACATCCGCGCCCTACGGGGACAGGTAACAATCGGCAGCCGGACATGGCAGATCTACCGCCCAAGGACTACCACGGCCGGGGCGCTTGTAGAGATAAGCGAGGAAGACCCCGATCCGAACCATGAACCGATCGCCCTCCGGCTCCCGGTCGCCGGAACTGACCGCTCCTACAGCCTGTTCCTGCTCGATCAGCTCGGGCTACCTGCGATCAGCGTCCCACAGGCGCGGAACCAGCCCACAGGCACTTTGACGCCAGTCACCATGACTGATTGGCTTGGGTACTGCATCATCACGGGCGACGAAATCGACACCGAGGTTTTCGGACACCACCGGGACTGGCGCAACATCAAGCGCCGATGGGTGTTCGAGCTAGCGTTCGGTTATTACGAGCCCGAACTCGCCGTGCTGAACGCCAGGCTACGCAGTATCGACCTCCAGCTAGCAAGCCTGGAGCAGGACGCCGCAATCAGGGCGAAATTCCTCGCCGAAACCCCCTTCGCTGACGCAGGCGACCTCGAAGCGCAGCTGGCCGCACGCGACGATGACCTTCGTCAGGTCATCGCTCAGCGGCGCGCTATCGGCGTCGAGGCCGACGAGGTACCGGGCGTTCAGGAACTACGCCAGACACTCCTCGCGACGCGCGCTCGGCTTGCCGAAGCCTCAGATAGCCTGGCCCGCCTCAGCTCACAGATTACAGACCTCACAGATCTGCAGCGTCAGCTGTCCAACCAGTCCGCGCGGCTCACACGCGCCATAGTCGCCGACGAGTGGCTCGTCGACTTCGACTTCATCGTCTGCCCACGGTGCGGGAATGACGTCAATGCGGGCAGGACGAACCCAGCCATGTGCTATCTGTGCCTGCAAGAACCCCGGCCAGCGCAGTCGCGCACGCACCTGCTCGCCGAGCAAGACAGGATTACCAGCCAGATCTCTGAGACAGCTGACGTCATTGCTGCACGACGAGCCGCCCGAGAGCAGCTATGTCAGGAGCAGGTACGCCTCGAAGAAGTCGCGAACGCTCTCGCCACCGACCTCGATCAGCGGACTGAGGCATTCGTGTCCGACCGTGCTAGCCGCATCGAACACTACGCCGCCGAGCAAGCACGCCTGGAGGCAGAGATCCGGCGACTACGCGAATACCTCGAACTACTACAACGCCACCGCCACGAGTCCGAAGCACGCACGGCCCTGGAAGCCCAGGCCGAAGAAATTACCGCGCAGATCAACAGCCGCGAACTCAGCCAGGTCGACGCCGAAGCCAACGTTCGCGCCCTAGAGCAACGAATGCTCGAATACCTCCGCGACCTAAACATCCCGGACCTCGGAGAGGAGCTATCCGTCAAGATCAACCGCGCCACATATCTACCGGAGGTATCTGGCCGCACCTTCGACGAACTGTCCAGCCAGGGCCTGAAGACGCTCGTCAATATCGCTCACAGCCTCGCCCACCATACTGTCGCCATCGACCGGAAACTGCCGATGCCGGGCCTGTTGATCCTTGATGGCATATCCGCCAATGCGGGCCACGAAGGATTCGACCAAGAACGCGTTCGAGACGTCTACCAGCTTATGAGCGCGATTAGCGAGAACTACCGTGAAGCACTGCAGCTGATAGCCGTCGATAATTATCTCTCCACGGCCATCCTTCTCGAAGTAGCCCAAGACGTCGCCCTCACCCTAAACCAGGCCGACCGCCTCATCCGCATTCCCCCCGCAACAGCTTCAGATTCAGCAATACGCCACCAGGGCTCGCCTTCATGACAACACAGACAAGTTCGGCGCAGGTCCGCAACTCGACGTGGCGTCGTCCAGGCCGATCTGGATGGGTGGCCTGTGCGGACATGGCCACGTTCGCGCCGACCGAGCAACCTGAGGTGCTCGCCGCAATGGGATGGCTCACCGCAGCATCGCTGATGACCGACCAGGAGTGACTTCGCCCCGATAATGGGCGTGACGACCTTCCACGCCAGGGTCGGGACCAGTCACAACCTTTTCAGGGACAGCTTCCCATCGTACCAACCGTGCTTGACCCGTTTACGCAGCATCACCTTTCACCGCCTCGACTAGACTGAACGGCCGCGCGTATAACGTTGACTCGCCCGACGACCGAGGCGGCAAACATTGCGGTGCTCGCTGTTGGCGGGAAGCCGCCAGAGAGCGGCGGCGCGCGAACTCGGCGGAACGGACTGATCCGCACCAGTCAGGACCATGATGCGCCGACGCCGACGTCAGCTTCCACCACGGGTCATAGTTGGCCCTCAAAGCGAGGAAGCCGACCTGTGGGATCCAGGGCCGCGCCGAAACGGCAACGGCCCTCCTGACGTGGCCGTCAGCCTCGATCCGAGTACACACATCTGACGCATTGCCAGCGATGACCACGAGAGACCTGCGATAGAGATCAGGCCGGAACACGCTCGAAAGGCGGTAACTCCCCAGGTCAGGCCACGAATGAGACTGCATTCGCCCATGGTCTCCGGAGCCGTGTGCGCAGTTCAATCCTGCCGGGCGCGCATCGCCCTAACTTGCCAGCAGTTCCATGGGCCTGCCAAATATGTGCCCAAGACCTCGCCAATGAGACGGTCAGCGCAGGTCAGCTGTGCTGGGTTAGCGGTCTTGAGATCCGCTCCCACGGCCCTCGCTCAAGGCACGCTAGCGTCTTGTGCCGACTGGCCTTGGTCACCGGTTCGGCTATCTGGATCTCAAGCGCGGGTCACCCGCTTGCGGGCGGTCAGCTAGCTGTCTTCGTCGGTGGCGAGCAGGTCCAGGAGCTGGTTCGGGGGTCAGGGAGCGGAACTCGATTTCGCGGGTGCGGTTGATCACGCGTGCGGTGACCTGCTAGCCGGCCAGCTTTCGCGTGGTCGATCAGTTCGTGGGCGCGGTGGCGTTTGCGATGCGGTCGGCTAGGTGGAGCACGGCCAGCGCGGAGAACGGGATCGATAGCGTCAGGGATGCGAGCGCGGCCGGGTCGACGGCCTTGCGGTCATCCTGGCCGGCGCCGGCGATAGCCGAGGTGCCCTCGGGGACTTCGCTGATGTCGTGGCCCCAGCTGCCGCCGGGTGCGTGGACCGGGCTGGGGAACTCGCAGGTCGGAACTGGGTAGTTACTCACACGCTCCTAGTCGGGTTTGTCGAAGCGATAACTGCCATGGTCACGGTACGGCTGGCATGGCTTACATCAGGGCACGCCGCGCCAGGGCATCACCAGGAGCTAAAGACCTCATCCCATAGGTCGCTGCCCAGTTCGCCGTCTTCATCGGCTTCTTCTATTCTGCGCTCAAGGTATTTCGAGGCACGTTCCCACCAACTGCCGAACTGGTGAAGGCCGAGCGCGGCGCGGAGTGATCCCTCGGGCGGATCGACCGAGGTGCGAGGCAGTTCGATCGACTGGAAGGCGATCACGCTGTGGGCGTTCACCGACCGCAGCCGGTCCACGCTGTGCTCGTGCTCGGGACGCGGAGCGCGGCCTGGGTATCTGGGGGCCAGCAGGTGGGGCGCGATGTGCGGTCGTAGAACGTCGTGGGCGATGGGTAGGGCGTCCAGGGCAATGTTGTCGAGGTCTTTTCCTTGGGCGGGAGGTACGACAAGGAAGGTCAGGGTGACCGGCACGAGCAGTGATCGGAACAGAGGCCACCGACCGCGGAACTCCTCGATTTGCGCACGGATCTGTTGCTTGAATACTGCACCTTCGCCTTCGACGCGGGGCAGGCCTGGCAAGTGGACCGCTAGGGGGCTGGATAGGAGCAGTTCCCTGCTCTCTGCCTGGGCGGCGGCGAGGATCGCAGCGATCTGCTCGTCCGCACCGTGGCTATTGGACGGGCTGAGGCTGTCCGCTAGCCCTGCGGCCAGCGTTGCGTTTGTGTTGGCCAGTATGGATTCTTGCAGGTCGGCAATGTAGCGGAACCGGATGTCGTCATCGACCCATCGGTGAAAGTCGGTGATCTCGGCGAGAGGAACGCCAGGCCACCCTATGTCGGGTTCATCCGGCAGTCGGGCTGTGCGGAACGGGCAGTCGCCGTGATAGTCGTCGTCATAATGGTCCTTTCGGCTTACGAGCAGCGCCGCGCGCAGCTCGGCGGCGACGTCGCGCACCCGCCGGGCAGTGATGTACAGAGCGCCGGTACCAGTTGGCCGGACCGGGGTGTCCCGTGCCCAGCCCTGGTCCAAATCGACGTAGAGGAGCTTTACCTGACGGTCATCGCGGTAGAGGACGTGCTGGCGCCGTGGGCGAACGTTTCCCGCACCCGCTGGACCAAGGGTGTCGAGGGCGTGCTTCGCCGCGTTGTGGATGGCGGGCGGACCCTTATGAACGGAATGGAAACTGAGGTCCAGAGCCACAGGCCCGGTCATCGGGAACCGTTGCCAGGCGGCCATCTGGTCCATCACCTGTTGCTGAAAGCTGGTCATTGCCCGAGAGCCGCTACGGGATCGCTTGCGTGCAGGCTCGCCGTTAACAGCCAGCCGAAGGGTTCGGTGTCGCCGGATCGACCAGACCGACATCCGGAGATTTTCGGGCACGGGCCGGTCACCTCGCACCGGGCGCTCCTATCTGAGATCCAGGGAACATGAATCCGGCCTGCATCGCGAGTCTGAGCCACCTTCGACTCCGTCAGCGCACCGCAGATGCCCAGGTTCTCCGAGTGGGAGGCCGACGGGTATCGCGATGAGCAGGCTAAAGATGCATGTGGTGGATCGCGATGTCGAGTTCGTTGCCAGCCTGATTGCCGACGGTGATCGCAGCGTTCCTGAGCGCAGTGCTTCCGGCGAGCTTGAGGTAGCCCATCACCGCGTCCACGGCGCGACGCATTCGTCCCTTGTCGGCGGCGGGGTCGTTAATGGCCTCGTGAAGCTGGGCAGTTGCCGCTGTGAGGTCACCCTGCTGGCTGGCATCGAGACCGAGAAGGCCGACGATCTCGGCGGCTAGGACAGCGAACTCGCGCACCTTAGTGATGTCGAAGCCGACGTTGTAGTTCTGGGTGACGTTTGAGCTGCCAGCGGCGACGTTGCCGTTAATGTCGCCGAAGTTGTACTCGCTGCCGAAACTGCGGGTCACGGTGTCTCCTGCGCGGCTGTCGCCGAAGTGGATGGTGGCATGGTCCCCGGTGACCAGGTGGATCTCCCGGGCTGCGGCTTGCATGTCCGGCACTTCCCAATCTTGCGGCGTGCGCGTGATCAGCTCCGCGACTCGGTCGGCCAGGGCGGTGCGGACGCGGAGGAGAACATCACGGATCGAGGCGTTGGGGACCGACCAGTACACCTGAGCGACGCGACTGTTCGGTGCCATGTTGTATCGGTTCAGCGTGTCGGCCATCACGCTCGACCACGGCGGGCTGAGGCGATGCATGTCCGTGCCCTGGCTGACTAGTCCTTCCACCATGCCGATCCCATAGGGGAGTGTCACGTCTTCTATGTCGCCGACTGTTTCGCGGAGCACATCGCGGATCTGATGGGGAAACACGTCCTCCTGGATCCGCTGGGTTATGCCGTTGTAGCCCGCGTTGTTGGTGATCACCGCCATCAGGATTGCGTGGACGTGACGGTATTCCGGCACAGTGTCCGCGGGCCCGCCATAACCGTCGAGTTCCCGGCGGGCCCAGTCCCGCATCTTCTCCGACCCGGTCCGCCCGCCGAGCACGACACACCTCTGCAGGAGGGACGCCAGCGGCACCGTGTCGTCGAACACGTCCGCCTCGATCTGCGCGAGCAGACCAACCCGCTTCTGAGCCATGGCGGTCAGGCGGCCAGCCCGTGATGGATGATCAGTGCCGCCGCGACCAGGGACAGCGCGAGGATCATCATGCCGATCAGGAACTCCGTTCCGCTGATGCCCGCTGCGGCAACCGAGGCCGCTGGTGGCGCGGGCGGGGACGGGGGTTCGGTTGGCTTGCGCCGCATGGCTACTCCGTTCTCGACCGCGAGGGCCATGTCGGCGGCCGCGGTAACTATCTCGGGGATCATTAGGACCTCGCTGACTTACATGGCTGTAGTTATCCTAAACCCGTGCTGGCACTCTCGGTGGCCGAGTGCTAATTGTCACCTCTCGTCCCCTCCCAGCCCGGATCGCTAACGTGGCGTGAACCGGACGCTACATCGAGACCTTCAGAGAGTTTCTCGGGCTGGGCAATGCCCACAGCATCCGAGCTTTGAGCGTCCAGCCCGTCGGCCTTGTTGAGTACCTTTGAGTCATGACTACCGAGTCTGGCAACCGTGGTCAGCCCGCGAGACTGGCACTGTTGGCCTGCGCGAAGGCGTTCCAGTCGCCTTGCGTGGCCCCCTGCGCGACTGGTTGCTGAGGGCGGCGTCCGAGCACCCGACGCTGGCACGGCGTGTATTGCTGCGACTCGATGTTCCGGTCCCCGATGGTCCGAACGCTGAGACGGCTTGGTCCGTTCGCGTCGAGCACGGAAATGATCATGCGCTTCTCGACACCGTAGACGCCATGCTCAACTTGATGCCGATCGTGTTCGTGACGGGCGTTGCGCCGTTTCATTCTCGAATTCGCCTGAAGGCGTTGGGGGACGAACTTGCGCAGCACCTGACAGACGCGAGGTCGGTCTACCGGGTAAAGGCCAATGGCTCGGGCTTGGAACGCCGAGTTAACCCCATTGCGGCGGCGATGGTTGACGCAGCCATCAAGTCGTCAGCGGCCGTCGCTGAGGCTGGCTCGGCTGCTGCTCAACTTCGGGCCGCGAGCGACGCAGTTAGAGCGCCCAAGCCCGAGCCGGACGAGGCGTACGGCCTGGCCATCAAGGCCGTTGAGTCCGCTGCCCACGCCATCGTCGAGCCGAAGAACGCGAAGGCGACGCTCGGCACCATGCTCGGGGCCATGCGTGACAACCCACGCAGATTCCTGTTGGCGATCCCCGGCAAGGATGGGATCGGGGATGTCGCGCCAGTACTGGCGATGATGTCGCTGCTGTGGGAGGGCCAGACATCCCGCCACGGGGCACAGACGCCGACGGAGCTTGAGTCGCCCGAGGCCGCAGAGATGGCTGTGCAGCTAGCCTCGACGCTCGTGCTGTGGTTCACGACCGGCATGGTTCGCCGCGGGCGCGAGCAGTAAGTCATCACCGAGCCCGAGACCGCGACCTCTGCCGCTATCAAGTTCAGCGGGCTTTTTTCGTCGCGGAAACGGCTCGAGGGCCAAGAAGCACCCTGCAAAGAATCCCGCGTTCCATGATCATGCCAAATACCTGCCGAAAGACTCCGCGCACGGATCGTTTGACCAGGTCACGCATGTGCGGAGCGCGGACTGTAAATCCGTCGGCTCAGCCAACGTTGGTTCGAACCCCAACACCTGCCACCACCTGCGGAAACAGTCCCCGTCCTGTGTATATGCGGTCGGGGGCTGTTCCATCGTCTCAGGCGGCTGTGTCCGACTGACTGTGGCCGTATGCGGGTGGCCGCGCCGTATACGCGCCGAAGATCATCACGGACTCGGTCATTCCGGACGGTTAGCTTCCCGGGATCCGTCGCGAATGTCGCTACAGCCTCAGGGCGTGCGGTATCAGCCGCAGTGGTGCGTTTGAGCGCTGAGAACGCAGCCGCGATGTTCTCCAATGAGCGAGCGAGGTCGGGCTGAGACCGGTCCGGGCTGGCGGCTGCCAGCTCCAGCGGATCGTGACGGCTTGCTCAGTGACTGGCAGGCTCCCAGTTGAGGGCACCCCAGTTAGCTGGTGGCGGTGCGGGCGCGGTCGAGGGTGCCGGCGGTGGTGCCGATGTACATGTCGAGGGTGATCCGGATGCTGGCGTGGCCGGCCAGGCGGGAGACGTCGGCGGGGTCCATGTGCCAGGTGAACAGGGCGGTGGTGCAGAAGACGTGGCGCAGGCTGTGCCAGGTCCACCGGCTGCCTGTGGTGGCGGCGGGGCGCCAGCCGGCGGCGTGGTAGGCGGGCGCCAGGACCCTGCGGGCGAAGTTGGAGGAGCGCCAGGGCGTGCCCTTGGGGGAGGGGAAGATCAGGCCGGCCGGGTTGGCGCCCGCCTGCTGCTCGGCGCAGGCGGCGTCGATGCGGGCGGCGACCCGGTCGGCGAGGGGGTATCCGCCGGGGGTCTGGCGGGGGTAGATGGTGCGGCGCTGCTTGCGGCCCTTGGGCGGCTCGGTGTGCAGGGTGCCGCCGATCTCGATGACTTTGCGGTCGACGGTGACGGTGCGGGCGGCCTGGTCGATCTGGCCGGTGGTGAGGGCGGCGAGCTCGCCCCAGCGCAGGCCGGTGTAGGCGGCGAAGCAGGCCATCAGCTCATAACGGTCGCTCTGGGCGGCCAGGGCCTGGGCGAGCCTGGTGACGTCGGCGGGAGCGGGGATCTCGGCGGGGTCGACGAACAGCGCCGATTCCCCGGCGATGCTCGTCTGCGGCGGCGGGACGGGACGGCCGGCGGGCTGCCAGCGCACCAGCTTCAGGCGGGGGCTGGTCAGGTACCCGCCGGCCAGGCCGGCGGAGACCAGCGCGGAGATGGTCCGGGCGAGGCGGGCGCCTTCCCCGGCGGTGGGGGCGGCGTTGACCGCAGCCTGCATGTCGGCGGTCCTGATGTCCTGGCAGGCCAGGTGCGCGATGACCGGGGCCAGGTAGCGGGCGCACAGCCGGCGCTGGGTGTCGGCGTGCTTGCGGGACCACGGCCGGTCCGCCGGGTGCCGGTCCGGCGACAGGTAGTACGCGATCAGGTCGCCGCCGGGCCGCTCGGTGTGCGGCGCGTCCGCGGCCAGCCGCTCGCTCACCCTGGCCAGCTTCGCCGCCAGCCCTGCCTCAGTGACCGACTCGCACTGCCGCCGCCGGCCGCCCTCATGCCAGCACGCCCGCCACCGGTCCCCCGCCCCCCGCGCCGGGTACACCGTAATCCCCCCCGCCACCTCCACCACCACACGACCGTTCGGCCAGTCGGGTCGGCCAGGCGCGGTCACGACGACGTTGCCCTTCGGGTCCGGGCGATGCGCACTGTGCCGTTGATGCGCAATGGCGGCGTAGCCGGGTGAACTGCTTGCTCCCCGACGTGGCTGGCAGGTTGCCTCGCCTTGGTGCGTTCATTTCGGATGCCGGTAGCGAAGGCCGTGACTTCGCTCGCCCACCACCGGTAGCAGCGCGGTGAGATCACCACCGGTTCGGGGAAGCCGGGACGGTGCGTTAACTCGTATGCCGCCGTCCGGCCAAGTTCGAAGAGCATGCGAATGTCACGGATGCTGATCAGCCTGTCAGCCAGCCATTGCGCCTGCACAGCAGGTTCCAGCTCGCTAATACTTGGCATTGCCACCTCCGAGGCGGTGATGGGCAAGCGTGATGTCCTTGCTCTCCCAGCCGGTGTGCGCGTGTTCCCAACTTCGAATCATGATGGTCACAGGGACAAAGATACTAGGTAATTGTGACAACTGCCAAGCATCTAGCATGCTGCTCATCGAAGAGGCCGCAGACTCGGCGCGCAGGCAGATGTTAGGGGGATGGCATCTGCGCTGGCTTGCTGAACTGTCGGCGGCTGGTGCCCTGGGTCAGCGGCCTGCGCATGGAATGGCGTTGGCGCGAGTCATCAGGCGCTGCTGGACAACGCACCCGATCTAGGTGAGCGTTACTGGCCCGCTTCCGGGTCGGCATCGCGGAACGCGTCAGCGATCTGGTGTCGGCCCGCATGCAGGTCAGAGACAGGCGCGCGGAGGAACTGCTCTGGCTGTTGCTGCCTGCCGAACGACCGCTGCGGATCGTGCTCGAACGCTGGCTGTGCAGGAGTGGAGTCGGGACCGGTGTGCGCGGCTGGCTGGTCTGGTTCAGCCATCTTCTGGAGTCGCTGATCGATCTGCTGGGCACGCCCACGGGCTTGGGTGAGCTGGGCGGCCTGAGGGAAGGGCTGGCCCACAGTCTCACGGGCGTGGGTGATCTCGCGGCGGGCGCGGTCGGCGTCGGCGAGGGCGGTGGCTTTGCGTTCCTCCAGGCGGTGGAGGCGGTTCTCAAGCCGGGTGATGAGGCCGCCGGGGTCGGCGTCGCGCAAGTCGGTCGAGGAGATGCGGACGCTGGTGCCGGGAGCGCCGTCAAGGGCGAGGGTGATCGAGGTACCGCCGAGAGCGCGTTCGATGTCGGCGGTCACCGGGAACCCGCCGAGCTGACCTGGGTGCACGGCGCGAGATCGCAGCCCGTCGAGTGCTGCGATCTCCTTGAGAAGCAGGGCCTTCAGGTGCTGCCCGGCGTCGGCGCGTTTGATGTGGCGGCAACTGTCGATGGTCATGGTGAATGCGTCGCCTCGGGTGTCCTGCCGGCGGGTGATGGCCGCGTCGATGTCGGCGGCGAGCTTGGTCAGGTCGGTGATGTCGTGTTCGTGGCGGGTGATGGCGTGGCGGAGGGCGTCCTGGTTGCGGTGGTGGGCGCGTTCGGCGCGCTGGAGGCGGGTCAGGGTGGCGTCGGCTTCGGCCTTGTCCATGAGCAGCGGGTTGCCGGTGGCGAGGGCTTTGACTTCGCTGAACGACAGGGCGGTGTCACCGATGTCGCTGATCTCACGCGCGTCGAGGCGGCCGTGCATGACCTGGCCGATGAAGGCAGCTTTCCTCTGCAAACCCTGCCACATATAACCGTCAAAAGACCGTTCTGTAACATATCTTATTATTTGCACTTCGCTATTGAGGTTACCCTGGCGGACGATGCGGCCTTCGCGCTGGGCGACATCGGCGGGCCGCCAGGGGGCGTCGAGGTGGTGCAGGGCGATGGCGCGGTCCTGGACGTTGGTGCCGACGCCCATCTTCTCGGTGGACCCGATCAGCACGGCGACTGAGCCGCTGCGGCACGCGGCGAAGAGCTGTGCCTTGTCGCGGTCGGTCCTGGCGTCGTGAATGTACCGGATGCCGTCGCGGGGCAGCCCGCGTGCGATCAGCTGGTCGCGGAGCTCGTCGTAGACGTTCCACTGCGGTCCGGGGGTGCCCAGGTCGCAGAACACGAGCTGCAGGGATCCGCGGACCGGGTAAGGGGTGCCGCCGGGGGAGCGGTACTCGCTGTCGCGATGCGCGTGCCAGATCCGGGCGATCCGGGCGGCGGCGGCCGAGGTCTTGCCAGGTGTGTCCTGGGGCAGGCCGACCAGGCGCAGATCCAGGGCTGCGCGCCGGCCGTCGCCGGATATCTTGAGCATGTTGTCCTCGTCCGCGCTGACAGCCCGGGTGCGGACCCGTTCGGCGCGTTCGCCGAGCCTGGCCACGTACTCAAGCAGCTCGTCCGAGGGCTGGACCGTGACGGTTTCCGGCACACGCTGCCCGTCGTCGCGCGCGGCAAGGTCCGGGACGGGCAGGTCGAGGTCATCCGCGGTCTTGATGTCCGCGGCGACGTGCAGCATGCGGAGCATCTCCGGCACATTGCGGAAGCTCGCGAACCGGCCTTTCATCCGGAAGCTGTCACCGCCCTCGGGCGCCAGCTCGACCTGGGTGACGACCTGGCCGAAGGTGCCGGCCCAGGAGTCGAACACGCTGATCCCGGCGGCTTCGAGCAGGTCGGGCCTCAGGTACCGCTGCATCACGTACGCCTCGGTGACCGAGTTCGCGATCGGGGTCGCCGTCGCGAACGTGACGACCCGCTTGCCGTTGCGCCGCCGCAGGTAGTCGATCTTCATGTCCAGGTCGGACGCGCGCATCGATCCGTTGATGGCCGCATCACCTATATTTGATGCCGTTCTGAGGTTTTTATACCCATGTGCCTCGTCCACGCAAAGGTAGTCGACTCCGGTCGACTCGAACGTGACGCCTGGGTCCTTAGCGGAATCGAGCTTGGCGCGGAGCCGTTCTTCGGCTCGCAGCAGCGCGCCCTCCAGGCGCTTGACCGTGAGCCGTTCTCCGCCCTTGGCGGCTTCGATCCAGGCGCGGATCTGGCTGAGTTCCCGGTTAAGATACGCATTCTGCTCCCCGGCGCTGAGGGGGATCCGCTCGAACGCTGACCGGGACATCACGATCCCGTCCCAGCTCCCGGTCGCGCAGCGGGCCACGAACTGGCGCCGCCGGTCGCCCTGGAGGTCCTCCCGGCGGGCGACAAGGACATGGGCCTGGGGGTAGAGCTGAAGCCATTCGCGGGCGAATTGCTCCAGCATGTGGTTTGGCACGACGATCGCTGGCTTGCGGGCCAGGCCCAGCCTGCGCAGTTCCGTTATACCCATGATCATTTCAGCTGTTTTCCCTGCGCCCACCTCGTGGGCCAGGAGCACGGCGGGCTCGCTGATCATCCGGGCGACCGCGGCGACCTGGTGCGGCCGGGGACGGAAGGTCACCGCCAGGCCCGGAAGCGACAGGCTCGCGCCGTCGTAGCGGCGCAGCACCAGGTTGTTGAAACGGTCGTTGTAAGTAGCAGCCAGGTCGGCGGCGCGGGCCGGGTCTTCCCAGGCCCAGTCGGAGAACCGCTCGGCCAGCTCGGCGGCTTTCTCCTGGGCGGCCAGGGTTGCGTCAAGGTTGAGGACGGTGCGGTCCCCGTCGAGGGTGCGGATCAGGTCGCGGACTTCGATCTTGCGCTGTTCCAGGATCGCCTGCGCGAGCTGGGGCGCGGGATAGCGGTCGGTGCCCCAGGTTGACGCGGCGAGCACGCTGGCGGTGCTGCCGCGGACGGCCCATACCTGCCCGCCGGGGTGCTCCACCCGCAGCCGCGGGTCATCCAGGGTCTCGCGGAGGAAGTTCTCGACGTGGCGGGCGTCGATCCAGGCCGCGCCGAGCCGGGCGTCGATCTCACCGGGAGTCAGGTCCGGCGGGATGACGTCGCGCAGGGCGGCGGCGTTCACCGTGAACCGGGGATCGTCGTGGGTGGCGTGCTCGGCGGCGCGCAGCTTGTCGCGCACGTTCCCGGACAGGTACTCGGCCGCGGGGACCAGCCGGCCGGACTGCGGGTCGTCGAATACCAGCGTGCCGAGCTGGTCGCGGGCATCGGCCTGGGTGGTGCCCAGCAGGCGGGCGATCTGATCCAGGCTGGCCTCGCCGTGGGTGTCCAGGCAGATGGCCAGCGCGTCGGCCGGGGTGTCGGCGCCCAGCCGGGGGGCTCGGGGAGCGATCACCCGCTCGCGGAAGATGGCGGCCCTGGCGGCCCGCTGGCCGACCGGCTCAAATTCCTCCAGCGCGAGCACCACCGGGGAGAACGGGTCATGGCGGAACCCGCCCTGCGGCGGCTGGACCCGGGCCATGACCTGCTCGCCCGTGACCGGGTCAGCGCGCCCGGTCCGGCGCAGCGAGTACCGGTTGAGCGGGCCGAACGCATGCAGGTAGGAGTCGTACCGGCGGTTCAGATCGGCGCGCAGCGCCTGGATCCCGGCAGTGTCCTCGCCCGAAGCGGCCTCCGCGTCCAGCAGTGCCCGGGCCGTGTCGCGAAGACCGAGCAGGTCGCGTAGCTCGCGGGCCTGGCTGCCGGGGATCTGGTGGAACTGCTCGGTGCCGTTGGTGACCTTGGTGAAGGTCCCGTCGGCGCATGCGCGGATGTAGCCTTCCGGCTGCCTCAGCTCCGGCGGGGCAGCGGCAGGCCGGGACATGTCCAAGGCAGCAGGTTCCCAGCAGAGCCGCCGTGCCCGGGCTGAGGCCGCGACGGCATCGAGAGCCGACGTCAGGGCGGCGGTCGTGTCGCCAGCTGCGCGGACGACGAGGTCGTCGGCCCGGTAGGTGCCGTTCGTCGCGCCCAGCGTGCCGAGGACCGCGTCAGGCCGGGCCAGGAAATACTCGTTCACCGGGACCTGCGCGTCGTCGATGTCGGTGATGGGAGCCCGTTCCCAGGCGCCGGGGTCCGGTGCGCGGCCCGGCTCGCGACGGCGCAGGATAAGCAGGTCCGTCACCACACCAGTGCCGGCCGCCCGCTGATGGGCGCCGCCGGGCAGGCGGACTGCGCCGACGAGATCGGCGAGGGAGGCGATCTCGCGTCGCGCGGCCGGATTGCGGGCGTCCATCGTGTACCGGGACGTCAGCGCCATGACCAGCCCCGCTGGCCGGGTCAGGTGCAGGGCCTTGATGATGAAGTGATTGTGGATGCTGTGCCCGGCCGGGTTGTGCCGGCGGTCGTGCAGCACCATGTTCCCGAACGGGACGTTGCCGATCGCCAGGTCGTAGGAGCCGTCGGGATCACGGGTTGCGGCGAACGACTCTGCCTGGATCTGCGCTTCCGGGTAAAGCGCCGCGGCGATCGCCGCGGTTACCGGGTCCAGCTCGACTCCGGTCATCACGGTGCCGTCGGGGGCGAAGCCGATGAAGTTGCCTGAGCCGCACCCGGGCTCCAGCACCCGGCCACCCCGGAAGCCGAGCTTGGCGGCGCCATCCCAGATCGCCTTCACCAGCGCCGCGTCGGTGTAGTGCGCGTTGATCGTGGTGCGCCGTGCTGCGGCCAGCTCGGTCGGCGACAGAAGCTTGGCGAGCTGCTCGCGCGCCCAGGCGTACTCCGTCCTGGTGTCGTCGAAGACCTCGGGCACAGCGCCCCACCCGGACCAGCGGGCCAGCACGGTCTGCTCAGCTGGTGCCGCCGGGCGCCCGTCGTGCTGCAATGTCCGCAGGACCGCGAGCGCGGCGAGGTTGGCCCGGACCCGGCTCACTGCGCCCGATGGCGCCAGGTCGTCCTGGCCCTTCGGCCGGAACGAGATCAGGTCTCGGGAGTCTCCGGCTGGCCCTGGTCCTGGTCCTGGTCCGCTCCCGGCTCCGGTTCCAGCAGAATCATGTCGGCCAGCACGATCTGCTCGGCCCGGTGCCGGGCCTCCCCGAGGCGTCCTACCTTGCCCAGGTAACCCTCGCCCGGCTGATCGTCCCCGGCGAACTGGTACGCCAGCTCGTCGATCCTCGCCTCCGCCCGCATCCCAAGGTCCGAGAAGAAGCTGTCCGGATTCTCGATCACCGCGTACTGGCTCGGGAGCCAGCGCGCCCAGTGGCGCTGGGCCATCTCGCCGTAGTAATTCATCGACGGCTCCCGGTGGATCCTCGAACCACGGCAGCACATCCTGGACCGGGCCAGGTTCTGCCGTGGCAGTCTGCTCGTGAAGGGTAGCGGGGCGACGCTGCCGACGACGGGCAGGCGTCCGGGACGTGCGCCTGGTCAGGGAGTCCTGGAACAGACGCTGATCGGCGGCCCACCAGTCCTCCCCGAACAGCGGTTCGCCCACGCCCTCCCATTTCGGTCGTCGGCTCACGGCCCGGCCCTGAGCCCAAGCATGTCCCAGGGCGCAAGGTTCGGGCTCGTACTAACAGACCGTGCTGGCTCGGCACCTGTCCAGCCCGCATCTGTGCCACGACAACCAGACACACTGAATATCCGCGTACTCACACTCCATGCCACAATCTACAAGCTACTAGGTATATGCAGCACGAGCAAACGGAACTTCTGGCGACTGCGGCTCTTGGCAATGAGCACGCTGGCGGGGGCTACTGCGATGTTAGATAGTGACTTGGCCGCACGCGTAAGTCGTCAGCGCTGCGAGGACTCCGAGCTGATACCGCTCAGTGAGGCCGCGACGGCAGCGAACTGGTCAAGTGCGGACTGCAGATCCTCGACGATTGCTGCCGCGATCAGCTCCGGAGCGGGCAGGTTGTCGGTGTCTTCCAGCGATTCGTCCCTGAGCCAGAAGATGTCGAGGGAAGCCTTGTCCCGTGCGAGCAGCTCGTCGTAGCCGAACGGGCGGAACCGCTCGGTCTCGGTGCGCTCCTGTCGGCTACCTGGGTTGTAGCAGGTGACGAAGTCAGCCAGATCGGCGCGGGTGAGCTTGCGGGTCTTGAGCGTGAAGCTCTGGTTGGTCCGCAGGTCATAGATCCACAGTTGCCTGGTCCACGGGACCTCGGACGGCGGCTTGCGGTCGAAGAACAGCACGTTGGCCTTCACGCCGCCGGCATAGAAGATGCCGGTCGGCAGGCGCAAGAGTGTGTGGACGTCGCACTGCTTAAGAAGCTGGCGGCGGACCGTCTCGCCGGCGCCACCCTCGAACAGCACGTTGTCAGGGACCACGATCGCGGCCCAGCCGTTGATCTTCAGCAGTGACCGGACATGCTGCAGGAAGTTGAGCTGCTTGTTCGAGGTAGTTGCCCAGAAGTCCTCGCGCAGATAGCTCATGTCCTCGCGTTCGGTCTCGCCCTCAGCGTTGATCACCTTGTAGGACGACTTCTTCCCGAACGGCGGATTCGTCAGCACCATGTCGAAGTGCTGGCTTGGTGCCGAGCGCAGCGCGTCGTCCACAGTGATCAGGCTGCTGCCCTCCGCGGTGCCGATGCCATGCAGCAGCAGGTTCATCGCGCATAGCCGGGCCGTGGCGTCTACGATCTCCCAGCCCCGCAGCGCGTCATCGCGCAGGAACCGCTTCTCATCCGGATCCAGCGGCGCCGACTTCATCCGCTCGTAGGCGGCAAGCAGGAACCCGCCGGTGCCAGCTGCCGGATCACAGACGGTCATCGATGCGCTCGGCCGCATCACGTCGACGATCGCCTGAATCAGCGCCCTAGGCGTGAAGTACTGGCCGGCGCCGGACTTAACGTCCTCGGCGTTCTTGGCCAGCAGCCCCTCATACGCGTCACCCTTGACATCGGCGTCCAGGGTCATCCACTGCTCTTTGCCAATCAGGTCCGCGACTAGCCGCCGGAGCTTCGCCGGGTCCTGAATCTTGTTCTGCGCCTTACGGAAGATCACGCCCAGCGTCCCCGGCTGCCTGCCCAGCTCGGCAAGCGTATGCCGGTACTGCACCTCCAGCGGATCACCATCCAGCCGGTTCAGCTTCTCCCAGCTCAGCCCAGCCGGGACGATGCTCGACCGACTGAACGGTGGTTTCGTTTGCTCGTCCGCCATCTTCAGGAACAGCAGGAAAGTGAGTTGCTCGATGTAGTCCTGATAAGAGAGGCCATCATCACGCAGCACGTTGCAGTAGCTCCAGAGCTTTTGGACGATCGTGGCACTATCGCTCATTCGGTGACCTCTGTGCGATGAACGCGCGTTGCAATCGATTGGCGGCTGTTGTACGCTCCCCGCTCTACTGCTATCCGTTCAAGGAGGATCGGCGCTGGCTCATATGTCGGATCTTGAGAAGCAAGCTGGCCGGAGAAAGCGGCAGCGAGAATGGACGATCGGAGACGTTCGTGCTGGCTGCAGGTTCGGACAAGATCGGACTCCAATGCCGAAATGGCTGACAGCCGATGGTCGGCGGCCGTCAACAACGCGATCTGATCCTCAAGCGGCGGGAGGGGAATCTTGAGAGACCGCAATTTATTGAGGCTGATGTTGTATTGCCCAGCTGTCGTCGCTGCGAGACGTTCGACTCGTCTTCGCACATGGGGAGCGGCTAGAGCAGTCACTAGATACTGCGGATGCAACTGGGCGCGATTCAGCTTCAGCTGGATCAAATAAGAAGCAAACGAGAGCGGCTCGGTTTGAGCGGGCACGACGGCAGCCCGCCCGATTAGTGAGCGGCTCCCGTTCGTGCGGATAATCAGGACGTCACCTTCCTCGATGATTGACCCCCCAAGATTCACACCGGGATCAATCGCCCGCTTGATGTCTCGCAGATCGATCCTTCCTGATTGAATGTTGGGAATCCTCAACACCGGGAGACCCTGACCATCATAGGCGCACTTTGTCGAAGTACCATAGCGTCCGTGCTCGAGTACGACACCCAAGAGCACCGATTGCCAGGCTCGACCGTCGTAGCTGCAGCTCCTCTACCTGCGCGGCCAGTGCCGCGATCTGCGCGTCCCGCGCCGCCAGCTGCGCGGCGGCCAGCTCATCGCGCGCCGCGGCCGCCCCGCGCAGCCGCGCGCTGAGTTCCTCCAGCTCCGCGACCCGCAAACGCAGCCACGCCACCTCATCAGATGCGGGCACATGCGGCGTATCGGGCACAACCCGCACTCCACCACAGCCGGCGGACAGTTATCAAAGCGACACGCGGGGCCGGCTCGCGTAACTCCACTCGGCCCTCGCCCGCCAGCACCGACCGCACCATCGATCACTCAGGCTGAATAGCTACCGACCGTCTGGTCCCGACAGAAGACCGTCGAGGATCGCGCTCCGCATTCGACTCAGGTTGTATCGCACGCGTTCTAGCAATGCCATCCCCGCATCTAGGCGTGAAAACTGCTCCTCGATCGCTGCGACGATCTGCCTCTGTTCAGCCAAGGGGGCAAGAGGTATCTCGACGTTGTTTCGGAAGCGGCCTAGGCTCATCTTTGACTGGGCGACGCCTTGGGTTATGTGGAGAATCTGCCGTTTTACGTCGGGTGAGTTGACGGCATGCATCAGGTATCGGACGTCGACCGATGGGTGCGGCGTTAGCTTGATGCAATCAGCCGTAATGACTCCGTCTGGGAGCGGGTAGATTGTCGCGTCCCCGGGCGGGTCGCCCATCTTGGTTACGAGCAGATCTCCTTGCTTCACGCGATGCGAACGTAGAGTATTCGCCTTGGCCGCAGAAACATACTTGAGATCTACCACATCAAAAGCATTCGCTCTGATATTGCGCACGAACACCAAGGGCACTCCAGCGGCACGATAGTCACTCACCTTCAAGTTGCTACCGAAAGGACCGATAGCCAGTGCGTTGTGTCCATTCACGGGGGCCCGGATCAGGTAGTGACTGGTGATGGCAGCCAGGGCCGTCCGGCGAGGGCGGAGTGGATCGCGTCGATCGGGGCGATGCCGTGGCCGCGGCTGCTGAGCAGGTAAGAGCGGACGCGGCAGTAGGCGGTGAGGGTGGCCAGGGTGTGCCAGCATCCGGAGACGGCCTGGCGCCGTTTGGGTCCTTTGATGGCCTGTTCGCTGGTTATGCGACCGCGTGATCGTGTCTCAGCGACCCGGACGGTTATGCGACTGCCTTAGCTGTCTCACAACCTCCTCCTCGCTGCCGTCTTTGCTTTTTCCGGCCCCTGGCGTGCGGAGCCGCCCGGTGAGACACATCCTGCGCTGAACAGGCCGCAGTCGTGAGACACAACCCGCGTGGACACGCGCGGGTGATCGGATAACGGCCTCGTTGTTCGTCCAGGGCACGGCGAAGTTGGCGGTGAACAGCCAGATCTGGTCGGCTTTGGCTTTCAGGCGGCTGGCCAGGACGTAGCCGGGGTGGTTCCCGTCGTGCCAGTCGCGGAGCCGGTTGGTGGTCTGGCCCCAGCGCACGTGCTGGTCGTAGCGCTGGCGCAGGCCGGCGAGCAGGTCCGGGTCGAGGTGGTCGCGGCTTTCGGCGAGGGCGGCCTGGACGGCGGCGCTGGCCTCCTTGAGGACCTGGCGGACTTGGCCGGCCCAGCGCTGCCAGTCGGGGTGCAGTTCCTGCACGCCCCTGAGGTGGCGGAAGATGTGCTGGCAGCATTGCTGCACCCCGGCGAGCTGGGCGTCGAACTGGGCCCAGCCGGCGTAGTCGTCGCGGACCAGGATCCCGGCGTAGCCGTCCATCACGCCTAGCCCCTTGATCGCCTCAGAGGACCGGGAGTGCGCCGCGCCGTACCAGATCAGCCGCTCATCAGGGGTGCGGATGGTCACCACGTGCGGGCTGCCGGCCATGACCTTCCCATCGCGGCCGGCGTTCCGGATCACGCTGACCGGGGTCTCGTCGGCGCACAGCACCTCCTCGGCGCGCAGCGCCGTCTTCATCGCCTCGCCGAACCCGGCCGCTTCCAGCCTTCCGGCGAGCCGCTCGTGCGCGCGGGCGACGAACCCGGCCGACACCGGCGCGCCCAGCAGCGCCGACATCAGCATCGCGGTCCGCTCCGCCGGCACGTTGCCCTCGCTGCCCAGCAGGATCGCGGCGGCGTTGATGCCCGGCCCGTAGACCACCGTGCCGGCCTGCCCGAATGGCGGAGCCGCGGTGGTGACGGTGCCGCACCCGGCGCAGCGCAGGCCGGGCAGCAGCCAGTGCGTCTTCTCCAGCCGCACCGGCGGGATGTCCCACACCTGCGCCCACCCATCCGGCCCCGCCGGAGCGCCGGCCAGGCCCGCCCCGCACGACCGGCACTCCGCGGGCGGATCGGCTCGCTCGGTCCGGTCCGGATTAGCGGCCGGCTCCAGCCCCGAGCCCTTGTGCCCGGGTTGCCCGCCGGGCTTGCGGTCTCTCGACCGCTCCCGCTGCGAGGCCCGCAAGGCCGCCTTGCGACGGGCCTTCGCCGCGATGTCGTCCTTCGACGGCGGGACCGACGAGTTCCCGCTGTCCATCCTCAGGCGGCGCTCCAGCTCGGCGACCCGCAGCTCCAGATCCCGGACCAGCCTTCCCTGCCGCGCCAGCGCCGCGGCCCCGGCCTCCACCGCCGCCCGCAGCGCCGCGATCTCGGTGTCCTTGGCCTGGACCACCTCACGCAGGCGGGCGTTAGCCGCGCGCAGCGCCCCGGCATCATCGCGGGCAGAGGGAACATCAGGCACGAACAGAACATCATCACGCCGGCGCAGCGTGATCAACACGCCACGCCGGGCCGGCTCTCAGTCACCCCAGCGCCGACTCAGGCTACGAGATGGAACCCCGTGAATGGACACAGTGCGTTCTGCAGATTTGCCGCAATCTGGTCAGGGGAAGCGCGCACCCAGCCGGGTGGTAGGACGCTCACGCGGCTAGTACCTTGGTTAGTTCGTCCATGAGTGGTGTGAGCTGGTCGCCGAAGACCTGGGTCGCTTTGCCAATTCCGCCGTGCTCGGCGAAGGGGGTGTAGTCGAAGGAGTCAGGGCTGATGGCTAGCTCGGTGGCGACGTTCTCCTTCATCCAGGTCAGCCACTGGATCTGGACGGGGGTGAACGCTGCTCCTTGCTGTTCCTGGGTTGCCAGCCAGGCCGCGTACCGCTGCTCGACCTGGTCGCGGAACGGAATCAGCTCGTGGTCCTGGTCGAGCGCGTAGCGGACCAGGGACACGATGTCGGTCAGCATCTGCCCTCCTGAGCCGCGGACCTTGGACTGGTCAAGCATCTCGTAGGCGCGCCACAGTTTCTCCGGTGTCCACTGATGCGGGGGCCGCTCGATCGCGCGGGCCAGCTCTTTGATCTCGGTGAACGTAAGCCGCTCCTGGTGCGGTCGGCTGTACAGGAGCTGCAGCGCCCGGATGTGGTCCCGGTTGTCCTCGATGTACTGCCGGAACGAGGAGATCACCGCGGCGGCCTTCTCACGCCCGGCCCCGGAATGGCCGGCGAATAGGACCTCGTCCTTGGACGCCTCATCGATGGTCTGTTCGTAGGACCTGCGGACATCAAGGATCGCCTGACGCAGATCAGGGTTGGACGCCAGCGGTGCGAGCGCTTCGCCGATCAGTGTGGTCGCGGCCTGGGCCAGGTCGGCCGGGCCGGGCTCGGCGCCGCTGGTCGTGGCGGCGGCCAGCTGGTTGTCGGGGTCGAGCGCTTCGACGATCCGGCGGGCGATCGTTCCCAGGTCCTGGCCATCGGCGAGCGTGGTCAGCGCCTGCCGGTCGTCGCGGGTGAGCCGCTTGTCGAGGCGCGCGAGTCGGCCGGCGATGGTGGAGGCGACCTCGGGGTCCTTGTTGCCGAAGCCGACCAGCTTGAACAGGGCTTGCAGGCTCTGGTTCGGCTTGCGTTCGAGTGGCTGGATGGTCTCGATCAGGGACGTGTCGGTGACGCCGACAGCGTCCACGACCACGAACCGGTCCTTGGAGCGGGCGTCGTCGGTGACGGCCTGGAAGTCGGTGTCGTCGATCACCCGCACCCCGCGGCCGATCATCTGCTCGAAGTAGGTCCGGCTCTTCACTGAACGCATGAACAGCAGGCACTCCAGCGGCTTGACGTCGGTGCCGGTCGCGATCATGTCGACGGTGACCACGATGCGCGGGTACAGCGAGTTGCGGAACGACTGGAGCAGATCCTCGGGCCTGCCGTCTCGGGTCCGGTAGGTGATTTTGGTGGCGAACTCGTTGCCCTTGCTGAACACTTCGCGGACCATCTGCACGATGTCATCGGCGTGCGAGTCATCCTTGGCGAAGATCAGCGTTTTCGGGACCGTCTTGCGTCCCGGGAATAGTTCAGTAAAAAGCTTGTCCCGGAATGTGGTAATCACAGTGCGGATCTGATCCTGCGCGACGACGGCCCGGTCGAGCTGCACCGGCCTATACGGAACCGGCTCATCGACGGCCTCCCAGCGGATCTGCCGCGTCACCCGGTCCCGGTACCCGGCCCAGTCCCCGGCCTCGACCACTCCGCCGTGGCTCGTGATCGCGGTCTCGATCCGGTAGACGGTGAAATCAACGTTGACCTGGTCGGCGACCGCCATCTCGTGGGAGTACTCCATCACCAGGTTCTGCCGGAAGAACCCGAACGTCTGCTTCGTCGGGGTCGCCGTCAGGCCGATCAGGTGCGCATCGAAGTACTCAAGCACCTGCCGCCACAGCCCGTAGATCGACCGGTGGCACTCATCGATGATGATCACGTCGAACGCCTCGGGCGGGAGCAGCGCGCTGTACTCGACCGGGACCGGCTCTGCGACGGGCAGCTCGTACGCCGAGTGCTCGTCCAGCTCGGGATCAAGCTCCGGCTCGCCGCGCAGGATCGAGTAGAGCCGCTGCACGGTCGAGATGCACACCCGCGCTGCCGGGTCCACCGTGTTCGAGGTCAGGTGCTGGACGATGTACTCGGCCGGGAACTTCCGCTGGGTGTCGGCTATGACGAACTTGTCGAACTCCAGCTTCGCCTGCTTGCCCAGGTTGGACCGGTCGACTAGGAAGAGGATCCGGCCTGCGTCGGCGTGCCTGATCAGGCGGTAGCAGATGTTCGCGGCCGTGAACGTCTTGCCCGATCCGGTCGCCATCTGGATCAGCGCCCTTGGCCGGTCCGCGGCCAGTGACTCCTCCACATTGCGGATCGCTCGGGCCTGGACATCCCAGAGCAGCGGGTTGTCCAGCGCGGGCATCGTCCGCAGCCGGGCTCGCAAGGTCGGCACCTGGCTGTCCGCGACGATCTGGCGGGACCACTCAGCCAAGGTCTCCGGCCGGTGGAAGGTAAAGACGCGGCGGCTGCGGGCATCCGGATCGTAGCCGTTCGTAAATCTGGTCTCGGTGCCGGTCGACTCGTAGATAAACGGCAGCGGATAGACCGGCGGCCGGATCCAGCCGGGCAGGCCGTCGACGTATCTCCCGCTCTGGTGCTCCACCTCGACCAGAGTGGTCCCCTCGGGTTTAGCCTCGATCACGCCGGTCGGCTGGCCATCGACGAACAGCAGGTAATCGACCCTGCCGTGACCCTTCTCCAGAATGAACTCCCGAACTGCGACACCAGGGCCAGCCAAGACGTTCGCTCGGTCAGCATGCTGGACGACCCAGCCGGCCGCAGCAAGCTGCCGGTCGATGTTCATGCGTGCCTTCGCCTCACGTGCAAGGTAGGCATCTTCCGCATCGGCCACGAACCGAAGGTTATCGGCCAGTAGCTCCAAGTGCACAAAGTAGCAAGATTCGGGTTCTGTTAAGAACACATCCTCAAGCACGGCCGGTCTCGCTGAGGCCGTGATCCGGCCGAAGCGGGGGGTTGTGCGGGCGCCAGGTGGACCTCATGGCGGTGGCCTAACTGGGTGAGACATCAGCCGCTCCGACGCCGCCACCGACATGATGCGTTTTGTAGATGTAAACCATCAGGGTCAGTTCGGCATCTAAATCGCGGCGAATGGCCTAGCTTGCAGGAGGGTGCCGCATGAGTGAGGAGTGGAGCCGCGCAGACAAGATCAATCTGAGCATCGTCCTGACCGCGTGCCTGGCGATTGCCCTTCCATACGGCCTTCAATTACTTCGATTCATACAAAGACCGCAAGCTGCTATTATTGCACCAGTTAGCGGCGTGCGCGTACTAAACAACACTTTCGGCGCTAATGGCACAGCTCGTAATATTCCAGCGGATTCCGAGCTATGGCTCGTGGTCAAGTCCGGGGTGGAGGGTAGGTGGTACCCATGGGGCCCGCTTTCCGTAAGCGGCGGCCGGTGGGCGGTCCCGCCTGACCGTATCTGCCCAGGCTATGGCCCCCAGTATCTCCAGGTCTTCAAGGTCACAGATACGGAGACTGGCGACCTCTTCGCTTTCATCAGAGGAAGCCAGAGCCTGCAGAGACAAGGCATCAACAGCCTGCCACCCGGCGCGGTCTTGGAGGCGAGCACCCGTGTCATAGTCGGAGAGGACTCCCGGAAGTTCTGCTAGGCCGTGGTTTGCGTAGTACCTATATTCTGTCATGATATCTGAAATAGCGGGCATATCGCTCTATCTAGTCACAGGACTGTGCGTAGCACGGCTGCCGTTCACCGAGGGCTACCAGAGAGCACTGTCCTACCGCGATTCTGCTTTGCCGCGCCGGCCACGACCCGGCGATAGCGTTAAGCGGGCCGGCGTTGCGGCTGCGAGGGCGTCGCCCGCGCCAGCCTGACCCGACGCCTCGCGCACGAACCGTTGGCTGGCGGCCCACGACGCTGCTGGTCACGATCCGCCGCTATCGCTGTTCTGGGTGCGGGCACGTGTGGTGTCGAGGTGGAATGTTCCCCCCACGCGACGAGCTGTCATGAAATTTCGTCCGTCTTGACGAGGCCGGTCCACGTCCAAGAGGCACGAGCAGTCAGCGTCGGCTGAATGAGCTCACGGAAGCCAGACCTGAGCAACCCACCGGGCGCGGCGAGGCGTCCTGCATCACGAACGGCAACGGGTCCGCAAGCGCATCGTGTGGATGCACGTGCATCATCCAAGAGCCGTCCTCGGCGATGGTTGTGAACGAACCCGGCTTGGGCTCATCTGCCGATGGCAAGGGCGAGAAGGGTATCGACCGCAGTCTCGAACGGACGCGGATCCCGAAGTACCTGGGCGAGTAGAAGTCCTCCCTGGAGCGTGGCGAGAACAGTAGTGGCGAGGTCGTCCGGGTCGATGCCGGACGGGAGTTTCCCGTCGGCATGAAGGGATCTGAGTCCATCGCCGATGGCCGCTGCCCACCGATCGAACCCCGCCGCGATGAGCGCTCGGGCCTCGGGGTCACTCTCGGCGAGCTGACCGACAAGCGAGCCAAGTGGGCAGCCCCCCCTTGCCTCGGTGCGCTCCGCTGCAGTGATCACCATGCTCCGCCAGGCTTCGACCCCGTTCGCGCCGCGGAGCGCGTGCCCCTGGTGACTGACGATCGTGTCGGCTTGGTAGTCGATGACCGCCTGCACGAGGTCGTTCTTGTCGGGGAAGTAGTGGTACATCTGAGAGCCGCTGACTTCCGCCGCCACCTTGACGTCTTCCAAGGTGGTGCCCGCCACCCCGCGCTCATGGATCAGGGCGGCGGCCTCCTCCACTATTCGTGCCCGGGTGCGTGCTCCCTTGGCGGTGAGCCTCGGCCGGTCACTCGTCTCGCTGACCATGCACCCATGCTAGCAGGATTTTGAGTTCGACAACTCAGTGCCGAACTGTCAGAGTGAGTTGCACCACCCAGTTTGTACGAGAGGATGACAGCGGATGACTGATCTAAGAGGGCGTCTGATCCCGAGTGATACCTGTGTGTCTTGACGTGGGGAAGTCTTTGCCTTCGAGATCCCGCAGTTTCGTGTCATCACGTGATACCGGTCGGTGTCATGCCGCCGACGCGACGTCCGTACGCCACTGACCTGTATGATGCCCGCTGGGTGCTGATCGAGCCGGTCCTGTCCGCCTGGCGGGCGGCCCGGGCCGAGGCTGGCCTGGGCCTGTCCGAGCCGGTCCGTGACCTGCGCGAGATCGTGAACGCGATCTTGTACGTGAACCGGGCCGGGTGCGCCTGGCACCTGCTGCCGCACGACTTCCCGCCGTACAAGACGGTGTTCGACTACTACGCCAAGTGGGAGAAGGACGGCACCACGCAGGCCATCCACGACCTGCTGCGCAGGAAGGTCCGGGAGCAGGCCGGGCGGGCGCCGGAGCCCACGGCCGCGATCATCGACGCCCGGGTGGTCAAGACGTCGTCGAACGTCCCCGAAGCCAGCCAGGGATATGACGCCGGCAAGCGCGTGAAAGGCCGCAAACAGCACATCGCGACCGACACCCTCGGGCTGCTGCTCGCCGTGGTGATCACGGCCGCGTCGGTCCAGGACACCAACGGCGGCAAGGAAGTCACCACCCGGCTCGCCGCCAGCTCCCCGTCGGTGACCGCCGGCTGGGTCGACGGCGGATACAAGCAGGGCTTCCTGGACCACGCGGCCGCGGCTGGCATCAGCTTCGCCGTCGTCGCGAAAGACCCGGATCAGACAGGATTCGCCCCGCTGCCCCGCCGGTGGGCCGTCGAGCGCACGCTCGGGTGGCTTGTCCTGCACCGCCGGCTTGTCCGGGACTTCGAGACGCTCCCGGAACGTTCCGCCACGATGATCTACTGGGCGCTGATCGACAACATGACCGCCAGGCTTACCGGCGAATCAACCCCAACCTGGCGAGACACGCCCGCCGAAACCCGCGAACCATCACTGACCTAAATCAGATGCCCTCTAAGAGGCAAGACTGCTCTGGTTACGGGCTCGACGAGCGGGATCGGCAAGGCTACGGCCATCGCCTTGGCCGCCCGCGGCGCTCAAGTACTGGTAGTGGGACGCGATGAACAACGAGCCAAGGACGTGGTCGCCGAGATCGAAGGCAGCGGCGGTAGCGCAACGTTCCGGCTCACTACGTTGAGCGACCTCGAATCGGCCCGGGACCTGGTCGAGTGGGCCACTGAGGCAGGCGACGGTCACGTCGACATCCTCATCAACAACGCTGGCGTCGCCTTGCTCGGACCAAGCAGCGCAGCCACCGAAGCAGAGTTCGACGAGAGCTTTGCACTGAACGTCAAGGTACCGTTCTTCCTCGTCGCGTCACTGGCGCCAGCCATGGCCGAACGCGGATGGGGCTCGATCGTCAACGTCTCCACGATGGTCGCCAGCTTCGGACAGGCCGGCATGGCTCTGTACGGCGCCAGCCGAGCGGCTCTCGAACTGCTGACGAAGGCCTGGGCCCGCCGAATACGGCCCGAGTGGTGTCCGGGTCAACGCCGTTGCCCCCGGCCCGACGCGCACCCGCATGATGGAAGCAGTCCCCGAGGAGATGGTGAATCAGCTCGCAGCACTAGCACCAGCAGGTCGCGTAGCTCAGCCCGAGGAACTGGCTGCGGCGATCGTCTTCCTCGCCAGTGATGATGCCAGCTTCGTCCACGGCGTCACTCTTGCGGTCGATGGAGGCCGGGTAGCGACGTAACGCCTGTCGTACCTGAAGTTTAGGTGAGAAGACCTAGAACACAGATCGCAACTAACAGCTGAGGAGTATCCACATGAGCGCATACGTAATTGTCGAATTCACCGTCAAGGACCCGGATGTTTATCGTGAGAAATACGGCCCCAACGCTGGGCGGATGGCCAAAGAGTACGGAGGCGAGGTTCTCGCCAACAGTATCTGGGAGATCCTGCACGGCGATGCCTCGCTCACTTCAGGGGCACTCATGCGGTTTCCCGACCATGAGACGGCCATCAAGTGGTACAACTCGCCTGAATATCAGCAGCTGATCGACGTCCGAAGTGTCGCGATGGATGCCCGCTTTAGCTTGCTCGACGGCCTCCCTAGCTGATCGAGGTGGCTCCAGATTCCGCCTCCTCACCGTCGGCCGGAGCCACCTCGTGACCGTCCTGGATGGGCACATAGTCGTGGACACGACGTCGGCGCTGTATGTGTGGGAGTGGTCGCACTACCCGCAGTACTACATCCCGGTCGACGACATCGACCACGCGATGCTGCTCGACGAGCAGCACGAACAGAAGCTCAGCCGCGGCACCGCCCGCCGCTACGCCCTACAGGTCGGCGAGATTGTCCGGCCGGCCGCGCTGCTGATCTACGGCGACGACGCCACAGTCGAGGGATTGGCCGGCCGGGCCAGGCCCGGGCGCGTTCTCCCTTGGCGGTGAGCTTTGGTCGCTCCCGGGCGTGGCTGACCATGACGCCACGATACCAGCCTATGAGTTTGACAGCCCACTTCGAGGCTGACAAAGTGGGCTACACGACTCACTCCTACTACACATCTTCAAGGAGAGACCATGAGCAAGTTCGACGCTCAATTCGCGGGTCGGCTGGACGGACAGACCGTGCTAGTCACCGGCACCAAGGGCGGTATCGGCCATGAAACCGCCCAAGGCATTGGGAATAGTGGGGCGACTGTGCTGGTGCACGCGCGTCGTGCCGACGACGCCCGACGCGCTGTCGACCTGCTGGTCACCAACGGCAACGGCAGCGGCCGGTACCTGCCCGTAGCCGGAGACCTCGGATCTCTGGCAGGTGTTCGGGAACTGGTCGACGCTGTTCACGAGGCCGCGCCGAAGGGACTCAACGGACTGGTCAACAACGCGGGCGCCGCGTTCTCCAGCAAGGCGCTGTCACCCGACGGGTACGAGCGGACCATCGCCATCAATCACGTCGCGCTGGCGGCACTGACCGACGGGCTGCTCGACCTGCTCCGGAAGGGCGCTGATGATTTCGCCGCGCCCTCGCGGGTGGTCAACATGACCGCCCTGATCGAGTCGCGGGGCAAGCCGATCACCGACTGGAGCTACCCGGGTAAGTACAAGCAGATCCAGGCCTACGCCGATGCCAAACTGCTGGCCCTGATGTACACCTACGCCCAAGCTCGCCGCCATGAGGGCGAGGGCCTGACGTTCAACGCAGTCAGCCCGGGCGCGGTCAAAACCAGTCTCGGCAGCAAGGCCGGCGGGCCGTTCAAAACGATTGAGGCGTTGACCAATCCGTTCGTCGGGCCTCCGGAGAAGGGGTCACGCGGCTGTGTGCGGCTGATGGCCGACCCGGAGCTCGCGACCGCGACCGGGGGCTACTACAGCTCCGAGAAGTTGAAGAAGTCCTCGAAGAAGTCCCAGGACGCCGAAGGCCAGGAACGCATCTACGCCCAGACCGAGCGGGAATTGCGCGCCCACCCCTGAGCCGGCGGTCACCTACCGATGAGACCCGCCGACAAAGAGCTCACGCAAGCGGTGCGGGCACTACGTGATCCTCGCTCCTGGGGTCGGTGGGGCGTTCCTGGGCCCGTCGCCAAGCGCGCCGACGCCATCGCCGGAGCTGCCGCTCACACCCAGGGCCCAGTCCGTGACGGGGCGGCACTCGCCCCGCCCACATCACCTATAGGAGTTGC
This sequence comes from uncultured Actinomycetota bacterium, assembly GCA_963850875.1. GTDB lineage: Bacteria > Actinomycetota > Actinomycetes > Streptosporangiales > Streptosporangiaceae > Chersky-822. The sequence goes on from CAWKNA010000008.1 coordinate 76,010, forward strand.
GTCGTGGCAGACTTTCCCGCCCCAGCCGAGGGCATCGTGCTCACCCATTTCCTCGTCTCCGACGATGTCGACCGCTCGCGGGCCTTCTACACTGAGGTGCTCGGTGGCGAGGCGCTGATGGATGGCGAGCCGACGATCGTGGCGCTGGCCAACAGCTGGATCATCATCAACACCGGCGGCGGCCCCACGGACGACAAACCCTCGATCACGCTCGAGGCCCCGCACGATCTGGACCGGGTCAGCGCGTTCCTGAATATCCGTGTTGCCGACATCGCCGCCGTATACGCCGACTGGTCGGCCAAGGGCGCGCAGTTCCTCACCGAACCGATCGATCGTGGCCCGGAGATCCGCTGCTACCTGCGTGACCCCGACGGTCACCTCATCGAGGTCGGGCAGAGCCGACGCTGAGTGCCATCCCCGCCATCACTCCTAACACTTGGAGTTAGATATGCAGGACAAGTGATTGCCGTCACTAGCCTCAATCTTTCGCGCTCGTGGGGCGGCGGCCTGAGACACTGATCCCAGGGGGCTGATTTCAGCGTCCGGTCGTGTCTGGCTGCCCGGCTGTCGCACCGGGTGGGCGGGGTTCCACGGGCACTGGGTTTGTCCTTCTGGTCGGCGGGACTGTTCCGGCAGGTCATCCGGACGGGATGTCCTGCAGGCGGGTGATCGCGGCGATGACTTCCCTGGCCCAGGGCCAGGTCTGGGCCAGGCGGAGCCGCAGGCGGCGCCCGCTGCGGGCGAGACGCCCGGCGACGGCGAAGACGCGCAGGCGCAGGCGCTTGGGCTCCCAGCGGAGGGCTTTCCCGGTCAGGGCGAGCATCTAGGTCCAGGCCAGCAGTTCGCAGGCCAGCGTGACGATCTCGCACCAGACCTGGTTCTGCGCGAACCCCTTCAGCGGCAGGTTCCGCAGCCTGGTGTCCTTCGCAGCGCGGATGCGGTCCTCGCACCTGGCCCGCCGCCGGTGACGCAGCTTCAGGTCAGCGAGCTGCCCGCGCTTGGCGTCGGTGGCGAAGCAGGTGAACCGGTGCCCGTCGATGTCGGTGAACCGCAGCTGGGCGCCCGGATGCGGCCGCTCCTTGCGGACGATGACACGCATCCCGGCCGGCCAGCCGGCCAGGTCCAGCAGCCCGGTGATGTCCGCGATCCACGCGCCGTCCCGCACCTCGCCGTCCCCGTCGTAGGCCGGCGTCCAGGCGCTGGCCGGGATCGTGCCGATGGCGTCGGCGATGGCCTCGGTGATCGTCATGCCGACGGAGTAGTGCAGCCGCCGCGACCGGGCGGTCAGCCAGTTGAGGAACTCGTGCGTGCCGCCGCCGGAATCGGCGCGAACCAGGACATTGCGCCGCAGGTGGCTGGGGAGCTGCGCGAGGGCGATCCGGGCCGCCCCGATGTGGTCGGCGGCGGTGTTCGATCCGGCGTTCCCGGGTCGCAGCACGATGGCCAGCGGCTCCCCGTTCCCGGTCTCGCCGTGGTCGGCCCAGGCGGTCATCGGGTGATGGCCGAAGGTCTTCTTCCAGGTCGGGGCGGCCTGCTCCTTCTCTAAGCGCCCGCAAATGAATAACACGCTGGTTTCAGGTAGGGCTCGGGACGAGGCAGTAGTTCCACTATGCCTAGGCCCGCGTTATGCCCTTGGAAGGGGTGGATCGCGGCCTGATGTACGGGTTAGGGCGTGTGGGAGCGGCATAATCAGAGGCTGTCGAGGAAGGCCAGCAGCTGGTCCGAAGGCCGGTAGCGCCCGGGCTTGGTGTGCAGTGGGGTGGTGCGGGCGAGGGCTCGTTCTTTGATGGACAGGTCGGCGTGGAGGTAGATCCGGCTGGTCGTCTCGGCCCGCTCGTGTCCGAGCCACAGGGCGATCACCGCGCAGTCAACCCCGGATCGCAGTAGCTGCATGGCGCAGGTGTGCCTTAGGACATGGGGGGTGAGGTGCTTGGTGTGCAAGGACGGGCATCGCTGCCTGGCGGTGGCGGCGTGCTTGGTGACCAGGTGCGCCACGGCACCGCGAGTGAGCGGTGTGCCCCGGCGGGTGGGGAAGAGGGGGTCGCCGGGATCGCCTTGGCGTTCTCGCATCCAGACCCGCAGGACGGCGACGGTGTGCTTGGACAATGGCGTGCACCGTTGTTTCCTGCCCTTTCCTGTGCAGCGGATGTGAGCGCCGGTGCCCAGCTCGACGTCCTGGTTGCGCACTGCGGTGAGCTCCGATACTCGCAGCCCGGTCTGGATGCTCACATTGAGGAGCGCGTGGTCTCGCCGGCCGGTCCATGTGCCGCGGTCGGGGGCGGCGACCAGGGCGTCGGCCTCGGGCTCGTCCAGGTAGGAGATGTCAGCCCGCTCGCAGCGCCTGGCGGGGATGGCGAGTACGCGGGCGATGAGCGCGGCGTGCTCGGGGTGGCGTAGCGCGGCGTAGCGGAAGAACGAGCGGATCGCGGCCAGTCGCGCGTTGCGGGTGCGGGCGCCGTTGTGGCGGTCGGCTTCGAGGTGATCCAGGAAGAGGCCGATGAGCGGTGCGCCGAGGTCGGCCAGGTCCAGCTGGCAGGGCTGCTTGCCGGTCCGGTCACACACAAAGCGCAGCACCAGGCGCCAGGCGTCGCGGTATGCGGCGACGGTGTTGGGGCTGGCGTGGCGCTGGCCGATCAGCCGTTCGGTGAAAAACGCCTCGAGGGTGGGGGCGAGCATGCTCATGGCCGCGCCCCCAGAGTGTGCTCGCGCCGTTCAGCTGCCAGGGCGAGCAGCTCGGGGACCGCTGAGAGGTACCAGTAGGTGGACGAAGGGCTGCCGTGACCCAGGTAGGTGGATAGCAGGGGCAGGCGGGCTTCGACGTCCAGACCGGCTCGATACCAGCTCAGCACCGTTTGAACGGCAAAGCTGTGGCGTGTGTCGTGGATGCGGGGCCGGCACCGGCCCGAGCGCGGCTCGATCCCGGCGTGGCGGGCCAGGCGGGCGAACGTCGGCTGGATCGTGTTGTAGACCAGCCGGGTGCCCGCCGCGGACACGAAGAACGCCGCCGTCTTCGGCGCGGGACAGCACTGGTCGCGCAGGCACGCGTAGGCGCGCAGCGCGTCGAGGGTGCTGGGGTGCAGCGGCAGCTCACGGCTCTTGCCGAACTTGGAGTCCCAGATGACCAGCGCGTCCTCCTGCCAGTCGACGTGGTCTCGGTCGAGGCGGATCAGCTCACCTACCCGGGCCCCGGTCACTGTCAGCAATCCCGTCAGCGTCTCGTAGGTGGCGGCCCGCAGCGCAGGGGTGAGCGAACGTGCAGCGCGCATCAGCGCGGCGATGTCAGCGTCGGAGTACAGGTAGGGGGTAGCCCGGCATTTCGGCCACGGCAGCAGTTCGGCTGGTGGCACCTCGGTGGCCGGGTCGAATGCCTGCAGGTGGCGGGCGAAGCCACGGACCACGCACAGCCGACTGCTCAGATAGGACGGATGGGCGTCATCTCCTGGCAGCCTGGCCCAGGCCAGTGCCAGCTCGGTGGTGATGGTCGTCGCGCCAGTCGCCTCGAGGTAGGCGACGAAATTCTCGAGCAGGCCAGGGTGCCTCTCCAGCTTGGAGCCCAGTGCCCGGCGGACCATGATGTAGTCCGCGACTGCCTGATGAAGGACGCTCATTGCGCACCTCCCGGCCACGGCCGGGCGATAGTTCGCAGCGCTGCGCGGTCGACCTTGGCGTAGATGCTGGTGGTAACCAGGCGAGCATGTCGCAGCACCTGTCCGACCTCGGCCAGCGACGCTCCGCCGGCCAGCATGGCCGTGGCCGCGCTGTGCCGCAGCCGGTGGGCGCCGGCCGGGGGCAGCCCGGCGCGCATGCAGGCGCCGCGGACGACATCTTCGACCCCATCCGGCGTCAGCCCGGCGATCGGCGCGCGCACCTTCAGGAACAAGATCCTGCACTCCGACCTGGGACGGCGGCGCAGATAGGCCACCAGTGCCTCGCCGACATCGACGGGCAGCGGCAGCCGTTCCTGGCGCCCTCCCTTGCCGCGCACCACGATCTCGCCGTGGTGCCAGTCGACATCGCCGAGCTCGAGCGCGGCCACCTCCCCGGCTCGCAGTCCCAGGCGATGCAGCACCGTGAGGATAGCGACGTCGCGCACCCCCACCACCGTGACCGGGTCGCAGCCGGCAAGCATCGCAGCTACCGCCCCGGCACCCAGCGCCTGCGGCAGGGCACCTCCGCCCCAGCCAGTCGCCGTGGGTACGGCCTGCGCCAGCTGCCCAGTCGTGTAGCCCTCCGCGAGCAGGAACCGCAACAGCGACCGCAGCCCGGTGACCAGCATCTTGGCCGACGCGGCACGGTGACTGCGACACTGGCTGACAACAAAGGCCCGCACGTCCCCGGCCGTCAGGCGCTCCAGATCGAGCCCGCCTGCTCGCTCGCACTCGGACAGGAACAGCCGGGCCACGCCCGCGTAGCGGCACACGGTGCTCGCGGCCAGCCCTCGCTCGCCTGCCAGGTAGCTGCCGTAGTCCTCCACCAGCATCTCCGTCGGCGTGCAAGCCACCGGCTCGGGCAGGGCGGGGACCACGCACAGGCCACGCAGGTAGCCCAGCAACGGCATCAGCCCTCGCCCGGACAGCTCCAGGGTGTAGCCATCTGCACGCCGCGCCTGGAGGAACTCCTCCACCCGGGCAGGTGTCAGCTCACCCGCTGTCAGCCCCTGGCTCACCAGCCAGCGGCTCACATGTGCCATCAGCTGCAGCTGCCGCGCGGCACTCCCCGGCGTATACCCCTGCCCGGTCAGCTCTTCACGGAAGCCGTCCGCGTACGCCACCAGCGGACCTGTCACGCGCGTTCGACTTGGATCTGTCATGATCGCCTCCTTCCCGGGTCCATCCCGGTTTCAGGAAGCCTCGTCCCGCGATCGAATTATGCGCAGCCAGTCACACGATCCAGCCCTACGACCAGGACAAACCCTCTTCACGCCCTCCCCTCGCACATAACCTGGGGCTGGGCATAATGGAACTTATGCGGAATTGGTCATAAGTTCCACTCGCCGTGAAAGTCGTGGCGGCGGAGCACTTTCCGCTTCTCGAGGTTCTTGATCTCCCGGTCGGGGATCTTGATGCCCTTGGGGTAGTCGCCGGTGTCGAGCTCGGCGCTGACGGTCAGCCCGGTGCGGGTGGTGGTCGCGGCAATGGTCTGCACGATGACCTCGTGGCTGGTCAGCGGCCGCCCGCGCCAGTTCATCGAGATGTGGGAGAACAGGCGGTGCTCGATTTTGTTCCACTTGGATGTGCCCGGCGGCAGGTGGCAGACGGTGATCTGCAAGCCGGTATCCGCGGCGAGGGCGGCCAGCTCGGTCTTCCACAGCCGGGTCCGGTATCCGTTGGACCCGCCGCCGTCGGCGGTGATCAGCAGCCGCCGCGCATCGGGGTAGGCCGCCTGGCCGGGCCTGTCCCACCAGGTGCGGATCGTGGCCACGGCGAACGCGGCGGTGTCGTGATCGGTGCCCACCGATACCCAGCCGGCGTTGCCGGCCACGTCGTACACCCCGTAGGGGGTCACCTTGCCCAGCTCCTTGTCGATGAAGTCATGGACGTTCACCCGCTCCGGGGCGCCCTGGGGCTGCCATTCCCGGCCGCCGTTCTTAAACCCCCCGACGTTCTCCTTCTTCTTGGCGTCCACGCTGATCACCGGGTCCCCAGCGTCCATGTGCTCCCTGGCCCGGGCGTTGATGTAGCGGAACTGCGCGTCCCGGTCGGCGTGCTGGCGCCCTTCGAGCGTCTTGGCATTGCCCTGCAGGCTGAAGCCCTCCTCCTTCAGCAGCACCGCCACCGTCGGCGCCGACACCTTGTGCCCGGCCGCGGTCAGCGCCGCGGCCAGGTGGCGGGTCGACTTGGTCGTCCACCGCAGCGGCGACTCCGGATCCCCCCGCGACTCCGGGTCCACCAGCGCCAGCAGCGCGCCCTTCAGCCCCGCGTCAGTGTCGGCGACCCGCTTGCGGCCGCCGCCGGGACGGCGCGCGCGGCCCAGCGGCTCGCCGCCGCCCTCCAGCTCAGCCACGCCCCGCGACACCGTCACCGCGCTGACGTCCGCCGCAGCTGCCACCACCTTGATCCCGCCGTGGCCCAGCACCCGCGCCTCGGCCCCCATCACCAGCCGCCGCTGCCGCTCATCCAGGTGCGGGAACAACGCGGCGAACTTAGCGGCCAGCGACTCCTCAGCATCCACGGGCACCGCCATACCACAAGCATGACCTACCGTGAATCAAAAGTAAACGTTATTCTTTAGCAGGCGCTAACTCTCACGATGGTGGCGTCCAGGTCCACCGTGACCAGGCCGCCATCCCCGCCGGGCGCGGCGTCCCCGGCCAGCACCCAGGCCTGTTCCCGCGGCGCCGCCCGCGCGGCCCGGATCACCTTCAGTGCCTGCGGCAGGTCCCCCGCGAGAACGCTGACCAGCCGGGACACCACCGGGTCCGACGCGACCAGCCCGGCCAGCCCCGGCGGCTCCCGCAGCACCGCGATATCGGCCAGGCAATCCCGCCCAGCGCGACCGCGGCGGCCAGGTCCGCGACGATCTTGCCCGGGTCATGCACCGCGCGCGGCGCCCGCCACCGGGCAAGCCCCTTCCGACAGGCCCTGGGCCAGGCCGGTCACCCGCATTGTCTCCCACAGCAGGACCGCCCCGGCCTGGGACACCAGCCCCTTGCCGTCAGCGGACACAACCACCCGGGTACTGCGTGCGCTATTCTTCACCTGAAAAGTGCCTTCAGCTCGGGACGGACAAGACCTTCAGCAAGCCCAATCCTCCCAGCTCAAAGGCACTTTTCTTTTAAAGAGATCACGTTTGGCTAACCCCAGGCGAAAGCCCGAGGCTAACGCATCACTGCGCCACCTGCTGGTAACTCTGCTTGCCGTCGGAACGCGTCGGAGCGTTGTTGTGCTACTGGGAGCGCTCAGAGCCTGCCTGGTCGGCTGCCCGGCCTGGCCGGTACGGGACCTGCCGCGCGATGGCCGCCCGGCGGCTGCCCTCGCCGATCCACTGTTCGATCAGCGCGATGTCCGCGCCCGCGCTGATGCACAGCTGCGCGACGCGCTGGGCCAGACCGGGGTCGGCATCGTTCTCCTGGAAGGCAAGGGCGACTCCCGCGTGCTCGGCCAGCAGATCCACCCGTCCGTTCGCGACCTCGGCCAGCTCGGCCAGTGCTGCCGCCTGTTGCGCACCCGTCATGGACCCGGTGCGGGCGTGGCGCATGATCACCCCGGCGATCTGCGCCAGCGTGAGCCTGTCCTGCTCTGTTCCCGGCATCGGCCCATAATAGAACTTACGTTCGACACAGTCCAGTCTCACGGTGCGGTGAGGAACTGTGCTGGTGCGCAGCGGAGCGCTGCGGCCGTGCCGCCAGAGCCGAGGGGTGAGGCAAACACGGATCAGTGCTTGCGGGTGTCGTGTAGGGATTCAGTGAGGTTGTCGTCGCTGCGCAAGGTACTTGTCGTTCGCCACCCTTGCTCGGCCGCTGACCTGACCGTGGGAGTTGTCGTTTCCCTCGGCCGTGCTCAACGCTGCGGTGACGATGATCTGCAAGGCGACAAGCTCACAGCATCGGCGACGACAAGTAGGCGGGTCAGACGACATCTTCACCGGACCCCTACATGTCGCTCTCGCGGGGGATCTGGAAGAACGGTGATCGCAGGGCGAAGCGTGCGCAGAGCATCAGGATGAGCCCGGCGCCGATGATGCCGGCCAGGGACCAGCGCTGCGGCGCCGGCGCGGCCTGGACTGACTTGACGATGACCCAGACGAGGAAGCCGGTGGCAGCGAGGGGGAGTACCCCGAGGGTCATCGTGTCCCAGGGGCGGGTGATCACGCGGCGCCGGTAATACGTGATGGCGGCGAGCGCGGTCAGTACGTAGAACGCGGCATAGAGCAGGCCGGTGACCGCGATCACCTGGGTGAAGGCGCTGGCGACCGTGCTGGTGAGCAGGTACAGCCAGGTGACCAGGACCAGGATCAGGCCGACCAGGATGCTGGCCGGGACCGGGGTGGCGAACCGGGGAGACACATTCGCCAGGAACGGCGGCAGCACCCGGTGGCTCGCCATGCCGTAGATCATCCGGGCGGTGAGCACGATGCCGCAGCCGGTCGAGGCGGTCACCGACAGCGCCAGGGCGAGCGCCATCACCTTGGCCCAGCCGCCGCCACCCACGACGCCCGCGGTGTAGACCAGCGCGTCGGGTGCGTTCGCCTGCAGCCGGGCCGGGGACACGACACCCTGCAGGGCCACCTGCGAGGCTGTGAACAGCACCGCGATGAACGCGACCGCCATGATCGCGGCCCGGCCCGGGTTGGCCCGGCGGTGCTTCACTTCCTCGTTGACGTATATTGTCCCGTCCCAGCCTGTGTACATGAACACGGCGATCAGGAACCCCGCCGACAGGCTGCCGTGCCCGCCGATCCCGCGCAGGCTGAGCCAGGCCCGCGTGATCGGGAAGGTGCCGGGATGATGGCCGAGCACCACCGCCAGCCCGGCAGCCGCGAAGCCGATCAGGATCAGATACTCCACCAGCCCCATACCGACCTGGGTACGCGCCGTCAGGCGGATCCCGGCCACGGCGATCACGAGCATGACCGCGATGACGGCGGTGCCGATCACGACATTCGGCCACGTGCTGGTGGCGTTCGCGCCGAACACGGCCAGGACCGACGGCCCCAGGACGACGACCGGGCCGATCGTCCCGATGATGCTGCCGATGACCATCAGCCATCCGGTCAGGAACCCTAGGTACGGGTTGATCGCCCGGCCGACCCACTCGAACGACGCGCCGCAGTTGGCGTTCCACAAGTTCAGCCGCCGGTACGCATTGGCGATGATCAGCATCGGGACCGCCGTCAGGACGATGACCGGCCCGCTGGAATAGGCTGACGCCGCGGCCAGTGCGGCCATGGTCAGCCCGACCGACACCGCCGGGGCGGCTGAGGCCATCCCTATTACGGTGTCCTGCGCGACACCGATCGCATCCGGCTCCAGCCGGGCGGCCGGGGCCGGCGAGCGTCCCGCGACTGCGGCTAATGCTGGCTGATCCGTCATCTGGTTCTCCTCTGATTCCGTAACGGCTTCCGCCGGTATCCGCGTCGCTCGCCAGACAATGCCGGCCAGCCGGCGGCGGATTCGCCGGCCTGGGTCACGGCACGGTTTGGTGGTATCGGGCTCGTGGCGGGTCTTGCGCCGCCATTGCGGTGACAATTGGCGTGCCCGGCGGTCCTGACTGGGCGCGTCCACCATGCCGACTGCGAATAGCAAAATGAAGGAGGCAGTATCTAACAAAGAAGAACACCGGGGCAGGGCAAAAGCGAACAGCGCGGTTCGTGGCCAATGAAAAGTGGCAGACTGTACTTAGGCGTCAACCACCCGGAGGTAGCGGATGCCACAAACGGCGCCGGGCGGCCCGACAGTATTGCGTATGATCATCGCCAGGCAGCTCCAGGCACTCCGCGAAAACGCCGGACTATCCTATGAGCAGGCCGCCGATGCCATTTACACGTCCGCGTGGACCGTCCGCCGGATGGAACGAGCCGAGGGCGGCCTCAAACTCCACAGCGTCAAGGGCCTGCTGCAGGCGTACGGCATTGCGCAGGACGCCGAGATCAGCGCATTCCTGGACCTGGTCCGGGAGGCGAACAAGCCCGGCTGGTGGCACAGTTACGGCGACGTGCTGCCGTCCTGGTTCCGCGCGTTCCCCGGCCTGGAACAGGCAGCGGAGCTGATCCGCGGTTACGAGCCGCAGTGCGTGCCCGGCCTGCTGCAGACCGAGGACTATGCCCGGGCGCTGATCGCCGCGGGCTTCAGCGCTGCCAGCCCCGGCGAGATCGACCGCAGGGTCGCGCTCCGCATGGCCCGGCAGCAGGTCCTGACCCGCCCTGACCCGCCCCGCGCATGGCTCGTCATCGACGAAGCCGCGCTGCGCCGCCCCGCCGGCGGCCGCCAGGTCATGCGCGCACAGCTGGACCGCCTGATCGGCGCCAGCCGCGAGCCGAACATCGCCCTGCAGGTGCTGCCGTACGCGGCGGGCGCCCACCCGGCCATGTGCGGCCTGTTCTACGTCTTCCGCTTCCCCAGCCCCGACCTGCCCGACATCGTCTACGCCGAGCACCTCACCAGCGCGTTCTACCTCGACAAGCCCGCCGACGTCGCCGCATACATCGAAGTACTCGACCGGATCGCGGCCCAGGCCGCCCCCGCCAGCCAGACCGCAGCCATCCTCGACGACATCCGCAAGGAGTCCTGACATGCACAAAACACAGCACATTCATAACGGCATGCGCGCCGCCAGTCTCGGTACCGACGGCTGGACCAGGCCGTGGAGCGCCACCAACGGCGGATGCTGCCTCGAAGCCAGGAAACTCCCGGACGGACGGGTGGCGCTCCGCCAGTCCGCCGACCCGGACGGCCCGGCCCTGATCTTGACAGCCCGCGAGATCCGCGCGTTCATCGAGGGCGCCAAGACCGGGCTCGCCGACTGCCTCCTCAGCTAGCGTCCCTCCGCACCGCCCGGCTCGCCACGGGCGGGCAGCAAAACGTCGCACGCCGCCAGCCCCGACACCGTCAGCGAAGGATTCCCATGTCAGAAACTCTGTCCGGATGGTTACGCCAGCAGCGGCAATCCCGCAGCTGGGCGGTACCCGAAATGGCTCGCCAGCTCCGGGACGCGGCCACCGCCGCCGGTGACGTGCTGCCAGCCAGCGACACCCTCATCGCCATGATCCGGCGCTGGGAACGCGGCGCCGGGGTATCCGAACGCTACCGGCTGTACTACTGCCGGGTGTTCGGCATCACTGTCGAACAGTTTGGATGCGATCAGCCGTCTCAGAAGTGCTCAGCGGGAACGGTGGTCACTGCGCTCACACCAGGTCAGGCGGTCGAAGGTCCGGTGCTGCGTTCTGCGGGCCTGGTGGTCCGCTCAGACGTGCCATCGGAGCCGTTTGTCGCTTACGGTGGTAGCTGGGATCACGATCCGGGCATGTCCTGGATCACGCGAGAGGTGCTGATGGCAGCACACGAAAGCAGCGAGCACGCCGAACGGGCCGAGCACCGTGAGATCGGCGACGCTACCTTAGAACAGCTGCGCGCGGACGTGATCAGGCTGTCGCGCGAGTTGATGACCGGCGAGCCTTGGCTGCTGTTCCTGGAGATGCGCCGGGTACGGAACCGCTTGCACGCGGCCCTGGACCGGCGCCTGTGGCCACGAGATGCTGCCGAGCTTTACCTGCTGCTGGGCTGCCTGAGCGATCTCGCCGCGGTTGCTGCCAGCGGACTTGGCTATTCGGCGGCGGCGCAGGAATTGCTCCGTGCCGGGTGGGCATACGCGACGGTGATCGACCACCGGCCGCTCATGGCGCATCTGCGTCTGCAGCTTGCCAGCGTGTGCTTCTGGGATGAGCAGCCGCGGCAGGCGCTCGATCTAGCGGCCAGCGGCCTGAGCTACCTCGCTGACGGGCCCACGGCCGCGCACCTGCACGTCAAGTACGCACGGGCGGCCGCGCGTCTTGGCGACGGCGACGGTGCCCGCCGAGCCATCAGCGCTGCGGCCGATGCTCGGGAACGCGGGCCCGGCGACGAGATACTGGAACTAGGCGGCGAATTCGGCTTGTCGCTGGCAACCCAGCACTATTTCGCCGGCTCTGCCCTCGCCGAACTCGACGATGCGCTCGATGAGGCCGCTCGCGAACTGGACGAGGCGGCGAGCTTGTATGCCGCAGGCCCTGCCCCGGGTGAGCAGCACTGGTTCGGCGGCCGGGCGCTCGCGGACATCGACCGGGCAGCGATCCGGCTCCGCGCCGGAGGGCTCGACGACGCCGTAACGGTCCTTGAGCCCGTGCTGTCACTCCCGCGCGGCCAGCGAATTACGGCGCTCACCAGCAGAGTCGTCCGGGTGCGCTCCGAACTGGCCCAGCCGATCTACCGGGGCTCGGCACAGGCAAGCGAGCTTGACGAACGGATCGAGCAGTTCCGCCGTGAGACCATCGTTGCCGACCTGCACAGCCTGCCCGGTGGCTCTGCCTGACCACCTAGGTCAGCGCTGCGGTCCGGCCTTGCGGCCCACGCCGCCGTAGATCCAGATCTTGTCCAGGTTTCGTGGCGGCCGCTGGTCGGGACGCCACCGCGGCACTTGCACCAGTCCTGGCTCCTCGAGATCGAACCCATCGAAGAACGCTGAGACTTCCGCGTGGCTGCGCAGCGTCGCGCGGGAGGTCGCCCGGTCGTACACCGCGGCGGCGTTCGCCGCGACCTCGGGCCGCAGGTCAGCGGTGGCGTGCGACAGTGCGAGGTAGCTTCCGTTCGCCATGAAATTCCGGAACGTGGCGACGATCCGGGCCGGGTCCTCGTCCTCGGTCAGGAAGTGCAGGATCGCGATCAGCAGGACAGCGACGGGCTGGCTGAAGTCGATCAGTTCGGTGACCGCCGGGTGGGTGAGGATGATCTCGGGTTCGCGGAGGTCAGCCAGGACAATCCCGGTCGGGCCCGCTCCGGTCAGCAGCGCCTGGGCGTGGACGTGGACGATCGGGTCGTTGTCGACGTACACCACACGGACGCCGGGGTCGAACTGCTGGGCTACCTCGTGCACATTGCCGGCGGAGGGGATTCCCGTGCCGATGTCGAGGATCTGGCGGATACCGCGCTCGCAGACCAGGAACCGGACAGCCCGCTGGAGAAACGCCCGGTTGTGCCGGGCGATGTCCCTGGCCTCCGGTGCGGCGCGGAGCACCTCCTGCGCCGCCGCCCGGTCCACCTCGTAGTTGTCTTTGCCGCCGAGGAAGTAGTTGTACATGCGCGCGGTGTGCGGTCTGCTCGTATCAATGTCAGCAGCAGCGAATCCCCGGTCCATCGTCTTACTTGCCTCCCCGGCAGTTCGGTCAACATCTCAACGGTGCCGGAAAACTGGCCTGGCCGGGAAGGCGGCAATGGCGAACGGAAACGAACACCGGCGCTGCGGCCCGCCTGTTAGGTCGGACGAGCCGTTAAAGCGCTCTATACGCGCTCGTCCATCCTCGTCCGTACATGCTCTGCGCTCATCCGTACGTGCTCCCGCTGCCCCTTTTCCCCGCCTGCACGCCTCCTCATTTCTCGCCACAATCAAAGCCATCCGCAAAGCTTTCACACCTAGGCATTACTAATGATCTTGGGAAATCAAGATCACGAAATGCCGATCGGTTCAATATCGCGGATAAGCCAGACGGGCGCGGAGGGAGGTGACGAGACTGGCGGGCATCATCACGATTTCGCCGGGGCATGACGCGTCGTACCCGTGGCGGCAGATCGGCACATCGGCGGAATGCGAGCACGCTGGCCAGGCCGCCACTGGGTATTACCTCTCGCCGGCCGGGAAGGGCGGTGAGCCACCTGGCCGGTGGCGCGGTGCGGGCCTGGCGGATCTCGGCTTCCGGGCGGGGCAGATCATCGAGCGTGAGGTATTCGAGCGGCTGTACGGCCAGTTCCTTGACCCGCGCGACCCGTCCGGGCAGGCACGTCTGGGCCGGATGCCGCAGCGGTTCCGCCCGGCGGAGGAGATCTTCGCGGAGCTGGCGGCGTTAGAGCCCCAGGCGACCGCCGAGCGCCGGGCGGAGCTGATGGTCGAAGCAAAGTCGCAGGTCAGAGCCCCAGTTCAGTACTTCGACCTGACGTTCAGCGTGTCGAAGTCGATTACCTTGCTGCACGCGTCGGCGATGGTGAACGCGGCCCGCGCGGCCGCGGAGGGGGACCTGGAAGCGGTCGCGTACTGGGAGCGGGCAGCCGCGGATGTCTGGGAGTGCGTGCAGGCCGGGAACCAGGCGGCTCTGGAGTACCTGCAGCGTGAGGCGGGTTACACGCGGGCCGGGTATCACGGCCGGCAGGCCGCGGGGATCCGGACCGGGAGGTGGGAGGACGCACACGGGTTCGTGGTCGGCTCGTTCGCTCAGCACACCAGCCGGGACGGTGACCCGCAACTGCACATTCACAACCTGGTCCTGAACCGGGTGCGGCGCGAGACCGACGGGCAGTACCGGACCCTGGACTCCCAGGCGCTGCACGAGCACCGGGGCGCTGCGGCGGCGATTGCCGCGCTGGTGATGGAGTCCGCGCTGAGCCGGACGTTCGGGACGGGCTGGGTGCGGCGGGCCGATGGGCATGGCCGTGAGGTGCGGGGCGTGAGCCGCACGATGATGGAGGAGTTCTCCTCGCGCCGGCGGACGATCTCGGCGCTGACTGAGCGGCTGGCGCGGGAGTTCGAGGCGCAGCACCGGTTCGCGCCGGATGCGCGGGCGCTGGGGAAGCTGCGCCAGTGGGCCAACCATGCGAGCCGCGCCGCCAAGGACGGCGCGCCGCTGGATCTGGCGGCTGAGGTGCGCCGCTGGGCGGCTCAGGCCAGCGCCAGCGAGGCCGGCGCGCTGGAGCCGCTGATGCCGGCCGCGACACGCCGGCGCGGAGCAGGCGCCGCTCCGCCGGGCGAGCCGCCGGCGGTTTGGTTGCTGAGCCGGGATCAGGAGCGCGATGTGATGGCGCAGGCGCTGGCCAGGGTACAGGCGGCGCAGCCTGCCTGGCGGAAGGCTGATCTCGTCCGTCACCTGGGGGAATCGCTGCCCGATGACGTGGCCTGCGCTGACGACGGGGTCGCTGCGGCGCTGCTGGCGGACCTGGCGGACCGGGTCGTGCGCGGCGGAGCCGGGGAAGAAGTGGTCGCGCTTGAGGCACCGGAGTGGCCGCCCGTGCCCGAGCCGCTGCGCCGCGCCGACGGGCGCAGCGTGTACCGGCCGCATGGCGGTACCCGGTACGCGACGCTGGCGCAGCTGACGATGGAGGAACGGCTGATGTTCCTGGCTCAGCAAGCGGGCGCGCCGCGCCTGGAGCCCGAGGTTGCCGCCCGGCTGCTCGGCGCGGATCAGGCTCAGCTGGAGGCGCAGCTCCGGGCCGCGGCGCACAGTGCGGACACCGGGCAGGAGGCGACCGGCTCAGGGCTCAGGATGGACCAGGCGGCAGCCGCGTTCTTCGTGCTGACCAGCGGCCGGCAGGTGGAGACCCTGGTCGGCCCGGCCGGATCGGGCAAGACCCGGGTCGCGGCCGAGGTGGCCAGGATGTGGCGGGAAGCCGGGCTGGGCGAGGTGTACGGGCTCACCACCTCCCAAGCCGCCCGGAACGTGCTTCGCGAGGCGGGCGTCGATCTCGCGGACAACACCGCCGAGTTCCTCGGTCACCTGGCCGGCCAGCGGGAGGCTCGCGGGCCGAAGACCCTGCGGCCGGGAACGCTGCTGCTCCTCGACGAGGCGTCGATGATGTCACTGGCCGACCTGGCATCGATCCTGCGCCTGGCCGCGGAGCGAGGCTGCCGGGTACTGATCACCGGAGACCATGAGCAGCTAGCGGCCATCGAAGGCGGCGGCGGGATGATGATGCTCACCCGGCGGATGGGGTTCGTCCAGCTCGCCGAGCCGGTCCGGTTCCGGCATGAGTGGGAGCGCGACGCCACGCTGCGCCTGCGCATCGGCGACGCCTCGGTGCTCGCCGAGTACGACCAGCACGGCCGGCTGCGCGGCGGCGGGCCGGAGGAGGCAGCGGAACTGGCCTGCCGCGGGTGGCTGGCCGATCACCTGGCCGGCCTGGATTCCCTGCTGGTGGCCCGCACCGGCGAGCAGGCCAGGGAACTATCCCGGCGAATCCGTGATGACCTGATCCACTACGGCCTGGTGACGACCGACGTCCCGGTCGGGCTGCGCCACGGTGCCGTGGCCGGGCGTGGCGACCTGATCGTGGCCAGGAAGAACAACCGCCGGGTCCTGGCCGGGGCGCCGGGGCGGTGGCTGACGAACCGTGACGTGCTCCAGGTCCGGTCCCGTTCCGGCCGCAGTGTCACGGTCCGCCGTCTGGCCGGCCGCGACCCGCAGACTGGCCAGGCCCTGTGGTCGGGGCCGTTTGAGTTGCCGGGAACGTATCTTTTCTCACACTGCGATCTGGCCTACGCGACCACTCCGCACGCCGTCCAGAGCAGGACCGTGGACACCTCCCATGTCCTGGTCGACGGGCTGGGTGACCGGCAGGGCCTGTACGTGGCCATGTCACGCGGCCGGCGGGCGAACTACGCGTACTGCGTGACCGGCTGGCAGCGGGCGGCCGACACCCGGGCGGGCTCCCGGCCCGCCCCCGAGCTCGGGCGTGCCCGCAGGCTGGCGCTGGAACGGGCTGGCCTGCCCCCGGAGCCGGCCCGGCGGCGCGACGCCGGCCACGACTGGCCGCAGCGCGATCCGGTGTCCGTGCTCACCGAGGTGCTGCAGCGGGACGGCACCGTGTTGTCAGCGACGGAGACGCTGCGGGCAGAGCTGTCTGGCGCCGACCATCTCGGAGTCCTCGGCTCGATCTGGTACGACCTGGCCCGGCGGGCGCAGAGAGTCAGGTTCGAGGCGGCCCTGCGGCAGAATCTGACGGCCGAGGATGCGGACGCTGCCCTTGCCGACAGGGCGTGCACCTGGCTGTGGCGTTCGCTGCGCGAGGCCGAAGCCGCCGGAATGGACCCCGGCGAGGTGCTCCAGGCAGCGGTAGCGTCGCGGTCGCTCTACGACGCCAGGGACATCGCCCGCGTCATCGACGCCCGGGTGCGGCGGATGCTGCAGCACAGCTTGCCGAAGGCCAGCGGCTCGTGGTCGCAGCGGCTGCCGGAGATGGGCGACCCGGACCTGGACCGGTTCATGGCAGAACTCGCCGCCGCGATGGATGACCGGGTCCGCCGGATCGGCGAGCACGCCGCGCGCACCCGGCCCCTGTGGGCGACCAGGGCGCTGGGTGACGTCCCGGCGGACCCGGCCAGGCGGCTGGGATGGGAGCAGCGGGCCGCGAGGATAGGTGCCTACCGCGAGCTCTACGGCTACAGCGCGCCGGGTGACGCGATCGGCCCCGAGCCCGGCAGGACATCGCCAGAGGCCAGGGCCGACTGGCACTGCGCCTTCGAGGCGCTCGGCAAGGTCGACGGCATCGACATGCGCGGGTACAGCGACGCGCAGCTGCGGCTGCAGCGCGCCACCTACGAGCAGGAGACCGGCTGGGCGCCGCCATACGTGGGCGAGCAGCTGCGCCTGGCCCGGCTCCAGGCCCGCACCGCTCTTGAGAACGCCATCCGAGAGCACTACGAGACGCGTGCCGCCCGGAGTCCCGAGTCCGCCGAGCGGCACCAGCAGCTGGGCAGGGCCTGGCGAGCGATGCAGGCCAGGGCCACCACGATCGCAGAGGCGCTCGCCGCAGCGCAGGAAACCCGGAACCAGTGGGCGGCGCTGACCGAGCCGACCCGCAGGATTGCCCTGGCAGCCGACCTTGAACTCCGCCGCCGCCACCCCGATCAGCATCTGGAACCCCTCAGGTCCGCCGAGCCTGACGCCGCCCCCGGCTCGCAGCCGCAGCGCCCGCGCGGCCAGGACGTCTGGGTCCAGCCGACTCTGGACGGTGCCGTGCACCTCGCCGGCGCAGCCCCGGAGCCTGCGAACGAAGAGCCTTCGATGATCGACGTGCGGACCGCGATCCACGGCCAGCAGAGCCTTGATCTCACCCCCGAAGCGCCGCTCAGTGTCCTTCCGGAGCGGGTCATGCAGATCCGCGACAAGGCCCGCACGGCCCAGGCGATGATCGACGAGCTGCGAGGTACCCGCGTGCCAGGCGAGGACCACGAGGCCATGGACCTCGGCCCCGCCTGGAGCGTCCTGGCCAGGCGTGATCGTGCGGCCATCATCCAGCCGCCCAGGCCAGACGTGGTACCGGCCAGCGGGATCCTCAACCACGCGAATGAACGCACTGCTGGCTTCGAAGCAGAACGAGCATGAACCAGGCCGCAGAAGAGACAATGGTGCCTGGGCGATCAGCCGGAACAGCGGCGCCGGTCAGCATGCCGGCCGGGCGCCCGAGGCTGGGAGAAGCAAAAATGGTGGCGGCGTGAGCATCCTGAAGCTCCTGGACGAGCCGCCGGACGCCATCTGCCGGCCTGCGTCCCGGTTGTGGTCCGTCTTCGCCCGCAGCCTCGGCGAGCAGGGCGCGGCCGGCCGGACCGCGCTGGCCTGGCGATGGGCGCTGACCGGCGCCTGCCCCGCCCCGGTGACCCTCGCCACGCCCGCGGGCACGCCGCCCAGCCGTGATCAGCTGTCGGACGAGGCCGCCGCGCCCGCCGAGCTGGGCACTCCGGGGGCCGACCCCGGCGGGCAGGTCATGCAAGCGCGGTTCGTCCTGCAGTGGCTTGCCGGGGAGATCGACGCCATTCCGCTCTGGAACGGCGGACCGGGCGATCTGCACGTGACCGACGGCGCCGCGTTTCCGCACGACCGTGCGCGCATCGAAGAGGTCTACTTCTGGGCGCAGTTAGCGAAGTACGGCAGTCCGCGGCCAGAGGATGCCGCTGCGAGGGCGGCCGACCGGCGTGCCTGCGCCTGGGCTCTCGGCGCGTCCGAGCTTCTGGCCTGGGCCTGTGGCGAAGCGAGCGAGGGCCCGCTGTCTGGCGTGCGGGTCTTCGGGCGCCCTGCGCTCCGCGAGGTCTCGCTGGATGCCTGCCGGGCAATGACCGGCATCGACCTGGCGCGGGACGCGGGCGATTCCTTCCGCGCCGGGCGCCTGGAGTCGCTGATGGAGACATTTCTCTGGCTCGCGGGCTGGAACGCGCTGCCGCCGGTCGACCGCCATGGGCACGTTGCGGTCGAGGACTGCCCGGAGCGTGACGCGCCCTGCGGCTGCGACGCCGCCGGACGCTGCCTGCGGGGTGAATGCCCGGCCTGCTGCCGCGTCGTGTGCGTGCACGGCTTCGGGGAAGAACTCCCTGCCGCGGCCATCGAAGGCTAGACGACGCTCATCACGGCTGCGCTCATCGGTCGTCCGGCTGGGCTGGGCCGGCCCGTAAATCGGCAGCGGGAACGGCCAGAACGCCGCCAGGCAGCGCGATAGTGCGCGGGCGCCGGGTGGCGGCGACGGCCCTGGCAAGCAGGTCGAGCAGGATGATCGGGCAGGCAAGGTCTATCTCCCCTGAGGGCAGATGCGCCCAGGCGGCCGGGTGCCCGTCGCTGCCCGCCGACGGCGGGGCGGGGATCCTGCTGCCCGCCGAATGCCAGCCGATCAGCGGTGCGTCGTGAGCACGCGCGGGCCGGGCGGCGATGTCGTTCCCGGACCACGGGCAAGAACCCGCCGCCACCAGGAAGAAGAACCGGCCCGCGCAGGCGATCGCGGCCAGCGCCCGCGCGGGATCGGGCAGCTCCGGCAGGCCCCGGACCTGATCAGCCGCACCGCGAGTGCACCGCCACCAGCAAGCCGCCAGTTCTCCCGCGGCCTGCGGTACCTCAAGTGCATCCACGACAGTCCCGGTCACCAGCTCTGCCGTGCCACCGTCCGCCGCCGCCGGCCAGCCAAGCGCCTGGAACGCTACTAGCGCGTCCGCCACGGTTGCCGCGCGCAAGCTCGCCGCCGGCGATCCGGTCGTCAGCGACAGATCGATGGCGTCCTGGCGGACAGCTGCTCGTTCGGCCCGGATTCGCTCGTATCCGCGCGCGAACGTCCCGCCGGTCCTGAGCGCTCTGTCACACGCGTCCCAGAACGACCTTCCGGCGCGCTGGACGCCGCTTTCCACCGTCGATATCGTGCTGCGGGCATAGCTGATCCGCTGGGCGAATTCGCCCTGGGTGTAGCCCGCCGCCGCACGTGCCACGGCCAGCTGGCGTCCCAGTTCGCGGCGCAGCATACGGATGGCATCTGGCTCCGCCGTCTTCGTCACCTCCGGCCATGCGCGGCATGTGACTCGTATGAACTGGCCAGCGTCACTCCGTTGCCGGCGTGCAGAGTTCGAACCAGGTGACAGTGGCGGCCTCGTCGCGGCTATAACCCCACCGCGCGGCCAGCACGTCGACCAGCTGAAGGCCGCGTCCGCTTTCGGCCAGATCTGGCTGGCCCGGCTGGACAGGCCGCAAGGATGGGACCGTCTGGCCGCCGGCGTCGATGATCTCGGCGCGGATGCCCTCGGGGACGGCGATCAGGTGTGTGGTGATTGTCCCGCCGTCGTGGCGGGAGTCGCTGTGCTGCATGGCGTTGCTGATCAGCTCACTGGCCAGCAGCACGGCGACCTCGGTGCCAGGGGAGTCACGGCCGAGCGTGTCGGCGACGAAGGCCCGAGCGGCGCGCAGGCACGCGGGCTGGCCCGGAATCGTCAGGCTGCCCAGGAGCGTTGTCCCGGTTCTCATGTCATCCCTTCTCGGTCAATGGGCCACTGGCTGCTGGGCCACTGGGCTGCGCACCTGACCGTGAATGGATGTCTGCCGGATGTCCGCGCGGCGGCAGAGCGGGTCATGTCATTCCGGTTGGCCACGGGTCAACGATGTGGCCTGCAAATAGCAAAATCTAGAATGCAATGACGAGCAAATGACAACTACGAAGCTGAACAGTGCCGAACAGCGCGGATCGATGAGCGGCGCATCAGTTAAGGGCCTGGCGGCACGGGAAACCACGCGTTCGCAGTACTTCGGTCGGGTAGATATGCTCTGCCGCACCGCCCACTTTGGCCTGGAGCATCTTGCCAGCCGCGCCGCGCATATGACCCTGGGTCATTGATACCCGCCACCACGTCAGTCCGTGGCCACAGCGCCGGTAGTCCGGATGGACGGCGCAGTACTGGGGGAGAACCAGCATGATCCCGGTGGCATCGGCCAGCGGGCGGGTTTGTGTCTGCGGCGAGCCGATCGACAGGGCGACTGTCATTTCCTGCCCACGCCGGCATAGAAGATGGTCCGTCGCGGTTCGGCTGCCGCGTGCCCCGCACGCCATGCCGGGCCGTTGACCAGGCCGGGCGGCACGACCCGCAGTCCAGCCAGGAAGTTCCGAACCTGCGCGTAGGTCCGGGGGACGAACGGCGTCCCCGCGCCGCGGTACAGCTCGCGGACGCGACGAGTGACATCGGCTGCCACATAGTCGCCGGTGACATGCGACAACACCAGGTAGCTGCCGGGCGCCAGCGCTTCGGTGATGGCTCTGACGATGTCGTGGGGGCAGTCGTCGTCGTCGATGAACGGCAGGACCGACGTCATCAGGACCGCCACCGGCTGGTCCATGTCGATGAGCGCCGCCAGTTCGGGATGGCGCGCTATGCCAGCAGGGTCACGCAGATCGTGGCCGATCACGGCCGCCAGCGGCTGGTCCGCCAGTAACTCGCCTGCGTGAGCGAGAGCGAAACGATCGTTGTCGATGTAGATCACCCGGGCACCCGGTGCCGTCCGGTGCGCGACATCGTGAACACTGTGCTGAGCGGGCAGGCCCATCCCGATATCCAGGAACTGCCGCATCCCAGCCCGGCAGGCGAGGAACTCGACGGCGCGCCGCACGAACTCCCTGTGCTGGTACGCCGCCGTGACCGCGCCGGGAACGATCCGGAGCAGTTCCCCGGCGGCTTCCAGGTCAGCGGCCCGATGGCACCGGCCACCGAGAAGGGCGTCATGGATTCCGGCCGCGCTCGGGCCCGATGGGCCATCGGCCGTGGCGTCGATCACGCCCGCTTGCGCCAGCGCGCCTGGTAGTGGCATGCGAACAGCGTGGCCTGACGCCATCATTGCTTGCCACAGCCAGCCGCCAATTGAATGCTCTCCAGGCAGCGGGCACAGTCCTGGAATCATGATTCACATTGCTGGCCGCGGCTAGGGCCGACCGTGTCCAGGACCTGCACGACCGCCGTGATCAGGGTCAGGCCGGCGGTCGGGAGCAGCCGCCCGGGATTGGCGAACGGCTGATACCGGGCGGGCCGCTGATCGGCGATGGACCAGGCGAGCAGCTCGCCGAACGCATCCTCGCGCGCCAGCGGGTCGGCCAGCAGACAGCTGATGTCCTCGGAGCCGGCGATCGCCTGGATCACCAGGTCGCACCAGGCCGCGACCGCCAGGTCCGCGACCAGCCGGTGGTCGGCTCCCGCGGCCAGCAGCCCGCCTTCAATCCGCTCGACCTGGAGCAGCGGGACCGACGCGATCGGGCTGGAGCCCGACTCCCAGGCGCGGACGGTGGCCTCGCTGACGTCGGCTGCGGCAGCTAGCTGAGCCGCGCCGAGACCTGCCGAGCGGCGAGCCGAGCGCAGCACAGCGCCAGCGATGACACCAGGAGGTGACACCTGCTGGCTGGCCTCGCCCGTTTCCTCTTCGGCCCGGTGGTCCGGGCTATATGAGCTGGTCACTGGAACTCCGATCTGCCTGTCGATCAAGCCCTGGTGCGTGTCATCTGCACCAGTTCCGGGCCCGGTCCGTCTTGCGCGACCTTGGCCTGAAGCCAGGCAACCCGAGTCCGGGGGGCTCGCGGCAGTGTGATCGGCCCGGTGACTATGTGCTCAGGGGGTGATTTAGGGGGTGATTTTCGCCGTGACCTGGAAAGATAAGCGGTGAGAAAGTCCGGCCTGTCGGTATAGCCAAGGGGCGAGAGCATGGCGCGAGAGCCGAACGCCCGGCTCGCCCAGGCCATGCGCCGAGCCGGCTGCTCCAATACCAGCCTCGCGGCTCGCGTCCAGCGCGTCGCCCAGGAGCACGGCACCATCCTGAGATGCACCCACGTCGACGTCGGCCGATGGCTGAAAGGCGTCGTCCCGCGGCCCGCGACCGCGCGGTTCATCGCGCTGGCTCTCAGCAGCAAGGCCGGTGTGTCGTTCTCGCTCGACGACATCGGCATGGCCGCTGTGGCCACCGCGGACACCCTGGATGACGCGCTGGACTATCCGGCCGACGGTCCGACCGCGGGCCACCGGCTGTTCGGTCTTACGCGCCGCGAGCTGGCCGAAGACGTACTCGCGTTAGGGGCCGGCATCGTCCCGGCCGCGTGGCCTCAGACCATGCTCGGCTGGCTCCTATCACGGCCGGAGCCATTGCCGGCGCGAGCTGGCGGAAGATTACAAGTCGGCGACTCAGATGTGCAGGCCATACGGACCACCGTGCAGCTCTTCATGCAGATGGACTTCCAGTTCGGCGGCGGGCACGCGCGTGCAGCCCTCGCCCAGTACTTCGCCAACGACGTGTGCCCCTTGCTGGACGGCAGGTTCACCGACCACGTCGGGCGGCAGCTATACTGCGCCGCCTCGCAGGTCGCTGAGCTTCTGGGCTGGACTGCGTACGATATCGGCCGTCATGGGCTAGCTCAGCGGTATTTCATCCAGGGACTCAGGCTCGCCCAGGCAGCCGATGACCGCATGATGGGCGGCCGGCTGCTGGCGAGCATGAGCCACCAGGCCAACTACCTGGGCAACTTCGGCCAGGCAGTCCAGTTAGCCAGAGCCGCCCAGGAAGGATCAAGAGGCGCCGCCACCGCGACCACCATGGCCATGTTCCTCGCCATGGAAGCGCGCGGACACGCCGGAAACAGCGACGATGCCGCATGCTCGCGCGCCCTGCGAGACGCGGAGAAGTTCTTCCAGCGCCGCAGCGTCGCCGATGACCCGGAATGGATCAGCTACTTCGACGCCGCAGAACTGGCAGGCGAGGAAGCGCACTGCTTCCGCGATCTCCGGAACCCACGGATGACGCAGGAGTTCATCACCGGCGCCGTGGAACTGTGCGACCCGACCTACACGCGAACGCTTGCCTTCGTCCGGCTCGTTCACGCCGCGAGCTTCGTCCAGCAGCGCGAACCCGCCCAGGCCATCGCCGTCGCAACGGAAGCGATCGGGCTTGCAGGCAACCTAAAATCACAGCGGTACCTTCGTTACATCCGTGATCTATGCATCGATCTGGACGCATACGCCGGAGAAGGAGACGTGCGCGCCTTCAGCTTTCTCGTGGTCGATAAGTACCCGTCCATCCGGCTTGTTTGAGCGTCAGCTGCCGTGAAAGGGCGGTATCAACAATTTTGAGCACACCGACCGGCCCGAACGTTCTGCTCGGCGACTTTCGTCGCCATGAGGTGCCCGCGGTACTGGCTCAGCCGCAACGATCAAGCCGGAACGACGGCCATCACTGAGAAGTGAGAATCCGCCGAGCACGATAGCCGGGCCTTGGGGTTGCCGATTACGTGCTCCGCAGGCCGGAATTAGCGAGCTCTGCGCGGTACGCAGAATATCCAGATCTGGGTTCGCTGCAAGCCGGGAACAATATAGGACCTCGCAACTGGAAATTCGGCATAATCAATAAAGGTGGATTATGTGGTTACCTGAAAGATCGTAGCTATTCAGCCTGAGTCGGGTTTTCATTGCGGACGCGCGAGATTGCCCGCTGACGTGGGGTGCGCTCGTCGGCGGGTGTGCGTGGGGGCGGCCGCGCTGCGGTGCTACGGGGGCGCGGTTGCGGCCGGGAGCCAGGGGCCGTCGGTGAATAGCCTGGTGAGGGCGTCGAGGGCGTCGATGCCCCATTTGGCGGCGGTGGACAGGTAGGACTGGACGATCGCGAAATCGGCCAGGCCGAGCAGGGTGCGCCAGGTCCCGCCGGAGGTGCGCTGCTGGACCTTGACCGGGCGGATGTCGCGTTCGGCCTTTATGCGACCGCGTGATCGTGTCTCAGCGACCCGGACGGTTATGCGACTGCCTTAGCTGTCTCACAACCTCCTCCTCGCTGCCGTCTTTGCTTTTTCCGGCCCCTGGCGTGCGGAGCCGCCCGGTGAGACACATCCTGCGCTGAACAGGCCGCAGTCGTGAGACACAACCCGCGTGGACACGCGCGGGTGATCGGATAACGGCAGGGTTGGAGGTGAATCCGACGGCCAGGTCGACAGCGAACCGCAAGATCATGTCCTCGTGGTCGCGGAACCGGCGGGCCAGTCGCAGCCCGTCTTTGCCGACCTGGGTGCGCTTGTGCTGGTTGTCGGCGATGCCCTTGGCGACGGCGCCGCGGTACCAGGAGCGGATGTGCGCGAGCTGGGCCTCATCGAGGCTGGCATGGCCGGCGTTGCGGGCGGCGGCGGCCTTGGCGTTGGCGTCGATGAGCAGGTCAGCCATGGACCTGGCCCAGACCTGGCCGTCTGGGTCGAAGCGGTACAGCCCGGCCAGGTCACGCAGCCCGTGCGCGCCGCACCAGGCATGCAGCGCGCCGGTGAGGTGCTCATATC
Source organism: uncultured Actinomycetota bacterium (assembly GCA_963850875.1). GTDB lineage: Bacteria > Actinomycetota > Actinomycetes > Streptosporangiales > Streptosporangiaceae > Chersky-822. The sequence continues at coordinate 100,992 of CAWKNA010000008.1, forward strand.
CCTTGTAGCCGTCGCGGACGATGGTGCCCGCATAGCCCGGGAGGACCCCGCCGGCGTCGATCGCTTCCTTCGTCCGGTCGCCGGTGTGCATCGCGGTGAGGAACTCGGTGCACGCCACGTGCACGTAGTGCAGTTTCCCGGCGGTCCGGGCGGGGGTCTCGTCGGCGTACAGCACCGGCGCGGCGGGCAGCAGCTCCCGGACCCGGTCCATGAACGGGCCGAGCAGCCGGGCGGCCTTGCCCCGGATGCCGGCCACGAACCCGGCCGAGACGTTCACGCCGGTGAGCGCGGCGACCAGCCGGGCGGCACGGGCAACGGGCAGGTAGTGCGCGCAGACCGCCAGCGCCGCCTTCGCGTGCACCCCCGGCCCGTACTGCACCCGCCCGGTCACCCCGGCCGGCGCCAGCCCGACCGAGACTTCCCCGCATTCCGGGCATTCCTTCGCGGCGACCTGGTACTCGGTCACCGTCGGCGGCGGAGGCGGGGACGCCTCGAACACCTGCCGTTTCTGCGGGGCGCCCAGCACCGGCTCGCCGGTCAGGTCATGGCCGCAGCAGCCGCACGCGGCCGGCCCGCACAACACCGTGCCATCAGGATCGGGTGACTGCTTCAGCGTCGAGGACCGAGCCCCGGGCTGCTTGCCCGGCTTGCGCCCGGACCTGCCGCGCAGCGACCGGTCCTGCGGCTTCTTCGTATACGGGCTGTCAGAGGATGGGGGCCTGGACGACGTAGAGGAGTCCTTGCCCAGCCGCCGCTGCAGCTCCTCTACCTGCGCGGCCAGTGCCGCGATCTGCGCGTCCCGCGCCGCCAGCTGCGCGGCGGCCAGCTCATCGCGCGCCGCGGCCGCCCCGCGCAGCCGCGCGCTGAGTTCCTCCAGCTCCGCGACCCGCAAACGCAGCCACGCCACCTCATCAGATGCGGGCACATGCGGCGTATCGGGCACAACCCGCACTCCACCACAGCCGGCGGACAGTTATCAAAGCGACACGCGGGGCCGGCTCGCGTAACTCCACTCGGCCCTCGCCCGCCAGCACCGACCGCACCATCGATCACTCAGGCTGAATAGCTACGAAAGATCGTGAGCAAGAACGGGTTAGCTGAAATTAACCCCTTAGGGCATGTGCGCTGTTCTCACTGTGAAAGCGGGGCTGTACCGCTTAATCGCGCTGCGAGCTGCACAGGATTATGGTTGCCAGGACGGTATCGCACGGCGCACGATCTATCACCTAAGGTAGCGGTTGACCAGGTCGCGGAAGGATGGGCTGAGCTGCCCTAGCAGTTTGCTCTTGAGATCGTCCGAAGCCCTGAACAACGCCGCAACGGTGGCCGGTCGGACATAAGCGAGCGTAGTGGCCGCTTGTCTATACGGCATCGCGTCGATTATCTGCATGGAGATATCGCTAGGCAGTTCCATGATTACTCCGGCTGCGGTCCTAGGCGCGGCGCGGGTCAGGATGCGCACTGCCTGGTGGACGGGAATTGACGCCAGAATCGAGGCAGCGGCGACCGGGCTAACGTAGCCGACGGCATGGCCGGCATCATGGGAGGAGAGCTTCTGCAGGATAGCCGCAGCCGTCTGTGGCCGATCGATGGCGATGGCCTGGATGATCGCGCCAGCGTCGCGGGACCGATAACTGGCGAGAAGTCGCACGGCATTCTCCTCCGTCATGGTCAGCAGCATGGTCGCAACCGCATCGGCGCTGACGTTTCTGCCCACCTCACGATCGTTCGCCGATTGCGTGCGTGCCGCTATCTCCAGCCGCGCAAGTTGCTTGAGTTGTTCCCCTTGGGCGACTCTAGCCCGTATCTCAATCGCTGCGAGCTGCGCGGCGGCCTCTGACTCGATGGCGTACCAGTCGTTGGCAGACTCGGCCAGACTGAGTTGCCGTTCGGACACGGCATGCATTGTGAGTGCCTTCTTGTAGGTCCGCGCCGCGCGTCGGCGTGCCCCCTTGCCCTCGGCGGAAACGAGAGCCAGCTCGGCATCTGCCATCTGCTGCACATCGCGTTGCAGCGTTGCCTGCTTGACGGCGAGCCATGCTGCGGCTTCGGCCCGCCTATGAGTCGCGTCAGCCTCGTACGCCACAAGCTGCCTGCGCACCGAGTTGGTCCACTGATCCACCACCGCGTTGATGCGATTGTCCAGCACGCTTACGACAGCCTCAGCCTCGTGGAGCGCAACCAGCTTGGCGATGATGTCGATGATCTCCGCCCGAACCTGGTCAATGTCGGCCTGTGCGGGCGTGAAGGCTTCCAGGTGGGCTGCCATGTTCTCTGTGGAACGTCCGCCGAGTCTGAGCCGCGGTCTCATCGCCGGCGAGCTGACAGTGTCGGTCCGCTGCGCGAGGTCGCGCGGAATCGTGCCGACAGCAGCGGCAGCCGGTGTTCTTCGGATCAGCTCAGCTGATCCGAAGGCGGGAGCAGCGTCTGACAGCGCAATTAGCAGCCGCTGCACGAGGCCGCCTTCGACTGGCCGCCGCTGCACGATGAAGGCTGGCGCCATGTCGGCGACCGCAACCAGCAGCCGACGGGCGTTGCCAGCACCATTCGCAGTCATTTGCCTTCCTCGCTAGGATCGCGCAGAGGAAGCGCCGCAAGGGCGATTCGGCTGACTGTCTTCATCGCGACCGGGGCCGTGGCGCCCAGGCCGAGTGCCAGCAGTGGGTTGTGAATAACCTTGGACACCGCAGCCGCGTAGGTCACGGCAGCGCCGATGCCGCAGTGCAGAGCCACAGCCAGCGCGAAGAAGCCGCCGCCAGGGCCCTCGGGGTAGCGCCATGCTGGGCCCTTCACGCGACGGTTAGCTTCCAGGAATACCAGCGCACGGTTAATGGCCGCACCAGCCAGGCCCCACAGTGCGTACTGCCACATGACGCGACCATATAAGTAGAACGCCTGAAACGCATCAGAAGCGCACAGTCGTCTGGGCTTGCCGGGCGGTTCATTGCTCTTGTGCCGCATGGGAGAACCGGGACCGGCAGCCATCTCGCCGAGCCGACTCACCAATTACAGATTGTCCCGTTATGAGGCCGCCCGAGCGGCTACGTTGATCGGCGAGCACGGTATGCAGAATGAGGCCTCCGTGCGTATTCTCCCCGGCCTTCCCGGTCACTGGCGGCGAGACCATCCGTCGGTTTAGCGTGATGCTGTGGCGGGTGACTGGCCTGGTGGCCGCTGTCGGCCCGGCGCGGCCGGCGACGCGGGAGGGCTCCTGGTCGGCGGGGCGCGCGCTGCCTGACCTGGCACCCGCGGTATGCGGATACCACCGGGCGCTGGTCAGATGCAGCGCGCGTTTAGCTGACCGGTACCGGGAACGAACGCATGGCGGCAGGAAACTGCCGCCGGGGTGCTGTGAAGGGACAAACCGGTGACCGATCACGAGCAGGGCACATCCGGCGTGGTTCCCGGTCTGGTCCAGAAGCTCCCCTCGGCTTCACGGGATCACCGAGGGCCTGGCCAGATTCGGCGCGAGCGGGACCGGGCCAGCGGGCAGTGGGCCGGAACGGTGACCGCAGTGCTGGACCTGCCCGCGCCGTTGCTGTTCGCCGAGGAGCAGGCATGGTCCCGGCGGGGGACGGCGCCCGGCTGGTGGCGCAGGTGGAGGCGTTGTGGGAGGCGGACGCCGCGGCCGGCACAGTCGACCGGAACCTGGCGCTGAGGCCGCTGCGGGCCCGGTCCTGGGCGGTCCGGCAGCTGCGTGCCTCGGCTGACCTCAGCCGCGCTATCGACAAAGGCATCCGGACCCTGGCCGATTGCGAGCGGGTCCTGGGCGCCGACCACCCCGACAGATCTGTCCGCTGGCGGCTCCGGGGAAGGCGCCGTGGCCGTCACAGAAGGTACCCGTACTCCTTCGCGGCCCTATGCTGCGAGCCTGGCTCCAACGCCGACTATTCGCAGGATTCATTAATCAGCGTTTTATGTGCCGTATTTGCTCCTGATATGGATGAAAGGTCGCCTTTCTGTCAACATCCGATAGCGGGGCCAATCTGCTCAGCGGTGCTCCTTGTACCGATCCGCGAGCTAGAGTAAGAGGAACAATCGTCACACGCCCTTCGGGGTACTAGCGGATTAATTATGCCGCCACACCCCCATCCTCGAGAAGGTGATCGCCATGACGCCCGTTGACCTCGATCTGCGCGTGATCCCCGAACGGCCGATAGCCCGCGACGATATTCAGTCCGAGCTTGATCTGGTAGTCGACGTGATGACTAGCCGTGGTATCGGTGACCAGTCGGCTACCCATGCCCTCAACCTGTGCATCGTAATCGACCGCAGCGGCAGCATGGCCGGCAATGACAAGCTCGAACAGGCCAAACGTAGCTGTGTCGGCATCTGGGAGAGTCTGAACCCAACCGATCACCTCACCGTGCTCGCCTTCGACGATGAGGTGGTGTCGGTAGTCAGCCCGCAGACTTCTCCTGACCAGGTCAAGGACCGGATCATGGCGTTGCGTCCGGGCGGCATGACCAACCTGTCCAACGGGTGGTACCTCGGTCTGCTGGAGCTGCAGACGTACGCTTCGGAAAATCACATCAACCGCCTCGTCCTGCTGTCCGATGGCCGGGCGAACCAGGGCGAGCAGAAGGCGACGGTTCTTGGAATGGAGTCCGGTCGGGCGTTGGACGAGCTAGGTATCACCACCTCCGCAATCGGCATCGGTACTGACTTCCAGGAGGATCTGCTCGCGGAGCTAGCCCGCCAGTCCGGCGGACGGTTCTGGTACATCGGTGACTCGGCGATCGAGGAGATCATCCGAGAGGAGTTCAGCGGCGCGCTATCCGTATTTCTGGAGCGGCCCAGCGTCCAGCTAACCTTGCCGCCCGGCGCGACACTCCAGCAGGAGCTAAACGAGTTGCCGAAGACGGCGGCCCGGTACCGGCTGCGACCCATCAAGGCCAACGATCGGTTCTGTTTTGCCGTCCGGCTACGCATCGACCCAACGAAGACTGAGAACGCCAGACTCCCCATCACGGCAACGCTGCTCGACGGTGGCGCCGAGGCACGCGAGGCGTCCACCGAGGTGAAGCTGGGCACGCTGGACGAGTTCGCCCGCAGCCCCGAGGAGCCCATGGTCGCTCTCGTCGTGTCGAAGTTCGTGGCAGCCAGCACTGACGAGAAGATCATCGAGCGGATCGACGCCGGCGAGATGACCACGATGGTGGAGATGCTGCAGAGCCAGTCCCAACTCCTGAAGGATCTGGAGAGGAGGCTTGGCGGCCGCCGAGCCACGTCGTGGGAGGAGATGACCGACCGCGAGGCGCAGGAACGGCAACGGCGCGAGGAGATGGAGCGCGAACGGATGCAGCGGGAGATCCTAGATAACGAGGCGCTGATGGCGATCGGCCAACTGATCGCCCTCCTGCGCGGCCTCGGCGAGGACAGCCTCGCTGGCGAGTTGCTCGACCGTAGTCGCAAGAAGCACCGCCAGCGCGGCGCCCGCAACTTGGAATGGGGTCCCCGTGGGGCGGACGGCGAATGGGCGTCGGCCGATATCATGAACCGCGGCAGCGAAATCGCCCGAATGGTGCTGCAGAAGTACCCTGACCTGTCGGACGAGGTCGGGGCGATTCAGCGGAGCATCGATGAGCACCTGGCGCGCTTTTCCTGACCGGACGTGGTCCGCGATCGGCCCGAGCGTGAGCGGCTTCGGCGCCGGAGACGGCGCATACGACATGTCGTATGCAATCGACACGGACGTCGGACCATTCCTGAACGGACGGGTGTCCGGGCGCCTGCGGTTCGCCCCCCAGAACCAGGTCCAAGGAGCCGGACTCGTGTGTCGCGCCGACGAGCACCGGTCGGGGGTGGCGTTCTATGTAACCACCGATCCGGACCTGCCAGAGCTGTATGCCGTGCGCCTCGCCACGTTCAAACACGGGCAGCTCTCCGCGGTCGTCGGCCTGCGCAAGCCGATCGACCTAGGCGTCGGCGACAACGTGCAGATGGCGTTGCAGTTCTTCGCTGGGGACCTGACCGGCCATGTGGCGGTCGACACGCAGGTGCACTCCCTCAAGAGCGTCGTGCCCGGGTTGCCGTTCCCGGGCTACGGCGGGGTTGTTCGGTTCTACGGCACGCCGGTTCTGGTCCGTGACGTGCACATCGAGACGATCGGTACGATGCCAGTCCTGCCCGAGGAGCCCGAGGCGGCGAACCGCCCGCACCGGTTCGCCGCCTTCATCTCGCATTCCTCGACGGACAAGGACCGGGTCCGCGAGTTCGTGTCCCAGCTCCGCGGCGCCGGCATCCCGTACTGGATCGATGAGGAGCAGATCACTTTCGGCGACCCGATAGTTGCGAAAATCGAGGAAGGGCTGCAGAACAGCAGATACGTGGTTGTCTGCCTGAGTCAGAACCTGGCCACGTCTGGCTGGTGCCGGGCGGAGTACGGCCCGATCCTGTACCGCGAGTTCAGCGGCACAACCTCCCGCCGGGTCATCCCGTTGAGCTTGGACGGCTCGACCGGCGCCGACTCGACTCCACTACTGCTGTCCGACAAGATGCGGGCGGACTTTACGAGTTCGGCGAGCATGAAGGCGTTCCTCAAATTCCTGAAGGGCCCACCGACCGACTGAACGGTCATCCGGCGTTCGGCACGGTCAGGACGCGCTGGTGCCTACTGTGACTGCGTACCATAAGCAGCTGTTTTGGCTCATCGTTCCGGTCGGTTCCGTCCCGCGTCGTATCGCAACGCCTGCGTGCCGCGGCAGTGGAGCCTCACCTGGTATTCACTATGCACCGTTCAGTGCGCCCACGGAAAGAGCAAGAAGCGAATCGGCCGCCGCAAGGGCTACTTTCTGGAATTCTTCAAGAAGTTAATGAACTCGGCGAAGCTCTGCTCGTTAGTGAAATCAACGCGCATCTTATCCCAGAGCAGCAGCGGGACGCTGTTTTCGTCCGCAGTTCCGTCGAGGCTAAGTGGTATGACCCGGCGCGAGGTGTCGCCGCTGAACTCCCGGTGCAGGATCGGACCGTACTCCGCCCGGCACCAGCCAGACCTTACCAGCGCCGGGCTGAGTGCGGCCAAAACAAAATGACTATCCCGCAAACCATCTTCAATCTTGCTGGCAATCGGGTCGCCGAAAGTGATCTGCTCCTCGTCGATCCAGTAGGAGATATCCGCTCGGAGAAGGCGTTCTGTCACACGGGCAATAAGGTCACGGTCGCCGTGCGCGTGCGAGATAAACACGTCATACCTATACCGACGACCGGGGGTCACAGCGGCTCTTACATTGTTGTCTGTCCCAGTTGACCGCTGCCGTGCGCCGCCGCCCAGGGCAGCCTCGCCGGGTGCAGGAGTGTGGTCCGCTGACGCCTGACTGGTCGCGGCGTCGCGTGACGCCGACGCAGACCTGACGGCGGTTTCTGTGCCACCTGGTGGTACTACCTGCGGAGCCGATGGCGGCTCCGCAGCCGATAGGGGAAGGTTCCGCCAGCACAGGTACGCGGCCAGGCTGGGTACCCCGATGCCGGCGAACAGCCAGAACGGCCATAGCATGGCATGGCTGATAGAGGCCACGATGCCAACGTATGCGAGGATGGCTGCGACCGCCGCTCCTGTCAACCACTTGCCTGCCTGGGCCAGGTCACGCTTCATGACATGAGGTTACGGCCGTGCGCCCCGTTGGGGGCGGGCTACTCCGGAGCCCGCCCTGTCGGCATTGTCGCAGAACGACAGCATCTGCTACCTGCCTGATGACGGCAGTGGTAGCGGCGCCTGCCGCCTAACTGGCACGCCGCAATGCGGCGGCGCCGGCAGTAGCCCGACTGGGCGATGCCAGCTGAAGTAACTCAACAGAGCACGCAACGTCATCGCCCATATGCCCCTGGCGATAGACAGGCTCAGCTTCCTTCAAGCCGTCCCGCGCAGTATCGGCAGTAACCTCTTTTTGTGAAATCCGCATGGATCAATTACATGCGGGGGAGGCGCAAAGTGATTTTGGCCATAAGCAGACTTATGATGCCGCCTAAACGATGCCGTAAACCGCTGCCCAGCGGGACCTATCGACAGATTGGCGTGATCGCCTCTCCGCCCGGCCGTTACCGTGGTGGTCCAATCGCGGGCAGGCCACTTGCCAGGCGAGTCGCCATCGGCTCAGAATGCGCCGAACGCGACCTCGGCCAGGCCCAGCCAGCAAGTGGACAGGACTTGAGATCACACAGAACCACCAGATCTCGACGCCGCGCGACTGCTCCATAAATCTACGCTCCAGCGTGCAGAACGGCGGCTCGGGTATTCGCATTCAAGGAAAGGCCGATGACAGAATGTGACGACGCTGTCGGCCCGTTGATGCAGCCGGACGATCCCGGATGTCGCCGGTTCCGTCGGGGCGCTATCGTTCAGCGGTGCTAATTGTCACGGGCAACATTAGGGCTCGGCCGGACAGCATAGTTCTTGCATTCAGCCTGGCCCAACGTGCGCCGCTCCCGGCAGGAACCGGGGTGCCTGGCTCACTCGGTTCACCGCGATTGTGAAGATGGACTGCGGCTGGTGTTTGTCGAGCACTGGGTCGACGCTGAAGCGCTGCTGGCACACTTCCGGGTGCCCGCCTCCGGCGCGTTCGTGCAGGAGGTTTCGGCCCTCGCTGCCAGTGCGCCTGAGATATCGATCTACGAGGCGCGCGCCTTGTTCCCTGTGAGGACGGCGGCCCGCAGGCGTCACAGCACCGGTGGCAGAGCCAGCTCGCGAGATCGCGTCTCAAGTTGGCTGCCGGTATCACCGCGGGTGTCCCGTAAGATCACGTGGCCCAGGCGCGAGATCCGGGCGCGGACAGGCATGCGACTTCGCTCCCACCTTGCGGACGATCTGGGCCAAGGTCATCTCCACCACCCAGGGCGACGTTCGGTGTTCATAGCGGAGAACGGGTTCCACCGGGTCAGCTAGAACGGCTGCCAGGTATGTGGTGCGTCAGCGTCCTGCAGTGACGCCAGCCTGGTGCGGAACTCCAGCGCGATGTGGTCGCTTTCGCAGACGTTCTGCATCAGCCAGGTTGTCATTTTCAGCTCGTTGGTGGCCCGGAGGATGGGGAAGCCTTCCCAGCTCATCACGTCGAATCCGTAGGCCTGACAGAAACGCGCGTAGTCCGCATCACTGTGCCAGCCGACGAGGTGTTCGGTCGCCGTAACGGCGAGGTCGGATTCGGGCTGCCCGAAGGCGAATCGCTCGAAGTCGATTAGGATCAGCTTGCCGTCCGGTCGCTGGATCAGGTTGTCCTGGTGAGCGTCTCCGTGCACGGCTGATCGGGGCAGCGTGAAGTCAAGGCTCGCGTAGTCGAGGCGGAGCTGAGCCAGGCGTCCGGTCAGGAAGTCTCGGTCTGCGTCGGTGAGGTCGACGGACTTTGCTATCCGCTCGGAGACCCGGTCGAAGATGTCGAACTCGGGCAGGGCAAGGCCGGCTGGTACCGGCAGGCTGTGCAGCTGGCGCAGAACGCGGGCTAGGTCTTCGAGGGGTGGCTCGGTACCGCTGTCGTCGATCAGCTTCCAGAAGGTGACGGGCCGGCCGTGGACCACGATCGGCTGATCGTGTGCTGTGGGCTCGGCTCCGGGCAGGGCGGCGTCGCGGAGCCACGCTGCGACCGCGACTTCCTTCTGCGCGTCCTTGAGGATGTCGATGCCGCGGGCGATCCTGACGACCACTCGCTGCTGTTCCAGGCGGTAGATGGCGTTCTCGCCGAGCCTGATGAGCTGGGCTTCGTCGCTGCTGAGGCCTGCCAGGGAACATGCCTCCGCTAACGTGGCGGATGCGTCGGCCGAGGTGAACGGAGGGTCGGGTGGAGCTGCGGCCACCGTTCAGGCTCCTCCGCTCGTGACTGGGCGCGGCCACGGAGACGGTCATTCTGCCCGCCGCCGGCGTGCTGACACGCTATCGCTGAGACTGCCGTCGGAAGAAGGCGACCGGTGGCCTTCCGCGTCACATTTGATCAGCGCGTGCTCAGGAGCGGTTGGGTGCTTCAGATCCCGGGGCGGTTTGCGTTATGCAAAGGGAATGACGCGGGGGAGGATGGCCGCGTTGTGGTGCCGGGGGAGTGGCGGCAGCCGGTGGTTTCGAAGGCCATCTGTTCTGCTGCCGCGGGGAGGAGGCGGGTGTGCCATTCGGCCTGGGCGGCGATTGTGCGGTCGTCCCTGTGCTGGCTGAGGTAGAGCACGGACCATAGCTCGCTGAGCCAGTCGAGCGTGTACAGGCACGGCGTGTGCTGTTCCCAGCAGGGCGGGAGCGCTGCGGCGAGCCGCCCGTAGCCGGGCCGGTAGATCTGCTCGACCCAGGCTCGCAGCCGGTCGATGGCGGCCTGGCGGTCGGCTCCGGCCAGCTTCCACCACCGGGACGCAGGGATCGGCTGGTACCGGCTGCGCTGGTCGTCCTGGTCGTTCGCCGTGTGGTCGGTGAGCTGGGTGATGACGGCGGCCAGGACGTGGTCGATCTCGTCGAGGCGGCCGCGGGTGGCGGCAAGGCCCGCGGAGATGTCGCGGTAGTGGTCATCTTCGCGGGAATCCAGCTTGCTGATGCGCTCGGCGTGGCCGGAGATCTGGATGAGGGCGGCCGACAGCACTTCCTCCGCGTCATCCGGTGCCGGCATCGCCGTTCACTCGTCCCAGGGGTAGCGCATGCCGGCGGGCGTGCCGTTGCCGGCGAAGGGGAAGGGCAGGGTCCCGGCGGGTCCGGTGCTGCCGAACAGGGCGAACTCAGACGCCGGCTCGGACGTGGTGAGAGGGCCTTCGGTGATGACGTGGATGTGGGTGAGGTCGGCGGTGGCGAACCCGGCGCGGCGGGCGTGCCGGTACAGGGAGTCTTTCCAGCAGATGGACAGGCGGGCGATGACGGGGGACTGGCCGCCGCGGACGACGAGTGCATATCCGGGTGGGAGCTGGCGGATCATGTCCGGGGTGATCACGCGGTGCCGGGAGTGGTAGTCCTGGCCGTGCTCGCGCATGGCCGCGGTACCGCACAGGACGGACGCGGCCTCCAGGGCGGCGGCGTCGCTGATGCCGGAGAGCCAGATCTTGGCGCCGGAGGTGTCCATGATGACTCGGGCGCCGTCGTTGCCCCACCGGCTGCGGAGCTGGGCTTCGCCGTGAGCAACCGTGATGATCTGGATGCCCCTGCCGCCGGAATCTGCCAGCCAGCTGGGCACCGGTACCGGGCAAATCTGGGTCACCTCATCGAGGGCCATGAGGAGCGGGGGGTCGAGTCTTGCGCCGGGCATCTGGCTGCCCGCGAGCGCGGCGATGTAGTGAAGTTCGCTGGCCAGGCACGCGAACAGCGGCGCGACGGGGGAGTCCTCGCCGCGGGACTCGGCGATCAGGTACAGCGTGCCGGACTGGCGCAGGAACCCCTCCAGGTCCAGTGACTGGCCGGGTTCGGGCATGACGGCTGCCGCGAGCACCGGGTCGGCGAGGAAGGCCAGTGCCCGGCTCATGGTCATCCGGATGGTCTGGGCGGTCTTGTTCGCGTCGCCGCGCAGCTCGGCGAGCTGCGCCGCCCACTGCTGGCCGTGCACCGCGATGGTGCTGAGGATGTCCTCGGCCTCGGTGGCGCCGGCGCCGGTGACCCACTGGGCGACGTGACGCATGTCGAGCCCGGCCAGCGCGGCTGCGTGGAAGTAGCCGCGCAGGTAGTCGCTGGCCTTAGCCGACCAGAACGAGGCGTCTTCGACGCCGGTCTGGCTGACGGAGAAGGCGAACGCGTCGGCCCGGCGGATCGCTGTGGCCGGATCCTCGCAGCCGTCCAGCGGGTTCCAGCGGAAGGTGGATGGCACGCCGCCGATGTTCTGGGGGTTGAAGACGTGGACGGCGCCGCGGAGGGACCGGATGCCGGAGGTGAGCTCGAACACGTCGTGCTTGGTCGTGGTCGAGATGACCGGGCCGGGGTAGCGCAGGATGACGTCCGCGAGCCAGCCGGTCTTGCCGCCCCTGGGCGGGCTCTGGACGATGGCGTGTTCCTCCAGGGGCAGCCGTAACGCGTGCCGGTAGTGAGCGCGGCCGATCAGGATCGAGTACTGGCTGACCGGCCCCAGGACGCGCTGCCAGGCGGTCAGTGACCGGCGTGCCCGGGCGCTGCGGCGGTAGACCGCCCAGCGGCCCCACCGCAGCCAGAGCTGCGGCAAGGTCGCGAACCCCGGGCCGGGGTGCAGCCGCAGGTAAAGCCGGAGCCGCAGGTGGCGGACCCGGTGCCGGGGCAGCCGCCGGTAGGGCATCGAGGGCAGGAACGCCCATTTGAACGCAGTGAGCACGATGCCGCTGACGATGATGAGAATGATCGCTGTTTTCATCGGGTTCCGTCCTGCTGGCTGTCGTGGTCGGGCTGGTGGTGGCCGTTCTGGAGGCTGCGGACGTGGGCGAGGAGCACCCGGCGGGCGGTGCCGGGGGACAGGTCGACCTCGGCGCCGATCGTGTTGGCGATGGCGGACACGTGCCTGAGCGGCAGGGTCGCCAGGTCGTGCCGCTGGCCGGCCAGGGCGAGCATCCGCGCTTGCTTGCCGGGCTGCGTCCGCCGGCCGGGGCGGTTGCCTGTCCTGCCGGGCTGCTGGCGGGATGGGTGGCTGCCGGGTGCTTCCAGCGCGGGACGGGTGGCCGTGCGGCCGGGGGCCACGGGGCATTCCTCCAGCGCCCACCGGCGGAACCCGGCGATGGTGGAGGGCGGGGCCAGGGCCAGGCGCAGCAGCCAGAGAAGCAGCCCGCCGAGGATCGCCATCGGGGTCGCCTCGTCGTCGGCGAGCACCTGGCCGGTGTGCCGGGACCGGGCGATGACGTACGCGCGGACGACCCCGATCAATGTGTCCGACGCTAAGGCGTAGACGGCTGACGGCATGACCCAGATGGCCAGGTCGCGGTAGCCGGGCGCAGAGGCCAGGGCGTTCATGGCCAGGCTGAGGCCGACGCAGCCGACGTTCAGCGTCCGGGCGCGGATGGCGCGCCTGCCGTGCAGGGCCAGGGCGATGCCAAGCGCGGCGAAGATCAGCGCGCCGACGTCGGGTATGCCGGCCTCCAGGGCGGCGATCGCCGGGTTGCGCTTGACGCCGCGGACCATGACGTACTGGGCGTCCCAGCTCACGACCGCAGCCGCCGCCGCGAGGACGGCGAGGGCGGCCATCGCGCCGCGCAGCCATGCCTGGGCGCGGTCGGCGGGTGCGCTGCCGGACGGCGTCATGGTCAGCGCCCGCTTCCGGCGCGCGTCCGCGCTGGTCCGGTGGCTGCCGGGGCCGGGCGGGCGGACTGAGCCAGCCCGGCGCTGGCGGGCGGGTGCTGCGGTTCGGGTTCCCGGCCGGTGGCGGCGAGGCGGGTGAACCGGGCGGTGAGGTCGTCTGTGGTGGGCAGCGCGGCGTCCAGGACGTCGTCGAGGACGTGGCTGATGCGGCGCCGGGACACCAGCGCCAGCTGGCGCAGCCGGGTGTCGACGCTGGTCGTGATCCGCGTGGCCAGCCGGGCGTCGTAGACCTTCGTCACCGGGGGCCTCCCTGGCAGCATTCTGTCGTGATGTCACAAGATAAAGGCTACTAGGTATCTGCGACGACCGCAACAGGGTATCGCCGTTACCCGGATCGGGGTGAGTCCTGGTGCTGGCGTACTGGCAGCTAGTAGGCTGTGGCGGCACAGGTTGGGAGGAGGCGCGATGCTGCAGCGGGACGCGCCGTATGTGCAGATCATCGAGCACTACCGGCAGGAGATCCGGGCCGGGCGGCTGCAGGACGGCGACATGCTGCCCTCAGGCCGCGAGATCGCCGCGCAGTTCGGCGTGTCGATCGCGACCGCGGCCAAGGTGGCCACCGGACTGCAGGCACTGGGCCTGGTAGCCCCCCGGCCCGGCGCCGGCACCGTCGTGACCGCCGCGGGCCCGCCCGCCGACCGGGCGCGCGGCGGCCCGGTCCTGATCACCCTGGCGTCCCGCAGCCCGGCGCGCCCCGGCGACAAGACACGGGTGCTGGAGGCCGGGCTCGTCCAGGCGCCGCAGCACGTGGCCGCCCAGCTCGGCGCGGAACCGCATGCGCAGGTGATCCGCCGCCGCCAGGTCACCAGCCGGGACGGCGTCCCCGCCGCGATCCTGACGTCCTGGTTCCCCGGCTCGATGGCCGGATCCGCTCCGGACCTGCTCCGCAAGGCGCGGCTGACCGAGGAGGTCAGCGGCTACCGGCCCGCCTGGGGGGAGGACTGGGTATCAGCCCGGCCCCCGACCTCGGCCGAGGCGCGGGAGTTCGGGATCAAGCGCGGCTCACCCGTCACCGTCGCGCACAGCCGCCGGTTCACCGCCGCCGACACCGTCATCGAGTACGCGGAGCTGATCGCCCGCGCCGACACCCGCATCGTCTACCGGTACGACTACCAGCCGCCCGGCACGCCATAGGACGTACGGCCTGGGGATCGAGGCTGGTCCGAGGTCCCTCGCCCACGCTTCGATGACTCGTGTCACCCCGCTGCGCCGAGGCGGCTGCACGCGCCCGCTCCGGCTTCCCGGGCAGCAACACAGCTCTGGTCCACAGCTATGTTGATGCGTCACAAAGACATGGTAGATTTTTAATTGTGACAGTAGTGTGTACGGCTGCCTGGGCGTCAAGGGTGCCTGCAGCGCAGGCTCAGGACAGAGCTTCAGCTCGTGGGGGAGCGGGCCGCAGGTCAGACCGATGCGCGCGCCTCGGCTGTCTCGCAGCTGCGGGGCCGCGCCTGCATCCGTTCCCGGCCAGCACCTACCCGCGGTCGGGCCCGGCGCTCGCCGGAACCGTTGTCGCGGGACGAGCAGTCTGCGCGGATGCCGGGACCAGACGGTCATGACGGGCGCGGCGAACACCGGATCGCACCGGGACTACGTGCGCTGGCGTTCCCGGCAGATCGCCTACGGGCGATGGCAGCCATGGGCGGATGCGGCAGAGGTCCGTGCGCATCTCCAGATGCTCAGGCAGGCGGGAGGATCCGACCGGGCGATCGCGCGAGCGGCCGGAGTCAGTCCGATGACCGTCCACCGCATCCAGCCGTCCGCAGACCGGGCGGCGGCCGTTCGTGTCCGTGCAGCGTTGGTCGGACGGCTGCTCGCGGTGACACCCGCAGTCTTGGAGAGTGTCGCGTTACGGCGCGATGCCAGCGGTTCCCGCCGTCGTCTGCGAGCGCTTGTCGCGCTCGGCCACCCTGGTGCGAGCCTGGCCCGGTACCTCGGCGTGCCCCCGGCCACGGTCTGGAATCTTCTCCGCGGAACGACCGTCACCATCAGCGCCGAGCTGGAGACCGCAATCCGCAGCATGTACGAGCAGATCTGGGATCTGCGGCCACCCGAGCGCACCGCTGCCGAGAGCAGGGCAGCGGCAGCCGCCCGCACCAGAGCGGCACAGCGTGGCTGGCCGACACCGATGGCCCTTGACGACGACCGTATCGACGACCCTGCATACCGGCCGCGCAGCCGATGGCTCCCGGCCAGCGGAACCGGCCTCATGCCTGCCCATGCAGGGCGAGCGGCAGCACCAATATCCGGCAACCGCACCGGAACTCACCGGCCCGGGCCGGATGCCTGGCGCGTGCCGGTCATCGCGGCTGCGAACGGAAGCCGCGATGAGCAGTGACACTGGTGCCGCAGCGCACGCTCTTGCTTACGCGCGGCGCGGCTGGCCCGTATTCCCTTGCAGGCCCGGATCGAAGGAGCCGGCTACCCCGCACGGCTTCAAGGACGCCACCACAGACCCCGAGCGCATCGCAGCCTGGTGGCGCGCCGCAGCTGACCGCAACGTGGGGATCGCCACCGGCGCGCCGGGGCCAGACGTGCTGGACGTCGACGTCCGCCCCCGCGGCAGCGGCTACGCCGCCTTCAGGCAGCTCCGCCAGGCAGGCGTGGCGGGCGACGCCTTCGCCATCGTGGTCACCCCCAGCGGCGGGCTGCACGCCTACTATCCCGGCACCGGGCAGCGCAGCGGCCGATTACCCGCCCATCATCTTGACCTCAAAGCCGTCGGCGGGTACGTCCTGGCCCCGCCCTCCCACGTTGGCGGCCGACGGTACCACGTAGTCCAGCACCAGGCCACGGGCCGCTGCCTGGACTGGGCCGCGGCCGCACACCTGCTAGACCCGGCCGACCGCAGACCCGTTGCTGGCCAGCAACGTCCAGGGCACAGCGATGCTGATCGCCTGGCCGCATGGGTGGCCGTCCTTGAAGAGGGCAACCGGAACGCTGGCCTGTTCTGGGCCGCGTGCCGGCTCGTGGAAGCCGGACGACCAGAATCGCTCGCCGCGCTCGCCGGAGCAGCAAGAACCTCAGGGCTTTCCGATAACGAGATCTCGCGAACCCTAGCCTCGGCACGGCGGACCGCGGCCACCGAGCGCCCGGCTCGGAACCTGCCGGAGCACGTGGCCGGTGTGGATATCGAGGCAGCGAGCTAACGGTGGACAGTCCGCGCTCCGATCACGTATTCAGGAAGCGCCAACGGCCGGTGCCTGCCCGCGGTCCCTACCGGATGAGTGCACGGACTGTCTCTCCGGCAAACCCGGGCAGGTCTGTGCCGCGCCCATGTACAGCGCAGGTACGCGGACGGGAGGTCCGACAGCGCTAGTGCGCTGGAGCCACAAGCTAGGCTGGTGCTCGCATCGTCGGCCGTGGCCCCGGTGACGGCCAGGGACAGCAGGACGAGCGGCAGGACGACTACGGCTGCGGCGGATGCGGCGATCCACTTGAATACGCGCTGCTCCCAGGCGACGCTCCGGGAAGCCACCATGCGCCGCGCTCACCTGGTGCGCAGCCCATGCAAACGGTAGCCACCATCATCCGGCAGATGCCAAGACCCGTCACTGGTGACTTGCTGCCAAGCGCCCGGACTTCAGCAAGCCCTGGCTGCTGACCGAGCCGCCGCGTGCAGATCGGACCAGCAGCTACTACGCCCAGACGCACGATCTGTCCGGGCTCCTAACAATAAAGGCCCAGAACTCGTCAGGTGTGTCACAGCAAATTTACCGCCGAGCCATCCCGAACGTCATGCTCCGGACATCGCTGTGGCTGAGGTAGCGAGAAGCTGAACCATAGTGGCGATAGGATCCTCCGATAGTCGGCCGGAACAAGGCCGCACCAATCACTAACAGTGACGGCAATCCAGTCTGATACTGAGGCAAAGGGCGCATAACGGCAAATCCGTGCGGCTAATCAATGAGCTGTTCGGAAGTCCTGTCACCTGCCAGACTCTCCAGTTCTGTCGGCTAGGTGCTGATCGTGCGGGCAGGCGCATCCATCTGACCGAAGAGAGGCGACCTGGCTCCATTTGCTCGGAGTTCCTGTTACGGAGCTGCGGTTGGCTGTGGAGAAGGTTGGGTTGTGGCTCCTGAGCGTCGTCACCACTATTAGGGCTGCGTCGCCGCGAAGAGGTCTGACTCTGCCCTTGGTAGCTTCAGGCGGGTGCACGTAGAAGTGCAGATTGGACAGGAAATCTCCACTTGGCGCGATGTCGTCAGGATGGAAATGTCCGCCGTAGTTATACAACTGTTGCCGTCACCATTGCTCAGGTAGACGTATGAATTATCAAGGTTTGGACGGCTTCGACGCTTGAGCTGTGCTCTCGGTTTACCCGGCTCGGGCCATAGAATTCTTTCCTGCCAGTAACTAGCCTGATGAGTCCGGTTAGGCCAATACTGAGCGATTGTCAGTGACGCCATGGGTGGGGATCTGCGGCGTCATGGTAGGAGTCCCTTGGGGGGGCATGGACCTGCACCAGCGCGAGGCTTTCGTACGTCGCTCCGTGCTGGGCGCAAGAAAGGACTTTAGGTGGATCTGTTGAGGCGATGCCGGAAACGCGCCGAGTTGTGCGCGGCATGCGTGATCACGGCATGCGTTTCGCTGGCCATGCTGGCACCAGTAGCTGCAGCGAGGGGAGCCGTTGAGCATGGCCGATTCGCCTCAAGACCAGCTCCTACTGGCCCGCCAACTACGGGTCCCGCCCAGGTAACCGGACCCACTAATCCGCCGCCGACGCTTCACGCGTTCTCCCATCCCCTGGTCACGCGGGCGCCATCACGGAGCGAGATGGGCTCGACCTACCTTCACTTCGATCGGCTGATTCACAATGGATCATCCTCGCACAATGAGGCTTCCTCATTGAGAGGTGCCGCTTCCCCGCCGAGGCTGAGTAGCCCGACGAACTGCTTCGATGACCCCCCCCAGGACCAGGTCCCGTGCACTCCGCCGCTCAGGTACCACGGCGGACCCGTTCAGCATCACCCGTTGATCATCCTCATATTTTGGGGTCCTAAGTGGTATCAGGACCATAATGGGATTATCGGCACCGAAATGGCGTTGTTTCGTGCCTTGGGGAACCAGAACCCAGCCAACCTGGCGCACTACTATACGGGCATCCTTTCCCAGTACTGCGACTCGGGTGGTTGCCCTGGAACGGACGTAAGTCTCTACCAGAACCAGGCCTACATCGATTTGACAGCCCCCCCATTCATCGACCGCGGCGGAAACGCGGCCGTGAACGAAATCAACGCGTTCGACAGCCAGTTCAATTTTACGCCAACCAGTGATACGCAGTACATCCTGCTGCCACAGGACGGGACCCAGATCCAGGGAAACGGTTTCTGCGCATACCACGACTCCTCGCGGCCGTTCTTGGGGATCTTCGGCTCGAACAAGGAATGGAGCATCATTCCCTACCTGGCCACATGGCTTGGCGGCGGCTGCGTGATCGGGAGCGCCAGTAACCCGACCGATGTCGCCTACGCCATGACGAGGGTGACGACACACGAGTTTGCGGAGACCGTGACCAACGGCTTCGGTAATGCCTGGTATACGAGCGAGCCCGCCGTATACGGCGGACAGGAGATCGGAGATCTCTGCAATGAGATCCCCGATCCCGGCCAGATCCTCCCTGACTCGAATCTTTGGGTTCAGTATCTCTGGGACAACGTGACGAACGGGGGCGGTCCTGGACTCTCCAACTGCGTCAGGTCGCTTGTTCCAGACACGCCTCCGGGCGTCATTGCAACGGGAGGCTCGAACACCGCGACTGTCTCGTGGTCGGCAGCCAGTAGCGACAACGGCCAGGCGATCACCGGCTACGGCGTCACGGCGTACTCGGCATCCGGGCAGAACGCTGGTACGCAGCGGCTTTCAGGATCAACATTCAGCGTGACCTTCAGTCATCTGAGCGGGGGGAGCTATCACTTCGTCGTCTGGGCGACGAACGTTTTCGGCCCAGGTCCGTATGCCACCTCCCCGACCGTCATCGTCGGCGGGCTGTCGGTTCAGCCCATGACGACCGGGCTGACGGCCTCGGGTCTGGTCAACACCCTCGCCGGAACGGGAGTCGCCGTGTCGCACGCAACTTACTCCGGAGCGAGAGTCGCGGCTGGAATATTTTCCGGCGGCCAGCCGATACTCGGCATTGGCTCCGGGGTGGTGCTCAGTACTGGAACGGCGGCCGCGGTGGTTGGTCCACCACAGGTTGCAGCCATCTCCACGGTGAACGGCACGCCTGGGGATCCACAGCTTGGTGCGCTGGTTGGATTTCAGACATACGACGCCGCTGCACTGGCTTTCGACGTCGTGCCCTCGAACAACACGCTCTCAATGACGTATGTATTCGGTTCGTCGGAGTACGACTATTACGTGGGATCTCAATACAACGATGTCATGGCCGTGTTCGTCGACGGCCGGAACTGCGCGCTTCTCCCCGGCGGCGTGCCAGTATCGGTGAACGGGGTTAACCTCGGGCGGAACGCTGGATACTTTCGAAACAACGATCCTAGCTATGGCGGCGGCACGATCGACACCGCGCTACACGGTCTAACGATCGTGCTGCGATGCGTGGCACCGGTTACCCCCGGTCAGGTCCATCACGTCAAGATTGTCATCACTGACGTCTCAGACCCCCTGCTGGACTCAGATGTATTCGTGCTGAGCCACAGCGTCTCATCCCCGTAGGCTCACAACCTCATCACGGATGATGCCTTGCCCATGGCCAGACGATCTCGATGCTTGGAAGGGCCACACCTGCTGGCTTTATTTCGGTGGCCAGCAGTCCGCGGACGGTATAAGCGCCCGCAGGAATAGGAGACAGTATGACCGCAGTGAACGTGCGCACAACGCCCTTTCGGATAGGAACCAAAATGGGTGTAGTCGGGCAGGGAGCGCCCTTGGCGCGAACCGAACCGAGAGAGCTTCGCACACGACGGCCCGAAGGTCGGTCAATGAGCCAAACGGACAGCGGTGCAGCACAAGCTTGCTGCAGGATCACCAGCGGACCCGGCACCGTGACCGAGACGAGCAGACCGGAAGGCCCCGCCTCAAGTGCGACTGGACGCACCACAATGCGCCAGCCATGACGAGTAGCCGTGACAGCAATCGGGCCAGCTTGATTGTCCGTGGTGGGCTGCGCCTGGGTTCGCGTGATGCCGGCCGGTTCGCCCCCCGTACTACACGCCAGCAGAGTAGATGCGAGAAGCCATGCGCTGATCGCGCGTACAAATGGCCGAGAAAGCAGTTGTCGAGTCACGGACCGATACTACGCAAGGGGGGAGAGCAGGCATGATTATCCGGCGTTGCGTGATTAGGCCACTGGCGGCACTGATGTTTTTGTCGCTCACGATGCTGTTGCTTGGAGCCTCCGCGGGGCTAGCCGCACGAGCCGCCGTGCCCGGAGGTCAGATCACGGGCACTGTAACCGACGCGTCAACCAGCGCGCCAGTGACTGGTGTGTTCGTACAGGCGTACGACTTGGGCGGCAACCCTGTCGCGTCCACGCAGACGGCCTCGGATGGGACCTACACGGTTTCCGGGCTGGCGACGGGCAGCTACAAGGTGAGCTTTGTTCCCGGCGGGAACTACGCGCCGCAGTTCTATGACGGGAAGGCGAGTTTGGCGGCGGCCGATCCGGTGGCGGTGACGGCGGGCTCGACGACCAGCGGGATCAACGCCGCGCTCGCGGCCGGGGGGCAGATCACGGGCACGGTGACCGACGCGTCAACCAGCTCCCCGGTCGGGAACGTCGTAGTCGACGTCTACGACTCAAGCGGCAGCCTGGTCGCTTATGCGCAGACGGCCTCGGATGGGACCTACGCGGTTTCCGGGCTGGCGACGGGCAGCTACAAGGTGAGCTTCGTTCCCGGCGGGAACTACCTGCCGCAGTTCTATAACGGGAAGGCGAGTTTGGCGGCGGCCGATCCGGTGGCGGTGACGGCGGGCTCGACGACCAGCGGGATCAACGCCGCGCTCGCGGCCGGGGGGCAGATCACGGGCACGGTGACCGACGCGTCAACCAGCTCCCCGGTCGGGAACGTCGAAGTCGACGTCTACGACTCAAGCGGCAGCCTGGTCGCTTATGCGCAGACGGCCTCGGATGGGACCTACGCGGTTTCCGGGCTGGCGACGGGCAGCTACAAGGTGAGCTTCGTTCCCGGCGGGAACTACCTGCCGCAGTTCTATAACGGGAAGGCGAGTTTGGCGGCGGCCGATCCCGTGGCGGTGACGGCGGGCTCCACGACCAGCGGGATCAACGCCGCGCTCGCGGCCGGGGGGCAGATCACGGGCACGGTCACCGACGCGTCGACCAGCGCACCCGTTGCTGGTGTGTTCGTGCAGGCGTACGACTCGGGCGGCAACCCTGTTGCGTCGACCCAGACCGCCTCGGACGGGACCTACACGATTGCCGGGCTGGCGACGGGCAGCTACAAGGTGGGCTTCGCTCCATACGGGACGAACTACGTGCCGCAGTTCTATAACGGGAAGGCGAGTTTGGCGGCGGCCGATCCGATGGCGGTGACGGCGGGCTCCACGACCAGCGGGATCAACGCCGCGCTCGCGGCCGGGGGGCAGATCACGGGCACGGTGACCGACGCGTCGACCAGCGCACCCGTTGCTGGTGTGTTCGTGCAGGCGTACGACTCGGGCGGCAACCCTGTTGCGTCGACCCAGACCGCCTCGGACGGGACCTACACGATTGCCGGGCTGGCGACGGGCAGCTACAAGGTGGGCTTCGTTCCCGGCGGGACCTACCTGCCGCAGTTCTATGACGGGAAGGCGAGTTTGGCGGCGGCCGATCCGGTGGCGGTGACGGCGGGCTCGACGACGAGCGCGATCAATGCGGCGTTGGTCGTGTCAGGTTCGGGGCAGATCAGCGGGACGGTCACCGACGCATCGACCAGCTCCCCGGTCGGGAACGTCGAAGTCGACGTCTACGACTCAAGTGGTGGATTTGTCTCCTCGGTGCAGACCGCTTCTAACGGCACCTATATCGTGCCTGGCTTGGCGACGGGCAGCTACAAGGTGGGCTTCGTCCCCGGCGGGACCTACCTGCCGCAGTTCTATAACGGGAAGGCGACGCTGACGGCGGCCGATCCGGTGGCGGTGACGGCGGGCTCGACGACGAGCGGGATCAACGCTGCGCTCGCGGCCGGGGGGCAGATCAGCGGGACGGTCACCGACGCGTCAACCAGCTCCCCGGTCGGGAACGTCGAGGTGGACCTGTATGACTCAAGTGGCGGGTTCCTCGCATCCACCCAATCCGCTTCGGATGGCACCTACACATTCCCTGATCTCGTCACGGGCAGCTACAAGGTGGGCTTCGTTCCCGGCGGGAACTATCTGCCGCAGTTCTATAGCGGGAAGGCGACGCTGGCGGCAGCGAATCCGGTATCGGTCACGACGGGCTCGACCACGAGCGGGATCAATGCCGCGCTCGCGGCCGGGGGGCAGATCAGCGGGACAGTCACCGACGCATCGACCAGCGCAGGCGTGCCAAACGTAGAAGTTGACGTGTACGACTCGGGCGGTAACCCAGTCGCATCCGGACAAACAGCTTCAGACGGGACATACACAATCTCTGCACTGCCGACAGGCAGCTACAAGATTGGCTTCGTTCCATTCGGGTCGAACCACCTGCCGCAGTTCTATAACGGGAAGGCGACGCTGGCGGCAGCGAATCCGGTATCGGTCACGACGGGCTCGACCACGAGCGGGATCAATGCCGCGCTAGCGGCCGGAGGGCAGATCAGCGGGACAGTCACCGACGCATCGACCAGCGCAGGCGTGCCAAACGTAGAAGTTGATGCATACGACTCAGGCGGCAGCCTGGTCGCCTCGACGCTGACGGCTTCGGATGGGACCTACACGCTCTCTGACCTGGCGACGGGCAGCTACAAGGTGGGCTTCGTTCCCGGGGGCAATTACGTGCCGCAGTTCTATAACGGGAGGGCGACGCTGGCGGCGGCCGATCCGGTGCCGGTGACGGCGGGCTCCGCGACCAGCGGCATCAATGCCGCGCTCGCAGGCGGGGGGCAGATCACGGGCACGGTGACCGACGCATCCACCAGCGCGCCCGTTGCTGGTGTGTTCGTGCAGGTATACGACTCGGGCGGCAACCCAGTCGCGTCCGGCCTGACCGCTACGGATGGGACCTACACGATTGCCGGGCTGGCGACGGGCAGCTACAAGGTGGGGTTTGCTCCCGGCGGGACCTACCGGCCGCAGTTCTACAACGGAAAGGCGACCTTGGCGGCGGCCGATCCGGTGTCCGTGACGGCGGGTTCAACGACCAGCGGGATCGACGCCGCGCTCGCGGCCGGGGGCCAGATCAGCGGGACGGTCACCGACGCATCGACCAGCGCGGGTGTACTGAACGTAGAGGTTAACGTGTATGACTCGGGCGGCAGCCTGGTCGCCTCGACGCAGACGGCTTCGGACGGGACCTACACGCTCTCTGACCTGGCGACGGGCAGCTACAAGGTGGGCTTCGTTCCCAGCGGGAACTACGTGCCGCAGTTCTATAACGGGAGGGCGACGCTGGCAGCGGCCGATCTGGTATCGGTTACGGCAGGCTCCACGACGAGCGGGATCGACGCGGCCCTTGCCTCAATTCCACCGCCGCCGTCGAACGTAACCCTACCGACAGTGTCCGGAACAACGACGCAGGGTCATACGCTAACGGAGTCCCATGGCACGTGGACGAACAGCCCGACCAGCTATACCTATCAATGGCAGGATTGCGACAGCTCTGGGAATAGCTGCTCGGCAATCAGCGGCGCCACCAGCCAGACCTACACGCTGACTGCAGCAGATGTCGGCCACACGATCCGGGTGCAGGAGACCGCCAGCAACGGCGGCGGCAGCAGCAGCCCCGCGAGCTCAAGCCAGACCGGCCCCGTCACCCCTGCCACCGCCAGCAGCGTCCTTTCTGGCGTGGCCGCCACGTCCGCCAGCAGCGCCTGGGCGGTCGGCAGCACCGGGGGCAAGACGCTGATCCTGCGCTGGAACGGAACCGCGTGGAAGCAGGTCACCAGCCCGAGCCCTGGTGCCAGCAGCGTCCTTTCTGGCGTGGCCGCCACGTCCGCCAGCAGCGCCTGGGCGGTCGGCAGCACCGGGGGCAAGACGCTGATCCTGCGCTGGAACGGAACCGCGTGGAAGCAGGTCACCAGCCCGAGCCCTGGTGCCAGCAGCGTCCTTTCTGGCGTGGCCGCCACGTCCGCCAGCAGCGCCTGGGCGGTCGGCAGCACCGGGGGCAAGACGCTGATCCTGCGCTGGAACGGAACCGCGTGGAAGCAGGTCACCAGCCCGAGCCCTGGTGCCAGCAGCGTCCTTTCTGGCGTGGCCGCCACGTCCGCCAGCAGCGCCTGGGCGGTCGGCAGCACCGGGGGCAAGACGCTGATCCTGCGCTGGAACGGAACCGCGTGGAAGCAGGTCACCAGCCCGAGCCCTGGTGCCAGCAGCGTCCTTTCTGGCGTGGCCGCCACGTCCGCCAGCAGCGCCTGGGCGGTCGGCAGCACCGGGGGCAAGACGCTGATCCTGCGCTGGAACGGAACCGCGTGGAAGCAGGTCACCAGCCCGAGCCCTGGTGCCAGCAGCGTCCTTTCTGGCGTGGCCGCCACGTCCGCCAGCAGCGCCTGGGCGGTCGGCAGCACCGGGGGCAAGACGCTGATCCTGCGCTGGAACGGAACCGCGTGGAAGCAGGTCACCAGCCCGAGCCCTGGTGCCAGCAGCGTCCTTTCTGGCGTGGCCGCCACGTCCGCCAGCAGCGCCTGGGCGGTCGGCAGCACCGGGGGCAAGACGCTGATCCTGCGCTGGAACGGAACCGCGTGGAAGCAGGTCACCAGCCCGAGCCCTGGTGCCAGCAGCGTCCTTTCTGGCGTGGCCGCCACGTCCGCCAGCAGCGCCTGGGCGGTCGGCAGCACCGGGGGCAAGACGCTGATCCTGCGCTGGAACGGAACCGCGTGGAAGTGATCAGTCGGCCTATTCAGCCGGGCGTCGATCACATCAATGCTCGCGGTGACCTCGACCGGGCTCGTCGTCGCGCGCCCGCTCAGGGTGTCCTTGTCGGCGTCAGCGGGCGGAGGGCATGTGCTGGTCGTGATTGCGTCGCCTGGCTGGCCGCCGGGGCAGCGCGTGTTGCTCAGGGGTGGCGGCGTGGGGCTCATTCTCCTGATGCGGTCTCGGCTGCGGCGGCTCGGGCGATTGGCTGGTGGACGATAGTCTTTCCGGCGGCTCCGGCGGCTCCGGCGGCTCCGGCGGCTCCGATGGCGAGGCTGTTGATGGTGCGGGGCTTGCCGCAGCTGGTCTCATGAATGATGGGGATGGCACCGTCGGAGAGCAGGTCGTCGCGGTCCCGCGAGGTGCAGAGGGTGACGGATGTGCCCGCTGGGTCCTCAGCTGTCATGCCGTTCATCTGATAGCAGACGGCGATCTGTTGGCAGAGAGGGGGGCGGTGGAACGCCGAGCTTGATCATCCGACGCAGGGTGGGCCGATCATGATAGTGGCGAACGGTGCGGGCTGATCCAGGCCCTAGCTGGTGAGACGATGCGCGATGCGCCCCGCCGTATGCTCAGCGCGAACGGCATGCTGGTGCGACTCGCTGAGAGGTCAAGACGGGGATCGGCCGGGTAGCCCCGGTGCATTGCTGCACCGGGGCCCCCTCAGGACCGCGCATGCCACTCATCGCGGCACGCGGCCCAAGCAAGCCGCTTGGGCGGTTCAGGCCATCTGCTGCTGCATCACGGTGCTTCCCGCCAGCCGGGGCGGATATTTGCTCCGGTGGCAGGTGGCGTGCACGAGGTGTGTTCGCTTGCCGCGCGCGGTGCCGGGCGTGTCGTGGTGGACCAGATAGTCCGCCGTGATCGCCTTCCTGGCGACCCACAGGAACCAGTGTTCCCAGCCCTGGGGGGACTGGGGAGGCTGGTCGGGGGTCAGCAGGTTCTCCCCGCATAGGCTGCACCGCCCGTCCTGCCTGGACAGCAGGCGCAGGGTGTAGGAATCCAGCGGGGGTTTCACCTTCTGGCGGCGCTGCGCCCAGTACCCGGCCAGGGCGGGGTCATCGGGTGATGCCCCGCTTTTGACCAGGGTGTGCCGCACGATTTCGGTCCAGGCCGGTTTCGGCAGGTAGGCGCCGGTGTCCCGGTCGCCGAATACCCATCGGTCGTTCCTGAACTTGCTGAACTTTCCGAAGTACCGGTCGACGATCCAGCGTCTGGGCTTATTGCGGTGGCTCCAGCACGCCCACTTGTAGGTGAGTTTCCACAGGTACCCGGTCAGCGCGTGAAACACCCTGGCCGATACCACCGTCCGGTAGTAGGCGACCCAGCCCCGTATGATCGGGACGGTTTTCGCCAGTACCGCTGCGACGTTGGACCCGCGGAGTGCGCGGAACTCCTTGGCAAGCCTTTCTCGGAACCTCTTGACGGCCGTGGCGCTCGGTTTGATGAGCAGCTTGCCGTTGGGGTAGCGGCGGAGATTGAATCCGAGGAAATCGAACCCCTCAGACAGGGGCACGATCCGGGTTTTGGCTTCGTTGAACGCCAGCCCTCTCGGCTCCAGCCACTCGGCCAGCCGTGCCTTGACCTGCTCGGCCTGCTGCCTGGAGTGGCAGCACACGACCAGGTCATCGGCGTATCTGGTGAGCGCCGGACAGCCCGCCTTCACCGTCCCGGCGTAAATTCCGGTCTGGTAGCGGACGCCTGCGGCCTCCTCCAGCCCGTGCAATGCGATATTCAGCAGCAAGGGCGAAATAATACCGCCCTGGGGAGTTCCCTCCCCGGTCGGCGCGAACCCTTTCCCGGCCTCGAACACCCCTGCCTTCAGCCACCCGGCGATCATTCCCCGCGCGGGGAAACCGCCGAGCGCTTCCAGCAGGCGCTCGTGGCTGATCTTGTCGAATGCGCCTGCCAGGTCCGCGTCAAGAATCCACACCCGCCTGGATTTCCCGCGCAGGGTATTGAATAGTGACTCTATCGCGTCGTGGCAGCCGCGACCCGGCCGGAATCCATAGGATCTTGGCTCGAACCGGGCCTCCCACTCGGGCTCCAGTGCATTACGGACCCGTGCCTGATGACACCGGTCCGTGATAACCGGAATTCCGAGCGGGCGCATTTTGGTCTTATCACTGGCTTTCGGTACGTGCACCCGCCGGACCGGGGAAGGCCGATGCGAGCCGATCGTGGCGTGCACCTGCACCGCCATCTCGGCCCGTGCCTGGCTGGTCAGCGCGACCAGCCCGTCGATCCCCGCCGTCCGACGGCCCGTGTTGCGCTGCGTCACCTGCCGCACGCTGACCAGCGTGTTGCTCCAGCTCCGCAGCATCAGCTTCTGCAGGTTCCTGGCCAGCGGCCAGTCACCCTCCTGCACCGCCTTGAAGATCCGCCCGCGCAGCCGCCGTACCTGCTCCTCATGGTGCCGCCAGTCCACCTGCTCCCAGGCGTCTCCATCGAACGGGGGCAGGCCCTCAGGTCCGTTCACCGAGGTGTTCAACTTGCCCATCAGTACCGGCATTTGCGCTCGCTTCGCGTCAAAGGCTCACCTGCCCACGTCAGCGCTCTTTCGAGCCCGGGCAGCAACGGCCCGGCATCCGGGTCAGTTATACGAGGTCCACCGGGAGGAGGTCCCGGTCCTGCGGCCCCGCTTTCCTGCCGCCTTTCGGCCGCCCGGCATCCGCTTCCTGGGCACCCTGTCCCGCCACGGGAATTCAGCCCCCCTTACGGTCGGCTTACCGCACCGCCTGCGCATACCCGCGCCTGCGATGCGGACCCATAGCAGGGTTTCCACGTTCCGCACGCATGAGACCCGGACCGGGCCGGGCGCCCTCTCTACCCCGGGGACAGCGGTGCCCACCAGCCGCGTCATATGCGCGGCCGCCGCCTGCCGCCTCTCAGCGGCCGGTCCCTGCCACCCCGGCAAACCAACCCAGCCCGGGATGTTTACGTGACGAGGCATCAGCAAGGGTTCCCTGACAGTCGCCCCTCCGGTCCTTCCCCTCGCCCGTAGCCGCCATGGCTGGAACGGCAGCCCTTAGGCTTTCCCGTGAGCTTCGCACCCAGCCGGCCAGGAGGCGGCCACGCACGTCACGGCGGGGACAGGTCGGACACCACCTGTAGCTACGTTCCCGGCATAAGCCAGACCTCCTCAACGTGCTCACTCACCGCGTGCGACCTCGTGTCGCAAGCTGACTCATAACCTAGAGATCGCGACTGCTGGACCCCCGTTATCGTGACATTCCTCGCCCGCATCGTCACGATTCTCGGCATCGTTATGCCTACGATGGCCCGAACCTGGTAGTGCATCCACTGTGGCCGATGGGGCGGCGGAGGAGGAGGAGGAGTCTCCGCCTGCATCCGGTTCCCGCCGAAAGCTAGGCTGCTGTCGATCGGTGAGCCCCACAGAAACCCCACAAGTACGGGTTCTGACGAAGATCAACACAAGAATCCCACAAACAAAACGGAACAACTCGGTACACGACGGCACGGTTGCTAGAATGACTGTACAACCCAGTTGACCAGCGGAAAACGCGGGTGAACTAGGGTGGAGCACTTACTCAGGACGATGATTTCAGGCGCGATAGAACCCCTGAAAAGCGGAAGGTCGGCAGTTCGATCCTGCCCCTGACCACTCTTTGAGCTGCGGAAACAATGTGCCGATTGAATTGCTTCTGACGACAACGGTGCCATGTAGGCGGCGGACGGTCATGGGGGGCAGGTCATGCGGGTAGGACTGGGTGTGCGATAGGGCTCGCGCTGGTTCTGTGCCCAGGGGTCACGATTGCTCATTTGGGTCGCGGGCTGGCGCGATGACGTCGCCGTCGCGGGCGTTGCCAGTCACAGCGCTGTGCTGTTGCGCCCTCGGGATAGACCTCGATCTTGCTACAAGTGTAGCTCGAGTGCTACACTTGCTCCATGAATGCTATTCCCGCGCGCGATCTCCGCAACCACACTGCGGAGGTGCTGCGACGTGTCGAGGCAGGCGAGGAGATCGAGGTTCTCAAGGACAACCGTCCCGTAGCGAAGATCATCCCGCTCTCACGGCGGCGGCAGTGGCTGCCCGCATCGGAGATCGGCGGCGAACTCGCCCGCCTGGGTCCCGATACCACTGGCCTGGCTGAGGAACTGCGGGCGACCCTGGCCGAGACGACTGACGACCTGCCATGGTGAGTTCCCAGCGGGCGCTGGCCGACACTTCCGTGCTCATCGGCCTGGAGGCGGCGCGGTTCAATGCCGGCCAGTTCGCCGATTTTGAATGGGGCATTTCAGCGATCACGCTCGGTGAACTGCGGCTCGGTGTCCTGCAGGCCAGGAACCCCGAGGATGCATCCCGGAGACTGTCTACCTATCAGCTCGCCCAGCGGTTCGAGGCCCTTGCCGTCGACGAGGCGGTCTCCGACGCCTGGGCGCTGCTGGTCCCGCGGCTGCGTGCTGCTGGCCGGAAGGTGCCGGTCAACGACAGCTGGATCGCGGCCACCGCGATCGCCCATGGCGTTCCGATCGTGACGCAGGACTCTGACTACGACGCCATGCCCGATGTTCAGGTCATCAAGATCTGATACGACAAGGCCGTCATCGCTCAGATCATTGGGCTGATAGCCGCCGAGCAGCCGTCGGCTTGCTCCCCGTCAGGCAGATCCATATGCGGGTTCGACGACAACTGTGACGACAACGGCAACAACCAGCGGCAGTCACAGGCACCCATCGGGCACCTTCCGCGCTGGGCCGACTCACGCGACCAGTGTCATTTGGTCGGCCTGAAAAGCGGAAGGTCGGCAGTTCGATCCTGCCCCTGACCACCAGCTCAAAGGCCTGATCGGGGGATCTGGCCAAGTCGCTGGGAGCCAGTGCTGCCATTGCTAAGAGCGATCTTCCGGTGCACCTCAGCCGGGGCCCAGCCATTCTTGCAGGCGTAATGAATGAGCTGGAGCGACGATTTGCTCGCCGGATCCTTGGCGACGAGTGCCCTGGTGATCGCTGTCGGCGTGCACGCCCTGATACCCAGGGCCGTGGCGGCTGGCTCGATGGCCGCGATAACGTTCGCCTGCGATACGGGATCGGTGGTCTCGGTGAAATGGGAGCATTTCGGAACTACCTGAAAGCGGTGCTGACCGTGCCGCAATCCACTATGTGAACGGGAGGCGGCGCTCCCGCCAGGGCCGAATCGACGGGTACGAGCACGTCGCCGATGTCGCTCGTGACGGTCAAGATATTGAACGGGCCGGCGCTCAGCAACGTAACAGGAATGGTGATCTTGCCTACGATGGCGTACAAGGGGACGCTGGCAGGCAGCGGCTGAAGCTGTGTCGGATTCTTAGAACCTGGCTCGAGTCCGATCATCGCCGCTCCGGCGTCGGTTTTCACCAGGTCGGCCGGACCCAGGCAAATGCTCCCGCACAGAAACTGGCCGGCTGCGCTCAGAGGCTTGAGCGGGCCAAGGTTCGGAGTGCCCAGCGTAATGTCAAGCCCGATTTGGTCCGGGTTCGCGGCTGGGCCCGTGCCATGGCCTTTCAGGCAAGCCGCGTCGAGGGCGCAGCGGACGGCGAGGCCGCCCATCGAGTGGGCGACAACTATCACCTTCCCAGGCCCGCCCTGCGCCGCTGAGGTTCTGGCCAGCCAGGCGATGCAAGTGGCCAGCTGCGGGCCGACCGCCGGGTCTGTCACCCACCTGGTGTTCGCAGACGTGTAGTCGAAGGCGACGACCGTCACCTTGGAGCCGAGCGCAGTGCTGATCGCCTGCACCATCGACGGCAAGCGCTGAGTACCCTGCCGCCCGGCTCTTTCTCCGGTAGTCCACACGTCCGGTTTCTCAGTGAAGCCGTGCACCAGCAGCACAGGCGTCGTTGTTCCCAGTGTCAGGCCGGGCGCGGCGCCAGGACACGGAACTGCGGACGGGCTCGGCGAGGTACCCGCGGTGGCTGCCAGCGTTCCAGCGCACGCGACCACCGCCACTGTGATGATGATGGCGAACCGGGCAGCGAGGCGCCTCATGGCAGTCTCCGGGAGTCCATCAGCAGCCACTGGCCGCCCTCACGGACCAGCACGAACTGCCAGCGACCGGGATCCGGACCGGAACCAGCCCAGCCGCCAGCACCCCAGCGGCGGCGATAGTCAAAGTCCGGTGCCGGATCATCTGACCGCCCCCTTCCGCCCCCTTCCGCAACAGCAGCCACCTGCGCACTCATCCGCGAACTCGGTAGGAGCCGCAAACCCGCCGGCCCCTAGCCCGGCGTCCCTCCCATACGCGCAGCATAGGCATCTGATCATCAGAGCGCAGATCCTCGAATGCCCATTATTTAAGGATAATGTCATTAAGAGGAACCTGTAGCCGGATCATCCATCCCGTCGCCGTCGAATAGTCGGTCCGGCTCGCGATCGGCAAGCCCGCCAGCGTCGCCTTCGTTCTCAATATCAGGCTATTCTGGCTGGCATTCGGGATGGCCACGGCGGCCGTGGTGAGCTGGCGCGGCGTGCGCCCTGGAGCGGTCTTGCCGACGGCTTCCTGGCAAGTGCTGCTGCTACTCAGCAGATACGTGGTCGGGCACCTGCTGCGCCACAGCTCGGCGCTCTACGGTGTGTTCGGGTCGTCCTTCGGACTGCTCGCCTGGCTGTACCTGCAGTTCCAAGTCACCCCGTACGCGGTGGAGGTCTGCACGGTCCGCAAATGGCGAGTGCGGCGCGGAGCCTGGCCTTGCCGCTCACCGAGCAGGACATCAGCGCCTGCCGGCGCTTTGGACGTGCCGAGCGCCGCCCTCCTTCCGAATCGGGCTGATAGCCCGGAGATGCAGCCCGCCTCGGCTTGTTTGATCAGCTTGTTCCAGCTGATTCAGCTGCGTGTCATACTTGACCGTCAAAAGGGGAGGCGAATATGGCATATTGTGCAAACTGTGGTGCTGAAATGCCGGACGACACCCGGTTCTGCGGTCGGTGCGGCACCCCGAGCCAGGAAGTTACGGCGGCCGGGTCCGCTGCGGCCACCGGCCAATCTCAGCCGGCTCAAGCAGCCTGGCCGACGGGTCAGGCCGAAAGCAGTGCGGCCGGACCGCAGCAGCTCACTTTCAGCCTGAGCAGGCTGCGGCCTGGTGACCTGATCGCTGGCGGAGGGTCGCTCCTGCTGCTGATCACGCTCTTCCTGCCGTGGTACTCGGCGCACCGTAGCCCGGCCACGCGCACACCCTCGCCGGCCGATATCTCGCACATCGAGAGCCTGGTCGTCGCGATATGCGGGGGCAACTCGGCGTGCCTTAACAATAACAATGCGCCGAGCATCAGCGCCCTCCATGGCGGAGCCGGCGGCTGGCGGGTACTGATCCTGATTCTCGCCATCGTCACCCTCGTGTACCTGCTGGTCAGGGCCTTCTTGCCGAGTGAGCTGCGGCTGCCGGTGCAGCACTGGCAACTGGTAACCGGGCTGACGGCAGTGACCGCGGTCCTCGCGCTTGTCGCGCTGCTCGCGAACCCGTTCAGCGCTCTCAACGGGTTCGGGGCCACGGCATCGGTCGGCGTCGGCGCGATAATCGGCTTGATCGCAGCCCTGGCAGCCGTCGCGGGCGGTGTCCTGCTCCGCACGGGAGCGCCACATGCTGGCCAGATGCCCGCTTAGGTGGCCTGGAGGCGCGGCTGACTGACCGCCGGCCTATACACTCTCGATCTCTTACTGCCGGCTTCGCCATTGGGATTTAATACGGCAGCCGTACTTCGTTATCTGATCATGGGAAGGTCTCCAGGTCGTGGAGCCGGGTGCGGTAGTGATACCAGCGGGCGCGGGCCTGGTGCCGGCGTCGCCACCGGGACCAGCGCAGTCCGTGGGCGATGCTGTGCAGGGCCTGGTGGAACAAGATGTACAGCCGCTTGATCTCGGGGACGGTGAACGGGATCAGGCCGGGATCCTCGGGCGGCAGCTCGCCGGATCTGGTCGGCAGCGGCGGGGCGGGACTGGTGTCCCGCAGGTCAGCCGTGGTGACCGCGCAGATCGCCAGGGCGGCCATGACCGGGGTCAGGTGCCGCATGACCGGGCCGTGCAGGCGGACCTGGGCGTGGTCGTGACCGAACTGGTCCTTCCCGAACTCGTGATCTTCCCCGGCGGTCCACCGGCGGCCGCAGACTGCGGCCAGGACCGGCAGGCAGACCGGGCGGCCCTCGGGCACGAAGCACCAGAAGTAGTCGAGGCGGGCGGGGGTCGTGCAGGTTGCGGCGGATCAGCAGGTGCCGCCGACGGTCCCGGGCAGCGATCCAGGCCCAGGCGTACCGGCGGTCGCCCTTGGACCCGCCCCCGCACGAGGTGATCGTCCAGGCCCGCACGGGGACCTTCGCCAGCACCTCGTCCGCGCGCATCCTCGCGCCGGAGGGCAGGGTCACGCGGAATGAGCAGGCCACCCCGAGCACGTAACCGACGCCGCGCTCCTCGCACAGGTCCCGCAGCCCCGGGTCCTGGCCGTACACCTCGTCAGCAGCTACCCAGGGCACCTCGATCCCGGCGTCCAGCATCTTCCGCCAGCATCTGCGCGCCGAGCTGCGGCTTGGTCGCCGGCTCCAGGTGATCCGGGATGCCCATCACCTCGCGGGCCGCGGGGTCGGCCAGCTGCTCCCCGGGAACCCACAGCCGCGAACCGGCCAGGGCGTGCCCGCGCACAAAGGAATAGGTCGCGTTCACGAAGTTGATCGCGTTGGTCACCCGGCCTGCACAGCCGACATACTGCGGCTTCACGCCCGCACACTCGGATCAGGCGAAGTGGCAGCCGCCCAGGCCGATGACCTTCGTCGGCCGTGACGAAGCGGCCGCCCGTGACGAGCCACCGCGCAGTCTGACCCACCGCGCTGCAGCGTCATATGCTGCGCGTCCTCACCGATACGCGCCTGATCCGACGTGCTCCCCGTCCATGCCAGCGTGGAGGAGGCCGTCGGCGGCGCTGACCGCTCCTGCGCCGTGACCTGATCCCGGCCGGCGCGAGCCTCTGCCAGCGATCAGCTGGAGTTGCCGGGGACCAGCCAGCTGCCCGTTCCCTGCCGTAGAAGGAACGGTCGCCGTACAGTCAGCTCGCGGAGCCTTGGCGAATCGGATCCCGCCAGCGCAGGCACTGCGCCCGGATACGGCGGAAAGTACCGGAACTCGCCCCTGCTCGGAGTGCCGGCGGTCGCGGCCTCGCGGCGGTCAGGCAAGCAATGCAGCCTGGCCCCTGCTCCGGGCAGGGACGTTGAACGTGTCCGGGCAGGGACGCCGATCGCACCGCCGGGCTGCCCCCCCCGGCGGCACGCTGCGCCCTGTCGAGGACACGCCGGCGCTGCTCACCCGCTCCGGGTTCAGCGGACCCCGGCGCCCTGCACGCCTGCCGGGCCCTGTTCGGCTGATGATCTCAGTCGGAACGTGACACGTCGGCGGGCCTGGTAGCCGGCCGGCGCCGGGGCGGCTGCAGTAGCTCCATGGCGTCGGCGGAGCCGGTCGCGAATTCGCGGGCAAGTTCCGACAGCAGCCGGTTGCGGGAGCGGGCAGCCCTGCGCAGCACCTCGAACGCGTCGCCGGTGCTGACCTGCAGCCGCTCGGCCAGGATGCCCTTGGCCTGCTCGATGACGATCCGGCTGTCCAGCGCCAGCTGCAGTTGCCCCGCGACGATCTCGCCGCAGCGGATGATCCGCTGGTGCAAGATGCCGATCGTGGCCGCATCCGCCAGCGCCTGCGCCATGCGAAGCTCAGCCCCGCCCAGCCCACCGGTCCCGGCGTGGAACAGGTTGAGCGAGCCGATGACCTGGCTGCGCAGCCGCAGCGGCAGCGCATTCGCGGACCGGAACCCGCCCCTGATCGCCTGCGGGGCGAACTGCGGCCAGCGTAGCAGGTCGGTGGCATGCGGCCGGCCGTAAGACTCTCGCCGGCCACGACCTCGGCGGCTCGGCGGACAACCTCCGCAGGGTTCCGGATGCCGAATGCGCCTCGTGTCGTGGGCAGCACATCGTCTACGGCGGAGGCACCACGCGTTATAGCACAACCATGGGGGGCAGTTATGCGGGCCGAATCACCCATAAGAGACCGATCCCTGCGACTTCTACTTCGCCCGATCGGATCGTGGGCGAGCTTGTCCGGCTACCTGAGGGTGGCCTGCGGGAGGGTTGCGATGTGGGCTGCGGTCCAGCCGCTCAGCGCTCTCGGCCAGCCGTTCGCGGCCGCGCGCGATGGCCTCCATGGCCCGTGTCCCCACGCTCTCGGTTGAGGCCGTCACCCGGTGGGCGAGCTGGTCTAATTGCGTCTCCCGCTCGTCCGCCTTGCGCTCCCGGTCGCTGGCCCTGCGCTCCCGCTCGCCGGCCAATGCCTCCCGCTCGTCGGCCTGCCGTTCCCGCTCGCTAGCCGATGTCTCCCGCTCGTCGGCCTGAAACTCACGCTCTCGTCGGCGTTGCGCTCACCCTGGTCACCAGAGACCTCACCACGCCCCGGCGGCCGCCGGCTCTTGCGCTCCATGCTGACAAGCATGCCCTCATCCCGAACAGACGCGGAGGTCGCGGGCTCGGCGCCCTCCACGGAGCCGCTCACCGCGACTCGAATCAGGTACAGCGCAGGAGAGAACGGCAACGCCAACGACTAGCAGCAGGTCCTGGCGTCGCGTGTTCCAGCTCGCCACCGACCTGGCTGCGCGAGCCGCCGGTCACGCCGCAAGGAGCTCTTTCGTTTCCTCGGGCTCTGTGATGTGCCACTCGCGGTGGGTCTGGCGGAGTGACTGGTTGGGCACGAACTGCTTGCCGGCGAAGCACCTCAACTGGCGGCCGCCGAGGAGTCGCCAGCCGTCCAGAACGAGACCTCTTTGTGCGTACGCGCCTTTGTCCTTCTTACGAGGGGTGACCGGACTTCTGGCGTGGAGGGCACCCACCGGGTGCTGCCGGGTACGGGGGAGCTTTCCCGCGTTTCGGTGTCAGGTTCCTCTCGGACACACAGACCGGTGAACTTCCGCACCGCTTGCCTAGCCGGGCGACACTGAGCCAAGCCCCGGGCTTCCCTGATAAGGAAGAGGTCCGAGGTCAAGTCCTCGCAGGCCCGCAGTTCAGAGCAGCGGCGACCATGCGGGCAACTTCGCCTGCACGCTGGCCGGGCCGTCGCTGTGGTCGTTTGCCTCCAAGAACGCCTCGGGCCAGTACAGCTAGTCGGATCCCGTTTCGGTCCGTGGCACGGTCATGACCGTCTCGCCCAGGCACGTGAAGTACCGCCCGGACCGCGTGGCCATCGCGCAAGGCCTGGTGACCACGCCGCCCGCGCTCTTCTTCACCGGAGGCCACGCCATCGTGCATACGCCGTGGCCTGCGTGGACCCGTCGCACGGCATTCCCCAGGCTGCCGCGCCATGCAAGTCGCTCAGCGCCTATGAGCGGTCAGCGATCGCTGGCTTCGCCGTCATGTGCTACCAGCGGGCGGGCGGCACGTTCGCGCTGCTTCCCCTCCAGCCGCCGGGCGTGGTCACCGCGTGCGCAAGGATCCGGTGCGAGTTCCGGGCAGTCCCCTGCGCCCAGTCCGGCGCGCCGAAGTAGTCAGCACGAGCGCGCCACCCGGTCGCCGAGCTCGGCGGCCGTCTTGCCTGCCCGCCGGCAGGCCGGCGATCGGGAATTCAGGGCGACCGGGTTATGGTGGCCGGGCTCAGGTCGTCCAGGCTCGCGCAGCCGGCCAGTCTCATCGTGAGCTCGAAGTCGTTGCGCAAGGCGCGGAGCACGTGCCTGACCCCGTCCTCGCCGGCCAGGCCGAGCCCGTAGGCGTACGGCCGGCCGATCAGGACCGCCCTGGCGCCCAGCGCCAGCGCCTTGATGATGTCGGCGCCGCCGCGAACGCCGCTGTCGAACAGCACCGTCGCCCGCGGCCCGAGAGCCGCGGCGATCGGTGGCAGCGCGTCGAGCGCGCCGATGCCGCCATCGACCTGGCGGCCGCCGTGGTTGGAGACCACGATCCCGTCCATCCCCGCGGCCACGGCTCGCTGGGCGTCGGCGACCGACTGAATTCCTTTCAGCACGATGGGCCCGTCCCAGCGCTCGCGCAAGAACGGCAGGTCCTCCCAGGTCAGCGACGGGTCACCGAACATCTGCGCCGAGCGCAGGATCGCCGCGGCCGCGTTGTCGGCCACCGGCTCCGCCAGCCCGGCGACGAAGGCCGGGTCGGTGAGGTAGTTCTGCGCGCCGATGCCGCGCAGGACCGGCAAGAAGGCGTGGTCCAGGTCGTGCGGCCGCCAGCCGAGCATCCGGGCGTCGAGCGTCAGCACGAGCACGCTGAAGCCGGCCGCCTTCGCCCGGCTGAGAAGGCTCGCGGCGACCTCCCTGTCCTTCGGCCAGTAGAGCTGAAACCAGCGCTGCCCGTCGCCGCTCGCCTGCGCCACGTCCTCCAGCGCGACTGACGAGTTCGTCGACAAGATCATCGGGACGCCGAGCGACCCGGCCGCTCTCGCCACCGCTAGCTCACCGTCCGGGTGCGCGAGCCTGAGCGCGCCGACGGGGGCGAGCAGCATCGGCGCCGCGAGCTGCGTGCCGAGCACCGTCGAGGCGAACGCCGGGCTGCTGACGTCGGTGAGCATCCGCGGAACGATGCGCCACCGGCGGAACGCCGCCTCGTTCTCTCTCATGGTGTCGCCCGTGCCCGCGCCGCCCGCGATGTAGCCGAACACCTGGGGCGCCAGCCGCGCCCTGGCCAGCCCCTCGAGCGAGGACAGATCGGCGGGCAGCGCGCCGCTGACCCCGGTGAGGTAGATCTCGTCCTGGTAAGACTCCAGCGGCTGGTTCATGGCGGCCCATCGGGTCAAAGCGGTCCGGAACCGGCTGGCCGACCTCGGTCTCGGACACGTCGCATCCGGTCTCCCCTCATCGTCACCGATGCCACAGCCCAGCGCCGACTTCGCCCGTGCGGCCTATCCCCGCGCCTGCGGGCAGGCAGGCCAGACACGGAGCGACGCCAAGCATCCTCAGGCGGTCATCGACCTGGTTAATCGCACATCAGGTCATGCCCGGCATGTTCGGACGACGGCCAGATCGTGCTTTGCAATCAGACGATCGTGTCAGGTCGCCCGCTCCGGCGGGGCGCTGAGCCGACGGATTTCAAGACCGGCCACCTGACGCTCTTGACCTGCACGGACGCTCCCGGCCGTAAGGCAGTTCGGCTGGCATTCGGCAGGAGGCGGGGAGCCTCTGGTTGCCTGCGTGCTGCCGACTCGGCACGCCCGAGTACTACCTCAGTTCTTGCAATGCGGAACGCAGCTGATCCAGCTACGGGATTGCAAGGCATCGGCAGCGGCACGTTCGCCCGAGCTGCTGCTCGCGATCCGACCAGCTGCCTGTGCGAGCGTGCCGTCGGCGTGGTTCGGGCGGATCAGCAGGGGCCTGTTACGTTTCTTGCCGACGTGTTTGACCGGTTACGGTGCGCCACGCGATCTGCCAGGATAGGGAGCCAATGCCCTATTGGCCTGGCAGGTGTGATGTCGGAGGTTTGATGAGCGCTGCACCGCCTGGTGATGACGGCAGTGTCCTGGCCTCCGGTGAGGGGATCGCGGTCGGGGCACGGATCGCGGGGTACCTGGTGCTGGACCGGATCGGCCGGGGCGGGATGGCGGTCGTCTTCCGGGCGCAAGACGAG
This sequence comes from uncultured Actinomycetota bacterium, assembly GCA_963850875.1. Taxonomy (GTDB): domain Bacteria; phylum Actinomycetota; class Actinomycetes; order Streptosporangiales; family Streptosporangiaceae; genus Chersky-822. The sequence continues at coordinate 139,759 of CAWKNA010000008.1, forward strand.
CGGCTCGGCCGCGTTGTGGCGCTGAAGGTACTCGCGCCCGTGCTTGCGGAAGACGAGGCGTTCCGGCAGCGGTTCATCCGGGAGTCCAGGGTCGCTGCCACGGTGGATGACCCGCACATTATTCCGGTATTCGAGGCCGGAGAGGCAGATGGCGTTCTCTATATCGCCATGCGCTATGTCCCGGGCGGCGACGTCCGGTCGCTGGTTCGCCGCGAGGGCCCACTGCGCGCGTCGCGGACGGCGTCGATCGTGTCACCGGTGGCATCGGCGCTGGACGCGGCACACGCCGCTGGCCTCGTGCACCGCGATGTCAAGCCGGCGAACATGCTCATCGACATCCGGTCGGGCAGGCCTGATCACGTCTACTTGTCGGATTTCGGGCTGAGCAAGGGAGCGCTGTCGTCGGTTGGGCTGACCGGCTCAGGGCTGTTTCTCGGCACGCCAGACTACGTGTCCCCAGAGCAGATCGCTGGCCGGGAGGTGGATGGTCGTGCCGACCAGTACGCGCTGGCGTGCGCCGCGTTCGAGATGCTGAGCGGGCAGCCGCCTTTCTCCCGGGACCATGGCATGGCGGTGATCTACGCGCACGCGTCCGAGCCGCCTCCTGCCCTGACGGCGCGGCGGCCAGGGTTGCCGACCGCGGTCGACGCGGTGCTCGCCAGGGCGCTGGCTAAGGATCCGGCGGACAGGTACGTCAGCTGCCGCGAGTTCGGCGAGTCCTTGCGCGAAGCGCTGGAGCTCGGGCCCTATGACGTTGAGTCAGCGAGCCGCGATGCGGAGCGGCCCGCCACCGTGGTGGTGTCGCAGGTGCCCGCCGGCCAGGCCGCAGGCGCTGGGGCCGGCACTATTGGCGCGGAGCTTGCCCTCGGCATTCGGAAGGACGAGTCGCTGACCGCGAGAGCGGCCTCTGGCGATGAGACGCTGACTGCTGCGGCGCGCGGCGCGGCTGACTCGGCCCAGCCAGAAGACGTGATGGGCCTAGCAGCGTCGCCCGCTGAGGTGTCCATTCTCCAGGAGTCTGCCGATGAAGACAGCCGGGTATCCCGGCCGCCGACAGCGCCCGGAGATTCCTCTGGGCCTGCCTCGAGCCCGGCGAAGACGCGGCGGACAAGGAGCCTCGTTATTGGCGCCGTCAGCGTTGTTCTGGTGGCCGGCGTCGCCGCTGCGGTTGCTTTTCTCCTAAACCCCTCTGCCAGAGGGCCACAGGAACGCTCAGGTCACCGGGCGAATGCTCTCGCGCTCATGACCCCTGTTCCAGGGGGACGTCTCGAGGCCGTCATAGCCGGGCCCGGACGCAGCGCCTGGGCGATCGGCGACGCCCCAGGCCGCAGCGGACTCAGTCAGCCCCTGGCTGAGCGTTGGGACGGCAGGGCCTGGTCACGTGTGCCCGTCCCCAGTATCAGCGGCAACGTCTCTCTGGTCGGCGCAGCCGCAGCACCGGGTGGGACTGTGTGGGCTGTTGGCGGCTTCTGCCCGTCAGCCTGCGGCAACGCATTGCAGGGCTACAGAACGCTGGTGCTGCACTGGGACGGCACCACATGGTCGAGGATCCCCAGCCCAAGCCCGGGTGGAGGTGCCGAGCTCTCCGGCGTTGCCGGAGAGCAGAACGGGACCGCCTTGGCTGTTGGCTGCTCTCCCTGCGCAAACGCAGCCGCCCCTTTGATACTGCGCTGGAACGGCACATCGTGGTCACGAATCCCCAGCCCGGGCGGCAGCATCAGTCCCGGCGGGGTGGCCGCCGGGCCAGGTGGCATGGCATGGGTCGTTGGCGATGGCAGCCATGTCCTGCGCTGGAATGGTGCGACCTGGACACAAGTGTCAACTCCTTCGTTCTCCCTCAGCAGCGTAAGCATCGGGTCGGACGGGACCGCATGGGCTGCGGGCTCCACCTGCTGCCAAGGACGTTGGGAAACCGTGGTCCTTCGCTGGGACGGGGCCAAATGGTCACGTGTGCGCAGCCCGAGCCCGGGCAATAGCGCCGTGCTCTGGAGCGTAAGCACGGGGCCCGGCGGGACTGCGTGGGCGGTCGGTTACTATTGTAATGAAACGGGCTGTCAATATGGTTATAGTGGATTTTATGGCTATACGCTGATCCTACGGTGGGATGGTTCAGCATGGACCCGCGTGCCAAGCCCGAGCCCGGGACTTAAAGACGATCTTAACGCGGTCGCCGTCGGCCAGGACGGTACCACCTGGGCGGCAGGACAGACTTGCATCAGCCAATGCAACACATCGTCGGCGCAGTACCAGACGCTGATCCTGCGCTGGAACGGCACATCTTGGGCGCCCGGATGATTTGGCCTTCCGGTCATCGATACCGTAAGACCGCCGATCTTCGATGACTGCCAAATCTGAGCGCTCGCGGAATCGCGGGGTCAGCCGGACCCGACCGAAGTTCGCCTGCGCCGTTCAGATCTGGCAGAGATCGTGCCATCTCAGGGGCCGACGCACGCTGGTACCGAGCCATCGGTCCGGGCCGTCTCAGCTTGGCGATCGTCCGGACCGTCAGTGGTACCACGGACAGATGAGTCTGTGCCGTGCTGACGGCGATCGCCAGCGCCCGTCAATGCGAGTGCCATGCACTTCGTCATCTCTCGCCCTGCGGGAGCGGATCTCAAGAACCCTCACCCAAGCGCGGTGACCAGCGCACTTCGGCTTAGCAGGGACCAGAATAGGCACGCATCTGGCAAGCGGTACACCAATGCGGCACACCCGGCGCCGCGCGTCGTGTACCGCGCCAGCAACGCGAGCCACTCATCTGCACCCGGCAGGATGGACAGCCACTAGAGCAGCCGTTCCTCGCCATGTCTTAGCGCGGGCCGACTACCGCGGGGTTGCCTAGGCTGAACGAAGGTACGGCGGGATGCCAGCACTGCGTCTGCCAAGGCCATCGTGTCGAGTATGGACCGGCCCTGGATGGCGAGCAGTTCGGGCCGGGCGGTGTCGATACCGAATCGGCAGTTGGTGGCTTCGGCGAGTGGTTGCAGTGCTCTGGCGCGGTACTCCGTCGTAGCGAACAGTACGACGGGGACGTCGGACCAGGCGTGATCACCTGGATGCCCTCGACAGCTTGCGGCCGGAGTTGAGGCGCACGGTAGCAAGCGCGTAGACCAGACCCGCGACTCCGATTTCGAGGGAGTCGAGCGCGGCTGTTTCGTCGTCCGATAGGAAGTCGCCTAGCGCTGTCCGTTCGGTGGAAGGTCAGGGCGTAGCGCCCGTCCGGGTTGTCAGGGTCGTAGCCGTCTTCGACGGCATGAGCCAGACGATCAAAGTCCTCGGCTGCGGCGGCCAGGTTGCCGAGAACCTCAGCGATGCGGCGCTCCTCTTGCCCCAACTGCCGAGCTTCGCGGACGGGCACGTCTTTGATCAGCCAGGTTCCGCGGATGAGACTGCCAATTCCTTCTTCGTCGATGTCCTCTGGTTTGGGCATCCAGAAGGTGGCCTCGCTGGGGATCGTGATGCTTCCTGACAGCGGCGAGGTTGGGAACATGCTGGCCCCTTGGGAGTGAGTAGTGGCCGCTGATATCACAGCATGCCCGTCAGGTACTCGGGCGCTCGTTATGGCGATCATCGGACCATTCCGGCCGAGACTGCCAGCCTGCGGGTCCCCGGTTCTGACCGTCGGCGGCCAGCTTGGCGGGCGTCGCGCCGGCTCAGATGGACCGCGTCCCGCCTGGTTTGATGGGGGGAGTGTTCGGTGCGGCTCCCCAGCATCGGCACCCGGAGCCGGTACGCTACGACCCGTGGTCGTAGCGTACCCTCTAGCGCTGGCGGCATATATGTGCCAGTATCGGTCATCGCACATCTGTTCGAATCAGCCGGAGTTTTTCAGCTTAGGCCGCAAGGAGCGAGGACGTGTCAGAACTGACGTGTCTTGAGATCTGTGCAGGTGCTGGCGGCCAGTCACGCGGTCTGGAGCTTGCCGGTTTCGGTCATGCCGTAGCGCTGGAGATCGACTCGGATGCGGCTGAGACGCTGCGCCAGAACCGGCCGGACTGGAACATCGTTGAGGACGACGTCCGTAACCTGGACGGTGCGCAGTACCACGGCGTTGATCTCCTGGCGGGCGGGGTCCCGTGCCCGCCATTCTCCGTGGCGGGCGGTCAGCTCGGTGCTGCCGACGAGCGGGACCTGTTTCCCGAGGCACTTCGGCTCGTGCGCGAAGCCGGCCCGGCGGCCGTCATGCTGGAGAACGTCAAAGGGCTTGCTGAGCGCAAGTTCTCCGATTATCGCCAGGCCGTGATCGATGAGCTTGAACGCCTCGGCTACGAGATCTACTGGCAGGTCCTTAACGCTTGTGAGTATGGAGTGCCGCAGCTGCGGCCGCGGTTCGTGCTTGTTGCGATCAAGCGCCGGTATGCGGCGCATTTCACCTGGCCGACGCCAGAGAGCACCCCGCCGACAGTGGGTCATGTTCTGTACCCGCTGATGGCTGCCAACGGCTGGCCTGGCGCCAAGGCGTGGGCCATGGGGGCTGACAGCATCGCGCCGACGATCGTGGGGGGCTCGCACAAGCACGGAGGCCCTGATCTCGGGCCGACCAGGGCCAGGGCGGAATGGCGGCGGCTCGGCGTGGAAGGCCGCAGTATCGCCGAGGACGCGCCTCCGGCTGATGCCCCCGCTGACGGCTACCTTCCGCGTCTGACCTGCGAGATGGTGGCCCGCATTCAGGGTTTCGACGCCGACTGGGTATTCACAGGCCGCAAGACTGCGAAGTACCGCCAGATCGGCAACGCCTTCCCGCCCCCAGTCGCGCAGGCAATCGGCGGCCAGATCAAAGCAGCGCTCGACGGCGCGCGATCCCAGCCACTCCGCCTATTCCGGGCCAGCTGACAGCTGCGCCTTCCGCGCTTTTCGCTGGGCTTCCTCGGCTCGGATTGCCTGCCAGATGTTCTCGGGCCATGCCGCGGACCTCGTCAGCCGGTAATAAGTCCACACCCGCGAGCCTTCGTCATAGCGCTTCTCATGCTGGTAGTCCCAGTCGAGGAATCTCAGGTCACGCAGTCGGCGCTGCCAGTCCACCAGCGCAGCGATCTGTTCGCTATCTGGCTCCGGCAGTGAGTCAGCCACGATCCGGACGGTAGCCGGCAAACGGCTACCAGCCCAGACCAACGCGTGCTATTACCACGAAGCCAGATGCTCGCCGAGCAAGTTGTAATTGAGCAACCGGCCTTGACCGGTGATCTCCGCCCAAGCGGCCTGCTGCCCGCTGTTGTCCGATGCATGAACGGCTGCGTGCAGCTCGTCGTAGGCGATGTGATACACCGCGTCAACCTCGCCAGTGCCGCGGGCGATCGCGGCGAGGCGGCTTGGGAGCGGTTCAGCCGTGACGGCGACCAAGTGGGGCTGCCGGCCACGGCGATGACGCACCATCTGATTATTTTCGTGCCGGATGTTCTGCACGCGGTCGGAGCGGATAGTCCACTTGCATGAGACAGCGGCGTGCAGCAACGGCAGGCCGTTGACCGTGGGCACATCTTCGAGGCCGATCACGACGTCGGGCCTGATGAGGTAGTCCTGGCCCATGGTAACTGACAGTGTCGGATTGCCGATTACCAGCTGGTTCAGGTGCAGCAGGTGGACGTACTGGCTGTAGTCGGTCACGAAAGCCCCACGCCGGGCCGTCCAATGGCGCGAGCTATCCCGAGCGGCCAGCTCCCGTGCCAAGTCAACTCGCACAGCTTCCTCAAGCAACGCGCCAGGACCCGGCGGGGGCGGCGAAAGCTCCCCACCAGCATGGGCGGACAGCGACTCCAGCATGACCGCACCGAGCTGCAAGCTCGCACGGTTATCGATGTCGGCGTTGTTAGGGACCTGCTCCCAGCCGAGCTTGTTCTTCCCGCCGCTGTGCTTCCAGCCCAAGAGGCTGAGAGCGAAGATTGGCGCCGACACGAATCAAGACATTAGCCGAAGATCGACTCCGTGGCGACGGAGCCGTCAGGTCGGCCGTCTTGCCGGTCAGGCTGCGCCTGGATCTCTCGGCAGTGATCCTGGGCCGTCATCAGGCCGACTCCGGCACTAGGGATCTGGTCGGCCTCGATGGACTCAGAGTGGCGCAGATCTTCCAGTTTCTAGTGTATTTCCGTCATTCAAATCGAGCACCGTGACACTGTGCTGCATCGAGAGCTGGCCGATCCCTGACCTGTCCGCGAATGGCGAATCCTGCGCACTCAAGCGGAGCAGAATAGCACTGTTCTAGTGCATGTCCGTAAAATACGTATTAGACGGCCACCGGAGGGAAGAATCCCTAGAAACTCTCCGAGCAGTTCGGACGCCTGGACAACCTGTTCTTTGGCGTGGTACGGGCGGGCGTCCTTTTGTGTAGCCCCTGCTCCCCGAGTTTCGTGCTGCTGTCCTGGCTATTGACACAATGTTCGTGGCGTCTTTAGTGTGGCGTTGCCGACTGGCCGACCGCCATCGGCAGGGGGTGGGCTGTGCGGCTGCGTGGGATTTCACAGACGGTGCTCCGGCTGGCTGCCGCTGTTTCCCTGGCAGTTTTCCTTGCCCTGTCGGGGAATGCGGTCGCCGGGGCCGCGAGTTTAAATGTCACCGGCGTCGTCGCTGATCAGAATGGGCGGCCGCTTCCGAATGTTGCTGTGAGCGCGACCAGTCCTGGCGGGTCGACGATCGAATTCGGGCCTGTTCTCACCGGGGCCGATGGGTCCTACGGACTCGCCGTCGGTCCCGGAACATACGACTTCCATTTCATACCGCCGGCCGGAAGCGGGCTGAACCCGGTGGTGGACAGCAACGTCACGGTCTCCGCAGACCAGGTGCTGGATGTCCAGCTGACCGCCCTGACTTATACGTTGTCGGGGACGGTCACCGACGGCCAGGGTAATCCGGTGACTGGCGTCGCGATGGACGCCAGTTCCGCCAGCACCGTCATGTACGGCCAGACCGACGCCGCCGGCAGCTACAGCATGTCCGGTGTCCCGGGGGTCTACTCCTATCTGGAGTTCTACCCGCTGGAAACCGTGCCCGTGCCGCCGGGCTGGCCCTCGTCCTTCACTTTGCGGGAGAACCCCGGTGCCAGCTACGACCTGACCGGCGGTGACCTCGTTCAGAACTTCCAGCTCGACACGGTGCCCCTGACGGTGGTGGTGAACGACGCCAGCGGCAGCGCCGTGCCCAATGCCCAGGTCACTGGCTCGTCCAGCGGGGGGACCACGTCGGTGACCGCCGGCGGCCCGGCCGATGCCAGCATCATCGGCGAGGGCGATCAGGCGACGACCGGCGCGGACGGCACGGCCACCATGCAGGTGTTCAAAGGCGTGCGGTACGCCGCCGGCCGCGTGTGCGCGAGCATCGGCCTGACCAGCGTCTGCAACACCCAGCCGCTGACCGTCACCACCCCCACCACCATCGTTTTCCAGCCGCAGCCGGCTATCCCAGCTGCACCCGTGGGGTTGTCGGCCGCTACCCCGACCCGCACTGCACCAGCGCTGTCGTGGAATGCCGTGGCCGCCGCCGCTAGCTACCGCGTGTACCGGAATGGCGTTCAGGTCGGGACAACCTCCACCTCCCAGTTCACCGACGCTGGCTTGAGTGCCGACGGCAGCTACACCTACACCGTTACGGCGGTGAACAGCAGCGCCGTGGAGGGACCCAGCTCCGCGCCGGTCGTGGTCGTCTATGACACCACCCCGCCGGCGGTGTCGGCTGTGGCAGTGAGCCCGGCGGTGATCACCGAGGGCGGCGGCACAACACTGAGCGCGGACGTCAGCGACGCCCTGAGCGGCATCAGCGCCGCGGAGTATTTCGTGGGCGCGGACCCGGGGCCCGGAAACGGGACGGCTATGACCGTCGCCAGCGGCTCCGCGACCGCGACACTGGGCAGCAGCCTGCCCGCGGGCACTTACACGGTGAGCATGCGGGCGCAAGACCAGGCCGGGAACTGGAGCAGCCCGGCCAGCGCCCAGCTGACCGTCAAGCCACCGGCGCCGTCAGGCCTGTCGGCAGCGTCACCGACCGCGGTGCCGGTGCTGAACTGGACCGCCGTCGCTGGCGCCAGCTCCTACAACGTGTACCGGGACGGCGCCATCATCGGCTCGCCCCCGTCTCCTTCCTACACCGACAGCAGCGCCGTGCCCGGACCGCGCACCTACCAGATCACCGCCGTCGCGGCGGGTGTCGAAAGTGATCTAAGCAACCGTGTGAACGTGCTCGTCGGCACGGCCGCGGCGATCACGAGCGCGGCGTCGGCCAGTACCGGGATGCGGGTGCCGCTCGACTTCACCGTCACCACCACAGGAGCCCCCACCCCATCGCTGACCGAGAGCGGCGCGCTGCCACCGGGAGTCACCTTCACCGAAGACGGTGACGGCACCGCCGACATCGCCGGCATCGCCGCGGCCGGCAGCGCCGGCTCCTACCCGGTCACCATCACCGCCACCAACGGCATCGGCAGCCCGGCCACGCAGTCGTTCACGCTGACGGTGACCACCGCCGCCTCCGCCCCCGCGATCACCAGCGACCCCGCCGACACCGAAACCCTCGGCGCGCCGTTCACTTTCACCGTGACCACCACCGGCTACCCCGCCCCCGATCTGACCAAGACTGGCCCCCTGCCACCCGGGGTCACCTTCACCGACAACGGGGATGGCACCGCCACCATCGCTGGCACCCCCGACAGATCCGCCGTCGGCACCTACCCGCTCACGCTCACCGCGAAGAACCCGGCCGGGACCGCGACCCAGGCGTTCACCCTCACCATCACCAAAGCCCCCGTCATCAAGAAGATCACCAACCCCACCGCTCACACCGGGACCGCGTTCACCAAGACCATCACCGCCGTCGGCAGTCCCACCCCGGCGCTGACCGAGACCGGGGCCCTGCCCGCCGGGCTAGCCTTCACCGACAACGGGAACGGAACCGCCACCCTGGCCGGCACCCCCGCCGCCACCGCCGGCGGCGCCTACCCGATAACCATCACCGCCACCAACTCACTCGGCACCACCAGCGCGACCTTCACCCTCAAAATCGACCAGCCACCCGCCATCACCAGCCCGGACAACGCCACCGCCAGCACCGGCAGCCCGTTCACCTTCCCGATCGCCACCACCGGCTACCCGGCACCTCGGCTCGCCAAGCTCGGCGCCCTGCCCAAGGGCCTGACCTTCAAAGCCGGCACCGGAACCGTCAGCGGCATCCCCGCCTCAGGCACCGCCGGCACCTACCAGATCACCATCACCGCCACAAACAGCTCCGGTACCACCACGCAGACCTTCACCCTCCGCGTGACCTAGCGACATCGGACGGCAACGCCCAACGATGAAGCCGCAGGCGGATATTTGTGCTGTAACGCCGCCGCCCCTGACCACATCACCCATCTCACCTGCGGAAACGCTGACCCCAGGCAGATGCCATGCCTGGGCTCACCGCAGGAACAGAGGAAAACTATGACCGCAGAGGGAGGGTGTTCCCGCCCAGTGCGGCACACCCGGCCCCGATCAGCGCCACCAGGACGGAGCCGGCCACGGCAGGCGCGCCCAGTGCGGCCAGCGGTGCCTGCACCCCTGGCGCCTGCGGTCGGCGCAGGTCGCCTGCGGCTCGGCCGTCCGTAACGGCCGCGGCAACCGGCGGCCGGGGCCAGGTCACTCTCAGGGAACAGGCCGGTCTTGATCCGGAATCCGGCGGGCGCCGTGGGCGCGGGAGACTGGCCTGGCAGTGTCTGAGCGGGGCCGGATCAGCGCCGAGGTCATGAGCCAGTACGAGGCTGCGCACTAGCTGGCCGCTCGCTACTCGCTCGCGGGCGGGGCCGCCGCGCCGCAGACCCGCCCGGCCTGAACAGCCTTGCGCACTTGCCCTGTGGAGGCATCCTGCGGCAGGCTAGCCGGGCGCGATGGAGGTGACCAGTCGGCTCAAGCACGGGCGGGCATCGCACCAGGCAGACGATTCTGCGCGAGTGGGAGGCTGAGGGCAGGCCGCCGTGCCCGGTCTGCGGAAAGCTGATCGACCCGGGCGGCAGATTCCGGGTGAGCCAGCTGTGGGAGGCTGTGGTCCACCCGTACTGCCTGTACGCGCGGGTCGGTAGGCCATCACCAGATGAGCTGGGACGTAACGCGTGCCCGTTCTACCCCAGATGCCCGGTCCCGTTCCCCGGAGAGCGCGCCGACTACTGCGTCTGTCCCGTGGTAGCCGCCCGCAACCTCATCTTCCTGGCCGCCCGGTTCGGGGAGCCGACCGCGAAGGTGCCCTCAGCTGGCAGCGCGGCGGCGGCGAACGCGGCCCGGCGGGCCGGCCTGGGCCAGGAGTACGAAGGCGTCCCGCTCCGCGAGGACCCGGCATTCGATCAGTTCAGGAAGCACGGCGTCCTGGCCCCCGGCGTCGATGAGTCGATCTGGGATGAGCTATCGACCTGGTGGGCGCCACCGGAGTACGTGCTCGTTGATGTTGAGCGCACCATCCGGGAGGGCCGCGTCGTCGCCGCCGCGCAGTCAGAAAGCCACGGCCAAAGGGATTGAGCGGACCGCAGATTTCCGTGACGCATCAGGTACACGTCGCGGAAGCGTGGCGTCACGACACGCAGAACCGCGGAGATACATGTGAACTAACCTATTCCTGTGACTACGCCCGGTGACTGAAATCTTGATTCGCCAACTTTGGGCAGTTACGCCAGATCGCCGATACTCTGGACGCCAGCCAGATTTGCCGACCACGCGGAATGGTTGCGCACGATTATCCAGTTCTGGGTGTCGTGCTCATCGTCCTGAGGCTATCTGCATCGCCCGCCTGGGCGGACGCGTCGGCTAATGCCGGCTCGTTCTGCTCAGGAAAGTAATCATCTGAGCTGAAAGGGTAAGCTGCGAGCCGGGGATCATATTTCCGCGCGGTGCCGTTCCAGTGCTGGATCAGGGGGATCGCTGGTCGCGTCGGATCGTCGGCGCGCTACGCGCCGAGGTCACGGCCATGCTAGGTGGAACCACCGCGCGGCGGCGGGCTGAGCACCCGCTTCGGCGCGAAAGCCTTACTGGCGGAGTGCGCGGCCTGCGAGTTCGGAGGTTAGGCGCATGGCGTGTGCTTGCACAGGGACTGTTGGCGTTGATGTTCGGTGTAGTTTAGTGCGCAAAGCGACGGTGTTCCCTGCGTACAGGCGGCGGTCGGGTGTGACGAAGACTGATCAGGTGTTCATCAGCCATACCTCTGATATGGCGAGTTTTCCAGCGGGCCGGTCGTATGTGCAGGCGGTGCTGGACGCGGTGGGCCGGGTCGGAATGTCAGCGGTCGATATGCGGTACTTTGCGGCGCGGGACCAAAAGCCGGCCGATTACTGTCGGCAGCGGGTACGCGACTGCGAGATCTACGTCGCAGTGATCGGATTCCGGTACGGCACGTTGGTGCCGGGCGAGGACATCTCTTATACAGAGCTGGAGTTCGAGGAGGCTGGCGTCGCAGGCATGCCGCGGCTGGTGTTCTTACTGGAGGAAGCTGCCAGCCCGCCTGCGGACTTGGGTAACCCCGATCGCCGCCGGGCGGAAGGGTTTCGTCGGCAGCTGCTGGGTGCCGGGCTGATGGTGCGCTTTTTCGCCTCGGACGCCAGCCTTGAACTGGAGGTGTTCCACGCGCTAACGGAGGTGGCTGCTGGTGGGCCGGCGGCAGTGCCGCGGCAGCTGCCCGCCGCTGTGCCGTATTTCGTCGGCCGCCTGGCTGAGCTGGCTGTACTCAGCCGACTTGCGCCTGGTGGCGATGGCCTTGGCACGGCAGGTACGGCTGTGATCGCGGTGATTGGCGGCACGGCCGGTGTTGGCAAGACTGCGCTCGCGGTATACGCCGCCCACCAGCTCGCCTGCTTCTTTCCAGACGGGCAGCTATTCGTGCGCCTGCACGGCCACACCCCCGGTCAGCGGCCGGTCGATCCGGTCGGGGCACTGGCCTCGATGCTTCTGGCGGTCGGCGTGGCGCCGCAGCAGATCCCAGAGGGAGCGGAAGAGCGGGCGGGGTTGTGGCGAGAGCGGATGGCGGGCCGCAGAGCATTGGTGCTGCTCGATGACGCGGCCGGTAGCGAGCAGGTCCGGCCGCTTCTGCCCGCTACAGTCGGCACCATGGTGCTTGTCACCAGCCGGCACAGGCTCAGCGGCCTGCCCGAGGCGCTGCCGGTCACCCTGGACAGCCTGGATCCCGCTGATGCCGCCTGGCTGTTCGCCCGCTTGGCTGACCGCCCGGGCCTGTCGCATTCCGATCAGGATGTGGCCGAGGTGGTCGCCCTGTGCGGGCACCTGCCGCTCGCCATCAGCATGGTGGCGGGGCAGCTCAAGCACCACCCCGCGTGGACGGTCGCCGACCTTGCGCGCGAACTCAAGTCAGATGCCGACCGCCTGACCGCCATGCGCGCGGAGAACACCTCGGTCACGGCCTCGTTCGAGCTGTCCTACCGGAACCTGTCGACGGCCCAGAAGCGGCTGTTCCGACGGCTCGGCCTGCACCCAGGCACCGACATCGACGCTTACGCCGCTGCGGCGCTGAACAACACCGACCCGGGTACCACCCGCAGGCTCCTGGACGACCTGTTCGGTTATCACCTGATCGATGAACCTTCCCGCGGCCGCTACCGCTTCCACGACCTGATCCGGCAGCACGCAAGTAGCCTGGCTGGCAAAGACCGGGCCGCGCAGCGCGATGCGGCAGTGAGCCGGCTCCTCGATTACTACCTCCATACTGCCCGCGCCGCCGACCGGTACCTGGCCCGGCGCGCCCCGACCGGAGCGCGGAACGTTCTTGTGGCCCTGCCTCAATGGGCGCCCGACCTGCCGACCCGGGAGGACGCATCCTCCTGGATGGAGGCCGAACGCATCAACCTGGACGCCGCCACCGGCTACGCGGCGGCCCACAACCTGCGCGGCCATGCGATCGCCATCCCGGCCGCGATGCATGGTTTCCTGCGCACCCGGGGCCACTGGGACCAGGCCCTGTCCCTGCACCACACGGCGCTCATCGCAGCACGTCAGGCTGGCGACCTGCCCGCGGAGGCCGACGGGCTCAACGACCTCGGTGCCGCGCAGTACGCCACCGGGGATTTCCCGGCAGCCTTCGCCAGCCTCACCTGTGCGCTGACGCTCTACCGCCAGCTCGGCAACCGGATCGGAGAAGCCAACGCGCTCGGCGACCTGGGCGTAGCACAGTTCGCCGCCGGGGACTATCCGGCCGCCATCACAAGCCTGACCGAGGCGCTTGAGCTGCATCGGAGCCTTGGCGACCGCAGCGGGGAAGCCAGAGCCCTCAGCTTCCTTGGCGTCATGAATAAGTTGTCCGGTGATCTTGGGGCGGCCATCGCGGCGCAAGAGCGGGCACTCGAACTGTGCCGGAGCCTCGGCGACCGGATCGGAGAAGCCGACGCACTCGGCGAGCTAGGCGAAGCGCAGCGCATGGCCGCGGACTTTCCTGCGGCCATCGCCAGCCTCACCCGTGCGCTGGAACTGTCCCGCGATCTCGGTGACAGGGTCGGAGAGGCCAACACTCTCAATTTCCTGGGTCTGACCCTGGAGGCAACTGGCGACTACCCGGCCGCCGCTGCAGCCCTCACCAGGTCACTGGAACTGTGCCGCGAAGAGCATCACTTGCTCGGGGAAGCCAACGCCCTCAACTACCTGGGCATTGTGCAGCAGAAGTCTGGGGACTATCCGGCGGCCATCGCTAGCCTCACGCGGGCACTGCAATTGTACGGCGAGCACGGCCAGCGGCACGGCGAAGCCAACGCCCTCCACATCCTGGGCATCGTGCGAGGCTTGACCGGTGACCACCCGGCGGCCACCGCCTGTTACGAACAGGCGCTGGAGCGGTACCGGGAGGTTGGTGACCGGACCGGAGAAGCGGAGCTCCTTAACAATATGGGGGACCTGGCGCTTACCTTCGAGGCGCCTGCTCAGGCGCACACGCACTATGAGCTTGCGCTCACGGTCGCCGTCGGCATCACCTCAGCGCATGAGGAAGCACGCGCCCTGGAAGGCATCGGCCAATGCCAGCTTCGCCAAGGCCATCCCGACGCAGCTGCTCCGCCATTGCGCCAGGCGCTGGCAATCTACCAGCGACTCGGATCTGCCAACGCTCAGCGCGTCGAGAAGGTATTGCATGACCACCATCTGTGACCGGCGGGCCGCTCAGGATACCAGCGAGCACCCCGCCGCTATGAGCACAGGAATCCGCGGCCAAGACGTCGGGTATGGCAGCGGACCAGGCAGGTCGACATTCCGCGAACCTCTACCCGCGAGCCATCGAGCCGCATCCTGTGGTGTAGCGCAGCCAATCCGCCGGTGCGCACGCCCCTAGCTTTCTCCCGCTGGTCTTTCCAGACGTTGATGGTCATCTGGCCAAGGGGGCCCTGGTCGCGCAGGGTCGTCCGCACTCGGCCTGCGTTGGGCGAACCGATCCGGACGTAGATCGCCAGTGCCTCGCGTAGTGACGCGGCTGCCCTGTCCGGCTGGCGCTCCTGGAGTTGACATCGGCCGATGCCTTCCAGGGCGCATGCACATCGGCGAGTGCTGTCGACCCGTCAGGAGGCCTGGCCTGCCGGTCGCTGGGGCTGCATACCAATAGCATTTTGGGCGCCCCAGCGACCCGAGCAGGCTTGTTCTAATAGCTGTTGTTCCAGATGGTAGTGAATCGGTTGCCGTCGCCGGAAAGAGCCGAGAGCGTGGCAAGCTGGTAGCTGACCGTCGCATCAAACATGTTGACGGCGTAGTCCGGCAGATACGTGGCGATCGTGCCAGGTGTGCCGTTAGCCGTTTCGGTTGCGTGAGTGAGCCGCCATCTGCCGAAGTCGGCGAGCGGTACGACGCCGAGCGCGATGCTGGGCCGCTCGGCTATCCACTCAACGCTTGTGTCCAGGCAGGTAGCGGCATCGCAGCTGGCGGTGGTGGAGAAGCTGTTCGCGGGGTGCGTGGAGTCGGTCACCGACAATGTGTACGACGTGCCACTGCGAGACACGGTCGCGGTGATCCGGTCGTCGGGTTGGAGAGAGGACCCGACGATGGTGATTGGCTGGTCGGGGGCCATCTCATACCACGTGAAGTAGAGGGCCGTGTCCTCAAAACACCAGTCAAGCGTGCCGTCCTGCTCGACCGTCTGGTCGCTGACGCCATCGATGCCGACCCACTCCACGGTAAGCCTGTCCTCCTTGGTGCACGTGACCTCGGGTGTCTTCCACTGCCCGCTGACCTCGGTGAAGGTGCCCGCGGTCGAGGACACGTCCGCATAACCGGACCAGTTGTAGCTCGATATCGCTGGCGTGCCCTTAACACTGGCAGGCTCCGGGACAGGACGCACGAGCTCGATGGGCTGATGACCGTGACGCAGGTAGCGGGCCAGGGCAGTGCGCGCCTCAGCCAGGAAACGTGCCGAGGGGCGGTGGGGAGTTGGTTGAATCACCCGCCCGGAGGCGGCAGCGGGCGTGATCGGTGAGTCGGCAGCAAGTGCGAGAACACCGGCCACTACCACAGTCGAGCCGCAGACGAGTAAGCAGCGCAGCAGGCGCATATGAAACCCCTATAAGTTATGAAACGAGGTTGGGCTGCAGAAGACGCTACCGGTGGCTCGGTGCGTTCACAAGACGCCAGCTGATATCCGAAGGGCGATCTGAATGGGAATCGGCCCGTTCACGACGAAGGACGCAGTTGCGGACCCGGCAGGGCGATAACGATAACCATAGGGTGCGCAACCAGGCAGCAACCCTTCACTGGATCGTCACTGCGCCGCCGCTATCGTTGTTTATGCCAACAAAGCCATAGTCGGGCTGCGTCGCACTAAGGGGACAGGACTGAGTGCCCGCACCATCCCCAGCCGGTCCTGACCCGCTTTGACGGGACATCCACCATCAGGGGTTCGCCCCTGAGGAAAGGATGCCTGCATCTGCACGACCGGAAAGCCATTACCTGGCATACTGGCCGACCCAGGCTGCTGCCTGGCCCTCGCCGTCTGCCGGTGCGTGGGTCCATAGAGACGTCAGTGCAAGCAACCTGTTGGTCAGCCATTGCCACTTAAGCGCCGTCGTTGACCTGCTCAACAGCCAGCCCGCCTAACACGCCACCCTGCCAGTGGTCCCCTTGCAGCGCCGCGGTCGGGTGTAGACAATGAATCGCGAAATTACCTGTCGGCAGGCGGTGCGCGCGGCACGGCCGAGCGCCATCATATGCTCGGACTGATGCGAAACAGGCTGCTAATCCCGGGAAGGCGACACCGGCCTGCCGCCTCCTGGATACTCCCACTACGAGATCACGGAGTCTGGGCCAGACACCGAATAAACTGATAGGCGCGCCCAGGTGATCAGCACCAAGGAACCACAAGCCGCGCCGAACGGCGGCTCGGCGTTCGCCCGACCCTTGCCCGTGACCCAGAGTGATGCTGTCGGCCGACGTTCCTGCATCCATACAACGGCGTCAAGACCCCTCCACTGTCCCAAGAAAGCCGCTCAAGATCATCACTGCCGGAACAATCCCGACGGGTCAGTCGCAGTCGCAGTCGGTGACGGTTACCGCATTATGTGGCGACCATTTTCCCGAACTGGCCGAAACTGCCTAGCCTGGCCGTCGGTGTCAGCTGGCGCCCTCCTGTGTGCGTCAGGCCGCAATGTGGCACGCTGCCCGTTGTAGTCGGGGATACTGCTGGCATGGGCGGGGTCCGGAAGGACCGCACTAATCCGCGGGGCAACATGCTCACCCACGCGTTCGGTGAGCTCGGTCTTGCGACCTACCTGGTTTTAGAAGAGCGGCGTGAGGTGTACCTGCTCCCTATCGAATGGCCCTAAGCCTCGTTAGGGTCGTCAGCGCGACCGCTGACGGCAACGCCGCCAAGCGTCCGCCGCCGCAATCGAGCCTTGGACCACGATCGTGTCCCCGACGCATTCAGCCGGGCTTCGGCGGGCGGCCGTGGGGCACGGCGAAGATCCACTGCTGGGACATATGGCCATGCCTGGCTTCGAACCATGGGTTCCACGCGCGTTGCGTGCTTTCGTTGGCTGTCAGGTAGCGGCGGCTGTGTACCGATTGCAGCAGGTGTCCTGTGCCGTCTGGAGCAGCTTCGAGTTGCCATCGCTGCGACGTGGCGCCGCCGGGCTCGGAGAGCACTGGGTGAGGGTCGCCGGCGTTCTCCTGGGTGGCATCGACTGCCATCCCGTTTGCGGCTGAGATGATCGATACTTCGCCGGCCACGCCGGTCGGGCGCAAGTACCAGAGCTGGTTCGGCAGGGCGTGCGGCGAGAATACGATCAGCAACTGGCCAGGGCCGGATGCCCTCTGATCCGCGTCGAAGGCGTACCCGCACGCCCTGGAGATGACGAGATACGGGCCGGCCTCCTTGCGGCGCCTGGCGAACTTGACGTGGATGTCTTCGGCGCCGACGACCAGGAGCGGCAGGTGCAGCTCGACTTTCCAGCGGACCATGGGGCGAATGGTAACTAGAATCCCGTTCTTGGGCGAGCAGCATGCGCAAGGCGTTCCGCTCGTGACCCAGGACTCGCACTCGACACCCTGCCGGACGTCGAAGTGATCAGGATCTGACGACAACGCTGACGACAACGGCGGCAGTGACCGGCAGCCGACCACTTTCGTCAGCAGCCTCCTAAGCTGGCCTATCGCCAATCCACCTTGGCAGTTGCATGGACTGAAAAGCGGAAGGTCGGCAGTTCGATCCTGCCCCTGACCACCTAACCCCTCTCACCTGCGGAAACGCTGATCCCAGGCAGATGCCATGCCCGGGCTCACCGCAGGAACAGAGGAAAACTATGACCGCAGAGGAAAGGCGCTCCCGGCAGCCGAACCCACTCGCAGCGGGAGCGTTCCAAGGGGCAATCAGCTCGTTCCATCTCAATCTGGCAGACGACGGCAAGTCGGGCAAAACGGCGCGCATGTACACCGAGGCAGTCCGGTGGTTCGCCGCCGCTCACCTTCTCCGCGAGACCAGCCGCACCGGCTTGGACGAGGTTGACGGGCCGGATATCCAGCGCTGGATGGTCTGGCTGCTGGGGCGCTACAGCGACTCCTACGCCAGCAACCAGTACCGGGCCCTGCAGCAGTTCTTCCGGTGGTGGCCGGACGAGGAAGATCTCCCCGACCCGATGGCCGGGCTCCGCCGCCCAAGGTGACCGAGAAGCTCGTTCCCGTCTTCAGCAGCGGAGAACTGGCGAAATTGGAGCGGGCCTGCCAGGGCCGGACGTTCGCGCAGCGCCGCGACTACGCGATCATCTGCGTGTTCCGCGCGACCGGCGTCCGGCTCTCGGAACTGGCCGGGATCCGCTACGACCCGGACAACCCGGTGCGCAGTGACCTTGACCTATGGCAGCGGGAGATCACCGTGACGGCAAGGGCGGCCAGACGCGGAAAGGCCGCATGCCCGCAGTCCGTCACGGGGAAGTGCGCGAGTGCCTGCTGCCGGTCCGGGTCCGGCGGCGCGTCAGAGCACCATCGCGGCGTAGCCGTTCATGGCGCCGTTGCCGGCGCCGATCCACAGGAAGGCGACGAGATCGCCGTCGCGGACACGGCCGGCGCGGCGGTCCTCGTCCAGCAGGATCAGGGTGCTGGCGGCCGAGGTGTTCCCGTAGTGGTCGACTCCGATCGGGACGCGGCCGGGTGGTAGGCCCAGCATCTGCGCGGCCTCGCGGACCACGACGCCGTTGGCCTGGTGCAGGTACCAGCGGGCGACCGAGCCCACATCGAAGTCCGTGCCGGTCGCTGGCTTGATCATGGCGGGCCAGTCTTCCTGAAGCATCTGGAAGTTGCGGGCCATGAGGGGGGAGAAGACCTCGGCGACCTTGACGCCGTCCATCAGGAAGACGTGGTCAGACAGGTTCGCCGCGCAGGTGTGGTGCAGGCAGCCGCCGGCCGGGTAGGTAACTAGCTCGACATCGGGGTTCGTCTCGTAGCGGACGGACAGCAGTCCTCTGGGGCGGTCGCCGGGGTCCTGGGGGGCGGAGCGGAGGACCGCGGCGCCCGCTCCGTCGGCGAACATGAGCGGGGCCAGCCATCCCATGCCGCTCGGGTGCCGGTAGTAGGCGTCGTGTACTTCGGGACCGAAATAGCCTGACGGGCAGTTGCTGGCCACGACCAGGGCGGTGGCAGGAACCATCGAGATCAGCGAAGCGGCAGCCGTGCGGAAGCCGGCCGCGAGCCCGGCGCAGCCGAGGTTGTGGTGAACCAGGTCAGCATCGCGGCGCAGCCCGAGCCCGGTCACCAGGAACCGGAAGTGGTCCTGGCAGGAGATCACGTCGGGAGTGGATGTGACGTGCACGAAGATGTCCACGTCCGCACCGCCGGTCCCGGCATCGGCCAGGGCCGAGCGTGCCGCCGCCAGGGCCAGATCGCCGTCGTAGATGCCACCCTCGGCCCGGCTGCGCTTGCGCCGCCCCCCGAACTCATAGTCCAGGCGCCGCTCGTGGATACCCAGGTGCCGCACCACCCACTCCGGCTCCAGAAGCCTGCCGTCCGGCCGGGCCGGACGCAGGTACCGCAGAATCTCCTCATTCGAGACCCGGTGATCAGGCAGGTATGACCCAGCGCCGGCCACCGAAACCGAGACCCTCGACGCCGGCGCGGGGAAAGAGAAACCGTTCATCGCACAGGCCCCCTTCCAGACCAGGCCGCCACCAGCAACCGCGATCCGCTCGCCGGCTCAGCCATTTCCATCACAAGACGGTCGCGGCCCGCAGATACAGAGCCGAAGGTCCCCCAAAGCCCGATCAACCGTCCCCCTTGGCCGTCCCGGACTCAGGCAGGGGTCTTACCTGGTGCCTGGAGCGGCGCGCCTCAGAGCCTTTTTGTTGCTCGCTGCGGGTTCGGCCGACTTATCAGTGAGGGTCCGAGCGGCCATATCTGCCAGTTCTGGGCGGTGACCGCGTATCTGGCCGGATCTGTGGCACCAACATCTCGAGGCAGGGACGTGTTGCCAGGCCTGGCATCTCCTTGATCATCTTTTTGATGATTACGGGACATCGTCTCCCGCGACACCGCCGCCCGTATATCTCGGCGAATTGCGCCGAGATCTCCTCCGGTCGCCAGGCGCTTGGCATAGAGCGACAGCACCATCTCAGCCACGCCGGTCAGCCGGCGTGGCAAGCCCTGTTGGGTCGTGCCGTTGAAGGCGATGACGAGTGTGATCCCGGGTCGGGCTCCGTGTACGGCCGCCTGTTCCTGGAACCGCAGGCCCGGCATCCCGCCATCGTGATCCGCTCCGGGCCTTCCTGCAGCGAGCCGCCGGTCGCTCGAAAGAGCGCCGAGCGGACCTGCGCGTTGAGGTCCCCGGCGGCGGGTGGCTTCCTGATGCCGCTGATGGGCTGCCTCAGCCAGTCCGTTGCGGGCGGATGGTGCCGCGCACGGAGCCGAAGTTGATGGTCATGGGCCGCGCGCGGATGCGCAGGCCAGGCGCCAGGATCTTCTGTTCTTCGGCAGCGGGCTCGATGGTCCACGGGCTGTCGCTCACGTTCCGCAGCGTGACTTCACCGGGCAGCTTGGGATGGTGTTCCACCTGGCCCCGAGGTGTCCGGAAATCGAGATCACCGGACAGGTGGCCGCTGGTCAGGACGGCACCGGCGGACAGGGCGATAGTGTGCCCGGGCAGGTCAAGCAGCAGTGGCGGCGGCGGCGCGGACTGGCAGTTCCAGCAGCGGGACTGCGGTTCGTCCGGATCCCAGAGCACCTGCGCCCCGCAGGAGCAGGCCGACACGCAGTCAGCCAGCCGCACCATGGCCCGCTGCCACTCCCGTTCGGTGACCCGCCCGCCGGGCGAGGCGTCTGTCAGGCCGGTGCTAAATGCCCGGATGAACAGGTCCCTGAGGAAGCGCGGGTAAATCGGCCACCAGGCCAGGACGGGATCTCCCGCTTCTGGTGCGTTGGATGTGTCCGCGGTGTCGAACACGAACAGCGGATCCGCGCCGAGGTGCTGGCTGGCATCCGGTTCCCGTGCCCGGCTCCCTTCGAGCGGGTGACCGTGCACCAGCAGGTAATACAACAGCACCGCGAGGCAGTGCAGGTCGCCCGCCGCAGACGGCTCGGCTTCCCCGCGGATTACCTCAGGGGCCATGAAACACGAGGGAATCCAGCAGAGCTTTTCCTCGCCATCGGGCCCGATGCTGTCGTCGAACTGGATGACGACGTCGCCCTGGCCAGGGTCAGCCAGCGGGATCCCGAGATTGATGTCACGGAAATGCAGCCCGGCGGCGTGCAGCGCGGCGAAGGCGTCAGCGAGCTCGCGGCCGATCGAGGCCAGCACGCGAAACGATGGCTGCTCCGCAGTGCCAAGCAACTGGGCGAGTGATACGAACCGTTCGGGGACCAGTTGCGTCAGGTAGCCGAACCCGCCTACCCGGTCGCACTCCACGATGTCGATCGGCCAGTTAAGGGCCGGATGCGGGCTGGCATCCGACGCCAGCGCGTCGATCACCCAGCGGCGCTGGCGGCCGACGGAAAGATCCTGCCGGTACCACATGACCGCCACCTGGGCGCCGCCGTCCGTCACCCCCCGGTAGACCACAGCCTCTCCGCGACAGTCCACCTGCGCCTCGATGGTGACCGTCGTCCCGGAGCGGGCCATCCGCACCACATCGCCGGTTTCCGGAAAGCCGGCGGTCGCCCTCCCGGTACGTGTCATGTCCTAGTCCGGGTCAGTCCCGGCGGTCCGGCGAGCCACCGCGGCGCGCAACTGCGACGCGGCCGCGACCTGATCGGCGAACCACTCCGGTGTCCATGCAGGCGGGGCCGCTGAGACGTCGCACCCGCCGAACACAGCTTCTATCCGACCGATCACAGCTTCCACGTAACTCCTCCACGGGGTAGGAGTCCATCCATCCGCCAGCCACGCGGTCACCTCCGACACCGATCCTGACGCCGGACACAATCACCGTCAATCCGCTGGCCACCACGAATCAACGACCGGCAGGGTCCCGCCGAAGACTGCCCGCAGACAACCGGCTCAGAATGCTTCAGCACGCCCCCGGCACCGGCCTCCAGGCGGGGCCGCGACCGCGACGACCCCGCGAGGTCATGGCCCTTGCCCGGCTCCTTGCCGGTCAACTCATCAACCGCCAGCCCACAGCATCACCAGGTGGGTATCGGCCAGACAGAACGGCTGTTCGCGTGCGGCACCGACGGCCATATCGGACGACCGGGGCCTCGCGCCAGATCGGCGGCTCGGTGAGCGTCTTCTTCGTCCGCCCGGTCACGCTTGGTGAGTGTGGATGGCGCTGCATGGCGAGCTGCAGCCGCGGCCCGGGACTGATTACGCTGGCTGATGGTCGCTGAGGAGGGGACATGCAGTGTTGGCGTACTTGAGCGTCAGCTTGCCCATTGTGTAGGTCCACGAGCAGGTGCAGCGGCCGGGTACGTGATCGGTGGTGACCAGGCCACGGGGAACCCCGGAGCGGCCCGGGACATCGGGGCGCTCCCGGAACGGCTGCCCATGCGGCACCAGGTCATCGGCAGTCGTCGTGACTGGCTGCAGCATCCCGTCATGCAGCGCCAGGTACTCCATGAACAACGATGCTACCGGGCTTGTCCGTGGTGCCTGGCGTGGCCGAACGCGCCGGCCGACCGAGGAGGCGATGCGGGGAGTTCCGCCGCGGCCGGGGGTTTCTGTCACCGGGACCGGGCCGCAGCGCAGCCGGGTGGTGGCGAAGGCGCGTGAGCTGGTGGCGCTGGCACGGCAGTGCGGGTACCGGCCGCAGGAGCTGGCCGAGATTATCGAGCTGGTGTCGGCAGAGCTGGCATGAACGCGGCCCCGCCCCGCCTGCTGCCCGATGCCGGCGCACCAGCCGAAGCTCTGATCAATGAGGCGCGCAGGCACCAGCATCGCCGCTACCTCCTGATCGGCCTGGCGGCCGTCGCGATGCTGGCTGGCGCGGCGGGTGTTACGGTCAGCCAGATCCGGTCAGGCAGTCAGCCGCCCGGCCTCGCCGTCTCCGGCTTTTCGTTCGCGGGCGCGCCTGCCAGCTACTCCAGTGCTCCCGTGTACTACGCCTATGCCGTCTCCGGGGACACCTACGACTACTTCTCGCAGGGCACTGGCACTCTGTACAGCGGTTCAGTGCCCGGCCGCTACCTCAAGATCCGTGACACCGGCACCGGGAAGCTGCTGGCCAGGATCAGCCCGCCGAAGCCTTATAACGATTTCGCGCTGTTTACCGGCGACGCGAGCGGGCGCACGTTCGTCGTCGCCGCGATGCGTTACTGGGATCGCGGCGGAAGTTACTCAGCCAAGCTGGCGGAGCGTACCCTGCGGACGCCGATGACGTTCCTGCTGCTGCATATCGCGCCAGGTACGGCGCTACCGGCTGACCCTGCCCGAAGCACTGACACCCGGGCAGCTGCCGAGCATCGCGCTGTCGCCGGACGGGACGAAGCTGGCCGTGGTATTCGGCGGCGACGGGCGAACCAGGGCAGTCGAGGTGATCACGCTGGCCACCGGCAGCGTGCGGCGGTGGGTGCTGCCGCACGCTTCATGGACGCCGTCAATAGATGGGAATGGCGCCTGGACAGCGAACGACCGGACGCTGGTCTTCCAGCAGTGGTTCATCCCGCGCCGCCCGGCCTGGGGGCCCGCCTCCGTGGCCGCCAATCTGGCCTCTCGAAGACTCCGCGACACGCATGTGTTCCTGCTCGACACCGCCGCGCCCGGCGCTAGCCTCGCCTCCAGCAGGCTCCTGGTGCTGCGTCCTCCGGCGGGTGAGTCTCCGGCGGTTGAGTCTGCCCTCGCCTGGCCCTCATCACACCCGATGGCACCAAGCTGATCGGCGCGGTCGGCAAGGAAGCGGCCGGGCAATTGCGCAACGGCTCGTGGACGGGAGAACTCGCCGTGTACTCCGCACAGACCGGCGCGTTGCTCCGCACCGTGGCCCCGTGGGTGTGGCGCTGGCACTATCCCCCAGGCGGAGACGGCTACCCCGAACAGTTCGTCGCCTGGTCCAACCGGTCCGGCAGCCAATTGATCGTCCTGCAGCCCCGCGATGACCTCCATGTCCTGGGCCTGGTGGCCGGAAATACGTTCACGCCGGCAGGAGGCAACCTCCTGCCGCAGGCTTCGGGATACCAGGAATTGCAACGCGTCCTGCGCACATTCGTCCAGATGACCTGGTAGCACCAGCATCGCCGGCCTGCCGAGTCTGCCTCGCCGCCTCTTGCGCTGACGCCAATTCCGCGCGAGTAAGCGCCTGGTCCTGGCTGGGTCCGATCCGCTCGGCGTGCAAGATCCGCGGATCAAAGTTCAGGTCAGGCATCGTTCCGTGCCGACGGACGTTTCCGACCTCCGCGCCTTCATGGCTGTCCTGGGGCCACGAGACGCCGGCATCTAAGTCTCGGCTGGCGGATTCACGCGAGCGGCCGAAGGCGAGGCCAGGAGCCGCGAGAACCGGAAGACCACGATCCTCGATCTCGAGCACCTGGTACGCCTCTGGGTCGCGCATTATGGCTCAATCGACGAAGCCAAGAAAAGTCATGCTCCCGCTCCGTCCGGTCTACTACCTTTCTCCGCCCCCGTGAGGGGCCTTGGTGGATAGCACGACGGCATTCCCGGCCGGCCCTCAAACTGGAGGTGGGAGCCAGCACTACCGGCTGCGCTGATGTCGGCGACAGAACATCCCGATCTGGGCCCGATCGTCACTATGCCAGCTGACCGCATGGGCATACAGAACGAGCCGTACTCGCAAGGACTCCGGACGATGATGATCACTGAAGGTGACGCTGGCGTCGCGGGGCGGGTGTCGGCCGGGCTCTGGTAACAGCGATCCGGTCACCTGGGCGGTGCTGGCAGGCGGCGTCGCCTGCGTCGGCTACGGTCTGGTCATGCCAGCCGCGAGCCATCCCGCGCCCGAGGACGCGGTCACCGCCCGGCTGGTGCTGCTCAGCGGGCTCGCCCGGGACGCCGCGCTGCCGGATCTGCTCAGCGAGCTGGAGCCGTTGCATCCGCGTAACAACACGTTCCCCGGCGAGGTGTTCCTCCGCGTGGCCGCGGACGCGCTCGCCTGGTGCGGGGCGAGCCCGGCCGGCCCGGTGGCCCTGGAAGGGATGCGGGAGCGGTTCTTGCCCGAATCCGCCGGGCGGGGCCGGGACAGGCGCAAGCTCCAGTTCGCGGTGCTGGCGGCCGCGGCGCTGCACGGGGGAGTCGAGCCTGACCTGCTCGATGAGGTCGCCTGGTGGCAGGCCGACGACTTCTGGCAGTACGCGCTGCTCGCGGCGGTCGCCTATATCCGCGCCGCCGCCGACCGGGCGGGCGTACCGGTGCGCCAGGCATGCCAGGAACTGACCGAGCGCCCGGGCCAGCCGTCCGGCTGACCATACGGCTCCGGCCTCGGCTACGCACTCCGACCGCCGAGTATTTGCGGTTCTTCGCATTCAGGCCTCAGGGTTGCCTTGACCGCGGATCAGCCAGATCTGCGTGCCGTGATCAGTTGTGCCGAGCCGCATGAGCCTGTGCGCGATCGGACCCTCCCCGCGGGCGTTATCATCGTGGCCTGTCCTCCCGGTTGGTGATCGCGTCGCGACCTGTGGTCATGCCGTTAGTAAGTTCATCGCAAGTTCGGTGCGCCCGCGGCGTCAGGTAAGTCTGCTGCGGAGGCAGGCAATCGAAGATGACCGACCCGGCTACCCGACTATTCGACGGGTCGCTGCGACCGTCCGTTCATAGTCATCAGGGTCGAAGCCCATGCTAGGGCCGCTGAGATCCACCGCATGTAGCCGCCCGGAAGACGGTTTGCCGCGAGCAGGCGATGCTGGTAGCTTCCGCCCGTCCCCCTCGGGTAACCCGGCAGTCTTGGGCGGCGTGCGGCATTCGCCATCTGGGGTGGGTGTCGTGCCCGCCGGCACCTGGCGGAGCGCGGTCCGGAGGGTGCTTACGAGCGCTAGGCGGTCGGGCCATGGGAGATGCGGCAGGCGCCGTCGCGGCATTGCTCCCCGGCGTGCGCATCGACCCGGTCGAGTGGCTCCGCCAGACGCAGCGCTCTGAGGTGCTGCGGGTGCGCGCTGTCAGGCCCGGGCGGTCCGAGCCGGAGATGCTGATCGTGAAGTTGTTCCCGGACGCCAGCGAAGGGTGGGTCCGTGAGAGCGCAGCGCTGGCGGCCGCGCCGGCCGGGGCACCGGTGCCTCGTCTGGTCGCGGCCGGCGCGTCTCCGCCGGTCGTGGTTATGACCGATGCTGGGACCGGGCGCAGCGTCGCCGATGTGCTGCTGGGCGGCGACGCGGCGGAGGCGGGGGCGGCGGTCGAGCGGCTCGCGGCGGCTCTTGCGATGCTGCATGTGAGCACCCAGGGAGTGCGGGACGCTTTCGGCGCAGAACTGGCGGCCCGCTCCGGCGGCACGGTTCCGGCATCGGCGATGCCGGGGTTCGTGACGGGCGCCGTCACGGCGCTTGCTGCCTTCTGCGACCAGCTCGGGGTGAGGGTGCCAGGCGATGCGCTGGCGGCGCTGGCGGGTCTGCCGGACCGGCTAGGCGCGACCGGGCCGGCGGCATTGACGCTGGCGGATGCGTGCCCGGATAACAATGTGCGCGTGGGCGACGGGTACGTCCTGATCGACTTCGAGGAAGCCGAGTGGCGGCATGTCGCGTGGGATGTCGCGTACCTGACGGTGCCGTGGCCCTCCTGCTGGTGCTCGTTCCGACTGCCGGCTCACGTGACGCGGCAGGCCCTGGCCCGGTACCGGGCGGCGATCGCCGGGAGCGTGCCCTATGTGGCCACGCCCGCTTTCGATCATGACGTTGCGCTCGCGACGACCGGCTGGGCCTTCGTATCGGTGTCCTGGTTTCTCGGGAAGGCTCTCGCCGGGGACCGGCCGCTGGACGACACGGTCGCGGGCCTGCCGACGCGTCGGGCGGTGATCCTGCACCGGCTCGACGATGCGCAGAACGCCACGGCCCTGCCAGCGCTCGCCGAGTTTGCCGCACGGTTGCGAGCGGAGCTGGTGCGGCGCTGGGGCGAGGTGGCTCTAGAGCGCGCGCCGGCGTTCCGTCCCGCCTCCGGTGCCCGCCGCCAGTCTCATCCGGCCCAGCGACCGTGAGTCGCCAGGACCAGGATCGATCCCGGCGATTTCCTGTACCGCCGCCGCGGACCTGCCAAGGGCGCTGCTCGGCCAGGCCCTCGCGAGCCTTCCCCAGCGGTGCAAGTCCGAGGCCACCGCAGAGGTTGATGACACGAACGAGCATCCGGCTCGCTTCTGCTTCATCTTGGAGGAGACCGCCGCACGGTGGCTCTGTCGAAATGACCGGGCCGGTTGGGCAGAGCTGACCCGGCGTCGGCAGAACATCCGCTACAGATCAACCCATACGGATGGCCACCAACTTTGGCACCGTCAACGACCATGCCGCGCATAACCGCGGTTATTGCACACACCGATGACGGCAAGACCGGCGCGATGCTCGCGTGCATCACGAGCCATACGCGGAACGTCAACTGGCCTGGCGGGTTGTCACGGTCGGTCGCTTTAGTGAGTGATCGTTGTCGGCGCTTGCCGGTAGCGTTCGACGCTTTGGTCAGCACAGATTGGCTCCGGTCGGCGCCCTCGGGAAGGGCCCGCGGGAGCTGTATCGCCTCTAGGTGGTGGCCGTCGGCCACGAGCAGCGACTGGGCGGTCAGCCTGGCTCGTTTCCCGATGATGGACAAGCACTGCCTTAGCTGGCTGGTGTCCAGAGGATGACGCTGTTGCCGGATGTGGTGGCCAGGGTCTGCCCGTGCGGGCCGAATGCGACTGACCCGGCCTTGATGGGGATGGCGGCGATCTTGAGGCCGGTCGCGGTGGCCCACAGGGAGGTGTTGGCGCCCGTGGTTGCGATGATGGTGCCGTCTGGGCTGAACGCGATCGAGGTGGTATCCGCTTGCGGGGCAGCACTGGGGAGAACAGCCACTTGGCGTTGGGTGGCCACGGTCCAGAGCACGGCGCCGTTGAATCCGCCGGTGGCGAGCAAGCTTCCATCTGGGCTGAAGGTCCCCGAGATGATGGGCCCGCTGCCGGAGGTGCCGAGAGTCGCGGTTGGGTGCCGGGTGGCTACATCCCACAGCACGGTGCCGTTGTCGCCCCCGGTGGCCAGTATCTTGCCGTCCGGGCTGAAGGCGACCGAGGTGACGGCGCCGATGCTGGTGCCGAGCAGGGCTAGCTGGCTGCCGGTGGTCACGTCCCACAGGTAGGCGCCATTCCCGCCAAGGTCCGCGGCGGCGAGCATCGTGCCGTCCGGGCTGAACGCCAGGGAGGAAACTGCTCCGTTGCCGACGTTGTCGTTGAAGGTGGCGATCGTGGCCATGGTGGCCACGTCGCGGAGCTCGATCACGCCCCTGCCGAACCCTAGAGCGAGCGTCTTGCCGTCCGGGCTGAACGCTAGCGAGTGGACATCGTCTCCCGTCGGGCTGGCCTGGGTGATCGTTGCGACCAACTGTCCGGTGGCCATATTCCACAGGTAGGAGCTCCCGTCGAAAGTGCCGGTCGCCAGCATGTCGCCGGCCGGGCTCACCGCGATGCTTTGAATGTCTCCGCTCGTGGGATCGGTCAGCGTTCTCAGCTGTTTCCAGTGCCGAGGAAGCGATGGTGTAGGTGTGGGAGTGGGCGATCTCGTGGAGGGTACGGGGTTAGCCGTGGGAATCATGTGCTTCGCCTGGATGATGCTGATGATTGTATCAAGCAGGGTCTTGTTGTACGGCTCACTAATGTGGAAGCAGGGGGAAAGCAGTGCGTCAAGGAACGACACCTGTTCTGTGATACTGGACTTTATAACTGGGCACGTGAGAGTCGGCGTGGATCCGCCCGCAAGTTGTGAGCTGGCGCTCACCACCCCGTCGCCAACATAGTTAAGGGATTCCTCAATTCGGAGCGGCCATACCGGTTGCCAGACACCCTGGACGCTTGCGGCCAGGGGATACCACGGGAGGCCGGCGGGCCGGGATGGCAGCTCATTCTGGGGTCCCGGCTTCAGCCGCATCGCGGCCACACCCGGGTCATTACGCTCATTGACCAAATGACAGAGGAAGCCTTCGGCGATCGCAATCGGACCGTTAGGCTTGAAATGTCTCTTCAGGGATGGATAGGGGGATGGTTGAGACGTCAGGGAACAGAGGTATCCGATCGCGGCAGTGGCCACGTTTAGTGACGGATCGGGTCCCTGGCCGGCCGCGCTGCTGGCCAGCCATGATCCCTGGTAAGGGGTGCCGAGGGTGAAGACGGCGGCTATGTCGGTGGGATTGCCGTTTTGGTCCTTCGGATCGCGAGAGCTTGCGTACTGGGTGATAAGGCCTCCCATGGAGTGGGCGACAATGATGACCCGGTGGTCGGCGTTGCGGGCAACACAGCTGATTGCCTGGGCAAGGCGCTCGCCCAGGCTGGGCGATGGCGGATCAGTTACCCACCTGACATGCCCCGCCTTGCCTGAGGCGGACGACCAGTCGAAGGTGTAACCGGCCACCTCGCCGGTGCCTAGCGAGTTCACCACATAAGCCAGAGGCGACTCACGGGTCCCAGTGACCGTGCCTCCGTCCGGAGGCTGGGTGGCGGCCCACGTTCTGGAGCTGGAGTTGATGCCGTGAACGAACAGGATGGGTGTTTTGCCCGGGGTGACCGGTGCCGGGCCGACTCCCTGACACGATGAGCCGGCACCACCATCAGCGCGGCCGGTGGTCAGGGCGAGGGCCGCGAGGGGGACCGCCAGGGCAACAGCCCAGCTTACGGAGCGCCGGTGAACAGCACCCGCCATCGCCCCTCCTCCTGAACCAGGTACACCACCTCAGTAACCGGCGCCCGGCCCGGTACGGTGACCAGCGCGAGCAGGCTCCCGTCGGTGCCGTGTTGCTGCCAGGTTCCTGGCAGCACGCGTATCTTCGTCCCGGCCGGGGCCAGAGCAGCGGCATTGACCTGCGTGGAGTAGATCGCCGCCAGGGAATCCCGCACCGTGGCCGGGCTCCTCGACACCAGGTTTGCGACAGCTCTGATAGCCACAGCCGGCGCACCATGGGCTACTGCCGCCGTCCGTGCATGTGAGCTCGCCGGGCCGAACAGGGCCGGCGGCCAGTGCTCCCGCCACCCAGTCGCGGCCAACCCCCCAAGCACCACCACGACCGCCGCCAAAGCGGCCAGCATCCTGCGGTGACGCCGTGGCCGCGGGGCCAAAGGCGACGCAGTTGGAGGACCCACTGGCGGTCCGGCGGACGATAGGGCCGTAGCCATGCCTGATTCGCCCGCCACCGCAGCCACCGGAGTCGCGCAGTGGTCGCAACACCTGGCGTCATCGGGCAGAGCGCTCCCACATCGGCGGCAATCCATGTCCCTCCCCGAACTGCCCGAACCCCTCCGGTTTCCGCCCGAGCCATTGCTCCGAAATGCAGAATTACCGGCCCACGGGCGATCTTTACACCAGGTAAGGCGGGCGTCAAGGGGTGCCAGCTAGGCTCACCATCGGCCCAAGGACGTGAGCCGCTGCGGCAGCACTTAGGCATTAAGGCCCGAGAACCCTCATGGACGCGAATCCGCGACCGGGAGTTCCAAGCCTCTGCAGGCGACGAGTGGCGCCGCATCCATACCACGACAACCACGATGCGCCAGCAGGGTAAAGCTCAGGTAGCAGGCCGGTTCCGCCCAGCCTTCATCTGGTTAGAACCTTCAGCGGTTGCCATCACAGGGCGAGAGACTGATACGCAAGCCTCGCCATGGGGGGGATTACATAATGTCCTTATCTGTACTCGGTCGCCGGCCTCTCTGTGGCCAAATGGGCCACCCAGAACGAGCCGACCGGGTGCTGCTATGGGCCAGAGCGCTGATCACGGAGAGCGGCCCGCTGGTGGCCGTTTCCTGCTGCCGGGGAGGCTGGTCTGCGATGCGGTGCTTGCGGGGGGGGTGGCACTCTCAGGATGGCCAAAGGCTGGGTGCCATGGGAAGGGCGGCAGGTCATGGGAGCTTCAGGCGGGGACCGGCACGAGTACACCGCGGCCAGCGCGAAACTGTATGGCTCGATCGGGATCGAGGGAACGACGTACGAGATCGGCTTCGATGCCGTCCGCGAGATGCTGGGTGACATCAGGGATAAGACGTTCCTTGATTTCGGCTGTGGCGCGGGGCGCAGCACCGCCTTTCTGATGGCGCTGGGGGCAGGGCCGGGCACGTCTACGGGGTGGACCATGACCGGGACATGCTCGACGCGGCGCAGTCCCGTGGGATCGCCGGGGCGACGTTCCTGCCCGGCGGTGATGCGATCCTGCTGCCGACGCGTCGGTTGACGGGGCGGTCAGCTTGAACGTCTTCGTCGAGATCCGCACGCCGGGCCAGATGGAGCACGTCTGCGCGGGGGTGGCCAGGGTCCTGCGCCCTGGCAGCCCATTCATCGTGGAATCGTCGAGCCTGATGGCGTTTCGGGCATTCCTTCCGCAGCTACCGCTACCCGCAGGCCGAGGGCCTGCGCAGCGGCTCCCGCACCCCGTGCATCGTCACCGCCAGCGAGGGCCGCATCGTCATCGAGGACACCTACTGGACCGAAGATGACTACCTGCGCGCCCTGGCGCACGCGGGCTTGGCCGTGGCTGCTGTCGGCTACCCCAGGCCGCGCGACCCGTCGGCCTGGTCCACCGACGAGGCCACGGTTCCGCCGTCCATCGTCATCCAGGCATTCAAAGCCGCTAGCACCAGCGGACGCGCGGCACGGGGGGTGTGCCCCCCGCACCGCGCGCCCCCGGTAGTCGCCCCACCTCCTGCGCGCCAGGCAAAATCCATGCCCGGACCTGCCCACGGGCTACACACCGATCGGGCTTGGCATCACGGCGGTCATCGCGACGGCTCATCCACCGCGCCATGGCAGGCCCCGGGCGGGGTCGGCCGACGAACGACCGCGGCCGGGCCGGTGACCGCATCCCGCGAGCGTTCATCGAGCAATACGAGCAGCCACCTCACGGTGACCCGAAACCACGCCACTCAGCCACGGGTACGTGACCGTGCTCGACGAGCGCCCAACGTCATTGCGGCCCTGCCGACTCGGCGCTTGGGGACTGTCAGGTGCAAGTGTCACGCGCGGCGCCGCGGCGGTGTCGTGCTGCTCGGGGCCGGGAACCTGTGGCTCATCCTGTGGGCTTCCTTCGTGGCGGTACCGCACGGCCCTGAATAGCGTCATTACTGTCCCTGCCGGATGGTGGCGGGGAGGGCGGCTGGACCGCCAGGGCGCGGTTGCGAGGTAGATGTGCTGGTCGTCGCGCTGTTCGCCATGACCGCGGTCGCGGCGAGCGCACCGATCGTCGCTGCCGTGCTGGTCAGCGTGGCCAGCAGGCGCGAGGACTCGGAGTGGACGCTGGGCGCGCCTGCCCCAGGCCCTGGTTCAGGCAGCCGCAAGGCGCATCGTGGACTTCCACTCCGAGGGCGACTGGCACTTGAGTTCTCTAAGTTCTCTTCAAAGCAGACTGGTTAGGAAGGGGAATGGCACGTCATCGTCACCCAGGCTTGACGGAGGCTTCTTGGGTCGATCTGCGTGGCGGGCAGCTGAGCCGACTTAACGGCGAGCTGGCGTCTCAGTCCTCTGGGCGGATGCGGAGGGAATCATGCGGTCGGTTATTCCCTTCGACATCGAAGCCGGGCCCAAGAAAATAGATGAGATTCTCTCCGAATACGACTGGATGATCGGCGGAAGTCCCGCAGGAGCGCACGAGCGTCGAGAGTTCTGGTTGAAGGAAATATCGAAAGTTCCTCCTCACGCAATTCTGGATAAGCAGGAGGCTGCTTTCCATGAACAACTCGCTGCCGAGATAGAATTGCTCACCGAACATCTTCCGGATAGCGAAGAAATCATCAATAAGCAGCGCAGCGCCATTCAAGCTCAAGAATCGGCAATAGCCGCAGAGCGCAGACTTATGGTCGGCCTGACAGAGAAGCAATCTGGTAACGGACGTACACCCAAATCAAGGCCTGGCGATACCCTTGTCAGCCTTGCTGCTGGCGAAGCGAGAGAAATTCTCCTGCACGTATCACCTCACGATCGGTCAATAGCGAATATCACGTTTCAGTATCCAGTCTTCGACAGGCGGACTCAGACCTTCGGCACGGTCCACTATGAGCTTGATAAAGACAACGTCGCGGTCCATCACGTTGTAATTCGACTAAAGAATTCGCAGTCAGAGAAGCTCAAGGTAGCCACACAGCGGCTGGTTGCAGACCTTAACCTCGGCACGGTCGAGAGTCGACGCTCGATCCGGCTCTTGAACGCTCTTAGAGCGCTCAACATCAGTTTCCTACGACTGTGGTACCGATCTGCGCACCATTCTCGTCGCCGAATCAGGTTTGCGCGCATCAAGGTACTGGAGCCTGGCCAGTCCACTGAAGCTTTTAGCGGTCGGGTAACTGCCGAGCGATCATTGGCATCTGTTATTCGTGAGCGTCGCAGCGATATTGTAGTCGCCGGAGTCTTTCTGACGCTCGGGATAACGACATCGATTCTGTCTTCTCCTATGGTGTATAACTTCGACTACCTAACGCACGCGGAGAAGTGGACAGATGGCTGGCTGGCATGGGGGGCGGGGAATCTGAGTCGGATCGGAAGCGCCTTTTTTGTAGGCGTATTTGTCCCACTTATTCAGATTCTTCTGCACTGGCAATCGGTCCGCCGCAAGCCGAGCGTGTCCTGGAACATCGACGTTGCCGATCTGTAGCTCCGGCCGTTCTGACGCAAGGACCTTCTATTGATAGCTCGGCACCATCAGCCAGAGCTATCGGTGGCCGCATTAGCGGGAGCGCTCCTAGAGGATGGGTGTCTGGCAGATCCCGTGCGAGCGTTCTTCAATTCGCCACGAGGTTCTTGCATTCACTGTCGCACTTTGGAAGAGTAGGCCCTCCGCGACCTCAGTCTGCTCGCTGGAGCTATTCCTGAAACCTCGGCGAGGCGTGATCGTGCGGATGACAAAGCTCACGCGTTGTGGCACCGGGCGTGCACAACAAGCCCCAGAGCTACGCCTACTCTGGGCTCGCATAGGCCGTGCGGTCAACCTTATGCGATTGAGGACCATCATCGCGCGCGGCTGAGCCCAGGACGTGTCGATGACAGCCGAATTTGGCGAGGCGCCGTGTGCATTTGCCCGGCGGCGGCATGCGGTTTCCGCCTGCTGGCCTAGAGAGCTGGTGTCAGCACTTTGTCGCGGTCGACGGAGATGAGCGGGATGTCGTAGCGGTCGGCGAGTTCGCGGGCCTTGGCGTAGTCGGTGGAGTACGCCACGACCAGGGACCTGACTCGTGAGGTCAGCAGCGGGTAGCCGGCGTCGGCTGCTGCCAGTGAGCGGTATTTGATGGCCTGGTGGATGCCGACGCAGACGTCGCGTTCGCCGTCGACCTCGACCTCGATGACGGTCCGGTCGGGCAGGTGGTTCTCGAACATCACGTCGACCCGGTCCCCGGTGGCGAACTGGTACTCCACGTGCGGGATGGCTGCGGCGCTCAGCCCGAAGTCGAGGGGGTGGCCGGCCACGTAAAGCTTCAGGAGCTTATGCGCGGTCGTAGCCGCCGGTGAACCAGCCGAGGCTGATCGGCACGTTCCAGCCGTTGTAGCGGTGGATGACCCGCGCGCTCTTCCCGTCGATCAGGAACTTCCCCGGGTCGCCGTCCGGTGAGGCAGGGTCGACCACCAGCCCGGCGGTCTGGGCCTGCCCGGCGAAGATGAGGCGCAGG
Organism: uncultured Actinomycetota bacterium; assembly: GCA_963850875.1. Lineage (GTDB taxonomy): Bacteria > Actinomycetota > Actinomycetes > Streptosporangiales > Streptosporangiaceae > Chersky-822. The sequence continues at coordinate 174,332 of CAWKNA010000008.1, forward strand.
ACCAGGTCTCTTGCCTCCGCCAGGTTCACGGCGCACTCCCAGGCCGGATCATAACCGATCTGGCACGGGAACGGACATGCACCGGCGGCCTGCCAGTCATCGCGGGCACGGGAGGTCTGCAGGGGAACGGCTCGCTCTCGGCGCAGGCCATTGCCGAGGCACGCAATGCAGCTGTCGTCTGGCCCCCGAGCCTGCCCGCGCAGCTCGCCCGCCCGTACCCAAGCTAGCCTGAGCCAGTGCGTCCGGCAGCCGGCAGTGCGGTCATCGATATCTGCGGCGTGCTCGCGTTCGTGGCCATCGGCCGCCATGCCCACCACGACGGCGACACCGTTGCCGGGATCTGGCACACCGCCTGGCCGTTCCTGACCGGCCTGCTGCTGGGCCTGCTCGCCGCCCGGGCCTGGCGTCGGCCGGCCGCCCTGGTGCCGAGCGGCATCGGCGCCTGGCTCGGCGCCGCCGCCCTCGGCATGGTGATCCGTGTGCTGGCCGGCCAGGGAACAGCGGCCGCTTTCATCGCCGTGACACTCACGGTCCTAGCCTTGTTCCTGCTCGGCTGGCGAACCATCGCCCGCGCCGTCAGCGCCGCAGCGCGCCAGGCACACTGACTCCGCCTGCACCCAGCGCCCCGAATGATCACATGACATCCATGATGGAACTATGATCCTGACAGCGATCCGGAATTGTTGAATGCTTTTGAACATATCTTGGCCAGGGTGGCTCAGTTGGAATTGGCGTCAAATGGACCGCTGTCATCGGATAAGGTGCAGTTGCAAATCGCAAATTCGCGAGCTAAATGAGGTGATAAATTCTGCGCGGCAGATCGTGCTTTGCAAACGCACCCGTTTCGCGCCTCGAATGAGCACTGGACCCACTATGCGCCCTGTCGTGGCAGGGACTGAAACAGAAGCGCCAGAAAAGCCGTCGTAAAGAAGTGTTTTAAAGGTAAAGGGGCTCAAGGCCCTCAAGGCCCTGCAGCAGTTCTTCCGATGGTGGGCCGGACGAGGAAGAACGTCCCGACCCGATGGCAGGGCTCCGCCCTCCCAAGGTGACCGAGAAGCTCGTTCCGGTCTTCAGCAGCGGAGAACTGACGAAACTGGAGCGGGCCTGCCAGGGCCGGACGTTCGCGCAGCGCCGCGACTACGCGATCATCTGCGTGTTCCGCGCGCCCCCAAGCAACCGCAAGCGACGATGGTCGCAGCCGGTCTCGCCAGCCATCTAGTGGGGGATCGTCACTCGCGCCTACGGCAAGCACTTAACCGGAGAGCGACGGCTACGCAGTGTCATCAAGACAAGGGCGCTCGGCCGTTCCGATTATAGCTCCCAGGAAGGAGAACGAAGCTCGCGGCGATGGGGTTGAACATCTTCTCGTCGATCCCGTGATTGTGGATGGTCCAAATCCGGTAATTGGGATCCAAGCGGAAGACGACGCACTCGGTTCGCTGGTGCGCTTGCAGCAACGCCGGGTCTGCTGTCAGCACGGCGGCACCGTCCTGGGGCGTGAGCCCGTCAGTTGCTCTCGGGCCTGGGCTGTTCGATGAGGAGCCCGCCGTATTGTTCGCGCAGCGTGGACTTCTGGAACTTGCCGGCGGCCGTTCGCGGGATCTGGTCGGTGAAGACGAACTCGTCGGGCAGCCAGAATTTCGCGAACTTCGGCTCAAGGAAAGCGCGCAGCTCCTCGGCGGTGACCGAGGCGCCGTCCCTGACGACCACGACGGCGACCGGGCGCTCATCCCACTTCGGGTGCTTGGCCGCGATCACGGCTGCCTCCGCGACGGCGGGGTGGCCCATCAGTGCGTTCTCGAGGTCCACACTGGAAATCCACTCGCCGCCGGACTTGACCAGGTCCTTCGTCCGGTCGGTGATCTTCACATACCCTTCATGGTCGATCGTGGCCACGTCGCCGGTGCGGAACCACCCATCATCGGACCATTTGCTGGTGAGTTCGGGCGCCTGGTAGTAGCCCGAGGCTACCCACGGGCCGCGTACCTCCAGCTCGCCCATGGCCTCGCCATCCCACGGCACTGGGCCCATCTGTCCCATGATCCGCGTCTCGACGAACGGAACAGGCAGTCCCTGCTTCGCGCGGTAGGCATACCGCTGGTCCTCGGACAGCTCTTCGAGGGAGCGCTTGAGCCAGCTGACGGTGCCGAGCGGGGTCATCTCTGTCATCCCCCAGGCGTGAACAACCCGCAGGCCATGCCGGTCGAATCCGCGGATCATGCTTTCCGGCGCTGCCGACCCCCCGACCACCATACGGATCGCGCCGAGCTTCCAGCGGTCCGGCTCGGTCTCCAGCGCATGCAGAATGCCCAGCCAGATCGTCGGCACACCGGCGCTGAGTGTGACGCCCTCCTGAACGTACAGGTCGAGCAGGCTCTCGGGGTCCAGGTGCGGGCCCGGAAGCACTTGCTTGCACCCGACCATGGTGGCGGTGAACGGCAGGCCCCATCCGTTGACATGGAACATCGGCACGACCGGGCACAGCACCTCCCGCTGGCCGATCGCCAGGCCGTCGGTCATGGCTGAGGCCAGCGAGTGCAGCACGATCGCACGGTGCGAGTACACCACGCCCTTGGGACGGCCCGTCGTGCCCGAGGTGTAGCACATGCAGGCCGCCTCGCGCTCGTCCAGCCGCGGCCCGGCGAACTCCTCCGACTCCGGGGCAATGAGCTCCTCATAGTCGATCATGCCCTCGGGAGCCTGCGTGCCGTTCGTCCACACGACGACATGCTTCAGGCTCACCTGTCCGCGCAGGCGCTCCAGCACCGGCAGCAGCACATCATCGACAAGCAGCACCGAGTCGCCGGCGTGGTTCATCACGTAGGCGAGCTCGGCAGCCGACAGGCGCGGGTTCAGCGTGTGGAGCACGCCGCCCATCAGCGGCACGCCGAAGTATGCCTCCAGATGGCGGACGTGGTTCCAGCCAAGGGTCGCCACGCGATCACCGCGGCCCACGCCGCGCCGTGCCAGCGCGCCGGCGAGCTGGTGGGCGCGGCGCCGCACCTCGCCATAGCTGGAGCGGGCGAGCGACCGATCCGGCCTGCGGCTCACCACCTCAACCCCGGGGAAGTAGAGTGCCGCCCGGTCCAGCAGCAACGGCACCGTAAGCGGGTAATCCATCATCAAGCCATCCACCGGACCTCCTCCGCCCAGACGCCACCAGACGCCACTTTGCTTCGTCACCCAGCTGCGCCCAAGCGTTGCCCGCAGACGGTGGACGGTACGCAGACTTCACAGCCGACGACACCCACCAACCCATCATCGGCGGGCTCCGCGAGCCGGCACAGAGGCGAACGTCCCCACTGACACAGGCACGCCCGGCAGCCACGCTATGTAATCAGTAGGAGGCCAGGAACCTGGTCAGGTTGTCCAGGTCCATGGCCAGCCGGCCACCCGGCCGCAGGACACGGACGATCCCGTCCAGGACGGCGCGATTAACTGTGTCGTCGAAGTACCCGAACGCGGTGGACCAGCTGATAACCCGGTCGAAGCGGCTTGCCCACGGTATCTGGCGCATGTCCCCGGCCACATAGTCGACGCTGACCCCGGCGGCGGCCGCGCCGGCGCGGGCCCGGTCCAGGAAGACGGCCGAGGAGTCAAGGCTAGTGACCGCGCAGCCGCGAGCAGCCAGGCGGTTCGCCAGCTCCCCGTGCCCGCAGGCCAGATCCAGCACGCTCATGCCCGGTCGCAGATCCAGCAACCGCCAGGCCAGCTCCGCGACAGCCTCACCCGCCAGTCCAGTGCCAGGGACCACAGGCCCGTGCACGGCAAACTCGCTGATGTCCCCAGGCGCGGCAAAGAAGTACAGATAATCCTCGTCGTACATCGCTGCGGCGTCGAACAGGTCACCCACGCCAGCGAACATGCATCGAGACGTAATGACGCTTTGTAGCGGAGGCAACGATCATCGGTGGCCTTTGATGCAATTCGCCGACGGCGAGGACGGACCCGGCCGGGGCTGAATGCGACCGAGAAGACGCCGCCGGAGCCGGGGTCGGTCAGGACGCTCCTGACCCGCCCGGTGCGGTTGTTCCCGGGCACTGTTACAGGCCCGTGGGGGTTCACTGCGGAAGTTCGGCGGCCCGAAGGTCCCGTTTCTGAAGGGTCGTAAGTCCATAGTTCGCCCGGACCAATGGCTCTACCGACAGTAGCGAAAAATACCGATAGTCCCTTCGTGCACGTTTTTGTCAAAACTGAGCCGCGATGCCCGCGCTGGGCGGCTGACGAGTCGTTTGCCTGATGAGACGGACGGTTGCAAAAGGGGCAGATCCGGCCTAGGGCGGCACCTACGTGATCAGGCAGCAATGGAGGTTGCCATGGGATACGAGACTCCGGTCAACATTGATCCGAGTTCAGACGCTAAAAGAAGTCCGGAGAGCCGGCTCTGGACCCTTCACGGTGACGGTCGGCACCTGGGGCCCACAGAGGTAGTGGCCCCGGAGGAACGCCTAGCCTGGAGCCGGACGATCGGCATCGGCATGCAGCATGTCATCGCCATGTTCGGCGCGACATTCCTGGTGCCGGTGCTGACCGGCTTCCCGCCCACCACAACCATATTCTTCTCCGGCGTGGGGACCCTGGTCTTCATCCTGGCGACCACGGGCCGCGGGCAGCGGCTCGGTCTGCCCAGCTACACCGGGAGCAGTTTCGCGTTCATCTCGCCGGTCATCGCCGCCGAGGCACACGGGAAGATCCCCGTGGCGCTGGGCGGCATTCTCGCGGCCGGCGCGGTGCTGTTCATCGTCGGCCTGCTGGTGGACCGGTTCGGGTCGGGATGGATCAACGTGGTGATGCCGCCGCTGGTCACTGGCGCCGTCGTCGCGCTCATCGGCCTCAACCTCGCGCCCACGGCGGCATCGGAATTCGAGAAGCAGCCCTGGACCGCGCTCATCACGCTGACCGCGATCGTCTTGATCACAGTGCTGGTGCGCGGCTTCTTCGGCCGGATCTCGATCCTTATCGGCGTCGTCATCGGCTACATGGTGGCGTGGCCGCAGCACCAGCTTGCCCTGAAGGCGAACTGGGACGCGGCCAAGTGGGTCGGCACCCCGCCGTTCAATACACCGGTGTTCACGCTGCGCGCGGTCGGCCTGATCGTGCCGGTGGTCGTGGTCTTGCTTGCCGAGAACACCGGCCACATCAAGGCGGTAGCCTCGATGACCGGGCGCAACCTCGACCGGTCGCTTGGCCGGGGCTTCATGGGCGATGGCGCGGCCACGATGCTCGCCGGCCTGGGCGGCGGATCGGGCACCACGACCTACGCCGAGAACATCGGCGTGATGGCGGCCACCAAGGTGTACTCGACAGCCGCCTACATCGTCGCCGGCCTGACGGCCATCGCCCTGGGCATGATCCCGAAGTTCGGCGCGATTATCGTCAGCATCCCGACCGGCGTCCTCGGCGGGGCGACCACCATCCTGTACGGCCTGATCGCCGTCCTCGGCGGCCGGATCTGGGTCGAGGCCAGGGTCGACTTCAAGAACCCGGTGAACCTCTTCCCCGCGGCGATCGGCCTCATCGTCGGGGCGGCCAACTACACCTGGTCGCACGGGAACCTGTCGTTCAACGGGATCGCGCTCGGCGCGTTCGCGACGATCATCGTCTACCAGGTGATGAACATCCTCTCCCAGTACGGCGTGATGAAGGGCGTGCAGCCCGAGTCGCTGACGCCGGCCGACGCCCCAGGCACGACCGCAGCGACGGCGGGTTCGCCGCAGCCCAGTGGCGACGGCCACGGCGGAGAGGCCGAAGGGCCAGGTGCTGGCCCGCGGGCTGAACCCAGTACACCCTCGTGAGCTTGTGTTCCCAGAGCCATCCGGAGGAGGGCAAGTCGCCGTGAAACCAGGCCCGTTCGACTACTCGGCGCCGACGACGCTCGGCGATACGCTGACGCTGCTCGCCGACCTGGGACCGGACGGCAAGGTGCTTGCGGGCGGCCAGAGCCTGATCCCCATCCTGAACATGCGGCTGGCCAGGTTCCCGCATCTCGTCGACATCAACCGGGTGACCGAACTCGACACGCTTGAGCCGGTGGCCGGCGATGGCGGCGGGGTGCGGGTGGGGGCGCTCGCACGGCACGCGCGCGTCGAGCGCTCCGCCGTGACCGTCCAGGCCTGCCCGGTGCTCGCTCAGGCGCTGCGCTTCGTCGCGCATCCGGCGGTGAAGAACCGCGGGACCGTGTGCGGCGCCCTCGCGCATGCCGATCCGGCTAGTGAGTTGCCGGCGATGCTGGCCTTGCTCGGCGGGTGGGTCGAGGTGGCGCACGCCGGGCAGGCAACTCGGCACGTGCCAGCCGGCAGCTTCTTCCTCGGGCCGCTCGAGTCGGCGCTGGGCCCGGGAGACCTGGTGGTTTCCGCGCGATTCCCTGGCGTCGCCGGCCGGTCGGGAACCGCATTCCTTGAGGTGGCCAGGCGCCGGGGCGACTACGCGTTGTGCGGGGTCGGCGCGGCCGTGACTCTGGACGACGATCTGCGCATCGTGTCGGCTCGCGCGGCGTATGTCAGCGTGTCCCCGACGCCGCTCGTTCTCGACCTCACCGACGCGGCCGCCGGCCGCCCGGCCGCTACCGCGGACTACGCGGCGGCCGGCGGCTCGCCCGGTCGGCTGTATCACCAGAGGCCGACATCCACGCCGGCGAGGAGTACCGGCGCGAGCTTGCCATGGTGCTCACCGAGCGGGCTCTGGAGTCCGCGGCCCGGCGCGCCGGCGCGCCGGGCAGGGGAGGTGTCACGTCATGACCGCCGAGCAACTGCATGAGATCACCCTGGAGGTCAACGGGGTTCCGCACCGGGCCGTGGTACCGCCCCGGCGGCTGCTCTCCGACGCCCTGCGGCACGACCTGGGCTTGCGCGGCACCCACGTCGGCTGCGAGCACGGCGTATGCGGCACCTGCACGGTACTGCTCGACGGCGAGCCGGTCCGCTCGTGCCTGATGCTCGCCGTCCAGGCGGCCGGCCGCCACATCACCACAGTCGAAGGGCTGTCCGGGCCGACCGGGGAGCTGTCCGCTGTCCAGCAGGCCTTCATCGAATGTCACGCCCTGCAGTGCGGGTTCTGCACGCCGGGCTTCCTGACCACGATCACCGCGTTCCTCGAGGACCACCCCGAACCCGACGACGCCGAGATCGCCGAGGCCATCGGCGGCAACCTGTGCCGATGCACCGGCTATCAGAACATCAAGGCGGCCGTCCGCCGCGCGGCCGAGATCCGCCGCGATCAGGCAGCGGAGGTGACCCGATGACCACGCTCGAGGAAGCCGCATCGGCTGGAACGAGGCTGCGAGGCGAACAGCGCCAGGTCGGCGCGCGGGTCCTTCGGCTCGAGGACCGCAGGCTCGTCACCGGGCAGGGACTGTTCACCGACGATATCGATGCGGGCGCGTACGGCGCCGCCTTCGTGCGCAGCCCGTACGCCCATGCCCGGGTGGTCTCGATCGATGTGACGGCGGCCCTGGACGTGCCTGGTCTGGTCGCCATCTATACGCACGAGGACCTGCCAGAGCGCATCGGCACCATCCTGCCCCTGCTGATCCCGCACCCGTCGCTGTTCGCGCCGCGAACCGGCTACCCGCTGGCCAGGGACGTGGTGCACCACGTCGGCGAGGCGGTGGTGATGATAGTGGCCGCTGATCGCTACGCCGCCGAGGACGCCGCCGAGCTTGTATCCGTTGAGTACGAGCCGCTGCCCGCCGTGGTCGGGGCGGAGAACGCGGCCGCTGCGGTGCACGCGGCGCACGAGGACGTCCCGGACAATGTCGCCGCGCGAATGGTGCAGGAGGCCGGTGATGCCGCCGCGGCGATCGAGGTGGCGCCGCACAAGCTGGACCTTCGCTGGGACATCACCCGAAGCTGCTCGAGCCCGCTCGAAGGCCGGGCGGTCTATGCCCGGTGGGATGCCGCGGACGGCAGCATGCGGGTGTACTCCTCGACCCAGCTGCCGACCAGCGTGCGAGCCGCGCTCGCGACCCGGCTCGACCTGCCGCTCAGCAAGGTCGAGGTCATCGCGCCCGATGTCGGCGGTGGTTTCGGCACGAAGCTGAACCACCCGAAGCCGGAGGAGATCCTGGTGGCCTGGGCCGCGCGGCTGCTCGGTCACCCGGTGAAATGGACCGAGGACCGCCGGGAGCACTTCATCTCCTCGTCGCACGAGCGCGAGCAGGTCCATTTCGTGCGGGTCGGATTCGATGACGATGGTCGGATCCTGGGCCTGTCCGTGCGGTTCCTGCACGACACGGGCGCCTACACCCCGTACGGGATCATCGTGCCGATCATCACGGCGACCCAACTGCCCGGGCCGTACAAGCTGCCCGACTACCGCGTCGAGTTCACGGTCCTGTATACGAACACGGTCATCGTCACCCCGTACCGGGGGGCCGGGCGCCCGCAGGGTGTCTGGTGCATGGAACGGACCATGGACCGGATCGCCCAGTACCTGGGCAAGGACCGGGCCAAGGTCCGGCAGGTCAACCTGGTGCGGCCGCAGGACATGCCGTGGGACACCGGACTGATCTTCCAGGACGGCCGTCCGGCCGTCTACGATTCCGGCGACTTCCCCGCATCGCTCCGGCTGATCAAGAAGCTCATCGGCTGGGACGGCTTCCGGGCGATGAAGGCGCAGGCGGCGAAGGAGGGCCGGAAGCTGGGCATCGGCATCGGCTGTTATGTCGAGGGCACCGGGCTCGGACCCTACGAGGGCGGTTACGTCCAGGTGGAGCCGAGCGGCCGGGTGCTGGTCGCGACTGGTCTGTCAACTCAGGGCCAGGGACACGAGACGATACTCGCGCAGATCGCGGCGGACGAACTGGGCGTGCCGATCGACCGGGTGACCGTGACGACCGGCGATTCCCGGCGCCTGGGGTACGCGGTGGGAACGTTCGCCTCCCGCACGGCCGTCACCGCGGGCAACGCCGTCGCACTGGCCGCGGGCAAGGTCAGGGCCAAGGCGCTGGCGATCGCGGGGAAGGCACTCGGGCTCGATCCGTCCGAACTCGATATCTGCGGCGGGGTCGTGGTGTGCGCCGACCGCCCGGACGTGGCCATGGACCTGCGCGTCGTCGCGACCCTGTCGAATCCGCTCAGGTACGCGTTCGACGAGCAGGCGCAGGCCGCGACGCAGTTCACGATGCCCTCCTCGGCTGACGCCCCGCCGCTGGAGGCGGGTGAGGAACCCGGCCTGGAGGCCTACGGCTTCTACTCACCGGTCGGCAGCGTGTGGGCCAACGGCATGCACGCGGTCATCGTGGAGACCGATCCGCGAACGGCGGAAGTGAAGGTGCTCAAGTACGCGGTTATGCATGACTGCGGCAACATGATCAACCCCATGGTGGTCGAAGGCCAGATCCACGGGGGCGTCGCACAGGGTGTCGCGGGAGCGCTCTACGAGCGGATGGCCTACGACGAGGACGGCCAGTTGCAGAACGCGTCCTTCATGGACTTCCTGATGCCGTTCGTGACCGAGGTGCCCGAGCACATCGACATGGGTCACCTGCAGACGCCGTCACCGCTCAACCCGCTCGGGGTCAAGGGAGTCGGCGAGGCCGGCGTCATCCCGGCCGCCGCAGCGATCATCGCCGCCGTCGAGGATGCCGAGGGAATCGACATCTCCCGCGTGCCCATCTCGCCTGATGACATCTTCCGCCTACGCAGGGAGGCCAGCCGATGAAGCTCTCCGGAAATGCTCTCTTGCACGCGCCCGCCGAACAGATCTTCAACTCGATGCAGGACCCGAGCTTCCTCGTTCGCACCATTCCCGGCTGCCAGCAACTCGAGGTGGTCGGCCCGGATGAGTATCAGATGACGATCAACGCCGGGGTGGCGTCGATCAAGGGCACCTATCTCGGCAACGTGCGGATGCTCGACCCGGTGCCGCCGCAGGCCTACACACTCAGGGCGTCGGCGCAGAGCGCGGTCGGCACGATCGACGCCGATGCCCGGATCAGCCTCGAGGACCGCGGCGAGGGGAACACCGAGCTTCGCTATGACGCGGACGCGCGCATCGGCGGCACTATCGCGGGGGTCGGCCAGCGCGTTCTGACCGGGGTTGCCAGGAAGATGGCCGGAGAGTTCTTCGCAGCGGTCGACCGGGAGCTCACCAGCGGGGCCGCCGGGCTGGCCATGCCCGCCGCCGAAGCCGCACCTGTCACCGGGCCCCCGGCCGCCGCGCCCCCGGTAGCCGCACCCGTCGCCGAATCCCTGGCCGGGGCGCCAGCGGCGGCAGCCGCGCCCAGGCTGGGCGAGGTGTTCCGCCGCCCTGCCCCGCCGCCAGCCGCGCCCGCCGCAGCCTGGTGGCCGGCCCTGGCCGGCGCTGCCATCGGCGCCGCGATCGCGCTGATCGGAGTCGCGCTCGGCGCGCGCGCCGCCCGGCCGGGCTGAGGCAAACCCGGCCGCCTCAGCACCGGCCGGGTCAGTGACGGACACCGCAGGGACGAAGAACCGGAGGATAACAATGTTGCTTGAGCCACCGACCAAGGTTTCGCAGCGAGAGATCACGCTGGACGTGCGGGAGATCGAGCCGCTGCTGCAAGCTCCCTCGATGGGCATGCAGCGCTGGCCTGGCGCCATGATCGCGCTCAGGGACGGCCGGACGATGTACATCCGCGAGGCCGCGCTCGAGGAGGCGCCGGAGATGATGCGCTACATGAGGCGCGTCATGGACCAGGACCATGACTTCTACGACGTGGTCGGCGCCCGCGTCAACGCGGAGATAGCCGGGTGGTACCGCAGCCGGCTAAAGGACCCGTATACGCTGGTCGGGCTCATCGACGGCGAATGGGTGGGATTCGCGAACGGCCGGCTGATGAACGATGACATCAACATCAGCCTGCACACGATGGCGCTCGCGAGAGGCCACCGGATCGGCGCGATCATGTACTACGCGAAGGCGTACTACGCGTTCGAGATCCTCGGCAACGACGAGTTCTGGGCCACCTACGAGAGCTACAACGGCTGGCATCGCTGGGCCGTCGGCATGGCGCAGCCGAACTACCCGTGGCCGGACTACCAGCACGAGCTTGGTGGCGCGCGCGTCTACTACATCACCAAGAAGTACTGGGAGGCGGTCGTCAAGGGTTACGTCCGCCAGATGGCGGGTGCGGACCTGGAGTTCGACGTGCCTGCGCATGTCGTCGAGGCCAACCGGCTGCTGAAGATACCGGAGACAGTGGCCGTCTGACCGGTGCCGCCACGCGCGGCCGGCAAACCGCACGCAGCCATGCCAGCAAAGGAGGCGCAAGCCAGATGCCACAGCCCATCGAGGTCCGCAAGGTCGCGCTTGACAAGGTTAGCGACGCGTCCGGACTTGACGACCTGATCAGCCAGGGTGTCTTCGAAGCCGACGACGTGCTCGCGGTCGTCGGCAAGACCGAGGGAAACGGCGGGGTCAACGACTACACGCGCATCCTCGCAGACCGGGCGTTCCGTGAGGTGCTTGCCGCCAGGGGAACGCGAAGCTGGGACGAGATCATGCAGGTCCCGCTCGCCTGGTCGGGCGGCACAGACGGCGTGCTCAGCCCGCACGCCACCATTTTCGCCAAGCTTCCCGTCAGCCGGGCACCGGCCACCGAGGAGCCACGCGTGTCCGTGGGCGTCGCGATGAGCGACCGCATCCTGCCCGAAGACATCGGGCGGGTCGCGATGATCGAGAAGGTCGCGGCGGGGGTGCGCAGGGCGATGGCGGCCGCAGGCATCACCGACCCAGCCGACGTGCATTACGTCCAGACGAAGACGCCGCTGCTCACCATGGACACCATCAACGACGCCAAGCGGCGCGGGCAGTCGGTGTGGACCGAGGACACGCTGAAGTCGATGGACCTGTCCAACGGCACCACCGCACTCGGAATCGCCGTCGCCCTTGGTGAGATCGGACTGCCGTCAGACGAGGCGGTGCTGCACGACCTGTCGCTGTACTCCTCGGTGGCGTCCTGCTCATCCGGCGTGGAACTCGACCGGGCGCAGATCGTCCTCGTGGGCAACGTGCGCGGGATCGGCGGCCGGTACCGGATCGGCCACGCGATCATGAAGGACGCGCTCGACATGGACGGCATCTGGAGCGCGATCCGCGGGGCCGGCCTTGAAGACATGCCGGCCGACTGTCCGCACCCGCGGCACCTCAAGGGACGGCTGGTCAACGTCTTCCTCAAGTGCGAGGCGGACCCGTCAGGCCGCGTCCGCGGAAAGCGGAACATCATGCTGGACGACTCCGATGTGCACTGGCACCGCCAGATCAAGGCCTGCGTCGGCGGGGTCGCGGCTGCGGTGACCGGCGATCCCGCCGTTTTCGTGTCTGTCGCGGCAAGTCACCAGGGTCCCGCCGGCGGCGGCCCGGTCGCGGCCATCGCCGATCTCGGGTAGACCTTCTCCTTACCATTTACTGCTACGGCTTCCGTCGCCCCAGGTCAGGCGACTGACCAGGCAGAACGCGAGCCCGCGCAAGCGCCCGCAAGCACCAGATGGGCTCTCGCGAGCGCTGTTTGCCACTCGACCTGCCACTCAAGATGATCTTGAAAGGCCGGCCGCTGCGAACCGCCCAGCCCGACGACATCTCGCGCTGGGCGGGCAGTGACAGTTACAGAGCGTGAGCATATGCGTGCCACGGCTTTACGGGCTCTTCGCCTGCCGAATATTTGCTGCGTGCTGCAGGTGGATTCGCCGGGCGGGTGCGACTCAGAACTGGCAGTTCGTGGCGTCCGGTCAAGCTAGATAGTTCACGTTGCGCGGCGAAGGCGAAGCGGGATGCCCGGAAGCTCGGCGTCGCCGATACCTAGTCGCCAGTGCGCCCGAGCCGCCCGGAATGACCATTCGGCATCGGACTAATGATTTCCAAGACCGATGCAACTGGCGCGCCGAACGAGCCATCGGCGCCCGGACAGCCGCACGTACCTTTCAGTCCGTCAGTCGCGCGCATAAATCAGCTGCGCGCGAGAATGGGATTTCAGAGGGCGTTCTTGGCGCGGACCGCCGACAGGAACGAGGCGTAGCTCCAGGACAAGTTGCTGACGCTCTTCTCGTAACCGGTGGTGGCGTCGAACTGCTCGCTGAGTTCAAGATGATCGCTGTGAAAGACGACCGCCTGCAGCATCTGGTCGGCGGCGCTCTGCAGCGCCGCCGCGGCCGCGGCCGGCGTGGTGGACGCGCCGACTCCGATCTGGCTGAAGAAGCTGGCCGAGAGATTGTCGAGGGGGACCGTTCCGGCGGTGGTGATCTGCTTCGCGAGCCGGTAGTAGAGCTGGGCGAAGTTGGCAGTGGACACCGCCCAGGGGTGATCATCAGCCGGCGGATCGCTGTCGCCGTCGTAGGTGTCGCCCGGGTAGCGCCCGAGCATGGGGCCGATCCCGCGTTGCTGATGATCGGCCCCGTTGATCTGGTAGAAGTACGTCGAGGCCGGGTCGGACCACTGACTGCGCAACAGCGCGGCGGTCGCAAGGAGCTTGGTGTCGTCGACTGCGGCGGCGCCGTAGATTGCCGCCATGACGATGTCGATGTTGGGGTCGTATGGGGCCTTGCCGGTCGGGACAGGGAGCAGCGACTGGTAGTACTGACCGTTCCAGTGGCTTTGGAGGGCGTTCTGGAGCCACGGTATGGCGGAGGCCAGCCAACCCGGGGCGGGGATCCCGAGGTTGTTGGCCGCGATCGCCTGAAAACACTTCAGCTGCACCGAGCGCGCAAAGAACGAGGCGCCGTACTCCTCCTCCCAGAGGTTGTACGTCTCACCTTGATAAGCATCGTTGTTCTGCAGGAAGTCCAGGTTCGCCGCGATCACGGCGTTCGCCACGGCCTGCGTCGGCGCGTCGAGCTGGGCAAACAGCCGCAGGATCGCCAATGTCTGCAGAGCAGGCCCGTCGGTCTGGTCGGTCCAGCCGCTCCGCGGAGTGCCATCTATGAAGAACGAGGCACGATCGAAGTGACCGAAGCCGCTGGCCGTGTTCTGGCAGATCTGCGCGAACTGCACATAGTCGATCAGCGGCTGGCTGTCGGGGAGCGGGCCGGCCGCCAGCTCGATCGCGACAATCGCGGCGTCGCGGGTCCAGTTGTAGACGTAGTCCTGTGACACATGCGTGGCGCTGTTCTCCCACGACGGCGACGCGAGCACGCACCCGGGTTGCGACATGACACCGGCGTTCTCCGGGTCCTTGAAGACAAAACCGTCCGACGCGACGTTACGGATCATCAGCCAGAACATGTACTGCGCGACCGTCGTCAGGTTCGATTGTGCCAGCGCGGGCGCCACAAGGCTGTACTGCAATGCGCCCATATCGAAGGCTCCCGTTCGTTGCCATGAGCCTAACGCGGGCGCTGGCAGCCTCCCATACCGTTTAACGGCCGAATCTGGTGGAAGGCGGCGACCCCATCCCGCCAAGGCCACTCCCGACCACGCTCGAAGGCATACTCAGCCCGAAACGGGCAGCCGGAACACCGCGTCAGCGGAGTTGCGAGGAACCTGTCGCAAGATTACTATCGCAATATGTCTCGTGATACATCTCAACCTGGCCAGGGGGCCGTCGCGGCGGTGACCGAGAGCCGTGAGCTGACCGACCCTCGGACGATCCGGGCCATCACGCACCCCATTCGCCTCGCCCTGCTCGACGCTTTGGCGCTGGAAGGCCCGCTCACCGCCACCCGGGCCGGGGAGCTCATTGGCGAGCCTCCCAATAGCTGCTCTTTTCATCTCCGCCAGCTCGCGAAGTACGGCTTCGTGGAGGAGGCTGGCAGCGGGCCCGGCCGCAATAGGCCGTGGCGACTGAGCAACTTCGGCATGCATTTCGGCGACCTGCAAGACGACCCGGAGGCCAAGCTCGCGGCCAGTGGACTCAGCCGGATGCTGCGGGAGCTGTACTTTTCCCGGCTGCAAGCGTTCTACGACTCCCGCAGCGACTACCCGGAGGAATGGCAGGCGGTCACCAGGGGAAGGGAATTCATCCTCTATGTGACGCCCGACGAGCTGCGAGCGGTGAATGCAGAGATCACGGCGATTGCCGACCGCTATCGGGACAGGTTGAAAGAGCCGGCGCTGCGCCCTGCCGATTCACTGCCGCTCGAGATGCTGCTGTTCAGCTATCCCGTGCGCCTTCCAGGTCAGTAGCGGCTCAATGCGCGGGATCCTGCGCCACCGCAACGCCTGCATATACCTGACCGGCCAGGTCTTCTCGCTCTTCGGCGACTCGTGCCTGTGGCTCGCCATGGGCATCTGGGTCAAGACCCTCACGCACAGCAACGCTGCCGCGGGGCTTACCTTCTTCTTCTTCACCGCGCCGAGCCTCTTCGCGCCAGCCGCGAGCCTGGTTGTCGACCGGCTGCGCCGTCGTCCGCTGCTGATCGCCGTCAATGCTCTTACCGGCGGGGTCGTGCTGCTTCTCCTGGCCGTCCACGGCGCGGGACAGGTATGGCTGATATATGTCGTGATGGCCCTCTACGGGCTGTCGCATTCGGTGCTCAACTCGGCCCAGTCGGCACTGCTGACTGTCATGGTCCCCGCCGAACTGCTTCCCGACGCCAACGGCGGACTGCGTACGGCGCAAGAGACCTTGCGCCTGGTCGCCCCCCTGGCCGGCGCCGGGCTGTTCGTCGCGGTGGGCGGCCATGTCATCGCGATCATCGACGCCGCCACGTTCGCCCTGCCGGTGATCGCGCTGCTGGCGCTGCGGGTTGCCGAGCCTGCCCCCCATCCGCTAGCGCAGCGCTGGCGAAACGAGATCACCGCGGGCATCCAGCATGTGATGCGGACCGCCGAGCTTCGCCATATGATCATCGCCTGTGCGAGTGCGTTCGCGGTCCTCGGCTTCGACGAGACCGTCGTGTATGCGATAGCCGGCGACGGCTTGCACAAGCCAGCGGCCTTTGTCGGCATCCTCATCGCGATCCAGGGTGCCGGTGCGGTAATCGGGGGCCCGACCGCG
This sequence comes from uncultured Actinomycetota bacterium, assembly GCA_963850875.1. GTDB lineage: Bacteria > Actinomycetota > Actinomycetes > Streptosporangiales > Streptosporangiaceae > Chersky-822. Next base: position 190,221 of record CAWKNA010000008.1, read on the forward strand.
GCGCCGCTCGTGCGGCGGATCGGCGAAGCACGTCTGGTCGGCATCTCACTGGTGCTCCTCGCCGTCGCTGCCGTCCTGGAGATTCCCCCGGACCTCCCGTCCGTGATCGCTGGAGTCATCGTCTTTGGCGTCGCGATCCCCTGGCTGTTCGTTGGCTTCGTCAGCCTGGTCCAACGACTCACCCCTGCCCAGCTCCAGGGACGCGCCTACTCCGCCGCCACCACCCTGGTCACCACGCCGCAGACGATATCCATCGCCGCCGGAGCCGCGCTCATCAGCGTGACCGGATACCGGCCCCTGCTCGCGGCCATGGCCACTGTCGTCGCCCTTGCCGCCGGATACCTTCTCACCCGCGCCGAACTGCGGCACCGGCTCAGCCCGGAAGGGGGCACGGGGCAAAGGCCATCGACAAGCGGATCAGAGGGACGAGCGAGGCGGGCAGGCCGAGCCGGCACGACGGTCGGGTAACAAGCTCAAGGTCCGGTATGGGTGTGTGCTGCCCAGAGGGTGGGGGTGGCTGGGTATTGGTCCCGGAGTCGCCGGGTGGCATGGTGCAGCGCGTCCGCGACGAGGCTGGTGTCGGGTGGGGTGGTGCCGTGGTGGGTGAGGTGCGTGTAGAAGTCGCAGGCGAGTTCGCCGGCGATCGTGTCGTTGATGGGCCAGAGAGTGCCGATGACGTGCTGGTAGCCGGCGAGGTAGAAGGCGCCGGTGAGGTGGACTGCTTCGTTGGTGAGGGCTGGGCTGGTGATCGTGGTGTCGCAGGCGGACAGGTAGGCCATGCTGCCGGTGAGATGGAGGGCGCTGATGTCGGCGACGGTCATCGGTGAGCTCTCGTGGTCGTGCAGGATGAGCTGGCTTGCGGCGGGGTCGGTCCAGTCGGCGTAGCCGTGGCAGGCGAAGTGGGCGACCGGGTAGCTGGGCAGAGCGGCCAGGACAGCGTCACGGGTTGGGTGGGGCAGAACCTGCGCGCCGGGGATGAGGTGGGCGAGGCGGGCGGCTTCGGTAGCGACACCGGGCAGCGGCGGGGCGCCGGGGACGGCGGGGACGGCGATGATCAGCGTCTTGTCCGCGGCTAGTCCGAGCTGTTGTGCCCGGGCATGGCTGAGAGCGCGCACGGTCGTGGTGTAAGAGGAGGTGACCCGATCCAGGACGGTGTCTGGTTGAGGCGGCGTGGCTGCCGGGTCTGGTTGAGGTGGCGTGGCTGCCGGTTGGTGGTGACCGGCGGCATGCAGCGGCAGGTAGGCGAGGATGCCGACGGGGCACCACCAGACGCGAGGCCATGGCTGGCCATCGGCTGGAGAGCAGGTGTGGCCGAGAGCGGTCATGACCGGTTCGGTGACGGTGTCCCACAGCCAGGCGAGGACGTCGAGGGTATCGCGCTGGACCGCGGTACGCGTGCCGCTGTCACCAGCGGCCCAGCGTGCGTTCAGCAGGCGGCCGATCTGGCGAATGGCGTCGGTCTGGGTAAGGCTCGGTAGGGGGATGAGCCGGACCGGAGTGGCGGGGTCTGCGGTGACGATGAGCGCGTCGCAGCGTGACCGGCTTGTGTAGGTGAACACTACTGGGCCGTCCTGGGCTTGGGCAGCGAGCTGGCCGACTGACCGCGGCTGGAGGAAATCCTGGAAGCCGTCGGTGGTGCGGATCCGGACGATGAGGTGGTCCCAGGCCGCGTGGGCGTCTTGTCGTGCGTTGGCCGGGCCGCGTTCCTGGGCACTGCCCGGCGGCGCGGCGTCGGGGTGGTCGAGGGCGTCGATGCGATCGCGGAGCTGGTCGAACTCATCGGCCAGGCTGGGCTGGCAGTCGCGCAGCCGGGTCACGTCGCTGTCGCGGGCGTCGAGGGTGCCGGCGGCGAGGATTCCGCGGGTCTGTTCAAGTAGTTCCACTGCCCGGCCGGGTTGTCCGGCGGTGACGGCGGCGGCGGCTGCCTCGCCGGCCAGGTTCGCGAGCCGGCTCAGGCTGTGTTCGCGGTCGGCCTGGACCAGGACGCGTGGGGCGAGCTGCGGAAGCAGCGCGACCGCTGCCTCAAGTGCGGCGAGGGCGTCCTGCGGCGATCGGCCGGCCTGGCACGGGAACTGGGCTACTTCTCGATAGGCGCCGATCCGCACTGCCGCCGGTGCGTTGGTGTCTGCCGCCGCTTCGGCGAAGCACCGCCTCGACTCGACCAGCGTGACGGTCTCCTTGGTCCGCTCGGCCAGCCTCCGCAGGGCGACCCCGAGGTTCGACAGGCGCCCGGCGCGGCCGGGGTGGCCAGCCGGTGTGGCGGACACGGCGTCCCGGCCAGCTTGCACCGCCGCCGCCAACGCGGCGGCGTCTCCGGTCCGTTCGGCCAGCGATTGCATGGCGGCACCGAGGTTGGACAGGACAGCGGCACGTTCGGGGTGGCCAGCGGGTATGGCATTGGCGGCGTCCTGGCCAGCTCGCACCGCCTCGGCCAGCACGCTGGTGTCCCGGTGCGCTCGAACAGTGTCCGCAGCGCGTTCCCTAGGTTGGTCAGGTACCTGGCACGATCGGGATCGCCGACGGGGATGGCGGCTACCGCCTCCCGGCTAGCCTGCACCGCCTCGGCCAGCTTGGCGGCTTCCCCGGTGCGCTCGGACAGCCTGTGCAGGGCACCCCCGAGGTTGCCTCGGTATCTGGCCTGGTGCGGGTGATCGGCGGGAGTGGCTGCCACGGCGTCCCGGCCAGCTTGCACGGCCTCGGCGAGCACACTGGTATCCCCGGTCCGCTCGTACAGCCGCTGCAACGTCAGCCCGAGGTTGGACAGGCGCCTGCCGCGGTCTGGGTGGTCAGCGGGGGTGGCAGCGACGGCGTCGCGGCCGGCCTGCACAGCCTCGGCCAGCGCCGACCTGTTCCCAGTATGCTCGGACAGCTCCCGCAGGATCCCGCCGAGGCTGGACAGGTAGCTAGCGCGTTCTGGGTGGCCGTCGGGAGTGGCGGCCACGGCGTCCCGGTCGGCTTGCACCGCTTCGGCAAGCACGGTCACTTCCCCGGTGCGCCCCGATAGTCCCCGCAGGGCGGCCCCAAGGTTGGCAAGGACAGCGCCGCGGCCGGAGTGGTCGGCCGGGGTGGCGGCAACAGCCGCCCGGCCGACGGGCACCGCCTCTTCTCGGGTGACTGCGTCCCCGGTCCGCTCGGCCAGCCGCGCCAGCGCGCCACCGAGGTTGGACAGGCGCCTGGCGCGTTCTGGATGGCGGATCGGGGTAGCGGCGACGGCGTCCCGGCTGCACTGCACCGCCTCTGCCAGCATGGCAACATCGCCGGTACGCTCGGACATCGCTTGCAGGGCGGCCCCGAGGCCGGTTAGTACTGCGGCGCGGTCGGAGCGGCCGGCCGGGGTGGCGGCCAAAGCGTCCCGACCGGCCTGCACCGCCTCCGCTAGCGCAGCAGTGTCCCCCGTGCGCTTGTACAGCTCCTGCAGGGCCCCGCCGAGGTTGTTCAGGCAGCGGACGAGCTCGGGGTGGTCGGCTGGCATTGACGCCACGGCATCCCGGTTCGAACGCACCGCCTCTGCCAGCGTGGTGGTATCCCCAGAGCGCTCCGATAGCTTCCACAGAGCATTGCCGAGGTTGCCCAGGCGCGCCGCGCGGTAGGGGTCGCCGGCCCGGGTGCCATCCATAGCGTCCCGGCCGACCTTCACCGCTTCGGTCAGCACACTGGCGTCTCCGGTCCGGTTGTACAGCGTCTGCAGGGAATTGCCGAGGTTTGACAAATACACTGCGCGGTCCGCGTGGCCGACTGGGGTAGCGGCCACGGCGTCCCGGCCGGCCTGCACCGCCTCCGCCAGTGCGGCGGCGTCCCCGGTGAGTCCTGACAGCTCATGCAAGGCGTTCCCGAGGTTGGACAGCGCGATAGCGCGGTTACGGTGACCAGCGGGAATGGCTTCAGCGGCAGAACGAAAAAGCGCAACCGACTGCGTGAGCAGAAAGGGTTGTCCTGTTTGCCGGTAGGTGTAGAAAAGCCTGGTCGCTTGGGCGGTCGCGCGGGCGGCTTGCGCCGCCTCCCGTCTACGCATTCCCGCCCACCGCTTGCGTTACTTGGACCGAGGTTGTCCTGATTGTAGTCCGCTTCGTGTTTTTCTGACAGGTTTGGCCGTCGCCACAGTGCGCATGTCTGCTGTGGGACGGCTGGGACGGATTTGATCGGCTTGATCGACGCGAACTTCTCTGATCTGAGGGAGTACTTAATTGGGTGATATCTCCAATCTGCCCCTTCGGGTACTAGTCGTGCACGCTGAAGGGGATGGCCAGACGGCTGCTGGCAAGGCAGTCCGGTCGCTGATACAGAGTCTCCGAGGGGACGGCATCGACGTGCTCCTCGCCTCGACTGCGAGCGCCGGGGTAGACCTCGTGAGCGCCGAGCCCGACCTCCATGCGGCACTGATCGACTGGGGGCTTGAGCGGGATGGCGATGCCGGCGCCTCCGCCGTCATCGACCGGATCCGAGCTACTAGCGATGACCTGCCGGTGTTCCTGATGGCGGACCGAGGATCCATTCAGGCGGTAGCAACCCCTGTCCTCCGCAAGGTCGACGACTTCCTGTATCCGCTGGGCGACACCGCGGACTGGCAGGCTGGCCGCGTCCGGGACGCGGCGGTGAAGTACCGGCAGGATCTGCTGCCACCGATGTTCGGTGCGCTGGTCGATTTCGCCACGACCCACGAGTACTCCTGGCACACTCCAGGGCACGAGGGCGGGGCGGCGTTCTGGAAGTCGGCCATCGGCCGGATGTTCTGGGAGTTCTTCGGTGAGCAGACCTTCCGGTCGGACCTCTCGATCTCGGTCGGCGCGCTCGGCTCGCTGCTCGATCACTCGGGACCGATCGGCGATGCGGAGCAGCAGGCGGCCCGCATTTTCGGTGCGGATGCGACGTACTTCGTCACCAACGGGACGTCCACATCGAATCGCGTCATCTATCAGGCCTCGGTAATCGAGGATGACGTCGTCGTCTGCGACCGCAACGCGCACAAGTCGGTCGAGCAGGCGAACACGATAACTCACAGCACTCCGGTGTACCTGCTGCCGACGAGGAACCGGTACGGGATCATCGGCCCCGTCCCCCCGGCGGAACTTACCGAGGAGGCTGTCCGCCGCAGGATTGCCGAGTCGCCGCTTGCCCCGGACGACTCGACACCGGTCCTCGCCACCGTCACTAACTCGACATACGACGGCCTGCTTTACCACGTGCCCACAGTTGACGAAACCCTCGGCAGCCACGTCGACCGAATTCACTACGACGAGGCATGGTTCGGCTATGCGGCGTTCAACCCGATCTACCGCGAGCGCCATGCGATGCATCGTGGGCCCCGCCTGCCTGACGGCCCGACGACCTTCGCCACGCAGTCGACGCACAAGCTGCTAGCGGCCTTCTCACAGGCGTCCTACGTGCACATCCGGAACGGGCGCCATCCCACCGACCATCAGCGATTCAACGAGGCGTTCATGATGCATGCCTCCACGTCACCGCTGTACGCGATCATCGCTTCCAACGACGTCGCCGCGAAGATGATGGAAGGCAAGAGCGGCCGCAGCCTGACCCAGGAGTCGATCGATGAGGCGGTCGCATTCCGGCAGACCGTCGCTCGAATCGGGCGCGACCTCGACAATGACTGGTTCTTCTCCTGCTGGCAGCCGGACGACGTCGTTGATCCCGAGTCTGGCCGGTCGGTGCCGTTCGTCGACGCCTCGCCGCAGGTTCTCGGGACGAGGCCCGAGGCGTGGCTGCTGCGGCCCGGCGAGCGTTGGCACGGCTTCGACGGGCTCCCCGAAGGCTACGCCATGCTCGACCCAATCAAGGTCACGCTGCTGACACCCGGGATGGGCGACGACGGCCAGTTGCAACCGATGGGCATCCCGGCAGCCGTCGTGTCGGCGTACCTGGACGAGCATGCGTCCATCGTGGTGGAGAAGACGCAGGACTACTCGATCCTGTTCCTGTTCTCCATGGGCGTCACGAAGGGCAAGTGGGGGCAGCTTGTCACCACCCTCTTTGACTTCAAGCGGGACTACGACGCCAATATCCCGCTCAAGCAGGCTCTGCCGTCGACCTTCGCCCTCGATCCGGCGCACTACGTCGGAATGGGCCTGAAGGATCTCGCCCAGGCGCTTCACGAGATGCTGATCAAGACCAATCAGATGGGCCTGATGGCTGAGGCCTTCGCGGTCCTGCCGGCGCCGGCCATGCGGAACTGCGATGCCTACGCGCACGTGGTGCGGGGCACGGTTGAGCCCGTGCGGCTCGATGACATCGACGGGCGGACCGTCGCCGTCGGCGTGGTGCCGTACCCGCCGGGCATCCCGCTCCTGATGCCCGGTGAGAACGTCGGCGCGGGAGAGGGTCCGTTTGTCTCTTACCTGAAGGCGCTGCAGGAGTTCGATCGGTCGTTCCCCGAGTTTGAGCACGACCTGCACGGAGTCGAGCACGTCGACGGCCATTACGTGATCCTCTGCGTGCACGCCGACACTCGCCAGACCGCGTGATGCGGTCGAACGCAGCGGGTCGCGTCGGTGGTGATGTGCGCGTTCGCGCGGCCGGCGATGATGGCTTACGGCAGGTAAGTGAGGCCAGCGATCTGAGCCGTCATCAGACGGCTGGTAACGGAGCGCGACCGGGTGGACGGCTTTCCGCAGCGGCAGTTACAGAAAGCTACAGAAACTTGCGCTCAAGCTTGGCGAAGAACGCCGCTGAAAGACTTTCGAACTCTTCCGCTGTGAGCCTTATGAGGTCGCCGATATGGAGCTTCACGACTGACTGATCAGGAGTCAGCTTGATGACATTGCTGTCACGCGGAATTCCGTTGTTGTTCATCAGGCAGTCGCATAGCATCTCGACTTCGTTGAGCGGGTTGCCGTCCTTGCCGGTGACCATTCGCAGTCGATGGACGAAGTAGCGGTCCAGGACGATGTCAGGTTGTTGAAGAAAAGCGTTTCGAAGGCCTCAAGGGCGGCGTTGACTTTTCGTCCGTGGTCGCGTCGGCAACCGCCTTAACGAGGTTCTTGTCGGCCGCAAGCTGCTGATCGACCGTGGCCTTGCAGTGGTCGAGCTCTTCCTGAGTGTAGTTCTTACGGCCGAGCCTGGCGTAGCATCCTTTCATCGTCGGCTGGTTGAGATTTGCAGCTGCGAACGCGGCCGCCGTGCGAGGGGCGAGCCCGCGGGCCGCCGCAACACATTTTGCGGTCGACAGCCTCGACTGTACTGCCATCGACATGAGCCAAGGCAGGCAGTTATCGGTCCGGAGAATCACGCTCACCTGGCGGTCGTCGTTGCGTCTCCCTCCAGTGGCAGCCGGGTCGGCGACCACGGTCCGTCCGCCCGGTTTCGTTCGTCATCTCTATGACAGAACCCGGCGAGCGGGTGTGACAGGGCAACGATCGCCGCAGGTCAGAGGGAGGTGGCTGTTCCGTTGCGTGGCTAGGACCGGCGGAGCGGCACCTGCGGCCGACACGGCATCAAGATGACCACGACGTGCGCGGTGGTAACCCGCGCCGCCAAGCTGGATGACGACCCGCTCAGCTCGCCGCGAGCTCCAGTTCGCGGTTCTTCGACCACGGCGCGGTCGCGGGATTTGGCGAGTGCAGGCCTCCGTTCCGGCGGTACCTGCAGTAAGCGTATGGTTCAGCCACAATAGGTAGATTTACTTCAATAATATCGGCAACAAACGGTATCTAACGATCGTTATTAATAGCGCCGTTGGTCACCTGCGGCGCGGTGATCTACACAGTTTGCGCAAGGTTATTGGCAACTGATAGTTAATGCCGATACTATGACTCCAGTCGGGCCGAGTCACCGGCCCGTAGGCGAAGTTATGAGGTGAAAGATGAGGTTCGGCTATCGCATAGGGGCGGTGGGACTGGCGGTCATCACGGCGCTCGGGCTCGCCACTGCGGCTTCTCCGGCATTCGCATCTGGCTCAAGTAGCGTGATCTACAGCAGCCTTGTGGACCCGTGGCCAGGCAATCTCCCTAGCGTCGGGGCGGAGGCTTATTACTTCAATGAACTCGGCAATGAGGTTACGTTTTCGGGTACTAATCGCCAGGTGAACACCGTGATCGTGGGGCTGAGCAGCTGGGGATGCGTGACAGGCCATTGGTACAGCGGTGATTGTGTAACGCCAGCGGGCGCTACTTTCAAGGAGCCGATCACGTTTAACATATACGGCCCGAGCACCAATGGCCTGACCCCCGGCGCCCTGATCGCATCAGCCACCCAGACTTTCTCGATCCCGTACCGGCCCTCGGCCAACCCTTACAGATGCACTGGCGGTGAGTGGCATGACTCGCGGCTGAATAGCTGCTTCAACGGGTTCGCTACGACCATCACGTTCCATTTCGACAACGTGACCTTGCCCAATGAGATCGTGTACGGCATCGCCTACAACACGAGCACGAATGGCTACCACCCGTACGGCTACGCCACGGCGTGCTACACGAGCTCGGGCGGCTGTGGCTACGACTCGCTCAATATCGCGTTGTCGCAGGACCCAACCAACGTCACGGTCGGTGGCGATCCCAACCCGGGCACCATCTGGCAGTACTCCAACTACGGTAACGAGTACTGCGACAACGGGTTGGCGGGGACCGGGGTGTTCCGGCTCGACTCGCCGACGAACGCTTGCTGGGGTGTCAACACTCCCAACAGCCCGCCCTACTACGTGCCCGAGGTGCAGTTCACGGCTAGTGCACTGGGCAACTAACCCAGCGCGACACCAGAGCGCCGGGGGCGATGACGATATCGCCCCCGGCGCTTTGCGCGCAGCGCGCTTGGCCGGCGGCTCTGGTCACGCTCGTGCCGGGCTATCCGGCAAGCCCCCGATGCTGCGAATGGCTCGTCGGGTTGCGCAAAAGAAAGTCGTCGCGGCTTCGGTGCCCGGGGCGCCGTGAGCTAACCGTTCTCGGCACTGCGCCTGGGGTCACCCAGCGCAGGCATCAGGCTAGGGACCCGACCAGGATGCTGCCATGGCCAAGTCGTCGGCTTCGGCCGCCTCGACGTCGTCCCTGGAGATGCCGAGCAGATACAAGATCGCATCCAGGTGCGGCACACTGACCGATGTATCGGCGACGCTCCTGACGGCGGGTTTGGCATTGAAGGCGATTCCCAGGCCAGCTGCGGCGATCATGTCGAGGTCGTTAGCGCCGTCGCCGACAGCCACCGTCTGGCTGAGCGGTACGCCGGCCTGCGCCGCGAACAGCCGCAGCATTCGCTCCTTACCCGGCCGGTCGATCAGCTCCCCGGTGATCCGCCCGGTCAACCTGCCGTCGGCGATCTCCAGCGTATTCGCCGCAGCGTAGTCGAGGCCGAGCTCAGCGGTCAGCCAGTCAGTGACCTGGGTGAAGCCGCCGCTGACTACGCCGCATCGGTAGCCGAGCCGCTTGAGCGTCCGGATCAGCGTCCGTGCGCCCGGTGCGAGCTGAAGGTTCTCGAGCAGCTCGGCCATGACCGATGCCTCCAGCCCAGCTAGCAGCGCAACCCGCTGCCGCAGCGACTCGGCGTAGTCGATCTCTCCTCGCATTGCGGCGGCGGTCAGGGCCGACACCTCGGCCGCGCAGCCTGCCCTGGCGGCCAGCAGGTCGATGGCCTCGTCCTGCAGCAAAGTGGAGTCCACGTCCATCACGACAAGGCGCATTGCCCTGCGGTGCAGGCCGCCGCGCTGCACTGCGATATCGGCGCCGAGTCCGGCCGACTCGCGGGCTAGAGCTGCTCGAAGCGCCTCAGGTTCGGCACCTGAGACCTCGAACTCGATGCAGGTGACCGGCCGGTGCGCGAGGCGCCCGATCCGGTCGATATTCGCGCCGCTGGCCGCGATCCGGCCGGCGATCGCGGCGATCACGGTGGGCAGCAGCGGGCTGCCGAGCACAGTCACGTGCAGCCGTCCCCGCTGCCGCGGCACTTGCTCGGCCGAGCCCATGGTGATCTCGGCGTCCAGGCCGAGATCGGCGGCGAGCGAGGTGATCTGCCGGTGGATGGCTGTCAGGTCAGGAGGCTCAGGACAGGCCAGAAGCACACCCAGGACGAGATGGCCCCGGATGACCACCTGCTCGACGTCGAGCACTGTCAGCTGATGAGCCGACAGCTCGGAGAACAGCCGGGAGGTAACACCCGGCCTGTCACGGCCAGTCAGGGTCACCAGCAGGGTCATTCGCGGTCGTGGCATAGCGCTGACAACGCTATCGAGTCACGACCGCCAGGTCGCGGACCGGGGCTGCTTCAGCGTCACTCAGCCGAGACAGCCGGGCGGGCGAGGATGCCCTTCGACCCTGCTGGTTCCCCGTGGACCTACGGCTGCGGCGGGACCACGATGGCACGCTTGAGGATCTTCCCGGTGTCGCCATGCGGCAGTTCGGCTGTTATCCACACATAACGCGGGTACTTGTAGGCGGCCAGCTGACCCTTCACGTGATCACGCAATTCCTCCGGACTGGCGGACGCGCCCGGCTTGAGCGTGACGACCGCGGCGACCTCCTCGCCGAGTATGTCGTCGGTGACACCGATGACGGCCGCCTCGGCGACCGCCGGGTGCTCGTACAGGACCTCTTCGACCTCGCGCGGATAGACGTTGAGCCCGCCACGGATGATCATGTCCTTCTTGCGATCGACGACTGAGAAGTAGCCTTCGTCGTCGACGCGCCCCAGATCACCGGTGCGGAACCAACCGCCTGCCATCACCTCTGCGGTTTCCTCCGGGCGCCGCCAGTAACCCTTCATGACATTGCGCCCGCGGATCGCGATCTCGCCGACGACGTCGGAGGGCAGCGGCTCTCCGTCGTCGGTCTGGACGCGCATGTCGACGCCGGAAATTGGCTGGCCGATGGTGCCCGGCTTGCGGGGCCGGTCGGGGTGGTTGAACGACGCCACCGGCGAGGTCTCTGACAGGCCGTAGCCTTCGAGGATCATGCAGTCGAACGCCTTCTCGAAGGCGCGCATCAGCTCGACCGGCATGGATGCGCCGCCGGAGACGCACAAGCGAAGGCTGGCCACATCCCCCGCGTTGCCGCCCGCGTTGTGCAGGATCGCGGCATACATCGTCGGGACGCCGGGCAGAACCGTCACCTGGTCGCGCTTGATGATCTCCAAGGCGCGGCCTGGATCGAATCGGGTCAGCAATGTCAGGCACGCGCCTGAGGCGATGGCGCATCCCATCCCGACAACCTGGCCGAAGGAATGGAACAACGGCAGCGCGCCGAAAATGACGTCATCGGGCCGCAGGTACAGCAGCGTCCCGCTGGTGACCTCGACATTGTGCAGCAGGTTGTCATGGGTTAGCTCGGCGCCCTTCGGCGGTCCGGTAGTCCCAGAGGTGTACAGGATGACTGCGGTGTCGGACGGCGCCCGGTCCGCAACGGCAGGTGCGGGAGCGCAGCCGTCGAGCGTCGCGGCGAGTTCCGCAGCGTCGATGATCACAATGTCTGTTCCCGCGCGCCGCGCGCCCTCGGTTGCCTCGCCGGCGATGCCGTGCCAGGCAAGGGCGAGCGCGGTCTGCGAGTCGCTCAGGTAGTAGTCCACCTCACGGGCCTTGAGCAGCGGATTCATCGGGACGACGATCGCGCCCGTCCGGAGTATCCCGTAGTAGAGCACGGCGAATTCGGGCACGTTGGGGAGCATCAAGCCGACCCGATCGCCCGGTCCGATGCCGCGTCCGAGCAGCCAGGAAGCGGCCCGGGCACTCATCTCGTCGAGGTCGCGGTAGGACAGCACCTGCTCGTCCATCCGGACCGCGTACTGCTCTGGATCCCTGGCGGTGGCCTGAACGAGTGTCATGGCCAGATTCGTCATCTGGCACCTCCCGCTGTCATGGTTGCGCCAACGGACGGATGCGTCGCTGCTGACCGACTTTTCCCGTGCACTACCTGTTGAGTTAATAGTCCCCTCTATCACCTTGAACTGGCCTGCGCGATGCGGTCAACGGGCCGAAGGTCCTGTGGTCCCGCGTAAACGTCCGTTGTCCTGGCCGTCGAGCCGTGGAACCTCCGCTGCCGGTACGCTTAGCGGCACATTTGAAGGATACGAGGAACTAGGCAAGAACCGACGGCACAGGACGCGCGGCACCTAAACCGGGATGGTCAGCAGCGTGTTGCCCTGCACGATGTCGACTTCGAAGCTCGACAATTCGTGCTTGGGGATCGACGTGCCGCCGATGATGACCAGGTGGGCAGGGTGGCCGGGAACGCCGTACCCGGCACTTGGCACGAACCATCCGGTGACGACCCGCCGCTCACCTGTCTTGGACACGGCGACCAAGTCGCACTCGAGCGGTCCACGCACCCCCGCCAGGTCAAGCGTTACCTGAGTGCCCCATACCTTGGCCACCAGTCCGATCGTCCCCGCGACGCCGGTACTGGCATCTGCGGCAGAATGCAGCTGACCTGTCAAGGCCAGCGGCGCGGCCTGATGCGGCACGACCGCGATTCCGGCGATCGTGCCTCCGGCCAGCAGTACTACGGCTGCCGCCGCAGCCAGTGCGGCTTGCAGGCGGAAGCGATGCCGCCGCGCGCCAGCGCGCTGGCGGAACAAGTCAACGACCACCGTCTCGTCGAGCACATCCTGGCCCACCTCGACGGGCTCAATGCCCGATAGCAACCCCGCCATCGGGGAGAACTCGGCTACCTCAGCGGCGCACGACTCGCAATCGGCCAGGTGTGCCTCGAATGCCTGCCGGTCTTCCTGCTCAAGCAGGCCCAGCGCGTAAGCACCTACGTCGGTGTGCTGGATGGTCATACCGACACCCCCTGCTCAGCCAGGACCAGTCGCAGCGCCCGGATCGCGTAGTAGACCCGTGACTTGACCGTCCCGACCGGTATCCCAAGTACTTCGGCCGCTTCATTTACAGTACGGTCGCTCAGGATGGTCTCGTTCAGCACTTGCCGATGAGCGGGCGAAAGCGCCCGTAATGCGTCTGCTACGAGTACGCTGCGCAAGAGATCCTCTGTCCCGTCGGTGACGGACGCCTTGTCCAGCATGGCCTCCCCAGTCTCCGTCGGCCGCGCGCTCCGTTTGCGCTGCTCGTCGATCACGATACGCCGGGCCACCGTGGCCAGCCAGGGCATGATTGAGCGCTCGTCCGGATCGAGCCGGTTGCCCTGACGCCAGGCGCGCAGCATCGTCTCCTGAACGATGTCCTCGGCCTGGTGTCGATCTCCGGCGGTCAGCCGCAGCACGAACGACAGGAGCGGGGTCCGGTATCGGCGGTACAGCTCGGCTAGGAGGACGTCGTCGGCGTCGTGGCCCAAGCCAGGGTCGCCCTTAGCGGGTCGACGCCGCTCGGATTTGCGGCCGGGCAGTACGGGGAACGCCATCCGGACTCCCGTCGACGGATGCTTCATGGCTCAATCGCTCGGATCGTACACCGGTCCACCTGAACCGGCGGGCGTAGGGATCCGTACCCCTGCTTGACATTCCCGGGCCCGGGAACTCATTACCAGCGGCGCCCTCAATGGCCGCCACCGAGACAGGAGATTCCCGATCATGAAATACACCGCATCCCCGAGATGGCGCGTTCTGGCCCAGACCTTCGCGATCCTGGGCACCACCGCCACGGCAGGCGTCGTCGCCCTGGCCATGGGTCTCACCGGGGCAACGGCAAGTTCCAGCGCGCCTCATGGCTCGAGCTCGCGGCCATTCTCGTTCGCGCTGAAGCCGTCACCCAACATTGCTGCCTGCCTGCCTCGGGCCGGAGGACGGGTGACCATCACGCCCGGATCACTCAACGACACCATGCGAGTCTGGGTGCACGGCATGCCGCCGCGGACCGGCTTCGACCTGTTCGTGATCCAGCAACCGACCAAGCCGTTCGGCGTCGCTTGGTATCAGACCGACGTCAACGTCGACCGGTACGGCAATGGCAGCGCCACGGTGCGCGGCGTCTTCGATGTCGAGACATTCTCGGTGTCGCTGGGCGGCACGACAACATTCAGTCCCACCCACCAGTACCACCTGGGCCTGTGGTTCAACAACCCGGGCACCCCGTTCAAGCTGGGCTGCGAGCCTGGAGCGACGTCGCCGATCGTGACGCCCTTCAACGGTGAGCAGCACGCGGGCATCCAGGTGCTCAACACCGCGCAGTTCCCGGTCAATGCCGGGCCGCTGTCGCACGTGCATCGGTAATGGCTGACGCACGACGGCCTGCGATGGTCGCAGGCGGCAGGACCTGACCTGTCGCAGGCGCAGGTGCCGCCGGAACGCTTGAGGCGTTCCGGCGGCCCATTTCACACGGTGGGAGCCGGTGCAGCAGGCCGGGAAGTACATCGACGGGCTGATGAGCGATCTGCCGGACAAGAACTGCTGGTCACTGGCGCAGCATGCGGGTGATGTGTCCCCGGATAAGATGCAGCGACTGCTGGAGCGAGCGGCCTGGGACCAGCCGGCCGCGATGCGGACGGTCCGCGATTTCGCGGTGGCCGGGTTGGCTGCTCCGGGGGGCTTAACGGTGCTGGTGCTGGATGAAAGCGGCCAGGTCAAGCAGGGCGGTCGCACCGCCGGGGTGACACCCCAGTATGTCGGCTGCGCCAGCCGGGTCACCAACGCGATCAACTTCGTGAACGCCACCTACTCCACCGCGCGAGGCCACACCCTGATCTCCTCCCGCCTGTGGGTTCCCGAGCAGCACCTGGCCGACCCAGACACCCGCGCCATGATGGGCATCCCCGAACACCTGCAGCCCGCGACCAAGCCGCCGCTCGGCGCCCAGATGCTGGCCGAGATGAATCACCTCATGCGGGGCCGGATCCAAAGGCGACCGCCGCTACGCCTGGGCCTGGATCGCCGCCCAGGACCGCCGCCGCCACCTGCTGATCCGCCGCAACCTGCACGACCCCGCCCGCATCGATTACTTCTGGTGCTTCGTGCCCGAGGGCCGCCCGGTCTGCCTGCCGGTCCTGACCGCAGTCTGCGGCCGCCGGTGGACGGTCGAGGAAGACCACGAGTTCGGGAAGGACCAGTTCGGCTACGGCCACGCCCAGGTCCGCCTGCACGGCCCGGTCATGCGGCACCTGACCCCGGTCATGGCCGCCCTGGCGATCTGCGCGGTCACCGCCGCCGGCCTGCGGGAAACCAGTCCCGCCCCGCCGCTGCCAGCCAGCAGACCCATGATCAAGTCACGAAAGTACGGCTGCAGTACAGAGTCCTGCAGGACACCGGATCGCGGACCGCACAACATCTTTGATCTTGAAATGCTTCGCTCGGTGCGGACATGTGACTGGTGTCGAAGGGAGCAGCCTTGGCAACTCCGCGATCTGTCGCTGCGGATGAGCGACGGCACCGGTTCGAGGAGATCTACGCGGCGAACCACGGCGCGGTCCTGGGATACGTGCTGCGCCGCACGGAGAACTCCGACGACGCGGCAGACGTCATCGCCGAGACATTCCTGACCGCCTGGCGGCGGCTCGATGACCTGCCATACGGCGGCGAGGCGCGGTTGTGGCTCTACGGCGTGGCCAGGCGCGTGCTCGCCAACCACCACCGCGGGGAGCGGAGGAGGACCGCTCTGGCTGACCGCCTCCGCGCCGACCTGGCGGCCGCCTGCTGGCCGCCGGAGTACACCGGCGAGCTGGCCGAGATCACCGCCGCGTTCCGCGGCCTGCCGGCCGCCGACCGGGAGTTGCTCGCCCTGGCCGCCTGGGAGGGGTTGGACGCTGGCCAGATCGCAACGGTTCTCGGCTGCTCGCGCAATGCAGTGCGGATCCGGCAGCACCGCGCCCGCCGTCGGTTCGCCGACCAGCTAGACCGCTACCGCGCGGGAACGCGCCCGGCCGGCGGCCACGTCACGAACGGAGACCTCGCATGAACCCCGTCACCCGGATTACCCCGGTGACCGATGCCGTGGCGGCCCGGATGGTTAGCCCCGGCACGCTGACCGACCTGCGCGAGCAGCTCACGGCCACCCCGGTCGAGGCAGCGGCGGGCACCGCGCATCCGGCCGGGCACGCGGTCCGGCGCGCGCGCGCGCGGCATCGGCGCCTGCTGATCGGCACTCCGGTCGCAGCAGCGCTCGCCGCGGTGGCGCTTGCGGTCACCTCGTCCGGGCACCCAGGCCAGCGGGTGGGACCGGTCGGCGTCAGCCCGGCCGCCGCCCAGGCGCTGTCCTTCACCCGGCACGGCGGCTATATCGACGTGATCATACGCAACCCGCTGGCCGACCCCAGGCGCTACCGCGCCGAATTCGCTCAGCACCACATGGATATCGCCCTCAAGCTGATCCCGGTTGCGCCCCCGTTTGTCGGCACCCTGGTGGTCGGCTACTCCGGCAGCGGGATCACGCCGATCACTGCGAAGATCTGCCACAACGATCATGGCGACTGCCCGGAGCTGGGGCTCCGGATCCCGGTCGGCTTCCGCGGCCCGATAACCATCGAATTCGGCCGGGCGGCCAGGCCGGGCGAGCAATACGTGATCAGCGGTCCGGCGACGGCGCCCGGCGAGCCCATGCATGGCATGCGCTACCTCTGCCGCAGCCTTTCCGCGGTGCTGGCGATGCTGCGTGAGCGGCATGCGAGCGGCACGGTGATCCGCTACGCGACCGCCAATGGCGGCAAGCTGGTGTTCGGCGGGGAGGTCCTACCCGGCACGTGGTACGTCGACGAGGCGGAAATGTGGGCACCCCGGCAGGTCATGCTCTGGGTCGGCCCTTCCTGTACTCCCGGCCTCCCAGGCGGGGCTGCAACGCCGGGGCCAGGCCCGTCGTCGGCCCCGAGTCCCTCGCCGGCGGCGTGAGGGCGATCCCGCCGGCATGGCGTCCCGGGTGCCTCGAAGCCGCAGTGATGGCATCAAGGCATCCAGACGGCGGCCGCCCTCATCCCATGATCAACACGCCGCAACCTTCCCCGATCCGGGCACATCACCCCTACGGCGCCCCGGCCGCCGCATCGTCAGGTCACGAAGTACGGCTGCCGTACCTAGCGCCCGACCGGGCGACGTGCCTCAAATCCGTGGGCATCGCCTCCAGGTGCCGAAGTTCTTGCCGCGGCCAGTCCGCGGTGATGCTGTCCCCGCGTTCTTCGCACCAGCTGACGATGAAGCGCCACTCCTGGGCGGCCTCGACCAGGCGGCCCAGGGACGCCAGCAGGTCGGCGGCGCTGTAACGCATGCTGATCCCGTAGTCCTGCGGTGCCAGTGTGAAGGCACGCTGCCAGCAGGCGAGCGCCTCGTCAGGACGACCAGTGGCGGCCAGCAGATCACCCTGCTGCTCAACGAGCGAACGGTCGTCAGGGGCGAGGTCCAGACCCGCCCTGATCACCTGCGCGGCCTGCTGGTAGTCGGTCGCACTCAGATATGCGGCCCACTCGGCGGCCGCGCGGAGCGCCCGCCGGCCGTGGCATTCCTGCAGGTAACCGTATTCGGTCAGCAGGCGGGCATTGGCGGGACTGCCAGCCACGGCTTCCTCGTAGCGCCCCATCGCCACTGCGTAGACGCTCTCGTCGCCGAACGCCTCGTATCGTTCGCGAAGCTCTTCCTCCATTGCACCCTGCCTTCTCACCAGGTACGCCGCGGCGTCGCGGGTCCCAGCAGCAGTCTTCGCCGCAGCGGTGCAATCCGTCCAGTCGCCAGGGCACGGGACTGCGGGTAAGCCGGCCGGACTGCCCGTCAGTCCGGCTGCCCTGGCTCCACGCAGAACTCGTTGCCCTCGGGATCGCGCATCGCGGTGAGCTCGGGGTAGCGACGAATCGTGGTGGCGCCAAGCGCCTCCAGCCTGGCTACCTCCTGCGCCATTCCGGCGGGCGCGCGCAGGTCGAAGTGCAGCCGGTTTTTGGCGGTCTTCGGCTCTGGCACCTGATGAACCACATGTTCGGCCCGCCCCAGCCGGGAGCCTCGACGAAGGCCCTGGCGGCCGTGGACTCCTCGTCGACGTCCGAACCGAGCGCAGCTGCCCAGAATCGCGCCAGCGACAGGGCGTCCGAGCAGTCCCAGGTCACGGTTTTTATAACTGACGGCATTGCGCGGACGCTACCTGATGGCGAGCTGCTGAAGGCAGGAGCCCAGCGAATACCGCCGAATGAACGGCGGTGGCGCTCGAGGCCCGCCGACGGCGCTGCGGTCCGGGCCAGCAAAACTGCCTCTTGACGGATGGGCATCGCGGGCCTAACTTTCACCTGAAAGCTGTTCCATAATGTCGAACAGCATTCACGTTCCAGCTAGCTCGTCTTGCAGAGGGAGGTGAGGAGCCCGCCGCCTGCCCGCTACGGGTGAATGCCGACGGGCGAACCGCATGGCCACAACACCCACAACCCCGCAGAAGCTCCTGGCGGAGGTGATCGGCACGGCCTGCCTGGTCTACGTCGGAGCCGGCTCGGCCGCCGCGACCGGCGTGATCGCGGCGGGCACGAAGGTGCCATTCTCGATGGCGCAGCTCGGCGTGATCTCGTTCGCCTTCATGTTCGTCATCGTCGGCGTCGTTTACGCGATCGGGCATGTCTCAGGCGGTCACATCAATCCGGCAGTCACGCTGGCGCTGGCGGTCTCCGGCAAGTTCGGCTGGCGGCAGGTTCCCGGCTACCTGGCGGCTCAGGTGGTCGGGGCGCTGATCGGAGCGCTCGGCTACTTCGTGACGCTGGGGAAGGCCGCGGCGGTGGCAGCTGGCGGGGGCGTCACCGCCTACAACTCGGCAACAATGGGATTCGGGCGCGGGACGCTGATCGAGGGCATCGGCACAGCCATCTTGGTCTTCGTCATCTTCGGCGTCATCGACCATCGCGCGGTGCCAGGCTGGGCGCCGATGGCGATCGGATCCGCGGTCTTCGCGATCATCATCATCCTGGGACCAGCGACCGGCGCCGCCATCAATCCCGCGCGTTACCTGGGTGCGATGATCTGGCAGAGCGCGTTCGGCGGCACCGTGTCATGGCCGCAGGCGCCCGCCTACCTCATCGGCGAGCTGGCTGGCGGCGTGCTCGGCGGACTTGCCTATGTCGGTTTGTCGCGCACCCGCTCGGACGCGGCGATGACCAGCCTGGCTCCGACAGATCCGGGTGACAGCGCTGAGCCGGCGGGCAGCACTGACCCAAGTCACAATACGGGCAAGGTTGCGGAAGGTGTCGCATGAAGAAGCTCATCAACTCGCCGGACACGGTGGTCGCCGACGCGCTGGCCGGCCTGGCGGCCGCGCATCCCGCGCTCGCCGTGGACATCGAGAACAAGATCATCACCCGGGCCGGAGGCCCGACGGCAGGCAAGGTTGGCCTGGTATCGGGCGGCGGGTCAGGGCATGAGCCGCTGCACGGCGGCTTCGTCGGCTACGGCATGCTGGACGCGGCTTGTCCCGGTGAGGTGTTCACCTCTCCGGTCCCCGATAAGATCCTCGTCGCCACCAAGGCGGTCAACGGCGGAGCCGGCGTGCTGCATGTGGTGAAGAACTACACCGGGGACGTGCTCAACTTCGAGATGGCCGCCGAACTGGCGGGCGACGAGGGCATCGAGGTCGTTCCCGTCGTGATCAATGACGACGTCGCGGTCCAGGACTCCCTGTACACGGCCGGACGCCGCGGCACCGGCGCGACCGTCTTCGTGGAGAAGATCGCCGGGGCGCTGGCTGAGCGCACCGCCCGGCTCGGCCAGGTGGCGGCGGTGGCACGCGAGGTTAACGAGCGCAGTCGGTCGTTCGGCATCGCCCTGACCTCGTGCACGGTCCCGGCGGCTGGCAAGCCGACCTTCGAGATCGGCGATGCCGAGATCGAGTTCGGCATCGGCATTCATGGCGAGCCAGGCCGCAGCAGAGTTCCGCTCGCCACCGCAAGCGAGATCACATCGGCTGCGCTCGACGCGATCGCCGCCGACATGCCGCTGGCCGGGGATCTGCTTGTCATGGTCAACGGCATGGGCGGGACGCCGCTGATCGAGCTGTACCTGGTCTACAACGAGGTGCACAAGTACCTGACCGGACGCGGAGCCAGGATCACCAGGAATCTGGTGGGCAACTACATCACCAGCCTGGAGATGCAGGGATTCTCGGTCACCGTATGCAGCCTCACCGACGCGCTCGCCGATCTATGGGACGCGCCGGTAGACACACCAGCCCTGCGTTGGGGACGTTAGAACTTCACAAACATCGTCGCCGATCGCAAGGAGCGCAGATGGACGCCGGATTCTTCCTCGCCTGGGTAGCGGAGATAGCTGCGGTCGTGGAGACCCAGCGCGATCACCTGACCCAGCTGGACGCGGCGATCGGTGATGCCGATCATGGCATTAACCTGTCCCGCGGCTTTGGTGCCGTCCAGACCGCACTGGCTCAGGCCAGCTTGCCGACCCCAGGCTCGGTGCTGATCCTCACCGGCTCGACGCTGATCTCCAAGGTGGGCGGCGCGTCCGGCCCGCTGTACGGGATGGCGTTCCGGCAGGCGGGCAGGGCACTGGGGGACAAGCCAGAGACGGACCTGGCTGCCCTGGCTGGCGCGCTTGAGGCTGCCCTGTCCGGGGTGCAGAAACTGGGTGCGGCGCGCGAAGGGGACAAGACAATGGTTGACGCGCTGGCCCCGGCGGCCAGCGCGTTCAGCAAAGCCGTCGCGGAGGGGGCGTCGGATGCCGACGCTTTCGCCGCGCTCGCGGAGGCGGCCGGCGTCGGCGCGCAGGCCACCATTGACATGCAGGCGCGCAAGGGCCGGGCCAGCTACCTCGGTCCGCGCAGTGTCGGACATGAGGATCCAGGCGCGGCGTCGACCGCGCTGATCATGCGGGCGCTCCGCGATGTCGCGGTTCGGCAGGCTCCGTGAGCCCGTCGATGCGATTCACCGGGCAGCCGGTCTCGGCCGGAATGGCGGCGGGCAGGCTGCACATCGCTGGCGTGAGCGCCATCATTAGTGCCACGCCTGACCAGGTCAGAGCCGCCTTCGCCGCGGTCGCCGCGGATCGTGGCGCCCTCGCCGAGCGGCTGCGCCTGGCCGGCCGCGATGCGGAAGCCGCGATCATCGACATCGGTGCGCTGATCGCCGCTGATTCGGCGCTGGTCGAGCCGGCCGTGGCTGCGGTGCGCGGCGGGGGAGACGCGGTGGCGGCGGTACGCCAGGCGGCGGAGGCACAGGCCGCGGTACTCCAGGCCCTACCGGTGCCCGAGCTGGCCCAGCGGGCGGATGACGTCCGCCAGGTCGGCCAGGCGGTCCTCGACTTTCTCGACGAAACTCGCGCCGCGCCGCCGCCAGCCGGCGACTTCATCCTGGTCCGGCGCGAGGTCAGCCCGGCCGAGCTGGTCGAGCTCGCCGAGACCGGGCTGGTGGGAGCGGCATCGGTGGCCGGCGGCGCCAGCTCGCATGCCTCGATCATCGCCCGCGGCCTGGGCGTGCCGATGATCGCCGGGATCGACCCAGTCGTGCTGGCCGCGCCCGCCGGGCAGCTTGGCGTGCTGAACGCCGATGCCGGTGAGCTGATCATCGACCCGAGCGCGGAGGAACTCGGCGCCGCCTCGGCCGGGAACGGTGATGGCCAGCCAGAGCACCGGACCGGCGGGCCCGCCCTGACGGCCGACGGGTGCGAGATCGCCGTCCTGTGCAACGTCGCTTCGCCGGCTGAGACCCGCCGCGGCCTGGCCGCTGGCGCGGTCGGCGTCGGCCTGCTCCGAACCGAGATCCCCTACGCCGGCGCGCTCGCCTGGCCGACGCCGGCTGAGCACCGGGCCCAGCTGGCGCCGATTCTCGGCCTACTTGACGGCCGGACAGCGACTGTCCGGCTGCTCGACTTCTCTGGGGACAAGATCCCGCCGTTTCTCCGCGGTCGCCGATCGGCCGCGACTGCCGTGGCTGCGGCGGCTGGAGTAGCCGGCTCGGCCGGGGTCGGGTCGGCCGGAACTGCGGCAGCTGGGTTGGCCGGGTCGTCCGGCGTCGGGTCGGCTGGGGTCGGGTCGGCTGGGGTCGGGTCGGCTGGGGTCGGGTCGGCCGGGGTCGGGTCGGCTGGGGTCGGGTCGGCTGGGGTCGGGTCGGCTGGGGTCGGGTCGGCTGGGGATATGGCGCTGCCAGGTCAGCAGACTGGCCTGGCAGCGCTGCTCGCGCACCCCTGCGCGCTTCGTGACCAGCTGGATGCCGTGCTTGACGTTGGACGCCGCACTGACCTGGCTGTCCTTGTTCCAATGGTCAGCTCTCTTGCGGAGGTACGGCAGGTCCGTGACGTGCTCAGCCAGGCCGCCGCTCAGGTCGGCGTCGCGCCGCCACCGCTCGGGATCATGGTGGAGCTGCAGGCTACGGCTGCCGCTGCCGCGGTGTTCGCGCCGGAGGTCGACTTCTTGTCGATCGGGACCAACGACCTGACCGGTCAGGTGCTCGGGCTGGACCGGCTTGACCCGGCCGCGTCGCCGTCGCTCGCGGCTCACCCTCAGGTGCTCGCGCTGATCGCGCACGTCACCGAGGCCGGAAGGCAAGCCGGAATCTCGGTCAGCGTCTGCGGTGACAGTGCCGCCGACCCGCTGGTGCTGCCGCTGCTGGTCGGAGCCGGCGTCCGGACCCTGAGCGTTCCTGCGGCTCGGGTGCGGCAGGTCAGGTCCGCGGTAACCGACCTGGACTCCCGCCGGTGCGCGACGCTCGCCGCCGAGGCGCTGGCGGCCTCGTCCGTCGACGAGGTGTGGAAGCTGGTGCTCGCGCGATGACCCCGGCAGCTCGCGCGGTGACCTCGGCTGCTTGCCGGGTGGCCCCGGCTGCTCGCGCGATGAGGTCGGTTGCTTGCCCGGTGACCTCGGCTGCTCGTGCGATGGCCTCAGAAGACCGCGGACAGTGTGGTGCCGCCGCGGGCGGCGCCGAGATCACGGGACACGGATCTGGCGGACTCGACTACGGCGCGCGCCAGCTCGTCCCTGGCCGACCTGGCCAGCAGTCGCTCGGCCGGCCCGACGACGCCGATCGACCCGGCGATTCCGCCATCCCGGTTCACGATCGGCGCCGCGATGCCCGCGTCGCCTACGGTGGCCTCCTGGTCCTCTATCGCGTAACCCTGCTTGCGCACCTGGGCCAGGGCCCGGCCGAGCGCGGCTCGCGTGGTCTTGGTCTTGCCGGTCAGCGGTGCCAGATCGCCGGCCATCGCGCGGGCGGCCGTCGCGGCGGGCAGGTTCGCGACGATCGCGTGGCCGAGTGCGCAGGCGTGCCACGGGATGGCGGCCCCCACCTCAAGTATCTGGACCGTATTGTCGGGCCGGAACACATGGTGCAGCACGATGATGCGGCTGCCGGACAAGGTGGCTACCCAGACCGCCTCGCTGGCGCGCTGGGCGAGGGCCTCGGCCCAGCGCATGGAGCGCGCGCGCAGCTCGGATCCGTCCAGGTAGGCGTTGCCCAGCTGCAGCACGCCCGGTCCCAGGCTGTACTTGCCGGTATCCGGATCCTGAGCGACCAGATCGTGCTTCTCCAGCGTGCGCAGCAGGCCGTGGACGGTCGGCTTGGCCAGCCCGACCCGGTCAGCGATTTCAGTGACTCCCAGCCGCGGCGTGCCGGAGCCGAGGGCACCCAAGATCGCGGCCGCACGCTCCACAGACTGAATCATGGCGGCCTTTCGATCATGAAAACCTTTCGGTCATGCCGAACACTATTCAGAATAGGTCATGAACACAGGTCATGAACACTGAAGCGAAGGTAGGGATAGTCCTCGTGTCGCATAGTGCCGCGCTGGCCGAGGGCACTGCCGAGCTGGCCGGGCAGATCAGTGGCGGGACAGTTCCGATCGGCACGGCGGGCGGGACGGATGACGGTCGGATCGGCACCAGCATCGCCAAGGTTCAGCGCGCGCTCTTGCTCGCCGACGCCGGGGCTGGCGTTGTCATCCTGCCTGATCTCGGCAGCGCGGTGCTGACCGTCAGGGCACTGCTTGCCGAGCACGGGAAACTTCCCGAACCTCTCGAGGTCGCTGACGCCCCGTTCGTGGAGGGCGCCGTCGCGGCGACGGTCACGGCGGCGGCGGGCGGGGATATCAAGGCGGTGCTGAGCGCTGCGCAGGAGGCACGGCATGCCAGAAAGCTGTGAAGCCTCGATCACGCTGACCGGCGATCTGCATGCCCGCCCGGCCGGATCGATTGCCGTGGCCGCGGCGAAGTTCGCCTCAGCCGTGGAAGTAATCACCGGCCACGGCAAGGCCGATGCGAGGAGCGTGCTCGGCATTATGGGCCTCGGTGCGACCAGTGGCCAGGAGGTCGTGATCCGCGCCACCGGCCCCGACGCGCGAATGGCCGTCACCGCGCTGATCGACATTCTGGCCGGGGCGACCAGAGTGGGCAGCTAATCGTCGCTGTCGTCATTAAGCGGGAATCGGACGTGCGGGGCTCGCCTAGTCCTCGCCGGAGGAGCGCTCCCAGGCGGACTGGCGGGTCATGCCCAGGGCTCGTCCGTAGCACTCACGTTTCGCTCCCTCCGCATCGGTGTCAGGCGTTACCTCACGCCGTCAGGTGTTACCTTACGTCGTCAGGGGGAACCTGACAAGCACTCAGATGCTTGCAGCAGCTCCGGCCAATCCGTTCAATGAATCGGGCCATTAGCCGGAATGCCACAGTGACCAATGTGGTTGCGGCAATTGCAGTCGATTCACGCAGATGCTAATCCTCATCACATCAAACTGCCCAGATCACATCAGAACGGTAGGAGAGACCATGTCCGCAGAGTCTGCCGCTGTCCCCGGCTACGTCGCAGGTACCTGGGATATCGATGCCGTCCACTCCCATGTCGGCTTTGTCGCCAGGCACCTGATGGTGAGCAAGGTCCGAGGGAACTTCACCAAGTTCGAGGGCGAGATCATCACCGCGGCGAACCCGCTGGAGTCCTCGGCGACGGCGACGATTGACCTCACCTCGCTGAGCACTGGCAACGAGACGCGGGATAACGACGTCAAGGGCGAGAACTTCCTCGACGTCGCCAACCACCCCACGATGACCTACCGGTCCACCGGCGTCCGCCCGGACGGCGACGGCTTCGTCCTGACCGGCGACCTGACCTTGCGGGGGATCACCCACCAGGTTGAGCTGAACGTCGAGGTCAACGGCTTCAGCCAGGACCCCTACGGCAACACCAAGGCCGGGTTCTCAGCCACCGGGGAGATCAACCGGAACGACTACGGCATCACCGCCAACATGGTGCTGCCCACCGGCGGCGTCATGGTCAGCGAGAAGATCCAGCTGGCGATCGAGATTGAGGCCGGGCTCAAGACGGGCTGACCGGCCCGGGCCCGGCGGCTCGCCGCGCAGCGCTAAGGGCAGTCCGGCCCGCGCCCAGCGGGCTCACCGCGAAGCGCTGGCAGGAGTCCGGCCCGCATCCCGCGGGCTCGCCTGCAGCTCGGCGGCAGGCCGGCTGCGTCCGGCCTGCCGCCGGATCGGGCTGGCGGCAGGCCGGATGCGCCTGGTCGGCCTGCCTCACAGCGCTGGCGGCAGGCCGAAGGCGGGGAACAGCTCGGGGCCGAAGGTGGTGATCTCCGCGATCAGGCCGTCTTCGACGCGCAGCACGTCGAACTTGAACGCCCTGAACTTCGAGTCCCCCCACCGGCGCAGGTAGCTTGCGGCCGTCGGCATCCGGTTGGCTCGCGTCGGCACCAGGCGCCAGTCGCCCTCCCTGGCGGGTCCGAACGCGTTCTCCAACAGCGGCGCGATCGCCGCCAGCCCCTCGAAGAAGAACGGGTGCGGTGGCATCGTGACCCGGATGTCCCGCGCCGCGATCGCCACGGCAGCTGCGGCGTCGCCTCGTTCGTGCGCGTCGATGAACTGCTCGAGCAGCGCACGTTCAGCGGCGCTCGGCTGCCTGGCAGGCCACTCCGAGCGCCGAGCCGGCAGATGCTCCTGCATCCTCGTGCGAGCACGCTGAAGTGCGCTGTTAGCGGCGGCGACGCTGGTGTCGAGCAGCGAGGCCGTCTGCGCGGCGGACCAGCCGAGCACGTCACGGGCGATCAGCACCGCTCGCTGCCTGGGCGGCAGGACCTGCAGCGCGGCGAGGAACGCCAGCTCGATGGTCTCGCGCCGCACGACGACCTCCTCCGGCTGCTCCTCGCCGGGTGCGACCTCGTCGAGGATCTGGTCCGGGTACGGCTGCAGCCAGGGCACCTCGGCGAAGGAGTGCATCGTCGTCAGCCGGCGAGAGCTGCTCCGGAGCGTATCGATGCAGACATTCGTGGCGATCCGGTAGAGCCATGCCCGGAGCAGCGAGCTGCCGTCGAAGCTGTCCCGGCTGCGCCAAGCGCGCAGGAACGTCTCCTGCACGGCGTCCTCCGCCTCGTCGAACGAGGCCAGCATCCGGTAGCAGTGCAGATGCAGCTCGCGCCGGTGCCGGTCAGCGAGCGCCGCGAAGTCGGGCTCCTCGGCGGCGATCGCGGTCACGGCTCCGGCTCCGGCGCTGGCTGCGCCTCCCAGTTCACGACTGCGCCTCCCAGTTCACGACTGCGCCTCCCGCGACTGCGCCTCCCAGTTCACGACTGCGCCTCTGGCCCCGTCACGGGCGAAGGTTCGCGCCACCCCGCTGCCGATCCCGCCGCCACCGCCGTAGATGATCGCCGTCTTGCCCTTCAGGTACTCAGTCATGTCAGCCTCCGTGGCCCGTGGTTCCGACGCTTCGCGACATGAAACGACCGATCCCGGCGGAACTCATCGGTGCTTCGATGATCACCTGATGATTGCCAGGTCAGGCAGCCCTTAGCAGCGGGACGCCGCCGGACTTGGCGTCCTGACCCAGCCGCGCCTGGTCCGGGTCAGCTCGCTGAAGCCGACCGCCGCAAGGAACGCCCGGTAGTCGTCGTAGTCCTGGCCCATGGGGTCCTGGCCCTCCAGCCAGGCGTAGTCCAGCAGGCGCTCGACCTGGGCCAGGTGCAGCCAGTCGGCGGCCTGGCCGAGCAGCCATTTTCCCACGCCGCGGCGGCGATGGGACTCGGACACCCGCAGGTTGCCGACGTCAGCCCAGCCGCCATGCCTCCGCAGCCGCTCTCCCTCACCGAAGGTCTCCACCTCGATGTAGCCGATCACGTCCGCGCCGAGTACGGCCGACAGGCGGGTTCCGTTCATGCCGACCGACCGCCGGATCGACAGCCCGGGCAGCGGTGCCGCCGGACGGGCGAGATCGGCCACGCTGGCCAGGTAGATCACCTCGGGGTGGCCGGTGTGGGCGAACCCGGCCCGCTGGTAGAGCGCGCTGATATGCGGCCACTGCTCGGGCACGCCGTACACGCCGAGCACTGGCAGCTCACCGCCCGCGGACTGGCTGGCCACACCCCACTCGTCGAACTGCCGGATGCACGCGGTGATCAACTCGATGGCTGCCTGACCCGCGTCCGGCCAGTGCGGATTGCAAGCCGGCGCCTGCGGCCAGAAGAGGAGCCAGAGGATCTCCCCGGAGCCGCGGTAGTGCGGGCCGGCCCGCTCGTCGCTGAAGAAGCGGAGCAGGTGAGCGGCGGCGGCGACCCGTTCGTTCTGCTCAGCGACCAGCGTCGCACGCTCGCTCACCCACGGATCCTCGATGAACTCGCCAGGCCGTCGTTCAAGCTGGCTGAGCACAGTGTTGACCGACACCGACATTCCGGGCACGACAGCACCAGCATGGGCATTAACAAGATCGGTGAGCTGATCCCGGTCGCCGCGGCGGAACCGGCGCACCTCGATCAATGACATCGGCGGACCTCCTGGCGTGGCGCGCAAAGCGCGAGTGTGGGACGGAGGCCGCTACCGGTGCGGGACAGGTGCATCGTAACATCGGCTCGGCTGAGGGCATGACCGTTGTGCGCGGGTGAACGCCCCTGTGCTCGGCTGAACGCCCCTTAGCACGCGTTAGGCACAGCGCCGCGGATCAGCTCGTTCATGGCCGCCGTCGGGGCGACTCCGAGTTCCTCGGCGAGCATTCGCGCGTAAGCCTGGTATTCCCGCAGCGCCTCCGAGATGTTGCCTTCGCGGATGTGGGTCCTGACCAGCTGGCGGCGACTGCTTTCCCTGAGCGGCTCGGCTGCCACCGCGGCGAGGCCCGCCTGGAGTGCCTGGGGGCTGTACAGCCCGGCGTCGGTGAGGCTCTCTGAGATCCGCCCGAGCGCGTGCAGGCGCAGCTGGCGGAAGCGCTCGCGCTCGATGAGCACCCAGTCCTCATGCCAGTCAGGCAGGAGATCATCGCCGAGCAGCGGAAGCTCACGCTGCAAGTCATCAGCTCTCTGCACTCCTTAGCCCGGTCATGGAGTGCCACGAATGCGACGAGACGCTGCGAACATGGGGGAACCGGGACGACCTCATCGCCGTGCCGCAACTCGAAACCTCTGATCAGGAAGAGATGCACGAACGACTTCTGTCCTGCCGATGCCGTCGCGCCCGTCATCTCTCTCCCCATCCGAGCCGGGCAGCCGCTCACAGTGGCGTGATGATCACGAGTGGGATCTTCCGGCCGGTCTTGGCCTGATAGGCGTCATACCGATGGTGGTTCCCGTCGTTGACCAGCTTCCAAAGCCGCGGATATGCGGCGTCATCAGCGGTGGTGACGTGCGCCGTGGCCGCCGAATGCCGCTGGCCGATCTGGATCTCGACGCTCGGCTTGTCCTCGATGTTGAACAGCCAGCCCGGCGGCCGGTCCGAACCGCCGTTGGACGCGACGACTACGTAGTCATCGCCGTCTCGCGCATAGACCAGGGCGGAAGTGCGGACCTTCCCGCTGCGCCGGCCCGTGGTCCGCAGCAGCAGCGTCGGGACGCCGAGCATCCGGTGGCCGATCCGGCCGTCGGTGCGCTCATAGATTCGCTGGTGCAAATCGAGCAGATTCATGGCGTCAGTGTGACACTTCGTGTCCGGCAAGCGGTAAATGACACACGGAGCGTACTCGTGATGTCACTATTACAGGAATGCGTACCCAGGCCGGAATGATGCCCGTAGCGGGGCCGGCCACACCGTCAAGGGAGACCATCGTGGCTAATGGCAACCGGCTGTCCTCGGTCGAGCATGTTGTGGTTCTGATGCTGGAAAACCGTTCGTTCGATCACATGCTGGGCTTCCTCTACTCCAGCGCGAGGAACATGTCGCCCACGGGACAGCCGTTCGAGGGCCTGACCGGCACCGAGTCCAATCCGGACGCGTCCGGCCAGCCGGTCACGGTATTCCGGATCGAGCCGACCACGGCTAACGCCTACTTCATGCCAGGTGCCGACCCCGGCGAAGGCTATATGGCGACCAATGACCAGCTATTCGGCAGCGACAATGCCCCAGCAAGCTCGTCAGCGGTGCCGCCGATGACGGGCTTCGTCAAGGATTTCGCCTACACCCTCGGCTGGCAGTCACACGGCAGCGGCTGGACGATCCTGCCTGGCACGGTCGCGAACGACATCATGGGCTGCTTCACACCGGAGGCGCTGCCGGTGCTGTCCGCACTGGCCAAGGGATACGCGGTCTGCGACCACTGGTTCAGCTCGGTTCCCACCGAGACGATGCCCAACCGCGCGTTCGCCTGCTCGGCTACCAGCCAAGGCCACATGGATGACAAGACCAGGACGTTTACCTCGCCGAGCATCTTCGGCCTGCTCGGCCAGCACGGGCTCAGCTTTGGCATCTACGGATACAACGCGGAGCCGCTGACCAGATCGACCTTCACCGATATCGCAAGCTCGGCCGGCGGGACCATCGGCAAGTTCACCGACTTCCAGGCGGCTGCTGCCGGAGGCACGCTGCCGGCGTTCTCCTTCCTTGAGCCCGAATGGTCTTCGACCGGCAATAGCCAGCACCCTGCCTACGACGTTGCGCTCGGGGAGCAACTCATCCACGACGTCTATGAGGCGCTCCGCGGCGGCCCTGCCTGGCCGCAGACACTGCTGGTGATCACCTATGACGAGCACGGTGGTTGCTACGACCATGTGCCGCCCCCAGCCGGTGCGGTGCCACCTGACAACACGGCCGGGGAGTTCGGCTTCGACTTCACCCGATTCGGAGTCCGCGTGCCGACCGTTCTCGTCTCACCGCTGATCGCGGCCGGGACGGTGTTCCGGGTGCCGGCCGGCAGCACGCCGCTGGACCACACGTCGACGCTGAAGACTGTGCAGCAGCGGTGGGGCCTGCCCGCATTGACCGCCAGGGACGCGGCAGCGCCAAGTTTCGCCGATGTGCTGACGCTTGCGACCGCCCGCACCGATGACGTCCTGACCGGGATCACCGTGCCGGTCGCGGGTCAGTCAGGCCCGTCAGCCACCGTGGCGTCGCACCTGCAGGAGGTCCAGGCCGATCTGATCTCCCGGCGATTCCCGGCCGGCCAGCATGACGACGCGGATGTGCTGGCGGCACACCCGACCAACGCGGCCTACGCGGGCTACATCCGCGCCCACAGCGACATGCCATCGGCCTGAGCCGAGGGTCAGGACACGACGTAGGAGGTGACTTCGAAACCGAAAACCCGCGACGGAGCAGGCAACTGGGCACTGGCGATGAACGGAGCGCTCTGCTCAGCGAAGGCCCTCGCATCGTCACTGGATCGCCAGACTTCGATCATCCGCGCGCCTTTGTCGTCGATCCCGGCGATCCGGCTCAAGCGGCCAGCCGGAGGTGTCTCCTCGCCGTCGGCGTCCCCGGCCATGCTCGCGAAGCGTTCGCGATCAAAGGTCTCGTCCCACTCAAATTCGACGATGGTGCAATACGGCATAACCCCTCCTGGCATTAACAACGGGTAGCCCGATCCTGGCAGGTTCCAGCTACGGGCGTCTCGCGAGGTGCTGCGTTGTCGCCGACCGTTCTAACTGCCGCGCCAGGCCTTGCCTCTCCCACGGGGGAGAGTCCTACCGTTGATGACCGAGCGCGCTCTGGCAGCGCCGTTGCAGGTCACGTAGCCAGCTACCACTGCGCACTCCTCCGGCCTCGTCGGCGTGGCATGGCTCAGCCGCCGCTGCGGACTCCTTCGTCGGCGACAGCATAGCCAGCTACCGCCGTGCACCGCTCCGGCCTCGTCGGGGCAGTACGGCCCCATTCTCAGATAACCTATATCGTATATAAGTTATAAAACTTATATACGACTCATTCGGGTCTCGGTACCTGATTCTGTCGGCCCGGTCCGGCGGCTGTGCGTAACCTCCAAGTCATGAGTGCGCAGCAGATGTCCGGGCGGTCCCGCAGGCCGGTTCGGCCGGCGATCGGCGCCTGTGCGAGCGTGCTGCTTGCCGGGACGCTGCTGACCGCGTGCGGTGGCGCTTCCTCGCCTCAGTCCACGGCACGCAGCTACCTCGCTGACTGGGCCAAGAGGGACTGGGCGGCGATGCGCCTCCTGGTGGTCTCGCCGCCGGCCGACTTCTCCTCAGTGAACGCGGCAGCGCTGGCCAATCTCAGCGTCCGGCAAGCCAGTTACCTGGCTGGGCGACTGCGGACGACCGGCGGCCAGGCGGTGGAGCCGGTGACGGAGCGGCTTGAAATCTCCGGCATCGGCACGATCGCGATCCGCACCGTGCTCCGGCTGGTGCAGCGTTCGGGGAAATGGCTCGTCGACTGGTCGCCCGCCACGATCGCGCCGCAGCTTCGCCCAGGCGGTCGGCTCTCACTTCAGACGATCTGGCCGCCGCGTGCCGCGATCCTTGGCGCTGGTGGAGTACCGCTGACGACTCAGGCGCCGATGGTGACGATCGGCGTCGAGGGACAACGGGTCAAGAGCGCCGCCCGGGTCACCGCCGCGCTCCACGCCGCGGGTGCGACCGCGCAGCAGGCCAGCAGGGCGCTCGCGGCCGCGAAGGCCGAGCCGACCTGGTTCGAGCCGGTCTTCACAGTCACCTGGGCCAGATACCAGCAGCTGAAGCCGGCTCTGTATCCGATCCCTGGCACGGTCTTCCAGACCACGACCATGCGCACCGCGATCACCCCTGGTCTGGCCGCGCATGTGGTGGGAACCGTGGGCCCGATTACGGCGGATGAACTGCGGACGCTCGGCGCCCCGTACGACGCGCAGAGCGTCGTCGGCCAGACCGGGATCGAGCAGGCCGACGAGCGCCAGCTTGCTGGCGTGCCCGGCGTGGTAGTCACAGTTCTCGGGGCGAACGGCGCGCCTGTGGCCACCCTCGCCAGGCTGGCGCCGCGATCCGGCGCGCCAGTCCGAACCACCATCGACCCCGGCGTGCAGCGGGCGGCAGAGGCGGCGCTGTCGGGTGAGAAGAAGAGCGCCGCGCTGGTCGCAGTGGACGCGGCGACCGGCGCCATTCTCGCGTCAGTCAGCGTCCCGGCATCGAGTGGGTTCGATCAGGCTCTTGACGGTGCCTTCCCGCCAGGCTCCTCGTTCAAGGTGATCACATCGGCCGCGCTGATCGATCACGGGCTCGCACCCACTTCGTCGGCTAGCTGCCCGCTGACGATTACCGTCGACGGCGAGGTCTTTCACAACGCCGAGGGCGAGCGGCAGGTGAGCGATCTCCTGCACGCCTTCGCGGAGTCGTGCAACACCGCGTTCATCGGGCTGGCGACCGGCCACCTGACGGCGCGGGATTTCCCCGGCACCGCGTCGCTGTTCGGAATCGGCAAGACCCCAGAGCTAGGTCTGTCGGCCTTCGGCGGCTCGGTGCCGATGCCGGCCGACGCGGCCGACCTGGCGGCGACGGCGATCGGCCAGGGGCGGGTTCTGGTATCTCCGCTGGCCATGGCGATGGTCGCAGCCGCGGCCGACACCGGGACGGTGCACCTCCCGCGTCTGGTCGCAGGTGCACCGGACGACCAGGCACCGGCAGGTCGGCTCCGCCCGCTAGTCGTCGCTGACCTGCACGAGATGATGGCTGCGGTCGTCGCGGCCGGCACCGCAGCGGGCACCGGGCTTCCGCCCGGGACCTTCGCCAAGACCGGCACCGCCCAGTACGGCTCCGGCCATCCGCTTCCGACCGACGCCTGGCTGATCGGCTTCAGGGGCAACATCGCATTCGCGATGGTCGTGGTCGACGGCGGCAACGGAGGCCCGACCGACGGGCCGCTGGTGGCGAGATTCCTCGACCAGCTGCGCGGCTCCGGCGGCTGAGATCGGCTGACCGGCGGTCGGCAGGGGGCGCGGTTGCCGCGGCCTGGTGGGTGGGTGGGTGGTCAGCCGTTGTCGCTGGCAGCCTGGGCCGAGCCGATCGCCTGCCCAGCCTGATCGGCCAGGGTCACCGCGACCAGGCGGGCCTGGAGCGACGGCCTGGAATCGGGTTTCGGCCGGAGCATGAACCGCCCATAGAACTGACCGTTAGCGAATGCGCGCAGCTCGATCTCCCCGCTGGGGAAACCAAATTGCTCGACATCTAGCCGGCGGTGGCCATCCAGTACGGTGCCGTCAGGCTGAAGACGCGGCGGATGCCCGGTCAGGGATCCGTACTCGAACCGGCATTCGGCAAGATCAAGCACCTCGGTGAGCTGCTCCTTGACCCGGTCAATCACCGGGTACGGCGACCTGGCTGACTCGGTAAGCACCGCGGTCTCGTGGATCCGCGCGAGGTAGCTGGCATCGGTGACGGCCACGACGCGCAGTCGGCGTGCGCGGGCGGCCAGCTGCGAGACGGCCAGGCCGACCAGCAGCAGGAGGATCGCAGTCGTGACATCCGCAGAGCTGCGGATGGTGAACCGCTCGTAAGGATGGGTGAAGAAGAAGTCGAACCAGGCGAAGGCGGATACCGCCCCGAGGGCACCAGCCGCCCGGTTCCCGATCGCGGCGACGGCTACCACGATGACCACCAGCAGCAGGGCCACGTTGGTATTTGACCAGCTAGCCCGGAATGGCAGCAGCAGCGCCGCGCCCGCGAGCGGCGCGAGCAGCCCAAGCGCCATCGCGATCGTGTCCCGGCTCAGCCTGCGGGCCATCCGCGGCACCTCCAGCCGTACGTCACCAGATCCCGTCACCAGGGCCCGCATGCTCCCGAAGCGTGTCGTGGCACGGACGACGACAGCAGGTCGGCCCTGGTCTGGACCACATCACCCACCAGTCAACCATCCGGCCCCAGCCGGGCGCCCGCACTAACGGTGTGCTGACGCCGCGAGCCGCGATGCTGACGGAATCGATACGGCAGGAGCGGCGCCGCTACGAGCAGTCTGAGCTTGGGTTGCAGGTGCCGATGAAGGTATTGCCGCCCCCGTCGACGTAGCCGCCGTCCTCGTAGAGCGCCTGGTTGCTGCCCAGATTCAGATAGTTGCCGGTCAGCGTCAGCAGGGTGCCGTCCCCCTGCTGCCAGGCGTAGCTGATGGCACCACTGTCCTGCGGACCGGTGAGGGTGACCTTGTTGTCGGCGGCGACGGTGTTGTAGACGGGTCCGTCGCTGTCCAGCGAGCCGCGGGTGACCAGGAAGGTCGTTCCCTGGCCGTCGGCCCCGTCGGTCACGGTGTTGCCATCAAAGCTATTGCCGGTGGCGAAGTGCCTGGAGTAACTGCCTAGCTCGGTGAACGCGTTGTCGTTCGATGCGCTGTTCGAGCGGATCGAATTATGTGATCCACCGAAGACCTCGACGGCCGAGCCGTCACGCCCATAGGCGAGAGAACAGGCCTGATTACCCGCAATGGTATTGTGCTGGATTGTGTTGCTATCACCCCAGAGCAATACACCGAAGCCGCCCGATGACCCATTTGAGCTATTGGTGTCAAGTTCGGTATTATCGGTCAAGGTGCTGTTCTTGATGATGTTGCCGCTGGACCCTGCCATGACGTAGACCCCAGCGTAGAAACCTGTCGCTGACACGCTTGATACCGTGTTGTCCACCGCACCAGAGTGAATGTCGACGCCGTCCACGTGCCCGGCCGGCGTCTGGTGTCCATCGCAGGTCCAGGTGGAGGGCGCCACACCGACCAGGGACAGGTTCTCGATTATGTCGTGCGCGCCGTATACATTGACGGTTGCGCCATCTTGGTTGAGCTCAATGACGGGATTGCTGCCCTTGCCATAAGCAGTGACGGTCACATTATTCGCGTTGATGCTGAGTGAGCCGCTGTAAGTGCAGCCGCGCTTCAGCGCCACCGTGCTTCCGGCAGCCGGGTGAATACCGGACAAGGCCGAGCCGCAGCTGACATCCGTCGGAGAACTGGCAGCCTGCGCGCAGCCGCAGATAATCCACCACAGGATAACATTCACCGCGAGGACGACTGTTACGTTAGCGCGCCGCATTGAGATTTCCAATCTGGCAGATGCACGAGCTCACAGCCTAACAACTGCCCATATCGAAAAAAAGAGAACGCAGGCTAATGACAGGGAATTCTTCACCGTTTTCTTGGTGCGTATCGGAGTTATCGGGGCTATCGGGGTTGTCGGGCTGCCCGGTTCGCGCTGCCCGGCGCTGGCTACGGGATGTCGGCTAGCGGGGGTCGGCTCGGTATCGGTCGGTATCGGGACTATCGGGGGATAGCGACTATGAGGGCAAAACATAGCATAAAGCCCAAGTGGACTAGGCTTGGCTGGATGCGGGCGCAACCTGTTCGTTATCGTTCCGCCGACGAGGACAGTGCCCGCTGGCTGGGCTTCCCGTTCCGGCCGGGGGACATCGTGATCAGCACGCGCTCCAAGAGCGGCACCACCTGGATGCAGATGATCTGCGCGTTGCTGATCTTCCAGACCCCGCAGCTGCCGGCGCCGCTGTCCGAGTTGTCGCCATGGCTCGACTGGCTGATCACGCCGCGTGACCAGATCTTCGCCAAGCTTGAGGCCCAGCGGCACCGGAGGTTCATCAAGAGCCACACGCCGCTTGACGGGATCCCGATCGACCCGCTGGCTACCTACATCGTCGTCGGCAGGCATCCGCTTGACCTGGCGGTGTCGCTGTACCACCAGGGCGATAACCTCAACCGCCACCGGATCCGTGAGCTGACCGGCCAGCCTGAGCCTGCCGAGCCGGCCAGGCCGCGCCCGCCGCTGCGGGACTGGCTGCTGTCCTGGATCGACTCCGACACCCGGCCGGCGGATCAGATGGACTCGCTCGCTGGCGTGCTGTGGCACCTGTCCGACGCGTGGGGCCGCAGGAATGAGCCCAACGTGGTGCTGGCGCATTACGACGAGCTGTCCGCCGACCTGGCCGGCCAGATGCGCCGTCTGGCCGCGCTGCTTGACATCGCGGTCGCCGAGGAGACCTGGCCCGTGCTGGTCAGATCGGCCACGTTCGCCGAGATGCGGGCCAGCGCCGCGCGGCGTGCCCCGGACGCGGCAGGTGTGCTGAAAGACCCGGCGGCCTTCTTCCGCCGGGGCAGTTCCGGTGCTGGCCGCGAGACGCTCAGCGCCGAGGAACTGACTCACTACTACCGGCGCTGTGCCGGGCTGGCAGGCCCTGACCTGCTGACTTGGCTGCATCGGGAGCCGGCAACTGGATAGCTGGCCGCACGCGAACGGCCATGGCAGGCTAGTGGACAGGTAGACTTGCCGCGCACCGCGACGCCCTGCCTGATTTGACATAGTCTGGTCGGCTCCCAGCTAGCGGCCGGGCCGCTGGTTTCCTGTGCCAGCGCAACGTGACGGGAGTTGGAATGCGCGTTCTGGTTCTTGGCGGCGACGGGTTCTGTGGCTGGCCGACTTCGCTGTACCTGTCGGACCGTGGTCACGACGTCACCATCTTGGACAACCTCAGCCGACGGAACATCGACATCGAGCTTGAGGTGCAGTCCCTCACCCCGATCCGGCCGATCGGCGAGCGGATCCGCGCCTGGCATGAGGTCTCCGGCCGCGAGATGACCTTCGTCAACCTGAACCTCGCCACCGAGTACGACCGGCTGGCCGGGTTCCTGGCGGAGCAGCAGCCGGACGCGATCGTGCACTTCGCCGAGCAGCGGGCCGCGCCGTACTCGATGCGTTCGGTGAACGCCAAGCGCTACACGGTCGACAACAACGTGAGGGCCACCCACAATCTGCTGGTCGCGCTGGTCGCCACCGGAAGCAACGCCGCCCTCGTCCACCTCGGCACGATGGGCGTCTACGGGTACGGCTGGTCGGGCAGCGCGCCGATCCCCGAGGGCTACCTGACGGTGAAGGTGCCCACCCCGGACGGCGAGATCGAACGGGAGATCCTGCACCCGGCGAACCCCGGGTCGGTTTACCACATGACCAAGACGCTGGACCAGCTGATGTTCGCGTTCTACGCCAAGAACGACGGGCTGCGGATCACCGACCTGCACCAGGGCATCGTCTGGGGCACCCAGACCGACCAGAGCGCCCGGGATGAGCGGCTGATCAACCGGTTCGACTACGACGGTGACTACGGCACCGTGCTGAACAGGTTCCTGATGCAGGCCGCGATCGGGCACCCGCTGACCGTGCACGGCACCGGCGGACAGACCCGGGCGTTCATCCACATCCGCGATACCGTCCGGTGCATCGAGATCGCGATCAATAACCCGCCACAGGACGGCTCCCAGCCGATGGTGCTCAACCAGATCACCGAGACTCACCGGGTGGCCGACCTGGCCAAGCTGGTCAGCGACATCATGGGCGCCGAGGTCGCGAACCTGCCTAACCCCAGGCGCGAGGCTGACGAGAACGAGCTCAAGGTCCGCAACGACCAGTTCCTCGCGCTCGGCCTGCAGCCGACCACGCTGTCCGAGGGGCTGCTCGAGGAGGGCGTCGAGATCGCCCAGCGCTACCGGCACCGCGCTGACCTCACCAAGATCATCGCGCGGTCGGTCTGGCGGGCTGGCATGGAGACCTCTGACGACCTGCTCACCAAGCTGCCCGAACTGGGCGAGGAGCACTAGCCGGCGCCTCCGGGCCGCGGTCCGGCACCGGGGAAGGTCATCGGATCTCCGGTGGGCCGCGGCCCCCGCGTTTCGGTGGCATTCCGGCTAGCATGTCTGGATGCCATTCCTTTGACGCAGGCTCGCCAGCAAGACCGGCGGGCACGGGCTGACCGCCGCGGCTCTCGCAGTCGCCCTCGGCGTGGAACTCATCGACGAGCTAGTTGACGGCACCCAGGGCGCTGCCTTGCCGCTGATTCGCGGCAGCCTGCACCTGCGCTATGGCCAGATCGGTTTGCTGATCGCGGTGCCGCTGCTGGTAGGCAGCCTGCTTGAGCTTCCGCTCGGACTGGTCGCCGGGCATGGCGTCCGTCGGCAGCGACTGGTGCTGGCAGGCGGCGTCCTCTTCATTGGCTCGCTGGCAGCCGTGGCTGGCGCCCGATCGTTCGGGATCTTGCTGCTCGCGCTCGTACTGTTCTTCCCGGCATCGGGCGCGTTCGTCGGCCTGACCCAGTCCGCCCTGATGGACACCGACCCGGACCGGCAGCAACCAAACCTGGCGGCCTGGAACCTGGCCGGCTCGACCGGTGCGGTAGCCGGGCCGCTGGTGCTCGCGGCCGTGCTGATCGCCGGCGGTAGCTGGCGCGACTCCTACCTGCTGCTTGCGGCAGTGGCCAGCCTAGCTCTGGCCGGAGCGGCGGCAGCCGGACCGGGCCGGGCGGCACCAGCCGGTGCGGACCCGTCCGGCCAGGACGGCCGGGTGACGACTCGCCAGGCACTCGGCGCGCTGCGCGAGGGCGATATAGCGCGCTGGGTTGCGTTGCTCCAAATCTGCGATCTGCTGCTGGACATACTGACCGGATTCGTCGGCGTCTACCTGGTCGACGTGGTTCACGCCACGCCCGCTCAGGCAGCGGTCGGGGTAGCGATCCGGCTGGGAGCCGGGCTGGCCGGTGACGCCGGGTTCGTCCTGATCGCTAACCGGGTCAGCGGCCGGGTCGTGCTGGCGGTCAGCGCGATCGCCGCGGTCGGCCTCTATCCGGCCTTCCTGCTGGCATCCGGTCTGGTGGCCAAGCTGGTCATTCTGGCCCTCTTGAGCGTGGTCACGGCCTGCTGGTACCCGGCGATCGCTGCCGGGCTGTACGGCAGCCTGCCTGGCCGCAGCGGCATCGCGGTCTTCCTCGGCAGCGCGGCCGGGCTGGTCGCCGCGGTCGGCCCGCTTGCGGTCGGGTTCGTGGCCCAGCAGGCTGGGCTGACCTGGGCACTAGCGTGCCTGGCGGTCGCGCCGGCCGCCATGCTGGCGATCCTGCCCCGGTCGCGGAGCCGCCGGCCGAGCGGGGCACCGGCGGCTCCGGCCGGTACTCGTAAGGTAATGCGATGACCGAACCGACAGTTGATTCAGCCGCATCCTGGCGGGCAGCCCGCGAGCTGCTCCGGCGGTCCCCCGTGCTGGACGGGCATAACGATCTTCCGTGGGCGCTGCGGGAGGGCGCTCCGTCCGGTCCGGCGCGGTTGGACATCGGCGTGCCGGTTGAGTTCACCCAGACCGACCTGCCGCGGCTGGCCGTGGGCGGCGTCGGAGCCCAGTTCTGGTCGGTGTACGTGCCGGCCGAGCTGGAGGGCGACGCTGCCGTGGCGACCACCCTGGAGCAGATCGACCTGGTGCACCAGCTGATCGGAAGGCATCCGCGCTCGCTTGAGCTGGCGCTGACCGCCGCCGACGTCGAGCGGATCATGGCGTCAGGCAAGGTCGCGTCGCTGATCGGCGCCGAGGGCGGGCACTCGATCGCCTGCTCGCTCGGCGTGCTGCGCGCGCTGTACCGGCTGGGCGTTCGGTACCTGACCCTCACTCACAGCAAGAACGTGCCCTGGGCCGACTCGGCGACCGATGAGCCTGCGGTCGGCGGGCTGACCAGCTTCGGCCGCGAAGTGGTCAGCGAGATGCAGCGGATCGGGATGCTGGTCGACCTGTCGCACGTGGCGCCGAGCACGATGAGCCACGCGCTGGACGCCGCGGTGGCGCCGGTGATCTTCTCGCACTCGTCCGCGCTGGCGCTGACCGACCATCCAAGGAACGTGCCAGATGCCATCCTGGAGCGGCTGCCGGGCAACGGCGGTGTCTGCATGGTGACCTTCGTGCCCGCCTTCGTCTCGGCGGCCTGCCGGGAATGGGATCTGCGCGCCGAGGCCGAGGCCGGCCGGCGCTGCCTGGACTACTGGAATTTCGCCAGCCGCACGGAGCTGGCCGATTGGGTCGCGGTGAACCCGGCGCCGGCTGCCACGATCGGCGACGTCGCTGATCACATCGAGCATGTTCGCGCCGTGGCCGGCCCGGACCACGTCGGCATCGGCGGCGACTTCGACGGCACCGGCGAGTTGCCTGCCGGATTGCAGGATGTGTCCTGCTACCCGGCGCTGTTCGCCGAACTGCTCGATCGCGGTTGGAGCGCGGCCGACTGCGGGAAGCTCGCCTGCGGCAACATGCTGCGGGTACTGCGCGACGCCGAGGCAGCGAGCGCGGAGGCTGCGAGCGCGGAGGCTGGGAGCGCCGGGGCTGCGAGCGCGGCGGGCGCGGAGGCGGCCAGCGCCGAGGCCGTCAGCTGAACGGCGATCTGGGCCTGGGCTGCAGCTCGTCGTCCACGTACAAAGTGATCCGCTCGTTGTAGAAGCACGCCAGGCCGGCGATCTTCTGGCTCTCCGGCAGCGGTGTGCGGTACATCCAGATCAGGTCGGGGTGCAGCCGGGTCCCGGTATCGACCGACCAGTAGCAGGCCGTCCCCTTGTACGGGCAGTGCGTGCTTTTCTCCGAGCGCCGGAGCAGGTCCATCCGGATGCTGGTCAGCGGCAGGTAGTAGCGGACCGGCAGCCCGGTCTCGAACAGCATCCTCGGCTGGTCACTCTCGGCGACGGTGATCCCGTCCAGCTCGATCCGCACCCGTCGGGAGCTGGCCAGGATGTCGACCCGGCTGTACGGGTCGCGCGGGTGGGTGTAGACCGGCTCGTCCTCCTCGAGCCATTCCGTCATGGCCGGCCAGTCCAGCCGGATCGCATCCCTGAGCTCGACTACCGGCGAGTCGCGGTACCTGCGGGCGGCCCGGTCAGCGCTCTCCTGGCCGGCCTTGACGTGCAGCAGCTCGCCATCACCGAGCCGCGCCCGGTGCTCTGACTCGCCGGAGCCGACCAGCTCGGCCCGCACGTCCGCGGCCGGAATGTAATAGGTGGGGTAGTTGGGGATCTCCCAGACCAGCAGTGGCGCCCTCGTGTCGGCGACGAGTTCGTTGCCGAGATAAGCGCGCACCCGCTTGTGGCCGCGCTCCACCCGGACCTGTTCGCTGATCTGCTTAGTCATCTGAGCCTCCAAACCCGGTCCGACATCGGCGAGCCGAACCACCGCCGCTGTACGGTTGCGGGCCGACGGGCCTGTAGCGTCAGAGTATGCGGCTCGGTGTGCTGGACGTGGGGTCGAATACGGTGCACCTGCTCGTGGTGGACGCTCATCAGGGTGCTCGGCCGCTGCCAGCGTTCTCGCACAAGGACGAGCTGCATCTCGCGGATCATCTCGACTCGAAGAACCGGCTGAGCACCGAGTGCGCCGGGCGGCTGCTCGAGTTCGTCCGCGCGGCACTGCAGATCGCCGAGGACAAGGGGGTCCAGGAGCTGATCGCGTTTGCCACCTCAGCGGTGCGCGA
Organism: uncultured Actinomycetota bacterium; assembly: GCA_963850875.1. Taxonomy (GTDB): domain Bacteria; phylum Actinomycetota; class Actinomycetes; order Streptosporangiales; family Streptosporangiaceae; genus Chersky-822. The sequence continues at coordinate 231,405 of CAWKNA010000008.1, forward strand.
CGCCGCGAACGGCGACGAGCTGCTTGCCTGGATCGAGGCGGAGAGCAAGGTCAGCATCCAGGTGCTGCCAGGCACCGAGGAGTCCAGGCTGACCTTCCTGGCCGCCCGCCGCTGGTTCGGCTGGTCGTCGGGCCGCCTGCTGCTGCTGGACATCGGCGGCGGCTCGCTTGAGATCGCGTCAGGGCAGAACGAGGATCCGCTGGTGGCGGTCTCGCTGCCGCTCGGGGCGAACCGGCTGACCAGGGACTGGCTGACCAAGGATCCGCCCAAGCAGGAGGAGATCCGCCTGCTGCGCAAGCATGTCCGGGCGGAGATAGCGGCCGCGGCCAGCGCGGTCAGGTCGGCCGGCTCGCCCGACCACGCGGTGGCGACGTCGAAGACCTTCCGCCAGCTCGCCAGGATCGCTGGGGCGGCACCGTCCAGCGAGGGCCCCTACGTCAAGCGCATGCTGCGGCACACCGATGTCAGGGATATGGCTGAACGGCTCGCTCGGACGTCTGTCGCAGCCAGAGCGCAGCTGCCCGGGGTATCCCGGCTGCGCGCGCCGCAGCTGGCGGCCGGCGCGATCGTCGCGGACGCGGCGATGGACCTGTTCCAGCTGCCGGAGCTGGAGATCTGCCCATGGGCGCTGCGCGAGGGCGTCATCTTGCGCCGGATGGACGGCCTGGCCGGCTAGTGGCTAGTTGTCGACGCCGCGGCCGGGGCTGGCGGCCTCGTCCAGAGCCCGGTCAGCGGCATGCGGACCGTTCCCCACCGTGCTGCTCGAGTGCCTGATCGCGTCGGTCGGGTGGCTCAGCCGGTCGGTGGAATGCCTGACCTCGTCCGTCGGATGAGACGTGCCTTCCGCAGCGGCACCGGCTGGGTCGGCCACTTCGGCAGTGTCGCCCTGGCGGCCGACGTCATGCGGGCGGCTGGTGTCCAGCGGGTCGGGCCGGTCGCGGTCCCGCGAGGTCGGCTGGCCAACCGAGCCTGGCCTCGGGGCTGGCGCTGACGGGACCGGACGGCGAGCCGGACCGGCCGGCTGGCCACCCGGACCGTCTAGCGGCCCAGCCCCGTGGTGCCTGCCTTCGCCCGGACCTGCCTGCCGCGGTCCGGGCCGGTGCCCGCCGGACTGCAGCGGGTCATGCTGACCAGCTTGCCTGGCATGACCGGCCGCCTGCCCGGCAAGAGTGCGGTTCACCTCGTCCTCAAGCGACCCGTGTGCGGCCTCGACCGAAACCAGGCTGGTGACCACGTCGCGGATCTCGGTCAGCCGTTTGACCGTCTCGGTATGGCGCGAGATCAGCAGGTTGAGGCGACGCTCGGCGCCTTCGTGAATTGCCGTCGCCCGCGCCGTCGCCTCGTCAAGCTGCTGCTTGGCCTGGGAGATGGCTGCGCCGACAGTAGTCTCCGCATGCTTGGTCGCGTCAGCCACGGCCCGTTCCGCCGCCGACTGCGCGGTCGAAACCAGCTGCTCGGCCTCGGTCCGGGCGGCGGTGACCGAACTCTCTGATTGCTCCTGGGCCGCGCTCAGCATCCGTTCAGCCTGGTCTTGCGCGTCGGACCTGATCTTGTCGGTCTCACGCTTGACATCGCCTCTGAGCTTGTCGGTCTCCTCCTTGACGCTCTCCCGCAGCTTCGCGACCTCCGCCGCGCTGCGGGCCCGGTCCGCCGCCGCCTCGTCGGCGGCCAGCTTGAGGATCTGGCCGACTCGCTCGCTGATCTCCTCATGCGCGGGGCGGGCGCTCGCCTCACGGGCTTCAGCCACCTCCCGGCGCAGCCGCTCGATCTCGGTCAGCCCCTGGGAGAGCCTGTTCTCCAGGTCGCGGATCTGCCCGGCCCTCCATGCCACATACTCGTCAACCTGCTGGCGGTTGTAGCCACGCACCTCGCGTTCCCACTGGACCATTCCGGCCTCGGTAAGAAGCTCACTGTGCTCGCTCATGTATCACCCGTCAGGTGCTTCAGGCAGATCCGGGCACGGATTGGCCCAGGCGTTCTTGGGCCGACCGAGCGAGCCGGACTTGCGAGTGGACTAGGGCTGACGGTCTGCCGACGGCCGGGTGCGGCCAGCGCGTGCAGACGTCGCCGCGGATGGATGCCATGACTCTTGTCCGGTAGGCCATGCAGCGCAACCCAAACTTCTTATTATCCTAATTTGAGTAGATTCATCGCGCACTTAAACCGCATGGCGGGAGATGAACCAGGCACCTGGCTGGTCCGGCCCGTCTGAGATGATCGCCTGATAGCGGCTTGGCCTCGGGCGGGGGGACTGGAAGTCATGAGCGATACCTGCCGGATCGGGTCCCTGGGCGAGGCCGTTCCTGCCATCCATCCCGGTGCGTGGATCGCCCCAGGCGCCGTGGTCGTCGGCATGGTTACCGTCGGCCGGGCGTCGAGCGTCTGGTACGGAGCAGTACTGCGGGCCGAGGAGGAGGAGATAGTCGTCGCCGAGGAGTGCAACATCCAGGACCTGTGCTGCATCCACGTCGATAAGGGTCAGCCGGCGGTACTTGAGGCGCGGGTCAGCGTGGGTCACCGCGCGACTGTGCACGGCGCCTACCTCGGGACCGGCTCGCTGATCGGGATCGGTGCGATCGTGCTCGATGGCGCCAGGATCGGGCCGGGATCTCTCGTCGCGGCTGGCAGCGTCGTGCTCCGCGGCCAGGTCGTCCCGCCAGGCGTGCTCTATGCGGGGGTCCCTGGTCGGATCGTCCGCCAGCTTACCGACGAGGACCGGCAGCACTTCGGGCAGGCGCCTGATCGGTACGTGGCACGGGCTGCCAGGCACCGCGAGGTGGACTGGCGGCGGGTCGGAGCCGGCTGATCGGCGAGGCAGCTCTTCACCTTGAGCAAGCGCGGTCCGGAAGTCGGACCGGCGGCATGCCCACCCGGACGGGGCAGCGAGAAATGGTCCTGATGGGTCATGCGGGTCCGCTGTTCCTGGCCGTAATCTGGCAGCACCGGACATGATGCAGCTCAGCGATGGAGGTGGGCGCGTGCGAGAACAGCTCGATGATCGTGTCCACGATGCCGTCGCTCTGGACGAGATCGACCTATACGCCGACGTGCTGAGCGCGGTGGCTGCGACCGACCGGCCACTGACGCCCGCAGAACTCGACGCGGCGCTAGGAATTGGCCAGGCCGTAGATCTGCCAGGCGGCCCGCCGACCGGATAGCAGACCGGTTATATCGGACGAAACGGTCAGGCGTTGGCAGCCTGCGCCGCGACGAACTGGCGGATGAGGCCGGACACTTCCTCCACCCAGTGCGCGATCAGTGCCACCCGGCCGTCAGGGCCGAAGATTGGTGCGTTCACCGGACACCAGTACCGTTCTTCGAACTGGCCGCTGCCATCAGGAGGCTCGACGTCGTACCGTTGCAGCGCCATGCTGTCGCGCTCTCCGGTCGCGAGAACCCGGCGCAGCGATGAGCTCAGATTGTTGGTCCCGGTGGCGCCTGGTTCCGCTGGATTGTCGGGGAATGCGTCGAAGACGCTGCGACCCAGCAATTCCTCCCGCTTTCGGTCCGCTAGCTTCAGATATGCGAGATTCATGTCGGCGATGACGAACTCAGGCGTAAGCAGCAGGACCGGGCATGGCAAGTCCTGGAATACGGCCAGATAGTCAATCTGCGGTAGTGCCATCGCTTTACCCCCGTAACCGATGTAACTCCGGATGCTAGTGCGACCCCTGAGCAGCCCTTTCCAGCACTCACTGGCTCAAACTGCCGCCCCGGTTGGCGAACATCACATCGGCGCCTACCTCTCTGAGGCAAAGTTGCAGGTCAGAAGCCCAGGCCCCGGCCATCTTCCGAGGTAATGTCCAAGCTCAGCGCTGCGGGAATCTTGAGCGAGCCGCCGTCGCCGACTCCGACGAGCAACCACGACTCGCCCCGGACCACGGTCACCTCGAACTCGCCGCCATCGCCGGACGCGGTGTGGAGCAGCGCGTTGGTCGCCAGCTCCGACACGCGCAGAACTGCCTCGTCGGTCATTGGGCAGCCATCCAACGCCCGCATCACGAAGCGCCGGGCATGAGCAACCTGGTCGCTGCGGCCGGGGAACACCCGACGCTTCGGGCGGTCCATCGCGTCAGTTCTCCTTGATCATGAGGTGCGGGCAACGGTGCCGAAAGGCCTGCCGCTGACGCGCTGTCAGTCCCGGGCAGCCGCGGTCTAGGCAGTCGGCCTTGCCAGCGCTGCCGTCTAGGTGCCGTCGAGTAGCTCGCGCGCTGTTGCCCGGTGCGATCCTGACGAAGACTCAGACCCGGCCCCGCCAGGACCGGCACAGGGCCAGATCGGGGTCAGCGACACGGGAGGCACTCACGTGCCCAAGGATCGACGCCGGAAGCGCCATCGATACCGCGCGGAACATCAGCCTCGATCAGGTCACGGTCACCGAGCGCAAGGCAAGCCTGCTCATCGACACAGCCTGTGCGTTCCTGCAGTACGGCAAGCACGAAAACGCCTACCTCGCGCTCCGCGCAGCCAGAGACGTAGCACCAGAAAGAGATCGCCGGTCGGCCCGCCGTCCACCGGCTCCTGCGCGATCTGATCAGCTCCGCGCCACCCAGCGTCCGGCGACAGGCCGAGGAGTTCGCCTACCGCAAGACCAGTTCCCGCCCGGCCGGGACTCCTTCCAACGATTAGCGGGCAGCGGCGAAGTTGGCGGCGGGATCGGCGTCGCGTGCGGCCTGGCAGATGCCGCAGCGGATGGTGCGTGCGGGCGGCTCGACAGCGACGACGCGGTTGATCACCATGGTGCGGGTCAGCCATCGGGCGGTGACGTGCGCGTGGTCGTGGCACAGGGCGGCGCCGCAGTCGGCGCACACGGCGACGGCATCAGTGTGCTGGCCGTGCGCGGCGCAGTCGAAGCAGGTCATGGGTTTGCCTCCTCGGCGGGGTAGAAGCGGTGGCGGGCCCACAGTGCGACGTAGACCAGCGCGACCATGACGGGTACCTCGATGAGCGGCCCGACGACGCCGGCGAGTGCCTGCCCGCTTGTCACTCCGAACACGCCGATCGCGACCGCGATGGCCAACTCGAAGTCGTTGCTGGCTGCGGAGAACGCCAAAGCGACGGTGCGCGGGTAGGACAGGTGGAGGCGGCGGCTGATCGCGAACCCGGTGAACCACATGATCGCGAAGTAGGCGAGCAGCGGCAGCGCGATGCGGGCCACGTCGAGTGGCTCGGAGGTGATCTTCTTGCCCTGCAGGGCGAACAGGATGACGACCGTGAACAGCAGGCCGTACAGCGCGACCGGGCTGATCCTGGGCAGGAACCGGTTCTCGTACCAGTCCCGGCCGCGGGCGCGCTCCCCGAGCGTGCGGGTCAGGTACCCGGCCACCAGCGGAATGCCGAGGAAGACTGCGACCGTGGCGGCGATCTCGGCGATCGACACGTGCAGGCTGGTGGTCCGCAGGCCAAGCCAGCCGGGTAGTACCTGCAGGTAGAAGAAGCCCAGCGCGGCATAGAGCAGAACCTGGAAAACCGCGTTCAGCGCGACCAGCACGGTCGCCATCTCGCGGTCCCCGCGCGCCAGGTCAGTCCAGATCAGCACCATCGCGATGCAGCGGGCCAGCCCGACCAGAATGACGCCGGTCCGGTAGGCGGGCTGGTCTGGTAGCAGCAGCCAGGCCAGTGCGAACATAACTGCGGGCCCGATCACCCAGTTGAGCACGAGGGACGCGGTCATCATGCGCCGGTCGGCGGTGATCCGCCCGATCTCGGTGTAACGGACCTTCGCGAGCACCGGGTACATCATCAATAGCAGCCCGAGCGCGATCGGCAGGCTGGTGCCATGGATCGCGACGCGGTTCAGCGCGCTGTTCAGGCCCGGGACGAGACGGCCCAACAGCAGGCCGGCCGCCATCGCCGCCCCGATCCACACCGGCAGGAACCGGTCCAGCCTCGACAGCCCGGCCATCACCGGCTGCGGCCCGGTCGGGCTGGTGACCTTGGCAGTCCTCGTGTCAGTCACCGAGGCCCTCCTCGTCGTCGTCCTCGCATGCCGAACCGCGTCGCTCGGTGATGACACGATCGCCGGGCAGGGGCATACCGGCGGCGGACGCCTGAGCCCATAGCGCGGCGAACCCGCCGCCGTCAAGGCGGTAGTCCACCCAGCGGCCGCGGCGGGCCGCGGTTACCAAGCCCGCGTCGCGCAGCACCCGAAGGTGGTAGGAGAGAAGGTTCGCCGCGACCGGCACTTCCTCGCGCAGGTCGCACACGCAGCGGCCGCCACCAGCCAGCACCCCTACGATGCGAAGGCGCACCGGGTCGGCCAGGGCCGCGAGACGGTCGGTCAGTGCAACCGGATACGAAGCAATAACCGCTGAACTGATCACACGACGACGATAAGGCGAGCGGCACACGCCACGCCGGGGCCATTCGTCACCTCCCGGCGGGCTGTCAGTCCTGATTCGCGGCTGGTAGCGGCCCTGGCGGGACGGGGCGGCTGCCGCCTCGGCGGATCGGACTGGAGCCGGGGTCAGGGCGTTCGTGCGGCAGCGGCTCACCGAGGATCGGGAGCCGGTGGAACTGCCGTCAGCATGGCTGCCTCATGACCCAGCAGCAGGAACAGGCCTGGCGTCGCCTGACCTGCTAAACGAGAGCATCCGCGTTCACCCGGCGGTACGAAGGAAGATCCGCCTCGACCACGCCGTCGAGCAGATCGCAGCCCGCCACCCCAGCGGGGAGGAAGCACGAACTGCCGTCATGGTCTGTGCCGACCACCAAACCTGCCCACAAAACGGGCCTCAAAGAAATGGCATCTGCAGGTGGAGCGACACCAGAAGCCGCAGATCAGACGGCGCCACTGCTAACCCGAACTTCCACGGTGACCCGTGGGCATGGCTGTTTACCTGGGCTTTCAGGGCGGTGGCGGGTGGTGGCTGACTACGTGATCCCGAGGCGGTGGCTGACGCCGAGCAGGTCGAGGGCCTGGCGCTGGCTGGGGGTGGGGCTGGTGACGAGCCGGAAGCCGGGCTGGCCGGCGTCGGCGGGCTGGATGTGGTTGAGGCAGATGGTGGCCAGGTCGCGCAGCAGGGTGTGGAAGCTGTGCACGGGCAGGTCGTCGGGGGTGCGCTTGGTGGCTGCCCTGGCCCGCGCCTTCGGGGAGCGGGTGGCGGGGGCGACGGGGCTGGTGCGGGCGGCCTGGGCTGCTGGCTTGTCGTCGTCGGTGAAGAGCATGGGCGCCAGGCGGGCGTGCATGTACCAGGTGATGTAGTAGGAGATCATCCGCAGGAACACGTGGGCGCGGACCCGGGTCTCGGTGCGGTGCCGGATGGGGCGGATGTCCAGGTCGGTGCTGAAGCCGCGGAAGGCGCGCTCGACGTGGGCGAGGGCCTTGTAGGAGGAGACGATCTCGCTGCTGTCCAGGCCGTCGGCCTGGACGCTGGTGCGCAGCACGTAGATTCCATCCAGGGCGGCTTCGGCGGTGATGGAGTCCTGGTCGCGGGCGTAGCTGAAGTGGTCCTCGCCGATGTCGGTCCTGAAGTGCTTGCCGACCTTGCGGCGGCTGAGCGCCCTGGCCGCGCGCACCGCGATCTTGTCCCTGCCGCGCAGCGGCAGGCGCGCCCGCGCGCCCGCGGCGGCGATCTTGGCCAGGTCGGCCTCGGTGGCGGCCAGCAGCGCTTCGCGCTTGCGGGCGCGCTCGGCTTCCAGATACGGGTTCTTGCAGGCGACCAGCCGCTCGCCGGGGTAGTCGGGGTGGGTGATCTCGGCCAGGTCCAGCTGGTCGAACAGAGACAGCTGCAGCGCGCGGTCGCGGACCAGTTTCCTGACCTGCGGGGCGCGCAGCGCGGTGATCCAGTCCAGCTGCGCGGGGCCGACGTCTTCGCGGAGCCGGGCGGCGGTCAGCATGCCCCGGTCCCCGACCAGCACCACCGTGGTGAGGCCGAACCGGTCCTTGAGCTTGGCCACCTGGTCGGCCACGGTCACCGGGTCGCCGGTGTTGCCCTTGAACACCTCAATGGCGACCGGGATGCCGTCGGGGGAGGTCAGCAGCCCGTAGACGATCTGCAGCCGGCCGTGCACCCCGTCCTTGGGGTGCACGATGGCGCCCAGCGGGCAGGTCCGGCCCTCGAACGCGGCGGAGGAGACGTCGTACAGGACCAGGGTGCCGCCGGCCAGGTGCCGGGCCGCCAGCGCGTCCTCGATGCGGTCCTGCCGGGCGGCCAGCCAGTCCATCGCCGCATACAGGTCGTCCTCGTCGCAGCCCGCCACCTGGAGCACCTCGCCGAGCGAGCTGGTGGCGGTCTGGGCCCGCAGTCCCCGGGCGATGGCCAGCTTGGAGTCCGGCTCGGTCACCTGCGCGACTGCCATCGCGGTCACCAGGTCCCGCTGGCGGGATGGCGCCGGGTCGATCAGCTCCTCCAGGCCCAGGTCCCGCAGCGTGCCCAGCACCGCGGCGACGTGCCCGTGCGGGAGGCTGCGGGTAATCTCGAACGCCCCCTCCAGCGCCGCGGACGGCTGCTGGCCCTTCAGCACCCGCGACAGGGCGTCGACCTTCGCCTGCGGCCAGGCCGACAGGTTCGCCAGGGTGCGGTTCTTCACTTTCCCCGCCTCCCGGTAGCTCTCGCGCAGCAGCACGGCCGGCGGCGAGGCCCGGTTCGGCACCCTGACCACGTACATGACCACGAAGATATCGCAGATGCCCGCATTTTTGCAGCAGAACACACTGATATCAACGGTCATTGATGTGATTTACATGACTACATCTCTGCTTGCCAGGCGGCGCGATCCACCTGGTCACGGCCCAACAGCCGCGTTGGTCAGAGGCTTATCAGGGGGAACTTCGGGCTAACGGATTCGCTAACGAGTCGCTGGGGAACGGGAGAGATGTCAGGCAGGACGGGAGACCTCACCGAGTTCGTGCCCTTAGCTTCTGCACCCATCTGAGCAGGTCAAGCAGCGTCTTTGGCGAACATCACGTCGGTGTCCCAGTGCGTGAAGCCGAGCGACTCATATAGTCCGATTGCGGGCGTATTCACCTCGTCAACATAGAGCATGACCTGGAACAGTCCTCGGGAGCGCAAGTAGCGCAGGCCGACTAGGGTCAGCGCCCTGCCGAGGCCGGTGCCGCGCTCGTCCGGGTCGACGCCGACCACGTAGACCTCGCCAACTGCCTGATGCGGGTGACTGGTCTCCTCGCCGTCCTGGCCGTGGATCTTGGTCCAGTGAAACCCGATCAGCTGTCCGTTCCGTTCGGCCAGGAAGAAGCCCGCCGGGTCGAACCAGGGCTCTCGCTCGCGCAGTTCGAGATCGGCCAGGGTCCAAGCGCCTTGCTCCGGGTGGCGGGAGAATGCCCGCGCGTTGAGCGCGGTCCACGCATCCTCGTCCTTGCCGACGGTGAATGTCCGGATCATCACGCCTTCGGCCAGCTGCGGCCTGCCGAGCCGGGCCTGCAGCGACCGCCGCATCTGCCACAGCGCCCGGATCCGCTCGAATCCGGCGGCGGCGGCCAGCCTGGACGCTGCGGGCAGATCGCCGTGCGCCCACAGCCTCAGCTGATGATCTCCTGCCTCGGCTACCAGAGCCTCGACGAGTTTGAGCCCGAATTGATGCCGCCGGTGCGCTGGGTGGACAACGAGTTCCCCGCTCGGGCCCGCGACCGGGTCGGTCGGGTCCAGGTGTGCGTAGCCCGCCAGTTCGGCTTCATCGAACAGCATGATGTTGCGGGCTCGCACGTCGCCTCCGTAACGCAAATGCAGCATGACGTGCTCCGACAACGGGCCGACTCCGTCTTCCTCGGTGGCCAGCCGGACCAGGCGGAGTACGGCGGTCACCTCCTCGTCGGTCAGGCGCTCGGCGACTCGGATCTCGGTCACGTGCGAACTCCATCATCTGAGTCCCTGCCCTCGGCACGGTGCGCGGGCTGGCTGCCCCCGCCGTCGGCCTGGCTGCCGCCACCTCCGGCCTGGCCGCCTCTCCCTACGGCATGGCCGGTCTCGCCGTCGGCCCGGTGGCTCTGACCCTGCCCGCTGCCGGTGCCGGGCTGCCGGGAGTCGGCCCTGGTGGGCACGAACTTGTAGCCGACATTGCGGACAGTGCCGATCAGCGCCTCATTGTCCGTGCCCAGCTTGGCTCTGAGCCTGCGGACGTGCACGTCGACTGTCCTGGTGCCGCCGAAGTAGTCGTATCCCCAGACCTCCTGCAGCAGTTGCGATCTGGTGAACACCCGCCGCGGGTGCTGAGCAAGGAACTTCAGCAACTCGAATTCCTTGAAGGTCAGGTCGAGAGCGATGCCGCGAATCCTGGCCGAGTAAGTTGCCTCGTCGATGACAAGCTCACCGGACCTGACCTCCTCGGCCGGGCCGACCGCGGGTCGGCCGGCCCGCCCGATGGCCAGCCGGATCCGGGCCTCGACCTCACCTGGACCAGCCGTACTCAAGATCACGTCATCGACACCCCAGTCCGCGGTGACAGCTGCCCAGCCGCCTTCTCCGACGATGGCCAGCACCGGCTTGTCGATGCCGGACAGCTGCCCCAGGAGCTGCCTCATCCGCACCAGGTCGCGCCTGGCGTCGACCAGCACCGCATCCACTCGTGCGCCGTCGGCCGGGCCTGAGCCGGCCGCGGCTAGGTTGAGCACGTGATCAGCCGAGGCGGGTGCGAGTCGTACCGCGTGGTCAAGCAGGCTCAGCGAGGGCAGAATCTCCGCGGCCGATTCAGCCGTGCTGGTGAGCAGGAGCACGTTGCTCAACAGCCGCCACCTCCGGTCCGCGGCGAGTCCTGCCGGAAGATCGCTGCCTGGACTCCGCGCGAACCCGGTGCCGGAACCCGGTGCCGGGACAGCCCGGGTCGCTATGAGCGAGGATAGCTGACATGGCAATCGTGACCCTGCGCTACTGGGCAGCGGCAAAGGAGGCGGCTGGCGTCGCCGAGGAGACAGTCAGCGCCCAAACGCTCGCTGCCGCACTGGCGGCGGGTCTGGCGGCCGCTGCGGACCGGACAAGATCGGCCGGATCTGCCGTGGCTGGATCTGCCGTGGCTGGCTCCGGTGTGGCGAGGTCCGATATGGCCGGGTTGGGTGTGACGAGGTCCGCTACGGCAAGCTCCGGTCTGACTGGGTCCGGCGTGGCGAGTTCCGGTGTGGCGAGGTCCGGTGTGGTTGTGTCTGGCGCGGCTAGTTCTGGTGTTGCCGGTGCACCTGGGTCTAGTGCGCCTGGGTCTGGTGCGGCTGGGTCCAGCGTGGCCGGGTCGAGCTCACGGGAGCTAGCCGGAGTTGAGAAGTTCCGCCTGGTGCTGGCCCGTTCGTCGTTCCTGATCGACGGCAACCCGGTGGGGACTAGGCCACCCGAGTCGGTGCTGCTCAGCGATGCGGCCGTGATCGAGGTACTGCCGCCGTTCGCCGGTGGCTGAGGCTCTTGGGTCACCCCGAACCGGTCAATGACTTAAGCCTCCAGGCCGACCTGATGGGACCGGTTGGCCGGCCTATCCGGCATACCGTGACAGGCTACCCCGGTAACCTGAGCCGTGCCTCTCGAACTGCTCGCTGTCGGTGTCGTGGTCGTCGGTGCGGTCGTCGCTACCGATCGCCTGCTGGCGGCGGCCGCCGTCCGGCGGATAGCGAGCCGCGTCGGGCTGGCGGGCCGGGCCGAGACCATGCCTGTAGTTCGCATCGCCGGCTCGGTCTTCCTGACCCAGTTGCTGGCGGGCGTCTACCGAGATGTCGAGGTCACGCTAGGCGCATGCACCGTAGGCGGCATCGACTTCTCCAGGTTGTCTGCCCAGCTGAGCGACGTAAGGGCACCGATAAGACAGTTGCTGGCCGGCCACGGGATGACAGCGGGCGAACTGACGGCGACCGCCACGATTCCGTTCTCGGTGCTCAGCGACCGGCTTCCCCCCGGGCTGACGATCCGGCCGCAGGGGGATGACCTGCGGATCTCAGGGACGATCCTGCTGGTACCAGTACTCGGAATCCTCGGCATCACGGCCAACCGGAACAAGATCTCGGTCACGCCGAAGATGACCGGCTTCCCAGCCCCGGTTGGCTTCGTGATCGACCTGCCGGCTATGCCGCCGCAGGTGCGGATCACTTCGGTGCGGGTAACCGGTGCCGGTCTCGAGGTACAGGTGCGTGGCGCCAACATCAGTTTCGCCAGTGCGCAATGACACTGCTAGGCGACGCGGCCCAAGGCAGGCCGAATGGGCGACGCGGGCACAGGAAGCCCGGCCGGGCGACGTGACCCCGGGCATGTTGGCCGAGGCGACGCGGCACGGGCAGGGGCCGGTTATGCGCCAGCTGAACCACAAACGCCTGCTCCGCGTATAACTAAGTGTGCCAGTTCGCGACGGCGCCGAGGGCAATGGCCATCCCCGGCAGGTCACTGACGAGGAGCTCGTACGCGCGCTCTACTGCGAGCACGCGGCCCCGCTGCTGAGGTACGCGCTGCACCTGACGAGCGGGGACCGGCAGCGTGCGGAGGACATCGTGCAGGAGACCCTGCTCAAGGCGTGGCTGCATCCACAGGCCATCGTCAGCCTGGCCAGGCCTTGGCTGTTCGCCGTGGCTAAGAACCTTGCCGTGGATGCCCACCGAGCGCGGCAGGCCAGGCCGCATGAGGTTGGCGAAGCCGCTCTGCAGCTGACGGCCGTGCCTGACGCCGCTGACCGGGCCCTGGAGTCCTGGGCCGTCGCTGACGCCCTCCGATCGCTGCGACCCGAGCACCGGACCGTCCTGCTGGAGACCTACTACCGCGGCCGCTCGGTCGCCGAGGCCTCAGCGGTGCTTGGTATCCCGGCCGGCACGGTCAAATCACGAACCTTCTACGCCCTCAGGGCGCTGAAGCTTGCACTTGAGGAACGGGGGCTGGCGCCATGAGCGACCCGTCCTGCCGCGGTATCCGCGAACTGCTTGGTGTGTACGTCGTAGGCGCGATCGAGCCCGCGGATCGCAGTGCCGTCGACGCGCACCTGGATCATTGCCACGACTGCCGTGAGGAGCTGGCCGGGCTGGCCGGGCTGCCCGCGCTGCTCCGCCGGGTTCCGGTCGCCGAGGCCGAGCGGATCGCCGCTCCTGGCGCGCGGGCTGACGACGTCGACGGTCCGCAGGCCGAACTGCTGACTTCGCTGCTGCAACGGGTCGCCAAGCGGCGCAGGACCACGCGGCTGCGCACGGTCTTTGCGGCGGCGGCGGCACTGGTAGTCGCGGTTGGTGGCGCCGCGGCGGTCTCGTATGCGCTGGCTCCCCGCCAGCACCAGCAGCAGCAGGTAGCCAATCAGGGCCCAATGTCGGCCCATGACGTGGCAAAGCAGACCAGCGACGGCCGCAGCGCCACTATCCGGTACAGCAAGGCCAGCTGGGGCCTGACGATGTGGGCGCAGGTCAGCGGGATCCCGCAGGGTACCGCCTGCAGGTTCTGGGTGGTGAGCAAGGACGGCGCCTGGTCCATGGCTGGCGGCTGGACCGTCGGGCCCTGGAGCGACCGGCACTGGTATCTGGTTGAATCCCCGGTTCCAGCCGCGAGCGTGGGCAGCTTCGTGATCAGCTCGGGCAGCAAGGTGCTGCTGCGGATCCCGGCTGCCACCTAGCCGGTTTCAGATGCCGGGAATGTGCCGGGCAGGGGTCACGTTTACCCGGCGTGATACCAGGGCTTGTGGCCTGCGTGGGCACGTTGACGGTGGCGATCGCCTTCGGCTCCACCTGGCGCGTACGCAATGGTCGGTTGCGCGGAGGTCCTACTGCGGCTGGCGCTACGGCAGCCGTCCCTGGTACGGCGGTGCTCACCGCCGATGATCTTGGCCGGCCGCTTGGCGCCCGTGCCACGCTGGTCCAGTTCTCGTCAGCCTTCTGCTCGCCCTGCCGGGCGACCAGGCGGATCCTGGGCGAGGTGGCCGGGATGGTCGATGGCGTGACCCACGTCGAGATCGACGCCGAGTCCAGACTGGACCTAGTTCGCCGGCTGGGCGTGCTGCGGACGCCGACCACGTTCGTGCTCGGGCCGGACGGGCTGATCACCCACCGGGCCAGCGGTCAGCCTCGCAAGGCCGATGTGATCGCTGCGCTGGGCGTCGTGATATAATTTCCTATATAATAGATCGGGAACAAGGGTAGTGACACGAGGATGCGTTGCGTGGTGGACAACTGCCGCGTTGCTGCAGCGCGCTGACCGCAGTCGGCAGCTACCGGCAAGCCTTGGCTGCCCCGCCAGTGGAGTCTCTGGCCGCTCGTTCGCAGCCGCGGGAAGGAACGCAGATGGGAATTGATCCGCGCGGGCTGCGCCTCGGCGCACTGATCACGATGGTCATCTTCGCCGTGGTGCTGATCACGAGCAGCGTGTGGCTGCTGGCGTTCCAGGCAGCCGTGTTCGCGATCGGGACCTTCTTCGGGTTGCGTAATGCGCCATATGGCCTGCTGTACCGGATTGCGATCCGGCCGCGGCTCGGCCCGCCGAAGGAACTCGAGGCCGAAGCGCCGCCCCGGTTTGCGCAGGGTGTCGGCCTGGTGATCTCGGTCATCGGTGTCATCGGCTACGGCACCGGTCTGACGCCGCTCGGCATGGCTGCGGCCGCCGCCGGCCTGGTGGCCGGCATCCTGAACGGAGTCTTCGGCTTCTGCCTGGGCTGCGAGCTGTACCTGCTGATCCGACGTATCATGCCCGCGCGTCAGGTCTCTGGCGCCGGCCAAAGCTGACAAGGAGACAAAGATATGAGCCGTTCCGACGTTCTGGTCGACGCCGACTGGGTGCAGTCTCACCTCGGCGACGATGGCCTGGTCCTTGTCGAGGTCGACGAGGACACCAGCGCCTACGACAAGGGCCACATCAAGGGCGCGGTCAAGCTCGACTGGAAGCAGGACCTGCAGGACAAGGTCCGGCGGGACTTCGTCGACCGAGCCGGATTCGAGTCGCTGCTTTCCGCGCGCGGCATCTCCAACGACGACACCGTCATCTTGTACGGCGGCAACAACAACTGGTTCGCTGCCTACGCGTACTGGTACTTCAAGCTCTACGGACACCACAACGTCAAGCTGCTTGACGGCGGCCGCAAGAAGTGGGAGCTGGATTCCCGCGATCTGGTCACCGATGTGCCGCACCGGGCGCCGACCTCCTACCACGCCACCGAGCAGGACCAGTCGATCCGGGCGTTCCGTGACGAAGTGGTCAATGCGATCGGTCACCTCAACCTGGTCGACGTCCGCTCGCCCGATGAGTTCGCCGGTCGGCTGCTCGCTCCGGCCCACCTGCCGCAGGAGCAGGCGCAGCGCGGCGGGCACGTGCCGACCGCCAAGAACGTCCCGTGGTCGAAGGCGGCCGCCGACGACGGCACCTTCAAGTCGGACGACGAGTTGCGGGCGCTCTACGGTGACCAGGCTGGCCTGGACTTCAGCAAGGACACCATCGCCTACTGCCGGATCGGCGAGCGCTCGGCGCACACCTGGTTCGTGCTGCACGAACTGCTCGACCAGCCGAATGTGAAGAACTACGACGGTTCCTGGACCGAGTACGGCTCGCTGGTAGGCGTCCCGATCGAAATCGGAGACTGACGGTGACCGGGACAGGCCAGGCCAGTGCCGGCGGGTGCGGCGCGTCGGCCGGCGGGATCCGCGTCACCGAGGGCGTCGGCAACCAGGCGGTGGTGCAGGGCCATGTGACCAGCGCGGGTTCGCCAGTGCTCACCGGCTACGCACGGCTGCTGAACGCCGATGGCGAGTTCGTCGCCGAGGTGCCGCTCGGCGAGGACGGCGGGTTCACGTTCTACGCGGCCCCGGGCAGCTGGACGCTCCGGGTGCTGGCACCCGGCGGGGTGCGGGTCGAGCGGTCAGTCACGGCGGACATCGGCAAGATCACCGAGCTTGAGGTTGCCGTCTGACACAGCGCCCTAGATGTTTCAGCCGTGATCGTGGCGGTTCCGCGCTCGCTGCGCGGGAAGCCGCGACGGGCTGAAGGGTCTCCGCGCTCGGCGCACCCGCCGCCATCTGCCGGGCCGCTCGGGTACACGATCGGGCCCACCGTCGTGCGTCTTGGGCCTGCCTCGATCACTCTTGACGGTGCCGTCAGCACGGCGAACGCACCTGGTGAGGGATCCCTGACCTCGCCCAGGCCAGCGCTGACCGGATTCTGCTGTGAGCCCGCTATTCGTCGTTAGTTTCCGTTCAATAACCTTACGTTCAACTTCTCGTCATCTGCGTGGCCTAGACAGGTGTTGACCGAACGAAGGCCCAATCCGAGCAATGCCGGGCCACGGGATGAGGCAGATGATGTCGTTGGGAACTGATCCGGGATGGCCCGCATCGCCGGCTCCTGGTCCTGCCGCCGGGGACATCCGGCAGCAGGTGGCGGCAGGTCAGGCGGCATCGAATGGGGCAGCGGCGCTGCATGCGGTCGATCTGACCCTCAGTTTCGGCCAGCGCGCGATCCTCAGCGACGTCAGCACAGAGATCAGGCGCGGCGCGGTGACCGCGCTGATCGGACCGACCGGCTCGGGCAAGACCACTCTGCTGCGCACCTTCAACCGGATGAACGACAAGGTCACCGGCTACCGGCATGCCGGTGATGTGCTGCTCGACGGGCGCAGCATCTGGCATCCGGGCGTCGAGCTGATGTCGCTCCGGCGCCGGGTGGGCATGCTGTTCCAGCGCCCCAACCCGTTCCCGATGTCGATCATCGACAACGTGGTGGCCGGAGCTAGGGTGCACCGGCTGGCCAGCAAGAACGGACTGAAGGAGATCGCCGAGCATCGGCTGACCGAGGTCGGGCTCTGGGACGCCGTCCGCGACCGGCTGAAGGACTCGCCATTCCGGCTGTCCGGCGGCCAGCAGCAACTGCTCTGCCTGGCCCGTGCGCTGGCCATCAGCCCGGAGATCCTGCTGCTTGACGAGCCGACATCGTCACTTGACCCCGGCGCCACCGAGTCCATCGAGGCCCTGGTCCGCACGCTGGTGCCAGCGCTGAGCGTCATTATCGTCACGCACAACCTGGCGCAGGCGAGCCGGGTCGCCGACCGGACCATGTTCCTCAACCGCGGACGCCTGGTCGAGCACGGTGAGACCAGACAAATCTTCGACAACCCCGCCGAGGAGGAGACGGCCCGGTACGTGGCCGGGCGCTTCGGCTGACCCAGACCACCCGTGCGGGAGGACGGTACTCCTCCCGCACGGGCGCAAGAACCGCGCGATGGCGCGGACCTCATCGCACGCGCCGCGTGCGAGTCGTGTAGCGCATGCGTAAGCGTGCATAACTGAAGGAGTATTCCCAGGTGGCCAAACGAATCCGCTTGATGTACACGGCGGCTGCCCTGGTACCGCTCACCGTGCTGGCGGCGGCCTGCAGCAGTAGTAGTTCGACTTCATCGCCTTCAACGTCATCGTCCCCGCCCGCCGGTTCGGCCGGCGGCAAGTCGATCACGGAGACCGGCAGCACGCTGCTATTCCCGCTGTTCGGCACCTGGCAGACGGCCTACAGCGCCGCGAACAAGAGCGTCACGATCACTTCGGGTGCGACCGGCTCCGGCACCGGAATCACCGACGCGGCCACGGGACTGGTGAATATCGGCGCTTCCGATGCCTATCTGTCTCCCGCTCAGATGACCACGTACCCGGGTCTGCTCAACATCCCGCTTGCGGTCTCCGGCGCGATGATCACTTACAACGTGCCCGGGGTTAAGGGGAATCTCAAGTTCGACGGAAAGGTCCTCTCGGAGATTTATGGCGGCAAGATCACGACGTGGAATGACCCGGCGATCAAGGCGCTGAACCCGGGCGTATCGCTGCCCAGCACGAAGATCGTCACCCTGCATCGCAGTGACAGCTCGGGCACCACGTTCATCTTCACCTCCTACCTGAACGACCAGGATCCGGCCGGCTGGCCCATCGCCAACGTCGGCACGACGGTTACTTGGCCGTCCGTGCCGGGCGAACTTGGCGAGATGGGCAATGGCGGCATGGTGGCCGCCTGCGGGACGACGAAGGGCTGCATCGCCTACGTCGGCATCAGCTATCTCGCTAAGGTCACGGCAGCGGGGCTCGGTGAAGGAGCGCTCGGCAATAAGGCGGGCAAATTCGAACTGCCCACAGCTTCGTCGATCAATGCCGCGCTGGCCCAGTTCTCCGGCTCGACTCCCGCCAGCGGGACCCAGTCGCTGATCGACAGCTCGGCTCCTACGGGCTACCCGATCATCAACTATGAGTACGCGATCGTGAAGAAGTCCCAGCCGAGCGCGGCGGAGGCGGCGGCGGTCAAGGCGTTCCTCAATTGGACGGTCACCACCGGCAACGGCGCCACTTTCCTGACGCCGGTGCTGTTCCAGCCGCTGCCGGCGAGAGTACTGACGATTTCCCAGACACTGATCAACTCGATCAGCGGCTGAGGTCATGGCTGCATCGGCACCGTTGACCGGGTCGGAGGGGGGAGCGGGCAGTCCGCTCCCCGCCGGCTCGTCCAGGCATTGCGCGCGAAGATTCGCAACGGCGACGTGATCCGCTGGATCGGTCACGCCGGAGCGATGATCCCGGTCATCGCGCTCGGCTTCATTCTCGTAACGTTGATCATCGAGGCGCTGCCGGTCATCGGCTACAACGGCTGGCACTTCTTCACGGGTACCACCTGGTCCGAAGGCAACCTATACGGCAAGACAGTAACGACCAACGGGATCGCCCATCCGCCTGGGGCTACGTACGGAGCGCTGCCTGCCATCGTGGGGACACTCGGCACCGCGGCGATCGCGCTCGTCATCGCACTGCCGGTATCGATCGGTGCCGCGCTGGTGATTGTCGAGCGACTGCCCAGGCGACTGGCGACCGGCGTCGGGATGTTCCTCGAACTCCTGGCGAGCGTTCCCAGCGTGATCATCGGCCTGTGGGGCGCTCTGGTCTTCGGGCCGTTGCTCTCTAAGTACGTGTATCCCCTGGTCGCTAACCACATGCCGGATGTGCCCGTTCTGCGCTACTTCCGGGGCAATGTCGGCAACGGCGAGGGCTTCGTCACCTCGGGTATCGTGCTCGCGATCATGATCATTCCAATCATCGCCGCTACGGCGCGCGACCTTATCCGGCAGGTTCCACTGCTGCCGCGCGAGGGCGCCGTGGCGCTGGGCATGTCCGACTTTGAGTGCGCCCGGCGGGTGACCCTGCCGTGGGTGGGTTCAGGCATTATCGGCGCCTCGGTGCTCGGCCTCGGCCGTGCTCTCGGCGAGACCATGGCGGTAGCTATGGTCTGCGGGTCCGCCCTCGGCGCGGTGCCGGGCAACATATACGCGACGATGACGACGATCGCCGCCACTATCGTGTCCTACCTCGATTCGGCCTTTCTTGACACCACCGGCTTTGCTGTGCGTACCCTCGCTGAACTCGGCCTCGTGCTGATGGTCATCACACTTGCTGTGAACGTGCTCGCACGACTCCTTGTCCGGCGGGTCTCCGGCACCGCACTGCCGGTCGGAAGGGGTTTGTAGCCATGACGGGAAGCAGCGCTCCTGGGGGCCTTTCGCCGGTCGGCCCGACGGCGCCTGTAGCTGACGGCCACTTCGACTGGCCCGCGGTCCCCGTCCGCCGCAAGATCGCGAATTGGTTGTTCTGGGGCGCCTGCTTCGTCGGCCTGGCCGCGGTGATCAGCCCGGCGCTCTGGTTCTCGATTTCGATCATCACGCGGGCGGTGCCGCACTTTCAGTGGAACGTGCTCACCACGAAAACCAACGGAATTGGTGGCGGCCTGCAGAACGCGCTGCTCGGGACGTTGCTGATCACGGCCGGCGTCGTGCTTGTCGGCGGAACGGTCAGCATTCTGACGGGTCTGTACCTGGCCGAGTTCGCCACTGGCAGGAACCGGAGCATTCTGCGCGGCGGGTACGAGGTGCTGGCCGGCATCCCGTCAATCGTGCTCGGTTATGTCGGATACATCGCCCTGGTGGTGGGCCTGCACTGGGGGTTCAGTCTGCTGGCCGCCGTGCTCACCCTGTCGGTGCTCGCGATTCCCTATATCACAAAAGCGACGGAGACTGCGCTAGCTCAGGTGCCATCTAGCTACCGTGAGGGCGCTGAGGCGCTCGGCCTGCCCGCCGCCTGGACGCTACGCAAGATCGTGCTGAAGTCCGCCGTGCCGGGAATCGTAACCGGCCTGCTCGTGGCGGTGGCGATATCGGTCGGCGAGACCGCGCCGCTGCTATACACGGCGTTCTGGTCGGCAGCGAACCCGACGCTGGCTCCTACTCATTCCCCAGTCGGGTACCTCACCTACCTGGTCTTCGCTTTCTCACCGCTTAACCAGCCCTACGCGTCGGCCAACTACCTGTCCTACGACGCCGCGCTGATCCTGCTCATCTTCGTGCTGCTGATCATCATTCTTGGTCGGGTGCTCGTCGCTATCTCCCGCCGCAATTCGGAGTGACCATAGTGGTCACGACCAGCGACGGGCCATAATGAATGGCTGCGTCTCACGCTGAGAACGTCCCGGCTGGGCTGGCTCCGGATGAGCACATTCCAGCAGGTCTCCCGGCCTCGGACGCAGCCATGCGATCAATGACTGGGGTGCTCGCCGACCGTCTCGCGGCGACGTTCGTTCAGCATGAGCCGGGCTGGCGGCTGCCCCGCTGCTCTGCGCTGGCCCGCCGGTATCACGTCAGCCCCGGAGTCATCGAGGCGGCGGTTGAGATGCTGCTGGCCCGCCACCTGGTCCGGCGGCTACCGGACGGTCAGTTGTGCCGGGCCGGCCCGGCCGAGTACCTGATTCCGCTGGCGACCGAGCCGCAGCTGGTGTCCTACCTGGGCGCGGCCGGTGGCGAGCTCACCTGCCGGAGCCGCCAGGTCTCCAGGCGCAAGGTTCCCGCCAGCATCGGCTCGGTGCTCGGGACCACCTCAACCGGGTCGGTCCTGGTGATCAGGGCGCTCTGGACAGCGGCCGGTCAGCCGGCCGCATGGTGCACGACCTACCTGCCAAGGGACAGAGCGGGCACCTTCCGTTCTGCAGTGGCGGCGGCGCAGGTGCGGCAAGTGTTGCCACTGGCCGGGGACTCTGGGCTGGCCGGGGACTTTGGGCTGGCCGGGGACTTTGGGCTGGCCGGGGACTTTGGGCTGGCCGGGGACTTTGGGCTGGCCGGGGACTTTGGGCTGGCCGGCGACTCTGGGTGGCACGCGGCGGCGGAGCGACCCGAGACCGACTCGCCGGAGCTTGTGCCACCAGGCAGGCCGACCGCCCTGCATGTCGAGCTGGACCACCCGTCGCCGGCCGCGGCCAGGACCTTGCAGCTGTCCCCCGGTCAGCTAGCCGCGAAGGTCACCATCCGGTTCGACGACCCGGTGACGTCCAGACCGGCCGCGCTGACCGTGGCGGTGCTGCGCCCCGACCTCTGCCGGATCGTGGTGCGATCCGGATCGCCCGCCCAGCCCGGCGGCACTAGTGCGCCGGACCGTGACCCAGCTGGCTGGTCGAGCCTGCTGCGCGACCCCGCCTTACATTGTCGCCCGTTCGCAGGATCTCGTTGCTCGACGCATTACCTGCAGTTCAGCTTCTCGACACCTGCGCAACTTAGAACTGAATACAGCCCGGTCTGCCATTGCGCGCCATTGGCAGAGCACCGAACGAGGCGGAAGGCACCCAGTGGATTACTCCGGCGACCAGACTGACGTCGCGGGAGTCCTCGCTGACCGGCTGGCCGCAGCCTTGGTGCATCATGAGCCCGGCTGGCGGCTGCCGAGGGCAACCGCGCTGGCTCGCCGCTACAACGTCAAGCCGACCCAGATCGAGCAGGCCGTCAGGGAGCTGACCGCTAGGCACTTGATCCGCCAGCTCCCGGATGGGCAGCTGTACCGGGCCAGCCCGGCCGAGTACCTCATTGCGGTGCAGGGAGTGCCGCGGCTCGGCGCTCACGTCGACCCGATGGGCAGCCAGGTCAGCTGCCGTAGCCGCAAGGTTTCGTGGCGCCGGGTCCCTGAGGACATCGGCTGGACGCTGGGCATCGCCCCGGCCGACACGGTCTGCACGGTCCGCTGCCAGTGGGCGATGAACGGCGAGCCAGCCGCCATCTCGACCACTTATCTCACCAAGACCGCTGCCAGTCAGGTGACCGATGCGGCCGGCCCGCTTGGTGACTCGGTCCGGGTACTCCCGCTCGGCAGTGCCGCGCAGAGTCCGGACCTGGGCGCGATGCCGGCGCCGCTCGGTGTACCGGTCGCGCTGTATCTGGAGCTACAGCCGCCGTCATCGTCGGTTGCCAGGGGATTGCGGCTGGCCGCCGGCCAGCCGGCCGCCATGGTCACCGTCCGGTTCGACGATCCGGCCACTGGGCAGCCAGTCGCGCTGACCGTGGCGGCGCTTCGGGCCGATCTGTTCCGGATCGTGATCGAGTCGCCTGCTGAGAACTCCCATCACGGGGACGCACCATCGACTGCGGGGTTCGGCCCCGGGGCTCCGCCGTCAGGCGGGGCCCAGGGCGCCTTTGCCGAAGTGCCAGGCGACGGCTCGGCAATTCTCCGCACCAAGCAGGGATAGATCGCTGACGGTCACCAGATCGGCTCGCTGCTGCGCACAGAAGTACTATCTTTGGCCGTTATGCCGCCAACTATGATCGGCACGGCGGAGCGCGCATCCTGGCGCTCCCGTTACCTCGCGCTCCAGACCGCGCCGCCGCGCAGCGAGTTAGCGGCTGGTGCCGCCGTGGCGGCGCTGCTGGCCCAGCTGCTATTCGCGCAGTTAACCCTGGCTCTGGCAATCTGCCTGATGCTGATCGGAAGGGTCGGCCGATGGCGCCCGTTGTGGCTCGCCGTGCCAGCCGTGGCCGGGCTGGCCTGGATGCTGACCACCGGCGTCCGGCCGGCGGTGTACGGCTACCTGATCGGCGGCGGCAGGGTGATCACATCGCTGACCGGGCCGGGTTCGGCGCTTGCCAGGCTGGGGCACCTGCCTGATGCATTCCGCCGCTGGCAGCAGTGGCTGCCCAGACAGCTTCCGCTGGCGCTGCTGGCGGCCAGCGCGCAGACGGCCGGCCTGACGGTCCTGCGCAGGGCCGGCCAGCTGCGGTCCGGCCGGCTACCGCACTCCACCGGGCCTCGGCGGTGCCGCCCTGGGCTCATCGTCGCGGCCAGGCGCCGGTACCTGGTCGCGACGACCAGCCGTGGCGAGGTGGCGACCAGCGACGGTGGTTGCGTCGGCATTGCCGACGGTACCGGGCGGCGCGCCGCGATCTCGTGGCGCGAGGCTGAGTCCGGCGTGCTCTGCGCCGGCCAGGACGCCGCCGCCGTTGCCGCAACCGGGCTGGAACTGGCAACCGCCGCGATCCAGCACCGCAAGACCGTGATCGTCATCGACCTGGCCAGCCGGGCCGGCCGCCTGGCCGACCCGATCGCGCAGGCCTGCGCCGCGGCGGGAGCGCCGCTGCGCTGCTTCGGTGACTTAGCTGGCTGCTACGACCCTGCCTGGGGGGCTGACCCGGCCCGCTCCGCCGCGCTCATTCTGGCGGCACTCGACTGGAACGGGGTGAGTCACGCGCAGCAGCGGTTCTGTGCGGACTACCTGAACGCGGTCCTCGCTGTCATCGCAGCTACACCTGGCGGACCAGCCAGGCAGCCGGTCGCGGTGCTCGACGAACTGGCTGACCTGCTCCATCCGGAGGCGCTCCGAGCCCGGCTGCGCCTGCTACCCGGCTACCTGCCCGGCCATCTGCCCGGACCCGACGCCCTGACCGGACAGGTCGTTGACCTGGCCGGTCAGCTTGAGGTCAGTCCGGCGCTGGTCGCCCCGGTGGCGAGCCAGCTCACCGGACTACGCTCGGCCGCGCTCGGCCACTGGCTGGGGCCCGCTCGCAGCCCAGGGCCAGCACGTCCCGCGAATGTGACGGCTTCCGGGCAGGCCCCGATCAGCCTCGGGCGGGCGCTGGTCGACCGGCAGGTGGTGCTGTTCCCGCTGGACCGCAGCGTGCATGGCCGGGCCGGCGTCACCATCGCGCGCCTCGCGGCAGCTGACCTGATCGCGACCCTGACCGAGGCAGCCGCGCAGGCCCGTTCTGGCGACTGCCTGACCTGGATCAACGGCTGCGAGGCACTCGACCCGCGGCAGCTCACCGCGCTGCTCGCGCTCGGCAGTGCCACCGGAACGGCCGTACTGCTGAGCACGGCGGCTGAGCGGGCGGCGGTCAGGCTCGCTGGTGAGGTGAACGTCATCGTGGTGCGCGGGCCAGCGCCGCCCGCACTGGCTCGCCTGCTCGGCACCGGCGACCTGGTCGGCCCGGCTCACGATCCGCCAACTGCCGGCCCACCCGGCTGGGTGACCGGTCAGCAGCCAGGTCAGATCACGGCGGACGCGATCACGGCGAGCGAGCCTGGCCAGCTACCGAGAATTTCGTTCCGCACCGAAGACAGCACCAGATGGATGGCGGACACCTTGCTCGGGCAGCAGCCGGATGCCCTCGGTGTGCTCGTGCGGAACCCGCGGCCGCGGCTGCTGCTTGGCTGCCGGGCCGTCCGGTGACGGGGTGGGCACGGGTCGATCCGGCTCAGATCTACCTGGGCTGGCAGCACTCGCCCGGCCAGGCAGATCCTGGCCCGCCGCCGGCCCGGCCGGTGCCTGAGCCTTCAGTCCGGCTCGATCCTGGCTGGGTCGCGGCGCAGCGCCTGGTCGAGAGTCGGCTCGCCCGTCCGGCGCGGCTCGGCATCGCGGCCGGTGTCCTCGCGGCGGGCCTGATCGCCATCCTCTGGCTGACCGGATTGGTCACCGCGGCGCTGGCCGGATCCGGCACGCTGGCCGCAGCGGCTGGCGCGCTGTACTGCGCACGGTCAGCCGGGCTGGGCAGGCGGCGGCTCGGCGCGCTGATCGCCGGCGAGAGTCACCGGGTGGCTGCCGCGAGCGCGGCTGGCCAGCAGCGGCTGGCGGCCAGGCAGACCGAGCATGCCAGCGCCTACCGGGCCTGGCTGGACCGCAGGACCGTCTTCGAGCAGCAGCCGATCTGGTTCGCGGTCCGGATGCCGGCCGGGATCGACCGAGTGGACGTGGTCGGCGGCACCCTGCCCGGCTGGTCCGCGCTGCTCACCACGCTCGCCGCTCCGCTGCTGAGCGCGGGCGGCGAAGTGACCGTGCTTGACCTGACCGAGGGTGCGGTGGCTGGTGACCTGGTCAATCTCGCGCATCGGTCCGGCCTGCGGCCGCTGGTCTGGGTCCTGCCGCGCGACTTGCCCAGGCTTGACCTGGGAACCGGGTTAGGTACCCAGGCCCTCGCCGATGTGCTCGCGCTGGCGGTCAGCGCCAGCCCGCAGGCCGGACAGGCAGTGGATCAGCCAGCTGACTGCGCACTGCTTGAGCGGGTGCTCGGCGTGCTCGGACCCGATCCGCGGATGGCGCAGGTGAACGCTGCCCTGCGGGTACTTGCCGATGTCGGGGACCCGCGCACAGACCTGCGCTCCGGATTGCTCACGACCGGGCAGCTTCAGCAGATCGGCACCCTGTTCGGCCGCGGGGCGGCGGAGCGGGTCGTGATCGAGCGAGCCTGGGCACTGGAGTCCAGGCTGCGGTGGCTCGATCAGCTCGGCAGCGATCCGGCCAGCGTGCAGCCCAGCCGGCTCCGGGTGGCGTCACTCGACCGGCGGTACGGCGTGATCGGGAACCGGATGCTCGGCACCTATCTGACCGCGGCACTGACCCACATGCTGCGGCAAGCGCCGCCAGCCAGGCCCTGGGCACATGCGCTCTGCCTGCTTGGCGCTGACCGGCTGCGCGGTGAAGTAATCGACCTGCTCACCGAGGCATGTGAGGCTTCGCGGACCGGGCTGGTGCTTGGGTACCGATCCATTTCCCCCGACGTGCGGGAACGGCTCGGCCGGGGGAACGCCGCGATTGCGTTCATGCGGCTCGGCAATGGCGCCGACGCTCAGGCGGCCAGCGAGCTGATCGGCACCGAGCACCGGTTCGTGGTCGGCCAGCTGACCGACACGGTGGGAACCTCGTACACCGATACCTGGGGTGACTCCTACACCAGCACGGTCGGGACCGCGGACTCGGTGGCCGACTCGTATTCCGTCAGCGAGAGCAGAGGTCGCAGCCGGGGGCGGGGGGTGAGCCGCCAGGACCGGTTCGCGCCGTTCGGTGACTTCACCGGATCGTCCAGCCGCGACTCCAGCTTCTCGGTCGGCGAGTCGGGCTCGGTGTCGCTCACCGAGGGGATCAACTCAGGCACCTCCTGGGGGGTAAGTCTGTCCAGGGCACTTGGCGAGAACGTGTCGCTTGGCCGCACGGCGCAGCGGTCCAGGGAGTTCCTGGTCGAGCCCGATGAACTGCAGCGTCTGCCGCCGAGTGCGGCGATTGTCAGCTACCCGGGTCCAGCCGGGCGGACGGTCGTGCTCGCTGACGCCAACCCGGCGATCAGCAGGCTGCCCGGTGCGACCTGGCGGAGCCTGGCGGACGTGCGGGCCGATGGCCTGGCTCAGTATCCGCGCCCGGTGCGGGCCGGTGCTGCCAATGGGGGGTTCAGCAGGGCGGGAGGGTTCGGCGGGGCGCGGGAGTCCGGTGGAGCTGGGGACCTCGGCGCGCCGGGGGAGTTCGGCCGGGCGGGAGAGTCACGGCCGGATCCGGCACGGCTGCCGAATCTCGGACCGCCACCCGAGCGTCTCGACTGGCGCCCGCGCCGCTGAGCCGATCAGAGTCCGCGGGCGGACGTGGCAGACTCGGGATCGTGCAGCGGCAATTTCGGCAAGTGGACGTCTTCAGCTCCGAGCCGTACCGGGGCAATCCGGTCGCCGTCGTGCTGGACGCCGAAGGTCTGACGTCAGCGCAGATGCAGCGCTTCGCGCACTGGATGAACTTGTCGGAGACGACATTCGTGCTCCCGCCCGACGCGGCCGGAGCCGATTACCGGGTGCGCATCTTTACCCCGACCGCGGAACTGCCTTTCGCCGGGCATCCGACGCTGGGTACGTGTCACGCCTGGCTGAGCGCCGGGCATGTCCCTGGCCAACCGGACCACATCGTGCAGCAGTGCGGGGCTGGGCTGGTTCAGGTCAGGCGCACGGCTGCTGGCCTGGGCTTCGCCGCGCCGCCGCTGCTGCGGTCCGGTCCGGTGAGCGAGCCGATGATCGAGCAGATCGCCGCGCAGCTCGGGCTCGATCGAGCCGAGATTGTGGAGGCTCAATGGGCCGACAACGGTCCAGGCTGGGTTGCCGTACTGCTCGGCAGCGCGGATGCCGTGGTTGCGCTGCGGCCACCGTCGGTCGAACTCGATCTGGGCGTGGCCGGCGCCTATCCGCCGGGGTCGGAGTGCGCTATCGAGGTGCGGGCGTTCTTCCTGCAAGACGGCAGGCCAGTTGAGGATCCAGTCACCGGGAGCCTCAATGCCTCGCTGGCACAGTGGCTGCTGACGTCCGGCCGGCTTACCGCGCCCTACATCGCCAGCCAGGGAACTGTGCTCGGCCGACGAGGTCGGGTGCATGTCAGCCGTGACGATGACGGCACCGTCTGGGTCGCCGGTGCCACCGCGACCAGGATCAGCGGCGAGGTTGAACTGTAGCAACCAGGTGGCAGGCCCACGGCCCGGCTGATATGCACGCTTTATGGGTAGCAGCCCGGATGCCGGCAGCGGCGCGACCGAGTCCTGGTATCGGGTCGTAGCCATCCCCGACGCCTGTTACGGCGGGACGCCCGAACGGGACTACGCGTCGGTGCTGCCGGCCGTGCTCAACGCGGCACAGGACCGCAGGTCGTTCGTGGCCGGATGGTTCTCCCGAGGGGCCGGCGCACCGCTTGAGCTGATCACCAACGCAGGCCCGCTTCCGCCGGCCCCAGCCCAGCGCCTGACCGTCTCGGACAACCCTGGCCGCGGCGGTGCCCACGCCGCACGGGAGCAGCCGGAATCAAGCGAGCTGCTCTTTCCCTGGGGGGCACGGGGCGTGCCGTTCACCCAGAGCCTGATGACTGACCTGGACCGGATGGTCTGGGCGCCATGCCCTGGCCGCCAGGCACCGCAGCAGCCCGGCGATCGCGGTGGCGGCTCGTGGCTGGCCTCGGCCGGCGGCGGCCTGACTGGCCCGGCACCCAGTCTGTTCGAGTCCGCGCTGACCACACTGATGGCCCGGCCGTTCGGCTGGCTGGTGGTGGCCGAGCCGACCGACCTGATCGACGCGGAGACCGCTGAGCTACGCGGCCAGCTCAACGCGGCGCGCCGGTTCGACGAGGAGCGCGCTCGGTTTGACGCTGACCAGATTGCCAGGCGCCTCGGTGAGCTCGACGCGTTCCGCGAGGCGGGACTGTGGAATGTCCGAGTGCTCGTCGGTGCCGCCGACGCCGAGCAGCTGAGCCTGATCGCACCGATGCTGGTCGGTTCGGCGGACCTGAGCTCGCACCCGTACCGGCTACGCGGCCCGGAGCGGGCGCGTGACCTGGCAGACGCGCTGGTGTCGAAGATGAACGACTCGGCGGATGGTTCGGCGGTGCCATTCGCTGCCACGGCCGGCGTGCTCGCGGCGCTTACCGGGCTGCCGCGCCGCGAGGTTCCCGGGGTACGGGTGCTCGACGTCGGCTACTTCGATGTCACCGCCGAGCCGTCCGGCGAGGACGAGGTCAGCGTCGGCGCCATTCTGGACGGCCAGGACCGGGTGGTAGGAGACCTTGGCGTGCCGCTGGCGACGCTGAACCGGCATGCGCTGGTCACTGGCGCGACCGGGTCGGGAAAGTCCCAGACGGTCCGGCATCTGCTTGAGCAGCTCACCCGCGCCGAGATCCCGTGGCTGGTGGTCGAGCCGGTGAAGTCGGAGTACGCGGCAATGGCCGGGCGGCTAGCCGCCACCGGTGCAGAGCTGACGCTCATCAATCCAGCCGATCCCGCCGCGATCCCGCTGGCCGTGAATCCGCTCGCGCCGGAACCCGGCTTCCCCGTCCAGGCGCATATCGACATGGTCCGGGCGCTGTTCCTGGCCGCGTTCGACGCTCGCGAGCCGTTCCCGCAGATCATGTCGCAGGCCCTGCAGCGGGTCTACGAGTCCTGCGGATGGGACCCGGTGACCGGGTCACGGCAGCCGGGCGCCGCGGCCCCGCCGGCGATCCCGACGCTGGCCCAGCTGCAAGCCGCCGCGCTTGAGGTGATCTCCGACGTCGGCTACGGCCCGGAGTTGCAGGCAGATGTCCGAGGATTCGTCGAGGTCCGGCTGCGGTCGCTGCGGACGGGATCGGCTGGCCGCTTCTTCGAGGGCGGCCACCCGGCCGACATCAGCGAGCTGCTGCGCCGGAATGCCGTGCTCGCGATCGAGGACGTGGCCAACGACGAGGACAAGGCGTTCCTGATCGGCACGCTCATCATCAGGATTGTCGAGCATCTGCGGCTGCGGGCTCGAACCCAGACAGCGCAGGGCCTGGGTCACGTGATCGTGATCGAGGAGGCGCACCGGCTGCTCCGCGCCGACCGCGAAGGCGCCAGTGCGCACGCCGTGGAGCTGTTCGCCAGCCTGCTCGCCGAGATCCGCGCCTACGGCGAGGGGCTGATCATCGCTGAGCAGATACCCGCCAAGCTCGTTCCCGACGTGGTGAAGAACACGGCCTTGAAGATCGTGCACCGGCTGCCCGCTCATGACGACCGTCAGCTGGTCGGCGCAACCATGAACCTGGACGCCGAGCAATCCCGCCAGGTCGTGTCCTTTCCGCCCGGTGTGGCCGCGGTTTTCGCGGACGGGATGGACCGGCCGCTGCGGATCCGGGTGCCATTCGGCGGCCACGCCGAGCGAGCCCCGAGGCCGGACGAGCTGGCGGAGCCGCCGATGGCCGGGCGGAGATCGGCGGCCTGCGGGCCCGCCTGCAGCCAGGGCCGCGCTTGCACGCTGCTTGAGCTGCGTTCGGCTGATCTGCTCGCCGGGACGCCGGAGGATGCCTGGCTGCGGGTCTGGACCGAGGCGACAGTGCTTGCGTTCCTGACCAACTCGCCGTTGCCCGTCGTGCCGGTGGCGCTGCGCCAGCGCTGGTCCGGCCTGGATGAGCGGCTGCGTGAGTGCCTGCTGGCCACCGCCATCGAACGAGCCGCGGCCGCCCGTGCGCAGGCCGTGCGCTCCTACTTCGATCCCCGTGAGCTGATCGAGGAAGTGGCCGTGACGGCGTTGCGCCTGCTTAACGGCGGAAAAGGAGCCGGAACAAAGGTCGGGAGCAACTGGGTCATCCCGCAGTTGCAGTGGCTGCACGAGATCGAACGCGCCTGCCCGCTGCATGACCCGGCACCAGATCCGTTTGCGCTGGCGCTGCCTCTTGAATACGAGCTGCCCGGCCTAGCTGATCATCCTGACCTGAAAGTCGGGCAGCGGGTCAGCGGGCTGCGCCGGCATCCGCTGTCGATGGAGCTGGCCCGTAACCGGCTGCCGGCCTGGACGGCGCTGCTTGGCGAGGATGATCAGCGTGGTTTCACCGCCGATCTGGCCACCCTGGCGGTCGGCTCCAGTCATCGCGGCCAGCTGATGCAGGCAGCGGGCGAAATGGGGGTCGTGGGCTGGCTGGAGCCTGTTCTGTCTTGGCCGCGCCGGTTCATTGTGGGAAGCGATGACCAGGCGACCGCGGCGGCTGCGGCCGAGCGGGACCCGGCGGCCGGATAGCATCTGCGGCCATGGGCAAGCTTCCGATCCGGGCGCGCGTCGCTACCACACTCGGCGATGCCGCTGGAAAGGTGTCGCGGCTGACCGGTCGTGGCGACGGGTCGGTGATCGGCGGCGTGGTCGGCCTACGGGTGGCACCCGATCTGCTCAGGCAGCTCGCGGCCGGACGCCAGATCGTCCTGGTGACCGGGACGAACGGGAAGACCACCACGACCCGCCTGGTCGCGGCGGGGCTCGGTGCGCTCGGGCAGGAAGTGGCATCCAACGCGTTCGGCGCCAACATGGAGTCCGGGCTGGTCTCCGCGCTCAGCGGGGCGCCGGACGCGCCATACGCGGTTCTGGAGGTCGATGAGCGGTACCTGCCCATGATGATGAAGGAAACCAGCCCGCGGGTGGTCGTCCTGCTCAACCTCAGCCGAGACCAGATGGACCGGGCCGCCGAGATCTGGCTGGTTGCCAGGCGCTGGCGGGAGGCGTTTGCCGGAACCCCGGAGTGCTGGGTCGTGGCCAACGCGGACGACCCGCTGATCGCCTGGGCCGCCGGAACCGCCCGTCATGTCACCTGGGTCGCGGCCGGCCAGCGCTGGCATGAGGACTCCTGGTGCTGCCCGGAGTGCGGGTCGCATCTGCAACGCGACGAGCTCGGCTGGCGGTGCGGCGAGTGCGGCTTGTCCAGGCCATCGGCCAGATGGGTACTTGACAGCGACACGGTGATCGACTCGGACGGGGTCGGTCATACGCTCGACCTTGCCCTGCCAGGTCGGGCGAACCGGTCGAACGCGGTGATGGCTCTTGCCGTCGCCCGATTCTTCGGCGCTGACGTCGACCAGGCGCTGCCGCGGCTGCGCTCGGTGACATCGGTGGCCGGCCGGTATACCACGGTCGAGCGCCGCGGCCGCAAGCTGCGGCTGCTGCTGGCCAAGAACCCCGCGGGCTGGCTGGAGGCGTTTGACGTGCTTGAGCCGGACGGACGGCCGGTGCTGCTCGCCGTCAACGCCCAGGGGCCTGATGGCAGGGACACCTCCTGGCTTTGGGACGTCGACTACCGGGTGCTGCGCGGCCGCCCGGTGCTGATTACCGGTGAGCGCAGGCTGGACCTGGCGGTCAGGCTGGAAGCCGACGAGGTGCCGTTCGACGTGGTGAACAGCATTGATGCGGCGGTGGACCTGGTCCCGCCGGGCGGTCTCGACGTGATTGCCAACTACACAGCGTTCCAGCAGATCAGAACCACTCTGGGGCGGACCACGTGACTGCGATGCCACCGCAGCCCAAGCACGCTGCCCCGTCGCCGAGCGGTCGTTACCGGCCGCCGCCGATGTCCGGACCCGAGCCGATGACCAGGCCGATACCGCGGGTTGAGCCCGAGTTCGGTGCTGAGCCTGGGCCAGCAGGCCCGCCTGCGGCTGGCTGGCCACAGACGGCCGGCGGGCCGCAGGCAGTCGACGGGTCACATGCGGCTGGCGGACCGTACGCGGCCGGCGGGCAACCGGCATTCGGCGAGCCACGGGCGGCCGGTGGGCCACAGGCAGTCAGCGGGTCACATGCGGCCAGCGGGCCAAGCGCGCTCCGCCTGGTCTGGATCTACCCGGATCTGCTCAGCACCTACGGAGACCGCGGCAATCTGCTGATGCTCCAGCGACGGGCCAGGCTGCGCGGCGTGCCGGTCGAGTCCGTGCAGCTGAACTCGGATCAGCCGGTACCGCGCAGCGGCGACATCTACCTGCTCGGCGGGGGCGAGGACCTGCCGCAGATCCTGGCAGCGCGGCGGCTCAGGGCAGATGGCGGACTCGCCGCCGTGGCCGAACGAGGTGCTGTGATCCTGGCCGTATGCGCCGGCTACCAGCTGATGGGCTCGGTCTTCGGCGGCGTCCAAGGCGAGCCGGTCGACGGGCTCGGCATCATGGACATCCGCAGCGGCCGCGGCGACCGCCGTGGTGTGGGCGAGGTCCTCGCCGACGTGGACCCCGAGCTTGGGGTTGAACGCCTTACTGGCTTTGAGAATCACCAGGGTGTCACCACGCTGGGACCGGCTGCCCGGCCTCTGGCGCGGGTCGTCCTCGGAGTCGGCAACGGAGACGGCACTGAGGGCGCCTACGCCGGGCACGTGCTCGGCACCTACCTGCACGGTCCGGCGCTTGTGCGCAACCCAGGCCTGGCCGATCTGCTGCTCACCTGGGCGGTCGGGACACTAAGTCCGCTGCCTGAAGCGGATGAGTCCTGGACCAGGCAGCTCCGCGCTGAGCGGCTCGCCGCCACAGCCCCGCGTGCCGGTCAGTAGATAAGCGGTTTCGCCCCGTCCGCCAGAACCTCGGCGATAAAGGTCGATGCGCCGGCGATTCTGATCCCGGCGATCAGGTCGCCCTCGGTGATCTCGCGTCGTGCCGCGCATTGCGTGCAGACCGTCACGGTCCCGCTCTTTAGGATCGTGGCCAGCAGGTCAGCGGCCGGACTCGCGTAGGGCAGCCTGATCGCGTCCGCTTGTCCGGGTAGGGCGAGCCAGGCCGCCTCGCCGGTCAGCCAGAGCGAGACGGGCACGCCGCTCGCGACGGCCGTCGCCGCCACGGTGAGCGCCTGATTACACCGCTCAGGGTCGTTCTTGCCCGCCGTGATCTTGACGACGAGTGAGCCGGAAGCCATATGCCGCACCTTAGCCTGATGCGATGCTCCATGGCGGCCACGGCCTGGCCGCGCGGCGAACGGGGATCCGCCGGGCCGGGCCGTAGACTGCCCGGGTGGCGGCCGACATCAGCGCGACCATCCTGACCGTGGCCTGCGCCGCGATAGCCGGCTGCTGCGCGCTGCTTGTGCTGCGACTCTGGCGGGCAAGCTCAGGCAAGCCGTCAAGCTCAAGCCGACGTAGGCTGCCGCCATGACGAGCGCCCAGCATCATCCCGGCCCCGACCTGCATGCCGCGGTCGCGCCGCTGAGCTTCCTGCTCGGCCGGTGGGAGGGAGCCGGCGTGGTGGGTTACCCCACTATCGACAGTGCCAACTTCGGGCAGGAGATCTCGTTCAGCCACAACGGCAAGCCGTTCCTGATCTACACGAGCCGCACCTGGCTGCTCGACCGGGACGGAACCATCGGACGCCCGCTGGCCATCGAGAGCGGATACTGGCGACCGCAGCCGGGGAACCAGCTTGAGGTGCTGCTGACCCATCCGACCGGCATCACCGAGATCTACCTGGGTGAGATCAGGGGCACCAGGATCGCGATCGCCACTGACGCGGTGGTACGCACCGCTTCTGCCAAGGAGGTCACGGCCGGCAAGCGGCTGTACGGCCTGGTCGGCAGCGACCTGGCTTACGCCTACGACATGGCGGCGGTCGGGCAGCCGTTGCAGCCGCATGTCTCCGCGCAGCTCAAGCACGTAGCCCAGGCAAGCACGTAGCCCAGGCAAGCACGTAGCCGACGCATCGGCCTGGCTCAGAATCAGGCTGAGGCCCGATTCTGACTGGTCCTCGGAGAAAGAGAATCCCCCGGGCTGCTCCCGCTGCGGAATGGGCTGAACCAACTCCGCTGCGGGGACCGGCTGGACAAGGCCGGCCACCCGGGGGTCCGGTGTCTGCCGTGTATTCGCCGACCGCCGCCTTGGCGGCACGCTGGCTCAGCTGCCGAAGGCAGGCTGGCCCGCAGGGCCGGTGACGCGCACACCCGAACAATGTCAGGAGTGCTCCACGGGACGGCGGCTAGCTGACAGCCACCTCGCGAGTCCGACATCTATGCATACTGTTGGACCACCTCCTTTCCCGCGTTAGCCAGCACGCTACGTCAGGTCCCCGCAGCCGGGCAAGAGGGTTTAACAGTCCCTGGACGATCGGTGGCACAGAACCGCGGAGCCGTTCGGACATCTCAGCCATAGACTCGGCCTATGTCGCAGACGTGGGATGACACGCTGCGGGCCGGCGGCTACCGGGTTACCCCGCAGCGTCAGCTCGTGCTCGAGGCGGTCACGAAGCTCGAGCACGCGACGCCTGAGGAGATCTACGCGGAGGTCAAGCAGACCGCGGTCGGAGTCAACGTCTCCACCGTGTACCGCACGCTTGAGCTGCTTGAGCAGATCGGCCTGGTCACCCACACCCATCTCGGGCACGGGGCACACCGCTATCACCTGGCCGCAGATGCCCAGCACGTCCATCTGGTCTGCCGCGGCTGCGGCGGCATCACTCAGCTTGATCCATCGGCCGTCCGCTCCCTGGTGAGCGCGCTCGATGCCGAGTACGGCTTCGAGACCGATGTCGGCCATCTGACCGTGTTCGGTACCTGCGCTCAGTGCCGGCCAGGCAGGCAGGCCACGCCGCCGGCCGGAAATTGACGGGCGGGATCGGGAACGGCGCATCTATGGTGGGCGGATGTCCCTGCTGACCGCCCGCGGCGTGTCGATGTCCTACGGCGCGATCGCTGTACTGCAGGGGGTGGACCTGGTCGTCGCCGCCGGTGACCGGATCGCCGTGGTCGGCCCCAACGGTGTCGGCAAGTCCACGCTGCTGCGGGTGCTGGCCGGCCTGGTGCTGCCGGATTCGGGCGTCGTGACCGCGATCGGCACGGTCGGCTATCTGCCACAAGAACGCGATCGGCGCGACGACGAGACCGCGATGCAGTACCTCGCCCGCCGGACCGGCGTCGCCAGCGCCGAGCGAGCCATGCAGACGGCCTCGGAGCGGCTGGCCGGAGGCTCAGCTGGCACCGGCCAGGACTACCAAGCGGCGCTTGACGCCTACCTGGCGCTCGGCGGGCCTGACCTGGAGATCAGGGCCGCTCAGCTAGCCGCCAGCCTGGGACTGCCCGAGGATCTTGACGGGCCGGCCGCGGTCCTGTCCGGCGGGCAGGCGGCCAGGCTGGCGCTCGCCGCCGTGCTGCTCGCCCGGTTCGACGTGCTGCTGCTCGACGAGCCCACAAACGACCTCGATCTGGCCGGCCTGGCACTGCTTGAGGATCATCTCGCCGCCTTCCGCGGCGGCCTGGTGGTCGTCTCGCATGACCGCGCCTTCCTGGAGCGCGTGGCCGGCCAGGTGCTGCAGATCGACCCCCACTCCCGGCAGGCGACGATGTACAGCGGCGGCTACCAGGCCTACCGGATCGAGCTTGAGCGCGATCGCGAGCACGCCGCCGAGGCCTATCAGACCTATGCGGCGAAGCGGGACGAGCTCACCGAGCGGGCCAGGCGGCAGAAGGAGTGGGCGCGGTCGGGGGAGCGCTCCGCGAATAGCGCCACCGCCAGGCGCAAGGAGCCGGACAAGAACATCCGGCACGGCCGGATGCAGGCGGCCCAGCAACTCGGCGCGCGCGCGGCCGCCACGATCAGGGCGGCAGAGCGGCTTGAGCCGGTCGCCGAGCCTCGCAAGGAGTGGGAACTCAGGCTGCGCTTCGGTGCCGCGACCCGGAGCGGCGAGATCGTCGCCGTGCTCTCTGACGCCGTGGTGCGGCGAGGCACGTTCCAGCTCGGTCCGGTCAGTCTTCAGCTGACCTGGGGCGACCGGATGCTGGTGCGTGGCGCCAACGGCTCCGGCAAGACCACGCTGCTGCAGGCCATGCTCGGCCGGATCCCGCTCAGCTCAGGCCGTCGCTCGCTCGGCGCGTCCGTGCGGATCGGCGAGATCGACCAGGCCAGGCGGACCTTCGATCCGCAGGCTGCGCTGCTTGATGCGTTCTGCGCGGAAACCGGCCTGCTCCCGGCAGAGGCGAGAACCCTGCTGGCCAAGTTCGGTCTCGGCGCGGACGACGTGGGACGCCGGGTCGCCTCGCTCTCGCCCGGCGAGCGAACCAGGACCGATCTGGCACTGCTGATGCATGCGGGGGCCAACCTGCTGGTCCTTGACGAGCCGACCAACCACCTCGATCTGCCGGCGATCGAGCAGCTCGAGCAGGCACTAGACGGGTACGACGGGACGCTGCTGATCGTGACGCACGACCGCAGGCTGGCCGAACGGGTCAGGGTTACCCGGGTTGTCACGGTCAGCGATGGGATGATCACCGAGGGCTGAACGATTCGTGCCTGGCCGGCGAAGCGGCATCCGGTCGGCCTGAGCGCATAGCCTTGCGGATATGGACAGCCCGCTGCTCGCCAGCCCAGGTGCGGTCGTGGCCGAGTCCCCGGATGCGGGGGTCGCCGCGCATTATGGCGACCCGTTCGCCGAGCAACGGGCGCTGGCCGAAACGGCAGGAATGGTAGACCGCTCGCACCGGGACGTAGTCAGGATCGGCGGCCAGGACCGGCTTGGTTGGCTCAATGACATCAGCACGCAGAAGCTGGACCAGCTGCCGCCCGACACCGCCACCCAGACTTTGATCCTCAGCCCGCATGGGCACGTCGAGCATCACCTGACCCTGGTGGACGACGGCACCTACACCTGGGCTCATGTCGAGCCAGGCGAGGCGAAGCCGCTGCTTGATTTCCTGGAATCGATGCGGTTCATGCTCCGGGTCGAGCCCGCCGACGTGAGCGCCGACTATGCCGTGCTGACGCTGATGGGACCGGACGCGAACGCCGGCCCGGCGAAAGACGCTGTCGCGGTCAGGTTTGCGTTCTGCACCGATCTCTTCATCCGGCGGGAACAGTTCGCTGATACGGCAGCGGCGCTGCAAGGCGCGGGCCACCGGCTGGCCGGTATGTGGGCGCACGAGGCATTGCGGATCGCCGGGCACCGGGCCAGGCTCGGCACCGATACCGATCACCGGACGATCCCGCACGAGCTGGGCTGGATCGAGACAGCGGTGCACCTCAGCAAGGGTTGCTACCGGGGCCAGGAGACGGTCGCGCGGGTACACAACCTCGGTCATCCGCCGCGCCGGCTGGTGCTGCTGCACCTGGACGGCAGCGAGGATCGGCTGCCGCCGCACGGCGAGCCGGTGCAGCTTGGTGACTCAGCGGTCGGCTTCGTCGGTTCCTCAGCCAGACACTACGAGCTCGGGCCGGTGGCGCTCGCGCTGGTCAAGCGGACGGTGTCGGTCACCGCGACGCTGAGCGTGGCTGGAATTAGCGCGGCGCAGGAAGTCATCGTTCCGCCGGACGCCGGGGCAAACGTCAAAATCACGCTGAAACGGGCCCGCGGCGAGCTCTGATCCGCCAGCAGCGCGGCCGCGCGACGCGCTCTGACCAGCGGCATCGGCCGGGCGCTGGCTGACCGGCGGGATCTGAGCCGTAGCTGGCTGATTGGTGGGTGGCCTGGCTCGGCGGCCCGGCGCGGTAGGAGTAACCTGTGCCGGCAGGTAATTCTGGCTCCGTGGAGGTGGCCTTCCTTGCTGCGCCGCGTTCTGCTGGCCGTCTCGGCCAGCCAACGGATCCGCCGGGTCATCACCACAGCCCCGCTGACCCGCGATGTCGTGAAGCGATTCGTAGCCGGGGAGAGCGCCGCTGACGCGCTGGCAGTGGCCGAACGGCTGATCGGCGACGGTCTTGCCGTCACCATGGACTACCTCGGCGAGGACACTGTCGATCCAGGGCAGGCAGCCGCTGTCACCGCCGAGTACATCGCGCTACTAGAGCGGCTGGATGCGGCCGGCCTGAGCGCCGGAGGCAGGGCCGAACTATCGGTGAAGCCCTCCGCTGTCGGGCTTGGCCTGCCTGAGCACGGCGAGAAGACGGCCGCGGATAACATCAGCAGGATCTGTGCCGCAGCACATCGTGCCGGGACCACGGTGACGGTCGACATGGAGGATCACTTCTGGGTTGAAGCTACCTTGCGGCTGGTCAAGGAACTGCGGGCCGAATATCCGGACCTTGGCTGCGTGCTCCAGTCCTATCTGCGGCGTACTCCTGAAGACTGCGAAGCACTCGCCGTGGCCGGCTCACGCGTCCGGCTGTGCAAGGGCGCTTACAGCGCGCCAGACGGCATCGCGCTGGCAGCGCGTTCCGAGGTGGACCGCAATTACGCGCGGTGCATGCGGATCCTGCTTGACGGCCCCGGCTACCCGATGCTGGCAACGCATGATCCGCGCCTGATCGAGATCGCCACGTCGCGGGCGCGTGCTGTCGGACGTGCGGCTGACAGCTTCGAGTACCAGCTGCTCTTCGGCGTCCGGCCGGATGAGCAGCGGCGGCTGGCCGCGGCCGGCGCTCGGCTGCGGGTCTACGTGCCATATGGCAGCGACTGGTACGGATACCTGGTCCGGCGGCTCGCGGAACGGCCAGCGAACCTGGTGTTCTTCCTGCGTGCCATGCGCTCGCGTGGTTAGCGGAGGTCCGTGCGGCGGCTGCCAGGTCAGCGAGCACTAGGGTCGGCCGGGTGATCTCGGCCGGGTGATCTCGGCCGGTCCGCGGCCAGGCGGGCGGGCCGAACCCCGGCGTTAGACTCTCGCCTATGATCGCGATCCTTGGCGCCGGAAAGATCGGTGAGGCGCTGATCTCCGGAATGCTCAGGGCAGGCGTGTCACCGTCCGGGGTCATCGCTGCGGCGCGCCGGGATGACCGGGCCTCTTCGCTGCGGGATTCCTACGGCATCGAGGTATGCAGCGCGGCCGAGGCCGCCGGGCTTGCGGATACCCTCGTGATCGCGGTGAAGCCGCAGGACATGTCGGCGCTGCTCGAGGAGATCGGGCCGCGGATATCGCCAGACCAGCTGGTCATCTCCGTTGCCGCCGGTATCACGACCGGATTCATCGAAGCGAGGCTGGCCTCCGAGGTAGCTGTCGTCCGCGTGATGACGAACACACCGGTACTGGTGGATGAGGCGATGAGCGTGATCTCGCCCGGCCGACACGCGGGGGAGCAGCATCTGCGCCGGACCGAGGACCTGCTCAAGCCGGTCGGCAAGGTGCTGCGGATTCCCGAGTCCCAGCAGGACGCGGCCACCGCGCTGTCCGGCAGCGGACCCGCCTATGTTTACTTCCTGGTCGAGGCGATGGTCGACGCGGGGATCCTGCTCGGAATGCCGCGCACTACGGCGCTGGAGATGGTGAAGCAGGCCGTTTTCGGTGCCGCGACAATGCTGCGCGAGTCCGGCGAGCACCCGGTGATCCTGCGCGAGGCGGTGACCTCGCCAGGCGGCACCACGATCAACGCCATCAGGGAGCTGGAACGGCACGGGGTGCGCGCTGCATTCCTGTCCGCGATCGAGGCCGCTCGCGACCGCGGCCGTGAGCTGGGCGGCGGCTAGCCGCGAGAGCGGTTGGCTGGCGCGCGCCCGCCGCGCTGCTGGACTTGGCGTGGCTGGGTGCTGTTGGGCTGGCCGAGGAAGCACGTGCCAGCGAAGGCAGCGGCCGATGTCAGCTCCAGGAAGCGCATCGCGACCTGGGCGCCGGATCGCTACGCCAGGCCCTGGCCGGCTATCGCCGGATTGGCTCGGCGAGCGCCCAGCAGGTGGAGGAAACCCTGCGCGACCATGGCCTGTGATGTCACACCAGCACCGGCCATTGCCCGGCGGGGACCGGCGGGACGCTGATTTCCGCCGTAGCCCGGAGCGGCAGGCAAGGCTGAATCCGGCACGTGACCGGGGGTTGCCCTTTCGCGAGTACCAATTACGCTGGATACGGGCGTGACTGGTGCGCTGAATATCGCTTGGCGCAGCAAAGAGCGCCGGAGAGGGCTATCGATGGCAGCAGAGGCAACTCCGCTCAGTGCCGTCCGATTCCTGACGGTGGCTGAGGTGGCGACGATCATGCGTGTGTCGAAGATGACCGTCTACCGCCTTGTTCACTCCGGTGATCTGGAGGCGATCCGAGTCGGCCGTTCGTTCCGGGTGCCGGAACGGGCAGTCAATCAGTATCTGAGGGACGCCTTCGTCGAGGTGACCTGAGCCGAGCAGGCCCCTTGGTGCGGCGGTTGGCCAGCCGAGCTGCGCGGGCTGGACCCGGCCGGAGTACGCTGTGGCGTTGGCGTGTGCCCGGCCGTCGGTGCGGGCGTGAGCGCAGGCACGCCGTTGCGCGTGAGTATCGACCGAGGGTGGTTTCGTGGGCTCAGTAATCAAGAAGCGGCGCAAGCGGATGGCGAAGAAGAAGCACCGCAAGCTGCTGCGCAAGACGCGCGTTCAGCGCAGGAACAAGAAGTAACGGCGGATCTGGCCGGTCGGCGCGGGTCCAGGCCGGCCGACTGGCTGGACTGAGACACGAATGACCAGGCCATGAGTGCTCTAGCTACTCCGGACGAGTCAGTTAATGGCGAGCCAGCTCCCGGCGTGACGACTTCGGACGGAGTGCTTCCCGGCGAGCCGGGAACCGGCGAGTCCGCTGCCGACGAGCCGCCCTCAGACGGGGCGATTCCGGAAGGGTCGCACCCCGACGAGCCGACTGCGGACGGGATGGGCGCGCAGGGGACGATTCCAGACGGGATGTCTGCCGGTGGGCCGCAGCCCGGCGAGTCGACTCCGGACGGGTCGACTCCGGACGAGACGACCTCCCAAGGGACGATTCCGGACGGGCCGATTCCGGAGGAATGGATCAGGTGGATCGGCAGCGCGGCCGACTTCGTGCGGCGCCGGGTGGCCGGCGACTACGAGGTGGATCCTGAGTCCGGCTTCGACCCGGAGTTCAACCGCGCCGTGGTGATGCCCGCCGCCCGTGCGCTCTACCGGAGCTGGTTCCGGGTGCGGATGCGCGGCGTGCATAACGTGCCTTCGTCCGGCCCCGCCCTGGTGGTATCCAACCACTCGGGCGTGATCCCACTGGACGCGTTGATGCTCCAGGTAGGTGTGCTCGATGAGCATCCGGCCCATCGCAACCTGCGGATGCTCGGCGCCGACCTGGTGTACTCGCTGCCGGTGCTCAGCGACCTGGCCAGGAGGAGCGGGCATGTGCCAGCCAATCCCGCCGAGGCGGAGCGGCTGCTGAGCTGCGGTGAGCTGGTCGGGGTGTTCCCTGAGGGGTTCAAGGGCATCGGCAAGCCGTTCAGCCTGAGGTACCGGCTGCAGCGGTTCGGCCGGGGTGGGTTCGCGCACACCGCCATGCGCGCCGGGGTTCCCATCATTCCGTGCGCCATCGTCGGGGCCGAGGAGATCTACCCGATGATCGCGAACTGGCCGGAGCTGGCGGCCACGCTGAAGCTGCCGTACTTCCCGGTGACGCCATTCTTCCCGTGGCTCGGACCGGTCGGCGCGATTCCGCTGCCGTCGAACTGGATCATCGAATTCTGCGACCCGGTGCCGACGGATGGCTTCACCGCCGACCAGTGGGAGGATCCCGACGTGGTCATGGAGCTAGCCGACAAGGTCAAGGACACCATCGGCACGAAGATCGACGAGCTGCTGGCCGAGCGCGGTCCCGCCTTCGGCGACTGAGGCAGCGGACCGACTTGGCAGGTCGAGCAAGCGCCGGGGGGTAAGCAGGTCGTAGACGTCGCGAGCGGCTAGATCGGCGTGCGGCCCGCTGGCGGGCTCGGGGGCAAACGCGGTGGGTTCGCAAAGTCGGTGGGTGCTAACGTGCCGCGGGCCGCTAGGTGGCAGCCGCTGCAGCTGCCTAGCCAATGGCGCGGCGGCGCCGGACGGCGAGGCCAGCGGCCAGGGCGCCGGCCACGGCTCCAGCGCCGGCCGCGACCGGCAGTGCGATCATGGTTGCCCGGCGGCCCGTCCTGAAATCATGAATCGGCCAGTTCAGATCCCGTGCCCTCGCCCTGAGCTCGCTATCTGGATTGACCACGTTCGGATGACCGACCAGGTTGAGCAGCGGCAGGTCATTCGCCGAGTCGCTGTAGGCAGTGCATCTCGACAGATCCAGTCCCTCACGTTCGGCGAGGGACCGGACGGCGGCGGCCTTCGCGTCTCCGTGTAGCAGGCCGCCGATTAGCCGTCCGGTATAGACACCGTCCCTAGCCTCGGCAACGGTGCCGAGTGCACCGGTGAGGCCTAGCCGGCGGGCCAGGATCTCGGCAAGTTCTACCGGAGTCGCGGTGACCAGCCACACGCGCTGGCCGGCGGCCAGATGAGTCTGG
This sequence comes from uncultured Actinomycetota bacterium, assembly GCA_963850875.1. Lineage (GTDB taxonomy): Bacteria > Actinomycetota > Actinomycetes > Streptosporangiales > Streptosporangiaceae > Chersky-822. The sequence goes on from CAWKNA010000008.1 coordinate 273,725, forward strand.
GTCAACTCTCTCGAGCCCTCCCAGATCCGGTCTGCCATCGTGTCGTCGTAGATTTCCTCGCCGAGTTCGGTGATGTCTGCGACCTTGTGTCCAGCTACGAACGCCAGCGCGGCCTCCCGTGCCGCGTCGATGTGGTCGGTGTTCTCGGCGCCGCGGAGCCGGAACATCAGCTGGCCGGCCGCCATCCGCACCAGGTCGCGCACCCCGAACAGCTTGCGCGCCGCCAGCCCCTTCGCGAAGTAGTAGATCGACGCTCCGCGCATCAAGGTGTTGTCGACGTCGAAGAACGCAGCGGCGCTGGCGTCAGCCACCGGCGCGGGCGTACTGACCTCAGCAGCCGCCGCCGAGGCCTCGCCGGCCAGCGCCGAAGGGTCAGGCCGTTCGGGTAGCAGCGTCACGCTAGTCGAGCCTAGTGGGTACTGTTGGTCACCCGGGGCAGGCCTCGCGTCGAGAGGTCCGCACGTCAGACGCTCGGTTGCGTTCGCATCATCGCCCAGCGTCGGGCACCATAGGCAGGGATGTCACTCTCTCTCATCGTGGTCTCGCTTGGCGCCGTGGTCGCAGCTGTCGGCACTGGCGCACTGACGGCACGCTGCGCGCGCGCGCCTCGCATCTACCTGGCGGCCTGGACGGTGGCGATCTTCGGGCTCGCGATCGCGCTCGGTGCGCAGACCCTCGGTTACCTGACCGGCTACAGCGGGCTGATGTTCCGTGCCATGGAACTCGGGGCGCAGGTCCTGGCACCGCTCGGGCTCTGCCTCGGGCTCGCGGAACTAGTAGCCAAGAGCGTGCCTGCTCGGTTTGCCATGCGGCTGGCCGTGTCGGCCATCGCGATCATCGCCCTCGTCATCCTGGCTATCGACCCGCTCAACACCGTCGCCGCGTTCAGCAAGCACTGGCCTAACCCGGCGACCGTCTATGACCTCGTCCCCAGGGCACTGATCGAGTTCGTCCTCACCCCGTTTGCCGCGCTGACCGCGATCATCTCCGTTCTGGTGGTACTGGCCAGGTCGAGGCACGAGCGGGCGGCTCAGGAGGCGGTCCCGGCCGTCACGGCTGGCGCAGTGGCCGCCCTGGCGGTAGCCGGGCCAGGCGGCACCTGGCTGCTGAAGAAGTACGTCGGGTTGTCTTTGCCGTCGCCTGGGGGCATGTTTGCCGTCGGGTGCCTGCTAGCGGTAGCGCTGACCTGGCTGGCGGCTGCCGTGGCCGTGCGGCGGGCGGTCGGCCCCGTACCAGCCGGGACGCGGGCTGCCAGGCGCGGTGCGGCCGGCCGGCGCGACCAGGACGCCGGTCATGACGGTCCGTACGAGACCGGGGAGTTCGACGAATTCGGGCCGTCCGCCGATCGGAACGGCGGCCGGTACGACGCAGATGAGCTAGACGCGGGCTATGGCGGCACTGGCTACGGCGCCGCGGATTACCGCCCCAATGGCCGCGACGTCTCGGCCACCGGCCCGCCATCGCCGGGCCAGGACACCGGAGGGCCTTATCCCGCGCTCGCCGCACTCGCTGCCGAGGCTCTTGACCCGCCCGGTGAGGCTGACAAGTACCGCGGTGCCGGAGAATACGGCAGCGCCGATCAGTACGGCGCGGATGATCCGTTTGGCGATAACGGCGGGAACGGCCACTGGGATCCGTATGACGCGGATGCCAGGTACGGACCGGCGGGCCGGTTCGGCGATGATGGCCCTTACGCTGGCGACGCCGGTTACGGCTCAGGTCAGGACCGCGATCCCGGCCGGATTCCGACCCGGGCCGGCTATCCGCCGCAGGTCGCCGACGACCCGCACGCACGGCTATTCGGCCAGATCGCGATCTATACGCTGATCGAGGAACGGATCGACGAGTTCGACCGGCTGACCGAGCGGGTCGTGTCGAAAGTGCGGGCACAGGAGCCGGACACTCTGGTGTACATCGTGCATGCGGTGCCGACCGCGCCGATGCAGCGGATTCTGTACGAGGTTTACCGCGACCGGGCCGCGTATGACGAGCACAGGCAGCGGCCGTATGTGGTCAGATACGAGATCGAGCGCCGGCCCTTCGTCCTGGCCGCGAACGTGATCGAACTTGGCCTGCAGCAGGCCAAGGTCTCGCCGTTCCCGACCATCTCCGACATCCTCAGCGAGTCGGGGGTGGACCTCACTGGCGTCACCCGGTCGCCAAGCGGCACCGCGCCGCCGGGTGGTGGTTATCCAGGCACGTCCCGGCCACCTGATCAGTCGTCGGTCTGGCAGGCAGCACAAGGCCGGCCGACTCCCGGCCTGCCGGTTCCCGGGCCGCCGATTCCTGGATCACCGAATCCGGGCTCGCCTGCCGCCGGACCGGTCAGCGAGCCTGGTTACGGGGGCTGGGCGGAGCTGCGCAGCGAGGATCCTGGGTACCGGTGACGGCGCGGCGTTCCATCACGCTGCTCTCCAGGGGCGGCTGCCATCTGTGCGATGAGGCACGTGCGGTCATTTCGCGCGTGGCCACCGAGCTTGACGTGCCCTGGACCGAATTGGACATCACGACGTCTCCTGAGCACCTGCGTGAGTACGGGGAGATGATCCCGGTCACACTGATCGACGGTGTGCAGCACGACTTCTGGCGGGTGGATGAAAGCCGCCTACGTCGCGCCCTCGGCGCCTGAGGAGTCGCGCTGGCGGGCGGACGAGCAGCCACGCTGACTTTGTGCAAACGTTCACAAGGGCGTAGCGTGTAGGAGAAGACCATGACGCGGGCCGCCCGGGTCGTGCCCGCCGCGCCGATCCCCCAGGAGTGCCGGCGTATGTCCCGCCGTACCAGGCCAGATAACAGCATGCAGGGCATCCCGGAAGCGACGATCGCGCGCCTTCCGCTCTACCTGCGTTCCCTGTACGCGCTCGCTGACCGAGGCATCGCGTCGGTGTCCAGCGAGGAACTCGCTGCCGCCGCCGGGGTGAACTCAGCCAAGCTACGCAAAGACCTGTCTCACCTCGGCTCGTACGGCACGCGCGGCGTCGGTTACGACGTCGATTACCTGGTGTATCAGGTATCCAGGGAGCTCGGCCTGACCCAGGACTGGCCGGTTGTCATCGTCGGCGTCGGGAACCTCGGCCGGGCGCTGGCGAACTATGGCGGTTTCGCTTCGCGCGGGTTCCGGGTCGCCGCGCTGCTCGACGCCGATCCGATGGTGATCGGCAGCATGATCGCCGGCCATCAGGTGTGCGGCGCCGATGAGATCGAGTCTGTTGTGGCGCAGTACGGCGTGCTGATCGGGGCCATCGCCGCGCCCGCCGTCGCCGCACAGGGGATCTGCGATCGGCTGGTAGCGGCCGGTGTCACCAGCATCCTGAACTTCGCGCCGGTCGTGCTGAGCGTGCCTGAAGGCGTTGATGTGCGTAAGGTCGACCTGTCGATCGAATTGCAGATCCTCGCCTTCCACGCCCAGCGCAGATCGGTGGTCCGGGTACCGAGTCACCCGGATTCTGACCTCAGGTCGCGCCAGGGTGGCCGCCGGGGCACCTTGCAGTCCGTCGGCACCACTGGCAACTCGGGTACAAGGGGCACACTGGCTTTGGACGGTGACGTCACCGTGGCGGAGGACACTGAGGTGGACGACACTGACGTGGGCGACACTGAGGTGGACGACACTGAGGTGGACGACACTGAGGTGCACGAGACTGTTGCGGTCAACACTGTGGCGGCCGAGGCGGTAGGGACATGAGCGTTCTGGTGGTTGGACTCAGTCACTCCAGCGCGCCGGTGGCGACGCTGGAGCGAGCTGTGGTGACCGGCGACGCGCAGGCGAAGCTGCTGCAGGACGTTCACCTGTCGGAAAACGTCGCCGGGTCCTTCGTGCTCAGCACCTGCAACCGGGTCGAGATCTATGCCGAGGTAGACAGATTCCACGGCGGCGTGGCAGCCATCTGCGAGCTATTGGCCAGGCACTCCGGCGTGCCGCTCCGTGAGCTGACCGGATCGGCGTATGTCCACTACGAGGATCGTGCGGTGCAGCATCTGCTCGCCGTGGCCTGCGGCCTTGAGTCCATGGTCGTCGGTGAGAGCCAGATACTCGGTCAGGTTCGGCAGGCGATCAAGCTCGCCCGCCAGCATGGCACGCTCAGCCGCGAGCTGTCAGACCTTGGCTCGCTGGCGCTGCGCACGGGGCGGCGCGCGCATGCCGAGACTGGAATCGACGCCGCTGGCCGGAGCCTGGTCAGTCTCGGCCTGGAGCTCGCCGCCGGGCAGCTAGGCAGGCGCGCAGGGAACGCCGACACTTTGGCTGGCCTTTCCGTGCTCGTTGTCGGGGCCGGAGCGATGAGCTCACTCGCGGTTGCGACGGTGGCTGGTCAGGGTGCGGGTCCGATCATGATCGCCAACCGGACGCACCGCCCGGCCACCCGGCTGGCAGCGAAATACGGCGCCAGTACGGCCAGCCTGACCGAGCTGGCGGCTCACCTGGCCGCCGCAGATCTGGTGATCGCCTGCACCGGCGCATCCGGGTACGTCATCAGTACGGTGACCGTGGCGCAGGCAGTTGCGCAGCGTCAGTCCGACCGCCCGATGGTGCTGCTTGACTTGGCACTGCCCCGTGACATCGAGACCGACGCCGGACGGCTGCCCGGTGTCCGCCTGATCGACCTGGAGACCATGGGCGCGGCGGGAGCCGCCGGTGAGCAGGTTCCGGCTCGCGCCGCCGGATCGGCCAGCGGTGTCGACGTGGCCGCCGTCCGGCGGATCGTCGGCCAGGAGCTTGGCGTGTATCTGCAGGCGGATCGGGCGGCCAGGGTCGCGCCGACGGTGGTCGCGCTGCGCGCCAAGGCGGCGACGGTGGTCGAGTCGGAGCTGGCCCGGCTGGAGCGGCGGCTGGGCGATCTGGACTCCAGATCACGCCGCGAGATCGCTCAGTCGATGGGCCGGATCGCCGACAAGCTGCTGCACGGACCGACCGTCCGGGTCAAGGAACTGGCCGGCTCACCCGGCGCCGACTCCTACGAGACGGCGTTGCGGGTGCTCTTCGAGCTGGATCCCGATGCCGTGCAGGCGCTAACCATCCCCGAAGACGACAAGCTGGCATGGCCGGTTCAGGAGGGTGGCGAGTGAGAAACGGGCCACTGCGGCTGGGCACCAGGCGGAGCCCGATGGCTCTCGCGCAGTCCCGGCAGGTCGCCGAGATGATCACGGAGCGGACCGGCCGCCAGGTGGAGATCATCGGGATCTCCACCTTCGGCGATGTCAGCCAGGCCCATCTCGTCCAGATCGGCGGAACCGGCGTTTTCGTCAGCGCGCTGCGGGAGCACCTGCTGTCCGGCGACGTCGATATCGCCGTGCACTCGCTGAAGGACCTGCCGACCGGCCCAGGCACCGGCATTACCCTCGCCGCGGTGCCGCGCCGGGATGATCCGTGGGATGCGCTCGCCGGGAGGGATGGCGCCAAGCTCGCCGATCTGCCGCCGACGGCCAGGATCGGCACCGGCTCCCCCCGCCGCGCCGCTCAGCTGCTGCTGCTCCGGCCCGATCTGCGGCCGGTCCCGATCCGTGGCAATGCCGGTACCCGGCTGGCCAAGATGGAGTCAGGCGAAGTCGATGCGGTCGTGCTCGCTTACGCCGGTCTGGCCAGGATCGGCCGACTCGACGTCGTCACCCAGGTATTCGAGCCCGAGGAGATGCTCCCGGCGCCTGGTCAGGGCGCCCTCGCGGTCGAGTGCCTGGCTGACCGCCCTGACCTGGCCGAATTGCTTGCCTGTGTTGATGACCCGGCAAGTCGCGCGGCGACCGCGGCCGAGCGCAGCCTGCTCGCCACGCTGCAAGCGGGCTGTGCAGCGCCAGTTGGCGCGTATGCTGCCGGGACGGATGCATTGCGGCTGGACGCGATCGTGGCGGCAGCCAACGGGGGAACGGCGCTGCGCGCGAGCGGGGGCGGACCGGCGGACCAGGCGGAGCGCCTCGGCCGCGAGGTCGCGGCCGATCTGCTCAGTCGCGGCGCGGGAATGTATACGGACGTGTCCGGTGGACACCTCAGCAACGGGGACGATGAGAAGTGAACCCCACGCCGGTTACGAAGATGGCGGGAGATAAGAGCGGCCAGCCGGCCGCGGACGGAGCTACTCGGACGGCCGGACCGCGTGGCGCCGGCCTGGTCGCATTTGTTGGCGCCGGACCAGGAGATGAGGGTCTGCTGACCCTCCGGGCCGCAGCGCTACTTGGCCAGGCCGATCTGGTGGTCGCCGCCCGCTGGGTAGCCGAGCGAGTTGCGCACCTGATACCCGCCGATGCCGCGGTCGCAGATGATGAGGCGCTGCAGCAGGATCCACGGCTGCTGATCAAGGCGGCCAAGTCCGGGCAGCTTGTTGTCAGGCTGTTCAGCGGCGACCCATTCATGTTCTGCAACGCGGCGGCTGACGCAGCGGCGTGCGCGAAGGCCAAGGTGCAGTTCGAGATCGTGCCCGGCGTCTCGGCAGCCACGGCAGTGCCTGCTTACGCCGGAATCCCGCTGACCTCTGATGCGACCGGTGACGTCCGGGTCATTCACGCGGCCGAGGTCAGCCGGATGTCGGCGGGGCCTGGCACCCTGGTGATCCTCGGCGCCGAGACCGGCGTGACTGACATAGCCAAGATGCTGATCGCCGGCGGCTGGCCGGACACGACGCCGTTCGCGATCACCTGGAACGGCACCACCACGGATCAGCACACGGTGGTGGGCACGCTTGGCACCGTGACAGCCGATCTCAAGGCAGCCGGGGTCAGCCTGCTCACCGCGCACGGCCCGGCCGTCGCGGTGGCCGGCGAAGGAGTCAGGGCGCAGCGAGTGCTCTCCTGGTTCGAAACCAAGCCGCTGTTCGGCTGGCGGGTGCTGGTGCCAAGAACCAAGGAGCAGGCGGCCAACGTATGCGATCAGCTTCGAGCCTGCGGCGCGGTGCCCGAGCAGGTGCCGACGATCGCAGTAGAGCCGCCGCGCACGCCGCAGCAGATGGAGCGGGCGGTCCGCGGCCTGGTCACCGGCCGGTATCAGTGGGTGGCCTTCACCTCGGTGAACGCGGTCCGCGCCGTGCGGGAGAAGTTCGAGGAGTATGGCCTGGACGCCAGGGCGTTCGCTGGCGTGAAGGTGGCCGCCGTGGGCGAGCAGACGGCAGCGGCGCTGCGCGCCTTCGGGATCACCCCTGACCTGATGCCGGAGGACGAGCAGTCGACGGAGGGACTGGCGAACTCCTGGCCTGCCTACGACGACCTGCTCGATCCCATCAACCGGGTGCTGCTGCCCCGTGCGGACATCGCCACCGAGGGACTGCTGATCCGGCTCACTGAGCTCGGCTGGGAAGCGGAGGACGTCACCGCCTACCGTACGGTTCGCGCCGCGCCGCCACCGGCCCCGACCCGTGAGGCGATCAAGGGCGGCGGCTTTGACGCCGTGCTCTTCACGTCGTCCTCGACGGTCAGGAACCTGATCGGCATCGCCGGCAAGCCGCATTCGGTGACTGTGATCGCGGTGATCGGGCCGGAGACCGCCAAGACCGCGGCCGAGTTCGGGCTGCGGGTCGATGTAATCGCCCCGAAGCCGTCGGCGGCCGCCCTGGTCGATGCGCTGGCGCAGCACGGCGCCGCCATCCGGGACGCGGCGGTCGAGGCAGGAGAGCCGGTACGGCGGCCGAGTGAGCGCCGACGGGGGGCCCGCCGCCGGATGCGGTAACGGCGGTCGCGGCATACTTCTTGCCGGGTATTCCGCAACCTGCCAGGTATCGCAGCGGCCGGTGCGGACCAGCCGTCCGGATCGCCGAAGGGAGGCGCCATGGCCGCCGGTTTCCCGGTTGCCCGACCCCGCAGACTGCGCCGCACCGCCGCGCTGCGGCGGCTGGTAGCGCAGACCAGTGTGCGGCCAGCTGACCTGGTGCAGCCGTTGTTCGTCAAGGAAGGGATCAGCGAGCCGCAGCCGGTCAATTCGATGCCAGGAGTGCTGCAGCACACCAGGGACAGCCTGCGCAAGGCAGCGGCCGACGCGGTCGGCGCCGGGGTCGGCGGCCTGATCCTGTTCGGCATCCCAGCGGACAAGGACGGGCGTGGTTCGGCCGCTGACAGTCCGTCCGGAATCGTCCAGCTCGCGCTCGGCGACCTCGCCGCCGACCTCGGCAGCGAAACGGTGCTGATGGCCGACCTGTGCCTGGACGAGTACACCGACCACGGGCACTGCGGCATCCTGACCGCGGCCGGTGAGGTGGACAACGACGCCACGTTGGAGCGTTACGCATCGATTGCGATCGCTCAGGCACAGGCCGGAGCTCACGTGGTCGCGCCGAGCGGAATGATGGACGGCCAGGTGGCGGCGATCCGCGCAGCGCTGGACGGCGGCGGTTTTCCCGAGGTGGCGATCTGCGCGTATGCGGCCAAGTACGCATCGGCGTTCTACGGGCCATTCCGCGATGCGGCGGAATGCGCACCGCAGTTCGGTGACCGCGCGTCTTACCAGCAGGATCACGGCAGCCCGGCGGAGGCGCTTCGCGAGGTCATGCTGGATGTCGGGGAGGGTGCCGACATCGTGATGGTCAAGCCGGCCTTGGCGTATCTGGACATCATCAGCCTGATCGCGCGGTCGGTGCAGCTACCGGTCGCCGCTTATCAGGTCAGCGGTGAGTACTCGATGGTCGAAGCGGCGGCGGCGAACGGCTGGCTGGACCGAAACCGGGTGATCATGGAGACGCTGACCGCGATCCGCCGGGCTGGCGCCAGCATCATCTTGACCTACTGGGCTGCCGAGGCCGCCAGACGCCTGCACTAGCCCACGGTGCTCAGCAAATCCGCGAGTGCTGGCAATCCATGTCCGGCCTGCCGGACAGCGATGCCGGCAGCCAGCGGACCCTGAAACCGCCGGGCGTGCTGCGAGCCCTGGGTCAGCCAGGGGCTAGGTAGCCGACCAGCCTGAGGAAGCGGTTGCCTGGCAGCCTGTGACGCTGCCAGGTACGCGCGTAGCCGGGCGGACGGTCTCGCGGGAACTCAAGCACCGCGATCCGCCGCCCGCTCGCGTTGCTGCGCCGCCAGCTGGCCACGTTCGGCGCGGAGGCGCAGCCTGCGTAGAACGCGATCGGGATGTGCTGCGAGCCCTCGATCAGGCAGGGCGGCCGGATGCCAAGGTGGTTCAGGTCGGCGGCGATCCGCGTGTAGTCCTGATGGAGGGCAGCAGTTCCTGCTGCCTCGTGATCGAGCACCAGGTGCTGGGCCAGCAGCTGGCCGGCCAGGCAGATCACGACCATCGGGACAGTCAGTTGCCGCAGGTCGCTGCGCACTGCGGTGAGCAGCCAGGCAAGCGCGTCTGCCACCGGAACGGCGAGCAGGGCATAGGCGGGCAGCAGGAAGCGGGGTGCGGCGTAGTTGATCAGGACAAGGTAAGGCACGGCCACCCAGAGCCCGCATACGGCGGGCAGCAGCGACGAGCCAAGGCGGCCTGCCCGCCGTGCGGCCAGTACTCCGAGCGGGACGAGCACCGGCAGGGTCAGCCACCACAGGCTGATCTCCGGGTTTCTCAAGCCGATCGTGCAGGGCCGGCAGAGGGTCGGGCCGTTGAGCGCGCGCAACTCGTCCCACACACCGAAGTGCAACCCGAAGCCGCCCTGCTCGGCACCCGCGGCGTGCAGCCGGGCGAGCGGGCCGCCGAATCGCAGGTACGCCTCGGCCGCCCACTCGGCGGAACCCGCGGCAAATCCGATGACCGTGGCTGCCAGCAGCGGCCAGCTCCGCCAAGGCCGCACCGCAAGCGCGGCGGCCATCAGTGCGGCGGTCAGGAAGACGGCATCGCCGGGCCGGACGAGAGCGGCGAGCGCGATGCTGGCGGTTAGTCCGGCGAGTACCCCCCACGGACGAGCGGCCCGCGATTCCGCAGTCCGCACGCTGGCTGCCTGCGAGCTGGCTGCCTGCGAGCTGGCCGCCCGCCCGTCCGCTGCTTGCCCGTCGGCCGCCTGGGCGCTGGCCTGGTGCCTGTCGGCTGGGTGCGAATCGGCCGGCCGCTTGTTGGGCGACCGCGCGTCAGCCGGCCACGCGCCGGCCGGCGGCAAGTCAGCCAGCGGTGCGGACTCGCGGGTGGGCAGCGCAGGCCGCGTGACAGCGCGCAGGAACAAGCCGACCGCGGCGAGCCCGCTGAACGCGACCCACTCATCCGGCATCGCCTGCGAGCCATAGAACTGGGCTACCCAGAGCCCGCCGAACATGACCCCGGCCAGCGCGAGTACCCAGGTCGGCCGCAGCCGCCGCCAGGCCAGGAGTGCCAGGAACAAGCCGAGGCCGGACGCCACCGACAAGTAAACCCGCAGCGCGGTGACCGACGATGTCAGCTGGGCGACCGGGGCGACCAGCAGCGGGATGCCGCGGGCGCGGGCGGGATCGAAGTAGGCAGCCGGAGCATGCGCGCTGACCTGGCTGACGTAGACAACCTCGTCCCAGCTCAGCCCGGGTAGGCGCGACACGAAAAGCAGCTGCGCTCCGGTGAACCCGGCGGCCACGACGATTAGCCACCAGAGGCTGTCGGCGGCAGGAAGGAACTCAGTTAATTGTCGCTGAGCTGGCCCGCACCGCCGTGGCCCGGACTTCTCGGTTATGACCATGTATCAAATAATGTCGCAGATCGGTTGACGCTCTGCCGCCGGATATGGAATCCGGCGCGGCATTGTACCGGCCGCCGGCCGCCGACGAGCCCGACAATCCCCTGCCCGACCAGGGCTGACGTCGGGCAGCTACCGGCTCAGAGCGGAGCGCAGCCGATGACCGAGCTAATTGCGGCTCGCCATTTAGCTCGCACTCAGCCGGGCCGCCCCTGGCGAGAAGCCAGCCTGACCGGTGGCACCAGCTTAATGGCTCGCGGCACTTCGTGCGGATACCCGCGACGCGGCCAGATAGGCCTGCGCCGATGCCGGTCGCGGTATCGTCAAGAGTCTCTGGCAGTTCTCCGCCGTTCAGTAACGCGGATCTTCGCGGGGGAGACGGCCGGATCGCCGGGGCCGACCGCCACGATCAGCGAAGCAGGGCATGTGTGCCTGGCGGGGAGGACAGCCGATGGTCGAGGCGGTGCTGCGGTCCAGGCGCCGACGGGCTCATGAGCGGATGATGCTCGCGGCGATCGGGTACGCGGCGCGGGGGTGGCCGGTTTGTGCCGGAGCTTACCTGCCGGAGTCAACGTCCGGACGCGCGTGTTCCTGCGACCGGGTCGGCTGCCCGGCTCCGGGTGCTCATCCGGTGTCGCCGGCCTGGCAACTGGAGGCAACCGCCGACCAGGGGATCATCGGGCACTGGTGGACGGTCCTGCCGCAGGCCAGCATCATTCTTGTTACCGGCCGTTCCTTCGATGTGCTCGACGTGCCGGTGGCGGCCGGACAGGCGGCACTTGCCCGGATGGAACGGTCCGGCGTCAGGCCAGTTCCGGTGGCCATCAGTGCCTGGGACCGTGCTTTGTTCTTCGTCGCGACCAGGGCGGCGCTCGCCGACGAGGACGAGTGGTGGTCGTGTCATCTGGACTGCGAGCCTGAGATGATCCCCGAGGTCACCGGACTGCGATGGCACTGCAAGGACAGTTATGTGCTCGCTCCGCCATCGCGGCTGAGCAGCGGGCACACCGCCCGCTGGATCCGCGAGCCGGACGCCGAGCCGCTGCCGGACGCCCTGCGCCTGCTTGAATACCTGGCCGACGCCTGCGAGGAGGTCGCCCCGTGACACCGGACATGACCGGAGATGAGTCTTCGGCCAGCCTGTACGACCGGGCCTGCGCGGTACTGCCCGGCGGGGTGAATTCCCCGGTCCGGGCCTTCGGCGCGGTCGGCGGTACGCCGGTATTCATGGCATCTGGTCATGGCCCCTACCTGACCGACACCTGCGGCAAGAGCTACGTCGACCTAGTCTGCTCGTGGGGCCCGATGATCCTCGGGCACGCGCATCCGGCCGTGACCAGCGCGCTCCGGCAGGCCGTCAGCCGCGGCACGTCGTTCGGCACCGTCACCCCCGGCGAGGTCTACTTGGCCGAGGAACTGATCTCCCGCGCTCCGGTGCAGAAGGTCCGGCTGGTGAACTCGGGCACCGAGGCCACGATGTCGGCCTTGCGCCTGGCCCGCGGCTACACCGGGCGGCGCCTGGTGGTGAAGTTCGCCGGCTGTTACCACGGCCACGTCGACGCGCTGCTCGCCGCTGCGGGATCGGGAGTCGCCACCTTCGGGCTGCCGGACTCGCCCGGCGTGACCGACGCCGTGACCGCCGACACCCTGGTACTGCCTTACAACGATGCCGAGGCTGTCCGGCAGGCCTTCGCCGAGAACGGCGACGAGATCGCCTGCGTCATTACCGAGGCCTGCCCGGCAAACATGGGCATCGTGCCGCCATCGGCAGGCTTCAACGAACTGCTCGCGGCACTGACCGCCGAGTTCGGCGCGCTGCTGATCATGGACGAGGTGCTGACCGGGTTCAGGGTGACCCGCTCCGGCTGGTACGGGCGCGAGGGCGTGCCCGCGGATCTGATGACATTCGGCAAGGTGATGGGCGGCGGGCTGCCAGCCGCCGCTTTCGGCGGCCGGGCCGAGATCATGGACCTGATGGCTCCGGAGGGCCCGGTCTACCAGGCCGGCACCCTGGCCGGGAATCCGCTGGCCACCGCTGCCGGGCTGGCCACGCTGCGCGAGTGCACACCGGAGGTCTACCAGCGGGTGGATGAGGCGGCGGCAGAAGTTGCCGGGCTGACGGCCGCCGCGCTGACCGAAGCCGGGGTCCCGTTCCGGCTGCAGGAGGCGGGCAGCCTGTTCTCGTTCTTCCTCGGCACGACCGAGCCAGTGCGGGATTTCGCCCAGGCGCGCAGTCAGTCCAGTGCCGCGTACGCGGCCTTCTTCCACGCCATGCTGGACGATGGCGTGTACCTGCCACCCTCGCCGTATGAGGCTTGGTTCCTATCGGCGGCGCACGACGAGCAAGCCATCTCCCTGATCGCCGAGGCGGTGCCTGCCGCGGCGCGGGCGGCTGCGGCTGCGCTTGGCTGAACCGGCGGCTGGTCCGCTTACCCAGCCGCCGGGTAGCGAACTGCCGGCGAACCTTCAACGGACGACCATAGAATTTCGCGCCTGATCTGCCAGTATGTCTCTGGACCGCCGGGCAGCAGGCCCGGCGACATGCTTTGAGGAGGGGTCATGGCCATCCGCAACGTGATCAGCACCCTGAACAATGACGGTACAGAAGTGATGGGTCCCGGCATCTTGATGTACCACCACCCGGGCAACGACATCATGACCGGCAGCCTGCTCACCGTGGAAAGCAACCACTTCTGCGTGCTGAAGTCGCGCGGAGCCATCTTCGCCGTCTACGAGGGTGGCCAGTACCCGGTGCAGACCACCGACCGGCCGATCGTCGGCAGCATCCAGCAGGCGTTCTACAGCGGTCAGTCACCGTGGCAGTACGAGGCGCTGTTCGTATCAGCCGCCAAGAGCGTCGCCAAGGCGCAAGGCCTCGCACTCTCCCGCGAGCTGGCCGAACTGGTCTACGACGTGGATTACTACGTTCACATCGACACCAAGGAGGACGCGGTCAAGCTGGTGACCCACATGCCGTACCAGGGCCACTTCCTCACCACCGAGGCACTGAACAACTACGCAGGCCCGGTTGTCGAGCAGGCGATCAATCAGATCGTCCAGCTGACCCCGCTAGAGCAGGTCAATGAGCGGATTCACGACATCACCGAGCTGGTCCGCGGCCATCTGCAGGCGTTCCTGACGATCTACGGGATCACCCTCAACGACGTTAAGGTGCTGATGCGGCCGCGTGACGAGCGGATGCGCGAGCTGATCTCGCTGCGGGCGTTCGGCCTGTCCGAGATGGAGGCGGTGCGCTACTACGTCGCGATGAAGATGGCCGAGCGGGGCCTGGTGTCGGCGCCGAACATGGCCGTTGGCGAGCCGTTCAACATCGGGCTCACCGGCTTCAGCATGCCGACCCCGGGCATGCCGAGCCTGCCGGATCTCGGTACCGGCGCGCATGCCGCTCACGGAGCCTGACGCCGATGCCGGACAGCCTGGCTGACAGGCTGCGCAGCCTGCTCGCCTCGGACGTCTACAGCGAGAAAGGACGGCTGCGGTCAGACGACCAGTTGGTGCGGCAGCGGGTCGTCCGCGGACTTGGTGAGACGTCGGCCAAGATCCGAGAACTGGTCGGCGAGTGGAGAGCGGACCGAGTGCCCCCGTCTACCAGGGAACAGCCGTTCCCGCCCGCCGAGGTGATGGAGCCGATCCGCCGGGCCGAGCGCCTGATCCGGGCGATCGAGGACGCCGCGGCCGCAGTCAGAGGCCTGCCCGTGCTTAACCAGGACAAGGTCTGGGACCGGGTGCGCAGAGTCGGCCTTAACGATCTGCTGCAGTTCGATTGGAATCTGGTCGGCGAGTCCGATCTGATGGCGCGCGACATTGCCCTGGTGGCTGTCCTCGACGAGCTGGACGTGCCCGGATACGAGGCTCGGGTGCACAAGATCAGGGACATCATCGGCGAGCGGCAGCGCTTCATCGAGATCTCCTGACCGGGCCGCGGCCAGGCGCCCCTGGTGCCGCCGTGAGGCGGCGGCGGCACCAGGGGCTCGGCCGCGCCAGGTGCTAATGGTGCAGGGGCACCGAGATGTGCGAGTAGTGCTTGTGCTGATGCGCCGGGTTCGGCAGCACAACGTGGAAGCCGCACTCGAAGTACGCGTGCAGTCCGACCTGGTTGGGGTACCCGTGTCCGTCGCCGAACTGGACCGCAGGCACGTTGCGCCAGCAGGTGAGGTCGTGCCGGACGACGTTGGTGGTGACTTCCATGGCGTCCGGATCGGCCATCCGGTTCTTGCTGACGGTGATGCTGCCGCCGACCCAGTTGCGGATCGCGCCGAACCAGCAGGAGCGGAGGTCCTTGACCCACATGCTGCCGCCGACCCAGTTGTCTTCGTAGTCGCTGTACACCGGACTGGCGAACCTGATGAAGATACCGGCCGGCTTACAGTTCACGCCGCCGCCGCCGCCGATCTCGACGATGTCATGACCGATCCAGCTGTTGTGCACGACGACGCCGAGCGCGCGGTAAGCGATCAGGCTGCCGACGACCACTTCGTGGCTGTACAGAGTCGGGTGTCCCGGGTGCCGGTCATCGGCGCAGGGAAAGATGGGATTGCCGTGGTTGACTTTCGTCTCACAGCCCATAATAAGCGAGCCGCCCCGGCCGACGAGGATATTGTCGCCCACCCAAAGGTGCGAGTGCCGACGTCCGAATACTGCCACTACCGCCGAATTGCGAGTGATGATCAGATCATGCTGGATGAGCACTGGTCCGCGGTCAACGGCGCATACGCCGTGAACAATCGCGTCCCAATAGGCGCCGGCCAGCGTTCCCGGCCGTTTTGCCGTCCCCCAGCAGACACGTGTATGCCATGCTGGAGCCGCCGAGGCAGTGGTGGCCGGGACCAGCGCCAGCAGGCTGAAGAGCAGGCCGCTGATGCTGACCAGCGAGGCTATACCGCGATGTCGATGTAGCATTAATGATCCCCTTTTCTGCTTCCCCGAGAGCGACACAATATCGCGCACGTTAACAGACACAGAGTGATCACTGCCATGGCGGGGGCTATATTGCTGGGTCACAATCTGATGTCCAGATTCGCGTTTCTGCACGATTTACCAGAAACGCTGTGTGTGATTAGAAAATAGAGCGGCCTGGTGCTCGCCGGAAATAGCGAAGCACCAGCGGAATCGACTGCCTAAGACGGCTATCTCATAGCAATGCCGGGTTGAGCCGCAGGTCGGGTCGGCGCCAGGACTGGCAGTCAGCCGATGGCGATCGCCATGATGCCGGCCACGATCGCCGCGGCGGCCGCCAGTCGCCTGGCCAGTCCGCTCTCGCCGAGTAGTCGCCTGCCGAGCAGCACGCCGAACAGCACGCTGACCTCGCGCGCCGGTGCGACAGCGCTGACCGCGGTAAAACTGAGCGCGGTCAGTACCAGCACATAGGCGAGCGGTGCCAGCAGCGCGGCGCCGAGCACCTGGCGCCGGAAGGATCGCCAGACTTCGGCTAGCCGCTCTCGATCGCGCAGCACGAACGGTGCGAACGCGGCTGCCATGATCGGGAAGCAGGCGTAGCCCTGCAGGATCGACGGGGTATGCAGATCTGCGACCGCGTACTTGTCCCAGACCGTGTATGACGCGATGAACGCTCCGGTCGCCAAGGCGAACGCGATCGCCCGGAACGCGGGAGCAGCGGACCGACCGGCGGCCGGTCCGGTGGTTGCGGGTCCGGTGGTTGCGAGCCCCGTGGTTGCGGGTCCGGTGGTTGCGGGTCCGGTGGTTGCGGGTCTGGTGGTTGCGGGTCTGGTGGTTGCGGCGTGCGAGGCGGGGCTGGGCGGCGGTGTCCGGCTGGGCAGTCCGATCACCACGACGCCCGCGATGATGGCGATAATCCCGGCTATCGACAGCGGACCCGGCCGCTCGCCGAGCAGGACGATGCCTGCCACGGCAGCGAGCATGGCCCCGGCTCCCCGGCCAACCGGATAGACGACCGATAGGTCGCCGACCGAGTAGCCGCGCTGCAGGAACAGGAAGTAACCCGACTGCAAGATGCCGGTCCCGGCGAGGAACAGCCAGTTCAGGCCTGCCAGATGCGGATGCTCGACCAGCACGGCTACCGCGGCCACCGGGCTGTACGCGACCGCGGCGCTGGTCGCGAGCAGCCAGGTGAAGAACACGGCGCCGGTGGTCGCAGCCTGCTTGCTGAACAGGTTCCAGGTCGCGTGGGCAATAGCCGCTACGCCGATCAGGGCGATTGCCGTCGGGCTCACGTTGGCTACCTGCTGACATTCAGGACGAGGAATTATTTGCGCCACTTTATCCTGATCACCGGAGCCGGATCCGGCTCAGCGGTACGCCGGCCCCGGCAACGCCGCTGGCCAGGCCGGGACGGGCGGCACGGGCAGGTGCGGGCCCGGGTGGGCACCGGTAGGCGGTGCACGCTGCCAGTGGGCGGGTGCACGCTGCCGGTAGGCTGGGCAGGCCATGACTGCAGATCCAGACTCCCCAGGCTCCGGTGCGGTCGGCCGCACGATCGTGCACCTGGTCCGGCACGGCGAGGTCGCGAATCCCGACCGGGTGCTCTACGGCCGGCTACCTGGCTTCCATCTGTCTGAAGAAGGTCAGGTGATGGCCAAGGCGGCCGCGGACTTCCTGGCCGGCCGGGATGTCACCGTGGTTCGGTCCTCTCCGCTGGACCGCGCGGTGGAGACCGCCGAGCCGATCTCGGCGCAGCTCGGCCTGGCAGTCGAGGTCGACGAGCGGCTGATCGAGCCGTGGAACCATTTCGAGGGGATGAATTTCGGGGTCGGTGACGGTGCGCTCCGCTCGCCGCGGAACTGGATCTACCTGCGCAATCCGTTCCGCCCGTCCTGGGGCGAGCCGTACCGGCAGGTCGCCGCTAGGGTGCTGGCCGCCGCCGCCGACGCGGCCAAGGCGGCGCGCGGGCACGAGGCGGTCTGCGTCAGCCATCAGCTTCCGATCTGGGTGTCCCGCCGCTCCGCGGAAGGCCGTCGGCTGTGGCACGACCCGCGGCACCGCCAGTGCGCTCTGGGCAGCGTGACCAGCCTTACCTTCATTGGCGACCGGCTGACGGCGGTTAGTTACGCCGAACCATCCGGATCAGCCGGATCGCGCATCGCGGGAGCGTAGCCTGGTCGGTGCCTGAATGGCTGGTAAGTCGGGCCCGCGGTCACCGCATCCAGCCGGTTCCGGCAGAATGGGCCAGCGATACTACTTCGTGTAGGAGTTCACCCTGTGACCCGCCTGAAGCGCTCTGCGCGCCAAGCTGCGGCGGCCCGCGTCATCCGGGCTGTGCTGGTCGGCTCGGCCGTGCTGGCCGCCACGTCCTGCTCGGGCGGCGCGCTGGCCCAGTACACGCCGGTCAGCAGCGGGAAGAGCTTCGTCGGCGGCAGCTACAGCAGCACCTACTACCGGCCTGGCTCGCGGCCGGCCGCGCCCGCCCTGACTGGCGCGCTGCTGACCGGGCAGCAGTTCAGCCTGACCGCCGACCGGGGATCGGTCGTAGTGCTCAACTTCTGGGCATCCTGGTGCGCGCCCTGCCGCCGGGAGGCGCCCGCGCTGGCCGCGCTGGCCAGGTACTTTCAGCGCAATCCGGTGCGCTTCGTCGGCATCGACAGCAGGGACACCGTGCCGAGCGCCGAGGCGTTCCAGCGCACATTCGGAGTCGGCTATCCGAGCCTGAACGATCCTAACGACGAGATCGCGCTGGCATTTCGGGGCACGCTGCCGCCGCCGGCCATCCCGAGCACGCTGCTGATCGACAGCACCGGGCACGTCGCTGCCATGATCGTCGGCGGTGTCTCCTACTCGGGCCTGAAGGCGCTGATCGTCAAAGTCCTCGGCGGGCGATCATGACCCAGGATCTAGCTGGCGGCGATCCGGTGACCGAGCTGAAGGAACGGGCCCGGACTGAGGGGACGGTATCGGCGTCGGTCCCGTCGTCGTCGGTCGCGGTGGCCGGACCCGGCGACATCCGGCCAGGGGCAAGGGAGACGGGCGCAGGGGAGTCAGCCGAACGGGAGCTGGCCGCCCGGGTGCCTGCCGCGACTGCGGGCACGGGCGGTCGGCTTGGTGCGGTCGGCTGGCTGCGCTGGGGATGGCGTCAGCTGACCTCAATGCGGACCGCCCTGGTGCTGCTGTTCCTGCTCGCGCTTGCCAGCATTCCCGGATCGGTCCTGCCGCAGACAGGTATCGATCCAGCCGCGGTGTCGCAGTACTACGCGTCACACCCAGGACTCGCCCCGGTGCTGGCCAGGCTGTCGTTGTTCGACGTATTCGGGGCACCCTGGTTCGCCGCGATCTACCTGCTGCTGTTCACCTCGCTGGCCGGGTGCGTGGTGCCCCGCGCCTTCCGGATGGCCAGGTCCGTGCGGCAGCCCCCGCCGAGCGCGCCACGCCGCCTCGGCCGGCTGCCGCAGGCGGCGAGCTTCGGCACCGCCGCCGACCCGGAACCGGCGCTGGAGTCGGCGGCGAGGCTGCTGGCGCGCAAGCGGTTCCGGCTGCGTACCGGCGACGGCTGGGTCTCGGCCGAAAAGGGGTACCTGCACGAGGTCGGCAATCTGCTGTTCCACCTGGCGCTGCTCGGGCTGCTCGGATCGGTCGCGCTTGGCGGGCTGTTCGGCTACAAAGCGAACCGGCTGCTGGTGGCTGGCCAAGGTTTCGCCAACACGCCGACCGCGCTCGACGTCTTCCGGCCGGGTCGGCTGGTCTCGCCGGCCGACTTGCAGCCATTCAGCGTGCGGCTGGAGCGCTTCACCGCGAGCTACATCACCTCGGGAGTCCAGCGCGGCCAGCCGTCCTGGTTCAGCGCGGCGATCCAGTACTCGGCGTCGTACGGCGGACCGGAGCACAGCTATGACCTGCGGGTGAATCACCCGCTGATCGTGGACGGCGTACAAGTCTTCCTGATCGGGCACGGATACGCTCCGGTCTTCAAGGTCACCGACAGGACCGGCCGGGTCGTCTTCGATCAGCCAGTGCCGTTCATCCCGATCGAGCAATCCGGGCTCACCTCCGCCGGAGTCATCAAGGTTCCCGACGCGAGCCCGGAGCAGCTCGGCTTCGCTGGTGTCTTCCTGCCGACCGCGGTGGACGTCAGCGGCCGACTCGCCTCGGCGTTCCCGGCGGCGCTGTTCCCGCGGGTCAGCTTGGTCTCCTATGCGGGCAACCTGGGCCTGGACAGCGGCCAGGCGCAGTCGGTCTACAGCCTGGACACCAGCGCCATGCACCGGCTCGCGGTGCCACCGGTGCCGCTGGCTCCCGGCCAGTCGATTACCTTGCCGAACGGCCTCGGCAAGCTGACCTTCACCGGGTACCAGCAGTGGATCAGCCTGGCGATCACCTACGATCCGGGTCAGACGCCCGCCTTGATCTCCGCTCTGGCGGCGCTGGCGGGCCTGATCCTCTCGTTCCTGGTGCGCCGCCGCCGGATGTTCGTCCGCGCCTACCCTGGCCACGACGGCCGGACCGTAGTGGAGGTGGCCGGCCTGACCAGGTCGGACGCCGCCGGAGGATTCGAGACCGAGTTCGCCGAGCTGGCCAGCGAGATCGTGCACGTGCTGGACGGCAGTGCCGTGGTAGCAGGTCAGCCCGCGACGACCAGCCGGTCCGCTGGTGACGGCCTGCCCGCTCCCGCTGGTGACGGTCGGCCCGCTCCCGCCGGTGACCGCCGGCCCGCCGTTGAGCAGCTCGCCGCTGAGCAGCCGGCCGCTGAGCAGCCGGCCGCTGAGCAGCCGGCCGCTGAGCAGCCGGCCGCTGAGCAACCCCTCGGCGCTGGCCAGCCAGCAGCCGATGAAGCAGCCCTTGCCCAGGCAGAGGGAGAGTGAGGCGCAGTGCCCGTCAACTCCGGAGTCGCTCAGGCCAGCAACGCCCTGCTGGTGCTGACCATCGTCGTCTACGCGCTGGCCATGCTGGCCTACGCGGGTGATTTCGCGTTCGGCAAGCGCAAGACCCCGGCGCCGGTCCCGGCCCGGCTGCCCGAGCTGGTTGGCGCAGGGGCGCCGGCCGGTTTTGACGCCGACGCCGGCCATACCTTCCCCGCTGACCCGTCCGACCTGTCCGAGCTCGCCGACCTGTCCGGTCGCGCGGCGGATCCGGCCGGAGCGGCTGGCCCGAGTGCCGGCGCTGCTGGCCTGCCCGCGCTGCCGGGTCTGCCCGCGCTGCCCGATCGGCGTTCGCGCTGGCCTGCCAGCGCCTGGCTGCGCTACGCCTTCTTGCTGACCTGTGCCGGGCTGGCCGCCCAGGCCGGGGCGATCCTGACCAGGGGTCTGGCCGAGCATCGGGTCCCGTGGGGCAACATGTTCGAGTTCATCGCGGCGATCACCTGCGTGGCCGTGCTGATGCTCACGGTCGCCGCGGTCCGGTTCCGCGCCTACTACATGGGCCTCTTCGTCCTGCTCCCGGTCGTTCTCGCGCTTGCCGTGGACGTTGTGGTGATCTACACGCCAGCCGGCGAGGTGGTCCCCGCGCTCCAGTCGTACTGGCTGGCCATCCACGTGACGGGCATGCTCGTCTCGATCGGGATGTTCATCTTCGGCGCAGTGGTCACCGTGCTGTTCCTGCTGGTTGCCAGGCATGAGCGGCGGGTGGCCGCAGGCCTGGAGTCGCGGTCCGCCGGGATCATGGTGCAGCTGCCCGGTTCATCGGTCCTTGATCGGCTGTCCTACCGCGCGATCCTGTTCGCGTTCCCGGCCTGGACCTTCGCCGTTATCGCCGGCGCGATCTGGGCGGATCATGCCTGGGGCAGGTACTGGGGCTGGGATCCCAAGGAGACCTGGTCGTTCATCACCTGGCTGGTTTATGCCGCGTTCCTGCATGCCAGGGCCACGGCGGGCTGGCGTGGACGGCGGGCCGCCTACATCCAGCTGACCGGCTTCGCCTGCCTCATCTTCAACCTGGTCGGCGTCAACCTCTGGATCAGCGGCCTGCACTCGTACGCTGGCCTGGGCTAACCGACCGACTCGCTGCGCTCGTTCCCTGGCCTGGGCTAACCGACCGACTTCCCTGCGCTCGTTCGCTGGCCTGGGCTAACCGCCCGGGCCGCCTGGACAGCTAGGCGCCGTCCCGCCACTCACGGATCCTGCGGTCCAGTTCGAGCAGGAAGTCCGGGTTGTCATCTGGAGCGAGGTAGCGTGCTCCATGGCCAGCGCCGCGACCCCCGTACACCGCATCGGCGGACCGGTGACTGGGATCAGCCGTCCGCCCGGCCGGATGCCGCCTGAGTGCCTGCTGCTGGCCGAGCGCCTGACTCCCGGCCACGTCATTCCACTGCTGCCTGATCCACAGCTCGCGGCGGCCGACCATCAGCCACGTGATGGCACCGACGGCCCAGAACGCCACCACAACCACCAGCCACGTTTGCTTGCTCGGCAGTCCGAAGTCGCGCTGTGGCGTCATCGCGATATCGATCACGCACGGCACCACCAAACCCATAGTTATCAGTGCAAAGACGACACATAGCAGCAACATGGACGCAGCCTAACTGCTGGCGCGGCCTGCTCGTTGCCGAATCTGATGGTTCGCTGGGGAGTTTCCGTGACGATGGCAGTTCGTCACGATCCGCGTTGGCGGCTGCGTCAGGCTGGGAACCGTCGTAACCTGGCGATCGGACCTTTTCCACGGGAGCGATGCGGATGCGGCTGCGATTACTCGATCTGCTGCGGCGAAGGCGGCGACGGCGAGCTGAGCAGATTCAGGCACTGCTCGGCGGCGCACCACCCACTCAGGCCTCATCAGCGCGGGGCGGGGCAACCGGCGGCCGGACCACCTCGCCCGGTCAGCCAGGTAGCCACCGCCGGGTGAGCACGCCCGGCACGCCGCGAGCAAGCCGTGGCTGGGCCGGTCGCCCAGGCGGTTTCTCACCGGATCGTCGCGCCGCTGGCCAGCCGAGTGCGCGCAGTGCCGGCCAGCCCGGCCAGAGCGGTGTCGGCCAGCCTGGCCAGAGCGGGAGCGGCCAGCCGGGTCGGCGTCGTGCCGGGCGGCCAGACCAGCAGGGCAAGCAGAGCAAGCCGGGTGAGCGCGATGCCGGTCAGCCGGGTCGGCGTCGTGCCGGGCAGCCTGGCCAGCAGGGCAAGCAGAACCGGCTGGGCGGCGAGCAGAACCTGCCGGCTGAGCGCACCCAGGCTGCACGCCAGGAGCGGCCATCCCGGTTTGCCGGGCAGCAGCGGCCAGATCTGGCCGCCATGGCGGACCAGCCCGCTCCGCCGCCCACCGCTCCCACTACCGGCCCGCCAGGCAGATCGACTGGGTCCGGTCAGCGTGATCGGCCGGTCAGTTCCGGCCGTCCGGCCCCATCGGGCGGATCGCGAGCGGCGGCGGCCGCCAGGTCGCAGCGCCAG
The DNA here is from genome assembly GCA_963850875.1 of uncultured Actinomycetota bacterium. GTDB lineage: Bacteria > Actinomycetota > Actinomycetes > Streptosporangiales > Streptosporangiaceae > Chersky-822. The sequence goes on from CAWKNA010000008.1 coordinate 296,568, forward strand.
GGAGCAGCGCGCGCGGCAGTTCGGCCAGCGCCGGGGACCGATGCTCGGGCTTCGGCCAGTCCCGCGGGTCGGACCGAGTCCCGCGCCAAAGCCCAGGCCGTCGGCGATGCCGCCGCGGACAGCCGGGCCATCCCGGGCGAGGCTGCGGTAGCTGCGAGGGCGAACCTGCCGTGGTACGAGATAGCCAGGAACAACCGTACGGCGGCCGGACACCGGCATTGCGGCCACCTGGAACGGATCCTGCACCGTAACTGGACGGCCGATCAGGTCCTGCCGCCGCAGATCGTGCTGGCCATCGACCGGCTGGCTGAGCTGCCGCAGCTGATCAAGGAACGGCTGGTAGCCGGTCTCGACGCCATCTATGTCGGGCCAGGCGGAGTCCCCGATCTGGACGACATGGGCCAGCTGACCGGCGTTCCGCTGCCATCAGGCCGGGCTACCTGGGACGCCTGCGCCGGAGCGTACGGCGAGCGCAAGGTTATCGTCGGGTCGCGGCCGTCACCGACTCCGGACGTGATGTGTCACGAAATCGGGCACGCGCTTGACGATATCGACGGGTCCGGCGGTGCCTGGCAATCCGACTCTGCAGAGTTCAATCGGCTCTATGATCAATGCCTGCCGTGGATGCGCAGTGACTTCCACCGCCAGGGCGGTTATCTGGGGCGCCGGGAGTTCTTCGCCGACGCGTTCGCCGCGATCGCGTCGAGCCAGCGGCCCGCGCTGGTGGAAATGGTCAACGGTAATACCCGCGCGGCGCTGAACGTGATGCTCTACTTCAATGTGCGATACGGCATCTAGGGGGCGGGCGATGTACGTGATACGGCTAGCCAACGGGCATCTGCTGGTGCCAGAGGCAGCGACCGCCCACGACGGCCGCTTGGTCAGTGACGCATACGTCGAGATCGGCCCGGCCGACCCGGACTATGAGCGGCTCGCCAGCACCGCGCTGACCCAAGAGGAAATGGACGAGCGGAGCAGGCTGTGGCGGGAGGGCGATGAGTCGCTGCACCGCGAGTTCCTGGACTTCCTAGCCGGCCGCGGCCAGCCAGGCAGCGACTCCTGACCAGGGCCTGGCCCGGCCCAGCGCGCAGCCGGAATTCGCCAGGACGCCGAATCCCGTGACCCGCGCTGAGGTGCTCAGCCGGCTCGTCGGCATGCTGACCGCGCTTGACCCGCCGCACGTTCCTCGGGTGGCGGTCGACGGACCCGATGCGGCCGGCAAGACGACCTTCGCGCGCGACCTGGCCGCGCTGATCGAGGTGCAGCGCCCGGTCATCGCGCTCGGCGCGGACGGCTTTCACCGACCAGCGCAGGTCAGATATCGCCGAGGCCGCCAATCGCCCGAGGGTTACTACCTTGATTCCTTCGATAACGAATCGATCGTGGCAGCCGTCCTTCGCCCTCTCGGTCCCGGCGGCGACCGCTGCTACCTACCCTCGAAGTTCGACTACCGGTCGGACCGGCCGGTCCCCGCTGTCCGTCGGGCCGCCGCCAGCCGGGCCGTGCTGCTCTTCGACGGCGTGTTCCTGCAGCGTCCCGAGCTTGTTGAGCACTGGGACTTCACGATCTACCTGCATATCGAGCCGGCCGAGTCACTGCGGCGTGCGCTGACCCGAGACCTCGTGCCGTTCGGCTCGGAGGCGAGCATCGGCGACCGCTACAACCGGCGCTATCTGCCTGGCCAGGAACTGTACCGAAGCGCGGCCCGCCCGCTGGATCGCGCCGACGTCCTGCTCGACCTGACCGTGCCGGCCAGACCGGTGCCGGTCAGGTGGCCGGAACGCAGGACGACTGGCTGACCGTGCTCCGGGTGCGCGGCCGCGCTCCGATTGACCAAGCGCAATGGTAAGCCTAGACTAACGGTTCGTGGTGACTTACGAATCAAGAGGGCCAGCCGAACCGGCCAGAGCGGCCGGACTGGGCGCGCTTGGCGCTCTGGGTGACCGCACCCGGCTCGCCATCGTCGAGCGGCTGGCCGCCGGGGGGCGCTCGGTCGGAGATCTCGCCAGCGAGCTTCCGGTGAGTCGGCCGGCCGTCTCCCAGCACCTTCGGGTTCTCAAGGACGCGGGCCTGGTCATCGATGAGGCGGTCGGCACGCGACGGCTGTACCGGATCAACCCGGACGGGGTGCTGGCGATCCGCGCCTACCTCGACCAGATGTGGGGCCAGGCACTGGCCTCGTTCGAAGCGGCCGCCAGGCAGGCGGCGCAACAGGCCGGTTCTGAACCGGATCCGGCCGGAACTCCCAGCGATAAGGAGCACCGATGACCGAGCAGAACCTAGTCGCGAGCCAGCAGGCATTCGAGCCGGTGCGGCACGCGGTAACCGTGCCGCTGGCACCGGAGGCGGCGTTCAGCCTGTTCACCACTGACTTCAATTCCTGGTGGCCAGGTCACCACATCGGCGAGGCTGACCTTGAAGCGGCGATCATCGAGCCGAAGACCGGCGGGCGCTGGTACGAGCGCGGTGTGGATGGCTCCGAGTGCGACTGGGGCGAGGTTCTCGCCTACGAGCCACCCAGCCGCATCGTCCTGAGCTGGCAGCTCAACGGCAGCTGGCAGTACGACGCCGATTCCGACCACGCCAGCGAGATCGAGGTCACCTTCACGCCGGACGGGCCAGGACGCAGCCGAGTCCAGCTTGAGCATCGTTTTTTCGAGCGGCACGGTACGGACGGCCAGGCCGTGCGCGATGGCGTTGGCGCGGCGGAGGGCTGGTCGGGTCTGCTGCGGCTCTATGCCGACCGTGCGGTGGCCTGAGCCAGCCCGAGCGCCGGAGTCCGGGTGCCTGGCCAGCCGCTGCCCGGCGGTGACTCGGCCAGGCAGTCGCCCGGGCGGTTCTCAGGTCTGCTCTGTCGATTCCTCACGTTGTCGTTCGTCGGGTAGGTAGACACGCACTTGGCGCGTCATCAGCGGACGACCGGCATCGCGCTGAAGGATCCGCAACCTAGAGCAGAGGAGCCTGAGATGGCGAAGTTCCTGTACCTGTACCGCGGCCCGGCTACGCCGATGGACCAGTTCACGCCCGAGCAGTCAGCCGAGCAGATGGAAGCCTGGGGCCAGTGGATCGGTCGGCTAGGCCCGGCGCTGGTCGACGTGGGCTCGCCCTTCGGCGCCAGGTCCGCGGTGGCGGACGACGGCTCAAGCCCCGCCGCTGGGGATCTCAACGGCTATTCGATCGTCGAGGCCGACGGTGTGGAAGCAGCGCGGGCGCTGGTCGACAAGCACCCGTTCCTCTCCGAGGGAAGGGGCCGGTTCAGCGTCGAGATCTTCGAGCTCGTGCCGATGTAACCAGGACGGGCTAGTCGGCTGCCTAGCCGGACCACGGATCCGCGAGCACGCTCGATCCGGCCCGGATGCCTGAATCCCTCAGGCATCCGGGCACGCCGCCCCGGGCAGGACCTCGGGGGGACCGGGGCGTACCGAAGCAAGACCTCGGGGGGACAGGGGCGTACCGGGCGGGACACAGCCCGGATGGCCCGGGCGACGGCCCGGCCGGCACTAGCCGGCCGGGTCCGAAGCCTGCTCGGGTCGTTCGCTGTCGTCTATGCCGAGCAGCGCCCGAATCTCGACCTCTCGGTAACGGCGGTGGCCGCCGGGGGTGCGGATGCTGCTGATGCGGCCAGACGCGGCCCACCGGGTGACCGTCTTCGGATCAACCCGGAATAGAGCCGCGACTTCTCCGGGAGTAAGCAGGCGATCACTCTGGCCGTCCATTTGGTGCTCCTCTAGCTCGCCTAAGTAACCAGATCATAGTGTTATGACAAACGTCGCTATTCTCCTTAGATTCCGTAAAAGTTCAATCACAAACCTGCTCGTGATGCTTTGACCGTGAGCGGCTTGCCGCAGCCGGAACACGTAGGGTGGAGCGTATGCCGGGCCTTGTGTCGATTGACGAGATCCGAGCGGCAGCTAAGCGCCTGGATGGTGTCACGCTGCGGACGCCGCTGGTGCCATTCGCGCGCGTAGAGCCTCGATTGCTGGTCAAGGCCGAGTCACTGCAGCCGACCGGGGCGTTCAAGTTGCGCGGTGCCTACTCAGCGATCAGCGCGCTGTCGGCCGAGCAGCGGCAGCGAGGAGTCGTGGCGCACTCCAGCGGCAATCACGCGCTAGCCGTCGCCTACGCGGCAGCGCTGCTTGGTGTCACCGCCACGGTCGTCGTTCCGGCCAACGCGTCCCAGGTCAAGGTCGCTGCGGCCGGCGCGTTTGGCGCGCGGATCGTCACCTGTGAGCCAAGTCTGACCGCACGGGCCGCAATGACCGACCAGCTCATCGCTGAGCACGGCTACACGCCGATCCCGCCGTTCGACCACCGTGACGTGATCGCGGGCCAGGGCACGATCGGATTGGAGATCGCGGCTGACTGCCCGGAGGTCGATCTGGTGGTCTGCCCGGTCGGCGGCGGCGGGCTGATCTCCGGCGTGGCGGCGGCGATCGCGGCGGCCAAACCAGGAGCGAAGGTGGTCGGCGTGGAGCCTGCGTTGGCCGCCGACGCCGCAGATTCCTTGCGGCTGGGCCGACGCGTCGCCTGGAGCTCCGCTGACACGCAGCGCACGATCGCCGATGCGCTGCGGGCCGAGCAGATCGGCGTGTTGCCGATGCAGCACATGATCAGCCAGGTGCACGACATCGTCACCGTCACCGAAGACGAGATCCGCGCGGCGATGCGTCTGCTAGCGACCGGCGCGCGCCTAGTCGCTGAGCCCGGCGGAGCGGTCGCGGTCGCCGCCTGCCTATTCCGGGCGAGCGAACTGCCTGCCGCTCAGTTGCGGGTCGCCATCTTGTCCGGCGGGAACGTAGATCCGGCGCTGCTGGCCAGCGTGCTCAATTCGGCACCGGTGGCGGCGGGTGCGGCACAGTGACCCGTGGGCGCGGCCGGTGCGTCACAGTGACGCTCTGGACGCGGCCAGTGGTGCCGTCGTGCGGTCGGCGCCGCTGGCGGCGGGGTGCGACACAGTGGCCCAATGGGCGCCGCCGGTGTGCTATGGCTGCGGCTGGCCGCCTGGCGTGGTGCGGTCAGCGGTGCCCTTGATGCGGCTAGGGCCCCGGCTGGTGCGGCTAGCGGCGCGCGGGTGCGGCTACTGGTGCCGTAGCTGCGGCCGGCCAAGCGGCCGCTAGCGGATAAGCTGGTCACGCTATGCGCGCAACGGTCTTCTACAACACGCTGCGGCTGCTGCTATTCATGGTGGCCCTCATCGTGCTCTATTTCGTCGGCGCCAGGAGCTGGCTGCTGATTGGCCTGGCGATCCTGGTCAGCGGCATCGCCAGCTACTTCCTGCTGGCCCCGCAGCGCGCTGCGATGGCTGGTGAGGTTTCGCAACGGGTGCGCGGCTTCCGCCAGCGACTTGACGCGGGCACCCACTCAGAAGATAAGGACTAGCCGGCCACCGTCGGGCATTGACGACTGATACCCGCGGTGGTAGCTACTCAGCTCGGGCAGTTGACCGGATCAGACCGTCCAGTCCAGCTGTGGCTCAGGAATGCCTAGCCGTCCGTGCGCCTGTGCCCGGGCTCGGCCTGCCGCATCTCGCGCGGGTAGCGGAAGACCTGGTCGGCGAAGACCACAAAGGCCTCCGTGGCGGATTGAAAATTTGCGTACCACCCGCGCTCGCCGAGGGCCGCTGCCAGCGCGCTGGCGAGCGCGTCCCCCTCGGAATCGGCGATCTCGAAAGAGCAGCACGCCGACATTCCGGGGCGGCGCTTCTTTCCGCCGCGAGAACCCGCCGGTTAGCTGGACGACAGCCAGCCGCCCGAAGTGAGCAACTCCATGATCGTCTCGCACGCTTGCTCCCGGCTGAGCATCGAAGTGTCAATCACCGCCACGGCGTCGGTTGGCTCCTCGTATGGGTCGGAGATCCCGGTGAACTGGCCGATCAGGCCAGCTCTGGCTTTCGCATACAGACCTTTGCGGTCCCGCTCCTCGCAGACCTCGACCGGGGTCGCGACATGAATCAGCAGGAAATCGCCAACTTCGGACACCATCTTCCTGACCCGGTCCCGCGCCGCGGCGTATGGCGCGATCGGCGCGCAGATCGCGATGCCACCGTGCCGGGCGATCTCGGCGGCGACGTAACCGATCCTGGCGATGTTGAGATCGCGGTCGGCGCGGGAGAAGGTCAGGCCGACCGAGAGCAGCGTCCGAACCAGGTCGCCGTCGAGTAGCGAGACCCGGCGGTCGCCTCGCTCGGCGAGCAGGTCACGCAGATCCCTGGCGATGGTCGATTTGCCGGATCCAGACAAGCCGGTTAGGAACACCACGAAACCTCGCTCCGACCGAGGTGGACGCGCATGCCGCAGCTCCGCCACCACGGCCTCCGGCGCAAACCACGAGGGCAGCGGCGCACCGGTGTCGAGCATGTCCGCTAGCTGATCAGCGGACAGATCCTCCAGCTCGGTTCCTGGCTCAATCAGAGCCAGCGGCCGCCAGACCTCGGCCCCAGGATCGAAGGCCCAGTCGCCGGAAGCCAGCACCGGGATCAGTGCTCCCGGCAGTCCCCGTGCCTGGTCGGCGTCGCTGCTGATGGTGCTGCCACCGTGGGGCCAGTCCTCGGCTATCAGGTGTGTCGCACCGTAAGCAGCAGCCACGATCGCCGCCGCAGCGAGCTCGCGCGCCGAGCTGACGTCAGCGTTCGCGGTTCCCGGCAGAGCGGCCCCGGTTCCGGCACCCGATCTGCCCGCGCCGGTCCCGGCACCCGATCTGCCCGCGCCGGTTCCGGCACCCGATCTGCCCGCGCCGGTTCCGGCACCCGATCTGCCCGCGCCGGTTCCGGCACCCGATCTGCCCGTCCCGGTTCCGGCACCCGATCTACCCGCGCCGGTTCCGGCACCCGGCCGGTCGGCCCCGTCCTCTCGCGGTGCTAGCGGGACAGGGACGACCAGCGTCCCCTGCGGAAGGCTGGCGGTGGCCGCGAGCACAGCCCGGATCAGTGCCTCCGGCTGGCGGACGACCTCGGCGGTTCCGGCCACAAGGGGCAGCACAAGCAGCCTTGCTCTCAGCTGCTCGGCCAGGTGCCTGAGCTGGCCGATCTGCCGGCCACCGAGTGGGGCTCTGGTGGCGAACCCGAGCACCGGCCCGTCGCCGAGCTGGGCCCTGGCCTGCTCCGGCGAGATCATCAGCCGTCGGAACGAGCCGTGCTCGGGAACCCGGTTGGCGGTCACCGGTCCGGCCAGCCGGATCAGGCCAGTCGTCTCGGACTGGATGGCGCCACGGTCTAGGACTGCGCTGCGCTCGGTGATGGTGAGCACAGCCAGCGGAGTGCCCTCGGGGTCGGCGAGCACCAGCTGACTCGCGTCGGCGGCGATCGCGTCGGCCGGGAGCTCCAGGGTCACGGCGATCGGCCACGGCGTGCCGTCGGCAAGAGTGCGGGCCATCTCAACCGACTCGACATCGGCCGCCGTCATAAAGCCTCGGAGCGGAGCGAAAGCGCCGGACAGGATCAGCTCCAGGTCGCCGAGCTGGCGGCCGTCCAGCGTCCAGGACGGAATCGACGCCTGCGCGGCAACTCGGTCGGCCTGCGCCTCAGCAGTCACAGCTCTCCTCCGTCCGCACGCTGGCCGCGGCGCATCAGCCAGTCAGCTCCCGAGACCTCAACGACTCCAAGCACCCCGAGGTTACCTGTACGCCCCCGCCACCCGGCGATCAGCCGCGCGGCAGGACTTCCATGATCGCGCGGTTCTTTCAGCAGGGGTGACTGAAAGAACCGCGTGATCAAGGAACCTGGCGACGGAGCAGGCGGCAGCTGGGGCGGCTGGGGTAGTTGGGGCACGGCGGACTGGCGGCCCGGAAGCACGGCGGGCTGGTGGCCGGGAGGCGGGGCGGGCTGGTGGCCGGGAGCCACGGCCGGCCGGGACAGCTGGGGTAGTTGGGGTAGTTGGGGCACGGCGGGCTGGCAGCCGGGAGGCGCGGTCAACGGGGCAACTGGGGCAGTTGGGGTACGGCAGGCTGGCGGTCGGAGGCGCGGCAGGGCTAATGGCCGGGAGGCGGGGCGGGAGTGGCGGGCGGGACGCAGGCGGCGGAACAGCGGCCGGGAGGCAGGCGCCGAAACGGCGGCCGGGCCCGTAAGCGGCGGCCGGGCCCGTAAACTAAAGGCATCTCGCGTTCGGCTCGAACGCGGGCCCGTTGTGCTGCCCGCACAGCGTCCGGTCCACCAGCGGCGCGCTCGCCAGCGCGCGGGCTGGCGGGGCCGCGTCTAGCCGCGGCCGCGACCAAGTCAAGGAAGCGATGAGTCTCACCAGTCTGCTCGGGATGGTCGCCGAGGATCCGCAGCTGCGCCGCGCGCTGGAGTACGCCAGCCTGCCGGCTGGCGACGCGGACCTGGTCGCGCCGCCAGCGCTGCGCCCGATCCTCGCTGCAGCGCTGGCCGGAGCAGCTCAAGCCGGAGCAGCACCGCACGGGAAGACGCCGGCCGGGACGACGTCAGCCGGGACTCCATTCACCGGATCCGGGCAGTTCGTGCTGGCCATCACAGCGACGGCGCGGGAGGCCGAGGACCTGGCCAGCGCGCTCGGCTCGCTGCTGCCTGACCCGGAGGCCGCGGCCTATTTTCCGGCCTGGGAGACCCTGCCGCACGAGCGGCTCTCCCCGCGCTCGGACACCTCGGGCCGGCGGCTCGCCGTATTGCGTCGCCTGGTCAACCCAGATCCGTCCGACTCGAGGTCCGGCCCGCTCCAGGTCGTCGCCACCCCGGTCCGCAGTGTTCTTCAGCCACTGGTCGGCGGCCTTGGCCAGCTGGAGCCGGTCCGGCTTGTCCAGGGTCAGCAGGCCGAGCTTGATGAGGTCGTCACCCGGCTGGTCGAGATCGGCTACGCCCGCGTGGAGCTGGTCACCAACCGTGGCGAGCTGGCTGTGCGGGGCGGCATCCTGGACGTGTTCCCGCCGACCGAAGAGCACCCGCTGAGGGTCGAGTTCTTCGGCGACGAAGTCGAGGAGATCCGGCCGTTCAAGGCCGCCGACCAGCGGAGCCTCGGCAGGTCGGGGGACGGGTTGTGGGCGCCGCCGTGCCGGGAGATGCTGCTCACCCCGGCCGTCAGGCACCGGGCCAAGCAGCTGGCGGCCGAGTTCCCCGGGCTCGGCGACATCCTGGGCAAGCTGGCTGACGGGATCACCGTGGAAGGCATGGAGGCGTTCGCACCGCTGCTGGCCGATCGGATGGAACTGCTGTTCGACTCGCTCCCGCCCGGCGCCATCGTGCTGGCCTGCGACCCCGAGCGGATCAGGACCCGCGCCGCCGACCTGGTGCGGACCAGCCAGGAGTTCCTCGAAGCCTCGTGGGTGAACGCAGCGGCCGGAGCCCAGGTCCCGATTGACCTGGGCGCGGCCGCGTTCCGGCCGATCACGGACATCCGCGCGGCCGCGACCAGCCTCGGACTGCGCTGGTGGACGATCACCCCGTTCAGTACCGAAGAACCTTCAGGCGTAACGGCTCGCCCGGCCGCATCGACCACGGGCCCGACGGCCGGCTCGGACCGGACCGGGTCGGGCGGCACCGGCGGGCCGGTCACGGACCAGGCAGCCGGTTCGGGCGGTACCGGGTCGGGCGGCTCCGGCGGACCGATCACGGACCCGACTGCCGGTTCGGACGGGACCCGGACCACGGACCGCCCGGACCAGGGTGACCAGGCCGGCTGGCCGGACGGCACGGACGGGCGCGAGTTGTTTCGCATCATGGCGAGTCCGGCCACGGCGTACCACGGCGATACCGCACGGGTGATCGGCGACGTGCGTGGCTGGCTGGCCGACGGCTGGCGGGTCGCCCTGGTGATGCAGGGTCACGGGCCAGCCCAGCGGCTGGCCGAGCTGCTGCGCGGCGAAGGGCTGGCCGCTCGGGCCGGCGATCTCGACGTCCCGCCCGAACCAGGCGTCGCCGTGGTCGCCACCGGACAGCTGGACTACGGCTTCAGCTGGCCGCAAGTCCGGCTGGCCGTGCTGTCCGAGACCGATCTGGCCGGACAGCGGACCGGGACCAGGGACCGCAGCCGGATGCCCAGCCGGCGGCGGGGCGGCATCGACCCGCTGCAGCTCACGCCTGGCGACTACGTCGTGCACGAACAGCATGGCGTCGGCAGGTATCTGGAGATGACCAGCCGGACCGTGCAGGGCGCGACCAGGGAGTACCTGGTGATCGAGTACGCCCCGAGCAAGCGGGGCCAGCCGCCGGACCGGTTGTATCTGCCGACCGACCAGCTGGACGAGGTCACCAGGTATTCCGGCGGCGAGGCGCCGACCCTGCACCGGCTCGGCGGCGCGGACTGGGCCAAGACCAAGGGCCGGGCCCGCAAGGCGGTGCGCGAGATCGCCGCCCAGCTGATCCGGCTGTACTCGGCCAGGACCGCGTCGCCTGGGTACGCGTTCGGCCAGGACACACCCTGGCAGCGGGAGCTTGAGGACGCGTTCCCCTACGCGGAGACTCCCGACCAGCTGGCCGCGATCGACGAGATCAAGCGCGACATGGAAAAGCCGCTCCCGATGGACCGGCTGATCTGCGGCGACGTTGGCTACGGCAAGACCGAGCTGGCGGTGCGGGCCGCGTTCAAGGCGGTGCAGGACAGCAAGCAGGTGGTCGTGCTGGTGCCGACGACGCTCCTGGTGCAGCAGCACATGGAGACGTTCGGCGAGCGCTACGCCCCGTTCCCCGTCGTCCTGCGGGCGATGTCCAGGTTCCAAAGCGACGCCGAGGTGGCGGCGACCCGGGCCGGTCTGGCGGACGGAACCGTGGACGTGGTGATCGGTACCCACCGGCTGCTGTCCTCGGAGACCAGGTTCAAGAACCTCGGGCTGGTGATCATCGACGAGGAACAGCGGTTCGGAGTCGAGCACAAGGAGTACCTGAAGGCGATGCGCACTCAGGTCGATGTGCTCTCGATGTCGGCGACCCCGATCCCGCGGACCCTGGAGATGGGTGTCGCTGGGATCAGGGAGATGTCCACCATCTTGACCCCGCCAGAGGAGCGGCACCCGGTGCTGACCTTTGTCGGGCCGTACGACGAGAAGCAGATCGCGGCGGCGATCAGGCGCGAGCTGCTCAGGGACGGCCAGACCTTCTTCGTGCACAACCGGGTCTCCTCGATCGGCAAGGCGGCCGCCCGGCTCGGCCAGCTCGTTCCCGAGGCCAGGATCGCGGTGGCGCACGGTCAGATGAACGAGCACACGCTCGAGAAGATCATGATCGACTTCTGGGACAAGCAGTTCGACGTGCTGGTCTGCACCACCATCGTGGAGTCGGGTCTCGACATTCCGAACGCGAACACGCTGATCGTGGACCGGGCCGACGCCTACGGGCTGTCCCAGCTGCATCAGCTGCGCGGCCGGGTCGGCCGGTCCAGGGAGCGCGGTTACGCGTACTTCCTGTTCCCGCCGGAGCGGCCGATGACCGAGACGGCACATGAGCGGCTGGCGACCGTCGCGCAGCACACCGAGATGGGCGCCGGGATGTACGTCGCGATGAAGGACCTGGAGATCCGCGGCGCGGGCAACCTGCTCGGCGGAGAACAGTCCGGGCACATCGCCGGTGTCGGCTTCGACTTGTACGTGCGGATGATCGGCGAGGCAGTCAGCGAGATGCGCGGTGGCGGGCCAGCGGAGCGGCTGGAGGTCCGGGTCGAGCTGCCGGTGGACGCGCACATCCCGCACGACTACGTGCCCGGGGAGCGGCTGCGGCTTGAGGCCTACACCTCGATCGCGGCGATCGAGTCCGACTCCGACATCGAGGCGGTCAGGGATGAGCTGACCGACCGGTACGGGTCGCCGCCCAGGGCGGTGCTCAACCTGCTCGAAGTGGCGCGGCTGCGGGCCAGGGCCCGGCAGGCGGGGCTGACCGACATCACTGCGCAGGGCAATCACATCAGGTTCTCGCCGGTCGAGCTGCCTGACTCACGCGAGGTTCGGGTGCAGCGGCTGTACCCGAGAACGCTGCTCAAGCCGGCGGTGCGTAGCATGCTCGTACCGGTGCCGAAGGCAGGCGCGCGCGGGGCTTCCCGCGGCGTCGGCCCAGGCCGGTCAAGCACTGGGTCAGGCACACCGCTCGGCGCTCCGCCGCTGCGTGACGACGAGCTGCTGGCCTGGTGCGAGGAGCTGATCGAAGCGGTGTTCGGCGGCGACCCGGTGGGCCAGTCGGCTGGTCGGCCGCCGGCCGGGTAAGCGGTTCGCCGGGGAGTAGGAACCTGGCGCGCCGACGGCCTGTCGGGCGGCGGTGTCTGGCGACGACGTCGGGCGGCGGTGTCGGGCGGCGGCGTGGCGGCTGATCGTGATGTGCCGAAGGCGAAGTGAAGAAGGAGAGTTGTGGTGCAGCGGACGGTGCGGGTGAGGACTGCGGTTCGGTGGGTGGCGGCTGCGGCAGCCGTCGGTATCACGGTCACCGCGTGCGGGCCGCTGCAGCTCGGTGCCGCCGCTATCTATGGCACGCAGCGAATCACGACCGCGAAACTGACTGCTGAGGTGGCCAACCTGAGTGCTGGCTACCAGGCCGATAGGGCCAAGGTTCAGCTCAGCTACCCGGTGTCCGAGATGCCGCGCAAGGTGCTCAGCTGGATGCTGGAGTTCGCGACCATCGAACGGCTCGCCGTCCAGCGGGGGATTGTGGTCACGCCGCACGAGGCCCAGCTGCAGCTGACCGCGCAGGCGGCCAGATCGGCGCAGAGTGGCGACACCCTGCCCGAAGCCGCCGTGATCAGCGGGCTGCCGCCGGACATGCTGTCGGAGCTGGGCCGGTGGTTCGCCATCCAGGTGCAGCTGGAGAACCAGCTGGATCATGGGGTCCCGCCGACCACGTCCGCGGCCCAGCAGGCGCTGTCGGCTCAGTTCGCGCACCTGCAATGCCTCGCTGCCAAGAGCCTGAACATCAAGGTCAACCCGCAGTACGGGGCGCTGGATTACAACCAGTTCATGGTCGTCCCCGCCGCCAACGCGCTGGCGGCTCCTGAGTCTGCCGGGAGCAAGTCGCCCGCCACACCCGCGCCCCAGCTGACCCCTGCCTGCTAGCGCACGCTGCGTGGCCGGCCGGTCGGCATTCGGGAGCGGCTGTGCGCTGTCGGCACGCTCTCACTGGCGGCAGGCCCGGCCTGGTAGTCGGCGGCTCACGCAACCGATCGGGCCGGTTGTGCCTGCTCCGGCCTCAAGGCTGGGATGCCTGCTGGGGGAGTGGTGCTGCCGTGCCGGATGCCGCCCCGGACAATAGCAAATGGAAGCATTATTCACACACCTGGAATGGGCTCTATAGCCATACCTGGTACCCCGCCTGCTCGTTCCCGAACAAGACAGTTGTCAGCGGCTGGTCAACTCGGAATACCGGCAGACCGGTGCTAACAATTCAGTCATCCAGCTCGGTCAAATTCACCGGAAAGCATAAGTGCACTTAGCGCGCACCGCAGGTTGCCTCGAAGTATGCACATTATTCGGTCGTGGCGTGGCCGCGCGGCGACCGCACCGGCCGTAGCGCGCGGCCGGTGCGGTCGCAATCTTGGGTGGATTCAACCCCGAGCGCTGGCACTGGTGCTGGTCGCGGGTCTCGCTTCGGGCTGCAGTTTGACGGCTGCCGGTGCCGGGACGGGCGCGACCGGTGCTCGCCGGTCGCTGCTACCTGCTGAGGCTCGCCGGTCGCTGCCACCTGCTGAGGTTCCCCGGTCAGTGCTTGCCGCACTGGCGCCCCGGTCGGTTCTTGCCGCCGAGGTGGTCGGCCACTTCCTGCCAGCCACCGGGGGGGCAGGATGGCGCGGGCACCCGCTTCGTCACGACGATGACGGCGCTGCAGAATCTGATGGTGGCGCGTTGCATGAATCATTACAACTTCGGCCCGCGGGCGCAGCCGTATATCCGCTATGACGAGCTTTATGTCAATCAGGCGTCTCCAATGGTGCCGGGCTGGGGCGGCGAGAACGAGAGCGGAGTTCCCAATCTTTATGACCTAGGACCGCTCGCGCATGGCGGCTTGCTCGGCGAGATCGAGACCGGCTCACCTAACCCGCCGAGCCTGCCGGCCGCCGAGGCAAGGGAAATTGACGCTGATTATCAGCGCTGCCAGATTGCGGCCACGCAGTCGTTCAGAAAGCTCAACGAGACCGGTTTCAGCTTGGGGGATCTGTGGCGACGGCAGGTCATCGCGATCCAGTCCGCTCCGCAGGTCCAGGTCGCCGCGGGTGAATTCGGCGGATGCGTTGCGGGTCATGGTGCGCCAGTCGAGGCAGCGAAGTCTCCCGACGCATTCTCCTGGTGGTTGTCCAATCTGGTTCAGCCATCCGTAGATCCAGCGGCCGTCAAGTCACCGATCGCGGTCCGGGTGGCAGTGGACCGGCACTGGACGCAGGTGTTCGTGACCTGCGCGGGACCGGTCCTGGCGCTGGAAGGGCGGCTCCGACTCCAGCAGCAGAAGGCGTTCTTCGCCGCACATGGTCAGCAGGTGCTGGCCATCGAAGACCTGGCCAGCAGGGTCCTCTCCCGGCTGGAGCGCCAGTACGGCACCGGGAGCGCAGGATGATCATCGGCGCCACCGAGGCCTAGCTGATCCGGGCCGACCGCCAGCAGGCTGGCGGCTTCCTTGGGCTAGCGGGTCGCCACCGTCGAAGTTCCTGACCGGCGGGGCGAGATGCGGCTCAACTATTATAATGCCTTATTATACCGATTTAAACGTTCAGGTAGGTGTGCGTCCTATCCGGATTGCATGATCAGAAAGGCCGGCCGCATGCAGAAGTCGACGTCTCCGCAGACAGCCATCCCTGGCGAGGAGTCGTGGTCCTTCGCTGACCCGGTCTTCGTGCTGTGCTGCGGGCGGTCGGGATCGACCTTGCTCCGCTTCCTCCTCGACAGCCACCCGGATCTGGCTTGCCCGCCGGAGACCAACCTGCCGGCGTTGTGCGCGCAGCTTGCGACGGTGTGGTCGCTGATCGAGGGCGCGCCGCTGTCGGGCAACCGCGGAGATGAGCCGCCGGTGATCCCGGAACCGGCGATCGCCGGGATCAGGCACACGATGGACCGGATGGTCGGGTCGTACCTGTCCCGGCGGGGCAAGAAACGTTACTGCGACAAGAGCCTAGGCACCGCGAGGTACGCGGAGCTGCTGCTGCGGGTGTATCCGGAGGCCAGGTTCATCTGCCTGTACCGGCATCCGATGGACGTGGTCGCTTCGGGACTTGAGGCGTGCCCGTGGGGACTGAACGGATACGGCTTCGATCCGTATATCGCGACCACTCCGGGTAACTCGATCATGGCGATGGCTAGGTTTTGGGTGGATAACGCTGCGGCTATCAGCGCGGTGGAAAAGCAGTTCGCTGACCGCTGTCACCGGGTGCGCTACGAGGACATGGTGGATGATCCCGAGTCGGTCGCCGCCGGGTTGTTCGAGTTCCTGGACCTGCCTCCCGCACCTGGTGTGTCGGAAAGCTGCTTCTCGGCCGAGCGTGAGCGCTTCGGGCCTGGAGATCACAAGATCTGGTACACCTCAGCCATTACCGCCGACTCAGTCGGACGGGGCTGGTCGATTCCCACCGGCATGATCGCGCCGCAGGTGACGGCCGCGATCAACGAGCTGGCGGCTGACCTCGGCTACCTGCCGGTCGGCGACGACTGGGGGACTACTGAGCCGCCAGCCGACCTGCGGATCACCGCTGACGAGTCGGCAGCTGGGGAGTCGGCAGCTGGGGAGTCGGCAGCTGGCCGACCGTCACCGACGGTGGGCGGCGACCGGCCAGTTCGCGGGCAGCCGGACCATCAGATCCTCTGGGAGAGGCTGCAGGCCGGGCTGACCCGGATCGACGACCGGTTCGCCGAGCAGTGGGGTGAATGCCTGGCGGAGACGTTCGTCACGATCTCCCTCCCGTCCGACCCTGCCCGGCAAGCGACGCGCTATCGGGTCGACCTGGCTGCCAGGACCGTCACAGCCGAAGACGGTACGGCCGAACTGCCGGAATCGGACTGGGATGTCATCGGCTCGGCCGAGGCGTGGGACAGCGTGATCGACGGCCGCACCAACATGAGCGTCGCGCTGCGGGCCTGCAGGCTGCGTTACTGCGACATCGGCGACGCCGGACAGTTCGCCTCAGACGCCAGGATCGCCTTGCTCGCAGACTTGCTCGGCCTCACCGCGTGGAATCTGTCCCGCACATCCTGACCGGCGTGGCCGGGGAAGGCCCAGGGGAGCGGATCCGGAGAATCACTCAGGCGGCAAGATATAGCTTGCTGCCGAACGCACAATCAGGAGGGCGGGCCGGTGACGAGCGGCGAACATGACGAGGCTCTGCCACCTCGCGATCGACAGGGCGCAGTAAATCACCAGGGAACGCTGGCCGTAGAAAAGGGTCCGCCGGTCATCTTGCTTTCCTACCGCCACTCGGGAGCTCAGCGACTGCAGCAGTTCCTCTGGACCAATGTCGACATGGCCTATACGACAGGTACTGGCATCATTCCGTTGTGTCATAACGCGGCCGGGACATGGCAGCGCATCGAGGTCCAGTCCGCGCGGAGGATGTCCCAGCTAGCCAGCGCTTCGGTTCGAACGCAGGTGGCCACGCTGGTGACGACCATCCTGGCGGGCACCGGGAAGGCGCGGTGGTGCGAGCTGGCAACGTCCTCTCCTGACGCCGCTGCGACTTTCCTGCGGGTGTTTCCCGAAGCCAGGTGTATTTGCGTACACCGGGCCTGTACCGACGTGATCTACGACGCAGCAAAAGCGCATCCCTGGAGTATCGCTGTCCCGGAGTTTGGTAGCTTCGCTGGTACCTATCCGGGGAACATTGTGGCAACACTCGCGGCCTACTGGACTTCATATACCGAGGAGCTGCTGGACTTTGAAGAACTCCAAGGCAATGCCTGCCTCCGGGTACGCTACGAAGATTTCGTGACCGACCAGGGCAAGATCATGGACCGGATCCTGGATTTCCTCGCGATAGACAGGTCGAGCGCGGCGGGCCGGGACTGGATGAGTCCGGAAGAAGGCGAGACACCGTCCGAGGCTGCGCTGCCTGGCTGCGGTGCCGCCGTGCCAGTCGCGGAGATGCCTCCCGGGCTCCGCGCCCGGATAGGTCAGCTGCACGCCAGGCTCGGATACCCCGCACTCGCTGGTCAATGACCGTGCCTGGCCGGGCGGCCAGTCCAGCGGAGCAGGCCGTGCGGCACTATGGTGCCGGTGCACCCGTCGATGGAGGCCGAAATGTCCGCTGCCGATTCCGACGTCGCAGGCTCGGCGCTGCTGAGGCTGGTGGCGATCATGGATCGGCTCAGGATCCAGTGCCCGTGGGATGCGAAGCAGACGCACGACTCGCTCGCGCCTTATCTGCTTGAGGAAACCTATGAAGCGGTTGAGGCACTGGAGCAGCGTGACCTGGCGGCGCTTCGTGAGGAACTCGGCGACGTGCTGCTTCAGGTGCTCTTTCACGCGCGCATCGCGGCCGAGCGTACCGACGGGACCGGCTTCACCATCGACGATGTCGCCGACGGCATCGCGGCCAAGCTGGTACGCAGGCACCCGCACGTATTCGCGGACGTGACCGTCTCAGGAGCAGAGGAGGTCAAGCGGAACTGGGATGAGATCAAGACGGCTGAGCGAGTGGCCGCTGGCGGTGGGCCTGGCTCGGCACTTGACGGGGTGCCGACGAGCCAGCCCGCGCTGTCGCTCGCCGCGCAACTGCAGGCGCGGGCAATCGCGGCGAGCGTGCCTGACGAGATAGCCGACCTGCCGGCCACCGCGGCGTCAGAATCGGAGGGGGCATCGGGTGCGATCAGCATGATCGGGGCTGAACTGTTCGCCGTCGTGGCCAGAGCACGGGCCTGCGGGCTGGATCCCGAGCTTGAACTGCGGCGCGCAGCCCGGGTATTCCGGGAACGGGTGCGCGACTGGGAGCAGTCGTCGAGCGGCTGAGCAGTCGTCGGTATCGCGGACGCTGGATCGCTGTGTCGTGATCGAATCGCAGTTCGGGCTCGGTTTCATTTCGTGCTGTGCAAGCTGCATGATTGTCATCGGCTCTGGATGCGCGGTGTAGACGGGAAGATCGAGATGACGGACGTTCAGTGGAGAACCCTCCAGCCGATTCTGCAAGACCTGGCGGATCGTATCGCTCGCATCGAGCAGCATCTGGCGAGCACGGGCTTCCAGGTGGGCGGTCCGGCGTCCTACGGCCACGGCATCGAATCGTTCGACGCCGCACCCGCCTCGTTCGGCGCTCAGAAGTCGTTCAGCGGCACGCCCGTGCCATCGGGACCGCTGGTGCCGCAGCCCGGCCTAGCTAACGGAGTGCCTGCCGACATCGTCAGCCTCTTTCTGGCCGGCAAGAGGATCCAGGCGATCAAGCAATACCGGGATCGGACCGGCCTGGGCCTGAAGGAGGCCAAGGACGCGGTCGAGCAGGCGGCCGGCTGGGGGTAACCCGCGGCCCGGCTTCCGCCTTGACCGCTAGCTCGGTTCAGGCCGCGTGGTATGCAACGGCGGTGCGCCGGTGAGCGGCGTGCCAGAGCCTGGTGAGCGGCGTGCCGGACCAGGGTGAGCGGCATGCCGGTGCACGGTGAGCGGCGTGCCAGTGCAGAGCGAGCGGCATGCCGGTGCACGGTGAGCGGCGTGCCAGTGCGGAGCGAGCGGCGTGCCGGTCCAGGGCGGGCTGCGTAGCTCGGTTAGGCTCCGATACGGATATGTTGCCCGCAGCCCGAGGGAGAACTCTGTGCCGTCCATCGAGGCCGTCCACGCCAGGCAGATTCTGGACTCGCGCGGGAACCCGACCGTCGAGGTCGAGGTGGTGCTCGACGATGGCACGCACAGCCGGGCTTGCGTGCCCAGTGGTGCGTCGACCGGTGCATTCGAGGCGGTCGAGCTCCGGGACGGCGGCACCGAGTACGGCGGCAAGGGCGTCGAGAAGGCCGTGCTGGCGGTGATCGACGAGATCCAGCCTCAGCTCCTCGGCCAGGATGTCGACGAGCAGCGTCTGATCGACTTCGCGATGATCGACCTCGACGGGACGCCAGATAAATCGCGGCTTGGCGCCAACGCAATCGTAGGCGTCAGTCTCGCTGTCGCGCGGGCCGCAGCCGAGTCGATGCAGCTGCCGCTATTCCGGTATCTGGGCGGGCCAAACGCGCACCTGCTGCCGGTGCCGATGATGAACGTCCTGAATGGCGGCGCCCATGCGGACACCAATGTCGATATCCAGGAGTTCATGATCGCTCCACTCGGCGCCGGCACGTTTTCCGAGGCGGTGCGCTGGGGCGCTGAGACTTACCACGCCCTGAAGTCGGTGCTCAAGGGGTATGGCCTGAATACCGGGGTGGGCGACGAGGGCGGATTCGCCCCGGACCTGGAGCACAACCGGGCGGCCCTCGACCTGCTCGTCGAAGCGATCGGCCTGGCCGGTCTGGTACCTGGCCGTGATGTCGCGATTGCCATCGACGCGGCCGCGTCGGAGTTCTACGCCGACGGCGGGTACGAATTCGAGGGCGTCAAGAAGAACGCCGCGGAGATGACCGCCATCTATGCCGACTGGCTCGACGCGTACCCGATCGTCTCGGTTGAGGACCCGCTGGCCGAGGATGACTGGCCGGGCTGGCAGGAGCTGACCGCGATGGTCGGGGACCGGGTGCAGGTTGTCGGTGATGACTTGTTCGTAACCAACCCGGAGCGGCTACTCCGCGGCATCACGACAAAGGCGGCGAATGCCCTGCTGGTGAAGGTGAACCAGATCGGGACGCTGACCGAGACGTTTAACGCGGTTGCCCTCGCCCATCGCAGCGGCTTTGCCTGCCAGCTGAGCCACCGGTCGGGCGAAACCGAGGACACCACGATCGCCGACATCGTCGTGGCACTCAACTGCGGGCAGATAAAGACCGGCGCTCCGGCGCGATCAGAGCGAGTGGCGAAGTACAACCAGCTGCTGCGGATCGAGGAGCGGCTGGACGACGCGGCCCTCTTCGCCGGGACAGCTGCGTTCCCGAGATCCGGCGCAGGCGGCCAGTGACCGAGTCCGCCAGCCGGGTTCAGCAGCCGCGCCCTGCCCGGCCGCATTTCACCGGCCGCGCGGCGATCCTGGCTGTGGTGCTCTGCGCCATCGCGCTCAGCCTGGCCTATCCGGTTCGCGAGTACATCGCTGAGCGCAGGCAGCTCGACCAGCTGCAAGCGCAGGCACAGCAGCTCGCGGCGCAATGGCGGCGGCTCGAAGCGGAGCGGCAACGGCTTACGTCCCCGTCCTACATCGAGCAGCAGGCGCGGGACCGGCTGCACCTGTGCCCGCCGTCCCTGCGGTGCTACGTGATCATTGGCCCCGCGGTGGCCGGGCCCCGGCCGGTCGATGCGCAGCGGAGCGCGCTGCCCTGGTACGCCAGGCTGTGGTCATCGGTGCAGGAGGCGGACAAGCAGCAGCCGGACCGGGCGCAGCGGAGGTGATGAGCCAGGCTCCCGCTGCGGCTGACGTCGCTGCCGTGACGCGGCAGCTTGGCCGCGGGCCACGCGGCATGCGCGCGGTGGCGCATCGCTGCCCGTGCGGCCTTCCCGACGTCATCGAGACCGCGCCGAGGTTGCCCGACGGCACGCCGTTCCCGACCCTCTACTACCTCACCTGCGTTCGTGCCTGTGCGATCGCCAGTCGGCTTGAGGCAGGCGGGGTGATGCGCGAGATGACGGGCCGCCTGGCCGCCGATCCAGGCCTGCGTGCTGCCTACCTCGCGGCGCACCGGGATTATGCGGCCAGGAGGGATATGGTGGCCGCTGCCACCGGACTACAGCCGCTGCCGCCGGGCGCAGCCACGGCTGGCGGCATGCCGGACCGGGTTAAGTGCCTGCACGCCCTGGTCGCGCACGAACTGGCCGCACCGGGGGTCAATCCCCTTGGCCGCGAGGCGATACTGGCCATGGGAGAGTGGTGGCAGGCCGGGCCCTGCGTGTGCGTGCCGGGCAGCTGAGACCGGCCGGAGGATCAGCTACCACCCGGCGGCCGGCCGCTGGAGCGATAGACCGGCCGAGACGGCGGCTGAGGCGGCGAGCTGAGAGGGCGGCGGAGACGGGCACCGAGGTGGCGGAGGAGCAATGGTTGAGCCTGGCCTGCAGCGGGTCGCTGCGATCGATTGCGGAACCAACTCGCTTCGGCTACTGATCGCCGACATTGACACCGGGCGGGGTGAGCTCGCGGACCTGCACCGCCGGATGGAGATCGTTCGGCTCGGCCAGGGGGTGGATTCCACCGGTCGACTGGCACCCGAGGCGCTAGCGCGGACGTTCGCGGTGCTGCATGACTACGCCAGGACAATCGCGGACTCTGGCGCTACCGCCGTCCGGCTGGTCGCCACCAGCGCGACCAGGGACGCGGCGAACGCCGATGAGTTCGCGGCCGGCGTCACTCGGATACTCGGCGTCGCGCCCGAGGTCGTCAGCGGCTCTGAGGAGGCTTACCTGTCGTTCTGCGGAGCGACCGCCGAACTCGGTCAGCTCGCTGACTCGGCCGGTCAAGACGGCTCGGCGAGCATGGCCGACCCGGCGGGCCTGAAACAGGCGCCGGAACCGCCGTTCCTGGTGGTCGACATCGGCGGCGGCTCGACCGAGTTCGTGCTCGGGCCCATCGAGCCGAAGACCGATCACGGGCTCGCCGCGATATCGATGAACATCGGCTCCGTGCGGCTGACCGAGCGGCACCTGCATACCGATCCTCCCGAGCAGGCGCAGGTCGCCGCGGCGACCGCGGACATCGACGCCGCGTTGTCGGAGGTGGCCTCGGCTATCCCCGTCACCAGTGCGCGCACCCTGGTCGGCTTGGCTGGATCGGTGACCACGCTGACCGGGGTCGCGTTGAACCTGCCCGGCTATGACTCCGCCAGGATTCATCATGCGCGCATCTCGGCCAGCCGGATTCATGAGGTGGCCCTGAGCCTGCTCAGCCAGAACCGCGCTGAGCGGGCCAGGAACGGCGCGATCCACCCCGGCCGGGTGGACGTAATCGGGGCCGGCGGGCTCATCCTGGACCGGATCATGAGCACGTTCGGCTTCGCCGAGATGGTTGCCAGCGAGCACGACATCCTGGACGGCATCGCCTGGTCGATCGTGACTGGCGGCGCAGGGAGCTTGCGACGGTTATGAGCCAGGCGGGTCCGGTCCGGCCGGGCGATGGCTGGCCGGGCGATCCGGCGACCCACGCCACGCCCGTCGCCCGCGATGCGGCGCAGGTCCGTGCCCTGGCTGCTGGCGCCGGGACGCTGGCCGAGCTCACCGCCAGGCAGTCGGTCTGCCGGGCTTGCCCGCGCCTGGTCGCCTGGCGGGAGCAGGTGGCTGTGGTCAGGCGGCGATCGTTCTCCGGCGAGCAGTACTGGGGTCGCCCGGTGCCCGGTTGGGGAGCGGAGCGGCCTGCCGTCCTGGTCGTCGGCCTGGCCCCGGCAGCGCATGGTGGCAACCGGACCGGCCGGATCTTTACCGGGGACCGCAGTGGTGATGTTCTCTTCGAGTCCCTGTGGCGATGCGGCCTGGCAACGCAGCCGACCAGCACTGCCGCAGGAGACGGGCAGTGCCTGATCGGAGTCAGGATGCTGGCCGCCGTCCGGTGCGCACCGCCGGAGAACAAGCCATCCATCGCCGAGCGGGACACCTGCCAGCCGTGGCTGGCGGCCGAACTCGACCTGACGGCCGCCAACCTGCGGGTTATCGTCTGCCTGGGCCATTTCGCCTGGCAGGCGATCTGGCGGGCGCTGATCGGCGCCGGTCATCCGGTACCTGTGCCACGGCCGGTCTTCGGCCACGGGGCTGAGGCCATGGTGCCTGCTGGCCGCGAACCCACCGGCCGCCAGACCAGCACCAGCCACCTCCAGACCAGCACCAGCCAGATTCTGATCCTGGGCTGCTACCACCCCAGTCAGCAGAACACGTTCACCGGCCGGGTCACCGGTGCCATGCTCGATGCGGTGTTCCTGCGCGCTCGCCAGCACGCTGGGCTGCCCTGAAGGCAAGCCAATGCCGATAGCCTGCGCATCTGCGTAACAGGTCGCTTGCTTAGCGTGAGAATGGCGCGATAAACCGGGCCCGGCCTTGTCGGGGTGCACAAATTGCGAACTTGATGACCCATGATATCCAGATGACCGCTTCTATGAAGCCTTTGAATATTCGACGTATGATGGGGTACGATTTTCGCGCCCCCGTAGCCCAAAGGAAGAGGCCAACCCCCTAAAAGGGTGCCAGTGTCGGTTCGACCCCGACCGGGGGTACGTTTGATCAGGCAACTGCTGGCTCGTGCCAGGTCAGCGAGGGTTGCGTGGGTCCTCCGCCACCGAGGCGATGAAATTGCGATTCACTAATTGCGCTCAACGACGACTCAGCGGCGCAATTTCCAGAACAACTCTGTATAAGGAATCGACTGCACTCCTGCGGAGCGTGCGCAGTCAAGTCCACCTATGCCCGTTATGCTAAATGCTTGCCGCCGGCCGGTCAACGGCCCAGCCAGTGGTCAGCCGCTCTGGTCGGGCCCGGCGCGGGTCAGCGTGATCGCCACGATGACCCGGCGGTCGCGGCGCATGGCTTTGGTGTAGTCGTCCCAGTCCGGATGCTCGCCGGAGATCCGGCGGTAATAGTCGATCAGCAGATCCATCGCCTCGGGCAAGTGGATGATCTCAGCGGTTCCTTCGGCCTGGATCCACTCACCGAAGAACCGATCGGTGAGCACGCAAAGCGAAGCATGCGGATCGCGGCTGAGGTTCTTCGTCTTGATCGCCGTCTCGCGGGTACTGATCAGCACCCGGCCGTCGTCCCCGACGCCTGCCGTCACGGGAGATAGCTGCGGCCTTCCGTCCGACCGAGTCGTAGCGAGCACCGCCCGGTGATGGACACGCAGGAACTCGCGCGCTCGCTCAGGATCCATGCCTGCGGGTCAGGCGCTGTTCAGCCGGGTACGGCGCTGCACTTCGTACTCGTGCACGATGGCGACCGCATAGCCGTGCGACAGTCCGTGCTCGTCGGCTAGCCAGTACGCCCGTTCCATGTGACGCGTGAACGACGGTCCAGATTCCAGCCGGTGGAACCACTCCCTGAGATCACTGCCGGTGACCCGCGGAATGCGGGCGATCAGATTCTTGTGCATCTCCGGTGAGTGGATCAGGGACAAGGCGCACCTCCAGGCCGAGATCTTCCTGAGTCGAGCCTGCCCTACCAGACGGCTGCTGGCAAGAGGAGAACGTGACGCTTCCGTTATGCAACCAGGGCATTAACGCGACCTGCCAGGCGAATCGGGTGGTCCCGCCTGGCGGCAAGCCCGTCGGCCCGAGGTCAGGAGGTCCGATCGAAGGTCAGGAGAGCCGCTCGAAGATCATCGCCATGCCCTGGCCGCCGCCCACGCACATGGTCTCAAGACCGAAGGTCTTGTCGTGGAACTGCAGGCTGTTCAGCAGGGTGGAGGTGATCCGCGCACCGGTCATGCCGAACGGGTGGCCGACCGCGATCGCGCCGCCGTTCACGTTCAGCTTGTCGATGTCGATGCCGAGGTCCCGGTAGGAGGGGATCACCTGGGCCGCGAACGCCTCGTTGATCTCGACCAGGTCGATGTCATCGATCGTCATGCCAGCCCGCGCCAGCGCCTGGCGCGAAGCCTGCACCGGGCCGAGTCCCATGATCTCCGGCGACAAGGCGGTGACGCCGGTCGAGACGATCCTGGCCAGCGGGTCGATACCGAGCTCGGCTGCCTTGCGGTCACTCATCACGATCACCGCAGCCGCACCGTCGTTCAGCGGGCAGCAGTTACCTGCGGTGACGGTGCCGTCCGGCCGGAACACCGGCTCAAGCGCTGCGACCTTCTCCAGCGTGGTGCCGGCCCGTGGCCCGTCGTCGGTGCTGACAACCGTGCCGTCCGGCAGGCTCACCGCGGTGATGTCGCGCCGCCAGAAGCCGTCGGCGATCGCCTTCTCTGCCAGGTTCTGCGACCGCACGCCGAACTCGTCCTGCTCGGCGCGGGTGATGCCGCGTAGCTTCGCGACGTTCTCCGCCGTCTGTCCCATCGCCATGTAGATGTCGGGCAGCTCACCGTGGGTCCGTGGGTCTTGCCACTCGCCGGTGCCGATGCCGGACCGGGCGGCCGTCCGCTCCTCGGACGGCGCGAAGACCGGGTTCCTGGTGTCAGGCCAGCTGTCGCTGCTGCCCTTGCTGAACCGGCTGACGCACTCCACGCCCGCCGAGATGAAGACATCGCCCTCTCCAGCCTTGATCGCGTGATACGCGATCCTGGTGGACTGCAGCGAGGACGAGCAGTATCTCGTGATCGTGGTCCCTGGGAGGGAGTCGTACCCGAGCATGACAGCGACCACGCGGGCCATGTTGTAGCCCTGCTCACCGCCGGGCAGGCCACAGCCGAGAATCAGGTCCTCGACGTCCGCCGGGTCCAGCGCTGGCACTTTGGCCAGGGCCGCCTTGATCATCTGGACCGTCAGGTCGTCGGGGCGGATGCTGGTCATCGACCCCTTGAAGGCCCGGCCGATCGGCGAGCGCGCGGTTGCGACGATTACTGCCTCAGGCATGAGTGGCTCCCTGGCGAAACAAATATTTACCGCACAGTAGCTTAACTCGCCGCAACGGGCACCGGCCGCGCCACGTACCACCCGGGCTGGAGGTGGTCCGCCGACGTCAAGCCGCTGGTCGGTACCGACTCCTGCCAGTTGCCGCATACCGGGTACGTCATCTCGGGACGGTTCCGCGTGCGGACGGACGCGGGACAGGAGATGGAGTTCGGAGCAGGCGACGCGCACTCCGTCCCGTCCGGGCACGACGCGTGGGTGGAAGGCAGCGAGCCGTGTGTGATCATCGACTTCGCCGCCGGCTAGCGATCGCGGGCGGGTCTGGCCGGATACGGGGTGACGGTGCGGGCGGGGCGGCTCGCTGAGCCTGGCTCGGGGTCACGCGAATGCGGGCAGGGTTGGCCGCCAGATGCGGAGGGACCGTGCTGCGGGGCGGCTCCCTCAGCGTCTGGCGCCGGTCAGCGATCCGGCCAACGAGGCGGCGTTCCAGCGGGCGGCCCCAGCCAGGTCCCTGGCACGCTCGAGCACGTTGTAGTCCAGCCGGGCCGAGGTTTCGGCGATGGCCCGGTCCAGATCGTTGCCGCACCGGTCGAGCACGGTCGAGAAGTCGCGGCGGACTGGAGCATGCAGGTGGTAGCCGAAGGACCGGTGAATCCGGGCGAAGAGCGGCTTGTACAGCCGGGCTCGCTCATGCAGGCCGGACGAGTGCGACATCGGGTTCTTCGGCCGCCGTCGTACAAAGCCGGGCAGCACATCGGCGAACGCTTCGCGGAGTATCCACTTCTCTTGTCCGTCCCGGACCTTCAGCTCCATCGGCAGCCGCATCGCGAGCTCGACCAAAGCCAGGTCGAGGAACGGCACCCGGGCCTCCACGCCGTGGCCCATGCTGGCCCGGTCCACCCGCTGCAGCTCGGTCCGGCCCAGGTTCGCGATCTTGTGCAGGAACAGCCTGCGCGCTTGCGCCGCGCCGATCCGGTGATACATCGGGTAGCCGCCGAAGAGCTCGTCCGACCCGTCCCCGGTGAGCACGACCTTGATGCCAAGCTCGCTGACCCTGCGGAACAGGGGCACGGACACGATGGCGTTGATGATGTCGCCGTACTCAGTCAGCTCGGACATCCTGATCGCTTCGCGGACATCCGCCAGCCGGATCTGGCCAGGGGAGAGCTCGATCACCTCATGCGGGACGCCCAGCTCGGCGGCTAGCCGACGGGCGTAGCTGATGTCCTCGCTGCCCGGTGCGCCCACCGTGAACGCGACGCAGTCCGGGTGCATGGCGCTGACCTGAGCCAGTGCGAGTGAGCTATCCAGGCCGCCGGACAAGATCACCCCTACGGTCAGATCGGTGTCCACCCGGACCCGGACGCTGTCCTCGAAGGCCGCCCGGACGAGCTTTGCCGCCTCAGCCGGTTCACCGATGGGCTCGTCGTCGTGACCAAGGCGGGTCAGGTCAGCATGCGGCACTAGCTCGGGCCGCGCTCCTGGCCCGGCCCAGCCGTGATGGCCAGGCGGCACCTCAGAGATCGGCACCCCGATGGCGGCCAGCGCCTTGATCTCGGACGCCACATGCAGGCAGCCGGAGCTGACCGACCAGTACAGCGGTTTGACCCCGACCGGATCCCGAGCCAGATAAATGCGCCCGACCGACAGGTCGGCGATGGCGAAGGCGAACTCGCCCCGGAACCTGGACACGGCGTGCTCACCCCACTGGCCGAACGCTTCGAGCACGACCTCGGTGTCACCTTCGCTGCGAAACCGGCGACCGAGCTGATGCAACTGCGCCCGTAGCGCCCGGTAGTTGAAGATCTCGCCGTTGTAGCAGAGCAGCCAGCGACCGTCAGCCGAGACCCAGGGCTGCACCGCGCGCTCCCGGTCGACGATGCACAGCCGCCGCGTCCCGGCCAGCAGCTTGTCAGCGCAGCGGACCTCCTCCTTCTCGCCGCGCGGCCGCTGCACCTCGAGCATGCGGCGGAACGCTGCCGGACTGGCACCGGATCCGGCGATCAGGGCAATGCCGCACACCGCGAATCAGATGCCGGACCGTGGCGCGGGAATGAATCGCGGTCCCTCGCCGGGGCGCGGCTCTTCGTCCAGCGGGAGCCCCTCGACCGGTCCGGTTTCATCGTCCAGCGAGGGTCCTTCGTCCAGCCAGAGTCCGTCGTCCAGCGATGGATCCTGGTCCAGCCAGAGTCCATCGTCCAGCCCGGGTAGGTCGTCCGGCGATGGCCGTTCCAGCCGCCGTTCTTCGACTGGTTGCAGCGCCAGGGCAGACCGTGGTTCCAGGGCAGCGCGTGGTTCGAGCACGGGCCGTGGTTCCAGCACCGGCCGTGGTTCAAGTGTCAGCCCCGGTTCCTGGACAATCTGGGGGTGCAGGCACACGTGCCAGGCTTGTCCTTCATCGATGATGTTGACCTCGTCGGCGCGCTGCCGATCCAGCAGCAGGGCGCGCAGGATCCGGTGGGCATGGAAGCGGCGATACCACGCCATCTCGATGTCGGCGGCGTAGCCGACACAATGCGAGCTTGGCAGCAGTGCGACATAGCCAAGGGACTTCAGATGGCGCTGGTGCGCGACGCTGCGTGCCAGGCTGGTGACCCAGAGCGGCGGCGTGCCTGGCGGGGCGACGGCGGCGAACTCGTGGGCGATCTGATTGAGCCAGGCCACCGCCTGTGGCCTGGCTCGGGCCAGCCACAGCCCTGCGGTGCGGGGCGAGCGACCGGGCAGCGCCCGCCGCTCGGCAGACCGAGCTGCACGCTCAAGCAGAGTCGCTGCCTGGTGCCGGTAGCGGAATCGCAGCTGTCCGGTCGGCTCAAGCGCGTCGAGATCGACGAGATCGGTGGCATCCCGCAGATCAGAGTCGGTCAGGTAGCTGCGGGAGTGCCCCCACCACAGAACGTCGATCTGGGCGAGCATCGAGATCCGGACGAGACCCGCCAGGCTGCCAGCCGAACTGCATGGATTCGGCCGGTAATCCCTGACCTCAACCAGCAGCCTGGCGCTCGCATCGTCCCTTCCCTGCGGCGTCGCCGACAGCAGGGCTGCGATCGGATCCTCATCGAGGCGCTTGGACAAGATCTGCTCGGCCAGGCGGGGCTCGGATCCCGCTGTCCGCCCGATCTCGGCGGTCAGGTCGCTGACCGCCGCCCGATAGCTGCTCACGTCAGGAGTGCACGACGGGAAGAACTCAGGCGGAGGGCCACTGACTGCCGCACCCTGGTCGGCTAGCCACAACGTCACGATTTCCCCAATGGTTCTAGCGGCCATAAACTACAGAGTACAGAGTGTAACAACGCGACTGCGAACGGTGACTGATTTTCGGGTCTCGGTTCGTGCCGCGTCGGTGCGTGATCCCGACTGCCGCCGGGCGGCGGCTGACCGTGGCTAGGCTTGACATCGTCCGGCCTGCGGTTAGCGTGCGGATTCGCGTGAGAACAAGGTGGTCCTCCATGCAGGTGCACGAGTCGCTGATCGAGTTGATCGGGAACACGCCGCTGGTCAGGCTCAGGAAGGTAACCCGCCAGCTGAGTCACGGCCACGGACGGGCGCCTGCCGTCCTGGCCAAGGTTGAGTACGTCAACCCAGGCGGCTCGGTCAAGGACCGGATCGCGCTGCGGATGGTCCAGGACGCTGAGGCATCAGGCGCGCTGCGGCCGGGTGGCACCATCGTGGAGCCGACGTCGGGCAACACCGGTGTCGGACTCGCGATCGTGGCGGCTGAGAAGGGCTACAAATGCGTCTTCGTCTGCCCGGACAAGGTGGCCCAGGACAAGATCAGCGTGCTGCGTGCCTACGGTGCCGAGGTCGTGGTCTGCCCGACTACCGTCTCGCCGGATTCCCCCGACTCCTACTACAGCGTCTCCGACCGGCTGGCCCGCGAGGTCCCCGGCGGCTGGAAGCCGAACCAGTACGCCAACCCGGCTAACCCGGATTCGCATTACCACTCAACCGGCCCGGAGATCTGGGAGCAGACCGATGGCCGGGTGACCCACTTCGTGGCCGGCGTCGGCACCGGCGGGACGATCTCCGGCACCGGCCGGTACCTCAAGGAGGTATCCGGTGGCCGGGTCCAGGTGATCGGCGCCGATCCGGAGGGTTCGGTCTACTCCGGCGGGACCGGGCGGCCGTACCTGGTCGAGGGCGTCGGCGAGGACTTCTGGCCGGACACCTACGACAAGAGCATCTGCGACCAGGTCATCGCGGTGAGCGACGCCGATTCCTTCCTGATGACCCGCCGCCTGGCCAGGGAGGAGGCGCTGCTGGTCGGTGGTTCCTGCGGGATGGCTGTGGTGGCGGCGCTCGCCGTGGCCGAGCAGGCCGGGCCGGATGACATCATCGTGGTGCTGCTGCCCGATGGCGGTCGCGGCTACCTGTCGAAGATCTTCAACGACGACTGGATGGCTGACTACGGATTCCTGACGTCGGAGACCGCCGAGCCGCGAGTGGCCGACGTGCTCGACCGCAAACGCGGCCAGCTGCCGCTCTTCGTGCACGCGCACCCGGATGAGTCGGTGCGGGCCGTGATCGAGACGCTGCGCGAGTATGACGTCTCACAGCTCCCGGTGCTCAAGGAGGAGCCGCCCGTCATGGCCGCCGAGGTGATCGGTTCGATCGTGGAGCGCGACCTGCTCGACGCTCTGGTGACCGGCCGGGCCGTACCGACCGAGCCGGTGGCCGCACACATGTCCGCGCCGCTGCCGATGATCGGATCGGGCGAGCCGATCAGCGCCGCGGTCGCTGCGCTGGAGAAGGCGGGCGCCGCCGTGGTGCTGGTCGACGGCAAGCCCGCCGGAATGATCACCCGTCAGGATGTGCTTACCTTCCTGGCTGGCTAACCTGGCTAGCCAGCCAGCCAGGCTTCAGCTTCACCTGGCGGGTTGGGTCTAGCTCAGATAACGACGTCTGCTGCTAAGGAATCGCGAATGGCTGAGATAGCTGCGATGGATGGCTTCGAGACCCTGGCAATCCATGCCGGGCAGGAACCGGATCCGCTGACCGGTGCCGTAGTGCCGCCGATCTATCAGGTGTCCACTTATAAGCAGGATGGTGTCGGCGCCCTGCGCGGCGGCTCGGATGAAGGACCCGGCCGCTGGATCGAGGGCTACGAGTACTCCAGGACGGCGAATCCGACCAGAGGCGCGCTTGAGGAGTGCCTGGCCGCCCTGGAATGCGGAGCCAGGGCGCTGGCTTTCGCGTCCGGCATGTCCGCGGAAGACTGCTTGCTCAGGACAGTGCTGCAGCCCGGTGACCACGTGCTGATCCCGCACGACGCCTACGGCGGGACGTTCCGGCTGTTCGACAAGGTGCTGAAGAACTGGGGGGTGACCTACCACCCGGTGCCAGTCTCGGATTCGGCGGCGGTCCGCGCCGCCGTGACCGCAAACCGGGCGAAGCTGGTCTGGGTCGAAACGCCCACCAACCCGCTGCTGTCGATCGCCGACATCCGTGCCCTGGCCGAGATCGCCCATTCGGCGGGGGCGCTGCTCGCCGTGGACAACACGTTCGCCTCGCCTTATCTGCAGCAGCCGCTCACCCTGGGTGCCGATGTCGTGGTGCATTCGACCACCAAGTACCTCGGCGGTCACTCGGACGTGGTCGGCGGCGCGCTGGTGGTGGCCGACACCGACCTGGCCGCCAGGCTGGCCTTCCTGCAGAACGCGACCGGCTCGGCCGGTGGCCCGTTCGATGCCTGGCTGACTCTGCGCGGCATCAAGACTCTCGGCGTCAGAATGGATCGGCATTGCGATAACGGCTCGCAGGTGGCGGTCATGCTGGCCAGCCATCCTCGGGTGGCGCAGGTCTACTATCCTGGCCTGCCGGATCATCCCGGCCACGAGGTGGCTGCCAAGCAGATGCGCGGCTTCGGCGGCATGGTGTCGTTCCGGCACGCCGGAGGCGAGCAGGCCGCCGTCGAGATGTGCGGGAGAACCCGGCTGTTCACTCTCGGCGAGTCACTCGGCGGGGTGGAGTCGCTGATCGAGCATCCCGGCCGGATGACGCACGCGTCGGTGGCAGGTTCGCCGCTCGAAGTCCCGGCCGACCTGGTCCGCCTCTCGGTCGGCATCGAGACCTGCGACGACCTGCTGGAAGACCTGCGCGCCGCGCTCGGCTAGGTGGCTCAGGTTACTGGCGGGGGGATACCGTCGCGTCGCCGCCGAGTGCGCTGCGTGCCTCCTGCTGTTCGTGCCTGACGACATGCATGACGGCGTTGATCAGCGCCAGGTGGGTGAAGGCCTGCGGGAAGTTGCCCAGATGGCGGCCGGAGCCAGGGTCGATCTGTTCCGCGTAAAGCAGCAGCGGGCTCGCGTAGGACAGGACCTTCTCGCACAGGTCGCGGGCGCGGCGATGCTCGCCGATCTCGGCCAGCGCCGAAACCAGCCAGAACGAGCAGATCGTGAAGGTGCCCTCCTCGCCGCGGAGCCCGTCATCGGTCTGGTCCAGCCGGTAGCGGGGGACCAGCCCGTCGTTCGATAGCTCGTCAGCGATGGCCAGGACCGTGGCCCGCATTCGCGGGTCGTCGGGCGGCAGGAAGCTCATCAGCGGCATCAGCAGGGCCGAGGCGTCGAGTGCCGTCGTCCGGTAGTGCTGGCAGAACACGCCGCGGTCGTCGGTGGCGTTCGCGCAGATGTCGGCGTGGATCTCGTCAGCCGCCTGCTGCCATCGCCCGGCGGTCTCCTCATCCTCCCTGATCCGCGCCAGCCGGGCGCCGCGGTCCGCTGCCACCCAGCACATCAGCTTGGACGAGGTGAAGTGCTGCGGCTCGCCGCGGACCTCCCAGATGCCGTGGTCGGGCTCACGCCAGCGGGCCAGAGCCTGCTCGACCTGCTGGCGGGCCATCCGCCAGACTCGTTCGTCCAGCCAGTCCCTTGACCTGGCATGCAGGTACAGCGAGTCGACCACCGCACCCCACACGTCGTTCTGCCGCTGCGCGTATGCGGCGTTGCCGACCCGGACTGGCCGGGCGCCCTGGTAGCCGTGCAGGTGATCGAGCACCTGCTCGTCAAGTTCGCTCGAACCGTCAATCCGGTACATGATCTTCAGGTCCGCGCCGTCGCGTTCGATCAGGTCGGAGATGAACGCGAAGTAGTCGCTTGCCTCCCACTCGAAGCCAAGGGTGAACAGGCCCCAGAGCGCGAAAGTCGCATCGCGGACCCAGCTGTAGCGGTAGTCCCAGTTCCGTTCCCCGCGCGGCGTCTCGGGCAGGGACGTGGTGGCCGCAGCCGCGATGGCACCGGTCGGCGCGTACGCCAGCCCCTTGAGGGTGAGCGCGCTGCGGGTCAGATGACTGCGCCACCGGTGGTCGGGAAGGCTGCCTCTGGCCAGCCAGTGCCGCCAATGATGGGTGGTCCAGATCAGCCGCCGCTCCGCTTCCAGGTAGTCCTCGGGCGGCAGCTGGCTACCCCAGGACAGCGCGCAGAACCGGGTCTCGCCCTCCCGGAGCAGGGTTCGTGCCTGCGCGCTCGGGCCCTCGACGCCGATCCGGATGTCAGAAGTGAGGGTCAGCGTCAGGTCCCCGCCCTCCGGACGGATCGCGGCCTGCCGATAACCCTGGCCGGTGTGACTCCAGCGCGCCCGCTGACGGCCGTAGTCGAACGCCGGCTCGCAATCCATGACCAGCTGGACTGAGCCGTTCGTGCAGCGCACGGTCCGCAGCAGTGTGTGCTCGGCGTCGTAGTCCGTCGGCGGCCTGGTATGCGCGCCGCGCTCGGGATGCTCGTGCCGCCACGGGCCCATCACCAGGCAGTCCTGGACAACGATCCAGCCTTCGTCGCAGTCCCAGCTGGTTTCCAGCACCATCGTGCCCGGCAAATAGCGACGGTCGGCGGGGACGG
Organism: uncultured Actinomycetota bacterium; assembly: GCA_963850875.1. Lineage (GTDB taxonomy): Bacteria > Actinomycetota > Actinomycetes > Streptosporangiales > Streptosporangiaceae > Chersky-822. The sequence continues at coordinate 329,834 of CAWKNA010000008.1, forward strand.
TCATGTCCGCGGGGCCGAAGCGGAACCAGCCAGCGTCCCGGTCAAGGAGCGACCCGAAAACGCTCGGGCCGTCCAGCCGGGGCAGGCACATCCACTCCACCGATCCGCTCGGCGCCACTAGGGCGGTGACTTCGCAGTCCGACAGGAACCCGTAGTCGGCGATCGGCGGGTACGACGAGAACTCCATCCGATCATCGGTGTCATCCTGAAGCGTCATCCGGCATCACTGCCCCCCGAGGAATCACCGGAACCGGGTAGGGCGCCGGCGCCCGCTACTTCACGCAGGTCTACCCAGATACCCAATGACCATGGCTGCCCGCCGGGGCAAGCCCGACCGATGGTGGGGCTGTGCCCGACTGCTGGCAGGTAACGACGCCGCTCGATCAGCTGTTCCAGACCATCAGGACCAGGACTACCAGGTAGGTCAGGCCGACCACGCCGCCGAGCATCGCGATCCTGCCGCGCTCGACGGTGGCCAGTTGGCGGGCCGGGCCGGCCGGTACGGACGCCGGGCTGGCCCCCTGAGCGTCGTCCGCCTCGCTCTCCTGAGTCGGCGCAGCACCCGTGTCGACTGGGGCGACAGCGCTCCCGGCAGCATGCTCGGCCGCCTCTTCAAGGGCACGGATGGCATGGCGCTGGTCCCTGACGATCAGCACGAGCAGGACGATCGCGACCAGGAACAGCGTCGCCGAGACGATGAGCCACGGCTTGCTGGCCTCGTTCAGCATCTGTGCCAGGACCTCGCCGGCGATCAGGACGCCGAGCGAGCCGAGCGTGAAGATGAAGGTGATCCGGGACAGATAGCGGACGACGGTGATGTTCTGCCGCCTGACGTACCTGGGAGTCGACATGATCGCCACCGTGAGCGGGCCGACCGTGAAGATGACGAAGACGACGTGCAGCCAGAGAACCAGATGCTGGGAGAAGGTCAGATGACCAGAAGCGCCAGTGGCAATGGACATGCGCTGAGTCTAGGACCCGATCACCAGGATTCTCCGGTGCTCCCGGATGATGCCGGGGCCAGACCTAGCGCCTGGCACCGCGGCACTCCGGGGATTGCGGATCGGCTAACTCAGCCGACCCGGCTAACTTGGGCGGTCAGGTCAGCTGCTCCGCTTGTTCATGATCCATGCGCCTGCCAGCGCGGCCACGCCTACCACGGCAGAAACGGCGCCGCGGGCATTGTGGTTGCCCTTCTTGACGTGGCTGCCAGCCGTCAGGAAGCCGGGCAGCGCGCTGCCGTCGACGAAATACAAAATGCCGAGGACGATGGCCAGGACGCCGATCACGGCCAGCACGATGACCAGCGGCTTGCGCCCGGCACCTGTCACGCTTGCACTACTCACTTTCTTCCTCCTATAAGGCTTCCGCTTGATCTTGGCCGACGGTCGCACGCCCGGGCCAGCGGAGACGACTACGACCGGCACCGTACTACGTGCGGGCACCGGATAGGTGTACTTCCAGAAACCGGCGAATATCAGTGCTATCTGCTGCGTTCCCGCCGGGCCCGCAGGAAGTCGCTTACCACGTACTCGCCCAGACTATCGGGCATCGCCCGGAGCACGCGGCCGCCATTGCGCCTAGCCACTTCATCAACGAAGGCGGTCAGCCGCTCATCATCGGCCAGCATGAAGATGTTGAGCGTCGCCTGGCGTCTGGTCATCTTGTCCACCTCGGCCATGGTCAGCTCGAGCGTCTCAGGCGACGGTGGCCAGTCGAACCAGGACCGACCGTCCCTGCGCAGGTGAGCGGTCGGCTCACCGTCGGTGATGATCAGCACCACGGGGTTGTGCTCGGGGCGACGATCAAGGAACCGGCCGGCCAGCACCAGAGCGTGGTGCAGGTTGGTGCCCTGCACCATGTCCCAGCCGAGTTCGGCCAGATCCGTTTCGCGCAGTTCCCTGGCGTAGTTGGAGAATCCGACAACTTGCAGCGAGTCCTGCGGGAATCTGGTCCGGACCAGTGAGTACAGGGCCAGCGCCGTTTGTTTCGCCGCTCCCCAGGTCCCGCGCAGTGCCATCGAATAGGACAGGTCCACCAGCAGGCAGACCGCCGCCGACGCGCGACGCTCGGTCTCGCCGATCTCGAAGTCGCTGACTGACAGCTGCACGTTCGGCCGCTGGCCGACCGATTCGCCGGGCACGCCGCCGCGAAGCAGAGCGTTGCGGACCGTGGCCGCGGTGTCGATCGGCTGCTCATCGCCGAACCGCCACGGCCTGGTGGCGCCGGTCAGCTCGCCGGCCTGGCCGACGTCGCGCTGATCGTGGTCGCCGTGACCACCCTCGGCCAGTTTCGCGAACACCTTGCGCAGCGCGGTGTCGCCCAGCCGCCGCACCGCCTTCGGGGTGAGCTCCAGCTTGCCCTCGTTGGCCTGCAGGTATCCCTGCCGCTGCAGCTCCCGCTCGATCTGGCGGAGTGCCTCCATGTCATCCACCGCCTGGCGGCCCAGTGCCCGCCGCACCGCTTCCTCGTCGATGTCGTCAAGTCGCGCACCGGGGTAGTCCTGGCGCAGCGCCTCCTCGAGCTCGGCGAGGTCGGCAAGCTCGGCCACGGCGGTCGTCGCGTCACCCAGACCGAGCGGGTCTGAGCCGGTCATCCGCTCGCCGTTCGGTCCGTTCCAGTCGATGTCGGGCCGCCGAGCCCGCAGCGCGTCGGCCAGCCTGGCCATCTCCTGTGCCAGCCCGGCATCCTCCAGGGTCTGCGACATCAGCCCGGCCAGCTCGTCCCGCTGGGCGTCGCTGAGCGAGTTCAGCAGCCGCTGCGCTGCGGCCATCCGGCGGACCAGTGAGTCCACCAGCTCCTCGAGATTCGCCGGCGATTCAGGAAAGAAGTCCCCGTACTCCTGCATGAAGGCGTCGAAATCCTGCTGGGTATGGACGCCTGCGGCATCTGCCTCGATCATCGCCGTCAGCGCGGACATCATATCCTTGACCCGCCGCATCGCCTCGGGATCCGGCTCTTCCATGGTCTGCTTGATGCCGCGGAACTGGCTGTCAAGCACCTCGCGCCGCAGCAACTCCTTGAGCTGCTCGAAGGTCTGGGCGGCAGCCTCGCTCTGCCACTGGTAGTCGGCCAGCCTCCGGATTGCCTGGGCCGTGTCTGACGGCAGCGCGTCGAGCTCAGCCTCGCGCATCCTGGCATCGTCACTGGGATCGGGGAAGAGCTCGGCCCGCTCCTGCCCGATCGCCGTGTCCAGCATCGCCCTGACCTGCTCCAGGATCCCATCGAGGCGTCCACTGCGGCGCAGCTCCCGCTGCCGCTCGCGGACCTGACGGAGCAGGTCGTCCAGGCCGTGGTGGTCCGAAATGCCCCGCCTGAGCAGGTCACGGAGCGCGTTGGCCACATCGTCGCCATTCAGGATGGCATCGCCGAGCGCGTCTACCGCGCCGCGGACGTCATACGGCGGCTCAAGCGGATCGGGCCCGCCGTGGTAGGGGCCATACCGGTAACCGGTCACCGTCTCCTGCCCTCCCGCGCGGCTACCCTGCCTCGCGCCTAGCTGCGGTAGATGGCGGTGCCGTCCACGACATCCTTGGACAGCCGGCGCATCAGGTACAGCCCCTCAAGTGCGAACTCGAGGGCGGCGGCCGCCTGGCCGAACGACTCGCCGCCGTCCATGTCCAGCCGCTCCATGATCTTGGCCAGGCCAGGCACGTCGCCGATTCTGCGCAGCAGCTCAGCGGCCGGCAGCAGGTCGCCGGACTCGACCATGCCGCCCTCGGCGAACTTGTCAAGCAAGCCAGTCAGGTCGGCACTGCCGAGCCTGGCGCGAAACGCGTCAGCGATGGCCCGGCGCATCAGGTGCTCGAGCACCTCGGCCTCCCGGCCTTCCTCGCTGACCTCGAACTCGACCTTGCCGCGCAGCGTGCTGATGATCGCCGGCAGATCGCAGATCCTGGCAACGGGCTGATCTTCGCCGCTGATCGCCGCTCGCCGGACCGCCGCGGCGACGACGGCTTCGGCGGCGGCGATCGCGAACCTGGCGGAGACGCCGGAGCGGGCGTCCACCGCGGGCGAGGCGCGCACCAGCCGGGTGAACCTGGCGATCACCTCGATCAGGTGCTCGGGCAGGACCGCGTCGGGTGACTGGCCGCCCCAGGCGATCGAGGCCTCCTGGCGGATAACGGCCAGCTCGGCGTCGAGCGAGAGCGGGTAATGAGTCCGGATCTCGGCGCCGAACCTGTCCTTGAGCGGCGTGATGATCCGACCCCGGTTGGTGTAGTCCTCAGGGTTCGCGCTCGCGACAAGGACCAGGTCAAGCGGCAGCCGCAGCGCGTAGCCGCGGACCGCGATGTCCCGCTCCTCAAGCACGTTGAGCAGCGAGACCTGGATCCGCTCGGCTAGGTCTGGCAGCTCGTTCAGGCAGAAGACACCACGGTTGGTGCGCGGCACCAGCCCGTAATGAATCGTCTCCGGGTCGCCCAGCGTTCGTCCCTCGGCCACCTTCACCGGGTCGATGTCGCCGATCAGGTCACCCACGCTGGTGTCGGGCGTGGCGAGTTTCTCGCCATACCGTTCGCTCCGGTGATGCCAGCTGACCGGCAGATCCTCCTCAAGCTCTGCGGCCAGGCGGCGGCATCTGGTGCAGACCGGCGCGTACGGATGGTCGTTGATCTCGCATCCGGTGACCACCGGCGACCATTCATCGAGCAGGCCGGTCAGAGTACGGATCAGCCGGGTCTTGCCCTGGCCGCGCTCGCCGAGCAGGATGACGTCGTGCCCCGCAATCAGGGCGCGCTCCAGATGCGGCAGGACCGTCTCACCGAACCCGAGGATGCCGGGAAAGGGATCTTCGCCCGCGCGCAACCGGGCGAGCAGGTTCTGCCGCACCTCGTCCTTGACGCTCCGGAACTGATGGCCGCTTGCGCGTAGTTCACCGAGCGTCTTGACTGCTGGGGCGGCTGCTGCGGTAGTGGTTGGCGAGGACTGGCTTCGAGGCTCCACCATTCGACACTATGTCCATGGCGGCGTAGTCCGCACCTTGGGAGGCCCAGCATGGCGGAGAGCGGTCCGGTCCTGGTTATCGATGTCGGCGGCACAAAGATCGCCGCCGGGGTGGCTGAGCCGGGCGGCCGCCTGATTACCTGGGCGCAGGTGGCGACGCCGGGCGATGTCGATGCCGAGCACCTCTGGCGCACCCTGGAGTCGTTGCTCGTCCAGGTGCTCAGCACCGCCAAGATTGCTGATCCGGCCGAGCTTACCGGGCTTGGCTGCGGCTGCGGCGGCCCGATGGAATGGCCGGCCGGCCTGGTCTCGCCGCTCAACATCCCTGGCTGGCGGGCGTTCCCGCTGCGGGCACGGCTAGCCGAGCGGTACCCAGGTATCCCGGTGCGGGTGCACAATGACGCGATCTGCATGGCGGCAGGAGAGCACTGGCGTGGCGCCGGCCGGGGCCGGCGCAATGTGCTCGGCATGGTGGTGTCGACCGGCGTCGGCGGCGGGCTGATCCTGGACAACCGGCTGATCGAGGGAACGTCCGGCAATGCCGGGCATATCGGTCATGTAGTGGTCGATCCGGACGATGGTCCGCTCTGCGTGTGTGGTGGCCGCGGCTGCCTGGAAGCGATTGCCCGCGGACTCGCGCTGGTCACCTGGGCGCAGGCCGAGGGCTGGCGGCCGGATCAGCCCGGCCTGACCGCCAAGGACCTGGCTGGCGATGCGGCCCAGGGTCATCCGATCGGCCACGCCGCGATGCGCCGCGCGGGCAGGGCGCTCGGCATCGCGATCGCGTCGGCGACTAACCTGTGCGATCTCGAGGTCGTCGCGGTTGGCGGCGGGCTCTCTCAGGCCGGGGCGCTGCTCTTCGATCCACTCCAGGAGGCGCTGGCCGCACACGCCAGGCTGGATTTCGCCCGCCAGGTCCGGGTTGTCCCCGCTGCCCTAGGGCAGAACGCAGGCCTGGTAGGGGCGGCGGCGCTGATCTTCGCCGGTGACCGGTACTGGGCCGGAGACTAACGATGCCCACCGCGACGTGGCCGCCGCTCACCGCGACCTGGCCGCCGTCTGACCGGCCGGATGCCGCAGGCCCGGCCCCCGGCAGTGCCACACTGCAGTCATGACGACGTTGCCCGAGGTCAGCCACGGCGACATCCTGGCGGCAAGCGAGGCGCTGTGCGGTGTCGTGCGGGAGACTCCGGTGCTGCGTTCCAAGGTGCTCTCGGATCTGGCTGGTGGTCCGGTCTGGCTGAAATGCGAGCATCTGCAGCGGGCTGGCTCGTTCAAGATCCGCGGTGCCTACTGGCGGATATCCAGGCTCACCGAGGCAGAGCGGGCCCGTGGTGTGGTGGCAGCGAGCGCTGGCAACCACGCCCAGGGAGTGGCGCTTGCCGCGTCCATCCTGGGGACCCGCGCCACGGTCGTCATGCCGCAGAACGCCCAGCTGCCGAAGCTCGCGGCCACCCGGGCCTACGGGGCCGATGTCGTGCTGTATGGCGATTCGATCATCGACGCCCTGGCCAAGGCGCGCGAGATCGCCGACGCCGACGGATCGATCTTCATCCACCCGTTCGAGCATCCCGACATCATCGCCGGGCAGGGCACGGTCGGACTGGAGATCGCGGCGCAATGCCCGCAGGCGCGCACGGTCATCGTGCCGGTAGGCGGCGGTGGCCTGATGGCCGGCATCGCGCTCGCGCTGGCTGGTCGGCCGGCGGACGCGAAACCGCACCCGGCGAACTTGGCGGGCCCGTCAGACCCGGTCGGCTCGGCAGGCTCGGCGGGTTCGGCCGCATCGCCAGGTTCGGCCGGTTCCCCAGGTTGGGCCAGTTCGGCCGGCTCGGCGGGTTCGGCAGGGTCGGCGCCGGTGGTGGTCGGCGTCCAGGCTGCGGCGGTAGCGCCGTTCCCGGCTTCGCTGACGGCGGGGCGCCCGGTCGGCGTCACGCCAGCCCCGACAATGGCCGACGGCATCGCGGTCGCGGTTCCCGGCGAGATCACGTTCCGCATGATCAGCGAGCTGGTCAGCCAGGTGCTGACCGTCACCGAGGAAAGTCTGTCCCGCGCACTCCTGCTCTGCCTGGAGCGGGCCAAGCAGGTGGTGGAACCGGCCGGGGCCGCTGGGGTGGCCGCGTTGCTTGAGCACCCCGGCGCGTTCGAGCCGCCGGTGGTGGTCGTCCTGTCCGGCGGCAACATCGATCCGCTCGTGCTCGCCAAGGTGCTGAGATTCGGCCTGACCGCGGCCGGCCGTTATCTGGCGCTCCGATGCCGGGTACCTGATCGGCCTGGCTCGCTGGCCGGGTTGCTTGCCGAGGTAGCCGCGCTCGGCAGCAGTGTGCTCGATGTGCTGCATGAGCGCGCGTCACCCGGTCTGCGGATCGATGAGGTCGAGATCAGCCTGCAGCTTGAGACGCGCGGTCCCGAGCACTGCGCGGCGATTGTCGCGGCGCTGACCGGCGCCGGCTACGCCGTCGAGGTGATCTGAAGCGTGTCCCGCTCCGGCTGGGGGTGCCCCTAGCGGTTCGTCAAGCGCGGCGGGGAGGAGCCGCTACAAGTACGCGGACCCGGAGGCCAGACTCCCCCGTGAAGGCTGGGAAGGACAAGCTGCAGTCGTGCGAGCCTGGCGAATGGACGCTCGCCGGCTCCGACGCCAAGCGGGGCGCGTCGACATGGCGTTGCCCGTCAGTTAGTGCACCACGGCTCGGCGTGGGTCAGGGATTGACGACTGCACCCGCTGATCCCGAGGAACACCGACCGGTTCAAGGCCGTGGAGCGGGAGTTCGGCGTCCTGAAGCACCAGTGGGCGATGCCCCCTTTGAAAGCGCGCAGGCCGTCACCGCGGCCGCCCCCGCCAGGCCGCACCCGTCAATACTCGCGGGGCGATCTCCCCGGCCAGTGCGCCACAACCGTCGCGGCCGGCGGACCGTCACAAGTACATGACCGCCAGGACACGCGGCTCCATGACATGCAGGCCGCTCAGCGTTCTGCGGCTGGCGTCGCTGGCATGCTGCGCGGCCCTGCTGCTCGCTGGCTGCGCGGCATCGGCGAGGCCGGCCAGCCCCGCTCAGCATTCGGGCGGACCGAGCCGGCCGGCATCCCCGGCGGTCTCGGCCGCGGTGTCGTGCGCGAGCACGATGCTGCGGATCAGGGCAGGGCGGGAGGGCGAGGAGGAGGGCGCCCACGGTGATATCGAGTTCACCAACGTCGGATCTCGTCCCTGCGTCCTGCGCGGCCTGCCCCAGGCGGCCATCGTCCGGGCCGGCGGGAAGCCGCTGCCGGTCCGCCTGGTGCGGGCGCCGAACCTGTCGCTCAGTCCGGCCGTGCTGGCGCCCGGCACGCTGAACGCGGCGGATCTGGTCGTCTTCTGGGCCAACTGGTGTGGCCGCCCGCCAGGACCGCTGTCGGTCCGGATTACGCTGCCCGCCGGCGGCGGCGTGGTCACCGGACCGTTTGACGGCCCGCCGGATTACAACTTTGTCCCGGAATGCTTCAGCCGCGGGCAACCGTCGACGATCGCCGTCATCGACGCCTACGGACCGGGACTGGCCGGGTAGGCAGGTCGATGCGGCGCGTGCGCGGGGCAGGGCGAGAACTGCAGCAGCGCTCAGGCCGGCAATCGGTCGGGGTGCCTTCGTCGTACCCGAGGACGAGCGCCAGGCATAGGGCTCACGCCTGCTTTCGCCAGTCGTTTCGCCAAGCCCTGCTAGCGCCCCAGTGCGGCGCCCTTGACCACGATCGTGCCTGCTGCCTTGTCGTGCAGGCACTGGCGCCGTTGGTCCCACAGCAGCCACAGGTTGTCGAGCAGGAACCAGACCCACCCGATCACCGGGATCGCCGGGATGACGTCGAACACGATGGCCCGGATGAACGCCGCGCCCAGGCCGACCTTGGACGCCCCGGCTGCGGTAACTACCCAGGCACCCACCAGCCGCTTGCCGATGGTGGTACCCCAGAACCCGGTCAGCAGCCAGTAGTACAGCACCGCGAGGCAGAGGCCGAATACGCCGGTGACGAAGTATGCCCCCGCGCCCTGGTTGGTGCTACTCCGGACCGCGGCCGGGATCCACACCACGCTGGTGATGATGGAGATGACGATCCAGTCGACAATCCAGCCGACGAACCTGCGCCACGGCTCGGCTAGTCGCGGGTCCCGAACGGTATAGCCGCTGGCTGGCACGCCTGGAACCTGCGGATAGGAGGATCGGTAGGGCTGCTGCGGCGACCCGTAGCCTTGCGGCTGCTCGTAGCCCTGCGCCTGCTCGTAACCCTGTGGCTGCCCGTAACCCGGCTGTGGCTCGCCATGGGCCCGCTGCTCCGGCTGCCCCCATCCTGGCGGATTCGGGTCGGGGGACCCGGCGGTGCCTGAGTCTGGACGCTCTGGTTGCTGAGTCACACGGCTATGATTCCCACTCCAGCCTTTGTAACGCTTCGTAGCGGATCGACGACAACCTGTCGTAAGGGTGGTAGGCTGCCGTGAGTCGTGGCTGCTACCGGCAGGCGCCGGGCTGGCACTGGCCTTTGGTGGCTTGCGCGGGTGTAGGCCGGTACCGGCAGGCGGCGGGCTGACCTCAGAGATTGCCGCGCCGGTCCTGCTCTCGCTCGATCGCTTCGAACAGCGCCTTGAAGTTGCCCTTGCCGAAGCCCTGCGATCCGTGCCGCTCGATCACCTCGAAGAAGACCGTCGGCCGGTCCTGCACCGGTCTGGTGAATATCTGCAGCAGGTATCCGTCCTCGTCCCGGTCGGCCAGAATCCGCAACTCCCTCAGCTCGTCGACGTCCACTCGGGTCTCGCCGACCCACTCGCCGAGCCTGTCGTAATAGCTGTCCGGCGTGGGCAGGAAGCTGATCCCAGCCGCCTGCATCCGGCGTACCGCGGTCACGATGTCGTCGGTAGTCAGCGCGATGTGCTGGACGCCAGGTCCGCCGTAGAACTCTAGATACTCGTCGATCTGCGACTTCTTCTTGCCGGCCGCTGGCTCGTTGATCGGGAACTTAACCTTCCGGCTGCCGTCGGCCACCACCTTGCTCATCAGCGCGGAGTACTCGGTCGCGATGTCGTCGCCGATGAATTCCTTCATGTTGGTGAAACCCATGACCCGGTGATAGAAGCTGACCCATTCGTCCATCCTGCCGAGCTCGACGTTGCCGACGCAGTGGTCGATCGCTGTGATGAACGGGGCGCGTTGATCTGTGATCAGCGGATCGGCGGCGACATAGCCTGGCAAGTAGGGCCCGGCGTAGTCGGACCGCTGCACGAGCGTGTGCGTCGTGTCGCCATAGGTCGCGATCGACGCGAGCACGACCTTGCCGCCCGAGTCCTCTTCGACGTGCGGTTCCCGCACCGGTGTCGCGCCCCGTGCTACCGCATGCCTGAACGCGTCGGCCGCGTCAGGGACGCCGATCGCCAGGTCGATCACGCCGTCACCGTGCGCGGCGACATGCCGGGCCAGATCGGTCCCGCCTCGAACCGGACCGCGCAGCACGAACCGTGCCTGCGCGGCCTCGAGCACGTAGGCCGCTTCGTCCCGGCAGCCGGTCTCTGGGCCGCGGTACGCCACGCAGCGCATGCCGAAGGCAGTCGAGTAGAAGTGCGCGGCCTGCCTGGCGTTGCCGACGGCGAAGACGACCGCGTCCATGCCGGTGACCGGAAACTTATCGACCTGCTGCGCGATGCTGGCTGCTGCTGCGGTCTCTGCGGTCATAGTTCGCTCCTTCATGCTGGCGGGCGAGCGTCCCGGCGATGTGCACTCTGGCTGCCTGGTTTTCGGCTGCGGGTGTTCTGGCATGATCGACCAGGCGGACAAGATGCGCAACGGCGAGACTTGCTGCTGGACAGATTGCTCAGGGCTGACCGTCAGCTGCTGGTGCTGCTGTGCATCATGCGATGAGAGGCTGATCAGTGATCGATGACCTCGACGCGAGCCTGATCGAGCTCCTGAGCGCGGAGCCGCGGATCGGCGTGCATGAGGCGTCCCGCCGGCTTGGCGTGGCCCGCGGCACCGTCCAGGCAAGGATCGACCGGATGCAGTCTCGCCGGATTATCACCGGTTACGGACCGGACATTGACCCGGCAGCGCTCGGTCACACCGTGATGGCGTTCGTGACGCTCGAACTCAGGCAGGCGGGCGGGCACGACCAGGTTGCCGACCGCCTGTCGCAGATCGCCGAGGTTCTCGAGGCGCACACCATCACCGGCTCTGGCGACATGCTCTGCCGGGTAGTCGCCAGGACCAACGCCGACTTGCAGCGGGTCATCGACGCGATCGTGGACGTGCCTGGGGTGGTACGAACCTCGACGGTGATCGCCCTGGCCACCACGGTCAGCTACCGCACCACGCCGCTGGTGCGTGCCACTGCTGCCGGGAGACCAGCACGGAGCACCGAACGCGCCTAATATTGCCGACATGTCAGATCCAGGTCGCAGCGCAGCGCGTCGTCGGCCTCGTAATAGTCTGCTGAATCCGCCACGGCCGGGGGACCGGTGGGCACAGCCGGAGGACCGGCGGGTACAGCCGGAGGATCTGCGGGAGCCACTGAAGGACCGATCGCTACGGCCTGGCGACCAGCCGGAGCACACGGGGGACCAGCGGGAGCACACGGGGGACCAGCGGGAGCACACGGGGGACCAGCGGGAGCACACGGGGGACCAGCGGGAGCACACGGGGGACCAGCGGGAGCACACGGGGGACCAGCGGGAGCACACGGGGGACCGATGGGGTCGGCCCGGCGGCGCTGGCCGCGTTCCCGCCCCGAACACGGCACTGACGGTCAAGGCCGCGCTGAACGGGAGCGTGCGCTGGCTCGTCCTGGCGGCAGGCATGTTCATCCTGGCGGAGCTGACCCTGACCCCGCTGCGGATGCCGCTTGGCTGGGATGAGATCACCTACATAGCGCAGACCAGTGTGCACGCATCGCCCATCCTGATGCCGCCAGCGCATAGCCGCGGTGCGGGTCTGCTGGCCGCACCGGTGACGCTGCTGACGACTTCCGTGCTGGTCCTGCGGGTCTGGATGGCGCTGCTTTCCGGCGCCGGGCTGTTCCTGGCCCTGCTCTGCTGGCGCGGACTGCGGCCGACCTGGGTGCTTGCCGTGGCCGGCTTCATCCTGGGCAGCCTTGCCGTGGCGCTGCTGAGCGGGCCGCTGGCCATGCCTGACCTGTGGGAAGCCCTGGGAGCGCTGGCCGTCACCGGCCTGTTCCTGCAGGCGGTCACCCGGCGCCTGCCGAGCCGGGTAATGCTTCCGCTGATCAGCATCGTCGTGTTCTTCCTTTTCCTGGTGCGCTACCAAGATGCGTGCTTTATCGTGGCTCCGCTGATTGTTGCGACTATGGTTGTGCCAGCCTGGCGTAATCTCCGTGTTCTCGGCGCTTTCGCCGCCGGGATAATCGCCGGAGTCAGCGAATGGATCGGCGAAGCTTACGCCTTTTACGGAGGTCCGGCGTCGCGGCTGCAGCGGACGGCGCAGCAGCCGCCGAGGTTCGGCCTGTATTTCTCGCTGCGAGATCAGCTCCGGGTCATTGACGGCCCTGGTTACTGCCCGCCAGGGTCCTGCCAGGGCTGGCGGTATCCCGGGCTGACCATATGGTGGCTGGCGCTGCTCGTGCTCGTGATCATCGGAGTCGTGGCTGGTCGGCACCTGATGCGGGTGTCAGCGGGCATTGCCATCGGCCCGGCGCTGTCCGTGCTCGCGGCCTACTCATTTTTCGTGCCCATCGCCGCACCGCGCTACCTGCTTCCGGTGTTCGCCATGCTGACCATACCGGCGGCAGACGGAATAGCATGGCTGGTTACCGAATTTCGCTGGCGGAGAGTGGCGATAGCGGCAGCCTGCGCGTTTCTCCTGACCGGCGCCATTTCACAGCATTTTGTCGAGCGGAGCGAACTCACGGGAGCCGAGCTCAGCTCACGTCTGTATGTCATTGAGGCGGGTGAACTCCATCATCTCGGCATCCGGGCGCCATGCGCTGTCGATGGCTCGGCTACCCCAGTTGCCTATTACCTGGGATGCTCGGTCAGCTCGGGTGGCGGCAACAGCCAGCTGGTGCTGATGCCACCGGTGAAGCCGGTTCAGCCGACCGGCTGGCGCCGGGTCCCGCTGGCGGGCACGCCTGCCATCGCCTACGTCAGGTGCCCGCGCGCAGCTGCGCTGCCGCTTTGCCACGTCGCCGTCCGGCGGCACGTGCACCAAGCAAGACGTCAGCCAGCGCGTCCAGGCCTCGCGTAGTCCTGGTTCGGCGCCCGCACGATGTCGCTGGCGATGTCGCGCACCGCCGCGGACAGTTCACGCCGATCAGGCACCTGATCGGCGAAGAACATCCAGCCGACGCTGATCCCGCCGAGCGCCATCGCCGCCCTGACTTGCTCCGATAGCTGCGCTCCTGGCTCGGTGAGCAGGTCGATGAGTGAATGCATCCGCTCCCTGAACAGCTCCCCCCGGCTCTTCGCCGACGCCATGGTGTTCACGGCCGCCTGGTTCTGGTGCAGCATCCTGAAGACCTGATCACCCTCGGCGACGATGCTGACGTAGCGGCTGAGGATCTCGCAGCGGACCTCGGCCGTCCTGGGCTGCTGCCGGCCCCAGGCGATCAGCGCGTCCATCTGGCCGTAGTAGTCCTCGACCAGGCTCCGGACGATGTCTTCCTTCGACTTGAAGTGGTAATACAGCGCAGCCTTCGTGACCTCGAGCCGCTCGGCGATCTCGCGCAGCGAGGTGCCCTCGTAGCCGTGCTCGGTAAAGAGCTCCACCGCGACCTGCTGGATCCGAGCGCGGGTATCACCCCTGGTCCGCAGGTCCGCACCCCGGCCGTCGGCCGGGGAAGCGCCCGCCGTGGAACCGCCACCCGTGGCGCCGTCGGCTGGGGAACCGCTGGCCGACATGTCATCCGGCGCATCAAGGCCATCGTCGGCTGTGTCGTTCATCGTCGTGCCACCCTCGATCGAACCTACTTGACGACCGGTAAGCATGGACCATATTCTACGTCAGGTCTAAAAGCTAGCCGGTCGGCAAGTAGGTTACGCGGTATGTCGGGTATAAGGGAGCCGGATCATGGCAGAGGTTGAGGCGGTCGCTGGCCAGGGAGCCGAGCCCGTGTTCGGACGCAGACGCGATATCATGATCGTTCTTCCGGGACTGCTGCTCGCGTTGATGCTAGCGATGCTGGACCAGCTCGTGGTCTCTACCGCGCTGCCGCGCATCGTCGGAGATCTTGGCGGGCTGAATCACCTGTCCTGGGTGGTGACCGCCTACGTGCTCGCTTCGACCATCACCACGCCGCTGTACGGCAAGCTGGGCGACCTGTACGGGCGCAAGCGGCTGCTGATCACCGCGATCGTGATCTTCCTGATCGGCTCGGCGCTGTCCGGCCTGTCGCACTCGATGGATCAGCTCATCGCGTTCCGCGCGCTGCAGGGACTGGGCGCCGGCGGTCTGATGGTCGGCGCGATCGCCACCATCGGCGATCTGGTCTCGCCGCGCGAGCGGGGTCAGTACATGGGCTACATGATGGCGGCGATGATGATCGCCATGATCGGTGGTCCGCTGGTCGGCGGCTACATCACGGACACGCTGTCGTGGCGCTGGATCTTCTACATCAACATGCCGGTCGGCGGCGCGGCGCTGGCCTATCTGATGGCGACCCTGCACCTGCCGCGGCACCGGGTCCAGCACAAGATCGACTATCTGGGCGCCGCCGTGCTGGCGGTCGGTGCCACCGCGATCGTGCTGGTGACGACCTGGGGTGGCAGCCAGTACGCCTGGGGCTCGCCGCAGATCATGACCCTGATCGCGCTCGCGATCATCTCCGTCGCCGTCTTCATCGGCGTCGAGGCCAGGGCCAGCGAGCCCATCCTGCCGCTGCACGTCTTCAGGAACCGCAATTTCTCGCTGGTGAGCGGCATGAGCTTCCTGCTCGGCCTGGCGATGTTCGGGGCGATGACGTTCCTGCCGCTGTACCAGCAGACCGTGCAGCACGCCTCGCCGACCGTGAGCGGGCTGCTGCTGATCCCGATGATGCTTGGCGCGACGGTGACCTCGCTGATCGCGGGTCAGGTCACGGTGCGGACCGGCAGGTACAAGGCGCTGCCGATCATCGGCGGCGCGATCATGACGGTCGGCATGCTGCTGCTCGCCAACCTCGGCGTCAGCACATCGCGGCTGATCTCGATGTCATTCTTCGTGATCTTCGGGATCGGCATGGGCTTCCTGATGCAGATCACCACCCTGATCGCGCAGAACAGCGTGGATCCGCGTGACATGGGGGTGGCCAGCAGCTCGCGCGCCTTCTTCCAGCAGATCGGCGGCTCGATCGGGGTGTCGATCTTCGGCGCGATCTTCATCCGCTCGCTGCACCTCACGCTGAGCAGCAGGCTGCCCGGACTTCCGCTGGCCACATCAGGCACCCAGATCAACCCGGCCAGCGTCCAGCACCTGGCACCTGCGGTCCGCGGAGTGGTGTTCTACGGAATCAGCCACGGCGTGGACACGATCTTCCTCTGGGCGGCGCCCGCCGCCGCCCTGGTGTTCCTGCTGGCCTGGCTGATCAAGGAGATCCCGTTGCGGGGCAGGTCAGAGATGCCAGGCAGCGCCCCGTCGGCCGAACCGGAGCTGGTGCACTAGCGGGGCGATCCCGGGCCACACCAACCATCAGGCGAAACGGGAAAGTCCGCGCCAGTCGGGTCAGGACGTCCCGGTCGCGCCGGGGGCGCTCAGGCCAACCGACAAAGTCCGCCCCAGTCGGGTTGGGAACGCCCCGGTCGCGCCGGGGGCACTGCAAGGAACCTGCGGTGCTACATGCCGCCGTACGGCACGGCGTCGATGATCTCGACGGCCAGCGCCCGCCCGTTAGGCAGGTTATAGCTGGCGGTCTCGCCGACCTTCTTGCCGGAGATCGCGCTGCCGAGCGGCGACCTGGGCGAGTAGACATCGATCGGCGATCCGCTCTCCTCCCGCGAGGCGAGCAGGAAGGTCACTTCCGCGGCATCGCCCTCAAACCGGACGGTGACCGTCATGCCCGGTCCGACCACGCCGTCTGTGCGCGGCGGTTCGCCGACGCGCGAATGGGTCAGGATGTGGGTCAGCTGGTGGATCCTGGCCTCGATCTTGCCCTGCTCTTCCTTGGCTGCGTGGTAGCCGCCGTTCTCCCGCAGGTCCCCCTCATCCCGCGCGGCTTCGATCTTCTTGGCGATGTCGATCCTGCCCTGGCCGGAAAGGTGATCCAGCTCGCCCTTGAGCCGGTCATGCGCCTCCTGAGTGAGCCAGGTGACAGTATCGTCGCGCGTCTCGGTCACAAGTACTCCTCGCATCCGCTTGCGGAGCTCTACTCCGCCGGACCCAGACCCGGGCCCGCGTGGGGGTAATCCATCGAGACTACTTTGTCCAAGCCGAGCCCTCAACCATATACAGGTCAAGACTATTATTCGAATATTATAACGAGCATCGGACAGCTTCTGCCTGCCGGATTTGCCCGCAAACGGTGCGCAATGACCCTCGGCCCGCTCGCTGGCTTGCGGGAATAATCCAGGCCGGTGCGGCGCCGGATCGACCCAGTTCGTCACCAAACAAGCTGGCTGATCCCAGACCCGGCCACGGGGTCGGGGCCGCTGATCCCGGAACCGGGCGCGGAGTTCGGGCCGCTGATCCCGGAACCGGGCGCGGAGTCCGGGCCACTGATCCGGGGCGGACACCGGCGGAATGCGGACGCCCGCCGGGCGTGTTGTGCCTGCCGACCGGCGATCCCGCGCGCTACCAGGCACGAGGCGTGCGCCGGGGTTATGGCCTGGTTGGCAGTCAGTCTTGAGAGGATCGATCGATGTCATCCGCAAGCTTCGACGGAGCAAGCGCCGGTCCCGAGCAGGCGGTGTCGACACCCGCTGCGCCCGATGACGGGCAGTTGCGGCTGATGGCGGTGCACGCGCATCCAGACGATGAGTCGAGCAAGGGCGCGGCGACCATGGCCCGCTATGTTCGCGAGGGTGTCGACGTGATGGTCTGCACCCTGACCGGCGGCGAGCGCGGCGACATCCTGAACAAGGCGATGGACCGGCCGGACATCCGGGCGAATCTGGCCGGCGTCCGGCGGGTTGAGATGGAGCAGGCGCGCCAGATCCTCGGCGTGCGGCAGCAGTTCCTCGGCTTCACCGACTCCGGCCTGCCGGAGGGTGACCCGGCGCCCCCGCTGCCTGCTGACTGCTTCGCTCTGCAGCCGCTCGAGTTGGCCGCGAGCCCACTGGTCCAGGCCGTACGCGAGTTCCGGCCGCACGTAATTCTCACCTACGACGAGAACGGGGGCTACCCCCATCCCGACCACATCATGACCCATCAGGTTTCAGTGGAGGCATTCGAAGCGGCGGCGGATCCGGATCGCTACCCGGCCTGCGGGGAGCCGTGGCAGCCGCTCAAGCTGTATTACTTCGTCACGTTCCACCGGGCACGGTTTGCCGCGATGCACGAGGAGATGCTGGGCCGCGGCCTGCCGTCACCGTATGCCGAGCGGCTGGCCGAGTGGACGGACGAGCCGGACCGGCGCGGATACGAGATCACGACCATGGTCCCTTGCGGCGACTACTTCGAGATCAGGGATCAGGCACTGCTGGCACATGCGACCCAGGTCGACCCGGCTGGCTCATGGTTCGCCTGCCCGGTCGACGTGCAGCGGGTCGCCTGGCCGACCGAGGATTTTCACCTGGCCAGATCCGTGGTGGATACTGGCAGACCAGAGGATGACCTCTTCGCCGGGATCAGGGAGAAGGTGCGGCTGTGACGGGACTCGCGGTCTCGCAAGGCATTCTCGCCCAGCCAGGTACGGTCGCGTTCCTCGTCGTCTTCGGCATGGCCGTGATGCTGTTCTTCGTGTTCCGGTCCATGGCCAGGCATCTGCGCAAGGTCAATCAGGCCGCGCGCGAGGCGGCCGAGTCGGCCGCCGACGCTGAATCCCTTGACGGGTCACCAGGTCCGTCGGCCAACTCCGCAGGCAACGGGTCAGCCGACTGGCGCTAGCGCCGCCCGGCCCCTTTGGCTCGCGCGGACACCTGCTTCCGGCCCAGGGCCCGCCGGTAAGAAGACCACTCGTATACCCAAAAGCGATGACTTTCCGAGCGGTGCTTGGTCTATCGTCGGGGGCGATGACGCCTGACATCGAGCAGTTAGCCACCGGCGGGGCGCTTGCGTTCGGCTTGCGCACGACTCGGGAGATCCACTGGTGATCCACAGCGGCGCGGCGCACGCTGCTCGCGATGCCGACGTACCGCGTCACCGTGACCGCCCTTCGCGGCGGAAGGCTGGCCTGGGCATTCTGGCCGGCCCGCTCCCGCTGGCGGCGGTACTGGTCATCCAGGCTGCCCTGGGGTTGCGGCTGATCTGGAGCAACACGGCATTCCAGGACGAGGCCCTGTACCTGTGGGCCGGTCACCTGGAATTGTCGCACCTCCTGAACGGCGCGCCGATCGCGTCTGCCTTCCAGGGTTACTTCTCCGGCGCCCCGGTCATCTACCCGGCGCTCGGTGCGGTCGCCGACAGTGCCGGCGGTCTGGCCGCCGCCAGGCTGCTGTCGCTGTGCTTCATGCTGATCAGCACCGGGCTGCTGTGGTCGGCGACCAAACGGCTGTTCGATCCCCGTTCGGCGATCATCGCCGCTGCAATGTTCGCCGGGGCAGCCTCGGTCCAGTTCATGAGCGCCCTGGCGACCTATGACGCGATGGCGCTGATGCTGCTGGCCGCGGCGGCCTGGTGCGCCCTGCGCAGCGGTGACTGCCGGCGCCGGTCGCAGGTCATGCTGCTGGTCGCCATGGTTGTCCTGCTGGTCCTGGCCAATGCGACGAAGTACGGATCGCTGCTCTGGGATCCGGTCGTCGTCGCGCTGGCCGCCCTGACCGATGGCCGCTACCGCGGCTGGCTAAGCGGCCTGGTGACCGGCATCGCAGCGATCGCCGGCTTGGTCGTCGCGCTGCTCTGCGTGCTGCTGGTCGCTGGCCCTGGGTACTGGGACGGCATCATGACGAGCACGCTGAACCGCCCGCCAGGTCCGACTCGGTCGTTCGCTGTGCTGCAGAACGCCGGTTACTGGATCGGCGCGGTGGCGGTGCTGGCCCTCGTCGGAGCGGTCGTCCTGACCAGAGCGCGACCGGGTCGGGCCCGCGCCCTGATCGGCTGGACGCTGTTCGCCGCGGTGCTGCTCGCCCCGATCGAGCAGGCCCGGATTCACACCAACGTGAGCCTGTTCAAGCACGTCGGTTACGGTGGCTGGTTCGCTGCCATCATCGCCGGGTACGGAATCGCCACCCTGTCCCGACCGGCAGGCGCCAGGATCAGGCGCACGCTGACCGTGATCGCCGCAGCGGCGCTGGCAACGCTGGGCGTGGTCGGCGCCATGACGGCCAGCCATCACTATGACAACTGGGAGAACACGACCGCGCTGACCACCGCGCTCCGCCCCCTGGTCACGCAGAGCCACGGACCGTCGCTCGCCGAGGAACCCGCCGTGCTCAACTACTATTTCCGCCAGTCGGGAACTAAATGGTCTAATACCTTCACCTTCGAGTATTACGACCGAACGACCAGGGAGCACCTGACCGGACTCCCGGCCTACGCCGCCGCGATCAGGCACCACTACTTCGCGCTCGTCATCATCGGCTTCACGACGACCACGAAGGCGACCGACCAGGCAATCGAGAACGACGTGCGGCAGAACCCGAGCTATCGCCTGATGGCGTCGGTGCCATGGGTGGTCGGGTCGCATAGCGGCCACTACCTGATCTGGCGCTACCAGCCCGCCGCCCGCCGCAAGTGACCTTCGCTGACGGCCCGCACTGGTCGATTCGGGCTTACCGGGTTGGGTAGCCTGTCGCCGAAGGCCTGGCGCAAGCACGAAGTCCGGGCTGCTGCCCAGCTGCCTTGCCCAGGCTGCGGCTTGCGAGGAGAAAGTGATGACCGGTGGTCAGCCTGTCCGCGACGTACCAGCGGCCGACGTGCCTAACGACGCCTGGCTGCTCGACGTGCGGGAGCCCGCGGAATGGGTGGCCGGCCACGTGCCTGGTGCCGTGCACATACCGCTCGGGCAGCTCAATGTCCGCAGCGATGAGATCCCTCGTGCCGAGACGATCTACGTGATCTGCAGGTCCGGGCACCGTTCGGCCCGGGTGGTGCAGGCACTCGCCGGCGCAGGCTGGCAGGCCGTCAATGTGGCCGGCGGCATGCAGCACTGGGCAGCGGCAGGCCGACCGATGACCGCAGAGTCTGGCTCAGCGCCGGTCGTCGCCTGAGCGCTCCGCGCCGGGCAGCGGGTACTCCAGGCCGATCATCGCCGCCAGGTCGGCGAGCATGAGCTCGAACAGCGGCGCCGCGTCATCAAGCGCGAACCGCAGATGCCCGAATACCTCCAGGCTGACCGTTCCGTAGAGCTGTACCCAGCAGCGCAGGAAGGTCTGCAGCACGCCGAGCGGCAGGTCCGCGCCGACCAGGTTGTGATAGTGCTCTAGCTGCCTGCGCAACGAGGGGTCAAGCTCGTCCGCGTCCGGCGCCGGGAACGGCCACCGCCGCCACAGCTCGGCGAACAGGTCGAGGAAGACCTGGCCGAACCGGTATCCGCAGTCGTCGAGCGGGTCCGCATGCATCATGTCGAGGCCGGGCAGCGGGCTGCCGAAGATCAGCCCGAACTCGGGCTGATGCGCAAGCGCCCAGCCGCGGAATGCCCGGCAGGCCGCGATCAGCTGGACGGCGATCAGGTCGCCGCGTCGGTCGCTGGCTGCCGCGCCGCCGCCTGCCTGGCCGCTGGCTGCCGCGCCGCTGCCTGCCTGGCCGCTGGCTGCCGCGCCGCTGCCTGCCTGGCCGCTGGCTGCCTGGCCGCCGCCTGCCTGGCCGCCGCCTGCCGCGTCGCCGCCTGCTAGGAAGTCCCGCTCCGCCGCCTTAATCTCGGTGTGCAGGAAACCGGCGAGCTCGGTGAAGATGTCGGCGACGACATGCCGGATCAGTTCCTCGTGGCTGTCGTAATAGCGGTAGAGGGCGGGCGCGGTCATCCCCATCTCGCGGGCGATCGCGCGTAGCGACACGGCGGCGATGCCCTGCTCCACCAGCAGCTTCCTGGCGGTCTGCACGATCTCCTGGCTGGTCGCTGCCCGGACGCGATCGCGCCGGCTCGGTGCCTGGACCACGTCGACGTCCATCGTCCGATCCCTTCTGCCACCCGGGCCAGCGCCGGTCCGCCGTTCCGCTGACCATAGCCGTCCGAGTAAACGCACTTGACATACGTGAACTATGTATGCCAAGTTAACATCGTTAACGTTTACAGCGTTCACGATCGTGATACGCGTAGCAAGTCTAGTCCAGGAGGATCACATGTTCGAGACCTGGGGACGCGTCGTTTACCGCAGACGTCGCCTGGTCCTGGCCATCGCCGGGATAGGCCTGATCTTCGCCGCCGTCTGGGGAACCGGGGTGTTCGCCAAGCTGCAGACGGCTGGCGGCTTCAACGCGCCGAGCAGCCAGAGCCAGCAGGAGACCAACCTGGCGGCGAGGACATTCGGCCGCGGCTCGGGCGACGTGGTGGTGCTCTACTCGGCCAGGACCCCGATCGCGGCGTCCGCGGCCGACCAGGCAGCGGTGACCAGGACCCTGGCCAGCCTGCCGCGCGGCCGGGTTGAGTCCTACGCGACCTACTGGTCGACTCACTCGGCGCAGTTCGTCAGCGCGAGCGGCAGGCAGACCTATGCCGTGATCCAGCTTGCTGGCGGCACCGACGCGGCCAGGATCGTGAACTTCGACGCGATCAAGAGCAGCCTCGCGGTGCCGGGCCTGCGCACGCAGGTCGGCGGGTTCATCCCGACCGAGGCGGCGATCAACAAGCAGGTGACCGGCGACATCGGCCGGGCCGAGGGCCTGTCCATGCCGATTCTGCTGATCCTGCTGCTGGTGATCTTCGGCAGCCTGGCCGCGGCCAGCCTGCCGCTGGCGATCGGCGGCATCGGCATCCTCGGCTCGTTCACCGCACTGCGGCTGCTCACCCTCGGTACCCCGGTCTCGATCTACTCGATCAACATCACCACGATCCTCGGGCTTGGCCTGGCCATCGACTACGGGCTATTCATGGTCGGCAGGTTCCGCGAGGAACTGCACCGCCAGGACTCCGTGGAGGCGGCCCTGGCCCGTACCATTGCCACCGCCGGGCGCACGGTCGCCGCCTCCGGCCTGACCGTCGCCGTGGCCCTGGCCAGCCTGATGCTGTTCCCAGAAGTGTTCCTGCGCTCGATGGGCTACGGCGGGGTCGCGACCGTCCTGGTCGACATGCTGACCGCCCTGACCGTCCTGCCCGCGTTGCTCGCCGTGCTCGGGCCCAGGGTGAACGCGCTCCGGATCCGGCGGTCGGTGCACCGCGCACCAGCCGCAGAGGCGACTGGCGGCTGGTACCGACTGGCCCGCAGCGTGATGCGCAGGCCGGTCGCCTACCTAGCCGTGATCATCGTCATCCTGCTGACCCTCGGCGCGCCGTTCCTGCGGGTCGTGTGGGGCGGCACCGACGCCAGGGTGCTGCCCGCGTCGGCGGCGCCCCGGCAGGTCACGCAGGCGCTGAGCCGGGACTTCGCTGGCAGCGCGACCTCGCCGATCGAGTCCCTGGTCACGTTAAGCGGCCCAGTGGCCGGTTCGCCGGCCCGCGGTGCCGAGCTGACCTCGTACGTCGACGCCCTGGCCAGGATTGCCGGGGTGACCGGCGCGCAGGTGACCGGCGTCAGGGGCGACATCGCCCGGGTGGATCTTCGTTATAGCGCTGATCCGATGTCCGCGGCTGCCAGGCGAATCGTGCAGCAGGCGCGCGCCGTCACCCTGCCTGCGGACGCCAGCGCGCTGGTCGGCGGGCAGACCGCGCAGCTGGCCGACGAACTGGCCAGTCTCTCCGCCGTGCTGCCGTGGATGGCGCTGGTGATGGCAGCGGCCACCTTCGTGCTGCTGTTCCTGGCGTTCGGGTCGGTGGTGCTGCCGGTCAAGGCGATCGTGATGAACGTGCTGTCCCTGTCGGCGACGTTCGGCGTGGTGGTCTGGATCTTCCAGCAGGGACACCTGTCCTGGCTGCTCGGGTTCACGCCGACCGGGACGCTCGACCCGGCGATGCCGATCCTGATGCTCGCGATCATCTTCGGACTCTCGATGGACTACGAGGTGTTCCTGCTGTCCCGGATCAGGGAGCGCTACGACCTGACCGGGGACAACACCGCCGCGGTGGCCAGCGGGCTGCAGCGGACCGGCGGGGTGATCACCAGCGCAGCCCTGCTGCTGGTGATCGTGGTCGGCGCGTTCTCCATCTCGGGCATCACGTTCATCAAACTGCTCGGCGTCGGGATGATCGTGGCGCTGATCGTGGACGCCACCATCGTGCGGGTACTGCTGGTGCCCGCCACGATGCGGATGCTCGGCCGGGCGAACTGGTACGCGCCGCGGCCGCTGCGCCGGCTGTACGCACGGTATGGCATCAGCGAAGGAGATGGCGATCGGCCTGAGCCGCTGCCCGTGGCGGAGCACGCGCGCGTGTAACTGCAGGCGAGATCGGGCCCGCCGGAGTCGTCACAGCGACCCGGCGGGCCCGCGCGCAGCCGTGGCGCTGGCCGGCCAGACCGGTGGCGCCGGTCAGCAGCACGGCCGGTCAGCCCGGCAGCGGGCGCGCTTGGCGCGGTCGGTGTCAGGCAGCGCTCGCGTTGGGGGCGAGAGTCCACAGGGTCGAGATTGGCCAGGCACGGAGCCGTTCGCCAAACGACAGCGGCTGGCCGCCGGCATAGAGCACAATCCCGGCCAGGAGCTGATCACCAAGTCGTCTGGCTAGCCGCTGTATGCCGCGGAAGTCCTCGGAACGGACGGTCTCGGCTGCCTTCACCTCGCATGCGATCACTTCGCCCGATGAGGATTCGAGCACGGCATCTACCTCGTAGTGGTCCCGGTCGCGGTAGTGGTAGAGGCGGATTGGCTGATCGGCAAACGCGAGTTGGCGTGACAATTCGCCGAGCACAAAGGTCTCGATCAGCGGTCCGACCGGCGCGGTGGGGTGGCGGGCGCGTCGGAGGCTCATTCCGGTGAGGTGAGCGGCTAGCCCGGAGTCGGTCAGCACGAGTTTCGGCGTGGCGACGGCTCGCGTAGCGAGGTTGCTCGACCAGGCCGGGATGCGGCGAGTAACGAAGATCAGGTCCAGCAAATCCAGGTAGCGCTTGACGGTGCTGGCCGGAACTTGCAGACGGTCGGCCATGGACGCTGGTACCGCGAGCGAGGCAGTTGATGCTGCCACGAGGTTGACTAGGCGCCGCATGTCGGCAGGTCGTTCGATGTCGGTGAGCTGCCGGACGTCGCGGTTTATCAGATCGGTGATGTAGGACTCGAGGAAGCGGGCTCGGCGGCCACTGTCGGTGCGGCGAACTGCTTTGGCTGATCTGCCGAGTATGATGTGGCTGGCTTGCCGAAATAGCTGTGGTTCATCTGCCGACCTATCTGTGGTCATCTTGCCGATTCAGATGGCACATTCTCGCATCGCGGCGACGTCGCGCCTGCTCGACCGAGCCAACTGGTACGCGCCGCGGCCGCTGCGCAGGCTGCACGCACGGTACGGCATCAGCGAAAGCGACGGCGTCGCCGTGGCTGTTCAGCCAGTCGTGGTTCCGAGACGGCCTCGGTGCAACAGCGTCAGCCGAGTCACTTCGCCCACTGGTGTCACGACGACCCAGCGGGCCAGCGTTTTCCCGGCCTTGCGCGGCCCGGAAGTCGGCGGCCGCCGGGCGCTGACCGTAGCATCCCGGTGTCGAGTTACGCGGTCAACATCAGCACGATCCTGGGGCTCGGGCTGGCTATCGACTACGGGCTGTTCATGGTCGGCAGGTTCCGCGAGGAATTGCACCGGCAGGACTCCGTCGAGCAAGCGCTCGCTCGGACGATGGCGACGGCCGGGCGGACCATCGTGGTCTCTGGCGTGACGGTCGCGCTCGCGCTGGCCAGCCTCACCCTGTTCCCCGACGTGTTCCTGCGGTCGATGGGATACGGCGGAGTCGCCACCGCAGCCGTCGACATGCTGGCGGCGCTGACCGTGCTGCCCGCGCTGCTGGCCGTGGCCCGGGCCGAAGGTGAACGCGCTGCGGGTGCGGGCCGCGGTTGGCCTGCCGCCGCGAGCTGAGGCCAGCGACGGCTGGTACCGGCTGGCCGCGACGGTGATGCGCAGAACCGGCCATCTTCCTCGCGGTGACCGTCGTCGTGCTGCTCGCGCTCTGCGCTGTCCAGGATCCGTGAGCGCTACGACGTGACCGGGGACAACACCGCGGCCGTCGCGAGCGGGCTGCAGCGGACCGGCGGGGTGATCACCAGCGCAGCCCTGCTGCTGGTGATCGTGGTCGGCGCGTTCTCTATCTCGGGCATCACGTTCATCAAACTGCTCGGCGTCGGGATGATCGTGGCGCTGATCGTGGACGCCGCCATCGTACGGGTGCTGCTGGTGCCCGCTGCGATGCGGCTGCTCGGCCGGACCAACTGGTGGGCGCCGCGCCCGCTGCGGCGGCTATACGCGCGGTACGGCATCAGCGAGGGCGACGGCCCCGGCGCGGGCGTCGGTGCGGCTCAGCCGGTCGCCGCCGCGAAGCCCGCCTCGGTGTAATCACAGGTGTTACGGCAAGCCAGGCCCCATTGCAGTATTCGCGTTATATATGGATCATAGAATGACAGGTCAAGCTGGCCGGGGTAGGGGGCGGTGAGCGGGCATTATCCGGCGACTCACCCGTCGCCCCGGGAAAGATCAGCGCTCCCGCATCCGGTGCGAGAAGACCGACCGATGTTCGCGCTCGGCTGCGGCCTCGACGGTCAGCAGCTGTTCGGGATCGAATGGCCGCGTCGCCCTTGTGCTGACAGTCATGGTGAGCTCCGATAGGGCTGACCTGGCGGGCTTGAGGGCGACCAGATAGGCAATGACCGCCGCCGCGGCCAAGCTCCGCGCGCGATTCTGATCACTCGCGGCAATAATTCTGTAACTCCGGGCTCAGAAATTCCGCTGTGCCGCAATAGGACCGGGCCAATTGTGGAATGACAACCGGTTGTGGCGCGGCGGCGTCTCAACAGGCAGAAGAAAGTCTATTTCGGTGTGGCTGCCTGGGAGACCGACAACCACGGTCGAGGAGGCGCATGACGATGACAACCGTACGACGAGCGGTGTCGGCATTAGCGGTCGGCGTGATGCTGGCGTCCATGTCCGCGCTCGCGGCGAGCGCGGACGGGCTGACCGGCCGGATGCTGCCGCCAAGCCTGCGGGCGGACGGTTCAGCGCACGTGGCCGGGCTGGCGGGCTTCCAGCCCGCGTCGACCGGTTTCATCTCTCCTGCCAGGGGCTTCGTGCTCGGCACCGGGCCATGCGGGCTGGGGCAAGTGTGCAGGGCGCGGCTGGCAGGCACGACCGATGGCGGCGTGCACTGGCACCGGATTGCCAGCCCCGATGTCCCGGTCGGGGACCGGGGCCTGGGTCATGGTGCCTGGGTGACCGATGTCACGTTCGCGAGCTCACGCATCGGCTGGCTGTACGGTTACGGGCTCTGGGTGACCCGCGACGGAGGCGCGCACTGGCGGAAGCTTCCGCTCGGCGGCTGGGTCGAGGACATCGCTGCCTCCTCGGGCCGCGCCTATGCCGTGGTCGAGCCCGCCCGCGGCGGAATCGGATCTGAGCTGTTCACCACGCCGGTCGGCACGAACGCGTGGAAGCGGGTCGGCACCTTCGCCGGTTATTATCTGCAAAATTGGTCGGGCGGCTTCGCCGTGCTCGGACGGTCCGCCTGGTTCGGCACGGCCAGCGCCGTATGGACGACCGCCGACGGAAGACACTGGCACATGTACCCGTTCGCGTGCGCGGGGGCTTATTACGGGCTGGCCGGCATCGCGGCCGCCAGCCCCGCGCGAGTGCGGTTCCTGTGCATCAACACCGCCGAGTTCAACACGGCCGAGGAGGGGATCGAGGTCATGGCGTCCACGGACGGCGGCAAGACCGAGCACCTCGCGGGCCGCAAGGCGCCGGTCACCGGTGACGGCGGCGCGATCGCCGTGCCACCGGGCGATGCCAGGGTGATCAACTTCGATACCACCGTTGGCGCACCGAGCTGGATCGGTCGCTCCGCGGACGGCGGGAAGACCTGGAAGCAAGTGGCGTTCTTCCCCCGGGGCGGCTCTTGGGACTCCCTGTCCTACGTCAGCGCGACGGTGGGCTGGGTCGTGCTCGGCCGACTGAGCAGAGGCGGGGTCACTGGGCTGCTACTGCGCACGACCGACGCCGGGCGCAGCTGGCACAAGGTCAACGTCTGAGCGGTCCGCGTCCCGGCGGATCGCATAGTTGGCGACCTGCACGCGCCGTGGCCATCGGAACGCAGAGTTGACCTGGACGGGTCCGGCCGACCCGGTTCAGGTCAACTCTTCGTGGTCCTGCTGAGCCCCGGCGTCGCATGCGGACATCGCGCGAACGGGACAGCCAGCTGACGCGCGGCACCGTCGCCATACGTCGACCGGCTGGCCCGCGGTGCGAGTCGCCTCCGAGATCGGTCAGGTTCGAGGGCGGGACTCGCAGAGCCCGAAGCATGGGTCTGGCCCCTTGAGTGCCGTCATGGCTACGTGTGGCTATTCAGAGATATTCAAAGTGCCATAGCTGGTTGGCGGCCCCTGTGCATGGCTCCATCCGGACGGTATCGCCGTTGGTGCCGATGCCGGCTGGATCGGCGTCCAGGCACATGCCGCTGGCGATGTTCACGACCTCTTCCATCGCGGAGCCGTCAATCGGCACGACTTTCCACTGCTGGTTGGCGCCGCCCCAGCAGAACCATAGCTGGACCGTGTCCCCCGGGGTGTTGATGTGGTTGTTGTCGGCGTCCAGGCACAGGCCGCTAGCCGAGTTCACAATTGTCAGGCCCGATCCGCCCCACGCCCCCCAGGACTTGCCGGACGCTGGCGGGGATCCCGCCACCGCAGTGCGGGCTGCGTTCTCCTGGTCCTACCGGCACCTCGATCCTGCCGCCGCCCGGGTGTTCCGGCTGGCCGGAACACCCGGGCGCCGACCTGGACGCCTACGCCGCCGCAGCGCTGACCGCCAGCCCGGCCGTGGCCGCGGCCGGCCGGCTGCTAGGGCGGCTGGCCCGCGCCTACCTGGTCCACCCGGCCGGCCCGGGCCGGTACGGGATGCACGACCTGCTGCGCGGCTACGCCGCCGAGCTGGCCGCCGCCGACGACGGCGAGGAGGACTGCCGGGCGGCGCTGACCCGGCTGCTCGACCATTACCTGCACACCGCAGCCGCCGCGATGGACACCCTTTACCCGGCCGAGGGCCACCACTGGCCGCGCGTCCCCGCCCCGGACACCCCCGCGCCGACGGTGACCGACCCGGCCGCCGCGCGGGCCTGGCTCGATGGCCACCGGGCCGTCCTGGTCGCGGTGGCCGCGCACGCTGCCGACGGCTGGCCTGGCCACGCCACCCGGCTCTCGGCGACCCTGGCCCATTACCTGTACACCACCGGCTGCTACGCCGAGGCCATCACCATCCACGGCTGCGCCCGCCGGGCCGCCCGCCGCTGCGGCGACCAGGCCGCCGAAGCCCAGGCGCTGACCAGGCTGGGCGATGTGGACCTGCGCCAGGGCCGCTACCCGCAGGCAACCAGCCACTTCCGGCAGGCCCTGGCGCTGTACCGCGCGGCCGGTGACCAGGCGGGGGAAGCACGGGCGCTGGGGAACCTCGCCCTCATCGAAGCTCAGCAGGGCCGCTACCCCCAGGCCGCCCGCCGCCAGCGGCAGGTCCTGGCCCTGTTCCGCGCGATCGGCGACCGGGCCGGGGAAGCCGTCGCCCTGGCCCGCCTGGGCGAGGTGGACCTGCGCCAAGGCCGCTACTGTCAGGCCAGCGTGCACTTCCAGGAGGCGCTGGCCCTGTTCCGCCAGGCCGGCGAGCGAGTCAACGAGGCCTACGCCCTGGCCAGCCTGGGCGAGGTCGACCTGCGGCAAGGCCGCTACCCGCAGGCCACCCGCCACTTCCGCCACGCCCTGGCCCTGCTCCGCCAGACCGGCGACCGGGCCGATGAAGCCCGGGCGCTCAACGGCCTAGGCGAGGCGCTCCTGGGCGACGGCCAGACTGGCCCCGCCCGCACCGAGCACGCCACCGCGCTCGCCCTGGCCCGCCGGACCGGCGACAAGGACCAGCAGGCCCGCGCCTGCCACGGCCTCGGCCAGGCCTGCCTCGCCGCCGGAGACCCCGGCCAGGCCCGCCGCCACTGGTAGCACGCGCTGACCCTCTACACCCGGCTCGGCGCCCCCGAAGCCGACCAGGTCCGCGCCAGCCTCCGCGACCTCGACCGGCCACCCGTCATCCCACACCAAACCCCGCGATGACGGCGCCTGCGTCGGCGCGGGCGTCGGTGCGGCTCAGCTGGGGGAGGGGTGTTCGCCGCTCCTGGGTCTTTGAGAAGGGGTCTCCAGGGGGCATCCCTGGGCTAGGGCTCCGGAGCCTCAGAGACGTAGGCCCCCGTCCTGGTCAGTGCTGCGCTACGAACGTGCCACGTCCTGGCGTGGTGATCAGCAGTCCCTCGCGCTTGAGCATGTCGAGTGCCTTGCGCACCGTAACCTCAGCCACCCCAAGCTCGGCCGTCAGCTTCACGATTGACGGGATCGCTGTCCGGGGTGGGTACTCACCCGATTCGATGCGCTGCCGTAGCAGGTCAGCGACCTGACGGTACAGCGGCTCGGGTGCCCCGAAGTCGATCATCAGCGTAGTGTGCCCTGCGTCATCGTGCTGAACCAAGAGGCAGCATGATCTATCGCGCTGCACCACGATTGACTACGATTACTCATGGAGCGAGCGGAACTGCCTGCCCAAGAGGGGGAGAGCACAGACCATGACCTACCTGCCGCCACTGACGGTCGAGCCGGTTTACCGGCCACCGAGGCGAACCCCTGACCGCTACCGCTGCAAAGGGTGCGGTGACAGACCGTTTCCATCGGCCAGAGCACTCATCAGGCATATCGATGCTGTCCGAGCGGAGTTAGGTCAAGATGGCGACACCACCAAGGCCAAACCCCAACCCCCCGGGCGGGACGTGTATATCTAGCTGGCGCCTAGGCCGAGGAGGAGACCGTCGGCCGCTACGGCGGGGGAGCTGGTTATGAAGATCAGGACTCCGGCCGCCGGAGCCGTGATCGCCTGCAGGACCTCGGCGCCGTCGAGGCTGCTGACCATCCCGAGCAGCTGGCCGGCGGTGACCGCCTCGCCAGGCTTGACCGCAGGCTCCCACCAGCCCGCGTGCTCGCAGCGCAACCAGATGAAGCGGCTGAGCTCCGTCGGCGGCCTGATCCTGCCGCCGGCGGGCACCTGGTCGTCGGTCATGCCGAGCAGCGCAAGCACCCGGTCAAGCCCGCGCAGGTGCGTTTCGACGGCGGCCCGCTCGACCAGGCCGCAGCCGCCGGCCTCGGCGATGATGGCCGGGATGCCGACCTCAGCGGCCGCCGCGCTGGTCGTCCCGGCTACGGCCCGATCTGGCCCGGGTTCCTGCCTGATCACGTAGCCGACGCCGTAGCCGGCCGCCAGCTCGCGCGCCCTGGCCTCGCTGCGTCCGGCGTCGTAGAGAGCGAACGGCTCGAGTGCCTCGACAAGATCACCAGCGTGCGCGTCGATCAGCGCGTCGGAGCCGGCGATCAGCTGCGTGAACGCGGCGTGGGCAAGCCGGTCGGCCAGCGTGCCTGCCGGGTCGCCGGGAAAACACCGGTTGAGGTTCTTGCCGTCGTCGGGAACCACGAACGGGGTCCTGGCCCGGAACGCAGGCAGGTTGAGCACCGGGACCGCGCGGATGCTGCCGCGAAGCTCCCGGGTTTCCAGGCCGCGGGTCCACTCGCGCACGGCGGCCATCGGCGCGTACTCGCAGCCATGCACCCCGGCGAGCACCGTGAGCCGCGGGCCGTCGCTCGCTCCGGTCAGCTCGACCACGGGAACCTCAAGCCCGGCGAGGTCAAGCATGCGACGCTGCACGGTCGGTGGCATCGGTCAGCCTTCCAGCACGGGGACGCGGCCCGCCGCCGCATCCGTGACTTGCGGGTTGATCAGGCGCTCAGCCGCCTCAGCCACCCGGAGCAGGGTCAGGTCCGCGCCGGGCCGCCCGGCGAGCTGCAGGCCCACCGGCAGACCTGGCGCCGGCACGGGCAGCGACACGGCGGGATGTCCGGTGAGGTTGTACGGCCCGGTGAACCGGCCCTCAGCGTTGTCGTCGCCCAGGCCGAACGGCGGGTCCTGCTCCGGAGCCTGGTAGCCGACCGTAGGCCCGGCCAGCACATCCACGCCCGCCAGGCTCGCCGCCACGGCGGCCGCAAGCTCAGCTTGCTCGTCGAGCGCGCGGGCGAACACCGCATCGCTGACCGACCCGCCGAACGCGAGCAGCGCCCTGGTGCCATCGCAGTATCGGCTGGTGTCCAGGTGCTGGTGCACGCCATAGGCCTCCCTGGCCACGATCATGGCGAGGGTCTGCTCCCACCTGGCGAGCTGGTCCAGCCACGGCGCGGACAGCTCCCTGACGTCCCAGCGCGCGTCGGCCAGCGCGGCTATGGCGGCGGTGACCGCGGCTGCGACGTCAGCAGTGACCGACGGGTCGGACAGCTGGGCGGCCAGCACGCCCACCGTGAAGGTGCCTGGCGTGTGCTGGTCAGTCGGCAGCTGCTGGCCGGCCAGCACGGCAAGCAGGTCGGCGGCACCGGCCACGGTGGCGGTCAGCGTCCCGGCGTGGTCGCAGCGCGGAGACAGCGGGAATACCCCGTCCAGCGGGAGCAGCCCGTAGCTGGGCTTGAGCCCGACGATCCCGCAGTAGGCGGCCGGAATCCGGATCGACCCGCCGGTATCCGTGCCGAGCGCGAGGTCGCACACCCCGGCCGCGACCAGCGCCGCCGAGCCGCCGGACGACCCGCCTGAGGTGCGCGACGGGTCGCGGGGATTGCGGGTGTCACCGATCTCCGGGTGCGCGAACCCGGCCGCGTACTCCAGGCACTGGCTGGCCGCGAACACCTCGGCTCCGGCCGCTCGCAGGCGCCGCACCAGGATCGCATCGGCGCTGGCCGGCTCGGGATCGCTGGCCGGGCTGCCGCACCTGGTGGGGACGCCGGCGATCGCGATGACGTCCTTGACCGCGACCGGCTGCCCGGCCAGCGGCCCGGCGGCAGCGCGATCCGGTGCGCCGATCACGGCCGCGACCGCGTTGAGCGGCCGGCCGAGGCGCTCCAGCCGCTCGTAGGCGGCGAGCAGGTCAAGATTTGATCGCGAACAAATTCGCTCACCCTGCTCGATTGCCTGAACCAACTCGACTACCCGGCGGATCAGGGAGCCGTCCAGGCCACCGAGGATCGCAGGCACTTCGGTCGGCCGGTGCAGCACCGCCAGGTCGCGGTAGATCCCGGAGTGAGTCTTCGCCGAGCGCCGGTTGAATTCAGCCAGCCGGGTCAGCGAACCGTCCAGGTCCGCCGGGTCGAACCCGTCAAGGGGTACCGTCCGCACCGGCGCCTGCGCCAGCACCTGCCTGGCGAGCGCGAGCAACAGCGGCGCGAATCCTGGGTCGTCGAGCACGTCGGCGATGGACAGATCGCTGACCGCGGTCGCGGCCAGCATCGCGCCGTACGCCTCCTTCGCCCACAGGTAACCGAGGACGTTGTCGGTGACCTGCGCATCGGTGATGTCGGCGGCGAGCGAGCCGACCCGGTCGCTGATCCGTCCGTCTAGCTCGCCGACGACGAAGGTGGCCCGGTTGCCGCGCAGCACCACGCCTGGCTCGAGCACGTCGGCGCCGAAGTTGACGCACGCCTCGACCACCCGCTCCCGGCCTACGGCGCCGGCGAGCAGTTCCGCGTTCAGCCCGTTCTGCAGCGAGACGACGTAGCCGTCACCGTGCAGACGGCCGGCCAGGACCGCGGCAGCCGCGGCCGTGTGGTGCGCCTTGACCGCGATCAGCACCGGGCAGTCAAGCACGGGCGGCAGGTCATCAGGCGCCACCGCCTGAACCGCCACGGTCAGGTTCTCGATCGGGCCCTCGATCCTGATCCCGTGTGCGCTGATCGCCCTGACCACGTCCTGGCTGGCGTCGCTGACTACGACATCGTGGCCGTCACGCACCAGGCCGGCGGCGACGGTGCCGCCGATCGCACCGCAGCCGAGTACCAGGTATCGCACGGCGTGCAACGTTACAACACCGTAACGTCATCGGTCTATGTATCGCCTGGTATTTACATCTCGCCGCTTTACCGTCAGATTAGCTGGAACAAAGGTTTGTTCTGCCTAGCGAGGGCGGCGTGGCCTCTCGTCGCGTGCGGTCGGCTGCGACCGCGGGACACACAGGGAGCTTCTGTGACACATCGATTCACTGCAGCAAAGACCCTGATCACGGTCGGCGCCCTCGTGGTTCTGGCCGGCTGCTCATCAGGGACCAGTTCCTCCGGCGGGACCGGGGGCGGGGGCGGGGGCGGGCCCGTGCACGGCGGCAACCTCATCTTCGCGGCCGTTCAGGACGCGCAGTCCATGAACAACACCACCGTGTTCGACAACAACTCGATCTGGATCTTCGAGCAGATTTTCCAGCCGCTCTACACGGTGACCAACGACGGCAAGGGCGTGATGCCCTGGCTCGCCACCAGCTACACGATGTCGGCGGACAAGAAGACCTACACGTTCACGCTCAGGCCGGGCGTCAAGTTCTCCAACGGCAAGCCGATGACCTCGGCCGACGTGAAGTTCTCGATCGACCAGAACCGCAAGGCGACGCAGGGCTGGGCCTACCTGGACTCGGCCATCGCCTCGGTGGACGACCCGTCGCCGCAGACAGTGGTCATCCACCTCAAGTTCCCGTGGGCGCCCTTGCTCGCCGACCTGTCGATCTTCGCGAACGGGATCGTCCCGAACAACTACGACGGCCAGACCGAGACTCAGTTCTATACGCACCCGATCGGTACCGGGCCGTTCATGTGGGACTACTGGCACAAGGGCCAGGCACTCAAGCTGGTGCGCAACCCCTACTACTGGCAGAAGGGGCTGCCCTACCTGAACAGCGTCACCTGGACCGACGTCCCGAGTGACAACACCAGGGAACTGCAGCTCAAGGGCGGCCAGGCGCAGATCGACCAGACCCCGGCCTGGTCCACGGTGGCCAGCCTGAAGTCCACCCCGGGGGTCAACATGTTCCTGTTCCCCTCGACCCAGACCAACTACCTCGCCTTCAACGAGCTGGTCAAGCCGTTCCAGGACGTGCATGTCCGCCGCGCCATCTCGCTGGCCATCAACCGGGAGGCTCTGGTCAAGGCCGTGCTCTTCGGCAACGGCAAGCCAGCGAACTCGCTGTTCCCGCCGCAGGTGCCGTTCTACCAGGCGGCCACTCCTGGCCTGCAGCTCAGCACGGCCGCGGCGAAGGCGGAGATGGCCAAGTCCAGCGTGCCGCACGGGTTCAGCACGACGATCCTGATCCCGTCCGGTAACTCCGACTACCTGACCATCTCCACGATCATCCAGTCCGAGCTCAAGCCGCTGGGCATCAAGGTCAACATCCAGCAGCTTGACCCGAACACGGCCAACACCGACTTCCAGAATCAGAAGTACGACATGTCGCTCACGCTGTGGACGATGGACATCCCCGACCCGGACGAGCTGGCCACCTTCGCCGTCGACCCGAAGTCGGGAGCGAAGTCGTTCTTCACGTCCTACGACAACCCGACGGTGGTCAAGGACACGCACGCGGCCGAGGTGACCACCGTGCCAGCCCAGCGGCAGGTGCTCTACAACGTCGTCCAGGCGCAGTCGGCGGCCGACGCTTTCATGGCCTTCCTCTACTACTCGCCGTACCCATACGCTACGACCAGCAATGTGCACGGCTTCTTCGTGACGCCGCTCGGCAACATGCACATGGAGAACGTCTGGCTCAGCAAGTGACCGTAGGGTCCGGGCACGGGCGTCGGCGGCAGCGGCCGCCGACGCCCTGGCGAGGATGGTGAACGTCCCTTGGGGCGGATGACCTTCGTATTCCAGCGCCTGCTGATGCTGGTACCGGTGGCCGTCGGAATCACGATCATCGTATTCTTCATGATCCACCTGATTCCCGGTGACCCGGCCAGGACCATTCTGGGCATCCACGCGACGCCGCAGGCCATTGCCATCCTGCACTCCGAATGGGGCCTGAACCGGCCGCTGGTCAGTCAGTACTGGCTATTTATGGACCGGCTGCTGCATGGCAATCTCGGGCAGAGCCTGTTCTACGGTGTTCCGGCCGCCGGTATCATCACCGCCCGGCTGCCGGCCACCTTGTGGCTGATCATCTACGCCGCGGTACTCGCCGTGCTGATCAGCGTGCCGCTCGCGATGATCGCGGCCAGCCGCAAGGACGGCATCCGGGATCAGGTTGTCCGGGCAGTCCCGCTGCTCGGTCTGGGCATGCCGCCGTTCTGGCTCGGGATCTTGCTGATCTACCTGTTCGCCATCAAGTTCAGGCTGTTTCCGGTCAGCGGCTACGGCACGGGCGTGGCCGGCCACCTGCATGCCATGTTCCTGCCGGCGCTGACCGTCGCGATCGCGCTGGCGCCGGTGGTCATCCGCAGCCTGCGGGCCAGCATGCTCAACGTCCTCGGCGCCGAGTACATCACCACCGCCAGGTCCAAAGGCCTGCCCGCCCAGCGGCTGTTCCTGCGGCACGTGCTGCGCAACGCGGTCATCCCGGCGGTCACGGTGCTCGGCATCAACATCGGCTTCCTGGTCGGCGGCACGGTGATCATCGAGAACGTTTTCGCGATCCCGGGCATCGGCCAGCTGATGCTTAACTCGATCTTCGAGCGGGACTTCCCCGTCGTGCAGGGGGTCACCCTCGTCTTCGGCATCATGGTGGTGCTGGTCAACCTGCTGGCTGACATGGCATATGCCGCGCTCGACCCGAGAGTGCGGTTCGACCGGTGAGCCTGTCCGGAGAGCAGTTCATCGTGCCAGGCGGCAGCGCGCTGGCCGACCTCGAGGTGCTGCCAGCCGACCGGGCGGCGCAGCCGCGTCAGGCCCGCCGCTGGTACCGCCAGCCAGCGCTGATGGCGGGCATCGTGATCATGGGCCTGATCATCGCTACCGCGCTCTCCGCGCCGCTGCTCGCCTCGTACAACCCGATCGCGCTGAACCTCAACGCCACGCTGCTCGGGCCAAGCTCGCAGCACCTGCTCGGCACCGACCAGCTCGGCCGGGACATCTTCGCCCGGCTGCTCTACGGCCTCCGGCTCGACCTGGCGGTCGGCTGCCTGGCCGTGCTGTTCCCGTTCACGCTCGGGACGATCCTTGGCTCCCTGGCCGGCTACTTCGGCGGCTGGGTGGACATCGTCATCATGCGACTGGTCGACATCGTGGTCGCGTTCCCGTTCTACGTGCTGGTCATCGCGCTGGTCTTCGTGCTCGGCCCGGGCGTGCGCAGCATCATCATCGCGATCACCCTGGTGGGCTGGGTCTCCTACGCGCGGATCATCCGCGGCGAGATCCTGGTGGCCAAGCGGCAGGATTACGTGGTCGCGGCCCAGTCCGGCGGCCTGTCGAGCCTGCGCATCATGGGCCGCCACCTGCTGCCCAACGTGATCACCCAGGCGATCATCTACGCGATGTCCGACATTGTGCAGGACATCCTGGCCATCGTCACGCTCGGTTATTTCGGCCTTGGCGTCCCGCCACCGACACCGGACCTGGGATCCATGATCAACGACGGCCAGAACTTCCTGACCACGCACTGGCAGCTCACGACCATCCCCGGCCTGGCCGTGGTGGTGGTCGGCCTGGGACTCTCGCTGATCGGCGACGGGCTCGCCGACCTGATCAGGCCAGGCCAGTCATGACCGACCCGATCCTGGCCGTCCGCGATCTGCACGTGCAGATCGCCACCCGCCGCGGCACCGTCCGGGCGGTCGACGGGGTATCGCTTGAGGTGGCCAGCGGCGAGGCACTCGGCCTGGTCGGGGAGTCCGGGTCGGGCAAGAGCATGACGCTGCGGGCGATCCTCGGGGTGCTGCCAGCCGAAGCCAGGGTCACCTCGGGTGAGATCCTGCTTGACGGCGTCAACCTGGTGCCGCTCGGCAACACCGACCTCAACCGGATCCGCGGCCCGAAGATGTCCATGATCTTCCAGGAGCCGATGAGCGCGCTCAATCCGGTGATGCGGGTGGGACGTCAGATCGCCGAGGGCCCGCAGGTGCACCTTGGCTATAACAAGGCCAGGGCGGCGCAGCGGGCGCTCGAGTTGATGCGGCGGGTCGGCATCCCCGACCCGGAGCGGCGGTTCCGCGCCTATCCGCACGAGTTCTCCGGCGGCATGCGGCAGCGGGTAATGATCGCCATCGCGCTCTCCTGCGATCCTGAGATCATCCTCTGCGACGAGCCGACCACCGCGCTTGACGTCACGATCCAGGACCAGATCCTGCGGCTGCTTGCTCAGCTGTGCCGGGAGTCGGGCGTCAGCCTGATCTTCGTGACGCACGACCTGCCGGTCGTCGCCCAGGTCTGCCAGCGAGTCGCCGTGATGTACGGCGGGGAACTGGTCGAGCGCGGTGAGGTGCGCGAGGTACTGCTCGATCCCCGGCATCCCTACACGCTCGGGCTGGTCCGCTCGGCCCCCGATTTCGAGTACGTGCGCGAGTCGCTGGTGCCGATTCCCGGATCACCGCCCAGCCTGATCAGTCCGCCGTCCGGATGCCGCTTTCATCCCCGCTGCGAGTTCGCTGAGGAGGACTGCCGGGTGAGCGCGACACCATTGCGGCCGCTGCCCGGCGGGCGGTCCACCGCCTGCCTGCATTACGAGCGCTGCCAGGAGGCGGCCGCCGCCGATCGGGTCCGGCGATGAGCGACGCGCTGGTTCCGCCCGCGGGAAAGCTGGGCACGCCAGGAACCTCAGCCTTTTCAGCGAGCACGTCGCCCGGCGCGACCGGCGAGGCCGGGCCGCTGCTGTCCGCGCGAAACATGTCGGTGACCTTCCCGGTGGGGTCGCCGCTCGCGGCCCGGATCCGGCATGAGCAGCGAATGCTGCGCGCGGTGGACGGAGTCGATCTGGCACTCGGGCGCGGGGAGGCGCTGGCGCTGGTCGGCGAGTCCGGGTCAGGCAAGTCGACCTTCGCCCTGGCGCTGGCCGGCCTGCGCCGCATCGATGGCGGTCAGATCTGCTTCGACGGCAGGACCCTGCCCGCCCGCCGGTCGCGAGCCGATCAGCGGCGGATCCAGATGGTCTTCCAGGATCCCTACTCCTCGCTCAATCCCAGGCTCACCGTGGGCAGCATGCTGCGCGAGCTGGTGCAGGTCCATCATGTGGTGCCGGCCGGCCAGGTGCGGAGCTACTGCAAGGAGCTGCTTGAGCTGGTCGGGCTTGGCGAGGACGCGCTGCGCGCTCACCCCAGGCAGTTCTCCGGCGGTCAGCGCCAGCGGGTGGCGATCGCCAGGGCGCTTGCGCTGCGACCCGACGTGCTGCTTGCCGACGAGCCGGTGTCGGCGCTCGACGTCAGCGTCCAGGCGACCATCTTGAATCTGCTCCGCGACCTGCGCGCCGAGCTCGGGCTCACCCTGCTGCTGATCTCGCACAACCTGGCCGTGGTGCGGCACCTGTGTGATCGGGTCGCGGTCATGTACCTGGGCCGCATTGTCGAGGTCGCGCCGACCGAGCAGCTCTTCAGCGACCCTCGGCACCCGTACACCCAGGGGCTGCTCGCCGCCATTCCCAGGCTGTCCGACGATGCCGCGGGCAGTGCGGACAACGCGCCTGCCGTGGCCGGTGACCCGCCGAGCGCGCTGCGGATACCGACCGGCTGCCGGTTCCGTACCCGCTGCCCGATCGCGCAGGACCGCTGCGAGCGCGAGGACCCGGCCCTGACCGCCGCGTCCGGCGACCAGGGACACCTGGCGGCGTGCCACTTTGCCTTCGCGGCCATGCCCGCGAGCGTGCCGCGCCAGCGCGAGAAGGGGGCGTAGCCATCACACCGGTAATGATCGCCAGCGAGCGTGCTGAGGTCGGCCTGGCGGCCGGGATGGCCCTGCTGCGAGCCGGAGCCAGCGCCATGGATGCCGTGGAAGCCGCCATCAAGGTGGCTGAGGCGAATGAGGCCGACCATTACGTGGGCGTCGGGGGGCTGCCGAATCTGCTCGGCGAGGTAGAACTCGACGCCTCGATCATGGACGGCGCGACCCGGCGGGCCGGCGCGGTCGCCGCGGTGACCGGCTTCCCGCACCCGATCTCGATCGCCCGGGCTGTCTGCGAGCGACTGCCGCAGCATCTGCTGCTGGTCGGGGCCGGCGCGGAGCGCTTCGCTGACGAGGTCGGCATCGCGCGCGGCCGGACGCTCACCGACGAGGCCAGGCAGATGTGGCTGGACGGCCTTGAGCCGTCCGGCCTGACCGCGGCCGAGACGACGCACGGACCAGGAGAGGCCGCCTACCGGCGGCACGTGCTGCAGCGGCTGGCCGCGATGGCCCCGCCGTCCGGTCCCTGGGGCACCACCAACGTCCTCGCCCTCGATGCCGCGGGGAACCTGGCCGCCGGGGTGAGCACCAGCGGGTATCCGTGGAAATACCCGGGCCGGGTGGGTGACTCGGCCCTGATCGGCGCGGGTAATTACTGCGACAACCGGGTCGGGGCCGCTGCCTGCACCGGCCGGGGCGAGCTGGCGATCAGGGCCTGCACGGCCCGCGCCGTCCTGCTCGCGCTGCAGGCCGGGTCTGATCCGCAGGACGCCTGCGCCACTGCCCTGGCGCAGACCCTGGATCTGCCCGATGAGTTCCGTTCGCCGCTCCAGGCCCTCTGCCTGACTCCGGATGGGCGGCACGGCGGCGCCTCGACCAAGGCAGGCTCGACCTACGGCGTGCTGACCGCCGACGACGACAGCTTCCGGATTCAGGAGAGACGGCAGATATGAAGGTATTCCTGTCCAGCGACATGGAGGGGACCGCCGGCGTGGTCGACTGGGAGCAGTGCGTCGGCGACGGGCCCGAGGCGGCGGCCGGGCGGAAGCTGCTGCTGGCCGAGGTGAACGCCGCCATCGGTGGCGCACTCACCGGCGGGGCAACCGAGATCGTCGTCAATGACTCGCACTCGACGATGCGCAACCTGCCGCCCGCCGAACTGGCTGGCGGCGCGTCCTACATCTCCGGCAGCCACAAGCCGCTGTACATGATGCAGGGACTGGACGGCAGCTTCGACGCGGTGCTGTTCATCTCCTATCACGGTTCGGTGGGCGCTCCGGCCGGCCTGTCGCACACCTACAACCCGCGCGCCGTGATGGAAGCCAGGCTGGACGGCGTGGTGACCGGGGAGGCCGGCATCAACGCGCTGGTGGCAGCCCATTACGGCGTGCCGGTCGTGCTGGTTACCGGTGACCGCTCCGCATGCGAGGAGACTGCGGCCCTGATTCCCGGCGTGCACAGCGCGGTCGTCAAGGAGTCGGTCAGCCGGCTGGCCGCGCACAGCATGCATCCCGACGCCGCCTGCGGGCTGATCCGCGCGACGGCCGAACGGGCCATCGCGGCAGCGGCCGCCGCGAAGCCCCCGCCGCTTGGCTCAGCCACGCTGGAGATCTCGGTCCGCACCACCGACATCGCCGAGGCGGCCAGCTGGGTGCGCGGCGTCGAGCGGACCGGCTCGCGCGAGCTGCGGTTCACCGGCGAGGATCCGCTCGCCGTTTACCGGTCCTTCTGCGCCGCGATCTTGCTGACCCGGAGTATTGCGGAGGTCGTGTGAACCCGCCAGCCAGCGAACAGGCCCGGTCACCGATCGCCGTCGTGACCGGTGCGGCCGGGGGGATCGGCGCGGCGATCTGCCGGCGGCTGGCCGCCGACGGGTTCGCGGTCGCGTGCCTCGATGTCCGCGCGGATGACCTGAAGAGCCTGGCCGGCGAGCTTCCCGCGGCCCGTGGCTACGAGGCGGACGTGCGCGACCCGGAGTCCGTGCACGAGGTCGCCGAGCGGATCAGGCACGACCTGGGGGCGCCATGGCTGCTGGTCAACGCCGCTGGCGTGTTCAGCATTCAGCGCCTTACCGAGCTGGACGAGGCCGAGTGGGACCGGATTGTCGACACGAACCTGAAGGGCCCGTTCCTGACCTGCCGGGAATTCCTGCCGGCCATGATTGCCGCCCGCGATGGCTGTATCGTGAACGTCGCCTCGACCGCCGGGGTGCGTGGCGGCCACCGTCGTGCCGCGTACTGCGCGTCCAAGGGCGGGCTGGTCCTGCTGACCAGGAGCCTGGCCATCGACCACGGGCCCGACGGCGTCCGGGTGAACTGCGTCTGCCCCGGCCTGATCGATACCGAGATGGCCGACTGGATCAGGTACGACGACGCGGCGATGGCACGGTTCGACTCAAGCACTCCAGCGGGCCGGATCGGCACACCCGATGAGATAGCGAACGCCGTGGCCTTCCTTGCCTCGGACGGCGCAAGCTACGCCCACGGCGCGGTGCTGATGATCGACGGTGGCGTTACTGCGTGATTGCGCACAAGGTGATGGGCAGTTGTCGGACGATCGAAATCGGATGAGCGGTGCGGAGCCGTCGGTTCCGGCAGCCAGGGCGGCCCCGCAGCCGTCCAGGCGCGCGGCCGCTGGCTCGGCTGGCGGTCAGCGCCGGGCATCCCGCCTAGTGGACATCGCCCAGGCGGTCGGCGTCCATACCTCGACCGTGTCCAGGGTGCTCAACGGGGATCCGGCGCAGTCGGTCCGGCCAGAGATCTACGAGCAGATCCTGCGCACCGCCCGGCAGCAGGGCTATCGCCCCAACGCGCTGGCGCGGGCGCTGAAGCGACGCAGGACCGGGGCGTTCGCCTTCGTCGTGCCGCTGCTGCGCAACCCGATCTGGGTGCGGCTGCAGCGGGGGGCGCTGCAGCGGGCGGCCGAGCGCGGCTACGTCGTCATGATCATGGAGGAGCCGACTGACGACCCGAAGCCGCCAGGCAGCTACCGCTACCTGGTCGAGGAAAGCCGGGCTGATGGCCTGCTCATCGCCACGGCCTTGCGGGTCGAAGAGCACGCGGACGGCGTCCGGATCGCCCCGCATGTCTATGTGAATCGCCGCGGGCCGCGGCGCGGGAACAACGTGGTCATGGACGAGCCAGGTGCGGTCCGGATATTCGTGGATCACCTGGCCGGCCTCGGGCACCGCGCCATCGCGCTCATCGACGGATCCCCCGAGGTGGACACGGTACACCGCCGGGTATCCGCGGCCCGCCGGATCTGCGCCGCCCGCGGGATCAGTCTCGCCGTGATTCATACCGCGGCGACCGAGGAGGGCGGCTGGGATGCCGCCAATCAGCTGCTGCGCCGTCGGCCCAGGCCGACCGCTTGCGGCGTCGGCAGCCTCAATCAGCTCTTCGGGGTGATGGCCGCGCTGCGTCAGGCCGGCGTGCCAGTGCCTGGCGCGATGTCGCTGGTGAGCTTCGACGACGACGAGTGCCTGGCGTTCCTCGACGTCCCGGTGACCAGCGTCGCCATGCCCCTTGCCGAGCTCGGCAGCGCGGCGGTGGACGCGCTCATCGATCGCGTCGATGCCGGCCCGGCCCGCGACGTGCTGGTCCGCGAGCCGATGAAGCTGGTACTCAGGGACTCGGCAGCGAAAGCGCCGCAA
Source organism: uncultured Actinomycetota bacterium (assembly GCA_963850875.1). Classification (GTDB taxonomy): domain Bacteria; phylum Actinomycetota; class Actinomycetes; order Streptosporangiales; family Streptosporangiaceae; genus Chersky-822. Next base: position 372,348 of record CAWKNA010000008.1, read on the forward strand.
ACGGGGACCACCATCGCGCCTGGTGTCGGGTGACTCTCGTAAGATAGGGCGGTGCATGATCGAGAATCCCCGTCAAGCACCTTAGATCCGTCCGATCGCGGCGCATTCGATCCATTTGATCGCGGCGCGCTCGATCCGTTTGATCGCGGCGCGCTCGATCCGTTTGATCGCGGCGCGCTCGATCCGTTTGATCGCGGCGCGCTCGATCCGTCGAAGCCGCACATCTCCCGGGTCTATGACTACCTGCTCGGCGGAAAGGACAATTTCGCCGCCGACCGCACCATTGGTGATCAGATCATCGGGTCACTGCCCACCGTGCAGCTCGGCGTGCGGGCCCAGCGCGCGCTGCTCGGCCGGGTGGTCCGCTACCTGGTCGGCGAGGTCGGCATCGAGCAGCTGATCGACATCGGCTCAGGCCTCCCCACGGCCGACAATGTCCACGAGGTCGCCCATCAGCTCGATCCGCGGACTCGGGTGGTCTACGTAGACAATGATCCGGTCGTCCTGGCGCACGCCAGAACTCTGGTCCTGGTGCCCGAGTGGCGCCCAGATGCCCACACGTCGAACGCGAGCGATTTCCCCGTGCTGCGGCTGGCCTGCGCCGGAGTCGCCAGGAAGCCCTGACCCAAGATCCGGGAGTTCCTACGTCCGTCCGGCGAGCCGCCGCCGCTAGGAACCTGACCTGGTCGGCGAACGTTCTGCTAACCAGGCGCCGGTTCGGCTACAAACGCCACGCCGGTTCTACGGCGTAAACCAAGCAGGCGCCTCCAGCGTCATAGTATCCATTAGTATGCCGGGAATGGCGGCCGGTTCGGCTGATCGTGAGCGCCCGACCCATGGTCGCTCGGAGGAAAGATGAGGCGCACAGCGGCGAGGCGGACGAGGGTCCTCGGCTGGACGTCGATCGTGTTGACTGCCGTGCTGGTGGTCGGCACCCTGGGCCTGTACATCGCGGTCCGCGCGAAGCTGGACGGCATCACTCACATCGCGATCGTGGACACCGCGCACCGGCCGCCGAAATACACGAACGCGCTGAACATCCTGCTGCTCGGATCGGACACCCGGGTCGGGCGCAACGCCGGGATCGGCGGGGCAGTCGGCTGTAACTGCTCGGACACCATCATGCTGGCGCACATCTCGCCGGGCCGGAAGAAAGTCACCGTGCTGAGCATCCCGCGCGACACCATGATTCCGCTGTACGCATGCGCAGCCATTAAGGGCCTGCCCGGGCAGCAGGCCGATCCGGCCGCATACGAGCGGATCAACGCGACCCTGGCGGTCGGCGGACCCGAGTGCACCAGGGAAGCCGTCGAGCAGCAGACCGGGATCAGGATCGACAACGTCATCTTGCTCACTTTCTTCGGCTTCGAGAAGGTGATCAACGACATCGGCGGGGTCACCGTCTGCCTGCCGTTCGCGATCAACAACGTGATCACCGCGGCAGGCGGTTCGGGGCTGCACCTGTCGGCCGGCCGCCAACACATCTACGGCCGGGCGGCGCTGCAATTCTGGCGCACCAGGGAGAATGTCGCCGACGGCTCGGACACGGCCCGGATTGCGCGTGATCAGTACCTGATGGCGCAGATTGTCCAGGGCGTGCTGCACAGCGGCCTGCTCACCAGCCCGACGAAGCTCTACACCGTGGTCGGCGACGTGGCCGACGCGATGACGACCGATGCCAGCGGCACCGATCTGCTGCACATCGCGTCCAGCCTGAGCGGAGTGTCCACCCGCGACGTGCAGTTCATCACCGCCCCGACGAGCCCCTGGCCCTATGACCCCACGGCTGAACTGGAATTCGCGCAGCCGCAGGCAGGCAAGCTGTTCTCGGCGATCGCGCATGACAGCAGGCTGCCGAAGATCAGCAGGAAGAAGACGAGTAAGGGGACGGGCTCCGGCCAGCTGCTGACGATCAGCCCGGCAAAGGTGAAGGTCATGGTGCTGAACGGGTCAGGCATCAGCGGCCAGGCCGCCCAGGCCGCCAAAGCGCTGACCGGCCGCGGCTTCACCGTCGTGGGCACCGGCAACGCGGCGAGCACCGGCTATGTCAAGTCCGTGATCGAGTACGGCACGGCCGCCGACCTGCCGGCCGCGAACACGCTCAAGGAGCAGTTCTCCTCGGTTCGGCTCAAACTGGTGCCCAGCCTGGCACCAGGCACGATCCAGGTCATCCTCGGGTCCACTTTCACCGCGCTCGCGGCACCACCCAGCCCGAAGGCGGCCCAGCCGGTCGGCAACCTCGCGACCACCTATGGCGGAATTACCGCGGACACGTCGTGCCGCGACAGCGCCTTCTACGGCCCCTACGACACGGCGCCGGTCCCGGGTTCGGCCGCCCCCTGCGGCTGCACATCCTGAGGAACCGGATAGGGTTTTCGGCGGATGCTCGGCATTCGTCGGCTGCCGCTTCCCCTGAGACCCAGCCGGAGCCGCAGCGGTCCGATCACCCCGGGTCCAAGCCAACTGGAGATCTCGATGGAGTACGTGAACCTCGGTGCCACCGGCCTGCGGGTGTCCAGGATCTGCCTGGGCATGATGAGCTACGGCAACGGCAGCGAGCGGCCATGGGTACTGAACGAAGAGGCGGCCGAGCCGATCGTGCATGCCGCGGCCGACGGCGGCATCACGTTCTTCGACACGGCCGACGTCTACTCCGCTGGCGCGAGCGAGACGGCTACCGGGCGGCTGCTCGGCAAGTTCTTCGGTCGGGACCAGGTGGTCGTGGCGACCAAGGTGCATGGGGCGACCGGGTCGGGCCAGAACGACCGCGGGCTGTCCCGCAAGCACATCCTGGCCGGCATCGACGCCTCGCTGCGTCGGCTGAACATGGACTACGTCGACCTGTACCAGATCCACCGCTGGGACAACAGCACGCCGATCGAGGAGACCATGCAGGCCCTGCATGACGTCGTGCGGGCCGGCAAGGCCCGCTACATCGGCGCCAGTTCCATGTACGCCTGGCAGTTCGCCAAGGCCCAGCACGCGGCGGACCGGCATGGCTGGACCAGATTCGTCTCCATGCAGAACCATTACAACCTCCTCTACCGCGAGGAAGAGCGCGAGATGATCCCGCAGTGTCTTGATCAGGGCGTCGGCGTGATCCCCTGGAGCCCGCTGGCCCGCGGGGTGCTGACCGGGAACCGGACCAGGGCGGGCGAACGGCACACCGTCAGGTCCCGTACCGACGCCTTCAGCGATGCGCTCTACGCGCAGCCCTCCGACTTCGACGTCGTCGACCGGGTGGTCGAGGTGGCCGCTGACCGCGGCGTGCCGCCAGCGCAGGTCGCGCTCGCCTGGCTGCTGCACCGGCCCGGAGTGACGGCGCCGATCATCGGCGCGACCAAGCCAGGTCATCTGCAGGACGCACTGGCCGCCGAGCAACTGGAGCTTTCCGAGGACGAGATGGCCCGGCTGGAAGAGCCCTACCTCCCGCACCCCGTGCTCGGGCATTAGCGGCAGGCGCCCGGTTCAGCGGGGCCTGAAAGCGCACTGCCTGCCTGCAAATTCGAGTCGGCGTGCTTTATAGCATTGTCAGCCGTCGTCCTGAGCCGCCACCTTCGACCTCGTGTTCTGGCCTTTCTCGCGACTAGCTATTATCGTAATCTCATCGCCTGCGCTGGTGTCGTTAAAGCGGCAATGTGAGTCGTAAGGGTCACCGGTTCTCAATGCTGGTCGTGCCCGATATCGGCTCTTGGCCGAATACGGCTATCGGCCTACGAGTGGGGGAATATGCTCTCGTTGTTGTGGACGCCGGTAATGATCGCCATCCTGGCCTTGCAACCGACCGGAGCGCGCGCGCATCCGGTTGCCGGTAACGGTGCCCTCGGCCACCGGGTGGTGACGGCGGCAGTCGCGGTGCCTGACTCGGTACCAGGCGCTTGGCCGGCCGCCTCGTCGGCTGACGGGGCCAGGCGACTCCGGCTGGCGGCGATCGAGCCGGCTCCGCTGGTGACCGACTCCGTGCCAGCCGGGGCGGCTAAGCGCGGGCTGCCCGCCGTGCCGCTGAGTGCGGCGATGGCGCAGGCCAACGCGATCAGGCAGGCCGCCGCGCTGAACTACCTGCGGCATGCCCACCCGGCAGCGGCGAAGGTACTCCTGGCCAGCCAGCAGCCGCAGGTGCGCAACTACTTCTGCGGTCCGGCCACGGTGTCGGAGATGCTTGCCCAGATGAAGGTGACGCTCGCGCAACTGGCCGCGGCCAGTGAACTGCGTACTACCCAAGCGGGCACCGACTGGTCCGACGCTGGCGGTTATCCGGTGCCGAGGGTGCTGAACGCCAATCAGAAGCTCCGCAGCTTCGTCGCCGTCGCGCTGCCCTGGACGCCGACTGCGGCGCAGATCAAGACTTTCGAGATGGACCTGGTGACCGATATCAATCACGGCACCGGAGTACCAATAGCCGGAAACGCTTACGAGGTCCCTGGCGGCCCGCATCTGGTCGGTCATCCGCCGGGCCAGACCATTATGCACTGGTTCGATATCCGCGGCTATGCTCAATTCGGCGCGATAACCGAATATGAGGACTCAGTGCATGGCGCGACGAGTATCGGCTGGAGCGCGGCCGTCCCCGCTTATTCGCCCCTGAGCTCCGGCACGATCGTGAACATCGTCGGAGCGCGCGGTTACGTCTGGTAGCACGCGATGACCCCACCCGACAGTGCAGTGATCCACTGGGTGCTGCCGGGGCGCCCTTGGCAGCGGCGGCGGCTGGCGGCCAGGCGTCTCGGTGTCGCCGTGGCGGCGATATCCGCAGTGCTGGCGCTGAGTGCCTGTACCGTTGGTCAGAGGGCGCCGGACGCGAGCGGGGGACGGGTCCAGACGAGCCAGGGGAAGCCCCGCCTGGGCCCGGACGCTAAGCCGGGGCCAGGCCAGGCTGGTCAGCAGACTCGCGGGCCGGCCGCGTTCTGCGCGACGCGACCTGCCGTCGGCGTTACGGCAGCCCTGTCCCGCGCGCTCGGTGCGTCGCTGCGCGCCGAGGTCGTGCCGTTCGGTGTTTCGGCCGACGGGCGGACCGCCTACGTGTCCACCTGGGCGCCGGGATTCTCCGGGGTCGCCGCGCTGAGCCTGGCTAGCGGGGCGCTGCACCCGATCCGGCGCTTTCGCAGGCCGGCCACCGATCAGGCGGACGGAGCGTGGGGCGGTCGCTGGCTGGTCTGGGACGAGACCTATTCGCTGCAGAGCCTGGATGACTTCACCGTGTTCGGCTGGGATGCGGCTACCGGCCGGCTGATGCGGCTCGGTCGCTCGCTCCGGTCCCCGGCCGGAATACCCTGGCCCAGCCCCTGGCACGCTCCTGCGGTCAGCGGGGATCAGGCCGCGTGGGCGCAGGGCTACGGCCCAGGCGGCCTGGTGGAGATCCGGCTGGCCGACCTGCGGACCGGCCGGGTCATCGTGATCAGGAAGGGCCACGTGCAGGCCCCGTTCTTCGACGGCAGCCTGGTGGTCTGGCCGGAATCGGACAGTCCGGGCTCGTCAACCACCCTGCGTGCGTACGACCCGACCAGCGGCCGACTGGTGCCGTTGCCTCCGGTGCTCCGGGCGGTGCGCGGCACCGACTTCGTCGCCACCGACGGGACCAAGACGGCGTACCTCAGCCCGGACCTGACCAGGCTGTACTATTCCCCGGCACCGGATCTGGCCGCCAAAGTGGTGCTGCGGCTGCCGCCGGGTGTGGACTTCGCCTACCTGGAGATCGGGCCAGGCACGCTGGCCTGGACTACCACTCAGGCCACGTACCTGGCCAGCACCCGGACCGGCGGCTACACCCGGGTGACACCGCAATACGGCTTCGCGGTCACCGGGCCAGGCCCGGCCGTCCTGATCTCCGACGCTCCGACCAGCAAGTCGGCGCATCCGATCCTGGCGCTGCATGTGCTGGACGGGTCGGCACCTGGCTGGCCTGGCTGTGCTGGCCGGACGGGCCGGCCTGGTTAGCCGTGCTGTGCTGGTCGGGCCTGGCTAGGCCTCGCTGCACTCTGGGCACAGGCCGAACAGCTCCACGGTGTGCCCCACATCCGTGAAGCCGGCCTCGGCGGCTACCTGCTCGGCCCAGCGCTCGACCGCCTTACCCTCGACCTCGACGCTGCGCCCGCAAATGCGGCAGGTCAGATGATGGTGATGCGCGTCGCTGCGGCACCGGCGGTAGAGGATCTCGCCACCGGCATCCCTGATCGAGTCGACCCGGCCGTTCTCGCTGAGTACCTGCAGGTGCCGGTACACGGTCGTGAGACCCACCTGTTCGCCGCGCCTGCGCAGCTCGGCGTGGATCTGCTGCGCGCTGCAGAATCCCGGCAGCCCGTCAAGCACGGACGCCACCGCCTCGGCCTGGCGGGTACCGCGCACCCGGGTGCCATGCGGCCGCGCGGCGGCGGGCTGGGTATTACTCACAACTCGCACGGTAGCAGCCCGACCAGGATGCGTGGTCGGGGCGAGCGGGCGGCGAGAATAGGGGGATGGCAGACCGGCTGCGGAACGCGACGAGTCCATACCTGCTCCAGCACGCCGACAACCCGGTGGACTGGTGGCAATGGGAGGACGCCGCGTTCGCTGAGGCCCGCCGCCGTGATGTCCCCGTGTTGCTCTCGGTCGGCTACTCGGCCTGCCACTGGTGCCATGTCATGGCCCATGAGTCATTCGAGGACGAGGCAACCGCCGACTTGATGAACGACCACCTGGTGTCGATCAAGCTCGACCGCGAGGAACGGCCCGACGTGGACGCTGTCTACATGACGGCTACCCAGGCGATGACCGGCCAGGGGGGCTGGCCGATGACGGTCTTCCTGACCCCGGACCGTGAGCCGTTCTACTGCGGCACGTATTTTCCGCGTGAGCACTTCCAGCGGCTCGTCCTGGCCATCGCCAGGGCCTGGCGGGACGACCGGGCGGGGGTCACCGGCCAGGCGCGTCAGATCGCGGCCGCACTGGCCGAGAGCACGGCGCAGTCGACCCGGACGCAGATGCGTCTGGACCTGCCAGCCGGAACAGCAGACGGCCAACCTGTCGTCCCAGCCGAACTCGGTGAGCTGGCGGTTGCGGCACTGGCCAAGCGCTATGACGCCAGGCGCGGCGGTTTCGGAGGCGCGCCCAAATTCCCGCCATCGACGGTGCTTGAATTCCTGCTCAGGCATTCCGAGCGGGCACCGGACGGGATCACAGCAACAGCCGAGTCGGGGCAGACCGCGGCGCCGGACCAGGCCGGGTCACCGGGCCAGACCGGGACGCCTGGCCAGGCCGAGACGCCTGGCCAGGCCGAGACGCCGGGGCAGGCCCAGACGCCTGGCCAGGCCGAGACGCCTGGCCAGGCCAGGACGCCGAGCCTGACCGGGACGCCGGGCCAGGCACTGGCCATGGCCTCGGGTACGGCCGAGGCGATGGCCCGCGGCGGGATCTACGACCAGCTGGGTGGCGGATTCGCGCGCTACAGCGTCGACCGGGACTGGGTGGTACCGCACTTCGAGAAGATGCTCTATGACAACGCGCAGCTGGCCCGGGTCTATACGCACTGGTGGCGGCGCTCCAGTGCGGACCTGGCCCGGCGGATCGCCTGCGAGACCTGCGACTGGATGATCGCCGATCTGGCGACCAGCGAAGGAGGATTCGCCAGCGCACTTGACGCCGACAGCGACGGCGAGGAGGGCGCGTTCTATGTGTGGACGCCGTCGCAGCTCGCTGACCTGCTCGGCGCCGAAGACGGGAACTACGCGGCGAAAATATTCGCGGTGTCGGCTGCCGGCACCTTCGAGCATGGTCGCTCGGTGCTGCAACTGCCCGCCGATCCGGCCGACCAGCAGCGGCATCAGCGGGTCAGAGCCGAGCTACTGGCCCTCCGCGCCACCAGGATCCGGCCGGCCAGAGACGACAAGGTGGTCGCGGCGTGGAACGGTCTGGCAATAGCTGCGCTGGCCGAGGCGGGGCTGCTCTTTGACCGGCCGGATTTTGTCCAGGCTGCGCAGCGAGCAGGCGAACTGCTAGCCGGGGTGCACCTGTCAGGCAGCCGGCTGGTCAGGACCTCCAGGGACGGTGTGGCCGGCCAGAGTCCGGGAGTGCTTGAGGACTACGCCTGTGTCGCGGCTGGGTTCCTGGCTCTGTCCGGAGTGACCGGTCAGGCCCAGTGGGTGGCGCTGGCCGGACGGCTGCTCGACACCGCGATCGACCGCTTCAGCGCACCGGGCGGTGGTTTCTTCGACACCGCCGACGACGGCGAGCAACTGATCTACCGGCCGGCCGACCCGGCCGACGGGCCAACCCCGTCAGGAACCTTCGCGGTGGCTGGCGCGCTGCTGAGCTATTCGGCGCTGACCGGCTCGGAGCGGCATCGGCGGGCCGCTGCCAGCGCTTTGGGGATGCTCCCGGACATCGCGGGCCGGTATCCGCAGGCGGCCGGCTGGGGGCTGGCGGTCGCCGAGGCGTTCCTGGCCGGCCCGGTCGAGATCGCGATCATCGGTCCGGCGGATGATCATCGGACCCGTGCGCTGCATCAGGCGGCCGCGTCCGGTGCACCGCCAGGAGCGGTCTTGGCGCTCGGGGATGGCGGTGACCGGGAGCCTGGCGTTCCGCTGCTGGCCGGCCGAGGACTTGTCAATGGCCAGCCGGCCGCCTATGTCTGTCGCGGCTTTTCCTGCCGGCTACCGGTCACTACTCCGGAGCAACTGCGAGCTTTGCTGGGATCCTGACCGGCTGGGACTGGACCGGGCACTTTGGCCTGCCGTTCGGCCGACTGACACGATCTGATCATCAGGCTGTCATCCGCAGGCTGCTCGTGAATGCATAATTAGATCCGTTCCGGGAATGCCGCCGGTAGCAGAGTCTGGCTGCTGCATCGGCTTCCCCGCAGGGCTCAGATCGGGCATAATACCTAAAAGCGTGGTCGGAATTGTCGCCAAGCGGAAGGGACCTAGGTTGCGCTCCTTGGCGCGTCGCCTGCTCCCCGTGATCGCGTTTTTCCTCGTCCTCGGCCTGGTTCTGGCGGGGGTGGTCAGGCAGCCCCAATCACAGCTCGCCGCGCAACACCGGGGTCCTGGCGTCAGCGCTGTCGGGTCAGCCGGTGCCGCCGGGAAGGCCTCAACCCGGACGACAGCCGGAGTCAGCCAGCTAGTCGGCGCTATTCCCGGCGTCCCGGCCGGGCCGGCCGATCCGTGGCAGCCAACGACTGCCTGGTCGGCCACCACCGCGATCGCGGCCAAGCCGCTGCCCACCTCATCGGGCGGCTCAGCGGTCCCGCCGCTGCGACGGCTGCTGCAAGCCGATCTGCTCGTGGTAGCTCCAGGGCCGCTGGCCGCAAGGCTGGCCGCCAGCATTCGCCGCCTTGGCGGCGTGGTCGCCGTCTTGGCCGTGGACGCGGGCCGGATTCAGGTGAACGGCGTCTTCGTAAACGTCCTGGGCGTGGATCCATCTGCGTTCCGCCCATTCGCCGCACGGCCGACGGCGCGATCGGCCGCGCTGTGGCAGAACGTGGCCGCGGGCGGAATGGCCATTTCCTACACCATGGGCCGGCAGGACAAGCTTTCGCTGACCAAACCGGCGAAGGCGACCGGAGCCCGAACCATGATGCTGCCGGTGGCCGGGTTCGGCACCGTGGGCATCGGCGGTGTGGACGCCGTGGTCTCCGAAGCCGTGGCCCGGTCACTCGGACTGCCGGCCGGGAACGCGATCGTGATCAGCGCACCGCATGCCAACCTGGCCACGCTCATGGTCAAGATCAAGACGCTGATCCCGGCGCACGCGGCGGTGGCGGCGCTGGTGACGCAGACGATCGCGGGCAGCACCGAGGTGGTGACCGGCGCGGCAGGCGGCGTCGGGCTGACCGCCAGCCAGGGTCCCGGGCTGAATGGCACAGAGCTGGTGACGTTCCTGGCCGCGGCCAGGAGCCGGATCGGCATGCCGTACGTCTGGGGTGGCAACGGTCCGACCGAATTCGACTGCTCCGGGCTGGTGCAGTGGTCGATGGCGCAGGCCGGAATAGTGATGCCCCGGGTGGCTGCCGATCAGGCGCGAACCGGCCCGCTGGTGCCGCTCAGCGAGCTGCAGCCGGGCGATCTGCTCTTCTATCACACCGACCCGACGGCGCCGAGCTACATTTCGCACGTGGCGATCTACATCGGCGGTGGTCTGATGTTGCAGGCCCCAGAACCTGGGATGGACGTCCAGGTCGTGGCCGCTGACTTCGGTGCCGGGTTCGCCGGAGCGGTCCGGGTCTACCCGCGGGTGGCCGCCGCGGTTGCCGGGAGCCCAGCCGGCTAGCTGAGTCCACGGGCGCCAGGTCAGCCGACGCGCCGATCATGATCGTTGGGTGCTAACCGCTAGCGCGCACGGCTTCTTGCACATCGCCGGAGGCTGTGTAATCATAATTACATGAGTACAGAAAAAGAAGAGCAGGTCTCGACGGCCGAGAAGCTTCGCGGTTGGTTCACTGGCCGGATACCCGGCGACTGGGTGGACGGCACGCTCGACATCCGGATCGACCGCGAGGAGATCACCGTCATCGTGCCGATCCCGACACCGCAGACAGCCGAAGGTGCGACCGAGGCCGAGCGCGCCGCTGCGGCGGAAGGCCGTAGCCGCCGGTTCCGTGAAGAGACCAGGCAGCAGCGGATCGAGATCGCCCGCGAGGCCGAGCACGCGTTCGGCCGTAAGGTCTCCTGGGGCGTGCTTTGCGCTGGCAGCAAGGTGATGTTCACCACATTCTCGGTTCCGGTCATGACCAGGCTCAGGCAGGCCGAGCGGATGGTGCTGGACACCCTGGTGGACGCGGGCGTCGCCCGGAGCCGCAGTGACGCGCTTGCCTGGTGCGTGCGGCTCGTTGGCGAGCATGAGGACTCCTGGCTGACTGATCTGCGGGAGGCACTGCGCAGAGTCGAGCAGGTCAGGACGTCTCGTCCGCAGGCCTGAGGCTGGCAAGCCCCGCCGTCGGCGGCGGGGCAGCTCTGCCCGCCTGACCCGAGCGCGCTTGCGGCACGAGCACATCCGAGCAGGTCAGGACGCTGGCCCTGACCTAGCTCGCGCTGCCATTCCACGCGTGGTCGTGGCTGGTCTTCAGGTCGCAGATCGGGGCCAGCCACGCCGCTGAAGCCCACCCTGCGGCACCGGAATATTTGATCATGCCCTGGCCGGGGTACACTCCCGAGATCCCGTCAGTCCGGGCGTGTTTTGCGCTGCCCGACCTGGCGAACCCGCAGCTGAGCGTTCAGCGCAAGCGCCCTTGAGGAGGAGCAGCCGTGGTGTATGAGGTGAGGGCCGCGTCGGTGGAATGGAATCCGACCGCGGAGCGGCTCCGCGAGCTGACCGAGAAGATGCCCAACCGCCAGGTCACCGAATTCGGCAACGTCGTGGTCAAGGCACGAGTCGACTCGCGAAGCGCCCGCTCGACCTACGTCGTCGATGACTCCACCAACGCCACCAAGCAGACAATCACCCGCGAGGAGTATGACCGAGTCGCGGCCGGGCAGGACGCGTACATCTCCGGCCAGCATATGGTCGTCGTAGACGGATACATCGGCTCGGATCCCTCGTTCCGAACGAAGGCGCGGTTGATCATGGAGGCGGCAAACGCCAATGTCGCCGGCATGCAGCAGCAGCTCTACTACCCAGTCGGTCCCAACTATGACCCGGCGACGTGGCAGCCCGACACGACCGTCGTCTACACGCCGAACCTGACTGCTCCCGGCTACCCGGACGACCGGCTGATCGCCGTTGACCTCCGCGACAACATCACCCGCGTGCTGAACTCGGACTACTTCGGTGAGTCCAAGAAGGGTGGCCTGCGGATGTGGAACAACATCGTCTACAACCGCGGCGGGCTCGCCCTGCACGCGGGCTGCAAGGTCATGCCGCGGGACGGTGACCCGACCTCGATCCTGATCGTCGGCCTGTCGGGCACCGGCAAGACTACGACGACGTTCACCACCCAGCTGGACAGCAAGCCGGCCCAGGACGACTTCGTCGCGCTGATGCCGAGCGGCAAGGTCTACACCACCGAGAACGGCTGCTTTGCCAAGACCTTCGGGCTCGACCCGAGGTACGAGCCAGCCATCTACTACGCGACCACCAAGCCGGACGCCTATCTGGAGAACGTCTCGGTCAGCGAGGACGGCACGGTCGACTTCTTCGACACCTCCTACACCAAGAACGGCAGGACCACCTGGCCGTTCTCCTATGTAGACCCGTGGCCGGGCAATGAGGTGCCGCCGGCGGAGTTCCTGCTGATCCTTAACAAGAACGAGAACATCGTCCCTGGGGTAGCCCGGCTGGACCGGGAACACGCCGCCGCTTACTTCATGCTCGGCGAGACAACCGGCACATCGGCCGGCGGCAAGGACGAGGAGGGAAGGTTCCTGCGAGTTCCCGGCACCAACCCGTTCTTCCCGCGCCACATGGCCGACATGGGCAACCGCATGCTTGAGCTGCTGGACAATCATGAGCTCAGGGTCTTCGTGCTCAACACCGGCCGGGTGGGCGGCACGGACGAGGCGACCTCGAAGAAGGTGACCATTCCCTACTCCTCGGCCATCGTGCAGGCGATCGTGGAGGACACGATCGAGTGGGTGCCCGACGCCGACTTCGGCTACGAGGTCGCTGCGTCCGTGCCCGGGGTCGATGACGTGGAGATCTTGCAGCCACGGCTGCTCTACGCGCGCCAGGGCCGTCAGCACGAGTACGACGCCATGGTCGCCCGGCTGAAGAAGGAGCGCAAGGAGTACCTCAGCGGGTTCGCTGGCCTCGACGACGCGATCGTCAAGTCGATCGGCTGAGCCGAACACCTGCTGCGGAGCCCCGGCCGGTATCCGGCCCGGGGCTCCGCAGGTTGACCGGCCGGGCCCGCCGGCCGGGCGGCGTGGGGGTGCCGCAATCCGGTGCGCCGATGTTAACGTTCCGTTATGGGGGAACTACGTTGCGTAGATGGTTCGCTCCTTCGCGTCGCCGCGATCCCGTGCTTCGACCGGGCCGGTCAGCCGTATGAGATCACCCTGGATATCGCCAGGGACGGCCTGCATTTCGCGACCGTGGGCCAGCGATGCGGTCATCAGCTTGCGTGGCTGGCTTCCCGGGTCAGGGCGGCGCGGGAGGACCCTGAGCAGACGGCCAGCTGGCCGGATGCTGACGACCGGTTTCCCAGGCCGAACGTGCCGCTCACCGGGCCTGCCGCCCCGCCAGCCAGGCCGGCCGTGCCGCTCACCGGGCCTGCCGCCCCGCCAGCCAGGCCGGACGTGCCGCTCGCCGGGCCGGCTGACGGCACCGCGGCGCTCGCTCAGCCTGGCCTGACCGGATTCCAGCCGGGGGAGCTCGAGTACTTCACCTTGCGGTCCAAGGACCGCGGCGACCTGCCGGGCACCGGGGAGATGCGGTGCGCGCTCCGCTCCTTCGCGCAGTGGCACGATGACGGCCCTGGCGGCTGGCGGCTGAGCCGCCGTGCGCTTGTTGAGGCCTGGGGTGCGGACGGAACGGGAGTACGAGCTGTCCTGACATCGGCCGAACTGGTCACGTTCTTGGATACGGTTCTTAGGGAACCGGACGACGCCGTCGTGGCTGGTCCGTCCCCGGCCGCCGGCCGGGCGGCCGGGGGGCAGCCGCGGCAGTTCAGCTGGCCGGCCTGGTGGCAGCGAGGAAAGGTGCCGGATGGCTCTGCGCGATCCCCTCTACCGACTCTACGAGCGGCGGCTCGAACTGTACCTCTCGCGGTCGGGAGTGCCCAGGCACGTTGGGGTGATGTGCGACGGTAATCGCCGCTGGGCGCGGTCAGCGGGATTGCTCGATGTCAGCAGCGGTCATCGCAAGGGCGCTGACAAGATCTTCGAACTGCTCCAATGGTGCCGTCAGACCGGTGTCGAGGTCGTCACCTTGTGGCTGCTGTCGACCGACAACCTGGTGGCCAGGCCGCAAGAGGAGCTCGAACCGCTGCTGGCGATCATCGAGCTGACCGTCAGGCAGCTGGTCGCGCAGCGGTGGCGGGTCAAGCCGGTGGGTGCCCTTGACCTGCTGCCCGTGGAAACCGCGCAGGTCCTGAAGGACGCCGCCGAGGCTACCGCCGACTATCCGGGGCTGCTGGTCAACGTGGCTGTCGGCTATGGCGGCCGGCGCGAGATCGCGGACGCGGTCCGCTCACTGCTCCAAGAGCAAGCCACCAAGGGCACCACGATCGAGGAGCTGGCCGAGATCCTGGATGTCGAGCACATCGCCGAGCATCTCTACACGGCGGGCCAGCCGGACCCAGACCTGGTGATCCGGACATCCGGAGAACAGCGGCTCGGCGGATTCCTGCTCTGGCAGAGCGCGCACTCGGAGTTCTACTTCTGCGACGCCTACTGGCCTGCCTTCCGCAAGGTGGACTTTCTGCGGGCGCTGCGTTCTTACGCGGGCCGGCACCGCCGATTCGGCGTCTGAGCCGACAGAGTTGGCGCCGCCCCGCCGAGGTACTTCCGGAGAGCGGGTATCAAAAGGTACCTTCGATTCTGACGGGCGGTGTGTAGCCGCCCGGCGGGAAGGCCCTCGAGATCCTCGAGCTTCGCGTCCTGGCACGCAGGCGAGATGAGCGAAGGGCCGGCGCTCGGCCTTCGCTGGCCGGTCCCGGTCCCTCCGACACGCTTGTGTCCGAACGCGGCGCCCCCCAGGTGCCCAGGGGAGAGTGAGTGGCCATTTCCGCATCAGCCCGCACCCAGCGGCCGAATCGCACCAACCCAGCGCGGGGAGGCGCAGTCAGCTCCGGTGGTTCCGGCCAGCCCTCGTCGGCGGCCAGGTCCCGGCAGGCCCGAACTCCCGCGGCGAAGGCCGCCGGGGAAGGGGCGGCAGACCGCCGCACCTACGTGCTCGACACCAGCGTCCTGCTCGCCGATCCAGGCGCCATCGGCAGGTTCGCGGAGCACCGGGTCGTCTTGCCGGTGGTGGTGATTACCGAGCTTGAGGCCAAGCGCAACCATCCCGAGCTGGGCTTCTTCGCCCGGGCGGCGCTGCGTCACCTGGATGATCTGCGGGTTGATCACGGCAGGCTTGATGCCGACATCCAGATCGGCGATCTCGGCGGCACCGTCCGGGTCGAGCTGAACCACTCCGACCCCGCGGTGCTGCCGGCCGGCTTCCGGCTGGGTGACAACGACACCAGGATCTTGTCGGTAGCGCGCAGCCTGGCCGCCGAGGGCGAGAGCGTGGTGCTGGTCAGCAAGGACCTCCCGCTGCGGATCAAGGCTGCTGCGGTCGGCCTGGCTGCGCAGGAGTACCGCGCCGAACTGGCTCCGGACTCAGGCTGGACCGGCATGCGCGAGCTTGAGGTCGGCGCGGCCGAGATTGACGAGCTTTACCACTCAGGCACGCTGGAGTCGGCCCCGGCCAGGGATCTGCCGTGCCACACCGGCCTGGTGCTGATCTCCGCTGCTTCGGGCACCGGAAGCGCGCTCGGCCGGGTGCAGCCGGACAAGTCGGTCCGGCTGGTCCGGGGCGACCGCGAGGTATTCGGCCTGCGTGGTCGGAGCGCTGAGCAGCGGGTCGCGCTTGACCTGCTGCTCGACCCCGAGATCGGGATCGTGTCGCTGGGCGGCCGGGCCGGGACCGGAAAGTCGGCACTCGCCCTCTGCGCCGGACTCGAGGCGGTGATGGAACGCCATCAGCACCGCAAGGTCGTCGTCTTCCGGCCGCTGTATCCGGTCGGCGGCCAGGAACTGGGCTACCTGCCCGGCTCGGAGTCCGACAAGATGAGCCCGTGGGCGCAGGCGGTTTTCGACACCCTGTCGGCCGTCACCTCGCGCGATGTCATCGATCACGTGCTTGAGCGGGACATGCTCGAGGTACTGCCGCTGACCCACATCCGGGGCCGGTCGCTGCACGACTCGTTCGTGATCGTCGACGAGGCGCAGTCGCTGGAGCGCGGCGTGCTGCTCACCGTCCTGTCCAGGATCGGCTCAGGTTCCCGGGTGGTGCTCACCCATGACATCGCCCAGCGGGACAACCTGCGAGTAGGCCGCCACGACGGCGTGGTCGCGGTGATCGAGAAGCTCAAGGGCCACCCGTTGTTCGCTCACGTCACGCTGACCCGCTCGGAGCGCTCGCCGATCGCCGCCCTGGTGACCGAGATGCTGGAGGATGCCACGCTCTAACCAGCCCGCGCCTGGCCAGGCGCCGGCCGTCGGCGCGGCTGGGGCCCGGCCGCGGCTTCTTGCCGTGACGTTGCCGCCTCCTGACCCTGGCAGTAGCTCCGGCGCGGTACCGTGACCAGCGTCATGAGCGACATCTGCGATGCTAAGGACCAGGCGGGCCTGACCCCGGAATCACCGGCGGCGGTTGCCGAGACCGGCGTCGCCGAGCCCGTTTCGGTGATAATGCCGGTCCGTAATGAAGAGCGGCACCTGGCCGAATCGGTCAGCCATGTGCTGGGCCAGGACTATCCGGGTGACCTGGAGCTGGTGCTGGCGGTCGGCCCGTCCAGAGACAGAACCGAACAGATTGCAAACCGGCTCGCTGCGGCTGACTCCCGGATCACGGTGGTGGCCAACCCGTCCGGGCAGCGTCCGAATGCGCTCAACGCCGCGGTCCAGGCGTCGCAGCACGCGATCATCGTCCGGGTGGACGGGCACGCGCTGCTGCCGCCCGGCTATATCGCTACCGCCGTGCGGACGCTGCGGGAGACCGGAGCGGTCAACGTCGGCGGAATCATGGCCGCCGAGGGGATCACGCCGTTCCAGCGCGCGGTCGCCTGGGCGATGACGTCACCAGCTGGGGTGGGCGCGGCCAGGTTCCACACCGGTGGCAGTCCCGGCCCAGCGGACACGGTCTACCTGGGGGCGTTTCGCCGCGAGGCGGTTGAGGGTGTGGGCGGCTACGACGAGCAGTACCTAGCCGCCGAGGACTGGGAGATGAACCACCGGATCCGGCAGGCCGGCGGGCTGATCTGGTTCCAGCCCGCGCTGCGGGTCACCTACCGGCCCAGAGCCACCGTCGGGGCCCTGGCCGCTCAGTACTTTCACTACGGCCGGTGGCGCCGGGTAGTGGCCAGGAAGCATGCGGGCACGATCAATCTGCGCTACCTCGCTCCGCCAACGGCTGTTCTCGCGATGCTGGCCGGGACGCTCGCCGGGATTGCCGGGCTTGCGGCGCTGGCTGCCGGGGCTGGCGGGCTGATGCCGGTGCTGCTGGCCGCGGGATTCGCGGTGCCCGCGCTCTACTTCGCCGGGGTGCTCGGGGTCTGCGTGATCGCGGCTAGGCAGATCAGCGGCCGGGCGCTGGCCTGGCTGCCGGTGGTGCTCACCACGATGCACGTGAGCTGGGGAGCCGGGTTCCTGACCAGCCCGCGCCACCTGCGGCCCAGCAGCCTGCCTTCGTGATCTGGTCGGCTTCGGCGGTCACCGGGTCGGCGGTCAGGTGGCCGGTGGTCTTGCAGCCGGCGTGCAGGTGGCCGGTGGTCACCGGGTCGGCTGGTCGGCGGAGAGCAGCGCTTCGGCGATCCGCAGGTCATCGGGGTAGGTGATCTTCATGTTCCGCTCGCTGCCAGGCACGACGCGAATCGGCACCTCAGGCAGGTAGCGCAGCACGATCCCGCAGTCGTCCGTCGCGGTGAACGCGCCCGGATCGGCCGCGGCTAGCTGATAACCGCGCCGGATCACCGAGAGGCGAAAGCCCTGTGGTGTCTGGCACCGGCCGAGCGACTCACGCGGCGGTATCGAGGTCATCACGCCGTCAGCCACCTCCACGATCGTGTCCGAGGTCGGCAGCACGACTCCCAGCGCCTGGCAGGCTGCCAACGCTGTCACGCAGTCCGCGATGATCCGCTGGTCGACCAGTGGCCGGGCAGCGTCATGAAACAGCACGTTGCAGTCCTCGCCTCGGCCGCTGAGCAGGTCGATGGCGCGCTGGGCTGAATCGGTCCTGGCCTCGCCGCCAGCGATGATCGCGATGACTTTGCCGTACCGGCCGCCGAGAATCTCGGTCGCCTGGCCGAGCAGGGGCGCGGCCATCACCACGACGATGTCCTCGATGCCCGGAGCCTGGTCGAACGCAGCCACCGAGTGCTCAAGCAGCGTCCGGCCGGCCAGCAACTGCAGTTGCTTGGGCGCGGTACCGCCGAGCCGAAGGCCGGAGCCGCCGGCCAGCACCACGGCGACAGTTCGCATGGCAGGACCTTACCCGGGTCTGTGCCGTGCCCGCCCGAGGCCGGATCGCGACGCTGCGTCGGATGCCGGGCAGATCCGCGTTGCGCAGACGCGCCGGGTTTGAACGACCTGCCAGCCTATCTCGCACCAGCTAAGTACGCTGAGTTATTAACCAATTACATTTGATCACCATCTCGTGCTCTGGAGGGTCTGATCGTCGCTGGACTTAAGCGGCAGGCCGACCGGACAGCCGGCTCCGGTGCCCGGGGTCGGCAGGGCACGACCGCGCCCAGCCTGGCCGACCTCGGCAGTTCCGTGACGCTCGCTCTCCAGGCCTGGTTCAGGCGGCTGACCGACTGGGCGGCCGGGCGCGCCCTGGCCCCTGGCTCACTGTTTGGAATCTCGCTGCTGCTGGCGCTCTGCGCCACGGCCTGGTTCAGCGGCGGCACGGGGAGCGACAATCTCTGGGGCACGCTGGCATTGTGCGGCTGGTCCCTGGCCCGGGTTAGCGGTCGGCGGCTCGCCGCAGGCACCGCCGGGCCGGTCGGCCGATCCGAGTCCGCGGTATCCCGGACGGCAGTTGATAGGTCGGCAGGCGCCCGGTCGGCGGGTTGGCGGCCGGCGGCTGGCGCCCGGCCGCCGTTCCTTCGGCGGGCTGGCGGTCGGCGGCCCCTCGGTCGGCGGCCCCTCGGTCGGCTGGCTCCCCGGTTGCCGCATCCCCGGCCGCCGACTCGGAGGTCGCTGGCGGCGGCGTCGCGAGCTTCGTCTCCACGGTGTTCGGGCTCGCTGGCTCTCGTCGGCAGGCTCGCGGCCCGGAGTTCTCCCGGCCGCTCGCTGGCACTACCGATTGGCTCGTCCTGCCGGGCGCGATCTGGGATGACGACGCCGACCGGCTGGCTGACTCACCGCGGCAACCGTCCGCTGACCGGCAGGACCATGGGGCACGGGTCCGCGGGACCGACGCTGCCAGCAGCTCCCGCCTGGCGGAGGTGTGCACGGCCGCGGCTGAGTGCGCGATCTACGGCGGAATCGCGGCGGGCGGACAGTCGGCCGGGTGGACGGACATGTGGCCGCTTGCCGTCATGGCAGTCATCGCGGTCGCTGTCCGGGGGACGATCGGCGCCTGCCGGTCGCCGGGCGCTTCCGCCGAGCATGCGCGGCTCGGAACCGAAGTCGGCGACCGGCACCACCCGCGGAGCGCGGCGGTCAGGCGCGCGATCGGGGCCGTCCTCGCGCCGGCGGCTGGCACTCGGGTGCTGATCGCTGCCGTGGTACTGGCCGTGCACGGGCCACGGCTAGCGCTCTTCGTGATCCTGACCGTCCAGCTGGTATCGATCTGCTGCGCAGTTGCGGGAGCCGCACGGCGCACCGGCAGCCGTCGAACCGCCGCACGAACGGACGACTCGCTCGTCGTCAGCCGCGACCTGGCTGCGCCGCCGGAGGCGGCTCCGGCTCGGCAGGACGTGGTGCTGGCCAGTCGCGATGATGGCGCGGTGGCACGGTGGGCCGGGCGGCTCGTCCAGGGCAATCTCCTCCCGCTGCCCCCGGCCCTGGCCGCAGTGGCGGCCCTGGTGATGCTCACGGTGCTCGGCCTGAAGAACCTGCCTGGAGTCATCGCGCTGACGCCGGTGGCGGTCATGATGCTGGCCGCGCCTGGTTCCAGTCATCCGCACGACAGAAGATTTGATTGGCTCACGCCGGTGCTGCTGCAAGTCGGGCAGTACATTTACCTGGCCGCCCTCGGTTTCGCCTCGGGCGTACCCGGACCGGTCAGCTACGCCCTGTGTGCGCTGACTGCGGTCTGGTACGCCAGCCTGGCAGCCGGTGCTGGCGGATCGGCTGCGAAGCGGCAGGACCGGGAAGCCGCAAGCTCCTCGGCATCCGCTGGCACCCTGATTGGCTGGGAGGGCCGGATGCTCGCCATCTGCCTGGGCACGATGCTCGGCGCGGCCACGTTCGCCTACCTAGCGCTGGCCGCGTATCTTGGAGTGCTTATTGGCCGGGGAGTCACGG
Source organism: uncultured Actinomycetota bacterium (assembly GCA_963850875.1). Lineage (GTDB taxonomy): Bacteria > Actinomycetota > Actinomycetes > Streptosporangiales > Streptosporangiaceae > Chersky-822. The sequence goes on from CAWKNA010000008.1 coordinate 392,429, forward strand.
CCGGCCGCCTGATGCCTCTGGAGGACGACCGCCGGTGATCGGCATGGTTCTGGCCGCGGGTGCGGGGAGGCGACTGCGCCCCGACACCGACGCGCTGCCGAAGGCGCTGCTGCCCGTCGCGGGCGAGACCACCATCTTGGACATCGTGGTGCGGAACCTGGCAGCGGTCGGCCTCACCGAGGTCGTGATCGTAGTGGGATTCGCGGCCGACCTGGTCGCTGACCGGGTCGGCGGGATGGAACGCGATTACGGGGTCGCGATCGAACTCGTGCACAACGAGCGGGCGAAGGATTGGAACAACGCTTACTCGCTCTGGCTGGCACGCGAGTACTTCGGCCGCGGTGCGATGCTGGTCAACGGCGACACAGTGCATCCGGCTAGCGTGGAGAAGACGCTGCTGGCGGCGAGCGCGGCCGGTGCCGCGAGTGCGGCGAGCAAGGCAGGTCATGGCGGGCGGGATGGGGGCGGCGAGCCGTTTCTCGGCCGGTTGATCATCGCGATCGACGACATCAAGCTGCTCGGAGATGAGGAGATGAAGGTGATCCTTGACGCGCGCGGGCAGCTGCTGCGGATCACCAAGCGGATGGATCCGTCCCAGGCGCACGGTGAGTACATAGGTGCAACGCTGGTCGAGGCGTCCGCCGCGCTCGGGCTCGCCGATGCGCTTGAGGCCACGTGGCGCCGCGATCCCGGCCTATATTACGAAGACGGGTTCGCCGAATTCGCTGAGCGGGGCGGCGAGGTCCGCGCGGTGCCGATCGGCGCGGTCGAGTGGGTCGAGGTGGACGACCACCGGGACCTGCGGCGAGCCCGCGAGATCGCTCCTCGCTGCTAATCTCGCGGGAAACCCTGGTGCGATCCGGCCACCGCGAGATCGCCAGGCACGCTCACGGACTTGCCCCGCCGGAGGAGACCGATGCCGCTGCTGGCCCGCATGGTCGCCACGCCGCTTGTCATCGATGTCCGGCCGGGTGCGATCGCCGGTCTGGGCGCGCTGCTTGCTGACCGGCGGATCGCCACAGCAGGCCGGGTTGCCGTGGCGGTCGGGCCGGGCCAGGGCGATTCCGTGGTAGCGGAACTGGGGGTTAGCAGAGCCGAGTTCTTCCGGGTGCCGGACGGCAGCCACGCCAGCGCCGTCGAGCTTGGGTTGCGGCTGCGGGCGGACCATTTCGAGGCCGTCGCTGGAATCGGCGGCGGCAAGACCATCGATGTGACGAAGTTCGCCGCCCACATGGCCGGTATCCCGATGGTCGCGGTGGCGACCAGCCTGTCGCACGACGGGATCGCCTCCCCGGTCAGCACCCTCGCGCATGAGGCTGGCAAGGGCTCGTACGGGGTCGCCTCCCCGGTCGCGGTGGTGGTCGATCTGGACCGGGTACGCAGCGCTCCGGGCAAGCTGGCCTGCGCGGGAGTCGGTGACGTGGTCAGCGACCTGTCCGCTATCTCGGACTGGGAGCTCTCCGCTGCGGACACCGGTGAGCGGGTCGACGGGCTCGCCGTGGCGATGGCTCGTACGGCTGCGCAGGCCGTGCTCTGGCAGCCCGGCGGAGATCGTTCTGACCAGTTCCTCACGGTCTTGGCCGAGGCGCTGATCCTGTCCGGAATGGCCATGGCGGTAGCCGGCTCGAGCCGCCCGGCCAGTGGCGGCGATCACGAAATCATGCACGCGATCGATCAGCTGTATCCAGATACTGCCAGCCATGGCGAGCTAGCCGGCCTGGGCGCCTTGTTCTGCGCTTATCTGCGAGAGGATAGCCAGCAGTTCGCGGCGATATCGGAGTGCCTGAGTCGGCATGGCCTGCCGCGCGATCCGCGGGATGTCGGACTCTCCCTGCCCGAGTTCAGCAGGGCCGTCGCGCATGCCCCGGCAACGAGGCCAGGCCGGTACACCATTCTCGAGCGCCTCGCGCTGTCCGAGGCCGAGGTCGCCAAGCGAGTGGAGGAGTATGTCCGGGCCATCCCTGGCTGAGCTGAGGGCGCAGGGCCAGCCGCAGGCGGTGCTCGACCGGCTGAACGATGAGCACTGGGCTGGCCGCCTCTACGGACGCAAGATCTCGCCTTACGCCACGTGGGTATTCGTTCGGCTTGGCTGGTCGCCGAACGCCGTCACCGTGGCGTTCATCGTGTGCGGGGTCGCGGCCGGCGTGGTGATCGCCTTCGGCGGCCTGGCAACCGCTGTGGTCGGGGCCCTGCTGATCCAGCTGTATCTGGTGTTCGACTGCTCGGATGGCGAGTTGGCCAGATGGAGCAGGCGGACGTCGGCGACCGGGATCTACCTAGACGGCGTCGGTCATTACCTGGGTGAGAGCGCCCTGCTCGTCGGTCTGGGCATGCGCGCGCAGGGCCAGCTCACCGCCGCCGGCGACTACGTATCGGCTGGCATCGCGGCGGCACTGCTCGCGATGCTGGTGAAGGCGGAGACCGACAACGTCGTGGTGGCCAGGGCAAAGGCCGGGCTGCCGACCGGGCATGCCGACGAGGCGCTGGCGCCGGCCAGATCAGGTCTGGCGCTAGCTCGCCGATTGGCCAGCGTGCTTCGAGTGCACCGGATCATCCAGGCCGTTGAGCTCTCGATTCTGATCCTGGTCGCGGCGATCATCGATGCCATCCGCGGTGACCTGACGGCGACGCGCGTGCTCGTACTCGCCTGCCTGGCGGTGGCGGCGCTGATGGTGGTGGCGCATCTGGTGGCCATCGTGGCATCCCGGCGGCTCCGGTGAAGCTCTCCATCGTGATCCTGACCATGGGTAATCGTCCGGCCGAGTTGGAGCGGGCGATCCAGAGCACAGCTGAGCTGCGCCTGGCCGGCGTGGAACTCGTGGTGGTCGGCAACGGTGCCGACGTGCTCGGTGTCCCTGACGGCGTGCAGACCATCCGGCTGGCCGAGAACGCGGGCGTGGCGGGCGGGCGCAACGCCGGAGTGCGGGCCTGCAGCGGAGACGTGGTGCTGTTTCTCGATGACGACGGCTGGTATCCGGACCCGGCGGCGCTCGGTGAGCACGTGGCGGGCCGGTTCGGCGCGGATCCAGCGCTAGCCGTGCTTTCCTTCCGGGTAGTCGATCCGGCCGGCGGCCCTGGCGCGCGATGGCATGTTCCGCGCCTGCGGGCCGGGGATCCGGAGCGGTCCTCGCCGGTAACCACGTTCGCCGGCGGGGCCTGCGCAATCAGGCGCTCGGCGTACCTGGAGGCCGGTGGCCTGCCTGACGCGTTCTTCTACGCGCACGAGGAGACCGACCTTTCCTGGCGCCTGATCGACCTCGGCTACCGGCTGGAGTACGACGCCGCGGCGACCATGTGCCATCCGGCAGTGCCGAACGCCCGGCATGCGGCGTGGTATCGGCTGGACGGCAGGAACCGGGTGCTGCTCGCCCGGCGTAACCTGCCCTGGCCGCTGGCGTTCGGTTACCTGGCCGACTGGCTGGTGCTGACGGTTGCGCGGGAGCGCTCGGTGGGCGCCATCCGTGCCTGGCTCTCGGGCTTTGCCGAGGGCTGGCGGATGGATCCGGGCCGACGGCAGCCGATATCGCTGCGAACTGCCTGGCGGATGACCAGGGCCGGCCGTCCGCCGCTAATTTGAGACCTGAGTCGCTCGTTCGTTGTCGGCGAGGTCGGCATGCTCGGCCTGCCACTCCTGGTACCACCTCCTGAACCATGGCTCACCGGCAGCGAGCGGGACGATGTATGTCACTGTCTGCGCGTAATACGCCCGCTGCCGATCCAGGGGCAGGTTCCGCAGGGTCTGGACATTGCTGATCCGGTCGGCCAGCTTGACCAGGATCGCGTCACGTGGCGCCCCGGCTAGTCGCCGCAAGCTAGCCTGCTTGACCGCCGACCGGTCCTGGCCCGCTGCGGGCTCAGGAATGGTGACCCAGCTAACCAGCTCGGCGACGCTGCGGCCGAACCGCTCGGCGATCTGGGCGCTCGTGCAGCTGGTGTCCTCGACGACATCGTGCAGCACGGCGGCGGCCAGCACGTCAGGGCTAGTGATCCCGGCACCGCGGACGAGAACCTCAAGTGCTTCGAGCAGGTGCTCAAGATAGGGCTTGCCGGTGGGCCGGCGCTGGCCGCCATGCTGGCCGGAGGCGAACCTGATGGCTTCGGTTAGCTGGCCGACCGTCTGCTCAGGTAGTCGCTCGCGCAGGCCCGACTCGGCGACGGCCAGACTATGCCAGTTCGTGAAGAGCTCCACCCGGTCAGGCTAGTGGCCGCAGAGCGGCCGGCGAGGGCAGAAAAGGCCGGGGCCGGACAAGAGGGCGAGCGGGCAAGCGGGTCGGTGAGCCGGATCAGCCGGTGGCGCCGACGAATGCTGTCCCGGTGTCCTTGCAGACGTTCGTGCTGCCGGTGTAACCGCCGTACTGGCCGGACAGGTTGCTGACCGCCTGCGATGGCTGAGGCCCGAGCGTTTTGAACGTGGAGCCAAGAATCAGGGTGACCGTGCCTGCTGTCACCGCGCTGACTTCGCGCAGTGTGACGTTCCCTAGCTGGGCAGCGACCGTCTGGGCGGCCGGGAGGTCGGCGGCCGAGCTGTATTCGACCACGGACGTGGTGTAGCTGAAGTCAGGTGCGCCGCTGGCGGCGGTAGCGCTGGCCGACCCGATCACGTGGAAGCCGCGTGCTGCCAGTGCAGTCGCCGTGGTGTCGGCGATCCCTGACACGCCCGAACCATTGAGCACCTCGACGCTGACCTGCGAGGCGCTGAGCAGCTTCGGTGCCGCCGCGCTCTTCTTGGCCGTCTTCTTAACCTTCTTGATCTTGGGCAACCGGCTGTCATGGGCGATCGCGTAGAAGAGCTTGGGCGCCTGAACTGGATCGAACTGAACCCAGTTAGCGTTCCCCGAGTAGGTGATGGTCGGTACCTCGACGAACTGAATGGATCTCCCGGATATCCCGCTCATGCTGGTGGCAATGCTCAGGATTTTGGTGGGCGTCAGGCCGGTGTCCGTGGTCAGGGCGCGGGCCGCGACGATAGCTTTCACGATCGAGTAGGTCTGGGTCGGGCTGTGCAGGACGCCTCTGCTCAGGATGCGCTGGACGAGGCCAACCATCAGAAGCTGATCGCGCTGGATCCGCTGAAGGTCCGAGCCGAGGCCGAAGTCCTCGCGTAGCCGCCAGAACTCGAGTGCCTGGTAGCCCTTGATCAGGTGCGGGCCTGCCGACAGGTTGAGATGGTCGTAGTACGTCGGATGGATGGCGACCGGCAGGCAGACCTCCACTCCGCCGAGCGCGTTGATCACGCTGATGAATCCGGTGAAGTTGAGCTGGATGAAGTCATCCAGCCTTATTTGCGTCGTCTGCTCAAGGGTGTGCAGCAGGCAGTTGGGCCCGCCAAAGGCGAAGGTCGAGTTGAGCTGCTCGATCGCGCCCGGCTGAGCCGGCTGGCCCGCGAACCCCGGCTCCGCAGGGCACGCCAGGATCGGGACCACGGAGTCGCGCGGAAAGCTGAGCACCGAAATGCGGCTGCGGCCCGGTGAGATGTGCAGGACCATGACCGTATCCGAACGCTGGCCCTGGGCGTTGCCGCCGATCTTGGCGTTCCTGCCTGACCGGCTGTCGGAGCCGATCAGCAGGATGTTCAGCGCATTGTTGTACTTGGGCGGGCGATGGCCGAGACCGGCCAAAGTGACATGATTGATCCGATCAAAGACGCTTCGGTACTGGTAGTAGGCGAAGAGGGTACCGCCCACCAGCAAGAGCGCGATGCCGATGGCTGCCCATCCGGTGAGCAGCATGCCCAGTGAGTAGTTGCGCGAGCCCCGATTGCGGCGGGAGCCAGAGCGCCTCATCCATCCTCCGAGCATCGCGATCCGACGGCCATCGCCGCAAATTGGCCGCTAGCGTGTCTCATCGTACGCGGCCGCACGTACGGAAATTCCCGCTAAGCGTTCAAAGTCCTGCTCGGGGGCATCGCGTGTCGCTAGCCCGGCTAGGCCTTCGGCTAGGCCACCTTCTGCGCGGCAGGCGACGCTCGCCCTTACAGTGGTGCCCGTGAGCCTGCCTGAGCCGCCAGCTGGCGACACCACCGCCGCGTCCGAGCATCCGGCGGGCAGGAGGGCCGGATGGCACGGCGCTGGGGTCAGACTTGGCGCGCGGCTCCGGCTGCGTTCGGTTGCTGACCAAACCAAGCCGGCTAGGAGCGAGGACGCCGCGCCGGGTACGCCGGACGGGGCTGTTTGGACGGATCCGGCCCGTGCGCCGGGCGGGGGCTCTGGGGCGGCTGCGTCGAACAAGGATGCAGAACTGGATGCGGCGGTCGGCGGGGGTGGGCCGGGGACGGCAGGCGGGGGTGCTGGGCCGGGTGCGGCGGGCGGGCGTGCTGGGCCCGCTGGGCTGGCCGACCGAGCCGGAACGACCGCGTCGGCTGGCCGGCCCCCGATGGGTGCCAAGTCGAGCGGGCCCGCGTGGCGGAACAGGCTGCGACTGCCCGGTCGAAGGAACTCCGCCAGGGCAGTCAGATCGGCTCAGTCGGCCCAGTCGGCTCGCTCGGCCAGGTCCGCCGGGCTGGCCGACGCGGTCGGCCACGGGTTCGCCCGGCTGACCCTGGCACCGGCGATCGGGGTCGTGGCCTGGCTGCTGCCCGGCTTGCCGCTGCTGATCGCCGGGCAGTTCCTGCCGGTCCCGATGCTGCTGATCGCCGCGCCGCTGGCGACGGCGCTGGCAGTGAACACCTTGCATCGGGTGCCCTGTCGCTGGCCGACAGTCCTGCCAGGTCCGCAGCGAGACCGTAGCTGGATGTCATGGTGGGCAATGATCGGCACGGTGGTCGTGGCGGCTGGATTCACCGCCTGGCAGCTCGCGCTCAACTCCCCGTCGGTGATCGTCACGCGCATTCCTGGTGCCTATTTCCAGACCGGCTACTGGATCGCTCAGCACGGGTCGCTGCCAATCAACCAATCGCTGGCCGCGTTCGGCGGCCCGCTGCCCGCACTGCATTTCGCCAGCACCGGGTTTCTGCAGTCCGGACATTCCATTGTCCCGGTGGTGGCTGCCGGGCTGCCGATGCTGCTGACTACCGGATTCTGGACCAGCGGAATCGGCGGCGGTGCGGTGATCGGCCCGCTTCTCGGCGGACTGGCGGTGCTGTCTTTCGGTGGCCTGGCCGGCCGGCTCGCCGGCCGGCAATGGGCGCCCGCAGGTGCGCTCGTCCTTGCGCTGACCCTGCCGGAGATCTACACCAGCCGGGACTCGTTCAGCGAGCCGGCGGTCCAGGTGCTGCTTTTCGGCGGTCTTAGTCTCGTCATCGACGCACTTACGGCGCACCGAGCAGGGGAGGGCGGCCGGCGGCCGGCGCAGGCCGATCCGAGCGTGCCCATGCAGTCCGAGCCGAGCCAGCCCGAGCCTGGGCAGGCCGAGACGGGGCCGGCGAGCCAGCCCGAGCCGGGGCAGCCCGAGCCGAAGCAGCCCGAGCCGGCTGGTCCCGGCGGTTTGAGCCGGCGGATGGTGCTCTGGCTCAAAACCATCAGCTGGCGCGGGGTTGCGGTGCGGGCAGTGCGCTCGCTGACACCTGAGCGCATGCTCGCGTCGCTCGGCGGCCTGTGCCTCGGGCTCGCCACCCTCGTCGGCCCGGGCTCGCTGGTGTATCTCCTTCCGGCCATCGGTGTGGCTGGAGTCCTGGTGGTCGCCAGGCGGGCGGTAGGGGTTGCGTTCTGCATCGGAGTTGTGATCGGTACCGGGTACGGCATCGCCGGCGGATACCTGCTCACGCCACAGCTAATGGATTCCCTGGCTCCTGACCTGGAGCTAGTCGGCATCGTCGGGGCCGGGCTGCTGGTGCTCGTGGCCGTGGTGATCAGGCTGCTGCGGTCGGCGCGGATAGCCGGAGTCGTTCGCAGGAGCCTGGCCAGGGTCCCGCTGCGCTGGCTGCCCAACCTGGTCGGCGCTGCGGTCATCGCCGCACTCGCTGGATTGGCGATCCGGCCATATCTGCAGACCGTGCGTGGCACGACGAGCGCGGCGACGGCTCACTACGTCGCGGCACTGCAGCGGATCGAGCATCTCAAGTTGGACCCAACCCGGCTGTATGCGGAGGACACCCTGTACTGGGTGATCTGGTATGTCGGGATCGCCGCGGTCCTGCTCGGCGGGTTCGGCGCCGCCGTGCTGGTCCGCAGGTGCGTTCGCGCGCTGCTGAGCTGGCACGATCCGTCCGGCGCCGGGCTGAACTGGGCGCTGCCGCTTGCGGTGCTAGTCGGCGGATCCGCCGCGATGCTCTGGCAGCCGCATACCGTCCCCGATCACCCATGGGCGAGTCGCAGGCTGGTGCCCGTGGTCATTCCCGGACTGGTGCTGTTCGCCACCTTCGCGGCTGGGTGGCTGACTCGACGGGCCAGGGAACACGGCGCCGGGACGGTCACAGCGGCCGCGGTGGGCGTGTTCTGCGTGGGCGCGATGCTGCTTCCCTCGGCGAGCACCTCGTTCGGGGTCGGGCTGACCCACTCAGGAAGCGGCGGCGGTCTGTCGCCGAGCGCCGGCGGGATGGCGCAGCACCGGGTGCGGGTCGGCGAGGCCAGTGCGGTTCGGACGCTGTGCTCGTCGATCGGCCGGGACTCGTCAGTGCTGATCGTGAACCGGCGCGTGGCGGAGAACTTCGCTCAGGTGATCCGCGGAATGTGCGGTGTGCCGGTGGCCTGGATTCCGCAGGGAACCCAGGCAGCGCAGATCGATGCGGTACTCAACGGGATTGCAAGGGCTGGACGGCGACCGGTGGTACTAGGCGCCACGCCGGAGCAGGTCGCCATATTCGGCGGCCGGCCGATGCTGGTGCTGAACCTGGTGACCACACAGGACTCGCACGAACTGACGCAGCCACCGGGAGCGCCGTGGTCGGTCAGGTACGTGATCTGGATGGCGGTCGACAGCTCACCGAATGTCGGCGTCTGAGCGGCTGCGGATATGGCCGCGGCTGGTGGCCGGTATTGGGCAGTCGGCGGCCGGGTCGGTCGCGCGAGGTGTGCGATGGTGCGTGCCCCGCGCCCTGTTGGCCCCTAAGCTGGGCAGATGCTGAGTCGGCGGATCCTGGTCAGCATTCTGGTCGTGTGCTGTACGCTGCTCGCCGCCTGCGGCACTGGCTCGGCGGCACCACCGCGAAGCACCGGGCATTCGTCCGCGCTGGCGGCCAGCCACCCGAGCCGGATGCCAGGCAGTCATGGCAGCCGGTTCGCCGGCCCATCGCCGAGCCTAGGCCCGGCTAGTGCCGGCTCGTCGGACATCACGCTCGCGTTCGCCGGGGACGTGCACTTCACCGGTCGCACCACGAAACTGCTCCTACATCCGGCGACTGCCTTCGGGCCGATCTCCTCGCTGCTGCGTTCCGCCGACCTGACCCTGGTAAATCTGGAGACGGCGGTGACCAGCCGGGGCGCGCCACAGCCGAAGCAGTACCACTTCCGTACCACAGCGGTCGCCTTCACGGCGCTAAGGGACGCCGGCGTCGACGTCGCCAACATGGCCAACAACCACGTGCTGGATTACGGCCGGATTGGTTTGTCCGACACCCTGGCGGCCGCCAGGAGCGCGCACTTCCCGGTGATCGGCATTGGCGCCAACGCGGACGCCGCCTGGGCTCCTTACGTCGTCACGATCAAGGGTATCCGAATCGCGCTGATCGGGGTGTCGCAGGTCACCGAACTCGCTTCGTCGTGGGTGGCGACGAACTCTCGTTCGGGCGAGGCCAACTCGATCAATCTGGGGGGCACTCTCGCTGCGGTCCGGGCGGCAAAGAAGATCGCGAACGTCGTCATCGTGATCATGCACTGGGGAACTGAGGGAGTGGCCTGCCCTAACGCCAGTCAGCTCGCCCTGGCGCCGAAGCTCGCGGCGGCTGGCGCCAACATCATCATCGGCTCGCACGCCCACATGCTGCAGGGATCAGGATGGCTCGGGCACACCTTCGTCGCCTACGGGATGGCAAACTTCCTGTGGTGGGAGACGTCGTACAGCACTGCCACCGGAGTACTGCTGCTCACCTTGCACCGGCATGGACCGCTGACGTCGCGTTTCGTGCCTGCGACAGTGTCCGCTACCGGACAGCCGATCGTGGATACCGGGCCGGCGGCCTGGCAGGCGCTGACCTACTACCGGAGCCTGCGGGTCTGCGCCGGGCTGTCGGCTCGGCCGGGACGGTAGCGCGGCGGCAGGGGCGGTAGGCGCGGAAGGGGTACGCCGGAATTTGCCTGAAGGCACCAGGGCCCGTAGAATAGTTGTACCGACGCGGGGTGGAGCAGCTCGGTAGCTCGCTGGGCTCATAACCCAGAGGTCGCAGGTTCAAATCCTGCCCCCGCTACCAAGGTCAGAGGGCCGATTCCGAACAAGGAATCGGCCTTTTGCGTGTTGGTTGTGCACGGATTTGTGCACGAGACTCGGCCCCCCATCGACCACCCCAATCTCATTCGTACTGCGTAGGCACTGGGCAGCAGGCGCGGTGGAGCTTCGCCTGCTGCCCAGCATCACGCGGCTTCACCAGGGCAGGTTCACCGCGATAGGGATGGCGTCCGGCCACCGTTCGCCTAGCAGTGGCTTGTAGTGCTTTGCGAGGTAGACCTCCACCCCGTCTCGCTTCAGGGATGCAACAGGCGCCCAGGTGACGTACAGGCCGTACCTCTCGTACGCTTGGACCGCAGGGTCACTACGCCAGGCAGTCAGGCGATCTCGGAGAACCTTCGCCTGGCCGACGCGCAGAGCCCTCTTCGCGGTGTTGCCGTACCAGATGAGGTAGACGCCGCCACCGTCGAAAACCGAGTTGCCCAGGTCGACGGTGTTGAGCGGGCACCACGAGTGATTACTTGAGCAGGTACCCCAGGTGACCTGTAGCTGGACAGTTCCAGCGTTCTGTGTCATTGTTTTCCTCTCAACTATGAGCCGTGTGGGGCCGGGAGTCTTGGTCGATGACCGGTCCCCGTCGGCTTGTGGATTTAGGCCGAGCGTGCTTCATCACTTTTCGCGCCGGATGCCCTTGAACCTCCCTCCGCCGGTCTTGTTGGCGACGAACTGACCTGTCGAGTCATCGCGCTTGACCCAGAGTCGCGTGAGCGGATTCCTGGTCTGGCTGCGGTTCCTGACGGCTCCCCGGCGGAATCCGCGGCCGCTGTTTTTGGCCATGCCATACTCCTCAGATGTCCCTACTCGCCGAAGGCGCTGTTCTTCAAACTACCGATATGCCGAAGAGGGGTTTTGCTCAGTGTCTGACAAAGAGGTAACGCCCCGTAAGCGCCAGCAGCAAGGGTAGTCCGGCGTCGCCCTCCCAGTCAAATTTGCCTGGCGTTTCTGACCTAACTAGGTTTGCCGTAGACACTCTTTGCAGCTAGACTGGTTATATCACTCGGAACGGAAGGATCGTCGGTGCAGCGAGTCGTCGATGCGACCAGCGAGTTCTACGTCGCGGTAGGCAAGAACATCAGGGCAGCCAGGCTCAAGAGTGGCCTTAGCCAGACCATGCTCGCGCAGCGGATCGGGTTTACGCGCGCCTCGATCGCGAACCTTGAGGGCGGGCGGCAACGTATCGCATTGCACCTTTTTGCCCTAATTGCTCTGGCGCTAGATGTCGAACCGGTGGAATTGCTGCCGGACACGAAGATTCTCCAGATTTCCGATAAACTTGGGCGAGATAATCTTCATCGCCATCTCGCTGGGACGTCCGAGACCACCCAAGACTTCGTCTTGCGCGCCGTTGCCCAGGTAGCGCCCGCTGCGCCAACGCGGAAGGATTCGTAGTGCGACCGAAAGTAGAGTATGCATATTCATCGGCCTATTCACTGCTTGATAAATGCGGAATCATTAAACCGCCGATCGATGTCGAGAATATTGCGCGGCAGATCGGAGCGGTAATAGCGCGTCATCATTTCGACGGATCCGAGTCTGGCTTCGCATTGCGAGACGATCGACAGACTATAATAGGCGTGAATACTAGAACGAGCCGCAAAAGACAACGGTTCACAATTGCTCATGAGATCGGCCATCTAATCCTTCACGATGGCAAGCCGCTTATTGTTGACCACAACATGCGGATTGACATGCGCGATGATGTGTCAAGCATAGGGACCGATGACCAGGAAATTGAAGCCAACGCATTCGGGGCTGCGCTTCTGATGCCAAACTACATGGTAATAGATCGCATAAAGATTCTTACATCCAGACCAATGAAAGTCATGTCACGCGACGAACTCATATCACAACTTGCAAAAGAATTTGATGTTAGCGGCGAAGCCATGGGCTTTCGTTTGATTAATCTTGGCATACTAGCCGCATAGGACCGCTCTGGTCCTTCCAGTCTGTCGAAAGCCAGCCGCCCACGATCAACTCGGCGAGCGTGTTCGCGACCTGACGGTCGGCCTCCAGATCGGTCTGGACGTACTGCTTCATGGTGAATGCCACGTCGGAGTGGCCGATACGCTCGCTCAGCGCCTTCCAGTCGATCTTGGCGTCTCGGCCTGCCGTGGCGTAGCTGTGGCGGACATCGTGCAGGTCGATTTCTGGCAGCCCGGCGGACTTGGCCAGCCGCTTGAATCGCCGGGTGATGGTATCGGGGTGGGGCGGCTTGCCGTTTTCCCAGCAGAACAGCCAGCCGAGATCGTAGTAGTCCGGGTTGAAGTCCTTGCGCTCCTGGTCTAGCAGTTCGAGGTGCGCCGCCAGTACGGCGAGGGTGAACGGATCGAGCGCCAGGAGGTGCTGTGCGTTCTCGGTCTTGCCGTCGGACTCGACGACCTTGCCGTTGACGACGACGCGGGTCGGGCCGATGTCCAATGTCCCGGCGTCGAGGTCGAGCAGGTCTCGGCGCGCGCCTGCCAGTTCACAGCGGCACATGCCCGAGGTGACTTCCAGCACCCACAGCGCGAAGAACCGGTCATGCCGCGCACGCTGTAGGAAGATTCTGAGCTGCCCGGCATTCCAGGTCTTGCGCTTCTTGCGCGGAACGCGCGGAGGATGGGCGTCACCGACGACGTTGCGCTTCGCCCACCCCCAGGCCGCAAAGTCTTCCCACGCACGATGCAGCATCCGGTGCGTGTTGACTACCGTCTTGGGGTCCAGGCCGGGCGGCAGCTTCCGTTCGGCCGCCTCTTTGGACTTCTCGGCTTGACGACGGCTGGGCTTCTTCGATTCGATCGGCTGCCCGAGCAGAGGATCGTTATCGTCGTGCTTACGGTGGCACCTCGTGTTCTCGTAGCGGTGCGGACGGCAAGGGAGCACTCGTCCATCCGGGGTCAGCCGTCGCGCGTGGACCGGCGGCTCGATAGCCCTCGCTTTACCGGCCGCCTTCACCCGGCCCTCAACGAGCAGCTTCGAATACAGCGCGTCACAGACTTCCCCGTTGATCTCGTGCACGCCTCGCTCGCCGATGTACGGCACGACATAGTACTTGGCATAGTCTCGCCAGTTCTGCGCCATCGACGGCTTGATCGAGTGCTCGATCCTGGTCAGCCAGTCCTCCAAAGCCGTCGCTACCTTGCGCTTGGTCGTGTCTATGACCTGTCCGCGTTCGTAGTCGGCGATTGCCTTGCGGCACTCCTTCCACGCCACTTTCTCGGTCTGGTAACCGCTGCCGTTGATCTGGCGGCGTTTGCCGGTGAGCGGGTCGGGCTCGGCGTCGAACCGGTAGTACCAGATCTTGCCGCGCTTGTAGACGTGCCCTTTCATGCCGCCTGGCCCTCACTCTCGATGAAGTCGCGCAGTTTTGCCGAGACGATGTAGATACGTCGGCCAAGCCGCTTGGTGGGAAGCTGGCCCGCACTCGCGAAGCGGTAGGCCGCTGCGCGGCTGATGCCGAGCAATCTGGCCGCCAACGGAACGGGAATCAGAAGCGGGAGCCCCGCGAACGGGTCCTTCGGTCGGCCCTCTGGATGTTCGGCCGTCATGCCGACCCCCCGGCTGCCGAGAGTTCCCCGGCACGCTGCCTCGTGGCCTTACGTCTGGTGTCGTCCAGTGCCGACAGCCGGGGCACCCGGCAGGCGACGGCGTGCAAGAGCCGGTGCTTACCGGCCACCTGCTCTGACCCCAGCGGAGCGACTGTTGCCGACCTATGCGCCATGACGTTTGCCTCCTCGGCACAGCACTGACATACTATATAACGGTGATGCAGATCACAGTGTATTCGACATGGCGCGGCCGTGCAGGGTTGCGTCCCGCTACGGACCGTGCCAGGCGCTGGTCGGCGGGCGGGGACTGATGGCGCGGCAGAGGGAATGGGACGCCGTTGGCGAGCCGTTGTTCGGCGAGGACTGGTGGCTGGACGACCAGCGCCTGTTCGCCGACTCGGTCGCGCGTCAGGCTGGTCGTGCTCCGCGTCGGCCCAGCCGCCCGCGAAAGCCCGCTAGTCTGCCGAAGCAGGGCAGCGCGGCGGATCCGCGGTACGTGCAGGGAACGTTGCCGTGGTTCGAGGACGAGCCGGGAGCCGCAGATGAATCACTACGGGTCGATAGCGCAGCGGCATTGGGCGAGGTGGCTGCCCCGCCGGTACGCGATGATCGACAACCCGGACAACTTCTTCGCGGACCTGGGAGACCGGGCATCGGACCGGATCGCGGAGCTGGCGGATCAGTTCGCGGGCGATCCGCCGCCAGGGGAGGGGTACCTGGACCGGGTGGGCAGGCTTGGCCAGGCCCGCCGGCAGGCCGAGGAGATCGTCCTGCACGAGATGATCCTGCTCGAACCGGAGCCGGAAGCCGACCGGGACTCGGCCAGCTAGCTTCGTTCCGCCCGGCCGGGCAGCACGATCTGGCGCCCTCGGGCGCGGTCAGCCGGATCCGCGCCAACCTCGCGGCGCTCGCGCTGCTGCGCGACCTTCAGCGCAGCGGTCGCCTGGCGACGCCGGAAGAGCAGGCCGTCCTCGGCCGGTGGTCGGGGTGGGGCGCGGTTCCCGAGGTGTTCGACGAGGCGCACAGCGAATACGCCTGGGTTCGTGAGCAGCTTGCCGGGCTGATGCCGGATGCGGAGCTGGCGGCCGCCAGGCGGACCACGCTCAACGCCCATTACACCGATGCCGCCCTGGTGCAGGCGATCTGGCAGGCTGTCCGTTCTCTTGGCTTCACGGGCGGCCGGGTGCTTGAACCGGGCTGCGGATCGGGCAATTTCATCGCGTTCGCTCCGCCTGGCGCGAGCGTGACCGGGATCGAGCTTGACCCGGTGACCGCGGGCATCGCCGCGGCCCTGCATTCGCACGCCGAGATCCGCGCCGAGTCGTTCGCTGATACGCGTGATCGTGAGGGGAGCTACGACCTGGCGATCGGCAACGTGCCGTTCGGCAAGGCCGTGCTTCGGGACAAGAGCCACAACTGCGGCGGCCACGCGATCCACAACTACTTCATAGTGAAGTCGCTGCACCTGGTCCGGCCTGGTGGCCTGGTCGTCCTGCTGACCTCCAGGTACAGCATGGATGCCCGCAACCCGGCCGCCCGCCGCGAGATAGCCGCGCTCGCCGACCTGGTCGCAGCGGTCCGGTTGCCCAGCGGCGCCCACCAGCGCGCGGCCGGCACGGGCGTGGTGACGGACTTGCTGATCCTGCGGCGCCGTGAGCCAGGCCGTGACCCGGGCAGCACAGCGTGGGAGCAGGCCAGGCCGGCCGAGCTGGATGGCGTCGAGGTGCCGGTTAACCAGTACTTCCTTGGCCACCCGGATCATGTGCTTGGCGAGATGGGAACGGCGCACGGTGTCTATCGTGCCGATGACCTGGTGGTGCGCCCGGTCAGCGGCATGGATACGGTACACGGCCTGGCCGGCGCGCTCGGCCGGACACTCAGTGCCGTCGCCGCCTCGGCCCGTGCCGGCGGCCTGACGTGGACCCCGGCGACCGTGCTCTCACCGCAGCCGGTCCAGGAATCCGGTCCCGCCGACCGGTCAGCGGAGCCGGACGGGTTTCTGCGCGCCCGCGCGGACGGCATTTTCACCCGGGTCGAGCAGGGGACTGAGGTGCGGCATGAGGTGCCCAGTGCCCAGGCTCGCGAACTGCGCCACCTGCTCGGCCTGCGCGATGTCGTTCGCGCCCTGCTCGATGCTGAGGCCACATCGCGCGACGACAGCCCCCAGATCGAGCAGCTGCGGACCACGCTGAACCAGGTGTACGACGCGTATCTGCGGACGTACGGCCCGCTGAACCGGTACACGCTGCGCCGCACCGGACGCCTCGATCCGGTGACCGGCGAGCCGATCATGGCCCGCATCCAGCCTGTCCGGGGCGGGTTCCGCGATGATCCGTTCGCACAGCTCGTCTGCGCCTTGGAGGAGTTCGAGCCAGTCGGCCAGCGCGCTGCCAAGGCCGCGATCTTCCGGGAACGGGTTGTCGCGCCCCGTACCGCCCGCCTCGGTGCGGACACCGCTGCCGACGCGCTGGCGATCTGCCTGGACGCCTGCGGCGACGTTCGCCTGCACGAGATCGCCCGGTTGCTCGGCACCAGCGAGGAGGACGCCCGCGCCCAGCTCGGCACGCTGGTCTTCGACGGCCCGCAGACTGACCGGCTTGTCCCGGCCGCGGAATACCTGTCGGGAAACGTCCGCGACAAGCTGCGCGCGGCCGAGCACGCCAGCCACGACGACTCCCGGTTCACCGTCAACGCAGACGAGCTGCGCAAGGTCATCCCCCGTGACCTGACACCCGGTGAGATCGACGCACGGCTGGGCGCGTCCTGGATCGCCGAGGAGTATGTCGAGCAGTTCCTGCGCGAGACGCTGGCCGATCGCAGCCTGCGCGCTGAGCACCCGGGCGGGCAAGTGTGGGCGGTGCGCGGCAACGACCATTCGGTGCTCGCCACATCGACCTGGGGGACCACCCGTTACCCGGCGCCGGCGCTCGCGCAGGCCATCCTTGAGCAGCGCAAGATCGAGGTCCGCGACCTCGTGAGGACCCTGGATGGCGAGCGCAGGGTCCTGAACCTCGACGCGACCGTCGCCGCCCAGGAGAAGGCCGCCGAGCTGGCCGAGCGGTTCTCCGAGTGGGCGTGGGAAGACCCAGGCCGGGCACGCGAGCTGACCCGGATCTACAACGAGCGGTTCAACAACCTGGTGCTGCGCAGCTACGACCACGCGCAGTTGTCGCTGCCGGGCCTTGCGGTCACCTTCAAGCCGCGTCCGCACCAGGTCGCCGCCGTCGCCCGCATGATCGGCGAGCCCGCCGTCCTGCTCGCGCACGAGGTCGGCGCCGGCAAGACCGCCGAGATGATCATCGGCGTGACCGAGCTACGGCGGCTCGGTCTCGTCCGCAAGCCAGCCGTCGTCATCCCGAACCACATGCTGGAGCAGTTCGCCCGCGAGTGGCTGCAGACCTACCCTTCGGCCCGGATCTTGGTCGCCGGGCGAGACGATCTCAGCGGCGACGGCAGGCGCAGGTTTGTCGCCCGCTGCGCGACCGGCAACTGGGACGGCGTCGTCATGTCCCGGTCCGCATTCGAGCGCATCCCGCTGTCAGCGGAGGAGCAGCGCGCCTACATGGACCGCGAACTGGCCGGACTCCGCGAATGGCTCTCAGCCGCCAAGAAAGGCAACGGGCTGACCGTCAAGCGCCTGGAAGGCGCGCTGCTGCGGGCGGAGGAGCGCCTGAAGGCCAAGCTCGATTCGGCGAAGGACCCGGGAATCACCTTTCAGGCGACGGGGATTGACTACCTGGCCATTGACGAGGCACATGGGTATAAAAACCTCAGAACGGCATCAAACATATCAGATGCGGCGATCGACGGCTCGCAGCGGGCATCCGATCTGGATATGAAAATTGACTACCTGCGGCGTCGCAACGGCAGGCGAGTCGTGACCTTCGCTACTGCCACGCCGATCGCGAACTCGGTCACCGAGGCATACGTGATGCAGCGATACCTGCGCCCGGATCTGCTCCAGGATGCCGGTATCTCGGTCTTCGACTCGTGGGCGGCGACCTTCGGCCAGGTCGTGACCCAGGTAGAGCTGGCCCCCGAGGGCGGCGACAACTTCCGGATCAAGTCCAGGTTCGCAAGGTTCGCCAACACTCCCGAGATGTTGCGCATGCTCCATGTCGCCGCGGACATCAAGACAGCCGAGGATCTGAACCTCCCGGTCCCGGCGATCAGCGCCCGCGAGGACGGCCGCCGGGTTCCCGAGGTCGTGACGGTAGAGCCTTCGGACGTGCTGCTGGAGTACGTGGCTCAGCTCGGCGAGCGCGCCGAGAGGGTGCGCAGCCGCGCGGTCGGCCCGGACGAGGACAACATGCTGAAGATCAGTGGTGATGGCCGCCGGGCGGCGCTCGATCTGCGGCTGGTCGGGCTAGAACAGCAGACACCCGGCAAGGCAGCGGTCGCGGCCGAGCGGATCGCCGCGATCTGGCGTGATCACCGCGACCACGAGTACCGGGCACCCGACGGCACTCCGTACCCGGTGCGCGGCTCGCTTCAGCTCGTCTTCTGTGATCTCGGCACGCCCGGCCCCGGCTGGAACGTCTATGAGGACCTTCGCCAGCAGCTCGTAACGCGGGGCCTCCCCCGCGAGTCCGTCCGGTTCATCCACGAGGCAAAATCCGATCGGGACAAGGCGCAGCTATTCGCGGCGTGCCGCGCCGGGCGGGTCGCAGTGCTGGTCGGGTCTTCCGAGAAGATGGGCGTCGGCACCAACGTGCAGGACCGCGCGATCGCCCTGCATCACCTGGACGCGCCGTGGCGGCCCGCCGACGTTGCCCAGCGCGAAGGCCGCATTCTGCGCCAGGGCAACCTCAATCCCGAGGTGCAGATCATGCGGTACTGCACGGCCAGGTCGTTCGACGGATATTCCTGGCAGACGCTGGAACGCAAAGCGACCTTCATCGGGCAGGTCATGCACGGCCGCCTCGACTCCCGCGAGATCGGCGACATCGGCGACACCGCGCTATCGTTCAGCGAGGTCAAGGCGCTGGCCACCGGAAACCCGCTGCTCATGGACAAAGCCGAGGCCGACGCTAACCGCGCCCGCCTGCAGCGCGCCGAGCGCGCCTGGCTGCGCAACCAGGACACGCTAGAGCACGCCATCACCGACAACGAACACGGCATCAAGACGCTGACCAGGCGTGCCGCTGACATCGACAACGCGATCAGCCGCCGGGCCGACACCCGCGGCGACGCCTTCGCGATGACCGTTGAGGGCGTGGAGCATCGCAAGCGGGCCGACGCCGGCCAGCACCTGAAGGACTTGCTGGCGCGAGAGATCACCGAACTGGCCGGCCTGCGTGCACGGGCTGTGCATCCTGGCTCTCTCGGCGGCTTCGGGCTCATGGCCGCCGCCGAGCAATCCCTGGGCAACACGAAAGTGACGATCACCCTCGATGGCGCCCCGGGCGGCACCCTCCAGCTATCAGCCGCCGACCTGCGCGCCGCCGACCCGGCCGGGCTGATCACCCGGCTCGAGAACCGCCTGCACCGCCTCGAAACCAGCAAGCAGGAAGCCCTCGACGGCATCGAACGAGCCCGCTCCGAGATCACCCACGCCCGGGCGAGCCGCGGCCAGCCATTCCCGCAGGCCACCCAGCTCACCGAAGCCCGCGACCGCGCCCGGCGCATCGATGAGCAACTCGACCAGATGGTCGCCGACCACCGGCACGACGACGCCGAACCGGACCGGCGGTTCGCGCCACGCGTCGCCGATGGCCGTGCCGTGGCACGACACGCGACAACAGCCGGCCCAGACTGGCGGGACCAGGTAATCCGCTCTGGCATGGACGGATGGATGCCCCGGCCCGCCCGTCCCTTCGAGGCAGGGACACAGCGGTCAGCTGAGCACGACAGCCCAGAAATCGGCCAGTAAGCGTGCACAGGCCCGAAGGCATCCCGTTCTTCATAAGGAAAACACACCGAAAGGAGTGCGAACAGCACCTTAGCCAGCGGCGGGACTAGCCGCCGGACTAGTACTCCGAGGCAAACCAGACTGCCTCGCGGACCTTCCGGCCGGTCGGCGCCGTCGCCAGGATTGACAATCAGGCGGCCCGGGCCGGTGCGCCAACACCAGCCCGAGCCTTGATCCTCACCCTTACACCGAAGGGCGAAGACCCATGGCGAACCCTACCCAGCCACGCCCAGACCCCCTGTTCCGGGCGGAGCTAGAGAACGGGCAAATCGTCGAAGCCGACGGCAGCACGGTCGCGGACCCGGCCACTGACACCCAGGTCCCGGCCGTCCTGCTGCGGATGACCCCAGCCCGAGCCCACCTCTTGTCGCACATCGTCGACGACTGGTGCCGCGTCGCACTCGTCTTCGCGACACTGCGGTCCTCCGAGATCACCGAACGCGCACTGGCCTGGACGCTGGAACAAGGCGCCGCCGCGCTCGGCGACGCCGAAGCCCGGCACTGTCCGCGCAGCCAGCCCGAAACACCTTCCGCGGCGCAAAGACTTGCGGCCGTAGCCGTGCTGCGCGAACGCGAGCCCAGCATCACGCCGGTCCAGGGAATCGCGGTCATCGATGCCGCTGCCAGATGGCTGGCCGAGGGCGCCGGGGAGGATCTGGCCCAAGCGCTGCTCCAGGCCGCCTGCCACGACGCGATCACCGCGAACTTCGTCTACCTCGCATTGATCGAACCGGCCGGGAATGGCCAGTGACCCAGCCTGCCCGGCGCAGGTTCCCCGGCCAGCACGACCAGGTCTCCCGCGCTCGCGCGTTCGTCAAGGACGTCCTCGCCGACTGCCCTCAGCTCGACGAGGCCGTCTTGCTGACCTCCGAACTGTGCACCAACGCGTTGCAGCACTCCCAGTCAGGCAACGGCGGCACGTTCGAGGTCACCGTCTACCACCGGCCGGGCTCGCTCCGGATCGAAGTGCGCGACGAGGGTTCGCCTAGCACGCCCGTACCGCAGTCGTTCGACAGCTGCTCCGAGGACGGCCGCGGCCTGGAGATCGTGGCCTGCCTCGCACGCCGCTGGGGCCAGCGCGGCGACGAGTACGGCCGCTGCGTGTACTTCGAACTCTGCTGGAACTGCCGATGACGCCACGTAGCGGCCGGCACCGCAGACCAGCCCGGCATGACGCTGATGCCTCCCCCACCGAGGCGTTTACCCCCATTCCCAGGAGACTCTCAATGACCGACGGATCTGCCTCACCCACAGCGCTCGCACCTGCTCCTGCTGCCCGGCTAGAGCCGAACGCGATCGGCGTCGCCCAGGACACCGTGATAGGCATGGCGTCCGCCGCGCCCGGTGTCTCGGTCGGCCTGACACTGGCCGTGCTGGCAGCCACGACCGCTTACGCCGGCGGGCTCGTCATCGTCGTGACCGCCGTCCCGATGCTGATCATCGCCAACGCGTACCGGCGGCTGAACCTCTGGACGGCGAACTGCGGCGCCTCGTTCGAGTGGGTCGGCCGGTCGATCAGCCCGTACCTGGGTTTCCTCACCGGGTGGGTCATGATCGCCGCCTATATCACGGGGGCAGTGAGCGGAGTCGAGGTCATCGGCCCCAACGTGCTCGCCGTGATCAGCGCGCAGCACCCCGGCGGCCCGTGGGCCGATATCGGCATCGCGACCGTGATCACGCTGGTCATGCTCGTCATCGCGATCGTGGGGATCCGGCTGACCGCCCGCACCCAGGTCGCGATGGCCGCCGCCGAGTACGCGATCCTGGCCGGGTTCGCCATCACCGGGCTGGTGCTGGTACTGCGGCACGCGCCTGGCACCTTCCCGCTCACGGCCCGATGGTTCAGCCCGGCCGGGATCGGCGGGCACGGCAGCCTGGCCGCCGGTCTGCTGATCGCCGTGTACATCTTCTCCGGCTGGGACGGCACGCTGTACGTCAACGAGGAAGTCAGGCACCGCCGGGTCAACCCCGGCCGCGCCGCCATCCTCGCCGTTGTCATCTTGACCCTGCTGTACGTGCTGATCATTACCGGCCTGCAAGGGGTTGTCTCACCGGCCCGGCTCCAAAACCACGCGACCGCTGCGCTGGTCTACACCGCGCAATCGATCGGCGGACCCGGATGGGCGCGCGTGATGGCCTTCGCGCTCGCTCTGTCGGTCATCGCCGCAACAGGCACATCGATCGTGCTCACCGCCAGAATCATCTACTCGATGGCGTCTTACCGGGCGTTGCCCGGAAGGCTCGCCAATGTCTCCCGCAGGTTCGCCACCCCAGTCAACGCCAGTGTCCTGACCGGCGTCCTGGTGGTCGCGCTGACCTGGGTGTACCTGCTGGCCACGAATGTGCAAGGCGCGTTCTCCGCCGTGGTCAACGTCAGCGGGCTCCTGTTCGGTGCCTTCTACATCCTGACCGCGCTCGCCACGATCGCCTACTACCGGCGCCGGATTATCACGAGCGCGTGGGACTTCATTGTCCTCGGCGTCCTGCCGACCGCCGCCGCCGCGTTCCTGGGCTGGGTGCTAGTCAGGTCCATCCAGACCGCGCCCGCGTCGCAGAACTGGTCCCTGCTCGGCGTCCTCATCGCCGGGCTGGCGCTGATGGTGTTCGCCCGGTACGGGCTCCGGTCCTGGTTCTTCCGCATCCGCCGCGAGAGCAGCCCGGAAGCGCGAACCCGGTGAGAGTCTCGCCGTCGAGCTACCACCTGGTGCCCCGCATGTGGACCAGTAATCCGGCCCCGGCACGGCCGGATGAGCACATGACGGCAGAGCAACGAAAAGACACCTGCCACCTGCGGCAGTTCGAGATGGCGGCGGCAATCCAGCAGAGCCTTCTGAGCGCTGTCACGCGCACGGCCGGCAGTACCGGCACCCGGACCATGCCCGCGGGCAGCTTGCCGAGCCAGGGCGAGGAACTATCGCGGATCTTCCCCGGAACCGCCGACCAGGTCGCCGAAGTCCGCCGGTTCGTCCGCGCCGAACTCGGCGGCCACGCCAGCTAGTTCAGTAAACAGGGAACTCGCCGCGAACGCCGCCGCGCCGCCAGCGGGCACCACGGCGGCTTGTTCCTGGTCCACCTGACCGCCATCAATCCTCACCACGTCGCCGTCCTGGTCACCGATCAAGGCAGCGAGACCGAACCCCGGCCACAGCACGCCAGCCAGACGCCGAATCCGGGCGCGGACTCGACCTGGTGGCTGAGATCGCGTCCCTGGTCATCCCGTTCGGCGACAACACCGCCCACACCGTCCTTGCCATCGTCGGCCAGACCGCCAGCAGCAGCCAGGACCAGGCCCGCCACCAGGAGGAACCCATGCTCACCCACCAGCCGATTGCCTTAACCCGGCCGCGGCTCGCGGCCTTAACCCTGCTCGCCCTAGCCGTCACCGCCACCGCCGCGCACCAGGCACGCGGCACCCGCACGCCTGAGCCAATGCCGCGCGGACAGCCCGAGACCGGCCCGCCCCGCGCTGCCGCCGACCCGGCACGCCTGACCACGCTCGTCCCGCCCGGCCGCACGCCCCACGGGACCGGGCGCGGGCCCGGCAGCCACCTGTGCCCGGCCGCCGGCTGCCGCCGTCCGATCAGCCCAGACCGGCTCATGTGCCGCCCGCACTGGTACCACGTCCCCAAGCCGCTCCGCGACACCGTCTGGGCCACCTGGCGCTCCGGAACTGGCACCGGCACACCCGCCCACACCAGCGCCATCCTGGCCGCCATCACCGCCGCGACCGCACCCAAAGCAGCCACCGCCTCCTAATCCCGCAGTCACCTGGAGACTCACGCCATGCCGCACCCTGACCGAACCCCGCACCCTGCCGATGACCCCAGCGCCAGCGATCCAGAGGCCATCTACCGCGCATACCTGACCACCGACGCCCGGCCCGCTATCCACGCCGCTACCACCGAGCAGCTGCGCGGCATCCTGGCCGCCATCGCCCGGAACCTGTGCCACCACCTGGCCGAACCGACCGGCGGCGTGCCCCCGCTCGGCCCCGACCTGCGCCGACCGTGGCAGGTCTGCCAGGTCGGGACCGGCACCCGCGCCGGGCTCCAGCTCTACCGCCACGTCGAGCAGGCCGTGGCCGGCAGCTACCTGCACGCCCTCGACTTCGACCCTGACCGTGCCACCGTCGGAAACATCTACTACGCCACCATCATTGACCCGTTCCTGCGAACAGCCCGCAAGCAACGGCTCCGCCGCACCCTGCTCCACCTGGCCGACCACCTGGACGCTACCCTCCGCGACAGCGACCTCGCCGCTGACACCAGCGCGCGATCCGATCTCCCCGAAGATGTCTGGGAAGCCGGGACCGGGGTCAATGCCGCGATCCAGCTCTACCGCTACGCCGTCCGGGTCCTGACTGCGCACACCCTGTTCTACCTCTGGGACGGGTACCCGGCCCTGGACCTCGCGTGCTGCTACCCGTGCCGGTGGGGATGCGAGACCGTCATCGGCCACCACAAGACCGACATGGGCGACGGGCAGCCGGTCCTGCGCAGCAAGGACCCGGCCGGCGTCGAGCAGGAAATGTGGGCGCTGTTCGCCGTCTACCAGGCGATCTGCAAGATCATCGGGATCGGGGCAGCCGCCGCGGGGCATCCCTCCGGACAAGATCAGCTTCCCGCATGCCCTGGCCGCCTTTCCCCCTGAGCAGGCCGATCTCGCGTTCGCCACGTTCCTGCTCAAGATCCTCGCCCCGGGCACCTTCACCCGCGACCGCCCTGACCGGGCCACCCCCCGCAAGACCAAGAAATCCGGCGACTTCCCCGCCCGCAAGCCCGGTGAGCCGAGCATCACCAATGTCATCCGGAAAATCGAGTTCCATCTGCTCAGTCCCGCACATGATCACTTAAAAGCAAGGCCATTGCCCCGCCCGGCGGCATCCGCCCATGCCTGTCTCCGGCGTGGCAGGAATCCGGTATGTCCCCGGCAATGACGAGAAGAACGACGTTCACCTCAGGCAGAAGATCATCAGGGTCACGCTGAAAGGCGCCGATGAGCACGGTCCCCGCGGCGGCCGCAAGGCCGCCACGGCGATCGACCGCTAAATCAGGATCCGGGCCAGGCACCCGCAGGACGCCTCGGAGTTCCTGCGCTCGGATCGTCCGGTCGCAGGACAGGCATGATGATCCGCTCCGGCCTGCGGGTGATGATCCGGCGGCGCGGCGAGCAGGCGGGATACCGGGTCTGACTCCGCACGCTTTCCGACGCACCGCCGGTCACATGATGCTGGAGAGCGGGATGCAGGGAGCAGGACATCATCAGGGTCGCCGGCTGGAAGTCCACGGCGATGCGGAAGCGCGACACAGCGGACCTGGCTGAAGAGCGGGTACGCGCTGCGCATGCCAGCAAGTCCCCCGGCGACCGGCTCTGATAAAGGCAGGGCAGCATCACCTTCCGTACACACAAACCCGTCCACAGCCCCACGTGCTGTGGATGACCTTGTGGATTGCCTCGGGATAGAACTACGGCTTGCGGCAGTCGAACACTCATTCGTCGTACGCCGCACGCGGCTGACCTGCACCGTAGCCAAATGGATACAGCTGTATCCGGGGCTGTAGTGATAATCACGACACTGACCTGCGGATATAGCCGCAATAGAGCCCCGCCCGAACCATGCGGCTGAGGCCGCGGATGGCCTACGCTGAGCGGCAGACACCACGCCACATAGGCATGTAAGCCCCCCCGAGCCGTAGCCCTAGACAAGTTCCGGCAAGGGGGGGCGCCTCCCGCTAGGAAGGTGGTCCCAGTATGGCTGACGCACGCGCTACATCGGTAGCGCGGGCCGATAAGGCCCGCAATGGACGGATCGGCGGCCTGCGCCGCAGCGCACTTTGCCCCGACAACCGCGCGCACACCCAGCCGGCCCGCGACGCCCGCTACGCGAACTATCGCGACCAGATACCCCGCGACATCGTGGTACCCCCCGGATCGACGCTCGATGCTGAGATCGACCGACGAGCCGGAGTGCTGCGCCAGGCCGACATGATCAAGCTCAGCCAGCGAGCTGCTGTCGAGCGCAAGCGGGCAGCCGAGGCCGACGCCGAGCTTGCCGAGCTAGATGCGACCGGGCTGCCCGATTGCGGTTGCGACGGCATCAACCTCGATGCCTGACGTCTCGTGGCACTCATCTCGAAGCAGCGCCAGGCCGCCGCGCGGGAACGGTTCCCGGAGATCGTCAAACGAACCGAGCGCGGACGCATCGACGCCAACGGCCAGCGCACGGGACTTTGCCCGGGTCACGATGACCATACGACAAGCTTCAGCATCAACCAGACCCTAGCGCTCCTCGTATCCGCGCTCGCAGCGGCACTCGGGTCATCCGCCGTCATCGACCTGCTGTCCGGAAACGCACGCAGGTATCTGGACGGCGTCTACAGGCGGCTGACAGGCAAGCCGGTGACTAAGGCCAACGACCAAGCCGTAAGCAGCGACATCGCTGCCCAGCTTGAGCGCGCACTGGGCACGCAGACGTCGAGGTTGATGCCGACGCTGGAGGCTCGGCTGGCAGGGCTCAGTGAACTAATGGCAGAGTCGTCGCGCCTGACTGAGCAGGTCTCGGCCGAACTGGATGCCAGGGCAGCGACGGCTAGGAAATTGAATGAGGAGGCCAAGCAGGCTGAGGCGCTCGCTTCCGTCAACCGGGAGCAGGCCGAAGCAATCCGGCGGCTCCTGGAAGCGGACATCTCCGAGAAGCTGGCCGACAGCGGCAAGGCTATCCAGCGAAACGTTCGCCGCGACGCTATCCGCATCGCTGCTGCCGGATTCATTGCCGGCGCCGGGGTGACGCTGGTGATCACGCTTCTCGCGCATCCTCTCTACTGACGCCGTGACGCGCATCAAATCACCGCTGATTTTAATCATGGGCCGAGAAAGCTAACCAATAATAGCCCAATAGCTCCGCGCCAGCGCGAACTCACCGAACAGGACGCCAGGCTCGGACACCGCATCACCGGCGAGGAAGATCTGGTCGCCGTCTGGCGGACCACGAAAGGGCAGCGGTTTCAGAACTACCGCGCCAGGTTCACGGTCCTGAACACCGGGACCGTCACCCGGCAGTGGATCACCGAACTCACCGCAGGGTGAGCCGCGCCCGGGAAGGCTGCCGTCGCCCATACCGCCGTGTCGGCCCAGCCCGTCACCCAGCCAACGCTATGTGTCCTGCTTATGCCGTGGGGCATGTTGGCTGCTCCGGGCTGGACGGCTGAATAACGGCCGCCTAAGCGCACCCTGCTCGTAAGCTCCACACATGTCGCTCATCATCGCGACGTGGACGGTAGCGAATCGCCACAGTCGTGCTAGCTGTAGGTGCCGACTTCACCGTCTACTACGCCAGGAAGGCATTCCGCGAGCAGTCCAGGGAAGTCGGCTTGCTTCAGGAGCAGGTTGAGCGCGAGCAGGACGAGCGGCGCCGCGAAGCCGAGGCACAGCGCCGCGCCCAGGCTGCCCGCATGTACCTCGTCCGCAGGTCCTTCGCCCCGCGACCCTGTGATAGATATCGTCGGCTCGGAACCCATCATAGAAGGCAGTCCGCCGTCCATGGTTGCCGTCGTTCACAACACGAGCGAGCAGCCCATCTACGACTTGAGAATCCACTGGGTATCAGGAGACTCCGCCGTGCAGGCCAGCAGTGCGATCCTGTCCGGCCACGCTATCGCCAGGCTGGCCGCTCTGGGCGCCGCCATGGGCTCGTGTTCCAGCAGTCGGCTAACGTTGCGCTCGCCGAACTCGATGCCCTGCAAGCGCCAGCAATGACTAAGCTGCCATTGTATGGGAGCGAGGAAGCCGCAATTGCCCGTGCACCACGGTCATAAAGGCCGGTTCAGCCGGAACACAGCTTGCGGCCGGAGCACAGTCGGCGCGCGGTTCATCTCGGGCTGGCGCGGGGTCACGTGCGAGGACTGTCAGCGCAGGGCACCCGGTGTTCCGGCGGCGTTTCGGACGCCAGGCCACCAGGTGGCGGCGTGCTGCGATCCGCAGCGCTGATGTCCTCGACTGGTGCCGGGAGCGCCCTCTCTTCCTCAGGTTCATGTAACTATCGGCGATTCGTTCGTAGATCAGCGCATGCGCTCCTATTGGCGAGTGCATGATCATCATGCCCAGACATAGTTAGTGCCCGTCCTGTGATATGGCCGAGGGGGACCAGCGCGGGCGTTTCTAGGCCGAGTGTTGCACGGGTGTCCCGCTGATCTACGAGGCGCAGGTGATCTGTTCGGAGCTGGTCACAGAACGCGGCGCGGCACGGCCGGTCGGCGCTGTCGGGTGGGCAGGTCACCGTCCGAGCCGTGGTGAACTACATGTGGCTTGAGGTCGAGCACCAAGGCGAGCGCGCTAGGCTCGATGCCGCCTGCCTACACGAGGACGGGCACAAGCTAGAGTGCGCCTTCGAGCAGGACTTCACTGGCGTGCGGACCTACCTGATCACTACTTCACCGTCAGAGAGGTGTTGTCATGACGATCGACCCTGGCCTCACCGCTCGACTAAGGCGTCAGCTCGCCCGCGGAGAGTTGGTTCTCTTCACCGGCGCCGGATTTTCATATGCGGCGGTGTCAATATCCGGCGAGCCCATCCCATCAGTTTGGGCGCTTAAACAGGAATTGTGGCGTCTCGCCTTTCCGGCTGATCCGACCGTCGATAACCGGTCTCAGCTGGGTGACATCTTCGAGCTAGCAGTCAGTCGCGCGAAGAATAATACCCGCAACGTACTGCAGCGCCTTCTTTCAGTAGACGCCGCAAAGAGCCCTAAGCGCTTCGAGAATTGGTTCTCTCTTCCTTGGTTCCGGCATTATACTCTCAATATTGACGATCTCGACGAAGCAATGTCAGGTCATTACAATTTTCCGCGCCAGCTTCATTCAATATCGGCACATATGGATCCTCTTTTCGTTCAGTCAGGCCTACTAATTGTACATCTGAATGGTAGACTTCAAGATTATCCGAACGTCACGTTCTCTATTCGTCAGTACGGCCAACGTGCCAACCAACCAGATGCCTGGTATCAGACCCTCGTAACCGATCTCCTCAATCGGCCCGTGCTATTTATTGGAACGGAACTAGAGGAACTCGGCCTCTGGCAGTATATGGAGCTTCGACGCCAGCGATCCGCATCCGAGGTCGAAATGCGACCGGCGTCTTATCTTGTGTCGCCTAGCTTGCCGACTGCTAGAGCTGGCCTGTTGAAGAGGTTCAATATCAATTGGGTCCAAGCCACAGAGGAAGAATTCTTCCAAGATGTGCTTGCTGACGCGACCGCCGAAGCTGAACTCGGGCATGCAGAACTGCGGCGAAGGAGTCAGCCTACCACTCCTTCTTCCTCTTTGCACCCGCTCGCCGAGCTCCGACTTCAGCCTGCAATAGACAATCTGAGTGTGTTTCTTATAGGCCGTACACCAACGTGGGCCGATATTCAAACAGGCTTCGCTGTAGAGCGTTGGTTTGAGCGAAGGCTCTTGACCGATGTTACAAATTCACGATACGACATCGTGTTGCTGACAGGTACGGCAGCTTGCGGCAAAAGCACTACTGCCATGCGGCTAGCTCTTGCGCTTGAGGCCGACGGCAGAAAGACGTACGTACTCGATACGACAGAAGGTAGCTGGAGTGTCGGAGCTGTCTTGCAGGCCGTCCGGCAGGCTAAGCCGGACGTGTTGCTAATCGACGATATAGATATATTCGGCGCTACTACGCCACGTCTGCTAAGAGAACTGTCTAAACTACCAGGCCATCCGCTAGTGATAGCGTCTATTAGAAGCAGTCGCCTGCAAGGCCTCGACCTAATCGAGGAAATTGCCGACATGGACGTACTTGAGAGAACCGTGCCGAGTCTTCATGATCAAGATATAGACGCACTAATCGATGCGCTTACTCGCGCAAATAGACTGGGCCAACTAGCTGGTAAGACACACGAGGAGCGACGCATCGTTTTCACCAGTCAAGCTGGCAGACAACTTCTTGTAGCAATGTATTACTCTACCTCAGGAGAGAGGCTTCAAGACCGCGTCTTTAGTGAATGCGAAGATCTGGCTGGCAGTACCTTAGGGTGACCTCCCGCTCACGAGCCAAGGCCCGCATGGTCCCCGCAGTCGGCTCGGCCGCATGTAACAGCAGGACGCCCCACTCGCCAGCTTCGGCCCGATCTATATCGTCTCGGTAGGCGGCCAGCAATCCTCTGGCCCGCTGGACCGCCGCCTCATAGTCAAGAAGCTCCCGAACTGCGACCGTCGCCACGACGCTGGCCTCCAGCATCGGCATGCCCCGGTCCATCAGCCGCACCACGCCCGTGCCGGTGGTATCCGCCGCCGCCGACCGGGCCAGATACGAGCAGGCCAGCACATCCACGACCTCTTCCAGGGCCGCACGCCGGAACCACCAGTCCGCCAGCCCTCTTGCCCGAGCGTCCTCCCAGCGTGGATCATGCGCGTCTAATGACCCAGCTTCGGCCACGCCACTTTCGCGGGCCAGCAGCCGGATCTGAGTGCTCTTGCCAACGTTGTCAGAACCGCTTACAGCGACCGCAACCACCATCGTGCCCTCCTCGCGCCCGGCCGCCTTCCGGCGACTCTAATCAACGGCACCGACACAGCCCTGGCCCAGGTGCTCAAGATCAACTTCTGGCTTGAACGGGCACCCCTGCGTCGCGCTCTTTTGCTATCCTAGCTGTGATCTGCATCACCGTCACACCTTGGCATTAACCAATGATCTTGGTCGCGAGCGCCGCTGAGGCGCGACGGGGAAGGCCGCTGCCTATGGCTGTTGTCCTGAAGATCAATCCAGGGTTTGACCCGTCGTACCCGTGGCGGGAGACCGGCACAGGAGACCAGGCGGTCAGTTCGCCGCTGGACTACTACCTGGTTCCGGCTGACAAAGGAGGCGAGCCGCCGGGCCGGTGGACCGGACGCGGCCTGGAAGTGCTGGGTTTCGCCGAAGGGGAGGTGATTGACCGGACGGTATTCGAGCCGCTGTTCGGGCAGCACACGGACCCGCGTGACGCGTCGGGGAAGACACGGCTCGGCCGGGCGCCGCAGCGGTTCGCGTCCGGTGAGGATATTTACCGCGAGCTGGCAGCAGCAGAACCGCATGCTAGCGAGGCGCGCAAGGCGGAGCTGCGCACGCTGGCCAGGGCGCAGGCCAGGCACGCGGTTCCGTTCTGGGACATCACGGTGTCGGTGTCGAAGTCCGTCACGCTGCTCCACGGCGGGTTTCTCGCCAGGGCCGAGCAGGCGCGGCAGGCCGGGAACGACGCCGAGGCAAGCCACCTTGAGCGCCAGGCCGCCCGCGTGTGGGAGGCGATCATGGAGGGCAACGCGGCGGCGCTGGAGTATCTGCAGGACGAGGCCGGGCTGACTCGTACCGGGTACCACCGGGGAACCGGCGCGGAAACGAGAGCTGAGCTCGGCAAATGGGAACACGCCCGGAACTGGGTCATCGGATCGTTCCGCCAGCACACCTCCCGCACCGGGGATCCGCAGCTGCACGTGCACAATCTGGTGCTTGCCAAGGTGATCACTGAGCGAGACGGCAGCTGGCGCAAGCTTGATTCCAAGGCACTGTACCGATTCCAGGGAGCAGCGGCCGCGGTAGCGGCGGCTGTGACGGAGACCGCGCTGACCCGCGGCTTTGGCGTGGCCTGGGTGCAGCGCCCCGATGGGCATGGCCGGGAGATCGCCGGGGTCAGCCAGGAACTGATGGACGCGTTCTCTTCTCGCCGGGAGACCATCATCGAGGAGGCCAAGCGGATCGCTGATCAGCGGCAACTTGAGCACGGCCGGCGCCCTGACGCCCGTCAGATGTTCCGCATCCAGCGTGACATCGCGCTGCGGACCCGGCCGCCCAAATCCGGTCAGCCGCTGGACCTGCGGGAGAGGCTACGCGCATGGGAGGCCCAGGCCCGCGAGCGGGACGTTGGCGACCTCGCCGCGATCCCGGACGCCGTGGCTATGGCAGCGCGCCGGGCACGGGAAGCCAGCCAGCAGGCCGCTGCATCCGGTTATCCGCAGCCCGCGACGCCAGGCCAGCCCGAGCTACCCGATGCGGTGCGCCGGCTGGCCCGGAGCATCGCGTCGGAGTTCGCGCGCCAGCACGGCCGCGCTCCGGGTCAGATGGAGCTGGCGCGGATGGAAAGGTTCGCGAGCTTTGTGACTCGGCGCGGATCTGAGGCGGGCTCGGCTGATCCTGCTCCGCTCCTGCGCGCCTGGGAGGCTCAGGAGCAACTGGAAGAGCAGGCTCAGCGCCGGATCAGCCGCGACATCGGCCGGGCGGAGGCCGGTGCCGCAGCGGAGCGAGGGAGTGAGCGGCAGCGGAGGCCAGCGCTGGAGCAAGAGGGCCTGCGGATCCGGGTTCCTGTCGGCCAGGAGCGCAACCAATATGGCCTGACCGCTGCCGAGGCCCGCCGCGTCATGGCTGAGGCTGTCTTTACCGTGCAGACCACGATGACCACGTGGACTAAGGCGGATCTGATCCGGCGCCTCGGTGAGGCTCTGCCGGCCGGTGCCATGGCCGACCGGGCCACGCTTGAGACGCTGGCCAGCCGCGTGATCAGGGGCGGGGCGGGGGAGTCGGTGGCGTTGCTTTCCCCACCGGAATGGCCGCTTGTCCCGGAAAGCCTGCGCCGCTGCGATGGGGAGAGCGTGTTCCGGCCGCACGGCGCGGAGCGGTACGCGAGTCAGGCTCAGCTCACTTTGGAGGAGCGGCTCCAGGCTCAGGCTCAGGCGATCGGCGCGCCGAGACTTGATCCGGACGTGGTGGCACGGATGCTGGGCGCCGATCGCGCTCGCCTGGAGGCGCAGCTGCAACCGGCAGCCAGCACCGCCGCGGCTTTGAGCGAGGCCACCGGGAGCGGTTTGAGGATGGACCAGGCCGCCGCCGCGTTCTTCTTGCTGACCTCGCCTCGGCGTGCGGAGGTCATGATTGGCCCGCCCGGAACCGGCAAGACCCGGACGGCGGTAGAGATCGCCCGGATCTGGCATGGTGCGGGAATGGGGCCGGTGGTCGCGCTGACCACGTCCAGCAATGCGCGCAACGTGATCCGGGACGAGGCGGCCAGGCACGGCGTGCCGCTGCAGGCATACAACACCGCCGAGTGGCTCGGGCACTCTGACCATGCCCGAGAGTCCCGCCGTCCGATCGAGCTACGGCCTCGGACGCTGCTGGCCCTGGATGAGGCGTCCCTGATGTCGCTACCTGACCTGGCCGCGATCGCAGGCCGCGCCACCCTGCATGACGCCAAGATGATCGTGACAGGCGACCCGATGCAACTCCAGGCTGTGGAGAGCGGCGGTGGCATGACCATGCTCGCCCGCACCCTCGGTTGCGTGCAGCTCAGCGAGGCCGGCCGGTTCCGGAACGCCTGGGAGGCCGAAGCGACGCTTCGGCTGCGCGACGGCGACGTGACCGTGCTCGCCGAATACCGGCAGCACGGCCGGCTGCATGTCGGCTACGCCGAAGACATGCTGGAGGACGCTGCCCGCGCCTACCTGCACGACCGGCTCAACGGTCAGCACACCATGCTGATGGCCGGAACCGACGCATTGGTCGCTGAGTTGGCCCGCCGGGTCCGGGGAGACCTGATCGCCTGGGGGATAGTCAGCGACGGGCCAGCCGTTGGCCTGCGGGACGGGGCACAGGCGTCCGCACGCGACTGGATCATGGCCCGCAGGAACGCCAGCCAGATCAACGCCGGTCAGCCCGGCCGGACGTTGGCGAACAGGGACATCCTGCGGATCGTCTGCACCGAGGCAGGCGTGGCCGGGATGCTGGTTCAGGTGGAGCGGCTCACCGGCCGCGATGCCGCCACCGGGCGGGAGCTGTGGTCGGCGCCGTTCCTGCTCAGCCGGGCGTACCTCCGTGCTGACACCCAGCTGGCGTATGCGATGACCTTCCACGCGGCCGAGGGCCAGACGGTCGATTCCGGAATCGTCGTCTTGACCGGCGAGGAGGACCGCCGGGCCGTCACCGTTGCCCTGACCCGAGGCCGGGACCGTAATGAAGCGTGGGTCATCGCCGGATGGCGGATCGCTGACCCGGCGTCCGGTACTCAGCCCGCCCGCGAGCTGGCCCGGTACGACCAGCTCGCTCGTGAACGGGCCGGGCGCCATCATGGCCCCCGACTCGCCACCGCAGACGATGCGGCGGCTGAGGAAGTGCTCGGGCAGTGCCTGGCCAGGGACGGCCAGCAGCTCTCGGCCACCGACACTCGTGACGCCGAGTGGTCGGACGCCGATCGCCTGGATGTACTCGGTGTGCAGTGGGAGCACGTCGTTCGCGAAGCCGCTGAGCGCCGATATGAGGCGGCGGTCTGCGACGTTCTCGCTCATGCCGGGGCGGCTGAGGTTCTGAGCGATCCGGCCGCCACGTGGTTGTGGCGTTCGCTGCGTGAAACCGAAGCCGCCGGGCTCGACGGACCGGCCGCGTTGCGCCGTGCGGTTGCGTCCGGGCCGCTTGAGGACGCCGAGTCGGTCGCCAAGGTCTTGGACTGGCGGATCCGGCAGCACATTGCCGGAATGCCCGCGGTCGCGGCTCGTCCGTGGCTGGAGCAGTTGCCGGATAGCGGAGACGCGGATATGAACCGGTACGCGCGAGAGCTGGCTGAAGCGATGGACGACCGGCAGCGCCGGCTCGGCGAGCACGCTGCCGAGCACCAGCCGACGTGGGCGCCCGCCCTCGGCCCGGTGCGTGAGCATCCGCTGGACCGGGCCGGCTGGGAACACCGGGCGGGACAGGTTGCCGCGTACCGGGAGATGTGGAGCTGGACTCATCCGCACGAACCGATCGGTCCGCGGCCGGGCCAGCATTCCCCCGAAGCCCGAACGTCATGGCAGGCCGCGGCGGAAGCGCTCGGCTGCCAGCCGGGCAGCTTGCGCGAGCACAGTGACGGAAAGCTGTGGGCTTGGCGTTCGGCGTTCGCGCGGGAGATGGCGTGGGCGCCGCCGTACAAGGGCGACGACCTTGCCGTGGTTCGCGCGGAGATCCGCCGCACGCAGATCGACGCCGACCGCGCTCGCCGGAACGCCGGGGCTGCCGGCACAGATGATGCGCGGCAGCGCCTGGATGACCGCGCCGACGTCCTGGCGCGGTGGGCGGATATTACCAGCGACCTCGCCGGCCGGCTGGCTGACGCCCAGGCGGCTTACAACGCATGGGAACGGGCTACCGCGCCAACCCGCGACCGTGCTGTGGCGGCAGACGCAGAACTGCGACGCCGATACCCCGACCTGGCCATCAAGCCGCTCCAAGCCGGATCGTCGGCTCCCGGGCCCGAACAACCAGCAACTCGGCCCGCACTATCCAGGACCGAACCTGGCCCGGCGGCTTGGCCGGATCTTGGGCCGCACGCTGACCGGTTCGGTCAAGTCGTCGCGCAACTCCGCGAGATCAGCGCACGCCTTGACAAAGCCGCCATGCGCAAGGCCCAGGAGGCTCGGGAACGCGCCGCTGAGATCACCTCCATGCAGACCGAACTGGATGACCCCGACGCGGCACTGGTCGCAGCGTGGAAGTCAGAACTCGAAGCCCGGCAGCGGGAAGCCGTCCGCCACGAGCCGATGCCGCGCGTCCCGCACGCACCCGCCGTCGCGGCCGAAGCGGCTCGCATCCCGGAGCGGGAAGCAGCAGACTGAGGAAGGAGGGGAGGTGCTGGCCATGGACGCGAACCAGCTCCTCAGCACGCCCCCGGCAACTGTGCCTCGGCCACGGTCGCTCGTGGCCGCAGTCATGACCCGATCCCTGGCCGAGAGCCTGCCCAGCAGCCGGACGGCGTGTGCGTGGCAGTGGGTTCTCACCGGACACGGCCCAGCTCCTATCAGCAGGGCACCTGGTAGGGGCAGCCCGCCCGCAGCGACCGAAATCACCGACGAGGCGCGGCACGGCGCGGACTCCTGCCCGCCTGAATGCGGCTGGCCGCCATGGCGATACGCCCGCGATCCGGACCCAGACCGGCAGCAGGCCCGCCGGGTCCTGCGCTGGCTGACCGGTGCCGCTGACGCCATCCCCCTGCTCGACCATGCCCGCGGCCAGTACGCCGGCGCCCGCTTTCACTTCGCCCGCACCGACGAGGAAATACGCCGGGTCCGCGACTGGGCCCTGCACGGCTTGGCCGAGCACGGAGACCTCCCAGAAGACATGCCGTCCTGGCGAGCGGAACGGCCGTGGCAATGGCCGGCATCGTGGATGAACGCCGCCTGGCTACACGGCACGGTTGCCTACTTCGACTGGATCATGGGCGAGTCGCCAATCAGCCCGCTCTCCGGTCAGCACATGCCGCTCGACCCCGTTGCCACGCTGGCTCGCCCAGAACCGCCCTACGTGCAAGCGGACCTGATCTGCATGCGCGGCGTCGGCTGCGGCGTCGCCAACATCGAGGAAGAGATGATGGCGTACCTTGACGGCGTCGTCATGCAAGGACACGAAGGCCAGCCTTCCGCCGAGCCCGGCAGGTATCCGCCGCCTCAGTGGGGAGAAGGCGTCCAGCAAGCCCACGACTGGGTGACCGGAGAGGACGGCAAGCCGCCTGCCGACCACCACGGCTGCGGTGCCTACCATCCCTGTCCCGGCGATCTCCGCTGCTCATGCGAGGCGGTCGGTTACTGCCTTCACGGTCAGTGCGCCGCCTGTATGGACCGCACGTGCCACGTCGCTTGATCCGCGATCGAAATGCGCACCATTGGCCGATGGAACGGTGCCGCAACGATCTGACGCGCATCCACGGCCGAAGGCAAGATGTCTGACGTGCGAGGAGTTCCGGCATGACCGCTGAGCAATCGCTAGTAGGCGAGATGGGTTGCGCGTCTTGGCGCTCGCATTACCGCCGAAGCGAGCACGCGGCGCTGGCCCCCGGTAGCGGGCATCACCCGGGCGTCTGTTTGGCTGCGGATCGAAGGCGCTGACGTCCTGGATCTGAACGAGGTAGGCGCTACCGACGCGGTGCTGGCGGCCATCTGGCGATTCGGGCCCAGAGCGGTCGCTTATGCCGTATCTTCGCACGCCTAGGCCAGGCATCTTGGCGCGGACATCGCGATCGTTCACCTGCCGACGGCAAGGATCCTGCTGTACCAGGCCAAGATCGCCAGGCACGATCGCGGCGCGTTCACATTCAGGTCGCCGACGACTGTCAATCGGCATCGCTCTGACCTGAGCTGATGCAGGTTGTCTCACCGACCTCGCTTTACCCGGGCGGCTGGTCGTTGGCGCCCGCCTTGAGCTGGCCGACGTGATCATCGGACTCGGACCCACGGGCATCACGGAGAGTCAACGTAGCCAAGACCACCGCCGCACGGAGATCGACGCCGCTGCCGAATCTGCCCCCGCTGATGACGGCGCTGGCATGACTAAAGCTCGGCGCAGAACTCCCAGTTCTGATCCGGGCGGGAGTATGCCACGCTCTCGCTGCGGCATGAGCGGAGGTAAGGCACCGAGTGTCGGGATCCATCAACGCTTCGGTGTACTTGCGAGCGATGCATAGAGCCCTGGGATGCCGCGAGACTAGTCACCGGAGGCCCGGCTCGCCGAGGATTCCTGGAATACAACTTGGTCATGATATTTCCCGATGAAAGGAATCTGCGGAGTCGGCGAGTGATGGGTCTCCGTGGATTACCTCTCGAATGACCAAACTCCCCTCTCCCCAAGCGATGAGTTTGTCGAAGGCTCGTGGGCTTGTCGCCAGTATCGTGCCCCTTGTGCGATGCCAAGGCAGGTGGTAGTCGCTGGTTTGGTAGTGAGTGCGCCAGGTGATCATGGCCAATGCAGGTCCGGCATCATCATGAAGTACGAATGGCTCATCAGCTGGCTGAAGGCCGAGTACCAGCTTCAATCGAAGGGTCGGGACGAGAAGCGGGCTGTGCACGCCGAGGCCATTCGGCGTGTCGGCCAGGTAGTCACCGTCAAGGTCGATGCCAATTAGTGGCAGACTCGTGGCGGAGCCGATGCTGTTGAGCAGCGGGGGCATAGTGTTGAACCAGTTTGATATAGTGTCGCTGGCGAAGGGGCGGCTATTAAGTCCTGCCGGATCGTTGGGCCGCCGCAGTTCTAGTGCGTGATCGCGGCCCGACTGGCGCAAGAGGTCGCGCTTCTCGGGCCAAACCGGCAATATTGTATGTTCCTCGGCTGAGGCGATTATCCGCCAGCCACGGAAGCGGCCTGCTTGGATGGCGCCGCAGGACTCGTCGAGGGCCGGTGATGCCACCGTGATCAACAGGTCAGCGTCGGCGGATCGGCGCTGTTGTCCTGCGCCTTGGGTTGTATCTCGCGCTTGGAGCCAGAGCGGGTCCCTTGTTCTCGGTGGCGCAATGATGTTCGGGCGGGGTTGTCGGGTGCGTTCGATCGCCAGGGGCAGTGAGGGGTCGTTGAGCAGGAGATTGGCCAGCGCGTACTCCCATGAAGCAGGGTCGGCAGGAGGTCTTCCGGCGGCAAGTAGGGCTGAGCGGCCACCGGATGCGGCCCGTTGCAGGGCGTCTTCCACTAGCGCGTGGCGGCCGGTGAACGCGTCGGCCCATCGCTTGTGGTTGGTATCCGCTAGCTCCTGTGCTTCACGACCGACCGTCTTCATAAGGTCCGTGTCTTTCATCGCAGTCTCAACGCGCGCGATGACGGCGCGGCTGATGCGGGGCAGCAACTGCTCAGCTGCCGTTAGCCTGTAGCCGGCCGCTGCAGCTACCATTCCGGCCGCTTCCTCGTTGGCTGTCTCGTCTTCGTCGGGCCGCCACAACATGCTGGTGGCGAGGAGAGCTGTGTCGGGGGAAGTTACGGGCGGTGGGGCGGCCTGGTCTCCTAGGAGTCGGGATGCCAGTGCGCGCACGGTCAGGTGTGGACCGTTCGCGTGGCGTTGGAGAACGGTGTGACACAGTTCCGCGACTGCGGGCCGTGCCGCGTCAACGTCCGCGACCACCTTGAGCAGCCACGACAGCAACGCGGGTTCGTCGAGGGTGGGCAGGGTGGCTGCCAATGCTTTGGCCACTGCCTCAGGACGATGCGTAAGGAGGATGTCCAAGGCCAGGAGGGCACGTCGGCGGTTCTCTTGGCCAGGATGCGCCATCGCACCGATGACGGCTTCGCCGAACACGACGTTTATCTCGCCGGTTGGGTTGGCGGCCAGTTCCTGTGGTGGCGTGTAGGGCTCGTCCGGGTCGTCCTCGTCGGCCATCCTCGGTGTTCGGAGAGCGATCACTGCGTGCGCTTCGTCCCAGGCGGCGAACGCTGTGTCGTGTGGCGTCTCCTGGGTCTTGAGGCCACTCACGAGGCTGGCGTGGATCAACGCTTGGCTGACGCCGTAGGAGCCGCGGCTGCCCGAGACTATTCGAGTGACCTCGGAGGCGACGGTCGCCCAGGCGGTGTCGGCATCAAGGCGCGTGGCGTGGCGGAGCGAGTCCAATTCCGTTTCACCGCCGAAGGTCATCCAGCCGCCATTCCCGCGCGTTCGAGTCCACGCCAAGGAGAGGGCCGCAGCGGCGAGTGAGGCTTGGCCATGGCGTTCCAAGCCCTTGCCGAGAGAGGTGAGCAGGCCGCTGCGGTCGAACGTTTCAAGGGCGCCGGCCAGGGTGTGCAATGCGGCTTCTGCTTGCTGTCCGGCCCCGGCCGCCGCCATCTCGACCAGGCGGTAGCCGATGATGTTGGCGAACCGTTCGGGCGCCCAGTCAGGATCGGCCGACTCATAGGGGCGGCGCCGCCAGGTGCGGATAGCGCGAGCGACACCGACCGCGCCGCCGGGGAACCCGCCGATAGTGGTCTGTTGCATGTCCGCCGGTGGTGTTGGCCTCACGCTGGGAGTGGGATGCTGTTCTGCCTTCTCGTCGGCTGCGGGCGTAATGCAGATCTGTGGGGCGTTCACCCGCGCGGCGACGACATTGATCGCCTCCACTCGCATGTTGTCCTCGGCGATCAGCTCATCACTGTTGGTGTAGGGATGGCTGAGTGGGCGTTCATCGGCCCGAGCCAGGACAAGGGCAAGCAGTTGCCCGGGAAGGTCAGTGCCGGAACCGTCGGCGATGCTGGCGAGCTGTGCCGCCATGTCAGGATCCGCCTTGTCGAGCGGCAATGGCAGCGCAAGCCTCAACGCGCCTGCGACGATCGGGTCAGCGAGGTGATGCCAGGATCGCCACAGGTCTTCCAGCGCGCCGTTGTAGAGGTCGTTCACGTGGCCGCAGCGTTGCAGCAGAGCCGGTACGGCCAGCCGGGTGAGTGCGGCAGGGTCGGCCTTGGCGAGGAAGGTCCACCACTGGATCCAGGCACTACGAGTGCTTTTCCGGTCGGTGTGGAGCACGACCCGTTCGCAGGTAGGTTGCGCCTGCGCGAGCCGGATCCGGGCCCGAGCGGGGTCTGCGGCGATGAGGTTCGGGAGTGGATCGAGAACCTCGTAGATCGTGATGTCCTTGTGAAAGCCGTACGCGGTCATCAGGCGGCAGGCTTCGCTCCAGTATGCCTTCGCCTGGCTGGTGTCCCCGCTCGCGATGGCGAAGCGTGCCGCCATGAGTCTGTATTCGGCCAAGGTTGAGTAGTAGCGGCGTCCCCCACCGTCGGTGAGCGCGTTGTCGAGTAGGGCCTGGGTAGCGGGGCGGCGGGCTAGTGTGGTCGTCGCGTTAATCGCTAGCGTCAGCAGGAAATCTGGAGTGATGGGACCGGCGTCCTGACCGCGGAAGGACACCCCTACTTCTTCAGTAACCTGCTGAAGGATGGTCAGGGCTACCGCCCAGGTGTCGTCGTCGAGCAAGGCGATGGCGCGGCGGAGGGTGTCTGCGATTTGCCCGTGGATCGGATAGAGGTCGCAGGCCCGCGGACTACCCGTGAACGGGCGCAGGTCGTTGGTCAGGTGCCGGAGAGCGTCCACCGAGAGCTGTGCCCGGTTGCTTTCTGCGGCTTCCGCCCGTACCAGCGCCGTCACGAATCGCAGCCAGCACCGATACCATCCTTCCCCGGCAAGCATGCCTTCAACGATCGGAAGGATGGTCGGATCTCGGTGGGCGGCGATTGCGCACTGGTCGAGCCATGTCGGCACCCGATCCTCTGCGTGGAGGGCGTTCTCGCTCGTGACCTCCTGAGTTAGCGCCACCAGTGAGGCTCGCATCTCACTAATGGGTGCCGTGTCGAGGTCTCGGAGTGCGGCGCCGAGCGCGATCAGGCGGTGGGCGCTACCCGGCGCGTACTGTTGCGTCGCGAGTGGGACCAGCCGGGCGATCAGCCCCTTGTCGCTTGGATCGGTCGAGTGACAGGCGACTTCGGCAAGGGCGAGTGCTGCGGCTGCGGGGCTGGCCAGGTGATTGACGAGCTTCGTTGCGAACTGGATGCCGATCACGTCGGCGACGATGGGGATGACATCGTCGGCCGGAAGGTTGGTGTCGTCCAGGAAGCGGGCGATGCGAGCGTATTGTGTCTGAGCACGGGTGTCGTCGGCCGGCATTTGCCGCAGCTGTCCCCGTACCCAGGCCAGGGCGACTGCCCGGCTGGACTCAGGTCCGTAGGACGTGTTGTCGCCTGCCTGCCATTTCGCGAAGGCGGGCAAGTAGTCCTGCCATGGAGCCACCGCTCCAGCAGCATCGATGGCGGCGCACAGCTGGAGCCCGGCTCGCGCGGGTACAGCTATCTTG
Organism: uncultured Actinomycetota bacterium; assembly: GCA_963850875.1. Lineage (GTDB taxonomy): Bacteria > Actinomycetota > Actinomycetes > Streptosporangiales > Streptosporangiaceae > Chersky-822. Next base: position 433,754 of record CAWKNA010000008.1, read on the forward strand.
CCGTCGAACATCAGCCTGCTGGCGAATTCCTCGCCTCCAAGCAACGCTATCGGCACGTCGATGTAGTCCACTATCGCGGAGTCCAAGCGTTCGTCCTCGAAGCACTGGGCCGCGCGGGCCAGCTCGACGCAACGGGTCAACGCGGGCAGTGCGCCCAGACGTCCGGCGCAGCTGGTCGCGACCGCGAGGTTGGCGGCAATCGCCGACGCCGGATGTCCGCCAGCCACTGCATCGGCAGCGAAGTAGACATCGACCAGATCGAGCACCTCTTGGTCGCGCCCGGCCGCGGCCAGGGTTGGCAGCAGAAACCGAAACGCCCGCTCGTCGCTGTAGAAGCCCCGAGCGGTGAGCCAGTCGACGACGAACCGGAGATTGGCCGCCAGTGCACCCGGATTGCTCTCGATTCGCCGCCGCAGAAAGCGCGAGAAGGATTCGTGGTATACCCGTAGTCCGCCCTGGGCCGCCCGTTCGGCTAGGACGGGTGCCAGCGTCGTGAGCGCCTCGTCCAGTCGGTGAGCGAGGTCCGGCCTCATTTCTGCCAGCTCGGCCCTGTTGACCGGGAAATCGAGCAGGCCGATGACGTCAGCTACGCCCGAACCGGGTCCGAGTGTGACGGTCAGATGGGAATAGTAGTTCTCCAGCGTGCCGTCGAACGGCGGAAGCGCGTAAAGGGCGGCCTCCGGATCAGCCTCAGCATGGGGACGCGCCAGGACTTCCCGACAAAGGTAAGTGGCGTAAAGAGCGTTACCGCGGGACCGTTCCCCAAGTACCGCCAGGAAGCCATCGGTCCGCTGCGCCTCGACAATCGGGTCCGTGGTTCCGGGACCGACTACCAGGCCGAGGTTCGCCGCCAGCGCGCCAAGTTCCGCTTCCGTCAGACGGGGGATCTCAACACTGCGAGCACCAGCGTCCTGCAGCGGCGCAAGGTGCTCGCCGGGCTGGCTCAGCACGATCAGGACGCTGCCAGCCGGAGTGTCAAGGGAGGCAAGCGCCGTGGCCACAGCCGCGGAAGGATCGGCGCCTGGCCGGGACGGCACGATCCTCGCGACATGATCAAGGCCATCGACAACCAGAGCGATCCGACGGCCGGGCTGGGCCTGCACAGCACGCGTAACCGCGCTGGCCAGCGCCACATCGTCCGCAGCGTACCGTGGGCGTTGGGCCTCCACCAAGCTCGGATCGGCCTCCGCCAGTTGCCACAGCAAACTGCCGAAGACAGTCTCGGCCTGCACCCGCTCATCGCGTTCGTCAAGGGTGTCGTTGAGATAGCAGTAGTGCTCAGCGACCAGCCAACCGGCCGAGATCAGGTCCCGGACAAGCTGGTCACAAGCCCAGGACTTGCCCTGGCCTGGCGGCCCTGTGACTACCAGCGGAACACCCCGCGACGCCGCTTGCTCCGCGGCGGCATGAACGTCCGCCACGGTCGTCGGGCGGGCCACTTCGACTGACCGGTCGACAGGGTGAGCCCGGGATACGGCCCCGAAGTCCCGCCTGAGGCGTGCACGCTGAAGCATGGCTTCAGCCGTTGGCGTGCTGAGTCCCTGCCGCGCTTGCCGCGCAAAGGTCGCGAACGCTTCCGCCACATCCTCCGCTGACCGGCCCGCGTTGGGATAAGACTCCGCACCGACCTCGGCCCGAACCCTCGTCAGGAGAATCCGCTCCGCCGGTCCCGGCTCAAGCATGATTCCGCTCGATCTAGGCGCCTCGACCTCGACGACCAGACGCTCACATAGCCATGCCAGGTCAGCCCGTTCAACGGCCTTCGGGCCGGAGCGGAGGAACGCAAACCGGGAAGGTCCTGATCTCACCCCCGCTGCGGCTTGGCCTAGTCCTGGCGGCCAGAGCCGGGCAATATCGAACCGCAGCCGCCGCGTCTGCATACCCGCGACGAAAGGGCCTGGATCGGGGTCGGCCGGCACCAGTACCGCAGTCAGTGCATCATCCACAGGCAGGGTATCCCGAAGGACGATACGAAACGCAAGATCGGCAGCGCTGCTGCCCGGACCCTCCCGGTCAGCGACGGCTGCCACCACAAGGCGGTCGAGCCGCAGATCGCGTCCGTCGGTCGTGAAGGTCTCCACCGCCAACGGCTTGTCGTCGTTGTCGGTGTGCTTGAACTGTGTACGTTCGCGCCGACCATCGACCGTGAGCACCGTCAGATCGTCAAATCGGTCGTCGCCTACTTGCTTGACGTCGACATGTGCAGCGGAAAGGGTCCCCAGCACGAGATCAACCAGGCGGCTCGCAGCCAGCAAGTCCTGGTACTCATACCCGCGATGGGCAGCCTGGAGGCTGGGCACCAACACAGATTAGGCGATCGGCGCGCACCCCAGACGACACGCCTGAGAGCTATTTGGGCCACGAATCCCGGCCATACGCATTCCTCCTCGTGAGCCGTTACCGACACTGCCGAGCACCTCGCCCACGTCATCACCACGTTGACAAACCGGCCCTCCACGCTTATTCGGTGACGCATGGTTGGCACGAGGGGGCGTACGCGGGAGAACCCCAGGACCCGGCGATTGCTATACCGCCGTCGAAGGGGGTGGGGCAGCCGTGGACATAAGCGTGCGCCGATATTGACGGCCCTGTCTTGCCGCCCTCGCCACGGACGGAGCTGCATCACGTCGCCTTCCGCACCGCCGCGGTTGAGCCCGGTATGGTTGAGGTGGTGCCGGAACCGGTGCGGGTACAGCTGCACACCCGTCCGGTCGGCCGTCGCGCCGCTTGACCATCTGCTGGATGGCGTGGACACCGAAGAGACCTGCGCATCGTCGCTACAGCAGCCCGGCAGTCCCTCCTCGGCGCTGGGCTCGCGGCCTGGCTTGCCATAGATGTGGTGAAGTAAAATGTGTCGAACCTGTGTGCGATTGACTCATCTGAGGCATTACTCATGCTCGCCTGCGGGGCTCGACCCGTCAGGAGGACGCGAATGAATCTGCGGGCGACGCACCACGGCTACGCGTACCAGGACCTCATCACCGGCATCGCTCTCGTCGACCTGATGCTCGGCACCGCCGATACCGTCACGGTCGATACCAAAGGGTTCACAGGTGACCGGTTCGATGACTTGACCAGCGCCTACCGGACCGGTCGACGGGTCCGAATCCAGATCAAGCACACCAGCCAGGACCGCGAACTCTCGAAGGACAGTTTCTCCGCAGACGGGAGAAGCCTCCGGCTCGACCTGCTGTTCCGCGCCCTCCTTTCTGACCTGGACCAGTACCCCGGGTCGATGTACCGGATCCTCGTCCGAGATGGCAGTCCCGATAACGACCTCGCCGTGGTGCTCAAGCCCATCGATCCGGCCCATGATCCTGGCGACCCTCTGCCGGGTGTCACCACTCGCAGGTTTAAGTTCGATCCGCAGGCCATCCGGGAGGCAGATCCCTGGAGGAAGCTCGTCGCCGGTCTCGCCGACGTGCAGGTGCGGACTGCGTGCGAGCATCTCACGGTCGACACCAGCGCGCCGGCGTCATCGCTCGACTTCAGGAGCCCGGGTCCGGCCGAGCGCGCACTCCTGCGTCGCGTCAGCGAAGAGCTCGGCGCCGGCCGCATCCCTAACGTCCACATCGCACCCGAACATGCAGCGCTCGCCCTCGCGCACGCAGCCACGGGTGCCCGTGCCCTTGACGGGAACGTCGCCCGGGAAAGCGTCTCACCCCAGGTCGGGCTCACCACCGACTTCGGTGCCGTCACCGAAGGACACCCCATCGAAGCGGCCGTCGCCGTGCCCCGCGTCGGCGCCGCCGCCAAAGTGCGCAAGCACGTCGACGCCGTCGCGCTCGCTGGTGGCCGAGTTGTCGTCGCCGGCGAACCCGGGGTCGGGAAGTCCTGGCTGTGTGAAGAGCTCGCCGACACCTACCGGAATGCAGGCTGGATTGTTGCCCGCCACCACTGCTGGCTCGGAGCCTCCGACAGCAACCGTGACGAACGCGTCCTTACGGACGTCGTCGTCGGAAGTCTCCTGCGCCAGCTTGAACAGATCGTGCCCGAAGCGACCATCGATCTGCGGCCGAGGTTCGCGGCCACCCCGGAAGCGCTTGCCGCCGCAGTCCAGGCCTGCCGCGACACGCACGCCCAGCGCAACGTGCTCCTCGTAGTCGACGGCCTGGACCATGTCGACCGAGTGCTAGGCCGGCGCACCAACCAGCAGGGAGACCCCTCCCGTCTGCTGGTTGACGAGCTTGCCGCCATCGACCTCCCGCCCGGCGCTTGCATGCTGATCGCCAGCCAGCCAGGCCCGCACCTCGATAACGCTGCCCCAGCGACGGGCGCGCCGATACAGATGGCCCGCATGTCGTGGGATGAAGTGAGAATCCTGGCGCAGAAGCACGGGCTGTTCGGCGCGGCGGGCGAGCCGCTCGATGCCGATGATGAGCGTGCCGTCGTCGACCTCGTCCACGGCCGGTCAGGCGGCAACGCCCTCTATGCCACTTATTTGTGCCGGTACGCGGCCCGCATCTCGCCGCTGGACGCCGACGACACGGCTCCAGTCGCCGTCAGGGACATCGTTCGCAGGCTCAGCCTCGTCCCCGACACGGCCACCGACGTCGACGCTTACTACGCGTACCTGCTCGGCGCGATGACCGCCGACCAGCAGTTCGCCATCGGCACTCTCGCCGTATGCGACTTCGCAGTGTCCGCGGACGAGCTCGGCGAGATGCTGCCCCTGGTAAAGCCGCTCCTAGCGCCGGCACTCATAACGCTCGCGCCGGTGCTGAACTCACAACCCGCCCTCGGCGGCCTGCGCATACATCACGAAAGCTTCAGCCGGCACATCCTTCGTGAGAAGGACGAACGGTGGGTCGCATCAATCCGCGAGAGCGCAGTCGCATGGCTGGTGGCCCGCGGCTTCTTCACCGACGCGCGAGCGTTCCGGCATCTACCGGACCTTCTCGCTCAGCTGGACCGCTATGACGAGCTCACGGACCTCATCCAGCCCGGGTTCGTAGCTGAAGGCATTTGTGCGTTCCAGCCGCCAGAGGCACTCCTGCGGGTGGTTGGGGTCGTGGCCCACGAAAGTGAAACTCGGCTCGACTGGCCGGTCCTCATCAGGTGCGTCGAGACCCGTAAGGCGATCGACACCTACGAGACCGAATCGCTGACCGACTCGGTCATCCAGTACGCGGACGTCGTGGTGTCCATCCTCGGCGCCGACGTCGTCGCTGAGCGGCTCATGTATGAAGGGCGGCCCGCCTACCCATCGCGATGGGGGCTGCGCATCTGCCGGGCCGTTGACCGGGCCGGCGCCGCGGCTCCGTGGAAGGCGTATATCGAAGCCCGGGACTTCGAAGCTGAGCGCGAACGCTCTACTTACAGCTCAGACCGCGACGGCACCCTCCACCTCGCCATCCAACTCGGAGCGCTCAGGCTGCGCAGCCAGCGCGGCGACATCCCGCCGGACATGGCCGAACAGGTCGCCGAGAACCTCGAACAGGACCACGACACCTCCCTGGGCGACCTCGTCGGAGTGTTTACCGCAGGCCTCCCAGCCGGCCTCATGCCGGCCGTCGCCACGGCAATGACCGACCCAGGCAAGGCAGCACAGGTGTACCTGACGCTCGCCGACCTTGCTGCTGCCGGGACACCTGGACTGCCGGACCGGACGGAACTCGCCCGGGAAGCGTGGACCCGTGCACCGGCGCTCGACATCACCGGCTACCTGCTCCACGGCATCCCCGCCAGCGACGTCCTCTCCGGCCTCGGAACCACGGACCTCGAAGCAGGCCTCCGGACCGTCACCGAGAGGGTGCTCGCGGGGCCTAACGCTGACAAAGGCGTCATCCAAGGTTGGCTCGGGCTCCTCACGCTCGCGCACGCAATCGACCGGACTATTCCGCTCAAACTGGCAGGCGAGCTCACAGGTGTCGGCTTCTTCCGCGCCTGGATGCGCTACACAGTCGCCACCATCGGCATTGCAGACGACGTCGCCACAGGCCTCATCACACCCGACGCCGCATCCACCGCCGTCCTCGTCGCGCTCGCAGAGCTGGCCGCGGAAGCGAAGCCCTTCACCGGCAACCCTCGGGCGTGCGACCTGTACTTCATCCATCCGCTCATCCACGAAACCATTGAGAGTTCCCTCGCCGTCGTGCAGAGCAGCGATCTCGACGCCGTTCTCGGCCACCTCATGGCCATCGGCGACGGCACCACCACGACCACCAATTTCGGGCTGCCCGAGAACGGGCCGCTCGCGACCAATGACCTCCTCGAAATCCTGTCCCGCGTCTCCGGCCGCATCGGGGCCGCCGCGATCCATGCCCTGATGAAGGTCATCCGCGAACGCCGCCACGACACCAACACTCAGTACAGCATCACCGCCGGCTTCGAGCTCGCGATCGCCCGTATCTGCTGCGCCGCCGGAGCCAAGGACGAAGCCTACGAATGCTGGAGGCGCGCGTGCCTGCTGCTCGCCAGCTACGGCGGACACAAAGACCCGACCATCTCCGAAATCATCGACAGCATCGAGGACCTCGCCGCCGTCGACATCGATGCCGCACGCGCGTGCCTCGCGAAGCTCGCCGACCTCACCTACCTGGTTCGCCAGCACACCGACGGACGTGACACCTCGCACTTCGTGAACTCCTGGTGGGAAAAGGCCGCAACCATCGACCCGACCGCAGCAGCCATCGACGGCGCCGACACCCTCCTCGCGGAGCTCGGGTTCGAAGATGCCCGAGTCCACACCGCACACACGCACCTCCTGGAGAACCAGGTCACGACCGCCGACCCCGTCGTTCTTGCAGCGCTCCGACTGACTGTCGGGACTGACTGGCGTCGCCCGAGCACCGACCTGGAGCTGCTTACCCGCCTCCACGATGAGGCCAGCGCCAGTCCTCAGACCGACGCGATGCTCGCCATCGTGGCGAACAACATCGCAGCGTCCTACGACGACCAGGCGATGATGTACTCCAGCGGCCAGCCCACGTCTGTGGTGACACCCGAACTGGTCGGCGCAGTCGTTCGCCTCGGCGGCGCGGAGTTCGGTGTTCGGACGCCGCGAGTCGAGAAGGAACAAGGCCGTTCTTGGGACTCCGACCCCAAGGACGACCCGACCGAGACGCTGCAGCGTCTCGTCAACGACCAGCGCCCGGTCATCCCCGAAGGCGGCACGGGTGCGGTGGCCGCGGCACGCGACTATGAACTCAAGCAGTACCGCGACGACGCCGATGCACCTCGGTGGGACATCGACGCGCTCGCCAACGCCATCGGGTGGCGCATCATCGAAGCCACCAGCAACGATAGCGCGCAAGCAGGCATCCAGCTCATCAACGAGGTCGCGCGCGAAGTGTCCTCGTACTCCAGCAACAACGAAATGTTCGCCGTCATCGGTGAGGGTCTCGCCGTTCGCTGCGACGACACTTCTAACGCCCTGAAGACGGTCGCGAGCCACTGCCTGACCCTCGCCTACACTCGCATCCGTGGCGGGGGAGGGTGGCGCACGTTCGCCGGCCGGGGACTAGTTCACCTATGGACCGCAGCGTACGACCTCGACCCCGCGACCGCGGAACGGACCCTCGCGGCAGCGGTGGCCGGGACCGTCGAAGCTGACGCACGGCTCACCTACGGCGTCACGCAGGCTGTTGTTGCGGCGTTCGCCGCGAGGCCGACCGGCACCCCTGGCGGAACCGCGATCGGCTGCTGGGAGGCTGCCTTCCCTGTCATCCAGCATCGGCTCCCGGGGACGGCTGAACGTCACGGCCACACGTACCGTCCCACCACCAGCCCCGACGCCCAGGAGTCCGTGGACATCGCCTTGGCGACGCTCGCGATCGCGACGATCTCTCAGCCGATGCGAGCCGACCTGCGTCAAACGCTCGTTGCCACCACGCTGTTGATGACGTGCCGACCCACCATCGGCCAGGCAGCGCTCATTCACGTGCTGGAGGCAGGGCTGGATGCCGGCCGCGCCACGTGGCTTCTCGACATCCTCTGCGCGTGCCTCCCGGCCGGCGAGCTGACCGATGCGATGGCGGCGGAGCTCACCCGCCTCGCCGGAACGGACTGGCTGTCGGTGCGTGCGCTCGCCGCCCGAATCCTGGAGTCGGACGGACGGTCAGTTCCGAACCCCCCTGTAACCAAACCGGCGCGGGAGGTTCGTGCCGCATTCCACGAACTGTTGAAAGGGCGCGAATGACTCGTGGAACTCCCGAGGAGCGGGCTGAAGGACTCGTGAACATTTTCCTCGATGGCCGCCTCCACGACGCGAATGAGCCCCCGGGACTGCGTAAAGCGGTCATCGACGGGATCGCTGGTCGGGCCGATGACATCGGGGAACGGGGCGGGCAGCAGATCAGCCACCTCCGGCACCCGTCCAGTCGACGCATCCCCGACGCGTACCTTGCGGACGAGGAAGTTATCGAGAACGAACTACAGACAGCGGCTGCCGGCATCCGGGCTGCGCGGGCGCTCGAAGGAGTTCTGTCGGATCCACGCAAATTTGAACACGACCTCGCACAACGCCTAGCGCCGAACCCACGGTGGTCGCTACGGGGCGAAGCATCCAGAGTTCCGCGGCCCTTGACACGAGCCAGTGTGCTCGACTGGTCGCTGGCGCCCATCCCGTGGGTGGAGAACGAAACCGGATGGCCGCCCGCCGGCGCCGTCGCCCTCGACAGGGTCCGACAGCTCACCGGGGCAGAAGGCGAGCCGCCGCGCGTTGCTGAGGAGCCGTACGTGGGGTGGGTGCAGCTCGGGATGTTCGAACGCCAAGGGACACTCGCCACCCGCTACCCCGCTGTCCCAGCCCGGCAGGTACTCATCGCAACTGGACTCGAAGCATGTGACGCACCGCCCCCTGTGGATAGCTTGCCTCTCTCCAGCGGCCCGCCCAACGCGTGGGCCGAGGCTCACGACCACCTCGTGGCAGGCCTCGACGCCGAACAGGCCCGAACCACCCTGGAAACGACCCGAGGCCCGCTCGCCGCGATCATCGACTACGAACTACAGCCAGGTGCCCCCGCCCGAGACCGCGGGACCGGGCTGCAGCCGTTCGCAGTCGTACCCAGGCTCGAAGTCATCGCCCTCCTCGCACTACGCCCAGAAACACCAGCACTACGACACGTCCTCATCGACGACAACGGCCCAGCGCTCGTCGGCCGGCTGTGGCGCGGCTTCCTCATCCATGACGGCAATTACAGCCCGCTCGAACCAGCCATCCACGGTTCAGACCTGCTCCTTCGCCCTGATCTGTACGAGATTCTCGAAAGCACCGTGGGCAAGGACCGACTGTCCCTTGGCGTTACCGTTAGCCACTCCGAGTACCAGCCTTCACCCGACGAGCCGGAAAATGACGACTAGGAGTGCACTTCATCTAGTTGCCTATCGAGCCGCCGCTGACAGCATTAGGCTGCCTGGACTCGCGGCCGTGGTCATTGGGTAGGGCGAGATCCTAGCCAGGGCGGAGACGACCTTGACCGAGTAGCCGTCATGTTCGGGGCGGCGATGATTAGCCCCGCACATCGCGGCCCGCGCCCGGCACCTAGTCGGGCGGGCTATCGTAGCACGCCGCAACTGAAAATCGGACTAAACGCCCTGCAGGGCAATAGATCGAGCAGTTATGCAAGCAAAATCGGATCGCCGTCCTGCCAGAGGCAGGCACGCAGAACGGCGGATATCGCACATCCGCCCCGAGGTCGGTGGTGACGTTCCGTCACGGGTTGGTCGTCTCTGAAGCGTCGGCTTCCGCTGGTGGCTGTCGCGCATGAGCAGGCCGCGTCCAGGTCGGCGGCACGGGCGGCTAGCGTACTCAAACCCTTTCGCGTTGCACGAAGGGCGGAGAATCGGTGGTCAGGTGCCTGTAACCACATAGGAGCGGGTATCCCAATTCCCGGCGAGGGTTGTCGTCTCGGAATACGCGACGAGCTGGCCGGCGGCTGTATGGTGTCTTCTTCGCGTGATGAGGACGGGTGAGCCGGGGGCCACGCCGAGCGCCTTGGCGGTGCTGGCGTCTGCGGGAATGGCGGCGTGTTCTTCGGCTACGTGGGCGACTCGGTTGCCGGTGGCCTCGGCGATGTATGCGAGGGTCCCGGACGGGATTGGCTGGCTGTCTGCGAGGCGTGGCGCATTGGTGGCCATCGCCGGGGGAATCCACGTTGTGGTGATGCTTACTGCCTTGCCATTGTCGAGGCGGGTCTCCTCGCGGCGCAGGGCCCGTCTCCCCGCTGGGATGCCGAGGATCTCAGCCACTTCAGTCGGCGCTGCGGTCATCGCGGCCGTGGCTTGCATTTCGAGGCTGGGTGGTTGCGGCGGCTCAGTGGGTGCGTGCGCGGTGCCCGCCGAAGCGGCAGCGAGGCGGGCGGGGGCACCAGGGGCGACCACTGTGTCGCGGCCGACACTGGCGATCGCGAGGCCCTCGGCCTTCAGCGCGCCGATGACCTTGCTGGCGGTCTGCATGGAGATACGCCAGTGCTGCATCATCTCCCGCTGAGAGGGGATGCGCTCGCCCTCGGCGAGTTCGCCTGAGGCGATCTGGGCGCGGAGCTGGCGGACGACCTGCATGTAGAGCGGGACCGGGCGCTCCAGCTCAGCCGTCCCCTTGACCATCTGCCCTCCCGGTAGCGCACTGCATCACCGTGCAGCTTCCCAGCTTATGGCCGCACGTGCCAGGTCCGGAAGCCACAGAGACCAAGAGGTGATCTGCATCACCGTGTAGATGGTGTATAGTCGCCATGGCGGCATCGGTGGCCGGGCCGCCTTCCCGAAGTACCGGAGGGTGCTGATGGACCCGAGAGTGAAGATCGCGCCACGGATCGCCTCGCCCGTGGCCCGCCGGCTGCGCCTGGCGGCCAGCATGCGGTCAAACAGCATGTCAGCTGTCGTCAACGACGTGCTCGATAAGGCGCTGCCAAGTCTCGATGAGACCCGGGCGCAGCTCGCTGCCCCGGCAGCGGGGGAGGAGAGCTCCGATGCTGGCAGTCGTTGAAGGCAGCGCAAGGCCGTGGGAGCCATCCCAGGCGGTAGTCCCTGACGGGGTCGCAACACCCCGAGTTGGCACCACGAAAGGGATTGCCGCCCGGCGGAAGCACGGCCCCGGCGAAGCCGGGTGGTGGCTGCGGGGAGCGGCTGCGGTGCTGGCGCTGCTGGCCGCCGCTGCGGCGGCCGTGAGCTGGCAGGCCCAGTACGTGATGGTGCTCAGCGTTAAGCATGCGCAGGCGGTCGCTGCGGTCGAGGCCGGGATCCCGGACGCGGGAGCGCTGATCTTCGCCGCGCTGGGGGTCGCGCTCGCGCTGCACGGCAAGCGGGCGCTGCGTCCTCGGGCGCTCAACGCGGCCTGTATCGCCATCTCGCTGACGATGAACGCGCTGGCAGCCGGGCACGGCTGGCGGGATCTGGCCATCTGGATCATGCCCGCCGCTATCTACGCCCTGGCCAGCGACACCTTGATCGCCGTCGTACGCGCCCAGGCGGTGGCCAGGCAGCGAGCCGGCAACACCGGCCTTGGTGACGATGCGCCTGACCTGCTGGCCGCGCTCGGCGGCACCGCGCTCTGGCTGCTGCGGCTGCTGCTCGCCGGCCCGTCCACGCTGCGCGGATTCCGCGCCTGGGTGATCGAGGAATGCCCGGTCGCGCCCGGCCGCAAGGCTGCCCCGGAAGACCGGTCGCTGCCGGCTGTGAAGGCCACGCCAGCGCTGACCACACCGTCAGCGCAAAGCCGGCGACGGCGTCGGCAGGACAGGCTGCCGACCAAGCGGGACCGGCTGGTCAGCCTCGCCGACGAGCGGCGTGACCTGGCGCGTATACCGCTTGGCGAGGTTTCCAGGCTGGCCACGGTGCTGGCGCGGGAAATCGGTTACAGCGCCGGGACCGCCCGGCGGGAGCTGATCCGGCACGTCCGGGAGCTGCAATCCGGCTCCACTAATAGCGCCCCGCCCGTGCGAGAGGAGGGTGACGATGACTAGGTACCGCAGCGAATATCATGACCCTGGCGTCGGCTGGACCGTCGGGCTGGCCACCGTCCTGGCCAGCATCGTCCTAGTCCACTGGCTCGCCCATGTCGGTGCGCTGGCATTGGCCGGACTGGCGGCCGGCATCGTCGTGGCGCTGATCGCGTCCTGGGTTATTTTCCCATCCAAAAAACTGCCCCGGAACAGAGCGCGGCACATGCGGCTGCGCGCCAGGTTCCGGCTGCACCCAGGCCGCGGGCACGCGACAGTGTTCGAGCTGTGGCTGCGGTGGGGGCGCCTGGCCGCGGCCCGCAGAGCCAGACGGTCCCGGCCGTCGCTGTCGCTTCCGGAGCGGCTGTTCTGCCCGTCGCAGACCTCGGTGCTGGTAGCTCGGGCTCACTACAACCACGCGTGCCGCGTTCCGGTCGAAGAGCACGTCATCTACATCGCGCCGCCCCGAGCAGGCAAGACCGGCGCGCTTGCCGACGTGATCGCTCACCACCCTGGCGCCGTCGTGGCGACCACCACCCGCGGCGACCTGCACGCCTTGACCGCGCGGATCCGGGCGGCACGCGGCCCGGTGTACGTATTCAACCCGCAGCAGCTCGCGGACGTGCCGTCGAACATGCGGTGGGACATGCTGGCCGGATGTGAGGATCCGGCGACGGCGATCCGGCGGGCGCAGCCGCTGTCAGCGATCGCGGCGTTCAAGGGCGAGGGTGAGGATTTCTGGGCCAGCGCGACCACGCTGTGGCTGCAGACGCTGCTGCACGTCGCCGCCTTGCGAGGCGGCACGATGGACCTGGTCCACTACTGGGCGCTGCAGCGCACGCCGCGTGACTTCCTTGCGTCCCTGTCCGGGGCGGGCGGGGAAGCCGAACGCTGGGGTGCGTTAATCCGAGACCAGATGACCTCGGCCGCGTCCCGGACCACCGACACGATCAGGTACATGATCGCGTCCAACCTCGGCTTCATGGTGGACCCGGTGCTCCGCCGCGCCGTGACGCCAGGGCCTGGGATGTTCGGCCCCCGAGACTTCGTCCGTGACGGCGGGACGCTGTACCTGATCGCAGAGTCCCGCGATGACCGGCCGTCACCGGTCGCGGGCCTGTTCGCCGCTCTGGCCATCGAGATCTACCACCAGGCCACCCTGGCAGCGGCGCAGATGCCCGGTGGGCGGCTGGACCCGCCGATGCTGTGGGCGCTCGATGAGATTACACAGACCTGCCCGCTGCCGCTGCCGTCGCTGCTCGCCGACGCGGGAGGGCGGGGCATCCAGATCATGCCGGTCGTGCACGGCGTCGCGCAGCTCCGGGCTCGCTGGGGCAGGGAAGGCGCCCGGACGATACTCGATGCGTGCGGAACGAAGGTGTTCCTGCCCGGAGGCAGCGATCCGGAGACGCTGGAGATGGCCAGCAGGCTGTCCGGGCATGTCGCCGCCCGGGAGCGCGGCGCCGAGTTCGACACCCGGCATCCGGTCATGACAGAGGACATGATCCGTCAGCTTCCGGTGCGGCGCGACGGCACCGGGTACGCGTTCATCCTGCGGAACGGGCTGAGCCCGGTCATCGGCCGCCCGCCGGTGATCTGGCGTGACTGGCGGGCCAGGCGGATGGCCCGGCACATGGCGCAGCCTGACATGGCGACCGAGGCGATAGCTGACGCGGCCGGATCCCTGCCTTGGGACGTGATGGTCGGCGCGCATGACGACGCTCCGGCGGCATCTGTGTCGCCCATGTCCGATTCCCCGATCTCGGCCGAGGTCAGCGATGGCGTGTCGGCCGAGAGGGCGTGGCGGGCGTGGAACCAGATTGGCTCCCGGCCGTGACTGGCCAGGGCCGGTCCGGCGATGATGGCACGGTCGCGGCCGTGCTGCGCCTGGCCGACCTGGCCGGCAAGATCGAGCGGGTCGAGAGTGCCGTCACGCGGCGGGTCGACGAGCTAGCCCGCGACTGCGCCGCAGCCCAGGAGCAGGTCGACGGGCTCTGCGGTACGCTCGGCGCGCTTACCGGCCGGGCCGAGGAGATCGAGCAGCGCCTGGCCGAGGTCAGTGCCCTGCTCGGCCGCATGTCCGGGCAGATCAGCGCGCTTACCACACCGCCAGGTGAGACGGACGGCGACGACCTGAGCTACCGGGTCAACCCGCCGCCTCCGTGGTGGAAGCCCGCAGACCAGCGCTGCCAGGACACCGCCGACCGGCTGGCTGACTGGGTCCAAGAGGTATACCGGCCGGTCTTCGGCTACCTCGCCGACCTGCTGGCTCCGTGCTGGCGGCGGCACCCGCTGTGCCTGGCCTACCTCGACGTCCTGCACGAAGCCTGGTGCCTGCTCTACCTCAACCAGCGCGACCCCAAGATGGTCTTCGCCCAGCTCGACTGGCTCACCCGGTCGCTACTTCAGGCCGCCGAGGTCATGGCGAACGAGACCAGGCGCTGCCGCGACCTGAGCCGCCACTGCGATGCCGGCCAGGACGCCACCCCGTTCCCAGCCGCGCCGTAGCTGAATTCACGCCGCTAGGAGCCGATTTCGACACTATGAACCCCGCAACGAGCCCGTGCTGATGCAGATCACAGTCAGGCAGATCGAGGAGGCAAGCCCAATGAACGAGAACTATGGCCGCGATCCCGGCGCGCTCGCGGCCCAGCTCCGGGCCTGGACACGCGCGCACGACCTGCACGTCCGCGCCGCGGTCGAGCTGCTCATCGACCAAGGCACGTGGCTGTGTCGCGCCGACTTCATCCGCACCTGCGTGTACCGACACGGCCAGGAAGCGTGGATCGACTGGGCTGCGGCCCGGCGGTACGCCGATTCCGGCCCCGGCGGCTCGACCAGCGAACTGGCGATCCTCGACCTGGTGGTGGCTCTCGGCGAGAATCGGTACCGGCTGTCGATCATGGGTCAGGCCAACGCCCGGCTTATTGCCGCCGCAGTCGCCCGCGCTGTCGGGGCGGACAGATGACCGACCACTCGGCGGCTGCCTCCGGCCAGCCAGTGCGGGCCACGCGATATCGCGCCGATCGCTGTTACGTGCGGTGCGCCGGGGAGGGCGAGGAGGTCGTGCTGGCCTTTCCGTACGACACGGCGATGGTCAGCGAAGCGAAGGCAATCGCGGGGCGGCATTTCGACTGGAACAACAGGACGAACGTGTTTCCGTTCACGCGGCTGCGGCAGGTCGTGGCGTTCGCCGACGCGCACGGCATTGATGTGGCACCGCAGGTCCGTGCACTGGTGCCTGCAGAGGCCGCACAGATGCGCCAGGAGAGGGCGAGTCTCGGGCAAGCAGCGCGGGAGGCTGCTCACCTGTACCTGAGCCACGGCCTGCTACCGGTGCCTGCCTGGGCGGCCAGGGACGACGGCGCGTGCCGCTGTCCGCGCGGACATGCTTGCGAGCGACCTGGTAAGCACCCCCGCTCCGTGCACGCAGGGCCTGGGCCACATGACTATTCGTGGAGACCGCTGGCGTGCTCCACCCATGAGGCAGTCGAGCAGCGGTTCGCCAGTGACGGGGACTACGCCGTCGTGAACCTGATGCTCGCCATTCCCGAACAGATGCTGGTCATCGACCAGGACTACGACGACGGGGGCCGCCAGGCTCTGGCGGTGCTCGCTGACAGGCTCGGCGAGCTACCCGCAACGCTGAGCCACGACACGCCCCACGGCACGCACCGGATCTACCGGACCCCGCCGGGCTGGACGACACGCGCATGGGTCGGCAAGGACTCCCGGAACCCGCTGCCCGCAGGCATCGATCTGCGCGTGCCAGGCCAGATCCTGATGGCCCCTCCCTCGCGCGTGGGAGCCGCTGATGGGCTGGCTGGCTACGGCCCTGTTATCGATGCCGCCGTCGCCGACCTGCCTGCCGCCTACATTGCCGCGTGGACACGGCCCATGAAGCACGCTCGCGTCGACGGGCCAACAGTGCCCGTTCCGCCTGGCAGAGGCGATGCCGCCGCGTCGTATGTGCAGGCCAGGATCGCCGGGATAGCCGAGGATCTGGCCGCCCGCAAGCCGGGCGGCCGGAACACGGCGATCTACACAGCCGCGCTCAAGGTCGGCTCCACCCTCGGTGCCGCCCGATCCACGCCCGGAGCCGAGTCGGCAGCTGCAGCATGGACTGACGAGGCTGCCGAAGACGCTCTCATCTCCGCAGCTGAGCATAACGGCTACATAGCCGACCACAACGCCGCCGCAGCCCGGTCCGCCATCCGCTCCGGACTGCGCAACGGGCTTCGCAACCCGCGACCGCTGCCCCAGTTCGGCGATCGCCATGCAGCTCCCATCCCGGCCCAACACGGTTGGCGCGGCAGGCAAGAACCTGGCACAAGCGATGCGGCGCGACCGCTATCGACCGGTCATGATCGTGCTTGGAGCTGTGAACTAGACGCGGCAAGCTCGGCAGGCCTGCCTGCTGCCTCAAGCTGCGAGGGGCAGGCAGTCGGCCTAGTCTCCGCATCAAAGGGAGCTGAGTTGAGCGAGCCCGGAGATGTACTGCCTGGGCACGGGTGTCAGACGGGCGTAAGTGACTGGTGTAGCGCCATCGTCCAGAGAGGACGCGACGTGTGGCAGCCCAGATTCGCGCTGCCCGGCAGTGACCGAGCCGTCGCCGCGGAGGCCCAAGGAGCAGAGATCGGTTGATGATCTCCGTCGTTGGCGAGTGCGACTGACCTGGCCCATGGCCGGAATCGGTGGCCGTCAGGATCCGCCCGCTGACGTCCCTGATGGAGGCACAACGGTGAGCTACTCGCCAGCAGCCTCGGCAATGAGTCCGAGGAAGGTCAACGGGCGAGCACGTAGCCAGCCGATAGCCGGTGCAACGACTCGCTCCCTCCGCGCACCTCACAGGGGCATGGCATTTGCGGCACCACCTGGCACGTTGCTCGGTAAGTGCTCCGCAGGCGCAGCGATGAGGCCGCTCTCTCCGGTGAGCCGGGAAAGGTGACGGTTCATTGGAAGCTCCTTTCGCTCGTACGGTCTGATTGCCCGACTCCGGACACACGCCTACTGGATGATCGTCGCTCGGGAAGCACTGCTTTGCCGTCCTGCGGGAGAAGCTTGCGCATGCGCAAAGTGATAGAAAGCGTCGCGCTCCTGCCCGTCCCGCTGCGTGGCAATTGGTGCCTTTGGCGGTAGTCGGATTTGATCGCAGCATGCGGTGCTTGCGGTTTGCCGAAAGTGTCAGTGGCGTCGATTACCTTCGTACCATGACACCTGCGGAGGGCAGCGGAGTGATCACGTTCCATGACGAGGGCCTGGCCAGGAGGCTCAAGGCGCTTGCCTGCACCGCACCCCTGCATGACCTCGACGCGCGCAAGGTGCGTCTTGATTGGTGCGACGGCGCTGGGTATCAGATGGCGGAGATCGCTCTGCAGGCCATCGACCAAGTGACGGTGGCGATGGACTTTGACCGGGGTGCCGATCACCAGGACGTCGTCAACCGGGTGCTGCCGTTCGTCGCCGCCCAGGCGCCCGAGCAGGATCGCGCGGAGCATGCCCGGGTGGCACGGTGGGTGCTCGACAACCTGATCAATGTCGGCAGCACCGACCGCGGGTTCCGCGCGCTGTACGGCACGTTCGGGGCATCGGGGGCGTACGAGCGGCGGGTGTGGGACTTCCGCCTCCTCGTCGAGCTTGTCTCTCCAGACGGGGAGATCTACCTGCGGGCTTCTGACGAGGCGATCAACGTGCTGGTCGGCGCGCTGGACACGGATGTGGAGTCGGCACAGATCGCCGCCGAGGTGAAGCTGGAGAACCTGATCAGGCGCGGTCGGCTCTCCGATGCCCAGCTCGCCGCCCAGCAGGCCCGCTACCGCACCGTCCAGTACGCGGAGACGCTGCGGCGCAAGCTGGAGGCGACCCGCCGGGATGTGCGGGCCGTGGACTGGGAGCATGAGGTGCCCGACCTGATCGACGAGGCGCTCACCCACATCGCGGAGCGGTACCGGTACGAGAACGCGATCCTGACCAATATCACCCAGACCCGGGACGAGGCCGAAGATGCCGTGCACAAACGCAAGGCCGCCGAGCTGGTGGAGATCGTGAGCGACTGCATCCGGCGCCATACCCAGCTGCAGGCCCGGCTGCAGGAGGCCGGGGGCACGTTCCGCGCCGAGCAGGACCGGCAGCAGTTTTCCGGCCACGCGCAGCGGGCGGTTGTCGATCTCTTCGGGCACCTGCTCATGCCGACGTTGGCGCTACCAGTTAGCCAGGCGACGGCGCCGGTGGCCGCCTTCTTCGGCGCGGTGTCAGGGCCGACGCCGCCGAGGCTGCCTCGCCTCGTGCACTTGGTGGAGCAGCTCCTGGCGCCGCCGCAGGACAAGGGGCATCTGTTGGACGAGGTACCCGAGCCAGAGCTGGCGCCGCTGCCCGATCCGGACGTGTTCTCCGATCACCAGTGGTGTCAGGCGGATGAACTCTTGGAACTCGACGACGTTCCGAGGCGGCTGTCCGGCCTGCTCGCCGACGCGCGGGCCGTTGACCCGGATACGCCGCTGCTGGTCGGGTTGCGGGTCTTGCACGCGCTGGCGCCGGAGATCGGCGTGGCCGTGCGGCAGGGCGACGACGCGATTCTGCTGGCGGTCGATGACGGGACGCCGCTGCAGGATCCGCGGTTCGGCGGTTGTGACCTGCTGGTGGGCGTGGCGCGGCTAGATGCTGGTAGCACCGCGGCCGGGGACATGGTGAGGGGTGAAGAAGTGGCATGAGCGAGACGGTCTCGGTGGAGGACGTCGTGGAGGGTGCCCGGCTGCTCGCGTTCGGGATGCGGCCGAAGCTGATCCCGTCCCGGGATCTGATCTACTCGGAGCTGGTGAAGCGGTTCGCGGAGCACGGTCCGTTCCGGGAACTGACGGAGGCGATCGCGGAGGGGCTCGGGCTTACGGTGCTCGCGGTCTCGCCCCGGACAGGAGTGGTGCTGGGACCAGGGGAGGGTTCAGTTTTCGAGCAGAGGTTTGATGATTACGCGCGGCGGGCGGTCCTCGGCGAGCGCCGTGACCTGGAGCGGGTCCTGCACGGCATAGCCCACCTCGCGATCGCGGCACTGGCCTTTCCACGGCCCGACGACCTGGCTGCCGACACGTACGTCGGGCGGGTCTCGGTCGAGCAGGCCGACAGCGTGGTCCGGGAGGCGTGCACGATGCTTGCCGCGAAGGCGGCCGCTGCCGAAGAGGCCGGGGACCCGTTGGAAGAGGCCCCGGAGCTGGAGCGAGCCTGGCGCGTTTACCTGCGCCGCCCGGAGGCCGCGCCTACCAAGGACGGGAGGCTCGCCCCCTCGACCACGCGCGGCGTCATCGCGAAGGCGCTGCGGTTCCTCGCGGATCAGGGGTTCCTGGCTCGGGTGAACGACGAGTACGGCGGCACGTACCGGACCACGCCGCGATATCAGGTCCAGGTGCGGGAGCTTGCCGCCGAGCGCGCGTTCGCCGAGCTACTCGACCTCGGCGTGGTCGCGGTGACCGACCCGTCCGGTAGCCTGCGTGCCGTACCGTCCCCAGGTGGCGGGAGTCCTGCCCGTGTATGAATTGTCCCGCGTGCGGCTGCACGCGGTCGGCCCGAAGGGCGCCCGGTACCAGGACGTGACCCTCGACCTGCGCCGCGGGCCATCCGGGAAGCCGTCTGGAGCCTCGGTTCTGTTCCTGGAGAACGGCGGCGGCAAGACCGTGCTCGTCAGGTTGATCTTCTCGGTGATCCTGCCTGGCAGGCGGCAGGTCGTCGGCACGTCGAACAGCAAGGTACTGGAGAAGTTCGTCCTCGCCAGCGACGTCGCCCACGTGGCACTGGAATGGCGGGACACCCGGGCCGGGCAGCTGCTGGTCACGGGGAAGGTGTCGGAGTGGCGGGGGCACGTCGTGTCCGCCGACTCGAACAGGCTGACCGAGCGGTGGTATACGTTCCGCCCGACCGAGACGCTCGACCTCGGCACGCTGCCCTTCACACAGGACGGGCGGATCGTCAGCCTCGCGGGATTCCGCGAGCGGCTGGACGAGGCGGACGGGGCAGACTCGGCACTGCAGGTCAGATGGGTAGACAGACGAGGCGAATGGACGGAGCACCTCGACAGCTTGCGGCTTGACCCCGAGCTGTTCAGTTACCAGCGAAAGATGAACGCCGGCGAGGGCGAGGCCGCGGATGCCTTCACTTTCAAGACCGACGAGGCGTTCGTGGACTGGCTGCTGACCGCCATCATCCCCGACGGGGAGCCGCAGACCTTCGGCGAGGTTGTGACCGGCTACGCTGCCCAGCTGGCCAGTCGCGGTGAGCTGCTAGCGGAGCGCAATTTTGTTCAGGGGGCGCTGGATTGCCTTGGCCCGCTGGTGCACGCGGCGGACGAGAGAACGGCTGCCGTTAGCCTGCACCAGGATGCCTTGGCGGAGGCAGAGCGGTTGGTCGTAGCCCTGGCTGCTCGCGAAGGTGAAGAGTCCGAACGGCACAAGATCTTGACCGAACAGTTCAGCGATATTGAGGCGCGTGAGCGGGGACTCGAGGCGGATGTGCGGCGCCTCAACTCTGCGGTCATCGAACTGAACCGATTGGTGGCCAAGTTGCGATGGGAGGCGGCTCTTGAAGAGCAGAAACGATTGGAAGGCGAACGCGACGATGCGCGACGCTTGCTGGCAGCTTGGCAGGCCACTCGCCTTCTCGTCGACTACCGCGTCGCGCACGAGTCCGCCGAGACCATCCGGGACATTTTGCGTCGGCAGGAGATCGAGGCCGAGCCGCTTCTCAACGCGCGCGACGCTGCCGCCAGACGATTCGCGCGCGGCCTGCTGGCCGTGGCGGACACCGCAGAGGACGAGGCCCGGAACGCTGAAGCGCGGGCCGAGGCGCACAAAGACGTGATTAAAGCAGTCAAGGGTGAACAAGAGACGGCGATCCGGCAGTCTGGGGAGGCAAATGCCAAGATCGAGCAGGCCACGCTGGAGATCGCTAACGTCCAGGGCGCCATCCGCGCCTCAGTGGCCGCAGGGCTGCTAGCCGACCGAGAGGACGTGGCTGGGGCAGCTACCCTTGCGCAGGAAGCCGCAGATGAGGCCGAGACGCGTGTCACCGAGACTCTAACTGGGAGCGATGCGATCGCCGCGGAGCGGGATCTGGTCGGCGCTGATCTGGAAGCGGCCCGTACCGATCATGAGACGAAGTCGCGCGCCGCTGAGAAACTCGGGGAACGGCTAGCCGCCGCGCAACAGGCCGCCGAGCAACTAAGCGGTACGAGCAGGCTCACTGATTTGCTCGGTACCGAAGAGATCGTGCTCGACAACGACGTTTCCACTCTCGTCACGCTTTTCGGCGAAGCGATCAACCGGACTGGGGAGGAGAAGGATGCTCTCCAGCTAGTCACAACCACGGACCAGCGAGTGCTAGATGCTTTCGGCAGCGGTGGCCTGCTACCACCCAGCGACCATATCGCGGACGCCCTCGAGGTCCTGGCGGGCGAGACCATCACCGGGTGGTCAGGCTGGGAGTACCTGTCGAAGATCCGGGCTGACCAGCGCGATGAGGTGCTGGCCCGTTACCCGTATCTGGTCGATGGCATCGTGCTCAACAGCGGCGACGATCTCAGCCGAGCGCGGGAGAAGCTCACCGAGGCGCGGTTGCTCCCTCGGACAGTGATCGCTGTCGGATGTTCCGCCGCAATCATGGATCCCAATGCTGAAGAGCCGACGGGTATCGGGTTCATCGTCCCGCCCAACCCGGCCATGTATGACGTGGAGCGTGCCGAACAAGAGCGTCAGCAGATCCAGCAGAGGCAGCGAGCGCGCGGTGGGCGGCTGAAAGAACTTGAGGTTGCCATTGATACCGACAAGGGGCTGTGCTCCCGGCTCACGGCGTGGCGGCGGGACTTTCCGCCGGGGGTGCTCGCCAAGCTCACCGAGGATCATCAGCAAGCGGTGACGGACGAGAAGCAGGCACGGCAGCGCGAACGGGACTTGCACGAGGCGGTCGGCAAGCTGACTGCGGAAGAGAAGAAACTGCGCCACAGCGTTCCTGACCTGCGCAGATTCTCGGGTACGGCAAGGTGCAAGGCAAGCAGCCTGCGCACTCTGGCCAATGATCATGCCAAGATCGTCGGCTGGCAGGAGACCGTCCACACGGCAAAGGAGGACAAGAGCCGCGTCGACCAGGAGGCAGCACGTAAGGGCGCACGGATCGGTGAACTCGAGCGTCAGCAGCGGGAGGCTTACCGTGAGGCAGACAGCCAGCGGCGTACGGCGTCCGATCGCCGCGAGGAGCTTGCTCATGTGATCGGCGGCGGCTCGGTCGACGATAGCGTGACGGTGCCCGACGAGGCACTGGAATCCTTGCGCGCTGCCTATCGGACTGCCGTGGGCGCCTACGAGAGAGTCGAAGTCAGCGCGGATCTGCGTGCTGAGGTCGAACGGGGAAGCAGTGTCGAGTCCCAGGCGCGGGCGGCCGTCGAAAGCCTCAACAGGGAGGTTCGGGAGCGAGCATCTGGTTTGCTCCTGATACCGGAAGGAAGTGATTCTTCCGCACGCGCGGAGGCTACAGCGCGCACCCAGCGTCATGCAGAGGTATTGGAAAGCGCGGTGACCGCCGCAGCCGGAGAAGAGGGCAGCCTGAAGCAGGCATTCGAGAGCTATCAGGCGCAAGAGCGCTCGCTTGAGCCCTATGGGCGTCCCTTGGACATTCCGCACGGTGAGGAATTGATCAGGCGGGCGAATTATGACTGGGCTGACGCGCGCAAGAGCCTTGAGGACTTGCAAGCAGGCAAAGAGGTCCTGACTCGGCAGATGGACACGGCCAAGCGATCAGTCGAGGAGTTCGCTGCCGTCCGCGAGTCGGTGCTGGGCATCGTAGCGCCAGAATCGAACCGGGAGGCTGGCGCGTTCGCGGGGACCGCAGATGCCGCACGGGTCCGCCGTGATCAGGTCCGCGAAACGGTGAGAGAGGCGGTCCGGCTCCTGGGGGATGCCACGGCGGAAGTGCGCCGTACCGCTGACCTGCTCGCCAGGCACGCCACGGACGAGAAGTTCGAGAAGGTGGCCGCGCCGGCCCGGCGCCAGATGATCTCGACCGACCGCGAGGTGCTACCCGACTTCGCCGCGGACTGGGAAAAGGCGCTGCGGCCCCGGTTCCGCGTGCTCGGCGATGAGCTGGAGCAGATCGAGCGGCACCGGGCCATGCTCGTCGAGCGCCTGCAGGGAATGGTCAAGCACGCGCTGGGACGGCTGCGGGCCGCGCAGAAGGCGTCAAAGCTGCCGGCCGACCTCGGTGACTGGTCGGGGCTGGAGTTCCTGCGCATCTCGTTCACCCCGCCGGATGACGCGGTGCTGGCGGAACGGCTGGGCCAGGTCATCGATGAGGCGACCGCGGTTAGCGCTGGCAAGGAGCCCGGCAAGCGAGACGGCCTCAGCCTTTTGCTCAGCGGGTTCCGGGCCGCTCTGCGGCCCAAGGGTGTCCGCGTCGAGATGCTCAAGCCTGATGCGGTGCTGCGCGACGAGCGGGTGCGGGTCGCGGAGATCAGCGACGTGTTCTCCGGCGGCCAGCTGCTGACCGCCGCGATCATCCTCTACTGCACGATGGCCTGGCTCCGGGCCGGCGAGCGCGGCCAGGCACAGCGCCAGCACGCGGGAGTGCTGTTCCTGGACAACCCGATAGGCCGGGCCTCGGCGGGCTACCTGCTCGAGCTGCAACTGACGGTCGCAAAGAAGCTCGGCGTGCAGCTCGTGTACACGACGGGGCTGTTCGACCTCAACGCGCTGAGCGTCTTCCCGCTGATCATCCGGCTCCGCAACGATGCCGACCTGAGAGCGGGAATGAAGTACCTCCGGGTGGATGACGAGATCCGGACCCGGCTGCCGGACCCGGGCGCGGACGACGCGGCCGTGCTAACTGCGAGCCGCCTGTTCGTCCGCGTGGACGGCTAAGCGTCATGAGCGTCACCGACGCCACGCTGTCCGCGCGGGCACGACGGCTCGCGGACAATCTTGCCTCCTGGCCGCGCCGTCGCGTCAAGCTCGCTGAGCTATGGGAGCTGCTCGGCCAGATCGATCCGTCGTCACGCATGGACGTACGGCGCAGGCGGATCCTGTACGAGCTGATCACGGAACTCGCCGCTGCCGACTTGGCCGAGCTGCCCGCGGCGCGTTCCTACGACCGTTCGGAGACTCCGGCACTGCCGAGGTTCCTCACTTTGCGGCGCGATAACCCAGCTCCTGAGGCGCGCAAGGCCGTCGTCTGGCACCCGTCGCTCGCCTGGGTGCCGCAGGCTAGCCTCACGCGATCGCAGCTGCGCACGGTGGAGCAGGTGAACCGGTGGCTGCACGACAGCCGCGACCATCTTGTCGTGCCGTCCAGGGAACGATCACTGGAAATCTTCCGCGACGAGAAGGCTCTCGACAGGCTGACCGGAACCGCCCTTTTCGGTACGAGACGGCTCAGCCTGGGGTTGCTGCGGTGCCGCAGGGTGGTGCCACGGCTGCACTGCGAGCCGGCCGGAGACGGAGACCTGCTCCTAGTAGTGGAGAACAGCGACACCTTCGACTCCCTCCTGGCGGTGCTCCGTGACCGGGACGGCCACCGGGTCGGGCTCGTCGGCTGGGGTGCCGGAACGGGGTTCGAGGCGTCAGTCCTGTCGATCGCCCGCATCGACAGGACTATCACCGAGACCAGGTATTTCGGCGACCTGGACGAGAAGGGGCTGCGCATCCCGGCGAACGCGGCTGCGCTCGCGGCAAGCGTGGGACTACCGCCGGTTCGTCCTGCGGCTGGGCTCTACGGCGTGATGCTCCGGCAAGGCATGCCGCAGCCAGGCCAGCGATGGCTCTCGGCTGAGGCAGCCGCCGACCACGCGAGATGGCTTAGCCCGGATCATCATGCGCAGGCTGCACGGCTGCTCGTGACTGGCGAGCGCTTGGCGCAGGAGGCAGTCGGCCTGTCCTATCTCTCCCGGCATGACGACTGGCTGGAAGATCTCGGGCCAGACTCTTGTTCCCGGCCACGCCAACCTCGTTCAGCAACTACCGGACGTCCCCAATGGCCATAATTGGGCAGATGTTAGGCGGTCCGGGGCCAGGGTCGAAGCGCACGGTACCGTGTGAAGGAAGTCCCAAACCTGCAGGTCAAGAACCGGTTTTGTGCACCGGTTTGTGCACGAGACGCGGCGGGACGGGTTGAGACATGGGAGACGCGGCAGGCTGGGTGCGAACGCGCGCGGCACGTCTGTCGAGGTCAGCACGTAGATGAGAGACCGCCCGAGACCCCAGGGACGGAAGTCGTACGGCTCATAACCCAGAGGTCGCAGGTTCAAATCCTGCCCCCGCTACCAAGGTCAGAGGCCGGTTCTCGAACAGAGAACCGGCCTCTTGCATGAGGTTTGTAAACGGATTTGTAAACGTCCCGCTCAGGCTGCCGCGCCCTCGCCTTCGTCGGCTCAGCTGACTCCGGTCCCGTCGGTGCCCATCTCGACCGAGGCGAGCGACCCGCCGATGATCAGTTCGGCGAGCGTGTTCGCAACCTGGCGGTCAGCTTCAAGGTCGGTCTCAACGTACTGCCGCATGGTGAAGGCTACGTCCGAGTGGCCGACGCGCTCGCTGAGCGCCTTCCAGTCGATTTTCGCGTTGCGGCCCGCCGTGAGGTAGCTGCGCCGTACGTCGTGTAGGTCGATCTCCGGCAGCCCGGCTGATTGAGCCAGTCGCTTGAACCGGCGGGTGATCGTGTCCGGGTGCGGCGGCTTGCCGTTCTCCCAGCAGAACAGCAGACCGGAGTCGTGATAGTCGGGCCCGAACTCTGCGCGTTCCCGGTCGAGCATCTCGATGTGCGACCGGAGGACGGCCAGGGTGAACGGGTCGAGCGCCAGGACGTGCTGAGCGTTCGCGGTCTTGCCGTCTGATTCGATCACCTTGCCGTCCACCACGACGCGGGTCACGTCGATGATCAGCGTTCCGGCGTCGAGGTCGAGCAGGTCTCGGTGTGCGCCCGCCAGTTCGCACCGTCGCATGCCCGAGGTGGCTTCCAGCACCCACAGCGCGAAGAATCGGTCGGAGCGTGCGCGTTGGAGGAACGTCCGGAGCTGGGTGACCGTCCAGAACCTGCGGCTCTTGCGCGGCACGCGCGGAGGGTGTGCGTCGCTGACGACGTTTCGTTTCGCCCAGCCCCAGACTGTGAAGTCCTCCCACGCGCGGTGGAGCATCCGGCGAGTGTTCACGACCGTCTTGGGCTCCAGGCCCGGCGCAATGGCCGGGCGGGAGGCTTGGGCGTCGGCCGCCGCGCGACCCAGTTTCTTCGTCTTGACCGGCTGGCCGACAAGAGGGTCGTTCTCCTCGTGCTCGCGGTAGCACCGCACGGCGTCGTAGCGGTAGGGCCGGCACGGCATCACGCGGCCGTCTTGGCCGAGTCGGCGAACGTGGACCACTTCGGCAGCGCGCTTGGGCTTTGGCTTCGCTTTGACGCGCCCCTCAGCGAGCAGTTTCTTGTACAGCGCATCGCAAACTTCCCCGCTGACGTCCTGGACGTCACGCTCGCCGATGTACGGGACCACGTAGTACGCCGTATGCTGGGCCCCGGCGAGTTCAGGACATGGCCATGGCGGTGGCAGACTCAGGCGCTGTCCGGTGTTGGGCTCGTGGATAGTCGTCTGAATGACCGCCGCTAGAAGGCGGCGAGGGTCTCGTTGAGGATGGAGACAGCTGAGTGCTCGGTTAGGTCCAGCCGCTGGGCGACGGCGTCGTGCCAGAGGGTCTGAAGGGCGTCGCAGAGTTGCTGGCGCATTTCGTTGGTGACGTGGTTGTAGACGGCGTCCATGCCGGGCATGGCGTGGCCGCGGCGGTCCATCTGGATGACCTTGTGCAGGTTCGCGGCGTCGAGCCAGGTGGCGTGGGAGTGCCGGTCGTCGTGGGGCCTGAATTTGCCGGTCAGGTTCGGCCAGGTGGCCTCGCCCAGGTCGGCGGCCTTGGTTTCTTGTTGCCTTTGCGGATCGGGATGCCGGGCCAGGGTTCGGCGGTCCCGCAGCCTCGCGTACACGGGATAGGGGTCCTCGTGCATGGCGTAGTCGTAAGGGCTGAAAGCGACGGCGGGTCGGCCAACTACGGGCTGGGTCATCGCGCTACCCCATGATCTGGCCGGCTGCCTGCGCCAGCCGGTCGGCCATGTGCCCGTAAGTGTTGTAGCCGAGCCCGGCCTGCACCATCGCCCCGAAGTAGGCGAGCTCGAGCAGGCCGGCCGCCTGGCTCTCGCCTCCAGCCGCCGTCACGATCCGCTGATGGATCGCGGTGCCGATTCGCAGCCGCAGCTGGCGGACACCGGGCTCGCTGCCGAACAGGGCGGCCGTGCAGCCCGCGGCCAGCTCGGGCTCCTCAGAGACAAGCAGCGCAAGTTCGCGCAGCACGGTCACGACCCGTTTCTTCGGCGCGGCGGTGGCGTCCACCGGCGGCAGGGCCTGCAGCCGCCGCCAGAAGATCTCGCTGAGCAGGTGATCCTTGGACACGAAGTAGGTGTAGGCCGTCGCGGCTGCCACCTTGGCCCGCCGTGCCACGTCGCGGATGCTCAGTCCCTCATAACCGGTCTCGCGGATCTCGGCGATCCCGGCCTCGGTCAGCCGTCGCACGGTCTCGGCCTGCCGTGGCGTGAGCTGCCGTCTGGTCGCCTCGGTCAGCAAGTCGGACATGTGTCCAGACATTAGTCTGGTTTCAGGCGCGGCGCATGGTCAGGCGGACTCGTGCTGCCATACCGCGGCGAAGGGCTGCTTAAATGCGCGTTCGATCACGGTGGTCCGATGTGCACCCTGCCTGCCAGAATCGAAATGTAGGCTGAAGACGGGCACTGATGAGGAGGGTAATGACCAGAACAGCGTCGCGCCAGATTTCGCACGTTGAACCGTTAGGCCCGTCTCCACGGCTGGCCGGCCGATCACCGGTCATGCGCCGTACCCCGTCATTTACACCACCCACGGCGGTCGGCTTGCTCCGGAGCATCCGGATCCGGCACCAGTCGAGTACTGCCATCCCGGCTTGGTCTGGCTGGCCGGGAACGCCCACGCACCACCTCGCTGACCGCGAGCAGCACCCGTGACCTAGCGACTCGATCCGCGATGAGCCCGACTGTTCCAACGCGAGTGGAAAGGTAACTGCGCCATGCCCGACCGTCGGGAAGCGTTACTCGCCTACTGGACCGCCCACCTCGAGGGTGTGCCCCACCTGCTTGAGCTGCCAGCGGATCGCCCCAGGCCCGCCGTTCGGACCTATGCGGGCGCACGCGAGCCCGTCGAGCTGGCGTCCGGGTTGGCGGACCGGCTGCTGTTGCTGGCTCGCGATGAGGGAGTCGCCCTGATCACGGTCCTGCTGGCCGGGCTGGCCGTGGTCGTGCGCAAGAGCAGCGGCCAGGAGGACTTCGTTATCTGCTCGCCTAGCGTGGCCGCGAATCCTGGTGCGGTCGGCGATCCGCAGGCGCGCGATGCGGCGCAGCGCGCCGTCGTGCCGTTGCGAGCCGATCTGACCGGCGACCCGACCGTTCGCGAATTGCTGTCCAGGCTGGACCAGACTCTCCGGGGCGCTCGCGAGCATCAGGGCCTTGCGCTAGATGAGCTGATCGAGGAGCTCGGACTGCGATCTGACGCGAGCACGACGCCGCTTGCCCAGGTGAGGCTCGCGCTGCCTGACGCCGCGCAAGCGGCTCAGCCAGCGCAAGCGCGGCCACGGGGCGCCGGCGATGCCGCCACCGCGCACGGCGATCTGGAGTTCGCCTTCACCGAATCGGCCCGGGGCCTTCTCGGTGAGGTCGTGTATTCCACCGACCTGTACGAGCGAGCGACGATCTGCCGCCTGATCGGCCATCTCGAGACGGTGCTTGGCGCTTTGGCCAGTGACGCGGCCGCGCGCGTATCTGCCGTGCCGATGCTGACCGAAGCCGAGCGACACCAGATTCTTGTCGAGTGGAACGACGTAGCGCGGCCGTACCCCAGCGCCTGCTTGTTCCGGATCTTCGAGGAGCGGGCCACGGACGCGGCAGGGAACGTCGCGCTCGTCTGCGGGACTGACCGTGTCACGTACGGCGAGCTCAATGCCCGCGCCAACCAGCTCGCTCACTACCTGAGCGCGCGCGGCGCGGGTGTCGGAACGCTCGTCGGCGTCTTCGCCGACCGCGGCATCGAGGCGGTCGTCGCCATGCTCGGCACGCTGAAGGCAGGCGGCGCGTACGTGCCCTTCGACACCAGCTACCCAGCGGACCGGCTGTCGTTCATGATCGAGGACACCAGAGCCCCCGTGGTGCTCACGCTGGCGCACCTGGCGGACCGGCTACCGCCGAGCGGCGCCACGGTTGTCCGCCTCGACGCTGATTGGGCCGAGATCTCCCGCCACTCGAACGCCAACCTGGATCACGTCATGAGCGCGGACGAACTCGCCTGCGTCATGTACACCTCTGGCTCTACCGGGCGGCCCAAGGGAGTCATGATCGAGCACCGGGGCATAGTGAATCTCCTGACCGCCGGTACCTACGCGCGCTTCGGCCCTGACCGGACGTTCCTGCAGTTCGTTCCGCTTTCTTTCGACGTCGCCAACTTCGAGATCTGGGGTGCCCTGCTGCACGGCGCCCGGCTCGTCATCGCTCCCCCTGGCCTGGTCGACCTTGGCCTACTCGCGCGCATCGTGGCCGACGAGCACGTCACGACGCTGTGGCTAACATCCCCGCTGTTTCATGAGATCGTCGACCACCACGCCGAGAAGATCTCCGGCGTCGACCAGTTGCTCACCGGCGGCGACGTCGTCTCGCTCGCGCACTTCAGCCGGATGCTCGCACTGCCCGGGCGGCGCATGGTGACCAACTGCTACGGGCCGACGGAGACGACCACCTACTCGTGCACCTACGCCGAGCGCTCCGATCAGCACGCGACCGCGCAGGCACGGTACCGATTCCCGGCCGGGCGGCTACCTGTCGGCCGGCCCATCGCGAATACCAAGGTCTACATCCTCGATGAGCACGCCACCCCGGTCCCGGTGGGCGTCGAGGGAGATCTGTGGATCGGCGGCGCCGGCGTCGCGCGCGGTTACCTCAATCGCCCTGAGATCACCGCGGAGCGCTTCGTGCCAGACCCGTTCGACGCCGCTCCAGGAGCGCGCATGTACCGGACCGGCGACCGCGCCAGGTACCTGGCTAACGGCAACATCGACTTCCTTGGCCGAAGCGACCATCAGCTGAAGATACGCGGGATCAGAATCGAGCCGGGCGAGATCGAGGCCGCCCTGACATTGCATCCGCTCATCCGCGAATCGGTCGTCGTGGCGAGCGGAGAAGGCAATCTAAAACGCCTGATCGCTTATTTCTCGGCGAATAGTGACTCCAGCCCGCCGTCCAGCGAACTCAAGGACTACCTCGCGGCACTGATGCCCGCCCACATGATCCCGACGGCCTTCGTCTGCCTTAGCGCCCTGCCGCTGACGCCCAACGGGAAGGTGGATAGAACGGCACTGGCGGCCGCGGGGCTGGAGCGACCCGAGCCTGGCCAGCAGGATGCGACGCCGCCGACGGAGACGGAGATGCGCATCGCGGCGATGTGGCGGAAGGTTCTCCAGATCGAGCAAGTGGCCGCCGGTGACAATTTCTTCGAGCTAGGCGGAGACTCGCTCTTGGCACTCAGATTGCTGTCGCTGATGAGCTACGAATTCAGGACGAATATAGGCGTTCGCACGCTGTACGACCATCCGACGATCGCTGAACTCGGCCAATGGGTGGACAGCAGTACTAGCCAGTGAGCTGTATCAAGTTGTCGGCCACCCTTCTGAGGAAGGCATGCACCTCAGTCACCACGAAGCGCTCCGGGTCGAACTGGCAATCAAGATGGTACGTCCCGCCGTCCTGAGCGACGACCCCTAGACGTAGCGTCGAGAGGTTTCCCGGTATCGTCTGATCCTCATAACCGTGCGACGCGATTTCCTCAATATCAAACGGCAGGAAATTGATATCCACCTGCGCCTGGCGATAGCGCACCGTGGCTTCTGGGTCACCGCATACTAGCGATATGTAATCCCACGGGGTGTCTTGGAACTCCAGCGTGGTGACCCATGCTCTCGTCGCGGCCTGGACCGCGTGACGCAGTGAGCCAAGTGACTTATCACGCACCCTGACCGGCACGGGACCCGCGAACCAGCCCTGGGTGTCAAGGAACCCGGAGCGCCTGCCGCTGACGCTCACCGCGAACGTGACGTCGTTCTCCCCGCCGGCCTCGCTGATGGCGCAGGCCACGCTACCGAGGATGAGCAAGAAAGGCGTCGTCCGCAGCGTGCCCGCGGCTGATCGCAAGGTGGCCGCCGACGCGGGCAGGTCACGGCGGATGACGTGCACGGAGCCACTTGGCCGCATCTCCTTGACGGAGAAGGGAAGCGCCGGAGCCCGAAACAAGGTGGTCCCGTCGAGGTACCGGCGCCAAAAATCGCGTGCCGCTGTCGGAATCTCTGGGGCGTCGACGGGGAATTGCTCGCGCTGCCAGTCCACCCAGTCCAGGTAACTCCCGTTCTGGCCGCCAGCCGGGCGATGGTTCCCTGCCATGATCTCGTCCCGGAAGAGCTGCAGGCTGCAGCCATCGCTGACGAGGTGATCGAAGACAGCGCACAGGCTGCGCCGCGGCCTGCCGAAGTCGTCAGGATGCTCGATGACGGCCACTTCCCACATGGGACCGCCTTGCCGAGGGAATGCCCGATGCGACATCCGAGCTGCGATCGCCTTGAGCTCGGCCGGGGAACCGGCGCTCATGACCCGCAATGGCAGATCCAGGCTGGAGGAGTAACCCACGTACCCGCCGTCGTCGAGCGAGGCGTCGGTGATCCTGAGCGCGCACTCGCGCTGGACCAGCGCTGTCAGCCGGTCCCTGATCTGATCCGCCGTCGTGTGCCCGCCGATGGCGAACAACGTTCCGATGTTGATGTTCTTCGAGCGGTCCTTGCGCTCCTCGTCGCGCCGCAGGCGGCCAAGTTGCTGCCAGGACAGGGTGCCGCGCTCGCTCGCCGTGCTAGTCACCCGGTATGCCTCCTTCGTCGTCCTGGCGGCGCTGCCAGTCAGCGGCGGGTCGTGCCGCGCGCTCGAGCGCCCGGCGATCGACCTTGCCGTTCGCCGTCAGCGGCAGCTCGGGCACGATGGCCCAGCGGCCCGGAAGCATGTAGGGGGGAAGCTGGGCAGACACGAATTCGACAAGGTCCGCGACGCTCAGGCCATCCCCACGGGGGATGCAGGCGGCGAGGATCTGCTTCGCGGCTGCGCCATCCCCGGACACCATGACGTGCGCGGCGGACACCGCTGGATGGCTCGTGAGCAGGCCGCGAACCTCGGCGAGCTCGACCCGGAATCCTCTGATCTTGACCTGATCGTCCCAGCGGCCGAGGAACTGGATCCGGCCCCTGCTATCGAGCCTGGACATGTCGCCAGTGCGATACAGGCGGGCGGCCACGTCCGGCGAGAATTCCCCGAACGCCCGGGCAGTCAGCTCCTCCTCGCCGAGATAGCCAGTGGCGAGGCCGTCACCGGCCGTGTACAGTTCCCCGACCGCCCCGGGCGGGACCAGGCGGTGTCGGCGGTCAAGCAGGTAGACCTGGGTGTTCGCGACCGGCGTGCCGATCGGCAGCGGATCTTCCGCCGCCGCCGCGTCCGCTATCGGGTGCACTGTGGTGAAGGTCGTGTTCTCCGTCGGGCCATATCCGTTGATGATCACCAGGTCGCGATGGCCGCCGAGTGCCTTTCTTACGTGCTCGGCCGAGACCACGTCTCCTCCGGTGAGCAGGTATCGCATCCCGGCCAGGTCGTTCACGGCGAACTCGCTGACCAGCCGGAACAGCCCCGCTGTCAGCCAGGCCACGGTGATCTCGCGCTCCGCTATGAATCGGCCGATGTCCGCGGCCGACGGCATGCCCGCGGGAAAGACCTCCACCGTGGCACCGGTCAGCAGAGCGCCCCACAGCTCCAGGGTGGAGGCGTCGAAGGAGAGCGGCGAGAGCCGGAGCATACGGTCCCCGCGTCCGAGCGGGGCATAGTCCCCGAGCCCGGCAACCAGGCGCAAGACGCCGCGATGCGGGACGGCCACTCCCTTCGGGCGTCCGGCCGAGCCTGAGGTGAATCCCACGTACGCTAGCCTGTCCGGCTCGCTAGGCAGCGGCGCGAGCCGCTGGGCGGACAGCCATGGCCAGGGTGCCACCGATGGCAGGTTCTGGCCAGGCTCACCAGACCCGAACGGCTCACCGATCACGGCAGCGGGCCGCAGCGCCGACAAGATCTGCCGCATGCGGGCTGCCGGGGTGTCGGCCTCCACGGCAGCGTATGCCGCTCCCGCCCACACCACGCCGAGCGCTGCGACTACTTCTGCGATCGACCGCCCGGTCGTGATCAGGACTGTGCTGCCAGGAACCACACCGCTGTCGGCCAGCAGTCTCGCCTGCGCCGACCCGGCCGAAGCCAGTTCGGCGTAGCTGAGCGATCGTTCGCCCTCGCGGACGGCGACGGCGTCAGGCGCCTTGCCGGCCTGGGCGCGGAACTGCTCGTCGATGGACGTCAGCGCGTAGGGCCTGGCGGTCTGGTTGACCCGGGCGAGCACGCCGCGCCGCTCCGCGGACATGCAGCGGACCTCTTCCAGCCGGGCCTGAGGCGCGGTTGCCAGTTCCGCCGCCGCTGCTGCCACGTCGGCGGCGAACCCGGCGGCCTCCCTTTCCTGCCAGATCCCGGTGGCGTACTCCAGGCTCCCGGCGAAGGATGGCGTGCTCTGCCGGATGAACAGCTCCACGTCGAACTGCGCGCCGCCGCCGTGGGCTTCCTCGATCCTGATGTCAAGTCCGCCGGCCCGCACGCGCTCTGCGATCAGGCCGTCGTGCCTGCCGAATGCCGCTTGCACGAGAGGATGGCGGTCCACGACCGTGCCGGTGCCCGTCGCGGTGACGATCTCGTCGAATGGCAGCGCCGCGTTCTCCATGCTCAGCGCCAGCGACTGCTGGACGTGGGTCAGGTACTCAGCCACCGCCCGGCCATCGTCCACGTCAACGCGAACCGGCACGAGGTTGATCGTGACACCCACGAGCTTCGCGAGCTCTGGCGTCGGCCTGGCCACCGGAGTCCCGATCAGCATGGTCGTGGCGTCGGCATAGCGGCTGAGGGTGAGGCCGTATGCCGCCAGCAAGAACGCCGTCGTGGTGATCCCCAGCGCTCTGGCCTGATCTTTGACCAGGCTACTGATGCTCGGCTCGAGGCCGAAGGGGATGCGCGCGCCGCCTGGCTCGGCGAATGCTGGCCGACGGTGGTCGGCTGGGAGCTCAAGCACCGTGGGCGCACCGTCGAGGTGGCGCCGCCAGAAGTGCGCCTG
Organism: uncultured Actinomycetota bacterium; assembly: GCA_963850875.1. GTDB lineage: Bacteria > Actinomycetota > Actinomycetes > Streptosporangiales > Streptosporangiaceae > Chersky-822. The sequence continues at coordinate 467,927 of CAWKNA010000008.1, forward strand.
CCGGTCAAGCTCGCCGGCGGCGCGCATGAGATGCAGCCGGGCCTGGTGCGCTTCGGGCCGGACCGCCAGTTCCAGGTCAAGGCGCCGGCCGGCCGCGCCTGCGTCGTAGCGGTCGAAGATCTCCGCGAGTACCAGGCCGATCGCCCAGCCGTCCAGGAGCATGTGGTGGACGCCGAAAATGAGCGCTTGCCGCTCAGCGTCACCCCTGATCACCGTCAACCGGGCCGGCACCCTGTCGAGGTCGAAGGGCATGGACCCGAGTTCCGCGGCAGCCGCGCGGACGTGGCCTTCGAAATCCGTCGCAGCGAGGTCGCAGGCACGGAACTCGATGATCGGCGCGAACGAGTCAAGTACCCGCCGCTCAAGGCGGTCGCCGGCCTCGGTGATGACGGTGCGGAGCCCGTCGTGCCGCCGAAACGTCGCTTCTACCGCCGCCGTCAGCGTCCGCACGCTGAGCGGGCCGTTCATGAAGCAGATGAAGACCAGGTTGTACGGCAGCGGGCCGAACGCCTGCTCACGCAGCCACATCCCGCGCTGGGCGGCGGACGGCTCGGTCGCCTCGGCCCTGGATCCTCGCTCGTCCTCGGCTCGATCTGCTCGCCGTCGGCGCATCGGCCCAGGCCCGGCGGTATCTTCGAGTGCCCGCGACAGGACCTGCCCGAGCGGCGTCCCGCTCATCAGCGCGCGGACGCCGAGCGTAACGTCCATCCGCTCATCAGCCGCCGCTGCCAGTGCCATCGCGAGCAGCGAGTCGCCGCCCAGGCTGACGAAACTCGCGGCTGCGAACCGCGCCCGGAGATCGGATACCTCGTCACCGCGCAGCAGCGACGAGGCGAGCCGCTCAAGCTCCGTGCGCCTGTCGTCGCCGCCAGCCGTCACGTCCGCTCCGACTCGGCCAGCGCCTGCCACACGTTGGCCAGGTGCGCGTCGAGCAACCGGGTGCACTCGTTCGCTGAAAAGTACCGCGGCGATGCCTCGACGATCAGGCCATCATCGACCACCGAGACGGTCAGCGGCATTCCAGTAGGGCTTACTTCACTGACCTGGCTAAGAAAGCCGCGCATGACCGTAGTCGAAAAATTCGTATAGTTGATCCAGACATTCGGCGACGGAATCATGAACCGATTGATCATTGCCGCCAGCGGGAACCAGCGGTGCGGCAGCAGGCTTTCCTCGGCAGCCATGGCTAGCCGGCACAGCTCCGCCCAGCTTGATCCCATTCCTTTGATCACCAGCGGAACGATATTGAGGAACAGGCCAAGCGCATGATGTGCTCCGGTTTCTTCCGGCCTGGCGTTCACCACGAGGCTGGTTGCCGAATAATCGTCCCAGCGTGCGAATTGGGCAAGCGCTCTGAGGTGCGCGGCCACGTGGATGTGCTTGGGCGAGCACTCCCATCTGGCCGCGGCGGCTCCTATTTTCTTCGTCATGTCTGAGTCGATGACGGCCTGCCTGACAATCCGGCCCAGGCTCGCCGATCCGCCCTTCTCGGCGACCGGCAGCGGCTTCCAGCCCTGCGCCATGGCACGCCAGTATTCTTCGTCCCTGGCCGATCCCATCGATTTCGCCTCAAGACGTGCGGCTTCCACGTTCACCCCCGGCGACGCGGGCTGGTATGGCCGCCCAGCGATCGCCTCCTGGAGCTGGTCGAAGAAGGTCGCGACGCTCCAGCCATCCATGATGGCGTGATGATGAGTCAGCATGACCGACGCCGACCGCGCGGACGTCCTGACGCACGTGACTCGCCAGAGCGGATAGTCAGTCCTCAAGAAGCGGTGCTGTTGCTCGCTGGCGACGGCATCGCCGATCGCCGTGGACCGAGCATCGGTAGCCATTGCTTCCCCGGTCCTGGCAGGCTCGGTGAGGTAGCGAAGCTGGATGTCGGCGTTGGGGTGTATCACCTGCATCGGGACATCGTGGCCGAGGAAGTCGAAGCTCGTCCTCAGGGCAATGTTGTCCTGTGCCAGCCGCCGCAGGGCGGCAAGCAGGCTGAGTTCTGTGAGCTCGGCGGGGCAGGTCAGCGTGCACGCGGAGACGACATGGTAAGTGCCCGCATCGGCTTGCCGCTCGTACTCGAACACCACGCCCACCTGCATCCGGCTGGCCGGGATGAGCATCGCGACGTCGGCGGGGACGGGCCGTGCCACCGGGTCGTGGCGGGCCGGCTCCGCGGCATCCTGGCTGGCCTTGATCTGGGCGACCGCGGCCAGAGCGGAAATCGTCGGGTTCTGGTACAGATCCCGCATCGTGAGACGCATCCCGGCGGCCTTGCACCGGGTGACCAGCCGCAGCGCGAGCATCGAGTCACCGCCGACGGCAAAGAAGTTGTCGTCCCTGCCAATCGAGTCGCTGCCGAGCACGTCGGCCCAGATCGGCTGCAGCGACGCCTCGGTCATGGTCAGCGGTCCATCGTGGCTCGCGTCACGGCGCAACTCGGTCGCGTTCAGGTGCCGCATAGCGTCCCTGTCGACCTTGCCGTTCACGGTGAGCGGCAGCGAGTCGAGCACCCAGAACGATGACGGCACCATGTAGCCGGGCAGCCTGGCGGCGAGCCATTCGCGGATAGCGTCGAACGTGGGCTCAGCCGACTGCCTCAGCACGAGATACGCGACCAGGCGGCGCTCCTCCTGCGGACCTGCCGGCAAGAGATCAGCTACTGCCGCGCAGACATCGGGATGCCCGACGATGGCCGCCTCTATCTCGCCCAGCTCGATGCGGAACCCGCGTAGCTTCACCTGCCGGTCGATCCGCCCGATATATTCAAATTCTCCGGTAGCAAGCTGCCGGACGATGTCGCCTGACCGGTACCACCGCATGCTGCCATGCTGGGGCAGCAGGCCAGTGACAAAGCGCCTGGAGGTGAGTTCCGGCAGGCCAATGTAGCCCCGGGCTACTCCTGCGCCGCCGACCCACAACTCGCCCTGCTCGCCGGCGGGAACCGGCCTCGCGGACGCGTCGAGAACGGCGAACCGCAGATCGCTCAGAGCCACCCCGATCGGACTGCGGACCCCAGCGGTCAGGTCGCGCGCTGTTAGCTCCTTGACCGACGCGTGCACGGTCGCCTCGGTGATGCCGTACAAGTTGTAGATCCGTGGCCAGCCGTGCGCGATCCCGCCGGTCAGCGGTTCAGCCAGGGCGTCGACGCCAACCGCCTCTCCGCCGAGTATCACGGCCCGGACCGACCACGATTGCTCACCCGGCCGCAGCAACGGGAGCAGCCGCAAAAACGCCGACGGGGTCTGGCTGAGGATCGTCGTCCCGCTGCGGCGCAGGATCTCGAGGAACGCCGCCGGGTCACGCGCCTCGGCGCGGCCGACCACGGCGACGCGGCCCCCCGACACCAGGGCGCCCCATATCTCCCAGACCGAGAAGTCGAACGCAGCGGAATGAAACCATGACCATACATCTTGACGATCAACGGGGATATGCTCGGCCACCGAGCCGAACAATCGCGCTACGTTTGCGTGCTCGACCGCCACGCCCTTGGGCTTGCCGGTCGACCCAGACGTATAGATGACATACGCGAGATCGCTGGCGTCGCCCCGAGGCAAGTCGGTGCCGCCCGCTGTGACCGCCTGCGTCGCCATGACGTCAATATGCCTGGCCTGACTGGTGAGTAATGCGTGTGGCGTGGTGGCATCGCCAAGCAGCGCGGCGGCGCCGCTGTCCTCCAGCATGAACTGCAGGCGAGCGACCGGGTACTCGGGATCAAGCGGCAGGTAGGCGCAGCCCGCTCGGAGCACGCCGAGCAAAGCGGCGATCGCTAAAGGGCTGCGCTCCAGGCACACCCCGACGATGTTCCCCGGACGTACGCCGCTGCCCAGCAGAGACCAGGCTACGCCGTCGGCCCGCTGGATCAGGTCGGCGTAGGTGAACTGCCCTCCGTCGCCCACCACCGCTGGCCGGGCCGGAGTAGCGGCGGCAAGCGAGGCGACCCGGTCAGGAAGGAGGACAGTACTCATAGGCCAGAACCTCCCGTCGAGTGATGGCGCTATGCCCGCTTTCTACCGTCTCACATGACGACCCGGACGTGGTACAGCTCAAGCCAGCGATTCAATTGCCATAGATAGGACAGGCCGATGGCGGGAGTCGCTGCGGTAATCGGCCCCGGCACGGTATCGGACCCCAGCGCGCCCGCGACCTTGGCCGGATCCACCAGGTCGAAGACCGGCGCGGCCGGCTGAGCGAGCAAATCGGCGACGAGCTCGCGCATCCGGTGCAGGTACGAGACATCGCGGCTCGCGGGATAGGCGCTCTTGCGGCGCCTGAGTACCTCCTGCGGCAGCAAGCCGTGGCACGCGTTCCGCAGCAGTGCCTTCTCCACTCCGCCCGCGGCCTTGATGGCCATCGGGACGTTGAAAAGGTACTCCGCCAGCCTATGGTCGGCGAAGGGCACGCGCACCTCAAGGCCCACTGCCATGCTCATCCGGTCCTTCCTGTCAAGCAGGGCACCGAGCCAGCGAGTCAGCCCGAGATAGAACACCTCTCGCATTCGGCGCGATCGCGCGTCCTCGCCGGGCAGCAAGGGAACCTCAGCGAGGGCCTCGCCATAACGGTCGGCCTCGTAGCGCTCCGGCTCGAGCTCGCGGCGTATTTCCTCGCGCAGCAGGCTTTCCGGCTGGGTCTTGCCCGACATCCACGGAAATGACCGGTGCCGCACATACTCCTCGCGCAGCTGCCATGCGTAGCCACCGAAGACCTCGTCGGCGCTTTCCCCCGACAAGACGACGGTGCATCGCTCGCGGGCGGCTCGGAACAGCAAGTACATCGACGTATCGAGGTCTCCCCAGCCCGGAAGGTCGCGTGCGACGAGACCACGGTCGAGGTTGTCGACCAGGTCATCCGCGGTGACCTCGGTCACGACGTGCTTGAGGCCGAGCCACTCGGCGACCAGCTTCGCGTAGGGTTCGTCCGGGCTTGGCCGCCACAGGTCGGTGCCAGGACGCCCCGTGGGAACGCTCACCGAGAAGCTCGTCAGCTCGCTGGCGAACGCCGGGACGGCCATCGCCGTGATCGCGCTCGAGTCGATGCCGCCTGACAGCAGCGTGCCCACCGGAACATCGGAGATCACCTGCCGGCCGACGATGTCCTCAAGCAGGTCCCGCACGTGCGCCGCAGTGGCGGCGGGTCCGGCCTCGTGCGGCGCCGCCACCAGTTTCCAGTACCGCGCCTGGCGGAAGCCGGCATGGTCCGCCAGGATCAGGTGCCCAGGCTTGACCTCGCTGATTCCTGCGAACACGCCGTGGCCGGGCGTGCGGGCACGCGGCACGACCATCAGCTCCGCGATGCCGTCCCTGCCCACCTCGGCGGTCAGGCCTGGGTAGGCCAGCAGGGCTTTTGGCTCGGAACCGAAAACCAGAGCGTCGTCCACCTGCGCGTAGTAAAGCGGCTTGATCCCAAGCCTGTCCCTGGCTAGCAGCAGCTGCTGTTTCTGCTCGTCCCACACGGCAAAGGCGAACATGCCGTTTAGCCGGGCCACCGCGTCGTGGCCCCACTCCAGGTACGCGGTCAGCAGCACTTCAGTGTCTGATCGCGTGGCAAATGACCACCCGCGGGAGCGCAGCTCGTCGCGCAGTTCGGTGAAGTTGTAGATCTCGCCGCTGAACGTGACCGCCACTGGCTGGCCGGCCCGGCCGGCACGCGTCATCGGCTGAATGCCGCATTCGATGTCGATCACGGCAAGCCGCCGGTGTCCGAGCGCTACGTGCTCGGACACCCACGTGCCCTCCGCGTCGGGCCCTCGCGGTGCCAGTGTCCCGGTCATGGCGGAGACGACCGGCTGCGCTTGCGCCAGGTTTCGCTTCCAGTCGGCCCAGCCGGTTATCCCGCACATCGCGATCCCTTGCGCTCGTTGCCTTCACGATGCCCCTGTTGCTCACCGATCGCAAGTTTCACGGGGCGGCCAGGCGATCTCGTATGAATGCGAGTAACGTCGGCAGGCCAGAATTCACGAACGCCCAGTCGTGACCGCCGGAGCGTTCACGGTACAAATGCGGAACCGAGCGCGTGGCAAGAGCGTCCCGCATGTTGCGGTTCATCGAGATAATGCGGGCGTAATCATCGAGGCCGATGTCGAGGTATACCTGGAGTGACAGTGCCGGATCGCGCGCGGCCAGCAGCGTGTAGGGGTCATAGGCCCGCCGGGTCTGGCTCCCTGCTGGCCCCCATACGCGCTGGTGATCTCGCTCAGTCGGAATGGCCAGCCTCCGGTCCCCCCTGAACCGCGCGTACGGGTCGCCCTCACGCAGTGGCGCCTCGAAGGCGCCGCTATGACTGCCCACCACCGAAAACAAAGACCCGTGCCGCAGCGCATGAATGAGCGCGCAGGCGCCTCCCATCGAGAAACCAGCTATGGCCCGCCCGTCCCGGCGGGTCACCGTGTTGAAGTTCTCGTCGATGTAAGTCACGACTTCGTGCACGAAATAGTCTTCGTAGCGTCGGCCCCGGGCGTCGTTGATGAGCCAGGAGCGTCCTGACTCGGGCAGCACCAAGATCATCTTGTGCCTCGCCGCGTGTTCCGTCAGGTCGGTGCACCGCAGCCAGGTCGTCCGGTCGCCGCCGTAACCGTGCAGCAGGTACAGCACGGGCGACGGCGCGGCCGTCGGCGAATACGCGGGCGGGAGCATGACGGTGACCGACTTTTCTCGCCCGACCGACGGGCTCCACCACGTCCTTGTCAGGACCCGCATGGCAGCGAGCGCCGGTCGAGCTTGCCGGTATGGGTTCGCGGCAGCGCAGTGACCACGTGGAACCGCTCAGGCACCATGTAGCGTGGCAGCACGGCCAGGCAGTGGCGGCGAAGTTGCAGCTCATCGCAAGGTTCCTGACCGGGCACGAGGAACGCCTCGATCCGCTTCTCGCCGTCCTGGCCGGCCACCGCGGCGCAGGCAACCTCGCGAACGTTCGGTGCGCCGGACAAGACGGACTCGACCTCGCCAAGCGCGACGCGGTACCCGCGGATCTTGACCATGTCGTCCGAACGGCCGAGGAATACGTAATTGAGGTCCGGATCGATGCTCACCAGGTCTCCCGTTCGGTAGGCGGCGCACGGGCCGGCCACGTCATGGCAGATGGTGACGGTCTTGGCCGCGGTGAGTTCGCAAGCGCGCCAGTAGCCGAGCATCACGGACTCCCCGGCCACGCACAGCTCGCCTGTGTTTCCTGGTTCATGGGCGACGAGCTGGCCATTCTGGTCGATCAGGAAGGTAGTCGCATACGGGCAGGCACGCCCGATCGGCGGTGGCTCGATCCGGTCCGGCCCGAGATCGGTGGCACGGAGCCGGTGGAACGTGCAGACATTCGTCTCGGTCGGCCCGTACAGGTTGTACAGCGCCGCGGCCGGGGCGAGCCGGTGCAGCTCCCTGAGCTGGCTGACGTTGAACGGCTCGCCGGCGAAGAGGATGGTCCGCAGCGAGGATCCGGCCAGCAGTGCACTGTTGCGGGCACCGAGCATCCGGGTCAGGGCGTTCGGCACCGAATACCACACCGTGACCCGCGCGTCGGCAACGAGCCGGTTGAGCGCGCCGCCGAGGCCGGTCCAGCTTTCCGGTACCAGTACGAGGCACGCGCCGGCCAGGCTCGTCGCGAACAGGTCAAGAATAGAAAGATCGAAATGTAACGGAGCATGGCCGCTGACCCGATCGCAGGGCCCGAGGCCGAACTCGGCGGCGGCCCATTCGGCGAAGCAGCGCCCGTTGGCGTGCGACAGTGCCACTCCCTTGGGATCACCTTGCGAACCGGAGGTGTAGAGGATGTAGGCGGGGCTGCGCGGGTCCGCGTCGGGCACAGCGCGCAGCGCGTCCGCCTCGGCGCTGGCCGTGACCGCCTCATCCCAGTCGATGATCTCGCTGACCTCCGCGCCCGCACTGGCGCCGCCATGGTCCCCCACGGCGATGACCACGAAGCTGGTCTGGTCGCGCGCCGGAGCGCACAGCAGCGGGCCGAGCTGCTCGCCGCTGGTGATCAAGCACGCCATCTCGCAGTCGGCCATCATGCGGCGGGCACGGCCCGCGGGCACGATCGGATCGATCGGGACATACGCCGCGCCAGCCCGCAGCACCCCGTAGACCGCCACCACCGACTCGATGGACTTGCGCAGCCAGATCCCCACGCGCGAACCCGGACCGATTCCCCGGCGGCGCAAGGTGATCGCGAGAGCCGAGCTCCCGGCGTCAAGCTCGCGGTAGCTGATCCAGGTTTCCGTGTACTGCACGGCTGGCGCGTCGGGTCGTTCCGCTGCCCAGCGCGTTACCGGGCTGGCCAGGTCAGGCATAGCTCGTGCCCCGCCGCTCGGGATGTCCCACGCCCAGCCGCCTGGCGATAATCATGCGCTGGATGTCCGAGGGCCCTGACGACATCGTCATTCCGAGCGCGTCCCGCAGGATTCGCTCGACGCCCAGTTCGGCGGTGTATCCAAGCGCCCCGTATACCTGCATGGCGTTAGTCATGACCTGCACCGCGGCCTCGCTCGTGTAGAGCTTGCTGACTTCGGGGAAGACGCCAGGTTCCGGCGAGCCAAGTTCGGCCGCGGCTCGGTAGGTGATGGTGCGCGATATTTCCCATTGCATCCACATATCGACCAACCGGTTGGAGACGGACTGAAAGTTCCCGATCCGCTTGCCGAACTGGCGCCGCTGACCGGAATACCGCACGCATTCCTCGATCACCCGGCTCATCACGCCAAGCCAGGGAGCCAGGATGAGCGCTCGCTCCCACGCCATCGTGAGCGCGAATATCGCTGAGCCCTGCTTTTCCGCTCCCAGCCGCCGGGCGGCGGGAACGTAACAGCCGTCCAGTTCGACCTCGCCCCATGGCGCGGTACGCAGTCCCATCTTCTCGCTGCCCTCGCGCACGGTGACCCCGGCATCGCCTCGCTCGACGAGGAACGCCGTGACCCCGGTGAAACCAAGCCGCGGGTCGATCGTGGCGTAGACAACGAGCAGGCCGGCTACGGGCGCGTTGGTCACGAAGCGCTTGTGACCGCTTAGCCGGTAACCGGAGCCGTCTCGCTCGGCGGTGGTTGCCAGCGCGAGGGCGTCCGAGCCGCTGCCGGGTTCGCTCATCGCGTTCCCGCCGATCAGCTCGCCGGAAACGAGCCTGGGCAGATACGACTGGCGCTGTCGCTCATCGCCGAACTTCCAGATCGGCACCTCGACCGCGAGCGTATGCGCGCCGAGCGACATCAGCAGCCCGTTATCGAGGCAGCCGCGGCCCAGGCCCTCCATCGCGCGGACGTAGGCTGCGGGCTCGTATCCGCCACCGCCGTAGCGAGCAGGCAACAGCAGCCCTTGCGCACCGCTGTCGGCGCAGCGCATCCAGTCGTCGAGGCAGAAGGTACCGTCCCGCTCGCGGGCCGCGACATCGTTGCCCAGCCCTTCCTGGCCCAGCCGCAGGAACCTTTCGTGCAGCTCGTCACCGATGGCGTCGTCGCCGCACCAATTGGTCATCCGTCCTCCAGCTCAGGCTGTCCGATCGTCCAGATCAGGCAGATGGACGGCCAGGCAGCCGCGACGGCACCTGGTGCGATGCACTTGACAAGCCGACCTAAAGCTGGCGATGTGTTTTCGTGCCGGGAGCCCATAGCCGCTATTCCATCACCGTCAGAGCGGTTGTGGCACGCCCGTGGCGCCGCGGGGGATATCCCGGTCCTGCTCAGGTGGCTTGAGCCGGACTATCCCGAGGCATTCCGCGGCACTGAGCTAGCCGCGGCTGGCTCGCTGCCCGAGCTCCTCATGCCGTAGAGTCGGCCGGGGTAACGCATTTGCGCGATGCGCGAGACGGACGATGCGCTAGGCGGGTCGCAGAAGGTGTGTGGTGCTGGTGGACGTGCGGTACCGATCTGACGCCGATATCGCCGCGACGGCAGAAACGACTGCCCGTGAGGTCCCTGGAGTCACTGACGCCACGGTAGTGGTCAGGCGCCGCAGCGCCGCCCTCCCGGCCGCGGCCTTACCGGAGCTTTCCGCGTCCGTTGCCGAGCCCGCCCGCCGGACGGAAGGCCGAGCCAGGCCCGCCCGGCGGCCGATGGCCCAGATCGACGGCGGACCTTTCGTCCTGCCCGGCAACGCGCCGCCCACCCTCGTCGATGCGCTCGCCCGAGCGGCTGAGGCGGTCGGCGATCGCGGCACGACGTACGTGCTCTCCGATGGCGGCCATGATCGCCAGTCGTACCACGACCTGCTCGCCGACGCGGCGCGTGCGCTGCCGGGGCTGCGAGCGCAAGGCCTGGTCCCTGGCGGCTCCGTGCTGCTGCACTGTGACGACAACCGCAACTTCGTCACCGGCTTCTGGGCCTGCCTGCTCGGCGGTTTCGTGCCCACGCCCGTTGCGACGGCTCCGGGGTACCGGTGGGAAAACGCGACCACGCGGCGGCTGCGCGCTGCCTGGGACCTGCTCGACCAGCCGCCGGTCCTCACCGATGCCAGCCTGCGGCCGCGGGTCATCGAGCTGAGGTCGCTCTGGGGTACCGATGCGCTGCGGGTCGTCGCGCTTGAAGAGCTGCGCGCCCGCGGGCCGGCCACCGATCTGTATCAGGCGCGCCCCGACGACCCGGCCGTGCACCTGCTGACGTCAGGAAGCACCGGCATCCCGAAATGCGTCCGCCACACCCACCGCAGCGTCATCACTCGCGCCTACGTCAACGCCGAGGCCAACGGGTTCGGCGCGGCGGACGTCACGCTGAACTTCATGCCGCTTGACCATGTCGCCGGCATGGTGATGCATAACCTGCGCGACGTCATACTCGGGTGCGAGCACGTCAACGCGCGCACCGACAGTTTCCTCGCCGACCCGCTGCGCTGGTTCGACTGGATTGAGCGGTACCGGGTGACTAACACCTCCGCGCCCAACTTCGTCATCACGCTGGTGAACACGCTTGCTGACGAGATCGCCAGACGGCACTGGGACCTATCGACCTTGCGCGATATCACCAACGGCGGCGAAGCCGTCATCAGCAGCACCACGCACACCTTCCTGCGGCTGCTCGCCCCGCACGGCATGGCGCCTGATGTCATGCGCCCGGCCTGGGGAATGTCAGAAATGTGCGGCGGCGTAATCCACTCCACCCTGCGCGGCGACGACGAGACGGCGGGCGTCATCACGGTCAGGGACCTGCGCATGGATGAGCCTGTCGAGATCCTTCCTGCGCCCGCCCCCGGCCATCCAACGTTCACCGAGGTGGGCACGCCGGCCGGGGGCACCTCGGTAAGGATCGTCGATCCTGGCGGCCGGCTGCTGCCAGAGGATCACATCGGCCGGTTGCAGCTACGCGGCGTGACCCAGATGGTCGGCTACCACAAGAACCCTGAGGCGAACCGCAGGTCGTTCACCGAGGACGGCTGGTTCGACACCGGAGATCTCGCCTTCGTCCATGACGGCCGCCTGGTGATGACCGGCAGGGAGAAAGACCAGATTGTCATCAGGAGCGCCAATTACTCCTGCCACGAGATCGAGTCGGCCGTGGGCCGGATCGATGGCGTGCTGCCGACCTACGTCGGTGCCTGCGGTGACCTTGACCCCGGCACCGGCACCGACGAGCTCGTGGTCTTCTGCGTCTTGACTCCGGACGACGCCGATGCGCGCCGTCGCGTCGTCGAAACCATCAGCGCGTGCCTAGCCAGGGAAATAGGCTTCCCGCCGCGCCACGTGGTGCCGGTACCTAAGGAAGACTTTCCCAAGACGTCCGCAGGCAAGATCGAGCGCGCGCAGCTCCTCGCCGCCTACCGGGCCGGGTCATTCGACGCCCAGCTAGCGGCCGTGGCGGACGTCGCCCGCGACACGCTCGACGACGATGCCGGGTCCATCGGGCAGTTCCGGGTGGCGTGGCTTCCTGACCCCGGAGCGCCTGGCGTGCTGCCGAGCGGCACCTGGCTGGTCCTTGACCGGGCAGGAGGGGAGTTGGCCAATCGCCTTCGCGCCGGGCGGGGAAGCGGCGCGGGCGCCACAATCGCCGTGACCCCAGGTACCGCGTACGTGCGGCGAGCTGGCCTGGACTACGAGGTCGCGCCTTCCTCCGCTGCCGACTACGCGGCAGTGGTGGCAGCGGTCACGCGTGAGTACGGCCCGGTGGGCGCGATCGTGCACGCATGGGCGGCGGACCGCGTCGCGGAGCCCGCGCTGGTCCCGGCGAGCGGACTCGAGCTGGCGCCGCTGTCGGTGCATCGCGCCTTGGTGGCGTGTGCCGATACCGACCCGCACGTCCTCGTCGTCACGACGGGCGCCTGCGCGGCCGGCGATTCGGACCAAGTAGAGCCGTTCCAGGCGACCGTCACCGGCCTGGTTCGCACCGCGAACGCAGAACGCGGTCAGCGTTGTGCCGCCCAACTCGACTTGTCACCTGGGGATGGCGATGTCGCCACGGCGGTGCTTGCCGAACTGGCCGACCGGGACGGTGCCGAGGTGGTGGCGCGCAGAGCGGGCAAACGGCTCGTCCCTCGCTTGTCGCCGCTGCTGCCCGCGCCGGATGCGAAGGCGGGTGGTCAGGCACCGAGCCGCGCGATCCGGCCCGGTGGCCTCTACCTGGTGACCGGCGGGCTCGGCGGCATCGGTTTCCGGCTGGCTGAGTTCCTGCTGGCCGAGTATGCGGCCAGGCTCGTGCTGACGGGGCGCTCCATCCCGGCGGGGGAGCGGGCGCAGCGGCTGGCCCGGCTTCGTGAACTTGGCGACGTGACCTACCACCAGGCCGATGTGGCCGACGCTGCGGCCTTGCGTCAGGTGGTGCTGACCGCGGAGAGCCGAGGCGGCCGGGTACTCGACGGCGTACTGCACCTGGCAGGCAGCGCCATCTCGGATTACTGGGATGATCTCCAGTCGCACCTGCTCGTCCGCGAGTCGCACGCCGAGTTCCTGCGGATGTACCACGCGAAGCTGCTGGGTACGCAGGCCGTGGCGTCGCTGCTGCGTGACCGGCCTGATGCGCTGCTTGTGCTGTTCTCCTCGGTCAACGGCTACTTCGGCGGTGCGGCGTTCGGAGCCTACTCCTCGGCCAGCGCGTTCTTGCCGGCCTTCGCCGAGTACTGGCATCGGCTCGGCCGGCCGGTGCAGTGCCAGTCGTGGAGCCTTTGGTCGGAGCCCGATGCCGCCGGACCAGGCGACAAGGTCGTCGAACGCCGCGGATTCGCCCGCATCGACCCTGCTCATGGCCCGCGGCTGTTCGCCGGGGCGCTGGCGCAGCCCGTGACGCATATCCTCATCGGCGTCAACGATCGCAACGAGCACATGGCCAGGGAGATAGATCCCGCCTTGCTCGGCCCGCTCGACGTGAGCGTCTCGTTCCATGGCCCGGCCGCAGCGCGCGAGCAGGTGCGCGCGGCTGTCGCGGCTGTGCTCAGCGGAGCACGGGTGTCAGTAAGCGCTGAGCCGGTGGTGTCTGGCTCCGTGCAGGCGGAGCGCGATGCTGGTACACCGGAGGTTCTCAGCGCCGTCGAGGTCGCCGTGCGCGAGGTGTGGCAGCAGACCTTCAAGAATCGGGCGATTCACCGCGATGAGCATTTCGTCCAGCTTGGCGGAGACTCACTGACCGCGATGCGGCTGGTCGACCAGATCGGGACCGCTCTTGGTGTCAGGCTGGCCGCATATCAGCTCTACGAGCACCCGACGGTCGCGGAACTTGCCCGCGAGATCGAGCGGATCACGGCGTCGCCTCCGGCCTGGCCAGCCGGCGAAACCTTTGATGTTGCCTAGCCAGGGGCGAGCGACATAGTGTCCCGATTTTCCGAACCAAGAAATGAGATCTGCGGCATGGCCGAGCTGAGCGTTGCCGAACTGGGGGCCAAGATCAAGGAAATCCTCGTCGATGTGCTGGATCTTGAGCTCCGCCCCGAACAGATTGCGGATGATACGTCGCTTTACTCGTCGGTGCTTCAGATGGATTCGCTTTCGCTGCTCCACTTGCTGGTGGCGCTTGAGGGTGACCTCGGCATCGAGATCGATGACGAAGATGTCATGAATGCGAACCTGGAGACGGTAGGAAACCTAGTCGACATGGTCAGGCAGGCGGCCGGAGCGGTGACCGATGAATGATGCGGGAATGGTGCTATGCCTCGGCAAGGACCAGGTACCTCGGTACTGGTACAACGTGCTCGCTGACCTTCCGATCGAAATCCCAGAGCCGCGGCGGGACCCACAGCATGCCCGGAACTCCCCGGCCGGGCGCGGCGGCACGGTCTTGCGGCCGCAGCTGCCATTGTCGCTGTACCGGCAAAGCACAGGGCGTACCCGTTTCATTCCTATTCCCGATCCGGTACGCGCCGAGTATCAGCGGTGGCGGCCGACCCCTGTGTATCGTGCGGCCCGGCTTGAGCAGGCTCTTGGCACGCCGGCTCACATTTATTTCAAGCACGAGGGCACGAGCCCCTCGGGCAGTCACAAGCTTAATACGGCACTGGCGCAGGTCTACTATTACCACCGGGCCGGAATACGTGAGATGGTCACCGGCACGGGCGCGGGACAGTGGGGCGGCGCGCTCGCGATGTCCTGCCGGGCTTACGGAATGGACTGCACGGTCTTCATGGTGCGGTGCAGTTACGAGCAGAAGCCCTACCGCGGGACGCTCATGAGGCTGAACGGTGCCAGGGTACTGGCGAGTCCGAGCACGGCCACGGAGACTGGCCGGGAGGCCCTCCACGCAGATCCGGACTCGCCGGGCAGCCTCGGCCTGGCGAACGCCGAGGCCATCGAGTACGCGAGCAGTGCGAGCCACGCCAGGTTCTCGATCGGCAGCGGGGAGAACCACGTGCTGATGCACCAGACCGTCATCGGAGAGGAGGCATTGCTTCAGATGGCGAGCGCCGGTGAATTCCCCGATATCGTCATCGGTGCGATGGGGGCCGGCAGCAATTTCGCGGGCATCGCCTTTCCGCTCTACCGGGTCGCGCGGCAGGAAAATCGGGTTACGCGGCTCGTCGCGGTGGAGTCGGAAGCGTGCCCGAAAATGACGCGCGGCAAGTACCTCATGGATCACACCGATTATTCTGGCGTGACGCCGATGGTCAAGATGTATACCCTGGGTCACAAATTTTCTGCCTATCCCATCCACGCGGGCGGCCTGCGTTATCATGGCGCGGCGCCGATTGTCAGCGCCATGTACGATAATGGCCTGGTCGAGGCGAGATCTTACGGGCAAGTCCGCGTCTTCGAAAGCGGCACCCTTTTCGCCAAGACGGAGGGCATCGTGCCCGCCCCCGAATCGGCGCACGCGGTAGCGTGCGCGATCGACGAGGCACTGGCAGCGCGCGAGCAGGGCACGCCACGGGTTATTCTCTTCGGCCTGAGCGGTCACGGGCTCCTTGACCTCGGCGCCTATGAACAGTACCTCGCGGGTGAGATGAAAGACGTGGCACCGAGTGATGAGGAGATCAGCCAGTCCCTGGGGCATCTGATATAGCGCTGGTGCCCGGGACACCGTGAATAGCTCGATATGATCAATTCAGTACGCAGGAAGGGAAGATCGTGGCGAGCATCCGGCAACGGCTGCACGGCGGGCCACCTCTCGCCGGGTTCCTCAACCTGATTCCTTCGCCGGTCGTCACCCAGGCGCTAGGAGCCGCGGGTGCGGACGTGCTGACCATCGACACCGAACACGGCCCGATCGGGCCGGAGAGTTTGCACGCGATGATCGCCGCCACCGCGGGAACCGACTGCTCGCCATGGGTCCGCGTCCCAGGATGTGACATGGCGTGCGTCAAGACCGCACTGGACGCTGGTGCAGAAGGAATCGTGTTCCCGCTGGTGACTACTGCTGAGTCGGCCGCCGAGTGCGTGTCCTTCGTCAGGTACCCGCCCCGCGGGCGACGTGGCTGGGGACCGTTCGTCGCCCACTCACGGTGGGATGTGGAACTGTTCGACTACCTCGAACGTCGAGGAGGGGAGACGATCTGCGCCCTGCTGATCGAGACCCGGTCCGCCATCGAGAACATCGAGGAGATCTGCGAGGTCGAAGGAATCGACTGCCTGACCATCGCACCGTTCGACCTGTCGACCGACCTCGGGGTATCCGGGCAACTCGACGCGCCCGAGCTGATCGAAGCGATCACTCACGCCGAGCGGGTGATCGACGAAGCAGGCATCCCGCTCGGCGGTGTGGCCCAGACCCGCGAGCAGACGCGCGCGCTCATGGAGAAGGGATACCGCATCCTCTGGCATGGCTTCGACGTGCTGGTGCTGAAGCAGTTCGTGCGGCAGGCTGCGCAATGGCGGGCAGGCTGAGCGCCTAGCTTGGCGAGAACGAATCGTCAAGCCGCCCGCCCGATCCTCCGCGTCGTTCACGGTCGAGCCCGGCCTCAAGTTCGACAAGATCTATGAGGTTTACCCTCCGCCTCAACTTCCACGGCGTCAGCTTCCAAGGCTAAGCTGGCATCACCAAGACGATAGTAAACCGCATGTTCTCGGGAGATAACTTGACTCCGGGATACATTATTCGGCACCGACCGGACCTCGTCATCGCTCGCGTCGGCCGGTCCGTGAGCCCGAGGCCGTCGCGATGATTGTGGTCGGCGCCAAGGGTGGTGAGCACGACGCGTGCTTCGCATTAGTCAAGGACGGCGAGCCGCTCTTTACATATGAAGTGGAACGGTTTAACCGCGTGAAGCACGGAATGTCAAGCGACCCCACCGTCCTCTTTCAGGGCCTCGCGGACTATGGCATTTCCCCAGGTGACGTTGATGTCGTAGCAAACTGCGGCGATACAAGCCTCATGCCCAAGCGGCTTCAGCAGATAAGCGGGTACTTATCCGGACCGGCGTTCGCGAGAGCTGCTGAGAGTGTGGAGTGGCGACATCCGGCTTTCCAGCGAGTACTGATCGCGGCCGGATTCGCGGAAGATCGTGTCGTAGGCGTTAGGCATCACCTTTGTCACGCCGCTTCAGTATTTTATGCGAGCCCATTCGGCGATGCTGCAGTACTGAGCGTCGACGGTAGCGGGGAAGCCGACACCGCCATGCTGGCGTCCTGCTCAAGACGTGATGGCATCAAGATCTTGCGAACAATCGGTATGCCGCATTCACTCGGCCGCTTCTACGAAACTGCGACGCACTGGCTAGGATGGTCATTCGGCGAAGAGGGGAAAACCATGGCGCTTGCTGCCTACGGTGACCCCTATCGATATCTAGCTGATCTGTCTGACGTGTTCCGAATAGATGCGGACGGCTTCTTCGAATTCAACCCGGGGCTGACTGACGGCTCCTTTTCATATTCTACTGATGAGCTAGTCAGCCAAGTCTTCGAGGAGCTGTTCGGCCCGCGTCGTAAGCGCACCGATGGCCTTGAGCAGCGTCACAAGGATGTGGCCGCCGCCACTCAGCACTTGTGCGAGCGAGCAATGGTCCGGCTGGCGGCCACGCTTAAGAAGCAAACCGGATCGGACGTACTACTTCTCGCCGGAGGGGTCGCTTCGAACTCGGTGAGTAATGGTGCTATCCGAAGTCAGGGAATCTTCCAGCGGGTGGTTGTCTTTCCTCAAGTGACTGATGCAGGTACGGCCCTAGGCGCGGCACTCTACGTCCACCATCAAAAGCAGGCGCATCCGCGCCGTTACTGGCAGATGAGGCATCCGTTTCTCGGGCGGCAGATTGACCTGGCCCAGGTACACGAGGCAGCGGCGACGGTCGGCGTCAAGGGGTTTCAATGCCGTGACCCGGCTGTATTCGCTGCCGACCAGCTCGCAGCGGGGCGGATCGTAGGGTGGATCCAAGGCCGTGCCGAGATCGGACCGAGAGCGCTGGGGAACAGGTCCATCCTCGGAAATCCGCTCACGCCAGGTATCAAGACTCGGATCAACGCCGAAGTGAAACATAGAGAAGATTGGAGACCGTTCGCTCCGTCCGTTCTCGAGGAAGATATGAACGACTTCTTCGAGGTGACCGAGTCAATGCCGTATATGACCATTGTCGCAGCGCTCCGTCCCCCGTGGCGCGGGAAGCTGAGTTCTATTAGCCACATCGACGGCACTGCGCGGGTCGGCTCTGTCAGCGAGTCATTCAATCCGCTCTTTTATCGGCTGATTCATGAGGTCAAGGCTCGGACCGGGATCGGCATGGTACTGAATACATCGTTCAACGACAGGGGGGAGCCTCTTGTGCAGACATGCGAGCAGGCGCTTCGGCTGTTCGTATCGTCAGGCATGGATGTCGTGGTAATCGGAAACTGGGTATTCGAAGACAAGCGGAACGCGCTGGCGAGCGACTTTGATCCGCTTAGTGTCAATTGCCGGATGCTCCGTGATAAGCCCACACTCCTGGTAGCTCTCCCAGGCTCAGACTATGTGCAGCGCGCCATAGACGTTCTTCTTCGCGACCAGCGGCTGGGTACGCCGACATTGTGTGCCATGAGGAAGACGGAAACACTGCGATTTCCTGGCAACATGCTGTCGCTGGACAGTCCGGCAGGGCTCTGCGAACTCGCTACGAAGTGGCCGCAGGTCGTTATCTTGACCCCGTGGACTGCTGACAGATTCGTGTTTGACCCGGCCGTCTATTACTCCGAGATTGCGGAGGCGTGTCGTCGGCTCATCGAGGCTGGCACTTATGAGCTGTTTTGGATTGACCCACTCGGGCAGGTTGTTTCCGCACTCGACATTTTGTATGTTCATCATCGCACGCAGCCGCTTGGCGCGACACCCTCACCGGCTCGCTACTGGGGGCCAGCAGGATGAAGTCATTCAGGCGGCCTCGCTGCGGCCGCTGGATCGACGGTTGAGACGGTGCATCGGATGAGGACGACCAGACGGCTGCTGCACGAGGGATGGCGCTTTCGGCAGACGGATCCTGGGTACCACCCGAATACGGACCTGCAGCAGTGGCTCGACGCCGAGGTACCCGGCCATGTCCACCTTGACCTGTTGCGGGCGGGAGTCATCCCTGATCCCTTCAGGCGCATGTACGAGCGGACCGTGCAATGGGTCGACCACACCGACTGGACCTACCAGTGCACCTTCGACGTCGATGGCGCCGGCCTGGACGGGACGCGCCACTTCCTGTGCTTCGAGGGCATCGACACCGTCGCGCGCATCGTTCTCAACGGCGAGCTGGCCGGTGAGACTGACAACATGCTTGTCCCACAGAAACTGGACGTGACAAGCATCCTGCGGGCCGGCAAGAACGTCCTCGAGGTATATCTGGCCGCGGCCGAGCGGGTCGGCAACGAGCGCCGCGCCGCCGCGCTCGCCGCTGATCCCGGCTTGGCGCCTTTCGCCGACGGGCTGTTGCCCCGGTCGTTCGTGCGGAAGGCCCAGTACATGTACGGCTGGGACTGGGGCCCGTGCCTTCGGGGGTGCGGCATCTGGGGAGACGTCCGCCTGGTCAGTGTCCCGCGGGCCTGCGTGCGCGACTGGTCGGCGCGTGCCTCGTTCCGCGCCGATGGCTCGTGCCACGTGACCGTGGCCGTGTCGGTCGACGGTGATGCTTCTGAAGTTAGCGCACGGATCTCGGGCCACGGCGTCAACGAGCGCATGTCGGCCGCGGTCATCGACGGCTCGGCCACCATGGGCGTTGACGTCGCCGAACCCCAGCGCTGGTGGCCGGCGGGATCGGGGGGTCAGCCGCTTTACACGCTGACGATCGAGGTCGCGGCCGATGGCACGGTGTGCGACTGCCTGACAGCTCGAATCGGCCTGCGCGAGATCGAGCTCGTGCGCACCCCCGACGACGTCGGCGCACGCTTCTGCTTCCGGGTGAACGGTGTCGAGGTGTTCGCCAAAGGCGCCAACTGGATTCCTGACGACTCCTTCCCTGGCCGTTCGACGCGCGACCGGCTGCGCCGGCAGCTCTCGATGGCCGGCGAATGCGGAATGAATATGCTGCGCGTCTGGGGCGGCGGTCTCTACGAGTCCGAGGATTTCTATGACATCTGCGACGAAATCGGGCTCATGGTCTGGCAGGACTTTGCGTACGCCTGCGCGCTGTACCCGGAAGACGATGCGTTCGTGGCTGCCGCCGCCACCGAGGCCCGGGCCGCGGTGCGACGGCTCCGCAACCACGCGTCGTTGGCCCTGTGGTGCGGCAACAACGAGAACCAGTGGTTGGCGCAGCGGGGGGAATGGGGCGCGCTGCCCCGCGTGCTCGGCGAGCGGCTGTACGACGAGACGCTGCCCGCGGTCGTGGCCGGAGAGGACCCGGGCACGCCCTACTGGCCAGGGAGCCCGACCGGCGGCTCTGAGCCGAACAGCCAGGCGAGCGGCAACTGCCACACGTGGAGCGCCTGGAGCGACGGGGACATAAGCCATTACGCGGCCTGCACTGCACGCTTCGTCAGTGAATTCGGCTTCGCGTCGCCGCCGGCCCTGCGCACGCTGCAGGAGGTACTCGAGCGCGAGGACCTCGCCGTCGACACACCGGGCATGCGCTGGCACGACAAGACCGGTAAGGGCTACCCGAAGTACCTGAGTTTCATCACCCGGCACTACGCGATGCCCGCCACGCTCGAGGACCTCGTGTACTACGGACAGCTCAGCCAGGCAGACACGTTGCGCTTCGCGGTCGAACACTTCCGTCGGCTGCGACCTCACACAATGGGCACGCTGGCGTGGCAGCTCAACGACTGCTGGCCGGTTCACAGCTGGGCATGGATCGACCACCGGCTCCGGCCGAAAGCTGTCTGGTACGCGGCGAAGCGCTTTTATGCCTCGCTCCTGGTGAGCCTGGTACGCGACGGTGACCGCCTGGGCGTGCACCTCGTGAACGATGGTTCGGTCGCGGTGGACGGCGAGCTGGTCCTCGACGTCCTCGATGCCGACGGCACTGAACTGTGGCGGTCGCAGGGGGCTGCGTCCGTGGCCGGCCCAGGCGCCGCCCGAGTGCTGGAGATCGACATCCCCGCCAAGGTGCTCAGTGTTGCCGGTCGGGCCGTCGTCCGCGCTACCTTTGCCGGGACCGAGGCGACGGCACTCCTCGTCGAGCCGAAGGACCTCCGCCTCCCGGTTCCCCGCCTGAGCGTCACGGGGACCTCTACCGACGACGGCTTGGCGCAACTCATGATCGCCTCCGACGTGTTGGCCGCGTCGGTGATGCTCTGGCTCGACGATGCCGACGCCACCTGGAGCGACAACTTCTTCCACCTGCTGCCCCGCCGTCCTCGCGTGATCACTGTGACTCCGTGGGAGCCGATGTCCGAAGCGGAGGTCCGAGCCCGCCTTCGCTGGCGCTCCCTCTGACTACTCAACCTCAGGTCGTCGGCCGCAACCGCTCCCCGCGGTCGCCAGTGCCAACCGTCCTTCGCTCATCTATGCCAAGATTCGAGGGTGGATATGTCCAATGTCACGCGCGGGATCGCGGCTGCGACTTCGGTTGCCGCATCGCTCGACCTGCCAGTCAACGACGCAATCGTTGTCCACAACTCGAACAGACTGGCGCTGCGGCTGAGGCCATGCGACGTCCTTGCCCGGGTCGCCCCTACGGGGCATGAGGCTGCACAGTTCGAAGTCGAGCTCGCTCGACGGCTCGCCGAGGCCGGATGCCCAATAGCCCTCCTGGAGCCTCGGGTCGACCCGCTTGTGTACCCGCGTGATGGCTTCGAAGTGACGCTGTGGATCTACTACGAGCCCGTGACACCTCACGTCTCACCAGCCGACTACGCCAGGGCGCTGGAGCGGCTGCACGCCGGCATGCGCAAGGTTGACGGGCCGAGCCCGCGGTTCACGGATCGAATCGCGGAGGCGGAAGAAGTCGTTTCCAGCCCGGAGCTCTCGCCAGAACTCGCCGACGAAGACCGCGTGTTCCTCAGCAGCATGCTAGGAAGACTACGACGGATGATCGACGACCGCGGTGCCGCGGAGCAACTGCTCCACGGCGAGCCGCACAAAGGCAATGTGCTCAGCACGAAGAATGGCCCGTTGTTCATCGACCTTGAGACGTGCTGCCGTGGACCTGTCGAGTTCGATCTCGCCCATGTTGCCGAAGAGGTCTGCGAGCACTACCCGAACTTTAGTCAAGGACTGCTGGACGAGTGCCGGCAGCTCGTTCTCGCGATGGTCGCAGCGTGGCGCTTTGAACGTGGCGACCAGCTTCCGAACGGGAGGCGATTCGGAGAAGAACTCCTGCGCTCGCTGCGCGAGGGTCCTCCTTGGCCGACACTCGAGACGGTGACCAGGCGACTAGATGATCTGCCCTGAGGTCCTTCAGTCGGGGTCGGGAGCCTCGATCGTGCCATGAGCGGCGAGTTCGTCGATCGACGTGGCCACCTTCTCGATCGCGTCCGCGATGCGAGCAGCGTGCTCGGGTGCGAGCAGCGGAGCGTGGTGGAACAGGAGGGTCTGTTCTGCGAGCTCGCGAGCGACGGGCGTGTCGAACTGTATCCCTTCGAACGCGCCGACTGAATCGATGGCCCGGTAGCGTAGCCGCGTCCAGGGCCGCATGAGCGGATGCTCGTTCAGGGGCGGGTCGGCGCGATAGACGGCAAAGCCGACCTCGGCCGAGATCGCTGCCGCGATCGCCTCGATCCCTACTCCCCGCCGCCGCTCGACCGGCCACCGAAACGCGTACTTGTAGACAGACTCCTGCTCTACCCCGGCCGGCTGCCCGAAAGGTGGCAGACCGAGGTCTTCAAGCCGACGGCCGATGATGGCGCAGCTCTTCGCCCGTATAGCATGCTGTTCGTCCAGCAGCGGCAGCTGGCTGAGCAGGATCGCCGCCTGCATCTCCGTCATGCAGCGGTTGGTCCCCATCACAGATCGACCGTCCACGACCTCCATGGAATCGAATCCGGGATTCTCGACGTATCGACGTCCGTCCGTTCTGAGCTGCACGAGCCGGTCGTACCTGCCGGCGTCATCAGTGAGCACGGCGCCGCCCTCGCCCGCGGCGAGGACCTTCCCCTGCTGCATCGAGAAGGCCGCCACATCGCCGAACGTCCCGACTCGTCGACCGTTCAGCATGGCTCCGTGCGCCTGCGCGCAGTCTTCGATCACAGCGAGCCCGGCACCGCGAGCGAAATCCAGGACTGCGGGCATGTCGCACAACGAGCGGTAGTGGTGAACCGCGATGAGCGCCTTCGTCCTGTCCGTCAGACGGACTGCCGCAGCTGCCGGATCGAAGCATCCTGTCGACGCCGTCACGTCGACGACGACCGGAACGAGGTTCGCCTCGTACACGGCAGTCGCCGGTGCAACCCACGTCATGGCCGGCACAAGGATCTCGGCCCCCGCAGGCAGGCCAAGGGACTCGATGGCGAGCGCGAGGCTGCTCGAACCGTGATCGGTGGCGACACCGTGGCGACTACCGCAATACGCAGCGAAAGCCTCAGCGAATTGCCGCTCCAGCGACTTCTCGCCGCGGGATCGTCCCGACACCGACCAACGATCGGATCGCAAGACTGCGTTCACGCGACGCTGACCCTCGTCGGAAAGCCGCGGCCATGGCGGCCAGTCAACATGACAGGCAGGCACGCCACCTAAGATCGCGAGCATCAGCAGACCAACTCGGACTTCTCCAGTGCGCGGACGCGTCGCAACGCGCTGTGCACCTCCTCCGGTATCAGGTCGTTCACGAAGCGAACTTCGCCGACGGAGGCGATCAGGGGCAGTCTCTGTTGCCCGTCGCGGTGTTGCGACCGCTCTTCGACGCTCTGCCAGAGCACGCTGTCCATCTCATCCGGCGGCGAGACCGGCAGACCGAGAGCCATGGCAAGCCGGAGGATCGTGGCCGCATCGTCAACGCTGATCATACCTCTGCCGGCCGAGATCATGGCAGTGAGCACGACATCGATCGCGACAGCCTCTCCGTGACCGTGACGCGGAGGATCGGCGGACTCGATCACGGTGCTGAAGGTGTGCCCGAGATCGAGCACTCGCTCGAGATTGTCCTCGTAGAGATCAACGCCGAGTTGGTCAACCATGATCGCCGCCGCGCGATCCAGCAACGTGCGGGCCGGACCTTGGAACTTGGTCGTCAACCCGGCCGGTCCGTGCGTTCGCAGGTCGTCGAGCAGGGGCCAGGAACACGCCACGGCCAGCTTCAGGATCTCGCCGAGTCCGCTCACCAGGTCTCGCCGCGAAAGCGTGCAGAAGAAGGTCGGATCCAGCAGCACCGCGGCGGGCTCGACAAACGAACCCAGCCGGTTTTTCGACCTGCCGAGGTTCACCGCGGACTTGATCCCGAGCGACGCATCCACATAACCAAGCACCGTCGATGGCACCTTGATGTGCGGCACACCTCTGCGGTAGATGCTGCACGCGAATGAAGCCAAGTCCATGACAGCACCGCCGCCGATGATGACGACTGGCTCACTTCGCCGAATCAGTCCGAAGGCACTAAAGGCATCGGCAAGTCGCTCGACGGTCCGCCATTGCTTAATGTGCTCGCCGCCACGCAGCACGACGATCTCAACCGCTACTGAGCGGCACCGGAAGTACTCGTCCAGACGAGTCAGCTGCGCGGACCCAATGCCATCGTCGACCACGACTAGCTGGCGCTTGGCGAACCCGCTCGCCTCATGCAGCGCAAAATTCTCCGGATCCAAGACGTCGGACGTGCGGATGATCGTGAACGTGCGCGTCCGCTTGATGTCGATGCTGGCCACAAGATCGCCACCCGGTCTCACCGCCGGACCGTCCAAGAAACTCGCCGCCTTCAGCCGGGCGCTGCCGTGAGAAGCCAGTCCTGACCGCTGATACCGGCGGCGTCGTCCGAGAGTAAGAAGCCCACGAGCGCGGCCACCTCCTCCGGCCGAGTCATCCGTCGCAGCTCTAGCTGACTCACGACCGCGGCAAGGTGCTCATCGAGGTCAATGCGCTGCTGCTCGGATTGCCGCTGAGCATCACCGAGCGCCTGAGCAGTGGATACCCAGCTCGGCAAAATAGCATTGACCGTGATCTGCCGCGCTCCAAGCTCGTGAGCCCAGCACTTTGTCGCGCCGATCAGCGCGAACTTCGAGGCGCAATAAGCGCCGTAACCAGCTCGACCGACACGGCCAAGCTGCGATGAGATAGTCACGATCCGACCGCCATTCACGATCCGATCCTGCAATCCATTGGTGAGCAGATACGGCGCGAGCAGGTTAACCGAGAGCGTGTCGTTCCACTCGTCTAGGGCGTCTGGACCGTCAACCGCACTGACGTGCACCACCCCTGCGTTGTGGATCAGCGCGTAGAGCGGCTCCGTCCAGCCGCGGCAGAATTCGCGTATGGCGCGTTCGTCGCGCAGATCGACCGAGCTGCAAGTAGCGGTGGTCCCGAGTGAAAGCTCACGCAGGACCTGGATGGAGCGCCCCATAAGGTGGAGCCGGTGACCGTCGGCGGCCAGGCGACGGGTCAGGGCGGTACCGATCCCGCCTGTCGCGCCCGTCACTATCACAGTCTCAGCGCGATGAGCGGGTGCTTCGACGGCCATCAGGCTGACCGCATCGCAGACGCTCGTCCGGCCTGAGACGACCTCAGGCGAACGCGAGTCGAAGCCTCGGACGACTCGGTGGCAGCCGCCGCCAAAAGTGCCGCCTGCAGGCCGTCTTCGGCGGTCGCCCCCGCGCGCGGACCTCCGAGCGCCATCGCTGCGAATGCTCTCGTCTCCGCCTGGAAAGCCTCGGAGTATCGAGAGAGAAAGAACGGCTCGACGTTCTCCCCTGTGTGGCAAACATCGGCAGTGCGTTTAGGGCGCGGTGCGTCCCAGCGCTGTCGCCGGTCCGCGGCCCCGCGGAACGTGGTCGACACCACATGCTCGTCGTCAAGGATCCGCACGGCACCCACGGTTCCGATCACCTCGATCGTCTGGTCGTAGGACGACACAGATCGCCGGCCGCATTCCAGGTACGCCGACGAACCGCCCTGCAGATCGATGACACATCGCGCCACCTCGCGCGACTGGGCCGCGAGAACGGACACCGGGGGGTCGTCGATGAGCCAGCCGACCAGATCGAAGTCGTGGATCATCATGTCAAAGAACGCGCCGCCGCCGACCTCGTAGATGTCCGCAGGCGGAGACGGATCCCGAGAGATCAGCGACAACGAAACTAGCTCACCGATCTGACCGCTCAGGAGAACTCGTTGTAGCTCCGCGATCGCAGGGTCGAAGCGCTTGTGGAAGCCGACCATGAGAGCAGCGCTCGCTTCGGCCGCCTCGTGGGCGAGCACGGTCGAGGTGCTGACATCGCCGGTCAGTGGCTTCTCGCACAGCACGGCGAGACCACGGCCGATTCCTGCGCGGACGACGACCTCATGCGCGTCCGTCGACGTCGCGACGATCATCGCTGTTACATCTGGATCGGCCAGCGCGGCACCGAGCGTCGACGGCCGCGCACCGACGGAGGTCGCCAACCGGTCAGCGCGAAGGCGCACCTGATCCACGACGTAGCGCAGCTCAAGCGACGGCGTGGCCGTCGCGTTGCGGGCATGAATCTCCCCCATGCGACCGGCGCCGACGAGAGCGGCGACGGCTCGACCATTCGAAGAGAACGCTTCGATCGCCATCAGCTGGCTACTCAGCCATGACCTGATGCCATTCCGCGCGAGATGCCAAGAGAGCGGAGGCGATTCGGACGGCTGCTTCTGCGCTGTGGTCACGGGCCCAGCCGCACTGTCGATCGTTCGCCAGCGGAACAGACTCGATCGAGGTGGTCAAGCTGAGCGCCTGCTCGAGAACTTCTGCCATCGAGTCGTACCCATCCATGCCGACCGTCGTGATGTAGAAGCCCGTAAGGCATCCCATCGGGCCGACGTTCAGGACGCTCTGGGTTGCTTCGCGAAGGAAGACGCCCAGGCAGTGCTCAAGAGAATGAGCGGTGGTGGTGCTCATACGCTGCACGTTCGGCTGTGTCACACGGAAGTCCCACTGAGTCAGCAGCGTCGTCCCATCCGTACGCTGCTCGACCACCCGAAGGTACGGCGCTGAGACAAGTCGGTGATCGACCTCTAATAGCCCGGTCGTGTGAATGCGCCGCTCCAACTCACTACTCCCGTTGTAGCTCCCGACGCAAGCATAGCGGGCCGCCCTCGATGCAGCCACCCGCCCAGCACGGTGCACGTGGGCGCAGTCTGCGGACATGCCGGGAGGTCTCAGAGAGCCTAAATTATGACGAGACGTCGGCCAGGGCCATTGCGTTGTTCCATTACTTACCGTTACCTACCTCTGTGAACAGGCGGAACGCGCGTTCGGGGTTCCGGGCGATGTGCCGGAGGGCGCGGGCGATGCTGGCGTGCCCGGCGAGGCGCAGGATGCTGATGACCAGGTTACCTGATCGCGGCCATGACATGGGGCCCGGTGCCGGTGCGTACCTGGGAGAGGTCCTCGCCCAGGGTGACGTCGCGGACCCAGTGGAGTAGTCATCACACTGCATCCTTCACTGTGCGGGGGGTCTAGAACAGGCCGTCTTGGAGGGCTGGTAGCTCGATACGCAGGCCTTTCCTGCGTCCGGTGCGGATGTGGACGGCGCGGAGGTCGCCGCGCTTGACACGCTGCAGCACTGTCTGGCGGGAGACTCCGAGGGCGCGGGTGGCTACTTGCATCGGGACCCAGTCGGGGGGAGCGCTGTCGGCGAGCAGGGCGCGGATCTGGTCGGTCAGCCGGATTCGCCAGGGCGCGCCGGGGGTGAGCTGCTCGGCGGGGACGAATCCGTCGTTGATCCACCGGTGCAGGGTGACGTTGCTGATGCCGAGCTGGCGGGCGGCTTCGGCCACGGTGAGCGGCTCTCCTTCGGCCGGAGCGGCGCTGCGGCGGCCTGCAGGGCTTGCTCCCACTCGGTTTCCAGCCCTCGGGCGACGAGCCGGTTCTCGGGGTCGACCGCGCGGTAGCGGCGCTCGGCCTTCAGCGCGGCGTAGCGGGCTTGCTCGGCCTGCCGGCGGTGCTGTTTCGGGGCGGCATCGTGGCCGGTCTCCATCTGGTCGGCGGCGTCCAGGCAGGCATGGACGGCCACTGGCGTCAATGCGGAAAGGACGTGCCCGGCGACTGCGGGATCGACGCGCAGCCCGCTGACGCGGGTGCACCGCCGGCCCTGGCCGCCGGCGACCAGGACCCCGCCGTTGCATTCATAGCCGGGGACGCTGCGGCGCGGACCGCGGTAGAACACGCTGAGCTTGCGGCCGCAGACTCCGCAGATGGCCAGGCCCTGCAGCAGCGCGCAGCCTTCCCGGACCGCCCCGGTGCCAGGGGCGTCCCGGGCCGGGCGGATGTTGGCGTGCAGGCGCTGCTGGTTCGACCGGCTTTGTCAGCGCTGCTTCCCGCCCTCCCCGGCGTCTCCCGGGTCAGACTGCGCTCAGCTCCCACCGGGCTGCTGCGACAACCCAGCGAGGAGGTCTTGCACCTCCTTCGATTCCCAGCGCCTCACGGCGCACGAGCGCCTCGCGGCGCACCTCGTTCGTCTTTCCGTCCACCGCGATCTGGGCGCAGACCGCGCCGGAGCCGTGATCCAGGCACGCCAGCAGATGCGGCGCAGGACTCTGGCCTGCCCGGGCGCCGCGCAGGGTCTTGCCGTCAACCGCCAGCACCGGCCGCCGGCCTGGTGCCCGGCGGGCCGCCACCATGGCCGTGACCCACGAGCCCAGGACCCGGTCCAGGGCGGCCGGGTCCACGGCGGTCAGCACCCGCCAGATCGTGACCAGGTCCGGGACCGCTCCAGGCAGGCGCAGCCCGGCCCGCAGCTCCGGCCCGGCATCACCCGCCCATTCCGCGATCGCCGCGAACGACCGGGCGTCGGCCAGGGTCGCGCAGACCGCCACGGCCAGGACCGGAACCAGGTCATACCGCATTCCGCGCGGGTCCCGCGGGTCAGGGACCTGCGCCAGCGCGTCCAGCAGCCCGGCCGGCACCGCGCCGACGGGCATCAGGTCACAGCGGGCCAGGGCGTCCAGCTGGCCAGCGGCCAGGACAGTAGGCGAAGATGGCACGGCAGGCACGGCTCCGGGTGGTGATCACGGTGTCTCGACAATCTCATGATCACTGCCACGCCGTGCCTGCTCACGTATCACCATGATCCCGGCGTGTCGGGTCAATCCTGCCTGCTCAAAGCACCATCAGCCGACTACGCAAAGGCCCTGAGACGTCGGCTACGTCAGTATCGGCTGCGTTCAGTGGAGGTGTCCGGCTCTGCGGGCGCAGGGGAAGGAACACAGGTGGAACCTTCCGGAACCGGTGAGATCTACTTCGGCTCCCGCCGTCGAGTTCTGTTCCTCTCCGAGGATATGTTGTGGCCGTCCATCGGGGGCGGCCGCATTCGATGCATCAAGCTCCTCATGCGAGCGCTTGAGCTGGCACAAGTCGACCTTATCGTGGTCGCGCCGGAAGCCGATGTGGTTCGGGACACCTCGGCGATTCCCGACCTGCCGGGGCTCACGACGCATGTTTTCATCGACGAGGCGAGGAGCTCACTGGTGCCCAAGCGCCTGTCGCCCGCAGCGACCGCGCTTGCACGAACGATGGCGCACCATCACGGTGGCTACGACGCTGTCCATCTCGAGGGTCATTTCTTGTGGCCGATTCTTCCGAGCGAGATCAGATCACGCACGGTCGTCGTCGAACAGAACATTGAGTCGCTGGTTCTCCAGCAGCGGCGGTTGATTGGCGAGGAGGTCGAGATCGACGACATCGAAAGACTTCGCGCCGTCGAGCAGCACGTGTGGCGTCAAGCTGCTGCTGTGATCGCCCTGAGCCCGGAGGATGCCGCAGAGATCGCCAGTAGGGAGCCGGGCGTCGTCCCGCATCTGGTGCCGAATGGCTGGGACCACCTGCCAGAGAGATCTACACCACGTCACGACGGCAATGGTCGACTCGCGTCTCCGCGTTTGCTCTTTTACGCCGACTACGACTACGTCGCGAACGTCGATAGCCTTCGGTGGCTGTGCGCATACGTCTTTCCCAGGATCCGTGAGCGCATCCCGGGAGCTGTACTCCTAGTCGGCGGGATCAACATGTCGGCCGAACACGAACGAGTCATCCGCTCGTGTCCCGGTGCGCAGGTCCTCGGCTATATCGACAACCTTGTCGATGAGCTGGACCGTGCAGACATCGTAGTGTGCCCGCTGCGGTGGGGCGGCGGCGTGAAGGTAAAAGTCATCGAAGCGCTACGCCGGGCGTGCCTGCTCGTGTCGACGACGACTGGCGGCACTGGCATCCCGTACGAGCTGCGTTCGGCAGGGTGCTTTGCAGATGATGCGGCAAAGTTCGCCGGTCATGTGATTCGTCTGTGCAACGATCCTCGCGAGCGGCAATGGCGCCGCAGACAGCTGGTCGCCAACCGGCATGTGGCGCCGACCTGGGAAGACTCATCCATGCGAACGATGCGCCTTTGGTCGCACGTTTCTAGTAACATCTGACCGGCCGGAAGGAAGATCGTCATGGCTAACCACGACCGCGACTTGAGCCTAGGTGTCGCGAGCCAAAGTGGCGTGGTCAGGCACAAATACCTGCCAGTCGTTCTCTCCCACGGCAGAGGCCCGCACGTGTGGGACGTGGCGGGCAACTGCTACTTAGATCTGACTGGGTCGTCAGGTACGAACATCCTGGGCCATCAGGAGCCACACACGACACTCGCGGCAGTCGCTGCGCTCAGCGACGGAGGCTTCCTCTTCGATGGCAGATCGGCCGATGAGGTGGCAGTTGGCCAAACGCTCGCCCGCTTGTATCAAGCCGAGGAGGTTCAGTTCTTCCGTACCGGCTCGTGCGCGACGTCAGCGGCGGTCAGGGTAATGCGAATCGCGTCGACTAATGACCGCGTCCTGACCAGCGGGTACCACGGCTGGCACGACTGGGCCGTGGATCAGGCGCGCCACCCAGACCAGGGCCGAGTGATCGACTTCGGCTACGACCTAACCGGCCTCCGGGAACTCCTCGACCAGGGTGCCGTCGCCGGCGTCATCGTCACCCTTCTGGCCCACACCTTCGCGCCAGGCTACTGGCGCGAGCTAAGGGAGCTGGCCAGGTCGGCCGGCGTGTTCCTTGCCGTCGACGAGATCAAGACCGGCGTCCGCTACGGGCTCGGAGGGATGTCGCGCAACGTGGGGGTGACACCTGACATCACGCTCTTGTCGAAGGGCCTGACGAACGGCATGGCGCTGTCCGCCTTCGTGGACCACAGCGGCCTGCTGAAGCACGCTGCGGCCACAAACCTGGGCGGCACCTACCGAACCGAGCGAACTCCGTTCGCGGCAGCCGTCGCGCTGTTGCGACTGCTTGAGCACGAACCAGGCGTCTTCGATCATCTCGCCCGCATGACCGATCGGTTCGTCAGGGGCATGACCGCTGTCCTCGAGGACAAGCAGGTCGAGGCCGCGGTGTTCGGCCGGTTCGGAGACATCGAGTTCATCTGCGAGAGCCCCTCGCTCTGGGACGAACTGCGCGTAGTGGGTCTCGGAGTCGGGCTCTTCCTGCCAGACGACGGCAATATCATGCTGACCGCGGCACATCAACCGGAGCACATCGACGCCGCGATCGATGCGCTCGGTTCGGCCTTGTCGCGATGCACGAACGCGGCGGCGGGTGGCACCGGCGGACGGGTCACCGAAGTCGCGATCCAGCGGGAGTACGGGCTGACGTCTCGCCAGATCGCAGAATGGGGAACGCCCGACCTGCAAGCTGTCGTGCGGTAGACAGGAAAAACACTTACGAGGTCGGACAAGATGGCGCGCTTTGGTCTAACCTGGCATTCATGGTCGACCACCCGATCGTTTTGCCCCGGACGGCCGAGCCCGACGAGGTCGTCGCCGTCGTCGCCCGCCATGGCTACGCGATAGTCGAGGACTTAGCCCCGCAGAGCCTGCTCGACGATCTGGCCCGCGAGGCCGCACCCTTCATCGAAGCGTCAACCCTGGGCCGCGACGTGTACGACGGCCGCCAGACCCGCCGCACCGGCGCGCTCATCGCCCGCTGTCCCGCAAGCCGAAACCTCGTCATGAACCCGCTAGTGGTAGCTACGGTCAGGCAGTTCCTCTCGCACGCCTCTGCGGTGCAGCTTCATCTGACCCAGATCATCTCCCTTGGCCCCGGGGAGACGCTGCAGAAGACCCATCGCGATCAGATGGCGTTCGACTTTTACCCCTTCCCGCCGGACTACCATGTTCAGCTCAACACGATGTGGGCGATGACCGACTTCACCGTCGAGAACGGCGCGACCCACATCGCAGCTGGTACGAGTGGCATGAGCGACGAAGAGGCGGCTACCGTCCCGATGTTCCGGGCCGTGATGCGCCGGGGCAGCGTGCTCTTCTATGACGGCAAGGTCGTTCACTGCGCTGGCGCTAACCGCACCACGGAAGTCCGAACGGGCGTCAACATCACCTACGCCGTGGGATGGGTCCGCCAGGAGGAGAACCAGTTCCTCGCGTGCCCGCCCGAGCTCGCGCGTACCTTGGACGACGACCTGCTGCGGATGATGGGGTATCAGTCAGGTGCGTTCGCGCTCGGCTACGTCGGCGACCAGCAGGATCCGCTGGCGGTGTTGCGCGGACGCGAGGAGAAAGTGCCCGTCGTCGCCGCGTTCGCCGAGTCCAACAATTCGTTCAGGACGTTCGTCGCAGAGATGCCCGGCGACTGACGGCCAGAACTCCCGCGGACCTGGGCGCCCGCAACTGGTCGAGGTGGACATGGCCGGGTACCGCCTCAACCGCGGTGGCGCTAGGGATTCGCGGCCGCGGGCAGCCAGGCTGGCCGGTGAACACGTCGCGTAGGACATCGAGGTGTCGCTCCGCGCACCGCCCTGGAGGCCGTCGCCGGCAATGTCCGCCGGCACGAAGAACAACTCCGCCAACTCGAACGACGAACACTTCGGCGCGGGGACCACAGGCTATTTCCCGGTCTTCCCAGTGAGCCCATAAGAAGGCGCCTCCGGGATTTATAGATCCCGGAGGCGGGTTCCCGGTTCTTCGCACGCCGTCTGCAGGATCTGGACCAAGCGGCCCATCGCGCGCTGAACGGTCTCCTTCGCGATGGCGTTACGCTGCCAGCGGACCTGAGCCCTGATCTGCTGACCTTCGTTCCACAGACCGATGGAAAGGCTCCTGGAGGGCTCATCGCCTTTCAGCGCAACGGGAATCACGTTGGCTCCTCGGATTGTCAGCGGCGGGATCGGAGGCTGCAGGTTTATGCTCGCCGCGACACTCGGACGTTCAGGAGCAGTGCCGAAAGGAACGCGCTGCCTAAGGAACAGCATGTCGACATTCATCTCCTCGTGGGACATGGCCTTGGTCGTTTCGTCTCTGGCGTGCCGCAGTAGATTTGTGAATGTCCAGCTCTCGTCAAACACCAACCGGACGAAGATCTTCCCCGCGAAGAATCCGATAAGCGGACGTGTCTCGGGGCGGCGCCGATTGGCGACAAGCGTTCCGATGGAGAGATCAGTCACACCGGACCACTCCCAAAGCAACGTGGCATAGGCGGCAAGTAGCACCGCGAAGACGGAAACGTTCGATCGCCGTGCGAGCGCCCTTGCTTGTTCGGACAGCACCGACGACAGGTGGAAGTCCGGGACGACGATCGTCGGCACTTCGCGGTGAGCGACGAAATCACATGCGGCCAGGTCGACTGGCGGTACGTCGTCCTGCTGCTCGGTCCAGTAGCGGGCGTGCTCCGATGCCTCGTCCCCTAGCATCCACGTTCGCTGCCATATCGCGAAGTCCCGGTATTGAATGGGCAGCTCAGGGAGTGAGATCGGAGCGTGCATCCGACATGCGTCATAGGCATACGCCAGCTCTGCGAAAGCGACGCCGAGTGACCATCCATCGGCTACGAGGTGGTGAGCTTTCACAAGCAGGATGTGTCGGTCATGGTCGATCTCAATCAGCACGACGCGGGCCAGCGGAAGCGCGCTCGGATCGCATACCTCGTTCGCGATCGCGTTGGCGCGCTCGGTCGCATAGAGGACTGGATCGACTCCGGGAGCTGGGGTGACCGCCTCCGTGCTGAGCTCGACTGCGCCTGTCGGCGCAATGTCTTGCACCAGCTCGCTCCCGGTTTCGGTCATGTACGTGCGTAACGCTTCATGCCGGTCCGCGACCGCAACAACCGCTGATGCTAGCGCCCGCTTGTCGATACGACCATTGAGGAGCCCCGCAAAGACGAGCGATGCGCCTGCATGACTCCTTTGGTCGGGACTTCCCCACGTTCGCCAGGCAGCTTCCTGCACCCAGGACGCTGGTGCCGACGTCGTCGGCCCAGCGGCGACGATGCGCTCCGCGCCGACGTCGATCAGCTGAGCACCTTGCCGCCAAGCGGCCATGAGCGCAGCCCTGTCGGTGGACCGTGCAGGCTGGTAGTCGGTCATCTCCACCCTCGCCGACGAGCATGTCCCGTGACGTGTGGATTTTCGGGTGGCGGTCCCCACGTTGGTCAGAAGCTACATCCAGGCCAACAATAGCCCAGCGGCGCTAACAAGAGCCCAGCGGCGGCTTGAATAATTGTCGATACCTGTGGATCAAGATCTTTTAGGCGGCTTCGGCACCACCTCCCCGACGTCGGCTGGTGGCGGGATGCTCGCACCGCAGGCCTGGTTCTTCGGGCCGTTCGACGAGCTTGCCGTTGACGAAGACCGCGTCGGCGCGGACGAGGGCGACCAGGTGGGGTGCGTTGACCATGCGCCACCGGCGCTGCGCGGACTCGATGAGCTTGAACGCCATGGCCAGCGCGGCGTGCAGCGCCTCGGCCAGCATCCGCCGCGCGCCCTCGCGGACGATCTCATCGATCAGCGACGGCGAGCCGCCACCCGCGCCCCCGTCGTCCGGGCAGCCGCCAGTCACTGGGAGGCGATCGAGGCACGTCATGGCGCCCTGCGTCTCCGGGCCAGTGTCCAGCTACTTGAGTTGCGTAAGCGCTCCAAATATACTCATAAGCGAAGAGTACGGATCAAGGCTGTTCTAGTCTCCGGGCCTGCGGCCTTTGCCGCGGCTAAATCCGGCTCGGGGAAGGAATGGTCTCTCAATTTCATGCCTGGCCTCATGGCTAGAAAGGGCCTGATGCTTCCTAAGCACCTCCCCTTCGAGAAGTGGTTAAGAATCGGCAGTCATCTCAGCAATGCGCCGTTTGCTGTTGACGTCACGCCGCTGGCCCAGGTGGCGCTAATCCCTTTTGGCACTGACCAGACCGTTATGCTAATCGTCGCGCACCATTCTGATCGCAGATGGCTGGTCGCTCAGCGTCGCGCTGCGCGCGAGGTCACGGCGCAATATATAGGGAGGTCGGACAACGATGCAGTTCGGGATGTTCTTCGAGCTACAACTACCGCGTCCATGGGCACCGGGAGCTGAGCAGGCTCTCTTCAATAATGCCCTGGAATGGGCCGAGGTGGGCGAGCAGGCGGGAGTCGAGTACGGCTGGGCCCAGGAGCATCATTTCCTTGAGGAATATTCGCACTCAACTGCCCCGGAAGTGTTCCTTTCCGCGGTAAGCCAGCGGACTAAGCGCATGCGCATCGGCCATGGCGTTACTTTGATGCCGCCCGTCTTCAACCATCCGGCAAGGGTGGCTGAGCGTATTGCCACTCTCGATCTTGTCAGCAATGGCCGGGTTGAGTGGGGTACCGGGGAGTCAAGTTCCCGAATCGAGCTGGAAGGGTTTGGTGTCAATTACCTGGAGAAACGCAGCATGTGGGCTGAGGCAGTACGTGAAACGGCGAGGATGATGGCCTCTGAACCGTACGCTGGTTACCAGGGAAAATACTTTACGATGCCTGCTCGTAATATCGTACCCAAACCTGTGCAGCGACCGCATCCGCCGCTGTGGGTTGCATGCACGAATCGTGATACCCTGAAACTGGCCGCACGCCTCGGGATGGGGGCTCTGACTTTCTCATTTATGAATGCGGGTGAAGCCCGCTACTGGGTCAAGGAATATTATGATACATTCGAGCGTGAATGCCAGCCAATCGGGTTGACCGTGAATCCGAATATTGCGATGCTCGCTGGCGTCATGGTTCATCCCGACGCTGAGGTAGCGCTGGCGCGGGGAGTTGAAGGGCAGCGCTTCTTCAAGTGGGCACTCGCCTGGTATTACCGATTCGGCACGCATCTTCCCGGACGTACTGATCTCTGGGCTGAATTCCTGCGGTCGCCGCAGGAGCCAATGGCCGGCATTGCCGCAATCGGGACGCCAGCCGATGCACGGCGGCATTTCGAGGAACTGGAAGAGGCCGGCGTGGATCAGGTGATGTTGCTACAGCAAGCCGGAATGTATCCGCATGAGCATGTCTGTGAGACGTTGCAGCACCTTGGCCGGGACGTCATTCCGCCCTTCCTGGAGCGCCACGAAGAGGCCAGGGAACGGAAGCTGAAGCGCCTGGAGCCTGCGATCGCCGACGCAATGGCCAAGGTAGTGCCCACCGCACCAGCATCGCCCGATCCTGTCGAGGCGTACCCAGTGATGATGGCCAAGCGCGCACAGGGCACCGGTACGCACCGCGCCGTCGACGCCAGCATGCTCTGGCGGCTGCACGTAGCAGGAGGGAGCGTCGGCGAGGATGACGATGAAGGCTGAGCAGAACGCACGGACACTGGTCGAGCTATTGCAGGCGCGGGCGCAGCTCAGCCCGCACAGCCTGGCTTACGGCTTTCTGCCCGACGGCGAGGGTGGCGACGTTCGCATAACTTACTCTGAACTCGGCACCCAGGCACGGCGGATAGCCACGCAGCTCGCTGAACTGCTCGCGCCAGGATCCAGGGTCCTGCTGGTGTTCGAGCCCGGGCTGCAGTTCATCACGGCGTTCTTCGGCTGCTTGTATGCCGGGATAATCGCGGTCCCGACGTATCCTCCGATGCCGAACCAAATCGAGTCCGGACTGGAGAGTCTGCGCCTGATCGCCAGAGACTGCGCGGCAAAGGCCGTGCTGACCAGCAACGGGATGCGTGAGTTCCTGGATACCGTCGAAGATGGTGGCGGGGGGCGCGGTATCAGCCTGATCGTCATCAACGAGGACGGCGACCCGGCTGCTTGGCGGACACCGCGGCTATCTGCTAGTTCGGTGGCAATGCTTCAGTACACCTCTGGATCCACCATGCGCCCGCGAGGCGTGATACTAAGGCATAGCAACATTCTCGCAAATCAGCGCACTATTCAGCTGGCCGCCAGCACCACGTCAGCTGCCTTCCTGAGCTGGCTTCCGTCCTATCACGACATGGGCCTCGGCTTCATATTACAGCCGCTGTACACGGGAGCACCTGGTTATTTCCTGTCGCCCCTGCATTTTCTGCAAAAGCCGGTCCGATGGCTGAATGCGATCACCAGGTACCGCATCGTGTATTCTGGCGGGCCTCCATTCGGGTACGACCTATGCGCCCGCCGGGTGACGGACGATGAGAAACTGTCACTCGATCTTTCCTCGTGGGAGGTGGCCTTTGTCGGTGCCGAGCCGATTCGCTACGAGGGACTCACCCGGTTCGTTAAGGCCTTCGCTATGTGTGGGTTCCGGCAAGAAAAGCTGTATCCGTGCTACGGGCTTGCCGAAGCGACGCTCCTAGTCACTGGTGCGACTAGGGGCGCCGGACCGGTACTGATGGACGCCGACCCCGAGCAACTGGCGAAGGGCCTGGCGAGCCCGGCCGGCCCGGCAATGAAGTCCAAGCGCCTGATCTCGTCCGGCCGTGCGCCGCACGGCCACGAGATCGTCATAGTGGACCCGGCCGGGAACTCGCCGGTACCCGAGCGTCGTGTTGGCGAGGTCTGGGTGGCCGCAGAGAGCGTGGCGGACGGCTATTGGACCGAGTCTGCCGAATCTGCCAGCGCCTTCGGAGCGACACTACCGGGGTACCCGGGCCGGTCGTTTCTCCGCACTGGGGATCTCGGCTTCGTCGCCGATGGCGAGCTGTTCATCACCGGACGGATCAAGGAACTCCTCATCGTGCGCGGCCGAAACATCCTCCCTCAGGATCTCGAAACCATCGCCCAGACCGTCGACAGCCGCCTGCGTCCCGGCTGTGGCGCGGCTTTCAGCCTGAGCGACGACGACTCCGTCCGCGTGGCGCTGGTCCAGGAGACCACCCTCACCGACGCAGCAGAGGCGCTGGCACTGCTTCCGAGGATCCGACGGGCCGTGCTGGAGCGAGGGGGCGTTGCACTCTCATGCATTGCCCTTGTTCCTGCGCGCACTGTACCGAAGACGTCGAGCGGGAAGGTGCGGCGGCTGAGTACCAGGAGCCTGCTCATGGCTGGGCATCTGCCCACTCTGGCCAGGTTTGACGACCGGGATTCCGACCGAAATGCTCAGGCCGGATAGGAGCGAAGATGAATGCGCAGGAACTCCGGTGCTGGCTGCTTGCTCGCGTGGCTGCGGCAACAGGCATCCCAGAGGATGAGCTGGACGATGACCAGGCCTTCAGCGCCTATGGCCTCGAATCTCCCGAGGCGGTCACGATCGCAGCCGAACTCGCCGACGTTCTGGCCAAGCCCGTCGATGCGACTGCGCTCTATGCGTATCCCACTATAGGGACGCTTGCGGACGCGCTCGCCGGGCGGAAATCAGCGCCTGGCACCAAGCCGTTCTCCATCGCTCCGGCCGAGGGCCGGTCGCCAGGCCCGCAGGCGATTGTCGGCATGGCCTGTCGGGCGCCCGGTGCCCACGGGCCAGAGGCATTCTGGTCGATGCTGCTAGAGGGAGTAGATGCCGTCGGTGAGATCCCGCGCGACAGGTGGGACCCCGACCAGTACTGGTCACCAAACCGCTCGGAAGCCGGTACCACCATCAGCAAATGGGCCGGCCTGCTGGATGACATCGAAGGCTTCGACGCTTCGTTCTTCGGGATTTCCCCCGCCGAGGCCGAGCGAATGGACCCTCAGCAGCGACTACTCCTGGAAACGATATGGGAGGCGCTGGAGGATGCGGGCTTGCCACCGGCAGACCTGCGAGGTTCCCAGACCGGCGTCTTCGTCGGCATCTCCGTAAGCGAATACGGCCAGCGCCAGCACATGGACGCCGCGCTGATTGACGGCCTGATGCCCACCGGGAGCGCACTCTCGATCGCTGCGAATAGGGTGTCCTACCTGTATGACTGGCACGGCCCCAGCGTGGCGGTAGATACTGCGTGCTCGTCGTCGCTGGTCGCATTGCACCTGGCGGCCAGGGCACTGCGCGGGGGTGACTGCGAACTCGCTGTCGTTGCTGGCGTCAACGTGCTGCTCGACCCGGAGCTGACCATCGGCATCAGCAAGGCAGGAATGCTTTCGCCCGATGGACGATGCAAGGTATTCGATGCGGCAGCAAACGGTTATGTCCGCAGTGAAGGCTGTGGTGCCGTCGTGCTGCGGCCGATGTCGTCAGCAGAGCAGAACGCAGACCGGATATACGCCGTGCTGCGCGGCAGCGCTGTCAACTCCGACGGGCACAGCAACGGGCTGACCGCTCCCAATCCCATAGCGCAGGAAGCAGTGCTCCGCAGCGCCTACCAGGATGCCGCTGTGGATCCTCGGCGGGTGTGCTATGTGGAATGCCACGGCACGGGCACGCTTCTCGGCGACCCGATTGAAGCCAAGGCGCTCGGCCCGGTGGTGCGGTCGGCCGACGCCGCCTCGCCCTGTCTCGTGGGGTCGGTCAAGAGCAATATCGGGCACCTTGAGTCCGCAGCCGGCATAGCCGGGGTGATCAAGACCGCGCTCGCCCTCCACCATGGCACGATTCCGCCCAGCATTCATTTCAGGCGGCCGAATCCGCATATACCATTCGCGGAACTCGGGCTCCAGGTGGCCACCGAGCCGGTAGCACTGCCCGGCGACACAGCTCCGTGGCTCGCCGGTGTGAGCAGCT
Organism: uncultured Actinomycetota bacterium; assembly: GCA_963850875.1. Taxonomy (GTDB): domain Bacteria; phylum Actinomycetota; class Actinomycetes; order Streptosporangiales; family Streptosporangiaceae; genus Chersky-822. The sequence continues at coordinate 507,554 of CAWKNA010000008.1, forward strand.
TCGGGTTCGGTGGCACGAATGCGCATGCGGTGCTGGAATCGGTGCCGCGTCTATCCGTGGCGGCCAGCCCCGCTGTCCAGCCCGCCCAACCGATGCTGCTGCCTCTGTCTGCTGCCAGCGCCAGGGCCCTGCATGTGCACTGCAGGTCCTGGCTCGATCGTTTGGATCGCGGCGCTCTGCCCGACCTGGCAGCTGCGGCAACGACTGCCGCCCTGCGGCGACAGCACCACCGGTTCCGAGTCGCGTTCTGCGTATCCTCGGCGTCCGACCTCCGGGAACAGCTGACGGCCGCCGCCGCCCGTGAGCCTGGTGAGCTCGCCCCGTCACCATCGGCTGAGCCGCGGGTCGCGTTCGCCTTCAGCGGCCAGGGGACCCAATGGGCGGGCATGGGCACCGAGCTCATGGCCGCTGACCCGCTTTTTGCGTCGTTCGTCGAGCGCTGCGATGAGATCTGCCTGGAGCTGGCTGGCTGGTCGGTTAGCGAAAGCCTGACTGACTCCGATGGATCCCGGCTTAGTGCCACCGAGCGCGCGCAGCCGATTCTCTTCGCGATCCAAGCTGGTCTGACAGAGTTGTGGCGCGCGCTTGGCATCCATCCGGTAGCGGTCGTTGGTCATAGCAGCGGCGAGATCGCCGCCGCGTATGCGGCCGGCTTTTTGAGTCTGGATGATGCAATGCGCCTGGCCATCGAGCGCGGTGCGGCCATGGCCGCGACCGCTGGCTCGGGCAAGATGCTTGCTATCGGGATGGCGGAGCCAGACGTGCGCGAGCTTGTGGAGAGTACCGGGTGGGCCGTGGAAGTCGCCGCAGTCAACGCGCCCGACCAGGTTGTGCTGTCCGGCGCTGCCGCACAGATGGAAGGCCTCAGGGCCGAGCTCAGTCCGGAAACCTTTACCCGCTGGCTGGCCGGCGACTACCCGTTTCACAGCTCGCTCATGGAGTCCGCTGCCCAGGCGCTGGCCGGCCAGCTGAACTGGCTGTCCCTCCATGATGGGGATGTGCCGTTCTATTCGGCGGTCACTGGCGACATTGAGGAGGGATCTCGGCTCGGCCCGCAATACTGGCAGCGCAACGTCCGGCAGGCAGTCCGCTTCGCCGACGCGGTCGCCGCGATGGTCAGCGCGCAGCCATTGGCCGCGATCGTAGAGATCGGCCCGCAGCCAGCGCTGCACCGCCCGTTGCGGACAGTCTGTGCTGCGGTCGGCCAGCCAGGTATCCGGGTGCTCGCATCGTCGAATCGGAACGCGGAGCGGACGACGATGCTGTCGTCCCTGGCCGAGCTGTTCCCGCTCGGCGCGAAGATCAATTGGCGGCGGCTGTACCGCGGACGCGCACCTCATACGCCACTGCCGCTGTATCCATGGCAGCATCAGAGATTCTGGCTTGACCGGCCCAGCCAGCAGATCGCTGCGGCGGATCGCCGCGCCCACCCGCTGCTGGGTCAGAAACTCAGGCTCGCCGGACAGCTCATCTGGCAGCACAGCTCGCGTTCTCGTGGTTGCTCCTGGCTCGCCGAACACCGTGTCGCCGGGCACCCGCTCATGCCAGCTGCTGGATACAGCGAGATGATGCTGGCGGCTGCCAGTCAGGCCGGGCTGGGGGCGAGACTGGCGCTCAGTGATCTCGCGCTGCGGCGCCCCATGCCGCTTGATGAAGCCGACCAGGTCATCCAGACAACCCTTAATCGGGACGGCAACGGATTCTCCGCTACCGTGCACTCCGGCAGCGACGTCAACGATTCGAGCTGGCACAAGCACGCAACGGCGCGGGTGCGGGCGCTCGGGCAGCCACAGTCCGATGACGTGGCCTGGCCGGAGGCGGACTATGATCATCGCCTGGATACAGCGGAACTATATGACCGGCTAGCCAGGCGCGGACTCGACTACGGGCCGGCCTTTCGCGGCCTCACAGACATAAGGGCGGGCGCAGGCAAAGCCACGGCCAGCATCGAGATTCCCGGCGGACCGGATCCGCGTTTTCGCTGCGATCCCCGGATACTGGACGGAGCCTTGCAGCTGCTTGCGGCCGTCGGAGATGAAAGCGGTCAGGAAACTGCCGGCACCGTGCTACCAGCACGAATACGCGAATTGCGCTGGTACGCTACGCCGGGACCTATCTGCACCGCGCGACTCAGGCTGGGCCGGGCGGCGGCTGGTCAGTTGACCGCCGATATCCAGATTTCCCGGCCAGATGGCGGCACGCTGGTCGAGATCGATGGCCTGGCGCTTGCCGAAGTCGCTGACCCTCAGCGGCGACCTGATCGCGGCGCGGTGGCCGCCGAGCAGTCCGTGTGGTATTACGAGCCGGTCTGGCGTGAGCGCGAGCTGACGGCCACTGGCACGGCGACACAGGGCACGTGGCTAGTTTTCCACGGCACTGCGGCAGATCCGGTGGCGCGCGCCATCGCGACAGCACTGCGATCCGACGGCAGCCAGGTGATCATGGCCACCGGTGGCCCGGACGCGGCAACGGCCGAGCAGGATGATCTCATCATCGACACGCTCAGTCCCGACGGGTTTTCCCGGCTGCTCATCCAGGCTGGACCCCTGACCGGCGTGATCTTCATCTGCGGACCAGCTGATACTTCATACGCTGCGGAGAGTGCCGACTCCCTCACCGGAGCACTGGTACAGCTCATCAAGGCGCTCGCCTACTCCTCGGCGGGTACCGAGGAACTGGTGGTGATCAGCCAAGGAGCACATGCCGTAGGCCATGAGTCAGGGGCATTCAGCCCAGCCGGGGCTGCGGTCTGGGGTGCGATGCGCTGCGTTCCTTTCGAAAATCCTGTGCTTAGACATCGCTGCATCGACCTTGACCCGGGGGCGAGCAATCAGGCCGAGCTCATTGCGGCAGAAATACGGGCCAGCGATGAGATCCAGGTCGCGATCCGGCATGGCCAGCGCTTCGTGCGGAGGCTGGCCCCAGTAGCCGATGTCCAGGCGGGCCCGCCGCAGCTGGCCGCTGACGGCTGGTACCTCGTCACCGGCGGTCTTGGCGGCCTCGGTCTTAGCCTCGCCTCGTGGCTGGCTGAGCAGGGAGCGGCAAAGCTGGCCCTCGTGGGCCGTGGCGCACCGTCCCATCAGGCCGCAGAGCGCATCAGTGAAATACAGCGCTCCGGCGTCGTAGTCGTGACGGGGCAGGCCGATGTCGGTGATCAGAATGCTATGGCAGCCCTGCTCGATGAACTGCGCGGTCGGCTCGGCCCGCTGCGCGGCGTCATCCACGCGGCCGGCGTGCTGAACGACGGCGCGCTTTTGGAGATGGAACCCAGAGCCATCGCTGAAGTCATGCGACCCAAGACCTACGGGGTACAGAACCTGCATAGGCTCACCCTGCCCGACCAGCTCGACTGGTTTGTCGCGTTCTCCAGTGCCGCCTCTGTCGTCGGTTCTCCTGGCCAGGCCAACTATTGCGCCGCGAATGCCTTTCTCGACACTTTCGTGCAGTATCAGCGGGCGAATGGGATTGCTGCTAGCAGCATCAACTGGGGTCCGTGGGCAGACGCCGGAATGGCAGCGCAGTCGGTGGCGAATCCCAGCCAGAGCCGCAGAGATCGCAGCCTCAGCACTACTGTGAGCACGATTACGATCGCCGACGGGCTACACACACTCGGCGGTGTCATTGCCAGCGGTAGGACGCAATTGGTCGCCATGCCGCATGACCTCCGCGACCTCCTGCAGTTCTATCCGGCGGGTTCTGGTTTCACCTTCTTTGAGGAGGTGAGCGGCGCGGACGTTACCATCCTGCGCAATGTGGGAACCCAGGCAGGGCCCTCGCCACGGCCTGACGTGGGGCACGAGTATGTGGCAGCGCGCAACCCCGTCGAGCAGCGCATTGTCGGAATCTGGCAGGCATCGCTGGGCATGGAGCCGATCGGGGTTTTCGATGGGTTCTTTGAGCTTGGAGGGGACTCGGTTTTTGGTAATCAGATCATTCTTCAGGTTAATCGCCTCCTCAACGTCGCTATTGAACCTGAGGATGCATTCGATGACTTTACCATCGCGCATCTAGCGGAAGTTGCAGAAAGACAGATGCTGCATCGAGTCGCGTCCCTGACCGACGCAGAGGCCGCAGCGCTCCTGCAGGACCTGCCGGATGTTCCGCCGTGACCCGGGGTTGATGAGAGGCAGACATCGGCCCGGTACATCACCGATGGCCAGCAGCATCTAGGCTCATGCCGCTTTGGCCTGGACGAGCGCGGTCATCATCGCGTCGATTGAGGGCGTACTAGTAGCAGTTATCGCGCCGGGGTGAGGTACCCATTCCTTGACAGTAACGCCGTGGAAGTCTGAGCCGGCGGTGGCGACGAGGCCGTGCCGGCTGCAGAGCGCGAGCAACGCTTCTGTGTCGGCTGGGCTGGGGTGCCAGGTGGACCATGCTTCTAGGCCGCCAAGACCGGCTCGGATTAGTCGGGGAATGTCGTCATCGAGATCGCCGCGTTGCCATTGTGCTAGCGGATGGGCGAGGACCGGGACGCCCTCCGCATCGCGTATCCACTTGATCACTTCGGTCAGTTCGGGTGGCGTCGGCGGGGTGACATGGAGTGGTCGGCCTTCGGCGAACCATTCCTCCAGGATCTGGCCGTACGGTAGCTGACGGGCTGCGGCAAGCGGCGAGCCGTCCTGTGTATTGGCCAGCAGGAAGTCGACCATCTGCCTTCCATATGGCACCCGGTCGGGTCCGATGGTCGCTTCGATGGCTGCCCAGTTGGCGTGACAACCGTAATGCGCCGCTATCTCTATGAGCTCCTTCATGCATGAGAGCAGTGCGAGGCGATGGCGGGAAACTAGGCGGTGAAGCCGGTAATCTCCAGGTTTGTAGAGATAGCCAAGGCAGTGCACTTGCCGGTTATGCCTGGCGGCGGTGATTTCCACCCCGGTGATGATGCTCAGATTCTGCGGCCAAGTCGGTGCCGGGTTAATGGCGAGCACGTCATGGTCGGTGATCGCAGCGAGCTGGATTCCGTTGGCAATGCACAGCGCGAGCACCTCGCTGATGGGCAGGCTGCCGTCGGATAGCGATGAGTGCAGGTGGAGGTCGAAGTTACTGGTCATGGCAATGCCGCAAGCTCTCGCCTGCGCGGCAGGCTGCCGGCGACTCGGCACCGAAATGGGCCAGTTCGCGTAAGAACTGCTCCTTCGCGCCTGCTATCTCGCGGCTCTGGTCAGTGTCCTCGATCCTGACGAGGTAGGTTCCGCCCGAGTGCTGCGCGAGATCCTTGTCGATCATGGCGGCGTAGACGCCGCCGATGTGCATGTGACCGCTCGGACTCGGGCTGAACCTATCGATCGTCTCCTGGTCCAGCATGCGGGACTCCTTCCGCAAAGATTGCAGCGCAACCGCTCACGGGCCTTTGTGACAGCATAGGCGCTTGGGCCGCAGGTCCCGGAGGGTCCTGATTGGCGTGGCGGCTGGCTGGATCGGGCGGCGATGCTGGGCTAGGAGGGGCTGTATCTGACGTTCTGCCTTGGCGATGGTGCCGTAGACGTTGCCGTGCCAGTCGCGGCGGTCCATCGGCAGGGTGGCCGTTGGGTCAGCGGGACGCATAAAACTCCTTGACGTCCCCCGCCCGCAGCCTGAAAATCGCCAGTCCGCCGGTTACCGCGGCGATGGCGAGCAGGATCGCGGCTGGCTCGGCTAGCTGAGACAGTCCGTTGCCGTCCGCGATGACGCCGCGGAGCATGCGCAGGCCCCAGTACACCGGGCTGACTGGCGCGAGATGCCGCACCCAGGCCGGGAATGTGCTGACCGGGGCGAGCGCACCGCCGAGACCTGCGAGCAGTAGTCCGCCGAGATTGCAGACAGCGTTGAGCTGATTGATGGTCCGGCAGATCGCTGCGAACATCAGTCCAATGGCCACCTCGACGGCGACAACGCAGACGATCGCCACGATTCCAGCGCCGACGCTGCCGCGCCAGGGCATGTCGAGTACGAGTACCCCGAAAACCAGCAGGACCGCTTGCTGAGCGAGAAACAGACCGGTCAGCGGGATCAGCTTGCCGAGCACGACTTCCGGTACCGAGGCGGGTGTGGTGCGCAGCCGGCTCCAGGTGCTCCAGCCGTGGTCACGGTAGAACGCGAAGCCTATGGTGCTGAGGCCGAAGAACCCGAACAGTGCCGCCAGGCCGGGCACCGCGGTAGCGGCTCCGCCGACCAGACCCTTGGAAATGAACGCCGCGATCAGGGAAGGTATCGCGATCAGCAGGATGATCGGAAACGGGTCGACGGCGAGCAGGCGGAGTTCGTTGACGGCCACGACCAATGCGCGGTGGGTGCTCCGGCCGAGCATTCGATTTCCGCCGCTCATGCGGGCTCCTCAGATCTCTGCTCCTGCGGCATCTGCTCCTGCGGCTCGCTGCTGGCCGTAAGCGAGGTGAAGAGCGCATTCAGCGAAGGCGGCATCACGCGCACGGAAACGATGTCAGTGTCGCGGTACTTATCGAGGATCATGGGCACGTTCGTGCCTGGCTCGATCGTCCGCCCGGTGGTGGTCACGATCTCAACGTGACCACCACCGAAGCGGACAACCAGTTCGGCTACGCTGCCGTACGCGACGCACTTGCCGTGGTCGAGCAGAACCACCCGGTCGCAAGTGTCCTCAACTTCTTGCAGGTAGTGGCTTGAGAGCACTGCCGCACTACCCCGGGATATGACGACTTGGAGATAGTCAAGCAGGTTCTTGCGAGTGTGAACGTCGAGCCCGCTGGTGGGTTCGTCAAGGATGACGATGCGAGGCCGGATGGCCAGCGCGCAGGCGACGTGCGCGATGCGCTGCTGTCCGACGGACAACTGGCCGACAGGCCGGTGCAGTAGCGGGCTCAGCGCAAGCGCGTCGACGACATCGGCGAGGCAGGACTTTAGCTCTCGCGGCGGAAATCCGGCCAGGCTGGCGAAGAACGAGAGATTACGGGCCACGCTAAGGCCGGGATAGAGCGCGATTTCCTGGGTCGCGACTGAGACCGATCCTTGCCTGACCAGAGCTTGCGGCTCTTCGCCGAAGAACTCGACCTGACCGGAGTCGGCCGTGAGCAGTCCAACCAGGCAGGAGATAGTCGTCGTCTTACCCGCGCCGTTGCGGCCAAGGAGTCCGAGTATCTCACCCGCGTAAGCCTCGAATGACACGCTGTCCAGAGCCACGTGCTTGCCGTACGCCTTGCACAGGTTGACGGCCTTGATCGCAGGCGGCGCCTCCGTGCCTGATCCCGCCGCCGCCCTGCTCTCCGCGGCTCTACTCTCCACGGCTCTGCCCTCCACGGCTCTGCCCTCGACGGAAACGTGCCAGCCCATCGTCAGTCGGCGCGCGGGCCGCGGGCCGAGGCCAGACCTCCATCGACAAAACCGCCGCACCGTTGACGTAGCGAGCGGCGTCGGGGTACAGGAAGGCGATGACAGCGGCGACATCCTCGGGGTACGCCACCCGGCCGAGCGGAACCGTCTCGATCCATTCCTGGTCCACGCCCTCTTCGCCCCATAGTGGGGTGCTCACTACTCCCGGGACCATGCAACTAGTTCGGATGCCGCGCGGCCCGAGCAGCCGGGCGTGGCTGCGGGTCAGGCCGGCAATCCCGGCCTTCCCGGCGGCATACGCGGGATCGGAGCCCATGACGACCTCAGGCGCGAACACGCAGTCCATGAAGATGAGATAGCGGCCGTTCGATGCTGCTATTCCGGCGTTATAGGCTGCACCCACGCTGGCCTCACCGACCTCGGTGACGACTAGTCGTAAAGGGTGCTCTTGCACGGCCTTTCGTATCGCCGGGGCCGCATTAAGGGCAATTACGCATTCGACTTGCTCGTCCACGCTATCCAGGCAACGGGAAATTCGAACGCTGACCGCTCTTGAGCTACTCGTGCTTTCCTCCCCGGAGATAACTTGACTTGATCAAGAACGAGGCCCTGTATGACCGAATCGGATAGTCTATAATACATTTTTATCATAACATATGCCTCAGCTCTCGCAACCACACTTCAGTCTCAGCGCGGGGGAGTGACCAACCTGGACGTCTCCAGCCCGGACAAGGCGGTGGTCGCCTGCTCGACGATCTGGCCAACGAGGTCGCACCCTTCATCGAGGCGTCAGCCTCGGGCGCCGACGTGTACGACGGTCCTCCAGACCCGCCGCACCGGCGCGCTCATCGCCCGGGATCCGCTGGCGGCGCTGCGCGGAAGCGATGAGAAGGTTCCCTTCGTCGCCGCGTTCGTGCGGTCCGACGATTCGTTCAGGACGTTCGTCGCGGAGATGCCCGACAACTGACGGCCAGAACTCCCGATCCCCGTCGGTGCGCACTCACGTCACGACTCAAGATCGCCCGTCGGCGTCTCCTTGCCGTCGCGGCCGCTGCCTGCCTCGACGACCACGCAGCGATCCCATTCATGCTCGTCGCCCATGTCCAGCGGCACATCAGAACACCAGATGTAGTGGTCCGGCGCGGAGATGTCGGTCCGGTCGCCTAGGGCTCTGACAAATGCCGCGTGAACGTCACGAACACTCTCGTGCCCTGCGCCTGCCGCACTGTAGGCGACGAGACGGAAGGTTCCATCGCCCAGCAGTTTCGCGAAGACGGCCGCAGGCGGTCCGACGAGGTCAAGCCACGCACGCCTGAGAGCGGGAAGATGCACCCATCCCCTCCCGCGCCTGACCCACCCGATCCCGCTCCGCGCCGACGGGAGATCGATCGCTCGATCGATCTCCTCTGGAGCCAGGTCACGCCCCGCCGCGGCGATCATCAAGCTCTCGATCGCACGGAGAATCTGATGCATCGCGGCAACGGATATGTATCTGGTGTCGCACAGCAGCTCGACTGCGATGGAATCCGGCTCATCGTAGACGTCGACATAGAAGCGCGTGGCGATGTGTGGCCAGCTGTCGACGAACGCGATGCGCGTCTCGCCGCGTAGCGCGTCGAAGTCATTCGGCGCGCTATGTGCGAGCTGGGCCACCGAGCCAGTCGCTTCCCGGCAGTCATTGAACTGCCAGCCTAGGTCTATCTTCGCGCCGAGCTGGTATTCGGTGTCCGCTCGGATCGCCATCGCTTGGGCTCTGTCGTACTCGCCATGAAGGTACGAGTCCAGCGCACTGCGGAAGCAGCGCCGGCTGATCTCGTCGAACGATAGGCCATCCGATTCAACGTAGAAGAGGGAGTCCCAGCAGAGGTAGCCGACGACGTTCTCAGTTTCCTCGACGATTCGGTTCGCGACGTTTAGCTGCCCGACAGTTTCCGCATGCCCGGAGTATCGGCCGAACACCGTTGCCACACCCGCGATCAAGACGGCGCTGTTGCTGATGCGCGTGCGGTCTGCCACGACCGCGAGTGCGATGGCGAGCGCGCTCGATGTCATCCGGAGCTGCCAGTAACGATCTCGTTCCTCGGGCACCGTGTCGAAGTCGAACATCGACGGCGGCGCGCTGCCCAAGATCCGTCGCCACCGGTCGAGCGCGGCCCGGTTCGCGGCCCTGCCCGCACTCGACAACTCGTGCGCGGCGACGTCGACCGGTTGCCATCCGAGCTCGTCAGGGATCGTCATCGACGGATCCGCCAGCAGTTGGGCGATGGTCCGCTCGACCACTCTCCACCCGCGCAGATCGATGGCAATGTGGCTGACACCAAGCACCAGAGCCCGCGCGCGTCCGTCCTTCACGACGATCGCCAGCCGGATGGGCCACTCGACGTCCACCCGGAAGCCGGTACTGACGAGCGCCCCGAGGACGCCGTCGGCCGCGTCCTGCACTGAAGCGGCTCCGCAATCGTGCACGTGCACCACCACTGACGCGCTCGACGCGATGACCTGACGGAGTTCACCATCGCGAATGTGGAACGTCGTCCGGAAGGTGTCGAATCGCTCGACGACGCGCCGTAGCACGGTGATCGCCTGATCGATACCTGCCCCTGCGGGCATCGGAATCGTCCATCCCTCGTTGAAGAAGGCGTCGTCTTCGCCCATCACCTCCATCGCCCACCACATCCCGCGCTGCGCGTAGGTCGTCGGGGCATCCGCTTCCCTGCAGCCGCTGACGCACATTTCGATCTGTGCGGTCTCGACCATGCGCTGCTCGCGCAAAGCGCGGAGGCGCTGCGCCGGCGTTGAGTTCATGGGCTGACTCCTGACCGGGTCGCTCTTGCCCGTTGTTTCACTTTAGGACGCCGAAGATCGGAATCAAGACCTCGGGATGTCGAGACAGATTTCTCGTTCGGGTGAAAACGACGGCGTCAGGTAACGTTCAACTTTGCCAGAATGGCAACGGAAAACGGCTGCCGCCTCCCTCGGTGCCATCAGTCACGGCGCTCCTGGTTGGTTTGACGCGTCGGCGCGCCGACCGCGATCGCGAGCAATGGGACTTTGCCAGGTGGCGTGAAGCGCGCGGCGACCTCGTCGCAGACGGTAAGCGGGCACGAGCCGAGACCGAGCGCCGTCACCGCGAGCTGGCACCGGCTCACCGCGAGCCCAGCATAAAGCTGCAGGTCACGATATCCCCGCTCGCCTCGGCTCGCCACGACGGCATCAAGGTCGGCCGCCAGCAACGCCAGGTAGGCGCAGTCGCGCGCGGGAGCCTGATTCATGCAGGCCGCTTGTGCGTCAGAACGCAGGTCGCCAGGATGATCCAGCTTCGGCGTGACCGAGCTCAGGTCGTAGCAGCCAGCCGCGAGACCCCGCACTGCATGCACGAAGACGGTCACGGTCGCGCCGACATCGGCTCCGTCCCAGTCGGGCGGGCTGACAGCCACCTCAATCGGCCAGGTGAGCGCGTCGGCGGGCAGTGCCTTGGGTGCGAACGTCCGCGTCGTCAGCCTGCTCCTGAGCAGCTCTTCGGTCGAGAGCGCAGGCACCTGGGCTGGCACCTTGATGTCGCGGAAAGCTGTTCGCGGATAGCCCGCAGATCCGAGGGTCCAGCTATCCAGTTGCGCGGCCTCATGGGTCTTGCGGACGAGCGAGAAGTACCACGGGACTAACCCGAGGTCTCCGGTGGCCGCGGCCCGTTCTGGCCGATGCCAGCCGATCTGCCCGGTCAGCTCGACAATGGCGAGCGGCAGTTCGGCCCGCTCGTCCGCGCCGACCATGTCCGCGAGGTCGGCGTCGGGGAAGTCGAGGCGGATACGCGCCCGCCGCCCGCTCGCCCGTGCCAGCACAGCCAGCTGAGCTATGACCGAACCGGCGTCCCACCATAGGTGCCGGTAGCCGCGTTCGGCATACCTCCACTGCGTCCGCCACGGGACTCCGGTCAAGATGACCGCGACGCCATCCGCGGCCGGCGGGCCAAGACTAACCAGTTCGTGGGCGACAGGGTCGTAATGCCAGAGCCCGTCGGCCAGGCCGGTCACGCGATGAGCATTCAGGTACACCTCAATGGGATGCCGATTGCCCGCCGATGCCGCCGCACGCAACTCTTGGTCACCGGAACGGCCCATCGGGCTCCGCCTGATCCCGGCCGACCACCGCAGCAGCCAGGCAATCTCGGCCAGGTCGAACACATCGCCGTCCGCCAGGGCCTGCGCGCCAGCGCTGAGCGCCTGCGCGCCGAGCGATTCGTCGGCGCGGCGGCGACCAGGCAGCGGTACCCGCCCCAGGTCCTCGGGATACACCTTGTGCCTGGCGGGCTCGCAGCTTGGATCTAACGGCAGGAAATCTTGCCGTATCTCGGCGTCCTCGATCGGAACAAGCCAGCTCCTGCCCGGAGAGTAGCAGGTAAGACGCTGGAACCGGTGCGCTGCGCTCTCGGGCACTCCGCGACTCCGCCATTCAGTAACGGACGTTTCAGGTATATTACCTTAATCGTTGCGGCACCCGCCAGGCCGTCCGTGGCCTGCCTCTTCTGCAGGGTGCTCGCGGTCGGCAACCTGGCGTCATTGTTCATAAGCTGAAGGGAGCTTCGCGGCGGTGAAGCGAAGAACCGGCCAAGATAACTCCTTAATCTCCTCCCGTATTGCTCGAAACTTCGCTCCCTTCGCCAAGCGCGCATTCCTAATATTGTGGACGGGTCAGTTTGTCTCATACGCTGGTGACTCGCTGATTCAGATCGCCTCTGTGTTCGCGATTTTGCGGATTGGCGGAACGGCCTCCGATATTGGCTATGTCGCCGCCGGTCAGACACTGTGCAGAGTCGTGTTTGTCCCGGTGGGCGGCGTGTGGGCCGACCGACTGCGCCGCCAGTTCGTGATGATGACGTCGGACCTGCTGAGGGCGGCGGTCCAGGCGGTCTTGGCGGTGCTGCTGCTGACCGGGACCGCTCACGTATGGGAGATAGGCGTAGGCGCGGCGTTCTATGGCATTGCCCAGGCATTCTTCGGCCCGGCCTCCACCGGGCTGCTGCCGGAGACGGTAGCCACCGAGCAAATACAGGTGGCGAACAGCCTGATGAGCTTTGGCCAGGATTTCTGCCAGGTAGGCGGACCCGCCATCGCGGGTGTCCTGGTCGCGGCGTTCGGGCCGGGAATCGTCTTCGCCATCGACGCGGCATCGTTTCTTGTCAGCGCCATATCGCTGATCAGGCTTAGGCTCGGGCGCCGGAAGATTCCCGCCCGCCGCTCCCTTCGATCAGACCTGGCCACCGGCTGGCGCGAAATGAGGGTTCGCCCTTGGTACTGGCTGACCCTGATCGCTCACGCGCTGTGGAACTTCGCGATACCGGCCTTGTGGGTACTCGGCCCGCTGATCGCGACCCGGCACCTTGGTGGCCCATCCGCTTGGGGGGCGATCGTCGGTTGCTGGGCGGCCGGATCGGTCACTGGCGGACTTATATCGCTGAGAGTCAGGCTGAGGCGGCCGCTCGTTGCGGCCAACCTGGCCTTGGCTCTCACCGCGCTGCCAGTGCTTGCCCTGGCTCGGCCGCTGCCGACCTGGGGCGTCGGCATCGCCGCAGTCGCGGGCGGCCTGGGCCTGGCGTTCCTCAACACGGTCTGGATCTCGACCATGCAGCATCTGATTCCCGACGAGGTCCGCTCGCGGGTAGACGCCTACGACTGGCTAATATCGCTGGCGGTGATGCCGGTTGGCTACGCCCTCATCGGTCCGGCGGCGTCGCGGTTCGGTACCACGGCCGCCCTGGTCGGCGCGGCCGTGCTGCTCGGCGTGCCTGGCTGCCTCACTACCCTGATTCCTGGCATCAGGGCGGTGCGCAGAACGACCGACGGGACTCTGGTCGAGCCTGCGACACCGCGGTCGGCCGCGGCCGTCCCTGGCTCGCCGGCCGCAGATTAGCCGTTCAGGCGTCGTTGGACGGGCGGCACTTCACCGAAACGTGAGGACCTCACGGGTGAGGTCTTCATCCCTGAAGGAGCGGGGCCGTGTCAAGGGGGTTTTGACCGGTTCTGGCTGGTGGGTGGGCGTGCTTGACTGGCGTCTCCCGTTTCCCGGTAGCTGCGCGAGGATCGGCGTGCGGGAGTCGGGAGCCGGGGTGCTGGCATTGTGAAGTTGGGGGTCCGTCCCATTGCCGTGTGGCGGTGCGGGCAGTGCCGCTGGCTGCGTTCATCCCTTCGCTGGTGATGCCCGGCCGGGGCCGGGTTGCATGGGGCGGGTGCGCGTCAGTGGTGGTCAGGCGGGTCAATCACATTTGGCGCCTGCGCCGGCCCGGAGGGGCTGGCGGGGCAGAAGACCTGTCGGCCGCGCGCCTGGCTGCTGGCCCGGGGGCGGGGGTCATGCCGCCGGGGCCGCTGGGGTGGCCGGTGCGGACAGGGCGCGGATGTGCCCGTCGCGGCGGGCATGCCGGTGCTGCACGGGCGTGAGCTGCGCGACGACGCCCGGCTGGAGGAAACCTCCCGGTTCGGCGAAGAGCGGTGGGTGCTCACCCCGGCGATCCTCCAGCGGCACCAGCCAGGCGCGGTCCTGGATTTCACCAGGATTCCCGGCGCGCACCGGGCCGTGGCCAGGGAGCTGTTCTACGGCCTGCTGTTCGGCCCGCTCCCGCCCGGCCTGCCCAGGTCACGATCTCCACAGTCCGCCGCACCTTCACTGCCGTCTCCTACTTCCTGACCTGGGCCGGCACCCGCTCAGCCACCAGCCCGTCCCGCCCGGCCACCCTGGGCGGGCTCACCCCAGCCGATCTCGAAGACTTCCACCGCCACCTGACAGCGGCATTCCGGACCCGGGGAATGCGGGCGCACTACCGGGCATCGGCCCGGCTACTGTGGCACTACCGCGCCACCTTGAGCGACCCGCTGCCGTTCGACCCGGCCGGGCTTGACGGGTGGGGCGAGCCGAACCGCTCCGCCCGGGGCGAGAACCGCACCAGCCGTATCGACAAGATAGTGATTGGGCCGCTGATCACGTGGGCGCTGCGGTTCACCGACGACTTCGCCTCCGATATCCTCGCCGCCGCGGCCGAGGGATTCCAGCTGCATGCCGCCCCGCCCGCCGCGCCCGGCCGCCGGCTGCGTGTCGGCGCGCTGGAGGAGCTGCTCGCCAGCTACGAGCAAGACCACCGGCCGCTGCCCGGATACGGCGGCAAGCCCAACGCCACGTTCCTGGCCCGCAAGCTCGGCTGCTACCCCTCCACCCTGCGCCGCTCACCGCTGCTGGCCACCGCCGCGGCCCGCACCGGCGTCGACACCGGCACCTATCTCCACACCCGGCCCGGCTACCTGCTGGACGGGCGGCCGTGGCTGGAGCGGATCGCCTACAGCACCCGCGGCCCGGACAGCCTCGGCACCCTGGCGCGAATGCTGCAGACCGCCTGCTACATCCTGATCGCCTACCTGACCGGGATGCGCGACAGCGAGATCAAGCACCTGGCCTGCGGCTGCGTGACCACCGAGGGGGATAGCGCCGGCGCCGCCTACCGGTGGAAGATCACCGGCCTGGCGTTCAAGGGCGAGGCCACCACCCGTGGCGCCCGGGCAACCTGGGTCGCCGGCCACCCCGCCGCCCGCGCCGTCGCCGTCCTGGAACAGCTCCAGCCAGCCGGCCAGATGCTGCTGTTTGCCCGCCTGCCTTACCGCGAGGGCACCCGCCCCGGCTCGTCAGCCGTCGTGCTGACCACCGCCGCCACCCAGCAGGCCCTGGCCGACTTCACCGCCTGGGTCAACGACTGCTGCGCCGTCGGCCGCGCCGGCACCACCCCGATCCCCGCCACCAGCGAGCCGCTGACGACCAGGCAGTTCCGCCGCACCCTGGCCTGGCACATCGCCCGCCGGCCGGGCGGGGCGATCGCTGGCGCCTTGCAGTACCGCCACCACGCCATCCAGATGTTTGAGAGCTACGCCGGGACCAGCGCGAGTGGTTTCCGCGCCGAGGTCGAGGCCGGGCATGCCATCGCCCGAGGCGAGCACCTGCTGGCCATGACCGACCAGCACCAGCACCACCTCACAGGACCCGCCGCCGCAGAGGCCGCAGCCCGGCTCAGCGCCTTCGCCGGGATCATCGGCCATGTCACCACCGACCTCCGCCGGATCGCCCGCCTGATGTACAGCCACGACCCGGCCATCTACCCCGGCGAGTACGTCACCTGCATCTACAGCCACCCCAGGGCACTGTGCGCCCGCAGCGACGGCCCCGACCTCGGCACCTGCCAGCCGCTGCGATGCCGCAACGCCGCTTTCACCCCCGCCAACCGCGACGCCCTCCATGGCGAGCTGGCCCGGATCGACGCCAGCCTGGCCCGCGCACCCGCTCTGCCGCCCTACCTCCAGCACACCCTCACCGCGCGCCGCCAGGACCTCACCAGGCTCCTCAGCGCACAGGAGTAGGAAGACGAGCCCGGATGACCCGCAAAATCGACCTCCCGGCCGAAGAGCACGTCCGCGCCGTCATGGCCCGGATGCTCGCCGACGCGCACGCGAGCGGCCCCCGGCCCACGGTGCTCGCCCTGGCCCGCAAACTCGGCCTGACTAACACGACCTTCTGGCGGCACTACCACGACATGGCCGTCGAACTCCGGCGCCACGGTGCCCAGGCCCTGCAGGCCGTTCCCGCCCCGGACCAGAACCTCGGCAAGGCCAGCGAACTGGCCAGCCAGAACGCCGCCCTGCGCCGCGAACGCGACCACCTCGCCAGCCAGCTCGAAGCCGCCCTCAGCCACCTGAGGCGTCTGACCACCGACAACGCCGAACTCCGCAGCGAACTCGAATCAGTCCGCGCGATCACCAGCATCGCCAGGCCCGCTTCTGCGAACTAGTGCCGTGTCAGGCAACAGTGTCCGTCCCGTGCAACGGCACATGAGGGACACTGACTGCGATGAGTGAAGCCCTGTCGGCGCTAGGACGCCGCGTCATCGTCACTGGGCTGGCCGGGTCCGGGAAGAGCACGTTCTCGCTTGCGCTCGCTGCCAAGACCGGCTTGCCGGTCATTCATCTTGACCTCCACTTCTGGAAGCCCGGCTGGGTTGCACCGTCGGAGACCGAGTGGCGCGAGAAGCAATGTGGTGTGCTGGCCGGCAACGCGTGGATCGCTGACGGCAACTACCACGAGACACTCGATCTCCGGCTCGAACGCGCGGACACCGTAGTGTTTCTTGACCTGCCCTGGTGGCTTTGCGCAGGACGCGCGTTCCTGCGCGGCTTCCGGATGCCGGGCGAGTTGCCCGAAGGGTGCGACTATTCCGCCTGGCTGCGGCTGCGCGATGAGTGGCGTTTGGCCGTCGTCATCTGGCGAAACCGCCGGTCAGAGCCGGCGCGCGAACACGAAATCATTTCGCAGCACGGTCAGCATGTGGCCCTTCACGTGCTCAGATCCAAGCGGGCGGTCAGGGAATTCCTCGACGCTCTGGACGCCGACCACGTAGAAGCCGACGACGGTTGATCGGACGCGGTCGGTGCAGGCCGGGCAGACGGTGGCGAGGGTGTGCCCGCAGGGGACGAGCACCTGCTCGACCTGGCCGGTGTCCAGGTCGGTGCGGCGCAGCTGGACAGGGCGGATGCAAGCGCCGTGCTCGGCCGCCAGGTCGCGGACGACATGGCGGGCCAGCGGCATGGCCAGCCGCTGCGCCCTGGTCTGCCGTGCTGGTGTCACGTGGTCTCCTGGTCTCCCGGCGTGGCCGGGCGGTCGTGGTCGGTGGTATGCCAGGTGGCGGTGTAGCCGCAGCCCGGGCAGGCCAGTTCCAGAAGCAGTGGGCCAGTGCTGACATCGAGCAGCGGGCCGCCACAATCGGGACAGTCCTCGTCAGCGAGCCAGCCGCTGATCATGCGATCGCCTCGCTTCCGGTCAGCTCGGCCATCTCGACCCCAGCCGATCCGGTGCAGCTAGCGGTCATCTGGCGGATGTCGTCGTCAGAGACGAATGCCGCCCGGACCCGCACAGGATCAGGGGCCGCTTCCAGCCGGACGTAGCCGACCCCGGCGCCGATGCGGGGATCGCTGGAGATCTGGTCGCAGAAGGCGCCGCGATCGCGGGCACCGTCGCCGAGGACCATGTCCACCTGGGACGGCTCGTCCAGCCTGAGCGCGATCTTGTCGGGGAACAGGTTGCGGATGTTCAGCACTTCCTTGCGCGGGTCCTGCAACGCCGCGACCACGCAGTAACCGACCGCCCGGCCCTGGGTGGTCAGGGTGGCCAGCGCCGCCAGCGTCCGCTCGCGGAGCTTGCGGTCGGCTTGGTAGGCGGTCAGGAACGCGACCTCGTCCACGATGATCACGGTGAAGGGGAACTCGGGCGAGGGGGTGTGATCCCGCTGCCGCCCCGCGAACAGGGCCGCCCGCTTCTGCATGTCCGCGACGGCGTCTTCGAGCAGGGCCGCGATGTCCGCAGGGTCGGCTGCGTATCGGCCATGCCGGTCGAACAGCTCGCGGCCGAACGCCAGCTCCATCAGCTTCGGATCACACGCCCAGATGCGGACCAAGCCGTCGGCCAAGGCGGGGAGCATCGCCCGGATCAGGCCCCAGACGAATGAGCCGTTGCCTGCGCCGGTCGCACCGACGACCAGCACATGCGTACCCGCTAGCCGGATCGTGAACATGGTGCCGTCCTCGCACCGGCCCACCGACAGCGCCCGCAGATCGGTCTGCGCGGGGACCGGCAGCGCGGCGAACGGCTCGGCCAGCGCGTCGCGGCGGACCAGTTCTAACGTCACCCGCCCCGGACCAGCGGTGCGGACCCGGCAGACATGCGTCCGGAATCCGTGCGCGAAGCCGTCCGCCTGCGCGGCGAAGTCGGCTGGTGCCTGCCCGGAGATCAGCCGCACGCTTACCCGGTCGGTGCACGGCGCCGCCTGCACTTTGCCCAGGACGGGAAGCATGACCCGGCCGCGGTAAGTCAGCGCGAGGCCGGTGATGGTCATGACTGCCTGCCAGCGGCGCCGGTAGCACCACCACCGCCACCGGCAGCGGGCGGGCACGGTCACGAACCGGGCGAACCAGTCCGGCCGGGCCAGCCGCAGCGTCAGCAGGCCAGCCGCCACCGACCCTGCCAGGGCGGCGACCGGCTGCCAGCCCGCGTCCAGCCACAGCCAGACGACCAGCCCGATCGTGGCCGACAGCAACGGATGCCGCACCGCGAACCACACGATGCGCCACACCGAGCGGAGGAACTGGACCAGCAGGATCAGGCCCTCCGGTGTCCGGTGCACCGGGGACCGCCACACCGGGGAGGCGAACGGGTCAGGGTTGTCGACCTGGGCGAGCTGCTCGCCGGTCACGTACCGCATAAGATCAAGACCTCTCTGAGGTTGACCGACCTGGGGAAGATACCGGGGGCGGCAGGAATGCCCGTTCCTGCCGCCCCGCCCCCACTCACGCCGCGTGCTCCTTGCCATCCCCCGCCGCCCGCGACCGGCCCGGCGCGCGGACCCCGGCGGCCTTGAGCGGGTACGCCAGCCGACCGGCTTGATTGACGTACGGGGTGACCGTCAGGCCGGTGAACTCCACCGGCACGAACGGCATCCCCGCTCCCGCTGGCGGCAGCACCGGCTGGACCTGCGCCGCGATCTTGACCTTCACTGTCTTGTCCCGCGCGGCCGGGTCGGCGTCGATGACCTCGATCACCCACACCGGCTGCCCGGACTGCTTGTCTTTGGCCTGCACGAAACGGTCGCCGCTGGATGCGTCGAAGTCCCGCATCGGCTCGAACCCCCCGGCCGCGAACGCCCCGTGGCTGAACACGTTCGCGAACTCGACCGGGATCGGACCTTGTAGCGCCATATGGCATCTCCTCTTACCTGCCGCCAGTCGTCCTGACGACAACTCGTCCTATTGAGTAGAGAAATACCACAAGACGGCGACACTCGACAAGACGAGTTACCGAGTGCGTCAGGCAGAGAAGGGGTAGACGTCCTCCAGCTCGTGCAGATCACCAGGGAACACGGCATCCACGACCTGCAGCGGGTGGTCCTCAGCGTCGTACACGGTCAGGACCAGGTTCAGCACGGCGGCTTGCTTCCCGATCTTGAGCAGGCGAGATTCCTCGGCAGTGGCTGACCGGGCGCGGATCCGCTCGGCTACGTGGTCGAACCGCAGCCGCTTGAGCGCATGCAGATGCTGATACACCCCGCCCGCCAGCGGTTCGGGCTTGATCAGGTCGGTTCCCTCCGCCACATCCAGTGGGAACCATGACGAGATCAGCTCCGAGGGACGGCCGTCGTGCTCGATGAGCTGGCGGCGCAGCAGCGCGGGCGTCCCGGCCGGGGTGCGCAGCAATGCGGCCACCACTGACGGTGCCGGTTCACGGCCGACATGCAGGAAGGTGCCCTGGTCCGCGGTCGCGGCCTCGTTGAGGACCGCGCGGCCTGGCCGGGCCTGATCGGCAGCCACGGGCCGGTTTCGGACATAGGAGCCCCGCCCGTGCTCCCGGTCGATCCACCGCTGGCTCTGCAGGACCTGGAGCGCCCGCACGACGGTCGGCCGCGACACGCCGAACTCGCGGATCAGCTGCGTCTCCGATGGGAGCATGGACCCTGGCGAGTACTCGCCTGCCTGGATGCGGCGCTGGATGGTGCTCACGATCTGCGCGTACTTCGGCGGGGCGAATTCCAGTTCTGACATCATGACCGCCTGACAGCTTATCGACTCGACTTGTCGAGAAGCCTAACTGTGATCTTCCCCGATGTCACTAGAAGGCAGAAAGAAGCACTGGCCGTCATCCAGTGCGATCACGGCTGGCGGCGACCAGGGCCGCTAGGTGCGCACGGTACTGCGCTAGGCAGGCCAGGAGCACGGGCGCGGGAGTGCCCGGATTCACGGTGTCAGCGGTACCGGCTAGCAGCTGCTCGGCAGCGGCGACCGCGGATTGCGGGCGGCTCTCGGTGCTCTGCCCGTAGCGATCGTTAGCTGCGCGGGTCATCGCTGCCGTCCTGGCGGGCTGGGCAAGCTCAGTGGTACGTCAAGCACAGCGAATACCGTCTTGCCTCCCGTTCGCCGGAAGAAGTGACCCCATTCCTTGCTGAGCGCCTGGACGAGGAGCAACCCGCGGCCGTTTTCGGCATCGGCGTCTGCGTCGGCCAGGAGCGGCGGATTCGGGTTGCTGTCTATGACCTCGATGACGATCCGGCCCGGCAGGAGCCGCAGCGTCAGGGACACTCGGTCGATACCCGCGAGGTCGGCATAGTTCTTCGGCTCCAGTACCGACCCGGAGGCTTGGATGGAATTGGTGATTAACTCCGATACCAGCAGTTCTGCTGTCTCGATTGTCTCCTGCCACAAATGCCACGCGCGCAGAGTCGCCCTTGTGTGACAGCGTGCCCAGAACGGCGCGCTGGACAGCGCGGCCAGCTCCAGGTAGGACACCTCTGCGCCTGGCTCCCGCCTCACCATGGCTGCGCCGCACGGCCTGGGGCCGAATGCTCTGCCTGGCTGGGAAGCTCGCGGAGCTTCGCACGGACCATCTGCTTGTCTCCTCACATCGTCTGCGCGAACGCGCCCGCAAGCTCGCGGCGCCGGATTCCGTTCAGTCATCACTGAGCCGCGCGCCCCGTGCCGCTGCAGTCCAGGCAGTCAGCCTGGCGGGCCTGGCAAACGATGCCGTCCGCGAGCTCGTAGGCCGTCCCGCGCCGGGATCGCACGAAGACCCATCCCCGGCCTCGGCAAGACCGGCATTCGGCTAGGTCAGTCACCCGGACGGAATCCATGCGTCAAAGGATCGCGCCCATTCCGGCCGCTGCCCATTCCCGCGCGATATCCCCCGACGGGATAAACTGCCGCTCAGTTCATGCCGCCACCGTGCCCGGTACCGGCCCACACGAAAGGAATCACGGCGCTTGCCTGGACGTGCCGATGACCTGATGGATATCCCGGCCGAGCTGTGGCAGCGGGCCGAGATGCGCCAGGCGTTACACCGCCGCGACATCGGGCACGTCTTCCGGCTCGTCAGCCAGTACGCAGGCGCCAGCCAGACCCAGATCGCGATCGCCTGCGGCACGACCCAGCCCAAGGTCAGCGACATCATGCGCGACATCCAGAAGGTCAAAGAGCTGGCCGTGTTCGAGCGCATCGCCGACGGCCTGGACATGCCCGACCGCGCCCGCGCTGATCTCGGCCTGGCACCGCGCCCGCTGGCTGGCGCCCAGGTCCGTGACGCGCTCGTTCCGCGCAGGGCCATCCCGGCCAGGGATACTCCTCCGGCCGTCCGCGCCCCGGACAGCGCCGATCGTCCTAGCGTGGATCAACCGGGCCGGGAGGAGGATGCGGAGGACGTGCAGCGGCGAGCGTTCGTGACCCTGACCGGCGCATCGTTGTTCGGCGCCGTCCTGGCCAGCGCCGCGCCTCCCGCGCCATCGGACGGCATCGAGGCGTTCGCGGCACTCCTGACCGGAGTCGCCCCTGACGCCGTCACGCCCGCATTGAACGCCCTCGACCTGAAAGCGCTGAGCGCGGCCGTCGCCCGGGCCAGGCACGACTACCAGGGGTGCCGGTACTCCGACGTGATCGATGACATGCGCTGGCTGCTGCCGCGCGTGCAGACCGCCTGCGCCGTGCTGACCGGCGATGCGCGGCTCCGGGCTTGCACCTTGTCGGCAGACGCGCACCACGTCGCGGCGAGCGTCCTGCTAAAGCTGGGGGATCAGGGCCTGGCCTGGGTCGCGGCCGACCGGAGCATGCAGGCCGCGCGGGCCAGCCAGGACCCGATCACCATCGGCTGCAGCGCCCGGATCATCACGCACGCGCTGATGGGCAGCGGCCACCTGGGCGCGGCCACGTCCGCCGCGAGCACCCTGGCCGCCCGGCTGGACAGCGACGTCACGGCGCACAGCCCGGAGTCCTTGTCGGTGTACGGATCGCTGCTGCTGCGCGGCGCGATCGCTGCTGCGCGGCGCAACGACCGCCAGGCCGCGCTCAGTCTGTTTGCCGAAGCACGGGACGCGGGCCGCCGCCTGGGCACGGACGCCAACTTGCGGTGGACCGCGTTCGGGCCGGTCAATGTCAGGCAGCACCAGGTGCACATCGCCGTCACCCTCGGGGACGCCGGAACCGCGATCGACACCGCGCGGCGGATCAACCTGGACCAGGTCACCGTCACCGAGCGGAAGGCGAGCCTGCTCATCGACACTGCCCGCGCGTTCCTGCAATGCGGCAGGCACGAGAGTGCCTACCTCGCGCTGCGCGCCGCAGAGGACATCGCCCCGCAGGAGATCGCTGCCCGGCCCGCGGTCCGTCAGCTGCTCCGTGATCTGATCACCGCAGCCCCGCCGAGTGTCCGCCGCCAGGCCGAAGAGTTCGCGAACCAGCTCGAAGTCTCCCGGTGACCGACGAGCCCGGCCGCGTCCTGTCGGTCATCGTCTGCGGCGCCGGTCCCGCCGCCGATGTCGGCACGCTGGTCAAGCTCGCCCAGCAGCGCGGCTGGACGGTCCAGCTCATCGCCACCCCCGCCGCTCTGGACTTCCTCGACATCCCCGCCCTACAAGCCCTCACCGGCGCGGCCGTCCGCGACAGCTACCGATCGCCCGACGAACCCAGATCGCAGCGGGCGGACGCGGTCATCGTCGCCCCAGCCACCTACAACACCATCTGCAAATGCGCGCTCGGCATCAGCGACACCTACGCCCTGGGCATCCTGGCCGAGGCCGTCAGCCTCCCGATCCCCGTCGTCATCCTGCCATTCGTGAACTCCGCGCTCGCCAGCCGACACCCCTTCCAACACTCGGTCGAGCAGCTCCGAAAGGAAGGCGTGCGCGTGCTCCTCGGACCTGGCGAGTTCGAGCCGCACCCACCAGGCACAGGCGGCCAGCAGCTCGACACCTTCCCGTGGCAACTCGCCCTGGACGAAACCGGGCGCTTGCTCGGTGCCACGTAGCAGCTGCGCACCGAAGCCAAGTCACCGCGTTGCCGAATTACGCCGTACTTGGATCAAGAGCGGCACCGCTGCGCGGCGCCGCGGCGGCGCTTCCCGCGCCGCGCTCAGCCTTGGTGGCCACTCGCGCGGGCGCGCCGCCGTTGAACGCAGGTTCCCTCAGATCAGCCTGGCGGATCGTCGACGCCCAGGCACAGTGCGGAGCTGTCTTCCTCGTCGCACGATTGTCCACTCCCATGGGTTCGGCGCCTGCGAAGAAGACGGGCACAGACCAGGCAGCCCTCATGCCTCACGCACGGATCGGCGACTACAGTCGCTCACGGTCAGGCGGGTCTTCGCAGTCGGCCTCGTAGTCAGGGAGGTCAGTGGACGCTGCAGATTGCCGGCTTTGCCGCGGAGACCCCGTTGCCCATCGCCGCATAGAACGTCGTTGTCGCCCCGTGGAAGGCTCGCGCACCTGATTTTTGTCTCGATCTTCAAAGAGAACGTCAAACAAGCCGACACGCTCTCGAAGGAATTCCTCGACCACGTCAGGCTCCTCATCCCCTGGCTTGGCAACGCCCTCCCGTTGCCGGAGTAGGGCGTCTGACGTAGCCCGCCAGCGCGACAGGCGCCCGGTACGCCAGGTACTCTTTGCGCGACCGTCAGACTTGGCGTCGTCTCGCTTCGACATGGCCTTATGGTAGGGCTGCTGCCAATACTGCCGCCAGCGCAGCGGGCAGCAACCGGCCAAGGTGCCACGTCTGCGTGGAAGGGGTCAGCCCGTAGGGGAAGGCCGACGTGCTAACGGATTCGCTAACGAGATCGGACGGGACGGGACGGGACGGGGCAGACTCGGCGAGACCCGTGAGACAGCCGCCGATCCTGTGCCCCTGGTCAGCGAGACGCGCGGGGACCTCTGGAGACCAGGAAGACGCGCGTCGTAGTGCTCATAACCCAGAGGTCGCAGGTTCAAATCCTGCCCCCGCTACTAGGAAGTAGCAGGTCAGAGGCCTGATCGCCAGGACGGCGGTCGGGCCTTTCGGCTGGACGGCAGCGGGAAGGCAGCAGAATCGGCCCTCACTTCGCGGTACACGACGGTGGAGAGCGGGAGAGATCGGCATCGTGGACCGTTGCCGGCTCCTTGATGATCGCGGTTTCCAGGCATGTGAAGGAAGGAGGTGCCTCGGGTGAGTGGAGCGGCCAAGTGGCTGGTCGTTGCTGTGGCCTCGGCGATGACCTTCGGGCTCTACCTGTGGCTGGCGGCCGTGGTCAAGCTGCCGTTCCTGCCGAAGGCACACGCGGATCGGTGGGTAGTTAATGCGGCATTCGCCGGGGCGATGACCGCATGTGTCGTAGCAGGTGGGGCATGGTGGGCGGGCCGCGAGAACCGGTCGGAGGCCCCCCGGCATTCCAGTTTCGCGAGGGTCTAGTAGCAGAGCTAGGTGCGCGGCGCTCGGGAGTATCGGTCGTGTACGCGCTCACTGGGATGCGCGGGGTGGGCAAGACGCAGCTGGCGGCGGCGTACGCCCGGTCCTGCATAGCAGAGGGGTGGCGGGTGGTGGCCTGGGTTGATGCGGGCGACACCGCATCGATCCTCGCCGGGCTGGTAGCGACAGCGGCCGGGATCGGAATTAGAACGCAGGGCACGGACGCGTCGACCGTGGCCGGGATGGTCCGCCATTGGCTGGATACCGATGGGCAAGATTGCCTGATTGTGTTCGATAACGTCATAGACATTGACGGACTACGGCCCTTCCTCCCTGCTGCGGGCGCGGCTCAGGTAGTGATCACCAGCACACGGCAGGCGGTGGGGAACCTCGGCCCAGCGGTAGCGGTCGACGTGTTTACAGAAACGGAGGCACTTGCCTTCCTCGCAGCACGGACCGGCCTAGATGATGACTCCGGGGCACGAGAGCTGGCGGCTGAGATGGGGTGGCTGCCGCTAGGCCTGGCTCAGGCTGCGGCAGTGGTCGCCCAGCAGCGACTAGCTTATGACACCTACCTGGAACGGCTGCGGGCCGTACGACTCAGCGACTATCTGGAGCGTGTAGAAGGAGATCCGTACCCGCGTCGGGTGGCCGAAGCTGCGGTGCTGTCGCTAGAGGCCGCTGAAACTGCCGATCCTTCTGGCGTGGGCTGCGGGATCGTGGACTTGATGGCAATCCTGTCGTCGTCCGGGGTCTCGCGGGCGGTCCTTCACTCGGCGGCTGCAATGGGCATCTTGTCCGCGGCCATCGAGCTTGGTCGTGGCGGGAAAGGCCGAGGTGCCGAGCCTGACGTGATGTCAGCGGAACAAGCAGATGCTGCGATCGGTCGGCTGGCGGAGTGGTCTTTGGTCACGTTCAGCCGAGACACCTCGGTCATATCGGCGCACCGGCTGATCATGCGTATGGTGCGCGAGTTGCGCATGGCGGACGGCACTTTCACCCGGCTTGCTGCGCTGGGGGCGGATCTGCTGGTGAACCTGTCCGATGTAGTGGGGCTGCGTATCTGGGAACACGCGTCGGTAGCCTGGGAGCTTGTGGGGCAGATCACCGCTCTCCACGAGCACACGGCCGGACACCTTGGCGATTCCGTCGCTATGGCGCAGACGATCCGCTACCTGCGACTGCGCACGGTATGGCTGGTAAATACACTGGCCGACAGACCCGCCGTGGCAATCAGCATCGGCTCGCCGCTGGTAGCTGAATATGAGCAAGTGCTAGGCGCGGACCACCCTGACACCCTGGTAGCCCGCAACAGCCTCGCTACCGCCTACCAGGAAGCCGGGCGACTGCAGGAGGCCACCTTGCTATTCGAGCGTACTCTCGCCGACCGAGGCCGAGTCCTTGGCACCGATCACCCTATGACCTTGACATCCCGCAACAATCTCGCGGGCGCTTACCGCGAGGCAGGACGGCTGGATGAAGCTATCCCGCTATACGAAGCCGCCCTTGCAGGCCGGGAACGCATTCTGGGCAGCGACGATCCCGAGACGCTGGCCACCCGCAGCAACCTCGCTATGACCTACCACCAGGCCGGACGACAAGACCAGGCCATCGCGCTGCTGAAGCGCACCGTCGCCGACAGCGAGCGAGTGTTCGGTGCCGACCACCCCAGGACACTGACACTCCGCAACAACCTCGCAAGCGCATACCTGGAAACCGGCCGACTGAGTGAGGCCCTGGTTATGTTTGAGGCCGCCCTCGCTGACCGGGAGCGGGTGCTTGGTGACGACCACCCCGAGACCTTGGCGTCCCGCATTAACCTCGCGGTCGCCTACCAGGCGGCGGGGCAGTTGGGCGAGGCCTTCGCGCTATTCGAGCGTACTCTCGCCGACGCTGAGCGGGTACTGGGCACCGACAACCCTGGGACGCTGACCACCCTTATCAACCTTGCGCGGGCCTATCAGGCCGCAGGGCGACTGAGCGAGGCCATCCCGATGTTCGAGCGCGTCCTCGCCGACAGTGAGCGAGTGCTAGGTGCCGATCACCCCCGGATACTGCCTTCTCGCATCTTGCTCGCGGGTGCCTTGCAGTCGGCCGGGCGACTGCAAGAAGCCATCCCGATGTTCGAGCGCGTCCTCGCCGACAGTGAGCGGGTTCTAGGCGCCGACCACTCGAGCACTCTGACTTCCCGCACAAACCTCGCATATGCTTACCACCTCGCCGGACGACCAGACGACGCTATCCAGCAGAGCGAGCGCATCGTTGCCGACAACCAGCGGATTCTAGGCACTGATCACCCCGAGACGCTGAACTCCCAGAACAACCTCGCGACCGAATATGGTGCAGCTGGGCAGCTAGATCAGGCTATCGCGCTGCTCGAACACACCCTTGCCGACATTGAGCGTGTACTAGGCGTCGACCACCCCAGCGCCCAGACGGCGCGCACCAACCTCGCGAGCGCCTACCAGGCGGCGGGGCGGCTGGATGAGGCCGTCCCGCTGTTCGAGCGCGCTGTCGCTGTTAGTGAGCGGGTCGTGCGCAGCGCCCAGCTGCCCGGTGATGGTGACCGTCAGCGAAGGGTATCTGGCTGGCGGCGGGCCGTGCTGCTCGCGGCGGTGTCGCTGACAGGCGTGGCGGGGCGGCGGCGGCGGTCGGCGCCGGCACGCCCTCGGAATCGTGTCCCAGAACGCGCTATGGCGTCCAGGAGCAGCTGAGACGTGCGGGCCTCCGGCCAACGGCCAGCCTCTTGACCTCAACGAGTACCTCCCGGCCTGGGACGCGCAGACCTGCCCGGCGACCGGCATGACGACCAGTTCGACCACGATTTCGGCGATCTGTATCCAGTTGGCGGCTGAGTCGACTCGTCCCTGGTAGCCATCGATCCCGTTCCAGCCGCCATCGGCACCCCGGCAGGCGGTACCCAAGCTCGTCAGGAGACGGCTGTCCAGTCCACGGCAAGCAGTGCCGGGTTGGCCCAGCTGACCCGCACGGGCAAGACCGTACTGGGCGCCAGCAGGCTCACCTTGCCGTCCGGAACGGCGCAGACGGACTGGACCTGATACGGAGCCCGGCCGGCCAGCGACACTGCCAGCGACAGCGTGAAGAGCGTTGTTCCCGGCTCTGAGGAAGGGCCTCCCGTCGGCATGGCGCCCAGCAGAGTGGCGGACCCAGGCCACCCCGCCCGCAGAGCCTCCCCGGAGACCTGCTGGTCACCGGGCGAGATCGAACCGCCTGGCAGGACGGGAACGCCGGGCTGGGCAGCGGCAGCCGGAGCATCGCCACCAAGCTGCGTGGTTCGCCCGCCGACGGTCATCGTGGCTCCGGCCAAGGTGGCAGGGTCGATGCCTGCCCGCACCAGGGCGGCCGGGTCGATCCCCGCGGCGGCGAGCTGAGCTTCCACAGAGCCGGTAGCAGGCTCCGTGGAAGCAGGCTCGCCCGCCGGGGCATGCAGAGCCTGGGCCAGGCGATCCTCGGCCACCCGGTTCTGCACCCGCCGGTCGTGCGCCGGATCCATCCGGACCTTGACCTTACTGCCCTTCGGATCGAACGACACGTTGAGCGTGTCCCCGACCCTGGGCGGAATGAAGAAGCGCATCTCGTCCAGGGCGTTCTGGATCTTCACCTGCAGTTGCACCCGGAACGGCGCGCTGGCAGCGGGATGGACCTCAAGTACCAGGTCCGAGTAGAGGGGCATGCCAGCGTGATGCAGCCCGACCGAGTTGAAGTTCCGCGCCGCGATAACGGTTGCGGTCGCGTCTTCCCAGCCACGCGCGAACATGGCCGCCTCCGGTCTAGCAGCGCTGTCAGCATCCTGCTGCCCGCGTCTCGAGGACGCCTAGCACATTACCGTCAACTCGCTGAGGCGGCCAGGGCGGCAATCCTGGCTTCGTATCCCCCTGCCTGGCTGGCAGTGCGGCTCGAACCGCGGAAGCGCGGCTACGTCTTTCTCTAGACCGGCTCGGACTGGAGGTAGCCGTTGAGCTGCAGGGTCCGGTGCGACGACCAAGCCTGCGACATGGAACTCATCAGCAGATACCTCCAGACGCACCAGTTCCAGCAGGCCGACGTCGGGATACGGCAGGTGTCGCCGATTCGGATCACCCGGCAGGGGAACTGCTCGCGGCGGGCGAGTTCGTAAGCCCAGGCCCAGGCCCAGGGTGCGGGCGGCGGTCATCAGCGCCAGCGCGGCGGAACCCATTCGGTGTCCCGCCGAAAGGCCAGCTGCTGACGAGACCAGCCGCCGACCAATTCGAGCAGCTGCGCCGGGAATACGCCGGGGCGATGGCAGCCGCCGGCGTGCCTAGCACGCGGGTATGAGCACATCGACCGCAAGACAGGGCAGATCTACGGCACCGTCCTCAGGCAGGTAGGCCGCGAGCCCCGCCCACCCCTGACCTGGGAAACCATCGGGACCATACTCCAGGGCCTCGCCGAGGGCCTCGGGCTGCGTCACAAGATCGATCCTGCTGCCGTGCAAGGCAGATCAGAGTCAGCCCCAGGCCTCTACGCGACCGCCGTCGCCGCCGTCCTCGCCGTACTCACACGGCCCAGCGGAGATGAATCCGACACCACCGAGGCGATAGAAGCACTCCTTCGAAGCGTCCCGACGACCACCAACCATCATGAATGAGCAGCACAAATGGTGTCTTTACACGACCTCCTGCGACAACATGGCTGCGCCGAACTGGACGATCTGCATGCGATGGCCGCTCCGGTTGGCGCGGGTAGCCAGGCGCAAATATTCGGCGCTTGGCGCTCTCCGGCCAACGTTGGCGGCTGTCGGCGTTGTAGCGCTCCGTTGATCAACCATCGCCTTGACGCCCGGTGCTGCATCCGCCGATCTGGCCGCCAGTCGGGTGCGGAGTCCCGCAACGGAATGAGCATGTGAGCAGCTTTGTGTAGCGCGGGGCGCCGTTTCTTCGGCGCGTGTTTAGTCATGTTTGATGATGCCGGCAAGGCCGGCGACGAGCGCGGAGGTTAGCGCCCAGCCCAGGATGATCAGCGTCCAGTAGGCGTACAGGGCGGGACCTCGCGGCTGCCATGAGTCCTGCTCTCCCAGGCTGATGATCGGCAGCAGGACGTCGAGTGCGTAGACGGGCGCGTTGAAGGGCATGGGATGACGTGTGGTCGCGCTCATGCTGGCTGGGTAGGCGTGGGCGAACACAGCTGCGCCGGTCATCCAGAGCGCGAGCAGCCACAGGCCGGCTTGCCAGGTTCGGTAGCCGTATCCGATGGTCAGATACAGCAGCCAGTTCCATATCCTGGCGGCCGGGCTGAGTACCTGGCGGCGCCGCCGTTGCTTGGCGATCGCGACGGTGCGGGCTGACTGTTCCTGGCCGGCCCGGCGGTAGGCGGCGATCAGCTGCTCGTACGGCTGGGGGAGGTAGCCTTCGGCGTCGCGCGCGATCCAGCCGAGCCGCGCGGCAGCGGTGACTGCCGGCTGATGCTCGATGGTGTCGTAGGTGAAGTCGCGCAGCAGCGAGCGGGCAGGCCAGGCGGCGGGGTCGTCGTCGAGAACGACGACGCTGGCGTGGCGAAGATCAATCTGGTCGGGAGGCGCTGCAGCCCGGGTTGTCAGGGTCGCGGCGGTCACGGCGCGCAGGTTCACCGTGTTGCCGGCTGGCTCGTCCAGGACGGCGCTGGTGAAGTCCAGGCTGCCTGCTATCTTTGCGCCGGCCAGGCTGACCGCCCCTCGTGCGGTAAAGCCGTCGGTGCACAGGACCGAGCCGCCGGTCACGACCCCGTCGGCGCTGAGCGCCCGGCCGCCCGGGTTGGTGAGCACCGCTCCCTGGAGTTCGATCTCATCGCCGACCCGGGCGTTGGTGATGCTGACTTCGCCGTCGGCCGTGAAGCCTTCATTCAGCATGAGGTTCGATGAGACGGTCAGTCCCCAGCCCGCGATGGCGTAGCCGGTTCCCTCCGGCATAGCGCGCCCTTTGATGTGCGCTCCCCAGCAGCACACGAACCCGTCGACGCGCACGCTGACTAGCCGCAGGCCGCCGTCCGCGCTGAAACCTTCGGGCATGTGGTAGGAACTGCCCAGGAACAGGGAGTCGCCGACCTGCATCCCCTGTGCGTCAAGTGCTCATCCTGTGGCATTCGCGAGCGCAGCGCCGGTGAAGCTCAGCCCATGGGAGATCCGGGCACCGTAGAGGCCGATCGATCCCGTCGACGTGAACCCAGATCCGCAGCTCATGCCCTGGTCGACAGTGAGCGCGCCCCCGGACAGCGTCACGCCGTGCGGGTTGTCAAGGATCGCGCCGTCCAGGCTCAATACACCGCCGACGTGAGCGCCACGAAGATCAACGGAGGTCGCGGTCAGGCCGTCGTCGAGGAGCAGATTCCCACGGACTTCCAGTTGCGCGGCGTCAAGGCTGGGCAGATGACACCCCGGCAGGCAGATCTCGACCGCCCGCGCCTGGCGCACACTGACCGGCTCGTCGATGCTGCAGTCCTGGAGTGTCAACGGGCAGCTCAGGTCCTGGTTCTCCAGGTCAATCGCTCCGGTGATCCGGGCACCCCGCAGCCGGACCGCGCGGACACCCCGGCCAGCGCCCGGTCCCGTTGCCTGCGAGATCAGATCAGCCAGGAAAGCAGCCCGCACCGTACGCTCAGGACCCCAGCTCCGCCCGCCGACCGGATTGTCCGCGCTCGGCTGCCCCTCCCGCAAGTCGACCAGCGCGCCGCCCGCGTCCAGGATGCGCTGCTCAGCCTCGGTCACGCGGGGGTCTGACGACATCTTGGAGCCTCCCAGCCATCCGCCCCGCCATTATCAGCACCAAGATGTATCGAACAAGATGAATACCGCAACAATGACCCTCGCGGGCACTGCCCTTAACTTCCGGGATTTCTGCGCTCTAGTGTCCGGTTTCTAGCGTTGCGTCACATGTTGGTCACGATGCGGGTGAGGGACGCGGCAGTGCTGTGATCGCAACAAAGCCCCTGGTATGACGTGCGGTATCCAGCCAGTACGTCATTCACAGGAGCTTCATTGTCCGTGCATTTTGCCATGCTCGTTCCGGGTCCGTCCACCGCTCCCGCCGGCCAGGATGCCGGCGAGCCTCCGGAGGCGGGCGAGGGCCTGGCGGCCCGGGTCGCGGCCGGGCCGGGCCTGTGGGAGGACGAGGACTGGCTGGCTGACCTGCGGCGCGAGAGCCTGCCGGAGTTGCTGCTGGCCGGCGGGACGATCGCCGCCGCGACCGCCGCGGAGCATGCGCACAAGCAGGAGCGGGCACTGAACGCCAAGGTCACGGCCTTGTGCTTGGTCACCGGGGCGCTGTTCCCGGTCCTCGGCTACGACCCGGTCCTCGCCCTGGTCTTCGGCCTGCCCGGCCTGCCGGCCAGGCCCGGCACCCCGGTGCCGACCGGCCCCGCCTACTCCAAGGCGCGGGCACGGTCCGGGGAGGCCCCGGCCCGGGCCATGTTCGAGTTCGACGCGGCACGGGACGACATTCCCGCAGGCCCAGACGGCACGGCGTTCGGCCTGGAGATCACCCAGATCGACGGCACCACCCTGGAACTGTTCAACGACCCGCTGCTCGCAGAGGAGTTCGGGATCCCCTCTCCCGGCGCGAAACCGCTGCTGAGGCTCGTGGGGCTGCTGCACTCCGGCACCCGCCGCTGGAAGGCCGCCGCCATCGGCCGCTACCTCGACGGCGAGAACGCCCTGGCCGACGAGCTGGAACCCTGTTTCGGCCCCGGGCAGCTGAACCTCGCCGACCGCGGCTTCTTCTCCATGGACCGCTTCATCCGGTTCTCCGGCACCGGCGCCCACTTGCTGTGGCGCGTCAAGAACGGCGCGAAGTCCGTCCCCTTCAAGACCCTTGACGTGCTGAAAGACGGATCGGAACTGGTCCTGCTGCGCGAGAGCAACGGCATGCGCTCCCGCCGCCGCAAGACCGCCGGCGACCCCGCCCTCCCGTCCCTGCCGGACACCGTCGCGCGGCTCATCTGCTTCACCGTGCTGACCCGCACCCGCAGCGGCCGTGTGAAAACCACCCAGATCCGGCTGCTCACCACGCTCCTGGACCCCGGCCTTTACCCCGCCGCAGGGCTCGCCGTCCTGTACCAGAAAAGGTGGCTCATCGAAATCGCGTTCCTCCACCTGAAGAGGACCGTCCGCGGCACCGGCCGTACCCTGCGCGGGCGCTCCGCGGCCCTGGCCCGCCAGGAAGCCTGGGCGCTGCTGCTCGCGCACAACATCATCGCCGGGCTCGCCGCCCGCGCCGCCGCCACCGCCGGCCTCACGCCCGGTGAGATCTGCTTCACCGCCGTGCTGTCCCTCGCACGCGCCGCGATCACCGCCGACACCTGCTGCCCCCACTGCCACAGGCGCCCTGCCAGCGGAAACGCCCCGATCGCCGGACTCGACGCCGCGATCCTCACCCTCCCGCCCGGCCGTGCTGACCGACAGCGGACCTCCGGCCGCACCGCCGCCGAACGACAGAAATGGGCCAGCGAACCAGCCGATTACACCCTCACCATCGTCCCGTCAAATCTCCCGAAAACAGACGTAAGTCCCGGAAGTTAAGGGCAGTGCCCTCGCGGGATATGCCAAGAACGTGATCTTTGTATGCCCGGCCCCGCCGCGGCAGCGGCCGAGTGGCCCCACCACCTGAACAGACACGACGCAGAACGGCGCTCGACGACCACTCCGATCATGCGCACTCCGCCAATGCAGCCCCGGCTCCCCAGCGGACGCGGCCACACGAGCGCTGCAAGGCCGCCCTAACGGCGGCTCTCCCGACTCCGCCAGCCGCCAGACCGAGAAGCCGCCCACAGCCTCAACCGTCACAATCCGTAGTCGGCGCTGCACTAGGGGAGATGTGGCCGCACAGGTTAGGCGCCCGTGCGGCCACGAGCCTTCAGGCTCAATCTCCTCGATTTATCCTCTGGAGATCCCTCGTCGTCTGCTGATCGACGACGCCCCTTAGTACCCTCGGGGAGTGTCCAGGCACCGCGGGTCCAACGTAACGGCGGTACTGGCGAAGATCGTCCCGATAGTGCGGGGCTGGGTCGCCTACTACCGGACGGCGGTGTCGTCCAGGGTGTTCCATGCCCTGACCGACTACCTGTGGAAGCTCACCTACAAGTGGGCGTGCTGGACTCACCCGAACAAGCCGAAAAGCTGGATCGTCGGCCGGTATTTCCGGAAGTTCAATAAGTTCAGGAATGACAGGCTGGTCTTCGGTGATCCCGATACCGGAGCCTGCCTGCCGAAGCCATCCTGGACCGAGATCGTGCAGCACACCCTGGTCAACGGCGGGGCATCACCTGATGACCCTGCCCTGGCCGGGTACTGGGCGCAACGCCGCCTGAAGGTCGAGCCCCCGCTGGACAACTACACCGTGCGCCTGCTCACCAGGCAGAACGGGCGGTGCAGCCTATGCGGGGAAAACCTGCTGACCCCTGACCAGCCGCCCCAGACCCCTGAGGGCTGGGAACGCTGGTTCCTGTGGGTTACCAAGAAGGCGATCGCGGCGGACCACCTGGTCCACCATGACACGCCCAGTGCCGCGCGAGGCAAGCGAACGCACCTCGTGCACGCCACCTGCCACCGGACCAGAAATTCGCCCCGGCTGGCGGGAAACACCGTGGCGCAGCAGATGATCTGAGCCGCCCTAGCGGCTTGCCTGGGCCGTGTGCGCGGACGACGTGCATGCGCGGTCCTGAGGGGGCCCCGGTCTTTGCCGAGAGTTCAGGCGAACTGAAGGGTCGTCAGCGGGAACTCAGGGGTGCTCATGCTCTATGGGCAGTTCTGGTCCTTGAGTTCGCGGGAGCTCGCGGGGCTGGTGCTGCCCGGCGGGGGTTTCCAGGAGCTGGCGGGCGATGGTCGCGTACCGGATCGCGGTGGTGTCGTCGATCCCGAACACGGCGGCGGGGTGCAGCGGGTCGCCACCGCAGGTGAGGGCTTCCTCGAGCTGCCGGTCGACGCGGAGGCGCTCGAGGGTGGCGGTCAGGCCGCGGCAGGTTTCGGTCAGCCAGTTCTCGCTGACCGGCCGGGTGGTCATGGCGGTCTGCTGGTTGATGATCAGGTGCGGGTTGGCGGTGCCCGGCCACCGGTCGCGGCGGCAGTCGAGCCAGGACAGCAGCAGGCGGCGGGTCAGGTCATCGAGCGGGCGGATCCGGCCGGTGATGGCCAGCCGCCGGCTGCCGGGGTCGGCGTCGGCCAGGTGCAGTTCCCGGATGGCCTTGGGCCGGGCCGCGTGCACGGCGGCCAGCGCGAGCGCGAGGCGGGCGGCGGGCGTGACGGCGGCCGCGGTGGCCGCGTCGATCTCGCCGGGCTGGAGCGGCTGGATGATCTTCAGCGACCGCTGGCCGGTGCCGAGGCCGCGGGTGGGGTCGGCGAAGATCCTGCCGGTCTTCTTGCAGTGCCCGAACAGCGAGCGCAGCGCCAGGACGGTCTGCCGGCGCAGGCTTCCGGACAGGGTCTCGGTGGCGGCGGTGACATCGGCGGCGGTGACCTCGCGCAGGTGCACGTAGCGCCTGGCCCACGCGAGCAGGAGCGGGTGGACCCGGTTGAGGTTCTGCCGGACGGTGTGCTCGTTGCGGGGACGGCTGCGGGGGCCGCCCTCGCTGCGGGTGCGCAGCCAGTGCCTGACGTCGGCGGCCATCGGCGCGGGCAGCAGCGCGAGCCGTGCCTGGATGAGGGCGGTGAAGGAGGGGACGCGGTCATCGTGCAGGAGCCCGGCGAGTTCCGGGATCTCGGTGGTGCGGGTGATGCTGAGGTCACGGGAGCGCAGCGCCGGGGACAGCGCTGACCAGGCGATCATGTCGCCGGGGATGTGATCGGCCAGGACGACGGCCAGGGCACGGCCGGTCTCGGTGATGATCCGGGGGTTCCAGCCGCGGATCCCGGCGAGCTCGGCGGCGATGCGGCGGGTCTGGGTCAGGGACTGGCCGGTGATGCTGGAGGCGACCCAGTGGCGTTTGTCGAAGTGCCGGGACTCGCCGGGAATCCGCAGTTGCAGCTGTGTCTCCCCGTCCGGGGCGGGCTGGGGCCGTCTGCCTGCCGGGGCCGCGGGCCGCGGGCCGGTGTGGCCGATGCGGCTCATTCCCGCGAACGACAGCTGCTGGCCGCTGCCGGGCACGAAGTCTGCCGGGGTGATCCTGCGCCGGGGTGAGGCAACGATGCCGGCCTGCAGCCAGCACAGCCGGCAGTGCCCTTTCTTGACCGCGATGACCCGCTGGCAGCTGGCGCATTCGCCGGGGCGGTAGCGGCGGGTGAAGTCGTAGCAGGCCCGGCAGTAGGAGTGCAGGCCGTAGGAGGCTCCCCGGGACAGGCAGTCCGGGCAGCTGGTGGCCGGCTCTGCCCGGGCGGCGCGGCTCATCAGGGGGGCGGGAGCGAGCGGCCGTCACGGCGCCGGGGCGTGATCGGCCCCCGCCCGGGCTGGGAGGGGGCCGTGGGCTGCCGGGCCTGCTGGTCCTGCTGGTCCTGCTGGTCGCCGGCGGGCCGGGTGATCTTTGCGGGCTCGGCGATCAGCAGCTCCTCCACCCCGCAGCCCACCACGGCACACAGGACGTCGAGGTCGCTGAGCTTGATGCTGGCCGGGCGGCCGGACCAGAGCCCGGACATCTTCCCGGCGCTGATCACCAGGCCCGCTTCGGCGAGCATCCGCTGCAGCTCGCTGGCCTTCCAGATGCCGCGGTTAGCGGCGGCCAGGCGCAGGTTCCACTTCATCGGCGGCAGCCCCCTTCCAGGCAGCCGCCGTGCGGCCGCCGGTCCGGTCGTCATGACAGCAGTCCGGTCAGGCGCTGGGCGGCGCGTTCCTGGCCGGTGATCCAGGCGTCCTCGATGTGGGTGGCGTGGACGTGAATGTAGTTCATGGTGGTGGCGACCCAGGCATGGCCGAGGACCTGCTGGATCGCGATCAGGTCCATCCCGCCCAGGTACAGCTGCGAGGCGCAGAAATGCCGCAGCACATGGGGGGTGACCCGGTGCGGCCAGTCCGGCAGGTACGCCGCCGCGGCCACCGCCAGCGAGGACCGCAGCGTCTCGTTGCCCACCCGGGCCGCGGACCCGTCGGCGCTGCGGCGCTCGGAGCAGAACAGCGGGGCACCGGGCCGGGCGTGATCGTCATCGAAGCAGCACCACACGTCCTGGATGAACCAGCGCAGGGTCGTCCCGGCGCCGTTGATCAGCGGCACCATCCGCTCGCGGGGCCCGGACCCGCAGGCGCCCTTGCCCATGCGGACGTGCAGCTTCCCGAACCGGCCCAGGTCCCACCTGACATCGTCCAGGTCGAGATTGCTGGTCTCGCTGGCGCGCAGCCCGGCCTCGGCCATCAGCCGGGCCGCCGCGTAGTTCCGGGCGGCCGGGGCGTACTTCCGGCAGGTAGTCAGCTCGGCCCGCCACCCGGCGAACAGCACCGCCACCTGCGCGGCCGACGGCGGGATCCGCAGCGCCGCGCGGCCAGCGCCGCGCGGCCGGTTCATCTCATCGACCGGGCACTCGGCCACCCGGCCGGTCAGCTGGTGGATCTCGATCTTGTGCCGGAGCTCCAGGAACAGGAAGTAGGTCCGCAGCGCCTGCGACCGGCCCAGCCGGGTGCCCTTCGCCGCGGCCCGCAGCACCGTGCCGAAGTACGCATCGGCGTCCGCGGGCTCCATGTCCCACAGCGGCCGGCCGAACCATGCCCGCAGCTGCTCCAGGTGCAGCACGTCGGAGCGGATCGTGGCATCGGCCAGCCCGGCCGCCGCCCGGGCCAGGACGAACCCGGCCAGTATGTCGGTCTCGAACGCCGCCAGCTCATCCGGCCCGGCAGGGGCACGCGCGTCACGCAGGTCTCGTACGACGGCCAGGCTCAAATCCAGGGCCCCTCTCGCCTTCGCTGATCCAGCAAGACCAGTGATGAACACGATAGACCCTCAGGAAAACTGAAAAAGCATCAGACTGCAGAACGGCGACGGATCACCGGAAGAAGCCCAGGTCCTGGGGCCAAAGAGGTTAGAGAGACCACAGGGAACTCTGAGGTTATTTATTAGCAGCAATGCACCGGGGCTACCCGGCGAGCGGGGCCGCAGAAACCATCCCCGCAGGTGAGCAACAGGGCAGTCGGCGCGGGCGGGCCGCCCGCGGGATGGGCGCGGCCGGGGCTGGTGGTGCTCGGGTGGGGCGCCGCCGGTTCGGGCACGACGCTGTTTCCTTCCGCGAGCGGGGAACACGGTGCGTCCCGGCCGCCGCTGCGACAGCGGTCGGCCGGGACGCACCGGCGGGCTGGGGATGCGCGGCGCTAACCGACGCCCGTCAGGGCAGGCGTCAGCCGCTGCCGGGCGCGGCCCGGCGCTGCTGTGATCTTTCCCGCCCGGCTGGTGGCCACCGGCGGGTGCCCAGGTGAGCGGGCCACCGCGCTGTGCCCGCCGCTGGTCTCTGGCGGAGGCCGCGGTTCCACGGGCTTTTGCGCGGTCGTGATCATGTCCGGTACGGGGCGGCCAGGCTGTGACCATGGCGGGCTGCAGCGGCCGGGTGCGCCGTCGTCATCGAGCCGGGCCAGGGCCAGCAGGTCCGCGGCGGCGAGGTCATGGTCGGCGAGAGCATTCACCGTGTCACCGCTGCCGCATCCGCAGCCGCCGGGGCCAGGGATCTGGCCCGGCGGCTCGCATCGGGCACCGGCACCCTCAGCCGGATGCGCGGCATTCCGAGCGCTATGAGCACGGCCACGATGATGACCAGGCCGATGAGCATGCGCTCCTCCGGTAGCCCCGGGTAGCTGGCCGCCCTCGGCGGCTGAGTTACGGTGCGTGCCTGTCACGCTACACTCGCATCCTAAAACTAGCAACCGATTTCCAGAGAATTATTGGTAGCATGCTGATGATGGCGAACTGGACCTTCCTGACCAACCACGCCCGGGTGCTGCTGTGCATCGCGCACGACCCGGGCGCGCGGCTGCGCGACATCGCCGCCAGCCTGGGCATCACCGAGCGCAGCGCCTACGGCATCGTCACCGACCTGGCCGAGGCCGGCTACATCGTCAAGCACAAAGACGGCCGCCGCAACCGCTACCAGATCCAGGCACACCTGCCGCTGCCAGAACCCACCCGGCTGGAACGCACCGTCGGCGAGGTCCTGGCCCTGCTGGCCGGAACCGACGCGGGGCTATGACCGACCCAAAAACTCGCGCCAGCCGGCCCTCAGGGGGGCCTGGCGGCCGGGGCGCCAGACGCCTCACGCGGCAGCCGGCGGCCTGCCCTTGAGCGTGCGTTCTCACCAGCTGGTCCTGCTGCACGCGCAGCCGGGCTCGGGCGCGGGCTGGCAGCAGGGTCATGGCGCGGCTCCCGGCTCAGATGCAGGCCATCGCGGCCGACCGGCCGGATCCGGGCTCCAGCCAGCAGGCCGCTGCCAGAACGGACGTTCTTCCTCGCTCCCGGTCATCCGCCGACGCCAGCCGGCGTCCGGCTCGGCCGTCGTCGCGCCCGCTCGCCTCGTGCTGGGCCTCGTTCCGAAGTTGCCGGTGACGGCACCGGGCCGGGCACGCCTTATCTCATTACGGCTATCACGAAATGGAAATTCTAGCGTGCAGGAGCTAGGGATGACAGCGCCAGTTACGGATCCTCAGCAGGGTGACTCTGGTCGTACCGACATCTGCGTCATAATTCCTGTGCTTGGCGAGCAGCATCTCACTGATGCCGTCATAAAGGATCTCCTCGATGATGGCTACCGGTG
The DNA here is from genome assembly GCA_963850875.1 of uncultured Actinomycetota bacterium. Classification (GTDB taxonomy): domain Bacteria; phylum Actinomycetota; class Actinomycetes; order Streptosporangiales; family Streptosporangiaceae; genus Chersky-822. The sequence continues at coordinate 546,767 of CAWKNA010000008.1, forward strand.
CGCGATCTACGTCGTCGACAACGGCGGAGATTACCGGCCGGGGGGCGCTGAGCATGTTCTCCGGCCTCGCAGGAACCTGCACTGGGCCGGCGGCTGTAATTTCGGATTGTCCATCGCTAACGACCGGGACTACGCGGCTTACGTGCTACTGAACAATGACGTGAGATCATCCAGAGGCTTTCTCGCGGGTCTGCGCGCCGCCTGGACGGGCACCGGAGCCAGCCTGCTCGCTCCCGCTTATGACAGTAACTGGCCGCAGCAACGGGTAGCCTATGCGGGGCCTGCCGGGCAATACCGGCCACGAAACGTAGATCGCCTGGTCCCCTTCGTTGACGGTACATGCCTGTTCATCCCTCACAGCGTACTGGACAACGTTGGCATGCTGGACGAGCGAACCTGGCCACGATATGGCTGGGGATGCGACAAGGACTACGCTTTGAGGGTCCGGCAGAACGGAGGTGAAGTTCGCGTAACGGAGCGTGCGTATCTTAACCATCTCGGTCGCAAGACTGCAGCAAAGGCGCAGTGGTATGACGAGCGGGAGGCCGAAGAAGAGAATAACGCTGGAATGTCGGCCAAGTGGGGCCATGGCTGGCGCGACACACTATACGCCGGGTTCGATGGGCTGGCCCGGGATGGCATAGTGCAACTCCGGCTCTCGCGCGACAATCGAAAGACGGCGCAAGGAGACGTGTAGCGGTCGAACTGGAGATCCTGCACTGACCAAGGCCACCGTGCGGGCTCCCAGTACGGCACGATCAGAGAATGGCTACAAGAGCTGAGGTCGGCGTGCACCAGGTTGCCGTGGAAGGTGAACTGAACACATATAGATCGGCGCATAGAACGCAGCCAGCAACGGACGGGTGCGCTGAGCCAACGCCCGCTCATGCCGCGTGTGGTGTGTTTCTGGTCTCTGAGGCCGTTGGCGGCCGGTGCGGGCGGGTCGTGCGAGCCCGTGGCGACGGTGGTCCGTGGTCAGGCGGAGCGAGCGCTTCCAGCGTCTTCGAGCTGGTGCTTCAGCCCGGCCCGGATCCGGCGCTCCATGCGGCCGCCAAGGGCCCCGACCAGCGGGCCGAGCATCCGCATCCAGCCCCTCGGGCGCACCTGCCAGTCCCAGCTCATGACCGTGCCGTCGCCCTCGGCGGCGAAGGTCAGCCCTCCGGTCGTTTCCATCATCGAGCTGGCCGTGCGCGAGCTGAGCCGGCGCGGCCGTTCGAACTCGGTCAGCTCAGCAAGCATCTCCCCGCCAGCCTTGCCCCTGCGCGCACGGAATCGCGTGCCCAGCCCGACCGGCAGCGGGGTGAGCAACTCGACGCCGGTCATGGCCGGGTTGAATGATGGCTCGCCGCGCGAATCGGCGGCCGTGTCGAATACCCGCCCGACCGGCGCCGCAATGCGGATACGACCGCTGATACGGGCCATTGCTCCAGGGTACTTCTGCCCGCTGCCCCGGATCGTCCGAAGTCCTCACAAGAGCGTCCTGCTCAGCCAGCCCGGGCCCGCCGGACAGCGCCGAGAGACTACCGGCAGAGGACCAGCCGCCAATACGGACCGTCCTCAATTGCCGCGACGAGCGCGATGTGGACGCGCAGTGTCCGTGGCCGTGAGCACCGGTACCAGGACAGCCCTTACAACAGGTGGGAAGTCGAAGCGATCATGATGACGTCCAGGCCGTCCATGGCAGTGACAGCACCAGGCGGGATGGCCGCCTCCAGTACGTACGGGGGCAGCGCGCTGTCGCCCAGAAGGGTGCGCAGCAGGTCGGCCGTGATCCCGCCATGGGTGACCGCCGCGACCGGCCCGGGCCCGCCGGGCAGTCCAGCCAGGAATGCCCGCAGCCGTGCCCCTGCCTGCCGTGATGACGCCCCGTCCGCGGGCACGAAGTCGCGGTCGCGCGTCGTGCGGGTCCACACGGACAGGAAGGCATCCCACGACTCGCGGCCGTCCCAGTTCAGGCGTTCCCGCAGCCGGGTATCGGGCTGAACCGCGAGCCCGGTGACCGATGCGATACATGCGGCTGTCTCCCGCGCACGCCGCAGCGGGCTGGTGTACACCGCACGCACCCCCGCACCGCGCAGCCAGCGCCCGGTGCACATGGCCTGATGCCGGCCCAGCTGCGTCAGCCCGGGATCACCCGGCAAGGGCTCTTTCTCGCCGTGCTGCACCAGATAGGCCAGCGTCACGCTGACGATCCTGCCCGGTCAGCAGGACCCCTTGCCACCTAACCCCGGACCGGGCCCGAGTCCAAATACGCGCTAATGCCGCATGGCGCGTGCAGGGTCAGTCATCATGGAGCCGTCTGGCCAGCTGCCGTCCCGGATCTGGCAAGTGCCTCGGCTGACGACCGATAGCGACCTCCGGCAGATCGCTCGGGCCGGAACGGCCGAGGTCGGGCTCGGACTGCGATTGGAGGCAGCGTTACGCAGAGTGACGGTGGCGGTCAGGAGAACGCTCACCGAGCCGCCGATATGGACGGCTGTGCAGTCATGGTCGGGCAGACCGGTGACCGTGCATATGTGGGTGATCTGCGCGGTCTGTGAAGTACGCAGCGGAGGCTGACGCCGGAGGCGGTGTCCGCCAGGGGGGACGGCATCCGGCCAGGAACCGGCCGGCAGTAGCGTTGCCGGTATGACCGCGGATCCTGCCCTTGGTGGCCGGCTGCGGGCGGTCGTTCTGGTTGAGGGACTGAGCGACCGCATCGCGCTCGAGGTGCTGGCCCGGCGGCGCGGCCGTAACCTCGCCGCGGACGGCGTCGCCGTCATCGCGATGCACGGCGCGACTAACCTCGGGCGCTATCTGGAGCGGTATGGTCCGGGCGGGCTTGACGTCAAGCTGGCCGGTCTGTGCGATGTGGCCGAGGAGGACTACGTCCGGCGCGCGCTGCGGCGAGCCGGGATCGGCGCCGGGGCCTCTGGTGCCGCGAGGGAGGCGCTCGGATTCTTCGTGTGCACCCTGGACCTGGAGGACGAGCTGATCAGGGCGCTCGGGACCGGCGCGGTGGAGCGAGTCATCGAGGCGCAGGGCGAGCTCAGGTCGCTGCGGACCCTGCAGCGCCAGCCCGCCCAGCGGGGCCGGTCTGCAGATGACCAGCTCCGCCGGTTCATGAGCGGCCGGTCCGGCAACAAGCACCGCTACGCGCGGTTGCTGGCCGGCGCGGTGGATCTGAACCAGGTGCCCCGGCCCCTGGACGGCGTTCTGGCCCACGTCTGATCCAGGCGCGCCGGCGCCAGCGCGACCTCGAACATGATCACACCTGGTACCCGGCACCCGCCCGCACACGATGGAATGCCCAGCAGCAGTCCTCGAACCTTAGCGATCATTCTGCGAACGCAGCGGCGCAGCCAGCTGCCGGCACTCCAGGGAGTCCTTCCCCTGCTCGCGCAGCGCGGTGAGGCTTCTGGGGGATGAGGTTCGCCGAGCCGTTATGGGTGCCGGTCCCCTCACCCCCAGGCCCGCGCCGGCCGGCATTCCCAGGCTCCTGCTGACGGCCGTTCCGCCCAGGGCTGGCCGGTCTGCGCTGTTCCGGTTCCCGCGATCGCTGCGGGACACCCCGGTAGCCGGCTTGCCGGGCCCGGCAGGGGTTCCTGATACTCGCCGCGCGGCTATCCGCTGTCACCGGCGTGGCCCATGCCGCGTGCGGCGCCGGGGCACTGCTGGCCAGGCGGTGCGGCAGCGGGCGGGTGACGGGATAGGTTTGGCTGACGTGGTGAACGCGAAACGTTCCCGCGGGGCCGGCCCCGATCCGGGCCCGACGGTGTTCGTCTTGTTCGGGGCGACCGGCGACCTGGCCGGGCGGATGGTGCTGCCGGCGTTCTACCGGCTGGCTGTCGAGGGGTTGCTGCCCAGGCAGTGGCTGCTGGTGGGCAACGGCCGCGGTGAGGTGGCGGATGAGGAGTTCCGCGCCCATGTTCACGGCGTGCTCACCGAGTTCGGCCCGCACCCGCAGCAGGGGGCGTGGGACTCGTTCGCGCAGCGCGTGTTCTTCGCCGGCGGGGGTTTCAGCACCGGCGATCCCGGCAGCATGCTGGACGTGCTGGCCACGGCGCGCGCCTGGCTGGGCGGCGGCCAGCAGCTGGTGCATTACCTCGCGGTACCGCCGGTGGCCTTCGCCGGGCTGACGAAGGCCCTGGGCGAGCACGGGCTGGCCAGCGGCGCCCGCGTCGTCTACGAGAAGCCGTTCGGCACATCGCAGCGGGATTTCCGCGTCCTGGACCGCGTCGTCCGCTCGGTGTTTGACGAGCAGCAGATCTACCGGATCGATCATTTTCTGGGTAAGGAGGCGACCCAGGACCTGCACCTGCTGCGCTTCGCCAACGGGTCGTTCGCCGCGATGTGGGGGCGGGAGCACGTCGAGTCCGTGCAGATCGACGTGCCCGAGAAGCTGGGCATCACCGGCCGGGCCGGGTTCTACGACGCCACCGGCGCGGTGCTGGACATGCTGGTCACGCACCTGTTCCAGGTGGCCGCCGAGGTCGCCATGGAGCCGCCGGCCAGTCTCGGCGCCGTCGACCTGCAGGCCGCGCGGGAGAAGGTGATCAGCTGCTTCCGGCCGCTCGACCCGGGCGAGGTGGTGCTCGGCCAGTTCGCCGGCTACCGCGAGGTGCCCGGAGTAGCAGCCCGGTCTGACCGGGACACCTTCGTCGCCGCCCGCCTGTGGATAGACAACGCCCGCTGGCGCGGCGTGCCGTTCTACCTGCGCACGGGCAAGCGGCTCGCCGCCACCAGGCAGCGGGTCAGCCTGATCCTGCGCGAGCCGGCCGGGCCGCTCGCCGGACAGCTGCCACGCCAGGCGAACGTCCTGTCGTTCTCGCTCGCGGGCGACGGCGAAATCGACCTGTCGCTCGTGGCGAAAAAACCCGGCCCGGCGCTGGACCTCGACACCAGGCACGCCTCGATCCCGCTGTCCGCCCTGGACCGCGCGCATCCGCTGCCGCCCTATGTCCGGCTGATCCACGACATACTCACCGGCGATCGTTCCTTGTTCACCCGCCCCGACGGGCTGGCCGCGGCGTGGAGGGTAGCTAATCCGCTGCTGTCGAACCCGCCCCCGATCGCCCCTTACCCACCCGGATCATGGGGACCGGCCCAGGCGCGCAAGCTCATCGGGCCCGGACGCTGGCTGCTGGGCCAGTAGCAGGCAGGCGGCGGGTGGCCCAGACGCCCGAACGCCGCGAGCTGCCAATATCCGGCGATCCGGAACACCCGGCCAATGTCTTCGGCCCGACAGCGCGATCGCGCTCCGTGACCGGACAGCGGCTTCAGTACGCGTACCAGAGCCCGCCGATCGGTGCGGGCAAGTGGACCGAGGGCGTATCGGTGATGTGATACAGATAAGTCATTCTGTTCCGCCACTCCTCATGGGGTTCAGAGCGCTTGCTCCTGCTGTCGCTGCGTTGCGTCTCCGGGTCGATAGCGCCGGATTGATCGACTTGGGTTCTTCCAACGCGGTTAGATCGGCTCGTTTGCGGGCTTGCGTTGGGCGGTAGGCTCACCAAGGCGATCGGCTAAGGCCGGATGCGGGGTGGCATTCGTGGTGATCCAGACTCCTGACCAGCGCTTGCGGGTATTCATTAGCTCTACGCTGGGTGAGCTGGCTGATGAGCGGCAAGCGGTCTCGCGTGCCGTCTCGGCGCTGCGGCTCACGCCGGTGATGTTCGAGTCGGGGGCGCGGCCGCATCCTCCGCGGGATCTGTACCGGGCATACCTGACTCAGAGCGATGTCTTCATCGGGTTGTACTGGCAGCGCTACGGGTGGATCGGCCCGGGCATGGACATCTCGGGCCTTGAGGAGGAGTTTGAGCTGTCGCAGGCGTTACCTCGCCTGCTGTACGTCAAGGTGCCGGCGGCCGGCCGCGAGCCCCGGCTGGCGGGCCTGATAGCCCGCATCGAGGAGCAGGCCTCGGGCTCCTACCGCATGTTCCGCACAGCTCGTGAGCTTGGCCAGCTGGTGCGGGAGGACCTCGCGACGTTGCTGAGCGAGCGGTTCTCCACCGCCCGCCCGCCAGCCTCGGCCAGCTCCCAGAACGGCACCACGACCGGCAGTCTCGCCGGCCGCCCGCATGTCGGCGCGCCGCCGCCGGCGGCGTGCACCCTGCCGGCGGACACGTCCGCGTTCACCGGCCGCGGCCAGCAGATGGAGGAGATCGGAGCTGCGGCGGCGGCCGCTGCGCATGCCGGCCGGGTGGTGGCCATCCACGCGATCGACGGCATGCCAGGGGTGGGCAAGACCACCCTGGCCGTGCACGTCGGGCACTTGGTGGCTAGCCAGTTCCCCGACCGGCAGCTGTTCGTCGACCTCCACGCCCACACCCCCGGCCAGCGGCCCGTCGACCCCACCGACGCGCTGGCCATCTTGCTCGCCGCAGATGGGGTGGACCCCCGCTATATGCCGGGCAGCCTGGAGGGCAGGGCCGCGATGTGGCGGGACCGGCTGTCCGGCAAGCGCGTGCTGCTGATTCTCGACAACGCCGCCAGCAGCGCCCAGGTCGAGCCCCTGCTGCCCGGAGCCGCAGGGTGCCTGGTGCTGGTCACCAGCCGCCGCTATTTGGGTGATTTGCCCTCGGCCTTGGTGTCGGTTCCGCTGGATACCCTGCCCCCCGCCGACGCTGCGGCGATGTTCACGAGCCTAGCTCCCCGCGCTGCAAGTGAGCCCGGGAAGGTGACCCAGATGGCCGGGCTGTGCGGGCACCTGCCGCTGGCGATCGCGCTGCTTGCCAGCCTCTTCACCAGGCACCAGTCATGGACCATGGACGACCTGATCGGCGAGACGAAGGCGAAACTGCTCACAGTCAGGGCCGAGAACCGCACAGTCGCCGCCGCGTTCGAACTGTCTTACCAGTACCTGACCGCCGCACAGCAGCTGTTCTTCCGCCACCTGGGCCTGCACCCCGGCCCCGACATCGACCCATACGCAGCCGCCGCCCTGGCCGGCCTGCCCTTTGAGGAGACCGTCGAACTGCTCGACGGGCTGCACCGCGACCGCCTGCTCGCCGAGCCCGTTCCCCGCCGGTACCGGATGCACAACCTGATCCACGAGTACGCCCGCAGCCTCGCCGCCGCAGGCGAGTTCGCCGATGAGCAGTGAGCGTCCCGTCGGGCGGCTCCTCGACTACTATCAGCACACCGCCCGCGCCGCCGATGTCCACCTGGCCCGCTACACCCGGCCGACCACCGTGACAGTTGTGTCGGCACCTGCGGCCGTACCCGAGCTCACCAGCCGGCACCGGGCGCAGGCGTGGATGACCGCCGAGCGCGCCAACCTGCTCGCCTGCATTGATTACGCCGCGGCACACCACCAGCACGCCCGTGTGGTCGCGCTCACCGCTGTTATCGCATCCCACCTGCGCAGCGACGGCCCATGGCCGCAGGCCATCACCTTGCATGCCGCTGCGGCCAGCGCAGCACGACATATCGGCGACCGGTCCGGGCAAGCCGGGGCGCTCAACGACCTGGGAATACTACGGCGCTTGACCGGTGATTACCCGGGTGCGGCCGCCGCGCTAGCGCAGGCCCTCGACATCTATCGCGACCTAGGCGAGCGCCTCGGCGAGGCCAACGCTCTCAGCTGCCTGGGACATGTACGGCACGTGATGGGCGACCGCCAGGGCGCGGCGGACGTGCTGGACCAGGCCCTGGCCCTCTACCGCGATCTTGGCGACCGCCTGGGCGAGGCCAGCGCGCTCTACTATCTGGGGTCGGTGCGGCAGGTGACCGGCGACCATCAGGGCGCGACCGCTGCCCTGGAGCAGGCTCTGGTCATATCACGGGACCTGGGCGACCAGCTCGGCGAGACCCATACCCTCATCGAGCTCGGCGGGGCCAGGCTAGTGGTCGGTGACTACCCGGGTGCGTCTGCCGCGCTGGAGCAGGCCCTGGCCGCCTCGCAGGATCTCGGCGATCGGCTCAGCGAGGCCAACGCCCTCAGCTATATAGGGACCATGCACCAGGTGGCCGGCGACTATCAGGGCGCGATTGACGTGCTAAACCAGACCATTGTTATCTATCGTGACATTGGTGATCGCGTCGGCGATGCCAATGCCCTCAACGATCTTGGGGTGGTGTGGTACCTGACCGGTAGCTATCAGGGCGCGGCCGCGGCGTTGAACCAGGCCCTGGGCATCTGCCGTCAAGTCGGCTATACGCTCGGCGAAGCCAACGCGCTCAAGGATCTCGGGGCTGTGTGGTACCTAACCGGCAACTATCGGAACGCCGCCGAAGTGCTCGACCAGGCACTTGCCGTCTGCCGTCAAGTCGGCTACGCGCTCGGCGAAGCCAACGTCCTCAACGTTCTGGGGATCGTCCGGCGGCTGACTCACGACGATGCGGGCGCCGCGCAGGCCCATGAGCAGGCCCTGGCAATATACCGTGATATCGGGGATCTCTTCGGTGAAGCGGAGGCGCTCAACGCTGCTGGAACACTCTACCGGACCTGCGGTGATCCGAGACAGGCCAATGCCTATCACCAGCGGGCCCTAGAACTGGGCCGCACCATACATAGCCAGCTAGAGGAAGCCCGCGCCCTCGAAGGAATCGGCCGATGTTCACAGGCGCTGTGCTTGAGCGACGCTCAGAACACTCTAAGGGAGGCGCTGGAGATCTACCAGCGCATCGGTGCTGCAGAAGCCCGGCTCCTGGCCGCTGAAATGGATGCTGATCTTCATTAGCGGCCCTTTAGCCCCCCAGATATCGGGTTTGCCGGAGATACGCAGGATGGAGCATGCGTGCTAACCGAGCTCAACAATGACACAAGCTCCTCCGATTGCGATCTATGCCCAGATGCAAGGCAGCTGCCAGCATAAACTCGCGGGCTAGGTTAGGCTGAATCTTTCTTGACCTTGGCGGTGTGGCCTGCCTGCGGCTTGTGCCCTCATCCGGCGGCGGTCAGCATTCCCCTGGGTGCGGGCTTGCGCGGGCTTCCGATCCACTCCAGCCGCTCCACCCACGTGATGCCATCTTCCTCGCGGATCCTGTTGTAGGTGAAGCCGTCGAGGCGAAGCTGGCCTTCCCGCGTCGACGGCCAGTATCCATTAGCCCTGCCGCGCCAGTTGTCCTTGAGCCGGCCAGCTTCGGCATCTTCGAGAATGACGAGCCCAGAGACCGGCTGGCCGGGCTCCCACACCAGATCGTGCGTGATCTGCGCGCCGGCGGCGTCGAACGCCTTCCTGTCGCTCGCAGCGAGTCTCGCTGGCTTTAGGTTCAGCGACCCGCCCACGTGCGCTGACCTAAGCGACACCGTGCCAGCCGCGGTGAAGCCCCCGTCGAGCGTTAGATCTCCATTGACCGTTATGCCGTTCGCGACCAGTGCGTTGCCGTCTTCATCCGTACCTGTCAGCTGAGTGCCAGTGCAGCGAAGCTCGCTGCTAATGTGTGTACCGGCCAGCCAGACAGCGCCTGCCGTAAAGGGAGTCTGGTCGAGGATCACGCCTCCGCCAACATTCATTGAGTCCGCTACCAAGGCACGGTGCCTCCCGTCCTGGCCGTGTAGCCGGGCGCCATTGCAGACAAGCCGCCCGGTGATGTCGGCACCGGGCAGTCTGATGGAGCCAGTGAGGCTCCTGTGCCGGGACTGGCGGCGGCTGGTGAGACGTAGCTCCCCGGGGTTGCATTTCGACGGGTACGCCGCTGGGGAGCGGTAAACCGCGGGCCGGTTACGGGCGTCTGAACAGCAGGAGCGCGGGCGGCCGCCGTTGCGCGCGGCTCGTTGCGGGAGGACGCGCGGATGAATGTGCAGCACGGCAGTCAGGCGCGGGTCCTTGCCTGCGTGTTAGCCGCGGTCGCGGTCGCTGTCACCTGGGCGGGTGCTGTGGCGCCGGCGTGGTCGGCGGCTCGGGGGATGACAAGGGGGGTCAGGCCGCCGGGTGCCGGGGACGCCTCAGTCATCGGGGTGGCCCGGCTGGCTGGCTCGTGGGGCCGGGCGATCGAGGTGCCCGGCCTGGGGGCCCTGAACAAGAGGGACGCCGTGGTGTTGTCGGTGTCGTGCGCCTCGGCGGGCAGCTGCGCGTCCGGCGGGGTCTACACGGACCGCCGCGGTCACCAGCAGGGGTTCGTGGTCAGCGAGCGGCACGGCGTCTGGGGCACGGCGATCGAGGTGCCCGGCCTGGGGGCGCTGAACAAGGGCGGGAACGCCGGGGTGTCGGCCGGGGTGGGGTCGGTGTCGTGCGGCTCGGCGGGCAGCTGCGCGGCCGGCGGGTCCTACGCCGACGCTTCCGGTCACTCCCAGGGGTTCGTGGCCGCCGAGCGGAACGGCCGCTGGGGCACGGCGATCGAGGTGCCCGGCCTGGGGACCCTGAACAAGCGCGGGGCCGCCTCGGTCAGCTCGGTGTCGTGCGCCTCGGCGGGCAGCTGCGCGGCCGGCGGGTCCTACGCCGACGCTTCCGGTCACTCCCAGGGGTTCGTGGCCGCCGAGCGGAACGGCCGCTGGGGCACGGCGATCGAGGTGCCCGGCCTGGGGGCCCTGAACAAGGGCGGGCACGCCGCGGTCACCGAGGTGTCGTGCGGCTCGGCGGGCAGCTGCGCGGCCGGCGGGGACTACCAGGACCGCCGCGGTAATCAGCAGGGGTTCGTGGCCGCCGAGCGGAACGGCCGCTGGGCCACGGCGATCGAGGTGCCCGGCCTGGGGACCCTGAACGCGGGCGGGTACGCCGACGTCTACTCGGTGTCGTGCCCCTCGGCGGGCAACTGCGCGGCCGGCGGGGACTACACGGACGGCAGTGGCAGTGGGCAGGGGTTCGTGGCCGTCGAGCGGAACGGCGTCTGGGGCAAGGCGATCGAGGTGCCCGGCCTGGAGGCCCTGAACGCGGGCTTTAACGCCGAGGTCGACTCGGTGTCGTGCGCTTCGGCGGGCAACTGCGCGGCCGGCGGGGCCTTCGGGTGGCCGTACCCTCTGGGGTTCGTGGTCAGCGAGAAGAACGGCGTCTGGGGCCGGGCGATCGACGTGCCCGGCCTGGCGGCACTGACCTACCGCCCGATCGCCTACGTCACCTCGGTGTCGTGCGCCTCGCCGGGCAACTGCGCGGCCGGCGGGACCTACGCGGACAAGCATTACAACGACCACGGGTTCGTGGCCGTCGAGCGGAACGGCCGCTGGGGCACGGCGATCGAGGTGCCCGGCCTGGGGGCCCTGAACAAGGGCGGGTTCGCCGATGTCAACTCGGTGTCCTGCGCCCCGGCGGGCACCTGCGCGGCCGGCGGGGACTACTCGGACCGCCGCGGTCATTACCAGGGGTTCGTCGTGAGCCAGACCGGATAACGCGGGCGCGGGCATGGCAGGCGCCTGCCCAGCATCCCGGCCAGGACCATGACCACGTGCGCGAAACGACAAGAAGCCCGCCGTCAGCGCGCCCCAAGGCCACGATCCGGCACGACCCCGCGTCTCCCGACACCGGCCGGCCGTAACCCGCCGCCAAGGCGGCGGCCCGGCCTGCCGCACAGGCCGGCGGCCCTGGCCGCCAGGATCAGGCCGTCATCTGAGACGGTCACGGCATCCGCTCGCCACAGGCCCCATCCAGCGGCACGCCAGTTCACCCGGACACGCTCGGCGCACCCGGTAACCCTGACGGCCAGCAACCCAACATCACGGACCCATAACAGGCGATCTGTCGTCGGAAATCACGCTGTGTGATTTCCGCAAAGCGCGCCGAGTCGGCCTGTGCCCTCTGGCAAGCTAAGGCCGATATTCGGAATTCACAGATTGTAATCGTTCGAGGGGCCGCCGGGTCGCTGCTCCGCCTGCCGCCGATGGCCGCGTGCATCGCCGGACGCTGGGGGCAGCCGGATCATCGCGATGGCACGACTTGAGCATGCTCGCAAAGGGGGGCGGGCGCAGGTGCCGCACGAAGCCCTGGGAACGGTCCGCGCGCTGACATGCTGTGACACGCTGCGCTGCCCCCTGGAAGCGCAGATGGCACCGCGTTCGCCGTCACGTCATGAGGAGCGTGCGGCCGTCGTTCCCGGCGAAGCCGGACATGTTCCTGGTGTGGCCGGCGAGCGGCATGCGGCGGCCCAGGTGTGGCTGGCCGGGCGGGGACGGCCGCGGAACGTGGCCGCGGCTGACAGCTTGCCCCAGATCACTGCGACGCTCGTCGCGCCGGGTATCACGGGCATGTCCGTGAGCCAGTCATCGGGCATGGCGTGGCTGCCTGGTCCCTGGTGACGGAGCTTCGTCCACGGGTCAGCTCGCCGATGGTCACGACAGTGAGCATGGGCTGCCTGCCGACCAGGCGAGCGGCGAGCGGTGCCCGGAGCCGTCCCGCGAGCGCACGGGAAGCGGCGTCCGTGTCCAGGACGACGGCCCCGCAAGGACCGGTCCGGCCAGGTCTGCGCGGCGGGACCCGGCCGCGATTGCCAGGAACGCGCCGAGCTCCTCGCCGGTGCCCGACGCCTCGCAGCGGAACTCGTCGGGCGAGCTGATCGGGTGGGCGCCGGGTGCCTGGCGGATCAGCTCATCCAGGGGCGCCAGGTCATCGCCCTCCGGACGCCGCGGGTACCCGGCGCTGTGCCCGCGGACCGGGCGGCTGCTGAGCCGGCGTAGTAAGAACTGTAGTAGCGTAGCCTGATCCGGGCCGCAGCTACTGAGACGCTGTGACAGGTCACGCGGCCGCTGTCCTGCGCGGACAAGCTGCCAGTGCGTTGCGGTGGTTCTGCTCAGACGAGGACCGGCTGACTCATAACCCAGAGGTCGCAGGTTCAAATCCTGCCCCCGCTACTAGGAAATGCAGGTCAGAGGCCCTTCCGGCGGGAGGGCCTCGTCCGTTTTAACGATCTTGTAGTAAGCCGTGCAGCAAATGATGCCCTGGAATGTCCGGGCCGCGCGTCAGTGAGGCTCCTGTGCCGATACTGGCGGCGGCTGGTGAGACGTAGCGAGGCGCGGGGGACGGCCCGGCTGGCGATCTCTGGGCCCGGCCCCGGAGATCGTACCCTTCCGCTCCTGCGGCGTGACCGGGAAGGCGGCCGGCCGGTCTCCGCTTCCCGCGAGCACGCTGCTGGCGGTCATCTGGACCTGGCGGAGGCGCCCTGAGGACATGCACGGCCAGGACACTCACGGAATGTGACTACGTGGGAAGCTGCCACCGCTCCTGATGGCGTTATGCGCGCCAGCGTGCCGCCGGACGGAAACCCGATCGACACGCCAGACGGAACGTTACGGCGCCGCGCCGATCGCGCCAGCGGGGCTCACGATCTGTCCTGACCCGTCCGCGCATGCCGATGAGCGTCTATCTGAGTGCAGCATGATCAAGCCGTTCATCGATCTCGGTGGCGAGGCGATCCAGTTGCTGACTACCGCCCTCGGCCGCCTCCTGCGTGGCGTAGATGAGCCGAACCCACAGGCCCGCTGCCCAGGCGTCTCGAATCTCCCGCCGGTCCCACTCCCGGCCAGCCTGGAGTTGGTAACTGGTGATGAAGTCGGCCGTCTGGGCAAGCGTGGCGGTTACAGCATCTGGCCCCTCCTCGCGGGGCCACATTGCCGCGGCCAGGCCCACGATGGCCGTCTCGGGCTGGGCGATGACACTGTCCCAGTCATGCACGACGAGAGGATCGCGGCCCGTCCATCGAATGTTCTGTGACTCCCAGTCACCGTGGCCAGTACAAACCCGCCCCGGTGTCGAGGTCAGTCGTTCTCTCACGCGACGAGCAGCGTCATCAACCCACTCGGGCCCGCCGGCGAGGTTGAGGTCCTGCCCGTGCTCATCAAGGTCGGGCCACAGTCCTCGCCCGGGATGGTCCCATCCCGTCCACGGCGGCGAGGGCGCCAGATCGGGGACAGCCGCTGGGGCTGGTGCCGAACCGATCAGGCGAGCGAGGAGGGCCGCGAAGGGGGCCGCTCCCGCTTCGGCAGGCAGAGGACTGCCACCAGGCACCTCCGTCTCGGCCGTGACCGTCATACCGTGCACCCGCGTCGCCACGGTCAGCGGTTCCGGACATGGGAAGCCCACGCGAGCCAGCGCAGCCTGGACCTGCAGACAGCCGGCGATCCGAGGCTGGAAGGGACGCGCTTTCACCACTGCCCGCAGACCGCCCGGCAACTCGACCCCGACGACCTCAGAAAGGAATCCGGAGCGGAAGAGCACCCGCTCGAACGGCGCACCCAGGTAACGCAGACACCAGTCCGCTAGGAGCGCGTCATCGAGCACACCTGGCAGCGTATGCGTTTGGCAGCGCACTCTCATGCCGCTCCCAGAGCGTCCATATCGCCGAATAGGCGCGAAGCGCGCATACGCGCTGATCGAGAACTTGTTAGCACAGAACGTCCACTTCGGTGGCATGTAAGTTCGGAGGGCTCAAGATTCTGCACGCGGTTAACCGCTTGGCGATCGGCAGGACAGGAACGCGGTGATGGTGTCGACAATGTGGTCGAGGTCGCGAATGTCGGGCAGGTGGTAGCGCCCTTCGAGGGTGACCAACCGGGCGTCGGGCAGGCCTTCGACCAGTTGCAGCCCGCCGCGGTGAGGTATTACGCGGTCACCTCGGTAGTGCAGCACGAGTGCGGGTGCGCTCACCGCCGGCAGGAGGGCGGTGACGTCGGCAGCGTAGATGGCCGCGAGATATCCGGCGGCCACGTCGCGGCCGGCCGAGTCTCGCAGCACCGCGGCCAGGTGGTCGGCCGCTGCGTCGGTCAGATCGGGCCGGTAGAGGTCGGCGAGCAGCTTGGAACCGAGCCCCCAGTGACTGCGCACCAACGCGATGAGGGTGGCGCTGAGGTCTAGGCGTATGAATACTTCGGCGGCGCTGGCGTAGGTCCCGAAGAACACCAGTCGCCGCACCAGATCCGGCCGCGTCGCGGCGAGCGCGACGGCAACCGGTCCGGCCTGGGACATGGCGAGCAGGTCGACCGGCGCTCCAGCGTGGGTCGCCACGGCGGCCAGCTCGGCCACACTCGCGTCCAGGCCGAAGTCGTCGACCGGACCGGGGGAGCGTCCGGTCCCGTAGCGGTCGTACATGACCAACGCGTGGGTCCCGACCAGTCGTTGAAATATCGAGGAGCGCGGATCGCGGCCAGCCGCGATGACGTCGATGTTCGATACCCAGCCGGGCAGCGCGATCAGCGACTGTCCACTCCCAACGGTGGCAACGGCGATTCGACGGTCGCCGACGGAAACGTGATTTGCGCGCATCGCTCGCAGCGGGGTCGGCGGCGCAACGTTGTGGCGGAGTATGCGCAGCCGCAGATCCTGCATGGCAGCCGAAGGCTCGAGCCCGAGCTCGTCGGCGAGCCGGTCGGCGTAGCGTTGGTACGCCGCGAGCGCGTCGGCTTGGCGTCCACACGCGCACAAGGCCCTCATGCGGACGAGGTGCGCATGTTCTCGGAGCGGATGTTCGGTGGCGAACGCCTCCAGAGCCGGAAGGTCGGGAGAGCCCTCGTCCAGGCGATGCTCATGCCAACGCTCGATCGCCTGTCGGCGCGCCTCCTCGAGCCGGATCGCCTCAAACCGGGCCACTGACGACTCGGCGAACTCGGCGTAGGCCGCACCGTGCCATAGGCTCAGAGCCTCGCTCAATGACCTGGCAGTGTCTGCCCGCACCAGCCGGTCGAACCGCTGACTGTCCACATCGTCCGGATCAACGGCCAACCGGTAGCCGGGAGCCACGGTCTCGATCCGCGTGAACGGAATGGTCCGGCGCAGTCGAGACACCTGGTTGTGCAGCGCCGCCACGGGATCCTGAGGGGGATCCTCCGGCCAGATCAGGTCCACGAGGTTGTCAACGCTCACGACAGCGCCGGCCCGAGCCAGCAGGCTGGCCAACAGAGACCGCTGGCGGTCACTGAGCGCGACGACCTGCCCGTCCGGGCCGACCACGGTAACGGCGCCGAGTACCAAGAACATCAGTTGGCATTATGTCAGCCTCCTGGACGGCGGCGTAGACACGTGACAGCGAGTTGACAGGCGCGCCACCCACACTCGCCGTATGGACACGACAGCGACAGACAGTTTCCGTCATGACAACAGCGCCACCACACCACAGGCCTGCCACGGCGCCGCGACGGTCGACAACGCCGTGCGGGGCCGACTCAATGCGGCCGTCCTGCGCACGTCCAACGCCTACGGCCACCTACTGCTGGGACGGCGCAAACGACGGCTGTTCGCCAACCTTCCGCCGACCGTGGTTGAGATCGGGCCCGGAACCGGGGCCAACCTGCGCTATTACCGAACCGGCACCCGGCTGATCGCGATCGAGCCGAACCGGCACATGCACTCACCGCTCCGGAAGGCGGCGCAGCGCTACGGCATCGAATTGGAGCTGCGTGAAGAAGGGGCGGACGCCATCGGTCTGCCCGACGCGAGCGTCGATGCCATGGTGAGCACGCTTGTTCTGTGTACCGTGCCCGACCCGGCTGCGACGCTCCGCGAAGTCCGTCGGATTCTCCGGCCGGGTGGCCGGTTTCTCTTCCTGGAGCACGTCCGGGCAGGCCAGAGCCACCCTGTGCTGCGGATGGTTCAGCGATCCGTGGCCCGGCCGTGGCGCTGGTTCTTCGAGGGTTGCGATGTGCTGCGCGACACTGAGGCGACCCTGGCCCGGACCGGCTGGGCACACCTGGTGGTGCAGAGATACCACGTGCCGACCATGTTCCTTCCGATCAACACCCAGATCGCTGGGACCGCGCTCCGGACTAACCCAGGGGAGCGCAGATGACTGGGTCGAGCTCTGCCGGGCCCGGTGCAGCCACATACGAGCGGGTAGGGGCGGCCGCCGTGATCGCGATTCGGCGTCCGCAGCGCCGCAACGCCATCGACGGGCCCACGGCCGAGGCGATGGTGCAAGCCGTCCGCGCGTTCAACGACGACCCGGACGCGCGGGTGCTGGTGGTGACCGGGGACGAGGAGGCATTCTGTGCGGGAGCCGACCTGACGTCCCTGGAGTCGCTGCGACCAAGAGTCGGCCAGCCGGAAGGAGTGTTCGGCGTGCGGCGGTTCTCGCCGAAGCCTGCGATCGCGGCGATCTCGGGCTGGTGCCTCGGAGGCGGCGTCACGCTGGCCACCTGGTGCGATCTGAGGGTAGCCACGGACACGGCACGGTTCGGGTTCCCGGACCGGCAATGGGGAGTGCCGATCCTGGACGGGGGTGCCGACCGGCTCGCCGCGATCATCGGGCTCGGCCGCGCGCTGGACCTTCTACTCACCGGGCGCGAGATCTCCGCCGCGACGGCACTTGCCATGGGACTTGTCACCGAGGTGGTGCCACCTGGCGAACACGTGACGCGCGCGCTGGAAATCGCCGAACGCATCGCGAGCTTCCCGCAGGCCACGCTGCTGGCCGACCGATGGGGACTGCTCGAAGGGCTCGACCAGCGGATGAAGTTCACCGCGCAGCGCGACGTGCGCGCGCTGAAAGAGGTGGCTGGCGACGCGGAGCAGGCGTCGGCGCGGTTCACCTCTGCCGGTCGCGGAGGCTGACGGCACAATTACTATGGCGAAGGTTGGCCGCAGCAGGGCCGACGGTCCTTTACCGCGGACCGTAAGGAAAGCCGAACGTCCACTCGGGCGCAGCGCGGTAGCACAGCGACCCTCTGTGCCAACCGACCGAACTGAGGTGCAGATCAGCGGTTCTTGTACACGACCGCGCGGCACTGCATGGTACATCGCCCAGTACAGAACGAGCCTACTGTGTGTGCGTAGACTCCTGGATTGGTTGTGCACGGGGGGTTGCTGGCGGGGCCGGTGCGGCTGGTGGCCGGGCGGGCGCGGCACGGTTCTGCGTGGTGTCCGGGCCGGGCGGGTGCCGGGCTAGCGCTGGACGGTGGCGAGCAGGTATCCGGGACCGCCGTCGGTGAGCGATCCGACGGCGGTGCAGCGGGATCTGGGCGGGCAGGATACTGCTTCGAGCGCGGAGTCCTGGCCGTGGTCGATGGCGAGGATGCCGGGCAGGACCGTCGCCGGTCCCCAGCGGCCGTTGACCTGTTCGGCTGTGGCGGCCTGTTGCTGGCCGCCGCGCACCGGGATGTCGCCGGCGAAGACGCAGTTGCCGGCGGCGGCGCAGGATATCGAGTCGAAGATGTCACCGCCGCTGGGGCCGGCGCCGGTGATGGTCTGGGCGGTGTGCCAGGTGCCGTTCTGCTCGGTGGATACGAACGGCTGCTCTACCGAGAGATCGCCGAGCGCGGTGCACGCGCCGGCCGCGGGGCAGTCCAGCTGGTCGATCCCGCCGCCGCCGCCCAGCTTGAATGTCCCGGGCAAGAACTCGGCCGGGCCCCACCTGCCGTGGGTCTCGGTGACGGCGAACGCCCCGTAACCGTCCGGCGGATAGGCCCACCCTGCCGCGACGCAGTTGCCCGCCGAGGAGCACGACAGCGCGGTAATGTTGAGCCCGGTCCCTGGCCGGCTGTTTCTTACCTTCTGGGCGTTGCCCCAGACCCCGTGCCTTTCGGTGACGACGAACGACCGGTCGACGACGGCGGGGTCGTAGTAGCCTCCCGCGGCCGTGCAGTCACCGGGTGAGGGGCAGGAGATCACCTCGGAGTCGATACCCCGGTCGCTCAGCGCGGCCAGGCCTGGCACGGGGAAGGCCTTGCGCCAGGTGCCGTGTTCTTCGCTGAGCAGGTAGCCGCCGGCCAGCGCGGCCGTGCAGTCACCGGGTGCCGGGCAGGAGATGGCATCTGGGCCGCTGTAGACCTGCTGGGCTTTGCCCCAGGTGCCGTTCGTCTCGGAGATCACGAACCCGCTGCTGTTGTAGGAGTCGCCGGCGGCGCAGTTGCCCGCCGAGGCACACGACAGCACCGGGAGGCCGCCGAAATCGACGTTCTTGCCGGCGGTCGGGGCAGCGATGCTCAGCGCTTTGCCCCACACGCCGCGCCGCTCGGTGGCCGCGAAGTCCCGGATCCGGCCCGACGACTGGTCCTGGTACCACCCGACCGCGGTGCAGTCCGACCGCGACGCGCAGGACAGCGCGTTAAAAGCTGCTATCTCCGCAAGGTCGCGCGGCGCCGGCAGCTCCCGCGGCCGGCTCCAGCCGCCGGACGCGGCCGCAGTGGCAGCCGCTGCCATCACAGGCATGCCGCCGGCCAGCGCCACGGCCGCAGCGGTGATCGCCGTGCCGCCGAGAATACCCAGATACCGGGATAATGCGTGCCGTCGCGGTATCAGCCCGCCGTCGCTGATCATGCCTGCTCACCTGTCTCACCTGCTCGGGCACGGGCATAGCCAGCGCCGGCCGCCCGCGCTCCTGCTGTTCAGACGCCCGTCACCGGCCCGTGGTTTACCGCTACCCAGCGGAATGCAACCCGGGGAAGACGCGCGGCAATCACCCCGGGCGGCCAGCACTTCGCAATACTCGCTAGAAGTTATGTGCACGCAGATAACCACGCCCGGTCAGGCCGGTACAGAACATCAATTCCCGTGTCGTGTCACCGGCCCCGCGCGAACCAAAAAGGTTGCGCCAGATCGAGCCTTATGGCGCTGGTCCCGTGGTGGCAGGTGCATGAGCATCAGCGCACAGATCGGTTCAGGGCGCGTCGTCGAAAGAGATTGCCAGTCCGCCTATCTTTGGGCACCGATAGCGCTGCGCTGTCTGGGCTCGCATGGTTATACACGACCGCCGAGCGCCAGGAACTTACTCTTCTGCCGCAGGTCGCACGTCGGATGTGGTCACTGTGTGCCGCGCTGCCGATGGCGGCTGGCGGGTCAGTGGCGGCTTGCCGTGGCCGTCGTGTCCGGGCGTGCCCGGTGCCCGGCTGGGCATAAGGGGCGTCGGGAGGCGGTTAACCCGGGCCTTGGGCGGACGGAGGTGCCGGGGTGAAGGCGGTGCGGTTCGAGGAGTACGGCGGGGTCGAGGTGCTCCAGGTGACAGACGTGCCCGAGCCGGTACCTGGACCGGGCCAGGTGCTGGTGCGGGTCAGGGCGGCGGGGATCAATCCCGGTGAGGCTAAGATCCGCGCGGGCCTGCTGCATGACCGGTGGCCGGCCGTGTTTCCGTCCGGGCAGGGCAGCGATCTGGCAGGGATAGTGGCCGGGACGGGTCCGGGCGTGGCCGGGGTTGGCGTCGGCGCGCAGGTGATCGGCTATAGCGATCACCGGGCCAGCCAGGCCGAGTACGTTGTGGTCGAGGCGCAGAACCTGACTGCGAAGCCGGCGGCCGTGCCGTGGGAGGTCGCCGGATCGCTGTTCGTCGCTGGCGCCACGGCGTGGGCGGCCGTGCGAGCGGTCGCCCTGAGCGGTGGCGACACGGTGGTGGTGTCAGGGGCCGCCGGAGGGGTCGGCTCGATCGCTGTCCAGCTGGCCAGGCTGGCCGGGGCTACCGTGATCGGGCTGGCCAGCCAGGTGCACCATGAATGGCTCGCCGGGCACGGGGTGATTCCCGTGACCTACGGCGACGGCGCGGCTGGCCGGATCCGCCGCGCCGCCGGGCGGATCGACGCGTTCATCGACACGGTCGGCGCGGACTATGTGCAGCTGGCGCTGGAGCTTGGCGTGGAGCCTTCGCGGGTGGACACCATCGTCAACTTCGGAGCCGTCGTGCAGTACGGAGTCAAGGCCGAGGGCAGCGCCGCCGGGGCCAGCGCGAGCGTGCTGGCCGAGCTGGCGGAGCTGATCGCAGCAGGCCGGCTCGAGGTTCCGGTCGCCGCGACCTTCCCGCTCACCGAGGTCCGCGACGCCTACAGCCTGCTTGCGCAGGGCCACGTCCGCGGCAAGATCGTCCTCATACCCTGAGCGCTCAGCGCACCAGGCCAACGTCCGCTCTTGCCGCTCCAGGTGCGTTGTGGCTGGCGCGATCTTGCGCAATTTCGGCCGTCCGGCCGATCGGTGTGTATGTTGGCGGGCCTGCGGCGGTGTCAGCGCTCGCGGTCCGGGCGGAAAGGCGCTAGCAAGAACCGATGGGGCTTGCAATCGAGCCTGCGCGGGCATGAATCCGGTGCGGTACCCGGGTCGGCCGCTGGCACCGGCCACGGGGCCGCCGATGCAGGCTAGGGGCATCAGCATGCGATTTGCCGAGTACTCATTCGGTTCCGTTCGAGTCGACGGCGTGACCTACGATCACGACCTGATCATTGACCGGGGAAAGATCCGCAAACGCAAGAAGGCCGCGTCCCGGAAGTTCCGGGGCGCTTACGGGCACACCCCGCTGTCGGCCGCCGAAGACATCCCCTGGCGATGTCGCCGGCTGGTGATCGGAACCGGTGCTGATGGCGCGCTGCCGGTGACGGAGCAGGTCCGGGACGAGGCTCGCCGCCGCAAGGTCGATCTTGTCGTCCTTCCCACCGCAGAGGCGATCGGCGTACTGGCCGGGACCATCAAGGACACCAACGCCGTCCTGCACCTCACCTGCTGAACCGACTGGGTGGCACAGCCGGTCGCCTTGGCAGCCCCGCCGGGGACGGCGGTCCGATCCTCGTACCCCCGGCTCCACGGCTGAGGCCGCGCCTGGCAGCGGCTAGCTGAGCCCCCCTGATGCCGCCGGTCATGGCTTGATCGCTCGCAGGTGCGGGAAGAGCGGAATCCGCTGCCAGCGCCGGGCAGCGGGGTCGCGGCCGACGAGGTGATCCGGCGGCTTCACTTCCCTGATTGCCTCGATGAGCAGGCCGCTGGCCTCCAGTGCCCGGGCGTAGGACTCCAGTGGCCGGTGCTCGCTGTGGAAGGTCAGGTGGATGCCGCCGCGGTCGGACGCTATTCGCAGGGGGCGGTGTCCAGGCATGAGGCAGAGATCACGAACGGAGCATCGGCAGCCCGGTCGCGGAATGACCCGGCCGTGCTGATGGGGTGGGGGATTGCGGTGCACAGCCGCCCGGGCCGGCCGAGCACCCGGGCGATCTCGGCGGCGGCCCGCACCATGTTGTCGATGTCGTGCAGGCACATGTACGCCACGGCAAGATCAAAGGCCTCGTCCCGGAACGGAAGATCGATGGCATCTGCGAGCACTGCTGGCGCTGCGCCGTCGTGACCGGCAGCAAACTGCACTATGGTGGGCGAGGCATCGATCCCGACGACACTGTGGCCCAGTGATTGCAGCAGCCTGCCGTCCCCGCAGGCCACGTCCAGTGTCCGGCGGCCGGGCGCCGGAAGCAGCTTGAGCAGGGCCGGAATATTCGTCTCATCGTGCGCATGGTCATGGCCAGGCGTGCGAGCAAACTTCACCCAGTTCTGTGCCTCTGACTCCCAGCCCTGCCGCATCGTCACCTCGTGAAGCCTGCCACAGCAGGCCAGCGGACGCACCACCCGGATTCCTGCGCTGGGCACGCTCACTTCCGCCTTACCTGCATCGGCCAGTAGCCACAACCGGACCGACTTGGGTTTTCAGGCATGGTGACCCCCGTTTCGGGCCGCACGGGTCTGCTCCCTGTTCCTGATAGCTGCCGGGTTCTGCGAGCGGGCGGGGCGGGTCAAGAGGCGCGTAGCGCGCCGGAGGCGCCCTTGACGCGCCCGGCCCGGAGCGGATCATGCCGGGTGGCGGGCAGGGAGGTTCCCGGTGGGGTGGGGGTTATCGGCCTGGTTCGCGAGCCTTTCGTGCGGGGTGACCGGTCGTAGCGGCCGGGGGGGCGGGACGAGGGCAGCCAGCCTTACCTTGGTGCGCGGGGCCTCGGCATGGCCCCGGCGACATGATGATTGATCGGGTGTCCCCGCCCTGCGGGGATGCGGCCGCTCAGTCTAATCAGGCCGTCCGCGCGGCCCGGCGCGGTAGCGCCGGGAGCGGCTGGCAGGCGGCTTACGGGAGCTGGCCGCGGGGGTTCCCCATCGGGTGATAGTGGCTGCGTTGTGCCCGCCCGGGACCGGTGCGTCACGGAACTGGCCAGCCTGACGGATGACGGGGTGTCAGGCGGCGAGGGCGTCGTCGCCGAGCTCGGCCAGGATGTGGCAGGCCTGCCGGACGATCTTGCGGGCTTCTGACAGGGCGGCGCGCTTGCCGTTCTTGCGGTCCCTGACCGCCGCGTAGTAACCGTGGTCAGGGGCGGAGGAGCGGGCGTGGGCCTTGCCGGCCTCATACACCGCCCAGCGCATTCTCTCTGCTTTATGTTCGTGTCGCGATAGCCGTCATCGACGGGCAAGTGGACCTGCGGCCTGCGCTGTTCGACTACCTCCTCCTCGCTGCCGCTTGTTGCGGAACTATGTGAAGCGGGTCAGCCTGCCAGCAGCGCAGGCCAATTGCGACACCGGTGCCACCGAACACGGCGAGTGCAGACGAAAAGCGCAGAACCGGCGGCCCCTGCCGCGACAGCCGCCCGGGCGGGCCCTTGCGATCGGAGGACCAGACGGTGATGTCCAGCCCGGTGAACCGGACCGCCTTGCGGGAGGAGGAGAACCGGTCCGCCCCGGCCAGCCAGCAGGTCAGCGCCAGCGCGGTGAACGGCCCCACCCCGTATAGCCGCTCCCTCAGCACCCTGGCCCCGGCCAGCCGGGCGGCCGCTTCCCGCACCTGGCGGCGCACATCGTGCAGCCGGCCTCCAGCACGGCGATCATCTCCAGGGCGGTCCCGATCTGCATCTGCCCGGCCGGTGACAGGTGCGCGGCCGAGGCGGCCCGCAGCGCGGCCATGCCCTGCTCGCTGCGCAGGAACCCCTCGCCCAGCCGCGGGGCGCCCTGGTGGAAGAACACCGCGTGGATCCGCTGCACCCACGCCGTATGCTCGGCCCGCAGGTCGTGATAGGTCACCCGGCAGCGCCCGGTTCTCCAGGATCCGCGGCGGCGGCACCCAGCATCCGGGCGGCCGCCCCTCGGCCAGCAGCGTCCGCAGATGCCGGGAGTCGGTCTTGTCGGTCTTGGGATGCCGCTTGCGGCCGCGGGCCGCGGCGGTGTCCGCTGGCTCGGCAACATGCGCGGCCACGCCCGCCGCGGTCAGCTCCCCGGCGACATACCGCCACCCGGTGCACCCTTCCATCGCGAACGCGACGTCATCACGGCCGGCGAACCGCGCCAGCCACGCCCGCAGGTGCTCCCGGTCGGCGGGGGCGATCTGGCCGCGTTTCACCTCCCCGGTCACGGTGCCGGGGTAGTCGAACGTCAGTTGCTTCCGGTGAATATCCAGCCCGCCTACGATAGGCATCCGGACCTCCTCAAGCTCCGGGGCGCCCTGCCAGGCGCCCCGCACGCGAAATGCCTTCCGAACCAATCATGAACGCGGATGAGCTGAGGAGGTCCGCCATGCGAACAGCAACCACACCAGCCCGGCCGCCACGGCCAGCCAGCCGATGCATGTCATCTAATTGCGCCCTAGTGGCGGTTGAATGGCTGGCCGTCGAAGGGCGCACCGAACGGGCTGTTCTGTAGGTCGGCCGGGAGGCGTGTCCTACCGGCTGTATGTGACGTGGCCTGCCGATGAGCCGCAGGCAGGTCGCCCCGAAGGACACGTGATGTCAGCGTCTGCGGTGGCGTGGCGAGCGAGTGCAGGCCCGGCGTCACGTCCGGCGACCCGTACGCGCACCGGATTGCCTGGGTACTGCGTGGGCGCCGGCGAGCCAGGATGTGTGGCCGGCAGGCATGGCTGCGGAGCGGCGGGAGAACTACCCTGTCGGGTGAGAGAACCGGCCGGCAGGGGCTGTGCATGGTTCCCGGGCAGATGCCACAGCAGGAGGAGGCAGCGATGGCAGTGATCAGGTTCGAGCCGTTCCGGGACCCCTTCCGGGAGCTCGACCGGCTCATGTCCATGGCCGCGAGCGGGACGCGCGCTCCGCTCGGCATGCCGATGGACGTCTACCGCGGCGAGGACGGCAGCTACCACGTCGAGGCCGACCTGCCCGGCGTCGACCCGGACAGCGTCGAGGTGACCGTCGAGCACGGCACCTTGACCATCCAGGCCGCTCGCACCCCGCACTACGGCGAGAGCGAGCACGTCATCGCCGCGGAGCGGCCCCAGGGGTCGTTCACCCGGCAGCTGTCCCTCGGCGAGGGCGTGGACTCCGATAACCTCACCGCCAGCTACGCCGACGGTGTCCTGCACGTGACCCTCCCCGCGTCACCGAAGACCCAGGCCCGCCGGGTTCAGATCACCCATGCGGCGAGCGGCAGCCGCACCATCTCCGGCAGCGCCGCCGGGCAGGGTGAGACGCCCGCCGAGCAGGGTGAGGCGCCCGCCGGCAGCACGGACGGCGGCTGAACGGGCTGCCCGCGCCAGGGCAGCGGACATCCTTCGCGGAGCCTTCCGGCTGGCACCGCCAGCCGGGCCTGCCGCTGGTCGCACGGCCGCACCGATGACCGGGCGTCCAGCCAGGCACCCGGGCTTGCCGAGGTTACGTTGGTCGTACCGTTCACGACAGCGCGGGGAGCGGCACATCGAAGACTTCCCGATGATCCGGCTGACGCAGGGTCTGTTCAGTAAAGTCGCACGGCCACAAGGGAGAGCGGCGTGCCCGGGCTGACCGGCCGAACCGGGCTTCCGTGGTGCAGGGGCGGGACCAGCGCCGAGATGGCAGACGCCTGGCCGTGTGATGGGCTGCTCGCCGTACCGTATCTCTCGCTGTACCGGTGGGTCTGCCAGCTGAAGGTTGGCCCGTACAGCTACGACTGGCTGGACAACCTCGGCCGGCGCAGTCCGTGGGATCGCCGCCGCCTCTACTTCGCCTGAGCAGAGGCAAAGCTCGCGGTGCGGAAATCCGCGCTCAGACCCGTCCTGGATCCCGAGGCGGCCCAGGGCTGGGGGCTGGTCCGGTCCGCCGGCACATCAGACCAGTCAGCTGTGCCGCGCCCACGGCAGCAGCCCCGGCACTATCGCCGGGGTCAGCCGGCCTTCTTGATCTCGACACGGCGGCCCCCCGGCCTGGCCTCCGACAGGGGGACGCTCACTTCGAGGATTCCCTTGTCGTAGCTGGCCGTGACCTTCTCGGCATCCGCGCCAGGCGGCAGCGTGACTGACCGGGTGAGCGAGCCGTAACGGAACTCCGAGCGGTGAGATTCCTTCTGCTCCTCTTGCCGTTCCGCGTGGATCGTCAGGGTTCCCGCCTCGACGGTGACCTCGATGTCCTTCTCCGGATCTATGCCCGGCAGCTCGGCGCGGACGACGTAGCGGTCGTCCTGGACATAGTCCTCGACCCGGAACGTCTGGGCCGGATGGAGCGGCAGCAGCGTCGCCCATGGCGAGTCCCGCCAGTCAAACAGGTCAGGGAACCGGACGGACGGGTGCCGGCGGACCGCTCTGGCCATGACAGCCTCCTCTCCAGGTTGTCAATACCCCAGTCTCACGCCAGGCGCACGCTCGCACCAGAGGGCTGAACGCCCTTATCCACGAGACCTTCCGCCTATCATCCGGCACATTGACTTCGCTTCCCGGCCGCCGGCCTGCGGTCCTGGTACCAGCCGCCGCCGTCGATGCGCGCTCCGGGTTTCCGGCTGGGTCCGCGACCACCTCGCCATGGAGCCGAAGGCCGAGTCGTGCACAAGTACCCGGTCCATCGAGGACCACACCTTCCCGAAGATCCAGCCACCGGCAAGCGTCGCGCGCCGACCGGGACGAACCAGCCAGACAGCGTCCTCGCGACGGTCACGATGCCCGGCCCGGCATCCCCGCAGCGGGCGGGCGCTGGGCGTGCGACGCCGCCACCAGGCCGGCTGCCCGCAGCCAGCCCTGCGCGAAACCACCGACCGGGGGACGGCTGCCTGACCGGGCCGACAAGACCGTGTCAGCGAGTCCCGAGCAGCGCCGATTGCCCCGATACGATGACCCGCCGCTGACCAGGTAGCTGAGCGAGCAGCTCTGCACCGCCCCGGTCGTCTCATCCGCCAGGACGAGCGCCGACACGGCATCGCCGCTGACCTGAAGGCTTGTCACCACGACTCTGCCGGTCAGGCGGCAACCCGCGACCATCTCGCCGTACGACTGGCCGAGGTTCCTGCCACCGAGCTGCCACACCTGTCCACCTGGCTCACCGCCATGCCGGGGCGGCCGTCCTGCTGCTCGCCTATCACCTTGTCAGCGGGCGGTCCGGCCATTCCCGCCGGTCCCGGCCGGTTCGCGCACCGCTGAGATCTGCCCGGGGCTGCTCCGGCTCACGGCGCAGCCCCAGACGGCTCACCTCCGCGAGCAGCAGCCGAACCTCTTGGTCCCGACCGTATCCCGGCTCCGGGCTATCGTGGGCGGGGGCAGAGAGGAGCCCGGATGTCATCGACGTCAGAGCCTGTGCACCTCAACAATCATCACCGCAATACGCTGCGCCAGATCTTCCAGCATCCCGTGAGCCACAACATCGAGTGGCATGCTGTGGTCTCCTTGCTGAAGGCAATCGGCTCGGTCGTGGAGTACCGCGATGGCATGGTTGCCGTTACTGTCGGGACCGGGACCGAATTCTTCAACGTCCCTGCGCATAAGGACATCGACACCCAGACGGTTGCCGACCTGCGTTGGATGCTGAGCAGCGCCGGATACGGACCCGATGTTGAGGAAGCCGGGGCCAGGGGTCAGGAGGACTGACTGCGGCATTCCGCGTGCCGGCTGCCGTGTTCACGCTCGCGTCCCTGTCCTGGACCGGTGATGTTGTGAGGCTCTGGCGGCGATCGAGGGTGGAAGCTGCGAGCAGGTGAAGCCGCCGCTGCATCCGTACCTGCATTAGCTGGCCTCGGGGCCAAACTGTGCGCGGACCGACGAGGGTGCTCAGCCATCTCGCACACGGACCGCCGACCGGACTGCCGTTGGCCATGAAGAGCGGGACGGGCACATAGGCGCGAGGAGGGTTGTTCGGTCGCTGACCCGTATGCATGCAGAACTGGTCCATCTGTGCATGGGCTGCCATGCGCGCCGAGCAAACCTGAGCCGCACTAAATCGGCAGGGAGCCCTCCGGCAAAGCTAAGGCCGATATCCGGAATTCACAGATTGTAATCGTTCTGGGGGGCCGCCGGTTCGCTGTCTCCGCCTGCCGCCGATGGCCGCGTGCATGGCGAACGCTTGGGACAGCTGGATCATCGCGATGGCAGGACGTGAGCATGCTCGCCAAGGGGGCGGGCGCAGGTGCCGCACGAAGCCCGGGAACGGTCCGTGCGCTGACATGCTGTGAAACGCTGCCCTGGCCATTAAGCGCAGATGGCACCGCGTTTGCCGTCACGTCAGGATGAGGGTGCGGCCGTCGTTCCCGGCGAAGCCGGAGAAGTCCCTGGCGTTCAGGGTCGCCAGGGGCAGGTCGCAGGCGATGCAGCATGCGGCGGGCCCAGGTGTCGCTGACCGGGCGAGGACGGCCGCGGAACGTGGCCGCGGCTGACAGCTCGCCCCAGATCTCTGCGACGCTCTGCGCGCCGGGTATCACGGCATGGTCCGGGAGCCAGTCATCGGGCATGGCGCGGTTGCCTGGCCTCTGGTGACGGAGCTTCGTCCGCTGGGTCAGCGCCGATGGTCACGAACGTGAGCAATGGCTGCCTGCCAGCCCGGCGAGCGGTGCCGGGAGCGGTCCCCCGAGCGCCCGGGAAGCGACGTCTGCGTCCAGGACGACGGCCCCGCAGGACCGGTCCGGCAACGTCTGCGCGGCGGGACCCGGCGACGGAAGCGAGGAGCGCGCCGAGGTCCTCGCCGGTCTCGAACACCACGCGGCGGAGCTCGTCGGGCGAGCTGATCGGGTGACCGCCGGGTGTCTGACGGATCAGCTCATCCAGGGGCGCCAGGTCATCGCCCTCCGGGCGCTGAGGGTACCCGGCGCTGCCGCTCGTGGCAGCCACCTCCTGCTGGCCTCTCCCTAGTGTCGCATCTGATGAGGACGGTCCGCTGATCACCGGCCGCCCGGCCGGCTCTCCAACCTGGCGCAGCTGGTGAGCCTGGCCGGCGATCCAGCCGGCTGACTGTGGTTCTCCGGACCTCGGTTCAATGCCCGCGGACCACGGTAGCTACTGAGCAGGCGTAGTAAGAACTGTAGTAGCGCCGCCTGATCCGGGCCGCAGCTGCTGAGACGCTGTGACAGGGCATGTGGTCGCTGTCCAGCGCGGACAGGTCGCTAGTGCGTGGCGGTGGTTCTGTTAAGACGAGGACCGGCTGACTCATAACCCAGAGGTCGCAGGTTCAAATCCTGCCCCCGCTACTAGGAATTGCAGGTCAGAGGCCCTTCCGGCGGGAGGGCCTCGTCTGTTTTAGCGATCTTGTAGTAAGCCGTGCAGCAAATGATGCCCTGGAACGTCCGGGCCGCGTGTCAGTGAGGCTCCTGTGCCGGGACTGGCGGCGGCTGGTGAGACGCAGCGAGACGCGGGGGACGGCCCGGCTGGGGATCTCTGGGCCCGGCCCCGGAGATCGCACCTTCCCGCCGCGCCGGCGGCGTGACCGGGATGCGGGCGGCCGGCCGGCTTCTGCTTCCCGCAAGCACGCTGCTGGCGGTCATCTGGACCTGGCGGAGGCGGCCCTGAGGACATGCCCATCGATGGCCAGGACCATCAGGGAATGTGACTACGCGGGACGCTTCCACCGCTCCTGACGGCGTTATGCGCGCCAGCGTGCCGGCGGACGGAAACCCGATCGACACGCCAGACGGAACGTTATGGCGCTGCGCCGATCGCGCCAGCCGGGCTGGCGATCTGTCCCGACCCGTCAACACATGCCGAGAGTAGTGCGGGCCCCATTGCGCATGGCGATGATCTCCTATGCATACTCATACGTCATTGACGCGCTCAACGCGGCAGCTCTCAATGCGGAAGCCCGCGCTCCCATGTGCGAGTCGTGGGACGTTCGGGCGCAGCCTGCCGAATCGGAGTGGCTGGCCATGGTAGTTGTCCTGCGGAGGACGGCGCACAGATCAACCAGATCTGGGTGGACCGGCTAAGTCGCCGCTCACGCAAGGCTGGGACAAGGCAACGCTCATCGCGTCGGCGGCGACGTGCTCGCGTCCTGCAGCCAGCATTGCGCCTGGCTCCTCGTCATGGACGGGCCTCGTAGGCGAGGTTGAACGGCGTTTCCGCTACGCGGCGGTAGCGGGTGAAGCCGGCATCGGTCACGAGCCGCCTGATGGCTGCCTCTCCAGCTTGTGCTCCGAGTGCGTAGCCGCCTGGCTGAGACATCGCGTTCGGCACGCAGAGCAGGGTCGAGAAGTTGTAGTAGGCGCGGCCGACCGGGTTGAAGTTGTCGGACACCGCGTCTGCGGCGTACGGCTCGACGATGAGCCACGTGCCGTCGGGGGTGAGCGCCTGCCGAACACGGCGTGCCGCTGCGAGCGGGTCACCCATGTCGTGCAGGCAGTCGAACGCCGCGGCGAGGTCGTAACCGGTGCCAGAGAAGGCGGCCGCGGAGGCGACTTCGAAGGTCACCCGGTCAGCCACTCCGGCATCACCAGCCCGCTTGCGCGCGATCTCGATCGACCGGTCGTGGTAGTCCGAGCCGGTGAAGGCCGAGTTCGGGTACGCCCGGGCGAGCAGGATCGTCGACGCACCTAGCCTGCAGCCGATGTCGGCGACCTTGGCACCAGAGCGCAGCTTGTCGTATACGCCGCCCAGTGCCGGGATCCACGATGGCACGAGGCTGGCGGTGTAGCCGGGCCGGAAGAACTGCTCGCATCCGAGGAAGACGTCCTCGGCATGCTCGTGCTAGCCCATGCCGCCGCCGTTGCGGTGTTCACTTGCTGCCCACGGGACGAAACTTTTCCCGGTCTATCCGGCCTTCGACGAGGTCTGCGGAGATCTCCCGCACTTTCCGGTTGGTGTTCTGTGAGACCCGGCTGAGCAGCTGGAACGCCTCCTCGGGCGGGACACCGTATTCCGCGTGCAAGATGCCCTTGGCCTGCTCGATGGTCGCCTGGGACTCCAGTGCAATGTGCAGGTTGTTGAGCATCCGGCGGCATTCCCGGTACTGGGCGGCGTTCCGCATGGCGGTGCCGCCCTGAGCTGCGAAGGTCAGCGCGATGTCGTGTGCGGTCCCCTGGAAGGCGTGCGGCTCCTGCCCGTAGAGCGCGACCGCGCCCGCGGGCCGCCGATCTGTGCGCAGCGGCAGCACCAGGCAGCTCCCGAAGCCCGCCTTGGCAGCCGCGCGGCAGAACGCGGGCCAGCGGAGCTCACCTGCGGTGTCGTCTATCCGGCGGGGCTCGTTGTGCAGCAAGGTCTCCACCACTGGGCCCGCACCGTCGTCGAACTGCAGGCGGTGCAGCTCGTCGATCCGGGGGTCGGACGCGGCGAAGGTCAGGGCCTGGCTGCCTGCGGCGATGGTCACCGCGGCCGCCGTGCATCCCGGGACCAGCTCAACGCCCAGGTCAGTCAGCCGGCGCAGCGCCTCGTCTGGCGTCTCCTCGTTCTTCAGCAG
The DNA here is from genome assembly GCA_963850875.1 of uncultured Actinomycetota bacterium. Taxonomy (GTDB): domain Bacteria; phylum Actinomycetota; class Actinomycetes; order Streptosporangiales; family Streptosporangiaceae; genus Chersky-822. Next base: position 577,875 of record CAWKNA010000008.1, read on the forward strand.
CTGTGCGACGCTGGCGATGCGGTCGGCGAGTGCCCGGGTTACGGTCACCACCGGCGGCGCGTCCGTTCCGGCAGCGCTGATCCCATTCTCCGCACCTCCAGGCCGATCCGGGCCTCACCACTGTGCCCGTGCCGCGCAGTCGGCGTCAAGGCCGCAAACCAGCCAATGGCATGGTTTCGGTTCGTGAAGCCGGGTAAACTGGGACGCACCGGCACGGCAAGTGCGCGGGCCTGGCTTTCGAAACCGGTGGAGCCGGCCTGAAACCCTGAGCGACGCTCCGCCGTCGTTGCCGATTCAATTCAGGTACCAACTGTGGCCTCGAAACCTGCGGGGTCGATCTCAGCAGGCGACGAGCGATCTTGCGTCGCTTCCCTTGTGCGTCGAGCACGAGACGCGGAGGCCAGCTATGAAGACGGGAATGACCCGGCTGAGCGGGAGATCGCCCAGCCGGCCGCTCGCGGTCCCCGCGGTCCCATACCGGCGGCTGGCTGCCCGCGGGGGCCAGCCAGTGGCGCCCGCACGGGCAAAGGGCGCAGCGCCCGACATCATTGAACTGATCCTGGCTGGTCACGAGCGGATCCGCTGGCTGCTGCGTGGGGACGAGAACGCCGCACGCTACGGCGACGATCCGGGCTGTCCTGGAGCCCGACCCTCGGGTAGTGCCGGTGTGGCCGCCGCTGTCCGAGCACGGCGGATGAGATTCGACCAGGAGCCCGATTGAGAGACCACCGGGCCAGGGCACAGGTCCTGCCAGAACGGCGGACGGCGCACGATTGAGAGGCACGGCAATGGATCGGGAGCAGCGTCTCGCGGAGACCTTCGTAGAGCTGGCGGATACCCTGACCGATGACTTCGATGTCATCGACTTCCTCCAGGTACTGGCGGCCCGCTGTGTCGAGCTGCTCGGTGTGGCTGCCGCCGGCATCATGCTGGCCGGCCAGGGCGACTCGCTGATGACCGTGGCGGCCTCCGATGAGCGGGCCCGGCTGCTGGAGCTCTTCGAGATACAGAACGACGAGGGCCCGTGCCGTGACTGCTACCGGCTGGGGACGGCGGTGGTGAACGTGGACCTGCACGGCGCGCGCGAGCGCTGGCCGCAGTTCACCCCGCAGGCGATCGCCGGCGGGTTCCGCTCAGCCAATGCCGTGCCGCTGAGGCTGCGCAGCCAGGTGGTCGGGTCGCTCAACCTGTTCCACACAGGCACGGGCGGGCTGGGCAGCGCTGAGCTTCGCCTGGCGCAGGCCCTGGCCGATGCCGCCACGATCGGAATCTTGCAGCAACGCACCATCCGCCGCAGCGAAGTCGTCGCCGGGCAGCTGCAGGCGGCGCTGACCAGCCGGATCATCATCGAGCAGGCCAAGGGCGTGCTTGCCGAGCGGCTGAAGATCAGCGCCGACGACGCGTTCGAGGTGCTGCGCGGGGCGGCCCGCTCCCGCAACCGGTTGCTGTCGGACCTGGCCCGCGATGTCACCAGCGGTTCCGCAGACGCCGCGGAGCTACTGCGGCAGGCTCGCGTGAAGCGCGGCGGACCCCGATGAGCTCGCTGCCCGGGCGCACGCGATGCCCCGCTACACGTACCGCTCAGGCGGGCCCGCGTCCTGGACATGAAGCTGCCCCTCTGCGGTGATGCGGGAAGTACTCCAGCTGCCGCAGTTCTGGTTGGGTGAGCCAGCGGTCCAGCAAGTAACCGGCGCAGTTCACGTGACGCACCAGCAGCTCCGACGACGAAGCGGGGCATGACGAGATTGCCCAGGTCTATGTGCCCATGGCACCGTTGTTAGCACGATTGCGCTTGGGCCAGGCTGTGCGTGCGCTGGCCGGCCACACGGACCGCCGCTACCGCGACCGTGAGTTTCTGCCGGGCGGCGACTACCTGACGTCTTCGGGCTGGACCGCTGCTGCGACAAGCTGGCGATCAGGCCCGACCTGGCGCGCCAATATGACGTTCCCTCCGAGCTGTCGGAGGTCGCGGAACGCACCCACGAGGGTTGCTCCGAGTCGCTCCGGACCGGTCGACGGGGAACTCCTGGCCGTTGCCTTGCTGGACGAAGAAGCCGAGGGTTGGGCTACGTCATGGGCCAGCCCGATTACCCGGGCGAGACGTCCCGCGACGCGGGAGCAGTGCTCGGTAAGGCTCGCGCCACTGGCCCGTCACCGGCGTGAAAATCGGAGACTCCGGCAATCCGGGCAGGGTCTTGCCTCGGTGGTTGCCGCAGTGCCTTGTCCGCCGGCCTGGTGGCCTGCTGGCCCGCTGGGCGAAGCAGCGCCCGCGGGCCAAGGTTGGCAGAATCCGCGAGGTGCTGCTACGCGCTCGTCATCCTCTCACCTGGCCGTGGCTGCGTTGCCGTCGCGGCTAGCGTGGCCTAACCTTGTGGTGGAACGTTATCCCGTCCCTGCGCATGCAGGCACGATGGCGGGCCTTGCTGCCCCGGACCTCGGTGGCGTGTCCCAGCCGCGAGTGATCCGAGATAGGCGCCATGAAAGCACTCACTGGCCAGTACGCCTCGCTGTCAGTCCGCAGCAAGCAGGACATGCTGACCAGCGAGCGTGACCTGGCCGCGGGGGTGAGCAGTGCGCTGACAGCGAGCGGGCATGTCGTCTTCGACGACGCAGTGCCGCGGATCACCTTAACCCGCATGTCGCCCGGCCCGGCAATCAGCGGCGAAATCGACGAGTTCAGCTATCCCGCATTGGTCAGCGCACTGGAAGGATTCGCGGGCGAGCCCGGCGACATCTATGCCCACCTGGCCGGCCTGGCATTCTGCGGTCTCGTCGGCCTGACCCGAGTCAGCCTCCCCGGGCACGGCGCCAGGCGCGTCGTGCTGCATGGGGTTCCGCCGCACCTGAAGGCCGTGCCGCGCATCCTCGGCTGGGCCTGGTCCTGCACGAGCGGGACAGCAGCATCCCGCCGCGATCTGGCAGCGTGACCGGTGGCGCCGTGCAAGTGACCGAACTAGGTTTGGCGCTTGAGCGACCTTCGGGCAACGTCGACGACTCCCGTGGACGCCGCGCGGAACGCCAGTCAGCGTAGATGTGCGTGAGTGACCGCGTGGGCGGGCGATACGTCATTTTTCCGGGTGCGTACGGCCAGGAAGCCAGCGTCGCTCGGCGACCCGCTGGTCCTGCACCATCTGGTGCTTTCCGCCCCGGCCGCCCGCGCTGCTACGTTGATCGTGATCTACTCCAATCGCGGCACCGATGCCGGCCGGCCGAGGCGGCCGATGTGCCGGACAGGCAGATAGGCCACCTCCAGGCGGATGTCCGTCTGCACGGCGCCCCGTGCATGGCAGCCCGGCGGGTGGTGCCGGGCGCGCTGTGTCGCCTTGGGGAAAGGACGATCGTGGCGCCGTCCGCAGCGCCCCGCTCGATGCTCGAACGGCGTTGCTGAGGTGGTGGTCAGCCCTGGCATGGCCGACGTCGTGGCTGCCTTGTCACGGGATGATTCGCGGGGCCTGGGGGCGGTAGCGGCCGGGTTGTGCGCGGAGGCACTGCGGGTGAGCGGAGTCGCGGTGAGCGTGCTGCTGCCGGGTGGCGGCGATGTGGTGTGGCGGACTGAGGGGGTCAGCGCTCGCCTCGATGACCTGCAGTTCACGCTGGGTGAGGGCCCCAGCGTGGATGCGGCGGCATCTGGTGAGCTTGTCCTGGAGCCTGATCTGGAGGCAGTGCCGCTGCAGCGATGGCCGGTGTTCACTCCCGCTGCCCTAGAGCTGGGAGTGCGGGCCGTATTCGCGGTGCCGCTGCAGATCGGCGTTATCCGCATCGGTGTTCTGCTGGCCCAGCGGGACGCGCCGGGGGTGATGGATGACGGGATGCTCACCGACATGCTGGCATTCGCCGGTGTCGCGACCGAAGCACTCCTGGGGTCCGCCGGCACCGGGTCGGAGCCGCACTGGCTGTCCGGTCAGCAGTCCGGGTACCGCGCGGAGGTACACCAGGCCACCGGGATGATCAGCGCCCAGCTGCAGGTGACGCAGGCTGAGGCGCTGATCCGGATGCGCGCCTACGCCTTCACTCAGCGCCGTGCCCTGGCGGACGTGGCCGCCGACGTGGTGGGACGGCGGCTGAGGTTCGATGAGAATAGTGACTGACAGGCCACTTGGCCGGCATGCGCGCCGTGTGCCCGCCGAGGCGGCGCGAGCGCTGAGGAGGCACGGCATCGGATAGGGGACCGGAGAAGGGCGCCGGCCCGTCGGGAGTCCCGGTAGGCGACCAGACTGCAAAGTATCCTGGAGCTGCCGCACAGAGCAGGTGGTACGGCAGACGGGCAGAGGCGTCGGGCTGGCCGTCCCTGGAGACTCAGACCGGAACGCAGCCAAGCCTCTCGGCGACGAGGCCAGCGAACGCTGACTTCCCGATCTTCGCATTCGCAGCGACCCCGGCCAGACACGGAAACGGCGGCCTGCCCGCCTCGCCGGTTCGCACGGCGCGGTCGGGAGCAGCGGGGTGGTAACACCGGCACGTCAGGCGCCAGAACCGCCCCTTCCCGTACGTACGGCACGGCACGCCGCTTGAGCAGAAAGGTCAGTACGACGTTGCCCGCACCGCGCTCTTGGCGTAGGCGGCGCCGCGCAGCGGGTCGTGCACCAGTGGCCGATCCACGCCTGACCATCACTCCGAGAGCGCCAGGAATGGCGGCTTTCCTGACCGGGCCTGGCAAACCCGGGGCAGCGGCCACCAATGCAGCCAAGCGCCGCGATCAGGTGCAGGAATCCGTCAATCCCGTGGACGGTGAAGGTCATCGCCCTACCGCCTTTCCTGAAAATGCTCCCTAGAAGAACCTGTCCCGCCTGCTCACCCACGCCCTCGGCTACCTAGTGCCCGGCGACTGCCTGCATGCCGAGCATGTGCTCCAGCCGCGGGTCCTCCTCGCCGAGAAGGTCAGCCACGATGGCCGCGCCGGCCTGGCCGGTCAGCGGCGGGCCAGCGAGGACGGCGAGAACGCCATCTCCGCCCGGCGGGCGTCCCGCAGCTCGCCGCCGGTGATGCCCAGGTGCCCGGCCAGATCGGACTCGGCGGGCTCACGGCCCAGCTCCTGGGTCAGCTGCCCGGCGCCTCGCGGACCTGGAGTACCAGCTCTTTCACCGAGCGCTTGACGTGAATCTGCCAACGTTTGTCCCGGAAGTGGCGCTTGATCTCGCCGGTGATGCACGGATAGGCGTAGGCGGCCAGGCTGAGGCCGACGGCCGGGTCGAAGTTGCTGATCGCCTTGACCAGGCCGACATATCCCTCCTGCATCAGGTCATCCGCCAGCTCGGGACGGCGCGAGTACCGCTGCACGCAGGCCCGGACCAGCCCGCGGTAGCGGATCACCAGCACCTCGCACGCCGCCGCGCGCTCCTCGCCGGCAGCGACCTGACGATGCCCAGCAGCTCCCGGTCATCCAGCGCGGCCAGACCCTCAGGCACCCGACAGGGCGCAGGGGCAGAGGTTGGCACGCAAGCGCCTAGGTCGCATGTTGCCATGATCGCTTCGAGTTGGCGGTGTGCCGTATCACGATCGCGGTACATTGTCAGTATGGATCATCTTGACCGCATCACCATCGAGCCCGGCAAGATGGGTGGCCAGCCCTGCATCCGCGGGCACCGTTTCACGGTGGAGCACTTGCTGGGCCTGGTGGGCGCGGGATGGAGCCTGGACCAGGTCCAGGAGGACTTCCCGTTCATCGAGGCTGCCGACATCCAGCAGGCCATCGCCTACGCCTCGTTCTCTGTCCGGGAATTTCATCTTCCTATCACCCGGCCCGCGTGAGGTTCTTGCTGGATGAGAACGTTTCCTACCGGGTCTGTGCTCATCTGAAGGCGGCTGGGCATGACGCCGTGCACGTCGACGAGATCGGGCTGGCGAGCACCGACGACCTGGTGGTCGCGGCCAGGGCTCGCGACGAGGACCGGATCCTGGTCTCGTGTGATCACGATTTCGTCCAGATCCTGTTTGCCTCCGGTGATACCCGCCCGTCGCTGCTGCTGATGCGCGAGGTAGATACGCTGCCGTCGGCCGAGATCGCGGCGTTGCTGCTCGCCGCCATGTCTTCGCAGCTGGTGGAGTTGCTGTCGGCCGGTGCTATCGCGACCATCACGCCGGACCGGGTCAGGGTCCGGCCGCTCCCGCTGCGCCAGGATGCAGGCTCGTGAGGCCTGATCGCGAGCTGGTCGGCTATTCGGTGCGGCTGCCCGCCGACATGCTGGCCGATGCGCGCGATCTCGCCGCCGGCCGCGCGATGGCGGTCGGCGCTTTGCTGCGGGAGTACATCGCAGCCGGGATCGCCCGGGAGAAAGCAGCGGAGCTGTCTATCCCCGTGGACGTTCTGCTTGCTGCCGTCGAGGAGTACCGCCAGCAGCGCAAGGCATCCTGATCGGGGATACGTGCTTAATAGCGCTCGCCGCTCCCCGGCCGCCGCGGCTTGAGTGCCCTCCGCTCGTACGCAGGACCCGCCCGGCTGGGCCTGATTGCCGGAGAGCCAGCCGCGAGGCGAGCGGTGCTGCGGCCTGGCTGGTCACCGCCCGGCGCGGCTGGCGTCCCCGGTCTGCCCGCATGCATGACGCCTTCTTGTTCCGCTGGAGCCGGCGCTCCTGCCCCGATCCTCCTGGCCAGCTTGATCCAGGTCGTCGGCGGCCGAGATATCGGAGCGCTGGCCGTCTTCAGTGAGGCCCGGTCCGCGCCGCCAGCTTCCCGCGAGACCCCTGAATCCGGGCCTGGCGTCCTCGTGCCGGAACATACCCAGCGGTAGCGCCAGATGCTGCTCCGGGTTGAACAATGCCGTCTTGGCTCATAACCCAGAGGCCGCAGGTTCAAATCCTGCCCCCGCTACGAGAAGTAGCAGGTCAGAAGCCCGATCGCCAGCACGGCGATCGGGCTTCTTGACTATTTGTTGGCGGTTCGTTGGCGGGATTAGACCTCGGAGCGCGGCATCGGCCGCATGGGATCGGCAGAGATCGGCATTGCGAGCGGGCCGTCAGGGCTCGCTGTTTGAACATTCGCTTGTCCGGCACGGGCTCAGAGTCCCAGTGGGTGATCGCTTAACTGGGCTGCATGCAGGCGGGTCGCAGGACGCGCAGGCCAGCTCCGATGGGCTGGGTCCGGGGCTGGCCGGGCTGGTCCAGATCCCTCACCGAGTGACCCCCACTGGGCGCGCGCCTGGCGGGCCTGCGGTCGTGGGGTGTACCGAGCTGGCGGGCAGCGCGATCCGGCGTGCCACGAGCGGAGCTAGGCCAGGAGCAGCGGACTGCCATGAGTGCCGTGCACGTTCCATGAGGGCGCCTGAACTGCTGGTCTCCAGCTCGGCAGTTCCGCGGAGCCGCGCCTCGGATGTGTGAACGAGCACCGCCCGCTCGGTGCCGGTCGCGTCGAGCACGGCCGCGATGTCGCTCGCGGAGGCGGTATCGGCGTAGGCGGCCGGGTCCTCGGGCCGGTCGGACCGGCCGTTGCCGCTCGGGTCGAAGGTGATCACCCGGTAGTTCCGGGCCAGGAACGGCACCTGCATCTTCCAGTGCCGGGAGTCCACGATCGCCCACGTGGGCAGCAGCAGGATCGGCGGCTGACCGGTGCCGTGCACCCGTAGTGAATCCGCACGCCTGAGTTGACAACATAACCCAACTCATCGGGTAGTCGTGCGCGCATCAGTTGCGCCCCCATCAGCGGGCCGCTAGCCAGCGGAGTAGGCCCACCGCATCGACCCCGGACTTCAACCGACCACATGGACCGCCACCATCGTGGCCAACGCGGCCCGGATAGCGCTATTGGGGGAAACCACTAGGTTCCATGCGGCCTCGGCTCCTGGCCAGGCCTGGGTCCATCCGGCTGATCCGGCTGGGCGCGCCGACCTGGCCCGGTTACTTAACGCGCTGGAGCGGACAGGTGTTGGGTGACGGCCCAGGCCGCTACTTCGGCCCGGCTGCGGACGTCCAGCTTGGACATCACATGATGCAGGTGGACTTCGGCGGTCTTTTCGGAGATGCCGAGCACCCTGCCGATCTGCCGGTTGGTCCGGCCCGACGCCACCAGCGCGGCCACCTGCCGCTCTCGCGGGGTGAGCGGCACATGCTGGGTGCGGTCCGGGTCACCGGGTGCGGCGCCCGAAGCGACTGCCATCGCGAGATCCGCAGCCTGCTGGGCGGGCATTGTCCGGCCAGCGTGGATGAGCCGGTCAGCGTCCTGAGGCCCAAGCGCCTGGGCGAGTACCCGCTCGACTGCCGAGTTCCTCGCCTGCTCGGTGTCGGGTGGGCGGGCGGCCTCCCGCACGCGCAGCGCCGCGGCCGCGCCGATCAGCCGTGCGGCAGACTCATAATGCGCCTGTTCACTGGCGACCCGCGCAAGCGCCTCCAGGCACTGGGCGACACCCCTAGGGTCGTTGACTTCTGTGTAGATCCGCAGAGCCTCAGCCAGCAACGGACGCGCTTCCTCCAGTCGGCCCTGAGCACTCAGTGTCGTGCCAAGACCCCACGCCGACCATGCCACCGCCCACGGATAGTCCAGTTCGCGGAAGTCTCGCAGGCTCGCCCGGAGCAGTTCCGCGGCGCTCTCCAGGTCACCGTGGTCCCGGGCGAGCAGCCCAAGGTCGTGCCGCGCCCACGCCACCCCCTGCGTGTTGCCCCCGTCACGGAAGCCCGCCTCCGCCCGCCGATGCCAGTCAGCAGACGCATCCCACTCGCCGCCGGCACGGGCCACATGCCCGAGAAAGGCGCACGCGATCGCCGCGCGGCGCATATCACCATGCTCCTCGCCGCGCTCAAGAGCGCGGAGCAGGAGGTCCTGGGCACGACCCGCCTCCCCTGTCGCCCAGGCCAGAACCCCGGCCACGATGAGCACGCCAGCCAAGCCGTCCGCCGTGGCGTCATCGCTCATCGCTGCCGGGTCATGCTGATCTGGGCCTAGCAAAAGGACCCTGTCCACGAGGGCCTGGCCTTGACCGAGGTCGCCCCGGGTGTAGTGGTACCAGCCGAGCGCCGCGGCCAGCGAAAGCGCCCAGGCATCCTGCCCCGCGCCCAGACAGTAATCCAGCGCGGAGCGCAGGTCCACGTGATGGCGGCCGACCCGCCGCACCCAGGTGCGCTCCTCCGGCAGGCCGATTGAGGCCTCGAACTGCGCCGCCAGCCCCGCGTAGTGGCCAGCGTGCCTGACCCGCGTCTCCTCGGCCTCGGCATGGGACGCCAGCTGCTCCGCCGCGTACTCACGCAAACTCTCCAGCATGGAGAACTCAGCGGTCTCCTCATCCCCGGGCAGCCGCCGGATCAGGCTCTTGTCGAGCAGCGACTCCACGACGGCGAGCACCTCACCGGCAGATATGCCGCAAACGCTGGCCACGTCGGCCAGCGTCCAGCCGCCAGCAAACACCGACAGCCTGCGAAACAGCGCCTGCTCGCCGGAGTCGAGCAGGTCATAGCTCCAGGCGATGGCGTTGCGTAGCGCACGCTGCCGGACCGGCACGTCCTGCATGCTCCCGGCCAGCACCTCCATCCTGCTGCCCAGCCGGAACAGCATCTCCCCGGGGGTCAGGACTTTCAGCCGGGCCGCGGCCAGCTCAATAGCCAGCGGCAGGCCTTCCAGCCGGATGCACGCGCTGGCCAGCAGCAGCGCATTAGCCGAAGTGAGATCAAAGCTCGGGTTGGTCCGGCGTGCGCGATCCAGCAGCAGCGCGACCGAGGGGTTCGCCGCCAAACGACCGAGGTCGGCCACGTCTGCTGTCGCGGGCAAGGCGAGCGGCGGAACCGGAAACTCCTGCTCGGCGGACAGTCGAAGCCGCTCCCGGCTGGTAGCGAGCACCCGCAGCCGCGGACATGCAGCGAGCACCTGGCCAACGTCCCGGGCTGCGGCCAGCACATGCTCGCAGTTGTCCAGGACCACGAGCCGCTCCTCGTCGCCCAGCGCCGCAGCCAGCTGGCCGATCAGATCCGTGCCGCCGCGCGACTCCACGCCCACCGTCTGGGCCAGCTCTACCATCACCAGCGCCGGATCCCGCATCGGTGCCAGGTCAACGAACAGCGCGACGCGTCCGCTGCGCTCGGCGTAAGCCGCCGCACACGCGACGGCGAGACGGGTCTTGCCAATGCCCGGCGGCCCGGTGAGGGTCACCAGCCGAGTCTGGGCATCTGCCAGCATCCGGGACACGGCCGCCAGCTCGCCGTCCCGGCCTACAAAGAGGTCGCCAGGCGATGGCAGGTTAGTGTGCGGTGCCCGCCTCGCGTCTCGCATCCGACCACCCCCGCCCATGTCCCTATACGTGCAGCCAGGAAGCCATACCCGAGCATACGAACGCCCAGCGCGGCTGCGCGCTGAGCTTCACATTCCGAATCACGCGAACGACTCATGTAGGGGGATTCCCCAATACCGAGATCGGAGTCCTCGCCCGTACAACGGATCCATGACGACGGCACCGCCTAACTGCAGCGCGGCTACTGCGGTGCCGCAGTTCGCCCTCGCGGGGTCGTTCCTCAAGGGCCTGGCCACTCAGGACTTCGCCCGGCTCGGTGACGCGCTCACCGCCGACGTCAGGCTCCGCGCGCTGCTGCCCCGTGGCCTCAGGGAGTGGGTCGGCGCCGAGGCGATCGCCGCCCAGTTCGCGTGCTGGTTCGGCGACACCGGGGACTTCGAGGTCATCGATGCCGCCGTCGGCGAGGTTGGTGGCCGCTTGCACCTGCACTGGCGGTTCCGGCTCCGGGCGGAGCGGCTCGGCACCGGCTGGTTCACCGTCGAACAGCAGGCCTATGCCGACACCGGCGCCAGTGGCCGCATCACCCGGCTCGACCTGCTCTGCACGGGTTACCGTCCCGAGGAAGACGATGACTGACACCCTGAGCACCTGGGGCGGCTGGGAGCCAGCGATCCGCGACGACCCGTTCAGTCACTTCGCCGAGACCCGTGCCCGGTGCCCGGTGCAGCGGGTGCGCCTCGCCGACGGTCACCCGGCCTGGGTCGTGCTCGGCTACAACGCTGCCCGGCAAGCGCTCAACGACGCCCGCATCTCCAAGGACATGCTCGCCGCGCTAGAAGACAACGGCGACATCGTGGCCGAGGGGCTGCCCGGGCCGGAGTTCTCCCGGCACATGCTCAACGTCGACCCGCCGGACCACACCCGGCTGCGGCGGCTGGTGTCGCGGGCTTTCGTGCCGTCCCGGATCGCAGCGCTGGAGTCGGCCATCCGGTCGATCACGGACGACCTCCTCGACAAACTGGACGCCGCCGGCCCTGGTGCCACCGTCGACCTCATCCTGGGATATGCCCATCCCCTGCCGTTCCGGGTGATCGGCGAGCTGCTGGGCATCCCCGCAACCGACCGCCCGCGCCTGCACGCCTGGTTCCAGGTGCTGCTGACCTGCTGGGCCGACGACCCACCGTCAGAGGCGGTCGAGGCATCGGACGGCATCGTGGCCTACCTGCGCGAGCTAGTCGATGCCAAGCGCCAGAGCCCCTCCGAGGACCTGGTCAGCGTCCTGGTCGCCGCCGAAGACGACGCGCTTACCACGCAAGAGCTGCTGTCGACCCTGTTCCAGCTCGTGATCGCCGGCCACGACACCACCGCCAGCCTCATCGGCAACGCGGTGGTGGCCCTGCTGGACCACCCCGGCCAACTCGACGCGCTGCTGGCCGACCCCGGGCGGCTTCCCGCCGCGATCGACGAGCTCATCCGCTTCACCGCCCCGGTTCCCCATGCCACGTTCCGGGTGACGACCGAGCCGGTAACTCTCGACGGCGTCCCGATCCCCCCGCACCAGCAGGTGCTCGTGTGCCTCGGCTCGGCCAACCGCGATCCGGGCCGCTTCCCATCCCCCGACGTCCTCGACATCAGCCGCAGCGACGGACCGAACCTCGGGTTCGGCCACGGCATCCACTACTGCCTCGGCGCCCCCCTGGCCCGGCTCGAAGCCAGGGTCGCCTTCGAAGCCCTGCTCGGCCGTCACCCCGGCCTGCGGCTCGCCGTCGACCGTGACGCGCTCACCTGGGCGCATGGCGACGGTCTCGTCCTGCGCGGGCTCGTCTCGCTCCCCGTCGTTCTCGGTCCCAGCCGCCGTCAGGTCGTTCTCGGCCCCAGCCGGCCTCAGGGATGAACGTGTCCGATCCCATCGAAACCAAGGAGACACCGATGACCATCACCGACAATCCCGTCGACAACGGAGTGAACGTCCAGGCCTTGCTCGGGGCGCGCGAGGCGCTGTCCGCCGCACCGGAGGCGGCAGAGTTCACCTGGCGGGCCAACTGCACCTGGCGCAACGGTACCCACAGCCGGTCCACCGTCGCCGACTTCACCGGCCTCGGCACCGAGCAACGGCACCGCACCACCTACGAGTTCGACGTCGACCACCCCGAGTGCTTCGTGTCCGAAGACAACGGCGCCACGCCGGTGGAGTTCGTGCTGGTCGGCCTGGTCGGGTGCCTGACCGCGGGCGTCGCCTCGGTCGCCCAACTCCGCGGCATCCAGCTTCGCTCGGTCACCGCCGCGATCGAAGGCCAGATGAATGTCCTGGGCATCCTCGGCGCCGACCCTGACATCCGGAACGGCTTCGACGCGGTCACCGTCAGGTTCGCCATCGACGCCGACGCTTCCCGCGAGGACCTCCAGGCGCTGATCGCCCAGTCGCAGAAGCGCTCCGCGGTCTTCGACATCGTGACCAACCCGACAAAAGTTCTCGTCGAGCTGGCCTGACAACCACGGCCGGGACGCCCGCATGCAGACCACGGCAGTCGTCATCGGCGCCGGCCACGCCGGCCTGGCCATGAGCCGCCGCCTCACCGAACGCTCGATCGATCACGTCGTACTCGAGCGCGGTGAGGTGGCGAACTCGTGGCGGACCCAACGCTGGCCGAGCCTGCGGCTGCTCACTCCGAACTGGCAGACCCGGCTGCCTGGCCACGACTACGCCGGTGATGACCCAGATGGCTACATGCCGGTCGCCGAAGTCGTGGCCACCCTCACCCGCTACGCCCGTCTCGTGTGCGCACCGGTGCGCACCGCCACAACGGTGCACGCCGTGCGCGCCTTGTCGCGGGGCTTCGAGATCCAGGCCAACGACGACCTCCTGCACGCCCGGGCAGTGGTGCTGGCGACCGGGGCGTGCAGCCAGCCAGCGATCCCAGGCATCGCCGACGCCGTCCCCGAGTCGATCACGATGCTCACCCCGCTCACCTACCGCGATCCCGGCCAGCTCCCCGAGGGCGGGGTGCTCGTCGTCGGCGCGTCAGCCACCGGCATCCAGCTCGCCGGTGAGATCCACCGGTCAGGGCGCCCGGTGACCCTGGCGGTCGGCGAGCACGTCCGGCTGCCCCGCACCTACCGCGGCCGCGATATCTTCTGGTGGCTGGAAGCGACGGGCCTGCTGGCCGAACGGTACGACCAGATCGACGACCTGACCCGGGCCCGCCATCTGCCCTCCCCCCAGCTCACCGGAACTCCCGAAGCCATCACGACCGACCTCAACGCGCTCACGGCGCAGGGGATCCGCATGGTTGGCCGCCTCGGCCGCGTCGCCGATGGCGTGGCCCAGTTCTCCGGGTCGCTCGCCAACACGTGCGCCCTCGCCGACCTGAAGATGAACCGGTTCCTGAACCGGGCCGATGAGTGGGCCACCGCGTCGGGGCTCGATGATGAGCTCCCGCCGCCGCACCGCTTCGCACCCACCCACGTCGATCCCCGCGCCCCCTTGGAGCTGGACCTGACCACCGGAGAGATCACAACGGTGCTGTGGGCGACAGGCTTCCGGCCCGACCACTCCTGGCTCGACATCCCCGTGCGTGACCGCACCGGCCACCTCCGGCACGACGGCGGCGTGGTCACCCGCGCCCCCGGACTCTACGTCCTCGGCATGCCGGTGCTCCGCACCCGCGCCTCCACCTACATCCACGGCGCAGGCACGGACTCCGAAGCCCTAGCTGACCACCTGCACTCCTTCCTCAGCAGGCGACGCTGATGACAACCCGCCTAGCCGGGCTGGCGTCGACCGTCATCCATGCATCCTGGAACGACACCGGCCATCTCCAGGCCTTCGCGGGCGGCCCGCGCAATAACCGGCTGATCTGCCGTGAACTCTCGCGCGCACGATCCGAAGGCGTGCGCCTTGCCAGCCAGGCCGCCCCTGCTGGCCTGCGCGCCCGGCCGGTCGGCCCGGCAGACCGGTGAGAATAACGCAACGGAGACCTGGCGACGCAAAAGGGAGCAGCGATGACGAGGCCGAGCACAGACTTTCCCCAGTGGGCGATGGCGGACGAGGGCTGGGGCCGCAAGGTGGTGGACTTCGCGACGCTCAGCGAGCCGGGCAACTGCCGGGAGTACGTCGCTGTGCACCATCGGCTGGGCGTCGATGCCGGAGACCGGCTGCTCGACGTGGCTTGCGGGTCTGGGCTCGCGATCGAGCTGGCTCGCCTCCGCGGCGCTTTCTGCTCTGGTGTCGACGCCTCGGCCAGGCTGGTCGCGGTGGCCAGGGACCGGAACCCCGAATGCGACATCAGGGTCGGCGATATGCACGCCCTGCCGTTGGACCTGGCGTCGTTCGACGTTGTCACCAGTTTCCGGGGGATCTGGGGCACCACACCCGACGCGGTTGCCGAGATACATCGAGTCCTTCGCCCCGGCGGACGCGTCGGGATAACGGTGTGGGGTCACCTGAAAATTTCCCCTGGGGCCTGGGCGCTGGCGCCGTTCCGCCTTGCTGCGGCGGAGAAGGTCGACAACCAGGCCGTGATGGTGTCGCTCGGCCGGCCTGGTGCGGGCGAGCAACTCCTCGAGTCATATGGATTCCTCAATGTCGAGCGCCTGGCAGTTCCGTTCGCTTGGGAGTTCGCGGACCCAGAACTGTACGCGCGTGCGCTGGCCTCCAGCGGGCCGGCTTATGAGGCCATCCAGAACGTCGGCGAGGCTGAGTTCCATCGCGCGGCCGTCGAGCAGGCTCAGGGGCAGCTACGGGACGGCTTGCCGCTCCGGGCCGAAATCGACGTCGTGGCCTACCTGGCCCGCAAACCCGGAGGATCGGAGCGCGCATGACCGGCAGCTTTCTCGACGAGCCCCGGTGTCCCCCAAGTGCAGGCGCTCTACGACGAAGACCTGGCAGACAGCGGCCCGTCCCGTCCGCGATCTCAACGGACGCGAGCGAGCCGCCGATGACAGCGGCCCTGCCGGCCGTCGCACACGATCGGCATTCGCCGATTCTGGACCCGCCACCCGCTCGCGCGGATTCGGCGCTTGCGGCGAAGACCGACTAGGACACGAAAGCTTGCCGTCTGACCATCAGGGAGCCCACACGGTGGTGAGAGAAGCCAGTTCGCGCAGCGGGGCAGCGGCAAGCCCGACGGTCGACCTGGCGGGTGCGGCGGACGGCGCGCCCGCGTCAGCGCGGGTTGGTATGTTCCCGCCCATCGACCTGCTGGAGCAGGGCCCGGAGACCGCCAGGCGTTCCTAGCGCAGGTCAGGGAGGCGGGCATCGACCATACCTGCTGCGGAGATCATATTAGCTTTTGTACGGCTATTTCGCCGGGCTGATTGAGATCAAGCGGGCCGAGCCATCGCGCTGGCCGGGTTGACCCGGCCAGCGGCGGCGAGACGAAGAGGAAGCGGTTCATCGCCTCACCGCCCGAGCCGGACGACCGGCGGGCGCCCCGGATCTTGCAGGCACGGCCAGGATGCCCGCCCTGACCTGCCTGGCCCTGGCCCGCCGCCAGGCCCGCGCCCAGTACCAGTCGATCACCCTGGCCGTCATGCTCCGCGCGCTCGCCCTGTTGTACTCGGGGAAGGTGTGCGCGACGATAGCCTCGGCAAGCGCGCTCGGGTCGAGGACGTGCGCGGCCCACGACGCCCCGGCGGACGGGTCGGCGCGCAGCTCGTCGTAGGACAAGAACGCGACCCGGTCGAGCGGAAGCTTCGAGACGCTGCGCGCCAGCCGCACGGCGTCCCTGCGCATCCTGCGCCTTTCGTCACGGATCACGCGCTGCCGTGCCAGAGGATCCAGGATCGCCCCGAGAGTCTCGGCCCTGCGACGGGGGTCGCCGATCAGCGCGCGCACGTACCGGTTGGACGTGGCCATCCGGTTCCAGGCCCGGCTCTGGCTGTCCTCGATCGCACTGAGATCACGCCGGACCAGCAGGACCCGCGAGTCGGCGAAATGGTCGAGCAGCAGCCGCTCCCGGCCGGTGTCCCGCGGGTTCTTGAGTACGACCGTGGCATCCCCGGCGCCGCCCGCAAGCTCATCGACCAGCGAGTGCAGCACGCCAGCCTGCGCCGCCTGCGTGCCGAAGGTCATGTCGCCGGTCACCGCGTTCAGCAGCCAGCCGTACTCCTCCGGGGTCGACTCGCTGACCGGCAGCCGGTCCACCCCGCGGTCGGTGACCGTCCCGTGCTTGCTGGCAGCCGCCAGGAACCGCTGCACGCTGGGCATGTGCCGGGCCAGGTCGCCCACGGTCAGGGTCCTGGCCTGGGCGGCCTGCGTTACGGCGGAGGTGACCAGCGTCGTCCCGCTGCGGTTGAATCCCGAGATGAACAGCACGCGTGCCATGATGACCTCCCGCTGGCGCTGCCGTGAGTTGGGCCGGTGACGGTATCCGCTAGATCGGCCCCACTTCGTAATGCTCGGGCCGCCCAGCACCAGGCTCACGTTGTGCCCGTCGAAGGCGAACGAGATGGACAGAGCGAACTCGATCTGGTGCTCCCGCGGCTTGTCGCGGACGCGGGCGAATCAGGGTGGCCAGCATCCGGAGGGTGGTCGCCTTCCCGGCTCCGTTGCCGCGCTGCACGGCGAAATCCACGCCGCCGAGCGCCTCGACACTGGTGACCTTGCGGCGGCGCCTGGTCGGGTATAACTTGCGCAGACCGCTGACCTCAATCATCGAGTCTCCTGGTGCGCGAAGCAAGCCGGGTGCCGCCGAAGACAGTCACGGTTGCGAGCCCAGGGCGCGGACGTGCGGACGTAAGGTCACATCGACAGGCTAGATCGGCGAGCTTAGTTAGACAACGGGCAATTTAATGGCTGCGGCGGCGCGCGCCAGCCGGTCCGAGAGCGCCGGCTTGAGCCGCGCGATCGGCTCAGGCAGCAGCATGTGCCGATGGTCGCAGTCCAATTCGACCGCCTCGATCGGGCCATCGACGAACGACTGCCAGCTTTCCAGCTTCTCGGCCAGCGATGGCTCATTGCGGGTGGCGGAGAAGAACAGCACGGGACAGTGCACCCGGCCGGGCTGGTGGGTGCGCGCCACCGCGACGTTGTTCTTGATCACGCGCTGCAGCGCGCGCAGACGCTGGTCCGACCAGTCATCAAGCCCCAGACCCGGTCGGCGCCGCACCAGTTCAAGCATCCGTTCCTCGGGCGCCGGCTCGGCGGGGGTCAGCGCGGGCACGTACCCGAACTGCGCGAGAACGAGGTTGTAGATCGCCCAGGGCTCGATCTCGATCACGTCGAGGTCGACCAGACTTGAGTCCAGAATGACGAGCAACCCGATCTGCTGATCGCGGCGCTCGAGCTCCTCCGCGATCGCGAAGGCGACGTTCCCGCCCAGTGACATGCCGAGCAGATGGTAGGGACCGGATGGCTGCGTCATCCGGATCTGGTCGGCGTAGTCCCGCGCCATCTCCTCCATGCTGGTCGGCAGTGGCTCGGGTCGTCGCAGGCCACGGGCCTGCAGGCCATAGAGCGGGTACCTGGCGTCAACGTGCGGGAGCAGGGCCAGATAGCACCAGCTCAGGCCCACCACGGGATGTGCGCAGAAAAGGGGAGGGCCGTCGCCGCCAACTCGGATCGGCATGACCAGATCGAGGATGCCGCCCGCTGCCCTGGCCGTCGCACGGCGCAGCCGGAGGTTCTGAAGGTCTTCAGCCGCGCCCAGCCCTCCTGCGCCGCGCGCGCGCGTCGCGGCCGGAGGCCCGCCCGCCGCGGTCTCGCCGGGGACCCGTGCCGACGGCTCCGACGTGCGAGGGCGCGACAGACGAGGCACGTCGTCGTCCATCCGCGCCCTCCGACTGGGCTAGTGGGATGATCGGATGCTAGCCCAGGTCGGCCGGCCTGCCTAGATGTCGCCATCGCCTGCGTCGGCGCTACCGGCCAGCAGCCAGCGCGACGAGGTGCGCGGCCGCGGCGGCAGTTCCGCCGGCCGCCGAGAACTCCTCGCCGACCCGGCGCGCGCGGGCCCGGTAGCCTGGCTCGTCGAGCACGGCCGTCACGGCGGCGGCGAGCTGCGCCGGGGTCGCCTCCGAGAACGAGACCGCAATGCCAGCCCCCGCCCGCGTCACCTGCTCGGCCGTGATCGGCTCGCCGAGGCGGATCGGCGCGACGACCAGCGGCACGCCGTGGGCGAGCGCCTCGTTGACCGTGCTCTGCCCGGACTGGCAGATCACCGCGTCGAGACGTGGCATGAGATCGAGCATCGGGACCCGCGGGGCGACCAGGACGTGCGGCGGCGGATCGGGCACCGCATCCGCGGCGGCATTGAGCACCGCCTGCACCCGGCATGCCATCGGCTCCAGCGCCGCCGTCATCCGCGCGAAGAAGCCGCGCATGTGGTGCGCCGACAAGGTGCCAGCGGTGACCAGCACATGCCGCCGGCCAGGATCCCACCAGTCCCAGCTGAAGCCGGGGTCGGTGCGCCGCGAGCCGAGCGCCGCCCCGACCAGCACGCAGTGGTCCGGCATCGGCGCCGGGCCGGTCAGCGCCCGCGTGGTCGTCGCGATCACCAGGTACGGCGAGAAGCGCAGGTCGAGACCGTCGTCAGCGGGCAGGCCGGCGGTCGCCCACGCCCGCGCCAGCTTCGAGCGGACCCACTCCTGCAGGCCGGGCTCGGCTGGCGGGGTGAGCTCGAGTACGCCGGAGCACAGGGTCGCCCACCGCACGCCGTGCTTGTACGCTGCCAGCGCGCCGGCCAGCGCGTACTGGTCGGCGAGGACAACGTCGGGCTGGTACTGCGCCACGGCGCGGTCTACCGGGCCCTGGATGAAGCGGTTGAGCGGCATCACGTACTCGTCCCATAACTCATGCACCGCGGCCGTGCCCATATGAGCGGTTGCGCGGTATGAGCGCTTGCCGGTCGGGTAGATCGTCACGTCCGGTCCGACCAGCGGGCGCAGGTCGCCCTCGGGCCCGCACAAGGCCACGTCGTGCCCCGCGGCGGCCAGCGCATCGCCGATGGCCACCGCGGGCCAGACGCGGGCTACGACCGGGACGACGACGAAAAGGAACCGGGCCACGCCATTATCGTCCTCGCGTTCACCGTCACGCACCAGTCGTGCGCGGGCGGCTTGCTGGCGATCGACGTGGCCGGGCGGCTGCTTGCCGTCGGCGCGGCGGACGGCGGGACGGCCAGGCGGGGCCGCTCGCGCTGATCCTCACCGGCGAGAAGGCGTTCACCCGCGAGGCGCAGATGTTCGCGGACACGACTATTCTGGTCATTAGCCCAGAAGCACTGAACGGACATATGTCGGCACGGGCACTTTTCCGGCGAAGGAGCCAGCGCAGTGGGCAACCCAGTGGTGCATTTCGAGGTCGGGGCCGCAGATGACGGGTTGCTGGCGGCGTTCTACGGGGAGTTGTTCGGCTGGGGGCTGCAGGGCTTTTCCGGTGGTGGTTATACGATGATCGACACTCGCGGCGGCGGCGGGATCAATGGCGGTATCGGCAAGAGCCAGACCGGCGAGCCGTGGTCGGCGTTCTATGTCGAGGCGGACGATCTGCAGGCGATGCTCGATAAGGCGAAGTCGCTTGGCGGCGCGACCGTGGTGCCGGTCACTGATTTCGGCGGGGCGGTGACCATCGCGATGTTCGGTGACCCGGATGGTCTGCTGGTTGGCCTGGTGCGGGCACCGGCCGGGCCTTCTCAGGGGGGCGAGCCGGCTCCGTCGGCTGGTTCGGGTGAGGCGGTTACCTGGTTTGAGGTGATGGGGTCGGATGCGGCGCGGACCCAGCGGTTCTATGCGGATCTGTTCGGCTGGACGGTCGACAGCTCAGTTTTCCCGGGCTATGCGACGGTGGACACTGGCGCTGGCCGGGGCATCCAGGGTGGTCTCGGCGGGGGGGCGGGAGCCCGCTGGGCGACCGTCTACGCGGGCGTGGCGGATGTGGAGCAGACCCTGCGCCGCGCTGAGAAGCTCGGCGGATCGCGGATCTCCGATTCCGGGGTGCCCGCGCTGAAGAGCGCCGCGCGCGCCGCGCTCTACGGCCCCGACTCCGCCGATGATGGCATGGAGACCGGTGCGTTCCGCGACCCGGCGGGAAACGTCTTCGGCATCTCCCACAAAAGCAAGTAGCAGCAAGTAGCACTGAGCGCAGGGGTCCGCCGCCCGGCCGTCCTGATTGCCGACGCCCGGTCGTGACCGATCTCGTCCGGGTCTGGATCGTTCCAGTCGACGTGCCACCAGATACCGCGGCCAGGTGCCGGGACGTGCTCGACGACAGCGAGCTGAAAGCGCGGCCCCCGGCACTCACCTGGACCCCCGGCCGGTACGGCAAGCCCGAGCTCGTACCACCGTGGACCGGGCTGCACACCAGCCTCTCGCAGCCCCTTCCGGCGGGAGGTCTCTTCGGTTTAACGATCTTGTAGCAAGCCGTGTAGCCAAAGATGCCGCCAAACACCCTGGTTGCGCATCGTTGAGGCTGACATGCCGGGCCTGGCGGTGGCTTGTGAGACGTAGCGAGACGCGGGGACGACCCGATAGGCGATCTCTGGGCACGGCGGTGTCATATTCGGGATGCGCGGTGTCGACGGCACGCGGTATTGCCATTCTGTCTACGGACCGGTCGCTCGCGTCGATCAGACGGCGGACGCCTATTCCCCAGATGAACGCCGCGACATCCCCGCCACCGCGGTAGGCGCCGGCTTCCCGCCACAGGGCGAGGAAGGTGTCCTGGATCGCCTGGTCGACAACGTCCGGCGTCGCGCACCGCCGCGTCATCCGGACGGTCAGCCAGCCCGCGTGCCGGTCATACAGAGCGGCGAGCGCCTCTTCATCGCCACGCGCCACGCCGCGCAGCAACGCCACGTCATCGCGCTCCCCGGCCCCAGGCCTCACGCCCGGCGGCCGCTCAGGCACTCCCATGCACTCCCTGTCGCAGCAACAGACCAGTTCGGTTCCATCATCCACAACCAAATCAGCTGGGACACCGGCCTGCAGGGACACCCACCGGGTACGCGGGCGCCTCAGTTGGCCACTGGTGCCTACATCGCCTGTGGCTGCCCGCCTGCGGGCCACATGGTGCGTGTCACCCGCAGACAACAGCGCAGCGAGACCAGAATCATCATCAGCGAGCCGCCTTTCCTGCGGCTCATCGTCCGACCACGTCATTTACACAGCCGGTAAGACACGCCCAGACACGCCGTCGGTACGGCCTCCTCGGCGACCACGGCTGGCTAGCCGAGGCCAGCTTCCCTGGCTCGGATGACGGCTTCCACCCGGCCGCTGACCTGGAGTTTGCGGAAGATGATGGAGACATAGTTGCGGGCGGTCTTGTGCCCGAGGTGGAGCCGGGCAGCGATGGCGGTGTTGGTATAACCCTCGGCCAGGAGCTGGAGGATGTCGCGTTCTCGTTCGGTCAGGTCCGGGAAGGGCCTGGTTCTGGTACTGGCCGGTGCAGGCCCGAGCTGGCGCAGGACCTCTGCGGCGACCGCAGCACCGATGATGACCTCGCCGCTGGCCAGCGCCCGATGGCTCGCAATGCCCCGTCGTCGCCGGCGCCCTTGACCAGGTAGCCGCGTGCGCCGGCGCGGATCGCGGCCAGGACCGAGGGCCCGTCGTCCAGCATGGTCAACATCAGAACGGCCACCAGCGGGTTGGCGGTGGTGATCTGCCGGGTGGCCTCGATCCCGCCGATGCCGGGCATGGTGATGTCCATCAGGACAATGTCGGGCGCGGTGGCGGCTGCCAGCTCGCCGGCCGGCTCCCGGCCGGCGGCTGCGCCAGAGGTCACGTGCGCAGCCGCTGGCCGTTGCTGTCACCGGTGCCTATCCGCCGCTGCTCAAGTCCTCGACCTTTACGCCGCCGAGCTGGACGTCGAAGATGAAATGCGGGGCCGGTTCGTCGGCGCAGTAGGCGAGCGTCTGGGCCATGGTGCCAATTCCGACGAATGTCGTGCGGTCCGGGATGACCGGGTGGCGTCCGGCGCCATTGTCTGCAACCTGCCACCAGGCACCCATTCCTACCTGCGTCGGGTCGCTGGACTCGGTGATGGGGCCGCCGATCCAGGCGCGGTTGCCGCTGACGGACAGGCAGGTCACTGGGCCGCTGAAGGTGGTCTCCTGGCCGGCCTCCCAATAATCGTATCGCCAGTGACCGCGGACGGTGCCGTCGGCGAGCTTGGCCGCCGCATAGGCCAGCGGGTCCTGCTGCACGGTGACGCCGAACACGCTCGGGCCGAGTAGCACGTAAGTGTCGCCTGCTACCCGGCCGATGACATCGCTGTGGTCGTCGTGGCGCGCGTTTCCGGTCGCGGCTGAAGCCGCGCCGGCGGTTGCCATGATCGTGGCGGCGGTAAGAACCGCGACCATCCATCTCAGTTTCGACATTCCGGCACTCCCTTCGTTCGACATCTGCTGCCTGCGGCTATCACAATGAGCATCTGGCCGGCGGCTGTCTTGCACGGATCGTGGAGGTTAGGACAAACGCAACCTCGGCCCATTCCTGGAGGTGGGATGTCAGCCGCAGCTGTCCCCGTCACCTTGGGCAGCAGCTCGTCCCGCTGCGTTGACGTCGACGGTTTCCGGATCACCCGAGTGCGTTTCCCGCCGCTGCTCAGGCTGCCGCTGCACACGCATGAGCGCGCCACGGTCGCGGTCATCCTGAGCGGGTCATTTGACGGGCTGATGCGCAGCACCAGCCATCCGTGCCCGCAGGCGAGCGTCCTGACGGAGCCGCCCGGAGAACCGCATGGAAACCTGTTCGAGCGAGCAGGCGCCGACGTCCTGACGGTCCAGCCCGACCCGGCCAGGCTCGAGCTACTCGAGCCCCTCGCCGGCGTCCTCGGCGAGGTCAACCACATGCGCGATCCCGTTGTGACAGCGCTCGCCAGGCGGGTCGCGGCCGAGATGCGGGAGCCCGACGACGTGACTCCCTTCGCGGTCGAGGGGATGACCCTGGAATTGCTTGCGCTGATGGCCAGGCTGCGCACCAGGCCAGATCTCCGCGCCAGTCACCAGCCGCCTCGCTGGCTCGGCGAGGCCAGGGATCTGCTGCATGATCGTTACGACGAGCGCCTGCGGGTTGCAGATGTGGCCGGCGCGGTCGGGGTTCATCCGGTGCATCTCGCCCGGGTGTTCCGGCTCCATTACGGCATACCGGTCGGTGCTTACCTGCGGAGCCTGCGCCTGACCTGGGCGGCCGGAATGCTCACCGACTCGCAGGAGGGCATCGCGCAGATCGCGCTGCAGGCCGGGTTCTTCGATCAGAGCCACTTCACGCGTGTGTTCAAGCGTCAGTTCGGGCTTACTCCGCTGGCCTACCGGCAGGCGGCAAGGCAATGACTGCGGACCGGGTTCACCTTCAGTCCCGGCCAGCCGCAGATCACCATCATCGCCCTGGTGGGGAAGGTAAAAGAGATCGCCGCTGACCTTCACCTGGTATGAGGTAACCTCCGGCCGCAGCAAGAGGTTGTTCAGCCGCACCCCGCCGCGCAGCAGTCCACCGTGCTGTGCGTCGGCGCCCTTGACACCGGGTGCGGTACCGACCCCGGGACATCCGTGGTGAGCGACGGCGACCGGGTCGACGTGGTGATGATGGGCGTGGGCCACCATACCGACACGTTCCATATCGTGGTAGCCGCCCCGGGCGGTCCGGTGCAGATCGCGGGCTTCAGCGCGAACGGGGGAGTCATCGAGCTCCCGACGTTCGCGCCGTGCTCCCTCGCGGGGGGCAGTGACCTGCCTGGCACGCGGTTCACCGTGACCGCAAGCGTGGCTCACGCAGGGCACGTCATCTCATCCAGGCAGGCAACGATCGTGCTGGGAGATGACATCGAGGTGCCCGGCGTGAACGTAGTCCTGGACCCAGACGTTCACCACCACGTACCCGGTGCCCAGCCACCCGCAGCCGATCATCAGGCTCTGCGCGATAGCCGAGGATTTCGCCGGCAACCAGAACATCGCACAGGCTCAATGGCAGGTCATCGCGAAGGTCACCACCGGGACGTGGACGATTCAGTACCGCGTCGATCTCACCTGCGCCGACTGCCGCGCCGCTGGTTAGTCAGCGGGCTGAGCACCCGGACGCCTGGCGAGCCGAGTCACGTCGGTCACATGTTTGGTGACACCGGTAGCCGGATGCCGGTGTCGCAGCTGATGTCGGCGCGGATGGTTGTCCCTGATCCGATGGAGACCGGTATGTGCGGGCACCTGGGAAAGACGTGCGTGGTAACCACGACAAGCACGTAGCTGCCTGGCATCACTCGAAGAACGTAATGACCGTTTTTCTCGGTCCAGGCGCTGGCCAGCACCGCTGCGCTTGGCGACCGGGCCTGGACTTCGAAATCGCCGAGTGGGTGGGGGCGACATGCGTGGTAGACCGGATCGACCGGGCACGTTGGGCCAGCCAGGATGACGCCGAAGATCACCGAAGTGGCGTTGGCCGACTGGGTGGTCGTGGCGCTGGGAGTGGCGGTGGCGGTCGGCGCAGCGGATGTGGCGGTCGGGCCAGGTGCGGTTGATCCGGCCGGCACGGTCGTGCCGGTCACGCGAGCTCCGCAGGACACGGTCGCCAGGACGACGACCGCGGGTAGCAGCCGCCGGAGGTATAGACCTGTCGAGCGCATCATCGCCATCTTCGCTTAGACGGCCGACCCGAGTATCCCGTTCCGTTAGGCCCGTGCCTCCTGCACGATCTCCAGGCCATTGCCGTCCTGATCACGGAAACCGAACATCGGGGGGACGTCTTCCCAGCGCAGCATCTCTCCGGCGTCGACGCCGTGAGCCCGCATCTCGGCGTGGAGGGCGTCGGCATGCTCGGTCGTGAACCTGATGCCTGTCTCGACGCCGGCCGGAACGCCCTCGCTGGCGACCACCAGGGCGATCGTAGTGGCCGCGCCGGCGGGTGCCACCTCGATCCAGCGCTTGCCGTCGCCCAGCGGCCAGTCGACGCGCTTCTCCAATCCCAGCGTGCCGACGTAGAACCTCAGCGCCCGATCCTGATCAGCGACCGGGACGCCCACCGTGCGCACGCCGGTAATTGCGGCACCTGCTGCCTTGTTCATCGATCTTCTCCTTGCTCGGTTGCTGCTTGCCTTGCGGACTGTTCGGGATTTCCGCAGCCACGTCATTCCGGGCGACTGTGGTGCGATGCTCAGCCGTACATCAGAGAGCCGGGCGTGGTGAGCAGCTGGCCTGTCTCCAGCCAGGTCTTCAGGCCGGACAGGATCATCGGCCAGCCGCCGTAGAGCTGGTCATTGGCTCCCTCGCGGAGCTGGTCGTGAATCACCGTCAGGCGGCACGAGTCGCCGACGGGTTCGATCTCCCAGGTGACCCTGGACGCGCCCTCGCTTTTGACGTCGTCGCCCCACAGCGCTGTCATGGTGTGGGCCAGGCGACGCGGCGGGTCGGCCTCGAGTACCTGCCCCTCGCCGAGCAGCCCTGCCTTCTGAGCCCTCATCTCCAGCCGTGATCCCGGCGTCCAGTCCGAGTGCACGGCCGCGCCGAAGTTGTACTTGGCCCTGATCTCGGGGTCAGTGATCGCCTCCCACAGGCGCTCTGGCGTGGTGCGGATGTAGATCTCAAAGACTTTCTCCATCGGACTCTCCAGTCGGTGCTTGAGGTCGCTGAGCGCCGCCGCCAGGGCTTGCGCACTTGCTCATCCATCGGTCCTGGATCAGCCAAGGGCTTCGAATACCAGGTCCACGCCTTGATAATAGGTGACCATATGGTCACCTGTCAACGCTGACGGACCAGGCCTGTCGGCGGCCGAGATCAGGCAGGAGCCGCAACGGACAGTCAGGCCCGCACGACCTGGACGCCGACAGATCGCAGTCGAGATCGCGGAGGTGTCAGGTGACTGATAGCACCGCCGGTACTGCCCGGCCAGCCCGCTCGCGCGCCAGCATGACCGCGCCAAGCGCCAGCACGAGCAGCCAAGCTCCCCAGCTCAGGTACAGCCACGGCGTCGCGCGGACGTTCGTGTCAAAGTCGCTCACGCCGCCTGCGCTATTCGCGTCAGCGATTGAGACGCTGACGGCGATCAGCCAGGACGGACTGGACAGGAGCCAGCCGGCCCACACGCCGGTACGGGCTCCTGAGTCAGCTACGAACCGCACGGCCAGGAGGATCGGCGCGGGCAAGAGCACCAGGTAAGCGGCCCCGGTGGCAGATTCCCAGCCATGCACTCCGGATCCGAACAGCGAGTAGAACGGCAGCCAGTCAGCACCGTTGAACCAGTCCAGGTGAGCTGGGATATTCACCAAGGCGAAGCAGATCCCGGCCAGGCACACGGCAGCCCCGAGCTGACTGATCCGCTGTCGGGAGCGCCCTAGGCCGCGCGCGGCGGATGCAGCCGATACGGCGGCCGCAAAGGTGGCCGCTAGCAGCACAAGCGCCGATGCCCTCTGGCTGCCGTGACTCGCCCAGCCGAAAGTCCACACGATCGCATCGAGTTCAGCGAGCGACGCGGCCGCCGCGGTCGCCGCACCGAGAAGGGCGCCTAGCCCGAACCGCCTGGACGCCGGGCGGATGGCCAGTGCTGCCGCTATCGTCACAGCTACTCCGGTGAGTGCCAGCATGAACGACCACGGCGCACCAAGCGAATACGGCGCCGCGAGCACATAAACGGGCAGCAGCAGCGCGGCCAGCAGCGAAGCCCCAGCCGACACGAGCGCTAGCCGTCGGCCGGTGTCGTGCCCAGCCGCGTCGGCTCGCGGCTGCTGCCTGCTCGCCCCTGGCCGCCCGTCAGCTTGACCGCCAGCCGGACCGATCGTCGCCGCATCGACCGGCAACGACGCTAGTTTGGCTCCCTGCGCGCCGCGTGGCTGTGTCTCGTCGGAGCTCGTCGCAGCGCGGCCACCATTGGCGGCTGCATCGGCCCGCATGCCGAGTGCCATCCCGATTGCCGTGGCAGCCCACCGGCAGGCCTCTGGCGCCAGACCGGTGCGATCCTCGAGCACCGCGGCCGCTTGTTGCACGGCCGTGGCTAGTGGCACGCCCTGATCCGCACGGTCCTTCAGCACCCTGGCCAGATCCGCGTCCGCAGCGGCCACCAGGACGCTCGCCTCCCTGGGCGCCTCCGGTGCCAGATCCTTCAGCATGCTGGCCATCAGCTGGGAGTTGGACAGTCCAGCCGTGCCGTAATCCGCCTGCACGGTCCGCAGTGCAGCTGCAGCCGCCCCATCCGCGTCCCATGTCCGTCCTGCCATCGCTGTTACCGCCTCTCCAAATGCTGTTCTCCGATAGGTGATTGCGCTGCTCAGGTTCCGCCGGGCTCGATCAGACTCGACGCAGGATCAAGAAGCATCGAATCGCCGCGGAACATCGGCGTTTTGCGCACCTGGCGCTCGATCGACGCCGCCGACATGGTGTAGCCCAGGAACAGCAGGAGCGAGATGGCCTGCACGCCGATCCAGACCCACTGGTTCTGGAACGTTGTTATGGACCAGTCGTTCAGGCCGTGCAGCACTGCGGGCAGTGTCACTCCGAAAAGGATGAGCGGGATGCGCCTGCGGCGGTAGTTCACGCCCATGCCGATGAAGAAACCGGAGATGCCGGCCCAGACGGCGTGCCCGAAACCGTCGACGAATACCCGCTCGGCGAAGCCCCAGACCAAGTTCAGCGGACCGATCTGATTATGCGAAAGGCTGTACAGGTAACCGCTGGTGTACCCGACGGCCTCGTTAACACCGAAGGCCAGGCCAGCGATCGTGCCGAGGAACATCCACGCGCGCACATTGAGCTTGACGTGGAACCCCATGAGCAGGATGAGCGCGGCGGCCAGGACGGGCAGCGCCTTGGTTACCTCCTCGGGATAGCCCACCCCGTATATCCAGGGAATCAGATTATGGGTGGTCGTGACATTGGCTGCGGTCTCCCACCAGATGGTGAGTGTGGGCATCAGGATCTGTACCGCGGCGATAATCCCGACTGCCACCCAGATGATCGGTGCGGTCAGCTTCCCCGGCCGGATGAGGTGCCAGAAGGCGATGGCCCACAACGGCGCGATGTACAGGCTGTAAGCCCAGCCGGGAGTCGACAACTTCGTGGCGTTGGCGAACAGGACCAGGTAGGCGGCGGGCAGTATCCCGTACACGATCACCAGCAGACGCGACCACTGGCGCCAGCCCGGGTCGCTCAGCCAGCTCTTCAGCGGGACCAGGATGTGGATCGCCGCGCCCAGACCCGACACCGGTGCCATCGCCCCGGCAGGCTGAAGCGGCTGCCGCTGCCCCGGCACCGCAGGTCTCGGGTCGGCCGGCCCGGCCGGCCTGGCCGGATCCTGAGCGGCAGCGCCAACCTGCGGTGGCGGCTGCGGCACGTGCGCAAGCCTGGCCTCATGCTCCTGCACCCGCTGGAGGTCAGGCACGCGGACCGGCTGTGGCGCAGGAGCGGCGACCGCCTGGATTAGCAGCGCCGGGCCGTCTGGCGCGGCAAGCCGGAACTCCATCGACTCGCCCACGGCTCTCCGCCTGATCGGCTGCCCGCCGATGAACGTCCGGTCCTTGCCGATGTCCTCAAAGATCCAGCCGTCAGCTGTGACGACCAGGAACGCGTGCTCACGGGACACAGTCGGGTCGCTGACGACCACGTTATTTTCTGGGCTCCGGCCTATTCGGACGATCTGCCCAGGCTGAAAGGTATAAGTCTTACCGTCAGACGTTATCCGCAGCTCGGTCATCCCGGCCACCTCCGCTCTCCCATTCCTGGCTCATTTACTTGCTCTTTTCTTGAGCCGCCGTCATTCCGGCCCGCGCTACCTGCGCGGCTGGCCGATCCTGCGAACGGCGATTACCGCGCCGATCAGGAACATTGCCGTCAGCGCCATGAGCAGCGCCATATCCGCGCCCCAGGCGGCTGCGGTGTGCGCGCTGAAGCTGTTGCATGCGATATGCGGGCCGCCTGCCGGGGCGCCGTTGCATCCGTCAAAAGTGAGACTGTCCAAATTCACCGTCGATGCGGCCGCGGAATAACCCCAATGCGCGGAGGACAGGTAGCTCAGCTGCCGCATTCCTGGCTGGGTCACAGCGAAAAGCCCGCCGGTGAGCAGGAACTCGGCGAACAGCACCACGGGCAGGATCGTTAGCGCCTTGTCGGCATTGGATACGAAGGCGGAGATCAGCAGTCCTAGCGCCATGGCGGCAAGCCCGGTGGCTGACGCGACGACGAACAGTTCGAACGTCCCGCTGCCTGCCACCGAGCCGGCCCCGGGTCCGTCCTGGCGGGACACGCCCACCGCCACCAGCACCGCCGCCTGTACCACGGTGATCATGCCAAGCAGGAGCGCCTTGGACAGTACGTAGGCGAGCGGCGACAGGCCGACAGCGCGCTCCCTGGTCAGGATGGCCCGCTCCTTGACGATCTCCCTGATCGAGTTGGACGCGCCCAGGTAGGTGGCACCCAGCACGAGCGCGGTGATCACCTGTGCGGCGCCGCGGGATCGGGTTTGCCCGGCAGCCAGGCTGGCAGTCGGCAAGATGGCGGCCATCAGAATGCCCAGGATCGGTGCCTGCAGCAGCAGCATCGCGGCGTTGCGCCGGTCGGCGGCCACTACCCTGGACAACCTGCCGACCAGCGTTGCCAGCTGGCTCGCCCAGCCTGGGCTTGCGGTCGACCCAGCGGGCAGGCTGGCTCCAGCCCGCCGCTGATGACCATCGCGCACCGCAGTGAGCGGTGCCTGGACGTACTTGGCGTCCTGGACCGAGCCGACGAACCTGGCCGCTAGCTGGCCCGCCGGCGCGTGATTGAGCTGGTTGAAGATCTCCTTGTGCTGCCGCGCGCCGAAGTAAGGCAGGCTCTCGGCTGGCGGCCCGAAGTAAGCGGTCTGCCCGCCCGGCGCCAGGAACAGGATCCGGTTGCACAGGTCCAGGCTCTCGATCGTGTGGGTCACGGCAACTACGGTCCGGCCGCCGTCGGCCAGGCCGCGGAGCAGTTCCATGACGGTCCACTCGTACCAGGGGTCCAGGCCGGACGTGGGTTCGTCCAGGATCAGCAGCGACGGCTTGGTCAGCAGCTCAAGTGCGATGCTGGTGCGCTTGCGCTGGCCGCCAGAAACCTTCGCCAGGTGCAGCTCCGCGCATCCGTCCAGGCCAAGTTCCCCGATAACCTCCTCGACCCGCTCATGGCGCTGCTTCAGCGTGACATCAGGCGGGAACCTGAGTTTTGATGCATAACGAAGCGCACTTCGGACCGTCAGCTGCGGATGCAGAACGTCGTCTTGCGGTACGTAACCGATCCGGTTACGCAGCTCCTGGTAATCGGCGTAAATGTCTCGCCCGTTGTACAGGACCGAGCCGCTGTCGGCAGGCCGGTACCCGCTCAGAGCCTTGATCAGCGTGGACTTCCCGGCGCCGGTCGGGCCGAGCACGGTGATGAAGTCACCGCCGTCAGCGGCGAAGCTCAGGTCCTTCAGCAGGTACTTCCCGCCGATCCGTACCGAGAGATCAAGCGCGGCGAAATTGGCCGAACCGGAGTCGATGAACTCCTCAAGGCGCCCGCCGGACATGACGAACGCGTGGTGCCCGACCGTGATGACCGCGCCATCCGATGCCTCCGCGCGACCGGTCAGCCGTTTTCCGTCCAGGTACGTCCCGTTGTGGCTGCCGAGATCGGCGATCTGACTGCGGCCGTCCGGTCTCCTCCGCACCTCGGCGTGATAACGCGATACCAGCAGGTCAGGGATGACGACATCGTTGTCAGCTGCTCGGCCGATCCTGATCCGGGTCGCCGCTATCTCATAGGCCCGGCTGAACTGGCCGAACCCGGGCCGGGATCTCTGCAGGCCGCCAAGCTGGCCAAGGTGCGGCCTGGCTGGCTCCGGCCCGGTGACGGCCGCCGGACTCGGATCGGCCGTTCGCCCACCGCCAGCCTGTCCGCCTCCGGTCTGGCGAGCCGGAGCCACGGCAAGGCGCACCTGGGTGCCGCCGGCCGCGTCTCCGATCCGCACCACGAGTGGCGCGGCGATGACTTGCCGCCCCACTCGCCGCCCGTCGACGAACGTGCCGTTGGTGCTGCAGTCCATGAGCACCCAGCCGGTGCCTGGCTCGGTCGTGGCGACCGCATGATGGCGCGAGGCGCCGCTGCCGTCGACCCGGAGGTCGGCGCCGGCGTCGCGGCCGATGGTCACCGGGCGGCCGGCCCGGAAGCGCCGCTCGACACCGCCAGGCAGCACCTGGGCAATCAGGTCTGGTTCCGCGTCGTTCATGGCGTGGCCTCCGCTCCGGCCAGCCGGATGGTGGCGGCCCGCCCGGCCGGCTCGAAGGTCAGCGGCCGCGCAAGCAACCGCTGACCTGGCTTCACCTGCTTGGGCTCCTCGCCCGGCGGGCTGACTGTCCACGTCTCGTCGGATTTGTTCCTGAGCAGCACGGCACCGGGGTAGCGCTGATCGGTCTCAGCGACGGCCACTACCTCGTCTGCCCGGGCTGACAGCCTGAGATGACGCCCGGTCAGCACTGCGCCAGGGCTGAGCACGATGGCGTGCCCGAACACGGTCAGGAGCAGCGGCGGTGCAGGGATCGCGCCGCAGTTCCAGCAGGGGCTGGCCGGATCGGCCGCCGGGTCGAAGAGCAAAGCAGCGCGGCAGCCTGCACACTCCCTGATGCAGTCAGCCAGCCGGTAAAGCCCGTTGCGCAGGACACCCTCGGTCAGCCGCCCATGCAGCGTCGGATCGGTGAGTCCGGTGGTGAACGAGCGGGTGAACATGTCCCTGAAGAAGCCAGGGTAGAGCCACCACCAGTTATTCACTGGGCTGCCCTTAACCGGCCGGTTCGAGTCATCGTCAGGATCGAAGACAAAGACCGGCGACTGGCCGTAGTGCTTGAACAGCAGCTCTTCCTCAGATAGCCGCCGCCCATCGTCCCAGCTGTAGGAGGCCTCCACGGCTTCGCCGTCCAGCGGATGGCCGAAGAAGAACAGGTAGAACAGGAACAAGGCGAGCGAGTAGAGGTCAGATTCCGTCGATGGCAGCGCCTCGCGCCGCGCGACCTCGGGCGCCATGCAGCCCGGGGTACCCATGACGGTGGACGGACCGCCGTTGATCCCGACGTTGTCATTGTCGATGATGGTGACGTCGCCGGTGAGCGGGTCAACCCAGAGATTGCCGAAACTGATATCCCGGTAGCACAGCCCCGAGGTGTGCAGTGAGGCGAAAGCGTCAACCAGGTTAATGCCGATCTTGATGAGCATGCGGAAGTCCGGCGGTTCCGGTTCTTGCAGCATCTGGGCGAATGACATGAACCGCCGGTCCATCAGCGGCATGACATAGCCGAACTCGCTGTGTCCATCGCTCCGCACCAGGTCGATGGGCCAGGCGAATGCGCTGCTTGGCGGCTGCCCGGCCGCCACCAGCTTGGCCAGGCTGGTGTAAAGCAGCTGCTCGGACCGCGGGTCCTGCGAAGGGCGGTACCACTTCACCGCGAACGAGTGCCCGTTCAGCTCGGCCCGGTACACGAAGCCCTGGCCGCCTTCGCCCAGCTGCTCGCAGATCACCAGACGCTCGTCCGAGGACTGCATTCGGACGACGTCACCGGCACGCAATTCGGCCATCTCAGGGCCCCACTCGCTTGTTCGGCGCCGGCGACGGCGACGGCCGCGCAGTGGCTGTACTCTTCGGGCTGGCCGGGCCCGCTGACGTCCCGCGGGTCGGGCCCGTACTCGGTCCGTGCACTGGGGTCCTGCCGTGATGGTGTACCGGACCGGGCCGATGCGGCAGGAAGGCGAAGACGAGGACGACGATGACCACCAGCACGATTCCGGCGGCCATCATCCACCAGTAACGCAGCTCTCGGCCAGCTTTCGTGCGGCGGAACCCGCGGCCCGGCGGTTGTGCTGCGGCTGGCTTGCCATCAACCTGGGCGGCGGGGACTGTAACTCCCCGCTCAGGCAGCCCGAGCGTGCGCTTGACCAAGGTCTTGGCAGCAGACCAGTCCTGATCAGGACGAACGTCAGGCCTGCCTAGTTTCGCGGCGGAGTTGACCGCGAGGGCCACCGTGCAGTCATCGGCGCTGCCCTCGGACGACGCGCACTGCTCAGCCCAGCTTGGTACGGCGCCGCCGAGCCAGTCGAGCCCGTGCTCCAGGCCTAATCCGACCAGGTCCGCGGCCACCCGCGGCTGCCAGCGCTCGGCCGCCTGCGAGTTGCCGAATCCATCGGTCGCGACAAGTACGGCGAACAGCGGGCAGCTGACTAGGTCGACCACACCCACTCTGAATGATGCGGCGGCACCGGGCTGGCACAGGCTGGTGGTTCGTCGTCCGTCCAGGTTGCTGTCCTCGGGCACCGGTCTCAGGCACCTGCCGTCTGGCCGCACCGCCAGAATGTCCCCGTCGCCTATCTGCACGAGCACTGCGCAGCCCGCGCTGATGATGCTCAAGAGCAAGGTCGTGCCGTACGCGATCGACGACAGTGGCGAGGCGCCCGCGGAATGCTCGGTCTCGGTCTCGGTCAGCGGATGAGCAGCGATGTCAGCCGCGACCGCGGCGTCCCACCGCGCGACGATGTCCGGCACGAGCGCGCTGGCCGCGTCCGCCTTGGCGGCCGCTGGGCCGGGCGGCATCGCCGCGAGCCAGTCTGCAGCGGCGGCAAGGCCCTCGGATACGGCTAGCTGCGCCCCGCGATCGCTGCGATAGTGCGGTGCGCCTCCGTGGCCGTCGGCTACCGCGGTGACGAGCACCGGTCCGTTATGCGGCATCCCCGTGATCTTGCTGCCCACGGCATCCTGATTGGGCATACCGCTCCTGACGTGCGCGAGGCCGATGGCACTCGCGACGTAGGACCGCCACGGAAGCGACCGCGGGTCGGCGGTCGACGGTGCCCCTTCTGCCTGGGCTGCGGACATCAGCTACACCACCACGTCGCTGTCATCCGCGGGCTCGCCCTCGTCGGCTCCGGTCACGAAGCCAGGCCGGGTGACCATCAGGGTCGCGAGCTTGAGCTGATCGGCGATGTCCCCCTTGTTGCTCGCGAGCAGGATCGGAACCTGCGGATCGGCGATGAATCTGGTCAGCGCCTCCGACCTGGCATCCCGTCCGATCGCCACGGCCAGGCGCATCGCGTCACGGCCGGCCCGCAGTGACATCAGCGACTCGAGCCCGCGCTCGAATTCGGCCGGGTCGTCGGTCGGCATGCCGTCGGTAATGAGCAGCAGCACTGGGTTGAATGCCCGGCGCTCAAGCCGGTCGCTGCTCAGCACCGAGGCTGCCATCCGGAAGGCGGGCGCCATGTTCGTCCGCCCCCCCGTCACCACGGTCAGCGGGGTCCAGCGCGCGTGCGCGACGGGCAACGGCTCTGGCAGGTGCCAGCGCGGCTCCGTCGCGAACGCGATTGCCCTGACCAGCACCTGGCAGGTCGCCTGGCCGTGCTCCCAGGCGGCGAGCTGCTGCATCATCTCGGGAATGGCGAAGTTCAGCGCCTGGATCTTCCCGTCAACCTTCATCGACCCTGAGCAGTCAGCCAGGATGATCACGTGCAGCGGACGACGTGCTATGCCGCCGCCTGGCATGATCGTCTTCTGCATCGCGTTAATCGTCGTGGCGTCCACCGATGATCAGCCCTTTCCCTGCGGTCAGTGCAGCTGCCCGGCCTCGACGCTACGAGCGCGGCCGGTCCACGTGAACGTGGAAACCCACAGCCTTTGAAAGGGTTTGGGATCTGGCCCGCATGCGGACGGCGCCGTCCCTGGGCGTGAAGGTTCGCCTGGGGCTGGTCAAGGGGAGGCGAGCGCCTCAACGACCCGGTCGAACTCGAGCCCGGCCAGAACCCCGGCAGCCGTGACTTCCTCGGCTGAACCTGCCAGGTAGAGGACGAAGCAGCTCTCATCCCTCGGCACGAAGATGGCGCGGACGAAGCAGGCCTTGGCGCCCGCGCGCGCCGCCTCCGCTGCCCCGGCTCGGGCCCGACGGACGACGGCGGCCAGGGATGCGCCTCCCGGAAGGTAGAACTCCGCAAGGTAGAGCATGATGTGCAGGCTAGGCGCGGAGATGGCCGCCGGGAAACGCGGAGATCCACACTGAATGAGACCGCGTTAGGCCGACGCGGTACGGGTGGCGGGGCCGGCCTCAGCCGTCGTGGTGCGGGCGGCGGGGCCGGCTTCAGCCGTCGTGGTGCGGGGGTGCGGCGGGCCCGGCTTCAGCCGTCGTGGTGCGGGGGAGCAGCGGGCCCGGCCTCCGCCGCCGCTGCGTGCAGGCGTGCGGCGAGCTCGGTGCGTGAGCGGACACCCAGCTTGGCGTATGCCTTGGTGAGCGTGGACTCAACCGCACGGACGGTCACGAACAGCTCGGCGCCGATTTCCCGGTTGCTCAGCCCGCGGGCCACGAGCTCGACCACCCGCAGCTCGGTTGCGGTGAGCTCCTCCGGGCCCGGCGGACGTCCGCTGAGGCGGGCGAGTTCGGCGCGGGCCCGCGCTGCCCACAGCGGCGTGCCGATGTGCTCGAAGATCCCGAGTGCCTCGGACAGCGTGGCCCGGGCCGCGCCGCGCTGCTTGAGCCGCCGCTGCACCCCGCCGAGCACCAGCAGCGTGCGGCCTCGTGCCAGCGGCATCGGAGAGACCTGGCCTTGCAGCCGCAGTGCCTCGGTGAGCTCGGTCACGGCGGCATCGAGGTCCCCCCGCGCGGCGGCCAGCCCAGCCCGGCAGCGAGCTGTCATCGCTGCCGCCAGCGGGTAACGGGCGCTGGGTTCCAGCTCCGCCACGATGCGGTCAGCCTCGTCCAGCTCGCCCACCGCGACCAGCGCCTCCACCGCGTCCAGCGCGATGCTTCTCGTCGTAGGTCGGCGGACGCCTAGCTGCAGCAGCTGGCTGGCCAACGGCCGCAGTCGGGTCGCGGCGGCAGCGTAATCGCCCATGGCCAGATCGAGCGATCCGAGCAGCGCCTGGTGCAAGATGTCATACAGTCGGCTTCCGGCCCGCTGGGCCAGTTCGCTGCCACGCGCCGCGATCTCGCGGACTGCCTCGGCCTGGCCCAGGTGCAGAGCTGCCCAGCCGCACCCGTACAACAACGCACTTGTGGTGTGCGGGAGGTCAAGCTGCTCGGCGATCTCCAGCCCATCTGCGGCAAGTCGGGCGGCCTTCCTGGCCTCCCCGCTCGCGGTGGCGACCATCGAAAGCCGCAGCAGCACGTCCGCTCGCCAGTACTCGACGCCCTCGGCCTCGGCGCGAGCAAGCAAGCGTCGCAAATCCGCCTCAGCCTCCTCCAGGTGCCCAACTGAGAGGTGATACCACCCGGCCACGTGGCTAGGCGGGGTGCGCAAGACCAGGCTGCCGATCGTGTGCTCCAGCTCCAGCGCCCGCCCAAGCTGACGCTCGTCCACGTCCGCGCCGTACATCCAGCCGACTTGGAAGACCTGAGCGAGACACGAGGCGACAAGCGCGGGATCGCCAGCCCGCTCGGCATCCGCCAGTGCCTGCCGCGCCTGCGCGAGAGCGCGCACGTGATCTCCCCGAATCGACCAGATATCTGACAGCGAGAAGCGGATGTCGGCCGTGCGCTCAGCGTCATATCCCGCATCTGCCAAGGCGCGCTCCATCAGATCTGTCGCCGCCGGGTAATCGTCCTGGCGGAGCAAACCGAGCTGGCTCAACACATCTGCCCGCAGCGGGCCTGGCGCCATTAACCCCAGGAGCCGCTCAAGCGCAGCCATCGCGGCGCCCATCTCTCCAGCCAGAGCGAGCTGACGGGCGCCATCGAAGCGCCGCCGGTGCGCTTGCGCCGGATCGTCGTCCGCGGTCAGCGACGCGGCTAGCTCGAACAGCTCGGCCGCTGACGCCGGCGCGCCCCGGGCGGCGGCCGCTTGAGCGGCAGCCTCCAGCTCCGCCGCGACCGGTGCGCACGGGCCGGCCGCTGCGAGCGCCCGGTGTCTGACCTGTTCCTCGGGCCGGTCGGTGATCCGGGCGGCGATGGCGTGCAGCTCACGCAGCCGGGTCGGCGGAATCGAGCCAGCCACGGCGGAGGCGAGCAGCGGGTGGGAGAACCGCAGCCGCCCGCCGTCGTGTTCGA
This sequence comes from uncultured Actinomycetota bacterium, assembly GCA_963850875.1. Classification (GTDB taxonomy): domain Bacteria; phylum Actinomycetota; class Actinomycetes; order Streptosporangiales; family Streptosporangiaceae; genus Chersky-822. The sequence continues at coordinate 614,933 of CAWKNA010000008.1, forward strand.
GGACGCCGGCGCCTACTGCGGTGTCCAGCCCTGCACCGTCCACCGCTCCGGCTGCGAGATATTGGCCAATGGGAGCGTCGGGCACGATAGCGACAAGTTGCAGCGCCTCCAGCGCGGTCAAAGGCAGCTGGCCGAGGCGCTCCTTGACCAGGCCGCTGAGCGTGTCGGGCACCGGGAGGACAGCGGTCCCGCTGATGGTGCTGCCACGGCGGGCCAGTGCGCGGCCAATCTCCAGCGCGATGAACGGGTTGCCGCCCGACTCAGCCTCGATCCGGCGCAGCACCGGGTGCGAGAACGAGACGCCCAGCCGGGAGCGCAGCAGCCGGTGCAGCGCGCCGAGACTCAGCCCGCCCACGGGCAGAAGCTCAGCCTGCAGGCGCGCTCGCCTCAGCTCCAGCGGCAGTTCCGCACCGGGCCGGCCGGTGCGCTGCGCGCAGAGCAGCCCGGCCGGCTCGCGGTCCAGACGGCGGACCGCGAACCCGACCACGGTCTCGCTCGGCGGGTCGAGCCACTGCACGTCATCGATCACCACCAGGACCGGAGCGGACCTGGCCAGTACTCCCACCACGGCGCGGAACGCGGCCGCGATCAGCCGCGGTTCCGGCGGATGGGCCGGCGCCTCCTCAAGCAGCAGCGCGACCCGCAGCGCCCGCGCTTGCGGCGGCGCCAGCTCACCGATCACCGCGTCCAGGCATGGCTCAAGCAGATCGGCCAGCCCGGCGAACGCCAGCCGCAGATCACCGCGGGCCGGCAACGTCTCAAGCACCGTGAACCCGCGATCGGCGGCCAGCCCGGCGCCCGCCCGGAGCAGGGTTGTCTTACCCGCGCCCGGCGGCCCGGCCAGCACCAGCGCACCCGGTGACTGCGGCAGGGCGCCGAGGAAGGCACCGATCGCGTCCAGCTCGGCGTCGCGCCCGAAGATCTGCGCGGGCATGGCCAGAGCGTACGCCTGGCCACGCACCTCCCGTAACGCCCGAACTGGCTATTTCGGCCCAACTGGTCGTGGGGCAACCTGTCGTAGCTAGCCGGACGGGTCAATGGGCCGGCCTTCGGACCAGCAGGAGCGCCACGGGCGCTTTGCCGCTGCCGTTGCGGCCCGCCGTTGCGGCCCGCCGTTCAAAAGCTGTGGGTTTCCACGTTCACATCACCCGGCCCGCCTCCTAACGTCGCAGGACAGCGGCCCAGGTGCCGCCGCGCCGTGAGCCGGAGGAGCAGAAGGAGCAGCGAAATGCGCACACGAACGGCTTTGGTCCTGATGATCCTCGGCCCGGTTGTCCTGGCTGCGGCTGGCTGCGGCGCAGCCAGGACGCCAAGCCATGCCCTCAATGCCAGGAGCGGAGCCGGGCGCAAGGCCATCCCCGGTATCGCTCCGAACCCGCCGCGCCCTACCGTCTCGGTCACGCTGAAGCCCACTCTCGGCGACCCGTGCCTGGTGGGCATTTGGACTCAGACCACCGGCACGGTCGGCTGGTATGGCGATTTCACCCTGACCGGCGGTGCCGGGGCGGTGATCGGGATCAGCTACAACGGAGGGGTCAGCGCCGACTACGACAACAGCCAGCCCTACCAGGATGTCATCCCTGACGACAATTACCCGAGCGGGACAGCGACCATCGATGAGCAGCTGAGCGGCAGCTTCACCGACACGCTGAGCGCCTCGGGCGGTGAGCTGTCGATGTCCAACCAGCACGCGACGTTCCAGGACGCCGCGACGATGGACGGCTACTCCCGCGGGACGTCCACCGCTGACGTCAGCTGGGGGACCATGCCGTACACCTGCACGTCCACCACCCTGACCGAGACCGGCTGGCCGGTGGGCGGCCAGACCTTCACCTTCACCAGAACCAGCTAGCGTCCGCTCCATCGAGGAACGCCGTCAGTTCGATTTTCGAGCTTAGGGACTCCATAAATACGAATAACGCAATATCTGGCGATGACTGTTGCGTAAAGCGAACTAACGTGCGTAGCATCCGACCAAAAGTCGAGACTCGGACCTGGAGAAGCCCGTGAGCGACGCACTTGACGCGCAGGTCGATGCTGCGCCCGAAGATCTCAGCGATAGCGAATATCTGCGGCAACTCGGCGTCGAACCGCGATTCAAGCGGGCACTCGGCTTCTTCACCGGCTCGCTGTTCGCGGTCGCCTTCCAAGGGCCGACGACCGGAGCGCTGCTGATCACCGGCGCGACGCTAGCCCTCGGCGGCCCGGCGTTCATCTGGGCCATCCCGATCATCTTCGCGCTCCAGCTGCTGCTGGCGCTGGCGTGGGCCGAGCTGAACTCGCACTACCCGCTGACCGGTGGCATCTACCAGTGGGCCCGCCAGCTGGCCGGGGACTTCCTCGGCTGGATGACCGGCCTGTTCTACGTCGTCGCGATCATCCTGGTGATGCCCGCGGTCGGCACGGTGATGAATGTCGTGCTGGCCGGATTGTTCACCAGTCTCAAGGTCACGCTGACCAGCCAGGTGGTCGTCTCGATCATCACCACGGTCGTCGCCGCGATCGTGATCGCCACCAGTGTCCGGGCCGTGTCGATCATCAACAGCATCGGCGTCGTGCTGGAACTGGCCGTCCTCCTCGGCGCGGCCGTCGGCCTGCTGTTTCATCAGCATCAGTCGCTATCGGTGCTCGGCAGCACCGGCGGTGTCCAGGGCCACAGCAGCTATCTCTTCCCGTTCCTGGTGGTGGTCGCCCTCGTGGTGACCCAGCTAGTCGGCTTCGAGACGGCGGGAGCGTTCGCCGAGGAAACGCACAAGGCGAGGATCAAGCCGAGCCAGGCGATCATCGCTGGCCTGGCCGGGACCGCGCTGGTCCTGTTCATCTTCGACTTCGCGCTGCTGCTCGCCATCCCAGGGGTCAGCAAGGCCATGACCGACCCGAACCTGATTCCCGACGTGCTTACCTCGGCCCTCGGCTCGGGCTTCACCAAAGTGTTCCTGGCCGGCGCCCTGATCTCGGTGTTCAGCACGGCCATCGCCACGATGGCGACCATCGTGCGGATGATCTACGGAATGGCGCGCAACGGGCAGCTGCCAGGATCGGCATTCCTGACCAAGCTGTCGTCCGTGACCACCGAGCCGCTCGGCACGATCCTGGTGGCCTCCGTGCTGTCCATCGTGCCGCTGATCTTCATCAAGCGGATCCCGGTCATCGTCGCGGCGATCACCGCGCTGATCATCATCCCCTACATCATGGTCCTCGGCTCGCTGCTGATGCGGCGGCTGCGCGGCTGGCCGCACGCGCCATCGCAGTTCCAGCTCGGCAAGTGGGGCCTGCCGATCACCGTGGTCGGGCTGATCTGGACAGTCATCGTCCTGCTCGACGCCGCCTGGCCGCGTGAGGTCACTAACCCGCACCTCGGCCCGCTGCCAGTCATCGAGGACCTGGCCATCGGCACCGCCATCGTCGGCCTGATCTGGTGGTTCGTCAGCCTCAGGAACAAGCCGGACCCGGTGGGAGCGGCCGTCGTCGAGCACGATTCGGCGCAGTGACGCCGACCGGACCGGTCGGCGTCACTGGGCGGCGCAGGAGACTGATCCGATGAACTTCGACGACGCCCTGGCTGGCATCGACGGTCTCGACGGTTCGGGCACGGATCTGGGTGAGCGGCCGCCGGTTTGGCCCGACTTCCCGATCGGCGAGTACCGCCAGCGGTACGCGCGCCTGTCGGCGCTGATGGACGCCCAGGGCCTGGACGCCCTGGTGCTCACCCAGGAGGAGGCCGTCAGGTACCTGGCCGGCTACAACTCGGTGATCTGGGCGGTAGGACGCTGGCTGCCGACGGTCCTGGTGGCGGCTCGGGATCCGCGCCAGGCGGTGCTGATCGCGTCGCAATTCGACGCGGGCTGCGCGGCAGGCACCTCGTGGGTCGCGGCGGTGGACACGTACCACCGGGCCGAGGAAATCCCGGCAAAGGTGGCCGCGCACCTGGCCGCCATCGGTGCCGCACCAGGGCGAGTCGGCTTCGAGCTGAGCCCGGGCAGCATCATGGCGCTGCCGCAGCAGCTGGTCACCGCGATCATCGGCTCGCTCGCCGCGCCGCCCCGAGATGCCAGCCGGATCATCTCTGCCTTGCGGATGGTGAAGAGTCCGCTGGAGATCGAGCGGGTGCGGCGCTCGGTCAGCGCCGCCGTCGCCGGGTACCTGGCCGGCCTGGAAGCCGCGAAAGCCGGGATGACGGAGAAAGAGCTTGTCGCGATCATCAGCTCGACCATGTACCGCAGCGGGACGACGGCGGGAACCAAGCCGCTGTTCGTGAACTGCGTCTCCGGCCGGACGCGCTACCCGCTGGTCGACTCGCCGGCCTCAGACAACGTCATAGCGGACGGTGACATCGTGTTCGTGGACGGCGGCGGTGCCAGCGACGGCTACGTGTCCGACATCCTGCGCCTGATCGGGGTCGGCCGCCTGCGGGCGGAGGACCGGCGCTACGCGGAGGTCGCCGCCGATGCCACCACGGCGATGATCGAGGCCGCGCGACCCGGGGTAAGGGTGTCTCGGCTGATCACCGTGGCGGCAGAGCACGTAGCCTCGGTCGGCCTGACCGAGCAGGTGGGCGAGATCGCCGGCCATGGCATCGGCCTCGAGCTGTGGGAGCGCCCGCTGATCAAGGTGCACGACGATCCGGACGACGACGTGGTGCTGCGGCCCGGCATGGTGCTGTGCCTGGAGCCGATCCTGGCGCCGCCGCACCCGGCCGGGGGCCTGGCCGGCATATTCGTCTTCGAGCAGCAGGTGCTCGTCACCGCGGCCGGGTGCGAGGTGCTGTCTGGCGCGCTGCCGGCCCGGTTGTGGCAGGCGGGAGACTCGGGAGCCTAACGTGCGCGTGCTGTATGTGAGCCCGATGCCGTACGCCGCGAACGCCGCGGTCGACGCCATCAGCCACGGCATCGATAGCCGGCTGGCCGAACTGGACACCGAGCTGCGGGTCGCCTATGCCGACTTCGCCGACCCGGGCTGGCGGGACATCGCTGACCGCGCGGTCCGGGCCGGGGCCGACGCGGGCTTCGACGCGATCGTGATCTGGGTCATCGATCCAGCCACCCCGGCTGATGCGGTGGGTTACGCGCGCGCCAGCGGCGTGTGCGTGGTCAGCCTGGAGCGCCCGAGGTTCGCCGTCGACGCCTGTGTCGTCTACCCGAACTTCAATCACGGCGTGTATATGGCGGAGTACCTGGCCACGCTGGTGCCGCCGGGAGCCAGGGTCGCTGTCGTCGGCGGGCCTGATGTGGTTGATGACATCGAGCTGCTGCTCGGAATCAGGCACGGCCTGGAGATCTCCGGACTGACCAGGGTCAACGATCCAGAGGACCCCCGGTATAAGAACACCACCGATGTCGCATCCGGAGGAAAGGAGAAGACGGCCAACCTGCTCGCCGACTTCGACAACCTGGACGCGCTGATCCCGTTCAACGACGAGACCCTGCTCGGCGCGGTGCAGGCGCTGCGCGAGGCCGGCCGCCTCGGCGAGGTCAAGATGGTCTCGCGGAACGGGACGCCCGCGGCGGTCGAGCTGGTCAGGGCCGGTGTCCACCACGGAACCTGGGATATCGATCCGCCCGGAATCGGGCAGACCATCGCTGACCTGGCTGTCAGGGCCGCGGCCGGCACCGAGGATCTCGACGGGCTCTGCCTGTCCAGCCCGATCGGCCGGATGATCACGCCGGAGCGTGCGGCGACCTGGGTGCCGTGGCAAGAGCGCATCCCCTACAACCAGCTGCAGCAGTTCGGGTTCTAGCCGATGAAGCGTCGTTCTATGGATGCCAGCACTGAGTAGAAAGGGTCGATCATATTGCCGATCCGCAGTCGCCCCACCTGACCGAGCAGCTGGTAGGCGTCCCGCAGCGGAATGCCGTAGTACCTGGTCAGGCGCAGCACGAGGTCCCGGTAGGCGGCCCTGGCGCAGTCAGTGAGGTCGTTTCCCTGCAAGCCGGCAATCGAGCCGATCGATGCCGCGGTGTTGAGCTGCGGCAGCCCGGTAAAGCCGGCCTCTTCGGCGGTCCGGGGCGTACAGGAGAGCACCACCTCGGCCTCGATCTCAATCGCCGCGCCGGTGATCTCACCGTCTCCCTGAGCCGCATGCGCATCTCCGAGGCTCAGCAGCCCGCCGGGCACATGCACGGGAAGCACGAGGGTCGCACCGCCGGTGAGGTCGGGCAGGTCGACGTCGCCGAGGTACTCCGGCGACTGGGAGAAAGACATCCGGCGCTCGCGCCTGGGCGCCACGCCGATGGTGCCGATAAAGGGCCGGATCGGGATCTGGGCGACCGTGGTGCCGATACTCAGCCAGGCGACGTGCTCGTCGTAGCTGACCAGCGTGGTGGCAGGCTCAAGCGGCTCGGCGATCGAGTACGCCTCATGTGACAGCGCCCCGAAGCCGGCGAATACGCCAGTCCAGGCCTGCCCCGCCGCCGGGACTGGGCTGACCTGCTCGATGTCCACCTCGAGCACGTCGCCGCTCGCCGCGCCGGTCACATAGATCGGGCCGCTGACCGGGCAGGCCCCGCCCAGCCGCTCGACGACGTCGTCAATCGCGAATCCCCTGGGTGCCTCCCGCTTCACCAGGCCGCACAGGGAGTCGGCTGTCTCTACGACGATGCGCTCACCCGGCGCGACCGCCGTCACGGGCTCCGCCCGCGGATCGAAGAACAGCGACACCTGCTCCCGGTGGACCCGTTGCATGGCGCTCCGCTCAGCCGGTGTATCTGCTCCGGTAGGCCTGCTCCGCCGCCCTGAAGCACTCGATCGGGGCGCGCAGGATGCCCGCGCCGACCTGACCGCCGTCCTTGCCCGCCAGGCCGCCGTCGATGACCGGCGTGATCTGAGTCTGGTTCACCTTGAAGATGTCGATGCCGACCGGAGAGCCGCGGAACCCGAAGTAGGGGATCAGGAATTCCGGATGCTCGGCCACCGTGATCTGGTACATCAGCGAGTTCATCCGCACCATCTCCTCCGCCGAGCCGCCCTGGTATGCCTGCAGCCCGAAGGCCGCGGCCTGGGCGAAGCCGCCGAGCCCGACCGTCTCGGTGATATGGCTCTCCCCGCCGATCCATTCCACGTCATCCGGAGTGAAGCCATCGAACAGCTTGCAGGACACCTCGGGCAGCGGACCGAGGAACCACTCGTCACCCAGGCCGCTCACCCGGATCGCGAAGTTCCGGCAGCTGATGGTCATCGCGGTAACCACGCTGGCTGCCGGGACGTCCCTGGCGGCGTCCGCCATCGCCTTCGCCGCTGCCATCGACAGCCGGAGGAAGGAATAGTCGCTGCCGAAGAAGAACCGCAGCGTCTTCAGCGCCCGGTCGCTCGACGTGGTCACGGCATAGTCGAGGAACTGCGGCGTCAGCTCCCTGACGAAGAGGGTCGTCGCCGCGGTGTTCCTGCTGTGCAGTTCGTCTCCCATCCGCAGCGCCCGTGCGATCAGGGGCTTCAGCGCAACGCCGCCGGAAGCGGCGACTACCTCTTTGAGCACCGGGGCGAGCTCGTCACGGAGGTAGTCAAGGCCGCGCCGGACGTCGTCGTTGTACGAGCCGTAGTTCAGCCGGTGCCGTGACTCGCCTTCGTAGAAGTTGCAGTAGGCACGGGCGCCGCTGGCGGCATTCTCGACGACGAACACCGGCATCGACGCCGTGTAGATCCCGGCCACCGATCCCACGCAGCCGTGGTCGTGCGTCGCGGCGAGTACGATCCGGCCGTCCCGCAGCTTCGCGTCGGCGTCGGCGGGATCGCTGGCCAGGCCCTCGTACAGGGCACCGTAGAGCACGGCGTTGCGCTGGCCGCCGTAGTAGTCAGACCAGGGCATCGGCGGACCGGACGTCAGGATCGTGTTCGGCGTCATGCCGGGGACCGCGTCCCCGGCTGCCAGCACGTCGACCAGAATCGGATCGGCGCCGGTCATCCGCCGGACCGCCGCGTCGTTGGCCGCGGCCCGGTTCGCGGCCGCATCCTGCGCGTCCTGCTGCGCACTGTCGGCCTGCACTGTCAGCTGGCTCACTGGCATCTCGCTCACGCCCGCGTCCTCCCGCCGTCCTCGTCCCCAGCCCGCTGGCGCGTCCGCCCGCGCCGTCGAATCACCACAGGCGGAATCACCACAGCCGGGATCACCACAGCCGCAGGTACCTGGCCTGCTCCCACTCACCGACGACCGTGTTGTACTCCTGCCACTCCGCCCGCTTGAGCTCGGCGTAGGACGCGTGCAGCTCGGTGCCGAGCACCTTCTGCACGAAGTCGCTCTCCTCGAACGCGGTGATCGCCTCGCCGAGCGTCCAGGGCAGCCGCCGCACGCCCCGTGCCGCCAGTTCCTTCTCGCTCACCTTGTAGGTATCGATGTTGACTGGCTCAGGGGGCGCCAGCTCGCGGCGGACTCCGTCCAGCCCGGCGGCCAGGACCAGCGCCGCTGCCAGGTAGAAGTTCACGGCGCTGTCGGCGGTCCGAACCTCCAGGCACCGGCGATTCATCGGCAGCCGGCACATCAGCGTCCGGTTGTTGTAGCCCCACGCCTGGAACACCGGGGCCCAGGAGATCTCCTGCATCAGCCCGCGCGGCATCAGCCGCTTGTACGAGTTCACGGTCGGGCTGAGCACGGCCATCAGAGCATCGGCATGGGCCAGCACGCCGGCCGTGAACTGGTAGGCCGCGGCGCCGTATGCCTGGTCATGCGGGACGTCGGACATGGTGCCAACCGACGCCGCGCCTTCGAAGATATTCCGGCCGGTCGCGATCTCCGCCAGGCTGACATTCAGGTGCGCGCCCGACCCGAAGGAAGACTGGAACGGCTTGGGCATGAACGAGGCGAAGCAGCCAAGCGTCCGAGCCACGTGCTTGGCCATCAGCCGGAAGACCAGCATCCGGTCGGCCATCCGCAGGGCGTCGGTATAGCCGAAGTCGAACTCGTACTGCCCGTCGCCGCCTTCGTGGTCAAAGGAGTAGACGTCCCAGCCGAGCGCGTTGATGTAGCTGACCATCGGCTCGAGGAACGCGTCGGCGAGCATCGTGGTCTCCAGGTCGTAGCCGCGAGTCGGCGGGTTCGCCAGGTCCTCGGGAATCCAGGGGACCGCTCCGTCGGCGGTGTCGCGCAGCACGTAAAGCTCGGGCTCGACCCCCATGTTCATCCGGTAGCCCATCGCGGCGGCCTCGGCCGTCTGGTTCTGCAGGATCCGGCGGAAGTCGTGGCTGTACGGCACGGAGTGCAGGTACAGATTGGCCGGCGCGACCGCGTATCGCTGATCCCAGGGCAGGATCGTCAGTTCGCCCAGATCAGGAACGCCGACGCATTCGTCCTCGTTCGGCCCGAGGTCGCCCATCCCTTCCAGCGCCCCCACCGTGTACAACTCTGACCCGGCCGCGGCGTCGGCAAGGTGCCCGATCGGCACGCATTTGGATTTAGGGACGCCGTTCACGTCGGTGTACGCCCCGAAGAAGTACTGCACTCCTTTGGCCTGCAATTCCTGCCTTAGCTGATCGATATCGTGCTGATCGATACCGTGCTGATCGATGTTCGTCACCCGTGCTCCTCGTCGCGCCGACCGAACCGTTCTCGCTTGCCTGACCGCCGCTTGCCTGACCGCCGCTTACCCGACCGCGCTTGCCGGACCGCCGCTCGCCCAGCCGCCGCCCGCCTAGCCACTGACCGCCTGGTAGCCGAGCAGCTTGCCGTCGCCGACGGTGAGCAGCACACCCCGCAGCACGCCCTCGCCGTACTCGGAGCCGACGTTGATCGCCGTCGTCCGGCCCAGCTTGACCGAGCCCCCCGATTCGTGAATGTGACCGTGCAGACCCACCAGCGGCTGGACCTGCTCGATCGCCTCGCGAACCGCGACCGAGCCGACCGGTGCCGTCATCACCGCTCCGGCGGCAGTCTTGACCTTCAGGTCCTGGCCGAGCAGGGGAGCGGTGTCCAGGCGGGAGTTGTACGGCGGCACGTGAATGTTGAAGATCGCGGTCTCCGGGTGCTCCAGCCGGTCCGTCATGGCCTTCAGGTGCTCGCGGATCTGGTCCTCGGAGTACTCCCGGTGCGTGTCCCAGGGGGTCACGTTCGTATAGCCGGTGCTCAGCATCTCCATGCCAGGGGCAACTTCAACAATCTCGCCTTCAACAAAGCGCACCCGCCCGTCGCCATGGGTGAGCAGGACTTCGTCGACCGCCAGCGGATCGTCGTTGCCGGGCGCGTTGTAGATGAGCACCGGGCTGTCGGCCAGCTTGGTCTTGGCGTATTCGATCCAGCGCTGCACCGTCCGGCGCATGACCCGGTCGAAGAGCACCTCGACCTCGTCAGGATGGTCGATGTAGTGCTGATACTCGTCCGGCTCCATCCGCTCGGTGTACAGACCGCTGTTCCACGCCCGCCGCTCGAAGTCATCGACGGTGGAATCGTCGATCTTCTCCTCGTGACCGTGGAACTGAGCCCGGTACCTTCCGTGCCCCGAAGTGACCACCGGAACGACGATCTTCGCGCTAATGTCGCCCCCGAGCAGCAGGACATCAGCGGAGTAGAACTTCGCCGCAGCCACGAACTTCTTGAAGCAGACCTCCGATCCGTGCAGGTCAGAGGCGAAGAAGATGGTCCGCTCGGTCTCGCTTCTTGGGGCGGGCGGCTTCCGCTTCAGCAGGCCCATCAGTACGTGGCCTCCTTGTCGTCCACGTCCTGCCACCACTGCTTGCGCTCGCCGATCCGGTCCCTGATCCGCCAGGTCCGGCTCTTCGGCTCGGCCTCGATCGCGGCCAGCAACCTGGCGACGCCGTCCTGCACCCGGGTGTTGGCCGGCTCGCTGAGGTCAATCCCGCCCTGATCCTTGACCACCTCGCGGATCCGCTGCAGATTCCTGGTCGCGGTGTGGTGGAAGCCCCAGTCTCGGGCGAACAGCCTGGCGATGTGGCCGCCGTCGATCGCCTCGGCGTCGCCGCCGGCGTCATCGACATGGTGGGTGGCCAGTACCACCGCGATATCCATCATGTCGGTCATCGTCAGCTCGACGATCTGCAGCTTCTGCAGCAGTAGCTCCTCCACCGGCAGGGTCACCGGATGCTGGTGCAGCCGGTCCCTGACCTCGATCGTGTGGCAGAAGTCGAGCCGCTCCACGAACACGTCGATCTCGGTGCCCTGCTCGGCATGCCTGAAGCTGTATCGCGTCCCCTCCATCGCGATCAGCAGATCGCGGTCGATCAGGTAGCCTCGCGCCTCAAGGAACCGGCGCATGCCCTTGCGGTGCTCCCGCGGCACCACGAAATCGATGTCCTTGGCAGGCCGGTTGAGCAGGTCCATGAAGGGGCCAGGACCGCTGCAATGCAGCCTGATCCCGGCAGAGCCGACCACCCGGAGAGTCACGCCAGCCGCACCGGCCTCAGTGACGATCCTGACCGCCTCGGCCTGCAGATCGGCCCATGGGTCCGCCATCTCAGTGTTCCTCAATGTGGGTCCGTCATTGTGGACCCGCAATATTGGGCTTACCATCCGCGCACGTCATCGGGCTATGGCTGGCTAGGAGGTTTTACTCGATGGGAATCTGCTGGAAGGCGAGGCTGATATTGATTCCGTGGCGTCGGCGGTAAGCCTTCACCCACAGGTACCAGCCAGTCCCGACCACGATGGCGCCGATGGTGATCCAGAACTCCACCGGCATCTTCGACGGCTTGAATAGCGGCCCCGCTGCGATCGGGTCTCGCCACAGCAGCCAGAACATGACGGCGAAGAACACCGTCGCGACCAGGCCGGCGGCGGGCATGACCGGCACGCCGCCCAGCCGGAAGTTCTTGGCCGGCGAGGATTCATACAGCTGCTTGCGCCGCGCGGGGAAGATCACGGCGGCCACCATCACGGCACCCCACACCACCAGCAGCACCTCGATGAAGGTGAGGAAGGTGACGGCCTTGAAGGCGATCAGCCACATGAAGACGACCGCGCCCACGGTCGACACCCCGATCGCGACGATCGGCGTGTGCAGGGTCTCGCTGACGAAGCCGAGCTTGTCGGGCGCAACCCGGTCGAACGACCAGGCGATCATGCTGCGCGTGGTGTAGGCCATCTCGGCGGGGATCCAGAACCAGATCCAGGCCGCGAAGGTGGCCAGTACGATGCCGGACAGGACGACGTTGTGCCCGAGTATCCCGGTCAGCACCGCGAAATACGGTGCGGTGGACGTGGTGGCTGATACGCCGCTGAGCGTGTTGAAGGCGACCGCTCCCTGGAAGGTGTAGCCGAAGTCCTTGTTCGACAGCAGCGCGAACAGCGCGATCACGACGCCGGTAGCGACCACGGCGCCGATCATGCCGAACAGCTGGGACCGGCGGACCTTCTTGACCTCGCCGCCGATGCCGACCGACTGAACGGCACCGAGCAGCGGCAGCAGCGGCCAGACAATGAACTTCCAGCTCTCGGAGAAGCTGGTGCCGGCCGGGACAAACCCGTGTTTCTGCGCGGCGGCGATGACCTGGTGGTAGTGCAGGCCGGTCAGGCTGGTCAGGCTGTTGCTGAAGCCGCCCTGGCTGCCGGTGAGCATGACGACCGCGATCACGGCGAGTCCGACCACCGCGATCACGAACAGCACTCGCTGGAACGTGAAGTAACGGCGGGTCCCCGATGCCAGCAGGGCTCCGGCGAGCAGGATGATCAATGTGCCGATCCAGAAGACCCCCTGCGGCTTGGCCACTGACTGTCCCCAGCTGGTCAGCGTGCTGCTCCGGGCGACGGTGCCTACCGCCCCGAAGAACGACGAGAGACCGACCTGCACGATCAGCCCGGCCGCTAGGGCGGCGTAGTAGAGCAGGATGATCGTCTCGATCAGGGACATGACAAAGGCCACGCCTGGGTTGATGGTCCTGGACAGGAATACGTACACGCCGCCGGACCGCGGGAAGACCACCGACCAGCAGTAGAAGGCTGCGGCTACGAAGATCATCCCCAGCGCGGCGAGCAGGGTCGAGATCCAGGGCTGCGCACCGGGGTACAGGCTCGGCCCGTAGTACTGGTTGTACGCGATCGCGATGCCGACGGAGACCAGGCCGACGTTGAAGATGAACACGTCAAGCGTGCTGCCGACCCGAACCAGGCCTGAGGCTTTCCTGGAGAAGACTTCCGTGCTCGCTGACGTACCGGCCGCCACCGTCTCAGCCATCGCGTCCTCCTCAAGTTGATGAGGCCTGTTGCGAGGAAACTAGATTTGCTTGAATCGGATGTCAATGCGCTAGAGGACCTATAAGTCGAATAGCGGTCTAGGCTAGCCTTGAGCATACGATATTCGAATGAAGGTGGCAGTATGACCAGTCCGTCCCGAGCGAGGAAGCCACCCCGGCGGCCCGAGGCAGCTGAGCGGTCCGCGGCGCCCGATGCCGGTGCCTCCGGATCAGGAGCGCCTGAGCGGCCCGCAGCGCACCAGGCGTCACCAGGCCGGCGCGGACAGGCCGCGCACGGCGCGGCCGGCCCCGAGCACGTCCTCGACGAAATCGACCGCCGGGTGATCAAGATCCTCCAGGTCGACGGGCGAACGCCGAACACCGAGATAGCCAGGCAGCTGCGGGTCTCGGAGACGACGATCCGCAAGCGAATTGCCCAGCTCGTGTCGCAGGACCTGATCAATATCGTGGCCGTGCCGACGCCCAAGGCAGTTGGCTTGAATCTGTCCGCGATCATCGGGATCTCGGTCACGCTGCCCAGGCTGCGAGCCATCAGCGAGGAGCTCAAACGGCAGCAGGAAGTGCGCTACGTGGGCGTATCGACCGGCCGGTACGACATCATCGTCGAGGCGTTCTTCTTCGACCAGCAGCATTTCCTCGAGTTCATTTCGAGCAAGCTCAGCCGGATGGACGGCATCACCGGACTGGAAACATCGATGATTCTTGAGGTGGTCAAGTTCTCCTACGAGTGGGAGATCGCTTAACGATCCCAGCGTGCCAGGCCGCTCAGGTCCGGTCGTCGATGACGTCGAGGTCGTGGAAGATGGGCGGGCCATCCATCAGGTCCCTGAACTGCTCCACGCCCGCCTGAGTCTCGGGCAGGTTAGAGTTCTCCATGGCCGACTCATAGGAGTCGAAGAACACCACGTTGAGATACCGGCTGGGATCGTTGCGGTCCCTGGTGAGCAGCTCGCGGCGGATGGTCCCCCTCCCTTCGGTGGCCTGCCGGTTTCGCCGCAGCGGGAAAGGCAGCCTGGGCTGGTGGAGCCGCACCATTGGCTGGCCGGGCGGGGGATCGGCCCTCGATTGCCGCTCGGACTTCCGCCGCGCGCTGGTGGTCTCGATCGATCTGCTCCCGGTACCAGGGCGTGAGCGTTTCCTCGGTCACCCGGTCGAATGCCTCGGCGAGCCTGGCCGGATCCGCCGGGTACTCCCGCAGCACGTCGCGCAGGGCGATCGCATGCGCGAGGCCAAGGGACATGCCGCGCCCAGCGGTCGGGTTCGTGCACGCCCAGGCGTCGCCAACCGGGATCAGGCCGGTGACCACAGGCTGGTCGTCGACCACGATTCGGCGGCGCCGGTCCAGCACACCGGCCATCGCCTGCACATCGCACAACGGTTCCCCGTCAATCCACTGCGCGACATGAGGAATAGCGCGCGCGGCCCGCTCCCACACGTCGTCATGGCGAAGCTCCTTGAGCGGCCGATCTCCCGCCATGGCCGTTATCGCGACCGTCCAGGTGTCATTGTCCGCCAGCACCGTGAGGGTCAAGATCGTGCCGAGTGTCGCCGAGACCGGCCCGCGGAACTCGGGCACGGACCCGCTGCGCGAGCGGTAGTGGCGGGTGTAGTAGGCGAAGCCGGTGTCGGCGGCCTCCTCAAAGGGAGAGCGTCCGCCGAGTGCGGTGACCCACTCATCCAGCTTCGAGCGCCGACCCATCGCGTCGATCACCAGGTCGGCGGCGATCTCCGCGCCGTCGCTGGTGCGCACGCCGGTGACATGCGGGACCCCGGGACGGACCGACGGCCCGGTAACGGGTCCGTCCACGCCCACGCCCCGTGCGATCTTCACCCCGGCCGTGTCCTCAGCGATCTGCGCGAATGCGCTCTCCAGAACCGGGCGGCGGCCGGTGAGGGTCTCAAACCGCTCGTCGCCTAGTCGGGGTGAGCGGTCGGGGATCGACCGGGGGAGCACGGTTATCAGGTTGAAGCCACACCGCCCCGCTCCCAGCGCTCCCATGCCTCAAGCCCGGTCGCCGGGGGCGCAGCCGGGTCCTTTTCAAGAACGGTTACCTGATGGCCGTCGCGAGCCAGCAGCATGGCCGTGGCCAGTCCGATCGGACCGGCTCCCACAATGACTACCTTGCCGGTCATGCTTCGCCTCCTTTCCGTTCCGGCCGCCTGGCTCCGGTCGGACCGTCCGCGTGGTGTGCCAGGAACATGTCAAGAGCGTCGTCTTGCAGCCGCGTCCAGCGATCCCCGCCCGGGTCGTTGGCGATCTGCAGCGAGACCAGCCCGGTGATCAGCGCTCGCCACATGTCCAGGGCGGACTCCCCGCGCACGCCCGTTGCCTCCATGTCGGCGCGCGTGTCGGCGAGGGCGTCGATGGTGATCCGAAAGGACTCAGGCGTCGGCTCGAATCCTGGGATCGGTCGCTCCATGATCAACTGGTAGCGGACCGGATCGGCTACACAGAAGTCGATGAATAGCCGGATCCGATTGCGCAGCGTCTCGCGCGGATCGCTGACCTCCGCCCTGCGGCTTAGGGTCTGGGCCAGTTCCCTCGCCCCGTCCGCGTACATCGCGTCGTACATCGCGTTCTTGGACGGGAAGTACGTGTAAAGCGACGGGGCGCGCATTCCCACCTGCCGCGCGACATCACGCAGCGTTATGGCCGCTACGCCGTCACGCCGGGCGAGTTCCCAGGCGGCAGCCAGAATTCTTGCCCTGGTGGCGTCGCGGCGGATCGCACGGGTGTCGTCCTCCAGTTCCTCTAACATAGTTCGGAATCCTAACAACGTTAGAAGATGATGTCCAGCGGGTCGCCTAGCTGGCATTCCGCATCGGTCCGCACCGCCGGGCGATAACGGACTGGACTGCGCCTACGGAGGTAGGCCCGCGCCGGGGTCACGCCAGCCCAGCGGTCGGGAATGTGGCAGGACTGGTGCTGATTGGCTGGCAACCCGGCCCGGGCGGGTTAGCTGTTGTGGCATGGCATGGCATGGCTGGGGTGGCGTTGCTTGGCTGGCGTGGCCGGGCTGGGGTGGCGTTGCTTGGCTGGCGTGGCCGGGCTGGGGTGGCGTTGCTTGGCTGGCGTGGCCGGGCTCGGGCGGGGTGGCTGGCGTGGCCGGGCTCGGGCGACTTAGCTTGCCTGGCCGGGCTCGGACGGCGTGATCCACCGCTGGCTGTACTCCCAGAGCCGCGCGGCGAGTTCCGGGGTGGCAACCGCGCTCGGCTCGGTTTCGCGGCAGCCGTCGTAATAGCTGCCTGAGACGTCGGCGACCTCAGCTGAGGTGGCACAGTACAGCGATGTCCTGGCGCCCTGCTCGATGGTCAGCATCCGGCGGGTCATGATCTGCCTGGCCGGCCAGGGCACCCGGCGCCAGATCTGCGAAGCGACCACGCCGGGGTGCAGGCAGTAGGCGGCGACCAGCGTGCGGTCGAACCGACGGGCTAGCTCCTGGGCGAAGAGCACGTTGCTGAGCTTGGATACGGCGTACTCGGGCAGCCCGGTGATGCTCCTGGTGCGCCGGCGCAGAGCCGCGAAGTCGATGCCCTTGGCCTGGTAATGCGCGTCGCTTGCCACGTTGACGACACGGGCAGCCCCGCTAACCTGCAGCAGCGGCAGCAGCGCCTGGGTCAGCGCGAAGTGCCCAAGATGGTTGACGCCGAAATGCAGCTCGAAACCGTCGACGGTGCTGCCGCGCTGGCCGCCGACGCCGGCGTTGTTGATCAGCACGTGCAGTGGCTCGCCGAGGGCCAGGAACGCCTGCGCGCAGCGCTGGACGCTGGCCAGGTCAGCCAGATCAAGCTGCAGGTAGCTCACCAGGTCGCTGCCGGTCGCAGCCGCGATCGCGGCGACGGCGGCCTCGCCCTTGGCCTGGGAACGGCAGGCGATGTGCACCCGACCGCCGCGCCGTGCGAGGTCTGTGGCTGTCGCATAACCAATGCCGGCGTTACCGCCGGTGACTAAGAAGGTCCGTCCGTCAAGCTCGGTCATCGGCCTGCTCCCGGCCGGCCCGGGTGGGGGCTACGGAGGACGGGCGCCGGCCAGAGTCAGGGTATCGCGGTCAGCCGGCCCGGCTTAAGGACGCTGCGGTCGCGATCCAGCCCTCGCGGGCGCTGGGGTAGCGCGGCGCCCATCCGGTCGCCGCCGGCCTCGGTGAAGCGGTTCGCGTTCGTCTCTGCGGCGATGTTGGCTCGGGCGATTGGGAAGGAGTCGACCGGCACGTCCTCATCGATCCAGGTCGAACCCCGGTCGGGGTAGAGCATGCTGACTGACTCCTGGATCAAGAGCCCGACACCGGCGTCCAGCGCGGCACCCGCGACGGCAGCTGAGCCCTCAGCGCGAACGCGGTCGTTGTTCCGCCATGCCTTCGCCCGCATGAACTGCGTCGTCGATGGGATGGCTGAGGCGAGGTTGGTGATCGCCTCGTGCCCGGTGAGCACGGCCGCAAGCGCGGGCCGGTCGAAGAGGGACACGGTGACAGCCTTCGCCCCTTGCCTCGTCAGCACAGCGGCCTTTTCCGGCGTGCGGGCGAGCGCGGTGACCGCGTGTCCCTGTGCGATCAGGATCGGGACCACGTGGCCGCCGATCGCGCCGGTCCCGCCGGTGACGAATACCTTCATGAGGGAACCGTAACCGCATGCTAGCCAGCGGCGGTGCCGGCCGCCTGTCAGCAAGCCGCTGTCGGGTGGATTAGGGGTTAGCGCTATGGTTTGGCAATCAAACAGGTGTTTTGGTTCGCTGACGCTGCACCTGAGTTTAAGTGTCTGGCGGGTCGCGGAGCGGTGCGGGGACGCCGAGATGGTCTTGCCGCTGCGCCGCAACACTGCCGGCAAGGTGAGCGCACGGGGTGCGATGACATGGGACTGAACGGACGGACCGCGGTCGTGACTGGGACGGCGCACGGCATCGGTGCCGCCATCGCGGCGGCGCTTCGCGATGACGGCGCACTCGTCCACGGGGTCGACAAGGAAGCAGTCGACTTGACCGACGCCGATGCGGTGCGGGAGTTCTTCTCCGGGCTCGGCGGAATTGACATCCTGGTCAACAACGCAGGTGGCGTGTGCGGGCAGGTCGGCCAGCCACTGGAGGAAGTGACCGACCACGCCTGGGACGAGGTGGTCAGCGCCAATTTGACCAGCGTCTTCCTCTGCACGCGCGCGGTGGTGCCGGCGATGAAGGAGCGCCGCTGGGGCCGGATCGTCAACATCTCCTCAGCAGCGGGCCGCACCGTCAGCATGACGGGAATCCAGGCATACGCCAGCGCCAAGGCGGCCCAGATCGGCTTCACCAGGCAGATGGCGCACGAGCTTGGGCCATTCGGCATCACGGTCAACTGCATCGCCCCCGGCTTCATCCGCTCCAATCCGACGACTGAGCGGCAGTGGCAGAGCTACGGCGAGGAAGGCCAGCGTCGGCTGGTCGAGGGCATCGCGCTGCGGAGACTGGGTGAACCAGCGGACATTGCCAACGGCGTGCAGTTCTTCGTCTCCGAGCGATCCTCGTGGATCACCGGGCAGACCATCTCGATCGACGGCGGCCATGCTTTCCTTTGACTCCGACGACGCTAATTATCTGCGGGAGCTCGCCGAGTTCGTCGCCGTGCCCAGCGTCAGCAGGGACGCGACGCCGGACACGATGCGCGCCGCGGCCGACTGGCTCGCCGGACAGCTAGCCTTCGCTGGCGGCCGGGTCGTGCAGGCCGGCGGTCATCCGGTGGTCCGGGGTGAGTGGCTCGGCGCCCGTGGGGCGCCGACAATCCTCGTCTACGGGCACTACGACGTGCAGCCCACGGGTGACCTGGCTGAATGGGTGACGTCGCCGTTCGAGCTGCAGGTGGACGGTGATGTCGTCCGCGGGCGAGGCGTCACCGATGACAAGGGGCCCGTCTATATCGTGCTCAAGACCGCTCAGGCGTTCATGGCCGCCGAGCGCGGCCTCCCGCTCAACGTCAAGTTCCTGTTCGAAGGGGAGGAGGAGATCGGGAGCCCGCACCTTCCCGATTTTCTCCGCAGTCGCGCCGATGAGCTGGCCGCCGATCTCGCGGTGTCCGCGGACGGAGCCATGTGGCGGGCGAGCGAGCCATCGCTCTCGCTGGCATCCAAGGGCCTAGTCACGATGGACATCACCGTCCGCGGTGCCAACACTGACTTGCATTCAGGTCGTTACGGCGGGACGGTCGCCAACCCGCTGCACGCGCTGAGCCAGATCGTGGCGAGCCTGCACCATCGCGACGGGACGGTCGCCGTCGACGGTTTCTATGACGGCATCCCGCCGCTGAGCGCGGCCCGCCGCCGCGAGATAGCCAGCGTGCCATTCGACGAGGACGAGTACCTCGGCGCGCTCGGGCTGGCGCAGGCGCACGGCGAGCCGGGGCTGACCACGCTCGAGCGCCTCTGGGAGCGGCCGACGCTTGAGGTCAACGGAGTGACGGGCGGCGGGAAGTACACCGTGATCCCGCGCGTCGCCGTGGCTCACGTCTCGTGCCGCCTGGTGCCAGGTCAGGATCCTGACCGGGTGATCGAGGCCATCGCTGCCCATGTGCGCGCGCGGCCGGTGCCTGGGGTGCGGGTGCACGTGGTCGCGGACGAGGCGCGGGTGCCTGCTTACACCATCCCGGCCGACCACCCGGCCATCCGGGCGGCGACTGCCGCGCTTGAGGCGATCTACCCTGGCCAGCAGGTGCTGCTGGCCTGCGTGCCAGGCACGCTTCCGGCCACGACGCTCTTCGAGCGGGTGCTCGGAATCAAGACGCTGTTCTTCTCGTTCTCCACCGCCGACGAGAACCTGCACGCTCCCAATGAGTTCATCCGGATTCGCCGACTGCGCGAAGGGATGCGGGCCTGGGAGCAGCTGTGGCGCCTCCTTGCCTCCGGCCCGCACGCTCTGCGGTCGGCCGAGTCTGGCAGTCAGTTAGCGCAGGTGGCATCGGGAGTTCAGAGAAGACGCTGACGACGGCGATCTCCGTGGGCGCCGCGGGACCCTCGCTCGACGGGGCGGCTGGCTAGACGGCGGAGCCGGTCGTCCCTGCGATGATCATCTCCAGGAGCTGGCGGTCGAGCTTGCCGTTCGCGAGCACGGGAAGCCGGTCCAGCCTGCGGATCCGGCTCGGCACGAGATAGGCCGGGAGTTGCCTGGCCAGCTCTGCTCGCAGGTCCGCCTCGCTGACCTGGGCTTGCTGGCTGGTGTAGAAGAGGGCGAGCGCCTCGATCTCGCCGTTTCGCCTGAGCGGCACGACAGCTGGCATGGTGACGCCGGCCACCCGAGCCGCTGCCAGCTCAATCTCGGCTGGCTCGACCCGGTAACCCTGGACCTGGACTTGCAGGTCGCTGCGTCCGTCAAAGCACAGCCTCCGGTCGCCGGACCAGTGACCGAGGTCCCCGGTCCGGTACATCCGCCGGCGGATGCCGTCCACCTCGACGTCGACGAACCTGCGGGCGGTGGCTTCGGCGTCGTCGAGGTAGCCGATTGCCAGCCCGGCTCCGGCGAGGCAGATCTCGCCTGGCTCGCCGACGTCGCAGACCCTGCTGCCGTCGAGGACATGGATCCCGGTATACGGGATGGCCCTGCCAAGCGGGATGCCGTCTGCCGCAGCGCAGTCCGGCAGGCTGACATCGTGAGCGCTGACCAGGGCCCCGCATTCCGTCGGTCCGTAGATATTGACCAGCCGGGCGGCTGGGTGATGCTCCAGGAATCGCCGGGCGTGTGCGGGCGAGGCCCGCTCCCCGCCGATGACAATCGCCTGGATCCCGGCGAATGACTGGACGCCCTCGTCGACGAGCATGTTGAACAGGCTCGGCGTGAGGAACACGACGTTCACGCCGTGCTTGTCACGCAACTCGCTGAGCGCATCAGGCAGGAGGACCTGGTCATCCACCAGGACAGTCGTGCCGCCGGTGAGCAGCGGTCCCCAGCAGTCGATCACGAAGCCGTCCCACGACAACGCCGAGAGCTGGGGCATCGTCACGCCCGGCCCGGCCGGCATCCAGTCACACACGTCGTACAGGCGCGCGACGCTGCGGTGCGCCGCGACGACGCCCTTGGGCACGCCGGTGCTGCCCGAGGTGAACAGGACCATGCACGGGTCATCGGCACCGGCACGGGCCGGGCTGGGGCGGTGCGCGGGCGCGGCAGGGTCGTAGCCTGGCGGAGCCCATGCGGGCACCGGCCATTGGCCGCCGGCACCGGTGACCACAAGAGGAGCGCGCATCCGCGCTACCAGCGCGGCCAGCCGTTCGGCGGGCCACCGCGGGTCCATCGCGGAGTAGGCGGCACCGCGCTTGAGAACAGCCAGCAGGAGCCCGACCAGCTCAGGCGAGCGGTTCATGACGACAGGCACGAAGTCGCCCGGGCCTACCCCCGCTAGTTCCAGCGCCGCGGCATAGTGATCCGACAACGCGTCGAGCTCGGAGTACGTCAGCCTCGTCTCATGATGTATCAGCGCGACAGCGTCCGGATACCGGGCGACGCAGGACGCGAATAGCTCGTGCATGGTGCGGCCACGGCCAAACGAGGACGGTGTACCATCCTCGCCCCGAAGAGCCGGATCTCCTGCGTGCAACGGTTCTCCTGGGGCCATTCCCGCTCCTGTGCAGATGGGCGCCGTCAGGCGTGGTGAACGCCGTGGCGCGCGACTCCTTTACTTACTCGGCTATTTCGCAAGTATCCAGCTGGCCGCGGCCCGCGGCCAGCGCCCTCACCGCCGCTGCGGGGCCGCGTTACGAATCGGGGTCGCCAGCGATGGCCTGGCGCCGGTTGCGCTGGGCAAGCGCCGCGCGCAGTAGCTCGTCCAGGTCTTCGTCGCTGAGCGCGTTCAGCTCGGCGTGGCGGGACGAGCCTGCGGCGAGCCCGAAGTTCGGGTCGGCGGAGACAACCTCGGCCAGTTCCGCGATCGTCGGGCCGGCGAAGACCTGGTGAACCGGCAGGCTCACGCCGTAGGTGTCGGCGACGCGGGCGACGAATCTGGTCGCGGTCAGCGAGTGACCGCCGAGGGCGAAAAGGTTGTCGTGCACGCCGGCCGGCGTCTCGGTGGCGAGGAGGTCGCTCCAGATCCGGGCGAGGGTCGCCTCGACCGGGTTCCGGGGCTCGACGCGGCCGACCGCCGATGGCGGAGCACCCCACTGCGGGGCGGGCAGCGCGGCCCGGTCGACCTTCGCGTTCGGCGTCAGCGGCAGCGCGGGCAGCGCGACCACGAGCGCCGGGACCATGTAGTCGGGCAGCGCGGCGCGCAGGTGCGGCCGCAGCTCCTCTAGCAGGTCGGTGCCGGGCCGCGCCGCGGCGCTGCTCCGGCGGGGCACGATGTACGCCACCAGCGCAGGCTCACCGGCCCTTGTCGCGGTGACGACGGCCGCCTGGCGCACGTCAGGGTGTGCGCGCAGCACGGCCTCGATCTCGCCGCACTCGATCCGGAAGCCGCGGATCTTCACCTGGTGGTCGTTCCGCCCGATCAGCTCGAGGCCCGCGCCTTCCCGCCACCGGCCGAGGTCGCCGGTCCGGTACATGCGCGCCCCTGGCTCGTTGCTCCACGGGTCAGGCCTGAACGACCGCGCCGTGAGCCGCGGCCGGTCGTGATAGCCGCGCGCAACGCCCCGGCCGGTCAGGCAGACCTCGCCCACCACCCCGACCGGCACCGGCATCAGGCGCTCGTCCAGGACGTACACGCGGGTGTGATCGACCGGCGGCCCGATCTCGGCCGCCGCTGCCGCGCTGGTGACGACGCCAGCCGCCGACCATACCGTGGTCTCGGTCGGGCCGTAGAGGTTCCACAGGGTGACGCCGGGCGCCATCAGCTGGTCCGCGAGGTCGGCCGGGAGGGTCTCGCCGCCGCAGAGGCGCAGCCGCAGGGCAGCGGGCACGCCGCCCGCCGATTCCAGCAGGCGCCACGTCTGCGGCGTCGCCTGCATCGAGGTCGCGGCCGTCCGCTCGATCAGCGACCGCAGCCGGTCGGGCTCGCGGGCCTCGTCGGCGGTCGCGATCACGAGGTCAGCGCCACAGACCACGGGCAGCAGCAGCTCAAGGAGGGCGATGTCGAACGACAGGGTCGTGACGGCGACGAAGCGGTCGTCACTGCCGAGCCTGAGCGCGCGCCGGAACGACGCGAGCAGGTTCGCAACAGCCCGGTGCTCGATGCCGACGCCCTTAGGCTGCCCGGTCGAGCCGGAGGTGAAGATGACGTAGGCGAGCGCGGCGGCTGGCACGGGCACGGGAGCGAGCGGCGACGCGGCCGTCGTCGCCGGGTCGTCGACGCAGATCACCGCGGCGTCGTCGGCCACTGACCGGGCGAGATCGCGGTGCGCCGCGTCGGAGATGATGATCCGCAGGCCGGCTCCGCGGGCCATCGCGGCCAGCCGCGCCTCCGGGAAGCCCGGATCCAGCGGCACGTAGGCGCCGCCGGCCCACCACACGCCGAGCAGCGCCGTCAGCATGCCGGTGCCGCGCTCGACGCACAGCCCGACCAGCGTTTCCGCGCCGACGCCGCGGTCGGCGAGAGTCCGGGCGATCCGGGCGGCGCGATCGCACACCTGGCTCATCGGCAGGGCCCCGTCGCCATCGATGACGCGGGACGTCGATGCCTGGAGCAGGCGCCGGACGTCCGCGGTGTCGCCGTCGTAGGCGGGGAGCGCCTGGCGGTTGCGCCCGATGATCAGCTCGTCGCGCTCGGTGGCCGACAGCATCGGCAGGTCGGCCACCGCAGTGCCGGGAGCGTCCGCCGCGTGCTCAAGCAGGTGCGCCAGGCAGCGCAGGAATCGGGCGGCCCACGCCGGGTCGAATAGGTCGGTGCTGTATTCCAGCGCCAGCGTCGTGGCCTGGCCGTCCGCGGTGTCCACGTACATGGTGAGGTCGAGTTTCGCGGTCCCGGTGAACAGCGCCCGGCCGCGCGAGGTGACACCAGGAAGATCCAGCGCGGGCGGCGTGAGCGACCCGTAGACGAACTGGACCTGCGTGAGCGGCGCGTGCGCGAGCGTGCGCTCTGGCGCGAGCTCCTCGATGAGCTTCCCGAACGGGAGCTGCTGGTGCGACAACGCATCCAATGTGGTGTCCCTGACCCGGCCGAGCAGCCCGGCGAAGGTCGGATCGCCGGCCAGCGACATCCGCAGCGCGACAGTGTTCGTGAACATGCCGAGAATCGGGTCCAGCTCGGTGTAGGTGCGGCCATCCACCTGGGTGCCGATCACGAAGTCGGTCTGGCGCGCGTAGCGCGACAGCACCGCCACGAAGCCGGTGAGGAACAGCATGAACGTGGTGGCGTTGGCACCGTGGGCCACCGCGGCCAGGCGCCGAGTCGTCGCGGCGTCGACAGTGACCGCCGCTACCGCGCCACCCGAGGACTGGCGGGCAGGCCTGGGCCGGTCAGCGGGCAGCGTGAGAACTTGCGGTGCGCCGCGGAGCTGCCCGCGCCAGTAGCCCAGCTGCCGGTCAAGCTCCTCGCCGCGCAGCAGGTCGTGCTGCCACACGGCGTAGTCGCCGTAATCCATCCACCGTGGCGGCAGCGACGCGGGCGCACCTGTCGTTTCGGCCCGATAAACGGCGGACAGCTCGTCGATCAGGATCTGCATGGACACGCCGTCGCTGATGATGTGGTGCATGACCAGCACGAACAGGTGCCGGTCGGGTCCAGCGCCGATCAGCACGGTCCGGATCAGCGGCCCGGCGGCCAGATCGAACGGCTGGCGCGCGCGGTCGGCCGCGATCGACTCCGCCTGCCTGGTGCGCTCGCCGCCGTCAAGCCCTGCCGGGAGCTCGATGCGCTCGATCGGCACTGCACAGGTGTCGGCGACGACTTGCTCGGGCACGCCGTCGAAGGCGACGATGCTCGTCCGCAGCACGGCGTGGCGCGCGACCATGGCGTCCATCGCCCGCTGCAGCGCGCGGGCGTCAAGCGGGCCGTCGAGCCACATCGCATACGGCATGTTGTACGTCGACTCGCCTGGCGCGAGCTGATCGAGGAACCACAGCCGCTGCTGCGAGAACGACACAGGGAAGCGCATGGGGGACCTACCTCCGGTCGCCGGGCACGAGCGTCCGCGGCAGATCGCCGACCTGCCCGTTGCCGAGATCGGCCCCCGGCGTCCGCCGTGCGGGGTCCGCCGGATCTGCCGCGCCGCTGCCAGCGGCGGCCAGCGCGGCGGCCAGGCCGGCGACCGTGGGATCGGAGAAGAGCGTGCGGACGGGCAGGTCGACGCCGAAGACGGCCCGGATGCGGGCCATCAGCCGGGTCGCGGTCAGCGAGTGGCCGCCGAGCGCGAAGAAGTTGTCGCTCACGCCGACCGGCGCAGGCAGCGCGAGCAGTTCGGCAATGATCGCCGCGAGCTGAGACTCGACCGGCGTCCGCGGCGCGACCGGGACCTGACCGGGGACCACGCCCCAGTCCGGCTCGGGAAGCGCGCGGTGGTCGATCTTCCCGCTGCCGGTCAGCGGCATCGCGGGCAGCACCACGAAGGCGGCCGGCACCATGTAGTCAGGAAGCACCTCGCGAAGGTGCTCGCGCAGCCCAGCGGGCGGGCGGTCGGCGCCAGAACGGGTGACGAGGTAGCCGACGAGCCGGACGTCGTGGCCCCCGCCGCGAACCGACACCACGGCCTCCGCGATGTCGTCCTGGCCCCGCAGCGCCGCCTCGACCTCGCCACTCTCCACCCGGTAGCCGCGGATCTTGACCTGCCGGTCCGCGCGGCCGGCCAGCTCGATCCGCCCGGATCTGCGCCACCGGCCGACGTCGCCGGTCCGGTACAGGCGTGCGCCGGGCCGTCCGCTGAACGGGTCAGGGACGAACCGGCCAGCGGTCATGCCCGGCGCGCCGTGGTAGCCGTGGGCGACCCCGGCACCACCGATGTAGACCTCCCCGGTGACGCCGGGCGGGACCGGCCGGAACCGGGCGTCGAGCACGTACAGCTGGGTCCCTGCGATGATCGACCCGATCTCGATCGGGTCCGGCGAGGGGCCGACGGCGGCGCCGCCTGAGTAGATCGTGGTCTCGGTCGGGCCGTACAGGTTCCACAGGCGCACTGAAGTCCCGGCGCCGATCGCGTCGGCGAGGTCCCTGGGCAGCGCCTCCCCGCAGCTAATCCGCAGCCTCACCCCGGCCGGGATCCCGCCGGCGTCGACGAGCATCCGCCAGCCAGCCGGTGTCGCCTGCAGCGCTGTCGCGCCGCTGTCGGTCAGCAGATCGCGCAGCCGCGCCGCGTCGAGTGTCTGCTCGGCATCGGCGATCACGACGCACCCGCCGGCCAGCACCGGCGCGAGCAACTCGACCTCGGCGATGTCGAACGACAAGGTCGTCGCCGCGACGAATCGGTCCCGTGGGCCGAGCGCGAGCATCGGCCGCACGGCGTTCAGCAGCGTGGCCAGGCCGCCCTGGGTCACGCTGACCGCCTTCGGCCGACCGGTCGATCCCGAGGTGAAGATCGTCACAGCGGCGGCCGACGGCGGCAGGTCCAGCACCGGCTCGGCCGACGGCGGCAGGTCCGGCACCGGCTCGGCCTGCCCGGCACCTGCGGCGGCCAGCGTCGCCAGGTCCACGACCGCTATCGGCGGCGCGGCGGGCGGCAGGCCCGGCGCGCCAGCGACGCTGCTGTCGATCACGATCGCGGCCGCGCCCGAGTCGCCGAGCATCGTGACAAGCCGCTGGGCCGGATAGATCGGATCAAGCGGCACGTAGGACGCGCCGGCCGACCAGATGCCGAGGATCGCCGGCAGTATCCGGGCGCCGCGTGGTAGCAGGATCGCGACCCGGTCGGACACGCCGACGCCGTGCCCGCGAACGGCGGCCGCGATCCGCCGCGCCAGGTCGCGCACCTCGGCGCCGGTCAGCGCGCAGTCGGTGCCGACGGCGACGACTGAGTCGTCGGCACATGCCGCCCACAGCTGGGCCACGGCGGTCGCGTCCGGGTCAGCGACCGGACCACCGTCCGGCCACACGCTCGTGACGAGGGCAAAGGCGTCAGGCGACATGATGTCTGCGGCCGCGACGACCCGGTCAGGATCGTCGGCGAGGCAGTGCAGGATCGCGATGAAGCCGTCGGCCACGAGCTGGCCGGTGGCCGGGTGGAACAGGTCGCTGTTGTAGTTGACCCGCAGCTGCGGCTCGGCCGGCGCGTCGGTGACCGCCAGCTCGAGCTCGAACCTGGTGGTGCCGTTCTCCATCAGCTCCGGGCACCAGCGCAGCCCACCGCGGTCCGGGACAACCCACGACTGCTCCATCGAGAACATCACCTGGACCAGCGGCAGCCGCGCCGGGTCGCGGTCGGGCTTGACCAGTTCCACCACCCTGGCGAACGGCAGCTCCTGCTGCGCCAGCGCCCGCGCGGTCGCGGTGTGGATAGACCGCACCAGGTCGCTGAGCGGGCCGTCCTGGTCGATCCGGATCCGGATCGTGACTGTGTTCATGAACAGCCCGACGACCGACTCGGTCTCCGGCCGGGTGCGGGCAGCCATCGGCACCGCGATCAGCAGGTCGTCGCTGCCGGTCAGCCGGGCGAGTACGACCGCGTACGCGGCCAGCAGGACGGCGAACAGCGTGGTCCCGTGCCGGGCGGCGAGCTGCCTGAGCGCGCCGGCCAGTCTGTCGTCGATCGTGGTGTCGAGGCACCTGGCGGCGAAAGTCTGGCGTGCCGGGTACGGCTCATCCGTCGGCAGTGGCAGCGCCGACGGCGCATCGGCCAGCTCGTCCCGCCAGAACCGCTCGGCCGACGCGTACCCGCCATCCTCGGCGTGCTCGATCTGCCAGATGGCGAAGTCGGCGTACTGGATCGGCGGTTCCGCGGCAGCCGGGTCGCCACCGCGGCTGATCGCCTCGTAGTCCGCTGACAGCTCGTCGAACAGGATCCGGAACGACCAGCCGTCCGCGACGATATGGTGCATCACCACCCCGAGCACATGAGCTTCCGGCGACAGCCGCACCAGAGCGGCGCGCGCGAGCGGCCCGGTGGCCAGATCCATGGGAGTGCGGGCGAGGTCGCCGATCAGCGCCAGGGCGGCCGGCTTCCGCTCGTCGTCGGCAAGCTGCTCGACGGAGGTGACCAGCAGCGGCCGCGCGGCCGGCTCGTCCTCGATCACCTGCACCGGCACGCCGGACTCGTTTCGAAAGGTGGTGCGCAGCGCCTCGTGCCTGACCAGCGCGGCGTCCCAGGCTTGCTGCAGCGCGCTGACCTCAAGCGCGCCATCCAGCCACAGCGCCCACGCGATGTTGTAGGTGGGCTCATCGGAGTCCATCTGGGCCAGCAGCCACATCCGCCGCTGGGCGAATGACGTGGGGAACTCGTACACGGCCACGATCAGCCTTCCTGTTTCTGGTCAGGGGCTTTCTGGTCGACCGCCACCATGCGCAACTCGGCGCTGTAGCGCAGGCCCTGGGCGTCGGTGAGCCACGCCTGGTCCGGGGTGGGCAGCATCTCGACGACGGTCACCGTCGCATCGGCGCCGGCCTTCCGGCGGGTGCGGCGTAGCGACCGGGAGATCAGGTCGATCGATGCGAGGCTGGTCAGGTCCGCGTAGATCGGCTTGCGCTCGCCGGTGAACCGCAGGAACACGTGCCGTGGCAGTCCGTGGCTGGCCGCCCACGCCCTGGCCTGCAGATAGCGGGCGCTCTGGTCGGTGGTGTCGGCGAATCCTGGATCGGTGGCGGCGAACGTCCACCTCTCCCGGCTCACCACGAGATCATCGATGGTGACGCGCGGCGTATGCGCGCTCCGTGGTAGCAGCTCGAAACAATGTGACATCGTGACGCTGATCGCGTCGCCGACGACCTCGAGCAGGCCCCGCTCGAAGGTCCCGTCGCGGCGTCGCACCCGCAGCCCGGCGGGAGAGCTGATCACGTCGCAGTCGCCCACTGTCACGGTGGTAGCGGGGTCATAGCCGCAGGAATCGTACGCGGAGACGAGCCGGAGGTCGCCGGCCCCAGGCAACAGGTTGGACAGCCGCGTGCTGGTGCCGCCTTTCTCGCCGGTCTCGGCGAACCATACGGCCCGTCCGTGCATGTCGTGCCGCATGGCGGTGTAAATGACGTCCGGCGCACCCTCGAACTGCAGCCACGTGGCGTAGCGCGTGGTGACGATGCTGGGGTGGACCTCGCCGAGCACCCAGGTGGGCCGGCCGCCAGCGGCGGCGTCCGCGCCCGCGATCATCAGGTCGGGGCTGTGGTGCATCCCCATCGGCCAGGGCAGCGGTCGGGCCGGAAACTCCGACGTGACCCGCTCCCGCAGGTCGTCGGCCCGGAGCTGAACCCGCCGGGCGCCAGGCGGCAGATCCAGGATCGCCGACCAGCGCTGCGCCAGCCCGCGCACCGCAGGCTCGATGAGCTGCGGCGGCTGGTCGAACAGTGCCTCGTTGCCGAGCAGCCACAGGTCGGCGAACGGCACGATGTCGGTACCGAGCGCGGCGACTCGCTCCCGGTAGGCCTCGTCGAAATGCCGGGCGTACAGCGCGCCGATGGCCGTCGTGAACCACCGTGCGCTGTCGAGCACCAGCGCCAGCGCCGCGCGGATGCCATCCAGGGTGTCCGCGCCCAGCCGCACGGTGTCGCCGCGCAGGCACTCCTCATAGGCGAGAGTACGGCCGGCATAGAGCTCTCCCGCCCGTCGGGTAGGCGCGACGCCGGCCAGACGGGTGAAGGTCGCCTCCAGGCCGGCCATGGCCGCGGCCACCCGCTCCCCGTCGCCGGCGGCGTCGGCGAGCTCGTCCTTGGCGGCGGTCAGCTCGTCGAGGGCCTTTACGGCCGGTTCGCGGACGCCTTCGTCGGTGACCCTGGACAGGAACGCCCGCATGGAGCGCTCGGGCCGGGTGTCCTGCGGGGCTACATCGACCTGCCAGGCCAGCCGGTGGCTGTCGGCTAGCCGGTCCATCAGCGCGAAGACTTCCGCGACCTCGCTCAGCCCGGCGCAGGGATCGGCGAGCACCGCAGCCGCGACCGCCCTGGCGTCACGGATGCCGTCGCACGCCCGCATGACCGCGATCTCGGCCGGCGTCAGCGGTACCGCTGGCGCAAGCGGCAGGCGCAGCAGCGTGCCGTCGACGCCCACGAACGGCATCCGCCGTGGCACGAGCCAGGGGCGCAGCGCGATGGCGTGGTCGGCCATGATCGCCTGCACCGCCCAGCCCTCTAGGTAGGTGACGCGTTCGGCGAGGACGCGCCCCGATGCGGCGTGCGTAATCCGGATGCCGGGGTCATCGTCGATCTCCGACCACCCCACCGGCCCGAAGAAGCCGATGGTGTCGTTCTTCGCGCAGTAGCGCTGCAGATAGCTCGCGACGAGCGCTTCGTGCTGCCGGTGCTGGCCATCGCGCTTGGGTGGCTCGGGCCCGCGGCGTAGCAGCGGGTCGATGCCGGTCGTCAGCCCGTGGCGGTTCTGCCAGGCGACCGCTTCCCGCAGCGCCGGCAGGCCAGCGGCCTCGTGCAAGGCCGCGGACAGACGCCGGACCGCGGCGGCGAACTCGCCGGCGTATACGGCTCCGGCCTCTTCTCGCGCTACCGGATCGGTGGCGGCATCGGCGGTGATGACCGCGTCCGCAGCGCGGGCAAGCTCGGCGTCTCCCAGCGTGGCGAGCAGATGGAAAGGGAAGCCCGCCCCACGCAGGCCCACCGTACGCCACAGTGCCCAGTCGCCGGTCAGGCGCACGAGATGCGGCGCGAGCGCGGTTGGCCGGTCCGGTGTCGGCTGCGGGGCCGCTACCCGATAGGCGCTCCGGTCCCTGCGGCTGATGCCTGGCGGCGGGGCGGCCACCCGATAGGCGCTCCGGTCCCTGCGGCCGATGCCGGACGGCGCCACGGCCGATCGCGCCGCGGCCCGGTCGGCCGGCTGGGTCGCGTCGATGGCGGCGGCACAGGCGGCGAGAGTTGGTGCCTCGTAGAACGCGGCCATGGGCAGTTCGACGTCGAACACCTCGCGGATCCGGAACATCAAGCGCGCCGCCGACAGGGAGTTGCCGCCGAGCGCGAAGAAGCTGTCCTCGCGGCCGACATCGCCGCCGCGGGAGCCGTCCGTCGGCAGCAGCAGCCGCCAGATATCGGCGAGCCGCTCCTCGGTGGCGCCGCGCGGCGGGGTGGCCGGCCCGCTGGTCTCCCGCTCGGGCGCGGGCAGCGCGGCACGGTCGACCTTGCCGTTGGCGTTCAGAGGGAGCCGGTCGACGGCCTTGAATCCGGTCGGTACCAGGTAATCCGGCAGCCGGTACGCGAGGAAGTCACGCAGCACTGACGGCCGCAGCGTACTCCGATCCACGCCGTCCGCCGGCGTCACGTAGCCGATCAGGTGCCGCTGCGCGCCCTCGCCCGCTACCAGGACGACCGACTCCCGCACTCCCGGATGCGCGCGGAGAACCGCTGCGACCTCGCCGGGCTCGACCCGGAACCCGCGGATCTTGATCTGATCGTCCAGGCGGCCGACGAACTCGAGTGTCCCGTCGGCGCGCCAGCGAGCCAGGTCTCCGGTCCGGTACAGGCGCGTGCCGTGCCCGGACGGGTCGGGCACGAACGCCCGCGCGGTCGCCGCGGCGTCTCCTGCGTAGCCGCGGGCCAGGCCGTCCCCGCCGGTATGCAGCTCCCCGGTCACGCCGATCGGCGCGGGCCGCCCGCGCTGGTCCAGGACGTGCACGGTGGTGTGCTGGATCGGGCGGCCGATCGGCACCGTCGGCCCCACCTGGCTCGGGTCGGTCATGACATGGCAAGCGGTGAAGGTGGTGTTCTCGGTCGGGCCGTACCCGTTGACCAGAGGCTGGCCGCGGCGCGCCGCGAGCACGGCGCGCACGGTGTCCGGATTGAGCACGTCGCCGCCCGCCAGGACAACGGGGACGCCGGCGATCGCGTCGATATCCGCCTCGGCCAGCTGGTGGAACAGTCCTGCGGTGAGCCACGCGATCGTCACGCCGGCGGTACGCAGCAGCGACGCGATCTCCGACAGCCCGAGCGGGCCGGGCGGCGCGACCACGACCGTTGCGCCGGTCAGCAGCGCGCCCCAGATTTCCAGCGTGGAGGCATCGAACGCGACCGGGGCCAGCTGGAGCATCCGCTCGCCGGGGCCGAGCGAGGCGAACGTCGGGTCGCTGATGAGCCGGATGACGGCGCGCTGCGGCACGGCGACGCCCTTAGGCACGCCGGTCGAGCCTGAGGTGAAGCTGATGTAGGCCAGGCTCAGCGGATGCGAGACGTCCGGCGGCGCGGCGCGCTCATCGGCGGCAAGCGCGGGCCCTGTGCCGCCAGGTACCGTGTCGGCGCGGACCATGTCCACGCCCGCCAGTTCGGGCATGGCGGCGGCGGTCTCGGCCGTGACCAGCATGAGCTGGGCACCCGCGGCAGCGATCATGGCGGCGACGCGGGACGCCGGGCTGCCGATGTCGATCGGCAGGTAGGCGCCGCCGGCTTTCAGCACGGCCAGCAGCGCGGCGATTTGGTCGGTGCCGCGCTCGATCGCCACCCCGACCGGTACATCCGCGCCCACGCCGCGGCGGCGCAGCAGCCAGGCCAGTGCGTTGCTGCGCCGGTCGAGCTCGGCGTAGGTCATGCAGGCGGTGCCGAAGACCAGTGCCGTCGCATCCGGGTCCCTGTAGACCTGGGCCGCGAACAGCGCGGGGATGGTAGCGTCCGTGGGGTAGGCGGCGCTGGTGCGGTTCCACCCGGCCAGGATGTCGGCCTCGGCCGCCCTGCCGAGGTCCAGGTCGGCCAGCGGCACATGCAGCTTGCTGGCGAGCTCGATCAGCGTGGCGCGCAGCTGGTCGAGCATCCGCTGCGCGGAGCCGTCGGCGAAGCGGCGGCGGTCCCAGATCAGCGAAACGTGGATCTGCGGCTCGTCGTACGCGCACAGGGTCAGCGGATACGAGGGCAGCCGATCCAGCCTGGTCGAGCTGGGGGCCCCGTCCCCGCCGGTCAGGCTGGTCTGCAGCCTGCCCCGGTCGAACATGAGCAGGCTGTCCACCAGCGTTGTGTCCGCGGGAAGCCCAGCCCAGGTCAGGGCCGACCCCATCGGCGTGCGCTGGTGCTGTCTGATCCGGTGGATGCCTTCGTTCACCGCCGTCAGCAGCTCGCGCACGGACCATTCCTGATCGAGGCGGACGCGCAGCGGCACTGTGTTGATCAGCAGCCCGACGATGTCCTCGGCGTCGGGGATGCTGTCACGCCGGCACGACCGCGTCACCGCAAGGACGACATCGGTGACACCGCCGTAGTGTGCCCGCAGCAGTGCCCACGCGGCGGTGACCATGGTGCTGGAACTCAGCCCGGCGGCACTGGCAGCCTGGCGGACCAGCTCGGAGTCGGCGCGGGAAAGCGCCGTCTGCGCCGTCATCGGCTCGGCGGTCCCGGCCACCGGCGCGCCGAGATAGCCGGGCAGCGGCCGCGGCAGCACGGTGTCGGCGAGGTACTCAGTCCAGAACTGCTCAGAGGCGGATAGGTCATCTGTCATGTGCCACCACCGCACGAACTCGTGGAACGGGGGGCGAGGTGGATCCGGCGCGGCGCGGCCGTCCAAGCTCGCGGCATAGGCCGCGGACACCTCGTCGACCAGCAGCCGCAGCGAGCGCCCGTCCAGCAGCGCGTGGTGGAAGGTCAGGACAGCGCGGTGTGCCGGGGCATCGGTGACGCATCCGTCGGCAGGCGCGACCCGGCGCACGATCGTCAGGCGTACCAGCGGCGCCCGGGTCAGGTCGAATCGCTCCCTCCGGTCTGCCCGCAGGAAGGACTCGAACAGGTGGTCCGGCCCGCTGGCCGGCGGCTGCGGCAGGTCGCGCCACCGGATGTCGATCGACGCGTCCGGGTCGACGACCTGGACCAGCCCGTCCCTGTCGTCCAGGCGGAACGCCGTCCGCAGGACCGGATGCCGCCGCGCGGCGCCGTGCCAGGCCGCCTCGAACGGCTCCCGCTCCAGCGGGTTTGTCCAGTCGAGGGTGACCTGGATGACATCGACACCGTCGTCAGGGAACCGCATGCTGTTCAGGATCATCCCGCCCTGAGCTGGTAACACGGGGTCCCAGGCCGGCGACCCGGTCGGTGCCACTGCGGTCCTGAGCGCAGGGAAGCCATCTGCTCCCGCCGCCAGCCGGGTCAATCGGCGCCGGCCTGCTCATGGTCGCGCATCCAGCGACGCAGCGACTCCGGCCGCATGTCGGTCCAGGTTTCGTCGATGTAGGCCAGGCACTCCTCCTCGGTACCCGTGAATCCGTCTCGACGCCAGCCCGCTGGCAGGTCTCGCTCCGCTGGCCAGATCGAGTACTGCTCCTCGTCATTGACCACGACCGCGTGTGGCCGGGTTGCCTGCGCATCAGGCATCAGCTACTCCCTTCGGCGTCAGGACGCGCTCGTGCTGGCTAGCAGCTGTTCGCGCATGAGGAACTTGCGGACCTTGCCGGTCGGTCCGACCATGATCTCGTCGTCAGCGATGGCCACGATCCGCCGCGGCACCGCCGCCGCTACCTCGCCGAGCGCGGCGCGGACCTCGCCGTCGCGGTCGAGCGCGGGATCGGCGTCTGGCGCGAGCAGGAGCAGCACGTCGATCACGAGCGTGCCGTCGTCCCCGCGGGCTGCCAGGACCGTGCAGTCGCGAACGTCCGGGCAGCGCTTGAGTATGCGCTCCTCGGACTGCGCGGTATAGAGCCAGTTCCCGTCACCGAGGTCGACCGCATCGCTGGCTCGGTCAAGGTGATAGAAGTAGCCGTCCTCGTCGCGGTACATCAGGTCGCCGGTCAGGTAGTAGCCGTTCAGGCGGGTGCGGAAGGTGTTGACCGAGTCGTTCCAGTATCCGAGTGCCAGCGTCGGCGACTTCATGGCGACCATGCCCACCTGGCCGGTCGGAACCTCCTGGCCGGTCCGCTGGTCCACCAGGATGATCTCGGCGAACGGGACCGGCTTGCCGACGCAGCGGTTGTAGCGCTCGCGGCCGGGACGGTGGCTGATCATGAACCCGCCGTAGCCCATCTCGGTGGAGCCGAGCGTGTCGTTGAACCGGGAGCCGGGCAGGCTGACGATACCGTCCTCGCCGTAGGCGTGGTGGCTACCGACGGCGACCAGGCGGCGGATATGCGACTCGTGTGCGCAGTCCCCGCTGTTGGACCAGAACCGCACCGAGCTGACGTCGCGAGTTGTCAGATCGTAGCGGGCCAGCTCGGACCAGGTGACGGCGAAGCCGAAGACCGCGGTCGGGCGCCAGCGCTCGATGGCTTCGATGATCACCTCGCCGCTGTGCGCGAACGCGCCGCCCTGCTTCGACAGGCACAGCAGCTCGTATCCGTTGCACAGGGCCTCGTTCAGGATGATGACGCCGGCCGTGTGCGCCTGCGGGAACGCGGACATCTCACGCACCGGGCCATGCTGGCGGGGCTCGGTCAGCCGGACCGCCCGCACAGCCGCGAACAGGCTCTGGTGGGAGTGCACGACGGCGGCCGGCCTGCGGGTCGTGCCGGACGAGTGCATGATGGCCACCGGATCGTCGCGGTGGTGCCGGAAGTGCGCCGGCGCACCGGACGGATCGCCCGTGCCGGTCTCGGCCGCGTCGCCGATGATCGGCGCACCGAGGTCGTGCGCGGCCAGCTCAGCGTGGTCGGCGTCGATGATCACTCCGACGCTGCGCAGCCGCCGGATGTACTCGGCCGCAATCTCGGTCGGCATGCTCCCGTTCATCAGGGCCGGTATCGCCCCGAGCCAGGTCAGCGCGAAGAAGTTAAGGAACAGGTCGGCCGCTGACGTCACGTAGACCGCGACCGGGTCGCGCCGCACTATGCCGTGCCGGGCAAACCATTCGGCCCGAGCGGCTACCCGCTCCGTCAGCGTGCGCAGCGACAGTGGCGTCCACGCCGCGATCCCGTCGACCTCGGTATCGAACGTCACCCGCGGCACGTCCATGTCGGCGCCATGCTCGGCGAGCCTGAGCAGCACGTTGCCTGCGCCGAGTTCGGTGTCCGCAGCCAGCACCGCCCGAAGGTTGCTCGCACTCACCGATCTGCCTCCTGCCCTTGTCGCGCGCTCCGTACCAGGTCGGTGTCAGTCCTGACCTGGGCGCGACCGCGCCCCATGCTTGCAACTAGTCTCACTAAGACCCCAGATCAGGCTAGAACGACAGTGATGTCCAGACAATGGCTATACCGCGCGGGCTCCGCTGAAGCCATTTCTGACTCAGCAGCCAATCGCGATGTGCCGGTCATGCGATCTCGCGGCTGAACAGCCGTGATGACAGAACGACGGCCACCACGGCCACCACGGCCAGGATGAGGCTCGCCTGCCAGACAACCTGGGTGCCGACGTGGCCCTGGAAGATCGCCCGCATGGCGTTGATTCCCCAGGCGAACGGGTTCCACAAGGCGACGTTCCTTACCCACAGCGGTGCGACGGTGAGCGGGATAAGGACCCCGGCCAGCAACCCTAGCGGCTGGGCCACCCCGTTGACCACGTTGACGAGTGCGTTCTCGTTGGTCACGAAGAGCGCCAGGGCGTACGAGATCGAGACGCCAAGCAGCACCATCATCGCCAGCAGCACAAGAGCAAACAGGAAGTTGAGGGTCGCCACCCGCAGCCCGAACATGAGGGCGAACACGGTGACCACGAGCGCCTGAAACCCGATCAGCAGGACGTACATCAGTTCCCGCCCAAGCAGCAGGCCGACACGGCTAAGCGGCGTGACCCGGAACCGGGCGATAACTCCCTGGCGCAGCGCGGCGAGCAGGGCAAATCCAGCGAAAAGGCCGCTGTATATGCCCATGGCCCCGAACAGCGAGGGCACGTAAATCTGATAGGCGTTGCCATAGCTGGAGGCGCCCATGACGGACTTGAGGAACGGGGTGAACAAGGCCAGGTAGGTGATGGGCTGGACCAGCGTGAGCGCGATGGTGGTCGGGTTGTGCACCAATTGCCCGACTTCATACTGGAAGGTCAGCCAAGTATCGCGGGCTAGCTTCATTGCTGCCTTTCTTCCTTTCCGGTTGCCGATCAGTCGGCGAGAGTGCGGCCGGTCTTGGCCAGGAACACGTCGTCGAGGCTCGGCCGGCGGGACTCGATCGCTCCTGGCTCGATCCCCTTGCTGCTCAGCGCCCGCATCACCTGCGGGATGGCCGTGGCGGCGCTGTCCACATAGAGGCGCAACGTGTGGTCGATGGTCTCGCAGGAGTGCACGTACGGCTGTTCGGTGAGGATCTTGGATGCTTCGAGCATGGTCGCGGGCTCCGGTGCGCCCGCGGTGTCAGGCGCGGCTAGGTCAACGATGATGACGTCGCCGGAGATCTCGCGCTTGAGATCCGACGGAGTGCCCTCGGCGACGATCAGCCCGCCATCGATGATCGAGATCCGGTCACAGAGCGCGTCGGCCTCGTCCAGGTAGTGCGTGGTGAGGAAGATCGTCATGCCCTCGTCGCGGAGCCTGCGCACCTCCTGCCACATGCGAGCCCGGCTCTGCGGGTCCAGGCCGGCTGTCGGCTCGTCCAGGAAGATGACCTGGGGCGAATGAATAACGCCGAGCGCGACATCCAGGCGTCGACGCTGCCCGCCGGAGTAGGTGCTGATCCGGCGGTCGGCGAAGTCGTGGAGTTGGAAGGCCACGATGGCTGCTTCAGCGAGGCTCTTCGCGGTGGATTTCGCGACACCGTACATTCGCGCTTGGTGCACTAGGTCGCGCCGTGCGTTGGACTGACCGTAGGTACCGCTGGCCTGCGCTACGAAGCCAATGCGCTGCCGCACCTGCGCCGGGGCGCGCCGGAGGTCCACTCCGGCGATCGTGGCGTCGCCGCCGTCCGGGCGAATCAGCGTGGCCAGCATCCGGAGGGTGGTGGTCTTCCCGGCTCCGTTGGGACCGAGGAAGCCGAAGATCTCGCCGCGCTGCACGGCGAAGTCCACGCCGCGGACCGCATCGACATTGGTGACCTTGCGTTTGCGCCTGGCCCGGAATGACTTGCGCAGACCGCTGACCTCAATGATCATCGAGTCTCCTGGTGCGCGAAGGCCTGATACGGCCGGAGAATGGCACGGTTCCAAACCCGGGGTGCGGACGTAATGTCACAATCGTCAGGCTAGACGGGGCAGCTTGGTTACACAATGGGCGCCGTAATGGGCGCCGTAATGGCTGCGGCGGCGCGCGCCAGCCGGTCCGAGAGCGCCGGCCCGAGCCGCGCGATCGGCTCAGGCAGCAGCATGTACCGATGGTCGCAGTCCAATTCGACCGCCTCGATCGGGCCATCGACGAACGACTGCCAGCTTTCCAGCTTCTCGGCCAGCCCTGGCGGATTGCGGGTGGCGGAGAAGAACAGCACGGGACAGTGCACCCGGCCGGGCTGGTGGGTGCGCGCCACCGCGACGTTGTTCTTGATCACGCGCTGCAGCGCGCGCAGACGCTGGTCCGACCACTCATCAAGCCCCAGACCCGGTCGGCGCCGCACCAGTTCAAGCATCCGTTCCTCGGGCGCCGGCTCGGCGGGGGTCAGCGCGGGCACGTACCCGAACTGCGCGAGAACGAGGTTGTAGATCATCCAGGGCTCGTTGCTCAGCGCGATTCGCTCGAGGTCGGCCAGACTTGAGTCCAGAATGACGAGCAACCCGATCTGCTGATCGCGGCGCTCGAGTTCCTCCGCGATCGCGAAGGCGACGTTCCCGCCCAGTGACCAGCCGAGCAGATGGTAGGGACCGGATGGCTGCGTCATCCGGATCTGGTCGGCGTAGTCCCGCGCCATCTCCTCCATGCTGGTCGGCAGTGGCTCGGGTCGTCGCAGGCCACGGGCCTGCAGGCCATAGAGCGGGTACCTGGCGTCAACGTGCGGGAGCAGGGCCAGATAGCACCAGCTCAGGCCCACCACGGGATGTGCGCAGAAAAGAGGAGGGCCGTCGCCGACTCGGATCGGCATGACCAGATCGAGGATGCCGCCCGCTGCCCTGGCCGTCGCGCGGTGCAGCCTCAGGGACTGAAGGTCCTCAGCCGCGCCCAGCCCTCCTGCGCCGCGCGCGCGCGGCGCGGCCGGAGGCCCGCCCGCCGCGGTCTCGCCGGGGACCCGTGCCGACGGCTCCGACGCGGGAGTCTGCGCGGGCTCCGGCAGCGGGACGAACGAGAATCCCGCGCCGCGCAGCCGCTCGATCAGCAGCTTCGTGATCTCGATGATCCGCAGGTCCAGATCTGCCTCGGTCAGGCCGGCCGGGCTGAACTCGGTGGACGCCGCGAAGTCGTGCAGGAGCACGATGCCGCCGTCCCGCCGGATGAGCCTCTGCGCGATGGCATCCACGCAGGCGTCCACCGTCT
Source organism: uncultured Actinomycetota bacterium (assembly GCA_963850875.1). Taxonomy (GTDB): domain Bacteria; phylum Actinomycetota; class Actinomycetes; order Streptosporangiales; family Streptosporangiaceae; genus Chersky-822. The sequence goes on from CAWKNA010000008.1 coordinate 654,233, forward strand.
GCCCGTGGCGGTAGGTGATGTCCCAGTCCCGTCCCTGCGCATGCCAGCCGACCGGACCGGCGAAGCCGGGAACCGGCCAGTCGCCCATGCCGTACGGCGGGCGGAACCACACCGTGTCGCCCAGGTACTCGCTGACCCGCTCCGCACATCGGCTGAGCTCGTCGGCCGCGTGCTCGACAGACCTGAACGGGCGGTGCCGGTCGCCATGCAGCCCGATCACGTGCCCGCAGTCCCGGTAGGTGTCCAGCACGTGGCCATGCCGTTCAACGCTCTCGCCCAGCACGAAGAACGTCCCAGGCACGCCCTCGTCGCGCAGCATGCGCGACAGCTCGGCCGACCTGGGGCCGGGGCCGTCGTCGAAGGTCAGCGCCACGCAGTGGGGCGGGAGCTCGGGCGTGCCGCACAGCAGACGAGGCACGTCATCGTCCATCCAGGCCTCCGGCCGATAGCGGGGATGATCCGATGCTAGCCCGGGTCGGCCGGCCCGCCTAGATGTCGCCATCGCCTGCGTCGGCGCTACCGGCCAGCAGCCAGCGCGACGAGGTGCGCGGCCGCGGCGGCAGTTCCGCCGGCCGCCGAGAACTCCTCGCCGACCCGGCGCGCGCGGGCCCGGTAGCCTGGCTCGTCGAGCACGGCCGTCACGGCGGCGGCGAGCTGCGCCGGGGTCGCCTCCGAGAACGAGACCGCAATGCCAGCCCCCGCCCGCGTCACCTGCTCGGCCACGGCCAGCTCGCCGAGGCGGATCGGCGCGACGACCAGCGGCACGCCGTGGGCGAGCGCCTCGTTGACCGTGCTCTGCCCGGACTGGCAGATCACCGCGTCGAGACGTGGCATGAGATCGAGCATCGGGACCCGCGGGGCGACCAGGACGTGCGGCGGCGGATCGGGCACCGCATCCGCGGCGGCATTGAGCACCGCCTGCACCCGGCATGCCATCGGCTCCAGCGCCGCCGTCATCCGCGCGAAGAAGCCGCGCACCAGGTGCGCCGACAAGGTGCCAGCGGTGACCAGCACATGCCGCCGGCCAGGATCCCACCAGTCCCAGCTGAAGCCGGGGTCGGTGCGCCGCGATCCGAGCGCGGCCCCGACCAGCACGCAGTGGTCCGGCATCGGCGCCGGGCCGGTCAGCGCCCGCGTGGTCGTCGCGATCACCAGGTACGGCGAGAAGCGCAGGTCGAGACCGTCGTCAGCGGGCAGGCCGGCGGTCGCCCACGCCCGCGCCAGCTTCGAGCGGACCCACTCCTGCAGGCCGGGCTCGGCTGGCGGGGTGAGCTCGAGTACGCCGGAGCACAGGGTCGCCCACCGCACGCCGTGCTTGTGCGCTGCCAGCGCGCCGGCCAGCGCGTACTGGTCGGCGAGGACAACGTCGGGCTGGTACTGCGCCACGGCGCGGTCTACCGGGCCCTGGATGAAGCGGTTGAGCGGCATCACGTACTCGTCCCACAGCTCCCGCACCGCGGCCATGCCTACCTCGTGGAACTCGCGGTATGAGCGCTTGCCGGTCGGGTAGATCGTCACGTCCGGTCCGACCAGCGGGCGCAGGTCGCCCTCGGCCCCGCACCAGGCCACGTCGTGCCCCGCGGCGGCCAGCGCATCGCCGATGGCCACCGCGGGCCAGACGCGGGCCACGACCGGGACGACGACGAAAAGGAACCGGGCCACGGCATTTATCGTGGCACACATTGACATTCACGATGCATCCTGATGCGGTGACACCATGACCGCGCTGGAGGCGGTATCGGTGTACTTGCCGCCGGTCCGGATACCCATCGAGAGCCTGGCCGGCCCGCTCGGCCTGACCGACATGCAGGTCAAGCTGTTCCGGCGGTTTCACGGGCTGAGGGAAGTCGGCCGCGACCCGGACGCGTCGCTGTACGACCTGCTGATGAAGGCCGCCGCCGGGCTGGATGCGCTCCGCGGCCAGGAGCACCGCGTCCGGTACGTCCTTTACGCGCGGACAATGCCCGTGGTAGCGCCGTACCCGGTCAACCCCCTGCACGAGGTCTGCCGCGCGCTCGGGCTTGACCACGCGCTCGCGTTCACCGTCACGCACCAGTCGTGCGCCAGCGGCCTGCTGGCGATCGACATGGCCGGCCGGCTGCTCGCCGCCGACACGGTGCTCGCCGCCGACACGGGGGACGGGCAGCACGGCCAGGCGGGGCCGCTCGCGCTCATCCTCAGCGGCGAGAAGGCGTTCACCCGCGACGCCCAGGTGTTCGCGGACACGACTATCTTCGGCGAGGGCTCGGCCGCGTGCCTGGTCAGCGCATTCGGCGCTCGCGACCGGCTGCTCGCCTACGCGGCCAACGTGCGGGGCGAGTTCGACAGCGCCACTGGCGAGAACGACGCGCGGCTGCAGCGCGAATACCGGCCCTGCCTGGCTGAGGTGATGCGGCGGGCCCTGGACGAGGCAGGCCTGACGCTCGACGACATCCGTGTCGTGCTGCCGCACAACGTCAACGTGGTGACCTGGCAGCGGATGTGCCTGCTGCTCAAGTTCCCGCTCGACCGGGTGCTGCTGGACAATATCCCTACCAGCGGCCACGTTTTCTGCGCGGATGTGTTCGCCAACTACAAGACCGCGTGCGAGCGCGGCCTGCTGCAGCCGGGCGACCGCTACCTCGCCGCCGCGGTCGGTGCCGGGGGCGGGGCGACGTTCGCGGCGATGGTGTTCGAGCACTGACCGAGCAAGCCGAGGAGGCGCGACATGGCAGCACAAGAAGCCGGCCTGGATGGTGAGTTCCGGCAGCGGGTGGTCGACACGATGACCACGGTGCTGGCTCGGCTGCTGGACCGCGCCGAGCCGGTCACCGAGGACATGCGCCTGATGGAGGAGCTCGGGCTCAGTTCCACGTTCGGGCTCGAGCTGCTGCTCGAGCTCGAAGACCAGCTGCTGATTCTCATCGATGTCGAGCTGATGGACCAGGACCAGATGAAGACGGTCGGGGATCTGGCGACGTTCGTCGCCGGCCATTCTCGGCCAGGTTAGCCGCCGTGTTCGTCGCGCGCCCGCCGACTAGACCGCCACTGCGCCGTGACCTGCACCTGGTACGGGCCGTGCGCCGCACCTTCACCGGGCCGGCCGAGTTCCTCGCCGATCCGGGGAACCGTGCCCGGGTCGGCGAGTACCTAGCGGACATGGCCAGGCCTTACGCGCGCGAGGTGCCGGCGGCCCTTTTCGGCGAGCCGCCATCACCAGCACTCGGCCATTCGTACGGGGAGATGGCGCAGGCGCTGATCGGGCCGGTCGTGTCGGCAGAGGAGCCTGTTGACCTGCTGGTACTGGCGTTCTCCATCCACGACCTGCGGCCTGGTCGGCAGACTGCCGCGTATCTCAGTCACGTCACTCCGGGTGCGCCGATGGCGTTCGCGATCTGTGACCAGGGCTCGGTGGCGGCCTTCAGCGGCCTGCGGATTGCCCGCGAGTACGTTTCGTCGGCCGGAATCGGGCGGGCGCTGCTGATCGTCGTCGAGCAGGCGGCTCTCCCATACTGCTGCCCGGTAACGGTGCCATCGCAGCACCGGGGTGTCGCCATGCTCTACGGTGACTGCGCGAAGCCGCAGGCCCGGGTCGCCGACGTACGCCAGCATCCGGGCGTCCCGCCCGGCGGTGTCGCCAGCCTCGCCGCCGCTGACCTCACCGAGCTGGCGGCCAGCCACCACGAGGTGGGGCTGGTGCTCAGTGACGCACTCGCCGCGGTATGGACCGCGCCCGCTGCCGGGCGGGTGCGGGTGATGCCGCCTGGTCAGCCGTCCACCGGAGTCTGGTGGGGGCTCATCGACGAGCTCACCAGCGACGCGGGCCACTCGGACCTTCTGGTGGCCGCCGACTACGATCCCGACCTGCGCTATCTGTGCCTGACCGCCTTCGACACCGGACCGCGCTCGACCTAGCCTGACCTGGGAAGCGCGGGACCTACGACCCTGCTGGCGCTGCCGTACGGCCGTGGTCGCGGGCGGGGAGAACCTTGGTCGGCGCGGCCGGGTCGAATGCCGCCTCGACGGCAGCCTCCTCTACGCCGCGCAGCAGCGCCTCGACCTGCCCGTTGGTCAGGCACCACAGGTCGCACATCATGTACAGCGATACGATGTCGGGCCGGTTCTCGACGAGGATGACGGCCTGGTCGTGCAGGTTGTTGTCCATGGGTCCAAGCCAGGCCAGGGAGGTCTCTGTCAGCCTCTGCCTGACCTGCTCCGGGGTCACGTCGCCGATGGAGGCCTCCTCTTCTGCGCGCATGATCATCGCGCGCTGGTCGTTGACCCGGCAGCTGACCCTGGCCGGATAACCGCGTTCGGCGTCCAGCCGCGCGATGACCTCCCTGAGGTCATCCGGATCATAGTAGGCGCGCATGCCGGCGGTCAGGGAGGCGCTGCGGGCCCGCGTGACCACCTCATCGATCGAGGTGTCCGCGACGTCGATGGTGACCACCGAGTTCTGCGCGATCGGGGCCATGACGTCGGCTAGGCCCGGCCTAAACCGGTTGTTCACCATGACGTTGATCGTCAGTGGATGCACTCCGGTGGCGCGCCCGATGGCCGTCGCGATGACGGCGAGCGTCACCCGCGAAGCGTCGGTCCCAGTGCGCTTGGCGATGGCCAGCATGGCCAGGTGTGCCGCGGACGAGCTGAACCGGACCTTCCAGTACCGCTGCCCCGCCTGGCCGAGCGGGCGGGCGGGCTCGCCGAACGTCAGCGCCGGGATGTGGCGTAGCCGAGATTCCCAGTACCGCATCGCGCGGCCGCTGAGCTGCCGAAGTTGCGGCTCCTGCTCGCTTCGGGCAACGTCGAGAATCTGCGGGCGATCGCTGGCCGCGCGGCCGGCCATCTCGTCTGTCAAGTCGGCGAGGAGCAACAGGTGCGCCCCGCCGTCGGCAGCCAGATGGGAGAGTACCCAGACCAGGTACAGACAGACGCCGCGATGCCTGAGCACCGCCATCCGCAGCGGCCAGTCGCGATGGAAGTCGAACCGCACGAGCGGCCAGTTGGCCAAGAGATCATTTACATATCGCGCCGTGTCGGCCCGATCGGCGTCATCGGGGATCGTGTCCAGGCCGATCCCCGCGTCGGCCCGATCGGCGTCATCGGGGATCGTCAGGATGTCCAGGCCGATCTGCCCCGACCCGGCTACCTGCTGGCACGGGCGGCCTGCGCGGTCGGTGCCCAGCCGCATCCGCAGGGCGGCGTGTCGGCGCATCAGATTGCTCAGCAGGGCCGCCGCATCTTCGACAGTGCTGCCCTCGGGCAGCACCGCCGCACCGCCCATGTTGAACTGGCTGCCGTTGTCCTGCATATCCTGCAGGATCGCCTTCTGGCCCCAGGTCAACGGCGCGGTGCCAGCCTCTGCTCCAGTGAACTGGACGACCATCCGGTCCTGGCTGGTCTGCTCGAACATATCTGATTCTGGCCAGCTGCCGGCAGCGCGTGTCAATCCCCTAGTTACCGAGGCTGCACGCCGTCCGCGCGAGGTACTAGAGCACATGTTCGGCCTAGCTGGTCAGCCCAGGAGCCGGTGCCGCGATGTCAAACCATGTCCGCAAACGCGACGCGGCCTGCGTGATCGCGGCCCGGCTGGCGTCAACGGTGCCGGCCATCGTGAAGAACCCGTGCGCCATGCCCGGGTAGCGGCTGAGTTCGACCTGGACGCCCTCGTCGGCTAGCCGGCGGGCGTACGCCTCGCCCTGATCGCGCAGCGGGTCGTACTCCGCGGTGATGATGAGCGCCGGCGGCAGCCCGGCGAGGCTCTCGGCGCGAAGCGGCGAGGCCAGCGGGTTGGCCGCGTCGCCGGGATTCGTCAGGTAATGCTGGCTGTACCAGGCGACTGAGTGGCGGTTAAAGAGAAACGGATCGTCCGCGGCACGCATCGACTGGTCGTCGGCGAGCTGGTCGGTATTGGGATAAACGAGAAGCTGGCCGACCAGTGCCGGGCCGTCGGCTCGGGCACGCAGCGCTACGCCCGCGGCCAGGTTCCCACCGGCGCTGTCGCCACCGACCGCGAGGCGGGCGGGGTCTACGCCGATCTCGTCCGCGTGCTCGGCGACCCAGCGCACCGTCGCGTAGCAGTCGTCGATCGCCGCCGGGAACCGGTGCTCGGGTGCCAGCCGGTAACCAACCACGACGACCAGCGCGCCGGAGGAGTTGGCCAGGCTGCGGCTGACGCCGTCGGCTGTGTCGATGGTGCCGAGTACCCAGCCGCCACCGAAGAAGTAGAGCAGCGCGGGCAGCGGCCGCTCGCTGGTGGGCCGGTACAGTCGTAGCGGCAGCTCGCCGCCGGGCCCGGTGATCTTCAGGTTGGCGACCTCGAAGACAGGCTCCGGCTCACCCCCACCCTCCCGGATCGAGGCAAGATCCGCGGCCCTGGCGTCGGTGAGCGACATGGCGTACAGCGGCGGAACGTTGTCACGCTCGCGCTGGTCACGCATCGCCTGCATTTGCGGGTCGAGGGGCACAGCTCGCACACCCCTTCCGTCCGTGCCGCCGGGGCCGGGTGAGCCCATCGCCAGCATTACCGGTCGTCCCGCCGAGGATAGGCTACCTCTTACGGGAATGCCGTTCTTGGGAGTGGTGTTCCGCAATAGACCGCGATGCGCTCACGTCACCGAGGCAGGGTGCCTGGACCGATGGTCGAGTTAGTGCGTGAGCGGTTGTCGTGACCGATCTCGTCCGGGTCTGGATCGTTCCAGTCGACGTGCCACCAGATACCGCGGCCAGGTGCCGGGACGTGCTCGACGACAGCGAGCGCGCCCGCGCTGCGGCTTTCCTGAGCCCGCGCGACGAGCAGCGGTTCACGGTCGCGCACGGCGTGCTCCGGATCCTGGTCGGACGCGAGCTGAAGACGCGGCCTGCGGCACTCACCTGGACCCCCGGCCGGTACGGCAAGCCCGAGCTCGCACCACCGTGGTCCTGGCTGCACACCAGCCTCTCGCACTCGGGAGACATGATTGCGTTGGCCATCAGCACCGACCGCCCGGTGGGTGTCGACGTACAGCACCTGGTGCCCGGCCTGGACACGGTCGCGTTGTCCGCCCGGTTCTTTCCGCCCGATGAGGCCGGGTACGTCGCGGCTGGTCGCGACGCGAGCGCACGGGCGGACCGGTTCGCGCACCTGTGGGCCCGCAAGGAGGCGGTCGTCAAGGCGGTCGGCGGCCGCCTCTGGCCAAATCTGAAGATCGCGGTACGCAGCCGCGATGTCGTCAGCTGCGCCGAGCCAGTAAGCCTGCATCGGGTAGCAGACGTCAGGGTGCCGACGAGCTTTCGCGCCGCGGTGGCGCTGACCGGCGCTGCGCCGTTCGTCATGGAGGCCGTCGGCTGGCCGAGCGCGGGAATGGCAGCGGCGATGGTCAGCTAGCGGCCACCGCGGCCGGCCGCCGACTGCGCGCTCGCGACCCCGCTGGGCAGCATCACCGGCTCTTCGCCACGGTCTCGATCGCCGCGCGCGGTGTCGGTGACGCGTCGTCGCCGTGGACGCGCAGGAACATCGACTTGATCGCAGCCTTCAGCAGCGGGCTTTCGTCATTCGTGCCGGGTCACCGGTCCGGGACGACGGCGGAACGGCGGTCGATCAGCCAGCCGGCGGCGGCCGTGGCGGTGGTGGCCGCGGCACCGAGCAGATTGGCAGGTACGCCTGCCAGGCGCGGGACCGGGTTCGGCGGGTCGTCGACTGCGGTGCCGGGGACCAGCGCGGCCAGGAAGAACGGTGCCCAGTAAGCCACCGGGACCGCTGCGGCGAAGAACCGGGCTGTGCTCCGGTCGCTGGCGCCGGACCAGACCGACCAGATGTTGACGGCGGACAGCGTGGTGGCCATGGCCAGCGCCGTCACGCCATGGAAGCGGGCATGCGCGGCCAGCGCTCGTTAAAAATGTGCGAGTCATTCCAGTCCCCGGCGACGGGCGCCACGACAGTGGTCGCGTTGGCGAGGGTGAGCAGGCTCCGGCCGAGCAGGCGCCCGGCATCCGGCTGGGTGTGGAAAACCTCGCCGACCCGCGGTTCGGCGACGACCGGGCCGACATGTTCTTCTCCGCATCGCCGGAGGACCGGGCCAGGGTTGAGCAGCTCATCGACGCGGTCGGGCTGAGGCCCGTCTATCTCGGCGACGGCCAGCACGACGTGGTGGATGGGGTCCTGCGGCTGTGGTTCGCGCTCGTCATGGGACAGCGGCACAGTCGCCACCTTGCGTTCAAGATGCTGGAACGGTGAGCTGGCGCGACCTGGCGGCCGCGGGCCGCTATGCGGTTTTGCGGCGCAGCGTCAGTGCGCCGCCGATCAGCGCGGCTGCGGTGAATCCCAGGATCACGCCAATGTCCCTGATCACCAGGCCGGACCAGGACGCGCCAGCGGCGATCTGCTGCATGGCGTCCACGGCATACGACATCGGCAACACATCGGACAGCCAGCGCAGCACGTCGGTCATGTGATCGCGTGCTACCACGATCCCGCACAGCAGGGCCTGCGGCAGCACGAAGGCAGGCATGAACTGAACGGCCTGAAACTCGGTGCGTGCGAACGCGCTGGCGAACAGCCCAAGGGACATGCCAAGCAGCGCGTCAAGCACGGATACCACGGCTAGCGGCACAACCGAACCTGGCAGTTGCACGCCTAGCCAGGTCAGCGAGATCGCGAGCACCACGCCAACCTGGACGCAGGCGACCGAACCGAACGCGATGGCGTAGCCGACGACCAGGTCGAGCTTGGCCAACGGCATGGCCATCAGCCGCTCCAGCGTGCCCCGGGCCCGTTCCCGCTGGGTGGTGATCGCGGCCACGATGAACATGACCACGAAAGGGAAGATCCCGATGAACTCGGGGGCGAACCGGTCCAGCGCCAGCGGATTGTCCAGCACATACCGCAGCAGGATCATCAGCAGCGCGGGAACCGCGAGCATCATCGCGATGGTCCGCGGATCGTGCCGTAGCTGGGCCAGGACGCGGCGTGCCGTTGCCCAGGTGAGCGTCCAGCTGATCGTCGGTTCCTGGCCGGCCGAGGTCGCGGTCATCACCGCACGGCCTGATCGCGGGTGGCGAGATCGAGGAAGGCGGACTCCAAATCAGCCGCACCCGTTCCGGCCAGCAGAGCCTGCGGGGTAGCCGAGGCCAGGAACCTGCCCTCCCGCATGAATAGCAGGTAGTCGCATCTGGCCGCCTCGTCCATCACGTGGCTCGACACCAGCAGGGCAGTCCCGCCCGCTGCGAGGCGATGGAACATCGCCCACAGATCGCGGCGCAGCACGGGGTCAAGGCCTACCGTCGGCTCGTCCAGCACCAGCAGGTCCGGCTTCCCGAGCAGCGCAACGGCCAGGCCGGTCCGAGCGAGCTGGCCGCCGGAGAAGGTGCCGATCAGCCGGTCTTCCAGGCCGCCGAGGTCGAGCTCGGCCACGAGCTGGGTGATCGTCTCCGCCAGGCGAGGTCGGGTCAGGCCGAGCACGGTGCCGAAGTAACGGAGGTTCTCGGCCAGGGTCAGATCGGTGTAGACGGCGGGGTCCTGGGTGGCATACCCGACGCGACGACGCAACCGCGGATCGCCAGCCGGAAGGCCGAGCAGTTCTACCCGTCCCGCGGTGACCACCTGGACCCCGACCAGAGTGCGCATCAGGGTGGTCTTGCCGCAGCCGCTCGGTCCGAGCAGGCCCGTTACCTGACCCGATGCCAGGGCGAACGAAAGCTCGTCGAGCACGATCCGCCCTCCCCGGCGCACCACCAGCCCAGTCGCCTCGACTACCGGTTCCGTCCGGCGCGGTAGTCCTGGCGATGCTGGACTCAGCAACGTTCGTTCCCTCCTGGTGCGGAAGCTCGCCCAAACGGCACGATCTGCGGCTCTCACCCAAGATAGGACCCAAGCGACGGCGGGAAACCAGAGGCGGAAGTCACCGAATCCAGCGTCACCCGTGGCCGCTGCACTCCAGGCGCGAGCGGTGGTAATCCTCGCCGCATCGGGGATCACCAGCTGCGCGTTCGTTAACTACCTCGCGGTGTGCTTTGGTTGGGCTCATGAGCGACACCTACGTGCATGGCTATGGCCAGCGCGAGAACGAGCGCCTGCAGGATCAGGCGGGGACGCTGGTCGAGTTGCTGCACCGCGACACCTGGTACCCGCCAGGAAGCCGGGTGCTCGAGGCCGGGTGCGGCGTCGGCGCCCAAACGGTGACGCTGGCCCAGCGCAGCCCAGGGGCGCGGTTCACGTCCGTGGACATTTCCGCTGGCTCGATCGCGGAGGCTGGCCGGCAGGCCGGCCTGGCCGGGCTGGCGAACGTGGACTTCGTGCAGGCCGACCTGTTCGCGCTGCCGTTCGCGCCCGGCTCGTTCGACCACGTCTTCGTCTGCTTTGTGCTGGAGCACCTCGCCCAGCCCATCCGCGCGCTGGCCCTTCTCGGCGGCCTGCTCCGGCCCGGCGGGACCATCACGGTGATCGAGGGCGACCACGGGTCGGCCTTCTTCCATCCCGACAGCCGGGCCGCCCGCCAGGCGGTCCGTTCCCAGATCGACCTGCAACGACGCTCTGGTGGCGACGCCATGATCGGCCGCCGGACCTATCCGCTCCTGGTCGAGGCTGGCTTCGACGCGGTCCGGGTGGACCCGCGGATGGTGTACGTGGACTCCAGCCGCCCCGACCTGGTCGACGGCGTAATCAAGCGGACCTTCACGGCCATGATCGAGGGCGTCCGCGAGGCCGCGATCCGCGCGGGCCTGATCGACGCGGAGACCTTCGAGGCCGGCGTCCGGGCTCTCTACCGGACAACCGCGGCCGACGGCGTGTTCTGCTACACCTTCTTCAAGGGAATCGGCGTAAAACGGCCCGCTTGACGCGCTGTCGATGGACGATCCATCCCGGTAGGCGGGTTCCCCTTGATGGGACTCGGTTCCCGGCGAACTGGCGCCGCAGGCCCGCGCTGCCGGCCGCGCACCTTTCCTTCGCCAGGTGGTGGCAGGGTTGGGCGGTGCGCCAGCGGGCAGTTGCGGCGTCCACAGGAGGTCGGATGAGGGTCGTTCGGGTCGTGGGCACGCTGGAACCCGGCGGGGCGCAGCTGTCCGCGCTGCGGCTATCGGTGGCGCTGCGCACCCATGGCATCGCGACGACCTTGCTGGTCGGCGACGCGACCCCGCCAGGACTTGAGCTAGCCGCGCACCACGGCCTGGCTGCAGACGCCTACCGGGTCCGCGAGATCCTGCCTTCCGACAGCCTGCAGTGGACGCCAGATTCGGTGTTCGCCAGCTGGCTTGGTCCCAGGCTCGCTCAGGCGGACCTGGTACACGCCCACATGATGGGCGCCTGGTGGGCCGCGGCACGGACATTACCGCCACAGGTGCCGCTGGTAGCAAGTGAGCACAATCAGATGTCCTGGCCATGCGGCGATCACACGTCGCAGGCCCGGGAGGCGGCACGGCGGGTCGACATGTTCTTCGCGCACGGCCCGGCGGCCCGTGCCTGGGCGGCGCGGATCGGCCTGGACGACGGCCGGCTGCGCGAAGGGCGGTCCTCGGTGGAAGGTCTGTCCGCTGAGCCATTGCCGGGACTCCCTTCGCCGCGACTGACCTTCACCGGTCGGCTCCGGGCCGACAAGGGGCCAGATGTGCTGGTTGCGGCGCTCGCCCTGCTGCACCGGCCGCCGCCCTCCTACCTCGTCGGCGACGGCCCGCTGCGCGAAACGCTGAACCAGCTGGTCCACGCCCGCGAGCTGGAGGCTGTGGTGCGGCTTCCTGGCTGGTCCTATGCGCCAGCCCGCTACGTCGCAGGCGCCAGCGTGCACGTGGTGCCGTCACGAGAGGAATCGTGGTCGCAAAGCGCGGTGCTGGCGCTGGGGCTCGGTGTCCCGGTCGTCGGCACGGCGGTCGACGGCCTGGCGATCACGTTGGGCCAGGGCCGCGGCGTGCTCATCCCGCCCGAGGACCCGCACGCGCTCGCCGCTGCGCTGTCACGCGTCCTCGGGGGCGAGCGCCCCGACGCTGACCCTGGTCGCGCCTATGCCATGCAGTTCACCCCCAGCGCGGCGGCGCAGGTGTACGCACGCGCTTACCGCGAGCTGCTCGCCCGCCGCGGCAGACTTGAAGTGCCCGGGTCGCCGCAGCCGTGACCGGGACTAGCCAGCCTGGCGCGTCTGCGTCCGGGGCGGAGCAACGCCGAGCGCCACCGTGCTCTCTGGCGGCGCGCTGGCACGTCGTCCGCCGCGCGGCAGGGCGAAGAAGAGGGTCAGGCCTAGCCCAGCGACCACCGATCCCCACCAGATCCAGGGGCCTCGCCACGAGGCCTGCGCGACGAAGGTGAGTGTCGACGAGACGACACCGGCTGGGACCAGGCGCGACCAGTTGCTCGATGCCGCTATCAGCGCGACCGCCAGTACCGGCCACAGGTAGTAGGCGACCATCACGGGCTCGAGCACGCAGCGGAGCGCCAGTGCGGCGGCCACCCACCACAGCAGTTCCTCGAGCGCCGCTGGATTCCACTCCCCCCGATATCGCAGCACGTGCCATCGCCGCCGCAGCACGAGCGCCCCGCCGCAGGCCAGCAGGATGGTGAGCGTCCGGGCAGGTCCGGCAGCCACCGCTCCGCTGCTGAGGTGCGGGGCCAGCGACGTCCACGGAGTGGTGTGATCGACGGTCGGCCAGTTGGGCTGACTGGTGACCGCATTGACGGTGGCATTCCAATTCGCCGCGGCCGCCGCACCAAGCAGCAGGACGGCAGGGGCGGCTGCCCGGGTGAGGAAGCCGACTAGCCGCCTCGGCTCCAGGACCACTAGGACGACCGGCAGCGCGAGCAGAACCAGCGGCTGAACCGCCACCGCCGCTCCGATCAGCCACGCGGACCGCTCGACTCTTGCATCGGACAGCGCCAGAATGCCGAACAAGAACATCGCGACCGCCACGGCGTCCTCCGGATGACCCCAACGCCCCGACACGCTCCACAGGGCAACTGCCCCCGCCGCGGCGAGCAATGCACGCTTCGGTCGAGGCACGCCCAGGCGTTCGGCGATCGAGTCGGCGGCGAACAGTGCCATGGCAGAGATAGCGATCTCATAAGGCCCGGCCAGTAGCCAGGCGCCAGGATGGGTGTTCTCCGCGCCTGGAGTCGCGAGCCCGAGGCCTGCTCCGTCGATGACAGCTACCACCGGAACCAGGATCAGGGCCGTGCCTGGGAATGCGACCAGGCCGGTGGGCTGCGTGTACAGGCCGCTCAGATTCAGATGCGCAAGGCGGCTAGCTGCTACCAGCGTTCCCCACAGGTCATCGGGGAGCAGCCAGCTGTGCCTGCCGACGAGATCGGCTCCCCACCAGGTCGTGGAGACCATCCCGATGGCAATGAGAAAGACCGTGGCAAGCAGCGGAAACAGCCTTCTGGCGAGCCACGGAGTTGGTGCGGACACGGACATGACGTTACTAGCCTGAAGGATTCGTTTGGCTCCTGCCCGACAGCTTGCGATCGCCGTGATGATCAGCATCGGACTCGCGATCCGCACGGCAGTACTGGCTACCGCGATCCGCGCAGCGGAGTTAGCCGTGCTGGTCGAGGCCCTTTAGCTATCCGGACCGCGATCTGGGCGGCACCGGTTGCTGGCCTCCCGCCCGCTGGAGGCGGGAGGCCAGCCTTACAGGTGCAAAAGGACTATCGCGGCGAAACCTGCGAACAGGACCAGCAGCAGGAGCGTGCGACCTACCGCGACGGCGAGCTGAACTAGCTGGCTTACCAGGTTGACCAGCCCGGAGTTGGCTCGCATGACGATCGCCAGGAAGGCGAATGCCAGCAGCAGCACCAGGATCGGGGATGTGGCCGAGCCGTGCACCTGGGTGACTGCCGTGGCCGATGGGCCATGCGTGCCCGCAGTGGCGATGCTGGCGTGTGCGATTGTCATCGTCAGCCGAGTGGCTATTGTGGACATGGAAGTTCTCCCGGTGTGTGAGCGCTGGACGATTTCCGTTGCGGGTGCCCCCGTTGCCGCGGGGGTGCCCGCGCGCCCTGCCCGCGAGTCGATGCTGGTCGACTGGCTGGCAGGCCAGATCAGGTGCCCATCTCTGACCTCCCTTCAGTTAACTTCAGTTGAAGTAGTCGGGCGCTGGCGATTCGCGCTGATCTGAGCCTAGCTTTGCCCTACGCTCTGGGAGGACTTCAGAATTAGTAGGAGCACCATGCCCTAATCTGAGGAACCTAGATCCCGCTGGTCACACACTGTCCCGGTCAGGCCAGGTAGCTGCGGATTTCCGATAGAACTAAGAGTGGTAATGTTGTTAACCCTGAAAACTGAACTTCAGTTGAAATGGGGGCGGAGGTGGACGAGGCTCACGATCCGCGGTATCTGCTCGCGCGACGCCTGCGTGCATTCCGGGAGGAGCACTGGCCGGGCGTGAAGCTCACGCAGACCCAGCTGGCCGCGGCGCTTGGCAGGCACAAGCGGCTCAGCGTGCCGCTCATTTCCTCTTGGGAGTCTGCCGCCAATCCAAAGATCCCGCCGATCCCCAGGCTGCAGGACTACGCCACCTTCTTCGCCACCACGCGCTCGGTGGACACCGGGGCACCGCGGCTGCTGGATACCGACGAGCTGACTGCCACTGAACTCAAGGCTCGGGATGACCTTGCCACCGAACTGCTGCGGCTGCGCAGTTCGGCACTCCGCGGGCCAGCTCCGGGTGCTGGCTCGGTGATCGATTCGCTGACCGCGGGGTACTGGCGGTTCGAGGATGGCAGGCCGATCACCATCGTCTGCGCACAACTGCCGGACGAGATGCTCGTCCGGCTTCCGTACTCGAACCCGGCCGACCCGCATTACGTCGCGCTGTCGGCCTACGCCGACCTTGATGCCCTCTTCGAATTGCACGGCTATATCCGGGCAGCGAACCCAGCCAGCGAAGTCAACCTGCGGAATTCGCAGCAACTGAATTACCCGCAAGCCGTCACGGTGGTCGCGCGGCTGGCCGACGACTACACCACGCACCTGGTCTTGCTCGGCGGTGTCGACTGGAACCTCGCCACCCGCTCGGTGCTCAACCGCCTGGATCTGCCGGTGCGGCAGGTGCCGGACTGGGACTCCCCCGACGGCCCTTACTTCGAGGTTGATCAAGATGGCCAGACGCCGCGATTTCACCCGCACCTGGAGCATGCGGACGACCGTGAAATCCTGCTGGAAGACGTGGCGCTGTTCGCCCGCGCGGTCAACCCGTTCAACCGGAAGCGCACGGTCACCATATGCAATGGAATGTACGGAAGCGGAACTTTCGGGGCGGTCAGGGCGCTGACCGACGCCCGATTCCGCGACCGGAACACCGAGTACGCCAGAACCCAGTTCGGCGAGAGTGAAGCATTCTGCCTCCTGACTAGGGTAAGCGTCGAGAACGGAGTGCCGCTGACGCCAGACTGGACGTTGCCCGAGAATCGCCTATTTGAATGGGCCAGTGAGTCCTGATGGGATCGATCCAGACTCCGGATCATCACGGCTCGCATCGCAATCTGCTGGCGGTATCGAGATCATCCGCGCTGTGGCCGGAGCGCGAGAAGGTAGATGCGATCATCGTTCCCACGGTGCGCCCGTCCGCTTATCTCGCCCATGCCGCGACGCTGGCAATCGAGCTTGAATGCACGCTCGTAACTCTGCACAGCGGTAAATGGACGTGCGCCCAGGAGGCGGCAAGACGGATGCCTGCCGAGGTCAGCATGACCGCGATTGACGTGCCGGACCCGGCTGGGCTGCGGCTGATGGACTTCGAGACCACGCGCCTGGTGGCTGGCGGCATCTTCGCACGGAAGACTGACACCAGCCTCAAGCGAAACCTCGGCCTCATGCTGAGTCATCTGATCGGCTGGAAGCGGATCGTCTTCCTCGATGACGACATTCGGGTGCCCGAACCCGCTGATCTGAGCCGGGCGGTGAGCCTGCTGGACAGTTACAACGCGGTGGGCCTGTCGATTGGCGGCTTCCCGGATAACTCCGTGGTATGCCACGCCTACCGTGAGGTGGGCGGTAAGCAGGACTCGTTCATCGGCGGCGGCGCGCTGGCCGTGGAGACCATCCGCAACCGCTCGTTCTTCCCGGATATCTACAACGAAGACTGGTTCTATCTGCTCGACCCAGTAAGAGGGTTGCAGCCGCTTGCCGTCACCGGGAGTGTCATTCAGGGCAGGTACGATCCCTTTCGGAATGCGGATCGCGCTCGGCTGGAGGAATTCGGTGACGTCCTGGCCGAGGGAATCTTCTGGCTACTCGATCAGGGCGGCTCACTGGACCAGGCCGATTTCGGTCACTGGCGGGAGTTCCTCGATCGGCGCCGGAGGTTCGTTCAGCATGTTCTGGATCTCGTTCACCAGGCTCGGCTCGAGCCCGGCGAGCAGGTACGGATGGCCGCAGCTTTGCGGGCCTCGCTTGGCCGTCTTGCGCGGATCGAGCCGGATTGGTGCCAGAAGTATTTGCAGGCCTGGATGGCGGATCGCCAGGGTTGGGAGCACCATATCCATGGCCTGCGAGGCGGCATGTCGCCCGAATTTGCGGTCAGGTCGCTGTCCAGGAAGGGAACGACTCCGGTGACCTATGTGATCCGCGAACGCTCCGGCTGATGTCTCAGGTGGGGGAACGCGCAAGTTGAGGAGGTCGGAGTGCAGGCGGGAAGGGTCAACTAGCCAGATAGGTACGCCCACGGTCCCGGCCGGATGCGTCGCACGGGTCGTTAACAGGTTATTTAAGTTATGATGATATCTGCCTTACCAGCACGACTTCGGGCTTCTGCGGAACTTCACGGATGATTTCGGTTCTGTAAAGGCATTCTATGGCCTGCCCCTTTGAGGCCAGTTCGGAGTGAAGGAATTGAGGCGAGCGCGCCAGTTTTACCCCAGCCCAGGTGCCATAACCGTAGCCACCAGCGACTATCATCACGCTGCGGTGCGAGTCGAATGGATTCGGGGCCTGAATGAGTAATCCGTAGTCAAGTACTACGATTTCGCGATTATCGCGATCGTGCTCGCGGTTTGGTTCGTAGATTTCGCCAGTCCGGGTATCTCTTATGGAGATGACACCAGACTCTAACTCGATTGTGTGATGAATATTCTTCAAGATGCGTTCCGTCACTTGGTTCGCGTCTGGGCCGCCTATGCATACGAGGTTCGCGGCATAAAGATTGCCGGCCAGTTGATCATGGTAAACGATGTCGATGGCGCTGCCCAGTCGACGGAGTCCCAGATCATCAAAGAAAGACACTACCTCAGCTGCTGCCTGCATGTCCCCGACGCCGACTAGTCCGCTAGCCTCGAAGGTATCGAAGTCCTTGAATCTGCCAACCACGATCTTCAGATCTCCGGATACAAATGGCCGCCAGAAGTGCCGCGCTCGCCAGTAGGTGAGTTTTCTGCGGGACACGTGCCAGGTAAACCCCAGTGCAAAGCCAACGAAGGTTGTCAACAAGCCAATTACTACCTGGCTCACTACGGCCATGATGACCTCATCAGCTGCACTGCAGGCTCATGAATGGGCCGGTTCTCAAGCCTCTGTGCCTCGCTTGACCTGTTGGCGGGCGGAAGCTGATCGCATCATCATGGAGCCCGTCTTCTCACGGTTTCTTAAGCCATGATGCCTGGTGGCACTTGCGCGCGGCAACTGCGGTCACCGGACCGGCCAGGTGGCACCGCCTGTGTCAGCCGGGTCGGCCGATTCGCCGGGTCCGGCCGGTCACCCGGTGACAACGGCCGGCAGGTCGATGATCCGGCACGGAATCTCGGTGTCCTCGCTGAGGTGATAGCTGGCGCAAACCCGGTGGTAACCATCGGCGATCTGCAGCGCGACACCCGTCCTCAGGTCCCCGCGGACCAGCAGCACCGGCGACAGCGGTTCACCTTTCGCTGCCTTCTTCACATCCTTGGCAACCTCCGGATCGTCAATCGGGAGCAGCGGCAGGCGGGCCGCGCGCAGGATGTCCTTCGCGTGCTTGGTCGCGGCCGGCGCCCGCTCGAGCAGGCTGGTCAGCACCTCCACCTCCGCCGGCGACGCGAGCAGCTGCAGATAGTCGCCAGCCGCCGGATAGTCATGTGCTGCAGGCGCATCGGCCCAGGTCAGGCTTTCCTTCTTGGCCATCGCAAGTCCCTCCAGCCGTCAGTGATCGCCGACGGCGACCAGGCACCCAGTCTGTTGGCCAACAGACTGGTCGCACAAACGTCGGCTCGGAAAGTACTTGTCTGTATGGAAAGCAGTCTGATACTTTCCAATTAGGAAACTACTTGCCGGATAGATGAGGAGCGGTCATGAACGGACAGCTGCGACCCGAGGAAGCGACCAGCGCACTGGCCGGGATCCGTCGGCAGCAACAACAGGTCATCGACGCCGTCCTGGTTCCGACCTGGTACTGGTGGGCAGTGGCGGCCGGAATGGTAGCCATCGGGGCGGCGGTTGACACTCGCCGTCAGGTTGTGCTGGCCACGGTGATCCCGGTCGCTGTGCTCGTCATCGCGGCGCTCACCGCAGGAATGATCTTTGGTGCCTACCGCCACGCCCAGCTGCGCAGCAGCGAACTGCTCCGTGGTCGCGGCGCGGGCGCCATCGTCGGCTTCGTGTGGCTTGTGGTGGGGCTGACGCTGGGCATCGGGTTCGCGCTGCGGGCCGCAGGCGTTGGCGTGCCTGCCACGCTGGCGACCGTGGTTGGCGGTGCTGCACTGGTCACCGGTGGGCCCTACCTGATGCGCAGGCTGCGCCAGATCATGCTCGGCAACCGGGCTGGGAGCGCCAGGTGAGCCGGGCCAGATTCGACGAACTGATTCACGCGCCGACCAGGCTGTCGATCGTCTCCCTGCTGGCAGCGGTGGAATGGGCTGACTTCAAGTTCATCCGCGACGAGGTGGGTCTGTCGGATTCGGCGTTGTCCAAGCAGCTGACCACGCTTGAGCAAGCCGGTTATCTGGAGATCCGCAAGGGCTTCGTCGGCAAGCGGCCGCGCACCTCGGCGCGGCTGACCAGGACAGGGCGGGCGGCGTTCGAGCTGCATGTCGCCGCGCTCCAGGAGATCGTGGCGCGATCAGGCGCCTCGGTACTCGGGCGCTGAGCGCGGCCGGGCACTGGCATGGGCTGGCCATAAGCCGCTAAGCCCGGGTCTGCCGGGCGATCGTGCCGCCGGCCGGGCGCGCCAACAGCAGCACGGACCGCGACCGGACCGTGCTGTCCGAATTGACTGGGATACTGGACGAGTGCTCGATGTATCGCACTCCAGACTAGTCGGCAGGACTGCCGAGCTCGGCCGGCTGCTTGACCAGCTTGACGCCGCAGCCGCTGGTCGGCCGGTAGTCACTTTGATCAGCGGCGACGCAGGCGTCGGCAAGACCCGCTTGGTGACCGAACTCGCCGCCAGGGCGCGCGAGCGGGGCTTCACCGTCTTGTCCGGCCGTTGCGCGGAGCTTGGCGACGCTGTGCCGTATCTTCCGCTTGCCGACGCGCTGCGCGATGCGACGACCGGTCCGGCACCTCGCGGGCTGCTGCTCGATGCGCTCGCCGCGCGGCCCGTGCTATCCCGGCTGCTGCCGGACCGCGATGCCGGCCAGCCGGCCGGGGGAGACATGCCAGGAATCGTCCAGCAGCAGCTGTTCGGTGCAGTGCTTGGCATGCTCGCCGAGCTAGCCGAGGCCAGCCCGGTGTTGCTGATCCTGGAGGACTTGCACTGGGCCGACCGGTCCACTCGCGACCTGCTGACCTTCCTGAGCCGGATGCTGCACTCTGAGCGGCTGGCGGTCGTGGCCACCTACCGCAGTGACGATATGCACCGCAGGCATCCGCTCCGGCCGGTGGTCGCCGAGCTGCTCCGGCTGCCCAGCGTGACCTCGATCGAACTCGGCCCGCTGCCCGCCTCGGCGATGGCCGAGCACCTGACGACCATTTCCGCGCTGCCGCTCGACGCGGCGGCGATCGGCCAGATGATCACCCGAGCCGAGGGCAACCCCTACTACGCCGAGGAACTGCTTGCCGCGTCGTCGGCCGGGTCGGACCTGCCTGCCGGACTTGCCGACCTGCTGCTGGCCCGGATTGAGCGGTTGTCGGGAACGGCTCAGCAGGTGCTCAGGACGGCGGCCGTAACCGGCCGCCGGGTCGACGATGAGCTGGTCAGGGAGGCCTCCGGGCTGGACGAGGCCAGCTACGAGGAAGCTGTCAGGGAAGCGGTGGCTCAGCAGCTGCTGGTGCCCGACGGGGAGCAGGGGCTCTCGTTCCGGCACGCGCTGCTGCGCGAGGCTGTCTACGCCGACCTGCTGCCCGGCGAGCGCACCCGGCTGCATGCCCGGCTCGCCGAGCTGCTGGCCGACGAGCACCGTCTCGCCGAGGTACCCGGAACCGCGGCCGAGCTGGCGCACCATTACCTGGCCAGCCATGACATCCCCGGAGCGTTCTCCGCTTCGGTGCTGGCCGGCCAGGAGGCGGAGCGGCTCGCCGCGCCGGCTGAGGCGCACCGGCACTATGATCAGGCGCTTTCACTGTGGGAACGGGTCAGCGAACCGGAGAAGCTCAGCGGGATGGGGCGCGGCAAGCTGGCGCTGCGGTCCGCGCTCAGCGCCGCGGATGGCGGTGATCTCGCCCGCGCGGCTGCGCAACTGCGCAGGCTGCTCGGCTACCTCGGCAAGAAGGCCGACCCGGCGCTGCTCTGCCGGGTGAATGAGCGGCTCGCCTACTTCCTGATAGATCTCGATGAGGACGACGCCGCCCGGGCCGCGGCGCAGACGGCCGTCGATGCGCTGCCACCGGACCCGCCCCGGTGGGAATATGCGCGAGCGCTGGCGACCCACGCCCGCGCCCTGCTGTCGATGCCAGACCTGGAGCCGGCCCGCTCCCGCGCCGAGCAGGCGCGGACCGCGGCCAAGGCCGCCGGGGCACTCTGGGTCGAGGCTGACGCGCTGGTCACACTCGGGCTGATCAGCGAGCGGGCCGGGAACATCGCCGAGGCCGTGAGCCTGTTCACCAGAGCGCATCGTGAGGCGGCCGCAGCCAGGGTGCTCGGCGTGGAGTTGCGAGCCGCGTTCCAGCTGGCCAGGGTCCAGCTGGAACTGGGCGATCTGGCTGCCGCGGGCAGCACCGCGCACGAAGGCACCCGCCGGGCGCGCGACGCTGGGCTCGGACTGGCGCCCTACGGCTACGACCTGCAGTACCTGCATTTCCTCGCGCACTATTCAGACGGAGCGTGGGACCACGCTCAGCAGATCGCCGATGGCTTCGCCGTCCGAGTGACCAGCGTCAACGAGGCCAGGCTGTCGGCGATGGCGCTGTTCGTGGTCGTCGCCAGGGGCGAATCGAGCGCGGTGGATGAACGTCGCAGCTGGCTGGAGCCGATGTTCGCTCGGGACGGATTCACCGAGTACGTCGCGCGCGGGCTGATGGCCGAGCACGCGCTCTGGCAGGGCGATGCGGTCGGCGCTGTCGCCGAGATCGAGGCGACGCTCCGCGCGGCCGAGGCGTGGGACGAAGGCCACCGCGGTCCACATGTCATCCGCGTCGCGGCCGTCGGGCTTGGCGCGCTGGCCGACATCGCTGCCGGTGCACGGGCCGCAGGTCAGGCACAGCGTGCGGAATCGGCGGTCGAAGCGGCTCGCGCGATGCTGCAGACCGCGCGCGACGGTGCCGCCAGCCGACGCTCTCCTGGCCACGAGCTCGGCGTCGACGGCCGAGGCTGGCTGGCCCGTGCCGAGGCGGAGTGGCTTCGCGCCAGCGGCGATAACGATCCGGTGGCGTGGCAAGCGGTGGTCGATGCGTTTGGCGCTGGATTTGTCTATGAGGCCGCTCGTGCGCGCTGGCGGCTTGCCGAGGCGCTGGCTGAGGCGGGGGATCGCGACGCGGCCCGGCGAGAGTGGCTACTCGCCGCGGCGTCGGCCGACCAGCTCAGAGCGGCTCCCCTGCAGGCAGCCCTAGCCGATCTTGGCCGCCGTGCCAGGGTGGGCAGTCCAGCAAGCGGATCGAACCAGCCATCAGGACAGTCGGGTCGGACGGCATGGTCGGGACCAGACGGCCGAGGTCCGCTGGCCGGGCTCACCGAGCGGGAGCTTGAGGTCCTGCAATTGCTCGCGGCCGGGCACAGTAACAAGGAGATTGGCGCCGAGCTGTTCATCTCCCCCAAGACGGCCAGCGTGCATGTCTCGAACATCCTGGCCAAGCTGAACGCGGGCAGCCGGACCGAGGCGGCCGCGATCGCGCACCGCCAGGGTCTGGGAATGCCGGCCGCGCAGCGACGCTGAGCACTGGCTCAGCTGGCATGCGCGCTCATGGTTACCGCGCCAACCTGCATGCATGGCTGCATCAGGTAGCCGTCAGCGGCCGGGAGACCTGGGCCGCGCAGGGCGCGGCGTGCCAGGCGGGCACACCGCGCCGCTGCTGCTTGCCTCCGCATGTCCCGGACATGCTCGGACGCGAGCTGCGACATGTAATACGGATGCACTGCAACCTCCGGTGTTTAGCTGATCAGCAGGTGCTGTTCGGCATGACTACAGATTCGTCGTAAGACACCAGGCGCCGCATCGGGAGGATGCCTTATCTCTGGCATCCGGTCGGCTTAGAGCGGACAGACAGCGGACAGCAAGCAGCCAGGAAGCGGGCCATCGCCCTGCCGCTCAGCCGCGCAAGTCCGGCGGGAATCCGGTCCAGCGCAGGTCGGCGGGCAGATGGCACATGTCGTTGAAGGTAACCAGCGCGGGCGGGTGATCCGGGCTGTACCTGATCGTCGTGAGCGCGCCATTGCACTGGTTCAGGCCGAGCCAGCGCCAGTCCGGCGCGCCGAGCGCGTCCCGGACGAACCAGCCGATCAGCAGATTGTGCGTGATGATGAGCTCACGCAGGTCGTCCGGTGCTGGCCTGGCGAAGCGATCCAGCGCCGCAGCGGCCAGGACAGCGCCGGCTTCCCGCTCAGCCGCCGAATAGGCAGCGAGGAACCGGGCGTACGCAGGTGGCAGGTGCTGCTGGCCCACCGGAGGCGGGTAGTCGCCCACGATCTCTGACTGATGGCCTGGGACTCCGGGCAGGCACCGAAGCACGCGCTCGGCGGTCTCGGCGGCCCGAGGCACCGGGCTGTAATGGACCGCCGAGAGCGGGATCTCGCCGAGCCGCCGGCCCAGCAGATCCGCCTGCTGCCGGCCGGTCTCGCTCAGCCGTCCGTCGGCTTCAGCATGGCCATGCCGCGCGAGGTGAAGGACTCGCGAGTCTAGCGTCGACATGCCACCGGCCTTCGGTCTGTGCCTGGCCCTTGGACTGCGCAGCCAACAGTACCGAGCTGGCCGGCCCGATCGCGCGGCGGCAGGGCACGCTGCCTTCGGCCGCCTGCTGTGCCTGCGGGCGGATGTCGACGATGATGGCGCCATCGCGCAGGGCGGCAGCCGCGGTTTGCGGGTTCAGCCGGACCAGTCGCCGCCGAGCGCTGCCGAGGATCTCATCGATCGAGCGCCCGCCGGGCCTGTTGCCGAGCGCCACTGCGAACGCGCCTGCCGAGCTGCCGTGATCATGGAAGCCCGTCCGCTGCCCGGGCAGCCAGCTCAGCAGCCAGATCTCATGCTCGCTGTCGGCGGCCAGCCGCTGGTGCGGCTACTGGCCGCTGAGCAGGATCGCGAGCAGGGCACCGCCGAGCAGGTACGGCCCGAAGCTGACCGAGCTGCGCAGGGTGACCCGGCGGGTCGCTAGCAGCGCGAGCCCGACGATCGCGCCGAGCACGAAACCGAGGCTGGCCCCGATGAAGAGGCTGCGCCAGCCCAGCCAGCCCAGGATCAGGCCGACCAGGCCGGCCAGCTTGATGTCGCCACCGCCGAGCTGCCCCGCGCTCAGCATGGCAAGCAGCAGGTAGCCGCCCGCCAGGGCGAGGCCGCCAAGCAGCGCCCGCACCAGCGCCACGCCGTCGTGCCCGGCCAGTGCGGCCAGGCCGAGCAGGATGATCAGCGCCGGATAGGCGGGCAGGGTGAGCCGGTCAGGAAGCCGCTGAACCAGGACGTCGATCACGGCCAGCGCCACACCGAGCGCGCCGAGCAGAACGAACGCCGCTGCGTCTGGCTCTCCGCCGAACCGGCCGAGCAGGAGCGCCAGGACGGCAGCGGTGATCAGTTCCAAGGCCGCCGGGGTGCTGAACCAGCGAGCGCAATAACGACACCGCAGCACCGGCCATGCAGGCACTGGGGCGGCACACAACGGACAGGCCGACGCCTCCGGCTCGCCGCTGCGCACTGATAACCGGAAGACCGGTCCGCGCAGGGTTGTGCCGGCCGGCAGGCCGATAACGGCGCCCGAAGCGGCCCAGACTAGGTTCATGCCGTCCACCGTAGACAAAATGCCTGGCAAATCAGCCCAGTGTCCCGGTCGCGGAACGGCCGCCGCGCCAGCGAGGTCAGCCAGAAGACCCGCTAGCGCGCCGAACTACCCGCCAGCGTGCCGAACTCCGCGCCGAACCAGCAGTACCGCTAGTTGATCGCCCAGACCTCGCCGGCCTGCCCGTAACAGTCCTCCTGCACCAGTCCGGTCCCCACCCCGGCATTGCCGGGGTCGGCCAGGCAGCGGCCTGAGCTGGCGTTGATGATCTCGCCATTGGGAGCCAGCAGCCAGAACTGACTCGGATCGGTGTTATTGCAGCTCTCGATGGTGACGCGGGTACCGTCGAACTGGCTGCCGTTGGTGCTCAGGCACAGCGAGCCGTTGGGCCCCTGGATCAGGCCGTCCGGCCGAACCAGGAACTGCTGCTCCGCCTCAGCCGTCACGCAGGTAGCGATCTTGACCTGAGTCCCCTGCACGCCGCTGTTACCGGGATCATCGAGGCAAGTAGCGGCCACCCCGGAGATTAGCGGCGCGGACGGCAGTTCCCAGGACTCCGCGGAACTGCTGTTGCAGGCGGACAGGCCGACCTGGGCACCTGCGCTCAGGCTCTTCGACGCCAGGCAGCCACCTGTGGCCGGATTCTCAAGCAGCGGCCCGAGCAGGCCAATCGCCGGGTATGCCCACTGCTGGGCCGCCGATCCTGCGTTGCACGTGGCCAGCACTCCGTGGGATCCCGAGATCGCCAGGCACAGGCCGTTGATGGTCAGCACGCCGATGTCATCGGGCTTGCCATCGGACTTGTCCGCCCAGTTCTGAGCGGACGAGGCGTTGCACGGCTGGACCAGGACCGAGCTCCCGGCCGTCCCGCCATTGTCGTCCAGGCACAAGCTCGTGGATGTCAGTGCGAGGGGCCCGGCCGACGGCGTCGCCGCGGTCAGGTTCGGTGTCGTGACGATGGTGAAGTACGTGGTGCCGGCCGCCCTGCCGTCCTTGGCTGTGACGACGACGTGGAACGTGCCTGCCGACCCGGGCAGGGTGCCGGTGATCCGGCCGTTGGTCGAGTGCGGCACCGCGCCGATGGACAGACCGGCAGGCAGGCCGGCGGCACGGTAGCTGAGCGAGCTGGCTCGCGCGGTGTCCAGGCCGGTGATCTGGAGCGAGAAGGCGGTGCCGGCCTGCCGGTCCTGGGTGCCAGGGTCGATCAGGGTCACCAGATGGGCCGAGCCGTCGGTGAAGGCGCCGGTGCCGTTGGGGGTGCCCAGGCCGGTGGGGCCGTCGTAACCACGGACGCCGTGGCACAGGTACCGCCGGTTGCTCTCGCAGCTGCCGTTGGCTCCGGATGTCACGTCAAAGAGATGCCGGCCGTGCAGGTAAGGGAACTCGGCCGGGTAGCTGCCGCGGGCCGGCTGCCCGGCCAGCGCGTAGATGGCGGTGATGATCGGGGTCGCCACGCTGGTGCCGCCGAACTGGAGCCAGCTGCCCCCGCTGCGGTAGGTGTCGAAGACGGCCACCCCGGTGCTGGGATTCGCGACCGCGGCCACATCATTCTCGGTCCGGTTCAGGCAGCCGTTCGGCGTGGTGGCGTCCACCCGCTGCCAGGACGGCTTCGGCTCCACGGTCGAGCAGCCGGAGCCGGTCCCTTCCGCACCTGGCGGTGAGCTTGAGCCCCAGACCGTCTCGGTCCAGCCGCGTCGATCGCGGGCGTGCCGCAGCGTGGTGCCGCCGATCGCGGTCACGTACTGCAGGTCGGTCGGGTAAGCGGGGCCGTAGCCGAAGTCCCCTGAGGCGAAGTCGATCACGTCGCCGGGGTGGTTGAAGTAATGGTCGAACAGGTCCTGTCCGAGGAACTCGCCGCCGCTCCAGCTGTTGGACACATACCTGGCACCCATGGCCACGGCGGTGTTCTCGGCGATGCCGAGGTCCAGCGTGGAGGAGCTGCTCGCCTCGACCAGCACGATGTCGCACTTCGGGCAGACCGCCGAGACCATGTCCAGGTCCAGCGACTCCTCGCCAGCCCAGTTCGCGTTCGCCGGAGGCAGCGGGGAGATCCGGCCGCGCTCGTTCACGATCCGCAGGCAGCGATTGGCCTTCGTGCAGGCACCCAGCCTGAAGTGGGCACGGTAGCTGGCCAGGTCCGACGCGGCCTTCGGGTCGCTGAACGCGTCCACGATCGCGATGGTCCTGCCGCGCCCGGCTCGGGCCGCGGACGCGATCTGGTAGGCGCTGCGCAGGTCGGCGGGTCCGTAGCCGCGTACGGTCACCGCCGGGCCGATCGCGGCGCCACCGACCAAGTTGCTGATGATCGACATGCACTCCATCTGGCCGGGCCGGGTCGGTGCCGGGCAGACATGCTGCTCGCCGACCGGCAGCCGCGCCGCGCGAGGCGCGGTGACGAGGCCGGACGGCCGGGGCTGGCGCGGTGCGAGTATGCTCGCTCTGGCGCGTCCGGTCGCGGCCGAGGCTGCCGTCGGCACCGCGGCACCGAGCGCGCCAACGGCGGCAACCGCAGCGACCACTACTGCCTGTCTGGTGAGCGATGCAGTTCGCACGGATCCTCCGGTTTAATCGCCTGTCGCACCTCGGTGCCGATCGTTATATATATCAGAGTTAGCAGCAGAAATCTCTTATTTCATTTATTTCATTCTTCATTATTAACAAATAGGTTCGGCGGACTGCGTTTCCCGGCGGCCGAGGGGTGTCAGGCCGTCTCGTCCCGGCCTCCGGCTGGCGGTGTCACACCCCGGCAATGCTGATCCTGGCGGCGCCGCGCAACCTGAGTCCGTCCTGGCGGTCGGCGAAGTAGCTGGCGTTGAGCGCGTGCAGGTCCAGGTCCTCGATCCGGGTGAAGCCGAGTTCGCGCAGCCGTCGGCCCAGCTCAGCGGCCTCGAAGGTAGTGGTGAACGGCTCGCCGGCGGCCGCGACGCGAGCGCTTAGCGCCTGCGCCGCGGTGCGCTGCCCGTGGTCCAGCCGCTGGGGTGGAGTGGCGTAGTCGAAGACGACCTCGGTCCCGGCCGGCCGTCCGGCGATGAAGGAAAGCGTGCCGGACACCGCGTCAGCGGTGAGGTACATGCTGACGCCGAGCATGGCGAACTGCGCGGGTGCGGTCAGATCGAAGCCCGCCCTGGCCAGACCAGCGGCCAGGGTTTCCCGCTCGAAGTCCACGGCGGCGAAGGTCAGCGACGCGGGGACATCGATTCCGGCGGCTGCCAGCCGCGCGCGCTTGTCGTGCTGCGTGGCTGGCTGGTCGACCTCGAATACCTTCAGGTCAGCGTGGTCATTGCGATAGCCGAAGGTGTCGAGTCCGGCGCCGAGGAGCACGTACTGGCGCACGCCGCGGCGGTATGCCTGCGCCACCCGGTCCTCGGCCAGCCTGCTGCGGGCGGCGATGAACGCCCGCAGGCCGACCTGGGTCACTCGCGGATCGCGCTCCTCGCGCAGCGCCTGCTCGGCCTGCGCGCCGATGATCCGTACGGCCAGCGGATCATCGAGCACCGGCGGCCGGTCCAGGATCTGGTGCGCGGCCCGGTGCAGCGCCGCGCCGATCGCCGTCCGGCTCGGCTGGAACTGGGCCACCCGAAGACCTCCCTGCGGCTGCACGTGGCCGCGGTCAGAAGAGAGCCGCGTACCGCTGCCAGCCCTTGCTGATCATCGTCCGCGCGGAACGCGAGGCGGGATCGCGCATGTCGCTGGAGCGGCAGTCGGTGGCCGCTACCGCGCTCGTCCCAGGAAACAGCATTCCGAAGGCGAACCTTATCCTCGGGCTGCTCGGCCTGACCAGCACCGCCAGTCTCACCGCCAGGTTGTGGCGAGCCAGGTCCCGGCAGCGGCTCAGCCACCGCTGGCCGTTCTTGCTGCCGCTGATCGTGGCACTCTACGGCTTGCAGACCGTGCTCGCCTTTACCGCGACGAGCAGCCAGCAAGCCCAGCGGGCCGGGGCGACGCTCGTCATGATCTTCTTCGCGGTCGGCATCGCCCGGTCCTGGGAACTGCTCGGCGTACGCGGCGGCGGGCTGCTCGATCTGCTGGTCGCCCGGGCGGACCGGGCCCGATCACGCCGATTCGGCGGGCAATGCCGAGGTCGGCCGGCCCGATCATGCCGACCCGCCGGGCACCGCCGGGGTCGGCCGGGGTCGGCCGGACCGATCAGGCCGACCCGCCAGGCACACCCGAGGCGACGAGCACTGGCGCCGAGCGCGGTGAGCACGAGCCCGGCCATTAGCGCAGCAGGTCGATAATGCACTAGTGCCCAGCCGTCGGCCGTTCGGACCCGCCGATCGGACGGCTGGAACCGTATCTCAGGCAGCCACAAGTCACTAATCGGGAGGCGTCGTGTCGGTATCGGCCACCCTGGCGGCCGACGAGACCGCCCGGCGGTTGCGTGCCCAGGGCGTCGACGTGTTGCCGCTTGGGTTCGGGCAGGCGGGAATCCCGGTCCATCCGCTGCTCCGGCAGGCTATCGCTGCTGCCGCCGAGCGGAACGGCTACGGCTCGGTGGCCGGATCAGACGAGCTGCGCCAGGCGGCAGCCGGGTACTGGCGCCGCCGCGGGCTGCAGACCGATCAGGACCAGGTGCTCGCTGGACCGGGCAGCAAGGCGCTGCTTTACGCCGCGGTGCAGGCGATCGGCGGCGATGTGGTCGTGGCGCGACCGAGCTGGGTCAGCTATGCCGCCCAGATCAGGATGCTCGGCAACCGGCCGATCTACGTGCCGGCCCAGCCTGGCGAGGGTGGCGTTCCGGCGCCCGACCAGCTCGCCGAGTCGGTTCGGCGGGCCCGGGCGAGCGGACGTGACGTGCGTGCGGTCATTGCGACGGTTCCCGACAATCCCACCGGCACGATGGCCTCGGCCAGGACGATCGACCTCTTCTGCGCCATAGCGCGTGACCTCGACCTGGTGGTCATCTCTGATGAGATCTACCGGGATCTGGTCTACCGTGACCCGTTCCGCAGCCCGGCCGAGTTCGCCCCGGAGCGGGTGGTGATCACCAGCGGGCTCAGCAAGAGCTTGGCTCTGGGCGGTTGGCGGATCGGGTTCACCCGGCTGCCCGATGGTGAAATCGGCAGCAGGCTGAGCGCGCGCATGCTGTCCGCGGCGGGCGAGATCTGGTCCGGGGTCGCCCAGCCGGTGCAGTTCGCCGCGGCGCAGGCGCTGGACGAGCCGGACGATCTAGTGGCGTATGTGGCGGGCGCGCGCCGGCTCTACGAGTCGATCACTACCGCGGTGGCTGGCTTGTTCACTGCCGCGGGTGCCCGCGTCGCCGCGCCGCAGGCGGCGTTCTACCTATACCCGGACTTCGAGCCGGATCGGGACCAGTTGGCCGCGGCTCACGGGGTTCGGACCGGGTCGGAGCTAGCCGACCTGCTGCTTAACCGGTACGGCGTGGCTGTGCTGCCAGGCAGCGCGTTCGGTGAGCGGCCCGACTCGCTGACGCTGCGAGTTTGCACCGGCATGCTGACCGGCGGTGACGACCAGCGGCGGCTGGAGGCGCTGGCCAGCGCCGAGCCATTGCGGCTGCCCTGGATCGCAGGCCCGCTCGACCGGCTTGGTACCGCGCTGGCGGATCTCGTCACGGGCCGGCCCTGACCGACCACGCGGCGCGGCCCGGCCGCCGTTCCTGACCGCGTACCCCGCGATCAGTCCCGGCCGCACGTGGTTTGGTGGCTGTCAGCTGCGATAGCTGGCCGTGGCGGGGGGAGATACCGGAGGACGCGCAGTACCTGGGGGATCATTCGGGGGGAAGTTCGTGAAGCTCGTGAGTTTTGCGAAGTCCGGCAGAGGTCAGCAGGCGCGGGATGGCACCTCGTCCGCGCGGGGCAGCAGCTCGACCGCGCCGGTACGGCCGGGACTGGTACTGACGGCTCTGATCCTGGTCGCGGCGGTCGCGAATCTTAACTTGCTGGTCGCGAGCGTGGCGCTGCCGGACATCGGCAAGGCATTCAACGCCGGTCAGGTCACGCTCAACCTGGTGGCGGTCGGCTTCTCGCTCGGGCTGGCCGGCTCCGTCCTGTATCTGGGCGCGGTCGGCGACCGTTACGGCCGCAAGATGATGCTGATCTCGGGAACGCTGCTGTCGATCCCGGCCTGCCTGCTGGCGGCGTTCGCGCCATCGATCGGCGTGCTCTTCGCGGCCCGTGTTCTCGGCGGCATCGCGGCGGGCATGGCCTTCCCGACGACGCTCGCGCTGATCACCGCGCTCTGGTCGGGGCCGGCCAGGACCTCATCGATCGCGCTGTGGTCGGCCATCGGAGGCGCGAGCACCGCCCTGGGCCCGCTGATCGCCGGCACCCTGCTCGCGACCTTCTGGTGGGGATCGGTCTTCATCATCACGCTGCCGCTGGCGGTCATCGCCGCCGCGGTCGCCCTGTTCTTCGTGCCGGCCCACGTAAACGAGACGACCGGCCGGGTGGACAACCTCGGTGGCGTGCTGTCGGTGCTGCTGGTGGCCGCACTGATCCTCATGATCAACCTGGCGCCCGTTCCCGACCTGGGCACAGCCGTGATCGGGCTCGGCGTGGTCGCCCTGGCGGCGCTGATCGCGTTCGCCGTCAGACAGCGGCACGCGGCGGCACCGCTCTACGACCTGCGGGTCGCCGGGCGGCGCATCTTCTGGGTGGCGGCGTGCGCTGGCATCGTCGTATTCGGCTCGCTGATGGGCGGGATGTTCGTCGGGCAGCAATTCATGCAGAACGTGCTCGGCTACTCGCCGTTCCAGGCCGGGCTGGCGATCATTCCCGCTGCGGCATTCATGATCGGCGTAGCGCCGCACTCAGCTCGGCTGATCGAACGCCATGGCTCCAGGCTGACCCTGCTCGCTGGCTACTTCTTCGTCTTGCTCGCCTTCCTGGTGATGCTGCTGACCTGGAAGGAGGGCACCGCGTACTGGAAGGTTGGCCTCGGCTATGCGCTGATCGGCACTGGCGTCGGGCTCGCGGGCACCCCGGCTTCGCATTCGCTGACCGGCTCGGTGCCGGTCAAGCGCGCCGGGATGGCGTCGGCGACAGCCGACCTGCAACGGGACCTCGGCGGCGCGATCATGCAGTCGATCCTCGGCGCGCTGCTCGCGGCCGGCTATGCGGCCTCAATCACCGCCGCGATCGGCTCGGCACCGCACAGCCAGCAGATCACCACGAGCGTGCAGGGCCAGCTGACTAAGTCGTTCGCTGGCGCTGAGGGCATCGCCAAGCGGTATCCGCAGTACGCCAGTCAGATCACGGCCGCGGCGAAGGAGTCGTTCTTGCACGGCGATCACTGGGCCTACGCCGCTGGCATCCTCGCGGTGCTGCTCGGAACGGCACTGGTCTACTTCATGTTCCCCGGGCACGCGCAAGAGAAGTCGTTGCTGGCCGGCTACCACGCCAGCGACTTGAGCGCAGCCACGAAGTCGCGCGGCTAGGTGCGGGCCTGGCGAGCCCTCCCGGCGCTCCGCGCCGCTGGCTGACGCCGCCGGGACAGCGAGCGAGCGCCGTCGGGCCCCGGGGGCCAGGGCCGGCCTGCGGGGCCAGGGCCGGCCTGCGGGGCCAGGGCCGGCCTGCGGGGCCAGGGCCGGCCTGCGGGGCCAGGGCCGGTCTGCGGGGCCAGGGCCGGTCTGCGGGGCCAGTACCGCCTTGATGCGATGCCGCGGTCAGCCGGTCGGATAACGGCGCAGGCCGACCGCGTACTCACAGCCCGCTGCCATGCCGACGAAGCCGGCCATCTTGCGCAGGAAGTCGTCGGGATCGAAGTCGCGGCCGAGGCCGTCGAGGTAAGCCCGGTGCTCGCGCAGCGAGCTGACTCCGAGGTCGATGGTGTCGGTGACATCAACGAAGTGGGTCGGATCGCCGCTGGCCGCCACATAGGCGTAGCTAATCGGCGTGCAGGCCGGTCCCGACTCGGGGAACACCCACTCGTTCGCGGCATCCCGGCAGGCGTCCAGAACGGCCAGCCCGACCGCGCGGTGGTCGGCATGGTTCACCGGGCCGTCCTCGCCCCAGGTCAGGTCGAAGCTCATGGTGACCACCACGTCTGGCCGCATCCGGCGGAACGCGGCGGCGAGATCGCGGCGCAGCGGAACGCCGTACTCCACCAGGCCGTCGGGATGGTCGAGGAACTCAACCTCGCTGACTCCGACAACGGCGGCGCTACGCCGCTCCTCGGCCACGCGCAGCGGCCCGACTTGTGCTGGCGCCTGGCCCGCGATGCCGGCCTCGCCGCGGGTGGCCAGCAGGTAGGAGACCTTCTTTCCCTGCCGGGTCCACCGGGCCACAGCGGCGGCCGCGCCGTATTCAAGATCGTCCGGATGGGCGACCACGGCCACGGCTGAGTTCCAATCCTCGGGCATGGGCTGCATGCTGCGCCTCTCTGTGCGAAGGGAACGGCCGTCCGCCCCCGATGGCGCGGGCTGGGCCGGCCCGGTACCGGTTTCAGATCATGATCATGGCGGCAGCCGGCCGCCACTGACCAGCGCAGCCCGGCCGGGAACGTTACCGTCTCGGTTCATCGTCGCCCCGGCAGCGACCTGTCCGAGCACGAAGCGATCGAAGAAGGCCAGGGTGACCCGCGCTACCAGCCGTTCCACCGGGTTGGTGCCCCAGTATGGCCTGGTATGACTCGCGCCGAACAGGTCCAGGTAATAGCGCTCACGGGAGCGATCGGCGCGGTACATCTGCAGGCTGCTCACCGGGATGTTGATCACGTCGGCGCTGCCCTGCGCGAACAACATCGGCACCGGGCGATTGGCGAAGTAGCGGCCTGGCATCGGCGCCCACTCCTGGCCGGAAAGCACCGCCACTGCCACGATCCGGTGGTCGAAGCAGCATGAGTTAGCCGCGATCGCCGCGACCGTGTCGCCACCGTCGGAGTGACCGGAGACGGCAATCTCGTGCCGGTTCAGCAGCCCGGAGAAGAGCCCGCGCGCCGCGGCGCTCAGTGCCAGCAGCCTGGTGATCACATAAGACATATCGGCTGGCTGATTCACCATGTCCGCCTCGGTGGCGGCACTGCCCACCTTGCAGTCCGAGTGCGGGAAGTTCACTACCGCGACGACATAGCCCGCGCTTGCCCAGGCCTGCAGCAGCTGGGTGTACGGGCCGCCGCATTGCATGAATCCCGGCGCGAACACGATCAGCGGAAAAGGTCCACGAGCCGACCGGGTCACGCTGGCTGGGCTGCCAGCAGCCGGATAGCGGATCAGGGTCAGCAAGCGACGCGGTCCGAGCAGCTCGCCGGTCGGGCCCGTGTGGGCAGGCTCGACGAACGTGATCCACCGGTGAGCCACCGGGTAGCTGCCCATCGTGCCGATCCCGGACCGGGCCGAGGCATCGTGGACTCCGCGCCCCGACTCGCTGTCCGACCGGTTGGCTGGCCGGCCAGCCCGCGAGTGACCAGGCACGACGGTGGCGAGTGACCGGACGGTCGGGTGCCCGTTCGGCTGACCAGGCTTCGGGCGCGCGATGACGATGGCGCCGACAATGACAACAAGGCCGCATACCACACTGATCGCGGCAATCCGCCTAGGCGACATCACGTCAGAAACTTTAGCCCTCCCGCTCCTTACTCCGCGCGAAGCTAAGTTCCAAAGACGAAGCTGAGCTGCGAAGCCGCCGCGGTGTCCCCGAGCCGTGGCCAGATCGGACAGTCCGGGCCGGATGACGCTGAACACCGATATTTCACATGCTCGATTACAGTCATGATCACGCCTGATTTGGGCGTTTTATGCCCACGCGACGCAATCGATGCTATGTGGCTGGCCGAGGTCGGCTAGGAGATCCGCCGGCCAGGATGTCGGCCAGGTTGAAGCTCACAGGCTCCTCGAGTTGCTCGAATCCGCAGGACGCCGGATCGCGGTCCGGCCGCCAGCGGACGAACTGCGCGGTGTGCCGGAATCTGGTGCCCTCCATATGGTCGTACCTGACCTCGACCACCCGCTCGGGCCGAAGCGGCACGAACGACAGGTCCTTGCCTGCGTTCCACCGGCTGGTCTGCGCTTCGGTCGGGTTGCGAACGCCGGTATGCTGCTCCGCCCAGTTCCACGGATGGCCATCGAAGGTGGTGACAAGCGGCTGCATCTCAGTGAACAGCTCGCGGCGCTTGGCCAGCGGAAAGGCTCCGATCACTCCGACGCTGGCTAGGTTGCCTGCCTCGTTGAACAGGCCGAGCAGCAGCGATCCGATGGCGTCGTCGGCGCCCTTGTGCAGCCGGTATCCGGCCACCACGCAGTCGGCCGTCCGATCATGCTTGATCTTGAACATGGCCCGCTTGTCTGGCAGGTATCCGCCGTCTAGCGGCTTGGCGATGATGCCGTCCAGTCCCGCACCCTCGAACTGGCTGAACCACACCTGCGCGAGTCCGATGTCTGAGGTGGCCGGCGTCAGGTAGATCGGGGGCGCGGCACCGGCCAGCGCGTCCTCAAGCGCTGCCCGGCGCAGCGAGAACGGCTGCTCGGTGTAGTCGACGTCACCGAGGGCGAGCAGGTCGAACCCGACGAAGGCGGCCGGGGTTTGCTCGGCGAGCAACCGGACTCGGCTATCGGCTGGATGGATCCGCTGCAGCAGCGCCTCGAAGTCCAGCTTTCGACCCTCAGCGTCAGGGATCACGATTTCACCATCGATAACGCACCGCTCGGGGAGACTCGCCAGCGCAGCCGCGACGACCTCGGGGAAGTAACGGGTCATCGGCCGCTCGTTGCGGCTGCCGATCTCCACCTCGGCGCCATCGCGGAAGATGATCGACCTGAAGCCGTCCCATTTCGGCTCGTAGCTCATCGCCCCGTCGGGGATCGCGCCGACCGACTTCGCCAGCATCGGAGCCACCGGGGGCATCACCGGAAGTTGCATGGGCCCCATCTTCCTCCTCCGGCGATCGCAGGCAGCCGGTCGCCTTCGTCTCGGTAACATGACAAGCTCGCTTGACATGTTAGGAGATGACAAGCTAGCTTGACAGTGTGTGGAATCAGATCCGCGAGCTGCGAGCAGCCAAGGGGCTATCGCAGGGCCAGCTCGCCGAAGCGCTCGGCGTCTCCAGGCAGACCATTAACTCGATCGAGACCGGGCGCTATACCCCTTCGCTGCCGCTGGCCATTGATCTCGCGAGGTTCTTCGGGCTTGCGGTCGAGGAGATGTTCCGTCCGGATCGTCGAGCCGATGGGTGACGAGCCGATGGATGAGCAGAAGGAGCAGCAGATGCAAACCGTCAGGCGGGCCTGGTGGACGCAGAAGTGGCTTCTGCCGCTATTCGCCGTCGCACTTGGCTTCATCATGTGGGGCGCGTCCTGGGCGGGCGGCCATCCAGTTCAGGGAGCCGTCTCATTCGGCATCATGGCCGCTTTCGGCGCGGTGTTCGTGTTCGGTGGCCGCAGCGAGACGATCCGCGGCATGCGCGGTGACGGTCGCGACGAACGCTGGGCGATGATCGACCTGCGGGCAACCGCGCTGGCCGGCCTCGCTGTCATCGTCGCGGTCATGTAACGTTCCTGACCGCGTGGTCCGCCAGCGGGCTTGACGGCGGCGAGCACTCGGCGTAGACAATCCAGACGTAGCAATTCCGGCCGGTCCTGCGGTCGCCCGCAGCCGGGCCGGTCAGCGCGACCTCAGATGGCGGGTAGCCGTGCACAGCCGACTCAGCAGGTTGCGACCGTGGCTTGCGCTGCTTGCCGTGGTCCTCGCCGCAGCCGTTCTGCTACCTCCCGCAGCGAGCGCCACTGGCCGGTATGTGTTCGCGCAGTCTCTTCAGTTCGCCGTGCTCGCGGTCGTGGTTCCCGCGCTGGCGGTGATCGGAGCACCGTGGCGGCATGCCGGGCTCTCCGTTGCCAACCGGGTCGCCATGACCCGATCGCACCGGCCAGGAACCATGCGGGCTTGGGCGACCCTGGTCGGCTTCATCGCGGTCGTGATCGCCTGGCGCCTGCCGGTTACGGTCAACGCCATGGCCAGGCACCCAGTCCTGACCGTCGCCGAGGCGGTGACGCTGTTCGCGGCCGGCTGCGGCCTGTGGCTGGAACTGGTGGAATCACCACCGCTGCTGCCCGGGATCTCCCGACCGCTTCGGGCCGCCTTCGCGGCGATCCCGATGTGGACGATCTGGGCGATCGCCTACATCATGGGCTTCTCCCGCACGGCCTGGTTCTCCGCTTACGCGCATCTGCCGGGCCACGGCCTCGGCACGGTCGCTGACCAGGAGATAGCTGCTGGCTTGCTGTGGGCGATTCCGGGGTTCTTTTTCGTTCCCGTCGTCTATTTCTCGCTGATCACGTGGCTACGGGACAGTGCGGATCCTGACGAGGAGTTCCGCGAGGTGCCTGCCGCCGGCGGCGGGAGCCAGCCTGGCTTGCCGCGCCCGCCCCGTGGCTGGCGCCTGCCGTCCGCATGAGCTACTCCGCGACCAGGCCGGCCGATGCGCGTGTCGGCGGTACGGCCTACCGCGGCGCGGCGAGGATCTGATGGACGTCCATCCGGCATTCCTCAAATGCCAGCGCGCCGCAGGCCAGGTAGAGCCGCCAGACCCGGGCCGACTCCAGCCCCAGGATGGCGACCGCCTGATCCCACCGCCGCTCTAGGTTGAGCTGCCAAACCCGGATGGTCTTCGCGTAATCCTGGCGCATCGCCTGCAGGCTGCTGATCTCGAAACCGGCCTGCTCCAGCAGGCAGATCGTCTCCCCGACCGGTCGCATGTGCAGGTCAGGCGCGATGTACCGCTCGATGAAGGCGCCGCCGCCCGGAGCACGCGACCCACGGGACATCTGCTGGATCAGCAGCCGGCCTCCCGGCCGCAGCTGGCCGCGGAGCAAGCCGCAGAAGGCTGGGTAGTCGGCGTTGCCGAGATGCTCGCCCATCTCGGTCGAGGCGACGGCGTCTTGCGGCGGCCCGGTGATCTCCCGGTAATGCTGCTCGCGCACGGTCAGCTGGGATCCAAGCCCGAGCTTGGCCGCGCGATCGGCGACGAATGCCGCCTGCCCCGGGGCCGTCGTGATCGCCGTGAC
This sequence comes from uncultured Actinomycetota bacterium, assembly GCA_963850875.1. Classification (GTDB taxonomy): domain Bacteria; phylum Actinomycetota; class Actinomycetes; order Streptosporangiales; family Streptosporangiaceae; genus Chersky-822. The sequence continues at coordinate 691,391 of CAWKNA010000008.1, forward strand.
CTGCGCACCGTAGTTCTGCGCGGCGTGAATCGCCAGCGCGCCCCAGCCGCAGCCGACATCAAGCAGCTGCATGCCGGGCTCTAGGCGGAGTTTGGCGCAGATGAGATCGAGCTTGGCCAGCTGCGCATCGGCCAGGGTCCGGCAGCTAGGGGCCCAGAACGCGGCGGACTGGGCCATCTGCGGACCGAGGATCAGCTGGTAGAACTCGGCAGGAACGTCGTAATGGTGGGCGATGATCGCCTGATCGCGGTTCCTGGACCGCGGTCGGCCGGAGATTTTGGCCTCGCTGGCTGGCGGACCGGGTGGCGGACCGACGAGGCCAAACCGGGCGGCAGCCCGCAGGGCGGTCATCCAGCCGCCGGCCGACAGCTTGCCTCCGGTCAGGCCGTGCGCTCGGGCCGCCTGCCAGACCAGCCGCAGGCACTCGGTCAGGTCGCCATCGACATCGAGCTCACCGGTGACGTACGCGCGGGCCATGCCGAGCTCGCCCGGCTGCCACAAGATGCGGCGCAGTGCCTTCCGGTCATGCAGGATCAGGGTAGGCCGACCCGGCGGCCCGATCTCGCTGCCGTCCCAGGCCCGCAGCCGGACCGGCAGGTCACCGTGGAATGGCGCGCTCAGCGCCGGCCAGAGCAGGTCGGCCGCGCCAGGAGGGGTGCTGAGATCAGAGGTCGTCCAGATCATGCCGCCGCCTCCGTCCTGACGCGGGCGCCGCTGGCGCCGACCGCACCGGTCCGGCCGGAAATCGGCGCAGCCAGCCCGGCCTGTGCGCCGTGCTGGTAGTCCGCGGCCGGTCGCCGGATTCGGCCTGGCTGATCAGGTAACCGCCCCCAACTGGGTGATGCAGCTGACATCTGGCAGCCCTCCTGGTGGAGTTCTTCCTTGGTCGTTGGCCTGGACGCGTTCCGCGAGGAGTGTTCGGTGCAGCGCTGCCGCAGGATTGGTGCTGAAGGTCACAACTAGATCTCGGCCCACGTACCGGTGCGGACTATGGCCTTTGTCCTCGCGCCTAGTCCCATGTCCTCGCGCCTAGTCCCATGTCCTCGCGCCTAGTCCCATGTCCTCGCGCCTAGTCCGATGCGCCCGCACTCAGTCCGATGTCCTCGCGCCCGGTCCGATGGCTGAGACTGAGGCGCTGGTCAACGGCGCCGGCCAGCAAGGCGGCGCTTATGCTGCTTCGAAGGCGGTGAGGACATGGCTCGCGACGAGGACCGGATTGCGCTGCCGTTGGTGCTCGGACCGGTGTCCAATGGGGAGTTCCTGCCCGCAGCGGCCGGTCCTGGGGACGTTCAGCTGGCTGAGGCGGTGCTCGACCGGGCCGCTGCGGCCGCGGACCGGCTTGGCCTTGACCGGCGGCGGTTCCTGCAGACCGCTGGCGGGATGGCCGCCCTGCTCGGTGTGGTCAATCTGGCCGCGTGCAGCGGCCCGGGCCGGCGACTAGCCGGGCACAGTCCGAGTCCTGGCGGCAGCTATCACGTCCCGCCGCCGGAGAACCTGCCTGCCTGTGAGCATGCGCTTCGAAGCCGTGGCGAGTTCATCGTCGATGTCCACACCCATCACGTGATGCCAAGCCTGCCCTGGCGTCGGACCGCTCCGGACACGCTCCGGCTTGTGCTCGACATGGTGCCGCCGGACTGCACCGCCTCGAACCCGCTGACCTGCGTCGACCGCAGTGCGTACCTGCATGATGTGTTCCTGGCCAGCGACACCACCGTGGCGCTCCTGTCTGACTTGCCGAGCACCGGCGAGTCGGACGATCCGATCCCGTTCACCGACGCCGAGGGCACCCGGCAGATGGTGGCAAGCCTGACCCGCGGCGGTGTGTCCCGGCTGTTGCTGCAGAATGTGCTCGCGCCCAACTTCGGCTCGCTCTCGGCCAGACTCGACGAGATGACTCACACCGTGCAGAGCGGACAGGTCGACACATTCAAGGTCTACACGGCCTGGGGGCCGGGCGGTCGCGGGTTCGACCTGGACGACCCGGCCATCGGCCTGCCAGTCGTCCAGCACGCGCATGACCTGGGCGTCAGGATCATGTGCGGGCACAAAGGCCTGCCGCTGCTCAACTTCGAGAGCACCTGGAACCAGCCGAGGGACATGGTCGCCGTCTCCAGGCAGTTCTCCGATATGCAATTCGTCGTCTACCACGCGGGCTGGACGCCCGATCATGTCGAGGGCCCCTACAACCCGGCCGACCCGGTCGGCATCGACTCGCTGATCAAGGCGCTCGACGACTACCACGTCCCGCCAAACAGCAACGTGTGGGCGGATATCGCAACCACCTGGCGAATACTGCTGACCGATCCGACTCAGGCCGCGCATGCGATCGGCAAGCTGCTGAAGCGGCTCGGCACCCAGCGGGTGCTCTGGGGTACCGACAGCGTCTGGTACGGGCCGCCGCAGACCCAGATCATGGCGTTCCGCGCGTTCGAGATCTCGGCCGAGTACCAGGACCGCTACGGCTACCCGGCTCTGACCGATGCGGTCAAGGCAAGGGTGCTCGGCCTGAACGCCGCCGACCTGTTCGGGCTCGACCCGCAGGCGACCCGCTGCGCCCTGGCCGCTGACATCCTGGAGAACAGCCGGCCGATCCAGCGTGAACTGGCTGCGGCAGGCGACCTGCCCGCACCCTGGGCAGCTCGCGGCCCGGTCAGCCGCGGCCAGATGCTGCGCTGGCTCGCCAACGAGCCGGGCCCCTGGCTCCCTACCTGAGCGGTTCTGCGTGATCACGGGCTGAAACCCGCTGAAACTAGCGGACAACAGCCCATGATCATGATTGCACCGGCCGGCCAAGCCGAACGGGCGACGGGCGACGGGCGGCACGCGTGGACGGCTGCCGGATCCGGTCGTGACACGCGCTGCGGGACGACGCGCCGGAGGCGGGCCCGGCCTGGGAGTCACCTGGCACCTTCGCCTGACCGACCCGGCTGAGCGGCCCGGCCGCCTGTTGGCGGGCCAGCCCCATGTGCGACGCTGAGGCCCGGAGGGTTCTGATGGAATTTCTTCAGCCGACCAGCTGGGACGATGCGCTGGCAGCAAGGGCCGCCCATCCGGCGGCGGTGCCGATCGCCGGGGGCACCGATGTGATGGTGGAGCTGAACTTCGACCGCCACCGCCCCGAGGCACTGCTCGACCTGACCAGAGTGGCCGAACTCACCGGCTGGACCACTGTCAACGGCAGCCTGCGGATCGGCGCCGGAGTGACCTACACCGAGCTGATCGGCGAGCTCGGCCCGGTCCTGCCTGGCCTGGCCCTGGCGGCCAGGACGGTCGGCTCGCCGCAGATCCGCAACCGGGGCACGATCGGCGGCAACCTTGGCTCGGCCTCGCCGGCCGGCGACTGTCATCCGCCGCTGCTTGCCGCGGCCGCCGAGATCGAGGTCGCCTCAATCCGGGGCACCCGCATGATCGCCGCGCCGGACTTCTTCACCGGGGTCAAACGCAACGCGCTGGCCGCTGACGAGCTGATCGCGGCGGTCTGGATCAGCCGACCGACCGGTCCCGAACAGTTCAGCAAGATCGGTACCAGGAACGCGATGGTGATCGCGGTGGCCGCGTTCAGCGTGGCGCTGCATCCCGAGCGCAGGGCGATCGGCACCGGGATCGGCTCGGCCGCGCCGACCCCGGTGCGAGCACCCGACGCCGAGCGATTCCTGGCCGCGGCGCTGGACGAGGCCGGGCTCTGGGAGTCGCGCGGCCCGCTGCCCGAGTCTGTGGTTGCCGAGTTCGCCAAGCAGGTCAGCGCGGCAGCGCGGCCGATCGACGACGTGCGAGGGACCGCGGCCTACCGGCGGCATGCGCTCGGCGTACTGGCCAGCCGCACGCTGACCTGGGCCTGGGCCGATTACTGTGCTGGCGGGTCGCGGACCAACGGGGAAGGGTGAGCGATGCGGATCACAGCGACAGTCAACGGCGACGAGCGCCAGGCCGACGACGTCTGGCCGGGCGAGAGCCTGCTCTTCGTGCTTCGCGAGCGGATGGGCCTGCCCGGTTCGAAGAACGCCTGCGAGCAGGGCGAGTGCGGCTCGTGCACGGTTTACCTGGACGGCATTCCGGTCTGCGCCTGCCTGGTCGCCGCCGGGCAGGCGGACGGCCGGGACATCGTCACGGTCGAGGGGCTGGCCAGCGGCACCGCCCTGCACCCGGTCCAGCAGGCGTTCCTTGAGGCGGGTGCGGTGCAGTGCGGTTTCTGCACGCCCGGCCTGCTGGTCGCCGCGCACGACCTGCTCGCGCGCGACCCTGATCCCTCCGACGCCGACATCCGTGAGGCGCTGGCCGGCAATCTGTGCCGGTGCACCGGCTACGAGCAGATCCTGGAAGCGGTCAGGCTCGCGGCCACCCGACTGGCAGCTGCGCAGCGGACCGCGGATCCGCCGGTCGGCGGCTGACGATGACAATTCTCTCGATTAACGGGTGTCACGTCCTCACCATGAACGCAGAGCGGGCCGAGTACGGCGCCGGGCACGTCGCGGTGAGCGGGAATCGGATCACGGCGGTCGGAGCCGGAGCGGTCCCGGCCGACCTGGCCGGAGCACGGGTGATCGACGGCTCGGGTTGCCTGGCAACCCCGGGGCTGGTGAACACGCACCATCACCTGTATCAGTGGGCCACCAGGGGTCGGGCGATCGATTCAACCCTGTTCGGCTGGCTGACCGAGCTGTATCCGGTCTGGGCGCGGATCGATGAGCAGATCGTGGCTGATGCGGCCACGGCGGCGCTCGCCTGGCTGGCCAGGACGGGCTGCACGACGACCAGCGACCACCACTATGTGTTCCCCCGCGGCGGCGGTGATGTTCTCGGCGCCACGGTCGCCGCGGCCCGAGCAGTTGGCCTGCGGTTCCACCCGACCAGGGGCTCGATGGACCTGGGCGCGTCATCCGGCGGGCTTCCGCCGGACGAGGTGGTCGAGGACATCGACGCCATCATGGCGGCGACGCAAACCGCGATCGAGAAGTTCCATGACCCGGCGTCTGGTGCGATGGTGCGGATGGGAGTGGCGCCGTGCTCGCCGTTCTCGGTCACCGGCGAACTGATGGCCGCGGCCGCGCAACTTGCCCGTGACCAGCAGGTGCGGCTGCATACCCACCTGGCCGAGACCACCGACGAGGATGAGTTCTGCGCGGAGCGGTTCGGCTGCACGCCGGCCGAGTACCTGGACTCGCTCGGCTGGCTGGGCAGCGACGTGTGGCTGGCGCACGGGGTGCACCTGGACGACGCGGCGATCGCCAGGATGGCGGCTACCGGGACCGGCGTCGCGCACTGCCCGTCGTCGAACGCCAGGCTGGGCGCCGGGATCTGCCGGACAGCCGCCCTGATCGAGGCTGGCGTGCCGGTTGGCCTCGGCGTAGATGGCGCGGCGTCCAACGAGGAGAGCTCGCTGCTGCGCGAGGTCCATCAGGCGGTGCTGATGGCCAGGGCAGTCGGCGGCCCGCAGGCGCTGACCGCGCGCCAGTCGCTTGAGCTGGCCACGCTCGGCGGAGCCAGGTTGCTCGGCCGTGCGGATGAGATCGGCTCGCTTGAGCCGGGCAAGCTCGCCGATATCGCGTTGTGGCGGCTGGACACGCTGCCGCACGCGGACATCGCCGACCCCGTCGCAGCCCTGGTGCTCGGCGCTCCCGCCCCGCTTGAGCTGCTGATCGTCAACGGCGAGGTCGTCGTCGAGCGGGACCAGGTGCTGTCCGTCGACGAGCGCGCGGCGAGCGCGGCGGCTCGCCGTGCCGCGGCGGCACTGGGCGGCTAGCTGCCTAAAGTGTCTGAACCAAGCGGAACCGGCTCCGTGTCGCCGCAACAGGCGCCCGCTCGGCGGCAACCTTTGCGGCGGACCGTGCATCCTTAGGGAGTGCCGGACGACATCATCACCTTCGGTGCGGTGAGCCGCGGCCCCGATTCCGGGCGCGGCGCCGACGAGGCGATCGAGTCGCTGTTCCATGCCTGCTATCCGCGCCTGGTTCGGACCGCGTACGCGCTGGTCGGCGACTGGGACCTAGCCGAGCAGCTAGCACAGGAGGCCTACCTGCGGCTATGGCGTCGCTGGCGCTGGCTCAAGGACCCGCAGGCGGCGCCCATGTACTTGCAGCGCACGGTGGTGAACGCCGCGCGCGAGACCATCAGGCGTCGGGTGATCGAACGGCGCGCACTGAATGCCGGGCGGGCTGAGCCATCAGCGCGGGCCGCGGCGGATCCGGCCGACGTCATCGAGTTGCGCCGGGCGATCGCCGCCCTGCCTGCCCGCAAGCGAGAGTGCGTCGTCCTTCGTTACCTGCTCGGCCTGTCGGAGGCGGAGACCGCGGACGCACTTGGCATCTCCGTCGGCACGGTGAAGAGCCAGACCCACAAGGGACTGCGGATGCTGCGGGAACGGCTGGCCGAAGTGACCGTCACAGCCGGATCGGCGAGTACGGCGGAAGGGGCTGCGACATGACCGACACCGATCTAGAGCGGCGGCTGAGGCGGATGCTCACGACGGCCGGTGAGCACCCGATTGACACCGGCCGCGGGTGGCGAGAGTTTCAGGCCCTGCGATCGCGGACCAGCCGGAACCGCCGCCTGAGCGTGGCGTCGGTGGCCCTCGCGGCAGTCGCAGCGATAGCGATCGCGATCCCGCTGGTGACCGGCGGCGCGTCCGCCGTCCTGCCGCGTACTAGGACGACCGGACCCGTCGGTGGCAACAGTAAAACTCCAGTCCTGGTCGTCCCGCCCGGCTACCTCGGTGCGATCGTCGCCCGCATCCCGTTGACCGGTGTGGTTGACGTGGTCGGGGCCGGAGCGCAGGTATGGGCAATCCGGGACTTCGGGCCCGTGGCCAACACCTCTTATCAGCTGGTCAGAATCGACTTGCGGACCAACCGGGTCACACTACGGGTGGATCTCGGACATACATTCACGACGGTGGCGGCGGGTGGCGGTGCGGTATGGCTGAACACGGCCGGAGGCCAGGCACAGGGGCAGGTAGTCCGCATTGACCCGGTAACCGGCAAGGTGAAAGCTACCCTGCACCTCCCGGCCGGCCAGTGTAGTTACGTGACCTACATCGCAGGAAGCCTGTGGGCTCAGTGCGATATCAAAGGTCCAGGTGCCGCCGACTTCCTGCGAATTAACCCGAATACCGGACGGGTGAATTGGCAGGCGGGCCCGATTGCCGGCCAGACCGGTGCGGTCGCTGTCACACCTCAGGGAGTGTGGTACGTCGACGACAACGGTGGCATCAGCGGGCTGGTGGGCGCCGGCGGCCGAGTACGCCCGGTGACAGTTAACTACCCGGCCTATCCGGTCAGCTTCTTCTACACACAGTCCATGGTGTACAGCGAGGGTTCCGTCTGGGTGCTCACCAATGACGAGAGCGTCGCCAAGATCGACCCGGCTAACGGCCGAGTCACGGAGACGTTCGGCTACCAGAACTACGACCCGACGTCTGCCGGAGGGCTGAATTTCCTCGCGGTCGGCCAGGGCTCGCTGTGGTTTCTTGCCGATGGCTACCCGTTCAGCGGCGTGCTGCGGGTCAGTTTGGCCACCGGCAAGCCTCTTGGCCGGGTGCCTGGCATCCCGTCCAGCTCGTGCGGCGAGCCGTGCTCGCAGATCTACGTGACCTCAGGCGCCGTCTGGGTAGCCGACCAGGTATCGCTCATTCGCATCGACCCTGCTCGGCTGCCGAGCTAGTCATCCGTCCCGGGGCGGGTTGTGCGCCCGGGCGTGAGCGGGTTGTGCGGCCCGGGCATAGTCGGCCGCTATGGCCCGGAGCAACGGGCTGCTCTACCCGGAACGAGGCGGCGCGAGTAGCTTGACTGTGGATCCGGCTGGCGGTGGGCAGGAGGACGGACTCGCGATGAGCAGCAGCACCGCGCCGACTCGGCTACCGACCCGGGTGCCCGGCGGCGCGCCGGCCGAGCTTGGCCGGCCTGACGCGATCGCTGGCGAGCACGGCGGGGTAGGCAGCAGCGCGCGCCGGCCGGACGGGACGCTCAAGGTGACCGGTCAGTTCGCCTACGGCAGCGACCTGTGGATGGACGACATGATCTGGGGCGTCACGCTGCGCAGCCCGCACCCGCACGCCAGGATCAGGTCCATCTCGATCGGCGAGGCGCTGGCCACTGGCGGCGTATCCGCTGTCCTCACCTGCCATGACGTTCCGGGTCAGAACGCCTACGGGCTTGAGCATGCCGACCAGCCGGTACTGGCCGCCGACGTGGTCAGGTACGCAGGCGAACCGGTGGCCCTGGTCGCTGCCGATCACCCCGAGGTGGCACGCCGGGCCGCTGGCAAGATCGTCGTGGACTACGAGGTACTGCAGCCGGTGACCGATCCGGAGGCCGCGCTTGATCCAGGGGCGACCGCGTTGCACCCGGGCGGCAACCTGGTCAGGCACCTGAAGATCCGCAAGGGCGATCCGGCTCCGCCGGCCGACGTGGTGGTGACCGGCAGCTACACCATCGGCATGCAGGACCAGGCTTTCCTCGGCCCGGAGGCTGGACTGGCCGTTCCCGACGGCGATGGCGGCGTCGACCTTTACGTTTCGACCCAATGGCTGCACGTGGATCAGCGCCAGGTCTGCGCGGCACTTGGCCTGCCGCCGGACCGGGTGCGCCTGGTGCTGGCCGGGGTCGGCGGCGCGTTCGGCGGCCGGGAGGACCTGTCGATGCACGTGCACGCCTGCCTGCTGGCGCTGCACACGGGCAAGCCGGTGAAGATGGTCTACGGCCGGGAAGAGTCATTCTTCGGGCACGTGCACCGGCATCCGGCCCTGATGAGGTATGAGCACGGGGTGAACCGTGACGGCACGCTGGCCTACGTGAAGCTGGCGATGTACCTGGACGGCGGCGCCTACGCGTCGAGTACGCCGGCCGTGGTTGGCAACGCGGGCACCATGGGCGCCGGGCCTTATGTTGTGCCGAATGTGCATATCGACGTCTACGGCGTCTACACCAACAATCCGCCATGCGGCGCGATGCGCGGCTTCGGATCGGTCCAGGCCGCGTTCGGGTACGAGGCCCAGATGGACAAGCTGGCCGCCGCTCTTGGCATGGACTCGGTCGAGTTCCGCTGCTGGAACGCGATGAGCATGGGCAGCCAGGGCCCGACCGGGCAGGTGGTGGACAGCCCGGCTCCGGTGGCCGAACTGCTGCGCCGGGTGCAGCGGATGCCGCTCCCGGTCGGCGCGGATGGCGGCAGCCCGGACCTGCGCCTGCTGCCTGGCGGGGTCGGCAACACCACCCATGGCGAGGGCATCGTCCGCAGCGTCGGTTATGCGGTCGGCTACAAGAACGTCGGGTTCTCCGAGGGCTACGACGACTACTCGACCGCCCGGGTACGGCTTGAGGCATCCGGCGGCGAGCCGGTCGTCACCGTGCACACTGCGGCCGCCGAGGTTGGCCAGGGGCTGGTCACCATCGAGCAGCAGATCTGCCGGACCGAACTCGGCGTGACCAGGGTGGTCATAGTGCCGAAGGACACCGCGGTGGGCTCGGCCGGCTCCACCTCGGCTTCCCGGCAGACCTACCTGACCGGCGGCGCGGTCAAGGCGGCCTGCGAGCAGGTCAGGGAGCGGTTGCTCGGCCTAGTCCAGCGCCAGCTCGGCCGGACAATCGTCGGCCTGCGGCTAGCTGACGGTCAGGTCTACGCGGGCGCCGGAGGATCACTCGGGCCGATTGCCAGCTTCCTTGGCGGCGAGGTGATCGAGGAAACCGTGCAGTGGCGGCACCGGCCGACCGAGCCGATCGACCCGGAAACCGGCCAGGGCTTCGCGCACGTGCAGTATGCGTTCGCGGCCCATCGCGCGGTCGTGGACGTGGATGCCGAGCTCGGCCTGGTCAAGGTTGTCGCGCTGGATTGTGCCCAGGATGTCGGTCGGGCCATCAATCCGCAGGCCGTCGTGGGTCAGATTCAGGGCGGCTCGGCGCAAGGACTCGGCCTGGCGATCATGGAGGAGATCCAGGTCCGCGACGGACTGATCCGGAATCCGTCCTTCACCGACTACCTGATCCCCACCATCTTGGACATCCCGCCGATGCGGATCGACGTGCTCGAAAACCCCGACCCGCACGCGCCGTACGGCGTGCGCGGCGTGGGTGAGCCGCCGACCATCTCGTCGGGTCCGGCCATCGTGGCGGCGATCCGCGCGGCGACCGGGCTTGAGCTGGCACAGGTTCCGGTGAAACCGGAGCACATTACGGGAACGGGAAGCACGTGAGCGCTCGCCGTGCCGCCGCAGCTGGCCTCGAACACGTCACCCATGAACTCGACCAGTTGCTCGCGGTCGCGGACGCCGAGCTTGCCTCGGCCTACCCGGGCGAGGACTTCGGTCGCCAGCCGGTGCACACGGTCTACATTCCGGCGCACCGCTTCGATCCGGATGCCGCGGTCCAATGGGGCATTCAGGCACTGGCCGCGATCGAGGAGTTCGCCCCGGGGCCCGCCGAGTTCGCCGACGCGATGGGGCTCGCACCCGCCGTGGCCGCGCAGGTGCGTCCGCTGGTGCTGGCCAAGCTCGCCGCCGAGCCAGTCGAGGACCTGCGGATCGACTTCGAGGACGGCTACGGGAACCGCGGTGACGCGACCGAGGACGCACACGCCAGGACCGCAGCGAGGTCGCTCGCGGTTGCGCTCCGCCAGGACCAGGCGCCACCCTTTGTCGGGCTGCGGTGCAAGAGCTTCGAGCCGCAGACGCGGCACCGTGCGATCAGAACCCTGGACGCCTTCCTCGGCACCTTGCTCGAGAACGCCCGGCCGCTGCCGCCAGGTTTCGTGATCACCCTGCCGAAGGTCACCTCAGCGGCGCAGGTGGCCGCGATGGCGGTGCTGTGCGAGCGGCTGGAGGCGGTCTACGGGCCGGTGTACCCGCAGCGGCTCGTTTTCGAGATCCAGGTTGAGACGCCGCAGCTCATCCTGGGGCCAGATGGCGCCGCGACCGTCGCGCGGTGCCTGCACGCGGCGCCTTGGCGACTCACCGGGTTGCATTACGGGACTTACGATTACAGCGCGTCGCTCGGCATCGCGGCTGCCTACCAGTCCATCGAGCACCCGGCGGCCGACTACGCCCGCGCGGTCATGCAGGTGGCCGCGGCGGGTACCGGGGTGCGCCTGTCCGACGGTTCGTCGAACGTGCTCCCGGTGGGCGGCAAGGACGAGGTGCTCGCCGCCTGGCGGCTGCATGCCAGGCTGGTCAGGCGATCCCTGGAACGCGGGTTCTACCAGGGCTGGGACAGCCATCCCGCGCAGCTCGTCAGCCGCTTCGCAGCGACCTACGCCTTCTTCCGCGAGGGTCTGGCCGCCACCTGCGAGCGGCTGCTTGCCTATTCCGAGCGGGCGGCTGCCGGTCTGGAGGAGCCGGCCACCGCGCGCGGACTGGCCGGATACCTTTGTCGCGGGCTGGACTGCGGCGCGATCTCCGAAGCAGAGGTCGTCAGCCTGGCTGGCCTGGATTCACGCCAACTCAGGACGATCCTCCGCCGCGGCCGGGTGCCAGACCTCAAACCGCGATGACCGCCGCACGGGCGCAGGCTGGCGGCTCCGGCTCGCCGAGAACCCGAGTTCAGCCGGACACCCGGCACCGGTTCATCGTCCAGTCCCAGCGACCCGCGACGCATGTACGGCTTGACGTCTACCCCGACGGCGGCCTATCCCGGCTGCGGGTCCTCGGTGTGCTCGCGCCCGAGGCACTTGACGCCGCTCGCCAGCGCTGGGCGCAGACCTCGCCGTGACTCGCCAGGAGGGATAGGCGAAACGCATAGCTGCTGGTCGCGCTGGCAGGCAACCGATCGATCCCGCGCTCGACCTGCTCGATCTCCCGCCGCTCGCCATGATCGCGAACAGCCGCGGCAGGCTGGCCTCACCGGACCTGATCGGCACCATCCGGGCTGGCGAGCGCCGTATGCAGCTCGGATAAGTCCGCGGTGATGACCGTATGCAGACCTGGGCTGAGGCCGTCCTTGCGTCTGGCCACCCAGCGGACACCGTGCCGACCGACCGTCTCACGGCTGAACCAGAAGGCCGGGTAGCTGCTGCTCAAGCTGGCGAGCGAGTCAGCATCGGCGGCCATGACTTCCCCCAACGTTCGCTGCGGATGGTGCATGCCCAGCGTCGCGGAGGCGCTGGGCCGTTGGTACGCCGTTGCGTGAACGCAGGAGACGTTTTCAGTTATAGTCACACAAACGTCCAACACGTCCTAGGAGGGCCGTGACTGTGCCTAACGTGGCCCTACGGCAGGCGATGGCCGATGCGAAAATGACCGAGCAGACGCTCGCGCGGCAGGTCGGGGTTGACGAGAAAACTGTCGGCCGCTGGGTAGCACAAGACGGCCGCATCCCCCACCCCCGGCACCGATGGGCCGCCTGCGAGGCCCTAGGAGTTGATGAAGCCGTGCTCTGGCCCGAAGCGATCCGCACGGCGGTCAAGACCGGTCCTGACCGGGAGATCGCCGCTGTCTACCCGTACCGGTCAGCCTGCCCCGCATCCCTGTGGCGAAAGCTGATCACCGGCGCTGCCAGCGAAATTACCCTGGCCGGCTACACCAGCTACTTCCTGTGGATCGAGCAGCCCAACCTCGGCGCCGCACTGCGGCGCAAGGCCGGGCAGGGCTGCCGGATTCGCTTCCTAGTCGGCGACCCGCGCAGCGAGGTCACCCGTCGCCGCGAGGAAGCAGAGGCGACATCGCTTACCGTCTCCACCCGGATCGCGGTCACCCTGGAACAGCTTGAGCGACTGCGCTGCACCGACGGAATCGAGGCGCGGTTCTCCGACCGGCACATTGCCCTCTCGGTGTTCATTTTCGACCAGGACATGATCGTCACCCCCCACCTGGCGAACCTGGTAGGTCACGACTCCCCGGCCTTCCACCTGCGCCGCCGCCAGGACGACGGCGTGTTTGACCGGTTCGCCTTGCACGTCCGTGCGCTGTGGGCCGAAGGGCGCGAAATATGGGACGGCAGCGCATCCCCGGCTAGCGAAGCTCAGATCCGCTGATCTTGTCGAGTCCGCCAAACGTCCGTCAAGCCCCCAATAAGCTGCCCTGATACTGGGCAGCGCCAGCGGACCGGCGAGCGCGGCGAACGCCCGTGGCGTCCCCGGCGCCGCGCTCCCTGCTCTCTTTACAGTTCTAGCTGTAACTAACTTTCAATACGGCTGGACAATTTCTTTCAAGCAAGTTAGGAAGTCCTACGACGGTGCTCAGCGGACTGACGGGAACGGCAGTCGCGGTCACCGGCGTCGGCTGGCTGCTGCTCGGCATCTGGTCGCGCCCGCGCCCGATGACGGCCACACCATCCGGCAGAGCGACGGCTTGAGCTTTACCGTCTGCCGAGATACGCCAGTCGTTCGCTGGAGATGCGTGCTGCGAGCCGTTAACGTGCAAAGAACGCATACACCGGGCAGATGGGATCAGGAGCATCATGGCCTCCCAGCAGTATGACTTCATCATCATCGGCGGTGGCTCGGCGGGCTGTGCGCTGGCCAGCCGGCTCTCGGCTGACCCGGCCAACCGGGTGCTGGTGCTCGAGGCGGGTCGGCCGGACTACAAGTGGGATGTCTTCATCCACATGCCGGCCGCGCTGACCTTCCCGATCGGCAGCAGGTTCTACGACTGGCGGTATGAGTCTGAACCCGAGCCGTTCATGAACGGGCGGCGGATCTATCACGCCCGCGGCAAGGTGCTCGGCGGATCGAGCAGCATCAACGGGATGATCTTCCAGCGCGGCAATCCGCTGGACTACGAGCGCTGGGCCGCCGATCCGGGCATGGAGACTTGGGACTACGCGCACTGCCTGCCGTACTTCAAGCGAATGGAGACCTGCCTGGCAGGCGGGGATGAGTTCCGCGGCACCGATGGCCCGCTGGTGCTTGAGCGCGGGCCAGCCACCAACCCGCTGTTCACCGCGTTCTTCGCGGCGGTGCAGGAGGCTGGCTACCGCCTCACCAGCGACGTGAACGGTTACCGCCAGGAGGGGTTCGCGGCCTTCGATCGGAACATCAGCCGGGGCCGGCGGTTCAGTGCGGCCCGTGCCTACCTGCACCCGGTCATGAGCCGGCCCAACCTCACGGTTCGGTGCCGCGCCTTCGTCACGAAGATCCGGTTCGAGGGCACCCGTGCCGTCGGGGTCGAGTATCGCCGCGGCGGCGGGTCGGCCCAGCAGGTCAGCGCCGGGCAGATCATCCTGTGCGGCGGCTCGATCAACTCGCCGCAGCTGCTCCAGCTCTCCGGCGTCGGCCCGGCCGACCTGCTGCGCGACCTGGGCATCGAGGTCGTGGCCGACCTGCCTGGCGTGGGGGAGAACCTGCAGGACCATCTGGAGGTCTACGTCCAGCATGCGTGCAAGCAGCCGGTGTCGATGGCGCCGGCGCTGAAGTGGCGCAACCGGCCGATGATCGGTGCCAAGTGGCTGTTTGCCAGGAGCGGCCCAGGGGCCACCAACCATTTCGAAGGCGGGGGCTTCGCCCGGTCCAACGACGAGGTCAGGTATCCGAACCTGATGTTCCACTTCCTGCCGATCGCGATCAGGTACGACGGCTCGGCCCCGGCCGGCGGGCATGGCTACCAGGTGCACATCGGGCCGATGTACTCGGACTCCCGCGGCTCGGTCAGGATCGTCTCGGCCGACCCGGCCGTCCACCCGGCTCTGCGATTCAACTACCTGTCGACCGACACCGATCGTCGCGAGTGGGTGGAAGCGATCCGTGTGGCCAGGAACATTCTTGGCCAGCCCGCGCTCGGGCCCTATGACGCCGGAGAGCTCTCTCCCGGGCCCCAGGTCGAGACGGACGAGCAGATCCTGGACTGGGTCAGGCGGGACGGTGAGACGGCGCTCCATCCGTCCTGCACCTGCGCGATGGGTACCGGCCAGCAGGCGGTGGTTGACCCGGCCAGCCTGGCCGTGCACAGGGTCGAAGGGCTCCGGATCGTCGACGCGTCCGTGATGCCATATGTCACCAATGGCAATATCTACGCGCCAGTAATGATGATCGCCGAGAAGGCCGCCGACCTGGTCCTGGGTAATCAGCCGCTTGCGCCAGCCAAAGTAGAGTATTACCGGCATGGATCAGCGGAGAACTCGGCGGCCTGACGCATTCTGCGGACGCGCAATAGCTCGATTGCTATATTGAGACGCCGTCGACGCCTTTCGAGGGGGATTATTGTGCGACGATGGGCTCGCTTTCTTGCCTGCTCTGCGGCAGCTGTACTGATTATCACCAGCATCGTCGGCTTTACCAATCGCGGTCCTGGAGCGCTAGCCGCTCGGCTCGGCGGCGCGTCGTGGGCTCCGCCGCTGCCGCCGCTTCTGCTGGCGCCGTCGGCTCGGCCCGCTTCGTCGGCTCGTCCGGCTTCGTCGGCTCGGCCCGCTTTGTCGGCATCGCCCGCGAGGTGGTGCCAGCCATTGCGCGTGTTCGCCCCGGTGACCGACCTGCCGACCGCGCTCGCGGCTGGCGAAGACTGGCTTGCAGCCAACGGCTTCCCGCCCCGGCCGCCCGCGTCGCAGCCGGATTCCGTCCGACTCTGGCAGGCCGTCATCAGCCAGGCGAGGACGTTCGTCCAGCCTGATCCGGTCTGCGGAACCAGCCAGGATCGCCGTGGTACGGTCTACTCCGGCAACTGGGCCGGGCACGTTGTCCCGAAATCGGACTACGGCAACGCGCAGTTCACGGCCTCACAGTCGGAGTGGGTGCAGCCCGCCGTGCCAGCCGATCCGAACTACACCAATTACAACGCCGCGCCCGCCGTGTCGCTGTGGACCGGCATCGGGGTCGCCAATCTGATGCAGGCAGGCGTCGACTCGATCGCCACCGTCACGCCCAGGTACAAGTTCTGGACCGAGGACTACCCGCAGAACATGATCTGGGAGGGTCCAGCCATCGGGCCGGGCCAGATCGCCTACGTCTACACCAGGAACATGGGCGACAACCAGGCCTATTACTTTCTTGAGAATGTGACGACTGGCGCATACAGTGCCTTCACTAATGCGCTGCCTTACGTCGGAACTGACGCCGCGAACTTTGTCATAGAGCGACCGCGGGGCCTGTACCTCCCGCCGTTTAGCTCGGTGAGCGTCTGGAATAACTTCTTCTGGCAGAATAAAAACTCATATCAGCTGACGTCGGCTAACGATAAGTGGATCATGACGAGTAACTGCGACTCGGGCGGTACGGTGCTCACCGCACCTTCAGCGGTCTCCGGTGGGCAGTTCACGGACGTCTGGTCGCACAGCCGCCCATTCAACAATTACTGCTGATCGGCTACTGGCAATCGGCCACTGCTGATCGGCTCCCGCCGATCGGCTGCTGATCGGCTCCGGGCGATCGGCTACTGCTGGTCGGGCGGAACAACAAAGACCTTGCCGACTGCCCCGGCCTCGACGGCCTCCTGCGCGGCGGCGACGTCGTCCAGGCTGAACCGATGAGCCGGAAGTTCGCTGAGCGCCCCGCTGGTCAGTGCCGCCGTGATATCGGCGGCGGCCCGATCCATCGCATCTGCCGGCACGCCGTAGAGCAGGACGAACCGCAGGATCACGTTAGCGTTCATGCAGGTCCGAACCGGCAGGACCGGATCTGCCCGTTCGGCGGCGTAGGTCACGATCTGGCTAGCCGGGCCGGTAACCGCGAGGTCGAGCCCCAGGTTTGCGCCTAGCGCCAGCTCGATTACCCGGTCCACGATCCCGAACGAGCGGATCTGCTCGGCGGCGCCTGATTCGGTGTAGTTCACCACCAGGTCGGCCCCTGCTTTCGCGGCTAGCTCGGCCTTCGCCGGACCGCTGACAGTGGTGGCAACCCGGGCACCGGCGTACTTGGCAAGCTCGATCGCGAAGTGGCTGACCGCGCCAGCGCCGCCAGCCACCAGAATCGTCTTGCCCGCCACCGGGCCGTCGGCGAACAGGCACCGGTGGGCGGTCATGGCCGGCACGCCCAGGCTTGCGCCGAGCTCGGCGGAGATGCCGTCGGGCAGCCGGACCGCCTGCCGGTCCGGGACGACGGTCCACTGCGCTGCGGTCCCCCACTTTCGGCCGGCCGCGGCCATCCAGACCCAGACCCGCTCCCCGGCGCGGCCGGGATCCACGCCCTCGCCGACTGCGTCAATGACGCCGGCTCCGTCGTGATGCGGTATCTGGAAGCCGTCGATCGGCCGCGGCGTCGATCCGCTGCGGGACTTCCAGTCGGTCGGGTTGACGCCGGAGAGCTCGATCTTGACGCGGACCTCACCGGGTCCAGGTTCCGGCCGCTCGACGTCCTCGATCCGCAGCACCTCGCGGCCGGTCCCGTAACGGTCGTAGAGCGCTGCTCGCATGGCGGGCTCTCTTCTCCTCGCGCCTGGCGTCCAGTGCCCGATCCTCTCACGGTCCAGGCCTGGGCTGCACCTGAGGTGAGACAGCCAGGCCAGGTCGAGCAAACTAGACCGATGACCTTCGCTTCTGATCCACGCGACCCACGAGACCCCCGCGACCTTCGCTCGGACGCGCCGCTGCTCGACGCCTGGCTTCGGTTCACCGCTGCGGTCGAAGCCGGGCTGCTGAATCCGATGTCCGTCCCCGGGCACAAGCAGCGCCAGGACCTGACCGGCGCAGTGATAGCTGGCGATGCTCCGCTGTACGGCGGCATTGACGCGATCAAGCACGCGGACGTGCCGCGCGCGGATGCGGAGGCGCGGGCTGCCCGGCTGTGGGGCGCCGACTGGTGCCGGTTCTCCGTGGCCGGATCGACCCATGGCAACCAGGCGCTGGCGCTGGCGGTCGGATCCGACGGCAGGGAGATCATCGTCACCAGGATCCTGCACCGGTCGCTGCTGCTCGGCCTGGTGCTGGCCGGGCTGCGCCCGGTCTGGGTGCGTCCCGAGATGAACCCGGCCACCGGCCTGCCAGCGGCGGTCGCGGTGCAGACTGTGCGTGCCGCCCTCGCCGCTCACCCGGACGCCTGCGCGGTCTTTCTTGGCGACCCGTCATACGTAGGGACGACGGGCGATCTGGCCGGGCACGCGGCCGCCGCGCACGAGGCGGGGGTGCCGTTGCTGGTCGACGCGGCCTGGGCGGCGCACCTGGGATTTCACCCTGACCTCCCGGCGCACGCGCTCGCCGCCGGGGCCGATGCCATGGTGACGAGCGCGCACAAGGCGCTGCCTGCCTACTCCCAGGGAGCGATCGTGCTGGCCAGGACCGGGCTGCTGGACGCGACCAGGCTGGACCGGGCGTTCGAGGCCACCCACACGACCAGCCCGGCCGGCTCGATCATGGCCAGCATCGACGCCGCCAGGGCATTGCTGGCTCGCGACGGCAAGGAACTGTGCGCGCGCCTGCTTAATGGCGTGGCCGCGGCGAAGCGCCGGATCGGGGAGGTGCCGGGCGCCGCCGTGCTGGACGGGCCTGGCGTCGAGCCCACCAAGCTGGTCGTGCTGCTGGCCGGGACCGGCGCGCATGGCTACGCGGTCGAAGCTGACCTGGTGGCGGCCGGGATGGCCGTGGAGTCAGCCGACCGGGACACGGTCATTCCGATCCCCACCATCGCCGACGACGAAGAACGGATCGCCGCGTTCACCGAGGTCCTGATCGCATCGATCGAGCGGCATCGCGGCGAGCCTCGCCGGCCGTCGATGGCGGCCTCGTGGACGGTGGTCCCCGCGACGGTGCTCTCGCCGCGTCAGGCGTTCTTCGCGCCGAACGAGACAGTGGACGCAGATGCGGCGGTCGGCCGGGTCAGCGCCGAGCTGATCGCGCCGTATCCGCCCGGTGTGCCGGTGCTGGCGCCCGGCGAGCTGATCAGCGCGGATGCGCTCGAATCGCTGCGCGAGGTGCAGGCCGAGGGCGGCCGGATCGCCTACGCGGCCGACCCGTCGCTGGCCACGCTGCAGGTGATCGCGCGGTAGTCCCTAGCCCCCCTCGCACGTGGGCGCTGTCCAGCACGCTCGCGGTGCTGGCTGGCTGCGCAACGCCTGCACCGCGAGCATCCCGGCCCGCGCAACGCGGGCGGCGGGCCATCGAACCGGAAACAGAAGAGGCAATGGGTCAATGCCTGGCATAGCCCTAGACTTGGCATCACTTTGGCGCAAGGAGTAGTTGTGGAGATGTCAGCTTCGGGTCTGCCTCAGGCAGGGGCAGCGAACCAGCCAGTCGGGCAGCACGGGTCGGTGCCGCATCCGGAGCCTGGATCGGCGGCGGATCCGCTGACCGACGCGATGCTGATCGCGCGGGGTGCGGTTGACGCCGGCATCGGGCTCAAGCTGCTTGGCGGACTGGCCGTGCGGGTGGTCTGCCCGGACTACCCGCCCAGGCTCCGCCGCGATCAGGACGTCGACTTCGCCTGCCTGTCCAAAGAGCGCAAGGTGGTGGCAGCGCACCTGGAGCGGGTCGGCTGCGAGCCTGACCGCCGGTTCAACAACCTCAATGGCGACCGGCAGATGTACTTCACCGCGCCGTCCGGCCGGCCTATCGACGTCATGGTCGACAAGCTGACGATGTGCCACACGCTTGACTTCCGGCCCGGGTTCGGCAGGTTGCCGCACACCGTGGACGTGGTTGACCTGCTGCTGTCCAAGCTGCAGATCTTCGAGCTGAACGAGAAAGATGCCAGGGACATCATTCAGCTGCTGTCCTGCATGCCGCTCGGGCAGGCCGGCGCCGGGCTGGGCATCGATGTGGACAGGTTCTGCCAGGTCGTCGCCGCGGACTGGGGCTGGTGGCGGACGGTCACCGGCAGCCTGGACAAGCTGCCAGGTCTGCTCGGCAAGCATCCGCAGCTGGCTCAGCCAGGTATGCCCTTCGACCCGCTTGCGCAGTCGGCTCGGCTGCGCGAACTGGCCGACGAGACTCCGAAGGGCATGAAATGGCGGATGCGGGCCAGCGTCGGTGACAAGGTGCGCTGGTACGAATTGCCGGAGGAGGTCGGCCACTAACCAGGTCGGCTACCGTGGGCCCGTCCGGTCGGCAATCGGACGGCGTTCGGCGGCGGACGGGTGGCGGTTGCTCGAAGTGGCTGCTCGAACCGGCTGGTCAGGAGGCCGACCGGCCAGAGCGCGAACACGCGACTCCTGTCATTTGTACCGAACCGACGCTTGACGCCCGGTTAGCCCAACTGCTAGACCGTTGCGTAAGTGACGCGGCAGGGGCGGGTAGGTTGCATGAAAATCTTCTTTGCCACAGATATCCATGGGTCGGAGATCTGCTGGCGCAAGTTCCTTAATGCTGCCGCTTTTTACAAGGCTGACGTGGTGATCCTCGGCGGTGACGTCACTGGCAAGGTGATGATCCCGATCGTCGCGCATCAGGGGTACTGGCAGGTGACCCTGCGCGGTGAGTCGCAGCGGATGGAAACCCGCGAGGAACTGGCCGAGGTGGAGCGCCAGATCCGCAACCGCGGCTCCTACCCGGCCATCGTCACGCCGGACGAGCTGCAGGTCCTGAGCGAGGAAGAGGGCGCCGTCGACCGCAGGTTCAGCGACGAGATGATCCATTCGCTGGACCGCTGGCTTGACATGGCCGACACCAAGCTGCGCGGCGGCGACATCGGCTGCATCGTCAACGGCGGTAACGATGACATCTGGGAGATCGACCAGGTCATCGAGTCATCGCCGTGCGTGACATTCGCCGAGGGCAAGGTGCTCGACCTCGGCGGGTTCAGCCTGGTATCGATGGGCTGGACCAATCCGACGCCCTGGGACACCTTCCGCGAGGCGCCGGAAGACGAGCTCGCCACCAAGATCGAGGCAGTGGCCAGCCGGGTGCCCGACATGGGCCGGGCGATCTTCAACTTCCACGCGCCCCCGTACGGCACCGGGCTCGATGAGGCCCCGGCCCTCGACGCGACCCTGCGGCCTATGCATGGCGGCGCGGTGATGAAGCCGGTGGGCTCGCTTGCGGTCCGGGATTCGATCATCAGGCACCAGCCGATGCTGTCCGTGCATGGGCACATCCACGAGAGCCGCGCCATCAAGAAGATGGGCCGCACCCTGGCGATCAATCCCGGCAGCGTCTATGGCGATGGCGTGCTCCAGGGCGCGGTGCTCGACCTTGACGTCAAGAAGGCGAAGGTCAGCAGGTACTTGCTGATCAACGGCTAGTCAGCGGCGTCGCGCTGGCGACGGCTGGCGGCCGGAACGTCGGCCACAGGGCATCGGATGACTTAGCGCAACAGGCGCGACAGGGAGTACAGGAAGTGACACAGTATCAGGAAAGTGACGTACCACATCGACTAGGCTGATCGGCACCGCCACAGCCGGTCTCGCATGACCGGCCGGCCGTCCCGGACCGCGAGCCTGACAGCCGGTCAGAGCAAATCGAAGAACCTGGAGGCGGAGTTCCACATGGCTGCAGAAGCCGTTGGCGCCGAGGCGCCGACACTTTTCCTCAGAAAAGCGACCGGCCTGGTCAGAGGCTGGTCAGTCCGAGATTCAATGATCTACGCATGCCTGGCGACCAACTTTGTCACGCTCGCGATCTACGAGTTCGCCTTCGCGGCCCCAGCATTTCCCAAGGGACAGCTGATTACATCGGTGCTGATCTCAGGTATCTGGGTGTCGTTCCTGGTCGTCGCCTATACGGGCCTCATCGTCACCATCCCGAGGGCCGGCGGCGACTACGTCTGGCAGACCCGGATCCTCGGCAGCGGTCTCGGCTTCGTGATGGCAGCCACCGGGTGGTGGTTCATCCTCTGGCTGTGGGCGCCGATCTACGGCAACATCCTCGCCGTCCAGTTCTTCGAGCCGCTATGGGCAACGCTTAAGTGGACCTGGCCGACGGGCGGAGCCGCCTGGTTCGGTACACACAACGGGATCTTCCTCGTCTCGCTGATCACCATTGCGCTGGCCGGCGTCCTGGTATCCATCGGGATGGCTGGTTACGCCAAGATTCAGCGCTGGTGCTTCTACGGCGGGCTGGTCGGCTTCGGCGTGATTGTGGTGCTCTTGCTGATCAACAACCATGCCGCGTTCGTCAGCTCGTTCAACCTCGAGACGCACAAGCTCTTCGGCCTTAACAACGCGTATGGGGCCACTCAGGCCGGTGCCGCGAAGCTTGGCTACGTGGCGCCCAAGATCGCGTTCGGCCCGCTCGGACCGACCATGCTCCTGGTGCCGGTGATGATGTTCTTCATCCTCTGGCCGAACTGGGGCGCCACGCTGTACGGCGAGATCCGCGGCGCGAGTGACTTCAAGCGGGTTTTCGCAGGCATGTTCGGCGGCCTGTGGATCACGGTCATCCTGACCGTGGCCTTCTTGCTGCTGATCGACAAGACCGTCGGCTGGGCCTTCTACCAGAACTCAAACCAGCTGAGCTTCAACGCCAAGGGAGTCCTGCCGATCTGGCCGTATCCGGTGCTGTTCGCCGCCTGGCTGGTACACAACACCGCGTTCCAGGTCATCCTGATCCTGGTGATGAGCCTGTGGTTCTTCGGCTGGGTGGGAACCCTCTTCCTGTCCTCGACCCGCGTCATCTTCGCCGCGGCCTTCGACCGGGTGCTGCCAGACCGGGCCGCCGAGGTGTCGGAGAAGCGGAACGTGCCGTTCTACTCGCTGATCCTGATGCTGCTGCCCGCGGTGGGCCTGAGCGCTGTGTACGCCTACTGGTCGACGTTCGTGAAATACACCTACGACGCGACCCTGGTGATCGCCGTGACGTTCCTCTTCAGCGCGATCGCCGTGGTGCTCCTGCCATTCGTCAAGAAGGATCTCTGGCGGGCATCGCCAGCGAGCAAGATCAGGATCTTGGGCGTGCAGATCGTCCCTGTCGCCGGCTGGATCACGATCGGGCTGCTCGTCTTCGACCTCTACTTCTGGCTCACGAATAACAACTACTACGTGAACCTTCATTCGTCACTGATCTTCATGCTCGCTCTGTACGTGCTGGCCATCGTCGTGTACGTGGTGGCGCGGATCGTGCGCAAGCGGCAGGGGATCGACCTCGGCTTGATCAACAAGGAGATCCCGGTCGAGTAACCGGCTGCGCGAAGCGCAGGACAGGTCGGCCCCGCTGCCCGCATTCTGGGTGGCGGGGCCGACTTGACCGGGGACAAGCAGATTTCGTACTCGACCTGGGGGAGCCAGCAGAATGAATGACATCCCGAATCAGGCCCGCGCCGTGATCATCGGCGCTGGGATCGTCGGCAACAGCCTCGCGTATCACCTGGCCAGGCTCGGCTGGCGCGATCTCGTGCTGGTCGACAAGGGGCCGATGCCCAATCCCGGCGGCTCGACCGGGCACGCGTCGAACTTCATCTTCCCGATCGAGTACAGCAAGATGATGATGGAGCTGACCAGGGATAGCACCGAGCAGTTCAAGGACCTCGGCGTTTTCATCGAGTCCGGGGGGATCGAGGTCGCCAGGACACCCGAGCGGATGACCGAGCTGCGGCGCAGGTGCAGTGCGGCCAGAGCCTGGCAGATACCGGCTGAGCTGCTGACCCCGGCTCAGGTCCGCGATCTCGTCCCTTTCCTTGATTTTTCGGTGATCCTCGGCGGCGCGCATTTCCCGACCGTGGGCGTCGTCGACTCGCTGCGGGCGGGCACGCTGATGCGCGAGCACGCCCAGGACGCCGGCGCGCTGCAGGTGCTGGCCGGAACCGAGATACTCGGCATCAATACGTCGGCCGAAGGCCGGGTCAGCGGTGTCCGGACCACCAGGGGTGATATCGAAACGGAGGTCTGCGCGATCTGCTGCGGCGTCTGGTCGCCGCGGCTCGCCGCGATGGCCGGGGCCAGGATCCCGCTGACCCCGATCGTGCACCAGATGATCAGCGTCGGCCCGATCGCGCTGTTCGCCGATACCCCCGGCGAGATCAGCTACCCGATCGTGCGGGACGTGGACCTCAACATGTACGAGCGGCAGCACGGCGGAGACATGGAAGTCGGCTCGTACGCGCACCGGCCGATCATCGTCGACCCGGACGCCATTCCGTCGATCGAGCAGTCGGCGCTGTCGCCCACCGAGCTGCCTTTCACCCAGGACGACTTCGACCCGCAGCTGGCCCAGGCGCTTGAGCTGATGCCCGAGCTGCTCGGCGACGAGCGGGCCGGCATCAGGTACGCGATCAACGGCCTGATCTCGATGACGCCGGACGGGCACCCGGCGCTCGGCGAGACGCCGGAGGTCGCCGGGCTCTGGTCGGTCGCGGCGAGCTGGATCAAGGAAGGACCGGGGATCGGCCGCGCGGTCGCCGAGCGGATGACCGGCGGCACGCCGGAGATCGACATTCACGAGGCCGACATCTCCCGGTTCCATCCGCACCAGCGGACCAGAGCGCATGTCACCGCGCGAGCGGCCGAGGGTTTCAACAAGATGTACGGGATCGTGCACCCGGCCGAGCAGTGGGAGTCCGGCCGGCCGCTCCGGCTCAGCCCGGCCTACCAGCGCGAGCTTGACCTGGGCGCGGTGTTCTTCGAGACCGCCGGCTGGGAGCGGCCGTTCTGGTATGAATCCAACGCCCCATTGCTCGAACGCTACGCCGGCCAGCTGATGCCACGGGATGGTGAATGGGAGTCCCGCTGGTGGTCCCCGATCATTAACGCAGAGCACCTCGCGATGCGGGACGCGTGCGCGCTGGTCGACCTCAGCGCCTTCGCCGTCCTCGACATCGCCGGTCCTGGCGCGCTCGCCGCGGTGCAGCACATCGCGGTGGCCCAAATGGACGTCCGGCCCGGCCGGGTGGTGTACACCTCGCTGCTCGACGAGGCTGGCGGGTTCCGCGGCGACCTGACGATCATGCGGCTGGGCGCGGACCGGTTCCGGGTGGTGACCGGCGGAGCCACCGGGCAGATGGATCTCAAATGGATCCGTGATCACATCCCCGCGGACTGCCGGGCCGTGGTGACCGATGTCACCTCGGCCTGGACCACGCTCGGCGTCTGGGGACCGCGGGCCAGACAGATCCTTGAGCTGGTCACCACCGACGACGTGACGCACGAAGGCTTCGGCTTCGGAACCTGCCGGGAGATCGAGATCGGCAGCATGACCGTGCTCGCTTCCCGGATCTCGTATGTGGGCGAGCTCGGCTGGGAGCTCTATGTGCCGATCGAGCAGGGCGCCAGGCTCTGGGACACGCTCTGGTCGGCCGGCCAGCCGGCCGGCCTGATCCCGGCCGGGATCGGCGTCTACGGCACCACCGGCAGGCTGGAGAAGGGTTACCGGGCGTTCGGCAATGAGCTGACGGCCGACTTCAGCCTGGTCGAGGCCGGGATGGCGCGGCCGTCAGTCAAGGCGCAGGACTTCGTCGGCAAGGCCGCTTACCTCGCCCAGCGAGCGCAGCCGCCGGCCGCCCTGCTCTGCACGCTGACCGTGGACGACCATACGTCTGCCTCAGGTCAGCTGCGGTACCCGCTGGGCGGGGAGCCGGTGCTCAGCGCCGACGGCGAGGTGCTCGTGGACGCGCGGGGCCGCACCTCGTACGTGACGAGCGCAGGCTCGGGCCCATCGGTCGGAAAGCACATCCTGCTCGCGTACCTGCCGGTCGACCACGCCGCCGAGGGTAACCGGCTGGCCATCGAGTATCTCGGCGAGCAATACCCGGTCACGGTCGCGGTCGCCGGGTCCACCCCGCTGTTCGACCCGGCGAACGAGCGGATCAGGCGCTGACGATGGATATCTGCGTCTGCGTCAAGCGGGTGCCCATGGTGGGCGGCACGATCAAGCTCACGCCGGACGGGCTGGACATCGATACGGCGATGTCCGGATTCACGGTCAGTCCGCACGAAGAATGCGCCGTCGAGGAGGCCGTCCAGATCATCGAGCGCCTCGGCGGTGGTGCTGGTAGGCCGGGTGGTGGCGCGGGCGGGCCGGGTGGCAGCGCCGGTGGAGCGGGTGGTGGTGCGGGCGGGCCGTCGAGCGGAGCTGCCGGAGGCGCGGGCGGCGGCGTCACCGTGCTTACTCTCGGGCCGCCAGAGGCTGCCGAACAGCTGCGTGACATGCTCGCGCTCGGTGCCAGCAGGGCGATCCTGCTGGAGACCGACGGCGTTGAATGGGGTCCGACCGCGACGGCGGCGGCGATCGCCGATGCCGTCCGGGGCCAGTACGACCTGCTGCTGTTCGGCAACGAGGCGGCGGATACCGGCGGTTATCAGGTGCCGGTGCGGGTCGCGCACGCGCTCGGGCTGCCGTGCGTGACCGGGATCAAGAAACTCCAGATCGGGTCGGGGGACACGATCACGGCTCGGCGCGAGTACCGCGGCATCGAGGAGGTCTTCGACCTGCCGCTGCCCGCCGTGGTCAGTGTCAAGGAGGGGATCAACCTACCGCGCTACCCGTCGCTGCCCGGCAGGCTCCGGGCCAAGCGGGCAGCCATCGAGCGGATCGAACCGCGCCAGGGCGCCGACGGGCTGCGCAAGGCACGGCTACGAGTCCCGGAGACCAGCCATCAGCGAGCGCAGGTACTCGGCACCGGGACCGGCGCCGTTCCTGCCCTGGTCGAACTGCTCGACGGACTCGGGGTGCTGCCGTGACTGGCCGGATTCACACCAGCCTTGGGGAGTCCCGATGACGGTGCTCTGCCTGATCGAGATCGACGCCGGCGGCGCAGCCGACGCCTCGATGCGGGCCGTGACCGTTGCCAGCAGGCTGGCAGCTTCGGCCGGTGAAGATCTGGCGGCGGCCTGGTTCGGCCCGGCTGATGCGATCGACCCCGCGGAGTTGTTCATCGCAGGGATTGTCAAGGCCTACGCCATCGGATCGGGAGAGCTGGTCGGCTATGCGCCGGTGGCTTGGGCGCGCGCCATCGCCGGGCTGGCCGCCCGGCTGCCCGGACCGGTGGGACCGGCTAGCGGGCCTGAGCAGGTCGGCGGGCCAGAACAGGCGGGCGGGTCCAGGCAGGTCGGTGGGTCCGGGCAGGCCACCGGACCGGGGCAGCCGGGCGGGCCAGAACAGGCGGGCGGGTCGGGGAAGGCCACCGCGGTGGTGGCAGCAAGTACCGATCACGGCAACGAAGTGCTCGCCCACCTCGGCGCGATCACCGGGGTGCCGATGGCGGCGAACTGCGTGTCGGCCAGCAGAGCCGCAGCCGATGAGGTCCGGCTGGTGCGGGAGCGTTGGGGCGGGAGCCTGCTTGAGGAAGCCGTGCTCAATGCCTCTCTTGCGCTGCTCACCGTCGCGGCAGATGCGGTCGCTGCTGAGCCCGCGACTGCTGAGCCTGGGGTTGCTGAGCCGGGGCTCGCCGAGCGGGAGGCCGGCGGGTCGGCGCAGGCCAGCGTGGAGCCATATGAGCCGGAGCTTGAGGATGGCGACCTGTTGGTCAGAGCCGTCGAGTCGGCGGAGCGCGGTGCCGGGGTCTCGCTGGCCACTGCCCGGGTGGTGGTTGGCGGCGGACGCGGAGTCGGCGGTGCGGAAGGGTTCGCCGCGCTCGAGGAACTGGCTGGGCTGCTTGGCGCGGCGGTGGGTGTTTCACGGGTGGTGACCAGTCAGGGCTGGCGGCCGCATCAGCAGCAGGTCGGCCAGACCGGAACGAAGATTACCCCCGAGCTCTACCTGGCCTGCGGGATCAGCGGCGCTATCCAGCACATGGCGGGTTGCCAGGGCGCCAAGACCATCGTCGCGATCAATACCGACGCCGAAGCTCCGATCGTCGCCCGTGCCGACTACGCGGTGATCGGCGACCTGCATCAGGTCATCCCCGCGCTGGTTGAGGCGCTCCGGGAACGCGCCGCGGGTTCTCCATGATCCCACGGTTTAGTCAGTCGATCATGCACCTACCGGGCTGCGGCCGGTGATTCGGGAGCCGGTCTTACTGCCATCCGATCGCGGTCCCGTAGACCGTCCATTGACACTCTGTGGATGTTTCGCTCGCGCCCAGACCCCCCGCCATCGAATCAGCTGAGACGTACGGAACCGCAATGAAACGGACACCGACAACCGCATCATAGTTGTTTTCCCGAGCCGAATTCATGATCCACTGCTCAGCATCGGCAAATGTCCTATGCCCCGTTGCCCATGTCAGTGACATTCGGGTCACCGGACGATCTCCCCCAAAGGCTGGCGGAAGAGTGTCTGTCGTTGATATGGGGATGTACTTCTCCGGTCCGGCCATTTCACAATGATGATCGCCATGCGTCTGCTGGGGCAAGCCATATGACGCCGCTGAGACGTTGCTTCCGGAGGCGGGTCAGAAGAAGGTGTGCACCGCGTCGATCACCCGGTAGTCGTCATCGACTACCGGGATCACCCGCCACTTGTCGAACGTGGTGCATGGGTGCGAGATGCCCAGGCAGACCAGATCGCCAGGGGCCAGCTCGGCACCGGCCGGAAGGCGCAAGTAGGCATGCTGGTCGTCCAGCCTGGTCACCGTCATCTGGTCGGCGGGCAGCAGCTCACCGTCAGGGCGCCGCACCCGCAGCGGAACAGGCAGGCCCTTATCGAAGGAGACGTCGCGGCGGCCAGCGCAGGCCAGTGCGAGTCCAGGCTCGGGGCAGGAGAGTACCGGCGCCCACAACTCAAGGGCTGGGATCAGCTCAGGTCCGCGTTGCCGCGCGTCAGGACCGATGGTGGCGTACTCGCCATGATCGTGGGTCAGGTAGCAGCCACTGCGCAGGACAACGGTCGGCGCGGGTTCTTCGGCCGCGGTCAGCTCGCGGACGACCACATCGAAGTACGCACTGCCGCCGACCGAGAGGATCCAGGACCCGCCGGGAGGTGCCTGGACTGGCTGGCCCGGTGGTGGCTGGCCCAGTGGCGGCTGGCCCGGCGGTGGCTGGCCCGGTGGTGGCAGTTCGCCGGGCGCAGGCGGTCGGCTGGACACTGCCGGTTCGCCGGGCAGCTGGCGGGTCAGTGTTCGTAGCTGAGCACAGAAAGCGGCAACGGCGTCCAACGTCGATTGACTGGCATCGGTGCCAAGCCCGCCCTCGAAGCCGGCCACTCCGGCGAGTGAGAGGGTGGGAGCCTGGCTGACCGCGGCTGCCACGACCAGAGCCTCGGCGACGCTGCGGCAGCCGGTCCGCCCGCCGGGGAAGCCGAGCTCGACTAGGACAGGAAGCGGCCGGGAGGCGGCGGCTGCCCGCAGCGCCTCATCGAGCAGCCCGACTCCGGCGATGCTGTCCACGTAGGCGTAGCACTCCCACTCCGGGTCCGCGGTTAGCTCGGTAGCCAGCCAGCGGATTCCGGCCCGGTCGGTCAGCTCGTTGGCGATCAGGACTCGGTCGACGCCGAATGCCCGGTAGACCTGTGCCTGGCTGATGGTCGCCGCGGTGATGCCCCAAGCTCCTGCCGCCAGCTGGCGGGCGAAGAGCTGCGGGGCCATTGTGGTCTTGCCGTGCGGCGCGAGGCGGACACCGGCGCTGGTGCACCAGTCGGCCATGGCGCGTGCGTTGTGCCTGAGGGCGGAGTCCCGCAGCAGCAGCAGCGGCATGATGAGGTCGGACCCGAGAGCCGGCGGGTGCTGTGCGGCGAGCGTCGCCGCGCTGACCAGCTGGCTGGCCGCGATGACGCCGAACCCCTTCTCGGTGGCGGCGATCGGCCGGTGCGCGAGCGCCTCGATGCGCTCGCGCATGACGGCTCGCAGCGGGGGGGCTCCGACGTTAAGTTCAGGTAGGTCCACGTCGGCAGGGTAATGGGAATAGGCGAACGAAGATGCTAAAACCGGACACGGCGGAGACGCTCGTGCAGCGGGCCGCGCGACTGCTCAACCAGCAGGCGGTGTACTGCGACGCGCTCGGCAGCCCGCTCTACGCTGGGCTGCTCAGGCACGCGGCTGCCGACTTGCTGGCTGGCGGTCCGACCGCCGCTGTGCTGGATGGCCACCTCGCCGAGCCGGGCCGGAATGCGCTGGCCCTGCGGATGCTCGGTGGCGTGCATGCGCTCGTCCTGACCGGCCAGGCACCCGAGCTTGCCGAGTTCTACCCGTCGGCTGGCGGTCGCGCCGATCCAGGCAGTGACGGCTCCCGCGCCTGGCCGGCCCTGCGCCAGGTTCTCGCCGAGCACAGCGGCGCGGTTCGGGCGTGGCTGGACCAGCCGCCGCAGACTAACGAGGTTGGCCGCGGTGCTGTGCTCGTCGGTCTGCTCTGCAGTCTGCTCGCTGAGGCGGATCTGCCGGTCCGGCTGGTCGAGATCGGCGCGAGCGCCGGGCTGAACCTGCGCGCCGACAGGTTCAGGATCACCGGCGCGGGCGTCACCTACGGCGAGGAGTCATCGCCGGTCCGGATGATCGGCGGGTGGCGCGGCGAGGCACCTCCCGTCCGGCCGATCGAAGTAGCCTGGCGAACCGGCGGGGACGTCAGCCCGATCGACCCGGTCACGCCTGCCGGGCGGCTCAAGCTCACCGCTTATGTCTGGGCGGATCAGGTCGAGCGGTTTGCCAGGCTGCGCGGTGCGCTTGACCTGGCCGCCGACGTACCGGCCGACCTGCGGACCGAGCCGGCTTCCCGCACCATCGCGCGGATTGGCCTTGAACCGGGTACCTGGACCGTGGTCTGGCACTCGATCATGCATCAGTACCTGAGCACCGACGAGGCCGATGCCCTGGCCGCGGGAATAGCCCGCCTTGGCGCGGCGGCGGACGACTCGGCGAGGTTCGCCCATCTCACCTTCGAGCTGATCCGAGACAGCGCGACAACGCCAGCGGAACTGGTGACCTGGCCAGGCGGCGTGCGGCGGCGGCTTGGCACTGCTCCGGCGCACGGGGTTCCGGTGACCTGGGGCGGCTGACCAGGCCCGGCGCGGGCAGCAGATTCTCAAGCTGCCAGCTTCGCGGGCCAGGCAGCGGCTTCGCGGGCCAGGCAGCGGCTTCGCGGGCCAGGCAGCGGCTTCGCGGGCCAGGCAGCGGCTTCGCGGGCCAGGCAGCGGCTTCGCGGGCCAGGCAGCGGCTTCGCGGGCCAGGCAGCGGCTTCGCGGGCCAGGCAGCGGCTTCGCGGGCCAGGCAGCGGCTTCGCGGGCCAGGCAGCAGCTTCTCAGGCCCCTCCAGCTCATACCTGGAGGGGCCTGGTCACATGATGCCCAACCGGTGGCGCTGGAACGTGCAACGACACGCGTCGGATGAGTGAAGGTTGGTGGACGTGCGGGCTACTGGCGTCCGGCCCACTGGTAGCGCCGCGAGCCACGGCCCAGCATCCGGTCGACCGCGGCACCGACATTGCCGTCCTCGCTGATCAGGCGGCGGAAGACGAAGATCATGGCAGGCACGGCCCAGAAGTCGCCGCAGACCCACAAGATCGCGGCGCCGATCTGCTGGTCAGCGAAGGCAGACAGGGTGACCCCGGGGATGTGGTTATAGACCGAATACCACGAGGTCTGCGTCAGAATGCTCATCGCCATGGCCAGAATCCACATGATCACGTTGGTGACCAGCAATGCGGTGACCTGGGCGGCGCGCGTCATCTTGATCCGGAACGGTGCCGACGGGATGAACTGCAGCCAGAACAGCACCCCGGCAGCGAAGAAGGTGCCGTGCATCAGCCAGATGTGCACGGCCTGGTTCCGCGCCGCGAGGTCAAACGGCCCAGGCAGGTGCCAGGCCACCATGGCGACGCTGAATGCGGTGATCGCGATCCAGGGCCGGAGCAGGAAGCCGCCGATGGCTCGGAGCGGGCGGGACCAGCCGCCGGTCAGCACCTCCCTGGTGGCATCCCGGCCAAGCCTGCCGGGCAGTCCGTCGAGCAGCGGCTGCCACGGAGCCCCGGCGACGATCATGGTCGGCGCCGCGAACATGAGCAGCAGGTGCTGGATCATGTGCATGAAGAAGTAGCTGTCGGCCCAGTAGTCGATCGGTGACGCGACCGCGATCAGCAGGAGAGCGAGGCCGCTATAGAACCAGAGCGAGCGCAGCCGGCGCTGGGTGGTCCGCTCTGGACGTGACCGGCGGGCGAGCCTGGCCAGGCCAACCTCATGCCAGGCCACCACGACAAGGACCAGGATAAGGAACGGGTCGAAGGACCAGTTGCCGGTCAGATAGTGCATCGCGCCTCGTTCAGCTCGGAGAGCGGCTTGGGGGGATGGCCTGCTCGGCCGCCTGGGACAGCTCGACGGCGAACGATGAAAGCGACGTAGCCGTGCCCGGACCCGGATCTATATCCAGCTCCTTCCGCAGGCGGCCGGCCGGATCGATGACGAAGGCCAGGTCGTTGTGCCCGATCATCTGACCGGCGGGCAGCACGACCGCGCTGATGCCGTAGTTCTGCCATACCTGGCGGAGCTGAGCAAGCGTGCCGGTCAGGAAGAGCCAGTTCCGCAGGCCGGTCAGACCTTCCTGGCGGTCGAACGCCTGGAGGTACGGAGCGGTGTAGTAGAGCGGGTTCGCCGCGACCGCGACCAGCTGAACTGCTGACGACCTGGCACCGAGTAGCTGGTCGGCAGCGCGGAATTCCTGTGCGATCAGCGGGCAGTCGGTGGTGCAGACCGGATCGAGGAAGGTCATCAAGATGACCTTGCCGCGCAGGCTGGCCAGCGAGACCTGATGGCCGTACTGGTCGGTCAGCTGGAAGTCGGGAGCAGCGGAATTGAGCGGTGCACTTGTCCCACCGATGGCCTGGGCGATGATCGGATCGGCGTTCGGGTTGGTCTGGGCCAGCGCCATCGGCGCCGCGCCGAGCAGCACCACGGCGGCGGCCCAGCAGGCCAGGATGCTCTGGGCGCCGGCCGCGGCGAACGCCGCGACCAGCCGCTGCGGCCTTAGCCGAGCCCGCCAGTCCGACTGCATCGTCGCAGGCTGTACCGTCACTGGCCGCACAGCGTCTGATGGCACAGTGTCTGATCGCACGGTGTCTGACTGCACGGGGACCGGCTGAGTTTCGGTCACCGCGCTCGGCACCCGGGTCATGCCGAGATAACCAGCGAAGACCACAAGCAGCAGCGGAACCATGCTGTTCGGGTCGGTCCCCAGTCCGCCGAGGAAACCTAGGTCCTCGATCAGGACCCAGTCGGCCAGGCCGAGCAGTGCAAGAACTGTGATCGCGGGCAGGACGAGCCGCGGCCGGCGGGTAAGCAGCGCTGCGCCGATGGTGGCGAGCGTGGCCACCGCGAACAGGTTCACCCCGAATCCGTGACTGGCCGTGAACGCCCCGAAGTCGCGCACCCAATGTGCGAGCAGGCGCGGCTGCGGGGTGCTTGCCATCGACTTGACCATGCTGGTGAGAGTGCCTGGCTGGCCGTGCGCCGTGGTGCCCTGCCAGAAACCGCGACCTGGCCAGGCCTGGAGCACTGCCATGCCGACCAGGAACAGCCCGGCACCGGACAGCATCCGGCGGCCGATCACTGGCGCCTGCCAGAACCGCTCCGGCAGTGCCACCAGGCCGCCTGCCACGCAGTACAACAGGGCGGCACCTGGTGCGCCGAAGAGCGCGGTGAGGCCGGGAGCGAAGATTCCGCCGAACGCCTCGCCGAACACCCAGACGATCAAGCCCCAGCCCACGCTGACCAGACCCGCCAGCCGCGACCACCCGCCACGTGCCGCCGTGACCATCCAGACGCCGATGCCGACCTGAATCCAGACCGCGGAAGCACTTGCCTGGATCGGGTGATACGACCACGTGGTCCCGGCCCAGTTGGCCAGGTGCTGGACCCAGGCGGGCGAGCTTGCCGCGGTCGGCTCGATGACCTTCGACGGGAGTCCCACCGCCATCGCGGGCTGGGCCTGCAGGATCCCGTCGAAGATCCATAGCAGACCGAATCCGAGCCGCAGCAGTGCGCGGCCTGCGGGCTCGGCTGGACGGGTCCGTTGTGCCCCGGCCCGACCTCCCGCGGCGTCGCTTGCCGCGGCTCGGCTGGCCGCGGAATTGCCCGCCGCGGCCTGGCCGCCTTCGGAGCTGCCGCCGACGGCCTGGTCTGCTGCGGAGCTGCCGCTTGCGACCCGGCCGCCTGCGCCGGCCAGGTGCGGCAGCCACTCCCTGATGCTGGCCCACGCAATCGCCAGCACGGCCAGGATCAGCAGCACGATGAGCCCCTGATGCAGCAGGGCTGCCCGGAACGCCGCCACCAAGATCGGGTTGGCGATGTTCAGGCCGCTGTTCATTCCTGGCATCGGGGCTGGTTGTTCCTTTCCGGTCAGCGGTGCGGCGGCGTGCTTTCGATCCGGGATTATCCAGGCAGGACCGGCGGTGCCGACTGCGGTGCGAGCGCTCTGATGGCGGGTCTCAGCGCCGAGTAGACGGCCGAGCGCTGCAAGTCCAGCGTGTGCAGGGCTTGGCGCAGGGCGGCCAGATTGGCGGACTCGGTCGGCTTGCCGCGCGTGGTCAGCGCGGTGGCGACATCGGTCATGACCTGCTGGGCGTCGGGCGCAGCCCAGGTGATCAGGTCTGTGATCGCGGTCTCCAGGTGAAAGCTGCTCAGCGATTCGGGTACCTGCGCGCTGGTCAGGTCGTCGAGCAACTCGTTGTTGGCCGGTGAGCAGTTGCTAGCGCCGTAGTTGACCTCGCTGAGCGCGGTCGCGAGGTCGTGACTAGTGCCGGTGTCGATCGCCTTGAGCACGATGAGTGACTCGCGGACGCCCGCCGCGCAAGACCCGACGTCGGCGTTCATGGTTGCCAGGACGCTGCGCAGGTCGCTCGCCCGCTCGCCCTGGGTCGGTCGGTGCGCTAGGCCGACGGCGACCCCAATGACCAGCAGCACGACTCCGGACGAGAGCAGCCAGCGCGGAGATCGCCGGGATGGCCAGCCGATCGTCCGGAGCGGGATATAGGGCGGAGCCCGGTCGGGCATCTAACCAGCCTCCGTTCCGTGCGCGAGGATCGCCGACGCCCAAGAGTTCAGCTCGGCCGCCGTCACGGCGCCAAGAATGTGCCTGACGATCTGGTGCCTGGCGTTGAGGAAGAAGGTCTGCGGGAACCCGGCCCCGACGCCGTACGCGAGGGTGAGCCGCAGGGTCGGGTCAGCGGCGACCGGATAGGTCACTCCGTGGGCGTGCAGGAACTTCAGTGCCGCCTTGGTCTCGTCATTCCCGTCGATGCCGATGATCAGTACCCGGCCCTGGTGTGCCAGGTAGAACCTGGCCAGCAGCGGGGTTTCCCGCTGGCAGATGTCACACCATGAGGCGAAGAAGTTGATGATGACCGGTCGGCCCGCGTAGTCGGCGAGTGATACCGGCCGGGACGGGTCGCCAACTTGACCGAGCGTGAACGACTTGGCCTGCTGCGGCGGTGCGTGCCGGACGGAACTGCCCGCCGTCAGGACACTGACCGCGGCAACCGCAAGCAGCGCGCAGGCGGCGCCGATCAAGGCCGTCCTGAGCCGGCTTCGCCGGCGAGCCGAATGCTCACCATGCCTCCTGATCCAAGGCTGGCCGGATCCTGCTCGGTTCGGCAGCTGTCGGGAGTAGCAGCTCGAACCTGCTGCCCTTACCCAATGCGGTCTGCACGCGCACCTCTCCACCGTGGCCGCGGGCGATGGCCCGCACCAGCGCCAGGCCGAGACCTGTGCCCCGCGGTCCAACGCTGGCAGCGGTCCTGAACCGGTCAAAGATATGCGGCAGGTCCTCGTCCGGGATGCCTTCTCCGCTGTCCTCGACCACGATACGGGCGAACCGGCCATGCTCATCGTCAACGACCGACACCTTGATCTCGTCGCCGGGGCAGGTGTGTTTGACCGCGTTCTCCACCAGGGCGTCAAGGGCCAGGCTCAGCCGGTCCCGGTCGGCGATTACCTGGACCGCGTCCAGCCGGCCGAGCAGCCAGCGCCGCAGCGTGGTCGGCTGCCATCGGTGCAGCAACTCGGCCGCCAGCAGGTCAAGTTCTACTGGTTCTCGGATCAGGAAGTCCGGGTTCTCCGACGCGGCGACGATCAGCAGCCGCTCGCTCAGGCTCTTCAGCCGCTCAAGCTCACCAACGATCACATGGATGTCGCGCTGCTGCTGACCGACCAGCGCCTCGGCGAGCAGTTCGGCGTGACCGAGGGCGATCGTGATCGGCGTCCGCAGCTGGTGCGACGCATCCTGCAGGAACTGGCGCTGGACGGTCAGCAGCCGCTCGGTGTCGGCGGTTATCTCGGCGCGCTCCCGCGCGACGAGCCGGCGGTGCGCCTGCCATGCCATGGCGACCAGCATGATGGCCAGCAACGGGATCTGCTCAAGTGAGTAAGTGACGCGCAGATGCCGGACGACATCATCGCCGATCGCGGCCGCCGTGGTAGCGGCAGCGGTCGCGATCAGCGCGAGCGTGCGCCGGTTAGGCCAGAGCCGAAACCCGTAAAGCAACGCCAGGCTGATCCAGATCACGTCGACCGGAATGGCCTGCCACCTGGGGAACATCATGATGGCGACCAGGCACGCCAGGCAGAGCACCAGCCAGGCCAGCTCTGGCTCAAGGCTGACCGGCAGGATGCTAGCTGGTGTCGTACCTGCGACGGGCGCTCTGGCAGGCACCGCGGCGAGCGCGGTTGCGGACGCGGCCGGCATCTGCCGCTTAGGACCCGAGTCGGTAACCCTCACCGCGCACCGTCTCTATCAGAGCGAACCCGAGCTTGGCCCTGAGCCGCCTGACGCAGACGTCGACGATGTTCGAGCCAGGATCGAAGTCGATCCCCCAGACGGAGGCAAGCAGTTCGCTCTTGGCCACCGATTCACCGCCATGTTCCATCAGCGCTCGGAGCAGCAGGAATTCAAGCCGGGTCAGGGCAACCGGGCCGCCACCGCTGTCGGCCACTAGCCGGCCGGTATCGAGGACGAGGTCGCCGACCGCGATGACCTCGCTGCGCCCGGCGGTGTCGCGCAATCTAGCCCGGACCCGCGCGATCAGTTCGGCGAGCGAGAACGGCTTGGTCAAATAGTCGCGCGCACCACGTTCAAGACACTCAACTTTGGTTCCGACGTCCGCGGTGCAGGAGAGCACGAAAACGGCCTGGTCCGGATGAACATGCAAGATCGCGGTGAGCACTTCGCGGCCGTCCAGATCCGGCATGACCAGATCCAGGATCACCAGGCCGTAGCCGCCCGAGACAGCCTGCCGCACGCCGTCGGCCGCATCGGCGGCCACATCGACCTGATAGCCGGCCTGCTCCAGTGCCCTGCTGACGAAACTGCGGATTCCCGGCTCGTCGTCGATGAGAAGGATCCGCGGCATCCCAGACTCAGCGGACCCGGCCGACTCAGGCCACGCCGACGACGGGTCGACCGACCCAAGATCCTCTCGTGCCGCGGTCATCGCTCCCCTGTCATTCCGCATCGGCCCTGGCGGCCAAGGTTGCGGGTATGGCGAGCCGGCCCGTCGCTGCGGGACGGGTTCTCGGGATTGGGTCTACTCCTGTAGCAACCCTCAAGTCAATACTAAAGAGTCCAAACATCACATAATGTTCGCCTTAACTGCCACGGCGAGATGGACACCCCCTCGGCCAGAGTAGACCTTGCGCTCGCGACATCGAGTTATTGCGCGCCGGTACGCTGACGGGGCTGCGGCGCGTCCGCGCGTTAACGTCCGGGCCGACCTGAATGTCCTGGCCGGTGCCACCCGGCCTGCCGCGAGCGCAGCGCGGACGAGCCGGCCTGACCGGTGCCAGCCCGCCGCGATCGTGGCGCGGCGAGGCCGGCCGGGTCGGTACAGGCCCGCCGCGATCATGGCATGGGCGAGCCGGCCAGGACCGGATACCCACCCGCCGCGGTCATGCCATCGGCGAGCCAGCCTGGGCGGTATGGCAACGTGGCAGGCTGATCCGGCGAATTGTGCGCCGGATGATGACAGTTTCGTCATCCGTGCCCTCAGCTATTGCGGTCACCGAGCGAGCACCGCACTATCGGTGCAGTCGTTTGCTTTCCGGCGCCGCAGGTTCTCACCGCTCGCCGGACCGAGTCGTGCGCGCTAGGCGCCGCGAAGAAGCGAGGTGGTGACTGATGTCCCTGCCGGTCCGCGTGGGAACCCTGCTCGTGGCTTTCCTCGCCGTGGTCGGTGGCGCGATCTTCGTCGTCATCCAATTTTTCCTCGCCGGTCCGCCGGTTGTGGACTACACCGCCGGGGTGACGCCGGGCCAGACGGTGAGTGTCACGCTGCAGGAAGACGCCCAGAATACGGTCACGAACAAGCCGGACTGGGTCTCCTACTTCATCCAGGACCCGGTCACCCACGCCTGGGTGCACACCACGCTCTTCAAGGTCCCCGCCGGCGCCACGATCGACGTGACCATCCTCGGCTACGACGGCTGCACTCCGCTACGTAACCCGTTCTGGGGCAAGGTCACCGGGACGATCGGCAACGTCGAGTACGTAAATGGCAAAGCGACGTCGGTACTGAATTCTTGGGCGCAGTGCTCCGTGGCGCACACGTTCTCGATCCCAGGAATCGACCTGAACGTTCCAGTCGCCTCACCCACGACGCTGGCGGCAAATAACAACCTCTGCGGGACCTCGCCATGTACGTCGGGGCCGCACACGACGGTCACCTTCAGTTTCAAGGCGCCGACGACGCCGGGCGACTACTTCTGGCAATGCCGAATTCCATGCGGCCTTGGATACCTCGACGGGTTCGGCGGGCCCATGCAGACGATCGGCTATATGACCGGACAGATGGAGGTGGTGTCCTGATGACCGCCGAATCGCAGGCCCCGGCGCCAGGCCAGGCCGGGCCCAGTCACGGCCGGCGGATCTTCCTCCTCTGGATCGTTCTTGCCCTCGCCGCCGACCTGCTGATCTGGTTCGTTCTCGGTCCGCATCTGCCACCGGGAAAGATGTCAACCACCGCGGTCGAAAATCAGACTGCGATCAAGCTGATGGCAGTGATGTCAGCGCCGGTTCTCGTCCTGGTGCTGGTCTATTTCGGCTATGCGCTGGTCGTCTGGCGGCAGCGCGAGGGCGACGACGCCGACGGGCCGCCCATTCACGGCGACACCAGGATCCAGACCATCTGGATCGTCGGCACCACGGTGGTGGTTCTGGCCCTCGCCGTCTACGGCACCGTCGCGCTGTGGACCTCGCATGGAGCCGGGGCTGGCGAGGGCCCGGCGCCAATCTGGAATCCACCTGGTGCGACAGCGACCGCGGCCGAGCAGCAGACTCCGTGGGCGCCCGGCAAGGTGCTCCAGGTGCAGGTCATCGCGCAGCAGTGGAAATTCACCTACCGCTACCCGCAGTTCGGCGGATTCGAGACGACCGCGCTGATCCTGCCGGAGAGCCAGTGGATTCAGTTCAACGTCACGTCAATCGATGTGATCCACAGTTTCTGGGCCTACCAGCTGGGGGTTAAGGCCGACGCGAACCCGGGCGTCAACAACATCGCCTACACCAAGGCCGCGCAACTCGGCAATGTCACGGTGCGCTGCGCTGAGCTCTGCGGGCTGTGGCACGGCGCGATGTTCGATTACGGCCGGGTGGTGACGCTGGCGCAGTTCCAGGCCTGGACGGCCGCGACAAGCACCCAGCTGACAAGTATCACCCAGCAACTGCCCGCGTACGACACCACCTATGACCCGACTCAGATCCAGCAGCTCAGCAAGGTCCTCGTGGCGCTGGGCGTGACCGGTGCGGGTGGTGGCTACTACCCGGGTGCGGATCCTGCTCAGCCGTAAGCCAGACAGTATTTCGCATGATCGCCCGTTGATACGAAGAGGTGACCGGATGGCCATCGAGACAGAGCCGGGTACGATCCAGCATCCAGGCGGCGGGGGCCCCGCTGGAGCGGGTGGGGCGCGTCCCTGGTGGATGCGGCTGGGGTTCCACACCGCCGTGATCGGTGCCGTGCTCGGCTACCTGTTCGGGCACTGGCTCGGCAACTACTACGCCGTGCCCGGCCCAGGGTCACCGGCTGCCTACCAGCAGATCGGCTTCGCTGATGCGAACGACTTCGCGATCGTGCTCGGCTACCTTTTCATGGTCATCGGCTGGCTGGCCGGTCTCGGCGTCTTCAACGACCTAGGGCGGCAGATGGTCGGCCGGCCGCTGCACGACGTTGAGCACGAGGATTCTCGCGGCCTGGCCAGGTACTTCAGGTACACCCTCGACCACAAGGTGGTCGGGATCCAGTACCTGGTCGGAATGATCATCTACTTCTGCACGGCCGGCCTGTTCGCGATGGCGATCAGGACCGAACTGCTCTCGCCGGTACACCACGTCTTCAGCTCGAGCGTCTACATCGAGATCGTCGGCGAGCACGGCACGATGATGATGATGCTGATGACCTCGGTCATCCTCGGCCCGTTCGGCAACTACCTGATCCCGCTCATGATCGGGGCGAAGCGGGTCGCGTTCCCGCGGCTCGAGGCGCTGTCCTTCTGGCTCACGCCGGTCGCCTTCCTGATCCTGCTCTCTGCGATCCTGCTCGGCGGCTTCCACATGGGCTGGACCGGCTATCCGGTGCTCTCCGTCCAGGACACCGAGGGCGCTGACGCTTACGCGTTCGCGTTCGGCCTGATGGGGATCTCGATGATCCTGGCCGGCTTCAACATCCTGATCACGGTGATCTGCTACCGCGCGCCCGGCATGCGCTGGAGCAGGCTGCCGATGTTCGTCTGGGGCATCCTCGGCACCGCGGTGATGATGACCCTGGCCGCGCCGATCCTGGTCGGCGGGATGTACATGCTGCTCACCGATCGGACCGTGCAGACCGCGTTCTTCACCAGCCGGCTGGGTGGCAGCACCTACCTCTACCAGGACCTGTTCTGGTTCTTCGGTCACCCAGAGGTCTACATCCTGGCGCTGCCCGGGTTCGGCATCGTCTGCGAACTGCTGCCGGTGTTCTGCCGCAAGCCGCTGTTCGGCTACAAGGTGGCGGCGGCTGGCATCATCGGCGTCACGCTGCTGAGCTTCTTCGTCTGGCAGCACCACCTGTTCGACAGCGGGATCAACCCGGACATGCGGCCACTGTTCATGCTGACTACGGAGCTGATCTCCATCCCGACCGGATTCATCTTCCTG
Source organism: uncultured Actinomycetota bacterium (assembly GCA_963850875.1). GTDB lineage: Bacteria > Actinomycetota > Actinomycetes > Streptosporangiales > Streptosporangiaceae > Chersky-822. The sequence goes on from CAWKNA010000008.1 coordinate 732,077, forward strand.
GTAGCCATGGGCACCCTGTGGAAAGCGAAAATCCGCTTCACCGTCCCGATGCTGTTCTGCCTGGCGTTCTTCTTCAACTTCCTGATCGGCGGAATCACCGGGGTCTTCGTATCCGACGTGCCAGCGGACACCACCGAGCACGGCAGCTTCTTCGTGATGGCCCACTTCCACTACACGATCATGGGCGGCCTGATCTTCGCGTTCATGGGCGGCTGCTACTACTGGCTGCCGAAGATGCTGGGCATCAAGCTGGATCAGCGGCTCGGCAAGGTCCACTTCTGGCTGATGTTCCTCGGCTTCAACTCCACCTTCCTGCCGCTGTTCGCGGTCGGCCTGGCCGGCCAGCCGCGCCGGGTCTTCGAATACGCCCGCAACCTGCAGACCCTGAACGACTGGGTCTCCATCTCATCGTTCTTCCTCGGCGCGTCCATCCTGATCTTCGTGATCAACTTCGTCTGGTCGACGGTGGTCGTCAGGGAACGCGAGACCGGCAACCCGTGGGAGTCTCGTGGCCTGGAGTGGCAGGTTCCTTCGCCGCCGCCGGCCCACAACTTCGAGCACGTCCCGGTCGTGCTGTCCGGCCCGTACGAGTACGGAGTGCCGGGCAGCCCGCCGGTCGCCGACCTGAATCCGCCGGTCGGCGTGCTGACCGCGGCCTTCTCAGGCACCGAGACCGCACGAGCGGAGGCATAGACAGATGGCTGAGATGATGTCGGCCGGCCCGGCAGGCCTGAGCCGGGAGCAGGAGGAGGCTGCGTTCTACCACGAGGCGGCCCTGAACGGCGTGTGGACAGCCACCAGGCTCACGATCGGCATCGTGGCTTCCGGTCTTGGCGCCTTCGTGTTCGCGTTCTTCTACCTGCGCTCGATCAACTCCTACGGCCTGTGGTACCCGGTGCATGGTTCTCCGCCGTTCGTGCCGCCCAAGATGTGGCAGGGCACGCTGATCATGGGCCTGATCGTGGTGAGCGCCGTGATCCAGGCCGCTGGAGTGCAGTTGCTGAAGACGGGCAAGAGGAGTGCCTGGCTCGGCCTGGCCGTCGTCGCGCTGGTGCTTGGCCTGGCCGCTGCCGCCGTCCAGATCTGGCAGCTGACCGTCGTTCCGTTCCAGCCGGGAGCCAGCGGCTTCGCGAGCGTTTTCACGGCGGCCTCGCCGGTGTTCGCCGTGCTGGTCCTGGCGACGATGGTCTGGCTGGAGATCCTGGTCATGCGGGCCAGGCCGATCCCAGAGATCTCGTTCGTCGAGCAGCCGCCGACCTTCGACGAGGCAGCCGTAGTGCAGCGCTTCCAGGCGTCGGTTAGCGGGTTTACCCTGTTCTGGAGCTTCATGGCCGTAGCGGCGCTCGTCTTGTGGGTGCTCTTCTACTTGGTGCACTGATTGCGTTACCGACCTAGCCGGGACCTTATCCGGTATGCAGGGCCCGCCAGCAGCATGGCCAGCCGGGTAGTGCTGAGGCGCTCAGTTCATTAACTCGCAGCAGGAGGCAGCAGTGCTGGGAAGGCTACTCGCGGCAGTCAGCCCGATGAACACCCCGCATGGGTACAACTGGACCTTTGCTTACCCTATGCTCCTGTTCATCGTCGTTGCCGGCGCCCTGTACCTGCGATTCCGCAGCCCGCACAAGGTGCCGGGTCATGCACCCATCACCGCGAATTCGCCGGCCAGGGCGAGCATGACGGCCGCAGCCGGTACTACTGTGGCTGGCACAACTGTGGCTGGGACGACCGAGACTGGCACTGGCGAGGCTGGTACCGAGGAGGCTGGCACAGCTGAGGCGGCCGATGTCGAGCCAGCCGGCGATGAACCCGCCGGACAGGTCGGGCAGGATGGGCCTGCAGCAGACAGTACCGGCGAGTGAACCAAGCCGGTGAATAACCAGACGAAGGCGAGATAGTGACCCAGGCCGCAAGCGCCTTGCCCGGCATCCCGGCGACGCCAGCCGCGTCGGCCACTGACTTCCGCGCTGTGCCAGCTGGGCGAAGGTCAGTCTGGCTGATAGTCCGGTCGCTGTTCTTGCTGACCAAGCCGCGGATCATCGAGTTGCTGCTGGTGACTACCTTGCCGGTGATGTTCCTGGCAGACCGGGGCGTTCCCTCCTGGGAGCTGATGGTTGTCACGCTGGTTGGCGGAGCGCTCGCCGCTGGCAGCGCGAACACGATCAACTGCTTCGTGGACCGCGATATCGATGCCGTGATGCGGCGGACCTCGCGGCGTCCGCTAGTGGCACGCCGTGGTCCTGGCGGCCGGGCCGCGATCCGGCCGGCCGAGGCGCTCGCCTCGGGAATAGTGCTTGGCGCGGCCGCGACCGCACTGCTTGGCCTGGGCGCGAACTGGCTAGCGGCAGCACTGGCAGACGCCGCGATCCTGTTCTACGTGTTCGTCTATACCCTCGGGCTGAAGCGCCGTACGGCCTCGAACATCGTGATCGGCGGCGCGGCCGGCTGCTTCCCCGTCCTGGTGGGATGGGCGGCGGTGACCGGCCGGGTGGGGTGGCCAGCGCTGGTGCTGTTCGGCGTGGTGTTCTTCTGGACGCCGCCGCACTTCTGGGCGCTGGCGATGAAGTTCAAGGACGACTATGCGGCGGCCGGGGTGCCGATGCTGCCGGTGGTCGCCAGCGCGGATACGGTGGCCCGCAAGATCGTCGGGTACAGCTGGGTGATGGTGGCGGTGACGCTGGCGCTCACCCCGTCGGCCGGCTGGATCTACGGCGGCTGCGCCATCGCGCTCGGAGCCTGGTTCCTGACCGAGGCGCACCGGCTGCGCGGCCGGATTTCAGCAGGCGTTGCCGCCGCGCCGATGCGGCTGTTCCACCTGTCGATCGGCTATCTGACGCTGCTGTTCGCCGCGGTGGCCGTGACGGCCTTGCTGCCCTGGGGCCAGCTCCGCATCTAGGCACCCGCCGATCAGACAATATCCGGCATTGCCCTGGCGCTGTGGCTAGCCAAGTAGCTCGGAGCCGCGTGCCGCCGCGTGCAGGAACACCGGATCGGGCGACTCGGCGTGCAGCCGCAGGCATGCCTCGGTCAGCTTGATGGTGTGCTCGTCGCCAGTTCCGACCGCGCGGTCGATCAGCACATCAGGACCGGGCGGTTCGCCAATTGGCTCGGACTCCTGGACGGCATCGACGGCATACGCCGAGTACAGCGCCGCGCAGACTTGCCAGAGCGCGTCGTAACTTGGCCTGGCGAGCTCGGCGGGCAGCAGGCCGAGCACGGACCGAGCGGCCACCGGCGCGGTGACGGCATGCAGGAAGTCGATCGGCTGGGTACGGCCGTAGACGAGGAAGACTCGGGCGAACTCCGACGCCAGGTCACGCAGGCCGGCCGACACGTCGCCCGGCGGGCGGAGCGCACTGACCGCCGCCGGGAAACGCGGCTCGCCGCCCAGGCAGGTGCGCAGGCGGGTCGTGATCAGCCCAGGCTGCACCGGCCCGGCAGCGACCGGCAGGTCGGCGACGGCGTCGCGCAGCTCAAGGTGGCCCCCGGTGCGCGCAGGACCGGGCAGCTCCAGGTAGCTGGCGGCCCAGTATGCGAGACCGCGAGCGAGTTCCGCCGTGCGCTCCCCGGTCTGCGCGGACCGCCCGACGGCCTCCGCTATGGCGAGGCTGCGGGCCGCGTGCGAGGTTCGGATGACGCCGTGCGTGGCGGCGGCGGCCACGCCAGGGACCAGGATGCGCCACCACCGGGCCAGCACATCGCGCCAGGAGCCCTCGGCTAGCTGATCGCGCAGGTACAGCTCCCAGTCGGCGACGCGGCCCGTAATGCCGAGCGCTTCTGGCCAGGTCTGGTCATCGATCCGGTCAGCGGCGCGGGGCGCGGCCTCAAGCCGCCGGATGTAGCGGTCGAGCCAGGGCTCGACGTTGTCGGCGCGGCCGAGTCGGAGCATCGCCTCCGTTGCCATCGGTCCGTGATTGGCGAGCCCTCCGCGAAACTCCGGTCCGGTCGCGCCAAGTCTGGCCAGACTCTCATCTAGCACGTCCTCGGGCCCGTCCGCCGGATCTCGATCAGCGTGTCGATCCCGCCCACTGTCTGATGTCGGCTGCCGCATTATCGTTCCCTCGCTATATAGAACGAAGGCTATATTATCGCCAGGCGATATACTAGCTGAGTGGCCGATCAAATCGAAGTGCTGCGTGCTCTGGCACACCCGGTGCGCTGGGGCATCCTGGAGCGCCTGGCGGCCGATCCGGGGATCTGCGCCTGCGACTTCACCGAGTTCTTCGACGTGTCCCAGCCGACTATCTCCGCCCACCTGAAGACGCTCCGCGAGGCCGGGCTGGTGATCACTCAGCGCCGCGGAAACACGATCTGCTACTCGCTGGCGCCGGGTCAGCTCGCCAAGCTCGCTGGCCGGCTGGGCGATATGGCCGCGACGGTGCCAGCTGGCGCGGCGGCCGTCCGCGCCGACTAGATGAGTAATGCCAGCGTATCCACGCAGGTCAGAGCGTTTCGCTGGAACGTGGGCAGTTGAGCCTCCTGCCGACATGAGTAGTCGACATCCAGGTGTGAAACGACGCCCGGAGGTTAGTCGGGCGGCTCCGCCAGCCGCTCCAGCCGGGTCCAGCTGGCCCAGCCACGCTCGCGCATCAGGTCCAGCAGCCGCTCCGCCCGCGGGTCGGACTCGACGGCAAGTCCGTCCAGAAGGTCAAACGGCAGGTCGTCGTGCGCCACCTCGCTGAGGTTGATCTCGCCGGAGGTGTATGCCTGCTCGGCCAGGCCGGCCATGATCTCGGCGGCTTCCTCCAGACGCGGGTCGTCGCCTGCGTCGCTTTCGAAGATCTCCGACAGGACCCGATAGAGCCGAACGAGTTGCGGGTCATCGAGCTGCGCGAGTTTCACTGGCATAAACTCGCGGATGCGATCGGGCCAGCGAGCCGCAACCAGGATCCATCCGTCCCGCTCGCCCTCCACCATCCGCTCTGACGCCCCGATCTCCCGAAGCCGATCGAGATAGGAGCTCACCTCCGGCGGGAGCGCCAGACTGTCCCCGGCAGTGAGCTGCGCGATCTGCTTGCGGCTGGTCTCAAGCCGTTCGATCTCCTCACGCAGGTGGCTGTCGATCCTTTGGACCGCTTCGGCAAAGGCCGGTGCGTCGGCTTCGAGCATCTGACCGATCTGAGACAGGGGCACGCCAGCGTTGGCGAGCGTGCGGATCTTGATGAGGGACACGACTGCCGTTGCGCCATACCGCCGGTAACCCGAAGCATCCCGCTCCGGCTCGGGCAGTAGTCCGATCTGGTGATAGTGCCGCACCGCCCGCACCGTGACGCCGGCATACGCCGCCAGTTGACCTATCGTCAGCATGCTCTGATCCTGCCCTCAACTCGCCCAGATCCGGTCGACGCCGGCTCAGGAGATCCTGCGACGGTAGGAGATGTTGGCGAAGATGTACGCGACGATGAGGATGCCGACGCACCAGGCGAGGGCGGTCCAGATGTCGGTGCCGACCGGTTGCTGTCTGAGCAGGCCGCGGATCGTGTTGACGATGGAGGTCACCGGCTGGTTGTCGGCGAAGGCGCGCACCGGGCCGGGCATGGTGTGGGTGGGCGCGAAGGCCGAGCTGATGAACGGTAGGAAGATGAGCGGGTAGGAGAACGCGCTCGCGCCGTCCACGGTCTTCGCGGTGAGGCCGGGGATCACAGCGATCCATGTCAATGCCAGGGTGAACAGGATCAGGATGCCGGCGACCGCGAGCCAGGCCAGCACTCCCGCGCCTGAGCGGAAGCCCATGAGGAGGGCGACGAGCACGACGACCACGAGCGAGATCAGATTGGCGACCAGCGAGGTCAGCACGTGCGCCCACAGCACGCCCGATCGGGCGATCGGCATGGACTGGAATCGCTCGAAGATCCCGCCCTGCATGTCCGTGAAGAGCCGGAATGCGGTGTAGGAGACGCCCGACGCGATAGTGATGAGCAGGATGCCGGGCAGCATGTAGTTCACATACGAGACCGTCCCGGTGTGGATCGCGCCGCCGAACACGTAGACGAACAGCAGCATGATGGCGATCGGTGTGATCGCGGTCGTGATGATGGTGTCCAGGCTGCGTGTGACGTGGCGCATGGTCCGTCCTGTGAGCACGGCGGTGTCGCCCAAGAAATGGGTGGCCATTGTTGTTCCTTACTTCTTGTTCGACCTGGTCTTGCGGTCTTGGCTGCCCTTATCGGCGTCGCCGTCCTTGTCGTCTTCGCCGGCGTCGCCGACGACCGCGAAGAAGACGTCTTCGAGGGAGGGCTGCTTCTCGACGAATTCGACCTTGGCCGGTGGCAGCAACTGTTTGAGCTCGGCCAGGGTGCCGTTGACGATGATCCGACCCTGGTGGAGGATCGCGATCCGGTCGGCAAGCTGCTCGGCCTCGTCCAGGTACTGAGTGGTGAGCAGCACGGTCGTGCCGCCCTCGGCGAGCTCCTTGACGGCCTGCCACACCTCGATGCGCGCCTCCGGGTCCAGCCCGGCCGTCGGCTCGTCGAGGAAGATGACCGGCGGATTCCCGATGAGACTCATGGCGATGTCCAGGCGGCGGCGCATGCCACCGGAGTACGTCGCTACCCTCCGGGTGCCCGCCTCGCTCAGCGAGAAGCGCCTCAGTAGGTCATCCGCGATCGCGCCCGGGTCCTTGAGGTGCCTCAGCCTGGCGACCAGGACGAGGTTCTCCCGCCCGCTGAGGATCTCGTCGACCGCCGCGAACTGCCCGGTGAGACTTATGGACTCGCGTACGTCGGCGGCCTGCGTCGCGACATCGAAGCCGTTGACTCGGGCAGTCCCTGCGTCGGCCTTGAGCAGCGTGGACAGGATCTTCACCACCGTGGTCTTGCCCGCCCCGTTTGAGCCGAGCAGGGCGAAGATGCTGCCCCGCGCCACGTCGAGGTCCACGCCGCGCAGCACACGCAGCTCCTTGTACGACTTCTCCAGGCCCTGCACGTGGATCGCAGGCCCCTGGACCTGACTGGTCGTTGGAGGGATGCTCATGACAGCCAGCATGGAGGGTTGACGCTGCGTCAAGGTCAAGTCCGCAGGGCAGATTCGATTCGTCCACTCAAATGGAAGCTACGGCCCGACGCCTGACGAGAGTGGCTGACTCTTGTCAGACGGATCGACAAAGTGGGAGGGCGGCGGAGAACGCCTGGGCCTGCGCGTCCTCGATCTCCAGAGCACGCAGTGGTGCGCGGAGTCGCTGCGCACGTTCGACCAATTCTCGGTGACCGCGACCGGGCCCTAGCAGCGCTGACTCTGGACCCCCTTCCCTCGTTCCGCCGCCGGCCACGCCGACTGATCACCAACCGGTGTTTATCCGTTGGAATTACTCATCTAGTCGGGAGATGTTTGGCGACAGCTGCTCGAGCAGTGACTGGCGCCATTCCTCGGTCTCGCGGACCTGGTTGAAGGTGAACAGGTGCAAGCCCTGCACCGCCGATTCCGGTGCGGCGAGCACGCTGCCTAGCCGGTCGAGCAGCCGTTCGGGCCGGTAGCCGCCAGGGGTGCCGAGCCGGACGAGCCAGGACGAGTGCCCGGCCAGGAACCTCGCCGACTCAGCCGCGCCGATCTTCGTCGCCATCTGCAGCAGCTTCGTCCGCTCCACCGGCCCGGCCAGGCCGACTAGCAGCGGCAAGGTGACGCCGCGCCGCCGGATCCTGGCGATCCAGTTCCGCAGCGGCGCCGGCTCGAAGCACAGGTTGCTGACGATATAGGTCGCGTGCTGCCGTTTGTCCCACATCGCCTGGACGGTAATGTCGTCGTCGATCTTTGGATGACTCTCCGGATACCCGGTAATGCCGACCCGCGAAAACGGGCGGCCCAGCTCGGTCAGCCGCTCAAGCAGGGCCAGTGCGCTGGTGAACGGCCCGGCGGGCGGATCGGCGTCGCCGGCCGGGACGAACACGTCGCTAACCCCAGCGGCGGTCAGCCGGGTCACGATCTCGGCCAGGTGCTCGTCGTCCCTGACCAGCCGCGCCGACAGGTGCGGAACGACGTGATAGCCCTGAGCGCAGAGCCGCTCGGTCAGATCCAGCGTCGGATCCAGGCCCTTGACCGGGGACGCGGTCACCGTGACCGTGACATCGCGCGGCACCCAGGACAGTACGGACTCCTCGGCATTGTGCGTCGGCAGCACCTCGTACCTGGCCGTACGCAGCAGCGGCAGTGCCTGCCGCAGCCCGCTGCGGATCACCGCCTGCCGCCCGCGTGACAGCCGATCAGGCGCGCTAGCTCCCGCTCCAGGCGGCTGGTGCCTACCTCGATGACGGTGAGCGGCAGGCCGAACATGTCGGCCACCGCCGCCGCCTGTGCCGCCAGCCCAGGTTCGGGTGACTGCGCCAGCCAGACCACCCGGCGGTAGTGGCCGAAGTAGTCCGGCCAAAGTTCGGGGTAGCTCTCCAGGCCGAGCGGTATGAGCACCGACCGGCGGAAACTGCGGACCAGGAAGTCGGTAAGCAGATAGGTGCCCGGCTCGGCGGCGAGCGTTTCGGCGATCCGGTCCGGGCCTGCCAGCACGTCATAGCAGTGCAGGCCGGGCAGCCTGCTGACGCCGAGCCGGACGCAGAGCCGGTCAAGCTCACCGTAGCTGCCGCAGTCGGCGTAGGCCAGCACGACCCGGCGGCCCTCTTGCTGCAGCTGGCGGGCCAGCCGTTCGGCGGCCGGGGCGATCTGCCGCGGCACGTTATGCAACTGGGCGGGCAGGCTGTGGACGTCGACGTCCCAGCCCAGGCGCTCGATGATCTCGCGGATGTGGGCTCCGAGGGCGCCGCACGCGATCACGGCAGTCCGGCCTGCTGACGCGGCCGGACTCGCAGGTTCGGCCAGGCAGTCAGGCTCGTGCTGGTCGACGGGTTCGGCCGGGCGGGCCGACAGCAAGCTACTCGGGGAACTGCAACTGCTCGATGAACCGGTCGTTGAAGTCGGCGCGGTCGGAGAGCTCGACATATCTCACCTCCTCAAGCAGCGCCAGCGCCCCGGCCCGCTCCCGGACCGAGAGCAGCACCATCTTGGCGCCCTCACCAGCTACGTTGCCCGCGCTGATGACGCGGAGCGTCGGCAGTCTGGGTACCAGCCCGAGCCGGATCGCATTCGCCGGCGACAGATAACTGCCGAACGAGCCGGCCAGCAACACCTGCTGGATGTCGCTCGCAGCCAGCCCGGACTCCTCAAGCAGCACGCTCCAGCCAGATGCGATCGCGGCCTTGGCGAACTGCAGTTCCCGCACGTCACGCTGGCTCAGGTAGATCGAGTTCGGAACGTCGCCCGGTTCGCCGCGCCAGTGCAGCACGAACACGCGCTCGTCTCCGAGCATGGTCAGCCGGGTGGCCAGGACGGGTGCTACCTGGGCCGCGCGTTCATCCGGAACGAATCGTCCCGACCGGTCGAGCAGCCCGACGTCGATCAGGCTCGCGATCGCGTCAACCAGGCCGGAGCCGCACAGGCCGGCCGGTTCGGCATCGCCGATCACCTTCAGCTCGATGTCGCTCGCCAGCCCGGCGCCGCCCGTTCCCGCCTGCCCGATGAGCTCCACGTGCCCCTCTGGTTCGGGCGGCCCGGCCCGGAGCGTGACCGACTCGATCGCGCCGTCGGCGGCTCGCATGCCGCACCGGATCGCGGCCCCTTCGAAGGCCGGCCCGGCAGGCGCGGCGGTGGCCAGCAGCCAGTCCCGGCTGCCGAGCACGATCTCGCAGTTGGTGCCGATGTCGATGAAGAGCCTGACCCGGAAGTCGCGGTTCATGCCCGAAGCCAGCAGCCCGGCGGTGATGTCGCCGCCGACATACGCGCCGAACGCGGGGAACACGACAGCACGGGCCCGCGGATGCACCGCCAGGCCGATGTCGGCGGCGAGCACCTCGGGCAGCAGCCTGGCCGACAGGATGAACGGAGCGACGCCGAGCGGCTCGGGATCGATGCCGAGCGCGAGATGCGTCATGGTCGCGTTCCCGGCCAGCGCCACCTCGTACACGTCGAGCGGATCGACTCCGGCCTGCTCGCAGACCTCGCCGACCAGCTGGCTAAGCGACTCGTGCGCCAGGGTGGTCAGCCTGCCGAGATTGTCCGGCTCGAGCATGACCGAGCTGATCCGGCTGATCACATCCGCGCCGAACGGCTGCTGCTTGCTGAGCATCGAACCGACCGCCATCGGCGTTCCGGTGGACAGGTCAAGCAGGGTCGCCACCACCGTGGTGGTGCCCAGGTCGAAGGCGATGCCATAGCGGCGATCCGTCGTGTCGCCAGGCTGGACGTCGATGAGCACCTCATCGACGATTACCGCGGTCACCTCGTAGTCGGCCGCCCGCAGCACCCGGCCGACCGAGCGGAGTACCGCGAGGTCGACCCGCAGTTCCAGGTCGTCAAGGCCGGCCAGCACCCGCTCGATATCACTGTGCTGATCAGCAAGCGAAGGCTCGGCGAGCTGCAGAAACCGTTTCTGCACGGCGGGCCGCAGGATCACCCGCCTGCCGATCCCGACCGTAGCGGCCTTCGGTCTGGTGGTTAGCGGCGGCACCTCGATCCGCAGATCGCCGGTCGCTGCGGCTCGGCAGGCCAGCCGCCAGCCGTCGCGCAGTTCATCGGGCGTGAATGCCCGGGCGTCCACCTTCGATGCGGGCACGTCGCCATCGATGACCCGCACCTTGCACTTCTTGCAGGTTCCGTGACCGCCACAGGTCGAGTCGATCGCGATGCCGTTCCAGCTGGCCGCGTCGAAGAGGGTCACGCCTGAAGGCACCCGGACTCGATTGTCATCCGGAACAAAAACCAGATCCACTCGATGCGCCAAGCCGGATCCCGTCCCAGCGTGCTCGGCGCCGGCGTGCTCCGTTCTGGCGTGGTCCGCCCCGGCATGGTCCGCCCCGGCGTGCTCCGCTCCGGCGTGGTCCGCCCGGGCGTGCCCCGCCCGGGCGTGGTCCGCTCCGGCGTGCTCCAGCACGGACTCCGTCGGCGTCGTCTCCGGTGCGCTCACTTCTGGCATGGTCAGGTCGCTGCCGGTTCGGCGTGCGCTGGCGGCTCGGCCTGCGCCGCCGGTTCGGCCTGCGCCGCCGGTTCGGCCTGCGCCGCCGGTTCGGCCTGGGCCGCCGGTTCGGCCTGGGCCGGCCGAGCGGCCTGCGCCATCCGAGCGGCCTGCGCTCGGTGGGCGGCGATCCAGTTCGAGCCCCAGTCGTCGCGGTTGAGCAGCAGATCGGCGGCGCGCGCGGCCTGCACCAGCTCAGGGGAGCGGGCGTCCATGATCGCGCTGGTCAGGCCCGCTGCGCTGGCCATCGGCAGGAACGCGGCCACGATCGCGCCCCGGTCCGGCATGCCGAACGACACGTTGGACGCTCCGAGCGTGGTGTTTACGCCAAATTCTGATCGCAGCAGTTCGAGCGTTTCCAGAGTGCGGACGACGACGGACGTGTCGGCGCCGATCGGCATCGCTAGCGGGTCGATCACGATGTCCTCGATCGGGATCTGGTACTTGCCGGTGGCGACGTCGATGATCTTGCTGGCCAGCTCGAGCCGCCGACGCGGTTCCTCGGGGATCTCCTCCTCGTCGTTGGGCAGCCCGATCACCGCGGCGCCGTACCTGGCGACCAGCGGCAGGATCGCGTGCAGTCGGTCGTCCTCGGCGGTCACCGAGTTAACCAACGCCTTGCCCTGGTAGGTCGCCAGGCCGGCTTCAAGCACTTCGATGATCGATGAGTCCAGGCAGAGCGGCAGGTCGGTCAGCGACTGGATCAGGCGCACCGCCGCGACCATCAGCTCAGTCTCATCGGCCAGCGGAGCGCCCATGTTGACGTCCAGGACCATCGCGCCGCCCGCGATCTGCTGGGCCACGTCGATCTCAACCCTGGACAGGTCGCCGCGCCTTAGTTGCTCCTGGAAAATTCGCCGTCCGGTCGGGTTGATCCGCTCACCGATGATGCAGAACGGCCGTCCGGCGCCGATCACGACTTCGCTGACGGCCTGCCGCTGGCTGGCAGCTGACCGAAGGAGGGTGTCCATCCTTACCGCGATCAGGCCGGCAGCGCGGCGGCGTCGCGCGCCGCCGCCCGCCGGGCGGCGATCAGCTGCTTCGCCTTGACCACTGCGGCTGAGGCATCGGCGGCGTAACCGTCGGCACCGACGACGTCGGCGTACTCCTGGGTGACCGGGGCGCCGCCGACCATCACCATGACCTTGTCCCGCAGCCCGGCCTTGGTCAGGGCGTTGATGTTCGCCTTGAACATCGGCATCGTGGTGGTCAGGAACGCGGAGAAGCCGACGATGTCCGGCTGATGTTCCTCGATCGCGGCGATGAACTTCTCCGGCGCCACCTGGACGCCCAGATCGATGACCTGGAAGCCGGCTCCCTCGAACATGATGTTCACCAGATTCTTGCCGATGTCGTGCACGTCGCCTTTGACGGTGCCCATGACCACCGTGCCAATCGGCTCGGCGCCGGTCTCCGCAAGCAGCGGCCGCAGCACCTCAAGAGCTCCGGCCATCGCCTTGCCAGCGATCAGCATCTCGGGAACGAAGAAGTCACCCCGCTCGAATCTGGCGCCGACCTCCTCAAGCGATGGAATAAGGGCCTCATACAGCAAGGTCTCCGGGCCGAGTCCAGCTTGCAGGCCCACATTGGTCAGCTTGAGGACGGCAGCACCGTTACCGACCAGGGTCATGTCGTACAGCTGGCGCAGCAGCTCGTCATTGGTCATCCGGCACCTTCTGTCTATCTGTCTGGGATCAAGCTGTCTTTGGTGCAGCTGTCTTTGATCGGACTGTCTTGGATCAAGCTGTCTTGATGAAGCTGTCGTGGATCGGGCTGTGCGGATCGAGTTGTCTGGGATCGAGTTGTCCGGGAGCTGATCGACTGCCTGGGATCAAGCTGTCTGGGGGAGGACGGCAGTGCGGGGGAGTGCGGATTGGCGGGGGAGTGCGGATTGGCGGGGCAGAGCAGCCGGGTGGGATGGAGCAGCCGGGTGGGATGGAGCAGCCGGGTGGGATGTAGCAGCGGGGTGGGATGTAGCAGCCGGGTGAGATAGGGCAGTCGCGCGGGAAGCGGCGGCCGTCGGCGGGTGCCCGAGGACGTCAGACAGCTCACCAGCGATTGCTGCGCACTGCGCCGCGGCCAACGGGATCTGATCGGCGGTCAGCCGGGAAGCCGGGCCAGAGACCGAGATGGCTGCGATCGCTACCTGGCCGGCCGCGAAGACCGGCGCGGCGACCGCGACCAGGCCTGGCTCAAGTTCCTCATCGGTGACCGCGTAGCCGCAGTCGCGGACCGCGGCGAGCTCGGCCTGCAGTGCCGCGCGGGTGGTGATGGTCCTGGCGGTGCGCGGCGTCAGGCGCCCTTGCGGCAGCTCGGCGGCACCGTAAGCGAGTAGTACCTTGCCGAGCGCCGAACAGTGCAGCGGGACGGCGAGGCCGACCCAGTTAGTACCGCCGATCATGTACCGGCTGTCCACCTGGGCGATCTGCTGGACCATGGTGCCGCTGCCGCCCCCGTGGCGGGCACCGGCGTACTGAATGCCGCCGCCGGCACCGCCGGCAACGCCGAGATTGACGGTCTCCCCAGTTTGCTCACCCAGCCGGTCGAGGAACGGCTGCGCCACGGCGACCAGGTCGGTGCGTGCCGTGCCGCGCCAGGCGTACCTCGTGAACAGCTCGCCAGGCCAGAACCGTCCGTCGCCGTCTCGGCGCACCAGCTGGTGACGTTCGAGCGCCATCAGCAGCCGGGACGTCGTCGACTTAGCCAGGCCGCTCGCCGCGGTCAGCTCGGTGAACGTCACCGGCTCAGCGCCATTCACCACTTGGGTCAGCAACTGGGCTGCCCGGTCGATAGCCTGCGTTCCGTTCGGGCTGGTCACTACAGACCCTTCCGGTCTTGTTCCATATTCCGGAACCTAGTTCTACTATGTGATCCTAGATTTAAGCTGCGGTGAGGGTCAAGGCTGGTGTGGGCTGGCCCGCGCTGGGGTCGCTCCGCGCTCGGCGAGACCAGCGCAACCCAGATTGGCCTGGACCGAGATCAGTCTGGCCGAGATCAGCCAAACCGAGACCAGCGCGAACCGAGACCAGCGCGAACCGAGACCAGCGCGAACCGAGACCAGCCCGAACCGAGACCAGCCCGAACCGAGATCAGCCCGAACCGCGATCAGCCCGAACCCGAAACCAGTCCGAACCGAGGTGGCCATGTTCCGCAACCGGATGCCCCGCTACGAGATCCTGTCGCCGGACGCAGTTGCCGTCCTCGACAAAGGCTGGCGGCGGATCGTCTCCGAGATCGGCGTTCAGTTCGCCAAGCCCGAGGCCCTTGACCTGCTGCGCAAGGATGGTCAGACGGTCGAAGGCGAGGTGGTCAAGCTGGATCCTGACTTCATCATCGAGCAGGTGGCCAAGGCACCAGCCGAGTTCGACGTGCAGGCCAGGAACCCGGCCAACAGCGTGCACATCGGCGGGGACCAGATGGTGTTCGGCGCGGTCTACGGCTCGCCGTTCGTGCGGGAGGGCGACGTCCGCCGGGATGCCTCGATGGACGACTTCCGCAAGATGGCGATGCTGGCCCAGTCATTCGCCGAACTTGACTCGGCCGGCGGAGTGATCTGCGAGCCGAACGATGCACCGCTCGACTCCAGGCACCTGGACATGATCTACGCGCTGCAGACCGTGACTGACAAGATCTACATGGGCAATGTGGTCTCGGGGCCGAACGCCGCGGACACCATCAAGATGACCGAGATCCTGTTCGGCGGCCGGGCCGCGATCGAGGCGACACCGGCCACCATCTCGCTGATCAACTGCAACTCACCGCTGCGCTGGGACGACCGAATGCTGGACGCCCAGTTCGAGTACTGCGCGGCCAACCAGCCGGTGGTGCTCACCCCGTTCCTGCTGATGGGTGCCATGTCGCCAGTGTCGATCCCGGCGGCACTTGTGCAGCAGCTCGCCGAGGCGCTGTCCGGGATCGCGCTGGCCCAGCTGATCAGGCCCGGCTGCCCGGTCATCTTCGGATCATTCCTCTCGAACATCGACATGCAGTCAGGCTCGCCCAGCTTCGGCACACCCGAGTCGGCGATCGGCCTGCTCTGCACCGGCCAGCTGGCCCGCCATTTCGGACTCCCGTTCCGCACCGGCGGCGGCCTCAATTCCTCCCAGACTTGTGATGCGCAGGCGGCGTACGAGTCGCTGATGACGTTGCTGCCGACGTTCCTGGCCGGGACCAACTTCGTCATGCACGCGGCAGGCTGGCTGGAAGGTGGTCTGGTCTCCTGCTACGAGAAGTTCATCGTCGACATCGAGTTGCTGCGGATGCTGCGGGTCGAGTTCACGCCGCTGGAGATCGACGAGGAGTCGCTGGCGTTCGGCGCGCACGAGGAGGTCGGGCACGGCGGTCACTTCCTGGGGGCGCAGCACACGATGGAGCGATTCCGCGAGTGCTTCTACCGGCCGTTGTTGTCGTCCACCTCGAACTACGAGCGGTGGCTGCGGACCGGTGGACTGGACGCGACCGCGCGGGCCAGCGAGATCGTGGCGAAGAAGCTGGCGGAGTACGCCGAGCCGCCGCTGGACGAGGCGATCAGGGCCGAGCTGCAGGAGTACGTGAATCGACGGCGGGCCGAGCTTGGGGACTAGGCAGGGCCGGCGCGGCCCGGAATCCCGGACTCGCCCGCCGCCTGAACGGCTTGCCGGGCGACCCGGGCACCAGGCCGCTGATCCGCGAGCCTGGCCTTCGGGCCGGAGACAAGGACCTTGGCGTGCGGAACGGACTGCCTGGATACGGACCCGCCCAGCCGCCTGAACGGCTTGCCAGGCGGCTCCGAACCAGGCAGCCGGTCACGTGAGTGGCGGCGCTCACAGATCGCTAGGAGGGCCGCGCGGGCACGCTCGAGAACGGATGAGGAATCCTGGGCCTCATATCAGCGCTACTACCTGGGCCGCTGATCCTCTGGCACGACGAACCAGCCACGCCCGGCAACCTGGCGGATCAGTCCCTCGTCCGCGAGCACGCGGAGCGACTTGGCGGCGGTCGTTCTCGCGATCCCGTAGGTCTGGCACAAGGTCCGGATCGATGGGACCGGGCGTCGCGCCTCGATCTGCCCGGCCTCAATCTGGTCGCGCAGGATGTTCGCGACCTGCCGGTATACCGGCTCGTCCCACTCCCGGTCTATGACCATGGCGCGACGGTAGCCGTCCGTAGGCCGCCACGCGTGGAGCAGCGTAGGCCATGGTGTGACCATATATTGAGGGTAGACGACCATAGGACACCGACGTTACGCTGGGGCTTCTGCCTGTACACAGCGGGCCCGGCCGGGAGGTACTAGCTCCGGGCCGAGCCCTGACCGGAAGGCGAGTCCGGCTATGACAGATCATGGCGCACAAGCGTGCCCTGGCGCACCAGCGCAGATCACGGCCGACGACATGGTTGTCGCAGCTGAGCTTGACCGGCTCACGGTGGCTTACCCGGCATTCCGGTTCCGTAGCCAGCTGATCGGTCGTCATGGCGTCCGCTGGGTCGCGGAGCGCAAGAACGGCCTGCATCCTGGCCTGCATACCGCAATCACGGCCGACTTAGTGGAACTGCGCGCGGCGCTCGCCAGCGAGGAAGGCTCCGACCAGGCCCGGTGACTCCAACCTAGCCGGATTATTGCGCGGGATTCGCAGTTCGTTGTCCCGAGTCCGGTTAGCTGGTGCTGAAGTGGTTGGCGGTCCAGGTTTGGCCGCCGTCGCGGGTGGTCCAGACCGTGTCGGCCTGGGCGATCCTTGCGGTGAGCGGGTCCTCGTATCCGACCAGGACAACCGGGCTGCCGGAGCTCAGGTTCAGCGGGGTGGACCAGGTGCGGCCGCCGTTCTCGCTTAGCAGGACCTTGCTTGTGTGCACGCCGGTTTCGACGACGAGCAGTCGGTTCGCGCTGGCGGCGGCTAGCTGGTAACGCTCGATCACCCCGGCCGGAGCGCTGGACCGGGACGGAACCTGCTGGTCGGGGCCGAAGGTGGCACCGCCATTGAGGGAAACCCGGACCCATGCTGGCGGGTAGCTGCCGTTGGGGTTCGGCTGCTGGTTCTGGCAGAGCACGACGAGCACGTCCGGCGGGGCGAGGGTGACGTCGGATGCGTAACCTTGCGTCCTGCCGCAGTGGTCGGGGCCGCTGGCCCAGGTCCGGCCGCCATCGCCGGAGCGCGCGATCTGCGCCGTCGCGAGCACCCCGCCTGCCGGGTTGCCGTAGCCTGCCAGGACCAGCCGCTCGCCCTGGCGATACATCACCGGCGGGCAGATGTTCATGACCGCCGGAGCCGGCAGTGCCCCCCAGACGGTGCTGCCGACCGGTGCGGAGTCGACCTGGTAGCTGGTGCCGCTGCAACCGCGGGCGTTGGAAGCGACCCGCACCGCGGTACCGTCGGCGGCCTCGAGCGAGCTGACATCCAGCCCGCTCAGCTGGCGCCAGCGCTGGCCGCCGTCGGTCGTGAGCAGCAGCGAAGGATCGTAGGCATAGCCGATCAGCGGGGTGGCGAACCGTACTTGCTGCACGCACGGCTGGCGGGTCGGGCAGGTGTTGTAGACGCCGCCCGCCGCCCTGGTCGGCGCGGTCAGGCGACTCCAGGTGCTGCCACCGTCGGGCGTGCTGAGCAGGGCCACGCACCGGCCGGTCCCGCAGCTGATCGTGCCAAGCGCCCAACCGCGCTGGTCGGAGACGAAGCTCATGGACAGCACCTGGAACCCGGCCAGCGAGTTCGGACCGCCCGGCGTCGAAGACGCCGATGGCGGCTGAGTCGGCGGGGTCGAAGCGGCGGTGCTTGACGACTGCGAGCCGGAAGGCGAGCCCGGTGGCTGGACCGGAGCGCTCGAGGTGGTGCAGGCCGCAAGAGCAAGCACAGCGGCGGCCACCAGACCGGTGCCGACCAGCGAGCCGCCCCGGGTCTGCCGGATAACGGAGAGCTTGCGCACCGTGGCCTCCCGACCTCGCAGCCGTCCGGACCGGCTGCGCCTTCAGCTTTAAGACAGAAGTACACACTGGTCGGTTGTGCGACATCTGGTGGGATGCCGCGCCGGTTCGCTCGGCAATGTCAGGTCAGCCGGACTACAGCAATACCGCAACGGCACTTACCTGACCTATAGGGATCACCTGGCAGTGCCGGTGTCGGGGGTCGGCCGAGGTTCAGAGGGTGGTGCGCGCCAGCGTGTTGTTCAGGCCTAGCCACGCGTGCTCGGCGTCGGCGGTGCGGCGGTGGCTGGTGCGGAACATGTGCACGAAAGCCGAGATGTCATCCAGCGCCCAGCGGATCCGGTAGAGCGCCAGCGCGGCCGGGTCCACCGGCCGCCCGGTTGCCTGGGTGTAGCGGCGCGTTTCCTGGCCGCTGTCGCTGACGATCATCCATAGGTCGCGCTCTGGCGGCGCCAGGCCAACGGTGTCCCAGTCGATCAGCATCATTCCGGTGCCCGCCCTGATCAGGTTGGCGCTGTGCGGTTCACCGTGGGTGACAACAGGCTCCAGTGCTGTCACCCGCTCGGCGAGCTGGTCGAAGCTGGCCAGCAGGTGCCGGATCTGCCCCGCCGTCTTGGTGATCAGCGCGCGGGCTGGTTCAGAGTAGGGGCCGCCGTGCCAGGGCTGGTCCAGCTCACGCAGTGCTGTATCCAGAACGCCGCGTCGTGGCACTGCGATCTGGAATCGGGATGCCTGGGCCGCTGCTGGCGTGGATCGGTGCAGCGCCGCCAGCAGGTCCACGAGCCGTCCCCGTTCGCCAGCGGACAGCTCTTCGCCGAAACGCCCGCTGGCCCCGTGCACAAAAGGGAACACGGTGACGGCGTACTTCGACCCCAACGGCTGGACCGTCGCACCGTCAAGCGCCCGAACCGGGGCCACCACGAACCAGAGCCCAGCCTGATGGCGCAGTGCATAGGCCATATCCATCGCTGCCCGCAGGCCCTTGAACACCGCAGCCCTGCTGTCTCCGAGCCAGCATTTGTCATCCAGGTCATCGACCGTAGCGAACCATTGCCTGCCCTGGCTGTCGCGCACAACCCAGTGGTAGCTCCCGGCGCCGACGGGAGCGTAGCGAGTGGCTACAGCCCGGATGTCCCAGCCATCAGCGAGAGCCTGCCTTAGCTCGCGCTGCCCGACTCCTTCAGGCCTGTCCCGCACGAGCGCTCAGGCTAGACGGGCCACATGCCCGGGAGCCATCTTTTTGCTGGCCTGAAAGCGATCAACGTCGGCCTATCTCCGGTTTCCATCGCGATCACGCCGAAACGACCACGCGACCGGGACCGCCCAGCGGTGACCGGCTCCGGCCTGACGGCCGAGTGCGGAGCTGGCCGGCCTGGCCCGCTTGCTGTCGGCGCGCTGGAAGTTCACGGGGTAGCGTGACGGCATGGTGCCGATCTCCGACTCGGCCGCGGCGGGCCAGCCGGCCCCGGTCGGTGCGGCAGCACCTCGCTCGCCCGCTCACGGGTTCTGCGACGACGAAGAGAGCAGGCGGCTGCTCCGCACCCGGCCGCCAGGTCGGGCGCTGGCCTGGGCCGCTGCCCAGCTCGGCGGGCCGGTGATTTCGGCTAGGGCCATCCGCGGCGGAATGTCCTCGGCCGTGCATCTGCTCACCGTGCAGCGCACCGACGGGCGGCGTTCCCGGGCCGTGCTGCGCCGGTATGTGCGGCCTGACCTTAACGCGGAGGAGCCCGACATCGCCGAGTGCGAGGCAGGGGCGCTTGTCGTTGCCGAGGCCATCGACCTGCCGACGCCCCGGCTGCTGGCGGTCGACCCGACCGGAGTGCAGGTCGGCGTGCCCGCCTTGCTCATGTCGCGGCTGCCAGGCAAGGTCGACTGGTGGCCAGCGGACCTGGACCGCTGGCTGCGGCGCTTGGCCGAGCTGCCGCCGGTCATCCACGCCACCCCGCTCCCGCCTTCAGGGGTGATCCGCGAGTTCGCGCCCTTTGCCCAGGCCAGCTACTGCCGCCCGGACTGGGCGCGATACCCAAGGCTGTGGGAGCGGGCGGTGGAGATCTTCCACGGACCCGCGCCGAACCAGCCAGCGGTGCTGCTCCAGCGTGACTTTCACCCAGGCAATGTCTTGTGGTGGCGGGGCGCAGTGTCCGGGGTGGTTGACTGGCAGGCTGCCAGCATCGGCCCGGCGGTCGCCGACGTAGCACACTGCCGGGTGAACCTGCTGACCATCGGTTCCGACGCGGCAGGGCGTTTCACCGACAGCTGGGAGCGCGCGGCGGGTGCCAGCTATCATCCGTGGGCCGATGTCGTCACCATCATCGGCTTTCTCGATGACCTCCGCGGGGACTGGGGCTCGGAACGGTACCTGGTCGAGGAGATGCTGGCTCGGGCCGTCAGCGATCTCGGTGCGAGCCCGCGCTGAGGGACCCGTCAGGCGGCCGCGCGCAGGTTCGCGGCCGCCGCGGTCATCGCGGTGAGCTTGCCGAAGGCTGACACACGCGGCAGGTACTTCATGCCGCAGTCTGGCGCGAGCACGATCCGGTCGGCCGGGACGTAAGGCAGCGCCCGGCGAATCCGATCGGCCACCTGGTCAGCGGTCTCAACGGCAGGATCGCCCAGGTTCAGCACGCCCAGGATGATCGTCTTGGCGGCTTCCGCCAGGCTGGCAAGCACCGCGCAGTCCAGCTCAGACTGCGCGGTCTCGATCGAGATCTGATCGGCCCGGCAGGCTGCCAGCTCGGGCAGGAACGAGTAGCCGCTCGGCCGGTCGTGAATGATCGCCGCATATCCGAAGCACAGGTGCACGGCTGTCGTGCCGGTGATGCCGTCCAGCGCCCGGTTGAGCACCCGGACCCCGTACTCGCGAGCGGCATCCGGCCTGGCCTGCAGGTACGGCTCGTCGAGCTGGACGATGTCCGCGCCGGCCGCGAACAGATCGGCCACCTCGTCGTTGACCGCCTCGGCGTAAGCATGCGCGGCGGCCTCGACCGACGGGTAGTAGTCGTTCTGCGCCTGCTGCGCCATCGTGAACGGGCCGGGAACGGTGACCTTGACAGTCTTGCCGGTGCCGGCCTGAGCACGCAGGAACGCCAGGGCGGCCGTTCCGACCGGGTAGCGGCGCTTGATCGGCCCGACGATCCGCGGCACCGGGTTCGGATGCCCGCTGCGGTCCAGCGCGGTGCCCGGATTGTCGATGTCCACGCCATCGAGGGCGGTCGCGAAGGCGTTGGAGTAGCTTTCCCTGCTGATCTCACCGTCGGTGATGATGTCCAGGCCGGCCTGCTCTTGGTCGGCGATGGCCAGCCGGGTCGCGTCCTGCTGCGCCTGCTCAAGGAAGGCGGGATCGACCCGCCACAGCTCGCGCGCCCTGACCCGCGGCGGGAACCTGCCGGCCAGCCGGTCTCGGTCGATCAGCCAGTCCGGCTGCGGGTAGCTGCCAACGAGCGATGTCGGGAAGAGCATCACGGGCCTCCGCTTCGCCTTTGCCGCAGGTGCTGCCTGACCGGGTGCTCGTGCTCAGTATCGGCCCGAGGTTCCCGTTAAGCCGTCATGAAGAAGACAGCTCGCGGTGCGCGAGTCCGGTTAGCCGCGGGAACCGGCAACCGGCCGACCGCGCAGCGCGATGAGCGTCGCCAGGCAGGCGCATGCTAGCAGGGAGTACGGGACGAGATCGAACGTCGCCTGGGCGATCGCCCCGCCGGCCGACGCGGCGACCACCTGACCGGCCGCCCAGGCCAGGTTGGCGAGACCGAAGGCCAGCCCCTGGTTCAGCTCGAGCCGGTGTGCGGCGCCGCTCAGCATCGCGGTAGCCGGAGTGAACAGGGCGCCGAAGAAGGGCATGCCGACGATCAGCAGGGTGATCAGCACCGCCGCCGGGGCAACCACCGGCGCGAGCAGGCTGAACCCGACTCCGGCCGCGAGTGAGATCCGGATCGGCAGGTAGGGGCCGCGCAGGTCGGACAGACGGCCGGTCAGCGGCGCGAAGCCGGTCTCCAGGGCGGATGAAGCCAGGAAGGTCCCGCCGATCACGAGCGGCGTGGCGCCAAGCTGGCTGAGCCGCAGCGGCGCGAGCACGTCGAGGACGCCGAACGCGATTCCGGCTAGTGCGGTCAGCCATAGGCTGGTGGCGACCTTGCGGTCCCTGACCGCGGCGAACGCCGCCGACAAGCCCTGCGGCTCGGCTCGCTCTGGCGGGGCGATGGCGAAGTTGATGATCATGAGGATGGCGCCGCCGACGGCCGCCGCTGAGAACGCGGGCCCGGTGCCGACCTGGCTGGCGATTGCCCCGACCACCGGCCCGAGCAGCGCGCCGCCGACCGCGGCGCCGAGAGCCGTGCCGAGCACCTCGCCGCGCCGCTGTGCCGGGGCAGCGCCCGCCAGCCAGGCCATTCCCGCCGCCCAGGTACAGGCCCCGCCCAGGCCCTGGACCAGGCGGGCGGAATCGAGCGCGATAGCCGTTGTCGACCAGCCGAAGACCAGCGTTGACGCGCTCATCAGGATCAGGCCGACCAGCACGCCCCGCCGCGCGCCGAGGCGAGCGACCAGCAGGCCGGCCGGCAGCGCGCCCGCCAGGGTGCCGAGCGGATAGGCGGCGACCAGAACCCCGGCGCCGGACTTGGACAGCCCGGCGGTGTGCACATAGTGCGGCAGCAGCGGCGTCAGCGCGGTGAAGAAGATGGTGTCGACGAGCACGAGCGCGCAGACGAAGACGAGCAGGGCGCGCAGACGGCCGGTCAGCCGCGGCCGCTGCCCCGACAATCTGCCCCCCGCCTGGCTCAGTTGCGATCTTGCTGTGGCCGATTCTCCGCTCAGGCCCTGACGGCCTGGAGCGTGTAGCTGTGCGGCAGCCGCCAGGGCTGGTCGGCCAGCCGCCACTCGCCGCCTGCGACCCGCTCCATCTTGCCGGGCAGCGCCTCCCAGGGAACGCTGTCGTGCTCGGTCAGGCCGGTCACGTTCATCCCGGCGTCCAGCAGCGCGGTCACGATCTCGCCGAGCCCGTGGTTCCACTCGTGGGTCACGGTGTGCTCGAACTCCGTGTCGGTGGCGACATAGGTGCCGTCGGCCGAGAAGACCATCGGCTCCTCGCGCTCGAAGTACGGGTACGTGACCACAAGCAGGTCATCGTCCCGCTCGTCATCGAGCGCCCACAGCATCGGATGTCCTTCGCGGATGAACAGCCGTCCGCCGGGCCGCAGCAGAGCGGCCACGACGGCTGCCCAGCGGCTGACGCTCGGCAGCCAGCAGAGCGCTCCGATCCCGGTGAAGACCAGGTCGAACACCTCGCGCCCGAGCAGGTCGGCCGCCGCGTAGACGTCAGACTCGACGAATGTGGCGTCGGCACCGGTGCGCTTCGCCAGCGCGCGGGCCTGGTCAAGCGCTGGGGCCGAGAAGTCCAGCCCGGTCATCGAGGCGCCCAGCCTGGCCAGCGAGATCGTGTCCGTGCCGATATGGCACTGCAGGTGCACGCCGCGCAGTCCGCGGATGTCTCCCAGTCTTGGCAGGTCGAAGCGGACCACCCCGCTCAGGAAAGCCGGATCGGCGATGAACGACTCGACCTCGTAGTCGGGGGATACGGCGTGCGCCGGAGCGCGCTCGTCCCAGTTGGCCTTGTTGATCCTGCTGTACTCCTCCATGCCAGTACGGTGCCACACCGGCACCGCAGGACCCATGCCGGGCTTGCGCGTCGGCCCTGGTTTCCGCCTCGCCGGATCCGTGCCTGGTGACAACGATTCCGGCGGTGCCGGAGCGGCCGAGAACGGCGCCGCGGCAAACTTTCTGATCAGACTTTCCGTGGGCCGTCCCGGCAAGTACCTTGTCTGTCAGTGCCGCCGAATGCGGCGATGTCGCGCGATTGGGAAGGTCTTACCCTATGCAAGCCGAGATCAAGGGCTCGACAATGCCCATCTTGGAAGTCCAGCTTCAGCCGGGCGAGTATGTCGTGACCCCGCACGGCGAGCTGGCCTGGATGACGACCAGCATCCAGATGTCGCAGACAATGAACACCGGCGGCGGCGGTGGCGGCGGCCTGATGGGCGGCCTGAAGCGGATGATGGGCGGCGGCGGGCTGTTCCTCACCAAGTACGACGGCCCAGGCTCGATCACGTTCGCCGCCAAGGTGCCTGGTCACATCGTCCCCGTCGACATCTCGGGCGGTCACTCCTACCTGGTACACCGGCATGGCTGGCTGTGCGGCACGCCGGGCATCACGCCGAGTGTCGCCATGCAGCAGAGCTTCCGCGGCGGCCTCTACGGCGGTGAGGGTTTCCTGCTGCAGAAGCTGGACGGCGAGGGCCGTGCCTGGATCGAGCTCGGCGGCGAGGTGACCTCCTATGAACTGCCGCCGGGCCAGACGGTGCTCGTGCACCCCGGCCATATCGGCATGTTCCAGGCCACGGTGCAGTTCTCGATCACCAGGATGCGCGGCATCGCGAACATGATGTTCGGCGGCGACGGCCTGCACCTGGTCGCGCTGACCGGGCCGGGCCGGGTCTGGCTGCAGTCGATGCCGGTGCCGCTGCTCGCGCACGCGCTTTCGCCCTACCTGGGGGACCAGGGGACCAAGGATGCGGTCGTCGGCGGCGCGGCTGGCGGCATCATCGGGGACCTGCTCAGGGGCTGACCGGAGCGGGGAACAGGGCGGCGGCGCCGCATCGCGCGACGGCTCATTCAGACACCGTCGTCGCGCGACGGGCGGATCGGTTCATCGCCGCCCTGTTCCCGCGGCCACATGACCCCCGCACATGTGGCCTGGCCCGCGGCGTGCTCTTGACGAGTCCGCCGCCGAGCCGATGCGTTCGTCATGCCCAGACGACGGCGATGACCCGTCCTGCCGATGGTCAAATCTTGGCTATGTCACGAGAGGATGTCTGCCATGTCGGCGATCGATGACCTGCTGGCGAACAACGAGCGATATGCCCGCGCGTTCACCGGTCCTGTGCAGGGTCGGCCATCCCGTGGCGTGGCCATCGTGGCCTGCATGGACGCCCGGATGGATGTCTACGCGCTACTCGGCCTGGTGCCAGGCGAGGCGCACGTGATCCGCAATGCGGGCGGCGAGATTACCGAGGACGCGCTCCGCTCGCTGACCGTCAGCCAGGAACACATGGGCACCACCGAGGTGATGCTGATCCATCACTCCGAATGCGGCATGCAGACCTTTACCGATCAGCAGTTCAAGGAGGAGCTGCTGGCCGAGACCGGTATGACGCCGTCGTGGTCCAGCGAGGCATTCACCGACCTCGACGCCGACGTCCGTCAGTCGATGGCGCGGGTCAGAGCCTGTCCTTTCCTGCTGCATACCCACTCGATACGCGGATTCGTCTTCGACGTCACGACCGGCGGACTGCGCGAGGTCTCGCCGCTGCCCGGATCCGCAGGAACGGGCCAGCCAGAGCCGGTCGGGCTCACCTGACCGGCTTAGGCGTCGGGTGACTCGCCGCCCGAGCCGCCGCCCGGCTCAGGCGTCGGGTGACTCGCCGCCCGAGCCGCCGCCCGGCTCAGGCGTCGGGTGACTCGCCGCCCGAGCCGCCGCCCGGCTCAGGCGTCGGGTGACTCGCCGCCCGAGCCGCCGCCCGGCTCAGGCGTCGGGTGACTCGCCGCCGAATTGCTGCTCGGCGAGGAACCGCTCGAACTGGGCACCAAGCTCCTCAGCGGTGGGCATGTTCTCCGGCTGGCCAGCCAGCAGATCCTGCCGCTCGGCGGCGAACGCGTCGTACTGCTGCTCCAAAGACCTGACCACCTCGGTCACGTCCTCCGAGCCGGCCACCTGCCTGGCGATCTCGGCGTCGGTGAGCTCCGCGGCCTCGCGCAGGGCGTCACTCGGCAGGTTCAGGCCGGTCGCCCGCTCCAGCGAAGAAAGCAGAGTCACCGCGGCGGCCGGATAGGCCGCGTGCGCGAGATAGTGCGGCACGTGCACAGCGAACCCGACCGCCGCCCGGCCGGCCTCGCCCATCCGTAGTTCGATCAGCGCGGTCGCGCTGCCAGGAACCTGGAGCCGATCGACGAGTGGCTGGTAACCCTCGATTAGGTCCGGCTCGGTGGCATGTCCGGTGACGCCAAGCGGCCGGGTGTGCGGTACCCCCATCGGGATGCCGTGGAAGCTTGCCATCAGCCGCACTTTCAGCGTCGCCGACAGGTGCAGCACCGCCTTGGTGAACGTCTCCCATTCCCGGTCCGGCTCAAGACCGTTGAGCAGCAGGAACTGGGTCTGCGATGCGTCCCGCAGCAGGTGCAATGCGAGCTCAGGCTGCTCGAAACTCTCCCAGTGGTCTTTGGTGAAGATCATGGCCGGGCGCCGGGATCGATAGTCGATCAGCGAGTCCACGTCGAACCTGGCCACTTCGTGGTGCTCAAGGGTGTCAAGCAGGTGGGTGGCGACCTGCCGCCCCGCGCCACCCGCGTCGATGAACCCGTCCAGGTAATAGAGCATCACCAGGTCGGGGTCGAGGCTGGGCGCCTCGGGGCTGACCTGAAAGAGGTCTCCGGGATCGCGCGCCACGTTTGCAGCCTCCTCAGCGTTGTTCACCTACAAGTCTTACCAACGTTTCGGTGCCGAACGTCAATCCGCTAGGCAAAACTTGGTGTCCGGCCAGACTTGCTGCCGGGCGGAACGTCCGGGGCGCTGGGCTACTCGAGGTTCTTCGCCGCCGCGGCCCGGTCGGCGCTGAGTGCGGCCATGCGCTCCCGCCACCTGGCGATGACCAGCGGCAGCTCGGCGCTGACGAATTCGAAATACCGCACTGAATCGGCCATCCGCTCCCCGGCCGGCGTGTCCGCGCCGAGGAGTTCCATGCCCTCCCGCAGCACCGTCGTCCACTTGGCCATGATTCGATCGCGGCTCGAGACGACCTCGTCCCAGACGTTAGCTGGCACCTGATAGTAGTGACGGCGGGAACCAGGCTCCCCCTCCCGGCTGACCATTCCCACGCTGATGAGGTAGCGGACCCCGCCGGACACGGCTGCCGGACTTGCCTGCAGCGATCCGGCGAGTTCGGCGGCGGTGAGCCGGCCTGAGTCCGACGCAAGCAGCACGGCGAACACCCGGGCCGGCATCCGGGGGATCCCTGCCTCGGTCAGCACGGCTGCGAAGCGTTCGACGAATCGGCCGACCGCCACTTCATCACGCCCTGCAGTCACCTGTCACTCCTTGTGTTCCGGGTCGTCGTGAGTTCTCCCAATCTTCCTTTCACAACTTTCACAAGTTTATGAAACTAGTGTAGTCTCCAAATCATGACTGAGGCAATCGACGTCGCCGGTCTGCGCAAGTCCTATGGCAAGACCCTGGCGCTGGACGGGCTCGACCTGACGGTGACCCGTGGCGAGGTGCACGGCTTCCTCGGACCGAACGGCGCTGGCAAGACGACGACGATCAGGATTCTGCTCGGCCTGCTCCGAGCCGACGGCGGGACCATCCGGCTGCTTGGCGGCGATCCGTGGCGCGAGGCGACGGCGCTGCATCGCCGGCTCGCCTACGTGCCAGGGGATGTCAGTCTCTGGCCGAACTTCACCGGCGGCGAGGTGATCGACCTGCTCGGCCGGCTGCGCGGCGGCATCGACGCCGGCCGCCGGGCCAGCCTGCTTGAGCGCTTCGAACTGGACCCCACGATCAAGGCGCGCGCCTACTCCAAGGGGAACAGGCAGAAGGTCGCGCTCATCGCGGCACTCGCTTCCGATGTGGAGTTGCTGCTGCTCGACGAGCCCACGGCCGGCCTCGATCCGCTGATGGAGGCGTCCTTCCGCGGCTGCATCGAGGAGGAAAGGCAGCGCGGGCGCACGGTGCTGCTGTCCAGCCACATCCTGTCCGAGGTGGAGGCGCTGTGCGACCGGGTGACCATCATCAGGCTGGGCAAGGCCGTGGAGACCGGAAGCCTGGCCGAGCTGCGCCACCTCACTAGGACGTCAATCTCAGCCGAGCTGGCCAGAGCGCCGGACGGGCTCGACCGGCTGCCCGGCGTGCACGGCCTGGACGTCGAGGGCAACCGGGTGCGGTGCGAGGTGGACACCGACCAGCTGGACGGGCTGCTGCGCCAGCTCAGCGCGGCCGGCGTCCGCACCCTGACCAGCCAGCCGCCGACACTCGAAGAGCTGTTCCTGCGGCACTACGCGGGCGACGGGCCGGGTGAGCACGGAGCGGTCGCTGCCAACCGGGGCGGAGGCCAGGCGTGAACACCCTGACCGGCACCGGTGCACTGACCAAACTGGCCGGCCGCCGGGACCGCTTCATGCTGGTGATCTGGATCTATGCGCTCACCGCGTTCGTCGCTTTCACCGTCTACGGCCTCAAGAAGCTGTATCCGACGGCGGCCGCCCGCGAGGAGTTCATCACGACGGCCGGCCACAACCCGGCCTTCCTTTCGCTCTACGGGCCGCTGTTCGGCAACTCGCTCGGCTCGCTGACCGCGTGGCGTGACGCCGCGCTGGGCGGAATCGGCACCGGGCTGATGAGCATCTTCATCGTGGTGCGGCACACCAGGGCCGACGAGGAGACCGGGCGGCTCGAGCTGGTCGGCTCGGCGCCGGTAGGGCGGCACGCCGCGCTGGTCTCCGCGCTGGTGGTCGCCTGCGGCGCGAACCTCGTGCTCGGCGCGCTGATGGCGGCCGCCGCCATCGCGTTCGGGCTGCCCGCCGCCGGGTCGATCGCGATGGCGGCCGGCTTCGCCGGCTGCGGGCTGGCGTTCACCGGCGTAGCGGCCGTCGCCGCCCAGCTCGCGCAGACCGGGCGCGCGGCCAGGGGGCTCGCGATCGGGGTGCTCGTGGCGGCATTCCTGCTGCGCGCGGTCGGCGACTCGGCCAGCGCGCACGGGCCGCACTGGCTCAGCTGGCTGGCCCCGATGGGCTGGGCCGAGCTCGACCAGGCGTTCGGCTCGGTCCGCTGGTGGGTGCTCGTGCTTGGACCGGTTGCCGTGGTGCTGCTGGCGACCGCGGCCGCGGTGCTGGCCGTGCGGCGCGACTATGACGCCGGGCTGCTGCCGCAGCGGCCGGGACCGCCGCGGGGTGCGGCGTCGCTGCGCAGTCCGCTGGCGCTCGCCTGGCGGCTGCAGCGGGCGTCCCTGCTCGCCTGGACATCCGGGGCGCTGCTGTACGGCGTCATCATCGGCTCGTCGGCCAAGGGCATCGGCGGGCTGCTCGGCAGTGCCCAATCCAGGCGGATAGTGATCAAGCTCGGCGGTCATTCGGCGCTGAGCAATGCGTACCTCGCGGCGCTCCTGAGCTTCACCGGGCTGATCGCCGCCGGTTACGCCGTCTCGGTGGTGCTCCGGCTGCGCTCCGAGGAGACCGAGGAACGCGCTGACCCGGTGCTTGCCACCGGCGCCGGGCGGATCGGCTGGGCGCTGGGTCACCTGTCCATCGCGGTGGCCGGCACGGTGGCGATCCTGGTCATCACCGGCCTGGGCACCGGCCTCGGCTACGCCTACCGGGCCGGAGGGGGCGGCAGCGAGGTAGCCAGGCTGGTCCTGGCCGGACTCGCTCAGGCACCCGCCGCGCTGGTGATCGCCGGGATCGCCGCCGCGCTGTTCGGGCTCGCGCCCAAGGCCAGCATGGCCGGCAGCTGGACCGTGCTCGGCGTGGTGGTCCTGCTGCTCTTCTTGGGCGCCACCGTGCAGATATCCCAGTGGGTGCTCGACATCTCGCCGTTTACGCATCTGCCGAAGCTGCCAGGCGGCCCGGTCAGCGCCGCGCCGCTGGTCTGGCTCACCCTGATCGCGGTGGCGCTGGCCGCCGCCGGACTGGCCGGCCTGCGCCGCCGCGACATCATCTGAGCGTGCTGTCCAGATAGCGATAACGAACTCGCCGGGGTGACTCGTGCTCAGCGGACGGTAACCGGAGTCCAGGTGTGACCATCGTTGTAGGTGAACCAGACCTGCCGAAAATAGAGACTGGCCTGGAGCACGAATCCCTCCGTGTTGGTGACCGCCGTCGCGGCCAGTCCGTCACTGATATCGGCGCTGAGCAGGCCGCGGCTGGTGTGCCAGGTCCGGCCGGTGTCCCAGGAGATATAGACGTCACTGCGACCGCCGGACAGGAAGATCGTCCCCGCCGGGCCGATGGACGCAGCGGTCAGGTAGCCGCTGGACGGCGGGTCGGTCAGTCTGCGCCAGGTCCGGCCCTGGTTGTGCGACAGGTACACCAGCTTGGTCTGATTTCCCGCGCCTGGCTCGGTACCGCAGCCGAGCACCAGCCAGCCGCCCGTGGCCGCCGCGAGCGGTGCCGACCACGCGCCCTGGCACGGATTGGCTAGCGGCTGCCAGCGGGCCGAGCCGTCGGCCGGCCCGGCGAGCAGCACCGGCCTGCCCAGGTCTGCCCGCGAGTCGACGACGTATCCGGAGCGCCCGGACGCGACCACGGAAGCTGGCGCGTCGCCGGTCCCCGCGCTGCCCGGCACCGCCAGCCAGCGGTCGGTGCCGACGCTGGACGTATAGACCTTGAATCCGCACGGCTGTCCGCGGTAGAAGCAGCGGCCGACCGCGGCGATCGCGGGGCCGTCGCTGGCCGCCAGGCTGAGTACCGGCGTGCCGTGGATGCTGACCCGGTGCCACGTCGCCCCGCCATCGTGAGTGGCCCACAGCGCCGGATCGAATGCCCAGCCGTCGCGGGCGTTAGCGAACAGGATCTGACTCACCGAGTCGGCCGGCGAGCCTGGCGCGACCGAGGCCGGCGCGGGTGGGGCCGGCACCGCGAACCAGTGTTTTCCGCCGTCGGTGGTCTTGCGCAGCCGCAGCTCGGTGCAGCCCGTCGCGGCACAGGGCGGCCGGGCCAGCAGCCAGCCGGTCGAGGCGGAGATGAAGCTGGCCGAGATCGGGCTGAGCGCCGGATGCGCAGTCGCATCCGAGCTGACCGGGTACGTGTGGTGTTGGGTTGCCGCGGCGACCGGCCGCGTCGCTGCCGCGCTGCCAGTCGTGCACGCGGTGGTCGCAGCGATGACCACGAGCGCGAGCAACCCGAGTGCGGCGCGAGCCCCGATTAATTTGTTATGCCTATGCATGGTCTTTGCTCCAATCGGGTTGCTTGGGGCGGGATTCCGCCGATCTGACTTTGAGACTGTGCTGCGACCCCCTGGGTTGCGGCCGGACCAGAGCAGGCATGCTAGGAACGATGAAGCCGGATCAGCTGAGTACTCGCCGTCGGATGCTGATCCTGGCGATCTGCTGCATGAGCCTGCTGATCGTCGGGCTAGACAACACGATCGTTAATGTCGCGCTGCCGTCGATCCAGCGGGAACTGCACGCATCGGTCTCCGGCCTGCAGTGGATCGTGGCGTCCTACACCCTGGTGCTGGCCAGCCTGCTGATGCTGTCTGGCTCGACCGCCGACCGGGTCGGCCGCCGCCGGACGTTCCAGGTCGGCCTGGCGCTGTTCACGCTCGGGTCGCTGCTCTGCAGTCTCGCGCCCAGTCTGGGTGCGCTGGTGGCGTTCCGGATGGTGCAGGGAGTTGGCGGGTCGATGCTCAATCCGGTGGCGATGTCGATCATCACGAATACCTTCACCGAGCGAGCCGAGCGCGCCAGGGCGATCGGGATCTGGGGTGGCGTGGTCGGTCTCAGCATGGCGCTCGGCCCGGTGGTCGGCGGCGTCCTGGTCAGCTCGGTCGGCTGGCGCAGCATCTTCTGGGTGAATATTCCGGTCGGGCTGGCCGCGATCGGGCTGACCGCGGCCTTCGTGCCCGAGTCGAAGGCACCGCACCCGCGCCCGGCCGATCCGGTCGGCCAGCTGCTCGTGATGGTTGCGCTGGGCACTCTGGTCTACGCGATCATCGAAGGACCTGACCGCGGCTGGACATCGGCCGTCGTGGCTGGCTGCTTCGGTGTCGCCGCAGTCGCGGTCGCCGGGTTTGTCGGATATGAGGCTCGCCGCCGCCAGCCACTGCTTGAACTGCGGTTCTTTCGCAGCGCCCCGTTCAGCGGGGCGACCGTGATCGCCGTGTCAGCGTTCGCGGCGCTCGGCGGGTTCCTGCTGCTCAGCACCATCTATCTGCAGGACGTTCGCGGCTACTCGGCCTTGCACGCGGGGTTGTACATGCTGCCGATGGCCGCCATGACCGCGATCTGGAGCCCGTTGTCCGGCCGGATCGTCGGCGCCCGCGGACCTCGGCTGCCGCTGATCCTGGCCGGACTGGCCATTGCTGCGAGCGCGCTCAGCCTGACCCGCCTGGTGAATGACACCTCCACCGACAGCCTCATCGTCAGCTACCTGCTGTTCGGCCTTGGCTTCGGGCTCGTCAACGCCCCGATCACGAACACGGCGATGTCAGGCATGCCGCGAACTCAGGCGGGCGTGGCGGCGGCCGTCGCGTCCACGAGCCGGCAGGTCGGTCAGTCAGTGGGAGTGGCCGTTATCGGATCGGCGGTCGTCTCCGCCCTGTCCGGGCCGTTGCGAGCCGGCTTCGCCCAGGCCAGCCATGTGGGCTGGTGGCTGGTCGCTGGCTGCGGGGTGGTGGTCCTTGCCGTCGGGCTGATCACTACCGGGTCCTGGGCCAGGCGCACCGCCGAGCAGGTCGCCGCCACGTTCGGGCGGCCAGGTCTTGCTGACAGCGAGGTCGAGCCCGTCGAGCCCGTCGAGCCCGCCGCGCCCTGAGCGCGGGCGAGCGGGCCGCGCCCTGAGCGCGGGCGAGCGGTGTCCGGCTGCAGCTGAGCCCGGGCGCGATGATCGCCCGGGCTCAGCTGGTCAGAGTCGGCGGTCAGCTACTGACCGCTCGCCTGGGCCAGGCCGATCAGTGCGAAGACCGCACCCTGGTCGTCGCTCAGGATGGCCATCCGCCCATACGGGCTGTCCCAGGCCGGGCGCATGACGCTGCCGCCCAGCTTGATCGCGGCCTGCACCGCGTCATCGGCGTTGGCGACGGCGAAGTACGTCATCCAGTGCGCGGGTGTCTCCCGTGGCGCCATCGTGCCGAGGTCACCGATGCCGCCGATCGGGTCCCCGCCGATGCCGAACGTGGCGTAGCTGAAGTCCGCGCTGCTCATGTCGTCGTACTGGTAGCCGAAGACGGCCTGGTAGAACGCCTTGTTGCCGTCGAAGTCGCGGCTCATGTTCTCGTTCCAGCAGACCGCACCTGGCTCGTTGGCAAGCTGCATGCCGCTGTGCGCGCGTGCCTGCCAGATCCCGAACACTGCTCCGCCCGGGTCGGCGGCCACGGCCATCCGGCCGACATCCATCACGTCGAATGGTTCGGCCAGGAGCTGACCTCCGGCTGAGGTGATCTGCTGCGCGGTCGCGTCGGCATCCTGCGTTGCCAGGTAGGTTGTCCAGGTGCTCGGCACCTCGGGCGGACCCATCTTGGGACCGATGCCGGCCACCGGCCGGCCGCCGATGTCGCACATCACATATCCGCCGGCTTCGGGCGGACCGTCCTGGGTGGCCCAGCCGAAGAGAGTTCCGTAGAACGCCTTGGCCTTGGCCGGATCGTCGGTGCCGAGGTCGACCCAGCAGGGCGTGCCAGCTGGCCACGGCGTGTCGCGCAGGACCATGTCTTTCCTCCAGGCTATTGGCTCACTTCACAGCGGTACAGCGGTACAGCGGTACGGCGGTACGCCGGTACGGCGGGGCTCGGCTACGAAGCGTATCGGCGCGGTGCCGACGGATCAGGCGGACGGAGAAATGACCCGGATCCTGGGTATCCGCCGTGCGGCCGCCATGCCAAGGGAATCGTTAGCCGTGCATGCGGCGTTGTCTGTTCGTAGCATGGCAGCCATGGGTGGCCACCGGGCTCTTTGGTCAGGAGCCCAGGCCGGACGCCCTAGCGTGGCTCGCCACCGAACCCCAGGCGTCGGTAACCCCCAGCGTCGACGAACTGCGGGGCTGGTCCGGCCGCACCGCCCCCCTGAGAGGCCTGTCCCCCGTGCGTGGTCCCAAGGCGTTCATTTCCATCATTGGTACGGTGATCGTGCTCGCTGCGGTCGTCGCCTACGCTGCCCACGCCGCAGCCCGGCGTGGCTCTGCGGCAGTGCACCACACGTCGCCGACAGTGACCGCGCAATCGGAGCCAGCCGGCAGTCAGCATCATGGGACCGGCACGATCACACCGGTGTCGGCCGCCATTGGACTGCGCCCTGGCGTCCTATCGCCGAGCGCGTCCGGCCTCGCCGCCGCCATTGCCACCTTGCCGAAGCTGAGCACCCTTCAGCTGGCTGGCCAGCGGATCATCTACAGCTACAGCGGTCTCAACCCGCCGAGCGACCTACTGTGGCTGATCTCACACGGCCGGGCGGCCGGGGTCATCTTCTTCACGGACAATGTGGGGAGCAAGGCACACCTCGCGGCGGTTGTGCGTGAGCTTGAGCAGGCCGCCGCCAGCAAGTACGACCCGGTGCACCTGCCGCTGCTGCTGATGACCGACCAGGAGGGCGGCGTGGTTCGGCGGCTGCCTGGACCTCCGGTGCTGTCTGAGAAGCAGGTCGGCGAAGCCCGGGACTCGTCGACTCAGGCGACCCTGGCGGGCAGCGGTGCGGCGTCGAACCTGCGCAGCGTCGGCCTGAACCTTAACCTGGCGCCGGTCCTCGACGTGTACCGGCAGGCCGGGAACTTCATCGATGAGTTCGGCCGCTCGTTCAGCAAGAACCCGGTCAAGGTCGCCAAGCTGGGCGCGCTCTATGCGACGGCGGAGCAGCGGGGCGGAGTGGCGGCCACCGTCAAGCACTTCCCCGGTCTGGGTGACGCCGCGAGATCGCAGAACACCGACCTGGGCCCGGTGACCCTGCCGCTGTCGCTGTCGGCGATCAGGAACGTCGACGAGCTGCCATACACCTCGGCGATCGCCGCGAAGGTGAAGCTCGTGATGGTGTCCTGGGCGATCTACCCGGCGCTCGACAAGACCTACCCGGCCGGCCTGTCATCGACGATCGTGAACGGCGAGCTACGGGACCGCCTTGGTTTCGGCGGCGTGACCATTACCGATGCGCTGGAGGCTGGCGCGCTCAAGCCGTTTGGCTCCATCGCGGCCCGCGCCACCCTGGCGGCCAGGGCCGGAATGGATCTGCTGTTGTGCGCCGAGCTGGACCCTCTCGAGGGCTACCACGCCATGCACTCCCTGAACACGGACTACCTGCACGGCACGAAGGCCTACCAGGCAGCCTTCAAGGCCGCGGCAGAGCGGGTCCTGGCCCTGCGCGCGACCCTGCCGCGCTAACCGCACGCTAGGCCACGAGCGTCCCGCTGGTTGCCGTCAGGTTGGCCAGCAGGGTGGTCAGGCGTCCGGTCATCGGACCGGGTCGGCCGGTTCCGATCAGGCGGCCGTCGATCCGGATCACCGGTGCGATCCCGCCCATCGTGCCGGTCACGAACACCTCGTCGGCGGTGTAGAGCTGAGTCAGCGAGTAGTCACCGACGGCGCACTCGATTCCGGCGCTGGCGGCCAGCTCAAGCACGGCAGCACGGGTGATCCCCTCCGGGCAGGCGACCGCGGCCGGCGTGCCGAGCACCTCGCCACTCACGCTGAACACGTTCGTCGCGTTGGTCTCGGTCACGAAGCCCCGCTGGTCGAGCATTAGCGCGTCGTCTGCCCCGGCGACGTTGGCCTCGATCTTGGCCAGGATCGAGGACAGCAGGTTGGCATGGTGGATCCGGGGGTCCAGGCAGTCCGGCGGTGGCCGCCGGATGCTGGACGTGATCAGTGTGATGCCTGCCGAGTCGTACACCGGCGGCTTGTACTCGGGCAGGATGATGAGGGTAGGGCCTGCCTGGTTCAGCCGGGGGTCCATGCCGCTGGTGATCTTGACGCCGCGGGTCAGCGTCAGCCGGATGTGCACACCGTCGGTCATGTCATTCGCCGCCAGCGTGCGCCGGATCTCGGCGATGATCTGCTCGTCGGACGGCACTGACTCGAACGCCAAGGCCCGCGCCGACCGGCGCAGCCTGGCCAGGTGCTCGGTCAGCCGGAAGATCCGGCCCTGATACAGTCGCAGCCCTTCCCAAACCGCGTCGCCGCCCTGGACGGCTGAGTCGAACGGGCTGACCGCCGCCTGGTCCCGGTGCGTGAGCCGTCCGGCGACGCTGACGATGATGTCGCTGTTCCGCTCGTCAAACACCTGCAGCATGACCGCTCCTTCCCCCGAAGATGCTAGAACTTCCTTGATCGTGGAGAGTTCTATGCGCTATTTGCACACAACTCTCCACGATCAAGGAATGCTCCCCACGCCAACGAGGCAGCCAGGTCCGCATCGCCGCAGTTCGCCACGCCAACCGCCGCGGCGGAGGACGGTACCGACCTGAACTGCGGTTAGGCATGCCCGCTCCTCGATGTCCCGCCATCCGAACCTGAGCGTGCCCAGGCCGTCGACCAGGCCGGCGTTGTCGCGGTGAATGTCCCGCCAGCGCTGACCCTCCGGATGGGCGACTCGTCCATCGAGTTCCACGCACAGGTGATAGTCCGGGTACAGGTTGTCCAGGTAGGAACTGCGGCCGCCGCGCACGATTCTGACCTGACGAACGGCACGCGGCAGACCGTGCGGCCGTTCCACCCGGTGGACGTATCGATACTCAAGCAATGAGTGCACGCCGGCACCGATGTCCGTCAGCGCGCTACCCAACTCCGTGCGCCAGCGAAGCCTGTTGCGCTTGGTCATGGTCGCGGCCAGCCGGTCGGTTGTGGTCAGCCGACGCTGGCAGGCGGCGCACGCTATGTTGAATGCGGCATCGAAGCTAGCGGCCTGCTGGACCAGGTCGAAGACTGTCTCCTCGATCCGGGTTTGAGGCGGCAGCAGGCTCGGGTGGCACGCTTCCCGTACCCGGGACGAACGATGGATGGCCACGCCAGGAACCAGGCCGACCCGCCGGTTCACCGGAATGGTCACGTGGATCAGCGAACTGGGCTGATCGGTGAGACCGAACAGCTCGGCCGCGGTCTGATGGCTGAGTGCCGCGCCACGCCCAGCCCGCGCAAGCGCGCCCCACAACACGGCCGAGCGTGGCGGCTCTCCAGTGACGACCAGGTAGACGCCACGCTGCAGTAGCTGCCAACGGCCGTTCCGAAGGAGTCGGCCGATTGTGTCGGAATCCAATCCGCTGGCCATCGCCTGCTGACGGGTAATGACGCCAGATTGGAATTCGGCTAGGTCGCGACAGGCAGTCGGTAACTGGCGGGGCATTCGCACAGCCTGACCGTCGATCCAGCCTGTCACGAGACGCTCAGAGTCCGCGGTGGACAGCCAAGTTGAGCGGAACCGGCCTGTGGATAACGGCGTCGAATTGTCCTATGCGGTCGGTATGGCGTCGGCTGCGCCGGCCGGGTCAGCCGCGAGTCGGGCAACGCCGGCCGGGTCAGCCGCGAGTCGGGTGGCTGCGCGCCGGGCGACGGCGAGTCGGGCCATATCGTGGAAAGCTCTATGCGCTATTTGCACACAACTCTCCACGATCATCGGGCGGGTCATCCGCCGAGCTTGTGCGTGGCCAACTCGGCGTAGAAGGGCCGACATTGTTCGGCTAGCGGCCCCAGTCCGGGCGGCAGGTCGGCCGCGCCGGACCCGGAACCGGCGTTCGCGCCTGGGGTCGGCTCCAGACTAGCATCCGGTCCCGCCCCCCGGCTGGCGGCGAAACCGGTCGATCCCCACACTCCGGCGTACCAGTGCTTGGCCCAGACCCCGTCGGTAGGCCGCGGCCCTGGAGGCCAGTTGAGCATTGCCGAGTCGAACGGGATCTGCAGTGCGTCGCAAAGCGCCTCAAGTGTCGCGCGCGGCCGGGCCGCGAGATCGGCCGCGTCGATCACGGGCCCGCCGAACAGGCGGAAGATCTCGACTTGCTGAGCCAGGCCTAGGTCGGCCAGCGTCGGGGTGTCCCTGACCTTCGCGTACGAGGCGAGCAGCCGCCGCGGATCCCTGATCAGGAACGCGTGCCTGAGGCCCGCCAGCGTGGCGCGGTCGATTGCTGGGAGCAGATGGTGAGTCATGTGCTTCTGATAGAAGACGGTTTTGCCGGCCGGCAGCTGGCCGGAGGTGAGGTGCTGGATCACCTCGGGCCAGCTGGTCGGCATCGATCGGAGGATCTCGTCCCGCCCTGGATGGGAGATCCCGGTCCGAGCCAGGTAGTAGCCATACAGCGGCTCGTCGATCACGACCGTATCGGGCCGGTTCTCGAAGGCACGCATCAGCGCCGTGGACAGGGTCCTGGGCCCTGACCACATCGCGATCCTGGCAATCTCCGCCATCTGCTCCTTCGGTCGTCAGTCTTCCGGCCCGTCGTTCAGCCGGTCCGAGGGCGAGACTGCCGCCGGTCCGCCGGTCCGCCGGTCCGCCGGGCCGTTCAGCCGACTCTGCCGGACCGGCCCGCCGGTCCGCCCCGCCGGTCGTCCGGTCAGAACGTGACCACGCTGCGCAACACCTCGCCACGGTGCATCTTGGCGAATGCTTCCTCGACCGCGTCGAGCGCAATGGTCTCGGACACGAACTTCTCCAGCGGCAGCCGCCCGCCCAGATGCAGGTCGGTCAGCATCGGGAAGTCGCGGTCCGGCAGGCAGTCGCCATACCAGGAGGACTTGAGCTGTCCGCCCCGGCCGAACACGTCGAGCAGCGGCAGCTCCAGCCGCATGTCAGGAGTCGGCACGCCGACCAGCACGACCGTTCCGGCCAGGTCGCGGGCGTAAAACGCCTGATTGTAGGTCTCCGGCCGCCCGACGGCCTCGATTACCACGTCAGCGCCGTTGCGCTCGGTGAGCGCGCGGATCTGCTCGACCGGGTCGGTCTGGCGCGAATTGATCACGTCGGTGGCGCCAAGTTCGGCGGCCCACTTCAGCTTCCGGTCGTCAATGTCGACAGCGATGATCTTCCGCGCCCCGGCGAGGCTGGCGCCGAGCACGGCCGCGCAGCCGACACCGCCGCAACCGATCACGGCCACCGAGTCGCCGCGGCCAACCTGCCCGGTGTTCAGGGCCGCGCCGAGCCCGGCCATCACCCCGCAACCGAGCAGCCCGGCGACCTCGGGCTTGACTTTCGGATTGACCTTGGTGCACTGACCGGCCGCGACCAGCGTCTTGGCAGCGAATGCCCCGATGCCAAGCGCGGGGGAGAGCACCGTGCCGTCGGCGAGGGTCATCTTCTGTGCCGCGTTGTGCGTGGCGAAGCAGTACCACGGGCGGCCACGCCGACATGCGCGGCACTGTCCGCAAACCGCCCGCCAGTTGAGGATGACGAAGTCGCCGGCTGCCAGCCCGGTGACGTCCTCGCCGACGGCCTCGACCACGCCAGCAGCCTCGTGCCCGAGCAGGTAGGGGAAGTCCTCGCCGATCCCGCCCTCGCGGTAGTGCAGGTCGGTATGGCAGACGCCGCAGGCCTGGACCGTGACCAGCGCCTCGCCCGGGCCAGGATCGGGTACCACGATCGTGGTGAGCTCGACTGGTGCGCCCTTGCTGCGGGCGATGACGCCCGTTACCTCATGTGCCATCGGGTCCATGCCTCTCACTTGATTGCATAACGAAAGCAACGGCGCCGGTCAAAGCTGCCCAGCCGGTCTCTTCAGGACGTAGCTGGCAGAACCTGTCCCGCGCTGCTGTGGCTGATGATACGGATTAGCGTCGGCGGAGGAGCACTGCGACCGCGACATCGGCTGGTGCCAGCGCGCGCATCACCTGCCGCAGTTCGTCGACGCTGCGACCGCGCAGCGGGACCCGGTATCTGGGCGGACCGTCCAGCGGGCTGGCCACGCCGATCGGCCGGCGTAGATACCAAATCGGGATCAGAAGCATCAGCAGCCAGGCTCCTGCCGTTCTGAGACGGTTCGCGTGACCGGGCCGGACGTCGGCCGCGGCATCCTGGCTGAGCAGGAACTCCAGCCGGGCGCCGTAGCGCTTGGTGCTTATCCTGATCCGCTCGATCTGCGACCAGGGCAGATGTCTGGCCTGCCTGCGATGGCGCCCGCGGCGCCGGGTACCGGTCGGCAGGCCGATCCGGACGCCGGCCTGGTCGGCCGCGAACGCGTTGACGCTCAGCTTGCTGAGCACGAGCAGGAACGTGAGCAGGGCTCCGAGCAGGCCGGCGGCGGCGCCAAGCCGAAACCACATCGGTGGCCAATGGCTGAGTGCCAGCGCAGCGACGGCAGCGGCGTACCAACAGGGCGCCAGCCAGAGGTAGCCGCGCGGGAGGATTGTCGATGGTCCGATCACCGGTGCGGAGAGATCGTCCTGCATGGGTTACCCCCAGATTGTCGCCGCTATCCCAATCGTCCGTCTGGCGGGACGTCGCCGCAAGCGTCAAAGATGTGAGCTGGCCGGGTGACTGTGCGCTGGCCGGGTGACTGCACGCAGCCGGGGTGACTGTGCGCTGGCCGAGTGACTGCACGCAGCCGGGGTGACTGTGCGCTGGCCGGGCGACTGCACGCAGTCAGGGCGACTGTGCGCCGTGCGACACTTCCTGGCTCAGTCCAGGCTTCGTCTTTCGTCCTGGTCGACGTGCCAGCCTCGACGCCCTTGGCGAGCTGACGATGCGCGGACCGTAACCGGGGCCCGGCGATTGTGTAGCGGCCAGCCCGAATCTTGACGCATGATGTTATGAATCTCGCCAGGGCTGAGATATCTGCCAGCGTCAGGGGAATCGCGTCTCATGAGAACCGGTCGGCCGCAGGACGACTACGACCCTCGACTCGCTGATTCCCAGCGAAACCGATCGTCTTCGCCTGACGTTCGCGCGCGAGGCGCGAGCGCCGGCTCTGGTGGCTCCGGACGCGGTCCGGAGCCGAACTGGACACCGGGGCAGGCCGGCATGGACTATCCGAGCAGCGCCGTGGCCCGGCGTGCGGACTCCCGCCCAGCCGGTGAGTTCTCGCTCGATGAATCCGGCGATTACCCGGTCGGTGAACCCGCCTCCCGGCGCGGTACACAACGATGGACCGGGAATCCGCGGGGAAGCGAGCCGTGGGACGTCGGCCCGGGTCGGCCGGAGGCGCCAGCGGACCGTGCTCCCGCGGCTCGGGCGGTCAGTGGCCGGGAGCCGAAGAAGAGTAAGGAGCGCCGGTCCGCTGAGCGCAAACTGGGCCGCGAATCCGGTCCGGCCGGCGGTCACGGTGGGAACGACGATGAGGACTACGAGTGGTTCCGCTATCTCGGAGAGGGCAGGTCGGCGTCGCCCTCTGGCGCGGCAAAATCCCGCCCGGTCAGCCGACGTAGCCGCAGGCGCGCTGACGCGCCGGACGCAGAGCCGGACTCAGGGGGAGCTGAGTCGAGGGCAGTAAGTCCAGCACCCCTGGCCCGGTCAAAGCCTCCGGTTATACCTGACCCCGCTGACTACGGTCCGCCGCGCAACCCAGCCAGCGACTTTGCCGAGCCGAGCCCGTATGGCGGCGGCTTCGCTCAGCCCGGCGCGGCTGACTACGGCCAGCCGTCCTACTCGGCCGACGACGTGGCGCGGCCAGACCAGCGCGGCGGCTACAGCCAGCCCGGCGCGGTTGACTACGCCCAGCCCGGCGCAATTGATTACGGTCAGTCGTCTTACCCGGCCGATGACGTGGCGCGGCCTGGCCCACGCGGCGATGGACTCGACCGGCGCGGCGCGCCTGACTACGGCCAGCCCGGCGCGGCTGACTACGGCCAGCCCGGCGCGGCTGACTACGGCCAGCCCGGCGCGACTGATTACGGCCAGCCGTCCTACCCGGCCGATGACCTGGCGCGGCCTGGTCCGCGTAACGGCGGCTTCGGCGAGCCTGCTGCGGCACATTTCCGCCAGCCGCCCTATCTGACCCGTGACCCAGCTTCGCAGCCTGGCCAGCCGAGTGAAGGTGCCCGATCCCGTGACGGATCTTGGGAACCTGCACCTGCCGGCCACTCGGCGCTGGACCGCCTTGCCGCGGGTTACCCGCCTGTCGACGATGCCGATACCGCTGAACAGCCGAAACGCTACCCAGTGCCGGACTACGGGCAGCCGGGTTACCGGGAACCGAGGCTCCCGGTCGGCGAGGATACGCACTTCGATCAGATCGACTCGGGGCTGGAGCTGCGGCCGCGCGCAATCGCCAGGTCGCGGTCCAGCGAACGAACCCTTGAGATTGAGTCGGCCGGAACTCCACCGCGGAGTGCCCCCAGCCAGCGCGACCGCCCCGCTG
The DNA here is from genome assembly GCA_963850875.1 of uncultured Actinomycetota bacterium. GTDB lineage: Bacteria > Actinomycetota > Actinomycetes > Streptosporangiales > Streptosporangiaceae > Chersky-822. The sequence continues at coordinate 773,965 of CAWKNA010000008.1, forward strand.
AGGTGAGCGGCGAGGCATCGAGCGGCTCAAAGGTCCGTTCAGTAATTGATCGACGCCAGCGAGGCGCTGACGAGGATGCATCGGTCCGGCGGCCGAAGCGAAGCCGCGGCCAGGAGTCGCCCTCTCGCACCGGGAAGCGGCCGGTGCGTCAGCCTGGCACCGGCCGGCGCTTCAAGTCACGGCTGAGCGACGGGAAACGGCTAAGCGACGGGAAGAAGTCCGGCCGTCAGGGCCGCAGCGACCGAGGTCCGGCCCGGTCGATCGCGCGGCTGCCCCGCTGGGTGCTGATCCTGAGCGTCTGTGTCATCGCGGCCGTGCTGGCAGGCACCGGCTACCGGCTGCTCGCGAAGCAGCCGGCTCATGTCATCTCCATTCCGGCCAAGCTCGGTTACTACGTCAAAGACCCTGCTCTGGCCAGCACCTCGGATGCCCAGGGCCTGCGGACGCAGATCGTAAGGGGCGCTGCTGGCGAGGTGAAGAACGTCGTCAGCGCGGTCTATGAAGCGTCGACCGGGCCGGGTACCAGCACGGCCCCCCAGATCATCGTCTTTATCGGCGGGAACTTGATCGGTGGCAGCTCAGCGGGCAGTTTCATTAGCGGCTTTATGGATCAGGCCCATGGCTCGTTCGCCACTAATGCGGGCGTTCTCGGTGGCCAGGCTGCGTGCGCACGGGGTTCGGCTGGCCGCCCTGCGGTGTGTGCGTGGGCGGACAACGATACCTTCGGAGTGATCCTCTCGGCCACACTCAGCGCATCGGGGCTGGCCAGCGAGATGCGGGAGATGCGCCCGCTGGTCGAGCACGTCACGAGGTAGCCGGCATCAGGCTGAACGGCAAGGCACGATCGCCTGGCATGAGCCGTCAGGCGCGAGCGTCCGGTTCGAGGGGTCAGTCGCGAGCGTCCGGTTCGAGCCGTCAGGCGAGCGTCGGTACCAGCCGTCAGTCGCGAGTGTCAGGGCCAGCTCTCAGTCGCGAGCGTAAGGCGTCGGCCGTCAGTTGGTTGGCTGACCCTCTTCTGCTGGGTCGACCGACGGTGCCGCGCCGGGTCCAATGGGCTTCTGCGGGGTGCGCAGCGACAGCCGCGCCACCGCCATAGTGATCGCCGCGGCCAGCACGGCCAGTCCGGCTAGTTGTCCGCCGATCAGGCGCGGATCAAACGGCAGAGTCGACGCGGTCGGACTGACTTCGGTCTGGCTCCGGTTGTGCCGCCTGTGACTCGGGCTCGGCGTCGGACTTGGCGTAACTACCGGGAAGAGCCCAGACAAGTTGGTCGGCGTCACGGTAGTACCGGGCAGTGCCGGGAAGGTCACCGGTGGCAGCGTCGGAAATGGGGACGTAGGTGCTGGCGTGGGGCTGGCTTGGCTGACCAGGGCGGTGATCGCCGCTTCGGCGGGGGAGAGCGCGGCGGCCTGGACGGTCACCGTCAGCGTGATCTGCTCTCCAGTTTTCGCCTTCGCGCCAATGTGAACTCTGACCAGCAGTTCGAAGGCCTGATTGGCCGGTAGCGAGCCGATCGAGCAGATCGTCGCATGCGCGCTCGGGCATAGCGTGAACTTCGGTGCTCGTGCGGCGTATCCGCTGACGCTAGCGTTGGCGCTCACTTGCTTAGCCGCCCCTGTGCTCCAGACCCAGATAGCGTAGGTCAGGTCGCCGCCCGCCCGACTCTCGGACTGGTGCTGCACTAGCTGGGCCGAGACGCAGATCGCACCAGCGCTCGGTGATGGACTGGGCGAGCCGGATGGTGACGGGCTCGGGCTGGTCGAGCTGCTCGGGCTGGCGCTGTGTGACGGGCTCGGGCTGTGCGACGGGCTCGGGCTGCGCGACGGGCTCGGGCTGGTCGAATGGCTCGGGCTGGGGCTCTGTGACGGGCTGGAACTGGTCGACTGGCTCGGGCTCGGGCTGGTGGAGCGGCTGGGGCTGTGCGACGGGCTGGGGCTGGTGGAGCGACTGGGCCCATGCGACGGACTAGGGCTCGTTGATCGGCTCGGGCTCTTCGATCGGCTCGGGCTCTTCGATCGGCTCGGACTGGTGGACGATGTGCTGTGCGACAGATCTGAGCTGGTGAACCTGGTGGCCCCGATCGCCGATGCAGAGCCAGAGCCACATGGGGATAGCTGCGGGTTGATCGGCGCGGCCAGAGCGGGCGCGATTGTGAAGCTTGAGAGGAGGAAGAACCCGGCGACTGCCTGGACGGCGACCCAGATAGCTCGCACGATCCCTACCGGCACTGCATCTCTCCGATGGTTGACCCGGCCAGAGCCGGTGCCGTGGTCACGACCTAATCATTATCCATGACCTTGGTGATGATTCCCATCCGACGGTGCCCAGAACCTGTGCTACCGAGTCGGTCGGGGACTGATCGATATAATCCTGACGCACCCCAGTCGCATCGCCGGTTCTCCCTAAATGGCGGTCAGATGAACAATCCGAACCGGTCGGGTGGTCGTGGCGGGGATCCGCTTGACGTGCTCACCAGGCCTGCTCGACCTCCTGACCTGGTACTGCGCTACGGCGAGCACAACGACCATGTTGCCGATGTGCACCTGCCGTCCTCAGCGTCGTCCGAGCGGGCTGAGACCGGCCGCGGGCCCTTTGTTGCAATCTTTCTTCATGGCGGATTTTGGCGATCGGTCTATGGCCGTGAGCACACGGCACCGCTGGCCGAGGCTCTGGCGGCGGCCGGATTCGTGGTGTGTGCCCCCGAGTACCGCAGGACCGGCCAACCAGGCGGCGGCTGGCCTGGCACCTTCGACGATGTAGCTGCCGCGATGGACCACCTGCCTGGTTTGCTGGCGCGGGCGATCGGCGGACCAGTCGAAGCTGGTCGAATCGTCATTGGCGGTCACTCGGCCGGCGGCCACCTGGCAATCTGGGCAGCCAGCAGGCACCGGCTGCCGGTCGGCTCGCCCTGGCACACCATGCGGCAAGTCGGCACAGGCGTGGTCGCGCTCGCGGCAGTGAGCGACCTGGCTGCGTGTTTCAATCAGCGACTCGGGCGACAAGCCGCTGGTGAGCTGATCGGCGGCGGTCCCGAGCAGTTCCCTGACCGCTATGCGGCAGCCGATCCGTCCCGGTTGCTTCCCACCGGCACCCGGGTTCGCCTGGTGCATGGCACGGCCGATGATCTGGTGCCCTGCGATATGAGCTTGAGCTACGCCAGGCGGGCTCGGGATGCAGGCGACGACGCGAACTGTACGGTCCTGCCGGGAGCCGGGCATTTCGACGTGATCGACCCGCTCTCGGCGGCCTGGCGGTCGGTGGTGGGGGCGTTCTGGAACGCGGCCGGAGTTGTCGACCTGGATGTCGTCACGCCAGGCCAGTCCTGACCCGCAAAGCCCTAGTCGGTAACTGACCTGTGTTCAGATCGTGTATGCTCGCCTAGCGCGCAAGGCGACCGGCGGATCCGCGCGGCCGCTCTCGGCGGTGCGCCGGTCAGGCGGATGTACCTCGCCGTGCCCCCTTAGCTCAGTCGGCAGAGCGTCTCCATGGTAAGGAGAAGGTCTACGGTTCGATT
>CAWKNA010000009.1:0-66565 GCA_963850875.1 uncultured Actinomycetota bacterium
AGCTGGAGCGGGAGGCCGCGCAGGCGACCCGGCAGGCGCCGGTGTACACCGATATGACGGTGTCGCTGTCGAAGTCGATCTCGGTGTTCCATGCCTCGGTCCGGGAGAACGAGCGGCGGGCGCGGCTGGCCGGCGACGAGGCCGCCGCGGCGGAGTGGGCTGAGATCGAGCAGCGGTACCAGGAGGTGCTGCAGGCCGCCAACCGGGCGGGCCTGGAGTACGTGCAGGAGTGGGCCGGGATGACGCGGACGGGGTACCACGGGACCCGGGTCGATGGTCAGGAGCCGGGGCGGTATGAGGAGGCGCTGCTCGCGGTGACGTCGTGGCTGCAGGGGACGAGCCGGGACGGGGATCCGCAGGACCATGTTCATAATCAGATCGCGCGGCTGGTCAAGACGGTGCGGGACGGCAGGTACCGGGCGCTGGACACCGTGTGCCTGCGGCAGGTTCTCGGCGCGGTTCAGGCGGTCGTCGCCACGCACGCCGAGTGCGGGCTGACGCGGGAGTTCGGCGTGGCGTGGGTGCCGCGCGCGGACGGCCGGGGGAACGAGATCGCGGGCATCACGCAGGAGCAGATGGACGCGTACTCGTCGCGGACGGTGGCGATCACGGGCCGGATGCCCGCCGCGGTCGAGTCCTGGGCCGCGAAGTACGGCCGGGCGCCGAACAGGCGCGAGCTGCTGTACATCCGCCAGGAAGTCACCCTCGCGTCACGCGGTGGGAAGGAGGGCGGCGCGATCGACTGGGACGCGCTGGCCGCGCGGTGGGACGCGCGGCTCGGCGGCGAGCTTGCGTCGGTCGCGCCGCGCGTCTCGGATCTGCGCGGCCGCGCAGACGCGGCAGCGCACGCGACGCGGCGTCACGCAGAATCACACGCGGAACCCGACCGCGCGGAACTCGCGCACGCTGTGCAGCGCGCGCTGGCACTGGTCCAGGCGGCGCAGCCGACGTGGACGCGGGCTGATTTCCTCAGGCAGCTCGCGCTCGTCCTGCCCGTGCAGACCCGGCACATGGCGCCGGAGGCGGCGGTGGCGCTGCTGCACGAGCTGGCGGACGGGGCGTTAGCCGGCGGGGTGGAGCAGGTGGTGTGCCTGGGGGCGCCGCAGTGGCCGCCGCTGCCGGGTTACCTTCGCCGGGAGCTGGACGGGCGCAGCGTGTATACACGGCCGGGGACGACCCGTTATGCCACCAGGGTTCAGCTGTCCATGGAGGAACAGCTGCTGGCGGACGCTCAGCGGCCCAGAGCGCCGCACCTGACCCGCGACCTGGCGGCAGCACTGCTGGGCGCGGACGCGGCCGCGTTCGACGCGCTGCTGCGGGAGCGGGCGCAGGCATCGCGCGCGGACCTCACGGACTCGGGCCTGCGCCTGGACCAGGGCGCCGCGCTGTTCTACGCGCTCACATCCGGGCGGACGGTCGAGGTGCTCGTCGGCCCGGCCGGGAGCGGGAAGACCTGGACCCTGGCCGAGGCGGCGCGGGCGTGGATCGAGGCGGGGATGGGGGAGGTGCTCGGCATCGCCACGGCGCAGGCCGCGCGGAACGTCCTGGCGTCGGCGGGCGTGCACGCGGCGGAGAACAGCTCGGTGTTCCTGGGCCACCTGCCCGGCCGGCGGGGCGCCCGGGGGATCCGGGATGTCGGGCCGGGGACGCTGCTGGTGATCGACGAGGCGTCGATGATGTCGATGCCGGACCTGCTGGAGATCATCGCCCATGCCGCACGCCGGGGCGCGAAGGTGCTGATCGCGGGGGATCCCGAGCAGCTCGCGGCAGTCGAATCCGGCGGCGGGATGATGCTGCTGGCCCGGCGGATGGGCTTCGTGCAGCTGGCCGAGGCGGTCCGGTTCACCGCCGGGTGGGAGCGGGACGCGTCGCTGCGGCTGCGGGCCGGCGACGCCTCGGTGCTGGACGTCTACCACGAGCACGGCCGGATCCGCGGCGCCGACCCCGAGCAGGCGATGGACGACGCGGCGCGCCGGTACGTCGCGCATTACCTGGCCGGGCGGGACACGCTGCTGATGATCCGCGACCGGGACCGGTGCCGGGAGGTCTCCCGCCGGATCCGCGATGACCTGATCCACCTCGGCCTGGTTCACGGCCGGCCGGGAGATCCGGCTGGCTGACGGGGCGCGGGCGTCGGCGGGGGATCTGATCATCTGCCGGGACAACGACCACCGCCTGGAGGCCGGGCAGCGGGGGCGGACGCTGGCCAACGGTGACACGCTGCGGATCGAGGCGGTCCGCCGGGACGGCACGATCTGGGTCCGGCGGGCGCTGGACTGCGACCCGGACACCGGCGCCCGCCGGTGGACCGCCCGCGCGTTCGCCTACCGCGGCTACCGCACCGCGGACCTGGCCTATGCCGTCACCGGCCACTCGGCGCAGGGGCGGACGGTCCGGATCGGCATCCCGGTGGTCACCGGCAACGAGGAACGGCAGTGGCTGTACGTCGCGATGACGCGCGGGGCGGAGGAGAACACCCTGATCGCGTTCACCCGATCCGCCAAGATCGCCGACGCCGAGGCAGGCACCAGGCCCGCACCGGAACTGGACCGCCACCAGCGGATCGAGCGCGAGCGCGACGGCCACCCCGCCCGGCCGGCGGAGACTGCGGGCAGTCCGGAGCCGCGCGACGCGATCGCCGTGGCGGCCGACATCCTGGGACACGACGGCTCGCAGGAATCGGCGCTGGAAACCCAGGCACGCGCGCTGGCCAGCGCCGATCACCTGGCGGTCCTGAACGCGACGTGGCTGGGCGAGACGGCCGGGCACCAGACCGAGCGGTACCGGCGGACCGTGCTCGCCGCGCTCCCCGCGCAATACGCGGCGGACGGCCTGACCTCGCCGCAGGCGACCTGGCTGTGGCGGACCCTGCGCGCCGCGGAGGCCGCCGGGCTGGATGTCGGCGAGGTGGCGCGGGAGGCGTCGGGTCGCGGTCGCTGGCCGGGTCCAGGGACGTGGCGAGCGTGCTCGACTCCCGGATCCGGCTGCGGGTGGACCCGCTGGTCCCCCAGCCGCAGCGACCGTGGTCCGAGCGGGTGCCCGACGTCGCCGATCCGGAGCGGCGGCGGTTCCTCACCGAGCTGGCCGCCGCGATGGATGCCCGCAAGGACCGGATCGGGGAGCACCTGGCTGAGCACCCGCCGGGCTGGGCCGCCCGGGCACTCGGCCCGGTCCCCGATGACCCGCTGGACCGGCTGGAATGGCAGCGCCGCGCCGCTGACATCGGCGCCTACCGGGAGCTGTACGGCTACGACGATCCGGCCGAGCCGATCGGCCCTGAGCCGACCGGGGACAGCCCGGAGAAACGCGCCGCCTGGCACGCCGCGTTCACCGCGCTCGGCCCGGTCGACGGCGTGGACCTGCGTGCCCTGCCCGACGGGTCACTGCTGCACATGCGCGGCACCTACGCCGCCGAGACCGCCTGGGCGCCCCGGCACGTCGGCCGCGAGCTGCAGCGGATCCGGGTCAGCGCCAGCGACGCCGGCCTGGCCGCGATCCGCGCCCGCGCCGAGGAACGCATCGCCCGGGAACGCGGCCAGGACGAGCGGGCGGGGCGGCATGGCGCGCTGGCCCGGTCCTGGACGGCGATGGAGACCTTCTACCGGGACCAGGAAGCCGAGCTGGAGCAGACCATGGAAGCCCGGCGGGACTGGGAGCGCGCGACCGAGCACTCCCGGCGGCTCGCCGTGGCCGCCGACTCCGAGCTGCGCCGGCGGCACCCCGCGCAGCGGTTCGAGCCGCTGCGGTCCGCCGAGCCGGTCGTCACCGACGAGGAACGTGACCAGCTCGTCCTGGCGCCCGGCGCGGAGACCTACCGGACACCGGAGTGGATCACCCGCCTCGCCGCCGAGCGGCGCGCTGTCCGGGAGAAGCTGGACGAGCGCAAGGGCGTCCGCGTGCCCAGCGAGGACCCCGACTACCAGGATGAGGGCGAGGCCTGGCCAGCCTGGACCGAGCGGGACCGCGACGCGATCCAGCAGCCGCCTCGGCCGCAGATGCAGCCCGCGCCCGCGGTGGCCGAGAGGGCTGCTCTGATTCAGCCGGAACGGCAGGCGACCACCTGATGTCACAGCACCGGTGCATCATGAAGACAGGGGAACAGGCAGGGTGACCGCGATGCAGGCAGACCCGTGGCCAGACGGCACCGGCGTGGCGGACGAGCTGCTGCACCCGGCCTACTGGCTCGTCCACGCACTGGAATGGCCCGGCGACAGCGCCATGGCCGAGGCCGCCATCGCGATCGCGCCGGGCATGATCCCGCGCGATCAGCTCAGCCCCGACGCCTTCCAGATCCTGGGCTGCGCTGACCTGTACGCCCGCAAGCACGGCACCCGGGTGCTGTTCTTCTCCGAGCTGACCCGCATGTTCACCACCGCCGGTACCTCCTGGGCCGACCTCGGCATCGACTGGGAGAGCGCCCTGCGCGAACTCGGCGACGGGTCGTTCCCGGCACTGTTCCTGACCATCTCCGAGCGCGCCCACGCCTTGATCTGCAACCCCGCCACCCACCTGCTGCTTGCCTCGCCGGACGGAGTCGAGGAAGCGACCGGCGCCGAGCGCGATCTCGTGCGCCAGGCCATCACCAGCAAGCTCACCGCGGACTGGCCGCCTTATATCCGGCGGATCATCAGCACAGGCCGGCTCCGCCTCGTCGGCTGACCACGCCGGATCAGCCCAGCGCGTCCCGCAGCCTGGCCACGGCGTTCGTAAGTGCCTGCGGCTTGGACCGGGCACGCCACGCGTCGAACGCATCCACGACCTCCCGCGCTGCCGCCGCCAGCGCCGGAACCTCCTGCTCACCTTCCGGCGGCGGCCCCAGGACGAACGTGCCCACACCCGGCCGGTGCTCGATCAGGCCCACCGAGATCAGCGTGCCGTGCACCCGGCCCGACGTGGTCCGGCCCACCCCGTGCTTCTCGCTCAGCTCACGAGCCGACGGGAACCGGTCACCCGGTTTCAGCTGCCCCCGCACGATCAGATCCCGGTAGTACCCGGTCAGGCGCTCATACCGGGTGTCGAAACTACCGACATCACCCTCAACCATCTGCTGCACCCGTTCCGCATCGCCTGTCAGTCAGTGTGATGCACACCATTATGCTCCGGCCTGCCTGAGGCGTGCGGCTGGGCATCAGCTGACACATGCACCGGCCGCGTCGCAACCCGGACTTCACGTAGCTGCCGAGACCGCATCACTCAGGCCAGTCATCCTCGCCGACGTGTGGCGGCAAGCCACAGTGGCGCAGCCGGACTGTCGAGGCAAGTTTCTCTCCGTCAGTCATCAGCGACTTCGGGAGTCGGCAGATGGACGATTGGCTTATTGTCGGCTGTTATGAATCTAGTTCTCGGGTGTTGGAGAATTCTTCGGGTCGCGAGGATGTCCCCATTCGTCTAGTGTGTGCATCGCTACGCGCGTGGCCACGGTCATTGGCACTTGCGTCATTCTCATGTACGCATGGCGAGCATGCAGCAGTGTCCTGGGTCTTTGCGCCGTCACAGATCGAACATGTTCCTCGTCGGTGCCAAGCGCCCAATCAGTAGCCCGGCGTGAGAAGTTGCCGGTCCGCCCGCTCTCTGGTCTGCATGAGCAGATAGTCGACATTCGTCGGCACACACAGTCACTGAAACTGACCTTCATTCAGGACCTTCCTGGCTTGCCGATAGATGCGGTCAAACCAGATACTTGGAACGCCCGTGCGCGACTGACGTACCTGGTCTAGGCATTGCCCCAATGTCCGGCCAGCCGGATCGGGCAAAAGCCCAAGGATTTGGGCGAGTCGCGACCTGCTGGGGAGGCATGGTGAGGGAGGAGTTGGCCAGGGCAGACAGCGGATTCGTCGCGGGCTCGCGGATCGCCAGCTATCTGGTTGAGGAGCAGATCGGCCAGGGTGGCATGGCCGTGGTGTTCCGGGCACACGATGAGCGGTTTGACCGCCAGGTGGCGCTGAAGATCCTGGCCCCGGCTCTGGCGGAGGACCAGGCGTTCCGGCAGCGGTTCATCAGGGAGTCGCGGGCGGCCGCGGCGGTCGACGATCCGCACATCATCCCGGTGTTCGAGGCCGGCGAGGCCAGCGGCGTGCTGTTCATCGCGATGCGCTACGTCCGTGGCGGGGACGTGCGGTCGCTGGTCACCAGGTTCGGGCCGCTGCCGCCGGCCCGGGTGGCCGAGATCGTCTCGCAGGTCGCCTCTGCGCTGGACGCGGCGCACACCCTTGGCCTGGTGCACCGCGATGTGAAGCCGGCCAACATGCTGCTCGACGGCGCCAGCGGGGGCTTCGGCAGGCCGGATCACGTGTACCTGTCCGACTTCGGGCTGAGCAAGGCTTCGCTGCAGACCAGCGGCCTGACCGGGACCGGGACCTTCCTCGGCACGCTGGACTACATCTCGCCCGAGCAGATTGCGGGCAAGCCGGTCGACGGCCGGGCCGATGAGTACTCGCTGGCGTGCGCGGCGTTCGAACTGCTCTGCGGCGCGCCGCCGTTCCAGCGCGAAGAGGCGATGGCGGTGATGTACGCGCAGCTGTCGGAGCCGCCGCCGGCGCTGACCAGCCGCCGGCCCGATCTTCCGCCGGCCGCTGATCGGGTCTTCGCTAAGGCGCTCGCCAAAGCCCCGGCGAGCCGTTATGCAAGCTGCCGGGAGTTCTGCGACGCCCTGCGCGAGGCGTTCGGGATCAGGCCGTACGACTCAGGGCCCGGTGCCGTCCCGGTGCCGCCGAGTCGTTCGCACACTGAGGTCCCTCTTCGCAACGCCGCAAACGGCAACCGGCTCACTGTGACAGTCGAGTTTGCCCGGCCGCAGCCTGATGGGCAGGACGGGGTGAGTGGGAAGGCGAATAGCTTCGGCCCGTCGGCAGTGGCGAGGGTTCCGGGAAGGCATCGGCGAGATCGCCCAGGACGGAACGGGCAGCGGCTTATGCGGATACGGCCTGATGGGAGTAGCGGGCAGGTGACGAGGGCCGGTGGTGGCCTGTGGCACAGGAGCCGGCTGATCGCACGATGGGCGCGCGGTCATCTGGGGGCGTGGATTGTGGGTGCAGCGTCGCTGGACGCGGCGCTAGTGGCGCTGGTGGCGGCGCTGATCACGGTCCCTGGCCAGTCGGGCGTTGTTGTCAGCGGTTTAGTGCTGGCATTGGTTGTCCTGCTAGTGCTGTCGGTTGTGTTCCCGATGCTCGGTCACGCGATAGATGCACAGGACCGGGGCGTGCAGCGGGACCATGCCTGGCGAGAGCGCGTCGGCCTTCTGCTGTTGCGGGGTTCCTCCGGGAAGCTTCCGCGTTTGTCGGAACTGGCCGACGACGTGCTGGGTGCGACCCCGACCCGGTATACCGCCGCGCATCGCAGCCCTTACGTAGTCCGGCAGCATGCTGACGAGACGATCCGCTGGTGGCTCGGAGCGCCCGGCCCGCCGTACCCGTTTGTGATCGTATGGGGGACCACCAAGGCCGGGAAATCACGGACACTCGCCGAAGCGCTGCGCGCGGTATTTACCGACGACCCCGTAGTTGTCGTACCGCGAGACGGTCAGGCACTCGCCGAGCTGTCCCGGCTTGGCATCGACGTTCTCGTGGATCGCCGGCCAGCCGTGGTGGTGCTCGATGATCTGACTCCGGGCGGTCTGGAGGCACTCACTCCCGACGTCCTTGACCATATCCGTGGATGGGCCGTGATCGCCGCGACCATGACCGCGCAGCGGCGCGCAGACGTGCTTCGAAGCGGCAGCGATGTAGGGGCGATCGCCCGAGCCGCGCTGGCGGCGGCGTCCGGGGAGTATGAGCTGGCCTCCGGGCCGCCGGTCGGCGCGGAGAAAGCCGAAGCCGAGCGGCTGTACCCGGAGGAGCGCTTTGATGGCAGCGTGGCTGAGACCCTCGTCGGTGCCCGTGAACTGATCGCCTTGTACAGGGCCAGCTATGACAGCGCTCCGGCCGGGTGCGCCATTGTTCGCGCGGCGGTTGATTCCCGACGGGGCGGGTTGTCGCGGCCGCTAACCGACGGCGAGTTGTGGCGCCTGTTCTCTCTATACCTCCCGGCCGTCCGGGTCGGCCTGCTGCCCACCAAGGAGCAGTTCGCCGAGGGCATCCGGTGGGCAACTAGGCCCGTGACATCCCAGGTTGCCCTCCTCCGCCTGGTCAGCCCCAGCCAGGAGCGACATGCTTGGGCCGTCTTTGATCACGCCGTGTCCGCTGATGACGGCCACGGAGGCAATCTCCGCCTGCCTATGCCAGCTGACTTCTGGCCTGTGCTGATCGACATCGTTCCGCCCAACGACGCGTTCGCCGTGGCGATGGCCGCCTACGCCGCCGGCGAGACCGCGGCCGCGGTCACCGCATTCCGCAAGGCAGCCACCTCCAGTCTCGGCGACCTGGCCGCGACAGCGGCAGATAACCTCGGGATCCTGCTGGAGGAGCAAGGCGACCTGGAGGGTGCGCGTGCGGCCTACCAGCGAGCCATAGACACAGGTCACCCCGACCAGGCACCCAAGGCCGCGTTCAACCTCGGGGTCCTCCTGGAGGAGCTGGACGACGTGACGGGTGCACGAGCCGCCTACAAAAAAGCGATCAACTCCCGCCACGCGAACCATGCGCCCAAGGCCGCGGTCAACCTCGGGAACCTGCGGACCAGGTACGGCGATTCGAAGGGCGCGCGGGCTGCCTACCAGAAGGCCATCGTTTCAGACCATCCCGACCACTCCCCGGGTGCGGCGTTTAACCTCGGAGTTCTGCTGGCTGACGAAGGCGACCGCGAAGGCGCGCAAGCCGCGTACCAGAAAGCCATCGACTCCCGCCACGCCAGATACGCACCAATGGCGGCGGTCAGTCTCGGGATGCTGCTCGCCGAACAGGGCGACCTGGACGGAGCCCGGGCTGCCTACCACCGGGCCATAGACTCTGGCGTCGCGGAACTGGCGGCCACCGCGCAGCATTACCTTGACGAGCTGGGCTAGCTCGTCAATACGCGGCGCACTCAAGCGGGTTGACGCAACGCGATATTGGGCTGTCATGGCGAGGTGGCCGTCGCGTCGGCCAGTGGTGAATGCGTGGCTGGTAGCCGCCGACGATGCGGCCGCCTGTAACGGCACCGTACGGGTCGCCAGTACAACTCGTCTGCACGGTCATGCAGGCAGGTCCTGGCACGTCATCTGGCTGACGCCCTGTCGACCTATGGAGGCGTCCTGCGCGTCTGCTGAGACCCGGGGCATCGTCGGCGAACGCACCGAGTAATTGGCGCCCGCGGTCGTTACCAGAGGCTGCGCCGTGAGCGGTCGAATCCGCTGACCTGTGCGGTCAGCGCTCTACAGATCTCATCCCCTTCGCCAGGCTGCCGGGCTGTCCGACTTGCGATCACACGAGTTACCTCCTATCGTGGTGAGCATCACACCACCACGCCAGCACGGCATGTGAGTCAGGGAGGACGTGTGATGGCAGCAGGCCAGGGCATCTGGAGTCCGTTCGGCGTGCCCGATGAGGACGTGGCAGCCGTTCCCGCCCGCAGCTACGGCGCCGATGTCGTCACGCTGAGGCCGCGCCGCGGCCAGGTCCGCGATCGTCCGGCCCGGTGGCTGACCGCGTCGATGATCTCCCTCGGCGTGCTGGCGGCTGCGTCGGCTGTGGTGAGCTACTCGGCTCAGTACCGGATGGTGTTCGCGGCGAAGGCCGTCGCGCCGGTCGCCGCGCTGGAGGCGGGCATCCCAGACGTGGCGGCGCTGATCTTCGCGACCCTGGGCATCGCGCTGGCGCTGCATGGCAGGCGGGCGATCCGGGCGCGGGTCCTGAACGTGTGCGCGGTCCTCACTTCGGTCGCGATGAACGTGCTGGCCGCCGGTCATGGGTGGCGGGATCTGGCGATCTGGGCGATGCCGCCTATTGCGTATGCGCTTGCGTCGGACACAGCCATCGGCGTGGTCAGGGCCTGGACCATCGCGCGGCAGAGGGCACTGAACGAGGCGCTGGCTGATGAGGAGGCCACCCCGCTGGCCATCCTCGGCGGCTTCCTGCTCTGGGTCCTGCGCCTGATCCTGGCGCCCGCTTCTACGCTCTCGGGTTTCCGCCGCTGGGTGCTGGATGAGTGCTCGGTCGCTCCCGGCCGCCGGGCAGGCACCCCCTCGCCACGGCAAGGTCCGCAGCTCACGCCCAGGGCTCGCCAGGTGATCACCAGCCGCCCGGCCCGCCGGACGCCGGGCTCGCGGCACGGGAGCAAGACGGACCGGTTCCTTGCCCTGGTGGCGCAGCGGTACGGCTCGCCCGCCGACTTCCCGATCGCGAACGTCTCACGGGTCTGCTCCGAGCTCGCGCCCGAGGTGGACCTCAACCCCGGTGCCGCGCGAACCGCGCTGCGCCGTCATGTCCGGGCTGCTCAGAACGGGAGCGCGTCGTGAAGTATTTCATCCTGCTCGCCATGTTCTTACTGATCCTCGCCAGCCTGCGGTGGTGCCTGCTGCCGCACGGCCGGCTGCCTCGGTTCCGGGTCCGGTACATGCGGCTCCGGCTCAGGCTCCGGCTGCATCCCGGCCGGGGTCATGCGAGCGTGGCGGAGCTGTGGCTGCGGTGGGGGCGGCTGGCGGCGTTCCGCCGTTCCGCGCGGTCCCGGCCCTCGCTGCCGGCGTTGCAGCGGCTGCTGTGCCCCGATGCGCATTCGCTGCTGCTGGGCCGGGCGCAGCACCGGCACGGCCTGCGGATCCCGGTCGAGGAGCACGTCATCATCCTGGCGCCGCCCCGGAAGGGCAAGACGGGCCTGCTGGCCAGGCTGGTCCTGCGGTTCCCCGGCCCGGTGGTGTGCACCACGACCAAGGCCGACGTGTTCGCCCTGACCTCGGGGATCCGGTCCAGGCTCGGCCCGGTCCACGTGTTCAACCCGCAGTGCATCGGCGGGGTGCCGTCGACGTTCCGGTGGAACCCGGTCGAGGGCTGCATCGACGAGGCGGTCGCGATCCGGCGGGCGGACGGGTTCGCGAACGCGGTCAGCATGTCCGGCACCGAGGACGGGTCGTTCTGGAGCAGCAAGGCCAGCAGCTACCTGCGCGGCCTGTTCCACGCAGCGGCGCTGGCGGGCGGCGACATGCGGCTGGTCGCCCGGTGGGCGCTCGGCAGCGCGCTGGACGCCGAGGACATCCTGGAGCGGCACGGCGCCAGCCAGTGGGCGCTGGAGCTGGCCGAGCTGCGCGGCGAGGCGCAGAAAACCGCGGCGACGATCAAGATGGTTCTGTCCCGGGCGCTGGCGTTCATGACCGATCCGGCGCTGGCGCGGTCGGTCCTGCCCGACGCTGACGGCTGGTTCGACATCGGCGCGTTCCTGCGGGACTGCGGGACGCTGTACCTGATCGCGGAGTCCGACCACGACGACAGCCCGATCGCGCCGCTGTTCGCGGCCATGGCGGGGGAGATCCACCACGTCGCCGCCCAGCTCGGCCAGTCCTCGCCCGGCCAGAGGCTGGATCCGCCGCTTTTGATGGCATTAGACGAGATTGTGCAAGTTTGCCCGGTTCCGTTGCCGGTCTGGCTCGCAGATGCCGGCGGCAAAGGCATCTTACTGATTCCGGTCACGCACGGCGAGGCGCAGCTCCGGTCGCGGTGGCAGCAGAACGGCGCCCAGGTGGTGCTCGACACGTGCGGCGTCAAGGTCCTGCTCCCCGGAATCTCCGACACCGGCACCCTGAAGATGGCCAGTGACCTGTGCGGCACGGCCGCGCTGCGGGAGCACGGCTGGGATTGCCACACCCGGCATGAGGTGATGACGCCGGACATGATCCGCCAGCTCCCGGCCGGGTGCGCGCTGGTCATCCGGGACGGCTACGCCCCGGTCGTGGCCCGCCTCGGCGTGGCCTGGAAAGACCGTGCCTACAAGCGCGCCCGCCGCAGCGGCACGGCCACCGCCACGCTGACGCCGGCCCCCGACCCCGCGGACCGGGACGACATGCGCGCCGGCCGCTGGCCTGGCCAGCCCGGTCTGCCGGACATCGAGGCGGCCCCCGGGACGGAAGACGACGACGACGACCCGTTCCCGTGGAGCTGACCGCGATGCCCGAACCCGAGGCCCTGGCAGCGGCCCTGCTCCAGCTGTCCGCGCACGCGGAGCAACTGTCCGCCCTGGACGCCCGCCAGGCCGCTGACGCCGCCGGGACCGGTGACCGGATCGCGGCGCTGACCGCGCTGGCGAACGGCATGAAGGACGGCCTCGCTGACCACGCCGAGATCCTGGCCGGCCTGAACGAGCAGGTCGCCGCCCTGGCCGCCCGGCTGAACGGAATCGCTCCCGGCGACGACGCGGAACCGGCCGTCTACCAGCCATCCCCGCCACCGCGGTTCTGGCGGCTCGAAGGCCAGGCCCGCGACGACGCCATCGGCAGGCTCCGCGCCTGGGTCGAGCAGATCTACCGCCCCGGCTACGGCCACCTCGCGGCCCCGCTGGGCGGCTGCTGGGAGCAGCACCCGATCTGCCTGTACACCCTGGACTGGCTCAGCGAGCTGTGGTCCGTGCTCTACCTCCAGCCCCGGCGGACCACCGGAACCCTGGCCGGCCAGGCCGAATGGCAGACCCGGCTGCTCACCGCCGCAGCCGAGCAGATGACCCGCGAGACCAGCCGCTGCCAGCACGCCGCCCGCAACGGCCGGCCCCTGCCCGCCAGAACCCGGCCATGAGCCAGCGCCCCCGCCAGCAAGCCGCATGCCGCCCCGCCGGCCGCCAGAGCAAATCGCATGCGGAACGAAAGGCTGCCCGGTGATCGCCGGCCCCGGACGTACTGCCGGGCAGGCGCTGGCCTACGCGAGCCGCGGGTGGCCGGTGTTCCCCTGCCAGCCAGACGGCAAGGAACCCGCCACCAGGCACGGCTTCCACGACGCCACCACCGACCCGGACCGGATCCGGTTGTGGTGGCGGCGCCGGCCGGACGCCAACCTCGCCATCGCCACCGGCCTGCCCGGCCCGGACGTCCTAGACGTCGACCAGCACGGCGACGCCGGCAGCGGCTACCCGGCACTCCGCCTGCTGAAGCGCGCGGGCCTGCTGGACGGCGCCGGCGCGATCGTCGGCACGCCACGCGGCGGCCTGCATCTCTACTTCACCGGCAGCGACCAGCCGTCCGGGCGGCTGCCGTACCGGCACCTGGACTTCCGCGCACACGGCGGGTACGTCCTCGCCCCGCCCTCCCAGGCCGGCGGCCGGCCCTACCGGCTCCTGCGACGGCAGGCCGAGTCCGGGGAGCTGGACTGGGCGGCCGTGACCGGCCTGCTGGATCCGGGGCCAAGCCGGCTCGCCCGGCCCCGGGCCGGGCCGGCCGGTGACCTGAGCCACCTGGCCGCCTGGGTGGAACGGCTACAGGAAGGCAACCGGAACGCCGGCCTGTTCTGGGCCGCCTGCCGCGCCGTCGAAGCCGCCCAGCCCGGCGTCCTGGACGACCTCGCCGCCGCCGCGGCCGGCACCGGCCTTACCGACCGCGAGATCAGCCGGACCATCGCGTCCGCGAGACGCGGCAGCACCCGCCACCTCGGCCATCAGCCAGAACGCGAGGGAGCGTGATGGCCTCCTATACGCCCCCGCGCCGCCATGAGCCGGCGGGCTGGCCGGCGGCCAGCGGGCCGCCGGGCCTCGGGTTGGACGGCGGCTTAGCCCGCGCCGGTGAGCGCCCGCCGGACGCCGCGCCCGGCGGCGAGACCACCAGGCCGGCGCCATCGGCATGCGGTACCCAGCGGCGGCTCCGGGCGCTGATGAACCGGTCCTGGTCACCGCAGGCACTGGAGCAGGCCACCGGCATCCCCGCAGCCATGATCACCGCCATGCTGGACGGCGGACGCACCCCCGGCCGCTCGGTCAGCGAGCGCGTCGCCGCCGCTTACGACCAGCTGTGGAACAAGCCGCCGCCGCTGGACACAGCCCGCGACCGCGAGCTTGCCGACACCGCCCGCGCGCACGCGCGCAAGCACGGCTGGCCGCCGCCCATGGCCTACGACGACGACCTGATCGATCTGCCCGCCGGCGAGGCCGAACCGGGCTGGCGGCGCTCCGCCCGGACTAACCGGCCGAGAGCCGACCTGGCCGAGGACCTCGCCTTCGTCCGCGAGCACGGCGGCTACCGGCACGCGCCGATAGCCGTGGCTGCGATGCGGCTCGGCGTCACCCCCGAGGCACTGGAGCAAACCCAGTGCCGGACCGCGCGAGCCGACCGCGAAGCCGAAGCCGGCTAAGGACCTGGAAGGAGCGACTGCGTGACCTCGATCATTCGCAAGCTGTGCATCAGAGCACGACAGCACGGCGCACGCGGCCCGGAGGAGCCGAGATGAACGGTGACGAGCTGGCGGAGTGCCCCGAATGCGGCGAGGAGGCCGTGCACCGTCCCGCGATCGACCTGGTCCCGTGGGAAGCCCATGGCATGGCGCGACCCGAGTGGTCACACCGGGACCGCAGCAGTTTGTGCCCGGGCGCCGGCCCGTCCGGCGGCTTCCAGCCCGCCCAGCCGCGGCGCAGGATCGCCGATCGCGGAGCGGCACGACCCGGTCACCCGGCCATCGCCGTCGGCCACCGCGCGGCATGGCCCGGTCGCCCCGCCATAGCCGCCGATGCCTGGGATCCCGCCGACCGGTTCGGGCCTTTGTATGACAGCGAGGGCCAGCTCATCGAAGGCCCGATCAAGCCACCCGGACTGACCCAGGCGGACCGCCCGGAGGAGCCGGCGACGGGCTTGACCGGCCGGGAGCACCTGAGGGCAGCAATCGCCAGGCTCCGCATGACCCGGCCGCAGGCAGCTCCGGAGCGCGACCGGGAGGCAGGCACGTGACGACCGGCGCCAGCAGGCCAGGAAGCGCCCCGCCGCTCGGCACGCGGCCGCTCGCGGCGCACGCAAGCCGACGTTTCCTGCCCGGACCGGGATCGGCGCTGTCCACAGGCGGATCCGGCGGCCCGCTGTCTGTCGCGGTGCTCTGCCAGGCTCGCCGCGTCCCGCCGCGATCAGGAAGGCCCTGCCATGAACCGGATCACCGCCGCCCGCGCCCGCATCGACCACGCCGAGGACCTGCCTGACCTGCTCACCGCAGCGTTCACCGCGTTCGAGGACATGCTGCAGGTGCTCCACTACCACCTGGAACGCGACGACGGCACGTTCGCCGCGTTCATCCTGTCGGCCACGGCGGCCGCGAACGGCCGCGACCGGATCGCGGCCGCGCCGTCCCTGCCGCCCGCCGTCATCGCCTCCTTCTGCGCCCGGCGTGCGCCGCAGACCGGCGGCCTGCTGGCCGAGGCGACCGTGATCCAGGTCGCGCTCGCCGTAGCCGGGCTCAGCGAGCAGCTCGCCGGCAGCCTCGAGGCCGCCGCTGGCGCAGCCGCCGGCCCGGGGGATCGGGCCTCGTGCGCGCACGCGGCGCGGCACGCCACGCGGATCCGGTCCCTCCTCGGCCGGGCGCGGGAACCATGACCACCCCGCCGGTGTTCGGCGGCTTCGCCGCCGCCGCGAGCCAGCACCTGAGAAAGGCCGCCGGACCGCCCGGCAGGCGCGCCACACCGGACGGCGCCTGCGCCAGCAACGCCGATGACGTCGCCTGCAGCCTGCGCCGCCTGCTGACCGTGATGAGCCGGTACGCCGCCGACATCAAGGCCGCGAGCGGAGGCCAGCCGTCAGCGGGACGCGGTCAGCCGGGGCCGTGGGAGCACGCCAGCAGCCGCGTCGGCGAGACACTCCGCAACGCTGCAGCACTCCTGCAGCCGACCCTTGCCCAGCCCCGCCAGCCCGGCCGCGCCCGGCAGCCGGACCCGGTCGCGCGTCGGCTCGATGCCGCCGCCACCGCGCTGACCGCCGGCCGCGAAGTGCTGCACACCCATCTCGCCAGCTACCCGGGCGGAGAACTGCGCGCCCGGTCCGAATGGGCACCCGTCGTCCTGTCCGCGCCGGTCAGCCGCGCCTTGCTCTACGAGCTCGGCACCTGGGCACACCAGATCGCGCCGCTGGGCAGCGAGCGCGCCTTCGCCCGCGCACCCGCACGCGGCACCCCCGAGGCCCGGCGCCGGCTCAGCGCCGCCTGCCAGCGGCTCTGGGAACTGGACCTGGCCGTCCAGGCCGCCGACGAGCACGACCCCGTCCCGGACCAGGACCTCAGGCTCCTGCACGCCATCCCCGCCAGTGTCCTGGTCCCCAGGCACCTGCCCGACGGCGCCGAACCCGTCACCGGCCTGTGCCAGGGCACCATCGACACGGCCGAGCGCGTCCGCCGCCACGCCTGGGCCGCCGTCCCCCGCGCATCATGGTCCCCCGCCCTGACTATGGAGTCCCTGCGCGAGAGCGCAACCTACGCCATCGTCATCAGCCACAACTGCGAGATCCTGCTCTCCACCCTCGCCACCAGCCCCCAGCCGCGCCAGGCAGCCGACCTCAGCGCGCCGCTCGCCGAGGCAGCGGACGCCGCTGGCGATGCCCGCCAGGCATGGCTCCAGGCCGTCCGGGCCTGGCACGGTCTGCTCACCGATACCCGCGGCACCATCTCCCGCGCAGCCAAAGAAGCCGCGGACCTCGCGCTGTGGACCGGGCGGCTCGCCTACGCCACCCCGGGCTGGACCCCCGGCGCCGGACCCGCCCACCTGCCACGCCCCGCCCGCGACCTGGCACCACGGCCCGCTGACCTCCAGCAGGTGATCGCCGCCGTGCACCACGCCCAGGACACCATGACCCAGCTCGCCGGCACCGACCACGACCAGATCCGCACCGCGTCAGTGACCGGGCGGCTGCTCATGCCTGTCCGCACCCTTCCCGACTCCTTCGACATCCCCTACCTCTACAGCCCCGTGCCCGTCGCCAGCGCCGAGCCTCTTCTCGCCGCCTACCGCGACGCCCAAGCGGCCAGCGCCCAGGCGGTCGCCCGCACCGCCACCATCGCCGAGGCCATCGGCGCGCCCAGCCAGATCCTGACCACCGCCCGCGCCGCCACCCAGGCCAGCGCCGACAGCCCGCCAGCCCCGGGCCGCTACGCACCCGAACCAGCAGCACGGCCGCGCCCGGCCATGAACCTGCCCGGACCCGTCGAGCACATCCTGCACGACCTCGGAGTCACCGCCCCCGAAACACTGCGGCGGGCCGCCACCCTCGACCGCGCCACCGAGCAGCTCATCCTCCAGGCAGCGCACGAGCAGAGCATGCGCGGCCCGGGCGCGGCACCGCCGGACCTGAGCAGATCAGCAAGCACCGCAGAGATCATCAGCCACATGCTCGCCTCCGGCGACCCGCGAGCCACCGCCCAGCTGCACCGGCCCGAGCCCATGCAGTCGCTAGAGGCCGAAATCGAGCCCTGAATGAGTCGGTCGGCATCCGTCATGGGACTCGGGACTCAGCGAAACGACGTCCAACAGAAAGCCTGTTATGGCGAGATCACTGCTGCTGGCTATGGAGGATCGCCAGTACAATCGCGCGAGCACAAGCACGGTTCTTGAGCCGCTCCTAGCTGAGCGGAGATCGCAATGGCTCTAGTCATGCGCCTATCGCGGTTAAGATCATTGAGCACACTGCATGTCCGCCACGTGGAGTGAGCAAGTGGTTGGGCTTGCGGGCCGCGCGGGCTCCCTGCCGACTCTGCACGGCCTCGTCCGTGCCAGTCGCAGGGGTGTTCACGCACAGATCGTCCGGTTCTGCAAGCACGTGACGCCGTCACCCGGTCCGATATCGCCGAGTCCTCTCTGCATGCGTCGTGTGGCCACAAGCAATTCTCCATCACGTAGTTAGCTCTTGAGCCAGTCGGCAACGGCCGCCAGATGACTGCCAATCGCGTCGTTCCACGCGCGTCGAAAGCGACGGATCAAAAGGATGAGATTAAGGTCAGATGCATGACTTGGGACGCAAAGAACCAGGTACAGTAAGTATCGCTGAGTCGCATAAAGGGTGCATGTAAGCCAAATCGGCCTGGGGTAATCCAACACGCCAACCGCCAAAGATAGGCGAAATGCCGAGCGTGGTTCTAGAATCTCTGGTGGCCGCAGATCAGCAGGCAGCCATCGGCAACGGAACCTGCAGCCCGACGATTAGCTGCCGCTTTTACCCGCGGTGTTGTAACTCCTGGTCCACTGGATGATCTGACTGCGGGAAGTAAGGCCCAGCTTGACCATAATGTTAGCAATATGCCTGGCTGCGGTGGCCGGGCTGACAGACAGTTGCTCGGCGATGTTCCGATTACTGGCGCCTAGCGCCACCAAGTCGGCTACCTGACGTTCGCGGGCGCTCAGCGTGGGCTGAGCAGCATGGACCGTGGTGGGCCGGTGCTGCGGATTCTCATGGTCATCATCCTCGGCTTCGGTCGGGCCGGCCAGGGCTAGTGCGACGGCACTATTAACGCTCATGTCCAGCGCCGCCGCCCATAGCTGGCTGACGACGGGTTCTGCGAGCCTGGCGGCGGCTGCTAGGTAGGGCTGGGTCCGGGCTGGCGACAGTGGCGGCAGGTGTGCTTCGTGGCGCAGTGCGCTGACCGCCGCGACGAGCTGGATCGATGACTCTGGCCTGCCCTCATGGACGGCCAGCATCGCGAAGACGAGCAGTGCTCTGGCTGTGCCGGTCCGGCTGCCCGCGCTGGTGCTCAGCTTCAGGCTTTCTGTCAGGTACTGCCGGGCACGATCCAGGTCGCCTTCATCCATCGCGATCTGTCCCAGGGCCGCCAGGCACCGGGCGATATCCGGCCGAGCATCGACCTCGCGCAAGATTGCCAGGCAGGCAAGGTAGTGTCGCCGCGCGGCAACCGGATCCCGACGCAGCCTTGCCAGGTCACCGACGCCAAGCAGGGTACGAGCGATACCCCACTGGTGATTGATATCTTGCATTATCGCCAGGGCACGTTCGGCCAGCTGCTGGGCCTGATGGAGATTGCCCCGTTGCGCGGCGATGGCAGCGCTGGTGCCAAGGGCATATCCTTCATGCCACTTGTCGCCCGCGCTCTTGGCCATGGCTAGCGCTTCGTCGGCTCGCTCGGCTGCCTCGTCGACACCGTCGGTGTGCAGGGCGGTCTCGGCGAGCAGATTGAGGGCGGCCGCCGTGCTGAACTGATCCGCGGCAGCCCGGCATAGTCCGAGGCCATCTGCTGCCAATTCGTGTGCATGCTGGGGATTGCTGGCTAGTTCCAGGTATGCCCGGCCGATCAGGGCCGGCCCGCGAATCGAGGCTGGCACCTGGGACTGGTCGTCGGAGAGGAACGAGTCGAGCCACTCCGCTCCCTCGGAGGATAGACCGCGGAAGATCCAATACGGCCAGATGGCAGTGCAGATCCGCATGCCAGTTACCAGGTCACCCTGGACACGGCACCAGTTCAGCGCTTCCCGGACATTGCCGATATCGGCGTCGAGCCGGCGGAGCGCGTCCACCTGAACCGACCAGGGTGCGGTGGCCGGCGCGACGCCAGGGTTCGTCGAAAGCCCGGCGACGTCGATGATGTACTCACGGAGCCTATCGCGGATCGCGGCGGCCTCCGCAGCGTCTGCCAGCCGTGCTGCGGCGTAGTGGCGTATGATCTCCAGCATCCTGTAGCGCGTCTGGTCAGGCGGGTCAGGTTCGACGATGATTAGTGATTTGTTCGCTAGGTCTGCCAGTAGGTCCAGGATTCTCTCGGCCTGCAGGTCGTCGTCGGCGCAGACGCGCTCGGCCATCTCCAACGACCAGCTGGCGAAGACCGAGAGTCGGCGCAGCAGCACCTGCGCGGCGGCGGACAGTGAGTCGTGGCTCCAGTCGATGGTGACCCGCAGGGTCCGCTGGCGCGGCGGGGCGGTCCGTTCCCCGCTCCTGAGCAGGCGGAAGCTGTCATCGAGCCGGGCGCTGATCTGCTCGACAGACAGCAGGCGTGCCCATGCCGCTGCTAGTTCGATCGCCAGTGGCAGACCGTCCAATAGGCGACATATGCCCGCTACGACGGCGGCATTCTCTGGTCCTAGGGTAAATCCGGGACTGGCGATACCAGCGCGGTCGGCGAACAAGCGGATCGCGTCATAGCGGCCTAGCTCCTCAGGGCCGGTCACCCCTGCCGGCGGCAGTGCGAGCGGCGGCACTTGCCAGACGGTCTCGGCTGGGATGCGCAGCGGCTCCCGGCTGGTGGCGAGCACACGCAGACCTGGTGAGTTCGTCAGGAGCTCCTGGCTGAAGCTGGCGCAGGTATCGATCACGTGCTCGCAGTTGTCCAGGACAAGCAGCATGCGCCGTGAGCGCAGTGCGTCGGTCAGTGTCCTGGTCAAAGGCCGCCCGTGCTCTTCCCCGATTCCCAGGCTTGCCGCAACACGGCTGGGCAATTGGCCGGGATCGCTCAGGTCAGCCAGATCCACGAACCAGGCTCCGTCGGGCATTCCCGGTTGCTGAGCGGATGCCAGCTTAAGTGCCAGCCGGGTCTTGCCGATTCCTCCCGTGCCGCACAACGTGAACGCGCGCGTGGTCGAGGCGAGGCTGGAGAGTTCCTGGAGCTCCCGTTCACGACCGATGAAGCTGTTAGATTCTGCCGGGAGATTCCCGTCTCGCATAACGCGGCCCAAGGTAGCGCCTTCAGCGGCCACGGCCGGGAGCGAGGTGGCGCTCTGGGCTGACCTGACCTCACGGCGAAGTAGGTCGGTCGGGCTGACCTGCAGGACCTGCGCTAGCACAGCCAGCTCGTCTGCAGTCACGTACTTCCTGACACCGGACTCGATCTTGGCGATCGTGCCTCTCGTGAGTGACTTACTGCCAGCGCGATCGCACTCCTCTGCCAGCTGACGGGCTGACCAGCGACGCTGAGAACGCAGATCGCGGACCCTGTCAGCGATCTGACGCGTCGCCGACACCTCGGTCACGCGATCTCCTTCCGCTGGCGATCTGCCAATCGTAGTCCTTGCCTTGTGCTCTAATACAGAGCAGAATGCTCCCAAGACGAACTTACTGACTGTGCCGCCGCGTGTCCAGGGAGGAGATAGGCGTGCTTCGTGTCGGACCTCCAGCCCGGAGCCGGGCTCAGCTGACTGCCAAACGGCCAGCGGACTCGATCGAGGCCGTTCCGGCACTCATCGCGACCTGCGGGTCGGCGTAGCAGGAGAGCTAGGCCGTGACTACGTCGGCGCCGAAGCCGGCCAAAAGACATCTCGATCTCGACCGGACGACCCGGCGGCGGTCACCGGTCCCGCGTGACGACCGTGTTCCCGGCCCCCTCAACCCCGGAGCAGATCTTGCCTTGCTGCAGCAAGAGATCGAACGGCTGAAGCGCAGAACGAGGGCGATCACTTCTCTCGCGAGGCCCGTCGCCTTTATGGTAATGCCCTTCGGCCCAGAAGAGCTGCAGATCGTGTACGACGACTTCGTGAAGCCAGTCGTCGAACTCAGGTGCGGACTCAACTGCGTACGAGGCGATGACATGTTCGGCTCGGATGTGATCATGGAAGACGTACTGGCTGCAATCCGCAGGGCGAAGGTCGTTCTTGCTGATCTGACCGGCCAGAATCCCAACGTCTTCTACGAGGTCGGAATAGCGCACGCTAGCGGCACGCCTGTGCTTTTGCTAACACAGTCACTTAACGACGTGCCGTTCGATCTCCGCCACCGCCGGATGCTGGTATACGAGTATTCCCCCCATGGCTGCAAGCGCTTGGAGAGCCAGCTGGAAGAGCATCTCAGCCAAATGTTGGGGTTGTAGGTGCTATATTCTTATCATGCGTCGCTATCTTGGAGATTTTGTGCTCTCAAGGTTTGCATCTGGCGAATCAGGTCCAGACTTGCGGGATCACGATAGATCAACCATTATGCGCAGTCGCCGACGTTACGAAGCTGAGCCCGAAAGCCGCGCGGATCGATCGCTATGGACGGTCGTAAGTAGCGAACGGCCCTCACCCTCAGCGCACCGATCGGCGGAAATGTGCGCCTCGCCATACTCGGAGGCCGATCACCCAGCGTGAGCCCGCCGCCGGCGTGGGGCGTCCGGTCTCTCGCACCGAGCGCCGACACCGGCGCTCTCTTATCGATGCCGCGCATCTACAGCTCCCAGCTACTTCCGGCGGGGGGCGTTCGGACCGCAACCGGTGATTGAATCAACGCTATGGACGAGACGATCTCCGTTGAGGTAGGTGAAGACCACCTGGCCGCCTTCCGGCGGTCGCCGAAGGTAGCCATCGCGGAGTTCATCTGGAACGGCTTGGACGCGGACGCCACCGAGGTCACGGTCGATTACGAGCTGAACGTGTTCGACGGCATCGACTCCGTGATCGTCCGAGATAACGGTACCGGCATGACCCCGGCCGACGCCGCGTTCGGCTTCCGGAACTTCGGTAACTCGTGGAAGCGGACGGCTTCCGCCACGCGCGGTGGCCGGGCGATGCACGGCAAGCTTGGGCGTGGCCGATACACCGCGTACTCGATCGGGGCGCATCCGGTCTGGACCTCGATCGCCGAGGAAGACGGCGCCCGGCGGCGGCTGACGGTCACCGGCAGCGCTTCAACGCTGCGCAATGTCCGCGTCGTCTCCGAGGCCGAGCCGACCGATGACCCGGCCGGCACTATGGTCAGGATCGACCAGCTCACGGAGCAGGCGCAGCGCGAGCTGATGCACGAGACCATCTGGCAGGAGCTGACTACCCGCTTCGCGCCCTACTTGGAGCAGTACCCGGACGTCTCCATTTCTTATCGGGGTAATCCGCTCAATGCGGCCGGGCTGCGCGACCGGACTGACACCTCGACCATCCGGCTGGAAGGCACCGACGTCGAAGCGGTGCTCAACATCATCGAGTGGAAAGTCGCGGTCGACCGCCGGCTCTACCTGTGTGATGAGAACGGCTCCGCCCTGGCCGACATACCACCCGGCGTACACGCACCTGGATACCAGTTCACGGCTTACCTGCGCTGGGCCGGCTTCCAGGAGATCGGCCACGACATCATCCTGGCGGAGATGGACGCTGGAACGGTCGGCGATCTGATCGCGGCGGCCAAGGACCGCATCCGCGACTATTTCAAGGGCCGTGCGGCCGAGAAGCAGCGGGAACAGATCAAGGAGTGGGAAGACGAGGGCGTCTACCCGGACTTTGGTGAATCCACAACGCCAACCAGGACTGCCGAACGCCAGGCCTTCGACATCGTGGCGCTGTCGGCCGCCTCAGTCGTCAACGAGGGAACGCCGCGATCACGCAAGCTCGTCCTCAACCTGATCAAGACCGCGCTCGAGTCGGGGCCGACGGCACTCCAAGACGTGCTGCTCAACGTGCTGGAGCTGTCCCAGGACAAGGTGCAAGAGCTGCGGATGCTTCTTGGTCGCACGACGCTCGCAAGCGTGATCGAGGCATCCAAGCGGATCGCCGACCGGCTCGACTTTCTCGCCGGTCTTGATGCGCTCATCTTCGATGCTGACTCGAAGAAGCAAACCCTTGAGCGCCGGCAGCTGCACCGCATCCTGGCGAACGAAACATGGGTATTCGGTGAAGAATGGGCGCTGACCGGTGACGACGACCGGCTGACCCAGGTGCTCGCGGCCTACCTTCACCTGCTCGGCGAGGAAGTTGATCTTGCGAGTCTCAGGCCGGCGTTCCGCGAGGACGGTAGCGACGCGATCCCCGATTTGGTTCTCTCGCGGACGTTGGAGACGGCCGAAAACAAGTACGAGCACCTGGTCGTGGAGCTGAAGCGGCCATCACACAAGCTCACCTCAGCCGACAGCGAACAGCTCCGCTCATACGCCGTCGCTGTAGCAGAGGATGACCGCTTCCGGCAACCGAACGCGAGGTGGACTTACGTCCTGATTGGCAACTCGACCAATACCAGTGTCGACGAGCAGCGTGATCAGGTCGAGCAGCCGTACGGAAGGGTCCAGAACACCAAGCGATACTCGATATGGGTACGAAACTGGTCCGAGGTCATCGGCGACGCGAGACACCGCCACAAGTTCGTGCAGCAGAGCCTCGACTACACCACGAACCACGACACCGGCGTCCAGTACCTACGCGAGAAGCATCGCCAGTACCTGCCGGACGTCATGCTGCCAGCCGATGAAGCGTCGGCGGCCAGGCAGGCATAGGGCTGCAATATTGCAGGCTTGAGCCTGTCGCATGCCACCGCGCAGACGTCCCGGCACCGCGCGAATTCCGCGAGGCATGCCAGATACGGTTCACTAGCCCAGTGTCCCGCCAGACCCGGATTCCAGCGGCTTCCAGCCTCGCCTGCAACTCATCGACAGCCGGCGCCTCTCCCGGACATAAGAGTCGTCCGTGCCCTGGGTGACGCCGCTACGGCGTGAAAATTTGTGCGGCTGACCCGCCGTTACACGGGAGCCCGGCTGCGCCGGGCGCTGTCGCGCTGTTGTTCGGGCAGACCAGTGCAGGGGGATGCTCGCGCGCGGGCGCGAGGTGGTTTGAGAGAGTGCGGCGCGGTCGTTCGCTGACGTCGTCCTTGCTTGGCGGGCCTGACCCCGTATAAGAGTCTGACGCCGGGAGCCAACCTTCAGGGCCGCTAAATGGTGCTTCGAGCCCGCGGACCAGATTTCCCGCTTGCCCCTGGCTCCTGCGAACGACCGCGCCCGCAACTGCCCTCTCATCGTAGGAGCCACCGATGCAAGATGTGCACGACGAGCCGCTGTTCGTGCAGCGGGTCGCCGGCCTGGACATCGCCAAGTCCGAGGTCGAGGTCACCATCCGGGTGCCGTCCGACACCACTCCGGGCCGCCGCCAGCAGGAGACCCGGACCTTCGGCACCACCCGGCGCGAGCTGGAGTCGCTGGGCGACTGGCTGGCCTGCTGGGGCGTCACCGCGGTCGGCATGGAGGCCACCGGCGACTACTGGAAACCGGTGTTCTTCCTGCTCGAATCACGCGGATTCGACTGCCAGCTGTACAACGCCGCGCAGGTCAAGGCACTGCCAGGCAGGCCCAAGACGGACCGACTCGATCTGGCTCGCCAAGATCGTAGAGCGGGGCATGATCTCCTCCAGCTTCGTCCCGCCCGAGCCGATCCGCAGGCTCCGCACCCACACCCGGTACCGCCGCCACCTCACCCAGGCCCGCACCGCCGAGAAGCAGAGAGCAGAGAAACTGCTCGAAGACGGGCACCTGAAACTGTCCAGCGTGATCTCCGACATCCACGGCGTCTCGGGCCGGGACATGCTCAACGCGCTCGCCGCCGGCCAGCGCGACCCCCGGGCCCTGGCCCAGCTGGCCCGCGGCACCATGCGCAGCAAGATCCGCCGGCTGGAGGAAGCACTGGAATGCTCCTTCTTCACCGATCAGCACGCCGCCGTGCTGGCCATGATGCTGACCACCATCGACCACTACACCGCCCAGATAACCGAGCTCACCGCCAGGATCGAGGCACTGGCCGAGCCCTACCTGCACCAGATCACCCAGCTCGACGCCGTCCCCGGCATCGGCACGATCTGCGCCCAGGACATCATCGCCGAGATCGGCACCGACATGACCGTCTTCCCCACCGCCTCCCACCTGGTCTCCTGGGCCAGATGGTCACCCCAGGTCAAGCAATCAGCCGGGAAACGCAAGGGCAGCAACTCCACCGGCCGCGGCAACCCCTACCTCGGCGCCGCCCTCGGCGAGGCCGCGATCAGCACCAGCCGCACCCAGTCGTTCCTGGGCGCCAGGTACCGGCGGCTGGCTAAGCGCATGCCGAAAAAGAAGGCACTGGTAGCGACCGGCAACTCCATGCTCACCAGCGTGCACGCCTTGCTCGCCGACCCCGACGCCACCTACCAGGACCTCGGCCCCGACTACTACGAACAGC
This sequence comes from uncultured Actinomycetota bacterium, assembly GCA_963850875.1. Classification (GTDB taxonomy): domain Bacteria; phylum Actinomycetota; class Actinomycetes; order Streptosporangiales; family Streptosporangiaceae; genus Chersky-822. The sequence continues at coordinate 25,660 of CAWKNA010000009.1, forward strand.
GCATGCACACCCGCCGCCAGGCCCGCAACCACGTCAAGAGCCTCGAACGCCTCGGCTATAAGGTCACCATCCAGGCCATCAACCCCGACACCGGCGAGCTCCTGGCCGCAGCCGGGTAAATCGCCATCACCGTTACCCCGAGCCCGTCGGCGCTGACGCGCCGCCGGCCGCTGCCGCGCGCCCAGCTGAGGTCTTATTTTCGGACCAGACACAAACGCGCCCGGAAGCCATGTCCCCATCGCTCATAGCCAACCAGCGTATAAGTACCACTTCGGGATCGCACCGGTCCACGGCGCAACAGCAGAGGATCACGCCTGTCGGAACGGCGTGCCACGATCACGGCCTAGCAAGACGCGGACGGGTCTGGCTGTCCCCGCGCGGCGCTCCATTCCTCATGCCGGAGGCTCCCGTGGTTGCCCTCGTGTTCTGGGTGGCCTGATGACTCCGATCCAGTGATACGTCAACCTGGATAGCTCCGGTGGGGTCTCGTTTAATCCATATCTCGATATCGGGGGCACTAGTAGATACATGAATTTGGCGTGGCTGACGCGCTGTGGTCAGTTTGCGCCGCAGCTTGCGAACGCGATTCCATGTCTTTTCTGGCTCCGACATGACGAATGTAACGAGGTCCTTCCATTCGTTATCCTCGGCCTTCAATGCCGTGTCCAGGGAGTCGAGGACTATGTCCGGGATCGAGGCGATCGGCTTCTTTCGGCTCGAGGACCCTCTTTCGCGGCCTGTATAGTAGTCATTAATCGCTTGACCGCTCGGTCCAACATAAATCCTTTGTTCAAGATCTAGCTGTTCTTCCAAGCGGTTAAATAGCGATCTATCGCTCAAGAACAGTCCAAGTGCATCAGCCTCGGACAGCACTATTACGTTGGTTTTTTGCGTCTGGCGCCATCTAGCTACGGCGTAGTGCCAAAAGATCGATGGTGATGTCAACAGATCTGTGACCATCAGGAGGTCTGCCAGGGGAAGAACCAATACCTTCAACTTAAGGTCCGTGCAGGACGGGTCCGGGTACGGGCAGAGGCAGCATGACCAGGTTGAACGGCCCGCGGGGTTTCCTGCGCTTCGCTGGATCAGCGGCCCTGGCGGGGTAGCGGTGGCTGCGCTTGGCGTGCCTGGGGTTGTCCCGGCCCGGCCGGTGCTGGCTGGTGACTGCTGCGATGACGCGCAGCGCCGCCCGTTCGAGCCGGTCAGGCCGGCGAGGGGGGAAAGGAGCCCGGGTTGCCGACCGGGCCGCGCACCACGTCGAGGGCGTTGACGAAGGAGATCCGCAGCGGGTCCTGGCGGGCCAGCGCGGCGGCGGCGCAGATCAGCTCGCGGATGGCGTGGCAGGCGCACAGCAGCGCCCAGATCTCTTGCTCGGCGCCGTCCGGGGTCTTGGACCGCAGCACGATCCCGGCGCCTTTCATCTCGGTCTTGAACGCGCCCAGCGCGGTCTCGATCTCCCAGCGGGCGTGGTACAGCTCCGCCAGCTCGCGGGCCGGCGCTGCTCCGGGATCGAGCAGCGTGGTGATCAGGGCGAAGGTCTCGGTGACCTGGCCAGCGGCGTCTTCGATGTGGTATTCGATGACCCGCACGGTGATGTCTTCCGCGCCCTGCCTGCGCAGCTGGCGGGGGGCTTTCAGCCGCGACAGGCAGGTGCCGTCGTCCAGCACCTGCAGCACCGGCAGGCCGAGCTGCGCGCCGGCCCGCCACAGCAGGTCCGCGCCCGTGCCCGCGGCGATGGCCCACAGCTCGTAGCAGGCGAAGTTCGCATCCGCCAGGCACAGCATCCCGGTGCCCAGCCGGCCCAGCAGCCGGCGGGCCAGCGTCTTCTCCCCGGTCCGGTAGCCGCCGCAGCAGGCCGCGACCAGCGCCCGGGTGCCGCACTCGGCCAGCGCCAGCAGCCGCACCTGCGGGAACGCCCCGCGCAGCTTCGCACCCGAGGGCCCCTTCGTGGACGGGCCGCCGAACTGCTGCCAGTTCGCCCCGGTATCCTGCACATCCAGCGTGGTCCCGTCCAGCGACACCAGCCGCCGTCCCCGCCAGAACGCCCCCGGCGTGCCCGGCCCCGCCAGCACCCCGGCGGCCTTCTCGAACAGCAGCCGCAGCGGCGCAGGCCCCAGCCGGGTCCGGGCGTTGGACAGCGCCTCCTCCGACGGCACCACCACCGTCACCCCCCGCTCGGCCCAGGCCAGCACCCCCGCCAGCTTGCGCATCACCCGGCCCGCGCCCATATCCATGAACAGCGCCAGTGCCAGGGTGAAGTACACCGTCAGCCACGCCGGCAGCAGCCGGCTGCGCTGCTCCCGCGCCCCGGCCGCGTCCACTGCCTCCTCGACCGCCTGGCGGGGGAACGCCTTCGCAAGCAGCCCGACCGAGATCCGGTCTCCTAGCCTGCCCTGATCGTGCAGCACCTGCTGCCCAGCTCTGGCCACACGGCGATCTTACACCAGTGTAACCTTAAGTTGAAGGTATTGGGGGAAGAACCCATGCGGCGTCATCTGGGTCACTTTGGATCGCGGATGTGGCAAGCGGATCGACTCGTTCATAGGTAACAACCATCCGCGGAATAATAGAGGCCTCATCAATTGACATCGGCAATCCCTTACCAGAATTATCGAATACCGCTCCACCTTCTCGAACATGCGCGGCGAAACGGGCGGCTTGTTTAGCAGGCTTACCCACGAGTTCATCGAACTTCTTAGCTAGGCGCCCCGGCGCACCGCGCCTGCCAGCTGCGGTTAGAAAATGGGCCTTGCACTCGACTGCGAGAGCGTCATCAGGCACTGTAACGACACAGTCGATATCAGGTCGACCCTCTGCCGGATAACAGGGTGAGACGCAAAGTCGTTCGCGCTGTTCACGGCTGGTATTGAGGGGCTTGGTGCAGGCCGAGGATGGCGTGCAGCAGTGGTGGGCTGTACCTGATCTTGCGGATGACGGGTGCGATCCGGCTATGTCCGGCGAGGCGGATGAGGCCGATAGCGTGATTACGGAGAGTTGCCATGACGCGTGCGCGAGAGCCGGTCCTGACTTGTGAGTAATCCTCACGGAATGTGACGTCCCTCACCCAGTGGATCTTGTTCTCGATCGCCCAGTGGCCGCGCACATAGGCGGCCAGGTGCTCCGGTGCGGCCTCGCGGGCGGACAGGCTGGTGATGCACAGGGCGGCGACCGCGGAGCGGATGGTCACGCTCTTGTACTTGCGGGAGTTCTTCTTGCGGCGGCGTATTTTGCGGGTGACGTAGCGCTCGATCAGGAAGACCTGGCGTACGTGCGGGAACAGCGCCTGGACCTGCTCGGGGGCGTCCATGACCTGGATGGTGCGCCGTTCTGTGCGGCCGTGCCCGGTGCCGGCGGCCTGGTGCTGGACGGGCACCGACGCCCAGTCGAGGGCATCCAGGGCACGGAACAGGCCGGGGGTGTTGCCCTTGACGGTCATCACGTAGTGCCCGCCCAGTTCTCCGCAGATCAGCTCCGCGTGGGAGCGGACGGTATGCCCGGCGTCCATCGTGAGCACGCAGCCGGCGAGGCCGGCGTAGGCGGCCAGGCCGCGCAGCAGCGGCGGGACCTCGGGTACCTCGTTGGTCTTGGGGCCGATCATCCGCTCGGCGACCACGACGGTCTGGCTGATCGCACCGTGAGTGGCGGCGGCCAGCAGGAACGGCACGGCGCCATCCGCGGTGACCGCGCCGCGGACGGCCTTGCCGTCCAGCGCGATCGCCGGCTGCAGGACCGGCCCGGCGACCGGGAACACCGCCGGGGCCAGGCCCGCCCGGGCGGCCAGGCATGCCCCGGACGCATCGGCCAGGGCCTGCGGGTCCACGGCCTCCAGCACCCGCTCGATGGTGTCCGGATGCGGCGGCACGCGCCGTCCCGCCGCATCCCGGCGGGCACCCAGCAGCTCCAGCAGGTCCTGCGGGGCGCCCTGCGCCCAGGCGCAGATATCGGCTACGGAGGTGCAGCCAGCGGCGACCGCCGCCTGGCACAGGCCCAGGACCACCGGCAGCCGGTGCCGGATCCCGCGCGGGTCCCGCGGGTCGGGCACGGCGGCCAGGCACTCCAGCAGACCTCCTCCCGCAGCCGGCAAGACGGCGAGCCCGGCCAGGACGCCGGGAGCATCATCATGGAATACGGCAGGCGTGACAGACTGGACGGGCATCGGGGACTCCGGAGGACGGTGTTCTTCGCAGACCCCCAGTTCTGCCGGAGCCCCGCTGCCCGCGCACGCACCGCCGCGCCGTGCCGCGCGAATGCGGCCAGGCCGTTACTTCCCGCGGCGCCCAGGCCGCCGCCCCAGTTCCGCTACCCTCAGTGATCACAACCGGCCCGCCCCGGCGCTGCCGCCACCGGGCTCTGCCATCACGCTCCGTGCAGCACCGGTCGGCGAGCCCGCATCCCCGGACCTCCTCCGAACCTGGGCACGCCCCCGAACCCAATCCACGCTGTTCAGCCGAGACCAGCCTAACCAGCACAAACGACTTTGCGCGTCACCCTGGCCGGATAAGAGGCGTTCCCGTGAGTCCTGTCGGCCCCGAATACATGGGTCAAAGATTCGCGAGTCAGCTCCTCGGTCGCGGCATCACGCGCCGCTAGATATTTGGTGCTAAGCGATTCAAGGCCGCGTCTTTGCAGTAGGTCGTAAAACCATGTATGTGACTCTTGAATTAGAGCCCCAGGAAGCCAGGCAAAGAAACTGTCGTCGCCGAGAGATACGATGCTATAAGTACGAGCAAGATTATCCTGCGAAGGAAGCAGGAAGTTGGGCTGAGAGCCCGGAATAAGCGAAAGATCGTTGAGAGCTCGTCTAGTCTTGTCCTCGGGCCAGCTCAAAGTTTCGGCTAGATGCGGTGTGCTGATTGTGAAGAGTTTCTTAGAGAACTCGTTGTGATCCTGAAGAAATTCTCTGGTGACTTCCGTGCCGTGAAGTCTTCCGGCCACTCTCTCCTGCCGATGATTCCGTCTAGCGGTCGACTGGAAGTGATTCAGCCGCTCTTGAAGGATGCGTGTAATGGCCACGGTGAGTTCTGGAATCTCCTCGGGAGTCCATCCTAGCTCCGAATTGACAGCCTCATCAATGCGAGCAAAGGTCTGGCGGGTAATTACGGTTAGATGCTGGGTGAAGCCTTGCCAACGGTCAGTAAGGCCTTCCACTCTCAGAAGATTCTGCGCGCGCGCAATATGTTCTTGTTCTGGCTGAGATTGATCTTGACTATATTGAACTATGAACGAGTCAAGTGCAAATATCTCAGCGACTGACTCGAAGGCTTCCTGAATATAATCGTCTGGCGGTTTTGGGAGCTGGCCTGAAGCCTCTGATTTGGCGTAGGCGATACCAGCGGCGTATTGGACAAGGGCATGGATGCCATGAATCGAATACCAATCCACATGATTGCCGATGCCAATCGTCGCCTGCTGCGCCATATGGCCCAATGTGTATAGTGGGTCATACTCGCTCAGCAACTTCTGCAGGGTTCTTGCTCGGCTTTCCAGCGCTTCTTTCGCTTGAATGCCGGCAGGGCCACAGCTGCTCCCATCCCGTTTGATATTTCGCGTCAGCGTAGATATTTCTTCTGACCACGTCTCCTCGCTAGGCCATACTCGTCGCTCGATGAGATTTGTAATCCACCCCATGGCGTCACCGTTGTACTCAGTATCCTCGATAGGATGCAGCGCGGAAGAATAATTGGATTTCAAATCCTCATCACCTCGTCGTCAAGTATGAACTAATAGCTTCAAGTAAAAATGGACCACATCCTTTGCCGCGGGACAATGTTTCGGTATAACCTACGAATCAACGGCTTGATGAATGTTTGACGATTCACTCGGGCGCTGTGGGTCATCGGCGAAGGTGCAGCGTCCACTAGACAGCGTAGCGCAGTCGTTAGAGGTTCTCCACGGCGATAGCCCGCAAGCCGGTCGTCGGCCCACCGCGTTCGGAAAGGAGGCCACCTGAAACACGAAAATACCCCTGCCGGCCATGCCAAAGGCAATCGACAAGGCCCAGCCTGCCCATATGGCAGCAGTTATGGTTGCCATCACCAACCAGGCCGATGCCACAAAGACACGGCGCTAAATCCGTCGGGGCAACGGGGGTCGTGCCACAAGCATGATCTTGCAACCATGGCGATGTCACAACAGATCAACTATTCTGGCGCGCGACCCAACCGAGTCGGAGGCCCGCGAATGCATGCCTAACGGCGGCTCGGCGAGCGTTCTCCCTGATCTTCCTCGTCACTCAGGGTAACGCGCCGAGCGATCGGTGCGGTCTCACGTTGCCGACCGTCGGCTCGGCGGAGGTGACTGGATGAATGCCGCAATCGGCTGACCGAGGTGCCGGTCGGTGCCGCGAGCGCTCGGGCCGTCCGACAGCTCGATCGCCCCGACCAAGCGCGCCCTATGCGGCAGATGCGGACGATCCCGTTAGGCGGATGACTTCGCATAACTATACAGTGCGCTGCGACCTGCGCGCGGTGGGACACCCACCTTGCCTCCCATAGTGAGCCCTTGGCGAAGTCGGCGACCGCTACGGACGCGCACACCTACCCGCCGTTCGGCGCGGGCGCGTTATCAATGTAAGGAAGACCGGCGGCCATACAGATCACGGTCTTCTGCGCGGCGAGCGACGCACCGCACGACGCCGTCGTGCCGACGAATGTATGGGACGCTCAGTCTAGAGCATCAAGCAAGGTCTCGGAGCTCTCTGGCCGTCTCCCAGCGGCAACCACACCTTCAGCATCTGCAACTTCGCGCGGAATCCATTGTGAACTCGATGCTTCTACCACCATGCCAAGTCTGGAGGTACCATAGGTACAGGCTAATGAGGGATCGCCCATGTTCACCACGATCACTGCAATCGTAGGCCTTGCGCTCGCCATAATGGCAATAGGCATCAGCATATGGGTGGCGTTGGTAGCTAAGAACAATCTGACGCTCGCTGCTTACTCGGCCGCCATTCAGGGAGGAATCCTGAATCTGAAGAGCACATTTGCAGAAGATCCCGAGATCTTCGAGAGGCAGATAGGGCGGAATTCAGACATTGCTGGCCTTATTCCAGAGTACATGATAAAGGAGATCCCGGAGTTCCTCGCCTTCGCGGGGGGCATGTGGCGATTCTCATACGTTTTCAGCGTGATCCGACGGCGTAGATCACTTGGACTTTCGGTAAGTCAGTATATTGGCCTCAGGAATGAGATGGAGCTGTGGCTAGAAAACATTCCTGGCTTCTATGATGTGTACCGAAGTCATACTAGCAAGCTCAGAGCCCACGATCCCGCATTCCTTTCCTACCTAGAGAGCGAGGTGTACACGCAAGAATTCTGCGTCTTCGCCGAGTCCGTGCGACGGTCCGGCACCGACAGTCGGGAAACGCTGGTTGCCCGGAACGATCTTGCGATTTCCTACAAAAAAGTGGGCAGATTGGATAAGGCGATTACCGTATTCGGGCGAACTCTTGAAGACTGCATGCGGGTACTTGGACCTAAAGATGAATTGACGGAGGCTGTTCAAGCTAACCTCAGGGAAGCCCAGAATTCTGCCGCGCAACTGGCTGTGGCGCGCCATCGGCGGCCATGGCGCCGACGGCCATACCCATCCGGCCACTAGGGAATCCGTCGCTTTCGATGACGCGCGGCCTCAGGCAGGAAGGCACCCCGCCGGCCGGGCGGGAGGGCTCGCAGATGGTCATAAGCCCGCCAGCAGGCGGGTCCGTAAGAACCCAGCCGGCCTCCACCGCGATGATCGCGCATGTGGTCACCACGGCGTCGCAGCGTCAGCTGAGGCGCGCCGCACCTGCCACGAGCCGATCGCGTCGGCCTTCAGCACCGCAGGCCACGCACGGGAGTATCCCAGCTCCCCATGACCTTGCCCGCCAGGCCGGTCACCGCGAACACGCGGCCACGGCGACCGCAAGCGCGCGTGGCAGCCAAATGGTCCAGGGCAGACGCACACAGCCGGATCGAGCCGGGCAACTGTCCCTCATGCCCCCAGTCGCCGGCACCCGCAATGCCTCCGCGCGAGTAATAGGTACATAAACCGCCGGGCGCCTGCACCGGCCTGTGTCCCTGCACTCAAGGCGTCGGGCCAAGCGGGCCGCGTCTTAATCCCCGGTATCGGGCACCTTGCAGCGACCTCACGGTGCGTAATCGGTCCTCAGTTCGCGCGGCGCGCATCACCGCCGTTCTGCGCGGCGTCAGCTTACCGTGCAGGCGGATGCGCCTCCATGCATAAACGGCATTCGGCATCAGGGTTGGCGTACTTCTGCCGGCATCATGTCTGATGCACGGACGCCGGGAGGTTCCGGGTTGGCGGTGGCCCTGGCCGGGCACCTGGAGTTGTCGCGATGCGGGCCGCCGAAGATCACACTAGCTGCTGCGAAAGCGCGACCGATCCGGCTGCGAAAGGCCCCGCACCTCAACAGCCTAGGTCATGGGTATTTCTGACTACCGAAACACTGGCAAGTCTAGTTGCGTCCTCTGGAGGTTTGGGCGGGTCCCAGTAAGTAGTCTCATTATTCGACAGAGCATCGAGTTCACTTTTACTCATTATATAGACGCCAATAACGAAGGGCGCGCCCTTGCCATAATGGCTATCCCCCAGAGACTGGGTCTTGCTCCAGACGTTGGGACGGATTTCCGTAAGGTTATCGTCCGTAAAATGCCACGCATTATGCTGAGGTATGTAAACGCCCAGGACGAAGGCCTTGCCTGCCGGGACTCCGGTGATCTTGAAGATCACGGTGGTGCAAGGTTGCACGACGGCGTTTGGTGCAGGCTCCAAGATTTTGGCTACGGGCGCAGGTGCGTCCTTCGGGGATGCGGCGGGTGGGCTGGAAACCGGCGGACTCCCGGCGACACCGTGGTCTCTTGCCGGGAAGAGCCCGAAGACGTTGGTGAATATCGCCAGCAGCAATGCGCCGACCACTGCTGCTGCGACGGCATAGACCCCGGCAACGTGAACGTCTCGTCTCGCCTGGTCGCGATGCTTTTCCCCCTTCCTGCCCGCACCACGCTGGCGCACAGACGCCGCCCTCCTTCCGTGAGCTGGCGGTACCGCAATCTCGCCGGCCCTGGCCAGGTTGTCCCCCTCCTGCTCGGAAGCTGACCCGGTCGTGACGGCATTGCCAGGCAATCGGAGCGGCTCGCCGTGGACAGACGAGGACTCAACGACCTCTGACGCAGGCAGCTCCGCATCCTGGCTAGCTCCAGCAGCGACGGGCTGAGGAACCGATGACGAGACCGTCGGCGGGACGCCGCCAGGAACGAGGTCAAGAACTGCCGCTGCCCTGCGCAGCTTGCCAAGCGCAGCTTGAACATGACGTGTTATCTCGGCCCGCCTCTGCTCGAATCCACGGACAGCCACAGCGGGGCCAGTTCCTAGGCGATACTGCTGACCGGCAGTGGCTCCGAACGCCCTTGCGAAGACGGCCTCGTTGCGCGCTGACCATACGCTCAGGTCGTCCCGGACTGGCGCCAGGTCAGCGAGCCCGGCAGCGGCGGCTATTTGGCCTAAGAGGTGCTCACCCGCCGCGATCTGCGCCTCAAACAGATCCTGAGCCTCTGCTACAGGGACCCGCAGTGGCCGGTCTCCCAGGTCCATTGTGCCCCCCAAGGCTGCATGCGCTCTGATGCTTCGAACTGTACGCACCGAAATGCATTGATGCCGCCATTTCCCGTCATCACCATCGCGAGCAAACTTACTTTGACCACCCTGGTGCACTGGGCCGCCTAGGTGCTGACCATGATCCCTGCGCACCACCCAGGTCGCCACGAGACTGCTGACAGCTATGTGCCGGCGCGTCGACCCGGAAATCTTTACAGCCTGCAAGCGGGTTCGAAGTCCTCGCCTTACTTGATGACTAGCCACGCCGGCCATCGCCAGATCGTGACATAACCACAGATCACGTCAGCCGGGAACGGCCAGCCGCGACACTAAAACGATCATGAAACAGCCCTGATTGAAAACCTGGGACAGCGTCCGCTCGAGCATCTAGTGTGTGTGTCAGTAGACGACTGGGCATTCGACTGTCCGACAACTCGATACTCGACCGACGGACTGGAGTGTAATGACGATCACGGAGGTCGCAGCCAGTGCAAGGCCCCTGACGATCGCAGAATCTGCGTATCTCTTTCAGACCTGCGAGCGCGTTGTCAGTCTACTTGCTCTCGATGAGATGTGGAGTGTCTACTTGACGGCCGCCCAAGAGTCCCGGGTCGCCGAGGTCGACTTCTCCGGATTGCTGGGGTTGTCGGATCGCATGCTCGACGGTCTGGGTGAACTCGTAGAGACCGGACGTCGTGTCGCCGATTTGGTGAGCTCGCAGTCCGATGAGGCACTCATCGCAGGACTTCAGAAACTTAGGGAACAGTACGGGCCAGCGGAGCTCTTTGACTGGCTCCTCGGTGATGAGTTCGAAAGAACCTCATTGCGGGAAGTCTTCCTCTCGGCGTGGAATTGGATCCTGGGCAACGTCCATGACGAACGTGAAATTCTCCTAATCAAACGGGAGGCCCTCTCGGCGGGCAGTCCGCCCGACCCAGATTTTCGGTTGCGTTTTAAGTGCATCCTCGTAGTCGCCGGTATAGGGGCTGGAACCGCGCTTGCTGCCGCGGGCGTTGTCGCCACCCTCGGAGTCGGCGCGGTTGTAGGGCTCGGCGTCCTCGCAGTTGCCGGTGGAACCGCCTACGCGTGGAAGGACAGCGGGTGCGGCGGGGAGGTGCGCCCGGCGCTCGGTTGACTCCGGAGGCGCGGCGCCTGAGTTCCGGCGCGAATACGTCCAGGATTGGCCATCTGCTTGTGTCCCGGCGTTACAGGGCCTATGCATGGCATCGTGTTAGAAGTCTTGTTCAACGTGGCCTTGCTGCGTCTACATTGCCAACCAATTTCCGCTCATGCCGCAGGAGAATCGTTCGCCCCGCAGCATGACAAGCGTACAGAACTGGCCCCGTCTGCGCGTGGGCCGTCCTGCGGGTGGACCAACTCTGAGCCGCACTAAATCGGCAGGGCGCACCCCAGGATGCAGGTCAACGCCAGCCCGCCAATCTCCCCGGATCTACGGTCAGCCTCATAAGGGCGAGTGAACGTGCCGGTCAGTGCATAAGCATGCGAACAGCAACTTACTCAATTCGGCATGACCGAGCACCGTGTCCTCCCGCGGACGAAACTGGCGGGATCGCGCGGATCATCCAGACCGGCGCACGAGAGACAGCCACGCCGGCGAACGCGACCGTGGTTCTTCGGCGACCATTCGCTCCCGTCGGTTATGACCGCCGATGACATTGCGTGGTTGAGGCGCGTGGCCGGGCGGGTGCGATGGTCGATGAGCCCGAACTGGCCTTCAGGTCGGGCCGGGTGATCATGGCGCGTAACTGCGACCGATGGCGAGCATGCTTCGCAGTAGGACCTCCGCAGGGCTGACGCCCCTCCTCGACGAGATCGTGGGAGTGCGCGATCGGCTCGACGAATGCCAGCAGCGGCAGACCTGCGACTACTGGCGGTCCGAGCCGTGATCGCCGCAGGTAGGTGACACGCGAAGTCATCCCCGGCACACCAACCTGCCACCCTCGATAGCGCTTCTGGAAGTCTGCCCGGTCGCGAAGGTTTGCGACCACGCATTACCCTGCTATCATGGTGAGCATCACACCATCACGGCAGCACTGAAGGTGCGGACACAGGAGGTAAGCGATGACGACGTCGCGCTGCGGGCCGCTGGCGAACGAAATCTCGCCGCCGGCGAACCACGCCCATCGAATCGGCCTGGGGCATAAGCAATGACCGCGCCTCCCGCCGTCGGCACGGGCAAGCAGCTGCACGCAGGCGGCACCATCTGGCGGCTCCGCTCGCTCATCGCCATGGGACACGACTCCAGCCGGATCGCGCGGGCCATGAACGTCCGCCCTGAGACCATCCGCAAACTCGTCCGGGGTGACGCGGCCACGGTCAGCCCTGAGTTTCGTGAACTGGCTCGCGACGTGTGGAACGTGTGGTGGGACAAGCGCCCGCCCGAGCGGACCCGCAGTGAGCGCCGGGCTGCTAGTGCCGCCCGGCGCCGGGCCGAGCGGCACGGCTGGCCGGCCGCCGCAGCACTGGACGAGGACGAGCTCGACGAGCCCGGCTACAAGCCCTTCAGCCGCTACAGGCCCGCAATGGGCATCGGCATCGCCCCCGACTTTCCGAGCCTGCCGGGCAGGACACGCCAGGGAAGTCGCATGAGTACTGCTGCATCCGCCGCACATGTCCGGTCCGCCAGGTCCCCGGCGAGAACGACCCATCCGGCAGGCAGTGCAGACAGAGTTCCGGCGCAAGGATGGATGAGCGCATGAGCGCGCACCACAAGCCGCAGATGACCTGCCCGGAGTGCGGCGAGAACGCTCAGGAGAAGCCCCCGGCCGAAGGGGTCAACTGGGACGCCCACGGCATCACGCGGCCCCGCTGGTCACACCTAGACGGCAGCAGCCTGTGCCCGGTCATCGCACCGTGGGGCGGATACGAGCAGCCGCAGCCGCAGCCGCTGACGGCTGAGAAGAGCGCTGGCATGCCAGACGCAGACACGGCCAGGCCAGAGCCGCCCGCCACGAGGGAACGGCCGACTGACTTGGACCGTGACCGAGTCGTCGCCGTTCCGCTTGACGGCTCCGCGATCACGCCTGACACCGTCCGCGCGTCCCGTGACCACATGGCCGGGGACCGCCTGGCGACCCTACGCGATCTGGAGGCAGGCCAGTGACTCAGGTACGTGCCTCCGTCCAGGAGATGCCTCCGCAGCTGAGCGATAGGAGAAGAAAGGCATGAAACAGCCACAGGAACGTCAGGCCGAACCCGTACTCGACAGGCCCCAACCCCCGACCTGGGCGGTTGTGACGTGGATGAGTGAGGAGTTGCGCGAGAGGATCCGGCGCCGCGGAGTTGTCCTGGGCGAGATGCACCTGTCCAGGGACACGCCGCTCAGGGACCCGTCGTTCCCCGTCCGGGCAGCAGATCCACAACTTGAGGACCGGGAGGCCGAGCCGTGACCAGCGCAAGGGGACATAAGGCCGAAGCGGTCATGGCCCGGTCGGCGCGGGCGGGCAGAGTCGCGGTCGGGCGGGAGCTGCCGAGCCAGGCGCCGATGCGCGCGGCGGCCGTCGTTGACGTCGAACCAGGCACCAACATCGCCCTGATCCACCAGCGCTCGCAGAGGAACTGAGTTGGCAAGCGCGGATCATGGCGCGGGCGCGCCGACGCTCTATACGGCGGAGGAAGCCGCCGAGATCCTGCGCGTAAAGAAGAGCTGGCTGGAACGCCAATCCGCGGCCCGGAAGGTCCCGTTCACCATGCTCGGCGGGGCCTACAGATTCAGCCTCGCCCATCTCGTCGCCATCGTCCAGATGCACGAGCAGGCCCCAGGCCCGCTGACAGAGATCCGCGACCGCAGCAGCCGCACCCGGCGACCCAGAGCGCCGCAGCAAGTAGTCAGCCGCGAATCCGCCCCATTGCGCCCCCGGCCCCGGAACGGGCCGCACCGCGCCACCTGAGCAAACGTTGTCCGCCGCTCCGGGCACGGCCCGCGAAGGAGAGCAATGGCCTACGCAGAAAGGCGCAGGAACCTCTGGCGCGCACGCTGGCGCGGACCGGATGGCACATTGCAGTCCAAGCCCGATTTCCAGACCCGCAAGGCCGCCGAGAACTACGGCCGGGACCAGGAAGCTGCCATCCGGGGCAACACTTACGTCGATCCTCGCGCGGCGCGGATCACGCTCGCTGAATGGGTCAATCAGTGGTACCCGGCTCTCGATCTGGAACTGACGACGCTGTCGAATTACCGCTACCTGATCGAGGTGCATATTCTTCCGGTCTTCGGCGACCGCGCGCTATCTTCGCTCACCGCCGAGGAGATCGCCATCTGGGAGCGGAAGCTCGTGACGGCCGGATACTCGCGGCGGACGGCCCACGACGCCAGGTCCACCCTCACGACAGTCCTCGGCGACGCCATTCCGCGCCACATCCAGGTCAACCCGGCGCAGCGCAGGCGCGGCAAGGGCCGCAAGGGGCAGCGGCGGATCGAGCGCAACGAGAGTGCGGAGAAGGCATGGGCAACGCCCCTGCAGGCACTGCTGATCGCCGAGCGCTGCGCTGCGCTGTCCGGATGCGACACCGACTTCATCATGATCATCACTGTGGCGTACACCGGCATGCGGTGGAGCGAGATCATCGGCCTGACCCCGGAGTGCGTCACGGGCAGCGAGATCGACATCGCCTGGAAGCTCTATGAGCTGAACGGCCGGTTCTACCGCGGCCGGCCGAAGGACGGGTCGATCCGCACCGCCGACGCACCGCCGTTCCTAGCTGAGATGCTCACTGGCTACCTGGCCGGCGGTGCCCCGCGCACGTGCACCTGCCGCAACACGGAGAAGCCCTGGTGCCCCGGCGACGGCTACGTCTTCCTCGGCCCTGGTGGCGGCCATTTCCGCCGGTCCAACTACAGTGAGCGGTTCCTCCGCCCGGCTGCCGACGGCTGGCACCCAGCGCGCGGCCAGCGGCTGGCCATGCCGGTCATGGTCGACGCAGGCAGCCTCTTCCCCGGCAAGCCCGTGCCACCCTGGCCAGCGGCAGTGCCCGGCGAGACGTTCAGCCCGCCATCAGGCCGAGGTGTCACAAGGCTGGTCAGCGACGGCGAGACTGGCCGGTGCCCCGTCTGCGGGCGCGCGTTCCCGCGCCGCCTCGATGGCGTACTGATCGCGCACCAGGCCAGCGGCGGCCGGTGCGGGGGATCAGGACAACTGCCCGCTGAGGATGTCGCGCTCGCGTCCTGGCTGCCCGTGCTCACCGGGCTGACCCCGCACGGACTGCGGCATGGCCACCAGACCTGGATGGATGAGGCCCGGATCGCCGACGTCCTGAAGTCCGATCGGATGGGGCACGAAGTCCCCGGCATGCACGGGGTCTACGGGCATGTCAGCAGCGCCATGCGGGAGGAGCTGAAGACCGCACTCCAGGAGCGCTGGGAGGTCTCACTCCGCGAGCGGGAGCGGCTCGCGCCGCGTTCGGCAGTAGGCGTGCTTGACGCCTTACTTGCACCGCACCAACCGGACCGCGAACAAGATCCGCTCCCAATCCGCTCCCAGAATCGGACATTCTGAACGAGGGCGAGGCAGCCAAGCTAGCATGACCCCGCTGACCTGCGGGTTTGCGTGGAGCTGAGGGGATTTGAACCCCTGACCCCCTCGATGCGAACGAAGCGCTCGCCGGTTCATCTCCGTGCCTGCCCGTGCCGTCGGGTCGGCCCAGATGCTGGCGGGTGTCGTTTCGGCCATGTCCGCGCCCGCTGGCAGGCTGGGCGGCGCGAGCGGCCGGCGCGGTTGCCAGGCGATCACCGGAATGCTCGTCCTTCGCAGAGTGTTGCACAGGAGGTACAGTAGTGTATCACCTGCGCAACACTCAGGAGGGATCATGGCCGACGCGACGATGCTCGACGTGAGCGTGCATGAGCGCCGCCGGGCGGGCCGGATGGAGGACCCGGAGTACCGCCTGGCCTATGAGCGCGCCGCGCGCGAACTTGCCCAGACCGACGCGGTGATCCGGGATCTTGACCTGCTGAGGATTGACCTCGGCATATCCAAAGCCGAACTTGCCCGGCGCGCCAGCCGCAACGCCTCCAGCGTCCGGCGCCTGTTCACGGCGGGCCGGGTGCGCCCGGAGTTCCCGCTCATCGCCGCGCTCGCCGACGCGCTGGGAGCCGACCTGCGCGTCGTCCGCCGGCCGGCGGACGCTCGGCCGGCGATGCGTGAAAGCAGCACGAACGGGCGCGCCGCGGCCATCTCGTAAACTCCGGCCGCCACGGTCAGTCCTATGCCTGCGCGGCGACGTGACCAGCACGCTGCTCGCAGCGCATCCAGCCGGACTCCCGGCGAGCAGCTGCCATGGGCCATCGTCTATTACCGGGCACCTGACGGGACGGCGCCTGCGCTGGAGTTCCTCGATAACTGCCCCGGCAAGATCGACGCTGAGTTCACGGCAGTGCTGGACGCGGTCGCCGCAGCGCCGCCTCCCCGGTTCTCCGGGGGCGGCAAGTGGGAGGCCATGCACGGCGCCATGGGCGGCTGGCATGAAATCCGGCTCACCGGACCCGGGCGGGAGCAGTTCCGGCTCTTCTGCCTGCTGGAGAACGGCACTCACGACGAGCTGGCGAGGCGGGGCTTACAGCAGTGCGCAATCGCGGTCATCACTGGCATGCGCAAGCCCTGGCGCACCACATTTGCCGAGCGGACAACCGGGGGGTTGTCTGGGTGCTACCCTGGTAGCAAGGTGTAGGTAGAAGGGTAGATCGTGAGCCTCAATATTAAGAACGCCGAGACCCACGAGCTGGTGCAGGAACTGGCCGCGCTGACCGGTGAGACGCAGACGATGGCGGTGACGATCGCGGTTCGCGAGCGGCTTGAGCGAGTCCGGCATCTGCGCGAAGCGGGTCTGGCTGACCGGCTGCTGGCTATCGGCGAGGACACCGCCCGTCGGCTTCGCGAGCCGTATCGCAGTGCGGATCACGGTGATCTTCTTTACGACGAGCGCGGGCTCCCTGCGTGATCATCGATACTTCGGCCCTGATCTCGATTCTGCGGGCTGAGGACGACGCCGG
This sequence comes from uncultured Actinomycetota bacterium, assembly GCA_963850875.1. GTDB lineage: Bacteria > Actinomycetota > Actinomycetes > Streptosporangiales > Streptosporangiaceae > Chersky-822. The sequence continues at coordinate 42,263 of CAWKNA010000009.1, forward strand.
GGATATGGCCAGGGCCATCGAGAAGGCGCAGGTCCGGCGGATCTCGGCGGCAAATTTCGTGGAGACCGCGGTGGTGATCGACGCGAGCCGGGATCCGGTCGCCAGCCGCCGCTTCGACGAGCTAGTCGAAGCGGCGGAGCTGAGCGTCGAGGCGGTGACGTTCGATCAGGCTCGGATCGCCAGGGACGCGTACCGGGACTTCGGAAAGGGAAGCGGTCACAAAGCGCGGCTGAACTTCGGGGATTGCTTCGCGTACGCCCTGGCGAAAACGGCTGGAGAGGCCCTGCTGTTCAAGGGAGACGACTTCGGCTACACCGATGTCACTCCCGCCCTCCCCGATTCACGGTCCGGCCAGAGCCCCTGACTACCGCCTAGCCTGGCATGATGGGACTTCGGCGAAGACGCCCGCGCTGTGCCCAGCGTGAATCAGAAGCCAAGAACCGAGCGCCTGGTGCTTGACGACTCGTCGCCCCGGTTGCGGGCTAGCTGGGCTGCGACGTCTATGCCAGCTGGCTCACGACCGAGTTCAAGGGGACCGGCCACCACGTGACCCGCGCGGCCCGCAGGACCCGTCGTGACGCCATAGAGGCTGACCCTTCGTAGTCGCCGGAGGCCGGGGCGGGTCCGACGTTTCCACCGATGGTCCGGCCTCGGTGAGCCAGCGGCTGGAGGTCTCGCTCCGTCCGGCAGGTCGCGCCGGGCTTGTTGGTGGGGTGTCAACCGCCAGGGCGGGTTACGCCTCCTCATCGTGATAGCGGCGGCAGGCTTGGAACCGATGAGCAGACGTCGGATAGTGATGGTTCCTGCGGATGCCGCGGCGGCGTCGTGCGCGCCGCCGGAGGTGGCGGTGGCAGGGCCGGCCGCTGGGTCTGGCTCGTGGGGCAACGCGTTCGGCGAGCATGGTCATCCTTGACCGTCTGGGTTAAGAGAGGCAGGGCCGCTCCTTGCCGGCATGCGCAGCAGCGCCAATCAGGGATTTATCATGATAGGGCCAGGCGTGATTCAGCCGGGCAGTGTTTCCATCTGCCTGGCCAGATGGTCGAATACCCGGGCCAGTACTCCGTCGCACCCGCGCTGTACCAGGCGAACTGATCACGCCAGTCGACGTAGTAGTAATTCGGCCAGGCGCCTCGTGTTGCAGCCACTTCACCAGCCACAGCCAGCGGGACAACTGCCGGTCCAGCGAAGCATCAACCCTGACCGGATACGTGGCAGCGGCGGTTCGGGGTCTGACGGCGGGAGTTCCCCGATGGTCTTGTTCGCCTGGAATCAGCATGCTCAAAGAACGCCGATCTTCTGCGGATGCGAGGTGAGCATGGTGTTACAGGACGATCTTTACCGCGATGTCAGAGCCATTCTGGCGAGCAGGTGCGGGATCGACGAGACACGGGTCACCGAGGAGGCCGACCTTTACGAGCAGCTGGAGATGGATTCCCTCGACTTCCTCGGGGTGGCCCTGTTGTTGCAGAACAGGTACGCCGTGCTGTTCGACAACGAGAGCGTCGCGACGATTCGAACGGTGCGCGACATCCTGACTTTCCTTGAAGAGCAGCTCGCAGCGAGAGACGGCGCGTCGGTGCCCGAGACCGGGGAGAGAGCCTAGTGCCCGCGTACATCACTGCCATGGGCAGGTTCCTGCCCGGCGCGCCGGTGCCCAACGACGAGATCGAGGATTACATCGGCGCGGCGGGTCACGCCACGTCGGGCCTACGCGAGCAGACGCTGCTCAACGCGGGCATCAAGACCCGCTATTACGCGATCGACAAGAAGCAGCAGACGGTCTATTCCAACACCTACATGGCAGCGGAGGCCGTGCGCACCGCGGTGGCGCGCTCTGGGATCGAGCTCGACGACGTGGAGCTGATCGCGGCCGGCAGCACCATGCCTGACCTGATCGCACCTGGCATGGCCAGCATGGTCCACGGCGAACTGGGGAACCGGCCGTGCGAGATCGTCTCCACCCACGGTGTGTGCAACTCAGGCATGATGGCGCTCAAGAACGCCTACCTGCACGTCGTCGCCGGCGAGAAGCGGAACACCGTCGCGGTGGCATGCGAGTCACCTTCGCGGACGTTCAAGAGCCAGCGCATGGCCGGCGTCCGGCCGGTCGACGACAACGGCTCACTCGCCATGGAGATCGCGTTCCTGCGGTACATGCTCTCTGATGGTGCGGGCGCAGCCGTAGTCCAGGACCAACCGGCTGATCGGGGGGTGAGCCTGCGGATCGACTGGATCACGCTCACGTCTTACGCGAACACCGGCGAGACGTGCATGTACTTTGGTCTGCCGCAGAACACGTCAACGCGGTCGTGGTGGGACTACCCCAACCCGGCGGAGGCGCTGGCCGACGGCGCGCTTTCACTCAGGCAGAAGCTGGCGCTCCTTCCCCACCTGGTGGAGGTCGGCATCGACGAGTACGAGCGGCTGCTGGCCGAGGGCAGGTTCGACCCCGACACGCTGCGATGGCTGCCAGCCCACTACTCCAGCGAGCGCATGAAGCGGATGGTGCTGCGGGAGATGGAGCTCCGCGGGACCCACGCACCGCCGGAGGCGGTCTGGTACAGCAACCTGCCCCGGGTGGGGAACATCGGCTGTGCCAGCATCTACGTGATCCTCGAGGAGATACTGGCGCGGGGCCTGGTGGATCCCGGGGACACGCTGCTGTGCATGGTGCCAGAGTCTGGCCGGTTCTCGGTGTCGTTCATGCACCTGACCGCGGTCGCGGGTGCGGACGAGCAAGGCCGAGCGTGAACCGCAGGAGCGACGGTGCTCAGCCCGACGGCGCCATGCCCAGCTTGACCGTGTACGCATACTCGCAGACCGGGCAGCTTCGCGAGGCATTGGCAGCACTGCTGACACCGCTCGAGAAGGCCGGCAGCCATATCACATGGGTAACGGTGACGCCGGAGCATCCGTTTCCGTTTCCCTGGCCGGTCCGACGTTTCTTCGGGATTTTCCCCGATGCGGTTGATCCGGCCTACGTGACCAGGGTGAGCCTCGACCCGGCCGAGCCGCCCGCCGCCGACCTCGTGGTGCTTGGCTTCCAGGTCTGGTATCTGGCGCCGTCGATACCGGTGCGCTCACTGCTGGCGTCCCGGTCGTTCGCCGGCCAGGATGTACTCGGCGTCGTGGCGTGCCGCAACATGTGGTACTCGGCGGCGCTTGACGTGCGGCGCCGCCTGGTCACCAGCGGCGCCAGGTACCTGGGCACCGCCGCGGCGATCGACGCGGCGCCCCAGGCAGTGACGTTCGTGACCACGCTGGCCTGGCTGCTGCGGGGCCGGCGTGCGCCGATCTGGCGGTTCCCCCCAGCTGGGGTCAGCGCGAGCGAACTCGCCCGCCTCGCCGACCTCGGCGGAGCCCTCGCCGCCCGCTTCGCCACACCAGGCCAGTCCTCGTCCGACCCCGGCCTACCGGCCACGACCGCACGCGGGCGGGCGGGGCGGACACTCGGCGACGTGATCGGGAGTGTGCTGGCCGAGCGGGACGCGGCGCCGATCGACGTGCCGACGGCCGCGGGCGATCTGATCGCAAGCCGCGCGTTCCGTGCCTGGGGCCGGGTCATCCGGTCCAGCCGCCCTGGCGCCGGGCGGCTGGCGCTGCAGACCGCGTTCGTCGGCACGCTGGTCACCGCGATCGTGCTCGGCCTGCCAGCACTGGCAATCGCGTCCGTGCTAGGCCGTGACCGGCTCGCAGCGGCGGTTCGGTCCCGGCTGGCACCGGCACTGGCCGCCGGCGCGGCCACGGGCAGGGTCGCTACCCCAGCTACGACGAGGGCGCGGCCATGAGCGCGCCGCATGCGCGCGCGGAGGTCGTCGTGGTTGGCGCCGGCCCAACCGGCCTGGCCGTTGCGCACGCCCTGGCGGTTTACGGCATCAGCGTGGTCGTGCTGGAAACCCGCTCAGCGCCCTCGGCGCACCCGCGGGCAACGATGGTGAACGCCCGCACGATGGAGGTGTTCCGCCGGTTCGGCGTGGCCGACCAGGTACGCGCGGCGGGGGCGCCGATTGAATCGCTGGCGCGCATCACGTTCGTGACCTCGCTAGCCGGCGCCGAGATCGGTGCGATCGACCTGCTGCCGTCCGATGAGGCGCTGATGCGAACGGTGAGCCAGAGCCCGTTGCCGCCAGTGATCTGCGCACAGCACCGGGTTGAGAGCATCCTGTCCGCCGCACTCGCGTCGGGGCCATGCGTGGACGTTCAGTTCGAGCGCACCGCCACCGGCCTTGTCATCGACGACGAGAGCCGGGTCCGGGTCGCGCACGCCGCCGCCGGCGGTCGGGCGGGCCCCGGGGGCAGCCGGCCGGACCCGGCCGACGTTGTCGTCGCGGATTACGCCGTGCTCGCCGAGGGGCTGCACGGGACCCTGCGACAGCAGGCCGGCATCGACGTGGATGCGCCGCCGCCGCTCGGCCGGCTGCTGGACATCCACTTCACCGCCGATCTGAGCCAGTGGACGAGCGACCGCGACAGCGCTCTCTACTGGGTGGCCAACCCGCATGTCAGGGGCGTGATCATCAGCGTGGACCCCGGCGCGGGCGAGTGGCTGCTCGAGATCCCAGCGCTGACAGGCCACGAGGAGGCCGCGTTGTTCGGCCAGGGAACCAATTACACCGAGCTGGTCGCCGCCGCGGTCGGCGCGGATGCGCGGCCGGTCGTGCGATCGGTGCGCACATGGGTGATGGGGACCACGGACGCCCGCCGCTGGCGTGACGGGAGCGGCCGCGTGTTCGTCGCGGGCGACGCCGCGCACACGTTCCCGCCGACTGGCGGCTTCGGCATGAACACCGGTATCCAGGACGCGCAGAACCTGGGCTGGAAGCTTGCGGCCGTGCTGCGGGGGTGGGCCAGTCCGGCGTTGCTCGGTTCCTACGAGGCCGAACGCCGTCCGGTGGCCGACTTCAACGCCCGGCAGAGCGAGCTGAACGCGCTGCGGATGCGCGAGTTCCTTGAACGGGATGTGGTGCCGCACCTCGCCGCGCTCGACCGGGCGGGGCCGACGGCGGAGACGGCACGGCGTGTGCTCGCTCCGCTGGTGGAGACGCACCGGCCGCACTTCGACTTCGCCGGGCAGGCGCTCGGCTTCCGCTACGGCGTGCCGAACCCAGTGCCTGACGTCGTGACGTACCGGCCGGCGGCCGAGGCCGGGACCCGCGCGCCGCACGCCTGGCTTGACGGTCCGGCCGGGCGCACCACCGTCGAGGACTGGACGGCGACCGGGTTCGCCCTGGTTATCGTGGCCGGATCCGATGGCTGGGACGCCGCCGTCGCGGCCACGGCCGACGCTGTGCCGCTGCGACTTGTCCGCGTTGCCGCGCCGGAGACGCCGTGCGGTCGCGGCGTTTCCGACCACACCGTCGCCGCGACTGGCCGGGTTCCTACGCTGCGCGACACCACAGGCGCCTTCACTGCCGCCTACCGGCTCGCGCGGGGCGAGGCCGTGCTTGTTCGCCCCGACGGGCACGTGGCTGCCCGGCTGCCTGGCACTGAGCCGGCACGAGAACTGGCGGCCGCGCTAGCCGCTGCGACGGCTGTGCCGGAAGAGCAGGCCATACCGGAAGAGCCGGCCGTGGGCGCCGCCGTCGCGATGGGAAGGACGCCATGAAGCACATCCACGAGGACGCGGCACTCACCCCGGAGCGGATCGCCGGGCTGCGTTCAGGCCAGCGGGCAGCGGTCCGCGCAGCCATCGCGGGCCTGCCTCGTGCGGACCTCGCGGCCTGGCTGAGCACGCCGCGCGGGCTCAAGGTCCTGGAAGACGCCTTCGCCCGGATGCCCGACTTTTACCTGCCCGGCCACCTGGACAGCGAGGTGCTAGTCCGCTGGCGGGTGACCCGCGCGCCGTCCGAGCCGATCGACCGCGACCTACTGCTCGAACCCGCGCGATGCGTGGTGAACTCACCAGATCCGGCTGCCCGGCCCACGGTGACGCTCACGTTCGACAGCGTGGGCTTCATGGAGATGGCCTGCGCCGCCCGCCGTGGCCTCGATCTGATGCTGCACGGCCAGCTCTACGTGCACGGCGACGTGCGGGTGGCCATGCGCATGGAGAAGCTGTTTGGCCTCGGCGCGGACGGAGCACGATGAACGAGCGGAGCCGGCGGGTCGCACTCACAGGCATCGGCGTGGTCACGCCGATCGGGATCGGCGTCGATGCGATGTGGGCCGGCCTTACGCGAGGCGCGTCCGGGATCGGGCCGATCACTCGTTTCGATGCCTCCCGGCTGCCCGCGCGCATCGCGGGTGAGGTGACCGGCTTCGACCCGCTCGACTGGGTATCGCGTCGCGACGCGATCCGGCTCGACCGGGTGCTTCACTTCGCGCTGGCGGCAGCGGAGCTGGCTGTTGATGACGCCGGCGGCCTGACCGCCCGCGAACGCACCGCGACCGTCGTCGGGACAGCGATCGGCGGGGCAGCCTCGATGGAGCGGGGCGTGCTCACCGGCATCCATGAGCCGCACATGATCTCGCCGTTCTTCGTGCCGAATTCGATCGCGAACATGCCCACCGCCTACGTTGCCCAGCGGTACGGACTCCGCGGGCCGAGCAGCGCCATGGTGACGGCATGCGCCGCCTCGGCCGACGCGGTCGGACACGCCATGCGGCTGGTACGTGACGGCTACGCCGACGCGGCCGTCGCAGGTGGTGCCGAGGCGTGCCTGGTCTCCCCGATCGTGGCCGGGTTCGCGAATATGCGGGCCCTGTCCACCCGCAACGACAACCCGTCGCGCGCATCCCGGCCGTTCGACGCGGACCGGGACGGATTCGTGCTGGCCGAGGGCGCCGCGATGCTGGTGCTCGAGCTACTCGACGCTGCGCTCGAACGCGGCGCCCACATCTACGCGGAGGTCGCCGGGTTCGGACAGAGCAACGACGCGCACCACATGACTGCGCCGGATCCCTCCGGCGCCGGCGCGGCGGCCGCGATGACCCTGGCGCTGACCGACGCGGGCGTGACTGCCGACCGGGTCGGGTACGTGAACGCGCACGCCACCTCGACCCGCCTGGCTGACGTGGCCGAATCGCTGGCCATTGGGCGCGCCTTCGGCGCGCACGCCAAAGCGCTGGCGGTCAGCTCCACCAAGTCGATGACCGGGCACTTGCTCGGCGCGACCGGCGCACTGGAGGCGGCTATCACCGCGCTTGCCGTCGACCGCGCCTGGATACCGCCGACCACCAACCATTCCGTGCCCGACCCCGAGTGCCAGCTCGACTATGTGCCCAACAGCGGGCGGGCGCAGCGGATCGAGGCCGCCATGACCAACTCGTTCGCGTTTGGCGGGCACAACGCCTCCCTGGTGCTCAGGCGCCACTGTCCCGAGGAGTAAGTCACATGGACCTGATATACGAAGGCTCCTGCACCGTGAACCTGCACCCGCCGATGACAGTGGGGGCCGGCCCGCACGGCGTTCGGATGATCTTCGCGGTCGGCGACGGGACGATCAGCGGCCCGCGCATCAACGCGAAGGTGCTGCCCGCTGGCGCCGACTGGGTGCTGATCGGCCCGGACAACTGGGGCCGGATGGACGTGCGCGCACAGTTCGAGACCGGCGACGGCGCGATCATCTACGCCCAATATCACGGCCTGATCGAGATGACCGACCCGGTGGCCCGCGCGCTCGCCGAGGGCAGCGGGACGCAGTTCGAAGACCAGTACTTCCGCATCGCGCCGCGGCTGGAGACCGGCGCACCCGCGTACGAGTGGGTCAACCAGGCCCTGTTCGTCGGCGAGGGCCGGTTCACCCCCGGGCTCGGCATCGAGTACCGCCTGTTCCGGCTCGGCTGAAGCCTGCTGAGGAGACGCCCGATGCCCGAACCCGATCCGATCCTGATCGTGGGGGCCGGCCCGACCGGCCTGGCGCTGGCCTGTGAACTGTACCGGCGGCGAGTGCCTTGTCGTGTTGTTGAGGCGACGGCGGAGCGCGGCAGGCGAAGCAAGGCCGTCGCGATCTGGCCACGCGTGCTGGAGATCCTGGCCGGCCTCGGTGCGGCGGACGCCGCGATCTCGCGCGGTATCCGGCTGGACGGCTCGACCGTCTGGTCAAACGGCCGCCGGCACTCAGCCTGCGGCTCGCCGATCTGAGCACCCATTTCCCGTTCGCTCTCGCGCTACCGCAGTACGAGACCGAGGCAATCCTGGAGACGCGCCTCGGCGAACTGGGCGGCAAGGTGGAGCACGGCACCCGGTGCACCGGCCTCGTGGCGGACGACCACGGCGTCACCGTACGGCTGCGGCACACTGTCGACGAGGAGACCCGCGTCGCCTGGGTGGTCGGGTGCGACGGCACCGCGGGCGTGGTACGCGCCGCCGCTGACATTCCGCTGCGCCAGCGGCTCGAGCCGGAGGGATGGATCGCGGCCGACGTACGGCTCGTCACCGAGCTGTCGCCCACCGGGGTGAACTACTTTCTCTCGGCCGGGCGGGTGCTGCATGTCGTGCCGCTTCGCCGTGACGACGGCCTGGTCTGGCGGATCACGCTGAATATCGGCCCGCGCCAGCCGGAGCCGGCTGACTGGCCGGTCGAGCGGCTCGCCGCAGCCGCGGCGGAGCGCGCCGCGGTCCGGGTTGAGGTCACGGACGTCGAATGGGTGACCGGGTTCCGGATCCGGCAGGGGCTGGCCGTGCGGTTCAGGTCTGGCCGGGTGCTGCTCGCGGGCGACACGGCGCACGCCCACAGCCCGGCCGGCGCGCAGGGCATCAACGCCGGTCTTCAGGACGCCGCGAACCTGGGATGGAAGCTGGCGCGAGTGGCGTCCGGATCGAGCGGCCCATCGCTGCTAGCGACCTACAACGCGGAGCGCCGACCGGCCGCCCGCGCGACGGTCCGCGCCACCGACCACACAACCAGGCTCGGCACGCTCAGGGCACCGGCCGCGGTGGCGGCGCGCGACGTCTTGTGGCGGGTCGCCACGCGGGGCGGGGTTGTGGATCGCAGGATCGCCCCGGCCGCCGCTGGCCTCGGCCAGCGCCTGTCCCGCTCGTCCGCGAGCCCTCGCCCGTCATTCGCGCCGCCGACGTCTCATGGTGCTGGCACCCTGCTCCCCGACGTACGGCTGGCCGGCCATGGGCCCGGCGAGGCGTGGCTCTCTGACATAGTTTCCGGCGGCGGGTTCACGGTACTGCTTGTGGGGCTCGGCCAGGCTGACTGCGGATCAGCTCTCGTGGGTCGGCTACCGGCCAACGTCGCCGTCGTCCAGGTCATCAGCTGTGCCCAAGCGGGCACGGCCCCGCCCAGCGTGCGGGCCGTGGCCGACCCGGACGAGCGGGTCGCCAGGGCGCTGCGCGTCCGTGCCGCAACCCTGTTCGTCGTGCGGCCCGACCGGCACATCGCTATTCGCCGTCCCGCGCGCCCGCTCGCGACGGCCATCGGACACGCCGTCAGGTATTTCGACGACATAGGTGAGGGAGGGTCATGCCGCGCGCCGGAGACATGATCGAGAACACTATGACGGGCGAGCGGGCCGTGTTTCGCTCTACCCGCCACGAGACCGGGGGAGCGCTGCTCGAGGCCGATTACTACCTCTCTCCCGGCGGCTACGTGGCGTCCGCGCACGTGCACCCGCGTCAGGCGGAGACGTTCGAGGTGCTGGCCGGCCGCGTGACAATCAGCATCGGTGGTGACGAGATCGTGGCCGTGCCGGGCCAGACATACGTGGTGGCGCCCGGCACCTCGCACCGCATCGTCAACCACGGCGGCGCGCAGGCCCACCTGTACAGCACGCTGCGCCCGGCCATGCGGTCCGACGAGTTGCTGCAGACCATGTGGGGCCTGGCATCCGACGGGCGCACCAGCGAGCGCGGCATTCCGAGCCTGCTGCAGGCCGCGGTCAGCGGGGTGTACTTCCGCGGCGAGCTGTACCTGGCCGGGCCGCCGGTATGGCTACAGGACCTCGTCTTCAGGTTGCTGGCCCCGCTCGGTCGCGCGAGGGGTTACCAGGGCGCGTACGTCCCTCGCCAGCCCGTCCACGATCAGGAGTAGTCATGGTTAACACCGTCTCTCGCGCGCCCAGGCTGATGCCTGGGCCCGCCCGGATCCCCATCTCAGCGCTGCCCGACCTGACCCGTCGGCCGCCGTTCTTCTTCGCCCGGATGAGCGAGCAGTACGGTCCTTTCGTCCGGGTGCCCGTACCGGGTCGGGCGCTCCACCTGGTCAGCGATCCCGAGGCGATCCAGGAGGTGCTGGTCACCGCCAGCCGCTTCTACAGCAACGACATCCTGCCCGGCGGCCGCGGACGTCGCCAGACGCCACTGACCATGCTGCTCGGCCAGGGCCTGCTCACCAGCGACGGCGACTTGCACCGGCGGCAGCGACGGCTGATCCAGCCGCTGTTTCACCGGCAGCGCATCGCCTCATATACCGACAGCTTCGTACGGATCTCCCGTGACGTCGCGATGCGCTGGCGGGATGGTGCCGAGGTGGACATGCTGCGCGAGATGGTGCTGCTGACGCTGGCGGTGGTCACGCGCACGATCTTCGACGTCTCGATCGACAGCCGCGTGGCCGACACGATCCGCACGGCCATGCCGCGCAACGACGGCCCGCTGCGGTACGCGCTGATGCCCGCCGGTCAGATGCTGGCACGGCTGCCGCTGCCCTCGAACATTCGGTTCTGGCGCGGCCGCGCGGCCCTCGACGAGGTGGTGTTCCGGCTCATCTCCGAGCGCCGCCTGTCCGGCGCCCGGGGCGGCGACCTGCTGTCACTGTTGCTACAGGCACGGGACGCCGGTACCGGCGAGCCGATGGACGACCGCCAGGTCCGTGATGAGGCGCTGACGCTGCTGATGGCCGGGCACGACACCACTGCTAACGGCCTGGCGTGGTGCTTCTACCTGCTCGCGCGGGACCCGGCCGCCACCGCGAGGCTGCATGAGGAGGTCGACCGCGTGCTCGGCGACCGGGACGCCGACGTGGCCGACGTGCCGCGGTTGCGCTGGACCAACGCGGTATTCCAGGAGGCGCTGCGCATTTACCCGCCGGTGTGGACGGTCGGGCGACGGCCGCTCGAGCCGCGGCCGCTAAGCGACTACTGGCTGCCGGCCGACGCCATGGTGATGATGAGCCCGTGGGTAGTCCACCGCGATCCGCGGTGGTGGCCCGAGCCCGAGCGGTTCGCCCCGCAGCGCTGGGTGGAGCCCGACGAAGCCGACGCCGGCGATCCGCTGGCAGGCTCGGCCCTCGCCGCGGACCGTCCCAGGTTCGTCTACTTCCCGTTCGGCGGAGGCCCACGGCAGTGCATCGGCAATATGTTCGCGCAGATGGAGGCCGTGCTGGCGCTGGCCACAATCTGCCAGACGTGGCGCTTTGAGCTCTCCAGGCAGACGAGCGTGCACCCGCAGGCTCGCATCATCGTCCGGCCAAGGCCGGGCCTATTCATGAAGGTGCACCGCCGTGACTGAGGTCACGCTAGAACAGGTCCCCGCCACGTTGATCGCTGTCACGTTCGGCGCCCATGGCGGAGAAGCGTGAGCCGTGGCCGACACCGCCACCGCGCCCACGCCGCATGTCGATGTGCTGATCGTCGGGGCTGGGTTATCCGGCATCGGCGCCGCCTACCGACTCCAGACCCGTGCCCGCCGCACGACGTACGCGATACTCGAGGCGCGCGACGTGATCGGCGGCACCTGGGACCTATTCCGGTATCCTGGCGTCCGCTCTGACTCCGATGTCTTCACGCTCGGCTACCCGTTCCGGCCGTGGCACGGCTCGGACGCGATCCGGGGCGGGACCGCGATCCTCGCCTACATCCGCGAGACTGCGGCGGCCTACGGTATCGACCGGCATATCCGGTTCGGCCACCGTGTCGTGGCCGCGTCGTGGTCGTCGTCGGAGGCGCGCTGGACGGTGACCGCGCTGACCGAGCCGGGCGGGCGCACCATGACCTACACGTGCTGGTTCCTGTACCTATGCACCGGCTACTACGACTACCGCCGTGGTTACGAGGTGGACTTCCCTGGCCGCGACGAGTTCGCCGGGGAGCTGGTACACCCGCAGCTTTGGCCGGCCGAACTCGACTACCGCGGTCGCCGTGTGGTGGTCATCGGCAGCGGCGCCACCGCCATCACGCTGGTGCCCGCACTGGCGGCCGAGGCCGAGCACGTGACCATGCTGCAGCGGTCGCCGACGTACGTCGTCTCCCGCCCGGCACGTGACCGATTCGCAGGCGCTGCCCAGGCGATCCTGCCGGCCCGGCTCGCGCACCGGGTCAGCCGCGCCAAGTACGTGCTGCTGACCGTGTCCGGCTACCAGTTGCTGCGCCGCTGGCCGCAGGGTAGCGCACGGCTTCTGCTGCGCGGCGTGGCCCGGCAGCTTCCCGCGTCGGTGCCGGTCGACCCGCACTTCACGCCCGACTACGATCCGTGGGACCAGCGGCTGTGCCTGGCGGCAGATGGCGACCTGTTCCGGGTGCTGCGGGACGGCCGGGCCAGCGTCGTCACTGACCGGGTGGACACGCTGACCGCGAAGGGTGTGCGGCTCGGCTCAGGCAAGCACCTGGATGCCGACATCGTGGTCACTGCCACCGGGCTGAGCATGGTCTCGTTCGGCCGGATCCGCCTCATGGTCAACGGCCGCACCGTCGATCCGGCGGCTACGGTCGTGTATCAGGGCATGATGTTCAGCGGCCTGCCGAACCTGGTCTGGAGCGTCGGCTACCCCAACAACTCCTGGACATTGCGGGCGGACCTGACGGCCCGTCGCCTGTGCCGGCTGCTCAACTACATGCGTCGCCGGGGCTACGCCATCTGCGTACCCGATCCAGGCGAGGCCAGCGCGGCGGCTGGGCCTGATGCCGGGCCGACTCGCCCGCTCCTGGACCTGACCAGCGGTTACGTCCGCCGCGCCGCCGACCAGCTGCCGCGGCAGGGCGCGACCCGGCCGTGGCGGATCCGCACGAATTACGTCACTGACCTCATCGCCCTGCGTCTTGGCCGCGTCCGCTCCGCTGGCCTGCGCTTCGGCGCACGTGCCAGGCGGCGAGGGCGATAAGGCCGAATGCGGTGGCGTACATGCCGGCCTCACAGCGAAAGACGATGTCGTTGCCGTAGGCGCTGGCACCGGTGAGGTCGCCGTGGTGGATGCTAATGGCCAGGTAGCCGGCCACCGACGTGACGAAAACCGAGTTCAGAAGCGCCGAGCCCATCGAGGCGCCCATCTGCCCGGTGGCGCTGAGTGCCGCGCTGGCCACCCCGGCGTCCTGCGGGCTGATGCCGGCCAACACGACATTGTTCATCGGGACGAGTGAGAGCGCGACGCCCATGCCCATAACGATCTCGGGCAGCATGACGCGGGTGACGTAGGGCTCGTGGGCACCGAGCGTGCTCAGCGCCAGCAGCGCGAGAGTACTCAGGGCCGCGCCAGTGAGCATCAGCGAGAGCGGGCTGGCTCGCACGAACGGCCGGCCGCTCAGGAAGGCGGTCAGGATGACGGCCAGCGCGAACGGCAGGAACGCGAAGCCTGTCCGCAGCGCGTTGTAGCCGTCGGCGACCTGGAAGTAGTAGGTCAGGAACAGGAACATCGACAGCTGCGCGGCGTCCGCGAGGAACCCGGCTAGGTAGAGCATCGCCCGGTGGAACTCGGCGACGACACGCGGCGGCAGCAGCGGCGAGCGGCTGCGTGACTCGATGACGGCGAAGCACCCGAGCATCACGATCGCGATGGCGAAGGCCGCGAGAGCCGAGGTCGAGCGCCACCCGGCGCTGCCTGCGCTCGTGAAGCCCTGGGCCAGGCCCACGAGGCCGAGAGTGGCTGTCACCGAACCCGCGATGTCGTAGCTTGGCCGTCGGCTGCCGGTGTCCGACCGCAGCACGACCGCGGCCGCGCTGGCGGCGACTATCGCGAGCGGCACGTTGATGAGGAAGCACCAGCGCCACGACGCGTAGTGCGTCAGCAGGCCACCCAGGATGAGACCGAGCGCGGCGCCGCTGGCGGCGATCATGCCGTAGATGGCGAACGCCTTGGGGCGCTCGGTGCGCTCGGTGAACGTCACCGAGACCAGCGACAGGATCGCGGGCGCTACCACCGCAGCCATCGAGCCCTGAATCGCGCGGGCGGCGAAAAGCAGCCCGCCGCTAGGTGCGGCGCCGCCCAGCGCCGACGCGGCACCGAAGGCGATCATGGCCCAGACGAACGTGCGCTTGCGGCCGAAGCCATCGACGAGGCGCCCGCCGAGCAGCAGCAGGCCGCCGAACGGGATCGCGTATGCCGAGATCACCCACTGCCGGTCGGCGGTAGCGATGCCCAGTGACCGCTGGATGCTCGGCAGTGCCACGAAAACCACGGCGAGATCCAGCACAATCATCAATTGCGCGATCCCTACGACGGCCAGTGCCCACCATTTCCTGCGAGCGCTGTCATCAGTGGCCGGTAATACCTGTGCGGGTGAGTTCTGCGAGTCGTCGGCGAAATTCTCGGTCGTGTTCACGCTAAACCTTCCCTGGAACTGTGATTTCCAGGCCATCGACTTGCTATGCAAGCAGCCGAAAGTCGCGCCTGTCAAGCGCGGTGCTCCCTGAACTTTCGCCATCACCCGCATTTCCGCGCGGAATTCGGGGTGTGGGTGCGGGAAATCCCCGATGTTTTAGCCGCTTGGCTATTGCCGACCTGATGACATGCTGGTCCCTGAGGCCGTGGCTGCTGGAGGGATCGTGATCAACGGCGGCCGCGCTCGCCGTCGCGGCCGACGAGCGGTTCGTGCCGATGGAACCGGCACTTGAGCCTGGCTGACCTCGCCAGACCGCCGAATGTTCGCAAGCACAGCCACCGGGCGCGGTTTTCGGGGTACGGAAGCGGGATTCTCCGGATATACCGGCGACCGTCCGCACGGCAGACTCGGTGCCAATGACATGCCGCCGAGTGCCGTCGCCTCACCTCGAATTCCCCGGAACGGTCGATCGAAGGAGTCGTCGTGGCCGCTCAGCTTACCAATGTGACGGCAGTGCCGACGGCGCCGCATTACGTGACTTAATCGAATCATTGCGGCACCGCTACCCGCAGCCGTTCCGCGGCCCGCTGCGGCTCGGCCCCGACCGTATTCTGCCAGGCGCCGCGTACGGAAAGGGAAGGGACTGTCGTGCGAACTACGGCACACCCCGTCGGTTCGCGACTTCTCGGCTTAGGCACCTACCGGCCGCGTCGCGTAGTCGGGAACGAAGAGCTGGCCGCGGCAGTCGGCCACGACGACGCGTGGATCCGCAGACGCACCGGCATCGTCACCCGGCGGTACGCGGACGAGGACGAGACCATCTCGGCGATGGCGACCCACGCCGCAGCTGACGCGCTCGCCGGGGCCGGCGTCCGGCCCGGGTCGGTCGACGCGGTGCTGGTGGCGTCGATGTCCGACCTGCGGCAGAGCCCGCCGGCCGCCCCAGAGGTCGCGTACCTGGCGGGCGCTCGGAGCGCGGCCGCGCTCGACATCGACGCCGCTTGCGCCGGCTTCGCGTATGGCGTGGGCCTGGCCGACGCGCTGGTGCGGGCGGGGTCCGCACGCTACGTGCTAGTCGTTGGCGTGGACCGGATGCATGACATCGTGTCGCCGGAGGGCTCGTCGGCGGCACTGTTCGGCGACGGCGCCGGCGCCGCGGTCGTGGGGCCAGGCGAGCATGGCGACATCGGCCCCACCGTCTGGGGCTCGGACGGCGGCCAGCGTCACCTGATCGGCCATGAGGCAAGCTGGTTGGATTACCGGGACCGGTCCGGCCAGCCGTGGCCCACGATGCTTATGTCGGGCATGGAGGTCTTCCGCTGGGCAATCGACCTCGTGCCTGAAATTGGCCGGCGCGCGATCGACGCGGCGGGACTCTCTCCCTGCGACATCGACGCCTTCGTCCCCCACCAGGCGAATCTCCGCATCACTGAACTGGCCGCAGCGCGGCTCGACCTCAAGCCCGGCACGGCGGTGGCCAGGGATGTCGTCGACGTCGGCAACACCTCTGCCGCGTCGATCCCGTTGGCCCTTGCGGCGCTGCGGGAGCGAGGCCAGATCCCGGCCGGCGGACGGGCGCTGCTGGTCGGATTCGGCGCGGGACTCGCCTACGCCGCCCAGGTCGTCCGCACCCCATAGTTGTCCGTTTCCTCCGATCATGCCCGAGAGGGGCACGCGCGACAATCAGCACGGATCATGGAGGTAAGGGACGATGCACGCGGGAACGGATGAGCATGACGATCGCGCCGTGGAGCGTTGGCACGACGTCTACCGACTCAAGCGGTTGTGGGAGCGCACCGACCAAGGCACGACCTGGGCGTTCGTTACCGGCGAGCCGGGTATCGGCAAGACCTGGCTGCTACGGGAGGCTGTCGCCGAGGCCCATGCAAGTGGTCTGATGGTGATACGCGGTTGCGGCAGCGAGTTCGAGCGTCACGTGCCGTTCGGCCTGTTGGTTCATGCGCTCGACGACTACCTCGACGACCTTGACCACGAACGGCTGCGCGCGCTCGGCGGGGCTGGTCTAGGCGACCTCGCGCGAGTGTTCCCGGCCTTGTCAGGGCTCGATGACAGCGCGCCGACCTCGCTGCAGGACACCACCTACCGTGCGCACCGGGCCATCCGGGCGCTGCTCGAGCGGCTCGCCGAACCTGGCGGCCTCGTGCTCGTGCTTGACGATCTGCACTGGGCCGACCCCGAGTCAGCCGCACTACTCGCGCACCTGCTTGAACGCCCGCCGCGGCGCCGGCTGACCATCTTCGGGGCGTGGCGCTCAGGCTCAAGCACCGACGTGCTGGCCGACCTGCCGCTGCGGTCCATGCCGCCGGGCACCATGATCCAGCTCGGCCCGCTCTGCGACGCCGATGCGGCGGTCATGCTCGCGGATGTGCCAGGGCCGTGGCGCCGCGCCGAGCTGCTGCGCCTAAGCGGCGGCAACCCGTTCTACCTCAGTGCGCTGGTCGGCGATCCGGAGTCGGTCGGCGCGTCCGCGGACGCGGACGGCCGTGTACCCGCGCTGATCACCGATGCGGTGCAGCGCGACATGGCCACGCTCAGCACGGCCGCACGGGAGCTGCTCACCGCTGGCGCGGTGCTTGGCGACCCGTTCGACCTCGCGATGGTCCGGGCGGTCGCCGGAATCGAGGATGATGCACTGACGGCGGCCGTGGACGAGCTGGCAGCGGCGGGTTTCATTAGCGAGACCGCCGTGCCGCGCACGTTCGCGTTCCGGCGGCCCTTAGTACGCCGGGCCGTCTACCATCTCATGCCGCCTGGGGGCCGCATCAGCGGCCATCGCAAGGCCGCCGCCGCGCTGACCGATGCGGCGGCCACGGCCCGCGCTGCACACTTGGCTCGCTCGGCGGCGGCGCCCGACCCGGACGTGGTATCGGCGCTGCTCCGCGCCGGTCACGAGCTGACCGGCGAGCGCCCTGCGGAAGCCGCGTCGATGTTCCTCGCCGCCGTCGAGCTGACCAGGGACGAGTCGGCCGCGCACGCCGAAGCGCTGCTGGGGCACGGTGACGCGGCCCTGCGGGCGGGCCGGCTCCGCGACAGCCGGGCAACCTACGAGCGGCTGCTCAAACTGTGCAGCGAGCTGCCGGCCAACTCGCTGGAAGTGGTGGGTCGGCTCGCGATCGCCGAGCAGCTCACCGGCCACGCCGAGATCTCGGCCGGTCGGCTGCGGGCCGCGCTCGCCCGGCCGGGAAGCGCGCCGGACTCGACGACCGCGTGGCTGTTCGTGCTGGCCGCCGCTGCGTCTGCCCAGGCGCGCGATAACCAGCAGTTGCACTACCTAGCCGGCGAGGCGCTGCGTTACGCCGACAGCGCCAAGGATCCGGCGATCCGGGTAGCGTCCCTCTGCCTGGTCGGCGTGGCCGAGGTCGGTTGGGGCCACGTCGACGCCGCTCGGCAGATGCGTCGGTCGGCTTGGTCGGCAGTGTTGACAGCGGCGCGGACACCCCGTGCGCCCGATACCTTCGAGCAGGACCTGGCTGGCCATCCGCACACCGGGCTGGCGGTGAGCTACCTGGCACTGGGCTACCTGGCACTGCTGCTCGAGGACTACTCGGACGTCGCGGCCGCGCTCGATCTGCTGCCACCGAGCACGCCCGGCACGGCCTGGGCCTGGTGGTCGGCTCCGTCGGAGCTGCTGTACGCCCGCGCGCGCTTCGCGCAGGGTCGGCTGCGGGAGGCCGCCGAGGCTGTCCGGTCGGCGGTGGAGACGGCACGAGCTGGCGGCGCCCGGCCGCTGCTGGCCCACGGCCTGGCGACGCACGCCGCGATCCTGGTAGCCGTTGACGATGCTGAAGGCGCGGCTGATGCGGCGCGGGAGGCAGTGCGGGCCGCCCGCGATGGCGCAGCGTTGACCGGCGCTGTTGAGCGGGCGTGCGGCGCGATCCGGCTGGACATCGGCGAGGAGGCCACAAGCCTGGAAACCATACACCGGCTGTACCAGCGGGCGCCGTTCACCACCCCGGCCGAGGAGAGTGCCTGGCGGTACCGGCTCGTGCTGGCCGCGCTGGACGACGACCGGCTGGACGAAGCCCTGGCGGCGGTCCCGGCCGCCGAGAACGTGGCCGATGGCGCCGGTCTCGCGATGGCGACCGCTTTCACGGCACGCTCGCTGGCGGCCGTACAACTGGCACGCGGTCAGTTCGCCGACGCCGCCGAAAGCGCGGCGCTGGCGGCCGAGACGGCCGCGCGACCGGGATGCCGGATCGAGGCGGCGCGGTGCCGGCTGGCGGAGGCGTCCGCGCTGACGCTTGCCGGTCACCGTGACCGCGCGGCGACCGTGCTCCGCGTGGCGCTTGAGGAGTTCCGCGCCTGCGGCGCTGTCCGGTACGAGAAGGAAGCAGGGCGGCAGTTACGCCGACTGGGCCGACGGACCCCGGCCGCGCCGGCGACTGTCTCCGACGACGCACCGCTGCCGCTCTCCGAGCGCGAGTGGCAGGTCGCCGAGCTAGTCGCGGCCGGCCGGACGAATCGTCAGATCGCTGCCCAGCTGCTGCTGAGCGACAAGACGATCGAGACGCATCTGACGCGCATCTTCGCGCGGCTCGGCATTTCGTCGCGCACGCTGCTGGCCCGCATGGTCGAGCGTGAGCGGGCGCGCTCGTCGCTGTACCGCCGCGCGGCCAGCTGAGAGGGATTCCCGCGGAGTGGTTCAGGGTCTGACGGCGGGAGTTCCCCGATGGTCATGTTCGCCTGGAATCAGCATGCTGAAAGAGCGCGGGATCGGAGGCTAGACATGGCGGCGGATTCAACTTCCCGTCCGGGCACGTACCTGGACGTGGTGCTCGGCCTGCTCGCGTCGGGGGGCGACCGTGAGGCAATGGTGTACCGCGGGCGAAGGGTCAGTTGCCGAGAGGCGCACGAATCCGTGCTGCGAACCGCGAACGCGCTCCGGCAGCGAGGGCTTGACAAGGGTAATGCCGTGGCGATTCTTGTCGGCAACCGACCCGAATCGATCACAGTGCATTTCGCAGCGCACCTAATCGGCTGCCGGCTTGTGTTCGTGCCATTTGAGCTGGGCATAGCTCCGCTAGCGGAGTTTGTGAAGCAAGCGGAGCCCGACGCGTTCATCTTCGATGCCGAATTCGATTCGTGCGCTGAAGAACTCGCCCGCCAGGGACCATCATCCGTGGTGCTCTCACTCGGGCCATCCGAAGTCGGCGAGGATCTGCTCGCGCTTGCCGCCGCTGCTCCGGCCACACGGCCCGATGTGGCGATTTCCCCAGACGACGTCGTCACGCTGTTGTACTCCGGCGGGACAACCGGGATACCCAAATCGGTCACCCACGGCCACAATATCTACGAGACCCTCACCTCTGCCGCCGCTGGTTTTCGTGCCCTGCTGCCGGGCACGCCTCGGACGCTGGTATGCACGTTAACCACGCACACCAGTGGCTTCGTCTCCTCCCTCATGACGTTGCTCGCCCAGGGAACCCTGGTGCTCGCTGACTCCGTTTTCGACGCGGGCGAGGTGATCCGGCTCATTGATGAGGAGCAGATAACATTTCTTGTGCTGATCCCGCCAATGCTCTACGAGATCCTCGATCATCCGGCGTGTCCCCTGAATGGCTTTCCTAGCCTCAAGCGCATCTTCTACGGCGGCGCCCCGATCGCACCGAGTCGGCTGCTGTCGGCCATCGAACGGTTCGGCCCAGTTATGCGGCAGGGATACGGGCTGGCTGAGGTTCCGTTCGTTGCCGCCATGGAGCCCGAGGAGCACGACATAACGCGGCCGGAACGATTGCGTAGCTGCGGGCGTCCGTCTCCAGGGACCCTGATCGAGGTACGCGGCAGCGACGGCAAGCCGGTAGCCGTCCGCGAGGTCGGCGACGTGTACGTCCGCAGCCCCATGGTCACCCGTGGTTACTGGGGCGACCGAGAGCAGACCGATGAGCAGATTGACCACGGCTGGCTGCGGACCGGTGACCTGGGCTATCTCGACGAGGACAGCTACTTGTATCTCGTTGACCGCTCCAAAGATGTCATCGTCCCAGGGACCCTACCTGAAAACGTCTACTCGCGGCTTCTTGACGACTTTCTCACGGGGCTGCCCGGAGTCAAGCAGGCGGTCGCCGTGGGCTCACCAGACTGCGGCCATGGCGAGGCCGTTCACGTCTTCCTGGTTCCGGAGCCTGGCGCGGCTCTCGACTTGGCCGATCTGCGGCAGCAAGCGGTAGATTCCCTCGGAAGGTCCTACTGGCCTGAGAGCTTCATCTTCGTCGAGGCACTGCCACTAACCCAGATGGGCAAGATCGACAAGAAAGCACTCCGGGCACGGCTGGCCAGTCCCGCTGACGGACCAGTGTCGTAGGACGTGGGAAGACCTTCTCGCTCTCGCTCAACCTGCACCTTCTCAACGCCTTCGCTCCACCGGTCGCGGAAGCCATGCGCCAAGTCCGGCTGTCTGTCCTATGACAGCGAACCTTAGCCGATTGCCATCGACGCCTCACCGGCTCGACCGCTCAAGGCCGGGATCGCGTGACCGCACTGAGCGCCGGCGACGCCGGACGTTTTCAGCCTGGCGGTCCTGCCAGGGCCTTGAAGACCGGGCGGAGCAGCGCGGCGATGCGGTCCGCTGGGGCGTCACGAGGATAGGCCAGGCCGAAGAGTTGGTGGCCGGTGGCGACGCCCAGGGGCGCCGCGGAGGCGGCGGCTCACGGCTCGTCCGGGGTGAATACGCCCTCGCCGTCGGTGGCACCGAGGAGGAACCTGAACCGGGCGATGTCCTCGCGCACTGAGGCCGCGGTCACACGGAACGTAGACGACCGCCAGGGTGCGGCCAGCGACTCGCAAGGTAATCCCGGACATCGCAAGGTGACTCGCAACCTACGTCCGGACATCGCAGCCTTCGGCTGGGCGAGACATCAGCCACCAGGCACCTCACGATCGATATTGATCACTAGGTGCCTCAACTTACGGGCAGCGGTCCGCCCGATGCCTCAGACACGCCGGCAATGCCTCAGCTTCTCTGGCACAGGACATGACTGTTCAATTTGCGCCGCCGCCCGGGCCGGATGATCTGTCATCGAGAGCCAGTCAGTACCGCGCGCTGCCAGCGATCCACGGCTACCACGACGGTCAAACGACGGTCAAACGATCTTGAAACCAGTCCTACGAACTCCAGAAATCCACTCTGACCTGCAATTCCTAGTGGAGCTGAGGGGATTTGAACCCCTGACCCCCTCGATGCGAACGAGGTGCGCTACCGGACTGCGCTACAGCCCCAGGACCGGGAGCCAGCGTAGCAAACCACGGGCACACCCCGCTCCCCGCACCAGTTGGCGGCCGGAAGCGGCAAGGTGCGGGAAACTGGGAAATCAGTCGCCGACGGCGCGGACTGTGGCGTCGGCGTACTGGTCGTAGAGCTGATCCCCAACCCGGGTGGAGATGTCGATGATCTGGGCGGTTGGCTCGGGGTGGCTCTCGGCCCAGGCTTCGCGGGCCTGCTCACGCTCCCGCACGACCCGCGCGGCTCTGGCCGCCAGCGCACGCTCGCGCTTGCGAGCCAGCTCCGCATCGGCCATCGCGATCTCGCGCAGCAACAGCAGGTATAGGACCAGCATCCCGGTCGGCGGGACACAGAACCACCAGGGCAGCGCACCGAGTCCGGCCATGCCGCCGGTCAGGACGGTCAGCGCCGTCAGGATGGCCAGCATCCGGCGGCGGGCACGCATCATCTGCTGCCGACTGGCCGACGGCCCAGCCGACCCCATCGGCGGCATCCTGGCGCCGGGCGAGATGCGGGTATCCGAATAGTCGGGCACATCGGTACCGTACTGCGATCCGAGCGCCCGGCTGTCTGGCTCAGCGTGGTTCTGCCCTGGCCCATGCGTGACCTGGACCTTGCGGACCGGCTCCGAGTGGCTTACCTCGATCCGATGACCTGCCTTAGCCTGCTGGCCGGCCTGCTCCCAGTGGCTGGCCTGCTCCCGGTGGCTGATTTGGACGTGCCGAGTCACCTCAACGTGAATGTCAGCCTCGACGTCGGCCTCGATGTCGGTCTCGGCATCGGCAGCGAAATCCGCCGCGAACTCGGTCGCGGCATGCGAACCTGACCGGGCGGAACGCGGCCGCCGGATCCAGGCAGGAAGCAGGATGACGGCCCAGATCGCCACGATGGCGAGGTAGAGAACGGCGCTGCTCAATGGGCACCCCCGTGACCATGGGAAGACCAGGACGGCTGGCCTCCCCAGTGCCAGCCGGAAGCGGAACTGCACCTGGTCACGTCACGCACCGTAGGCGTCTGGCTCAGAATAGACGAGCATGTGAGCCGGTGTGTCGCGAGATAGCTGATCCCGCCGAGCGGCTTGCGGGACTCCGGGCTGGCCAGCGGGCGTTACGTCGCGGCGGGCCAGGACCGGTCAGCTGATCCGCGACCGGTCGGCGCGGACGGTACTGCGCCAGCGTGGCAGCAGGCCCGACGCCGCGTCCTCCGGGGTCAGCGCGTAGCAGACGTGGTCCCGCCAGGCGCCGTCGACGTGCAGCGACTTACGGCGGATGCCCTCCTCATGGAAGCCGAGCTTCTCGACCACCCGGCGGCTGGCCCGGTTCTCCGGCCGGATGGTCGCCTCGATCCGGTGCAGGCCGACCACGAAGAAGCAGTGGTCCATGGCCATCGCCAGGGCGGTGGGTATCACCCCGCGCCCGGCGAACTCCTGGTCGACCCAGTAACCCACGGCGGCTGTTCTGGCCGAGCCCCAGATGATGTTGCCGACGGTCAGCTGCCCAGCGAACCGGCCGTCGTAGGTGACCACCCACGGCAGGGTGACGCCCCGCCGCGCCTCCCGGCGCATGGTCCTGGTCATCGCCACGTACGGGCCGAGGTTGGACTGGTACAGCGGAGTCTCCGGGCTCGTCGGCTCCCACGGCCGCAGCCAGTCCGCGTTGCGCACCCTGGCCTCCCGCCAGGCCGCCGCGTCCCTGCTCGTCAGCGGGCGCAGTCCGACCGGCGCGTCCAGAAGGGTCGGCTCAGTCAGGGTTACCGGCCAGCCGCGCACATATGCCACCACCCCATCATTGCGCGCCCGTGCACATCCGCGCTATCAGGCTGTCAACTATGATCGCCGCCGCTGTCTGGCCGGGTTGATCGAATCGCCCAATCCCCGCCGCTGGCCTGGCTCACTGCCGAGGGTGATCGCCGCCTGCGGCCTGGTCAAGGGCATGAGCTATAACGGGACCAAGGACCGACATGCCGTCCCTGACGCCGCCTGTCGAGCCGGGGAGATTCACGATCAGTGTGGTACCGGCGAGTCCGGCCAGGCCGCGGGAGAGCATCGCGGACGGCACTCCGGCGTTGACTCCGGCTGCCCGGATCGCCTCGGCGATGCCGGGGATCTCCCGGTCGATGACAAGCCGGGTCATCTCCGGCGTCATGTCACCGGGCGTCAGGCCGGTCCCGCCGGTGGTGACCACCACGTCGTAGCCTGCCGCAACCGCGTCCCTGAGCGCGATCTCGACCGTCGCCCCGTCCGGGATCACGATCGGACCGTCCGTCTCGCAACCGGCCGAACGCAGCGCCTCAGCAAGCACCGGCCCGGACGTGTCGGCGTAGACGCCTGCTGCTGCCCGGTTGGACACGGTGATCGCCAGCGCGCGGATCATGACCGGCTCCAGCGACCCGTTTTGCCCCCGGTCTTCTCGGTCACCATGACGTCGGTGATCACCGCAGCCGGGTCGATCGCCTTGATCATGTCGATCAGCGCGAGTGCGCCGACGGTGACCGCCGTCAGCGCCTCCATCTCTACCCCGGTGCGGTCGGCGGTCCGCGTCGTCACCTCGATCCGCACCCCGTCGTCGTGGACCGACAGGCCGACTGCTACCGAGTGCAGCCCGATCGGGTGGCAGAGCGGGATCAGGTCCGGGGTGCGCTTG
>CAWKNA010000010.1:0-2521902 GCA_963850875.1 uncultured Actinomycetota bacterium
TGGCCGGATCCGGGATTACCTGCGAAGCCGCCGAACAAGGCTGAGGCCGCGGAGGTGGCGGAGGGAAGGGGACTGGCCGAGGGGAACACGGCCAGCAAAACGCGCCCCGGACGCAGTGCCGGGACTGGCGCGCCCAGTGCGCTGGAACGTGTGCGTGAAGTGGCACGGCGGGACAAGGAAGCGCGGTTCACGGCGCTGCTGCACCATGTCAGCCTGGAGCGCCTGCGGTGGGCTTACTGGGCAATCAGCCCGAAGGCCGCGCCGGGGGTGGACGGGGTGATGTGGGACGCCTACGGGCAGGACCTGGAGGCACGCCTCCGGGACCTGCACGAGCAGGTGCAGCAGGGGCGCTACCGGGCGAAGCCGTCGCGGCGGGCGTACATCCCGAAGGCGGACGGGCGGCTGCGGCCGCTCGGCATCGCCACGCTGGAGGACAAGATTGTCCAGCGGGCCGTCGTCGAGGTGCTGAACGCTATTTACGAGGCGGACTTCCGGGGCTTCTCCTACGGTTTCCGGCCAGGGCGCAGCCCGCATCATGCGCTGGATGCGCTCGCGGTCGGGATTGAGCAGAAGAAGGTGAACTGGGTGCTCGACGCGGATATCAGCGACTTTTTCACCAGTCTTGATCATCGCTGGCTGGAGAAGTTTCTCGGGCACCGGATCGCGGACAAGCGGGTCCTGCGGCTGATCGGCAAGTGGCTGGCCGCAGGAGTCGTCGAAGACGGGAACTGGTCGCAGACGGTGGAGGGAGCGCCGCAGGGGGCATCGGTTTCGCCGTTGCTCGCCAACGTCTACCTGCATTATGTCTTCGACTTGTGGGCCGACTGGTGGAGGCGCCGTCATGCGCGCGGGGATGTGATCATCGTGCGTTTCGCGGACGACTTTGTCATGGGATTCGAGAACTACCAGGATGCATGCCGGTTCCTGCACGATCTGCGCGAGCGGTTCGCGAGGTTCGGGCTGGAACTGCACCCCGGCAAGACGCGGCTGATCGAGTTCGGGCGGTATGCCGCCGAGCGACGGCGGGCGCGGGGCCGGGGGAAACCGGAGACGTTCGACTTCCTCGGCTTCACGCATATCTGCGCGAGGACCCGGGACGGGCGGTTCTGGGTGCGGCGCATCACGGTCTCGAAGCGGATGCGGGCCAAGCTGGCAGAGGTCAAGGACCAGCTGCGGCAGCGCCGGCATCAGCCCATACCCGAGCAAGGACGGTGGCTAGGCAGCGTGGTGCGCGGACACCGCGCCTACTATGCCGTGCCGGGCAACCGCGCGGCGGTCGCGTCATTCCGCACCCAGGTGACCCGGCACTGGCACAAGGCGCTGGAGCGCCGCAGCCAGCGCACCCGGATTGGCTGGAAGCGGATGGACCGCCTGGCGACCCGGTGGCTGCCGCCCGCCCGCGTCGTGCATCCCTTCCCCGACGCGCGGCTGCGCGTCTGACCCGAGGCAAGAGCCCAGTGCGTTAGTAGCGCACGCTGGGATCTGTGCGGGGGGCCGCCCGCGAGGGCGGTCCCTACCGCGATACAACTGTGCACCCCTCACGCGGCGTGAGAGTCAAGGCCATTCCTGAGGATCCGGGGACAGTGCGCGGGCTGCGGTGCCATGGAACTATTCAGGACATCTGTGCACCCCGGGCGGTCCGGGGTGATTTAGTGAGCCTCAACGTCTGGTGAATGGAGTCGCCAATGGGCGAGCGGCATGGCGCAAGGCGGGGACGAATCTGGCGGCAAGCAGCGGTCGCGGCGGGTGCAGCGGTGCTGGTCGCCGTCGGCGCGCCACTGATCGGGCTCGCGCCGGCCGGGGCAGTGCCGCAGGCCTATCTGGGCTCGGACGGGCGGATCGCCTATGTCCACAAGGACGATATCTACTCGCTCGAGTTCAAGCCAGTGAAGCCGTTCGCGTTCGACCGCAGGCGACTGACCTGGACCGGTCACGTGTCCGGGCCGCGCTGGTCGCCGAACGGGGCGCACCTGGCATACCTGTACCGAGGCAACCTGTGGATCATGAATGCCAATGGCAGCCACAAGACCCAGATCACCAGGTCGGCGCCTGCCTTCACCGATAGCAGGCCGACCTGGTCGCCCAACGGGCGTTACCTGGCCTTCGTCAGGACCAGGCGGCAACGTAGCTACGGCTACCTGATCAGGTACGACACGGTGCGCCATCAGTTCGCCACGTTCACGACCGCGGTGAACGGCCACCTGACCAGCGTGTCGGCCCTGCCGTCGGCCGTTGCCTGGACCTGGGCGCTGAACGCCGCTAATCACCGCGAATCCCTGATCGCCTTCCAGGGTGCCGCTCTGCAGTGTCCCAAACCGTACAAATACTGCCTGGACACGCTCGGATTCGCGCATCAGGGCCAGTACAGCGGTGGCACGGTCAGCCCGGAGGGGAGCAGCGGCACTACCAGGCTGAGCGATCCGGACTGGAATGCGGTCTCGCCGACGTCGCCCAAGCCATTCCCCGCGGTCAACCTGCTTACCACGGTCCTGGACTGCGCTACCTCGCCGTGCACCGCCGGGCTCAGCCTGACGATCGGCGGTGCCGTGCAGCAGATCCCCGGCACGCCAGCTTACGAGGGGGTGTTCGCTCCGGGCGCCACCCCCACCGGGGGCTACATCGCCTACGTCGAGAACCTCGCCACCGGGGGATCGTATATTTACCTCGCGGGGATCCCGTTCATCCTCAACGACTGGCACCCGATCCCGCTCACGGCAGGCAGCGAGCCCGACTGGCAGCCCACCGCGCCGTTTCCCGGCTAGCTGACGCGACGAAGGGAATTATTGGTCTTCTGGGTTGCTCGGCGCATTGGATCTGGCTTCCCGTCAGCTACCTGCAGTGTTATGGCTCCCGGAGCTGGAGATCTTGCACGACCAGGTCCGGTCGCCTCGTGCGCCGCTCACCGTGCTCGGCATGTCCCGGGGCAGCGAGGCGGCGATGCTTACCGCGATCCACTCATGCATCCGCGTCCAGGGGGTGGTGGCGACGGTTCCTGGGAACGTCGTGGCTGGCAGCTGGCCGCCGGGCGGGCCAGCGTGGCTCCTCGACGGCCGGCCACTGCCGTTCGCGGACCACTCCGGCCCAGATTTGCGAGGATCCAGATGCCCTCATCCCAGCCGAATTGGTTCCCGGACCGATCCTTCTGGTTAGCGCAGGGGCGGATCAAGTGTGGCCGTCGGCAGGCATGGCAAGGGCAGTGTCGAGGCGCCTGCATGAGCACGGCGACCCATACGGCCACACGATCCTGGAGTACCCCGACGCCGGCCACTCCCTCGGATACCTGCTCCCGCACCTACCCCCGGCCTGCTGCCGCAGGAGATCACCGACGAACCCCCGGACCAGGCGGCGCGCGCCGACGCGTGGCCGAGGACGGTCGAGTTCATCCGGCAACTGGGCGCCAGAGTGAACGGATGAGGCTCGATCCGGCCCGGCGAACCGGCTGGCTACGTGCCCATCAGCCTGGCTGTCCGGCGGGACATCTCCTGCGGCGACACGTCCTCGATGTGCTGGCTCATCATCCACTGCTGGCCGAACGGATCGCGCAGCCGTCCGCCGCGCTCTCCATAGAACTGGTTCTCAAGCGGGTACATCACCTCGGCTCCGGCGCCGACCGCCCGTTGCCACGCGGCGTCCACGTCCGCCCAGTACAGGCACATCACGCAGCTGACCATGCCGCCCAGCCGCTCGGGTGACCTGACGGGCCCGTCCGTGGCGTCCTCGGTGATCATCACCACCGAGTCCCCGATCTTGATCTCAGCGTGGATCAGCTTGCCGTCCGGTGCGGTGAACCGGTCACCCAGCTCCTTCGCTCCGAATGCCCGCCGATAGAAGTCGATCGCCCCGGCGCCGTCGCGGACGACCAGCCGAGGAGTGACGCTGTGCAGGTGCTCAGGAACCGGGCTTACCGAACCTGTCTCCGATGCGCTCACTGGACCTCCTCCGCGCCGGTTGCCAGGCTGCTGACGTCACCCTATTCCTGGACCCGGCCTGGCCGACCCGGACTGGACCTGCCGGCTTGCGGCCTTAGAGACTCGTCGGCCAGGTGTGGACCGGCTCGTTGCTGTGCATGTGCTCGATGTAGCGCTGGGTCATCAGTCGCAGCGCCTCGGCGCGGTCGGCGCCTTTTTCGCTGAGCGCTTCGACCATGCCGATCTGCCAGGCGGCGCCGGTCTGGCCGGTCAGGCAGCGCTGCTCGATGATGCCAAGCAGGCGGTCAGCGTGAACTGGATGCACACCCCAGCGGTGCAGGCCGTCTCGAGCGAGCGGCAGCAGGCGGCGGAGCACGAGCTCGTCAGTCGGCGCTTCACCCAGACCGGGCCAGTAGAGATTGGCCCCCATGCCGTGGCGCGCTGCCGTGTGCAGATTCTCTTCCGCCGTCGCGAAGGACATCTGGGTCCAGATCGGACGCTCCGCCTCGGCAAGGGCCCGGACCAGTCCGTAGTAGAACGCCGCATTGGCCATGATGTCGGCGACTGACGGGCCGGCCGGGAGGACCCGGTTCTCCACCCGCAGGTGCGGCTTGCCGTCCGCGACGGCGTAGACGGGTCGGTTCCAGCGGTAGATCGTTCCGTTGTGCAGGCTCATCTCCGCGAGCTGCGGACTGCCGCCATGATCAAGTACCGCGAGCGGATCCTCCTCTTCGCAGATCGGCAGCAACGCCGGGAAGTATCGCAGGTTCTCCTCGAAGAGGTCGAACACCGAGGTGATCCAGCGTTCCCCGAACCACACCCGTGGCCGCACGCCCTGCTGCTTCAGCTCGTCCGGGCGGGTGTCCGTGGCCTGCTCGAACAACGTGATCCTGGTCTCGTGCCACAACTGCCTGCCGAACAGGAACGGGGAGTTGGCCGCGATCGCGACCTGCACGGCGGCGATCGCCTGGGCAGCATTCCAGTAGCTCGCGAAGGCATCCGGGCTGACCTGGGCATGAAGCTGCACGCTGGTGCAAGCGGCTTCGGGAGTGATGCTGTCCGCGTGGGTAAGCAACTGCTCAGCGCCGTCGATCGCGATCCGCATATCTTCCCCGCGTGCCGCGAAGATCTGCTCGTTGAGCACCCGGTAGCGCGCGTTTGCCGACATGGTGCCCAGGTGCACGTCCTGTTGCCGCAGCGTCGGCAAGATGCCGATCATGACGAGCCGACTGCCGGTGCTGTGGGCCCTGGCGTCGCCCGCATTGAGACTGCCCCTGATCTGGAGCTCCAGATCCGCGATCGCGTCGCCATCAAGCTGCTGCGGCGGAACGTTGATCTCGAGATTGAACTGCCCGACCTCGGTTGCCCAGGCCGGATCCGCGATGGCATCAAGCACGTCCGCGTTACGCATGGACGGCGCACCATCGGAGTCGACCAGGTTCAGCTCGATCTCCTGGCCCACCTGCGCCGGGCCGACTTCGAACGCGTGCTCGCCCAGCATCCGGGCGAACACATCCAGCGAGCGCCTGACCTTGTCCCGGTACATGCGCCTGTCCGCGCCGCTGAACGTCATCGGCGCAATGTCACGACCCATGGTGCCTCGCTCAGCACGTGGGGGAGGTTCACCCCGCTACCAACCTCACCTACACACTCGCACGTCACCCGGACCCTGCGCCACCACTGCCATCCCGGCACGCGGCAGGCGCTATCCTCGGGACCCGCCGAATGCGGTGTGGTACCTCCGGGCGAGGAGGTCAGAACAGGCCGGCCCGCAGTGCGGTCACCCGGTTGACGGCCGCGTTGAACGCGTTCGGGTCCAGCTGTCCGCTGGTCAGGGCGTTGGCCAGAGCGGTAGTGGCGGCTTCGCCCTGCGTGACATCACGCGCGGAGCACAAGATCAGGTCCATGCCGGCGCCCGCGGCGGCGACCGCGCGCTGACCGGTCGTGCCGAACGCGTTCAGCGCCCCCGCCTCCAGGGCGTCGGTGACGGTGACGCCGGTGAAGCCGTTCCGGCCGCGCAGCTCCTGGCCGATGACGGTAGGCGACAGTCCGGCCGGGAGCTTGGCGTCCAGCGCTGGGTAGATCGCCCAGGACACCATCACAAACTTGACGCCCGCGGTGATGGCAGCCGGGTATGGCACCTCGTCAATGGTGTGCAGCTGGGTCAGTGACACTTTCAGCGTGACCGGCCCGTTGTCCGTGTTCTGGCTTCTGGTCGCCGATCCCAGACCGGGGAAGTGCTTGGCGGTGGCCGCCACCCCGGTCTGTTGCTGGGCAGTGATGAACGCCTGGCCCAGAGTCGATACGACGGCGGGATCGTGACTGTACGAGCGCTGGTACTGGTCGATGAAGTTGCCTGACTTGTAATAGACGTCAAGCACCGGCGCGAGATTGACATTCATGCCGACGCCCGCGAGGTTCTGCCCGGCCCCGGTGCCTGCCGCGGTCGCCGCCGCCACCGGGTCCGAAGACTGGCCGATCTGCTTCTCCGACAGCACAGGCTCACCGGGCAGGCGCCGGACCAGCCCGCCTTCCTGGTCGGTCATCAGCAGCAACGGCACCTGGATCGGGCTTTGTGCCTGCGCCTGCCGCAGCTGTGTGATCACGCCCGCGATCTGGGATTCGCTGGAGATGTTCTCGCCGAAGAAGATGACACCAGCCACCTGGCCGCTAGTGATGTCCGTGAAAAGACTCGCCGGCGGCGTCAGGCCGGGATAGGAGCCGATCACTCGCTGCCCGGCTAGCTGCAGGTTGGTCAGACCGGCCGGCCGGCGCACACCCGGCTGCCGGGAGCATGCCACGGCGGCCTGCGCGCTAGCGGTTCGGGCGGATACGCCGCCGATGAGGAGGATCGCGAAGCCGCCGAGCGTCTGCCGACGGCTCAATCCGCCGTGCGGCCGGTCGGCTGGTGCAGGCAAAGACATCGAGGTCTCCTTCTCTTTTGCACCGCTTTCGGCCAGCCCGGCGCGATTTCTCTGGCAATTATTAGAAATGATTTCTGCGGCAATTCTCTGGCAATAATTGACCGGCCGCAAGATGTATTTCGGTGAACATTCAGTCCCGGCGCATCGCCTGGGACAGGCCATTTAGCTGCTGCCCGGCTCGTCGGCGAGGTACGGCGGCGCGGGTTCGTACTGGATGTACCGGCGGACGGCGCGTGCGTGATCGCGGCCGTGCAGGCGGCCGACGAGCCAGAGCGCCATGTCGATTCCGGCGGAGATGCCCTGACTGGTGACCAGGTTGCCGTCGACGACGTATCGGGCGTCGCGGACCACGGTGATATCACCGCGCGCCTGGAGGGTGTCTTCGAAGCCGTGGTGGGTGGCGACCCTGCGACCGCGCGCCGGGCCCGCCTCGTGCAGGAGCAGTGCGCCAGTGCAGACACTGGTGGTCCAGCTGGCGGCGGCGGAGGTTTTGCGGATCCAGTCGGTGATCGCGGGGTTGGATACCTCGCGGCGGGTGCCGATGCCGCCGGGCACCAGGAGCACATCCAGCGGCGGATGGTCGTCCAGCGTGTGGTCAGGCAGAACCCGCATGCCCTTGCTGCAACGGATGGCAGCGGGGCGTTCGGCGAGGAGTAGCACGGTGTCGGCATCGTCTCGCAGCATGCCCGAGGCAGTGAACACCTCCCAGGGACCGGTGAAGTCCAGTTCCTCGGCCCCGTCGAAGATCAGCAACCCGTAGGTGGTCACGCGTACTCCATGGCAGACCGGAACCTGCTCCGGTAGTCCGATGGTGCGACGCTGGCATTGCGGTGGAATGAGCGGCGCAGCGTCTCGACGGTGCCGAAGCCGTACCGTCGCGCGATGGTCTCGACCGGATCGTCTGTCTCGGTGAGTGCGCGTTGCGCTGCCTCGATGCGTGCGCGCTGCACGTAGGCACCGGGCGGCGTGCCGACTTCGGCGGTGAACCTGCGTTGCAGGTGGCATGGGCTCAGCCCGGCACGCCCGGCTAGGTCGGCGATGCCGTGCCGGCCGCCGGGATCAGCGTGGAACGCGGACAGCACGGCACGGATCGGGTCGGTTCGTGGCTGCGCCGACCACAGCGGGACGCTGGTCGTGCGGGCCGGGGCGATCAAGTGGCCGGAAACCATCGAAGATCACGAAGACGATGCGGCCCTGGTGCACGCATTCACCCTGCGGCCCGCAAGGCCATGGCGTCAACGACACCGATCCCACAATTCACGCCACGCCGAGAGCGACCTCGCGCGAAGCGGGGGCATGCTCCGCGAGCGGTCCAGCGGACGCTGAGCGCGGGCCGTACTCCTTGGTAGGGGGCGGCGCCAGTAACGATGCTGGGCCAGGCCTGCGGGGTGAGTGCGTAGTTGGTGACAGCGCTTGAGGAGAACCATCGCCAGCTGGCCGGGCGCAGCACAGTCGCGAGCGATGCGGTCGCGAGCGGGAAGGCGGTGCGGAGGTCGCCGCGCAGCGGTGTCAGCTCCTCGACGCTGCGGTGGTAGCTCCCCGATGGTGGGCTGCTGCCATCAGCTCGGCAGTCACTGCTCCGTCGCGTGTGACGATGCTGAGCGGCACCAAGCACAGCCAGCAGCAGCTGGTGGGTGGCCGTCCCGGCGCATCCTGGCAGGCCGCCGCTGCAGGCAGGACGGCCGAGGGCAGCGTCCCACCCTGGTCTGGCTGGCGATGCGGGTACTCGGTCCTTGCCGCTTCGCCACGCCCCACGGCCCACGATCACGAACTGGCGACCGCCGAACGCCGTCTTTTCGGCGCCGACCTGTGCCTGGACGTTCGGGTATTGCCCCATCGATCCTGCGCGAAGCGGTAAGCGTAGAGGATGATCAGCAGGCCGATGTTCAGTGCCGCCAGGAGCCGACCGGCGTGCGCCGGTGCCAGGCGCACGGCGCCGTAGATCGCTGGGCAGCAACGCGAAGACCAGCGTGACGACAATGCCAGACGCTGCTCGAGTAGGCCAGTCGAAGGGGGGCTGGTGGCCCGGGTGGTGGTGGGCCCGGTGCTTTTCTGCGTTGCTGCGCGCCTGCTGGGTGTCGATCAGATCCCAGGTCAGGTAAGCGGCAAAGATGCAAAGCAGGAGTCCGGTCAGCCAGCTCTCGGACGGGAGCGGCCCAGGCGACCGGCTCGTGGTTGGCAATTTCAGGGTCAGCCCCATCGTGAAGTACATTCCGACGATGACGATCTCGACCATGAACTGGACGAATCGCATACTGCGGAACTGGATGTCCCCGATCGAGCGGTGTATCCGTTCGTCGTCCGCCATCACCGCCCGGTTCTTGTGCAGTCCGATCCAGCTCAGCACGATGACGGCCAGGATGAGTGCCAGAGCCGACCAGTCGGCCGTTGAGATCTGGTGCAGCTTCGCTCCGCTGACCCGCATGGCCAGGTCACCGACGGGTACCGCGTAGAGCAGGTCGATGAAACTCAGCTGGTCCACAGCAGGACCGCCTGCCGCGCCGCACGGCACCATGGGCTCAACGCCTCGGACACGGCCGCAGCCTACAGCGCGATTGAGCCAGCCCGCTGGCCGGTCACTGTCAGCCATGACTTCTTCGCTGGCCGTCGGCGCGGGGCGCTGCGTCGATCCGCGTGGACCAGGTTCGGACCGATCTGCGAGGGTGGACCGGTGACTTCTGCGGAGTGGCACAGCCGCGTGGTGATCGTCGGCGGCGGCATCGCCGGGCTCGCCGCGGCGTTCTTCCTGCGTGGTCGGGGAGCGGCGGTGACCGTGCTGGAAGGTTCGCCACGGCTCGGCGGCAAGCTGGCCACCTCAGAAGTGGCCGGGATCGCGGTCGACGAGGGCGCCGAGGCGCTGCTGACCCGCCGCGCCGAAGGAGTTGACCTGATCGCCGCGGTCGGCTTGGCCGATCGGCTGGTGGATCCGGGGACCACGACCGCCCGGATCTGGACTCGCGGTCAGTTCCGGGCGCTTCCGAGACACCAGTTCATGGGCGTGCCCGCCGACCTGGACGAGCTCGAACGCTCGGCGATCCTCTCGCCGGCCGGGCTGGCCCGGGCGCGCCAGGACGCGGAACTTCCGGCTACCCCGAGACCAGGCGACGTGCCGGTCAGCGAGTATGTCGGGGCCAGGTTCGGCCCTGAGCTCGTTGACCGCCTGGTCGATCCGCTGCTCGGCGGTGTCTATGCTGGCCGATCCGATCAGCTGTCCTTCGAGGCGACGCTGCCTGGCCTGGCTCAGGCGTCGCGGCAGCGCGCTTGTTTGGCCGACGCTGCCCGCGAGGTGCTGAGCCAGCCGACCCGGCCGACGCCAGCGCCGGTATTCACCACCTTGGCCGACGGCCTCGGCACACTGCCACCGGCACTGGCCAGCGCTAGCGGCGCCGAAGTGCGGACTGGCGCGATGGTCCGTGAGCTGGCCCGCACCGCTGACGGCTGGCGGCTGACCGTCGGCTCGGCCCGGGCGCCGGAATGGATCGACGCTGATGCCGTCATCCTGGCGCTGCCTGCCCGCCCGGCCAGCCGGCTGATCGCCGGGATCGCCGGGGCTGATGCGGCGGTGGCGGCGGCGGCACTGCGCGAGATCGGCTACGCGAGCATGGCGATCGTCACCCTCGCCTATCCGGCGTCCGCCTTCCCCGAGCCGATCACCGGCGGCGGCTACCTGGTGCCCGCCGTGGACGGGCGACCGGTAAAGGCCGTCACGTTCAGCACGGTCAAATGGCCGCATCTCGCCAGGACTCCTGGTGCGGTGGACCGGCAGCCTGCTCGGCCGCGCCAGCTAGCAGGCGGCTCCGGCCAGCCGCTGCACGTGGTGCGCTGCTCGCTCGGCCGGGTGGGCGAGGAGACCGTGCTGCAACGCGACGATCGCGACCTCGCCGCGCTCGCGGCCGCCGACCTGGCGGCGGCGACCGGTGTCACCGGACCCGCGGTCGACAGCAGGGTCAGCCGGTGGGGCGGCGGCCTGCCCCAGTACACCGTCGGGCATCTGGACCGGGTCCGCCGGATCCGCGACGGGGTCGGGGCGCTGCCCGGGCTCGCGGTCTGCGGAGCCGCCTACGACGGTATCGGTATCCCGGCCTGCATTGGATCGGCCCGGCTGGCGGCCGACCGGCTGCTGGCTTACCTTGAAACCCGCGCCACCGCCGGCCAGGCGCCGGCCCGCTGAGGCGCCGCCGACTAAGTGGTGCGATCTAACAGCTTGGAGGTACGCCGTGATCAAGCTTGACCGCAGGGACTCGGTCTGGATCCTGACCATGTCCAGCGGCGAGAACCGCTTCCACCGCGAGTCGCTCGACGTGCTGCACCACGCACTCGACACGGTCGAGGCCTCCGACTCACCGGCCGCTCTGGTGACCACCGGCGAAGGCAAGTTCTACTCAAACGGCTACGACCTCGACGCACTGGCAGCCGCGCCCGACGAGGTTGGCGCGATCACGTCCGACCTGCACCGGCTGCTCGGCAGGATGCTCGCACTGCCGGTGATGACCGTCGCGGCCTGCAACGGCCACGCGTTCGGGGCCGGCGCGCAGCTCGCGATCGCCCACGATTTCGTGATCATGCGCGAGGACCGCGGTTACTGGTGCCTGCCGGAGGCTGACCTCGGTCTCCCACTGACGCCGGAGATGTTCGCCATCATCTCGGCCAAGCTGCCGAGACGGACGGCACACGAGGCGATCACCACGGCCCGGCGGTACGGCGGAGCGGACGCCGTGGCGGCCGGCATCGCGCACCGTGCGGTCGGGGCTGACCGGGTGCTCGCCGACGCGATCACGCTCGCCGCGGAACTGGCGGGCCGGGATCGCCGCACGCTGGCCGAGCACAAGCGGCTGCTTTACGGCGAGGCGACCAGGCTCTGCGGTGCCGGGATTCCGGCAGATACGGGAGAATGACCAGATGGCAGAACATGACGATGACCAGCGGCCGAAGGCGCGCGACCTGAACCTGCTCATCCGTTACACCATGTGGTCGGTTTTCCGGGTGAACGACCGGGCGGCCGTGGATCTGGCCAGCCGGGAAGCGCTGGCCACCGAAATCACCGAACTGTGCGAGCAGGCCGCGGGCAAGGAGGTGGTCACCAGGGGCTGCTACGACCTGCAGGGGATGCGGTCCGATGCGGACTTCATGTTCTGGTGGATCGCGCCGTCCAGTGATGACCTCCAGGAGATGTACGCCAGGTTCCGGCGGACCAGGATCGGCCGGGCCAGCGAGCCGGTCTGGTCCGCGATGGCGCTGCACCGGCCGGCCGAGTTCAACAAGAGTCACGTGCCCGCGTTTCTGGCCGGCGAGGAGCCGCGGAATTACGTCAGCGTCTATCCGTTCGTCCGGTCCTACGAGTGGTATCTGCTCGATGATGGCGAGCGGCGGGCGATGCTAGCCGAGCACGGCCAGATGGCGCGCGAGTATCCGGATGTGCGGGCGAACACGGTGGCCTGCTTCGCGCTGAACGACTACGAATGGATGCTTGCCTTCGAAGCCGACGAACTGCACCGGATCGTGGACCTGATGCGGCATCTGCGCGGCGCGCGGGCGCGCCGGCACACCCGGGTGGAGATCCCGTTCTACACCGGCAGGCGCAAGCCGGTCAGCGAGCTTGTCGCCTCCCTGGCGTGAACGCAGGCCAAGCGCGGGGAACAGCCGTCTGCGCCTCCGACTCTGGTGCGGCCCTGGGCGCAGCGACCCAGGAAGGTCGTCGGTGACCGGGCCCGTCATCCTGTTCGGCCGGGAGCGTTTCACCGCGGAGCTGGCCTGGACGCCTCCGGCGGCTGGACGACACCAGGGCAGCCCTGCGAGACCGGCGCTGGGAGTCTTCGGCCAGGCCGCGTTCGCCGCCATGAAACCCGGCGCGATCTTCGTCAATGTGGCGCGCGGCAGCCTGGTCGATGAGTCCGCGTGCTCGCCACGCCGTACGTAGGCGGCCTCACCGAGGTGATGTTCCGCCGGACTGCCGCGGTGTTCGCTGCGAACCTGCTCCGCTAAGCGGCCGGCCAGCCGCCACGCTGGGCGGCGAATGCCCCGGCCCACCTGCCGCTCACGGCGCAGCTGACTGTTCCGGGCGGGACAACTAGCTGGCGCTCTGGTAGGCGTCGTCGAGCCAGCGCCGCAGCTGGTCGTCGACCTCGGTCACTGACTGAACCCGGACGCGATGGGTGAATAGAGCGTTGAACCCGGCTGCCGATTCCAGCCGCGCGGCTGGCTCGGTTTCCGAGCGCAGGATGAGGCCGACGTCGATCCGGGTCGCGGTGCTTGGCTGGATCATCGCGAACTGCTTGTTCCGGCGCAAGCTGAGGTAGCCCTTCTTCGGCACCAGGCTGATGTCGGCGCCGAAGCCGGTGATTATGCGGATCAGCTCGTCGTGAACGGGGCGGAGCCCGGCCTTCCGGCCGGTGTAGAGACTGGCTACGAATCTGTAGTGGTGTCACGTCCAGGTCAGCCGGCGCGGGCCGACCTGGACGTCATGATCAGACGTGGTCGAACCGGTCGAGGTTCATCACCTTGTCCCACGCCGCGGCGAAGTCGTTCACGAACTTCTCCTTCGCGTCATCGCTCGCGTAGACCTCCGCGAGCGCGCGCAGCTCGGAGTTCGACCCGAAGACGAGGTCGACACGGCTGCCGGTCCACTTGACCTCGCCCGTGGCGGCGTCGCGGCCCTCGAACGTGTTCGCGTCCTGCGACGTCGCCTTCCACGTCGTGCCCAGGTCGAGCAGGTTGACGAAGAAGTCGTTGGTCAGGGACCCGGGGGTCGTGGTGAAGACGCCGAGCGGCGACCGCTGGTAGTTCGCGCCCAGGACGCGGAGGCCACCGACGAGGACCGTCAGCTCGGGGGCGCTCAGGGTCAGCAGGTTCGCCCGGTCGATCAGCAGGTACTCAGCCGGCAGCCGGTTGCCCTTCCCGAGGTAGTTGCGGAACCCGTCGGCGGCCGGCTCGAGCGCGGCGAACGACTCCACGTCGGTCTGCTCCTGCGACGCGTCCGCGCGGCCCGGCGTGAAGGGGACCTCGACGTCGAAGCCGGCCTCCCTGGCGGCCTGCTCGACGGCCGCACCACCAGCGAGCACGATCAGGTCGGCGAGCGAGACCTGCTTGCCGCCGGTCTGGGCGGCGTTGAAGGCCTCCTGGATCCCCTCCAGGGTGCGCAGCACCGTCGCCAGCTGGTCGGGGTCGTTGACCTCCCACCCGCTCTGCGGCTCGAGGCGGATGCGCGCGCCGTTGGCGCCGCCGCGCTTGTCGCTGCCACGGAAGGACGAGGCTGCCGCCCACGCGGTGGACACCAGCTGGGACACCGGCAGGCCCGAGGCGAGGATCTGGCCCTTGAGGGAGGGGATGTCCGCAGCGTCGATGAGCTCGTGCGTCACCGCGGGGATGGGGTCCTGCCACAGCAGCGTCTCGGTCGGGACCTCCGGGCCGAGGTAGCGCACGACCGGGCCCATGTCGCGGTGGGTCAGCTTGAACCAGGCCCGGGCGAAAGCGTCCGCGAACTCGGCCGGGTTCTCGAGGAAGCGCCGCGAGATCCGCTGGTAGACCGGGTCCATGCGGAGCGAGAGGTCGGTCGTCAGCATCGTCGGGGGGTGGCTCTTCGACGGGTCGTGGGCGTCGGGGACGGTACCCGCCCCGGCGCCGTCCTTCGGCTTCCACTGGTACGCGCCGGCGGGGCTCTTGGTCAGCTCCCACTCGTAGCCGTACAGGGTCTCGAGGAAGCTGTTGTCCCACGTCACCGGGGTAGGCGTCCAGGTAACCTCGAGACCGCTGGTGATCGTGTCGCCGCCCTTGCCGGTGCCGTAGGTGCTCTTCCAGCCGAGGCCCTGCTGCTCGAGCGGGGCGGCCTCTGGGTCGGGGCCGACGTTCTCCGCCGGGCCCGCACCGTGGGTCTTGCCGAAGGTGTGACCGCCGGCGATCAGGGCGACCGTCTCCTCGTCGTTCATCGCCATCCGGCGGAACGTCTCACGGATATCGCGGGCCGCAGCCAGCGGGTCCGGGTTGCCGTTCGGGCCCTCCGGGTTGACGTAGATGAGGCCCATCTGGACCGCGCCGAGGGGGTTCTCGAGCTCCCGGTCGCCGGTGTAGCGCTCGTCCCCGAGCCAGGTGGTCTCAGGACCCCAGTAGACGTCCTCATCCGGCTCCCACACGTCCGCGCGGCCACCGCCGAAGCCGAAGGTCTTGAAGCCCATCGACTCCAGGGCGACGTTGCCGGCGAGGATCATGAGGTCGGCCCACGAGAGCTTCTGGCCGTACTTCTTCTTGACCGGCCACAGCAGCCGGCGAGCCTTGTCGAGGCTGACGTTGTCCGGCCAGCTGTTGAGCGGCGCGAAGCGCTGCTGGCCGCCGCCCGCGCCACCGCGGCCGTCGCTGATCCGGTAGGTACCCGCGCTGTGCCACGCCATCCGGATCATCAGCGGGCCGTAGTTGCCGAAGTCGGCCGGCCACCAGTCCTGCGAGGTCGTCAGCACCTCCGCGATGTCCCGCTTCACGGCCGCGAGGTCAAGGGTCTTGAACGCCTCGGCGTAGCTGAACTCCTCGCCGAGCGGGTTGGCCACGGCTGGGTTCTTGGCGAGGATCTTCAGGTTGAGCCGGTCCGGCCACCACTGGCGGTTTCCGCCGCCCTGAGTCGGGTGCGGGGCGCGCCCGTGCGCGACCGGACAGCCACCTCCGCCCTCCGTCTTCGCGTCTACGACGATTGCATCATGATTCTCAGACATGGGAATCCTTCCGGACTAGGCGGATCACAGTGCCCAGGAACTGCGGGCGGTGGAACAGTCAGGGCACAGGCCCCAGTAGATGACCTCGGCCTCGCCGATCGAGAAGCCGTGGTCGTCGGACGCGGTCAGGCAGGGCGCCTCGCCGACCGCGCAGTCGACGTCAGCGACGACACCGCACGACCGGCACACGACGTGGTGGTGGTTGTCCCCGACGCGTCCCTCGAACCGGGCCGGGCTGCCGGCCGGTTCGATGCGGCGTACGAGCCCCGCCCCGGTGAGCGCGTGGAGGGCCTCATACACGGCTTGAAGGGAGACATGGCCTACCCGATCGCGCACCCCGGAGGCGATCGCCTCGACGCCGAGGTGGTCACCGTCCCGGACGGTCTCGAGCAGGGCGACGCGGGCCGCCGTCACCCGCAGGCCGGCACCGCGCAGCTCCTCGGCGGTGGTCGGAGTCTGGGATGCGGTCATGGTGCCAAACTTACCTTCCTAAACACGAGCGATGTAAGACAACGAGTGGTTCAAGTTTAGTGCCGCGTCAGGAACGTTTGCCCCGTTGTGGCGTGACGCGCCGTCCGGATGGTGGTCTTGGGGGCACGTACTTCACACTGCACCTCCGTTCTCACTGCTATGACGAACAGCGGCCATCCCACCTCGACATCGCTCCGGCGCAGGTATGGAGGATGATCCGTCTCGGGTCCTGGACTAATCGCCCTTGCGCAGGCAATCCTGCAGCTTGGGCAGCGGCCACGCGTTGATCACGTCGTCGGCGGTGACCCAGCCGCGCTGCGCAGTCCCGACGCCGTACCTCAGGAAGTCCAGATGGCCGGTGGAATGCGAGTCGGTGCTGATCGCGAACTTCACCCCGGCATCCCTGGCCGCCTTGATGTGGTCCGACGGCAGGTCGAGCCGCTCTGGATGGGAGTTGATCTCCAGCGCGGTGCCGGTCGCCGCGCACACGCGGAACAGTTCGGCGAAGTCGATGTCGACCGACGGTCGCTTGCCGATCCGGCGCGCGGTCGGGTGCCCGATGATGTTCACCCGCGGGTTCTCGCAGGCCCGGATGAACCGGCGGGTAAGCTCGGCCCGCGGCTGGTCGAAGTGCGAGTGCACCGATGCCACGCAGACGTCGAAGCCGGCCAGGACATCCTCCGGCCAGTCGACCGTGCCGTCGGCAGCGATGTTCAGCTCGGTGCCGTGCAGCAAGGTCATCGGGCGGCCGCCGTCCGCGGCCAGCCGCGACTGGAGGTGATGTAGCTGCTCGCGCTGTTCCAGCATCTTCTCGATCGTCATTCGCTGCATAAATAGGTTCGGCGCATGGTCGGTCACCGCGAAGTACTGATAGCCGCGGGCCCGTCCCGTGGCAACCATGTCGTCAAGCGAGGCGACACCGTCGGTCAGATTGGTGTGCGTATGCAGATCGCCCCGGATGTCGGTGACCTCGACTGGCACCGGCAGCTCTCCGCGCAGGGCGGCCCGCACCTCGCCAGTGTCCTCGCGCATTGGCGGCGGGACCCACGCCATGCCAAGCCTGGCGTAGACTTCCTCCTCGGTGCCGCTGGCGAGCAGCTCACCGCTCTCGGCATCGAACAGGCCGTACTCGGAGAGCTTGAGTTTCTTGCGGACCGCGATCTCGCGGACCGCGACGTTGTGTGCCTGCGAGCCGGTGAAGTACTGGAGGGCAGCACCCCAGCAGTCCGGCTGAATCACCCGCAGGTCGACCTGAATGGTCTCGGCGCCTCCGCCGGATCCGGTGCTGCCAGCCGCCGGATGCCCAACCCCGGTGGTGATCCGGATCGACGTCTTGGTGTCACCGCGCGCGACCACCTCGGTCACCCCGGGCAGAGCGACCAGGGCGGCCATCAGCGGCGCCGAGTCGCCAGCCGCCGCAAGGACGTCGATGTCACCGATCGTCTCGCGGAACCGGCGCAGCGAGCCCGCGTGCGCGCAGCGCACGCAGCCAGGTACGGCGGCGATCGCCGCGACGACCCGGGCAGCCGTGTCCGCCGCGACGTTCAGGGTGACCCGGTGCCCGACGCTGCGCAGCAGCTCGATCCCGTGCTTGAGCTTCTCCTCGCTTCTGGCACCGAAGCCCTTCAGATCGCGAAGCTGTCCCGCGTCGATCGCAGCGGCCAGCTCGCTCACCGAGCCGATGTGCAGATCGGTGTAAAGCTGGAAGGCACGCTTGGGGCCGAGGGCAGGGATCCGGGTCAGCTCGCGGACGCCGTCCGGGATGGTGGCGCGGAGTTCCTCTAGTGCCGCGATGGTGCCGGTCTGCTGGAACTCGGTGATCTTGTTGGCGATCGATGTGCCCACGCCGGGAATCTGCCGCAACTTCACGGCATCCAGCTGTCCGATGTCGTCGCTGTATCCAGCGACGGACTTCGCCGCCTTCTCGTAGTTGCGTGCCCGGAACGGATCGCCGCCGAAGATCTGGAGCAGGTCGGCGTACTCCTGCAGCAGCTCAGCTACTTCCTCATTGGCCTGTGCCATAACGGCATTCTGCCCTGGCAGTACCGCGCGGTTAGCCCCCAGCCGCCAGGGGAGCTAGGTCGCGGTACTGGGCTCTAGTCGGCGGTGGCGAGGGCCGCCTCGATCTCGGTTCGGTGACCGTCGGCATGCCGGGCGGCGATGACGGCCAGCCGGCGCACCCGGCCCTCGTCGGCGTCGAGCTGGCCCGGCTCAAGGCCAGCCACGAGGGAGATCAGGGCATCCCCGCTCGACCGCAGGTGAGCGGCGACGTGTTCGGCCGTGACCGGGCCAGCTTCGGCGGCGTGCTCGGCGTTGAGCTCGTCCACGATCTCCTCGTTGACCTGCACGGATCGTCCGGCGATGAGGTCGCCGATCCAGTCGGCCAGATACTCATAGGCGTGAGCGACGTGATCGGTGATGACGCCGACCGGCCTCGGATCGCCCTTGATCGGCACCGAGTGCCAGTCCCCGTCGGTGCAGTTCTGTGCGAATTGCAGCAGCCGCTGCCGCGCTTCATCGATGGCGCTCGCGTACTCAGCGGGACTCAGATCCTGCGTCATGGTCCGAGCCTAGTCATGAAACCAGGCCACCCGATCGCCCCCAGGCGTCGTCCAGACGCCGAGGTGGCCGGAACGAAGGCGATCACCGGGGCTGAGCCGAGCATCAGCGTCTCCTCGCTGGCCGTCATTAGGTGGCAGGGTCGAGCCGCAGGGCGCGGCAGTCATTCGTCCGGGCCTCAGAGTTGGTCGACGTTGACCACGATTGCTTCCTGGGTCGAGCGGGCGATCACGACCACAGCCTCGGTGTCGGCCGACCGGTTCTCCTCGCGGTGCCTGATGTGCGGTGGCACCCAGATGTAGTCGCCTGGCTGGGCCTCAAGGCGCTCCAGGTCCCCGGAGCCGGGATCACGGAACACGAACGCGGGGTGACCAGAGACGACATAGATGCCGGTCTCGGAGTCGCCGTGATGATGATCGCCTGAGGACACCCCGGGCCGGATTGTGGTTCGGCCCATCCACAGCGACTGGGCGCCGACCAGATCACCGGAGATAGCCGCCATCCGGACCATGCCCGAGGTCTGGGCTGTGGTGCCGGACAGGTCGTCAGCCCGGATCAGGACGAGTCGTTCGCAACTGTCGCTCGACGTGCATGAGTCGGACCGCGTGCTGGAGTCGGACCGCGAGCCGGAGTCGGACCGCGAGCCGGAGTCAGAGTGCCCGCCATTCGGCCCGCCACCGTCAGTCATCCTCGGCCGACTCCAAACTCAGCGAGACTGAGTTGATACACCACCGCTGATCCGTCGGCACCCGGTAGCCCTCGCCCTCGAACACGTGCCCGAGGTGCGAGTCGC
The DNA here is from genome assembly GCA_963850875.1 of uncultured Actinomycetota bacterium. Taxonomy (GTDB): domain Bacteria; phylum Actinomycetota; class Actinomycetes; order Streptosporangiales; family Streptosporangiaceae; genus Chersky-822. The sequence goes on from CAWKNA010000010.1 coordinate 19,352, forward strand.
AGTTGGCGCATCTGACCTCGGTCCTGGTGCTGCCCAGCGAGCGGTCCTCCAGCAGCACAACCGCATCGCCGACCGTGGGCTGGTAGAAGCTCGGCCAGCCGCAGTGCGACTCGAACTTGGCATCCGAGCTGAACAGTTCGGCGCCGCAGGCCCGGCACCGGTAGACGCCACGCGTCTTGGTGTCGGTGTACTCGCCAGTGAACGGAGCCTCGGTGCCAGCCTGGCGCAGTACGTGGTACTCCTGCGGCGTCAGCCGTTGCCGCCATTCATCCTCGGACAGCTGCACATTTCCCATACCGCCGAGCCTACCTGTGCAGGCTGGGCCAGCTCATCGCAGCAGTCCGGCTGCCGCTGGGTCAGCCGCGCGCCGGCGGGATTGGTCCCTAGGCCGTGGCGCTGGACGAAGACTTGGTGAGCTTGGGCACCATGTCACCCTCCACGTCACCGGGGTTCAGATATCGGAACGCGATCGCGGCAACTGCGGCGGCCAGCGACTGCGCTATCAGGTAGATCCAGATGTTGGACCAGTTGAGCAGGCCCATCAGCATGGCGCCGAAGGTGATAGCCGGGTTGAACGCACCGCCGCTGACCCCGCCGACGGCGAACGCGCCGGCCGCCATGGTGAAGCCGATCGCCAGCCCGAAGAAATGGTTGTTCGGCTGGTCCTTGCTGGTAGCCACGTTGAGCACGACGTAGACGAGGGCGAACGTGAAGAAGAACTCGGCGAGCAGCACGGCGAAGATGGCGTGCCCGCCGCTGGTCGAGAGCGTGTGCACGCCGGGTGGGTTGACGACGAATCTCGCGAGCCAGGCGGCAATGAACGCTGCGACAAGCTGCGCGACCCAGTACGGGCCGACCTCCTTGAGCGGCAGCTTGCCGCGGAGGAATACCCCGAGCGTGACAGCCGGGTTGTAGTGCGCACCGGAGATGTGACCCCCGGCGTAGACAAGCACCATGAGGACCGCGCCGATCGCCAGCGGCGCGACCGAGGAGCCGCTCATGACCGCACAGCCGACGGTGAAGACAAGCCCGAAGGTCCCGATGAACTCGGTCACGTAATTGCGCATCATCACTCCCACCGCTATCAAGCGTGCGTCAACGGTACGATCACCGCTGATCCCGGCGGCAAGGATCATAGCGACGATGACTCAGAACGTCACATCGTAAGCCACCTCGGCGCCACTCGCCGAGCGTAGTTCGACCTCGGTCACGTGACCGGCCGCCCGAACATCACCGAGCACCATGGCCAGTGCGGTCAGTTGTGCCTCCGGCCCGGTCACGACAAGCCGTGCCACTGGTGCCCGCATCGCCAGGCGCGCTTGGGATTTCGCCTTCCGAATAGCCCCGATCGCCGCCGACGCGGCGGCCAGTCCGGCGCCATCGGCCCGTTGCGCCTTTAGGGCGATGGCGCCGGTGCTGGCCGCCGCGCCGGAATCGCTGAACGAAAGAGCGGAGCAGAACTCATCAGGATCAGGCCAGGCTGCCCGGTGCACGGACCCCTCCTTCCACCACGACCACGCCTCCTCGGTCACGAACGGCAGAGTCGGCGCAAACAGCCGGATCAGCACGGAGAGCGCGGTTCGCAGCGCCGCCACCGCCGAGTCAGCGGCCCCGGCATTTCGCTCGGCGGCATAGGCACGAGGCTTGACCAGCTCAAGGTAGTCATCACAGAACAGCCAGAAGAATTGCTCGGTGAGCTCCAGCGCCAGGGCGTGATCATATGCCTCGAAGGCGTCCGTGCACTGCCGGACCAGGTCGGCCAGTCGGCCAAGCATGGCGAGGTCGAGCGGCTCGGTGATGGGTGCGTCCGGCTTGGCCGGCGGCGGCAGCCCGAGCACAAACCGAGTCGCGTTCAAGATCTTGATCGACAGCCGGCGCCCGACCTTCAGCTGTGCCAGGTCGGAGGCGGTGTCGACGCCGAGGCGTGCGCTGCCGGACCAGTAGCGGATGGCATCGGTCCCGTAGTCGTGCAGCAGATCGGTCGGCGTGGCCACATTGCCGGCCGATTTGGACATCTTCTTGCGGTCCGGGTCGAGAATCCAGCCGGAGATGGCGGCACACCGCCAGGGCAGCACTCCTTCCAGTACCTGCGACCGCAGCACGGTGTAGAACAGCCAGGTTCTGATGATCTCGTGTGCCTGCGGCCGCAGGTCCATCGGGAAGACCCGCTGGTACAGGTCGTCGTCGGTGCCCCAGTGGCCGGCGATCTGCGGGGTCAGCGAGGAGGTCGTCCAGGTGTCCATCACGTCCGGGTCGCCGGTGAATCCGCCGGGCAGATCCCGCTGCGCCTCGTCGAGGCCAGGCGGAGGATGGGCGGCCGGGTCGACCGGAAGCAGCTCGTCGGCCGGGGTGATGGGGGAGCCGTAGTCTGGACGGCCGTCCGCGGCGAGCGGATACCAGACCGGGATCGGCACGCCGAAGTACCGCTGTCGGCTGATCAGCCAGTCTCCGGTCAGCCCGTTCACCCAGTTCTCGTAGCGGGCCCGCATATGCGGCGGGTGCCAGGCGAGCTCGCGACCGCGATCGAGGAGCGTCTGGCGGAGCCGCGGGTCACCGCTGCCGTTGCGGATGTACCACTGCCGGGCGGTGATGATCTCCAGCGGCGCTTCGCCCTTCTCGTAGAACTTCACCGGGTGGGTCACCGGCTCGGGGTCGCCGCGCAGCTCACCGGACTCGCGCAGCAACTCCGACGCCCGGCTGCGAGCAGCCTTGGCGGTGAGTCCAGCCAGTTCGCTGTAGGCGGCGAGCCCGGTCGGCGAGGTGATCGGATCGGGCGCCGTGGCCAGGAGCCGGCCGTCTGGGCCGATCACCGGTCTGGTCTCCAGCTTCAGGTCGCGCCACCAGGTCACGTCGGTGGTGTCGCCGAACGTGCACACCATCGCGATGCCGGTGCCCTTGGCCGGGTCGGCCAGGTGGTGGGCGAGGATGGGGACGCTGACCCCGAACAGGGGGGTGCGCACCCTGCGGCCGAACAGGTCGCGGTACCGCTCGTCCTGCGGATGCGCCACGAGAGCGACGCAGGCAGGGAGCAACTCCGGCCTGGTCGTCGCGACCACTAGCTCGGTCGGCTCTGCCGGGTCGTGCTGGCCGGTCGGGTCGTGTGGGCCCGTCGGGTCGTGCGGGCCAGCCAGGTCGTGCTGGCCGGTCGGGTCGTGCGGGCCGGTCGGCTGCTGATCGATCGGGAAGGCGAGCCGCCAGTAGCGGCCGGCCATCTCCCGGTCCTCGATGTCGGCCTGGGAAATCGCTGTGCGGAAGGTCACATCCCACAGCACCGGGCCGAGCGCCTGGTAGGCGTCGCCGTCGGCCAGCGCGCGCAGGAACGCTCGCTGGGAAACGGCCGTCGCGCCGTCCTCGATCGTGCGGTAGCTGGTGGACCAGTCCACCGACAGCCCGAGCTGGCGCCAGGTCTCCTCGTACGCCCGCTCGTCTATCTCGGTCAGCCGGCGGCACAGCTCAACGAAGTTGCGCCGGGACACCGGGACCCGTCCCGCTGGGGTCCGAGCCGCTGCTGCCTTGGCGGCGGCTGGCTGGGGCGAATTGGCCTGCGGGCGTCTGGCTGGCGTCGCCGGAGCCTTGGCTGCCTGCTCGTCTGGATCGGGCACGAGATCAGGCTGATAGGGCAGGGACGGATCGCAGGTCACGCCGTAGTAATTCTGAACCCGGCGCTCGGTCGCCAGTCCGTTGTCGTCCCAGCCGATTGGATAGAAGACCTCCTTGCCGCGCATTCGCTGGAATCGCGCGACAATGTCGGTCTGGGTGTACGAGAAGGCGTGGCCGAGATGCAGTGATCCGCTGGCCGTCAGCGGCGGCGTGTCAATCGAGTAGATCTCGCCGCGGTTCTTACTCCGGTCAAACTTGTACTACCCGCCCCATTTCCCATGCACGCAACCATTTATCCTCGATGCCGTCAAGCGTGGGCTTGTCCGGTATCGGGCTGGCGGAGCGGGGCTCGGTGGTCATGACCCGCATTCTAGCGCGATCCTGAGCCCGGCGCTCGGCAGCGGGCAGGCGCGGGCTAAGACCGGGCGCGGCGGCGCGCTGGCGGCCGCGGTTGGCCGGCGCACCGATCGCCGCGGGCAAGAACAGCCCCCTCCCGCACTGAGCGGGAGGGGCCGCTGTCATCGGCTAGTGCTTGGCGCTAGCGCTGGGCAGAGTCAGCGCCAGACAGTTGATCTTGGGATTGACCTCCGGGTTGTTCTGGACGGCTGAGATGATCGTGCCGCCGTACACCGCGATGTCCGGCGTGCCGTACTGGGCATCCCGGCCGAAGGCGCGCGTCGTGACGCCGGGAATGACGTTGCCGAAGTTCCAGATGCAGGCGTGCGTCGGGAACAGGTGCCCGATGCCCTGGCCGACCTTGTTGGTCAGGGTCCAGAACGGGTAGAACTTGGCGCTCAGCGGTGGTGCGTCGCAGTTGCTCCCGGTGAAGACGTTGCAGAGGAACTCCGAACCCGCGATATCCGTCTCGAACTGGATGCTCGGGTACGGATTCCCCGCTTGGTCGAACGGTCCGGCGTATCTGATCGAAGTCGGCACGTTCGGCGATCCGTCCGGCCATCTGGTCTTCTGATACGGAAGACCGTCGAAGTCCAGGTCGCCGTTCTGGAACCGAGCCGCCTCACAGAGGTTGACCGGTGAATTCTCGCGGACCGGGTGACCGTTGATGAACGTAATGCGGTTACCCTGCGGGAAGCACTGGCCGTCGGCGAACTCGCACAGCTGACCGCTGTTGTCGTTGTTGCTCGGGCAGGCGATCGGGCGTGTCGTTCCCTGCGTGGTCGGGTTGAGGCAGATGCCCTTGGCGTTGCATCCGCCCTCACCCTTGGCCCGCTTACCGCCCTCGGAGCCGCCGATGCAGGTGTCGTAGACCTTGCCGTCGCGGAAGCTCTTGGACACGATCGGATCCTGGTGCGACAGCGACCTGCAGACCTCGGAGTGGCCGGTCTCCTGCTCCATCAGCACGCCGCCTTCGAGCGCGGCCCAGGGAACCTGGTTCTGCTGCGCTGCGGTGGCGTACTCGGCATGGAAGGTGAACGGAGTGCCGGCGCAGGTCTTGTAGTTGGTGGTCAGGAAACCGTTGCCAGCGCTGGCGACCATGAAGCCGGACTGGCCGCTGGTCAGGTCGGTCACTCTCGTCGTGAAGCCGGCCGCCGGGTCGGTGATGGACACCTTCAGCACGTCACCCGCGTTGATCTTCAGGGTGTGCGCGTTGGGTGTCTGGGTGGCCAGGGTGGCGTTCTGCGGGCCGGGCGGCCCGGTCGGCTTGCCGTTGGTCTGGAGATAGGCGAAGTTGATCGGCTCGGGGCAGTTCGGGTTGAGAGCGACGAAATTGAACAGGGACTCCGCGCTGTCGATCGTCAGCGCGGCGCACCACTGCGTCTGGCTGCAGCTGATGTTGTCGGCGAACGGGGCGAAGCCCGGCGGGTAGAACTGCAGTTCCATGAACGCCGAGCCAGCCGCGGTCGGGACGTTGGCCCCGATGTTCGAGTCGCTGTCCGGCTTGCACGGGTTCTGCGGATAGGAGCTGGGATCGCACATCGGCAGGCCGAACCACGGTGCCACGCTCAACTCCGCGTAGTCGACGACCTTGCCGTCGTTGGTGGCGTGCTTTGCCGGGTCGTGGGGCATCTTCATGAAATAGGTCATGGTGTTGCCCGAGTGAGCCGCCGCAGAGATGAACTTCACACTCGGCTCGTCATGCCCGACGTAATGGCCGTTGTCGATGAACCGGCCATGGCTGTTGTAGCCGCCGGCCGGCGAGTTCCAGCCCTTCTTGTACTTAAGCGGGCCGCGCGGGTCGACGCAGAGCATCCGATGGCTGGGATTGAGCGCCTTGTATTTCTTGCTCCAGCCGTTGCAGTCGAGGTTGTTTGGCTTGGTCGTGCTTGGCACGATGACGCGGGCGGTCGTTCCCGACGGGGCACTGTGCGCCGCTGCCGGGCTTGCGGCGGCGATGGACAGGCTCGCCATCGCGAGCACGGGCGCCGCGGCCAGCGCCCAGGTCGAACGTCTCTTGAATGACCAGCGACTTTGCACGCCTCCACCTCTCGTTCTGGTTCGCTTGCGATCGAACGCGGCTCATATGCACTACTAGGCGGCACTCGCCACAAGACGCGGCAATATGGGCGGAATCTAACAACAGCAGATAACCCGGTCAAGCATGATGCTAAAGTTCCCAGCCAACCGTGATAAATCCGAATGGCCGCATCTGCCAGGTGCCCTTGTTACGCGGTGGGCGAAAGCGCCTCTAGGAGGCTAGCAGCGCGATTCGCTGCCGAGCCTGGGTTGGCGTCTGGCGCGCCGACCAGCGGATCCCAGTTGAGGTCGTAGAAGATCTCGGTGACGCCCTGCTCCGCGAGCCAGGCGGCGTCGGCGCGGATCTGGGCGCTACTGCCCGACAGCAGCAGCCGGCTACCGCTGCTGTCATTGACCGGCTCGCCGGCCCGGACGACACCGCGGCAGATGATCCGGATCGCATCAGGGTCGCGGCCTGCCGCCAAGGCCGCTGCCCGGACCACGGCGACACTCTCGCTGATCCGCGACAGGTCGGTGCGGCTGGACGTTACCCATCCGTCGGCGATCCGGCCGACTCGCTGCAGAGCCCGCGGCGCCATCCCGCCGAGCAGGATCTGCGGCCCGCCAGGCTGGACCGGCGCGGGGGCCGTCGTTCCGCGCGGGATCGTGTAGAACTCGCCGCGGAACTCGCTCGGCTGCGGCCCCCACAGAGCGCGGAGCACCTGGACGTATTCCTGCGTCCTGGCCCCGCGCCGCTCCATCGTCGCACCGATCAGCGCGAACTCCTCAGGCATCCAGCCGATGCCCAGGCCCAGGTCGTGGCGGCCGCGGGACAGCACATCCACGGTGGCGGCCTGCTTGGCGAGGTAGGCAGGGGACACGAACGGGAGATTGATCACCGCAACCCCGAGCCGGATCCTGGTGGTCACCGCCGCTGCGTAGGCGAGCGCCGCCATCGGGTCGAGCACGCTCTGGTAGACCGACTCCATGGCCGAGCCTTCCGGGATGAGCAGCCGCTGGAATGTCCACAGCGAGGCATAACCTGCCGCCTCAGCCCGGCTGGCGAACGAGGAGATGTTCTCCGGCGTGGCCCAGGCGCCTGACACTGGCAGGCCGAATCCGATTCTCATCCGACTAACCCTACGGCTCGGTGCCCGCCCGCTGCGGTACCGGCGGCTGGTGGTTAGCGCGGGCACCCGCGGCCGGGTCGGCCGGATAGACGGTACTGTTAGCTGAAGGTTAAACAATCACAGAACGGAGTCAGCACAATGGAGTCCGACCCGCAGGTTTGGATCACCGCCCTGCGTCACTCGCATGAGCGGCTCGTCCACCTCGTCACCCCGCTGACTCCGGAGCAGATCCGCGCTCAGTCGTACTGCCGGGACTGGACGGTTGCCCAGCTGCTCTCCCATCTGGGCAGTGGCGCTGAGATCGCGCTGATGATGCTGCCCGTGGCGCTCGGCCGGTCCGAGCCGGTCAGCCGGGACGCGTTCCCGCCGGTCTGGGACCGCTGGAATGCGATGAGCCCGGACGACCAGGCGGCAGCCGCCGTGATCACCGATGCGGAATACGTCCGGATGCTCGAACAGCTCAGTGACGATGACCTGGCCGGGATCAGCTTCCCGCTCTTCGGGATGGACCTGGATGCGGTCGGGCTGATCCGACTGCGGGTGGGCGAGCACGCGCTGCATACCTGGGACGTCGCCGTGACTGCCGACCCGGCCGCCGTCGTCTCGCCGGAGGCGGTGTCCTTGCTGATCGACAATGTGCCGCAGTTCCTCGCGCCACGGCTGGGTAAGCCGCAGGAGAAGCCGGTCCGCGCTCGGATCCGCACCAGCCAGCCCGACCGCGACTACCTGCTCACAGCCGATGAAGCGGTTCAGATGACGGACTGGGCCGACCGCGACGATGTCGGCGACGGCGCTGCCGACATCACCATGCCGGCCGAGGCGCTGCTGCGGCTTGCCTACGGACGCCTTGATCCCGCGCACACGCCAGCCGATGTGACCGCCGACCCAGCCGATCTGGACCGGCTCCGCGCGATCTTCCCCGGCGTCTGACACCGGCTCCGTCAGCGTCGGCTTCGTTCAGCTGAGCAGCCGGACGACTTCGTCCGCTGCCGCCCGAGCGCAGCCCCACGACAACGTGACGCCAGCTCCGCCGTGCCCATAGTTATGCACCAAATGGCGTCCGTCGGCGATGGCCTGCACCTCTAGCCGGACCAGCGGCCGAACCGGTCGAAGCCCGACCCGGTGACTTAGTATCGGCGCATTCCCCAGGCGAGGCTCGACCGCGGCACAATCGCGCACGATCCGGTCGGCGGTGATCGGATCTGGCTCGGTACTCGCGCTGCCTGGCTGCTGCGTGCCGCCAAGGACGACAGTGGCCGCGTGCGGGAAGAAGTAGGTGAGCTGGTCTGGCTGGTCGTGCTCACCGACGAAGAACTCGGTGATGCCGGGATTGGCCGTCACCACGACCTGGCCGCGGATCGGAGTCAGCTCCGGATCGGGGACCAGCTCGCGGGCACCGATGCCCGAGCAGTTGACGATTACCTGAGCGCTTGTCCGGTCTGCCGCCTCCCCCAGAGTTGCGATCCGGCGGCCGAGGTGCAGCTGACCGCCAGCACGGAGCAGCTCACCGAGCAGGTAGTCGAGGTAAACCGGCATCGCGACCACCGGAGCGCTGTACTCCCAGCCGGTGGCGTAACCGGCCGGCAGCGCGGCCCGGTCGCACGGGGTGAGCGCTCCGACGCCGCGGGTGAACTCCGGCGGCTCTGCCTGGCCGGCCATGGATGCCACCAGGCCGCGGATCTCCCTGATTCCGGTAGCCGGGTCGGCGGCGAGCTCGCGCAGCCGGTCCAGGGTCAGTGCGGCCCAACGGCCGACCCGCTCCTGCGCGCCGACCAGGTGCGGACCCCAGAGTGCCCCGGCCACCGCTGATGTGGTGCGATGCGGCGGGTCCGCCGCAATGATGGTGACGCTCAGGCCAGCTTCGAGGAGACTGAGCGCGGTGCTGAGGCCGGACACCCCGGCTCCGATCACCAGGACGTCCGGGCTGGTCGTCGTCACGATCCGAACGTATCGGCCCCGGCGCACATTCGCGCTGCCGGGTGCGCGCGACGCCGGCAATCAGCGCTAGGAGGCTGCTGAAATAGCCGATCTTCCTTCAAAGAGCAGGCCGCTGACCTGCGGCTTTGTGGGGCCGAAGAGCCGGAATAGGGACTAAATCAGCACGCTCCTAGAGCCGTTCTCCAGCGTTGATGCGGGCGCTGATGGTGTTCCCTGGCGGGGCAAGTGGGCATTGCCATTGCGGGTTGTAGCGGCAGGAGGGGTGGTAGAGGAAGTTCAGGTCGACGACGATCGTGCCATGGCCACCGCCAAGATCGGCTCCCTTGGCCGTGTCGAGGGCATAACGGCCTCCTCCGTAGCTGGTGTCGCCCGCCGTGCCATCCCGCAGCGGCAGGAAGAGTCCGCCGCCATACTGACGCAGCCACCAAACGTCGATCGTCGCATTGACTGGTGGCGGCAGGTCCACGCGGCCGATCAGCCGCATCGACGTGGTCCCGTCGCCGTCGGCAGGCACTGATCGCAGCAGCGGCTCTGTTGCTGGCCGCAGTTCCAGCTCGAACCTCAGGCCCGGGTCGTAGGGCCAGTACGGCACGCCGGTGGCGCGCAGCGGGTCGCCCGGCAGCAGCGGGCTCTGCGGATGCCCGCGGAGCAGCTCGTCCCGAGCGGACCGCCACAGCGCGTGGCCGTGCTCGGCCGACTCCTGCGTCCGAACCTCCGCGTACAGCTCGCTGACCCGGCGTCGCCAGTCGGTTAGCTCAAGCTCCGTGCTCACCATGTCAGGTACCTGAGCCGTTGCGTTGCCATAAGCAGCACGGTACCCGCGATCAACTGTCCGTCCGGGCCTGGCTGAGCTGCCTGGCGATTCGGGGGACGGCCTGGCCGATGGGATCGCGAACCACTTCGGTGGCGAACTCGTCGTAGGGGGTCGGGTCGCGGTTGACGATGACCAGCGTCGCGCCCGAGTCGGTGGCGACCTTGCACAGCGAGGCGGCTGGTTCGACCGTCAGGGTGCTGCCGATGGCCAGCATCAGATCGCATGCCGCTGCGGCCCGCACCGCACGGTTGAGTACTGCCGGATCGAGGGACTGGCCGAACATGATCGTCGCTGACTTGAGTATCGCGCCGCAGCGCACGCACGGCGGGTCGGTCTCACCGGCTCGGACCCGGGTGATCGCCTCGGCCATGCCGGTCCGCTCGCCGCATCCGATGCACACGACTCGGGACAATGTTCCGTGCAGTTCAACGACGCGGTCATCGGGCGTGCCCGCCTTCTGGTGCAGGCCGTCGATGTTCTGGGTGATCACCCAGGTGTCGACGGAGCGGCCAAGCTGAGCCAGCGCCAGATGGGCGGCATTGGGCTCGGCAGACCAGGCCGGATGATTGAGCCTGGCCTGCCAGGAGCGGCGGCGCAGGGCCGGATCGGCCAGATAGGTCTGATAGGTGGAGAGTTTCTCGGCCGCCGGGTCGCGCGTCCACAAGCCGGCCGGGCCGCGGAAGTCGGGGATCCCCGAGTCGGTTGAGATCCCGGCCCCGGTCAGCACCGTGATCCTGCTGACCGCCCGACGCCAGGTCGGCTCGTTCATCTGGACGCGGACCGATGGTGGGCCGCGATGGCAATCGCCTCGATCTCGACCAGCTGACCCTTGTAGCCCAGGGCCGCCACGCCGAGCAGCGTGCTCGGCGCGTCGTGATCACCGAATGCGGCCCGGACGACGTCCCAGGCCGCCACCAGGTCACTGCGAGCGCTGGATGCCACGAAGATGGTCGTCTTCAGCACATCGGTCAGCTCCGCGCCTGCTGCCGACAACGCGACGACGAGGTTGGCAACTGCCTGTCCGGCCTGGGCTCGGACATCGCGGCCGCCGACGATCTTCCCGTCCTTATCAAGTGGGCAGGCACCCGCCGTGAACACCAGCGCGGCCGGCTGAGCGATCGAGGCGTAGGCGTAGGGCACGCCGACGTGCAGCTCGTCCGCACGGATCAGCTGGGCAGTCATGAGCCGAGCATGCCGACCGTACATGTCTCAGGTCAACTGAGAGTGGAGGGCGAACACTGTCGCAAGGCCAGCCCGGTGGTTCGACCGGTGCCCGCCTGAGCGCGGACCCGGCGATTGATTTCGGTTTGGCTACGAACGGTCGCTCTGGTTGCATGATCGCTAGTCGGAGTGAATCGTGTGCATCAGTGTTTTAGCAGTCCCAGTGCGAGGACATCCACCGATGGATCATGGTTCATTGGAGATCAGTGGCATCACCGTTCGGTTCGCCAGCCTGGTCGCCCTTGACAACGTGTCGCTGACTGCCGCCGCACGCCAGGTGACCGGGATCATCGGGCCTAACGGCGCCGGGAAGACCACGCTGCTTAACGCGGTCTGCGGGTTTATCAGGCCGCAGGCAGGCACGATCCGGTTCGAGGGAAAGGACCTCACCAGGATCAGGCCAGATCGGCTGGCTGGGCTCGGCATCGGGCGGACGCTGCAATCCATCGGCCTGTTCCGCGGGCTCTCGGTGCTGGAGAACGTCATGGTCGGCGCAAGCAACGCGGCCAGGGCCGGATTCTGGTCAGCGCTGGCTGGACTGCCCAGATCCGATGCCGACGAGCGGCGGTTGCGGGCACGGGCACTGCAGGCGCTCGACCGAGTCGGCGCGGCTGACCTAGCTGATCGCATGCCAGAGACGCTGGCCCATGGTCCGCGCAAGCGGGTAGGGCTGGCTCGTGCCCTGGTCAGCGAACCGCGGATGCTGCTGCTCGATGAGCCGGCCAGCGGACTGGCCGAGGATGAGCTGCCTGAACTCAGCGAGCTGATCATGGGGATCGCCAGGGACACAGGTGCGCTGGTGATCGAGCATCGGATGGACCTGATGATGTCGGTCTGCGATCAGATCTTCGTGCTCGACTTCGGCGTTCTGATCGCGCAGGGGACCCCGGCCCAGGTCCAGGCGGATCCGCTGGTCACCGAGGCGTACCTGGGAGCCGTTCATGAGTAGGAGCCGTGCTGGGCTGGCAAGGCGAGGCCTGGGGAGCCGTCGATGAACCAGGCTGGGCCGGCCGATGGCGGGGGCATTCCCGCGGGCACGGTGCGCGGGGCCGCTTCACTGGTGGTCGAGGACATCGCGGCTGGTTACGGTGCCGTGCGGGTGCTGCACGGGGTCTCGGTCACCGCTGCTCCTGGCACGATCACGGCGATCCTTGGCGCGAACGGAGCCGGGAAGACCACCCTGCTGCGGGCCATCGACGGGTCCGTGCGGCCGGGCCGGGGCCGCGTCCTGCTGGATGGGGTCGATCTGGCCGGGCGCCGGCCCGAGGAAGTGGCCAGGGCGGGCATCGGGCACGTGCCCGAAGGGCAGGGCGTGATCACCGAGCTGACCGTTGCGGAGAACCTGCGGCTCGGCCTGCTGCTGCGGCACCGGGCAGACCGCGGCGCCGCGCTGGCCGAGATCTATCAGCGGTTTGGCGTTCTGGCGGAGCGCAGGAACCTGGCGGCCGGAATGCTGTCAGGCGGCGAGCGGCAGATGCTAGTCATCGCGCGAGCGCTGGCGGCCAACCCGCGGGTGCTGCTGCTTGACGAGCCGTCGCTCGGCCTGGCGCCGAAGGTGCTCAGCGGCGTGCTTGACCTGATCCAGCGGCTCAGGGACGAATCCGCGCTGACGATCATCCTGGTCGAGCAGAACGCCCGCAGCGCGCTGGCCATCGCCAACAGCGGAATCGTGCTCAACCTGGGTGCGGTAGTAGCGCAAGCAGATGCGTCCGTGCTCGCTGCGGATGATGCGCTCCGCCGTCACTACCTGGGCTTTTAGAAAGGCGGGCGATGCAAGAGTTTGTCGAGTTCACCCTCAGCGGGCTCGCCACCGGGATGATCTACGCGGCGATCGCGATGTCGCTTGTGCTGGTCTGGCGGGGCACCAGGGTGCTGAACTACGCGCAGGGCGCGATGGCGATGTTCACCGCCTACATCGCGTTCACCGTGATCAACCACACCGGCAGCTACTGGCTGGGGTTCGTGGCGGCCCTGATGGCCGGACTGATCCTGGGCGCTGCTGTGGAGCGGACCGTGATCCGCCCGGTAACCGGTAAGCCTCCGCTGAACGCGGTCATCGTCTCGATCGGCCTGCTGATCGGACTTGAGGGTCTGGCCGGCGTGCTGTACGGCAGCGGATACCGGTCCTTCCCGCCCGCCTACCCGATCACCGGGCTAAGCATCGGTTCGGTGGCGCTGGGGATCACCGAAAACGACCTGTTCACCGCCGGTGCGGTGCTGGCAGCCGCGGGTCTGCTCGCCGCGGCGTTCCGGTACTCCTCGGTGGGCCTGCGGCTGCGGGCCGCGGCGTTCAGCCCGGGCGTGGCCCGGCTGCTCGGCGTCCGGGTTGGCCGGATGCTCACCTTGGGCTGGGCCCTAGCCGGTCTGCTCGGCGCGCTGGCTGGCCTGCTGGTCAGCCCGGGCACGTTCCTATACCCGAACAGTATGGACACCATCTTCGTGCTCGGCTTCACAGCGGCGGTCATCGGCGGGCTGGAGAGCCCGGTGGGCGCGGTGGCCGGCGGCCTGATCCTTGGCGTAGTGCTGAACTATGTCGGCGGTTACCTGGGCAGTGAGTCGGTCGACCTCTTTGGCTTGGCGGCACTGCTGCTGGTGCTGATGTTCCGGCCGACCGGTCTGTTCTCCGCCGCGCCGGCCAGGCGGGTGTGACGGTGGCATCGGCACCAGTTCCCGCGCCCTCGGTACTTCCTGAGCCTGGACCGGGTCAGGAGGAACCTAGCAGAAAGGCCGCTGCTTGGGCGATGCCGACTTTGGCCAGGCATCTGGGCATTGCGATCGTGGCGGCGGTGGTGCTGCTGCTCGCGACGAACTCCATCGGTGACTACCGCAACTACCAGTTGACTGAGCTCGCCGCCTTCGTCGTCGCGGTAGCCGGGCTGACCGTGCTGATCGGGCTGAGCGGTCAGATCTCGATCGGGAATGGCGCGTTCATGGCGGTCGGCGGCTACATCGCTGCGCTGATACTGGCTGACCTGAACTGGCCGTTGATCGCGATCCTGCCGGCCGCCGTGGTAGGCGCGGCTCTGGCAGGCGCGATCTTCGGGGTGGCGGCCGCCCGGCTGCGCGGCCCGTATCTGGCTGGGACCACGCTGATGCTGGCGGTGGCGCTGCCGTCGGTGGCGACCAGGTTCCAGAGCGTGCTCGGCGGTGACCAGGGACTTGGCTTCTTCGTGACCGTGCCCGGTTCCGTTGGCTCGAACGTCACGCTGATCCACTGGCAGGCCTGGGTCAGCTGTGCTGCCGCTTTGGTCACCCTGGTGCTGCTTGCCAACCTGGTGCGCAGCAGGGTCGGCCGCAGCTGGCGGGCCGTGCGGGATGACGAGGTCGCGGCCGCGCTTGCCGGGCTGAACGTAGCCAGGCTGCAGATTCTGGCCTTCGTGGTCAGCGCTGCCTGCGCGGGCCTTGGCGGCATGCTGCTCGCCATGTGGAACGAGTCGGTCTCACCCGGCTTGTTCAGCCTCACCCTGTCCATTCAGCTGCTCACCGCGGCGGTGCTCGGCGGGCTCGGCAGTCTGGCCGGCGCGATCTGGGGCAGCGCGGTCCTGGTGCTGGTGCCCACCTATCTGGAGAACTTGGCGACGAGCCACGGCATGACCGCGACAACAAGCTCAAGCGTCCCGATCCTGGCCTACGGGGTCGTGCTGATCGCCGTGATGCTGGCATTCCCATCCGGCATCCAGGGCGCGCTGGTCTTGCTGGCCCGGGTGACCGGGCTGCAGCAGCTCGCGTGCCGCGCCGCCGGGCCGCTCGCCTGGCAGTCCAGGCGGTCTGTGCAGTCTCGCCCGGCCGCCGAGTCGTCCCGGCCGGAGTCGCAGTCGTCCCGGCCGGAGTCTGAGTCGTCCCGGCCGGAGTCGGAGTCGCCGCGGCCGCAGTCCCAGCCAGCCGCAGAATCCCATGAGAAAGGAACGCTATGAGCAGATCACACCGAGCGAGAATGGCGGCTGTTGCCGGACTCGCAGCCGTCAGCATGACCGCCGCCGCCTGCAGCTCAAGCAGTAGCAGCACCGCCACCTCGACTCCAGGCATCACGGCCACGACGATCACGATCGGCAGCCACCAGCCGCTGACCGGCATCGCCGCACCCGGCTACGACGAGATCGCCCCGGCAGCCAATGCCTACTTCCAGTTCGTCAACGCGCACGGCGGCATCTACGGCCGCAAGATCAAGTACATCTACCTCAACGATCAGTACAACCCGTCGATTACCACGACCGTCGTGCACCAGCTGGTGCTGAGGAACAATGTCTATGCGATCTTCAACGGGCTGGGCACGCCGACCCACCTGGCGGTCGCGCCATTCCTGAACAGCGAGCATATTCCCGACGTGTTCGTCGCCTCAGGCTGTGAGTGCTGGAACGCGCCGTCCACCCTGCCGGACACCACCGGCTGGCAGCTCGACTATGTCCGGGAGGGCAAGATCCTCGGCTCGTACATCGAGCAGCATTTCAAGGGAGAGAAGATCGGCTTCTTCTACCAGGACGATGAATTCGGCCAGGACGGCGTCAAGGGGCTAAGCGACGAGATCCCCAAGTCCCAGATCGTGTCCGAGCAGAACTACAACCCGACCAATATCAAGATCGCGCCGCAGGTCGCCGCGCTCAAGGCCGCCAAGGCCCAGGTCGTGGTCTCGTTCACGGTGCCCGCCTTCACCGCGCTGCTCAAGCTGACCATGCTCGGCCTGAAGTACAGCCCGCAACTGGTGGTCAGTGACGTGGGTTCCGACCCGATCACCCTGGCCGGGCTGCTCGCCAGCTTCGCCAAGAACACGTCGGCCGGCTTCGGCAACGCGCTGACCCAGGGCATCATTACCGACGGCTACCTGCCCTCGCTCGGCTCGACCTCGGACAGCTGGATCCAGATGTTCAAGCGAATCCACGACCAGTTCATACCGAAGCTGCCGCTCGACGGCAACGTGCTCTACGGGATGTCGGTCGGCTACACCTTTGTACAGGCGATGTTCAAGGCCGGCAAGAATCCGACCAGGCAGTCTCTGATCAACGCGATCAACGGCGGCCTGTCACAGGGAGTCTCGGTCGCACCGTATGCCTACTCGGCCACCGATCACAACGGAATCACCGGCGCTTACATAGGCGTCATCCAGAACGGCGTCCTGGTGCCTTCCGGCGGGGTCTTGGTTACCGACGACTCGGCGACCGGACCGGTGACCGCGTACACCGTTGCGCAGCCGCCCGCTCCGACCAGCGGGATACCGTCGCCCTGATTGAGCTGATCGAACTGGCTCACCTGGGCCGGGACCGCGCCGCAGGCGGCAACCGCCTGCGGCGCGGTCCCGGCCGCTGCTTTGTCAGCCACTCCGGTGACTGTCGCTGCCGCTGTGCTGCCTACCGACCGACACGTGGTTAGCTGACCGCCGCGCTGGTCAGCTGCCACTATGCCGACGCACCGCTGCGCTGACGCGCCGCATGGGCGCGGGAGCTTGGCCAGTTAGGGCGTGACCGCGATGGCGTAGGGGAAGCTGCCCACGTTGATCGGCGCTACGGCAACCCCGGTCAGGACGCGGATCGGGGTCACCGTTCCGGCAATCAGGTTGAGGACGTAGACGGCCTTGCCGTTGGGCGAAACCACGATCTGAGTGAGCCCGGTGCCGATATTGATCGCCCGGCCTGGCCGGTTGGTGCGGGTGTCGATCGGGGTGACCGAGCCGGAGTAGTAGCTGGCGACGTAGGCCGTCCGGCCGTTGGGGGTGATCGCGATCGCGTACGGCCCGAACCGTCCGACCCTGATCGCCCGGCCCGCCCTGTTGTTGGCGGTACGGATCGGCGTGACGGCTCCGGTGCCATTGCCGGCCACGTACACGGTCTGGCTGTTGGGAGTGATCGCGATCGCGTCAGCCCCGCTGCCGACCTTGATCGCCCGCCCGGCCTTGTTGCTGGCGGTGCTGATCGGGATCACGGCGCCCGCCGCGTAGTCGGCCACGTAGACGGTCTTGCCGTTCGGGGTGATCGCGATGGCGTCGGGACCGCTGCCGACGTTGATCGCGCGGCCGGCCTTGTTGCTGGCGGTGCTGATCGGGGTCACCGTGCCGGAATTGCTGTTGATGACGTAGGCGGTCCTGCCGTTCGGCGTGATGACGATGGCGTCAGGTCCACGGCCGACATTAATCGCGGGTCCGGCCTTGTTCGTGGCGGTGCTGATCGGAGTGACCGAGCGGGACGCGCTGTCGGTGACGTAGACGGTCTTGCCGTTCGGGGTGATCGCGATCGCATCAGGTCCGCTGCCCACCTTGATCGCTGGGCCAGCATGGTTGCTGGCCGTGCTGATCGGGGTGACTGTTCCTGACTCGCTGCTGACCACGTATGCGGTCTGGCCGTTGGGGGTGATCGCGACAGCGTCCGGCCCGCCGCCGATGCCGACGAGCTTGCCCGCCGTGTTCGTTGTGGTGTTGATCGAGGTCACCGTGCCCGACGGATAGCTGGCGACATAGCCGACGATCGGGACGGCCGCCTTCGCCCTGGCCGCCTTTGCCCTGGCCGACGCTGCGGCCGCGGCGCCGGCCCCGTCGACCACCGGCACGGCCGCTCTCGGAGCGACGGCAGCCGAGGACGATGTGCTGGCCGACTTGTTCGCCGCCGTGCTGACCGCATACGCGGCCCCAGCTACCGAAACGGCGACTGCGATACCGGCCGTAGCGATGCTCGTGCTCCTAATGATGGCTCCTCCTAGGACGCTCGCCCGGAGAACTCGCGCTGAACGACAGATGTCCAGTTAATGCGCTGTGCCACACATTTATACCGGCCTGAACGGCGCTGCCGCACAATCATCGGCGCATCCGGGGCCCCGTATTGTCTTGGGACATGAGTGACGCGCCGACGACGACCACACCGGCCTACACCGGGACGATCCCAGGGCTGCTCGACCAGGCGGCGCAGCGTGATCCTGGCGGCATCTGGCTGCGTACCGACGAGCTGACCCTGACGTTCGCCGAAGCGACAGGGCGGGTCTGCGGGGTGGCCGCTGAGCTGCGTGAAGCCGGCATCGGTCACGGCGATCTGGTCGTCCTCACTGCGAGGACCACTCCCGAGTACCTGCTCAGCTGGCTGGCGCTGGCCTGGATCGGCGCGGTCACCGTTCCGGTCAACCCAGCGAGCACCCCGGCCGAACTGACCGGCCTGGTCCGGCAGGTCCAACCCCGTGCGGTGCTGACCGACCCGGGGCTTCCCCACGTGGGAGATGCGGTTGCGGCAGGCGATGGACCGGTGCGAGCCGTTATGCAGGTGAATCGGCTCGGTGCGGGCCGGACCGGGCTGCCGGTTGCCGAACTTCCGCCCACCCGGGTGCAGCCCGATGACCTGGCCGTGCTGATCCCGACATCCGGCACGACCGGCCGGTCCAAGCTGGTCATGCAGACCCACCGGGCGTACGCGATGGCCGCCGAGGGATTCCCGTTCTGGATGGAGCTGACGGCACAGGACCGGCTGATGACCTCGCTGCCGCTCTTTCACATCAACGCGCCGATCTACTCGGTGCTCGGCTCGCTAGCCTGCGGTGCCGGGCTGGTGCTTGTGCCGAAGTTCTCGGCCAGCGGGTTCCTGGACACGGCACGCCGGCATGGCGCGACCGAATTCAATGCCATCGGCGCGATGCTTGAGATCCTGATGCGCCAGCCGGAGCGGCCGGACGACGCGGACAATCCGCTCCGGCTCTGCTATGCCGGACCGGCCCCAGATCCGGCCAGGCAGCAGGAGATCGAGCGTCGGTTCGGGCTCAGGATCGTGGTCGGCTATGCCCTCTCCGAGTCGCCCTACGGGCTGATCTGGCCGCGCGGGACGCGGCCGCTGGGCACCCTGGGCGCGGTGCGCCAGCATCCTTACCTGGGGACCATCAACGCGGCGAAGGTGGTAGCAGCCGATGGCGCCGAAGTCGGAGTCGGCCAGACCGGCGAACTGCTGCTGCGCAACCCGGTGATCACGCCTGGCTACTGGGGCATGCCGGAGGAGACCGCCGCGGTACTGGCAGACGGCTGGCTCCGCACCGGCGACCTGGTCACGGTCAATACTGACAGCACTTACACGTTCGTGGGGCGGAGCAAGGAAGTGCTGCGGCGGCGCGGCGAGAACCTGTCGCCGCTTGAGGTGGAGGAGGTGCTCGACTCGCACCCTTCCGTGCTTGAGTCCGCTGTTGTCGGGGTGCAGTCGGAGCTGACCGAAGAGGAGATCAAGGGTTTCGTGGTCGCCGCGCCCGGCGCCGTGATCGATTTCACCGAACTACGCGAGTACGCGGCCACGCGGCTGTCGGCGTTCAAGGTGCCCAGGTACTGGCAGCTGATCGATGAGCTGCCGAGAACGCCGACCGCGCGGCTGGCCAAGCACCGGCTGCCGGTCGGGCACCAGCCCGGTGAGTATGATGCGCAGACCAGCCCGGTCGGCTAGCTTCCATGATCGTGGAGGGTTGGCTGTGAATATATTCGCACCAGAGTCTCCACGATCATGGAAGGCACGGGGTTAGCTGCGACCCACGATCATGCTGGGCCGGCTGAGATGCGGAAGAAGAGGTTGAGGAAGCGGTCAGCGAGTGCCTCGTCGCCGCGGACCGTGCCGCCATTGACCCGCCCGAATGCCGTGAGCACGAGGCTTCCGGCATCGAAGTCGATGACAGCAGGCAGGTCATCGACGCTGCCTGGCTCGTACGACAGTCCGCCCTCGCCGATCGAAACCCGGTACTCACCAGCGTTGCGGCCGGTCACCCGGATACCGATGGTGAACGGCGTGAGGTCGGCGTTCGGCCTGATCGTCGACTGCCAGATGATGAACATGAACGGCACGAGCAGGTCGGCCGCGTCGCCGTCCATTCCGTGTGCCTGGCCGGTCCCTTGCTTGATATCCCAGGTGTGCACGCCGTAGTCCATCAGCTGACCGGCCGCGTAGATGAACGCAGGCACGCTGCCCATGTAGGAGTGCGGGACCATCAGGCCGCCCCACTCATCGGCGGTCAGCGGCTCGAGGATGCCCATCATCTTGTCCAGGTCGGCGCGGGCCCGCTCCATCAGCTCGTGCTGCGGGATCTGGGCCATCGCCTGCGCCGACTGGCCTGCGCGCTCGTGCATGGCAAGCAGGCCGAAGGCAGCAGCCGCGTCGGCGCCCGACCTGGCTATCTCGAAGCTCTTGAAGTACCCCTCTGTCGTGTCGACCAGATGGCCGATCACGTCCTTGACCTGCCAGCTCTCGCAAGCGGTCGGGGCCTCCCAGGCGCTGGGCTGTTCTGCCAGCGCGAACATCCGCTCCGCCTGATCCCGGACTACGCGAAGAATGGTGTCCTTGCCCTCGAAGGTCATCGCGTTCCACTCGCTCATGTCACTCGCCCCTTTCGTCGATATCCGAAGACGCCGCCGCGGCAACTGCTTCGCGAGATCAGATGGGTCAGTATCTGGTGCCGGGCAGGGTCGGACCGAGCCGAACCTTGCCGGGAGGGTCGGTCCTGGCCGTGCCTTGCCAGGCAGGCCGGGCCGACCCGGACGCAGACTCCATCCAGACCGGGCCGCCGGGCGGCGTACAGTTCGAACCTCAGCGCAAGCGCGGCGCGCGTGTCAATGGCTGGCGACGCTGATCTTGGCGAGCGCCTCGCCGTAGCGGATGGCGACCAGCTGCGCGATCGCCGGGTGCCCGGCAAGCGGAGCGGCGCACGGAGCGCCGAGAACCGCGCTCAACTGCTCAAACTCGCCCGGCTCTGATTCCGGGCCGATGACGCAGGGCGCGATCGCGAGATGGGAGACACCCGCTTCGCGCAAGCGGCCAAGCGCGGAGTCGATACTGGCTGAATCGCCAAGCGACGCGGGCAGGACTGGCACCGCCAGCCTGGCGGCGAGCAGCACCGCGGTCAGTCCTGCGTCGTTGATCGCCTGCGGGCCGCGGTCGGCTACCACTATGACGCCGTTAGCGCCGGCCGCGATGTTCAGCCCGCGAGCCCGGCTGGCCCGCGCCAGGCCGACCTCGGACAACCGGTCATGCAATGCCCCGGCGAGCAGCGGGTGCGGGCCGAGGTGTGTCGCAAGCATGACTGACGGCGGTGCCAGGCTGATCGCCGCGTCGATCGCCCCGTCGATGAGCGGGTGCGGGCCAGCAAGCAGCGGCACGACGACCGCCTGCGTGCCCGCCACGCCGTTGGCCGCACGCGCCGCCAGTACGCTCGCCAGGTTCTCTGCGGTTCCGTTCAGATAGCCAATCCGGATGTCAACTCCGGGGCAGGAGCCAGCTGCCTCCTGAGCGATTTGCTCGGCCAGCCGGTGGCCAGTGCCTGCCGCTGATCCTGGCACGGCCAGCACCAGGGCCGGCGCGTCGGAGGCAACGCTGATTCGGTGCATGCTCCGGTGCCGTCCGATCCGCCGGACGACCGTCGTGCGCCGGGGGAGCACCGCATCGGGGGCAGGCCCTGGCGGGCCCGGGTCGGGGGCGCGGCGGGGAAGGCCCGGGTCGGGGGTACGGCGAGGCAGGCCGGGGCCCGGCTCGGCCGGTGCCGCCGCAGGCTTACGCTGCGGCAGTTGGTCTCGATCAGGCTGGGGCTGTCGCCGGGGGAGCGGTGTAGCGTCCGGGCGCGGGTCAGTCACGTTGTCGTATCGTAATGTGGATCCTCCGGCTCTGATCGCCGGTCTGAGATGTTCACCCCGATACGTCACATGTTGGCGCTGCACGTCATTGGCTGTGCAGCATGCTCTGGTAGACGGAGATCAGCGCTGACTTCTGCTGGTCGGTCAGTCGGTCATCGGCGCTGATCGCGTGCTCAACCGTTGGTGTCGCGGAATGGGTTGTACCCGAGCTGCCATCCCCGTGGTGCAGCAGACCCGCCTGGGTGAGCAGCGTCTCTGCGGAGACGTTGAGCGCCTCGGAGATCAGCTTGATCACGCGCATCGAAGGCTGATGCAGGCCACGTTCAATCTGACTCAGGTACGGGTTCGACAACCTGGTCTTCTCTGCCAGCTGGCGCAGCGACAGGTTGGCCAGTTTCCGCCGTCGCCGGATGAACTCGCCAAGCGCCTCCATCTGGTTATCCCACGGTTCGTTCACGGTCGCCTCCAGCGATCTGGCGGTCCGGATAAATGCTAAGCGCGGCCGACGGAGTCCTGTCCATCGGCCGCGCCTAGGCTTGCCAGGCTAGGCCCGGCTGACCGCACGTCACTTAGCCGTGGACCTGGTCCTTGGCTTCCTGGCGCTTGGGCCATTGTGCTGCGCTGCGGTCCTGCCGTGTTCGGCCTTGCCATGCTCGGCCTTGCCGTTCTCAGCCTTGCTGCGCTCGGCGCTGACGGGCTCGGTCTTGGCCTTGGCCTTGCCATGCTCGGCCTTGCTGTGCTCGGTCTCTGCCTCGCCATTCACCGCGGCGGGGGTCGCCGTTGCCTTCTCGGCCGGCTTGCCGGCCTGCGTGAAGACCGCGGCGGCCTGCTGCGCCAGCGGAGTGGTGAAGCTGCGGACCTGCTCGACGACCTTGCGCTGAGCCGACATGAACTGTCCAGCTAGCTCATGGACCTCGGCCTGGTGCATCAGCGGGGTGGTGACGCTGCGGACCTGGTCGACCATCTTGCGCTGAGCCGACCGGATCTGTCCGGCTAGCTCATGGATCTCGGGCTGGCGCATCAGCGGGGTGCTGACGCTGCGGACCTGGTCGACCATCTTGCGCTGAGCCGACAGAAGCTGTCCGGCTAGCTCATGGGCGCTGATCCTGAACTCATGGGCGCTGGTCCTGAGCTCATGGGCGCTGGTCCTGAGCTGCTCAGGGCTCGGCAGCATCGCAGTTAGGTGCGGTGCCTTCTCGCGGATCTGGGCTGGCGTGGGCAGGCTCGGGACGTTCAGCGTTGGCTTGGGTAGGTTCGGAACGCTCAGCGTCGGCTTGGGCAAGCTCGGCAGCTGCGGCCGGATGAGTTGCGCTGTGGCCTTGACGTTCTTGACTCGGTTATTTATCCTCTGCTGGCCTTTGCGGGCAACGGCCAGGACGTGGTCCTGAAGCTCCTGCCCGACGGCGCGGGTCTCGTTCATGGGGGTCCTCCTCGATCAGCTTCTACGCTAAGTATAGTTTGCACGCACCTAATATGTCAAGCGGCCTGGCCTGCCGCGCGGAGCGTCTCACGCCGGGCCGCCTACCGCGGGCTGCGCGACGGATCGTCACCGGGGTAGGCGGCCGACCCCTCACGGGGCGAGGTTGCGGGCGGTCACTGGGCGAGGCTGCGGGCCGTCACGAGGGTCGCGCGGCCGGCTGTCGCCGGGCTGCGCGGTGTTCCCACACGGGCTGAGCGGCGCTGCGTCAGGGGGCTGAGCGGCGCTGCGTCAGGGGGCTGAGCGGCGCTGCGTCAGGGGGCTGAGCGGCGCTGCGTCAGGGGCTGAGCGACGCTGCGTCACGAGGCTGCGCCGCGGGCTTTGACCAGGCCTGTCTCGTAAGCGAAGACAACAGCCTGGACCCGATCCCGCAAGCCGAGCTTGGCAAGCACCCGTCCGACGTGGGTCTTGACGGTCGCCTCTGAGACGAAGAGCCGCTCGGCGATCTCGGTGTTGGAAAGGCCCTGCGCGATGTTGCACAGAACTTCGCGCTCGCGGCTGGTAAGAGCGCTCAGGTCGGGCATCACCTGCTCGGCGTCGCCAGGCAGCAGGGGCGCGAACCGGTCGATCAGGCGGCGAGTTGTAGACGGCGCGACGACCGCGTCTCCTGAGTGCACTGCCCGGATGCCGAACAGCAGTTCCTCGGGTGGCACGTCCTTGAGCAGGAACCCGCTGGCCCCGGCCTTGAGCGCGGCGAAGGCGTACTCGTCCAGGTCGAATGTGGTGAGCATGAGCACCCGCGGCCGGTCCCCGGCCCGGCAGATCTGCCTGGTCGCCTCGATCCCGTCGAGCCTGGGCATCCGCACGTCCATCACGACGACGTCGGCCGACGTGTGGCCCAGCATCTTGACCGCTTCGAGTCCGTCACTGGCCTCACCGACGACCGTCATGTCCTCCTGGGCATCGAGAACCATGCGGAACCCGGTGCGAACCAGCTCCTGATCGTCGACCAGCAGAATGCGGATGCTCACGCGGCACCGACCCGCACCGATCCCACCGGCAGCCGGGCTCTGACCTGGAATCCGCCGTCTGGCCTGGGGCCCGCCTGCACCGATCCGCCATACATCGCGGCTCGCTCGGTCATGCCGGTCAGGCCATGACCGGCTCCATCCGAGGCCGCCGCGGCGCCCAGGCCGTCGTCGGTGATGGCTAGTTCCAGCGCGTCACCGCAGTAGCGCAACAGCACTGCCGCACACGCTCCGGGCCCCGCGTGCTTGCGGGTATTGGTCAGCGACTCCTGGACGATCCGGTAGGCGGCGAGCGCGGCTCCGCCGGGCAGCGGCTGCGGCGGCCCCTCGACGGTGCAGGAGACTGCCAGACCCGCTGCTCTGGTCTGCTCGATTAGCTCGTCAAGCTGGCCGAGGCCCGGCAGCGGAGTCAGCGCGGCCTGGACGTCGCCGTCGTTCCTGCGGAGCACGCCAAGCAGGACCCGCATCTCGGTGAGTGCCTGACGGCCGGTCGCCGAGATGGCGGCCAGCGCCTCACGCGCCCGGCCGGGATCGGACCCGAGCGCATAGGCAGCGCCATCGGCCTGGACCACCATGACGCTGACGTTGTGGGCGACCACATCATGCAGCTCACGAGCGATCCTGGCCCGCTCGGCCGCCGCGGCGACCTGGGCCTGCACGTCCCGGTCGCGCTCCAGCCTGGCGGCACGCTCTTCCAGATTGGCGTAGTACGCCCGGCGGTACCGCATTGAGTCGCCGAGCACCCAGGCGATCAGCGCCGGCCCGGCGAACATGATGGAGCCCACCAGCAGCCAGCTCAGCTGGCTGAGCCCCGGTGCCGCCCACCGGATCATCGCCGCTGCCGAGCCGAGCAGGCAGACAGCCAGGCCAGCGACCGAGATGCGCCGCGTGGTGTAGGCAGCGAGGGTGTACAACAGCACGATAATGGCCAGGTCCGCCGGGGCGAGGCGAACGTTGCTCAGCACCTGACCGGCGCCGACCGCCACGGCGGTCATGAACGCGCCGGTCGGATGGGCGCGGCGGACGACGACCGGCACGGTCAGGCCGAATGTCGCCGGAACCAGCAGGTAGCTGTGCAGCGCGATGGCGAACGCCAGATTCCCGAACGCGAGCACAGCGGCGAGAACGCCGTCCACCAGCTTCGGGTGACGGCGCAGCCAGGCATACAGCGCGGACACGTGATAAGGCTAACCGTGCGGGGCCAGGTGAGCGTCATCCTGCGGACTGGACCGGCATCATCCCGGTGGATGACGCCACCGACCACCACGTTTGCCGCTACAGGCGTGCGGCCTGCGCCAGCATCAGCGCGCGCACGGAGTTCGGCGGCGCGACCGTGCCGAGCACGAGGACATGCATCAAGATCACTGTGCTGCCCTTGTCGCCCAGCGCCCGAGTCAGCGTGTATCCGTACTTGTCGACCGACGGTCGTACGATCCCGACGCCGTCGGCGATCCCGGCTACCTGAAAATGACCGGTGTTGGCCGGGTCTGCCAGATCGCCCTGCTCGGTATACCGCGTGTAGCTGCGAGCCTGCTCCTGATCGCCGAACTGAATCAGCCAGACGGACACGATTGTGCCCGATGTCCCGCGCCACCATTGGTGGGCTGCCGCCTGGAAGCACAAGGCCTGGAGCTCGGTCGTCTCGGACGACCGGCCCGGGTAGAGCAGGTTCGCGTACTGCTGGACAGTCAGTACCCGTTGCGCCATCGCGCCGGTCGCCGGTGTGGCTCCGGCCGGAAGCGGCAATAGCTGGCCCGCGAGCAGTTGGCCGGCCCCGATCGCTGGCCTGCGGCATGAGCCGGAGCCGGCTCCGGCAACCTGGGCCGCGGCCGCGATCTGGGCATGGTGATCACCGAGGTAATAGCCGACGCCTAGGCCTACACCGCCGGAGAGGATGATCCCGGCAATGGCCGCGACGATCCAGGCGACGCGCGCCTGCCTTACAGGACGCTGGGCGGGCATCGGCATGCCGCCGTAACCCGGCTGGCCCCACTGACCCGCGGCGGTGCCGGGCTGGCCGGGCGCGCTGGCGGGCGGCGGTTCGCAGCCGGAAGCCGGCGGGATCCAGTCCGGCTCATTCGCATTGGGTGGCGGACTAGCGTCACCTGACATTGGCGCACCCCACGGACAGACGCTTCATTCACGGTTCTGATCAGAAGCAGATTAACCTATCCAAATGAGGATGTAGTGACTTAGGGCGCTGGGGGTCTCACCGCGCTGAAGCTGCTGATCTCCACCATGAAGCCACGCGGTGTGAAGGATCCGCTGACCGGTCTGACCTGGATGGTGAGATCACCGGTGGTCGACAGAACCTCGAAGGTGTCCGCCGAACGGGTGACGCGGGATTGCCCGGCTGGCCGACGCGCGGGCGGCGTCCGGCACCGGACGCTGGGGTCATGACACAGGCCACAGGCGGGACGGCAGACTGCGCGGTGCGGGTTCGCGGGCTGCGCAAGCGGTATGGCGGCAAGGCCGCGGTTGACGGCATCGACGTGCAGGTACGGCGCGGCGAGGTGTTCGCGCTGCTTGGACCGAACGGGGCGGGCAAGACCACCACGGTGGAGATCCTGGAGGGCTACCGGTCCAGGGACGGCGGCGAGGTCAGCGTGCTCGGCACGGACCCGGCCCGCGGCGACCGGGCGTGGCGGTCGCGGATCGGCATCGTGTCGCAGTCCGAATCCGCGCCCAGCGAACTGACCGTGCGAGAGATGATCACCCACTTCAGCACCTACTACCCGAAGGCGCGCGATCCCGAGGAGATCATCGCCGCGGTCGGGCTGCAGGACCAGGCGGCAAGCAGGCTGCGGCGGCTCTCCGGCGGCCAGCGGCGCCGGGTTGACGTCGCACTCGGCCTGGTGGGCAGCCCGGAACTGCTGTTCCTCGACGAGCCGACGACCGGCTTCGATCCGCAGGCCAGGCGGGCATTCTGGGACCTGGTCGCCGGGCTGGCCGGTGACGGCATGACCATCGTGCTGACCACGCACTACCTGGACGAGGCCGAGGCGCTGGCCGACCGGGTCGCCGTGCTGGCGGCCGGCCGGATCGCCGCGATCGGAACCCCGGGCGACCTGGGCGGCCGGGCCACGGCGGCCGCGACGGTGAGCTGGCAGGCCACCGACGGCCCGCACACGGTGCTGACGCAGACCCCGACCTGCTACGTCACCGAACTGGCCGCGAGCTTCGGGGGCGAGATTCCCGGCCTGGCCGTTACCCGGCCTTCGCTCGAAGACAGGTACCTGGAGCTGATCACGCAGAACGGAGCACTGACATGACCACCCTCGTCCGCCTGACTCCGGCCAGAGCTGAAGCCGTCACCCTCCCCTCGGTGCTGCGGATCGGCGCGCTGCGCGGCATGCTGGAGATCAAGCTGTTCTTCCGGCAGCGGGAGTCGGTGGTCTTCACCTTCGCGCTGCCGGTCATCCTGCTGGTGCTCTTCGGCCAGATCTTCCACGGCAAGATCGGCCATACCGGCGTGGACTTCCGGCAGTACTTCATCGCTGGCATCATCGCCAGCGGCCTGATGTCAACCACGTTCGTGAACCTTGGCGTCGGCATCGCCGCTGACCGTACCGATGGCACGCTGCGGCGGCTGGCCGGCACTCCGATGTCCGCGACTGCCTACTTCGTCGGCAAGGCGATTCTGGCGCTCGTGGTTTCGGCCCTTGAGGTGGCGATCCTGCTCGCGGTCGGGGTGGCACTGCTCGGCCTGCAGCTGCCCGCCACCCCGGGCAGGTGGATCACGTTCGGCTGGGTCTTCGCGCTCGGCGCGGTGACCTGCTCGCTGCTCGGCATCGCGGTGAGCTGCGTCGCCCATTCGGCCAGGAGCGCACCGGCCGTGCTGAACCTGCCGTACCTGGTGCTTTCTTTCATCTCCGGGGTCTATTTCGTCTTCAGCAGCCTGCCCAAGGGCCTGCAGCAGATCGCTGCGCTGTTCCCGCTGAAATGGCTCTGCCAGGGCCTGCGGTCGGTGTTCCTGCCGGACCGGCTGCTGGCGGTCGAGCCTGCGCACAGCTGGGAACTTGGCCGGGTAGCTCTGGTGCTGGGGGTGTGGCTGGTCGCAAGCTTGGTGGTGTGCGTGCGAATGTTCCGGTGGCAGCGCCTGGGCGAGCAGTGAGCGCGGACCCGGCTGGCTGCGTGTCCGTGGACGCGAACGCGGGACCCGGTGACCGGGCGGGCATCGGCCCGGGGCCGCCGGATGCCTGGGCTGGCGGTCAGTATCGGTGGGACGCCTACTTCGCGGTCATCCTGGCTGGCACGCTGGCGATCGTCCAGATCGCCGGACCGACCACGCTGCGCGCCGACCTGGCAGCGACCGCAGCCCTGCTCGCCATGGTGCCCTGGTACCTCCTGGTCGGCCGCCGGGCCATGTACCGGGAGCAGCCGAATGCCAGGCTGGGCACCGGCTACCTGGCCGGGCTGATCGTGCTGCTGGCGGTGGCCGAGAGCCTGGCAGGCTCGGACATCTTCATGCTGCTGGCGCTGTGCCCTCAATGCTTCATGGCCGTGCCGTACCGGCGCGCGCTGGTGGCGGTGGTGGCGCTGAACCTCACGCCGGTTCTGATCGCCATCGCGAGCGGAAAGGGCGGCGCGGCGCTCGGGGTGGCTGTCGGCGTCGCGGCGCTGGGTATCGCCTTCTCGATCGCGTTCGGTAGCTGGATTCTCAAGATCATTGACCAGAGTAACGAGCGCGCGGAGCTGATCGCCCAGCTTGAGCTGACCAGGGCACAGCTTGCCGAGGCCAACCGCGAGGCGGGCATGCTGGCCGAGCGGGAGCGGCTCGCTGGCGAGATCCACGACACGATCGCGCAGGGATTCACCAGTATCGTGATGCTTACTCAGGCGGTGCAGGCTGCGATCGACACCGACCCGGCGCTGGCCAGCAGGCAGCTCGCGCAGGTGATCCAGACCGCGCGCGAGAACCTCGACGAGGCGCGAGCGCTGGTGGCCGGACTGGCGCCCGCGATGCTCGCGTCAGGCACGCTGGCGCAGGCGCTGGCCAGGCTCACCGACCGGGCAGCCGGCGAGCTCGGCATCACCGCAGCCTTCGAGGTCAACGGCTCGCCGCGGTCACTGGGCACCGGGACGGAGGTGGTGTTGCTCCGGGTCTGCCAGGAGGCGCTGTCGAACGTGCGCAAGCACGCGCAGGCGCGGCAGGCGCAGGTGCGGCTCAGATACGCCGAGGGCCGGGTTTGTCTTGAGGTCGCCGATGACGGCGTCGGGTTCGACCCCGAGTCGCTGAACGGCGGCTACGGCCTGCGCGGCATGCGGGCCAGGGCGGTGGACATCGGCGGGAACTTCACCCTGCGCAGTGCGCCTGGCGCGGGTACCTCGATCAGCGTCGAGGTGCTGGCATGAGGCAGGATGAGGGTTCAGGCCAGATCCAGGTGCTGCTTGCTGACGATCATCCGGTGGTGCGCGAAGGCCTGCGCGGGATGCTGGCCGCCGAGCCGGATATCAGCGTGGTCGCCGAGGCCGGTTCCGGCTCCGAGGCGGTCGCGATGACCTTGCTGCATCGCCCGGACGTCGTGCTGATGGACCTGCGGATGCCCAGTGGCGACGGCGTCGATGCGATTACCCGGATCCAGGCAGCGCGAAGCAGCGCCAGGATCATCGTGCTGACCACCTATGACACCGACGCCGACATCCTCCGGGCGGTCGAGGCCGGAGCCGCCGGGTACTTGCTCAAGGACACGCCGCGGGCCGCCCTGGTGAGCGCGATCCGCGCCGCGGCTCGGGGCGAGACGGTGCTGGCCGCGGCGGTTGCCGGACGGCTGATGACCGCGGTGCGCGGGCCGCAACCGGACGCGCTGTCGGCGCGCGAGACCGAGGTGCTCGGCCTGGTATCGCGCGGGCTGACGAACGCCCAGATCGGTCGCGTGCTCTTCGTCAGCGAGGCCACGGTCAAGACGCACCTGATGCGAGCCTGTGCCAAGCTGGGCGTGACCGGGCGGACGGCCGCGGTCACCAAGGCGATGGAGACCGGAGCGCTGCCACCTCCCGGCCGAGCCTAGCCGCCGGTGCGCTCGCCGACCGACAGAATCGAGTCGAGCACCTCGTCGAGGTCGTACGGATCAAGCGACAGCACGTCAGCCCGGCAACCCAGGTAGTCCAATAATGCCGTCAGCCGCCACGGTGACCGACGAACAAGTTGGCTGGCATCCGGACGTCGGCCCGCTGCTCGGCCGGGGTCCGTGCAGCGGAGCGCGGTTGTGGGTCGAAGCCCGCGTCCGCGAGTGCTCGGATCCAGACATCGCGGCTGAACGCCCCGAGCCGATGCGCCTCGCGCACCACCTGAACGGTGCCGTCCGGTGCGCGCAGCACGAACTCGTACTCGGCCTGGATCCAGTCGTCGGCAGGATCCGGATCCCAGATCCATTCGCGGAAGCTGCCCTGGCGGCCATCCGCGTCGCCGCTGCCGCCACGACCGCTGCCCGAGCGGAACGTCTCGGCGGTGTAGTCGGGAACGAACACCGCGATGCCGCCAGGCCGGCAGTGCGCGAACGCCGTCCCGATCACCTGCCGCAGGTCGTTCTGGCACGTGATGTAGTCGATCGCATCGTGGACCAGGACCGCGTCGAACGCCCGGCCCAGCCGGACCGTCCGCATGTCGCCCTGAACGTGCTCACACTCGGGGTTGATCCGGCCCGAGATTGCCAGCATCTCCGCGGAGCGGTCGACCAGGGTCAGGGCCAGCCGCTGCTTGAGATGCAGAGCGGTATGGCCGCCGCCGCTGCCCAGATCCAGCACCTTGCGCACGTCGATCACGGCCGAGTCGAACACCAGCGCCAGAGCCGCGGCGTCTGCCGAATACTCCGCCGGAGGTGAGATCAGCGACCACCACCCAGCGAGATCGGAGTACAGGCGGTACTCGCCAGGTGCTCTCGTCATCCAGCCATCTTCGCTCACCAGCGGTCCATGCGGCTGTCCTTGCCGCGTGCCCTGGCCTGCCATGCACCGGGACGACAGTGCGCGATCAGCGCCGCCGCGCCCGCCTGGCCTGGCTGGCCCGCATGCCGCCGCTCGCGGGTCAGAAATCGATGATCATGCCGTCGTACGCCGCGGGCAGCTCAGCGTCGGTGAGCCTGCTCAGCATGGCGCTCGACATGTGGGTGAGCACGATCCGTTCTGCCTGGATCTCATCGAGGTGCGCACGCAATGTCTGATAGTCGAGGTGGTAGCGGACGGGACGGTCGTAGGTGTAAGCCTCGACGGCGAACAAGTCCGCGTCCCGTGCGGCGTCGATCAGGGCCGGGGTCCACTGGGTGTCCCCTGAGTAGGCGAAGGTGACGCCGCCGAGGTCAACCCGCAGCGCCAGCGGCGGCGCGCCGCAAGCATGCTCGACCTGCCACCCGCGCACGGTCGCGGCACCGAGTTCGGCAGGTGTCCCGTCGGCGGCAAGTTCGATTACCTCCAGATCGAATCGCCTGCGCGCCGTGCTTGAGCCAGGGAACAGCGTCTCCATCGCCTCGGTCAGCCGGGCGTGGGTTCCCGGCGGCCCGGCTATCCGCAGCGGTGTGGACCGGTGGGAGAACTGGCCGTCCAGAATCAGGAATGGCAGGCCGCCGAAATGGTCGCCGTGCAAATGAGTCAGCGCCACCGCGTCGACCGCGCTGGGGTCCAGGCCCTGAGCTTTCAGCGCCACCAGGCTGGTGGCACCGCAGTCGACCAGCAGGATCTGCTCCGGGCCGGACAAGTGGATGCAGGTCTGCCAGCGCCCGCCACTGCCGAATGCGTCGCCGCTGCCCGCGAACCGAATCCTCATGCCCCAATCCTGACCCGGCTTAGCAGGTCGCGTGCGGTGGCTGGTCTTGCCTATCTCCGCTGCCGGTGGTCTAGTACGTATGAGTACTAGCACATCAGTGAGGAGACGCGGTCATGGGCTACCTGCTGCGGATGTCCGCCGAGATCCACGACTGGCTGACTGACCTGCGGGCCAGCGATCCTGAGGCGGCGAGGCTGGTCGTTACGGCCCTCAGCGCGCTGATGGTAGAGGGCGCCAGTCTCGGGCCACCGATGGTCAGCTCATTAGCGGATTCCCGTACGCTTGCCGATTCCTGGTGGGACATGGAGCTGCTCGAAGCGCTCGACCTGTCCTATCAGCGCAAGCTGGAGCGGCTGCAGATCGTGCGCCGCGGCCTCGCTGACGCGGTGAAGCTGGCCGAGGATGTCCGGCTCCAGATCGCCCACCTGGAGTCGCGGCGGGCAAAGGTCGGTGACGACAGTCTCGCTGACGGCGGCGCCGACCAAGCAGCGCAGGCTGCGGAACCGGCTGAGGTGGATGCTCAGCTTGCTGAGCTGCGGCGGCTGCTGCCTGGCGTGATCGAAAGTGAGCAGACGCTGGAAGCGCAGGCCCAGCGCCTGCAGGCGCAGGTCGATGCGTTCAGGGTCAGGAAGGAAACCCTGAAGGCCAGGTATATCGCGGCGCGGGCCGAACTCGCGGTCAGCGAAGTGATCGCCGACTTGGGCCAGGAAGTCGGTGACCGGAGCATTCGGGACGAGGATCCCGGGCCGCAGGCCGCCGCCGCCGCGGACAGATTCCGGCAGGTCAAGGGTGAGATCGAGCGGGAGCTGCGGTCAGATCCCGCAGTGCCTGACGTTGCCGACCTCCGCCCGCCGCCCGACCTGATGGAGCTGCGTCCGGACGCGCCCGGCGGCAGTTATCTCAGCATTCTCTTCGGCATCGAGCCGCCGGGAACCGCGCTGCTGATCGCCGTGCTTGAGGGCCGCGAGGCGGTGCGGGAACGGCATCGCGAGGCTGCCCTGCTCTCGTCGCAGATCCTGCGGCAGGTTCGGGCTGGCGAGAGTCCGGAGTCGGCGGTGCACGCCTTCGACGACGTGCGGGCCTTTCTCGATCAGTTCTTTCCCGGCGAGGTCGACGAGATAGAGATCGGTGCAGCCGCCTTCGTCGCGAGGAATCGCGGCCGGACGCTGGCCGAGCAGCGGGTCCGGCTCGGGCTCACGCAGGCTCAGGTCGCCGAGCGGATGGGCGTACGGCAAGAAAGAGTCTCCGCGATCGAGCGCGCTGAGCCCGGCGCGACCGAGGTCCGCACGCTGGCCAGCTACGTCGAGGCGCTGGGCGGTCGGCTCGAGATCATCGGGGACTTCGGCGGGGACCGCGTCGTGCTCCGCTAATGGCCTAGCCCGCCCGATGGCAAGTAGACAGACAATTAGCTATTTGCCATAATTATGTTTTCAATCAACGCCGGGCCGGTGGCTGGCACTGGCCTGCGGCGGCTGGAGGACTCATGCCCGGTCAGAGCTACGCGATCCACTACGAACCGCTGTTCAGCGCCCTGCAGGTGATCGACGTGCAGACGCTGATCGAGCAGACCACGGATCCCTGGTACAACCAGACGCTGATCGGGGTGGGTGACGTCCTGGTGCGGCTCGGCGTCATGCAGGGGGAGTTCCACTGGCACTCGCACGAGGAGCAGGATGAGTTTTTCTTCGTGCTCGACGGGTTGTTCCGGATCGAGCTCGACGGCGCTGAGACGGTCGAGCTCAAGCCACGTCAGGCCTTCACGGTCCCGGCCGGGATGCGGCATCGGCCCGTCGTGCCGGTCCGCAGCGCGGTATTGATGATCGAGAAGGCCGGGGTCGTCGCCACCGGCGACTGAAGCCTGCGCGTCGTCAGGACGCCTTCGCGTCGTCAGGACGCCTTCGCGTCTTCGGCAACGGCTACCCGCCTGGACCGGTCAGGGTTCGCGGTGAAACGGCCCTGATCGGCCCGGCGGACCCGATGGCCAGGCCGCGATGTTGGTGAGGTAGGCGAAGACAAGCTGAAGCGCGGTCAGAACTTGCGACGCAGGGCGATCGCCTTGCCCAGCCTTTCCTGTGCCATCGCGATAGCGGCCGCGCGCGGAGTCAGGGTGCCGTGCCTGGTGCGGTCGATCAGCTCGGCGGTAGCCGCGCGGATCTTCTCGTCGATTTCGGCGAATGCCTCGACCCGGCCCGCGCCGCGATATTCAGCCGCCGCGCAGATGACGCCGCCCGAGTTCGCGACCACGTCAGGGACGCATAGCACGCCGCGATCGTGCAGCTCAGCTTCCGCATCGCTGGTGACCGGAATGTTGGCTCCCTGGAGGATCACCCGGGCCGAGATCTTCCCTACGTTGTCCGATGTCACTACATCCGGCTGAGCCGCGGGAACGAGGATCTCGCAGTCGAGGGCAAGAATGTCAGCTGCGGGCACGGATCTGCCCGCAGGGAATCCGGCGACCGAGTGGCCAGCCCGCTTGTGCGCCACCAGAGCCGCGATATCGAGTCCGTCCGGATCCCAGGTCGCACCCCCGGTGTCCGAGACGGCGATGACCATCGCGCCGCGCTCGCCAAGTGCGCGGGCGGCATGGCTGCCAACCGCGCCGAACCCTTGGATGACGACGCGTGCGCCGGCCAGATCAAGCACCTTGGCTTCGCTCAGCACATCGGCGCACACCGCCAGCCCGTAGCCGGTCGCGCCGAGTTCGTCAAGCGGAACGCCGCCAAGCACAGTCGGCAGGCCTACAGCCCGGCCGATCTCATCATGCACGTAAGCCATCGACGTCTCGCTCGTGCCCATGTCGGGTCCCGGAACGTAGTCGGTGAGCTGCGCGATTGCTCGGGCGAAGGCACGCATCACTCGCTCGTGATCAGCCGGCGCCAGGTCGGCCGGGGCCGCGATGCCGGACTTGCCGCCGCCGTGCGGCAGCCCAGCCACCGCGTTCTTTATGGTCATGGCCCGCGCCAGACGTGCCACCTCGCTGACAGTGATATCGGGCCGCATCCGCGTGCCGCCGATCGCCTGGCCTAAGGCAACGTTGTCGATAACAACGACCGCCTCGACTCCGGGGAAGGGACGCAGAAAAACGACCTTTGCCGGGCCCAGTTCATCGACTGCCCAGCTAGCCGACGTTTCCATCATGACCGCCACCTGCCTAACGCTGTTCCGGCGTGCCCAGCCGGCGCGCCCTCAGCACCAGACTGTGCCGCCAGGCAGTAGCTCACCAGGGTCTTTGGTCCGGACCCGAGCCCTATGTCTCGCGCCTGACCCAATGCCGAACCTGTATCCGGTATCGCGGATTCGCCGTGAACCAGCCCGAGGAATTCGGTATTTCCCCGGCAGTCAATGCTGAGCGACAATGAATTCATACGAGGATGTAAACGAGGTGCACATTTTTGGACACTCATGCCTGGATACTGTGCTGATCGGCATCGAACATGGTCGCGGTTATACGGTCGCCCGAGTCCATTGACAATGCCCTGAACGCCGACTAGCATCAAAAATGTGAGACCGCACAGCCGTGCTTGCGCTCAGAACTGGCGACGCTGGTCAAGAATCACAGCGTAAGCCTTTCTGGATCCCTTCCGCAGGGTGATGAGAATAGTACGGAAAGTGGCCGCAGACTGGCGCTCGGAGCCGGGCCGGCCACGATGCATCCGGCCAGACCCAGGAGGCAATCGTGTCTACCGGCATGGAGATCGAGTCGGCGACTCGCGAAGGACTCGCGCGCGTCCTTGAGTCGGTGGTCGAACCCGCTGACCTGGATCCCGACCTGGACATGGCCGACGGTTACGGACTGACCTCGCTTAACAAGGTGGTCTTCCTGATGTCAGTCTGTGACGACACCAAGGTCAGCTTGTCCTCGTTCACCGAGGCCGACGTGGCCGCAATGCGCACGCTCCGCGACGTCATCGCGGCGCTGGCCAAGCACGCGGGGACGGCGGCCTGACATGGGTTGGGCTGAAATCGCGGCCACCTCGCTTGAGAACTCCCACGTGCTGCTGCGGCCGGTCCGCCCCGACGACCGCGCGTCATTGCACGCCATCGCCATGGAGCCGGAGATCTGGCGCTATTTCGTCGTCAGGGTCGAGACCGACGCCGACTTCGACGCGTTTTTCGACGCTGGCATCGCGGACCAGGAGGCCGGACGCAGGGTCGTTTACCACATCACCGACAAGCGAACCGCCCGCACGGCTGGCAGTATGAGTTTCGGCAACATAGCCGAGAAAGATGGGCGCTTGGAGATCGGCTGGTCGTGGCTCGGCCGCGAATTCCAGGGTGCTGGCATTAACCGCTGGGCTAAATTCCTGATGTTGCAACACGCCTTCGAGCAGATGGCTGCGGAGCGGGTGGAATTCAAGACGGACCGGCTGAACATCCAGGCTCGCCACGCCCTGTGCAATATAGGCGCGCGCCAAGAGGGCACACTGCGCAGTTTCAACCCAATGCCGGACGGAAGGCGCCGCGATGCCGTCTACTACAGCGTGCTGCGGGCGGAATGGCCGCACGTGCGCGAGCAGTTGCTGGCGCAGCCGAAGGTAGTACCGGTGGAAGCGGGTGCCTGACTATGGCCGGTGTCCCGTTCGTGCACGCTACCGGTGAGCCCTTCGATGTCGGGTACTCCCACGGTGCGGCGCGCGCCGACGCGCTGCGCGCGTTTATCGCCGACGACCTCTGCCGGATCAACCGGCTCGCCCCGGAACCAGTGTCCGTCGACTCGCTGCGCCCGGTGCTCGCCGCATATCGCGCCGCGATCGCGGCTGCCACGCCAGCCCTGAGCGAAGAGATCGATGGCCTCGCCTGCGGTGCCGGAATCCCGGCCGAGCTGGCGCTACTGCTGCAGGTCAGGCGCGAGATCATCGGATTCCAGCGGGTGCCAGCACGCGGCGACTGCACCACCTACGCGAGCTTGTCGGCCGGGCCCGACGGCGGTCCCGTCCTGGCGCAGACGGTCGACCTCAACGGTGACCTCGATGACCAGATCGCGGTACTGAACATCGGTCTGTCCGGCTCGGTACTGTCCGGCTCGGTACTGTCCGGCTCGGCACAGTCCACCTCGACATTGTCCACCTCGACACAGTCCACCTCGGCACAGTCCACCTCGACACAGTCCACCTCGACTTCGTCAGGTCGCACATCGTCAGGCTCGACATCGTCACGCCCGACATCCTCAGGTTCGACGCGGCGGGCGCTGATCCTCAGCTTCGGCGGTCTGCTTGGCTATCTCGGCGTGAACAGCGACGGTCTCGCGATCGGGCTGAACCTCGTGCTCGGCGGTGAGTGGCGGCCAGGCCTGCCGCCGTACCTGGCCATCAGGCATCTGCTGGACAATGCGGGCTGCGTCGCCGACGCGCTGCGCATCCTGCCCGGCCTGCCGCTGGCAAGCTCACGATCGCTCACCTTGTGCGACCGGGCGAGCCTGGCCTGCGTCGAGATCCTCGACAGCGAGATGCGGATCGTTGCGGAGGCACAATCGGCACAATCGGACCAGCCGGCGCAGTCGGATCAGTCGGTGCACACCAACCATTTCCTGCACCCGGACTTCACCGACCACGACGCGGTCAACGTATTCGCCCGGAACTCGTCGCTGCTCCGGCTGAAAGCCGGTGCGGAGGGTCTCGCCGGGTTGGCCGAGTCGGGCACAGGCCATGGCGTCGAGGAGCATTTCGCGCTGCTCGCCCAGCCCACGATCTGCGTGGCAGGCAACGGTGACGTCCGCCGTGAGCGGACCGTGGCGGCCGTGGTGCTGCTGCCCGGTCGCGGTGAGCTGCACCTGCGGCCGGGCGATCCGTCCCGCAGCAGCACCCAGACGTTCAGGCTTTCCGGTGTCGCCGCGGAGCTGGCGTGAGCGAGACGAGCGGAGGTGGCATGAGCGGGACGGCGGACTGGTTCATCAGCAGCGGCACCGCGGCTCCCTGGTCGATGCGGATCTTCTGCTTCCCGCACGCGGGCGGTAGCCCGCGGGCCTTCCTCGACTGGCAGGCGGAACTGGGGGAGGACGCCGAGATCGTGGCGGTTTGCCGGCCCGGGCGCGAGCACCGCGCGGCCGAGCCGGCGCCAACGATCGAAGAGTTCATCGACGGGGCCACCGCGGCCATCACCGAGATCACCGAGGCTGACGGGCGGTCGTGCTACCTGTTCGGGCATAGCCTTGGCGCGCTGGTCGCCTTCGAGGTGTGCCGCAGGCTGTCGGGTCTCGCCGCGCCGCGCCGTTTCATCGCGTCCGGCCTGTCCGCGCCGTCGCTGCTTCCGTCCCAGCGGGTGCGCGACATCGCGAAGCTGAGCGGCGCGGCGTTCGCCGAGGCGATCGGATTTTTCGGCGGCCTGCCCGCCGAGGTGATCGCCGACGAGGAGGTGCGCGACCTGCTGCTGCCCGGCCTGATCGCGGACTTCCACCTGGCCGTCGGGTACCGCTACACCCCAGGGCCACGGCTCGGGGTGCCAGCCGTCCTGGTTGTGGGGCGCGATGATCCGCACGTCGGAGCGGCGGAGATCGAGCCCTGGAACGATGAGTTCACCTGGCCGCCGGAACGCTACCTGGTCGACGGCGGTCATTTCTACTTCGAGCCGCAGCCTACCGCCTTGCTCGATATTCTCGCCTCGCTCGTCCGGGCCGATCAGCACGTCGAGCTGATCTGAGACGCTGCAAGCATGCCGTTGCAGAACCGGGTCCTGCCCACCGGGCCGACCACCTGTGGTTCGGCGGCTGCTGGCAGGCCGCGCAGGAAATGGCCGTGCGCCCGTACGCACGGGAAATGGATTCGTGGCTGCACGCCGAGCGGGTCGACCGGCGGACCAGGAGCAAGGTGACACGTCAGGTGCTGATCGATGACCTGCCCGATGGCGCGATGGTCTGCCACGACGGCGGGTCGGCGCTGCTCTGCGGGAACGCGCTGCTGCCATGGTCGTTCGACGGCTACGGTCCGCCGGTGCCGGCCAGCCCGCGCACCAGGGTCGAGCTGCTGACGCCGCCGTCGATCGTCGCCGTCCTGGCGGCCGGCTACCGGCCGCTGCGGCACCCGAGCGCCGGGCCTGCCCCGGTGCGATCGTTCCGAGATTTTAGATGAACAGGTCGACCGGCTCAGTGTCGGCAGCGATCCGCTTGAGCAGCGCGTGCTCGACGAAATACGCCAGTGAGGCGTAGCCGCGCCACACCCGGCGCCATTGCAGCTGCACTGCTGCTTCGCCGAGGCCGCGGCGCACCTCGTCCAGGTAGGACACGATGATGTCGGCGGCCTGCCTGCTGTGACCAGCGGAGATGTTGTCGATCGTCAGGTGGGCGCGTTCGTAGCAGTCGTCGAACCCGTAGTGGCCGAGCTTCTGGATCTCGTGCAGCCGCAGCTCGCCGAGGCCGAACATCTCGATCGCCAGGTTGTAGCCGAGGATCTCGTTGTAGTACATGTCAGGGAACAGCGCCATGCACAGCTGGTGCAGTGAGAAGCCGTAGAGGTCGTCGGGCAGGTCGTCCTGGTCGATGAACGCGGCATCGCGGATGTGCGGCATGGCGATGCCCATGCTGCGCAGCGCCCGGTGGATCAGCGTGATGTGGTTCTTGCGCAGGTCGCCATGGCCGACCTCGTCCGCGTAGATGGCGAACAGGCCGCTGTCCGACGGACGCTCGAACCGGCCCAGGTTCGCGACCCGGTGAATCCAGGCCGCGTCGACCAGCGCGCCAAGCGCGTACGTGGTCTGCAGGAACACCACCTCGTCCCGGTCGGGTATCTCCTCCAGCGGCCGGTACGGCTTGACCAGTTTCTCCCAGTAGACCCGCTCGCAGCGCTGGTACAGAGCCTCCGGGCTGTAGTCGAAGTAGCTCGCGTCGGTGTACCTGCCGTCGGCCCCGTGGGTGAACAGGATCTCCGCCGCATCGAACAGTTCTTCCGCGTGCTGCGCGGCGAGCGGCAGCGTGTTGGCGAAGTTCTCGATGTTGACCAGGCGGTAGAACAGCTCGCGGTCACTCGGCGTGCCGACATCCGCGATCACGACATCGGCGGGCGCGCTGGCGGCGATCGCCGCTGCTAGCAGGCCCGCCTGGGCGTCGCCGACGGTGTTGGCGCGGATCACGATCTCTGGCCGCTGGCCGGCCTGTACCGAATCCACCCAGGTCTTGAAGATCGCGGCCTCGCGCTCGTCGAAGATGCCGAACATCGGCCCGCCGAACTTGAACGCCCGGACGAACGCCGAAAGCCCGTCCCTGGTCCGCCGCAGCTGCCTGGACTCGCGGAACTCGCGCAGGAACGCCGCGAGGTCCAGGTCGGGGTCGCTGAACGTCTCGGCCAGCAGCCGCTCGCCGACCCGCACCTCCCGGTGATGACGCCCTGCGTACGGGGCGTGCCGCGCCACGATCGCGGCGACCTTCGACTCAAGCGATAGCCCCTGGTGCCAGGTGGCGAGCTCTGCCAGCATCGCGACATGCTCCCGCTCCAGGGCTGCGGCGAGCCGGATGCCTGCGTGCAGGCGCCCGCGCTGCACCGGGCCCGCCAGCTTGAGATAGCTGGCCAGGACGTCACGCAGATCCGGCTCGGGCAGCATCGGCGCCAGGCCGGAGAGCAGGTCATCGACGCCGAGCGCGTGGAATACGTAATGCAGGCCCACTAGCTCGGGCAGGAAGTTAGCTGGCAGCCGCGACAGTGCCAGGTAGAAGCTGCCGTGCAGGGCGGTCAGCGGCCGCGCGTCGGCCCGGGCCAGGAAGTCGGCGGCACCGATCTCCGGTAGATAGATGCCCGCTTCCTCAAGCTGACGTCGCCGCAGGTAGTGCAGGGAGCGCCGCGGGTTTCCTTCGCCACGCTGGATGAAGTGCTGGGTGTAGAGGCGGTTCACGATCACCGATGGCTGGGTGGCAGGCTGCGACAGCACATCGAGCCAGCAGCCGGCAAGCAAGCCCAGTGGTGCGCGCTGCCGGACCACGGCGTCCCGCGCGTCTGGCTCGATCTGCGCCAGCGAGCTGATGGTGGCGGCCAGTTCCGCCCGGATCTTCGCTACCTGTGCGGCGATGTCGTCGGCGCTGGCATCCGGCGGCAGCTCGGCGGCGTTCGGCCGGTCGGGAACCTGCCGGAGGAAGGCGTCGATCACCCGCCGCGCCACGAGCAGCACCGGCTCGGACTCCTGGTCGCTCAGCAGGCGCCGGAACAGCGCGTCAGGCCGCTGCGCGATGATCGCGTCGGCCTGCTCGCAAGCCGCCGCACTGAACTCGAACGCGCGAATGGGCAGCGCGGCGATCGTGTCGGGCAGCTCGAACGCGAGCGTCGGTGCCGCGGTCATGGCAACCCCCTTTCACGCGAGGACGCGCTAACGGACTCTCCTGAGCAGCGCGCCGATCCGGGATCCGGGCACGCTCGCAGCCAGCAGGCAGTAGCTGCCCACGGTGACGTGGCCGAGTGCGGCCCGGTCGACGAGGTTGATCAGCGGATCAGCGGCGAAGCAATGCCCGATCCGCGAGATGTTGTCGGTGTGCAGCTGCTCCGCGCTGAAACCAGCCTGCCGCTCCTTCATCACGACGAGCGGCTTGAACAGGTTCGCGTGCATGAGCGCGGCGATGTCGCCGAGCTTCAGGCCGTGCGGCGTCAGCAGCCGGTCGTTGACTGCCCTGGCCAGGTCTGAGCTGATCTGGCTGGTCCAGTCGAGCGTCGCGGTCTCCTGAGCGGTCGCGCAGCCAAGCAGCTCGTAGCTGCCAGCGTCCCCGGAGTCGCCGTCCCCGGAGTCGCCGTCCCCGGAGTCGCCGTCCCCGGAGTCGTTGGCGAGCGTGTGGGTATCCCCGTCGTCGGCGACGCGCTGGGTGTCTCCGGTGTCGGCGGCGACGATGCAACTTGCCGCGCCGTCGCTGAACAGCGCGAACTGCGACATCCGGTCCGCCCCTTCGGCCACCTTGTCGGTGGTGATCAGCAGGACCCGGTGGTAGCGGCCGCTCACCACCAGGGCGCGGCCGACATCGATGCCCGCCAGCAGGTTCACGCAGCGGTTCAGGTTCACCCCGTAGCAGGGGATGTCGCTTAGGCCGATCCCGGTCAGCACGTCAGCCACGAAACGGCCGTGACCCTCGGCTGGACCGGGGATCCGGTTGGAGCAGAGCAGCAGCGCGTCGATCGACGACGCTTCGACGCCGGCTGCCCGCAGCGTGGCCGCTCCGGCTTCGGTCGCCAGTTCGGCCAGATCGCGCCGGGTAGTGCGGATGCCGCCCCAGCCCCAAAGTCCGGCGTTCGGCGCCAGGCCGAACCGGCGGGCCAGCTCGCCCAGGTTGTCGATGGCGGTGTAGTCAGCCTCCTGCTCGCCGAGGACGTAGCTCGCCCCGCGCACGAACACCCCGCCGCCGGTCATGCTCGCGGCCCGCAGTCGCCGTGCCATTTCAAAATGGACGTGCCGACGTCGGTAACCAGCGGGGGCCGCAGGAAGGTGTAGTGGTCGCCGTCGACCCGAAGCGTGCAGACGGGCCCGCCGAGCACGCGCGGCCAGTGTGCCCGGGCCGATGAGTTCGGCGAGTCGTCGGCACTGATGATCAGCGTCGGCGCCTGGACGGTCGGGGCCGTCGGCTGATATCCGGTGAGCATCCGGATGTGCGCGCCGAAGACGTCGAACCGGTGCCGCAGCCGCGCTGCGACGGCGCCGTCAGAGCCGCCGTCGCGGTCGCCACGCAGCCGTCCAGCCAGCCATGCCAGCTGCTCGGCTGCGGTAGACGCGGCAGGGTCGGGCCGGTCGGCTGGGTCCCAGCCCAGGCTGTGGGTCGCATCGGCGAGGAACATCCCGGCCAGCTGCGATTCGGCGGTCGGGCCGGCGTCAGGGATGGCGAACGGCGCGTCGAGCAGTGCGAGCAGGCGGACCTCGGCACCGGCGAGTTCGAGCCGCCGAGCGATCTCGAACGCGACCACGCCGCCCATCGACCAGCCGGCCAGCCGGTAAGGTCCGGTGGGCTGGGCTGCGCGGATCCGCGCGGTGTAGTCGTCCACCAGGTCGCCGAGCGAGGCCGCCGTGCTGGCTGGGTCGCTCAGTCCCGGTGCCTGGACACCGTAGACCTTGAAGGTGCG
Source organism: uncultured Actinomycetota bacterium (assembly GCA_963850875.1). Taxonomy (GTDB): domain Bacteria; phylum Actinomycetota; class Actinomycetes; order Streptosporangiales; family Streptosporangiaceae; genus Chersky-822. Next base: position 62,253 of record CAWKNA010000010.1, read on the forward strand.
GGCCAGCTCGAAGGCGAGCTGGGCATAGCCGAAGACCGTGCCGCCGACCGCGTGGATCAGATACAGCGGCAGCCCGCCGACGCCTCGGCTCAGCTCAACGAGCGGACCGGAGTCGGCCGACTGTCCAGTGCCGCTCCTGATCGCGTCGATGCTGGCGGCGAGCTGCCGGGGGCTGGGGTGCAGGAAGATCGCGGCGATGCCGACATCGACGCCGATCTCATTGTTGATCATGTCGACGAGTCGCATGACCTGCAGGGAGTTGCCGCCGAGGTCGAAGAAGCTGTCGGCGGCGCCGATCTGATCCCGGTTGAGCACGCTGGCGTAGAGGTCGACCAGGACGTTCTCGATGAAGGTGGTCGGTGCGGCGCGGTTGCTGCTGGCCGGGACGCGGTCCGGGGCGGGCAGCGCGGCCCGGTTGATCTTGCCGCTGGTGTTGAGCGGGAATGCGTCGATGGTGGTGAAGTGGGCGGGGATCATGTAGGCGGGCAGGGTGCGGGCGAGGTGGGTGCGCAGGTCTGCCGGGTCGGGGGTGGTGTCTGGCTGGGGGCGTAGGTAGGCGGTGAGCTGGGGGTGGCCTGCGGGGTCGGTGGTGACGGTGACGATGGCCTGGGTGATGGCGGGGTGGGTGGTCAGGGTGGTTTCGATTTCGCCGAGTTCGATCCGCAGGCCGCGGATTTTGACCTGGTGGTCGATCCGGCCGGCGAAGACGATGGTGCCGTCGGGTCGGCGGCGGGCGAGGTCGCCGGTTTTGTAGAGCCGGTGGCCGGGGGTGAAGGGGTCGGGGATGAATCGCTGGTTGGTGAGGTCGGGGCGGTTGAGGTAGCCGCGGGCGACTCCGGCGCCGCCGATGTGCAGTTCGCCGGTGACGCCGACCGGGACGGGGTTCAGGTGGGGGTCCAGGACGTATGCGCGGTAGTTCGGCTTGCTTGGCCGGCCGATCGGCGGGGGCAACGGCGTGCCGGCGTCCAGTTCCATGAACGTCGCCGTGACGGTTGCCTCGGTCGGGCCGTAGTCGTTGACGAACGTCAGGCCAGGACGCAGCCATTGGCGGACCAGGTCGGACGGCATCTCCTCGCCGCCGCACATCAGCACGCGGAGATCCGCGAATTGCTCCTCGCCAAGGAGGCTGAGCACGGACGGCGTCAGGCAGGCGAAGGTGACCCGCCGGTCGCGGATCAGCGCGGCCAGCTTGCGCGGTGAGTGCAGCGTCTGCTCGGGAGCAAGCACCGCCCGCGCCCCGCCGAGCAGCGGCATGAACATCTCCTGCATGGACGCGTCAAAGCTCAGCGAGGCGAACTGGAGCACCGCGTCGGAAGGGCCGATCCGCCAGTGCCCGATCATGCCGTGCAGGAAGTTGATCGCCTGCCGGTGCTCGACCACGACGCCCTTGGGCTGGCCGGTCGAGCCGGAGGTGTAGATCACGTAGGCCACGTTCGACGGGGTCACGCCGGTGCCGTCCAGGTCGGTGCTGTCCAGGCGGCGGATCTGCTCCCAGCTGGCGTCCAGGTCGAGGACCGTTATCGGGGCGGAGGCTGGTACGTCAGCGGTGGCGCAGCCTGCCGCGGCCGCGGCGTCTTGCGCTGCTGTGGTGTCTTGTGCTGCCGTCGGGGCGGGGCCCGGCACGCTGGCTGCGCTGGGGTGATCGGTGAGCACGACGGTCATGCCGGTGTCGGTGATCATGAAGGACAGCCGGTCGGGGGGCAGTGCCGGGTCCAGCGGCACGTAGCCGCCGCCGGCCTTCCAGATCCCCAGCAGCCCGGCCAGCCGCCGCAGCCCGGTGCGCATGCACACCCCGACCAGGACCTCCGGGCCGACGCCCGCCTGGCGCAGCCGCCGGGCGATCTGGTTGGCCTGCTGGTTCAGCTCGGCGTAGCTGACCTGCTCGTTTTCGTACTCGGCTGCGACCGCGTCCGGGGTGCGGGCTGCCTGGGCCTGGAAGCCCTGATGCACGCAGATCGGCGGGACCTGCGCCGAGGTGTCGTTCCACTCCGCCAGTTCCCGCCGCAGTTCCGCTTCGGTCAGCACCGGCAGCCGGGACAGCCGGACCGACGGATCGGCCACCAGCCCGCGCAGCAGCACCTCGAAGTTCCCCAGCAGCCGCCGCACCGTCGCCGGGTCGAACAGCGCGGTCTTGTACGAGCACTCGATCCACAGGCCATCGGTGCGGGCCTCCGCGGTGAAATCCAGGTCGAACTTCGCCGCGTTGATGCCGACGACCAGATCGGTGAGGGCGAACTCGACGCCTGCGGCGCTGGCACCCGCTGCGTCGCGCTCGGCGTAGGACAGGGCGATCTGGAATACCGGGGAACGGCCAGGGTCGCGTTCGACGCCCACGGCTTCGACGATCTTCGCGAACGGCAGGTCCTGGTGAGCGTACGCGCCGACGGTGGCCGTCTTCACCCGGGCCAGCAGGTCGGTGAACGCCGGGTCGCCGGACAGGTCGGCGCGGATCGGCAGGGTGTTGACCAGGAAGCCGATCAGCGGCGCCAGCTCCGGCCTGCCCCGGCTGGCGCTCACCGTGCCGACGACCACGTCCGTCTGCCCGGTGTACCGGTGGAGCAGCACCTGCAGCGCCGCCATCAGGGTGACGAACAGCGTCGTTCCCGACCGGCGGCTCACTTCCCGCAGCCCGTCGAGCAGTTCGACGTCGGTCAGCTGCACGGCCAGTCCGCCGTCGGAGCTATCAAGCACGGGGCGCGGCCGGTCGGTCGGGAACCGGACGGTCTCGAAGCCGGTCATCGCCTCGCGCCAGTAGTCCGCAAGCTCGGTGAGCGCCGGGCCCCGCAGCCGGTCGCGTTCCCACAGTGCGTAGTCGGCGAACTGCACCGGCAGCTCCGCCAGTCCGGATGGCTGGCCGGCTGCCTCCTGCCGGTAGAGCGCCGCAAGGTCCTGCACCAGCACCCGGGCGGACCAGCCGTCGAACACAGCGTGGTGGACGACCACGATCAGCACGTGCTCACCGTCGGCCAGCCGGACCAACCGGGCCCGCAGCAGCCGGTCGCTGGCGAGCGTGAACGGCCGGACCGCCTCGATGTCGATGACCTCGCGCAGCCGGGCCTGCCGCTGTTCCGGCTCGAGTCTGCAGACGTCCGCCACCGGCAGCGGCATCGATGTGGGCTGGTCGATCACCTGCACCGGACGGCCGTGCTCACCGGTCACCAGCCGGCTGCGCAGCGCCTCATGCCGCCTGACCAGCCCGTCCAGTGCCCGGCTCAGCGCCGCCGCATCCAGCGGGCCGGACAGCCGCAGCGCCAGCGGGATGTTGTAGGTCGGCTGTCCTGGCGCGAACCGGTCGATGAACCACAGCTGCTCCTGACCGAACGACAGCGGCAGGTCGGTCAGCCCGGCCGGACGTCGCGGAATCTGGCCCGTCCCGTTCTCCCGGCCGCGCCGCAATCGCAGCACCAGCGCCGCTCGCTGAGCATCGGTGAGCATGTCCTCGTCCCCTAACCTGTCGCCAGACTTGCCGGTGCGGCATTGCCATGCCACTTCAGGATTGACGTGCTGACATCGGCGACTAACGGGGGCTGCAGGAAGCTGTAGTGGTCAGCGTCGACACGCAGAGTGGAGACGGGTCCGGTGAGCACCCGTGGCCAGTGTGCCCGGGCTGGCGCGTTGGGTGAGGCGTCCGCGCTGACGATGAGAGTGGGCGCGCGGGTGGCCGGGGCGGTCGGCGTGTACCCGGCGAACATGCGGGCGTGCGCACGGAAAATGTCGAACCGGTGCTGAAGCCTGGCGGTGACGGCGCCAGCCTCAGCTCTGCCGTCGCCGCCGGTACTGAGGTGCCCGGCCAGCCATCCGAGCTGCTCGGCTGCGGTGCAGGTGGCCGGGTCGGGCGCATCGGCCGGGTCCCAGCCCAGGCTGCGGATGGCGTCGGCGACGAACTGCCCGGCGAGCCGTGACTCGGCGGCCGACTGAGTATCTGGCACGGCGAACGGCGCGTCCAGCAGCACGAGCAGGCCGACTGTCGCACCCGACCGTTCGAGCCGTCGCGCGATCTCGAACGCGACGACGCCGCCCATCGACCAGCCAGCCAGCCGGTATGGTGCGGCCGGCAGTACGGCGCGGATTCGCTGCGTGTAGTCGTCAGCTAGCTCGGCGAGCGAGGCAGCCGTCGCTGCTGGCTGGCTGAGGCCAGGTGCCTGCAGGCCGTACACCTTGAATGTGTCGGAAAGCTCCCTGGCGAGCTGGGCATAGGCGAAGACGGTGCCGCCGATCGGGTGGATCAGGACCAGCGGCAGCCCGCCGACGCCTCGGCTCAGCTCAATCAGCGGAGCGGATCCGCCGGAGTGCTCCGTCCCGCTCCTGATCGCATCGACGCAGGCGGCAAGGCGTCGCGGTGTGGGATGCAGAAACACCGCGGCGATGCCGACATCGACGCCGATCCGATCGTTGATCATGTCGACGAGTCGCATGACCTGCAGGGAGTTGCCGCCGAGGTCGAAGAAGCTGTCGGCGGCGCCGATCTGATCCCGGTTGAGCACGCTGGCGTAGAGGTCGACCAGGACGTTCTCGATGAAGGTGGTCGGTGCGGCGCGGTTGCTGCTGGCCGGGACGCGGTCCGGGGCGGGCAGCGCGGCCCGGTTGATCTTGCCGCTGGTGTTGAGCGGGAATGCGTCGATGGTGGTGAAGTGGGCGGGGATCATGTAGGCGGGCAGGGTGCGGGCGAGGTGGGTGCGCAGGTCTGCCGGGTCGGGGGTGGTGTCTGGCTGGGGGCGTAGGTAGGCGGTGAGCTGGGGGTGGCCTGCGGGGTCGGTGGTGACGGTGACGATGGCCTGGGTGATGGCGGGGTGGGTGGTCAGGGTGGTTTCGATTTCGCCGAGTTCGATCCGCAGGCCGCGGATCTTGACCTGGTGGTCGATCCGGCCGGCGAAGACGATGGTGCCGTCGGGTCGGCGGCGGGCGAGGTCGCCGGTTTTGTAGAGCCGGTGGCCGGGGGTGAAGGGGTCGGGGATGAATCGCTGGTTGGTGAGGTCGGGGCGGTTGAGGTAGCCGCGGGCGACTCCGGCGCCGCCGATGTGCAGTTCGCCGGTGACGCCGACCGGGACGGGGTTCAGGTGGGGGTCCAGGACGTATGCGCGGTAGTTCGGCTTGCTTGGCCGGCCGATCGGCGGGGGCAACGGCGTGCCGGCGTCCAGTTCCTGGTAGGTGGCGATGACCGTTGCCTCGGTCGGGCCGTAGCCGTTGACGAACGTCAGGCCGGGCTGTGCCCAGTGTCGGACCATTTCTGCGGGCAGTTCTTCGCCTGCTGACATCAGGGTTTGCAGGTGCGGGAAGTGCTGGCCGGTGAGCAGGTTCAGCACGGCGGGGGGCAGGCAGGCGAAGGTGACCTGGCGGTCGCGGATCAGGGCGGCGAGCCGGGGTGGTGAGTGCAGGGTGCGGGCGGGGGCCAGGATGACCCGGGCGCCGGCCAGCAGCGGCATGAACATGTCCATGACCGAGACGTCGAAGGTGAAGGCGGCGAACTGGAGCACGGCGCTGGCCGGGGTGATCCGCCAGGCGCCGATCATGCCGTGCAGGAAGTTGATCGCCTGCCGGTGCTCGACCACGACGCCCTTGGGCTGGCCGGTCGAGCCGGAGGTGTAGATCACGTAGGCCACGTTCGACGGGGTCACGCCGGTGCCGTCCAGGTCGGCGCGATCCGGCCCGGCGCCGTGTGTGCTGGCGTCGTGTGTGCTGGCGTCGTGTGTGCCGGTGTCGTCGAGGTCGGTGTCGTCGAGGCGGCGGATCTGCTCCCAGCCGCCGTCCAGGTCGAGGACCGTCACCGGGGCGGAGGCCGGCAGGCTGGCTGCGCTCGGCTCGTCGGTGAGCACGACGGCCATGCCGGTGTCGGTGATCATGAAGGACAGCCGGTCGGGGGGCAGTGCCGGGTCCAGCGGCACGTAGCCGCCGCCGGCCTTCCAGATCCCCAGCAGCCCGGCCAGCCGCCGCAGCCCGGTGCGCATGCACACCCCGACCAGGACCTCCGGGCCGACGCCCGCCTGGCGCAGCCGCCGGGCGATCTGGTTGGCCTGCTGGTTCAGCTCCGCGTAGCTGACCTGCTCGTCTTCGTACTCGGCCGCGACCGCGTCCGGGGTGCGGGCTGCCTGGGCCTGGAAGCCCTGATGGATGCACTGCACCGGCAGCTCCGCCGCGGTGTCGTTCCACTCGGCCAGTTCGCGGTGCAGTTCGGCTTCGGTCAGCACCGGCAGCGCGGACAGCCGGACCGACGGATCGGCCACCACCCCGCGCAGCAGCACCTCGAAGTTCCCCAGCAGCCGCCGCACCGTCGCCGGGTCGAACAGCGCCGTCTTATACGAGCACTCCAGCCACAGGCCATCGGCGCGGGCCTCCGCGGCGAGGGTCAGGTCGAACTTCGCCGCGTTGATGCCGACGACCAGATCGGTGAGGGCGAACTCGACGCCTGCCGCGTTGACGCCGGTGGCGTCGCGTTCGGCGTAGGTCAGCGCGATCTGGAATACCGGGGAACGGCCAGGATCGCGTTCTACTCGCAGCGTCTCCACCAGCTTGCCGAACGGCAGGTCCTGATGGGCGTAGGCACCGACGGTGGCCGTCTTCACCCGGGCTAGCAGGTCGGCGAACTCCGGGTCGCCGGACAGGTCGGCGCGGATCGGCAGGGTGTTGACCAGGAAGCCGATCAGCGGCGCCAGCTCCGGCCTGCCCCGATTCGCGCTGACCGTGCCGACGACCAGATCGGTCTGGCCGGTGTACCGGTGGAGCAGCACCTGCAGCGCCGCCATCAGGGTGACGAACAGCGTCGTTCCCGACCGGCGGCTCACTTCCCGCAGCCCGTCGAGCAGTTCGACGTCGGTCAGCTGCACGGCCAGCCCGCCCGCGAAGTCGTCGACGACGGGGCGCTGCCGGTCGGTCGGGAAATGCACGGTCTCGAAGCCGGTCATCACCTCGCGCCAGTAGTCCGCAAGCTCGGTGAGCAGCGGGCCCCGCAGCCGGTCGCGTTCCCACAGTGCGTAGTCGGCGAACTGCACCGGCAGCTCCGCCAGTCCGGATGGCTGGCCGGCTGCCTCCTGCCGGTAGAGCGCCGCGAGCTCTCGCACCAGCACCCGGGCGGACCAGCCGTCGAACACAGCGTGGTGGACGACCACGATCAGCACGTGCTCGCCGTCGGCCAGCCGCACTAGCCGGGCCCGCAGCAGCCGGTGGCTGGCGAGCGTGAACGGCCGGACCGCCTCGATGTCGATGACCTCGCGGAGCCGCTCCTGCCGCTGCTCCGGCCGGGACCCCGACAGGTCCAGCACCTCAAACGGCACCGGCTCCGGCGGGTCGATCACCTGCACTGGGCGATCGTCGGCGTTTGTCACCAGCCGGCAGCGCAACGCCTCGTGCCGAGCGAGAAGTGCATTGATCGCCCGGCTCAGCGCTGCCGCATCGAGCGGGCCGGACAGCCGCAGTGCCAGCGGGATGTTGTAGGTCGGCTGCCCTGGGGCGAACCGGTCGATGAACCACAGCTGCTCCTGGCCGAACGACAGCGGCAGGTCCGCCAGCCCGGCAGGACGCTGCGGAATCTGGCCAGCCCCAGCCCCAGTCTCCCGGCCGCGCCGCAGCCGTGCCGCCAGCGCCGCCCGCTGAGAATCCGACAGCATCGCGGCTCCTCCGTATCCGTCGTCATCACCTGGCCGGTGTCGCAGCGCGCCGAGGTCGCGCCACGCCGTTGTCGCGGCACGCCATTTGTCGCACTACGCCATTTGTCGCACTACGCCATTTGTCGCACCGCTTTGTCAGTTCGCTGCTCTGTCAGTTGCTGCCGCCAGATGGGTCCCTGTTTCTGTCGTCTCGTCGGGTACTTCTCCGAGTCCTTCGATGCCGTCGGCGCCGATGTCGGCATCTTCAAAGCCGTGCTCGTCGCGCAGCAGCACGGCGAGCTGCTGGGGCGTCGGGGCCAAGAAGACCGAGCTGACATCGAGGTCGACGTCGAGGGTGGCGCGAAGCTGCGTGATCAGCTGCATGGCCTGCAGGGAGCTGCCGCCGACGTCGAAGAAGCTGTCGGCGGCACCCACCTGTTCATTGCCGAGCACGGTGGCGTAGAGGTCGACCAGGACGGTCTCGATCAGCGTGCGCGGCGGCACCCGGTCGGCGTCAGCCTGCATGGTCTCTGGCGCGGGGAGCGCGGCCTTGTCGATCTTGCCGTGGGCCGTGAGAGGGAGCTTGTCCAGCATGATCAGGTGGCTGGGGATCATGTAAGCGGGTAGCAGCCTGGCGAGGTGCTGGCGGATGTCGGCGATCGCGGGGGTGGTGTCTGGCTGGGGGCGTAGGTAGGCGGTGAGCTGGGGGTGGCCTGCGGGGTCGGTGGTGACGGTGACGATGGCCTGGGTGATGGCGGGGTGGGTGGTCAGGGTGGTTTCGATTTCGCCGAGTTCGATCCGCAGGCCGCGGATCTTGACCTGGTGGTCGATCCGGCCGGCGAAGACGATGGTGCCGTCGGGTCGGCGGCGGGCGAGGTCGCCGGTTTTGTAGAGCCGGTGGCCGGGGGTGAAGGGGTCGGGGATGAATCGCTGGTTGGTGAGGTCGGGGCGGTTGAGGTAGCCGCGGGCGACTCCGGCGCCGCCGATGTGCAGTTCGCCGGTGACGCCGACCGGCACCGGGTTCAGGTCCGGGTCCAGCACGTAAGCCTGATAGTTCGGCTTGGGTCGGCCGATCGGCGGCGGAAGCGGCGTACTGGCGTCCAGCTTCATGAACGTCGAGCCGATAGAGGCTTCGGTGGGGCCGTAGCCGTTGTAGATTTCCAGGCCATCGCGCAGCCAGGCGCGCAGCAGTTCGCTGGTCAGTTCCTCGCCCGCCGATAGCAGGGTTTGCAGGTGCGGGAAGTGCTGGCCGGTGAGCAGGTTCAGCACGGCGGGGGGCAGGCAGGCGAAGGTGACCTGGCGGTCGCGGATCAGGGCGGCGAGCCGGGGTGGTGAGTGCAGGGTGCGGGCGGGGGCCAGGATGACCCGGGCGCCGGCCAGCAGCGGCATGAACATGTCCATGACCGAGACGTCGAAGGTGAAGGCGGCGAACTGGAGCACGGCGCTGGCCGGGGTGATCCGCCAGGCGCCGATCATGCCGTGCAGGAAGTTGATCGCCTGCCGGTGCTCGACCACGACGCCCTTGGGCTGGCCGGTCGAGCCGGAGGTGTAGATCACGTAGGCCACGTTCGACGGGGTCACGCCGGTGCCGTCCAGGTCGGCGCGATCCGGCCCGGCGCCGTGTGTGCTGGCGTCGTGTGTGCTGGCGTCGTGTGTGCCGGTGTCGTCGAGGTCGGTGTCGTCGAGGCGGCGGATCTGCTCCCAGCCGCCGTCCAGGTCGAGGACCGTCACCGGGGCGGAGGCCGGCAGGCTGGCTGCGCTCGGCTCGTCGGTGAGCACGACGGCCATGCCGGTGTCGGTGATCATGAAGGACAGCCGGTCGGGGGGCAGTGCCGGGTCCAGCGGCACGTAGCCGCCGCCGGCCTTCCAGATCCCCAGCAGCCCGGCCAGCCGCCGCAGCCCGGTGCGCATGCACACCCCGACCAGGACCTCCGGGCCGACGCCCGCCTGGCGCAGCCGCCGGGCGATCTGGTTGGCCTGCTGGTTCAGCTCCGCGTAGCTGACCTGCTCGTCTTCGTACTCGGCCGCGACCGCGTCCGGGGTGCGGGCTGCCTGGGCCTGGAAGCCCTGATGGATGCACTGCACCGGCAGCTCCGCCGCGGTGTCGTTCCACTCGGCCAGTTCGCGGTGCAGTTCGGCTTCGGTCAGCACCGGCAGCGCGGACAGCCGGACCGACGGATCGGCCACCACCCCGCGCAGCAGCACCTCGAAGTTCCCCAGCAGCCGCCGCACCGTCGCCGGGTCGAACAGGGCGGGTGTGTATGTGGCCTGAATCCGCAGGCCGTCGTCGCGAGTCTGCACGGCGAAGCTGATGTCGTATCTCGAGGCCGGCAGCTCGGCGCGCTCGCTATGGAACACGACACCCGCCGACTCGATGTCGTCCACAGGTTCGCTGTACTCCAGTGCGATCTGGAAGACCGGGAAGCGGCCGGTGTCGCGTTCAACGCCCGCGGCTTCGACGATCCTGGCGAACGGCAGTTCGGCGTGGGTGTCGGCGTCGGCGGTGGCCGTCCGCACCCGGGCCAGCAGGTCGGTGAACGCCGGGTCGCCGGACAGGTCGGCGCGGATCGGCAGCAGGTTCGCCAGGAAGCCGATCAGCGGCGCCAGCTCCGGCCTGCCCCGGTTAGCGCTCACCGTGCCGACGACCAGATCGGTCTGCCCGGTGTACCGCAGCAGCAGCGCCTGCAGCGCCGCGAGCAGTGTCACCGGCAACGTGGTGCCGTGATGCTGGCTCAGCTCCCGCAGGCCGTTAAGCAAATCGGGACCGATCTGCGTGGTCTCGACCGCGCCATCGTGGCTGGCAAGCAACGGCCGGGGCCGGTCGGCGGGGAACTGCGACGTCTGCAGGCCTGCCAGCACGGCGGCCCAGTAATCCGCCAGGTCCGCGAGGTGCGGCCCGTGCAGGAACTGCCGTTCCCAGCTGACGTAGTCGGCGAAGCGCATCGGCAGTTCGGCGAGTCCGGCGGGCGTACCGCTCGCCGCTTCCGCACCGTACAGCGCCGCCAGGTCCCGCAGCAGCACCGTGGACGACCAGTCATCGAACACCGTCTGGTGGACCACGACGACCAGCACGTGCTCGTCCTGCGCAAGCCGCACCAGACTCAGCCGGAACAGCCGGTCTTCGGCCAGGTGGAACGGACGCAGCGCTTGCGCGATCGCGAACTCGTTGAGCCGCCCGGATGCGGCCGCAGGCCCCAGTTCCGCGTAGTCAATGCGCTCAAGTTCCACCGGCTCGGGCGGGTCGACCACCTGCCTGGGCAGGCCGTCTCCGTCCGCCACCAGCCGCGTCCGCAGCGCGTCATGCCGGTCCACCAGGCTGCGCAGCGCGCGCTGCAGAGCCGCCACATCCAGCGGTCCGCGCAACCAGACCAGGTAAGGGACATTGTGCGCGGCGAGCCCGTGGTGGAACTCGTCGATGAACCACAACTGCTCCTGCGCGAACGACACCGGAGGCGCCGCCGCATCGGGGTCGGGGCTCACCGTCGACGGCCGGTCAGCGGCCGGCCGGATGCGGTGGCTCTCAGGCAGGTCAGTCATCAGCCTTCTCCGTCCTGCGAAGTGCTCCAGTGGTCCGAGCCGGACCGGCATCGGCGTCCGCCTCCGGCGGGCTGGCGGCGTCGGCTTCATCTGAAGAGGCGGCCGACAGCGGCCCAAGCGGCATGTCGACCAGCCGGAACACCGGCGAGAAGAAGATCCAGAGAATCGGAGTGGTCAGCACGATCACCGAGATGAGCAGCGCGGTTCGCAGCCCTAGGGTGTTGCCGAGCAGTCCGCCGGCCAGCGCCCCGACCGGCAGCGCGCCGAACAGCAGCATGCGGTAGGTGGCGTTCATCCGGGCCAGCAGCCGCATCGGCGTGAGAGCCTGCCGCAGCGTGATGGTGTTCACGTTCCAGACCGAGATCCCGGCTCCATGGCCGAGCCAGGCCGCGAACAGGACCGCCGTCGCGACCATGCCCGCGCTGCGCGGGATCAGTAGCACCACGGGGGAGGCGGAGACGCCGACGATGCTGACGGCCATGCAGCGGCCGAGGCCGAGCGCGTGCCTGAACCGGTTGGCGAGCAGCGCGCCGAACAGCGCGCCGACCGCGAGACCCGCGACGGCGATGCCCAGCTTGGCCGGGCTCAGATGCAGATACCTGATCGCGTAGACCGTGAAGACCGTGGACACCGCGCCGAAGCCCACATTGAGCGTCGCGGACTGGGCCAGCAGCACTCGCAGCAGCCTGGTGCCGTAGACGGCATGGAACCCTTCGGCGATCGACTGCCTGATCGATGGCTGCTCGGCGGCCGGCTCCGGCTCGGGCTCCTGCTTTCTGATCAGGACCAGGCCGAGCGCGGCGAACAGGTAAGACACCGCGTCCACCGACAGCGTGATCGGTGCGGTGATCAGCCCGATCAGCAGCCCGGCCAGGCCCGGTCCGGAGATTCCAGCGACGGCGAAGCTGGCCTGCAGCTTGCTGTTGCTCTCCGCCAGATGCCGCCGCTCCACCAGGAAGGGCACGTAGGACAGTGCTCCGACATCGGAGACCACGGTCAGCGCGCCGGACAGGACCGCGACGACGTAGAGCAGCCCGATGGACAGCAGGCCGATCGCCGACGCGAGCGGCACCAGGCCGATCATGACCGCGCTGCACAGCGCGGAAGCGACAAGCACCGGCCGGCGGCGCCTGCGGTCGAGCCAGACGCCGGCGAAAATGGAGATGACGATGACGGGCACGAAGCGCAGCGCGTTGAGCACGCCGACCTCGAGCACCGTCGACCTCAGCGTGAGGACCGCCACCAGGGGCAGCGCGAACTGGGTGACCTGCGAGCCGATCAGCGATATCGTCTCGCCGACCCAGAGCTTGACGAAGTCGCTGTTGCCAAGGAGGCTGTCGCGCGATTTCGCTGGCCGGCCTGCCTCAGCGACGGTGGCCCTCGCGATCTGGTCAGAAGCCATAACCGACCACCTCACGGTCCGTGCGCTGGACGGCATTGATCTGGGTCCAGTGCGCCTGCAGGATTCGCTGCCGGCGCGGCTTGAACTGCGAGGTCAGCATCCCGTTCGCGATGCTGAATCGCTCACCGGCGACAACGACGCCCTTGATCTGCTCGTCTCGGCCGAACCTGGCGTTCGCCGAGGCCAGGTGCGCGGCGATCGCGTCGGTGTCCGCGGGCTGGCCGGCCGGCGAGACGACCGCCACCAGGTGGGTTTGCGTGGGGCAGCACACCACGCACTCCTCGATCGCCGGACTTGTCTTCAGGTACTCCTCAAGCGGCCGGACGATCACCTTCTTGCCGTTGTCGAGCACGATCACGTCATCGGCGCGGCCGCGGATGAACAGGAAGCCGTCGTCGTCCAGGTAGCCCAGGTCGCCGGTGCGGACCGTCCCGTCGGCGGCGAACACCCGCTCGGACTCCCCGTCGGCCGCGTACTCGTAGCGCCGGCTGACCGGATGCTCGCTGTAGACGCTGATTAACCCGTTCTCGTCAAGCAGCACCTGCTTGCCTGGCAGCACCTGGCCGACGCTGCCCTCGCGGTGGGCACCCGGATGGTTCTTGCTGACGATGCAGGTCTCGTTGAGGCCATAGCCTTCGTAGATCGGCATGCCGACCTCGGTGAAGAACCGCAGTGTCGACGGGCGGGCCGGTGCTGACCCGGTCCACAGGTACCTGATCCGGTCGCCGAACAGGCCCTTGGCGGCCGCGCGCAGCGCGTCAGCCGAAGTCGCGTCCCGTGCCGTGCGCTCGATCTGCCTTCTGGCCGTCTCGTAGAACGCTGGCACGCCCATCACCACAGTCGGATCGGCCTGGCGCAGCGCCGCGAACGCCGCCTCGTAGGTGCTGACCGTGACATCGTGACCGAAGCGGAGCGCGGAGTAGATCCAGTACCGCTGCTGCAGCAGGGACAGCGGCAGGAACACGAACAGGTTGTCGCCGGTCCCGTGCTCGAACATCTCCTGCACGGCGCTGATCGAGCTGTCGATGCTGCCGACCGTAGCCGCGAGCCCCTTCGGCTCCCCGGTGCTGCCCGAGGTGAACTTGATCGTCGTGACGTCAGCTGGCTCGTACTCGACCGGCGGCAGCGAGCCAGCCTCCCTGGCGCCGCCGATCAGGTCGGCCACGTCGCCGATAGGTCGGATGCCATGGCCGCCGGGATCGCCGCTTGCCCCGCCGTTGGCCTGGCCGTTTGCCTGGCCGCCGGCCCGGCGGTCGGTGAACAGCACGGCCAGCCGGTAGCGCGCCACCAGCGAGCTGTCCGGATCGAACTTGCCTGGCTCGAACCCCGCAGTCACGGCTCCCAGCCGCAGCGCCGCGAGATCGAGTAGCACCCACTCCAGGCAGTTCGACGCGAGAATGCCGATCCGGTCACCCCGGCCGATACCCAGCCCGCGCAGGCCGCAGGCCAGTCGTTGCGCGGCAGTGTGCAGCTCGGTCAGCGCCATGCTGCTGGCGCCGTCCAGCCTGATGAAGCCGATCCGATGGCCGGCCCGTGGCGGCGCGGCCACGATCGCGTTGATCACCGACTCGCTCACGCCGCACCTGCCGCGGTGGCGGTGCCGGCTATGACGGCCGCGGTGCCGGCGGTGGCGGCGCGGCTGACGTCGATGACCGCGGCCATCGCCAGGACGGTGCGCACCTCGTACAGCCGGTCCAGGGTGATGGCCACGCCGAACTGCTTGCGTACTCCGGTCAGGATGCGGGCCGCGGCCAGGGAGTCGCCGCCGAGGTCATAGAAGTCGCTGCCCGGGTCGATCGACTCCGACGGCGTGCGCAGCACCGATGCCCACAGTTCGATCAGCCGCCGCTGGAGGTCGGTGGTCTCGCCGGTGCGAGCCGCGCCCGCGGACGGCGCGACGGCCGCCGCCGAGAGCGGAGTCATCGCGATCAGCTTGCCCCGGTCCACCTTGCCGTTGCCCGTCAGCGGCAGGCTGTCGTGCCAGAATACGGCGGACGGCGTCATGTAGTCAGGCAGGTACTCGCGCAGTGACTGGCGGATCTCCTCCTCGGTCGGCCGTGCGTCGCCGGCCGGCACGAGATGCGCCACCAGCCGGTCGCCCCGGGCCGCGGCCTGCCGCACCACCACGGCCTGCTTCACGACGTCGATCGCGGTGAGCCGGGTCTCGACCTCGCCAGCTTCGATCCGGTAGCCGTTGACCTTGATCTGGAAGTCGGTGCGGCCGGCGATGTCGATGTTCCCGTCCGGCAGGTACCGCCCGAGGTCGCCGGTGCGGTAGAGCCGTTCGCCGCGGCGCTCGTCGTGGCAGAAGCGTTCCGCGGTCCTGGCGTCGTCCCGCCAGTAGCCGCGAGCCAGGCCGGTGCCCGCGGCGCAGATTTCCCCGGTGACCCAGTCCGGCGTGTCCTCGCCGTCGGCGTCCAGGATGTAAGCGCGGTTGTTCGCGTTGGGCCGGCCGTACGGGATGCTCCCGCTCTCCCGCGCACCGATCGGGTGCAGGATGTTCCAGATCGTCGTCTCGGTCGGACCGCCGAGTGAGATCAGGGTCAGGTCGTCCTTCACCCGCCGCAACGCGGCGGGCAGCGTGGGCGGAATCCGGTCTCCGCTCATCATGACCAGGCGCAGCGTACCGAGCCGCGCGCCCCGGTCGGCCTCGGCTTGCTCGGCCATCAGGCCCGCGATGGCCGGCACCGAGTTCCAGACCGTGACCCCGAATCGGTCGCAGAGATCGAGCAGGTGCTCCGGGTCCGCGGAGTGCCCGGGATCGGGCAGCACCACAGCGGCGCCGGCCGACAGGGCGCCGAACACGTCGTAGACGGACAGATCGAAGTTGAACGCGCTGACCCCGATGAACCGGTCCGCCGGGCCGATGCCGAACCTGGCGTTGCAGTCGGCCACCACATTGGCGACGCTGCGATGGCTGACCATGACGCCCTTGGGCTCGCCGGTGGTACCCGACGTGTAGAGCACGTAGGCCAGGTCATCGGGGGCAGTGCCGGACGGCGGCAGGTCGCCAGGACCGGCCGGTCCGGCGCCGAGCGAGTCGGCCGCGTCCAGCATCAGCGCCTCGATGTCGTCGCCGTGGCCGGCCTGCCAGCCGGTGTTGGTGAGTACGCAGCGGACCTGCGCGTCGCGCAGCATGTAGCGAATGCGCTCGGCCGGCAGTGCGGCGTCGACCGGCAGGTACGCGCCGCCCGCCAGCAGGCAGGCCAGGATCCCCACGATCTGCTCGGGCCCGCGCCGCATGATCAGGCCGACCAGCTCGTCCCGGCTGACCTGCCCTGCCTGCAGCCACTGCGCGGCGCCGGTGGCGCGCCGGTGGAGCTCGGCATAGCTGATCGAAGCGGAACTGGTCAGGATCGCTGGCGCATCCGGAGTCCGCGCCGCTTGGGCGACGAACGCGTCCTGCAGTGGCTGGGCGGGCAGCGGGCCGGCCGTGTCATTCGCGGTCACCCGGCGCGCCCGCTGCTCGGCAGGCAGCAGGTCGAACCGCACCGCCGACCAGGTTCGCTCGTCGAGCAGGCTGTCCAGCATCCGCTGGTAACCGCCCACCATGGCGCTGATCATTTCGTCAGGGAAGAGCCCGTCCACGGCATCGACCTGCACGATCACGCCGCCATGCTGCTCGAAAGCGAACGCGTTGAGCCAGACCTGCGGGGTCTGGCTTGAGGTGTAAACCTCGGGGCCGAAGAGCTCAAGCGCCGAACCGTCGATGTCGGCCCGGACGTAGCCAATAGTGCTATTAAAGGTGAACGGCATGCGCGCGTCCGCGCCGCTATCGCGGCGCGCCAGTTCGCGCAGCACCTCGATGCCGGAGAAATGGCGATGATCAAGGTCGCGGCGCAGCCGGGTCTGCAGCGCCTGAGCCCGCTCGCCGAAGGTTCGGCGCCGGTCGATGTCGATCTCGACGAGCAGCGTCTCGGAGAAGTTGCCGATGGCGTCGATGATGCGCGGATGGATTGGCGGGCGGTTGGCGACCGTTGTGGTGAGCGTGAACCGGTGGCCGGCGCCCCAGCGGGCGAGCGCCTCGGCGTAGGCGGCGAGCAGCACCGCTGTCGGGGTCAGCCCGGCGCTCGCCGCGCGGGCCTTCAGCGCGGCCCAGGATGGCGCGTCGAGGCGGGCGGCGTACTGCACGAACCGGGGACGCGTGATCGTCGAGGGGCTGGTCCGCAGCGGCAGCGCCGGACGCGGCGGCAGGTCGGCAAGCCGGTCGAGCCAGTAGCTGCGGGAGCGCTGCGCAGGCGGCTTCGCGCGCATCGCCTCGACCCAGGCCACGTAGTCGGCGAACGACACCTCGCCGACGTCCTGCTCAGCACCTTCGGGTGTCGGTTCGCCACCCGGCTCCGCGCTCGCGGTGTAGCAGCGCCACCAGTCTTCGAAGAACAGGAACATGCTGATGCCGTCCATCACGAGGCCGTCGTGACCGACGTGCAGGCGCATCAGGTCGTCCGCGAGCAGGGTGACCTCGACGGCCAGCATGGGCGCGCGGTCGTGCGGCAGGATGCGGTGCGAGCGCTGCTGGCGCAGTTCGCTCAGCCGGGCCTGCTGCGCAGCCCCTGGTTCGCCGCGCAGGTCGAGACGATCGATCCCGACGTCCACGGCCGGCTCGGTGACGGCCCTGCCGTCGGCCGTGAACCGGGTCCGGAGCATGCCGTGCCTCGCGACGACCAGGTGAAGCGCCGCCTCCAGCCGGTCGATGTCCCAGCAGCCGTCGATCTCGTGATAGATGTGGCTCGCGACATTGCCGATCTCCACCGAGTCGCCGCGGCCGATCAGGTAACCGCGTTGCAGCAGCGTCAGCGGGTAGCCGCCTTGCTCGGCCGGCTGAGCAGCCGTCAGGTAACTGATCAGCTCAGCCTTGACGGACCTGATCCGGCTGACGAGTTCGGCGTCGACGCGCTGGCGCGGACCCTGCAGGCGCAAGTCGGTACCGGAGACGGTGAGTCCAAGACCACGCGCCTGCACCTCACGCAGCACTGCCAGGTGGTTCACGCCCCCACCGCCTCTTCGGCCATCGGTGCCAAGTTGCCGGTGTGCGAATTGTTAGGCGACAAGGAAGACAGGAATGCGGCCAGCTCGGCGACGGTGCGCTCACCGAGCAGGTCTTCTACGCTCACGTCCGCGCCGGTGCGCTCGAGTATCTGGTACTGCAGCGCGATCGCCTGCATGGACTTGACGCCGAGTGCCACCAGCGTCGCGGCCGCTACCTCGGCGTCTTCCGGTAGCTGCAGTGCCTCGCGGATCAGCCCGGACAGCCAGGGCAGCACGGACCCCGGCGGTCCCTGCGCGTCGGGCTGCGCGCCGAAGAACACCTGCCGCTCCAGGTTCACCTTGGTACCAGGCGGCACCAGCGTCACCAGCCGCGGCCACTGGGTTGGCGGCTCGATGCCGAGCGCTCCGGCAAGCCTGGCGGCAAACCGCGGCATCACCGGCGCGGCGCAGTGGGCAAGCAGCTTGGCCGCGGCGAGTTCGAGTGCGATGGCGGTGCGCGCCTCGTTCTTGGCGTCCTCGATGTCGCCGAGTGGGTCTTCGAGCCTGGAGAACCGGAGCGTGTCCTCGACGATGCCGTCCAGCGTCTGCGCCGCGCGGTTGAGGGAGAACCCGTCGGGTCCGAGGCACTCGGCCATCGCGCTGAGCCGGTTTTCCAGCCGGGCCAGGAACGCGGTGTGCTCCGGTGTCCAGATGCCAGCGTCGGGAACGATGCTGCCGTGGCGCCGCTCGACCCGGGCGCCTAGGTCGTTCAGCCAGCGCTGCCAGGTGTCGACCAGAGTCTCCCGCACGACCGTCTCGTACTCGGCGAGGGTGAAGTTGGTGCGACGCGTCTCCGGCCGGGTACGCGCCAGGTAGTACCTGATCCCGTCCACGCTCTGCGGGTTGAGAAGGTCCTTGCCCCAGATCGCGTGCCGGCGGCTGGTGGAGAACTTGTCGCCGTCAAGCAGGTAGAACTCGTTGACGTTGTAGTCGACGTCGGGGATCCAGTCCGGACTGGCGATCTTGTAGAGCGCCGGGCTGAGGATCGAGTGGTAGAAGGTGTTGTCGTAGCCGAGGAAGTGCACGATCTTCCAGTCGTCCTGCGGAGCGTCGGTCCGCCAGTCGATGCCGAGCCTGCGGCCGAGCGACTCGATGCCGTAGATGAAGCCGAAGGCCAGCTCGATCCAGACCCAGATGACCTGGCCGGGTACGTCCTGCTGGGTCGGCGGCACGCCCCAGGCCGACGGGTGGGTGAGCGCGACGTCGAGGCGCTCGCGGGCGAATACCCGATTCGCGAGCTCACGCAGCCGAGCGGGGGCGCGCCCGACATGGTGGTGCTCGAGTACGTCGGCTCGCAGGTCGTGCAGGGGCAGGGTGTATCGGGTGATCGTGCCGCTGCGCGGCTCGGCGGTGCCGCTGGTCGGGCGCGGCTCGACCAGGTCGACGCAGAAGTTAGGTTCGCCGCACTCCTCGCAGATGTTGCCGCCGGTGCTGCTCCCGCAGGTGGGGCAGCCGCCGCCGATGTCGGGCTCGTAGAGGTACCGCCCGGTCTCGCCGTCGAACAGCGCGGCGCCCTCCTGGCGGGTGACGCGTCCGGTGTCAACCAGGCGGGAGAAGAACGCCCGGAGCGCGTCCGGATAACGCTCGTCCCGGCTGGTGTGCGTGATCTGGTCGGGCTCGATGTCCATCAGCCGCAGCGTCTGGGTGATGTCCGCGGCATAGTGCGCTGCCACCTCGGCGGGCGATCGGCCCTCACGCCTGGCGCAGGACGCGACGTAGCTCTGGAAGTCGTCGGTGGCGGCCAGATGCCAGACGTTGGCGCCGTTCATCCGCTGGAACCGCACGAACACGTCGGTGCCGAGGTAGGGCCCAGACAAGTGGCCGATGTGCAGGCCGCCGTTCGGCGTTGGCGGTGTGGAGAATGCGAACACAGGCCGGTCGCCGAATCGCCTGCGCACCGCCGTGGTCGCGACCCGCGAGGCGCGGGGGGAGTCGCGCCAGTAGAACGTCGCGAAGAGGAGATCGGTGGTGCCGGTGTTGTCGAGATAGTGGGTCTCGAACGGCTCGAACTGGAGCACCATGCCGGACGACACCGGGGTGCGCTTGGCGTCCACGACGATAACGCCGGTGCCGGAGACGATCACGAATGTCTCGGTCTCGTCGTGCTGATGCGGATCGGAGTGCCGGCCAGGTTCGACCCTGCCCCAGTTGGCGCCGACACCGAACGATTCGACCGCTCCCATGTCGATCTCGCCCAGGTCGATGCCGAACGAGCGGTGCAGCGAGTTCGCGTCATACGAGCTGATGATCATTCCGGACTCCTTCGCTCGGCAGTACGTCAAGCAGATCCACGGCTTCCGATCCGATCGCTGGAGCGAGCCGGTAGCCGGAACCGTTCGCAGCTCCGGCGAAGACGATCCGCCCGGTCTCGTCCAGGGCGCGCACCAGCGGCTCGGCGTCCGGGCTGTAGGCGTCGCAGAACACGCGGCCGGCCCGGCACGCGTCCGCCAGGGTGGGGGAGTACCGGCGCAAGCAGTCGCGTGCCGCGCGGACCTCGGCACCGGACAGGCCAGCGGTCAGCGCGTCTGGATCGACGTCCCACTCCGGGGAGCGGTAGCTGAACAGCCAGTGCCCTCGGTGCACGACAGGCAGCAGGAACGCGTCGTCGGCGTCGAAGATCACGGCCTCGTCGGCCGGGCCCGGCCGCTGCTCGATGTGCAGGGCGACGACCTTCTTTACCCGCAGTCCGAGCGGGGCGAGCCAGTCCTGCCAGGCCGGGGTCGACAGCCAGGGGCCCGGCGCCAGGATCACGGAGTCAGCCACCAGCCGCTCGCCCGTCCCGGCGTAGACGGTGACCGCGCCCGCGCTTGTCCCGAGCCCGGTTACCGCGACGCCCTCGAGGAAACGCACCCGGGGCCGCAGCTCGGCCGCGACGGTCTGGGCAAGGGCGTACACGTCCGCGTAATGACAGCCGGCGATGTGCCAGGCCGGTAAGCCTGCCGGAATGCGGACGGCGCGATTCGGCAAGCTCCCGACCCGGGTCGGTGCGGCCTGGTCGAGGTATCCGCCGCCGAGCCGGTCGGCGTGCGCGTCGTCCGTGATCACCGTCGCCCCGATCGGGTGGATCGGCGTTTCCGGGCGGCTGAGCTTAAGATCCGCGTAGTAGGCGTGGCTGTAGGCCGACATGCGCCGGATTCGCGGCGTCGCCCCCCTCGGCAGGTGCAGCCCTGCCGACCTGCGGCTGGCGCCGGCGCCTACCGCGTCGCGATCGAGCACCGTGATCGAGACCTCGGGATCGCGGGCGGCCAGTTCACGGGCGACCAGGCATCCGACGATCCCGGCGCCGATCACGGCAATTGCGGGTTGCGCCATCGCCTACGCTCCCTGGAGTTCGGCGTTGGATGGCTTGGTCATCCACTCGATGAAGGAACTCAGCTGGTGCTCGGTGCGGACGCCCCGGATCCGGTCCAGGATCCGCTGGCTGCGCCAGGCGTTGAGGCTCAGGTTCGGATCAGCGAGGCCGCGCTGTCCGCGCGCGGCGTTCTGCAGGAAGATGTTGTGCTCCGCCGGGCCATCCCACTGGACGGCGAAACTTTCGTCGATCTTGTACTCGTCGCCCGCTCGCTCCAGCCGCGACTTGATCGGATCAAGGAAATGCAGCGGTGCCGGGCGGAAGCCAGTGGCCCAGATGACAACGTCGAGTTCGACATTCTCGCGGACGCTGTCGTGATCGTTGTGGGCCAGCGTCAGGTTCCACGCGCGGGCCGGCGCGTAGCTCACGTCGATGACCTGGCGGTTGGGGTAGAGCGCCACCAGATCGGAGCAGCCGTTGATGAAGTGATGCATGTAGATGCGCTGGTAGATGAGCCGCAGCGTGGTTTCGGATATCCCGTCGCTGGTCAGGACGTGGCGCGCAATGAACGCATCCCTGGTCGCGGCGTCAAGCCGGGCGAAGTAGTCGGAGTGGTCCGGCATATAGAAGTCGTTGGTGAACGGCGAATCATCGAGCGGGAGGTAGTTGGGTCGCCGCGATATCCAGACGACTCGCCGGGGTAAATCGCTGCCACGCCGAGAGGCGAGTTCGAGGAACGCTTCCGCGCCCGACTGGCCGCCGCCGACCACGCCGACTCGCAAGCCGCCCAGGTCGCTCGCCTTACTGAGGAACTCGCTGACGTGGAACTGCCGGTCGCCGACGTGGGCGCGCGCCTGCGGTGGCAGCCAAGGCTGGACTCCGGCGCCGACCACGATGTTGTCAGCGGTTGCCGTCATCGCGGTGGTGCGGATATGGAATTTGTCGGTGTATTCGACCGACAGCACCTCCTGGCCGAAGACGATGTTCTCGTTCTTCCGGCTGGCCCATTCCATATAGTTGCGGAACTCCTGCCGCGGCACGGCGTCGAACTGAGCGTTCAAGTAGTGGTAGATCCGGCCGAGCTCGTGCAGATAGGCCAGGAAGGAGTACGCGTTGGTTGGCTCTGAAAGGCTGACCAGATCCTTCAGCATCGAGACTTGGATGGAGGCGTCCGGCATTTGCTGGCCGTCATGCCACCCGAAGCTCTCGTTCTTGTCCAGGAAGATATTCGTGATCTCCGGATGGCTGTACATCAGCGATGCCAGGCTAAGATTCGCTGGACCAACGCCGATGCCGACGCAGCGGTAGTGCCGTGGTTGGTTACTTGCCGCGTCCCGTGCCAATATAGCTTACCTTTCAGAAAGGTTTAGTTAATGCGACGGATGAAATGCGCCAGATAGCATCGTGGCTCTATAATCTGGGCGCTCTGGCAATCTTCCGCTTCGCCGTCATGCTAATTTGCCCCTTAATTAAGGCGACCGCTAAGCTGCAAGCGAGCCGCACCAGCCTTGTCAGTGGGCCGAGGTGACTATGACCTGAATGATCACATTGTGTCGCAACGGGCGTCAAGGCTACTCTTGTGTGGTGACTGCACATAAGTCAGGTTTACTAAAGCTATCCACGCGGGAATTGCTGGCCAGGCGGCGGCGGCTTGCTTCCCGTCTCGACGACGTCGAGCACGTGCTGTTGGGTTCACTGGTGGACCAGATGCGCCGATGCGGCAAGGTCAGTTGCCGGTGCGCCAGGGGCCGCGCTCACGGGCCTTACGCGTTCTTCGCCCCGAGGCGCGGCGGGCGCGGGATGAAGTATGTGCCCGCGGCGCTGGTGGCATCGGTGCGCGCTTGCCTTCGACGTGGCGAGCAGGTCGAGGCGGTGCTGGCGGAGATCTCAGCGATCAACGTCGAGTTGCTGGCCAGGCGCGCCCTGTTCTGACGCCGGCCGGGCCGGAGTCGCCCGGCTGAGCACGCGCTGGCCGGTGGTGCTACTCCGCTCCGGGCAGGTCTGCGATTCAGGCTCACTCGCCGGCCGGGCGGGGGGCGCCGTGGCCGCTGCGGCTGACCCGCGACCCTGGCGGCGGACGGTGGGCTTCGCGCGGAGGGCAGTGCCGACGCGGCGCGGTGGCCGACCGACCAGTGGCCGACCGGATACGTGGGGTACGCAGGGTCGTGACCCACCAGGCCAGGTACCTGGCTGGTCGGCCAGCGGACCCGCAGCGGGCCCGCCAGGTGCCCGCCAGGGCAGGGGCACCGCCGGGCACGGCGAGCACAGCGGCCGATATCCGGCACGTGAGGGGGCGAGCGCGCGAGCTGGCAGCCTATTGTGGTGCGGCGCCGGAATGAGAACGCAGCAGGGATTCTACGGCAAAAGTTACCGTGAAAGCGGCAAAGAAAGCGATACTAACCAGGGTGGCAAACTTTCCCGGACCAGCCTGGAATTGATTACTGCCTACCATCGACCACAGGAAGTCCCGAAACGCCAATGCGGTAACAGCCGCAAGGCAAGCGGCCACACTCGCATCGACCGCTCGGCGCCGCACGCCACGCAGCGGCGTATTGCTCCGAGCGACGCCAAGATAGGAGCCCGCCGTAACCAGGAACGCGTACATGCCGCAACCGAGCAGGCCGATCGTCAGCCACGTCGCGGACGGGACGTACCCTTCGCGGATCGCCTCGTTGCCGCCGACCGTCAGGCCGAATGCCGCCGCGGCGATGGTGGCGGCAACCAGCGGGTGGCGGCGTACCCAGGCCAGCAGCCTGCGGTCGATCCAGGCCAGCACGCCGAGTGCCGGACCTCGCAGCGGGCCGAGCCAGTGGCTCTCCCGCTCGGCGACGGTGACCATGTCGCCCAGCCAGTCCGACGCAGGCATGCTCGCCGCGGGCAGCTGGCCGCGCAGTTTGGGAGCACGGAGCAGATCGGCGATCACCTTACCGGTAACGACCGTCGCGAGGACGAGGAGGGCAACAAGTATTCCGGTAGCGCCCGTTGTCCATTGCGAGTGATTTGCGCCGGAGGCAACGGCCGCCCAGTCCGTGAGCAATGCGACCACGATCGCGCTGACCGCAAGCCGGCATCCCCTGAGGATGGCAAGGACCCGGCAGACCGGCAATGGCTCTGATTTCCGGCACAACGATACCGGCACCAGGAAATAGGCCGCGATGAGCGGAACAAAGAACATCGTGAACGAGTAGACCGTGTCGAAAGGATCGTTTTCCCATGGGGCGTGCGCATAGAGCGGCTTGATCTGCTTGGGCCAGGTGAAGACGAAGAAGATGGCGCAGGCCAGCAGGGCGCCGAAGACCGTCCGCCTGATCGCGCGCCGCCTCGGGTCATCGACCGGCAGCGTCCATCCGGGCCCGAGGGGTTGCACGTGAGCGCTCATGCTCCAGTATGTGGCTCATGACGGTCATCGACGTGTGGATGCAGCACCCGACGCTCCGATTCGCATCGCAGGAGATGTTCGCGTCGCTGTGGCGCTGGACCGGCCAGCAGGCGCCTGGTGCTGTGCCTGAGCTGCGGTCGACGGTGGCGGCAATGGACGAGGCCGGGGTGGAGCGCGGTCTGATCTGCGCCTGGTACGGCCCCTCGGGGTCGCTGATCAGCAATGACGAGGTGGCCTCCTGCGTCGCCAGCTACCCAGGCCGGCTGACCGGTGTAGCCTCCGTCGACCTGCGCGATCCGGTCAACGCGATCGCCGAGTTGCGCAGGGCGGTGCACGACCTGGGATTCCGGGCGCTGCGCATCGTGCCCTGGCTGTGGGGGCTGCCGCCGAACCACCGGCTCTATTACCCGCTGCTTGCCGAGTGCGTCCAGCTCGGCATCCCGTTCCTGACCCAGGTTGGTCATACCGGGCCGCTGCGAGCCTCCGAGACCGGCAGGCCCATTCCCTACCTGGACGATGTCGCGCTTGACTTTCCCGACCTGGTGATCATCGGCGGGCACATCGGTTACCCCTGGACCGCCGAGATGATCTCCCTGGCGACGAAGTATCCGAATGTGTACATCGACACGTCGGCCTACGCCTGCCATCGGTATCCGGCCGAACTGGTCAGCTACCTGCGCGGGCACGGCCGCACCAAGGTGCTGTTCGGCACGAACTATCCCATGATCACCGCCAGGTCGGCCCTTGCCAGGCTGGACGAGCTCGGTCTCGACGACCAGGCCCGTGACCTGTTCCTGCACGCGAACGCCGAACGGCTGTTCTCGTTCTAGCGGTCAACGTGTCCGCCATCGGCGGCGAGCTACCTGGCCGTCCGTCCGCCCCGACCGCCTGGGTTGACGCCCGGCCATAATCACCACCCCTGGGCCGTCCCATGGCCGCCAACTGGCTGATATTCGGCGAACCTGACTGCGCGTGCGGGCTGCTGGCGCATATGGTGCTACGAATGGTTGCGATCCTATTCCGAGTCTTCACTCTGCGCAGATCACCTGTCATGCTGCAAGCACAGGGCGAGCCGGACGGTAGCAGCGGTCAGCAGCACAGCCGCAACCAGTCAGGCTCTGGGGCGGTGCGCATGGATGAGACCGGCACGTGAATATCGCGATCGCCGTCATTTCCGCCATGCTGGCCGGCACCGGCCTGGTCCTGCAGCAGCATGCCGCCGAGCAGGCACCGAAATCTTACTTCCTGCATCTTCGCCTGCTCACCGACCTGCTGCACCGGCGCCGGTGGCTGGCCGGAGTCGCCATCATGGTCCTCGGCCAGGCGTTGTGGGTGTGGGCTGTCGGGCATCTGGAGCTGTCGGTGTCCGAGCCGCTGATGGCGTCAAGCCTGATCTTCGCGCTGATTATGGCCGTGCCGCTTTCTGGTCAGCGATTGCGGCGGACCGAGCTGCTTGGTGCCCTGATTCTCGCTGCGGGGGTCACGATGTTGTCCGTGTCGCGCACGGTCAGCGCGCCGGGGACGAGGTTCGGGTCCTTCGCGTACTGGCCGTCCGCCGCGGCGATCGCGGCCGTCGCCTTCGCCTTCGTCCATGCGGGCCGGCGGCGAGATGGCCAGCTGCGCGCGACCCTCACGGCCGCAGCCGCCGGTCTGATCTTCGGCATCTCCGATGCCCTGACCCGGCGCAGTGTCCAGATCATCGATGCCAGGCACGTCGCGGCCCTGCTGACGAGCTGGCCGGTGTACAGCTTCGTGGGGGCCGGCCTGATCGGGATGTGGCTGATGCAGAGCGCTTTTAACGCCGCGCCGCTGCGGGCATCCCTGCCGGCCATCACGGCCGCCCAGCCAGTCGCCGGGATTGCTCTGGGCGTGCTGGTCTTCGGCGATGTGATCCAGATCTCGCCCTGGATGGTCGCGCTGCAGATCGCCGGGCTGGCTGCGCTTGTCATCGGCGTCTTCATGGTGGCGCGCGGAACAGCCCTCGGCAGTCTGCGGTCTGGCTTGGCAATACATGCGCACCGCGCACCCGGTCGGCTGGCAGCGCAGCTTAGTGCCGCCGAAAGCGCGCGCCACGACGGGTCTGAGCCTGATGAGCCGATGATCCGGCCTCGGCACCGGGAGGTTGCGGCTCAGCTTCCCGTGCATGGATCGTCCTAGGGGTGCTGGTCTTACGCGAAATGCGCTGCTCTGGGCCTGGTCGGGCAATATGATCGGACATTGACGGTAGCGTCTGCGGAGAAACCGAACCCGGACCACCGTGCTGCCCGTTGGTGACGAATGGGGCTGCCATCGTCCTGCCCGAACGCCGCGTGTTACCGCTGCACACCGATCGAACCCGCGCCCGGATGCCGCACCTGGCCGGGGCGATGCTGGTGCTGCTGTCAGCCGTGGCTGTCGGTGCAGCGTCCTGCACGGGCGCGGTCACGTATTCACATCGGGCTCACCTGCGGATGGTGGCACGTACCCACCAGCCGGAGTCGGCAACGTCGGTGCTGACCGGCGCACCCGATGTCCTGGCCGCAGGCGTGGCGCAGCGGTTGTTCGCCGTCGCGTCTGTGGTCGTTGTCGCCAACCCGAACCTTCCGGCAGATCTGGCGATCGCCGCCGCCCAAGCGGAGCGGGCACATGCGCCGCTGCTGCTCACCGCGGCCCGCAGCGCCCCCGGACCGGCGTCCGGGGGAGCCCCGGGGTCGGGCACTGCGGTCAGCGCCGCACTGCTGGCGGAGATCAAGGCCCTGCACGCCAGCGCGGTGCTCGCTGTCGGGCTGGCCGGGAAGGTGCTCTCCGCCCGGCTGCCAGGGATCCATGTGGTCACTAACCCGGCCAGACTGCCCGTGTCGAGCGGGCCGATGCCCCTTGCGCACGTGGTGATGCTCGTGCGTCAGGGTGACTCCACCGCCGCGACCACGGCGGCGATCACCACCGCGCGGGTGGCCGGCGTGCAGGTGGTCGCCGTTCACGGCTATGACCCGCGGGCCGACCCGGCCGCCATCACCGCGCTCTGCGCCGCTAGGCCGCGGCAGGTTCTCGCCATCGGGGCCAGTTTCGGACCGGCGGGTCGGCTGGCCGCCCGGGTCGCCGTTGCCGTGACCGGGGTGCAGCTGCCCGGCGGCGGCCAGATCCTCTTCCCGAGGCACCGGCTGGTCGCTCTATACGGTGACCCAGGTACTCCTGGGCTGGGGGCCCTGGGTCAGCAGGACCTAGCGGCCAGCATCGCACGGGCTAGGCGGGCTGCGGCGCCCTACCGGGCGCTGAGCAGCGTGCCGGTCATACCTGCCTTTGAGATCATTGCCTCAGTGGCACAGCGAAGCCCGGGACCGGACGGTAGCTACTCCGCCGCATCCCCGGTGGCCGTCCTGCGCCCGTGGGTGCGGCGGGCGACGGCGGCCGGAATGTACGTTGTCCTGGACCTGCAGGCCGGCCGGGCCAGCCTGCTCGCCCAGGCCAGGAGATACGAGCCGCTGCTCAAGCTGCCCAATGTCGGGCTGGCCATCGACCCGGAGTGGAAGCTGCAGCGCGGTCAGCTGCCGCTGCACCAGATCGGCAGCGTGAGCATCACCGAGGCCAACAGCGTGATCAACTGGCTGGCCGACCTCACCGCGCGGTACCACCTGCCCCAGAAACTGCTGGTGCTGCACCAGTTCAGGCTGTCGATGATCAGCGACGAGCGACGGCTCGATACCCGGCACGACGATCTCGCGATCGTCATCCACATGGACGGGCAGGGAACTCAGGCCGAGAAGCAGCAGACGTGGGACGCCGTCCTCGGGGCAGCGCCAGCGGGCGTGTTCTTCGGGTGGAAGAACTTCTACGTGAAGGACCACCCGGTGCTGAGCCCGCGGCAGACGATGGCGAGGACCCCGGAACCAGTGATGATCTCGTATCAGTGATCACACCGTGACCGGCCCGCCCGGCCCTGGGTGTCGGGTTCGTCGGGTCGGGTTCGTGGTGACGCGGCGGTCAAGGGCGGTGCAGCACCGGCAGCAGGATGTGTGCGGGGTGCTGGGAGTCGTGATAGATCTCGAACCGGCATCGCTTCGCTCTGGTCGCCGCGCCGAAGGGTTCCCCGGTGCCGAGGTTGCGCGCGAACCGCGGGAACGCTCCTCCGCTGATCTGAACGCGGATCCGGTGCCCCGCCTTGACCCGGTAGGCCGTCGGAAAGAGCTCGACGTCCACCGCCAGCACCTTATCGTCGCCGACCAGCACATCCGCAGCGGGCACGGTCTGCGGCGAGAGCCGCCGGATGCCGTCCACTATGTTGCGGGACACGCCTGCGCTGTCGACGTCGCAGACCCGGACGAACAGGTCGGCGTACTGGCGGCCGGTGCGCAGGAAGATGCGGGCGCTGACCGGTCCCACCAGGTCCTGGTCGGCGGGAAGAGGCTTGCTGGTGAAAGTCAGCACGTCGGGCCGGGCTTCGATCGCGGCGTTGTCGACCTGCTTGCCCGGCGGCTGGAGCAGGGGTCCCCCCGCCGACGGCGTCGGGTTCGCCGGGTCGTAGACGAACATGGCAGGCGCTGCGTCGCCGGGTTCGGCGTCCAGGCTCAGGCCACCTGAACCGCGCAGGTAGTAGGCCGTGCCTACGGCATTCGGCGGCGGCCACTCGTCGAAGTCGAGCCAGCTGCCAGCGCCCTGCAGGAAGAGCCGCACGGGCGCGCCAGGCGGCAGCGGACCACCGCCCAGATGGTGCTCAAGCCAGGCGATGTCCTGCTGAGTGATGACCTTCATCTCGCCAGGTTCGCCGTGCAGCCAGGGGCCGACAGTGATCCGCGCCATGACGCCGGCCGCCCGGAGGGCAGCGTAATCGCGCAGTTGCGCGGGCAGGAACAGGTCCCACCATCCAGTCACCATGCTGGTCGGCGGAAACCCGGCCAGGTCGGCGCCGTCATGATTCGCGCCCGCCCAGAACTCGTCGGCCGGCGAGGCATGCTCGACGAAGTCCCGCCAGAAGGGGACCGGCGCACCCGCAACGTGGACATCGGCGGCCTGCAGCGGAACCTTGCGCAAGGCCCGTTTCGTCCTGGCCAGCTGCCGCGGGTTCGGGACGGCACTGACCAGGCCACGTTCCTGCCTGCCGATCAGCCCGGTCCAATTCAGCGCGTCCTGGATACCGGGCGCGCCGTGTTCGTAGAAGGCGGCGGTGATCTTCGCGGCGGTGATGTTGAGCGACACCGATCGCAGCGGCGGGTCGACATAGGGCGCGATAGCCCACTGGGTGTGGCCCAGGTAACTGCCGCCGGTCATCGATACCTGGCCGTCACACCATTGCTGCTCGCGCAGCCAGGCCACCGTGGCAAGACCGTCTTCCCGTTCGGTCAGGAACGGCCGGAACTGCCCGCCCGAGCCGAACGTCCCGCGCGTGCTCTGGATGAATACCTGGAAGCCCCGCCGCGCCAGCGGCGCGACGAACAGCATCCCCGCGAGTCCGGCCCGGCCGTATGGGGAGCGGATCAGCACCACCGGCAGCGGCCCGTCATCCAGGGCGGGACGGTAATGATCGCCGAGCAAGACAACGCCGTCCGGCATCGGAACCGCGACATCGGGCCGGACCTGGTAAGGCTCCGCCGGGCCGGGAAGACCCAGCGCGCGGTCAACCGCCAGGCCAGCGATGCGGGACAGCGGATTCATTCGCATCCGCCCCTTCGGTCGGGTCACGAGAGCTTCGTCCGAACAGGTTACTCAGCCCGGTCCGGGCCAGGAAACCGGACCGCTGACCACCGACGGCGGGCGCGTGCGTGCTCCGGGCGGGGTTCCGGCGGTGCCGCAAGCCGGGTCTGCGGCTACGGCGCAATATGCTCCGTTCGTGCGGCTTCCGCTGATTATCGAGACTGATCCCGATGACCCTGACCGCGCCGACGTCCTGGTCGACGGCACTGTCGCCGGGCGTCCGTACCGATTCGTACTCGATACTGGCGCGGCCAGGACCAAGATCGTGGCCGATGATTTCATCTCAACCCTGAGTCCCCTTGCCCAGCACAGTTCGGCTGGCGTATTCGCTGTCGTGGATCAGGCGTTCCTGCTCCGGCATGCCGACCTGTTCGAGGAGGTCGGCGACTCGGTGGGGACAGATTCCTCCGGCGCTCAGGCCGGGGCGCGCACGTTCCTGATGACCGGACCGCGGATCGGCGGAGCACTCTTCGCCCGACACAAGGTCGCCGTGGTCGACCTGTCACGGGCGAACGCCAGCCTGGACCGGCCCATGGACCTCGTCCTCGGCTATACGACCTTGCGGCAGGCTAGCTGGCTGCTCGACTTCCCGGCCAGACGATGGGCCATCACGAGTGGGCCGGCACCAGGCTAAGGTGAGCGCGATCGCCGAGGCCGTCCGGCCGCCGTGCGGCTATCAGCGGGTTCATCCCGCCGGCTGTCAGGACGAGCCCGTTGTCCCCGGCACCCGCCGGCCGGTCACCGAGCTAGGCCGGATCCGGACCCAGTAGGGACGATCCACGGCGGTGGCCCAGGGATGCAGGCCAATCCGGTCGAGGTGCTGAATCTCGGCATCGGAGTCCACCACCTCCGCGCGGCCGGTGATCAGCACGCTCCACCCGGACCGGGTCTGGCGATCGTAGTCGTCGGCCTCGAACGCGACCAGGGCCAGCTCGTCGGCAGCGGCGAGCTTCGACCCGGGCGCCGTGCGGAAGACCACGTCCTGCCCGTCCATCGCATGGTTCACCGGAAAGATCACTACCTCGCCGTCCGCGCAGAAGCTGACCCGGCCGAGCGGCACCGAGGCGAGCAGCCGCAGGCACGCCTCGAACGGCAGCGTCTCAAGCCCAGCGTGGTCGATCGGAAGCCCTGACATGTCAACCTCCGGTAGGTCTGCATTCGACGACGATAGCGGACCGGCCCGCACTGGTGGCCGGTAGCGTCGGCACGGTGGAGATGCAGACCCATGTAGTCACCGGACCAGGCGGCCGCAAGTTCTGGGTCGAGGACGCCGGTGCGTCATCGGGCTTCCCGGTGCTGGTGCACTCCGGCAGTCCCGGTTCACGCCGGCTGTTCGTACCGGCCGCCGAGCACGAGCGGGACAACCTGGGTCACTCAGATCAGGGCTGGAGCGGTCAGCCGGATCAGCGCTCAGACGCTCGTCGTCGGCGGCGGCTCGCGAAGTTCCGTTCCCCAGGACCGGGTTGCCGAACTGGCCCGGCGGATCCCAGGCGCCCGGCGCGCGACTATTCCGGCCGGGCATCTGATCCACGACGCCGAGCCGGAAGAGTTCGCCAGGACGGCCCTGACGTTCCTGCTGCCGGGGGAGCCGCCCGGCCGCGGCAGCTGAGAATTCAGCTATCAACCCAAGATTCATTGTGGCCGTGCGACTTTGCGCCAGCTACCGAAGATTCGAATAGCTGGTCGGCGCGCCAGGATGACGTTCTCAGCTCGCTCCACCGGTGGGCCGTCGCTTTCTGAGGCAGCCTTCACGGCCAGCCATTCGGGATCCGTAGCGAAGCTGTTCCAGAGCATTTCTCGGGCACCGAGATCGGGCCAGGCGCGCCGGAGGTTGCGTCGCGGCGAAGCCGGCCCAGGCCGCGGGGAAGCAGAAGCAGCCCCTGAGGCGCTCGAGCTCCAGCTCGCGGAGGGCGAGCACGCCTCGTTATGACGCTGCGAGCGGTTACTTGTGCAGCCGGTCCAGTGCCTGGCGGGCCTGGCGCTGCCTGGCCAAGGCGCGGCGCACCTGGAGCCTCGCATCGGCGAGGTCATCGCGAGCGGCGGCGAGCTGATCCTGGAGCAGGCGGACAGTGCTCTCCTGCTCCCGCTCGGCGCTGGCTGCGGCGTCGGCGGCCTGGTCAGCCGCCGCCATTTCGCGCTCAGCCTCAGCGATGGCCTCCTGGCGGCGGTGCTCCCGCTCCGATCTCGCCCTGGCCGCCGCATCGGCAGCCTCCGCAGCGGACCGCGCCTGGGTCGCCGTACCAGTCCCGGCCGGTCCGTCGCGCATGACCGGGGGCGACTCCGCGACTGTCATGTCCGGCGATCCCGTGACGCCGAAGCCATCACTGTGGGCCGCTCGCACCAGGGTTCCCGCCGCCAGTAGCTCGGCGATCTGCGGGTCGGCAAGCGCGGCACCGAGAGTGGCGGTCACCTCCTCGGTGAGCGACGCCGACGGTGCATGCTGGCCGGAAACACTGAGTACCTGACGGATCAGATCATCTACTAGCCGGCGTCGGCGCACCGACAAGTCCCGGATCGCCGCTCCGTCAAGGGATCTCTGGGCCGCGCGGAACTCCGCACCGAGCCCGGCCAGCTCCGCGACGACCTCGGGCGCACCGCGGGCGAACTGATTGAGCACCCAGGCCGATCTCGTCGGCTTCCGCAGCCCGGC
This sequence comes from uncultured Actinomycetota bacterium, assembly GCA_963850875.1. Taxonomy (GTDB): domain Bacteria; phylum Actinomycetota; class Actinomycetes; order Streptosporangiales; family Streptosporangiaceae; genus Chersky-822. The sequence continues at coordinate 94,788 of CAWKNA010000010.1, forward strand.
AATCGTCTTCGCCGCGGCCGCATCACCGGCCGCCCGCGCGCGGGCCGCCAGAGCGCCGCGGCGCTCGACGAATTCCTCCAGGGCGCACGAGTACAGTTCCTCGGCTGCTTCACGCACGAGGTCACCACCAGGCACCTGTCCATGGTGCCTCAGCGCCCGTCCGCTACTCGCCCCGGACCACCTTCGTGGCTGCGAGCGAGGTCATGACGGTGCTGCTGACGCCGGGAGCGCACGGTGTCGACTGGCCATGACCTGACGCGAGGAGATCAGGATTCGTGTCCGGCCCTGGGAACCTCGCACGGCTAGATCCGTGTGAAGGCGGCGTCGTACTCGTTGGCGACATGGGTCAGCATGGCCTCGTAGTTGAATATGTCGTATCCCTCTCCCGAAGTGCCACTTCGGCGTGGCAGGCCTTTGACCACCTTGACCGAGTGTTCTGCTGCGGCGGGCTGCTTGTGCGTGGTGATGATCGCAGGCTCGCCTGCATCGACGTGCTTCTTGACGGCCAGAATGAATTCCGGGTCGAACCGAAGCTTTGCCCGCTGTGTCCGCTCCAGGAATCCAGCGGCCGCTCGGTAGCTGAGCGGCGTCAGGTGCCGTTCGTCCAGCAGCTTGAGCAGGTGAGTGTAGGGCTGCTGCTCTGGCCACATGGACACCCTGGAGCGCCAGCGCTTGCCTTTACCGCCCCATGCGGCGGTGGGCCAGCGATCGTCAGTATCAAGCGGCTCAGCCTCAGCGGCGTCGTACGTTCCTGGTGCGGCGAGCCGCTGCCCGAGCCACTCGGCGACTCGGGTGGTTACGGCGTTACCGACTAGCTTCCAGCGCGCGCCTTTACGGCCATCGGTCTTGGCGGCGGCAGTCCATCCGCGGGGAAAGCCCTGCAGTGCCTCGGCGTCCTCGACGGAAGGTGTGACCAGTTGTCGGCCGACTGGTGCATCTGGGATCCAGATCGCCGGCGGCGACGGTATGCCGATCGTCGATCCGCCTTTGAGTGTCGGGATAGCGTCACAGGCCCAGCCGAGGCCTCGCAGGCCCTCGGTCCAGTAGAAGCCGTAGGCGTCGGAGGAGTAGTGGTCGCTTCCCGGCTCTCCTGCGTCGTCGGAAAGCAGGACGTTCCGCGGATCATCGGTTCTGCTGGCAGCCAAAAGGACCCGCTGCCGCCGCTGAGGCACGCCAGTGAACCTGGAGTCGACGACGCGGTAGGCCCAGTCGTACTTGCGCGATTCAAGTTCGGATACGAGGTGGTGCATCGCCCGGCCGCCGTCGAGGGGGAGCATGTTGCGGACGTTCTCTAGGACAAGCCACCTCGGATGATTGTGGTCAACTAGCCGGAAGACATGGCTGACGAGGCCCGACTGCGCTCCTCCGATCCCGGCAGTGCGGCCAGCCTGGGACAGATCCGTGCACGGGAATCCCGCCACGATGACATCGGTGTCGTCAGGCAATGTCTGAAACGTCCGGACGTCGTCTTCGATCTGAATATCCGGGAAGCGGCCAGCTAGCACGGCGCGGGCAGGCTGCCACACCTCGCACATGGTGACAGCAGTGTGGCCGGCGGCGTGCAGGCCGAACTCCAAGCCGCCGATGCCCGCGAACAGGCCGGCGATCCGGTACGACCGAGGGTGTTGAGCGGTCATTTCGGCATAGTGACACATGTCACTGACGTGTCAGCGAAGGCGCTCCAAGCGCCCACTTGTTGCCCCCGGAACTTCTTATCAGCGCCCGGCGGGGTGTTCCTGGCTGGTCAGAACAGGCGTCCAGGCGTTCCGTGCTTGGCGAGCCAGAGGCGGATGAACCCGCCGTACAGGGCGAGCACGATGAGGATCGCGGTCATGACCGGGGCGATGACCTTGACCCACGCGCCGTGCTTCTCGATCGGGACATTGTTGTCGATCATCCAGGTGAATCGTTCCCTGATGACTGGCGGGGTAAGGGGATAACGCACCCATGCTGGGATGATGCCGGTTGCCCGGGTCCTGGTCACGGCGAGCTCTATGAAGAACAGCTGGATCGTGTTGCCTGCTGGCCGGAACAGGCGATGAACGACCAGACCGGCGATTATGCCGATGAGCAGCGGCTGCCAGTTCCAGGTGGACAGGAACGTGCTGAGCCACGCGGGCATGGCCACGGTCAGATGCAGGACGCGGTGGTGCAGGGTGTGGTGCCAGAGCCAGGGGCCGCCGAAGTTGATCACCCAGATGCCGGCCACCACGACGGGCAGCGCGGCGATGATGATCAGCAACGGCGCGATGGCGAGGCGGAATGCGCCGACCCGTTCACCGTGGGCCTTCTTCCAGTTGGCCATTAGCGACTTGACGAGCAAGGTCGCCAGTGCGCCCTCGTAGACGTCGCGGATGTCGTGCCTGGCCGTCTGCCACCACGAGGTCTTGAACAGGCCGTCCCATTGCGGCTTGAGGAACAAGATCGTGTGGCCGCCAGACGTCCAGTGCACCTGGGTGAGCAGGTAGTACACAGCGGAGATGATGTACGCGCCGGCGGTGGCTGCGGCGAACCACCAGATCAGCTGCTGCACGAGGCGCAGGTGAATCCGGTGCCCGTTGACTTTGATGTGGCGGGGGATGGTGGGCAAGGCTGCCGAGACAGCGGTCATCGGTGACTCCGGGCGCGTCGAGTCGCTTCGGGATCGGTCGTCGCGGTTTGTCCGTTCCTGGTCCCCAGTGGACACCAACCCGGCCAGAAAGGGCAAGTTTCTTACGTCGGCCGCTGGCCGGGCGCGGGGAAGGCTGAGCGGTGCGGGTTGCTTAGCCGAACGAATGCTGCCCGGCGCGGAGCAGATCGAGCTGGCGGCGGGCGTATGAGGGCTCGACGGTCCATCCGTTGGCCGCTTCCCAGGCTGTCGCGGCGATGCGGGCTGCGTCTAGCCTGTCCGGCGGGAGGTCGTTTACCGGCAGCTCGGCCAGATCGAGATCGGCGTAGTCGACCCGAGCTTCGTCCCAGTCCAGCAGTCCGACCCCGTCGCTGGTGATGCGGATATTCGACGCCCCAGGGTCGCCGTGCACGACGGTCTCCGCAGAACCAGTCAAGCGTCGCCAGGCCATCCGGCAGGCGGTGACCGCATCGGGCGGCATGACCGACAGGTCCACGTCGCCGCCACGCTCGGCGGTGAGCAGCTCACGGGTGGACGCGGAGCCGGGGCGTTGCGGCCATCCTGCCGTGATCGCGTGGAGGCGGCGCAGCTCTGCGGCAACAGCGGGCCAGTCGCCCGGCGACGGCGGCGCGCCGCCGAGCCAAGTCTGAACGACAACCCCGTCGATGTGGCGGCGGCCGTCGGACGCCGGGATCATCGCCGGAACCCGGACGCCTGCACGAGCCAGGTGGTCGAGCAGATCGATCTCCCAGACAAGGCTGGGAGGCGGGCGCCGGGACTTACGTGCTGCCAGCCGCTCCTGGCCGCGCCGTAGCTCCAGCACGGTGTTGCGGTTGCCGCCGCCAAGCGGACCGATCACCTGCAGCTGACCCCACGCTGCCAGCACTTCGCGCACCACACGACCCCGTCTGCAGAGCGGCCAGGCTCAGCCTGATCCGGCGTGCCCACTTCCACGCAGGCCCGCCAGCGTGCCCGCCTGTTAACAGGATTGTCAACCGAAACCAGGCGGAATGAGCCGGGACAGGGTGGCAGCACGCGCCCTCAGCGGTACCTCCCGTGGCCGGGTTGGTGTCGGGCAGGGGTACGCACGCCGGCCACCCGGCGGCTCGGTCACTCAGTTCCGGCCAGCCCGCGTCCTGCGGCGCTGACGGACCACGCCGCGAACACCAGCCCGGCACCCATCCTTGACGCACGATCGGCAGTTCGTGACCGGCTGTGGGCAACCGGCGGGCGGTCAGGTACGTCTCAGGCAACGTACCGGTCCTCATCCGGGAATCCCGCGGACGCCGTGCGCCTGCGGTCACCGCGACGCCACGAGAGGTGACCCGCCATGACAACTCACCCCACCCGCATCCGGGTCAGGGCCGCCATTGCGGCGCTATGCGGCGGCGCCGCGATCGCCGCCGCAGTCGGCGCCGCTTTCGGCCCGGCCGCAGCCGAAGCCCGGCCCACCACCGCGGCCGGCGTCCCGGTCGTCGTCAGCTGCACCGGGCAGCTCCAGACCCGCCCCCGCCATTACGTGCTGGCGTGCGGCGACGGTAACGCCTACATCACCGGGATGCACTGGGCAGCCTGGGGACCAGCCTCGGCATTCGCCGCCGGCACCGAGACCTTCAGAGTCTGCATCCCCTCCTGCTCGGCCGGCCGCCTGCACAGTTTCCCCGTGCTGGCCGCGCTCTGGCGTGCCGAGCCGCTGCCCGCCCACCCCGGCGAGCGCTACTTCACCCGCCTGACCCTCATCTACACCGGAACCCGCAGCTATAGCGCCGGCGGCAAGACCTATCACCTGAACCAGACCGTGACTTACCCGCTGGTCGCATCCGGCGGAGCCTGACCAGCACGTCGGCAACGCGCGACCCGGTCAGCGCGGACCCGCCGACCGGGTCGCGATCCGCGCGGTTTGCCAGGATCAGGTGGCCGTAGGCCCGCCTTGAAAATCGTTCAGCCGGCTCGCCGGATGATTCCGGTCATCTCCTCGGCGCTGAAGGCCCGCAGAGACGTGGAGCGGATGCTGCCTGCCGAGCCCACCTGGAGCAGCGCCGCGACGCCGGCCTCCTCGTCGGGAAAGTCCGCAATGCAGACGAGGTCGTACTCGCCGACGGTCCAGACCAGTTCCCGAACGCTGCCGCCGGAACTCTGAACCAGCCTGGTGAAGTCCTCAGCGCGCGCGGTGGTGTCGCGGAAGTTCCTAATGCCCTGGTCGGTCCAGTTGATCAAAGACACATAGGTTGTCATGCCGGCGCCCCCTCGCCTGCGGAAATACGTTCACGACGGCATACCCGGAAGCACGCAGGCCAAGCAGGATCTGCTCCGCGGTGTCAGCCGACGGGCGGTACCACGTTCGTGTTTTGGGCCGCGGCGATCCGCCACAGCCCGGCCCGCCGGTCGATGACGAAGGTCGCCACGGTGCGCCGCGTCTGGCCGGGAGCGCGGGCATCGCCGGCGAGCTCGGTCCGTACCTGCGCAACGATCACGCCCGGCGCTGGCTCCCGCACATCCATAACCTCCGCGCGCAGGACCGACTCCCTGAAAGGACCGGCATGAGCGGCCGCATGATGCTGGCGGATCTCGTCCCGGCCCCGCAGATAGCTGCCTATGACATTCACGAACGTGGCATCCTCATGGAACAGGTTCCCCAGCTCATCCATGTCATGCTGATTCCACGCACTCGCGAACCCCGCGGCCAGCTCGCCCGCGATCTCCGACTCGCTCATCTGGATGCCTGACCTCCCGCCCACTCCGGCAGACGGCCGACCTGGCGCTGTGGCCTGGTGGCCGGACACCAGGGCACTTACACTGACACCGGCCAGGTCTGCTGGCAAATCAGCCGGTCTTTTCAGCCTGCCTGTGCGTCGCTCGGCCTGAGCGCGTCCCAGCCGGCGGCGTTCTGGCTGAGATCGGAGACGAGCGGCGAATGAGCCTCAACGCGCTGGCGATAGCGGCCCTTGGCATCTGCTGCGCCGCCTGGCTGATGATCGCGATCAGCCTGACCTTGGATCTGCTGGGACACCCGCCATTCAGGCGCAGCACCCGAGGCTTCCGGCTACAGACGGCGGCCCTCCTGGTGATGCTGACCGGAGCCGTGCTTGCTCAGATTGCCGCACTCCGCAACTGGCCGCGGCCCCTGCGCGAAACTCTCGACCTCCTCGATGTGCTTCTCGCGCTCGCATTTCTAGCCTGCGTGATCATCCCACCGTCGATCCAGTCGAAGTCGAATCGCGCCTAGTACGCCGTGGCACAGACTTACCAAGCTGACAGCCGGGTAGCTCGGTGGACCTCGGCCACAGGAGCAGGGCCTCACGAAGGCCATGAAGGATCGGGGATAGAAGGTTCGCGGCCTTTCGGGTCAGCCTCGTCCGTGGAATGGTTCGATCAGCTGCCCGGCGAGAAGCAGCAGGCCCGGTCCCGCTGGGTCGTCCTGCTCGACCGGGATCGGCCGGCTGTCGAGGCCGGTACGCCCCACGCTATCGCCGCGGCAGGGGAACCTGGCGTAGCCGGCCAGGACATCCCAGATCGTCAGCACGACGCCGAGGTTGACGCGCTGAGCGTCCGGCGCGTGGTGCAGCCGGTGGTAGGCAGGGCTCACGAGCACCCGGCCGGCCGGGCCGAAGGTCCACCGGAGATTGGCGTGCTGGAGAGTCCCGATGCAGACGTAGATCGTGATCAGGACCGGGGCTATCGGACGGGCCGGCATCAGGGCCACGACCGGGACGGTCGCCAGAAGAAACCCCGTGGTGTGCATGAGCGGGTGCGCACGGAATGACGTCAGGACACTCAGCTCCTCCTGGCTGTGATGAAGGGCATGAAAGCGCCACAGGGCACCGAGCCGGTGATCGGCGTAGTGGGCCAGCCAGTTGGCTCCATCCATGGCCGCGACGGTGAGCGGGATGAGCAGCCAGCCGGGCCAGTGCTCCGCCGGCCGCAGCTCGATCCAGCGCGCGTAACTGCCGATCAGCGCCGCCGCCCCGACACTGAGCAACGTCATCAGCGGGATCACGACGATGGCGTGCAGGGCCACGAAGCACGCAACCTGAACGTGGCCGCGTGCCAGGACCGGACGACGCTCCGCTGGCCAGATCCGCTCGCAGATCCCGGCCGCGACAACGAGCGCCACAAGAAGCGGAGCGGCGAGCTCTGCCCGCCCGGCTGAGAGCACAGTTTCGAGGCGGCCTTGCCCGAGCAGCCCGGCGACAGCGACCCAGAGGACTAGGACCGTTATTCCGGCCAGGACAAACGAGGAGGGGCATAGACGTCGCCACCACGCGAGCCGAGCTCCTGCCCGCACGGGCACAGCGGCCCGGCCCTGGCGCGCAGCGAGCAGCGGCAAACGATCGTCGGTCTCTCCTGCTCCCACCCGGATCTGCGAAGCGGACACTGGAGCTCCTCGACTCATGCCGGGCCGGCGCGTCTCCCGGCGCGTCTTCGGTTGAAGATTACGACCAGCGGCACCACAGACCGACCGGCAAGCCCCAGCCGCCACCGCCCGCCAGCGCTCGCGCCGCCAGCGAACCCGGCGCGACCAACGGCAAGACCGCGGACTCCGGCCCGCTGACCAGGAGGTCCGTTACGCATCGCCGGAAGCTGGGACCACCGGCCAAGCGGGCCACTGAGGCATCCTGCCTGTCAGGGCTTTGCCCGTGATCTACTGAGACCGAGTTCAAGAAGTGTCGTCCCGGTGTCGGCCCAAAGGTTCGGCCCTGCTGCTATGACGTTGGTTATTCCCATTTCTGCGGTGTTAGCGACTTGATGAATGGTCGGGCTGCCCGGCACCAGGACGTTGAGCGGCGAGCCAGCGACCCACACGCGACCTGACGGATCCACGCTGATTGCCGGAATCGCAGTAACTTGGGGGTTCCACGTGGTCTGCACGGTCGCGGTAATTCTGCCTGTTGCTGGGTCGACCCGAACTAGTCCGTCTGCTGTGAGCACCCACACGACCCGCTGCCCGGGTGCTATCTGCGGGCTGTACTCGCCTGGATCGACAGGCGAGCTTCGCACCGCCTTCATGGTCCTCGGATCGATCAAGCTGATACCCGCGACGCCACCGCATCCGACCCAGACGCCTTGTGGTCCTGGAGAAGCGACGCAGCCCGGCCCGGCGCCGGGAATCGGAGCCACCCGGACAATCACGTCGCGGGCCGGATCGATCTTGTAGAGATGCTCTTCTGTCTTCCCGTTCGATGGCCCGTCGGAGGTCACCCAGACGAACCCGCCCCCGTAGGCGACATCGGTGGCCTCGCCGCGGATCTGGATCCGGCTTATGACCCTGCCGGTAGCTGGGGCGATTCGCAGCACTCTCCCGGTAGAGAAGTCAAGGACCCACACTGATCCCGCGCCTGTGGCCAGGCTGATCGGCCCATCCTGTGGGCGGCCAATGTGCAGGACCTTCGTGACCCGCCTGGTGGCGAGGTCGACTCGCACGACCTCACCGGCGTACCAGTCGGAGACCCAGGCCGTCGAGCCCAGCACTGCGACATCGGTGGACTGGCTGACCGGCAGTGGAATGCGGGCGCGCACCGTTGCTATCCAGTGGGCCGAATTCGGCGGGTTGGGCGGCTGGGAGCGCGTCACCCGATTCAGCGCCTGTACGCCTATGACCAGCCCAGCGCACACCGCGGCCACGACCACGACGCTGGCTACGATCGCGCCAGCGCGGCCCGCTCGAATACGCCGGCGCGACCGGAGCGACAGAGGAGGCAGCCCCGGAGCATCCGCAGCGAGATCGCGGAGCGCCGCACTCAGCAGCTCGTCTAGCTCTGCCATCATTCCTCCTGTCCGAGATCCTGGCGCAGGATGGCTGCGGCTCGGTGGAGCGAGGACTTTACGCTGCCAACGGGGCAACCCAGCACGTTGGCGATCTGCTGGTCGGTGAGATCCTCGTAATACCGGAGCACTACAACCGCGCGCTGCCTCGCCGACAACTGCGCGATTGCGCCGCGCACAGCCTGTTTCGTCACCATGTCCGGGGTGCTCACGCCAGCCGCAGCCGCGGAGCTCACCAGCCGCTTCAAATGAGCGCGTTCCACCCGACGCCGCCGCAAGTGGCTGTTCGCCAGATTCACTACCGTCCTTCTCAGGTACCACGGGAAGGAGTCGGCACTGCGCAGGCCAGTGAGGCGCCGGGCCACCCTGACGAACGCCTCTTGCGCGAGGTCCTCAGACAGTTCCCGGTCACCGGTAAGAAGGTAGGCGAGCCGGAGTGCCTCCGGACCGTGGCGCAGGTAAAGAGCCTCCAGCTGGTCTCCGTCAGATGGATCACTCACCGCATCCTCGGCTCGCGCTACGCCATGCCCGGGCTCGATCTCAACCACCAAGACGCCTTGCTAGCTACAATGGTTCCGCCTAACTCCAGCTCTTCGATCGGCGCAGCCGCCCGCCCTTTGGCTCGACGAAGACCACTCCCCTTGAGCCGCCTTCGGCCAACCGCTCAAAGTGCCAGCGGATCTCGGGACGAACTGGGGTCCCGGGGCGTAAGCGGGCGGCAAGCTGTCGGTTTAGGCAACCTTCTGGAAAGCCAGGCAGGAGTCACCGCTCAGCCCAGGCGGAAGCCGATCCCAGCAAATGAAGATCTCCTGGCGCAAAGTCAGGTGCCGGGAAACTCCTCGGGCAACATCCCAGGCCAGTGGCGTGATCACGCCCTCCGACACAACGTTGGCGACATTGATAACCGCATAACCGCCAGGCCGCAGAAGGCTGGCTACATCGGCAAAGACTCCCTCGATTTCGCGAAGGTATGTCTGGTAGTCGCCATCCATGGTGATGTAACTGGCCAGCGGATTTTCTGGATGACCGGTCGCTGTCATGTACGGCGGGGAAGTCAGGCAAAGATCGATGGGCGGCGCCATAACCAGCGAAGCGAGTTGGCGGGCGTCACCTGTGATCACATCAGCGGCGCCATGCGTGCGCTGCCGTATGTAGGACGCGCGCTCCTCCATGAGTTCCACCGCCACCGCGCGGCGGCCCATACGCGAGGCCACAGCCGGAGTCGTGCCAAAGCCCGCAAACGGATCGAGAACCGCCTCGCCGTGCGCCGAGAAGTTCGCAACGACCGCAGCAGCCAGGGACTCGGTGAAGTGCACGTCCTCGATCTCGCCTAGCGGTCGCTGATCAGCTAGCTCGTTTTAGGAGAGCATTATCCAGGGTTGCATGATCACCAATCATGCCGGATCGGGCGTCTCCGTCCCGAGCTAAGTGCCCGATCGCGGTGCGCACCGATCCTGGCTACGACTGAGAGATCTGGTTCTCTGGCCGCCGTGCCCAGAAGAGAGCGTGCCCGCCGTCGCCCTCCGGTACGAACTCCTCGCGCTCTATTGAGAGGCCCGCCGTGGTGATCCACTTCCTATACGTGGCAACGTCCGCATGGCTCCACCACATTGGCACGCCGCCGCCCAGCCAGTTCTCCTCTGCGCCCGTCCACGCCCAGTAGCCGGTCGTGGCGAGGAACAATCCGCCGGGCCGGAGCCACGCCGCGATCCTCTCCAGCAAGGAAGGCTGATCCTCAAGCGGAAGGTGGATCAGCGCGAAGAATGAGACTACTACGTCAAACGAACCCAGATCGAACACGATGGTGGTGATATCGGCACACACGAACTCCGCGCGCGGCACCAGCTCCCTGGCCCTGCGGATCTGCACCCCGCTGATATCGATCCCAGTAACGCGATAGCCAGCCTCCGACAGATCCCGAGCGACTGGTATCCCGCTTCCGCAGCTGAGGTCTAGAACCGTGCCGCCCGCCGGGATGCGCTCCCGCAGCTCACCGAGCCAGGCCCGGTATTTGGTCTCGCCGCCGTACTCCTCGTCATAGCGGACTGACAGCGCGTCATACCCGCGCCGAGCGACTTCCTTTGGATCCTCAGCGGCCACGCTGCCGCACGATATCGGACACCCTGACGTAAGCCAACGGGTATTAGCCCCCCCGGATCTCGGAAACTAGTGCGCTAACGGATCTGCTAACGAGACCGCACGGTGCGCGGGAGACACCGTGCAAGACCAAGGGCCAGGATGCATCCCCCATGTGCTGGTCAGAGAGACGCGCCGAGACGACGGAGACCACAAAGACATGCGTCGCATGGCTCATAACCCAGAGACCGCTTGTGGCTTCGCGGGCAGCGTATTCACGGCGGCCCACGCCACTCAGACGGCGTAGAGGGACTAGCAGCGAGCAGTGATGGTGCGTGCTTATGCGCTGGAGTCAGCGCCATCCCACAGGCGGTGCTGACGCGGACCGGGCGCGGTCCGTGCGGAGAAGGACGTCGAGACCGATGTTGAACGCGGCCGTGGCTCGGTGGCGACATGCCACGGTGCGGTGCGGACGTTGGACGGACATCGAGCGACGAGGACGAGTGGCGTGATCGGGAAGGTCGTTCGCGGAACGGACGCCGGGCGGTTGCTGTACTACCTGTTCGGGCCTGGCAGGGCGAACGGGCACACCGATCCGCACCTGGTCGCTGGATTCAGCGACCCAGCCGAGTTAGAGCCGGAACGCCGCCCGAACGGCTCACGGGACCTGCGTCGGCTCAGCGGGCTCCTGGCACAGCCGATCGCCGCGAATTCCGGGCCGAACTACGACAGGCCAGTTTGGCACTGCTCCGTCCGAGCCGCGCCCGGTGACCGGGTGCTGTCGGACGAGGAATGGGCTCAGGTCGCGGCCGGGATCATGGACCGCACCGGGCTGGCGCCGAAGGATGACGAACTCGGTGTGCGGTGGGTGGCGGTCCGGCATGCGCCGGATCACATCCACATCGTGCCGAGTCGGAGCAGGCCGCCAGGCGGGGCTGGCCGGAAGCGCCACGCGTCACATTGCGCCGTGAGATCTGCACCGCGGCGGCCGGGGCGAGCACGGAGCACTGCGGCTCAGCGGCCGGGACACGACTGGTTCACCGCGCCGAGGCGGAACGCGGCCTATGCTCACGCAGGGCGCGAGGCCCAGGCTGCGGCCGACTACATCCGGCACTGCGCTGGGACTGATCCGGCACGGGCCGCCGACGCCGCGTGGGCGGCGGCCGACGCCTTGCACGTTGCTGGGCGGACATTGCGGATTCCGGCGCTCCGTTGCGCCGCTGATACCTACGACCGGGCGGCCCGCGTACCGTGCGGTCGGCTTCCCCGGTGCACGCACGCGGGCGACCGGCTGCGCTTGGCCGCCAGGCTGATCGCGATGATCGGCCCCGACGACCAGCCAGGCCAGGTCGGGGAGTTGCTGATCAGCGTGGCATCGCTCGGCATCGCTTGCCGTCGCTGTCGCTGATCTGCGCGCCGCTCAGCGGCATGCGGCTCAGGCCCAAGCGGCCCGCACCGCTGCCGAGCACCTGCACGCGTGTGTCGAGCAGCAGCGCATCAAATCAGCGAAGCGACCTCACCGGGGCACTGTCCGCGCCTCCGAACTGGCCCGCCACGACATTCCGGCTCGCCCGGCGCCCGGTCCACCTGCGCCTGCCAGCGTCCGCAGTCCCGCTTCATCGTCGCGCCGGTCCATGGCGCCCAGGCGCCGAGGCCCGCCCCGGTAGCAAGAGCAGCCGAACCATTGCCCGGCCGACCCGGCCGGACGCAGCCCGGAGTGTGTCGCGAGCGCCTGATTTCTGTCACCTGAGCTCGGCGAGTCCTTATGACAAATCGATGACAAACGATCAAGAAGACCAGATCCGTAAGTCTGGATCTGGCCTCTGAACTGCGAGAACTGGCCAGCGGTGCTGGGATTGAACCAGTGGCCTCTTCCGTGTCAGGGACGATCGGCCGACGGCTGGCCGTAGCTAGTTGTCGCTAGACATGCCGTTTAGCTGCAGCTTTCGTTGCCCAGCACGGCTGTCAGGGGTTGGATGCGGCCACTCGATGGCTAGCAGAATGGCTAGCAGACCGGTTCCGGAAGGGGCGGCCTGGGCTGGGGCGTAGTCGTTCTCGGAGGTGAGCGTGGTGCCGCCGGCATAAGCGGCCTGGCTGGTGAAGCCCCTCCGCTGCTCGGCCTCGGCCCGGATTTCCTCCAGCGTCCAGACAGCCAGCCCCAGCTCCCGCGCCTGCTCCCTGCCGGGTTTGCGACGTCACATGCGGCGAGGGCCTGTCTCAGGCCAGGACCAGCCACGGGCGCCGGGCGTCACGGGCCGTAACCTGGGACCAAATTACTGTAATACGAATTCACCAGCCACCGGCCTGATGGCTCCCGCACCAGAGTGAGAATGTCATCGACGATGTTCATGCCAGGCGTGGTGAGCCATGGACCAGTGTTGGTCTGGCGTATCCTCGTCACACCCCTAACGGTGACATGGGCTTCAACCGTCGCAATTGCTCCCGTCACCTTTACTCTGATGAACTTAACGTTCGTCACGCCAACCCCGAGGTTCATCACGTTCGGGTTCGCGTCCTGGTGGACCGCGTTATCCAGCGCCGTCAGGTCTCGCTGCACAAGGCTGGGGGTGAAGTATCGAGCAAGCGCCTTCTTGCCAGAATCCAGCAGTTCCGCCCGGACTGATGCTGCGACCACCTGCGGCCTTCGCGCCCATCCCGGGCTCGTCATAGCGCGAATGTAAGACTGGGGGGGCGAACCAAGCGAGTAGTAGGTAGTCTCAGCCTCGATGAATACGGCCTTGACCTGCGCGGCTTGGGCTGCCTTGGCCCGGAGTGCGCTGCTGGTCGAGGGCGGCGATCCGCTTGCCTTCACGCCGCAGCCCGCAGCCGCCAGCGCCGCGATAGCGGTGACCGCGCATCGGACGTAAGCGGCACGGGATAGCTTGAGTTTCATGGAATGACCTCACTATAAGGTTGTCAGGTAATCACGTTCCACTATGAGTCGTTCGATGCTGCCACGTGCTCGATTTCTAGCCTGCATGAACTCTGGTGGGCGGTACTGGGATTGAACCAGTGACCTCTTCCGTGTCAGCGCGGGCTTCGGTTCTCTTTGTCGGCTGGTCAGGTTAGTCTGAGTTGATGTTATCGCAGCTAGATGTGCCATTATCTGCGTAACGGTGTCATCGGGTGCTGTCCCTTGCCGGGTCGGCCTGATGACAAATGGATGACAGATGATCTTGCCGGGAGGTGTCCGTGGGCTTCTCGCGCGAGCGGAAGGGCAAGGACGGCAAGCCCCGGTACGTCGCGCTGTACCGCGACCTGAAGGGCCGCCAGCGGTCCGCCGGAACGTTCGTGACCGAGCGGCAGGCGGACCGGGCCTGGCAGCGCGCCGAGGCGGCGATCGGGTTAGGCTGGATAGCCGATCCGGCCCGTGGCCGACAGACCTTCCGGCGCTACGTGGAGGATGGCTGGCTGCCGAACCACGAGATGGAGGCGACCACCCGGCAGAAGTACACCTACTCGCTGTACCGGCACATCATGCCGGAGTTCGGGCCGATGCGGATGATCGACATCATGCCCGAGCACGTGCGCGAGTGCGTGACGGGGCTCAAGACCGCGAAGCTGAGCGCGGCCAACATCGCGGCCAACAAGGTCATCCTCAGCGCAATCTTCACCACCGCGCTGAACGACCAGGTGATGTTTCTTGCACCCGTGCAAGGGCGTCAAGACCCCGCCGGTACCGGTCAGGCCGCGCACGATCATCACGCCCGAGCAGTTCGGCCAGCTCTACGACGCGCTGCCCGTCGACTTCCGGCTGCTGGTCGAGACCGCGATCGAGAGTGGCCTGCGCTGGGGCGAGCTCACCGAGCTGCGGGTGCACGACGTGGAGTTCGCGACGCGCATGCTTACCGTCAGCCGGGCTGTGGTCGAGGTGCATCCGCGGTTCCACCCCGATGGCCAGCGGTTCCTGGTCAAGGATTACCCCAAGGACCGGGAGTACCGGCGGCTCAAGCTCAGCGTCCAGATCACCGCCAAGCTGAAGGCCCACGTCGTTTGAGCACGGCCTTGGCCGGGATGACCTGATCTTCCTGGCACCGCCGACCGGCGAGCCGCACGTCCGCAAGCTGAGACTCGTGACCGACCTGGACAGCCTGGGCCACACCGAGCCCAACGCGGTCGGCCGGTGTTACCGGCGCGGCACGATGACCGGCTACTCGCTAGGCCGGTGCCGGTGCGACTATTGCCGGGACTCCTACGCGCGTTATCGGGCCGCGCGGCGGGCCAGCGGCAAGGACGGCCCGCAACCCGCCCGGTCGGTGGACACGGACGGGCACCTGCCGAGGAACTGGTTCCGGACCGCCTTCTGGCTGCCGTCGCTCAAGGCAGCGGACCACGCCCTGGCCAAGATCAGGAGCCGGGCAGGTCAAGGCTGACGGCTGCCCGCAGGCCGGTAGCTGGCGGAGAATCGGGTCGGCGGCGCGAGCCGCGAACTTGGCAGAGTAGCGTCGCGTTTTGTGGCTGATGGCGCACCTAGGACAGAGTGGATCATTCACAGTGAACGGCTCGTCGACGAGAACCCGCATCTCCGGCTCAGCGTCGCATCGGTGGAGCTGCCGGACGGAACAACGTTTGAGCAGTATGTGATGCGGATGCGGCGCTCTGCCATGACGGTCGTGCTGGACCAGCCAAGACGGCATGTCCTGATGATCTGGCGGCATCGGTTCGTCATTGACCGGTGGGTGTGGGAATTGCCCGGCGGGTACGTCGATCCGGCCGAGGACGGGCCTGCGGCGGCGACCCGCGAGGTTGAGGAAGAGACGGGCTGGCGGCCATCATCAGTCACGCGCCTGCTGACGGTCCAGCCGCTCGTTGGCTCGGCGGACTGTCCGCAGGAGATATACATCGCGCATGGTGCTGAGCGAGTGGGCGATCCTGATGCGAATGAGACTGAGGCCGTGCGCTGGGTGTCGCTTGACGACATTCCCGCGATGATTGCTGGCGGCGAGATTGTCGGGGCGGCTACGATTATCGGCGCCCAGTACGCGCTCTCGCCAGTGCTTCCGCTTGCTCAGTGAATTGCCGTACTGATCGTGACGAAGCCGCTGACGCTAGCCGCCTCCGCAGATCCAGGATGTAGCGGACGCTTCGATGCGACTTCAGGTTCACGGCGACTTCGGCTGCCTGGAGTCCTATCGCTGCCGCCTGCTCGGCATCGCCTTGCTGCGCGATGGCGGTGCCGAGCAGCGCTAGATTGAAGGCGCGGCCCCGGACGTAGGCGCTATTCATGTCAAGAGAACGGCGCGCGAAGTCAGCGGCCTGGTGACCCTGACCGAGGTCACGGAAGCAGTGCGCGATGCGTGCCGAGAGATATGCTTCGTCGAAATATGACAGTCACTCGGGTGATTCCTCGCCGTCTCTGGCCATGGAGAACGAGCGCTCTGCCGCCACCAGGGATTGCGCGCACGAGCGGGCATCGTCGCGTGCCGCGTGGCCATGTGCCTCAGCCACATGGCACTCGGTCGCGAGGATCGGCAAGCCAGCGTGCCGGGCCGTGGCGCCTGCCGCGCGGGCCAGATCGATGGCCTGGTTCGCTCGTGCTACGTACACAGCTTGCTGGCTCATCGCTGCCAGGATTTCCGCTGTGAGTGCGTTGTTCTCCGCCAGCCGGGCAAGGCCCAGAGCCTGGATCAAGTATCGCTGGGCCAGGCCATGACTCGGTGTCGAATGCCATCCAGCCGACCATCTGCGCCAGCTCGGCGGCTGCCGATGCGAGCTGACGGCCGATGGCTTCGCTGAATGTCGCAGACCGGAGGAGCGGCGTAACCTGCTTGTCGAGAAGCTGAACTACTGTCGAGCGGAGGTATCCGCCGCCTAGCCGATTGTCGAGCTGACGGTAGGTTTTGTTGATTTCCTGAAGGGCCGCGATGTCGCTGGCTCCAATCCGGCACGTTCCTAGCCCTGTAACCGGATTGCTGACAGTCGGCAGTGTCAGCAGCCGCGCTTCGGCGCTGGCGTATGCGGAAATCGCGAAGCCTGTCCCGGCCAGGAATTTCCTGCGATCCATTTCCGCCTTCCACAGGGCAGTTATTGCAGCGACGCCGTCCGGCCATCCAAGCGGAAGATCCAGACCGAGATCAATTCCCGTGCTGCCAGACCGCATGCCCAGGTCGGCCGGCGTGACCGCTCGGCCAAGCCGTTCGGAGATTACCTGTGCGATAAGCTCGGGTGCCGGGTCGCGAGGATGCTGACCATCCAGCCAGCGGATTACCGAGCTGTGATCGTACTTTAAGCCGCGGATTCCGTGGGCCTGAGCGGCGAGTCCGACGACCGAGCTGGCTAGGCGACTGTGCGAGCAACCGGCTTCTTCCATTGCAAGCCGTAGCTGTTCATTTGAATGTCTCGGCTGTGTTGCCATCGGGTCACCACTCCTGATTCCTGCGTTACAGCAGTCTCGCATGTCAAGTGACTGGCCACCGCGCCATCGACTGCGCACACATGGCATTCACACATCTGCTCCCGATCACGCCCTGTTGCGGTTGGCGTGCTGGATGTTCGCTTGTCCCGTGCACCGGGTGCGGAAAAGGGGTGTTCAGGGGTGACTGTCCCGAACGATCGCCTGGAACGGCTTGCTGAACAACTCCATGACGCCTCCGTCTACGCCGCTCAGATCGCCGATGCGCGCGAGCAGCCGGCCGAAGACGCGATGTCTGGCTATTGCAACGCACTTACGGATTCGGCTGATCGGTGTTGGGAGGTGGTCGAGAGTGCGGGAAACGGAGCGGACGGCGAGCAGCGATGAGCGGCACAACGCGGGCAACGGAGCCACGACGGGACGACGGATGACCTTCTGGGCCGTGACCGGTTGCGGGACTGCGCCATGAGTGCCTCCTGCCACAGCCGAACCGGCGGAGCCCGCGACCCGCGGCTCGGCCAGATGGCTCGGGGCTTCATAAGACGCGGAAGAAAGAGGTGACAGTGTGGTGCGATACCCGCAGGGCCGGAGTCGGGAGACTTCGGGGCGCCTTTCGGGTGCGGAGCTGGCGATGACCGTGGATCTGCAGGTCGGCGTGCTGATGGCGGCTGAGCTGGTACCTGGCGGATTCTGTCCGGAAGTCGCCTCGCGTGCGGACCTAGTCGATGATCCTGACAACCCGGCATCGCGGACGTTCCCGGGTACCAGCGACCAGTTGGCCGCCGTCCGCCGTTTCGTCCGGTCCACGTTCGCGGGTCATCCCGCCCTGGACGACGCCGTGCTCGCCACCTCGGAACTGGCCGCGAACGCGATCTCCCACACCCGGAGCGGCGCCGAAGGCGGCACGTTCACGGTCCATCTCGGAGCCATGAGCGCCAGAAGCGTCTGCATCCTCGTCGCAGACGACGGCGGCCCGACCGTGCCGCAGGCCCAGCACGCCGGAATCGACGCGGAGTCCGGACGCGGGCTCGATCTCGTGACCGCCATCTCAGCCATCGTAGTCCCGGCCGGCGACGGCGATGCGCGGAACGTGGTCGTGGTGATCACGGCCAGCCCTGAGGACGAGAAGGAAAGCAATGCAGAGGAATCTCATGCCTGACATCACTCACGGCGCAGCCCAAACCATCGCAGTGAAGGCCAGGGGTAGATGGCGTCGCCGGCTAGGAGTCGAGTATCCAGCCTGCGTCGTCAGCGGCGGCCAGCGTCCGCCCTATGACGCAGCCTTAGCCCGCGAGCTGCTGAGCCGAACCGGCGAGATTCCTTCCAGCCGTCGCGGCCTGCTGGCCATCCTGACCGAGTACCGGCACGCCCTATCCGCGCTCGCGGCTGAATCTGCGGAAGTCACCGACGGCGGGCGGCAGGTGAACTGAACAGCGCGTATGGTCCGGGCCAAGCCAGCACTGCCAACCCGCGCCCTGTGTATTCCCGCTGGCTGGAACGCTTCCCAACTCTGCCTGGGTGCGGCAGTGTGGATGGCCCGCGCGGACGGCGGGCGGGGCGTCAGGACGGTTAGCCTGCGCGCCGGGCGTGGCGGAGGACCGGGGACAGCGCAGGACGGCGAGCATGCCGAACGGCAGCCGCGCTTCAACCCCGCGCAGGCCGTGCCGAAAGCCGAGTCGGTGTCTGTAGTGTCTAATCCCTGTCCGCAACACTGTCGAAGCCGAGCCTGTTGCTAAGCCCGTGCGGTATCCAGCGCCGGTGTCTAGCGCCGGTCGTTGCCGAATCACGCCGTACGTGATCAAGGCGGCGCCGCTACGCCGCACCGCGGCGCGCCCGTGCCGGGCTCAGCGTTGGCGACGCCTGCCCGGTACGGGCGCGCCCATTCGCGGTGCTGGCCGGGGTGCTGGACCGCGAACAGGGCGACATGACCGGCACCGAGGTGATGCGCCGCGAGCTCGACCTCGCCGCCAGCCTCGCCACCTTGGCGCCTGTCTGGACCGACCTGACCCGCGCCTGCTCGACCCGGCGCCACGAAGTTGCGATCCGGGCTCTATTGCCGCAGGGGGACTGGCAGCGGTTCCGCGAGGACGCCGAGCGGGGCACACTGGCCCGCCTGCTGCGCGTGGCCGAACTGGCCGGACACGACACCGACGGCGTGATCCGGCATGCCGTCGGCAAGAGGGACTTCGCCGGGGCGCGCAGCATCGCCGCCGTGCTCCACGGCCGCATCCAGCGGATCGTCGGCACCCCCGAGCCGGTCGCCGCTCCCAGCTACGTCGCGCGTACGCCAGTGATCGATGACCCGGTGAACCGCGCGTTCGCGTTCGAGCTGGCGGCGGCGATGGACGCCAGGGCCGCCGTGCTGGGGCAGGAGGCCGCGCTGGACCGGCCGGTGTGGGCGCTGAGCATCCTCGGCGAGGTACCCGCCGATCCGGTTGAGCGTGCGGACTGGACCCGCAGGGCCGGGATCGCGGCCGCCTACCGGGAGGAACGCAGCTGGTCCAGCGAGACCGACGCGATCGGGCCGGCGCCCGAGCGGGCCTCGCCCGAGCTGCGGGCAAGCTGGTACGCCGCGTACGCCGCGCTGCGCATGCCGGAGCTGGACCGCGAAACCCGGGCGGCCACCGACGATGAGCTTCTGGTGCGGCGGGCCGCCTACCAGCGGGAGGCCGCGTGGGCGCCGCAGTACGTGGCGGGAGACCTCCGGGAGGCGCACCTGGCCGAGGACGCCTGCCGGGCCGACGCGGTCATGGCCTGGCAGCAGGCGGACGCTCCACGCGACTGGGCCGAGCGGTCTCTGGCCCGACAGCAGGCGCTTGCGCTCAGCTCTCGCGCGCAGCAGGCCGGTGCGCGCAGGCAAGCACTGGAGCAGATCGCCGAAGCCCGCGTGGCGTGGCACGAGGTCACCGAGCCGACCCGGCAGCGGGCGCTGGCCGCCGACGCCGAGCTGCGCCGCCGTCACCCCGGCATCGACCTGCCGCCCCTGCACCCGCAGGAGCAACACGCCGCAGCCATCGCGGCTCAGGCCGGATGGCCCGAGCGAGGTGACGCCGAGCCGTCGGCCAGCCGCCACACTGAGGTCCGCCCGGACATCGAGGTCGCGCTGCAAGCGGCCATACGAGCCAGGCGCATCATCGCCGAGCGCCAGCGGCAAGCCCATGAGGACGCAAACCTGGAGAGCGACGACCTGATGCGCCGACGCCAGGCGGAGGCCTTGCGAGAAGCCGACGCCCGGCGCAACGCCGTCCGCCAGGAACCGCTGGCCAGTCGGCGCGCCCGACGGCAAGCGCAGCCCGACCTGGAACCAGAGGCCGGGGGATGACCGGAGCCGCCTGGCCCGCTACCCGAACGCCTCGATCAGGGCCACAAGGTGGTACCGCGACTCTGGGCAAGGTCAAGCCCGATTTGGCTCAAATCAGTGCGCCGTCCCTAGCTTCGAGCTGGCCAGGGGCGCGGCTTGTACATCCGGCTATCACCGGTGAGCTGGTGCTCTGAGGCACCGGTGACCCGGGCAGCCGGTAGCTCACCGCTCGGGAGGGCCGGACCGGTGGACCAGGTGGACGACGACCAGGTGCGTGGCGCTGTTGGCGCTGATCGTCGGGACCGTGTCGTACCTGCACTTGCTGGTGCCGTCGCTGATGGTTAGCCGGGCGAGTCGGCGGTGCCGCGAAAGGCCGTAGCGGCGGCACCGGAGTCGAGCTGCGCGCGGAGCCGGTCGCAGTGTCTGGCCAGACGTTCGCGTGCCCGCTCCCTTACTTCGTGCGCAGCGTCAGTGCCGATGGCCTCGAGCGCTGAGGTGAACGCGGCCGGGAACCGGTCGGCCAGGTCGTACACGCGGTCGTGCACGTACCGGGGTGGCAGGCCGAGTACGCGCGCTGCTTCTGCCCAATGGCGAGGCTGTACTTCGCCGAGCTTGCGCCGACCTCCGATGGAGACCGCGACTTCCAGCGTGCCCCGGCTGGGCTTGTAGGGGAACGCGCTTGACAGGTCGTACAGCGGCGCGACCCGCACCTGGTCCGGGAGGAGGAGTAGCGCGATGTTCTTCGAGTGCCCGTCTGGTGCTCCGGCGACGTAGTTGATCGCCACGAAGTCGAGCAGCCGTTCGGCGTCGCGTCGCACGTCAGCTGAGGCGGAGCGTATGACGCGGTTCATGTCCTTCAGGCCCGGACCGCGAGGTGCCTCGTACTTGAAGGCAGGCATTCGCCCGACTGCCTGGCAGAAGTCCTCCTGGTGAAGCCGGATCACCTCGCCGTCGGCATTGAGGCGGTCGAATCGCTCGATGACGATTGCCGGTTCGCCGTCGAACTCGCGGTAATCGCTGTTCACCACCTCAACCCCGGCCAGGGCCGCAGCGCGCATGGTGGTGTGCTCCACAAGCGCCTGGTGACGCAGCCGCCCGATACCCGGCTTGAGGATGTGGGTCGTGGCGGCGGCACCTGTCGCGCGGTACCAGCGGCCGTCGCGCGAGACGAGCGCGAACTTGCTCTGTTGCCCGGCGAGTGACCAGTGCTCATCCGGGAGTGCCCAGGATGCCTCGTCCGTCCGCAGGGCTCGCAACCGGTCGCCGATCTTGCGCTCGCTGACCGGCCGGAGCATGCTGCCGCGCGCCCGCATGGTGTTGATCTTGTCAGGCGGAGTGAACTGGACGGCTCCGGGGCAGTCCCAGCCCATCCGGGACAGCAGAGAGAAGGCGTCACTGTTGGCCAGCCGAAGGCGGGAGGCCCAGTCGTTGCGAGTCGCCTCATTCTCCGGGAGAAGCCCCTCGATGTACGGGGTAACCAATCTCGCCGGGTAGGCCTCGGCACGGGGCGGCAGCCGCAGCGAGAGCGGAACGGTACCGCTCGCGAGGTAGGCAGTCGAGTAGCGGAATATAGGCTCCGAGTGCGGCGTAGCACGCTCCAACTCACCGACCACTTCGCCGTGCAGAACGACGAGCAACGTCTCAGTCACGCCATCCGTCCAACCTTCGCCAGTGCGTCGCGAACGGCCTGCTCGCCTCGCGACCGTCGCGCGGGACGCAGGCTCATGGTCAGTCCGAGGGCGGACAGGACGCTGAAGACCTGTTCCAGCTCGGCGCGGCGGTGACCTGCCTCGACCCTTGCCAGCCAGGCGCGGGAGACTCCGGCTCGCTCAGACAGCTCACGCTGCGTAAGGTCGGCCGCGCGCCGGGCATCACGAATCGCAGTCCCGAAACGCTGCCATCCCGCGACGTCGTACTCGACCACTACTCGCTCCTGTCGCAGCCCGATCAGTGTGTCTGTGTTCATAGACATTCTAATCGTGTTTACGTTCATGGACAACGTGCCGATGTCTACGTTTGCAGACAAGACTGGCACTCAGCTTCCGCAGTTCATGTGGCGGCATGGAGTGCCCAGAGTTCGGTGGATGTTGGATTCTCATGCCATGGTCGCGGTGCGGCGGGCTTCGAACTCTACCGGGGTGAGCATGCCCAGGCTGCTTAGCCGGCGCCGGTGCAGAGGTAAGAAGGCGCAGGTCACATCCCCGAACTCGGCCCCGGTCGGCCGCGTCCGGTTTCGGCGTGCGGGCCGGCAGCCGCGGCGACTGGCCATCCGGGATGGCTGTCGCAGACCTCGATCCCTACCTGGCCGTCCAGCAGCCACAGGACGAGAGTGACCCGCGCAGCCGGGTCAGCGGCGTCCGGGGCAGTCGCGGGCGGGGTCTCCCGCCCGCAGCGCACCGCGTTGGTCACGAGTTCGGAGACGACGAGCCGGGTTGTCTCGACTGTGTCCGCGTCTAGCTGCCAGGCCCGCAGCGACGACTCGGCGTGCCCGGCGGGCCCAGGCCACGGCGCCGGGCAGCGATGGGAGCGTGAGGTGCGAGCTGTCCTCGCCGCACGCGCGCATGAGTCGCTCCCAGGTAGCCGGCGGGCCTGCCCGGTGCCCCTCTCGCCAAGCACGCCCGATTGTCTTAAGATAATGAGTCCATGATGGGCAGCGGCGCGGGCGCTGTCAATGTCTTAGGAGAATGTCGGGAACGTGGCTCGCCAGCACTCGCGGTACGCCGAGATCGCCGCGCAGCTCCGTGCCCGGATCCTGGCGGGCGAGTGGGATCCTGGTGCCACGCTGCCGCGCTTGGACGCCCTGGCCGCCGAGTATGGCGCCGACAAGAACACGATCTCGCGGGCGATCGGGGAGGTTCTCGAGCCCGAAGGACTGGTCTGGTCGGTGCCCCGGCGAGGCACGATCGTGCGGCACGGGATGGTGCGACCGCACCGGATGCGCGGCAACCTGGTCAAGCGGAACGTCGCCAGCAGCGGTCCGGGCTACAGCTTCCCGTCGGCGTCCGGGCAGGAAGTGTGGCGGCACCACATCCCGCCGACCGCCAGGCCCGAGAAGCTGGAGAACCAGCGGATCGCCCGGCTGCTGAAGGTCCCGGACCGCAGCCAGGTCCTGCTCCGGCACCGGGTCACCGGGCCGGAGACCGAGCCGCCGTTCCAGATCAACAACTCGTGGATCCACCCCCGCGCCGCCGCCATACCCGGTGTGGCCGGGCGGGCGCCGGGCCCGGGAGACTGGCTGTACCGGATCGAGCAGGCCGGGCACGGTCCGCTGTCGTGGATGGAGTTTCACCGGGCCAGGATGCCGACCAGCAGCGAGGCCGCCGAACTGCAGATCCCGGTCACGTTGCCGGTGATGGAGATCGTGCGGGTCGGCCGGTCTGCGCTGGACGGCGAGCCGGTCGAGGTCACCGAATACGTGATCCCCAGCGACCGGGTCGAGATGGTGCAGGTGCTCCAGCGCGACGAGTCCGCCGCATGGCCCTGGCCCGACGACCCGGATGCAGGCGAGGCGCCTTGACGGGAGGGCCGCTGGCGTGGACGGCCGCCGCCGGCTCGCACACCGGGCACGTGCGGCGCAAGAACGAGGACGCGGTCTACACCGGGCGGTGGCTGCATGTCGTCGCCGACGGCCTCGGCGGCCATCCTGCCGGGGAAGTCGCCTCCGCTGCCGTCATCAGCAGCTTCCAGGCCTGGGACACCGAACCGGCCGCCGCTGACCCGCTCACCAGCCTCGCCAGCGCCATCCAGGCAGCCAGCCGTCGGCTCGCCGACATGATCACTGCGGATGCCGCGCTGCGCGGCATGGGCACCACTCTGACCGCCATCCTCATGCCCGCCTCAGGCGACCGTGTCGCGGTCGCGAACATCGGGGACTCCCGGGCTTACCTGCTGCGCGCCGGGAGGCTCAGTCGGCTCACCGAGGACCACGTGATCGGCAACCTGACAGCAGGCAACCCCGGCTGGGTCGCCGCGATGATGGCTCGCTACCTGGACGGCCGTCTTGACCGGTCCCCGGACCTTACGTTGCGCCAAGCCTTGCCCTGCGACCGGTACCTGCTGTGCACTGACGGACTCGCAGGCACGGTCCCGGGCGCCACGATCCGCGACGTGCTCGCCACCGCGGCCGCGCCGGCCGATGCCGTCGGCCAGCTCATCCGGCTGGCCAATGACGCGGGCGGTCCCGACAACGTCACGGTCGTCGTCATCGACGTGGACGCGAGACGGCCGGTATCACTGGAGTCGGCCGGGTCCGGCTAGGCGCCGCGATGCGCCTCGCCTCCGTCTTGTTGATCTTGCAACCAGCGCCCTCTTCGCCGAACTGTCACCATTGAGCTGACTCGATGTCGAACGCTTCCCCGGCTCGCCGCAGTCACAGCCGGGACCCGACGGGAGACCGGAACGTGAGGAAGAAGCCCATGACCACCGCCAGCACCGCCGAGCTCCTGGAGCAGCGGCTCGCCTACTCCGTGGACGAGGCCGCTACCGTCACCGGGCTGTCCCGGGACCTGCTCTACGACCAGATGCGCACTGGGAAGCTCGGCTACCTGAAGGTCGGCCGCCGCAGGATCATCACCCGAGAACATCTAGCGTCGTTCCTGGCCCTGCGGTCGGCCTGAGCTTGGACGGCAGCTCCGGCTGGACGCTAGCCGGTTTGCGGGTACTGGAAAACGGCGTCCATCACCTCGGCGCCGGTCGTGATGACCGGCCGCAACTCGCGCCGATACACGGTCTCGGTGACCCGAGTCGAGCTGTGGCCGACCAGCCGGGCGATCTCCTCGGTCGCGACGCCGCGCTCGCTCATCAGCGACACGAACGACGTCCGCAGTTCGCGCGGCGTCCAGTCGGCACCGATTCCGGCGTGCTCGCAGACATCCTTGAACATCCGGCGGACGTGGCCCGCGCTCAGCGGCGTGCCGGTGCGGGTGGTGAAGACCAGGCCGGACTCCTGCCACAGACCGTCGGCTTGCCTCTTGTCGTCGGCCTGATGCGCACGAAGCTCCCGCAATGCGGCCACGGCCATCGCGGGCAGCGCGAGAGTGCGCCTCGATCGCTCGGTCTTGGTGTCGCCGTCCGCCCGCACCGAGCGCCACACCGCGACGCTGGGCGGGACCGGCGGGTCGGCATCGGCTCGGCCGTCGAGGTCGACGTGGTCCCAGCGCAGCGCCCGGACCTCTTCGGTGCGGATCCCGGCCAGCAGGCACAGCGCGATGTAAGCGTGCATCAGCGCCGGAGGCCGTGGCGGGCAGCCAGGGAACTCCTGCACCGCCCGGTCTTGTCGCGACGCCCGCAGCACGGCGGCGGCCTGGGCGGCGCTCAGCGCCTTGCTCTGCCTGCCAGCTCTGCCTTTGGGCGTCTCCACCAGGGCGGCGACGTTCCGGCTCACCAGGTCGTTCGCCTCCGCGTGCCGGATGGCGCGCTCCAGGCCCAGCCGAGCGATGCTCGTGGTCTCGGTCGCATGGGTCGCGGCGAACCGGCCAAGTGCGGCCTTGACCTCTCCGGCGGTAAGGTCGGTCAGCACCCGGTTCCCGAGATCGTTCAGCACAGGAGTTAGCACATGGCGGTACTTCGCGACCGTCGCCGGGGATCGGCCGTCCAGGCCGTCGGCCAGCCAGTCATCGACGGCCTGGGCAATCGTGTAACGGCGCGAGGAACGGACCGATCGCGACAACTCGTCGTGCAGCGACTTGAGCTTGTCCCTGACCTCTTGCTCGGTCTTCCCCGTCACGACCTTGCGGACCCGCTTGCCGTCGGGCCCGAAACCGAGGCTGATCGCGCCGACGAAGCGGCTCCGGCTGGGAACCCAGTAGATACCGTCCTCGCCCCAACCGCGTCTGGCCAGCCTTGAGGATAGGCAGCCTGAAGGACAATGGCTAACACTTTGGCTAGCAGCCCGGGCCGTCAAGAGGCGCCGACCTGAGCGCCAATCTATCTCGCCTGCGAAAACTCTGGTGGGCGGTACTGGGATTGAACCAGTGACCTCTTCCGTGTCAGGGCGGGCCTTGGTTCTTTTCGTCGGCTGGTCAGGTTAGTCTGAGTTGCTGTTATCGCAGGTAGATGTGCCATTATCTGCGTAACGGTGTCTTCAGGTGCCGTTGGCTGCCGAGCCGATCTGATGACAAATGGATGACAGATGATCTTGCCGGGAGGTGTCGGTGGGTTTCTCGCGCGAGCGGGCGGGCAAGGACGGCAAGCCCCGGTACGTCGCCCTCTACCGCGACTTAAAGGGACGCCAGCGGTCGGCAGGCACCTTCGCTACCGTGCGGCACGCCGACCGGGCCTGGCAGCGCGCCGAGGCCGCGATCGGGCTCGGGCGGGTCGCCGATCCGCGCCGCGGCCGCCAGAGCTTCCGCCAGTACGTGGAAGGGAGCTGGCTGCCCAACCACGAGATGGAGGCGACCACCCGGCAGAAGTACACCTACTCCCTTTACCGGCACATCATGCCGGAGTTCGGGCCGATGCGAATGATCGACATCATGCTCGAGCACGTGCGGGAGTGGGTGACTGGGCTCAAGGCCGCGAAGGTCAGCGCGGCCAACATCGCCGCGAACAAGGTCATCCTCAGCGCTATCTTCACCACGGCGCTCAACGACCAGGTGACATTCCTGCATCCGTGCAAGGGTGTCAAGACCCCGCCGGTGCCGCTCAAGCCGCGCATCATCATCACGCCCGAGCAGTTCGGCCAGCTCCACGACGCGCTGCCCGAAGGTTTCCGGCTGCTGGTCGAGACCGCGATCGAGAGCGGTCTGCGCTGGGGCGAGCTGACCGAGCTGAAGGTCGGCGATCTGGAGTTCGCCTCGCGCATGCTGACCGTCAGCCGTGCCGTCGTGGAGGTGCATCCCCGGTTCCATCCCGATGGCGGACGCTTCCTGGTCAAGGACTACCCGAAGGACCGGGAGTTCCGTCGGCTCAAGCTCAGCGCTCAGATCGCCGCCAAGCTGAGGGCTCACGTGCTGGAGCATGGCCTGGGCCGGGACGACCTGATCTTCCAGGCTCCCGCCACCGACGAACCGCACGTCCGCAAGCTGAAGCTCGTCACCGACCCAGCCAGTCTCGGCCGGACGGAGCCGAACGCGAGAGGTAGCCGCTACCAGCACGGGACGATGACCGGCTACTCGCTCGGGCGGTGCCGGTGCGACTACTGCCGTGGTGCCTACGCTCGTTACCGGTCCGAGCGGCGCGCCGACGGCAAGGATGACCCGCGACGTGCCAGGTCGGTGGACACCGACGGGCACCTGCCGAGAGGCTGGTTCCGCACCAGCGTCTGGCTGCCCGCGCTCGAAACGGCCGGGCTGGAGATCAAGGTACGAATGCACGACATGCGCCACGCGCATGCCTCCTGGCTGCTCGCCGGCGGCGCCGACCTCCAGGTCGTGCGGCAGCGACTCGGTCATGGCAGCCTGCGCACCACCGAGCGGTACCTGCACACCTTGCCCGACGCCGACGACACCGCCCTCGATGCCTTGGCCAAGATCAGGAGCCGGGCAGGTCAAGGCTGACGGCGGCGCTGTCGGCCACGGGGCATCGCGGGCCGTTCGGGGGTGCAACGATCTCCGCAGTCTGCCAGCGCAGCTCGAACCAGACGGTGCGGCCGTGACGGCCACCGCAGTGTCCCCATCGTTCCGCGATGAGTTCCAGCAGGCCCAGGCCCCGGCCGGTCTCGGCTTCCGGGTCCAGCTCGACCTGCGCAGGCTCCTTGTCCGATCCGTTATCGGTGACCGCGATCAGGACGGAGGCCTCGCCCCCAAGGACGGTCACGTCGAAGTAACCGCCCCGTCCGCTCGCGGTGTGCTCTAGCGCATTGGTGGCTAACTCACTCACGAGCAATATCGCCTCGTCCTGCACAGGACACGCTCCGAGGGCTCGTCTGGCAAAGTCGCGTGCCTGGGCGACTTGGTCCGGCCGTCCGGGAAACGTCCGTCTTCTGGGGCGGGTCATGAGCGCGGCGGGCTTTGTCACGGCGGGCAACTGTATTCTCGCAGGCCGTAGCGACCTGCGCTGAGCGTGCGGCGTTCTGACCGTGCGGACGGTGCGAGGGTTTAACCCGCACGTTCGTGCGGGTCGCTCGTCAGATAACCCCGGCTCGATGGGCCAGTGGGCGCAACTGCGGCGTGCTGGCCCGATGCTCCCTGCGCAGCAGCAGAGCCAGCAGATCGTGAGTGGCGTTGTCATAGCGCACGAGTTGCGGGGCGGCCTGCTCGGCGGTCAGGAGCATGTTGACGGCGGCCGCGTCGCGGCGCTGCTGGGCGTAGGCACGGGCCAGGCTCAGGCTTACCTGGCTTCGACGGCCGCCAAGACCTGGTGGCAGGTGCTGCAGGTCGAGTGACTCTCCGATCTCGACCGCTGTACTGGCGTCACCGGCTGCTACGGCAGTCGAGATCTCGTGGATACGGACGTTGGTGGGGCCGAACGCGGTCCAGTGATCATTGCGGTCCTGGCCGATCCGCTCAGCGACATGCCGGGCTGACAGGAGGGACCGGTTGGCGGCACTGCGGTCGGAATCGTGCGCGGCAGCGAGTGCATCGGCCAGGTGAAGCGCCCCGAGGACAGACAGGTGCGCTGGATCGGCATGCGTACCCGAGCGCTGCAACGCACTCGCCGCACCAGCTACCAGGTCGCGGGCCTGCGATGCATGCTTGCGCCCGATGAACACATGCGCCAGCCGGAACGCCGACACCGCAGCGAGCAGCCCGGCGTCTGCATGCTCGGCGGCAGTGACCGACCTGTCCCCGGCGGTCCACGCCAGCCCGGTCTCGCCCACCCGGCTCAGCACCGCCACCGTGGCCTGGTACACCTGGCACCGCAGCACGCCCACCGCGACCGCATGCCGGCTGGGGCAGGTCCGCGCGGCGGTCTCCACGCTGCGGATCAGGCCGGGCAGCATCCGGCCCGCTTCGTTATACCGGGCGGCCTGATAGGCCCGGTTCACCCGCTCAACAGCCAGCCGTAGCCTCCCCAGATCCGGCTCGCGAACCGGCGCGCCAGCGCCGATCACCGACTCGAGCGAGTCATACGCCATCATGGCGCGCTCGATCTCCCGCGCCGCCGCATATCGCGACGCCTGGGGATCTCTCGTCTCGTCCCCGGTCAGGTCGGTGACCTCCACCCGCAAGATATCGGCCAGCGACATGAGCACAGTGTGGCTGTCGACCTCGCGCAGGCCGCGCTCGACCTGGGACAGCCAGCTCTCCGATCGGCCGACTAACCCAGCTAGCGCCGCCTGGGACAGCCCACGGCGGCGGCGCGCCCTCGCGATCCGCTGCCCGCGCCCCAAGCCATCCATCTCAGTCCCTCCCGCCCGCCGGGCCTAGCGTTACATCGTGCAATTCTTCAAGTACCCTCGGCCAGTCTGGCATGCGTGACTGCGGAGGCGCCTGCGGATCGAACAGCACCCGCACCCCCATCCCGCGCAGTACTTCCAGACTCCGACCGAAAGCAGGATGCTTAGCCAGCGCATCCTTCACCTGGGGAACAGCCACGATCGGCACACCCAGTCCGGCCAGCTCGCACAGCAGCGCGGCCGCGAACGTGTCAGCGACGCCCGCCGCCCACTTGTTCACCGTGTTGAACGTTGCGGGGGCCACGACGACCGCGTCAGCCGCCTGCAGCTCATCAGCCTCGTCTGGCATCCGGAAGTCCGTCCGCACCCGGTCACCAGACAGTTCCGCCAGCTCATCGGCGTCGACGAACCGCCTGCCCATTGGCGTCGTGATCACCCGGACCAGCCAGCCTGCCTGCAGCGCCAGCTGGACGAAATCGCCAACATTCGATGCGGCTGGAGCAGCGCACACAACCCCGTACAGCACGCCAGCCGAACGGCCGCCAGTATTCATGACTGGCGAGCGTATCTATGTGCGCGCTTGTGCGAGCCACAGTGCGCAAGTCAGCAGCAGCCAAAGTCCATGCGCTGCCGAAATACGCCGCGCATGGATCAAGGCGGCGCCGTGCGCGGCGCCGCCAGCCCGCCCTCAGCGCTGGGCTCAGCCTTGGCAGGCCCGCCCAGCGCACGCCGGGCCACGCCGCGGAACCCGGGGATCAAATCCTCTCACAACGAAGCCAGCACTGCGCAAAGCCTGCGCAAAGCCCGTCGTCCTCGCTTCTGACTCTCCACTCGCGGCCACCGCGTCAATGGTTCCGTGGGCCGTCACACGCGATAGGCTTACGCCCACTATTGACACGGCGAGCACTCCCGAGGATTGGCAACTGCGAGGAGAGGCAGCGGAGAGTGGACATCAACCCTGAGGTCGAAGAATCTTCATGAACGTGGGCATGGACTCCCTATTCTCCCACGCTCCAATGATGTGCTCGGTTAGGCGCGGAACATCCTTTTCGATCGTGCTCTTCCACAAGCTGGGGCTGTATTCTTCCACGCGCAGCATATTATCCACGTCAAAGATAGCACCAGTGCCCTTCGCCCGCACTAGTACGACGGGCTTATCTTGGGCCATCCGCATGCCCAGTTCGAACAGAACATTAGGATTGTGCTCTGTTAGATCGGCGAGCACTAGGTCCGCCTCGAGCAACTCATTGACGATCGTAGACTGAATGACATCCGATCCATGACGCTTAGCGGTCCGCACCTCGAACCCGGCGGCGATAGCGGCCGGGGTGAAGAGATTAATTAGCACTTCCTCAAAGAATCCAGCTAGGTGACGCTCATCACGTTCGGTGAACGGCATGATTATGAAGCACACGGGCGCGCCCGGAGCTGGCGTGGAAGGTTCCGCCAAGATGACCGCACTTTTCCCGGCGGGCTTGGCCTTGTCAGAGAACTGACGTCCCCGATTTTCGCCCGGCGTGTAGTCCAGGGACTCGTCAAAGTCAGTGTGACTGTGGGTGACCGAAGGGGCTTGGTGGCTCGCGGCGTTTAAGCAGGCTTGCGCGGGCGGCCGGTGTACCGGGCGGGTGGCTGAGGGCGGGTTCCGGGCGGGCGGTTCGTGTCACCCGCGACACGGGGTTTCATGCGAGCGGATGTGCTTGATCTGGGGGCACGGTCCCTGCTGATCATTTGGGTGTCGAAGTCCGGATGATCATCAGAAGGACCGTGCCCGTGCCTGCATCATCGCTGATCGAGGTTGTCCGCTGTCATCTGGGGGCTGCGGGCGCGCCGGCGCCGGCCGGGGCGCCGCCGGTGCCGCTTCGTGAGGTGCTGGGTGCCTGGCTGACCGATCCGCGCAAGCCGCGCGGGATCCGGCACTCGCTGGGCTCGCTGGTGTCGGTGCTGGTCGCGGGGGTCGCGTGCGGGTACTCCAGCCCGCTGGCGATCGCCGGGGCGGCGGCAGGCTGGGACCAGGAGGTGCTGGCCGCGCACGGGACCCGCCGCAACCCGGTGACCAGGCTGCATGAGCCGCCGAGCGCATCCACGCTGGGCCGGCTGCCGGCCCTGCTGGACGCCGGTGAGCTGGAGGCCGGGCTGTCCGCGTGGCTGGCCCCGGCAGCGCTGGACCCGCGGCTGGCGGCCCGGATCGCCGCGCGCGCGGCGGGCAGGAAGGCCGGCGGCGGGACGAAGCGGCACCGCAGGCCGCCGGCCGGCGAGGCGCTGCGCGAGGTGCGGGCGGACGGCTGGTTCCGCGCCGCGCCCGGCCACCCGTGGCTGGACCCTGCCGTGACGGGCGATCCCGCGCACCGCCCGGCGGCGCCCGCGGTGGGCGTTGACGGCAAGGAGCGCAGGCTCGCCAAGGCAGGCGGGAAGAAGAAGGTGCACCTGCTGGGCGCCATCACCCACGTCACCGGGCTGGTGATCGGCCAGGACCGGGTCGCCAAGGCCGGCAAGGCCAGCGAGGTCACCCACTTCAAGCCGCTGCTGGAGCCCCTTCCCCTGCGCGATGTCGTCATCACCGCCGATGCGATGCAGGCCACCCGCGAGAACGCCCGCTGGCTGACCGAGGACAAGCACGCGCGCTACCTGCTCCCGGTGCTCGGCAACCAGCCCCGCCTGTACGCCGCGCTCGACGCCCTGGACTGGGAGAGCACCCCCGTCGCGGCCGCTACCAGCGAGATCAGCCGCGGCAGGATCGAGACCCGCACGATCCGCGTCCTGCCCGCCCCGGCGGAACCAGGCTTTCCCGGCGCCAGCCAGGCCATCCTTCTCGAACGCTACGTCACCATCAGGAAGAACGGCCGCTGGACCATGCGCAACTGCGAGGCCGTCCTGTATGTCACCAGCCTGGACGCCGGCCAGGCAGCCCCCGCCGACCTGCTCGCACTCGTGCGCGGCCACTGGACGGTGGAGCACCTGCACTGGCTCCGTGACGTGGTCTGGCACGAGGACGAATCAACCATCAGCTCCGGGAACGCGCCCCAGGTGCTATCCGCCCTCACCAACCTCGTCATCACCCTATTCCGGCTACAAGGAGTAACCAAGATCACGGAGGAAACACGCCGCAACGCCCAGAACCCCCGCCGCCCGCTCCAGCTACTAGCCCTCCGACCAGGCTAAACACGTCCCACGACTTTGACGAATCCCTGGCGTGTAGTCTGCGCCGATCCCAACGAAACGACAATTCTTATCAAAGAGGTCCAGAAACTCGTCGTGAAAGGCGGGGTCCAAACCGAACGTCGTCTGGAGAGTATTTGCCAGGAACCGGAGCTCCGGGAGATTATTCCCTTTGTAGTACTCCAGGACTCGACGGAAGATATCGATCTTCAGGAAGGCGGGAGGCAGTGTCCCGGACCTGGGTCTTGCTCGTTTACGGGTCAGTTTCGCTGGCATGACGGGCACCTCGGGGCATCCCAGGGATTCGTCAAAGTCAGTGTGACTGTGGGTGATCGAAGGGCCTGGTGGTTCGCGGCGTTAGATGGCCTTGTGACGGGGCGTCCTTCGGGGCGTCCGGTATCCCGGGCCGGTGACTGAGCGCGGGTGCCGGGCGGGCGGATCGTCTGCGACACGGGTTTCGCGTGAGCGGATGTGCTTGATCGGGGGCACGGTCCCTGCTGATCATTTGGGTGCCTATATCCGAATGATCAATCAGAGGGACCGTGCCCGTGGATGCATCATTGCTGATCGAGGTTGTCCGCTGCCATCTGGGGGCGGTCGGCGCGCCGCCGGCGGGGTCGCTGCGTGAGGTGCTGGCGGCCCGGCTGACCGATCCGCGCAAGCGGCGCGGGATCCGGCATTCGCTGGCCTCGCTGGTATCGGTGCTGATCGCGGGGGTGGCGTGCGGGTATTCCAGCCCGCTGGCGATCGCCGGGGCGGCGGCGGGCTGGGACCCCGGGGTGCTGGCCGCGCACGGGACCCGCCGCAGCCCGCGGACCGGGCTGCATGAGCCGCCGTCCGCGTCCACGCTGGACCGGCTGCCGGCCCTGCTGGACGCGGTCGAGCTGGAGGCCGGGCTGACCGCGTGGGTGGCCCAGGCGGCGCTGGACCCGCAGCTGGCGGCCCGGATCGCCGCGCGCACCGCAGCGGGCGGGAAGGCCAGCGGCGGGACGAAGCGGCGGCGCCGGGCGCCGGCCGGCGAGGCGCTGCGCGAGGTGCGGGCGGACGGCTGGTTCCGCGCCGCTCCCGGCCACCCGTGGCTGGACCCTGCCGTGACGGGC
Organism: uncultured Actinomycetota bacterium; assembly: GCA_963850875.1. Classification (GTDB taxonomy): domain Bacteria; phylum Actinomycetota; class Actinomycetes; order Streptosporangiales; family Streptosporangiaceae; genus Chersky-822. The sequence goes on from CAWKNA010000010.1 coordinate 128,421, forward strand.
GACCCGGCTCACCGCCCGGCCCGGCCCGCGGTGGGCGTGGATGGCAAGGAACGCAGGCTCGCCAAGGCCGGCGGGAGAAAGAAGGTGCACCTGCTGGCGGCGATCACCCACGGCACCGGGCTGGTCATCAGCCAGGACAAGGTCGCCCGGGCCGGCAAGGCGAACGAGGTCACGCACTTCAAGCCGCTGCTGCAGCCGCTGCCCCTGCACGACGTGGTTGTCACTGCCGACGCGATGCAGACCACCAGGGAGAACGCCCGCTGGATCGTGGAGGACAAGCACGCGCAGTACCTGCTCCCGGTGCTCGGCAACCAGCCGGGCATGTACGCCGCGCTCGACGCGCTGGACTGGGAGAACACCCCCGTCGCGGCCGCCACCAGCCAGATCAGCCGCGGCCGGATCGAGACCCGCACCATCCGCGTCCTGCCCGCCCCGGCCGGGCCGGGCTTCCCCGGCGCCAGCCAGGCCATCCTCGTCGAACGCTATGTCACCACCAGGAAGAACGGCCGCTGGACCATGCGCAACTGCGAGGCCGTCCTGTACATCACCAGCCTGGACCTATCTCAGGCCAGCCCCGCCGACCTGCTCGCCCTCATCCGCGGCCACTGGATGATCGAGCACCTGCACTGGCTCCGCGACACGGTCTGGCAGGAGGACAAATCCACCCTCCGCACCGGAAACGCCCCCCAGGTGATGTCCGCCCTCACCAACCTCGTCATCACCGCATTCCGGCTACAGGGAGTGACCAAAATCACCGCCGAGACACGCCGCAACGCCCAGAACCCACACCGCCCGCTCCAGCTGCTAGACCTCCGGCCAGGCTAAACAACGCCCCACGACTTTGACGAATCCCTGCGGGGCATCCACGACCAGTTCGACCGAAATCCGACGTGGACCGATCGGAATCTTGGGAGCCTTCTGCGACTCAAATTCCGATGTCAACTCACTGGAGAGTCACGCCTCGTCAAGCCAGCGGTCGGGCATTGCGACTCGGAAGGCCGGATCGACCTGGAGGGCGTGGTCGAGCGCTAGCTGATAGGCAGCTCGTCTTGAACGGGCGACTTCCCGCGGCTTGCTGCCTCCTGCGAGGGCGTGCTGACGTGCTGACGTGTACGCGCTCCGGAAGATGCCCTGTGCGAGCGGTTCACCTTGCGGCGCGAGTTGCGCAAGTTCGGCACTGCAGATCGCCTGCGGCGAGCGTACGTCTGCTGACAAGGCCCATGAGGCTACAGCCGTCCTTGACCACAGCTTTGTCCGCCCACGTCCAAGATCAACCACAGAGCGCGGCATTGCCGGATACCTCCGCTGATAGACGCTTACCGAAGTGCGATTCGCGAGACCGAGGATCTTGGCCACGCTGGTGGCGTCGATCAGGTCGCTGGGATCGATGCTCAAAATATCCTCCTGTAGACACTTGTATTCATCTAGGATAACTCGAAGTGACTACTCGATGCCCAGAGACCTGGTGCGGGCCGACGGACGCCAGGCGGCGGCCAAGCCCTGAGTCCAGCTAAGCGGTCGCCGTCGCCGATCCTCGCGGGGCTAAGGTCCTCGTCGGCAGGCGGACAAGGGGCGCCAGACCGGAGATCCATGGCCGCGCCCTTGCGGCAGAACCGCGGTCATGCATCCACGGCCTAGGCCGCGCGCGGCGGCTTCGACCCGCCGCGCGATCTGATCCAGCCGCTGTGGGATATGCGCGGGACGCTACCTGGGCGACAGTGCGCGACCGGCGGTGTCCTGCCAGGTCAAGCTGCCAGGACAGCATTCGGCTGTCATGGCCTGTAAAACCGTCGGCTGATGACGCCTTGCTGTCCTGCAAGCCAGGCGCTCAGGGTTGGTGCGATTCCGAGGGTTGGCCGCCTTGCTTGGCGAGTGCGTGCTCGCAGCGCGTCAAGCGGTGTTGCAGTCGCTCGCGCGTGGCCGTGGATCGCGGGGAGGCGGCGAGGGCTTGGCGCAGGACGTGGGCGGCTTCTGCATATTCGTGCTGTTTGGATAGCCAGATGCTGAACCTATCGGCGACGGTCTGGTCCGTGGTTCCGGCGAGTACCGCTGCTCGCCAGCAGGCGACGGCCGTGATCAGATTGCCGGCCTTCTCAGCCATCAGGCCATCGTGCCCTGCCAGGAACGCGATGCTCGCCATGTCACCCTGAGTCTCGGCCAGCTTCAGCAGCTCATCTCTCAGCAGTTGGCCGGTAGCGGGAGTCATCCTGCCGAGCCTGTCCCGTCCGTAGGAGATGGCCAGTAGCTGGGGAAGCACGCCGGGCCTGGCCTCGAAGGGCATTCGCGCAACAAGGGCCACCAGGGTGGGAATGTGGGGAGCGGAAGAGGCGAGTTCGACGAGATCTGCCCATGCGTCCACTGCGAGACGGTCCCAGAACAGCGCCTCGACCAAGGCGGTCAGCGTGTCGTCGCGGCGGCCGCGCTGGTAGCGAGTCGCGCGAGCAACTCCCAGCCACGCGGCCGAGATCAGCGGATCACCTGCACGCGCGAGCCGACCGGCGACGCTGCGGAACACGGCTTCAACGCGAGGCCAGTCCTGAGGGCTGCGCTCGTAGTCAGCATCCGTTTCTGCTCTGGCCTGCTCAGCTGCGGCCAGCGCGGCTCTTGCCTGAGCGTCAGTTCCACTCAGAGCGGGCGCCGACTCGTCGAGCCTAGAGAGCAAACCCGCCAGAGTAACATCGAGATCCGGGACAGTTACGAACGCGCTCGGGGCGACGCTGAGCGGGCTGGGATCGAGCAGCAGGATCACCTGCGGGCCGATGTCGTGCATCCGGATCTCCGCCGGGCACGACACTAGGGCCCCAGCATGCGCCCTGGCGAATGCCAGCAGGGCCGCCTGCACCTGCTGCGCGACCGCTCGCGGCAAGAAACCGACGTGCTGATTCTGCACGTAGACGGCTACGGCGTGGGAGTCATGCTCGTTGGCGGGCTGGGGCACGAGAACCGCGGTAAGCATGTGACCGGGCGGCCCGCTCAGCTGTGCCGCCAAGATGGCTTCGGAGTGATACGTCTCGCCAGCGACCGCGACTTCGAGGCTGCCCGGCAACCACACAGTTCCGAGCTCAGCATGGGGCAGCGGCGCCGATGGCATCGCTTCCTGCTCTTTGGCCCTGTTATGACGCCCGAATAAGCCCATTGACCCGCCCTGTTTTCGTGCCCGACGGCTGCTGCCGTCTGCTGCTTCGACACGCGCCGTCAACTGCGTGTCGATGACTGATAACGTTACGTTGCGCCCGAGCGCTGGCCAAATGATCTCGAATAGCTGTGTGGAATGGATCGTGCGGACGAACCAGCTCGTGATTCAGCCGCGTGAGTCACTGGCCACTCGCGGAAGTTTCTTAGCCGAACGAATGCTGTCCGCCGCGCAGCCGGCGAGCTGGCTGCGTGCGCACGAGCGTATCGGCAAGTCGGCCAGGTCCAGATCGGCGTTGTCGACCCCGGCTTCGTACCAGTCGAGCAGTCCCGGACCCGTCGCTAGCGACGCGGATGTTGGATGGTCGCGGATCTCCGTGCACGACGGCCTTCGCAGAACCAGCCAGGCGCGGCCAGGCCAGGCGGCAGGCGGTTGCCGCCTCCGGTGGCGTCAGCGACAGGTCCACATCGCCGCCACGATCGACGGGTGAGCAACACGCGTGTGGACGCCGAGCCGGGGCGTTGCGGCCATCCTGCAGCGACCGTGTGGAGGCGGCGCAGCGTCGCGGCCGCGGTGGGCCAGTCGCGCGCTTGTGGCGGCGTACCGTCGAGCCAGGACTGAACGACCACCCCGTCGATGTGAGGGCGGCCATCGGATGCCGGGATGATCGCCGGAAACCGGGAGGCCCGCACCGGCCAGGTAGCCGAGCAGATCGATCTCCCAGTCAAGGCTGGCGGGCCGGCGCCGAGACTGGCGGGCGACCAGCCGCTCCTTGGCCGCGGCGTAGCTCCAGCACCGTGTTGCGGTTACCGCCGTCCAGCGGCTCGATCACCAGTCGCTGACCCCACGCTGGCAGCACCGTGCGCACCACACCATCCTGCCCGCAGAGCGTCGGCGTGCCGGCTGTAGTCGGACTTGCGCACGGAGCTGGGAACAGCTGGGACAGGGGGACGGACGAGTTCGAGAAACGAATAGTGTGTCAATGCTTGATTGTAGATTACATTCTGTTGGCATTTGTTCTGCGGAGCGCCGACTGATGCCAGTCCTGCATCTAACGCAACCCCACACCGGTTTTGAGAAGCAAGATATTCCTATCCATTGTTTATCTCTGGACCGGGCGCGGCCCAGAGATAAACAATGGAGTCAGCGCCATCCCACAGGCGGTGCTGACGCGGACCGGGCGCGGTCCGTGCGGAGAAGGACGTCGAGACCGATGTTGAACGCGGCCGTGGCTCGGTGGCGACATGCCACGGTGCGGTGCGGACGTTGGACGGACATCGAGCGACGAGGACGAGTGGCGTGATCGGGAAGGTCGTTCGCGGAACGGACGCCGGGCGGTTGCTGTACTACCTGTTCGGGCCTGGCAGGGCGAACGGGCACACCGATCCGCACCTGGTCGCTGGATTCAGCGACCCAGCCGAGTTAGAGCCGGAACGCCGCCCGAACGGCTCACGGGACCTGCGTCGGCTCAGCGGGCTCCTGGCACAGCCGATCGCCGCGAATTCCGGGCCGAACTACGACAGGCCAGTTTGGCACTGCTCCGTCCGAGCCGCGCCCGGTGACCGGGTGCTGTCGGACGAGGAATGGGCTCAGGTCGCGGCCGGGATCATGGACCGCACCGGGCTGGCGCCGAAGGATGACGAACTCGGTGTGCGGTGGGTGGCGGTCCGGCATGCGCCGGATCACATCCACATCGTCGCGACGCTGGCACGGCAGGATGGCAGCCGGCCGAGGATCTGGAACGACTTCTACTGGGTGCGGGAAGCCTGCCAGACAGCCGAGCAGAGGTTCGGGTTGCAGGCAACCGCCCCGGCGGATCGCACCGCCGCGCGCCGTCCGGCCCGCACCGAGACGGAGCAGGCCGCCAGGCGCGGCTGGCAGGAAGCGCCACGTTCCGTGCTCGCCGCGAGGTCTGCACCGCAGCCGCCGCAGCGAGCACGGAGCAGGAGTTCTTCGCCTGCCTGCGAGAGTCTGGCGTGCTCGTCCGGCTGCGCTTCAGCACGAAGAGCCCGGCCGAGGTCACCGGCTACGCGGTCGGGCTGGCCCAGCACACGAACCAGGACGGCGGGGTGGTCTGGTACGGGGGAGGCAAGCTCGCGGCCGACCTGACCCTGCCGAAGCTGCGCCAGCGCTGGCAGCCGCGGAGCACTGCGGATCAGCGGCCAGGACACGACCGGTTCACTGCGCCGAGGCGTAACCAGTCCTATCGTCACGCGGCACGCGAGGCTCATGCTGCGACCGACTACATCCGGCACTGCTCCAGGACCGATCCGGCGCGGGCTGCCGACGCTGCGTGGGCGGCAGCCGATGCCATGTATGTCGCGGCGCGGACGTTGCGGATACCGGCGCTCCGCTGCGCCGCCGATGCCTATGACCGCGCGGCGCGCCTGCCGTACGGCCGCCTTCCACGGTGCACGCAGGCAGGCGACCGGCTGCGCCTGGCCGCCAGGCTGATTGCGGTTATCGGTTCGGATGACCAGCCGGGCCAGGTAGGGGAGTTGCTGATCAGCTTGGCATCGCTAGTCGCAGCCGTTGCGGACCTGCGCGTCGCACAGCAACATGCGGCCCAGGCCAAGGCGGCCCGCACTGCCGCCGAGCACCTGCACGCGTGCGTCGAGCAGCAGCGCCTCAAATCAGCGCAGCGGCCTCACCGGGGCACCGTCCGCGCCTCCGAACTGGCCCGCAACGACATCCCGGCCCGGCCCGCGCCAGATCCACCCGCGCCTGCCAGCACCCGCAGTCCCGCAGCTTCAACGTCGCGCCGGTCCATGGCGCCCAGGCGCCGAGGCCCGCCTCGGTAGTCAGCGCAGGCGAACCAGCGTCCGGCCGTCCCGGCCGGACGCTGCCCGGAGTGTGTCGCGAGCGCCTGATTTCTGTCACCTGAGCCCGGCGGGTCCTGATGACAAATCGATGACAAATGATCAAGAAGGCCAGATCCGCAAGTCTGGACCTGGCCTCTGAGCTGCGAGAACTGGTGGGCGGTACTGGGATTGAACCAGTGACCTCTTCCGTGTCAGGGAAGCGCTCTCCCGCTGAGCTAACCGCCCGCGAGGCGGAAGCGGGAATCGAACCCGCGTACAGGGCTTTGCAGGCCCTTGCCTAAGCCACTCGGCCATTCCGCCACCACCAGCCCCCGTGCAGGAGCCGGCCCAGGTGCCAGAAGAGCCGAGCGGACCGTCGGCACGCGAGACGGCGTCCGGCACCTCCGAGCGGACGACGGGATTCGAACCCGCGACCCTCACCTTGGCAAGGTGATGCTCTACCAACTGAGCCACGTCCGCACAACACCCGCTCAGGCGGGCCGCCACCGACCTGGGTCGGCGTGCGTTTCAGAACTGTAGCCGATCCGTGTCCGGCCGCCAATTCGCCCCGGCGATCGTGACTAGCCTATCGCAGGACCCCAGGCCCGACAGGGCGGCAGCGGCACTGGTTGGCCCGGGGTGGGAGGCTGTCAGCCATGCGAACAGTGATCGTCAGCGGCGACGCGCTGACCGTTGAGGATGTCGTGGATGTCGCGCTCGGCGCGGCACGGGCAGAACTTGGCCCGGGGGTTGCGGCCAGGATGCAGGCCAGCCTGGACGTGGTGACTGCGGCGATCCGGGGCGATGCGCCGGTTTACGGGGTGAACACCGGTTTCGGCGCCCTGGCAGACACCAGGGTGGGGGAGCAGGACCTGACTCGCCTGCAGCGGGCGATCGTGATGTCGCACGCCGCCGCCACCGGTGAGCCGCTCAACGACGAGACGGTCCGCGCCGTCCTGTTGCTGCGGGCCAGGACTCTGGCGGCGGGTTACTCGGGGGTGCGGGCGGAACTGCCCGCCCGCCTGATCGAGCTGCTCAACCTGGGCCTGCTGCCGGTCATCCCAGGCAAGGGGTCGGTCGGCGCTTCCGGTGACCTGGCGCAGCTCGCTCATCTGGCCCAGCCGCTGATCGGAGCGGGTCGGCTGCGCGGGCCAGGCGATCCGAAACTGGGCAGACCGGCTGCCGAGGTGCTCGCCGAGCACGGGATCGAGCCGCTGGTGCTGGCCGCTAAAGAAGGGCTGTCGCTCGTCAACGGCACCGAGCCGATGCAGGCCCTGCTGGCGTTCTCGGTGCGCGACGCGGAACTGCTGGTCAAAGCGGCCGATGTGGCATGCGCGCTGTCGGTGGAGGCGCTGCTGTGTACCGACCGCCCCTACGACGAGCGGGTTCAGGTCATCCGGCCGCACCCGGGCCAGCTCACCAGCGCGGCCAACCTGCGCGCCCTGCTGGCCGGCTCGCAGCTGATGGCCAGCCACCGGGGCAGCACCCACGCGGTGCAGGACGCCTACTGCCTGCGCTGCGCGCCGCAGGTACACGGCGCGGTCAGGGACGTGCTCGGCTATGCCCGCGGCGTGCTCGAGACCGAGCTAGGCGCGGTGGTCGACAATCCGGTTATCGTCCCCGACGGCGAGGTCATGACCACCGGGAACTTCCACGGTGAGCCGCTGGCCTTCGCCGCCGACATGCTGGCGATCGCCGTCTCTGAGCTGGCCAGCATCAGCGAGCGCCGGCTGGACCGGATGCTCGATCCGGCGTTCTCCCGCGGGCTGCCGCCGTTCCTGGCGCCGGACGCGGGCACGAACTCTGGCTTCATGCTGGCGCAGTACACCGCGGCCTCGCTGGTCAGCGAGAACAAGGTGCTCGCGCACCCGGCCAGCGTGGACACCATCCCGACGTCAGGCAAGCAGGAAGATCACGTCTCGATGGGCTGGACCGCGGTGCGCAAGCTCCGCGAGGTCATCGCCAACGTGCGGACCTGCCTGGCGGTCGAGATTTTGTGCGCAACGCAAGGCATCGGCCTTCGATCCGGTATCGCCGCGCCGAGCGCTGCCGTGGCGGCTGCCCATGACGTGGTCCGGGCGCAGGTCCCGGCGATGGAGACGGACAGGGAGGTCTCCGAGCAAATCGTGGCCGTGGAGCGGCTGATACCCGACGTCCTTGCCGCAGCGAGCGCCAGCTGCGGCGGGTTGCGGTAGCGTCTGCTCTCGTGACGGTATGGATGAACGGGGCTCTGTTCCCCGATGACGATGCCAGGATCTCCGTCTTCGACCACGGGCTGGTGGTCGGGGACGGTGTCTTCGAGACGATCAAGGTTGCGGGCGGCGCGCCGTTCGCGATGACCCGCCATCTGGACCGGCTGCGCAGGTCGGCCCTTGGGCTGGGACTGCCAGAGCCGGACACCGAGCAGATCCGCGAGGGCGCGCTTGCCGTGATCGCGGCCTCCGGCAACCCGCCGCTCGCCCGGCTGAGGGTCACGGTGACCGGGGGCAAGTCGCCACTGGGTTCCGAGCGCGGTAACTCGCCGGTAACCGCGATCGTGGCCATGGCCGAGCAGCCTGCGCCCGCGCCAGCGGTTGATGTGGTCACTGTGCCATGGCCGCGTAATGAGCGCGGCGCACTGGCCGGCCTGAAGACCACGTCGTACGGCGAGAACGTGCGCGCCCTGGCCTACGCGGCCGAGCGAGGCGGCAGCGAGGCGATCTTCGGCAACACGGTGGGCCAGCTCTGCGAGGGAACCGGGACAAACGTGTTCGTGGTCATCGGCGGGCGGCTGCTGACCCCGCCGCTGTCCTCCGGCTGCCTGGCCGGAGTCACCAGGGCGCTGGTGATCGAGTGGGCCGAGGCGGAGGAGCAGGACCTGCCGATGAGCGCCCTGGCGGCGGCGGAGGAAGCCTTCCTATCCGGGACGACCAGGGATGTGCAGCCGATTCGGAACGTAGACGGAGTTTCGCTTCCTGCGGCACCAGGGCCGATAACCAGAAAAGCCGCGGAGATATTCGCGCTCCGGTCCGCCGAGTCGCCGGATCCGTGATTAATGCGACCTTGCCGGTATTAATCACAGACCTGGCGACTGCGGTACTTCAGGCCTGCCAGAGCAGCTCGTCTAGCTCGCTGTCGACGTCGATGAAGTCGCCCTCCGAGCCGGCCGGGATGATGTCGTAGGTGCTGCGCAGGAACCCGGCCGTGGCGCTTAGCGGTGCCTCGAAGTGAGCCTCTCCGAACGGGGATGAGAGCGCGAGGTTCAGCACGTCGGCACCGTCGCAGTCGTCAGGCCAGGCCTGAACATCGCCTTCGCCGGCTGGTCCCTCAAGACCCGTGGCCAGCAGCTCCCGCGCGAATATCCACTCGACCGGCTCGTCGGTGCCGACGTGGAAGGCCATCTTGATCGCGTAGGGATCATCGGCGCAGTAGGAGAGGCTTGCCACCAGGGGAACTGCTCCGTGCTCGGGGACCACCAGGCTGAGACCCAGCTCAGCGGACACGGTGACGCTGTTCATCATGGAGTTCTGACCTTTACCTTCTCGCCATCCCGTGTTGCCGGGAATAGCTATTGGTGGGGATGCCATCACATTTGATGGACTCTGGTTTCACGGAATTGTTGTTGGGGGGAGATTCCGCAATCCCAGGCGCTCGTAACCTCGGGTCACCGGACATCAAACCGCCCGCGACCTGGTCAAACGCTTCAGGAATCAAAACACCGAAATTCGTGCAGCCTGTTCCTGTGACCAGGCATAACTCAGTGTGACCTTCGTCTCACTCACGGTGGAGCAAAATTCTGGCATAGGTCTGGACGGGTCCGGTCGCGCCTGCTAGGCGTGTCGGCGCCGGTGATGCAGGTGGACCGGTTTTGTTATGCTTCTTCAGGGTTTCGCGTTATCCAGATTCGGGCGGCTGGCGTGCTGGCCTGCATCGAGTCTGATGAGCGGGAAGGCTGTCCGGTAATCCGGACCGCGGCTGGGACGTAGCCGACCGCCGGACCATCGGGCGGATCAGCACAGAGCGCCGAGAGCGCTCTGTGCCGCCTGGCGATGCCCGGATACGCTAGTCTTTGATCGCCCCGCAGGACGGATCCGACGCTGCGGGCGCGGGCGATTGGCTCAGCGGGAGAGCGCCTCGTTCACACCGAGGAGGTCACTGGTTCGATCCCAGTATCGCCCACCAGATCACGATCTTGCGTCCTGCCAGTTCAGGATAGTTCCAAGACCTTCCTCCGCTGTAGCACGCGCTCGGCAGTGACCCGGCGTGAGCTGGATCTGGGGGGAAATTTGGGAGAGATCAACTTCTCCCGAGGCGCTGTACCGTTGGCGTTCCGAGATCTCGCTTAGGACAAATACATCCGGCGTTGCCTGGGATTCTGAGATTCTCCGAGCCCAGCGCGCAGGCCTTCAGATGCTCAGCAACCGGTGCTTCCCAGCGACGACGTTGGAGGTCCAGAGGTCGAAGGCGTCGACGGACTAGGTCGTCGCGCGGGTCAGCCCTTCCTTCGCGGGCAGCCGGGCCGAGGAACGCGTACCTTCCGCTGCCACCGTGCCTGTTGGCGCAGGCGCACCGTTGCTGCGATCGCGTCCCGGCTAGCTCGGACAGCAGGCAGAAGAGAAACGGCGGTAGGTCAACGGGAACGCGCGGCTCCCAGTTCGTGCTCGTGCTGGGGGGCGGAGGTGGATAGCTGGCGTCAGCGGGCTGGTGCGTGCTCGGTGAGCTGGGCTTCGAGCTGGGCGATGCGCCGGTCGGCGAAGCGGGCGTTGGAGCGGGCGGCTTCCAGTCGTTCTTCCAGGGTCCGGTTGTCGCTGGTGAGCTGGCGGACGCGGGCCTTGAGCGTGGTGTTCTCGGTGATGGTCCGCTGGGCGGCCAGCCCGAGTAGTGCATGGTCGGCATCGCGCGGCAGGGTCACCCCGTAGGCCAGGTACATCGAATAGGTGAAGCCCGAGCAGTCGAATCCGAATCCTGAAGTGCCCGCCCATAGGTAGGACAGGCCAACAAACTTCCGTGCCTGCGCGACGACCTTTGCCCGCGTCGCGCCCCAGGACGCCCCGGCCGCGCGCAGGACGACGTCGCCTCGGCGGACTGCGACGTTCCGCCCGCCGATCAGCTTCACCTCGACATAGCTGGTGGTGGCCTGCACAACGGGCAGGCTGGCGTCATAGGAGGCCTGCATTGCCTTGGTCCCGCCGACACCGGCGGCTTTCGGGTCGCTCCACAGCCACGCGGCCGCGTCCGGACTACCGCAGATGTCTTCGCGTCGGGCGGGGCAGTGCTGGTGAGCTAGCATGAGCCAGACCTGCAGGGCGCCAGAGCGTTGGCCACCGCAGCACCCACGCTGCCGGCGTGGGTGCGCTGGTGACCGCGCCGCAGGCGGCCAGCAGGCCAGAAACGCCGGCCGCGACAGGGATCACGAACAGCCGCCTTAGACGCTTGCGCAGGATGTGCGCCGCAGGCGGCGACATTTGCGGCAGGCCGGTGGTGGTGTCAGGCGAAATGCTCATGTGCTCGCGCATCGCTGTCTCCCCTCCACCCGGTCAGGTCGGCCGCTAGCGCCTACGAGAGGCATTCGCCAGACCGGGCGGTTACTGCCCGACGATCCCGGTCACGATCTGCCCCGAACCGAGCTTGTTCGCCAGCGACCCGTACCAAGGGGCGTTGAAGTCGTTCACGCCGCCGTTCGATTTCAGCACCCAGTACCCGCCGGTCGCTGCGTCGACGGCCAGGCCCACGGCGGTGACCCCGGCGGGAAGCTTGCCGAGAAGCGAGCCGTGCCCGGGAGCCCCGAAGGCGTGGACGTCACCGTTGGAGGTGAGCAAGTAATAGCCCCCGTTCCCCGCGGCAATCGCGACTGGGCGGACACCTGAAGGCAGCCGCCCGGCCAGCGACCCGAGGGAGGGCGCGTTGAAATTGTCAACGCCGCCATTTGAGGTCAAGATCCAGTAGCCGCCCGTCACGGTGTCGATGGTCAGGCCGACGGCTGTCACGCCGGCCGGGAGCCTGCCCAGATCAGAGCCGTACAGCGGACGGGCGAACCCGTGCACGTTCCCGTCGGAAGTCAAGATCAGGTAGCCGTCGTTCCGCCCGGCCGCGATGGCGGTGACCTTCACGCGGGCCGGGAGTTTGCCGTAGAGCGAACCGCTCCACGGCGCGTTGAAGTTGTTCACGCCGCCGTCGGACTTCAGTACCCAGTACCCGCCGGTCGAGTGGTCCGCGGCGATCCCGACCGTCCTGACGCCGGTTGGCAGCTTGCCGAGGGACGATCCGAACGATGCTGTGGCGTACTGCCTGATGTCGCCATCGCCGAGCAGGACCCGGTAGCCGAGCATGGCGTCCAGCGTGACGAACGAGTAACCGCGGGCCTTCAGGTCGCTGATCACCGCGGGCAGCGCGTCGGCGTCCAGCGTGGAGTGGTCGGTCGGATTGGAGCCGCAGTGCATGAGCACGATCTCGCCTGGCTTCAGGTTCGCCAGTACGCGATTGACGATCTTCTGAACCGTGATGCCGCCCGAGGTGCCCTCCCAACCGAGGGTGTCGACGGTCCAGCCGACCGGCACGAAGCCCACCGAGTTGACCACGGAGATGGTGTGGGCGTTGCGGTCGCCGTACGGGAACCTGAACCACGGCCACGGGTCGGCGCCAGTGACCGAGATGATCTCCCTCTGCGCGTTCAGCACCTGATCGCGCATCTGCGCGTCAGTCAGCTTCGTGAAGTACGGGTGGGTCATCGAATGGTCGCCGACACGGTAACCAGCGGCGACGATGGCGCGGGCCTGGGCGGGGAAGCTCTTGGTGAAGTCGCCGGTGAGGAAAAAGGTCGCCGGAACGCGATCCTCAGACAAGGTGCCCAGGATGCTCTTCAGTCCGTCGGCGTTCGCGCCGGCGTCGAGGGTAAGCGCGACGATCTTGCTCGAGGTTTTGACCGCGGTCCACTCCTGTCCGCCGAGGCCGGTCGGGGCTGGCCTGGCGACCGACGGTGCTGCCGGGCTCACCATCGCGGCCGAGCTGGTAGCGGCCATACCGGTCATGGCCAGCGCGGTCGCCACCGTCAGGAGCAGCACGGCGGCAAAGGCGCCGCGGCGGCGGGCAGTCGGCGTCCGGGCTCGGCGCTGCCCGTCCCGCCAAGGGATCTGACCGTGATGATAGGCACCGCTGCACATGATCAACCCAGCCTTTAGGAATCTTCTACCTATGTCATCCCAAATCGTCGGCCTTCACCAGAGCCGTAGGTCCCGGATTCCGTGCCGATTGGCCCATTTGCTGAACCCCGTGTCTCGTTCGCATGACGTCTGCGGACGACCGCTCGTCTGAGCAGGGCCTCGTCACCCGGCTGATCTCCCCCCGGCCGCAACGCCACCTTCGGCGCCGCCTGCCGCCATGTCCTCCGGCTCGTCCTCGGCTCCGGGCTTTGGCTCCAGCAGGACCATCTCCGCCAGCACGATCTCCTCCGCCTGGCGACGTGCCTGACCCAGACGGCCTGCCTTGCCCAGGTATCCCTGCCCAGGCTGATCGTCCGGTCTGCCAGGCCCGGCGCGGACCACGCCGGGTCCGGGCGATCGTGCCGGATTCACGAGCCACCGTATCCGCGAACAGCTGCTGATCCTCGCGCCACCAGTCCTCGCCGAACAACGGCTCGCCCACGTGCTCGTTGGATCGCCGCCGGGTCATCGCCGCCCCGACCCGGCCGCGCAGACGCCGCCGTAACGCATGACATGCCAGATGACCGTGGAAACTTGGCTGTGTGCGGCCCATGCAGGTCGCCGGACAGCCACAGCCGCACAAGCGCAGAGGATTGACTACACCGCTCGCACATGCGTGTTGAGTGCGTTTTCCTATCGTGCATTCTTATACACCGACCGGCATATCCACTCGTAGACTTCGACTGGCGCGGCTCCGCGGAGATTGGCTGCCTGACGTCATCGCAGACCCCGATAGGCCTGCCGAATAGGCATGCCGTACGCTTTGCAGCGTCGCTGTAGCCGTTACGCACAGATCATCCATTCCGGGCGGCTAGTAGCTCTTGCAACGCCCACGACCGGGAGTCTCTGGTATTACCTCACACTAAAGAGACGTCTCCGGAAACTCCGGGGCGGTTCAGGCCGCTTACTGAACTGATTTGGGTCGTTGCCTTCCTGGCGGAAGCTTGTTGTGATTACCGTCCACCAAGACCGCCGCGAGGTCGGTGCAGACCCTCGCGAAGTCGAGCGCGTACTCCCGCCGCGCTCGGTCCATCGCCAAGGCGAGCGCGGCGACAAGTCCCGCGAATAGCACGATGAGCACAGCTGGCACGGCAACGATGGCGACCCGCAGTGCCTGCAATGCGAGCCCAGTGGACACTGCGAGGCGCCTCCTCTCGGCGAGCGCGGGAACTACCTGGTGGCTTGCACGGCGGCCCGCGATGACAGTGTCAGCCTGTGGTGATCATGACCGACCTGACCGACAGCGAATGAGTTTCCATGTCAGGTACGCTATGGTTCTGACAAGTTGGTGTCAACTGACACAAGGCAATGTCAGATCTCACCGACCTGGCTGGGCAAGGAGATGTCTATGTCCATCGAGAGATATCAGCTCCTGGAGGACCTCAAGCGCCTGCGGCGCGGACGAGGCCTTGCCGAGGCTAGGCTTGAAACGCTCAGTCCTTCGCTTCGTGCCCTGTCCGGCGCCAGGCCGGAAGCCACCCACCAGGAGGCGCTGGAACTGCTGAGGGTTGAGCTCAGCCGGCTGATCGACGGGCTTCCCGGTGAACTCCGTCAGTTTGCCAGGGTGGCGCTGAACATCGGGTGGGAGGACGACGGGGCATCCGAGTTGCTGGAGGGCCGGATCTCGCGGCTGTCGGAACTAGTGTCCCGCGACCCGCGGACCGTCCGGCGGCGCATTGAGCAGGCCATGAACTGGCTAGTCGACGCGGCGGTCGCCGAGGAAAGCTGGACCGAGATGGACCGCCAGGAGTCCGCAGACGAGTGGTACATCAAGTCGATCCGGGCGATTTTGAGGCTGGACCTTCCGAATCCCGAGGCCGTGGACGAACGCGAGATCGCCGTTCAGGGATCCCCGCTTAGCGGGATCTCGCTGCCGTTCACGCTCCCGCGACACCCTGACGATCACGGCGACACCCATGGACTGGGGACGGACATGCTGTTCGGTGGCAAATTCGTCGTCAACCAGCGGGTATCCGATTCCAGGTTCGATATCAAGGTCCAGTTTCCCCGCGTCCTGCAGCCCGGTGAGACACATCGGTACGCGATCATCTACCGGATTCCCGACGGCCAGCGGATGGCCCCCCACTACGTCCACGTGCCATACCGACGCTGCGACAACTTCGAACTCCTTGTCCGTTTCGATGAGCACTCCATCCCAACCGACATTCGCCAGATCACCGCTGCCTTCCACCGGGAGATCGATGACCGTCAGCCGGATGCGGAGATACTGCGACCAGACGATGCGGGTGAGGTCCACGTCCGGTTCACGAATCTCCGCGTCGGCTTCGCATACGGCATACAGTGGCATCGCTAAAACTATTGTCTCACCATCCTTGTGAGCTCTAATAGCATGCGGCGCAGAATTCTCAGGCCCGAACGCCCAGTATCCTAAATGGCATCTCGCGACATTCGCGCAGAGCAGCGGTTATTGCATGCGGAATAGCTGGCCAGGATGGCGCCATGATCGCGCGCAGATCGAGCCGGATGGGTGCGTCGAACGGCAGGGTGGTCCGATTGCGGCGGGCGCGATCGGGTCGCGGTGACCTGCCGCGGGCCGTGATTGTCCGGGCATGGCCGTCCTGCTGGTCGGTCCGGCTGGCCGGGGCTGAGCAGCGTGGCGGCGGTGCTGCTGGTGATCGGGCTGGCGTCGCTGTCGCCGGGCCGGGCGTCGCTGAGGTGGGAGAGGTGGTGCCGGAACTGCGGCTCATCGCAGTAGGGGTAGCCGGTGCCGGGCAGGATCTTGGCCGGCTCCGAAGATCCGGCGGGCGCTGGGCAGTGCCTCGGGCGACCCGGACACGGTGTCGTGGTACAGGCCGCGCAGTCCCTCGGGGATCTCGCGGGCGCTCTTGCGGGTCACCCGCGCGGCCAGGAGCGGGATGGTGCCGCCCGGGTGCGGGATGATGAGCCGGGGGCCGGGGTGCCGCGCGGGCACGCCGGCCAGGACCGGCCGCAGCGCCGCCGCGGTGTCCTCGGATGGCGCGCCGGCCAGCCAGGCCAGGTTGTGCCCGGCTGGCCAGCCGGTGTCCTCCTGGCCCGCCGGGTGCAGGAACGCCACCGCCCGGCGCCGGTCGAGTTCGGCGAGCACCGGGTGGAGCACCGGGTCGTCGAGCTGGTGACCCGCCGCGCTGCGGCCGATGGTGGAACCGGCGGCCGTCGCGACGCCGGCGACCCTGGCGATCTCGGCAGGCGGCTGGCCGGGTGTGGCAGCGGGAGCGCGGCGAGGGCCAGGAACCGGCCCGGATGCTCCGCGCACGGCCCGGCGGACAGGTCGCTGCCCACCCGCGCCGCCTCGGCGGCGGCAGCCGGGTCGGGCAGGTACGGCTGGGCCGGGGACACCGGCAGCACCTGGGTATCGATGCCGGCCCGATCGAGCAGGGCGGGGCGCTCGCCGATGCTCTGCCCGCCGGGCGGCGCGGCCATCACCGGAGGCAGGCCGGTCCGGCCGGTCAGCTCGAGGTACCGCGGCGGGTAGTAATGTGCGTGCCCGCCGGTGATCATTCAGCGCTTCCCTCCGTGGCGTCCCGGCGGGCGGCGGCTCGCTGCGGCTGGCTGGCCGGTATCTGGGACAGCTCGCTCCGCGTTAGCGTCGGTCCTCACCGCCTCCAGGATCAGCCGCCGTCCCCGGAGCCGGCGGTGAAAGTCGCAGCCGTCTCGCGAATGGCGGGATGAGGGGCCGAACCCGCGCTGACCCGCTGCGGTAGCAATGGCGGGCCGCCTCGTCACGTAGAGCGACCCACGGTGCCGGGCAACAACGCGCACACCGCCGATTCGGCATTGTTGCCGACTGGGTCGCTGAGCCGCTCGTACTTGCGCAGAACATTCGTTTGGGCGTGCTCGACGGCTCGGTCAGGAGAGCAATCTGGACGGCGCATCGGTCAGGCGGCCGCCATGGGGATCTGCAAGCCTGGGCGCTCCGTGGTGTCGGCTGGTGATGTCCGAGCTCATCCTGATCTCAGGTTCTCGGCTGTGCGGCTGGCGGGCTGGCGGTTGTGCTTCTGCCGGTCGTCGTGTGACCTTGGGCTGGTCTTGGCGGGACGTTTGTCCCTTAGGCCGGGTGTCGCGGGGCTCGTAGCTTCGGGACTATGGATGTGCCGGATGCGCCGATTCCCGAGCGGGAGTGCTGGGAGTTGCTGGCGACGGTGTCGGTGGGCCGGGTGGCGTTGTCGGTCCGGGCGCTGCCGGCGATCCTGCCTGTTCAGTACTACCTGGACGGGCGGTCGCTGGCGGTGTGCCTGGGGCATCGCGAGCTGCCGGAGCGGTCGCTGCAGGATGCGGTAGTCGCGTTTGCCGCTGATGCGGTCGATCCGGTGACCCGGTCGGGTTGGTCGGTTCAGGTGCAGGGCCGGTCGGTCCTGGCGCGGGAGCCGGGTTTCGATGCGGCCTGCGGCTGGCCGACTGCCGGGCAGGTGGTGCGGATCGAGCCGGTGCTGGTCAGCGGCCACCGGGTGCATCTGTGCCCGTTCATTGATGCGCTCCTGGCCGGCGGCGGGCGCCGCTCCGCGCCGTGACCGGGCTCGCCTCAGGTCAGACGTTACGGCCACGGGCCGGGGCTGGGGTGCCGGCCGGAGGGGCGGGGCGGGTGATCGCGTCGGCGATCTGGTTCAGCAGTGACCGGATGGTCGCGGTGGCGGCCCGTTGCAGGGCGGCCTCGTGCGGCGCGGCCTCGTGCGGCGTGGGTCCGCCGGTCCGGGCGGGGGGCCGGTAGACGCCGTCCAGGCCGATCAGCGTGGCGTGGTCGCCGTCGGAGGACAGGGTAATGTCCGCGTCCAGGACCGGGAACAGCGCGCCCCTGGTGTCGGCGGCCTGCCACCGCAGTGTCAGCACTGTGACCGGGCCCCGCCGGACCGGCTCCCGGAACTGCACCAGGACCAGCTCGGAGATCCCGGGCACCGCGCCAACGCGCCCGATCCCGTCGCCCCACGCCGCGTGCGACAGGCCGGCCAGGGAACCGCCCGCGGTCAGGGCGGCGAGCCGCGTCGCCGCGGCCGCAGCGCTGACCGGGATCCGCATCTCATCGCTGACGAACATACCAGCCATTACACTCGGGCTGCCGCCGGGCCGGGCACGGCCGTTGGTCCCGTCGTCTGCGCCGCAGGTCCCGGCCGCGGCCCGGGGTCGCCGCGCCCGGGGGCCGCATGTCGGCCGGCTACTGGGCTGGCCCTGCGCCGCCGGCCGGCCCGTGGGACCCGAGGACGTGGTCGCGGATTTCGTGGATCGTGTCGTCTAGGCGCTGCAGCGCCCCGGTGATCCGGTTCCTGGCTACGTCTGTCGGCAGGGCCTGGGCGGCCTGCAGGCTGAGCCCGACATGGAACAGGCTCCCGACGACCCGGTCGAGCAGTTCCTGGCTGTGCCTGGCCTGCTCCGCTGCCGCAGCACGGGCCAGTTCGGCAAGGTCCTCGCGCCGCCGCGCCTGGGCGGTGTCCCTGACCACGGCCAGGATGAGATGCCCGCTGGCCGTGGGGACCGGGCTGAGCGTGACCGATACCGGGATCGTCCCGCCGTCCTTGCGCAGCCCGGCCAGCCGGGCCCGGTCGCTCATCGGCCGGGACACCGGGTGCAGCAGATAGGCGGCCCGGTCTGCGCGGTGCGCGTCCCGCAGGCCGGCCGGTACCAGCGTGTCCACGCCGCGCCCGGCGAGCTCGCCGGTGTCGTAGCCGAACATCGCTGCGAGCTGCCGGCTGGCCAGCACGATGGTCCCTTCGTGGTCAGTGAGCGCGATCCCGTCGTCCAGCGCGTCGATCAGCTGCCGCAGCACGACGTCGTTCACCGCTGCCGGGCGCTGCCCGTCGCCGTTCCCTGGCGGCGGCCCCGCAGCGCTGGCCGGCTGCCAGGACTCCGGTGCGGAGGTGCCCGGCCGGATCTGGCCGTCAGGCACGCCGGCCGCTACGGCTGCCCGCAGCGATGGGTATACGGCCACCAGCCGGTCCAGGCCCTCGTCGCTGACCAGCCGCCGGACCGCCTCCCCGGATGCCGCCAGCCGCAGCACAGTTCCGCTGACCGCCGCCCGCTGGTACGCGCGGGCCAGCGCGTCGGCGCCGGTCTGATCACACGACACCGTCGCCGACATGTCCGCGACGACCACGGCCGCCCCGCCGCCGATCGCCGCCAGCAGCTCGTCCCGGACCTGCCCGGCGTTCGACGCGTCGACATAGCCGGGGAACCGGACGACCGCGAGCCGGCCCGGCGGCCCGGCGCCGGCGACCTCATCAGCCATGACAGCACCCTGGCACACCCGCGCCAGGCACGATAGCCGGACCAGCCCGAAAAGGGGCGAAGCCCCTCACCGGGAGTGCCGGGAAGCCGGCCCGACACGGGACGGAGCCGCATCGGAACTGCCCGCCGGCATGTCATCAGTAACCGGGACGGCTGCGTCCGCTGCCGCCCGTGAACAGGATGCTGGCGGGCGGGCGCCGGATGCTGCGTGCTGTCTGGATCACTGTCCCGAGCCGGATCACGAGCTGCGGGTAGCTGCCGTCGCTGAGCTGCGTGCGGATGAACTGGCGCGTCGACCTGAGCTCTAGCGGCTGGCTATGCAGCGCGGCCGCGACACCGGAAGCGGCGCTGGTCAGCAGGATGCGCTGGAGCGCCTGTCCTGCGCTGACCCAGTCGGCCGGGCGGTCAGCCGCGGTCGTCAGCAGGCAGACAGCTCCCGCGGAGCGGGCGGCCGCCTCGGCAGTGGACGCCGGCATGCCCCAGCCGCGGCCGTGCGCGAAATCACGGCCAGGAAAATGCGGAACCGTGCGTACCTGACGTGCCGGGTAGGCGGTGGGCGGCAGGCCGTCATCGCGGCCGCTGCCCGGCGGTGGCACCCAGGCGGCCATTTCCCGGGCGTGCGGGCCGTCGAGCCGCTGCGTGCGCTCGGCCATCTCGGTCGTCGTCGCCAGCAGCGCCCGGCTGGCCTCGCCGGTGATGATGCGCAGCGCTGCTCCGTCCCGTTCGGCGCCCGCCTGCAGCACGGACAGCAGACCCGGCGGCAGCGGCAGCGGGTCGAATCCGCCCCGGTGCGTCCGCCGCTGCAGCACCTGATCGAACAGCCGCAGCTCGTAGTCCGCCGGGGCGGCTCGCTGCTGCCAGCTGACGCGGGCGATCAGCAACGGCTCGGCTGGATCGGGCAGGACATGCGCCCGCGGAATGTAGCCGAGCGCCCGCAGCGCGAGCCGGACGGTGAACAGCGCCGCGCCGCAGCTGATCATCATCTCCCGGCCGGCCGGGTCCGCCACCACCAGCTGCCGGCTGGTATCGGCGTACAGGCTGATCTCCCGCCCGTCGGCACGGAACCACCACGGCTGGGTGTTATGCACCGACGGAGCCCACACCGCCGCCCCGACCAGATACCCGGCGATCTCCGGCCCGATCAGCGCCCGCCTCCCGGCGGACAGCCCGGCCGGCGGTGAGAGAACGTCCACGGCTCCTCCCGATCACCGCAGTAGTCCCGACACCTCCAGATGACCCCGAGCTGACGTCCGAGAGCAGATCCGAAAGTCCACGGCCCGCCGGGACTTAGGTCAGCTAGCGGGCATCTTTCACCTAACCTGCCCGAGCACGCCTGGTCGGCGCCGCACCCGTCGGACGCTGCTGCCGGTCAAAGGGCATGCCCGCAACTGCCAGCGCACACCATGACACAGCCAGGCCGGGCCCATGAGAGACGACGCGGCGAGAAGACCCGCCTCCGCTTCTCGCGGATCTCGATTGCGCGGTGCGCGAAGCCTGCCGCTACCCCGCGTCTCCTCGGGCCCTCTCGCCAAACCAGTCGATCGCGCCACGCGATCACCCGCCATGGGCTAAGGTCCCACCGCGAACGGGACCTTCGGCCAGGTGACAGCCGGAAACACGGCGGAACCTGCCCGCCCGTCGTCTCAGCCTCGGCGATCAGGGTTCTCGCCGCCCGCGGCCCTGGAGCCGTGTCGTATGTGCTCGTGACTGCTCTGCTGTCAGGGAGCCAGTCCGCAGCGCCGTCTTCGCCGGCCGTCATCGGCTGGCCGCGGCTACGAGTCGATCAGGTCAGCGGGCGGCCGGCGGGCAGTAACACGAGTCGAACTGGCGGGCCCGAGCTGAAGGATCATCTGCGGGGCTCCGGGCAGCCCCAGCCGGTCACGCATCTGGTCGCGGATCGCGGGGGTCTCCAGCGGCTGGGTATGCAGGCTGGCGAACACCCACCGGGTTGCCGCATGCGCCAGCACCCGGTGCAGGGCCTGGCCAGCGCACAGCCAGTCGCCACGGTCATCGCCCGGGGTGAGCAGCACCACCGTGGCAGCGGGCGGCGGCCCGCCCGCATCCAGCAGTCCCAGGCCGCGGCCCAGATCAAAGTCACGCTGTCGGAGCCGGCCGCGGTGCTGATCGCCCTCGGCCGCGAAGGCGGTAGCCGGCACGCCATCGCGCGCGTCATCCCCGGGACTGCGGGTCCATTCCCGCATGTCCGCCCTCGCTGCGGAGTCAAGGTCCTGCCTGCGGCCGGCTGCGGCCACGATGTCGGCCAGCCGCTCGTACCCGCGGACGCGGTCGACCAGTGCCAGGGTCGCACCCTCGGCGACCGCGTCGCGCTGCAGGTCAGCCAGCAGTCCCGCAGGCAGCGGGCCGGCCGCGAAGGAGCCGCGGTGCGTATGCCGGTGCGGCAGCGCCTCCAGCATCTGGCGCTCCGGTTCAGTCACCGGCTCGGCCGCGCCGAGGCTGACCCGCGCCAGCAGCCGCGGCCGCGCCGGCTCCGGCAGCAGATCAACCACGGGCACGAACCCCAGCGACCGCACCCCGAGCCGCAGCCCGAACAGCGCGGCACCGCAGCTGATCAGCATCTCCCGGCCCGCAGCATCCACCCGCAGCCTGCGGGCCGGGTCAGCATGCAGCTCGATCGAATACGGCCGCACCCGGAACCGCCACGGCTGCGTGTTCTGCACCGACGGCGCCCGCGCCGCCGTCGCGATCAGGAAATCAACCTCACCGGCCGGGACCGGCACCCGCTGCCGGCCCGCATCACCTGGCACGCCCCTCACCTCCACGACGCTGGGCCAATGATCAGCCCTGACGACCGGGCATAGCAAGGGTGCCCCAGGGAGCCGAGCCGCCGGCTGACCAGAACGATCGTCCCGTCGTCGCCGTTCAACATGACCCGTCACCCAGCGCGTCGATCAGCTGCCGCACAGATCCTTGCCGTGCTGGCCGGAAGCGGCCTTGCGCATACCCGCAACAGGTCCAGACCCGGCTGAGTCGCGACCTGTACTCGACCGTCCATCGCGCTTCCATCGGCAGCCGGACCAGGCATCGCCTGCGCGGCGGGCAACCGCCGACGCCGCTCCAGCCCTGCCGCTATGGAAGGGCGGGAATGTCGCGACCATGATCATCAAGCAAAACGCTGGCCAGCGCGCATTCGGCGTTATCTCTAGTCCTCCCGTCTATGCCGTGCCTGACCAGGGCTTCTGCGCTGTAGACATGTCGTCGGTTCTGCGCGCAGTGCACTCTCGCCGTCGACGTTCGCCGTCAGTACATAACGAGCCCTCGTCGCGCTGCCTGATGGATAACACCGATCACGGAGGGTGCTTGCAGGTGCTTTGCAGGGGCTGTGAGCTGCAATGAGCCAGCCCCGGCAGGCTGCGGGAGCGCGGAGCAGGGGATAATCCGCAGTTCGGGCCGGACCGGCTGGCATGCATGCTTGAGGTGCCGCTGCTGCACGATCCCGGCTTTCCCGGCTGTTGGATGCGGTCGCCGCGTGGTCGCGTGCAGTGGATCCGGCCGTGCCAGGATCGGTACTGGGATACCGTCCAGGCAGTAATCGGGAGAAGAGATGAATCCTCAGCAGGTCGCGCAAGCACCCGCCTGAGCGCAGCGACGCATTACGTGGCAAGCACGAGGCGAGAACCCGCGCAGCGAGGCGTGGCAGCAGCGTGAACATCCAGTTTCTGACGCCGAAAGCTGACACCGAAAGCTCCCGGAGCGGCCGCCGAACCTCGGCTGGGCGAGATCGGCGGCGGGGACATCCCGATCCGCGGGTGAGCCTGAGGAGTAATCGCGCGGGTCCTGCGCGGGAAACGCCCCGGCTGGCCCCCGGCCGCGGCGCGCGGCATGGCCGCGCTCAGGAACTGTCCAGCAGGACGGGCATTCGCTTGATCCCGTTGAGGAAGTTGGACCGCAGCCTGCTGACCTCGCCGCCGGGCCTGATGCCCGGCGTCTTCTCGGCCAGCGCCGCGAGAAGCACGTGCAGTTCCAGCGCGGCCAGGTGCCTGCCCAGGCAGAAGTGCGGCCCGCCACCGAAGCCCACATGCGGATTCGGATCCCGGCCGATGTCGAATTCGTGCGGGGCGGTGAACACGTCCTCGTCGCGGTTGGCCGAGGCGAGGAAGGCGACCACCTTGTCGCCGGCCGCGATCCGCTGACCGGCCAGCTCGGTATCCCTGACGGCGGTGCGCCTGACCAGGACTGCCGGGCTGACCCAGCGGACGACCTCCTCGGCCGCGAACGGGGCCAGCGACGGGTCTGCCACCAGCCGCTGCCACTGCCCAGGGTGGTCGAAGAACGCGAGCATGCCTCCGGCCGCCGCGTTCCTGGTGGTCTCGTTGCCCGCCACGATCAGCAGCAAGAAGAAGAAGTTGAACTCCAGGGCCGTCAGCACCCGGCCGGCATCGTCTGGCTGCAGCAGCCGGGTCACTATGTCGTCGCGTGGCTGCGCCCGGCGCTGCTGCGCCAGGTCGGTGGCATAGCCGAACATCTCCGCCACGGCGTGCATCTGCTCGCCCGGCGAGCCGCTGAACTCCGGGTCGTCGAAGCCGACCATGCGGTTGGACAGCTCGAAGATCCGGTCCCGGTCCTCCGGCCTGGCCCCGGCCAGCTCGCAGATCACCTGCGTCGGCAACGGGGCGGCGATGTCGGCGACGAAGTCCGCCTCGCTGCGCTGCGCGACAACCTCAAGCAGGTCGCGGCAGATGCCGGTGATGTGGTCCTGCAGGTGCCCGATCATGCGCGGCGTGAAGCCGCGGCTGACGAAAGCCCGCAGCCGGCTGTGCTGCGGCGGATCCATGTTGATCATCATCACGCGCATCCGCTCCACGGCCGGGTCGCTCCACTCGCGGAACGCCGCGGTGCGGGGGACCGAGGAGAAGATGTCCGGGTGCCGGATTACGCCGGTGACGTCAGCGTGCCTGGTGACGGCCCAGAAGCCAGGCCATCCCGGACCGCCGCCGTCCGCGTGCCAGAAGACCGGCGCGTGCTCGCGGAGCCAGGCGAACTGCTCGTGCGGAGCCCCGCCCCGAGCGTAGACGTCGGGGTCGACGAGGTTGATCTGTGCGGCCGTTGTCATCGACTGCCTCGTGTGCTGCAAAAGACGATAGACACGACGATACGGCCAGCGCCGACGAGAACAACCCCGCGGAGTCCGCCGGCAGCGCACCCGCAGGAGCGCGGAATAGCCCAGGGCCAGGGAGGTAGCAGCAGCAGCGGCGGGCGACGCGCAGCCGCGGGGGGGGGGCCCCCCGCCGGCGAGGGCGCCGCGGACCGCGGCTGCGAGCGAGCCGGCTGGCAGCCAGCCGCCGTGACTCCACAGGATCCTCCCGGATGCGGAGGTCAGGACGAGCCATGACCGGTCCTGCACCCCGCAGCCGTCGGCGAGCCGCCCTTAGCGACGCGACCGTGAAGAGCCACATCGCGCGCATTCTGGCCAGGCTCGGGCTGCGCGACCGCTCAGCCCGGTAGCGCGATGGTGACGACGACCTTGCCGCGCGCGTGCCCCTGCTCCACGTGGCGCAGGCCCGCGGCCGTCTCGGCCAGCGGGTAGGTCCGGTCGACGACGGGCGTGAGCTTCCCGTCCTCGATCAGCCCGGTCACGGCGAGCAGCTCTTCCCGGTTCTGCCGGGACGGGAGCGGGCGCAGCCGCTGCGAGACGAACGCGCTGGCCACCACTGCCCGCAGGATGCCGGCGACGGGTCCGAGCACGTGGCCGGGCGAGCCGCCGCCGTTGAGCACGAGGATCCCCTTCGGGGTGAGCGCCCCGCGCAGCCGGGCGAGCGGGAGGCTGCTCACGTTGTCGAGGATCACGTCGTACCGTGTCCGCCCGTCGGTGAAGTCCTCCGTGGTGTAGTCGATGACGTGCGCGGCGCCGATCGAGCGCACCATCTCGGCGCTGCCCGTGCTGCACACCCCGGTGACCTCGGCGCCCAGCGCCGCCGCGATCTGGACAGCGTACGTGCCCACCCCGCCGCCGGCCCCGTTGACGAGCACTCGCTGACCGGCCTTCACCTCGCCCACGTCGCGGATCCCGCGCAGGGCCGTCGTCGCCGCGATCGGGACCGCGGCCGCCTGCTCGAAGGTCAGGCTCGCCGGCTTGGGCACCACCATGTCCGCCGCGGCGCAGGCGTACTCCGCGAACGCACCCCGGCAGAAGCCGAGCACCTCGTCGCCCATCCGCAGCCCGCGCACGTTCGCGCCGGCCGCCTCCACCACACCCGCCGCGTCGACCCCGGCCACCCGGGCCTTCGGCCTGGTCAGCCCCACGCCCATCAGCCGCGCGACGAGCGGGTCTCCCCGCAGGATGTGCCAGTCAGCCGGGTTGAGCGCGGCGGCGTGCACCCGAACCAGCACGTCGCCGGCCCCGACCTCGGGCAGGTCGGTGTCCGCCAGCCGCAGGACGTCCGGCGGGCCGAACCTGTCCTGGACCACAGCCTTCATCGGGTCCCGCCTCATGTCATCACGCCGCGTCGTGGTTATCGATACTAGACCGCCATACTGCGAGCGGCACCTCCTGGACGACCTGGCGACGTCCTCGCCCGGTCGACTCCACGATGCCGGTAACAGCACAGTCGAAACAACGCGATCTGCCGCTGCGGCCCGGCGACAGAGTCCGAGGAAGGCACCTATCGCGTACCCGTCAGTACCACGCGCTCATGCCGCCGACCGCGTGCGTGTGACGCGGTCTCATCCACCCGAGCCACCGGCGATCTCGTAGGACCACAGCTCGCTGCTGACGCCAACCGGGGCGGGCGGCTCGCGGCCACTGCGCTCGGCCGCAGAGCGGTGCCCGTGCCCGAACGCCGGTGAGTGCAGCCACGCCTCGAACGAGGCGTCGTCCCGCCACCGCGTCACCACCAGCCATGTGGTGCGGCCGTCGGCCGGCTTGAGGAGCTCGAAGCCCTCGAAGCCATCCTGGCCATCGACTGCGCCTGCTCTCGTTGCGAACCGCCGGGCAAGCTCATCCCCGCTGCCGGCCGGCACAGTGATGGCGTTGATCTTCACTACGGTCATGTGACGATGATGCCAGCCGGTCTCTGGGCCTGGCAGCACGGTCGGCGCGGAGATGCTGCCCTTTTGCTGACGATGACGAGCCGCGCAGAGGCGTCGCGGACTTCCTGCGCGACGCCCAGCGCCCGAACCGGACCAGACAACAGAGTGGTGGGCCTAAGTGACAGACCGGGAGGTGTCGAGTGGCGCCGGGCCTGCCTGTCGCGTCCGCCGCGGCTCAAACCTCACCGCCGCGTCAGGAATGTCCAGCTCGGCCAGTTCTGTCAGGTATGCGTGCGACCCGGGCTTCCGGGGTCATGACCGGGTGCCGGGTGTAGTAGTCGGGGTAGGCGTCGCGGGGCCGATGCGGGGCCGGGTTTCGCGCATGGCGGTGGTGCCGCAGAGCCGGGCCGCGGCGTCGAGGGTGTCGGGGTCCGACACGCCGGGCAGCCAGATCTTGGCGCCGGAGGTGTCCATGATGATCCGGGCGCCGTTGGCGCCCCACCGGCCGCGGAGCTGGGCTTCGCCGTGGGCGACGGTGATGATCTGGATGCCCTTGCCGCCGGAGTCGGCGAGCCAGTTCGGGACCGGGACCGGGCAGATCTGGGTGACCTCGCCATCAGGAGCGGGGGGTCGAGCCTGGCGCCGGGCTGGTTGCTGCCGTGCAGGGCGGCGGTGTAGTGGATCTCGCTGGCCAGGCAGGCGAACAGGGGGGCAACGGGTGCGTCCTCGCCCTGGGTTTCGGCGATCAGGTACAGCGTCCCGTTATGGGAAAGGAATGTTTCGGTGTGCAGGCCGTCGCCGGGTGCGGGCAGGACGGATGCGGCGAGGGCGGGGTCGGCCAGGAACGCCAGGCCGCGGCTCATCGTCATCCGGACGGTGGAGATGGTCTTGTTCGCCTCGCCGCGCATCTCGGCGAGCTGGTCGGCCAGGTATGCCGACGCGCCGGGGGTGGTGCGCAGGATGTGCTCGGGTTCGTCCAGGGCGGTGCCGGCGACCCAGCGGGCGACGGTGCGCAGGTCCAGGCCGGCCAGGGCGGCGGCGTGGAAGTAGCCGCGCAGGTAGCCGGAGGCTTTGGCGGCCCAGAAGCTGGCGTCCTCGACGCCTTTCTGGCTGACGGCGGCGGCGAACGCGTCGGCGCGGCGGATCGCGGCCGCGGGTTCCTCGCGGCCGTCGAGGGGGTTCCAGGTGAAGGTGGACGCGGCGCCGCCGGTGTGCTGGGGGTTGAACACGTGCACCGGGCCGTGGCCGGCGCGGACGCCGCTGGTCAGGGCGTGCACGTCGGCTTTGGTGGTGGTGGAGATCACCGGGCCGGGGTAGCGCAGGATGATCCGGGCGAGCCACCCGGTTTTGCCGCCTCTGGGCGGGCTGAAGATGACGGCGTGCTCGTCTGACGGCAGCCGCAGGGCGTGCCGGTACTGCGCCCGCCCGGCCAGGATCGAGTATGCCCGGGCCCGGGTGAGGATCCGCTGGGCGAGGGTGAGCTGGGGGCGGGTGCGGCGGCTGCCGCGGAACGCGGCCGGGCGTCCCCACCGCCACCACAGCTCGAAGACGGTCGCGTGGCCCTTGCCCGGGTGCAGCCGCAGCCGGAGCCGGATCCGCAGCTGCCGGACCCGGTGCCGGGGCAGCCGCCGGCCGCTCAGGAACGCCCATTTCACCGCCGGCAGGACCAGCCCGGCGGCGGTGATCAGCTCGGCATATCGCATGGCGCGGTCTGGGTTCATGGCTGGCTCGGGTGGCCGTTGTGCAGGGACCGGACATGAGCGCGCAGGACGCGGCGGGCGGTGCCGGGGTGCAGGTCCACCTCGGCGCCGATCTGCGCCGCGATCCCGGCGACCCGGCTCAGCGGCAGCCGGGGCAGGTCGTGGCGCTGGCTGGCCAGCGCGATCAGCAGGTCCTGCTTGGCCGGCCGTCCGCCTGGCCGGCGCCTTCGGGTGCCGTTGTCCGGGGGGAGGCCGGCGGGCGGGAGCGCGAGGACTGCTGCCGGTCCGGGGATGGCGGTGCGGCCGGGGGCGGCCGGGCATTCCTCGACCACCCAGCGGCGGAACCCGGCCAGCGTGCTCGCCGGGGCCAGCGCCAGGCGCAGCAGCCACAGCACGACCGCGCCGGCGACCGCGAGCGGCGTGGCGTCATCGCCGGCGAGCACCTGCCCGTCCTGCTGCAGATGGGCCAGCGCCCGGGCGCGGACGACGCCGATCAGGGTGTCGCTGGCCAGGGCGTAGATGGTGGCGGGCATCACCCAGATCGCCAGGTTCCGCCGGCCGTGCCCGGCGGCCATCGCGTTCATCGTGACCGAGACCGCGACGCAGGCCACGTTCAGGGTCCGGGGCCGCAGCGCCCGCCGGCCGTGCAGCGCCAGCGCGATGCCGAGCGTCGCGAAGATCAGCGCCCCGGCGTCGGGGATCCCGGCTTCCAGGGCGGCGATCACCGCGTCGCGGCGGGCGGCGCGGACCATGACGTACTGGGCGTCCCAGCTGACCACCGCGGCGGCGGCGGCGAGGACGGCCAGGGCGGTCATCGCGTTGCGGAGCCACGCCCGGCCCGCGTCGCCGTGCTGCGGTTTGCGGTGCTGCCCGCCGTTCAGGCTGGCCGCGCCGTGTGGGCTGAGCGGGTCGCCGGTGACCGGGTAGAGGGGGTTGGGGTGGGGGGTGGTCCTGCCGCCGTGTGTCACAGGTGGTGCCTCCTCGCCGCCGGGGCGTCTTGTCAAAGCATACGCCATCTTATATAAACTAGATGGCTTATGCGTGTCAACTCGGTTTGCGGGCCGGACGGCGGGTCGTGTTCTGGCAAACTGGTGTAGCTCAGGCAGCGGAGGGAGACGGCATGGCACCGAGGAGCCGGGCCGGCGCGGACGGCCGGGTGCCCGAGCGCCGGGACGTGTACGAGCGGCTCGCCGACGAGCTGCGCCGGGACATCGTCTCGGGCCGGTACCAGCCGGGGGACCGGCTGCCGAGCACGCTGGACCTGATGGCCAGGACCGGGGTGGCGAACCTGACCGTCCGCGGCGCGTACCGGGTGCTGGTGGAGGAAGGCCTGGTCGAGCCGGTCGCCAGGAAAGGCTTTTACGTCCGCCGGCCGAATGTCATGGCCTGGCGGATGAACGCCGCCAGGACCGGGCGCCGTGGCGGCGGGCTAGCCGTCGACGGCTCGTGGGCTGCGGATGCCGAGGCGGCCGGGATGGCGCACCGCGAGGAGATCAGCGTCGGGATCGAGGACTCATCGGTGCAGGTGCTCGGCCGGCCGGTGGGGGAGCGCCTCGGCCTGGAGGCCGGGTCGCGGGTCCTGGTCCGCCGTGCGATCCGGCTGCTCGGCCCCGCCGAGGGCGACCGGCCGGAGACGCCGGAATCCCTGGCCGATGCTTACTTCCCGTACGACCTGGTCCGCGACACGCCCCTGGCATCGCCCGGCCCGGCCAGCGCCGAGGACGCCCTGGCCGGGGTCGGCTGCCCGCTCCGCGGCCACGACGACGAGCTGCGGCCACGGCTGGCCACCACCGCTGAACGGCAGATCCTCGCACTCCCGCAGGTATCGGTCGTGCTCGAACTCGCCCGCACCGCGTTCACCGCCGACCGCCGCCCGGTCCTGGTGTCCCATCAGATCCTGCGCGGCGACGGTGCCATATACCGCTACCAGATCAGCTAGCCGACCGTTCGCCCACTGCGGTGCCGCACCAGGGCGCCAGGGCAGCCCCGAAGCTGACAAGAGCCGTCGCTTACCTCTTCTGCGAAAAGTAGTGCGTTCTCATGGCGCATGGTGATGCTCGTCTCCGCATGTTCATGCGTCATGGGCGTGATCAACGGCCAGGCCGTGGAGATGAGTCCGCTCGATCGCGTCACGGAATGTACGACGAGGCCATTTTCCCCCTGCCGAGTGTGAGTGCCTGGTGAAGGTACTGGCTTTGCGAGTCGCCGCGCGCAGATCGTCCGGTTCTGGTTGACAGGCTGATGCGCCGAATCTCATTGTTATCTGGTGTCCCCGCTGGTCGTACGCGGCGTCGGCATGTTCCTGCAGGATGGGCCTGGTCAAGGCCTGGTCACGGCGTGTTAGCACGATGATCAGGCCGGGTACCTGGCAAGCCCGCGCGTAGAGGATCTTAAGGAGCACTCGCCCAGCCAGCGAACAATATTGCCGACTTTGTCAGCGACAGGACAGGTCAATTGCGCGAGCGCGTTTCCAGTCGGTCCAAGGGTGGGTGGCGTCCAAGATCCGGTGTAAATGAGACGACGGGCGTAGGTTCCCCTTCAAGACCGCCAAGTCAGCACCCCCTCGGTCCGGCCGGCCGCCTCGAACCCGGCCAGGTGCTCGTGCATCACGTCGTCCTTGCGCTGCCCTCTGGCGAAGTCGAGCCGCGGGATGCCGCGCTCATCGGCGAAGGCCCGCAGCCGGGTCACGAAGTCCCGGCTCATCGGGGCGATCACCGCGGTAGAGGCGATCGGCTTCCCCAGGTGTCCGCGGATGAACCCCACGATCCCCTCCGCCCGCTGCAGCTGCGGCACGTACAAGTTGCAGTACAAGCGGTCGATCGATTCGAGCTCGAAACTCACGTGACCGGACAGCACATCGGCCACAGTGCGGGGTAGCGTCATGAAAGGGCTCCGGTCGGGCACAGGCCAGCAGGCCACCTACCGCCACAGGCGGTCTATAACGGGACACACAATGTCACCGTCACGCACCGGCCGGAGCCCCTATCCGCTTACCCCAGCCAGCGCACACGCCTTGGCGGGCTGGGGCGAAGCCCCGCTAGAAGGTGGTGGCAGGCATGGTCGGCGCCTCGGCGCGGAGGGCATGCAGGAGCGGGGTAAGGCGAGGTGTTGCGTACAGGATGGCCCCTGGCACGTAGCCGTGCGGCAAGGTTGTCGCGGGTGAGCGGGCGGCCGTCCCGGTGCAGGGCCTCCCGCGCGGCGCGGGCGGCCAGGAGCTGGGCGGCCAGGCTGGCGTCGGGACCCGGGCCCGTTCCCGTGCCGGGCGCTGCCGGGCCGTGGTCGTCCGTGCCCCGGTTCGGCGGCGACGCTACGCCGGCTGCCAGCCGCCGCTATCGCCGTCAGAGGTGACGGTCGTCGGCCGGCATCATGCAGCTTGGTCAACTGGACCGCTGGTCCTGGTCGGAACGAATGACGGACAGGGGCAATAAACCGTCGGCTCAGCTTGTGCTGGTTCGACGCCTGCCACGATTTGGCACTGCTCCGTGATCAAATGGGAGGAATTTGGGAGGCCGCAACTGCGGCGAACTCGCGTCATCCTCGCCCAGCTGGGCCGAAGAGAGGCCCTTGAGCTGGTCATTTGCCATTTAGGCTGATCGTGCAGGAGGCCGGACTTCGTTCACACCGAGGAGGTCACTGGTTCGATCCCAGTATCGCCCACCAGATCACGATCTTGCGTCTTCCCAGGTCAGGATTGCTCCAATGACCTTCCTCCGCTGCCCGCGCTCCCTCGCCAGGGAGGGCACGTCCGTTGTCTTCTCCTTCCTGGGCCTGTTTTCTGCTGCGGCTCAGGAACAGTGGGAATCCAAGCTCGTGGTCGTAGGTGAGGGCGGGGTCTGGTTGGAGAATTGCGATGTCAGCTGCGGCTGTTCATTCGCGCAGTAACGAAGCCCGGGGAATCCGCATACCCAACGCTGTCGGCCGAACGGAACTCGAGGGCGTTTTGTTCGCAATGCAGTAAAGGCGGACTGGTTCTGGGGATTTTCCCGCCCAAGCTGATCATGCGGCGTACCGTAGGTACGTCCTTGGCGCGCAGGAGAGAGGCCCGCCATATGCGCCGTACCAGCTCACCCGCCGCTGGCGCCGACCGCCGGGCAATGCATGCCTGGCGGAAAGCGGGCCGGCTGGCCGCGGGCACGGCGTTAGCCGCCGCGGCGTTAACGGGCACATCGATGACTGCCGTCCCGGCAGCATCAGCAGGGGTGACCGAAACGGTCATCGTAACCGCGACCGGGATGTTGAGCCCGGCTAGCGCGGTATTGCAGGTCGGCGGCAGCATCCTGACGCAGTACCACATCATCAACGGCGTGGAAGCCTCTATCCTCACCGCCGTGGAGCCGGTGCTCGAAGCGCTTCCGGGCATCATCGTCACTCCTGACGTGGCGGTCAGCGTGCAGTCCACGACGGAGTCAACCGGGCCGCACACCCCCTCGGACGCCTTCCTCCAGGAAACCGGTGCTACGCAGCTCGCAACGGCCGGCGACACGGGCCAGGGGGTCACCGTGGCCGTGCTGGACACCGGCATCGACAACCTGCCCGACTTCGCTGGCCGCCTGGTCGGCGGCGTGGACCTGACGAACGCAAACAACCCGTTCGCCGACAGCTACGGCCACGGCACCTTCGTGGCAGGCCTGATCGCCGGTGACGGGGCGTCCTCGGGCGGACAGTACTCGGGCGAGGCACCTGGCGCCAAGCTCGTGTCGGTGAAGGTGGCCGGGGCTGACGGCACGACCCACCTGGGAACCTTGATCTCGGGCATGCAGTGGGTCGTTGACAACAAGAGCACCTACGGCATCGGGGTGCTCAACATGTCCTTCGGGTTCAAGCCAAGCACGTCGACGGTGCTCAACCCGCTGGACCAGGCCGCCGAGGCGGTATGGAACGCCGGCATCACCGTCGTCGCGTCGGCGGGCAACGCCGGGCCGTTCAACGGAACCATCCTCTCGCCGGGCGACGACCCTCTGGTGATCACGGTCGGTGCCCTAGACGACATGGCCACGCCGTCGGTTTCCGACGACGAGATGAATGACTTCAGCAGCGTCGGGCCCACCTCGCCAGACGGCTGGGTCAAGCCCGACTTGGTCACCTCGGGCCGGTCCGTGGTGAGCCTCGCCGCGCCGGGCTCGACGATCTACGACAGTTACCCATCGGCCCTGGTCGGCTCGGCGAACTTCGTCGGCTCTGGTACCTCGTTCAGCGCGGCCATCACCAGCGGGGCGGCGGCGTTGGTCCTGGCCGACCACCCGGGCCTCAGCCCCAACCAGGTGAAGGCCCGCCTGCTTGGCACGACCAACCCTGGCCCGGTCGGCAACCCGTTCGTCGACGGCCACGGGGCACTCAACGCCTATGCCGCGGCCACCTCGGGCTCGATGAACTTCAACCAGTCGGCCGCGAATCTGACCCCGACCTGGCCTGGCAGCACGGTCTCGTTGTCTCCCACCCGTCCCGTCGACACCTGGAACACCAACTTGTGGTCGGGGCTCTCCTGGAGTCAGCTGCCGCCCACTAGCTGGGCGTGGAACGGCGACGTTTGGAACGGCGCTGACTGGAATAGCTGGGCGTGGAATAGCTGGGCGTGGAATAGCTGGGCGTGGAACGGCTCTGCCTGGAATAGCTGGGCGTGGAACGGCTCCGGCTGGAATAGCTGGGCGTGGAACGGCTCCGGCTGGAACGGCTGCGCCTGGAACGGGCTGGCGTGGAACGGTTCGGCATGGAACTGATTCAGGCTGACGCGGCAGGAATGCCATGAAGGTACCGCGTGTTACCTCGGCCGTCGTCGCGGCATCGGTGGCGGGTGGCACGCTTACCTTGGCTGTCGCCATATGGACGCGGGCGGGATCGGGACACGTCTCGCAAAGCCAATGGATTGTCGCGGTCGCGGTGGGGGTGCTGACGCTCGGAAGCTGGCTGTGGCCGATCGTGGTGTACCGGGGAGGCGAGTCCGCCGCATTCAATGTAGACGAGGTCTTCTTCGTGACCCTGGCCCTCCTGGTGCCGCCCTTAGTCACTTTGGGGACCTTCGGCCTGGCAATCGTCCTGGCACAGGCGGTCCGCCGGCGTCCCCTGGTCAAGTCAGCCTTCAATGCCGGGCAGATTCTGATAGCCGCAGGGCTGGGACTTGCCGTCAGTCGCGCTATTGCTGTCCCCTCGAATCCCCTCAACGCAGCCCAGATTGCGGCCATCGTGCCCGGGGTCGCCGTGTACTTCGGCGTCAATGCCCTTCTGGTGGCCGGCGTCGTGGTCTCGCTGGGCACGGCATGGAAGGACTTCACCAGAGATCTTCCGAGTCAGGTGACACATGCTAGCGCCGGAGCTCTCGTCGGCGTGTTCCTGGCGTTGGCGATACAGGGTCATCTGTGGGTGCTGGCGCTGGCAATCCCCGGAATGATCGTGGAGCGTCAGCTGATCAGCGCCAGGTTCGCCGCGCTGCATGACCGGGCCAGGATGGAAGGGCTGTACGAGGTCACGCTGGCGGCGAACCGGGGGCTGCTGCAAGAAGCGGTGCTCGACACAATCTTGGGGTCGGCACAGCGGCTGCTGCGCAGCCCGCGAGCAGCCCTGACTTGCGACGAGCCTGGCCCTGGTCAGCTGGCGGCGCCCATGACCGTGGCCGGCCAGCGGCAGTGGCTGGTGGCGTCAGGCCGGCGGCGGGATGAGCCCTTCGACGACGCCGATCGAGGCCTGCTGCGGGCGCTGGCCGCCGTCGGCAGCGGGGCGTTCAGCAATGCCGAGCTGTACCAGCAGGTCCGCCTCGAACGCGAGAGGCTCTCCTCGATCACCCTCAACATCGGTGAAGGCGTCTGCGCCATAGCCGCGGACGGGAAGCTGACCTTCGTCAACCGGGCGGCGGCCAACATGATCGAGCTGCCGTCGGTCAACATCACGATCGACGACCCGGTCAGCGACGGTGCCCTCATGGCGCCCGACTTCCTGCTCGAGCCGGCCCGCGAAGCCATGCGCACGGGCCGCACCATCCGCGAGGATGATGCCAGGTTCCGCCGCAAGAACGGCGGCACCATCCCGGTCGCGTATACGGTCTCCGCTGTCATGAGCGGCGGCGCGCCGTCCGGCGCGGTGATCGCATTTCGTGACATCACCGAGCGCAAGGCGTTCGAGGACGAGCTGCACCATCACGCCTGCTACGACAGCCTTACCGGACTGCCGAACCGCCGGCTGCTGGTCGAGCGTCTCGATCAGGCGCTGCGGCGGTCTGCACTCGACCGCAAGACGCACGCTCTGATCTTCGTCGACGTGGATCGCTTCAAGAGCGTCAACGACAGCCTCGGCCATGTCACAGGCGATGAGTTCCTTGTGGCGATCGGGACTCGCATGCAGGGGACCGTGCGAAGTCACGACCTGCTCGCCCGCGTGGGCGGCGACGAGTTCGTCGTGCTGCTCGAGGATGTGGCCGGCATCGGCGAGGCGGTCGCCGCCGCACGGCGCATCTGCGCGGCCGTCGAAGACCCGATCGTGCTCCCTGGCGGGTACGAGCTCGTCGCCAGCGTCTCGCTCGGGGTCGCCCTCACAGAGCCAGGCAAGACGGCCGACGACGTGCTTCGTGACGCCGACGTCGCAATGTACGACGCCAAGACCAAAGCGGGCGGCGGCACTTACAAGGTCTTCGACCAGGCCTCCATGGGAATCCGTTCCTCGGCGCGCCTTCAGATCGAGGCTGATCTGCGCAAGGGGCTGGAGCGGGACGAACTCGAAATGCACTACCAGCCGTTCTACTCTCTCGACGAGCAGCGCATAGTGGGCGCCGAGGCGTTGGTGCGATGGCGCCATCCAACGAACGGCCTGATCAGCCCGCTGGACTTCATTCCGATGGCCGAGGAGACGGGGCTGATAATGCCGCTCGGCCGTTACGTGCTTGACAAGGTGTGCAGGCAGCTGCGCTCGATCAGAGACCGGCTGGCTGTGGACCTGCCCATCAGCGTCAACCTGTCGTCACGCCAGTTCTCCGAGCGCGGCCTTTCGGCGCAGGTCGCCGCGATCCTCGAGGAAACCGGACTGCCGTCCGAGCTGCTCATATTCGAGATCACTGAGACCATGATCATGGAAGATATTTCCGGTGCCCGCGAGGTGATGAGGAAGCTCAACGAGCTTGGCGTCCGGCTGGCCATCGATGATTTCGGTACCGGCCATTCCTCCCTCGCGTATCTCAAGCAGTTTCCTGTACACGAAGTAAAGGTCGACCGGATCTTCGTGCACGGTGTCGCTGAGAGCCCGGTGGATTCGGCGATAGTCCGGGCTGTCATCGACCTGGCCAATGCCATGGGCATATCGGCGATGGCTGAAGGCGTGGAGACTCAGAGCCAGGTCGCCGGACTCAAGATGCTCGGCTGCCAGGTCGGCCAGGGGTTCTACTTCTCGCAGCCGCTGTGCGCTGAGGAGTTCGGCGACCTGCTCACCCGCCACTTCGCTAGGACTTCCGCGGCAGCCGGGCCGGCACAGGCCGATCAGGACGCGAAACTGCCGAGCATCACGCTCGCCTAGCCCGTTGCGCCACGCGCAGGAGAGGAGTCATTTGCAAGGTAGGTAGCGACGTTCTTGACGTGTTGCCGCACAGGAGATGAAGGTTTGGAGGCCCTTCGGCGCCGCCCCGCGGGGAGGCGTCAAATCACAGAAGGTTCCGGCGCCAGGATGCGCCGATGTGCCCGGGTTCGTGCGTGGCTGGTTGTACATCCCGGCTCCACCCCGACTTTGCGCGGCAGCCGTCTGGCGGTCGAACTCATGCGCGGCCGCGAGGCCAGTGGCCTCGCGTGCATTCAGGTCCATGCGGTCATACAGTCACCGCATCGGCGCACAGCTGAATCGGCCGGCCGCGAGCATTTCCTTAGGATCCTTGTCGGCCGACGGTCAGAAATGGCCAAATAGATGAGTCGGGACGGAAGGAGCTGTCTCATGCTCGGGCACCAATGGATACCTACACGGGCCACGATCGTGGCCATCGACACGCATTGGGGCGGCAACACCGAGGGCTCGGCACCGGGTACCCCGCCACCAGGCATGTCGGCCGGGCAGGTATCGGAGCAGCAGATCGCCGCCGAGCAGGAGGCGATCATGCGTGACTTGCGCAGGGCAGCAGACCAGCAGTAGAAGGAACGCCAGGCACGAGATGACGATCCTGGTCGGAATCCTGCTCGCGCTGCCGGGCGGGCTGGCGGCACTAGCCGGGCTGTCCGGAATGCGCCGCACGCATCGCCTGCGCCGCGAGGGCGTGTCAGCCTGGGCGATGGCCATAACGCCGCCGGCCTCCGCGGGCGGGCAGCCAGGCGAGTCACCGCACCGGACGCTGATCCAGTACCAGCTGGCCGACGGGCAGGTGATAGAGCGCATCTCCCCCCAGCCGGTTAGGAAAGCAGCGTCACTGCGTCCCGGCCAGAAGGTCCTCATCTGGTACGACCCAGAAGATCCGCAGGAGGTCCTGGTCTATGGCCGGGAGTGGCGGCTTGGGGACCGGGCATTCGTGGTCGTCGGAGTGCTATTCATGCTCATCGGCAGCTGGATCGCCGCGTTCCTCTAGTGCCGCAGCTAGGTCCGGTCCGGTAGGCCGAACCAGGCGATGGTGATTCCCTCTGCCGGACCCATGGTGTAGTGGCCGCCGCTGTAGGTCGCGGTCTGCGCGAGCCATCGGGGGCCGGTGGTTTGCAGACCGCGCAGCACAACCTCGGCCGGGCCGCAGTAGTAGTCCACCGGCCGCCCGTCAAACGTGTCGTGGGCTCCCTGTTCGAGGACGCAGTCCCGGCCGTCGGCCAGCTGCAGTCCCCACGGCGGTACGTTGCCAGGGCTGCCGACTAGCGGCGCGAGGCCGCCGGTCACCGCGAGCTTGGTGACACCGTGCGACCAGGGGAGAACCAGGCACAGCACGGTCGGGGCCGCGGCCTGGGAATCGGCCCAGCACGGATCGTAGATCTCGTTTCCGGCGAAACATCGGTAGGCGAGGCTGATCGCCTCTGACGCCGGTGCGCAGGTAGCGCCGCCTGCGGTCCTGGTCACCTGCAGGCCCGCGGCCAGACCCCCGTGGGAGTCGATGGCGCTGATAAACACCTTCTGCGTAGCCGCCAGCGCGGCCCGCAGGTGCAGGTTGATCAGGATGCTCGCGTCACCGGTGAGCAGGCTGTGCACGACGTCGGCGGTGCCGCCCCAGCCCAGTTGCAGGACGGGCCACAAGGTCACGACCCAGCCGAGGGCGCGGAGTTTGCTGCCGACCGAGGCGAGCTCGCTGCTCGCGGCCGCCTGGTCTTGCTGGCTGGCCGCGTCGCCGACCAGGCTCCGCGCAGCGGCTCGTGTCGTGTCCCGGTCGGTCAGATTCGAGAGCGCTTCGTTGATCACGCAGGTCATGGCCGAGCCGAACGTGGCGGTGGACAGCGGGTTGTGCACTGACAAGGTGCCGTAGTCGACCGCGCCTGAGCATTTGGTCACCAGGTACAGGGTGGTCATGCCGGTGGCGTCGGCCGCCAGCCCGCTGAGCGCGTCGACGATGTCGCCGATCAGCGAGTACGCCAGGCTCCAGTAGCTGGCCGTGACCTGGAAGGACAGGTTCTCGTCCGCGGCGGGCCTGCGGTACCCGGCGGTCAGCGTCGCGCCGGCCGGCAGCAGCGCCATCAGATTGGGGTCCTGGTGGATGACGTGGCCCCAGACCCAGGACCGGACGGCCCAGGGCTGGTCCTGGACCCAGGTGTAGTCGGCGCCGGCCGGGATGTCGACTTCCAGGGCGGTGCCGCGGTTGGACTTGATCTGCACCTCGGCCCGCACGGCGTGGCTGGCGGCGTCCACGCTGGGGATCAGGCAGGTGTGCGCCTCGTCGGTCTGCCGGGAGACGCTGGCCCATGCCGGGCCGCCGCCCGCGCAGGCGATCGGCGCTGTCCGGCCGCCGATCAGCGACGCCAGCCGGTCGCCGAGCCAGTGCATCCAGGCGGCCGGGTTCAGCCAGGCGGGCAGGTGCGGAGAGAAGGCCTGCACCCGCACCGTCATCCGCCCGGCGCTGACCGCGGCGACCGCCAGGCTCCACGTCCCGTCCGGCAGCCGGTGCGCGACCACCGGGACATCACCCGGCGCAGGCCTGCCGGTGACGTCGAAGGTGATAGTCAATGGCCGGGACAGCCTGACGCCGAAGAACGCGACATCGATGCCGGTCCCGGCCGCGGCCAGGCTGCCCCCGTATGGCAGCGCGGCGCGCACCGCCGAGACCGTCACCGTGCCGCTGCCCAGGAACGACCCCGCGGGCCCGGTGATGGTCGCCACCCCAGGAACCGTCACCCGCAGTGGCCGGGACGGCGATACCGCGACCGTGACCGAACGGACACCAGCCGGACGCGACCCGCCGCTGCAGCCAGCCATCCCCGCCGCCACCAGGACACCGGCAATCGGCAATACCCACCATGACAGCCCGCGACGGTGCCCACGGCCGCCAATATTCGGGGGTCGGTTCATCCGCACTACGGCCGTGATGAGTGAGGTGTCCACGGACCCTTAGACGCCGGACGCCACCTGGCGGAGTACAGCCCTACGGTTCGTCCGATACGTGCACGTGAACCGTCATCCGGCGGACCGGGGTCTCGGCCCCGCGCGCCAGGACCAGTTCTACCTGAGCTTCTCCTTCGGCGAGAGCCTTGAAAACGGATCTCCTGATGCCGCCTCCGCCGGTCAGGCTTGATTCAGGCCGAACAAATTCTCGGGCGACCATGTTGATCGCTGGGGGAACATCGGCGACGCGCCACAGATACCCGGTCGTCGGATTCTCGTTGTTCGGCCGGAGCGGATCGCTTGATCTGATGTCTAATGCTCGGCGAGCATGGGGCGTGTGGAAGAGGACACGATCGAACTGCTGAGGGATCTGGTCGCGATCGACTCGCAGAACCCCTCCCTGGTGCCCGGCGCGGCTGGGGAGAGCCAGATCGCCGCCTATGTCGCTGCCTGGGCCAGATCAGCCGACCTGACCAGCGAGACGCTCGAGGCGGTCCCCGGCCGTCCCAGCGTGCTCGTCCGCAGCCAATCGGGCGGAACCGGCCGGTCGCTGCTGCTGTGCGGCCACACCGACACGGTCGGAATCGGCCAGATGACCGACCCGCTCACCCCTGTCATCGACGGCGACCGGCTCTACGGACGCGGCGCCTACGACATGAAGGCGGGCCTGGCCGCCGCCCTGATCGCCTGCCGCGAGGCATCCCGGCTTGAGCTTCCCGGCGAGGTGATCGTGGCCGCCGTCGCCGACGAGGAGCATTCCAGCATCGGCGTCCAGGAAGTCTTGCGGCACACCGGCGCCGATGCCGCGATCGTCACCGAGCCGACTGAGCTCGCCGTCGCCACCGCCCACCGGGGCTTCGTCTGGATCGAGATCACCGTCGTCGGCGTGGCGGCCCACGGTTCCAGGCCCGAGCTCGGCAAGGACGCGATCCTGGAGACCGGGCCCATCCTGGTGGCCTTGTCCGAACTCAACGAGCAGCTCAGCGGACGCCAGCACCCCCGTCTCGGCTGCGGGTTCGTGCACGGCTCGATCATCAGCGGGGGGCGCGAGGAGTCGACGATCCCCGACCGCTGCACGCTCACCGTGGAGCGCCGCACTCTGCCCGGCGAGACCGTGCAGGACGTCGAGCGCGAGATCGCCGAGCTGCTGGCCAGCTGCCGCGTCGCCGATCCCGAGCTCCAGGCCTCCAGCCGCACCACGCTGGCACGGCCGCCCTTCGAGATAGCCGACGACCAGCACATCGTCCGGACCGTCGCCGGAGCGGCGGCCAGCACACTCGGCAAGCCTGCCCAGCTAACCGGGGTCAGCTACTGGGCTGATGCATCCCTGATCGCCGGCGCCGGCATACCCACCGTCTTGTTCGGGCCAGACGGCGACGGGGCGCACGCCACCGTCGAGTGGGTCAGCTTGCCCGGCACGGTCGCCTGCGCCAGGACTCTCACCGCGGTGGCCGAAGACTTCTGCCGGTAACCAAGCATGCAGTACCCCGCATGAGTCCAGCGGAGCGCTGCGGCGGCTGGAAGCGAGCTACGCCGGCCACCTCAAACGCCAGCCGATGAATGCACGCCAGGTACATACCCGGCTCGCAGCAGCGCCACGGTCGAGCGCGGCGTAAGGACCGTCACCAGCTCGTTCGGTCTAGCCCTGCGCTCGGCATACCCGCTAGGCGTCCACCGCAGCAGCTGGTCCCCGCGCAGCAGCCACGCCACATCGCCCTGCCCGATAAACGTGCCAGCGGGCAGGTCCTCGCACCACGCCTGGAAGGTCCTCTTCCCGCCGCCGCGGAGCCGCCGGTCGGCTTGCAGCGTCCGGTCCATATCGTCGGCGCCTGCCTGCGCACTGACCACATCGCGCCAGTAGGACTGGAACGTCTGGTACGCCTGATGACGGCACTCGCAACATGGTCTGTGCCCTGCGGCAAGAGCCGTCACTTCATCAAGGAAGAACAGCTCCGTATACCGATGCGGCTTCATGATGGTCCGGCGGATGTCCTTGAATTCCAGGACGCAGGTCAGCCAGCGTCGGACCTGGGCGGTCCGCACGATCTGCTTCTGGTCGTCGTGCAGTATGCCGCGGTTGCCGAGCAGCGTGCCACGCTCTGGGGTCGCGATGATATCGCCGAATGGCGTGACGCGATTTTGCAGTGGAATGGATAGCTCCTGGCCGGCCGCCGCTCCGCTGTGTCGATGAGTTTACCGCCGGGTGTTGATCCCCGGGAAGCGCTCCGGGCCGCCATAGTCACGGCGTCCGCTCACCAGCGGCGTGCTGCTGACATGACGGGCCGGGTCATCTACCTCGTCAAGGTACAGCCCGACGGCCTCCGCGAGGTTGGCCAGCGCGTCGTCGATCGTTTGACCCTGGCTGGCGACGTCGACTTCCAGGCACTGCGCGACGTACCAGTCCTCTTCCCTGTGTACGGCTGCGGTCAGAGTTTGAGAAGCAGACATAGAGTGAGCGTAGCCGGGGCACAGTGACCGCTGCGCAGGCAACGACCCGAGAGAACGGAATCACCCCAGCATTCAATATCGATGCAGCCAGCGGTAGGCGACGCACTGGCGTCGCTTGTCCCCTTTGCTGCAGGGAAGGGACGTTTGACCCTGCCCGGCTGCGAGCACGTCCGCAACGCTGTGATCGAGCCGAATCTGGAGCCGTGATGACGGATGAGATGATCCGCACCGCGTACGGGGAGATGCCCGTCTACGTGGCCGTTCCCGCGACCGCGGGTCCCTGGCCGGGCGTGGTCGTTGTGCATGACTTCGCCGGCATGGGCCAGGACCTGCGCAACCAGGCTGACTGGCTGGCGGGCGAGGGGTACCTAGCCGCGGCGCCCGACTTGTACTACTGGGGCAGTCGGCTCCGCTGTCTGTGGACGATCATGCGCGAGATGGGGGCGGGCCGGGGACGGACCTTCGACGACATCGAGAGCGTACGAGACCGGCTCTCGCGCGATGGCCAGTGCACGGGGAAGATCGGGGTGATCGGGTTCTGCATGGGCGGGGCCTACGCGGTGGCACTGGCCCCGGCACATGGCTTCTCGGCTTCGAGCGTCAACTACGGCGGCTGTCCCAAGAACGCCGAGCAGGCCCTGGCCGGTGCCTGCCCGATCGTCGGCAGCTTCGGCGGCAAGGACCGCTCGCCGATGGGCCGCAGCGCCGCGCCGCGGCTGGACCGGGCCCTCGCCGCGCTGGGCGTGGACCGTGACGTCAAGGTGTATCCCGACGCCGGCCACGGATTCATCAACGATCCCGACCCGGCGGACGCGACGCCGTTTCTGATCTTCCTGGCCAAAATCTCGGGAACCCGTTATCACGAAGCGTCTGCACAGGACGCCCGCCGCCGCATCGCCGCCTTCTTCGACAGGCACCTGAAGAACGTGACCGCAACTGGCCAGAGCGCTTCGCAATGACCGTCGCTGAGGCTGCTTATTGATAGCTGCGGGCGGCGTCGGCTGCGGACGGAGTTGACTGCCCAACGGTTCGGCGCATCCGGGGATAGGCTTGCGGATCGTGGTCTCGGCGCCGGACATACCTGGGCATAGGGTCGCTGGTGTCCTTGGCACGGGCGGTT
The DNA here is from genome assembly GCA_963850875.1 of uncultured Actinomycetota bacterium. GTDB lineage: Bacteria > Actinomycetota > Actinomycetes > Streptosporangiales > Streptosporangiaceae > Chersky-822. The sequence goes on from CAWKNA010000010.1 coordinate 171,467, forward strand.
TCGCCACCGTCTACCGGAGCTGGCAGGTCGCGGTGGGCCGCGAGGTTGCCGTCAAGGTCGACAACCGGGTGCTGCTCGGCGATCGTGACCGGCGGCGGTTCCTGCGCGAGGTGACCGCTGCGGGGAGGCTGTCCGGGCATCCGCACGTCATCGACGTCTACGACGCGGGAACGCTCAGCGACGGGCGGCCCTACCTGGTGATGGAGCTGTGCCCGTCCGGCTCACTTGATGATGTGCTGCGCAGGCACGGACCGATGAGTGCGGCGCAGGTGTGTGACATCGGCATCAGGATCGCCGACGCGCTCGCCGCCGCGCACGCGGCCGGCGTGCTGCACCGCGACATCAAGCCGGCGAACATCCTGATCAACCGTTACGGCATGGTCGGCCTGTCAGACTTCGGGCTGGCCTCGATCGTGGCGGCGGGAGCTGAGCAGTCGTCGACCCGCGGCGCGCTTACTCCCGCTTATGCCCCGCCCGAAAGCTTCCGGTGCGAGGAACCAGCCGTGGCCGCCGACCTTTACTCCCTCGCCGCCACCTTGTACACGTTGCTCACCGGGCGTCCGCCGCGCTTTCCGGCGGATTCCAGATCCCCGGGCCTCGCGGCGATCATGATGCTGCACGACGAGCCGGTCGAGGATGTCCCGGGCGCGCCACCGGAGCTGATGGCCCTGCTGCGCCAGGGCCTCGCGGCCGATCCGGCAGCGCGGCCGGTCAGCGCGGCAGCGCTGCGGGACGCTCTCGCCGCGATTGGCAGGCGGTCAGCCGCGCCGTCACCCCAGGCTGTCGCTCAGTCCGGGCCGCAGGCGCGGCGAGCCGGGCCAACCGCGGAGCCACGCGGAAACCTAGTGCGATCGAGCCGGCCAGGCATCCCGGCCGCAGTGACCTCGGCCAGAGCCGGAGGGACTCCGGCCGGGCGGGCGCCGACCAGCGAAGCTGCGGGCCGAGGAGCTCACGCCGCAGCGCCGACGCGACGGACGCGGGTGGCGCGACCCGTTGCACTGATCGCCGGCATGATCGTGATCATCGCCGCTGCCGCGATCATCGGCGCGCGCGTTCTCTCGCCCGCAGGCAAGGCAGCCGAGGCACCGGACGGATCCTCCTCGCGCCCTCCAGCCGCTGGGTCCGTACCAGGCGTCTTCGGGATCCCGACGGTCATCAGCGGATGCCCGGCGGCGGTGCCGGACGTAGGGGCACGGTGCCCGCAAGCCCCGGAGTGCTGGAACGGGCTGGTGGAGATTACCGGGAACGTCACCGCGAGCAGTCTGCCCTGTGCGCGACCGCACGTCTGGGAGACATTCGCGATCGCCATCCTGCCCTCCGACGCGTCAACCTACGACGAGAACATCGTCGCGGCGAACCCGGCGGTGCGCGCTGTGTGCTCTATGTCAGTGCTGCTCAGGTCACGGCAGGGCCGGGCGCGTCAGATCCCAGCCAGCTCGTGGGAGATCACCGTGATGCCACCGGACGAAGCAGCGTTCAGCAGCGGTGCCCGCGCCTACCGCTGCCTAGCCCATCCGCTGCCCGGCCCTGATCCAAGCACGTCGGAGTTCGGAAGGTAAGCCGATGCCGCGCCGGATGACCGTCGCTGACGCTGCTTATTGATAGCTGCGGACGGCGTCGGCGACGCGCGCCAGGAACTGGCGCCCGAAGGGCCCGTCGCCAGCCACGGTGACCACGGCCAGGTAGCCGAAGAGCCGCCATAGTTCGCGCCGCTCCGTGAAGCCGTGGTCGACCGGCCTGATGGCACGGTAAGCGTCGAGAACGTCATCGGGCACGGCATCGAAGTAGTCGAGCAAGGCCAGGTCGATCTCAGGATGCCCGAAATACGGGGCCGGATCGATGACCACCGCGCCGTCCGGGGTGCTGATGAAGTTGTGCTGCTGCGCGTCACCGTGGAGCAGCGAAGGGACAGGCTCGGGACCGCACAGCGAAGGCAGCCGCCGGACGACCCGCTCCACCTGCGCGGCGAGGTCGCTCGGGAGGTGCCCCGAGTCGACAGCCGAGCGCAGCCGCGGGACCAGCCGGCGCTCGGCGTAGAAGTCGGTCCACCGATTCGACCGGACTGGACGGTTGTCCTGACGAAAGGGACCGAAGAAACCAATCGTCTGATCGAGGCCGTAACTCTCGTCATGCACCCGATGCAGCGCAGCCAGCGTTCGCCCGATCGATCGCCAGTCCGCACCCGACCGCGCCTGCGGTGCCCGCTCCGGCAGCGCCTCGGACAGCAGCAGCGAACCGGAAGACACCGCGACGACACCAGCCGCGATCGGTGTCGGGATCGCGATCGCCGCCAGGTCCCGCAGCAGGTTCAGCCCGCTGAGCTCAGCCGCGAACTGCTCGCCCGCATTCGCCGCCACGCCGAGCTTGGCGAACACCGAGAACGGATCGCCATGAAACACCCCGGATGGGTGCGACGCCAGGTCGTTCAGGTCGGTGAAAGTGCGGTAAACCCACGGCTTGCCGCGATGTGCCGACGCGGCATGCTCGATCGCACGGACGACCGAATCCGCCAGCAGTGGATGGACCATGCTGTCAGCCACGACTCACCAGCCTGACATGCCTGAGTCCGTACTCACCGAACTGGCCGCAGGCTCGGCCCGACTGCGGGACCGGCTGGCGCACCGCGGCAGAACGTCATGAAATGCCTGGGCGACATGGGAATCGCATGCGCGGGCAGGCGGCGAGTTAGGGTAGGAGGTAGCCATTCAGAACACGACGAACCGATACAACAGCGAGGATTTCTGTGACTGACGACCGGTCCATGCCGGGCTCCGAAGAACCCGCCGACGTCGCCAGGACGGCGATCGACACGACGGTGCCGCACTCTGCCCGGATCTGGAACTACTGGCTGGGCGGTAAGGACAACTACGAGGTCGACCGCGTAGCTGGTGACCAGTTCCGCCAGGTATTCCCGGCCATCGTGGACAATGCCCAGGCGTCCAGGAATTACCTGGCTCGGGCGATCCGCTATCTGGCCGGGGAGGCTGGGGTCCGGCAATTCCTCGACATCGGAACCGGCCTGCCGACCGCGGACAACACCCACGAGGTCGCTCAGCGGGTAGCCCCCGCCGCCCGGATCGTCTACGCCGACAACGACCCGCTCGTGCTGACACACGCTCGCGCGCTGCTGACCAGCACACCGGAGGGTGCCACCGCCTATATCAACGCCGATCTTCGCGACCCAGAAAAAATCGTGGCAGAAGCCACCCAAACCCTCGATTTCAGCAAGCCAATCGCGCTCATCCTGAACGGCATCCTGGGGCACCTCGCGGACATCGGCGAGGCCCGGTCGATCGTGCGCCAGCTGATGGATGCCCTGCCGTCCGGCAGCTACCTGTCCATCGCGGATGGCACCAGCGCCCTCGCGGGTGATCCGGCGCAGGAGGCACAGCAGGACTACAACGAGAGCGGCGCGATCCCTTATGTCCTGCGTACCCCGGCGGAGATCGCCAGCTTCTTTGATGGTCTGGAGATGGTGGAGCCCGGAGTGGTCTCCTGCCCGCGGTGGCGGCCCGAAGATACCCAGTCCGGCCTGCCCGCGGAGGTAGACACGTTCTGCGGCATGGGGAGGAAGCCCTAGGCAGGTGCGGGAGCGTTCTGCTGGCGGCCTGCCCCGCCTGACCTGGAAACAGGTGTGTGCCCGGCGGCTGGCACGGCACGGCCTGCTCGCTCCGTCGGCTGAGCCGCTAGCCGGAATCGTGGCCGCAGTCTGCGGCGCTCACGCGCAGGTCATGTCCGCTGCGGAATTGGCTGTCGGCCTGCGCGGTGCCGGAATCACCCGCGCAGACGTGCGCCGCGCGCTGTGGCAGGACCACACGCTGGTCAAGACATTCGGCCCGCGGGGCACCGTGCATCTGCTGCCGGCCAGCGACCTGCCGATGTGGTGCGGAGCACTGGGCGGCCTGCCGGCCAGCTCCGGTCTGCCGGAGGACGCCCGCCTGGACACCGCCCAGCGGGAGGCCGTCGTCGCCGCGATCGCCGCTGCCTTGGCCGGTGCCGAGCTCACCGGCGACGAGCTGGATGACGCCGTCCGATCCGCCTGCGGCAGCTGGGCCGGCGACCTGGTCGTGCCGGCGTTTTCAGGCTACTGGCCACGGTGGCGGCAGGCGATGGGCGCGGCGGCGAACGCCGGCCTGCTTTGCTTCGGCCCGCCCCGTGGCCGCCTGGTCACCTACACCAGCCCTCGCCGCTGGCTGCCGGGCTTCCGGCCCGCTCCGGCACGGCTGGCGCTGAGCCAGCTCCTGCACGCCTACCTGCACGCGTACGGACCGGTCACGGCCGCGCAGTTCGCCCAGTGGCTGGCCGCGCCGCGCCGCCTCGCGCAGGAATTGCTGACGGCGAACGCGGCACAGCTGCAGGAGGTGGAACTAGACGGCGACCGGGTCTGGGTGAACGCAGGTGATGCGGCAGCCGACCCCTGGCCGGCCCGCGGCGTCCGGCTGCTGCCCTACTTCGACCCGTACCTCGTCGGGTCGCACCCACGCTGGCGACTGTTCCCCGGCTGGGCCGCTGACCGGGCGTTTTCTCGCGGGCAGGCGGGCACCTTTCCGGTGCTGCTCGTCGACGGTGCGGTGGCGGGGATCTGGCACCAGCGCCGGGCCGGGCAGCGACTGCACATCACCGTCGAGCCGCTGCGGCCGCTCGGCGCGAGGCACCGCAGCGAGCTTGAGTCCGAAGCCGACCGCGTCGGCAAGGTACTCGACGCGAAGCCCGACCTCACGCTGGGCCTGGTCACCGCCCGGGCGCACCTGTAGCGAAGACCGGAATGGATCATTGAGATTGGCCCGAACGCGGTCCGATGGCATAAAGAGCCTGGTCCTGAGCTCTTCCCGAGGTTCTGAGTCGGAGCTACAGTACATCAGGGAACGCGTCCCCTGACTGCGCACAGTGATAAGTCGATATCGGATCGGAGTATTTCAGAAGGGGGTAGAAATTTGCCCTGCAACCCTTTGCATAAGGCGCGGCGCAAGGTTCGGCCCCTTCTCCGGCGCCTAGGGCACCTTCGGTGCGAGGGTTTGGATGTTAGTCCTGAGTTTGACCGCGGGTGAGGCGTGCGGCTGGCTGGCGGGCGTGCCGGAGGCGGCCTGGCTGGTGAGTGCGGGCCGTGAGGGGATGTCAGGCTGCGGTTGGGACGCGTGCCCTGGCGATGTGGTCGGCGGCGAGCCGGTCGAGGGTGCTGAGCGCGGCGGCGAGTTCGGGCGGCGCGTCTGGCCGGTCGGGTGCCATGAGCGGGCGCAGGACGTGGTCGTAGACCTTGGTGTAGAAGTGGGCGAACAGCAGTCCGTCGCGGGTCAGGATGTAGCGGTTGCGCCCGGGGACGCGGGTGATCAGGCCGTTGCGGGCCAGCCGCGATAGGTCGTAGCTGGCCTGGTTCATGCTGTAGGGACGGTTCAGCAGGCCGGTCATCGAGCCGCGGAGGGTCTTGCTGGTGATGCCGGTGACCGTGAACAGCATGGCGGCGATGGCGCCGGCCAGGGCCTGGACTCGAAGGTCGCCGAACCGCAGTGCGGGCGCCTTCCTGCCGCCGTCGGTGGCGGAGGGCCTGCTTCGCCGTGAGCCCTACCGCGAGCCGAACCAGCGCCAGCGAGCGGAGTACCGGCTGACTCCCAAGGGCCTGGATCTCTACCCGGTGTTGGCCGCCCGCAATGAATGGGGCTCGGCGTGCTACGCGGATCCACAAGGATCGCCGCTTGCCTTCCGGCACCGCGATTGCGGCGCTGAGGTCACGGTCGTGCTGCGTTGCGCTGACGAGCATGACATCCGGCAGCCGCGCGATGTCCTCCCGGCTCCGGGTCCTGGCGCCCGCCGGCTGCCAAAGCCGAGCGGGCAGTCCGTCGACCGCTAACTGATGCGGCGACGGTGCGTGGACGGCTGACCAACCGAGCGCACGTGATGTACCAGGGGAAAGCCAAGTCTGCTCAATCGTTTACGTGACCAATGGATTTCCGATGATCCGACTCGGGTAATCGGAATGTGACGCTGAGTAGTGATCCAGATACGGTCTGCCAGACAGGGGACCGGGCTGGTCATGGTAGTAGGGGAGACGTCCGTGTGGGGTAAGAGGCGGCCAGTCGGTGACGCGGCTGCACGGCAGGAGGCCGAGGCTTTGCCATCGCAGGACGACGGCCTGGTGCGATCGGGCGGGTCCAGCGCCACGCGGGCAGGCATGGTGCTGGCCATTGCGGCCGGAGTCGGAGTAGTGGCTGGGATTACCGGGCTGGCTCTGGTATCGACCTCCCCGTCTGGCGCATCTGGCCAGTCGAACGCCCAGGGATACAACATGGCGCATGTCGCGGCCGGACGAGGCGGATCCAGCCACACCGAGCCCGGCCCGGCGACATCGACTGAGCTGCGCGTTGTCTCGGTGACTCCGTCCGGTGGCTCGGTCGACGTGAGCGGGGTCAATCCGCTGCAGGTCGTGTTCTCCGCACCGCTGGCCGCTCACGGCGCATCGCCGGTGCTTATGCCTGGCGTCCCGGGGCAGTGGCAGCTCTCCGGCAACAGCTTCACCTTCACTCCGGCCATTCCGATGGCCCCGTCGACCAGCTTCACGCTCCGGATTCCGGCCGGGTCGGCCGGGGTCAAGTCCGCGGCCGGCGGCCTGCTAGCTAAGCCGGTCACCGTTTATTTCAAGACGGCTGCCTATTCGCAGCTCAGGCTCGCTGAGCTGCTCAGTCAGCTCGGCTACCTGCCGATGTCGTGGCAGTCGACGGCTGGCGGCCGTCTCGTCGGAGACGCGTCAGGCAGCGCTCTGGCCGGGCAGCAGATAATGGCGTACAGCCCGCCGCCGGGATCGTTCAGCTGGAGCGCCGGCTACCCGTCGCTGCTGCGCAGCCTGTGGCAGCCAGGGCCGTCCAACCCGCTGATCCGGGGAGCGGTGATGGCCTTCCAGGCCCAGCACAGACTGAACATCGACGGAGTAGCCAGCCGGAAGTTCTGGCACGCCCTGTTCATCGCGGCTGACGCCGGGCAGCGCAATACGGTCGGGTACACCTACGCGATAGCGAGTAAGGGATCTCCGGAGACCCTGACCATCTGGCACGACGGGAAGAAAGTGTTCCGCAGCCTCGCCAACACCGGCATTCCGGTCGCTCCCACGGCTTCAGGAACCTATCCGGTGTTCTTGCGGTACCGGTACCAGATCATGCAGGGCACTAACCCCGACGGAAGCCACTACGCGGATCCCGTGTCGTTCGTGTCGTACTTCGACGGCGGCGAGGCGGTGCACTACTTCCCCCGCGGGTCGTACGGATCTCCGCAGAGCCTGGGTTGCGTCGAGCTTCCTTACGACGCCGCCCAGCGGGCTTGGCCCTATCTCACCTACGGCAGCCTGGTGACGGTCACCAACTGATGCCATTTTCGGCTGCGGGAGGCCGCCAGCCGACGGCGTCAAGATCCTCAGGACCGGACTAGTCCGACACCAGGCGCCCGACCGACGGCGCCAGAATCAGCAAGGTCGGGCGGGTTCGACGCCAGTTGTCGGGCCGCTCCGTCGCTGGCTGCGTCGTGCGGCCTGCACTAGATTGTTCCGCATTCTCTGCTGAATCTTCATCTGATCCGCGAGCCGATTGCGTCGTGTGGTATCTAGACTCGCAGCCGAGGAAGAGGTGGTACAGATCGGGGCACACAGCAAGCGGCCGGGCCAGCAGGGCCAGCCCGCAGAGAACACCAGCGGACCGGCGGAGTCTCTCGTAGATCATCTGTACGGCCAGCCGGGCGAGGTCGGCCAGGTAATACCGGCCGAGTCAGCTCCGACGGTCGGTCCGTCAGGGTCAGTCGATCCGGTTCAGTCGGCCAACGACAACGTCGGTGACACGGGGGCTGCCGAGTCGACCAGGCCGCTGAGCCGGTTGGGCAAGGGCAGCGTCCCAGGGTCGGTCTGGCCTGCCGCGCCGCTGAGCCCGTCCGGATCGCTCAGCCCGTCCGGATCGCTCAGCCCGTCCGGATCGCTCAGCCCGTCCGGATCGCTCAGCCCGTCCGGATCGCTCAGCCCGTCCGGATCGCTCAGCCCGTCCGGATCGCTCAGCCCGTCCGGCACGGGCAGTGTCCCTGATCCTGCATGGCCTGCGTCGGTGAGCCCGTCGGGCACGGGCAGTGTCCCTGATCCGCTGTGGCCTGTGTCTGGGAGTCCGTCGGGATCGACGAGTCCGTCAGGTTCGGGCAGTGCTCCTGATCCGGTGTGGCCTGCGGCGCCGACGAGTCCGTCGGGTTCGGGCAGTGCTTCCGACCCGGCTTGGCCTGCCGCGCCGACCAGTCCGGCTGTGGCCGGAGGAGCGTGGTCCGGCCGGTCGCCCAGTTCTTCCGGGTCTGATGGGTTCCCCGGATTGGCTGCCACGGAGTTGCCGACTGCGGCATTTAGTTCATCCGGCTCGGCAGATCTGCCGAGTCCCGTTCAGCCGACGGGCTTGTCGGGATCTGGCTGGACGACAGGCTCGGCCGGCCTGCCGAGCCTGACCGCGTCAATGGGCGCGGCCGGGTTTGGCTCGTCAGGCGGCTCCGCTAGTTGGAGCGGATCAGCTAGCGGCCCGGGTGGATCGACTGGCGGTCTTAACGGCGCCGCTAGTTGGAGCGGATCAACTGGGGGTTCTGCCGGATCGGCTGGTGGCTCCGGTGGATCGGCTGGTGGTCCGAGCGGGTGGGGCGGCGGCGGACCCGGTGGTCCAGTCGGATCTGGCGGGTCGGCCGACAAGCCGCGTCGAAAGGGCTTGATCTCGGCGCTCAGCATTGCGGCTGCCGTCGCGGTGCTCCTCGCGGCGGGCGGTGTGTACTACTACCTGAAAGATTCCAGTCCAGCGCAGGCCGCGGGGAACAACGGGCACGGACATCGGTCCGCCGGACCGCCCGCGGCCAAAGGCCCAGAGCATGTGCTGTCGGTCAGCCCGGCTAACGGCGCCACCGGGGTGAACGGCGCCGCAGAGATCCGGGTCGTGTTCTCCGAGCCGCTGAGCGCCACTTCTGTGATGCCGACTCTCACCCCGGCGATCGACGGTAACTGGCAGCACTCGGGTAGCACCGCGGTCTTCGTCCCGGTCCGAGGTTTCTCGCCCAAGACAAAGGTCACCGTGGCGATCCCGGGCGGAAGTGCCGGAATTCAGTCGGCCGGAGGCGGCCTGCTCGCCGTGTCGGACATCGTCAAGTTCCGGGTCGGCAAGTACAGCGGGGTCAGGATGGAGCAGTTGCTGGCTCAACTCGGCTACCTGCCGCTGACCTGGGCACCACTGACCGGCACGGCGGCACCGCTCTCCGACGCCAATGCGCAGCTCAGCGCGGCCTACAGCCCGCCCCAAGGCACGTACACCTGGCAGCCGGGATACCCGACTGCGCTGAAGCGGCTCTGGAAGCCAGACCAGTCGAGCGAGGTCCTGACGGGTGCGGTGATGGCGTTCGAGGCCGACCACGGCCTGACCTTGGACGGCATCATCGGATCTTCGGTCTGGCGGGCCATGTTCCGGGCGCTGTCTGCGGGCCAGATGAACACGCACGGGTACACCTACGCGCTGGCCAGCCAGCGGTTGCCGGAGACCCTGACCGTGTGGCATAACGGCGCGATCATCTTCAAGCACCTGGCGAATACCGGGATCCCGATCAGGCCAACGGCGGCCCGCACCGATCCGGTGTATTTGAGGTACCGGTTCCAGATCATGAAGGGAACCAATCCCGACGGCTCGAAGTACGCCGACCCGGTCGCGTGGGTTGCCTACTTCCACTACGGCGAGGCCGTGCATTACTTCCCCCGCTACTCATACGGGTCCCCGCAGAGTCTTGGCTGCGTCGAACTGCCGTATGGCCCGGCGAAGAAGGTCTGGCCGTACCTCACCTACGGAACACTGGTCACGGTGACCGCCCCGTAAGCCGAGCCAACGACGCCGACCCAACGACATAGCATCGCTTGCAGGCACATTCGCGGGCAATTCGCTGCTTTTGCGGCCGGGCAATCGAAGCGATCTGGCGGCGGCCGATGGAGGCACGAACGTCGGACGCGCGGCGACCGGGCGCAGACGCCGCAGCGGGCGATAACTCACGCGCACCCGGAGCCAGGCCCGGCTAGCATCGGAGTTTCGGGACACCCAACGATCTCAAGGAGCCAGCCGTGCCTGCCGACAAGCTGCACATCACCCTCGCCGGACGCGAGCACGTGGTGGAAGCCGGCACGACGGCGGGCGACGTGCTCCTGACTGACGGCACAAGCACCGGCTCCGGCCCGGCGGGCGGCGCCGCCGGTCAGGTGATCGCGGCACGGGTCAACGGAGCCCTGCGTGATCTGAGCCATCAGCTCACCGACGGCGACACGGTCGAGTCGGTCGATCGCGAATCAGCAGACGGACTGGCCATCATGCGGCACTCCACCGCGCACGTGCTCGCGCAAGCCGTGCAGGAACTGCATCCGGACGCGAAACTCGGTATCGGTCCGCCGGTCGAGAACGGCTTTTACTACGACTTTGACGTGCGCGAGCCGTTCAGCCCGGAAGATCTTAAGGCGATCGAGCAGAAGATGCGTCAGATCGTCAAGCAGGGCCAGCGGTTCAGCCGCCGGGTGGTTTCCGACGAGCAGGCTCGAGCCGAGCTGGCGACCGAGCCGTACAAGCTCGAACTGATCGGCCTGAAGGGCGCGATCCAAAGCGGAGACGGCACCGACGCGCAGGAGTCGGTCGAGGTCGGCGGCGCCGAGCTGACCATCTACGACAACCTGGACCCGGCCTCCGGCGGGGTGTGCTGGAAGGACCTGTGCCGCGGCCCGCACCTGCCGTCGACCCGCCAGATCCCGGCGTTCAAGCTGATGCGCAGCGGCGGCGCGTACTGGCGCGGCAGCGAGAAGAACCCGCAGCTGCAGCGGATCTATGGCACCGCGTGGCCATCCCGCGAGGCGCAGGAGGACTATCTCAAACTGCTCGCCGAAGCCGAGCGACGCGATCACCGCAGGCTAGGGGCCGAGCTTGACCTGTTCTCGTTCCCGACCGAGATCGGCAGCGGGCTGCCGGTGTTCCACCCCAAGGGCGGGACCATCCGCCGGGTCCTCGAGGACTACTCGCGGCGTCGGCACGAGGCGGCGGGCTATGAGTTCGTCAACACCCCGCACATCACCAAGTCGGCCCTGTTCGAGACCTCCGGACATCTCGACTGGTACGCCGACGGGATGTACCCGCCGATGGAGATGGAGGGCGCCAAGTACTACCCGAAGCCGATGAACTGCCCGATGCACATCCTGATCTTCGCGTCCCGAGGCCGCTCGTACCGCGAGCTGCCGATGCGGCTGTTCGAGTTCGGCACCGTGTACCGGTTCGAGAAGTCCGGCGTGGTGCATGGCCTGACCAGGGCACGCGGCTTCACCCAGGACGACTCCCACATCTTCTGCACGCCAGATCAGCTGGAGGGCGAGCTCGCCAGCTTGCTTGAGTTCGTGGTCGGCCTGCTGCGCGACTACGGGCTGACCGAGTTCGAGGCTGAGCTTTCCACCAGGCCGGAGAAATTCGTCGGCGAGATCGCGGAATGGGACAAGGCTGAGGCCGCGCTCAAGCACGCGCTCGATGTCTCCGGGCTGCCTTACGTGATCGCCAAGGGCGAGGGAGCGTTCTACGCGCCCAAGATCGACGTGCACGTCAAGGATGCGATCGGCCGCCGCTGGCAGCTGTCGACGCTCCAGGTGGACTTCCAGGAGCCAGGCAGGTTTGGGATCGAATACACCGCAGCGGACGGCAGCAGGCAGCGGCCTTACATGATCCACCGGGCTCTGTTCGGCTCGATCGAGCGGTTCTTCGGGATCCTGGTCGAGCACTACGCCGGGGCGTTCCCGCCGTGGCTGGCGCCGGTGCAGGTGATCGGCATCCCGATCACCGAGGCGCACGTGCCCTACCTGGAGGATGTCGCCGCCCGGCTGCGGGAGCGCGGCATCCGGGTCCAGGTGGACACCGGAGCGGACCGGATGCAGAAGAAGATCAGGACCGCTCAGCAGCAGAAGGTGCCCTACATGCTGCTGGCCGGCGACGACGACGTTGCTGCCGGAGCCGTCTCGTTCCGCTATCGCAACGGCGAGCAGCGCAACGGCATCGGCGTGGACGACGCGATCGCCGAGATCGTCGCCGCCGTCGAGCAGCGCATCCAGGTTTGATGCGGCCGCGGCAAGCTGCCTCCGCCGGCTACCTGCACGGCCACCACGAGAGCGTGCTGCGCTCGCACCGGTGGCGGACGGCGGAGAACTCGGCAGGCTATCTGCTGCCGCGGTTGGCACCGGGGGCGCGGGTGCTCGATGTCGGCTGCGGACCTGGCACCATCACCGCCGATCTCGCCGCCCTGGTAGCCCCTGGCCAGGTAGTCGCGGTCGACGCGGCGGCGCACGTGCTGGCTGACGCGCAGGCGGAGGCTGACCGCCGGGAGCAGCGCAACGTGCGCTTGCAGGTCGGCGATGTGTACCGGCTGGGCTTTCGCGACGGAACGTTCGACGTGGCACACGCGCATCAGGTCATGCAGCACCTTGCCGATCCGGTCGCGGCACTGGCCGAGATGCGCCGCGTTTGCCGTCCAGGAGGCATCGTCGCCGCCAGGGATGGGGACTACGGTGGCATGTTCTGGTTCCCCGATGATCCGGCCCTGCAGGAGTGGCGAGCGCTGTACCAGCGGGCCGCCCGGCTGCTCGGAGGTGAACCCGACGCGGGCCGACGCATGCTGCACTGGGCCAGGGCGGCCGGTTTCGCTCAGATTGAGGTGTCGGCTAGCTCGTGGTGCTTCAGCACCGCCGACGAGCAGTCCTGGTGGGGCGGGCTGTGGGCCGAGCGGCTGACCGAATCCGGGTTCGCTGACCAGGTGATCAGTCATGGCCTGGCGAGCCGGGCAGACCTGGAGCGGCTAGCCCAGGCATGGCGCAGCTGGGCATCGGCGCAGGATGCGTGGTTCCTCGTTCCGCACGGTGAGATCCTCTGCCGGACGTGATCACGCATGCCATGCGGAGCCACCCCTATGCTGCAATCATGGACCGTCCCGCATCCGATGGCCCCGCTGCGGCGGCCGCGCCGACCCCGCCCGACGATCCGGCCCTGGCGAACGGAACGGGTACTCCGGATGGCTTCCAGCGGCTATGGATGCCGCACCGGATGGCATACCTCAAGGGCGAGAACAAACCAGCAGGACCCGGGGCCGGCGACGGCTGCCCGTTCTGCCGGGTGCCTGGGCTGCCGGACGCGGACGGCCTGACCGTCGCGCGCGGCGCGCTGGTCTACGCGGTGCTGAACCTCTACCCCTACAACGGCGGTCACCTGCTGGTCTGCCCGTACCGGCACGTCGCTGACTACACCGACCTCGACCAGGCCGAGACGGCGGAACTGGCCAGCTTCACCAAGGCAGCGATGACCGCCCTGCGCACCGCCTCCGGCGCACAGGGCTTCAATATCGGGATGAACGTGGGCGGCGCGGCCGGGGCCGGCATCGCGGCGCACCTGCACCAGCACGTGGTGCCCCGATGGGGCGGCGACGCCAACTTCATGCCGGTCATCGGTCAGACCAGGGTGCTGCCCCAGCTCCTCGCCGACACCCGCGAGATGGTCGCCGCCGCCTGGCCGCCACCGGACTGAGCAATCCGCCAACCGGCCGTGGCGGACCCACTGGACTAGGGCGGACCCACTGGATTAGCTGGAGCGATCACCGATGACCCGGGCATTTGACGACCTGGTCGCTGAGGCGCAAGCCGGGTCGGTGCAGGGCTGGGACTTCTCCTGGCTGGACGGCCGGGCCAGCGAGGAGCGTCCCTCCTGGGGCTATGCGCGGATGATGGGAGAGCGGATGGCGGTCGCTTCCGCCGCGCTTGACATCCAGACCGGCGGCGGGGAGGTCCTGGCCGGGGTCGCCAGGCTGCCCGCCCGGACGGTGGCGACCGAGTCGTGGCCGCCGAACGTCGCCCGCGCGGCGCAAAGTCTGCGTCCGCGTGGCATCGCGGTGGTCGCGCACGACGACGCTGAGCCGCTGCCGTTTGTTGCGAATGCATTCGACCTGGTGGTCTGCCGCCATCCGGTGGACGTCCGGTGGGAGGAGGTCGCCCGCGTGCTGCGGCCAGGTGGGACGTATTTCTCGCAGCAGGTAGGCCCGGAGAGCGTCGGCGAGCTCACCGACTTCTTCATGGGCCCGCAGCCCCCTGGCGAGTCAGGCCGCGAACCCGAGCTTGCCAGCGCCGCGGCGCAGGCCGCGGGCCTGCGGGTGACTGATCTGCGCTCGGAGCCGCTGCGGGCCGAGTTCTACGACGTCGGCGCGGTTGTCTACTTCCTGCGGAAGGTGATCTGGATCGTGCCGGGCTTCAGCGTTGACCGCTACCGCGCCGAGCTCGCAGCGCTGCACGACCGGATTCAGCGGTACGGACCCTTCCTGGCGACCACGCGCCGGTTCCTGATCGAGGCAGTCAAGCCTGGCTGACACATGGATTCCGGCGGCACAGATCAGGGGCGAGAATGGAGCTGCCCACACCCGCGAGCTAGTCGCGCCGCCAGGCTGCGAGATCGACGAGCTCCGGCGGCGCGCCGAGGCCGGCGATAGCTACGCCCAGGGCTGCCTGGCCGCGTTACCACGGGAGCCGTGAGCGGCGATGAAGCCCGGCGCACCGCTGGGCACGAGCGTCATTCGCTGTGGTCGCTCCGGTCGCGGCGCTAGGCCTTGCGCAGCAGCCGGCGCCGCGACCGGGCGGCCACAGCCACTCAAACCGCCCGTTTCCCGGCGCTTAGCCGGGCTTAGAGGCGGCCGCTACTTTCTCGGTCAGGTGCGAGGGCAGCGGCTCGTAGCGCAGGTACGAGCGCGAGAACGAGCCGGTGCCGTGCGAGATGGATCGCAGGTCGATCGCGTACCTGGTTAGCTCGAGCTCGGGGATCTCCGCCTTGACCAGCGTCCGGCCTCCGGGAACTGGCTCGGTGCCGAGCACCCGGCCGCGACGGGATGACAGGTCGGACATGACAGCACCGACGTAGTCATCGCCGATCAGCACGGACACCTCGTCAACCGGCTCAAGCAGCTGCGGGTTGGCCTTCGCCGCCGCGTCTCGCAGTGCGGCCCGGCCTGCCTTCTGGAACGCCATGTCGGAGGAGTCCACCGAGTGCGCCTTGCCGTCGTACAGGGTGACCCGGATATCCACCATCGGGTAGCCAGCCAGCACCCCCTGCTCCATCTGGGAGCGGAGGCCCTTTTCCACCGATGGGATGAACTGCCTGGGTACCACCCCGCCGACGATCTTGTCGACGAACTCAAAGCCGCCACCGGAGGGGAGTGGCTCAACCTCGATATGGCAGATCCCGAACTCACCGTGGCCGCCAGACTGTTTGACGTTGCGACCGAGGCCCTGAGCCTTGGCGGCTACCGTCTCGCGCAGCGGCACTCGCAGCTCGACGGGTTCGACGGCGACGCCGTACCGGCTGGAGATCCGGTCGAGCAGCAGGTCGGAATGCGCCTCGCCCATGCACCAGAGCACGAGCTGGTGGGTCTCGGCGTTCATCTCCAGTCGCAGCGTGGAATCCTCGGCCACCAGCCTGGCGAGGGCCTGGGACATCTTGTCCTCGTCGGCCTTCGACTTGGCCGCGATCGCGACCGGCAGCAACGGCTCGGGCATCGCCCAGGACTCCACCAGCAGCGGCCGGTCCTTGTCTGAGAGCGTGTCGCCGGTCTCGGCGCTGGTCAGCTTCGCCACCGCGCAGATGTCGCCGGCCACGCAGGCAGCGACGCTGCGCTGAAGCTTGCCAAGCGGTGAGGTCAGCGCGCCGATCCGCTCGTCCTCGTCATGGTCGGCGTGCCCGCTGGCCGCCCGGCCGTGCCCGGATACGTGCACGACCGCGTCAGGGCGCAGCGTTCCCGAGAAGACCCGGACCAGGCTGATCCGGCCGACGTAAGGATCCGAGGTGGTCTTGACCACCTCGGCGAGCAGTGGCCCGGCCGGGTTGCAGGAGATGCCGCTGACCGGCTTGCCGTCCGGCGTGGTGACGGCCGGGATCGGATGCTCCTGCGGTGACGGGAACGCCTGCGTCATCAGCTCGAGCAGTTCGGCGAGGCCGATGCCGAGCGGTGCCGCGGCCGGTATCACCGGATAGAAGGTGCCGCGCGCCACCGCCTTCTCCAGATCCTCGATCAGGATCTTCGGGTCGATGTGCTCGTCGGACAGATACCTGTCCATCAGGCTCTCGTCTTCGCTCTCCTGAATGATCGACTCGATCAGCGACCCTCGGAACTCGGCCAGCCGGTCGGTGTCGGCCTGGTCGGGTTCACGTTCGGTCCGGTGCCCGCCCGAGTAGTCGTAGAAGCGCTCGGACAGCAGGCCGATCAGGCCGCGGACGGCTCCTGGCCCCTCGCCGACCGGCAGGTACAGTGGCGCTACCGACTCGCCGAAGGTTGCGCGGCAGGCGGCTAGTGCCTCGGCGAAGTTGCCGCGCTGGTGGTCAAGCTTGGTGATCACTACCGCCCGCGGGGTGCCAACCGAGGCGCACTCGTCCCACAGCATCGTCGTCAGGCCGTCGATGCCTTCCGCTGCCGAGACAGTGAACAGCGCCGCGTCGGCGGCGCGCAGCCCGGCGCGAAGGTCGCCGGTGAAATCGGCGTATCCGGGTGTGTCCAGCAGGTTGACCTTCACGTCGGCATGCACCACGGGCGCCAGGGTCAGGTTGACCGAACGCTGCTGCCTGATCTCGACATCGTCGAAGTCGCTCACCGTGCTGCCATCTTCAACCCGGCCGACTCGCTGAATCGTTCCGGTGGCGGCGAGCAGCGCCTCGACCAGCGTCGTCTTTCCCGCTCCGGAGTGGCCGACCAGCACAACGTTGCGCACGTTCTCGGGCTGGCCGACCGCTGGTGCCCTGCCCGCGGCGCCCGATGTTGCCTTCTCCGCCATACCACCGCCTCCTTGGTTTCATGTTGGCTCTGCTTCAGCCAGCCTTTACCCGCTGGTTCGCTACCACAAGTCCCCAGCCGCAATCCGCGTGACTGTTGTGGTCCGCGACCGGGGTTCGGCCCGTCGCTGAAGCGGATTCATCTACCGCCAGTAAGATCAAACGGACATGCTCAAGGGGCTGAGACCTGGACTGGCCCGCCTGCTCACGCCGGTGGGCGAGGCGCTGGCGCGTACTCGGCTGACCCCGAACATGCTGACCGTCATCGGGGCCACCGGAATGACGGCCGGAGCGCTGGCGCTGTTCCCGACCGGGCACCTGTTCGTCGGCACGATGGTGTGCACCGGATTCGTGCTTGCCGACATGCTGGATGGGGCGCTCGCCCGGATCAAGGGCAGCGCCGGCGGCTTCGGCGCCTTCCTTGACTCCACGTTGGACCGGGTGGGCGATGCCGCGGTCTTCAGCGGTATTGCCATCTGGCTGGCGAACAATGGACAGCGGGTACTCGCTGCGGTGGCCCTGTTCTGCCTGGTGGCCGGGGGGTTGGTGTCTTATGCGAAGGCGCGCGCTGAGGGCCTGGGATTGCGCTGCGATGTCGGCATCGCCGAACGGGCCGAGCGCCTGATTATCGGGCTTGTTGCCATCGGGCTCTCGGGACTTGGCGTACCGTATGTCCTTTCTGCTGGACTCTGGATCCTCGCTGTGCTGAGCGCGTTCACGTTCGGCCAGCGGGTGCTCGCGGTGCGCCGGGCCGCGGCCGAGAAGGCCACCGGACCGGCCGGGTCAGGTCCGGGAGCCGGCGCCGGAAGCACCGGTGCCGGAGCCGCACATTCCGGCGGCGCGGTCGCTTAGCGCGGGCGCGCGGCCGCACTCGGAGGTCATGGTGTCCGGACTGAAGACCCGGCTGGTGGGCGTCGGTTACGCCCTCGGCTGGTCGGCAGTGTGCCGGCTGCCCGAGTCGTGGACCGCGGCCGCTTTCCGGTTCGTCGCCGAGATCGCCTGGCGGCGGCAGGGGCCCGGAGTGCGGGTGCTCGAAGGCAATTTGCGCCGGGTGATCGGACCTGCCGCGACCGGCGCCGAGTTGCGTGCGCTGTCGCGCGAGGCGATGTGGTCATATGCGCGGTACTGGCTGGAGATCTTCAGGCTCCCCGTGATGCCGAAGGAGCGGCTGGTCGGTGACATGGTGGAGGTCGGTCACGTCGAGGACATCCTGGCGAACCTGGCCGCCGGGCGCGGAGTGGTGATCCCGCTGCCGCACATGGGCAACTGGGATCAGGCCGGCGCATGGATCATTGGCCGTGGGGCAGGCTCTTTCACGACGGTGATGGAGCGGCTTGAGCCCGAGTCGGTCTACCGGAGGTTCCTGTCATTCCGCGAGGGACTCGGCATGGAAGTGCTCCCGGCCACCGGAGGGCCAAGTCCGTTCGGCGTCCTGGCCCAGCGGCTGCGGGCGGGCCTCGTGGTGCTGCCCACGGATCGCGATGTCACCGGCAGTGGCATCGAGGTGGATTTCTTCGGGGAGAAGGCTCTGATGATGAGCGGATCAGCGGCGCTGGCCGTGCAGACGGGCGCCGCTCTGATGCCCGCCATCATCTGGTTCGAAGATGGTTGCTGGGGCGTGCACATCCATCAGGAGATTCCGGTGCCGGCCGAGGGGGACCGGCGGCAGAAGGTCGCGGCCATGACGCAGCAGATCGCGCGCGTCTTCGAGCAGGGAATCAGGGAGCACCCGCAGGACTGGCACATGTTGCAGCGGGTCTTCGTCGCCGACCTCGACCCTGAACGGCTGGCCGCGGCCAGGGCCAGGGCCAGCCAGCGGGCGGCGGCCGGCAACGGTCACGGAGTTCTGGCCGATGACCGGATCGGAGCCGGTTCCCAGCCGCAGGGCAGGGCGCAGGACGCGAATGGGGCGGGGAACGGGCTCGGGCACAGTGCCGGTGCCGATGCCGGCGATGGCTCAGGCGCAGGCTCAGGCGCAGGTAAGGGGCTTGCGGACCCTGCCGCGGCCGGGACCGATGCCGGGTCGGGCGATGGCGATGGCGATGGTGCCGCGGACAGCTCGGCGGCCGAGCCATGAGAATCGGACTGGTCTGCCCGTACTCCTGGGACGTGCCCGGCGGCGTCCAGGAGCACATCAGGGATCTGGCTGAGGCCCTGATCGACCTCGGCCACGAAGTCTCGGTGATCTCGCCGGCCGATGATGATGACGCGCTGCCTGACTACGTCGTGCCGGCCGGGCGGGCGGTCGCCTTTCCCTACAACGGG
Organism: uncultured Actinomycetota bacterium; assembly: GCA_963850875.1. Classification (GTDB taxonomy): domain Bacteria; phylum Actinomycetota; class Actinomycetes; order Streptosporangiales; family Streptosporangiaceae; genus Chersky-822. The sequence continues at coordinate 190,573 of CAWKNA010000010.1, forward strand.
TCGGTGGCCAGGCTCGCGTTCGGGCCGCTGTCGGCGAACCGGGTGCGCAAATGGGTGCGCGACGGCAACTTCGACGTCTTGCACGTGCATGAGCCTGCCGCTCCGAGCTTGTCGCTGCTTGCCTGCTGGGTCGCCGACGGGCCGATCGTGGCGACCATGCACGGGGCGAACCCGCGCTCGCGCGCGCTGCATGTCGCCGAGCCGATACTGCGATCCGCGCTGGAGAAGATCAGCGGCCGGATCGCGGTCTCCGAGGCAGCGCGGACCACCCTGGTCGAGCACCTCGGCGGCGACGCCGTGCTGATCCCGAACGGGGTCAACGTCAGCCGGTTCGCCAAGGCCGAGCCGCTGCCCGGGTGGCCTGGCGAGGGTGGCGCGATCGGCTTCCTCGGCCGGATGGACGAGCCGAGGAAGGGACTATCCGTGCTGCTGCGTGCCTTCGAGGTGATCGGCAGGCAGCGGCCGGGCTTGCGGCTGCTGATCGCGGGTCCCGGTGACGCCGAGGAGGTCACGGCTAAGGTCCCGGCCGAGCTAAGGGACCGGGTCGTGCTGCTCGGCCAGGTGAGCGAGCCCGTGAAGGTGCAGGTGTATCACTCGGTGGACGTGTTCTGCGCGCCCAATACCGGTGGTGAGAGCTTCGGCGTTGTGCTGGCCGAGGCGATGGCGGCCGGCGCCCCGATCGTGGCCAGCGATCTGGACGCCTTCCGCCGGGTGCTGCGCGGCGGCCGGGCCGGCGAGCTGTTCGAGAACGGCAACGCCGATGACCTGGCCGCCGCGATCGGCCGACTGCTCGACGATCCGGCACGGCGGGCCGAGCTGTCGGCCGCCGCCTGCGCGGCCGTCCGCGACTACGACTGGCAGACGATCGTCCGTGACGTGGTCAAGGTCTACGAGGCAGTCCTGCCGACCGCGGCGGCCATCGCGTTATGAGCACTCCGGCCCTGCTGACGACCATCGCCGTGATCGCGGTGATAAGCGTCTACATCTCCTGGCGGGCAGGTCGGCTTGACCGGATGCATGCCCGGCTGGAGGCGGCTCGCGCCTCGCTCGACGCGGCGCTGGTCCGGCGCAGCTCGGTCGCGCTCGAGCTGGCTTCGTCCGGCTTGCTTGACCCGGCGGCGAGCCTGCTGCTCGCCGATCTGGCGCACGACGCCAGGTCCGCGTCGGCCGGCCGGGAACTCGCCGAGAGCGACCTGACCCGGGCCCTGCGGGCGGTGTTCAGCCAGCCTGAAGTCGGCGCGTCCTTCCTTGGCCGCGAGGGCGCGGATGAGCTGCTTGCCGAGCTCGAGTCCACCGCACATCAGGTCTTCCTGGCCCGCAAGTTCTACAACAGCGCGGTGGCAGCCACCGTAGCGGCGCGTCGGCGCTGGCTGGCGAGGGTACTGCGGCTGGCCGGCGGTGCCCCGATGCCTGAGTTCTTCGAGATCGACGACACGCTGGCGCCGGCCGGAATGGATGATCAAGGGACCGATATGCCGCACCTGTCCGGTTGACACGGGCCCCGCGACCTTCCTGAACGGCCTACGGCTGGAGAACCTGGCTAAGCAGCCCTCGCCATCTCGAGCGGCTATCGACTGCCAGCTGAGCTGCGAACCTGGCAGCGCGTTCCCTAATTGCCTGAGCGCGGCCCAGATCCGCGGCGAGCGCGGCGAGCGTCGCGCCGACAGACGCCGGATCGCCAGGGCGAATGAGAATTCCCGTCGTGCCATCCGAGATGAGGTCAATGCTGCCGCATGTGGAGGATGCCAGCACGATGACTCCTGCCAGCATCGCCTCAAGAGTTACCCGAGAAGACGCCTCGGTCCTGGAGAGAACGACAAGGTAGTCCACGTCGTGATAGAACCCGGCCATTCTGGACGGGGCAATCGGCCCGGCAAGCACCACCCGACCACGCTGCGTTGGTGACAGTTCCGCCACGCAGCAGGCAAGTGCGTCGGCGAACGGCCCGGCGCCGGCGATCCGGAACTCGTACTGCGGCGTGAGCGCACGGAGGAGAGCGGGCAGTGCATCAGCGCCCTTCAGTGGCGACAGCTCGCCGGCGAACCCGATGATGCGCATCGGGTTAGTGGTGACGGCGTGATGGAGGAATGCGTCGCGGTACTGAGCCGTAGGAGAAACCGGAAGTGGCGCGATATGCGTAACGCTGAATCCAACGGCGATGATCGCTGCCGAGTGGGCAGGACCGAGGGCTACCACTGCGGCACATTCTCGCAGCGCTCGCCTGGTCAGCGCGAAGACCGCATGGCGCGCCCACGCCGGGATCTGTCCAAGCCAGTTGTAGTCGCAGTGATCGGGGGCGGTGTGGATGACACATACCGTGGGTTTTCTCAGCAGCGGGCCGAGTACGAGCGACAGGATGGCCAGGCGGCGGAATGAGAACGTGAAGTGCGCAATGACCACATCTGCCCGATGTATGGCGTGGGCGGCCCGCAGCACTGTCGCGCGGGAGTACCGGACCCCTGCGCTGTCGGACAGCGCGCGCTGCCTGTCGTCAGCGGCGTGATCGGCCAGCCGGGACGAGAGAACCTGCACGTTGTGGCGAGCGCACAGTAAGCCAGCGAGCTCCCTGACGCCGATCGCGAGGCCGCCTCCGGTCACTGGGGGGTAGTCGTGAGTCATCACGATCTCCGGCCGGTCAGCGGCGGACATCGCTGACCGTCCAGTAAGCCTCATATCGCAGCGACTCTCGCCCAAGCGGTCCCCGCGTCACGTCCGCCCAGATTGCGAGAATCTCAGTCTCGTAGCGTTGTATCGCGGCCAGCTTTCGCTGAAACGCGGGCTCGTCGAGTTCCCGCACGTGCCTGATCAGGGACTTGCCCCGCAGGTCCAGCCTGGCCAGTGCTTCCTCAGTGCGCGCGTCGGCTGCTGGGTTCGGCGTCCCGGTCAGCCAGCTCGGCAGGCCGCACGCCAGGTAATACGGGCTGTCCGCGTAGAACCGCACCTCAAGTTCAGGTGTCGCGAGCCTGGCCGTGGTCTGGGCAAGATCGCGGTGGTCGGGGTGGCCGCCAATCCCCGCCGGGCCATACACGATCGGCGCCGTGGGAATCCGCGACCTGACCACGGCCGTCAGCTCGTCAGGATTCCTGCCGATGACTGGCTGCCCGGCCAGGTGCGCTACGAAATGCTCCGGGCTCGTGGCGATTCGCTCGCGGATCCCGGGAGTCCGGAACGCGGCGAACTGAACATCGAGCAGATCGAGGTGTACCGGCGTCCGTCCGGCCAGCGCGAGCGCGGCTCGGTCGTCGCGGCGGCGGCGGCGTACCCAGGCGGCGGACTCGCCGGCTCCATGGGCTCGGTCAAGATCGGTCACGAAGCCGGGCTCGGGGATACCGGCGAACACCGTGACGACCGCTACCTCACGCTGCGCGGACAGCACATGCCATGCGCTGAGCACGGCGTCGTCCAGGTGCGGCGACAACACAACGCACGAGTCATGCGACATATAGTCCAAACAATCATGATGAAGGGAAGCGTGCGCTGCCCCCGTGCCACGCGAAGGAGAACGACGTGCTGCGGATCGCGGTAATCCAGGACGGCACTGAGCTAGTGCGCCAGACCGATGCCGACGTGGCTGACTGCTTTGAACGCTGCTGCACGCTGCTTTCCGCCGACGGTTCAGCCTTTATGTCGCAGACATTCACCGACGACACGGTCGGAGATCTGCTCCATCGCATCGACCCCGAGGAGCACAACTGCTTGGTGGTCGCTTCCAACGCACTGATTTCTGAGCGCGTCGAGCATACGCTGGAGCAGCATAAAGATCAACTGCATGGCTATCTCGCGAGTGGCGGCGGCCTCGTCGTACTGCACCAGCTGGTGGATTCTCTGGCCGGCGTGCTTCCCGGCGACCTGTGCCCTGGTCTTGCTGACCGGAAGTCAGCCAGGGGGGCCGGCCAGGCTGAGGCGCGTGCTCCCGGTGACCTGCTGCTCAATTATCCCGCACAGGTCACGCTTGGCCAGTTTCGTGACGGGCGCACCGCGCCCGGGCCGCCGTCACTGTTCTACAAGGCGTTGTCGGCGTCGTCGTTGCCGGAGAAACTCCTGCCGGTCGTCGCCTACGGCGACGAGATCCTGCTCGTCAGAACTTATGATCACGTACCTGAACGAGTCGTGGTCGCGACGATGCCGCTGGACTGGCAATACCAGGTCGAATTGCTCGCCAATGCCATCAGGTTCGCGTGCCTCGGCCGCCCGAGACGCCTGGTGTGGCAGGAGAAGGCCGGGACGGAGGGAGCGCTGCAGGTCCGCTGGCTGTCTATGGACGGTGGCGCGTCGGTTCGCCGACTGCCCGGTCAGGACGGCGCGGGGATCGGACCCGCGGAGCGGTGGCTACTGAGCACTGTAGACATGGCAGTCGTACCGCATAACGAGCTGGAGTCGATCAGTGCCCGGCAAGAGGTGCGGCAATTCCTGGCCGAGGGCGGCACGCTGCTTGCCGACGACCATATGTACGGCCCGTCCGCGAATAAGGTGGTGGCGCTGATCGGCAAGTGCACCGAGCGTCGGCTGGCCAATCGCCTTTACGGCGAGCTGCGCGCGGTCCGCGGCTGGGACTCCGTGGACTACGCTTTCGAACTCCGTAACATCGTGGTCGCCCTTAGCCTGCTCTGGAGTGATCCAGCCAATCGCACGGAGATCGCGGTCGGGCCTGACGAACTGGGCATATTGAAGCCGCTGCTGCGCGAGCGGCTGACCGACGCCACGCACAGGGAGGATCTCTCTTCCAGCATCGCCCACGCTCAGAGCCTGGCGTTCCTGTCCGGCGCAGAGCCGCTCAGCGCCCGCCTCTACGCATGGATGTCGCGCGATCCGCGGCGGCGCAGATTCGACGTGGCTCTGCAGATCCGGGCAGTGACAGCGCTCGCAACAAGGAAGACGGATCAGGGATTCCTGGCCGCGGCGGCCGCCGCGCTGGCAGAGCAGGCCGATCTCGGCTCCATTGCGCCAGTGATCCGGATCCTGGACGCGATCGCCGTCCTCGATCAGGCCGGGTTGCTTGCGGACGATTCAGCGGCCGTCCGTGATCTCGCTGAGCTGGTCTGCGGATACCTGGACGGGCTTGCCGACGAGTCAGCGGACGCCTGGCTGTCTGTCGAGGCTACCGCTGACGCCGCCCGCGGCTTGGTCGTGTTGCTGAACAAGCTCGCTGTCGGCGAGGCGGCGCTGGCGGAGCGCGTCGCCGACAACCTGGGCACCGCGATGAGTGTGCTCAGGTTGTCGTTCCGGCGCTACCAGGCGAACCGCAAGGGCGTTGCGTGGCTGGCGAGGGTGACGCACGCGGTGGTCCAGGCAGAGCGCCAGTTTCCGATCGGCCTGCAGCGGCTTGCCACCCTGGACTGGCCCAGGCGCTCAGACGACGACCGGGGAGCGATCGGTACCGGACTTCCGCTGCTTGAGCACCTGGCAATGGAGAACAAGTCACTGCGCGACAGGGAGCGCGAGTTTGACGCCGAGCGCCTGGCTGCTCGGCTGGGCCGCGGCACGGCGACCCTTGGCGTAATGGCGGTCATAACGGCACTGCTGGTGTACGCGCTGATCGAAGTCGGTTTTCAATCTATCGGGGGGCTGATCGGGAACACGGTCCTGCTGACCGCGCTAGCCGGGGTCATAGCCGTCGGGCTCGCGCTGCTCCGCCGCTGGAACCTGCTGGCCGGCCCAGCCGTGCGGATGCTCGACTGGATCACCACGACGGTCGGGCCGTTGTCCTGGCTCGGCGGAACCCGCGACAGGTGATCACCAGTCCGTCACCGTCCAGGGTGCGGGATGCCAGGTGAACATTGTGTCGGCGCGGCAAAGGGCGCCTGGGACGAGCTCGGCAGCCCTGCCCGCCCGGGCCAGGCTGGTCAGCGCGGTCTGGCCCAGGTAGGCTGCCGCGAGGTCGCCTGCGGACAGGGCCACCTCAGCGGCATCTGTCGTTGTGACACACGCTGCGCCGTCGGGCCCACCCTGCAGCAGGTACCGCTGGCAGCTCTCCGCGAGGACCGGATCGGCCACCTCAAGCACGATCCTCCCGGGAACCGCGTAACACCGGGCTGCGAGGGCCGCCGCGACGTCAAGCAGCCGCAGCCTCAGGAACGGGCGCAAGCCTGTGATGCTGAGCGTTCGCGGTTCAGGGACGATCCACGCCAGTGGCTCATCGGCGGGCAGGTTCCACGCGCTCACCTGGGCCGCCTGGTCGAAGCCGCAGCAGAAACCCCATAGGGCGCTCCGAGCCGGGTCGGTCACCGTGATCAGGTCCTCGATGGCAAGCTCGCGCACCGGCTGCTCGCGGAGAGAGCCAGGGCGGAGCCGGTAGGTCAGGTATCCATCAGGCGTTCTGTCATCCTGCTCGGCCAGGACGATGAAACGCTCGCCTTCGGCTGTCCGCAGCAGCGGCTCGTCGACGAACCAGGAGGCCCAGAAGCCTTGCGGACGGCTGACCTGGCCCGGTTGTAGGCGGCGGTGGGCGTCGAATATCGCCGGAAGCAGCCGCCTCGCTTCGTGCCCGCCGATCATGCGGATTCTACGGCCCGACTCCTGCGGCTGGCCTCGCGGCGGCCGGGGGGTGAATTGCGCGGCCATCGCCGCAGTCGCTATGCCGAAGCCGTGCCGACTGGGCACGCCTGATTGTGCCGTCGTCAGGATTGCCAGCGGTTCCCCCCGCGAGTGCAGGTCAGACAACTGGCGCCGCATAAGCTCGCTGCCCATGCCCGTCCCGCGATAGCCGGGCAGCAGCCCAGTCAGGGTGATCTTCGCGGCCGGCAGGGCTGCGCCGCCGGGGACCGTGATCTCTCGGATCTCCGAAGCGGTGCCACCCACAAGACGCTCGCCGTCGAAGGCCGCCAGCGTCCGGTCAAGCTGGACACCCGCGCAGCCGTCCCCGTGGCCAGGGTGCCGACCAGCGGCGATCTCTAGCACGGCTGCGAAGTCATCGAGCTCGCCGCGACGCACCGGACGGATGCGTGGGGGCACCAGCTCACGATATGACAAAGGCTATGCGCATCGCGATCGTCGCCCCGCCGTACTACGAGATCCCGCCGCAGGGCTATGGGGGCACGGAGCTGATCTGCTACCTGCTGGCTGAGGGCCTGGCCGATCGTGATCACGATGTCACGGTCATCGGTGCCGGGCCCCGGCGAACTCGGGCGCAATTCATCGCGACATTCCCAGAGGCGCAGCCAGAGGGAGGTGAATCAGCTGCCCAGACCGAACTCAGCCACGCGCAGCTGGCCGCTGCCGCGATCGAGGAAGTCGGCCCCGACGTGGTTCACGTGCACACCACCGAGCTGCCGGCCATCTCCCGGGCGATACCGGTGGTCGTCACCGTGCACGGCGCGGTCAGGGGTCCCGATGCGACGAACGCCAGGCTTGATGCCATGGCAATGCGGGCTTGCTTGGTGGCGGTCTCGCGCTCTCAAGCTGCGGCCGCCCCCCATGCTGGCTGGGCGGCGGTCGTGCACAACGGTATCGATCTGCGTCGCTATCCGCTCGGTGGCCAGCGCGGAGAAATGGTTCTGTATCTGGGCAGGATCAGTCCGCACAAAGGGACTCACATTGCGATTGACGCGGCCATGGCGGCCGGTCGCCGGCTCGTAATCGCCGGCGCAGGGACCATCCCAGAAGAGCGCGCATACTTCGATTCGGAGATCCGGCCTCGCCTCGGACGGAACGTAGTGTGGGTCGGCGAGCAAGGGTTCGACAGCAAGGTCGAGCTACTGGGGAGGGCTGCCTGCCTGCTGTTCCCTGCCTGCTGGGAAGAGCCGTTTGGTCTGGTGCTGGTGGAAGCGATGGCGTGCGGCACTCCGGTAGTGGCGCTATCCGCAGGGGCAGTACCGGAGCTGGTCGTGAACGGTGAGAGCGGCGTACTCTGCGAGTCGCCAGCTGACCTAATCGCCGCGATCGGTCAGGCAGCCCAGCTTGACCCGCGCCGCTGCCGTGCCCATGTCGAGAGGCACTTCGGCGCAGCCCGGATGGTGATGGACTACGAGAACATCTACCGTCGGCTCATCAAAGGGCGGGCAGGCCGTCCGCGGCAACGATGACCCAGGCACCACCCCAACATCAGCGAACTTGACCCGATCTTCCGGCTTCGCCGGACCTAGCCCGGCTAGCCGGTTTCATGCCCGACTGCCCGTGAGCGCGCTGCCGGGCACCGCCTAACATGGGAAGCAGAGAGTGCAGCTACAAAGCGAGGTTCGCCGTGGCAGTCCCAAGCTCCACCGACAGTCCCGAGATCAGCGGCGAGTTGGCGGTCGGCCGCCCGGCCGACGCGAGGGCGGCTCAGAGCGATGGCAGCGCCCCGGTGACCGGCACGCAGCGGGTCAAGCGTGGCATGGCCGATATGCTCAAGGGCGGCGTGATCATGGACGTGGTCACCGCGGAGCATGCCAAGATCGCCGAGGACGCCGGTGCGGTGGCGGTGATGGCGCTTGAGCGGGTGCCCGCCGACATCAGGGCACAGGGCGGCGTGGCCAGGATGAGCGACCCTGACATGATCGACGCGATCATCGCCGCTGTCTCCATCCCGGTGATGGCCAAATGCCGGATCGGTCACTTCGTGGAGGCGCAGGTGCTCCAGGCGATCGGCGTCGACTACATCGACGAGTCCGAGGTGCTCACGCCGGCCGATGAGGCACACCACGTCGACAAGTGGGCGTTCACCGTGCCGTTCGTCTGCGGTGCCACCAACCTGGGCGAAGCGCTGCGCCGGATCGCCGAGGGGGCCGCGATGATCAGGTCCAAGGGCGAGGCCGGCACCGGGAACGTCGTCGAGGCCACCAGGCACATGCGGGCCATCACCGCCGAAATCCGCAGGCTGTCCTCGATGTCCGCGCAGGAGCTCTACGCCGCCGCGAAGGACCTGCAGGCGCCCTACGAGCTGGTCGCCGAGGTGGCGGCGGCCGGCCGGCTTCCTGTCGTGCTGTTCACCGCCGGTGGCCTGGCCACCCCGGCAGACGTGGCGATGATGATGCAGCTCGGCGCCGACGGCGTGTTCGTCGGATCGGGCATATTCAAGTCGGGGAACCCGGCGGCACGGGCTGCCGCCATCGTCAAGGCCGCCACCTTCTACGACGACGCTGACCTGGTCGCGAAGGTGTCACGCGGCCTCGGCGAGGCGATGGTCGGCATCAACCTCGATACCCTGCCGCCCGAACAGCACTATGCGGGACGGGGCTGGTAGCCAGCCAAGGCCGCGCTGTCAGTGGCTGATGGCCGTGAGTGGATCGCGGCCCGACCTGACCAGCTCAAGGATCTCACCGAGCCCATCCATCGACCAGCTGTCCTCGCTCACATCGAGCGATACCCGCGCGCCTGCCACGTGCAGCGACTCGATGCGCAGCGGCAGGAACCTGGTCGGCACCGCGGGGTCGCACCACAGCTTGCCGGCCGGCACAGACGGGTCGAACCGCAGCAGCGTGCGCAGCAGGTGGAACGGCGCCGCCGACGCCCAGGCCTGCGGCGAGCAGGAGGTCGGGTAGTGCACCGGCTCAGCGAACTCGGACCGGTCGAAGCCGCAGAAGAGCTCGGGCAGTCTGCCGCCGAACCACTCGGCCGCCTCCAGGATGCCCATCGCCACCTGCTGGGCCTCGCGGACGAACCCGTACCGCATCAGCCCGGCGGCGCAGATCGAATTGTCGTGCGGCCAGACGGAGCCGTTGTGGTAGCTCATCGGGTTGTAGGCGGCGCTTGACGTGGCGAGCGTCCTGATCCCGAAGCCCGAGAACATATCCGGCCCGGTCAGCTGCCTGGCTACGGCGGCTGCCTTGCCCGCGTCGACGATTCCGGTCCAAAGGCAGTGGCCCATGTTCGAGGCGAGCGAGTCGATCGGCCGCTTGCTGCCGTCAAGCCCGAGCGCGAAGTAGCCACGGTCAGGCAGCCAGAACGCGCGATCGAACTCCTCCTTAAGCACCTGCGCTCGATCCGACCAGTAGGCCGCGCCGTCGGCGTCCTCGCGTTCTGAGCAGAAGTGTGACTTCGCCAAGTAGGCCGCGTAGACGTAGCCCTGCACCTCGGAAAGCGCGATCGGCGGCTCGGCGATCTCGCCGGATGCGAAGGCGATGCCGTCCCATGAGTCCTTCCAGCCCTGATTGGCCAGGCCGAGGTCGGTCGAGCGGGAGTACTCCACGAATCCGTCGCCGTCGGCGTCCCCGTGGTTCACGATCCAGTCGAGCGCCCGGTCCGCGTGCGGCAGCAGTTCGTCGACCATCCGGCGTTCCAGGCCCCAGCGGCGCAGCTCGCCGAGCAGCATCACGAAGAGCGGGGTCGCGTCGACTGAGCCGTAGTAGGCGCTGCCGCCGCCCAGCCAGAGCGACGCCGGATTGCCGAACCGCATCTCGTGCAGGATCTTGCCCGGCTGTTCCTCGGTCTGCTCGTCGACCTTGGTGCCTTGCAGGCTGGCCAGCGTCCGGAGCGTGCCAAGCGCCAACGACGGGTCAAGCGGCAGCACCATCCACGACGTGAGCAGTGAGTCGCGACCGAAGATCGTCATAAACCAGGGCGCGCCAGCGGCGATGACAGCGCGGTCGGTGTGCTCGGGATCGAAGATCCGCAGGCTTCCGAGGTCCTCTGTGCTCGCGGTGAACACGGCAGCCAGCCGCTCGTCCGACGCCATCACCAGCGGGCTCTGCTGTCGCCAGTCGGCCAGCCGCTGCTCGGCTCCGGTTGGCCTGGCGCCGGCGCCGTGTGCCTGTGCTGACCTGAATTCGATCAGATCCCTGCCGTTCAGCGAGGGCGTGACGTGCAGTGACGTGCTCCAGCTGCCGCGGCCGGGGACGACGGCATGCCAGGTAAGCGCGCTTGCTGATACCTCAAGCTGGGTGTCGCCGTGCCTGGCGCCCGATATCGACGCACCGCGCAGATGCGAGCCGCATGTGCGGTTTAGCTTGATCACATCCCCGTCGATGGCGACGGCAAGGTCGTCCGCGCTCGGGCCGTCGCCGTACGCCCGGCCCTCCTTGACCTCGAACACGTCGGCGAAGTCCCCGGCGACGCCGATTCGCAGGCTGACCGGCACCGGCTCGGTACTCATGTTACGGAGCGTTATCTCCTCGTGCATGCCGTCGTTGAGCAGCCGGTGCCTGACGACCAGCAGGGTGCTGTCGGCCAGGCCGGCCGCCGGCGGCATCCGGCTCAGGAACGTGCAGGCGAACGGCTCTCGCGACTGGGGCGCCAGCGGCTGCGGCACGTGCCCGTTGAGGCTGAGCTCGAACCGGCTGATCAGCCTGGTATCACGGACGAACAGGCCCTGAGCGGCGCCAGGGCGGATGTCGCCGCCTGGCTCGCAGATGCAGAAGGTGGTGCCTTCGAGCAGCGTTACCAGGCTGGTCAGTGTTCCGCCCACGCTCGTGGACACGCCGTTGAATGTCCAGACCTGGCCCATCTGGTGCCTCCCCTAGGACTGACCGCGCCCGATGATCATGCCGCCTAGTCGGCAGTTGCCGCCCGGAAGCATGCGTAGCACGCACAGCTTGGATGATCGCTACCCCCGGCGCCAGCGCGGCACACCACCGACCGCCGATACGCTCGGAACTGGCGTGACCGCATGGACCGGGAGGGCAGGGTTGTCAGCCAGGAACACAGCACCAGCCCGCGATGTCGCGGTGGCACCCGACGCCGGGCCAGCGACCGCGGGGCCAGCTGTCGGCGTGCTCGCCCTGCAAGGCGACGTGGCCGAACACGTCGTGGCGCTGAGTGCGGTTGGTGCCCGTCCCGTCCCGGTCCGCCGCCCGGCCGAGCTTGCCGCTGTTGACGGCCTGATCATCCCCGGCGGGGAGTCTACCGCGATCTGGAAGCTGGCGGTGATCTTCGACCTGGCCGAACCGCTGCGCGAGCGGATCGGCGCCGGGATGCCGGTGTTCGGGTCCTGTGCCGGGATGATCATGCTGGCCAGCAAGCTGACGGACCGGGCCTCGCATCAGGAGACGCTCGGCGCGATCGACATGACGGTCCGGCGCAATGCGTTCGGCCGCCAGAGCGAGTCGTTCGAGAGCGACGTGGTGCTGCGCGGGGTGGCCGGGCCAGCGTTCCGCGCGGTCTTCATCCGCGCGCCGTGGGTCGAGCAGATCGGTCCCGGCGTCGAGATTCTGGCGACCGAGCCGCGCACCGGTAGGATCGTCGCCGTCCGGCAGGGCTCGGCGCTAGCCACCGCGTTTCATCCCGAGCTCACCCAGGACGTCCGAGTGCACAAGATCTTTACCGACATCGTGAGGGAACGCCCATGAGCGGCCATTCCAAGTGGGCGACGACAAAGCACAAGAAGGCCGTCGTCGATCAGCGCCGCGGCAAGCTGTTCGCCAAGCTGATCAAGAACATCGAGGTGGCTGCCCGCAGCGGCGGCGCTGACGTCAGCGCCAATCCCACCTTGTACGACGCCGTGCAGAAGGCCAAGCGCAGTTCGGTGCCGAACGACAACATCGACCGGGCGGTACGCCGGGGCGCTGGTCTGGAAGCGGGCGGTGCCGCGTACGAGTCGGTCACCTATGAGGGTTATGCGCCCGGCGGGGTGGCGGTTCTGGTCGAGTGCCTGACCGATAACAGGAACCGGGCAGCGGCCGAGGTCCGGACGGCGCTGACCAGGAACGGCGGCTCGATGGCCGATGCTGGCTCGGTCTCCTACCTGTTCAACCGCAAGGGAGTCGTGATCATCCCCAAGACGGCCGGCGTGACCGAGGATGACGTGGTCGGCGCGGTGCTTGAGTCGGGCGCGGAGGAGGTCAATGACCTGGGTGAATCATTCGAGGTGGTAAGCGAGGCCACCGACTTGGCTCCGGTCAGGACCGCGCTGCAGGTGGCCGGGATCGACTATGAGTCCGCCGAGACCCCGTTCCTGCCTTCGGTCGAGGTACCGCTGGATGAGGAGACCGCGCGGAAGGTCTTCAGGCTGCTTGAGGTGCTTGAGGAATCTGACGAGGTCCAGGACGTGTACGCGAACTACTCGGTCTCTGATGAGGTTATGGAGAAGCTGGCTTGAGCTGGCCCGGCGACGGTCGGCCCGGCGGCCAGGTGCCGGTACACGAGCCCGGCGGCCCAGCGCCGGTATCCGGGCAGTCCGATCAATCGCCTTCATCGCTGACAATCCGGGCGCTGCACGCCGGGGATGACCTCGATGCCGAGCTTGACCTGCGACACCGGGCGTTCGGGCCGATCAACGACGGCGACCGGGATCTGATGCTGGCTGAGCTGCGGGCCTGGATCGCCGACTCGCGCCTTTATGGCGTGTGGGACGGCGCGAACCTGGTCGGTGCGGCCATGTTCCACGACTTGCGTCAGTGGTGGCATGGCCGGACGCTGCCGATGGCAGGCGTCGGCGGGGTCAAGGTCGCGCCTGAGGCCAGAGGCCGGGGCGTCGGGAAGGCACTGATGACCGCGCTGCTCGGTGTGCTGGCCGAGCGGAGCTATCCGCTCGCGGTGCTCTATCCGGCGACCGCGCACATCTACCGTTCGCTCGGCTGGGAGTTCGCTGGGGGCAACTATCGGGCGGTTGTGCCTGGCCGGTCGCTGGTCTCGCTGCTGCCGCCCGATCCAGCCCTGGGTGCGGCGCCCGCCGATTCTGGACCGGCTGAGCCGTCTGCGCTGCGGCGGGCCGGCCCGGCGGATGCGGACGAGGTGATCAGCGTGCTCGGCGCCGTCTATGCCGGCGGCAGGGACTGCGGTCCTTGCACGTTCGACGCCGCCAGTATGCGGCACTGGCTCGCTGACCCTGAGATCTTCGGCTACCTGGCCGCCGACGGCTTCCTGGCCTACGGCTGGCGCGGCAGCGATCACGAGATCATGGTTCATGTCCTGCAGGCCGGCTCGGCGCGGACGGCCAGGGCGCTATGGGGGATCGTCGCCTCGCACGCGACGGTGACCGAGACGGTGCACGCCTGCCTCGGCCCGGACGATCCGATCAGCTGGCTGACCCGCGAGCCAGACGTGCGCCTGCGCCAGCGCCACACCTGGATGCTGCGCGTGCTCGACGCGAAGGCGGCGATCGCAGGCCGCGGCTTCCCGGCTGTCGCGCAAATCCGGGTGCCGCTCCGACTGACCGATCCGCAGCTGCCCGCTAACGCCGGGCTGCATACGCTCACCGTGACCGGTGGCCAGGGTTACCTCTTTCCGGCCGAAACGGGCCGTCCTTCCGGATCGGAGTCCGTACCGCCGGTCACGCTCGGCCCGCGCGGCTTCGCCGCGTTGTTCGCCGGGGTGCCGCTGGTCACGCTGCGCCGGGCTGGCCTTGCGCTTGGCGGCGATTCCGCCGCCGACGCCGCTCTTGACTGCGCCTTTGCCGCCAGACCGTACCTGCTCGACTACTTCTGACCAGGCCGCTGCTGCCAGCCTGGCCGCTTCTGGCCTGGCTCTGCGCTGCGGGCCCGGCCGCTGCTGCCGCCCTGGCCGCAGCTGGCGCAGTCTATGGCCAATAGTGTCGATGGCCCGTTGCTGTTGCTGTTTCAGCAGTGTCGGGCCACCGACACTATTGCGCGGGCCGGGATGCGCAGCAGGGTCCGGCGAGTGTCCGCGGCCAGTCTGGCGACACGCCGAGTTGGCTTGGCCCGTGCCGTGACGCTAGCCGGTAGTGTCACAACCGAACATTTGTTCGCCAGCGACCGGGATGGTGGGGCCGTATGCGGGTGCTTGGCGTCGACCCCGGTCTGACCAGGTGCGGCCTCGGCGTCGTCGAGGGTGGTCCTGGCGTGGCGCTGCGGCTGATCGGCACCGAGGTGGTGGGCACTCCGGCGGGTGCGGAGATCGGCCGCCGCCTGCTCCTGCTTGAGCAGCAGATTGACCGCTGGCTGGCGCTGTACCAGCCTGATGCGGTGGCCGTCGAGCGGGTGTTCAGCCAGCACAACGTGCGCACCGTGATGGGCACCGCACAGGCAGGTGCGGTCGCCATCGTGTGCGCCGCGCGGAGCGGCCTGCCGGTGGCGCTGCACACGCCCAGCGAGGTCAAGGCCGCGGTGACCGGCAATGGCCGGGCGGACAAGGCTCAAGTGACGCAGATGGTGACCCGGCTGCTCAAGCTGGCCGACCCGCCGCGCCCGGCCGACTCGGCCGACGCGCTGGCGCTGGCGATCTGTCATTTGTGGCGCGGTGGAGCGCAGGCCAGGCTGCTGGCAGCGGTGAAAGGAGTCCGATGATCGCGCATCTGGACGGAGTGGTTACCGCGGTGGCCCCGGAGGGCGCGGTGCTTGAGGTGGGCGGAGTCGGGCTGCTTGTGCAGTGCTCGCCTGGCACGCTGGCCGGCCTGCGGCCGGGGGAGCGGGCCAGGCTGTGCACCTCGCTGGTCGTCCGAGAGGACGCGCTGACCCTGTACGGGTTCGGCAGCGACGACGAGCGCAACACCTTTGAACTGCTGCAGACCGCGAGCGGCATCGGGCCCAGGCTGGCACTGGCGATGCTGGCCACGTTCAGCCCGGACGCGCTCCGCCGCGCCGTCGCCGCCGAGGACGTGACTGCGCTGACGGCGGTTCCCGGCATCGGCCGCAAGGGCGCGCAGCGGATCGTGCTTGAGCTGGCCGGCCGGCTCGGATCGCCTGGTGACGGCGGCCCGGCCGGGGCTGGATTGACCGCCGCGGCTCGGGCCTCCGGCACCGGCCTGCTGACCTGGCGCGACCAGGTTCGCACCGGCCTGGTCAACCTGGGCTGGCAGGCTCGCGACGCGGATCAGGCGATTGCCGCGATTGAGCCCGAGGTAAGCGCCGGACTCGCTGCGGCGTCTGCGGCCGCCGACGAGAGCGATTTGGCTGCCCACGGTGGTTCGGTCGGCCACGGCGCTGTGGTCGGCAACGGCGCTGCTTCGGCCCTGAACGGCGGTGCGGGCGTGGCCGCCGAGGTCGACGTGGCCGCCGCGTTGCGGGCCGCGTTGCGGGTGCTGGGCCGGTCATGATGGGCCGTGCGGCCAGCCGCGCGTCCGGTGCCGGGCGGGCCATGCTGGGTGGTGCGGTCTGCGGTGCGTCCGGTGCCGGGTCGGTCAGGCCGGCAGGTGCGGCCAGCCGCGCGTCCGGTGCCGGGCGGGCCATGCTGGGTGGTGCGGTCTGCGGCGCGTCCGGTGTTTGGTCGGTGTGTGGTGCGGCGGCGCTCAGGGAACTGAGGCGGCGATGACTGGCAGCGAAACCGACCGTTTCGTCTCACCGCTGGCGAACGCCGACGAGCGGCAGATCGAAGGAGCGCTGCGGCCCAGGCAGCTGGCCGAGTTCGTCGGTCAGGCACGGGTCCGCGACCAGCTCTCGCTGGTGCTCGAGGGCGCGATGCGGCGCGGCAAGGCGCCGGACCACGTGCTGCTTTCCGGTCCGCCCGGGCTCGGCAAGACCACCATCGCGATGATCATCGCCGCCGAGCTTGGTGCTCCGCTGCGGATCAGCAGCGGCCCGGCGATCGAGCGGGCAGGCGACCTGGCCTCGATGCTGACCTCGCTGGGTGGTGGCGAGGTCGTGTTCATCGACGAGATTCACCGGCTGGCCAGGCCGGCCGAGGAACTGCTCTACCTGGCGATGGAGGATTTCCGGGTCGACGTCATGCTCGGCAAGGGCCCGGGTGCCACCGCTGTGCCGCTGGACATCGCGCCGTTCACCCTGGTAGGCGCGACGACCAGGCCGGCCTGCTGCCGGCGCCGCTGCGGGACAGGTTCGGCTTCACCGGGCACCTGGACTTCTACGACCCGGCCGAGCTTGGCGTGATCATCCGCCGCTCGGCCGGCCTACTGGGAGTGGACCTGCGCGACGACGGTGCCGACGAGATCGCCGGCCGGTCACGCGGCACGCCGCGGATCGCGAATCGGCTGCTCCGCCGGGTACGGGACTTCGCCGAGGTGCGCGGCGACGGCGTAGTCAACCGGTCAGCCGCCAGGACCGCGCTTGAGTTGTATGAAGTGGACGAGAGCGGTCTGGACCGGCTGGACCGCGGCGTGCTGATCGCCCTGGTGCGCCGGTTCGGCGGCGGGCCGGTCGGGCTTTCGACGCTGGCGGTCGCGGTTGGTGAGGAAGCCGAGACGGTCGAGGTGGTCGCCGAACCGTTCCTGGTAAGGCAGGGCCTGATCGCCCGCACCCCGCGCGGCCGGGTCGCGACCCCGGCTGCTTGGACTCATCTGGGCCTCGTTCCTCCCGCGCCGGGTCCGGTCGGGGACGGCTCAGCTACGGCAACCCTGTTTGACTAGGATCGTCGCGTTCCCAAATGTCACGGTTGGTTGCGGGCCGGTCACGATCACTCCGCGGAAGTCGTAGCCTGTTGGTGCGCGGCGCGCGCGCCGCTAAACTTCGGCAGTTGGTCTTTCCCAGCCGCCTGGCGCAGGTGCCGGTCTTGCCGGTAATTGTGCCGGGGCCTGCACCGGCCGCTGCGGTCATCAACCGGAAGGAAGCCCCGTGATGGGGACCATGTATCTCGCCGCCACCAAGCCAAGCACCGGCAGTTCCTATACCACGTTCCTGATTCTGATCGTCCTGGCCGGCCTTTTCTACGTGCTGATCCTGCGCCCGCAGCGGGCCAGGCAGCGCAAGACGATGCAGGTTCAGGGCCAGGTGATGCCCGGGCAGCGAATCCGCACCACCGCCGGGATGTACGGCACCGTGGTGTCAGGCGATGACCGCGACGTGGTCATCGAGATCGCACCAGGGGTGCACGTGACGATGCTGCGCCGGGCGGTGATGGACGTCATCCCGGATGACGTGCCGGTCGAGGATGTCGCGGGTACCACGGCCGCCGATGGCATGCCGGAGCACACGGACGGCACGCCGCCGGACGACTGGGACTTCAAAGACCACAACAACTAGCCGCACCGCGGGCCCAGTCGAGCGTGCACCGCGGGTCCGGACGAACTAAGGACAGGCACACGTGGCTTCCCCTAGCAAGAAGCCGTCCAGGCCGGGCGGATCCGCCTCCCGACCGGCCGGTATCACAGCCAGGCAGGGCGGTACGACCTCCCGGCCAGGCCGGTACCTGGCGGCGCTGGTCGCGCTGATCATCGTCATGCTGGGCTCAGTGATCGGCAGTACGTACGCCCTGCATCCCGGCGAGTGGCACCGTGCCTTCAAGGTCGCTCTTGGCCTTGACCTGTCCAGCGGAACCACCGTGACCCTGCACGCATATGCGCCAAACAACCAGACGCCGAGCAAGGCCGACATGGACCAGGCGATCTCGATCCTGACCAACCGGGTGAACGGGCAGGGCTTCACCGGCGCCACGGTGGTGCAGATGGGAACGAGCGACATCACGGTCGCGATTCCGCACAAGAGCGCACGGCAGGTGGAGCAGCTGCTCAGTCCCGCGCTGCTGAGGTTCCGCCAGGTGCTGCTGTATGCGCCCGGCTTCCCCGTGCCTACCACCGCGCCCGCCCCGTCGACAAGTCCGTCGCCGAGTCCTTCGGCGTCGCCCGGTGCGAAGACTTCGCCCAGCCCGAAGGCGCCGGCTGGCGCGAAGG
Organism: uncultured Actinomycetota bacterium; assembly: GCA_963850875.1. Lineage (GTDB taxonomy): Bacteria > Actinomycetota > Actinomycetes > Streptosporangiales > Streptosporangiaceae > Chersky-822. The sequence goes on from CAWKNA010000010.1 coordinate 208,943, forward strand.
CCTCGCCGAGCACCAGCCCGGCCAGCGCGAGGCCATCTGCGAGCCCGAAGGCATCGGCCAGCGGCAAGGGTGCCGTCCGATCCAGCGGTCACGTGCTGGCGGCAGGGTCGCGAGCACTGCCCGGGGCCGGCCACGCCAAGGCCACGGCGTCAAGTTCGGCATCCCCGAAGCCGTCAAGTTCCCCCTCGGCCAAGCACAGCGGCACTGCGTCGCCGAGCCCGACCGCGTCGCCGACCGCTGCCCCGTCGGTGACCACTAAGCTGCCGACGGCCGCGCAGGCGGCCGGCGACATCACCAAGGTGCGCAGCGCGGCGGTGATCAGGGACTTCAACAGGCTGAACTGCAAGGACAAGAACTGGCAGGGTCAGATCTACGGCGTCAACCCCAACAACTGGGACAATCCGAACATCCAGATCGTCTCCTGCGACGGCCAGGGCTATAAGTACGTGCTTGACGTGGCCAAGGTCTCAGGAAACAACCTGAATTCGATCAGCGCCACGCTGAACTCATCGAACCAGTGGGTCGTCGACTTCAACCTCGACGGCCAGGGAGCGGCGGCCTTCGGCACGCTGACCTCGCAGATGTACTCGAGTTACTGGAACCAAGCGACCAATTCGGCGACCTCGGTACTCGATAACTTCGGGATCGTGCTCGACGGCAAGGTCGTCTCCGACCCCCAGATCGTCCAGCCGATCACGGGTGGCAAGAGCGAGATTACCGGCGGCGGCAACGGGTTTACCCAGGGTCAGGCCACCAGCTTGGCCAACGTGCTCAAGTACGGTGCGCTGCGGCTGGCCTTCCGGCCCCTGTCGACCCAATCGATCTCCGCCCAGCTCGCCTCGGCCCAGCTGGCGGCCGGCCTGATCGCGGCCGGGATCGGCCTGCTGCTTGTCGTGATCTACTCCTTCCTGTACTACCGTGGCCTTGGCGTCGTCTCGGTCTCCAGCCTGATGATCGCGGCGCTGCTTTCCTGGCTGTCGGTCATCCTGCTCAGCACATATGAGAACTTCACGCTCTCGCTGGCTGGCGTAGCCGGATTGATCGTCGCGATCGGCATCACCGCGGACTCGTTCGTCGTCTTCTTCGAACGGCTCAGAGACGAAGTCAGAGAGGGCCGGTCCTTGCGGGCAGCGGTCGAGCGAGGGTGGCAGCGGGCCAGGCGGACCATCCTGGTCTCAGACACCGTGTCGTTCCTGGCGGCGGCTCTGCTGTACCTCTTCGCGATCGGTGACGTCAAGGGCTTCGCCTTCACCCTCGGCCTGACCACCATGATCGATGTCGTGGTCGTCTTCTTGTTCACCAAGCCGATGGTCACCCTGCTGGCCAGGACGAGATTCTACGGTCAGGGGCACAAGCTGTCCGGCCTCGATCCGGCCAGGCTGGGAGCGCGATCGCCCTGGCGAGGCGCCAGGCCGGCCGCACCAAGGCCAGCTACCGGCAGCGCCACCGCCACGTCAGCGCTGGCGGCCCGGACCACTCCGAAGGAGGCGTGATGTCCCGGCTCGGCAACATTGGCGGGCGGCTGTACCGGGGCGAGGTCTCGGTCGACTTTGTTGGCCGCAAGAAGCTCTGGTACATGATCTCCGGCGCGATCCTGGTGGTCAGCATCGCTGCGGTGCTCTTCCGCCACCTCGATTACAGCGTGGAGTTCAAGGGCGGCGTCGTCTACCAGTTCGCCGCCCCGAGGGCGACGACCACGCAGGTGGCCAACACGGTGTCGGCGGCGGGCGGCGGGTCCAACCTGATCATCCAGCAGATCGACGGGAACACCAAGTGGCAGGTGCAGACCCCAGTACTGAGCACCACCGCGCAGTACAACATCGTGAACCAGATCCATGCGAAGTTGGGCGTCTCAGCCAACTCGGTGAGCTTCACCTCGGTCGGTCCGACCTGGGGATCACAGATCTCGCAGAAGGCGCTTGAGGCGCTGATCGCGTTCCTTGTCGTGATCGTGCTGTACCTGAGCATCGCCTTCGAGTGGCGGATGGCCAGCGCGGCGCTGGTCGCCCTGGCGCACGACATCGTGATCACGATCGGCATCTACGCGCTGACCGGATTCCAGGTGAGCCCGGCGAGCGTGATCGGCCTGCTGACCATCCTGGGTTACTCGCTCTACGACACGGTCGTGGTCTTCGACAAGGTCAGAGAGAATACGGCCGGCCTGCTGGCGACCCGGCGGACGACCTACAGCGACGCGGCCAACCTCGCGCTGAACCAGACCCTGGTGCGATCGATCAATACCTCGCTGATCGCGCTGCTGCCGGTCGTCTCGATCCTGGCGGTCAGCGTGGTCCTGCTGGGCAACGGCGAGCTCAAGGACCTGTCCCTGGTGCTGTTCGTCGGCATGCTGTCCGGCACGTATTCCTCGATCTGCATCGCCACCCCGGTGCTGGCCGACCTGAAGGAGCGCGAGCCGGAGTACCGGCAGCTCAGGAAGCAGATCGCACAGCGGGCGAGCAGTGCGAAGCGCCAGGCGAAGGTCGCTGTGGGCGGTGCGAGTGCCGGCGGTGCGAGACCGCAGGTCGATCTGCCCGCTGACCGGGTGGACGGGCCGGCCGAGGCCACCGAGGCTGCTGACGCGGCGGCCGAACCTGACGATGACCAGCCGGGCGTCCCGGTGGCTGCCGCGCGGCCGTCCGGGGCCACTCCAGGCTCGCGCCCGGTGAGTTCCGGGCAACGGCAGCAGCCGCGTCGGTCGGGATCGTCGCAGCGCCGGCCGTCCGGCAAGAAGAAGCGGCGGTAGGTGCTGGTGTCAGCCGCCGGGGCCAGCGAGACCGAGCACGGGCAGGATCAAGCTGGCGTCGCCGGGAACGGGCAGGATCAAGCTGGCGTCGCCGGGCACGAGCAGGATCAGGCTGGCGAGGCCGGACGCGCACCGGATCAGGCTGGCGAGGCCGAGCAGGTCAAGGATCATGCTGACGAGGCCGCGTCCGATCGGGACGAGATCTCCGACTTGCTGCGCAGGCTGATCCGGGACGTCCACGACTACCCGCAGCCGGGCGTGGTGTTCAAGGACATAACCCCGCTGCTGGCCGATGGCGCGGCGTTCGGCAAGACGATTGCCGCGCTGGCGGCCGGCCACGATCGGATCGACAAGGTGGCCGGGATCGAGGCCCGCGGCTTCATCCTGGCCGCACCGGTCGCTTGCCTGCTCGGTGTCGGGTTCGTCCCGGTCCGCAAGCTGGGTAAGCTGCCCGGACCCACGCATTCAGAGACCTACCAGCTGGAGTACGGAACGGCGACGGTGCAGGTCCACGTCGACGCCTTCCAGCCGGGAGACCGGGTGCTGATGATCGACGATGTCCTGGCGACCGGCGGCACGGCGGCGGCGACCGCGGCGTTGATCCGGCGCTGCGGCGCTGACGTGGCCTCCCTGGGCGTGCTGATCGAGCTGGGTTTCCTTGGCGGCCGGGCTCGATTGCCCGGCATCGATGTCCGGAACCTGCTGAGCCTGTGAGATCCGGCCAATTTTGCCGGCCGTCAGGCAGTCATTCACCGCTGGCTCGCCTCGCGGTTGGTGGCTGCCCGGTAGACTGACTGCTTCAACTGACGCGAGGAGCGGCAGGTGGCCGGTGACCTGGCAACGGCCGGAATGGCCGGAAGCGGAGTCACCCAGGGTGCCACGGGGCAGCGCGGCCCTGAAGGCGGGGAGCTGCACCAGGCTGGCAACGGGGTGAGTCCGATCACTGGCACGCCCGCCTCCGCTGCTCAAGCTGACGCCGACTCGGCCGATCCGGCGGTGGACTTGCTCGCGCCGGACCGGAACCCTGCGGAACAGGCTGGTTCGGACGGCTCCAGCGCCGGACCTGCGGAGACTGCGCCCGGCGAGCCGGGATCGGGGACCACCAAGGTAGCCAGGCCCGGGCCTGCGGACGCCGCGGCCGCTCAGGCAGACGAGTCCACGCCGCGGGATCTGTTGCCAGAAGGGCTGCCAGGTGGCACCGGTCACGCGGGGGTCAGACGGCGGCTCGCCAGGTTTGGCTCACCGCGCGGCGGCGGCATCAACCCGGTACTTGAACCGCTGATCAAGACGGTGCGCACCACTCATCCCAAAGCAGACATCCGGCTGATTGAGCGGGCCTACGACGTAGCCGCCAAGTGGCATGCCGGCCAGTTGCGCAAGAGCGGCGATCCCTACATCACCCATCCGCTCGCCGTGGCGACGATCCTGGCCGAACTGGGCATGAACCACGAGACGCTGTGTGCCGCGCTACTGCACGACACGATTGAGGACACCCCTTACACCCTCAGTGAGCTGCGCAGCGAGTTCGGCGACGACATCGCGGCGCTGGTCGATGGTGTGACCAAGCTGGACCAGGTCAAGTACGGCGATGCCGCGCAGGCCGAGACGGTTCGCAAGATGGTCGTGGCGATGTCCCGCGACATCAGGGTACTCGTGATCAAGCTTGCGGACCGGCTGCACAATATGCGGACGCTTCGCTACCTGCCCAGGCCCAAACAGGAGCAGAAAGCACGGGAGACGCTGGAGATCTTCGCCCCGCTGGCGCACCGGCTGGGCATGAACACCGTCAAGTGGGAGCTTGAAGACCTGGCGTTCGCCACCCTCTTCCCGAAGCGCTACGACGAGATCGCCCGGCTGGTGTCGGAGCGAGCACCGCGTCGAGAGGCGTTCCTGCAGGAGGTCATCGAGGAGGTCTCGGCCGATCTGCGGGAGGCCAAGATCAAGGCGCGGGTGACCGGTCGCCCGAAGCATCTGTACTCGGTGTACCAGAAGATGATCGCCAGGAATGTCGGTTTCGATGACATCTACGACCTGGTCGGCATCCGCGTCCTAGTCGACACGGTGCGGGATTGCTATGCCGTGCTTGGCTGCGTGCACGCCCGATGGAATCCGGTTCCCGGCCGGTTCAAGGATTACATCGCGATGCCGAAGTTCAACATGTACCAGTCGCTGCACACCACGGTGATCGGACCGGGCGGCAAGCCGGTCGAGCTTCAGATCAGGACCTGGGGCATGCACCGGCGATCCGAGTATGGCGTCGCCGCGCACTGGAAGTACAAGGAGGAGCTGGCCAGCGGCCGCAGTCCAACCGACCTGGATTGGCTCAGGCAGCTGGTCGACTGGCAGCGGGAGACCGCCGACCCGGCGGAATTCCTTGAATCGCTGCGGTTTGAAGTAGGCAGCGCCGAGGTCTATGTCTTCACCCCGCGTGGCGAGGTGATCGCGCTGCCGCAGGGCGCCACGCCGGTGGACTTCGCTTATGCGATCCACACCGAGGTCGGGCATCGCACCATCGGGGCCAAGGTCAACGGCAGGCTGGTGCCGCTGGAGTCGACCCTGAGCAACGGCGAGACGGTGGAGGTGCTCACCTCCAAGGCGCCAGATGCCGGGCCGAGCCAGGACTGGCTGGGCTTCGTCAAGAGCGCACGCGCCAGGAACAAGATCAAGCACTGGTTTTCCAAGGAGCGCCGCGAGGCGTCTGCCGATACCGGCAAGGCGATGATCGCGCGGAACATGCGCAAGCAGGGTCTGCCGCTGCAGCGGCTGGCCACGGCCGACGCGTTGCAGGCCATCGCCCAGGACCTGCGGTATCCGGACCTGTCCGGGCTCTACGCGGCCGTGGGTGACGGGCACGTCAGCGCTCAGGCGATCGTCGCCAAGCTGGTCAAGTCGGCCGGCGGCCTGGCCGGCGCCCAGGAGGACCTGGCCGAGGCGACGATGCTCACCAGGCCGCCGATCACCCGGCCGTCATCTGGGGATTCCGGCGTCTCCGTGGAGGGCGCCGCGGACGTCTGGGCGCGGCTGTCCAAGTGCTGCACGCCGGTGCCTGGCGACAAGATCACCGGTTTCGTGACCCGAGGCAACGGGGTCTCGGTGCACCGTGCCGACTGCGTCAATGTGCAGCACCTGGTTTCCTCGCAGCCCGAGCGCGTGGTCGAGGTTCGCTGGTCGCCAAGGGAAAGCTCGCGGTTTCTGGCCGCCATCCAGGTGGAGGCGCTGGACCGGACCGGCTTGCTCTCCGACATCACCAGGTCCATCTCAGACCAGCATGTCAACATCTTGTCCGCCACGGTGACCACGAGGCGGGATCGGGTCGCGCTGAGCAAGTTCACCTTCGAGATGGGCGATCCCGAGCACCTGCGGCATGTGCTGAAGGCGGTACGCAACATCGACGGCGTCTACGACGCCCACCGAGTAACCAGCTAACCACCAGCCACACGCCAGCACGCCCCTGCGACTCGCCAGCAAGCCCGGCCGCACGCCAGCCAAGCCGCGCAGCGGCCGAATGCTAGGTCGAGGCCGAGCGGGAGCTGCTGGGTCGGGGCGGGGGAGAGGGACGCGCGAAGGTCAGCTGGTGAGATCGGTTAGGGTCTTCTCGGCCTCGGCCAGCCAGGCCCGGCGGGTCGCCAGGGCCGCCGCCGCCCGTTGCCGTGCCGCCTCGTCGCCGTGCTCGGTCGCCTTGGCGAGCTCCGCCTCCAGCTGACTGACCGTCTTGCGGATCTGGTCCACGGTCCCTCTGGCCCGCGAGAGCGCCTCCGGGTTGGACCGTCGCCACGCCGTGTCCTCGGCCTTGCGCACCGCGTCGTCGACCTTGCGCAGTCCGGCCTCCAGCCGCTCCTGCGCCTCCCGCGGTACGGCGCCGGCCTTGTCCCACCGCTGGTGGATAGAGCGCATAACGCCGCGGGCGGTCTTGGCATCGGTCACCGGCAGCAGGCCCTCGGCCTCGGCCAGCAGCTGCTCCTTGGCAGCGGCGTGCTCGCGCAGCTGGTTGTCCTTGGCTGACAGCGCGGCGGACCTGGCCTCGAAGAAACCGTTCTGGGCGGCCCTGAACCGCTTCCACAGCTCATCCTCGGTGGCGCGGTCGGCGCGGCCCGCCTCCTTCCAAGACGCCATCAGCTCGCGGTAGACGGCGGCCGTCGCGGCCCAGTCGGTCGATGTCACGAGCTCCTCGGCCCGGCTGACCAGGCCCTCCTTGCGAGCCTTGACCTCGCCGCGTTCCCCTTCCAGGGTCGCGAAGTAGCTCTTGCGGCGCTTGGCGAAGGCGCTGCGTGCGGCTGACATGCGCTTCCACAGGGCTGCCTCGGCCTGCCGGTCACCGTGCGGAGCCGCCTTCCACTCATCGAGCAGCTGCTTGAGCCGCTCGCCGCTTGACTTCCAGTGAGTGGCCTCGGCGGCGATCCGCTCAGCCTCGACAACCAGGCGCTCCTTGACTTCGATCGCCTCTGCGCGGGCCTGGTCACGGGCGGCCTTGTGCTCCTCCCGACGGACCTCGGCCTGCTCGGACAGCGCGTCAAGGCGGCGCCGGAGCCCGTCTAGGTCGCCGACGGCGTTTGCCTCGGCGATCGTGGCCAGCAGCCTGGTGATGGTCGCCTTGGCCTGGCTGGGCGCCAGGTCGGTGCTCACGATCCGCCGTTCGAGCAGGCTCACTTCGGTAGCCAGCGCGTCGTATCTGCGCTTGAAGAAGGCGAGCGCCTCATCCGGGCTGCCGGCCTGCCAGATCCCGACGACACGCTCTCCTTCGGCGGTGCGCACGTAGACGGTGCCGTCCTCGGCTACCCGGCCCCACGGATCGCTTCCGGTACTCACCGCGTACCTCCTGCTCGGTGCCTGACTGGCTTCGAAAGCCAGTCAGGTTTTCTTGATGGTGACGCTCTCGATGACGACTTTCTCCTTCGGGTGCCCGTCACCTGGGCCGTTGGAGTTGTCGGTGCCCGCCTTTGCCACCTTCTGGATGATATTTAGTCCGCTGACGACCGTGCCAAACGGCGTGTAGTTCGGAGGCAGGCTGGTGTTCTGATACACCAGGAAGAACTGGCTGCCGTTCGTGCCCGCACCGGCGTTGGCCATCGCCAAGGTGCCCGCCGGGTAGGTCGCGCCCGCCAGGTTCTCGTTAGCGAACTCGTAGCCCGGCCCGCCCTCGCCCGTTCCGGTCGGATCGCCGCACTGCAGCACAAAGATGGTGGCGGTGGTCAGCCGGTGGCAGTGCGTGTTGCTGAAGTAGTTCTTAGCTGCCAGGAAGACGAACGAGTTGACCGTGCAGGTCGCCTTCGAGTTCAGCAGGTCGATCACGATGTTGCCGCGATTGGTCTTGATCGTCGCCTGGTAGGTCGCCTTGAAGGCGGGCTTAGCCGGCGGCATGCCGACATTGCGCAGACCGGTCAGCTTCGTGGGCGGCGGCGGGGCCTTGGTGTAGGCGCAGTGCGTGGCCGGCTCGACCACCGTCGGCGTAGCGCTCGGCGTGGGGGTGGCGGCCGCTGTGGCCGAGGGGGACGGGGCGGTTTGCGCGTTGGACTTGCCTGAGCGGCTGAGTCCGATGACACCGAACACGACAGCGCCGATGACGACCAGCAGAACCACGGCAGCCGCGGTCCACTGGGTCGCCTTCCTGACGGTCTGCTGTCGCTGAGCCTCGCGCGCGAGCCGCCGCTCGTAGCGCTCCCTGGCGAGCCGACGCTGGCGTTCCTTCTTACCCGCCACCCCTGCAACCCTCCCGTTATCGACCAGTAGTGGTGATCTGGAAAACTTCGCGCATGGTATCGGTGTCGGACCAGTGCTGAGACCGGCTGTTATCGGTTCGACGCACCAACCGCAGCCGTCCTGTAACTGCCAGTCCCCGCCGAGCGCCCGTGCCGGGTGCTCCGGCTCCCGCTGGATGCCTGCGCTGGCGGCCGGTCGGTAACTGCGGACCGGCCCGGTAACCTGGTCTGGGTCGCGAAACGGTGCCGCGGCCGGGCGCCGCCGGCCGCCCGCCGCTGTCCGCTGGCCAGGAGGTCCCCCGTGCTGATCGCCGGATTTCCGGCCGGGTCGTTCGCCGCGAACTGCTATCTCGTGGCGTCCGGTTCCGGTGCGGAGTGCCTGATCATAGATCCCGGTCAGGATGCCGAGCCTGGCATCGAGGAGATTGTCGCCCGATACCGGCTCCGGCCGGTGGCGGCCCTGGCCACCCACGGTCATATCGACCACATCTGGTCCATCGCGCCAGTCTGCGGCGCGCGCGACATCCCGGCCTACATCCACCCCGCCGACCGGGCATTGCTGACCGACCCGGCCAGAGGGCTATCCCTGCAGGCCGGCCAGCAGCTGTTCGGTGGCCTGCGGCTGACCGAGCCGGCCGACGTGATCGAACTAGCGGACGGGATGACGATCGAACTGGCCGGAATCACGGTGGTGGTCGACCACGCGCCTGGGCATACCCCGGGATCGGTGACCTTCCGGCTGCCTGCCGCGGATCTGGCCGACGGCCAGACCGGTGCGCGGACCGGCGCCAGGATCGACGCGGCGACCGGGGCGCTGTTCAGCGGAGATCTGCTGTTCGCCGGGTCGATCGGCCGAACCGACCTGCCCGGCGGGGATTACCAGACGATTCTCGATAGCCTGGCCCGGGTCTGCCTGACGTTGCCCGACGAGACCGTCGTGCTTGCCGGTCACGGGCCGCAGACCACGATCGGCGCCGAGCGGGCATCCAATCCGTTCCTGGCCGGGATCGCGCCTGCCGCTGGTCCTGGCCGCGGGCTGTGAGCGCAGCGTGACGCAGACCGGCCGCCGTGCGCGATGATGACGGCCGGCCGGTGAGCCTGCCGCGCGGAGCGGGACGGGAGCCGGCCGTGGGCACCGTTATGCCGGTGGATGTGGAACTTCGGAGCTTGCGACAGAAAGGCTAGAAGCGATGATCCGCACGCACGAGGCGGGCGCGCTGCGCGCGTCGCAGGCCGGCCAGCAGGTCACGCTGGCGGGCTGGGTAGCACGGCGCAGGGACCACGGCGGCGTGGTCTTCATCGACCTGCGCGATGCCAGTGGCGTGGTTCAGGTCGTGCTGCGGGCCGACGACGTGGCGCATGAGCTGCGGGCCGAGTTCTGCGTGCGGATCAGTGGCGAGGTGCGGCGCAGGCCGGCCGGGAACGAGAACCCGGAGCTGCCCACTGGCGAGGTGGAGGTCGCGGCCGCCGAGCTTGAGGTGCTCGCCGAGTGCGACCCGCTGCCGTTCCCGATCGAGGGCGGCGCCGAGCTGAACGAGGAGGTCCGGCTCAGGTACCGGTACCTGGACATCAGGCGGTCGGAGCTGGCGGCGGCGCTGCGGACCAGGTCGGCGGCCGCTTACCTGGTCAGCGACGTGATGCGCGATCACGGGTTCGTGAACGTGGAAACCCCGTTCCTGACCAGGTCCACGCCGGAAGGCGCACGGGACTTCCTGGTGCCGGTCCGGCTGCAGCCGGGCAGCTGGTACGCGCTGCCGCAGTCGCCGCAGCTGTTCAAGCAGCTGCTGATGATTTCCGGGCTGGAACGCTACTACCAGCTCGTGCGCTGCTTCCGCGACGAGGACTTCAGGGCCGACCGGCAGCCCGAATTCACCCAGATCGACATCGAGATGTCGTTCGTCACCCGCGAGGACGTGGTGACGGTGGCCGAGGAACTGGTGCAGCAGCTGTGGGGACAGATCGCCGGGTACCAGGTGCCGCGGCCGATCCCGCAGCTGACCTACGCCGACGCGATGGCTCGATACGGGTCGGACAAGCCTGACCTGCGGTTCGGCTGCGAGCTCGTGGACCTGACGGCGTACTTCGCCGGAACTGGGTTCCGGGTATTCCAGGCACCGCACGTTGGCGCGGTGATCATGTCAGGCGGGGCCGCCCAGTCGCGCAAGGAGCTTGACGGGTGGCAGGACTGGGCCAGGTCACGGGGCGCGCGCGGGCTGGCGTACGTGCTGGTCGGCGAGGATGGGCTGGTCTCCGATGCCGGGCCTGTCGCTAAGAACCTGACGCATAACGAAAGGTCCGGGCTGACCGCCGCGACCGGCGCGGCGGCCGGCGACGCGGTGTTCTTCGCCGCCGGCCCGGCGAACGCGGCGCGCACGCTGCTCGGTGCCGCCCGGCTGGAGATCGGCGCCCGGTGCGGGCTGATCGACCGGCAGGCCTGGGCGTTCACCTGGGTGGTCGATGCGCCGATGTTCGAGGAGGACGGCGAAGGCGGCTGGACGGCCGTGCACCACCCGTTCACCTCGCCGCTGCCCGAGTGGGCGGACAAGTTCGCCAGCGAGCCAGGCGGAGCGCTGGCCGATGCCTACGACATCGTCTGCAACGGCACCGAGATCGGCGGCGGGTCGATCAGGATCCACCGGCAGGACATGCAGCAGCAGGTATTCGACGTCATCGGGCTGTCCAGGGAGGAGGCCAGATCTCAGTTCGGCTTCCTGCTCGACGCGCTGCGCTACGGACCGCCGCCGCACGGCGGCATCGCCTTCGGCTGGGACCGGCTGCTGATGCTGCTGACCGGGCGGGAGACGATCAGGGACGTGATCGCGTTCCCGAAGGCGGCATCCGGGCACGATCCGCTGACCGGAGCTCCGACGCCGATCACCGCCGCCCAGCGCAAGGAAGCCGGGATAGATGCGGTGACCGTCGGTCGAGGACCAGATTCGGCGGTCACGGCGGGCTGACCGCATTGTCCGGCCGGGCGGCCAAGCCGGGATAATGTCTGGCTGTGGCCAGCCGGAGGGATACCCAGCCCCAGGGCTCGAGCCTGTTCGACGCGGCAGGCGAGGAAGCCGCCAGGGCGGCAGCCCCGCTCGCGGTCCGGATGCGGCCGCGGAACCTGGACGAGGTGCTCGGCCAGCCGCACCTGACCGGGCCAGGCTCGCCGCTGCGCAAGCTGGTCGACCACGGCGCGCCGATGTCCATACTGCTGTGGGGGCCGCCGGGGACCGGCAAGACGACCCTCGCTTACGTGCTGAGCCAGGTGACCAGCCGGAAGTTCGTCGAGCTGTCGGCCGTGTCGGCCGGGGTGGTCCAGGTCAGGGCGGCGATCGACGCGGCGCGGACCGAGCTTGGCCTGACCGGCAAGCAGACGCTGCTGTTCATCGACGAGGTGCACAGGTTCAACAAGGCACAGCAGGACGCGCTGCTGCCGGCCGTGGAGAACCGGTGGGTCTCCTTCATCGGGGCGACCACCGAGAACCCGTCGTTCTCGGTAGTCGGGCCACTGCTCTCGCGCTCGCTGCTGCTGACCCTGCGGCCGCTGGACGACGAGCAGCTGCGGATCGTGATCGACCGGGCCGTGACCTCCGATCGCGGCCTGGACGGCTCGGTGTCGCTGGCGGACGACGCGACCGAGCTGCTGCTGCGGCTGGCTGGCGGCGACGCCAGGCGGGCGCTGACCTACCTGGAGGCCGGTGCGCTCGGTCTGCCGCCAGGCGGCGTGATCGACGCGGCCGGGCTGGAACGGGCAGTCGACAGGTTCGCCGTCCGCTACGACCGCGCCGGTGACCAGCACTACGACGTGATCAGCGCGTTCATCAAGAGCATCAGGGGCAGCGACGTCGATGCCGCGCTGCACTACCTGGCCCTGATGATCGAGGCGGGCGAGGATCCCAGGTTCATTGCGCGCCGGCTGATCGTGCACGCCAGCGAGGACGTCGGAATGGCCGACCCATCCGCGCTCGGCGTCGCCGTTGCCGCCGCGCAGGCGGTGGAGTTCGTCGGGCTCCCCGAGGCCAGGCTCAACCTGGCCCAGGCCACGATCCACCTGACCCTGGCGCCGAAGTCCAATTCGGTGATCCGGGCGATCGGTGCGGCGGCCGACGACATCCGGGCCGGGCGGTCCGGGCCGGTGCCTGCGCACCTGCGGGATGCCAGCTACCGCGGCGCTGCACGGCTGGGCCACGGGAAGGGCTACGTGTATCCGCACGACTTTCCCGAGGGCGTGGTTCGGCAGGATTACCTGCCTGAAGCGGCGGCCGGCCGACGGTACTACGAGCCGTCTAGGCACGGTGCCGAGGCCAGGTATGCCGACCGGGCCGAGCGGATCAGGGCGATCCTGGACGGCACGGCGGGCACAGCGGCGGAGGAACCGGAGTCCGGCGAGCACTGACCGAGAGCGCGGGTGGCGTTTGTTACGGTTGGGCGCTGCCGCATTCGCGTCGAAGGAGCTCAGGACATGGCCGCGCCGTACCCACCGATTGAGCCGTACGACCAGGGGATGCTCGACACCGGTGACGGGAACCTCGTCTACTGGGAGGCCTGCGGCAACCCGGAGGGCAAGCCAGCCCTGGTCGTCCACGGCGGACCGGGAACGGGATGCTCGACCGGGCAGCGCCGGGCGTTCGACCCGGACCGCTACCGGATCATCCTGTTCGACCAGCGCGGGTGCGGTCGGAGCACGCCGCACGCCAGCGACCCCGCTGCCGACATGGGCCGCAATACCACCGAGCACCTGCTCGCCGACATGGAGCAGTTGCGTCAGCAACTGGGAGTTGACCGCTGGCTGCTGGCCGGCGGCTCGTGGGGATCGACGCTGAGCCTGGCCTATGCGGAGCGGCACCCGGACCGGGTGTCGGAGATCATCCTTGCCAGCGTTACCACGAGCCGGCGATCGGAGATCGACTGGCTGTACCGCGGCGTCGGGCGCTTCTTCCCGCAGGAGTGGGAGCAGTTCCGGTCCGGCGTTCCTGACAGCGAGCGAGGTGGCGACCTGGTGGCCGCCTACGCGCGACTGATGGAGAACCCAGATCCTGACGTCCGGGCGAAGGCCGCGATCGACTGGGCGACCTGGGAGGACGCCGTGCTCTCCCTGGAGCCGAACCCCAAGCCGAACCTGTTCGGCGACCGGCCGCCCGCCGCCCTGCTTGCCCTGGTCCGGATCTGCGCGCATTACTACTCCCACGGCGCCTGGCTCGCCGAAGGCGCCCTGCTGCGGGACGCGGGCAGGCTGGCTGGCATCCCCGGCGTCATGATCCACGGCAGGCTCGACCTGAGCTGTCCGCTGGACACGGCGTGGGAACTCTCCCGCGCCTGGCCGGACGCCGAACTGGCGGCGATCAGCGACTCAGGGCACAAGGGCAGCGACACGATGAACGAGCGGCTATACCGCGCGATCGGGCAGTTCGCGCAGCGCTGACCATTGGCGCGGTCCGCGCTCGTGCTTGGCGTGCTGGAGAGCGCCGGGTTGAACGATCCTGGCTACGGCGATCCGAGCGGGTTCGTCACCGAGCGCCCGCGGCGCTGACCGACTCGTCCTGACCGGATTGGCGCCATGCTGTCGGCGATGGCTGCCGGATCGGCTCTCACCGGGCGGCACTCCCCGCTGTCCGGCACGCGATAGGGTCTGCGCAGTGACCAGCATGCGAGCCGAGCAAGGGGGCGGCAGCCGATGAACGCCGGGCAGCTGGCAGCGCTGATAGCTGCCGGATTCTTCGCCGCGGGGGTCTGCGCCGCAGGATTCGTGCTGGCCAGGCTGGCCCGGCTGATCTCGGTGGCGACGGCGATGCTGACCACCTACAAGGACAGCGCGGACGAGCTGATCCGCCGGGCGCAGGCCGTCGTCGATCGGGCCGACGAGCAGCTCGCCAGGACAGGGGTGATCACCGACAGCGTGGACCAGGTGACCGCCAGCATGTCGGAACTCTCCGAGCAGGTCTCCGCCGTGACCGGGACCGCGAGGCTGATCGCGGCGGGCCTCGGCGCACCCGTGCTGCGGCTGGCTGCGGCTTCTCATGGGATCCGCCGCGCGGTGACGATCAGGCTGGCCGCATCCGATCAAGACCGGGCCGGCCAGCCGGTTGTGCCAGCGGCGCAGCGGCAGCCCGTTCGCCCGGCGCTGGACCGGGACCGGCGGCAGCGGTGATCCGCCGGGCGACGTGGCTGGTCGTCGGTGCCATCCTCGGGATTACCGGTTACCGGCGGCTGGGCAAGCTGGCCAGGTCGATCTCCCCGCAGCGCCTGGCGGTTCCGGGCCGGAGGCAGGCAGCGCGGGTCCTGGGCCGGCCGGGGCGGGCCGAGATAGTCGGCCGACCGTCGCCAGGACTGGACGCGGGCGCCGGGGCTGGCGCATTCCTGCGGGACGTGCGCGATGGCATGGCGGAGTATATGGCTCGGCATTCCGGCCGATCAGGCAATACTCTCGTAGGTCAGCAGGCACGATCAGGCCTGCGGGCAATTCCCGGCAGCGACAACCCTAAGGATGGCCGTTGATGGAGTCGGCAGAGATCGTCCGCCGTTTCCTTGACTACTTCTCCCAGCGTGGGCACACCGTAGTGCCGTCGGCCAGCCTGATCGCGGAGGACCCAACCCTGCTGCTGGTGAATGCCGGGATGGTACCGTTTAAGCCCTATTTCCTCGGCCAGGCGGTCCCGCCATTCCGACGGGCGACCTCAGCGCAGAAGTGCGTGCGAACGCCAGATATCGAAGAGGTGGGCAAGACCACCCGGCATGCGACCTTCTTCCAGATGCTCGGCAACTTCTCGTTCGGGGACTACTTCAAGGAGCAGGCCATCCCATTCGCCTGGGATCTGCTTACCCGGTCCGAGGCCGATGGCGGATTCGGCTTCCCGGAGCACCGGCTCTGGGTCACCGTGTACGAGGACGACGATCAGGCTGCCAAGATCTGGCAGGACAAGGTCGGAGTCCCGCCGGAGCGCCTCCAGCGCCGCGGTCTGGCGGACAACTACTGGCATATGGGCGTGCCGGGTCCCGGCGGGCCCTGCTCGGAGATCTATTACGACCGCGGGGCGGATTACGGCAACGCGGGTGGACCAGCGGCCGACGAAGATCGCTATCTCGAGGTGTGGAATCTCGTCTTCATGCAGGACCAGCTCAGCGCGGTTCGCAGCAAGGTGGACTTCGACGTCTCCGGTGAGCTCCCGTCGCGGAACATCGACACCGGCATGGGCTTGGAGCGAATGGCCGCGCTGCTGCAGGGTGTCGACAACATCTACGAGGTCGACACCATGTGGAAGGTGCTCGACCGGGCCGCCGAGCTGACCGAGCAGAAGTATGGCAGGGATCACCGCTCCGATGTCGCGCTCCGGGTTGTGGCCGACCACGTGCGAGCGGCAGTGATGCTGGTCGCGGACGGGATCATGCCGTCCAACGAGGGTCGCGGTTACGTACTCCGCCGGATCGTGCGGCGCAGCGTCAGGGACCTGCGGCTGCTGGCAGGCTCGCAGCGGGGCGGCGATGGCGGCCGGGCCGGGCAGGGTGAGCGATACCTGCACGTGCTGGCCGCGGCGGCAATCGACGCGCTCGGTGACCAGTATCCGGAGCTGATCCGCGATGCGCCGAACATCCACACCGTGCTTGACGCCGAGGAAGCCGCGTTCTTGAGCACGCTGCGAACCGGCACGGCAATCTTCGACGCGGCCGTCGAGGAGACCACCCGTCATGGCGTCAGGGCGATCAGCGGCGCTCAGGCGTTCCAGCTGCATGACACCTATGGATTCCCGATCGACCTGACCTTGGAGATGGCGGCAGAGCAGGGACTAGCCGTCGACGAGGCGGAGTTCCGGCGGCTGATGGCGCAGCAGCGGCAGCGCGCCAAGGACGACGCGGTGGCGAAGAAGACCGGCAACGCCGACATCTCGGCCTTCGCGCAGTTCCTCGAGCGATCCGGCAAGGTGACCTTCACCGGTTACGACGAGGTCGCGTCCGACGCGATGGTGATCGGCCTGCTGGTCGGCGGCGCGTCGGTGCCGGCCGCTGGCGCGGGCACCGAGGTGGACGTGGTCCTGGACCGGACGCCGTGCTACCCGGAGGGTGGCGGCCAGCTGGCTGACACCGGCATCATCCGGTCGGCGGGCAGTAGCCCGGGCGACGGTGCGGTGGTCGAAATCCTCGATGTGCAGGCACCGGTGCCCGGCCTGATCGTGCACAGGTGCCGGGTCACCAGCGGTGAGATTATCGTCGGGGCGGCTGTGCACGCCGAGATCGACATTGGCCGGCGCCGTGCCATCTCGCGGTCGCACACCGCGACCCACCTGGTGCATCGCGCCTTCCGCAGCGCTCTCGGCGAGTCCGCTGCGCAGGCGGGCTCGGAGAACTCGCCCGGCCGGTTCCGGTTTGACTTCACCGCCATCGGAGCCGTTCCTGCTCCGCTGCTGGCGGACGTGGAGGAGGAAGTCAACGAGGTCTTGATCAACGATCTCGATGTCCGGGCCTTCCATACCTCGATCAGCCAGGCCCGGGCGATGGGCGCGCTGGCCCTGTTCGGCGAGAAGTACGGCGAGCAAGTCCGGGTTGTCGAGGTCGGAGATTACTCGCGCGAGCTGTGCGGCGGCACCCACGTCGCCAGGTCCGGCCAGCTCGGCCTGGTGAAGATCATGGGTGAGTCGTCGATCGGTTCGGGCGTGCGCCGGGTGGAGGCACTGGTCGGCATAGACGCGTTCCGGTTCCTGGCCAGGGAGAGTCTGCTGGTCAGCCAGCTCACCGAGCAGCTCAAGGTGCCGCGGCCGGAGCTGCCGGACCGGATAGCTGGCATCGTGGCGAAGCTCCGCGATGCCGAGCGGGATCTGCAGCGGATGCAAACGGCGCGGCTGGCCAATGTCGCCGCTGAGCTCGCGGCCAACGCCACGGATGTGAACGGGATCGCCTTCGTGGCTCATCAGGTGCCGGACGGCACGCCGGCCGACGGAATCCGCAAGCTGGCGCTCGACGTCCGCGGTCAGCTACCAAGTGGCCGGCCGGGCGTCGTGGTGATCGCCGGAGTACCGGCTGACCGGCCCGCAGTCGTGGTGGCGGTGACCGACGCGGCGCGGGCGCGCGGCCTGGCGGCCGGCTCGCTGGTGGTCACGGCCACGGGCGTGCTCGGCGGTCGCGGCGGCGGCAGGGACGATGTAGCCCAGGGTGGCGGAGCCGAGCTGGGCAGCCAGGCGGCAAGACTGCTCGCGGAGTCGTTTGGTGCAGTTCAGGCCGTTATTGACGGCATCGGTACCTCGGGTAGCGTAACGTGAGATCGTGCTGCAGCCGTATCGTTTCGATTCTGAGACCTTGGGCCCGGAGACCGGTGCGTTGAGGCCAGGTATCAGGCTCGCAGTCGATGTCGGAGCGGCACGAATCGGCGTGGCGCGATGCGATCCAGGTGGCGTGCTGGCCAGCCCGCTTGCCACCATCCGGCGTGGCGGCGGAGATCTGGCTGAGATCGCCAGCCTGGCCGCCGAGCATCGCGCGATCGAGATCGTGGTCGGCTTGCCGACCAGCCTGTCTGGTCGGCCGGGCCGGGCAGCCGCTGACGCACGGGCTTTCGCGGCCGAGCTTGCCGCCGCGGTCGCGCCCGTTCCGGTCCGGCTCTTCGATGAGCGATTTACCACCGTCCTGGCCCATGCCGCGCTCAGGGAGCGCGGCCGGAATTCTCGGGAGCGGCGGCCGGTGGTCGACCAGGCGGCAGCGGCCTTGCTGCTGCAGGGAGCGCTCGATGCCGAGCGCTCGACCGGCGATCCAGCCGGGGAACTCCTCGGCTCGGTTCAGGGCGGTGGCTGATGACCAGTGGTGATACGAACTGGGTGCCAGGCGGCGACCCTGCTGGGTCGGATGGGTGGGACTCCTACGGCTTCGGCCAAGCCGATGACGGACCGGACCGGACGGTAGTGCGTCGGCGTCCGGAAGCCGGTGGATATGGTGCGGGCGAGCGCGGCTCGGTCGAGCGTTCCGGCGACACCGGCGCGCCGGGCTGGTCCAGCGGTCCCGCTGGGCCTGACGGTCCCGACCCGCTGAGTGCTCCTGATTGGTTCGGCGGTCAGGGTCGCGACAGTGCCGCCGCCTGGCCAGGCGGCCCGGACTCGTCTCAGTCGAACCGCGCCGACGCTGCCACAGCCTCCTGGGACCAGCCGGATCCCGATGGAATGACTGAGCCTTATGGTGAGCCAGGCAGATCCGGAGGCTCGCATCGGCACCGTCAGACTGGCGGTTATGACGACCGGGAGCGCCAAACCCCAGGCAGCTTCGGCGCGCCGGACGGTCTCGACGGGTCCGGCCTTCGCGGCGAAGGCCGTCATTCGGCACCGCACTCCTTCGACGCCGACCATCGCGATCCGGCCCAGCCTGGTGGCGCGGCCGGGCCGTATGATCCGGCCGCCTCGTCTGGCCAGCACGCGTACGGCTCGCCAGACGCCTACGGTCCAGGCGGGTCCTACGGCCCGGAAGGCTCGTACGGCTCACCCAGCTCGTACAGCCAGGAAGGGTCCTACGGTCCGACCGGCTCCTACGGTCCGACTGGCTCCTACGGTCCGCCCGGTTCTTATGATCCGGCTGGCTCGTATGGCCCGCCCGGCTCGTATGGACCGTCGGGCTCGTACGGTCCGCCCGGTTCGTACAGCCCGGCCGACTCGAATGGTCTGACTGGCTCGTATGGCCCGGCTGGCTCGTACGGCCCGGCCGACTCGAATGGTCTGACTGACTCGTATGGCCCGGCTGGCTCGTATGGCCCGGCTGGCTCGTACGGCCCGGCCGACTCGAATGGTCTGACTGACTCGTATGGCCCGGCTGGCTCGTATGGCCCGGCTGGCTCGTACGGCCCGGCTGGCTCGTACGGCCCGGCCGACTCGTACGGCCCGGCTGGCTCCTACGGTCCCGGCTCGTATGATCCGGCTCGTACGGCCCGGCCGACTCGTACGGCCCGGCTGGCTCCTACGGTCCCGGCTCGTATGATCCGGCTGGCTCGTACGGCCCGGCCGGCGCCTATGGTCCGGCTGGCTCGTACGGTCCCGGCTCGTATGATCCGGCTGGCTCGTACGGCCCGTCCGGTTCTTATGGTCCGGCTGGCTCGTACGGTCCCGGTGAGTCGTCGTACGGGCAACCCGGCCCGTACGACCGGAGTGGTTCGCGCAGCCCGTCCGGGTCGTACGGTCCGCCCGGGACGAACGACCATTCTGACCAGTTGGCGCTGCCTAGTCCCTACGGCCAGTCTGGCCAGTACGACCAGAACGGCTGGAGCGGCCAGGACGGCCAGGACGGCCACTACGACTTCTTTGGCGAGGCCCATCCTGGCAACGGTGCAGGGTCATCCGGACAGACCGATCCGCACCTGGCACTGGATCCTCCGGCGTCGGCGAGCTACCGGGAGCTGGGCGACGACGTTGGCCCCGAGCCCTACCTGCCGCCGCAGCCCTACCGGCAGCGGGAGCCGTCCGCTGACAACGGGTCTTACGGTCCGGCCGACGGCTACGGCAGCACCGGGTCAGGTGCCGGGCCAGACGCGCTGAACGGGCACCGCGCTTTCGGCTCCGACTCACTCGGTCGGGCCAGCTCCTTCGGTCCGGCAGATTCGTTCGGTCCGGCCGGCTCCTTCGGTCCGGCTGATGCCGTCGGTCAGGCGGGCTCCTTCGATCCGGCCAGCTCGTACGGTCCGGCCAGCTCTTACGATCAGGTCGGCTCGGATGACCCGGCCTACGGCACCTTCGGGCGGCCAGGTAGCGACGTCGATGGCGGACCGTCCGGCCGCCGGGGTCGCCAGGATGCCCGGTCAGCCGGGCGCGGGCAGTCGCCAGCCTCAGCCGGTTATTCCGCCTGGCATGACGATCGCGAGGACAGCAGTGACTCCGAAGGTCATGGGGACGATGACGACTGGGATGATGACAGCAGCAGCGGCAGCGGCCTGCTCTCCCGGTTCGGCCGGGGTGGCGGTGGCAAGATCGGCCGCGGCCGCGGCCGCGGCGGCCGCCCCCGCAGGCTGCGCGGCAAGGTCGCCCTCGTAGCCTCGGTGCTTGCTGTCGCGCTCGTGCTCGGCGTCCTGACCAGTTACGGCTATGACCGCATCCACAGCTTCATCAACAACCGATACGGCGACTACGCCGGGCCTGGCACCGGAACCGTTCTGGTGGTCGTGCCGCCGGGGGCCAACCTGATCTCGCTGGCGCCGATCCTGGTCAAAGACGGTGTGATCATGTCCCAGCGGCCGTTCATCAGCGCCGCCAATGCAGCCTCGAACTCGTCCAGCCTGCAGCCAGGCACCTACAAACTGCACTACCACATGAACGCGGCCCTAGCCTGCAGCCTGCTGCTGAATCCCAAGTCCAGGGCCAATGCCCAGGTCACGATCATCGAAGGCCTGCGAGCCAGCAATATCGCGCTGCTGCTTCACCAGAAGACCGGCATTCCGACCAACCAGTTCCTGCAGATCATCGAGCACCCGCCCGCAGCCCTTGGGCTGCCGAAATGGGCGGGCAAGACCGCCGAGGGATTCCTGTTCCCTGATACCTACATCCTGCTACCGCACCAGAAAGCGCTGGCGATCCTGCAGATGATGGTGGCGGAGTTCAACCAGAAGGTCGCCAGCCTCAACCTGGTGAGCGCGGCTGCGGCGGTCTTCACCAGTCCGTTCCATGTGCTGATCGTGGCCAGCATGGTCCAGGCCGAGGCCGGCACCGTCAGCGACTTCGGGAAGATCGCCCGGGTGGCCTGGCACCGGCTGAGTTTGAACATGCCATTGGATTTCGACAGTACGGTCTTCTACGGGCTGAACAAGTACGGCACCGCGGCCACGATCGCGGAGACGCACATCGACACCCCGTACAACACCTACCTGCATACCGGTCTGCCGCCTGGCCCGATCGACAGCCCCGGCCTGCTCGCCATCGAGGCGGCGCTGCACCCACCGCACGGTCCCTGGCTCTACTTCATCGCGAACGGCGATCACGGCCATAGCACCTTCTTCAACACCTACGCGCAGATGCAGCAGTGGGAAAGGACGCACGGCTGAGCGGTGACCGCAGGAGCGTGCGAGCGGCGGTTCTCGGTTCGCCGATCGGCCATTCGCTCTCACCGGTGCTGCACCTGGCCGCCTACGCGGCCCTCGGATTGACCTGGTGGCAGTACCAGGCGATCGAGTGCGACGAGGCAGGCCTGTCGGCCCTGCTCGACTCGTGCGGGCCGGACTGGGTTGGCCTGTCGCTGACCATGCCGCTGAAGCGGACCGTGTTGCCGCTGCTCGATCGGCCGGATGCCCTGGTCACCGAGGTCGGCGCGGCGAACACGGTGATCTTCGCGGCAGCCCAGCGGCTAGGTTACAACACCGATGTTCCTGGCATGGTCCGCTCTCTCGCAGAGCGTGGCCTCGGCAGCAGCGGCGGCTCAGCCGGCGCCGCAAAGTCGTCCGAGCGGGCGTCCCAGGTACGGCCGCCCCCCCTGGCAGAGTCCGGCGTGACCCGGTCCGGTCCGGCGGCTGCCGTCGGTCCGGTGCTGATCCTCGGCGGCGGCGCTACCGCCTGTTCCGCGCTCGCCGCCATCCGGGACCTCGGTGCGCGATCAGCGATCGTGGCGGTCCGGGATCAAGCCCGGACCGCCGAGCTGCGCTCCGCGGCGAGCAGGCTGGGTGTATCGATCACACTCCGAACATTGGCACCAGGGGGGCTCGAACCAGCCGACCTCGCTGCTGCGCGGTTGATCATCTCCACCGTGCCGGCTGGCGCCGCCGATTTTCTTGCGCACATTTATCCGGCATCCGTCCGGCACCCGGCCGCGGTCTTCGACGTCGTCTATCATCCCTGGCCGACTCCGCTGGCTGCCGCTGCCCAGCAGGCCGGTGCCGTCGTGATCGGCGGCTTCGACCTGCTGCTGCACCAGGCGGCCGCTCAGGTCGAGCTGATGACCGGCAGGCCAGCCCCGATGGACGCCATGCGCCAGGCGGGCCTGGATGAACTGGCCAGGCGGCAAGCCGCGGTCTGAGCCTGGCGCGGCAGGGCATCGGCTCGCCAGGGCGGCGGACAGATGCCACTGGTCGGGTGGATGCGCTACGCTTACGTAGAGAACTTAGGTCCGGTACCACATACCGGGCAGCAAGCGGAGGACCACCTCGGCCACCTCCCACCTTGCCAGCGAATACGCACCTGACGTGCGGCACTGCTGGCGGGTAGCGTCGTCGACAGCCGCGAGGCTGAAGGGCGAGCCAGTCGGCTTCCGGGTCGGCTGGCCAGGGCCGGACGAACCGTACCGTCGGAATAGGCGCCGGTACGGCCGTCGCGTGGCGGACTCAGCGTCGGCGGATGCCGATGGCTGCCGTCAACGCGTCATGGTGGCCCCGCATGTTCGCCGTGCGGGGCCTTTCGCGTTCCGCACCGCGGCAGGCATGGCCTGACCGGGATAGGCCCGGGTCAGGGAACACGTGACACAGGAGGTCACATCAGCACCGAACCTCGAATTAACGAGCGTATCCGGGTACCTGAGGTACGGCTTGTCGGCCCGTCCGGCGAGCAGGTCGGGATCGTCTCGATCAACGATGCGCTCCGGCTGGCTCAGGAGTCAGACCTCGACCTGGTCGAGGTCGCGCCGATGGCGCGGCCGCCGGTCTGCAAACTGATGGACTACGGCAAGTTCAAGTACGAGTCGGCCCTCAAGGCCAGGGAGTCGCGCAAGAACCAGGCGCAGACCGTCATCAAGGAGATCAAGATCCGCCCGAAGATCGACCCGCATGACTACGGCACCAAGCGGGGCCATGTCGAGCGCTTCCTCCGGCAGGGCGACAAGGTCAAGGTGACGATCATGTTCCGTGGCCGCGAGCAGTCCAGGCCGGAACTCGGGTACAAGCTGCTTCAGCGGCTGGCCGTAGACGTCGAGGAGCTTGGCTTCGTCGAGTCGCAGCCGAAGCAGGACGGCCGCAACATGATCATGGTGATCGGGCCGCACCGGAAGAAGTCTGAGACCAAGGCGGTGCGAGGCCCGGAACGAGCCAGCGCCAGGGCCGCGGCGCCGATGACTGCCCACCCGGCAGACGCGGAGCTGACGGCGGAAGCAGCCGCGGTCAGCCGGTCGGCTGCACCGTCGGCAAGCCAGCCAGCAAGCCGGAGGCCGGCCGGCCAGGACTCTGCGGGCCAGGACTCGGCAGGCCAGGACTCGGCAGGCCAGGCACCAAGCCAGGCACCGGCGGGTCAGGGCTCGGCAGGCCAGGCAGCAAGCCGGCAGCCAGCCGGCCAGGACTCGACGGTCCAGGACTCGACAGGCCAGGACGCGGCGGGCCAGGAACCAGCGGCTGACTCAGCGGCCGCGCAGGCACCAGCAGCGCCGGCTCCCGCCGCGCCGAGGCCGACCGCGACTAGGCCGCCTGCACCGGCGGGCGCGGCCACGGCTGAGCCTGCCAGGTCGGCAGCGCCGAAACCTGGGCCGACCGGCACTGCGGCAAGGCCCGCTGCGCCGAAGCCGTCCGCGCCGACGCCGGTTACTCCCAAGCCGGTCGCTCCTAAGCCGTCCGCGCCCAGGCCAGCGGCCAAGCCGAGCGCGCCGAGGCCGTCAGTCGGCAAGCCCGGTGAGGCGAGGCCAGTGCCTGGCCCGCGCGCCAGGGCGGCAGAGCAGGGCGCCACCGGCGCCGAGCCAGGGAGCTGACCGGCCAGCGCACGACAACGCGGCAGTGACGAGGATTACCTCGCCAGACAACGACAGGACGCGTGCCAGATGGCACGCCAGGAACGAGGGATGCGGCGACATGCCGAAGATGAAGACGCACAGCGGCGCCAAGAAGCGGTTCCGCGTGACGGGAACCGGCAAGATCATGCGCCGCCGGGCGAATCGCCAGCACTATTTCGAGCACAAGCCGAGCACGCGAACCCGCCGACTGGCGAACGAAGTGACGCTCGCACCAGCCGACCAGAAGAAGATGCAGAAGCTGCTGGGCAAGTGACCCGGTCCGCATCAAGGGAGTCGAACACATGGCACGCGTAAAGCGGGCGGTCAATGCCCATAAGAAGCGCCGGGTTGTCCTGGAGCGGGCTAGCGGTTACCGGGGCCAGCGGTCCCGTCTCTATCGCAAGGCCAAGGAGCAGCAGTTGCACTCCTTGACCTACGCCTACACCGATCGCAAGGACCGCAAGGGAGCCTTCCGCCGGCTGTGGATTCAGCGCATCAACGCGGCGGCCAGGGCGCAGGGTATTACCTATAACCGGTTCATCCAGGGCCTGAAGATCGCCGGGGTAGACGTTGACAGGAAGATGCTTGCCGACCTGGCTGTCACCGATCCGAAGGCGTTCTCGGCGCTGGTTGAGGTGGCGCGCAAGGCGCTGCCAGCTGACGTGGACGCACCGCGCGTGGCCGCGGCCTGAGGCACGAACCGAACCGCTGGCTGAGCGGCCGTGGCTGGGCTAGCCGGCTCCAGGTCGGCCAGGGTCAGGGCCGCGCGACAGCTTGCCAAGCGAGCCTTGCGGGAGCGATCCAGGCTGTTCCTTGCCGAGGGCCCGCAGGCGGTTCGGGAGGCACTGCGCCGGCACGACAATCCGGGCTGGCCCGGTCTGCCCAGCCAGCGCGGTCAGCCCGGTCAACCCGGCCGGGCGGGTGACCGCGACCCCAGCGGACTGATCACCGAGCTGTTCGTCACCGAACCGGCCAGGTCGCGGCATGGCGATCTGGTTGGCGCGGTCGCGGCAACGGGCGCTGTCGTGCATGAGGTCAGCGGCGACGTGATGGCCGAGCTGGCCCAGACCGTGACGCCGCAGGGCCTGCTCGCCGTCTGCAGGTTCATCGACGTGCCGCTGGCCGAGCTGATTTCGCCCGGGCCGCGGCTGGTGGTCATGCTCGCGAACGTCCGCGATCCAGGCAATGCGGGCACGGTGCTGCGTACCGCGGACGCGGCCGGCGCGCAAGGCGTGATCTTCGCCGATTCCTCGGTGGACCCGTACAACAGCAAGTGCGTCCGGTCCTCGGCCGGCTCGCTCTTTCACCTGCCAGTCGTGCTCGGCGTCTCGGTAATTCAGGCGGCAGCCGCCCTGCGCGGAGCTGGGCTGACCGTGCTCGCGGCCGACGGCAGTGCGCGGCAGCGGCTCGATGACCTCGACGGCGCCGGTCGGCTTGGGCTGCCGACGGCGTGGCTCTTCGGCAACGAAGCCTGGGGGCTTCCAGCCGACCTGATCGCACTCGCCGACGACGCGGTCGCCGTGCCGATCTACGGCCGGGCGGAGAGCCTGAATCTGGCGGCCGCAGCCGCGGTCTGCCTGTACGCGTCAGCTCGCGCGCAGCACCGGGGTGCCGCGGAGCCCGCCTGACGCGCTAGGCTCTGATCACGTTGCGTCATTGCGTTATCCAGGATCGGGTCACCGGTTGGTGGCCGGCGACGCAGCACAGGCGGCTGAGGGTTAACCCCCGGACCCGAAGCCGCGGCATCGGCGCGCCGGGGCAGCGGGTCGGCGAAGGCGGCAAGTCCACGGTGGACAGGATCGTGCTTGGACAGGCGAACGTGGCCGGCGTGACCGCAGCTGCCCAGAGTTCCCTCACGGTCGGCTCGGCAGCGCTGAGTCGCCCGGCTGGTTCAGCGGACCCCAGTGGTCCGGTGATCGCGGCGAGCCGCGCCCGTGCGATAAGCGCGGGCGGGCGGGCGGACCGGCCTGCGCAGGTCCGAAGCGGCGCGGCCACCGACTGCCTGGTCAGTGCGGATGAACTACCCGATGGTCTGGTCGTCGCCGACTCCTGTGGCCGGGTCATCATCTTCAACCGGGCAGCTGAGCGGCTGACCGGTATCCCGGCGGCTCGGGCGCTCGGCGAGCAGCTGAGTGTCGCCCTGCCGCTAGCCGACCACGAGGGCCGGTGCTGGTGGCAGCTGTCGCGGCCGTACGACGGGCTGTCGATCAGGACCAGGCACCCGGAACGGACGCTCTACCTGACCGACGGCACCGAGCTTCTGGTCAGCGTCGGCTACGTGCGCGAGCCGCGGCGTGACGGTCCCCGCGCTGGCTGGCACCGGGAGCGTGGCGCGGTGCAGCGACTGACCATCACGCTGCGCAGCGCCGAGCAGCGGGCCAGACTCGAACGCACCAGGGCCGACCTGGTCTCCACCGTCGCGCACGAGCTGCGCTCCCCGCTGACCAGCGTCAAAGGCTTCACGGCCACCCTGCTGGCGAAATGGCCCAGGTTCACCGATGATCAGAAACGGGTCATGCTGGAGACCGTTAACGCCGATGCCGACCGGGTCACCCGCTTGATCACCGAGCTGCTTGACGTGTCCAGGATCGAGGCAGGCCGGATCGAGGTGCATAGGGAACTCGTCGATGTCGCCGCACGTGCCGCCAACATCGTGGCAGGCCGGGTAGCGGCCGGCGAGGACGCGAGCCGGTTCCTGATCGAGGTGCTAAGCGAGCCGCCGGAGACCTGGCTGGACGTCGACAAGATCGACCAAATCCTCAGCAACCTTATTGAGAACGCGGTCAGGCACGGTGCTGGTACGGTTACTACCGTGATCGAGTCGGCGCGAGTCGCGGGAGCGCCTGGCATCGCGGTTGCCGTCAGGGACCAGGGCCAGGGCATCGCGCCTGAGTTCGCCCCCCGGGTGTTTCGCCAGTTCTGGCGCGCGAAGCGACGCGGTGGCGCCGGCCTTGGCCTGTTCATCGTGAAGGGTCTGGTCGAGGCGCACGGCGGTACCATCACCGTCGCGGCTGCCCCGGGCGGTGGCGCCGAGTTCCGATTTACCATGCCCGCCGGCCTGCCAGATCACTGCTGAGCAGATCTGCGCTGACGGCGGGCGCACCGGGGTCTGCGGTTAGCGGATTAAGCGTCGAAGGCGCGGTCCGCCAGTCAGGCGGCGCAGCCGCTGCCGCGCTGATCACCCGCTTGCGACTCCGGCAGGAACTCGTGCGAGCCGTTAAGGAAAGATCGTGGATTTGCCGCTGGCAGTCATCCGGTGAGCAGTAGGAGAGCAGGACCAATGTCCGCACCGAACAAGACCTATGATCCAGTCCGCGTCGCCGCGCTGGCGCCGGCCGAGGTTGAGCGCATGACCGCTGAAGGGCTTGCCGCGATCACCGGCGCGAAGGACTTCGACGAGCTCAAGCGAGCCCGGCTGGCTCACCTGGGCCGGGAGGCGCCGCTTACCCTGGCGAACGCCGAGATCGGAGCGCTGCCACCAGAGGCGAAGGCCGAGGCAGGCAAGCGAGCTGGCGAGGCGAAGCGTCGGCTGAGCGATGCGTATACGGAACGGCTGGGGGAGCTAGAGGTCGAACGCGACAGCGAGGTCCTGGTCACCGAGACCGTTGACGTGACCTTGCCGTGGAACCGGTCGGCGGCCGGGGCCCGCCATCCGGTGACCACGCTGGCCGAGCGGATGGCCGACGTGTTCGTCGGGATGGGTTATGAGATCGCCGAGGGGCCCGAGGTCGAGGCCGAGTGGTACAACTTCGACGCGCTGAACTTCCCGCCTGACCACCCGGCGCGGGAGATGCAGGACTCGTTCTATGTCGCCGGGCCAGGCGGCGTCGGCCACTCCGGCCTGGTGCTGCGGACCCACACCTCCCCGGTGCAGATCCGGTCCATGCTGACCAGGCCGTTGCCGCTGTACGTGGTCAGTCCGGGCAAGTGCTTCAGAAGCGACGCGCTTGATGCGACGCATAGCCCGGTCTTCCACCAGATCGAAGGCCTGGCCGTGGACGAGGGCCTGACCATGGCCGACCTGCGCGGCGCGATCAACACCTTCGTCGGGGCGATGTTCGGCGAGGGCCTGCGGACCAGGCTGCGACCCGACTTCTTCCCGTTCACCGAGCCGTCCGGGGACGTGTCCGTACAGTGCCATGTCTGCCGTGGCGCCTCGACCCTGCCGGGCGGCAGCCCGTGCCGGGTGTGCAAGTCGCAGGGCTGGATCGAGCTCGGCGGCTGCGGGATGGTCAACCCGCGGGTGCTGATCGCCTGCGGTATCGATCCTGACCGGTACAGCGGCTTCGCTTTCGGGATGGGCATCGAGCGCCCGCTGATGGTCAGGCACGGAGTGACCGACATCAGGGACATGCTGGACGGCGACGTCCGGTTCAGCCGGGCACTCGGAATGGAGGCGTGATGCGGGTTCCGCTTTCCTGGCTGCTTGACTATGCCGCGCTGGCCGAGCCGGTCGATCCGGACGAGGTCGGCAGGCGGCTGACGGCCATCGGTCTTGAGGTGGAGGCGATCGAGCGCGTCGGGCAGGACATCAGCGGCGTTCTCGTGGCCCGGGTGCTTGAGATCGAGGAGCTGACCGGGGCCAGGAAGCCGATCAGGTACTGCCGGGTGACCACCGGTGGGCCTGAGGCTGAGCGCCAGGTGATCTGCGGTGCGGTCAACTTCGCGGTGGGCGACCTGGTGCCGCTGGCGCTGCCCGGAGCCGTGCTGCCCGGCGGTTTCGAGATCAGCGCCCGCCAGGCCTACGGCCGGGTGTCGGATGGGATGATCTGCTCGGCGGCCGAACTGGCGGTATGGGATGACCACACCGGGATCATGGTGCTGCCGCCCGATGCGCCGCTTGGCGCGGATTTCGCCGCTTACGCCGGGTTGCGTGACGTGGTGTTCGAGGTGAACGTGACGCCGGACAAGGGGCACGCCCTGTCCATCCGCGGGATGGCGAGGGAGCTGGCGACCGCGTTCGGCGTGGACTACATGGACCCGGCGGACCAGGGCCTGCCGGTCGGAGTTGACGACATCTCAGCGCAGGTTTACCAGGCCGGCATCGCCGACCCGGACGCGTGCGACCGGTTCGTGCTGCGCGAGGTGCGCGGGATCGATCCGTACCGGCCCACGCCGCTGCCGATCCGGGTGCGGCTGGCCAGGGCAGACGTGCGGAGCGTGTCGCTGGCGGTCGACGTCACCAACTACCTGATGCTGGAGCTTGGCCAGCCGCTGCACGCTTTCGACCGGGCCGAGCTGAGCGGACCGATCGTGGTGCGGCGGGCCCGGCCAGGTGAGCAGCTGGAGACGCTGGATCACGTGGTCCGCCAGCTCGATCCAGACGACATCCTGATCACCGACTCGTCCGGCCCGATCTCACTGGCCGGCACCATGGGCGGGCTGGCTACCGAGGTCAGCGACACATCGACTGACCTGGTCATCGAGGCGGCGCATTTCAACGCGCCGAATGTCGCCAGGATGAGCCGGAGGCACCGGTTGTTCAGCGAGGCGTCGGCCAGGTTCGAGCGCGGCGTCGACAACGAGATTCCGCAGCGCGCGTCGGCCAAGGCCGCGGCGATGCTGGCTGAGCTTGGCGGCGGCACCGTGGTTCCTGGCTGCTCCGTCGCTTCGGCGCCAGTGGATCAAGTCCAGATCGTGATCCCGGCCGACCATCCGGACCGGGTAGCCGGGATGAGTTACGGGACGCCCACGGTGATCCGGCGGCTGCGCGAGGTCGGCTGCAAGGTGAGCCAGGATGGCGATCTGCTCGCGGTGCTGCCGCCCTCCTGGCGGCCTGATCTGACCGACCCGAATGATCTGGCCGAAGAGGTGATCAGGCTAGAGGGCTACGAGCAGATCGGAATCCGGATGCCGCGTGCCGTTGCCGGGCGGGGCAGGACCGCGACTCAGCGGCTGCGGATCGCGATCGGCCGCGCTCTCGCGGGTGCCGGGTTCGTGGAGGTTCCGAGCAGCCCGTTCGGGTCGGCGGCCGATTTCGACCGGCTGCAGCTGACCGCGAGCGATCCGCGGCGACTCGCGGTCACGCTGGCCAACCCGGTCAGGGATGAGGAGCCGCTGCTGCGCACCACGCTGCTGCCTGGGTTGTTCCGCGTCGTCGGCCGCAATTCCGGACGCGGATTCGCTGACCTGGCGCTGTTCGAGATCGGGTCGGTCTTCCGCACCAGGCCGGGTCAGTCAGCAGGGATTGGCGGGCTCGACGGACCCGGCGGGTCCGGTGGGGACGGCGGGTCCAGTGGGAACGGCGGGTCCAGCGGGAACGGCGGCCCGGACGGCCAGGCCGGGCATAACGGCACGGACCGGCACAGCGGCACGGACCGGCACAGCGGCACGGCCGGGGCCGGCGGATCGCGGATAGCGCCGATCCTGGCTGTGGACCGGGCACCAACTCCGGACGAACTTGCACTCCTTGATGCGGCGCTGCCCGACCAGCCGCAGCTGATCGCGGTCGTGCTGACCGGTGAGCGCGATCCGGCCGGCTGGTGGGGCGCCGGGCGTCCGGTCAGCTGTTACGACGCGATCGAGGCCGCCCACACAGTGCTGAGAGCCAGTCGGCTGCGGTACGCGGTCCGGGCCGGCCAACGCCAGCCGTGGCATCCAGGGCGGTGCGCGGTATTCGAGCTAGAGCCTGCCGCGGGCGAAGACGGGCAGCCAGGTACCGCCGAGCCGGTGCTCGTCGGCTACGCCGGCGAGCTGCATCCAAGGGTCATCGCGGCGTTCGGGCTCGCGCCACGGACCTGCGCGATGGAACTCGACCTATCGGCCATCGAGCGAGCCGCCGCCGGACTTGCCCCGGCGCCAGCTCCGGTCATCTCCGGTTACCCGGTGGCGACCCAGGATGTGGCCCTGGTGGTCGAGCAGGCGGTTCCTGCCGCTGAGGTTGAGGCGGCGCTGGCAGCCGGCGCGGCGACGGCGGATGCTGGAGTGCGGCTCGAGGACATCCGCCTGTTCGACGTGTACACCGGTGAGCAGGCCGGGCCTGGCCGCAAGTCGCTCGCTTACACGCTCAGGTTCCGTGCGCAGGACCGGACGCTGAAGACAGACGAGGTGACCGCAGCCAGGGATGCAGCGGTCGCCGAGGCGGCCAGGCTCACCGGCGCCGCGCTGCGCGGCTGAGCCCGAGCCAGGACGGCTACGCGGGGACGGGCAGGACGGCAAGAATCTCGTCACCGTCTTTGACGCACTTCGATGCGTTGCCGGTCTTGAGCACGATTGGCGTAGCGAATCCCTGGCAAGTCCAGCCGTTGATCCGGATTGGCCCGCCGCCGCCGTTGCCCGGTGCCTGGCCCGCCCTGATGGCCTTGGCGTAGTCCTGCTCGATCGTCATCGCAGTGCTGCAGGAGACGTGACCCTTGGCGACGTCGACGTCGACCGGGACGTTCGCTGCGGATCTGGTGGTGCCGCAAGAGGTAGCCGTGGTCCCGGTCGAGGTACTGCTCGCCGTTGGGTGGCCGCCACCGGCCGATGAACTAGTGCATCCGGTAGCCAGACCAAGGACGAGGGCGGCAGCAGCGGTGCGGCCTAGCCGGGTGCGCGGCCGCCCGCTGGCACTGCCGATTAATCCGCGGGGGCGCATAACCTCTCCTTCCTGCGCCTCACATCATGCCGCCAGGCACCGACTTTCCGGAAGCCGAACTTGCGCAACGCTGGTGTCGGCTGTCAGCGACCGGACCTGGCAAACGGATTTGCATATTGAAACATCGTCGCGCATAATAATTCATACAGACGGCTGGGGGCAGCTTCTTCTGGCGCTGGCGCTGGCGAGGTTGGTCGACGGGAGGGTCATGCGGGTCGCGGTGGCCGGCGCGAGCGGATATGCGGGCGGTGAGCTGCTGCGCCTGATCGCCGGGCACCCAGACCTGGACCTAGTGGCCGTCACCGCGGGCAGCAGCGCCGGCCAGACGGTCAGCGAGCTGCACCCGAACCTAGCCGGCCTGCCGGGTCTGGCGGAGCTGACCTTCGAGCCGCATCAGGCTGCCGACCTGACCAGCTGTGAGCTGCTGTTCATGGCACTGCCTGCAGGCCAGTCGGCTGCGCTGGCCGGAAGCGTTCCGGGTCCGGTCAAGATCGTCGATCTCGGGCCGGACTTCCGGCTCGCGGCCGCGCAGGACTGGACCAGGCACTACAGCGGCGCGCACGCCGGCCGCTGGGTGACTGGGCTGCCCGAGCTGCCGGGCGCGCGAACGCAGATCTGCTCAGCGAGCCGGGTATCAGCGCCCGGCTGCTACGCCACGGCAGCGATCCTGGCGCTTGCGCCGCTGGTCGCCGCTGATCTGGCCGAGCCCGAGGATGTGGTGGTCGTGGCCGCCTCAGGTACCTCAGGCGCAGGCCGGGCGCTGCGCGCTGACCTGCTCGGCAGCGAGGTGATGGGCTCTGTCTCGGCCTACCAGGCTGGCGGGGTGCACCGGCACACCCCCGAGATCGAGCAGGCGCTGGTCGAGATCTCCGGTCGCGGCCGCGTTTCCTTCACCCCGGTGCTAGCGCCGATGCCGCGCGGCATCCTCGCTACCTGCACCGCGCGGCTGACCTCGGCGAGCATCGACACGGCAGCGCTGCGGGAGGTGCTGACCAAAGCCTATGCGGACGAGCCGTTCATCTGCGTGCTGCCGGATGGCCGATGGCCGAGCACGGCTGCGGTGGCTGGCTCCAACGGCGTGCACGTGCAGGCAGCCGCCGATCCGCGGTCCGGTCGCGCGGTCATCGTCACTGCCATCGACAACCTGGGTAAGGGCGCCGCCGGGCAAGCAATCCAGAACGCCAACCTGATGCTCAGCCTGCCCGAGACGGCCGGCCTAAGCTCGATCGGAGTCGCACCATGACCGTCACAGGACCACGGGGATTCCGCGCGGCAGGTGTCGCGGCGGGACTGAAGCGGTCGGGTAAGGCCGACGTCGCGGTGGTGCTCAACGACGGGCCCTGCGCCGCCGTCGCTGGGGTCTTCACCTCGAACCGGGTCAAGGCGGCACCGGTGCAGTGGAGCCAGCAGGTAATCAAGGGCGGTCAGGTTCGCGCCGTCGTGCTCAACTCAGGTGGCGCCAACGCGTGCACCGGGCCGGCCGGCTTCGATGACACCCGGCAGACCGCTGCGCACCTGGCCGCCATCCTTTCGGTACCGGCAACCGAGATAGCGGTCTGTTCCACCGGGCTGATCGGCGACCGGCTGCCCATGCACCAGCTGCTTGCCGGGGTGGATGCCGCGACCGCGTCGGCGTCGGTTGGCGGCGGGCAGTCCGCGGCGAACGCCATCATGACCACCGACACGGTGGCCAAGACCTGCTGCCATAAGGGAAGCGGATATCTGATCGGCGGCATGGCCAAGGGAGCGGCGATGCTCGCCCCCGCGCTTGCCACCATGCTCGTGGTCCTGACCACCGATGCTGACCTGCCGTCCGACCAGCTCGACCTGGCGCTGCGCGACGCGGTCAGGACGACCTTCGACCGGCTGGATTCCGACGGCTGCATGTCAACCAACGACACCGTGCTGCTGCTGGCCAGCGGCGCGGCTGGTGCCAGGCCAGGGCTGACTGAGTTCACTGCGCTGCTCACGGCCGCCTGCGCTGACCTCGCCGGGCAGTTGCTCGCCGATGCGGAGGGCGCCAGCAAGGCCATCTCCATCGAGGTAACCGGCGCGGCGAGCGAGGACGACGCGGTCTGCGTCGGCCGGGCCGTCGCCAGGTCCAACCTGCTCAAGTGTGCGCTCGGCGGCCAGGACCCGAACTGGGGCCGGGTTCTTGCCGCGGTCGGGACGACCAGCGCCGTATTCGACCCCGATCAGCTGGACGTGGCGATCAACGGCGTCTGGGTGTGCCGGAACGGTGCCCCAGGTTCGGACCGATCCGGCGTGGATCTCCGGCACAGAGAAGTCACGATCACCGTCGACCTTCGGGCCGGAGACAGCTCCGCCACGATCCTGACCACCGACCTGACCGCTGCCTACGTGCACGAGAACTCGGCGTACTCGACATGACAGTTGCCCAGCATCAGTCCGGCCCAGCGGCTCAGGCTGGCGCGCTGGTGCAGACCGGCGCGTTGGTGCAGACCGGCGCGTCGGCCCATGCCGGTGCATTGGCCAAGGCCGCCACCTTGATCGAGGCATTGCCGTGGCTTGAGCGATTCCACGGCCAGATCGTGGTGATCAAGTTCGGCGGCCACGCCATGGCAGACGACGAACTCAGACTCGCGTTCGCGCAGGACATCGTGTTCCTGCGGTACGCGGGCCTGCGGCCGGTGGTCGTGCACGGCGGCGGCCCGCAGATCAACGCTCACCTGGACCGGCTTGGCATGGAGACGACCTTCCGGGCCGGGCTGCGGGTCACCACGCCAGAGGCGATGGACGTCGTTCGGATGGTGCTGACCGGCCAGGTCAACAGGGACGTGGTCGGGCTGATCAACCAGCACGGGCCCTTTGCGGTCGGGATGTCCGGCGAAGACGCTCACCTGATGACCGCCCGCCGGGTGCAGGCGACCACGGCGGACGGCGAGACGGTCGACATCGGTCAGGTCGGTGAGGTCGAGTCGGTGGACCCAGGCGCGATCAGTGCCCTGATCGCCGACGGTCGCATCCCGGTGATCTCCAGCGTCGCCCGCAGCGACACCGGCGAGGTGCTCAACGTGAACGCGGACACCGCAGCCGCCGCACTGGCCGTCGCGCTCGGTGCTGCCAAGCTGGTCGTGCTGACCGACGTGGCCGGCCTGTACGCGCACTGGCCCGGCGACGAGGGCAGCGGCCAGGGAAGCATCAGGGATCGCCGGCCGCCCGAGGTGATCAGCGAGCTCAGCGCCAGCTCGCTAGCCGCGCTACTGCCACAGCTGAGCGGCGGCATGATCCCCAAGATGGCCGCGTGCCTGACGGCCGTCCGTGGCGGAGTCCCGCAGGCGCATGTGCTCGACGGGCGGCTGCCGCACTCGGTACTGCTTGAGATTTTCACTGATTCAGGGATCGGCACCATGGTGGTGCCCGACGGAGCGGAGAGGACAGCATGACCGCGACGCAGCTTCTGCAGGACCGTTATGCCGCAGCCGTCATGCCGACCTACGGCATGCCGCCGGTAGCCCTGGCGCGCGGCAGCGGCTGCGTGGTCTGGGACGTAGACGGCAAGTCCTACCTCGACCTGATCGGCGGGATCGCGGTCAGCTCGCTCGGGCACGCCCATCCGGCCCTGGTCGCGGCGGTAGCCGAGCAGGTGGGGCGGCTGGCGCACATCTCGAACCTGTTCCTGCACTCCGGACAGGTCGCCCTCGCGGAACGGCTGCTCGGGCTGCTCGGAACAGATGGCCGGGTCTTCTTCGCCAACTCGGGGACGGAGGTCAACGAGGCGGCGATCAAGCTGGTCCGCCGCAGTCAGGGGACCGGCCGGCCGGTCTTCGTCGCCGCCGAGGGCAGCTTCCACGGCCGGACCATGGGTTCGCTCAGCCTGACTGGCAAGAACTCGATCCGGGAGCCGTTCGCGCCGTTCGGGGTGGACGTACGGTTCGTGCCCTACGGCGATGCGGACGCGCTGACCTCGGCGGTCGGGCCGGATTGCGCGGCGGTCTTCCTCGAACCCTGCCTTGGCGAAGGCGGCGTGGTGCCGGCCCCGGCTGGCTACCTGAAAGCCGCTCGTGCCGCCTGCGACACCGCTGGGGCGCTGCTGGTGCTTGATGAGATCCAGAGCGGGCTGGGACGGACCGGCGCCTGGTTCGCGTTCCAGCGCGAGGGGATCATGCCGGACGTCGTCACGCTGGCCAAGGGGCTCGGCGGCGGCCTGCCGATCGGGGCGTGCATCGGCGTCGGACAGTTCGGTTCCGCCCTCGCCAAGGGCGATCACGGCAGTACCTTCGGCGGCAACCCGGTGGCCTGCGCCGCCGCGCTCGCGGTCCTCGACACGATCGAGCGAGACGGGCTGCTCGACCACGTTTCGGAGGTCGGCGCCAGGCTAACTGCTGCGATCGAAGCAGTTGACCATCCGCTGCTGGCCGGCCTCCGCGGTGCCGGGTTCTGGCAGGCCATCGTGCTCACCGAGCCGGCCGCCGCCGCCGTCGAGGCGGCAGCCCGGCAGGCCGGGTTCCTGGTGAACGCGGTCCAGCCGAATGCGATCAGGCTCGCCCCGCCACTGATTCTGAGCGCCGCGGAGGCCGACTCCTTCACTGCCGCATTGCCAGCCATCTTGGCGGAGGCCAGCGGGTCGGCCGGACCGGAGGCGTGATGGACAGGTCAGCCGGCGGCTCGCCAGGGCTGCAGGACGCTGCAGAACCGTCCGGTTCACCAGGCTCGGCTGGCACCTCCGACCCGGCGCCGCCCCGCCAGTTGGCGAACAGCGCGGGCAACGGCGGAGCCGAGCGGGTAAGTCCGGCGACCAAGGCGGCGCGGCATGGGCAGATCGTCGGGATTCTCGCCCAGCCCGGCGCGCTGGTGCGGTCCCAGGACGAACTAGCCGACCGGCTGGCCGAACTCGGCGTCCGCGTCACTCAGGCGACCCTGTCCCGTGATCTTGAGGAACTCGGCGCCGTTCGACTGCGCGGACCAGAAGGTGCGCTGATCTACGCGTTGCCCCCCGATCATCCGGCCCGGCTGGTTGAGGCTGAAGGCACCGTTGGCGGCGACAGCGCGGTCCGGATCCGCGGCCATGCTGCGCACGGACCTGCCGCGGCCGCACCTGACGGGCTCGCCGGACTCCTCGCCGGACTGGCGAGCGGGCGGGCTGGCGGGCTGGCTGGCGGCATGACCGGGCTGGCCAGGGTCGCCGCCGAACTGCTGCTCTCAGCGGAGGCGAGCGGCAATCTGGTGGTACTCCGCACGCCGCCGGGGGCGGCCCAGCTGCTCGCATCCGCGATCGACCGGACCGCGATGCCTGCCGTACTCGGAACCGTCGGCGGCGACGACACCGTGCTCGTGGTGGCGCGTGACCCGGCAGGAGGCAGTGAACTGGCGGAGACCCTGCTGCTGCTCGCGGAGCGGCGGGTCAGGTCGGCCAGCGAAAACCAGTCAGGTACTTACGGGGAAACTCACAATCAGGAGGAGTTGTGACGCAGCGGGTAGTGCTGGCCTATTCAGGCGGCCTTGACACATCGGTGGCGATCGGCTGGGTCGGCGAGCGGACTGGCGCCGACGTGATCGCCCTGGCAGTGGATGTCGGGCAGGGCGGCGAGGACACCGAGACGATCCGCAAACGGGCGCTATCCTGCGGCGCGGCTGAGGCTCTCGTGGTGGATGCCAGAGCCGAGTTCGCCGCCGACTACTGCGTGCCCGCCTTGCGCGCGAACGCCCTCTACATGGACAGGTACCCGCTGATCTCGGCGCTGTCCAGACCGCTGATCGTGTCGCATCTGGCCAGGGTCGCCAGCGAGTACGGGGCGACGGTCGTCTCCCACGGCTGCACCGGCAAGGGCAACGACCAGGTCAGATTCGAGGTCGGCGTGGCCACTCTGGCGCCCGACGTGAGCGTGCTCGCCCCGGTCCGCGACTCGGGGATGACCAGGGACAAGGCGATCGAGTTCGCCACGGCGAAGGGGCTGCCGATCGACGTCACGGCGAAATCGCCCTACTCGATCGACCAGAACCTATGGGGCCGGAGCATCGAGACCGGGCACCTGGAGGACATCTGGGAGGCGCCGCACTCCGATGTCTACGGGTACACCAGCGATCCGGCCGCGGACCGCGGCGCTGACGAGATCACGATCAGCTTCGCCGACGGCATCCCGATCGCGATCGACGGCCGATCGCTGACGCCGCTGCAGATCATCTCCGAGCTGAACGCGCTGGCCGGCGCGCACGGCGTGGGCCGGATCGACATGGTGGAGGATCGGCTGGTCGGGATCAAGAGCCGGGAGATCTATGAGGCACCGGCCGCGATCACGCTGATCACCGCCCATCAGGAACTCGAGAACGTGTGCCTGGAGCGCGACCTGGCCAGGTTCAAGCGGATGGCAGGCCAGCGGTGGACGGAACTGGTCTACGACGGCCTGTGGTTCTCGCCGCTGCGGCGGTCGCTCGAGGCGTTCATGATCGAGGCGTCCAAGCATGTCACCGGCGACGTCCGGGTCCGGCTCGAGGGGGGTCGTGCCGTCGTCACCGGCAGGCGCAGTCCGGTCGCGCTGTACGACTACGGACTGGCCACCTACGACACCGGCGACGTCTTCGACCAGGCGCTAGCCAAGGGTTTCGTCGAGCTCTGGGGCCTGCCCAGCAAGATCGCCGCCGACCGCGACCGCAAGGCCGCAGCGGTCGGGTGAAACCCAGCTGCAAGACTTGGCCGGCTGAGACCCGGACTCCTTCGGCGGGCTGAACGGAAACCTAGCTGCGGGTGGGACGGGCCGAGGTGATCCGGGCAGAGGCGTTCAGCCACTGCCCGGAGTGCCTTGGTCCGGACCGTCGCCTTGGTCCGGACTGTCTTGGACCGGCGGGTGCCGGATCCGCTGCGCATGGCAGAGTCGGGTCTGGGATTTGTTATGCCTAAATGCTTGATGGGTGAAGGTGGCGATTGTGAGCGAGGAGAGTACTCCACCGGTGCGGCTGTGGGGCGGACGGTTTGAGTCCGGGCCCGCCGAAGCGCTGACCCGGCTCTCGGTGAGCGTTCAGTTCGACTGGCGGCTGGCGCGCTACGACCTGCTCGCCTCCCGCGCGCACGCAAGGGTGTTGCACCAGGCCGGGCTGCTCGATGACGGTGAGCTCGCCAGGCTGCTCGGCGCGATCGACGAGCTCAGCCGGGACTGCCTGACCGGCGCGTTCCGGCCGTCTGCTGCCGACGAGGATGTGCACACCGCGCTGGAACGCGGCCTGCTTGAGCGGGTCGGCTCCCTTGGCGGGCGGCTGCGGGCCGGGCGCAGCAGGAACGACCAGGTCGCCACCGACCTGCGGCTGTACCTGCGGGACCAGGTCCGACAGGTCGCGGCGCGGCTGGCCGAGCTGCAGACCGCGCTGATGGACCAGGCAGAAAGTCACCTCGCGGATCCGCCGACGCCCGCTCCGGGAATGACGCACCTGCAGCATGCCCAGCCGGTGCTACTCGCCCATCAGCTGCTCGCTCACGTGCAGGCGTTCGTTCGGGACGTGGCGCGGCTGCGGGACTGGGATCGGCGCGCGGCGATCTGCCCGCTCGGCTCGGGCGCGCTGGCCGGCTCGTCGCTGCCGCTTGATCCCGAGGCAGTCGCGGCCGAACTCGGATTCGACGCGCCGGCCGCCAACTCGATGGACGCGGTTGCCGACCGGGACTTTGCTGCCGAGTTCTGCTTCGCCGCGGCATTGGTCGGTGTGCACCTGTCCAGGCTCGGCGAGGAGGTCGTGCTCTGGACCTCGCATGAGTTCGGCTTTGCGGAGATCGGCGACGCTTACGCGACCGGGTCATCGATCATGCCGCAGAAGAAGAACGCGGACGTGGCCGAGCTCGCTCGCGGCAAGGCCGGTCGGCTGATCGGCGGGCTGGCTGGACTGCTCGCGACCCTGAAGGGGCTGCCGCTGACCTACAACCGCGACCTGCAGGAGGACAAGGAGCCCGTCTTCGACGCGGTGGACACGCTGCTGCTCGTGCTGCCGGCGGTGGCCGGCCTGGTGAGTTCGATGAGATTTGATGTGAAACGGCTCGCCCGTGCGGCTGCCGCTGGCCATGCGCTCGCGACCGACCTGGCCGAACTGCTGGTCAGGCGCGGGGTGTCGTTCCGCGAGGCGCATGAGTCGGTGGGCCATCTGGTCGTCTGGTGCCAGGTCAATGATTGCGAGATGGCCGAGGTCAGCGATGAGGACCTGCTGAAGATCTCGGAGCATTTCACGCCGGACGTGCGGTCGGTCCTGTCCGTGGCCGGGGCACTCGCCGCGCGGGACAGCGTCGGCGGGACGGCGCCGAACCGGGTTGCCGAGCAGCTCGCTGCGCTCAGGCTGTCCGTGGCCGGGGACGCGGCGTGGGCCGCATCAGCGTGAGCGCGGATCGCGCTGGACCCGGCTCGTCAGCGCGCGGTTCCAGGTCGGTGGTTCATGATCGTGGAGACTTTTGTGTGCATAGTGCAGTCAACTCTCCACGATCGCCGAGCGCGACGCTGCCGCGAGAGTTCTTCGCGCGGCCGGTGCTCGCGGTGGCGCCTGAACTGCTCGGCTGCGTGCTTGTGCATGACACCGAGGACGGCCTGGTCGCCGCGGAGATCGTCGAGGTCGAGGCGTACGCGGGGGAGGCCGACCCGGCGTCGCACGCGTTCCGCGGCCAGACGGCACGCAACTCGGTGATGTTCGGCGAGCCCGGACACGCCTATGTCTATTTCACCTACGGCATGCACTTCTGCGTGAACCTGGTCTGTCAGCCGGCCGGGGTGGCATCGGCGGTGCTGCTGAGGGCGGGCC
The DNA here is from genome assembly GCA_963850875.1 of uncultured Actinomycetota bacterium. Taxonomy (GTDB): domain Bacteria; phylum Actinomycetota; class Actinomycetes; order Streptosporangiales; family Streptosporangiaceae; genus Chersky-822. The sequence goes on from CAWKNA010000010.1 coordinate 249,306, forward strand.
GGGTGATCGAGGGCATCAGCCTGGCCACCGTGCGAAGGAGCGGCGCCAGGGTAGGCGCGGTTGCGGGCCGGGAGGCTGATCTGGCCCGGGGTCCGGCGCGGTTCTGTCAGGCTCTCGGCATCGACCGGCGGATGAACGGAGCCGACGTCTGCGAGACCGCTTCGCCGCTTCGGATTCTTTGGCCAGCCGATCAGGGCACGCCGTCACCCGGCCAGATCAGCTGTGGTCCGCGGGTGGGTGTCAGCACCGGCGCCGAGGTAGCTTGGCGGTTCTGGATCACCGGCAATCCCGCGGTCTCGGCTTACCGGCCGCACGTTCCGCGCCGGAGGACTGGCGGGGTGCCTTCCGGTCCTGCCGCTTCGCGTGGCCGGGGCTGACCAACCAGCAGCGCGGACGGCTGGCGAATTCCGTTGCCATTACCGATCCCGCAGATGGGAGTATGCAGCGGTGACCGACATCATTGACGACCTGATCTGGCGCGGCCTGATCGCCGTCTCCACTGACCTGGATGATCTGCGCAATGCCCTGGACGCGAGCCAGGTCACGTTGTACGCCGGATTCGACCCGACCGCCGCGAGCCTGCACATTGGGCACCTCGTGCAACTCCTTACCATGCGTCGGCTTCAGCTTGCCGGGCATCGGCCGATCGGCCTGGTCGGCGGCGCCACCGGGCTGATCGGGGACCCAAGCGGCAAAGCTGCTGAGCGGGTGCTTAACGAACCCGATGTGGTGGCGGGCTGGGTCGAGCGAATCAGGGGTCAGGTCGGCCGGTTTCTTGACTTCGACCCCGGTCCTGCCTCAGCCCTGTTGGTCAGCAATCTGGACTGGACCCAGGGCCTATCGGCGCTGGCCTTCCTGCGCGATATCGGCAAGCACTTCCCGGTCAATCAGATGCTGTCCAGGGAGACGGTCCGGGCCAGATTGGAGGCAGGCGGAATCAGTTACACCGAGTTCAGCTACCAGATTCTGCAGGCCAACGACTTTCTTGAGCTGTACCGGCGGCACGACTGCACACTGCAAATCGGCGGCAGCGATCAGTGGGGCAACCTCGTGTCCGGTGTGGACCTGATCAGGCGCGTCACAGGCAATACGGTGTACGCGCTGGCCACGCCGCTGATCACCAAGCCGGACGGGACGAAGTACGGCAAGTCCGAAGGCGGCGCCATCTGGCTGAGCCCTGAGCTGATGAGCCCTTACGCGTTCCACCAGTTCCTGCTGAACCGCGCCGATGCGGAGGTTCCCGGCCTGCTGCGGGTGTTCACCTTCCGGTCCAGGCAGGAGATCGAGGACCTGGAACGGGAAATCGCCGAGCGACCAGCGGCCAGGATCGCGCAGCGGGTGCTGGCCGACGATGTGACGACGCTCGTGCACGGGGCGGAGGAGACCGCCGGCGCCGCGGCCGCCGGCCGGGCTCTATTCGGTCACGGCGAGCTGCGGGACATCGATGAGCGCACGCTGGCGGCCGCGCTGGCCGAAGTACCCAATACCACCATCGAGGTCGCCGCCGGGTCCGCCGGAGTAGGCGGGCCGACCGAAGCTGCTGGACTGCCGCCGGTCGCTGACCTGATGGCTGCCTGCGGAATCGTGCCGAGCAAGTCGGAGGCCCGGCGGGTCATCGAAGCAGGCGGCGCCTACGTCAACAACGTGAAAGTGCTGCATGTCGATGCCGCTCCGCAGCCGGGCGACCTGCTCCTCGGCAGGTACCTGGTGCTGCGCCGGGGCAAGCGAAATGTGGGCGGCGTGGCAGTCGGGCCCGCCGCAGCACGCGGCCGAACCCAGACTGCGGCTGGCCGTGCCGCAGCTGACGGTCTTGGGGGTCGTCCGATTTGACATGATCGGACGACTTCCCTAATGTTCGTAACGGCCCGCTGCGCACCGGAAGGTCCTGAGCCTCGGCGGCGGGAGCCCGCCCAGCAGACACCCTCTCGGTTCCGTCGATGCATGCATCGGCAGGTCCGTGATGGGACTACACTGGATGACAGTGAGTAACAGTACAAGACGAAAACTGTTAATGAACTTGACAGGAACTTGACTGCCCGGTAAGTTAGCAGGGTTGCCCCGGATGGAGTTGCGAGACTCTGTGCGGTGAGCGTCCGCTCCTTGAGAACTCAACAGCGTGCTAAAAGCCAGTGCACATGCACATACCCCGTCATAAGGGAACTGTGCCGCAAGGCGCAGTGCCCAGACGGTAATTGCCAGATCGTCTCCACGGCTCCGGTCTCGACCGGATTCGTGTAGACATCTCTTCAGTCAGCAGACCGCTAGTTCAGACCTTTAGGGGAATGGCTGCGGCTGCGGATAGACATTCAATGGAGAGTTTGATCCTGGCTCAGGACGAACGCTGGCGGCGTGCTTAACACATGCAAGTCGAGCGGAAAGGCCCTTCGGGGTACTCGAGCGGCGAACGGGTGAGTAACACGTGAGCAACCTGCCCCTATGCTCTGGGATAGCTTCGGGAAACCGGAATTAATACCGGATATGACCACGGTCGGCATCGGCTGTGGTGGAAAGATTTATCGGCTAGGGATGGACTCGCGGCCTATCAGCTTGTTGGTGAGGTAACGGCTCACCAAGGCGACGACGGGTAGCCGGCCTGAGAGGGCGACCGGCCACACTGGGACTGAGACACGGCCCAGACTCCTACGGGAGGCAGCAGTGGGGAATATTGCGCAATGGGCGAAAGCCTGACGCAGCAACGCCGCGTGGGGGATGAATGCCTTCGGGTTGTAAACCCCTTTCAGCAGGGACGAAGCGAAAGTGACGGTACCTGCAGAAGAAGCGCCGGCTAACTACGTGCCAGCAGCCGCGGTAATACGTAGGGCGCGAGCGTTGTCCGGAATTATTGGGCGTAAAGAGCTCGTAGGTGGTCTGCTGCGTCCGCTGTGAAAACCTAGGGCTTAACCCTGGGCCTGCAGTGGATACGGGCAGACTAGAGGTAGGTAGGGGAGAATGGAATTCCCGGTGTAGCGGTGAAATGCGCAGATATCGGGAGGAACACCGGTGGCGAAGGCGGTTCTCTGGGCCTTACCTGACACTGAGGAGCGAAAGCGTGGGGAGCGAACAGGATTAGATACCCTGGTAGTCCACGCCGTAAACGTTGGGCGCTAGGTGTGGGGTCCTTCCACGGATTCCGTGCCGCAGCTAACGCATTAAGCGCCCCGCCTGGGGAGTACGGCCGCAAGGCTAAAACTCAAAGGAATTGACGGGGGCCCGCACAAGCGGCGGAGCATGTTGCTTAATTCGATGCAACGCGAAGAACCTTACCAAGGTTTGACATGCAGGGAAAAGCCGTAGAGATACGGTGTCCGTAAGGGTCCTGCACAGGTGGTGCATGGCTGTCGTCAGCTCGTGTCGTGAGATGTTGGGTTAAGTCCCGCAACGAGCGCAACCCTCGTTCTATGTTGCCAGCGGGTAATGCCGGGAACTCATAGGAGACTGCCGGGGTCAACTCGGAGGAAGGTGGGGATGACGTCAAGTCCTCATGCCCCTTATATCTTGGGCTGCAAACATGCTACAATGGCCGGTACAGAGGGCTGCGAGACCGCAAGGTGGAGCGAATCTCAAAAAGCCGGTCTCAGTTCGGATTGGGGTCTGCAACTCGACCCCATGAAGTCGGAGTCGCTAGTAATCGCGAATCAGCAACGTCGCGGTGAATACGTTCCCGGGCCTTGTACACACCGCCCGTCACGTCACGAAAGTTGGCAACACCCGAAGCCGGTGGCCTAACCCGCAAGGGAGGGAGCCGTCGAAGGTGGGGCCAGCGATTGGGACGAAGTCGTAACAAGGTAGCCGTACCGGAAGGTGCGGCTGGATCACCTCCTTTCTAAGGAGCACCTGGCGCTAACGACTCTGTTGCAAACAGGTCAGCGGCGTCCAGAGCCATATCTCAGGCAAACGTCCTGAGGTGGCAGCTCATTAGTGGAGCACTGGTTATTCGGTTCGGGCGGCTTGCCTGGATCTGCTAGTACGGCGCCACTGTGCATCAAACACACAGAGGCGCTGGGACGCGGACTCCAGTAAGCGCACGGGCCGAGCACGCTGTTGGGTCCTGAGGGAACGGCCGCAGGCCAACCTCAGCTGGACCGGGTCTCTGACGTCTGCTGACGGCAGAGGGCGGGAACCGCCCGTATCTTGAGAACTGCACAGTGGACGCGAGCATCATCTGTAGTTGCCAAGTTAATAAGGGCACACGGTGGATGCCTTGGTACCAGGAGCCGAAGAAGGACGTAGGAGCCTGCGATAAGCCCCGGGGAGTCGGCAACCAGACTTAGATCCGGGGATTTCCGAATGGGGAAACCCGTCGGGCGTTATGGCCCGTCACCCCTGCCTGAACACATAGGGCAGGTGGAGGAAACGTGGGAAAGTGAAACATCTCAGTACCCACAGGAAGAGAAAGCAACCGCGATTCCCTGAGTAGTGGTGAGCGAAAGGGGAACAGGCCAAACCGATTACGTGTGATAGCCGGCAGGCGTTGCGTGATCGGGGTAGCGGGACCACTCAGCCGGAGCTGCTGATCCGGCAGGGAGTAAGAAATCGCATGGGTAGCCGAAGACGTATGGAAATCGTCGGCACAGAAGGTGATACCCCTGTAGGCGAAACTCTTGCGACTCCCGAGTGGTATCCCAAGTAGCACGGGGCCCGAGAAATCCCGTGTGAATCCGGGAGGACCACCTCCTAAGCCTAAATACTCCCTGGTGACCGATAGTGAACAAGTACCGTGAGGGAAAGGTGAAAAGTACCCCGGTGAGGGGTCGTGAAATAGTACCTGAAACCGTGTGCCTACAAGCCGTGGGAGCGTGTCAGCCTTCGGGCTGAAGTGAAGTGACCGCGTGCCTTTTGAAGAATGAGCCTGCGAGTTATGGTGTGTGGCAAGGTTAACCCGTGAGGGGAAGCCGTAGCGAAAGCGAGTCTGAATAGGGCGTCTGAGTCGCATGCTATAAACCCGAAGCGGAGTGATCTATCCATGGGCAGGTTGAAGCGCGGGTAAGACCGCGTGGAGGACCGAACCCACCAGGGTTGAAAACCTGGGGGATGACCTGTGGATAGGGGTGAAAGGCCAATCAAACTCCGTGATAGCTGGTTCTCCCCGAAATGCATCTAGGTGCAGCGTTGCGTGTTTCTTACCGGAGGTAGAGCTACTGGATGGCCTAGGGGGCCTACAAGCTTACTGAAGTCAGCCAAACTCCGAATGCCGGTAAGTGAGAGCGCGGCAGTGAGACTGCGAGGGATAAGCTCCGTAGTCGAGAGGGAAACAACCCAGATCACCAGCTAAGGCCCCTAAGCGTGTGCTAAGTGGGAAAGGATGTGGAGTTGCAGAGACAACCAGGAGGTTGGCTTAGAAGCAGCCACCCTTGAAAGAGTGCGTAATAGCTCACTGGTCAAGTGATTCTGCGCCGACAATGTAACGGGGCTCAAGCACACCGCCGAAGCTGTGGCATTCGCGTGATAACCAGGCCCATACTCGGTATGGGTCCAGGTGCGCGGGTGGGTAGGGGAGCGTCGGGTGGCGAGTGAAGCGGCGGAGTGATCCAGCCGTGGATGCCACTCGAGTGAGAATGCAGGCATGAGTAGCGAAAGAGGGGCGAGAAACCCCTCCGCCGAATGACCAAGGGTTCCTGGGGCAGGCTAATCCGCCCAGGGTAAGTCGGGACCTAAGGCGAGGCCGACAGGCGTAGTCGATGGACAACGGGTTTATATTCCCGTACCCGCATAAATGCGCCCATGCTGAATCTGGCGAAGCTAAGCACGTGAAGCAGCGGATCCTTCGGGACGAGCTGCGGATCGTGCGACCCAGACCGGTAGTAGGCAAGCCGAAGGGGTGACGCAGGAGGGTAGCTCTACCGGGTGTTGGACGTCCCGGGGTAAAGGTGTAGGGCGATGTGTAGGCAAATCCGCACATCATGTGCCTGAGGCCTGATGCCGAGCCGACTAGGCGAAGTGAGTAATCCCATGCTGCCAAGAAAAGCCTCGCGGTTAGTGTTTATGCGGCCCGTACCCTAAACCGACTCAGGTGGTCAGGTAGAGAATACCAAGGCGATCGGGTGAACTGTGGTTAAGGAACTCGGCAAATTATCCCCGTAACTTTGGGAGAAGGGGAGCCGTGTCTGGTGATGGGACTTGCTCCCTGAGCTAGATGCGGTCGCAGATACCAGGGGAAAGCGACTGTTTACTAAAAACACAGGTCCGTGCTAAGTCGCAAGACGACGTATACGGACTGACGCCTGCCCGGTGCTGGAACGTTAAGGGGAGAGGTTAGTAGCCTTCGGGCCGCGAAGCTTTGAACTTAAGCGCCAGTAAACGGCGGTGGTAACTATAACCATCCTAAGGTAGCGAAATTCCTTGTCGGGTAAGTTCCGACCTGCACGAATGGCGTAACGACTTTCCTACTGTCTCAACCACAGACCCGGCGAAATTGCACTACGAGTAAAGATGCTCGTTACGCGCAGCAGGACGGAAAGACCCCGGGACCTTCACTGCAGCTTGACATTGGCGTTTGGGACGTCTTGTGTAGGATAGGTGGGAGACTGTGAAGCAGAGACGCTAGTCTCTGTGGAGTCAACGGTGAAATACCACTCTGGTCGTTCTGGATGTCTAACCTAGGTCCGTGATCCGGATCAGGGACAGTGTCTGGTGGGTAGTTTAACTGGGGCGGTTGCCTCCTAAAAAGTAACGGAGGCGCCCAAAGGTACCCTCAGCCTGGTTGGCAATCAGGTGTCGAGTGTAAGTGCACAAGGGTGCTTGACTGTGAGACAGACATGTCGAGCAGGAGCGAAAGCTGGGACTAGTGATCCGGCGGTGGCATGTGGAAGCGCCGTCGCTAAACGGCTAAAAGGTACCCCGGGGATAACAGGCTGATCTTCCCCAAGAGTCCATATCGACGGGATGGTTTGGCACCTCGATGTCGGCTCGTCGCATCCTGGGGCCGGAGCAGGTCCCAAGGGTTGGGCTGTTCGCCCATTAAAGCGGTACGCGAGCTGGGTTTAGAACGTCGTGAGACAGTTCGGTCCCTATCCGCTGCGCGCGTAGGAGACTTGAGAGGGGCTGTCCCTAGTACGAGAGGACCGGGACGGACAAACCTCTGGTGTGCCAGTTGTTCTGCCAAGAGCACGGCTGGTTGGCTACGTTTGGAAGGGATAACCGCTGAAAGCATCTAAGCGGGAAGCTCGCCTCAAGATTAGGTCTCCCTCAGGGTTAACCTGGTAAGGCCCCTAGCTAGACTACTAGGTTGATAGGCCGGAGGTGGAAGCACGGCAACGTGTGGAGCTGACCGGTACTAATAGGCCGAGTGGCTTGGCTTCTACTTCAAATCCTGCTTGCGTCCACTGTGCGGTTCCCGAGGTGCGGTCGGTCTCGCGGTTCCTGAGTTATCGGCTCGGGAAGCGCGAAGGTACACATCTCCATAGTGTTTCGGTGGCCATAGCGAAGGGGAAACACCCGGTCCCATTCCGAACCCGGAAGTTAAGCCCTTCAGCGCCGATGGTACTGCGCGGGGGACCGCGTGGGAGAGTAGGACGCTGCCGGACATCTTCCGCTGAGGGCCGTCACCACCAGGTGACGGCCCTCAGCGCATGCCGGGTGGGACGCCGCTGGGCATCCTCCCGCCGGGAGCCGTTACTGTGAGTTGATGCTAAAAGGCGTCTCTGCATTGCTCTGGACGCCGATCTGCCGGTACGCGCGACTTGCAGCGGCTTGGCATTCTGGAGCCAGAGGCCGTAACCGCGGCGACTGTCTGGGGCTGGCCGGTGCGCGCCTGCGGCGGTCTGCGTTTTCATAGATGGAGAGCATGAGTGGTGGGTAGTACTGGCGGACGATCTTCTGGTCGCGCGGCCGGTGATGGCCGGGACGGCGACGGTGCAGGCCGCGCCAACTCGCGCGGCGGCCGGCGGCGCCCGCAGGGCCGGGGCGCGACCGATGCGGATCCGAACGCTGCGGGCACTGGCTCAGATGGCACGTCCGACGGCGCCGGCGGAGGATCTGCGGGTGGTAGGCCGGCGTCGGGTGGCCGGTCGGCGCGAGGTGGTCGGCCCGCGTCGGGTGGTCGGCCCGCGTCGGGTGGTCGGCCGGCCTCAGGTGGTCGGCCGGCCTCAGGTGGTCGGTCTACGTCAAGTGGACGTACTGGTGCTTCAGGCAGGTCAGAAGCTGGTGGCTCCGGGCCATCCGGCGGTAGACGCAGCGCGGCGGGCCGCGCGCCATCCGGCGCTGAGTCAGACGGCAGGCAAGCAGCCAGCGGCGGCGCCGGCTCGGGCGCTCGGTCGGGCCGTAGGCCAGCAAGCAAGAACGCGGACCGTTCGGCGCGGCCCGAAGTACCGCGATCCTCACGCGGGGAAGGAGCCGAGAGAGCCCCTCAGCAACGCCCATTCAGAAGCGCCGAACCTGGGCCACAGCGCTGGGGAAAGTCAGCAGGGCAGGCGGCCGGACCGCGGGTCGCGAGGTCCGAATGGGCGGAGAGACCTCGCGCGCCGCGCTCGGGTGAGTCGGCCCGTCCGGGTTCGAGTACGGCAGCTGCGGCTAATGAGCGCAGATTCGGACCTGAACGCGGGTCCGCTGACCGGCAAGAACGTCCGTCCGGCCCGAGTCATCAGCGGCGCGGCGATGGTGTGCCCGCTGACCGGGCCGACCGGCCGCAAGGAAACGGCTATCGGGGCAGCCGGCCCCAGGGAGCGCGGCCCCAGGGAGCGAGCAGCCGGCCTGGACGGCCACAACGCCAGGGTTACCAGGACAGCGAGTCGCAGGGAGAGGCCAACCGGCCGCGGAGGCCGCAGCGCGAGGATTACCAGGACAGCCGACCTCAGCGGGAGGCCAGCCGGCCAGCACGGCCACAGCGGCAGGGCTACCGGGGCGACCAGGCGCAGGGGGAGAGCAGTCGGCTTGGACGGCCGCAGCGGCAGGCTTACCAGGGCAGCGGGCGGCAGGGCGAGGGCAGCCGACCAGGACGGCCGAAGCGCGAGGGTTACCAGGATGGCCGACCTCAGGACCGGGGCTACCGGGACCGTCGGCCGCGCAGTGAGCCAGCCCAGCTCGCGGTACCCGCCAGCGTCACGGCGGACGACCTGGATCCACAGGCTCGTGCCGAGCTCAGGACTCTGCCTGGCGACCTGGCGGACGCGGTGGCTCGAATGCTGGTCGCCGCTGGCCAGGCGGAGGACGCCGAGGTCGCTTATCGGTACGCCCTGGCCGCTCGGAAACTCGCCGCCAGGGTCGGCGTGGTCAGGGAGACCTGCGGGATCGCGGCTTACCAGGCCGGGAAATGGGCTGAAGCCCTGGCTGAGCTGCGAGCTGCCAGACGGCTCACCGGCCAGGGCAGCTACCTGCCCTTGATGGCCGACTGCGAACGAGCACTCGGGCGCCTTGACCGGGCAATTGAGCTGGTAACTGGTCCCGACGCGCAGCAGGTGGACCGCTCGTCCCAGATCGAGCTGCGGATAGTGGAGTCAGGAATCCGGCGTGACCAGGGCTTTCCTGAGGCCGCTGTGGTCGCCCTGCAGATCCCTGAGCTTACCGACGGCCAGCGCCGGCCGGGCTCGGCACGACTGTTCTACGCGTACGCGGACGCATTGCTCGATTCCGGCCGCGAGGACGAGGCGCGGTACTGGTTCGGCCTGGCAGCAGCAGCGGACGTCGAGGGCGAGACAGACGCCGCTGATCGTGCCGACGACCTGGACCAGATTGAATTCGGTGACCTGGAGCTCGACGACATCGAGGACGTGGACGACGTGGATGTCGCCAAGGACGATGCCGGCGTGCCGTGATGCCCCGGATGTGCACGGCCGAGACCCAGGCTAACCTTCACCTTCGCGGTCCAGCCAGTGCATGATTCCCGCGACGTTGGCCGGAGCGCCTGACACCCGGTCGTACTTCGCGGCGAGTTCCGGGTCAGCTTCAGGCGCGAATACGGCGTACCGCTCCCTGGTCCGCTCGGCGACCATGGCGACCGCGTGATCGAGATCCAGCCCCGCTCGCCGCGCCTGCCTGGTCTCCTGCACCCAGACCTGCAGCTCATCGGCCGACCGCTCCAGCGTCTCCTGCACCGCGGTCACCGGTCCGTAGTGGCTGAACAGCAGCCGGGTCGGCAGCAGCGCGGCGAACATGCGCAGTGACTCGAGCGCGATGCCGAGGTCGAAGTCCGGTGGCGGGGTTCCCGGTCGCAGGTCACCGGTTTCCTGGATGAAGACCCCGGCAGCGTCGCCGACGTACAGGTCACCGCTGCCTGAGTCGATCAGCCCGACGTGATGCCTGGCGTGCCCCGGCGAGTAGTGGCTGTCCAGGCGTCGACCGGCCCCGAGATCCACGACGCCGACGCGCTCGACGGCGCGGATTCGCTCGGCCGGAGTGGGAGCAAGCGTCCCGAACAGTTCATCGAGTTCATCGCCGTACACCCTCCTGGCGCTCGCCATCAGCCTGGACGGGTCCGCGAGGTGCCGCGCGCCGAGTTCGTGTACGACGATCTGCGCCTGCGGAAACAGCTTGGCAATATCACCGGCGCCACCGGCGTGATCAAGATGGATGTGCGTGACCACGACGGTCGCCAGGTCGGTTGGACCGACGCCGAGCGCGGCCAGCGCGTCGCGGACCACCGGCGCCGATGGCGCGGTTCCGGTCTCGACCAGGCATGGCCGGTCCGAGCGGATCAGGTACCCGGCCGTGATTCCGTGATATCCGGCCATCCGGGTGTCGATCTGATAGACCTCGTGCCCTAGCGCCGTGATGACGTCTGTGCCCACCGGATTACGCGCATCGTCGTCCATATGCCCCATCGTTTCAGGTCCGGCCGGAGGCCAATCGCACGCCCGGTAGCCGGGGGCCGTCCTCCGGCTCCGGCAGAGAGCCTGCGCACCGGCATGTCCGAGCAGGATAAGCGGCATCCGGTCTCGCTGGACGGCGCGCGGGGGAGAAATTCAGCCCTGAGCGAACGTCCGCAGGACCAGCCCGGTCCGCGGCTTAGGCGCGAAAGATGTCGACTTGCGCGGCACCTTCTCGCCCCGCGCAGCGACGGCGTACACGTCGCCTGGCGACATCGGAGTGCACAGGACCGCAGTGCCGCCCGCTGCCTGCGCCGCTCGCACCGCGGCCTGCGCGTCATGATGCACGACCAGTACAGAGCCGTCGCTGTCGGTGAGCCCCCACAGGCCACTGATCAGCAGTTCCTGCAGCACAGCGGCCGGCAGGGCACGCCATGCCGCCGACTGGCCGGTGGGCATCGCGGCCTCGACCTGGTCCGGGTCGGGATCGGTGAGCAGATAGGCATGCTCGGCGTCGGCGACCACGAACGACGGGCTCCGGCTGCTCGCGCGGCCGAGCGCGCTGATCACGGCGGGCAGGTCGGTCGTGCCCTGAGGCAGCGGCTTGACCTGGAAAGCGGCACCGGCCAGCTTCGCGGCATCCTGGACGTCCAGGCCAGGTATCACCCGGTGGATGGCGCCGATCTGCGGTGGGTAAGCAGCCGAGTCGACCAGCAGCGCCAGTCCGTAATCCCATGGTCCTGGCCCGGCTCCGTCCCGGTGCCGACGGTCCTGCAGCTTCAGATACGCGGCATAACGGTGGTGTCCGTCGGCGATCAGCGCCTGGCGCGGTGCCAGATCCGCGGCGATCGCGGCGAGGTCCTCGGCGTCGGTGACCGCCCATAGCCGGTGCCGCAGCCCATCGGCGGTGAGCGCGTCGACGAGCGGCTCGCGTGCTGCCGCCTGCGCTACGACCCGCGCTGCCGCACCGGGTGCGTCCGGCGTGCCGCCGTCATACAGCAGGAAGATCGGCTCAAGATTGGCCTGGGTAGCCTCCATCAGCTGGAGTCGGCCTGCCACTGGCTCAGGAGCCACATCCTCGTGCGGCAGCACCACCCCGGCGTCTGGCCCGGCGAGCCGGACCGCGCCGATCAGGCCGCGCTGGACCAGGCCAGGCCTGAGCATGCCCCGCGCGCCGCTGGCCCGCGTTCGGTGCCCGTGCGCACCGTTGCCATCCGCTGCTCCGTTCCGGGCCGCGCCGTTGCGCGACTGGCTGTCGGCATCGACGGCGATCTGCTCGTACACGTACAACGCTGGCTCGGGGTCAGCGGCCAGGATCCCCTCGTCTTGCCACTGCTGGAGCGAGACCGCCGCGTGGTGGTACTCCTCGCCGACTTCGCCGGTCGTCGACCTGGGCAGAATCAGACGGACCACGTTGTGCGGATCCGCCGCCATCAGCTGGTCCTCTTTATCTCTGAAGATGACGTCGTACGGTGGAGAGGAGACCTCGGCAAGCCCGCTCACCCGGTCCGGCGCGTAACGGACGCCGCGAAACGGCGCCAGCTCCAGGCCTGCAAGCCTGTTGCGCGCTGACGCCCGGTAGGACGGAAGGATCTGCACATATGTCAGAAGGATCAACGGGTGGCAAGGATTCCCGTTCCGGCGAAAAGCTTGGCGGGCAGCACGCCCGCATGACTGCGCAGCCAGGTCGGTACGGCGACGATGCCCGTCCAGGTCCCGGTGCCGGTCCGGCCGGGAACGGGCATACCGGGCCGGACGACACTTATACCCTGTACCGCCGCGGGCTCGATCTGCTGGCTCGTGGCAGTGCGGCAGCGGCCGCCCAGCTGCTTGAGCGAGCCGCGGCTGCTGAACCGGAGTCGCGCAGCGTCCTGGAGGCGCTGGCCAGAGCGCAGTTCGACACCAGGCACTACGAGGCGGCGGCGGGCAGCTTCCGGCGGATCGTGGAGGCCAGCCCGAGCGACGATTACGCGCAGTTCGGGCTCGGCCTGGCCCTGGCCAGGTCAGGAGATCACGGCGCGGCAGCCGAGCACCTCGCGCTGGCCGCTGCCATGCGCCCGGATCTGCGGCATTACACCGAGGCGCTGCGCAGCGTGCGAGCCACATTGCGCGCCCGCGATCTTGTTCAGGGCGAAGAAACCTGATTAATGCGAAACGACAAGCACCTGCCTGCCGGGTCTGGGCCCGCGGCTGACGCCGCGGCCCCGACCCCGCTGCGCAGCGGCCAGCGTGCGCTGGCGGAGGAGTACGACGTCGCCCTTATTGACCTGGACGGCACGGTATACAACGGCTCCGCGGCGATCCACGGAGCGGTGGCCGCGCTCGCCGCGGCCAGGAAGTCCGGCCTGCGGCTGGCGTTCGTCACGAACAACGCTTCGCGGTCGCCGTCGGCGATCGCCGCGCAGCTCTCCGGGCTCGGTGTCCCGGCCGACTCGGCCGATGTCATCAGCTCAGCGCAAGCTGCGGCCAGCCTGATCGCCAGCCGGGTTCCGCCCGGGTCGCCGGTGCTGGCCGCCGGCGGCATCGGGCTCCGGCTGGCGCTGCGCGCTCGCGGGCTGCGGCCGGTGTCCACCGCAGCTGAGCGGCCAGTCGCGGTGGTACAGGGTTATGCGCCGGATATGAGCTACGGTCTGCTGGCCGAGGCAGCACTGGCGGTGCGCGCCGGCGCGCTGTTCGTGGCGTCTAATACCGACCTGACACTGCCGACACCCCGAGGGCTGCAGCCGGGGAACGGGTCGCTGGTGCAGGTGATCATCACATCGACCGGGACGCAGCCGCTGGTTGCCGGGAAGCCGGAGACACCGCTGCATGCCGAGGCGATGGCCAGGACCGGGGCGAAACGGCCGCTCGTGGTCGGGGACCGGCTCGACACCGATATCGAAGGGGCAGTCCGGGGTGGTGCTGACAGCTTGCTTGTGCTGACCGGTGTGAGCGAGCCGATCGACGTGGTGCTCGCGCCGCCGCAGCGGCGGCCGACCTATCTGGCGGCTGACCTTGGTGGGCTGCTTGAGCCGCAGCCGGTGATCGGGCCGGTCCGCCAGCCGGGATCCGCCCCCGGCAACGCTGGCGGCGGTGCCGGGGGCGATAGGTCAACGAGGAACGACGGTTCGGTCAGGGACGACGGTTCTGCTCTGGGCGTGGCGTTCAGCTGCGGAGGCTGGACCGCCAGAGGGCCATCCGGCGACGGGCCGCTGGAGTTGACCGGTGCCGGTGAGCCGCTCGATGGACTGCGCGCGCTCTGCGCCGCCGCCTGGTCGGACGGTCAGGTCACGGCTGCCATGGTTCAGGCCGCCATGCGCGGGCTGAGGTCCACTGGGCAGCCGCTGTCCGCCTTACCGAGCTGATGACGGCTTGGCGGGATGGTTACCACGTCGGTGGCAGTGTTGTCGGCTGGGGTGGCGTCGGCGGGACCTGCTGTGACTGTGGTGGTCAGCGTGCTGCAGGCCGGCGCGGTGACCCAGACGAGAATGGTGAACGTGGTGGTCTGGCCGGGAAGCAGCGTCCAGACGCTGCGGCAGCTGAGCGATGGAGTGCAGAACCAGCCGTCGTTCAGGTCGCGCACCAGGATCAGTCCGGCTGGCAGGGTGATCTGCAGCGTCGAAGGCGTGGTGGTGACGCCAGCTCCGGTGTTGGTGAGCTCGATCAGGTACTGACCGACGTGCCCGGTGCGGAACGGGGTGGTGCGGGTCAGTGAGACGGCCAGGTCGCTGCTGTCGATGACCGGAACGGTGTTGTGGCCGGCGTTAGGCACGTAGGCGGTGTGAGTGCTGGCGTCGACCGCCAGCGGGTGTGGGGAATAGCTAGCCGGCACTGGATGGGTGCCTACTCCGATGCCGGCGACAATGGTGTGACCGCCCGTCGGCAGCGCGACAGCGACACCTGAGGTGACCAGCGGCAGGGCAACGGCTGCCAGCGTGGCCACCGCAGCGGCCTGTCCCCGGCGCCGGCGGGCTGAGGCTCCTCCGTGTTGTCCCGCGTCGGCGTGCTTTCGCAGTACTGCTCTCATGTCCGCTCCGTTGCTCCGTTGTGGCGCTCGCAAAGCCCAGCTCGACGTGGCGCGATGATTACACTGTGTAACCGTAGTTTCAGCGGAACGGATAGGCGCTGGGGACGCGCCGGCCTATCTGCTGAGTGAATCTGGCGGAATCCGCAAGCCAGCCGACCCCGCTTGGCGTCGCCGGGCACCGGGCGGCAGCGCTGAGACCGGGGCTCTGGAGGGCCGACGAGCGGATAGGCTCACTTTCGGCTGTTGCCGCCGTTGCGCATTGGGTGTCTGGAGAAAGATCAGCCTGTGGTCGGATGCGGATCACTCTGCCGGCCGACGCGGTGCAGGCGCTGGCTAGGCCACACTGATCATGGCGGCCCGCCGACCGCCCGCCGACGCGGCGCGGGCGGGCGCCGGGTCCGTCAATCGTGCTGGCCGCAGGCGCGCCATGGTCAGCAGGAAGGAATTTGACATGATCGAGGCACGAGGCCTCACCAAGCGATACGGCGACACGCTCGCCGTTGACAATTTGTCGTTCACCGTCGAGCCGGGCCGGATTACCGGATTCCTCGGCCCGAACGGCGCGGGCAAGACCACGACGATGCGGCTGATCCTGGGACTGGACTACCCGACCAGCGGCACGGTGACCGTGAACGGCAAGGCGTTCGGCAAGCTTGCCTGGCCGATGCGGGAGGTCGGCGCGCTGCTTGACGCCAAGGCGGTGCACGGCGGCCGGAGTGCCTACAACCATCTGCTGTGCCTGGCCCAGACCAACGACATCCCGAGGCGGCGGGTTGACGAGGTACTCCAGCTGGTGGGGCTGCACGACGTCGCGAAGAAGCGGTCCAAGGGCTTCTCGCTCGGCATGGGGCAGCGGCTCGGCATCGCGGGCGCGCTGCTCGGTGATCCGGAGATCCTGATGTTCGACGAGCCGGTCAACGGTCTGGACCCGGAAGGCATTCTGTGGATCCGCAACCTGATGAAGGCACTGGCGGCCGAGGGCCGGACGGTGTTCGTGTCCAGCCACCTGATGTCGGAGATGGAGAACACGGCTGATCACCTGATCGTGATCGGACGCGGTCGGCTGATCGCGGAGAGCACGGTCGCCGAGTTCATCGCGGCCAACTCCCAGCAGTCGGTCCGGGTCCGGACCCCGCAGGCCGATGACCTGGCGCGGGTGGCCGCAGCGGCCGGAGGCACGGTGCGGGACGACGACGGGGGCACAATCGTCGTGCTCGGCCTGACGCCCGCGCAAGTCGGCGACCTGGCGTTCGAGAACGGGATCAGGCTGCATGAGCTTGCCCCGGCGCACGCTTCGCTTGAGCAGGCGTTCATGGAGCTGACCGCGGCCAGCGTGGAATTCCACGCCGGGGTACCAGTCAGCGCTGACCGGGAAGCGGCGCATGCGGGAGAGGTGGCCTGACATGGCTTCGGTAGCGACACATGAGGCTCTGGTCGGCGGTGCCGTCCCGCACCGTCCGGCTGGCCGGGCCGGTTTCGTGGGCGCGCTGCGCTCGGAGTTCACCAAGATCCGCTCGGTCCGGTCGACATACTGGACGCTGTTCGCGCTCGTGGTGGCCTGCGTCGGAATCGGCGCCCTGTTCAGCTGGGGCCAGACCGAGCGGATTGTCCGGCTCAAGAGCGGCGTGACCCTCCGCGGGAATCCGCTGCCGCCGGGGGCGATCGCCAGCATAGTGGCTCAACGCTCGGCGGAGATCAGGGCCGCGGCGGCCAGCACCAGCCTGTTCGGGCTGCTGATCGGTCAGCTGATCATCATCGTGCTCGGCGCGCTGGTGATCACCTCGGAGTACTCGACCGGGATGATCAGAACCTCGCTCAGCACGATGCCGCGGCGCGGCACGGTCTTCGCCGCGAAGGGGGTCGTCTTCGGTGCGGTCGCCTTGGTCACAGGGCTGGTCACTAGCTTCATCGCGTTCTTCATCGGCCAGGCCATCCTGTCCAGCCAGCAGCTGAGCGTGACGATCGGACAGCCGAATGTGCTGCGCACGGTAGTTGGCGGCGGATTGTTCCTGGCGGGGTGCGGGCTCCTCTCGTTCGGCATCGGTGCGGTGCTCAGGCACACGGCCGGAGCGATTGCGACCGGGATCGGCCTGATGTTCGTGCTCTGGATCCTGAGCGGTTTCCTGCCGGGTCCGCCGAGCGGCTGGTTCGGGCAGGCGGACATCGACAAGTGGATCCCGTTCAATGCCGGCTCGTCCATCTGGGAGCACCAGGCCAACGGGCTGAACCCATTCTCGGCGTGGATCGGGTTCGGCGTGTTCTGCGGCTACGCGGCGGTCGCGATCATCGGCGGGCTGATTTTGTTCCGCAAGCGCGACGCATAAGCGGGCGGCGGACCAGCGGCGAGTCGCCGCGATCAGCAAAGGCTCCGGTGCCTGGAGTTCGCCGTCGGCACCGGAGCCCCTTGCTTGGCTGGTGTGCTACCAGACGAAGCTGCTATCCGTGGAAATCTGCCAGGCCGGGGACGTCAGGAACGTCAGAGCCCCGGTATCCAGATCGATCCTAAGCAGCTGCGGCGAGTTGGGCTGGCCTGATGACGGCGACGGAGACGGTGACCCCGATCCGGCCGGCGACGGAGACGGAGACCATGGCCCGGACGGCGACGGAGACGGAGACCATGGCCCGGACGGCGACGGTGACGGCGTCGATGCGACCGGCCCGGACGGAGATGGCGCCCCGGGCCCGGACGGTGACGGTGACGGTGACGGCACGGTCGTTGGCTGGATCAGAATCAGCAGCTCACTGACCGCCGGGTTGGCGGCGATGGGGTACGGCAAGCCGGCGACCCGCTGCACGATGCGTGACTTGCCGGTGGCCAGGCTAGCCACGCCGAGCTGCCAGATCTCCGCACTCGGCAAGCTGGTCGGATACGTGGTGAAGTACAGCGCGCTGCCATCCGGCGTGATGACGTCGGAGCCGATGTTCTCGGTCGGGCCGAACTGGGCTGCCCTGACCACCACCCGGCTGCGCTCGGTGACGGTCCCTGGCGGCGCGTTGGTCGGCAGAACCAGGGCCGCCGAATGGAAGAGCTTGGTCGCGTCGATGTTGAACGCCAGCAGGCCCCCGTTCGCGGTCAGCGACAGCGACGACACGTCGGCCTGCTTGGGAATGGTCCACTGCCTCGTCCGCATCGTGCCGACGGTCAGCGCCGCCAGGTCGGACGGAGCGGCGCCGGTTGGATCGCTGCAGTTCTCCCCGAGGTAGGCGAGCGTTCCGTTGTCCTCGCTGATCGCGATCGGGCCGATCAGCTCGCCGATGCTTGGCACCGCGTACGGAGTCAGCGCGCCCGGCTGACCCGCACGGTTCAGCGTGAACCGATAGAGCCAGCTACGGCAGACCGCGGGTCGCCAGAGCACGGCCACGTAGGTCCGGCCATCGCCGGTCGCCAGGTACGCGAAGGACATGCCTGGCTGCGGTGCCTTGACGTGCGCGACGACGGCGCCGGTGGCCGAACGGTGCACCGTGAGCGAGCTGCTGCTGGCAGTAATGGAAAGGGACACCACGTACGTCGGCATGAGCCGAGCCGTGCTGGTCACCGGGTGGTTCGACTTGCCCGACCGGCCGCTGGACAGGGCTTGCGGGACGATGACCGCCGCCAGCACAGCGGCGATCGCGACCGAGGCGGCCGCCGCCAACGGGATCAGCACCCGCTGCGGCAGGCCAGGCTTCCGGCGGCCGCCCGACGCCGAGATCTGGATCGTCTGCTCGTTGACGCCGCGGATCGTGTGTGGCTGGATCGTTTCAGCTGCCTCCCGATACGCCTCCCGCAGCCGGTCTTCCATGCTGTTCACATCTGCTCCTTGAGTTCGCGGGCCAGGGTGGCCAGTGCGCGGGACGCGGTCGATGAGACGGTGCCCCTGCTGATGCCGAGCGCCGCTGCGATCTCGTGATCGGGCAGGTCCAGGTAGTACCTGAAGGCGAGCACCTCACGCGCTCGCTCAGGCAGGCCGGCCGCCGCGGTGAGCACGGCCCGCCGGTCCTCGGAGGCCATGGCGGCTGCCTCGGCCGACCAGACCGGCGGCTCGTGCACCAGCGGCCGCAGCCGGGCTCGGTGCCGGGACCGCTGCACGGATCTGCTGCCGTTCACGACCGACGCCCGCAGATAACCGAGGGCCTTAGCCGGATCCCGGAGCCTGGCCATGTTCTTGTGCAAGCCGAGGAAGGCGTCTTGGACGATGTCCTCGGCGCTAGCTCGGTCGCCGACAAGCAGCAGGGCAACCCGGACCAGATTCAGGGCGTGCGCCTGGAACAGGCTCCCCAGAAGATCAGCGGACTCCGGATCCCTTGGTCGCCGGCCCGGGCCGAGTGCGGCCTGCGCAGCCGACGCCACGGTCAGGTCTGCGGCCAGGGTTACCGCGCGAGTTCTGTTGTGGGTCACGTATCTATGACGCCACCGCGGTCGCGCTGCTGAGTGCCAGCCGCGGAAATGTGGTGGACCGCAGGTCAGGCCATGGTCAGGATCATGACTCGCTTGACCGGAGCGCTCTCGAGGTCGGCCAGCACCGGAACGTCGAAGGCATCGAGTTCACGCAGCCGATGACGCGGCAGGAAGGCCCGGCCAGGGTCACCGACCAGGACCTCAGCGCCCCGGGCCCTGGCTCGTTCGAGCAGGCCAAGCACCCGCCCGGCCATTGATGTCTCGTAGCAGACATCGGCCGCGAGTACGACATCGGCATCTTCTCCGGTCCCGTCGAGTACGTCAGCCGTGGTGGCGATGGTGACGCCGTTGGCGCAGGCGTTGAGCCTGATGGCGGCGATCGCGAACGGATCAAGCTCGCTCGCCAGCACGGCCGACGCGCCGGCCATGGCGGCCGCGATCGCGGTCAGGCCCGAGCCGGAGCCGACGTCCAGGATCGTGCGGCCGGCGACCAGATCGGGATGATCGAGAACGTAGCGCGCGAGAGCCTGGCCGCCGGGCCAGGCGAACGCCCAGAAGGGCGGCGGCTGGTCTGTCCGGCCGAGTTCCCGCTCGGTCTGCTCCCACAAGCTGACGGCGTCATCGGCCAGGTACAGCCGGATTTCCGGCACGTGCGGAACCGGCCGGAGCGCGGAGTTGGCTTGCACGAAGGCCTCGTGCGCTGCCGCGCCGTCGATCATGGCGTCCATGCTGGCAGATCCTGGCCCTATGGTTGCTCGCGGATGGCGATCACGCTGCGGCGGGCTGACAGCGCGGGCACCAGAAGGTGACCCGCTCCTGCGGGTCCTGCCGCTGCCGCGCCTGCCCGGTTGTGCGGATCACGGTGCCGCAGCGACGGCACGGCCTGCCGGGTCGGCCGTAGACCCAGGTCTGCTCGCCCGGCCGGTCCACGCCGGTAGTCACCTGGCCGGTCCGCTCCTTATTCGCGTCCAGCAGCCGCTGAGCGAGGTCGACGAGCTCGTCCAGGTCGGTGATCTCCCGGACCGGCCGCCATGGGCTGATTCCGCGCAGGAACAGCACCTCGGCCTTGTACAAGTTGCCGATGCCAGCGAGGTTGCGCTGGTCGAGCAGGGCCTCGCCGATTGGCCGGTCGGGCTCGGACTGGAGCCGGCGTACCGCCTGCGCGGGGTCCCAGTCCGGGCCGAGCAGGTCAGGACCCAGCTGGCCGACGACCCGATCCTCCCGAGCGGTCTGCAGGACTTCGACGATCCCAAGCTGGTAACCGACGGCCTGCCACTCCGCGTTCGCGAGCACCAGCCGGACCCGGTGGTCGCGCGGCGGGTAGCCAGCTGGCCAGACTCGCCAGGAACCGTCCATCCGCAGATGGGTGTGCACGGTCAGCCCGCCAGCCACCCGGGTGAGCAGATGCTTGCCGCGGGAGGTCGTCTCGCTGACGGCTCGGCCGGTCAGGTCGATCGTGGCGAATCGCGGCACACGAAAGTCGCTGCGGGTCAGTGTCCGCCCGGCCAGCGCCGCGTCCAGCTGGCGGGCCGCCCGCCAGACCACATCTCCTTCCGGCATCCATCCAGCATGGCACCTGCGCAGACGGCCCGGGCCTGCGGTCCAGGTCCGCGGCCCAGGCCCGCGGTCCAGGTCTGCGGCGCAGGTCTCAGGTCAGACCGGACTCGCGCAGCGTGATGTTGAGGCGGCCGGTGGCCAGCCCGATTTCCGGCTCACCGGTGCCCGGCAGTGTTCTGGTCACCCCGTGATACGCCAGCCGTGATTCGCGGCCGAACACGAAGAGATCTCCCGATTCCAGCTCTATGTCGTGCCATGGCCGGCTCCGGCTGCCGACCTGCCCGAAGCGGAAGACGCAGGTCGCCCCGAGGCTCACCGAGACGACCGGCGCGAGACTGCGCTCGTCCTTGTCCGCGTGCATGCCCATCCTGGCCTGGCCGTCGTAGAAGTTGATCAGGGCCACATCGGGCTGGTAGCCAGCTGCCTGCGCCTGGCTCGAGTAAGCGTCCGCCAGCGCGCGGCGGCCCAGGTCGGCTAGCCACGACGGGAAGGGCTTGACCGGTGCGCCGTCAACGTCGTCCGCTGTGCGCGAGTACCGATAGGGCATCCAGTGCCACCCGAGACAGACGGTCTGGACGGACATCACGCCGCCAGTCGGCATCCTGGTATTCCGCATCCCGGCCGGTGGGCGAGCCCACTCGCGGCACGCTGCCACCAGGTCTGCCTGCTGCTCGATGGTGAGCCAGCCGGGCACGTGCACCGCTCCCGGCGCGACCTCGGTCCGTGGCCGGGGGAGCAGCGCCGACATGACACCAAGATAGCTGCGGCTTGCCGGTGCCCTGCTCCCACACCGTCTTTCCGTTAGTGTCGATGGCCGATGAAGCGGCGCTGTCGGTCAGGCTGTGGTGATGGCGACCGCGCTGAGCGTGCCGGGTCATAGGCCGTTGGCCGAGAAGTGCTGGTAATCCTTCGGGGAAGTCCAGTCCCCGCCCCAGGTCCAGCCGATCGCCTGGAACGCCTGCCAGGCCGCATCACCGTGCGCGATCATCGTCGGGTTCGATCGTGTCCGGTCCGCCCAGGCGGCCGCGGCCGGCGGGTCGACGCTGCCGTTGCTGACCTCCGGGTTCTCGAACGGGTTGATATCGACGGCCAGGCCGTAGGCGTGCTGAGACCAGACGCTCGTGCCAGGGACGATCCGGCAATTGAACGCTGAGGTGTTGTCCGCGAGCATGGACCGCTCGTCGTCACCGCCGAAGTAGTCGACGGTTCGCATCTGCCTGATCGGGAAACGGGCCGCGAACAGCAGTTTGAACGCATAGCTCAGCTGGTCGGCGGCTGACTCATTGGCCACGAGCTCCCCTTGATGCACAAGATGGTCGAAGCCCCAGTAGCTGAGCCGGAGCAGTCTGAGCCTGTCCAGGCTGACCGGGCAGCCCGGATGCCAGGAATTCGCGGCTATCAGCGCCCGCATCGCCGGCGTCAGGACCGAGACGCTGGCAAAGAAGGCCGGGGCGGTCGACGGCGCGGCGGTCGACGGCGCGACCGTCGAAGGCGCCGGAGTTGGAGAGTGTTCCGGCACCGAAGGGGATGCGCTGGTCGCCGGAGGAGCGGTCGTTGCCGGGCTGCCCGGCGACGGCGTGGCTGGCCGAGCAGTCGGCGCGGCGGCATTATGGCCGGCGCAGCCCGCGGCGAACAGGTCAAGTGCGATCGCCGAGATGGCGATGACGATGAGCGGTCGGATCCGTCGCCGTATCGCGCGCTGATGTTTATCGAAGGCCATAACCCGACTGTCACCGCGCCAGGCCGGCCCGGTCAGAGTCATCAGGTCCGGAAGTGCGGGTCAATGGTCCTATTGAGGTCGCGCGGCGCCGACTGCGGGACCATCGGCGCTCGAATATGTGACATCCGGCCGTGTCGCTGCAGGACGATGCGCGGCAATGTCAGAGCATGCGAGGAATGCGACTGGCGGCGTGGCCAGCCTTGATTGGCCTGCTGTTCCTTGTTCTGGCTGCCTGCGGTACCGCATCGAGCCCCGGCGCTGGCAAGTCGCCGCCCGCCCCGTCGCGAACGTCCGTCACGCCGGTGGCACCGCCGACATCATCCTCGACCGCGCCCAGTACGTCCGCGCCGACCTCCGCTCCCGCCAGCACCGCTCCGCCGTCAGCCAGCCCCCAGCCAAGCACATCGGGGATCCCGGCCCGGCTTGCCGGAACGGACTGGACCTACATTCCCACCAACCGCAAGGTAGTGGCACTGACCTTTGACGCAGGCGCCAACGACGACGGGGTCGCCTCAATCCTGGCGACGCTGCAGGCCGCTCACGTGCCAGCCACGTTCTTCCTGACCGGGAACTTCGTCAAGGCATTCCCCTCGACCGCGCGACGGATCGCTGCGGCCGGTTACCGGATCGGGAATCACACGATCACCCATCCATATCTCACCCGGCTGAGTGACGCGGCCATCAGGCACGAAATCCTCGGTGCTGCTCAGCAGATCATCGCAGTGACTGGTGCGAACCCGGCACCTCTGTTCCGGTTCCCCTACGGGGACGAGAACGCTCGCACCATCGCCATCGTCAACCAGGTCGGCTACGTCCCGGTGCGGTGGACGGTCGATACGCTCGGCTGGGAGGGCACCGCTGGTCACATCACCGCGTCCGTCGTGGTCGCCCGAGTGCTGAGCGCGCTGCGGCCAGGCGAGATCGTCCTGATGCACGTCGGCTCCAACCCCGATGATCACACCACGCTGGATGCCGACGCATTGCCGCGCATCATCAGCGAACTGACGGCGCGCGGTTACTCGTTCGTCACCCTGGACGCTCTGGTGGGTTGATCTCCGCCGTGCTGCGGCTCGTCACGAGTAAGCCCGGTGGCATCGGCGGCGCGCTAGATCAGCTTCCTTAGATGGAGCAGGTCGAAGAAGTTTCCCTCTACCCTGAGGCGGCCGGTGAACCACGCCCGAGCGAAGCTTCCCGGGTCGGCGGCTATGGACAGCACGTCGTCGCTCTTCGCAGTGAATCGCACCTGGGCGGACTCGATGCCATCGCTGGCTTCCCTGACCGGATCCGCGCCATGCGCGCCGAGCCTGGTCAGGAAGGTCACTCCAAGGTCAGGCACGCGGAGGCTCAGCGTCCGGTCCACCAGGTGGGCCTCGCGGTCCTTCGCGTCCATCTCGGAGATGCGGGCGGTGAGACTCTCCAGAGCCTTGCGGCACTCTTCCGCAGTCGCCATCGTCCACCCCACTTTCAAGGTCATTCTCTGTCCTCGCGCCGCGCGCCCGTGGTCCGGGGGCGCGCCAGGGTCTCCTGATGCACACCGCTGGCCCAGGCGAACGGTAGCGTTCCTGACAGGGGCGCGACGGCAGGCACGCGCAGATGCGGGAAACTAGGGTCGGCCTGCCGAGCGCCTGGCAGGGCCAGGTACGAGGAGCGTGGGTGCGAAATGGAGCACGACTTCACCGAATCCGGGCTGGGGCCGGCCGCCGAGCCGGAGGTGTCCAATGGCTCCGACGCGGCGCCGGCCGGCGAGTCGACGGCCAGGGCGGCGACCGGCGAGCCGCGGGTGGACGACGTCCTGCGCCAGCTTGATGAGCTCGCGGACCTGCCGGTATCCGAGCATCCACCGATCTTCGAGCGGATCCACGGTCAGCTGGTCGAGGTGCTCGGCGAGCTGCGGTCTGGTCCGGATGGCGGCCAGCACGGGCGCCAGGCCAGCTGATTCGCGCGGACGTGCGGGTCATGGCCAGGAAGGTGCGGCTGGATGTCGAGCTGGTCCGCCGCGGGCTGGCGCGATCACGTGAGCAGGCGGCCACTTTGATCGCGGCGGGCCAGGTCGCGGTGGCCGGCCAGGCGGCAGCCAAGCCGGCTGCCCAGGTGGGCCAGGACGCCGCGATCGTGGTGCATGAGACGGACGACAGCCCGGCCTACGCCTCTCGCGGCGGGCACAAGCTGGCCGGAGCGCTGGCCGCGTTTACCGGGCTGCGGGTGTGGGGCCGCCGCTGCCTGGACGCCGGCGCCTCTACCGGGGGGTTCACCGACGTGCTGCTGCGGGCCGGGGCGGCGCAGGTGGTCGCGGCCGACGTCGGCTACGGGCAGCTGGCCTGGTCGCTCCGTGCCGACCCGAGGGTCACCGTCTTGGACCGGGTGAATGTGCGGAACCTGCAGCCGGAGCAGGTCGCGCCCGCACCTGAGCTGGTCACCGCCGACCTGTCCTTCATCTCGCTCACCCAGGTACTTCCCGCGCTGGCCAGCTGCGCCGCCGCCAATGCTGACTTCATCGTGCTGGTGAAGCCGCAGTTCGAGGTCGGCAAGGGCCGGGTCGGTGCGGGCGGCGTGGTGCGGGATCCAGCACTGCGTGCGCAGGCGGTAGCCGCCGTGGCCGCGTCCGCGCTCGGTCTCGGGCTCGGCGTGCGCGGTGTCACCGCCAGCCCGCTGCCCGGCCCGTCGGGCAACGTGGAGTACTTCCTCTGGCTGCGCCGCGGTGCGCCCCCCCTGGACGACGCGGAACTGGAGCGGGCGATCACGGAGGGACCGCAGTGACGCCAAAGCGGACCATGCTGCTGGTCGTGCATACCGGCCGCCCGGACGGTGTGCAGACCGCGCGGGCCGTCGCTGAGCGGCTCGGCTCGGCGGGCGTGACGGTCCGCGTCCTGGCACCCGAGGCCGACGCGCTGTGTTGCCCAGGCGCGCGCGAGGTGCCGGTGTCGCCGCTAGCCGCTGACGGTGCCGAGATGGTGCTTGTGATCGGCGGCGACGGCACTCTGCTGCGCGCGGCGGAACTCGCCCGCCCGGCCGGGACGCCGCTGCTCGGGGTGAATCTGGGCCATGTCGGATTCCTCGCTGAGACCGAGCCCGAGGTGCTCTCCGACGCCGTCGACCACATCGTGGCCGGCCGCTATCTGGTCGAGCGCCGGATGACCGTCGATGTAACCGTCCGGCAGAACAGCCACATCACGGCGACGACCTGGGCGCTGAACGAGGCCTCGGTCGAGAAGGTGGCCAGGGAGCGGATGCTGGAACTGGTCACCGAGATCGACGGCAGGCCGCTGTCCCGGTGGGGCTGCGACGGTCTGGTCTTCGCGACCCCGACCGGCTCGACGGCCTACGCGTTCTCGGCCGGCGGACCGGTGGTCTGGCCCGATGTCGAGGCGCTGCTGCTGGTGCCGATTAGCGCCCACGCCCTTTTCGCAGGGCCTATGGTGGTATCACCGGAGTCAGTGCTCGCCGCGGAGGTCATCGGCGCCACTGGCAGTCACGGCGAGAGGTCTGGCGCCGTTTTGTGGTGCGATGGCCGCCGTATGGTCGAACTGCCGCCAGGGGCGCGGGTCGAGGTCCGGCGGGGGGTGCAGCCGGTACTGCTGGCCAGGCTGCGCCGCGATCAGCCCGCGGCCGGTGCTGCGGTCGGCGGTGGCGAGGGGGCTGAGATGGGCGCGTCCTTCACCGACCGGTTGGTGGTCAAGTTCGGCCTGCCGGTGGCCGGCTGGCGCGGCCTGGCCGAGGCGCGGCAGGAGAACGCCGCGCGGATGCGAGACGAGGAGCCAGCTGGCGATGCTTGAGGAAGTCCGGATCAGCGGCCTCGGGGTAATCGACGAGGCTGTGCTGGAGTTCTCGCCAGGCTTCAACGTGGTGACCGGGGAGACCGGCGCGGGCAAGACGATGGTCGTCTCCGGGCTGGGCCTGCTATTCGGCGGCCGCGCCGACCCGGCGAGGGTCCGGCCAGGCGCCGAGCGCGCGAGCGTCGAAGGCCGGCTTCGGGTCGACCCGGCCGGCGAAGTGGCCAGGCAGGTCAACAACGCGGGCGGTGACCTGGACGACGACGGCAGCACCCTGGTGCTGAACCGCTCGGTCTCTGCCGAGGGCCGCTCGCGGGCGTTTGCCGGCGGCCGGTCGGTGCCGGTGTCGCTGCTTACCTACCTGGCCGATGATCTGGTCGCTGTACATGGGCAGGCAGACCAGCAGCAGCTGCTCAAGCCCGGCAGGCAGCGCGAGGCACTTGACCGGTTCGCCGGGTCCGCCCTGACCTTGGTGCTCGGCGACTATCAGCGCGCTTACCAGCGCCACCTCAAGGTCCGTGCGGAGGTCGACGCGCTGACCGCCCAGGTCAGGGAGCGGGCCAGGGAAGCCGAGGAGCTGCGGTACGGCCTCTCCGAGGTCGAGCGGCTTGAGCCGGCCGAGGGCGAGGACATCGAGCTGTACGCCGAGGCAGAGCGGCTGTCGAACGCCGATGCGCTGCACACCGCGGCCACGGCCGCGCATGAGGCGCTGATGTCCGATCCGTCCAGCGGATCGTACGAGGCGGCCGATGCGCTGACCCTGCTCGGATCGGCGCGGCAGGCACTTGAGTCGGCGGCTCAGCACGATCCCGCGCTCGCCACGCTCGCCGCCCGGGTGAGCGAGGCGGCCTACCTGGTCTCCGACGTCGCGACCGAGCTGGCCTCTTACGCCGACTCGATCGAGGCGGACCCGGCCAGGCTGGCGGTCGTGCAGGACCGCCGCGCCGAGCTGACCCGGCTGATCCGCGCGTACGGCTCGGCCTCGGTACCGCAGCCGATCGGCCGCGAGGTGACAACCACGATCAGCGATAACGGGGCGCCCGTGGCTGATGCCGGTGACCTTGGCCGGCCGACCGGGGCGGTCAGCGAAGACGACGCTGGCGGGAATGCCCGACGGGCCGGCGGAGGCGAGCCGGACCTGAGCGCGGTGCTCGCCTGGGCCAAGGGAGCGGCGGCCAGGCTGGCGGAGCTCGACAGCGATGATGACCGGATCGCCGGTCTGCAGCAGGCCGAGAGCGAGCTTGCCGCGACCGTCAGGGAGCTTGGCGGCCAGCTGACCACCGTCAGGCGGGAGGCTGCCGCGCGGTTCGAGGTTAAGGTCACGGCGGAGCTTGCCGCGCTCGCGATGCCGCACGCCAAGCTGACCGCGGTGTTGAGCCCGCTGGCCGAGTATGGCCCGAACGGCGGGGACGACGTGGAGATCCGGCTCTCGGCGCATCCAGGCGCCCCGGCGCTGCCGCTGCATAAGGGCGCGTCAGGCGGCGAGCTGTCCAGGGTGATGCTCGGCATCGAGGTGGTCTTCGCCGGCGCAGACCCGGTGCCGACGTTCGTGTTCGACGAGGTTGATGCCGGCGTGGGCGGGAAGGCAGCGGTGGAGATCGGGCGTCGGCTGGCCCGGCTGGCCCGGCTGGCCCAGGTGATTGTCGTGACGCACCTGCCGCAGGTGGCCGCCTTCGCCGACACGCACCTGGTGGTCGAGAAGGCCAGCGACGGGTCGGTGATCTCCAGCGGTGTGACCAGGCTGGACGACGTCGGCCGGGTGCGTGAGCTGTCCAGGATGCTCGCCGGGCTGGAGGACTCGGAGTTTGGCCGGGCGCACGCGGGGGAGTTGCTTGCGGCGGCGGCAGCCGAGCGCGCGCAGCCGGTCGACTCGGCCGCCCGTGGCGGGCCCACGGGCAGCGGCTAAGGCGCGGCTATGACATCAGGGCGTAGTCGACCTGGCACAATTGGTAACACAATGAAGGCCTACCCGCGCAGGTTCGCTGTCCGGCGCCGGAACGGGTCAGCGGACTTGCCTGGCGTGCAGGCGCCCGCTCGGCTGGACCGGCGCACCAAGCACCTGACGAGGCGGCTGCTGCCCGGGGACATTGCCATCATCGATCACGCCGATCTGGACCGGGTCAGTGCCGAGTCGCTGCTGCGCTGCCAGGTGGCGGCCGTGGTGAACGTCGCGCCCAGCATCACCGGACGGTACCCGAACATGGGACCGCAGCTGCTGGTCGAGGCGGGGGTGCCGCTGATCGACGACGTCGGGCCTGATGTCTTCGACAAGGTTGCCGAGGGCCACATCGTCCGGCTGGACGGGGACACGCTCTACGCGGATGACGTGATAGCGGCCAAGGGCACCGTGCAGACCGCCGAGGCGGTCGCGGTGGCCATGGCCAAGGCCAAGGCCGGTATGGCCGATCAGATCAGGGCCTTCATGGCTAACACCGTCGAGTACATCGGGCGTGACTTCGAGGAGCTGATCGACGGCATCCGGGTGCCTGAGCTGCGCACCAAGCTGGAGGGCAAGCACGCGCTTGTGGTCGCCCGCGGTTACCGGCACCGGGAAGACCTGCAGGCGCTGCGGGCCTATATCAGGGAGTTCAAGCCGGTGCTGGTGGCCGTCGACGGCGGTGCCGACACGCTGCTTGACGCTGGTTATCGCCCGCACCTGATCGTCGGCGACATGGATTCGGTCTCGGACAAGGCGCTGACCTGCGGAGCCGAGATCGTGGTGCACGCCTACCCGGACGGCCGGGCACCTGGCGTGGCCCGGGTCAGCGACCTTGACCTCGAGTCGGTGCTCTGCCCGGCGACGGGGACCAGCGAGGACCTGGCGCTGCTGCTTGCTGACGAGCTCGGTGCCCGGCTGATAGTCGCGGTGGGGATGCGTTTCACGCTGGTAGAGTTCCTGGACAAAGGTCGGCCTGGGATGGCAAGCGCCATCTTGACCCGGATGCGGGTCGGCGACAAGATCGTCGAGCCGAAGGGCGTGAGCCGGCTGTACCACAGTCGGATCTCGACTTCGTGGCTGGTGCTGCTGGTGCTAGCGGCGGCGATGACGATCGTGGTCGCGATCTGGATCCTGCCGGTCGGCCAGATCTTCCTCACCTACGCCGGATTGCAGCTAGATGCCTTTCGGTACTGGCTAACAGGACTTTTCCATTGATTGATTTCCGATATCACCTGGTTTCTATCGTCGCGGTCTTCCTGGCCCTGGCTGTCGGCATCATCGTCGGGGCGTCGGCGATCCAGCCGGAGGTGGTCAGCGGCCTGAAAGCCGAGTCGCAGCTGCAGAAGAAGACGAACGAGAGACTGCAGGCCGCCAACTCGGTGCTCACCAGGCAGCTGAACGTCGACGACCTGTTCGGCCAGACGAATTCCGGCTCCCTGCTCGATCACATCCTGCAAGGTGAGCAGGTCGTCGTGGTCACCGCGCCGGGCTACGACGGCCGGACGGTCACCGGAGTGACCAGCGCCCTGCGGCAGGCCGGGGCTACCGTGACCGGCCAGGTGAACCTGACCGTGCAGTTCTTCGACATCAGCGAGAACACCGAGAGCAGCCTGACGGCCCTGGCCCAGCGGCTGGTTCCGGCCGGGATCAGCCTGTCCGGGTCCGCTGCGGCAGGTCAGATCGCTGGTCAGCAGGCGGCTGCGCAGGTCATCGCAGCGGCGATCGTGCACCAGGACGGCCAGGCCGTGGTGACGTCAACCCAGATCCAGAGGATCCTGTACGGCTTCGGCGCGGAGGGCTTTCTGCAGGTGAGCGGCCCCGGCGGCGGTCCGGCCCTGGCCGGCCAGGCCACCCTCGCCGTGGTGGTCATCCCGGCCGTCGCGCCGGCGAACGCCAGCAGCCCAGCCAATCTGGCCCTGGTGGCGTTCGCCCATGACCTGCAGCTCGGCAGCGCGGGCGCGGTGCTGGCCGGCTCGCTGCCCGGGTCGGGTACCGGCAGCGCCATCGATGCCGTGACCAGCGGCGCGGCCGGGATAGCGATCACGACGGTGGACAACGCGAACACGAGCGTCGGGCAGATCATGGTCGTCCAGGAGCTACGCAACATGCTGAACCCGCACGCCATGCCGGCCGCCTACGGCGTGATACCCAACGCGGTGCCCAGCCCGCCGCCGACCGCCGCGCCGACGCCGTCCCCGAGCCCGTCCGCCAGCCGGTCGGCGCATAAGCACCGGGTGCCGTCATGATCCGCCGGCCGATGCTGCGGTTCGCGCTGGCGGCGGCTGCTGCCCGGCTGGGCTACGCCGCCCTGACCCACCGGCCGCCAGGTGACGGGAAGATCTGGATCAAGATCAATCACCGGGGCGAGCCGCTCACGCTGCTCGAGGGACCGGCGGTCGCCGCCGGGGCAGCCGTTGGTGCCCTGGTCGTGCCCGGCCTTGATGGCGCCACCCGGTCGGCACTGGCGCTGGCCGGGGCCGCCGCTGGCGCGGTCGGCTGTTACGACGATCTGACCGGCAGCGCGGACCGGCGCGGCTTCCGTGGTCATCTCGGTGCGCTAGCCAAGGGCGAGATCACCACCGGCGCGATCAAGATGGCCGGCATCGGCGCGGCTGGCCTGACGGCCGGCCTGATCCTGGCCGAGCGCTCGCCGGCCCGGCGGCGCACCGGACCGGCTGCCGGGAGCGTCGCCGGAGCGGCGGCAGATGTCCTGATCAACGCCGGGCTGGTGGCTGGCACCGCGAACCTGATCAACCTGTTCGACCTGCGGCCAGGTCGAGCGATCAAGGTGACCTTGCTCGCCAGCCTGCTGCTCGCGGCCGGCGGGCCGGACGCACGCGCTGCGGCGGCGGCGCCTGCCGGTGCGGCGCTGGCCCTGCTGCCGCAGGACCTTGGCGAGCGGGCGATGCTTGGCGACGCGGGCGCGAACGCCCTCGGCGCCATGCTCGGCGCGGCCACGGCAGCCGCGCTGCCGCGCACGGCGCGGGTGGCGGCGCTGACCGCGGTCGCCGGGCTGACGGCAGCCAGCGAGAAGGTCAGCTTCACCAAGGTGATCGCCCGGACCCCGCCGCTGAACTGGCTGGACATGCTCGGCCGCCGTCCGGCGGATACCGGCGTCGCGGTGGAGCCAGGTGGCTGGCCGGAGGGCGGAACCCCGCTGGACGTCGCTGACCGGCCGGCCCCGGCAGCAGCCGCAGCCTCGCGCCGGCAGTGACCGGCCAGGTCGGGCCGCCCGGCCTGCCCGGCACCCCCCGCCTGCGAGGTACGGACAGCCTGGTCGGCCAAGGCGGCCTGGCGGATCAGGACCGTCCGATCGGCCAGGACCGTGCGATCGATCGGGGCCGTCCGGTAGGCGAGGACAGTCCGATCGGCCAGGACAGTCCGGCGGACCCAGTCGCGGGGAGCGGGTCGGGCGGCCGACTCGGCCAGCAGATCGGCCGGGCTGCGGTCCTGATCGGCATGCTCACCGTGCTGGGTCGGCTGATCGGCTTCGGCCGGCAATTGGTATTCACGCACACGGTCGGCGCCTCGTGCCTGGGCACCGCCTATGCGACCGCGAACCAGGTGCCGAACATCATCTATGACATCGTCCTCGGCGGCGCCCTGACCAGTCTCATGGTCCCGGTTCTGGCCGGTCCGGCGCTGCGGTCGATGACCGACCCGGACGAGGCCGCAGCGACCGGCCGAATCTCCTCGGCGCTGCTGACCTGGACAGTGCTGTTGCTGCTGCCGGTCAGCGCGGTGGTGGCCTTGCTGGCCGGCCCGGTGGTCCGGCTGCTGGTGCCGTCCGCACCGCACGGCTGCTCCTACGCCAGCGTGGTCGCTGTCGGCTCCCGGATGCTGATCGTGTTCGCGCCGCAGATCCTGCTCTACGGGCTGGCCGTGGTGCTCTACGGCATCCTGCAGGCCCATCGCCGGTTCGGCGCGCCCGCCCTGGCCCCGGTGGTTTCCAGCCTGGTCGTGATCGCTGCCTACCTGGCCTTCGTCCCGCTCGGCCAGGCGCAGGTCAATCAGCTGGGCCGGCTGCCCACCGCGGCCGAGCTGACGCTGTCGCTGGGCACCACGGCGGGTGTGGCTGCGCTGGCCGTCACCGCGGCCGTTCCGGCACTGCGGCTGCGACTGCGGTTCCGGCCTGCGCTCCGGTTCCCCGCCGGGGTGGGCGCCCGGGCCGGCGGGCTGGCGGCAGTGGGCATCGCGGCCCTGATCGCCCAGGATCTGTCCGTGGTCGTAGTCATCAGGCTGGCGAACGGGTTCGGCGGGCACGGCGCGCTCGTGCTCTACGGATCGGCCTGGCAGGCATTCGTGGTGCCGTACGCGGTGCTGGCCATCCCGATCGCGATCAGTGCCTTCCCCGAGTTGTCCACCAGGCAGGGGACGCAGTTCGATGACACCGCTGCGGCCTGTACCAGGGCGGTGCTGCTGGCGTCCTGCCTCGGCGCGGCGCTGCTGGCCGGAGCCGCGGTTCCGCTGGCGGCGATGTTCTTCACGCACACCCCGGCGCAGGCGCATCAGATGGTCCTGGCGATGGTCGCGTTCGCGCCAGGACTGATCGGCTACGGACTGATCGCGAGCCTGAGCCGGGTGCTGCTGGCCGATGGCAGGTACCGGCCTGCCGGAGTATGGATGTCGGCAGGCTGGCTGCTCGCGATCGGATTCGATCTCGTGGTGGTCAGGTTGGTGTCGGCCGACTGGGTGGTGCCGGCCCTTGGTCTTGGTAACACGGCGGGCCTGACCGCTGCTTGCCTTGGGCTGCTGGCTGCGGTGCGCCGGGTCCGGGGGAGCGGTGCGCTGGCCGGAGCGCCGCGGGCGGCCGCCGTGGGGCTGGCGGGCGCGGTGCTCGGCGCGGTGGCCGGCTCGGTTGCTGCCGACTCGCTCCGGCTCTCCGGATTTTTGCTCAACGCAGCGCTCGGAGTACTCGCCTGCACCTGCGTGCTGATCGTGTTCGGGCTGATCGCCTATGCCACGGATCGTGGCGACCTGCGGCTGGCGGTGGCTAGGATCCGGCGCCGGGCCACGCCGTCATGACCGGCCTGCGGGTCGGGTATGTGCTTGGCACCACGTCCGGCGGGACCGGCCGCCACGTGGCGATGCTCGCCACGGGCTGCCAGCGCGCCGGGGTCAGCGTGGCCGTCTTCGGCCCAGCCCGGGTCAGGGCGCTGTTGGCGCCTGGGGTCACCTTCGATCAGGTCGAGATAACCGACCGGCCGCGCCCGGTACCTGACCTGGTGGCGGTGCGGCGGCTCAGCAGGCTGCTGGCGCTGGCGGAGGTTGACGTCGTGCACGCGCACGGCCTGCGGGCCGGCGCGCTGTCCGCGCTTGCGCTCGGTGCCGGGCCACTGCGGCGCTGGCCGGGCAGCCATCGCCCGGCGCTCGTAGTGTCTGTGCACAACGCGCCGCCCGCCTCGGTCTGGACCGCCGCGATCTACCGAGTGCTTGAGCGACTGGTCGCCAGGAACGCAGCCGCGGTGCTCTGCGTGTCGGATGATCTGTGCGCCCGGATGCGCCGGCTGGGCGCCCGTGCCGTCGGTACGGCCGTCGTGCCTGCTCCGGCGACCGCACCGCCGTCCGGCCCGGCCGAACTCGGTGCGGCCGGGCGGCCGGTCGTGCTGGCCGTCGGCCGGCTGACCGCCCAGAAGGGCTTCGGCACCCTGCTGGCTGCGGCGGCCCGCTGGCGGGACCGGCGGCCTGAGCCGCTGCTGGTGATCGCTGGGGACGGTCCGCTTGCCGGGGAACTAGCCAGCGCCGCCGAGCGGACCGGCGTAGCGGCCAGGTTCCTCGGCGACCGGTCCGACGTGCCAGCGCTGCTGGCCGCGGCCGATGTGTTCGTGCTGCCGAGCCGGTGGGAGGGGCAGCCACTGGTCCTGCAAGAGGCCCTGCAGGCCGGGAAGCCGATCGTGGCTGCCGACGTCGGCGGCGTGCCTGACCTGACCGGAGCCGACGCGGCCCTGCTCGTGCCGCCGGGCGATCCTGCCGCCCTAGCCGCGGCGGTGCTCCGGATACTCGATGACCAGGACCTGGCCGCCAGGCTAGCCGCGGCAGCGCTCGCCCGAGCCAGTCAGCTGCCCTCGGAAGCTGACGCGGTCCAGGCGGCAGTCGCACTGTACCGCCGAGTCGCGGCCCGGGCCGAGCGAGTTTGAGCCGAACCCGGTGCGATCAATGCGCTTTCGCGCTATGGATCACTATTGTCAGGCCAATCTTTCGGTTATGACATGATCCGAAACCTGACTGGTTTGGGAACGACTTCGGCTGCTGACCTCCAGACGGTGCGGCATTCGGCGAACGGCTGGGAATGATGGATGACGGCGGCTGCCGCGTGGCTACCGCAGCACCTTGCGGCGGTAAAGGTAGACGGCGGTAGGGGCGAACATCGCGATCAGCGCGACCGACCACACGACGACCGCTAGCTCGGGATGCTGCATGGGCAGCTGCTGCGCCGCCTCCGGGCTCCGCAGCATCATGCCGGCCCAGGCGCCGGCCCAGGTCGCCGCGAATGCGAAGAGCAGGGAGAGGCCGACGGCAAGCAGTGCGTCACCGACTCCGTGGTAGGCGCGCCAGCCGACGGCGAGCCCGGTGGCGATCAGCACCGCGAGTCCGATGACCTGGGTGGCGAGGTTTCGCCGAGCCGAAGACGTAGCTGAACAGCAGGACGAACATGACCGGCTGAATGGTCACGTCGCTCAGTTGCTCGGGCTGGCGGGCGATCCGCGCCACGCTCCGGCGGGCAAGGACCGAGGTGTTCTTGACCGCCCACCAGATGCGGGCGGTCGCTGGTTCGCTGATCCGGTCAGGCAGCGGGCCGCCGAGGCTACCGCTGCCTCGACCGTGCGGCCGACCTGATCGATCAGCGGCGGCCCATCCGCGAGGCGGGCGAGCACCTCGCTGGCCACGGTCAGATCCGAGGGCGATGCCACGGTCAGCTGGACGCGCTCGCCCCCGATCTTGGCCTTGAGCTGCGCGGCTGTCCCGTCGGCGATGACCCGGCCGTGGTCGACCACGGCAAACTCGCCTTCCGAGCCGGGATGGCCATCTGGCGGCAGAAACTCGAGGCCACCGGCCAGTTCGATCACTTTCTCCGGATCCTCAATGACAACGTCGATCCTGACGCCGAGGCGACCAGGGATCAGCGATTCGAGTTCGGCCTGGATTGCTTGCTTGATGGGATCGCCGCAAGGCTTGCTGAGCTGCCAGGCGGCGCCGGGCCATAGCGGGCTGGGCCGCGGCCGGCCGCAGCCGGCCGCCAGGGTCGGCTAGCCGGCCGCAGCGCGGCTGAACCGGCTGGCCGAGAAGTCCGATGGCGGCAGTTCGGCCGGCCCGCTACCCTGTCCACCGGGTCCACCCGGGCTGGCGTCCAGGGTGGTCAGGGCTGCCAGCCATTCGCCGAACAGCGGGCCGAACTTGAAGCCGTGCCCGGAAGTGCCGCTGCCGATGACCACGTTGCCGATCCGGTCCACGATGAAGTCGGTGTCCGGTGAATTGTCGTAGACGCATCGTTCGACCAGGACCGGGAGCGGATCGCAGCCAGGCAGGAACCGCCGCACCGCCTGTTCCACCCGGCGGCTCAGCGCGTCGTCGGCGGACTGCCGTCGGTGGTCTGGATCGGCCACGGGCGTCCCGTCGTGGTGGATGCCCATCTTGTACAGCGGGGAGCCAGGCACGGGCAGGCCGTAAGCCTGCACGTCGCCATAGTGGACGAAGATCGGCAGTTCCGAGCCGGGTGCGCCGCTTAGCTGCGCGGGGTGCGGAACCTGCTCACCGACGGACCCGGTGCCTGCTGGGGCGAGATAGGCCACCTGCTCACCGGTGGCCATCGCCGGGATGGCGATCCCGGCGGAAGCCAGCAGTCCGCTAGTCCACGGCCCGGCACATACCACGACGCGGCCGGCCTCGATATGGCCTGCGCTGGTGCTGATCCTGACCCGCCGCCCGTCGTCGGCAAGCGCGGTCGCCCGGACGCCGGTCCGCAGGTCCGGGACCGTTTCGGCCAGGACGGCAAGGACCCGTGCCGCCGCGATCACGCATGATGCAGGCTCGACCAGGACCGGGCCGTAGCCGGCCATGCCGGGGAACCGCTCGGCGGCCTGCTCGGCGCTGAGCAGCTCGCCAGGCGCTCCGGCCTGCCGCAGAGCGGCGCGGACGGCGGGCATCTGGTCGCCGAAGCTCAGCTGCGGCACCGGATAAAGCAGCCGCTCGCCCGCGGCATCCTCGACATCGCTCCACAGGTCCCTGGCGCGGCGGGCGAGTGCCACGTACCTCGCGTCTTCGTAGCCGAGCCGGAAGATGCGGCAGCTTCCCTTGGAGCCGCCGCCCTCGTGGCCGATCTCGGCCTGGTCGAGCAGGCATACGTCTCGGCCGCGGCTGAGCAGCGCCCGGGCTGCCGCCAGCCCGAGCAGGCCGCCTCCTATGACTACGACATCCCGGCGCTCGATCATCGTTCTCCCTCGTCAGGAAACCCGTCGGCGGTGCGCGGACGTCGCCATCAGGCCGTCATCCCATCCCGCACCCGTCGCCGCGGTACTGATGATTCTCGCGGCTGCCAGAGTCGCAGAACGCACGGTCTGGGCTAGTCGATCTGGGCTAGTAGACGGTATGCATCAGGGCCCGGACGTCAGCCAACGTCTGGCTGGCGATCTGGCGGGCCCGGTCGTTGCCTTCGGCCAGCACGTGGCGCAGGTAGGAAGGGTCAGCTGCCAGCTCGCGCCGCCGCGCTCGGATCGGGCGGAGCCGCTCGTTGAGCGCCTCGGTGAGAATCAGCTTGAGCCTGGCTGCTCCGCCGTCGCCGACGTCCTGCGCGATCTCCTGCGGAGTCCGACCCTGGCAGAGCGCGGCGAGCAGCAGCAGGTTGGACACCTCAGGGCGGTGTTCCGGTTCGTAGCTGATGCCGCGCAGGCTGTCGGTCCTGGCGCCCCGGATCAACTGGGCCGTCTCGTCCGCACTGGCCGCAAGCGGGATAGCGTTCCGCCTGCTCTTGCTCATCTTCTGGCCATCGACTCCGAGCAGCAGGGGCGCGACACTGAGCAGGCCGTCAGGTGCCGGGAAGTACGGATGCCCGTCGCAGTAACGGTCGTTGAAGCGGCGAGCGATCGTGCGGGTGAGTTCCAGGTGCGGCAGCTGATCCTTGCCGACCGGGACCAGATTGGCGTGGCAGGACAGGATGTCGGCGGCCTGATGGACCGGATAGCTGAACATCAGGGCACTCATCGAGGTTCCGCCGGTGGCCCCGAACTCCTCCTTCACGGTCGGATTCCGGCTCACCTCAGCCACGCTCACCAGGCTGAGGAACGGGATGAGCAGCTGATTGAGCGCCTCGACCTGGCTGTGCGCGAAGATCGTGGACCGCGCCGGGTCGATTCCTACCGCCAGGTAGTCAGCCACCAGCCCGAGTGTGTCGGCGGGCAGGCTGTCCGGTGCGTCCCGGTCGGTGATCGTCTGATAGTCGGCGATGAGCACCATGACCGCCGCGCCGAGGTCTTGCAGGCAGACCCGGTTGAGCAGGCTGCCGAACAGGTGGCCGACATGCAGGCGGCCGGTGGGCCGGTCGCCGGTCAGCACCCGGTACCGGTGCGGGTCTTCGCGGACAGCCTGATCAAGCTCAAGACTGCGCCGCTGCGCAGCCTCAACGGGAGCAGGCGCTAGGGCAGATGACACAGGAGCCTCCTGGAGATTCAAGCCTCCAGGCGCACGGCCGCACTGACCGCAGATCGGCCCGCCCGGAGGCGGGCCGTCGCACACAAGGACAGCTAGCCGCCTACCGCGGCTGCCACCAGCACGTGCGCGAGCATCGAGTCATAGCAGAAATTGTAGCTCAGCATGGTCAGACCGGTAGCGGGCGCAGCTATTGGTCACGAGTTCCGGCCGGAATGCGCCCGAAGCGGTGCGGGCGTCACTGCGGACTCGCCATTCCGGGAATCAGCTGACGCCGTCGGCATCCACAAGTGCCAGGTAGTACCGGTAAGTGCGGCCGAAGGGCTCGCGGCGGTCCGTGAGCGCGGCCTGCAGCCAGGCTGCTGACTGCTCGGCCTTGCTGATCACGTCGGCCGGGTAGCCGTAGCGGATCTGGTGCTCGGCGAATTCGTCCGCGTCGAGCAGCTCGACCGGTCCACCGCGCCGCCGGCAGACATCGAGATCAAGGTCGATCATCGTGACCTCGTCGGAGCTCGGCCAGCGGGCCGGAGTGGTGATGTCGCAGTAGATCTCGGTCGGCGCCGGAGCGTCATTGAAGGCAGCCGTCCACCAGGTATCCCGCGGAAACAACATGATCTGCGCATGCTGGAAGGTGATCGCGGGACCGGTGCCTTTGCGCATCGTGCTCGGCGGCGCTGCTCCGGTCCACACTCCGTGCTGGTCCTCGCCGAGCAGCTGCATAGTCATATGCCAGTGCAGCGATCCGTCGTACTTGCGGTACACCACCCGGATTTCAGCGGCCATAGCCGGACTGTAACCGGCCGTGCGCGGTCGGCCCGGCGCGGCTCAGGCACTGGCTCCGGCTGGCGCTCGGATCACCAGCCGCGGGCGCGCCATTCGGCGACGTGCGGGCGCTCGGTGCGCAGAGTGGTGTCGCCGCCGTGACCGGGGTAGACCCAGGTTCCGTCGGGCAGTTCGGCGAAGATCCGATCTTCCAGATCGGTGATCAGCGAGTTGAACCGCTCCGGGTCATTCTGGGTGTTGCCAGGTCCGCCGGGGAAGAGCGAGTCGCCGGTGAACAGGTGCGGTTCCTGTGCCAGCGCACCATCGGCGTCGTAGCACAGCGCGATGCTGCCTGGCGTGTGGCCGCGCAGGTGAATGACGGAGAGCCGGGCATTGCCGACGGCGACGGTGTCGCCATGATTGACCAGCCTGGTGGGCGGTACCGGGAGCGCCGGAGCATCGTCCGGGTGCGCGACCGTGGCGGCGCCGGTGGCCTTGGCCACTGCCTCAAGCGCGACCCAGTGATCGCCATGCCGGTGGGTGGTGACGATGGTCGCCAGCGGCTCGCCGTCGATCAGGGCCAGCAGCGTCTCCGGCTCGTTCGCGGCGTCGATCAGCAGCAGCTCGCCGGTGCTTGTGCAGCGCAGCAGGTAGGCGTTGTTGTCCATCGGGCCGACGGCCACCTTGGTGATGGTCAGGCCGGTCAGCTCCCTGGTCTGCGCAGGTCCGCCGACGCTGACGTTGCCGGTGTAGGTCATCGATCTCCCTCTCGTTCTGCGTGTGGACCGCAGTCGTCAACCATAGGACGGAACCACCGGCAGTGATCCTGCCGGGTCCGTGGTCAGGTCGGCGCCGCTGTCGCGGCCGAGCAGCCAGGCCAGCAGCAGGTCGCCGGGGCCCGTGATCGCCAGGTCCGGTGCCGCCGCGGTCTCGGTCTCGTCGCCGGGCTCAGCCTCGTGGCCGGGCTCAGCCTCGTGGCCGGGCTCAGCCTCGTGGTCGGGACCGGCGGCAGCGGCCAGCTTGGCGTAAGCGGCCCGCCGCAGCAGGTACTGCCGGCCCGTGCTGGAATCGGTAAGCAGGGCGGCGGGCGTCGCCGGGTTGCCCGCCAGCTCGCCGGTAATCCGGTAAAGCTGCTCGGTGATGAACCACTCAGGCCAGTCGCTTGGCTGATATCCGGCAGCCAGATCGGCGTGGTGGATCTCGACTTCGAACAGCCTGCGGTGCAGCGTGAACCAGGCCGGATGAGACGGTCCGCGCGAGCCGCGCACCTCCGTCAGCCAGGCCTGCTCAGGCAGCTCGCGCGCCCGAGCGACGAAGGCCTGCGCCGACTCCGCGATATCGGCAGCGAGTTCAGCGGCGGACCGGCCAGCGCCGGCCTCGATCTGCTCCTCGCGGGCTGCCAGGCTCGGGTACTGCGGCGTCTCCTCGCCGGTCGATGCCCAGATGAGCAGGTTCTGCAGGCCGTCAGCATTGCGCGCGACATGGGTGAGCACGTGGCCGCGGCTCCAGCCGGGAAGCAGCGACGCCTCGCGAGCCTGCTGGTCGGTGAGCGCGGATGCCGAGGCGAGCAGGCGAGTGGTGGCATCGCCGATCCGGTCGATAAGCAGATCGACTGAGTGCGGCCCGGCCGAGGTATTCACTGGCGAGCTCCTCTCTGCTCGTTTGTCCCATCCTTGCCTACCGCAGCGCCGGGCCGGAAGCCGCGGGGCCGGCCGCCGTCTTTATGGGAAGTGCTCGGTGCCCAAGTCGCTCGCCTCGCGACCGTGACCGGCGCTCGGTCCCGGGCAGCCGGGAAGCGAATGGCTGCCGTGATGGTTGACTCCGGTGAGCGTCTTCCGGATAAGCCATCGGGCACCTGGCGACCGTGAGCCAGCCAGGCTTCCGCGCTTCCGCTGAGGCACCGCAGAATGTCAGACCCCCCAGATACGATTGGCTGCGCCCCTCCCAGGCCGTGACCAACTCCGCAGCCACCGTCCAGACCAGGAGAAACCGAGCGCATCGTGGCAGAACGTCTGGTCGTCCGCGGCGCCCGCGAGCACAACCTGAAGGATGTCTCGCTGGATCTGCCCAGAGACGCCATGATCGTCTTCACCGGGCTGTCCGGTTCCGGCAAGTCCAGCCTGGCGTTCGACACCATCTTCGCCGAGGGTCAGCGCCGTTACGTCGAGTCGCTGTCGGCCTACGCCAGGCAGTTCCTCGGCCAGATGGACAAGCCAGATGTGGACTTCATCGACGGGCTGTCCCCGGCCGTCTCGATCGATCAGAAGGCGGCTAGCCGCAACCCTCGCTCGACCGTCGGCACCGTCACCGAGGTCTACGACTACCTGCGCCTGCTGTTCGCCAGGATCGGCAAGCCGCACTGTCCGGTCTGCGGACGGCCGATCGCCAGGCAGACCCCGCAGCAGATCGTCGACCGGGTGCTTGAGCTTGACCAGGACGCCAGATTCCAGGTGCTGGCCCCGGTCATCCGCGGTCGCAAGGGCGAGTACACCGAGCTGCTCCGCGAGCTGCAGACCAAGGGCTACTCGCGAGCCAGGGTGGACGGCGTGACGATCCGGCTGGACAGCGCGACGGCTGGTAACCTGCCGGCCCTGAAGAAGTACGAGAAGCACACCATCGAGGTGATCGTCGACCGGCTGGCCGTCAAGGAGTCAGCGCGGCGCCGGCTCACCGACTCGGTGGAGACCGCGCTAGGCCTGTCCGGCGGCGTCGTGTTGCTCGAGTTCGTGGACTTGCCTGAGGACGACCCGAACCGGGAGCGGATGTTCTCCGAGCACCTGGCCTGCCTCTACGACGACCTGTCGTTCGAGGAGCTTGAGCCGAGATCGTTCTCGTTCAACTCGCCCTGGGGCGCCTGCCCGGACTGCACCGGGCTCGGCACCAAGATGGAGGTCGACCCCGAGCTAGTGGTGTCCGACCCCGAGCTGTCGCTGGCCGGCGGCGCGATCGGGGTGTGGAGCGGTGGTCATGTCAGCGACTACTTCGTCCGGCTGATGGAGGCGCTGGGCAGCGCTCTGGGCTTCAGCATCGACACCCCGTGGGGCAAGCTGCCCGCCGCCGCCCGCAAGGCGCTGCTGTACGGCCACGACGAGCAGGTGCACGTCAGGTACAAGAATAGATACGGCAGGGAGCGCTCGTACTACACGAACTTCGAGGGCGCGATCCCGTACATCGAGCGCCGTCACTCCGATGCGGAGAGCGACTCGAGCCGCGAGCGGTTCGCCGGGTTCATGCGGCAGGTTCCCTGCCCGGCCTGCCAGGGGACCCGGCTCAAGCCGCTGACCCTCGCGGTCAAGATGGACGGCCGGTCGATCGCCCAGTACTGCGCGCTGCCGATCGGCGAGCTGGCCAAGCTGCTGCTCACCCTGGAGCTCTCCGACCGGGATCAGCAGATCGCCGGCCGGGTGCTCAAGGAGATCAATGCGCGGCTCGGCTTCCTGCTCGACGTCGGCCTGGACTACCTGACCCTGGACCGGGCGTCGGCCACGCTGGCCGGGGGAGAGGCGCAGCGGATCAGGCTGGCCACGCAGATCGGCTCCGGTCTGGTCGGCGTGCTTTACGTGCTTGACGAGCCGTCGATCGGACTGCACCAGCGGGACAACCACCGGCTGCTCGAGACCCTGCTCAGGCTGCGCGACCTCGGCAACACGCTGATCGTCGTCGAGCACGACGAGGACACGATCAGGGCCGCGGACTGGGTGGTCGACATCGGCCCGAGGGCCGGTGAGCATGGCGGCCAGATCGTGGTGTCGGGTCCGCTCGAGGAACTGCTGGCCAGCCAGGAGTCGCTGACCGGTGCGTATCTCACCGGCCGGGAGTCGATCCCGGTGCCAGCCCGCCGGCGCCAGGTCGGCTGCGGCAAGGAGGTCGTGGTCAAGGGCGCGACCGAGCACAACCTGCGCGGCGTCGACGTCGCCTTCCCGCTCGGCTGCTTCGTAGCCGTGACCGGAGTCTCAGGATCCGGCAAGTCAACGCTGGTCAATGACATCCTCTACAGCGCGCTGGCGAAGGAACTGCACGGCACCAGGATCGTCCCTGGCCGCCATACCCGGGTGACCGGCATGCAGTACCTGGACAAGGTGGTGCATGTCGATCAGGGACCGATCGGCCGGACACCGCGGTCCAACCCGGCTACCTACACCGGGGTGTTCGACCACGTCAGGCGGCTGTTCGCGCAGACGACCGAGGCCAAGGTCCGTGGCTACCAGCCGGGCCGGTTCTCGTTCAACATCAAGGGCGGCCGGTGCGAGGCCTGTGCGGGCGACGGAACCATCAAGATCGAGATGCAGTTCCTGCCGGATGTGTACGTGCCCTGCGAGGTCTGTCACGGCGCCAGGTACAACACCGACACGCTCCAGGTGCACTACAAGGGCAAGACGATCGCCGACGTGCTGAATATGTCGATCGAAGAAGGCGCCGAGTTCTTCGAGCCGGTGCCTGCCATCTACCGGCACCTGAAGACGCTGGTCGACGTCGGCCTCGGCTACGTCAGGCTGGGCCAGCCAGCGCCGACCCTGTCCGGCGGCGAGGCCCAGCGGGTCAAGCTCGCCTCCGAGCTGCAGCGCAGGTCGACCGGGCGGACCATCTACGTCCTGGACGAGCCGACCACCGGCCTGCACTTCGATGACATCCGCAAGCTGCTCGGCGTCCTTGGTCGCCTAGTCGACGGCGGCAACACGGTCATCGTGATCGAGCACAACCTGGACGTGATCAAGACCGCCGACTGGGTGATCGACCTCGGCCCCGAGGGCGGCTCGCGCGGCGGCCTGGTGATCGCTACCGGCACCCCGGAGCAGGTCGCCAAGATCGAGGAGAGCTACACCGGCCAGTTCCTGAAGAAGGTGCTTAACGGGTAGTCCGCGGTCGGTCGGTCCCCGCCCAAGAACTGGTCGGATCAGGAGCAGATCAGCCAGCCGCTATGCGTTCTGACCCGGAACAGGCCGTCGCTGCCGAACTCCATTCGGCTGGTCACGGTGTCGACCAGGCGATCCTGCTCCGGCCGGTCCTGCGCGATGCTCAAGCTGCTGACGTAGTCAGCCACGGGCTGCGGGTCTGGCAGCAAGAGTTCACCGGTGAGGTCGTGCCTGATGACCGAGCCGAAGAAGCCCGCCAGCAGTTCCGCCCCCTGGTCGAGCCTGATCCGCTCCCCGATTGGGTGGGTTGCGGTCCGCCCCGCAATCGCGAGCCCCCAGTTGATGAGGTCAAACAGTTCGAGTAG
Organism: uncultured Actinomycetota bacterium; assembly: GCA_963850875.1. Lineage (GTDB taxonomy): Bacteria > Actinomycetota > Actinomycetes > Streptosporangiales > Streptosporangiaceae > Chersky-822. The sequence goes on from CAWKNA010000010.1 coordinate 293,037, forward strand.
ATGATCGTTGCCGTTGAGCCCGATCACGACCCGCCCGCCTGGCCGGGTGACCCGGCGCAATTCCATGACCGCTTGCACCGGCTCCGGCACGTGGTAAAGCATGTGCATCGCCAGGGTCAGCTCGCAGGCTCCGGAGCGCAGCGGCAATGCGGTCGCGTCGCCAACCAGCAATTGTGCCGCCGGGAGCTGGAGTACCTGACTTTCGGCCGCTGCCAGCATCCCTGGCGAGATGTCGACGCCGAGCACGGCGCCCTGGTGGTCGCGGTGGCCAAGCTCCGCCAGGTAAAGCCCGTTGCCGCAGCCGACATCGGCGACAATCTCGCTTCCCGCCAGTCGCAGCGAGCCGAGCACCGCGGGGGCAAGTTCGAGCTTGGGCAGCTGATAGGCGTAGATGGACTGGCGGGCCGCGAGATTTCGATCATTGAGGTACTGCACCTCGCGTAGGAACGACCGATCGGCCCAGAACGGGGCGACATCATCTGCCACGATCGACAACATAGCTCTGGCGTCAGCCGTTCGCCGACGCGTCGCCCGCTCAGGAGAACCGGCGCACGGCCGCGATTACGGGTCCTGCCGAGCCACGCAGACGGATGCTCGCAGACGGCCGCTCAGTCTTCCTGATGAGCGGGTGAGCGGCTGGCACGGCTACCATTAACCCGGCTATATCGTGCGGTGCCACACTCCTGTTTCCTCAGCCAGGCAGATGATCGCGGCAGTGCATCCTGGCGGTCAAGGGAAAGGTCGGGCTGGATGACCAGTACACCGGAGTTCCGATTAGTGGCCGACGTGAGCAGCGAAAGTCCAGGCACCGTACGGCCGGTTCTTGACGGACTGGTCGGCTGTGTCGTCACCGAGACCAGCGACGGCTTCCATGTGGAGGGGACCCTGACCGGCGAGACCGCCAGGGATCTGAACCGGGCTTTGTTGTCGGATCTGCGCAGGCGTGAGCGGCGCACCCGGCTGCGAGCTGAGTGGACTTCAGCTGGCACAGTGGAGCGGTTCTTTGACTACGTGCCCAAAGGGAGCCGCCCGGCGGGAGATCAGCTATGACGAGCCAGCCGGGGACAGCTAGGCAAGCAGCCGCAGCCGCCCAGGATGGCGGCATCACCACAAGGACGGGCCTGGCGATGGTCGTGGTGATGACCGGCGTGCTGATCACCGCGGTCGACACCACGATCGTGGTTCTTGCGCTGCCCGAGATCCAGCGGGCGCTGCATGTCGCGCTCGCCTCGGTGATCTGGATCGTGATCGGCTACCTGCTCGTCATCACGCTGCTCGCCACCCAGGTGGGGCGGCTTGGCGACATGTTCGGCCGGGTCCGGATGTATGAGATGGGCTTCGCCGTCTTCATTCTCGGATCGTTCGCGTGCGCGCTCGCCTGGAATGAGGCATCGATCATCGGCTTCCGCGTGCTGCAGGGCATCGGCGGGGCGTTTGTCACCGCGAACAGCGGGGCAGTGATCGCCGACCTCTTCCCGCGAGAACGGCGGGGCCGCGCGTACGGCTACAACTCGGTCGGCTGGAGCCTCGGCGCGGTGCTGGGCATCGTGCTCGGCGGGCTCATCGTCACCTATGTCTCCTGGCGCTGGATCTTCTGGATCAATGTGCCGATCGGTGCCGCCGCGCTGCTGCTGGCCGTGCGCGTCCTGCACGAGCGGGGTGAGCGGGCGCGCAGGCATCTCGATCTGCTCGGAATGGTGAGCCTCGGCCTCGGGCTGTTCGGAGTGCTGTGGGCCATGACCAAGCTGGCCACCACGTCCTTCGACGCCACGGTCACCGGCTACCTGGTCGGCGGCATCGTGCTGCTCGCCGCCTTCGTCCTGATCGAGCGCAGGCAGGCCGAGCCGATGCTGGATCTGTCCCTGTTCAAGATCCCGATGATCGCGCCGTCGCTGCTCGCATCGTTCTTCCAGGGCCTGGCCAATTTCGCCGTGCTCTTCCTGGTCATCATGTACCTGCAGGGGCCGCGCGGGCTCTCGCCGATCCACGCTTCGCTGCTGCTTGTGCCCGGCTACGTCGGCGGCTCAGCGGTCGGACCGTTCGCCGGCCGGCTCGCCGACAAGTTCGGTCCGGTTATCCCCGCGACCGCGGGCCTGGCGATCCAGGTCGTTGCGCTGTTCATGTACGCGCACCTGGCGCTGGGTACAGGTCTGTGGCTGGTGGTCGTGGCCAGCGTGATCAACGGGATCGGGGCGAGCGCGTTCTTCCCTGCCAACAGCTCGGCCGTGATGAAGGCCTCGCCGCCCACGGTGTTCGGCATCGCCTCGGGCATGCTGCGGACGTTCGCCAACATCGGAATGGTCTTCTCGTTCTCGATGGCGATCCTGATCGCCTCCCGGTCGATCTCGAAGGGGCTCGCTTTCGCCATCTTCGTGGGGACGACCAGCCTGCACGGTCCGCTAGCGGTCGCCTTCACCACCGGGCTGCATTCCGCGTTCTATACGTCGATGATCTTCATGGCGATCGCCGCGCTGCTGTCCGCGAGCCGAGGCCGCCCGATTCGGGACCGGCTCCCATTCAGGCGCCAGGCCCCGGCCGAGAGCTAACCGCGGGAGCGGCCGGAACCGCAGTCAGCAGAACCGGCGGTCATCGGCTGACCAGCCGTCAGCCGAACGTGGACGATCCTGCCCCTGGGGTGCCTAGTGACCTCGGTCTGATCCGGTCTGGCGACGGTGCAGGGATGCCGGACCGCGGGTCGGTCGATTACGCTGCACGAGATGGAGATCGCTACCGGCGCCGGTCCGGCGATGGCCGAGGTCGACGACACGCCGGACCCAGCGTTCCTGCTGATGCTGACACACGGGGCCGGCGGCGGCGTCCGCAGTGCCGATCTGCTGGCTGCCAGGCATGCTGGGCTGGACCTCGGCGCCGCGGTCGCCAGGGTGATCCAGCCGTACCGGGTGCGCGGTGCCCGGGCGCCCGGGTCCGCCGAGCGGCAGGACGCCGCGTGGCTGGAGATCATCGCCGTCCTGCGCGCCAGATACCCAGGCATCCCGCTGGTTCAGGGCGGCCGGAGCAACGGCGCCAGGCTGGCCTGCCGCACGGCCCGGGCAGCCGGTGCGGTCGCGGTGCTGGCGCTGGCCTTTCCGCTGCATCCGCCTGGGCAGGCCGATGTCCCTGAACGTTCCCGCGCGCCGGAACTGCGCGCTGCCGGAGTTCCCGTCCTGGTCATCAACGGCGACCGAGATCCATTCGGGGTTCCTGCTGCCAGCGACGTGACCCGGCTGGTCGTGCTGCCTGGCGAGACACACGACCTGTCGAAGAACCCAGCTGCGATCGTGGCCGCGGTTCGGTCCTGGCTTGCGGACAGCGGCACGATTGCCGAAGTTACGCGGCCGGGGTAGCGTGCCTAGGCCGGGTAATCAGGTCGGTGGGGCGGTGCGGGGCGATGCTATCGCCGTCGGGGAGCAGTTCGCCGGTGTCCTCGAAGACCACGATGCCGTTGCAGAGCAGGCTCCAGCCCTGCTCCGGGTGGCTAATCAGAGTCCGAGCCGCTTCGTGGTCCGGGTCGCTGGCGCTCGGACACGGCGGCGAGTGCGGGCACATCGGGCGCCTCCTGGTCAAGTCTGTGGCTGTGGGGATGATCACAATCTAATCTGCCAGCAACCGCGCCAGTTTCGACATGGCACGCCGTGATGGTTTTCTGGCTCGGACTTTGTAGTTTTCCTAGTGCTTTCCCGGCTAGTCCAGGTAGCACGCTGATGACCCTTAGTCACTAGCAGTGATCCGGTCAGCGTATCCGATCAGACGGACCGGACGCCTCGGAACGAGCATGACGCACCGGACGAGTCAAACTCTAAGGGTTACCCGGACGTTTCGGGACGCAGGCCAACACCCTCCGGGCGGGGCGGGATGCCGGTCAGCCGGTGCGTCTCGCGGAGCGTGAGCAGCCGCTCCGCCTCGGCGTTCAGCGCGTGCACGACGGGGGTGGCCATGGCCTTGCGCCGGTAGATCCGGTCGTCATAACCACGCGGTCCGATCTCGGCTCGCATCGAGGCGTAGGCGGACCGCATGACGTCGGTCAGCGCCGAGTCCAGCTTTTTCGCAGTGGCGTACTGCTCGGCGCGCGGAGCTGCGGCGACCTGAGCCGCACGGTACTGCTGTTCGGTGGTTCTTGCCGCGGCGAGGAGATTATCGAAGTTCGCGGCGAGAGCGACGTCTGCCAGGTACTGGCTCTGTGCGTCCTCGCTGACCTGTTTACGGCCCACAATCACGCCGGTCAGCTTAGCGGACCTGCGGTCGCTCCGCTCAGGCCAGGCTGAGCATCCAGCTCTTGTGCAGGTCCGAGTACTCACCGCCGCTGGCCATGAGCTCGGCTGGCGAGCCGTCCTCGATCAGCTGCCCATGATCGAGCACCAGGACCCGATCGGCGATCTGAACGGTCGACAGCCGGTGCGCGATGATGACGGCTGTCCGGCCGGCCAGCACGGTCTGCAGCGCCTGCTGGACGATCCGCTCGCCAGGCAGGTCGAGCAGCGAGGTGGCCTCGTCGAGCACCAGTACGCTCGGCGCGGCCAGAAACGCCCGCGCGAACGAGATCAGCTGGCGCTGGCCTGCCGACAGCCGCCCGCCGCGCTTGCCGACTTGCTGGTCGTATCCGTCCGGTAGCGCGCCGATGAAGTCGCCAGCGCCGACCGCCTCGGCGGCGGCCACGATCTCCGCCCTGGACGCACCAGGCCTGCCGAGCGCGATGTTCTCCGCGATGGTCGCGCTGAACAGGAAGTTCTCCTGAGTGATCAGCACGACCTCACGGCGCAGGTCGGCGTCGGCGAGGTCCCGCAGATCGACGCCATCAAGCAGCACCTTGCCGTCATCGGGGTCGTAGAACCTCGCCATCAGCCGGGCGATCGTCGTCTTGCCCGCCCCGGTAGCGCCGACCAGGGCCACCGTCTGACCGGCCGGTATGGTCAGCTCAAGCCGGGGCAGCACGACGGCCTCCCGGTAGCCGAATCGCACCGCGGCGAACTGCACGCGCCGGCCGGGACCGCCGCCCTGGCTTTGGCTGGGCAGCGCCACGGGGTTCGCGGGCTCGCCGACCGACGGTGCCTCATCGAGCACCCCTGAGATCTTCTCCAGCCCGGCCGCCGCGGACTGGAAGGTGCTGTAGAACTGCGACACGTCCTGCAATGGCTCGAAGAACCGCCGCAGGTAGAGCAGGAACGTGACCAGCACGCCGACCTTCATGTCGTGGTCGATGACCCGCACTCCGCCGTAAAGCAGGACGGCGCCGACCGCGAGGTTGCCGATCAGTGTGACGCCGGGGAAGTAGATCGCCACCAGCCGCATCGACCGGGCCGACGCCTCCGCGTAGCCCTCGTTGAGCTCGCCGAAGATCTGGTCGTTGCGTGGCTCCCTGCGGAACGACTGGACCGCCCTGATGCCGTTGAACGTCTCCACGAAATGCACGATCACCAGCGCGATGGTCTCCCTGGTCCGCCGGTAAGCCACCGCCGACTCGCGCCGGAACCAGGCCGACATCCAGGTCAGCGGCAGGAAGCCAGTCAGCACGGCCAGCGCGAGCGGCCAGTCGAGCAGCAGCATCCCGGTGCCGACGAAGAGCAGCGAGAGAGCGGCGGTGACCAGCGAGTCAAGGCCCTCGTCGAACAGCTCGGAGATGGAGTCCATGTCGGACACCTGGCGGGAGATCACCCGGCCGGAGGTGTAGTGCTCGTGAAAGCCCACCGGCAGCCGCTGGAAATGGCCGAACAGCCTGCATCGCAGCTCGAGTACGACCTGCCCGCCCATCTGGCCGATCGCGGCGATGAATCCGGCGCTCGCGGTGGCCTGAATCAGCACGGTCACGGCGAACTCGGCGACCGTGATGATCAGCGGAACGGGGTCCTGAGTGCGGAGCAGCGCGGGTATCTGGTCCACGCCGATACCGACCAGCCACGGGCCCGCTAGGGCAGCGAGGTTCGCGGCCAGGATCAGCAGGCCGATCACGGCTACCCTGGACCGATGCGGGCGGAGCAGGTCGGCGAGCAAGGCCCGGCTGCGCCTGCGGAGCAGGAGCGACAGACCTTTGGGCAGCTCGTCCACCTCTTCCGCGGCGATGCCGCGCCACTCCTGGACCGGCTGGGTCATCGCCGCGCTCCCGTCATGTCGGCGCCGGTGCTCGGGCCCGGTGAATCTGGCCCCGCTGAGTCTTCCCCCGCCGAGTCTGCCCGCGCGGCATCCAGGGCTGCAGCATCCAGGGCTGCGGGATCCTGGCGTGCGGGATCCTGGCGTGCGGGATCCTGGCCTGCGGAATCGGGGGCTGCGCTCATCAGGTAGCGGTAATGCGGGCTGCTGGCGAGCAGCTCGCGATGGGTGCCCAGGGCGGTGATCTCGCCGTTCTCGAGAACAGCGACCTGATTGGCCAGCGTGACGGTAGATGGCCGGTGCGCCACCACGAGGGCGGTCGAGCGAGTCAGGGCGTGGCTCAGCGCCGCGGTCACCTTCGCCTCGGTGTGCACATCCAGGGCGGATAGCGGGTCGTCAAGGAGCAGCACAGACGGGCTGGCCAGGATGGCGCGGGCCAGCGCGATCCGCTGGCGCTGGCCGCCGGACAGGGACATCCCCTGCTCGCCGATCCGGGTGTCCAGCCCCCAGGGGAGATCCTGGACGAAGTCGGCCTGCGCGGCGGCCAGGGCGGCTTCAATCACGGCGTCGCTGGCATCGGGTGCGCCGAGTGCGACATTCTCCCTGACACTGACCGAGAACAGGGTCGGATCCTCGAATGCGCACGCCACCGCCGTCCGCAGCACGGGAAGCGGCAGTTCTCTGACGTCCGTGCCGTCCAGCCTGATCGATCCCGACGTTACCTCGGCCAGCCGGGCGACCAGGTACAGCAAGGTCGTCTTGCCGGAACCGGTGCCGCCTACCAGTGCCATCGTCTCGCCGGGGGGCAGGTCGAGGCAGATGTCGCGCAGCACCGGCTGGGATGCCCCGGGAAAGCTGAACGAGACATGGTCGAACGTGAGCCGCCCGGCCGGCCGCCCACCGGATCGCGGTTGCGGTACGGTCAGCGCTGCCGTGCCAGCGGTCGCCAGCGCGGTCGTCCCGGCCCCGCTCGTCCCCGTACCGCTCATCCCCGCACCGGTCCCCGTGCCGGTCGGCCCCGTGCCGGTCCTGCTCGTGCCGATCGGCCCCGTGCCCGAGCTGCCCGTGCCCGAGGTGCCCCGGCCCGAGGTGCCCCGGCCTGCGGCGCTGGTGGCCGCCAGAGCCGCGAGGCTGGTGATTGCCGGGTTCGGCGGGCTGGTGATCGCTGGGTCGGTGTCGAGGATCTCGTAGACGCGCTGGGCGGCGGTTGCTGCCTCCTGCCCGAGCGCCAGGATGTAGCCCATCGCCTCGATCGGCCAGACCAGCTGCAGAACCAGCGCGATGAAGGCGACCAGACCGCCGGTGGTCAGGCCGCCGTGGCTGACCGCGAGCGCGCCGAGCAGCAGGATCAGCGCGATCAGGGCATTCGGCAGCAGGTCGAGGCTGGCCCAGAACGTCCCGCGCAGCCTGGCCTTGCTGACCTGGGTCTGATAGACGGTCATCGCCCGGTCCCGGTGCAGGCCAGCGGCCTGGTCCCGGCGGCCGAGCGCCTTGAGCACCCGGATGCCGGCGGCTGATTCCTCCACGTAGGTGGCCAGGTCGTCTTGCTGGTCCTGTACTCGCCTGGAGAGCACCCGGTACCGCCGCTCGAACCGCAGGCAGATCGCAGTGACCGGGGCGAACACCAACGCGGTGAGCAGCCCGAGCAGCAGGTTGAGCCGGATCAGCAGCGTCACGACGACAGCGAAGGTGGCCACATTGGTGATCAGGAAGATGGTGCCGAAGCCGGCGAAGCGCCGAATCGCCGATAGGTCCGTGGTCGCCCTGGAGAGCAGCTGGCCAGACTGCCAGGCCTCGTGGAAGCTGGGTTCCAGGCGCTGCAGATGGGCGTACAGGTCCCCCCGGATCGACTGCTCCATCGCTGCCACCGCGTTGGCCTGCACCCACCGGCGGATCAGGTTGAGCACTACTTCGGCGATGCCGAGTCCGATAGCGGCAAGGCCGATCGGAACGAGCAGTCCGTGTCCGTGCGGGGCGCCTGGCTTGCTCGCGGCAGCCGTCGCGATCGGGCCGTCGATCGCGGCCTTGGTCAGCAGCGGGATGACGATCTCGGTGCCCGCGGCCAGCAGCGCCGCGGCGAGCATGCCGACGAGCTGGCCGTAGTACGGGCGGAGGTACTCCCTGGTTCGCCAGAGTGCGGCCAGCGGGATCTGTGCCGCGGGCATGCCGGAACGAGTTACGACATCACCGGTGGCCACTTGCCGGATGTTAACCCGGCCTGGCGTTCACTGTCACTTTGTTTTCTGGCCGCTCGCGGCTGGCGTAAGAACGGGTATTTCTGGCACTCTGGCGAAGCGCGCCGGTTTGGGTCCGGGGGCCGCGGCGCGAGCAGGGAGGTACCCGTGGAATTCGACGACTCCTGGGCTAGCCGCACGCAGGCGGCTCCAGTGCTCGCCGTGGCCGGTGTGCTGACCGCATATCACGATGGCGTCGACGCGATCTGCCGGATCGCCGCGAATCTCGTCGGCGATGCCTGGGAGCTGCCGACGCCGTGCCCGGAATGGCGCGCGGCCGATCTGGCCGGCCACCTGCGGTGCATTGTGGACGACTATCACGAGTACCTCGACGACGCTCCGGTCAGCCGGTTCTCGCGGCTGATGGCCACCGGCGCGCATCAGGACACCGTTGCACGGAAGCTGGCCAGGCAGAATGCCGCCGAGTTGGCCGCCCTGCCTGATGTCCGGCCTGACCAGCACATCTCGGCGTTCGCCGCGTCAGCCCGGCGGTACGCGGCCAGGCTTGGCCCGCTCTTCCCGCTGCCACATCACAGCTACCGGGGCAGGGTGATTACCGTGGCCGGGATGGCCGGGCTGGCTTGCGTGGAGTGGCACCTGCACGCATGGGATCTGGCTGCGGCGCTTGGCCAGAACTACCGGCCGGCCGATCCGGTAGCGGTCAGGGCCGGCTGGCTGGCCGGGATTCCGCAGCTAAAAGTCTCTGTCGTCGGCGATCCGTGGCTGGCCGTGTTGTGGGCATCCGGCCGCCAGCCTGGCTGAGCCGACCTGACCCTGGCCTCGGGTTGCCGTTGGGCTCGGGCTGGCCCCGTGGGCTCGGGCTGGCCCCTGTTCGGGCCGGCCCCGTGGGCTCGGGCTGGCCTCGTGGGCTCGGGCTGGCCTCGTGGGCTCGGGCTGGCCTCGTGGGCTCGGGCTGGCCTCGTGGGCTCGGGCTGGCCCTCATGGGCCGGGGCTGCCCCTTGGGCCCGGGGCAGGCATGGCCGGCCGGGCTGAGATGATGACCGCATACCTAAGGAGGCTGGCCGCCAGTGGCATTCGACGTGGACACGATCCGGGCTTCCTATCCGGCGCTGGCGGATGGCTACGCCTATCTGGATGGCGCGGCCGGAACTCAGCTGCCGAATTCGGTGATCGGCGCGATCAGGGACGCTTACCTGGCCGGGCTTGGCAATGCTGGCGGAGCCTTCCCGGCCAGCGCACGAGCCGTGGCGATCACCGCCAGCTGCCGTCAAGCAGTCGCCGATCTCACCGGAGGTGACCCGGGCGGCGTCATCCTCGGGCCGAACATGACCACGCTGACCTACCGGATAGCTGCCGCGCTGGCGGATACCTGGCGGCCTGGGGACGAGGTCATCGTGTCCCAGCTTGACCACGATGCGAATGTCCGCCCCTGGGTTCAGGCTGCGGCCAGGGCCGGGGCACTGGTGCGCTGGGCCCAGGTCGATCCGGCCACTGGTGAGCTGCCGTCGGAACAGTACGCCGACCTGCTGTCCGGCCGGACCAAGCTGGTCGCGGTAAGCGCAGCCAGCAACATCATCGGCACCCGGCCCGACGTGTCGGCGATCACGGTGATGGCCCGCGCCGCCGGGGCGCTGAGCTATGTCGATGGCGTGCATGCGACATCGCACGGGCCGGTGGATGTGCGGGCACTCGGTGCGGATTTCTACGCGACCAGCGCCTACAAGTGGTCCGGGCCGCACATCGGCGCCGTGATCGCTGATCCGGCTCTGCTGGAAGAACTCCGGCCGGACAAGCTGGTACCTGCTCCGGACACGGTTCCCGAGCGGTTCGAGCTTGGCACACCGGCGTTTGCCGACCTGGCCGGCGTCGCCGCTGCCGTCGATCATCTGGCAGCGCTCGACGGCGGCGCTACCGGCACCAGGCGAGAGCGTGTCGTGGCCTCCATGACGGCGGCGCAGCGGCACGAGCAGCAGCTCTTCGGCGTGCTCCTGGGCGGTCTGGATGCCATGCCGCAGGTAACCACGTACGGCAAGGCGGCCAGCCGGACAGCGACCGCGTACTTCAGGGTGGCCGGCCTGACCCCCGGCCAGGTGGCCGAGCACCTGGCGAGCCGCAAGATCAACGTCTGGAGCGGCCACAACTACGCGTGGGAGCTGACCGGAGTGCTCGGCATCAGGGACTCAGGCTGCGCGGTACGCGCCGGACTGGTGCACTACAACGACGAGGCAGACGTGCGCAGGCTGCTCGAAGCGGTTGCCGAGCTGGCGTCGCCGCACTGACCAGTACCGCGATCGGGCAGACGGTCCAGCGCTGTCGGCACGGCGCTGTCGGACGGCGCAGGCTCGGACCGAGGGTGCCGCGTCGGATCAGGAAATCTTGTACCGGTAGAGCCGAGATTCGCGAAGTTCGAAGCCGAGCCGCTCGTACAGCCGGCCGGCCGCCGCCCTGGACGGCCGGGAGGTCAGGTCGACCGTCCGGGCGCCAGCCTCCTGGGCCAGCCGGACTGCCGCCAGCGTCAGTGCCTCGCCGATCCGCTGGCCGCGCGCCGACTCGTCCACCACCACGTCCTCGATCCAGGCCCGGACGCCGGTCGGAATGGGGAACATGGCCAGAGTCAGCGTTCCGACGATCTGGCCTTCGGTGCGAGCCAGCAGCACGGTGCTGGCTGGCGCCGAGATGATGGCGGACAGCATCTGCGCGTCCAGCGGTGGCGCGGACGTGGAGAGCTGCGGTAGCAGCCGCTCAAATGCCTCGACTACCTCGGCGGTGATCTCATGGAGCACCTGGACGTCGACGTTCACCCGCGCAATCTACTCGGTCGGCTCGCCAGACAGCGGGCGAATCCCGTCCCGGCTAGGTGTCGTGAGTCAGGCGATGCCGAGCAGGCGCAGGGCAGCCGCTGTTCCGGCGGCGGCGACGATGACGACCAGGAACGGGGCCCGCAGCAGCAAGGCAAGCACGGCAGCGGCGAGGCCTGCCAGCCTGGCCGGGTCGAGCACCAGCGCCGAGCCTTTGCTGGTCGCCTGGACGGCGACTAGCGCGGCGAGCAGGGCGACCGGGACGAGTTCGGCGAAGCGCTTCACCCGCGGGTTGCCGAGCAGGCGCTCGGGGACGGTCAGCCCGGCCAGCTTGAGCAGGTAGCATCCGGCCGCGGTCGCCAGCACGGCGATCCAGATGCCGCTCATGCCGATCGGCCGTCGCTGCTCGGCCGTCTGGCCAGTGCGCCGGCCAGTGCGGCGAAGGCGGCTAGGATGACCGGCGCGCCGGCTGGCAGCAGTGGGGTGGCCGCCAGCGCGATCGCGGCGCCGCCCGCCGCCACGGCGCGCTCGGTACGCCCGGCTTGCAGGCGCGGCCAGATCAGAGCGAGGAACGCGGCAGGCCCGATCACGTCAAGCCCGAATGATTGCGGTGAGCCGAGTCGGCCGGCGCCGACCGCGCCGATCAGGGTGGCCGCGTTCCAGGTCAGGTACAGGCTGGCGAAGGTCGCGCGGAATCCGGTCCGGGCGGCCGCGTGGTCCGGCTGAGCCAGCGCGATGGCCGCCGACTCGTCGGTGACGCCCTGGGCGGTGGCGAACCGCCGCAGGCCGTGCACCTGCAGCAGATCCGCGAGGCGGAGGCTGTAGAGCGCGTTCCTGCTGCCGAGCATGATCGCGCCAGCGGTGCCTGCGAGCAGGCTGCCGCCGCCGGCTATCGCTCCGGCCAGTGCGAACTGCGAGGCACCGGTATAGGCGAGCAGGCTCAGCGCGCAGGCTTGCCAGGCACTCAAGCCCGCGCCGACGGCCGCGGCGCCGAAGGCGAGGCCGGACACGCCGACGGCCAGACCGAGCAGGATGCCGTCACGCACCGGCCGGGCCGCGCCAGCGGAGAGACGGCTGGCAGCGGGTTGGTCGGCCGGATGGTGCGCAGGCTGCGCTGGACAGTCCTCATCACACTGTGCGTAATCGGTCATGCGACGAGGTTATTCGCCAGATCATTCCAAACCGGCCGCGGACCTGTCGCGGCCGGATGCAGTTCGGATAGAAAGTACGCATGGCAGAAAAGGCGCTCGTGCTTGGCGGCGGCGGGGTCACCGGCGTCGCCTGGGAGATCGGCATCTTGACCGGGCTGGCGGAACGTGGCGTCGATCTGTCCGACGCGGACCTGGTGGTGGGGACCTCAGCGGGATCGGTGGTCGGCACCGATGTGCGGTCGGGAGTCAGTCTGGCCGAGCTCTACCAGGTACAGCTGGCTCCGCCCAGGGGCGAGATCAAGGCGGCCGTCGGTCCGGCAGTTCTGGCGAAGTACGTCAGGGCGATGATCTTCGCACGGAACCCGGTCACTGTCCGGGCCAGGATCGGTGCGATGGCACTGCGGGCCAAAACCGAGCCTGAGGCCCGGCGGCGATCCGTGATCGAGTCCAGGCTTCCGGTGCGCGATTGGCCGCCCAGCCCGCTCAAGATCACCGCAGTTGACGCCGTTACCGGCGAGTTCGTGGTCTTCGACGCCGCCAGTGGCGTCGGCCTGGTCGACGCCGTGGCCGCCAGTTGCGCGGTTCCTGGGGTTTGGCCTCCGGTCACCATCAACGGGCGGCGCTACATCGACGGCGGTATGCGATCGGCTACCAACGTGGATCTGGCGGCGGGATGCCGGCGGATCGTGGTGATCGCGCCGATCACTCAGGGCTTCGGATCGGCCATCACCGGCGTGGGCAGGCAGGTGCGCCGGCTCACCGAGCAGGGCGCTGAGGTTCTGGTGATCAAGCCCGACCAAGCCGCCGCCAAGGCGATCGGCCGCAACGTGCTCGATCCGGCCCGGCGGGCAGCTGCGGCGCGCGCCGGGCACCTCCAATCGGCAACGCAGGCGCTTGCCGTCGCTGCGATCTGGTCAGCGCCACGACCCGAATCGAGCGGGCAGGCGGCGTCGCCCGGTCAGGCCTGACCTGCGTCGCTTCGGCCGGGCTCGCTGATCGGGGCCGTTAGCCGAAGCGAGCCGGGCCCGGCGGGAGGGCGGGCCCGGCTCGCAGGTTCTGCGGTGGCTTCAGACGGCGTACTCAAGCAGCGGCTGAGCCCGGCTTGGGTGCCGCAGCTTCGACAGCGACTGCTTCTCCAGCTGCCTGATCCGCTCCCTGGTCAGGCCGAGGGCCTTGCCGATCTCGTCCAGCGTGTGCGGGTTCCCGTCGTACAGCCCGAACCGCATCGCCATGATCGTCGCTTCGCGCGGCGTCAGCGCATCGAGAGCGTGCCGTAGCTGGTCAGCCATCAGCTGCCGGTCGACCAGCTCAGACGCCTCCGGAGCATCGATGTCCTCGATCAGGTCGCCGATGGACGTCTCGCCGTCCTCGCCGATGGTCGAGTCGAGGCTGATCGGCTGCCTGCTGGTACGCAGCAGCTCCTCAATCTGGTCCGGCGTGCGGTCAAGCTCGACGGCCAGCTCCTCAGGGGTCGGCTCCCGGCCGAGCCGCTGATGCATGTCCCGCTCGACCCGGCTCAGCTTGCTGAGCATCTCAAGGACGTGCACCGGAAGCCGGATCGTCCTGGCCGAGTCGGCAAAGCCACGCTGGATGGCCTGCCGAATCCACCACATGGCGTAGGTGGAGAACTTGTAGCCCTTGGCGTAGTCGAACTTCTCGACCGCCCTGATCAGGCCCAGGTTTCCTTCCTGCACCACGTCGAGCAGGGACAGACCGCGATCGCTGTACTTCTTGGCGACCGAGACAACCAGCCTGAGGTTGGCCTCGAGCATGTGCGCCTTGGCCCGGCGGCCGTCCGCGGCCACCGCCTCAAGGTCGTCACGGAACTGCGGCGACAGGCCGGTCTCGGTCTCCAGCTTGTGCTCGGCGTACAGGCCGGCCTCGATCCGCTTCGCCAGGTCGACCTCTTGCACGGCGGTGAGCAGGCTGGTCCGGCCGATTGACTTCAGGTACGTGTGCACCGAGTCGCCCATGACCGAGGTCTGATCGTCGAGGTCAACTTCGGCCGAGGCGTCGTCATCGCCGGCCACCGCAGCTGCGCGCAGGCCGGCCGCGGCGGCCGACCGCGCGGTGGCGGCAGCCGGCCTGCTCAGCTCGGCGCTGGTCAGCTCAGGTCCGGATGGTCCGGCGTCGGCTAGCCCGGCCTCAGCGAGCCCGGGTCCGGCGAGCCCGGGTCCGGCGAGCCCGGGTCCGGCGAGCCCGGGTCCGGCGAGCCCGGGTCCGGCGAGCCCGGGTCCGGCGAGCCCGGGTCCGGCGAGCCCGGGTCCGGCGAGCACAGCTTCGGCCAGGTCGGTCTCGTCAAGGTCCGCGATGGCAAGATCGGGGTCGTCGAGATCGATATCGGCAAGCTCGAGCTCGGCGTGAGTCACTTCGGCAGGCTCCACTTCGGAAAGGTCAGGGTCGGTCGGCCGGTGCCCGCCAGGCGCGCTGGCCAGCCCGGCGGCCGCGGCAGTTGGCTGCTCATGGCCGAGCTGAACGCCGTCCTCAGCAAGCTCGCGGAGGATGGAGCGGGCCTCGGTCGGGGAGATGCGCGCCTGCTCGAACGCCTGTCGGAGTTCCCGCAGTAGCAGGTACCCCTGGCGGCGTCCGCGCCGGATCAGCTCATCCACGTGCGCAGTCGTGGCCTCGTCATCGCGTCGCTCGGAGAGCGCGTTGGCAGTCCTGGGCATCAGACACCTCCCTTCGTGGCACGCATCGGCATGCTCTGGTCAGCGGCGCCCGCTGGCACCGCTGGTGGTTGGCAGGGTTTGCGGCAGTTGATATCGTGCAGTGCGGGCGCTACTTATAACGCGCAGCGCGCCTGTTTGTTTCCCGCGCCGCTGCGGCATGCCAGAAATCGTTACGCGTCCTTGCCCGTACCGTATCGCGGACTGCCGGTGCGCGGTCGGCTATTTATCCCGATCCGGCACCGCGTCCGAGTCTTATCCCGATTCCGTACCACGCCCCGCGTCCGATCCCGATCCGGCACCAGGTCCACAGTCACGGGACCGTGCGATCCTGAGCAGCAACTGCCGATCCGGCTTGCCCGACGGCAGCAGCGGGATCTCGGTGACCAGCAGCAGCGCCTGCGGCGCGGCGTATCGCGGCAGGCGGGCGCTGACCTGCTCCCTGATCCGCTCCAGGCTGGGCGGATCGGCCGGGTCGGCCGGGATCACCAGCGCCGTGACCCGCTCGCCCCAGTGCGGGTCTGGCGTGCCCACCACGGCAGCGTCGCGTACGGCCGGGCAGCCGCGCAGCGCATCCTCGACCTGGCCGGCGACGACCTTCTCGCCCCCTGAGTTGATCACGTCGTCGGCCCGGCCACGGATCCTGAGCCGCCCGTCCGCACCGAATCGGCCCAGGTCAGAGGTGACGAACCAGCCGTCATGAAGGGCCGCGGCGGTGAGTTCGGGCGCCAGCCGGTACCCCGAGAACAGCACCGGGCCGCTGATCTTGATCCGGCCGTCGGCGGTGTCGGCGACCAGCACGTCGTCCAACGGCACGCCGTCATAGACGCAGCCGCCGCAGGTCTCGGTCATCCCGTAGGTCGTCACCACCCGGGCGCCAGCCGCCGCGGCCTCATCCAGCATTCGCGGCGGGATCGCCGCGCCGCCGAGCAGGATCGCGCGGAACTGCATCAGCGGCGCCCCGGCGTCGAGCAGCCTGCGCAGCTGGGTGGGAACCACCGAGAGATAGCCGCAGCCGGTCTCAGCCTGGGCGCGGCGGCCGGATCCGGCGACGGCACTGGCCACCACGTCGGCGTCCAGCCGCGCACTCAGCACCGGAGTCGAGCCGGCCACCAGCGAGCGGACCAGGATGCCAAGTCCGGAGATGTGGTGAGTCGGCAGGCAGCACAGCCAGCGTTCCCCGGGGAGCGCCCCCAGCCTGGCCAAGCTAGCGCGGGCGCAGGCTTGCAGGGCGGCGCCGGACAGCTCGGCACCCTTGGGCACGCCGGTCGATCCCGATGTGGCCAGGACGACGGCCACGTCGTCAGCCACGCCAGGGCTGGCTGCCGTGCCAGAGCGGCCGAGGGCTTTTCGTTCCGAATCTTCGGCAGTTTCGATCGATACCGGGGCAAAGGCGGTGAGCAGCTCGTCAAGCCGGCGGCGTGGCAGGGCAGGGTCGAGCGGCAGCAGCGCGGGCCCGGTGCCGTCAATCGCCGCCGCCAGCGCGTCGAGCAGCCTGCCGCCCGCCGCCTGCGGCGGTAGCAGGACCGCGTGCAATGGCCGGGAACCCACGGTCGTAAGGTTAATCGGCGGATCAGGCAGCGTTCGCCGAACCCGACTGGCGCAGTGAGGGGGGACAAGTGATCGACTGGAAGTCGTCAGGACCGGCTCCAGGGCAGGAGTACTCCGACATCATCTACGCCACGGCCGAGGGTATCGCCAAGATCACGATCAACCGGCCTGAGGTGCGCAACGCCTTCCGGCCGACCACCTTGTTCGAGCTGCAGCATGCGTTCAACGTGGCCAGGGATGACCAGGCGATCGGCGTGATCATCCTGACCGGTGCGGGTGACCTGGCGTTCTGCTCGGGCGGCGATCAGCGGATCCGCGGCGACGACGGCTACCTCGATGAGCAGGGGACTGGCCGACTGAACGTGCTCGACCTGCAGGTGCAGATCAGGCGAACGCCCAAGCCAGTGATCGCGATGGTGGGCGGGTACGCGATCGGCGGCGGGCACGTGCTGCATGTCTGCTGCGACCTGACCATCGCGGCGGACAACGCGGTCTTCGGCCAGACTGGCCCCAAGGTCGGCTCGTTCGACGGGGGCTACG
Organism: uncultured Actinomycetota bacterium; assembly: GCA_963850875.1. Classification (GTDB taxonomy): domain Bacteria; phylum Actinomycetota; class Actinomycetes; order Streptosporangiales; family Streptosporangiaceae; genus Chersky-822. The sequence continues at coordinate 310,019 of CAWKNA010000010.1, forward strand.
GGTCGTGGCTGCTGGCCGCCACGGTCGGCCTGAAGAAGGCACGCGAGATCTGGTACCTGTGCCGCCAGTACACCGCCGCCGAGGCGCTTGAGATGGGCCTGGTGAACGCGGTGGTGCCGCTGGATCAGCTCGAGGCGGAGACCGTGTCCTGGGCGCGGGAACTGCTCGCCAAGTCGCCGCTTGCGCTGCGGATGCTCAAGGGTGCCCTGAACGCGGTGACCGACGGCGCTGCCGGGATGCAGCAGTTCGCCGGGGACGCCACGCTGCTCTACTACATGAGCGATGAGGCGCAGGAGGGCCGCGACGCCTACGTGAACCGGCGCGCTCCCGATTTCTCGCACTTCCCGCGCAGGCCGTGACCCAGACCAGGGCGGCACAGACCGGCGCGGAGCAGCGCGAGTTCCTGGCCGAGCTGCTGCCGACGGTCCGCGGCTACGCGATCCCGCTGCGAAACCGGTTCCGCGGCATCACCGTGCGCGAGGGCGCGCTGCTGCTCGGGCCGGCTGGCTGGGGTGAGTTCTCGCCGTTCGCCGAGTACGGTCCGGCGGAGAGCGCCAGGTGGCTGGCCAGCGCGATCGAGGCGGCGACGATCGGCTGGCCGGACCCGGTGCGCGATGCGGTCGGCGTCAACGTCACCGTCCCAGCGGTCGGCCCGCGGCTGGCTCATGGCATCGTCGCCAGGTCAGGCTGCCGGACCGCGAAGGTGAAGGTGGCCGAGCCCGGCCAGAGCGAGGCCGATGACATCGCCAGGGTCGCGGCCGTCAGGGACGCACTCGGACCCGGCGGCCGGATCAGGGTGGACGCCAACGGCGGCTGGGACACCGAGCAGGCCGCGAGCATGCTGCGGAAGCTCAGCGTGTTCGGCCTGGAGTACGCCGAGCAGCCGTGCGCCACGCTGGCCGAGCTGGCCAGCCTGCGCCGGCGCGTCGATGTCCCGCTGGCCGCGGATGAGTCGATCCGCAAGGCCTCCGACCCGCTGGCGGTCAGAGCAGCAGGTGCCGCCGACATCGTCGTGCTCAAGGTCGCGCCGCTTGGCGGGGTCCGGGCAGCGCTGCGGGTCGCGGCTGGCTGCGGACTGCCGGTGGTCGTGTCCAGCGCGGTGGAGAGCTCGGTCGGGCTCGTCGCCGGGGTAGCGCTGGCAGCTGCGCTGCCCGAGCTCAGGTACGACTGCGGGCTGGCGACGATGAGCCTGCTCACTGGGGACGTCACCGATGATCCGCTGGTGCCGGCCGGCGGGATGCTGCCGCGGCGGCTAGTCGTCGTCGATGAGAAACGGCTCGCGCGCTGGGAATCTGATCCGGAGCCGTGGCGCCGCCGGGCGCTGGCCGCCGCGGAGTTCCTGGCGTGAACCCGGCTCCCGGCCCGAATCCGGCTGCGGCGTGAACCCGGCCACGGCGCTGGCCGTGACGGTAGCCGATGAGCTGGTCCGGTGCGGACTGCGGGAGGCGGTGCTGGCTCCTGGCTCGCGCAGCGCGCCGCTCGCGCTGGCGCTTTACGACCGGGAGCGGGCCGGGGACCTGCGGCTGCACGTGCGGATCGACGAGCGGGCCGCCGCGTTTCTGGCGCTCGGGCTGGCCAAGGCAAGCCGGTCGCCGGTCGTCGTGGTCTGCACCTCGGGCACCGCGGCTGCGCATTTTCACGCCGCCGTCATCGAGGCGGATGAGTCCGCCGTGCCGCTGCTCGTGCTGACCGCCGACCGGCCGCCCGAGCTGCGCGGCACCGGGGCGAACCAGACGATCGACCAGCTCAAGCTGTACGGGTCGGCCGTCCGGTGGTTCTGCGAGGTCGGCGTTCCCGAGGCGGGGGCACCGATGGTCGGCTACTGGCGGTCCGTGGCCTGCCGGGCCTGGGGCCTGGCGGCCGGGTCGGCAGGCGGCCCGGCCGGTCCGGTGCACCTGAACCTGGCGCTGCGCGAGCCGCTGGTCCCGGCTGAAGCAGGCCCGCCGGACGAAGCGGGCGTGCGGAGCGAAGCAGGCGTGCCGGACGAAGCAGGCGTGCCAGACGAGGCTGGCGCCGGGGGAGCCGGGGGAGCCGGGGGAGCCGGGGGAGCCGGGGGAGCCGGGGGAGTCGGGGCCTGGCCGGAGGCGCTGGCCGGTCGGCCGGGCGGGCTGCCATGGACCCGGTTCGCTGGCACCGCCGAGCTGACCTGGGCCGAACGGGGACTGGTCGTCTGCGGTGACGGTGACTATGACCCGCGGCCGCTGCTTGAGCTTGCCGAGGCGGCCGGCTGGCCGGTGCTTGCCGAGCCGTCATCAAATGCCAGATGCGGCCCGAACGCGCTGTCGGCGTACCAGTATCTGCTTGCCATGCCGGACTTCGTCGGCACGCACCGGCCCGACGTGATCGTCTCAGCAGGCCGGCCTGGCCTGTCCAGGGGGCAGCTCGCCCTGCTCCGCGGTGTGCCTGGACATCACGCCAGGCATGCCGTGATCGCCCAGGGACCCGGTCGGTGGGCGGATCCGGCCAGGACCGGGACCGACGTGGCCGCTGCCGTCCGGCTCTCGGCCGGCCCGTCGGCGGGCCGCGAGTCCGCCTGGCTCGCCGACTGGCTGGCTGCCGACGCCGCGGCCAGGGCTGCCGTCGACGCGGCGCTCGATGCCGACGGCTCGCTCAGCGAGCCGAGACTGGCTCGTGATCTAGCCGCGGCCCTGCCCGTGGGCGCGCTGCTGTGGGTCGCGTCCAGCCTGCCGATCCGTGATCTGGACGAGCAGCTGGCGCCACGCACGGGGATCCGGGTGCTCGCCAGCCGGGGCGCTAGCGGCATCGACGGGCTGGTCTCATCGGCGATCGGCGCCGCGCTGGCGCACCAGGCCAGCCGCGGCGGGCCAGCGTTCGCGCTGCTCGGCGATCTGGCGCTGCTGCACGACGCGCCCGCGTTGTTCGCCGGGCCGGATGAGACGATGCCCGACCTGTGCCTGGTCGTGGTCAATAACAACGGCGGCGGGATCTTCTCCACCCTCGAGCAGGCAGCGATCTCCGGGCCGTTCGAGCGTGTGTTCGGCACTCCGCACGGGGCCGACTTCGGTCAGCTCGCCCGAGCTGCCGGACTCGGTCACCAGCGGCTGGAGTCGGCGGCTGACCTGCCGGCCGCACTGCGGGGCGCCGGGCTCCGGCTGGTCGAGGTACGCACCGACCGGGCGGTCGGCGCCGCGCTGCGGACCGTGCTCCGCGCCGCCGTTGCGGCGCGGAGCACGTCCGGGGAACTCAGCTGATCCGGACCCGAGGGTCGAGGACGGCGTACACCATGTCGACGATGATGTTCGCGACGACGACGAACAGCGCGGCGATCAGCACGAAACCCAGGATCACCGGGAGATTGCCCTGCGAGATGGCAGCCACCGAGTCCTGGCCGATCCCGCCCATGTTGAACACCTGCTCGGTGACCACGACTCCGCCGAGGAATCCGCCGATGTCGATGCCCAGCTGGGACACGACCGGGGTAAGGGCGGCCCGTAGCCCGTGCCGGTAGATCACCCGGCGCTCGGTCAGACCTTTAGCCCGGGCGGTGCGGATGTAGTCCTCGCCGAGCGTGTCGACCAGCGATCCTCTGGACAACCGGGTGTAGATGGCGGCCTGCACCGTGGCCAGGGTGATCCATGGCAGCAGGTAGTAGCCAAGCCAAGGCACCACCCCCTGCGAGAGACCCTGGTAGGAGTCGGTGATCCAGGTGAACCCGTGCTCATTGAGCGGCAGGAAGATCGCGAGCAGCAGCAGCTGCCCGAGCACGAACGTCGGCATCGAGATCCCTGTCAGCACACCGAAGGTCGCGAATCGGTCGAAGAAGCTCCTGGCCCGGACCGCGCTGAGGATGCCGACGCTGAGCCCGACGATCAGCCAGAGCAGCGCCCCGCCGACGACCAGCGACGCCGTCCGCGGCAGATCCTGGGCCAGGATCGTCTTGACCGCCTCACCGTCCACGTAGGAGTATCCGAGATTGCCGTGCACCAGCCGGTACAGGTACTGCCAGTACTGCACGTAGATGGGCTGGCTGAGGCCGAGGGTCTTGGTGATCAGCGCCAGTATCGGCGCGGTCGCTGTCTTGCCGCCTAGCTCCCTGGCGACGGTGTCCCTGGGCCGCAGGAAGAAGAGCAGGAACGCGGCCAGGCTGACGATCCACAGAACGAGGATGCCGCTGAGGATCCGGCGGATGAGAAAACGCGTGAGTGCCATGACCTGTCAGTCCCCCCGGCTAGGCTGGCCCGCCCAGCGTGGGCTGGGCAGGATCGGAAAGGACATCGATCGGGGTAACCCGACGGCGCTTGCGCCTGCCGCGACGTCCGCTTGCCGCGGCGAAGATCCGCTCGGTACGCGGATCCATGGCGTCTCTGACCCCGTCGCCGAGCAGGTTGAAGGCCAGCGTGGTGATCAGCAGTGCCAGGGCGGGGAAGAGCAGATACCACCAGGCGACCTGGAAGTCGTTCTGCGCATCCGCCAGCATATTGCCCCAGCTCGGAGTGGGCAGCTGGATGCCCAGGCCCAGATAGGACAGGGTGGCCTCGAAGACGATCGCGGCCGGGATGGACAGCGTGGCCAGCACGAGCACCGGCGCCATCAGGTTGGGCAGGATATCGATAAACATGATCCGCCACGGGCCGGCGCCGAGCGATCTGGCCGCCTCGATGTACTCCTTCTCCTTGATCGACAGGGTCTGGCCGCGGACCACCCGGGAGATTCCGGCCCAGGAGAAGAACGTGATCACGACCAGGACGATCGTCAGGCTCGGACCGAACACGGCGGCGAGCGAGAGGGCGAGGACGATGAACGGGAAGGCGAGGACCGCGTCGATGAACCTGGCCAGCACCGCGTCGACGCCGCCGCCGAAATAGCCGCTGATCATGCCGATGGTGACTCCGGCAAGAGTGGCGACAAAGGTGGTGGAGATGCCCACGAAGAGCGAGATTCGCGCTCCGTAAGCGATCCGGACGATCAGGTCACGCGCCTGGCTGTCGGTGCCAAGCAGGAAGCCGTGCGTCATCGGCCCGACCGGCAGGCCCTGCAGGGTCCAGCCGGTGTTCGGGTACTCCTGATCGACGGGGTGCCCGGTCAGCGCCGCGAACACGGGGGCGATGATGGCGCAGATGGCCACGATCAGGATCACCACCACCGACCCGACAGCGACCCGGTCGCTGCGGAGCCTGCGCCAGGTGAGCTGCCACTGGCTGCGGCCCTGGATCGCCTGCTCCGGCGCGGACTCTACCGTTTGCGCCTGAAACTGAATTTCGGTAATGCTCATCGCTGGTCCCTCCCAGCCGCCCTGGCGAGTTGCTCCCCGGCCTGCACGGGAAAGTGGCAGGCGGTCAGGTGGTTAGCGGGGTCGCCCGCCTTAGCCTCAAGCACGGGTTCCTGCTCCCCGCATAGGCTCTGTGCTTTCGGGCAGCGGGTATGGAACCGGCACCCGCTTGGCGGATTCACCGGGGACGGGACGTCCCCGGTGAGCAGGATCCGTTGCCGCTGTGCGGCGGCATTCGGGTCGGCGGCGGGGGCCGCGGACAGCAGCGCGGCCGTATACGGGTGCCTGGCGGAGTCGTAGACGTCGTTCTTCAGGCCCTGCTCAGCGATCTTGCCGAGGTACATCACGCTGACCGAGTGACTGACGTGCCTGACCACCTCGAGGTCGTGCGCGATGAACAGGTACGTCAGGCCGAAGTCGTCCTGGAGGTCGGCGAGCAGGTTGAGCACCTGGGCCTGGATCGACACATCCAGCGCCGAGACCGGCTCGTCGCAGATGATCAGCTTGGGCCGCAGCGCGAGGGCCCTGGCGACGCCGATCCGCTGCCGCTGGCCACCGGAGAACTCGGCCGGGAACCGGTTGTAATGCTCGGGATTGAGCCCGACTCGCTCCATCAGTTCCTGGACCGCGCGCTTGCGCTGAGCCCCGGACGCCGTCTTGTGCACGGTGAACGGGTCGCCGATGATCGATCCGACCCGACGGCGCGGGTTCAGGGAGCCATACGGATCCTGAAAGATCATCTGGATCTCCCGGCGGAACGGCTGCATCTGCCGACGGGACAGGTTCGTGATGTCGCGTCCCTCAAACAAGATCCTGCCCGATGTGACCTGGAATAGTCCTGCGATGCACCGGGCCAGCGTGGACTTGCCGCATCCGGTCTCGCCCACTAGGCCGAGCGTCTGGCCGCGGCGCACCACGAGCGAAACCCCGTCGACGGCCTGAACCTGGCCGATGGTCCGGCTGATGATGCCGCCGCCACGGATCGGGTAGTACTTCACCAGGTTCTCGACGCTCACCAGGACGTCGTCGTCCCACAGTTCCGCTTCAAGCCGCGCGGCGCTGGCGATGTCGCGGTTTCCGGTCTCGCTCATGCGATCACGCTCCCTTCTGCCTCTGGCCTGGCGGCGATGGCTTCGGCGATCTGGGCGGCGGCAGCGCTGCGGCCCTCGCCGACCGTGCGCCTGCGCAAATCCTCAGCCGCGTCGGACAGGCCGAGCGCTCCGGCGGGCAGCAGGCAGGCCGAACGGTGCTTGCCCGAGTCACCCACCGGGATCAGCGCAGGTTCCTCGCCCAGGCACCGGTCCATCACGTAGGTGCAGCGCGGATGGAACTTGCAGCCGGACGGCAGGTTGATCAGGCTTGGCGGCTGTCCGGTAATCGGCCGCAGCCGCTCCGCGGCGGCCGAGCTGTTCGGGATCGACTCAAGCAGGCCCTTGGTGTACGGATGATGCGGCTGGTAGAAAATGTCCTGCTTGTCAGCCTTCTCCACGGCCCGGCCGGCGTACATCACCAGCACGTCATCGGCGATGTCAGCGACTACGCCCAGATCGTGGGTGATCATGATGAGTGCGGTGCCCGACTCCTGCTGCAGCCGGATCAGCAGGTCGAGGATCTGCGCCTGGACGGTGGCGTCAAGGGCAGTTGTGGGCTCGTCGGCAATGATCAGCTTGGGGCTGAGCGAGATGGCCATCGCGATCATGGCCCGCTGCCGCATCCCGCCGGAGAACTGATGCGGATAATCGTGGGAGCGCTGGCTAGGATTCGGGATTCCCACCCGGCCGAGCAACTCGACGGCTCGTTCCGCGGCCTGAGCCTTGGTGACCGACGAGTCGTGCGCCCGGACCATCTCGGCGATCTGCCAGCCTACCCGGTACATCGGATGCAGGCTGGTCAGCGGATCCTGGAAGATAACCGATATCTGCGCACCGCGGACCCGGCGCAGATCTTCCGAGTTCAGGGTCAGCAGGTTCACGCCGTCGAACATCGCCTTGCCGGCGACCTGACCACCCGGGGAAAGCCCGAGCAGAGTCTGGGTCAGGACGGTCTTGCCGCTGCCAGACTCACCGACGATCCCAAGGGTCCGTCCCGGCTCGACGCTGAATGAGACGCCGCGGACAGCCCGGACGACCCCGTCGGCGGTCGGGAAGTCAACTCGCAGGTCGGTTACCTCGAGCAGGCTCACTAATTCCTCCGATCAGGGTGCACCAAACGCGCCGGCTAGCCCGATGTGCGAGGTTGCTAAACCGTAGCTCCCAGTCATAGCGTTCGTGCCCTGAGATTACCGCTTTGCAGATTGCGACGAACAGGGCCCATTGGGCCGCGATGGACCATGCCCGAATTCGGGTTGTTCCCGGCTGGAGCAGCGGGAACAAGCGGGCCCGGCCAAGTACGCACTGAGCGCACCCGGCCGGGCCCACCACTGACTACTTGACCCAGAGGTTGGTGACGTCCGGTCCGCCGATGGTCGGGTTGAAGATCATCCACGGCGATCCGGCGTTGTGCACCCGGCTGCTGCTGAACACCGCCTGGTACTGGTCAAGCAGCGGCACGTAGACGGCCTGCTGCATGCCGGTCAGGTCCACCTGGTGCCAGAAGTTACCAGCCGCAGAGGCGGACGGCGCGGACAGCGCCGAGGCGATGTCCTTGTCCACCGTGGCGTTGCTGAAGCAGCCGTAGTTGATCGTGTTGAGAGCGCAGTCGGTCTGGTAGAACGGCTGCATCGTGGTGCGTCCGTTGTTCCCGAACCAGTCAGGGATCCAGGCTGGCTGGGAAACGTCCCACACGTTCGGCTTGTTGTTCGCCGGAGCGTTGCCCAGGCTGACAAAGTACTGCGAGATGGGCTCGCCGTGGCCGGTGAGCTTGATCCCGCAGGTCGCCAGGGACGCCGCGACGGTCTGGAACAGGCCGGTGTTGACCGAGTCGTTGAGGTACAGGTCGGTCAGGGTCAGGCCGCTCTTGTAGCCCGCCTGGGCGAGCAGCGCCTTGCACTTCGCCGGGTCGCCCGCGTTGTTCGGCGTCGGGTACAGGTTGAAGCCCTGGTAGCCGACGTTGCCGGGCGGGATCATGGTGTTGATGATCTTGACGATCGACGGTCCGCCGAAATACCGCTGCACGGCCGACTTGTCGGTCCCGTACTCGATCGCCTGCCGCACCAGGAGCTTCTTCATCGCGCCCCCGGCATCCGGGCTCTGCAGGTTGAAGGACAGGTACGGGTTGGTGTTGCTCCACGGCCAGATGTGGAAGTCGGCGTTCTTGCTGGCCAGCATCTGCGGGATGTCGGTCGGCGGGAACGGCGTGTCAAGCACCAGGTCCTGGGTCCCGGCCTGCATGTCCTCGACCTGCCCGGTCGCCGACGAGTTGCCCATCGAGATGATGATCGTCTTCAGGTACTGATGCCGCAGCGTGTCGGTGGACTGCTTCCACGCCGGGTTCTGGGACAGCGTGACCGACTTGCCTGGCACGTACGAGGTGATCTGGTACGGGCCGTCGGAGACGGTGTTCTGCCGGAACTGCGCGCTGTCAGGCACGTAGCTGTCGTACTCCACCGGCCGGGCCGAGGCGAACGGCATGGCCAGCATGCTCTCGAAGTCCGAGGCCGGCTGGACCAGGTTGAAGACCAACGTCGACGAGTTCGGCGTCAAGATGCCGGGAATGGAGTGCGTGTTCTGGAAGTTCGCGATGTTCGCCGCGGTCGGCGCCGGAGCGTTCTTGGCGCTGAAGAAGGCGGTCTCGGCGGCTAGGTACTGCTTCAATCCGACGATGGTGCTCGTGTAGTAGCCGCTGTTGCCGACCGGGGATGCCGGGTTGCCGAAGGCCTTGAACTCGCGGAGGAAGTCAGCGGAGGTCACCTGCCTGGCCGGCTTGGTGTCCCACATGACGCCTGGCTTGATGTGGAACGTGTAGGTCAGCCCGCCGTTGGTGACGCCGCCGTTGGCGGTGGTCGGCACCACGGTGGCCATGTCAGCCACCGGCGTGGTGGCCTGGGTCCACGCTGGCCCGCTCGTGCTCGTGGTGGCCACGGTCGGGTAGCTCAGGAGCTGCCGGGTGTAGGCGCGCTCCACGATGTAGTCCCAGGTGGCATACGCCGAAATCGTGTCGAAGTGGTCCTGGCCACTGGCGGCGACGATGTGCAGCGTGCCACCGAGGACCGGGGACGATGAGCCTGCATTACTTGAAGTCGACTTAGAGCATGCCGCGAGCCCAGTGGCAGTGAGGCCAGCCACGGCAAGCACAGCAAGTCGCTTGAGCGTTGGTGTCATGAACGGACTCCTTCTGGCCTGGCGACGAGCGCAGGCACGTGAGCGATCATCCAAGTCCTACAGCGGGTGGAGCGGGGTGTCTACCCAGCAGCCAGAAGCGGTCGAAAGCATTTACGGAACCGCAATCACCCTGTGACCAACCGCCCTGAGCGACCCGATCTGCGAGTTCGGCCGGCTGGCGCTATGGTACGGCGCCGCTCAATCGCGACAAACCGTGAGCGAAGGACGAAACCCAGACCCTGCCCGGGATGCCTGGGGCCCTTCGGTTCGGCGGCCGCTGGCTGCCGGTCGCAGCTACCCTTCAAGGGCCTCCTGCACCGGCCGGAACTTGGTCTGCGCCTCAGCCAGTTCGGCGGCCGGCTGCGACCCGGCCACGATCCCGCACCCGGCGAACAAGCGGGCATGTCGGCCCGCCAGCTGGGCGCAGCGCAGCGCGATGCCCCACTCGCCGTTGCCGCGGGCGTCCACCCAGCCGACCGGCCCGCTGTACCGGCCGCGGTCCATGCCCTCCAGGTCGCGGATCACCTCCATGGCCACGTCCGCTGGCGTGCCGCAGACCGCGGCGGTGGGGTGCAGCGCGGCGGCCAGCGCCAGCGCCGAACGGGTCGCGGCCTCGGCTGTCAGCCGGCCGTGCACCCTGGTGGCGAGGTGCTGCACGTTCGCCAGCCGGAGCAGCTCAGGTCGCGGCTGGACCCGCAGGTCCGAGCACAGCGGCCGGAGCGCCTCGCGCACATCGGCCACCGCGTACTCATGTTCGACCTGGTCCTTGGCCGAAGCAAGCAGCGCGGCGCTCAGGGCCTCGTCGGTCGCGGCAGTGCCGCCACGCGGTATCGTGCCGGCCAGCACCAGGGAGTAAACCTGCAGGTCCTCGCGGCGGATCAGCAACTCGGGAGTCGCGCCCACCAGCCCGGCGCAGGCGAAGGTGTAGCAGTCGGGGTACTCGCAAGCCAGCCGGGCGAGCAGCACCCGAGCGTCGATCTGCTGTGCTGCCACTGCGTGCAGATCGCGGGCTAGGACCACCTTGCGCAGTTCGCCGGCCGAGATCCTGGTGACGGCGGCGGCCACTGCCTGCTCCCACTGCGGCGCGGTCAGGCTGCCGTCCGCCCAGCGCACGCCGCTGGGCACGGCCAGCGGAACGGGAACTGGGGACGTCGGCTGGGGCGGGCCGGAGCCGGGGTCAGGGCCGGAGCCCGGATCGCGGTCAGCCGGGCCAGCCGCCAGGCCAGGGTCGGAGTCGATCGTGGTGAGCCAGGCCCGGCCGCTGCGGCGACCCAGGATGATGCGCGGAATGATCAGGACCGAGCCATCCGACGCCGGGTCGAAGGTGAAGCTTCCGAAAGCTACCGGACCGGAGCCAGGCACATCGAGCTGGTCAGCCACCAGGGCACCGTCGAAGAGCTCGCGGAGCCACTTCTCGCCGGCCAGGAACCTGTCGGGCCCGGCGGGCAGGGTGATCCTGGCCGCTGATCCCCAGCCGACCAGGCCCTCGCTGCGCCTGATCCAGGCCAGGGCATCCGGCTGCGGCAGCCGGGCAAGCAGATCGCCGGGATCAGCGACCGGGGCGGTGCGGACGATCAGCCGGTCCGGTGTCCGCTGGACCGCTTCATCGTGCTGGGAGCCCACGGCAGTCAACTGTACGTGCAACCAGGCGGGCCGCACCGTGCGGGGATCTGGCCTGCGACTCCCCGGCGTCCGATCCGGCCGGGCTGGCCGGCTGGCTCAGGTCGGCAGCGTGAGCTGGACCTCATCCAGGCTGGGATTGCGGCTGGGTCGGGCACGACCGGCCGCGACGACCGGCCGGCTGGTCCCGACGCCGTCCGCGGGCCTCGCCGGGCCCGCGGCAGCACCCGGCCGGCGCTGCCGCACGGGCCGCCGCGCGGCGGCCGGGCCGACCTGGCCAACTCGGTGCTGGCGGGCCAGGTCGGCGACGCGCGCGGCGATCTGCTGCTGATATTGCCTGGGGGCGTAGGCGCCCGAGCCGTAGAGCCGCTGGTACTTGCCGACCAGGTCCGGATGATGCTCGGTCAGCCAGCCAAGGAACCACTCGCGGGCACCAGGACGCAGGTGCAGCACGATCGGGCTGACACTGCTCGCTCCTGCTGCGGCGATCTGCCGCACCGTCTCGGCGAGCTGGGCGGGCGAGTCGGACAGGAACGGCAGCACCGGGCCCATCAGGATGCCGCACCGGAGCCCGCGGGCGGTGATCGCCGAGCAGACCTCCAGCCGCCGCTGCGGGCTCGGCGTGCCCGGCTCGACCGACCTGGAGAGCCCGGCGTCAGCGAATCCGACCGACAGCGACAGGCCCACCTCGGAGACCTCGGCTGCCTCGCAGAGCAAGTCCAGGTCGCGCAGCAGCAGCGTGCCCTTGGTGAGGATGGAGAACGGGCTGCGTGCGTCGCGCAGCGCGCCGATGATGCCGGGCATCAGCCGGTACCTGCCCTCGGCCCGCTGGTAGCAGTCCACATTCGTGCCCATCGCGATGTGCTCGCCGGACCATTGCGGCCTGGTGAGTTCCTTTCTCGCCAGCTCGGCGGCATTGACCTTGACGATGATCTTGGAGTTAAAGTCCAGGCCGGCGTCGAGGTCGAGGTAGGTGTGGGTGCCGCGGGCGAAGCAGTAGGCACAGGCGTGGCCGCAGCCGCGATACGGATTGATCGTCGCCCGGAATGGCATCCGGGAGGAGGCTGGCACCTTGTTGATGATCGAGCGGGCGTGTACTTCGTAGAACGTCATGCCTGCGAATCCGGGTGTGTCAAAGGTCCTCGCTACGGCGTCTCGGCCGAAGAGCGCGGCTGGCGGCTGCGCACCGCACCCGCCGGAATCGTCCGGGGCCTGGTCGTGCAGCCGAAGGCTGTCCCATCGCACGCCGAGGAGTCTAGAACATATATTCGAATCTCTCAACCGGTAAGGCGAAGCCCAGTCTTAGGAAATGGGCAGGTAAAAAATCTTCCAGCGGGGGATAGTAAAGAGCATCCCCGCCGGAGCGTCGGCGTCGGGGACTGCGGCGGCGGAGGTGAGATATGGCGCTTCCCATGGATGAGCAGCGCATTCTTGAGGAGATGGAGCGCATGCTCGCCGCCGATGATCCCCGGCTGGCTGCCCAGCTTGCCTCCTTCGGCCGGCCTGGCGTCGGGCGGGCGTTGCGAACCAGGCGGGCCCGCTCGCTGGCGACGCTGGCCATGTTCGCCGTCATCGCCGTGCTGATCTACGCGATGAGCACGCTGCGGCCCGGTGCGGGCGTGCAGAGTCCGCGGTCCGGCCACAACGTGTCCCGATCGACCTCGGCACAGCCGCGATCGGTATCGGCACAGCCGCGAGGCAAGGCGCCAAGCCCGGAACAGTGCGCAGCGACGGACGCGCCGCGCCAGTGCCGCAGCTGGATGCTCGTCCGGCCCGGCGGCTGAGGCCGCGTCGGGACGCAGGCCGATCGCGGCGCTATCCTCCGGACATGCTGCGTGACGATGCGATCGACGGCGTAACCCACCGGTACGTCGATGCGGGCGGGCTCCGGATGCACATCGCCGAGGCCGGCCGCGGCCCGCTGGTGCTGCTGCTGCACGGTTTCCCTGAGTGCTGGTACTCCTGGCGGCATCAGCTGACCGCGCTGGCCGACGCCGGATATCACGCGGTCGCGCCTGACCAGCGTGGCTACTGCCGGACCGGTCCGCCGCACCGCGCGGCGGGGCAGCCCGGCGACCCTGGCAGTCCTGACCAGGTGGATGAGTACACGATCTTGCACCTGACCGGCGACGTGATCGCGCTGATGGACGCGCTCGGCGCGGACCGGGCCGTGGTGGCCGGGCATGACTGGGGCGCACCGGTCGCCTGGAGCACCGCGCTGCTGCGGCCGGACCGGGTTCGCGGCGTGATCGGGCTGAGCGTTCCGTACCGGCCGCGGGGGAGTGCGCGGCCAGTCGAGGCCCTGCGCGCCCTGTATACCGATGGCTTCTACATGTGCTACTTCCAGCAGCCGGGCGTGGCGGACGCCGAGCTCGGCCGCGATCGGACCGCCACCTTCCGCCGGCTGCTGTGCGCCGCGTCCGGTGATGGCCCGGCAGGCGGCGTGCCGGTGATCCCGCCCGGCGGCGAATTCCTCGACATCTGCCCGGAACCAGCCGCCCTGCCTAGCTGGCTGACCAGCGATGACATCGAGGTCTTCGTCGATGAGTACGCGCAGTCCGGCTTCACCGGCCCGCTGAACTGGTATCGCAACCTGGACCGTAACTGGGAGCTGACGGTCGCCTGGCAGCACGCGCCGGTGACCGTGCCCGCGCTCTACCTGGCCGGTGACCGGGACCTGGTGGTCGCCTTCTCCGGCGGCCCGGGCATGCTCGGCCAGCTGCGGAACTTCGCTCCCCGGCTGCGTGAGCCGGTGCTGCTGCCCGGCTGCGGCCACTGGACACAGCAGGAGCGCCCGCACGAGGTCAGCCAGGCGATGATCGGATTCATCAGCGAGCTGGACTAGCCCGGTGCTGCCGTGATCGCAGCCGATTCTCGGTCGTGGTGACTGGCCGACGACCACGGTCAGGTCGCCTGGCGGCACCGCGGCAGCTGAGCCAGTCTGCGGTCAGGGCTGCACCGGCGGGTCAGGCAGCTTGGCGCGCTGGCGGGCGTCCTGCCACAGCTCGCGGTAGCAGCGGGCGGCCTGGCTGCGCGGCGACGACGCGGTCACCGGCGTCCGCTGCACGGACATCCGCTCGATCGCAGACAGCGCCGGGATGACCGTCGCCGCCACATCGTCGCGCTGCGCCGGGAGCTGCTCGGCGATCTCCTTATGCAGTCGCTTGCGCCGGTCGATCATCGAGAAGAACGCCAGGATCTTCGGCCGCTGCCCGTCGAAGCCGGCGATGAAGTCGGTGAGCTGATCCAGGGTGCGGACCGAAAGCGTGGTCGGGATCAGCGGGACGAGCAGCAGATCGGCCGCGTGCAGCACGTTCTCGGACAGCAGCGAGATGCTCGGCGGGCAGTCGAGCACGACGACGTCGTACTCGTGCCGCAGCGGAGTCAGCAGACCGCGCAGCCGCCTGGTCGACTTGCGCTCGCTGTCCAGGTGCAGGTCCAGGTTCCGGTAGGTGAAGTCGGCCGGCAGCAGGTCGAGATTGGTGAAGTCGGTCGCTTTGATCGCGTCATCGACCGGCCGCTTGCCAGCGATCAGCGCCTTGCCGCCGCCCTTCACCCGCGGCTTGACCCGGAACAGGAAGCTGGCTGCCCCCTGCGGGTCAAGATCCCAGAGCAGGACCCGGTAGCCATCCCGCGCCGCAAGGTAGGCGATGTTGACTGCGGTGGCAGTCTTGCCCACGCCGCCCTTGATGTTGTAGGTCGCGATGATCTTCATGGCGCCGTCCGGGTAAGAGCGCTGATCCTGGCCAGGCCGCGCGGGCTGGCGAACTCGGCGAAGCGGCCAGCGAACTCAGCCCGTGCCTGCCGCTGCCTGACGGCCAGGGTGGCCGCGATCTCACCCATCGCCAGCAAGGTAGCGGCCGGGGCGCTCCGGTCGGCCATCATCTGCGTCGCGAAGACCCGGAGCTCGGCGTGCTGTACCTCGGTGTCCTGGAACTCGCCCAGGCAGTCCTGCAGTGCTTTCAGCTCGTTGACGGCCTGCCACTGCTCGGCCGGGTCATGCAGCGACGCGAAGATCTCCAGCAGGTAGCGGAGTTCCTTGCAGCGCTTGCGCAGTTCATGCAGTGACTCGGGCGGAGATGCGGCGGTAATCGCGCTGCCGTCGGAGATCACCCGCTGGTGCGCGCGCGCGATCCTGCTCGCGGCCAGCTTGCTGACCTCGGGCCGGCGCGCCGGGGCGGCGGCGAGCTGCGCGAGGGACTGCCGCCACCCGGTGGCCAGTCTGGCGAATCTGGCCGACCGCAAGCCGCGGGCCAGCTCACGCTGCGCGGCCGCCCGCTGTCGTGCCAGGTGGTCGTGGAACGGCCGCAGCTCGGCGGCCGTCGCGGCCAGCACCTTGCGCGCCATCGAGGAGTAGCCGAGCAGGTAGACGTCAAGGTCACGGGTCGGCGTGGTGAGATCGCCCAGCCACTTGAACTCCGGCCGGTACTGGCTGACCACGGTGCCAGGCAGCACCTTGCCAGCCGTCTTCAGGACTGAGCGGGTGCGGCGCACGGCGATCCGCAGATCGTGCAGGAACTCGGTATCGACGTCTTTGACGGTGCCAGGGACGTTTGCTTCCGCGGTGTCGAAGAGCCTGCCGAGCACGATGGCCAGAGCGAGGGCGGCCGGCATCGAGCCGGTCAGCTGGACATCGACCTTGCTGCTGTAATCGCCCGGCTTGCGGCCCGATGCGGCGAGCGCGGACTCCAGCGAGGTGTGCTGCGCCTGCGTGATGCCTGGCACCCCGAGCAGCGCGTCAGCCAGTCTGCCCGCCTGAGCCTGATAGCCGCGCAGCGCGGCGACTTCGAGCCTGGGCGCGGCCGTGGCCGCCCGCGGGTAGGTCACCGCCATCCGGTCGATGGTCAGCCTGGCGATGGTCTTCTCGTCATCGTTCACCGCCCGCCGCTCGGTCAGGACGCTGGTGGCCCGAGCGACCGGGAGCAGCGCCCGGACGCCGGCCACGGGGGCGAGCTGCTCTCGCAGCGGGCCGAGCGGCAGCGCTTCGACCAGGCACGGCCAGCGGATTCGCTCGCCGTTCTGACCGGCCGGCCGCTTGGCGGTGGCGGCCGGAACCCTGGCCAGGAGATCGCCGTCGCGGCCGGTCAGCACGAGCTCGCCGACACCCGCGCCGGACCGGAGTTCCAGCGTCAGACCGGCCCGGAACAGCCGCCAGTCGAAGGTGTCCAGCCAGGTCCGCCGCAGGGTACGGGTTCTGCCTCCATCGGCGATCTCGAATCTGGGGTCGCCGACCTGCAGGACGTCATCTCCC
The DNA here is from genome assembly GCA_963850875.1 of uncultured Actinomycetota bacterium. GTDB lineage: Bacteria > Actinomycetota > Actinomycetes > Streptosporangiales > Streptosporangiaceae > Chersky-822. The sequence goes on from CAWKNA010000010.1 coordinate 326,379, forward strand.
GGCGCAGCCGCGTCGTCGGCAAGGACGAATTCCCGCAGGGCGTTCGGCAAGGGCACAACCTCAAGGCACCGGTCCACAGTCGGTCAGTCTGACCAGCCTACCGCTGTCGGTACCGCCCGAATCTAGGCGATGCCGTCCCGCCGCGCTTCGCGGCCAGACCGGCCGGGCGACGGCCAGCGCCGGATCGGTGCCGACCGGCGGATCGGCTAGAACGACGAGTGCGCGAGCCACTGATCGAGCAGCTGCTGGTCCCCGAACACGCGCACAGATGGATCGTCGGACGGTTGCCGACGCAGCAGAACAAGCAGCAGGCTGGCTGCCGGACCGGTTACCGCGACATCGCCGCGATCATGGCCAGCCCGGACGCTGACACCGTCCGGCGTGTGCATGACCAGCCACTCACCGGCCTGGCCGAGCTCGGAGTCGGTCGCGTGCACGTGCAGCGTCCGGCCCTGCGGCAAGGCGCCGGCCCGAGGATCGGGCTGCCCGGTCAGCGGCGCGGAGATGACGGTCAGCCATTCGTCGATCGCGTCGGCAGCGAGCTCGGCCGGCATGGCGACCTGTTCGCCCGCCGCCAGCTGTGCGTCCGCGCAGTGCACCAGAGTCTCGTGCGCCATCCGGCGGGCCCAGAAGCTGGCCGGCCCAAGTCCGTCGAAGGTCCAGACCCGGTCCTGGCCAGCCTCCCGCAGAACGTCGACCAGCCCGGCCGCCCCGCTCGTCAGCCAGTGTCCGCGTGCCGCCGGATCGTCGGGCATCCTCCCGTCAGGAACGGACCGGAACGCGATCATCTCGGCCGACCTGGTGGCCACGATCTGGCCGGCCCACCGGTGCGCCCGGCCGACATGAGTAGCCAGCTGCCGAAGCGTCCACTCCGGGCAGCTCGGGATCGGGAGCTGCGGATCCTCGCTGTCCACGAGCACGGCGAGCGCGGCCGTGCTTGAGGCGATCTCGGCGTAGAAGAGCTCAGCTGGCAGAACTGGCATCGCTGTCCTCCGGCAGGTCGGCTGCCGTTACCTTATCTGCCGGATCCGGGCGTCCGGCGGTCGCCGCCTGACCCGACCGACCGGCGGGTTCGCGTCAGTCGGACCGGGTTGCGCTGGCCAGGCCCAGGTCGTCGAGTCTGACACCTAGCTGGGGACGTTCAGCCATGTCCTTAGGCCCTGGCGAAGGGACCGGCGGTGCCATGGACTGAGACAGTGGCTACTGACCTGCGAACGACGCCGGCGTCCCCGGTGGGCAGCGGGCGTTCCTCCAGACGGCGCTGGATAGCGCTTGCCGTGCTCTGCGTCTCGCTGCTGATGGTGACCCTCGACAACACGGTACTCAACGTGGTCCTGCCTACCTTGGTGCGGGACCTGCATGCCACTTCCACCGAGCTTCAGTGGGTGGTCGACTCCTACGTCATAGTCTTCGCCGGGCTGCTGCTTGTGGCCGGGAGCGTGGCTGACCGGATCGGCAGGAAGCGGACGTTCGTCGTCGGCCTGGCCGCCTTCGCAGCTGGCTCGACCTGGGCAGCCTTCTCTGGTTCAGTCGGCATGCTGATCGCCGCCCGCGCCAGCATGGGCGTCGGCGCCGCGCTGATCATGCCATCCACGCTGTCGATCATTACCGACATGTTCCGCGACGGCGGCGAACGGCAGCGCGCGATCGGCCTCTGGGCAGGCACCAGCGGAATAGGGATCGCACTTGGCCCGATCATCGGTGGCTTGCTGCTCGCGCATTTCTGGTGGGGCTCGGTCTTCCTGATCAATGTGCCGATCGCCGCGGTCGGCTTGGCTTGCGCGCTGCCGCTGGTGCCGGACTCCAGGAAGCAGGACGCGCCAGCCCCCGACCTGATCGGGGCAGCGCTGTCGGTCGCCGGATTCGGGCTATTGCTCTGGTCGATCATCGAGGCGCCGGTGCGCGGCTGGTCGTCGGCGCGGGTCATCGGGGCAGGCCTGGGCGGACTGGTGGTGCTGGCTGCCTTCGCTGCCTGGGAGCGGGCAAGCTCGCATCCGATGCTGAGCCTGAGCTTCTTCCGCGCCAGGGCATTCTCTGGCGCGATCTCCTCGGTCGGGATGGTCACCTTCGGGCTGTTCGGCGCGCTCTTCGTGCTCACCCAGTACCTGCAGTTCTCGCTGGGCTACACCGCGCTGCAGACTGGCGTCCGGGTACTTCCCGCCGCCGGTGCGGTCGCCGTCATCGCCCCGGTTTCTTGGCTCCTGGTTCGGGCTGTCGGCACCAAGCTCACCGTCGCGGCCGGATTGCTGATCATCGCCGGGGGGCTGTGGCAGGTCTCCGGTGCTTCCGGAACTACCACCTATACCGGCATACTGCCCGGGCTGATCATGCTCGGTTTCGGCGCCGGGCTGGCCATCCCGTCGGCGACGGCGTCGGTGATGGGCTCGGTGCCGCGCGGTGACGCTGGCGTCGGATCGGCCACGAACGGCACGTTCATGCAGGTCGGCGGGGCACTGGGAGTAGCCGTGATCGGCAGCTTGCTGGCGACCAGGTACCAGGACAAGATGACGGCCGCCCTGGCCCCGCACCACGTCCCGCACGAGGCGATGACCGCGATCCTCGGATCGCTCGGCGGCGCGCTGGCGGCGGCGGAGCGAGCCGGCGGCATCGTGGGCCTGTTGCTGGCCCAGTTCGCGCGCACTGCGTTCATCAGCGGGATGGATCTTGGGCTACGGACCGGGGCCGTGGCCGCCTTGGCCGGCGGCCTGATCGCACTCGTGGCGCTGCCGTCGCGGTCGCATGGCGGGCGTCCTGCCCCGGATCACTGGTCGGTGCCGCGGCTGAGCGGCCCGGGTGAGGCTCGTCAGCCGCAGCCGCAGCTTCCGCCGCAGCAGCCGCCACCACCGCGCGGGGCCGGTGCCGCCGATCCGGCCCGGCCGCCGACCGCAACGGTGGAGAGCAGCTTGACTGTGTCGTCGTGTCCCTGCGGGCAGGCGCACGGCGCGGACGACTCGCTCATCGGGCGGGTCCGCTCGAAGATGTCTCCGCAGGCGCGGCAGCGGTACTCATAACGGGGCACGGCACCAAGCCTACGGCAGGGCGAGCAGATCAGCGCTCCGATGCGCTTGCGGCGGAGTCGACATAGCGAAGCTCGGGCTCGATGGCTGCCACGGTGGCGCAATCGTCAGCGAAGGTGATCTCGGCAACCACCCGCTGTCCCGCCAGCACGACCGGCAGCCAGTACCTGGCGTCATCCCACATGCCGTCGAACGGCAATGCGCCGACGGAGAACCAGCGCGGCAGCAGTTCGTCCGATTCGGCAGGATCGCCATCGAAGTCGGCGGTGACGAAGACATCGGCTGTCTGGTCCCAGTCCGGGCGGGCCGGGAAGACGAAGGTCAGTTCCGCCATATGACTGAGCGAGGCGGGCGACACGATCAGGCCCGACTCCTCAGCAACCTCGCGGACGGCCGCGGCGGCCGGCTGCTCGCCGGCCTCGACGTGACCGCCGAGCCCGACCCACCGGCCAGCCCCGAATCCGGTCTTCTTGAAGCCGAGCAGCACTTCCCGGCCAGGCCGGGTGATCAAGCACAGGCACGTCCGCACGGTCACCAGGCCCAGCCTAAGGGCGGCGGCTATCCGGTGCCCCGCACCATGCCGATCAGCCGGTCGAGTACCGCGCCATTGCTGACCCGCAGGCCGTCGTGCTCGTACTCGTTGGTCACCCAGCGCTTAAGGCCGCGGATCTGGGCTGCGGTGCGGACTGAGAACTGCTGCGGCACGTACATGTCGTCGTAGTAAATCGCGGCCGCGACCGGCACCTCGTTCGTGCTCAGGCGGTCCTGGTCATACAACGGCGGCCAGGCGTCATACCCGGCCAGGATGTCCGCCGCCTCGGCCAGCGGACGCAGCACTGGGTCGGTCTGGAACATCCATGGATAGATCATCTCTCCGGTGAACAGGACCGGGTCGGTGCCCGCCAGGGCGGTCTCGGCGCAGAAGGCTCCGAAGTCGGCCCTGACCCGCTGCGCCGCCCATCGGGTCGCGCTGCCCTGGGCGTAGGAGGCCTCGTGCAGCAGCGCGTAAAGCGGCCCGCCGCTGCAGGTCAGCAGTGCGTCCACGCGGTACCTGAAATCATCGCCGATCTCGTCGCCGTCGAAAGCGTTCTCAATCAGGTAATGCAGCAGCTGGCTGCCGGTGCTGGCGCCCAGCTGCAGGCCGAGTGACTGACAGGCCGCGACGGTGAGGGACGCACCTGATGGCAGCAGGACGTCGGTGTCGGCCAGCCGGCGGGCAACCCGGCGAACCCGCTCCACGTCGCCGGGATACTGTTCGTAGTGCGCCTGGTTCTTCGCCGCCACCAGGGGATAGGTGGCCAGGTAAACCTCGTCCGCCGTGGTCGCCAGGCCGGGCAGCCCGCCGGTGATGAACGCCTCGGCGATGCCCTCGGGCGCCAGCGACAGGTAGCTGACGGTGCAGAATCCGCCGAAGCTCTGGCCGAGCACACTCCATGGCCGGCCGCCGGTGAGCCGCCGCCTGATCAACTCGGCGTCGGCCACGATCGAGTCGGCCCGGAAGTGCGCCAGGTACCGTGCCTGCGCTTGCGGCCCGCCGAGCCGCGCCAGGGTCAGCCGGTTGGCCGGCGTGGAACGGCCAGTGCCGCGCTGATCGAGCAGCAGCACCCGGTATTCCCGCAAAGCGCGGTCTAGCCAGCCGTCCCGCCCGTTCGGCCGCGGGCTGGGCCGGCCAGGCCCGCCCTGCAGAAAGATCAGCCAGGGCAGGCTGTCGGCCGGGCTATCCGCGGCGCGCTCGGTGGCGACCACCTCCCTGGCGAACACCTCGATCTGGGCGCCGCCGGGATCGGCATGGTCCAGCGGAACCTCGAAGGTGTGATCGGTCAGCACTATGCCGGTCTGGCGAAAGGAGCACATGATCGACACGCTACTCAGATCGCAACCGGAACTGGGGCAAGGTAGCCGAGGTGCCGCCGTGCCGCCATCAGCCGGGCTTCGGACCGCGTCCCCTGGATCCGAGCCGTCCGCCGTCGCTGATCTGCCGGGAGCCGGCCGGTCCATGGTGCGGCAGGATGTCGCCATGGTCGGTAACCAGCAGTCGGCCGGTCCAGCCGCGGCGATGTTCGAGGCGGACCTGGCATCGCGGCACCTCGGCATGGAGTTGCTGCACGCCGGTGACGGTACGGCAGCGATCCGGATGACCATCAGCCGGGCGATGGTCAACGGGCATGGGATTGCGCACGGCGGCTATGTGTTCTTGCTGGCAGACAGCGCTTTCGCCTGCGCATGCAATAGCAAGGGCCCGGTTACCGTCGCCGCAGGGGCCGACATTACCTTCGTGGCGCCGGTGCGGGAGGGCGACGACCTGGTCGCTACGGCACAGGAGCGGGTCAGCTACGGCCGCAGCGGCATCTACGATGTCACGGTCCGCCGCGGCGGCCAGGTGGTCGCAGAGTTTCGCGGCAGAAGCCGGTCCGCCCGGTAAAGGCGATCGAGGGTCCAACGGCAAGGTGGCGCATCATGGCTTCGCTGCGTGTTCCCGGCTGGCTGGCCAGCACCGTCATGTACGAGATCTACCCGCAGTCGTTCGCCGACTCCGACGGCGACGGGATCGGCGACCTGCGCGGGATCACCGAGCGGCTGGACTATCTGGCCTGGCTCGGCGTGGACTCGCTGTGGCTGAATCCCTGCTTCGCCTCGCCGTTTGGCGACGCCGGTTACGACGTGTCCGACTACCTGTCGATCGCGCCCAGGTACGGCACCAACGAGGATCTGGCGGCGCTGGTGGACACGGCTCGCGGCCTGGGGATCAGAGTGCTGCTCGACCTGGTTGCCGGGCACACCTCAGACCAGCACCGGTGGTTCCTAGCCGCCTGCGATGACCCGGCCGACGACCGGTACATATTCGCTGACCCGGCGCAGGTCAGCCGGGAGCGGCCCGGGCAGCTGGGAGGTGCTGGTGCCGGGCCGGCCGAGCGGCCGGGAGAGCTCGGGCGCCCGGCCAGCGCACCTGGACCGCAGTGGGTGCCATCGCCAGGCCGCCGGCCAGGGTGGTACCTGCCGAACTTCTTCCCGTTCCAGCCTGCCCTGAACTACGGCTACGCCCGGATGGACCCGGCCGAGCCATGGCGCCAGCCGGTAGACGCGCCTGGCCCGCGGGCGAACCGGGCGGCGCTGACCGCGATCATGACGCACTGGCTAGACCTGGGCGTGGCCGGCTTCCGGGTGGATCTGGCCAGCACGCTGGTCAAGGACGACCCGGGCTGGCTGGAGACCGCGCGGCTGTGGCGGCAGATCCGCGGCTGGCTCGACGGCGCCTACCCTGACGCGGCACTGATGTCGGAATGGAATCACCCGGCGACCGCGGGGCCGGCCGGATTCCACGCCGACTTCTACCTCGCCATCGGACCGGAGCACGGCTCGCTGCTGAACAACGGCGCCGGCCTGGGGCTGCCGGGCACCGAACCGGGCCCTTGTTACTTCAGCGCGGATGGGGCCGGCTCGGCTGAGACGTTCCTGACCGCGTGGCGCCGGGATGCCGCCGCCGTGGGCGACGCGGGGCTGATCGCGCTGTTTTCCTCCGATCATGATTTCGCCAGGCCGGCCTGCGGTCCGCGGACAGCCGACCAGCTCGGGCCGTTCTTCGCGTTCCTGCTGACCTGGCCGACGCTGCCAGGGATTCACTGCGGTGACGAGATCGGGATGCGATTCATCGCCGACCTGCCGGACCAGGAGGGCAGCCAGATCTGGCCGGGCTGGAACAGGGCCGGATCCCGGACACCGATGCAGTGGGATGACAGTCCGAACGCCGGATTCTCGACCGCCCCGGCCAGGGCGCTCTACCTGCCGGTCGATCCCGATCCGCAGCGTCCGACGGTCGCGGCACAGCGGGCCGACGGCGGGTCGCTGCTGCATCAGGTGCGGCGGCTGATCGGGTTCCGAGCCCTGATCCCTGCGCTGCGGACCGGAGGATCGGTCGACGTGCTGAACGCCGGCTACCCGCTGGTCTACCTCCGGGGCGGTACGCACCTGGTGGTGATCAACCCGCGCCGGGAGCCGGCCTCATTCGCGCTGCCCTGGGCCGCCTCGCCAGGAGCAGGCCAGGCCGGTGCGGCAACCCCGTCGGCCGGTCTGCTCGTGCCAGTCATGACGACCGGGGTGAGCGTGGCCGGCGGCCAGATTCTGGCCGACGGCTTCTCGTACGGGATCTTCGAGGTATGAGCAGCAGGTACTCCGGCTCGCGGGCGGCGCAGGCGTACCCGGGGAGCAGCGGCGAGGCTGTGTTCCCGGTCTGGCCGTCGTTCCCGGCTTCATCGCTGGCGCTGAGCACTGGCCCTCCGGCGGGCAGCCTGCATGCGTAGTGATCGCACATATGGCCAGGCGACCTCGACCGCGCGGGCGTGCAGGACGGCAACCCACAGGCACAGCCCGGCCAGCGGCAGCTCAAGCACGGCCGCAACGCCGAGCGCGTAACCAGCATGCCCGCGCCTGGCGGTGAGGACATTGAACCAGGCGTCCCGCAGCAGCAGGGCCGCGGCCATCGCGACCAGCACCTCGGCGATCGGCCAGCGGCGAAGCAGGGCAACCGCGCTGGTCGCGAGCACGATCGCGAGGGCGAGATCTCGCCGGCCCTGGCCAGCCCCCAGTGCCCGGCCAGTTCGGTCCGCGGCAGGGTCGCGAACAGCCAGCCGGTCCAGGGGAGGAGCACGATGACAAGTCCGAGGCAAACGGCCGGCAGCCACCATGGCAACAGCAGCCCTGGCTGCTCGGAGTGGCCGAGGGGTGTCCATTGCCGCCACCGACGCTGGCCGAGCGCAGACTCGGCGTCGAGCTGTCCCGGGTAACCGCCCGGCGGCGGGAGCAGGCGGCGATGGCGGATCCTGAAGCCGGCCAGCCGCAGCGACGGCGCGGCGTCGGAGACCGCCCTGGCGAAGCGCACAGCTACCCAGCCGAACAAGGCGGCGAGCGGCAGTTCCGCGAAGGCCGCCTCCGCGATCGCTACCACGGACGAGCCCGGTCCCTGGCCGACGGAACTCAGCACGTCCAGCCACGCGTCGCTGCACAGCAGGGTGGCGGTCATCGCGGCCAGCACCTCAGCCAGCGCGGAGCGGCGCAGGAGCGCGAGCCCGGTGACTGCCAGCAGCCCGGCGAGGCCGAGATCGAAACCGCCCCAGGCCAGCCGCCAGTGGACGGCCAGGTGCAGCGGCGGCGCGGAGCCGAAGACCCGCACGATACCCGCGGTGAGCACCAGGCTGAGCGCGGCGAACAGATATGGCACCCAGCGGGGTATCAGCGTTTCTGCCCCGTCGCGAGCAGGCCGCCGGCCAGCTGGCAGGCCCACTGGCTCACCTCCGGGTGCGGCCGTGTCACCGCATCGGGCTCGAGTCTTCGCTAGCCCCATTCTCCCGCGCTTGACCCGATGGCACGGGAAGCGGGCCGGCCGGTCCGGCCGGCAACGGCAGGCCGGAGATCCCTGATGATCATCGACGGGGGCGGGCGCACGCGGCCCGGCAGCGGCGGCATGCGAGGGTCGGCGTCCGGTAGCCCGGGGGAGTTCCGGTGGTTTCCGGCGGCTAGCCACCGGGTGCAGGATTGGATCTAGCGCCCACCGATGCGGGGGCGACCAGGTTAGGGGAGCCATGTCCGATGCAAGCTGGCCGGCCAACCGCCGGATTACGATCGTCGACCTGCAGGAAGCCACCGACCGGGGGGAGCGGTGGGCGATGCTCACCTGCTACGACACGCTGACCGCGGGCGTGTTCGAGGAGGCGGGAGTACGAGCGCTGCTGGTGGGCGACACCAGCGGTCAGGTGGTGCTCGGCTACCCGGACACGGTGCCGGTCACGATGGACGAGCTTGTCCCCATGGTGCGTGCAGTCGTGCGCGGCACGACGACGGCGCTGGTCGTGGCCGACCTGCCGTTCGGCAGCTACCAGGCCGGGCCCCAGACCGCGTTCGCCAGCGCGGTCCGGTTCCTGAAGGAGGGTGGCGCGCAGGCGGTGAAGCTCGAAGGGGGCCGGCGCGTGCTGCCGCAGGTTAAGATGCTGGCCGCGGCCGGCATCCCGGTGATGGGACATCTCGGGCTCACGCCGCAGAGCGTGAACGTGCTCGGCGGCATGCACCGGGTCCAGGGCCGTGGTGACGCGGGCGACGAGCTCCTGGCCGACGCGCGCGCCTTGCAGGCGGCCGGCGTGTTCGCTGTGGTGCTTGAGTCGGTGCCCGCCGACCTCGGCCGCCGGGTCGCCGAAGAGCTGCGCGTGCCGGTCGTCGGCATCGGCGCCGGGCCCCACTGCGACGCATCGATCATGGTCTGGCAGGACATGGCCGGGCTGACGACGGGGCGGCTCCCGCGATTCGTCAAGCGCTATGCCGACAGCCGCGGCCTCCTGCTGGCCGCTGCCCGGCAGTACGTCGGCGAGGTAGCCGACCTGCGCTATCCCGACCAGGCCCACAGCTACGCCTGATCCGCCGCCGCGACCCGGCGGGGATGGCGGAACATGTGGGTCAGCCTGAGCAGCACCAAGGCGGGTATCGGCTCAGCCGTGACCGGCCCGGAAGAGCGGACCTGAGCCGGGAGGCGGACGGTGGCATCGACGCGGCGGGAGCCCGATGCGACGGCGGCCGGCCTGCCGCAGGCGGCAGATGCCGGAGGACCAGGCAGCCCGGTCCGGTTGCCGGAGTTCGAGTACCTGCCGGTGACCGGCATCGCCGTCGCGCTGGCCGGGCTGCTCGTCTCGTTCTCGGGCCGCTACGGCTATCACCGCGACGAGCTTTACTTCCTGGCCTGCGGTCGGCACCTGGCCTGGGGCTACCCTGATCAGCCGCCGCTGGTGCCGCTGATCGCCCGGATGATGTCCGACCTGGGCCCCAGTTCGCTTGTGCTGCTGCGGCTGCCCGCCGCGCTCGCGTCCGCCGCGCTCGTGATGCTCACCGCCCTGCTGGCCCGCGAGCTCGGCGCTGGCCGGGCCGGGCAGGTCCTGGCCGCGGCCTCGATTGCGGTGGCTCCGCTGGTGGTCGGAAGCGGCCACCTGCTCAGTACCACGACATTCGACCTGCCGGCCTGGGCCCTGGTGTGCTGGCTGATCGCCCGCATCCTGCGGACCGGCGACGAGCGGCTCTGGCTCGCGGTTGGCGTCACCGCCGGAGTGGGCCTGTTCGACAATGATCTTGTTGCTTTTCTGCTCTTCGCCGTGGTGGCGGGCCTGGCGGTGGGCGGGCCGCGGCGGTCCTTCACGTCAGCCTGGCTGTACGCGGGCGGTATGCTCGCGGTGGCGATGTGGGTGCCGTACCTGGCCTGGCAGGCCAGTCACGGCTGGCCCGAGCTCGCGGTGGCGCGATCGATCGCGAACGGCAGTTCCGGGACGTCGGCGCCGCGCTGGCAGCTGCTGCCGTTCCAGCTGGTGCTGTTCGGCCCATATCTGGCGCCGGTGTGGATCACCGGCCTGATCCGGCTGCTGCGCGATCGGGCGCTGCGCTGGGCACGTGCGCTCGGCGTGGCCTACCTGGTGCTCGCCGTGATCTTCCTGATCACCGGCGGCAAGCCCTACTACCTCGGCGGCATGTTCCCGGTCATGGCGGCGGCCGGTGCCCAGCCTGCGGTGGACTGGATGCGCCGCGGCCGCGCGCGGCTGCGCACCGGGCTGGTCGTGGCCGCGGCCGTGCTGACCCTGACCGCGATCCCGGTGACACTGCCGGTGGTGCCGGTCACCGACGTGCACAACACGCCGATCGTGGCGCTGAACTACGACGCGGGCGAGACGATCGGCTGGCCAGCCTACGTGCGGGAGATCGCGGTCGGCTACGACTCGCTGCCCGCAGCGCAGCGCCGGTCGGCCATCGTGCTGACCAGCAATTACGGCGAGGCCGGTGCGGTCGACCACTTCGGCCAGGCATCCGGCCTGCCGGCGGCGTACAGCGGTGACAATGCCTTCTGGTACTGGGGTCCGCCGCCGGCATCGGCGACCACTGCGGTCGCGGTCGGCTTCGACCGCCAGACGCTTGCCCCGATCTGCGGGGCCCTGCGGCCTGCGGCCACGCTCGACAACCACGTGGGAGTGCATGACGACGAGCAGGGCGCGCAGGTCTGGGTCTGCTCCGGGCTGCGCGGCAGCTGGTCGGCGATCTGGCCACGGCTGCGCTATCTCGGCTAGCCCGCCTGGTGCAGGGAAGTGACCATTGTGTCACGTTCCGTTCGTAAACCTCACCAGCCGACCGCGCCGTCCACCAGCTCGCGGATCAGATCGGCATGGCCGTTGTGGCGGGCGTACTCCTCGATCATGTGCACGTAGATCCAGCGCAGCGAGCACGGCTCGCCGCGCCGCAGCCCTTCAGAATCCAGATCGCGACCCGCCGCGGCCGCGCGGCTGTGGTCGCACTCGGCCTGCCAGGCCGACAGGTCAGCCTGCCAGTCCGCATCGTCGAGCGGCACCAGCTCGCTGTCATCGACCGTCGGGTCGTACCAGATAGGCGGCGTATCCGGAGCCCTGAGCAGGACCCGCTGGAACCAGCTGCGCTCCACCTCGGCCATGTGGCGGACCAGGCCGTGCAGCGACAGCTTCGACGACGGCACCGGCCGCGCCTTCCTGCCCTCGTCATCGAGCCCTTCGCACTTGAGCAGCAGCGTGGTGCGGTGAAACTCGAGCCAGGCGTCGAGCATCGCCCGCTCGGCCAGGATGTAGCTCGGCTCGACCCGCCGGGGATCAGATATGTCTTCGGTCATGACTCAGCGCTCCGTTCTGCCGCCCACGGGAAAGGCCCGTTGACATCATCCTATTTTGGACATATTACTGGCACCATGCGACAATCGGCGGGTCCCGGTCCGCGCTGGAGGGTCGTGATCGTGCGCCCGCTGCGAACAGCTCTGATCAACCGCAACTACGCGAAGCTGTGGTACGGGCAGGCCGTCTCGACGATCGGAGATTACGCATTCGACACGACGCTGGTGCTGTGGGTGGCGACCATCTTGGCCAGGGGGAGGGCCTGGGCGCCTGCCGCGGTCAGTGGCGTCCTGCTCGCGGTCGGTGCCGCGGTGCTGCTGGTCGGTCCGTTCGCCGGGGTCTTCGTGGACCGGTGGAACCGGCGCGGCACCATGCTCCGCACCGAGGTGATCCGGGGCGTGCTGACCGGACTGCTGGCCATCGCGTCGTTCCTGCCGACCCATGTCCTGCCGATCTGGGCCTGGCTCACCGTGATCTATGCCGTCGTGTTCATCTTGAACGCCGCTGGCCAGTTCTTCGGGCCGGCCCGTTTCGCAACCATCGGCGACATCGTGACGGGGGAGGCCGATCGGGCCAGGGCGGCTGGCATTGGCCAGGCCACGACCGCGACGGCGACGATCATCGGGCCGCCGCTCGCGGCGCCGCTGCTGTTCACCGTCGGGCTGCAATGGGCCTTGTTATTCAACGCGATGTCTACGCGGTCTCCTTCGTCGCCATCAGGTCGATTGAGGTCGGGCCCGACGCCGGGCCGGCCGGGCAAGCCGTCGGCGCGGCTGGGGCAGCGGCGGGCCTGCGCCGGGAGTTCATCGCTGGCCTGCGGTTCTTCACCGGCAACCGGTTGCTGGTCACGCTGCTGACGATCGCGGTCGTGGCGCAATGCGGGACCGGGGCCGTGAACGCGCTTGACGTGTTCTTCGTCACCAGGAACCTGCACGCGTCCGCGCATCTGTACGGCTTCCTTGGCATGACGTTCGGCATCGGCGCGATCGCCGCTGGCCGGGTCGTGCAGTGGCTCGGCGCGCGGAGGGCCCTGTGGCTCGGCCTGCTCGTGGCCGGCGCCCTGGTCGTCGGCTACGCCCGGCAGACCGGGTTCATGGGCGGCGTCCTGCTGGCCTTCGTGATCGCCATTCCGATGACCATGGTGAATACGGCGATGACACCCTTGATGCTCGCATCGACGCCCAGGGAGTATCTCGGCCGGATGCTTGCCGTCTTCAACCCGGTCAACCAGTTGGCATCGATGCTGTCCGTCGTGGTGGCCGGCTGGCTGGCCAGCACCGTGCTGCGGAATCTCGCCGGCTCGCTCGGCGGGCTGAGGTTCGGCCCGATCGATACGATCTTCACGGTGTCCGGCCTGCTCATCGTGATCACCGGCGGTTACGCACTAATCGCACTTCCCACGCAGGCGGCTGAAGCGGCCAGCACCGAAGCAGCGGCGGGCGTAACGTGAAACGATCATCCACGGCATTGCTCGGGTGAGCGCTGACCTGCGCGCTACCTCGCTGCCTCGGCCACTGGCTGGCGGCTGGCGTCAACGCCGCCGGGCGATGGTGATGATCTCCTCGCTGGTGTTCGTGAGCGGGCCAGATTCCCAGTCCCCGAACTGGTCTTCGATAACGAAACCGGACTCGTGCAGGAACTCCGCGAGCTTGTCGGGGTGCAGGAACCGCAGCGCCCCGTGCTGCACCTGCGCCCGGTCCCACCACGATCCGGAGATTGCCTCGGTGAACCGGACCACGTCGCCGGTTACCTCATGCACCTCATAGCTGACCTGCACGACGTCACCCTCGGGGTTGCACGTCTCGAACGAGGTGTTCCAGCCCTCCCATGCGCGCGCTTGCGGATGACGGGTCTCGAACGCGAAGCTGCCGCCGTCGCTGAGCGCGGCGCGGATGGCCCGAAGCGAGCCGCGCAGATCGTGATCATCGACGAAGACCTGGAACGCATGGCTGGCCATGACGACGAGATCGAACTCGCCCTTCCAGGCCGCGGACGCGGCGTCGGCCAGGACCCATTCGATGTCGGTACGGGTGCGGGCCTGATCGAGCATGGCGGGATCGGGATCGAGCCCGCACAGCCGACCGGTATGCCCGGCGTCGCGGGCCCGGTGCAGCAGGCTGCCGGTGCCGCAGCCAATGTCGAGCACGCAGCCTGAGAACATTACCAGTTTGAGGTAGAAATCGTCGCTTGGCCCCCACGGGTTGAGTACGTCGTACCAGGCGGCGGGGTTGTCCCAGTCGGTCACCGCGCTAGCATGCTGACTCGCTCCGCGTGGCGGCAAGCGAATTGCGTCCCGCCGGGCGGTGTCACGCGGACCGGCGGCCCCTGGCGATTTCCAGGGCTGCGGATGTCCTGTCTCACTTGAGTTGCTTGGTCCAGAGCTTGAGCTGGCCGGGCCTTATTAAGTGGCAGACGGCATGTCAGCAGTCTGCCATTCAGGTTGGCCCGGTGGCGTTGCCGGGAGTGGTTTTTGCCATTGATTCCGGCCCCGCGGATGCTAGTGCCGTGTCGGGTGGCGTGTGGCGCTATGGCGATTCCTGCCATACCAGTTGGGCTACTCGCCGGTGGCACCATCGATTCGCTCGCGCAGCAGGTCGGCGTGACCAAGGTGACGCGCGTACTCCTTGATCAGGTAGTGATAGAACCAGCGCAACGTGTACGAGTTCGTCTTGCCGAACGTGTCGCCGAGCTCGTGGACGGTCATAACCTCACGGGTGCGAGCGCAGTGCTCGCGGAATGTCTCCAGGTCGGCCGAGGCCCCGGCTGCGGTCGCCGCCTCGAAATCGCCTTCCTCGTTCTCGTCGGTGCAGTACAGCCAGCCGATGCTCCAGTCGGCGAGCCGGTGCCCGTAGACCCGTTCCATCTCGGTCATGTGCCGGACCAGGCCGAGCAGCGACATCGGCGACGGCTCGCACGAGCGGGTGACAAGCTGCTCGCCGGACAAGCCTTCGCACTTGGCCAGCAGCGTCGCCCGGTAGTACTCAAGCCAGCCGTCCAGCAGCCCGCGCTCGTCACTAAGTGGTCTCACCCGGAAGTCTTTCGGGGGTTGACGTGATCGTGCCGGGTGTGATGGTGGCCGTTCACAAGTCGGGGCCGCCGAGGTAGAGGCCGGCGGCGCAGTCGAGGGCTTCTTGCGGGGTGCCGGCGAAGGCGCCGGTGTGCAGGACCTGGTCTTCGTAGCGGTCACCGCTGGCCAGGTAGAGGGCGAATCCCCAGGTCCGCGCGGATCCGCCGTAACGCAGCCGGCAGAGCGGGATGACGTCGCCGCCGGGGAGCTGGCCGTCGATGTAGGCGAACCCGGCGCGGTAGCGCACGGTCACACCGGCCAGCTGGGGCCAGCGGTCCCTGGCGTGGGCACGGAGCCGCTGAGCCAGGGAGGTCCTGGTGGATTCGGGGATGGCGGGCATGGGTTCATCGTGCCCGAGGGTGCGGGAGCCCGGGTATGATCGTCGCGTCCGCGGGGGAATTACACGCATGTAATTCACCCGGGAGGGCCAGTGCCCCGCTCCTGCGCGGTCGTGATCACGCTGACCGCGGCCGAACGTCACATCCTCAAGGACCGGGACCGGGGCGGCAAGACGCCGTGGCAGGTCCGGCTCCGGGCACAGATCGTGCGGCGGGCCGCGTGCGGCCAGGCCAATGAGCGGATCGCCCGCGAGCTGGGCATCTGCGCCGACACGGTGCGGTGCTGGCGGTCCCGGTTCGCCGCGGGCCGGCTGGACGGGCTGGCTGACCTGCCCCGCAGTGGCCGGCCGTGCCGGATCACGCCGGTGCAGGTCGCTCAGGTCAGGGCGCTGGCGTGCCAGCTTCCCGCCGAGACCGGGGTGCCGCTGGCCCGCTGGTCATGCCCGGACCTGGCAGCCGAGCTGATCAGCCGCCAGATGCTGCCGGCGATCTCGGCGTCCACCGTGCGGCGGATCCTGGCCGCCGACCCGATCAAGCCATGGCAGCACCAGTCGTGGATATCCATCCGCGACCCCGGCTTCATACCCAAGGCAACCCGGGTGCTGGAGCTGTACCAGCGCCGCTGGGACGGCGCGTCACTGAGCGACGACGAGTACGTGATCTCCAGCGACGCCAAGCCCTCGATCCAGGCCCGCTGCCGCTGCCACCCCACCCTGCCGCCGGGTGTGTCCCGCATGATGCGGGTCGAGCATGAGTACCAGCGCAAAGGCGCGCTGGCCTACCTCGCCGCCCTCGACGTGCACCGCGCGCAGGTATTCGGGCACTGCGCTCCCACCACCGGGATCGTGCCGTTCATGACGCTAGTCGGCCAGGTCATGAGCCGCGAACCCTACGCCTCGGCCAGGCGGGTGTTCTGGGTCGTCGATAACGGGTCCGATCACCGCGGGCAGGCCGCAGTGAAACGCCTGGCTGCGGCCTACCCGAACGCCGTCCTGGTGCACACCCCGGTACACGCATCGTGGCTGAATCAAGTGGAGTGCCTTTTCTCCATAGTTCAGCGGAAAGTCCTGACCCCCAACGACTTCGCTGACCTTGACCAGGTCGAGCAGAGGCTGCTGGCATACCAGGACCGCTACAACGCAACCGCGACCCCGTTCAGGTGGAAGTTCACCGCCGCCCACCTGGCAGAGGTGATCGCCCGGATCGACCGGCACGAACCCACCCCGCCGCCACCAGCCCCGAAGAAAACACGCGCCACCCGGACCAGCACCGCTACCACCCAACAGGCCGCATGATCAACCCCCGAAAGACTTCCAGGCGAGACCACTAAGCCCCTCTGGCACGGTCCGCTCGGTCATCCTGACTTCCCCATCGCGTTCATGTTGACGATCTGCCGCGGCATGTGCCAGGCCAACGCCAGATTCCAGTTGGCCGTCGAGTCCGGAGATCCGGAGACGCAGGGTGGCCGTTCACCCGACCGCCCGGCCGTCACAGGAATCAGCCCAGGAACGGGCCAACTCTACTGACAAAACCAGCAAACAGGCCGTACCAACTGGCAACGGGCCGACTTACGTGTCACGGGACATGAAGCGAGCAGTACGTCAGTCGGCCCAGAAACTGTTACTTAACATAATGTACATTATCGGCTAACCAGAGAGAACTGAGAGAGCGGGGAAGGGGCTGCCTTCCCCGCTCCCCCCGTTCATGATCGTTTTCTGGAGGCGCGGGCTAGGCGGCCGGCAGGCGCCTCAGGATCTCGTACACAGCGCCCTTCACAGTGGCCATGTCGGTCTTGAGGCCGGCGACGTCGGTCCTCAGGGTCGCGACGTCGGTCTTCAGGGTGGCGACGTCGGCCTGGAGCACCGCGACGTCGGTTTTCATGGTGGCGACGTCGAGGTGGCATGGCCAAAAGACCAAAATCTCGCCGGCCCGGAAGCGGAAAACCGCCTGGTCATCGCTTCGGGTCATTTTGGCCCGTATGCTCTCAGATGCGGGGAAACTAGCCTGCTCTTCTACGACGGTGCCTATCCCAATCCCAAAGTCCCCTGCGTGTAAGGAATGGTGGTGGCAAGATGCGTAACCTGAAGGTGCCCGTGCTCATAGCGGCCATCATCATTACAGCGGTAGGCTCCGGTACGTGGCTAGTCCAGTCAAGTCTGCAGCGCGCCACGCCGGCCGCGCAAGCCTCAGTGGCGACGAAAATGTCCGCAGCCAATAGCAACGGCTGGCTGATACCGACGCAGGAGTACCAGCGCCGATTTCCTCCAGCAAAGCAAACCTCCCAGGCCGCGAACGCCTCCGGCGCATCCGCTATGCCTGCGATGGCACAAGACGGTCCCATGTCGAAGCGGTTGACGAGCGCACTTGCCCCTGTCCTGGCAAGTTATACCGGTCCGGAGCTTTCAACAAGCGATGAGCAGGTAGCACCGAACCCTATCGGTGCCGTGAAATGGCGGGCAAAGACAGGCGGTGGAGAAATACTTGCAACGATGCAGCAGCTAACTGAACCACTCCCGATCCGTATGATTGGTGGCAATGACAATGCTCCAGTCGGACAACTACCCTCCGGCAGTGAATATATCATCATCGACCATGCTCCGTTCTTCAGGCAGCTAGTCATCGTGAAGCCCGACGGCATGTTCTTCCAAATCACGGCCAGTGTCGTGCCGGGCCCGGAAGCTGCCTTGGGCATTAGCCAAGCCCAGTTCGTGCAGATAGCTACCGCAATCGACGCCGCCGGGCAGACGTGATTACCTCCTATAACTGCCCGGCTGCGCGAACCTTGTAGCGGACCCGCGGGGCGGCTCGGGTTGCGTCAAGCCGCCCCGCGGTTGTTCTCGGGACTGTAATTTCAACGGATCAG
Organism: uncultured Actinomycetota bacterium; assembly: GCA_963850875.1. Taxonomy (GTDB): domain Bacteria; phylum Actinomycetota; class Actinomycetes; order Streptosporangiales; family Streptosporangiaceae; genus Chersky-822. The sequence continues at coordinate 344,318 of CAWKNA010000010.1, forward strand.
CAAGGCACGGCGCTGATATAACGGCGTAGACAACCTTGGCGCCCGCCGGGGGAAACACGAAACCCCATTCCTTCGTCAGCGCCTCAACCAGCATCAGGCCCCGCCCGCTTTCCGAGTCAGCGTCCGCCAACGCGCGAACCGGAGGATACGGATCGCTGTCCGAAACCTCTACTACCAGCCGGTCACGCAGCAACCGCAGCGTAAGCGGAATCTCATCGGCGGCGCACTCGCCGTCATAATCAGGCAGCGGCCGCTGACTGTCGCAGGCATTCCATGCGTTGGTCACCAATTCCGACACCACAAGCTCGGTAATCTCGATAATGTCGGCCGGCAGTTCCCACTTCCGCAACGCCGCCGTAGCGTGATGACGCGCCAGCGACGGCGCGCTGAGCGTCGTGGCGAATATGGCGCGGGAAACCTCGCCTCTCTGCGGCAAAGTCACCATCGCCGCCCGCGGACCGATACCAGCGCGCCGGCGCGCGCCGAAGTCATCGCCGGCCCCATCATCGTTTACGCCCAACGCCGACGTAGAAGATCAGCCGCGTCGGCGACGAATAGCCAGCGTCCGGCCGCCACGCAGAAACATTCACCAGGCCCGGCAGAACGAACTCAAGGCCGTCGAAGAAACGACCGACGTCTCCCAGCTGAAGAACCTCACGGCGCGGTTGTTCAGCCGGACGCTAGTCGACCTCGGCCATGGCCCTGGCGAACTGAGCGGCGTAGAGCCGCGCGTAGGCGCCGTCCGCCGCGAGCAGCTCGTCGTGCGTGCCGTGCTCGACGATCTGCCCGTTCTCCATCACCAGGATCACGTCGGCGTCGCGGATGGTCGACAGCCGGTGGGCGATGACGAAGCTGGTCCGGCCCTGCCGCAGCGAGTTCATCGCGCGCTGGATCAGTACCTCGGTCCTGGTGTCTACCGAGCTGGTCGCCTCGTCCAGGATCAGGATGGCCGGCCGGGCCAGGAACGCCCGAGCGATCGTGATCAGCTGCTTCTCCCCCATGCTGACATTCGAGCCCTCCTCGTCAATGACGGTTTCGTACCCATCTGGTAGCATTCGGACGAATCGGTCGACGTAGGTGGCACGAGCCGCCGCGACGATCTCATCCCGGGTCGGCGAGTCCGCTCCGTAGCCGATGTTGTCGGCGATCGTGCCGCCGAACAGCCACGCGTCCTGCAGCACCATGCCGGTCATCGACCGCAGCTCCTGCCGGTCCATGTCGGCGATGTTCACCCCGTCCAGCGTGATCGCGCCGCTGTTGACCTCGTAGAACCGCATCAGCAGGTTCACCAGCGTGGTCTTGCCAGCGCCGGTCGGGCCCACGATCGCGACCGTCTGGCCAGGCTCGACCGCAAGCGACAGATGCTCAATGAGAGGGACATCGGGGAAGTAGCTGAACGAAACGTCGTCGAACCGCACCCGGCCGCGCACCTCAGTCGGCCTGGCCGGCTCGGCCGGGTCAGGCGACTGCTCGTCGGCGTCCAGGAGCGCGAACACCCGCTCGGCCGATGCCACGCCGGACTGCAGCAGGTTCGCCATCGAGGCGACCTGGGTCAGTGGCTGGCTGAACTGGCGCGAGTACTGGATGAACGCCTGCACGCCGCCGAGCGACAGCGCGCCGGACGCGACCCGCAGCGCCCCGACGACCGCCACCAGGACGTAGTTCAGGTTCCCGACGAACATCATCGCTGGCTGGATCGTCCCTGAGATGAACTGCGCGCGGAAGCTGGACTGGAACAGCTTCTCGTTCTGCTCGGTGAAGGTCGCCATGGACGCCTCGCCCTGGCCGAACACCTTCACCAGCGCATGCCCGGTGAAGTTCTCTTCGATGTGGCCATTGAGCTTGCCGGTCGTCGACCACTGCCGGACGAACTGCGGCTGGGCCCGCTTGCCGATCCAGATCACCACCCGGATCGAGGCCGGAACCGTGACCAGCGCGATCAGTGCGAGCAGCCAGGAGATCCAGAACATCATGGCGAGCACGCCGATGATGGTCAGCAGCGAGGTCACCACCTGGCTCATCGTCTGCTGCAGCGACTGGGAGATGTTGTCGATATCGTTCGTGACCCGGCTCAGGATCTCCCCGTAAGGCTGCCGGTCGAAGTAAGCGAGCGGCAGCCGGGAGAGCTTGGCCTGCACCTGCTCGCGCATGTGATAAACGGCCCGGTTCACGATCCTGGCGACTATCCGGCCCTGGAAGACGCCGCCCACCGCGGCCGCGACGTAGATCAGCGCGACGATCGCCAGCACGTGGCCGACCTGGCTGAAATTCACCCCGTGGCCGGGTGTCAGTTGCAGTGAGTTCACCAGCTTGGCCTGCGTAGTCTCGCCCTTCGCCCGGAGCCCGGCGACTACCTCAGCCTTGGTCACCCCGGCCGGGATCTTGCCGCTGATCAGCCCCGTGAAGATCAGGTTGGTCACGTTGCCGAGGAGCTTGGGCCCGAACACCGAGAACGTCACGCTGACCACGCCGAGGGTGAGGGCGAGCCAGATCAGGGCCCGGTCCGGCGACAGCATCCGGAGCAGCCTGCGGCCCGACACGCCGAAGTTCAGCGCCTTCTCGGTGGACATCCCGGCCATGAACATGCCAGGACCCCGGCCGCCACCGGGCCCGAAGCCGGCCGCCGGGCCAGGGCCGCGCTTGGGGGTGGCCCGCTCCCCCGGTCCCAGCTGAACCGCTGCGCCGTCCGGCGGACCGGCCGCCCCATCCAGCGAACCCGCGACGCCATCCAGCGAACCCGCGACGCCATGCAGCGAACCCGAGACGCCATCCAGCGAACCCGCGACGCCATGCAGCGAACCCGAGACGCCGTCCGGCGGGCCCGCGGCGCCACCTGGCGGACCCGCGGCACCGTCCAGCCTGACCGGCTCGCCGTTCGCGCCATCGCCACTCACGTGGGTCATGCCGCGGCCTCCTGCTCGGTCAGCTGGGAGAGCACGATCTCCCGGTAGGTCTCGTCGGTCGCCATCAGCTCGTCGTGCGTGCCAGCCGCCACGATCCGGCCGGCCTCCAGCACGATGATCCGATCGGCATTCCTGATCGTGGCCACCCGCTGGGCCACGATCAGCACGGTGGCCTGCGCTGTCTCGTGCGCGAGGGCGGCGCGCAGCGCGCGGTCGGTGGCGTAGTCCAGCGCCGAGAACGAGTCGTCGAACAGGTAGATCTCGGGCTGGTGGATGATCGCGCGGGCGATCGCCAGCCGCTGCCGCTGCCCGCCGGACACGTTGGTGCCGCCCTGGGCGATCTTGGCCTCCAGGCCGCCCTGCATCTGGGCGACGAAGTCTCTGGCCTGCGCGATCTCCAGGGCCCGCCACATCTGAGCGTCGGTGGCGTCCGGCCGTCCGTAACGTAGGTTCGAAGCGACCGTGCCGGAGAACAAGTAAGGCCGCTGCGGCACCAGACCGAGCACCTGGGAAAGCACCGCGGGGTCGAGCTCGCGCACGTCGATGCCGTCGATCAGGACCGAGCCGCCGGTTGGGTCGAACAGCCGGGAGATCAGGTTCACCAGCGTGGTCTTGCCGCTGCCGGTCCCGCCGATCACCGCGGTCACCTGGCCGGGCTCGGCGATCAGGTTGATGTCGTGCAGCACCGGCTGCTGCGCGCCCGGATAGCTGAACTCCGCGTGGCGCAGCTCAAGCCGGCCGTGTACCGCCCCGGGGCTGACCGGATGATCGGGCGGCCGGACATCGGGCTCGGTGTCGAGCAGTTCCATGATCCGGTCGGCGCAGACTTCGGCGCGCGGCACCATCACGAACATGAATGTCGCCATCATCACCGACATCAGGATCTGCAGGAGATAGGTAAGGAAGGCGGTCAGCGAGCCGACCTGCATGCTGCCGCTGGCCACCAGGTGCCCGCCGAACCAGAGCACGGCGATGCTGGAGAAGTTCAGCACCAGCAGGACCGAGGGGAACATCAGCGCCATCAGCCTGCCGGTGCCGAGCGAGACGTCGTAAAGCTCGGTGCTGGCCACCGCGAACCTGTCCCGCTCCCGCGGGTCGCGCACGAACGCCCGGATCACCCGGACGCCCGTGATCTGCTCGCGCAGCACCCGGTTGATCTGGTCGATCCGGTCTTGCATCTGGCGGAACAGCGGCCGCATCCGGGAGATGATCAGCGCGACGATGATGCCCAGGGCGGGTACGGCGACCAGCAGCAGCGAGGAGAGCTTGACGTCCTGGTTGAGTGCCAGGATGATGCCGCCGACGCACATGATCGGCGCCGACACCATCAGGGTGAAGGTCATCAGCGCCAGCATCTGCACCTGCTGGATGTCGTTGGTGTTCCGCGTGATCAGCGACGGGGTGCCGAAGTGGCCGACCTCGCGAGCGGAGAACTCCTGGACCCGGCTGAACACGGCAAGCCGCACGTCCCTGCCGAGCGCCATGGCGGTCCTGGCGCCGAAGTAGACCGCCCCGGTGGCGCAGATGATCTGCGCCAGCGTCACGACGATCATCACGCCGCCGGTGTGCCAGATGTAATGCATATTGCCGGTGATCACGCCGTTGTCGATGATGTCGGCGTTCAAGGTCGGCAGGTACAGGGTCGCTAGCGTCTGGAACAGCTGGAGCAGGATCACGAACGTAAGGTCCCTGCGGTACGGCCGCAGATGCTCGCGTAGCAATCGGATCAGCACGGGTTCTCGCTCGGGTTCGACGTGGTCTGCGACCGGGGGCGGTTGGCGGTTCTGGGATTTGGCGGGGGGCTAGAGGTCAGGATTGGCGGCCTCGGTCTGGATCGCAACTGATTTCGCCACCAGCACGACACTATGCGGCCATCGGCACGGCGAGCCCGGTCAGCGCGCCGAGCGCCTGCCGGATCAGCGGTGCCAGCGCGGTCGGCGGGTCGGCGAGCAGCCATCGCTCCATGGCAACCTGGGTCGCGGTGGTCACGGCACCTGCCATGACCGCAGGAAAAAAATCGGCCTGGAGATCGGCGCCGGTACGCTCTGCGATCACCTCGGCGAGAAGCCGCTGGGTCAGGTACTGAGACTTGAGGTACTCGCCCTGCAGCACGGGCGACTGGATGACCAGCCGGACACCGTCGATCCAGTCCTTGTCGGGCGGCTGATCGGCGGCGGCGTACTGCTGCAGCACGGCGTGCATGATCGCGTCCCCGAGCGGCTCGTCGGCTGGCCGCTGCCGCAGCGCGGTCCCGATCTGCCTGCCCCGGTCCATGGCCAGGGCGCAGATGGCCTCGTATTTGCTCGCGAAGTAGTTATTGAAGGTACGTGAGGAGACCCCGGCCGCGGCGGAGATCTCCTCGACCAGCACATTGTCGAGGCCGCGCTCGACCGCAAGTCGCATCGCCGCGATGCCGAGTGCCTGGCGGGTCGCGAGCTTCTTGCGTTCCCGCAGCCCAGCAGGCCGGCAATCGGCGCCATTCGGAGTGTCGCTCACGGACTCAACCCTAGCGAAACTTTCGCGTTACGCAAAATTTCGGATTCCGCAAGTTCGCTGGATCCCGGTGCGCTGCGATGCGGCGGACGGTCCTGCAGCAGGCGATGCCCGCAGGCTGCTGATGCCGATGTCGTATTTCTGCTAGACCTGGACTGGCCTGAGCACCGATGCTGGCTGAGTGCATGAGGACACCGAGCGCTGCATCCGGGCGGTTCAGTCGAAGGACGCCAGGTTCGACGGCTGGTTCTTCACCGCGGTGCTGACCACCGGGATCTACTGCCGGCCGAGCTGTCCCGCGGTGCCGCCCAGGCCCGAGAACATGCGCTTCTTCCCGAGCGCAGCCGCGGCACAGCAGGCCGGGTTCCGCGCCTGCAAGCGATGCAGGCCCGATGCCAGTCCCGGGTCACCGCAGTGGAACGAGCGAGCCGACCTGGTGGCGCGGGCCATGCGGCTGATCGCCGACGGCGTTGTCGACCGCGACGGCATCCCTGGCCTGGCCGCGCAGCTCGGCTACAGCGTCCGGCAGGTGGAGCGGCAGCTGCTGGCCGAGCTTGGTGCCGGTCCGCTGGCGCTGGCTCGCGCCCAGCGCGCGCAGACTGCCCGGCTGCTGATCGAGACGACCTCGCTGCCGATGGGCGACATCGCCTTCGCGGCTGGCTTCCCCAGCATCAGGACCTTCAACGAGACCGTGCTCGAGGTGTTCGCGCTGCCGCCGACCGAGTTGCGCCGCCGGGCATCCGGTTCGTACCCGGCGGTCGGCGGCGCCGGTCAGCTAGCCGCCGGCGGGCACCCGGGTCGCGGCGGCCAGGCCGCCGGGCCCGCCTTCGTGGCTCTGTCGCTACGGCTGCCGTTCCGTGCGCCGATGTGGCCAGACAACCTGTTCGGCCACCTGGCCGCGACGGCCATACCAGGCGTGGAGGAATGGCGCGATGGTGCCTATCGCCGCACTCTCCGGCTGCCGCACGGTCAGGGAATCGTGTCGCTGCGGCCGGGTCCTGAGTACATCGCCTGCCAGCTGGCGCTGACTGATCTGCGAGATCTGGCCATAGCGATCAGCCGCTGCAGGCGGCTGCTCGACCTCGACGCTGACCCGGTCGCAATCTGCGACCAGCTCGGTGCCGATCCGGTGCTCGGGCCGCTAGTCGACAAGGCACCTGGGCGCCGGATACCGCGCACGGTGGACGGTGCCGAGCTCGCGGTCCGGGCGGTACTCGGCCAGCAGGTGTCCACCGCGGCGGCCAGGACCCACGGGGCGCGGCTGGCGCGGAGCTACGGCGAGCAGATCGACGATCCGGTCGGCGGCCTGACCCGGCTGTTCCCCGACATGGCGGCAATCGCGGCGGCCGACCCGGCCGAGATCGCGCTGCCCGCAGCCCGGCAGCGCACGCTGGCCGCGCTGGCCAGCGGGCTGGCGGACGGCGCGATCGATCTTGCCGCGGGCGCCGACTGGCAGCTGGCCAGGGCTCAGCTGTCGGCCGTGCCCGGACTCGGACCGTGGACGGTCGAGCTGATCGCGATGCGCGGGCTCGGCGATCCTGACGCTTTCACGCCCACCGATCTCGGCGTCAGGCGGGCCGCGAGAATACTCGACCTGCCGGTCTCTGCCAGCGCCCTGACCAGGCGGGCCGCGTCCTGGCGACCGTGGCGCGGGTACGCGGTGCAGTACCTGTGGGCAACCTCTGACCATGCCATCAACCGGCTCCCCGCAGCCTGAGAGAGGAAGAACGATGACAGTGCGCACCCCGGTGCTGAACCGGTCGCATCTGGTGCTGGACAGCCCGATCGGCCCGCTGACCCTGATCGCAGCCGACGGCAAGCTGGTCGGTGTCTACATGGAGCCGCCGCGGTATCCGCCGTCATCAGCGGAAGTCGGCGAGGCGGTGCCTGCCGACTCCGCGGCAGAGCCTGTGCTCGCGGCGGCGGCCAGCCAGCTAAAGGCCTACTTCGCCGGACAGCTGACCAGCTTCGACCTGCCGCTCGCGCTGGACGGCACCGATTTCCAGCGCACCGTGTGGGCCGCGCTGCAAACGATCGGCTACGGCGAGACCATCTCCTACGGCCAGCTCGCGGATCGGATCGGGCAGCCGTCGGCATCGCGCGCAGTCGGTCTGGCCAACGGCAAGAACCCGGTCTCGATCGTCGTCCCTTGCCACCGCGTGATCGGGGCCGACGGCAGCCTGACCGGCTACGGCGGCGGCCTGGACCGCAAGCGGTACCTGCTCACGCTTGAGCAACGGGTCAGCGGCCAGACGCTGGCCTGACCGGCCCGGCTGAGCAGCCCGCCGCCAGCCAGCTGCCCGGCCGGGGGCCGGCCAGCACGGGTGGCCGGCCGGCCACCTGTGCTGGCTGGTCCAATGACGGGATTAACCGTTACGGTGTCAGCATTAGGGAGCCCGATTTGACATGGTGCCTGGCGGAACCTCGGATGGTTCAGTGGGAAGCAGCATTCACGACAATTTAACCGAAGAGTCCAATACCTTCATCGGCCGGGATGCCGAGCTTGACGAGCTGCGGCGGCTGGTTCTGGTCACCCGCGCGCTGACGCTCTGCGGCGCGGGCGGGATCGGGAAGACCCGGCTGGCCCAGCGCGTCCTCGCCGAACTGGCCGATGACTTCCCTGACGGGGCATGGTTCGTCGAGTTCGCCGACCTGCGGCAGCCCGATCTGGTCGAATCGCGGATCGCTTCTGTGGTCGGGGTCACCGAGGAGCCGGGGCGCCCGCTGCTTGAAACCCTGGCCGATGTGCTCAGGCCGCTGCGGGTACTGCTGGTCCTGGACAACTGCGAGCACTTGATTGACTCATGCGCGCGCGTCTGCCAGCGCCTGCTGGCCAGCTCGCCTGGCCTGCGGGTGATCGCGACCAGCCGGGAGCCGCTTCGGGTGGCCGCCGAGATGGTGTGGCAGGTGCCGCCTCTCTCGCTGCCCTCGGCAGGTGCGGCCAGCGACGAGATGCTGCGCTCCGACGCGATCCGGCTGTTCGCCGACCGGGCGGCCGCCGTCCGCCCTGACTACTCGCTGGGCTCGGCCAGCGCGCCGGTCAGCTCGGTCGCCGCGGTGTGCCGGGTGCTTGACGGCCTGCCGCTGGCCATTGAGCTTGCCGCCCCGTGGGTTCGGGTGCTGTCGATGGAGCAGATCACGGCGCGCCTTGATGACCGGTTCCGGCTGCTCAACGCGGGCGAGCGGACCGCGCCGCCGCGGCAGCGGACGCTGCGCGCTGCCATCGACTGGAGCCACGACCTGCTCACCGGGCACGAGCAGATCCTGCTGCGCCGGCTCTCGGTCTTCGCCGGCTGGTCACTGGAGATGGCTGAGCAGCTGTGTGCCGGGCCTGACCTGGCCGGCGCTGACATCTTGGACCTGCTGAGCGCGCTGGCCGACAAGTCGCTGGTCGTCGTCGAGGCGGAGATACCCGGTCAGACCAGGTACCGGATGCTGGACACGATCCGGGTCTATGCCGCGTCCCGGCTCGACGAGGCCGGCGAATCGGCCATGATGCGGCGGCGGCTGCGCGATTACTCGTTGGCCGAAACGGAGCACCTGGCCGCGATGGGTATGGCGCAGGTCCGGGCGCCGTGGGCGGTGAACCTGGTGACCTTCCGCCGATTCGATGTCGAAGCCGACAATCTCCGGCAGGTGCTCGGCCGCTGCATCGCCGACGGCGACGCGGAAATCGGGCTGCGGATCTGCGCCGCGATGCGGCCGGTCTGGATCGTGCAGGGCTCGTCTGCCGAAGGGACGGAGTGGTTCGACACGTTCCTGGCCATGGACGCCGCGGTGCAGCCCAGGATTCGCGGTGCGGCCCTGATCGGGCGGGCGCAGCTCACCCTGGCCAGCGACCCGGTCGGAGCCGTCGACCGGGCGAATGCCGGGCTCGAGCTCAGCCGGGCCGCTGGCGAGCCGGTCTGGGTCTCTGCCGGGCTGAACCTGCTCGCCGAGGCTGCCCTGCATGCTGGCCGGGCCGACGAGGCGGCCGACGGCGCGGACGAGGCGCTGGCCGTCGCCAGGCAGGCGGGCGACCGATGGAACGAGGGATACGCGCTGGGCACCCGCGCGGCGGCGGCCGGGCACCGCGGCAACCTGCGCGAGGCGGAGCAGCTTGCCGAGGCCGCGCTGACGGTCATGCGCGACATCGACCAGCAGTGGGGAGTCGCCAGGACGCTGCTCGGCCTGGCCGACCTCGCCAGGCTGACCGGTGACCACGACGGAGCGCAGCGGCGCTACCTGGAGGCGCTGGCCATCTTGCGCCAGCTCCGCGCCAGGCCGGAGATCGCCCGCTGCCTGGCCGGCCTCGGCCGGATCGCGATGAGCCAGGGTGACCTCGGGCTCGCCGCGCGGCACCTGACCGAGAGCATCGCGCTGAGCCAGTCGACGGGCAGCCGGATCGGTGTGATCCGGGCGCTCGACGCCTTCGCGGCCCTGGCAGTTCGCGAGGGCAGGCCCGAGCGTGCCGTGCAGCTCACCGCGGCGGCTGCGGCCCTGCGCAGCGCCGCGCAGCTGCCGCCGGCTCAGGGCAGCCGGACGCAGCGCATTCTGGATGCCGCCGCAGACCTTGGCGACCACGTCGTACTGCAGCTGTGGGCCGCCGGTTCCGTTCTGACCAGCGCTGACGCGGTCGCGCTTGCCCTGGACGCTGCCCCGCCGCCGGGCGAGCCGACCGGCGATGAACAGGCGGCCGGCCAGCGGACAGTCCTCCGGCTGCGCCGCCTGGCATGCTGACGGCGCGGGAGCATGAGATCGTCGCGCTGATCGCCGGCGGCGCAAGCAACAAGGCCATCGCGGAGAAGCTCTTCATCGTTCCGTCGACCGCAGCCCGGCATGTGGCCAACATCATGAAAAAGCTCGGATTCAGCTCCCGCGCCCAGATCGCCGCATGGGCCCGGGCACAGCCGGGCCGGACCGGCCAGGCTGATCAGGACCAGCGCTGATCAGGACCAGCTCAGGTCCTGCGGTCCTAGTGACCCGGCAGCGGGTCCGGATTCTCGCGCGACCGGTCGGCTCCGGTGAGCTGCTCAGCGTCGAACAGCGCGCTGACCGACTCGCCCTCATGAATCCGCCTGATCGCCTCGGCGAGCGCGGCGGCCAGCGAGATGACGTGCAGCTTCGGGCCGCGCTCATGCTCGCCGATCGCCACCGTGTTGGTGCACACGACCTCGAGCACCTCCGGCCAGGCCTCGATCCGCTTGAGCGCTCCGTCGCAGAACAGGCCGTGCGTGCAGGCGATCCGCACCGACCTGGCGCCGTGCTCGCGCAGCCTGCCGAGCAGCTCGATGATGGTGGTGCCTCTGGCGATCTCGTCATCCAGGACGATCACATCGCGCCCGGCTACGTCGCCGATGATCGAGGTGATGGTCACCTCCTCGTCGCTGAGCCGCTCTTTGGCGCCGGCCGCGACCGGCAGGCCCAGCATCCTGGCCAGCGCGGCAGCCTGCTTGGCATTGCCCAGGTCGGGTGAGACGACGACCGCGCCGGACAGGTCCTGGCCGCTGAAGTGCGCGGCGATCTCCCGCAGCGCGTGCAGATGGTCGACCGGGATCGAGAAGAACCCGTGCACCTGCGGTGCGTGCAAGGTCATGGTGAGGACGCGGCTGGCCCCGGCGGTGACCAGCAGGTCGGCGACCAGCCGGCCGCCAATCGAGACTCGCGGCATGCTCTTCTTGTCGGAGCGCGCGTAGGCGTAGTGCGGGATCACCGCGGTCACCCGGGCCGCCGACGCCCCGCGCGCCGCGTCCAGCATCAGCAGCAGCTCGACCAGGTGCTCCTGCACCGGTGCGGCCAGCGGCTGGATCAGGAACACGTCTCGCTCGCGGCAGTTCGACTGAAGCTGAACCTCCAGGCAGTCGTTCGCGAACCTGCGGACGATCGCCGGCCGCAGCGGCACTCCTAGGTGGGCGCAGATCTCCGCCGCGAGGCTGGGATGGGCGGTGCCGCTGAACACCGAGATCTCTCGCACAGGCCCAGGCTAAGGCTCAGGCACCGCGATCAGCGGCTCTTGGTCCGCTTTCAGCCCGTGAGTGCGGTCACAATGCCGTCGATGAGCCGGGTCAGCAGCGCTCCGCCTGGGTCATGCGTGGGATTGACCTCGGTCAGCACTAGGCCGGCGAACGACGGGTGCCGGCGAAGTACCCGCAGGCAGGCGACGGCATGGCCGAGCGTGACACCAGATCCGTAGTGCGGGAAGTTGCCAAGCGGCAGGTCGCCGGAGTCGACCACGTCCACGTCGAAGTGGACCAGGACCGGGCGGCTGGCAGCGGCGACCGCGCCGAGTGCCTGGACGGCTGCCCGCTCCGGGTCGGCGATCAGCGCGGGAGCCTCCTGAAAACTCACCCCGGCGTCGGACAGGTACTTGCGCCCCGCCTCGTCGGTCTCCCGCGGATCGGCTCCGACGATCGCCAGCCTGGCCGGGTCGAGCAGCGGGACGGTGCCGCCGAGCCAGGTCAGCTCGGCCGCTCCCCGGCCGAGCAGATGCGAGATTCCCATCGAGTCGAAGATGCCTGAGCCGTCGGACCCGGGGACACCGACATCGGCGTCACCGTCGACGTAGATTAGGCCGACGTCGGCGTGCCGCCGCGACAGACCGGCGACGGCGCCGAGCGTGATCGTGCAGTCGCCGCCGACGATCAGCGGCAGTTCTCCTGACTCCGGCAGGTCGGCGACCGCGTCGGCAACCTGGCGTGCCACCGCGGCGACGGCGTTCAGGTTGCGCCCGCCCGGATGGTCATGGTCCACGGCGAACATCGCGCCTGGCAGGTTCCCCGCGTCCCTGACCGACTCCCCCGCGTCCCTGAGCCGGTCGGCTAGTCCGGCATCGCGCAATGCGTCCGGCGCCCTTTCCTGGCCGGCATGGTGGGCTCCGGCACTGGTCGGCACCCCGATCATCACCCAGTCGCTCATCTCGGCTCCTCTGCAGGCGTAACCATCATATGACGTTAGTCGGTAACGACAGCATACGCCGGGCGCTATCGCGGCGCAACTAGCTAAGGTAATATGACGGTGACGAACTAGATTAGTGCTATAACGGGCTGCCGCCTCGCCGGTGTCGGCTGCCTGACCCAGACTCGGGAGGCGATGGTGCCGGAATCCGCCGTCCAGGCTGGCCGTTCGCCCGAGGCCGGCGCCGCGCCTGGCCCGCTGGAGGCCGTGCGCCTGTTCGTCAATACCCGGCATATCGAGCTTGGCACCGATGAGCTGAGCACGCCTGAGGCGCTGACGAACTGGCTGGCCGGCCACGGCCTGCTGCCGCCAGCTGGCGCTGACCTCGACCCGGGCCAGGTGCCGCAGGCAGCCGCGACGATGGCCGATCTCCGCCGGGCGGTCGAACTGCGAGAAGCGCTGCGCGGCGTGCTGGCGTCGCATGTGAACCCCGGTCGCCACTACCCGGACGCCGCCGCCGCAGGCGGCGGCGTCCGGCGTGCGGCGCCGGGCCGGTCGAGCGCCGGTGCCGACCATGCGGCGCCGGGCCGGTCGAGCCCTGGCGGCGGCCGTGCGGCGCCGGGCCGGTCGAGCGCCGGTGCCGACCGCGCCGTCCGGGCAGGACCGGTCGCCGGTCCGGTCAGCGACCTGCGCCGGATCGCAGGATCCCTGCGCACCCGGCTGGACATCAGCGATGACGGGCAGGTCGCCGCCGCCCCGGCCGGGCCCGGCCCGGCGGCGGGCCTGGCCGCCATCTTGCTGATCGCCGCCGAGTCGGCGGCGACCGGCACCTGGTCCAGGCTGAAGGTCTGCAGCGCCGATGACTGCCGCTGGGCCTTCTACGACCGGTCTCCCACCCGCAACGCCTGCTGGTGCAGCATGGCTGTGTGCGGAGCCCGGGCCAAGTCACGCGCCTACCGCCGCCGGGCCGCCGCCAGGCGGTGAGGCGCAACGGCCGACGCGATCAGCGGCGGGGCTGATTCGCTGCGGCGCTGTAGGGCGGCAGGCTCAGCCGGTCCCTGATCATCTGCTGGATTGACTCAGGGTCGGGCCGCGCGTCGACGGTCAGCACGTACTCCTTGCGGCGGAAGATCGCTAGCACCGGGTTGGTCTTCTCGTGGTACTCGCTGAGCCGCACCGCCAGCGCCTGCTCGGTGTCGTCCTCCCTGGTGATCAGTTCGCCCCCGCACACGTCGCACCGGCCGGCCACTCGCGGGCTGCTGGCGATCAGGTTGTAGTCCAGACCGCAGCCGGAGCAGAGCCGCCGGGCCAGCACCCGTCGCCGGACTTCGCTGTCCGGCAGATCAAGGTGGATCACCCCGTCGATGTCGTAGCTTTCCAGGAAGAATTCCGCCTGGCGCTCGTTGCGCGGGAAGCCGTCGATGATGAAGCCGTAATTCCAGTCGTGCCGGCTCAGCCGTTCGGAGACGACGCCCTCGACCAGGTCGTCGCCGACCAGCAGGCCGGCCGCCATGGTGCGCCTGACCTGGGCTCCGAGCTTTGTGTGGTGCTGCACATTCCACCGGAAGATGTCGCCGACCGCGATATGCACCAGGTCCAGGTCGGCGGCCAACATGCTCGCCTGGGTTCCCTTGCCGCTGCCCTGAACGCCCATGATGACGTATTTCCGCACTCTGTGACCGTACCCTGCGGTGCGGATCAGGAGCAGGATCGGGCCAGCGGCGGCACCAGATGATCTTGGTCCCAGCCGCCGCCTCGGGCACCTGGCAGGTCACGACAAAACGATACGTACCCGTCTCGGAATTAGGGTCGCGAGCGGCGTAAGACGGCGCTAGTCAGCTGCTAGACGCGGTCTTCGGCGACCGCTCGCAGCGCGAACTGGCGCTCGCACCAGCGGCGGAGCCTGGGGTCGAGCGATGCGCTGATCAGCGGCCAGTCCCGCCTGAGCAGTTCGGCGTTCAGAAAGCGGGCCACGTCGTTGCGCTTGCCCTGGCTCAGCACGATGCGGTACATGCCGCGCCTGGTCCGGTCGTCACTGACGTCGAACTCGCGCATCCCCGGCCAGGACAGATGCCTGGGCAGCATGATGACGCCCCTGGCCGGGCCGCGCAGGTCCTCGATCCGGTTGGGCAGTCGGCCAGCGCTGCCGAACCGGCCGGCCAGCAAGTCTGCGATTCCCATGCGCCTGATTATCGCCGAAAGGCTGGCTGGTTCCGGTGACCGACGCGCTGACCTGCCCGAATGCACCAGCCGCCAAGTTCGGGCAGATCCGGCGCTAGGCTGAAGAGCATGTCCAGTGCACTGGCCACGCCACGATGGCGCATCCTGCTCACCCCGCGGTGGATCGGCTGGCATCTGTTCGCTGTGGTCGCTGTCACGGGGATGATCTGGCTCGGCGACTGGCAGTTCCGGCGGGCCGAGTCCGGAAACATGCTGAGCTGGGCCTATACCTTCGAGTGGCCGATCTTCGCGATCTTCGGGGTGGTCTTCTGGGTCAAGACAGTCCGCGACGAGCTCAGGCCGTCGCAGGCTGCGGGGCAGCCGGCTGAAGTCCAGCTGCCGGCCGGGATCGGACCGGCTGCCGGTTCCGGATCGGCTGGCGGTTCCGCCTCTGGCGCGGTCGATACGATGGACGCCGAACCCGGCTTGCAGGATCCGGCCGCTGACACCGAACTTGCCGAGTACAACGCCTATCTCGCCAAGCTCAGCAGGGAAGCTCGCGGCCACGGCAGGTGGCACGGATTCCGCTAGCCGACCGCGAGCCTGACCCGCCAGCCGGTCAGCAGCTGCGGATGGCCTAGCCGGAGCGCTGATCCCGCAGCGGGGTGAACGCGGATCCGGCCCGGCGGCGGAGGCTACGGGCCGAAGCTAAGGAGGACTCAGGTGGATGCCGACAGGCTCCGTATCGTGGTGCGCGCCTACCGGTTCATGGCCTACCTGACCGGCACCATGCTGATCGTCTTGTGTTTCGTCGGCGTCCCGCTGCGGGTGTTCGGGCACAACGCGGTCATCGCCAAGTACGTCGGCACCGCCCACGGCGTGCTTTACCTGATCTACCTGGTCGTGGCCTTCACCATGACCCGGCTGGTGCGGATGAGGACGGCCAGCCCCGGCACCGTCATCGTGCTTGCGGCCGGCACCGTCCCGGTCCTGACGTTCGTGGTGGAACGGTGGGTAACCCACCGGTACATCGACCCGGCACTGGCCGCCGCGCCAGTGCCCGCGGCGTCGGCTGGCGCCAGGACGATCCGCAGCAGGTGAATCAGCAGTATTTCGCCGGCCAGCCGGCCGCCGCGCACCGGCCTGGCTCGGTGCACGTCATCCTGCCCGGCCTGCATCTCGAGCTGCGGACTGACTCAGGAGTGTTCTCGCCGGGTCGGCTCGACCCTGGCACCAGGCTGCTGCTTGACAAGGCGCCCGCGCCGCCGGCGCACGGGAACCTGCTCGATCTGGGCTGCGGGTACGGGCCGCTTGCCCTGGTACTCGCGGCCCGCTCGCCCGCCGCCACGGTGTGGGCCGTCGATGTCAACCGCCGGGCGCTGGGGCTGGCGGCGGCCAACGCGGCGGCCGCCGGGCTGGCCAACGTCCGCTGCGTGACCCCGGACGATGAGTCGCTGCCCGGCTGCTTCGACCTGATCTGGTCCAATCCGCCGATCCGGATCGGCAAGACCGCACTGCATCAGCTGCTCGGCAAGTGGCTGCCGCAACTCGTCCCCGGCGCTGCTGCCTACCTGGTGGCGGCGCGCAACCTCGGATCCGACTCGCTGCAGCGCTGGCTGGCCTCCTCCGGCTGGACCGCCGAGCGGATCACCGCCCAGGCTGGCTACCGGGTCCTGCGGGTGACCGGCGCCGGTCAGCCCGCCCAGCCGGGCGGCCAGGCGGCCCGGGCGGAGCAGTGAGCCGCCAGCTCGGGCCGACCGACGTCAAGCGGCTGAACAGGTCCTGGCGGCGGGTCACCAGTGCCAGGCTCTGTCTGCTGCTCGAATCGGTGAGCCAGCCGTTCAACGTCGGGTCGATCATCAGGACCGCGGCGGCCTTCGGCGTGGAGCACATCTGGCTCTGCGGCGACACCGCCGACCCCGGCCATCCGTCGGCACGCAAGACCGCGCTCGGCACTGGGCGGTACCTGACGTTCGAGCCGATGCCGAGTCCGGCCGCCGCCGCAGCGGCGGTCAGGGCGCAGCGGCTGCGGCTGGTCGCGATCGAGCTGGCCGCCGGAGCGGTGCCGCTGCATCGGGCCGCGATCGGCGGCGACGTCTGCCTGGCGCTCGGCAACGAGGACCGGGGCTGCTCCGCCGCCCTGCTCGCCGCCGCCGACCTGATCGCCTACATCCCGCAGCCGGGCCGGGTCGGCTCGCTGAACGTCGCGGCAGCTGCCGCGATCGGGCTGGCCGAGGCGCGGCGCAGGGAGTGGGCCGGCCTCCGCGATCAGCCGCCGCAGACCGGGCCTGCCGGGACCGGGTCGGCCGATATCGGGTCGCCCGATGCCGAGCCGACTGGGATCGGGCCGACCGCGACCGGGCCGTACTCGGCCGGCCAGCCAGGCGCTGATCAGCCGGAGGCAGGCCATGCCCGGTGACTTCCTTGACTACCCGATGCCGCTCGCGTTCGCGCACCGGGGCGGTGCCGGGCATTTCCCTGAGAACACCTGGCGGGCGTTCGAGCATGCGGTCCAGCTCGGTTACGCCTACCTGGAGACCGACGCGCATGCGACGGTCGACGGAGTGCTGGTCGCGTTCCACGACAAGACTCTGGACCGGGTCACCGACCGGGCCGGCGCGATCGCCAGGCTGCCGGCCAGCGAAGTGGCCGCGGCGCGGATCGACGGCACCGACCAGATCCCGCTGCTCGAAGATCTGCTTGGTGCCTGGCCGCAGGTGCGCTTCAACATCGACGTGAAGGACGCTCCGGCCGCGCGTCCGCTGGCCGACCTGATCCGCAGGACCGCCGCCTGGGACCGGGTCTGCATAACCTCCTTCTCGGCGAGCGCCTCTGGACCACCCGTCGGCACCTCGACCGGCCGGTTTGCATGGCCACGTCGCCGGTCGGAGCCGGCGCTCTCAGGTTCGGCGTGCCCAGGCAGATCCTGGTACCTGCCTTCGCCGGCCGGTGGGTCCGCTGCGCGCAGCTGCCGGTCTCGATGGCCACCGCACCGATCATCGGCCGGGCGCACGCCGCCGGGCTGCACGTCCACATCTGGACGGTGAACGATGCGGCGCTGATGACCTCGCTGCTCGATCTGGGGGTCGATGGCATCATGACCGACCGGACGCAGCTGCTGCGCGATGTGCTTATCGCCCGCGATCAGTGGCATCCGCTGGGCTCGGACTAGCCCACCGAACTGGAAAAGCGGATCGCAGAGCCGCTGGCGCGGTTGGAAGACCGGTCAGACGGGAATCTTGTTCACGTCCTCACCGTTGAGTACTAGGAACGCCAAGCGCCCGGGAGGCAGCAAACATATGGCCGAACGCGCACTTCGTGGTACCCGCCTTGGCGCCACGAGCTATGAGAACGACCGTAACACCGATCTGGCCCCGCGCCAGGAGGTTGCCTTCGATTGCCCGAAGGGCCATCGGTTCAGCGTGCCGTTCGCTGCCGAGGCGGAGGTGCCGGCGAAGTGGGAGTGCCGAGTCTGCGGTGCCACCGCGGTCACGGCGACCGGCGATCAGCCCGCCGCCGCGAAGGCCAAGGCCCCGCGCAGCCACTGGGACATGCTGATGGAACGGCGCACCATCGCCGACCTGGAAGAGGTGCTCGCTGAGCGGCTGGCCATCATCAGGGGACAGCGCGATGAGGAGCCGGAGCCTGAGTCGGTGCCGACCCGGCACCGCAAGAGCGCCTAGGACCACGCACCGGGCATAACCAGCTGCCGACGTCGGCTGCGGGGCGGGCATCCGCCCGGCGGTCTTCGTTATGCAGCTGGTTTGAGCTTGTCCTGGTCAGCCAGAATGCCTGCGGCGCCGGCGAAGCCGCCTGGCGATGCCCCACCTGGTCACCCGCCAGAATGCCTCGGCGATGACCGCACGGCTCATCTTGCTGGCGCCGACCGCCCGCTCGGTGAAGGTGATCGGCACCTCCCTGATCGTGAAGCCCTGCTGAGCGGTGCGCATGGTCAGGTCGATCTGGAAGCAGTAGCCCTGCGAATCGACCTCGGCAAGACCGATGGCGCGCAGCGTCTCGGCCCGGTAGGCACGGAAGCCCGCGGTGGCGTCGTGCACGCCGATGCCGAGCATGAAGCGGACATAGGCGTTCGCGCCGCGGGAGAGGGCCTCGCGCGACTTCGGCCAGTTCACGGTTGTCCCGCCCGGTACGTACCGTGAGCCGATCACCAGGTCAGCGTCTTGCAGGGCGGCGAGCATCTTGGGCAGGTCCGCCGGATCGTGCGAGCCATCGGCGTCGTGCTCGACCAGCACGTCGTAGCCGCGCTCCAGGGCCCAGCCGAAGCCGGCAATGTAGGCGGCGCCGAGCCCGGCCTTGGCCTGCCTGTGCAGGACGTGCACACCTGAGTCCGAGGCAGCGAGCTTGTCGGCGATCTCGCCGGTGCCATCCGGGCTGTTGTCATCGACCACGAGAATGTCCGCGGCGGGCACGGCGGTCCGGATCCTGGACACGATGGGCTCCAGACTGTCCCGCTCGTTATATGTCGGGATGATGACAGCCGTCCGGCCCAGCGGGCCGCTGCGCCGCTCACGTGAAGTCAAACTTCCCTGCCTAAGGACGACTTGCCGGTCTGGTCGGATCCCTCAAATCACAACGATGTCAGCCCGCTGGCAGATTCCCCGCCGATCTGGTGATCATCCGCCGGCATGTCCCGACCGGCGCAAGGGTAGCCGATGTCGGCCAGAAGCGTGGCCCGCTGGCCCGCCGGGCTGGGTCTGATGCCCTGATGCCGGCCGGCGGCACAGGCATGCCCGCCCGCGCCGGTCCGGCTGCCCGCCCGAGGTCGGCCCGGATGTATCGCCTGGGCCGACCCGGATGTATCGCCTGGGTCGGCCCAGATGCCCGGCGGCGGCTACCCGCTGCCTAATCGCGAATCTCGTCACTAATTGCGTCCTTCGTGCTCTGCTGCGACCCGGGTGCCTTTCCGAGTCAGCTGGGGCGGGCGTTGCGAGCGCTGCGACACAGGTCTGTTGGGTCCTGTCCGGCGGCGATACGATTTAGGCACCCTCGCCCTGAGGGATGGCTGCTTGGTGAGAACTGGCTAGTCCGCTGTGCAGGAAATTCTCTTCCAGCTGGAGGTCGAGCAATGACGCATAACCCCGACACTGAGGTATCCGAAGCCCAGATCGCGGTGCACTGGCGCGAAGAGAACTACTACCAGCCGCCGCCGAGCTTCGTCAGCCAGGCCAACGCGGCCGACCCGGCAATCTTCGAGCGGTTCGCCGAAGACAAGTTCCCTGAGTGCTTCACCGAGTACGCCGATCTGCTGACCTGGGACGAGCGCTGGCACACCACTCTCGACACATCGACACCGCCATTCTGGAAATGGTTCGTCGGCGGCAAGCTGAACGCTTCCTATAACTGCGTCGACCGGCATGCGCAGGCTAACCCGGACAAGACGGCGATCGTCTGGGTTCCGGAGCTCGAGACCGACGATCACGTCCACATCAGTTACGGAGAGCTGCTCAGGCGGGTGAACGAGTTCGCCGCCGTGCTGCGCGACTTCGCCGATCTGAAGGCTGGCGACCGGGTGACGCTGCACATGCCAATGGTCGCCGAACTGCCAGTGACGATGCTCGCCTGCGCCCGGCTCGGCGTGATCCACTCCCAGGTGTTCGGCGGGTTCAGCGGTACCGCATGCGGTCACCGGATCGCCGACTCAGGCAGCCGGGTCCTGATCACCATGGATGGCTACTACCGTGCGGGCGGTCTCACCGACCACAAGGTGAAGGCCGACGAGGCACTGGTGGAGGCGGTCAAGGAGGGCCAGGAAGTGGACAAGGTGCTCGTCTGGCGGCGGCACCCAGGCCAGTACGCGTCGGAGACCCCGATGGCGCCTGGCCGGGACTTCTTCGTGGACGAGTTGCTGGCAGAACATGTCGGCGCGACCGTCGAGCCGGTCTCGATGCCGGCCGAGGCGCCGCTTTTCCTGATGTACACCAGCGGGACCACCGGCCGCCCGAAGGGCGCCCAGCACTCCACCGGCGGCTACATGGCCTATGTCACCGGCACGTCGAAGTACTACCAGGACATCCACCCGGACGACATGTACTGGTGCATGGCGGACATCGGCTGGATCACCGGGCACTCCTATATCGTCTACGGTCCGCTGGCGCTCGGTACGACGACGGTGATCTACGAGGGCGTGCCGAACTACCCCGACGGCGGGCGGCCTTGGCGGATCGCCGAGCAGCTCGGCGTGAACATCTTCCACACCTCGCCGACCGCGATCAGGATGCTGCGCAAGGTCGGCCCCGAGGAACCGAAGAAGTACAACTACCACTTCAAGCACATGACGACCGTGGGCGAGCCGATCGAGCCCGCGGTCTGGCGCTGGTACCACTCCGAGGTCGGCAAGGGCGAGGCGGCCATCGTGGATACCTGGTGGCAGACCGAGAACGGCGGATTCCTCGGCAGCACGCTGCCGGCCCTGCAGCCGATGAAGCCGGGGAGCTGCGGTCCTGGCGTGCTCGGCATCTACCCGGTGATTTACGACGAGGACGGCAACGTAGTTCCGGCCGGCAGCGGCCGGGCAGGCAACATCTGCATCAGGAACCCGTGGCCTGGCTTCATGCAGACGGTCTGGGGTCAGCCGGAGCGGTTCATCGACGTCTACTTCCGCAAGTACAACCGGGATCCAGAGTCCACGGACTGGCACGACTGGCCGTACTTCGCCGGTGACGGCGCGGTGCAGGCCGCCGACGGGTACTTCCGGATCCTCGGCCGGGTTGACGACGTGATCAACGTGGCCGGCCACCGGCTCGGCACCAAGGAACTCGAGTCGGCCGCGCTGACCGTCTCCGAAGTAGCCGAGGCCGCCGCCGTGCCGGTGATAGACGACCTCAGGGGCCGGATCGTGGAGATGTACATCTCGGTCAAGCCCGGCGTCGACCCGGCCGGAGTGGATGAGAAGGTCAGCAAGGCGATCGAGGTCGAGATCGGCAAGATCGCCAGGCCGAAGAACGTCTGGATCGTCTCCGACATGCCCAAGACCAGGTCGGGGAAGATCATGCGCCGGGTGATCGCCTCGGTCTCCAACTTCGCCGACATCGGCGACGTGACCACGCTGGCCAACCCCGAGGTGGTGGAAACCATCCGGCATCATGTGCAGAGCGCGAAGGTGGCCAAGGGCGAGCTGCCGCGCGAGCTGAGCGAGGCCGAGTACGAGGAGATCGCCAAGTTCGGCGCCGAGTAGCCGCCACCAGCCTTCGGCTCCGCCCCGCGAGCCGTCGTCCAGCTCCGCCACCGCGAGCGGCCGCACGGTTCGTGATCATGGGCTGATTTCAGCGGGATACGGCCCGCCAAGAGCGGCTGGTTCAGGCTGGCGGGGCTACTACGGTGCCCGTCGCGGTGACCACGTTGAGTGGCTCGTCGAGTACGTGCGCGGCTGACGGGCCGCGCTCGGGCTCGGCCCGGCAGAGCACCTTCGCCTCGAAGCTCATCTCGCGGCTGCGGCGCCCCACTCGGGTGATTGTCGCGGTGACCTCAAGTACGTCGCCGGCCAGCACGGGCGCGCGGAACTGGATGTCGGAGTACGAGGCGAACAATCCTTCGTCCCCGTCGGCCCTGATCGAAGCCTCGGTCGCGACATCGCCGAACAGGCCAAGAACGTAGGCCCCGTCGACGAGGTTGCCGCCGTAGTGGGCGTGGCTGTAAGGGACGTACCGCTGGTGCCTGACGGTCAGGCCAAGTCGTGGATCAGCCGCCCCGTCGTCGCTCATCGGGTTTCCAGCAGCGGCCGCCGCCCGTGCTCGCCGTCCGGCACGACGGGCGCGCTCTTTCCGGCCGGGGCGAGCGCGTGGACCAGGTAGCTGGCCACGTCGCGGGGCGTGGTGCCTTTGCCGAAGATCTTGTCGACGCCAAGCTCGGCGGCCATCCCCGGGTCGAACCGCGGCCCGCCGATGACGATCAGCGGCCGGTCCGGCCCGGCCGCGGCGAAGGCCGCGGCCAGCTCGGTGGTGTTCTTGATGTGCGCGTCCTTCTGCGTCACCACCTGGCTGACCAGGACCGCATCAGCTCCCTCTGCCTTCGCCGTGGCGACCAGCCGGTCGATCTCGACTTGCGAGCCGAGGTTCACCACCTTGATCTCCCGGTAGTACTCCAGGCCCTTCTCCCCCGCGTGACCCTTGACGTTCAGGATCGCGTCGATGCCGACCGTGTGCGCGTCGGTGCCGATAGTGGCGCCGACGACGACTAGCTTGCGGCCGAGCGCGGTGCGGATCCGCAGGTTGACCTCGGCGGGCGAGAGCAGCTCGAACTCCGGCGCGGCCACGGTGACCTGCGACAGGTCGATCAGGTGATGCACCCGGCCGTAGACGATGCAGAAGGTGAAGTCCGGCCCCATCCCCTTGGCATGTACGACCATCGCCGGGTCAAGACCCATCTTGGCTGCCAGCTGCAGCGCGGCGCCCTCGGCCCTGGCCTGCTCCTCCGGGGTGCCGAACGGCACCGGAAGGGTGAACGAGACCTGCACCCGCCCGTCGCCCGTGGTATCGCCATACGGCCTGATCAGTGTCTTCCCGTGCGGACGACCTTCAGGAGACCCCTGTGCCTGCCCGGTCACTGCCCTGCTCCGCTCTGACTGGCCGTGGCGAGGGCACCAGTTACCAGGCTTGGTTGGGCAGCTTCCAAGATGTCGCTGGCCGGATTGAAGTAGCCGTCGGCCCTGACGATCACCCCGTCCAGGCCCCTGCCGCCGTCGGCCGGGCGCTTGGTGATGCCGAAGGTGCCATCGCCGATGGCGTTCAGCAGGCCGTCGTCGCAGATCCGGCGGAGCAGGTCAACCGACTCGCCGAGCACCTGCCTGGCCCGCAGGTCGATGAAGCCGCCCGGCTCGGGGCGGAAGCTCTCGCCCAGGCGGCCTGCCGCGTTCCTGACGTAGTGCGCGTTCTCCAGGGCCAGGTCGCGGTCGGACAGGAACGGGGTGTGGATGCCCTCGGTCATCATCCCGATCAGCAGGATCTCCTGCTCGGTCATCATGGCGGCGAGGTTGAAGAACGCGTCAAGCAGGTATCCGGCGAAGATGTTGCCGGTCATGTGCTTGGTGGGCGGCATGTATTTCAGCGGTGCGTTCGGGAACAGCTCGCGGACCAGCTGGGCGTGGGCGAGCTCGAGCAGGAACGAGTCAGGCACGTCGGGACCGATCTCGAAAGCGTGGCCCAGGCCGAGCTGGCCGTCGGCCAGGCCGGCCTCCTTGCCGAAGAACTCGTTAAGCAGCTGGCTGACGATCACCGTGTGCGCGCCGTCGACCGGATCGGCTGTGGTCAGGTAGTTGTCCTCGCCAGTGTTGATGATGATCCCGGCCCTGGCGTGGACCTGCCGGGAGAACCGCTGGTCGATTAGCGTGCGCTGGGGGTTGATGTCGCGGAAGATGATGCCGTACATGGAGTCGTTCAGCATCATGTCGAGCCGCTCCAGGCCGGCCAGTGCCGCGATCTCCGGCATGCACAGGCCGGATGCGTAGTTGGTGAGCCTGACGTACCTGCCGAGCTCGCGGGATACGTCATCCAGGGCGGCGCGCATCAGCCGGAAGTTCTCCTGCGTGGCGTAGGTGCCAGCGAAGCCCTCTCGGGTCGCGCCTTCGGGAACGTAGTCGAGCAGGGACTGGCCGGTCGACCTGATCACCGCGACCACGTCGGCGCCCTCCCTGGCGGCGGCCTGAGCCTGCGGGATGTCCTCGTAGATGTCGCCGGTCGCCACGATCAGGTACATCCACGGTTTGCGCGGCTCGGCCGTCTGCGAGATCATCCGCTCCCTGGTGACCCGGTTGGCGTCGATCCGCGCGAACCCGCCGGCCAGCGCTCGGCCGGCTGCCGCCCTGGCGGCGGCCGCGTCCTGGCCGGCCGGCAGCCGGAAGGTCAACTTGCCCGCCGCGGCGTCTACTGCCAGCGCCGCGAGATCGGGGTAGCCGCCGGTGATCAGGGCATCCCAGGCTGGCAGGGCAACCCCGTATTCCAGTCCGGTCTGCTCCCTGACCACGTCAACGAGCCGGTTGACCAGCGGCATCCCGTCGTCGTCCGCGCCCGCCAGGCCCGCCAGCCGAAGTACGGCCCGCTCCACCGAGACGGTGGTGTGGCTCCTGGCCATCTCGACGATCGGCTGGCCGGCCCGGCTGGCCAGCCGCCTCGCCTCGCGCACGACCTCCGGGTCGAGGTTCAGCTTGGGCTTCCTGGCGGCTGCTGTCTGCGGCGTCATGTGCTACCTCCTAAGCCCGACGTCGCTGCGGGTCAGCGTGGCCTGGCAGCTGGTCATTGTGGCTTGGCTGCTGTTCAGCCTGGCCTGACCGCTGTTCAGCCTGGCCTGACCACTGTTCAGCCTGGCCTGACCGCTGGTCAGCCTGGCGGGGGTGATCATCAACCCTGGCGTCGAAGATGGCCCGGACCCCTGGCTCGGACCTGATCAGATCCAAGGCGAGCTGAGCATGGCCGGGCGTATACCCATTACCGACCAGCATGGTGACATCGGCCGCGACGCCCTCCGCGCCGAGTGCGGCGGCGGTGAACGATGTGGCCATCGAGAAGAAGATCACGGTGCCGCCCTGGGCGGTGGCGAGGATGGCCCCGCCTTCGCAGCCGGGAACGTCGACGCAGACCACGGTCACGTCGGCCGGGCCGCCGGCCTGCTGCACGGCCGCAGCGACCGTGATCGGGTCTCTGGCGTCGGCGATCACCACGGCGTCGGCCAGCTTGCAGCGGCCGTCGGCGCCGGTGGCCGCCCGCAGCATTGCTGCCTCGCGCTGGTCAGGCACCACGCCGATGACCCGGCCTGCGCCGGCCCGCCGGGCCGCTGCGGCGGACAGGGTGCCGCTCTTGCCTGCCGCTCCGAGGATCGCCACGACCGGTCCCTTGGCCGAGACTTCGCCCAGCCGATCCGCCAGCTGCGACACCACCCGGTGCGTCAGGGCGGGCGCCCCGCACACGTCCATCACTGCCAGCGACAGCGGAACGGGCAGGTCATCGGGGAGCACCGCGGCGATCGACCGACCGAACAAGATCGCGTGTCCCTGGCAAGGGACCTGCTCAGACGCGCCGTCCCAGGCGGTCAGGCCGTCGGTGATGATCAGCGGGGTCAGGCTGAGCGAGACCAAGGTGGCGATCCGGTCTCCTGGCCGCAGCCCGAGCGGCGAGTCCGGCCCGACCTCAGCCACGACGCCGGTCAGCATTCCGCCGGAACCGGTCACCGGGTTCTGCATCTTGCCGCGGCTGGCCACGATGTCCAGCACAGCGGCCTTGATGACCGCCGGGTCACCGGCGCTGGCCGCGTGTAGCTGTCGGAACGAGGCGGCGTCCAGATTGAGCCGCTCGACGGAAACCAGCACCTCATCCGGCCAGATCCGTGGGTCCGGATCAAGCCGCCAGGCGGCCTGCGGCAGCACTCCGGCTGGCTCAAGCACGCGATGCAGCCCGAGTGGCGATCCCGCGGTGCGAGCCGATCCAGTCATGCCGTCACTCCTTCCCCGGTCGAGGCGTCCCGCTGGTCGGTCCAGCGGGGCTGCCGTCGCGCACGCACAGTGTGCCCGCTAGCTGCCCGCCCTGGGCCGCACTGGCGGCAGGTTTTGAAGCGGGGGTTGGCTAGGTGGATCCAGTAGAATTTATCGTACAGGACTATACTGGCAATAGCTTCTTGCGTGACCTGCCGGGCTCGCAGGCTATCGTTCGGTTTGCAGTCAGGTCTGTGTAGTCCATCTGGGTACTCAGGCTCAGGTGATCAGGACCCGTGTGGTCAGCGCTGTGCGGTCGATCTGGACCGCGTGGTCAGTACCGCACAGCAAGGGAAAGCGAGGCGGTGTCGCTGTGCTCGAACAACCGTACGTCTACCGGCATGCTGAGCTGGTTGAGCCGGACTGGCACCGGTTCCCCGGCTGGGCGCACGTGACCGCGCAGGACTGGGAGTCGGCGCAATACCAGCGCGCGCACTGCGTGAAGAACGTCCGCCAGCTGCGCGAGCTTTTCGGCCCGGGTGTCGACGAGGCCTTCTACGCTGACCTGGCGCGCGATCAGGCGGAGCGGGCGACCATGTCGATGCTGGTGCCGCCGCAGATGATGAACACGATCGTGCCGCGGCTGGCCCCGAGCGACCCCGGGTTCACCGCGGCGCTGTACGACGACCCGGTCCGCCGCTACATGATCCCGGTGTTCAGCGACCGCCGGACCGACTGGCCGTCCCATCCATACTCAGCCAGGGACTCGCTGCACGAGGCGGAGATGTGGGTGGTCGAGGGGCTGACCCACCGCTACCCCACTAAGGTCCTCGCCGAGGTGCTGCCCACCTGCCCGCAGTATTGCGGGCACTGCACCAGGATGGATCTGGTCGGCAACCCGACTCCGGTGGTGGCCAAGCACAAGTTCGGTATGACGCGCGACGACCGGCTTGGCGCGATGACCAGCTACCTGAAGACCCACCCGGGCGTGCGGGACGTGGTGGTCTCCGGCGGCGACGTGGCGAACCTGCCCTGGCCGCGGCTCGAGGCCTTCGTGGCGGACCTGCTTGAGATCGACTCGATCAGGGACATCCGGCTGGCCACCAAGGCGCTGATGGGACTGCCGCAGTACTGGCTGACCGATGAGGTCAGATCCGGGATGGAGCGGCTAGCAGCGACTGCCAGGCAGCGGGACGTGTCCATCGCGATCCACACCCATGTGAACACCGCCCAGTCGGTGACCCCGCTGGTGGCGAAGGCAGCCAAGGCCATGCTGGAGACCGGCATCCGCGACGTCAGGAATCAAGGCGTGCTGCTCCGCGGCGTGAACACCACGGCGGACTCGCTGCTCGACCTGTGCTTCGCACTGCTCGACGACGCGAAGATCATGCCGTACTACTTCTACCTGTGCGACATGATCCCCAACGCCGAGCACTGGCGGCTCAGCCTCCGCGAGGCGCAGGACCTGCAGCACAAGATCATGGGGTACCTGCCAGGTTTCGCCACGCCGCGGATGATCTGCGATGTGCCCTACGTGGGCAAGCGCTGGGTGCACCAGGTGTCGCGGTACGACACCGAGCGGGGCATCTCGTACTGGACGAAGAACTACCGCACCGCGGTCGAGGTCGACGACGAACGGGCGCTGGAGCGGGAGTTCGAGTACTACGACCCGATCTACCTGCTGCCCGAGTCCGGCCAGGAGTGGTGGCGGGCGCAGGCGGTCGAGCGGGCAGCGGAGTCGGCGGCCGAACGCGCGGTGGAGTCAGTGGTCGAGCGGGTGCCCGAGCCCGTGGCCGCGATCTAGCCGCGATCAGGCCGCCTGCCTCGGACCGGCCGGTGGCAGGCCGTCCGCCTCGGACCAGCCGGAGGCCGCCTGCCTCGGATCAGCCGGTGACCGGCCTGCCTCGGATCAGCCGGTGACCGGCCTGCCTCGGATTAGCCGGTGGCGGGCCCGCTCTTGTCCCGAAGTTCCCAGGCATGGTCGAGCACGTGCCAGCCGATCCGGCGGACGGCATAGCGCGGCGGCCAACCGTTGGGCACCGCTGGCGTTCCTGCTGCGCCCTGTTCGATCGCCGCGACGACCGCCGAGCGCAGCGTGGCGGTCTCGGCGTCGCCCTCGGGTCTCGGCCTGGGCAGCCGGATGCCCATCTTGCGGGCATACACGACCTCGGACTCGACCACGTGGGCGATGATCGCGTCCCGGTCTCGGCCACCGCCGCGCGGTCCCTTCGGCAGTACTGCTGGGGCATCGGCGGCGGCCTGCGCAAGCTCGGCCCAGGCCGCTTCGAGCAGCGCCGCGAGGCGTCGGCCCTCCGCCCCGGTCATCGGCCGATGCTCGCTGGTCGCGGCCGAGCCGAGCGCGCCGAAATCGGCGTTCCTGGCGACGCCGGGTTCCCGTTCGACAATCGTGAACTCCGCGACCGGCCCGGCCAGCCCGGCCCGCCGCACGACCGCCGAGTACCTGGGCAGGTAATCAGCCAGCGCCTCCACCGCAAGCTCCTCGGTCCGACCGCTCCGGCTCCAGCCAGGCCAGTCCAGCGCTGAGGCGAACACCCGTTTGCGCCCGGCCTCGATGAACACCTGCACCGGCAGTTGCGATGTCATGACGGCATTATTTCGGCTCAGGCACCATGGCCACCGGTCAGGCACCATGGACAGCGGAAAGGAAAGGACGCTGCCGCCAATGGTGACCGTGGACGATGTGCGCGCCTGGGCGATGTCCCTGCCACGCACCGAAGAGCACCTGATCTATGACCACGTCAAGTTCCGGGTTGGCAGGATCGTCTATGCGTCGGTATCCCCGGACGAGACGATCCTGGGCTTTGGTTTCCCGCGGGAAGAACGGGCCGCGCTCGTCGCCGCCGAGCCGGAGAGGTTCTCCCTGCCCAGGCCAAGCGACCTGCGGTTCAACTGGATCCACGCCCGAATGGCCGCGCTTGATCTGGCCGAGATGAGGGAGTTCATCACTGACGCCTGGCGCATGGTCGTGCCCAAGCGCCTCGCCGCTGCCCATCTCAGCGCAGCCGCTGACCTCGATGCTCGGCGGGAGCCGGATTGAGGAGCGCGGGCTGCCCCGACCGACGACACGGTGTGCCGCCTGCAGGTCTCGGTGCCGGTGCGCGCGGCGGTCGGCCTGGCTTACGCTCTGGATGGTGATGGCAACGATGCCAGGCGCCACCTCCACTGGCCAGGATGTGGCGCGGCGGCTGATCGACGACGGCTACGTGGTCGTCACTGGCCTGATGAGCACCCAGGACGTTCAGGCAGCCAGGACGGATCTGAGCCGGGTGCTGGCGCAGACGCCAACCGGGCGGAACGCCTTCGAGGGGTTCGCCACCCAGCGGATCTACGCTCTCTTCGCCAAGACCAGGACGTTCGACCGGGCGGCCATCGATCCCCTGCTGCTTGAGGTGCTGGATCACGTTATGGGGCATTATCAGCTCAGCGCCCCGGTGGGCATCAGGATCGGGCCAGGAGAAAAGGCCCAGATCCTGCACCGCGACGATTCGATCTATCCATTGGCTGAGCCGCACCCCACGGTCGTGGTCAACACCATGTGGCCGCTCGATGAGTTCACGAGGGAGAACGGCGCCACCAGATTCGTGCCAGGGAGTCACCGG
Organism: uncultured Actinomycetota bacterium; assembly: GCA_963850875.1. GTDB lineage: Bacteria > Actinomycetota > Actinomycetes > Streptosporangiales > Streptosporangiaceae > Chersky-822. The sequence continues at coordinate 373,786 of CAWKNA010000010.1, forward strand.
TGGGAACCGGGGCGTCAGCCGACCGCGGCCGACCCGGTCATGATGGCCACGATGTCGCCGGGTGATGCCATGTTCTACCTCGGCAGCCTCTGGCATGGCGGTGGGGCCAATCGCACCGCCCAGCCGCGGCTTGGCGTGATCCTGGAATATGCCGCCGCCTGGCTGCGTCCGCAGGAGAACCACTGCCTGGCGGTCCCCCGCAGCATCGCCAGCCAATTGCCGGAACGGCTGCAGGAATTGCTCGGCTACAACATCTATCCGCCATTTCTCGGCTACGTTGATGGTGCCCACCCCAGGAAGGTGCTGGCGTCGGACAAGGACGGTACGGCGATTGTGTGACGACCAGACCCCGGGCCTTCCGGCTGGGGCTGGCGCGGAGCTGTCCAGGCGGCACGCCATCGCGGCCACCGCCGCGGCGGCCGCTGCTACCGCCCTGCTGCGGCGGTTCCCGCGGCGGCCGCTGCGCTCGCCGGCCCGCGAAGTCGCCCCGGACGGCACCGCCGCGTACTCGATGGCGATGCACGTGCACTCCTCGTTCAGCGAGCAGAGCGGATCGATGGACAGCCAGCTGTTCCAGGCGGCCAGCAACTCGGTCGACGTGCTCTGGTGGACCGACCACGACGTTCGGATGGACGGGATCGGGTACCGCCGGACGGTGCATTTCACCAGCCTCACCGCGGAGGCCGGGGGGCCGGGCCAGCGCGGACCGTGGATCTGGACCAAGACGCAGAGCGGTCCGCTGGCGGCCGGTTCGGGTGGCGGGATCGTCGGAACGCCGTGCTCGCCCAACGACCCGGTGGCCGGCGGGAGCATGCACCTGGCCGCCAGCAGCGCCGCGACCGGGGCGGCGAAATTCGGCTACTACGCGGACTGTCACCCGGCCGGCTGGAACTACCGCGACAACCTGACCGGCCAGTCCCTGGCCATCGACGTGCTGCTTACCGATGGCTGGACGCGCGGTTACCTCGAACTGCTGATCGACACGTCTTTCCACCAGGCGGCTGGCGGCAGGTCGGCCGGCGACTACACCCTGTCGTACCGGTTCGTGCCTGCCGGCATCCGGGCTGGCCGGACGGCCAACGGCATTGACGGAGTGATCACGGTCCCGGTGCCGCGGACCAGCGGCCGGAACCCGTGGTGCACGGTCACCATCAACCCGAGCGCTGACATCGCCGCGCTGTGGCCGGACCTGGACTACCGTGACTTCGCGCTGTGGGGGCTGACGCTGAGCGCGGCGAGCGACGGGGACAAGGTCAGCGGCTATTTCGACTACCTCAGGTTCAACCGCAGGATCAGCGGTGAGGCGTTCCTGCGGCAGCAGGCCGACATGGGGGCCGCTGCGGCCAGGCGGTACCCGGCCGTGGTCCAGCGGCAGGGCCTTGAGGTGTCGTGGGGGCTGCCGCACCTGAACTGGTTCGGCGGCAACGTCACCGTCCCTGACTACGCTGGCACGACGCTGGGGACGTATGCCAGGTATCTGCAGGACACTCTGGTGCCGCAAATCCACGCGGCCAAGGGGCTGGTCAGCTACAACCATCCGTACGGGTACGGTGACGAGGCGCGGCTCCCGGCCGCGCGGCAGGGCGCTCTGCTCGTCCAGGTCGCCAGGGCGCTGCTGCCTACCGCGACCAGGCCGGCCGCGGTAGGCGCCGACCTGATCGAGGTCGGCTATCCGCTGCGGCAGGGCGTCGACCTGGCCCATCATGTGGCGCTGTGGGATGTCATGTCACGCAATGCCGTGTTCCTCACCGGCAACGGCACCAGCGATGATCATTTCGGCCAGAACTGGTCTGGGATCAAGAACAACTGGGTCACCTCGACCTGGGCCGCCAGCACAGCGGAAGCGGACCTGCTGGCCTCGCTGGCGGCCGGCCGCGCCTGGTGCGGTTCGCTGGCCAGCTACCGCGGCAGCCTCGATCTGCTGGTCGACGGTTCGTGCCCGATGGGCTCGGTCAGCGTCTCGCGGCTGACCTCCCGGCAGCTGGTCGCCAGCGCGACCAGGATTCCGGCCGGCGGATCGCTGCAGATCCTGCAGGGCGCGGTCGACTACGCGGGCACGGCCGGCCTGGCGGCCAACACCAGGGTCATCGGCGCCTATCCAGCCGCCCGGCTAGCGGGCGGACCGGTCAGTCAGCGAGTCGATACCAGGCAGGGCAGCTTCGTCCGCACCCAGGTGCTCAGCTCCTCGGGAACCGTGATCGGCTTGTCCAACCCGGTCTGGCTGCTACGGTCCGCACCGCCCGGCGGCATTCCCGCCCGGCGCGCGGCCTGAGCCGTCCGGCGCACGCGTCTGCGAGCCGTCAGGGATACCGGTGATCACCACAGGTCGCCGCCGGTGAGCACATAGATGAACGGCACCAGCGGGATAAGGCCGAAAATTGCCCAGGCCACCTTCGGGCCAGTCGCCAGATCGCGGCGGGTCGCCAGGTCGACCCACATCAAGATGACGGCCAGCGGGTGCAGGAAACACAGCAGCAGCTCGAATAGCTTCTTCATTGCTCCGAATCTACCTGGACTGCGGGCGGCGGCTTCACCTAGCGTCCGCGGCGCCAGTTCGGCTTCCGCTTTTCGAGGAATGCGCGCATCCCCTCCCGCGCGTCAGGCAGCTGGCTGGTGGCGGCCATCACCTCGACGGCGTACGCGTAAGCCTTGGGCTGGTCGAGGTCGATCTGAGCGTAGAGCGCCTGCTTGCCGATGCCCTTGCTCTCCGCGGACCCGAGCGTGACCCGCTCGAGCAGGTCGCGCACGGCGCAGTCAAGCTGCTCGGCGGGCACCACCCGGTTGACCAGCCCCCACTCCAGCGCGGTCTGAGCGTCGATCACGTCCCCGGACAGTGCCATCTCCATGGCCCGTTTCCGGCCGATGTTCCTGGCGATCGCCACCATCGGGGTGTGGCAGAACCAGCCGCCCTTCCCGCCCGGAGCGGCGAAGCCGGCGGCCTCGCTGGCCACGGCGAGGTCGGTGCTCGCGACCAGCTGGCAGCCTGCCGCGGTGGCGAGCCCGTGCACCCTGGCCACCACCGGCTGGGGCACCTGCTGGATCAGGGTCATCAGCTCGGTGCAGGTCACCAGCAATGCGCGAACCGCTGACAGGTCAGCATCGGCGACGTCGGCGAAGTCGTGCCCGGCGCTGAACACCGGGCCGTTCCCGGCCAGCACGATTCCCAGGGCGTCGCTGTCGCCGAGCTCACGGAACGCCGCGATCAGATCGCGCATGTGCAGCAGCGACAGTGCGTTGCGCCGCTGCGGCCGGTTCATCGTGACGGTGGCGAACTCCCCCGACCGCTCGACCAGAATGTGCTCGAACTCCATGGCGGTCTCCTCCGCGGCGGCAGTTCCTCCAGGCCGCAGCCTACGCCGGCGCAGCGAGCGGCCCCGGTGCGCGTCCGACCCGACGGCCAGCGGGTGCGGCGCCGATCCGCCGCGGTCAGGGCACGGCCGGCCGGGCCGGGTCGTGGCTGACGACTGTCCCGGCGACCTCCGCGTCCGGCGGCATACCCTCGGTACTGACCTGCCCAGGCCGCGTGGTGCGGGAGTCGTAACGCAGCAGGGCGGGCAGGGCCAGCGCGACGATCACGGCGCCGGCCAGGCTCAGGATCCCGCCGGAGACCACGGCGATCCGGACCGAGCCGGTGAGCGTGGCGACCGCGCCGGTCTCCAGGTTGCCGAGCGGCTCCCCGGCGGAGTAACTGATCATCTCCAGGCCAGCCAGCCGGCCGCGCACCCGGGCCGGGATGGTCTGGTTCCACATCGTCATCCGGAACAGCCCGCTGACCGTGTCGGCTCCGCCCGCCGCGGCCAGCGCCAGCACCGCGAGCGGCAGATCGGGCGCGAACCCGAACGCGGCGATCGCGAGCCCCCAGCCGCCAACAGCCAGCGCGATGGCCAGCCCGTGCCGGTGCACGTGCCTGGTCCAGGTGCTGGTCAAGCTGACCACGATGGAGCCGAACCCAGGCGCGGCGTACATCAGTCCGAGTACGGCAGGCCCGCCGAGTCCAGCCGCGATCTGCGGGAACACGGCAAACGGCGCACCGAAGAACATCGCGCCGATGTCGATCAGGTAACTGCCTAGAAGCTCAGACCTGCTTTTCGCATAACGCAAACCTTCGACCAGCCCGCGCACGCTCGGCCGGTCGGCATCCAGGGCCGGCCTGCTTGGCCGCATCAGCGCGAACGGAATGGCCGCCGCGGCACAGGCCGCCCCGCCGACTCCATAGCCAACCGGCACGCCGCCGGTGAGCAGCCCGCCGCCGACCAGCGGCCCGGCGGTGCGTGCCACGGTGCCGAGCAGCGCGGCCAGCGCGGCCGCTCCCGGCAGGTCGTCATGGGCGACCAGCCGGGGAACGAGTACCTCAACGGACGGCCGCTGCAGGCCGAACGCGCCGGCCAGCAGGCCGCCGAGCAGGAACAGCATCCACAGCTGCCGCCAGAGCAGGGCGTTGGCGACCAGCGCGGCGGCGCAGCAGGTCGCCGCGCCCTGGGTGATCAGGATCAGTCGGCGGCGCTCGACGGCGTCGGCGAGCGCGCCGCCGAGCAGCCCGGCAAGCAGCACGGGCACCAGCTCGGCGCAGCTCAGCAGGCCGACGATCAGCGAGGATCGGCTCAGCTGATAGGCCTGATACGGCAGCGCGACGTAGCAGATCATCGACCCGGCGGCGCTGCCGGTCTGGCCGAGGTAGAGCAGCCGGAAGTCACGTGAATGCCGGATCGGGGCGAGATCGGGCCTCAGCCGCCGGAACTTGCCCACAAAGCGACCATGCTCCATGATCTTGTGCTCGGCCGTCGAGGCATTTTCCTGCTGCCGCCATCCAGCCCGATCGCGTGCTAGTCGGGCTAAGACTCCGCGGCCACGTCCGACACGGACGCGCCGTCGGAGCTGGCTTCGCTCTCCGTGGCGCCGGCGTCATCGGGGAGAACGGCACTGTCCTGGCTGATGTCGTCTTCAGGGGTGGGAGTGGTGGGCGGGGGCTGGCGGCGCTGGGTGATGACGAACCAGGTCAGGCCCGCGATGGTGAGGAGGGCGGCGACGTAGAAGTTCAGGCGGAGGCCGAGGAAGTGCTCAGAGGAGTCGATCCGGAGTGATTCCTCGATGATCCGGAAGGCGGAATAGCCGGCCACGTAGAGTGCGAACAGGCCGGGCGGCTTGATCCGGCCGTGATGGCCGAGCCAGACCAGCAGCGCGGCGAGGGCGAGATCCCAGATCAGCTCGTACAGGAAGGTGGGCTGGAAGGTGCGGTACGCGGCGTAGCCGTGCGGTCGGTACTGGGGCGAGATCACCAGCGCCCAGGGCAGCGTGGTCGGCTTGCCGAACAGTTCCTGGTTGAAGTAGTTGCCAAGCCGCCCGACGGCCTGGGCGACCAGCAGGGCCGGGGCGACGGCATCGGCGACCAGCGGGACGCTCTCGCCGCGGCGCCTGACCCGCCAGGCACCGACCAGGGCGCCAGCTAGCACGCCACCCCAGATGCCCAGGCCGCCGGTCCAGACGGCGAACACGCCGTACCAGACGTGCGGGATGTCGTTCGGGGTGGTGATGTCGAAGTAGATCCGGCCGCCGATGATGCCGGCCGGCACCGCCCAGGTCGCCATGTCAGCCACCAGCGCGGGATCACCGCCGGCCGCCTGCACCCGCCGCCGCGTGATGATCACGGCCAGCGTGATGCCGACGACGTACATCAGCCCGTAGTAGTGGATGAACAGCGGGCCCAGGTGGAAGCCGTTGACCGACGGGCTTGGGATGAAGCTCAGCGGCGCCAAGCGGGGATCCTGAACCATGCAACTGAGGGTAGACCCGCCGCCGGCCTGCTTGGCGCCGGTCCGGGCTGAGCCGTCTCGATCCGGGTCGCTGAGCAGCCGCGGACAGCTTGGTCCGGTATGGCAGCAGCATGCCATCGGCTAGCCTTCGCCTCATGACCCGCAGCAGTGAGCAGCTGAGCCAGGAACTGCATGACTACCTCGTGGCGCACAGCACGCCGCCTGATGAGGTGCTGCGTGACCTCGCTGACGAGACGGCCAAGCGCTTCGGCGACTCGGCCGGCATGCAGATCGGACCCGAGCAGGGCACCTTCATGACCCTGCTTGCGCGGCTGACCGGCGCCCGCAACGCGATCGAGGTTGGCACGTTCACCGGGTACTCGGCGATCTGCGTTGCCCGCGGGCTGGCCGCCGGCGGCAGACTGATCTGCTGCGACGTCAGCGAGGAGTGGACCTCGGTAGCCCGCGAGTACTGGCAGCGGGCCGGCGTCGCCGATCGGATCGAGCTCAGGCTCGGGCCGGGCGCCCAGACCCTTAGCACGCTGCCAGCCGAGATCGGCTTCGACTTCGCGTTCATCGACGCTGACAAGGAGGGTTACGTCGATTACTGGGACCTGATCGTGCCGCGGATCAGGCCGGGCGGCGTGATCCTGGTGGATAACACGCTGTCGCACGGCCGGGTCGTCGAACCTGGCGCGCGGGACACTAGCGTGCAGGGCATCAGGAGGTTCAACGATCACGCGCGGGCTGATTCCCGGGTCGAGCTCGTGCTGCTGCCGATCGGCGACGGCCTGACGCTGGCGCGCAAGCTCTGACCGCCGCGGACTCCCCGGTTACCTGCCCGCCTGACCCGGGTGGGGCGGCCAGCCACCGCTGCTGCGGGTCGACCGCTCAGCGGTACAGGTCGGGCCGGCGGTCCGCGTGGGCGTCATTGGGCGGGCCGGTTGACTTGTCCCTGGCCTGGCTCAGGTCGCAGTCGGCAAGCAGCAGCTCATCGCGGCAGGTGCTGGCCTGGTCGCCTCGGTGACCGCAGGCGGCGGCCGCGGCGCGGTTCTGGTCGGTCGCTCCGACCTGCAGGCTGACCTGGCAGGCAGCCACCCGGACCAATGGAGCCTCGACACGTCGCGGCATGATTCCACCGTAGTGCGCGCGGCTCGATACTATGTCGCGCTATGGCAGTGTTGTTTAGGAGGATCATCCCGATTCTTTTCGTCAGCGATCTGCGGGCTGAACGGGATTTCTACCTCCGCCTCGGGTTTCGGGTGACGTACGAGGGTTCCGAGTACCCGTATTTCCTCGCGCTGGGCCACGGACCTGTGGAGTTCGGCATCGAGTGGCATGAGGGTTTCTCCACAGCTGGCCCGGACCGAGTGCTCACCTGGCAGTTCGGCGTGAGCGATCTCGAACTGGCGAAGAAGACGTTCGACGAGGCTGGCGTGCCTTACCGCGAGGAGCTCATGACGCCGAGCCAGGACTGGCAGTATCGCGTGCTGCACGCCAGGACACCAAATGGCTATCACCTGCTGCTTGAGGAGGGCAGTGCCTGATCGCAGTCGGTCTAGCCGCAATCGGGCACATCTATACAATCGCCAGTTCCGCGCCTAACGTGTGGCAGTAGCGGCTAGGTGTGGCTGGAGGTGCCCGATGTCGGCAGAATCCGCGGCTACGGTAACCAATCGACCGGCCCCTGAGCGGCTCAGCCGGGGTGTGCTCGGCCTGGCCGACATCGCGGCCTCCACCATGGCGAACATCGCACCGGCGATGAGCTTCTACTTCAGCATGGCGCTGATCGCTGGTGCGGCCGGCGTCGCGTCACCGCTGACCATCATCGCCGCCGCGATCGCGATCGCGCTGCTCGGCAATACGCTGTCTCAGTTCGCTAAGTCGATCCCGTCGACCGGCTCCTTCATCACCTTCATCGGCCGGGCGTTCGGTCCGGTCTCGGCGCTGACCACCGCGATCGTGATGTCGGCCGGCTACATCATCGCGGTGTCCTCGGTGGTCGGCATCGCCGGCGGCTGGACCTCGGACATCCTGGTCAAGTACGCCCATGTGCACATCGCCTGGCAACTGCTGACCTTGGTACTGACTCTGCTTGCCTTCGGGCTGGTGGTCCGCGGCGTCTCGCTGTCCACCAAGTGGGCGGGCGCGCTGTTCGCCTTCGAGATGGTGATGCTGCTCGTGGTCAGCGTGTGGGTGCTGGTCAAGCATTCGGGGAACCTGAACCTGACGCCGTTCGAGCCATCTCATCTGCTGTCCGGCGCCAAGGGGCTCGGACTCGGGTTCCCGATCGCCGTCTACCTCTTCATCGGCTGGGAGAACTCGGCGTCCCTGGCCGAGGAGACCGACAATCCGCGCCGGGCCGTCCCGCGCGCCATCTACCTGTCGATCGGGTTGATGGCGCTGAGCTACATCCTCTTCGCCTATGTCACCGTGGTCGGCTACAACTACAAGGCCGGCGCCCTGGCCGCGAACCTGGCCGGAGTTCCGTTCATCACGGTGGCTCAGGGCGTGCTCGGCACCGCCGCGTTCCTGGCCTACCTGGCGGGCTTCACCTCGATCATGGGATCGCTGGTCGCCGCCACGAACTCGCAGGCTCGGCTGATCTTCAACTCCGGCCGCGAGGGACTGCTGCCCGCGGTCACCGGGCGGCTTACCGTCCGGCACCGCACCCCGTGGGTCGCGTTCGTGATCTTCCTGGTGGTGGCGCTCGGCCTGGTCTACGGCTTCGGCTGGGGCCTGCAGCCGGTCGTCTACTTCGGTGACGCCGCGACGCTCGGCGCCATCCCGATCATCGTTGTCTACCTGGTCGCCAACCTGGCCCTGCCGGTGTACTACCGCAAGGTGCACCCGGACCAGTTCGTAGTGGTCAAGCACCTGATCCTGCCACTGCTCGGGGTGGCCGCCATTGCGTTCCCGCTCTATGAGCTGGTCAAGCCCGGCCAGTCGGCGCCGTTCGACCGATTCCCGTGGATCGCGCTCGGGATCATCGTCGTCGGCGTCGGCTACGCACTGATCCTGAACCGGCGGGACCGAACCCTGGCTGACCGGATCGGCTCGGTTGTCGCCGACGTCGACTGAGCGGATCGGCTGTGGCCGGCCGCCGCGTCGGCCGGGACCGGAGCTGCGCCGTGGCAAAATCCAGGTTGGGTCACAGTCGGCCGGTCCGCCGGGTGACAATGGCGTCCGGTGTTTGCGCCGGGCCTGGCAGCTGCGCCAGGTGTCACCAGGGAGCCGGGGGCCATGGGCACGACGACCGAGCCGGTCTATCTGCGGGTACTTGACGACCTGCGCAACCGGATTCGCTCTGGCCTGCTTGAGCCCGGTGCCAGGGTGCCGTCCAGGAACGCGATCATCACGAACTACGGCGTGGGCGAGACGGCGGCCAAGCACGCCCTCCAGGTGCTGGCAACCGAGGGGCTGATCGAGGCCAGGCCGGGCTCGGGCTCCTATGTGCGCAAGGTTCCCGCGGCGGTGTTCCTCGAACATGACCGGCTGCAGTTTCCCGGCTCGCCGTTCGGCGTGCAGGAGACGGTGACCGTGGCTGGCTCGCGTGCGGACGGCGCGGCACAGACGGTGACCCGCCGGCTGTCCTGGGAGCATCAGACCGAGCAGGTCCCGGCCCCGCCGGCGATCGCTCAGCGACTGGGCCTGGCTCAGGGCGCTGCCGCGACGGTGACCAAGTACCTGCTCACCGCCGACGGCGAGCCGGTGCAGCTCGCCGTCAGCTACGAGCCGACGCTGCTGACCGCCGGCACGCCGATCGCCGTTCCCGAGCAGGGCCCGCTGGCCGGCCGCGGGGTGATCGAGCGGATGCGCTCGATCGGGATCGAGGTCGATGAGGTGACCGAGGAGGTCGCGGTCCGGCCGTCGCTGCGCGCCGAGGCGTCTGCCCTGGCGCTGCCTGCCGGAGCCTTCGTGCTGGTCGTCGAGCGCGTCCAGTACGCGGCCGGCCGGGCAGTGGAGACCGGCGAGGTGGTGGTGCCGGCCGACCGGTTCAAGCTCAGGTACCGGTTCCCGGTGACCGGGACGATGCCGTGATCAGGCCGGCCGAGCCGGCCGACGTACCGCGGATCGGTGCGCTGATCAGGGAGCTGGCCAGCTACGAGCGGTCGGCTGATGAAGCAACGGCCACCACAGCGGACCTGGAGGCCGCGCTCTTCGGGCCCGATCCGGCCGTGTTCGCGCACGTCGCGGTCAGCGATGGCGAGGTGGTCGGCTTCGCGCTCTGGTTCCTCAACTTTTCCACCTGGCTGGGCAAGCACGGCATCTACCTGGAAGACCTGTACGTGACGCCGGCCATGCGCGGCCAGGGCATCGCGACCGCACTGCTGGCCGAGCTTGCGGCCATCTGCGTCCGCCGCGGATACGGCAGGCTCGAATGGTGGGTGCTTGACTGGAACGAGCCGGCCCTGGGGTTCTACCGGTCGATCGACGCCAGGCCGATGACCGAGTGGACGGTGCACCGGCTGACCGGCCCGGCGCTCGCCGACCTGGCCAGCCGGCCTGCCCTGCCCTGACCTCGGCGCGGCGCGTTTGCCTGCTTCCTGGCGTAGATCACCGAGACCGCGACGTGCCACCATGAGGCATGCTGATCACCGAGGTTGCGTCGACGGATCTGTTCGGCGGAACGGTCGCCAGGCCCTTGCAGATCGTCCGGGTCAGCCTGGCCAACGACGGCCCTGGCATGATCCGCGATCCGACCGTGGTGATCGCGGTCAGCATTCACGGTCCCGGAGTGATCACGCCGGAACCCCCGGTACTGACCGGCTTCGCCCACGGTGAGCAGCGGACCATCGAGGTCGGCGTGGAGATCGCGGCGCCGCTGACGGTGGGCGCCCAGCGGCCGGTCACCGTCGTAGCCGAGAGCTCGCAGGCCCGGTGGGAGACGGCCGGGCAGATCACCGTCGCCGAGCCTGGCTGGACCATGTGGATGGTCAGTCATTTCCACTATGACCCGGTCTGGTGGAACACCCAGGGCCGGTTCACCCAGACCTGGCCGCTGCTGCCCGCCGAGGACGGCTCGCTGCCCGAGATCAGGACCGTGTTCGAGCTGGTCAGGCTGCACCTGGCGGAGGCCCGCTCCGATCCGGACTACAAATTCGTGCTCGCCGAGATCGACTACCTCAAGCCGCATTTCGACGCCTATCCGCAGGACCGGGCCGAGCTACGCGATCTCATCGCGGTCGGCCGGCTCGAGATCGTCGGCGGCAGCTACAACGAGCCGAATACCAACCTCACCTGCGCCGAGTCGACGATCCGCAACGCGGTCTACGGCACGGCGTTCCAGCAGCAGGTGCTTGGCGCTGACCCGACCACCTCGTGGATGCTCGACGCTTTCGGCTTCGATCCGTCCTATCCCGGCCTGATGGCGGCGGCAGGTATGACCGAGTCATCCTGGGCCCGCGGCCCGTTTCACCAGTGGGGTCCGGACCGGGCCACCGGCGGCAACCGGCGGATGCAGTTCTCTGCCGAGTTCGAGTGGCTGTCACCGGACGGGAATGGCCTGCTCACCAGCTACATGCCGAACCACTACTCGGCCGGCTGGATCACCCAGCACGCGACCGACCTGGCGACCGCGGAGAAGGACGCCTACGGCCAGTTCCGCCAGCTGGCCCCGGTAGCGGCCACCCGGAACGTGCTGCTGCCGGTCGGCGGCGATCATGTGGTTCCTTCTCGGTGGGCGACAGCCATCCACCGGGACTGGAATGCCCGGTATGTCTGGCCCAGGTTCGTCACCGCGGTGCCGAGCGAGTTCTTCGCCGCCGTGCGCTCGGCAGCGGCCGCGGACGGTGCCTGGCTGATGCCGCAGACCAGGGACATGAATCCGGTCTATCCAGGCAAGGACGTCACCTACATCGACACCAAGCAGGCGCAGCGGGCCGCCGAGATAGCGCTGCTCGACGGTGAGCGGCTGGCCACGGTCGCCTGGCTGGCCGGTGCCGCCTACCCGGCGGCCAGCCTGGACAAGGCCTGGCGCCTGCTGGTGTTCGGTGCGCATCACGACGCGATCACCGGGACGGAGGGCGATCAGGTCTACCTGGATCTGCTTGCGGGCTGGCGGGAGGCATTCGAGCGGGGCGATCAGGCTCGCGGCGAAGCCGCCAGGTACCTGGCCAGCCTGGCCGACACGGCGGCCGCTGCGGCCGGTGCGGGCGTGCCGTCTGATGCCCGCGCGGTTCTGGTGCTGAACACGCTGGCCTGGCCCAGGTCCGGCCTGGCCAGGATCACCCTGGAGTTCACCGCAACGGGCACCGCGTCGGTGCACCTGGTGGACGAGGAAGGGACACCGTGCAAGTACCTGGCGCAGGGGGTAGCCCGCCACCCGGACGGCTCGCTGGCGACGGTCACCCTGACATTCCGCGCCGACGACATCCCGCCGGTCGGGTACCGGACCTACCTCGCCGTGCCGGTGCCGGCCCAGACTGGGCCGGCCGCGGCCGACCCGGACGCGACCTGGCGGGCTGGCTGGCAGCCGGCCGAGGGAGCCTGCATCAAGAACGGCGCGCTGCGGGTGCAGGTAGACCCCGATCGCGGCGGCGTGCTGTCAGCCATCACCGACCTGCGCTCAGGCACCGAACTGCTCGCTGGCGCCGGGAACGAGCTGCTGCTGCAGGAGGAGTATCCGGCGCACCCGCGGTGGGCGGAGGGTCCGTGGCTGATCTGCCCGACCGGGTCGTCGCGCGGGTCCGCTGGCGTCCGTGCGCAGGTGCGGGCCGAGCGCTGCCCGATCGGCTCCCGCCTGGTCGCCGAGCTCGCGCTCGGCGAGCTGCGGGTGACCTGCGAGACGCTGCTCTGGGACGGTGCCGACCGAGTCGAATTCCGCACCCATGTCGATGGTTCGATCGGCCACGACCGGCTGCTGCGGGTCAGGTTCCGCACCGATGTTCCCGGCGGGCTGCCGGTTTACCAGACCGGCCTGTCGGTGATCGGCCGGCCGCCGGGCCAGGTCGAACAGGATGTGGCTGAGCACTACTACACGCTCGACAATCCAGCGCACGAATGGTTTGGCGTCGGCTCGACCGCGAGGGTGGCGCTGACCAGCCCGGGCGGGGAGCGGCTGGCGCATGCGATCGGCGTCGCCGAGGTGATCGCGCCGGCCGGCCCGGCCAGCGACCGGTTCGCGCCCAGGGACGGCAGTGCGGGATCCGGCTACCGCCCGGCGGTCAGGGACCTGCTCGTCGCGCTTGCCCGCCGCGGCGTCACCGCAACCTGCTCGGTGCCTGATGGCCCCAGGTACGGGTCCATCGAGCTGGACTCCAACCTGCCAGACGTCCGGATCGCGCTCGGCGGTCCCGACCAGAACGCGTTCACCGCGCGGGTACTCGCCGCGGCCGGACCTGACGTCGAGGCGGCGCTCGACAAGCAGCTTGCCGCGCACGGCGCCGCCAGGATCTGGGTACCCGCGGCCAAAGCCAGAAGCGAGGCGTTTGCGCCAGGGGCCGACCTGCGGGCGGTCGACGCGCTGCCGGTGCTGATCGTGGCCAGCCCCGATCTGGCCGGCGCCATCGGCGTGCTGATCGCCGACCTGGCCGACGCCGAGATCGAGGTGCCGCAGGCACCCGCCAGGGCGACCGGCGAGCCTGATCTGGCCGGCTACTCGGTCGCGCTGCTCAATCGCGGCCTGCCCGGCAGCCTGGTGTCGCCGGCCGGCGAGGCACACATCTCGCTGATGCGGGCGTGCAGTTCGTGGCCGTGCGGGATCTGGCTGGACGGCGACAAGCGCACCGTTCCCGACGGCAGCAGCTTCGCCTGGCAGCACTGGAGCCATACCTTCGAGTACGCGCTGGCCACCGGACCCGGCGACTGGCGGACGGCCGGCTTCCCGCAGGCCGGCCAGGAGTACAGCCATCAGCTGCTGACCTGCGCGGCCGACCTGCACAGCGGACCGTTGCCCGCTGCGGTAAGCCTGGCCAGCGTCGGCCCGTCCGGGGTGGATCTGATGGCGCTCAAGCCAAGCGGCAATCCGCTCGCACCGCTGTCGCAGCCTGATCCCGGCGATGGCGTCACGGTGCGGCTGCGCGATCTCGGCGGGCAGGCCGGGCCAGCGGCCGCGACGGTCCGGCTGTTCACCGGCATCGCGGCGGCAAGCATTACCGGGCTGCTCGAGCGGGATGCGGGCACCCCGGCGGACTGCGCGGAAGCCGCGGTGACCGTCGCCGTTCCCGAGCGGGGTACCGTGACGCTGAACGTGCGACCGGCTGGCCCGGCCGTGGGCCACGGATTCGCCGCTCGCGGCGAGGTCACCGGCGCGGCGCCTGAGCCGGCCCAGCCGGTCTTCACCAGGTACTGGCTGCATGGCAAGGGACCGGCACCGGCCGGGAACCTGCCCGTCGCCGTGCACCTGTCGCCTGGGTCGCTCTCGCTGCGCCCTGGTGAGTCGGGGACGCTCCGGCTGACCGTTGCCTGCGGGCCGGAGCCTGCCTCTGGCTCCGTCATGCTGGACGTTCCGGCCGGGCTTCAGGCGGAACCGGCTGCGCCGCTGCACTACCACCTGGCGGCTGGTGGCTTCGCCGCCTGGGACCTGGCGGTCACGGTCCGGCCGGATGCGACCACGGCAAGGCACTTCGTATCGGCCAGGATTCTCGATGCGGCCGGACAGCTGCTTGAGGACGCGGCAGTGGTGGCCGTGGGCGAGGTCCGGCGGCCCGGGCCGGATCTGCCGCTGGATCAGCTCACCGCGTTCCTCGACACCGAGAACGAGGCCGAGGCGGCCGAGGCGGAGCTGACCGCGGTTACCCGCGATCTGGAGCTGAGCCCGGGTGGACGCGGTTCGGTGGCCGTCAGGCTGAGCAACAACACCGCCTCGCAGCTCCGCGGTGAGGCCCAGCTGATCTCGCCATTCGGCAGCTGGGCGGCGGTCGCGCCGTGGAGCGTCGGCTTCTCGGCCGAGCCGGGCGGCGCCACGACGCTGGGCTTCACCGTCGCCGTGCCAGCCGACGCCCGTCCTGGCCAGCGGTGGTGGGCGCTGGTGAAGGTTATGTATTTCGGCCGGTTGCGTTATAGCGAGCCGGTCTGGGTATCGGTCGTCGGCTAACCCGCAGCGGTGTCACAATGGGACTTGGCCACATTGGACTGGAATTCCCCGAGCTTTCTGAAGGCCAATGACTAAGGACATCACGACCGGAGCCGGCAACCTTCCGGCCGAGCCGAACAGCTTCATCGGCCGGGAACGGGATACGGCGGAGCTGGCAAGCCTGCTCGGCAAGGTCCGGATGGTGACGCTGTGCGGGCCAGGCGGAATCGGAAAGACCAGGCTTGCCCTTCGGCTCGCGGCTGGCCTGGCAGCTGACTACGCTGACGGCGCGTGGCTCGCTGACCTGGCCGCCGCCGATGGCCCGGATCAGGTCGTACCGCTGGTGGCCGCCGCCTTCGGCATCCGTCGGGAGCGGGATCGGCCGCTTGCCGATACGCTCACTGAGGCATTGCGGCCCAGGTCGATGCTGCTCATTCTCGATACCTGCGAGCATCTGGTAGACGCCTGCGCCGAGCTGGTGCAGCAACTGCTGGCCAGCTGCGCCAGTCTCCGGGTGATCGCCACCAGCCGCGAGCCGCTCCGGGTCCGCGGTGAGGCCGCCTGGCGAGTTCCGCCACTCGGGCTGCCGCCAGGACCCCAGCAGGCCTCGCTGCTGTCTGCGCAGATCGGCCGCGATGACCTTCGCTCTACCGACGAACTGGCTGGCTGCGAGGCGGTCCGGCTGTTCGCTGAGCGGGCAGTTGCGGTCCGGCCCGACTTCAGGCTGCAGCCGGGCAATATCGCGGCCGTCGCGGCGGTGTGCCGCACCCTGGACGGCATACCGCTGGCGATTGAGCTGGCGGCTGCGCGCATCCGGGCGCTGTCGGCCGAGCAGATCGCTGTCCGGCTGGCCGACAGGTTCGCGTTGCTCGCCTCGGGTGACCGGGCCGCCCCGCGCCGCCAGCAGACCCTGCGGGCAGCCGTGGACTGGAGCTATGACCTGCTCACCGAGGCCGAGCAGGTGCTGCTGCGCAGACTGTCCGTCTTCTACGGCTGGAACCTGGAGATGGCTGAGCGGGTCTGCTCCGATGATCAGATCGGGTCTGCTGACGTGCTCGATCTGCTCACCGCTCTGATTGACAAGTCCCTGGTCAATGTGGACTGGGTGCTGCACGGCCAGGCGCGGTACCGGCTGCTTGACACCGTCAGGGAGTACGCGGCTGGTCAGGCGGAAGCGCGCGGCGAGGCACCCGGCCTGCGGGCGGCGCATCGCGACTACATGCTGGCGGTGCTCGAGGAGAGCCTGGAGAAAGCCTTCGTACGCGGTGAGCTGCCCTGGCCCGAACGGGTGGCAATGTTCCGCCGGATGGTGGCTGAGCGGGCGAACATCCGGGCCGCGCTGGCCTGCTGTGCCGAGCGCGGCGACGCCGAGCAGGGGCTGCGCATCTGTCTGGCGCTGCGCACAGCCTGGCTGACCGGCGGTGACGCATCCGAAGGGGCGGCCTGGCTGGACCGGTTGCTTGCGATCGACACCGAAGTCTCCCCTGCCCTGCGCGGCCGGGCGCTGGCTGTCCGCGCCGAGCTTGCCTTCATGCGGCAGGACGCCCCGGCCGCCGGCGAGTTCGCGGGCGAATGCCTGAAGGTCAGCCGCGCGTGCGGGGATGGCAACCAGGCCGCCGCGCTGCGCATCATGGCGCTGCTGGCCCTGGGAGCCGGGCAGTTCGATGCGGCTCTTGAGGCCGCGGACGCTGCGATCGCCGCCGCGCGGGCGGCGGCAGATGAGTTTGAAGCGGGAGTGGCGCTGATCGCACGGGCGACGGTGGTCGCCAGGCAGGGCGATATCGATCAGGCACAGCGCGCGTTCGAGGTCGCTCTGGACGAGCTCGGGCAGCGGGGCTGGGCCAGAGCAAGTGCTCTGTACGGTCTGGGGCGGCTAGCCGTGGTGCGCCGGGACGATGCCCGCGCACTGGAGCATTACCGTGCCGCGCTGGTGCTGTACCGCCAGGTCGATGCCAGGTCGGAGATGGTCAGATGCCTAGCAGCCATCGGGTGGGTGGCGCTGTCGGAGCGGAACCTGGCGCTGGCCAGGGCCAGCCTGACCGAGAGCCTGCAGCTCAGTCTCGCGGGCGGCCAGCGGCAGGCGACCGCGCGCGGACTGTCGGCCTTGTCGGCGTTCGCGACCGCTGCCGGGGACTTGGCCAGCGCGCTTCGGCTGGCCGGCACATCGCTGGTGCTGCACGAGGTGATCGGCGAGGAACCCTCGGCTGGGGCACTGCGGCGGCTTGACGAACTGCTCGCGGCGGCATCGGGCAGGCTGGGTGGCTCGGCGGCCGAAGAACTGCTGGCGCAGGGGCGCGCGATGAGTCCGGAAGCCGCCGCGCGGCTCGTGCCGCCGGTCGGACCTGACCAGCTGACCGATCCGCAAGCACCGCAAGCCGGTCCGGTCCCGGTCGGCCAGGATCAGCAGACGGGCGGCGCCGCTCCAGCGGCGCAGGGTCAGGTTCAGCCAGGCCAGGCCGGATCGGGCGGCCTGACCGCACGGGAACTCCAGATCGCCGCCCTGATCGCCCGCGGCCTGTCCAACCAGGCGATCGCTGACGAGCTGGTGATCAGGCCGTCGACTGCAGCCCGGCATGTCGCCAATATCCTGGCCAAGTTCGGATTCAACTCGCGCACTCAGGTGGCGGCCTGGGTAGCCGAACGCCAGCCATCCGACGAGGGATGACGGCGCTCCGGCAGCGATAACCGCGTTCTACATACCGCTCCGGCGCACTTCTACATACCAACGTGCATAATTCTGACGACGCGGTACCTGGCATGTAGCGACTACCGTCCTTTCCTGGCCCCACTCCCATCGTTTCCTGGGCCCGGCAATCAAAGGACTTCAGGTCAATGTCGAAGCCGGACACTGTCGTCGGCGAGGTCACGATCACCCAGCGGCTGGTCGCCAGTGCGGCTGATCGCGGTCCGCACGTTGCGCTGAAGGGTGGCATCGGGCCGGACGGCGCGCCCGGCAGCTACAGTTACGCCAGGCTTGGCGTCGCCGTGCAGGTGGCAGCGGCAGGCCTGGGCGGCCGCGGTCTGCGGCCAAGGGATGTGGTCGGCGTCCATGTTCCCGACGCGGTCAGCTTCGGGCTGGCCATGCATGCCATCAGGGCGGCCGGCGGAATACCCTCCCCAATCGCCCCCGGGCTTAGCGTTGCCGAGATGGCCGGCCAGCTCGCCGAGAGCGGCGCCAGGATGCTGGTCACCGCGCCGCCGCTGGCCGAAGGCGCCCTGGCCGCAGCCGACCGATCGTGGGTCCGCCAGGTCTTCTCGTTCGCCGACGCGGCCGGTACGACCCCGTTCAGTGACCTGCTTGGCCTGGCCATGGTCCGTCCGGCCGACGGCCGACGGCATGACACGGCCCTGCTGCCCTTCGCCCGCGGCCAGGACAGCAGGCTGCGGCCGACGCCGGTCAGCCACGCCGACCTGGCCGACCGGCTCGGCCGGATCGACAAGTGGTCCGAGCTCACCGAGCGCGACGTCGTGCTCGCCGCGCCGCCTGCTGGCGACGGCCTGGCCTACACGGTGTTCCTCGACGGCGCGTTGCTCTGCGGCGCGACTGTGGTCGCGACCCCGGCTCAGGAGCTTGCCGCGGCAGCGGCGGCTGGCCAGGGCACTGCGGCGATCGTGGCGAGTGGCGACCGGGTACGGGTGCCCGCGACAGTTCGGGTCTTCGCTGTCGTCTAGCCGGGATCGTCGCGCCCGCCAGGGTGACCGGCGGTAGCCCGGCGACCGCCGAATGTCAGTGGAATACCGAAAGCGGGCTCGGTCAGGTCCTACATATTCAGCTGACCTCCGCACGAAGAGTATGTAGCAGTCGACTGCTCATTTCGGCGCAGATATCTGCCGAGCAAATACATATCAAGTTGCATAGTTCTGACGATGCGGCACCAGCCAGAACTGGCCTACCGTCCTAGCTGAGCTTCCGCTTTGCCGAAGGGCGTGAATCAATGTCGACTCCGGATACTCTCACCGAGGAAATAACCGTCACCCAGCGGCTGGTGGCCCTCGCGGCTGGCCACTATGAGCTCAGAGCGCTGGTTGGCGGGATTGGCCCTGACGGCCACGCTGGCGCCGCGACCTACAGCTACTCCAGGCTCGCCGCCACGGTGGCTGCCGCCGCCTCAGGCCTGGCCTGGCGCGGCCTGCAGCCCAAGGATGTGGTCGGGGTGTACGTCCCTGACGCGGTCAGCTTCGTGCTGGCCATGCACAGCATCAGGGCGGCTGGCGGAGTTCCTTCCCCGTTGGCCCCTGGCCTCAGCATCGCCGAGATGGCCGGCCAGCTCGCCGATGGTGGCGCCCGGATGCTGATCACCGCTCCGCCGCTGGCTGAAGCCGCCCTGGCCGCCGCCGACCGATCCTGGGTGCGCCAGGTCTTCTCGTTCGCCGATGCGGCTGGCACCACGCCGTTCAGTGACCTGCTTGGCCGGGCGATCTGTCAGCCGATCCGGGGCAGCAGGCCGCATGATGCCGCGCTGCTGCCGTTCTCCCGCGGTCACGAGGGCAGGCTCCGGCCGACGCCGGTCAGCCATATCGAGCTTGCCGACCAGATGGCCAGGGTGGACGAGCAGACCGAGTTCACCAAGCGCGACGTCGTGCTCGTCGCCCCGCCGGCCGGCGACGGCCTGGCGTATACCACGCTGCTTGACACCGCGCTGCTCCGCGGCGCGACCCTGGTCGCGGCCCGGATGCCGGAGTTCGCCGCGCAGGTCGTCGCGCATCATGGCACCGCGGCAGTAGTTCCTGAAGGCACGAACATCCGGTTCCGTCCGCCGTTCCGGGTGTTCGCCGTCGGCTAGCCGAGATCGTCGCCTGGACCAGCCGATACGTCCGGCGGGCGGCTCTCGAACGGCGTGCTCAGCACGATCGTGGTCCGGGTCGAGACGCCGGCCGCCGCGCGGATCTCCTGCAGCAGCTCCTCAAGCGCCGCAGGCGAGGCCACCCGCACCTTGAGTATGTAGTTCTCATCTCCGGCGACGCTGTGGCAGGCTTCGATGGCCCGAAGATGGGCCAGCCGCACCGGAGCATCGTCGGCGGCCGCCGGGTCGAACGGCTTGATCGAGACGAATGCGGTCAGCGGCAGGCCAGCCGCCTGCGGATCGATGATGGCGCAGTAGCCCCGGATCACGCCTCGTTCCTCGAGCCTGCGAACCCGCTGCTGCACGGCGGATACCGACAGGCCGGTCTGCCTGGCCAGCTCGGTGAAGCTCATCCGCCCCTCGTCGGCCAGCAGCGCGAGGATCTTGCGGTTGGTCTCCTCCATTCGCTGACCTACTCGGGGGCCCGGGGGTCGTTCCCCGGAACAGCGCCGCGGGGGTTCCTGGGGTCGTCCCCCGGGCCAGCACTGCCTGGCCGCTGACCGGTCAGCGACCTGGTGATGACGATCCGCTGGATCTGGTTGGTGCCCTCCACGATCTGCAGCATCTTCGCCTCCCGCAGGTAGCGCTCGGCCGGGAAGTCCTCGACATAGCCATAGCCGCCCATTACCTGGACCGCGTCGGTGGTCACCTTCATGGCCGTGTCGCTGGCGAACAGCTTGGCCATCGCGGCGTCCCGCCGGTACCGCAGCCCGGCGTCCTTGCGCCTGGCCGAGGCCAGGTACAGGGCGCGGGCGGCGGCGACCGACGTGGCCATATCGGCAAGCATGAACGCCAGGCCCTGGAACTCGATGATCGGCCTGCCGAACTGGTGCCGCTCGCTGGCATAACCGGTAGCCGCGTCCAGTGCCGCCTGAGCGAGCCCGGTCGAGCACGCCGCGATTCCGAGGCGGCCGGCGTCGAGTGCGGCCAGCGCGATCGGGAACCCGCCGCCCAGCTCGCCGATCAGCTGGCTTGCTGGCACCCGCGCGTCGTCGAACCGGACCTGCGCGGTGACCGAGCCGCGCATGCCCATCTTGTGCTCAGGGCGGGCCGCGGCGACCCCCGGCGTGTCGGCCGGAACATGGAAGCAGCTGATGCCGCGGGCCCGATCCGGGCCTTCATGATCGCCCGACGTGCGCGCGAAGACCGTGTAGTAATCGGCCTGCCCGGCGTGCGAGATCCACGCCTTGACCCCGTTGAGAATGAAATCAGAGCCAGCCGGGTCGGCCCGGGTGCGCAATGCCGCAGCGTCGGATCCGCTGCCGGGCTCGGACAGGCAGTAGGCGCCGAGCAGCTCGCCGCCGAGCATCGCAGGCAGCCAGCGCTCTTGCTGCTCGGGCGTGCCGGCCGTGACGAGAGCGAAGCAGCTGAGCACGTGCACGCTGACTCCGAGGCCGATGGTCAGCCAGGCCGTCGCCAGCTGCTCGACGGTCTGCAGGTAGGTCTGATACGGCAGGCCAGCGCCGCCGAGCCGCTCGGCGTAAGGCAGGCCGAGCAGTCCGGCGCGGCCGATCAGCCTGAACTGCTCGCGCGGGAACCTGCCGTCCCGCTCGGCCGCGGCCGCTGCCGGGCGCAGCTCCTTATCGGCCAGTTCCGCGGTCAGCTCCAGCAGCGCCCTGGCGTCGTCGTCGCGGCCTTCGCGCTCGGCAGCAGGCATCAGGCTGGCACGGACACCAGCTCGCGAGTGACGGCGTTAAGCCGTTCGCAGCCGGTCTCGGTGCAGACAACGATGTCCTCGATCCTGGCGCCGTGCGGTCCAGGGTAGATGCCTGGCTCGATCGAGAAGGCGTGACCACTGCGCAGCGGATCGGCGTTGCCGGCCACGATGTAGGGATCCTCGTGGGTTTCCAGTCCGATTCCGTGGCCGGTGCGGTGCAGGAAGTACTGGCCGTAGCCGGCCGCGGTGATCGGCTCGCGGGCGGCGGCGTCAACCGCCTCGGCGCTGACCCCGGGGCGTACCGCTGCGCACGCAGCCGCCTGGGCGTCCTTGAGCACCTGGTAGTAGGCGGCGAAGTCGCCGGGCGGCCGGCCGATGACGTAGGTCCTGGTGCAGTCCGAGCAGTAGCCACTGGGCATCGTCCCGCCGATGTCGACGACGACGGCATCACCGTCGCGCAGCACCCGTTCGGCGGCGGAGTGATGCGGGCTGGCGGCGTTCGGCCCGGATGCGACAATCGCGAAATCGACCCTGGCATGACCCTGCGCCAGGATCGCATCGCCGATGTCGGCGGCTACCTGCAGTTCGGTCCGGCCGGGGCGCAGCCAGCCGGGCACCCTGGCGTGCACCCGGTCGATCGCCTGGCCAGCCTCCCGGAGCGCGGCCACCTCAGCGGGCGACTTGACCGAGCGCAGCGAGCTGAGCGCGCGGCTGGCCAGTTCCTGGCGGGTGCCGGGTAGCGTGGCGCGGAACCGCAGCGTCATCAGCGCCCACATCCGGTCCGCGAGCCCGACCGCGGCCGGATTGCCCAGCCTGGCGGCGACCAGGGCATAGGGGTCATCGGTCTCGTCCCAAGGGATGATTTCCAGATCAAGGCGGCCCGCTGGCGAGGCCTGGGCGGCTGCCAGTTCCAGCCGGGGCACGACCAAGAGGGCCTCGCCGCTGGACCGGATGGCGAGGCAGGTCAGCCGCTCCAGGGCGTGCGCGTCGTAGCCGATGACGTACCGCAGATCCGGTCCTGGCGTGAGCAGCAGCGCGTCCAGACCGGCCTGGCCGGCCGCCGAGGCCGCCGCGGTCAGCCTGGTTGCCGGATAAAGCTGGTCTGCCATGGTCACGCTCCGGTCCTGTCAACGTGGGCTGTTCGCGCTCTGCTCGCACCGGAATCATCTCACCCCCGGATGGGTCAAGTCCGCATCTAGACAGCCGCACCCTACATGCGTCACGATGGGTGCACGACGTCTCACGAAATGTGAGAGAGATGACTTCTGAGGCTGCGACGGCTTCGTCTGCTCCCGTGGTTGCGGGACAGACCAGCATGCCGCAGGTCAGGATGTTTGGTGCGCGCGCCACCGAGGCCATGCTCGCCGCCGAGCTGGCCCAGGAACGGCACGTCGCGCTCGAGCTGCAGCGCGCCATCCTGCCGCTGCACGACCATCCGTTCGACCTCCCGGGCCTGCGCACCGTCGTGCGTTACCTGCCAGCCTCACGGGCCAGCCGGGTCGGCGGAGACTGGTACATCACCGCCGAGATGCCGGACGGGAGCGTGCTGCTGGCGATCGGCGACGTCGGCGGGCACGGCCTGGAAGCGGCCGCCGGGATGGCGCGGCTGCGCGGCGCGCTGGCCGGGCTCGCCATTACCGGCGCGTCCCCTGACCGGCTGGTGGGATGGCTGAATGACCTGGTCAGGCACGTCGCACCGGAGCACACCGCGTCGGTGATCGCTGGCTACTTCGATCCTGCCAGCCGGGAGCTCACCTGGGCCCAGGCCGGCCACCCGCCGCCCGTGCTGGTCCGCGGCGCCTGGGCCTGGCCGGTGGACCCGCCCGAAGGCATCCTGCTCGGCGCGGGCGAGGGCGCCTACCAGCTGGCCACCTTGCGGCTGCTGCCAGGCGACCTGCTGCTGCTGTACAGCGACGGGCTGATCGAGCGGCGGGACCGGGACATCGACACCGGCCTGGCCGCGCTGGCCAGGGCCGTGCGCGGGGCCACCGATCCGGACCAGGTCATCTCCGCCGCGCTCGGTGCCCTGGGATCCACCGACACCGACGACGACACCTGCCTGGTTGCGCTGTCCGTGCTCTAGCCGGCCTGGATGAGCGGGCCTGGTCTGGCCAGCTAGCCCGGGCGGCTGGCCAGCGCTGACATCATCCGGCCGAGCGAGTTGCCCAGATCCCAGCGCGCGTCGAGTTCGGCCAGGGCGGCCGGATCGGGCGGCCGGACCGGAAGCTCACCGTCGGCCGGAGGCAGCGGAGCGTGCTGCGCCACCCGGACCACCGGCATCGCAACCTCCAGGTAGGCCCTGGCCGCGACCAGCTTGGCCCGGCTGCCAGCGGGCCAGCCGCCATGCCCGGCGTCGATCGCGGCCAGCATCGCCTCCACCGTTCCGAACGACCGGACCAGCGCGGCCGCGGTCTTCTCCCCCACGCCAGGAACGCCAGGCAGCCCATCGCTCGGGTCACCGCGGAGCGCGGCGAAGGCCGCGTAGCCGCGGCTGGGGATCTGGTAGCGCTTGGTCACCGCGGCCTCGTCGATCACATCGAGGTTGCCGATTCCGCGTGCCGTGTACAGAATGCGGACATTACGCGCGTCGTCGACAAGCTGGAACAGGTCCCGGTCACCGGTCACCACCTCGACCGGGCCGTCGGCCCGGGCGGCCAGCGTGCCGATCACGTCGTCAGCCTCGTAGCCTGCGGCGGCTGCCGTGGCCAGCCCGGCGGCGGCAAGCACTTCGAAGATCACCGGGATCTGGGCGCTCAGCGCGTCAGGGATCTGCTCGGAGCCGTCCGGATTGGCCCGGTGCGCCTTGTAGGACGGGATGGCCGCTACCCGGAAGGCCGGCCGCCAGTCGGCGTCCAGGCAGGCGACCACGCTGCCCGGATGACGAGCCCGGACCAGCCGGGCGATCATGTCGAGCAGCCCGCGGACCGCGTTCACCGGGGTTCCGTCGGGTGCCGTCATGCTCTCCGGCGGAATCCCGTAGTAGGCGCGGAAGTACAGCGACGCTGTATCAAGCAGCATCAGCGGGGCCACCCTGGTGATCCTGCCAGAACGGCCGGCCGCAGGCAGGCCCAGCCGCCCGATCTGCCCGATCCGGCTGACCCGATCCGGCTGACCCGATCCGGCTGACCCGATCCGGCTGACCCGATCCGGCTGACCCGATCCGGCTGACCCGATCCGGCTGACCCGATCCGGCTGACCCGATCCGGCGCCCAGAGCGTGCCGAGCGGGCCGGCGACCCGGACGGATACCGAACCCACCTGCTGCACGCCGAGCCGGACGGCTCCTTCTCGGTACTAGCCCTGGTCTGGCGTCCCGGGCAGGCAACGGTGATCCACGATCACGTGACCTGGGGGGCGTGTGGCGTGCTGCAGGGCGTCGAATACGAGGAGCTGTTCGCGCTCCGCGAGGCTGGCACCGTGCTCGAGCAGGTCGGTACCAGCCAGAACACAGCGGGCGACGTGGTGAACTTCACCCCTCCTGGCGACATTCACCGGGTCAGCAACCGGGGCGACGGAGCCGCGATCTCGTTGCACGTTTATGGCGCCGACATTTCCCGGCTGGGCAGCAGCGTCCGCCGCGTCTACGACCTGCCGGTTCTGGTGCCGGTCAGCTAGCCGAGCCGGAGCGCGAACTGCTCTTCCCAGTGGTCCGGCTCAGTCGGCCTGACCGGCTGGCGTACTCCGGTGCTGCGGAACCCCAGCCGCTGGTAGAACGCCCTGGCCCGCGGGTTCACGTCGGTCACCCAGAGCACGAGGGACGCGGCATCCTGGCCATGGGCATGCCGCGCCACGCGGCCAACGAGCTCGGCGGCGACGCCCAGGCCGCGCAGCTGCGGGCTGACCCACATGGCCACCAGATGCCAGCTGTGCGGGACGCTGTCCGGTCGGTCGGGCTCGTTGGCGAAGCCAGCGACCATGCCATCGGGCCGGCCGTTCCGCCAGGCGAGGAAGACCGCCGCCGACTCGATCCAGCCGCGCCACCGCTGCTCGTCATAGCCAAGCTCCCGGTCCAGGGTTGAACCGAACGCCTCGGGTGCGTCGGCCAGCGCGGTCAGTCTGACCTCCCGCAGTGCTGCCCAGTCATCGGGTCGGCACCGGCGGATGTCGGCGTGCGGATGCGCACTCGCGCGGGCCAGTGCATCCGTCATGAGACCGAGCGTCCACGAACCGATTCGGCTGCCGCAACCCAAATTCACGTCCTGGTCGCTACTGGACCGATGAGTAGGCGACGACGCCGCGGCGCAGCGCGGCCACCGCGGCCCGCGCGGTGCTGGCCAGCGCGGTGCCGCCAGCCGCATCGCCGATCTGGTCGAGCAGGTCGATCAGCTGCTTGACCGCGCGGACGAAATCGCCGGGTGTCAGGTCGTCGCCGAGCACAAGCTCAAGCGGCCGGCCCTGCGCCCAGGCATGCGATGTCCAGGCGAAGCCCAGATCCGGCTCGCGCAGGAACGACAGCTGATGGCCCCGCTCAATGCCGTCAAGCTCGGCCCAGATCCGCGACGTCGAGGCAAGCACCTCGCGAACTCCGACGCCCGGCAGCCGGGGCATGCTGACCGCGTCTTCGGCGCGCCGTGATTCGAAGGTGAGCGCGGACACGCATGCGGCGAGCTCTTCCGGGCTGAGCCCGTCCCAGATCCCGCGCCGCAGGCACTCGGCGGCCAGCAGGTCAAGTTCGGAGTAGATCCCGCCGAGTATTCGTCCGTCCGCCGTGACCTTGTCGCCGTCGAGATAGCCGAGCTGAGCCAGCACGGCACAGACCCGGTCGAACATCCTGGCGATCACGTGCGCCCGGCTGGCTACCCGGCGATCCAGGGCCGCCGCCTCCCGTTCCAGCCTGAGGTACTTCTCCGCCTGCCTGGCGTGCGCTTCGCGGTCCTGGCAGTCATGACACGGATGCTGGCGCAGTCGGCGCCGCAGGTCGGCGATGGCTGCCTCGGCGCTGCTCGCCGCTGCGGCGCCGCTTGACCTGCTCGCCCGACGGTGCGGCCGCACGTCATGTCCGGCCAGTTTGTTCCGCATGGTGGCGGCCAGATCCCGGCGGTGCTGCGGCGAGCGGGAGCTGAACCTGGCCGGAATCGCTATCCGCTCGATCGCGATCACCGGATCCGGGCAGTCAGCCACGGATAGCGGCTTGACCTGGCGGTGCTCGGTCAGCACCAGCGGAGTCGGGTCGTCGCCTTCGGCGTCCGGCTCGAGCACCACCGCGGTGCCGGCCCGGCGGCCGCCCGGAATCACGATGATGTCGCCGCGGCGCAACTGGCGCAGGGAGTCGAGCGCGGCCGCCCGCCTAGCCGTCGAGCGCTGCCTGGACTGCGCTCGCTCGAGCTGCGACAGCTCGGCGCGCAGCTGCGCGTACTCGGCGAAGTCGCCGCGGTCGCAGCTGGCGGCGAGTCCGGTCATCGAATCCCGGATCCGGCGGGTCTGCCGGGCGATGCCGACCACCGCCCGGTCCGCCTGGAACTGCGCGAACGACGACTCAAGCAGCCGGGACGCGCGCTCGGCGCCGACCTGGCCGACCAGGTTGACCGCCATGTTGTAGGACGGCCGGAAGCTCGAGTTGAGCGGGTAGGTCCTGGTGCCGGCCAGGCCGGCCACCACGGCCGGATCGGTGTCCGGCTGCCAGAGCACGACCGCGTGCCCCTCGACGTCGATACCGCGCCGTCCGGCCCGGCCGGTGAGCTGGGTGT
This sequence comes from uncultured Actinomycetota bacterium, assembly GCA_963850875.1. GTDB lineage: Bacteria > Actinomycetota > Actinomycetes > Streptosporangiales > Streptosporangiaceae > Chersky-822. The sequence continues at coordinate 400,739 of CAWKNA010000010.1, forward strand.
ACTCCCCCGCGGTCAGCGCGGCATGCGTCTCGCCGTTCCACTTGTCCAGTTTCTCGATCACCACCGTCCTGGCCGGCATGTTGATGCCGAGAGCCAGCGTCTCGGTGGCGAAGACCGCGCGGATCAGCCCGTCGGCGAAGAGTTCCTCGACGACTTCCTTGAAGGTTGGCAGCAGGCCCGCATGATGAGCGGCTATCCCTCGGCGCAGCCCGGCCAGCCAGTCGTCGTAGCCCAGCACGGGTAGATCCTCGGCGGGAATGTCGGCGGTTCGCTCAGCCGCGATCGCGGTGATCTCCTGCGCCTCGGCGGGCGTGGTCAGCCGCAAGTTGGCGGCCAGGCACTGCTGCACGGCCGCGTCGCAGCCGGCCCGGCTGAAGATGAAGGTGATCGCGGGCAGCAGGCCCGCCCGGTCCAGCCGGCCGATCACGTCCGCCCGCCGCGCGGCGGCGAACCGGGGCGGCGAGCCGCCACGCCCGGCCCGCGCGCCAGCACCGACGCGGCCCGGCCGGCCGCCACGGCCGCCAGCGGCCCCCCGCCGCCCGCCGGCGCTGCGGGGAGCCCACGCATCTCGCTGTGCGACCCGTAGCAGCTCCGGATTCACTCGCTGGTGGTCTGGCACCGGCCCGCCGTCCCGTGCCGTCTGGCGGCCGCCTCGCGCCGCCGCGGACCCGTCCAGGCCATTGGTGGCCGCGCCGCCCGACCGGGCGAACAGGTCGTACAGCCGGCTGCCCACCAGCATGTGCTGCCAGAGCGGCACCGGCCGGTGCTCGTCGACGATGACGGTGGTACCGCCCCGGACCGAGCTGAGCCAGTCACCGAACTCCTCGGCGTTGCTCACCGTCGCCGAAAGCGCGGTCAGCTGGACCGATTCGGGCAGGTGGATGATCACTTCTTCCCAGACCGCGCCGCGGAACCGATCGGCCAGGTAGTGCACCTCATCGAGCACCACGTGGCTGAGCCCGGCCAGCGTCGGCGAGCCTGCGTAGAGCATGTTCCGCAGCACCTCGGTGGTCATCACCACCACCGGCGCTTCGCCGTTGATGCTGTTGTCGCCAGTCAGCAGGCCGACCCTGGCCGCCGAGTACCGCCGGATCAGATCGGTGTACTTCTGGTTGGACAGCGCCTTGATCGGCGTGGTGTAGAAGCACTTGCGTCCCTGGGCCAGGGCCAGGTGCACGGCGAACTCGCCGACCACCGTCTTGCCCGAGCCGGTCGGCGCGGCCAGCAGCACGCCATGACCGCCAGCCAGGGCCCGGCAGGCTGCCAGCTGAAAATCATCGAATTCGAAGTCATACAGCGCCTGGAACGCGGCCAGATCAGGCCCATCCTGCTCGCGGCCGCGGATGAACGCGGCATACCGGTCAGCGGGACTGCCCAGCGTGGTCATACGGCCAAGGCTACGGGCTCACCGGCCGGCGTTGATGTCGTCGAAGTCGTCAGGCACCGGCTGGTCCAGGCCGTACGCGGAGACCTCCTCCGCCGTCAGGCCGACGAACTGCGTGCCGCGGCGCGCCCGGCGCCGGTCGTTGACCCAGACGAAGACCTCGGCGGCCTCGACCAGGATGACGCAAGGCACCGCGAGCAGCAGCATGCTGATCGGGTCGGGGCTCGGCGTTGCGACCGCGGCGAACGCGAAGACCGCGAAGATGATCATGCGCCGCCACTTGGCGAACCGCTTGTGGGTGAGCACCCCGCTCAGGTTGAGCAGCACCATGATCAGCGGCAGCTCGAAGGAGAGCCCGAAGATCAGCATCATCGCCGTCGCGTAGCCCAGGTAGGTGTTGATCGTGATCAGCGCGTAAACGTTGGCCGGAACCATGTGCAGCAGGAACCGCAGCCCTTTGCTCATCGCGAAGTATGCGAAGGTGCCGCCCAGGGCGAACAGCGGGATCGCCGAGCCGGCGAAGAAATAGGCCCAGCGCCGTTCCCTAGCGTGCAGGCCAGGGGCAACGAATGCCCAGAGCTGGTACATCCACAGCGGTGCGGACAGGAGAACGCCGATGGCGATGGTGATCTTCAGGCGCAGGAAGAAGGCGTCGAACAGGCCGTTGACGTAGAGGGTGCAGCCCCGCTTGTGGGTGATCGGGTCGTAGATGTTCAGCTTGCAGTAAGGGTGCTCGATGAAGTGCCAGACGTACGGGTAGACGAACCAGCCGGCGATGGCCGCGACGGTGATCGCGAGCAGCGCCTTGAGCACCCGGGTTCGCAGTTCCCTGATGTGCTCGGTCAGCGACATCCTGGCTTCGGGGTTGGCGACCTTGGTGCGGCCGCGCGGCAGCCGCGGCCCGCGGGTTCCGGCAGGCCGCTCCGGACTGTCCTGCGTGGACATGGCCGGGGATGAGCTCAGTAGGACTGCTGGTCGCGCGGAGTGTCTGAGCCCGCCGCACCGCTCGTCGGCCCGCTGCCGCCCGCCGTCTGGCGCTGCAGTTCCTGCAGTCGCCGCTGGATGTCCTGCAGTTCCTGCTGGGTGGCATCCGGCGCCTGCGCCGCCGGCTGGCCGGTCAGCGGCTGCGCAGCCGCGGGCGGCGGCACGGCGGTCACCTGGGTGCTGGTCGAGCCGTCAATCGGCTGGCCATCATCGAGGCCCTGGACCGACTTCTTGAATATGTGCATGGACTGCCCAAGCGCCTTGGCGGCGCCGGGGAGTCGCTTCGCGCCGAACAGGACCAGGATCACCACCAGCAGGATGACGATATGTGACGGAGCAAACAAGTCCATCTCAGTCCCCATTCATCGCCGAAGCGTCCGCGCGCAGGCATCCAGTTGTCCGCGCGCAAGTGTCCGCACCGTAGTCTACACGTGCTGACTGCCGGGCTACCTCCTCGATTCGGAGCCGCCGCGGGCCCGGATTGCCGCTGGCGGCAGGTGAAATCACGCGTACTGCGCCAGCGCGGCCGACGCGTCGGCGCAGATCTGACTGGCCAGTTCCGAAGGCGAGATCACCCGGCCGTCCTCGCCGAGCCGCAGCGCCAGCCGCCTGACCCACCGGGTATCCGGCGTCCGCAGGCTGACCCGCAGCCTGCCCTCGCCCAGGTCAACTGTCTCCTCGCACGGGTAGTACTCGGCGACCCAGCGTCCAGCGCCGGCCAGCTCGATCACCACCTGCACGTCGCCGACCGACGGCCGGAACAGGCCGGAGTCCAGATCGCGTGGCTCCGCCTCGTCGGGCACCTGCGCGGGCAGGTCGAGCACTTCGATCCCGAGCACCCGGTCCAGCCGGAACAGCCGGACCGCCTCGGCCCGGCGGCACCAGGCCTCCAGGTAGGCCCGGCCTTCGAGCATCAGCATCCGCATCGGGTCCGCGTCCCGCTCGGTCGCCTCGTCCCGGCCAGGGACGTAGTAGGACAGATGCAGCCGCCTGCGCCGCCGCAGCGCGTCGGCGACCAAGGCCTGAACGTCGGCCGGAGCCCGGCCGTCCATCTGCACCGCGACCTGAGCGCTCACCGCGGCCGCCGTCCCGGCGGCGGCTTCCAGCTTGGCGATGGTCCGGCGCAGCGCGGAACGGTCCTGCGTGCCGGGCAGCTCGGCCAGCATCCGCAGCGCGATCAGCAGCGCGCTCGCCTCGTCGGTGCCGAGCCGCAGCGGCCGGTCCATCGACTCGGCCTGGCTGACCATGATCTCGCCGCCCTCGTACGACAGGTCGATCGGGCAGTACGGGTCCGGTGCCCGCAGCTCGACGCACCAGAGCATGTTCAGGTCGTCAACCAGCTCGCTTTCGGTGATCCCGAAGGTGGTGGCGGTCTCCGCCAGCCCGACCACCCGGCGGCTGACCACGTAGGGCACCAGCGCGAGCAGCCGCTGCAGCCGGTCGGTGGCTGTGCCAGCACGCGTGCTCATCCGAGCGCGCCTTTCAGCCTGCTGATGACCGCATCCCGCAGGTCGACCGGATCGAGCACCACGACGTCGGCACCGAACGACGCGATGTAGTCCGCGTACCAGCCGACGTCGCGGAACGATGCTTCTACCAGATCCCAGCCGTCGTGGCCACGGGCCGGCGAGTCGGAGCTTGCCCGGCGGCGCAACCCGTGCCCGGCACCGTGCCTGATCCGCAGGACCGCGGTCAGCAGTGCGGGCGGCGCGCTGTCCCAGTCCCGCACCGCCTGGTGCACGTCGGCGCCGGCCGGCACCGTCACTCTGCCTGCGGGGCCAGTGAACGTCACCGGCCCCTCGATCCGGCTCAGCCGGAACACCCGCTGCTCGCCGCGATCGCGGTCATGGCCGACCACGTACCACCGGCCGTGCCGGTTCACCACGCCCCACGGCTCCAGGTTCCTGCGCTGCGGCTCCGAGCGCCCGGCGGCCTGGTAGCCGAAGGTCACCGGCCGCCGGTCCCTGACCGCCCGCCACAGCGGGCCGAACGCCGCCTCGTCGGTCTGCAGCCTCGGCTCGATGCCTGGCTGGGTGGTCTCCTCCGCGTCGATTCCGGCGGCGCGGAGCTTCAGCAGCCCGCCTGCCGCCGCGCCGGCCAGCTCAGCTTGCTGCCAGACCCGCGCCGCGAGGCCAAGCACGGCCGCCTCATCCGGCTCCAGCCGGATCTCGGGCAGCTCGTAGGCCTGCCGCGAGATCCGGTAGCCGACTTCCTCATCCGCCGCGGAGTTGATCCCGGTCTCCAGCGGGATGCCAAGCTCGCGCAGTTCGTCCTTGTCCCGCTCGAACATCCGCTTGAACGCGTCGAAGGTCTCCGGATAGCCGGGCACCGCGTCCCTGATCTGGGCGGCGGTCAGGTACCTGCGGGAGGACAGCAGGCAGACCACCAGGCTGAGCAGCCGCTCGGTCTTCTGCTTCGACATCGCCATCCCCTAGTCGCGCTGCCTTACCGCATCGACGGTATCGCGCCGGGGCGGTACTGCGGCGGATTGTCACGGCTTCGGGTCCACTGGTGCCTGGTTCGTGCCGCCGGGGCGCTAGCCTGCCACCGTGATCAGGTGGCGTCGTGGCGTGGTGGCTGCCGTCCGCCGGGAGTGGCCGGGAGCCGTGGAGCTCGATGTTACGGTCGCCGGTGCGCCGATCCGGGCGCTCGCCTACCCGCGGCTGACCGGCCGTCCGCAGCCAGGCGACGCTGTGCTGCTCAACACAAGCGCGCTCGACCTGGGCCTGGGCACCGGCGGGTATGCGCTGGTCGTGGCGCTGCCAGACCGGCTGCCGCCGGACCCGTCAGGACCCGGGCACCTCGTCAAGGCGCGGTACACGCCATTGCAGGCGACCGTGCTCGGTGCCGACGAGCAGGGCTCGGAGCATCACGAACTGCTGCGCGACGCCGATGACCTGGACGGCATTCCGGTGGTAGTGGCCGATCTGCACTCGGCGCTGCCCGCCGTGCTGGCCGCCTATTATGCACAACGACTCGCACCCGGCGGTCCCGGCGGGCAGGTCGGCCAGGCACCCGACGTCCGGGCCGGGTACGTGATGCTGGACGGCGGCGCGCTGCCTGCCTGGTTCTCCAGGACAGCCGCGATGCTCAGGGAGATCGGCTGGCTGACCGGGACGGTCACCGTGGGCCAGGCGTTCGGTGGTGATCTTGAGGCAGTCACCCTGCACAGCGGCCTGCTAGCCGCCAGGCACGTGCTCGGCGCCGAGGTGGTGGTGGTCTCGCAGGGTCCCGGTAACCTCGGGACCGGCACCCGGTGGGGTTTCTCTGGCGTGGCGTCCGGCGAGGCGGTCAACGCGGCGGCTGTGCTCGGCGGCCGGCCGATCGCCTCGCTGCGGATCAGCGAGGCTGATCAGCGTGAGCGGCATCGCGGTATCTCGCATCACAGCCTGACCGCCTACGGGCGGGTCGCGCTGGCCAGGGCCGACGTGGTGGTCCCTGACCTGCCTGGCGACTTCGGCGCCCGGGTGATCGAGGCGGCGGCGCCGCTGGCCGCTCGGCATGCGCTGGTCCGGGTGAGCGTGGCCGGGCTGCGCGAGGTGCTTGCCGCCTGCCCGGTGCCGCTGTCAACGATGGGCCGCGGCCTCGACGACGACCTGGCTTACTTCCTGGCCGCGGCGGCCGCTGGCAGGCATGCCGCCGCCTTGGCCCAGCTGTTGCCTGGCCGGGAGCCGGGCGGCTGACTCGGCGCCAGCCGCGGGCTCAGGCGGTGCTCAGGATGTCGACGACGAAGACCAGGGTGTCCGAGCCGGTGATGCCGGCCTGCGGGTAGCCGGTCTTCTGATAGCCGTCGGCCGGGGGGATCTCAAGCATGACCCGGCTGCCCACCGGGATGCCGACCAGGCCGATGTTCCAGCCTGGGATGACTCCTCGCGGGTCACCGAGCAGGAAGCTGAACGGCGCTGCCGTGGGAGCCGTTGCGGACGGCCAGTTGGTGTTGAAGACCTTTCCGGTACGCCAGATCGAGCCGACGTACTTGACGATGACGGTCTGTCCGCTCTTCAGCGGCGCGCCGGTGCCTTTGATCAGGGTGGTGACGACCAGCTTCTTGGGCGCTGCGGTCTTGGGGATGACGATCGCAGGCGCGCTGCCTGGCTGTCCGGACACTGTCGGATGGCCGCTGCCGCCGTTCGTGATGGTCTTGCCCGATGCGCTGGCGGTCGGTGTGAATTCCTGGAGCAGGTCGACCACCCAGACCATGGTGTCCGTGGGCGTCACGCCGAGCTGGGGATTTCCTGAGGTGCCGTAGGCGTACTTCGGCGGCAGCACGGCGAGCACCCGGCTGCCGATCCGCTGGCCGTCCAGTGCCTGCTGCAGGCCGGACAGGCCCATCTGCACGGGCAGTACTTCCGGCGTGACCCTCGCCGCGCTGGTGTAGCTGGAGAACAGCAGCTTGTGCGTATTACCGCGCCAGAGGTAGACGTTGAAGTCGGCAAGATAGGAGTCACCTGCGGCCAGCACGGGCCCGTGACCCTGGACCAGGGTCTTGGTGACCAGCCCGCCGCCTGCCTTCTCGGCGGGGATCGTCACGTCAAGTGCCTTGCCCACGGTGCCGGAGACCGTGACCGCGGTGTTCGGGCTGGCCGTCGTGGCCGAGGAGGAGCAGCCGGCCAGCGCCGCGGTCACGGCGAGCGGGGCGAGGAACGCAGCGGCCAAGCGTCGCATCGGAATCCTAGGGGTAGGGAAGATCAGCCCGGCCAGCCTACCGGCCGTCGCGGGTTCCCGGTCCGCCAGCCGCCTGACGGCGCCTGGCTAGCTACCTGCCTGGCGGTGCCTGGCTAGCGACCTGCCCGGCGGTGCCTGGCCAGCGACCTGCCCGGCGGTGCCTGGCCAGCTACCTGCCCGGCGGTGTTTGGCTTACCTGCCTGGCGGTGCCGGAATCGGGATCGTCGGCGGCGTGATGACCGGCGGCTGGACCGGCAGCGGGCCGCCACGGCCCAGGCTGGCGAGCAGGTTCGAGTTCCAGACCAAGATCGTGTAGCTGCCCAGGTAGTAGATCCTGGCAGGCTGCCCGAAGGCATGCCGGACCTCGGCGATCGTGGGATATCGCTTGAATCCGGGCGGGCTAGGCACCAGGACGATGAACGTTGCGTTGTTGAGCTTGGGGTTATACCAGTCGGACCGCACTTCCCAGTAGTCGCCGGTGATCTGGCTGCCGTCGGCGAGCACCGATCTGAGGTCGACCCGGCCAGCCGTGTCCAGTGTGGTGACGTTGGCGTCCCAGTAACCGGCCAGGCCGTAGTTCAGGTGGTGCGCTGCCAGCCAGGACGCCAGCCGGGCGTCCTGCGGCGGGACCGGCGGCTGGGTGACCACCCGGCCGAGGCTGATCAGATAAGCCAGGAGCACGGCCGCCAGCGCCGGAAGCAGCCGGGCCCTGGCCAGCCGCACGGCGAGCAGCCGCCCGGCCAGTGCCGCGCCGAACGGCAGTACAGCGGTGATGTCCCTGGTGCTGAGCAGGTCGTCGGCGCGGGTGCCGAACAGGTAGGCGGTCAGCGTGACCGCGATCCCGGCAGCCAGCAGCTGGACGGCCAGGTCGGCGTGGCCGAACCTGCGCAATGCCGCGCAGGTCCCCCAGCCAGCCAGGCCGAGGCCGACCAGATGTAGGGCAGCGAGCGCGGCGACGAAGCCGGCGCTATGGCCGAAGAAGTTCGCGCCGAACAGCAGCAGCAGTCCGCGAGCGGTGACCGTCAGGTAGCGCGGCAGGTCGCTGGTCGAGGCCAGCGAGTTCGATATCGGCCACAGGACGAAGCCGCCTGCGGTGCGGATCTGCGCGAGCGCGAGCGCCGCTAGCCAGCTGGCGGTCGCGGCGGCGGCGGCGAGCGCGAGCTCGAACCAGGCCTGCCGCCAGCGCATCCGGCGCCGGAACCTGATCTGGTAAGCGCGGGCCAAGCCGACCAGGACCACGGGCAGGACGCCGGTGTAAAGCACGATGCCGTCCGCGGTCAGCGCCCAGGTCAGCAGCAGTCCGGCGGCGATCGGCACATACCAGCGCGCAGGCGCGCGATCGAGCAGCAGGAAGACCGCGAGCACCGGGACCGCGCTGCCGACATGATCCGGCGAACCAAGCAGCACGTAGACGCCGCTGCCGAGCTGCGGCGCGAGCATGATGCCGGCCGCGAGCAGGCATCGGACCAGCGCCTCGCGGCCGCTCGTCCGCCCCTTGGCCGCCATCGCGGCCAGCAGCACGAGCAGGGTGTAGGTCATCGCGCTGGCGATGTGCACCACATCAGGGCTGAGGCCGCGCAGCTCCTCGATCGCCGCGTACTGCGGAAGTTCGGTGGTATAGAACGACACGTCGGACAGCAGCCAGCCGCGCAGCAGCAGGTTGTGATGCAGCAGGTCCCAGGCCTGCAGCGCGTTGGACGCGCCGTCAGAGCTGACCGCTGTGGTGCGGGACACGTGCAGGTAGCAGACGAACAGGGTGACGCCTGCGACGATCCAGCTCAGCCCGGCCGCCAGTGCGGCAGGCTGAATCCGAAGCAGTGCGGGTCGGCCTGCCGCGATGCTCCTGCGCGCGGCTCTGCGGACCCGGACCAAGCGGCGAGTAGGCACGCCGAAGCTGATCCGCCCGGTGGCGCGGAACAGCGCGCCAGCGGAGCGGACGGTGCCGAGCCAGGCGATTTCGAGCCGGGCAGTTCCGAGCCGGGCAGTGCTGAGCCAGGCGGTGCCGAGCCGTGCGATTCCGAGCCAGGCGGTGCTGAGCCAGGCGGTGCCGAGCCGTGCGATTCCGAGCCGGGCGGTGCTGAGCCGGGCGGTGCCGAGCCGGGCGGTGCCGAGCCGGACGGTGCTGAGTTTCGCCAGCCGGCGCACGGACCGGATCGGCCGCACCCGCGCAGCCGGGTCTTCCGGCACCCGGGCCTGTGCCACCGGCTCGGCCGGTCGGGGCACCGTGGCCCGCACCGCTGCTCCGGTCTGGTCATCCCCGGCTGCTGCCGCCCCGCCTGGCTGCGCAGTCCCGTCAGGGCCGACCGAAACCGTCACCGAAATCCCCCGCCCCCGCGTCGGCATGTCCGGTTAACCGCCGGCCTGGCCGCTCAGACGGGAGCGCCTGGGCGCGGCGACCGCCAAAACTCTAGCCACTGTGAGTAGCCTATGATCTGCAATCGGTGATGATTGGCGAGCGAGATCGTCTGTCAGCTGCTCGTTCGCTTCCTGATAACGCGGCGCGGCGCCCAGGTCGCAGCGTTACATCCCGGCGATCAGCTTTTCCACCCGCTCATCCACCGAGCGGAACGGGTCCTTGCACAGTACGGTCCGCTGTGCCTGGTCGTTGAGCTTGAGATGCACCCAGTCCACGGTGAAGTCACGGCGCCGCTCCTGTGCCCGCCGGATAAAGTCGCCGCGCAGTCTGGCCCTGGTGGTCTGCGGTGGCACTGACTTGGCCTCGAAGATGGCCAGGTCCTGGCAGACCCGCTCGACGGCGCCGCGCCGCTGCAGCAGGTAGTACAGGCCCCGGCCGCGGTGCACGTCATGGTAGGCGAGGTCGAGCTGAGCTACCCGCGGCGAGGAGAGCGGCAGGTCATGCTTGGCCCGGTAGCGTTCGATCAGCTGGTACTTGGTCACCCAGTCGATCTCGCGCGCGACCAGGTCAAGATTGGCGGTCTCGACCGCCAGGACCGCGCGCTCCCACAGTTGCAGCACCCGCTCGGTGATCTTGTCCGAGCCCCTGCAGTCGACGAACTCCCGCGCCTTGGCCAGGTACTCGCGCTGGATCTCAAGCGCGCTCATCTCGCGCCCGTTGGCCAGCCTGACCTTGCGCCTGCCTGACATATCGTGGCTGACATCCCTGATCGCCCGGATCGGGTTCTCCAGGGTCAGGTCGCGCATCACGGTACCCGCCTCGACCATGCGCAGCACCAGGTCGGTCGAGCCCACCTTGAGCAGCATCGTGGTCTCGCTCATGTTCGAGTCGCCGACGATGACGTGCAGTCGCCTGAACCGCTCGGCGTCCGCGTGCGGTTCATCACGGGTGTTGATGATCGGCCGGGACCTGGTGGTAGCCGACGAGACGCCCTCCCAGATGTGCTCGGCGCGCTGGCTGACGCAGTAGACCGCGCCGCGCGGGGTCTGCAGCACCTTGCCTGCGCCGCAGATGATCTGGCGGGTCACCAGGAACGGGATCAGGATGTCGGCCAGCCTGCCAAATTCCCCGTGCCTGGCGACCAGGTAGTTCTCGTGGCAGCCGTAAGAGTTGCCTGCCGAGTCGGTGTTGTTCTTGAACAGGTAGATGTCGCCGGCGATGCCCTCCTCCCGAAGCCGCCGGTCCGCGTCGACGAGCAGGCCTTCCAGGATCCGCTCGCCCGCCTTGTCATGGGTGACCAGGTCAATCAGGCTGTCGCATTCTGGCGTCGCGTACTCGGGATGGCTGCCGACATCGAGGTAGAGCCGAGCGCCGTTACGCAGGAAGACGTTGCTGCTGCGGCCCCAGGAAACCACCCGGCGGAAGAGGTACCTGGCCACCTCATCCGGGGACAGCCGACGCTGGCCGCGGAAGGTACAGGTAACGCCGTACTCGTTCTCAAGTCCGAAGATCCGTCGGTCCACCGGTTATCTCAGCTCACCAGTCCACGGCGATGTACTTGGTCTCGGTGAACTCAAGCAGCCCATCGTGGCCGCCCTCGCGGCCCAGGCCGGACTGCTTGACCCCGCCGAACGGCGCGGCCGGGTCGGACACCACTCCCCGGTTGATGCCTATCATGCCGGCCTCAAGCGCCTCAGCGACCTGCAGTGCCCGCCGCAAGTCGGCCGTGTAGAGGTAGGAGACCAGTCCGTACTCGGTGTTATTGGCCAGCTCGATCGCGTGGTCGGTCTCGGTGAACCTGACGATCGGAGCCACCGGGCCGAAGATCTCCTCGCTCAGGATCCCGGCATCAGGGGGTACCTCGTCAAGCACGGTCGGAGCGTAGAAGTACCCGCGCCGGTCCGGCGCCTGGCCACCGGTGACTACCCGGCCGCCGTGCCTGGCAGCCTCGTCGACAAGCTGGGCGACCTTGGACCTGGTATCCGCGTTGACCAGCGGGCCGAGGTCGGTCCCGTCCGCCAGGCCAGGCCCGACGTTTAGCGCGGCCAGCCGGGCGGCGAACTTCTGCGTGAACTCGGCGGCGACGGCATCGTGCACGTAGAACCTGTTGGCCGCCGTGCATGCCTCGCCGCCATTGCGCATCTTGGCGATCATCGCGCCATCGACCGCCGCATCGACGTCGGCGTCGGCGAAGACCAGGAACGGCGCATTGCCGCCAAGCTCCATCGAGCAATTGGTGACCGTGTCCGCCGCCGTGTGCAGCAACGTCCGGCCGACCTCGGTCGAGCCGGTGAACGAGAGCTTGCGCACTCTGGGGTCGGCCAGCATGGCGGCGACCACCGGTCCGGCCGACTTGGCGGTGAGCACGTTGACCACGCCATCGGGAACTCCGGCCTCGGCCAGAATGGCCGCGACGGCGAGGGCGGAAAGCGGGGTTTCCTTGGCCGGCTTGAGCACCACGGTGCAGCCAGCCGCGAGCGCGGGGCCGATCTTGCGGGTGGCCATGGCGGCGGGGAAATTCCACGGCGTGATCAGGACGGCGACGCCGACCGGCTGGCGCTGCACCAGGATCCGGTTGGCGCCGGACGGCGCGACGGCGAGCCCGCCGTCGATCCGCACCGCCTCCTCGGCGAACCAGCGGAAGAACTCGGCCGCGTAGGTGATCTCGGCCCTGGCATCCCGCAGCGCCTTGCCGTTCTCCAGCACCATCAGCCTGGCCAGCGGCTCGGCGTCGGCGATCATCAGCTCGTAGGCGCGGCGCAGGCACTCGCCGCGGACCCGCGGCGCTGTGGCCGCCCAGCCAGGCAGTGCCTGGTGCGCGGCGGCGACCGCGTCTAGGGCGTCCTCCGGGGTCGCGCTGGCGACCTCGGCGATCGGGTCCTCGGTCGCCGGGTCGATCACCGGCAGCACGCCCGCCCGGCCGGTGGTCCACTGCCCGCCGATCAGCAGCCCGGTAGGCGCGTTCATCCCGGTGATGCTTGCCAGGTCGGCCGCCACGTCCCCTCCAGGGTCTATGCCTGCGCTCCGCTCCGGCGGCGCATGCACGACATTACCAACGCCGCTGTCATACCCCAGCGCGGTCCTGCGTCAACGGTCCGGGGAGCGCGCTGTCAGCTAAGCGGTCAGCTTCGCTCGGCCTGATCGCTGCGGGACGATGAGCTGGCAACTGCCTGGGTCGGCCCTGGCTCAGGTCCGCCTGGCGGTGCCGCGGCGGCCGGCGCCGGACCCGACGGTGCCTGGGCCGGGTTTGGCGTCAGCCGGGCGGAGGCCACGTAGGCCACGGCGACCGCCACGATGGCCACTGGCATGACTTCCAGGCCGTCCGACGACAGCAGCAAGGTGGCCAGCAAGACGGAAGTCAACGGCAGCCTGAGCATCACGACGCACAGCGCGCCGATGCCCATCGCGACGCCGTATACCAGCGGCAGCCCAGGCAAGTGCGACAGCGCTATCCCGCCAGCCGCCCCGATGAACAAAGCGGGGAAGGTCGGCCCGCCGCGGAAGCCGCTCAGCGACACGCCATAGGCCAGTCCCTTGCAGATGATGAGCAGCAGCAGCGCTCCGACGGTATAGCTGGCGCTGTGCGTGATCAGCGGGCCGAGCGCGGACTGCCCGGAGAACAGCACCTGCGATGAGCTCTTCCCGGTGGCAGCGGCGAACGCGATCGCGAGCCCAGCCACAGCCAGACCGGCCGCCGGCGTGGCTATCAGCATCTTCGGCTCAAGGCGGGACCGCAGGAACAGCCCGAGCCAGCGGATTCCTGAGCCGACGATGGCAGCCATGACCCCGATCGCCAGCGCCCACAGGAATTCGGCGCCGGTAGGGTGTCCGACGTGCGGCAGGCTGGGGATCGCCAGCGAGAATGTACCGAGCCCGGTCCAGGTGTTCAGGCCGAGGAAGATCAGCGAGCCGACGCCTGCTGCTAGCAGGCCGGGCACCAGCACGAGTCCCAGCGTCGCCCCGCCCAGCCCGGAGGCTTCCATCAGCAGGAACGCACCGAGCAGGGGCGAGCCAAGCAGGGTGCTGATGGCGGCGAAACTTCCCGCAGCGGCGAGCACCGTGCTCATCGTCGCCGGAGCGTCCCGTTTGATCAGCCGCACGGCAAACCCGCCGAGGCCGCCGCCGAGAGCAATCAGGGGTGCCTCCGGTCCGAGCACTACGCCGAGGCTCAAGGTCGCCAGGGCCGCGAGTGCGATGCCGGGAAGCTCGATCGGTACGGGGCCGCCGCCACCTGCCTTGAACCCATCGGCTGGTGAGTGGCCGCCGTTGCCTGGCAGGTAGCGGATGGCGAGGCTGACCAGTACTCCGGCCAGCACCAGCGGCAGGATCGGCCACCATGGCGGCGCGGAGCGGAAGCCAAGGCCCGCGGGAAGGTCAGTGAAGATCCAAGTCTGCAGCCGGGAGACCAGGGCGAGGAAGAAGTAAGCGGTAGCCGAAACCGGCACGCCAATAAGCGCGGCAAGGACCAGCAGCGCCAGGTAGCTCCGGGACCGCAGCAGCACCAGCGGATCGGGCGAGGTCGTCACTGGCTCATCGTTCCGCCCGCACGGTCGCGGACACCTCACCTGAGCTGGGTGAATTGAGCTGGGTGAATTGAGCTGGGTGAATGAGCCAGGCAGCGATCGTGTCTACTGGCGAGCGGTTCAGCCGATTCCGGACCGGATTGGGACGGCGACCCGAGCGGCCGGCCGCTGCATCAGCCGGCCGGCTTGGGGGTGCCTGGCCTGCGGTCCTTGGGCCGGAGCGGCGGCGCAGCGGTGGGTCGCCCTGGTCGGCGCGGACCGGACCAGAGGGCGGGCGGCAGGTCGAGGTGCAGCGCTAGCTGGTACGCGGCGGCTTCATAGTTGACCCGCCAGCCGTGAAAGTGCGGCCAGGCTTCATCCGCCGACCGCTCGGCCTGCCAGCCGGCGTCGGCAAGCCACTGCACCGCCTCGTCGAACTCGGCTCTGGTCAGCTCGATCGGGTCATCCGGGCCAGGGTCATCGGCCACCGGCAGCCGCAAGTTGGCGGCGAGCCGCCGCATCGCCAGGTAGCCGACCCGCAGCAGCGGCCTGGCCTCGTACGGCGCGGACGACGGGTTGAGCGCCATGTGCAGCGCCGCGCCGTCGAGCACGGCAAGCAGCGAAAGCAGCCAGGACGCCGCTGGATCGGGCGAGCGGAAGTAGACCAGGGTGCGATAGTTGACGTGACTCTCCGAGATGTCCGCGGCCCATTCGGTCCACCTGGTGTACAGCCCGGGCAAGGTAGCCGAGTTGTCGATCAGCGCCTGGCGGGCCAGCAGCTCTGGCCCTCATGGCGGCGCTCCGGCCAGCGCCTCGAACATCGCGACCAGGGTCTCGCGTCGGTTGAACGCCGCGTAGAGCAGCGGCAGATATGCGATCAGCAGGGCCAGCACGGCCAGCCCAGACGCGGCTGCGACGAACACGATGGCGGTGGCCCCCGCTCCAGCCGGGAGCGCGAAGCCGAGCGTGAACAGCGATGATCCTGATTCGCGCAGGGCCAGCGAGAAGTCACCGGCCGACGGCCAGAGCAGCAGGGCGAATCCGGCGAACAGGCAGATCAGCCAGCTGACGAGCAGGCTGAGCAGGAAGGCGGGCGCCGAGATGGCGAGGATCCGCTCCCGGCGCGGCAGGTCGTCGATCCTCGCGGTAAGCAGCCGAAACAGGCCGTAGATCAGCCCGGCGACGACCATGTTCAGTCGGGTGCTGGTGCCTCGCGGGATCATGAAAGTCTTGATCACGCTGGTGCCGGTGAGGCCGAGCAGCAGCAGCCCGCAGCCGAAGCCAAGCCAGGCGATCATGAACTTGGCCGCGCCGCGCCGCCGTGGCGGTTAGCTGGCCTTCCCGCCATCGCTATCCGTCGACTCCTGACCCGGCCGCTCGTTGCCGGTCTGCGGTCCGGCCTTGTCGGATTCGGCGGTGTCAGATCCGGCTGGCTCGGTTCCGGCGGTGTCAGATCCGGCTGGCTCGGTTCCGGCGGTGTCAGATCCGGCTGGCTCGGTTCCGGCGGTGTCAGATCCGGCTGGCTCGGTTCCGGCGGTGTCAGATCCGGCTGGCTCGGTTCCGGCGGTGTCAGATCCGGCTGGCTCGGTTCCGGCGGTGTCAGATCCGGCGGGGGTTCCGGCGGCGGCGTGTCCGGACTTGCGGCTGGACCGCGGGTGTGCGGCGCCGGACGGGGCGGCTCCGGTCGAAGCGGGTCCGGGCGCGGCTCCGGATCCGGCTGGGCTACCCGGCGCGACCTCGGCCAGCAGGGTCTCCAGCCGGTTGCCGGTTAGCCGCCGGAAGGTACGGTGCGGCCTGGCGCGGTCGAGCACCGCGACCTCCAGCTGGCTGGCGGTGATCTCCGGCCGGTCCCCGTTGCCCTGGCCGGACAGGCCGGCGATGGCGACGGCCAGCGCGCCGGAGAGCGTCATGGCGTCGGAGTAGCGGTCCTTGAGCACTGCGGCGATCGCCTCGGCCTGGCCGCCCATCGCCACGTAGCCGTGTTCCTCAGCGACCGAGCCATCGAAGGTGACCCGGTAGATCTGATCCTCGGCGGACACCTCGGCTGCCTCGGCGACGACGATCTCGACCTCGAACGGCTTGGGGCTGTCGGTGAAGATGGTGCCGAGGGTCTGCGCATACCAGTTGGCCAGCCCGCGCGCGGTAACGTCCTGGCGGTCGTACTGGTAGCCGGTCATGTCGGCGTACCGCACCCCGGCCTTGCGCAGGATCTCGTACTCGTTGTACCGGCCGACGGCGGCGAACGCGATCCGGTCGTAGATCTCGCTGATCTTGTGCAGGGCACGGGACGGGTTCGGTGCGACGAACAAGATCCCGGCGTCGTACTGGATGACGACTCCGCTGCGACCGCGCGCGATCCCCTTGCGCGCGTAGTCCGCCTTGTCCTTCATCGCCTGTTCAGGCGAGACGTAGAACGGCATCGACACCGCTGGAGTTTCCCTTACTTGAGTTGTCGGTGGGCGGGGTTGCCCGGTGCTCTGGTGCTACTCGGTCGGCAAGGCGGCCTGGCGCAGCGTCGAGGTCGGGCCATCCGGCTCGGTCATCCGGCCGGCGAGCACGGACTGGGCGTAGGAACCGGCCAGTTCGTCGGTCAGGCGCTGGTAGCCGTCGGCGGAAACCGTCGCCACCACCGGGTAGATCCGCCTGGTCATATCGGGCCCGCCGGTAGCCGAGTCGTCGTCGGCCGCGTCGTAGAGCGCCTGCATGCAGGCGAGGACGGCGTCCGATGAGCTCATGCCGTCGCGATAGAGCTTCTTCAGCGAGCCGCGTGCGAAGACCGATCCCGAGCCAATCGAATGGAACCGGTGTTCCTCGTAGCGCCCGCCGGCCACGTCGTAGCTGAAGATCCGCCCCACGCCTTCGTCGGTGTCGTAGCCGGCGAAGATCGGCACGACCACGAGCCCTTGCATGGCGCCGCCGAGGTTGCTCCGGACGATGCTGGCCAGCCGGTTGGCCTTGCCTTCAAGGGACAGCGCCCGGCCCTCGATCTTCTCGTAGTGCTCAAGCTCGACCTGGAACAGCCGGACCAGGTCGATGCCGATCCCGGCCACGCCGGCGATCCCGATGCAGGAGTACTCGTCGCTGCGGAATACCTTCTCGATGTCCCGCTGCGCGATCATGTTGCCCGCCGTGGCCCGTCGATCCCCGGCCATCACCACGCCGCCTGCGTACGCAGCGGCCACGATGGTCGTGCCATGCGGCAGGCTGGCGGCGAAGGTGCCGGGAGCGACAGCCGCACCCGCACCTGGCAGCAGTTGCGGGGCCGTCGTCGCGAGGAACTCCGTGAACGATGAGGTTCCCGCGCTCAGGTAAGCCGCGGGCAGCAGCCGGGCGGTTGAGTCAGAACCCACGGCGATCCTTTCCTGATGCGCTCTGGTACGCACTGACCCTACTGCCGCTGACCCTACTGTGACTGCGGCAGGATCGGGCTGCCCGGCTATTGGCCGCCCTTCTGCACGTAAGACCGGACGAACTCCTCCGCATTCTCCTCGAGCACCTCGTCGATCTCGTCCAGGATCGCGTCGACGTCGTCGGTCAGCTTGTCCATCCGCTCCTTGACGTCCTCGCCGCCCTGCTCAGCCGCATCCTCCTCGTCCTGACCGCGCCGAGAGACGTGCCGCTGGCCGCCGCTGTCCTTAGTCGCCATCTGCAACCCTCCGTGCTTCGCGGTGTTTCCTCCGCAACCCTAAAGCTATCCTCGCCACTGCACGCTCACGCCAACCCTCCCCGTCGATTCCCGCTTGTCGTGCCCAGTGTCGTGGTGGACGTGTCGTGGTGGACGGCATGTTCGCGGTGCAGGCGTTGCGCAGCCAGCCAGCACCGCGCAGTGGGCCGCCCACCAGCCCCGTTCTCGGGTTTTCGACCTTAATCCCTGCCGGTCAAGGCCGTAACCAGCTCCGCCGCCGTCTCGCACCGATCGAGCAAGTCACCGACGTGCGCCTTAGTCCCGCGCAGCGGCTCCAGCGTCGGAACCCGCTGCAGCGACTCCCGCCCAGGGATATCGAAGATCACTGAATCCCAGGACGCCGCGGCAATCGCCTCCGGGTACTGCTTAAGACACCGGCCGCGGAAATAAGCCCGGGTGTCCTCGGGCGGCGAGGTCACCGCGCTGAGTACATCCTGCTCATCGAGCAGCCGCCGGATCCGGCCGCCGGCTACCAGCCGGTTGTACAGGCCGCGATCGGACCGTACGTCGGAGTACTGCAGGTCGACCAGCTGCAGCCTGGGGTGATTCCAGCTGAGCTTGTCCCTGGTGCGGTAGCCCTCGAGCACCTGCAGTTTGGCAACCCAGTCGAGTTCGGCTGCCAGCTGCATCGGGTCATCGGCCAGCCTGGTCAGCACCGACTCCCAGCGGTCGAGCACGTCGGCGGTGAGCTCGTCCACATCGGCGCCGAACCGGTCCTCGGTGTATTTGCGGGCCAGCTCCAGGTACTCCATCTGGAGCTGGATCGCGGTCAGCTTCCTGCCGTCCCGCATCGGGATGAGGTGCTGGCAGGTCCAGTCGTGCGAGACCGCCCGCAGCTCGGCGACCGGGGTCTCGATGCTCAGGTCGGTGGCCAGGAACCGGTCCTCGATCATCGACAGCACCAGCGCCGTGGTGCCAAGTTTCAGATAACTGGACAGCTCGCTCATGTTGGCGTCACCGATGATCACGTGCAGCCTGCGGTATTTCTCCGGATCGGCGTGCGGCTCATCCCTGGTATTGATGATCGGCCGCTTCAGCGTCGTCTCCAGGCCGACCTCGACCTCGAAGAAGTCGGCTCGCTGGCTGATCTGGAAACCCTCTTCCCTGCCGTCGGCGCCGCGGCCCACCCGGCCGGCCCCGCAGATCACCTGGCGGGTGACGAAGAACGGCGTGAGGTGCCTGACGATCTCCGCGAACGGAGTAGCCCGGCTCATCAGATAGTTCTCGTGACAGCCGTAGGAGGCACCCTTGTTGTCGGTGTTGTTCTTATAGAGCTGGATCGGCGCCGTGCCGGGCAGCGCGCTGGCCCTGGCGGCCGCCTCCTCCATCACCCGCTCCCCCGCCTTGTCCCAGATGACGGCGGACAACGGATCGGTGCATTCGGGTGCGGAGTACTCCGGGTGGGCGTGGTCGACGTAGAACCTGGCGCCATTGGTCAAGATGACGTTAGCCAGTCCCAGGTCCTCGTCGGTCAGCTGGGCGGAGTCGGCGGTCTCCCTGGACAGGTCGAAGCCACGCGCATCACGCAGCGGATTCTCCTCCTCGAAATCCCAGCGGGTTCGGCGCGCCTTCGCCGCGGTGGCCGCGTGATAGGCATTGACCACCTGGGACGAGGTAACCATGGCGTTCGCGCCAGGCTGGCCGGGCACGGATATGCCGTACTCGGTCTCCACTCCCATGACGCGGCGGACGCTCATATCTTGCAAGCGTAGTGCGCAACAGCAAGCGTGCCCGCCGCCAGGCTCCTGCCGGACTGCGAGTGTCGCCCAGCACAGGTCACAGGTACTGGCCGGTGTTCGCCACCGTGTCGATGGACCGGCCTGCCTCGGACCCGCTCTTGCCCGAGATCAGCGTCCTGATGTAGACGATTCGCTCGCCCTTCTTGCCGGAGATCCTGGCCCAGTCGTCCGGGTTCGTGGTGTTTGGCAGGTCCTCGTTCTCCTTGAACTCATCGACGCAGGCCGTGAGCAAATGCGCGATCCGCAGGCCCTTCCTGCCGGTTTCCAGGAACTCCTTGATCGCCATCTTCTTCGCCCGGTCCACGATGTTCTGGATCATCGCGCCGGAGTTGAAGTCCTTGAAGTAGAGCACTTCCTTGTCGCCGTTGGCGTAAGTGACCTCGAGGAATCTGTTCTCCTGTGTCTCGCTGTACATTCGCTCGACGACCCGCTGGATCATCTCGGCGACCGTAGACTCGGCCGAGCCGCCATGCTCGGCGATGTCATCGGGATGCAGCGGCAGACCGGCGACCACGTATTTGGAGAAGATGTCCCTGGCCGCCTCGGCGTCCGGCCGCTCGATCTTGATCTTCACGTCCAGCCTGCCAGGACGCAGGATGGCCGGGTCGATCATGTCCTCGCGGTTGGACGCGCCGATCACGATGACGTTCTCCAGCCCCTCGACCCCATCGATCTCGCTGAGCAGCTGCGGCACGATGGTGTTCTCGACGTCGCTGGACACCCCGGAGCCGCGGGTACGGAAGATCGAGTCCATCTCGTCGAAGAACACGATGACCGGCATTCCCTCGCTGGCCTTCTCCCTGGCGCGCTGGAAGACCAGCCGGATGTGCCGCTCGGTCTCGCCGACGTACTTGTTCAGCAGCTCGGGACCCTTGATGTTCAGGAAGAAGCTCTTGCCCTCCTTGGCCGCCTGGCTTGCCGTGGCGTCGATGGCACCGGCGTTGGCCAGCTCGGCGGTCCGCCTGGCGACCTGCTTGGCCAGCGAGTTGGCCACCGCCTTGGCGATCAGCGTCTTGCCGCAGCCGGGCGGGCCGTAAAGCAGCACCCCCTTGGGCGGCCGCAGCTGGTGCTCCATGAACAGGTCGGCATGCAGGTAGGGCAGCTCGATGGCGTCCCTGATCTGCTCGATCTGCGACCCGAGTCCGCCGATCTCGTCGTAGGTGATGTCCGGCACTTCCTCCAGGATCAGCTCTTCGACCTCGGCCTTCGGGATCCGCTCGTACACGTAGCCGGACCGCGGTTCGAGCAGCAGCGAGTCACCGGCTCTGAGCGTTCCGCTGAGCAGCGGCTCGGCCAGCCGGACGATCCGCTCCTCGTCCGCATGCGAGATCACCAGCGCGCGGTCGCCGCCATCAAGCAGCTCCTTGAGCATGACGACCTCGCCGACCGTCTCATAGCCGAGACCGATGACGACATTCAGCGCTTCGTTCAGCACCAGCTCCTGGCCGGGCCGCAGCTCGGGGAGCTCGATGCTCGGGCTGACCGAGACCCGCATCTTCCTGCCGCCGGTGAACACATCGGCCGTGCTGTCGTCGTTGGCCTGCAGGAAAATGCCGAAGCCGGACGGCGGCTGGGCGAGTCGGTCCACCTCCTCCTTCAGGGCCACGATCTGGTCCCTGGCTTCGCGCAGGGTCACCGTCAGCCGCTCGTTCTGCCCGGTCAGACTGGCTACCGCAGCCTCGGTCTGGTTCAGCCGCTCCTCGATCAACCGTGATGGCCTGGGCGAATCGGCAATCTTGCCGCGAAGCGCTGCCACCTCCTCCTCGAGGAAGGAGATCTGGTCGGTCAGAACCTTGACCTCGTCATCATGGCGCGCGGCGCGAGCGCTGTCGTCACGAGAGGCCATGCCCCTCACCCCCTCCTGAGAGCGGACTTACCTAGACCCTACCTACGCGAGGTCATTCCGTAACCTAGCGCTGGTTGCCGGAGTGGTCTTTTCTGCCCATCCGATCCGGTCTCGCGACCGCATCGTTATGCATCAGCTACCAGACAGCTAGCCGGGCCGCGGTGGCCAGCTAGCTGCTTTCCGTTATGCCGGTAATGTCGTTTAGATCGGTGGTGTCCTGGGCACCCTTGGCCGGCCGGCGCCGTCTGGGCGGCGCGGTGACCCCGTCGGCGAGCCGGCGGGCGGTGACCAGAAAGCCGGTGTGACCCACCATCCGGTGGTCGGGCCGGACCGCCAGCCCCTCGACATGCCATCCGCGCAGTAGCGACTCCCAGGAGGTCGGCTCGTCGAAGCTGCCATGCCCGCGCAGGGCCTCGACTACTCGGGAAAGCTGGGTGGTTGTCGCCACGTAACTGCACAGCAGGCCACCGGGGATCAGCCAGCCGGCCGCGGCGGGGATGTGCTCCCACGGCGCGAGCATGTCGAGCACCACCCGGTCGAAGTCCCGCAGGTTCTCCCCGTTGCCGCCGCCTGGGGTCACGCCCGCCTGGTCATCGGCCGCCCCGCCCGGCTGGTCGCCGACCGCGCCGACCGCGCCGGCCGCCTGATCGTCGGCCGCGCCGCCTGCCTGGTCGTTGGCCGACTGACCGGCTGGCAAACCGCCGACGACGAGCCGCCACGCGGGATGCGGTCCGCCGAAATATCGCTCCACGTTCCGGCAGGCGATCTCGGCGAAGTCTGCCCTGCGCTCATAGGAGACCAGCAGGCCGGTCTCGCCGATCGCCCGGAGCAGCCAGCAGGACAGCGCGCCCGAACCGGCCCCAGCCTCGACCACCCTGGCGCCAGGGAAGATATCGGCCAGGCCGACGATCTGGGCCGCGTCCTTGGGGTAGACGACGGCAGCGCCACGGGACATGGACACCGTGTAGTCGGCAAGCAACGGCCGCAGCGCGATGTACAGCGTTCCGCCCGAAGCCCGCACCACGCTGCCCTCGGGACGGCCGATCAGGTCGTCGTGTGCCACCGAGCCGCGGTGCGTGTGGAACGACTGGCCGGCCGCGAGAACCAGACGGTGCCTGCGTCCCTTGGGGTCGGTCAGCTGGACCTGATCGCCGGCCTCGAACGGCCCGCGGCGCTGCGTGATCACGCGGCCAGGCTAGCGGCGGCCGTTCACGGCCGGTCCGTCACACCCCGGCGAAGGCGAGATCAAGGTCGGTAGCGGCGAGCACGCCGAACACCTGGCCGGTGGGCTCGATCAGCAGGTACTCACTGGCAGGCGCCTGCTGGACGGCCTTGATCAGGTCCATTCCCGACAGGTCGGCGGACAGCACCACGCCGGGATCGAGCGCGCGGGCGAGCGACCCGACCTCGATCCAGGGTCTGCGTTCCTCCGGAGTGGCCCGCACGGCCGCCTCGCTGACGATCGCGGTTGGCGTGTTCTCGTGGTCGGCGATGACCAGGGCCCTGGCGCCGGTCGCCAGGGCCCGCCTGATCGCTTCGGCGAGTGGCAGGTTCGCGGCGACCGGGATGGCCGGCCTGGCCAGCGTCCTGGCGCTAACCGCGGGTAGCCGGTCGCGGATCCTGGCCGCCCGGATGGCCTGGCTTGACTGGATCCAGATGAACCCGGCGATGACCAGCAGCCAGAGCCAGTAGAGGCTGAGGAACGAGCCGGCCTGGCGCTGGCCGACCAGCGCCAGGGCAACCAGGATCATCGCCAGCACCCGGCCGGCCCAGGCGGCAGCGATGGTCGCCGAGACCTGCTTTCCGGTGATCTTCCAGACCCCGGCCCGGAAGATCCGGCCGCCATCCAGCGGCAGGCCGGGCAGCAGGTTGAAGATGCCGACGATCAGGTTGGCCAGGAACAGCTGGGCAATCAGGTTGTGCGCCATGCCAGTGGTGACAACCTTGGCCAGTTCGTAGCCGAGGCCGGCCAGGGCCAGCGAGACCACGGGTCCGGCCCCGGAGATCAGCGCCTCGCGGCCGGGTGTGGCCGGTTCCTGCTCGATCTCGGAGTAACCGCCGAGTGGATAAAGCAGTACTCGGCGAACCGGCAGGTCATAGTGCCTGGCGACCACGCAGTGCGCGAGTTCGTGTACCAGGACTGAGGCGTAGAGCAGCAGCACGAACGCCGCGGCCACGATATAGCGGTTTGTTGTTCCTGCGATGCCGGTCTCGATGCTGTTGGCATACATCACCACCAGCACCACAGCGAAGATGATCCAGTAGGGCGAGATATAGACCGGGATGCCGAATGGCCGGGCGACGACCAGGCCGAGCCTTGGATCCCGGCGCGGCGGGCGGCCCGGTGCCTGCTGGCCGGAGTCCTGCGTGCTGCGGTCCGGCGTGGGAGTTGCCACAACACGATGCTACGCGGCCTTCAGGGTAGTTGCCGGCCGGCAATCGCTCGCCCTGCGCGGCGCAACGATGAGCGGAGTGTCGGCGGCGTCCCCTAACCTGCCAAGGTGGATGAGATCCGGATTGAGCCAGCCCCGGACGCCGCTGAGGCGACCCCGGCGGCCCCGGCCGCACCGGTCAGGTCACTGTCGCCGTCGCGGGCTGCCGACTTCCTGACCTGCCCGCTGCTCTACCGGTTCCGGGTGATCGACCGGCTGCCTGAGCCGCCAAGCACGGCAGCCGCGCGCGGCACGCTGGTGCACGCGGTTCTTGAGCGGCTGTTCGACGAGCCTGCGGCGGGGCGCAGCCCGGGGGCCGCGGCCCGGCTCCTTGAGCCGGAGTGGGACCGGCTGGTGGCCGCCGAGCCTGAGCTTGGTCAACTGTTCGGCGACGAGGCGGAGTTGGCGGCCTGGCTGGCTGAAGCGCGCACGATGCTTGACCGCTATTTCACCTTGGAGGATCCGACCAGGCTGGAGCCGGCCCACCGGGAGCTGCAGGTCCAGGCTGAGCTCGGCTCAGGGTTGCGGCTGCGTGGCTACATTGACCGGCTCGATATCTCGCCGTCCGGTGATGTCAGGATCGTCGACTACAAGACGGGCACGGCGCCGCCCGAGTATTTCGAGGCCCGTGCGCTGTTCCAGATGAGGTTCTACGCGCTGGTGGTCTGGCGGCTGCGAGGCACGGTGCCCCGACTGCTGCAGCTGATGTACCTGGGCAATGGCGAGATCGTGCGGTATGCCCCTGATGAGGCCGACCTGACCGCGACCGAGCGCAAGATCGAGGCACTATGGCTGGCGATCGAGCGAGCACGGGCGGCCGGCGACTGGCGGCCGAGGCCCAGCAGGCTCTGTGGCTGGTGCTCGCACCAGGACATCTGTCCGGCCTTCGGCGGCATTCCCCCGCCACTGCCCGCTGCCGACGACCCGCTGGCCGGCGCACCCGAGCGCGACTACGAGCCATAGCGGCTGCGCAGTTGACAGTAGCGACTAGTCTCAGGATACTAATCGCGTGAATCTTTCCCGCCTTATGGTGCTCGGCACACTGGCCGTCCATGGTCCGCGGCACGGGCATGAGATCAGGCGCATAGCCGAAGCGACCGATGTCGGCGAGTGGGGCGGAGTAAGCGTCGGAGCGCTCTACCGCGAGCTGCGGACGATGGAGGGCGAGGGCCTGGTCCAGGCGGTACGGACCGAGCAAGTCGGGCGTCGCCCGGCGCGGACCATCTACGCGATCACCGATGCCGGCCAGTTGGAGCTCGCGATCCTGCGTGAGCGGGCGGTCCGCACCGTACGGAGGGGTCCCGACGAACTCGGCGTCGCGCTGACCTTCTCCGGACCCGGCATGGACCGGGAGGAGCTTACCGACTGGCTGGCCGCCCGGCGCGACGCTGTCGCGGGCAACGCCGCACAGCTCGCCACCGAGCGGGGCCGACTGATTGCCAAGGGCTACCTGGATCAGTTCGCTGCTGCCATGATGCGCCGCGCCCAGCTGCATGCGGAAACCGAGGTGCGCTGGCACGACGAGTTCGCCAAGATCCTGGCTGAGCTTCCGCCCGGCAAGGCCGACGCCGCTGCCGGGGAGATGACGACCGGTGACGGCGAGATGACGACCGCACCCCAGGAGTCCGCGGCTCGCTTTGAGCAAGTCTCGCGATAATACTCAATGTCCCTTTCGAGATAGCACGTCATTGACCAGGCCCGAGCCGGTGTCCGGGACGGGACGAGCCGCGCGAGCCTGCGACATGCTCGGCGTGGCCGATGCACAGGAGTGAGAGCACAGATGCCGATAATCGACGCGCACGGGCTGGCGCGGACCTTCACGAGCCGCAGGCGATCGGTGGAGGCGGTGCGCGGGGTTGACCTGGCCGTGCAGCCTGGCGAGATCGTCGGCTTCCTCGGCCCGAACGGGGCAGGCAAGACGACCACGCTGCGGATGCTCACCACCTTGCTGAGGCCGACCTCGGGAACGGCCACCGTTGCCGGGTCCGATCTGCTGCGCGACCCGGTCGGCGTGCGCCGCCGGATCGGCTACGTGCCACAGGCGATCGGGGTGACCGCTGGCGGCACCGATCCGAACTGCCTGGTCGGCGAGGAACTGGCGATCCAGGGCCGGCTTTACCGGCTGTCCGCGGCCCAAGCGGCGGAGCGGGCCAGGCTGCTGACCGACCAGCTGGAGCTGACCGGACTTGAGCAGCGATTGTGCAAGACGCTCTCCGGCGGCCAGCGGCGCCGGCTGGACATCGCGCTCGGCCTGATCCATTCCCCCGTCGTGGTCTTCCTGGACGAACCGACCACCGGGCTCGACCCGCAGAGCCGCAGCAACCTGTGGGATCACATCAGGGGGCTGCGGGAGAAGCTGGGCACGACTGTCTTCCTGACCACGCACTACCTGGAAGAAGCCGATGCGCTCTGCGACCGGGTGCTGGTGATCGATCACGGGAAGATCATCGCCGAGGGCGTGCCCGATGAGCTGAAACGCCGGATCTCCGGCGACGTAGTAACCCTCAGCGTCAACGGCGACCAGTCCAGGGCGACCGCGATTCTGGGTCGGCATCCGGGCGTGCGCGAGATCAGCGCCGACGGGCGGGCGATCCGGATGACGGTCGAGCACGGCGAGGAGGCACTTCCTGGCATGCTGCGCGCGCTGGACGCTGACGGTATCTCGATGGCGTCGATCCAGCTTGCCAGGCCCACCCTGGATGACGTGTTCCTGACCCTGACCGGCCGGTCGCTGCGCGACGATTCGCCGCAAGGCGGAGCCGCGCCGGATCCGGACGACGACCACGCGCTGACCGGCGCGGGACGGAGCTGAGCCAGTGACTGCCACTACGGTCCTGGCCCCACCCGCCGCCGCCGACCGGCGCCAGTCGGCGGCGCTGGCCTTCGCCAGCGACACGATTCTGATCTTCCGCCGCCAGCTGCGGCTCTCGTTGCGCAACCCGGCCTGGGTCATCATCGGCCTGGTTCAGCCGATCATGTACCTTGCCTTCTTCGGGCCGTTGCTGGCCAGGATCGCGACCAACGGCATGCCAGGCGTCCCGGCTACCGACCCGTACGGCTTCTTCGTCCCAGGTCTGCTGATCCAGCTCGGCCTGTTCGGTGCGGCGTTCGTCGGCTTCTCGATCATCGCGGACTGGCGGGCCGGAGTCATCGAGCGATTCAGGGTCACACCAGTCAGCCGGATGGCGCTGCTGGCCGGCCGGGTGCTGCGGGACGTGCTGACCTTGTCGGTCCAGGCACTGGTGCTAGTGCTCGCCGGGCTGGCGTTCGGACTGCGGGCGCCGCTGGTCGGCGTGCTGATCGGCCTGTGCTTCGTAGCCGTGGTTGCGGTCAGTCTGTCCGCCCTGTCCTACACCGTGGGCCTGCTGCTGAAGAGCGAGGACGCACTGGCACCGCTGATCAACATGATCGTGGTGCCGCTGATGCTGCTGTCCGGGATCATGCTGCCGATGACACTCGGCCCGCACTGGCTCAGGGCGGCGGCCAAGGTGACGCCGTTCGGCTACATCATCAACGCGATGCGCGACGTCTTCGCCGGCCACTATCTCAATTCCATCGTGGTCGAGGGCATCGGGGTCTCGGTCGGCCTGGCC
The DNA here is from genome assembly GCA_963850875.1 of uncultured Actinomycetota bacterium. Taxonomy (GTDB): domain Bacteria; phylum Actinomycetota; class Actinomycetes; order Streptosporangiales; family Streptosporangiaceae; genus Chersky-822. The sequence goes on from CAWKNA010000010.1 coordinate 427,925, forward strand.
ATCGTCTGCCTGTGGCTGGCCGGCCGAGCCTTCGTCAGAGAGAACGCCTGAGCCGGGCGCGGCCTGACCGCTGTTAGCGTCCGGCGACCAGGTGGTGCAGCGTGGCCAGGTCGATCTCGGCGAGCGAGCGGGCGACCAGCCGGCCTGGCCGGTCCGGGATCTGCGTCAGGCCAGGCACAGCGACCGTGGCACAGCCAGCGGCCTCGGCGGCGGCGACCCCGGTCGGCGAGTCCTCAAGCGCCACGCAGAACCTCGGATCGGCGTCAAGCAGCGCCGCCGCGAGATGGTAGGGCTCTGGGTGCGGCTTGGTGTTGCGCACGTCGGCCCCGCAGATGGTGACCGGGAACGTCACGCCGAGCCTGGCCAGGCCAGCCAGCACCGCGTCCATGATCACCCGCTCCGACGAGGTGACCAGCGCGTACGGAATTCCGGCCGTCCGCACCTGCGCGATCAGCTCGATCGCGCCAGCCATGACCGTGATCTCCCGCTCAGCCAGCAGCCGCGCCATTCCGCCGATCAGCCAGTCAGCTACCTCGGCCCAGCTAGCCGGCCTTACGGCCCGGTCGAGCAGGTAGCCGACGCTCCGGTGCAGCGAACCGCCGACCAGCGCGGCCTGGTCAGCGGCTGTCCAGCTGCCGCCGAGCCTGGCCATCACGGTGCGCTCCACCTCAAACCAGAGCGGCTCGGAGTCGACGATCAGCCCGTCCATGTCGAACAGGACGGCCTGCAATGTCCCGCCTTCGGTCATCGCCCCGCCCGGTGTGGTGACGGTCTGCGCACGCATCGGCCGCATCAGGTGCTGAAGTACTTCGCCTCGGGGTGATGGGCGATCAGCGCGTCGGTGGACTGCTCGGGCGCTAGCTGAAACTCCTCGGACAGCGTCACCCCGATCCGCTCAGCGTCGAGCAGCCGCATCACCTTGGCCCGGTCCTCCAGGTCGGGACAGGCCGGGTAGCCGAAGGAGTACCGGCAGCCCTGGTAGCCGACTCGCAGAATGCCGTCCAGGTTGTCCGGGTCGGCACCGCTGATCTGCAGCGCCTCGCGGGTTCTGGCGTGCCAGTACTCGGCCAGCGCCTCGGCCAGCTGCACAGAAAGCCCGTGCAGCTCCAGATAGTCCCGGTACGCGTGTTTTGCGAACAGATCGGCCGTCGCCTCGCTGATCCGCGGCCCGATGGTGACCAGCTGGAAGGCGACGACGTCGGTCTCACCGGATGAGCGCGGTCTGAAGAAGTCGGCCAGGCAGAGCTGCCGGTCCCTGCGCTGCCGCGGGAAGCTGAACCGCTCCCGCTCGGCGCCGTCGGCGTCCAGCACGATCAGGTCGTCGCCCTCGCTCACGCAGGGGAAGTAGCCATGCACCACGGCCGCCTGCAGCAGCCCCTCGGTCTGCGCCCGCTCCAGCCACATCCGCAGCCGCGGCCTGCCCTGGGTTTGCGCCAGTTCCTCGTGCGAAGGGCCGTCGCCGCCCCTGGTCGGCTTGAGACCCCACTGGCCGAGGAAGAGCGCCCGCTCATCCAGGAAGCCGACGTAGTCGGAGAGCTGGATTCCCTTGACCACTCGGGTGCCCCAGAACGGCGGCTGCGGCACCGGGACGTCGGCAGCCACGTCGCTGCGGACCGGCTGCCCGGTGGCTACCTCGCGCCCGGTTGCGGTCAGGTCCGGTCCCGGCGACGGGGTGATCCTGACCCGCCGCTCGCGCAGCGGCGGCAGCGCGGCACCTGGCACCCCGCGCTTGACCGCCATCAGGGCGTCCATCAGCCGCAGCCCCTCGAACGCGTCCCTGGCGTACCTGACTTCGCCATCGAACAGAGCGGCTAGGTCCTGCTCGACGTAGGACCGGGTTAGCGCGGCGCCGCCGAGCAGCACCGGCCACCGGCCCGCCAGGCCACGTGAGTTGAGCTCGGCCAGGTTGTCCCGCATCACCACGGTCGACTTGACCAGCAGGCCCGACATGCCGATCACGTCAGCCTGGTGCTCGGTGGCGGCCTGCACGATCGCCGAGATCGGTTGCTTGATGCCGAGATTGACGACGTCGTAGCCGTTATTGGAGACGATGATGTCCACCAGGTTCTTGCCGATGTCGTGCACGTCGCCCTTGACCGTGGCGAGCACGATCTTGCCCTTGCCCGCCTCGCCGGATCGCTCCATGTGCGGTTCCAGGTAGCCGACCGCGGCCTTCATTACCTCGGCCGACTGCAGCACGAACGGGAGCTGCATCTGCCCGGAGCCAAACAGGTCGCCGACCGTCTTCATGCCGTCGAGCAGGACGTCGTTGACGATCTCAAGCGCGGGCCGCTGGCTGAGCGCCTCGTCTAGGTCGCCTTCCAGTCCGATCCGCTCGCCGTCGATGATCCGGCGCTTCAGCCGATCCCAGAGCGGCAGCCCGTGCAGTTCGGCGGCCCTGCTCGCCTTCAGCGAGGCGGAGTCCACGCCCTCGAACAGCTCGAGCAGCCGGGTCAGCGGGTCGTAGCCATCCCGCCTGCGGTCGTAGACCAGATCGAGCGCGACCTGCAGCTGCTCGGCCGGAATCCGGGCGATCGGCATAATCCTGGCGGCGTGCACGATCGCGGAGTCCAGCCCGGCGTTGACACACTCGCTGAGGAAGACCGAGTTGAGCACCGCTCGGGCGGCCGGGTTCAGCCCGAACGAGACATTCGACACGCCCAAGGTGGTCTGCACGTCCGGATAGCGCCGCTTGACCTCGCGGATCGCCTCGATCGTCTCGATGGCATCCCGCCTGGTCTCCTCCTGGCCGGTGGCGATCGGGAAGGTCAGGCAGTCCACGATGATGTCGGACTGGCGGATTCCCCAGTTGCCGGTCAGATCCTCGATCAGGCGGCTGGCGACCGCTGCCTTCCAGTCCGCGGTTCTGGCCTGACCCTGCTCGTCGATCGTCAGCGCGATCACGGCGGCGCCGTGCTCGCTGATGATCGGCATGACCCGGGCGATCCGTGACTGCGGGCCGTCGCCGTCTTCGTAGTTGACCGAGTTCACCACCGCCCGGCCGCCGAGCTGCTCGAGCCCGGCCATGATCACCTCAGGCTCGGTGGAGTCGAGCACCAGCGGCAGGGTCGCCGCGGTGGCGAGCCTGCTGGCGATCTCGGTCATATCGGCCACGCCGTCTCTGCCGACGTAGTCCACGCACAGGTCGAGCAGGTGCGCGCCGTCCCTGGTCTGCGCTCTGGCGATCTCCACGCAGTCGTCCAGCCGGCCGGCGATCATCGCATCGCGGAACGCCTTGGAGCCGTTCGCGTTAGTCCGCTCGCCGATCGCGAGGAATGCCGTGTCCTGGCGGAACGGGACGTGCTGATAGAGCGAGGCCACGCCTGGCTCAGGTCGCGGCCTGCGCTTGGCTAGCGGCCGGTCGGCGAGCCTGGCCGTGACCGCGGCCAGGTGCTCAGGAGTGGTGCCGCAGCAGCCGCCCACCAGCGCGAGCCCGAACTCGCTGACGAACGTCTCGTGGGCGGTTGCCAGCTCATCCGGGGTGACCGGGTAGTAGGCGCCGTCTGCGGTCAGCTCGGGCAGGCCGGCGTTCGGCATGCAGGACACCGGCAGCCTGGAATGGGCGGCCAGGTACCTCAGATGCTCGCTCATCTCGGCCGGACCGGTGGCGCAGTTCAGCCCGATCACGTCGATGCCAAGCGGCTCAAGCGCGGTCAGCGCGGCGCCGATCTCGGTGCCGAGCAGCATCGCGCCGGTCGTCTCGATGGTCACCTGAGCGATCAGCACGATGTCTTTCCTGGCGCCTGGTCCCGCAGACTCCGCTGCGGTGGCCGCGATCGCCCGTTTCGCTCCGATGATGGCCGCCTTGGCCTGCAGCAGGTCCTGGCAGGTCTCGACGATCAGCGCGTCGACGCCGCCGCTGAGCAGTCCGGCGGCGTTGGCCTGGTACGCGTCGCGCAACTCGGCGAACGAGACGTGACCCAGTGTCGGCAGCTTGGTGCCAGGGCCGATAGATCCGAGCACCCACCGCGGTCTGTCTTCGCTGCACGCGGCGTCGGCCGCCGCGCGAGCGATCCTGGCGCCCGCCGCGGAGAGCTCGTAGATCCGGTCGGCGATCCCGTACTCGCCCAGGTTGCCGAGGTTGGCCCCGAAGGTGTTCGTCGAGATGCAGTCCACGCCGGCCGCCAGGTAACCGTCATGCACCGCGCGGACGACGTCGGGGCGGGTGATGTTGAGAATCTCGTTGCAGCCCTCGTACCCGGCGAAATCGGCCACCGTGGCGGCGCTGCCCTGCAGCATCGAGCCCATCGCGCCGTCAGCGACGACGACGCGCTCGGCCAGGGCGGCGCGCAACGGCCGGAGGGCCGGTTCGGCAGTTCGCGACATGATGCCCCTATCCTAGGGGCCATCACAGGCACGTAGGCTTGGGCCGTCAGCTATCAGCGTCGCGGAGCTGGAAATTGCGATAAGGGTCGGGGAGGTGGCTTCAGATCGAGCTTGATGGCATCTCAGAGCTGACCTCGCCTGCGGTCATCGCGGCCTTCGAGGGTTGGAATGACGCGGGTGAGGCGGCGAGTGCCGCGATCACCCATCTCAGCGCTACCTGGGAAGCTAAGGCGATCGGCGAGATCGATCCTGAGGACTACTACGACTTCCAGGTCACCAGGCCGGTGCTTGAGGTCGCCGACGGCCGCACTCGCCGCCTGGCCTGGCCGACCACCAGGCTGGCCGTGGCGCATCCGGCCGGGCTGAACCGCGACCTGATCCTGGTGCACGGCATCGAGCCGAATATGCGCTGGCGCGGATTCTGCACCGATCTGGTCGACGCCTTCACCAAGCTGGGTGCCGAGCTCGTCGTGCTGCTCGGTGCGTTGCTCGCCGATTCGCCGCACACCCGTCCGGTGCCGGTGACGGCGGCCGCCTCCGACCAGAAGCTGGCCGCCGCGCTGCAGATCGAGCCGGTCGATTACCAGGGCCCGACCGGGATCGTGGGAGTGCTGCAAGATGCCTGCACCGGGGCCGGAATCCCGGCGGTGTCGCTGTGGGCCGCGGTGCCGCACTACGTGGCGCAGCCGCCGAGCCCGAAAGCGACGCTGGCGCTGCTGCACGGCGTCGAGGACATCCTGGACGCGCCGATGCCGCTGGCAGATCTGCCCGACGAGGCAAGGGCGTGGGAGCGCGGCGTGGATGAGCTCGCTGAGCAGGACACTGAGGTGGCGGACTACGTTCGCGCGCTGGAAGAGGCGAAGGACGCCACCGACCTGCCCGAGGCGAGCGGTGACGCGATCGCCCGCGAGTTCGAGCGCTATCTGCGCCGTCGTGGCGACCGCGGCGAGCACGGCGGCAGCCGCTGAGGCGCCGGGTCAGATCGGCGGCCAGGGGACGGCTGGCCAGTCCTCAGGCGGATAGGGATGCACCTGATGCTGTAGCAGCAGCTCCACCCGGATCCTGGTGGCGTTCACCTCGTCAGCGGTCAGCCGCTCCCGCAGCCCGTCCGTCAGCGCCCCGCTGTCCAGCTGCGATTTGATCTGCAAGAGTCCCTGCAGCGCCTGCTCGGTCAGGGCGTCGCCGCGCCACTGCCAGAGCACGGTGCGCAGCTTGTACTCCTCGGCGAAACTGACCCCGTGGTCGCAGCCGTACAGGTGCCCGCCAGGGGCCGGGAGCAGATGGCCGATCTTGCGGTCGGCGTTGTTGATCACCGCGTCGAAGACCGCCATGGCCCGCAGGCCCTGGTGGCTGGTGCTGCGGGCCAGCGCCAGCAGGTCGACGGCCGGGTCGGACTCGATCCACAGCTGGCACATCCCTGGACCGTACGGGCCGTCGCGGAAGACGGTCGGCGGCACGATTGCCCAGCCCGATGCCCGGGAGACCTGGTAGGCGGCGAGCTCGCGGCCGGCCAGCGTGCCGTGCGGGAAGTCCCACAGCGGGCGCTCGCCGGCGACGGGCTTGTAGACGCAGGCGGCGTGCCGCCCCTGATGCGTCATCGTGCAGTAGAGCGTCGCGTTCGACGCCTCGGCCAGCCGGCCGACGACTTCCAGCACACCGCAGGTAAGCAGCTCGATATCGGCCTCGTCCGCGCCATCTGCTCGGGCTTGGGATCGTTGCCGTCCCGGCCTGCGCGCCGTCGGCCGGTCCGGCGGCCGGTCAGGTACGGCCAAGCCGGTGTCCATTCTGACGAGGGCAGATGTGCCCTGAGGCGTCAAGTGGCAGCCCGCACAGCGGGCATGGCGGCCGACCCTGGACGACCAGCTGCAGGGCGCGCCTGGCGAAAGCACGCGCCGCTGCCGCCGTGATGGTTACCCGCAGGATGGCCGGCCCGTCCTCGGGCAGGTCCTCGGCCAGCGGCTCGATCGGCTCGTCACTCAGCTCCTGGGCCTCGATGATGACCCGCTCGCTGTCGCCGTCCCAGGCAAGGGCTATCGCGCCGACCCGGAAATCCTCCATCAGCGGTTGCTCGAGCGGGCCGTCGTCGGCTAGCGCGGCTGGTGCCACCGCCGGGATCGCAGCCGATCCGCCGGTCCGCCGCAGTACCTCGTCGAGCAGCTCGTCGAGCCGCTCGGCGAGCTGGCTCACCTGGCCCTTCTCCAGGGCGACGCTGGTGACCCGGCCGGCTGCGGACGCCTGCAGGTAGAAGGTGCGCTCGCCAGGCTGGCCGACGGTGCCGGCGATGAACCTGTCCGGCGGGTCGTACGAATAGACGGCCATGTTCCTATCCTCCCGCGCCACCGCCTACCGGCGCATCGCCTGGCCGTAGGGCTGACACGCCGGCCGGGGTCCGGTTTGATCTGGTCAGTGCCGTCACGCTGCCGCCGGTGTCATTCAGCCGCTCCACGAACGGCCGGAGCGGGGTGTAGCGGATGACGCTCAGCGAGCACGGATCGACACCGATCCGCTGGTACAAATCGAGATGCAGGCCCAGGCTATCGGCCAGGATGGACTTGATCACGTCGCCGTGCGAGCAGATCAGGTAGACAGCCTTCGGGCCGAGCCTGGCGTTCCAGTCCCGCACGGCGGCGACGGCGCGGTGCTGCACATCAGGCAGCGACTCGCCGTCAGCGCCGGGGAACGTGACGGCGCTTGGATGCTGCTGCACGACCCGCCAGAGCGGGTCGCGCGCCAGCCGGCGCAGCGGCTGGCCGGTCCAGTCGCCGTAGCCGCATTCGGTCAGCCGGCTATCGGTCTGGACCGGCAGGTCCGGCTCCCGGGCGGCGGCGATCGCCTCGGCGGTCTGCACGCAACGCTCCATCGGGCTGGACACGATGGCATCGAGCCGCAGGTCGGCGAGCCGGTCGGCCACCGCAGCCGCCTGGGCGCGGCCGCGGTCATCCAACGGGATTCCCGGCGTCCGGCCGGTCAGCGCCGTTCCGGTCGCCGCCGTCAGGCCATGCCGCACCACAAGGACGAGGGTCACGGATCGACTCTACTTAGGTCAGCTGACGGCCGATCCAGTCAGCACGAAGCTGACGGCACCGAAGGAGATCCGGTCACCAGGCCGTACTCGGACGCTCCCGGTGACCCGCCAGCCGTTCAGCCGGGTGCCGTTGGTCGAGCCGAGGTCGCACAGCAGCCAGCTGCCGTCCTCCTGGTGCAGACGGGCATGCCAGCGGGACACGCTCTGGTCGGCCAGGGTGAAATCGCAGGCCAGCTCTCGTCCGATGGTGAATATCCGCTGCTGGTCGGAGTCCGGCGGCAGGCAGAGCCGCCGCGGCCGGACCAGCGCAAGGCGTCGGCCGGCAATCAGCCGGGCCTGCGCCAGCCGGCCCAGCGCCAGCTGGCCGAGTCGGTGCGGTCTCGCCTCGCCGGGGGCCGGCTGGTGTCGTGCCAGGTCGTGCTGGCCTAGATCGGACTCTTCCGGGTGACCCCCGGCCCGGTCGGGCTTGGCTGGCCCGGGCTGGTCCGCCGGATGCGGCAGATCGGCGAACAAGCCAGCCAGCTCGGCGCGGTCTTTGGCCCGCAGCGCGGCGTCCATCCGGTATATGAAGGTCTCCTGGCTCAGGCGTCCTTCGATGAAGCCGTCCCTGAGCTCGCCGATCGCCTGGTCGCGCTCGGCATCGGATGCGCGCACGCCGCCGAGATCGGCGGCGATCCGGTCACTGGACGCCCGCATACCAGAAGTATCGGGTGGGACCTGGCGGCGCACAAGGCGCCTGACCCAGCTCAGGACCGGTTCTCAGCGACGTCCTGGCTGCGTAATAGCCGCCGATCCGGTCAGCTGGCTGGTTGCGCGGTCGCCGAGGCAGGCACGGCTGAGTCAGCCGCGGCCGTCTGCAGCGGGAAATGACAGGCGGCGACATGGCCGGGGCCGAACGACCGCAGCTCGGGTTCCTCTTGCGCGCAGATGTCCTGGGCGAGCGGGCAGCGGGTGCGGAACCGGCAGCCGGACGGTGGATTGATCGGGCTGGGCAGCTCGCCGGAGATGCCGATTCCGCGCCGCGTCCGCGCGATCGCGGGATCGGGCACCGGGATCGCGCCGATCAGACCGGCCGTGTACGGGTGCGCGTACTGCGCGTAGATGTCCTCGCTGGCGCCAAGCTCGACCAGCTTGCCGAGGTACATCACCCCGATCCGGTCGGCCATGTACTTGACCACGGCCAGGTCGTGCGAGATGACCACGTAGGTCAGCCCGTGCGTGGCCTGCAGCCGCTTCATCAAGTTGAGCACCTGGGCGCGGATCGACACGTCAAGCGCGCTCACCGGCTCGTCGGCGACAATCACCTGCGGGTTCAGGGTGAGTGCCCTGGCCAGCCCGATCCGCTGCCGCTGACCGCCGGAGAACTCGTGCGGGAAGCGCTCGATCGCATTGCGGGGCAGGCCGACCTCGTCGAGCAACTCGAATACCCGGGCCAGCTGCTCCTGGCGGCTGCCGATGCTCTGGATCGTCAGCGGTTCCCTGATGATCGCGCCGACCCGCATTCTCGGGTCGAGCGAAGAGTACGGGTCCTGGAACATCAGCTGCAGGTCACGCCGCCGCTTGCGGAGCTCAGCGCCGCGCAGGTCGGCGACGTTCTCGCCGCGCAGCGTGACGTGGCCGGACGTGGGCTTCTCCAGTGCGACGATCATCCGGCCGATCGTGGTCTTGCCGCAGCCGGACTCTCCCACCAGGCCGAAGGTCTCGCCCGCGTCCACGCTGAAGGAGACCCCAGATACCGCGTGCACCGAGCCGATCGGCCGCTGCAAGATGCCCGAGGTGACCGGGAACTCCTTGACCAGGTCAATGATCTCAAGCAGTCCGCGTCCGTCGGCGGCTACCGGGGCGGTCCGCTCCTCCGCCAGGAGCACCGGATCGGCGGTGATCGCGGCCTCGGCGGCCGCGATCGCGGCCGCCGCGTCACTGGCCGCGGCCGCCGCATTGGCGGCGGCGACCTGGGAAAGCTGCGCCGCCCTGGCCGCGGCTTCGACCTCCTCAGCTGGCAGCGGTCCGTCAACCGGGTGCCAGCAGGAGAACAGGTGGTCAGGTGTCTCGCCGATCAGTGCTGGCTCGTCGGTACGGCACCGGTCGGTCGCCCGGCTGCAGCGGGCGGCGAACCGGCAGCGCCGGCGGGTGCCCGAGGTCGGGCGGGATGCCGGGGATGTTGAGCAGTTTCCGCGTCCGGTCCTGAGTGAGCTGCGGAATCGAGGCAAGCAGCGCCTGGGTGTACGGGTGATGCATGTGCGCGAACAGGTTGCCGGTCTCTGTGGTCTCCACCAGGCGCCCGGCATACATCACATTGACCCGGTCGGCATGCCCGGCGATGACGCCCATGTCGTGCGTGATCAGCAGCATCGCCATGTGCAGTCGGCTCTTGAGCTTGTCGAGCAGATCCAGGATCTGGGCCTGGATGGTGACGTCGAGCGCGGTGGTTGGCTCGTCGGCGATGAGCACCTTAGGCTCGCAGGACAGCGCCATGGCGATCATCACCCGCTGCCGCAGGCCGCCGGAGAGCTGATGCGGGTAGTCCTTCAGCCGCTCCTTCGGCCGCGGCAGGCCGACCAGGTCGAGCACCTCGGCGGCCCGTTCCATCGCGTCATTCTTGCTCGCGCCGCGGTGCAGCCGGACCGGCTCGGCCACCTGGTCGCCGATGGTCTTGGTGGGGTCGAGCGAGGTCAGCGGGTCCTGGAAGATCATGGCGATCTCGTTGCCGCGGATCTTGCGTAGCTCGCGGTCGCTCAGCCCGACGAGTTCCCTGCCCTCGAGCTTGACCGATCCACCCACGATGCTGCCGCCTGGCGGCAGCAGGCCGATGATCGACATTCCGGTCATCGACTTGCCGCAACCGGACTCGCCGACCAGGCCGACCGTCTCGCCAGGGTCCAGGTGCAGGTCGATATTGCCGACCGCCTGGATCGTGGTGTTGCTCTGCACGATGTGCGTGGAGAGGTCCTTGATCTCCAGGATAGGGGCCACGGGTGCTCCTCGTTAGCGAAGGCTGAACTGCCGGTTCGGGCTGTGCTGGTCGGGTCGTTACCTGCGGCGCAGCCGCACGTCGAGCGCGTCGCGCAGCGCGTCGCCGATCAGGTTGCAGGCCATGACGGCGAGCACGATGCACGCTCCGACCGGGTAGATCTCCCACCAGTAGCCGTTCAGCAGGTTGCTGACGCCGTTGGAGAGCATGTCGCCCCAGTCGATCACCGGATAGGTCAGCCCGAAGCCGAGGAAGCCGAGATAGGAGATGAGCAGGATGGCGTCGGCGACCTGGAAGGTGATGTTGACCACGACCACGCTGAGCGCGTTGGGAATCAGATGCCGGAGCACCAGCCGGGACCGGCTGGAACCCGACGATCGCGCGGCCGCGATGAAGTCGCGTTCCCTGAGCGTGAGTACCTCGCCGCGGACCAGCCGGGACGGGGCCAGCCAGGAGAAGACGCCGATGATGACGGCCAGGCTCACCACACTGGCGCCATACCTGGCGCCGACGATCAGAACGACGAAGAGCAGCGGGACGGACAGCAGGACGTCGACCACCCGCATCATCGCCCCGTCGATCACGCCGCCGGCCAGCCCGGCGATCGCTCCCCAGAGCGTGCCGATCACGGTGGCGATGAGGGCAGCGAGGACGCCGATCTCGAGCGCGGCCTGGCCGCCGACCATCAGCGAGCCGAGGATGTCGAAGCCATTGCTGTCCGTGCCGACCGGGTTGCCCGTCCCCGGCGCCGAGTTCGAGTTCACCAGGTTCGATATGGTCGTATCGCTGTGGTAGAAGAACGGGCCGATCCAGCAGAACAGCACGAAGAAGACCAGGATCCCGACCCCGACCACCGCGAGCTTGTTCTCGGCGAACGACCGCAGCCCGAGCCGCCAGCCGCTCTGGATGACGGTGACCTCGCCGCCCTCGGCCACCGACGGAGGGGTGACCGGCGGGAGCGTCTGAACGTCTCTAAACACGTAAGCCTCCTGAAGCCCTAGGTCGGCGTCTCATCGAGCTGGTCAGGCCAGCCGGATGCGCGGATCCGCGACGGTCAGCGCTATGTCGGCGACAAAGTTGCCGATAACTGTGAGTACGCCGCCCATGAGGGTGTACGCAAGCAGGATCGGGTAGTCCTCGTTTTGCAGCGCGTTGACGAACATGATCCCGAGGCCCGGATAGTTGAAGACGTTCTCGGTGATCAGGTTGCCGGCCAGCAGCGCCGGGATGCTCAGGCCGAGCAGGGTCACCATGGGCAGGCAGGCGTTGCGCACCAGGTGCCGCATCAGCACCAGCCGTTCCGGCAGGCCCTTGGCTCGGGCGGCCTTGATGTAGTCCTGGGCCAGCGCGTCCAAGGCCGATGAGCGCATGTACCTGGAGTAGCCAGCCACCGACAGCAGGGTGAGGGTGGCCACGGGCAGCACCATGGCCCGCGGATCGGTGATGGCGCCGATCACCGAGCTGCTCTGGCTGACCGCCGCCGGAGCGCCGACCGGGAAGATGTGCAGGGTCAGCGCGAAGAGCTGGATGAGCAGCAGGCCGAGCAGGAAGACCGGCATCGAGTAGGTGATGAAGGCGCCGGTGGTGGCGATGTTGTCGCCGAGGGTGTTGCGCTTCACCGCCTGGTAGATCCCGAGCGGGAAGGCGATGACGACGGCGAAGAACAGGCCCAGGCCGCTCAGATAGGCCGAGATCGGCGCGCGCTGGGCCAGGATGGTGGCCACTGGCTCATTCAGCTTGTAGGACGCTCCAAGGTTGCCGTGCACCAGATTCCCCATGTAGCTGAAGTACTGCACGAGGAATGGCCGGTAGTAGCCGTGCGCCTTGTTCCACGCCGCGACCGAGGCAAGCGACGCTTTCAGGCCGAGCACGATCTGGCCGGGCGACCCGTTGATTGCCTGCAGCATCGTGAAGATCAGCAGGGAGATGCCGATCAGGATGATCACGGATGTGAATGCCCGGCGGAGCAGATAGGTGCTCATGTCCGGCCTCTCCTTGCCTACGCGGCGCTACCAGAAGAATCGAGGCTGCCGGATGCCCGCCAGTGGCCAGCGAACCGCTCTGGCCCCTGGCGGGCGATCCAGCATGCTGCCTATTACTTACTAGTGAAGTATGGAACTTCCTTACTTGCTAGTGAAGTACCACAGTTCAGGATCCAGAGAGAACTGCGGGAGGTACCAGAACGACGCCTGCGTCCCGGAGAGGCTGGTCTTCCACGCGTACACGTGGTCGGCGTCGGGCTGGAACAGCGCCGGCAGGTCCGTGGTCAGGAACGAAGCCTCGGTCTTGACCGCGTTGGGGTTGCCGCCGAACACAGAGGCGTTGATCAGGTTGTTGGCCTCGGTGCTGCTGTAGCTGCCGATGTTGTAGGAGCCGGTGGTGTTGAAGACGGAGTTGGTGGTCGGGTACAGCGACTGGGTGAACCCGCCGAAGTCCTCCATCCACCACTTGTTGATGTTGTGCGGGGCGGCCAGGTTGTAGTAGTTGGCCAGGATGAAGTTGAACGACTTGCCCGTCAGGCTGACCGGAATACCCGCCTGCTTGGCGTCGGACGCGAACGCGGTGTCCTCGGACGTGATCGCTGGCGAGCCGTTGTTGTAAACCAGGTTGAAGGACAGCGGGGTGCCCTTCGGGATGCCGGCGCCGCAGTCGGCCGCCCCGGTGCCCGCCGTCTCGCAGGTCTGGGTACCGTTGACGATCTTCCAGCCGTGCGCCGAAAGCAGCGACGTGGCCGCGCTGATGCTGAACGGGTAGGGCGGCGTGACGGCGTTCGCCGGGGTGAATGGGCTCGCCGGGATCGACGGGACCGGCCCGTAGGCGGGAGCCGCGTAGCCGTGGTAGATGCCCTTGATGTAGCCGGCGCTGTCCACCAGGTGAGCCAGCGCCTGCCGGACGTACAGCTGGGCGATGACCTTGTTCCAGTGGTTGGTGGTGTTGGAGAAGTTGAACGGCATGTAGTCCCAGCCGAAGTTCGGGTAGCCGAAGACGTTGTAGCCCTTCGCCTTCAGGGACCCGATCTGCGGGTAATCGGTGGACGGCACCAGGCCGACGGTCAGCCCGCCGTCAAGCAGCGCGGTGTACTCAGCCGCGTCCGAGGTGAACGCTTCTTCCTGGAATACCTTGATGCTCGGCTTGTTCGGGCCGGTGTAGGCCGGGTTCGGCACCATCGTGTTGGCGTCGGTGCTCGCGTTGAACGCGGTCAGCTTGAACGGTCCGTCGATAACCTGCCACAGCGGGTTGGTCGCGTAGGTCGGCAGCTTGAGCGCCTGTGCGCTCAGGAAGGTGTAGACCTTCTCGGCGTTCTTCAGGTTGGTGTAGTCCACCGGCTTGCCGCCGACCGCGTCGATGTTCCAGGACGTGCTCGGCAGCGGGACGATCAGGGTGAGCTGGTCCAGGAAGAAGTAGCCGGGGTTGTACGGCTTGGTCAGGTTGAGTGTCACCTGGAACTTGCTGGTGGCTGTCGCGCTGGCCACGTTGTCCGGGAAGAAGCCAGGCGTGTAGTTGCCCGAGTTAGCCGGGCTGAGCTTGACGGCTGCCTTGAGCAGGTCGATGTAGAAGATCACGTCATTGGCGTCCACCGGCTGACCGTTGGACCACTTGTAGTTGGTGTCCATGTTGATCGTGACGGTCTTGTCGCCATTGCTCCAGACCGGCGCCGACGCCAGGCTGATCGGGTAGTTGATGTTGAGCGAGTGGCCGACCGGGGAATAGTAAAGCGGTCGCCACATCAGGTACTGGAAGTAGTCGATGGTGTACACCGACGAATCGGCGCCAGGCACGATCGGGAAGATATAGGTGGGGGTGGCGCCTGCGGCCATGCCGAAGGTCACCGTACCGCCTGGAACGTGCTTGGCGGCAGGCGCCGGGATGCCTGCGAAGCCGCTCTGCGCTGCCGGTGCGCCGGTGCTGCTGGTACTGCTCGAGCACGCGGCCAGCGCGGTCACGCCGACGGCGGCAAGTGCCGCCACCTTCGTGCCCGTACGGGCAAATCTCATCATCAGTCCTCCTGGATCATCTGACGACCGGCGCAGGCCCGGCATTCCGGAGCCGCGCCGCTGTCCCTGATACTTCGCAGTCGAGCGCCATCGCTCGCCGCCTCCTGTCGTACCTGAGCCGATCGCAGGCATGCTGGCCTTGATGACTGGCCCGCATACTGGATGGGTCACGCGAAGCGTAGATTCAATGAGGTAGCGATCACGGGGCGAAACTGTCACAATTTGTTATCGATGCCGCCCGAGCGAGCCCGGTTATGCGACATTCAGGGCACGATAGATGCTGAACCGGGCAAGTATGCTGGCGATCCGGTTACTGAAGCGTGCCCGAGCAGCAAACCGCGGCGCAGCAAACCGCGGCGCAGCAAACCGCAGCGCAGCAAACCGCAGCGCAGCAAACCGCGGCGCAGCAAACCGCAGCGGCTAACCGCCGAGCGCGTGCACGCCGCCGTCGACGTGCACGATCTCCCCGGTCGTCGCCGGGAACCAGTCAGAGAGCAGCGCGACGCAGCCGCGGGCGGCCGGCTCATGATCGCTCAGACTCCAGCCGAGCGGTGCCCGGTCCTGCCACATGGACTCGAACTTTTCGAATCCTGGAATCGATCTGGCCGCGATCGTCTTGAGTGGCCCGGCTGCCATCAGGTTCACCCGGATCTGGTACTTGCCTAGGTAGCGGGCGAGGTATCGGGCGGTGGACTCGAGGCCGGCCTTGGCGACGCCCATCCAGTCGTAGGCCGGCCAGGCACGGCTCGCGTCGAAGTCCATCCCGACGATGGCCCCGCCGTTAGCCATCATCAGTGGCAGCGTGGCCATCGCCAGCGCCTTGAGCGAGTAGGCCGACACATGCAGCGCCGTGCCCACGTCCTCCCATGGCGTGTCCAGGAAGTTGCCGCCGAGCGCGGACGCCGGCGCGAACGCGATCCCGTGCACTACCCCGTCCAGCGAGTCCACGTGTTCGCGAAGCCGGTCGGCCAGCGATCCGAGCTGCTCAGCGTTGGTGACATCGAGCTCGAGCACTGGCGGCGGCTCTGGCAGCCGCCTGGCGATCCGCTCCACCAGGCTGAGCCTGCCGAATCCGGTCAGCACCACGGTCGCGCCCTGCTCTTGGGCGATCCTGGCCACGTGGAAGGCGATCGATGAGTCGGTCAGCACACCGGTGACCAGGATCTTCTTTCCGTCCAGGATTCCCATCCCGCGTCCTCTCCTCGGAGGTTAGTGGCCCATGCCAAGACCGCCGTCGACCGGGATGACGGCGCCGGTGATGTAGCCGGCGTCTGGCCCGGCCAGGAACTGCACCACGCCGGCCACCTCGTCGGCCGTGCAGGTTCGGCCCAGCGGCACGCTGGTGACAATGGCTTGCTTGCGGTCTGCTGACAGCTCCGCGGTCATGTCGGTGTCGGCGAATCCAGGCGCCACCACATTGACGGTGATGTTCCGGCTGCCGAGCTCGCGGGCGAGCGACCTGGCCAGGCCGATCAGCCCAGCCTTGGACGCCGCGTAGTTGGCCTGGCCGGCCGAGCCGAGCAGCCCGACGACCGAGGAGATGAAGATGATCCGGCCCCGGCGCAGCCTGATCATCGGCCGCACCGCGCGCCTGGCGACCCGGTACGCGCCGGTCAGATTGGTGTCGATCACCGACGTGAAGGCGTCTTCGCTCATCAGCGCGAGCAGCTGGTCGGAGGTAGCGCCGGCATTGGCGACGACCACCTCGACCGGCCCGTGCGCCGCTTCGGCGACCGCGAAGGCGCTGTCGACGGCTGATGCGTCCCGCACATCGCATCTGGCCACGGTAAGTCCGGGAATTTCCGCGCCAGAACGGGAGGTGACCGTGACTGCGTCTCCGGCTGCCGCCAGCCGGTGTGCGATGGCGAGCCCGATACCCCGGTTACCGCCGGTCACCAGTACGGATCGGCTCACCGTCCACCTCCGTGCGATGCCAGCCACTCGTCCGCATCCGGGCACGGCCGACCTGCGGCCGTCGGCGTGATAGGAGCGTACTCGCGGGCCAGGCCTGGCCCGGCCCGCGGGGCTTGCTCAGGCCGGCTGGCGATCCGAGCGGCAGCTGATCCGGCGCCGTCCTAGGAGTCTTCGAGCCGGAATCCCACCTTCATGCCCACCTGGTAGTGGGCGATCGAGGAATCCTCGATCTGGCCGCGGATCTCGGTCACCTCGAACCAGTCCAGGTGGCGCAGGGTCTGGCCGGCCCGGTGCAGCCCGTTGCGGACGGCGGCGTCGATGCTGTCCGGTGACGTCCCGACGATCTCGGTGACCCGGTAGGTCCGATCGCTCATGGTTTCCCTCCACGATGATGGCTCCGCGGCCGAGCGAAGGCCCGGCTGAGATCTAGAACTACTACGCCAGCGCTGCCTGGACCATCGCGCCACGCTGGCCAGGGGTGCGCAGCAGAATCTGGATTCGCTTCCCGGCCCGGACCGGCCTACCGTGAGAGTGTGCGCACCCGTCCGGGCGGCCGCCGTGACCAGGCGCATCTGGTCACCGAGGCCAGGCAGTCGCGCTCCGCCGAGATCAACCAGCGCGAGCGGCGTTACCTGCTGATGATGGGCATGCGGCTGGTGTGTTTCGTGGTGACAGTCGTGATGTTTGTCAACCATGCCGGCTGGCTGACCGTGATCCCGGCGGTCGGGGCGATCGCACTCCCTTACTTCGCCGTCGTCGTGGCCAACACCCGGCGGGCGGTCAGCCCCGGAGAGTTCCGTGCCTATCAGCCGCGGCTGCCCGAGCGGTACGTGCCGCCGCCCCCGCCGCCACCCCCGGCCGATCCGAACCAGCCCGGTGACGGCGGGACGTAGTCGGCGATACCGGCAGAGCGGGCAGGATCGGCGCGCCTGGCCGTAACGGAGCAGCCGGGCAGCAATATTCGCACCAAAATCGGCGGACCAGCCAGGTACTTGCTAGCCATGATCCTGAGATTCGCTTCTAATCCGGTCTTGACGCACCTGGGGTCGGTTCGGTGTAACATGCTTACCGGTGCTCTGGTCCCCCGCCGGGGCACCGTTGCCGGCGTTCCGGGCCCCCGTCGGAGCGCCGATGAATGCGACGCCGGGTGGTTTGCCCCCGTAGCCACCCGGCGTCGCTCTTTCTTTCCCGCCGCGCGGCCTTTCGCCAAGTCCGTTTCCCCAGCTCGCCTTTCCTGACCGGCCGTTGCCCAGCGTGCTAGCCACCGCCGGGACGCGGTCCTATTCGGCTTGCGGAATTCCGCGATCGCTTTCTCGCGCGGGAATCCGAATTCGCGTTCCCGGTCGCTTGGAGCCGCCGCGAAGATGACGGTGCGGGAAACGGTCGGTCCTGAACCGAAGCCGACCGCATCGTGCATCCGTGCGGCTGGTGCCACATCCGCCGACCTGGCAGGTCGGCGGATGTGCGCCTAGTCGTGGTCTGCCGCAGGCGATCCTGCTGATCCGCCTGGGTCGGTTCCCGCGCCTTCCTGGCTGGGCGCCGCGCCGCCGTCGGGCTCGGAGTCCGCCGGCTCATCGTCGGCGAGAATCCGGTAGAGCGCCCTGCGGGCTTGGGCGAGTACCTTGCGCGCCTGGTTCACCTGAGCGTCGGTGCCGGCACTCACCACCTGGAAGGCGGCGAGGTGCACCTGCCCGACCAGGGTGCTCATGTCGACCGCGCTGGCCGCGTCGGTGGTCATGGCTGACCATGGTTCCTTGAGCTCGGCCGCGTGCGCGGCCACATAGGCCCGGCCGTCATCGGTCAGCGCATACGCCCGCCGTCCGCTGTCGGCTGGCTGCACCGCGATCAGGTTCTCGTCCTCAAGCTGTGCCAGCGCTGGGTAGACCGAGCCTGGGCTTGGCCGCCACATTCCGCCGCTGCGCTCGCTGATCTGCTGGATGATCTGGTAGCCGTTCATCGGCTCCTCGGCCAGCAGCGCTAGTGCGGCCGCGCGGACATCCCCGCGCTTGGCCCGGCTGCCACGCCTGCCTGAGCCTCGGGGCCAGCCGCCGAAGCCGGGCGGCCCGCCAGACAATCCGCCCCGGCCGTGCGGTCCGTGTCCGCCACGGAAGCCGGGTCGGCCAGGGAAGCCAGGCCCGCCGAACGGAGGTCCGCCGCGGAATTCTGGCCGGTCAGGTCCGCCGCCGAAGTCTGGCGGACCACTGAACTCGGCTCCGCCGGGTCCGCCGAAGCCACCTCGGGCGCCGAACTCGGGGCCGTCGGGGAACCGCGGCCTTGATCGGAACCGCCTGCTCGCGCCCTCGGCGCGGCGCGGGTGCTCCCCCCGGCGCTTGCTGTTGTACTGCTCGTCCATCTTGTTGCCTCCTATTAGAAGTTCTCGCGAAGCTCGCGATAGTTCAACGATATATCGTTGACAGTCGGATGGCAAGAACCAGTGGCAAAGATGTGATGACGCCTGGCCAGACGGCGAACTGAAGCTCCGATGACCAGGACCGGCTGATCGACCTCGGAGGGGCTGCCCGGCTGGTCAGCCGCCGATGGCGGACATCGGCCTGGCCGGCTGCAGGAAGCCCGGATCGTTGATGCCGTGACCAGGCAGCTTGCTGGCGACGGCCCGCCGCCAGCGGTCAGCCAGGTCGCCGTCGTCGGCTCCGGCGCGCAGCGGCGTGCGCAGATCGCTCTCGGCGGTGGCGAACAGGCAATTCCGGACCTGGCCGTCGGCGGTGAGCCGAACCCGGTCGCAGGCGCCGCAGAACGGCCTGGTCACCGAGCCGATCACGCCGACCCGGTCTGTTCCGCCGTCGACCAGGAATGCCTCGGCGGGCGCGGACCCCCGTCCGGCCGGATCGTCGGGAGTCAGCGAGAACTCCTCAGACAGCGCCGCCAGGATCTCGTCAGCGGTGATCATGTTCTCCCGGCGCCAGCCGTGCTGGGCGTCCAGCGGCATCTGCTCGATGAACCTGAGCTGGTAGCCGCGATCCAGGCAGAACCGGAGCAGTCCGGCTGCCTCGTGGTCGTTGACGCCGCGCATCAGCACCGCATTGACCTTGACCGGTGCCAGGCGGGTCGCCGCCGCAGCGGCCAGGCCGTCGAGCACGTCAGCTAGCCGGTCTCGCCTGGCCAGCGTCACGAACGTGGCTGCGTCCAGGGTGTCCAGCGAGACGTTGATCCGGTCCAGGCCGGCGGCGTGCAGCGGCTCGGCCAGCCTGGCCAGCCCGATCCCGTTCGTGGTGAGTGAGATCTCCGGTCGCGGCGACAGCGCGGCGGTTCTGGCCACGATGTCGACCAGTCCGCGGCGGAGCAGCGGCTCGCCGCCGGTGAACCGGACTTCGGTGATGCCAAGATCTGCCGTGCCGATCCTGAGCAGCCGGATCAGCTCGTCGTCGGTGAGCTGATCAGGGCCTGGCAGCCAGGCCAGACCCTCGGCCGGCATGCAGTAGCTGCAGCGCAGGTTGCACCGGTCGGTCAGCGATACCCGGAGGTCGGTGGCTACCCGGCCGTACGAGTCGGCGAGCACGACCCACCCCCTCGTCGGTAGCGACCATTGCCATGCCGTTGGCGACAGCCTACTTCTCGATCTTGATAACCGGACTTGTGCCCGGTAACTAGCAACAAGCGCGGTAACCCGGAATTCGTTCCCGTGAGATGCTGCGACTGCGGTGCGACAACCAGTGACCGTCGCTGCCGGCACCCGGCGGGCGGCCAGGGTGACGAGGACCGAGGATGGGGTCATGACCGTATCTAATGCGATCTGGCGTGAGCAGCTGACGGCGGAGCAGCGGGCTGCGCTCGGCCGGGACGCTGGCATGATCGCCGATCCCCGCCCCGACATCCTGGTGATCGGCGGCGGGATTGCGGGCGTCGCGATCGCGGCCTCCGCCCATGACTTCGGGCTCGGATCCGTCCAGCTGATCGAGGCAGGCCGCCTCGGGGCCGGTGCCACCGGCGGCGCCACCGGCCTGCTTATCCCAGAGCCGCATCAGTGGAGCGATCCTGAGACGTTCGTGGACCTGGAGCGGGCCAGCCTGGAGCGCTGGCGCTACCTCGATCAGGTCACCCCTGGCGGCCTCGGACTCGTTGAGCTGGACTGGATTGGCCTGGCACCCGATCCTGGCGGCCTGGCAGCGCACCAGCCGAAGACAGTTGAGTGGCTGGACGCCGCCAAGATCGCGACCTTGGTGCCCGGGCTGGCCTGGCATCTGGGTGGTGCCCTGATCCGGCATCAGGCCAGGGTCAACCCACTGCGGGCGCTGGTCGGTCTGGCCGATGACCTGCCTGCCGTTGCCACCGGCGTCGCGGCTACCTCGGTCACCATTCGCGGTGACCGGCTGGAGACGGTTGCCACCTCGGCAGGTCCGATCAGTCCGGGCGCGGTGATATTCGCCACCGGCCAGCCACCGGTCATCGATGGCCTGGAGCTGGCGATCCCGTCCGACCGGGTCAAGGGACATCTGCTGGTCACCGAGCCCGCCCGGGTGCATCTGCCGTGCACGGTGGCGCCGGTAGCGACGCCGCTGGAAGACGGCCGGCTGCTGGCCGGCGGCACCTTCGATTACGGCGACGAGAGCCCGGCCATCCGCCCTGAGGTCATCGACACGATCATGGGCGGCCTGCGGGCCGCGCTGCCAGCGCTGCGCGATGTCGGCGTCACCCATCAGTGGTGCTGCTTCCGGCCCCGCCATCCGGACGGCCGGCCGGTGATCGACCGGGTTCCCGGCCTGCGCAATGCCTGGCTAACCTCCGGTCACTTCCGGACCGGGATTCTCAATGCGCCGGCCACCGGCCTGGCGATTGCCCGGTGGATCTCCGCGGACAAGCCGCCGCCCGAGGCTGGCGCCTGGAGCGCGGCCAGGTTCCCGGCCCGCAGCCAGCGTTAGCGAACCGCTCTGCGGTCATCGGGCAGCCGCTCGGTGATCCGCAGCCGGTCCAGATGCTCGAGCAGCGGGATCACCGTCCGCCTGGTCGAGCCAAGCGCGGCCGTGGCGGCCGCGGCGGTGAACGGCTGATCCAGCCCGGCCAGGATCTTCGCGGCCTGCCGATCGGCGCCAGGACCGAGCACCACCTGCTCGCTGAGCCGCAGCAGGGTGCCATGCCTGGCGGCCGTGGCCAGTCCGCGCGAATCCAGTCCGAGCTCGCGCAGCCGGGCCGCGTCCGGCGCATGGAACGGCCGCGCTGCCAGGTCGCCGTGCAGCGCCGCCAAGGCAGCCGCGAGTGGCGGCGGCAGGTGTCCGGTCGGCCCATCGGGTTCCTGGCCGGCCGGCCCGCTGGTGATCAGCCCGTCGGCGATTCGCAGCGGCCCGGTACCCGAGCTGGCCAGATCGGCCAGGCGGGCGGCCGCGATGGCGTGCACCAGCCGACGATCGGGCAGCCGCAGCGCAGCCCGGGCCGCCTCCACCGGCATGCCAGCGGCCAGCGGATTGGCGCGTGGTTGCTCGGCCGCTACCAGCTCGAGCTCGCGCCGCAGCGCGGCCAAGTAGGGCGGGTCGACCAGCCAGTCGCCAGCCACCGGTGCTGGCTGCTCGCCGATTCCCATCGCGAGCAGGTCGCCGGTCCGCAGCAGCCGGTGCCTGGCGAGCAGATCGGCGGCGGTCGGCCGGTCGGGCCAGGACGCGAGGCTGGCCGCCGCGGCCGCGGCCGCGCCGCGGTGAGCCAGGCCGGGCGGTGCCACGTCGAGTACCACCGCCCCCACGACGCGAGATCCGTGCGTCCGAGCGGCTCCAGGGTCGCGCAGCAGCACCCGGTCGCCAACGTGCAGCGGCACCGGCTCACGGAGCGTCAGCCTGGCTAGCGCCCGGCCCAGCAGCCGGACCCTGGCCGGAGTTCTGGCCGACCCGATGTGCAGGATTAGCTGCCGCAGCAGCTGGCCGCCAGCGCTGCGGCCGCCTGCGCTCAACCCGTCCGTACCCCAGTCGCCCGCGCTCCCGGCACCGGACAGCCGGACGTCGATCACCTTGGTCAGCGTCCACCGGCCCGGCTGCACCAAAGCCATGCCCCGGCGCAGCTCACCCCGGCTGATGCCGCGCAGGTTCAGGGCGGCCCTGGACACGCCGGTCAGCGCCGGCGCGTCCAGGCCAAGCGACTGCAGGCCACGGATCCGGACCGGCCGCAGTGCCGGGGTGACCAGCAGCTCGTCATCCCGGCTGACGGTGCCGGCCGGCAGCGTGCCGGTGACCACCGTTCCGCTGCCAGTGATGCTGAAGGCCCGGTCCACCCAGATCCGGACCGGTGCATCCGGGTCCGGTGCGGGTAGGCCGGCCGTCAGGCTGCCGAGTGCGGAGATCAGCTCGGGCAGGCCGGCCCCGGTGACCGCGCTTACCGCGACGGCGGGCACCTCGCCCAGGCTTGACCGGCGGATCGTCGCGGTCGCCTGGGCCAGCGCTGGACCTGGATCGGCGAGGTCGGATCGGGTTACCGCGAGCAGGCCGCGGCAGATGCCGAGCGCGTCGATCGCGGCGAGGTGCTCGGCCGACTGCGGCATCCAGCCGGCGTCGGCCGCCACGACGAACAGCACGGCAGGGACCGGACCGACACCGGCCAGCATGTTCGGCACGAACCTGGCATGTCCTGGCACATCGACAAAGGCCAGCTGCTCCCCCGTCGGCAGGGTCATCCAGGCAAACCCCAGGTCGATGGTCAGGCCACGGCGCCGTTCTTCCGCCCAGCGGTCAGGCTCCATCCCGGTCAGCGCTCGCAGCAGCGCAGACTTGCCATGATCGACGTGGCCGGCGGTCGCGATGACCTGCATCGAGGTCAGCCGGTAACCGGATCGGCAGCGGCCGCAAGCACGGCAGCGGCCAGCTTGTCATCGTCCGCCGCCGGTACCGCGAACAGGTCGAGCAGCAACCGGTCGGCCTCGATCCGGCCGACGACGGCTGGCAGCCGCCCGGTGCGCACCGGCCGGCCAGATCGAAGCGGCGCCGCCAGCGAGGCCGGCAGGCTGATCGCCGCGCTGGGCAGCGGCACGCCGGGGGCACCTCCGCCGCCCACGGCGGCCAGGCTCGCCACCTGCCTGGCCTCCAGGCCGGCCGCGGCGAGCACTCCGGCGAGCCGTTTCGCTCGGTCGGTCAGATCCGCGGGATCGGCGGAAAGCGCCAGGCGCACCGGTGCGGGCGGTCCGGCCAGCGTGGCCTCAACCGCCGCCACCGTCAGCTTGTCGACCCGCAGCGCCCGCGCCAGCGGATGCCTGGCCAGCCGCCCGATCAGATCGGCGCGGCCGAGCAGCAGGCCGGCCTGCGGGCCGCCGAGTAGCTTGTCACCGCTGGCGGTCACCAGCGCGGCTCCGGCCCGCAGCCAGCTGGCTGCGTCTGGTTCGCCGGGCAGCGCCGGATGCGGTGCCAGCAGCCCGGACCCGATGTCGCCGATCACCGGGACGCCAAGCCCAGCAAGCTCGCCGATTTCGGCGCTCGCGGTGAAGCCGTGAATCCGGTAGTTGGACGGGTGCACCTTGAGCACGAAGCCGGTCTGCGGTCCGATGGCTGCCGCGTAGTCGGTGGCGGTTGTCCGGTTCGTGCTGCCGACCTCGCGGATCGTGGCACCGGTGCAGGCCAGCAGTTCGGCCAGCCGGAAGCCGTCGCCGATCTCGATCAGCTCGCCCCGGCTGACCACGATCTCGCGGCCGGCCGCCAGGGCGGTTGCGGCGAGCACCAGCGCGGCTGCGTTGTTGTTCACCACGTGCACGGCCTGCGCTTCGGGCACGGCGCGGGCCAGCGCGGCGAGCATGGTGGCACCTCAGCGGCCGCGCGTCCCGGCCGCGAGGTCGAACTCGAGATCGGTGTACCCGGCGGCGGCGGTCACCGCTTCCCTGGCGGCCGCTGACAGCGGTGCCCGGCCCAGATTAGTGTGCAGCAGCACGCCGGTGGCGTTCAGCACCGGGATCAGCCGGGCAGCGAGCGGTGGCAGGTCGGCCACGGCCGCGTCGGCCACCGCCGCCGGGTCGAGCTTGCCTTCTCTGACCTGCTGCTGCACCCGGTGCACCGAATCGGTGACCAGGGACCGGCCGAGCCGCTGCTCGGCCGCAACCAGCCGCGGATCGGCCAGCACCGAATCCGTGCGCGGAACTAGTCGGCGAAGATCGGTCACGAGCGCGACGATACCGCCAGGGCTGCTGCCACACGACTTGGCGATACCTACTGCCCGGCAGCCGGTCGGATGTGCGAGTCTTAATGACCCGATAACGCGGAAAGTGAGAATGAGATGGCTGGTACGACGCAGATACCCCGCAGCCGAGGCAGTTTTTCCGGGCTGTGCCTCATCCTGCTCGGCGCCTGGGGAGGTTTGATCCCGCTGTTCGGGCCGTACCTGAAGTACGGATACAACCCGAACCAGACCTGGGATCTGACCCAGAACCGGCTGTATCTCTCCGTGATTCCAGGCGGCGTCGCGCTGCTAGCCGGACTGGTGATCCTGATGACCAGGAGCCGGACCCTGGGCGGGTTGTCCGCCTTTGTCGCCGTGCTGGCGGGTGCCTGGTTCATCGCCGGAGCGGCGGTCCTCCAATTGCTCCCGGCCAGCATCGGCGGCTCGATCACTCCAGGAACGCCGATCGCGACCACGACGTCAGGGATAATCCTGACCCGGCTCGGGTTCTACACCGGAACTGGGATGCTGATCCTGTTCTTCGCCGCGGCCGCGCTCGGGCGCTTCTCGATCGCGGCGCACAAGGACCATCTGCGCTTCGCTGCTGACCTGGCCGGGGTTGCCGGGGTGGCCGGGCTGGCCGGCGCAGGCGCGCTGGCCTACGACTCCTACCAGTCCAGGCAAGCTCAGCCCGCCCCGTACCAAGCCGGCCAGGGGCAGTTCCCGCTTGGGCAGGACGCGTTCCCCACATCGCCGGACACGTTCCCGTCCGCGCCGGATCAGTACCACGCCGCTGACCAGTACCCGGCCACCCAGACGTTGGGCGGCGGCCAGGACCCGTTCCCGACTTCCCATGACCCGACCCAGGCCGGCCAGGGCCTGTATCCGGGTCAGCAGTTCCCGGCCGCCCCGGACCAGCCGGCGGCGCCGGGTGGGTTCCCCAGCGAGCAGGACCCGTTCCAGCCGTCGCCGTAGTCAGCTGCGCTAATGAGCCAGGTCAAGCACGACGCGGCTCGGGTCGGTCAGGGTGAAGATGGTGAACCCGGCCCGCTCGCTCAGCCCGAGACCGAAGCTCAGGTGCCCCTCGAAGTCACCGGCCGCGCTGACTTGTAGCAGGGTCGGCAGGTCGGGGCGCAGCGTCGCCGGGCCCTGGTAGCTCTGATAAGCCGTTGCTGGCTGGAAGACCAGGTGCAGGAATGCCCGCCCGGCTAGCGGCACCAGCTTGCCTGAGGCGTCGTGCACCACCTGGGTCACGTACTCGGCGTGGTAGCCGGGAATGCCGCCGCCGAACTGGAACACAACCCGGTCGTAGCCAGCATGCAGGCCGGTCCTGACGGCCGTCAGGAAGCCTTCCGATCCGCTGCCAGGCCCGGACCGCGGTGTGTCCGGCCAACTCGTGATGGTCGCGCTCGGTGTGGCTGTGGTCGGCGGCTGGGTGCTGGTGATCGGGGACTTCGGGGCGGTTGCCCTTGGCGGACTGGTCGTTCCGCCCGCGCAGCCTGCCGCGCCGAAGGTGACGACCAAGCCAAGCGCCGTCAGGGCCGAGATCCGCGCAATGGCACGCATGGCGATCACCCGTTCCGACGAGGGCCGTTAAGACGATCATCACCTTCGCATCACCGAGCGGCCAGGGACCGAAGACAGGCTGACGCGGGTTCTTGGTCCCTCTTGCGCCGCAAATGCCGGTCGGCCGGCACCGGCCCTGGCCAGGCTCCGAATGCGACATCGCCTGAGCCGAAGCTGAGGCCTCCTGAGCGGGGTCGAACGTCCCACCATGCGAACCGCCCCATCCTGATCGAAGGCGACCCGCTCCCGGTCCATCGGACCAGGTCACGGACCATCGAGGACGCGCGGTGAACTGCCCCGCCGCCGCGCAGCACATCCAGTCGGCGGACGCATCTGACCGGCCCGGGGAGCTGAGGCGGCCTGCCGCCGCGGGTCTTTGCTACCTGCCGTCAGGGAAGGGTGCCACGGGGCGCGATCCATGCATGCGCCTGGCCGGTCGTCGCCGCGACGTGCTCGAAATCGGCGTTGTAGTGCAGGATCACCGCGCCGTGGTGCTCGGCCACCGCAGCGGTCAGCAGGCCGATCACGCCGGCGGCCCGGTGGTGACCACGGGCCGCCATCCGGACCTGGACATCTCGAGCAGGAGCACGGCGCCGGCTGGCAGGCGGCGTTGACGGCGTGCCAGCAGCTGGCGCCCCCGCAGCTCCCTTTCACTGCGGCGCAGATCAGCGCTCCCAGTTGCTGAAGCTGGCCGCATGCATGCGCGCGCACGGGATCACCCACTTCCCCAGCCCGGTCGTGGGCCCCTCGGGCGGCGGCTTCCCCAGCGTCGGTCCGGGCGTCAACCCGGATTCCGCACAGTTCCAGGCCGCGCAGCGGGCCTGCTGGTGTTACGCGCCCGGTTCGTGACGAAAGGCGGCATGAGGCATGAGCACTATCACTGCCGTTAGCCGGGCAGCCGCGCTGGCCGCAATACTCGCCGGGACCGTCTTGCTGGCCGCGGCCTGCGGCGCTGGCTCGCCGCAGTCGGCGGCGTCGCCGGGCCAGCGGCTCTACCAGCAGGCCCTCGCCTACTCGCAGTGCATGCACTCGCACGGGGTGCCGGAGTTCCCCGACCCCAGGCCAGGGCCCGGAGGCACGCTGATCTACCCGCTGAACCCTCCTGCGGGGATGCTAGCGCGGACTTCCACCTGGCTGGTTCGGCGCAGCTTTCATCCCCGGTTGTCACGCCGATGAGTCGCTGACCTGGTCAGACTTCCTGGCTGATGCCGGACCCTGTCGGACTGGATTGCTCCGATCCTCCTAGCAAACGACATCGCTGCAATTCGTAATCGTGTCGTTATGATGCCGGATGCTGCCCGGAGCGGCGGACATTTCCCCAGGTGACGGGGGCGGGCGGGCGGCCCGGGGCAGGACGGGGCATGGCCGGGATGCTGGCCCCGCGCATGAGATGTCTGGTAGAAGTGCCATGTGGCAGCAGGATCACGGCAACACGATGAGGCGGGCTGGTTCACCGCTCCCGGCCCGGTGAACCAGCGCCGGTACGAGGCGCTGCGCGCATACTTCGTGGACGGGCTGTCCTACGCCCAGGCCGGGCAGCGGCTCGGCTACACCCGCTGGGCGATGATCAACCTGGTGCGGGAACACCGGGCCGGGAAGCTGGAGCTGTTCGCCCCGCCCCGCAGGCCCGGCCCGCCGCCGGGCACGTCCCCGGCCAAAGACGCCGCCCGGCGCCGGGTGATCGAGCTACGCCGGCAGGGGCTGCCTGCCTACGAGATCTCCGCCCGGCTGGCCGCCGGGGGCACCCCGCTCAACCGCACATCGGTCGGGGAGATCCTCGCCGAGGAGGGATTCGGCCGGCTGCTGCGCCGCCCGGAGCCCGACGCCAGCATCTCGCCGGCCACCCCCGGCCGCGACACGAGCCTGCCCCGGGCCTCGGTCATCGACCTCGGCGCCGGGCCAGGACGGCTGGACACCGTCCGGGCCGGGCTGCTGCTGGTGCTGCCCGACCTGGCGGCCCTGGACCTGCCCGCCCTGGCCGCCGCGGCGGGCTACCCCGGCACCAGCGTCATCCCGGCCGTCTCCTGGCTGCTGTCCCTGCTCGCGCTCAAGCTCACCCGCACCCGGCGGGTCAGCCACGTCGATGACCTGCTGTCCGACCCGGCCGCCGCGCTGCTGGCCGGGCTGGCGGCGCTGCCGAGGAAATCCGCGCTCACCGACTACTCCTACCGGCTGTCCCACGACCACCAGCAGCGGTTCCTGGCAGCCCTGGACCACAAGATGATCACCTCCGGCCTGGCCACCGCCGAGGAAGCGATCTTCGACCTGGACTTCCACGCCGTCACGCACTGGGGCCGCGACCCGGCGCTGGAAAAGCACTACGTCCCCACCCGCTCCCAGCGGGCCCGCTCGGTGCTCACCTTCTTCGCCCAGGACTCCGGCACCCACAACCTGGTCTACGGCAATGCCGATATCTCCAAGGCCACCCAGGCACGCGAGGTCATCGCGTTCTGCGACCACTGGAAGGCCGTCAGCGGGAAAGACCCCGCGATGCTGGTGATGGATCAGAAAGTCACTACCCAGGACGTCCTCGGCGAGCTGGACGCGCGCGGCGTGAAGTTCCTCACCCTGCGGATGCGCTCACCCGCGCTGGTCCGGTACATCAGCCGCCTCACCCCGGCCGACTACACGACAATCACCCTGGACCGGCCCGGCCCGCACAACAAGCCACGCGTACACGAAGACCCCGCCGTAAAGCTGACCAGCTACCCCGGCACCGTCCGCCAGCTCATCGTCACCGGCCTGGGCCGCGAGCAGCCCGCCGTCATCATCACCAACGACGACGACGCCAAGGTCAGGGCACTGGGCTAGGCAGCTACATGAGCAAACACCGTCGGGAAGGAAGAACGCCCCGTCCCGGCCGGGGCTGCGGCCCATGGAACCGCGCGCCCACCGCGGTGTCACACGGTGTTCCGTCATACCCCGATACCGGGAAGCCCGCCAGCGAACCGGACAATGAGACCGTTACAGGACCGCGAGATCACAACACCCCAAGCGGGCATCGACATAACATCTAAAGTAACTGGTGTTGCGTCAAGCCCGTGGCGGTCCCGGTGTTGCGTCGCCGCCTACAAGGCGCTGGACGTCAAGGCGCCCTGAGTTGCGTCGTGCCGTGTTTATCGGAATCTTATACTGTCGGCAATTGCCAGCAGTGCGTCAGGTGCGAGCTTGATGCTGATGACGTCTATGTCGAGTCCATGCAGGTAAAATTCGACTACCGCCGGATTCGACTTCGTGGCGTCTGTGCGAGGCCAAGAGACAAAGGCGGGCTGTCCGTTCACCCTACCGACGGCCACGTGGCCCACTTGGATCTCACGAACCATCTGCTGGTACGTTCGGCTGGGATTTTGGTAGGTGGCGGGGCCTACCTCGATAGTGAAACTGCCTCCATTGAAAACGAGTGCGACCTCCCGTGCCGGGTTTTCCCAGACCTGACTGAGCGTCATCTTCACCTTCCGCTGCGATGCGGAACTAGGCATCGGGATGGCGAATCCGACTGCCGCCCGCGCGCGGTCTAGCGTGGTCCTGTGGGCGGCGGGCAGCGGCATGATCCAGTTCTCTGCCAGCCCCAGCGAACTAGCAGTCCCTTTGGTGTGGGACGCGGCGCCTGCCGACGGTGAATCGGCGCATGCCGCTCCGCCCATGGCTACCAAGATGCA
Source organism: uncultured Actinomycetota bacterium (assembly GCA_963850875.1). Classification (GTDB taxonomy): domain Bacteria; phylum Actinomycetota; class Actinomycetes; order Streptosporangiales; family Streptosporangiaceae; genus Chersky-822. Next base: position 457,457 of record CAWKNA010000010.1, read on the forward strand.
GCCGATCGCGATTGCGCACGCCCGGCCGGGCGAAGTCCGGTGCGGGCGAGCGACTGGCCCGTGGTTCATGGTCTTCATAGCCAGATTCCCCTTCTAATGCACGTAGCACTGCGAGCTGCCCGGACCGATGCCGCCCGAGGCTGTCTGCGTGACCTGGAGGTCCGTTTCACTGTTCACGTGCAGATACCAGGCAGGGACCGAGTCGTTAACAAAGCACGCGAGAGTCGTATAGGATTGCCAGACCGGACTCGAACCTGACGTGACTTGCTCGTTAAGACCATATTGGTGCGTCCAGAGGCTATCGCACGTATTGTAATGTTCCGAATTAGTAAGTACGAATCCAACATTGAAGTTCATTGTTGGACTGTAGCCGATAGGTGATGACTGACCGTCGACGACGTACCGGAAGATGTCGTGGTCGCCTAGATTCTCGATCCGGAACCCGTAATCGGTGTCATAACTCAGGCCGTATGACGGATACATTGTGGCAGTTGCCGTGTTACCACCTATCTCGGAGTCGCTTGCCACGGTCGGTACGTTGTATCCCTCGATGTCATCCGCCCAACCGAACTCGACGTCGTTCATGCCGTTTGAACTCACGACACTAAACGTCCGTGCAATAATGCCGTTCAGGTTATCCAGAGTCGCATCGGTATTGACGTAGATGGACCCTCTATTGCCGTATGCGCCATAGAAAGCGAGGTCCCATGCCTCGATATTATCGTGACTGGCGCTGCAGGAAGCGAGCGCCGGAGCGCTCGCAACTAGGCCAGACCACGTAAGGCACGCTGCGGCCAGCACACAGGCGACTCCTGTACGCGTGACGATCCGCCTGCCCCGCCTTCGCATTCGGCACTCCTCTCACGCTCGGGATCACGGAAAGCCGAGATCATACAAGTCCAGCGTCCAACAGGGACGACCCCTCGGATGTCCGTTCTTGTCATTGCTATTCTTGTCATTGCTATCGACTTCGGGACTCTGCGTCAAGCCCCTCACGATGGAGATGGGTCCCACGGCCGTAGTAATAGATGTTAGTCCGAGGATGGTGAAGGGGCGGTCGATGTAGCGGCTGGCCCATCGGGTCGCTTCGGTGGTGCCGTGGCGTCCGGCCTGGTGGAGGGCTCCGACGGCGAGGTTCCTGAGCGCGGCCATGGTCCGTGGCCCGGACCGGGTGCGGACGGTGGATATGCCGCCGGACGCGCCGCGCCGAACCCGCCCACGCCCCGGCGCCTGAGCCCTCGTTCTTTCGGCGGGGCAGGATCTAGTGTCGTGTGAACGAGGTTCTTTTACCGGGTCTGCAGTGGTCGAGCACGTCGGGTCCGCCCTTCCGCGCCTCGCCGCTGAGCCACGTACAGTTCTGCTACGCCTTCTCGACCTTGTCGCTGGCTTCTCCTGACGTCCGCATCGCGTCCAGGACCCGCTGGGAAGAGCAGGCGAGAAGGCGCATTTCGACCTCCAGCCAGTCGGGCAGCCTGAGGCTGTCGAGCCATTCTCGGATCTGCAGCTCGGTCGCCTGGTCATAGGGATCATCCATGTCTTGTCCTCGCGGATGGCCTGCTGGTGCTTCAGGTGCCGCATGCCGTCGACGTAGGTCTCGGCCCGCTTGTCCCAGATCCGGTCCTCGCGCGCAGCGTCGAGCGCCCTGGCTGTGTTGGCCGCCGCAGCGTCGATGGTGGCCTGGTTCGTCTTGGCGGCGTTACGTGACGTCATGATCGCGACAAGGGCGGTCGAGCCGCCGCTTACGACCAACGCTCCTTCGCCGATGATCGCCGCCGTAATGGTTGGATCCATAGCGGGCGAGACTAGGTGGTGCGCCCGGGAACAGGCGCTGTTGTTCGCTGGCGGCGTGAATGGGCGGCTAAGCCGTTTAGAGCCAACCGCGCCGCGAAGTACGCCCGGTCGCAGCAGGCCAGCCATCCAGGGGGCGGCCGGGATTGGACCGACCAAATGCTCGCTGACACTCCGCGAGGGACGCAGCGCATGCGCGGGGACACCTGTCCGCGCCGCCTCGACGCTGGGATTCATGACGGGCGAGATTAGCGCGGATTTCCACGCAGCGGGTTCGGCGCAACGTCAGGCGAATTCGTAACGGATGGTCCGGTTGTCCAGCCATGGTATTCGGGTGTCTGCGGGGAGGCTGGCTTTGCGCAGGACGGGTGAGTAGGCGCGTCGTTCGAGGCGGATGGTGATGGCTTCGCTGGTGGTGGTGATCTGGCCGGGGGTTTCGAGGAACCGGCGCTGGATGGTGTCGGGGGTGACGGCGGCGTAGCCGGGCAGCCGGGCGCGCAGCGCGGCGAGCAGTGCCTGGGCCAGGACGGCGAGCATGATGTCGAGGTCGACGTTGAGGTTGACGGTGGAGGAGAGCGCGTCGGCGCAGAACGCGCGGATGATCTCGGCGAGCCGCTGCTCGATCGTCATCCGCCGGGCGTACCGCTCGGTCAGTGCCCTGACCTTGGCGTCGTCGTCGTTGGTGATGATGACGGCGGGCTGCTCGCGGCCCAGGCCGGTGACGATGAGCTGGCGGACGGTGCCGGGGTAGCTGGTCAGCTTTACGGCGGGGTCTTCGTGTACGCGTGGCTTGTTGTGCGGGCCGGGCCGGTCCAGGGTGATTGTCGTGTAGTCGGCCGGGGTGAGGCGGCTGATGTACCGGACCAGCGCGGGTGAGCGCATCCGCAGGGTGAGGAACTTCACGCCGCGCGCGTCCAGCTCGCCGAGGACGTCCTGGGTAGTGACTTTCTGATCCATCACCAGCATCGCGGGGTCTTTCCCGCTGACGGCCTTCCAGTGGTCGCAGAACGCGATGACCTCGCGTGCCTGGGTGGCCTTGGAGATATCGGCATTGCCGTAGACCAGGTTGTGGGTGCCGGAGTCCTGGGCGAAGAAGGTGAGCACCGAGCGGGCCCGCTGGGAGCGGGTGGGGACGTAGTGCTTTTCCAGCGCCGGGTCGCGGCCCCAGTGCGTGACGGCGTGGAAGTCCAGGTCGAAGATCGCTTCCTCGGCGGTGGCCAGGCCGGAGGTGATCATCTTGTGGTCCAGGGCTGCCAGGAACCGCTGCTGGTGGTCGTGGGACAGCCGGTAGGAGTAGTCGGTGAGCGCGGATTTCCTCGGCAGCGCCGCCAGCCCGGCCAGCAGCGCGGCGGCCGGGTCGGACAGCAGGTCATCGACGTGGCTGACCCGCCGGGTGCGGGTGAGCTTGAGCGCGAGCAGGGACAGCAGCCAGGAGACGGCCGGGATGACGCTGGTGCCGGGGTAGCCCGCCGCGGCGGCCAGGGCGGGCAGGTCCAGGGCCGCCAGGTCGGGCAGCACCAGCAGCAGCCCGGCCCGGACGGTGTCCAGCCGTCCTGGCCCGGCGCCGAGGTCGATGACCGAGGCCCGGGGCAGGCTCGTGTCGCGGCCGGGGGTGGCCGGCGAGATGCTGGCGTCGGGCTCCGGGCGGCGCAGCAGCCGGCCGAATCCCTCCTCGGCGAGGATCTCCCCGACCGATGTGCGGTTGAGCGGGGTGCCCCCGGCGGCCAGCCGGGCGGAGATCTCGTAGGCAGGCAGCCCCTGCCGGCGTAGCTCGATCACCCGGCGCCGGGCGGCGTCTTTGGCCGGGGACGTGCCCGGCGGCGGGCCGGGCCTGCGGGGCGGGGCGAACAGCTCCAGCTTCCCGGCCCGGTGTTCCCGCACCAGGTTGATCATCGCCCAGCGGGTGTAGCCGAGCCGCTGCCCGGCCTGGGCGTAGGACAGCCCGTCCACGAAGTATGCGCGCAGCGCCTCGTACCGGCGCTGGTTCACCGGGCCGGGAGCGGTGAACCAGCCCGCCTCATCGTGTTGCCGTGATCCTGCTGCCACATGGCACTTCTACCAGACATCTCATGCGCGGGGCCAGCATCCCGGCCATGCCCCGTCCTGCCCCGGGCCGCCCGCCCGCCCCCGTCACCTGGGGAAATGTCCGCCGCTCCGGGCAGCATCCGGCATCATAACGACACGATTACGAATTGCAGCGATGTCGTTTGCTAGGAGGATCGGAGCAATCCAGTCCGACAGGGTCCGGCATCAGCCAGGAAGTCTGACCAGGTCAGCGACTCATCGGCGTGACAACCGGGGATGAAAGCTGCGCCGAACCAGCCAGGTGGAAGTCCGCGCTAGATGCTGCGCACGGGAACAGGCGCCCATGTTCGCTGCCGACGTGGATGGCAAACGCCAGTTATCCGGGCTAGCGGCGCGTCTTCACCGCCAGGCGCCGTGGAGCTTCTCGGCTGGCCGGTAGCTGCCGTCAGCGACCCTGCGGCGTACCTCTTGCGACTCGCGGACGACCCGGCGCCTGCCGTCGGGGATCTTCGGCCAGCTGCTCCGGGTTATCAGCGTTCCGGAGTAGACCGGTTCCCAGGAGATGGCATAGAAGTAGCCGGCTTCCGGGAGCAGCGTGCGGAGGGCATGGACCGCCCGGCGGTGGTACCACTTGCTCACTACGGTCAGCCGCAGTCCCGCCGCCAGCGCCTCGCGCAGGTACGGCAGCGACCGTTCCACGTTCTGCCACGTGTTGGCGGACTCGTCCTCGACGCGGATGACGTGCTCGGGGACGCCAGCGGTGGTGAGCAGCCGAGCGAACTCGCGGCCCTCCACGATGCCGGTGTGCCGGTTGACTCCCCCGGTGGCGATCAGCAGAGGTGCCAGGCCGCGGTGATACCGCTCGGCGGCGATGGCAGAGGGTTGGGCCTGGTTTGTCCCGAACAGAAGGCAAGCGGTCGGCTCATCAGGCGGGGGGGCTTCGATGTCCACGTACGCAGTGATCGCGGTGATCTGCTCCTGGCTCAGGTCGTCATCGCTCACGCGGGTTCCTCCGGTGGCCGCGGACGACGCGCGGGCAGCGCTTGGCGGCCGGCCGCGGCGTAGCGGGCGTGGTAGTCGGCGGTGCCCGCGGCCTTCGGGTAGCTCCGCGCCAGGGACTGGTCAAGCCTGGCGGCCAGCACCATCGTCGGCCACACCAGCCGCCCGCATCCTAGCGCCGCGCTCCCCGCGACGGACGCCTCATCGACACGGCCGAGCCCGGCTTCAGCGAGCGCCAGGATCAGCAGCGCACGCGCATAGTTGGTCGGCTGAGCCCCCGGAGTCCGGGACTGCGGACTATGCGCCGTCTCGATCAGGCGGCGGGTTGTCTCGGCCGCATCCTGGTACCTCTTCGCCAGCAGCAGCGACGTCGCCGTGTACGGGGGATCGTCGGCACGCGGAATCGAGTAGACACCGGTCGTAGCGGCGGCAGGCGTGAGCTTCCCCACCGCCGCAGCTGCCCGGCGCCTCGCGTCGGCCATCCCGGCCGCGTCACCCAGCATCGCCAGGGACCGCATCTCCTGCGCGGCGAGCTTGGCGTGAGCGACCGTCCCGAGCGGCGCGGCCTCCTGACCACGGCGCGCAACGGCAGCGGAGTGGTGCGGCTGCCCCTGGTAGTAAGCGATCAATGCCCTGGTCAGCGCGGCCCAGCCCAGCAGTTCCGGATATTCGGCGTCCCGGCCGCGCCGCTCAGTATCGGCGCACCACACCAACGCGGCGGCGTGGTCGCCGATGTCGGCAGCCGATACCGACAGCAGGCTTGATAGCCATCCGGCCATGACCATCAGGGCCGCGCGCTGTCCTGCGGGCGCGTGACCTCTGGCTAACAGCGACCCGGCGAACGAGCGGACGTTCAGCAAGTCGTCGTACACGGCGGCCGAAGGTGCCACGGACAAGACCGTGGCGTAGTGGGAGACCAGCTCGGTTAGGCCATCACTGGCGATATCCAGCTCAACCGCGTCATCGGCCATCACGCCTGGAGTGCCTCAACCGCCCTGGATTGCCTGCGCGGCGTCCGGCTAGGTCTGGAACGTTGCGGTGACTGCTGTCTTGCGGCGTCCTCGATCCGCCCCCCGGCACCAAGAACACGGTCAAGGCTCGAAGCCAGATAAGGCGAACATGATCTGTGCCCGTTGAGCACCTTGGACAGCAAACTCGCGTCATAGTGCGCGGCCCTGGCAAGCCCGCGCAGCGACAAGCCGCGCTCTGCCATGAACCGCCGAACCTCGTCGGCGAAGTCCGCCATTCACGTCTGCCAATCGCGCCGGGGGTGTGGACCCGTGGACCTGTGGACCGTGATGAAGGTGTCTACAGGCCAACCGTTCCAGGCTACGCCCGGTGCGGATTGACTACCGGTATCCGCATCGGCACGCGCGAGGGAGACGATCACGATGACGGCGGTACGGCAGGCTGGCGGCGGGGTGGCCGGCGCGGACGAGGTCCCGGCTGAGCCCACCGTCTGCGCGCAGCGCCGCGTGACAGCCAGGATCGCAGCCGCAGAGCTACCGCGGCAGTGAGCCACCGGCAGCCAGGAACGTACCTGACCAGAGGGGACCGGGTCGAGCTGACCGCTGTCAGCGAAGACTACGCCAGGTTCAAGCTGATGGTCGGTGACTCCGGGAGCGTCGAGTTCACCGACAGTCTGGGCACGGTCCACATCCGCTGGGACAGCGGCGCGTGGATCGGGATCACTTCGGAGTCGGTCGGCCTGATCCGCAAGATCGCAGGGTGTCCTCAGCCGTCTAGCCGTGCCGAGGCGTTGTCGCAGCTAGCGGAGGTGATGTCAGCCGTCTGTGGCGAAGGAGAACTCGCCGCCGGGTCCTGGTGCGAGCGGCCGGGTTTCCACCACCGCATCGGGGTTGAGTGGCCCGTAAATGTGCGGGAACGGGGCATCCCAGCCGGGCACCTGCTCGTAGCGGATCTCCGGGGCGACGTGATCGGAGTCGATGACGAGCACCAGCAGGTCCGGTACGCCGTGGTAAATCATGTTCGCCACGGGGGCCACCTGCGTGGCGGTCGACCCGTGGATGAATCCCTGCTCGGCCAGGGTCCTGCCGCGGGTCGACATGGTGTACTGGCCGTCGCGGCACGCGTGGTCCCAGTCGGCTGCCGCGGCGATGTGGTAGATGATGCTCACTGGGCGGCTCCCGATCATCTTGCTGACCTGATCATGGAGGCGTTGCGCAGGCGGCGGAGGCGGACGGGAATCGAACCCGCCGACAGCGCGGAGCGCCGTCCGCCGGTTTTGAAGACCGGGGGGACCACCAGGTACCCAGACGCCTCCGCAGCAGACCTTACTTGACTGACCGAGCCGACCGGCGCGGCCGACGGGTCGGCTGATCAGCGGTCAGTCGGCGTCGGTGTAGAGCGCGTCGATCACGTCGGCGTACTTGTGGTGGATCACCCGGCGCTTGAGCTTGAACGTGGGCGTCAGCTCCTCGCTCTCGGAGGTCCACTCGACCGGCAGCAGCTGCCATCGCTTCACCTGCTGCACCCGAGCCAGATGCTCGTTGGCTGCGGTCACCGCCTGGCCGACGGCCGCGATCACGGCCGGATTCTCGGCCAGCTCAGCCAGCGACGACGCCTCGACTCCCCTGGCCTTCGCCCAGGCCGGAGCGACTTCGCCGTCTAGGACAAGCAGCGCGACGATGAACTTGCGCCGGTCGCCGAAGGCCAGCGCCTGGCCGATCAGGGGATGCGCGACCAGCAGGTTCTCGATCGCCGCCGGCGAGATGTTCTCGCCGCCGGAGGTGATGATCAGCTCCTTCTTGCGGTCGACTACGGATAGGAAGCCGTCCGAGTCGATCGAGCCGATGTCGCCGGTGTGCAACCAGCCGTCAGCGTCGAGCAGTCCGGCGGTCTGCTCGGGCAGGTTCAGGTAGCCGGGGGTATTGAGCGGCCCGCGGGTCAGGATTTCGCCGTCGTCGGCGATCTTCACCTCGATGCCGGGGACCGGCCGGCCGACGGTACCGAGCTTGAACGCGGCAGACGTGTTCGTGGTGAACGCTCCGGTCGTCTCGGTCATCCCGTAGACATCGAGGATCGCCAGGCCAAGGCCGGCAAAGAAGGCGCCAACATCGGGCGGCAGCGGGGCGGCGGCGCTCACCACCACGGCAGCCTGATCGAGGCCGAGCAGTCCCCGGATCGGTCGGAGCACGGCCTCATCGACCCTGGCGAACTCGGCGGCCAGCTCGCTGGAGGTGGAGTGGCCATACTGGCAGCTCTCCACATAGCGCCGACCGGTGTCCATCGCCGCCGCGACGGCGGCGCGCCTGGTCTCGTCCTGCTCGGCCGCTAGCAGGGCCTGGATGCCGGCCTGGATCTTCTCCCAGACCCTGGGCACGCCGAAGAAGGACGTCGGCTTAACCTCGCCGACGGTCCGGATCAGGTCGGCGGCCGCGTGGCAGAAGTAGGTGTTGCCCGCGTTGTGGATGGCCAGGTAGAGGGTGAACATCCGCTCGGCGATATGTGCCAGCGGCAGGTAAGAGACCCAGCGCACATGCAACGCGGCACTGCCCGACAACCTGGCGGTGGCTGTCTCATAAAGCACGCTGGCGTGGGTGATGATCACGCCCTTCGGGTTTCCGGTCGTTCCCGAGGTGTAGAGCAGCGTCAACGGGTCGTCCGGCCGGATCGCCTCGGTCCGGCTGGCCACCTCGGCGGCGTCTGCCGCGGTGCCGAGCTTGCTGAGATCAGACCAGCTCAGGTACTTCTGGTCAGCCGGGCAGGCGGCTGCGTCGCGGACGATGATCTTGCTCAGGCCGGGCAGGTCATCGATCAGCGGCTGCCATCTGGCCAGCTCGGACTGGCCGTCGAGGACGGCGATCCGCACGTCGCAGTCAGCGGCGACGTAGCGGATCTGGTCAGCGGCGAGCGTGGCGTAGAACGTCACAGGTACGCCGCCCGCGTGCACCACGGCCTGGTCGGCGAGCACGTGCTCAAGCCGGTTCGGGAGCATCATGGCGACCCGCTCCCCTGGCCGCAGGCCGAGTTCGACCAGGGCAGCGGCGAGCTGCAGCACGCTGTCGCGGAACTGCCGCCAGGCCATGGTGTGCCATGACCCGTCCCCATCGGTGTCGGAGTAGGCAGGCAGGTCGCCATAGCTCTCCGCGGTTGCCGCGAGCAGATCGCAGAGCGTGCGGCCACCGGCCTCAGCCTCGATCGCCGTCCGTTCCTGCATGACCTCACTGGTCACTGGATACCTCCGTTGTGCGGTACTGCCTGCCGGATATGCCACCACGCGTGCCGCCCAGGGCGCAAGGCGGGGTGGCTACAGTTCAGCCATGGCGATGCATCCTCCGGTCCGGCTGACCCAGTACGCCCGAGGTGGCGGCTGCGCCTGCAAGATTCCGCCAGGCGAGCTTGAACAGGCAGTGGCGCGGCTGATTCCTGAACACCGGCCGGCTGACCTGCTGATCGGCGTGGAGCACGGCGACGACGCCGCAGTCGTCCAGATCAGCCCGACCAGGGCGGTGGTGGCGACCGCCGACTTCTTCACGCCGGTGGTCGACGACGCCCGCACGTTCGGCCGGATCGCGGCCGCGAACGCGCTCTCCGACGTGTACGCCGTCGGCGGTGAGCCGCTGGTCGCCATCAATTTGCTCGGCTGGCCGCGGGACAGACTCAGCTCGGAGCTCGCCGCCGAGGTTCTCAGCGGCGGGCTTGAGATCGCGGCCGAAGCGGGCTGTCACCTGGCCGGCGGGCACAGCATCGATGATCCGGAGCCGAAGTACGGCCTGGCGGTCACCGGCCTGGCCGACCCGGCCAGACTGCTCAGGATCGACGCGGGCAGGCCTGGCCTGCCGCTCTCGCTCACCAAGCCGCTCGGCACCGGCGTCCTGAACGCTGCGCACAAGGCAACCGGCGCGGTCAGCCAGGCAGCGGTCGAGGTGATGACCACCCTGAACGCGGCCGCGAGCCGGGCCGCGCTCAGCGCCGGAGCCCGGTGCGCGACCGATGTCACCGGGTTCGGACTGCTCGGCCACGCCTTCAAGCTGGCCAGGGCCAGCGGGGTAACGGCAGTGATCGACCACCACGCGGTGCCGTTGATCGACGGCGCGATCAGTGCACTACGCGCTGGCCATGTGCCGGGCGGGACCAGGCGCAATCTGAGCTGGGTGGCCCCGTTCGCCGACTTCGATGGCGTGCCTGATGAGGTACTGCTGCTGCTCGCCGATGCGCAGACCTCAGGTGGCCTGCTCGTGGCTGGCGAAGTTCCTGGCGCGCCAGTGATCGGCGAACTCGTGCCGCGCGTGGATCGTGTGATCTCGGTCGTCTAGTCGATACTCTTTGCAATTACGGCGCTACACCACGGCATAGGCGATCTCCTTCAGCCGGCCGGCGGGACCAAATCGCGGGCACCATTTGCCGCGGCCGCTCGTCATAATGCAGGACCGTGTGGGTCGCGCACAGAATGCGCGGCGCTGCGATTGAAGTCGGCATCGCGGCCACCAGTCAGCGCAAGATTAGGAGGGTTTCGACGTGTCGGAACCGGCCGAGCTGAATCGGACCGCTGGTCCGGCCGGATTCCGCCGCAGCTGGCATACCAAGCTCCCGCTGGCCTGGCTGATCGTAGCGGCACTATTCCTGATCACGTCATTGACCGCATACCTCGTCGACCTGGCAGTCCACCCCAACATGATGCTGACCTGGTATGACCTGAATGTCTACAACGATGCGGGGCTGATCACCAGGCAGCTGCCGTCGATCTTGTACTCCTGGCAGCTGAGTCCGGGCATCGGGTTCACCTACACTCCATTCGCCGCGGTCCTCTTCGCGGCAGGATCGCTACTGCCGTGGGTGACATTGCGCTGGTCGATGACCGTGGTCGGACTGGTCTGTGTCCCGCTGACCGTGTGGTTGACCCTGGGCGGCCTGGGACGACGCGGGCTCAGCCGGGCGGCGGTCGCGTTTGCGGTCAGTGCCCTGGCCCTGTGGACCGAGCCGGTGATGAAGTCCCTGCTGCTCGGTCAGATCGAGCCGCTGCTGCTGCTGCTCGTGGTCTGGGATCTCACCAGGTCGGACCAGCGGAAGTGGAAGGGGGCAGGCATCGGCCTCGCGGCCGGGATCAAGCTCGTGCCGCTGATCTTCATCCCGTATCTGCTGCTGGCTGGAAAGATACGCCAGGCTGCCGTCGCCACCGCGACCTTCGCGGCCACGATCGTCATCGGATTCATCGCACTGCCGCGCCCGTCGGTGACCTGGTGGCTGACCGGTTACTTCATCCGGCCCGGCCGGACCGGCGGCGTGGCCTCCCTGGTTAACCAGTCGCTGCTCGGCATGCTGGCGCGGCAATTCGGCGGAATGAACGCCATCCGGCCGGTCTGGCTGCCGATCGACATCGCCGTGGCTCTGATCGGCGTGGCGGCCGGCGCGCTGATGACCCGGACTGGCAGGCAAGTGCAGGGCTGGACCACGGTCGGGCTCACCAGCGTGCTTGTCTCGCCGATCAGCTGGGATCACCACTGGGTATGGATAGTCCCGTTTCTCGCGATGCTGGCCGGCCTGGCCATGCAGGCTCGGGTCCTGGCCCGCTTGGGCTATCTGGCCGCGATGCTCGCCACCGCCGGCATCTTCGGTAACTGGCCGTCAAAGTACAGCGGCCCGCTGGCGTTCGTTCCCAGGAACAGTGGTCTGCTCGCCTGGTTCCTACCGCCACAACAGATCGACAGGGTCACCCGGCTCACCGGGGTTCAGCTACTGACCTGGAATCTGTTCGTTATCGCCGGCTGCGTGGGCTACCTGGTCATGCTGATCGTCGCCCGGCGGGTCTGGCGATCGCGTCCGGCCCGCCCCGTTCGCCCTGGCAACGCCTCGGATACTTCGACGGCCGCCGACCGGAAAGCTGACGCCGGGTGGCCTGCTGGCCACCCGGCGCTTGCTGATAACGCTGGCAGCTACCGTAGGGCCGGCTGACGCCAGGCCGGCTCGTGCCGGGTCGACTCGCCCGTGCTCGGCTGACCCGTGGTTGGTCGCCCCGTGGTCGGCTCGCTGAGCGCTGGCTCCCGCAGGGCTGGCTCGCGAAGCTGAGTCGATGTGCTGACTGCGGGCGCCATCCGGGCCTTCGCCGCCGCCCGCGCCGCGACCAGCAGGTCACGCCGCGCGCTGATGCGGTGCTGCCGGATCGCTGCGATGACGATGATCAAGGCAGCGACCAGGATCGCGGCGCCAGCTGCGACCCCGAACCCGGCCAGCGCCAGGTTGATGAGGTGGATGTCAACCATCTCGCCCGCCTCCTAATCTGATGTATACACTGCTTACATCTTCATCATGACTCTTTAAGTGAACGGTGTCAACATCCATTGGTCCTGATTTCTAAGGAAACGCGACCAGGACAAACCGGGCTGGTTCAGCAGAACCGGCTCAGGTGGCGTTGCGGTCGGCCGCCGACTGGAAGGTGAGGCCGTCCAGAGCGAAGTCACCGATCCGCTGGATCGCTATCGTCCGCTCCTCCTGCGTCAGCAGCGCGAGCGGGCCGTCGACCACCAGCGTGGCCAGGCCGTGCACCACCGACCACGCCGCGATCTCCGCACCTGGCCGGCGACCCGGATCTAGCACGCCGTGCCTGACCAACTCGTCGAGCACGCTGGCGAGCAGGGCATACGGGCCGCGAGTGGCGAACTTGGCCGCCGCATCGGCGACCGGTCGCTCCGGTCGGCAGAACGCGGTCCTGAACAGGCCAGGATCGGCCAGCGCGAAGTCGATGTAGGCCGCCCCCAGGGCCCGGAACCGGCGGAGCGACTCCTGCGCCGGATCTGGCAGCCGGTCGCCCGAGTCCAGGCTGGCCTGCATCGCCGCCGCCAGCGCGTCCAGCGCCCGCAGCCGGACGGCTTGCAGCAAATCGTCATGATCGGCGAAGTGCCGGTACGCGGCGGCGGCCGACACTCCGGCCTGCCGAGCGGCGGCCCGCAGCACGACGGCGTCAGGTCCGCCCTGCCTAGCCATCTCGGTTGCCGCCTCGGTCAGCGCATTCGGCAGGTCACCGTGGTGGTAGCTGGTCCGGTGCTGGCCGCTCCACCGGCCCGCGATCTGCGCCATCAGGCCATAGTGCTGCAGAAACGGGAAGCAGACAACGTTCACCCGCGAGACCTGGCCGGTTTACCTGATCCGCCGGCCCATCTCCTCCGTCTGGTACCCGCCAAGCGTCTGCACCGATGCCCGGAACTGATCGGTGCGCAGCAGCGTCCAGAGCGGATCGAGGTGCCGGCTCTCCAGGTCCTCAGTGGCGACAACCAGGTCATACGGCTCGCGAGTGACCGGCACGAAGTCGAGGCCGAAGGCGCGCGCGGCGGCCATGATCCCGAGGCCGACGTCGCACCGGCCAGCTGCCACCGCAGCGGCGACGGCCAGATGAGTGGGTTCCTCGCGGGCATAGCCGTTGATGGCGTCGGTGCCGATCCCGCGGCGGCGCAGCTCGTGGTCGAGCAGCACCCGGGTGCCGGCGCCGCGCTGGCGGTTCACGTATCGCACGCCTGACCGGGTCAGATCATCGATGTCAAGCAGCTTCAGCGGGTTACCAGGAGCCACGATCAGGCCTTGGTCGCGGTGCACCAGCCGCACTACGGACACGTCCCGGTCGGGCAGGATGCGGTCGAGGTAGGGCAGGGTGTACTCGCCGGTCGCCGGGTCGAGCAGGTGTGATCCGGCGAGGTGGCACAGTCCGTCGCGGAGCGCTACCAGCCCGCCGAGCGAGCCGACATTCGATGAAGCCAGCGTGGCCCGCGGGTCGGCGGCGCGGAGGGCGGAAGCGGCCAGATCGAGTACCAGGTCATGCGACCCGATCGCCACGATCGTGTGCTCGATCTCGCTCAGGCTGCGCAGCAGTTCGACCTCGACCTCCTCGCCTGGATGGTGGCCTTCCAGGCCGGCCGGTACGACCAGCAGCCCGTCGGCTCGGACCAGCGAGGTGAGCACGCCCGCCCCGCGAGGCAGCGGGCTGGCCACCAGCGTGCCGCGGACGACTCCGAGCCTGACCCGCACCCAGTCGTCCATGCCGAGTGGCGAGGCGAGCTTGCGCGCGAGCTTCGCCCTGGCCCGCTGGCGGCGGTGCGGTACGGCGCCTTCGAGCTCGGCGAGCAGCGGCTCGGCGAAGATTTCGAAGGTCAGCGCGGCCGACACCGGGTAACCAGGGGCACCGAGCACCGGAGTGCCTTCGATCACGCCGAGCACGACCGGGTGTCCCGGCCGGACCGCGACGCCATGCACCGCCAGGATCCCGAGCTGCGCCACGATCCTGGCGGTGTAGTCGTCCCGGCCGGCGCTCGAGCCAGCCACGATGATCAGCAGATCGCAGTCGGCAACGGCGGCCTTGACCGCGCGGGCGAGGCCGACCGGATCGTCGGGCTCGATCGGCAGGCAGCGCGCCACACAGCCGGCCTCACGGGCCTGGGTGGCGAGCATCAGCGAGTTCGTGTCCAGGATCTGCCCGGGACCGGTCGGCGTCCCGATCGGCCGCACTTCGTCGCCGGTTGGCAAGATGGCGACCACGGGCTGGCGCCGGACCACCAGGTCGGTGGCTCCGGCCGCGGCGGCGGCGGCGAGGTCGACGGCCCGCAGCCGGTGGCCTGCTGGCAGCAGCAGCTCGGCGGCGCTCACGTCCTCGCCGATCGAGCGGACGTGCTGATAGGGCGGCACGGCGGCTCGCAGCTCCGCGATGGATCCGGCGTAGTGGACGTGCTCGCGCATTACGACCGCGTCCCGCCCGTCGGGCATCGGATCGCCGGTGTCGACCACGTCGTACGCGGCTGGCTTCAGGTACACCGGGGCCGTCTCGCTGGCGCCGAGGGTATCGGCCGCAAGCACCGCGATCCCGTCCATGCCAGCCGCGTCGAACGGCGGTGAGGAGCGGGTGGCCCACACCGGCTCGGCGGTGACCCGGCCGGCCGCGTCGGCGAGCCGGATCGTGACGGCCGGCAGGCGCGCAGGGCAGCCGTCAGCCTGGCGTGCGCTGCGCCACGCGTCGAGCGCGCGGGCGGCGGGCACGTCGCTGATGAACGGGCTGTTTGCCATGACCGGCTTAACGGTACAGCGTGACCTCGACCTCGGAACCGGCCTCCAGGCCGGTCGCGTCCGCCGCGATGACCAGGTAACCGTCGGCCGCGACCAGGACGGACAGCAGTGCGGAGAGCCCGAAGATCGGGATCGCCACGCCGTCGCGGAGGCGGACCTGGACCACATCGAGCCGACCGGTCGCCGAGGCCAGATCCCGCTCCAGCTTGGCCTGCACGATCGGCTCGGCCGGGGGTGCGGTGCAGCCGCCGATCCGGCGCAGCAGCGGCATCCCGATCAGCCTGAACACGACCAGGGCGGACCGCGGATTGCCAGGCAATCCGATCACCGGCACTCCGGCGCACTCGGCAAGCAGGGTCGGTTTTCCCGGCTTGATGGCCAGGCCGTGGCACCAGATGCCAGGCAAGCCAAGCCGCTCAACCGCGGTGGCGGTCTCATCCCGCGCCCCGACCGATGAGCCGGCCGAGATCACGATCAGATCGCTGGTTTCGAGCGCGGCGCGCAGCGCCGCTTCAAGCGCAACCGCGTCGTCCGGGATGATGCCGGCCCGGTGCGGCTGGCCGCCCGCCTGAATCACCAGCGCAGCCAGTGCGATCGCGGTCGCGTCGCGGACCTGGCCAGGCCGCAGCTCGGCCGTCTGCGGCGGCACCACCTCGTCGCCGGTCGAGAAGATCGTCACCCGCGGGTGGGCATGAACGGTCGGCTGGGTAATGCCAGCCGCGGCGAGCATGCCGAGATCCTGAGCTCGCAGCGGGCGGCCGGCGGGCACCAGCTCAGCCCCGGCCGCCGCGTCCTCGTCGGCCCGCACCACGCCGTCCCCAGGGGCGACGGGCCGGACCACCTCGATAGTCCCAGGCATCGCCTGCTGGGTGTACTCGACCATGATCACGGCGTCCGCGCCGGCCGGCAGGACGCCGCCGGTCGGCATCAGCACCGCGGTGCCAGGGCGGACGACCACGTCAGGCTCGGCCCCCATCTGGACCGCCCCGGCCACGTCCAGATAGCCGGGGAGCCCGTCGCCGGTGCCGTAAGTGTCGGCTGCCCTGACGGCGTAGCCGTCGACCGTAGCGCGCGGAAATCCGGGTAGCGGGTGCGGCGCGGTGACCGGCGCCACCGGGATCCGGTGCAGCGCGTCGGCGAGCGGGATGGTCTCACCGGGCGTGCGCCGGGCTGGCCGGAATCCGGCCAGCGCCTCGGCGACCGTCCGGGTGCGGAAAAACTCCCGGCCCGCGTGCCCGCGGTGGTCAGCCTCCGTGGCGAGCCTCCTGACCGTCAGCCAAAGCCACCACGCTCAGCACCGGGCCGAGCGCCACCTGGCCGAGCCCGCAGATCGAGGTCCTGCGCATGGTTTCCTCCAGGCCTACGATCCGCTCGTCCACGTCGGCCGGGCCGCCGCCGTCGGCGAGCAGGCCGGCCAGGATCTGGTACGCCTTGCTGGATCCGACCCGGCAGGGGACGCACTTGCCGCACGACTCGTCACGGAAGAACCGCAGCACGTTCGTGGCCGCTGCCAGCAGGTTGGTGCCTTCGGCAAGCACGACGAGAGCGCCGGAGCCGAGCATGGACCCGGCCTTGGCCAGCGTATCGAAGTCGAGCGGCACGTCGAGCTGGTCGGGCCCGAGAAAGTTCGATGAGGCACCGCCCGGCTGGATCGCGCCGAGTGAACGGCCGTCGGCTACTCCCCCGGCCAGCTCGAGCAGCTGTCTGGCGGTGCTGCCCATCGGGACGCAGTAGACGCCGGGGCGCTGCACCTGGCCAGAGACCGCGAAGAACTTCAGCCCGGTATGCTCGCCGGCCCCCTGCCGTTTCCACCAGTCGGCGCCGCGCGCGATGATCACCGGGACATGGGCGAAGGTCTCGACCGAGTTCATCAGCGTCGGCTGGCCCCAGAGCCCGTAGACCCCGGGGAACGGCGGCTTGTTCCTTGGCTCGCCGCGGTGTCCTTCCATGCATTCGATCAGGGCGGACTCCTCCCCCAGGATGTAGCCGCCAGGTGAGGTGAAGATCTCCACCGACAGCCGCCGCCCGGACACGTTATCCCCGGCCAGCCGGGCGGCGCGGAGCCACTCGATCTCGCGGCGGATGGCGGCTTCCTCGGGGCCGTACTCATGCCGGATGAAGACCCAGCCTTCCTCCGCGCCGACGGCCAGCATGCCGATCAGCAGGCCCTCAAGCACCAGATGCGGCTGCTCGGCCAGGATCTGGCGGTCCTTGAACGTGCCTGGCTCGGATTCATCGGCATTGCAGATCACGTACTTCGGGCTTGCGGTCTGCGCCGCTACCAGCTCCCACTTGCGGCCGGTGGGAAAGCCGGCCCCGCCCATCCCGCGCAGCCCCGAGTCCACCAGGGTCGCGATCACCTGGCCCGGATCGAGGTCGCCGGCCAGCAGCGCGCGCAGCGTCTGATAATGCTCCTGCCCGGGGGCGTACGGATCGTTCGGCCACGGCACCTCGCCGCCGTAGCTCCGGATGCCTGGCTGCGGCGGCTGCCCGTCAAGCGCGGCGGCCACGCACGCCGCCGCCTTATCCGCTGTGGTCGGGCATTCGTTGACCGCGACGGCCGGCGCAGCGTCGCACCGCCCGATGCAGGACACCTCGGTGACCTCGACGTCGGTGTCTTCGCCGTACCGCTGCCGCAGCGCCGCGATGGTTTCGTCCGCGCCCTGCAGCCAGCAGGAAAGATCATGACAAGCCTGCACGGTGACCTTCGTCGGCGGCGCGGTACGGAAGTGCGGGTAGAACGAGATCAGCCCCTCGATCTCGTAAAGCGGCCTGCGTACCTCCCTGGCCAGCGCGACCAGTTCCTCCCGCGGCAGCCAGCCGACCCGCTCCTGGATGGCGTGCAGAGCCGGGATCAGGCTCGGGCCGTTGAACTTGCCCGCCCTCGCCTCGACCCCGGGAACCCGGGCCCGCGCCATCAGCGGTCCTCGGTCTGCTGGCCGTCTATCGCCGGTTCGATCCGCACCGCGCAGAACTTGAACTCGGGGATCTTGCCGAACGGGTCGATCTCGTCGATGGTCAGCAGGTTGGCCGCCGCCTCGCGGAAGTGGAACGGGATAAAGCAGTTTCCCCGCGCCTCGCGGAACGAGTACGCCGTCTCCAAGACGATCGTGCCGCGGCGCGAGCTCACCCTGGCCAGCTGACCGTCGGCCAGCCCGAGCTCAGCGGCATCGTCCGGGTGCAGGAACATCTGGGCCTTCGGCGCGATCGCGTCGAGCGCGAATGACCGGCGGGTCATCGAGCCGGTGTGCCAGTGCTCCAGCAGTCGGCCCGTGTTCAGCACGAACGGGTACTGCTCGTTCGGCAGTTCCTTGGCAGGCAGCCACTGCGCAGGCACCAGGTGCGCCAGCCCGTCCGAGGTGTTGAACCGCTCGCCGAACATGACCACCGTGCCGTCGCTGTGCTCTGGGTCGGAGTTCGGGTAGAGCTTGCCGGTCAGCCCCAGGTTGTCGTAGCTCAGGTTGGCGTAGCTCGGCATGATCGACACCAGCTCATCGAAGACCTGGCGGGCGGACGAGTAGTCCCAGTCAAGTCCGAGCCGCCTGGCGACCTGCTGGACGATCTCCCAGTCGACCCGGGCCTGCCCGGGCGGATCGAGTACCTTGCGCCCGAGCTGCACCCGGCGGTCAGTGTTGGTATAGGTGCCGTCCTTCTCCAGGTAGGTGGAGGCAGGCAGGATGACATCGGCGAACTCGGCGGTCTCGGTCAGGAAGATGTCCTGGACGACCAGGAACTCAAGCGCCGACAGTGCCTTGCGCACCTTGTTGATGTTGGGATCAGACATGAACGGGTTCTCGCCCATCATGTACATCCCGCGTACGCCGCCCTTGAGCACCGATCCGATGATCTCGGTGACGGTCAGCCCGCGCTTCGGATCAAGATCGGTACCCCAGATCTGCTCGAACCGCTCGTGCACCGCCGGGTCGTCGGCCCGCTGATAGTCGGGGTAGAACATCGGGATCAGGCCCATGTCGGACGCGCCCTGGACGTTGTTCTGCCCGCGCAGCGGATGCAGGCCGGTGCCGGGCCTGCCGACATTGCCAGTGATCGCGCACATGGCGATCAGGCAGCGGGCGTTGTCCGTTCCCGTGGTGTGCTGGGAGATCCCCATTCCCCAGAAGATGACGCCGGCCGCCGCCTCGCCCCAGGCTCGCGCGACCCGCCGGATGCTGTCGGCGTCGACCCCGGTGATCTGCGCCGCCCGCTCCGGCGGATAGTCCTCGACGGTCTCCGCGAGAGCCGCGTAGTTCGAGGTCCGGTGGTCGATGAAGTCCTGGTCGATCAGCCCGAGCCTGATCACCTCGTGCATGATCCCGTTGTAGAACGCGACATCGGTACCCGGCTTGATCTGGCAGAAGATGTCGGCGTGGTCGGACATCTTGTCCGCCCTCGGGTCGACGTAGATGATCGTGGTGCCCCGGCGCCTGGCCTGCTTGAAGAACGACGAGGCGACCGGATGGTTGGCGGTCGGGTTGCTGCCGGTGACGATGGCCACGTCGGCGTTGATCACGTCACCGTAGGTCGTGGACACCGCGCCGGAGCCGATCCCCTCGAACAGCGCGGCGACGCTCGAGGCGTGGCAGAGCCTGGTGCAATGGTCCACGTTGTTGGTGTGAAAGCGGGTCCTGATCAGTTTCTGGAAGAGGTACGCCTCCTCGTTCGAGCACTTGGCCGACCCGAATCCGGCGATCGCGCCAGGCCCGCCCGCGGCGTGAATCTCGGCCAGCCTGCTGGCGACCAGGTCAAGCGCCTCGTCCCAGGTCGCCTCGCGGAAGTGCGGCAGCACCTCGGCGTAGTCGACCAGCCCGCCGGGCTTGCGCCGCCGCCGCCGCTCGCCGTCCTTCCCGCCGCCGCTGTCCTTCCCGCCGCCGCTGTCCTTCCCGCCGCCGCTGTCCTTCCCGCCGCCGCGAATCTGGCCGTTACCCCGGCCGTTGTCGCCGCTGGTCGCTTCGCGGATGCCTGGCTCGCGGATCCCCGCCCCGGCGGCGGCGCGGTCAAATCCGCCGCCACGGTTGCCTTCGGGCCCGTTCATCTCGCCGCGCACGTCAGCGGAGAGCGGACCCTTCGGGTACGCCTCCGTGCGGCGGATCAGCGGAGTTGTCAGTCGCTGCGGTGAGGCCGCGTAGTCCCAGCCGTACCGTCCCTTGACGCACAGCCGGCCCTTCGAGCCTGGCTGGTCGCGGCCGTCCACGAACGCGATGGCGCCGCGCTCCCGGTCCACCTGGTAGGTCAGCGCACAGCCCACGCCGCAGTAGGGGCAGACACTGTCGACCGGATCGAGTTCGGTCCGCGGCCGGATCGGCACATCATGGATCGGCTTGTTGGTCAGCGCACCGGTTGGGCAGGCCGCCACGCATTCGCCGCAGGTAACGCAGGAGGACGCCCCCATCGGATCATTCAGGTCGAACGCAATTCGCGTGGCGTAGCCCTTGCCGCTGCGGCCGATGACATCGTTGCCCTGAACATCGTCACAGGCCCGGACGCACCGGTCACAGAGGATGCAGGCATCGTGATCGACCGAGATCACCGGGTTCGACTGGTCGGTGCCGCGGCCGGATCCGATCGGCAGCGCCCCGTGCTGGCTGGCACCGTGCTGGCTGGCACCGTCCCGGCTGACCCCGTACCGATCGGCCAGGGCGAGCAGGGCGTTGTCGCCGGTGGTGGTCTGCTTCGGATCGCGGTCGGCCGGCGGCTGGTCGGCGAGCAGCATCTCGATCAGCGCTGCCCGGCTGCGCTCGACCTCCGGCGTCGCGGTCCTGACAGCCATTCCGTCCTCGCACGGACGCACGCAAGCGGCGGCGTAGGCCCGCGCCCCGACGTCCACCACGCACATCCGGCAGACGCCGACCGGGTCGAATCGCTCGTCGTGGCACAGCACCGGGATGTCGATGCCCGCTGCCTTCGCCGCGGCCCAGATGGTCGTCTCCGGCGGGACGGTGATCTGCTTTCCGTCGATCGCGAGCGTCACTGTCTGGATCGCCGCAATGGTCATGCGGCCAGTATCCGCCGCCTTGCGTCAATACCTCAAGCGGAGGTCGGTCAGGTCCGTTTCGCCCGGACGGCCCTGGTCGTCAAGCCCGCGCACGGCGTAGTAACCGCTGATCATGGCCCGCAGCCGGGCCGGCGTCAGCTCCGCAATCCGGCCGGACCCGATCCGCAGCGGCTCGGACAAGAGCCGCTCCGGCAGCCAGTCGTCCCGCGGCTGCCAGCCTTCCCTGATGTTGTAGACGCGCTTGGCCAGCACGATCCTGCGCGCGGTCCGCCGCAGTTCCGCACCGTCGACATCCCAGCCGGTCACCGCGGCCAGCAGCGCGGCCCACTCGTCGAACGGCTCAGTGAAGACGCCGCGCAGGAACTTGCACAGGATCAGCGAGTCCATGATCGCGGCCCGGTCCTCGGTTTCGACCGCAGCGGCCACGTGCGCGTGGCCGCCGGCCAGCCGGTCGATGTCGCCGGACAGGTCGGCCTCGTAGGCGCCCGACCGGTTGTGGTCGGCGCCGCGGCTGTTGACCGCCAGGCCGAGCGCCATCGCCTGCATCGTGCGCGGCTCGTAGCCGGGCATCTCCAGGCCCTTGACGTGCGGTGCGAAGGCCGCCGAGCCGCCGCCGACCTGCTCGGCCGCGCGTCGCGAGCCCTCGCCGAGCAGGGCGCCGAGCCCGTGCCTGGCGCCGATCTCCTCAAGCGCACGCAGAAGTGCCCGCGCATCGCCGAACCGCAGCCACGGCGCGTCGATCAGGCCGCGCTCGACACACTCCATCGCCCAGGCGATGGTGCCACCTGCTGAGATGGTGTCCAGACCTAGCTCGTCGCAGAGCGCGCTTGCCGCGAGCACCGCATCGGGGTCGGACACCTCGCACATCGGGCCGAGCGCGAAGACGTTCTCGTACTCCACCCGCATCTTCTTGCCGCCGCGTGCGGAGTAGATGTGCTCGCAGCCGATAGTGCACGACGCGCAGCTATTCCGGGTGACGCTGCGCAGCCGTGCCAGGTCCTCGGCGGCCAGCCGCGGTGCCCCGGCGAACGTGGCCGCCTGGAAGTTGCGGGTGGGCAGCGTGCTGATCGCGTTGAAGGCGAGCAGGTTGGCCAGCGTGCCGAGCTCGCGGTACTTGGCTGTGGCCGGGCCGAACGAGCGGGCCCGCAGGTCGCGGGCCGCGGCGAGTACCGCCTGCGGATCAGCCGACCCGACCTTGGTCGCGGCGCGCACCGCGATCGCCTTGATCCGCTTAGCGCCGAGCACCGCGCCGAGCCCGCCTCGCCCGGCATGCCGCCCGTCGTGCGAGATCGTCGCGTACCGGACACCTCGTTCGCCGGCCGGCCCGATCGCAGCCACCCGCCAGCTTCGGCCCAGGCTGTCCCGCAGCCTGCGCTCGGCTTCGGCGGCCGACTGCCCGGCCAGGGCGGCGGCGTCGATGAAGCTCACGTCGGCCCCGTCCACCAGGGCGACCGATGGCCGCTCGCAGGCGCCGCGCAGCACGATCGCGTCATGTCCGGTGAGCTTGCCAGCGATCGCGAACTGGCTTGAGGCCAGCGCGTCGGTCAGCATGCCGGTCAGCGGCGACTTGGCGACCACCGCGAACTTCGCGCTCGTGGTCAGCGGCGTGCCCACCAGCGGCGAGAAGACGAAAGCCAGCGGTGCCTCAGGAGCGAGCGGGTCGACGCCGGGCGGGCCAAGCCGGTGCATCAGCCAAGCGCCGAGTCCGGCACCGCCGATGTAGCCGCGCAGCACGGCATCGCTCAGCGGCAGCGTGCTGGCAGCGCCGGTTCCGGCATCGACGACCAGTGCCCGCCCGAAATAGCCGCCGGGTGCGGTTGGCAGCTGTGCCATCGGTCGCTCAGCCGCCAGCGTCCGCGGCGATGAAGAACACGGTGTCACCGGCCGCGAGCGGCGTCTGGCCGTCCCTGGTGATCTGATCGCCGTTCAGGGCGGCCACCACATGACCGTCGAGAGCGATCCCGGCGGCTTCCGCTGCCCGCGCCACGGTGGCCGCGCGGATCACCTCAGGCCCGCGGCGGCCGCCTGCGAGCGTGCCGAACCGCTGGATCGTTATCTCCGGCGCCGGCCGCTCCCTGGCGCGCGAGTAGTCGGCGGGCTCGTTGATGTTGAGCACCGAGTCCAATTCGGGGTCCAGCGCGGCCAGCACTGGGTCGGACCGCAGCGCCGCCTCGTCCAGCCGGGCGACCACGCACTCATCGAAGAGGAACGCGGGTCGCAGCCGCTGCTCGGCCACAAGCCGCTCGGCGAGAGGAGCCAGCGACGCGCGGTATGCGGCGGCGAGCGGCTGCGGAAACCCGCGCGCCAGCGGCAGTCCGACATCAACGCGGACGGCATACCCCGGGTCTGCAGGGCTACCTGCGTCTCCCCTGCTGCTCGCGTCTCCCCGGCCGCCGGCATCTCCGCCGGCCACCGCGTTCTCCCCGTCGCCCGTGACGGCGCGCAGCACCCGCCGGACGAAGGCGGGGTGCAGGAATGGCATGTCGGTGGAGCAGACGAAGGCAACCTCGGCCCGGTCAGCGACCGCGGCCAGCCCGGCCGCCAGTCCCTGCAGCGGGCCCAGTCCCTCCCGAGGGTCCTCGATGACCTCGACCTGCGCGGGCAGGGCCGGAAGCTCCTGGTCGGCCGCACGGACCACGACGACCGGCCCGTCGGTCACCCGGGCGAGAATTCCGGTCGTCCGGCGCAGCAGCGTAGAGCCGTGCCACTCCAGTGCCGCCTTGGGCGTACCCATTCGGGACGATCGCCCTCCGGCCAGCACGATCCCAGCTGAACTGGACATACTCCGATCCTACGGGCGGGCGCCAGTACCCAGCCGGTCCGGCGGCTGATTGTCGGTGGGCACCGCTAGGTTCGGCGCACGAGCACTTTCCGATAAGTTCGGTGCACGGGCACTTTTCCGGCGAAGGAGCCAGCGCAGTGGGCAACCCAGTGGTGCATTTCGAGGTCGGGGCCGCAGATGACGGGTTGCTGGCGGCGTTCTACGGGGAGTTGTTCGGCTGGGGGCTGCAGGGCTTTTCCGGTGGTGGTTATACGATGATCGACACTCGCGGCGGCGGCGGGATCAATGGCGGTATCGGCAAGAGCCAGACCGGCGAGCCGTGGTCGGCGTTCTATGTCGAGGCGGACGATCTGCAGGCGATGCTCGATAAGGCGAAGTCGCTTGGCGGCGCGACCGTGGTGCCGGTCACTGATTTCGGCGGGGCGGTGACCATCGCGATGTTCGGTGACCCGGATGGTCTGCTGGTTGGCCTGGTGCGGGCACCGGCCGGGCCTTCTCAGGGGGACGAGCCGGCTCCGTCGGCTGGTTCGGGTGAGGCGGTTACCTGGTTTGAGGTGATGGGGTCGGATGCGGCGCGGACCCAGCGGTTCTATGCGGATCTGTTCGGCTGGACGTCGACAGCTCAGTTTTCCCGGGCTATGCGACGGTGGACACTGGCGCTGGCCGGGGCATCCAGGGTGGTCTCGGCGGGGGGGCGGGAGCCCGCTGGGCGACCGTCTACGCGGGCGTGGCGGATGTGGAGCAGACCCTGCGCCGCGCTGAGAAGCTCGGCGGATCGCGGATCTCCGATTCCGGGGTGCCCGCGCTGAAGAGCGCCGCGCGCGCCGCGCTCTACGGCCCCGACTCCGCCGATGATGGCATGGAGACCGGTGCGTTCCGCGACCCGGCGGGAAACGTCTTCGGCATCTACCATCACGGCTAGCACTGAGCGCAGCGCAGTCAGGACTGCGTGCCGACCAGCAGGCCGCGGCGGCGCCTGATCGTCAGGTCTACCTTAGTGAACACCGTGTCGACCACGATGCCGATCACCAGGATGACGATCATGACGCCGATCGCCCCTGATAGGTCCTGGTTGTCCTGCGCGGTGTTCAGCAGAATGCCGAGCGAAGGCGCCTGCCCGATGATCAGCACGAGCAGTTCGCCAGCCATCAGGGACCGCCAGGAGAACGCCCAGCCCTGCTTGAGCCCGGCCACGTAGGCGGGCAGCGAAGCGGGCAGGATCAGGTGCCGGTAGAGCGCGATCCGGTGCAGTCCCATCGTCCGTCCGGCCCGCAGCAGCAGCGGCGGCGTGTAGTCGACTCCGGTGATCAGCCCGTTTGCGATCGATGGTGCGGCGCCAAGTGCCATCACGAACAAGATGGCCGACGTGGTCACACCGAACAAGATGATCGCGAATGGGAACCAGGCGATCGACGGCATCGTCTGCAGGCCGCTGATGATCGAGCCGACTGCCGCTCGCAACGGCGGGATCCGTGATACCAGCGCCCCGATGGCCGAGCCGATCAGCAATGCGAGCGCGTAGCCGATCACCGCCGTGCGAACCGTTACCGCTATTGCTTGCCAGAGCTGTGCGTGCTGCAGCTGCTGCCCGAGCAGCCACAGGGTATAGCCAGGGCTCTTGACCAGGCCGCTGGCGGTGTCGCCGTGGTAGTTCCTCAGGTAGAACAGCTGCCAGGCGGCGAGCACGATCGCGATCGCGATCAGCTTCGGCCACAGCGCGGCCCACGACCTGCGCGCCAGCCGCCCCGGCTCAGTCCGGGTCTGCGCCGGGTCGAGTTCGAGGCTGTCGAGTCCGGTGATGGCCGACGACGGCTCAGTCCTAGTTGCCATGGCGCCGCATCTCCTCGCGCAGCCGGTCGGTGATCGTGCTGGCCAGCCCGGCCACCTGGACCGAGTCGATCCGGCGCGGGCCGGTCCTCGGCACTAGGTACTCCTCGATCACGCGGCCCGGCCGGCTGCTCAGCACGACGACTCGGTCGCCGAGCCTGGCCGCCTCGCGCACGTTGTGCGTGACGAACAGCACGCTGAGCGCCCGCTCGGCGCAGATCCGCTCGAGCTCGTCGTGCAGCAGGTCCCTGGTCATCGCGTCGAGTGCGCCGAACGGCTCGTCCATCAGCAGCACGTCCGCATCCTGGGCAAGCGCCCTGGCCATCGCGACCCGCTGCCGCATGCCGCCGGACAGCTCGTGCGGCCGCTTGTCACCGAATCCGGTCAGATGCACCGTCTCGAGCAGCTCTGCCGACCGCCGCCGCCGGTCGTGCTTCGGGATCCGGCGAGCGCGCAGCGCCAGCTCGACATTCCGCTGCGCCGTCAGCCACGGAAACAGCGCGGGCTCCTGGAACATCATGCCGATCCGGTGGCCGCCGGTTGCCACCTGCCCGGTGGTCACCGAGTCGAAGCCCGCGATGATCGACAGCAGGGTGGACTTGCCGCAGCCAGAGGCGCCGACCAGGCAGACGAACTCTCCCTTGCCGACGGTTAGCGACAGGTGGTCTACCGCGAGCACAGCGCCTGGACCGCGGCCATAGACCTTGGATACATCGGTCAGCCGGATCGCGGCCGGAGCTGCGACTGTGGCGCTGGCGCCGTTGGGGAACGCTGACGCCCCCGGAGCAGGCTCCGGGGGCGTGTCGCGCCACTGCGTCAGGCTCAAGAGCTCACCTGCGGCTCGCCGGCCGCTGCCAGGAGCTTGTTCAGCGGGCCTAGGTCGTACAGCGCCGACAGGTTGCTGACCGGCTTGAGCAGTCCGACGGCCACGGCGTGCTGAGCGTCGATGCTCAGCGATGAGGCGATCGGGTCGTCGGTGAAGGTGATCTGCTGGAAGGCCGCGGCCAGCACATTCGGCTTCAGACCCTTGCCAAGCAGCGACGTCAGCTCGGCGTTCGCGGCGGCTTCGGCGCCCGCGAGGTCGGAGTGAATGTAGCCATTCGCCTCGATCTGACCCTTGAGCAGGCCGGTCACCACGGCCGGATGCGCCGCGATGAACTTCTGGGTCACCACCAGGTTGGTGGTGACGAACTGCCCGTTCGGCCACAGGTTCGCCTCGTTGACCAGGACGTGGCCGCCGTCGGCGACCATCTCGATGTCGTAGGGGGCCGGCTCCCAGCCGCCGGCGATCTGACCGGACTTGAACTCAAGCACCGCCGCCGAGTTCGGCGTGACTGGCGTGATCGGCACGTCTCCGCCGCCGGTCGGGCTGCTGGTGAGGTGGTTGCTCTTCAGCCAGTAGCGCAGCGCCACGTCCTGGGTGTTGCCCAGCGAAGGCGTGGCCAGCTTCTTGCCCTTGAGCTGGACCGGGCTGGTGATGCCCGCCTTGACGACCAGCTCGGTGCCGCCTGATGCCGCACCCGAGATGACCCGGATCAGCGAGCCGCTCGAAGTCTGCCACGCCTTGATGGTCGGGTTCGGGCCCACGTAGGCGGCGTCGAGCTGGCCGGCCAGCAGGGCGGTCGCTTCCTGAGTGCCGGTGCTGAACGGGATGAGCTGCAGCTTGACGCCAGGGCCGAGGTCCTTGGCGAAGAAACCCTTCTCCGCGCCGATCAGTGCCGGGGCATGGGTGATGTTGGTCAGGAAGCCCAGACGCAGGGTGACCGGGTCCCCCGTGCCACCGGAGCTGCTCGATCCCGACGAGCTGCAGCCGGCCGCCAGCAGGCCGACAGCAGCGAGTCCCGCCGCGATTGTCGCACGCCTCATCAGTTATACCTCTTTCCGATCGACTTAATAGACATTAAATCTATAGCACATCGCTGGGGAATTAGCCAAGCCGGGGCCGCGGTCAGATCGCGATCAACGGAGAAGTCTTACCCCGGCTGCAGCCGATCCGGTGTGTCACGCGTGCCCCAAGCGGTCGGCGCACCAGCGCGGTGCGCTCGTGACTAGCTGTCGCCGGCATCCTGCAGGGTGAAGCCCTGGACCACCGCAGGGAACCGCTGCAGGCAGCGCTGCAGCTCGGCCATGTTCGCGTCGCTGGCGTTGGTCGCGCTGTAGCGCACAGATTCCACGATTCCGGCGTTGGCGCTGGTCGGCTGGACCGGCACCAGGCGCAGGTTCGGCACGTGCGAGCAGGCCTGCGCGACCTGTCGGGCGGCGCCGACCGTGGTGTTCGGACTGAGCTGCACCACGATCCACTGCTGGCCAAGGGCGGCGTCCATCTTCGCGCAGCCAGCCAGGCTGACGACCGCGAGCGCGGCGGCGAGCGCCGCGATCCCGAACCGGCGGCCCGCCGTCCCGCCTGAGGCGCAGGACCGGCGTGCGGACCGGCGCGAGTAACCGGACTCCTCTGGCTTGACCACGCGACCAGCTTAGGCGGACAGCCGCGGTGCCAGGCCGGACCGGATTAGCCGGCGCCGCGTGGCCGCCGTTGCCGACTCGCGCCGCCTAGTCGCCGTCGCCGACCGGCGCTGCTCAGTCGCCGTAGCCAACCCGGCGAAGCTGCTGACCGGCCACCTTCTCGACCTCCGATCGCTGCACCGGGGCCAGTGCCCGCCGCCAGCTGCCGGCCGTCTGCCGGGTCGGCACCTCGATCCGGTCCACCGGCGCCCCGACGAAGTCGGACAGCGCCGTCGCGGCTGCCTGAGGTTCGCGGATGACCTGCTCGTAGCGGAATGTCGTGAGCTGATCGGCGCTCAGGCTGCTGCGCAGCCTGGCCATCTTGTGCACGGTGCCACGCCAGCGCATCGCGCACTTGCCCGCTGCCGAAAGCTTCGGCCATGCGGCCAGGTCAGCGTCGGTCTCGACGCCGAAGAATGGGTTCGGGAACTCGGTCTCGACGTTGGCAACGCCGCGCTTGAACCAGGCTAGTGATTCAGGATCTGCCAGCATGGCCGCCACGACGTCGCGGCCGTCCCTGATGATCTGGACCAGCCGGGCGTCGGGGAAGGCGTCAACCAGCGCCTCGGCGCAATACATCAGTTCCGGGCTGGCGTCGCCGTACCTGGTGATCTCGCGTTCATCAACGCAGGTGCCCCCGGTCGAGGTGGCGCGCGCTTGCCGGCAGGCAGGCAGGCAGGTCAGGCAGGCGTGCGCCGTGACCTGCCAGGCCTGGGCAAACGCGTCGCGCATCACGGTCGCGGCCGCTTCGCCCCTGCCCTGCTGGATAGACGGGTTGCGGGCGAAGGCATAGACCACGCTCAGCACGGCGGGCTGACCGATGGTGAAGTGGAACCCAGGCGTCCGCTTCAGCGCGCGCGCCAACAGGTCCGCTCCCGAGTGCGGTGCGCTGATAACAAACACCGGCTGGCGGACTTTTCGTCCATTGACGACCAAGATGTACGGGCGTGGTGGCATGACTGGCATCAAGTGTGGCATTGGTCCATAGCTAGCTCGGCAGTGTATGCCCGCCAGTCCCGCCACTTAGTCCAGCAGGCGAGCGACCGCCGCTTCGGGAAGGTCCCAAGTGAGTCCTTCGGCCACGAAGATCGCTAGTGCTGTGGCGCCGAGGCCCGCGGCGACCAGCAAGGCGGGCCGGTGTCGGCTGGCAGCGGGGGCATGGTTCGCGCTCGCCGCAACTCCCACACCGTCAGGAAACGCTGCGGCACCGGCACCGGCTAGCACGGCCGCCTACGATCAGACTCGTCAATCTCCCGGCGCAACACTTCGCGCGCTCCCGTCGGACTTGACGTGATTTTGTCGTAGGCAGCTGTTAGGATACGAATAAGTGTTCTAGAGAGTTGGCGTTGCCGGGGCCGTTGTAGACGGCGCGAATCTGATGGCAGGTTGCTCTCCTCGGAGAGTCCCGCCCCGGTGATCGGCCCTCCACCGCGTAGGTCATCCATTGAGGAAGCCGTCCTTCGGTGATCAGCGATCGCGAGGAGGTGCGTCATGTGCGTTGCCGACCAGTCTGGCCCGATCTCCGTCCCGTCTGGCGTTGCCGATGCGATGGCGATGGTGCGGACTGGTCTGGCATCGCTAGCCGCGGCTGACCCCACCGAGTTGCCAGCCGCCGTGCAGGCGGAATGCCTCCGGTTCCTAGAGCGAGCCGAGTCGATGCAGACCGCCGCCCGCGCATCAGTCCTGGCCGCGTTCACCAACCACGGTGGATACGAAGACGATGGTCAGGGCAGTGAGCGGTCCTGGCTGCAGTGGCAGACCCGGATCACTCGCGCGGCGGCGGCCGGGGCGGTCGGGTGGATGCGGCGGCTGCGGGACCATCCGGCGGTGGCCGACGCGCTGAAGGTTGCCCAGATCTCCTCGTCATGGGCGCGGCTGATCTGCGACTGGTCGGACCAGCTACCTGAGGCCGCCCGCGCCGACGCGGACCTGATCCTGCTCGCCGCTGCGGCCGGCGGGGCCGGGCTGGCGGATCTGGCCGGGCTGGCTGAGGAGATGCGCAGGCGGACCGCGCGGCCGGATCAGGACGGTGAGGATGACGGGTTCGCGGACCGGTCGGTGCGGCTGCTGCTGCATTACCGGGGTGCGGGGAAGCTGGACGGTGAGCTGACCCCGCAGTGCGCGGCCGCGCTGCAGGCCGTGCTGGACTGCCTGGGCAAGAAGGCCGGGCCGGAGGACATCCGCACCCGGATGCAGCGCCACCACGACGCGCTGGAGGAGGCGTGCCGGCGGCTGCTCGCGTCGGGCTGCCTTCCGGACCGGGCCGGCCAGCCGGCCCAGATCCAGCTGCACATGACCCTGGACCAGCTCACCGGCGGCCCCGGCTCCGGACCGGGCAGGTCCGGGCCGGGCAGTTCCGGGGCGGGCGGCTCAGGTCCTGGCGGCGCGGGTTTCGGCGCGAGGCTGGGCGCGGGCACCGGGCACGGCGGTGCTGGTACTGGCTGGGCCGGGCCCGGGCCTGCTGCCGGGCCTGGGGGTGACTGCGACGCGATGATCATCCCGGTGGTGACCGGCCACGTCGACCCGGTGATCTTGGACCGGCTGGCCGCGATGCTGCTGCGCTGGCGCGACTGCCCCGACCACAACGGCACCGGCCACCCGGCCCGCCCCGGCAGCACAGGCAGCGCGTACGGCGCGGGCAGCCCGAGCGCCGGCGGCGCGGCGAACGCGGTCGTGCCCGGCACGCGGTACGCGCGGGAACTGGTGCTCCGCGACGCCATCGCGCTGCTGTCCGGCCCGGCCGGCCTGGCCGCCTGGCTGCGGACCAGCCAGCTCACCGGACCCGCCGCCTCCATCAGCCTGCCCCTGGACATCGGCACCGCCACCGACACCATCCCGCCGCACCTGCGCCGCGCCGTGATCACCCGCGACCGGCACTGCGCCTTCCCCAGCGGCTGCGACCAGCCACCCGCGGCCTGCCAGGTCCACCACATTATCCCCCGCAGCGAAGGCGGCCCCACCAGGCTCACCAACCTCGGCCTGCTCTGCACTTTTCACCATTTGATCGTCATCCACCGGTGGGGCTGGATCCTGATCCTGAACGCCGACGGCAGCTACACCGCCACCAGCCCTGACGGCACCCGCACATTGCGCAGCCACAGCCCCCCAGCCACCGCCGCCTTACCTGGGGCCGGAGCGTCCGTCTAACCCAGGCGGGTACTTCCCCGTCGTCGCATCTCGTCGGGGACTGGGGTTTCTGATACCAACCTTGGGTTTCTGGTGCCAACCTTGGCAGCGGCTGCGTGCTTTCCTGAATCGCGGACAGGGCAGCGGCGGCTGCAGGCGCGGGCCGGGTGCACACGTTGTAGGCCAGGCATGGCTGACCCCAGCGGTGCTCAAGGCGCAGCCTCGGTTCGTGAGCACAGCGGGCGAATGGTGCTGCTGCACGTCTGCGGCCATTTGATGGTTCACGGGCGCAAACTACCGGCGATCGGGAACCCGGCGCCCGGTCAACGATCTAGGCGACTTTGACGGGATCAGCTGGTTCTTGGCTGGCGAACTGGGTGTGGTACAGCTCAGTGTAGAGCCCGCCCGCGCCGAGCAGTTCGTCGTGCGTGCCTCGCTCGACGACCTGTCCGCCATCGATGACCAGGATCTGGTCGGCTTCCCTAATGGTTGACAGCCGGTGGGCGATCACCAGTGAGGTGCGGCCAGCCAGCGCGGTCTTAAGCGCTCGCTGCACCGCCGCCTCCGACTCGGAGTCCAGGTGCGCGGTCGCCTCGTCGAGCACGACCACCGACGGCGCCTTGAGCAGCAGCCTGGCCAGCGCGATTCGCTGCTTCTCGCCGCCGGACAGCCGGTAGCCCCGGTCGCCTACTACGGTGTCAAGGCCGTCGGGCAGCGACGAGATCAGCGGCCAGATCTGGGCCGCCTCGCACGCCTCGATCAGGTCCCGTTCGGTCGCGCCGGGCTTGGCATAACTGAGGTTCGCCCGGATCGTGTCGTGGAACATGTGTGCGTCCTGGGTGACCACGCCGATCACATCGTGCAGCGAATCCTGGGTGACTCCCCTGATGTCGACGCCAGCGATCCGCACCGAGCCCGCACCCGGGTCATAAAGCCGGGCGACCAGGTGAGTGATCGTCGTCTTGCCCGCCCCGGACGGGCCCACCAGTGCCGTGAGCTTGCCAGCCGGCGCATGGAAGGTGATGTCGCGCAGTACCTCGGCATTAGCGTCGGTGCGCTCAGGAACCGGCAGCGCGATCGACTCAAGCGAGGCAAGGGAGATCTCGGCGGCGGTCGGATATCTGAACCAGACATGATCAAAGTCAATGGTCGGAGCGGGCATGGCAGCGGCTTCGCTCGGCTGGCTGGCATCGGCTTCGATGGCGGGGGCAAGCCGGAGCGGAACCGCATCCGGGGCATCCTCGATCAGCGGCTTCAGATCGAGCACCTCGAAGACCCGGTCGAAGCTGACCAGCGCGGTCATCACGTCCACCTGGACGTTAGACAGCGATGTGATCGGGCCGTACAGACGGCTGAGCAGGGCAGCGAGCGCGACCAGCGTGCCGATCTTGAAGAAATTGTTGATCACCAAGATGCCGCCGAGTCCGTAGACAACCGCGGTGGCCAGGGTGGCAAGCAACGTCAGCGCGATGAAGAGCGACGACCCGTACATGGCCGTCTGTACGCCGATGTCGCGCACCCGGCCGGCCCGGTTGCTGAAGACATCGACTTCCTCTTTCGGGCGGCCGAACAGCTTAACCAGCATGGCGCCGGCCACATTGAACCGCTCGGTCATGGTCGAGCCCATCGCAGCGTCCAGCTGCATCGACTCTCTGGTCAGCCGCTGCAGCCGCCTACCGACGATCCTGGCCGGGAAGATGAACAGCGGGATCAGCACCAGGGCCACCAGAGTGACCTGCCAGGAGAGCAACATCATCGCCACCAGCACGACCACCAGGGACAGCACGTTGGCGACCACCGATGCCAGTGTCGACGTAATTGCCTGCTGCGCGCCGATCACGTCGCTGTTCAGCCTGCTCACCAGCGATCCGGTCTGGGTCCTGGTGAAGAACGCGATCGGCTGCCGCTGGACGTGGGTGAAGACCTCGGTACGCAGGTCATAGATCAGACCCTCGCCGATCCGCGCCGAATACCAGCGCTGGCCGATGCTGAGCAAGGCGTCCAGCAGGGCTAGGCCGACCACGGCAGAGCCGATCGCCAGCACGACGCCGACGTCGCGGGGCAGAATCCCGTTGTCGATCAGGCCGCGCAGCAACAGCGGAACGGCCACGGTAATCACCGCATCCAGCGACACGATCAGCAGGAAGAAGATCAAGTCGCGACGGTACGGCCGAGCGTAGGAGAGGATCCGGCGGACTGTCCCCGGTTGCAGCCGCTGCTTGGTAATCGATCTGTCCCGCGAGAACGAGCGCATCGCATGCCAGCTTGCAGTCATGGTGAAAGCAACCGCCACGGGGCCACGTACCTTCCCCGGTTAGCTCAGGGCGAACCAGGGTGGGCTTGGGACGCGGGGTCGGGGTCCCGCTCAGGAGGACGGGGCGAGTCTGGACCTGAGCAGTCTGGCTTGGGCCGCTCGTTCGGCAGCGGCCTGCTCGGCCAGGGTCGCGCCATGGGCGTGCGCCAGCAACGCCTTCGTCTCGCGGGCCGCAGCGGCATCGATGGCCAGCAGGGCGGCCACCAGGTCGGCGACCGCCGCGTCCAGCTCGGCGGTCGGCACGACCAGCTCGGCGAGGCGCAGCATCAGCGCCTCCCCGGCCGCGATGGTGCGTGCGGTCAGGCAGAGCTCGGTCGCTCTGGGCAGTCCGACGATGTCGACCAGCGGCTTGGTCCCGGTCAGGTCAGGAACCAGGCCCAGGGCGGGCTCTTTCATGCAAAGCTTCGCGTCGTCGGCCAGGACTCGCAGGTCGCAGGCGAGCGCCAGCTGGAAGCCAGCCCCGATGGCATGTCCCTGCACGGCCGCGATCGACACGATGGCCGGGTCTCTGAGCCAGAGGTATCCGGCCTGATATCCGGCCACCTTCTGCTCGAAATCCTGGTCGTCGGCACCGGCCACCGGTTCTTCGCCGGGAACGCCCTGCGCGGAGAACAGGCGCAGGTCGATTCCGGCGCAGAACGACGGGCCTTGGCCGCGGATCACCACCACCCTGACCTGCGGTGGCAGGCTGGCACCGAGCGCGGCCAGCCCATACCAGATTGCCGGAGTCATCGCATTGCGGCGCTCCGGCCTGCTCAGCGTGACGGTAGCCAGCTCACCGTCGATGGTGAGCCGGAGTCCGCCCGCTGCGAACTCTTGGTCCTGGCTCAGTTCTTTGACCTGGCCCTGCCCCTGGTGGCGCCGCCGCGGCTGCGGAGGGTCACACCAGACTCGGCCAGGATGCGGTGGATGAATCCGTACGACCTGCCGGTTGACGCGGCCAAGGCACGGATGCTCTCTCCGGCGCTGTACCGCTTCTGCAGGTCCGCCGCCAGCTTCGTGCGATCGGCGCCAGTCACTCTGGTGCCCTTCTTGAGAGTCTCGGTCACGCCATCCTCCCGGTGAACTTTCCACTGGCCGCTGCACCGCAGTTCGCTGCACCGCAGTTTCCTGCACGGCAGTTTGCTGCGCAGCAGTTTGCTGCACTGCGTATCCCGCCATGATCACGCATGAAATCGCGAACTGCTACCCACACGGCACCAAAAGATCGGGACATTTGCCGACCGCTGCCATCAGGCCAGCGCGACCAGGTCGGCGAGATCATCACTCCAGATGTCTTCCACCCCATCCGGCAGCAGGAGGACCCGTTGCGGCGCCAGCGCCTCGACCGCTCCCTCGTCGTGGGTAACCAGGACGATGGCACCGCTGAACCGCCGCAGCGCGGACAAGATCTCGGCCCGGCTGCCAGGATCGAGGTTGTTCGTCGGCTCGTCGAGCAGCAGCACGTTCGCCCCGGAGACGACCAGCAGGGCCAGGGCGAGCCTCGTCTTCTCCCCGCCGGAGAGCACGCCGGTCGGCTTGGACACGTCGTCGCCGGAGAACAGGAACGAGCCGAGGATGCCGCGCTGATCGGCCTCGGTCAGGCCGGGCGCCGCCGAGCGCATGTTGTCAAGCACCGAGCGTTCGTTATCGAGCGTCTCATGTTCCTGTGCGTAGTAACCGACCCGCAGTCCGTGACCGGGTCGGACCTGGCCGGTGTCGGGCTCCTCGACTCCGGCGAGCAGCCGGAGCAACGTGGTCTTGCCCGCTCCATTCAGCCCGAGCACGACGATCCTGGCGCCCTTGTCCACCGCGATGTCGACATCGGTAAATACCTCGACCGAGCCGTAAGACTTGGACAGGCGATCGGCGGTCAGCGGTACCTTGCCGCAGTGCGCGGGCTCGGGGAAGCGCAGCCGGGCGACCCGATCGGGCTGCCGGTCGGCACTGACGCCTGCGAGTAGTTTCTCTGCTCGCTTGGCCATGCTCTGTGCGGCCCTGGCCTTGGTGGCCTTGGCCCGCATCTTGTCCGCCTGCGCATTCAGCGCGGCCGCCTGCCTTTCGGCGTTCACTCGCTCGCGACGTCGGCGCCTGGCGTCGGTCTCCCGCTGGTCCAGGTACGCCTTCCAGCCCACGTTGTAGATGTCCAGAGTGGTCCGATCGGCGTCGAGGTGGAAGACCTTCGTGACGATGGCCTCAAGCAGCGCCGTGTCGTGGCTGACCACGATCAGCCCACCGCGGAACGCGCGCAGATGATCGCGCAGCCAGCTGACCGAATCCGCGTCCAGGTGGTTGGTCGGCTCGTCGAGCAGCAGCGTCTTGGAGTCGCCGAACAGGATCCTGGCCAGCTCGACCCGGCGCCGCTGGCCGCCGGACAGGGTGCGCAGCGGCTGGGTGAGTACCTTGCCAGGCAGGCCCAGACTGGCGCACAGGGCTGCTGCCTCGGCCTCGGCCGCGTACCCGCCGAGCACCGTAAGCCGTTCCTCCAGCCGGCTGTACCGCCGGATCGCCGCGTCACGCCTGGCCGGGTCGGCCATCCCGGCCTCCGCGTCCCGCATCCCGCCGAGTATCTCGTCCAGGCCGCGGGCCTGCAGGATCCGGTCGGTAGCCAGCGCGTCGAGGTTGCCTACCCTGGTGTCCTGCGGCAGGTAGCCGATCGATCCGATGCTGCGGACCGTCCCGGCGGCGGGCTGGCCCTCGTCGGCCAGCACCCGGAGCAGCGTGGTCTTGCCAGCGCCGTTCCTGCCGACCAGCCCGATCTTGTCGCCGTGGCCGACCTGAAAGGACGCAGCCTCAAGCAGCAGGCGGGCACCCGCGCGCAACTCAAGGTCATTGACCGAGATCATCGGAAACACTCCATCAAAACGGATTAGCGGAACAAAAGGGATACCGCTTCGCCCACTACGCCAACTGGCGCAGGGCGTTCCGTTACGAGAGGAGCGGTTGCATGACGTCCAGTCTACCTAAGCAGCCGATCCGTGGTCATCGTGATTTCTGCTGGCGCCGCGCGGCCCGGTTCAGCGCGCTAATCACGGCTCGCAGCGACGCCCGCACGATCGACTCGCTGATCCCGACGCCCCACAGCACCCGGTCACCTACCTCGATCTCCAGGTACGCGGCCGCCTCGGCGTCACGACCAGCGCTGAGGGCATGCTCGGCGTAGTCGAGCACCCTGACGCCCACGCCGCCGAGGCCCAGGTCCAGATCAGACAGCGCCTGGCAGAACGCGGCGATCGGGCCGTTGCCGACGCCGGTCAAGGTGTGCTCGGTGCCGAACGCGCTGACCTTGGTAGTGATCCGCTCGGTGCCGTCCCGGGTGGTCGAACCGAAGCTGAGCAACTCGAAGGCGCCCGGCTCGAGGTACTCGGCCTCGAACACCTGCCACATCTGGGCGGCATCCACCTCGCCGCCTTCGTTGTCGGTGTGCCGCTGGATCACCTGGCTGAACTCGATCTGCAGTCGGCGCGGCAGGTCCAGGTGGTGATCCTGCTTCATGATGTAGGCGACTCCGCCCTTGCCGGACTGGGAGTTGACCCTGATCACCGCCTCGTAGGAGCGGCCGACATCCTTCGGGTCGATCGGCAGGTACGGCATCTGCCACGGCATCTCGCTGGCTGGGCGGCCAGCCTGCGCGGCGATCCGATCCAGCCGGTCGAATCCCTTCTTGATCGCGTCCTGATGCGAGCCTGAGAAGGAGGTGTAGACCAGGTCGCCGGCGTAGGGGTGCCGCTCGTGCACACTGATCCGGTTGCAGTACTCGGCGGTGCGCCTGATCTGGTCGATATCGCTGAAGTCGATCATCGGGTCGATCCCCTGGCTGTACAGGTTCAGGCCCAGGGTGACCAGGTCGACGTTGCCTGATCGCTCGCCGTTGCCGAACAGGCAGCCCTCCACCCGCTGGGCACCGGCCAGCATCGCCAGTTCGGCGTCGGCCGTCGCCGTGCCGCGGTCGTTGTGGGTGTGCACCGACAGCGCGATGTGCTCCCGCCTGGTCAGGTTCCGGCTCATCCACTCGATCTGGTCGGCGTAGACGTTCGGCGTCGATCGCTCCACCGTGCATGGCAGGTTGAGCACGATCTCGCGGCCTGGCTCTGGCTGCCAGACGTCCATCACCGCCTCGCAGATCTCCAGCGCGAAGTCGAGTTCGGTGTCCATGAAGATCTCGGGCGAGTACTCATAGCCGAAGTCGGTGCCCGGCAGGTAGGTCTCGGCGAACTTCATCACCGCGCGGGTGCCCTCGACCGCGACCGCCTTGCATTCCTCGCGCCCGTCGCCCGGCCAGCCGAAGACCACGTCGCGGAACATCGGTGCGGCCGCGTTGTACAGGTGCACCGTGGCCAGCCGGGCGCCGATCAGCGACGTGACCGTCCGTTCGATCAGTTCCTCCCTGGCCTGGGTCAGGACCGAGATCCGGACGTCGTCGGGCACCGAGCCGGAGTCGATCAGGCTGCGGACGAAGTCGAAGTCGGTCTGGCTGGCGGCCGGGAACCCGACCTCGATCTCCCGGTAGCCCATCTTCACCAGCAGGTCGAACATGGCCTGCTTGCGAGCCGCGTTCATCGGATCGATCAGGGCCTGGTTGCCATCGCGAAGATCGGTGGACAGCCAGCGCGGCGCGGCGGTGATGGTGCGTGACGGCCATTGCCGGTCGGGCAGGTCGACGGCCGGGAACGGGCGGTAGCGATGGCACGGCATGCCAGAAGGGCGCCTGCCGTGCGGTTGACTTGGGGTAATCATGATGCTGCTCCTGTCGGGTAACCGGAAGAATCGGTCGGCGCAGCACAACAGCCCCGCGACGAGGGGCCGACCGGTCTGGTTACCGGGCCTCGCCGCGGCCGCGAAGAAGCAGCTGCCGCATCATGATCTGGCTAGCATAGCCGACTGCCCGGTCGCACCCAGGTAGCCGGGGTAGCACAAACCAGTCATCGACGGCGATTCCACGCTACGAACGTGAGGACTGCGGCTCGGTGAGCTTGATCCGGATCGCGCGGAACAGCGGCGGCGTGCCCCTGAGCACGGCAAGCCGCGGATCGGGCACGGTCAGGAACGCATCGACGGCAAGGGCGAGGTACGGCGCCAGCCGGACGTCATCCCTGATCGCGGCCAGTGCCCTGCGGTCGCCGCCGAGCACGACGGCGTCCAGCTGGTACGGGCCGAAAACGGCGGCCGCGGTGTCCGCAGCCGCTGCCAGCGCCTGGTGCGCCTGGTTCTCCCGGCGCCTGGCGAACCGCCGCTGGGACGTGCCGCCCGCAGCGCTGCGGCCGTGTACCAGCCGGCTGCCGATCTTCGAAGCGGTCAGCGTGGGGCCGGTGCCGGTGAATACGCCCGCCGCATAGCCGCCGAGCCTGACCAGCAGAACGCCGACAGTGCGGTCGGCCTGCGCGTGCGCGGCGATCCGCTCAGCCAGCCGGACCGGTTCCGCCTCGTCGCCGGGCGCTGCGGCCAGCGGCGGGAACGGAACCTGGCAGGCAGCGACGGCTCCGTCGGCCGCGCGAAAGGTGACGGCCGTTCCGTCGGACGCGGCGGTCAGCGCGCCGTGCCGGTTGGCGAAGGACTCGATCCAGCCGGGCAACCGCTGCGGAGCGACGTCAATCCTGCGAAATGGCGCGACATCATCGCGGGCTCCATTGTTTGTCACTACGCACCGCCGTTTTCCGCTTACCATCCGTGAATAACTTATGCAGCCAGGACGGTAGGGATCCGAGATGAGCACGGCCACCGAGCCCAACGCCAGTTCCCCCGCCGACCGCGAGGACCCCATCGAGCGGGCGCTGGCAGCCGCGGTGCAGGATCCGGGCCGGATCGGGGACGTGCTAGACGAGCTTAGCCGGGGGCAGGTATGGGTGCCGCTGCCAGGCGACCGCGGATCGGTCGGCCACGCCAGCCTGGACGACGCCAGGCAGGTGGCCGGCCCGGTCCGGCCAGGCGGCGCGGTTGATCTGCCGACGGTGACCTATCGGGGCACCGAGTTCATCCCGGCGTTCACGTCGGCTGCCCGGATGCGGCAGTGGGCGGACGCCACCAGCCGGGCTGCCGGGCTTGCGGGCGACGGGACGGATCTGCCGCATCTGGTGGTGTCGGCGGTGGCACTGGCCCGGCTGCTGCCAGCACGGCTCGGCATCGCGGTCAACCCGGGCGCAGGACCGAGTGTCGCACTGTCGCCAGACGGCGTGGCCGATCTGGCCTGCACGCAGGATCTGCGCTTATCCGCCTGACCGGTTCTCTGTGACCCGCGGCAGGTCGTCGGCTCAGACGTTGAAGCCGAGCGCGCGCAACTGCTCGCGGCCGTCTTCAGTGATCTTGTCCGGGCCCCACGGCGGCAGCCATACCCAGTTGATCCGGAAGCCGCTGACGAGTCCCTCTAGAGCATCCGCGGTCTGATCCTCGATCACGTCGGTGAGCGGGCAGGCGGCGCTGGTCAGCGTCATGTCCACGGTGGCGATCCGGTCGTCATCCACGGTGACGCCGTAGACCAGGCCGAGGTCGACGACATTGATGCCAAGCTCTGGGTCCACGACGTCCCGCAGGGCCTCGAGCACATCCTCGACGGCGGGACCGGCGCCCGGCTGCTGGCTGGTTTCTGGCTCCACCTGGGTCATCTCTGCTCCCTGTCAAGATCGGCAAGCGCCCGCACGGTCGCGGCCGTGCCCAGAGCCTGTGCCGTGGCGTCCTTCCATGCCATCCAGCCGAGCAGCGCGCACTTGATCCGCGCTGGGTACTGGGCGACTCCGGCGAAGGCGACGGCGTCGCCAAGCACCTCCTCGTCGGGTTCGGCCGCACCGCGGGAGTGCATCAGCTCAAGGAACGCGGCGCTGATGTCCATGGCCTCGCTGACCGATCTGCCGATCACCATGTCGGCGAGCACCGATGTGCTTGCCTGGCTGATCGAGCAGCCGAGCGCGTCATAGGACACATCAGCCACGGCCGGCTCGCCGGCTGCGTCCTTCAGTGTGACTCGAAGCGTGATCTCATCGCCGCAGGTCGGGTTGACATGATGCACCTGAGCGTCGAACGGCTCCCGCAAGCCCCTGTGGTGCGGGTGACGGTAATGGTCCAGGATGATCTCCTGGTACATCGACTCGAGCTGCTGCATCACACCGCCTTGAACACCGGGACCGGGCGCGCGTGTTCCGCCACCGCTGGTGCCGTTTCCGGCCAGTCCGCGATCGTCCAGGTCACCAGGTCGAGTCCGCGGTCCATCAGGCGGCTCCGAAGAACTTCTGCGCGGTCCTGATGCCGTCGGCCAGCGCATCGACCTCTTCGGCCGTGTTGTACAGGTAGAAGCTGGCCCTGGTCGAAGCCTGGACGCCGAGTGCTCGGTGCAGCGGCCAGGCGCAGTGGTGGCCGGTCCGTACCGCGATGCCGAGCTCGTCGAGCACCTGGCCCACGTCGTGCGGGTGGATCTCGTCCACCGTGAAGGACACGGCTCCGCCGCGGCTGACCGTGGTCAGCGGGCCGAGTATCCGCACGCCGGGGATCGCGGTCAGCGCGTCAATCGCGCGGCCGGTCAGCATCGCCTCGTGCGTGGCCACGTTGTCCATCCCGACGCCGTCCAGGTAGTCACAGGCAGCGGCCAGGCCGACCGCCTGGGCCACAGCTGGGACGCCCGCCTCGAACCGCTGCGGCGGTGGCAGGAAGGTGGTGCCCTCCATCTTGACCACCTCGATCATCGAACCGCCGGTGATGAACGGCGGCATCGCTTCGAGCAGCGACCGCCGACCCCAGAGCACGCCTACTCCGGTCGGCGCCAGCATCTTGTGCCCGGAGAAGAACAGGAAGTCGGCGCCGGTCTGCATCACGTTCACCGGGTGGTGCGGTACGGACTGGGCACCGTCGACGACCACGATCGCCCCCACCGCGTGCGCCGCGGCCGCGATCCGCTCGACCGGCGGCATGGCTCCGGTCACATTGGACTGGTGGCTGACCGCGACGACCGTGGTGCGCTCGTTGATCAGCGTGCCGATGTCGGTCAGGTCGACCCGGCCGTCCTGCGTGACGCCGAACCAGCGCAACGTGGCGCCGGTGCGCTGGCAAAGCTGCTGCCAGGGCACCAGGTTGGCGTGGTGCTCAAGCTCGGTGATCAGTACCTCGTCGCCAGGCTCGACGGCGAGCGCGGTCGCGGCGGCCGGTCCTGCCGTGGCCGCATTGCTGATCGAGTAGGCGACCAGATTGGCTGCCTCGGTGGCGTTCCTGGTGAAGATGATCTCGCCAGGGTCGGCGCCGATGAAGGCCGCGATCCGCGTCCTGGCGTTCTCGTAGGCGTCGGTCGCCTCTTCGCCGAGCAGGTGCGCACCCCGGTGCGCCGCCGCGTTGTGCGCCAGGTAGAACTCGCGCTCCGCGTCAAGCACGGCGGTCGGCTTCTGCGCGGTCGCACCGGAGTCCAGGTAGATCAGCGGGTTGCCGCCGCGCACCGTCCGGCCCAGGATCGGGAAGTCGGCGCGGACCGCGGCTACGTCCAGCGTCATGTCGGCACACCCGCCGGGAGGAACCGCTCGTAGCCGTTGGTCTCTAGCTCGTCGGCGAGCTCGGGGCCGCCCTCGGCGACGATCTTGCCGCCGACGAAGACATGTACGAAATCGGGCTGGACGTAGCGCAGGATCCTGGTGTAGTGGGTGATCAGCAGGACGCCATGTTCGGTGTTCTGGCGGTAGGCGTTGACTCCAGCCGAGACGACCTTCAGCGCGTCGATGTCGAGCCCGGAGTCGGTCTCGTCCAGGATCGCGATCTTCGGGTTGAGCAGCTGAAGCTGCAGGATCTCGTGCCGCTTCTTCTCACCGC
Source organism: uncultured Actinomycetota bacterium (assembly GCA_963850875.1). Classification (GTDB taxonomy): domain Bacteria; phylum Actinomycetota; class Actinomycetes; order Streptosporangiales; family Streptosporangiaceae; genus Chersky-822. Next base: position 499,577 of record CAWKNA010000010.1, read on the forward strand.
CGGAGAAGCCCTCGTTGACATTGCGCCTGGCGAAGACCGGGTCGATCGAGAGCGCGGTCATCGCCGCGTTCAGCTCCTTGGTGAAGTCGCGGATCCGCGGCGCCTCGCCGCGGACTGCGGTGACCGCGGTGCGCAGGAAGTTCGATACCGATACCCCTGGTACCTCGACCGGGTACTGCATGGCGAGGAAGAGGCCGGCCCGGGCGCGGGCGTCCACGGTCATCGCCAGCACGTCCTGCCCGTCCAGGGTCACCGAACCACTGGTGACGTGGTACTTCGGGTGACCGGCGATCGAGTAAGCCAGCGTCGACTTGCCTGACCCGTTCGGACCCATAATGGCGTGCGTCTGCCCGGCCGCGACCGTCAGGTTAACGCCGGAAAGGATCTCCTGGCTCTCGCCCGACTGCGCCGTCACGCTGACGTGCAGGTCGCGGATATCAAGGGTGGACATCATCTCTCCTGGTTCGGGTGTTCTGGTTAGCTGGCCGGAACGGACACGTACACGTCATCGCCGTCGACCCGCACTGGGTAGGTAGCAAGTGGCTTGCTGGCCGGCGGACCGGTCGGCTTGCCGGTCCGCAGGTCGAAGCAGGAACCGTGCAGCCAGCACTCGACGGTGTGGTCGTAGACCTCGCCGTCGGCGAGCGACACATCCTCGTGGGTGCAGAATTCCTGCAGCGCGAAGATCTCGCCGTCGCTCTGGATGATCACGAGCGGGATGCCGTTCAGCTCTACCGCGAAGGTGCCCTGGGCGGGCAGCTCGGCTAGCGCGCAGGCTCGAACGAAATCGATTGCCTCGGTCATCGGTGGCCATCCCCCGTTGGTTCGGCCGGCGCATCGGCGAACACGGTGCCAGGACCAGCTTCGATCATCTTGTCCAGCTCGCCCTCGATCGCGGCTGTGATCCGCTGGCGCAGCTCGGCCACCTCGATCTCGGCGATCAGCTCCCCGAAGAAGCCCCTGAGCACCAACCGCCGTGCCTCGTCGAACGGGATGCCGCGGGTCATCAGGTAGAACAGATGCTGATCTTCCAGGCGGCCGCTGGCGCTGGCGTGCCCGGCGCCGACGACTTCCCCGGTCAGGATCTCCAGGTTCGGCACCGAATCGACCCTGGTGCCGTCGGTGAGCACGAGGTTCCTGTTGTACTCGTAGGTGTCGGTGCCGGTCGCCTCGGGCCTGATGATCACGTCGCCGATCCAGACCGCGTGCGCGCCGTCGCCTTGCAGCGCGCCCTTGTAGGTCACCCGGCTGCGGCAGTTCGGCGCACTGTGGTCGACAAACAGCCGGTGCTCCAGATGCTGACCGGCGTCGGCGTAATACATCCCGCGCAGTTGGGCGTCTCCGCCAGGCCCGGTGTACCGCACCGACGGCGCCAGCCGCACCACGCCGCCGCCCAGGGTGACCGCCGTATGCGCGACCGTCGCGTCCTTGCCGACCTGAGCGTGATGGTGCGACAGATGCACCGCGTCATTGGCCCAGTCCTGCACGCTAACCACGGTCAGTCGCGCCCCGTCCCCCACCACCAGCTCAACATTGTCCGCATACGTCGCCGACCCCGAGTACTCAAGCACCACCACCGCACTGGCGTTGGCTTGCACATCAACCAGCAGATGCCCGAACGCCGCTCCTGCCGCATCCTCGCCCCGGACCGTGATCCAGGTGGGCTGCGCTATCTCAGCACCGGAGGGGATCGTCACGACCGTGGCCTCGCCGAACGATGCGAACGCACGTGCACTGACCCGGTCCGAGGGCACGTAGGCGGTGCCGAGTCGCGGGTCGCCGTGTTGCGCAGCTTCAACGGCGACCCGCGACTCGGCACCGACTGCGACCGTCGCCTTGCCGTCGCCAGCCCCAATTTCGGAATGCAGCCCGCGCAGCCGACGAAGCGGTGAGAACCGCCATTCTTCTTCCCGTCCGGTCGGCACGGCGAAGTCCGCCGGGTCGTAGGAGACCTGGCTATGCAGCCTGGACAGGGGGGCCGCTGACTCTACGGCCCCCTGCAAGCCAGACATCAGCCGACCGCTCCTTCCATTTGCAGCTCGATCAGCCGGTTCAGCTCGAGCGCGTACTCCATCGGCAGCTCGCGTGCGATCGGCTCGACGAAGCCACGGACGATCGTGGCCATTGCCTCGTCCTCGGTCATGCCGCGGCTCATCAGGTAGAACAGCTGATCATCGGAGATCTTCGAGACGGTTGCCTCGTGCCCCATCTCCACGTCGTCCTCGCGGACGTCGACGTACGGGTAGGTGTCCGACCGGCTGATCGTGTCAACCAGCAGCGCATCGCACTTGACCGTGGAACGGGAGTGCGCCGCGCCCTCCTGCACCTGCACCAGGCCGCGGTAGGAGGTCCGGCCGCCTGCCCTGGCCACCGACTTGGACACGATCGACGACGAGGTGTTCGGCGCGCAGTGCACCATCTTGGCTCCGGCGTCCTGGTGCTGCCCGGACCCGGCGAACGCGACCGAGAGGGTCTCGCCCCTGGCGTGCTCCCCCATCAGGTAGACCGCCGGGTACTTCATCGTCACCTTGGAGCCGATGTTGCCGTCAACCCACTCCATGGTCGCGCCAGCCTGGGCTACGGCCCGCTTGGTGACCAGGTTGTAGACGTTGTTCGACCAGTTCTGGATGGTGGTGTAACGGCAGCGGGCGCCGCGCTTGACGATGATCTCGACCACCGCCGAGTGCAGCGAGTCCGACGAGTAGATCGGCGCCGTGCAGCCCTCGACGTAGTGCACGTAGGCGTCCTCGTCGACGATGATCAGCGTCCGCTCGAACTGGCCCATGTTCTCGGTGTTGATCCGGAAGTAGGCCTGCAACGGGATCTCGACGCGCACGCCCTTCGGCACGTAGATGAAGCTGTTGTGCGCGACGATGCCGTTGGCCACGAAGTTCTCCAGTCCTACGACCTGGATGTCGTAGGTTGGCTTGTCGCCCACAAACTCCTTCTCTCGCAGGACGGCAAACCCTACAGTTTCAGTCGCCAACGACGAGAAGTTGAGCCCGGTCGATGCGATATACCGCGGACCGCGGCCCTTAGAGGCGGCTGATCCCTTCTTGGCCGGATTGCGAGTACCGACTCGGCTGAGATCACCCTGAACACGCAGGCGCCAGCAGGTAGCTGTGCTCAGGTGACCATCAGCGAAGATGTTCGTTCGGGTGCGCTCGGTCAGCTGGCCGTCCGCATATAGGCCACAGCCGATAGCAAGCTGCCGCACGTCTTCGAGCAGCTCCCGGTTGGCGAGTTCGATCGACATTGTTGCACCGTCATTTTCGATCCAGCCGTCGGCGTCAATGAGGCCGCCAAGAATAGCCAGCTGTTGGCGGTGCGGCAGGGCGTAGATCCACTCCGGCAGACGCTTCGTCTTTGCATGGCCGGAGAAGCCCAAATCGTCGAGCCACGTACCGAATGCCTTGGAACTTACGACGAACCCACATTTCACCAGTGTCACATGTGCGTCGAAGACCTGCTTGACGACGTCGATCGCCTCGCCGTGAACAGGATCGTCTGCCGGAACCGAGAATGACACCTGACGCATGTGCTGGTGTGGAGCAGCAGTGTGTCCGTCACCCAACCACAGTCCAAGCAGCCAGCACAGATTTACGTCGCTCAGGACTGGGAAGCCCAAGCGCTGACGCGAGCGATTCTTGACGTATTCCTCCGGCTGCGGCATCACCATGACTTCGCCGTCGTCGGGCAGATGCCGGGCAACAGCGATCGGCTCGCCGACCTCAATTTCGTCGAGTGGCACCCACACGGCTGTCCAGCGAACCCGACCCAAAGCATCTGCCATGCGTCTTGCGACGAGGAACTTGTGGTTACCCGTGGCCTCGAGAGTGCGGCCCGCCACGCGCAGCTGATAGACCGGCTTGACGCCGCTCTCCATATGAGCCAGCACCTTCTCGCGAACGACCTCGCGGTCAAGATTAGTTCCGAAGACTTCGTCGCCCTCCTTGACGTCCGCGATACTGACTAGGCCCTTGCCCTTGACATTGATGCGCGCATCCGCCGTCAGGCATCCCCCCGACCAGACCGCCGTGTTCAGCGCGGCGAACTTGTTGTCGCCGACCGGGATCACCGTGGCGAAGTACTCACGGAACAGCTCAGGCTGCTCCTTCAGCGCCGTGTCAGTGTCTAGGAACAAAACACCTTTTTCTTCTAGATCTTCTCTTATTTTGTGATAAACAACCTCAGATTCGTATTGCGCGGCCACGCCGGCGATCAGGCGCTGCTTCTCGGCCTCGGGGATGCCGAGCCGGTCGTAGGTGTTCTTGATGTCGGCTGGCAGGTCGTCCCAGCTGGCCGCCTGCTTCTCGGTGGACCGGACGAAGTACTTGATGTTCTCGAAGTCGATCCCGGACAGGTCCGAGCCCCAGGTGGGCATGGGCTTGCGGCGGAACAGCTCAAGGCCCTTCAGCCGCAGCTGCAGCATCCAGTCCGGCTCGCCCTTCTTGGCCGAGATATCGCGAACGACCTCCTCGGACAGGCCGCGGCGGGCGGCTGCGCCTGCCACGTCGGAGTCGGCCCAGCCGAACTTGTATCGGTCCAGGCCGTCAAGCTCGGGATGCGCGGTTGTGGTCATGCGGACAGGCCTCCGACCTCTGATATGGCACTTGTTGGGACGCCGCGGGCGGGCCGCGGCGCCTGTGCTGCATGTGACTGTGCTGAATGGGACTGTGCTGAATGGGACTGTGTTGCCAGGGACAGCGAGGTGACGTGGGTGGTGCAGATTCCATCGCCGTGTGCGATCGTCGCCAGGCGCTGTACCGGCGCGCCGAGCAGGCGGCCGAACGCCTCGGTCTCCGCCTCGCAGAGCTGCGGGTACTCGGCGGCGACGTGCGCCACCGGGCAGTGGTGCTGGCAGAGCTGCTCGCCGCCGGGCTGTCCGCCGCTAGGGGCGGGCATGGCCGTGGCCGACGCGGCGTAGCCGTCAGCGGACAGCGCCTCGGCAAGCGCCTTGACCCGGTCGGCCGGTGGCGCGGACTCGACCACCGGCCGGTATCTGCGCTCAAGCTCGGCGACCTGGCGGCGGGCGAACTCGGTGACCGCGCCTGGCCCGGCGCGCTCGGCAAGGAACCGCAGCGCGCTGGTGGCCAGGTCGTCGTAGGTGTGCTCGAAGGCGCTCCGGCCGGCGTCGGTGATCGCGAACATCCTGGCCGGCCTGCCGCGACCGCGGTTGCCGTAAACTCGGGCCAGCCTGGTCTCGATCATGCCGTCGGCCAGCAGATGGTCAAGGTGGCGGCGGATCGCTGCCGGGGTCAGGCCAAGCCTGGTGCCCAGCCCGGCGGCGGTCACCGGGCCGTTCTCCAGGATCAGCCGGGCAATCCGGGCACGCGTACTCTGCTCGGAGCCCGACGCACGGCCGTCGGCCTCGGAGCCCGCTGGCCAAGCTACCTGTCCCACGTATTTCACAACATCATTGTGCCGTAAATCGTTACCGCACCGCAAACCGCCCCCTGCCCTGGCCGCCCGCGCCGCACCGGGGCGGCTGGTTTGGGTCGGCCCGAGCGAAACACTTAATGTCGAGACATGGAGAACGCCGCCGCCTTGGCCCGCCGGATGTGGACGCTGTTCGAGTCAGTGCACACGCTGACCTACTTCGCGCCGCAGGCTCGGGCCGCGTTCGAGGAGGCGGGCTTGCGCGGCTTCTGGCGCGGCTACTTCGCCGGGCGGGCCGCGCCGTTTGGCCCGGTCACGGCGGCCCCGGTGGTGGCATCGTTCTACAACTTCGCGCCGGACATGGTCAGCCGAGCTCTGCCGGCCGTGTGGCAGATCGTCTCGCCGTCGCGGGCGCTCGCCGTCCGCTCGGCCGGAGCCGTGGCCGCGCTCCGCCGGGTGCTCGGTGACCTTGACGCCGTGATACCACAGGCCGCCGATTTGCTCACCGCCGTAGTGGCCGACCTGGACTGCGCTGGCCGGATGCTGGCCGCGGCGAACACCACGCTGCCGGTACCTGACGACCACCTCGCCCGGCTGTGGCAGGCGGCAACGACACTGCGCGAGCACCGCGGCGACGGGCATTTCGCCGCGCTGCTGGCCGCGGACATCGACGGCTGCGAGGTGCTGGTGCTGGCCTGCGCGGCCGAGCTGCCGTTCCCGAACCCGATGGGCATGCCTGATCCGGCCCAGGTCGCTGCCGGCCGGCCGGGACGCTGACCGGTGACCGCCGCGCCGCAGCTTGGACTGGCCGCCCTGGCCCGGCTGGCCGACCCGGCAGTCATCGCCGATCCGTATCCATTGTTCGCCACGCTGCGCGAGGCGTCGCCGTTCGTCGAGTTTGACGGCGCGATGGCAGTGTTCGGCCGCTACCGGGACTGCTCGCGCATCCTGCGTGACCCGCGGGCAAGCAGCGAGCGGGACCGGTCACTGCTTTCCCGGCCGGACGCGCCGCGCACCCGATCGTTCCTCTCGCTTGATCCGCCGGACCACACCCGGCTGCGCCGGCTGGTCGCCAAGGCGTTCACCGCCCGGGTGGTGGCCACCTTGGCGCCAAGGATCACCGAGATCACCGACGAGCTGCTGTCGGCCGCTGCCGGGAACGCCATCGAGCTGGTCAGCCAGCTGGCCTATCCGCTGCCGGTGCGGATCATCTCCGAGCTGCTCGGCGTGCCGCCTGGCGACCAGGCGACGTTCGCCGCCTGGTCGGCGAAGCTGGCTCACTCGGTGCAGCCACAGTTCGGCGCCGCCGATTCGGCGCTGCTCCAGGCGCAGGCCGAGCGGGCCGGCCTTGAATTCGCCGCCTACTTCAGCGAGCTGATCGCCGCCCGCCGGGCCAGTCCGGCCAACGACCTGCTGACCAAGCTGATCAGGGCGGAGGACGACGGCGAGCGGCTGACCGAAGACGAACTGATCGCCACCTGCGTGCTGTTGCTGGTAGCCGGGCACGAGACCACGGTCGGCCTGATCTCCAACGCCGCGCTGGCCCTGCTACGGCACCGGGACCAGCTCGCGGCGCTGATCGCCGACCCTGAGCTGGCCGCCGCCGCGATTGAGGAGACACTGCGGTTCGATCCGCCGGTACAGCTCACCGGCCGGATTGCCCGTAACGGCCTGACGATCGGCGAGCTTGAGCCAGCAGACGGGGCCGTGCTGCTGCTCCTGCTGGCCGCGACCGGGCGGGATCCGCAGGTGTTCACCGAGCCGGATCGGTTCGACATCAGGCGCGACGCACGGGAGCATCTGGCGTTCGCCGCTGGCCCGCATTTCTGCCTGGGCGCTCCGCTGGCCCGGCTTGAGGCCACGATCGCGCTGCGGCAGTTCGCGGCCCGGGTGATCGGCCCCGAACTTGACGAGGCGGCCCTGACCTACAAGCCCAACTTCAACCTGCGCGGCCCCGAGCGCCTGGTGCTGGCCTTCGACCGGATCGCGGACATACCTGGCTAGCCGAGGAAGCCGCGGAGCAGGGCGCCGGTGCCGGCCAGGTGCTCGGCGACCGCCTTGCGGGCCCGCTCGGGGTCACCGGCCAGGATCGCGGCCACAATGGCCGCGTGCTGGACGGCCGTGTGGGTGATGTTGAGCTTCAGCACCGGGATCGCGTTGAGCAGATCATTCAGCCGCATCCTGGCGTCGGTGCAGGCCGCCGCGAGCATGCTCGACCCGGTCAGCTCGGCGATGGACAGGTGGAAGACGGTGTCAAGCCGCCGGTAATCCTGCGGACCAGCCATATTGACGTCGTGCAGCCTGGCCAGCAGAACCTCGCGCTGATCGGGTGCGCCAGGCTCAGCCGGATGGCTGCCCGGGTCGGCCAGCTGCTGCGCCAGTACCTCGGCCGCGCCGGTCTCCACCGCGAACCGGAAGGTCAGCGCGTCGGTCAGCTTATCGCCGTGCTCCAGGGCCAGGCGGCGCAGCTCGCCGACGGTGGGCGCGGGCCTGGTGTAGGTAATGAACGTGCCGCCGAACCGGCCGCGCCTGGACTCGACATACCCCGCCTGCTGCAGCTCGTGGATGGCCTCGCGCAGGGTCAGCCGGCTGATGCCAAGCTGAGCGGCCAGCTCCCGTTCCGGCGGGAAGCGCTCCCCTGGCGCGATCAGGCCGAGCTTGATCACGGTGAGCAGGCGCTCGACGGTCTCCTCGAACGCGTTGCCCTCCCGCACCGGGCGCAGCACGCCGCCCAGATCAAGGCCGATGCTCACTCCCGCCTGCTCACTCCCGCCGCACCTGCACGTTGACGGTGACCTGCGCACGCCAAGTCCGGCACGCGGGCCTCCCCACCCCCACGCGCCGGAGTCTGCCGGTCGCTGCTGATCTTTCTGGCCCTGGCTCTTGACAATCGCCCTGACCGGACCATCATTGGTCTGATATTGAACCATTAAACCTCGGCTGCCGCCAGATCCGAGCTTGACTCCCAGACCAGCCCGTGACCCAAGGAGCACGTCGTGTCGGTCAACGATCCAACGTCCGCAGGCACCCCGCTGAGCGACGAGGAAACCCTGCACAGCCTCGGTTACGCCCAGGAACTGCGCAGGCGCATGTCCGGATTCTCGAACTTCGCGGTCTCGTTCACGATCATCTCGATCCTGTCCGGCTGCCTGACCCTGTACTACTTCGGGATGGATGAGGGCGGCCCGGCCGTCATCGTCTGGGGCTGGCCCTTCGTCGGGATCATGACGCTGCTCGTCGGGCTGTCCATGGCCGAGGTCTGCTCCAGCTTCCCGACCGCCGGCGGGCTTTACTACTGGGCGGCCAAGCTGGCCAGGAACAAGGGCCCGGCCTGGTCCTGGTTCACCGGCTGGTTCAACTTCCTCGGTCAGGTCGCGATCACGGCCGGCATCGACTTCGGCGCCGCGTTCTTCATCAACGCGTTCCTGAACCTGGAATGGGGCCTGGGCACGGCGCGCTGGGAGACGATCGTCATCTACGCGATCGTGCTGTTCGTGCATGGCCTGCTGAACCAGTTCGGCATCCGGCTGGTGGCGCTGCTGAACAACATCAGCGTCTGGTGGCACATCACCGGCGTGCTCATCATCGTCGCGGTGGTGGCGTTCGCCCCGGCGCATCACCTGCCAGCCAAGGACGTTTTCACCGGCCTGTTCAACAACAGCGGCCTGAACATCGGCTGGTGGTACATCCTCCCGGTCGGCCTGCTCATGGCGCAGTACACCTTCACCGGCTACGACGCCTCGGCGCACATGACCGAGGAGACGCACAAGGCCGCCACCGCTGGTCCGCGCGGCATCGTGATGTCGATCCTCGTCTCGCTCGCCGCGGGCTGGGTGCTGCTCATCGGCATGACCTTCGCGATCCAGGGCACGATCGGCGGCAAGCTGTACCTTGGCGAGGCGGCCGCCGGCGTCGCCGCCCCGGCCCAGATCTGGCACGACGCCATCGGCCTGACCGGCGCGAAGCTGCTGCTGCTTGTCGCGATCGGCGCCCAGTTGTTCTGCGGCATGGCCTCGGTCACCGCGAACTCGCGGATGATCTACGCCTTCTCCAGGGACGGCGCGCTGCCGGGCTCGGCGTTCTGGCACCGCGTCAATCACCGTACGCGCACGCCAACGAATGCGATCTGGCTGGCGGCCGTCGGCGCGCTGATCCTCGGCCTGCCGTACCTGTGGAACTACACTGCGTACGGAGCCGTCACCTCGATCGCGGTCATCGGCCTCTACATCGCCTACGTGCTGCCGACGTTCCTGCGTCTGCGCCAGGGCGAGAGCTTCAAGCGCGGGCCGTGGCACCTGGGCAGGTGGAGCTACCTGATCGGCTGGACCGCCGTGGTCTGGGTGGTTCTCATCACGATCCTGTTCATGCTGCCGCAGTTCGGGCCAGTCACCAGCGGAGGCACTCTCGACCTCAACACCTTCAACTACTCGGTTGTCGCCGTGATCGTCGTGATCGGGTATGCCGGGATCTACTGGGCGGTGTCGGCGAAGAACTGGTTTACCGGGCCGAAGGTTCAGGGCACGCCCGAGGAACTGGCCGCGATCGAGCATGAGCTCGAGCAGGTCTGACCAGGCGCGGAGTGCGCGGCGGATCCGATCCGCCGCGCCGAGTCTCGGATAGGACTGGTAGATGACGGAAAGTCACGGCGGCGGCGATGGCGCCGCCAGGCCGGGCATGCTGAGCATGGCCAAGCTGCAGGCGGCAGTCGGTGCGGGCGAGATAGACACGGTCATCCTCGCCTTCACCGACATGCAGGGCCGGCTGCAGGGCAAGCGCCTGTCGGCGGAGTACTTCTTCGACGAGGTGGCCGAGCACTACGCGGAGGGCTGTAACTACCTGCTCGCGGTGGACATCGAGATGAACACCGTCGGCGGGTACGAGATGTCCTCCTGGGAGCGGGGCTACGGCGATTTCGTGCTCAGACCCGACCCGGCGACGCTGCGCCGGCTGCCGTGGCTGCCGGCCACGGCTCTGGTCCTGGCCGACCTGACCTGGCTGGACGGCGCTCCCGTGGTCGCCTCACCGCGGCAGATCCTGCTGGCTCAGACGCAGCGGCTGGCCGAGCGCGGCTGGGTGGCGCTAGCGGGCACCGAACTTGAGTTCATCGTCTACCGCGACAGCTACGAGCAGGCGTCCGACAAGGGCTACCGTGACCTGATCCCGGCGAACCAGTACAACGTCGACTACTCGATCCTCGGCACCTCGCGGATCGATCCGCTGCTGCGGCGGATCTGCAACGGCATGACCGGGGCCGGCCTGTACGTCGAGTCGGCCAAGGGCGAGTGCAACCTGGGCCAGCACGAGATCGCGTTCAAGTACTCCGACGCGGTGACGACCTGCGATAACCACTCGGTCTACAAGACCGGGGCTAAGGAGATCGCCGCGCAAGACGGCATGGCGCTGACCTTCATGGCCAAGCCGAACCTGCGCGAGGGCAACTCATGCCACATCCACCTGTCGCTGCGGACGACCGAAGGCGCGCCGATCATGGCCGGCCAAGGTCCGCACGGGCTGTCCAGGCTCGGCGAGCATTTTGTGGCCGGTCAGCTGGCGGCGATGCGCGACCTGGCGCTCGCCTACGCGCCGAACATCAACTCCTACAAGCGGTTCGTGCCAGGCAGCTTCGCCCCGACCGCGGTCCGCTGGGGGGTCGACAACCGTACTTGCGCGCTCCGCCTGGTCGGGCACGGACTGTCACTCCGGGTGGAAAACCGGACTCCAGGCGGAGACGTGAACCCTTACCTGGCGGTGGCCGCGATGATCGCGGCAGGCCTGCACGGCATCGACAACGAGCTACCGCTTGAGCCGGCCTTCCCCGGGAACGCCTACATCGACGACGGGCCGAAGGTCCCGCATACCCTCCGTGACGCACTTGAGCTGTGGGAAAAGAGCGATTTGGCGCAACAATCGTTCGGCGCCGATGTGGTCAGCCACTACACCAACTACGCGCGGGTCGAGCTGGCCGCGTTCGACTCAGCGGTTACCGACTGGGAGCTGCGGCGCTGTTTCGAGCGGCTATAGCCGACCGGGCTGCGGTCGCCTGCCTTCCAGGTGGCGCAGGTGCCTGGCTGATCCGGCCGGGTGAGGATGAAGGTGAACACGTGGCGAGCGGCAGGGGCTGGTTATGGCTGACTACACCGTGCTGAATCCGGCGACCGAACAGCCGGTCAGAACCGTGCCAGGCACATCGGCGGAGCAGACCGACGCCGCGATCGTCGCGGCCGAGCTGGCGCAGCGAACCTGGCGGGCGGTCTCGCCAGGAGATCGGGCCGCGCTGCTGCGCCGGTTCGCTGCGGCCGTTGACGCGCATGTCGACGAGCTGGCCGCACTTGAGGTGGCCAACTCCGGGCATCCGGTCGGGGCGGCCAGCTGGGAGGCCGGCCAGGTCCGCGACGTGCTGCAGTACTACGCGGCCGCGCCGGAGCGGACCTGCGGCAAGCAGATTCCGGTGGCCGGCGGCCTGAACGTCACCTTCGCCGAGCCGCTCGGCGTGGTCGGGCTGATCGTGCCGTGGAATTTCCCGATGCCGATCCTGTCCTGGGGCATGGCTCCCGCGCTGGCCGCTGGGAACACGGTGGTCGCAAAGCCGGCCGAGATGACGCCGCTGACCGCGATCAGGATCGGCGAGCTTGCCCTGGAGGCCGGGCTGCCCGAGGGCGTCCTCCAGGTGCTGCCGGGAAAGGGATCGGTGGTCGGCCAGCGGCTGGTCGACCACCCTGCCGTTCGCAAGATCGTGTTCACCGGCTCGACCGAGGTCGGCCAGCAGATCATGGCCGGCTGCGCGCGGCAGGTGAAGCGGCTGACTCTCGAGCTCGGCGGCAAGAGCGCCAACATCGTCTTCGCCGATGCCGACATCGAGCGGGCGGCGGCCACCGCGCCGTACGCGGTGTTCGACAACGCCGGGCAGGACTGCTGCGCCCGGTCCCGGATCTTGGTGCAGCGGTCGGTGCTCGACGAGTTCATGGCACTGCTCGAGCCAGCGGTGCACGGCGTGCAAGTCGGCGATCCTAGCTCGGCGGGAACTGAGATGGGCCCGCTGATCTCGGCCGGGCACCGGGCCCATGTTCAGTCCTATGTTCCCGACGATGCGCCGGTGGCGATCAGGGGCAGCGCGCCTGACGGGCCCGGCTACTGGTTCCCGCCCACCGTGCTCGCGCCGGTCAGCTTCGACGCCCCGGCGTACACGGAAGAGGTCTTCGGACCGGTCGTCACCGTCACTCCGTTCGACGACGAGGCCGACGCCGTGCGGATCGCCAACGACTCGCCGTACGGCCTGTCCGGCTCGATCTGGACCCGGGATGTCGGCCGGGCGATCCGGGTGGCCAGGGCGGTGGAGACCGGCAACCTGTCGGTCAACTCGCACTCATCGGTCAGGTACTGGACTCCGTTCGGCGGGTTCAAGCAGTCCGGCCTGGGCCGGGAGCTCGGCCCGGACGCGCTCGACGCCTTCACCGAGATCAAGAACGTCTTCATCTCCACCGCGGACTAGCACAGGATCGAGGAGCAGCCCCCATGGAGCGCTTGCAGGACCGGGTCGCCGTCATCACCGGAGCTGGCAGCGGGATCGGATTGGCCAGCGCGCGGCGGATGGCCGCCGAGGGCGCCAGGGTCGTCGCCGTCGACATCGACAAGACCGCGGGTCAGGCGGCCGCCGAGCAGACCGGCGGTACCTTCATCGCCGCCGATGTAGCCAGCGAGGATGATGTGCGGCGGCTGTTCGATCAGGTAGCCGCCGAGTTCGGTCAGATCGACATCGCGTTCAACAACGCCGGCATATCACCGCCTGATGACGACTCCATCCTGACCACGGGCATCGACGCCTGGCGTCGGGTCCAGGAGATCAACCTGACCTCCGTCTACCTGTGCTGCAAGTATGTGATCCCGCACATGCTGTCCCGCGGTAAGGGCTCGATCATCAACACCGCGTCGTTCGTGGCCGTGCTCGGCGCGGCCACCTCGCAGATCTCATACACCGCGTCCAAGGGCGGCGTGCTGGCGATGAGCCGGGAGCTTGGCGTGCAGTTCGCCAGGGAGGGGATCCGGGTGAACGCGCTCTGCCCTGGGCCGGTCAATACCCCGCTGTTGCGCGAGCTGTTCGCCAAGGACCCCGAGCGTGCCGCCCGGCGGCTGGTGCACGTACCGGTCGGCCGGTTCGCCGAACCCGAGGAGATCGCCGCCGCGGTGGCCTTCCTGGCCAGCGACGATGCCTCGTTCATCACGGCCTCGCAGTTCCTGGTGGACGGCGGGATCGCCGGCGCCTACGTGACCCCGCTATGAGCGGCGGCAGGGCGGCGCAGCGGCCGTTGATCGGGATCAGCGCCTACTTTGAGCGGGCCCAGTGGGGCGTCTGGGACCGGCCGGCCGCCGTGCTCCCGCAGAACTATGTTGACCAGGTTGCCGCGGCCGGCGGCATCCCCACGCTGCTGCCGCCGGTGCCCGGGATCGACGACGTCGTGCATCGGCTGGACGGCCTGATCATCTCCGGCGGGCCCGACGTCGAGCCCGCGCATTACGGCGAGCCGCCGGATCCCAGGACGAAGGTCAACCCGCAGCGCGACGCCGCCGAGTTCGCGCTGTTCCGCCGGGCGATCTCGGCGAAGTTGCCGGTGCTCGGGATCTGCCGCGGGATGCAGCTGATCAACGTCGCGCTCGGCGGCAGCCTGATCCAGCACCTGCCCGATGTGGTCGGTCATGACGGGCACCACTCCGCCAAACCAGGCGAGATGGGCGCGCACGAGGTCACCGTGGCACCGTCCTGCCGGCTAGCCGCGATCGTCGGCTTCGCCGACGCCGGGCCGGACGGCGCCAAGGTTGCCGTGGTGCCGACCCATCACCACCAGGGCATAGGCCGGCTTGGCGCTGGTCTGACCGCCACCGCATGGGCCACCGACGGCACCATCGAGGCGTTCGAGCTTGATCCGGATGAGCACCCGTTCGCCCTGGCCGTGCAGTGGCACCCGGAGGCGGGCCAGGATCCCGGCATCTTCCTGGCCCTGGTCGCGGCGGCTGCGAGCCGGATGACGTCGGCCTGAGGTTGGAGTGCTTCCTGCGCGGCGAAGCCGCCGGCGCCAGGTGCGATTCGGCCCCGCTGGCCTGATGCCACTAGCCTGCACGTCGGGACTCACACCGCGAAGGAGTACAGAGGTGTCCGCTGGCGATCAGGGTAGAGCCGGAATGGTCGGCGGGCAGGACACCGATCCGGCAGCCCAGCCAGGCAACGGAGCCGGCGATAGTGCTGCGGAAGGCCAGTCGGCCGGCCAGCCAGCCGAGCCAGTCGACGACCTGATCACCACCGTGCACTCGATCTCGGTGAATGGCGGCGAGCTGAGCTACACGGTGACGGCCGGGCGGATCGTGCTGCGCACGGAGGAGCACACCGACGACAAGTTCGACGGCGTGCAGCCGAAGGCTGAGGTCTTCATGACCGCCTATACGGTCGATGACTGGTCGGCCGGCCGCCGTCCGGTCACCTTCGCTTTCAACGGCGGTCCAGGGTCGTCAAGCGTCTGGCTGCATCTTGGGCTGCTCGGCCCGCGCCGGGTGCTGATGGGTGACGCCGGCGCGCTGCTGCCGCCGCCGTACGGCCTGGCCGACAATACGCAGACCCTGCTCAGGCACTCCGACCTGGTCTTCATCGACCCGGTCTCGACCGGGTTCTCGCGTGCGGTCAAGGGCGAGAAGCCGAAGGATTTCCACGGGTTCGGCGGCGATATCGATTCGGTCGCCGAGGTGATCAGGCTGTGGACCACGCGGAACGGCCGCTGGATGTCGCCCAAGTACCTGTGCGGTGAGTCGTATGGGACGCTGCGCGCGGCCGCACTCGCCAGGCACCTGCAGCAGCGGTACGGGATGTACCTGAACGGCCTGATCCTGATCTCGGCCTTCCTGGATGGCAATTCGGGCGGATTTGGCGGTGGTAACGACGACCCGTACGTGCTCTACCTGCCGACCTACGCGGCCGTCGCTCACTACCACGGCAGGCACGGGGACCGGCCGCTGCGTGAGGTGCTCGACGAGGCGCAGGAGTATGCGCAGACCGAGTACCGGCGGGTGCTTGGCCGCGGCTCGCGGCTGACCGCGTCGGAGCGGGCGGCCGCGGTCGCCAGGGTCGCGGCGCTGACCGGCCTCAGCGAGGACTACGTGGACCGGGTCAATCTGCGGCCTGAGCACGTCAGGTTCCTGACCGAGTTGCTGCGTGACCAGCGCAGGACCATCGGCCGGATCGACGGCAGATTCCTTGGCTGGGATGCCGACTACGGCCGGGAGCAATGGACGTCCGACCCCTCGATCGATGCCATCACCGGACCGTACACCGCTGCGCTCAACCACTACGTGCGCGCCGAGCTTGGTTACGCCAGTGACTTGCCTTACGAGATCCTGACCGAGCGGGTGTATCCCTGGTCTTTCAAGGAGTTCGAGGCACAGCAGGTGTACGTGCTGGACAAGCTGGCCGAGGCGATGCGGACTAACCCGCACATGCGGGTGCATGTGGCCTGCGGTTACTACGATGTCGCGACGCCGTACTTCGCTGCCGAGCACGACTTCGCGCACCTGGCCATCCCGGCTGAGCTAGCTGGCAACATCGAGTTCAGCTACTACGAGTCCGGCCACATGATGTACATGCACGAGCCAAGCCGCCTGGTTCAGTCTGACCTGCTTGCCGCGTTCGTCACCGCCGCAGGAACCGAGAACCAGTAGCCGGGTCGCCGCTGGCCGGATGCCGGATGCCGGGCTGCCGCGCTACCATGGGCGCATGACGACGTCCGCGGTTCAGGTCATGATGCCCCGCTCGCGGGGCCGCTGACGCTGCACGGATGATCGTTTCCGAGGCCCTGATCCGGGGCCTCGGCTTTGCTGCGCGGTCGGTGCCCCTGGTACTCCCGGAGGTTCCGATGACCGCACCGCACACCTACATCACCACCACCATCCCGTACGTCAACGCCCGCCCCCATCTAGGCCACGCCCTTGAGCTCGTCCAGGCCGACGTGCTCGCCAGGCACCGCCGCGGCCGGGGCGAGCGGGTCAGATTCCAGACCGGCACCGACGACAACTCGCTGAAGAACGTGCTGGCGGCGCAGGCGGCCGGGATCGCTGTGCAGGAGTTCGTCGACGCCAACGCCAGCGCCTTCGTGGCGCTCGGCGGTCCGCTGTCGCTGTCTGTCGATGACGTCATCCGCACCAGCACCGACCCGCGGCACCGGGTCGGTGTCGAGCGGCTCTGGCGGGCTTGCGCGCAGGCCGGTGATCTCTACCGCAGGCAGTACCAGGGGCTCTACTGCGTCGGCTGCGAGCAGTTCTACACCGCCGCCGAGCTCGATGATGGCCGGTGCGCCGAGCACGGAACCGAGCCACAGCAGGTCGCTGAGGAGAACTGGTTCTTCCGGCTGTCCCGCTACGCCGGCCTGCTGCACGACGCGATCGACGGCGGCCGGCTCGGAATCGAGCCGGCCGGCCGCCGGAACGAGGTGCTCGGCTTCATCGCAGGCGGGCTTGCCGACTTCAGCGTCTCCCGGTCAACCGCGCGCGCCCGCGGCTGGGGCATTCCGGTCCCCGGCGATCCCGACCAGGTGATCTACGTGTGGTGGGACGCGCTAGGCAACTACCTGACCGCGCCCGGGTACGGCACCGATGACGCGGGCCTGCGGTGCTGGTGGACCGGCGCCGACAGCAGGATCCACCTGGTCGGCAAGGGCGTGCTCAGGTTCCACGCCGTGTACTGGCCGGCCATGCTGGCATCGGCCGGGCTGCCGCTGCCGACCGACATCGCGGTGCACGACTACCTCACCGTTGACGGCCGCAAGATCAGCAAGTCCAGCGGAGACCCGATCGATCCGGCCGCACTAGCGCTGCGGTACGGCACCGACGCCGTCCGCTGGTGGCTGCTGCGCGACGTACCGCGGATCGGCGACACCGACTTCACCATCGACCGCCTGATCGCCCGCGCCAACGACGACCTAGCCAACAACCTAGGCAACCTAATCAACCGCGTAATAACCATGACCCACCACTACCGCTCCGGCGCAGTCCCCACCACGACGCATCCCGCCCCCGGCTCCCAGCGCGTCGAGGCCGCGATCGCCGAAGCGCCAGGTCGCATAGACACCGCCCTGTCCAACTTCGACTTTCGCAAGGCGACCAGCGCAGTCTGGTCCATCGCCGATGAAGCAAATCGCTATATCAACCAGATCAGGCCGTGGGACATCGCCAAGGCGCAGGCGGACGGTGACCAGCAAGCCGCCCGCGACCTAGACGCTGTCCTGGCCGTCCTAACCAGAGCCTGCCGGGAGCTCGGAGTCGGCCTAGACCCGTTTCTCCCGGACCTGGCAGGGCGTATCCGCAGTCAGTGCGAGGCCAATGCGGACGGACGCCTGCCGCCCCCCCAGCCGATCTTCCGCCGAATAACATAACTGGCCGGGCACACGGTGATCCGGGCCAGGGCGTTATGCCCAGGCCCGGAGTCGCCGTGCGGCCGGCCTGGCCGCCTGTGGTTAGGCGCGGGCCCGGAGTCACCGTATGTCCGACACCCCCACTGCAGTTCGCTGGCGGACAATCTCGCCCGCTCCCCTAGACTCGCCAGCGTGACTACCGAGCCGGCCGTTGAGATCAGCGGCCTGGTCAAGAACTACGGCCCGACCACCGCGCTGGCTGGGCTGTCGATGCGAGCCGAGCGAGGCCAGGTCACGGCCGTGCTCGGGCCCAACGGAGCAGGCAAGACCACCACCGTGGAGATCTGCGAGGGCTACCGGCGGGCTGATGCGGGCACCGTGCGCGTGCTCGGGCTTGACCCGGTGCGCGACGCGAAGGCGCTCCGGCCCAGGATCGGCGTGATGCTGCAGTCTGGCGGCATCCCGACCAGCGCCAAGGCCGGCGATTACCTGCGGGTAATCGCCCGCTTCTACGCTCAGCCGATCGACCCAGGACTGCTGCTCGCCAAGCTGGGTCTGACCGAATCCGCTCGGACCCAGTTCCGCCGGCTGTCCGGCGGTCAGCAGCAGCGGCTGTCGCTGGCCGCGGCCATCATCGGCCGCCCTGATCTGGTGTTCCTTGACGAGCCGACGGCCGGGCTTGACCCGCAGGCCAGGCATGCCACCTGGGACCTGATCTCCGGACTGCGGGCTGCGGGCAGCACGATCATCTTGACCACGCATTACCTCGAGGACGCCGAGCGGCTGGCCGATCACGTGGTGATCGTCGACCACGGCAGGCTGGTCACCGAAGGCACCCCGGCCGAGCTGACCGGGACGCAGGGGCAACTGCGGTTTCGGGCCGAGCCAGGGCTTGACACCGCCAGTCTGCTGGCCGCGCTGCCGCCAGGCAGCGCGGCCAAGGAATCGCCGGCCGGTGCCTACCTGATCGAACTGGCCGGCAGCGTGGATCCGCAGTTGCTGGCCGCCGTCACCGCGTGGTGCGCCGACCAGGGTGTGCTCGCGCAGAGCCTGCGGATCGAGAGCCGGACTCTGGAGGACGTGTTCCTTGAGCTGACCGGGCGGGAGCTGCGACCGTGACCGAGATAGTCGAAGGCCAGGGCAGCACAGACTGGCCGGCACCGGCGCCGGGAGCGGCGCCGGTGCCGCGGATGGTGGCCGCCCAGGCGGGCCTTGAGTTGCGCACGTTGCTGCGCAACGGCGAGCAGTTGCTGCTCACCCTGATCATCCCGGTGCTGCTGCTTGTGGTCTTCAGCTCCGAGGCGCTGATCAGCTTCGGACGCGGCAGCCGGATCAACTTCCTGGCGCCAGGGATCCTGGCGCTCGCGGTCATGTCGACCTCGTTCACCAGCCTGGCGATCGGCACCGGCTTCGAACGCAGGTACGGCGTGCTCAAGCGGCTCGGAGCGACGCCGCTCTCCCGCAGCGGCCTGATCGCGGCCAAGGCCGTCACGGTCGGCGTGGTGGAGATCGGGCAGGTCGTGGTGATCGTCGCGGTGAGCCTGGCGCTGGGCTGGGCGCCGCACCTGACCGCGGCGAGCGTGGTCTGGGCCCTGCTCGTGCTGGCGGCTGGCAGCGCGGCCTTCAGCGGGCTGGCGATGCTGATGGCTGGGACCCTGCGCGCCGAGGCGACTCTGGCCGCGGCCAACCTGGTCTACCTGGTGCTGCTGGGCATCGGCGGCGTGATCTTCCCGCTGACCAGATTCCCGGCCGGGATGCGGCCAGTGCTGCGACTGCTGCCGTCCGGCGCGATGTCGGACGGCCTGCACTCGGTGCTGCAAGCCGGTGCTGGCCTGCCAGGTCGCGACCTGCTGGTGCTCGCGCTCTGGGCGATCGCCGGAATCAGCCTGGCGGCTCGCACCTTCCGCTGGGAGTAGCGCCATCAGCGCTCCGCAGCCACGCACGCCGGCCTCGCCAGCGGCCTCGCCGGCCGTTCCGGCCGGCCCTGCCCGCGGCCGGGAGCCGCTCGGCCGGGTGCCCGCGCCGCTGCTGATCGGCGCAGGCATCATCAGCGTCCAGTTCGGTGCTGGCCTCGCCGGGCGCACATTCAGCCAGGTCACGGCGGCCGGGATGACCGGATTGCGGCTCTGGATGGCGGCCCTGGTGCTGGTCGGCTTCGGCGCAAGGCCCGCCGTCAGGACAGTACGCGGGATCGTTGCTGCCCGTGCGTGGCGGGATGCGGCGCTGATCACCGGGTTCGGCCTGACGCTCGGGATCATGAACTACTCCTTCTACCAGGCCTTCGCCAGGATCCCGCTCGGCATCGCGGTGACCATCGAGTTCCTCGGACCGCTGACGGTCGCGGTGGCGTCGTCACGGCGCCTGATCGACCTGCTCTGGGTCGGCCTGGCCGGGACCGGGGTGGCCCTGCTCGGCCAGTCCGGCGTGGGCCAGGCCGGTCTGGGTTCCGCAGCCAGTGCTGCCGGGCATCCGGCGTTGGCCGGCGTGGTGTTCGCGCTGGTGGCGGCCGCCTGCTGGGCGACCTACATCCTGCTGTCGGCGTCCACCGGGCGGCGGTTCACCGGGTCGTCCGGCCTGGTGCTTGCCATGGTCATCGCGGCGCTGGTAGTGACCCCGCCAGCGGTGATCAGCGGCGGGATCAAGCTGCTGCGCCCGGCCGTGCTGCTCACCGGGCTAGCGGTCGGACTGCTGTCGTCGGTGATCCCTTACCGGTTCGAGCTTGAGTCGCTTCGGCGCGTTCCGGCCAGGGTCTTCGGTATCGCGATGAGCCTGGAGCCTGCCGTCGCCGCCCTGATCGGCCTGATGCTGCTTGGGCAGGCGCTGTCGGCCGTCCAGTGGCTGGCGATCGGCTGCGTGATCATAGCCTGCGGCGGAGCGACCCTGGGCGCTGGCCAGGGCTCGCAGGCGCCGCAGGCGTAACTACCGCCTAGCTGGCGAGCCGTACCCGAAGCTGCGGCTTGCGTCCTACCATGGGGTCCGTGTCCACCAAGCCAGTCGGAAGGCAAGCTGCCCAGCCGTCTGATCCGGGCCGGACCGCGGCGGGTGCCTGGCTGGCCAGCGCGGCGCGGTGGACCGACGTCATACTCAAGCCGTCCAGGCTGGCCATGAGCCGGATCGCGTTGGTCGGCGTGGTCGCCTCGGCGGCCATCATCGCGACCGGCGGCGCCGTCCGGCTGAGCCAGTCAGGCCTGGGCTGCACCACCTGGCCCAAGTGCACGTCGGCTAGCTTCGCGGCGACCGGAGCCACCGGTGATCCGCTGATCCACCGGTGGATCGAGTTCGGAAACCGCCTGGTCACCGTGCTGATCTTTGTTGTCGCGATAGCTGTCTTCATCGCAGCCTGGCGGTTCAGGGACGGTCAGGCTGGCGGGCGGCGCCGCGACCTGATCTGGCTCGCCGCCGCTCAGCCTGCCGGGATAGCGGTGCAGGCGGCCGTCGGCGGAATCGTGGTGCGGACCGGGCTGAACCCGTTCTGGGTGTCGCTGCACTACCTGGCCACCATCCCGGTGCTCGGCGCCGCGGTGGCACTGCAGGTCCGGTGCACCGAAACCGTTCAGCCACCCAGGTGGCTGGTCCAGCCGCTGGTGCGGGCGGTCGCCGCAGCGCTGCTGGTGGTGGCCGCGGTGATGTTCAGCGTCGGCACGCTGGTGACCGGGACCGGCCCGCTGGCCGGAGCGGCTAACGTGCCGCGCTTTGCGTTCATGTCGCTGACCGCGGTGACCCAGCTGCACGCGGACGTCGGCTGGGTGCTTGGCACCGTGGCCGTCATGCTGATCCTTTGCGTGCATCTGACGCAGGCACCGGCCCGGGTGGTGCGGCTGGCCTGGCTGGTGCTCGGCCTGATCGGGCTGCAGGGGGCGATCGGCTACGCCCAGTACTTCTCCGGGCTGCCCACCGGACTGGTCTGGGTGCACGTCGCGAACACGGCGCTGATCTGCATCGCCGCGCTGCGGCTGTACTTCGCGCTGCGTGACCGGGGCACGCTGCCGGTCAGCGCCAGTGCCGGGCCACGGATGGCGCCGTGCCCGGCCAGCGGTTCGAATCCTGCCAACCCGACCCGATTGGAGATAGGTCATGAGCGCAATCGGTGAGAACCTTTCCGCCCCCCTCGGCGTGATGCCCGTCCGCAAGAGCCTGGTATCGCTCGGCTACTGGGCACATCAGAACCGCGATGAGATCTACTACGCTGAGGTGCGGCCGATCCCGGTCAGCCTGCCGGTCAGGCACCTGCCGTTAACCACCGACTGCTCCGGCATCGTGACTATGTTCGCCATGTGGGCCGGCGCACCGGACCCCAACGGCAACAACTACGACGGCAGCGGCTATACCGGCACGCTGCTCGATCACCTGCCGCACATCGCCCTTAATGAGACCTGGCGCGGTGATCTTGTCGTGTTCGGAGCCCCCCCGGGCATTCACGCAGTGATGCTGCTGCAGGGCGGCTGCCATTACGCGGATCCGTTGGTAGTGAGCCACGGGCACCCCGGCGCGGACGACCCTGAGGTCATGAGCCTCTCCAACATGCAGTCCGGCTTCCCGCCGCCGACCACGTACCTGCGGATCATCGACAACACCCAGCCTGCCTGAAGCGCGAGGTCGCGAGGCTATCCGCCGGGGGCGCCGCTGCGGTAGCTTTCGGGCATGCTCACTGCAGCCGTCAACGGGACCGAGATCAGCTACGCCGACACCGGTGGTGCCGGGCCGGTCGTGGTGCTCAGCCACGGAATCCTGATGGACCAGTCCATGTTCGAGCCGCAGGTTCAGGCGCTGGCACCGGAATTCCGGGTGATCACCTGGGATCAGCGCGGTCACGGCGGGACCCAGGCGCCCGGCCCGTTCAGCTACTGGGACTCGGCGCAGGATCTGCTCGCACTGCTCGATCTGCTCGGCGCTCGGCGCGCGGTGCTCGGCGGCATGTCTCAGGGCGGATTCCTCAGCCTGCGTGCCGCGCTGCTGGCACCGGACCGGGTTCGCGGGCTGATCCTGATCGATACCCAGGCCGGCCTGGAGGACCCGGCCATGGGAGCGGGCTACGAGCAGCTGCACGAGACCTGGCGGGCGCAGGGTCCAGCCCCGGTCCAGGAGCTCGTCTCCGCGATCATCCTCGGCCCTGGGACGTGGGATGACTGGTATGCCAAGTGGGCGGCCGCCGACATCGATCAGTTCACCCTCGCCTTCCGCTGCCTGATGGACCGCGACGACATCACCGGCAGGCTCGGCGAGATCAGCTGCCCGGCCCTGATCGTGCACGGCAGCGCGGATGCCGCGATCCCGCTCAGCAAGGCGGAGCAGCTGCGGGACACCCTGGGCGGCCCGGCCAAGCTGGCCGTCATCGATGGCGGCACGCACGCGTCGAACGTCAGCCACCCGGCGGAGGTCAGCGCCGAGCTGCTCGCCTTCCTGCACACGCTGGCGCCGTGACCGGACGGTCGCGCCGCGAGCGGTCACCGGGCCGGCGATAGGGTCGTTCTGGGTCGGCATTCCGGTTTACAGCCCGCGCAGAGAGGCCTGAGGCGACAGTGACTGAGGTAACAGCGAGCGGCCAGTACAGCCAGGAACTGCAGTGGTCGGCGGCCGACGCCCGTGCCGTGGATCTGATCCGGGTTCTCGCGATGGACGCGGTCCAGCAGGCGGGCTCGGGTCACCCTGGTACCGCGATGAGCCTGGCGCCAGCGGCCTACCTGCTCTTCCAGCGCGTCCTTGCGCACGATCCGGCGGATCCGCACTGGCTCGGCCGGGACCGGTTCGTGCTGTCCTGCGGTCATTCCAGCCTCACGCTGTACATTCAGCTCTACCTGTCCGGGTACGGGCTCACCCTGGACGATCTGCGAGCGCTGCGAACCTGGGGCAGCCTGACCCCCGGCCACCCGGAGCATGGCCTGACCGCCGGGGTGGAAACCACCACCGGCCCGCTTGGCCAGGGCCTGGCCAACGCGGTCGGCATGGCGATGGCTGCCCGCCGGGAACGCGGCCTGCTCGACCCGGACGCACCGCAGGGGCAGAGCCTGCTCGACCATCACATCTACGTCTTCGCCTCGGATGGCGACATTGAGGAGGGCGTCAGCCACGAGGTCTCATCGATCGCCGGGCATCAGCAGCTCGGCAACCTGGTGGTGCTCTACGACGACAACCACATTTCGATCGAAGACGATACGGCCATCGCCAAGTCCGAGGATGTGTGCGCCAGATACGAGGCGTACGGCTGGCACGTGCAGCGGGTGAACTGGCGCCAGCCAGGCGGCTACCGCGAGGACGTCGGTGCCCTGTACCAGGCGCTGATCACGGCCAGGGACCACACCGCCGCACCGTCGCTGATCGCGCTGTCCACCATCATCGGCTGGCCGGCCCCGAACAAGCAGAACACCGGCGAGGCGCACGGCTCGGCCCTCGGCGCAGCCGAGGTCGCGGCCACCAAGGAGATTCTGGGCTTCGACCCGGCGGTCACCTTTCCGGTGCAGGACGAGGTGCTCGCCCGCGCCCGCGAGGTGGCCGATCGCGGCAAGGTGGCGCACGCGCAGTGGGACGAGCGGTTCACCGCGTGGTCGCAGCGCTTCCCAGACCGCCGGGCCCTGCTTGACCGGCTCGCGGCGCGCAGGCTGCCGGAAGGCTGGGCCGCTGCGATCCCGGCGTTCGCCCCTGACGGCGGGGAGATGGCCACCAGAACCGCATCAGGCAAGGTTCTTAACGGGCTCGCACCGGTGCTGCCTGAGCTCTGGGGCGGCTCGGCCGACCTGGCGGGCAGCAATGACACGACCATGGCCGGTGAGCCATCGTTCATCCCGCCGGCGCACCAGACCAAGATGTTCCCAGGCAACCTGTTCGGCCGGACGCTGCACTTCGGGATCAGGGAATTCGGCATGGGCGGGATTCTCAACGGGATCGCGCTGCACGGGCTGACCAGGCCGTACGGCGGCACGTTCCTGGTGTTCAGCGACTACATGCGGCCGGCGGTGCGGCTGGCTGCGCTGATGGGCCTGCCGGTGACGTTCGTCTGGACGCACGATTCGATCGGACTTGGCGAGGACGGGCCGACCCACCAGCCGGTCGAGCATCTCTGGGCGCTGCGGGCCATCCCCGGTCTCGACGTCGTCCGGCCGGCCGACGCCAACGAGACCGCGGTGGCCTGGCGGACCATCCTGGAGCGCACGGATCACCCGGCCGGCCTCTGCCTGACCAGGCAGAAGCTGCCGGTGTTCGACCGCGGCACCGGTCTGGCCAGCGCCGAAGGGACGGCAAGCGGCGGGTACGTACTGGCCGAGGCGGCCGGCGGCGAGCCGGCGGTGATCCTGATCGGGACCGGCAGCGAGGTGGCGATCGCCCTGGATGCCCGCGCGGCGCTCCAGCAGGACGGGATCCCCACCCGGGTGGTCTCCATGCCGTGCCTTGAGTGGTTCGCCGAGCAGGATCAGGCCTACCGCGATCAGGTACTCCCGCCCGATGTCAAGGCACGGGTCAGTGTCGAGGCCGGAATCTCGCTCGGCTGGCGCGGGTACGTCGGCGACCGCGGCGAGAGCATCAGCCTGGAGCACTACGGCGCGTCGGCCGATTACCGCAAGCTCTATGCCGAATTCGGAATCACGCCGGACGCCGTCGCCGCGGCCGCCCGGCATAGCCTGGCCAGGACGAGCGCGGCAGTCAGAAAGGACCAGTCATGACTTCGCAATCAGGCGACATCGTGGGGCAGCTGACCGCCAGCGGAGTGGCAGTCTGGCTGGACGACATCAGCCGGGAACGGCTGTCCACCGGCAACCTGGCCGCGCTGATCGAGGACCATCATGTCAGCGGGCTGACGTCCAATCCGACGATCTTCGATCACGCGATGTCGGCCGGGACGTTCTATCACGAGCAGCTGGCTGACCTGGCAGTTCGCGGTGTCGGCGAGGACGAGGCGGCTCGGGCGATCACCACCTACGACATCCGGTGGGCGTGCGACGTGCTGCGGCCGGTCTATGACGCGACCGGCGGGGTGGACGGCCGGGCATCGATCGAGGTGGATCCCAGGATCTCCGGCGACACAGCCAAGACCATCGCTGAGGCGCGGGCCCTGTGGTGGCAGGTGGACCGGCCGAACCTGTTCATCAAGATCCCGGCCACGCTGGCCGGGCTGCCGGCGATCACCGCCTGCCTGGCCGAGGGGATCAGCATCAACGTCACGCTCATCTTCTCGCTGCAGCGGTACGGGCAGGTCATCGATGCCTTCATGACCGGACTTGAGGAGGCGGCCGACGTTACCTCGCTGGCTTCGGTCGCTTCGTTCTTCGTCAGCCGGGTGGATACCGAGGTGGACCGGAGGCTGGACGCGATCGGCTCACCTG
Source organism: uncultured Actinomycetota bacterium (assembly GCA_963850875.1). GTDB lineage: Bacteria > Actinomycetota > Actinomycetes > Streptosporangiales > Streptosporangiaceae > Chersky-822. The sequence continues at coordinate 525,657 of CAWKNA010000010.1, forward strand.
AGGCAATGGCACTGCGCGGCAAGGCGGCGGTGGCGAACGCCCGGCTGGCCTATCAGATGTTCGAGCAGCGCTTCGCCGACCCCCGGTGGACCGCGCTGGCCGCCCGCGGTGCCCGGGTGCAGCGGCCGCTGTGGGCCTCGACAAGCACCAAGGATCCGGCCTACCGGGACACCATGTACGTCGAGGAGCTGGCCGCGCCGCACACGGTCAATACCATGCCAGAGGCGACATTGCATGCCACCGAGGACCATGGCGTGCTGCGCGGCAACGCCATCGCCGGCACCTACCAGGAGTCCAGGCAGGTGCTGGCCGACCTGGAGGAGCTCGGCATCAGCTACGCCGACGTGGTGGCCGTACTTGAGGACGAGGGCGTGCGGAAGTTCGCCGACTCCTGGCACCAACTGCTTGGCACGATCAGCGATCAGATGGACGCCAGCCGGACCAGGCAGCCGGTGGCCGCCGGCCAATGAACAATCCACTCCGCGATCCGCGGGACCGCAGGATCCCCAGGGTCGCCGAGCCGAGCGTGCTGGTCATGTTCGGCGTCACCGGCGACCTGGCCCGCAAGAAGCTGCTGCCGGCCATCTACGACCTGGCCAACCGCGGCCTGCTGCCCCCGGGTTTCTCGCTGGTCGGCTTCGCCCGCCGGGACTGGGTGGATGAGGATTTCGCCAGGCTGACCCACGACGCGGTCCGCGAATACGCCCGCACCCCGTTCCGCGACGCGGTCTGGCAGCAGGTATGCGAGGGCGTCAGGTTCGTGGCCGGCGAATTCTCCGATCCCGATGCCTTTGACCGGCTCGCCGACACGGTGCGCAGGCTGGACGCTGAGCGCGGCACCGGCGGCAACGTCGCTTTCTACCTGTCTGTCCCGCCCAGTCAGTTTCCTGTGGTGGTACGCCAGCTTGAGCGGTCCGGCCTGCACGGCGGCAGCTCGGTGCGCGGCTGGCGCCGGGTGGTCATCGAGAAGCCGTTCGGGCACGACCTGGCCAGTGCGCAAGAGCTCAATGACATGCTCGGCACGGTCTTCCCACCCCACTCGGTCTTCCGGATCGACCACTACCTGGGCAAGGAAACGGTGCAGAACCTGCTGGCGCTGCGGTTCGCCAACACCTTGTTCGAGCCGATCTGGAACCGGCGGTACGTGGATCATGTACAGATCACCATGGCCGAGGACGTCGGCATCGGCAGCCGGGCCGGCTACTACGACGGGATCGGTGCGGCCAGGGATGTGATCCAGAACCATCTGCTGCAGCTGCTCGCGCTGACCGTGATGGAGGAGCCGGTCTCGTTCGCCGCCGACGACCTGCGCGCGGAGAAGCGCAAGGCGCTGTCGGCGGTGCAGATCCCCGCTGACCTGGCCGTCGGCACGGCTCGCGGCCAGTACGCGGTCGGCTGGCAGGGCGGGATTCCGGTGCGCGGCTTCCTTGAGGAGGACGGGATCGCCGCCGATTCGGGCACCGAGACCTACGCGGCGATCAGGCTCGGCGTCGACACCAGACGGTGGGCCGGTGTTCCGTTCTACCTGCGCACGGGCAAGCGGCTGCCGACCCGGATGACGGAGATCGCTGTCATCTTCCAGCGCGCGCCGCATCTGCCGTTCAACGCCACCGACGCCAGGGAGCTTGGCCAGAACGCGCTGGTGATCAGGATCCAGCCGGATGAGGGCATCACGCTGCGGTTCGGCTCCAAGGTGCCTGGCTCGGCGATGGAGGTGCGGGACGTGAACATGGACTTCGCCTATGGCGAGTCGTTCACCGAGGCCAGCCCTGAGGCCTACGAGCGGCTGCTGCTCGATGTTCTGGTCGGCGATCCGCCGCTGTTCCCCCGGCACGAGGAGGTCGAGCTGTCCTGGAAGATCCTGGATCCGATCGAGGAATTCTGGGCGGCCAGCGGGAAGCCCGAGCAGTACCCGGCCGGCTCGAGCGGTCCGCCGGGCGCTGATGCACTGATGGCCCGCGATGGCCGGGTCTGGCGACGGCTTTAGCCGGTGCGGAGAGGAGACCGGCCATGCGGCGTGAGCTGACCGACACCACAACAAGCGAGGTAAGGACCGAGCTGCTCAGGGCCAGCCAGCAGCTCGGCGGCCTGGCGACCGGTGTGGTGCTGAATCTGATCATCATGACCGACGAGTCCGGTCAGCACGATGCGGTGCGGGCGGCAACCCAGGCCGGCCGGGAGCACCCGTGCCGGGTGCTTGGCGTGATCGCCAGGGACGGCCGTTCGTCCTCGCGGCTTGACGCCGAGATCACCGTCGGCGAGAGCGCCGCAGGACAGATGGTCGTGCTGCGGATCTACGGCGAGCTGAGCAGGCATGCCGATTCGGTGGTCACACCGCTGCTTGTCCCTGACACCCCGGTGGTGACCTGGTGGCCAGATACCGCGCCGTCGGCGCCGGCCATCGATCCGCTCGGCCAGCTCGCTCAGCGGCGGATCACCGACGCGGCGGCAAGCACGGCACCGCATGATGCGCTGCAAGGGCTCGCGGCCGATTACCGGCCGGGTGACACCGACCTATCCTGGACCAGGACGACCCCCTGGCGGTCGTTGCTGGCCGCCACGTTTGACCGGCCGTTCGGGGTGATCTCCGCCGCTGCCGTCAGCGCCGAGGCGGACAACCCGAGCGCGGAGCTGATGGCTGCCTGGCTGTCGGGCCGGCTCGGCGTGCCGGTGCACTGCGATGTCTCAACCGGGCCCGGAATCACCGGGGTCGCCTTCTCCGGGTCCGACGGCGAAATCAGCATCAGCAGGCCCGATGGCAGGAACGCCACGCTGACCAGGCCAGGAGAGCCTGACCGGTTCGTCGCGCTGCACCGCAGGGAAACCTCCGAGTTGCTTGCCGAGGAGTTGCGCAGGCTCGATCCTGACGAGGTCTACGGCGAGGCGCTGGCCGTCCTGGCCGCGGGCGTCGCGGCCGGAAGGGGGTAGCGGCCATCTCAGTTCCACAGCTGCTGATCCACCGCGACGGCGAGCTGCTCGCCAAGGCGGTTGCCGCCAGGCTGGTGACCAGGCTGGTCGACGCGGTCGCGGCGAAAGGCATGGCTTCGCTGGTGCTGACCGGGGGCGGCGTCGGCACCCAGGTGCTCGCCGAGCTTGCCGCGGCACCGGCCAGGGACGCGGTCGACTGGCGCCGGATCGAGATCTGGTGGGGCGATGAGCGCTTCCTGCCCACCGGGCACCCGGACCGGAACGAGACCGGCGCCCGCGGCGCGCTGCTCGATCACGTGGACATCAGGCCGGACCTGGTGCATCCGATGCCGGGTCCCGACGGCCCGGACGGCGCGGTGCCCGAGGCTGCCGCGCAGCGGTACGCGAGCTGGCTGCGGACGGCGGCGCAGCCTCAGGATCGCGGCGGGGTGCCGACCTTCGACGTGCTGCTGCTTGGCATCGGCCCGGACGCGCATGTGGCGTCGCTCTTCCCTGGGCTGCCTGCGCTGTATGAGGAGGACCGGACGGTGGTCGCCGTCCGCGGCGCGCCGAAGCCGCCGCCGACCAGGCTGTCGCTGACCCTGCCGGCCATCAGGTCGGCTTCCGACGTATGGATCCTCGCCTCCGGCGCGGAGAAGGCCGGGGCGATCCGGCTGGCGCTGTCCGGCGCCGGGCAGGTTCAGGTGCCCGCGGCCGGAGCGCGAGGCAGGCAGCAGACGCTCTACCTGCTCGACCGCGCAGCGGCCGCCGAGGTTCCGGTTCAGCTCAGCAGACTCGCCTCGCCCTAGGTCCTGCCTGCTCGGCAGTTCCAGGCCAGATCGTGCCTGCTCGTGAGATCCGGCACATTCCTGCAGATCTGGATCTCCCGAAACCGGCGCACTAGAGTTACGCTCAGTGCAGATCTTCCATCTGGGTCTGATGAGTCAGCCGGAGTGGAAGGAGAAGGGCCGGAATATGGGCACTTATTGGCTAGTAGCCGCGCCCAGAGGCACATATGACGGCCTCAGCCGGTTCCGCGTCGTATGGACTTCATGGCCAGCGATGTCGTGTCTGTCATTTGCAGTACCTTTCGATCCCCCCTGCCGCCGTTCCCGGTATGGCTGTCGCGGGACGGCGCCAACGTCCTGAAGGAGGACGTACGTGAGCACTAGTGACGAGACTCCGGCCGCCCCGGCCCTAGCCGTCGCGGACCCGGCACCGCTCGGTCTGGCCGGCTTCGCGCTGACCACCTTCCTGCTGTCGGCCGCCAACGCGGGCTGGATGAAGAACTCGAGCGGAGCCGCGTTCCTCGGCTTCGCGTTCGCCTACGGCGGCGTGGCCCAACTGCTGGCCGGAATGTGGGAGTTCAAGAACAGGAACGTGTTCGGTGCGACGGCGTTCGGGACGTACGGCTCCTTCTGGATCGGCGTCGGCCTGTGGGCCAAGTTCGTCCCAACGCCAGGAAAGGATCTTGGTTGGATCCTGCTGGCCTTCGCGATCTTCAACACCTACATGATGATCTGGAGCAGCCAGATCAACTACGCGGTGTTCGGGGTGTTCCTGACCCTGGAGATCACCGAGATCTTGCTGTTCATCGGTGTCTTCAACGCCAACACCAATATCTTCAAGATCGGCGGCTATGTCGGCATCGTGACGGCCGCGGTGGCGTGGTACACCTCGGCCGCTGGCGTGATCGCCGGGATGAAGGGCAGGCCAGTCCTGCCGGTCGGCAAGCCAATGTTCAACCTGTAGGCCGTGCCGCGCTAGCCATGCGTCGGCGGTGGGCGCGCTAGCTGCGTCCCGCAGCCGAGTGGTCCCGGAGTCCGGTCAGCAACACCGGACTCCGGGACCACGCATGTTCCCGGTCTCGGTACGGTTGGCCCGTGACAAGGCAGCGAGTAAAGCAGACCGACCCGACTGGCGCCGTCGTCCCGACCAAGACGCGCAACCGGCCCCTGCAAGCCATCATCGCGTTCGTGCTAGCGGCGGCGGCTGCCGCTGCGGTGCACTGGGCCGGCCTTCCGCTTGACATCAGGACCGCCGGGGACGCGGCCAAGGTGAATTCCCTGGTGCCGCTGACTACCGGCCATGCCATCCAGATTTGCGGCGCGATCGCCTTCTGCTTCTTCGGCCTGATCTTCACCTTCGCGATTGCCCGCTGGGCAAGAGCGGTGATCGAACCCGTGCTCGGCGTTGCCTACAGCACGATCATCCGGTATGTCATGATTCTCACGGGCATTGTGGTAGTGGCCCTGACCGGACTTGACATGCTGAACTTCAAGGTCCAGCAGCTGGTCCTCGGCGGGGCGATCACCGGGGTGCTGCTCAGCATCGCCGCGCAGCAGTCGCTTGCCAACCTCTTCGCCGGGGTGATGCTCCAATTTGCCCGCCCGTTCCGGGTCGGCGACCGGGTGCGGATCAGGGCTGGTGCGCTATCCGGCACGATCGAGGGTACGGTCACCGAGTTCAGCATTACCTACGTCCATCTGCAGACCGATGACGGGCCGGTCTACCTGCCCAACGGGCAGGTGCTTGCGGCGGCAGTCAGCCCCGTGCCACCACGCAAGCTGTCCGAGACTGCCGCTGATCCGCAAGGCCTGGCTAGCCGATCCGTGGGGTGCGATCGCTGAGGCGGCAAGTGGCCGGCACCAATCAGGTGCCGGCCACTTGCTAATCGCTACCAGGCGGTGGTCAGTGATTTGCCTCGTACTTGGCAATGACCTGCGCCGGAATCCGGCCGCGATCGCTGACATCCATGCCAGAGCGCTTTGCCCAGGCACGGATCTCAGCGCTGCGCCGCCGATGCGCCGTCGTCCTCCGCTTGGTCCTGCCCATCTTTGTCGATACCTTGCGAGCCCGGTCCGCGAAGCGCTTGACCACCTCGTCGAACTTCTGGCTGTGCTTCTCGCAGAGATCGATCTCATAGTCCCGGCCATCGAGGCTGAACGATCGAGTCAGGTGCTCGCCGTTGGGAATCTCTTTTGAGTCGTAGTCACAAGCGAATGTGACGGAGACCTTCTGTGCCACGTGTGTTTCCCCCTTCCCCAACCGCGACAATATTCCCGCCTGCCTCAGGTTCATAACAGTCGGTGGTCAGGCAATTTCTCAGAGCGCTGAATGAACGCGTAACAACCGGCTCATGCTGACTGGCGCTTAAGCCCGCTGCCAAAGGAGCCCATCAGTAACCGCTGGACCGTCCGCGATCGGAGGGAGCGGGCCCGGTCTTGGCCGGGACGGAGGGGAAGTCGGCCAACCCGTCCGGCTCGTCGCTGGTCATCCCCCAGTTGGTCGTGACCGCTGGCGCGGCCAGCCACTGGCTTTGGCCGGCGACGCCGGAGAATGTCCGCCCTGCCCGGCCGAAATCAGCTGGCTCGATATGGTCGTAGTCGCGGTCGCTTGGCGCGGCCAGTTCGCTCGGATAGCCGGACGGGCCGGCGTAATCGGGCGCGTATTCCGGCTGGCGCGGGTAACTGGGGAGGTCGGGGATATCCGGCCGGCCAGGGTATGGGGGCAGATCGGCAGAGCCAGGCAGGTCGCGGTAACGCCGCGTCTCGCTGGTCGGGACGGCCCGATAGCCAGCCAGATCGCGATCCTGATGGGTGGTGTAGCCCGCGGTGCCAGCATGGCCTGCGGTGCTTGGGTAGCCCGCCGTGCTGGCGAACCCCGCCGGGCTGGCGAACCCCGCGGTGCTGGCGAACCCTGCGGAGCTGGCAATCCCACCGGTGGTGCCGTGACCGGGAACCCCAAGGTAGTCCGGGTCAGCGCCGTGGCGGGGGAGGTTTCCGTAGTCCGGGTCAGCTCCGTGGCGGGGGAGGTTTCCGTAGTCCGGGCCAGCGCCGTGGTGGGGAGGGTTTCCGTAGTCCGGGCCCGCGCCGTGGCCGGGAGGGTTTCCGTAGTCCGGGCCCGCGCCGTGCCCGGGAAGGTGTCCGTAGTCCGGGCCCGCGCCGAGGCCGGGAGGATTCCGGTAATCCGTTCCGGTGCGGTCGTAGCCAGCCGAGTCGCGGTATCCAGGCAGGTCGCTGTGGGGAATGTCGGCGTATCCGGTGGCATGGGCATAGCTGGGATGGCCGGGAAGATCGGCATAACGATAGGCATCCCTGGCCGGGTCGCTGGCTGCGGGAGCCGGGTAGCTTCCAGGGTCGTACGGCGGCTGACCTGCCCCGCCTGGTCGGCTGGGGCTGCCCATCGCGGTGGCCGCGGGCTGGGGCCCGTGCTGGAGCGTCTGCACCATCCTGGCCAGATCCCCGAACGGCAAGCGGAAGGTTCCGGTGCACCGGTCACCCTGCCAGATGCTGAACACGGCTACTCTGCTGTCCGCGTACCAGCTGAGCCGCATACTGCGGGCGGCCCCCCGGACATCGAAGAAGACCTCTCCCTCGCGGGGCAGAGGAACGGCATCCGGCTCCGACATGCTGCCTATCGTCGCTCCAGGGGCGAATCGTTGTCCAGCCAATGCAGTGCATTGGTGCCCGGCCGACGTTGACGACGGAGTCGGCGGCCGCCAGATCAGAACCCGCCTTGATTACACTGCGCAGCGGATCGGGCGAGAATCGTAATCTTCGCCCTGCCGCCCGATCCCCGATGGGATGATGATGTCGCGGTGCGCTGACGTTGCGGCTTGGTGGCCCTGCCAGCCCGCCGGGTGATGATCTAGCCGCTGGTTCCGTCTGGCTGCGGCTTAGGATCCGGTTCCCGGTAACTGGGCGCGGGCCTCCGGCATCAGGCGAAGACCGCCGGTATTGGGCTAAAACCTCCCAACCGGGCTTTGCCGAGGGAACACTTCAGCGCTGCGAGACGTTTGCATGATGCGACGGGGCCGAAAAGCCGCATCGCGATTTTGTTGCGTCCAGCGAGCCGTGTGCTCCGCTAGGCGAGTGTTAACACGGCGAGCTGGTTGAGGAGAGCTTTCATGTCTGAGGTACGCCGTCCGGCCGTACTGTTGCAGCGGCCGAACTGGGGCTGGCAGGACCGAGCAGCCTGTCACGGCGAGGATGTTGTGCTGTTTTTCGGCCCGGACGGTGAGCGGCAGCCGGAACGTGACATTCGCGAGCGCAAGGCAAAGGCGCTGTGCGCATCCTGCCCCGTCAGGTCAGATTGCCTCGGTTATGCGGTCAGCCGCCCGGAGAAGTACGGCACCTGGGGCGGGTTGAATGAAGACGAGCGGTCCGCGGAGCGGCGTCGCCGGATGCGGCGAGCCAACGCCAACGCGGCCTGATCGCGAGCTTGGGGCCGCGCTCAAGCCGGGCCGACTGGGTCAGCCAGCTGGATCACCGCGAGAATTGAGAACATGATCTGCCCATCGTGCCGTCGCCTGGAGCATGAGTCTTGCAAGGGCGGTACCTGGTGCGACTGCCAGCACAAACCGAGCGCGGCCCAGCAGGCCGAGCCCGCGCTCGACTGGATCAGGCAGGGCTAGCCGCCGCTTCGGCCAGAGTTAGCCTGGCGGGTTTTCCGATCGCCGAGACGGGCAGGCCGGAATATCAGGGCTGCCATTAGGGTTGGCCAGACGCGACAGCGCACGGGAGCGACGGGAGGTCGCAAGCGCGGCCGGAAGGCCGACCGGCGACCCGATACCCGGGAGCGAGGCAGGCGGGAGGAGATGGCCGTGACTTACCGAGCTATTCCGACTACGCGTGCGATCTGCGACGTTTGGACCTACTCTGTTACCGGGGAAGCCGCATGAGCCACCCGGCACCCCGGCCGGCCGGATCGCGCCAGCCCGATCGTGGCAGCGCAGACCCCAGGACCGCTGACAAGCAGGAGGCCCGCACGATGGAGCGGCTGGCAGCCGATGCTGCGCAGGCCCTGCAGGGTGCGCCCGCTGACGAGGTGATCAGCTGGGCCGCACAGACGTTCGGCAGCCGGGTCTGCATTACGTCGTCGATGACGGACGCCGTCATCGTCGATCTGGTGTCCCGCCAGGTACCCGGCATCGACGTGCTCTTCCTTGACACCGGCTACCACTTCGCCGAGACGATCGGGACCAGGGACGCCGTCGCGGTGGTCTATCCGGTGAATGTCATCAACGTGACCCCACCGACGACCGTGCCCGAGCAAGATGCCGAGCTTGGCCCGAAGCTGTACGCGCGCAACCCTGACCTCTGCTGCTACCTGCGCAAGGTCGTGCCGCTTGAGCGCGCACTCGGACCTTACGACGCCTGGATCACCGGCGTGCGCAGAGCAGAAACCGACGCCAGGACGGACACCAAGGTGGTCCAGTGGGATGCCAGGCGGGAGATGGTGAAGGTCAATCCCATCGTCGAATGGACGCAGGCGGAGGTCGACGCGTACATCGCCGAGCACGGCGTGCTGGTTAACCCGCTGGTCTACGACGGATACCCGTCGATTGGCTGCCGGACCTGCACGGCGCAGGTGGCTCCTGGCGCTGACCCGCGCAGCGGACGCTGGGCGGGGACCGCCAAGACCGAGTGCGGAATTCACCTCTGACCTTGCCAACCGCCGGTCTGCGCTCAGGGCAGGCAACGCACCACGTCACGAACCAGGTTCCACCGCTAGCCGGGCACGATGTCGCCGATGATCCGGCGCTGCTGACCGGGGTGGCCAGCCAGGGCGCGAGCTGGGTGCTGCCCGAGTTGCATGAGCTGGGAGCCCTGGCTGGCTCCGTGGACGTGATCGAACTGGCCAGGCTGGCCAATGCGCACCGGCCGGTGCTGCGTAGCCACGACCGGTACGGGCATCGGATCGACGAGGTGGAGTTCCACCCGGCATGGCATGAGCTGATCCGGACGGCGGTTGGCCACGGCCTGCACGCAACCCCATGGGCCAGTTCGGCGCCAGGCGCGCACGTCGCCAGGGCGGCGAAGTTCTACGTCTGGACCCAGGCTGAGGCGGGCCACGGCTGCCCTATCTCGATGACCTATGCCGTGGTCCCGTCGCTGCGGCACGCCCCTGAGCTGGCCGGGCGCCTTGAGCCGTTGCTGACGGCCACCAGCTACGATCGCCGGCTGCGCGCGCCGGAGAGCAAGACCGGGCTGCTTTCCGGGATGGCGATGACCGAGAAGCAGGGTGGCTCGGACGTTCGGGCGAACACCACCAGAGCCGAGCCAGCGGCCGATGGCAGCTACCTGATCACCGGGCACAAATGGTTCTGCTCGGCGCCGATGTGCGACCTGTTCCTGATCCTGGCGCAGGCCGAGCCTGGGCTGACCTGTTTCCTGCTCCCCCGGGTGCTGCCCGATGGCAGCCGGAACGCGATTTACCTGCAGCGGCTCAAGGACAAGCTGGGCAATCAGTCGAACGCATCCGCAGAGGTGGAGTACGACGGGGCCGTTGCCTGGCCGGTGGGCGAGCCAGGCCGCGGGGTGGCGACGATCATCGAGATGGTCAGCGCCACCCGGCTGGACTGCCTGCTTGGCAGCGCCGCGGCGATCCGGCAGGCGTGCGTCGAGGCAGCGCACCACGCCGAGCACCGTCGGGCGTTCGGCGCCAGTCTGGTGCGGCATCCGGCGATGGCTGCCGTGCTCGCCGACCTCACCCTGGAGGCTGAGGCGGCGACGACGCTGGCCTTCCGGCTGGCCGGGGCGGCCGACCGGGCATCCCGCGGTGACGAGGCCGAGGCGGCGCTGCTCAGGCTCGCGCTCCCGGCAGCCAAGCACTGGGTCTGCAAGCGGGCGCCGGCCGTGACGGCCGAGGCGCTGGAGTGCCTGGGCGGCAATGGCTACGTGGAGGAGTCCATCATGCCCAGGCTGTACCGGGACGCGCCGCTGAACTCGGTCTGGGAGGGATCAGGCAACGTGACGGCACTCGATCTGCTGCGCGCCCTAGCCCGCTCGCCGGGTAGCGTCGACGCGCTGCTGGCCGAGATCGACCTGGCGGCCGGCTCCAGCCGGAGGCTGGACCTAGCAGCGGCCGGGCTGAAGACCGAACTGGCCGAAGTCGCGGCGGCTGACCCGGTCACCGCCCAGCACCGGGCGCGCAGGCTGGCGGGCCTGGCGACCGTGGTCCTACAGGCGGCGCTGCTGGTGCGGCACGCCCCGGCAGCGGTCAGTGACGCCTTCTGCGCGTCCAGGCTGGGCCCGTCTGACGACGGCGGACCGGCGGCCGACAGCGGACCGGCAGGCTTGCGCGGCCCTGGCGTCCCGTTCGGCATGCTGCCCGGCGGACTCGATCTGGCCGCCGTGCTCGGCCGGGTCCGTCCCGCCGGTTAACGGTAAGGTCTGCTGAATGCGCGTCTGGCCTGGAACTGCCTACCCGCTCGGTGCCACCTGGGATGGCACGGGCACCAACTTCGCGCTGTTCTCCGAGGTCGCCGAACTGGTCGAGCTCTGCCTGTTCGACAATGAAGGGAACCAGACGTCGATCGGCCTGACCGAGGTGGACGGCCTCGTCTGGCATTGCTATCTGCCCGGCGTCGGGCCCGGCCAGTGCTACGGCTACCGGGTGCACGGTCCGTACGAACCACGCCGCGGCCAGCGGTGTAACCCAGCCAAGCTGCTGCTCGATCCCTACGGCAAGGCCGTGGACGGCGAGGTCAGCTGGCACCCGGCGCTTTACTCGTACGTTCATGGTGACCCGGCGACAATGAACACCGACGACAGCGCTCCGTACATACCGCGGAATGTGGTGATCAATCCGTACTTCGACTGGGCTGGCGATCAGCAGCTCCGCACGCCCTACCACGAGACGCTGATCTACGAGGCGCATGTCCGCGGCCTGACGCTGCGCCATCCCGGGGTGCCGCCCGAACTGCGGGGCAGCTATGCCGGCCTGGCGTCGTCCGCCATCATCGAGCACCTGCAGCGACTAGGCGTGACCGCGATCGAGCTGATGCCGGTGCACCAGGCGGTGCCCGAGCCCGCCCTGATCGAGCGGGGACTGACCAACTACTGGGGCTACAACACGATCGGCTTCTTCGCGCCGCATCACGGATACGCGTCAGGTACCGCCGGTCACGGCCAGGTGGCCGAGTTCAAGTCGATGGTCAAGACACTGCACCAGGCCGGCATCGAGGTGATACTCGACGTGGTCTACAATCACACCGCCGAGGCTGGGGCGCTCGGACCGACACTCAGCTTCCGCGGCATCGACAACGCCGCCTACTACCGGCTGGCCGACGATGATCCGTCGGTCTACCTGGACTACACCGGCTGCGGCAACAGCCTCAACGTGCGGCACCCGCACACCCTTCAGCTGATCATGGACTCGCTCCGCTACTGGATCGATGACATGCACGTCGACGGATTCCGGTTCGACCTCGCGTCCGCACTGGCCAGGGAACTGCACGATGTCGACCGGCTGTCGGCCTTCTTCGAACTGGTGCAGCAGGACCCGCTGGTCTCCCAGGTCAAGCTGATCGCCGAGCCGTGGGACGTGGGCGAGGGCGGCTATCAGGTCGGCAGGTTCCCGCCGCAGTGGATCGAGTGGAACGGAAAGTACCGCGATACGGTGCGCGACTACTGGCGCGGCCAGCCTGGTCAGCTGCCCGAGCTTGCCTCCCGGCTGACCGGCTCGGCCGACCTGTACGAGACAAGCGCCAGGCGGCCGGTCGCTTCGGTCAACTTCGTCACCTGCCACGACGGTTTCACCCTGGCCGACCTGGTCAGCTATGACCACAAGCACAACGAGGCCAACGGCGAGCACAACTCCGACGGCTCGGACGACAACCGATCCTGGAACTGCGGCGCTGAGGGGCCATCCGACGACCCGGAGATCAATGAGCTGCGGGAGCGGCAGATCAGGAACTTCCTGGTGACGCTCTTCCTCTCCCAAGGCATCCCGATGCTGCTGGCAGGCGATGAGCTCGGCCGGACTCAGCGTGGCAACAACAACAGCTACTGCCAGGACAACGAGCTGTCGTGGCTGGACTGGGAAGCGGCGGCGAAGCACTCCGACCTGATCGATTTCGGCTGCGCGCTGTCGGCGCTTCGCCGGGCCCATCCTGTGTTCCGGCGCAGGCGGTTCTTCAGCGGGCGAGCCGACTGGGCCTCAGACGGTCAGCGGGACATCGTCTGGCTGACCCCGTCCGGTGCGGAGATGAGCGGCGCTGACTGGGATGCCAGTTACTCAAGGGCGCTCGCGGTTTGCCTGAACGGCGACGCGATCACCGAGCCTGGTCCGCGCGGCGAGCGGATCACGGACGACGACTTCGTGCTGCTGATCAACGCGCACAGTGATCCGGTCACCTTCACCGTGCCCGCGCCGATCGGCTCGCCGGATGCGCCATGGCAGGTCGTGGTGCACACCGGGACGGCTGTGACGGCCGCCGACCCGGAGCCTGGCCTGGTGCTGACCGGTCCGAGCGCGGCACCGATCAGCGAGCCCGCCGATGTGGTCGGTGCCGGGTCGGCGGTGCTGGTCGGAGCCAGGTCCATCGTCGTGCTGCGCGCCGTCAAGCCGGACGCTGGACTCGCCCCCACCTGATCGGATTGGCCGCAGATCTGCTCGGCCAACGTGGCCAACTCTTCACGATCTTGGCGTCGGTGGTGCTTGACTTACCTCCCGTGCGCCTGATCCTCCCGGCCGGCCAGGCCGAGCTGTCCGGTCCTGGCACGCCGATCCGGCCGTCGGCAACGCCTGAACCCAGCACCAGCAGAGCCGTGGCCGACCTGGCCGACCGCTACGCCTATCCGAGTCCGGGCGGCCCGTCCCGCCCCGGCGACGGCGAGGTGTCCGCTGCCGCCCACCGGCCGTGGATCCGCGCGAACATGATTACCAGCGCCGACGGCGCTGCCTCGGTGGCTGGCCGCACCGGCGGCCTGTCCGGCCCGGCGGACCGGCTGGTCTTCTCTGTGCTGCGCAGCCTGGCCGACGTGATCCTGGTCGGCGCTGGCACGGCACGGGCCGAGCGCTACGCCCAGGTCCGGGTCACCGAGGTCTGGCCGCAGCTGCGAACTGGCCGAACGCCGACGCCGCCGATCGCGGTCGTCAGCAGGCGGCTCGACCTGGATCTCGATGGCCGGCTGCTGGCCAGCGCCGCGGGCCTGGCCAGGACGATCGTGCTGACCACCGAGTTGGCTCCGGCCGCGCGCCGCCGCGCAGCGGCCAGCACGGCGCAGGTGATCGTCGCTGGCGAGCAGACGGTGACCGGGGCGGCCGCTGTCGCCGCGCTGGCAGAGCTTGGCCATCGCCGGATCCTGGTCGAGGGCGGACCTACATTGCTGGGTGAGCTGACCGCCGAGGGCCTGCTCGACGAGCTGTGCCTGACCGTCAGCCCGGTCCTGGAAGGCGGTCAGTCGGAGCGGATCATTACCGCACCGGCCGGCGGCCAGCGAGGTGCGGGCGCGGTGGGCCTAGCCGGGCTACGCCTGGCCAGCGTGTTCGAGGACAGCGGCTACCTGCTCTGCAGGTACCTGCGGGCCGATCAGCGCTCAGATCAGTGATCGCTGCGGCTATGCGCCCTTGCGCAGCCGGTCGAGCGCTTCGGCGAGGATCGCCGCGCCGTCGCCGGCCGAGCGGCGCTCCTTCACGTAGGCCAGGTGGGTCTTGTAAGGCTCGGCGTGCGGCGGGTTGGGCGGACTGGTCGAATCCCGGCCGGCTGGCACGCCGCAGCGCGGGCAGTCCCACAGTTCGGGGATCGCGGCGTCATTTGCGAAACTGGGTATCGTCTCGTGGCCGTTGCAGCAGTAAAAAGACACTCGTACCCGCGGTGCCGCCTCGCCACGCTCCGCTTCCCCCATGGGCCCGGCACCAACCCGGCTGCCGCGAATGGCGTTACCACTGCTCACTGATCGCCTCTTTCCTCGTTAGAACGGTGATCTTAACGGCTGTCGGGTCGCGGTGCGGCGCGGTCGTTTACTTCAGTAGCAGGCCGAGCACGACGATACAGACAAACCACAAGATCCCCGTGAAGATGGTGATGCGGTCCAGATTCCGCTCGACCACCGACGATGAGCCGAGCGAGGATGTCATCCCGCCGCCGAACAGGTCGGACAGCCCGCCACCCTTGCCCTTGTGCAGCAGCACCAGCAGCACCATGAGCAGGCTGGTGATGATCAGGACGACCGAGAATGCGATAACCACTTGTTGCTCGTCCCTCCGGGCGGACTGATCAGGCGGTAGCGCCAGCCTCACGATACCGGCAGATCCTCACGAATCCTTCAGGATCGAGGCTCGCCCCGCCGACCAGTGCGCCGTCGATATCTGGCTGGGCCATGATTGCGGGCATGTTGTCGGGTTTCACTGACCCCCCATAAAGGATACGCACGGTGGCGGCCACTTCGGGACCGTGGCTGGCGGAAAGCCGCTCCCTGATCGCTGCGCAGGCCTCCTGGGCGTCGGCCGGGCTGGCTACCTCGCCGGTCCCGATCGCCCAGACTGGCTCATAGGCGATCACCAGGCTGGCCAGCTGGTGGCCGGCCAGGTCGGCCAGGCCACCGTCCAGCTGGGCCAGTATGTGGGCAATGGCGTCGCCGGCCTCCCGCACCGGCAGCGGCTCGCCCACGCACAGCACCGGGGCCAGCTCGTTGGCCAAGATAGCCTTCACCTTCGCGTTGATCAGCGCGTCGTCCTCGCCGTGGTACTGCCGCCGCTCGGAGTGCCCGGCCAGGACGTAACTGCAGCCGAGCTTGGCCAGCATCCGGCCGGACACGTCCCCGGTGTAGGCGCCGTCGGAGTGCGGCGAGACATCCTGCGCGCCGTACTGCAGCCGCAGCTTGTCGCCCTGTACCAGGGTCTGCACGCTGCGCAGCGCGGTGAACGGCGGCAGTACGGCCGCATCGGCCGCGTCGAAGTCCTTGGCGGTCAGCCGGAACGCCAGCTTCTGGGTCAGGGCGAGTGCTTCGAGGTGGTTGTTATGCATCTTCCAGTTGCCGACCACCAGCGGCTTTCGCTTGGTGCCTGCGCTCATCCGGCATCCTCAAGGGCGACGAGTCCGGGCAGCGTCTTGCCCTCGACGTACTCCAGGCTGGCCCCGCCCCCGGTCGAGATGTGGCTGAACGCTGCGTCAGGGAAATTCAGCTGCCTAACGGCCGCTGCGGAGTCACCGCCGCCGACCACGGTCAGTCCGTGCACGGCGCTGATCGCCTGGGCCACCGCGAGGGTGCCGGCGGCGAAGGCAGGGAACTCGAACACCCCGACCGGGCCGTTCCAGAAAACCGTCCTGGCGTCGGCGATCTTGCTGGCGAACAGCGCGCGGGTGGCCGGGCCCATGTCGAGGCTCTCCCGGTCGGCCGGGAACCCGGTCACCGGGAAGACATCGTGCTCAGCGTCGGGGGCGTAGCTGGTCGCACCGACCAGGTCAACCGGCAGCACGATCTCCACGCCGCGTTCGGCCGCTTCCGCCAGCACGCCGCTGACCCGGTCGATCTGGTCGGCTTCAAGCAGCGATTTGCCGACCTCGTGCCCCTGGGCGGCCAGGAAGGTGTACGACATTCCGCCGCCGATGATCAGCCGGTCCGCCTTGTCGAGCAGGTTCGCGATCACGGCGAGCTTGTCTGACGGCTTGGCGCCGCCGAGTACCACCACGTATGGCCGCTGCGGGTCGTGGGTCAGCTGCCTGAGCACGGCGACCTCGGCAAGCACCAGCTCGCCCGCGGCGTGCGGAAGCAGGCCGGGTACGTCGTAGACACTGGCGTGCTTGCGGTGCAGCGCACCGAACCCATCCCCCACGTACAGCTGGGCCATCGCCGCCAGCCTGGCCGCCAGCCCGGCTCGCTCGGCATCGTCCTTGCTGGTCTCGGCCTGCTCGAACCTGACGTTCTCCAGCAGCCCTACGTCGCCGTCGTTGAGCGAGGCGGCGATCTGCGCCGCGGCCGGGCCGGCCACGTCGGCGGCCAGCGGCACCGGCCTGCCGAGCAGCTCGGCGAGCCGGTCGGCGACCGGGCGCAGCGAAGGGCCGCCGGCCTCGCGCTCGGCGTAGCCGTCCCCCTTGGGGCGGCCCAGATGGGCGCAGATCAGCACCTTAGCGCCGCGGTCAGCCAGCTTCCTGATCGTGGGCAGGCTGGCCCTGATCCGGCCGTCGTCGGTGATCTCCTTGCCGCTCAGCGGGACGTTCAGGTCGGATCTGAGCAGCACCACCCGCCCGTCGACCGCCAGGTCGTCAAGTCCCCTCATGACTGGCCGGGCAGCTTGGCAGCCACCAGCGCGGTCAGGTCCACCAGGCGGCAGGTGTAGCCCCACTCGTTGTCGTACCAGCCGATCACCTTGACCTGGTCGCCGGACGCCATGGTCAGCAGCGAGTCGAAGGTGCACGAGTATGTCGTGCCGACGATGTCGGATGAGACGATCGGATCGGCGGTGTAGTGCAGGTAGCCCTTCAGCGGCCCGTCGGCCGCAGCCCGGAAGGCCGCGTTAACCTCCTGCGCCGTGACCTCGCGCTCCAGCTGCACGACCAGGTCGGTGACCGATCCGTCCATCACAGGCACCCGCATCGAGATCCCGTCCATCTTGCCCTTCAGAGCCGGGAGCACCAGCGCGGTGGCCTTGGCGGCGCCGGTGGTGGTCGGGATGATGTTCTGTGCAGCCGCCCGCGCCCGGCGCAGATCCTTGTGCGCGAAGTCCAGGATCACCTGGTCGTTGGTATAGGCGTGGATCGTGGTCATCATGCCCTTGACGATGCCGAAGCTGTCCAGCAGCACCTTCGCCATCGGCGCGACACAGTTCGTGGTGCAGGAGGCGTTCGAGATGATGTCGTGTGCCGCCGGATCGTAGGCATGGTCATTGACGCCAAGCACGATGGTGACGTCCTCGTCCTTGGCCGGCGCGGAGATGATCACCTTCTTGGCGCCGGCCTCGATGTGCTTGCGGGCATCGGCGGCCTTGGTGAAATGCCCGGTGGACTCGACCACGATGTCCACGCCAAGCTCGGCCCAGGGCAGCCTGGCCGGATCCCGTTCGGCGAACCACCTGATCTGATGCGGCCCGGCGTGGATGGCATCGTCGCTCACGCTCACGTCCATGCCCAGGGTCCCGAGCAGGGTGTCGTACTTCAGCAGGTGCGCGAACGTGGCGATGTCGCCGCCGGGGTCGTTGGCGGCGACGAGCTCAATGCCCGGTTTGCTCCCGCCGTCAGCATAGACGGCGCGCCAGAAGTTCCGTCCAATCCGACCGAATCCATTGATTCCTACGCGGACAGTCACCGCGATGCTCCCCTCAAGCTGGCACTGGCCGACCAAGTTTCTTGCGGTCGGCGGCGCCTATCGTTGTCCTCCGCTGATCACGCGCCACGCGCACCTTAACATCGGGCCGCGGCCGGGCGCAGGGTCGACATGCCCGGCTGGCCGGGACCAGAGTCCCTTGCCACGTCGCGTCGGTAACGCCGCGCGGGTCCCGCTGCGGGCGGTCAGGGAGCGAGCATGTCCGGCGTCAGCTGGGCCTCGGTGGTCGGGATGCCGAGTTCCATCGCCCGCTTGTCGGCGAGCGCAAGCAGCCGCCTGACCCGCCCGGCGATGGCGTCCTTGGTCAGCGGCGGGTCGGCGAGCTGACCGAGTTCCTCGAGGCTGGCCTGCCGGTGCTTGATCCGCAGCTGGCCGGCCACGATCAGGTGCTCGGGCGCGTCGGGGCCGAGAATCTCCAGTGCCCGTTCGACCCTGGCACCAGCGGCGACCGCCGCCCGGGCGCTGCGCCGCAGGTTCGCGTCGTCGAAGTTAGCCAGCCGGTTGGCCGTGCCACGGACGGCGCGGCGGATCCTGCGCTCCTCCCAGGCAAGCACGCTGTCGTGGGCACCGAGCCTGGTGAGCATGGCGCTGATCGCATCGCCATCGCGGACCACGACCCGATCGACCCCGCGCACGTCTCTGGCCTTCGCCTGGATCTTCAGCCGTCGGGCCGCGCCGACCATCGCCAGGGCCGCCTCCGGGCCCGGGCAGGTCACCTCGAGGGACATGGACCGGCCGGGCTCGGTCAGGCTGCCGTGAGCGAGAAACGCGCCGCGCCAGGCGGCTTCGCAGTCGCACGTGCTTCCGGCCACCACCTGCCTGGGCAGGCCGCGCACCGGTCGGCCCCGATTGTCCACCAGCCCGGTCTGCCTGGCCAGGCTGTCACCCTCCTTGTGCACCCGGACGACGTAGCGGTTGCCCTTACGCAGCCCGCTCGGCGCCAGCACGATCAGGTCAGAAGAATGGCCGAAGATCTCGGTGATGTCCTTGCGTAGCCTGCGTGCCGCGGCTCCGGTGTCCAGTTCGGCTTCGACCACGATCCGGCCCGCGGCCAGGTGCAGGCCCCCGGCGAACCGCAGCAGTGTCGATACCTCGGCCTTTCGGCAGCACGGCTTGAGCACGTTAATCCGGCTGAGTTCATCCTTTACCAGGCTGGTCAGCGCCAATCAAACTCACTCCCCCTCAAATACTTGCGCGAAGGCTCCGGCCAACCGCCGCGGATCATGACGATCCGGCCGGCCGGCCATGGCCAGGTCGGCCAGCACCAGCCGACCGCCGAGCAGGTCGGCGGCGCGGTGCAACTCGGCCGTAGTTCCCCCGGCCGCGGCCCGGTCGGCGAGCACGATGTCAAAGGTCAGGTCCGGGGCATGGCTGGCAAGCACCTCCAGGTGGGCGTGCGGGGAGAACCCGTCGGTCTCCCCGGGCTGGGGCGCCAGATTCAGCGTGACCAGCCTGCGCGCCTGGGTGGCGATCAGGGCACTGGCCAGTTGAGGTACCAGCAGGTGCGGCAGCACGCTGGTGAACCAGGAGCCTGGCCCGAGCACCACCCAGTCTGCCTCCGCCACGGCCTGCACGGCCTCACAGCAGGCGGGCGGGTCAGCAGGAACCAATGACATCGACCGTACCCGCCCGGTCGTCGTCGCGCAGGCGACCTGGCCCCGAACGGTGCTGATCCGGAGCGGAAACTCCGGGTCAATTCCCTGCACTTGCGCAACAAGCTCGAGCGGCACGGACGCCATCGGCAGCACCCGGCCATGCGCTCCGAGCAGCCGGCCCACCCAGTCCAGCCCGAGCACGGTGTCACCAAGCAGTTGCCAGAGCGCGATGATCAGCAGGTTCCCCACCGCGTGCCCGCCCAGCTCGCCTTCTCCGCTGAACCGGTGCTGCACGACCTTGCTCCAGGTCGTCCCCCAGGAGTCATCTCCGCACAGGGCGGCAAGCGCCATCCGAAGGTCGCCGGGCGGCAGCACGCCATACTCGCGGCGCAGCCTGCCGCTTGACCCGCCATCGTCGGCAACGGTCACGATCGCGGTGAGGTCGCGGGTTACCCGCCGCAATGCCGACAGCGACGCGAACAGGCCGTGCCCGCCGCCGAGCGCTACCACCCGGCGCCGGGCCGGACGGCCCGATTCGGCCAGCCCGGACTCGGCCAGCCCGGTCAGGGCAGGCTGGCCGGGTGCGGGCCTCCCGGTCGGCCCGGTGGCGCCCGGTTTACTCACGCCCGAGATCGCGGTGTGCGACCTGAACGCCAGGCCACGATTCGGCCAGCCTGGCCGCGATCTCCTCGGCGATGACAACGCTGCGGTGCTTGCCGCCGGTGCAGCCAACCGCGAGCGTCACGAAGTGCTTGCCGCCCCGCTCGTAGCCAGCCAGCGTGACGTTGAGCACATCGGTATACGCGCGCAGGAACTCGGCGGTGCCGGCCTGGCCCAGCACATAGTCCCTGACCGCCTGATCCTGGCCGGTTTGCGGCGCGAGCTCAGGCACCCAGTGCGGATTCGGCAGGAACCGGCAGTCGGCGACCATGTCCGCATCGACCGGCAGGCCATACTTGTAGCCGAAGGAGAGCACAGTTACCCGGATCGCGGTCTCGTCCTCGGCACCAAACGCGTCGCGCATCCTGGACCGCAGGTCGTGGATGTTGAGCGCGGTCGTGTCAAGCACCAGATCCGCCTGCGCGCGAAGGCTCTGCAGCTGCTCGCGCTCGGCGGCGATGCCCTCGCTGACCCGGCCGGTCTCCTGCAGCGGATGCGGCCGCCTGACGTTCTCGAACCTGCGCACCAGCGTCTCGTCGCTGGCCTCGAGGAAGACCACATAGGGGTGCGCGCCGAGGACATTGAGCTCCGCGATCGCTGACTTCAGATCGGAGGAGAACGCCCGGCTGCGGACATCAACCACGGCAGCGACCTTGGGCACCGGTCCCCGCGCCCGGCGGGCCAGATCCAGCATGGTGGGCAGCATCACGGGCGGGAGGTTGTCAGCAACGAACCAGTCGAGATCCTCAAGTGACTTGGCCGCCGTGGATCGCCCGGCGCCGGACATCCCGGTGATGATGACGATCTCGGGCGCGCCGCCGCCCGGCGTCATGCCGCACCGCCGGTGTTACTTTGATGATCCATTCGGCTGTCCCCCGGGTCTGGCTCGCCAGCGTGCTGGCTCACCGTGCTCTGGCCTGTCCGGTCCGGTCCGTGCAGGGCACTGACGATCATCTCGGCGAGCCGCGGACCGAAGCCGTCCAGCTCAGCGACCTGCTCGGCGGTCGCCTGGCGCAGCTTGCGTACCGAGCCGAAATGCCGGAGCAGCGCCGCCCGCCGGGCCGGACCGAGTCCCGGCAGCGCGTCCAGCTCACTCTGGGTCTGTGCCGCGGTGCGCTTGGCCCGGTGATAGGTGATCGCGAACCGGTGCGCCTCGTCCCGCACTCGCTGCAGCAGGTAAAGGCCTTCGCTGCTACGCGGCAGGATAACCGGGCTGTCCTCACCCGGCAGCCAGACCTCCTCAAGTCGCTTCGCCAGACCGCAGACGGCGACGTGCGCGATCCCGAGATCGGTGAGTGCCCGCACCGCAGCATCAACCTGCCCGGCCCCGCCATCGACCACCAGCAGGCTGGGCGGATAGGCGAATTTGCGGCGCGCACCGTCTTCCTGGGCTGCCTGGTCGGCGCCAGGCTCAGCGGGTTCGGCCTCGCGCTCGGCCAGATAGCGGCGGAACCTGCGGGTGACGACTTCGTAGATGGCGGCCAGGTCGTCCGTCCCGGTCTTGATCGCGAACTTGCGATACTCCGATCGCCGGGCGAGGCCGTCCTCGAAGACCACCATCGACGCCACGACATGGGTGCCCTGCAGGTTGGAAACGTCGAAGCACTCGATCCGCAGCGGCGCCTCATCCAGGCCGAGCCCTTCCTGGATCTCGTGCAGGGCCTGGCTGCGGGTGGTCAGGTCGCTGGCCCGCCTGGTCTTGTGCAGGGTCAGCGACTCGGCCGCGTTCCTGGCGACGGTGTCAAGGAGGGTGCGCTTGTCACCGCGCTGCGGAACCCGGAGGCTGACCTTGCCGCCGCGGCGGACCGCGAGCCACTCCTGGACGGAATCGGCGTCCGGTGGCAGCACCGGAACCAGCACCTCACGCGGCACGGCCGGCGGATCGGGCCGGTCCGGCTCGCCGCGCCTGCTGCTGCCGTCCGCGGCGGCATCTGGCTGGCCGGAGACCGGGTCCTCGCGGTAGACCTGGCCGAGGAAGTGCTCGACAAGTTCCGCTGTGCTGACGTCCTCAACCTTGTCCACGATCCAGCCGCGCTGGCCGCGGACCCGGCCGCCGCGCACGTAGAAGACCTGGACCGCGGCCTCAAGCTGGTCCTCGACCAGCCCGATCACGTCGCAGTCGGTGCCGTCGGGCAGCACCACGGCCTGCTTCTCCAGTGCTCGCTGCAGCGCCTGCAGGTCATCGCGCAGCCTCGCGGCCCGTTCGAACTCCTCGGCCTCAGCGGCCCGGCGCATCTCCGCTTCCAGGCGCCTGGTGAACTTCCCGGTCTGCCCGGCCATGAAGTCGCAGAACTCCTCGGCCAGCAGCCGGTGCTCGGCCGCGTCGATCCGGCCGACGCAGGGAGCTGAGCACTTGCCGATGTAGCCGAGCAGGCAGGGGCGGCCGATCTGGCCGGCTCGCCGGAAGACGCCGGCCGAGCACGTCCGCACCGGGAACACCCGCAGCAGCGTGTCGACGGTATCCCTGATCGCCCAGGCGTGCGAGTAAGGGCCGAAGTACCTGACCCCGCGCCGCTTCGCGCCGCGCAGCACGGTGACCCTGGGGTACTCCTCATTCATGGTGACCGCGAGGTACGGGTAACTCTTGTCGTCGCGGTACCTGACGTTGAAGCGGGGATCGAATTCCTTGATCCAGGAGTACTCCAGCTGCAGCGCCTCGACCTCGGTGGAGACCACGGTCCACTCGACTCCGGCGGCGGCCTGCAGCATCGACTGGGTACGCGGATGCAGGCCGGCGAAGTCAGCGAAGTAGGAGTTCAGCCGGGAGCGAAGGCTTTTGGCCTTGCCGACGTAAACCACCCGGCCATGAGCGTCGCGGAACCGGTAGACCCCGGGCGACTCAGGGATCGAGCCGGGGGCCGGACGATAGCTTGCCGGATCTGCCACGCAGCAACTCTATTCGGGCTGACGCAACGACCGCGTGGCCTGACGCCATCGATATCAGTCAGCGCGCGGTTCTTTCAGTGCAGGTGACTGAGAGAACCGCGTGATCATGGAGGACGGGCCCCTCAGCCGTCGGCGGGCCGCCGTGACCCCTCCGCCGGGGCGAACAGCACCACGGCGACCAGGTCTTCGGCCACGTCGGCGAACCGGTGCGGCTGGCCCGCCGGGACGTAGATCACCGAGCCTGGGCCGACCGTGACCCGGTCCTGGCCGACTTGCAAGCACGCCCGCCCGGCCGTCACGACGTAGATCTCGTCCTCGGAATGCGGCGTCTGGTCGTCCAGCCCGCCGCGCGGGATCGAGTAGGTCCCGACGCTGAGGTCGCTGACCCGCAGGTGCTCGATCCAGTGCGTGGTCTCGCCGGGGTCGGGCTTAGTGAAGCTGGCCGCGCCATCAAGAACGTGCATCGGAGCCCTCCAGCAGGGTGAGTCGGTCTTGGACGAGGGTGGCACGGGAGGCCAAGCTCGCGCCAGGAACCTGCCGCGCGGCTGCGGCCGAACCGGCCTGTGCCAGGCTGTGCTGATGCCGATCGCCCTCGCTGCCACCGGGCTCGCCGTGCTCGGCTGGGTCTACCTGCTCGCCGGGCACGGCCGATTCTGGCGCACCGATCAGCGGCTGCCCGCGCTTGGCGCCATCCCGGCCAGCTGGCCTGACGTAGCGGCCGTAGTGCCGGCCAGAAACGAGGCCGCGGTCCTGCCGCAGACCCTCCCGACGCTGCTCGCGCTTGACTACCCAGGACGGCTGTCCATCCTGCTCGTCGATGACGAGAGTTCCGACGGCACGGCCGAGGTCGCGGCCGGCCTGCGCCGCCGGGCCCAGCGCAGCGCCGACGGTTCCTGGCCGGCCGACCGGCTGCAGATCGTGGTCGGCGCTGCTGCCCCGGCCGGCTGGGCCGGCAAGGTGTGGGCCATGGCGCAGGGCGTGCGGGCGGCGGGAGACGCCGAGTACGTGCTGTTCACCGACGCTGACATCGGCTACGCGCCGGGAACGCTCACCGATCTGGTCAGGGCCGCGCAGGCCGGGAATCTCGTGCTGGTCTCCCAGATGGCGCTGCTGCGGGCCGACACCTTCTGGGAGCGGCTGCTGGTCCCGGCCTTCGTGTACTTCTTCGCCCAGCTCTATCCGTTCAGGCTGGTGAATACGCGCGGGTCGCGCACCGCGGCCGCGGCCGGGGGCTGCATGCTGGTCCGCCGCCAGGCGCTTGAGGCGGCGGGCGGGCTTGACCGCATCAGCGGCGCCCGGATCGACGACGTGGCGCTCGGGCGCCTGCTGAAACAGGCGCATCCGGCGGCGGGCTGCTGGCTCGGGCTGACGACGCAGGTGCGAAGCTGCCGGGAGTACCCCGGGCTGGCCGAAGTCTGGGACATGGTCGCCAGGAGCGCCTACACGCAGTTGCGCTACTCGCCGGTGGCGCTGGTCGGAACGGTGCTGGGGCTGGCGTGGCTGTATCTGCTGCCAGTGGCCGCCGCGCTGGCCGGCGGTGCCTTGCTGGTCAGCGGAAGTAATCCGAGCCACCCCGCCGGCCACGGCCAGCAGGCGGCCTGGCTGGCGGCGGCTGGCCTGGCCGGCTGGGCCCTGATGTCGATCAGTTACCTGCCGATGCTCCGCCTCAACAAGCTGTCGGCGCTGCGGGCACCGTGCCTGCCGCTGATCGCGGTCCTGTACGCGGCGATGACCGTCAGCTCCGCCCAGCGGCATTACGCAGGCCGGAGCGGCGAATGGAAGGGCCGGACCATCCCAACCAGCCGCAGCTCCTCATGATCATGGGCTGGATCCCGCCAGTGTCAGCGGACTCAGGCCCATGATCATGGACGCGGCAGCCGCGGAGCGGCTCAGTCGTCGAAGGCCTCGGGTGGGGGGCAGGCGCAGACCAGGTGCCGGTCGCCGTAGGTCGCGTCGATCCGGCGGACCGGCGGCCAGTACTTGCCGCGCCGGTCACCGTCGGCCGGATAGGCGGCCTCGGCTCGTGAGTACGGGTGCTGCCACTGCGACGACATCAGCATCGAGGCGGTGTGCGGGGAGTTCCGCAGCGGGTTGTCCGCCGGGTCGAACTCGCCGGAGCCGACCTTGGCGATCTCGCCGGCGATCGCGATCATCGCGTCGCAGAACCGGTCGAGCTCGAAGAGGCTCTCGCTCTCGGTCGGCTCTACCATCAGCGTGCCGGCGACCGGGAACGACATCGTCGGGGCGTGGAAGCCGTAGTCGATCAGCCGCTTGGCCACGTCCTCGTTGGTGACCCCGGTCTGGGCGGTGATGTGGCGCAGGTCCAGGATGCACTCGTGCGCGACCAGGCCACCCTGGCCGGTGTAGAGCACAGGGAAGTAGTCGTTCAGCCGGTTGGCGATGTAGTTGGCGTTCAGGATCGCGACCTGGGTCGCCCGGCGCAGCCCGTCGGCGCCCATCATCGCGATATAAGCCCAGGAGATCGGCAGGATGCTGGCCGAGCCGTAGGGGGCGGCGGTCACCGGGCCGGTCCGCACGGCTGCCGCGTCGCCGGCCGAGCCCGCGGTCCGGCCGACGACGGCGATATCCGGCAGCATCGGGTGCCTGGGCAGGAACGGCGTCAGATGCGCCGCGACGGCGACCGGGCCGACGCCAGGGCCGCCGCCGCCGTGCGGGATGCAGAACGTCTTGTGCAGGTTCAGGTGCGACACGTCGGCCCCGAACTCGCCCAGCTTGGCCAGCCCGACCAGCGCGTTCAGGTTGGCGCCGTCCACGTAGACCTGCCCGCCAGCCGCGTGCACCAGGTCGCAGACCTCGCCCACGGTTGCCTCGAAGACCCCGTTGGTCGACGGGTAGGTGAGCATGATCGCTGCAACGGTGCTCGGGTAGGTGTCCAGCTTGGCCCGCAGGTCGCCGAGGTCGATCGCGCCGTCCGAGCCGCACTTGACCACGATCACCTTCAGGCCGGCCAGCACAGCGGAGGCCGCGTTGGTGCCGTGCGCCGATTCGGGGATCAGGCAGATCGTCCGGTCCGGCTGGTTCCTTGACCGGTGGTAGTGCCGGATCGCGAGCAGCCCGGACAGCTCGCCCTGCGACCCGGCGTTCGGCTGCAGTGACACCGCGTCGTACCCGGTGATCTCGGTCAGTGCGTCCTGCAGGCCGGCGATCAGCTCGAGATAGCCGGCCACCTGCTCGGCTGGCGCGAACGGGTGGATGTTCGCGAACTCCGGCCAGCTGATCGGCTCCATCTCGGCGGTCGCGTTCAGCTTCAGGGTGCACGAGCCGAGCGGGATCATCGAGCGGTCAAGTGCCAGGTCGAAGTCCGCCAGCCTGCGCAGGTAACGCAGCATCGATGTCTCGCTGCGGTGTGCGCTGAACACCGGATGGGTGAGGAACTCACTCGTCCGCCGCAGGTCGGCCGGGATCGCCTCAAGTTCGCCGTCACCCACCGGGACCGGGCCGCGGTGCCCACCGGTGATCGCGGCGACCACATCCGCCAGTTGCGCGTCCGTCGTCGTCTCGTCGCAGGCGACCTGCACCAGGTCGGGCCCGGCGAGATACAGGTTGTAGCCAGCGGCTCGGGCCCGGTCGGCGACCGCGGCAGCCGCGCCCGGCACGATCAGCGTGACCGTGTCGAAGAACGCCTGGCTTTTCGTTTCGAAACCGGCTCGCACCAGCGCGGCGGCAAGGCCGGCCGCCTTTGCGTGCACCCGCCGTGCGATCGCGGTCAGCCCGGCAGGGCCGTGGTATGCGGCGTACATCGCGGCGACGACGGCGAGCAGGACCTGGGCCGTGCAGATGTTGCTTGTCGCCTTCTCCCGCCTGATGTGCTGCTCCCTGGCCTGCAGGGCCAGCCGGTAGGCCGGATGACCGTCGGCATCCACCGACACCCCGACCAGGCGGCCCGGCAGCTGCCGCTTTAGCTCGTCGCGGACGCAGATGTAGCCGGCCTGCGGGCCGCCGAACCCCATCGGCACGCCGAACCGCTGGGTGCTCCCGACTGCGATATCGGCGCCGAGCTCACCAGGCGGCGTGAGCAGAGTCAGCGCCAGCAGGTCGGCGGCGACCGCGGTCAGCGCGCCGCGGCCGCGCGCGGCTTCGATGGCCGGCCGCAGGTCGCGGACCGCTCCGCTGGCACCCGGGTACTGCAGCAGCACACCGAACAACTCCCCGGCGGGCTGCGCCTCGATCAGCTCGGCGCTCACCTCGCCGGTGACCAGTTCGAAGCCAAGCGGCTCGGCCCTGGTAGCCAGCACGGCCAGGGTTTGCGGCAGGCAGTCCGCGTCGGCGAGGAAGATCCGACCCCGCCCGGTCGCGCGATGGGCCAGCGTCATCGCCTCGGCTGCCGCGATCGCCTCGTCAAGCATCGAGGCTCCGGCCACCGGCAGCCCGGTCAGATCCTCGATCATCGTCTGGAAATTGAGCAGGGCTTCGAGCCGGCCCTGGGAGATCTCCGGCTGGTACGGGGTGTAGGCGGTGTACCAGGCCGGGCTCTCGAGCACATTCCGGCGGATCACCGGCGGGGTGATCGTGCCGTAGTAGCCAAGCCCGATCATCGAGCAGGCGACCTGATTGCGGCTGGCCAGCCGACGCAGTTCGGCCAGGGACTGCTCCTCGGTGAGCCGCTCGGGCAGGCTGAGTGCCTGCTTCAAGGCGAGGTCGGCCGGCAGCGCGGCCGTGGTCAGATCGTCGAGGGAGGTGTAGCCGACCGCCGCTAGCATCCGCTGCTGGTCGGCTGAGTCTGGGCCGATATGCCGTTGCGCGAAGTTCACCGGAGCCTCCTAGCGGGAGCGATGGATCGGGTGGCCGGCGGGCGATCCCGGCGGGTAGCCGGAACCGAGCGCCTCCCCCTCTGTCGCCGCGCAGACTCCAGAGTCGCTGATCCCGTCCGGTCCCTGCTGCCTGAGAGGTTCCGGGGAGGTTGCCCCTTCGGCGCCACGCGCTGGCATTGCGCGCGGACTCTCCCGGACGGTGTCGTTAGCGGTCCCTGAGCCTACTCGGATCCGGGCTAGATGTCGTCCCACCGGAATACGCGAACCGCGATCCCGCTGACGACCAGGGTGAACCCGAGCAGAATCCCGATGGCGGGCAAAGCGGAAGCCGGTCCCTCGCCCCGTGCCATCACATTCTGCAAACCGGTCACCAGGTAGCGCAGCGGCATCACATAGGAGGCCTCTCTGACCCAGGCAGGCGCAAAGTCAAGCGGCACGAAGGCGCCGCCGAGGAAGGCCATCGGCAAGATGATCAGGTTGGCGATCGACGTAGCGGCCTGCTGGGTCTTGGCGAACGCCCCGATCAGCAGGCCGATCGACATGAAGGCCAGGATCCCGCAGACGACCAGCGGGACCCCCATCCACCAGGCCGCGCTGAGCTTAAGCCCGAAATACGGCAGGGTGGCGATCGCCAGGAACACGGCCATCTGAATCAGGCCGACCGCGACGCTGATCCAGATTCTGGCGGCCACCACGGACCCGGTGCTGACCGGTGCCAGCCGGAGCCTGCGGAGCAGCTTGTTCTGCCGCCAGCTGACCAGCGTGATCGCGGCCCCGAAGGCCGCGCCCGAGGCAAGCGCCCAGCCGAGCAGGCCCGGCGTGACGTACTGGATCCCCTTCAGCGACTTGTCCTCGACCTGGCTCGCGGCGATCGTGTACCTGGGCGCCTGGCCGGTGGCTGCCTGGTTGGCGTCCTGCACGATCGCGGACAGGACGGAGTTGACGATGCTGTCCTTGGTCTGGTCGGCGACCGAGTAGCGCACGATCAGGGTGTCGCCGTGCTGGATCACCGCCACGTCCTGGCTGCCGGTGCGCACGTCGGACAGCGCCTTGCTCAGGCTGTCGGTCCTGGTCACCTTCAAGATGGCAGATGCCCCGTGCGCCTGCGCCTGGTCGATCAGGGCGACCTTGCCCACCTCTATCACGTTGATCTTGCCGACCGTCGAGTTCTTGTAGATCGAGCCGAAGAAGACCAGGAACAGCACGGGCAGCAGGATCGAGAAGACGAGCGCCGACCGATCCCTGACGAAACCGAGGAACATTGCGCGGGACAAGCTAGCGAAGCCCTGGTTCCTCATGCCCGGTACTCCCTGCCGGTCAGGCTCAGGAAGACGTCCTCCAACGTGGCGCCCTGGACCCGCAGGCCGGTCAGCGCGTCCCGGTCAGCCAGTCCGGCCAGCACCGCGGCCGGATCCCTGGTCGCTATCGTCAGCGACACGCCGTCGTCGGTGACCTGACGGCCACCGTCGTGGCCGGTCTGGTCGCTGCCCGCGGCGGCCAGCGCGCCTGCCTGATCGGCTGAGATCAGGCCGGACTGGACGCTGATCCGCAGCGGCTGGTCGATCTCACGGACCAGCGCCGCGGGCGGGCCGGCCTTCAGGATCCGGCCATGGTCCATGATCGCGACCCGGTCGCAGAGCGACTCGGCCTCGTCCATGTGGTGCGTGGTCAGCACCACGGTGCGCCCGGAACTGCTGATCTGGCGCAGCAGGTCCCAGAGGTTCCGCCTGGCCTGCGGGTCGAGCGCTCCGGTCGGCTCGTCTAGGAACAGCAACTCGGGGTCGTGGACGAGCGCGCAGGCGATCGACAGCCGCTGCGCCTGGCCGCCGGACAGCTTCTCGGTCCTGGTCCCGGCTGAGTCGGTCAGGCCGACGACATCGAGCATGGCGTCCGCCCGGCTGGCCGGCACCCGGTAGAGCGCAGCGAAGGTGCGGATCTGCTCACGGGCGGTCAGCCGCTCGAAGAAGGACGACGCCTGCAGCTGCACGCCGATCCTGGGCAGCAGTCCGGGGTTGCGCGGCCAGGCCGGCTGCCCGAAGACGGTGACCACACCGCCGTCCGGCTGGCGAAGTCCTTCGATGATCTCCAGGGTGGTGGTCTTCCCGGCTCCGTTCGGACCGAGGATGCCGAAGAACTCGCCGGCCTCGACGTCGAAGCTGACTCCGTCCGCCGCGACGACGTCCCCATAGGACTTGCGCAGCTCGCGTACCGAGATGATCGAAGGCACGGGTGGTACCTTAACACGACATAACGCGAGGCATCGGCGACAAGCGAATCAGGCAGCGAAAACCCGGCGCGGCCTGTCGCGCTGGCCGTCGAGCTAGCTGATTCTCCTGGCGCGACGGCCAGCCAGCTCATCGGCGTCGAGCGGGACGGCCGCCTGACGGCCAGGCTCGGCGGATTCGGCCGACTCGGCCGGGAGCTCGGCCAGCGAGCCCTCGACCTCCTGCCAGACCCGGCCGAGCGCGATGCCGAACACTCCCTGGCCGCCCTGCAGGAGATCGACTACCTCGTCCGGTGAGGTGCAGGCATAGACGCTGACGCCATCGCTCATCAAGGTGATCCTGGCGACGTCACCGGCGCCGTGCTCGCGCAGGTAGGTGACGGCCGAGCGGATCTGCTGCAGCGAGATGCCGGTGTCAAGCAATCGCTTGACCACCCGGAGCACGAGGATATCGCGGAAGCCGTAGAGCCGCTGCGAACCCGAGCCGCTGGCTGGCCGCACGCTCGGCTCGACCAGGCCGGTCCTGGCCCAGTAGTCAAGCTGGCGGTAGGTGATTCCGGCTGCGGCGCAGGCGGTCGGTCCCCGGTAGCCGACATCCTCGGTGAGCGGGGTCAGCTCATCGTCAAAGAGCAGTCCCTGCTCGCCGGCTAGCTGGGCAGCTACGCGTCGCTCGCCCTGCCCGTCGCCCCTGATAACCGCCACGCCCACCTCCGGCCCGGCGCCACGGTCACCGGGTACACGTTTCGCACGTTAGGCCCGTCGCGATGACTCGTCAACGATCTCCTCGGCGCGTCGCGCACGGAACCTTGAGCCCCGGCTTAAGTGGCGCTGCCGAAGTCCTCTGGCGTGATGTTGTCCAGGAATTCCCTGAACTTCTCGACCTCGTCTTCCTGCTCGTCCGGGATCGAGACGCCGGCCTCGTCGAGGATCTCGTCGTTGGCGAAGATCGTGGTACCGGTCCGCAGCGCCAGCGCGATCGAGTCCGACGGCCGCGCGCTCACCGTAGTGCCGTTGGAGAAGACCAAATCGGCGAAGAAGATCCCGTCTCGCAGCGCGGTGATGTTGACCTGCTTCAGCTCGACGTTCAGCGCCTGCAGGATATCGCGCATCAGATCATGGGTCAGCGGACGTGCCGGGACCATCCCCTGCTGCGCGAAGGCAATGGCCGTAGCTTCCATCGGCCCGATCCAGATCGGCAGGTACCGCTCTCCGCTGGTCTCCTTGAGCAGCACGATGGGCTGGTTCGTGGGCATTTCCACCCGAACGCCCACGACCTCCATCTCCCTCACGGCGACTCCGTCCTCACCTGCGCCTCATGTCAGCCTTTGTTCCCGCCCGCGCCCAGGGCATTCCCTGTCAACGTACACCCGCCGCCGTGATGGGCCGGCACCCGATCGAGTCCAACCGCCGCCGCGCTCGCCCGCGCCGACCCGGGCCGGGCCGCCCTCGCCCGCGCTGGGCAGCGTCGAGGTCACGCGCTCGCGCCCCGGACGCCGCGTCTGGCCAGTCCGTGGTCCTGCACCGCGGTCGCGAGCTCGGCCAGCGGCCCTGGTCCGGACTCCGGCTCGGGCAGCTCGTCGCCGGGCAGCCCGGCCTCGGCAAGCGCCGACTCGACCATGGCACGGTGCAGCCGGAGCAGCAGCGCGGCGATCTCTCGTGCGGTGCGTCCGGCGGCCTGCCTGGCGTCCGGACTGCGCTGCCGCAGCGTGGGCGCCACGACCTGCTCGATCAGCGCGGTGTCCCGGTCCGCCGCGGTCCGGACCGTGCGCAGGTGCCTGGCCTGGACCCCGTAGGACGCCAGTGCCGAGATGGTGGCGGCTACGTCGAGTGCGTCCTGGCCGTACAGCCGCCCGACCCGCCGGAGCAGGCCGTGTGCCTCAAGCTCCGCGAGTTGAGCATCGTCGATGCCGGCCGCATCGAGCAGATCGCGCCTGCTGACCATTTCGGTCCGATCATTGCCGGCGCGCTGGCTGGCCGAGGTGCGCTGCGCCAGGCGCTCCTTGATGACCCGCAGCGGCAGATACTGATCCCGCTGAGCGGTGAGGATGAAACGCAGCTGCTCCACATCAGCCGGGCCGAATCGGCGGTATCCGGACGGGGACCGTGCTGGCGTGATCAATCCCTCCGATTCCAGAAACCGGATCTTGGAGACGCTGATGTCGGGAAATTCCGCACGGAGCTCGACCAGCACCTCACCAATGCCGAGGTATGCGTGTGCAAACTGACCGCTCATTCCCCGTCCCGCGCGCCTACCCGCCGCTCTCGGAGTATGAGCGATGGCCCTGCAGGAAGACCAGCCGGAACTTGCCGATCTGGACCTCGTCGCCGCCGGTGAGCGTGGCGTGCTCGATCCGCTCCCGGTTCACGTAGGTGCCGTTCAGGCTGCCCACATCGCGGACCGCGAACCGCCCGTCCTGCAGATAGAACTCGGCGTGCCGCCGGGAGACGGTCACATCATCGAGGAAGATGTCGCTGTCCGGCCGCCGGCCGACCTCAGTCACTGGGCTGTCCAGCAAGAACCGGCTGCCCGCGTTCGGGCCGCGCCGTACGACCAGCAGCGCCGTTCCCGGCGGCAGGGCATCGAGCGCGTCGGCGTCTGCGACCGACTCGTCACCGGTGTCCAGGTCAGCAGGCTCAGCACCGGTGAAGATCATCGAGGTGGTCTCGGTGGCTCGCTCTCCCCCGGCCCGGGTCAGCGGCCTGCCGCACTGCGAGCAGTACCGCGAAGTCTCGGGGTTGGCCTCACCGCACCCGGTGCAATAGACGCTGGGCATCTGGCTGCCAAGCCTCCCGTAAGTCGGCCGCAAGGTCCCGGCAGAGTGGCCGTCCGTGCGAGCGCCCGGCCTGGCTACTTCAGCTGGTGCGTTCCAAGCTACCGGCGGCAGGTGCCGCTGGTCCATCCGCCACGCATGCCCGGTGCTGCCGACGGTGCGCTGGCTGGTCTGCATCGGCGCAGTTCCCTGGGTCATCCGGGCCGCAGTCTCCGGCGGGAAGGGTACGTCCGGCCGACCCGAGCCGACTGTCCTTGCCGCAGCCATCTGCCGACTACGGCGCCTCCGCCAGATCACGGTGCACACCTCCGACCCTGCGCCGACCCCCGCCTGACGCAATCGCCATCAACGCCTAATGACGGCAATTGTCGCACGTCTGGGTGCTGCCGCGTCGGCCTTCAGCTGGACCCGTGCCGCTCATGGCCCGCCAGTTCGACCACCG
The DNA here is from genome assembly GCA_963850875.1 of uncultured Actinomycetota bacterium. GTDB lineage: Bacteria > Actinomycetota > Actinomycetes > Streptosporangiales > Streptosporangiaceae > Chersky-822. The sequence continues at coordinate 558,967 of CAWKNA010000010.1, forward strand.
CGGCCCATTCGTCAAGCAGCGCCTGAGCCCGGTCGCTGTCGGCTGCCTCGGCCCACAAATGGGTGATCGCCTGAGCGTTATCGGGCAGTACCAGAGCCCAGCCGCCATCGGGCTCGATCACCCGAACGCCGTCGGTGGTATCGATGGACCGGTCCCCGGCAGCCTCCACGATGGTTCGCATCACGCTGCCCTTGGCCGCCCACGGGGTTGGAATCGAGCGCTTGAGCAGGTGCGCCACCGGGATCCTGGCATGGATCTGGCTGAGCGTCAGCCTGGTCCTCGCCACCAGGCCAATCAGTTTGGTGAAGGTGGCGATGCCGTCAAGTGACCTGGAGAACTCGGGAACGACGAATCCGCCCCGGCCATCGGCCGCGAAGATCACGTCGTCATCGGCGGTTGCCTCGTACAGGCCGTGTGCGGACGTCGGCGTCCAGCCGACCTGGACGCCGTGATAACGGCACACATCCTCGGCAACCCTGGTGGTGGTGACCGGCAGCGCGACCCGGCCGGTCCGCCGCTCGGCGGCCACCAGGTCGAGCACGACGAGCAGCGCGCGATCGTCGCTGACCAGGACCCCCTTGTCGTCAATCAGCGTGATCCGCTCGCCGACCGGATCGAATCGGACGCCGAATGCGGCGCGGTATGAATAGACCAGCTCGGCCAGCCGGTGCAGGTCCGCCCTGACCTGGGCTACCGACTGCGTGGGGGTGGCCTCGTCCAGCCGGTTGTTGACGGTCAGCACCTCGACGCCGATCCGGCCGAGCAGGCCTGGCAGCACCAGCGAGGCGGTCCCGCCCGCGCAGTCGGCCACCACTTTCAGGCCGGCCTCGCGGACGCCGGTCATGTCCACGCAGTTCAGCAGCTCGCGGGTGTAAGCCTCGATCACCCGGGGCGGATAGGTCAGCTCGGCGATCTCGCCGGGGAACGCACGCCGGAATTCTTGCCGCGAGAACACCCGCTCCAGCTTGCGCTGCACCACCTCGGACAGGTCGGCGCCGCGCTCGTCCAGGAAAATGATGTCGATCGACTGCGGGTCTCCCGGTGTGGTGCGCAGCGCGATTCCGCCGCTGCACTCGCTGCGGGCGGTCTCGAACCTAGCGACCGGCAGCGGCAGGGCCTCCAGGTCGACCACGTTGATAGCGCTGGCGTTGAGCGCGCCGTGCACCGCGCGCTTCAGCGCCCGCGCGGCCCTGGAGACATCCCGCGAGGTGGTGACCGCTGAGCCCTTCTTCAGCGTGGTGGCGTAGGCGCTGGCCAGCCGCACGCAGAGCTCGGGCGTGATCTCCACGTTCACCAGGCCGGACACCCCGCGCGGGCCGAACAGCGTGCGCTGGCCGCGGGATTCCCAGATCACGCTGGTGTTGACCACGGCGCCAGCCTCGATCGTCTTGAACGGGTAGACCCTGACGCCAGCCGAGACATAAGCCTCGGCCTCGATCACGCACTCGTCCCCGACGACCGCCCCCTCCTCGATCCTGGCCGACGCCATCACGTCGGTGTTCTTGCCGATGACGCATCCCCGAAGCGTGGCCCCGACGCCGACATACACGTTGTTGTGCACGACGGCGCGATGCAGGAATGCGCCCTCCTTCACCACGACATTGCTGCCGATCACCGTGAACTCGCGTAGCTGCGCACCCGCCTCGATCTTGGCGTAATCGCCGATGCACAGCGGGCCGGTGAGGATGGCGTCAGGATCGACCTCGGCTCCCTCGGCCACGTAGACGCCTGGTGAGACTTCGAAGCCGTCGATGTCGGCCTTGACCTTGCCGGACAGCACGTCCGCCTGGGCCTTGTGGTACGCCTCGTGGGTGCCGATGTCCTCCCAGTACCCGTCGGCCACCCAGCCGTAGACCGGTGCACCGTGCTCGAGCAGTCGCGGGAAGACGTCAGCTGACCAGTCCACCGCCTCGCCGGACGGCACCTGCTTCAGTACCTCAGGCTCCATCACGTAGATGCCCGTGTTGACCGTGTCGGAGAAGACCTGGCCCCAGGTCGGCTTCTCCAGGAAGCGCTGGATGCGGCCATCCTCGTTCGCGATCACGATGCCGAATTCCAGTGGATCGGGCACCCTGGCCAGCGCGACGGTGACCAGCGCGCCGTTGTCCTTGTGAAAGCGGACCAGGTCGGACAGGTCGATGTCGGTCAGGGCGTCGCCCGAGATCACCAGGAACGGCCCGTCGCGCAGCGCGTCCTCAGCATTCTTGACGCTCCCTGCGGTGCCAAGCGGGATGTCCTCGGTGGCGTACTGCAGGCTCATGCCGGACTCTGCGCCGTCGCCGAAGTAGTTGCGCACCATCGAGGCCAGGAACTGCACCGTCACGACGGTCTCGTCGAAGCTGTGCCGGCGCAGCAGCCGCAGCACGTGCTCCATGATGGGCTTGTTGACCACCGGCAGCAGTGGCTTGGGCTGATTGGCGGTCATCGGACGCAGCCGGGTACCCTCACCGCCTGCCATGACTACAGCCCTCACCGTTGCCAGCGCTCCTTTCAGTTAAGACCGCGCACGGGCCGCCTGATCAGTCCGGGGCCGCCCCGTTGGCCCCCGAGCGCGCCGTCGCCTCGGTGCCACTGCCCGCCCGGTCGACGGCAAACAGGCGGCGGGCCTGCTCGACGTAGAGCACAGCGGCCCACCAGTACAGTCCAGTTCCCCAGAGCGCGAATGCCCAACCGAACACCCGTGCCGCGGTCGCATACGTAGTCTGGTGTGAGCCAAGAAAAAGTAGTGGAAATGCGTAAAAAAGGCTAAGTGTCGCCGCCTTGCCAACAAAACTCACCTGCAGTGGTCCGTAACCGCGACCGCGCAGGGCAACCAGCACGCCGGCCAGCAGCAGCTCGCGGGCGGCCAGGATGCCGACCAGCCACCACGGGATAATTGCCCGGATGGCGAGTGCCATGATCGTCGCGAGGATGTAGAGCCGGTCGGCGGCTGGATCGAGCAACTGGCCCAGGCGGCTTTGCTGGTTCAGGGCACGGGCGATCTTCCCGTCCAGCCAGTCGGACAGGCCAGCGGCGAACAGCAGTCCGACCGCCCACCAGTCGCCCGCCTGGCTACGCGGACCGAGCACCAGCCACAGGAAGACCGGCACGCCAGCCAGGCGCGCGAAGCTGATCACATTGGGGATGGTCAGCACCCGCTGCGCAGCGTCCTGCCCGCCCTGCTCAGTCATGGCCCAGGATCACCGGCTTCCTCCCCCGCCGCAGGCATCACGCGGCCGGCTGCTCAGGCCGCCGGAGACTCGATCCGGCCTTAGCCAGGCCGGCTGCTCAGGCCGTCGGCTGCTGGCCGTTGGCCGGGATCACGACCTGATGCCCGATCTGAGCTAGTCCAGCATACGGTGCGCGGCGCCGCAGGCGGGAGGCCGCCGGCCGCGCTGCGGCCACGCTCCGGCCGGCCCGGGCGCCAGGTCGCGCCATGGCCGGTGCCTGAACGCGGAATAGCATCCGCCGGGGACGGGCATCCTTCATCTCAGTCGCGCAGCGGCGCGGGCGCCTTCGATCCTGGCGCAGGCGGCGTCCTCGCCTGCGCACCTGGACGCGGTGCGGCATCGACGGGGGTCTTGGTGCAGTGGCGTGCCGTGCTGCTGCGGCTGGCGCACCGTGCGCGAACACCATGGGCCCGGGTTGAGGGGATCTCGGAATGGACGCACATGGTCTTGAAACGCTGCTGGCCGTCGCGCTGGTGGCGGCGCTGGCACCGATCATCGTCACCGCCGTCCCTGCGCTGCGGATCCCCCAGGTCGTTGTCTTGATCGTCGCCGGGATCCTAATTGGTCCGCATGGCCTCGGCCTGGCGGATACACCCGGTATCAAGCTGCTCTCGAACGTCGGGCTGGGATTTCTGTTCCTGCTCGCCGGGTACGACTTCGATCCTGCGCTGCTGCGCCAGCACGCCGGCCGACTTGCCATCGCGGGCTGGGCGATGAGTTGCGTGATCGCGGTCGCTGCCGTGGCCAGCCTGGGCGCTACCGGATTCGTGCGTGACTTCGTGCCGATCGGGCTTGCCCTGACAACCACCGCGCTTGGCATCGTGGCGCCTATTCTGCGCGACAACGCGATGGTCTCCGGGCAGTTCGGCCGCTACGTCATGGCCGCGGGCGCGGTCGGTGAGCTCTTTCCGATCATCGCGATCTCGCTGTTCCTGAGCCGGCGGGGCGAGTTCGTGGCGATCGCCTCCATCCTGGCCGTTTGTCTGGCGGCGATCCTGCTCAGCGTGCTGCCCAGGATCATCGGGGACGCCAGGCTACGGGCGCTCATCCGGCAAGGTCGGCGGGCGACCGCGCAAACCACACTGCGCTGGTCCATCGTGCTGCTTCTGCTGCTGCTTGTCGCGGCGGGGCGGTTCGGCCTGGATGTTGTGCTCGGCGCGATGCTGGCCGGGATGGTGCTGCGCACCTGGACCCGTCGGATGGGCGTCGATGACGCTCCGCTTGAGGACAAGCTCGACGCCGTGGGCTACGGCTTCTTCATCCCGGTCTTCTTCGTCGTGTCCGGCATGACGCTCGCCATCGGCGCGATCCTGGCGGACCCGCTGCGGCTCCTCGCCTTCTTCGTCCTGCTGCTGGTCGTCCGCGGGCTGCCGTCGCTGCTGGTCTACCGCCGCTCGATGCCACTGCGGCAGCGGGTCGAGATGACGTTTATCACGGCGACCACCATGCCGCTGCTGGTCGCGCTGGCCGAGATCGGCCTCAGCGACGGCGTTATGCTTCCGGCGAACGCGGCGGCGCTGGTAGGGGCTGGCGTAATGTCGGTGCTGATCTTTCCGGCGATCGCCGTCGTAGTCGGCTGGCGTGGCCGCGAGAGTCCGGTCAACCAGCCGGCCGAACCGCCCGAGGCCGCACGGCCGGAGTCCGGACCGCCCGAGATCGGCTTAGTCCGCTTCCCAGAGGCTGGCGATGCCCTGGCCGACGCCGATGCACATGGTCGCAGCCGCCCGCCCGCCGCCCCGTCGCCGCAGCTCGTGCAGCAGCGTGGTGGTGATCCTGGCGCCGGAGCAGCCGAGCGGGTGACCGATGGCGATCGCGCCACCGTTGACGTTGACCAGTTCGCTGTCGCAGCCGAGCTGATCGATGACCGCGACCGCCTGCGCCGCGAACGCCTCATTGACCTCGAGCAGCTTCAGATCGCCGACCTTCCAGTCCGTCCTGGCAAGCGCCCTGGCCATCGCCGGGACCGGGCCGATGCCCATGTAGTCGGGATGCACCCCGGCGGCCGCCGCTCCGGCATACCTGGCCAGCGGCTCGGCGCCGGCTGCCAACATGGCCCGCTGCGACATCAGCAACAGCCCGGCGGCGCCATCGTTGAGACCCGAGGAGTTCCCGCCGGTGACCGTGCCGCCCTCCCGGAACGCTGGCGGTCGGCCGGCCAGCTCGGCCGCGGTCAGGTCGGCTCTGATCCCCTCGTCCTGGGTCACTGCTCCGTGTGGTGCCTGCACGGCGACGATCTCCGGCCCGAACAGCCCGGCATCGCGGGCGCTTGCCGCCCGCAGGTGGCTGCGCAGCGCAAGCTCGTCCTGGCGAGCCCGGTCCACCCCGTATCTCTCAGCGACGTTCTCCGCGGTCTCCCCTAGCGTGATCGGCGGGTACAGCTCGCGCATTCGCGGGCTGACCAGACGCCACCCGAGCCTGGTGTCGGCCAGGCCGGCATCGCGAGGGAAGACTTCTGCCGCTCGCGGCAGAACGAACGGCGCTCGGGTCATCGATTCCGCCCCGCCGGCGATGCAGATGTCAGCGTCACCGGCCGCGATCGCCCTGGCTGCCGAGCAGATCGCTTCCATGCCCGAGCCGCAAAGCCGGTTCACCGTGGCACCGGGAACCTCGACCGGCAGCCCGGCAAGCAGCACGCCCATCCGGGCGACGTTCCGGTTATCCTCGCCAGCCTGGTTGGCCGCACCCCAGTACACGTCGTCGATCGACTGCGGGTCCAGCCACGGATTACGGGCCAGCAGGGCGCCGATCACCTCGGCGGTGAGGTGATCGGGCCGGACCGCGGCGAGCGCCCCCTTGATCTTCCCGACCGGCGTGCGGCACGCATCGACGGCGAACACAGCGGTCATCGGCTACCTCCCGCGTTTGCGGCTAACCCTACCTGCCGGTCCGGCGGCTGAATCGGACCCCAATGTGCGGCCGGGGAATGTCGGACCGGGTTGCTAGGGTCCGGCTATGGGTCAGCGAGTGCCGTTCACGGGCGGCGAGAAGGAGAGCCTGCAGGTCAGCCTCGACCGGCACCGCGACGTGGTGCTCTGGAAGCTCGATGGGCTGGATGACGAGCAGCTGCGACGGCCGATGACACCGTCAGGCACCAGCTTGCTCGGGCTGGTGAAGCATCTCGCGGCGGTCGAGTACGGGTGGTTCTGCGCGACATTCGGGCGCGAGACTGAGCCGCTCCCGTTCGATCAGGACGACCCCGATGCCGACCTGCGAGTCGGGCCGGATGAGAGCACCACGGACATCGTGGAGTTTTATGGCCGAGCGCGGTCAGCGGCAGACCGGGTGATTGGCGAAGTGAACGTCGATGACGTTGGCACAGCCTGGTTCGGAGATGCCGTGACGATGCGCTGGGTACTCATTCACATGATCGAGGAGACCGCGCGGCACGCCGGTCACATGGACATCATCCGCGAGCTGATCGACGGGGCAACCGGCGATCATCGAAGTGGCTGACTGTCGCATACGGTATGCCACCGTCCGTGCGGTATGCCACTGCCTGCGCCGATTAACTGCGGGCGGAGTATGGCTGGTCCCGATATTGGTGTCCGGACTGCGCCGAACTCGGTCACGGCATACCTGGCGCGGTGACGAAGTCGATCAGTTCCTCGACCCGGCCGAGGAACTCAGGCTCCAGGTCGGTGAAGGATGTCACCGAGCGCAAGATCCGCTGCCATGCCGCGGCGGTCTCGTCCGGCCATCCGATGGCCCGCAGTACTCCTTCCTTCCACGGCAAGCCAGGCGGAATCGGCGGCCAGCCGCCGATGCCGAGCACGGACGGCTTGACGGCCGCCCACACGTCGATGTAGGGGTGCCCGACGATCAGGACGTGTGGCGATCGCACCCGAGCGGCGATCCTGCTCTCCTTTGACCCGGTGACCAGGTGATCGACCAGCACGCCGAGCCGGCGCGCCGGGCCTGGTGCGAAGTCAGCCACGATCGCGGGCAGGTCGTCGATGCCGCCTAGGTATTCGACGACCACGCCGACGTCGCGCAGGTCGTCGCCCCAGATCTTCTCTACCAGTTCGGCATCATGGCGGCCCTCGACATAGATCCGGCTCGGACGGGCGACCTTTGCCCGGCTCGGCGGAGCGGCGATCGATCCCGACGCGGTCCGGCCGGCTCGGGCGGCCTGGCCAGGTGCGCCGGGCCTGACGGCGCTGCCTGACCCGGCGGCGCTGCCTGACCCGGCGGCACTGCCTGGCCTGACCAGGGTGACCGGCTTGCCGTCGAGCAGGAAGGCGGCCGGCCGCAGCGGGAACACCCGCTGCCTGCCGTGCCGATCTTCCAGCGTGACGGCGTCCTTCTCCCAGCCGACCACGGCACCGCAGAAGTCACCGGCCGCGTCCTCGACCACCAGGCCTGGCTCCGCGGTTACCCGCGGAACCTGGCCTTGCCCCGGAGGTCGGCGTCCAGCCGCGAGCACATCCTGGTCGTACCGCATGCTCCGGATCAGGCCTCCTTACCTTGCCAGGTCAGCCGTGAACCACGTCGGTATGGTGGCAGAAGTGCACTCGCTCCGGGCTCAGGGTCCTGATCCGCAGCAGCGAACCCTGCCAGGCTTGCCGATCGCTGGCCTGACCGGGCGGCAGCTTCTCGCTGGCCGGATCGGCGTACTGCCGTGGTGTGTATGCCGCATCCCCGATCAGCAGGTCGGACTCGTCACCGGACTGAACGAGCACGCACTGGTGGCCCACGGTGTGTCCGGGGGTGGTGATCACGGTAAGCCCGGGCAGCACTTCGGTGTCCCCGTCGAGCAGTTCGAACCGTGCGTTCATGAAATCGAACCAGTCGTACAGCTCAGCTGACTCGCGCTTCGCCCGGCTCAGCTCCGCTCGCTGGACATAGCAGGCTGCGTGCTTGAAGACGGCGTTCTGGCCGCAATGGTCGAAATGCAGGTGAGTGTTGATCACCAGGCCGATGTCGGCCGGGGTCATGTCCAGGTCGGCAAGCGCGTCAGCGACCGAGCGGTTGACCACCCGCCAGTCGTTGAGCAGCTCCGCGGGTCCGCCGACGCCGGTGTCCACCAGCACCGCGCCACCGGGGTGCGTGACAACGAAGCCGTGGACCGGCCACTCCAGGCCGTCGGGACCTCGCAGCCGAGCCAGGTGCAACCGCTTGACTTCCAGTGACATCGGTGACCGCTTCCTGCCTGGCGGCCGCAGGCCGGCCGCGTTCGGGCACCCATCGTCGCAGCAGCGCTGGCTCGCAGTCCAGGCGCCGGGCGCCGCCGGCGGCGTCCCCGCACGCGGCGGCGGTGTCCCCTGACGGCGGCGGCGGTGTCCCCTCACGACGGGTCGGCCTGCTCGGTGCGCGTACCGGCCAGCCGCAGCGCCTCGTGCGCGGCCACCCGCGCCTCGGCCGCCAGCAGGCGGACCAGATCGCCGGCCGGCAGCTCGCGACCGAGTTCGTGCGCCTGCCCGGCCCAGAGGTTGATCAGATCAGGATCGCCTGCGTCGCGGCCGGCCTGGCGCAACGGCGAGGTCAGGTGATGGACGTCTGGGTAAGCGGCCGGAGCGGCCGCGCTGTGGTGGTCGAGAAACCGGTTACGGATGCCGCGGGCAAGCCGCCCGGTGAATGCACGGGTCATGGCGGTAGGCGCCGGTCCGGCCAGCGCGCGGCGGTACACATCGGCCGTCCCGGCCTCCGGGCAGCGCAGGAACGCGGTGCCGAGCTGCGCCGCCTGCGCTCCGGCGGCCAGCACAGCGGCGATACCAGCGCCGGTCATGATGCCGCCGGCTGCTACCAGCGGGAGGCTGACCCGGGCTCGGGCGAGCTGCAGCAGCGCCAGCAGCCCGATGCCGTCGGTGCTGTCCTGCGCGGGATCGTCGCGGAAGCTACCCCGGTGCCCGCCAGCCTCCGTCCCCTGCACGACAAGCACATCCGCCCCCGTGCTCGCCGCGTGCAGTGCTTCGGCGGATCCGGTGACGGTGACCCACACCTCGCTGCCGGCCTGCTGCAGACGGTCGATCAGGTCACGGTCAGGGCAGCCGAAAGTGAAGGACACCACGGCCACCGGGGCCGCGGTCAGCAAGCCGATCTTCGCTGCCCAGTCGTCGTCGAATCGCGGGCTCCCAAGGTGCACGCCGGCCGCGCGAGCATCATCGGCGAGTGTGGCCGCATACGTCGCTACTGGCCCGGAGGCGGCCTGTGGGCCTGGAACGAAGACGTTGACACCGATCGGCGAGTTGGTCAGTTCGCGGGTTCGCGCCACCCGCTCCCGCAGCGCGGTGCTTGTGAGGTAGCCGGCGGCCAGGAAGCCCAGGCCACCGGCGTTGCTGACGGCAGCTGCCAGCTGCGGTGTTGATGGTCCGCCTGCCAGCGGGGCGAGCACGATCGGAACCCCAAGGGCGTCAAGGATCATGTGCTACTCCGGTCCGAGGTGATCACTGGTTGTTAGATTCGCCGGTCCGTCCTGGCGGCGATGAAGGCGGCCAGCGTGCCGAGCGTGGCCAGGCTGTCCAGGTTCAGGTCCTCGTCGGCCACGTCTACCCCGAAGCGGCGGCGCACCTCGGTCAGCAAGATGGTGCCGCCGAGTGAGTCCAGGCCGATGCCGTCGCGCAGCAGGGCCGTCTCACCGGGAACGGTGAGCATTCCGTGATCTCCGGTCAGCTTGGCGAGGATCTCCCTGAGTTGATCGCCGACGAGAGCCAGGTCGGTCATGGCCCGCTCGCCGTTACCCAGTCCGGCAGGTCGGGCAGCGGCTCATCCAGCCGTCGCGCGTAGACAGCCACCTTGACCGGCCCGGATCCGGCCGGGTCGGCCAGCCCGGCCGGGTCGGCCAGCCCGCCCGGATCGGCCAGCCCGCCCGGATCGGCCGCGGTGGTGGTTACAGCGGCCGTGCCTGCGGCGGCGGTCTCGGCCCGGAAGCCCGCGCCGGCGAGCGCGATCCGCAGCGGCACATTGCGCGAGTTCACCACGCAGGGCACTGTGACCAGGTCGGCACCGGCCCGCCTGGCGGCGCGGCAGAGCCAGGCCAGCAGCGCGTCGATGACGCCGCGGCCCAGCGCGCGGCACGACATCATCAGCAGCGGCACATCCCAGCACCGGCCGGGCTCGACCCCTCCAGCCGTCGCGCGGCCGGTGCTGATGACGCAGCAGCCGACCAGGCCGTCATCGCCATACCGGTCGGCGAGCCGAACCGTCATCACCCGGTGGTCGGCCGCAGCGAGCAGCTCGGCAAGCGCATCCTCGCTGACCGGTGCGACTGCGGAGTTGAACTGATGGGTGCGGACCGAGAGTTCGTGCAGCCTGGGCAGATCGGCGGTACCGGCCGCCGCGATCACCACCCGGGTCTGGCAGTAGCGCAGGAAGTCGTCGCGGGACCCGCCGAACGCCTTCGCCTCTTCCTGTCGCAGTCGCCGGGTCAGGTATAGCTCCCCCCGGCGGCGGGCCTCCTCGGTGAGCACTGGCGGGCTGAACGCAGGCCAGCTCACGGCCTCGGCCATGTCCTCGGGAGCCAGGACCATGACCTGCGGCAGGGCGAATGAGACCTCGGCCCGTTCCAGCGCGTCGTCGTCGACGAAGGCGACGGCATCGGCAGCCACCCCGAGTTCGGCGATGATCCGCCTGATCGCGGCCGACTTGCTGCCCCAGCCGCACTGGGCGGCAGCGAACCGGTGCCCGGTTAGCTGTTCGACATAGCCGGCGGCGGCCGGCGGATTCCGGCTGGCGAGCGCGTGCAGCAAGCCCCGGCGGGCCAGCTCGGCCAGCACGCCGGTCATCGCCGGGTCCGCCGCAGGCAGCCGCTGGCCCGACTCCAGGTACACGCCGTCAAGCAGGGTGTTGTCGATGTCCCAGACCACGCACTTGATCACGGCCCTGGGTCCTGCCCGATCTCGATCCGCTTCTCCATCGTGATGTGCGTCGCGGTGAATCCGAAGGCCCGGTAAAGCGCCCGCATGCCGAGGTTGGCCGCATGCACCTTGCCGGTCAGCTGGGTGAACCGCGCTTCCTCGGCAGCCGCCAGGATCGCGGTCATCAGCAGCTCGCCGATCAGGCCGCGGTCGTCCACCTCGGCGACCGCGAGCGACCGGAAGTTACCGTACCTGGCGCCGGTCAGCGAGTTCGTGCGGGCGGTCAGCCAGGCCCAGCCGAGCGCGATGTCAGGCGCCCCGGCCGCCACGGCGACCAGGGTGATCTCCCCTGGCTTGCCGAGCGCGCCGGCCACCCGCCGCCGGTGCAGCTGCGGATCGGTGATCGCCTCAGAACCGAACGACACCACCGCGATGTCGACCTCGAAGCCGGCGATCACCTCCAGATCCTCCGGCCGCGCGTCGCGAACCAGATAACCGCGCCCGGCGGCGTGCGGCCTGATCGGCCCGTCGCTGGCCGCCGGCGCCGCGTCGCCGGGTACCGCGGCGTCGCCAGTGGTCGCGGGTTCGCCGCTCACCGCTGCTGCCTTGGCAACGGACGGAAGGTGACCCCGCCGCAGGCCGGGCAGCCGGCTGCCTGCAGGTCGGCGATCTGGGGCCACCGTGCGGCCTGCTGATCGGATCCGGTCCTGCCGACCTGGTACACCGCGCCGCAGCCGGCGCACCGGTACGGTCGGCTCTGGTCCGTTCTGGTATCGGCCGTATACAACGGGCCAACGTACTCGCCGCTGATCAGCGGGGCCACGGCCGCGGTGCTGCGCAGGTGATAGAGATGGCTGGTTCCGGCCAGGATCCCGGCACCGAGATAGGTGTTGAAGTTCGGTGTCAGCGACCGGATCACCAGGCCCAGCCCGGCGATCAGCTGCTGCGTGCGCAGCGTCTCATCGGGCCGCCGGGCGCCGAAGCTGAAGAACACATGCTGACCTGGACGTGGTTCAAGGGCGGAAACCGAGCGGGACAGGAACAGCTCGGCTCCTGGCACCGTGTACGGCGGGTCGGTGCAGGCAACATCGAATGCGTTTCGCAGGTCCGGCGGCAGCGGCTGGCGCAGGTCATGCTCGACCAGATCGACCGTGATGCCCACGTCGGCGGTCTGCTCGGCAGTCCAGGTCAGCACCGCCGGGTCGGCGTCGATCACGGTAAGCCGGCGGATCGCGGTCGCGCCGCCGGTCAGCCGCGCGAACCTGGCGATGGTCACCGCGATGAGATCGTCATCGCCGAGCAGGACGATCCGCTTGCCGTCGAGCGCACCGGCCTGCTGCATCCGCAGTACCCGGTGGATTTTCGTTTCGATCGTGCAATGAGTCTGGTCAAGCTCCAGCCGTGCGGCCGGGGCGCCGACCGCGACCTGGTCAAGCTCGCTGCTGAGCCCGCCGAGCTCGGCCGGGATGCGCAGGCCCAGACCGCCGCAGCAGTCACACCCCGGGTCGAGTTTGAGGCCGGCCGAGCCGAGTGCCGCCCGGGCCTGCTCGGTCAGCCGGACCGGCCGAGACCGGTCGACCACGGCGCGCGTGCGCAGCTCGCCGCAGACGGCGGTGACCAGCGGGACAGGAAGCTCTGCTTGCCTGCTGATCTGGCTGGTCGCGATTGGCTCGCCGCGGGCGATCACGCGCAGGATGTCACGGACACCAGAGGCACCCTCGGCCAGACCCACAGCGACCGCGACCTCGGCGGCGATTGCGTCAATATCCATCAGCTGATTCATCGATTCCGGCCGCCGCCGCCGGAGCGGGTCGGCCGCGTCCGGCTGGCTGGCCAGCCCTGCGGTATCCTCCCACATCATGCCCGGCATGGAACCGGCGAGCAGGTACACCGAGCTGCGGCGCCAAGAGGCCGTCTCGCCGAAGGTGCTGTACGCCGTCGACGCGACCAGCGCCGCTGATTCGCCGGTGCACGATCTGGCCGGGCTGACCGCGGTGGCGGTCGCGGCCGTTGACGCCGGTGCCGGGCACGTGCTCGACGCGTCGCACGTGATCTTCCCCAACGGCGCGATCACGCTGGTGCTGATTCTGGCCGAGTCGCACCTGAGCATTCACACCTGGCCGGAGGAGCACCTGATCGCGATCGACCTGTTCAGCTGCGGCGCGATCGACGGCGAGGCCGTGATCGGCCAGCTGGTCCGCGATCTGCGGCTCGGCTCGGTCACCGTCCGCCAGCTTCCCCGCGGGCTGAGCTAGTCGGCCAGCTAGACGCCTGAGCGTGTCGGGTTCCGCTGCCCGTTGCGGACCGCACGGGCCAGCCGGAAATCGAGCGTGCGGGACATCCGGCACGCTGCACCAGCCACGCTGCACCAGCCACGCTGCACCAGCCACTCCAAGCGGCATGGTACGTTAACGCCACATTGCTATGAGAGCATCTAGAGCACGACTACTAGAGTCGAAGGAGCGCAAGATGACGGATCAGCTGCCGACCCGCTGGGCGGGGTCGACGAGCGGTGGCTGGAGATGTGCCGTCTGGTGCTGGCTGAGCACACCGAGGCGTCCCGGCCGACGCAGGAGCTGGTGCTGCGCCGGATCTCGGCCCGGCTGGCCGCCGGGCCCGGCGAGGGCACCGTGCCCGAGCCCGGACGGCGGCGGGCTCGCGCGGTGCTGGCCGAGCTGACCCGCGGCAGCAACGCGTTCACCGGCAGCACGAAGGGCAAGCGGTCGATCGCCGCTCGCCCGCAGGGGGTCTACGGCCGGCTCCGCCCCACGCGGCCGGGCGAGTTTCTGCTGCTGGACACCACGCCGCTGGACGTGTCCGCGATGGAGCCGGTCACATTGCGGTGGGTGCGCTGCGAGCTGACGATCGCGATGGACGCTGGTACTGGACCTTGCGGGCCTGCGCGGCAGCGAGACGATCACCGATGCCGGCTGCGGCAACGGCGCCTACCTGGCCGAGCTGACCCGCCGCGGACATGCAGGCCAGGTGCTGGGCATAGACCTCTCCGCCGGCATGCTGCACGCGGCCCGCAGCCGCGCCCCGGCAGCAATCCTGGCCGCGGGTGATGCGGCCCGCGCTCCCGCTCCGCGATGCCGTCAGCGACGTGACCCTCGCCGCGCACATGCTCTACCACCTGCCCCAGCCGTCGGCGGCAGCGCGCGAACTGCGCAGGATCACCCGCCCAGGCGGCCAGGTGCTGGTCGTCCTCAACGGCCACGATCATCTCCGCGAGCTGCGCGAACTGATCACCACCGCGCTAGCCAGCAGCGCCGGCGGGCGGCCCGCCCCGAAGTGACCGGCTGCGCCTAGACGACGCAGAGGGGCTGCTAGCCGGCGAGTTCAGATCCGTGACCCGGCACGACTTCACCAGCGACCTGCTCATCCCCGGGCCAGCTCGCGGCAATGCTCCTTCAACCCGCCGCCAGCTCAGATGACTCTTGAGGGCCACCTGGTCAACCGCATAGAGGCGTGCCGTAGCAGATCACGTTTGCCTTGCGTGTCGTTTCCGTCAGCCCGTCCAGGTCAGAAGGTCATGGGGCACCAGGGTGCCGGTTCCCACGACATTGCGGTGGAGAGCGCCGCGAGGGAACCTGGCGTCGCTTCGGTGATCAGGCCCGCGTTGGCCATAGCCTTAAGCCCTGTGCCGCCGAGGTACGCGGCGCCCACCGCCCAAACGGGCAGCACCACATCGGCCGGAGCGGTGGTCCGTTCGCAGGTGGCGCGGAAGCCTGCGGGGGCGACACCGGCCTCCGCGGCCAGCCTCCAGCGGCCGGCGTTTTGCGGGCACAGCTCGTCGGCGACCTCGATGACTACGTCGACCGGGCTGGCGTAGTGCCGCTGCGCCAGGGCTCTGCCCACGTCTACCAGCCGCACCCACAGCCCATCGCTGACCACAGACCGGACCCGGCGCGGGTCGGCCAGCAGGTACAGCAGCGGGTCATCCACCGGGCGCATCCTGGCGTGGAATTCGCTGACCAGGTCCCGGCTGAGCAGGTTGTCCCAGAGCGCCGCAGTCGCTGCGGGGTCGGTGGCGAGCGCCTCGCTTACCTCGAGGACGCCCCGCGGCAAGCCTGCGTCTTCATCCCAGCACTCCGTCGACGTGAACACCGCATACGCTCGCGGCCCCGAGTCGTCCTCGGCCAG
This sequence comes from uncultured Actinomycetota bacterium, assembly GCA_963850875.1. GTDB lineage: Bacteria > Actinomycetota > Actinomycetes > Streptosporangiales > Streptosporangiaceae > Chersky-822. The sequence goes on from CAWKNA010000010.1 coordinate 574,112, forward strand.
GACGCAACGTATCTGCTGGGATGACCCGTCCTCGGAGTGCAGGTCGGTCAGCAGGCGGTCCCACCATGGCTCGGTGCGGGCGTACAGGCCGGGCCGCTCGGCCAGCGCCAGGTCGTAGACCTTAGCCAGCTCGGCCCTGGCCGACAGCGGTTCGGCGATCCGCAGCCGCAGGCCGGGATCAGCCGGTGCGCCGGGCGCCAGAGTACCTTCCCCGCGTTGCAGCCGGTAGGCGGCGTGCCAGGAGGCGCGCCCGTAGCCGTACCGCCCGTAGATGCCCGATTCGGAGGCAAACAGCACGGCCACCGCCTCGCCCCGCTCGCTCACATCGGCTAGCTGACGGCGCATCAGCGCGGACAGGATGCCCTGGCGGCGGTGCGAGGGAAGCACTGCAACCAGACTCACTCCGGCGACCGCGGCCATCGCGCCAGGCACCCGCATCTGGAAGCTGAACGCGCCCGTCCCGCCGACAATCGTGTCGCCGTCGAACGCGGCCAGGGTTCGACCGAACTCGAGACGGGCCAAGAAGTTGGCGTGGGCGCGCTCGGACATCGGCGCGCCATGGGACGCGTGCTGGTCCACGACGAGAAAGGCAGCGAGCTCGTCTTCGGCGACCAGGCGGATCGGGTAGGTGTCCATGTCCGCCTTCCTACCAAGCGGACACGATCACGCCCACTCCTTATCGCACGGGACTGCATCCTGGTTAAACCGCATCAGAGCCCAGTTCACGGCGCTGCGCTACTTCGCGCTCGACGGCACCGGTCCACCCCAGCCACAAGGAACAGGCCAGCCGGTACATCATCTGGCGAACAACCACGCCGACGACGAACGGCTGCGCCAGATCGTCACCGGGCAAACGTTGCCTGATGCGGCACTAGTCTCATCCCCGGCGGCACGTTCCGGGTCGGGACGCACGCCGGCTGCCTGGTCTGCCGCTGAGCCAGCACGGCGGGCCGGAAACCATGCGGCGTTTCCTCAGGCCGTGAACCAGGGCGGCACCGCGAAACCGGGCACTTCACAACTGATAGCCACCCACAGTGAGCCTTTTCCATCCTGGTTATGCTTCGCGGAACTGCAGTACGTGGGTGGCCTTGGCGAGCTGACCGGCGCGCCCGGGGGTGGAAGGTCCCGGCCCACCCCAAGCTCGACCTCGCCACCGCGGGCGTGAGCTGAGCGTCCCGGAACGTCGCTGGGCGCGTAGCGTTCCCGCCGTTGCAGAACCCGTCCGCTACTGGGAGATGGCTGGCGGCCGGCAGCCTTGACTCTCACCTTGGGGGAGCCCGCACACTCATCTTGCCGGGCCGGATCGGCCCGGCGACGAGGGAGTCAGCGTGAAAGAGATCAGCATCGGGGAGTTCGCACGACGGTCCCGCCTTTCGCTCAAGGCACTCCGCCTCTACGACGAGCGCGGGGTGCTGGTGCCTTCGCGCGTCGATCGGCCGTCTGGCTATCGCTACTACGACATAGCCCAGCTCGACGAGGCACGCCTTGTCGTGATGCTGCGCCAGTTGCAGTTGCCGCTCGCGGCGGTCAAGGAGCTGCTCGCGTGCGATCCGGCCGATGCAGCGACGCGCATCGCTGAGCATTGGCGCGACGCCGAAGCGGCACACGACGAGCGGCGCGAGCTAGCCGACTACCTCGTCAGCCGATTGAGCGGAAAGAGGCCTGTCATGTACGAAGTCACCACGCGGGAGATGCCCGAGCGGAGCCTGCTCTGTGTCAAGCGCAACGTCGACGAGCAGGGGCAATGGGCGTTCGGCAAGGAGTTCATCGCGATCCTGCGCGAGCGCCCGCTGCCGAAGATCGAAGGACGAGCAGGCGCGGTCTTCTGCATCCAGTGGGGCTGGGTGAGCGCTGACAGCGACGGCCCGGTCGAATGGTGCAGGCCGGTTCCGCAGGCGGAGGCGCATGCCCTCGCCGAGCACTATCCCGAGCTGACGTTGCGAACCGAGCCGGCGCACCGGGAGGCGTTCGTCGTGCTGCCAGTTGGTCCGGGTGGGACATCAGCAGTGCACTTTCAGCTCGCTATGGAGTCACTGCAGGCCTGGGGGCAGGAGCAGGAGCAGGAGCACGAGGATGAGCGTCTTGCCCTCACGCCCGAAGACCTCGGCCTGCGCATCACCTATCTCGCGACCGGGCCCGTCACCGAGACGAGTGCCCCCTACTGCGACCTCGCCGTCCCGTTCGCCGCAGAGCGATGATCGAAGCCCACGACCTGGTCAAGCGCTACGGCTCCACCATGGCCGTCAACGACCTGTCTTTCTCCATCCGGCCCGGCATGGTCACCGGCTTCCTCGGCCCGAACGGCGCCGGGAAGACCATCACCATGCGGATGATCCTGGGCCTCGACGCGCCGACGCAGGGCTCGGTAACCGTAGGCGGCCGCAGCTACCGCGACCTGCCGGCGCCCATGCGCGAGGTGGGCGCCCGCCTCGACGCCAAAGCGCTGCACGGTGGCCGCCGGGCCCGCGACCACCTGCTATGCCTGGCCCAGAGTAACGGCATCCCCCGCCGCCGGGTGGACGAGGTGCTCCGCATCGTCGGTCTCGAGGGCGTGGCCAGGCGCCGGGCGAAGGGCTTCTCGCTGGGCATGGGCCAGCGGCTCGGCATCGCCTCGGCGCTCCTCGGGGACCCGGCCGTGCTCATCTTCGACGAACCGGTGAACGGCCTCGACCCCGACGGCATCCACTGGGTCCGGACCCTCATGCGGGCGCTCGTTGCCGAGGGCCGCACCGTGCTGGTCTCCAGCCACCTGATGAGCGAGATGGCCCTGACCGCCGACCACCTGCTGGTGATCGGCAAGGGCCGGCTGATCGCCGATACCAGCGCGGACGAGTTCGTGCGGTCCAGTTCCCGGCAGTCGGTACACGTCCGCAGCCCGCAGGCGGCCGAGCTGGCCGCCCGCTGCCGCGAGGCCGGTGCCACCGTCCGGGCCGGGAGCACCTCCCGGGTGGCGGCCGCACCCGTGGCCGGCGCGGACGCCGGGACCGGCCCCGACGTCATCGAGATCACCGGGATGGACAGCGCCGAGGTGGGAAGGCTGGCCGCCGCCCACGGCATTGACCGGAACTTGCCTTCCTCGCCCGAGTGCGCCGCGGCGGACGAGCGCTGTCGGTGCCACGGCGTAGCGTGCTGCACGGAGCAGAGGACGAGAGGCGGAGAACCGTGAGCACGACACAGACCACGACCGGTGAGCGCGCCGACCTGCTGAGCTCGCTGGCTAAGCAGCGTCATTTCATGCGATACACCACCCGCGGGCTGACCGACGAGCAGGCCGCGCAGCGGACCACGGTGAGCGAGTTAAGCCTGGGCGGGCTGATCAAGCACGTCGCGCTGACCGAGCGCCAGTGGGCCAGGTTCATCGTCGAGGGACCCTCGGTCATGGATTTCAGCGGGATGAGCCCGGACGCGTGGACCAGCGGATTCCGCATGCTGGAAGGCGAGACGCTGGCCGTCCTGCTTGAGCAATATGAGCAGATCGCGAGCCACACCGACGAGCTGGTGCAGACTCTGCCCGATCTCGATGCGGCGCACCCCCTGCCGCAGGCTCCCTGGTTCGAGCCGGGCGCGTCCTGGTCGGCCCGTCGGGTGCTGTTGCACATCGTCGCGGAGACCGCGCAGCATGCCGGCCACGCCGACATCATCCGCGAGTCCCTGGACGGCGCCAAGTCGATGGGATGACCGGGCCCCGCTGCCGGTTGGTGCGTGGCTGACGGCCCAGATCCGCTACGGGATCATGGCGATCTTGCCGGTGGTGTGGCCGGTGATGATCGCACGGTGGGCAGCGGCGGCCTCGGCTAGCGGGAAGGTCTGGGTCACGAACACCCTGAGTTTGCCGTCGCCTGCCAGCCGGGCCAGCTCCAGCCGGGCAGCGTCGCGGATCTCGGTGCCCGGGTCCGCGCCAGGTCCGCCGCCGATCGCCTTGATCCCGGCACTCCCGGCCCTGGCGAACGCGGCGATCGTGACGATCCTGGTCCGGTCCGCAGCGAGTTCAAGCGAGACGTCGACCGCCTCATCGGTGCCGACCAGATCAAGCGCGACATCGATGCCTTGCGGTGCGGCCTGCCGCACCCGGTCGGCCAGGCCGGCGCCATACGCCACCGGGATGGCTCCGAGTTCGCGCAGGAAGTCATGCCTGGCCGGGCTCGCGGTGGCCAGCACGGTCGCCCCCCGGGCAACGGCCAGCTGCACGGCCATGATGCCCACTCCCCCGGCCCCGCCGTGGACCAGCACCGTGTCGCCATCGCCGACGCCGCTAGCGACGAGCGCGTGCCAGGCTGTCACGCCGGTCAGCATCAGGCCAGCGGCCTGCGCCCAGTCCAGTGCGGCAGGCTTGGGCACCAGCGCCTGGCCTGGTACCACCAGCTCGGACGCGTACCCGCCAGAGGTGCGGTACACGATGACCTCATCGCCTACCAGGACCGGGCCGGCCGGGCCAGCGGCGCCGGGTCCGGCCGCCGTCACCACTCCGGACGCCTCAAAGCCGATCCGGATCGGCAGCTTCGCCGGATCGCTGCCGTACGCGCCGCTGTAGATCTTGTAGTCGATCGGATTGACGCCCGCGGCCCTGACTTCAATCCGCGCCTCGCCCGGTCCGGCCTGACCGGCCGGCTCATCGATGACGGACAGGACTTCGGGGCCGCCGTAGGCGGTGGCGATCACGACTGATGGCATGCACTCCGAAACCATTTGGAGCCGTAACGCATTCCTCGGAGCTAGACTCCAGTCCCAACCTGCTGCCATCCGGCCGGATCGCCAGGTTCCCCGGTGAAGTCGTACCGCACGTTCGCTGGCGAAATCGCGACCAGCGAGATCGACGTCGTTCCCCAGGTCCGCCCGCCGCCCAGGTCGCGCCGTACGATCAGCGCCGCCGGATCGTCCCGATCCAGCCCGTCGCCGTCGACGAGCGGAAGCCAGGCACCCCAGGCGCGTGAAACCTGGTCGCCAGGCTGCGGCACCGGCCGGGCCGCGGCGCCGAACCTGGGCAGGAACCAGGCGATCCTGGCAAGCTCGTGGTCCCGGCCGTTCGGCGCCTGGGCTTCGGGCTGCCCGAGCCGCTCCGGTTGCCCCGGCCGCTCGGGCTGCCCGAGCTCCTCCGGTTGCGTCGGATTCTCGGGCCGCCCTGGCTGATCAGGCCGCCCCAGTGCGCGCGCACCGGTACCGGCCAGGTCGCTGGCCAGACCACTGTTCACCACGAAGTGCAGGCCGGGGCCGAGCTCGCGCTCGGTGAGCCGCGCTCCATCCCAGCTCTGCAGCGCAGCCCGGCCTGGTTCGGCGGTCAGCAGGTGGAACGGGTCGAAGCCGGCCAGCCTGGACCGATCGAGTTCGTACCCGGCGGCGGTCCGCAGCGGCAGCACGCCGCGGGACAGCCGCGATCGCTCCGGCGCCATCGTGCCGCGGCCGTTCAGCACACAGGCGACTCGCTGCTCGCGCGGCGCGACGGCAAGCCAGGTTCCGCCCGCGAGCAGGTCCCGGCCGCCAACCAGGCCCGGATACTCCGGCCAGTGTCGCGCAGGCGGCTCCCAGGCCCGGTCGGTGAGCTCGTCCCTGATCCCGGCGAGCAGCGTGGTCAGGCCTGGGGAGATGCTCAGCACGGCGGTGCACATGCCCTCATTTCAGCAGAGCCCCAGCCGACGGTGAGCCTGGGCTGGCGGCATGACGCAGCCGGCGGCATGACTCGTGGGAGGCGAGCCTCGGCCGGCGGCATGGCTCGGCTGGCGGCATGACTCGGTGCGATAGCGAGCAGCGGTGCGCCGGTCAGCTCATTGGCGCGGTCAGCTCGAGTGCGATGTTGTCGGGATCGCGGAACGAGAGCACGTAGATGCCGAACGACTCCAGGCCGGTGATCGGTCCGTGCGGCACGTTGTGCGCATCGAGCAGGGCGGCGGCGTGCTCCAGTTCGTCCCGGCTCGCGACGCTGAAGCTGAGATGGTCGAGGCCGACCCGGTCCTCGTCGAAGCGGTCACCGGCGGCGGCGACTGGCCGCAGACCCATTAGCAGATTGCCGCGGATCATCACGATGCCGCCGAAAAGGATCTTGAAGGCTGCTTCGGCCTCGGGATCATCGACGGCGGGTGACTCCACCGCGACGGTGAATCCCAGCAGGGAGGTGTAGAACTGGCGGCTACGCTCCAGATCGGCAACCGTGAGCCGCAGGTGGTGAATCTCGCCAGTAGCGATCTGCTCGGGCATGTCTTTCCTTCCTTCCGTTGTGACGGGCCTTCCGTTGTCGCCGGCGTCACTGTCTTGACGCTGGCCTTGCGTCGGTCGGTTCAGCGCCAGGCCCCAGTCGATAGACGCGGCGCGCTGTGCCGCTGAAGACGGCGCTGCGATCGGCCGGGCTGAGGCCGACGGTGAGCTTTCTGGCAGCGTCGACCACGGTGGCATACGACGCGGAAATCGTGCAGACCGGCCAATCGGTGCCGAACATCAGCCGGTCCGGTCCGAATGCATCGAGCACCGTCTCGTAGTAGGGGACGAGGTGCGCCACGCTCGTGCTGGCCGACGGAGCCCGGCCGCCCGGAGGCGGCTCGCCGAGGATGCCGGAGAGCTTGCATACCGTGTTGGGCAGGGCGGCGAGCTGGCGTACAGCCTGCGCCCACTGTTCATCGCGCTGGGGGCCAAGCTCGGGGTTGCCGAGATGGTCAAGGACGAAGGTCAGACCCGGCTGGGCCGCCGCCGCGGCGACCGCAGCGGGCAGCTGATCCGGCCGAACGACGATGTCGTAGCAGAGCCCCGCGGCGCCGACCGCCGCCAGGCCCCGGAGTGCGGCGGGCCGTCGCAGCCACGCCGGGTCATCTTCGATCAGGACTGGATGGCGGATGCCGCGCAGCCAGCGCCCATCAGGTCGGGCTTGCAGCTCCGCGAGTGCGTCCCCGGCTCCTGGAGCCTGCAGATCCACCCAGCCGACCACTCCGGCGATCAGGTCACTGGCGGCCGCCAGGGCAAGCAGGTCGGGGCTTTCCGCCGGGTCGGTGATGGTCTGCACCACGACGGTTGAGGTCACCTGCGCTGCCGCGGCCTGCGGACGCAGGTCGGCCTCCGAGAAGTTCCGGCGCAGTGCCTCGTTGCCAGGCAGGTCGAGCCACGGCTGAGCCCGAACGGTCAGGTCCCAGACGTGGTGATGCGTGTCCACCAGATCAGCGTCGGCCGGTGCCGCCGGGTCAATCGCCGATCTCGCGGACCTGATGTCGTCAGTCACCGCACCATCGTGCACCCAAGGCTCGGCCCGTTCGGAGCAGTTTCCCCGCTGCGGCAGCGAGTGCTAGCCGCGGGTCTTCGTGATTCGCTATCTCCCCAGCTTTCACCCGTAAACCAACGGACGCGAGGCGGTGCCGCTCTCGCCGGTGCTCCTGGCGGAATCAGCCGCCGCCTTGCTCGAATTCGGCGATCAGGCGGGCCGGGGCCTTGCGGCGCCAGGACTCCTCGATGAGTTCGCGTACCTGATCAGCCGGGGCTTCGCTGAGCCTGATCCGCAAGCCCCTGACCTTGCGGCCCCACAGCAAGGGCTCGAACGCGCCAGGGTCCTGCGCCACGTACGCCTCGATTTCCGGCTCGTCTACGAACACATGCAGGTGGGCACCGTCGGGCGGCACGGTGGCGAAGATCTTGCCGCGTACCCGGAACGATGCCATCTCGAAATGCGGTTCCTCGCTTGCCCCAGGCAAGGACAGCGCGAACTCGCGGGTCCGCTCAACGTCGCTCACCTGCCCAGGCTAGCCGCGGGCAGCCAGCCGGCCCGGCTGGCGTCGAATCTGGCGAACCGAAGTCAGCGGCGGAGCCAGCACGCCGACGTCAAGGGCGGTACGGTCGTACGGCAAGATCACGATTGAGGGGGTAAGGATGCCGAAAGAGGTACAAACAGGCTTATCAACTGCCGTCGGCACCACGGAAATCGAGACTGCTGGTGCCGCGAATCAGGCGATTGCCGGCCGTCCACGTCCGGCCGTGGCACGCCTGCGGCCGGGCTGCCGCGGTGCTCGGGCCGTCCGCCGGATCGGGTGCCTGATCGGAGCCGCCGTCAGCCTGCTGGCCGGAATCGTGACACCGGTCGGCGCGGCACCCGTAGCAGCCAAGGTGATGTGTCACCGTTACGCTCGCGCCAGCGTCGCGAACGGCTACCTGGTGCGCAACGACATCATCAGCGCCAGGGACATCGAGTGCCTGATCATCAGCGCCGATGGATTCACGATCGCCAGATCAACAGCCAGGTCCAGGGCCAACGACACCATGGCGTTCCCGAACATATTCTCCGGATGCGAGTGGGGCTCCTGTGCCAGGGAAGCTGGGCTGCCCCGTCGGCTCAGCAGGCTGTCTGATCCGGTCACCAGCTGGCGGGTCCGTCGCCCACCGCCCGGACTGTGGGACATCGGCTACGACATCTGGCTCAGCAAGCGCTACCAGACGACCGGCCAGGATCTCGGCGCTGAGATCATGATCTGGATCGGCACCAGTGGCTTCAGGGCGTCGACGGTCCGGCCGGTCCGGATCGGCGGGATCCGATTTTGGTTCCACCACCACCTCGCCTGCAATGTGCTCGGCTGCTGGAACTACCTGCTCTTCCGCCGGGTGGTGCAGACCGATTCGGTGCGGAATCTCCGACTGGCTCCGTTCTTCCGGTACGCCATCCGGCAGCATCTGCTTCGCCGTGGCTGGTACCTGCAGAGTGTGGAAGCCGGGATCGAGATCTGGCGCGGCGGAACAGGCTTCGCCGTCCGGTCGTTCAGCCTGCGGGCCTGACGGTCACCGGCTGGTCCGGTGCCCGGCGGTGCGGACCTGCCGCCTTCAGTCCAGCGCCGCGTAAGCCGCCGCCTGGACGTCGCGGTGCACCTGCGGCAGCCCGGAGGTCTCGAACGTGCGCTGAGTGAGGACGATCACCGTCAGGTCGTTGGTCGGGTCGACCAGCCACGAGCTGCCCAGGCCACCGTCCCAGCCGAACGCGCCGCTGTCGAGCACGGCCTGGCAGAACCCCCAGGACCGCGCGGTGAAGAAGTCAGGCCCGAGGCCGCCTTGCGCCTTCTGCGCCGCGGTCAGCTGGTCGGTTGTCATCGCGCGCACCGATTCGCGCGATAGCACCGGGGCTCCGCCACGGAGCAGCGTCCTGGCGAACGCGAGCAGGTCGTCGGCGGTGGAGACCAGGCCGGCCCCTCCGTCGCCGAACGCGGGCGGCTGGCTCCAGGCGCCGGTCGGCTCGTCCGACACGACCAGGCCGTCCGGCGTCGGCTGGTACGCCGTCGCGAGGCGCTCGGCCTGCGCCGTCCAGAACCCGGTATCGGGCATGCCGAGCGGCTCGAACAGCCGTGTCCGCAGCACCTCGGCGAGCGGCTGGCCCGCGGCCCTGGCAAGCAGCACGCCGAGCACCGATGCCCCGGTGTTGTACATCCAGCGCTGCCCAGGCTGTGCCAGGAGTGGCAGCGTGCCTAGGCCGGCGATCCAGGTGTGCGGGTCTGGCTGCCCCTGGGGGTCGGGCGGTCCGAGCGTCGCCAGGTGGAGCTGCTCTGCCGCTGTGACGACCGGCCATGGCTCGGCCGACATGAACATCTCGATGACCATGCCGAAGCCGAACGTGAAGGTGAGCAAGTCCCTGGTGGTGATCGCCCGGATCGCAGGAACGGTGTCGTCTAGCGGTCCATCCATCCTGCGCAGCACCCGCCGGGCGGCGAGTTCGGGCAGCAGCCGGTCTACCGGCTCGTCAAGCCCGATCAGGCCCTCCTCGATCAGCGCGAGGGTCGCGGCCGCGGTGACGGGCTTGGTCGTCGACGCGATCCGGAAGATCGAGTCGCGAACCACCGGCGTGCCGCCGACGGACAGCCGTCCGAGCGCCTCCACCTGTACCTGGTCGCCGCAGGCCACCAGCGCGACCAGCCCGGGTATTTGCTCATCGCTCACGTGCCGCTCGGCTGTGGCGCGCAGCCGCTCCAGGCCGGCGGATGTCAGCCGCGGCGCCATGGCCACACCTCCCGGTGCTCGATCAGAGCCCACTGCGCGTCAGCGCGGAAGCCGACGGCCCGCGACCGGCTGCCGAACCAGGTCGACATCGGACGCACCACCGTTCCTACAGACCGTTGGTTTTCTAGTGATCGAGATGGACCTGGGCCGACCTTACAACCGCGCGGGACATCGCTCAGGCGGGTGTCGACAGCGACAGCCCAAACCGACCCTGGCCGTCGGTCCACCAGGACCGCAGGGTCAGGCCCGCGGCGGCCAGTTCGGCATGGACTCCGTCGCGGCGGAACTTGGCCGAGATCTCGGTCCGGATCTCCTCGCCAGCGGCGAACGGGACGCTCAGGCCGACGGCCGGCACCTGGACGACCTGGTCGATAGCGGACCGCAGCCGCATCTCGATCCACTCGGCCTGGGCGTCCCAGAGCGCGACGTGGTCGAACTCATCCAGATCGAAGTTGGCGCCGAGCTCGGTATTGAGCACCCGGAGAATGTTCTTGTTGAACTCCGCGGTCACGCCGGCCGCGTCGTCGTAGGCATCGACCAGCACCGCCGGGTCCTTGACCAGGTCGGTGCCGAGCAGCAGCGCATCGCCGTCCCGCAAGCTGGCGCGCAGGCTGGCCAGGAACTCGGCCCGCTCGCCGGGCAGCAGGTTGCCGATAGTTCCGCCGAGGAACGCGACCAGCCGAGATCCGTCCGTCTCGGGCAGGCCGAAATGCTCGGTGAAGTCGGAGAGCACTGCGCGCACCCTCAGGCCGCGATAGCGGTCGAGCATCCGGCTGGCGGCGGTGACCAGCGCCGACTCGCTGACATCCACCGGAACGTACTGTGTCAGCGTGCCGCCATCCGCGAGTGCGTCAAGCAGCAGCCTGGTCTTGTCGGCGGACCCCGAGCCGAGCTCCACCAACGTGGTAGCCCCGGTCGCCGAGGCGATCGCGGCGGCATTGGCCGCCAGGATCTCCCGCTCGGCGCGGGTCGGGTAGTACTCGTCCAGCAGCGTGATCTTGTCGAAGAGCTCGCTGCCGCGCTCGTCGTAGAACCACTTGGGCGGCAGTGTCTTCGGCACCGCGGTCAGGCCGGCCAGCGCATCGGCGCGCAGCGCAGCCTCGAAGAAGTGGTCGGGCAGTCTCCGGTCGATCTGGATGCTCGTCATGGGCTCGTCCTCTCCCCGTTCGGGACGGCGGTAGGCGCGCTGGCCGGCTCGCGGCAGGCGCCGGATTCCACGGTCAGTGGCCGGACGATCACCGACTCCGGTGTCGCCTCAAGCACGCTGTCATCGGGTATGTCCTGCCATCCGTCGTCGTCGCACGGCTCCGAGGCCACGGTGACCCCGGTGGCCGTCTGCCGGTAGCACAGTGAGTCGCCCGCGGCCGTCGCCGCGATGCTCGCGCCGTCGGTCAGCAGCAGGTTGAACCGGCCGGTGACCCCGGACACGGCGAGGTCGCCAAGCGTTCCGGTCAGGGCCTCGGCGAGCCCGGCGCCGGCCCGGAGCCTGCCCAGCACCATCACCCAGATCAGCGCGGAATCACAGCGCGCTGCCAGGCCGAGCAGGTCAGCCACCGGCAGTCCAGCGGTCAGGCCGAGCACTGCCGTGCTGCCATCAGCCGTCGCCGGCCTGCCCGTGCTCACACTGCCCGGGCCGGTCTTCCCGGTGCCCAGGCCGGCTGCGGCGGCCGGCCATCCGTACAGCGCACCGTTATGGCTGAAAAGCCACCGGCCCGCTGCGTACGGTGCGGCCGCGGCAGGTCCGGCATCGGTGCCAGCGGTCGCCGACCGGACCGCTCCGAGCAATGCCCTGGTGCTGGTCACCCGCGCCAGGTCGGCGAAGGACTCGTCCGACCAGATCGGGCCGGCCCGCCGGTACCTGGCCGGCACCGGATCGCCGTCGGCATACCAGCCGATCCCGAACCCGTCCGCGTTCACCACCCCGTGCTGCTGCCGTCTCGGCGCCCAGGCCTGGACGACAAGCCCGTGCGGCGGGTCGATAAGCGCCGCCCGCAGGCTCACCGGCTGGCCGGCGTAGGCGAGATGGCGGCACATCAGCCAAGGCCCCCGTCGCTGGCGGTCCTGAAGCCGGAGAAGATCTGCCGCCGGATCGGGTAATCCCAGTTGCGGAATGTGCCGCGGCAGGCGACCGGATCAGCGGCGAACGCGCCACCGCGCAGCACCTTGTAGTCGCTGCCGAAGAACACCTGTGAATACTCCTTGTAGGGCCAGGCAACGAAGCCCGGGTAGGGCAGGAAGTCGCTGGCCGTCCACTCCCACACGTCGCCGATCAGCTGCCTGGCCCCGGACGGCGCGGCACCGTCTGGATAGGAGCCGGCCGGAGCGGGCTGCAGGTGCCGCTGGCCCAGATTCGCGTGGGCCAGGGTCGGGTCGGCGTCGCCCCACGGATAGCGGCGGGACCGGCCGGTCACCGGGTCATGCCGGGCGGCTTTCTCCCACTCGGCCTCGGTGGGCAGCCGCCGGCCGGCCCACCGGGCGTAGGCGTCCGCCTCATACCAGCAGACATGCAGCACCGGCTCGGCCGGCCGGATCGGCTCGGTGACTCCGAACCTTCGCCGCAGCCACTGGCCGCCGTCTCGGTGCCAGAACAACGGCGCTGTCAGGTCGGCCTCCTGCCGGTGCCGCCAGCCTGCCGGAGTCCACCAGCGCGGCTGGTCGTAGCCGCCGTCGGCGATGAACTCCGCATAGGCGGCGTTAGTGACCGGCGTGGAATCGAGATAGAACGAGGGCACGTCGACCACGTGGACCGGGCGCTCGTTGTCCAGCGCCCACGGCTCGGTCGACGTCCCCATTGTGAACGGGCCGCCAGGTACCAGCACCTCGGTCGGCAGTCGCAGCGCATCGGCTGGCGGCGGGTCCGGCGGTGCCGCGGCAAGCACCGGGCGGCCGCTCCTGAGCTGGTGGGTGGCCAGCATGGTTTCGTCGTGCTGCTGCTCGTGCTGGGCGATCATGCCGAAGACGAAGCCCTGGCTGAGCAGCGGTCCCCCGGTGAAGCTAACCCGCTCGATCAGGTCAAGCACCCGGCCCCGAACCTCGCCGGCGTAACCGCGGGCCTCGCTCGGCGTCAGCAGCGGCAGCGCGGGTCGCTTCGCCCGCGGGTGCTCGAACGCGTCATAGAGCGGGTCGATCTCCGGATGCATCGGCTCCCGGCCGCCGACCGCGCGCAGCAGCCAGAGTTCCTCCTGATTCGCGATGTGGGCCAGATCCCAGACCAGCGGCGACATCAGCGGCGAGTGCTGCCGGGTCAGGTCGGGTTCGTCGACGCAGTCGGTCAGCTGGCCGGTTCGCGCCCTAGCCGCCAGCAGTTTGCTGGCGATCTGCTCGCGTAGCTCCTCGGTGTCGATGGCGAGGCTCATGTCAGTCCTTCCAGCATGTCGTCGGCGGGGCATCGGCCCCGCTGTGCGTATCGCTCGGCAAATCCGGCAACTCGGTCCCTGATCTCCGATGGCGCTCCCGACCTGGCCAGCGCCGCGTCGGCGGCGTGGAAGCACTCCCTGACGGCCCTGGAGATGGCCGGGTCTGCTGGGCCAAGCCGGGCGGCGCGCAGCCACGGGCTGACCTCAGCCGATTGCCTGCTCCCGGCGGCGGCCGGCGGGCCTGCCCCGCTGGCGGCCGCTGCCGCGCCCGCGCTGATGGTCGCCCCGGCCCGCCGCGGCGACGGCACTCGCGGCTGCCAAATTGGCTCGGCCGCGGCCATCGCGGCATCGGCTGCCAGCGGGTCGTCGGTCAGGGCGGCAACGACCGCGACCGGGACGATCCAGTCGTCGCCTGGCTGCGCGTCGATCATCCGCAGCTCCAGATGACCACGGGCACGTACCGGCGGGAACAGGGTGGACAGGTGGTAGCTGAGGTCGTCGGCGGTGGGGCGCCGCTGCCCGGCCCCGCGCAGCCAGTCCCTGAAGGTCAGCCCGGCCGGCACGGTCCACGGCTGGCCGTCAGCCTGCCGTTGGCACAGCACCTCGGCGTCAAGCGCGTACCTGACCCAGTCGCTGCGGGGATCGACGGCACCGTTGGTCGGCAGTCGACCCGCCGATGCGGTCGGCTGAGCGCTAAGCGGGAGTGGCTCGGCGCCGGCCGGCGCCCTGGTGCGGCACGGATCCAGCCGGGACCAGATCAGCTGACGGGTGCATTTCCAGCCGCTCGGCCGACCCAGGTGCAGTGGCGAGTTGGCGAACGCGGCTACCAGGATCGGGCCGAGTGCGTGCAGTAGCCGCCAGCGGAACGGGTAGCCCGCCACGCCGCCCCCGTCCAGTCCGGCGTCGACACAGACCTGGACGGAGGCGGTGCTGCACATCATCAGCCTGCCCCACGGACCACGCCGATCGAAGTACTCCTCCATCGCCGTGTACCGCGGCTGGTCGAGCAGGCGGCTGGGAGGACGGTGCGGGTCGAGACCGCGGCCGGCCAGGGCGAGCCCGGCGGCCCCGAACGCCTCGCGCAGGATGATCATGTCGGCGCTTGCCGCGGTGATGCAGTCGCTCAGCCCGCGCGCCGGAGCGGTGCTGAGCTCCACCTGGCCGCCTGGCTCCAGCGTCAGCAGGCCCGCACCGGGCAGTGCGGCCGGCCGCTGCAGGCGGCTCAGGACATCTCGAATACGATCAAAAGGGACTTGCAATGACGGGTCGGCAATGTCGTAGACCAGCCACTCGAGCTCGGCGCCGATCGTCCCAGGCGGTCCGGTCTTGAAGCAGATGGCCCCGATCAGCTTCTCGGCCTCGGTCTCGGAAAGTGGCGGACCGGAGACGCTAGTGTCGACGGGCAGCTGAATCACCATCCCCCAGGCGAATATCGGGCGGCACCGGGCACCTCTGCACCAACTGCCGACCGACCACGGTCATTCCTTGGTCTTCTTGTCACATATCCGTAACAGATGCGTCTGACAGCGTGGAGGTGCCATGAGCGTGCACGAGTTCGACGTCGTCGTCATCGGCCTCGGCCCGGGCGGCGAGGAGGTGGCTGGCCGGCTCGCCGAGGCCGGTCTCGCGGTTGCCGGGGTGGAGTCCAGGCTGGTCGGCGGCGAGTGCCCGTACTTCGGCTGCGTTCCGTCCAAGATGATGATCCGCGCCGCTGACCTGCTGGCCGAAGCCCGCCGGATTCCCGGCATGGCTGGCACGGCCAGCGTGTCACCGGACTGGTCGCCGGTCGCCAGCCGGATCCGAACCGAGGCCACCGACGACTGGGACGACACCGTCGCGGCCGACCGGTTCACCGGCAAGGGCGGCCACCTGTTCCGCGGCGCTGGCCGGATCACCGGGCCACGCGAGGTGCAGGTCGGCGCCGACCTGCTGCGGGCGAGTCGCGGCATCGTGATCGCGACCGGCACCGTGCCAGCGATTCCGCCGATTCCTGGGCTGGTGGGCACACCGTTCTGGACCAACCGGGAGGCGATCCAGGCGACTGAGGTGCCCGAGTCGCTGATCGTGCTCGGCGGCGGCGCGATCGGCGTGGAGCTGGCCCAGGTTTTCGCCAGATTCGGCGCTGAGGTGACGGTAGTCGAGGCGCTGAGCCAGCTGGTGCCCGCCGAGGAGCCGGAAGCCGGCGAGTTGCTCGCCGGGGTGTTCGGCAGCGAGGGCATCGGTGTGCGGACCGGCGTCGCCGCCACAGCGATCAGCCGTGACGGCACCAGATTCGGAGTCCGGCTGGCCGGCGGCGAGGAGCTGAGCTCGACCCGGCTGCTGGTCGCCACCGGGCGGCGGGTCGACCTGGCCGCCGTCGGAGCCGGAGCCGCTGGCATCGACGAGACCGGCCACGCGATCGGTGTCGATGACCGGCTGCACGCTGCCCCAGGAATCTGGGCGATCGGCGATGTCGTCGGCCATGGCGCGTTCACGCATATGGCGATGTATCACGCTGGGATCGTGGTCGCCGACATACTCGGACGCGAGCAGCATCCGGCCGAATATCACGCGGTGCCGAGGGTGACGTTCACCGACCCTGAGATCGGCTCAGTCGGCCTGACCCAGGCGCAGGCCATGCAGGCCGGCCTGCGGGTGCGGGTCGGCAGCACCCAGATCCCGTCTTCGGCGCGCGGCTGGATCCACAAGGCGGGCAACGCGGGCTTTATCAAGCTGGTCCAGGACATCGACCGCGGCGTCCTGGTCGGCGCCACATCGGCCGGGCCGACCGGCGGCGAGGTGCTGAGCATGCTGACACTCGCGGTGCACGCCGAGGTGCCGGTGCGGGGCCTCGGCGAGATGATCTATGCGTATCCGACGTTCCACCGCGCTGTCGAGGACGCGCTGCGATCGCTGAGCGCCGCTGCGGGCTGAACTTCGCGCCGGATAGGTTAGATCCGGTCGCGCAGGTGAGGAGGGAGATGAGCGGTATCGCCAGCCTGGTGTCATCGGGGCCGCTGCTGCTCGCGATCCCGGTGGCCGCTGCCGCCGGTGCGGTGACCTTCCTGTCGCCGTGCGTTCTGCCGCTGGTGCCCGGCTACCTGTCCTACATTACCGGGATGTCAGGCATCTCCGTCGCGACCAACGGCTCGCCTGTGGCTGCGGCCGCCCGCCGGACTGAGGCTAACGGAGCCGGGGAGCCGAGCGACGCAGTTCGCAGCGGTGCGGCGGCTTCGAACGGTGCGGCGACTGAGATCGGCGGGGCGGCTGTGATCGGCCAGGCGGCTGAGATCGGTGGGCCGGGTGGTCCCACGCTGACGACGGCGCTGTTGCCCGCGACCGGGCGAGCCAAGGACCAGCCAAGCAGGCGGCGCGCGGTAACCGGCACGATGCTGTTCGTGCTCGGCTTCTCGGCTCTGTTCGCCACCTACGGAGTCGCCTTCGGCGAGATCGGCTATGTGCTGCTGGCTCATCAGCGAGGCCTGACCGAGGTGCTCGGCGGGCTGCTGATCGTGCTCGGGCTGCTGTTCGCCGGTGTCTTCGACCGGTTCAGTTTCGCCGGCCGGATCGTCAGGCCCTCGATCAGGCCGCGGGTCGGGCTGGCCAGCGCGCCGTTGCTCGGCATCCTTTTCGGGCTGGGCTGGACTCCCTGCATCGGCCCGACGCTGAGCGCGGTACTGCTGCTCGGGGCGACCACTGGGACGGCCGCCCGCGGTGCCCTGCTTGCCTTCGTCTACGGCCTTGGCATCGGCATCCCGTTCCTGATCGTCGCATTCGCGGTCGAGCGCGGCATCGCTGTCTTCGCATTCGCCAGAAGGAACGCCAGGCTGATCACCAGGATCGGCGGCATGTTGCTGGTGGCGGTCGGGTTGCTTGAGGTCACCGGGGCCTGGGCGACCGCGATGACCTGGCTGCAGGTGCATTGGGTTGGCAACTACGTTCCGCCGCTGTAGGCCGCGCCGCCACCATGCGCAGATGCGGCCGGCTCGTGAACTTCGCCGGTCGGGCTTGCCCAGGCCCACACCGCACTCGCCGCCGGATTGCCCCTGTTCAATCCGTTCTGACGATGCCAGTGTGTCGGTAGGAACGGCCGATACTCGCCCCGCCGTCCCGGCGGCGAATGACCGGCCAGGGAGGCTGGCATGCGGTTCGGCATCTTCTACGAGCATCAGCTGCCCAGGCCATGGGGGCCTGACGATGAGCACCGGCTGCTGACCAATGCGCTCGAGCAGGTCGAGCTGGCCGACAAGGCCGGCCTGGACTACGTCTGGGAAGTAGAGCATCACTTTCTTGAGGAGTACTCGCACTCCTCGGCGCCCGAGGTCTTCCTGGCTGCCGCGAGCCAGCGCACCAGCCGCATCCGGCTGGGCCACGGCATCGTGCAGGCACCGGCGGCCGTCAACCACCCGGCCAGGATCGCTGAGCGGGTCGCGACGCTTGACCTGGTCTCGAACGGCCGGGTGGAGTTCGGCACCGGCGAGGCGAGCTCGGCCGCCGAACTCGGCGGATTCGGCGTCCGCCGAGACGCCAAGCGCGCGATGTGGGAAGAGACCCTGGACGCGGTGACCAGGATGTTCGTCGAGGAGCCCTTCGCCGGATACCAGGGGCAGTTCCTCCGGATGCCGCCGCGGAACGTGGTACCCAAGCCGCTGCAGCGACCGCACCCGCCGCTCTGGGTGGCCTGCAGCCGCCGGGAGACCATCCACCTGGCGGCCAGGAGCGGCGTCGGGGCGCTGTCGTTCTCGTTCGCCGAACCCGAGGACGCCGCGCACTGGGTGACCGAGTACTACGATCTGATCGCTTCAGCGGAGTGCATGCCGCGTGGTTTCGCCGTTAATCCCAATGTCGCGGTGGTGCTGCCGATGATGCTGCACCGCGACGAGGCGACCGCGATCGATCGGGGCATCGACGGCGCCCACTTCTTCGGCTACTCCCTCGGCCACTTCTACGGCGGCAGTCACCTGGTTGGCGGCACCGACCTGTGGCAGAGCTTCCACACCGACCGGGCCGAGCAGGGGTTCGCCAGGGAGATCGTCGAGGCAACGGCTGCGCCGCTAGCCGTCCGGCTGCTGCAGGCGGGACTCGGCTCGCTGCGCGGCGCGATCGGCACGCCCGAGCAGGTGACCGATCTGCTTGACAGGTACGCCAAGGCCGGCGTCGACCAGGTCATGTTCGTCATGCAAGCAGGCAAGAACCGGCACGAGCACATCTGCGAGTCGATCGAGTTGTTCGCCAGCGAGGTGCTGCCCAGGTTCGCCGTCGGCCGGGAGGAGCGGGAGGCGGCCAAGGCAGAACGGCTGGCCGCGGCGGTGGACCGGGCCCTCGCCCGGCGGCAGGGGCCGCGGGCACTGCCAGCTCCGTATCTGATCGACGAGGACGCCGAGATCGCCGCCGCGACTGGCACCGGCCAGGTGCCGCTGCGCGAGCTGGCCACCGCGGCTCGTAACTCAGCGGCGCGTTCGGTGCGTCGGCGCGCCAGGGCGGGCACCCGGCGGGTACTTGGCTCGGCGTCCGACCGGCAGCTCGATCGGGTGTTCGGCGCGGTCGGTGCGCAGCGTGCGGTGTTCGCGATGATGGCCGCCCGGTTCGACGCTGACCAGGCGGCCGGGTTCTCCGGCGCGATCGTCTACGACCTGATGCTGGCCGACGGCACCAAACGGCCCTGGACGATCGATATCAGGGGCGGGAAGGCACGGGTCCGGCCGGGCCTGACGGCCAGCCCGGCGCTGACCATCGGAGTCGGCCTGGCCGACTTCATCAAGCTGGTGACTCAGGCTCAGGACAGCTACCAGCTGATCGCGGCCGGTCGGCTGACGCTGGATGGTGACCTGGGGCTGGCCGGCCGGCTTAGCGCCATGTTCGGCGGCGATTCGGTCTACTAGCCAGCCGGCCGCCGACGGCGGGTCGGTCTACCCAGTCGGCTGCTCGGCCGGCTAGTCGGCCGAGCGCCGGGGCGGCAGCGGCTGGCGACGTCGGGACGGCCGGTCGGCGGTGCTGGGCGCGGTGGCCGGAGGCCGCTGGGCCAGCGCTTCCAATGCGATCCGGGTGGCGGTCAGCAGCTGAGCGTCGGTGCCCGAGGCCCAGTCATCAGGCGAGGTCACCACCTCGACATCCGGCTCGACGCCATAGTTCTCGACTCCCCAGCCGAACTGGCTGAACCAGATCGCGGTCTTGGGCCCCGTGATCCTGGTGCCATCGACCAGGGGGTGGAAGCCGAAGATTCCGATCACGCCACCCCAGGTCCTGGCTCCGACCACCGGGCCGAGGCCCAGACTGCGGATCGCCGCGATCACGATGTCCCCGTCTGAGCCAGCGAACTCATCCGCGATCGCGACCACGGGACCGCGTGGTGCATCGACCGGGTAGCTCTGCGGCAGCATCCCGCGCGGGACATCCCAGCCGACGATCCGCCTGGATAGCTTCTCCACCACCAGCTGCGAGGTATTGCCGCCGCGATTGGCCCTGACGTCCACGATCAGCGCGTCGCTGAGCATCTCGCCGCGCAGGTCGCGGTGGAAATCGGACCAGCCCTCGGCCACCATGTCCGGCACATGCAGATAGCCGATCCGCCCGTCGCTGAGTTCGCGTACCAGTCGGCGCCGCTCGGCGACCCAGTCCTGGTAGCGGAGTCTGCGCTCGTCAGCGAGCGGGACAACCACCGCACGGCGGCGCGGTCCGTCCATCCCCTGCGCAACGGTCAGTTCCACCGGCTTGCCTGCCGCGCCCACCAGCAGTGGTCCCGGGCCTGTGGTCGGGTTGACCTGCTGACCGTCGACCGCAAGCACGATATCGCCGAGCCGGACCGGGGTACCAGGTGCGGCGAGCGGTGACCTGGCCCTGGGGTCCGACGACTCGCCCGGCAGGACCCGGCTCACCCGCCAGCCGTCGGGCCCGGGCTGCAGGTCGGCGCCGAGCAGCGCGGCCGCGTGGCCGGTGCCGCCAGCTCCGCCCGCAGCGCGGACGTAGGCATGCGAGCTGCCGAGCTCGCCGACCACTTCGAGCAGCAGATCGGCGAAGTCGGCAGCGGTGGCGATCCGGTCGAGCAGCGGCCGGTACGCGTCCAGTGCCGCGTCCCAGTCCACGTCGGCCAGGTCGGGCACCCAGAACTCGTGCCGGATGAACCGGCCAGCCTCGGCGTACGCGGCCCGCCACAGCTCGACCGGGTCCGCGAGGTACCTGGCTCGGCTCAGATCGACCGATACCTGGTCGTCCGAGTTGTCGGTGTCCGCCTTGCGGTTCGCCGGTACCACCAGCAGCCTGGCACGATCCATCACGACGAGCCTGGACCCGTCGCCACTGGCCTGGAACCAGTCCACCTCGTCCTGCAGTTCGACGCACCGGACATGCTTGATGTCGAAGTACTCAAGCGTCGACCGCGGACGGTCGTCGTCGAGGCTGGCGCCGCCCTCGCCCAGGTGCCCGGCGAGCGGTTCCCTGAGCCAGGCGAGGCCGCCGTCGACCGCGCGCAGGCTCTCGTACCTGGACTCGGGCACTGGCACCTGGACGATCCGGGTGGTCAAGCCGTCGAGGTCGATCACGACGGGCGCCGGACGGTCCGCCGACTCGGCTGCCCCGCCGTCCGGCGGCTTGGCAGCACCGCTGTCCGGCGACTCGGCTGCCCCACTGTCCGGCGGCGTGGCTGCCCCGCGGTTCGGCGGCTTGGCAGCGTCGGCGTCGGACGGCTCGGTTGCACTGCCCGGCCGCTCCGGCGTGGCCGGAGCGACCGATGCGCTCGGCTTACCCTGGTGACTGCCGTGATCGTCGTGGTCCTGGTCCTCTTTGTCCTTGGCCGCTCCCATCGGTCGGCCGTCTGGCAGCGGCCCGAACGGCGACGGCGTCGCCGCTGCCAGCGGGATCAGATAGGGCCGGCATCCGTAGGGAAACGTGAGGTCGAAGAAGTGCGCATCGTCGACCGGGTCGAAGGTGCGCTTGGACAAGAAGGCGAGATACAGTCCGTCGGCGGTGAATGCCGGATCGGTGTCAATGAACCGGCCGTCGGTGACGTCCACGATCTGTCGGTCGGCCAGCCGCGCCATTCGCACTCGGCTGCGCGGTTCCGGGCCCGGCTGGGCCCAGGCAAGCCAGGCGGAGTCCGGTGCCCAGGCCAGGCCGGACACCGGCCCGTTGTCCGACCTGGTCAGCTCGGTGACCGCCGCGGCGGCGATGTCCACAGCCAGCAGTCGGCCATCGTGGGCCGCCACCGCGACGGTAACGCCATCTGGAGCGGCAGCCAGATCAGCGACCCAGCCGATCTCGCCCGCGCCGATCCGCCGGGGTGCAGCGCCTGACGTGCCGCTCGACCCGTCCGCAGCGGCGATCTCCAGCGTGTCAAGCCCGTCAACGTTGGTGACCCAGATGACCTGGCCGGTGCCGCCGAGCACTCGCGGCAGGCGAGCAGGAGCACCGGGGATGGCCGAAAGTGCCCTGGCAGGCCCGTCCCGGTGGGTCAGCCAATGCACGGTGCCGCGCACCTCCACGGCGCTCGCCTGGCCAGCTGGATCGCAGCACAAGTCGCCCAGGTGATCCTCCGCGCAGATCAGACGCGGCGTCCGTCCGGTAGCTGGCGAGCCGAGGCTGAGGTCAAGCCGGGCCGGCTCGCTGGCCGGGTCCAGGGCAGCGAGCAGCCAGATGTAGCCGGCGCACTGGTAGACCACCCGGCTGCCATCGGTGCTGGCATTCCGCGCGTAGAACCCGTCATGGTCGGTGTGCCGCCGCAGATCGGTACCGTCCAGCAGGCACGAGTACACGTTGCCGGTGCCCTCATGATCGGACAGGAACGCCAGCCTGCCGCCAATCAGCATGGGACTGAAGATCTGGCCGGGCAGGTCGGCGAGCAGCCGACGAAAGCGCGGCTCGCCGTCGGCCGGCCGCGAATCGCCGGCCTGCGCCGCGGTCGGCCAGCGGCCGCTGCCGTCCTGGCCGGGGCCGGCCAGCCACAGCCGACCCGTCATGCCGCCCCGATACCGCTTCCAGTAGGCCGGGTCGCGCCCGTTCGTTCCGGTCAGCAAGACCGTTGTCCCGGCATCGACGGAAAGATCGGCGACCGGCCCGAACGGCAGTCTCCGGTGCCCGGAGAAGCTCGCTGTCCGGTCAGTCACGGGTATCGCGTAAGCCCACATGTGGTGCGAGAAGGGCTGGCCAGCGGCCGTAATAGCGATGATCTCGCCGTCCGGACTCCAGCCGCGCACCGCCGTCGAAGGGTCCGACCAGTAACTGACCCGCTCCGTGCCGCCGCTCTCGGTGCTGGCCAGGTAAACCTCGGGACGGCCGTCGCGGCAGCTTGTCCAGCTAACCAGCCCCCCGTCGGCGGAGATCCTCGGATCGGCCGCACCCGCCTGATCTGCGGAGATCCGCCAGGCGCGGCCGCCGGCCAATGGAGCCAGCCAGAGGTCTTCCTCGGCAACGAACGCGAGTAGACCGCCATGCAGGTTCGGGTGGCTCAGGTATCCGGTCGATGTCACTGGCACATCGTAGATCACATGCGGTTTCGCGCTGGTTCCGCTGTCTCGCGGCTCAGGCGGCATTATCAGCCGCAAGGTTCGTTACGCTGCGTACTCATCGCCATGGCTTGCCCGGAATGGGTGGAGGGCACCGGCGGTAGCTGCGAAACTTCGTCCTGTGGCGACCACGCTTGACCGGGACGTCCCCGACGGAACCGAGAGGGGTTCCTCAGGCATCCCGCGGTCCGGGCTGGCTGGGCGCTATGTGGCAGGCGGCACCGAGTCCCGCAGATCGCATCCTGCCATCGTCGGCGAGCAGTTTGCCAGGACTGAAAGCTCGGTGCGGCCCGCAGCCCGGCCATCACCGGTCCTGACCTCGGTCAGCGACGTCGACGCGCGACTGATCAAGGACTCCTTCGCCTGGTTAATGGCTGATCCGTCGCGGGCCATGGAGTATTTCTACGCTCGGCTTTTCGTGCAGCATCCCCAGATCCGGGCGCTCTTCCCGCTCACCATGAGCCATACCCGCGCGGCGGTCTTCGAGGCTCTGGCTCGGCTGATTCACGGTCTCGACAGTCCGCAGGCGAGCGAGCAGTTCCTCGGCCAACTGGCTCGTGACCATCGCAAGTATGGCGTTACGGAGAAGCACCACCAGCCTTTCTTCGACGCTTTGCTGGCAACGGCTGAGCATTTCACCGGCTCGGGATGGACCCCGCAGCTGCATGCGGCCTGGTGCGCCGCGCTCGACCATTTCGCCGCCGTGTTGCGCGCCGCGGCCGTGGCGGACGCGGCCGCGAATCCGGCCTGGTGGGTCGGCGAGATCGTGCAGCATGACCAGCGCAACGCGACCATCGCGGTAATCACGATCCGGCCCGACCAGCAGCTTGACTACGTGCCCGGCCAGTACATCGCTGTGCAGGTTCCGCGCTGGCCGAGGATATGGCGCTGCTACTCGATCGCTAACGCGCCGCGGGACAACGGCCTGATTGACCTCCATGTCCGCGCTGTGCCAGGCGGCACGCTGAGCACCGCGCTGGTCGGCCATTGCGGAACGGGCGACACCATGGTTCTCGGCGCGCCGCGCGGCGAGATGCGGGTCGGGCCTGACCTTGAGCGCGACCTGGTCTGCGTCGCCGGGGGGACTGGCCTGGCTCCGATCAAGGCCATGATCGAATCGGTCGTCTGCGCCACCAGGTACGGCAGGCGGCGCGCGATCGCCCTGTATTTCGGCGTCAAGCGTCAGGAAGATCTCTACGACATGCGGGACCTGGAGACGCTGCGGCTGGGTTACCCGTCGCTGACCTTGATCCCGGTCGCCGAGCACGACTTGGACTTCTCCGGCCGGGTGGGCGGGCTCGCCAAGATAGTCAGCGAGCATCCGTCGTTCCGGAGTACCGACGTCTACCTCAGCGGGCCTGAGGGCATGGTGCGGGAGATGGTGCGGGTCCTGCACAGCCGGGTCCCAGCCGACTGCCTGCATCATGATTCGCTTGACGCGCTGCGGGCAGCCAGTCATCCGGCCCGGGTAGCTGATCTCAGCCGCTGAGGTGCTCGCCGAAGAAGGCGTAGATCCGCTGCCAGGCATCCGCCGCGTCGTGCTCCTGGTAAGTCATCCTGGTGATCTTGGCGGCCAGCGCCCCGGCGCCTGAACTCTTCGACATGAAGCGATGCCCGGAGCCCGGGTAGACCACGACGTCGTGCGGTATGTCGAGCACGGCAAGCGCTCGCTGCAGCCGCTCCGGAGGCTTGGTGCCCATCAGGTCGCGGGCACCGAAGCTGCCGACCACCGGGCAGGCTCCGGCCAGTGCGCGCTCGGCATCATCGGGCACCTCACCGTAGTTGACGGCCGCTGCGTCGTATCCCTCGCGCGGTGCGCACAGCAGCGCGAAGCCACCACCCATGCAGAATCCGATCACCCCGGTCTTGCCCGTGCAATCGGCGCGTTCTGCCAGGTAGGACCTCGCGGCGTCGAGCGCGGCGAAAGCAGGACCCGATCCGGCCCGAAGTTGCCTGAAGGCGCTGCGGACGCAGATCGCCCAGGACTTGCCGTCGTACAGATCAGGTGCCAGTGCCAGGTAACCGTGGCTCGCCAGCTCATCAGCCTTGCTCCTGATGTCGGTGTTGAGGCCGAAGGCTTCGTGAATGACCACGACTCCCGGCCACCGGCCTGCTGAACCGGGATCGGCCGTCGGAACTGCGAGATAGCCGGGAACGGTGCGGTCGGCCGTCGCCGGAATAGATATGTCGGTCACGCGGCATACGATCTCATACGCAGCCGCCAGCGCGGGGACCAGCTTCGGAGACCAGCTTCGGAGACCAGCTTCGGAGACCAGCTTGAGCCTCCCGCCTTGCGCGCCAGCGCGGAATCCGGCCTGAGCCGTCACACCTTGCGCCAGCGCGGAATCCACGCTCCGTCCTCGATCGAGTAATCACTGAACAGGGCCGGCGCCTCGGCCAGCATGAGCTCCCCGATCTTGCCGAAGATCAGCCGGATCTCCTCCTCGGCGCCGATGTCCGTCCTGGCCTCGATGGTGTGCCGCAGGGTGCGGATGTTGGCCGTCCACAGCAGGCCGGTGGCCACCCCGTCCGGAGCGAACCTGCGCATGAACGAGGTCTTGTGCTTCTTCTCGTGGAACGGCAGTCCCTGCGCGTCCAGGCCGAAGTGGTCGGCCATCCAGAGCTGGAAGTCTTCCATCTGCTCAAGCAGGGCGGTGGCCCGCCGCATCAGCTCGGCGTCCGCCGTGGCCCAGTCGGGGAACCAGAACGGGATATCGGTCAGCCGGACGAACCGCAGTGACTCCTGCGAGATGGCGACCCCTGGCCGGTGCCTGACCAGCTCGTGGGTGGCTACCCGGGAGACGTTGTGCAGCACGAAGCTGAAGCTGGCGTGCTCGAGAACCGACCCGTGTGCCTGCGACAGAATGTTCTGCAGATACTTCTGCTGGTCGTTGCGGACCCTGACGATGTTCGGGTTGAGCCCTGGCTCCCAGGCTCGGTAGCAGATCTTCCCGGCGAACTCAGCCAGATTCTGCGCATCGTCCAGATCACCGCGATCCAGGCGCTCCAGCCAGCTGGCCCCGCCCACCTCCTTGAGGTACGCGGCCAGCGCATCGTAGTCGATCTGTGGACGGGCGACCAGGAACACCTCGGGGTGCACGCTCTTCATGCCCGGCACCCTACCGGGAGGCACGGACAGCCTGGGGCGATGACCGCGGCTCCGCTGAACCTCACCAGGCGCAGCGACCGGACCGCAAGCTCGGCGAACTCCGCGGCTGGCGTTATCTGGTGCGGCTGCGACAAGATCCGTACCATCATCGAGTAGCGTCCGACCTGGCGTTATCATTCCTATCGGCAGGAGAACATGATCGTGTACCGAATCCGCAGAACGGCGGCCGCGCTCGCGCTCGGCATCGCAGTCGCAGCATCCTCTGCCAGCCTGGCTGCCGCCGCGCAGCCAGCTCCGGCCAGGCCGGCCGGGACTGGCTCGTTCAAGACCTGGCTGGGCGCGCAGCATGCCGCCGGATTCAAGCTGATCAAGCCGGGCAACACCTACGGCCTCAACCGCAGCGGCTGGATCTTCGTCGGCAAGTGCCAGGTCACCGGTGAGCTGTCCAAGCGCATTGTCATTGCCAGCTACGGCAATTCGTCGAAGGTCTTCCTCAACATTGAGCAGAACAACTCAGGCGGGCCGTGCGGGAACATCGGCGTGGCGAAGAGCCTGGGCCGGTACCGGGTGCACGGGGTCTGGGCCTACCTCCTCGGTGTGTGCGGCCTGCCTCCCGACGCGCCGGCCTCCTGCAAGTCCCGCGACATCTGGCTCTACCTGAGCTGGACCAGGCACCACGTCTTCTACCAGGCGTCATCGCATGACGAGTGGCGAGCCACCATCGTCGGATTCGCCAGAAGCCTGGTCCCGGTCAGCTAGCCGACGGCGCGCCGCCTGCTAGCTGAGTTGCCAGACCCGCTCGCCGTCGATTTCCCGGTCGGTGCGCCTCAGACTGGCCTGTTCGGCCACCCGCTCTGAGGCGCGGTGCCTGGGGTGAATGCACGCCGTGATCGTCGTGGTGCCGCATCCCTTCAGCCAGGCCACCAGGGCGATCGCCGACTCGGCGGCATAGCCGCGGCCCTGCCATGGGACGCCGATCACCCAGGCGACCGACGCCGCCTGACCCGGCTGACCCGCGCCGGTCACGGTGGCCTGGACGGTGCCGACCGCCTCGCCGGTGGCCCGCAGCCGGACGATCCAGTTCAGCCAGAGCTCATCGGTCCGTCCCGAGCCAGCGACCAGCTTGCGGAACCGGTCGCGGAGCTCGGCCGGGCTGGCCGGTGTGCCGCCGATGAACTCGTGCAGCCGTTCATCGTCGAGCACCAGTGTCATCTCGGCCGCGTCGGCCTCCCGCAGCAGCCTCAGCTCGAGGCGCTCCGTGCTGATCACCGCGGCATCGGCCGTGGGCACGGTCGGGGTCCCCCTTCCGCTCGGACTCCTGGCCGGCCTGATTGGGTGCCCGCCAGGACACCCGGCGCGCAGATGGGTCACGCACGACGGCCAGACCCTGTCCAGGTTACGGGTGACGGGGGGCCCGGAGCAGGAATCTGCCCGGCGGCGCAGTTGCCGCCGGGCAGTCCTGCCAGGTCAGGTACGCCGCTAGGTGGACCTGAGCCAGGTGTTGCTGAACGCTCCGCCGCTGCTGATCGAGCTGGTGGAGTCCTTATCGAGGCCGCTGCTGTCGACCATGATGATCTGGATCGGGTTCTGGCCGCCGAGCGAGGAACCATTGGCGCTTGAGGTGGAATAGCTGACGGTGCCGAAGTTGGCCAGCGGCAGCACGCCTCGGCTCGATGACGGCGCCTCGGTGATCACCTCTGCCGACGACCGGGCCAGGCCGGACTGGTTCTGGACGATGGTCTGAGTCCAGTTCTGGGTGCTGTCCTTCAGCACCAGCGTGAAGGTCTGGGTACCGCTGAAGGTGACCGAGGCGCTCATCGAGTCGCCCGGCCGTACCGTGTTGGGGAAGTTAACCGGAAATGCCGGGTACATCTCATACCAGCCGTAATACACCGGGGTTCGGCCGGAACAGTCTGCGTCGGTCCCGGTCTGCTCGACCGAGTTGCTGTTGTAGCCGTCTAGGCCGACCCAGAAGCTGGCGTACTGCGCAGACCGCCGGGACGTGCAGGTGGCCGTTGGTTCGGTCCAGCTTGCCGACACGCTGCTGTACGCACCGTTGGCGCCCGTCACCGCGTAACCGGACCAGTTGGTGGATTGGACCGTGGTGAAGCGGCCGTGCTTGGACAGATGGTTAACACCACCAGGCCGGATCATCAGGCCGCCGGGCCGGAATCCGCTGCTGGCCACATGCGTGGCTGAATGCGCCGATGCCGGAGCGGCCGACGCAACGCCGGCCGCGGCCAGCATCGAGCCGAACGTCAGAGCGAGTGTTGCGAGGGGTATGCACCAACGACGTACCATAGAGGCTCCTCTGCCGCTATCAGCAGGCAGGACTGCACCAGCTATATGACCCGGTCGAAAAACCGATGTATCCTGACCTGCGACTATACCGTTATCTTGACGTTATATTGGCTGTGCGGCGAGTTAAATAACGGCCAAGTAACGATTGGCTTTGCTGTGATTACTGCTGATTCAATTTTCTCGTAAGGCACAATCGCAGCACGTTTCTCACCACTTCGCGGCAGGCATCGCCGGCGGCGGTCAGGATCGACTCGGGATGGAACTGCACCGCCCACCAGCCCCGCGCCGGATTCTCGATCGCCATCACTACCTCTCGGGGGGTTCCGGGGGGTCGTCCCCCCGGGTCAGCAGCTGCGTGGGGGGCTCCGGAGGGTCGCCCCCCCGAGTCAATAGCCGCGCGGGGGGCTCCGTGGGGTCGTCCCGCCGAGTCAACAGCAGTCCAGTCCGGTGTCACGGCGGTGACCGTGAAGCCGCCGCTGACCTGGTCCGCGGTCGCGTACAGGGAGTGGTACCGGCCGGCCGTGAACTCGGCGGGCAGCCCGGCAAGCAGCTGGCCGCCAAGCACCGCAACGGTGCCAGGCTTGCCGTGGGCCGGCCAGCCGAGCAGGCTCAATGTTCCTCCGGTGTGCTCGACCATCGCCTGCAGACCCAGGCACACGCCAAACGCTGCCAGCCCGCGCGCATCGACCTCGTCAAGCAGCGCCGAGCACTTGAAGTCGGAGGGACGACCAGGACCCGGTGACAGCACCACCAGATCAGGCGCGTAATCGTCGAGTGCCGCCGGGTCGAACCCGGCCCGCAAGGTGGTCACCGCCGCGCCCTGTTCCCTGAAATAGTCGGCCAGCGTGTGCACGAAAGAGTCCTGATGGTCGACCAGCAGGACCCGCAGGCCGTCGCCGGGCGGCCGAGCCGGATCGAAGTCCCGCGGTGCGGAGGGCGAGTCGGCCAGTGAGTTGCGTTGCGCCAGCAGGTTGTCATCGTTGCCCGCTGCCTGATCCTGCGCCTCCGCGAGCACCTCGAGCAGGGCCCGTGCCTTCAGCCTGGTCTCGGCCTCCTCGGCTGCCGGGTCCGAGTCGAACAGCAGCGTGGCGCCGGTCCTGACGCAGGCGAGCCCACCGCGGATATGGGCGGTGCGGAGCGTCAGGCCGGTGTTCATGCTGCCGTCAAAGCCGAGCACGCCCACGGCACCGCCGTACCAGCGTCGCGGACTGGACTCGTGGTCCTCGATGAACTGCATCGCCCAGGCCTTCGGCGCCCCGGTCACGGTGACCGCCCACATATGGGTGAGGAACGCGTCCAGCGCGTCGAACTCGGGCCGCAGCCGGCCTTCGACGTGGTCGACGGTGTGGATCACCCGGCTGTACAGCTCGATCTGCCGCCGGCCGATCACCTTGACGCTGCCCGGCACGCAGATCCGCGACTTGTCGTTGCGGTCCACGTCGGTGCACATGGTCAGCTCGGACTCCTCCTTCGCCGAGGTGAGCAGCCCGCGGATGTTCTCCGCGTCCTGCAGCGCGCTGGCGCCGCGGGCGACGGTGCCGGCGATCGGGCAGGTCTCGACCCGGTCGCCGGACACCCGGACGTACATCTCCGGCGAGGCGCCGACCAGGTACTCGCCTTCCCCCAGGTTCAGGAAGAACTCGTAAGGCGCCGGGTTGCGCCGCCGCAGCCGTTCGTAGAAGGCAGCCGGTGATCCGCACCGCGCCCAGAACTCATGGCTGGGAACCACCTCGAACAGGTCGCCGGCCGCGAACCGTTCCCTCGCCTGTTCGACCACCCGGGCGTAAGCTCCGGGCTCCGGATCGTCGGGAACATCTTCCGGCGAAACGAACTCGGGCCCGCTCATGCCCGCCCGCCCGGCCAGGCTCGGCGATCCGGTGTCGCGATCGAGCCCGGTGGTGGACCGCCCGCCGACGGCGAACTCATAGCTGTACCGCAACGCGGTCTCCCGCTTGCGGTCGATCACGTACAGCCGGTCGGGCAGGTGCAGGACCAGGTCCCGCTGGGCTGCGTTCCCGTCCCGCTGGGCTGCGGCCCGATCCGGCCGCAGCCGGACCGGCTCGAACTGGAAGGCCAGGTCATAGCCGAAGGCGCCATACAGCCCAAGGTGCTCGTCCGGTCCGGCGAACAGCGCGATGGTCTGCCTGACCGCGGTGAACACGGTCGGCCGCCTGCTGCGTTCCTCCTCTGGCCCGGTGCCGGCGGGCTCAGGGATGACCACGGTGACGCTGCCGCTTGCAGCCCTGTCCGCGGTGGCACTGGCCTGGCCTAGCGGCGCCGCTGCCGCGGATCGCCGCAGCACCTGCGCGATCAGCGGCAGCAGCACGGCGCCGCGGTCGTTGAGCGCGGTGGCGGTCAGCTCGCGGCCGCGGGCGGTGAACTCGACCGCGGGGTCGACGTAGCCGTGATGCCAGCGGCTGTACCTGCCCGGGTACTCCATGCCGGAGCTGAAGATCCCGCCCCGCCGCTGATCGACCTGCCTGGTGATCTCGGCGAGCTGGCGCGGCTCGAACGGCTCGACGAACCTGGTGACCGCGATGCCGCCTGCGGTCACGAAGTCGGTCCGGCCGAGCGGCGCGGTGGTGCCGAAATCCGCGCCGTAGTCGATGTCGGTCCCTGGTGGAGATGGCTGTGCTGCTGATGGCATCTTGCTGTCCGCTTCGTCAGGCCCGGCTGCGGCGGAATGCCGAAGGCGACCGCCGGACTCCGGGCGGTCGCCTTCGTAGGTATGCGTGATACGCGAACCAGGCCCGCCTAGCGGCGGCGCCACCAGCATGCGGGCCGGTTCGACGTGGTCATGCCGGCAGCGTATCAGCCAAGTGAGTACACGACCGTGATCTGGACACTGAGCTGCTGCGAGCCCGGCGAGACTGGCACCTTGCCTGCCGCCGCGCTCGCCGTGGGCATGTAGTACGGGTACGGGCTGAACGAACTCTGATCGGAGATGCTGACCACCACGCCGAGCGGAACGCCGAGGGCCTTGGCGAACTGGGTGGCCTTGGTCTGAGCGTCCTGCACGGCCGCGGCGCGCGCCTTGGCGAGCAGGGCGCCGGTGTCGGTCAAGTTGAGCGAGACGCCGTCGACCGTGGTCGCGTTGCCGCCCGCTGTGACCGCCGCCTGGATCTGGCTGCCCGCCTTGGACAGGTTGGTGAGCGTGGCGGTCAACTGCTCGCTCACGCCGTAGCCGATCGGCACCTGCCCGCTGCCGCGGTAGTTCGGCTGGATGGACAGCCCGGAGGTCTGGATATCCGCGGCGCTCACGCCACCGGCCCGGAGCGAGGCGATGACCCGGTTCACCGCCTGGTTGGCCTGCTGCAGTGCGGAGGATACCGAGCCCGCATTGACCTGGACGCCCATCGACAAGATCAGCTGGTTGGGGGTTCCGGTCACCGTGCCGGTGCCGGTTACGGTGATCCTCCCTGGCGCGGCTGCGGCGGTCAGCGTGGCAGACCTGCCGCCGCTCGTTGTTCGGCCTGCCGTCGAGCCTGACTGGGCGGTGCCGAGCAGGAAGGAGCCGATCAGCAGCGCGGCGGCCGCGATGCCTGCCGCTGGTGCCCGGTAGCCGGGCTTGATCGTGATAGCCATCGCAGGTCTCCCAATCGCGAAATATGTCCTGCCGCTGAGACGCACTGGCGGGCTGGGCGGTTCCGTATTGCGATCGGCCGGCCGATCGGCCCGGATCTGCTGCGTGGCTAGGCCGATGCCACCGTCAGGATGGCCGGACCTTCGGCGGTGACGGCAATGGTGTGCTCGGCGTGCGCGCCGCGGCTGCCGTCGGCGCTGCGCAGCGTCCAGCCGTCGCGATCGACCAGGTAGTCGTCCCGCCCGCCGGCCAGGAACCACGGCTCGATGGCGATGACCAGGCCAGGCACCAGCCGCATGCCCCGGCCAGCCTGGCCCTCGTTGGGCACCGAGGGCGCCTCGTGCATGGTGCGACCCACCCCGTGTCCGCCGAAGTCGGTGTTGATGCCGTATCCGGCGGCCCGCCCGACTGCCGCGATGGCTGCGGAGATGTCGCCGATCCTGGACCCTGCCACGGCAGCTGTGATGCCCGCCGCCAGCGCGGCTTCGGTCATCTCGATCAGCCGCTGGTCCTGCGGCCTCGGCCCGCCGACCGGGAACGAGATCGCGGCGTCAGCCGTCCAGCCGTCCAGCACGGCGCCGCAGTCCACGCTCAGCAGGTCGCCGTCCCTGAGCTGGTACCTGCCGGGGATGCCATGCAGCACGGCGTCGTTTACCGATGTGCAGATGACCGCGGGGAAGGGCGTGCTGGCGAACCTGGGCAGGTAGCCGAGAAATGGCGATTGCGCGCCCGAG
Organism: uncultured Actinomycetota bacterium; assembly: GCA_963850875.1. GTDB lineage: Bacteria > Actinomycetota > Actinomycetes > Streptosporangiales > Streptosporangiaceae > Chersky-822. Next base: position 606,616 of record CAWKNA010000010.1, read on the forward strand.
TCGGCGAGTACCTGGCGTGCGACCTGATCCAGGCTGGTCAGGCGTACGCCGACGGCCGCGTGCTGGCGCACGGCGGCCAGCGCATCGGCCACGACCCGGCCGGCCGCACGCATGGCCGCAATCTCGCCGGCCGTCTTCAGTTCCACCACGTCCTGCTCCTGGCCTGGTCAGCCAGCGCATTTAGCCCTACTCGGCGGTACCGACCGTCGAGGCCTGCGAGTGCGCTGATCCACCGGATGTCGGCGGGTGTGCGGACGGGTTCGCTGCCGGTGGGACGGATGGCTGCTTGGTAGCTGCCTGCGGGGTGGCCGCCTGCGGGGGCGCCGATGCGACAGCGGCGCTGGCTGCCACCGATCCTGCCCTGGCTCGCGGCGCGATCGCGACCTCATCCGGCCGGTGCTCGGGAACGGGCCGCCGGCGATCCGGTAAACCTCGGCGCCGTCCACCGTCTCGCGCTCAAGCAGCAGTTCGACAAGCTGGTCGAGCTCGGACTTATGCGACTGGATCAGGCTGACCGCGGTCTGCTCGGCCTCGCGCAGCAGCCTGGCCACCTCGGCGTCGATGGTGGCCTGGGTCGCCTCGGCGAACGGCCTACTCGAGAAGCCGTTGCCGCCGCCGCCGAGGAACACCGAGCCGCCCTGTGGGTAGCCGACCGGGCCGAGAGCGGCGGACAGGCCGAACTCACGCACCATCCTGGTCGCGATGTCGGTGGCCGTGGACAGGTCGTTGGCCGCGCCGGTCGAGCCCTGACCCAGTTCGACCAGCTCAGCGGCCCGTCCGCCGAGCCGGACAGCGAGCGAGTCGTGCAGGTAGTCCTCCCCGTACAGGTGCCGCTCGATCAGCGGCAGCTGCTGAGTGACGCCGAGTGCCTGACCGGCGGGCAGGATGGTGACCTTGGCGACCGGATCGGCGTGCACTGACAGCGCGGCGACCAGGGCGTGCCCGGCTTCGTGTACGGCGACCGCGTGCTTCTCCTCCGGCAGCAGGACGTTGGAGCCCTCCCGGCGGCCAAGCAGGATCCGGTCCCGCGCGTCGTCGAAGTCGGTGGCGGTCAGCACCTCGCGGTTGCCGCGGACCGCGAAGATGGCCGCCTCGTTGGCCAGGTTGGCCAGGTCGGCGCCGGAGAAGCCCGGTGTGCCCCTGGCGATCACGTTGATGTCGACGTCCCCGGCCAGCCGCTTGCCCCGGCAATGCACCTTCAGAATCGCCGCTCGCTCGTCCAGGGTCGGCAGCGGGATCGTGATCTGCCGGTCGAACCGGCCGGGCCGCAGCAGCGCCGGGTCGAGCACCTCGGGGCGGTTGGTGGCCGCGAGCACCACGATTCCCTGGGTCATGTCGAAGCCGTCCATCTCGGCCAGCAGCTGGTTGAGTGTCTGCTCGCGCTCGTCGTTGGCGACCATGGCGCCCGATCCGGCCCGGCGCTGGCCGATCGCGTCAACCTCGTCGACGAAGATGATGGCCGGAGCCCGCTTGCGTGCCTCGGCGAACAGATCCCGCACCCGGGCGGCTCCGACGCCGACGAACATCTCGACGAAGCTGGATCCGGTGACCGAGAAGAACGGCACGGACGCCTCGCCGGCCACCGCCTTGGCCAGCAGCGTCTTGCCGGTGCCTGGTGGGCCGATCATCAGCACCCCGCGCGGGGCCATCGCGCCCGCTCGCTGGTAGCGCCCGGGGTTCCGCAGGAAGTCGATCACCTCGCCGATCTCCTCCTTGGCCCCGGTATAGCCGGCCACGTCGGAGAACTTGGTATCCGGCCGCTCGGCGTCGAATACCTTGGCCCGCGACCGGCCGGCTCCGAGGACGCCCTGCATCTGGCCGACGGCACCGCGCGACAGCCGCCGGAACAGGTAGAAGGCGACACCAAGCGGAAGCGCGAAAATCAGCAGGAAATACAGCAGCTGGGAACTGAGCCCGCTACTCGGCTGCGCGTAGGAGTAGCCGACGCCGTCGGCCTTGAGCTGCTGGGCGAGCGTGGTGGTGTCGGGTGGCGCCTCGGTGCTGAAGTCCTTGCCGTTCTTCAGCGTGCCGGTCACCGTGATGTTCGAGCCGTTCGACCCGCTGCCGATGACAACCGTCTTGAGCTGGTGGCTGCTCGCGTCGCTCAGGAACGTCGAGTAGGGCAGGCTGACGGTGCTCGTGGTGTTGTGCCCGTACAGGTAGATGTAGAGCACCAGCATCGTGAGCAGAGCGATCGGCCACAGCCAGTGCCGCCAGGCGGGCGGCGGCGGCGGTGCGGTGGGGACCGGCTTGTCACCAGGCGGCGGCGGATTCGGCTGCTTGCTCATGGTTCATTCTGACGTACCCGCGCCGGTGCTAGCGGCATCGGCATGGGCAAGGCAAAGCGCGCCGCGGCTAATCGGCGAGCGGGCCGCGGCTAATCGGCGAGAATGTCGGTCAGCCGCTCGCTGGCTGCGGCGAGATCCCTGGCCATCTCGTAGACCACCTCGCGAACGGGCCTGACCTTGTTCATCAGCCCCACGCCCTGCCCCACCCAGTAGGTGGCCAGAGCGCGGGCACCGGGATCTCCGGCGTCGGCTAGCGCATCGATCCGCCGCATCACCGGCTCGCTGAGCAGGGACTGCAGCGGCATCGGCAGCGCGCCCGGGCTCCCAGCCGAATCCCAGGCCGCGGTCCAGTCGGACTTGAGCTGCCTGGACGGCTTACCGGTGCGGCTGGTCGAGCGCACAGTGTCACGGGAGGAGGCGGCGAGCATTCGCAACTTGGTGTACGGCGCGGTCTCAGCCTCCTCGGTGGTCAGCCAGACCGAGCCGGTCCACACTCCGTCGGCACCGAGTGCGAGTGCCGCTGCCATCTGCCTGCCGGTCACGATCCCGCCGGCCGCGAGCACCGGCACCTGGCGGATCGGCGCGATCGCCTCGATCACCTCGGGCACCAGGACCATCGTGGTGACCTCACCGCAGTGCCCTCCGGCCTCGGTACCGGCCGCGACCAGCACGTCCACCCCCGCATTGACCTGCTTGATCGCGTGCTCCTTCGCTCCGACCAGCGCGGCGATCGGCACCCCGGCCGCGCGAGCACGTTCGATCATGTACGCCGGCGGGGTGCCAAGCGCACTGGCGATCAGCGCGATCGGGTGCCGGAAGGCAACGTCGAGCAACTGCTCCCCCGCCTCGTCGCTGATCGTGACCGCGGTCGGGAGCCTGGACTCCCCGGCCGGTCCGTCCGTCGCGATGCCGTGCTCGGCAAGCAGCGCGGCGACGAAGTCGCGCTGCGGCTGGCCGATCATGGCGTGGACGGCGGCCACGTCCAGGCCCTGCCCTCGGCCGGCATATTTCTCCGGGACCAGGATGTCGGCACCGTAGGGCCGGCCGGCTACCTGGGCGTCGATCCAGGCGAGCTCGTGCTCAAGCTGCTCGGGTGTATGCATCGATGCGCCGAGCACGCCGAAGCCGCCAGCATTGGTCACAGCGGCGACCACGTCGCGGCAGTGGCTGAACGCCAGCAGCGGCAGCTCAATGCCGAGCATGTCGCAGATTGGGGTTTTCACTTCCCGGCTCCCTGGGTGAGTTAAGGTCGCGGCCTGCCGTGCCAACCGTACGTACAACGGGGTGCTCAGCGCCATGCGAACCTGCGCGAGGTGGAAAGCAGCGAGCCGACTGTCTGCGGAGCGGTGGCATCCAGTCGGACCGACAGGGCCAGGAAGACCTCGGCTGTCGTCAGCGCGTCGGACAGGGCGTGATGCGGGGCATGACCAGGCAGTCCCAGGTCCCGGGCGAGCACCTCGAGCGACGGCTCGGCGGCCGCGCCGACGGCAGCGAGGCCGATACTTCTGGCCAGGGCTGCGGTGTCGATCACGAATCTGGGCGGGCGTACCCGGCGCAGCTTGAAAGCGCGCCGCAGGAACGCCCGTTCGACCCAGGCGGCGTGGGCCACCAGGACCCGCCCGGTCAGCGCTTCAAGCAGCAGATCGACCGAGTCCTCCCAGGGCGGGGCACCGGCCAGATCGGCCGGCCGCAGCGCGTGCACGGCAACGGCTTCCGGGGATGGCATCGCGGGTCCGCCCACCAGCCGGTAGACCGAGCTGCCTGCGATGACGCGCCCGCCGTCGATGCGGACCGCCCCGAAGCTGACGATCGCGTCGCGGCTCAGATCAAGTCCGGTGGTCTCCAGGTCGACCGCGCAATACTGCGCTGCCCGCCAGTTCTGGTCGAGCCGCACTCGGCGGCTGGCGTATTCGCGTGCCACCTCGCCCCGAGGACGCGCAGGAGGCAGCCTGACCTGACCCAGCCTGAGCTGACCGAGCCTGCGCTGACCGAGCCTGCGCTGACCGAGTCTCACTTGACCCTGGATACCCACTCGCCCTCCAGCGTGGCCTGCACCTGGGCGATGACCCGGAACGTCTCGCGCAGCAGACGGCGGGTGAGCGAGTCGAGGTCGCCGGGAGCCAGGTACTTGCTCGGCTCCTTGCCTGTCCTGATGGCGTCGACCTCCCTGGCTAGCAGCAGCCCGAAGATCTCCTCGTAGGCCCCGGTGAGGCTGTCTGCCTCGTCCGCGGTCAGCAGACCGGCCTGCTGGGCCCGTCTGAGCCGCTCTACGGTGGTGCCCCTGACATCGCCGGTCACGATGGCCGCCCAGCGCGCGATCGAGGCGACCGGAGCAAGTCCGCCGCGCTTGAGATTGAGCTCGCCGCGGTGCTCGCCGGAATGCTCGACCACGAAGTCCCTGACGAACCCGGTCGGCGGCCGGTTGGCGATCGCCAGGTGCAGCACGCCCTCGATGAAGTCGAAGCTCCTGGTGCCAGCCAGCAGCGCATCGGTGACTGCCCGGCCGACGGCCAGCCCGGTCAGCGGACGGCTGTCGGCGATGATCGAGACCAACAGCGCGGTTCCCGACCCGGTCGGCTGGCCGACCCAGCGGCCCGCGGCCGCCTTCCATTCGGTGACTGACCGGTTGAACGCCCGGTCGGATGCGTTGGCGCCGTCCGGGCAGCGGTGCAGGCCGCACCGTTCCATGTCCTGCAGCAGGTGGTCGGCTGCGGCCTGGACCCGGTCATAGGGACTGGGTTTTCCCGGCTGGTCGACCCAGGCCACGGCGGTGTCGAGATCGGAGCCTGGGAACGGCTCCGACCGCGCGGTGGAGCCAAGAACCAGCCACGAGCAATCCGCGCCGGTCGTCTCGGTGGCGGCATCCCAGGAGATCAGCCGCCGCATGATGGAGTCGCGCACGGTCGCCAGCAGCGCGGCCAGCCGCAGCGGCGGGACCCCGGCGTCGGCGAGCGCAACGGCGGTGGACGGCAGCAGCTGTGCGACGGCGGCCAGCGCTTGGACATCGGTCGCGTGCTGCACTGCCGAGGAGATCAGCAGCGGGTCGCGGACCTCTACCGAGGCCAGGTCGACCACCCGGACCACGCCGGTCGGCTTTCCGGTGCCATCCACCACCGGCAGGTGGTGCACGTCATGCTCGACCATCTGCAGGAACGCATCGGCGACCGTGGCACTGTCGGATATCGTCCTGGCCGGAACTGTCGCGATGTCGCCGACCGGGGCATCCGAGCGCACCCGACCGGTTGCCACCTGCCGCCTGAAGTCGCTGTCGGTGACGATGCCGAGTCCGTCGCCACACCGCACTACGGCGCAGGACTGACGGGCCTCGCTCACCAGGCGGGCCACGTGCGCGATCGTGTCGCCGGCCTCGCACCAGACCAGCGGCCGCGCGTGCTTGGAAACCGGCACCGCGCCATGGTCCTGCAAGCCGCCGTCGCCGGCCAGCCGCTCGCGCGCGATCAGCGTGCCGTAGTGGGCGAACCTGAGCCGGTCCGGGTGGTCCAGAATCTGCCTCGGGTCTAGCAGCAGGTAGCACAGCGTGTCCTCGGCCGTCCGGACCGCGAGCGCTGGCGGCAGGCCGGACAGCAGCGACACGTGCCCGAACGTGTCGCCGGGACCGAGCAGGTCGACGACTCGGCCCCGGTCGAGGATCTCGACCAGGCCGGTGCGGACGACGTAAAGCCGGTTCAGCGGCCCGGCGCCATCAGGAACGATCGTGGTCCCGGCGCTGAAGTACTCGACCTCGACGTTTCGCGCGAGCTGCTCGAGGTCTGCTGCGTCGAGCGAGTCGTACGGCGGCTGGCTGCCGAGGAAGTCGGCGTACTCTTTCACCGGTCACCTGCCCCAGCTGGCGACATGCTTTCGCGCACCTCAGCGCGGCCTGGGCGCTGCCGTCCTACCGTACCGGCAGGCCGGTCACGGCGCGGCCGATGATCATACGCTGGATCTCCGACGTGCCCTCGAAAATGGTAAAGATCTTGGCGTCCCGGTGCCAGCGTTCGACCGGATAATCCCTGGTGTAGCCGTTGCCGCCGAGGATCTGGATCGCCTGCTCGGTAACCCGCACCGCGGTCTCTCCAGCCACCAGCTTGGAGATGGACCCCTCGGCGTGGGTGAACTTGCGGTTGTGCCGCGCCAGCCACGATGCCCGCCAGGTCAGCAGCCGCGCGGCGTCCACCGACGCCTGCATGTCGGCGAGCATGTAGGCGATCGCCTGGTTCTGCCCGATCGGGCGGCCGAACTGCACCCGCTGGGTGGCGTAGTCCCTGGCGTACTCGAAAGCCGCCCGCGCCACCCCCACCGCCATCGCGGCCACCGTCGGCCGCGATGCCTCGAAGGTCTTCATCGCTGACTGCTCCCCGGCGGCACCGCCAGCGGCGAGCCTGGCCAGCCGCGCGTCCAGCTTCTCCTTGCCGCCGATCAGGCACCGGCCGGGCACCCGGACGTCATCGAGCACAACCTCGGCGGTGTGCGACGCCCGGACGCCGTGCTTGCGGAACTTCTGCCCCTGGGACAGCCCCTTCGTGCCCGGCGGGACGATGAAGCTCGCCTGGCCGCGGCTGCCATACTCCGGCTGCACCGAGGCGACCACCACATGCACGTCGGCGATGCCGCCGTTGGTCGCCCACGCCTTGGTCCCGTTCAGCACCCACTCATCGGCCGCCGCGCTGTAGACCGCCCTGGTCCGGATGGCAGCGACGTCGCTGCCCGCGTCAGGTTCTGACGAGCAGAAGGCGCCGAGCTTGACATCACCCGGGCTGCCGAACATCTGCGGCAGCCATTCCCCCATCTGTTCCGGGGTGCCGTTGCTGCTCACCGCGACGGCCGCCAGGCAGCTCCCGGTCAGCGCAAGGCCGAGGCCGGCGTCCCCCCAGAACAGTTCCTCGAACGCGACCGGCGTACCGAGGCCGGTCGGCTCAAACCACTGCTGCGCGAAGAAATCGATCGAGTACAGGCCGATCTTGCTGGCCTCCTCCAGGATCGGCCATGGTGTCTCCTCGCGCTCGTCCCACTCGGCGGCGGCCGGCCGCATCACGTTCTGCGCGAACTCGTGCACCCAGTCACGCATCTGGCTCACGTCGTCCGACATGTCAAGGGAGAAAGAGCCACCGGGCTGCTCGTTGTCGCTCATATCGCTCCTTGCCGCTGGTCGTCGGCCGATCACGAGCCACGTTATTACTCAACAGTAGTATGACCGGGCCGGGGACGCATCAGCGCTCCTGGCAGCGTTCAGGACTGGCCGGCCGCCGGATCGGAGTCGGCCGCGAGGCTGCGCAGCCGAGCCGCCTCGGACGGCCGGACATTCGCATCACCAAGGCGGGCGCGTGCCACTGCCTTGAGGTAGGGACCAGCGTCGGCGCTCACGTGGTGACCGAACCGTCGGACCAGCACGCTGCGGATCATCCCGCTGGCGGCGCGCAGCCAGATCGACATCGAATCGACTTCGGAGGTCCGCATGATGAGCCAGGCCATCGCGACGTCAGCGCCGGCTGGGCCGGCCGCGGCATTCGACCAGTCGATCACCACCGGGCCCTGATCGGACAGCATGACGTTGGCCGGATGCAGGTCCAGGTGCAGGACGGCACCGCCACCGCCGAACGCCTGCCGCAGGCCGGCCGGTGCGTCGATCTCGTGCAGGCGGTCATGCAAGTGCGCCAGCGTCCGGGCATGCCTGGCCGCCAGCCACGGTCGCCGGGTCAGATCGGCCAGCATGTCCGGTCCTCGCAGCCGCTCCATGACAAGGTCGCGGCCGTCGGCGTGGTACACCCTCGGCACCGGGTAGCCCGCTGTCCGCAGGTACTCCATCAGGTGTGCCTCGGGCTCGGCGCTGAAGGCGGTCCGGTACCGTCGCAGCACCCGGTCCGTACCGGCTTCGTAGACGTCGGCCGCCCGGCCCGCCCCGATCAGCTCGCCGTCCGGGGCACCGGTAGCCATCAGCCTGGTCTCCGTGACATGCCATCATTCCATCATCAACACTCCCGATCCGCTCGGGCGCAGACCGTGCTCGGCCACGAAGCCGGATGGACTGCAACCGGACCAGACGACCGAGGAGCCGCACCGGCATGGACTACGGCAGCTACGACCAACTGCTTTTCGAGCAGCTCGACCACGGCGTGCTGCTGATCACGATGAACCGGCCGGAGGTCTACAACGCGGCCGACGAGGCGATGCACGCTCAGCTGTCCAGGGTGTGGACCGATATCTCACGTGACGAGCAGACCAGGGTCGCGGTCATCACGGGCGCGGGGCGGGCGTTCTCCGCTGGCGGCGATCTCGCGATGGTGCAGCGGATGGCCGGCGACTATGACCGGACGGCGCACATGCTCGGCGAGATGAGCGATCTCGTCTACAACATGATCAACTGCGAGAAGCCGATCATCTCGGCGATCAACGGCGTGGCCGTCGGCGCCGGGCTGGTGATCGCGGTGCTCGCCGACATCAGCATCTGTGCCGCCGACGCCCGGCTGGGTGACGGTCACGTCAAGCTCGGCGCGGCCGCCGGCGATCACGCGGCGATCATCTGGCCGCTGTTGTGCGGGATGGCCAAAGCCCGCTACCACCTGCTCACCGGCGAGATGGTGGATGGCGCCGAGGCCGAGCGGATTGGCCTGGTGAGCAAGGCGGTGCCGCGCGAGGAGGTACTGCCAGAGTCGCTGCGGGTCGCCGCCAGCCTGGCCACCGGCTCGCAACTCGCCATCAGGCTGACCAAGCGGGCGCTGAACAGCTGGCTGCGCACCGCCGGCCCGATCTTCGACCAGTCAGCCGCCTACGAAATGCTCACCTTCATGGGTCCTGACCTGGCCGAAGGCGCCGCCGCCCTGCGCGAGAAACGGCCGCCCAGGTTCGCCTGACCCAACGTCCATTCCGTAGCTGGTGTTTTAAGGTGTGTCAGTGGTGATCCTGCGACTTTCCTGTCAAGATTCAATGACCGGTGCCGACGGCGCCAGCACAGGAGGAAAGGCAGAGGTGAGCTGGCTGCCTCGGTGAGCGCGCACTGGCCGGTGCCTCGCCAGGTTACGGAGGCACTCTAGATAGGCAGGGGTCAAGGTAAGTCAGCTTGGGGCTCTATAGGGCCATGCACTATAGAGCCATTAGGAAGAGCGGCGGCCCCGTGCGGGAACACGGAGCCGCCGAATAGAAGTCCCTCTCCCAGGAGGTCCCTCAACATGAGGCTAGCACTAATGCCCCGCCGATTTGCTCGGCACCCACGCGGGCCCTGTTCTGCGGTTCTGGCCGCCTGGTCGTTGTGGCCGGGGTGCTGACGATGCTGCACACTTTCGGCCCGGCCGCGGGCCGCGTCGCCGCCGTGGTCCCGGTAACAGTGATGATGCTCTTCCTCGGCATGTTGTGGCTGCTCGGGCTGGTGAGCGGCAAGGGCGGCCGTCAGTACGTGACGAAGATCAGCGATCAGGCCGTGCGTGCTGCGAGCACGATGCTGCAGGGCATCTCTCGGACGGCAATCCCCCCGGCCGGGCCCGGCGCTTCCCGTTAACCGTGACCGCTCGGTCGAACTGCGGTCAACTCGCGACCCGGAGGCTGCCGGGCGGCTGGCCGGAGTGTGGGTGGTTGCCGCTGGCCTCGCAGCCGAGAAACGGTCGCCCGGGTTTGCCTGACCCAATGTCCATTCCGCAGCTGGTGTTTTCAGGTGTGTCAGTGGTGATCCTGCGACTTTCCTGTCAAGATTCAATGGCCGGTGCCGACGGCGCCAGCACAGGGCTGCCGTGCTGGCGCGTAACGTGGTGATCTGGGTCGGCCAGATCGCGGCTGAGCACGGCAGCGATCGTCTTTGCAGATCCCGAGAGAGGTAATTGTCGGTGCGCCGAGACCGTGGCCAGATTGCTGCTTGTCAGGGAGTTTCGGGACTGGTCGGTGCGGGATTAAGCTCGTTGCATGGGCACGGCGGCTTCGGCATCCGACTTAACGAGCATCACCGCTCCCGTGCCTCTTCGCGTCTCAAGCCCGGGAGTCTGGCACGGCCCGGAAGGTCAGCTAGCTTCAGGGGGCTGTGGTGACTCAGGTGATCGGTGTTCCCGACGGGCGCAGGGCGGCTGTGGAGAGCTGGGGTGCGCCTGATGGGGTGCCGATCTTCCTGCTGCATGGCACGCCTGGCAGTCGCTGCGGGCCCAGGCCGCGCACTAGCGTTCTGTACCAGCTTGGCGTACGGCTCATAAGCTACGACCGACCGGGGTATGGCAGCTCCAGTCGTCAGCACGGCCGGTCGGTAGCGGATGCGGCATCGGATGTCGGCGCGATCGCTGACGCGCTGTGTCCAGGACAGCAAATCGGAGTGGTTGGTCGTTCCGGGGGTGGCCCGCACGCCCTAGCCTGCGCAGCATTGCTGGGAGACCGAGTGCGGAGCGCGGCGGTTCTGGTCGGGCTGGCACCGCCTGACGCCGAGGGTCTCAACTGGTACGACGGCATGACCAAGTCGAATGTCGAGGAATACGGCCACGTCGATAACGATGCCGCGTTGGCCGAAACCAGACTGGTGAAATGTGCGGAGCAGGTACGCGACAATCCGGAGAGCCTGCTTGACACGCTGCGCCCGGAGCTTCCGCGGTCGGACTGCAAGATCGTCGACGATGTTTCCATCCGTCGGCTGCTGACCGAGAGCTATGCCGAGGCGCTGCGAGAAAGCGCGGCCGGCTGGATCGACGACTTGCGCGCACTGCGCCATCCATGGGGCTTCGAGCTGTCTGCGATCACCTCGCCCGTGCTGTTGTGGCACGGGGCCGATGACATGTTCTCGCCGGTCAGCCATACTCGCTGGCTCGGCAGGCAGATCCGGACGTCGACCGTCGAGGTGCAATCGGGAACCGCTCACTTCGGGGCTGTCGAAGCCCTGCCAGGTGTCCTCGCCTGGATCAAGGATGTCGGCTTCTCAGAAGGGTTGCAGGTCCAGGGTATGCAGCAGCCGGCGATGTCCTCGTAGCGCGCTGACGTGCGGGTGGGTGCTGCCCAGCATCGCCACGAGGTCGTCGATCGTCCGCTCGAGTTCGGCGGCGGCACCGGGGACCCCAAGTTGCTCGCTGATGAGCAGAAGGTTCGCACGGGTGCGCAGAGTGTCGGGATGACCGCTGCCAAGGACGACGGCCAGGCGATTGACAACGTCTTTCTCGACCTGCTCGGCTCGGGCTAGCTCACCTTGGTCAGCAAGCAGGACCCCGAGGACCGACATCGCGGCCAGGGTGTAGGGATGATCCTCGCCCAAGACGCCCCTTAGTCCATCGGCCGCCGACTGGACCGTCTCCAGGGCCATGGCATTTGGTTGTCCTGTTCGCAGAGCGCAAGCTAGGTCGACCAGGCAGACCAGGGTATGCGGATGAGTCGAGCCCAGTCGATGCTCGTACACCGTCTTGACCGCGTTGATCTCCGCTTCTGCCTCGGTGGCACGGCCGAGAACGAGCAGGTTGACCGCATGGCTGAGCCGGGCTGCCAGAGCGTCGCTGCTGTCGCTACCGAGCCGGGTGGTGAGCCCCTCCAGAGCCTGGAAGTGCGGCTCAGCCTGCGTTGGCTGGCCAGCGCTGCGCAGCGCGATCCCAAGCAGTATGTCGGCGGTCATGGCCTCGACCGAGTCGGCGCTTAGGGCCTCGGTGCAGGATTGCTTGAGCTCCTGTGCACGGGCCGCGGCGTCGGTGTACTGACCTGCTTCCAGCAGGTCGCGCACGACATTAGTAGCTGAGCCCAAGGTGTGCGGATGCTCCGCGCCGAGTGTGGCTCGCCGTCGCTGAAAAGTATCCCGGTCCAGCCTGAGGGCCGTGCTGACCTCGCCGGTGAGCCGGTAGGACACGGCCAGGTTGTTGGCGGCCATCAGCGTCCTAGGATGGCCATCGCCGTACAGTTCCATCCACGCCGGATAGGTCTCTTTGTCCATCTCCAGGGCATCGCGGTAGCTGCCCGCCGCCCGAAGATCAGCGGCCATGCCTCCGGCGGTCATCAGCGTGTGCGGATGGTCGAATCCAAGCATTTCCCGCTGTTCGGCGAGGACACTCTCGTCCATTGTTTTCGCCTCGGCGAAGCGGGCCTGGGAGCGCAGAATGTTGGCATGGTCGAAGCGCAGCCGCAGTAGCTGCCTGCGCAGGGATTCGGCGAGCCCTGGCTCGGAGGCGGAGGCCAGCATCTCCTCCCAGGCAGTCTCGGCTTCCGCAGCCAGTAGACGGCCGCGCTCGAGATCGCGGCGCAGCCAGATGTACCGCACCCGGTCAATGAACAGCTGCCGGACATCCTCGTCACGGGACGTCATGGCCTGCGAGTACTCAAGATGCGGCCAGAGCATCCGGTAGCGGTCCCAGGTGTCGGGGTTGTCTATGCCGCGGCTTGGACGGGCGGCGGCGAGCACCCTGTGCACCTCGCGCTGGGCAGACTCGATCTCGTCAGCGGACATCTGGTCCCGCACAACGTCCTGGACGACCCGGTGGATCTGAATGCGGCCCGCGTTGTGGTCCAGCTTGATCAGAGCCAGCCGGTCGACCTCCCTGATCAGCCTGCCGATCACCATAGGTTCGGCCAGCTCTGGATCGAGAGGTTCGAGAACCTTGGCCATCGCGGAACTGTTCAGGAGTTCGATCGCGATGTTAGGCGCCATCGTCGAGCACAGTTCGAACAGTCGCGCCGCGGCTGGTGACCGCTCTCGCAGCAGGTTCAATGACAGGCCCAGGCTCTGCGGCACCGTCTGCTCGTAATCGGCGGGATGGCCAAGAGCCAGCGTCTGGGCGGTACGACTCTCAAGCTCACGGACATAGCCAGCTACTGGGGTGCCGGTCTCTGCTAGCCAGGCTCCCGCGGTCGCCACGGCCAGCGGGAGGTCGCCGAGCACGTCAGCGACGTGGTTGGCGTCGGCTGCGTCGATTGAGGCGATGCGCTTGCGCAGGTGCGCGATGCTCTCCTCGCGCGAGAACACCTCGATTTGCAGCTGCCGGGCGTGCTCGGCCCAGTCCCGGTGGCGGGAGGTGATCAGGACATCACCGCCGCCGGACGGCAGGTAAGACCTGACCGCATCGATGTACTCGGCATTGTCGAAGACGAGCAGCCAGCGCGCCACCTCCCTGCCCCGCCCGAGTAGATCGAGTACCTGGCGAACAACCTCGGGAGCGTGCTCCGTTGCTGGGACCGCGATGCCGAGAACGTCCCGCATCCTCGCTCCGAGGTCGGCAAGCGAGGCATCGATGAACTGCGGCTGCCCGCAATCCAGCCACCAGATCAGGTCGTAGTCATTCTTGAATCTGTGCACGTACTCGATGGCGAGCTGAGTCTTGCCCACACCGCCAAGCCCTTGGAGGTTGACGGGATGAGCCGTGCCGCTCAAGTCGCTGAGTAGCTTGCGGAGCTCCCGAAGGTTCTTTTCCCGGCCGGTGAACCGTATGTTGGGTGCCGGCGCCGTATTGATCTTCGGTTCGGTTCCGGGATAGCGGCGGATACCTTCTTCCTCGGACGACCTACCGACGATGCCGATGACGCGGTGCAGTCGCTCCACGGCCTCCTTCTCGGGCACGCCTGCGATGAAAGCCGACGGCACTGCGGAGAACTCGCCGGGCGGCCGAGTCGGCGTCACATAAACGGTCAGGTCAGGGGCGGTATGCGTGCCGTGCTGCGCGAGGTACGCCGCCGATACGACGATCAGCGTGCGAACCGGCCCGTTCACCTTCTTATCAAGCGCGCCGTGCTCGCCGAGTGGCCGCTCGAGCACGGCGATTCCGGCTGAGCGGACGACGTCAGCGATCCACTCGCCCCAGGCCTCATCTTCCAGACCGTATTCGACTATGATCTGGTCTCCGGCTGCCGGTGCCCGCCGGGTGAACAGTTGCTTGGTGTGAGTCCGCACCTGTTCATCCATCGGTGGCAGGCCGGTCACCGCGCCGTCGGTGATCTGCGCCGTGAGTCGTTCGAACGACGACAGCAGCGAGGCCGGGGAGCCCGGTGCCTCTCCAAAGACCGCGAGCGTCTCCTCATACGCATAGAACGCCTGGTAGGGCACCTCGACGGCGGCCCAGTAGTCCTGCCGCTGTTTCGGCGACATAGCGGCAGGCAGCCCGGCGAACAGCTGGATGGCGACCGCGCGGCCGGCCTCCACCTTCTCCTTTTCCGCTTGATCGACGCGCATCGGCACCGGCAGGATCCGCACCCTATCCTTGTGTCTTCGCTCGACGAGCCTGGCTACTTGCGCGGCACCCTCAATGCCCTGAGTGCTCAGGGTGAAGCAGTCGACCAGAATGTCAGGAAGCTGCCTGGTGCAAATGCCGGCGATGTCGCTCAGGCCGGTGCGGCTGTCGATCAGCACGTAGTCATAGTGGTGCTTCATATCGTCGCGCACCGCGTCAAGGAACTGGCCGCCGCTGAGCCCTTCATAGAAGGTGTCCCAGTCCAGCGCGGCCAATGTCGCTTGATAGTCGAGGTTCTGACGACCCGCTGACAGGTACTCCAGGCTGCCGCCTGCCGGAAACTCCCAGTTCAGTGACAAGACGTGCGGCTGGACGCGGGCGCGCTCCACGATCAGCCGGTCCGCTCTGGCTGCCGTCGTGGCCTTGCCCGCAGCCTGTTCGTACTGGCGGATCAGATCGATGATGCCCGAAGCCTCGCTGACCGCGATCTCATCGAGGAATGGCTGGTAGAACCTATGCAGTCCGGGCGACTCCAGATCCCAGTCGGCGACCAGCACCCGATGGCCGTTCGCGGCGAGTATCCAGGCCACATTGGCTAGTGCCATCGTTCGGCCCGTACCACCCTTGTAGGAATAGAAGGTGATAATCCGGCCGTTGCGAGGTTCCGGCGGCGTGTCCGTGGGCATATCAGGCATTCTTCTCCTCGGAGGGCTGCAGTCTAGGACCTTACGGCCGTGAGGTCTGCTCGGCGGTCAGTCGCGGCCAAAAGGCCGGCCCAGCCTTTGAGCGCGGGAACGGTCCGTGCCGCAGGTACTGCCGTTCGGCCTCGGTGACGAGAATGGGCATAAGCGTGACAAATTCCTTGAGTGAGCTGACACCATTGATGGCGCGCTCCGCGGTTTGCGTGTCCGCTGCCCGCGCCCTGCCAAGGATAGACCTGGCCTTGTCGGCCAGCTGAATGGCATGTTCATTGGCGAGCGGGTCAAGCACCAGCAGCGGCAGTACCCAGGCTGGCATCTCGCGAACGAGGGACCGGAGCATGTTCAATCCCCGGTCGTGCGCCGCGAACCACGGATCGACGAGAATGACCCCTGGCCGATTGCGAGCGAGCTTCGGCGACTCTTCCACGCCAGTGACGTCCACGGCGAAATCGAGTTGCTCGGCTACCTGTGCCGCGTACTCGGCAAGGGGGAGCTCCTGGTCGGCTGGATAGGCTCGCCAGTCTGTGCTCCGGTCGCCGTACCCAAGCGGATCGCGACCGACGGGCAGGTCCGCGAGCGCCGGGGCAGCCACTGCCACCGCGAAGACGGCCACGTCATCGCCTGGATGGAATTCGCTCAGCACCCGGTCTATGTTGGGTGCGGCCGACGGCCCGAGCCGTTCATGCTCGGCAAGTTCGACAATCCGCGCCGCCAGCCGATCCACGATCAGCCGGTATGACGCTTGGTATGGCGGGAGGCGCAGCATAGCCCGCAGCCCGTTCTCGGCATAGGCCGGATCGAACTCCCCGAGGGCAAGAGCCTGATGCAGTCCCGGCGGCTCGTGCTCCGATAGCAGCGGTATCCAGAGCACTGGCGCGAATCGCCGCATCGGGTCGGACATACCAACCTGAGCTAGCCGCTTGGCGAAGCAGGCCCACTCTCGCCCGGGCCAGGACCGAGCGAAATAACCAGGCGAATACAGCGGGACAAAGACTTCGGCGGTGCCGAGCGCGCGGTTGAGCGATGCTTTCCAGTCCACACCCACCGGAATCTCCTGGTCGAAGAAGCCGGGCGCGAGCCGCCGCTGCGGCGATGCGTGACGCTCTACCGAATCTGTCAGGTCGCGGAAGAACGTGCGCACCCACTGATCTGGGTCGGCCTGCAGGGTTCCGGCCAGCGGCGGAGAGTGCGCGTAACTCAGGAAGAAGTAACTGCTGCGCTGCGCGTGGCCCTCGGTACGGTCCGTGCCGTTCACTTTGATTGCTCCAGGAAGACGTTGCGTAGGTTCCTTTCACGGAACTTGCGTGGTTTGACCCGGTGACTGTAGTGAAATTTCGCGATGTGCTGGGCGAGCCGCCAAACGACCGTCTGATAGGCGACGTCTTCACCCATCCGGAGCAGTCCGACGATTCCGTTGTCCTTGTAAAGCTTGGCCACATTGACATCAGGCAGGCCACTTGGCGAGAACCGCTGGACCCGATTGACTATCGCCGGAGATTGATCGATAGGAACCGGAGCCCAGACCACCGGAATTATGGCAGTCTGATTGTCGGACTTGCCGCTCGCCTTACTGATCACTTTTCGCTGGGAAAACGCGTGCCACTCCTTGCCGCACCAGGGACTGGTGAAGTAAGGAGCGGATAGCAACGCGACGAAGATCTGACAGGTGCCGATTGCCTCAAGCAGCTCTCTGGTCCAGTGGGCACCGCCAGCGATCGACCGGTCCAGATAGCCGGGATCCGCGCCAGCTGGTCGGCTGACCAGGTAGGCGACGTTCTCGGAGAGATGATCGAAGAACTCGATAACCAATTGGTTCCGTTCCTGAGGTCTTCCGTATTGCTCATGTCCCTCGGCGACGTGCGCGTAGCTGAGAAAGAACAGCGGCGCTTTCGGATCGATCTCGTCAGCCATTGGCGGAATGCCTGTTTCCGTCCCTGATCCGAGCTGGGGTCCGGAGCCTGCTGGGCCACCTGGACTGGTCGGCGAGCGGTTCGTCACGGCCCCGCCAATCGCCGCTGCCGGAATGGCGGCCAGGTAATGGCGAAATCGACTGCTGCCCGGATCGGCAGCCACTTGCATGCCGCGGCCCCGACCGTGCCGCGGCGCACGAAGGGCTCGTTGTCGATCTCGTCGCCGAGTTCGGAGAAGTCGCCGTCATCGAGGTCGATATCGTCGAATGCGTGCTCCCTTCGTACTCCCTGCTCGCTGGTGAAGCACCTGAACTGGCGAAGCTGTGGCTCTCCGGGCAATCTGTACTCAGCCAGATGGAACGCAGTGCAGGCGGCGTAATCCACGCCAAGCAATGCGACAGCCGCGTCAGCGCGGTAGAGCCAGCCGAGCGGTGAGTGCTCGCCCAGATGGCAGTCCAGCCGATGCCCGGCCATGCAGGCTGCCGCTCGCTGCCCCAGGGCGGCGAACGACGACTGCGGGTGCGCGCTCCGGACCGCACCAAGCCTGGTTCGAACGTACTCAGCGAAGAAGCCCATTCCGCTTGACGGGGTAGAGACTGGATCGAATCCTGGCATGGCTGCCACAAATTGGGCCAGCTGAGCTGCATCCAGATTTGATGTCGCGCTGCGGAACGCTCGTGACGACAGCGAGTTCTCCGTTGTCTGGGCTGGTACGACCAGAGCCGCCTCGGGGCCCATCGTGGCTCGAAGCGCGTGCAGCAGGGTCGCGGCACCGCCCGGTACAGGCCCGACCCGCCGCAGCGAGCAGTGCACGAGCAGGTCCTGACCTGGGCGCACGCCTAGGGCCGCCAGCTCGGTCGCTAGCGTCTTAGCTGCCTGCGCTGACTCACCGATCATTCGGCCTGCGCCTGCACCGCGGCGTGCATCCCGGCGGCGAAGCGTTCGCCGTCGGGTGTAAGCACGCCCATCGCCGCGAGCTTGTCTGTTGTCTCGCAGACCCACGAGCGGTACTGCTGGTACCGGCCGAGCGCGGCCTGTCCGCGGGACCGGCAAAGGTGGGCAAGAGCCAGATGCGCATAGGCGCCGTGCAGGACGCCTTCGACCGGCCGTGGGGTTTGCCGCCACGGGACCCGCAGTCGCCGAGAGTCCTCGACATCGAACAGGTCGTGCATGTCAACCAGGGCGTGCAGCTTGATGTGCTGGAATTCGTGCAGGAGCAGTTCGTCCAGGCCATCGCCATGGCGCGGAAGCGCGAGCGCCAGGGCGCCGAACGCGTGCCTGGAGGTGGCGCTGCGGCTGCCTGAGGTGCCTTGAAGCAGTGGCACGACAGTGCGCAGGCCTGACCTGAGCGCGGTGGCGTAACTAGGAACCGCGGCGGCGAGCCGCGCGCCTGCCGACGCCAGCCCGTGTCGCCAGGCACCCCACTGCGCGGCGGTCAGTCGGTCGGCCGCTGGCCATTCCTGGCAGTCGCGGAATGGGTCGAGATCCTCAACGCTGACCTGGACAACCTCACCGGTCACTCTGCGCGTTCGCAGCCATCTCCCGCCGTGGCCAGGGGCGGTCATCCGGCCGGACGAGATCGAAACGACCGCGGTGTCCGCCGAGCGGTCGTTGATGAGCAGTGCGCCGACGGTGGGCACGCAGAGTCTTCCAGCACGCACCGGGACGGATAGCTGAACGCAGACCCCAGCCCGCAGGGCGGCGGCAGCTGCCAGCCCGGCCAAATGCGCCCGATCGAGGTCCGGGTCGGCATCCGCTGACGGTCTGAGGCAGCGGATCGCCCAGGCGTATGCGTACGGATGGCTGAAGATCTCTCGAGCCGCGTCGGGATGCTCGCGATCCAGCGCGCAGAGCAGCGTCCAGCCCTGCGTCATGGTTCGCTTCAGGGCCAGGTTGTTCCAGCTGCCATTCTCCGAGGCCACCGTCGCGACGAGCCCGCGAGTCATGGACAGCCGCATGTCGGCCAGCGATCTGATCGCTTCGCTGTCCCCCGGGCCTGCGGCGAGCTTGTCGAGGGCTCCGTCCGGTAGCAGGTGCCTGGCCCGCGACACCGCTACGGATCTTGGTGTGCTGTTCTCCGTGGTCAGATGGCCGATGAGGGCCTTGAGGTCGGCGCAATAGACCGACGGGTTGTCGAACCCGGTTCCGGAGCGATAACGGTGCGCGTACAGGCCGCCACCGCAGATCCGCACGACCGGGCATGCCCGGCATACCGCAGAGAGAGTGGCGAGGCCGCCCTGGCGGGCCACGAACCCTGGCAGCTTGAGTACCTCGTCTACCGGATGGGAGAAGACGTGCAGCCCGGTCGCCGGGGCGCTGTCGTAGGCGGTCTTCAGCGAATCAGGCTGCTCCCAGCTGCCGTCTGTCTCGATGACTAGCAAGTCGACCGGTTCCAGGCCGACCGACTCGCTCCAGCTCGGCCCGCCACGTGCGGCCGAGCGCAGCGAGTCGAATAGCCGGATTGGCACCGGGCGGCCGTCGCGGACCCATCGCCGGTAGATCCTGATCAGCCACAGCGCGTATGGCTCGGCCAGGCCTGCCGGCGCAGGCGGCGGATTCTCCCAGGTGGCGTGGGGCAACAGCAGGTCGAGGTTGGGCGGCTCCTCGGCAACGAGCGCTTCGTAGACGGCGATCGGATCGTTGTCGAGGTCGATCGTGCACAAGATCCCCGCGTACAGATGGCGGTGCTCGGGTCGCCGCAGCAGACTGAGCGCCCGCCGGACCTGCTGATGGCTGCTCCGGCCGTCGGCGAACCTGCGGTGTCGGTCGTTCGCTGCCTGGTCACCGTCGAGCGATACTCCGACCTTGACGTCGTGCTCGTCCAGTAGTGCGCACCACTGCTCGTCAAGCAGGACCCCGTTGGTGTGGATTCGAATGTCGATCTTGGCCACAGGTCTGATCTGCGTCTTCAGCGCGGTCAGCACCATTCGCATCCGGTCCGTGCCGATCAGCAGCGGCTCGCCTCCGTGCAGGACGATCCGTACTTGCGACAGCTGGTGGCTGGCAACGTGCTCGGCTATCCGCATTGCCGCGAACGTCGCTGCCTCTTGCGACATCGCTTGCGGCTTGCGCCGCCAACTCTGGTCGGCGTGCTGATAGACGTAGCAGTGATCGCAGGCTAGATCACAGCGGCTGTGTAGTTTCAGGACATACTGCGTTATCAGTCCTGGCATCGTGAAGGCTCAGATGGCGGAGCTGAACGCCGCCACGTCGATGCGTGACGGACTCCCATGTCCCCTCATAGCCCTGCTCACAACATCGTCGCGGTCGGTGTCCGCGGGTAGCTGATCGAGCGGGATGTCGCGAAGGTCGGCGATGGGCAATGACCGAATCCGATCCGGCCGTCTGGGTTGCGCTAACCTCTCCACTCGGGTCCCTCCCCGGAAGAGCGCTGATCTCACCGTATTGAGTGTCAGGCTATGTGATGTCCGTCCATTTGTCAGCAGTGCTGCCAGCCCTCCTTTCGCGACGTGGCTCGGTCGTAGGAAAGCCGCATCTTTTGCGACCGAGCCAACGGATCATCTGTCGCGTTATTGCCGGTTTCGGGCAACTCGGAAGCGGAAATTGGCTCAGCTCAGCCTGCGCACCGCGATGTCAAGGTCCATTTTCTTGACCGGCAAGGTGCGGATTCTTGACCGGCAACCTCTGGCGCAGGTGCCTCCATCGAGTCCGGTCGACTCGGGCCGGACTACTCCTTCTCGTGCCGGTCGAGGAAGGTGTAGATGTCGGTTTCGTCGACACCGGGGAAGCTGCCGGACGGCAATGCCGACAGGATGTGCGAGTGGCCGCGGGCCGACGGCCACGCCATCCCGTCCCAGCGCGCCGCCAGCCGGGCCGGCGGGCGCTGGCAGCACGACGGATCGGGACATGACGAGGTGCTGCGCTTGCTGGTCTCCCGGCCGCGGAACCAGCGGGCGTCGTCGAACGGCACGCCGAGAGTGATCGCATAGCCACGCTCGCTGCCGGGATCAACCGAGGCGACGCACCAGTAGGTGCCGGACGGGGTGTCGGAGTACTGATAGTGCGGGCTGAACCGGTCGGCCGAGGAGAAGACCTGCCGGCCGGACCAGAACCGGCACATCCGCTGCCCCTCGATCGCCCCTGAGGCGTCGGCAGGAAAGACGACTTCGTCGTTCTCGTACGCCTTGTAGATGACCCCGCTTGCGTCGTTCTTGACGAAGTGGCAGGTCAGGCCCAGATGATGAGTGCCCAGGTTAGTGAACCTGTGCGCGGCCATCTCGTAGGACACGCTGAACACGTCGCGAACGTCCTCGATCGACAGGTTCCTGGCGTCCTTAGCGTGACGCAGGAAGCTCACCGCGGCGTGCTCGGGCATCAGCACCGCGGCGGCGAAATAGTTCGCCTCGACCCGCTGCCGCAGGAAGTCGGCGAAATCGGCGGGCGCGGCGTGGCCGAGCACGAAATGACCGAGGGTTTGCAGCAGCACGGCGCGCGGTGTGTGCATGCCGAGCGGCTCCTGCCGCAGGTAGATCCGCCGGTTCCGCAGGTCAGTCACGGACCGGGTGGACCTGGGCAGGTCCTGCACGTAGCGAACCGAGAACCCGTGCTGGCTGACCACCGACAGCAGCATGCCCTGGGAGAGCGCGCCGCCCGAGTAGCCGACCGGGGCGAGTGCCGCTGCTGCTGCCCGCTCGATCTCGGGGAAGTAATTGTCCTGCTGCCGCATCATGGCCCGCAGGTCGGCGTTCGCCGTTCTGGCCTCCTCAGGGGTGGCCGTCCGCTTGGTGCGCTGCTCGCGCAGCTCACCGTAGAGCGCGACGATGTGCTCGAGCACGTCGCTCGGCACCCGCGCGCCCGGCCGCAGGTAGGGCAATCCGAGCCCGGCGTACATCGGATCGCGCTGAGCTTCCTCAACCGCGATCTCCAGCTGAGCCCTGCGGCTCGGCGCCTGGCGGCGCATCAGCTCGCCGGACGGTACGGACAGCGCACTGGCCAGCGCCTCGATCAGTGACAGCTTCGGTTCGCGGCGGCCGTTCTCCAGCAGCGAGAGTACCGAGGGAGCGCGGCCGACGCGTTCGCCGAGCGCGGCCAGAGTGAGCCCCCTGGCCCGCCGCAGGTGCCTGAGTCGCTGGCCAAAGAGAATGAGATCTAGCTCACCTTCTGGCAAGGATGGAAACTTTTCATCGATGAAAGTTGTCACTTCTTCATGTTATCCCAAGTTACGAGAATCTTCAGGACCTAAGGCCCTACCCTGCGCCGATCGAGGTCCGCACACTTGGGGTAACACCCGGGGACGGCACGCATCAGGAGGTTCCAGTGAATACTCGTCGCCTCGAGGGCACGCAGAACGGGAGTGCGGGGGCCATCGGCAGGGATGCTGGTAGCGACTTTGAGTACCAGGTTTCCCTGCTACAGCAGGCTTGGGCGGCAGACCCACGCTGGTCAGGAACCGAGCGGACCTATACGGCCGCCGACGTGGTCCGGTTGCGCGGCTCCGTGCAGGAGGAGTTCACCCTGGCCAGGCTTGGTGCCGAGCGGCTCTGGTCGCTGCTGAGCAGCGAAAACTACGTAAATGCGCTTGGCGCGGTGACCGGCAATCAGGCCGTGCAGCAGGTCAAGGCCGGGCTGAAGGCGATCTACCTGTCCGGCTGGCAGGTGGCGGCCGACGCCAACCTGGCTGGGCAGACCTACCCGGACCAGAGCCTGTACCCGGTCAACTCGGTGCCGCAGGTGGTGCGCAGGATCAATAACGCGTTGCTCCGGGCTGATCAGATCACCTGGGCCGAGTCGGGCAACGCCGACGCGCTGTACTGGCTGGCCCCGATCGTGGCTGACGCGGAAGCAGGCTTCGGCGGCGTGCTGAACGCGTTCGAGCTGATGAAGGCGATGATCGCCGCCGGGGCCGCCGGAGTGCACTGGGAGGACCAGCTCGCCTCCGAGAAGAAGTGCGGCCACCTGGGCGGCAAGGTGCTTATCCCGACTGGCCAGCACATCAAGACGCTGAACGCGGCCAGACTGGCCGCCGACGTGTGCGGCGTGCCCTCGATCATCGTGGCCAGGACAGACGCGCAGGCCGCGACGCTGCTCACCAGCGATATCGACGAGCGAGACCAGCCGTTCGTGACCGGCGAGCGCACCGCGGAGGGCTTCTACCGGGTCCGCAACGGGATCGGCGCCTGCATTGCCCGCGGCCTGTCCTACGCGCCGCACTCCGATCTGCTCTGGATGGAAACGTCCACCCCCGACCTGTCGATCGCGGCCGAGTTCGCCGACGCGATCCACTCCGTCTACCCGGACCAGATGCTGGCCTACAACTGCTCGCCATCGTTCAACTGGCGGGCGAACCTGGACGAGGCGACGATCGCCAAGTTCCAGACCGAGCTTGGGGCAATGGGGTACAAGTTCCAGTTCATCACCCTGGCCGGCTTCCATGCGCTGAACCACTCGATGTACAGCCTGGCTCGCGGTTACGCGGAGGAGGGCATGCCGGCCTACGTTCGGCTGCAGGACGCCGAGTTCGCCTCGGAGGCCGAGGGCTACACCGCCACCCGCCACCAGCGGGAGGTCGGGACCGGTTACTTCGACCTGGTCGCCTCCGCGATCAATCCGAACGCCTCCACGACCGCGCTCGCCGGATCGACCGAGGCCGACCAGTTCGCCTCCGCCCACTGAGCTAGGCCGCGGCGGTGCGGGTCCGCTGGCAGCGGATCGGCACCGCCGCGGGTTCGTCCATTCCGTCGGCCCGCCCCGATCATGGGCAGCCCGGCATGATCAGCGACAGCTGTCTGCGGACATGACCGCAGAGCGGGTATGACGGCATGGCGAAGCGGTGCCTATGGGACCAGGCCGAGCGCGGCTGGCACGTCGACGTCGTCATCGTCGAAGTCGTCGTCGACATATCGGCGGCGCCACCTGGACGGCACGACCAGCGGGATTATCATCGCCGCGCCGATCAGCCCAAGGACGCCGCTAAGGAGCATGGTGGTGAAACCGGCGGCGTAGTGGCTGCCGGGCAGCGGGAGGAACCGCAGCGCGTACCTGCTGTGCATCACGACCAGGGCCGACCAGCCAAGCAGGACGAGGCCGGGCAGCCCGGCAGCAAGCGGCGAGACACCTGGTGCGGCGAGCAGGATGCCGAGCAGCAAGCCGGTGCACAGCACCGCGCCGACGGCGAGCAGGCCATGAACGCTCGTCAGGGCGTCCGCGACCCCGTGCAGCGCGCCGATTCTCCAGACGCCGAAGCCGCCGCCGAAGAACAGCGCTGCCGACATGACCAGGGCCAGCATGAAACCGAACAAGTGCCGCATTCGCCACAACCCTCCGGTCAGATAAAGCGTCCGAGGTCCTGGCTCCCCTGCGCCTGCTGACCCGGCTGGGCAATGTCGGTCAACCGGCGCCTGCCACCTATGGGGCAGCACCCGCAGCCTCACGCCGTCCGCTGACTCCAGTCCGGCCGGTCGGCATTCGGCTCAGCCACTGCCAACGTTATCGAACAGTTACAAGAACTGCTGGCGACTTGAAAATACTCAATAGGGGTTATTTATAGGTCATAAGTCGGTAACGCTGAGTGACTGCCAATGGCTTACCTCGAATCCTGGCTGGCCGCTTGAACACCCCCCCTATCGGGGTTATGCTTGGGGTTATACACTGTCGGATGGTCAGGAGATCGAGGTGCCTAAGATCAACGTCTACCTGCCGGACAGCCTCGCCGAAGCCGTCAATGACACCGGCGTTCCGGTGTCCGCGGTCTGCCAGCACGCGCTTGAACTGGCCGTTCGCCGGGTCACCGCAGTCCGCGCCGCCGTTGCTTACGATCTTGATCCGGCCGGTCGGCCGTGGGACGATCCGTTCGCCTCGCTCACCGACCGGGCTCAATCGGTGCTGCGGGACGCGCGGCAGCGGGCACAGTCCGAAGGCGCCGCTGAGATCAGGACCGGGCAGCTGCTGAGCGGAATCCTGGCTGAGGGCAACAACCTGGCGCTCCGGGTGCTGCGCACACTGGACATAGAGCCGCGGCAACTCCAGCGCGAGCTTGACCAGCGGGCGTCGGCTGACCGAGCAGGCTCGGTCGACCAGCGGGCGTCGGCTAACCAAGCGGGTTCGGTATCACAGCCGCCTCGATTCGGCGCGCACGCCGCTGCCGCACTTGAGCTTGCTGTCATCGAGTCGACCGCGCTCGGCAACAATTACATCGGCTGCGAGCACCTGCTGCTCGGCCTCATAGCCGAGCCGGATGGCGAGGCCGGACAGACATTGCGCGGCCTCGGCGCCAAGTTGCGGGTCACCCGCCGCGCCGTCGCAGCCGCCCTGGCCGGGTACTACCACCATGTGCTGTCGCAAGAGGGCTCGACTAGCGCCGATGGCCTGGCTGAGGCGGTCCGCGCCGAGGTCGGCAGGCAGCTTGCTCCGCTGGTGGCCCGGCTTGATGAGCTTGAGCGGCACGAGCGCGCGCCTGGCCAGAGCTGAGTCAGCCTGACCCGGTGGCCGTGAGACGTCGGCGGGTGCGGTCGGCGGGGGAACGCTAGGTCGGCCTGCGGGGGGCCCGGCCGCGCAGCATGACGCGGAGCCGGTTCACCGGCTCAAGCAGCTCGTAGGTCAGGTACGCGTTGCGTTCGATCAGCCTGAACTTCGCGCCGCGGACACCCGCCGGATGCCGGTATCCGGCAGGCCGGTATCTGACGAAGTCGGCGTGCATCCGGCGGAAGAACGCGCGCCGCTGGGTCCTCGGCACCAGGCCTGGCCGGCCGACCAGGCCAAGTCCGAACCCGCCGGTCTGCAGCACCGCCGCGTAATGCCCGATCGCGCGCTCGAAGATAGCGGCCTGCACCTGCCGCGTGGCGACCGGGTCAGCTGCCGCGACCCGCTTGTCGAGCAGGTCAAAAACTTCTTGATAAGCGGTGAAAATGGCCAGATGGCTAGTGCTCGTGGTAGCCATGAACGATCCAGGACGGGATCTGCGATAGCAATAGCAGGCTCGGTCAACTGCCGCCAGTCGGCCTGCCAGCAAGGCCGCGCAGCTGACTGGCACGTCCTCATGAATGCCCGAGCGGAACGGCTCGTCCAGCTGGACCAGAAAATCGCGGCGCAGCACCTTGCTCCATGCGGTCATGGTCAGGTCAATCAGCTGCGGCGCCTCAGCCAGCGTGAAGGTGCCGGACGGTGCGCAGCGGAGCAGGTCAGCGCCCTGGCTCGGGCCGGTGCTGCCGTCGGGATAGACGCTGCGATAGTCGATCAGCAGCACGTCGGGGCTGTCCTTGACCAGCCGGGAGCTGACCGCCGCGAGGGCTCCGGGGGGAAGCAGATCATCGGCGTCGACGAACCAGACGTAACGGCCCGAAGCCCGGGCCAGGCCGACGTTCCGCGCGTTGCCTGGCCCGTCGTTCCGGTCCAGGTGCACAGCGGTCAGCCGCTGATCGCTCCTGGCCCGGTCATCGAGGAGCGCTCCGCAGCCATCGGGTGACGCGTCATCCACGGCGATGACCTCGATCGGGGCGTCCGGCTGGTCGAGCACCGAGTCCAGGCAGTCCGCCAGGTAGCTGCGGACGCCGTAGACCGGCAGGATCACGCTGATCAGCGGAGGCTGCTGCATCGGCAGGGCCTGTTGTGCGGTCAGCCGGGGCGGCCGGCCTGCGCCTTGATCGGATTAGGCTCGCTGCCGGCCGTCCCCGTCTCCGGCTGGTCGATGACCAGCTTGGACGGCCACCAGTTCCACCTGCCGAGCAGGACGACCGTGGACGGCACCAGCAGCGTGCGGACCAGGAACGTGTCCATCAAGATGCCGAGCGCCAGGCCGATCCCGATGTCCAGGATCTGGCTGCTGCCGGCCGATCCGGTGCCGCCTACGATGGCGAAGACCAGGAAGGTGCCGGCGAGTACCAGGCCAGCGGAGGTCACCGTAGTGCCGGTGACGGCGATCGCACGGGAAACCGCCTCTCGCAGTGGGAGTTTGTGCGCCTCCTCCCTGATCCTTGTCATCACCAGGATGTTGTAATCCTCGCCGAGTGCCAGCAGGAAGATGAACATCAGGAAGGGCAGGAAGAACACCAGTCCGCCCGATCCGCCGATCTTGATGAACAGCAGTACCGAGAGGCCGAGCGCAGCTAGGTACGAGATGCCGACCGAGGCGATCAGATAAAGCGGGGCTACCAGGCTGCGCAGCACGATCGCCAGCAGCAGGCCGATCACCAGGATCGCGACTGGGATGATCTTCTTAAGGTCACTATTGGAGATGCTGCTGATGTCGTAGAGCACGGGTGCCTCACCGGCCACGCCGGAGGCGGTCGCGCCGGCCGCAGTGCCTGCCTTGGTGGTCTCCGCCCGGATCGCGGGTACTGCGTTCAGCGCCGCAGTGCTGCCCGGGTCGCCTGCCGCCAGCCCGACGGAGAATTGCACAGTGCGGCCGTCGGCGCTGACGTAGTTTCCGGTTGCCCGGTACAGCTGGTAGGCAAGCGGCGGGATCGGTCCGCCCTTCGGTGGCACCGGTGACAGCGCCTTGGCCGAGCCCAGTGCATTGTGCAGCTCGGCGTATTGGGTTGGCGTCAGCTGCACGCCGACCGGATTGAGCGGACCGACCACCTGGGTGAACAGGCTGCTCGCTTTCAGCTGCGCCGTCACGGTGCCAAGTACGGCCGGATCAGCCCAGACTGGCTGACTGAACCGGAAGATCAGATCGGTCGGGTTCGCCGATGACTGCGGGAAGTACTTAGTCAGCAGTGCCTGCCCAGCCGCTGAGTCGCTGCCGGCCGGAGCAGTCGTATTGCCGCCGAAGCCGCCCCCCTTGTAGCCGGTCACGCCGAGCGCCAGCGCGCCGAAGCAGATCACGCCGGCCAGCAGCGTCGGCACTGGTTGGCGGACGATACGGCTCGCCACCTTGCCCCAGACACCGGCCTTGCCCGCGCCCTGGATATCCCAGGGCAGCAGTTTTGGCTTACCGAACCATGCCTGGAAGAGCGTCCGCTTGACCCCGAGTAGCGACAGCCTGATCGACAGCAGGGCAGGCAGCAAGGTCAGCGCGGCCACCAGCATCACCCCGATGGCGATCGCGAACGGGACTCCCAGGTCGGCGTAGAACGCGAAGGAAGCAAGCAGCAGGGTCAGTACGGCCGCGATGACCGTCGCCGCCGAGAACGTAATCGACTCGCCGACCCTGGTGACGGCCGTCACGATCGCCGTCCTGGCCGAATCGCGCGGCTGCCGTAGGTCGCCGAGAAGGGCACGGCCAAGCCCGCCGGCCGCCGACTTGTCGGCCGGGCCGCCCTGGTAGCCCGCAGCGCGCAATTGCTCGCGGACCCTGAACACTAGGAACAACCCGTAGTCGGTGCCAGCCCCCAACACCAGCACGATCATCAACAGCTGCGCGATCGGCGATACCTTGAGCCCGTGATGTGCCGCCTCGGCAACCAACGGCCCCGCGATGGTGACTGAAAGCAGGGGGGGTATAGCGGTCGTCAGCGCCAGCGTGAACGACCGGAAGATCAGGACAAGCAGCCCGATGATAAAAACAAGCGACAGATATTGGATCTTATTACCCTGATTGCCGCTCGCCTTCTGCTGATCCACCTGAACCGCGATGCTGCCCGCCAGGTGCACCCGCAGTCCGGTCGGCAGCGCAACGCGCGCGATCGCCGCGCGAAGATTGTCGACCAGGCTGGTCGTCGCGCTCTGATTGCCGCCCACCTGACCGACAAGAACGACGAACTGCTCGGCTTGCCCGTGCGCAGACGTCCCGAGGTCGAGAATGCGATGCACGTCGGGAACGGTCTTCAGCTTGCGCTGCAGCGTGCTGAGCGCCGCGATATCGGCCCGGGTCAGCTGTGCGCCGTTCCTGGCAGCGACCACAGGGATCGGAAACAGGTTCGCTGTGCCGAATGGCGCGGCCAGAACGGTGGCCTTCTCGACCGGCGAACTGGCGGGCAGGAACTTGCTGTTGTCACTCTGCGTCACGCTGGACAGTGACGGCAGGTAGGCGAAAGCAGCCACGGCCGCCACGATCCAGGCCAGTGTCATCAACCAGCGGAAGCGAACGCTGAACCGGCCCAGTGCTCCGAAAAACGCGTCAGCACGCATGGGCGTGAGCCTAATCGAACAAGCTGACTGCGCCGGCCGCAGGCCCCGGTGGTCGGTCGGTCTGTGCTGCCGGCCGCTATCCGCCGATGGTAATTTCCCGCCTGGCGATCATCCAGCCGCCCTGCGCGGCGATGAACTCGTCCCGATAGCGGCCGGTGGTGATCGAGCCGTCGCGGCCGACGAAGGCGAAGTCGCTGAGTACGCTAACCCGCGCGCCGCCGCTATCACCGGCGCTCGCCTGCTGGCTTGCCTGCGCCGCGGTCGCCGCACCGGTCTGCTCGCCTGCGGTCTGCTCGCCTGCGGTCTGCTCGCCCGCCATCACCTCGCCGATGTGGGTGTTGCAGGTCAGGTGCTTGCCGCGGTTCTCCGGCGGCATTGCCTTGGCCAGCAGGGCCGTCACCGCCTCGCGGCCGGACCTGGTCCGGCCGAAGGCAAGCAGCTCGGCGTCCGGGGCAAAACATTCGGCCAGCGCAGCGAAGTCACCGTCGTCGATGGTGTGGCAGTAACGGGCAAGCGTCCGCCTGATCCCGGCTTCAGCGGCAAGCTGCCGCGGCGAGCTCGCCGACGTCTGTGACATAGCGGCCTCCAGGGAAACATGGCTGCGGACGGACCTCGTCCGCAAGCCGATTATCCGCATTCGGCGGACCTCGGCCCACGCCGGTGAATACTCTGCCCATCAGTGCTGGCCACAGGCATGCGCGACTGGTCAGATGAGCTTCGCCGCCAGTCCGGCGAATTGGCAGGCTGATCCGGGACATGCCGGGGAAGGTGCTAGCAAGTCTGGTCCGGGCCAGTCAGACTCATCTTCTGGGGAGGTCCGAGCCTCGCCCCTGCGCGGTTGGGCAGCGCGGAAGGGACGCCGATGCAGGAGCTGCGCCTCGTCGCGGTGAGCGAGGACGGTAGCTATGCGGTCCTGGCGGTTCCCGGCAGGAGCGGGCGTTTCGTGCTGCCCA
The DNA here is from genome assembly GCA_963850875.1 of uncultured Actinomycetota bacterium. GTDB lineage: Bacteria > Actinomycetota > Actinomycetes > Streptosporangiales > Streptosporangiaceae > Chersky-822. The sequence continues at coordinate 636,593 of CAWKNA010000010.1, forward strand.
TCGATGAGCGGCTCAGGACGGTGGCACGAGGCCAGTTCTCCCGGCTCGCCCAGTACGAGATCGAAGTGGAGAGTCCGTTGCGACCCAAGGAGATCCAGGACCGAATCCGCGCCGGCGAGACCGCTGAGGACATCGCTGACGCTGCTGGCCTGCCAGTCGACCAGATCCGCAGATTTGAGGGCCCGGTTCTTGCCGAACGAGAGTTCCGGGCGCAGGAGGCGCAGCGGGCCACGGTCCGAGGTTATGGCGACTCAGGTCCTGGCCCGCGCCTTGGCGAGGTGGTCGCGCAGCGGCTAACAGCGGCGGGCGCCAGCACCGAGGACGTGGAGTGGGATTCGCGCAAGCGCCAGGACGGCAACTGGCAGGTTCAGCTCGCCTATACGGTGGCTGGCCGGCTGTATCTGGCTGAGTGGGTCTTCGACCCGCGGAGCAAGCACGTCAGCGCCGACGACGATCAGGCTGTGCGACTGAGCCTGCCGGAGGCCGACTGGCCGGCCGACCGGCCCGGTGCCAGCAGACCGGTGACGGCGACCGTGACGCCGATCGGATCGCGGACCAGCTCGGGCAGCGTGCACCAGGCAGATCAGCGGGCCGAGGGCGACCAGACCGGCGGCCGGGGCATCCTGCACCCGTCGCGGCAGGTGCCCGCCGCGGCATCGGGCAGCCTCGGTGGCGGCAGCCGCCAGTCTGCTGGCCAGGGTCGGCAATCGACGCCTGCCGCAGACTCGGCCGCGGCCAGGAACGTGCCGGTCCCGGCCGCCGGTGCGGCTGCTGGCGCCCACATTGAGCTGGAGACTGCTGCTGGTCCGGCCGGTGCTGGTCCGGCCGGTCGGGAGAGCGCCAGCAGTCCGTACTCAGATTCGGAGACCCGTCACGTGGCTGAGCCGCAATCCGATCCCGAGCAAGTCGCCCCTGCGCCGACCAAGCGGGCGTCCAGCGGCCGGGCCAGGAGGTCATCGGTGCCGTCCTGGGACGAGATCATGTTCGGCAACTCCCGCCAGACCGATTAGCTGGCGCTGCTGGCCGAAGCAAGTGGGCCAGCAGCATCACGGCTGTGGTGCCGCCCTGGGTGCAGGTCACCCGGCGTAGGATCCGACGGGCAAGCTTTCGCCGCTGGATTGGTAAGGAACACCGCTTGGTTCGCTCCGCAAGCTCGGTCGGCTCCGCGGCCGCGGTCCGTCCTGCGGGCTTGTTCGGCGCGGTCCGGGCCGGACGCGTCGGCCGCCGACACGGGCTGGTTGCCGTGGCGGCAGCCGTCGCAGCCTGCACGCTGCCAGTCGGCGGCTGCAGCGCGCTGGGCGGTCTGGCTGGCCCGGCACTGAGAACTCCACAGATCCTTACCGTCACCAGCCCGGTGTTCAGCCCTGACGTCAATATTCCGCTGCAGTACACCTGCCACGGGGCCGGTCTGAGTCCGCCGCTGCATTGGTCAGGAGCACCGCAAGCCGGAGCGACTAAATCGTTCGCGATCATGCTTGATGACTCCCAGGCTCCAATTACTCCTTACGTTTACTGGATCGTGTTTGATATCAGCCCGAACACGACAGCCATGCCGCAGAATCAGCTGCCGCCAGGTGCACGCCAAGCCGAGAACAGCCGGGGATCGGCCGGCGACGATCCAATCTGCCCCGATGATCCGGCGGGCCACCTATACCGGTTCACCGTGTATGCGCTCAACGCCATGCTGCGGCTTCCGGCCGGGGCAGGCCTGCGGGCGACCTGGTCGGCGATTGCCCGTCATGTGGTCGGGGTCGGTAGGCTAACCGCTCTCGCCAAGCCGTAGTCGAAACGTTACGGTCAGTAGACAGAGCCGGTTAAACTTCTCGAATCTGGTGACACAGGCCATAGTGGTACGACAGAATGAGCGCTCAGATGATTCGCCTGGGACCTGTCCAGGGCGCTTGTATTACCAGGGAGTCCGCGGCTATGGCCGCGCGGGCTGCCGAGCGCCTCACTAAGGCCATGCCGGGTTGGATGGTGCGATGCACAACAATACCCTGCTGATCATTCTGGCAGCCGTAGTCGTCCTGATCGTGATCGTCGTCCTCACCGGAATGCGGTACCTGCGAGCGGACGACGAAGAGGACTTCGACGATCTCCCCGCGGAACCCGCTCGGTCGAAGCGCGACGGCCAGGCCGTCGGCCGTAGCCGCTCGCGCGAGCGCACCGGCCAGGACTGGCGCGAGGAAGATGGCCGACGTGGGCGCGAAGATCGGCCAGCCAGGGGTGGACAGCCACAGCGTCCAAGCCGACCAGCCCGGCGCGGTCAGCAAGACACCGACGAGCAGGACGCGGTGCGCACCCGGGCCGGTCGGCCAGCTCCGGTCCGGGTCGGTCAGCGCGGGTCTGATGAGTACGACGAGCGGCCTGCCCGAATGGTCCCAACCGCACGCGAGTACGAGACCGGGCAAAGCCGCAACGGCCGGGCGGCCGGCAGCCTGCGAGACCAGGACATCAGGACGGGGCGAGAGGACCGCGACCTACGAAGTGGCGCGCGTGCCGACTCCCGGGCAGATGATCGCAGAAGAGACAGTGGCCAGGGCCGACGAGACGAGTCGCTGCCCGCCGTGCGTCCGCGCCAGAGCCGCGGCAAGCGTGACAGCGAGGGCGATTGGCCGAGCACCGAGTGGGACGATCTGTCCGACGTCGACTACTGGGCAGAGCTAGCCTCGGACAAGCCGCTGACGACGACGGCCCAGCCCGCCGCGTCGGCGCATCCGGAGCGTCCGGATGCGCCGCGCGATTCCGAGAACGGTGACGGTCAGGCACGCACCCGCAGGCCGGGCGGCACGCCGCGGGACCGCGGGTCAAAGCTTCCGGTCCGGCAGGCTCGTCAGCCGGTGCCGGCTAACCAGGCTGGCCCTGGCGTGCGAGCTAACAGCGGTGAGTTCGATGCCATAGCGACGCGGCGCAGCGCCGCACCTGCCGGTGAGCCGACCCTGGCGATGCTGGCCAACATGACGCCGCAGAACGACGCCCGATCCCCCGGCCTGGCCGACGACGACCCGCTAACCAGCCCGTCCTTCCCGCGGATCGGTGCTGAGGACAGCCGGTCCTACCGCCGTCACCGGTCGGACGCAGCTGGCCAGGACGCTCGGCTGCCAGATAGCGCGGCCAGGACCCACCAGTTGGTCGGCTATCCGGCCGTGACCTCAGGTCACCAGATCGGCAGCATGGACGGCCAGGACCAGCGCGGTGCGACTCCTCCTGGCGGATATGCCAGGCCTGGCGGGAGCGGGCCGGACTACGCGGCGGCATCGACTGCCGACCCCTATCGACCGGTGCCGTCAGGCGGTTCCCGTTCAGCCGGCCAGCCGGCCGTGGCGTCAGCCGCCGGTCCGAGCTACCCGGCCGGCTCGGGCAGCTATCCGGCGCAAGTCAGCGCGACCTTCGTGCCGCCGGTCGGTGCCGGCAACTTCCCGACCGCGACGGCCAGCACCGGTGGCTATGCCGCTGGGGCAAGCTCGAGCTATCCGGCCGCTGCGGCCGGATACGCCCGCGGGACCGACGGCACGCGCGGCTATTCGGTCCCTGCGGGCAACTTGAGCGGCTACCCGGCTGCGGTCAGTCCGAGCTACCCCGCGGTAGCCGGCAGCGGCGGTTATGCTGCCTCGACGGCGGCCGGGAGCGCTGGAGGTTACGCTGTTTCGACGCCGGCCAGCGGGGCTGGCGGCTATCCGCCCGCGTCAGCGGGTCCGGCTGACTACTCGCCAGATAGCAGCACCATCGCCTACTCATCCCCGACCTCGACCGGTAACAGCTACCCTGCCGCGTCGATGAACGCTGCCTATCCCGCCGCCGGATCGGCTGGCGCGGTCGGCGCTGAGCAGTCGCTCAGCTACCCGAGCTACCTTCCAGGCGGGCCTGCGATCGGCGGCGGCGCGGGCTGGAATCTGCCCACCCAGGACGCTCTGCAGCAGCAGACCCAGCCTCAGGCCAGCCAGCCGGCCGACGGCTACCGTGGCTTTCCCACCGGACCAGCCGGCCAGTTCCCTGGCGGGTCGGCTGCCGCTTATCCGCCTGCGGTACCTCAGCTACCGGGGGCGGCGGGAAACGCTAGCTTCGGCGGCGGCTATCCAGTCGGCCCGCTGCATCCGGCGGAGACGGAGAGCTACCAGGTCGGCCAGTTCCACGCTGCCCCGTATGAGCCGCCCGGCTATCCCCCGGCCACCCAGGAGACTGGCGGTTACGCCGGAGGCGATCCCTATGCCATGGATCCGTACGGATACCCCGGCTACGGCAACGGCGGCTTCTGACCCGCTGACCTTGAGTCAGCGGAAATCAGCGGGCCGTGGAATCAGAGGGCATAGCAGCAACCATCCCAGTACGCCTCGACCTGCGGGCGGTGCCGACCGTGCAGTCCGATTTCCAGTACCTCGGGTGCGCGGCCGCCTAGGCTCCGGAACCGGACGTCCACCCCTGCGGCGTGCAGCTGGGTGAATCCGGCTAGGTCGGCAGGCTCCTGCATGCTGGCCCGCATCCACGCCTGCATCCCGCAACAGCGCAGCCGGGGGTAGGCAGCCCATACCCAGAGCCTTCCGCCATGGGCGCGCACGAATCCGGCGGCCGCGTCGGAGATCTCGACCCGCATGCCTCACGATAACTCCCGGCTCACCGGGCGGTACCCTCGGAACTCCCGGCTCACCGGGCGGGTACCCACGGAAGGGTCTAGGGTCGGTTAGGTACGTTCCGGGCGCCGGCCGCGACGGCAGCCGCGCCTGGCCGGAGCGGGTCAGCGGATCCGCGGGCGAAACTGGAGTTCGGATGAGCGGAGTACGCGTACTCGTCGGCACCAGGAAGGGTGCCTTCGTGCTGACTTCCGATGGGAAGCGTGAGAAGTGGGAGATCGCTGGGCCTCATTTCCCCGGCTGGGAGATCTACCACTTGAAAGGGTCGCCAGCTGATCAAGATCGCCTGTACGCATCGCAGTCGACGGGCTGGTTCGGGCAGCTGATCCAGCGGTCCGATGACGGTGGCCAGAGCTGGCAGCCGGTCGGCAAAGAGTTCAACTATGACGGAGTGCCCGGCACGCACCAGTGGTATGACGGCACTCCGCATCCGTGGGAATTCGCCCGGGTCTGGCATCTGGAGCCGTCGCTCTCCGACCCCGACACCGTCTACGCCGGCGTCGAAGATGCGGCACTCTTCCGCTCCGTCGACGGCGGACAGCACTGGCAGGAGCTCTCCGGACTGCGTGGCCATGACTCCGGATCCCGGTGGCAGCCTGGAGCTGGCGGCATGTGCCTGCACACGATCGTGCTCGATCCGGTCCATTCCGGCCGGATTTTCGCGGCCATCTCCGCGGCTGGTGCGTTCCGCAGCGACGACTCCGGGGTTACCTGGCGCCCGATCAACCATGGGCTGCAGTCCGAAGGCATTCCGGATCCTGAGGCTGAGGTCGGCCACTGCGTGCACCGGATCGCCATGCACCCGGCCCGCCCCGACGTCCTGTTCATGCAGAAGCACTGGGACGTGCTGCGCAGTGACGACGCCGGCGAGAACTGGCACGAGGTGAGCGGGAATCTGCCGTCGGATTTCGGTTTCCCAATCTCCGTTCACGCCCACGAACCTGACACCGTCTACGTCGTGCCCATCACCAGCGATTCCTATCATTACCCGCCGGAAGGCAAGCTTCGGGTCTACCGAAGCCGGACCGGGGGCGATGAGTGGGAGCCGCTGACCGTCGGCCTGCCGCAGGAGCATTGCTACGTCAACGTGCTTCGTGATGCGATGGACGTCGACGCTCTCGATGAGTGCGGCGTCTACTTCGGCACGACGGGCGGGCAGGTGTACGCCTCGGCTGACGGCGGCGATAGCTGGGCTGCCATCGTCCACGACCTGCCCGCCGTGCTCTCCGTGGAGGTACAGACGGTGCCATGATCAGGGTCGCCCTCCCCGCGCACCTGCGGACCCTCGCTGGTCTCAGCGGCGAGGTGGAACTTGACATCACCGCGGCCGGCCCTGACGAACCGGATGTGACGCTCGGCATGGTGCTAGACGCGCTTGAAGCTGGCCATCCGGTGCTGCGGGGCACCATCAGGGACCAGGCCACCGGGCGACGCCGGGCGTTCGTCAGGTTCTTCGCCTGCCAGCAGGACCTGTCCCATGAGCCGCCGGATACGCCGCTGCCCAGGGCAGTGGCGACCGGGTCTGAACCGCTGCTTGTCGTCGGCGCGATGGCGGGCGGCTGACGCCACTGGCCTTGACCCGTTCTCAGTCGCCGCCTCGACATGGCATCAATTACGCCACCGGGGCGGTCAAACCATGTGCCAGCCAGGTCCGGCGCGCCAGGATGGGGCTATGACTGCCGTTGGTGACTCAGCCGCCGAGAACGTCCCGCCAGCCGACCGCAACCGGCAGCTTGTGACGTTGACGGTCAACGGAGCCGACCGGTCGGTGCCGTCATCGGCACTGCTGCTGTTCGCACTGCGCGATGAGCTCGGCCTCACCGGCGCCAAACCCGGCTGCGGCGAGGGCGCCTGCGGCTCTTGCACGGTGCTGGTCGATGGGGACCCGGTCCGAGCTTGCCAGCTGTCGGCCGGCTCGGTAGCCGGACGCAGCGTCACCACCATCGAGGGCCTGGCCAGCCGGGGGCGGTTGCATCCGGTGCAGCAGGCGTTCGCCGACGTCGGTGCCGCTCAGTGCGGGTACTGCAGCCCGGGCATGATCCTTTCGACGGTCGCGCTGCTGGCAGCCGATCCGAACCCGGACGATGACTCGGTCAACGCGGCGCTGGCTGGCAATATCTGCCGGTGCGGCTGCTACCAGCGGATCCGCCGGGCCGTACACCGGGCAGCCGAGCTGGCCAGCGCTCAGCGGCCGGCGGACCAGTTCGCCGAGCCCGAGACCGCACAGCCCGGGACCGGCGAGCCCGGGACCGGCGAGCCCGGGACCGGCGAGCCCGGGACCGGCGGTGCCGGGCCGGCCGACCAGGAGACGGGGGTCGGCTCTGCGGCCGAGTTCTCGTCGGCGGCGGAGCGCTGGGGGCCGCCTGAGCCAGGTTCGCCCTGGTACCGGCCTGCCCGGCCGTGGGACCTGACCGACCCGGCCGACCGCGACTGGTTCGGCGTGCTCGGCGACGGTCTGGTCGTGGTGGTCCCTCCCCCGCCGGCCACGCCAGGAAGCTGGTCGACAAGCGGCGGCGCCTGGCTGCACATCGGCGCCGACGGGACGGTGACCGCGTTCACCGGGAAGGTCGACGTCGGCCAGGACAACCGCACCGCGCTGCGCCTGCTGGTCGCTGAGGAACTGCGGATCCCGCTGGCGCAGGTGCGCCTGGCGATGGGCGACACCGATCTGTGCCCCTTCGATATGGGCACGTTCGGCAGCCGGTCGATGCCCGACGCGGGCAGCGCGCTGCGCCGGGCCGCCGCCCACGCCCGCACGCTGCTGCCGGAGGCCGCCGGGACCCGGCATGTGGAGATCGTGCGGAGCGAGCCAGTCCTGCGAGCACCGACCGACTGGCAGCTGGCCGGCCAGCCGCAGGTGCCGCCGGGAACCGTAGCGGCCACCACTGGCGCCCGCCGGTTCGTTTCCGATCTGAATCTTCCCGGAATGGGGCATGGCGCTGTGCTGCGGCCGCCGGCCCCAGGCGCGAGCCTGCGCGACCTCGACGCTTCGGCCGTCGACGGCCGGCCCGATGTTCTGCTCGTCCGGGCCGGCTCGCTGGTCGGCGTGGTCGCGCCGGATCTGGCGACAGCCAGGTCAGCGGTGGCCGACCTGGCCGCGGCAGCGGTTTGGGACCTCCCGGCGGCGCCGTCTGACACCGCTATCTCCGAGTACCTGCGTGCTCATCCGGCCGAGTCGGGCGTTCCCTGGGGCGGGGCGTTCCACCACGAGGTCGGTGCGGTCGACGAAGCGCTCCGGTCCGCGACGGCCTGCGTGCAGGCCACGTACACCACGGCTTACATCGCGGCCGCGCCGCTGGAGACCCGGGTCGCGCTGGCGGTCTGGGACGACGACGGTCGGCTCACGGTCTGGACCGGGACCCAGACTCCTTTCCCGGTCCGGGCACAGGTGGCGGCCGCGCTCGAGCTCGCAGAACATCAGGTTCGGATCATCGTGCCGCCGACCGGCGGCGGGTTCGGCGGCAAGCATGCGGTCGGCATCGCCACCGAGGCCGCGATCCTGGCCAGGCGGGCCGGCGCCGGTCCGGGTCGCCTGGAGCAGGCATGAGGAGTTCACCGTAGGTACGTTGCGGCCGGCCGCGGTGATCGACGTCGGATCAGGTGCCAGCGCCGATGGCGACCTCACCGCCTGGACATTCAGCAACGTCAACTCGGGCCGGGCCGCGATCGCCGGGCCGTACCTGATCCCGAATCAGCGGCTCGACTACGTCCCGGCCGATAGCCCGCTGCCGCAGGCCTCCTACCGGGCGCTGGCAGCCACCGCCAACAACTTCGCCAGGGAATCGCAGATCGACGAGCTGGCCGCCAGGCTCGGGTTCGATCCGGTCGAGTTCCGGCTGCGCAACCTGGCCGACGAGCGGCTCGCGGCAGTGCTGCGCGCGGTGGCCGAGCGGGTCGGGTGGGTCAGCCGTGATGCCGACAAGGGGCCAGCCGCCAGATCCGAGCGCGAAGAGCAGCGGGGATGGGGGATCGCCTGCGGGCTTGAGAAGGACGGACGGGTAGCCACCGCCGCGCAGGTGCTGATCGGAGCCGACCGTCGGCTGCGGGTCACCCGCCTGGTCACCGGGTACGAGTGCGGCGCCGTGGTCAACCCGGACACGGTGACCAGCCAGATCGAGGGCGCCGCTGCGATGGCGCTCGGCGGTGCCCTGTTCGAGGCGATCAGGTTCACCGACGGGATCATCGGCAACGGGGCGTTCTCCGCGTACCGAGTGCCGCGGCTGGCGGACGTGCCGCCGACCGAGGTCATCTTGCTCGACCGGCCCGACCTGCCGTCCGCCGGAGCGGGCGAGACGCCGATGATCGCGGTGGCGCCGGCGATCGCGAACGCGATCTTCGACGCTACCGGCAGGCGACTCCGCTCGCTGCCGCTGACCAGCGACGGCCTGCTGCCCGACTAGCGGACCCGACCACCCGTGCGCGGCCGGCCCTGGAGTCAGCGGCCGGCCCTGGAGTCAGCGGCCGGCCCTGGAGTTAGTGGTGGAACGCCGTGGTGACCCGGCCCTCGTGCGGCAGCGGACCGTCGAGTCCGTCCAGATACCTGACGCTGGCGCGGATCTGATCGAGCAGCGCATCGGCCAGGTCCATCGACAGCCCGTTGCGCACGACGACGCGCTGCACGGTCAGATCGGCGAGGTTGTCGGGCATCGGATAGGCCGGCACCAGCCAGCCCTGCTGACGGAGCTGATTGCCCAGGTCGTAGAGGTCCCATTTGTCGGTGTATCCGGGGGTGAGCCGCCAGGCGAAGACCGGGATGTCCGGCCCGTCTCCCCAAAGCTGGAACGGGGCCAGCTTCGAGATGCCGTCAGCCAGATGCGCGGCCACGTCATGCGACGCCTGCTGCACGGCCCGGTAGCCGGCCCGGCCAAGCCGGAGGAAGTTGTAGTACTGCAGTAGCACCTGAGCGCCCGGCCTGGAAAAGTTCAGCGCGAACGTCGGCATCTCGCCGCCCAGGTAGCTGACCTTGAAGACGAGGTCGTCGGGCAGGCACTCGGCGGATCGCCAGACCACCCAGCCAAGACCCGGATACACCAGGCCGTACTTGTGCGCGCTCGTGCTGATCGAGTGCACCCGGTCGATCCGGAAATCCCACTCAAGCGCAGGCTGCAGGAACGGCGCGATGAACGCCCCGGACGCGCCGTCGACGTGGATCGGGATATCGAGCCCGGTGTCCTGCTGGATCTTGTCGAGCGCCGCCGCGATCTTGCCGACCGGCTCGTACATGCCGGTGTAGGTGACGCCCAGGATGGCCACCACGCCGATGGTGTTCTCATCGACGAAGGACGCGAGGCCGTGGCCGTCGAGGGTCTTGTGCTCCTCGCTGATCGGTACCAGCCTGGCCTCGACGTCCCAGTAGTTGGCGAACTTCTCCCAGCACACCTGCACCGCCGAGCTCATCACCAGGTTCGGCCGGTCGGTCGGCTTCCCAGCGGCCCGGCGGGCTTGCTGCCATCGGCGCTTGAGTGCCAGCCCGCCGAGCATGCAGGCCTCCGATGAGCCGATCGTGGAGGTGCCGATGCTCGCTGCGGGATCAGGGGCGTGCCACAGCCTGGCCAGGATCTTCCAGCAGCGATCCTCGATGGCGGCGGTCGCGCGGTACTCGTCTTTGTCGATCATGTTCTTGTCGAATGCTTCGGCATAGAGCTTGGCGGCGGCCGGATCCATCCAGGTACCGACGAACGTGGCCAGATTGAGCCGGGCGTTGCCGTCCAGCATCGCCTCGTCGTGCACCACCTGGTAGGCGGTCTCGGGCAGCATCGGGTCGTCGGCGAGGGCGAACCTCGGGCGCTCCGTGGCCTCGCCGGGCCTGGCGAAGAGCGGGTTGATCTCGATGCTGCTACGCCTGGGCGCCATCTGCTCGTCCTCCGTTAGGCTGCATGCTCGGCACTAACCTTCAGGAGCCAATCATGACAACGGCTGACCTGCTCGCTGACGCGCTCGGCCGGATCTGCGAGGTTGTCCACGAGGTGGTCGGTGGACTGACGGCTGAGCAACTGGCGTTCCGCCCGCAGGCCACGGCGAACTCGATCGGGTGGCTGATCTGGCACCTGACCAGGATTCAAGATGATCACCTGGCCGCGGCGGCCGGCACCGAGCAGGTCTGGGTCAGCGACGGCTGGGTCCGGCGGTTCGGCCTGCCATTCGACGATGCTGCGCACGGTTACGGGCAGGGCCCTGACGAGGTCGCCGCGGTTCGGGTGGAGTCCGGTGACCTGCTCACCGGCTACCACGATGCGGTCTGCCGGGCATCGCTCGGTTTCGTGCGGCAGCTCACCGATGCCGACCTGGACCGGATCGTGGATGAGCGCTGGGATCCGCCGGTGTCACTCGGCGTCCGGCTGGTCAGCGTGCTCGCCGACGACCTGCAGCATGCCGGCCAGGCAGCCTATCTGCGCGGCCTGATCACCGCCGGGTAAGGCCGAACCGGGCGATAGACTCGCGGCCATGTTCCCTGCCGTGCCTGACAAGCCAGATGCTGATGCGCTGGAACGCGCGATCCTGAACTTCTGGGATCAGCAGGACATTTTCGCGAAGGTTCGCGCCAGCACTGCCAACGGGCCCAGGTTCAGCTTCATCGACGGGCCGGTCACGGCCAACAAGACGCTCGGCGTGCACACCGCATGGGGCCGGACGCTCAAAGACGTCTTTCAGCGGTACAAGGCGATGCGCGGGTTTGCGCAGCGCTACCAGAACGGATTCGACTGCCAGGGGCTCTGGATCGAGGTCGGTGTCGAGCGTGAGCTCGGCCTGAACTCCAAGCGGGAGATCGAGGAATACGGCCTGGAGGCGTTCGCCACGAAGTGCCGCGAGGCCGTGGAGAAGTCGGCCGCTGACCTGATCGAGGGATCGGTCAGGCTCGGGCAATGGATGGACTGGGGCCGTGACTACTACACGTTCTCCGACACCAACATCGAGTACGTCTGGAAGTTCCTGCGGGTGGCGCACGAGCAGGGCTGGCTGTACCTGGGTCACCGGCCGACCGAGTGGTGCCCGCGATGCGGCACGTCGATCTCCGCGCACGAGCTAGTCGGCAGCTACGTCGACCGCTCCGACCCGTCGCTCTATGTCCGCCTTCCGCTGCTCGACCGGGACGGCGAGGCACTGGTCATCTGGACCACGACGCCGTGGACCCTGCCAGCGAACGTGGCGGCGGCGGTCCGCCCGGACGCCGAGTACGGCCGGGACGAGAACGGCGACTGGATGGCGGTTGAGCGCGGCGATGGCCGGGCCCTCACCGAGATCCTGCCCGGGTCTGCTCTGGTCGGCTGGCGGTACCGGGGGCCGTTCGACGAGCTCTCCCCTGGCGCCGGAGTCGACCACCGGGTAGTCGGCTGGGACGAGGTGTCGATGGAGGACGGCACTGGCATCGTGCACATCGCGCCTGGCTGCGGATCCGAGGACTTCGACCTGGGCCGGGCGAACGGCCTGTCGGTGCTCACGCCAGTGGATGAATCCGGCCGGTTCTACCCGGAGTATGGCTGGCTTGGCGGCCTGGCCACGTCCGAGGTGGCCGAAAAGGTCGTTGACCACCTGCGGCAGCGCTCGCTGCTGGTGCGCTCCGACGAGATCACCCACCGCTATCCGGAGTGCTGGCGGTGCCATACGCCGCTGATCTTCCGGGTCTCCGACGACTGGTTCATCTCGGTGCATGAGATCAGGGAGCCGATGCGGGAGGCGAACCGCGGGGTGGAGTGGACTCCGGCCTACATGGGCAGCCGGATGGATGACTGGCTGGTCAACATGTCGGACTGGAACATCTCCCGCCGCAGGTACTACGGCCTGCCGCTGCCGTTCTACCCATGCCAGTGCGGACGTCTGAACGTGATCGGATCCCGCGCCGAACTCGCGGACCGGGCGACCGGGCCATTGACCGGGCTGAAGGAGCTGCGGCGACCGTGGATCGACGCGGTGCGGATCAGGTGCGCCTCCTGTGACCGGGAGGTTGAGCGGATCGCCGAGGTCGGCGACGTCTGGCTGGACGCCGGCATCGTCCCGTTCTCGACGCTGGGCTGGGAGAACCCGCAGTGGGTGGCTGAGGGCTACGCGACCGGTGCGGCCCGCGGCCTGACCACGGCCGACCTGCCGGACCACGCATACTGGCAGAAGTGGTTCCCGGCCGACTGGGTCTCGGAGATGCGCGAGCAGATCCGGCTGTGGTTCTACTCGCAGCTGTTCATGTCGGTCACGCTGACCGGACAGGCGCCGTACCGCAAGGTGCTCGGCTACGAGAAGATGCTCGACGAGATCGGCCGCGAGATGCATGGTTCGTGGGGCAACGCGATCTCCGCTGACGAGGCGTTCCGCCGGATGGGCGCCGACGTCATGCGGTGGCAGTACAGTCAGCAGCCGCCGAACCAGAACCTGCTGTTCGGGTTCGGCCCCGGCCTGCAGATTCAGCGCAAGCTGCTCACGCTGTGGAACAGCGTCTCCTTCTTCACCAGCTACGCCAACACGTCCGACTTCACCCCGGACCTGGCCGACCTGGATGCACAGTGGCCAGCGCAGGGCGGAGCCGACTCGCAGGCCGGCCCAGAGCTGCAGCTGCTTGACCGGTGGCTGCTCGCGCGGACGTCCAGCCTGATCGCCGACGCCACCCGCGGGTACGAGCAGTACCTGACGGTCAGCGTGCTGCGCGCGTTCGAGTCCTACCTGGACGACCTGTCGAACTGGTACATCAGGCGGTCCCGGCGGCGGTTCTGGAACAGCGACGAGGCGGCGCTGCGCACGCTGTGGACCGGGCTGGTCCAGGCGTTGCGGGTGGTCGCGCCGGTGACCCCGTTCCTGGCTGAGCACCTGTGGCAGCTGCTGGTGGTCGGCGTCTGCCCGGCCGCGCCTGAGTCGGTGTTCCTGGCCGGCTGGCCGGAATCCGGGCAGATCGATGAGCGGCTTATCGCTGAGGTCGGCGCGGTCCGCCAGGTCGTTGACCTCGGGCGCCGGGCCCGCGCGGCGGCGAAGCTCCGGCTGCGCCAGCCACTGCGCAAGCTCGCGGTTGAGGGCGTCGACGGCATCGACGGTTACCTCGCCGAGATCGCCGACGAACTCAGGGTCAAGGAAGTCACCGTCGAGCGGATCGAGACCGCAGGCCTCCGGGTACGGCCGAACTTCCCCGTGGTCGCGCCCCGGCTCGGCCGGGACATGCCGCTGGTGAAGAAGGCGCTCGACGCCGGTGAGTTCACCGAGCTGGACGGCGGCAGGTTTGAGGTGATGGGCTACCAGCTCGAACCCGGCGAGGTCATGGTGGAGCGGCTGGAGAAGGCGGGTTGGGCGGTGGTGGCCGATGAGGGCGTGACCGTCGCGCTCGACACCACCCTGGACGACGAGCTACTCCGCGAGGGCCGGGTTTACGAGATCATCCACCTGGTCAACACGATGCGGAAAGAGGCCGGGCTTGGGCTATCCGACCGGATCGTACTGTCGCTGCCCGCGTCGGACCAGGACCTGCTCGGCTATCGGGACTGGATCGCGGCCGAGACCCTGGCCGTCTCGGTAGACGCCGGGCCCGGCGACCAGATCGCGCTTGAGCGGCACTGAACTTAAGCGGCACTGAACTTAAGCGGCACTGAAGACGCCGGGCAGCGCGGTCGGTCACCTGGCATTCCCTGGCAGCGTTAGCCGGGCGGCCGGACCGGAACCTGGCCAGCTGGCCGGACCGGTCGGCGCGCTGTGGCTGGATGCTCGACCAGGGCGATCACCCGGCTGGCCATGAAACGGGCCGTCCTGACCGCGGTGCCGCTCCTGGTCAGCTCGCTCACCTCGACGAGTCCGCGCCTGCTGACTATCTCCACCCGCCGCCCGGCGCGGGTGGCCACGACGTCATAGGTTCTCGTCACATCACCCGCGTCCACCACGATCTCGACCCGATCGCCCTTCATGTCGGGTCGCGGCCGGATGGCGGCATGACGGAGCCGCTGTTGAATACCATGCCGGATTAGTACCCTGCTTGAGTTGGGCGACTCGCTGCTCGAAAGGCAGCGCTGACTTGACCTGCAGCGCTGCCTTGAAGGCAGTGCTGACTGAAGGGACCCCCCATGACCCGCTCGGCGACCGTAGTTCTGACCAGGATCGTGCTGCCGCTGGCCGTCGTCGCCGTGGCGCTGGCGGGTCAGGCACAGGCAGCTCGATTCCCGGCTCCGGCAGCCAGCGCCCAGTCTGCCGGACAGATTGCCGGGCGGAACCTGATCGCGCCGCTGCCAGGCTTTGGCCCAGGCACTCCAGCCCTGGCCGCTGCGGCCGTGGCTACCTGCGCGGCTTACGCCACCCAGGCCGGCTGGGCCAACAACGGCTACTACGGCGGCGACCTGGTCACTGCCGCCGCCATCTGCGTGGCCGAGAGCGGCGGGGATCCCAAGCTGTATGCCTGCGATGAGAATGGCACGACCGTTGCGCTTGCTGACTACCCGCCGGTCAGCTGCCCGAAGGGAACCACCTCCTACGATCGGGGGCTGTGGCAGCTCAACAGCAAGGCGGCGGCCGGCGTCAGCGACGCGTGCGCGTTTAATCCGATCTGCAATGCCCAGAACGCGTATCTCGCATCCCAGCGCGGGACGTCCTTCGCGCCGTGGTCGTCCTACGACCAGGACACCTACGCGGGGCCATACCTCGACCGCGTCCAGGCGGCGGTCACCGCGCTGCGGTCAGGCACGGTGCCCAGCGCCGTCCTCGGCGAGTGCCTGGCTCGGGCGAAGCAGGCCGCGGGAGCGAGGGTGGTGCTCGCCAACTGCGGCGGCGGCTCGGTCAGCCTGCAGCAGTGGGCGATCGCCAGCGGCAAGCTCCGGGCTGGGTCCCTCTGCGCCGCGATCGCGTCGACCTCAGGAAACCCGGGAGTTGTGCTCGCCCGCTGCGGACGCGCGCGCTCGCAGGAATGGCTGCCCTATGGCCGAGCTGAACTGCGCAACGCGGCCGACGGCAAGTGCGTCACCGACCCGCAGTCCAGCCTCACCGCCGGTGTCCAGGTCGATGTCAGCCGCTGCACCGACGCCAAGGCTCAAACCTGGTGGCTGCCCTAGCCCAAACTGATGCCTCGCGGAGCGGGAACGGCGCTGGTCGGCTGGTGCTGACCAGGCCCGCGGGCTGACCGGGCGGCGTCAGGTCTTTGCTCGTCGGTGCGGAAGGCCACCGATGAGATCCTGAACCGCGCTGTCACGGTCCGGACGCTCAGGCCGGGTCAGCCTGCGCCGGTCGAGGTGATCGCGGCCGTGCTGGCGGCGGCCAGGCTGACCGGCCCGGCGGCTGGCGCGGCCTATGTCGCCTCAGATGCGGGCCCCCACGCGCCGCCCACCTGCCAGCCAAGGGCGCGGCTCAACCACCCGGGGCCGGCCGCCGGGTGGTTCGGCAGGCCGGCCCCCGAGCGGGCAGCTGCGCCAGAGCCTGAGCAGGTCAGCAATCCGGGTTGGGACGGATTCGCCCGGCGAACGCCCCGATCGTGCCAGGTCCGACCGAACCATACTGAGCGTCACCGTGGAACCTGTCGCCGTTGCGCATCTCGCCGAACTCCCAGACGCAGCTGCCGCCGACTTTCGCGAGCGTCCAGTACGGATAGAAGCTGCCAGGACCCTTGGGCGGGAGCACGCAGCCGGTACCTGTGGCCAGGTTGCAGTTCGTGTTGAACTCGGTTGCGCTGGCGTCGGTCATGAACTGGATCCACCGGTAGCCCTGGCCTCCGACGGTGGTCGGCTGCTGCTGCAGGAAGGGCGACGGGTACCGGTCGGCGGTGGTCGAGTTCGGCCAGTCCGGGTAATACGGCGTACCGTCGTACTCCAGGTCGCCGATGGCGTTGAAGAACACGTCACAACCGGTCATGACGTTGGGCGGCACGGTGCCGCCATGGGTATCCCCGGCGCGATAGCACGGCGAGTCGTCAGGCTCGAAGTTCCCTGCGGCGTCCTTCACCGTCTCGTACGGGCCAACGCAATGCTTGTAGTAGGTGTCGCTGAACGTCCCGATCGTGACCTTGGCCGCACCTTGAACCGACGTGCATGGCTCGAAGTGACCGATCTCGAACTGGCTGTTGATCATGTAGGGCCCGATGCCCCACGGGATGACGTTCTGCGCCCGCGCGGTCGAGTATTCCGGCTCGAAGTTGAACGGGGTTCCGGTGCAGTCGAACGGGTTCGTGTTCATGAAGCCATTGGCGGCCGAGGCGATCATGAAGCCGCTGTGCCCGGTGCTGAGATCGGACACTTTAGCTTCGAGCGCATGCCCGCCAGGAATCGTGGCGTCGAACATGTGCACCGTGATCTCGTCCCCCGGGTTCATCAGCAAGGTGTGCGAGTTGGGAGTCATCGTCGCCAGGTCGCTGAGCTGCGGGCTGGGCGGACCGGTGGGGACGCCGTTGGTCTGGATGAAGCCGAAGTTGACCGGCTCGGGGCAGCTGTTGTTGCACGGCCCGGAACCGTTGCCGGTGCATTCCAGGCTGTCGATCGTCAGCGCCGAGCACCAGTGCGTGTTGTCGCAGCTGATGCTGTCGGTGAACGGCGCGAACCCAGGCGGGTAGAACTGCAGCTCGACGAAGGCCGCTCCGCCGCCGAGGTAGCGGCCGTGCGGTGCGTTCGCGTCCGAGCGCGGGGTACACGGCAGCAGCGGCGCAGACTGCGGATCGCAGACGTCGGTGGAGAACCAGGGCGCCACCGAGAGCTCAAACCAGTGGGTGACGTCCGTGCCTGGGTGGGCGACGGTCGGCGCGGCCGCCGGGTCGGTCGGCAGTTTCTCGGTGAACGTGGTGTTGTTCCCCGAGCCGGGGAGATCGGAGAGGAAACGGACCGACGGCTCGTCATGCCCGATGTAGTGCCCGTTCTCGTAGAACCTGCCGCCCCACGATCCGCGCGGATCGGCGCACATCAGTCCTGGCTTCACCGGCCGCTGAACCGGGCTGAGGCCGTTGCAGTCGAGTTCGCCGACCGAGCGCGGCTGGACAGCCGTCGTCCGCGCCGGGCTGGCCGTGGCCGCGGTGGTCAGGCCCGGCACCACCAGCGCCAGGGAGGCACTGGTGATCAGCGCGATCGAACCGACCAGCCGACGAGCCTGCCGAACTCTCCGCATCGCGACCTCCTCGTTGACGCCGTGCGCGCTCAGCCGAGTCCTTGACCCCGCTGCTCTGGACGTCCCGTTTGTCATGGGCCGCCGAGCAGGACCATAGCGACTTGTCCGGCTTCGTGCTAGAGGCAAATCATGACTTCGTTCGGGCCGGCCCAAGACGCGATAGCTCCGACCGCGCCGTGCGCTCGTTGGTCCGGGCGCCCGCCGCGGCTGAGCGACTCCGGACCCGGCGGCTGACCAGCCGCTCGATCAGCTTGACGCGATAACCTGTGGCCCGGCATCGGCGACCGACGTGATGCCGGTCAGGGCCATCGAGACGTCGAGTTCCTTGCCGATGATCTCGATCGCCCTGGCCACGCCCCGCTGCCCGCCGGCGCCGAGGCCGTAGAGGAAAGCGCGGCCGATCATGCACGACTGGGCACCGAGCGCGAGCGCCCGCAGCACGTCCTGACCGGATCGGATGCCGCTGTCGAAGATGACCTCGATGTCCGGGCCAACCGCGTCGGCGATCGCGGGCAGCGCGGAGATGGCTGACGGCGCGCCGTCGAGCTGACGTCCGCCGTGATTGGACACCACGATCGCACAGGCGCCCGTCCGGGTCGCGATCTTGGCATCTTCCGGGTCGACGATTCCCTTGAGGATGATCTTGCCTGGCCAGTGACTGCGAACCCACTCGATGTCGGCCCAGTTCAGTGTGGGGTCGAACTGGGCGGCGGTCCACTCGGCGACCGAAGTCAGGTCCTTGGCTCCGGCGATGTGGCCAGCCAGGTTGCCGAATGTCTTGCGCTTGCCGCGCAGCACGCTCAACGCCCAGGGTGGCCTGGCGGCGATGTTGACCAGGTTCCGCAGGGTCAGCCGCGGTGGCACCGACATGCCGTTCTTGATGTCGCAATGCCGCTGGCCGAGCATGTTCAGATCGAGGGTGACCACCAGCGCGCTGCACTGAGCGGCGATCACCCGCCCGATCATCTCGCGCACGAACCCGCGGTCGCGCATCATGTAGAGCTGGAACCAGAAAGGCTGTCCGACGGCTGCGGCTACGTCCTCGATCGAGCAGATCGACATGGTGCTCAGGCAGAACGGAATCCCGGCTGCCTGCGCCGCCTTGGCGGCCAGAATCTCTCCGTCACCGAACTGCATCCCGCATAGCCCGATCGGCGCCAGCGCCAGCGGCAGCGAGGCTGGCTGGCCGGCGATGCTGGTGGACAGGTCACGCGTCCCGACGTCGATCCCGACGCGCTGGCGTAGTTTCACCGCGTCGAGATCGGCCCGATTGGCCCGCAACGTCGACTGAGCGTAGGAGCCGTGGTCGGCGTACTGGAAGAACGCCCGCGGCACCCGGCGTCGCGCGATTTCCCGTAGGTCTTCAATGCACGTGGCCTTCTGGATCGACGAATTCCCGAGCACGGCATTCTCCTCGCATCGCCGCTGGCAGCAGCACCGGCAGCACGTTACCGCTCGGCGGCCGCAGCGCATTGCGCGGGCCGCGCGCGCTGTCAGGCCACCGCAGATTGGCAACCTCCCGGCGGCACGGATTGGCGCCGACATAGTATGCGGATAACGGCTGGAGCAGCCAACGTCGGCCATCACGGGCATTGGAGTCGGCATGACGGAGACAGATTGGATGAACGCGGGTCCGGCCGGCTCGGCCAGCGACATCGATCTGCAGATCGATCGGCCGCACCCGGCTCGGGTTTATGACTATCTGCTCGGCGGCAAGGATAACTACGCTGCCGACCGGGCCGCCGCGGCGGAGGGTCTGAAAGCCAATCCCAACTCACGGATCCCGCCCCGGGAGAACCGCGCCTTCATGCACCGCGTGGTGCGCTACCTGGCCGGCGAGGCGCGAATCAGCCAGTTCCTCGATATCGGCACCGGCATCCCGACCTCGCCCAACGTGCATGAGGTAGCCCAGGCCATCGAGCCGAAAGCGCATATCGTGTACGTCGACAACGACCCGATCGTGCTGGTCCACGCCCGGGCGCTGCTGACCAGCGGCGCGGAGGGCAAGACCGCTTACGTCAACGCCGACATGCGCGACGTCGAGACGATTCTGAGCGCTCCGGAGTTGCGGCAGACGCTGGATCTGAGCCAGCCGGTCGCGCTGCTGCTGATGGCGATCATGCATTTCGTCCCCGACGCCGACCAGCCTTACGAGCTTGCCGACCGGCTGCTCGCGGCGCTGCCGTCCGGCAGTTACCTGGCGCTGTCACACCTCACCGGCGACTTCGACCCAGCGGCCTGGGCAGGCGTCGCTGCGGTGTACCGGCGCAGCGGGGTGATCATGCAGGTCCGCTCCCGCCCGGAGATCGAAAGGTTCTTCGCCGGTCTGGACCTCATCGATCCAGGTGTCGTGTCGCTGCCGCACTGGCAGCCAGCGGACGACGACGAGGTTGGCAGGCCAAGCGACGCCGCCGTGTCGGTGTATGGCGGCGTCGCCCGCAAGCCCTAGCCCTGGCCCGCAACTTGAACCCCGCCGCCGGATAGAACGGCGGCGGGATCGAAAGTCAATGCTCGGGCTCGTAGATGGCGATGTGGTCGTAGCGGACCACATCGCCAAGCCAGGAGCACCCGGCACACCAGGTGAGGAAGATCCGCTGGTCGGCCGCCGCGGCGGCGCGATGCCGGGCGGGCGGTCGCCGCCGGTGCCGCCCGCGCCATCCGGTCCGGCGGACCCGCCCGGGTCGAACACGTACGGCCTCGGATTGAGCTTGGGCAGGCTGGCGCCGACCTTCTCGACCTGGTGCACAAGCTCCATCGTGTGCCCGCTCGGGGTTTCAAAGCGGATGGACTCGCCCTGGCCAACGCTGGCACCGCGGCTCATCCGCTGCACCGGGAAGCCGTAGCGGGAGACGGCGTTCTCCAGGTCGGACAGGTCATCGCTCTGCTCGACCTTGAAGGACATCAAGTGCAAGCCAACCCGCGGCGCGTAGGTCAGCCGCAGCGAGTGATGGTCGGCCTCATCCCAGCATTTCAGGTACGCCGAGTCCGCGGACCGCTGCACCAGCACCATGCCGATGACATTGGTGTAATAGGCCATGGCGAGATCGAGGTCGGTGACCGTGATGTCGACGTGGGACAAGCGCAGCACACCCACGGATCGGCTCCTCTCAGGTGCCGCCGCAGCGAGGCCCATCGCAACGGCCGCTAGCTGGGAAGCTAGATCTGGTGTCCCGCATGTAGGACCGATGTACCTCTATGCGGGACACAAGTCTTACCGTCATCGCATGACGGCAGCCTCCATCGCTGGCCGGCCCGAGGATGCGCGCGCTCAGCTGCGCGATTTCGTCCTCGCGCTGCACCAGGCTTACCTCGACGCGGCCCGGCTGCTGGCGCCCGGCGAGCGGGCCGCGCTGCCGCTGCTGGCCGCCGAACAGGTCACGGTCGTGGTGGCCGCGGCCCGTCATCTGCATGTGATCGCAACGACCGACCGGCTTCCAGCGCCGCGCGGCCAGGAGGTGCTGCAGACCGACGAACTTGACGATCTGCGCTGGTCGGTGCGCTTCTACGATCCGGTTGTGCTGCCCGAACTCGGCCTGATTGGCGAGCCAGAAGGTCCGGATCCGGCGCAGGTGCGGCGGGTGCTCGGCATCGGCGCCGTGCTCTATCACCTGTCGGTGGCGCCCGGGGGCGGGCTGTCCGCGCACCACGCCCTGCACGCCGGGACGGGGCTGGCGAACGAGCACGCGGCGCTCGTCCGCGACGGCGAGAGCCTGCGGGCGCTATTCCGCTGCCGGGAGGACCTGGTCGGGGAGTTTGTCATCGCCGAGCGGCACGGCTTGCATCACAGCCTGCGGCTGCTGGCCGGCGCGCTGGCCGGCGATGACCCTGGCGTCACGGCGGCGGTGGCGCGGGCAGATGACGCCGCGGTGCGGCGCTCGGTGCTCGCCGCCGCCAGGTCGGCCCGGCTGGCGCGGCCATGACCACGGCGGCGCCGGCGGGCGCGGAGAGATCACCGGCCCGATCGGCGCGGGCACCGGCCGGTGCCGGCCGCACCCAGGTGCTCTCCAGCGTCGCGAATGCGGCCAGGCTGCTGCGCGAATTCAGCCGGGGCGAGCCCCAGCTCGGGGTCAGCGAGCTGGCCCGCAGGCTGGGTATCGCCAAGAGCAGCGCGCACCGGATCGTGCACACCCTGGCCAGGGAGGGTCTGCTTGAACGGGTCGAGGAGACCGGCGCCTACCGGCTGAGCGTCACCATGCAGATACTCGGCGCTAGCGCCCAGGCCACCTCCGGCCTGCACGCGGCGGCCACCGCTGCGCTCGATCAGCTGCGCGCCGTCACCAACCAGACGGTGCATCTGTCGGTGCTCGACGGCCTTGAGGTCGTCTACGTGGAACGCAGGGAGAGCCCTGGCGCGGTCCGGATGTTCGGCCGGATCGGCCACCGCGGCCCGGCCCACTCCACCGCGTCGGGCAAGGTGCTGCTCGCCTTCCTGCCGCCGGATGAGCTGGACCGGAGGCTGGCGGGCGTGCGGCTGGCCCGCAGGACGCCCTATACGATCACGAGCAAGGAGCAGCTCCGCGCCGAGCTACTGCGGGTCAGGGCGCGCGGCTGGGCCGAGAATGTCAACGAGGCCCAGCTGGGATTCGCCTCGGTCGGCGCGCCGATCCGCAATCCGGCCGGTGAGGTCGTCGCGGCCCTGTCCGTGGCCGGGCCGGTGCAGCGCGGCGACGGCGACAACCTGCGCCGGTTCGCCCGCCCGGTCACCGAGTGCGCCGTGCAGATCAGCCGGCGCCTCGGCTGGGGAGATCTCGGCCGTACCGTGGAGGTATCTTCGTGACTGGTCTGTCCGATCCGGCTGTCGCCGAGCTGGCCGCCGCGCTGTACGCGGCCCGCAGCTCGGGGGTCCCGATCGAGCCGCTCACCGACAGCTATCCGGCCATGTCGGTGCGCGATGCCTACCGGATCCAGCAGGACCTAGTATCTGCGCTGCTCGCCGATGGCGACCGGATCGTCGGCTACAAGCTCGGCCTGACCAGCCTGCCGATGCAGCGCATGTTCGGGGTGGACTCCCCCGACTTCGCCCCGGTGCTTGCCTCGCATGTGCATCCGGATGGCGCTGCGATCGCCGCCGCCTCGTTCATCCGCCCCAGAGTCGAGGCCGAGATAGCCCTGGTGCTGGCCGAAGATCTGGCCGGGCGGGACTGCACCGCGCTCGACGTGACCAGGGCGGTCAGCGGTGCGGCGAGCGCGATCGAGATCGTGGACAGCCGGATCGCCGACTGGCGGATCAAGCTGGCGGATACGATCGCGGACCTGGCCAGCAGCGGCGCGATCGTGCTCGGCGCGGCGATTACTCCGGTCGGCGGGGTTGACCTGCGGCTGGCCGGGATGGTGTTCACCCGGGACGGCGAGGTCGTGGCCACCGGCGCGGGCGCGGCCGCACTCGGCAGCCCGCTGCACGCGGTCGCCTGGCTGGTGCGGACGCTGGACAGCCTCGGCGCGTCGCTGCGCGCCGGGCAGTTCATCATGACCGGTGCCCTGCACGCGGCGGTTGACATCGCCCCAGGCCAGCGGTACCGGGCCGAGGTCGACCGGCTTGGCCCGATCGGCCTTCGAGTCATCTGACGAAATCATCGGCGGCTAGCTGGCAGCAAGGAGGTGCGGGATTGGCAACGCGGTGCGCGATCATGGGTTCCGGCAACATCGGCACAGACCTGATGATCAAGCTAATCCGGTCGGAGGTGCTCGACCTGGTGGCCCTGGTCGGCATCGACCCGGCCAGCGATGGGCTGACTAGGGCGAGGGCGCTGGGAATCGAGGCGCCGGACACCGGCATCGACTGGGTGCGCGAGCATGCCGCCGACATCGACCTCGTCTTCGATGCCACCAGCGCGTACGTGCACGTGCGGCATGCGCAGGTGCTGGCCGAACTCGGCATCACCGCGATCGACCTGACCCCGGCCGCCCGCGGCCCGAAGGTGGTGCCCACGGTGAACCTCGACCAGCACCTAGACGCGCCGAACGTGAACATGATCACCTGCGGCGGCCAGGCGACGGTGCCGATCGTGGCCGCGGTGAGCCGGGCGGCGACCGTGCCCTACGCGGAGACGGTCTCGACGGTGGCGTCCCGGTCGGCCGGGCCAGGCACCCGGCAGAACATCGACGAGTTCACCCGGACCACGGCGCGCGCCCTTGAGGAGATCGGCGGCGCGGCCAGCGGCAAGGCGATCATCGTGCTCAACCCGGCCGATCCGCCGATCATGATGCGCAACACGGTGTTCTGCGCGCTGCCGGAGGGCAGCGACCACGACGCCGTGCTCGCCTCGGTGGAGCAGATGGTCGCCGATGTCGCCGCGTACGTGCCCGGGTACCGGCTGAAGAACCGGCCGGTGATCGAAGAGGGGCCGTTCGCGACCCCGGGCGGCCCGGTACCGCACCGCGTCGTGGTGCTGCTTGAGGTGGCTGGGGCGGGCGACTACCTGCCTGCCTTCGCCGGCAACCTGGACATCATGACCGCGGCGGCCACCGCGGTTGGCGAGGCCAAGGCCGGCCGCCTGGCCGGGGTGCCCAGATGACCGCGTCATTCCGGCTCACCGACTCCACGCTGCGCGATGGCTCACATGCCGTCGCGCATCAGTACACCCTCGCCCAGGTGACCGACATCGTGGCTGGCCTGGACGCGGCCGGAGTGCCGGTGATCGAGGTGTCCCATGGCGACGGGCTGGGCGGGTCTTCGTTCAACTACGGATTTTCAGGCACCGACGAGATGTCCCTGATCGCCCGCGCGGTGCAGACCGCCAGGCAGGCCAGGATCGCCTGCCTGCTGCTGCCAGGGATCGGCACGGCCACCGATCTGCGCGGAATTCATGACGTCGGCGTGAGCATCGCCCGGATCGCCACCCACTGCACCGAGGCCGACATCTCCGAACAGCACATCGGCCTGGCCAAGAAACTCGGCATGGAGGCCGTCGGATTCTTGATGATGAGCCACATGGTGACGCCGGAGGAACTGCTGGCGCAGGCCAGGCTGATGCAGGAATTCGGTGCCGATGTCGTCTACTGCGTCGACTCAGCCGGCGCGCTGACCGTCGCGGCTGCGCGGGACCGGGTCGCCGCGCTGGTCGACGGGCTCGACATCGGCGTGGGCATGCACGCGCACGAGAATCTGTCGCTGTCGGTGGCGATCTCACTGGCTGCGCTCGAAGCCGGGGCGACCCACATCGACGGATGCACGGCAGGCGCCGGAGCCGGCGCGGGCAACTGCCCGACCGAGACCTTCGTCACCGTCTGCCAGAAGATGGGCATCGAGACCGGGGTGGAACCGCTCGCCCTGATGGATGTCGCCGAAGAGATCGTCAGGCCCGCGCTGCAGCGGCCGCAAATCGTCGACCGTGCCGCGCTGACCCTCGGTTACGCCGGGGTCTACGGCTCGTTCATGCTGCACTCGCAGCGGGCAGCGCAGCGGTATGGGGTATCCCAGGCCGAGATCCTGCTTGAGCTTGGCAGGCGCAAGGTGGTGGGCGGCCAGGAGGACATGATCATCGACGTGGCACTCGAACTGGCGGCCCGGCAGTCGGCGGCACAGCAAACGGCGGAGTTGCGATGAACGAGCCGATGGAACTGGCCGCCCGGCTGATCGAGGCAGCGGACAAGCGCACCGGAATCGAGGCGCTGACCACGACCGCTGGTCCGTTCGACGTGGCGACCGCCTACCAGGTGCAAGACGCCGTGGTGGCCGACCGGGTCGGCCGCGGCGCCGCTGTCGTCGGCGCCAAGCTCGGTCTGACCAGCGTCGCCAAGCAGC
Organism: uncultured Actinomycetota bacterium; assembly: GCA_963850875.1. GTDB lineage: Bacteria > Actinomycetota > Actinomycetes > Streptosporangiales > Streptosporangiaceae > Chersky-822. The sequence continues at coordinate 662,003 of CAWKNA010000010.1, forward strand.
GCCAGATGAAGGTCGACGAACCGCTCTACGGCTGGCTCACCGGTGAGATGGCCATCGACGTCGGCCAGTTGCTGCATTGTGAGCGGTTCATTCAGCCTCGGTGCGAGCCGGAGATCGCCTTCGTGCTGCGCGCCGATCTGGCCGGAGCGCATGTCGGCGCGGCACAGGTGCTCGCGGCGACTGCGGCCGTATACCCGGCGATTGACGTGCTCGACTCGCGGTTTTCCGGTTACTCGTTCACCTTGCCCGACGTGATCGCCGACAACGCGTCAGGCGCCGGATTCGTCGTCGGCGGCCAGGCCACCGATCCGTTCGGCGTCGACCTGCGGCTGACCGGTGTGGTGCTCGAGAAGAATGGCGAGCTCGTCGCTACGGCGGCGGGCGCTGCCGTTCTCGGTCACCCGGCCGCCTCGGTCGCCTGGCTGGTACGCGCGCTGGCGGCACGCGGCCGCGGCCTGACCGCCGGGCAGGTGGTGCTGTCCGGAGCGCTGACCGAGGCGGTCGCGGTGGCGCCCGGCGATGTGGTCGTCGCGAGATTCGACCGGCTCGGGACGATCGAGCTCGGCTGCCGCTAGCTGAGGAGGACCCATGCCGCTGGTGCAGGTGACTATGGTGCGCGGCCGAACCGTGGCGCAGAAGCACGCCCTGATCGCTTCGGTGTCCGCGGCCGTGGCGCAGTCGCTCGGCACTCCGGTCGAGCGGGTGCGGGTGGCCATCTACGAGGTGGGGCCGGACGAGTGGGGCATCGGCGGGCAGCCGTACTCCGTCGCCCGGGCCGGCCAGGCGCCGGCCGAGCTGGACTCAGCCCGGGAGGAAACAGCCGGGCCTGGTACAGCCGGGCCTGGCACAGCCGGGGACGACTCAGGCGGGCACGACTCAGCCCTGCACGACTTGGCCGGACATGAGGGGTGACCTGCGTGCGCCTTTCGGCGGGATGAAGGACTCCGGCATCGGGCGGGAGGGCGGCCTGCACTCCGCGGAGTTCTTTACCGAGGCCAAGGCCGTCGTCATCCAATTCCCGTCCTGACCATGGCCTGGGTGCGGGTCTGCCGGGCGGACGAGCTGAGCGAGACCGCCGCCGTCAGGGTCATCAGCGACGGGCGCGCCATCTGCATGGCGCTGGCCGACGGGCAGCCCAGCGCGATCGACGACCAGTGCCCGCACCGGGATATGGCACTGTCCGGCGGCCTGATCAGGGACGGGGTGGTCACCTGTCCAGGTCACTTCCGGCGATTCGACCTCCGCACGGGTCATTGCATCGGCCGGCCGTCGGAAGCGATCCGCAGTTACCCGTGTGCGCTGGTGGACGGCTGGGTGGAGATTGACCTGGGAACCGCTCAGCCCGTGCTGTCCATCCGCGAGCTGCTGCTCGCGCACGCCCGCGCCGACGCGCGCCGCTCCGATGCCAGCGAGCCCCGCTGATCACCAGCGAGTCCATCTAGTAACTAGAACCCATCTAGGCAATTTGTCGTTAAATCGCCTTGACGTCCTCCACGCCACCGACATCACTGACATGCCCGACTAACTTAATTTGCCTGATTCACCTGCATTGCGCGGAGTGTGCTGCCATGCTATTGGGCTGGCAGCGAGTCAGACCCGGCGAGAGGCGCAGTTTGCCGCGTAGCCGAGTGCGGATCCGGCGTAAGGCAGGTCGTGCGGTCGGCAGCCAAGCATGGCAGGAAACGCAAGATCAGAAGGAGAGGGCGGCACGCCGCGCCATCGTCGATGGGGCAGGCAGCCAGGCGGGCTGGTCAGATCGCCCCGGCTGTGGGCGTGGTAGCCGCGCTCGCGGTCGCAGTGCACCCGGACGTGCTCGGGTGGACAGCACCTGCGGTGGCCGAGCGGATGGACCCGGCACACCTGATCCGTTCCGGCCAGGCAGCGGGCGCAGCCGCCGGTCATCCGTGGTCAGCCGCCAGCGGTGTGCACCGGCCCAAGCGGGTGATGGCGACCGGCGCTGGCCGCTCCGTCAAGACCTCCCACGGTGGCCCAGCTAGCATCGCTGGCGCCTCGGGCCGATCCGCAAGCCAGCGGCGGCACGCGGTCGGTTCCGCTGCGCACCGGGCCATGACGTGCTCGGGCGCCGGCGGGATGCTCCCCGCCAACTACGCCACGATCGTCGGCTTCCTGACCTCGCACGGGTACACCGGCATCGCGGCGGCAGGGATCGCGGGGAACATCTATCAGGAATCCAAGGGGGACCCCGAATCGGTCGGCTCGGGCGGTGGCGGCCTGATTGGGTGGACGCCCTTGCCCGCGGGGTACGTCACCGGGAACCCCGCGGCCGATCTGCGGACCCAACTGCAAGCCATCCTGGTCTACAACCAGCAGTGGTCCGGGTACCTCCCGGCCCTGAACGCCGCCACCAGCGCGACTGCGGCTGCGGACATCTACATGAACTACTTCGAGCGCCCCGGCATCCCCGCCGCCAGCAACCGCGAGGCAGCCGCCGATGCGGTGGCCGCTGCCTGCGGTCTATAGCGATCCTTGGGGCCGAAGGCCCGCCCAGGCGGGACCAAGGACAGCATCGCGCCCGAGCCTGACCGGCTTACGATCGAACTAGAGCTAGTGATCTTCAGCCATCCGCGACCCCGGCGTTCGGACGGGATCGATTGATCTTGCGGAAGGGGGCGTCATGGACCGGTTGAACCCGATGGACGCCCAGTTTGTCGATGCGGAGGACGAGGACAGGCACAGTTCGTTCGCGATCTCGTCGATCGCGGTATTCGAGGGTCCTCCGCCCACTTATGACGAATTCTTCGCCGCGCTCACCGGTCGCCTGCCGCTGGTGCCGCGATATCGCCAGAAGCTTCGCACGGTACCGTTCCGGCTGGGGCCGCCGGTCTGGGTCGACGACCCGAATTTCGATCTCAGGTATCACGTGCGGCAGACCGCTCTGCCGGCCCCTGGCGGGGATGAGCAACTCGCCGCGCTGATGGCGCGGGTGATGAGCCAGCGGCTGGATCGTGACTTCCCGCTGTGGGAGTACTGGCTCGTCCAGGGACTCGCCGCCGACCGGTGGGCGGTGATCTCAAAGGTGCACCACTGCATGGTGGACGGCGTGTCCGCCACCGACCTGTACCGGGTGATCTTCGACACCACCCCCGAACCTTCGCCGCCGGCCATCGAAGACCGGACCGTGTCGGCTGAGCCGTCCGGTCTGTCGCTCGCCGCTGAAGCGGCACTGCACATTGCCCTGCTTCCGGTGCGAGGAACCCTTGCGCTGACCGAGGCGCTGTCCAGTCCTGGTGATGCCGTCCGACAGGCCACGGACACGGTGCGGGGCCTGACCAGCCTGGCCGCTTCGCTGTTGCCGGCCACCGGTTCCTCGCTGAGCGGACATATCGGCCGGCAACGGCGGTACACCTGGGCCCGCGCGTCGCTCGATGACGTCAAGACAATCAAACGGCAGCTTGGCGGCACCGTGAACGACGTCGTCCTGGCCGCGATCAGCAGCGGCTTCCGTGCCCTCCTGCTCTCCCGAGGAGAGGAACCTCAGTCGCATATGGTTCGCTCCCTGGTTCCGGTCTCGGTGCGAGCCCCGGGCGAGGAGAACATCTACGAGAATCGGGTGTCGATACTGCTGGCTCAACTACCGGTGCATATTAACGACCCGGTGGAACGTCTCGGTGCGGTCCGGACCGAGTTGTCCGCCTTGAAGGCGAGCAAGGAGGCAATGGCCGGCCAGGCGATCGTGTCCCTGGCCCGCTACGCTCCGTTCGCGCTGGCTTCGCTGGGCGTCCGGCTCGCCTACCGGCTGCCGCAGCGAGAGATCGTCACGGTTACCACCAATGTGCCCGGCCCTCGCCAGCCGCTCTACGGAATGGGCCGCCGGCTGGTGGAGATTATCCCTTACGTTCCGATCGCCACAACGCTCCGCATCGGGGTTTCGATCTTCACCTACTGCGACAACGTGACCTTCGGGATTACCGGTGACTACGAGACGACTCCCGACCTTGAGGTGCTCGCGCACGGCATCCAGGCCGGCATCTCCGAGCTCCTGGAAGCAGCCGGACGCGACATCAGGCCTTCGGCGACCGCGGACGGCCAGCCGCCTGCGTCTGCAGCCTGATTCCGAGCCGTGAGTTCCAGGACAGGTGCGTCGGGAGATCGTGGCCCGGGCGTGCGCCGTGGTCAGCATCGCCGCAGATCAGCCGGTCTGGTCGTCGCAGTCACCGGGCCGACCGGCGCGGTTGGCCGGTCGGTGATCAGGGCGCTGGAACAAGATGACCGGATCGGCCGCGTTGTCGCCATGGCCCGCGGGCCGTTCGAGCCCGCCTCCCTCGGCTGGCGCAAGACTGCGTACCGCCGCGGCGACGTGCTGGACCGGCGCGCGGTCGATGAGCTGGTGGCCGACGCGGACGTGGTGGTCCACCTCGCGTTCACGATCCTTGGCTCGCGCTCCGCAAGCGCCCAGGTCAACCTGGCCGGCAGCCGCAACGTCTTCGAAGCAGCCATCCTGGCCGACCGTCCGAGTCGGCTGGTCTTCATGTCATCGGTCGCCGCTTACGGGTACCACGCCGACAATCCTCTGCCGTTGACCGAGGATGTTCCGGCCCGCGGCTCACCCGAGCATTACTACTCGGCCCATAAGGCCGCGTGCGAGGCGCTGCTCGCCACGGCGACGGCCGGCTCGGGGATGGGCGTATATGTGCTGCGACCGTGCATCGTCGTCGGGCCGGAAGCCACGACCCTGATCCGGACCTTGCGGCTAGGCCAGCTCACCGACCGGATTCCCAGACTGGCCAGGGAGCTGCTCGCCCGGGCGCCCGGCCTTCGGCTGGTACTTCTTCCCGATCCCGGGGTGCCGATCCAGCTGGTGCATCATGACGACGTGGCCGCCGCGGTGCTGGCCGCCGCGACCGGCGGCGGGCCACCAGGTGCCTACAACCTGGCCGCGGATGGCCAGGTTACGATGACCGACCTGGCCGGGGTTGTCGGCGCCCTGGTGGTGCCGATACCCCATCCGCTGACCGTCGCCGCGAGCCTGCTGATGACGACGCTGCCCTGGGTACCAGCGGAGTCTGAGTGGATCCACGCCGCCAGGAACCCGATGCTGATGGACAGCACTAAGGCTCGCCGGGACCTCGGCTGGGACCCCAGGTACACCGCGCGCGAGGCGCTGACCGCGATGGCGCAGCCCGCACCCGCACCCGGACTCCTTCCGCCGCGCTAGCTGAGCGGACTCCGTCCGCAGTGCTAGCAGAGCGGAACGATAGATCGGGATCCGGGGGTATCCGTGACAATGGCCACGGCCGGGCTGAATATGGGTTCACGCGGCGGGTAGGTCGGCAGGCTGGCGTGCCGACCCGGGCCCAGCCGACGATGGACAGTGAACCTGGGAGGGGCGCGATGGGCGGTGGCGAGCCGGTAGGGATTGTCTTTCCCGCAGCGGAGAATGGGCGCAGGAGCACGTCCGCGCTGGGCCGGGCAGTGGTCTCTGACGCGTTGCGCCAGGTGGACCCGGCCGCGGCGCTCGACGCGGAACACGAGGACAACTGGCGTGCGGGCTATCTGACGCATTTCCGCCGGCTCGTCGAGGCGGGGCTGCCATCGAGCGATGCGGCGGTGTCGGTTGCTCGCGATGGGCTGGAATCGCTGCACCGTCGGATGCGGGTCGTAGCCGCAGGCGGAGCGGAAAGCGGACTCGATGCTCTGCTCTCGGAAGAGGCGCAGCGGTCCGTCGCCACGGTCACGGTGCCAGGCACCGGGGAGGCGGAGGGTGAGCTCTCGGTGCCCTATCGCGGTGACCGGCTGCGCGGTGCCGCCCTGCGGCGACAGCTTGAGGCATGGGTGTCTGACGGAATTGTCGAGCCGTCATGCGCGGACGCCGTACAGAAGGTCGCGGCGTGTCCGGAGTGGCTGCGCCTGTCCGGCCGCACCGTCGTCGTACTCGGCGCCGGCGCCGAAATGGGTCCGTTGTCCGCGCTGCTTGGCTGGGGCGCCCGTGTTGTCGGTGTCGACCTGCCCAGCGTCCCGATCTGGACGCGCGTCCTGGATCTGGCGCGGCACAGCGGGGGGACACTTCTGGTTCCCGTCGCTCACGACAAGCCGGGGCGGAACCAGTCCGCGACAGCGGACGAGGGCACCGCGCAGCGCGCTGGCCTCGACCTGACCGCTGACGTGCCCGCGGTCGCCGACTGGCTCGCGGCACTTGACGGCCCGCTGGTCCTTGGCAACTACATCTACGCTGACGGGGCGGCCAACGTCCGCGCCGCCGCGGCCGTCGACGCGCTAACCGTGCGCCTGCAGGCCAGGCGCGACGACATCGCGCTCGCCTTCCTCGCTACGCCGACCGACGTATTCGCCGTCCCGCCCGAGGCGGTAGCGCAGTCCATCCGCGCCTACGCGACCCGGCCGCGAGTTGCCAAACTGGCCGGCCGACCGCTGCAGATGCTATCCGGGGGCCGACTGCTCCGCCGCGCTTACCTGCCCGGGACCGGTCCTGCCATCAACGACAGCCTGGTGGCGCAGCAGGGTCCCAACTATGCACTCGCCAAGCGACTGCACCGCTGGCGGGCCATAGCCGCCCGTGCTGGCGGCGCGACCGTGTCGATGAACGTCGCCCCGCCGACGCGGACCCGGTCCGTCCTGAAGAACCGGGCGCTTGCCGCTGCTTACGCGGGCGCGCATCGGTTCGGTGTGGAGGTCTTCGAACCTGCTACCAGCCAGGTGCTCATGGCCGCACTGCTCGTCCATGACCTGCACACCGGCGGCGGCCCGGTGCACGCCCATCCCTGGCAGGACGAGGCGCACGCGGCCGCGCACGGCGGCCTGTGGCGGATCGCCTACGCACCGCGCAGTGCGCTCGGGCTCGCGGCACTGCTCGGCTACGGCACAGCAAGAGCATCATCATGAGGCACCGCCCGCTCGGGCGGCGCTGCATCACAGCGCGGCCTGGCCGGAGTTAGTCAAGAGCAGCTGTTTCGCTCGTCGGCCTCGGCGTGTTTGCGTTCTGCCTCGGCGTGTTCGCGCTATTCGTGTATCGATCTTGCTGGAATACTTTTTCTTACGGCGGATATATGCTCTTCTGGCCAACGAATTCGCTGCGTATTATGGTCCGAAGCCGCCTTGGCGAAATCTACCGGTTCAGATTCTCTAGTATGATATGAGCTAACAGCTTCGACCGAGGGCATGAGCGCCGTCGGAGCAGCCGCATCCGTCCGAAGCCGTGAGCAGCCAGTCAGTTGCCGGGCCCCAACGGGGTGCCAACCTCAATCGCCCGGGCCCGGAGCGGCGCGAGCGGGATCTTCATCTCCGGCTTACGCAGGGTCCTTTTTGGCTTACCCAGAGTCCTCTGTGATCGCAGAGTCCTCTTTGATGTCCTCTTTGATCTTGCTCTGGGTAGGTCTTCCAAGCCGCCGCTGTCAGTCGCAGCGCTGGTGATCTTTGCTGCGGTGATCTCTGCTGCGGTGATCTCTGCCGCGACAAGATTGTTACTGGTCAGTAACAGGTCGCTCGTCTTGATTCGAGGGACCATTGGCCCTCGCTAGCCCGTGATTGACAGAAATACGGTGAATGCACAGAGAGGTGGTAGTGCCATGCTGACGATGACCGCAGTGCCGAGGGCTGGCGCACCGACCGGCCTCGACGCCGAGACGCTCAAGATGACCATGGACGCGATCAGCGAGTTCGTCGGCAACGCGCTGCCGCAGGATCGCCAGCTTCAGCTTGATCACGATGACATCTGCCCTGAGGACCTGGTCCGGGCGATGAACGGCGACGAACTCGGCGTGCACCTGCTGTTCATCCCCGAGGAATACGGCGGGATGGGCGGTGACACCGTCGATGTCTACCGGATCTGCGAGCAGATGGCCGGCCTGGACCTCGGGCTAGCCACCAGCGTCTTCGCCACGTCCCTGGGCAGCGACCCGATCGTGGTCGGCGCCACCGCCGAGCAGAAACGCACCTGGCTGAGCGAGATCGCCGAGCGCGGAATTCTGTACGCGTACGGTGCGACCGAGCCGGAGGCGGGCAGCGACCTCGGCGCGCTGAAAACCACCGCGACCCCTGTGGTCGAAGACGGGCAGGTCACCGGGTACCGCGTGGCCGGCCGCAAGCAATGGATCAGTAACGGCGGCATCGCCGACAAGTACAGCATCCTGGCCAAGGCGCCTGGCGGGCCATCATGGTTCGTGCTTGACCGCGGCACCGAGGGCTTCACCCAGAACCGGCCGGAGGACAAGCACGGCATCCGGCTGTCCAACACGGCCGCATTGTTTCTGGACGACGTGTTCGTGCCGGTGGGTAACCTGATCGGCGGCGTCGAGGGCCAGGGTCTTTGGCAGGCACAGCTGGTGTTCGGCTTCACTCGCCTGACGGTCGCGGCCCTCGGTCTCGGGGGCGGCTGGTCCGCACTCGACCGCGCCATCGAATACTCGACCACGCGCATCCAGGCCGGCGCACCCCTGTCGCAGAAGCAGGGATACACGCACAAGCTGATCGTCCCGCACGCCGTCCGGCTGGAAGCCGCCCGCTCCTACATCGAGTACACCGCCGCGCGGATTGACGCGGGCGAGGGCGAGAACGGGGCTCTGAACACCGAGGGCGCCATCGCTAAGTACCTTGCGACCGAGGCGGGCAACTTGGCCGCTGACGCGGCCATCCAGGCGCACGGCGGTTACGGCTATACCCGCGATTACCTAGTTGAGAAGATCAAGCGCGACGTCCGGATCACCACGATCTACGAGGGCACCTCTGAGATCATGGAGATGACGATCGCACGGGACCGCTGGCAGCAGCACTTGAAGTCCGCCGGGCACTACTACACCGAGATCGCATCCGAGCTTCGCGCGCTGCACGCCCGGCACGCGGACGTCGGCGCGGAGGCGGCGGCACTCGCCTGCGGGGCGCTCGCCAGCGTGCTCGAAGCCTGCCGCGCGGGTCGGCTCACCCGAAGTCAGCATGTGCTGCTGCGACTCGGCGAGCTGATCGCGCACGCGGAGTGCGCGGGCACGTTCGCGGCCCGCGCCGCCGCCGCAACCGATGGCGCTCTTCCGGCCAAGGCCGACCACCGGTTCGACGCCGCAGCGCTGGCCGCGATGAGCCGCGTCTTCGCCCGCGAGGCCGCGCACAAGGTGGCCAACGAAGGCCTGCGCTTGGTGCTTGGAGCCAGCCAGGACACTGACCTGACGCCGTTCGAAGCGGGCCTGCGCCTGGACGCCGTCCGCGCGGCTCAGGCCGGACTGCTAGCCGACATGGACCGCGTCGCTGACGCACTCTACGGGCGGCCTGCGCCGTCGCCCCCGACCCAGGATCGATCATCATGAACCCCAGCCAGCCATCATCGGGCCGCACGCAGCCGGTCGCCATCGTCGGCGTGAGCGCCATCATGCCAGGAGCACCCGATGCGGCGGCGTTCTGGCGAAACCTCACCGAGGGCAGGTACAGCATTACCGATGTCCCCAAGGACCGGTGGGACCCGGATCTGTACTACGACCCTGACCCGCGGGCGCCCGACAAGACCTACTCACGGATCGGCGGCTGGGTCACCGACTTTCCGTGGGATCCGATCGGGTGGCGACTGCCGATTCCGCCGAAGGTCGGCGAGCAGATGGACGACAGCCAGAAATGGGCTGTCTCCGCGGCGCGCATGGCGCTCGTCGATGCCGGCTGGCCGGACTGGAAGGTAGACCCGGCCCGGGTAGCTGTCGTGATCGGCAACGCGATCGGCGGTGAGCGGCACTACTCGACCAACCTGCGCATCGAGCTTCCCCAGTTCACCAGGGAGCTGGCCAGGTCATCGGCGTTCGCCGGGCTGCCGGAGGACACCCGCAAGCTGATCACCGATCAGGCCACGCGCTCGTTCCTGAGCCAGTTCGCCGAAATCAACGAAGACACGATGCCGGGCGAGCTCGCGAACATCCTGGCGGGTCGGATCGCGAACCTGTTCAACTTCCGCGGGCCAAGCTTCACCACCGATGCGGCCTGTGCCTCCGCACTGGCGGCAGTCAATGCCGCCGCCGAGGGGCTCGTCGACGGCCAGTTCGACGCGGCCGTGGTCGGCGGTGTGGACCGCAACATGAACGTCGGCTCATTCGTGAAGTTCTGCAAGATCGGAGCGCTCTCCGCGACCGGGACGCGTCCGTTCGACGCCGGCGCGGACGGCTTCGTCATGGCCGAGGGCGCGGCGCTGTTCGTCCTGAAGCGGCTCGCCGACGCCGAGCGCGACGGCGATCGGATCTATGCTGTCCTGCTCGGCATCGCCGGGGCGAGCGACGGCAAGGGCAAGGGAATTACCGCCCCCAACCCGGTCGGGCAGCGGCTGGCGATCGAGCGTGCCTGGCACAACGCCGGCGTCGAACCGTCGACCGCGTCGGCGATCGAGGCACACGGTACGTCGACCCGCGTCGGCGACGCCTCCGAACTGGAAAGCCTTGACGCCGTCTTCGGCGGGAACGGCATCTCCCCTGGATCGATCGCGCTTGGCTCGGTGAAATCGAACGTCGGGCACCTGAAGAGTGCGGCGGGCGCCGCCGGGCTGTTCAAAATGATCATGGCGCTGCACGAGAAGGTGCTGCCGCCGAGCCTGAACTTCCGCGACCCGAATCCGAACGTCGACTGGGCGGCCTCACCGTTCAAGGTGAACACGGAGCTTCGCGAGTGGCAGCTGCCGGCATCCGGCGTGCGGCGGTGTGGTGTCAGCGCATTCGGCTTCGGCGGCACCAACTTCCACGCCGTGCTCGAGGAGTACGTCCCCGGCCGGTTCGACGACGGTGGGCCGCGGCTGTCGGCTGACGCTGGGCTGTCGGCTGACGCTGGGCTGTCGGCTGACGCTGGGCTGTCGGCAGGCGAGGGGTCGTCGGCTGGCACAGACCTGCGGGCGACCTCGTCCGGCCGGACCAGCCCGCCGCGCCCCGAGGCTGACCTCCGGGCGGCGGACGGCCCCGGCGCCCGGGCCGCCGTGACCGCGGACCCGCCCGCGGTCACGGGGCTCAAGGCCCCGCTGCGAGGTGCCCTCGTGGTGGGCGGCGACACCGAAGCGGACGTGGCCAGACAGCTAGCCACGATCCGTGACCGGGCCGCCCTCGGCGAGGCACCGCCACCTCAGCCGCCGGATCCGGCGCTGGCCAGGGCCAGCGTCCGCGCGGTCATCGACTACGGCGACCCGGCTGAGCTCGTGGACAAGGCGGCGATGGCGATACAGGCGCTGACCAGCGGAACCGTGACAATGCGGAAGATGCTCCGCGCGCGCGGCATCTTCTTTGGCCAGGGCCCGGCACCCAAGGTCGCCTTCCTCTACACCGGTCAGGGCTCGCAGTACGTCAACATGCTCGACGAACTGCGCGCGTCGGAGCCGATCGTGGCGCAGACGTTCGCCGAGGCCGACCAGGTGATGACGCCGCTGCTCGGCAAGCCGCTGACCGACTACGTCTTCATCGACCGCGAGGACCCGGCGGCCGTCGCGCAGCTTGAGCAGCAGTTGCTGCAGACCGAGATCACCCAACCGGCCGTGCTTACCGCCGACATCGCCCTGACCAGGCTGATGCGTGCCTACGGCATCGAGCCGGACATGGTGATGGGTCACAGCCTCGGTGAATACGGGGCGCTGGTGGCCGCGGGCGCGCTGTCGTTCGGGGCGGCGCTTGAGGCGGTCAGCGCACGCGGCCGCGAGATGGCCAGCCTGGAGATCCCGGACCACGGGGCGATGGCCGCCATCATGGCGCCGCTTGAGCAGATCGAGCGGATCGTCGATTCGATTGACGGCTACGTCGTGATCGCCAACGTGAACAGCTCTCATCAGGCCGTGGTCGGCGGTGCTACCGCGGCCGTCGAGCAGGCGGTAACAGCATTTCAAGCGGCCGGCCTGACAGCGGTGCGCATCCCGGTCAGCCACGCGTTCCATACCTCGATCGTCGCGCCGGTCAGCGAGCCGCTCCGGCGGACGCTGTCCCGGCTCAAGCTGCACGCGCCCACGCTGCCGATTGTGGCCAACGTCGACGGCGAGTTCTATCTGACCGAAGGCCCGGACGTGGAGGGGCGAATGCTCGACCTCCTGAGCCGCCAGGTCGCCTCGCCGGTTCAGTTCGTCAAGGGCCTGAACACGCTGTACGAGGCCGGAGCCCGCGTCTTTGTCGAGGTCGGACCGAAGCGAGCGCTGCAAGGCTTCGCCGAGGATGTGCTCGGCTCTGCGCACGACGACGTCCTCGCGCTGTTCACCAATCATCCCAAGAACGGTGACCTGCCCTCGTTCAATGCCGCGCTGTGCGGCCTGTACGCGGCCGGCTTCGGATCCGCCGCTGGCGCCGAGCCCGTGCCAGCAGCCGTCGGCACGCCGACTGCTACCAGCACGCCACCCGCTACCAGCACAACTTCGGTGGCCATAGCGCCAGTTGCCGTGACCGCAGCCGCCGGACCGGCGGCGGCTAGCCAAGTTCCGTACCTGCCCACATCAACCGCAACGGGGGCAGCCATGTCTGCTGATCGCTATTCCGAACTCGGCCACCTGCTGGCAGATCTGCTCGAGCGCAGCCGTCACATTCTCGGCGACGCTGGTGGACCGGCGCCCGCGGCGAACGCAGCACCTGCGTTGGCCGACCGCACGCCTGGTCCGATGGAGCCGGTCGTCATCACCGGTGCCGCGCTCGGGCTGCCCGGTGTGGACCGCATCTTCGACGATGAGAACGTTGCCCGGATCCTGTCCGGTCAGCAGTTCATCGACGTGATACCACGCCAGATCCGCCGTGAGATGGTCGACAAGCACATCACCAGGCTGGTGAAGAGCGACCGCGGCGATCCGGTCTTCGAGATGATCAACGGCGAGGACGACGTCATCAAGCTGGCTGGCCGTTACAGCCCGCTGGATGCGGTGCAGGAGTTCGGCCTGGACCCCGACCGCGACGCCGCGCTCGACCCGTGCACCAGGCTGGCGATCGGCGCCGGCATCGACGCGCTGCGCGACGCCGGCATCCCGCTGGTCCGGCACTACCACACCACCACGCTCGGGACTCAGCTGCCCGGCCCATGGGGGCTGCCCGACGAACTGCGAGACGACACGGGCGTGGTGTTCGCATCGGCGTTCCCCGGGTACGAGTCGTTCGCGAGCGATATCAACAGCTACCAGGAGGACCGTTCACGCCGGACGGAACTCGCGACGCTAACGGACGTGCGCGGCCGGATGAACGCGGCCGACCAGGCAGTCGCGGAAGTGGATAGGCGGATCGCCGAACTGCAGCACGCCATCCAGACCCACCCGTTCGCCTTCGACCGGCGCTTCCTGTTCCGGGCGCTGGCGATGGGGCACTCGCAGTTCGCCGAGCTGATCGGCGCCCGCGGCCCCAACACTCAGGTCAATTCCGCCTGCGCGAGCACGGCCGTGGCGGTAGCGATCGCCGAGGACTGGATCCGGGCCGGCCGCTGCCGGCGGGTGATCGTGGTCTCCGCGGACAACGCTGCCTCGGACGCGCTGCTGCCCTGGACCGGGTCAGGATTCCTAGCCAGTGGCGCGGCGGCGACCGATGGTGTCGTGGAGGATGCGGCCCTGCCCTTCGACCGCCGCCGGCACGGGATGATCATCGGTTCTGGTGCCGCGGCGCTGGTCATCGAGTCCGCTGAAGCGGCACGGGAGCGCGGCATCCGCCCGATCTGCGAAGTGCTGGCCGCGGTGATCGCCAACAGCGCTTTCCACGGCACCCGGCTCGACGTCGAGCACATCGGCCAGGTAATGGAGAAGCTCCTCCGGCAGGCGGAGCGGCGTGGAATCGATCGCTTCGCGATTGCGGGCCAGACCGTGTTCGTCTCGCACGAGACATACACACCGGCCCGCGGCGGCAGCGCGTCGGCTGAGATCAACGCCTTGCGGCGAGTCTTCGGCGCGGCAGCCGACTCAGTGGTGATCGCGAATACCAAGGGTTTCACCGGTCACGCCATGGGCGCGGGCATCGAAGAGGTCGTCGCCGTCAAGGCGCTGGAGACGGGGATCGTCCCGCCGGTGGCCAACTTCCGTGAGATCGACCCCGAACTCGGCCCGCTGAACCTGTCCCGCGGCGGCGCCTACCCGGTGACCTTTGCGCTTCGGCTGGCGGCCGGCTTCGGCTCGCAGATTGCGATGCTGCTGCTGCGCTGGACCGCGCCTGCGGACGGCCGCCGCCGTGCACCCACCGACCTGGGCTTCGGCTACCGCGTGCTTGACGAGGTGACATGGCGCTCGTGGCTGGCCCGGGTTAGCGGCCGCAGCGATGCCCGGCTTGAGGTCGTGCAGCACCGGCTACGCGTCGTCGACGACGGCCCGGCCCAAGCACCGGCGCCCGCCGAGCCCACGGCAGTGCCCGCAGTCGCGTCGCAGCTAATCGTTCCGCCCAGCCCCGCCCCGAATGGCCAGGCAGCCCAGCGCCTGGCAGCGGACGGCCTGGCAGCGTCGGCTCAGCCCGGCCCGGCCACCGCGGTGCCGTCGTCAACCGGCGCCGTGCCGCAACCGTCAGGTCCGCCACCGGCAGCGCAGCTGGTCGCCCAGCCGTCGGCAGCACAGCCGGCCGCGGCAGGGTCGGCGCTTGCTCCTGTGGTTTCGGCCTCAGCTCCCGCTGACCAGGTCAAGCAATCCGTCCTCGACATCGTGGAAGGGCTGACGGGCTACTCACGCGACCTGCTTGAGCCGGACCTCGACCTGGAAGCCGATCTCGGCGTGGACACCGTCAAGCAGGCCGAGGTGTTCGCCGCGGTGCGGGAGCGGTTTGGTATCCCGCGCGATGAGACCCTCAGGCTGCGCGACTTCCCCACCCTGGCGCATGTGATCGGCTTCGTGCGAGACCGGGCACCGCTGACTGACCGGCCGGACGGATCTGCTCCGGTGGGTACGGCGCAGCCTGCGGCAACGGCAGTACCCGCCGGACTAGCGCCGGCCGCCGCCGAGGCGAGCGCAGCTGGGCCGACCGCAGCCGAGTCGGCCGCTGCTGAGGCGACCGCACCCGAGCCGGCCGTAGACCCCGTCGCCGGACAGATCGTGCAGATCGTGAGCGAGATGACGGGCTACCCGGCCGAACTGCTCGACCTCGATCTTGATCTGGAGGCCGATCTCGGTGTGGACACGGTCAAGCAGGCCGAGGTGTTCGCGGCGGTGCGGGAGCGGTTCGGCATCCCGCGCGACGAGAACCTCAGGCTGCGGGACTTCCCCACCCTTGCCCATGTGATCGGTTTCGCCAGCGACCGAGCGCCGGCGACAGGTCCCATCGCCGCAGCTCAGCAGGCCGCGCCGGAACCTACCGCAGCGCAGCCCGCGACGGCGGCAAGGTCACCGGAGCCAGCGAGCGCGACCGCGACAACTGAATCCGGGTCACCGGGTTCAGCGACCGCGACAGCGCAGTCCACACCAGCGGCTCAGGCCGATGACGCGCCAGCGGCACAGATCGTGCAGATCGTCAGTGAGATGACGGGCTACCCGGCCGAACTGCTCGACCTCGATCTTGATCTGGAGGCCGATCTCGGTGTGGACACGGTCAAGCAGGCCGAGGTTTTCGCGGCGGTGCGGGAGCGGTTCGGCATCCCGCGCGACGAGAACCTCAGGCTGCGCGACTTCCCCACCCTGGCCCACGTGATCGGCTTCGCCCGCGACCGGTCACGGCCCGCGCAGGCTGCGCCGGCCGGCAGCGAATCTCCGGCAGTCGGGCAGGCGCCGCCCGCGCCTGACACGACGCCCGCAGTCGGCACCCCGCCCGCAGCCGCCACCGCGCCCGCGCTTCGCACCGCGCCCGCGTTCAAGGGTGACACCGCCGCAGCGCAGCTACTGCCGCGCCGGATTCCCGTTCCGGTGCTGCGGCCTCCGATCGAATGGTGCTCGCCTACCGGCGTGACGCTGGCTGATACCAGTCGCGTCATCGTGATGGCAGACCAGGGCGGAATCGCGACCGCGCTCGTCAGGCGCCTCGCGGCCACTGGCGTGACCGCTCTTGTGCTGGAAGCCGGATCAACCGCCCCGGCCATCGACGAGCGGCTGACAAGCTGGCTCGCTGACGGGCCCGTGCACGGGCTGTACTGGCTAGCCGCGCTTGATGCCGAGCCGGCGATTGACGAGCTCGACCTGGCCGGCTGGCGCGACGCGCTGGCCGGCCGGGTCAAGAACCTGTATGCCGTGGTGCGGCGCCTGGACACCGAGGGTCAGCTCGGGCCGCGCGGCACCTTCCTGGTGTCGGCGACTCGGCTCGGTGGCTATCACGGCTATGACGAGGCGGGCGCCGTGGCGCCGCTTGGCGGCGCGGTTACCGGCTTCACCAAGGCCTACCGTCGCGAGCGGCCGGAAGTCCTGGTCAAGGCGGTGGACTTCGCCGTCAGCAGGAAGACCGCATCGCTCGCGGACGCGCTGATCGAGGAGACGCTGCGCGACCCCGGCGCGATTGAGATCGGCCGGGCAGATGGCCGCCGCTGGGCTGTGGGCCTGAGCGAGATCCCGTTCGGCGACGGCACCGATGGCCTGGCCCTGGACAGCCAGACCGTGTTCGTCGTCACCGGGGCGGCAGGCAGCATCGTTTCAGCGATCGTCGCGGACCTAGCCGCCGCCAGCGGCGGCACGTTCCACCTGCTCGACCTGACCCCTGAGCCCGATCCAGCCGACCAGGATCTGGCCGCCTTCGCGGCCGACCGAGCTGCCTTCAAGGCGACGATTACCGAGCGGCTCAAGGCCGCCGGCCAGCGGCCGACGCCGGTGTTGATCGAACGCGAGCTCTCCCGCTACGAACGGCTGCAGTCGGCACTGACCGCGATCCAGGCCGTGCGCGAGGCTGGCGGCGAGGCCTACTACCACTCGGTCGACCTGACCGATGCCGACGCCGTGGCGCGGGTCGTGGCTGACGTCCGCGACCGGCACGGGCGGATCGACGTCCTGCTGCACGCTGCCGGGCTTGAGATCAGCCGCGCCATCGCCGACAAGGATCGCCGCGAGTATGACCTGGTCTTCGACGTGAAGAGCGATGGCTGGTTCAACCTCTTGCACGCCGCGGCCGACCTGCCGATCGGTGCGACCGTGGCGTTCAGCTCGGTGGCAGCGAGGTTCGGCAACGCGGGCCAGACCGACTACAGCGCGGCCAACGACCTGCTGTGCAAGATCACGTCAAGCTTCCGGCGGACCCGGCCGGGAACCCGCGGCATCGTGCTCGACTGGACCGCGTGGGGCGGGCTCGGCATGGCCACTCGCGGATCCATCCCGAAGGTCATGGAGCTGGCTGGCATCGAGATGCTGCCGCCCGAGGCCGGGATCGCCTGGATCAGGCGGGAACTGACGGCAAGCTCCTTCCGGGGTGAGGTCGTGGTCGCCGGGAAGCTGGGCATGATGCTGGATGAGCTCGACCCCACCGGAGGGCTCGAAATCGCCGCCGTCAGCACCGCCGCTGCCGGACCGATGGCTGGATCCGTGACCGGCATGGGCGTCTACTCGGGGCTGACGGTGCAGACGACACTGGACCCGGCGGCGCAGCCGTTCCTGCACGATCATCAGATCGAATCCATCACGGTGCTACCCGGTGTCATGGGTGCCGAGGCCTTCGCTGCGGTGGCCAGCCTTGCGGCTCCGGACCTGCACGTCGCTGGTGTCGAGGCGATGGATTTCATGGCGCCGGTGAAGTTCTACCGCGACGAGCCTCGCACCGTAGTAGTGCGGGCGGTGATCCGCCGGGACGGCGCCGACCTCGTCGCCGACTGCGCGATGGCCGGCAGCCGGCTGCTCAAGGGCGATGAGGTGCCGCGCTGGACGACGCATTTCACCGGCCGTGTCCGGCTCTCCAAGCAACCGCCGCGACCCGAGCTCGATGACTCCCGCACCGCAGCGGCTGCCGTTGCCGTCAGCCATGCGGACATCTACCGGGTGTTCCCGCATGGCCCCGCCTACCAAGTGCTCGACGAGGCGTGGCGCTGCGACGGCGACGCGGTCGGCCGGCTCGCCGCGCAGCTGCCCCCTGACCACCAGCCAGCGGGCGACCCGACCACGACGGAGCCGCGGCTGACCGAGCTGTGCTTCCAGACGGTCGGCCTCTGGGATATCGGCCAGGCCGGCCGGCTGGCGCTGCCTGGCCACGCCGACCTGATCCGCACCGTGCACAAGCCACGAGGCGACGGTGACCTGTTCGCGCTCGTCCATCCGGCCAGTGACGGCAGCTTCGACTGCAGGGTGGTGGATTCGGCCGGCGACGTGCTTGTCCGCATCGACGGTTACCGCACCGTGCCGCTGCCTGGCACGGTCGCGGACGACCTCCAGCGCCCGATCCGTGCTGCCATGCGCGGCTGACGTGCATTACCTCCGGCCCAAGGGGGCCAACATGACACCGATTCACCGGCTTGCCATAGCCAACCGGGGAGAGTCGGCGATGCGCTGCATCTGCGCTGTCGCCGAGCTGAACTCGCAGTCCCGCGAGCCCATCAGCACGATCGCCCTGTACACGGAGCCGGACGCGGCGGCCTGGTTCGTCAGGGAAGCCAGCGAGGCTGTCCTGCTCGGCCCGGCGACCTGGGCAGACTCGAGCGGCCACCGCACCAGTGCATACCAGAACCTCGACCGGCTGATGTCGGCGATGGCTGAAGCCCGTGCCGACGCGGTCTGGGTCGGCTGGGGGTTCGTCGCCGAGTCGGCCGAATTCGCCCAGCGGTGCGAGCAGGCTGGCATCACGTTCGTCGGCCCGGGCAGTGACGTCATCCGGTTGCTTGGCGACAAGGTGCGGGCCAAGCAGCTGGCCGAGAGCCTCGGTATCCCGGTCGTGCCGTGGAGCGGCGGTCCGGTGCACGACGCCGACAGCGCGCTCCTCGCCGCCGAAATGCTCGGCTACCCGGTGCTGGTCAAGGCGGCGGCCGGCGGGGGTGGCCGCGGCATCAGGCTGGTGGAGTCCGCCGACCGCATGCACGACGCGTTCGCTGCGGCGCAGGCCGAGGCCGGGCACGCGTTCGGAGACCATTCCGTGTTCATCGAGCGCAGGCTCGATGCCGCGCGGCACGTCGAGGTTCAGGTGGTAGCCGATGGCCACGGCACCGTGTGGGCGCTCGGCGTACGCGATTGCAGCATTCAGCGGCGCAACCAGAAAGTGATCGAGGAGTCGGCCTGCACGCTGCTTGACGAGTCCGGCGAGCGGGCGCTGCGCGACGCGGCCGTGCGGCTGTGCTCCGCAGCGGGCTATCGAAGCACCGGCACGGTCGAGTTCCTGCTCGATCCGGCAACCAGGCAGTTTATGTTCATGGAGGTGAACACCCGGCTGCAGGTCGAGCATCCGGTCACCGAACTGACCACCGGCGTCGATCTGGTCAAACTGCAGCTGGAGATTGCCGAAGGCGGGCGGCTCGCGCTACACCCGCCGCAAGCCCGTGGGCACGCGATCGAGGCCCGGCTGAACGCCGAGGACCCGGAACGCGGCTTCGCCCCCGCACCCGGCCGGGTATCCGCGCTCCGGCTCCCGTTCGGGCCTGGGATCCGGGTCGATGCGGGCATCGCGGAGGGCGACGAGATCGCACCCGAGTTCGACTCGATGATCGCCAAGGTCGTGGCTTGGGGCGCGGACCGGGACGAGGCACTCAGCAGGCTGCACCGTGGCCTGGCGCAGTCGGTCATCGCCGTTGACGGCGGGACCACCAACAAGGGCTTCCTGCTCGCCCTGCTTGACCGGCCCGAGGTGCGGGCTGGCAGCTACGACAATCAGTGGCTCGACCGGCTGACCGCGGCGGGAGCGCACCTTCCGCCGCCGCACCCGGTGGCGCTGGTCGCCGCGGCCATCGAGGCGGCCGAAGCCGAGCAGGCGGCCGTCCAGGCGAACTTCTACGCGGCCGCGGCCCATGGCCGGCCCGAGCTGCCTGACGCCATCGGCCACCAGGTGGAGCTGAGCCTGCGCGGCAACATCTACCGGATGCACGTCTGCTGCCTGGGACTCCAGGACTACCGAGTCGAGGTCGACGACGGCGTGGTCGACGTGAAGATCCAGCGCCTGGGGCGCTTCGAGCGGGCCGTCACCTGCTCAGGTGAGCGGCACCGGGTGGTGGCCGACGCCCAGGGACCGAGGATGAACGTCGAAGTGGATGGCGTACCCCAGGTCATTACCCGTGACGTCGGCGGCCACGTCAGGGCCTCGGCGCCAGCATTTGTGGTCGCCGTCCTGGTCGCTCCGGGCGACACGGTCAGGGCCGGCGATCCGCTGGTCGTGGTCGAGAGCATGAAGATGGAGACCGCGATCACGGCGCCGCTGGCTGGCACTGTCCACGCCGTGTTCGCCGGCGTCAACACGCAGGTGGAAGCGGGCGCGCCGCTGGTGCAGCTGCAGCCATCGGAACAGCCGGACAGCCTGGCCACTCCCGGCCCGAGGCTCGATCTGGCAGCCGTTGTGAACTGCCCTGGCCCGGACGGAGACTGCCCGCACGAACCCGGCGCCCACGGCGATCCCGCCACCCTCCGCGGTTACCTGCTCGGCTATGACATCGACGAGGACGCCGCGCGCGAGCTGAGCAAGCGGCACGAGGCGATGACAGTCGCCGTCGGCCTGGCCGACCCCGGGCTGCTCGGCGCGGAGCAGGAGCTGCTCGAGATATACGCCGATATCACGGCGCTGGCCCGGCGTCAGCCGGAGGAGACCGAGGACGAGCACGCCCACAGTGCCGAGGACCACCTGTTCACCTACCTGGCCCTCCTCGATCCGGAGCGCAGCGGGCTGTCTGAGCATTTCCTGAACCAGCTGCGGCACGCTCTCGCGCGTTACGGCGTCACGTCGCTGCGGCGGACCCCGGAACTCGAGCAGGCGCTGCTACGGATGTACCGGTCGGTCGCACGAGTCCGCCTCGCCGGGCCGGTCATCATGGCGATCCTGGACCGGTGGCTGCGCCAGCACGACACGTTGATGCCGCTGATGACCGACGAGCGGCGCGCGGTCATCGACCGGCTTGTCGCCTCAACCCAGGGACGTCATCAGGAGGTCTGCGATCTGGCCCGCGATGTGCGGTTCACCTACGTCGACGCGCCGATGCTCAGGCGGATTCCTCCGGCGATCTACGCGGAGATGGAGCGATGCCTCGACGAGTTCGCCGCCCATCCGTCCGGTGAGCGGATCCGCGAGCTGACCGATCGCCTGGTCTGGTGCCCGCAGCCGCTGCGCGCGCTGCTGCGGGACAGATACCGAGCGGCGGACGCCACAACCAAGGTGCGCCTGCTGCAAACCAGGACCCGCCGGTTCTACCGGATCCGCGAGCTTCGCGAGCTGCGCTGCCAGACTTTCGGCCGGCACCTGGTCTGCCTGGCCGAATACGCCGAGGACGGGCAGGACGTACAGCTGGTCACCGGCTACGTATCCCTCGCGGACCTGGCCGACTTCGCCGCGCAGCTGCGAGCGTTCCTCGGCGCGCTGCCCGCGGACGCCAAGGTCGTCGTGGACGTCGAGTCCTGGCGGACCGGCGAGTGGACCGACGCCGCGCCGATGGCCGCCGGGCTTACCGGATCGCTGGCCCGGACCGACTTCGGCCACCTGCTGGACCGGCTGGACATCACGATCACCAGTGACAGCGGCCCCGATCCAGGCAGCGCGTCCCCGGAGCACCTGCGCACGTCGCACTTCACCTTCAGGCCAGGCGAGACGGGGCTCACCGAGGATCCGCTGTACCGCAACCTGCATCCGATGATCGCTGAACGCCTCGACCTGTGGCGGCTGTCGAACTTCACCCTGGAGCGGCTGCCTAGCGCTGAGGATGTCTACCTGTTCCACGCGGTTGCCCGCGAGAACGCCAAGGACGAGCGCCTGATCGCGATCGCCGAGGTTCGCGACCTCACCCCGGCCCGTGATTCGGCTGGCCGGACCATCGGCTTTCCCCATCTTGAGGGAGTGCTTGCTCAGGCGCTTGGTGACATCAGGCACGCGCTCGGCCACCGGCCGACCAAGCAGCGGCCGCTGAGCAACCGGGTCATCCTCTACGTGCGCCCTACCTGGGACATCGCGCCCGGGACCTGGCGCGGGGTAGCCCACCGGCTGGCGCCGATGGCCGCGGGCCTTGGCCTGGAGAAGGTCGTGGTCCGGATCAGGACGCTGGACGCGGCCACCGGCGAGATCCGGGACGCGGTCCTGGATGTCGAGAACATCGCCGACCGGGCGGTCACTGTCCGGGTCAGGCCGCTTGCCGACCGGCCGATCCGGCCGCTGACCGAGTACCGGCAGAAGGTGCTGCGCTCGGAGCGGTTCGGTGTTCCCTATCCTTACGAGCTGATCCGGATGCTCACGCCGCCGGTCGGCGCGCCGGCCGACTTCCCGGCCGGCGAGTTCGTCGAGTACGACCTCGATGACGGCGGCGAGGAACTCGTGCCGGTCGACCGGCCCTACGGTCAGAACACCGCCGGGATCGTGGTCGGAGTGATCAGCAATTACACCCCCCTGGTGCCGGCCGGCATGCGCCGGGTAGCGATCCTGGGCGACCCGACATCCGGGCTCGGCAATCTCGCCGAGGCAGAGTGCCGGCGCATCCTGGCTGCCCTGGCACTTGCCCGGAGGCTTGAGCTGCCGGTCGAGTGGTTCGCGCTGTCCTCAGGCGCCCGGATCGCCTGGGACAGCGGCACCGAGAACATGGACTGGATCGCCGCCGTGCTGCGCCGCCTGATCGAGTTCACTCAGGCAGGCGGCGAGGTCAACGTGGTGGTCACCGGGATCAACGTCGGTGCGCAGCCCTACTGGAACGCCGAGGCAACGATGCTCATGCATACCAGGGGAATCCTGGTGATGACGCCGGTCAGTGCCATGGTGCTGACCGGCAAGAACTCGCTGGACTACTCGGGCGGGGTGTCCGCCGAGGATAACTTCGGCATCGGCGGATTCGACCGGATCATGGGCCCGAACGGACAGGGGCAGTACTGGGCTCCGACGCTGGCCGACGCATGCGCCGTACTGCTCCGACACTACGAGCACACCTACATCGTCCCCGGCGAGAGCGGCCCACGACGGGCACCCACCAGCGACCCGTTCGACCGGGATGTGTGCGTGTCCCCGCACAAGCTCGTGGCCGGCTCGGACTTCAGCCTGATCGGGGATATCTTCTCGGCCGAGCTGAACGGTGATCGCAAGAAGCCGTTCGACATGCGCTCGGTGATGCGCGCTGTCACCGACGCCGATCACGAGCCGTTCGAGCGCTGGGCCAGGTGGCGCGACGGCGAGAACGCGATCGTGTGGGAAGCTCACCTCGGCGGGATGCCGGTCTGCCTGATCGGGCTGGAGTCACAGACGCTGACACGGTCCGGATTCGTCCCGGCCGACGGGCCGCCGTCGTGGACGTCAGGCACGCTCTTCCCGCAGTCCTCGCGCAAGGTCGCCCGCGCCGTCAACGCCGCGAGCGGCAACCGCCCGGTGGTGGTCCTGGCCAACCTCACCGGCTTCGACGGCTCCCCGGAGAGCATGCGCAAGTGGCAGCTTGAGTACGGCGCGGAGATCGGCCGCGCGGTGACCAACTTCCGGGGCCTGATCGTGTTCGTGGTGGTGTCCCGCTACCACGGCGGCGCGTTCGTGGTGTTCTCCAAGCGCCTGCACAACGACATGGTGACCGCCGCGGTGGCCGGCTCGTACGCGTCGGTGATCGGCGGCGCGCCCGCCGCTGCGGTCGTCTTCGCGCGCGAGGTCACCACCAGGACCGAGCAGGACCCGCGGGTGGTGAGCATGCGCGAGAAGGTCGCGGCTGGCGCCACGGGCACCCACGCCGACCTGCGGCACGAGCTTGCCGACACGATTGCGGCGGTCCGGGCCGAGAAGCTCAAGCAGGTGGCCGACGAGTTCGACGGCATTCACGACATCCAGCGAGCCTTGCGGGTGGGGTCGGTCGATCACATCATCCCGGCCGTCGAGCTGCGTCCCTTCATCATCGGCGCGCTGGAACGGCGGCTTGCGCCAGTGTCGCCGCCAGTTGCTGTCGCGGCGGGCGTGAGCTAGCCACGCTGGCGGCTGCCTGCCGCAGTCAGCTGAGCGGCCTGCTCAGCCAGTGATCCGTGGCAGCCGCGTCGTCCAGCGGCGAGACGGCATCCAGCGGCGCCGGCCGGGGGAAGTGTTCTGGTCCGCAGGCGGTGAGCACGAACGCCCCGCTCCGCCGCCACCAGCCGCCGAAAACGGCACCGTCGGCGGTGCGGACACCGAGCGGGGACCAGGCATGCTCCGGCGGCGTCAGGTTCGGCACGGTCACCTCCACCGAGCGGGTGTCCCGGCGCAGGCCGGTACGGAGCACTTTAAGTGCGCTCTCCTTGGCCGACCAGATCAGGTTCGCGGCGAGGTCGCGCGCCGGGCCCGCGGCGGCGACAAGATCGCGTTCGGAATCGGTCAGGTAGTCACGGACGAAGGCATCGCTGCGCGGCTCCACGAGTTCCAGATCGCAGCCGATCGCGGCGAGCTGATCGGCGACCAGGCACGCGGCGCAGCCGGCCCGGTCAGAGAGCGAGACGCCATGGTCAGCAGGCTGGTCATCGACAAAGAGCTCGGGCGCGCCGTCACCGGCAGCACGGCTCTCGATCCGCGCCAGCGTGGCTGCATCGTCCGGCCAGTGCAGCACGCGCGTCACGGCCAGCTTGAGCGTCCAGCGGCTGAGCAGGAAGTCTGTCCGGCGCTTGGTGTAACGCAGGCCAGCCGCACGACGGCGCTCGGTGGCCGTCAGCCACCCGGTTCCGGCAGGCAGCTGCTCCTGCGTGCGGGCCAGCCACCACGTCAGCACGTTGAGCTCCACCCTGTAGACCTGGCCAGCAGGCCAGCATAGGCGGTCGCGGCAGGTTCCTCGCGGCCAGGA
Source organism: uncultured Actinomycetota bacterium (assembly GCA_963850875.1). Taxonomy (GTDB): domain Bacteria; phylum Actinomycetota; class Actinomycetes; order Streptosporangiales; family Streptosporangiaceae; genus Chersky-822. The sequence continues at coordinate 686,690 of CAWKNA010000010.1, forward strand.
GGTCTGATCAGCGCTCGGCGAGGCGATTCAGTGCCGCCTGGATCCGCTGCTCCGATACCGGCATGGCGGTGCCGAGAGTCTGGGCGAAGAGGCTCACCCGCAGCTCCTCGATCATCCAGCGCACGGCCCTGACGTCCACCCGGCAGCGTGCGGCTGGCCCGAGTTCGCTGATCACCTGCTGATAAGACTCCGACACCCGGTGCACGGTCGCCATCCGGTCTGCGTCGCGTCGTGGATCCTCGGGCGCCTTGTCCAGCCGCTGGTTCATGGCTCGCAGGTAGCGGACCAGGTCGGACAGGCGGCGCGCGCCGGTTCCGGAGACGAACCCGGGATAGATCAGGCCCGAGCGCTGGGCGCGCAGGTCGGCCACCGCAGGCCGCAGCGCCTGGCTGGTGGCTCGTTCCAGCCCGGCATCGACGGCGTGCGCCTGGGCTAGTACCCGGGCGACCGCACTGACCACGTCGGCCGTGCCGGCCCGAAGTGCCGACCTGGCGGCCGCAAGCAGCTGTTCGAAGGCCACCGCGTCCCAGGCCGGGCCGCCCGCATTCGCAATCACCTCGTCGGCCGCGCACGCCGCGCAGTCATCGAGCAGCGCGGCGGCACTGGGGTACGGATGCCGGCTCATCGCCAGCTTCGCGCTGGACGGCAGCCGGCTGGCGACCGAACGCGCACCAGCCGGAACATCGATCAGCAGCAGACGGCGGTTACCCAGCCGCATCGCCTCTTCGGCCTCTGCCTCGGTCTCGAACAAGGCGATGTCGACAGCGTCACCGGCGTCCGCCAGCGCCGGGTACGCGCGGAGCTGCCCGTGGCAGAACACGCGCGGCAGCGTCCCGAAGTCCCAGCTCCGGATCCCGGACCGGGTGATGTCGCTGGCCGCTGCGGTGAGCGCGACCTGCAGCTGGGGCCGCAGCTGGTCGCGCAGCGCGGCAAGGTCCTTCCCGGTGGCGAGCACCGTGTCCTCGCCGACAATGCGGAAGCCGAGCCTCAGGTGCTCAGGCAGCCGGGACAGGTCAAACGCCTCGCGCGGGACGGCGACCCCGCCAAGGCGGCCGAGCTCCGCGGCGAGGGCGTCAAGCAGGTCCCTGTGCGCCGGGTCCAGCCTGGCCAGGACCGTCCTGGCGACGTCCGGCGCGGGTACGAACGCCCGGCGCAGCTGCTTGGGCAGCGACCGGATCAGCTCGGTCACCAGTTCCTCGCGCAGGCCGGGGATCTGCCAGGAGAACGCCTCGCCGGCCACCTGGTTGAGCCTGGCCAGCGGAATGTCTACCGTGACCCCGTCGCCAGGCAGGCCGGGCGTGAACTCGTACGACAGCGCCAGGTCGCCCCACGCACTCGGGTAGTCGGTCGGCTCGACGTCGGCGGCGGCCGAGCCGGCCAGCTCGGCGGGATCCAGGTTCAGCAGGTCAGGGTCGGCAGCCCTGGCTTTCTTCCACCAGGCGTCGAAATGCCGTGCGGACGTCACGTCCGCAGGTATCCGCTTGTCGTAGAAGCTGAACAGCGCGGCGTCGTCAATCACGATCCCGCGCCTGCGCGCCCGGCGCTCCAGTTCCTCGGCCTGCGCAAGCAGGCGATGGTTGTGCTCGAAGAACCGGTGATGGGTCCGCCAGTCCCCCTCGACCAGCGCGCGGGAGATGAAGATCTCGCGTGCCGCGACTGGGTCGATCCGGCTCATCGTGACCGGCCGGGCCGCCACCAGTGGCAGGCCGTACAGTGTCACCTTCTCGAGCGCCATCGCGGCGCCCCGCCGCGCATCCCAGTGCGGTTCGCTGTACCCGCGCCTGACCAGGTGCGCGGCCAGCGGCTCCACCCATTCCGGCTCGATCCGCGCCGCGATCCTGGCCCACTGCCTGGACGTCTCGACCAGCTCGGCCGCCACGACCCATTGCGGCGGCCTCCGCGCGAGCACGGAGTCAGGGAATATTGCGAAACGAGAACCATGGGCGCCGGTGAACTCAGCAGGCCCGCGTCGTTTCCCGGCGTCCTGCCTGCTGATGTCCTGCATGCCGATGTGGGACAGCAGGCCGGCCAGCAGGGACTGATGCACCCGGTCGGCGAGTTCCGCCGCGATCCTGGTGCCGGTCTCGGCTCCGCGCTGGTCACCGGAGTCGGCGCCAGCGGCTGCGCCGGTCTGGCCGGCTGGCCCGGTCGCCGGACGGCGGCGATCTGCCTCGGCTGTGACGCCGAGATCCTTTGCCGCCCGCTTGAGCTGGCCATACACGTCCTGCCATTCGCGCACCCGCAGGTAGTGCAGGTACTCGCGGCGGCACATCCGGCGGAACGCGGAGCCGGACAGCTCCGCCTGCTGGTCGCGCAGGTAGTCCCAGAGGTTCAAGACCGACAGGAAGTCCGAGCCGGGTTCGGCAAACCGCGCGTGCAGCGCGTCGGCTGCCTCGCGTGAGTCCGCTGGCCGCTCCCTCGGATCGATGATGGACAGCGCTGCCGTGATGATCAACACCTCGCGGGCGCATCCATTGTGACCGGCCGCCAGGATCATCCGGCCCAGCCGCGGATCGACTGGGAGCCTGGCCAGTTTTCGCCCCAAGTCAGTCAGCCGGATGCCACCGCCCGGCTGCGAGACGGCGCCGAGTTCGGCCAGCAAGCGGACTCCGTCGCTGACTTGCCGCGAGTCGGGCGGGTCGAGGAACGGGAAGTCCTTCATTTCGCCGAGGTCCAGGTCAGCCATCCGCAGGATGACCGAGGCCAGATGGGTGCGCAGAATCTCCGGATCGGTGAACTCCGGGCGCGAGGTGAAGTCCTGCTCGGTGTAGAGCCGGATGCACACGCCGTCCGAGGTGCGGCCGCACCGGCCCGCGCGCTGGTTGGCGGACGCCTGCGAGATCGGCTCGATCGGCAGCCGCTGCACCTTGGTCCGGTGGCTGTACCGGGAAATCCGCGCCGTGCCAGGGTCGACGACGTACTTGATGCCGGGAACGGTCAGCGAGGTCTCAGCGACATTGGTAGCCAGCACGACCCGCCTGGTGTTATGCGGCTGGAAGACCCGGTGCTGCTCAGCCACGGAAAGCCGGGCGTAGAGCGGCAGTACCTCAAGGTCGGCCTGGCCGGCCAGGGCCTCGGCGGTGTCCCTGATCTCCCGCTCGCCGCTGAGGAAAACCAGGATGTCGCCCGGACCCTCGGCCCGCAGTTCGTCCACCGCGTCGCAGATGCCCTGCACCTGATCGCGGGGCTCACCGCGGGGCTCACTGCGGGACTCACCGGCTGGCTCGGCTGACTCGGCGAGCGGCCGGTAACGCACCTGCACCGGGTAGCTGCGCCCGGATACCTCGATCACCGGAGCCTCGTTGCCGTGCTTGCCTGATTCGCCTCCGGCCCTGTGTTTGCTTGATTCGCCTCCGGCTCCGTGTTTGCTTGATTCGCCTCCGGCTCCGTGTTTGCTTGATTCGCTTTCAGCAAAATGAGCGCTGAAGCGGTGCGGGTCGATGGTGGCCGAGGTGATGATGACTTTCAGGTCTGGGCGGCTGGGCAGCAGCTTGTGCAGGTAGCCGAGGATGAAGTCGATGTTCAGGCTGCGCTCATGCGCCTCGTCGATGATCAGGGTGTCGTAGCGCAGCAGTCGCCGGTCGCGCTGCATCTCGGTGAGCAGGATGCCGTCGGTCATCAGCTTGATGAGCGTGTCGTCGCTTGAGGTGTCGGTGAAGCGCACCTTGTAGCCGACCGCGGTACCGGGCTCGGTCCTTAGCTCTTCAGCGATCCGGTCAGCCACCGTCCGAGCCGCGAGCCGCCGGGGCTGGGTGTGGCCGATCTGGCCGGCCACCCCGCGTCCGAGCTCCAGGCAGATCTTCGGCAGCTGCGTGGTCTTGCCCGAGCCGGTTTCCCCCGCGATGATCACCACCTGGTGATCCCGGATCGCCTCGGCGATCTCCGCTCTGCGCTGGCTGACCGGAAGCTCGGGCGGATACCAGATTGCCGGGACCGCGCTCCTGCGGGCTTCGATCCGCGCCGCCGCCGTCTCGATGTCCGCGACGAGCTGGCGAAGGGCTCGCTCGCGCGCCCCCGGGTCGCGTACCGCGGCAGCTCGCTCGATCCGGCGGTCCAGCCGATCCCGATCGGACAGCATCAGCCCCGGCAGGCTTGCTCGCAGCTCGGCAGGTGAGGGTAGCAAAGCAGCAGTCTCCATGGCCGTGTGTGGGTCCAGCACCAGGATGCCCACCGTGACCCCAGGTAGCTAACAGTTTTCTGGCTCGCCAACTTCCGCGGCCGTGCCGCGCAGGGCCTGGCGCAGTGCCGCTCGGGCGAGCAGGGGGGTTGAATCGAGGGTCGGCAGCGGCGAATTCGAGTCGTTCATGATCAGCGGGATCTCCGTGCAGCCGAGTACGACGGCGTCGCAGCCCGCGTCTTTCATCCGTCCGATGATCCGCTGATGGCAAGCGACCGCCGCGGGCGTGAAGACGCCGAAAACAAGCTCATCCATGATAATTCGATTGAGCTCGTCGCGTTCGGTGGAATCAGGGCGGACATAGCGCAGTCCGTGCGGCGGCCTGGCGGTGGGCGAGCAGTCGCTGCACGCGGGAGAGTGTTTCGCGGAGGTTGGCCTCAGACGTGGCCTGGTGCGCGTCGTTCGATGACAGCCAGCGCAGCGGCGCGTCCGGTGTTTCGGCTCTGGCTGTGTACGGGCTCTGGGTGGCCAGGACGAACCGCAGGTCGGCGTGCTCGTGCGCGGGTTCCGAGCCCGCAGCTGGGACTCCGACGATGACCACATGCCGGAGCCGCGAGTTCGGCCACGGCACCAGGTCGGTCAGCCCGGTCTCCTCGTGACCTTCGCGCAGCGCGATGGCAAGCGCGTCGCTCTCGCCTGGATCGCCATGGCCGCCGACCTGAAGCCAGGCTTGCTGGCGCTGGTGCCACCGCAGCAGCACCTGGCCGCTGTCCGGGTGCACGATCAGTGCGGACGCGGTGAGATGCACTGGCGTCGAGCGCAGCCACGGGTCAGCCGTGGTCTCGATCAGCGATCGCACCCGGTCGACATCGGCCAGCTCGGTCTCGCCTTGCGGCCGATAGCGCTCAAGCAGGTTGAGAACGTCGTTCATCCGCACCTCAAACTCTCGGTTGCTGGCGACCAGCAGCTAGTCTGCCAGCGCTGCGATGGTGCTCGGGGTCAGCTCAGCCAGGCCGGTGAGCACCAGGGCGGCGCCGTCGAGCGCATCCTGGTCGGCCGGGTATCGCGGGTGCGGGATCGCGATCACCCGCAGGCCCGCGTTGGCAGCCGAACGCAGTCCGTTCGCCGAATCCTCTACCGCGGCGCATCGTTCCGGCCGGCGGCCCAGCTGGTCGGCCACGGCGAGATAGATATCCGGCGCTGGCTTGCCGTGCGCGACCTGCTCCGTTGACACGGCAGCCAGGAAGGACGTCCGCAGCGACGCGGCGTCAAGGACGGTGTCGATCAGTGACGGCGGTGACGAGCTTGCCAGTCCGAGCGGCCAGCGCGCGGCGAGCCTCGTTACTGCCTGCGCCGCACCGGGCATGAGCGGCAGCCGCTCCGTGTACCGGGCCGCCATCCGCTCGATCACCAGCGCCGCGATCGTCTCCGGCGGCAGCCGGACGCCCAGATCCTCGCTCAGATAGCGGGCCCACTCCCCCGTGCTCATTCCCATCAGCCGCTGCTGCGCATCCGGTGCCCAGTGACCGCCATATTCGGCTACCACCTGCCGGCGCACCTGTTCCCAGACCGGCTCCGAGTCAACGAGCACCCCGTCAAGGTCGAACACGACCGCCTCGATCATGCGCCCACCCTGCCCATGGAGCATCCGGTGAGTCCAGCCGTTCGGCCAAAAGGTCACCGCTGCTCCCGGCTGCGCGCGGTCTACCTGCGAGGTTCGATGGGTACGTTCACGGCAGGCGATCATGTGCGTCGGCGACGGTCGGGGGGACGGCATGAGGGTTCTGGTGGCTGGCGGAGCTGGGATGATCGGCTCCTGCCTCAGCGAGCAGCTCGTGGCGCGCGGGGACGATGTCGTGTGCGTGGACAACTTCGTCACCGGTCGCCGGTCGAACCTGGCGGCGCTGGCGGGCGAGCCGAGTTTCTGCCTGGTGGAGGCGGACATATGCGAGCCGCTGCCCGAGCTCGGGCCGTTCGACGCCGTCATGGACCTCGCCAGCCCGGCATCGCCTCGGGACTTCGCCTCGCTGTCGCTGGAGATACTGGACGCGGGCAGCACCGGCACTCGCCAGCTCCTGGCGCTGGCCGCACGCGATGGCGGCCGGTTCCTGCTGGCATCGACCAGTGAGGTCTACGGAGACCCGGCAGTCTCCCCGCAGCCCGAGGGCTACTGGGGAAACGTGAACCCGATCGGACCCCGCTCGGTCTACGACGAGGCGAAGCGGTTCGCCGAGGCGCTGACCACGGCTTTCTCCCGCCGGGCCGGGATCGTTGTCCGGATCGCAAGGATCTTCAACACCTACGGGCCGCGGTGCAGGCCAGACGATGGGCGCGTCGTCGGCTCGTTCCTGCGCCAGGCGCTGACCGGCGAGCCGATAACCATCGAGGGAGACGGCAGCCAGACCAGGTCCTTCTGCTATGTCACCGACCTGGTCGCCGGCCTCCTCGCCCTGCTCGACTCGTCCTACGCGGGGCCGGTCAATCTCGGGAACCCGCACGAGATGACGATCAAAGAGCTGGCGGCGGCCGTGCTCACGCTGACCGGATCTTCTTCGCAGCTCTCGTTCGGCCCGATGCCGGTGGACGATCCTCGACAGCGGTGTCCGGATATCCACCTGGCGCGCGCCGTGCTCGGCTGGGAGCCGACGGTGACCCTCGAAATAGGCCTCCGGGCCACCATCGACAGCCTGGCCGCACACCGATAGCTGCGACTCTCCAGATTCAGGTCGCTACACAAAGTGATTTTCGATCATGTTCGCCGGGTGGAATCTGCGGGAATGGAAAGATCATCACTCGGGATCGACCAACGCGACGCGGGGGCACAGCGATGGGTATCGATCTGGCGCAGATCAGCGAGCAGCATTTCTCGGTGGCCGTCCGGGGGTGGAACCGAGGTGAGGTCAGGGACTTTCTCAGGGAGGTCGCTGCGTCCTTCGTCTCCCTGCTGCAAGAGCGCGACAAGCTCAGGCGCCTGGAGGCGGCACACCTCGCGGAGCTTGACCGGCTAGCGGCCGAGGTCGAGCGGCTGCGGGCGGAAGCTGAGGGATACCGGTCGCGGGGAGTACGCACCGATCTGCAGCAGTCGGGCATCTTCTCGGACATCGGCGGCCAGGTCACGGCGATCTTGCAGGCGGCCGCGGTCGCAGGCAGCCAGATCAGGGAGCACGCCGAACAGCACGCCACGCTGGTCCGACGCAAGGCGCTGGACGATGCGCAGGCCATTGATCAGGAGTTCCAGTCGCTGGCCGGTGTGATCTGGGCCGGCCGCGAGCAGGTGATCAAGGCTTCCGACAACATCCGGTCCGTCGAGGCCGAAGTCATGTCCTGTGCCCATACCGCCCGGCGCGAGGCATTGGCCGCGATCGCCCGGCTCGCGGACGAGTGCGCGCGAGTCCGGAATCTCCAGCAGCATCACGGAGTACCGGCTGCCTTCGACGACGTGCTGGCCGTGGTCGATGCGAACCTGCAAGCGCTGCGGGCGCAGGTGCAGCGCGCCGAGTGGCCGCTGCCCACCCCGATCGACCCGTCCTCGTCGCTGCTGGAGGTCGGCGCCGTGCCGACCGCAGCCGATCTGACCCCAGCGGTGGCTGCCACACCAGGCGATGCGTCGGCTCCGGCGCCGGAACTCCGCACCATTCCGGTGCCCGTCAATGCAGCGGCAGGTGTCGGCCAGAACGGATCAGCGCCCCTACGGGTGGCCGTGCTCGGAGCCGGCTACGTCGGGCTTACCACGGCGGCGTGCCTGGCCAGGCTTGGACACTCGGTGGTATGTACCGACCACCTAGACGGTCGGGCCGAAGGGCTGGCGTGCCGGTGGGTACCTGCCGGGACGTCGCTGCCTGGCTCGGTCGCCCCGACGTGGCCGTGGTGTCCAATCCCGAGTTCCTCAGGGAGGGATCGGCGCTTGCTGACTTCTTCCATCCGGACCGGGTAGTCATCGGCGCCGACGACCCGCAGACGGCGGCGAAGGTGTCCGAGCTTTACCGTTCCCTCGACACCGAGATCCTGGTGATGCGGCCCGAGAGCGCCGAGCTGGTGAAGTACGCCTCGAACGGCTTCCTCGCGACCAGGCTTAGCTACGTCAACTACATCGCCACGCTGTGCGAGCTGGTCGGGGCCGATGTCGGTGACGTGATCAGGGGGATGGGCAGCGACTGTCGGATTGGCCCGCTCTTCCTCGAGCCGGGACCGGGCTGGGGCGGCTCGTGCTTCCCGAAGGACGCCGCCGCGCTGGTGTCCATCGCCAGCCACGCCAGGCTCGACTTCACGCTGCTCCGCGAGGCGATCACGTCGAACCAGGTGCACGAGACCCGGCTGGTTGACCGGATCGAGGAGCTGGCCGGGGGGTCGGTCCAGGGACGGACCGTGGCCGTCTGGGGCCTGACGTTCAAAGCCAGGACCGACGACCAGCGCGAGTCGCCTTCGCTGGCGATCGCGGCTCAGCTGCGGGCCCGGGGAGCGACCATCCAGGCTTACGATCCGACCGTCCATGACCCGCTGGCCGACATCCGGGTCTGCCCCACCCCAGTGGCAGCGTGCGAGCATGCCTCGGTGCTGTTCGTGGCGACCGAATGGGACGAACTCCGCCAGGTTGACCTCAGCGACATCCGCCGGGTGATGGACCGCCCGGCCATCCTCGACGGACGGCACATGCTAGACGCGGCGCAGGCGGCGAGAAACGGGTTCACCTACGCCGCCGTAGGCCGGCCGACTGTGGTGCCGGTAGACGCGGCCGGCGCCAACTCCGAACTCCGGGCACCCTCCTGCAGGCCTGCCAGCGCCGAACAAGGCACCGTCCCCGAGGCCGGGCGGCCAGAGAGGATGCCGACATGAACTCCAGGGTCCTGGTCACCGGCGGAGCCGGCTTCATCGGATCGCACGTCGTCGATCAACTGCTCGCGCGAGGCTACGCCGTCCGCGTTTACGACTCGCTCATCCCGCAGGTGCACGGCACCGCGGGTCCGCGCTACGTGCCGGGCGACGCCGAGCTGATCACGGCCGACGTCCGAGACCGAACCTCGCTCCAGCGGGCGCTGCAGGGTGTGAACGCCATCATCCATCTGGCTGCCGAGGTTGGCGTGGGGCAGTCGATGTACGAGATCGATCGCTACGTCGATACCAACACCCGCGGCACTGCGGTGCTGCTCCAGCTACTGGCCGAGGGCGCCGCCGACGTCAGTCGGCTGATCGTCGCCTCGTCGATGTCTATCTACGGCGAGGGCGCGTATCGCTGCGACGAGCACGGCACCGTCAGCCCGACCCCGAGGGCCGAGGCCGCGCTGGCGGCGAGGCAGTGGGAGGCGCGGTGCCCGATCTGCCATGCCGAGGTGGTACCTGTGCCCACTGCCGAGACCAAGCCCCTCATCCCCACCTCCGTATACGCGATTTCCAAGATGGATCAGGAGATGCTCAGCCTGACGGTGGGCGGCGCCTACGGCATCGGAGCCGTGGCACTGCGTATCTTCAACACCTACGGCCCGCGCCAGTCGCTCTCCAATCCCTACACCGGAATCGGTGCGATCTTTTCTTCCCGCCTGCTGAACGACCGCGCTCCCCTGCTGTTCGAAGACGGTCGGCAGCTCCGGGATTTCGTGCATGTCACCGACGTGGCCCGAGCATTCGTGACCGCCCTGGAGAAGACCGAGGTCACCGGGTTGACCTGCAACGTCGGAACCGGCTCACCGCTGACCGTCGCACAGATCGCCGGGCACCTCGCCCAGGCGATGGGCAAGGACGCCGAACCGGAGGTCACCGGAACCTACCGGGTCGGCGATATCAGGCACTGCTGGGCCGACACCACCCGTGCCCGCCGGGACCTTGGGTTCTCGGCCCAGACTTCCTTCGCCGACGGAGTGCACGACCTCGTTGGCTGGCTGGCCGAGAGTACTGCCGATGACCGATTCGACCAGGCGCGGGCTGAGCTGCTCGCGCACGGCCTGACCGGTTGAGCAGGCCCAGGCCCAGCGATGACTGTCGCCCTGATCGTCCTCTACGCGGTGGTACAGGCTGGCTACTTCATCGCCGAGCTGGTGTACCTCTTCTTCCTCACCCGGCCGCTGAACGTGGTCAACCCCGAGGACGCCTGGCTCATCCCGGACGACAAGCTCCCGAAAGTGGTGCTCATCTACCCGGTGCTTAACGAGCCGGAGGAAACGATGCGCACCACGTTGTTCGGGCTTCAGGACCTCGACTACCCTGCGGGCCGCTGTCACATCATGGCCGTGGTGAACTCGGACGACCCGATCACAACGCTCCGGCTGGACCGGCTCAGGTACGAGTACCCGTGGCTGGAGGTCATGGTGGTGCCGCCAACCACCGACCCGTCATGGAACGTGGTCTGGGAGGCCTGGGACCGCGAGCCGAACACCTACTGGTGGCACACCGGGAACCGAGCCGGTGTCAAGGATCTGCCCCCCAAGAAGACCCGGCAGCTGATCTACGCGTTCTACAACCTCGTCGCTGCCAATGGCGACGACTGGATGCTGGACTACATCGACGCGGACAGCGTCCCGCCTGCCAGCCACCTCCGGGAGGCCGCGGCGGGCCTGCGGACCTATGACGTGATGCAGAGCACGAACATCGCCGGAAACCTGCTCGACAGCTGGGCAGCGTCCTTCCATGCCATGGACCACATGTCATGGGACGGCTTCATGTACCCGCATCTGAGCGACGACGGTAACCAGCCATTCTGGGTGCTCGGCAAGGGCCTGTTCTACATGGCCCCTGATTTGGTAGCGCTGGGCGGATTCAACCCCTGGGTAGCCATCGAGGATCCCGAGGCCGGGATGCGGCTCTGGAAGCACGGCGGTCGGCTCGGCGTGATCACCGACCCCCTGATCGAGGAAGTCCCGGTTACGTTCCGACGCGGCGTCACCCAGCGCAAGCGGTGGATCTGCGGCTTCTTCCAGGCCCTGTCCTGGCCGCTGACGGCCATGGGCTTCACCTTCTGGGAGCGCTTCCGTGCCAGGCTCAACCTGATCCCTTGCCTGTCCCAGGTGCTCAACGCGATCGGCGTCCCGCTCGGGATCTGGGCGGTCGTGACGTACATCCTCGGCACCAGCCCGCTACCGCTGGCCCTGGTCATCCTCTCCATCACCACGATTGTCCTATACGTAATAATATATTCGCTTATTTATGCGAGTACCTGGCGTCGTACCGCGCTTGTCCTCTCCAGCCGCCGGGAACGACTGCATTACATGTTCCGGGTCTCGCCGCCGTTCCTGTTCGCCTACTCGATCTGGTGGACCGTTCCGATCCTTATCGGCTTCAGCATGTTCCTCCGCCAGGGCGGGCTGACCTGGGAACGGACGACCAAGACCGACGCCAATCACGAACTGGTGCGTGAGATCCGCTAGCCGGAAGGGCAGCGGCTGCGCCATAGCATCATCGCGGAGTTGCGGTACCTCCGCGCTGTCGGCCAACATCCGCAGCGTGAACCGGACCCACTTGGCGTAGGACGGCCAACGAGACCGTGCCAATCGCAGTCCAGGCGTTGGTCCACTCAGCAGAGCTGACAGCCGTCCGCCCCGCGATGGTTGCCGCCAGCACGACGTGTGTGTTCACGGCACCATCCTCTCCCGCTAGGATGCGATCCGGCCGGATGAAGCTCCGGCGGGCAAGCTGCCCTAACCGCCGCCGTGGCTGATGGCTTCTACCGGGAGCACATTCTCCTGGCCGTCGCCGGTCGCTGGCTGCCAGGACGTACCTGGCAGGAGCAGCAATGAACGTGTACTACGTGGCGGCCATCTGGGTGGGCATGGCCCTGCTCGCGTCGGTGGTCAGCATCCGGATCGCGGTGCCCGCGGCGCTGGTCGAGATCGTGGTCGGCGCGCTGGCCGGGAACATCCCTGGCATCCGTGAGCACGTCACTCCGACCGATGTCATCGCGTTCCTGGCAAGCGCGGGCTCGCTGGTGCTGACGTTCCTGGCCGGAGCGGAGATCGACCCGGTGTCACTGCGCGGGCACTGGAAGGCCAGCCTGTCGATCGGCGTGGTCTCTTTCCTGCTGCCGTTCCTGGCGGCATTCGGGTTCTGCGAGCTGGTGCTGGGGTGGCAGCTGCATGCTGCCGAGATTGGCGGCGTCGCGCTGAGCACTACCTCGGTTGCCGTGGTGTACGCGGTGATGATCGAGACCGGGCTGAACCGTCACGACCTTGGCAAGCTGATCCTGGCTGCCTGCTTCATCACGGACCTGGGCACCGTGCTGGCTCTGGGCGGCTTGTTCGCCAGCTACGGCTGGCTGCTACTCGTCTTCGTCGCGGTCAGCGTGGTCACGGTGCTGCTGCTGCCCCGGCTAGTCCGGCTAGCGATCAGGTATCTCGGTCACCGGGTTTCCGAACCGGAGATCAAGCTGCTGCTGGTGGTCCTGTTCGGGCTCGGCGGGCTGGCCACCCAGGCGGGCAGCGAAGCCGTCCTGCCCGCCTACGTCGCCGGACTGGTGGTGGCCGGGGTCTTCCTGCACGACCGGGTGCTGATGGACCGGCTGCGCTCCATCGCGTTCGCCCTGCTGACCCCGTTCTTCTTCCTGCGCGCCGGAACGCTCATCGCCGCCCCAGCCCTGATCTCCGGCGCCGGGGTGATCGGCGTCCTGCTGCTGGTCAAGCTCGCTGCCAAGATCACCGGCGTCTGGCCGGTCGCCGCCGCGTTCAAGCTGCCACGACGCGAGCGCACCTACACCACGCTGCTGATGGCCACCGGGCTCACCTTCGGCTCCATCGCCGCGCTGTTTGGCCTGACCCACCATCTGATCGACCGGACCCAGTACACCGAGCTGGTGACCGTCGTGATCCTCTCCGCCTTCGTGCCGACCCTGATCGCCCAGCAACTCTTCCGGCCGACGGTCCTGGATACCGAGGAAGAGGAGGCACTCGGCGAAGAGGACCTGTCGATCATCCACCACCAGCGGCCGGGCTAACAACGCGCTCGACAATGTCTGCTAACGGCTCTTGACTAAGCCAGATGAGCTAAGCGATGCTGCAACAGCAAGCAACCAGCTACGCAGGTGCACAGTCATGCGATTAGCGTTCATCCGGACAGTGACTGACAACGGCGGCTCGCCCACCTTATGGGCAACCGACAGGACCGACCGCCGGACCTACGTCGTGCGCGGCTGGATCATCTCTGATCCAAATGCCCTCGCAGCTCTCGGGCAGACGCCGGCCGGCGAGGTTGACATCGAGATTCCCGCCGAACTCATCGAGCCAAGCAGGGACGGCCGCCATGGAGACGCTCACCCCTGACCAGTGGCGGACGCTGTTCACCGAGTGCAGACATTCGGCACTCCACCTGGAGATGCGCGACACCTACGCGGTGGAGGACGAGATGCAGCGCGTCGCCCGATTCCTGGCTACCGGCAGCAGAGATCTGGACGCCGAGGCCCGTGCGCTGGAACGGTCCTGGTGGCTGGACCTGATGCGCGGCAGCAAGGCTCGTGGGGTGGACCTGCGCCGCGCCCGCATCGTCTCCGAGCCCGTGACCAGCTACATCCGGTACGAGTACGCCGGGACGCCGCTCAACATGCTGGCCGGGGAGGACGTCCGCTGGCTTCCCAGGACCAAGGCCGCACGGCTGGCGCTGCCCGGCGCGGACTTCTGGCTGTTCGACCGTCGGCGAGTGCTGTTCAACCACTTCACCGGTGACGGAGGCTGGCTCGGCAACGAGCTGATCAGCGACGACCCGGCGCTGGCCGACGTGTGCGGCACGGCATTCGAGGCTGTCTGGGCGCTCGCGACGCCGCACGCCGAGTATCACCCCGCCTAGGCCATGCCCAGAGGTGTTGACCAAGCACGGCAGGCGCTGGCGAACCGACTGCGCGACCTACGGACAGGCGCCCGCCTCACCGGCCGGGAGCTAGCCGCGCTCGCGGGCTGGCATTACACCAAGGTCTCCAAGATCGAGCACGGCACCACCATGCCGTCCGAGGCCGACCTTGAGCTGTGGTGCTTTCACTGCCACGCCGAGTCGGAGTATTCCGACCTCGCCGCGATGGCACGCGGCATCGAGCGCATGTACCGGGAACTGCGGCGGCTGTTCCGCTCCGGCACCGCCCAGTACCAGAAGGCCGTGCTGCGGGAAGAAGCCGACGCACGCCTGTACCGGTCGTTCACGGTCGACATCCTGCCCGGGCTCCTCCAGACACAGGCATACGCGACGCTCGTGCTCTCCCGAGTGTCCGAGCTGCTGGGCTTGCCAGACACATCCGCGGAGACGGCTGCCGTCCGCATGGAACGCGCGAAGATTCTCCAGGACAGCCGGCGGCTGTTCCACTTCGTGATCTACGAGAACGCCATCCGCACCGCGCTGGCACCGCCCGACGTGAAGGCACCGCAGCTCCAGCACCTTCTGACCGCGGCTAGGCAGCCCAACGTGCACCTGGGAATCCTGCCGATACGCACGACCCACTACGCCATCATGAACGCCTTCACGATGATCGATGACAAGACAGTGGACGTGGAGACACACACGGCCGTGATCAAGGCCGAGCAGCCCGCCGAGGTCAGCCTCTACAGCCGCCTGTTCGCCCACTACTCCAAGCTCGCCGTCTACGGACAGGCTGCGCACGACCTCATCAGCGACGAGATCGAGCAACATCTGGCAACTTGACTCCGCACTCGGCCGCTGCTCGTCCATCCTGTCGGCATGACCAGCAGGACGGCCCGGGCGTGACTGTCAGCAACAACCCTGCAACCGCAGCGTGCTACGGCCCGTCCGAGCTCGACCGCCTCGCTGCCGCCTACCCGGCCTTCTGGTTCAGCTGCGAGACCATCGGCCGGCACGGCACCGCCGTAGGACCAGACTTCATGCCAGCGTGACAACGCGTTACAACGCATAGGACGGTAAAGGATCAGCTGAAGCCGATCCGTCCAGGCTCAGGTGGAGCCGGGCAATTTCGCTGTGCCGACGCTGGCGCACCACACCGAGTCGCGGCTTCAGCGATGCTTGACGTCATGAAACGCCAGCACTCTCGCGGCCGACCGTGGACGGTCTCTGACCGCACTGGCGGACCGCTAGATGATGTCTTCGACCAGCTGCGTCAGCACGTGCCAACGCTGATCGTCGAGCGGCTGCAGGTGACTTACCCGGCCGATGACGACAACGTCTACTTCGTCGGGGACCAGCACGATCTCGACCGAGTCCAGATCGACACCTATCCGGGCGGTCAGCCGCCATTCTTGATCGAGAACGGCGGACGACACCAGACAGCCGACACCGCCGAAGCCGTAGCCATCATCCGCAACTGGCAGGAGCAAGGCAGCCCTCCAAGTCCGACGTAGAACGCCGGGCGGACAGACCTGCAAATGACGGCAAGCGAAGCGTCGGCTCAGATGATTCTGCTAGCGCCGAAACAGCAGGTGAGGACAAGGGGATGGACGAGCTGGCTCATCGTTCCGGAGAATGACGCGAACTCTGTCCCGCGGCACGACGATTTCATCGCCTGGATCCCCGACGATGGCCGTGTGAGAAACAGTCACTCCGGACGGGCTGACCAGGCTCGTCCGCCGGCATCGGGCAGCCAGGCAGAGCCGGACGCAGACCCGCCTTTCCGGCCGTCACGACGGATCCGACCGGCGAGGTCGGCCCCGGCGCGTCCTATATGGTGTCCGGGCAAACCCTGACCCTGACCGGGTCGCTCTCCGGGTCGAAGCAGGGGTCTTCCGGATATGCCATGGCCCGGTGACCGTGCCATGCTCAAGATCGTGCCGCGGCGAATGCGGTGTGCCGCTGTCCGTACGAGTCGCGGATCGCGGCTCGTGCGCAACCCTGATGCGCCGAAGAACCGTGACCCCAGAGGAACGACAATGAACGTCGCGATCGCGACCCGAGCGGGGCTTGCCGCCCCGGCCCACCCGGTTGGTGTGGCATGAGCGCGGGCCGTCTGGCGCCGGTGTCCCAGCCCGGCGGATACCTGATCGAGGCGCGGGACGTGTACCGGTCGTTCGGCCAGACGCCCGCGCTGCAGGGCGCGAGCCTTGCGGTAGCGCCCGGCGAGATCCTCGCCGTGATGGGGCCGAGCGGATCGGGCAAGTCCACGCTGTTGCATTGCCTGGCCGGGATCTTCAAGCCGGATAGCGGCGAGATCTGGTTCGACGGCCAGCGTCTTGACCAGCTCAGCGAGAAGAAGCGCACCGAGCTGCGCCGCACGGCGTTCGGCTTCGTCTTCCAGTTCGGCCAGCTGGTCCCCGAGCTGACCGCGGCCGACAACGTCGCCATTCCGCTGGTGCTCAACCGGGTCAAGCGCGGCGCCGCGTACCAGCAAGCCGCCATCTGGCTGGAACGGCTGGGGCTGGCGGATCTTGGAGGCCGCCGGATCGGAGAGCTGTCCGGTGGCCAGGCGCAGCGCGTTGCGGTCGCCAGGGCCCTGGTGGCCAGGCCAAAGATCGTGTTCGCCGATGAGCCGACCGGCTCGCTGGACTCGGTCACGGGCAAGAACGTGATGGACCAGCTGGTGGGCACGGCCAGGGAAGAGGGCGCCACCGTGGTCCTGGTGACGCACGACGCCCGGGTAGCTGGTTATGCCGACCGCGAGGTTCTGGTCAGCGACGGCAAGGTGTCCGCGCAGCTGGATGTAGGGGGGATCCGGTAATGTTCCGGCTCGGCGCGCGGCTATCCCTGAACAGCGGGCGGGAAGCGCTCACCCGGCTCATCGTGACCTCGGCCGCCGTGGCGATCGGCGTCGCGATCATGCTCGCTGTGCTAGCTGACTTTCACGCCTTCCAGGTCACCAACAGCCGGCCGTACTGGGAAGGCACCCAGGCAATGCTTAGCGGCCAGCGGTCCACCGCCAATGTCGAGCTGTGGAATTACAGCGACGAGGTGTTCCGCGGCCAGACCATCGAGCGCGTTGACGTGGCGGCGCTCGGCTCGCGGGCTCCGGTGCTGCCCGGCATCACCCGGCTGCCCGCGGCCGGACAGTACTACGCCTCGCCGGCGCTGGCTGCGCTGCTGCGGACCACACCCCGCGATCAGCTGGGCGCGCGCTTCCCCGGTTCGCTGATCGGGACCATCGGCGCGCGCGCGCTGACCGGCCCGGACGAGCTCGTGGTCTTCGTCGGTGATACTCCGGCAAAGCTGGCCGCCCTTCCCGGAACGATCCGCGTCGACAAGATCGCGAACTACACCGGCAAGCCGGTGTGGACCTCGTTCTTCCGGGATGCGTTCGTCGTCGGCGCGATCGCCTTCCTGCTCCCGATCCTGATCCTGATCGGCACCGCCACCAAGCTGTCGTCGGCGCGGCGCGAGGAACGCTACGCGGCGCTCCGGCTGGTCGGCGCCACCCCGCGCCAGGTGAATGTGGTCGCCTCAGTGGACGCCATCGTCGGCGCGCTGTTCGGCTCGGTGGTCGGCATCGGGATCTTCCTTCTGGTGCGGCCCGCGCTAGCTGGTACCTCGCTGACCAGCGCCCGGTACTTCAGCGATCAGGTGACGCCCACCCTCAAGGGCTACCTGGCCGTACTGGTGGCGGTGCCGGCGGCGTCGGCCATCGTGACGCTGCTGTCGCTCCGCCTGGTGCGGATTTCCCCGCTCGGCGTCAGCCGGAAGGTCTCGCCGCCGCCGCCTCGGACCTGGCGGATCATCCCGCTGATCGTCGGCATTGTCTTGTTCGTCGCCGGGCTCGCGGCGACCAGTCACAAGTCGATCGGAACGGCGGCCTTCCCCGGCCTGCTGATCATCATGGTCGGCCTGGTTGTCGGCGGTCCGTGGATTACGGCGCGCGCGGCGCGGCTGCTGCCCCGGCTCAGCCGGGGCGCGTCCCCGATCTTCGCCGCCGGACGGCTGGCGGATAACCCGAAGGCCGCGTTCCGGTCGGTCAGCGGCCTCGTGCTGGCCGTGTTCCTGGGGACGGTCGTGGCCGGGCTGATGCCGGCGATCAACTCGACGACGGCGACCACGGCTGGCGACGCGTTGCGGAATGTTCTCAAGGTCGAGCTGACGGCGAGCCCGGTGTGCGGGAACAGCGTGAACTGCTCGGGTAATCCGCCCAGCGTGTCGGCAAGCGCGCAGCAGCGGCTCAGCTCCGTCGCGTGGCAGCGAAGCTTCCAGCGCAGGCTGCTGGCCGGGCTGGCCACTTTCCGGGGCGTGACCGTCATCCCGTTGTACGGATTGCCGGGGTCGCTGGGCCCGAATGGTCCCCAGCCCTATAGCGGCGTCATCGGCTGCGCGGGCCTGGCCCGGCTGGCCGTGCTGGGCCAGTGCGCTCCGGGCGCGACGGCCGTCCAGGCCAACACCCAGAACCTGTTCGGCGACAATCCCATGTTCGACACGCAGCAGATCGTGAACCAGAGCAACCCCGCAGTGCACGGCAACGTCGCGGATCTGCAACTGCAAGCCCTGCTGGTGGCCACCACCAGTCAGGCGACGGTGGAGCGGGTGCGCACCTTCCTGGTGCCGTACCTGGCGCAGACGCCGTCCGGCAGCGCACCCCGGACGTTCGGCGAGGAAATCCAGGCGCGGGAAAACGTCGGCAACACCCTGCAGCGGCTGGTGTACATCGCGGTCGCGCTGACCCTGCTGGTGGCGGGTTGCGGCCTGGCCGTGACCGTGGGCGGCGGCCTGGTGGAGCGCAAGCGGCCGTTCACGCTGCTGCGCGTCACCGGCACTGCCACCGCGACGCTGTACCGGGTGGTGCTGCTCGAGGCGGTGCTTCCGCTGTTCGCCGCCACGCTTGTCGCGGCGGGCACGGCCTACGGCATGTCAGTGCTGATCGTCGCGCGGCTGGCGCCGGCTGGCACCGCGACACCGGTTCCCGGCGGTGGCTACTACGCCATCATGGGAGCCGGGCTGGCTGCCTCGCTGGCCGTCATCCTCGCGACACTGCCGCTGCTCGGGCGCATCACGGCACCCGGCAACGTGCGGTTCGAGTAGCCGCCAGGCGCGGCTGTTGAACGGGGCCCGGGAGCAGCCTCCCGGGCCCCGCGGTTATGGCAGCACGACGGCCAGGATCTTGGCCACCTGCTCGCGCGTCGTGCGCTCGCCGGCGACGAGCAGCCTGACCCAGATCGGACCGGCCACCAGGTCCGCTAGCACCTCCGGGTCGGCTTCGGGCCGCAGTCCCGCCGCCGCGCCGCGCGCAGCCGGGCAACCGTGACCGCCCGGACAGGCAGGTACAGCCACTCGTGCCAGGCTGCCGCCAGGTCGGGATCGTGCTGAACCGCCCCGATCAGCCCCGCCGTCAGGGGACCCTTGCTGGGATCGGCCAGGAAATCGGCGATGCTGTTCAGCCACGCGCGCGCGTCTCGGCGCGGGTCCCCGGTGTCCTCAGGCAGCGGCGGAGTCATGTGCTCGATGAAGGCGTCGAGCGTCGCGCTTGTAAGCCGCTGAGCAGGCCGGGCCGACGGACTCGCGACCAGCGGGCACGCTCCCAACATAGGCCGCACCATGAGACCAAGAACGCTGTCAATGCCTGGCTGACACCCGGCGGCGTGATGCTAGTCACGATAAATGTGCCCGGAATGTGCCCCGTAGGGGCGACCCCATGATGTCCGCGCAGGTCACCGTTGTGGGCGGCGGGCGAGCTGGCCTGTAGGCCGGGTTCTGTGCACCCGCGTCATGCGGGCCGGCGGCCATCCATCTAGGGCTGCCGTTGCCGGCAGCCTCGTGCGGTCTACCCGCGAGCTCGGGCGGGCCGCCCTCGAACGCTCGCGCAGGCGCCGCGCCCCGTAGAACGCGGCGCCCTTTTGACCTTGCTCCGGGTGGGGTTTACCAAGCCGCCCGGATCGCTCCGGGCGCTGGTGGTCTCTTACACCACCGTTTCACCCTTACCCCTGGGCCCAGGCCGAGGCCTGAACTCGGGGGCGGTCTGTTTTCTGTGGCACTGTCCCGCGGGTCACCCCGGGTCGGCGTTACCGACCACCCTGCCCTGCGGAGCCCGGACCTTCCTCGGCGGTTCCGGCGAACCGGATCCGACGCGGCCGCCCGGCCAGCTCGCCCGACGCTTGCTACCAGCTTAAGCGCTAGCGCCGCCGCCGCTGCAGATGCGCGGTGTCATTAAGCGAGCGCACCAGCGCCGCGCCGTTGTCGAAGCAGTCGATCCGGCACAGCGATGCCACATCGAGATTCATTCGGAACATGGCCTCGGGGGGCGCTAGGAGCGCCCGGCACACCAGGGTCTTGATCGGCGTGACATGGCTGACCACCACAGCCGTCTGGTGGCGGTGCGCGTCGAGCAGTCGGTCGAGCGCGGCGAGCACCCGGAGCGCGACCATCGCGAAGCTCTCCCCGCCCGGTGGCGCGGCGTCCGGACTCGCCAGCCACGCCGCCAGCTCGGCTGGCCACTGCCGCCCGGCCTCGGCGAAGGTCAGGCCCTCCCAGGCTCCGAAATCCGCTTCGATCAGATCGTCGTCGACGACCATGGCGGCTCCAGTCGCCTCGGCCACCGCCTCGGCCGTGCGGCGCGCTCGCTGCAGCGGTGAGGTCACGATGATGTCGACGCCGGATTTGGCCAGCCTGCGGGCCACGCTGGCGGACTGCCGGCCGCCATGCTTGGTCAGCGGGAGGTCACCCCGCCCGGCGAACCTGCGCTCCGCCGACATCGCTGTCTGGCCATGCCGGAGCAGCAGAGTGATGGTCGGCGAGCCAAGCGCAGGTCCCCAGCCTGCGGCGCTCTCGGCCTGACTGGGCGGACTGGTTTGCGCGGGCTCGGTCACAGGCCGGACTCTGGGGTCCTGACCAGGATCCGGCGGCATTCCTCGCAGCGCAGGACCTCGTCGTCCGCGGCCGCCCTGATCGTGTTCAGGTCGACGGTGTTGAGCGTCAGGTGGCAGCCCTGGCAGCGTCCCTGGCGCAAGGCGGCGGCGCCGACACCGCCGTACTGCACCCTGAGCTTGTCGTAAAGATCGAGCAGGTCGGCAGGCACCTCACGGGCGACTTCTGTTCGGCGGGCGCTGGCCTTGGCCGCCTGCTCGGCGAGCTCGGCGACTGCGGCATCCCTGCTGGCGGTAACCGCCTGCAGATCGGCAGCGAGCTGCGACCGCTCCGCGGTCGCGGAGTCCAGGTCAGCGTGCGCGGTCTCGCGGCGCTCCATCACGTCGAGAACGATGTCCTCGAGGTCGGACTGCCTGCGCAGCAGCGACTCGACCTCGGACTGCAGATTCTCCAGCTCGCGCGGCGAACTGACCTGGCCGCCGTCCAGGCGGCTGCGGTCGCGGTCGATCCGTGACCTGACCTGCTCGACGTCGGCCTCCGCCTTCGCCTGCTCGCGCCGCAGGTCGCTGTCCTGCGCAGTCAGCGAGGCTATTGAGTTGCGCAGAACGGCGTCACGGCCGTCGAGCCGCTCGATCTCGGCGTGCTCAGGGAGTCCGCGCCTGCGATGTTCGATCCGGCCAAGTTCGGCGTCCAGATCCGCTAGCTCCAGCAGCCGCAGCTGTGCCTCAGGCGATGCTTTCACGAGGCCACGTTAGCCTGCCCGGGTACGGGCGCGTTAGCAATGCCGGCGGCGCGGCGCATTGAGGCCTGGTGACCGGCCTAGCTCGGCGGCATCAGAACCTTGTTGATGATGTAGATCGTGGCGTTGGCGGTCTGGATGTTGCCGCAGAGCACCGTCGCGCCGTTCACCTCGTAGACCGAGCCCATCTTGGCGAAGGTCAGCGCCTTGCCCTCGACGCTGGCTGGCTTGATGCCGTGAGCTATCTGCGCCGGGGTGACCTTCGTGCCGACTACATGGTATTTAAGGATCATCGATAGATCACCCGTGTTGTGCAGTTTCTTGATATCTGTCGCCGGCAGTGCGCTGAACGCGCTATTAGCCGGGACCACGAGGGTATAGGCGTGCTTGGTGTTCAGAGTGCGAGCGAGGCCGGCCGCTCGCACGGCCGAGATGAAGACAGAAAGCTGCGGATTGCTCGCGGCAGCGCTCAGCGCCTCTTGCTTTTGCATCGAATGGGCGCTGCCTTTGCCATTCGCCGGGATCATGCCGCAGTCCGCCCCGACCCGCGCCGATGTGGTGGCCGGCACCGTGCTCGATTGAGATGCCGACCCGGTGCCCGGCGTGGTGGGCGACGAGACTGTCGAGGTCGTCGAGGTGCTGCAGGCCATCGCGGTCAGCGACAGACTCGCGGCTACGGTACCGAGAGCAACGCCGCGGAATTTCTTTGCCGCGTATGACTTATTAGAACGCATAACGTCTCCCCCAGGTTGTCGAGTCGGGAACTCGGCTTTAAATCCCACGCCTGAATTACCCGGACGTTGTCTTACAGACCAGCTTGTAACGGCGTCAGCACCGAGTTGCCGCAGCATAGAGTATTCCGCGTCAGGCCGTTCAGGTCGGCCGATCAGCGAAACGCGAGTATCGCGTTAATAGTGTTTGGGGCCGATCAGCATAATAGGCGGAGAAGTCGGCCGTGCTGATCCGCTGGCCGGCTCGACCGTGAGGCCGATCATGTCCCCTGCGGCGAGCCCGGACACGACGGCCGGGCCTGCCATCCCGCCTGGCGGTGCCTTCAGCAAGCCGGCCGGCCGGTCGCCATCGGGTCCCATCAGCCACAACTCGTAGGACTCGGAGGCTGGCAGCGGCCGCAGGCCATGCGCGGTGAAGACGAGGGCATGCTGCCGGTGTGACATCATGACGGTCGCGGTGCCTCCGGTGCTGACCTTCGCGGTCAGCTTCACCATGTCGGGTGCGTTCAGCACCGCGGCGATCAGATGGTTCTGCCGTTGCGAGTGATCGAGCTGGGTGTTCATCTGCTGGGTCACGACGGCCAGCATGATCGTACTGGCGGTCAGGATGGCGCAGGCGAGCACCGCCGATCGGGGCAGCGCCGTCAGCCAGTGCCAGGCCCGGCGCGAACCGGCGGATCGAAATCCGGCCAGGCGGCGCCGGTCAGTTCGGCTCCCGCCGGTCGCTGTCGCGGCGGGGACGGCAGGCGCGAGCTGGCTGATCTGGCGGGCCGCAAGGATGGTCGGGTCCTTGAGCCCGGAGCGAGGCCGCACCGCGGACGCGGTACCTAGCCGCGCGGCCGCCTCATGCAGCTCGCGGATCTCGTCTCGGCATTCGGCGCAACTGGCCAGATGCCGGGCGAACTGGACGCGCTCGAAGTCGGTCACCGCGTCCATCACATACGCGCCGACCAGGGTATGCAGCTCTTGGTCGCCGGTGGCCATCACTCCACCCCCAGGCAGTCTCTGAGCCTGATCAGGCCATCGCGCATCCGGGTCTTGACGGTGCCGGCCGGGACACCGAGCAGTTCGGCAACCTCACGGTAGGTGTAGCCGGAGTAGTAGGCGAGGTCGACGCACTCGCGCTGCAGCGGTGTCAACGCGGCCAGGCAGTGCTGGACCCGCTCGCGGTCCAGATTGGCCTCCACGGTCTCGGTCACCTCGTCGTAGTCGATGACGGCCGAGGAGGACCTGAGCTCGCGGCTGGCGTGGCTGCGCTCCGACCTGACCCGGTCGACAGCGCGGCGATGCGCCAGCGTCATCACCCAGGACGCGCCGCTGCCGAGCGCCGGATCGAATCGGGCGGCCGATCGCCAGATGTCAAGCAGCACCTCCTGCATGACCTCCTCAGACTGCGCGGGGTCGCGGAGCACCTGCAGGACGATCCCGAGGACCCAACTTGACGCCTGGTCATAGACGATCTCGTAGGCCCGCTCATCACCGCGGGCCACGGCCGCCAGCAGATCCTCGAGCCGGGCGGGCTTGCCGTGGCTCGCTGGCGTGCCGCGGAACGGCATGCCGCCGCGCCGCCGTCGCTCGCCTTCCGTCGCGCCCATATCTCTATATTCGTTGCCAGCCACCCGGTCGGCTTGGCCGATCGTGCCGGGCGGCGGGCCGTCGGCCCAATCCAGCCTGCGCACTGATACGAATTACAACTGTGAGCGTTGATAAGCGCACGTCTGCCCTCGGGCTGATCGCCGGCCTGCTGGCCGGGGTGGTCGGGGTCTGCACTGGGTACCTGATCGCCAGCCTCACCGGTCCGGTCGGGTCACCAGTGGTCGCCGTCGGGCAGCTGGCCATCGACCTGAGTCCGCCGACGGTGAAGAACTTCGCGATCAAGCAGTTCGGCTCGCACGACAAGCTCGTGCTTGAGATCGGCGTGCTCGTGGTTCTGGCCGTATTCGCGGCCGTGATCGGGCTGCGCGGGCAGCGGCAGCTCTGGCAGGGGATGGCCGGCCTGGCGGTATTCGCGGCGATAGGCCTGATCGCGGCGGGCACCCGGCCGACCGCCACACCCGCTGATCTGCTGCCGACGCTGATCGGCTCGGCCGCAGCGGCATTCACCCTGATCCTGCTGGTGCGCGCGGGCGGTTCGGTCGGTGCCAGCCAGCCCGAACCCGAGCCGCTCGCAAGCCGACAGTCCGGTGCCAGACCGGCCAGGACAGCCACGCTGAGCGCCGCACCCAGGCGGCAGTTCCTCGCTATAGGCGCGACGGCGGCAGGCGCTTCGGCGGTCGCTTACCTGGCTGGCCGGTTCCTCACCGAAAGCGCCGCGGTCACCGCCGCCGAGCAGGCACTGCGCTTGCCGGCGCCGGTCCGGCATGCGACCTTGCCACCCGGCGTGGACCTGCGCATTCCTGGCCTGAGTCCGTTTGTCACACCGAACTCGGCCTTCTACCGGGTGGACACCGCGATCGTGCTCCCGCAGATCCCGCCGTCCAGCTGGCAGCTGCGGATCCACGGCATGGTGCAGCGCGAGCTCACCCTGACCTTCGACCAGCTGATCAGGCGGCCGCTGATCGAGGACTACATCACGCTGTGCTGCGTCTCCAACCCGGTCGCCGGGCCCTACATCGGCAATGCTCGCTGGCTCGGTGCCAGTCTGGGCGCGCTGCTGCGCGAAGCAGGAATCCGGGCCGGGGCGGATCAGCTGTACTGCACATCGTCCGATGGGTTTACCTCAGGTACTCCGGCGCAGACGGCGATGGACGGAAGGGACGCCATGCTGGCCGTGGCCATGAACGGCACCCCGCTGCCGGTTGAGCACGGGTTCCCGGTGCGCACCGTCGTGCCCGGCCTGTACGGATATGTGTCTGCCTGCAAGTGGATCACCGACATCGAGGTGACTACCTACGCGTCGAACGCGGCGTACTGGGCGCAGCGCGGCTGGACCCCGCAGGCCCCGATCAAGACCGAGTCGCGGATCGACGTTCCCTCAGGCCAGAACTCAATCGCCAGCGGCCGCACCGTGATCGCGGGCGTGGCCTGGGCCCAGCACAAGGGCATCGACGCGGTCGAGGTGCGGGTTGACGGCGGGCCATGGCAGCAGGCTCGGCTGGCGGCCGTTCCCGGGATCGACACCTGGCGTCAGTGGGCCCTGGACTGGGATGCCACGCCAGGCACTCACCAGATCGAGGCCCGGGCGACCGACGCGACCGGCTACACCCAGACCGCACTGCTCGAGCCCCCCGAGCCGGATGGCGCCACCGGCTACCCGATGGTGTCCGTGACCGTCAACCGCTGAGCTGACCGCGAACATAGTCAGCTGAGCGGGCGCGGAGCATGGGCGGCTGAGCCAGCGCAGAGCGTGTTCGGCTGAGCCAGGCAGACCGGCTGCGATGTTACGGTCGGGTCATGCTGCGTCCTGACCGGGACATCGCCGCAGTGGTGTTCGACCTGGGCGGCGTGCTGCTCGATTGGGATCCGCGTCATCTGTACCGGCAGCTCTTCGCCGACCCGGCCGAGATGGCCGACTTCCTCGGCCGGATCTGTACCCCGCAGTGGCACTTGGCCCATGATCTCGGGATGGACACCGAGCAGTCGTGCCGAGAACTCGCGCGGCTGCACCCGGACTACGAAGAGCTGATCATGGCCTGGGCTGATCGCAGCGAGGAGATGCTTCCCGGCCAGATTGACGACGCCGTCGAGGTGCTCGCCGAGCTGACCGCCGCCGGCGTCCGCTGCTTCGCGCTCAGCAACATGGAGGCAGACAGGTTCGCCGTGCGGAAGGCCAGGTTCGCCTTCTTTGACTGGTTCGACGGGCACGTGATCTCAGGTATCGAGGGCGTGGCCAAGCCGGACCGGAGGATCTTCGAGATCCTGCTCTCCCGTTATGACCTGGAGCCTGCCTCAACCATCTTCGTGGATGATCTGGAGCGCAATGTCCAGGCAGCGCTCCGGCTCGGCATCGTCGCGGTCAGGTATGCCACGGCCGGGCAGCTCCGGTGTGACCTTCGCCGCCTGGGGCTGGATGTCCGCGCGGCCACTGGGGTGAACTAGCCGCCCGAGCGGCGGGGCGCTGGCGGCCGCGGCCGCGCGGCGGCTAGTGGCGGGATCCCGGTGGCACCTCTTTCACCGGGTCTGGTGCCACCGGGACTCTCACCACCCGCCAGGGCTATTTCCTCGGGCAGGACCTGGCCACCAGCTTGGCCACCTTGAAGCCGCCGACGTTGTTCCCGTTGACACTGGTCCCGCTGTCGCCGGCGAACAGGTACAGCCGCTGGTTGCGGTAGGTGACCTGCCAGCGGTGGCCGAACGGGGCTTTGCCCAGGCACGGGGCACCCACTGGGGTGCTGCTTCCCCTGCCCTTGGGCATCAGCAGCACCGGCCAGACACCGAGGCATCCCCCGGTGCAGCTGCCGTGCGGCAGCACGTAGAGACTGCGGCCGTTGACTGTGGTCAGGATCCGGCCGAACGGGTGTCTGGTCGCGATCTTCACGACCGTTGTCTTCCGTACGGTGGCAGGGGCCGCCTGCGCGACGGAGACCTCCGCCGCGACTGCCGTCAGGCTGCCGGCGATCGCAATCGCCGCTGCCGTCCGTACGGTCCACCGCCGCCTGAGGCCGCCAGCCCGTTGAACGCTGATTCCGGTCACAGCCACGCCCTTCGATCCGCAGGAATGCCGTCATTGAACTAACGGAGTCAGACCTGGCGCGGTTCAGGGGAGGCAGATCCAGGCCCGGCGCGGTTCAGCCGGAGCAGGTCCTGGCCGGCCGTCGCCGCTCGGCAGTCATGATCAGGGGTTGCTCGGGCGGCCGACGCAGGTGATGCAGGTAGTGGCCGTCGGCCTGGCTGCCAGCCGGGCGGCGGCGATCGGGCGCTGGCAGACCACGCAGATCCCGTACCCGCCATCGTTCAGCCTGTCCAGCGCATGGTCCAGCTCGGCCAGCCGGTGCTGCGCGCCGGTCAGCAAGGCGGCCGTGCGCTCGCGCTCGAATGCGATCGTCGTCCCCTCCGGATCGTGCTCATCATCGGTGGCCGTCGACGCGGTCGCCTGGATGATGTCCGCATGGTCCCGCGCGAGGGCCGCGATCAGTGCCTCAGCGCTGGCGCGGGCCGCGATCAGGCGGTCGCGCGCAGCCGCGTAATGCGCCGCGGACCACACCTCGCCTGCTGGCTGCTCGCTCACGCTGAACCCAACCAGGCCAGCATTGCTCGCATTCCGGGCGGCCTGAAGCGCGCTGCGCCCGGGCCTGGGTGCGGGTTCGCGGCCGGAGGCCAAGGGTAGATATGCACCGAGCGGCGCGTATAGTCGCGCTGGCCACGGGGGGTAACGGGGCGGCGGGTCGCTGACCGCATCACGCCGACGCATCACGCTGAAGGCTTCCGCTAGGGAACGGCGCCAGCACCGGGGGGAATGGTGGCATCTCGCACCAGCACCGGCAAGGTTCTCGTCATCGAGGACGATCCGGACGTGGCCCTGGCGATCAAGACGGTGCTGCGCCGCGGCCGGTTCGACGTGGTCAGCGCCGGCGACGGCAGCGAGGGCCTGCGGATCTTCCACGCTCAGCGGCCTGACCTGGTGGTGCTCGACCTCGGGCTGCCGGTCATCGATGGCTGGGCGGTGCTGGCACGCATCCGCGCGGTGAGCGCGGCGCCAGTGCTGCTGCTGACCGCCCACAGCCTGGCAGGGGGCAAGGTGCAAGCGCTGAAGGCAGGAGCGGACGACTACCTGACCAAGCCGTTCGGCAATGACGAGCTGCTGGCCAAGATTCAGGTGCTGCTCGGCCACGAGGCGGCCGAGCAGGATCCGGCCGTGAGTCGGCCAGCTACCAGCACGGGGGAGGTAGGATCGCATGACTAGCACACCAGCTGTGACACCAGCGGCGCGGGTCCTCCTAGTCGAGGATGATCCCGAGGCGGCCCGGTTCGCCGTACACGTTCTCGGCATGAAGGCCGGGTTCGATGTCACCCACACGACCGATCCGCGCTATGCCTTGCAGCTGGCCAGGTCCAAGTCGTGGGACCTGGTGGTCACCGATGTCCAGATGCCAGGGATGACCGGCATCGAGCTGCTCGAGGAGCTGCGTCGGCTGGATCCGCTGCTGCCGGTGGTGGTCGTTACCGCGTATGTGACGGTAGACACCGCGGTCAGCGCCCTGCGCAACCGGGCGGATGAGTTCCTGGAGAAGCCGGTGCGACCAGACCGGCTGATCGAGACGGCGCAGGCCCTGATCGATAAGGGCCGCGCTGCGCGGCTGGTCGGCCGGGAGGTTGTGCTCGCCGTGGGAGCTCATCCCGACGACATTGAGATCGGCGCTGGCGGCACCCTGCTGGCACATCGCGGCTTGGGGCATCCGGTAGCGGTTCTCACGATGAGCCGCGGCGCTCGTGGCGGGCGGCAGAGTGAGCGAATACAGGAGTCCGCGGCCGCTGCCAAGATCCTCGGGGCGGAGCTGTTCCTTGAAGATCTCGAGGACACCAGGATCAGCGAAGGTGACCCGACAATTGGCGCGATCAGCCGGGTCATCGAGCAGGTCAGGCCAACGATCATCTATACGCACTCGGTGCACGACGTGCATCAAGATCACCGCAATACCTACCGGGCGGTCATGGTCGCCGGTCGCGGAGTCAGCCGGGTCTACTGCTTCCAGTCGCCGTCGGCGACCGTGGAATTCGGACCCTCGCTCTTCGTGGGCATCGACGCCCAGCTGCCGGGGAAGCTTGCCGCGATCGGCGCCTTCAGCTCGCAGACGTCCGTTCGCGAGTACCTGGAACCCGATCTGATCGAGTCGACGGCCAGGTACTGGGGCCGGTTCGCCGAGGCTAGGTACGCCGAGGCATTCGAGGTCATCAGGTCCCGAGGTGCCGTATTCGCCGGCACCCCGGCCGGCTCGGCCGGCCCGGCCGGGGAATCCGGCCTCACTCAGCGATTGCCCGCCGCCGGATCCGATTCTCGCACGGAGGCCCCGCATGTCGCCGCCTGACCTTGGCCCGCTCCCGACCCGGGTTCTGATAACTGGAGCCGGCGGCCCGGCGGCGATCGCCGTGATGAGATCGCTGCGCGCCGATCCGTCGGTCCAGATCATCGCGGCCGATATGGACTCATGGGCGGCGGGCCTGTATCTGGTGCCGCCGGCGGACCGCACCCTGATCCCGGCCGGCGCAGCGGCCGGATTCGCGCAATGCCTGCTATCCCGCTGCCAGGAGATGGGGGTGAGCGCCCTCATCCCGACCGTCGATGCCGAGTTCCGGCCACTCTCGGCCGCCCGCGCGGCCTTCGCCGCGG
Organism: uncultured Actinomycetota bacterium; assembly: GCA_963850875.1. Lineage (GTDB taxonomy): Bacteria > Actinomycetota > Actinomycetes > Streptosporangiales > Streptosporangiaceae > Chersky-822. The sequence goes on from CAWKNA010000010.1 coordinate 716,185, forward strand.
CAGGCATCGCGCTGATGCTCGCGCCGGATGATGCTCTCAACCTGACCCTGGACAAGCTCGCACTCGCCAGGTGCTGCGCGGGCGCAGTGCGGGTACCGCGAACCGAATCCTTCGACCGCACGTTCGATCCATGCGACTGGACATTCCCGGTGGTCGTCAAGCCGCGGACCGGAAGCGGATCACGGGACATCTCGATCGTCGCGTCGAGGACTGACCTGGCCGATCTCTCCCGGTCAGATGACCTCCTGGTGCAGGAGTTCCTGCCCGGAGATGAGTACTCCATCGACGTGTTCGCCGATCGCATCGGCCACGTGGTGGCGGCTGTGCCCCGGCTGCGGGCGAAGGTCGATTCCGGCATCTCGGTGGCAGGCCGCACGGTGCGCGATCCCGAGCTTGAGCGATTCGGCGCGGCGGTCGCCGAGGTAACCGGTGTGGCTTACATCGCCAACGTGCAGGTCCGCCGCGACCAGGCAGGCCAGCCCGCCCTGCTCGAGGTCAACCCGCGAGCCCCAGGATCGCTGGCCCTGACCATTGCCAGCGGGGTGGACATGCCGAGGCTGGCCATGGACGTGCTTCGCGGGCACTGGGTGCCCGAGCATGCCGACTTCCGCGAGATCGCGATGGTGCGCTTCCTTGACGAGCGGGTGGTCGAGATCGGCGAGATCCAGCGGGCCGCTGCATGACGCTGGCCATGGCACTGGACGAGGATTACCACGTTCACTCCACCTTCTCCGACGGCGCCAGCTCGGTGGCCGAGAACCTGCGGGCTGCGCAGCGGCGCGGGCTGCGGCGGCTCTGCCTAACCGATCATGTCCGCCGCGATACGGCCTGGGTGGCCGAGTTCGTCGCGGCGGTCCGGGCGCTCCGTGCCGGATCGGACCTGGAGATCCTCGCCGGTGTTGAAGCGAAGATCCTCGACCAGGCCGGGCAGCTTGACCTGCCCGCCGGTCTGGATGGCATCGACCTGATCCTGGTCGCTGACCATCAGTTTCCGGGGGCTGACGGACCGGTGCTGCCTGCCGATCTGGCCGTCGCGATCGCGCGCGGGACTTTCAGCGGGGAGCAGGTCATCAGCGGTCTGGTCGAAGCGACCGCTAGCGCGCTGGCCGGCACGCGCGGGCGGCGGGCACTGATCGCGCATCTGTTCAGCGTCCTGCCGAAGCTGGGGCTCAGCGAGTCCGCCGTTCCCGAGCACGAACTCGGCCTGCTGGCCGGGCGCGCGCGGGACACCGGTGCGCTGCTTGAAGTCAACGAGAAGTGGGCCTGCCCGTCGGCCAGGACGGTGAGCGCGTTCGTCGCGGCCAGCGTGCCCGTGGTCGCCAGCAGCGACAGTCACGACTGCCGCGACGTTGGCGTCTACCGGACCGTGCGACAGACCCTCGGTGCGGTGGCGGCCGGCAGCGCGGCATGAATCTTGGCAACGCGAGGGTCGATGTGGCCTGGGTACTTATCGCCCTCGTCATGATCGGCGCGCTTCCGCTGGTGACCGGGCTGTATCAGTACGTTCTAGTCATCGTCCACTTTGCCAGGCTGCACTACGGCAGGTGCGAGCCGTGGCTGCCCAGAACCGCCATCCTGATCCCGGCATGGAACGAGGCGGCCGTGATCGCCTCCTCGATCGACCGGCTGATGCGGCTGGACTACCCGCGGGACGCGCTGCGGATCTACGTCGTCGACGACGCGAGCACCGACGATACGCCGCTGGTCGTGCAGGCCAAGGCCGCCGACTACCCGGGCAATGTCATCCACCTGCGCCGCCAGGTGGGCGGCGAGGGCAAGGCGCAGACCCTCAACCATGGGCTGGCGCAGATCATGAACGACGACTGGATGCAGGCTCTGCTGATCATGGACGCGGATGTGATCTACGAGCGGAACTCGCTGCGCGCGATGACCCGCCATCTGGCGGATCCGAAGGTCGGTGCGGTGACTGGCTACATCCAGGAAGGCAGCCGTCCTGGCAACTTCATGACGCGATTCATCGGCTATGAGTACATCACCGCGCAGGCGGCCGCGCGCCGGGCCCAGAACGTCATCGGCGCGGTCGCCTGCCTGGCTGGCGGCGCTCAGCTTCATTCGAGGGCGAACATCGAGGCGGTCGGCGGCAGCATCGATACGGGCACGCTTGCCGAGGACACCGTCACCACCTTCAAGACCCAGCTTGCCGGGCGACGGGTGCTGTTCGAGCCGCACGCGAAGGTCTGGGCGGAGGAGCCCGGGTCGATCCGTGCGCTGTGGAAGCAGCGGATCCGCTGGGCTCGCGGCAACGTGCAGGTCACCTTCCGGTTCCGGCGAGTCTGGTTCCGGCCGCGCCGGGCGCACCGGCTGGGCAGCCTGAGCTTCGGAGCGATCTGGTTCTCCGTCTTCCTGCTGCCGGTGACGCTGCTGGTGGCCTCGGCAGCACTGGTCGCGCTGTACTTCACCGATTACGAGCTCAGTCGTACGGCATTCCACGCACTCTGGATCATCAACGTGATCGTCTACGTCTTCATCACGGGCTACTCGCTGGTGATCGACTGGCCGATCGGCAGGCGGGTCTGGCGGCAGGGAATCATGTTCCCTGGCATCATCAGCCTGACCATCATGGTCGGCGTCGTCTTCACCGGCCTGGTGGTATGGCTGTTCCGGCACGCCCTGGCCACGATCGACATCGGCTTCGGCCTTGCCGGGGTCCACGCGGTGGTGCTGTTCACCTACGCCTGGCTCTCCGCTTCGATGGGTGCGGCATATCTCGCGAAGATGGTGGAAAGGGATAGCGGACCCGGCAAATATCTAAGCATTGTCCTGCTTTATATCGCTGGATACGGATCGCTGCTTTGTGCGATCACGCTGACCGCATACATGAAAGAATTCCGGAAGGCGGAAGCTACGTGGGAGAAGACCGAGAAGATCGGGAATGTCAGCGTTCCGATGTGAGCTACACTCATTATCCGGCTTACGACGCAGACATCAGGAACGCTATTCGCTACGAGCGGCTGCTGGCGGTCAAGGCTCTCATCCCGCTGGCTATGGTCACCGTGGTCGTCGTCGCGTATCTGCATTACCACTGAGCGCGGCATCAGAGCAGCTGGTCGCGGAGCTGACCGTACATGTAGGCACCGAGCCAGCGGCCCATCTCGTCGAAGAGCCGCCTGCGGTCCTGACCGGCGGAGGCGCCGTCGGCCGACCCTGCGCTCAGGTTCAGCCAGGTGACGTGCTGGCCGAGCCGGATGGTCTCGGGGCCACGCCGCTCGCGCCGGGACAGCCGGGTCGCGCTGGCGTCCCCCGCCGAGATGACCAGGACCGGGCAGGCGATGTCCAGGCTGCTCCGCAGCCCCCGCCCGAACTCCGGGCTGGACAGGATCAGCGCGTCCACCGGCCGTGCCTCCCGCCGGGCATGGCACCACAATGCCGCGGACAGGCTGGCCGAGCCCTGAGCGCTCAAGATGATCGCGTCGATTCCGTCTGTCTGCCGCAGATACCCGCAGGCCGCGTCAAGCTCACGGAAGCATGACTGCGTCGGCTTCTCCGGGCGACGGCGCGCCCCGGCGCCAAGCGAATGCTGGGGGTTCAGGTCTGCCACATAGAAATGGAAGCCGCGCTCGTTGTACCAGCGAGCAAGATCGGCAGGGGCGAACGAGTCGGCCAGGTCGTGCAGATGCAGTACCGCCCGACGGCTGGGCCGGGCCGAGCGCCGCAGGAAGACCGCCGAGCCAAGCCCGTCAGCGATCTTGGCAGCGGGCGGCAGGATCACGGCCTCATAGCCATCCGCCGCTCCGCCATGGGCCGTGATGAGATTCATTCACCCCCCTTAAGCCGCGCTCGCGTATTCCGCAGGACCCACGCTCGCCGTGCGCCGCCGCTAATCGCATGCTTCCCGGTGCAATCACGCCCGGCCTGAAGCCTTCGCGTCCCTTCGGGTCCTCGTCCCCGTGCCACCGCGACCAGGTCTTCCTCTGCACGCCGGTCAGTCTCGCACCGTAACAAGAGCGACGCGCGGCAAACACACACAGTCATTAAGTATGTGCGGTCGGTAATAACGCCAGCGTGTCGAGTGGGCTGAATAAGCGTGTTCGGCCGTTACGGCTACCGAGCGCTACCAGTACACACCGCCTGGGCGCGCCGGAGGTCCGGACTTCGGGCGCGGTGGCGTAGCTGAGCGATGGCGGGGCGCGGACGTGGAACGGCTCCGCAGTCGCAGCGCAGGACGGGCCCGCCTGGGGCGTAGCTGAGCGATGGCGGGGCGCGGACGTGGAACGGGGCCCCTTCATGTATGAGATGCAGGGGCCCCGTCCGGCCTGGGCGCGCTAGCGAGCCGATGACTCGGCGGCCGGTGCGCTGCCTGGCCAACCACCGGATCTTGGGTACCCGCCTGAGATCGCCGGTTGCCCGGCTTCCCCGGCGTTTCCCTGAGTTTCCCCGGGAGGAGCCCGTCTTCGGTGGTGAGAGATGTTCTACTGCCACTCCAGCCGCCAGCACAAGGTATTCGGCGAGTAATTCCAAGATTCTTTGGCCATCCACAGGACATGCGACCCTTATCCACCGTGCACAGCGGCTGTCCCCGCGTTGTCCACAGTTTCATGCACAGGATCGTGGTCGGCTGCTGGCGGAACAGACCGGACGGAAGTCGACCCGCGCGGGCGCTGTCCGTGCCAGCTCTCCCATAGCGCGGCATACGGTCCGCCTGCCTCGATCAGCTCGCGGTGAGTTCCTGTTTCGCTGATCTGGCCGGCTTCGATGACGATGACCCGGTCAGCGTCGTGGGCGGTGTGCAATCGGTGCGCGATCGCCACCACGGTTCGCCTCTCAAGCACGGCGGACAGCGATTGCTCAAGCCGCCGCGCCGACCGTGGGTCAAGCAGCGACGTTGCCTCGTCCAGGATCAGGGTGTGCGGGTCGGCCAGGATCAGCCTGGCAAGCGCGACCTGCTGGGCCTGCGGCGCGGACAGCCGCGCCCCGCCGGAACCGACCGCGGTGGCCAGGCCGCGCGGCAGCGCCAGGGCCCAGCCCAGTGCGTCGACCGCGGCCAGCGCCGCATGCACGGCATCGTCGCTGGCCTCAGGCAGTCCGAGGGTGAGATTCTCCCGCAGGCTGCCGAGGAAGATGTGATGCTCCTGGGTGAGCAGCGCGATCCGACCGCGGAGTTCGGCAAGCGGGAGTTCGATCAAGGGCACGCCGCCCACCGTGACGCGACCGGAGTCCGGACCCTGGATCCCGGCGAGCAGGCGGCCGAGCGTGGACTTCCCGGCCCCGCTCGGGCCGACAATCGCGATCCGCTCCCCCGGGCGCACATCAAGGCTGATCTTGGAGAGCACGTCGTGACCAGGAACGTAGGCATGGCTCACCCGCACCGCGGACAGCTGATCCCCGTCCGGCTGACCGGAACCGGCTTGCCGGTCCGCGGGTACCTCGGCCAGCCCGAGCAGCCTGGCCAGTGATGCCGCACCGATCTGCAGGTGGTCCAGCCATGAGATCAGCTCATCCATCGGCGCGACCAGTGCCCTCGCGTACAGGGCGGCGGCGGTGACCTGGCCGAGCGTGCACCAGCCCCGGAGGTAGGCGAAGCCGCCGAAGGCCAGCACCCCGGCCAGGGGCAGGATGTAGGACGCCTCGGCGGCGGGCAGGAAGAAGGTGCGCAGTCGGAGCGTGTACCGCTCGGCCGCATAGCTCGCGGCGATGTCGGAATCAGCCCGGCGACGGCGGACGGCGGCGAGACCCAGTGCCTCGACCGTACGCGCGCCGTCTACTGTCTCCGCCAGGCTGTCGGTCATCGAGGCCCAGGCGGCCGACTCCCTGAGGTATCCGGCTGGTGCCCGGCGCAGATACCAGCGGGCCGCCACCCACACTGGCGGTACCACGATCAGGCACGGCAGGACGAGCACCGGGTTGTCCGCTCCGATCGCCCCGATCGTCAAGACGACAGCGAGCGCGGCGGTCAGCATGGCAGGCACGCCATAGCGGGCGGTCAGGCTCAGCGCGGCGACGTCCCGCGATGACCGGGTCAGCAGATCGCCGCTGCCCGCCCGCTCGACTACCGAGATCGGCAGGTCGAGGACGCGGTCGATGAAGTCCTCGCGGAACCTGGCGAGCAAGGACTCGCCGAACCTGGCGCCGGCCAAAGCGCCGAACCTGATCAGGACCGACTGTGCCACCAGGGCACCAGCGATGGCGGCCGCAAAGAGATCGATCTGGCTCGCCGTGCCGCCCCGCTGAATGGCTGTCACGATGTCGCCGAGCATCCTGGGCGGGAGCAGGCCGGCCACTGTTGCGCTGGCATACAGGCCGATCACGGCGGCGAGCTCGCGCCACCGGCCGACCAGCACCTGCCGCGCGTTCGCGCGGACCTGTGCGCCGCTGGCGATCGGCAGGATCTGCACCGTCGTGGTTAGTCCGTCCGGCTGGCCGGTGGCCCGCCCGTCGCCCGTCGGCCCGGTGTCGGCTGGCCCGGTGTCGGCTGGCGCAGTGTCGGCTGGCCCGGTGCCGAATGGTCCGGTGTCGGCTGGGCCGGAACTGGCTGGCATCACGGCTCCGAGCCTCTGGTAACGGCGGCGGCATAGGCGGCGCTGGCTGACATCAGCTCTCGGTGCGCGCCCTGGGCGGTTATGCCGCCGTCCTGCAGGAAAGCCACTCGGTCGGTCAGGTCGAGCAGCAGCGGGCTGTTCGTGATCACAAGGGTGGTGCGACCCTGGCGCGCCTCGCGCAGGCCGCGCGCGATCCTGGCCTCGGTGTGCGCATCGACGGCACTGGTTGGCTCGATCAGGATCAGGACGTCCGGATCGGCAAGCAGTGCCCTGGCGAGCCGCAGCCGCTGTGCCTGGCCTCCCGACAGGGTCCGGCCCCTGGCAGCCAGCTGACCGCGCAGCCCGCCGGGTACCGCGTCCAGGATGTCGTGCGCGGACGCCGCCGAGAGCGCGGCCATGACGGCGGCCGTTCCTTCGGCGGTGCCTGATCGGATGCCGTCTGGCACGTTTTCTGGCGTGCTGTCGGTCGGGTCGCAGGCACGAGCCCCGGCCAGCTGCTGATCCAGCTGCCCGGCGAATAGGTGCGAGTCGCCGGTCGCCACCAGGATGCGGGTACGCACCTTGGTGACCGGCAGGTCAGCGAGCGGGACACCGCCGAGCTCGGAGCCGCGCCCTCGGGCGGCCACGCCAGCGCCCAGCCACTGACCGGGGACGGCGTCCGGCTGGTACCGGCCGAGCCGGTCCGCAAGCGCGGCGGCGTCATCCGGGCTGTCGGCCGCGATTCCGATGAATTCGCCGGGCCCTGCGATGAGCCCGGACGCCGGATCGTGCAGCGCGGCTCCAGGACCTGGCTCGGGAAGCGGCTTGGCCGGATCGGTGACCTCGGGCGCGAGGGCCAGGATGCGGACTACCCGGCCGGCCGCGACGTGCCCTCGGACGAGCTTGTCAGCCACCTCGGTCAAGGTGGCCAGCGGAACGGAGAGGAAGGACGTGTACGCGTAGAAGGTGACCAGCTGGCCGGGGGTGATGGCCTGGCGCAGCGCGTAGTGCGCGGCGATCCAGGTAGCCGCGGTGACGAACATACCCGGAAGCAGCACCTGGGCCCCGAACAGCAGCGACTCGGTGCGAGCCACATTGACACCGGTGCGGCGCAGGTCCTGCGACTGCTCACGGAAGCGCTGGCTGAACGCGGCCTCGCCACCGATGCCGCGCAGCACCCTGAGCCCGGAGACGATGTCGGCCGCCCGGCCGGCCAGCAGGCCCTGCAACTCCCGGTACTGCTGCTGCCGGTGATGCAGGGGCCGGAGCAGCACGCCGACCAGCGCGGTGAGGGCCGGTCCGCCGATCAGGACGATCAGCCCGAGCGCGAGGGACTTGGACAGCAAGATCACGGCGACCACGATCAGCGCCGCGACCGCGCCGCTGCCCCGGCCGGTCACGTCGATCGCGGAGCCGACCGCCTCGACGTCGGCTGTGCCCACGCTGATCACCTCGCCAGTGCTCAGCATCCGGGTCAGCGTGTGGCCTAGCCTGGCGGCCTGGTCGGTGATCAGCGCAATGATGCGGTAGGCGGCGTTGAGGAAGTTGCTGACCACGCACCGGTGCCTGAGCACCCCAGTGATCGCGGTGAGGACGCCGAGGCCAAGCACCGCCAGGCAGTCCACCGCGAATCCGGTAGTACGGCGAGCCGCGAGCGCATCGACCGCCGCTCCGATCACCGCGGGAACCAGAGCCTGCGCGATCATCCACGCACAGCCCCAGATGACGCCGAGCGCGACGCTGGTCTTCTGCTGCGCCAGTAGCCAGCCAAGGAAGCTGCGCGCCGACCGCAGGTTGGGCGTGCCCGGCTCGGGATCAGGCAGCGGGCGCATGGCAGCCGACGTTACCTGGAACTAATCCGTGCAGGCATCTGCTTTTCCGCTGGCCAGCCAGGCCATCCAGGCTGCGGCTAGGGCAGTGCGGCCATTTCGACAAGCTCGCCGAAAATGGCACCGATGCTGGTCAGACCCAGGGTCAAGTGCCCCTCGCCGGGCTGCAGATGAGCCCGCGCCCCTGGTATCCGGCTGGCCAGCCACTGGCCGTGGCGCAACGGCACCATCGCGTCCTGGTCGCCCTGCCAGATCGAGGTCGGGACCCGGCCGAGCTCGTCCAGGCTGAACCCCCAGTCCCGGACGAATGCCAGGTCATCGTCTCGCCAGCCGTCAATTCCGGTGCTCACCGCGGCGCGGAAAGACTCGGCGGCAAAGGCGGCGTACGCGCCGGTGAGCACGGCGCGATCGGCCGGTGACACCAGCCCGCCGAGCACGTCAGCGACCTCTTCGGCGGTGACATCCGCCATCTTGTCGGCCTCGATCTCCAGCAGGATCGTGATCTCGGCCTGGCCGGCCACCGCGGCGCCGAACTCGACGACGTTCTCCTCAGCCATTCCTGCCGACCAGTCCAGGCCGTCGGCCGCGTACGGGGCGACGCCGGCGATGGTCGCCACCGCCAGGCACCGATCGGGCAACAGCGCCGCAGCGGCCAGAGCATGCGGCCCGCCGCCTGACCAGCCGGCGGTGACAAAGGTCGCCGCACCGAGATGATCCAGGATCGCCGCGACGTCCCCGGCGGCGTCGGCTACCAGCCTGCCGGGCAGCGGATCAGACCTCCCGTAACCGGGCCGCGCGTACTGGACGGTGCGCAGTCCCCAGGCCGCGGCAGCTTCCACCATCGGCTGGAAGGCGACCAGGCCGACCGGGGTCCCGGAGTGGAACACCATGGTCAGACCGTCGGGTGGCCCGGCGGTGAGCACCTCGACCGACCGGCCGGCCACCTCGATGCTGAAGCGCTGTGCTCCGTCACTCGCTGCCATGGCACGGAGCCTAACCTGGACGCCGGCCGGGTCCTGCCCAGGTTGCCACGTTCGCCCCATTGACACCTGGCTACCGAAGCGTTAACTTCCGGCTCAGATCGGATGAATTTCGCCGCCTTTCTGAGGCATGCCTTGCTCGGGTGGCGTGACCTCAGGTTGGACGGCAGCACGGATCGATTCTGCGCGTATCCGCCGGACGGCCGGCGCCTTGCCGCCGTCGCTGCGCTGCGCCTGGCGGAGGTGTTCTGGCATGACGTGGCGAGACAGCAGGTTCAGCAGCCGGATCAGGACCGGCCGGATCGCGGTCGCGGCCTGCACGGTTCTGGTCACGGCGTCGGCAATGCTGGTCCCCGGTGGGACTGCCGCGGCGGGCGTCGATTCGGCGGTGCACCAGCCAGTGCTGCCAGCGACCGGCCAGCATGTCGGCCGTGGCGCCGAGGCCGCGGTGATCTCCAGGGATCGCTATGGGGTGCCGAGCATCTACGCCGGCTCGCTGGCCGGAATGTGGTTCGGCGCCGGCTGGGCTCAGGCGCAGGACCGGATGGTGCAGCTCGAGCTGACCAGGCGAGCGGTCGAGGGCACGTTGTCGCAGATCTTCGGCCCTGGCAACGGGATCCTCGGCCAGGATGAGACCGTACGCACTTTGTTCTACACGCCTGCCGAGCTGCAGGAACAGTACGAATCGCTGCCGTTGGCCACGCGGCGGGCCCTGACCGAGTTCTCGGCCGGCATCAACGCCTACGAGCGTTACGTCTATCAGAATGCGACCAGTGCCCAGACCCAGGTGCCGATCGAGTTCTTCGTGCTCGGCAAGGCCCTCGGGCTGGCTGGTCCGTACCAGCCTGCGCCGTGGCGGCCGATCGACACGGTTGCCGTCGGCAACTACCTGGCCCGCCAGTTCGGTGGCGGCGGTGGCAGCGAGTTGCGGAATCTCGGCTTCCTGACCTATCTGAAAGCCGAACTGACCGCCAAGGGCGATGCGAACGCGGCCGCGGACGCTGTCGCGATCCTCAACGACGCCCGCTGGATCGACGACACCACAGCTCCGACCACGGTGCCGCCGTCGCCGGCCGCGATCACCGCGGCGAACCGGGCGGCGACGGTCGTGGCGGGAAAGGCCGAGGTGGCGGCTACCGCGACGCAGGTTGCCGCACTCAGCAAGATCAGCTACGCCCAGGTCTCCGCTGCCGAGCAGGCGCTGGCGGCGGACCGGCGGCACATCCTGGCCACCGGCATCAGCCTGCGGGTGCTGTCGCACGGCGGCTCCGACGCCTTCGTGGTCGCCCCGTGGCGGTCCAAGGATCACCACGCACTGCTCTGGGGTGCACCGCAGGAAGGTTTCGGCACCCCGAGCGTGGACGGCGAGGAGTACCTGCACGCGCCCGGATACGACGCCGGCGGCATGTACATCACCGGCGAGCCATTCATCCTGATCGGCCGCAACGCGCAGATCGCGTGGACGACCACCAGCGAGGAAACCGTCGACGTACGGATCTACGTGGAGCAGGTTAATTTCGCCACCAGTCCCCCCACCTACCTCTTCGACGGCCACTGGAAGAAGATGCAGGTCCTGACCGAGCAGATCCCGGTAGCCGGGCAGTCGCCGCTCACCTACACCGTCTACCGGACGATCGACGGGCCGATCATCGCGCCGCCGAGCGGCGGCATCGCCTTCACGCTGCGGTTCGCCTCCTGGGATCGGGAGACCGGCTCGCTGACCGGCTTCTCCCAGCTCGGCGGAGATCACGACCTGCGGCAGTTCGCGCACTCGATGAGCCTGGTCACCACGCTGCACAACTTCCTGTACGCCGATCGCCGCGGCAACATCGCTTACTACGGCGACGGCCTTGTCCCGGTCGAGCCGTCGTTCGCCAAGGTCGACCCGAGGCTGCCCGCGCTGGGTGACGGCACCCAGCAGTGGCTCGGATTCGTGCCGTGGCGCGACATGCCACGCAGCGTCAACCCGGCCCAGGGGTACCTGGACAACTGGAACACCAAGCCGTCGTCGTCGGCCTTCTACCAGCAGAACTCCGGTGACGAGTACTGGGGCACGATCTTCCGCTCGACCCTGATCAGCCAGCTGCTGCGGTCAAGCACGACGATCGACATCGGTTACCTGCAGGGCATCGAGCACAGCATCGGCACGATCGACAACGGAGACAATACGAGGCCGGCCGCGCCGTACTTCATCCCGTTCCTGGTCCGCGCCTACCGGCAGCTGCGGGCGGCTGATGATCCGCTGGTGAACCCGTCATCCCATCCGGACCTCGCCCGGGCGATCAGCGTGCTGCGGCACTGGGATCGCACCACCACCCTGGGCAGCCCGGCCATGTCGATCTTCATGAACTTCCTCGAGGCCTATCAGCGCAACGTGTTCGAGGGCGGGCTGTCAGCCAGCGATAGCTACACCGGGGCGGTCAACTTCAGCGACGCGGCCCAAGGGCTCGGCACGTACGGCGGGCTTGGCGGGATGGGCACCTACAACCTGCTGTACCACATCCTGGCCGATACCCACGGCGTGCAGCCGTGCGGGACGCTGTGCTACTCCGGCGACTACTTCGCCGGGCATCGGGACCAGCTGCTGGTAGAGAGCCTGAACGACGCGATCACGATCCTGTCAGGGACCGGTACCCAGCTCGGCCAGGATGTGCCCGGATTCGGCACGACTGACATTGCCAAGTGGGGTTACTCCCCGGCCCAGGATCAGAACTGGGACATCCTCGACCCGCTGGCGCAGGCGGCCGGCGTGACCACCCACTGCGGGACCAGCGCGTCGCAGAACCGCAGCACCTTCATGATGGCCGTCGACGCCGGCCGGCACCTGCCCGGCCAGGACGTGCTCCCGCCAGGCCAGAGCGGGTTCATCTCCGCGGCCGGCGTCCCGAGCGCGCACCTGTGCGATCAGGTTGGGCTGTTCGACAGCTTCACCTACAAGGACATGCCGCCGGCCTAGCCGGGTTTCAGTACTGCGGCGTGGCCGCTGCCGACCTGGGGTCGGAGGCGCCGGGCACAGCCGTCTGCTCGACCAGGCCGCGGTACTGAGATCGTGGAGAGTTCTGTGCGGAATATGCAGAGAACTCTCCACGATCGTGGGCCGGCCGAAGTCGGCGCCGGTGCGGGCATCCCAAGTCGGGCTTGCGCTGAGCGGACACTTAGGGCGTACCGTGAAGTTCTGCGAGCCTCCGAGGGAGACGCCTGTGCCGCTGCCGACCGCCGACGAGCGCAACCGTTTTGCCCAGCACCTATTCACCCCCCTTCCCGCCCGGTATGACCGGCTGGCCGAGCTGCTGTCCTTCGGGCAGAACGGCCGCTGGCGGCGGGCCATGGTCGACCAGATCGGGCCTCGTGCGGGCGGGGTCATCCTTGACGTGGCATCCGGCACGGCGGGCGTCGCCATCGCGCTGGCCAGCCGGACCACTTCCAGCGTCGTCGGGATCGACCTGACCGAGCCGATGCTGAGCCAGGGTCAGCGGAACGTGGACGCCGCTGGTCTGGCCGGCCGGATCGCGCTGGTCACCGGCCGGGCCGAGCAGCTGCCATTTCCTGACGCCACGTTCGACGCGCTCACGTTTACCTATCTGCTGCGGTACGTCGATGATCCGCAGGCGACGCTGACCGAGCTTGCCCGCGTGGTCAAGCCAGGAGGCACCGTGGCCAGCCTGGAATTCTGCGAACCGCCAGCCCCGTTCTGGCGCGGCGCCTGGTGGCTCTACACCAGGACGCTGCTCCCGATCGGCGGCCTGGTGACCGGCGGGCGGCAGTGGCTGACCGTCGGCCGGTTCCTCGGCCCCAACATCTCGGTGCACTACCGCCGTTACCCGGTGGACTGGACGGTGGCTGCCTGGCGGGAGGCCGGACTCGCCGATGTCGGCGTGCGGGTGATGAGCCTCGGCGGTGGCCTGGTCATGTGGGGAACCCGCTCAGGTGGATGACCAGCAGGCCAGGCCGGCCTACTACGCGGCCGGTCCTGGCCGCTGGCGAGACTGGTGGACCCTGCTGCATCCGCCGTTCACGGCATGGCATCTCTCGTACGTCGTGCTCGGCTCGATGCTCGCCCCGCAGGTACGGCTCGACCGGCTGCTCGCCGCGCTCGCTGCGTTCTTTCTTGCGGTCGGGCTCTCGGCGCACGCGCTCGACGAGCTGCAGGGCCGACCGTTGGGCACGGCCATTCCGTCGTCGGTGCTTGTTGCCGTAACGGTGGTCGGCCTGGCCGGAGCGGTTGGCCTTGGCGCCTTCGGCATCACCAGAGCCGGCTGGGTTCTGCTGCCATTCATGATCGTTGGCCCAGCGCTCGTGATCGGCTACAACGCTGAGCTGTTCGGCGGGATCATTCATACCGACCTGGGGTTCGCCGCGGCCTGGGGTGCGTTCCCGGTGCTGACCGGCTACGTCGCGCAGGCCGGGAACCTAGCCGTGGCGCCGGTGCTCGCAGCGGGCGCGGCGATGGCCCTGTCGGCGGGTCAGCGCTACCTCAGCACGCCAGCCAGGACTCTGCGGCGGCGCACCGCCACCGTCACCGGCAGTATCACCCTCACCGACGGGCAGGTAACGACGCTGGATGCTAAGCAGCTGCTCGCGCCGCTCGAGCGAGCGCTGCGGTCGCTATCGTGGGGCGTGGTACTGCTGGCGGCGGCCCTGGCGGTCGCCAGGCTGGCCTAGCCGACACAAATGAACATTCCTGGCGCCGTCGCGGGATCGCGCTGCTCACGCGGCCGTGCGCAAGAATGGCGATGGCTGAACCGCCGCACGCTGCGGATCGTGTCAGACGATGACGGGGCTGCGGGGCGCGCCCGATCGTCTCGCCGGAGAGGGAGCATCAGCATGAAGAACGTTCTGCTCGTCACTGCAGGCGCCGTGCTCACCATCGCCGGGGTCATCTGGGCACTGCAGGGGTTCGGCGTGATCGGGGGCAGCTTCATGTCACACAACTCGATCTGGGCGATCATCGGACCGGTGGTGGCACTCGCTGGCTTGGTCATCGTCGCGCTTGGCTGGCGACGGAGTCGCTCGGTCGTGTAGCAGGCGGCCGTCCCGCGGGCGGGCGGACTCGCTCGCCGCGTGACAGGTGGCCGTCCCGTTTCAGCCGAGCGCTCGGCTGACGCTTTCGCAATTCAGCCGTTCTGGCCGGTCGGCCCGAACAGATGAGGCAAAGTCGGGGTCGCTGGGTCAGTCTTGAAATTGACTGCGTAAACTTGTTGCATAATTCTTCGCTGGCAGTGCAGGGCTCTGATTCCTTGCCGTTGCGACGAATAGCGACAGTCAATTAATAACAAAGGGTTGATGACGGCCGTGCAAGCAGCAAATACTGGATACTCGCCCAGACACGCCGCTCCTGCCTCGGGCCTGTGGTCACTGCGGCCGGGCAGGCGGCTGCGCCGGGGCATCGGGTCGGCCTGCGCCATCGCACTGCTCTTGGCCGGCGCAGGCGTCGCGGAACTGCACGGCTGGCGGAACTGCGCCGAACTGCGATGGGCTGGCTGCGTCAGCTCGGACGGGTCGGCCGATGCGCTGCCAACTGGGCCAGCCCTGCAGGTCAGAGTCGACTCGGCGGCCAGATTCGGGCTGCAAGGGCCGACCGCGGTCACCGTGGCTGGCGGTCACTTGTGGATTACCAATTCCCTTGGCGACTCGGTCACCGAGTTGAACTGGCGTACTGGTGCGCATCCAGTCGTCCGGTCAGCGGCTGGCTACGGCTTCCGTGGTCCTAGCGCGATCACGGCTGGCAACGGCCGCCTCTGGGTGGCCAGCGCACTGGGTAATTCCATCACCGAACTTGATTCGGTGACCGGACGCATAATCCGCACCATCAGCAGTCATTCGCTCCTCGCCGGTCCATGCGCGCTCGGTCTGTTCGGAGCGACCTTGTGGGTGGCAAATGCCGTTTCCGGGTCGATCGCCGAGATAAACGCTAACACCGGTGCGCTGATCAAGATAATTCGCGGATACGGCCTTGACCGCCCTTGTTCGATGGCCGTCAGTCACCGGCGGCTATGGGTCGTCAATGCCGCGGGCGACTCGGTCACCGAACTGAACGCCGGTACCGGGGCGTGGATCGCTACCCTGAGCGGTCCAGGCCTGGACCTGCGCGATCCGGTCGCGGCAGTAGCGAGTTCGACCAGGCTGTGGATCGGCAACGAGGCAGGCAACTCCGTCACGGAGATCGACACCGTGACCGGCAGGCAGATCCGCGTCCTCGCCGGGCGTCGTTATGGCCTCGATCATCCGGACGCACTGGCGTTGGCCGGCGATCAGCTATGGGTGGCCAACTCGCGCGGTAATTCGGTTGCCGAGATCGACGCGCCGACCGGCCGGCTGATCAGGTTCCTGGCCGGACCGCGCTTCGCGTTCAGCCGGCCAGCCGGGATCGCCGTCTACCGAGGCACGATCTGGGTGACGAACCTGTTCGGCCGCCACGTCACTGAACTATGGTCGGCCAGTCCGGCCGGCCGCCACGCTGCGGCCAGGACTCGGGTAGTTCGGCTCGCGGCCGGTCGCCCGCGGATGATCCGGCAGGCAGTGGTCACAGCACCTCTCGGCGCTGGAGGAAGTGCATGGCCAGCCAGCCGGCCGGTACCGGCAGCCAGAAGGTGACGGTCCGGAACAGCAGTACTGCGGTGACTGCCTTGGGACCGGGCACCCCGGCGGCGGTCAGCCCGGCTGACATCGCTGCCTCGACCGCCCCAAGTCCGCCAGGTGTTGGCACGATGGAGCCGAGCGCGCTGCCCGTCAGGTAGACGACGCCGATGCTGGCGACCGGCACGGCGGCGACTCCGATCGCGCGGACCGACGAGGCGAGGCACAGGATGTAGGCGAGGGTCAGCAGCAGTGAGCCGCCGATCCCCTCGGCCAGCTTGGCCGGCCGCTGGGCCACGTCGAGCAGCCGCGGGATCACCTGGCCGGCGGCCGAGGCGAGCCGGGAGAGCAACTGCCTGCGGCCGGCCGGCAGGGCCAGCAGAATCAGGACTAGTCCGGCGACGACGGCAAGCGCGATGTAGGCCCACCCTGGGACGTGTACCGGCGGCCCGTGCGATGTCCCGGCGATGGCCGCGAAGATCAGGAACAGCACGAGATACACGAGGAACGAGATCACCTGGGTGACGCCGACGCTGGCGGCCGCGTCGGCCGGGCTCAGTCGGGACCGGCGCAGGTAGCGTAGGTTGAGCGCTACACCGCCGACGGCGGCCGGGGTCACCAGGATCACGAACGAGCCGGCCACCTGCACCAGGAAGGTGCGGACTATGCTGAGCCGTTCGAGTACGAAGCCGGACAGCGCCCAGGTCGCACCGAGATAGGTAGCGGCTGATAGCGCCAGGGCGAGCAGCAGCCAGGCGAAATTGGCGCTTGCCAGCAGCGCGGAGAAGCTGACGTCGGCAAACTGGCCGGCTAGCAGGTAGGCGGCGAAGATGCCGGCGATCAGGGTGATCAGAGTGCGCGGTCTGATCCGCTCCAGCTGGACCGGCGGTACCTGGCCGTCCGGAGCCGCGGCAAGCAGTCGCTTGCGCAGTGCGGTCAGGATGTCTTTACGGCGCCGGAGCGCCGATCGGGTCGACCGGAACAGGGCGACCGGCTGAAGCAGCGGGACCACGTCAAGCAGATGGGCCGGATCTACCTTCTCGGTTGCCAGCTCCGCTGCTCGGTCCGGGCCGACGAGCAGTGCCGTCTCCGCGATCAGCTGAGCCAGGTCCAGGCGGAACTGCAGATCGGTCGCGGCTACGTCGCCATTGCCCGGATCGAGCAGCACAACTTCTCCGTCCGGGCTGGCCGCCTCGCCGTGGGTGAACATGATCCGGTCCGCGGTCAGCGCCCGATGCGTGATCCGGTGTTTGTGCAGCCTGAGCACGGTGTCCCAGACCTGCCGGAGCTGGTCATCGGTCGGGGCTGAGCTGGCCTGCGCCAGGGTCGTCCCTTCGAGATGCTCGGTCGCCAAGACCGCGGTGTCGGGACCTACCTTGATCACCGCGTGCAGTCGGGGGGTCAGCACACCGGCATCCTCGGTCGCGTAGGTCAGCAGGGCCTGGCGCTCGACTACCCCTTCCAGAGTCAAAGGTGCGCTGCGCGAGATGTGTGCCTTGAGCCGTACCCGCCGGTAGAGCCGGTAGAACGCATCGGCCGCCTGCTGGTCCCGGTCGAAGACGATGACGTTGAGTCGGCTGCCGTCGTCGCAGCTGGCCGCATACCTGCGTACTTCCGGGCCGCCATTGCCGATCCGGCGGATCGCGACGATGGGAGCATCCACCGAGCTGAGCGCTGCGGCGATCTCGGCTGCAGTGGGCCGCCCCGAGATGGTGCCCACGGCGTAGCGCAGTCCCGACCCGATCGCTGACCCGATCAGCACCGTGATCAGCAGGGCGAGCACGGTTGTATAACCGTGCGCCAGGTTGGCTACCGCGTAGAAGCCGATGCCGGTGAGGAACGCCGTCCGCCATTGCGGCCGACCGCCGAGCCCGATCACGGTGACGTACGCGACCAATCCGGCCAGGTATGCGTCGAGCGTTGCCGCATGCCGAGTGGCCGGGTTGGCGGCATGCAGTGCGGCGTGCAGCTGGCGCAGCGCTGGCTGGCTCAGCAGCACATTGACCATTGCTACGACTGCGACAGCTATCCCGCCAGTGGCCACCGCCTCGGCTAGCCGACGAAACTGCCCGAGCATGCCGAACCGGATGGCCAGGGCGATCGGCAGGATCGGCAGCGCCAGATTGCCTGCGAAACCGACCAGATGCAGCAGCGACGGTGGCAGCCGCTGGCTGACGCCGACCACGTCAAATTCCACGCCCGTGGCCGTGGCGCTGGCGAGCAGGCCGATGCCGACTAGGAGCGCGATCTCGGCCAGGGCGATGACGCAGCGAAGCAAGTCAGCGGGTATCCGAACCCGCGGCTCAAGATGATCATCAACCTGAATCTGCGCTGGGTTCGCCAGCGCGGCCCCGCTACCGGCGTGCGTCGACGCCGCCAATGCCGCTGGCTGGGGCGGCTCTCGGCGCGACTTCATCAGACGATCGTTTCACCTATGCCCAAACCTGGCCTAGCCCGCTGGTGGGAATCGCACGCCGGGTGACTGCGACGGTCAGCTCCTGCGGCCACGGAACTGATTGCCGAGCATGCTATCGGTCAGGCGACCACGAGCCGGTAAAACGGGCAGATGACCCACCAAGCAACTCGCGGTAGAGCGCCGCGGTGTCGGGATGCGGCTGTCCGTCAGCCGCGATCTCGCCGATCGCTTCCAGACAATGAGTCCACGCCTCACGCACGCCGGCCAGGTTTCCCGCGGCGTGCTCGGCTCGCATCAAGGCCCGCCAGAGCTGCTCGGCCGCTGAGTCCGCGGCCAGACCTATCCTGGCCGCACGGGCAGCCGAGGCCGGATTGCGATCGGCCAGGTCAAGGTCGGAAAGCAGCTCCGCCGCGTCCACGATCTGTGCCCGCACGGTCTCCACCAGCGCGATGTCCAGCCACCAGTAGTAGCAGCCAGTGAACGGCTGGCCGCGGATCATCCGCAGCGCGTCGTGCAGCAGCGCGGCGTCCCTGGCCTCGATGCCCTGGGATGTCTTGGCTTCGAACTCATGCCAGTCCACTCGGGTGCCCGGATGCAGCGCGTACTGGCCGCCGCCCAGGTGCTCGATCCATTCCCTGCCGTCGGCAGCCGGGCCAAGCTGGCGGCGGGTGCGGACGATCAGCTGACGGAGGGAGTCCGACGGTCTCGGATGATCCGGATCGGCGCCGAGCAGGTAGCACAGCTGCCGGTTGGACAGGCCGTCCCTGCCGTTCAGGGCGAGGGCCACGACCAGCTGGCTCTGCGCGGGCAGCAGGGCCCCAGGCTGTCCGTTAATGGTGAGGGTCCCCAGCAGGCCGATCCGCAGACAGGCCGCTTGATCCGGCAACGCAGCCGGCCCGGGCTCTTCGGGCGCACTGGCCTGCCGCCAGCTGGCGTCGGGCATGCTGACCGACACCGCCGCCGGCGGCCAGGCCGCGTCTGGCAGACTGGCCGGATCCGGCCGCCAGCTCTCCTCTGGCACCCTGGCCGGCTCCGCTTGCCAGGCCGCAGCTGGCTGACTGGTCGGCCCTGGTCGCCAAGCGTCGCCTGGCTCACTGGTCGATGCCGGCCGCCAGCCGGGGCCGCCGACTCGGTCAGGACCAGGCCAGATCACCGACCCGGAGCCGGGGTCGCTCACGCCGGTCGCCTCGGTCAGGGCTGTGGCGTCGGTCAGGGCCGTCTCGCCGGCTGGGGCTGCGGGGCCGCTGCCGTCCGGTTCGTCGCCCGGCTCATAGTCGGGTTCGTAGCTCGACTCATAGCGGAACCCGTCGTCCGTTAGGTCCGGCAGGTCGGGTAGGTCAGGCGGCCAGCACGACCCGTCGTACGGCGGCTCGTCGGGCGCCACGTCGGCGTCCTGCGCCGCGACGGCGAACAGGCTGGTCAGGGCGCGGTAGTCGGACTCAGTCAGCGGCCGGGGATACGCCTGCAGATTGGCTGGCATGATCGTGGCCACGATCCCGCCCGGCCGGCTGGGATCGTGGTCGAGCACGAGATCCGCGGTTCCCGGCGCCTGCGCTGGCGTGCTTCCGGCTGGCAGCAATGCCGCCGCGCCGCCGGGACCGCTGACCAGGTCGGTCAGCAGCGCCAGCTCGGCCGGGGTCGGCGCGATCCGGCTCACCAGCAGGGTCAGCGCCCAGTCTTCGTCGCCTGGGTCGAAGACCCGCAGCCTGCGAACCGCGGTCGGCCCGGCGTCGCCAAGCCGTCGGCGCAGCGTCACGGCCTTGGCTGCGGCCAGATCGAGGGCTGCGGCTAGGTCATCGCAGCAGGTGGTCCGGCTGCCGAATTGCTTGAGTTCAGGGAAGCCGACCAGGATGAGGTCATACCAGCCGGCCAGCTCGCTGGCCGCCAGCTCGGCGGCGGCGGTCGCCAGTACCTGGTCGACCAGCACCGGCGGTCCGTCGGCCACGGTGACGCCGAGGTACTCCAGGTCGACCAGCAGGAAGCCACCGCCGTCCGCCTCTCCGATCGTGACCAGGCCGGGTGCGAGATCTCCGGTGGCGGCGGTCAGCTCCGGCCGTTCGGCCGCATCGGCCGGGGTAGCCAGCCGCCAGGTCAGACCCTGGCGGCCGGCCGGCACGGTGAACGGCGGCGGCGGCGGCTCGCTGGCCGGGCTGGCCAGTAGGATCTCCATCGCCTGCGGCAGGATCCGGACGGCGGCGATCTCGGGAACCTGCTGGCCGCCCTCTGCCAGGCCGGCCCCGAGGTCGCTGAGTGCCGCACGCAGCCAGTTGGCCGGGATCAGCCCGGCGTCGGAGCGCAGCCGCTGCTCGACGGCGATCACCGGAGCGGCAGCTGGCAGCGGGATGCGCCGTCCAGGCCGCCGGAACTGGCGCTGCCGGTTGCGCATCCTGGCCAGGCTGACTGCGGCTCCGCCGGCCAGCATTCCGGCCGCGAAAACGGCAACCGGCGGGAACTCGGCCGTGCTGCTGGCCGCGGTGACTCCGGTGACGTGCCGCGCGGCAGTGGGACCGGGACCGCCGTTAGCGGTCGGCGCGGCAGGGGTCGCCGAGGCGGCCGGGTGCGGCCGGTGGAACCGCGGCTTGCCGGACGGATGCGGTTCGTGGCTGGTCGGGTGCGAATGGCTCGGCCGCTCGCTGCTCTGGGCGGCGTGACCGTGGCCACTGCCACGCCCGGTGGCTGGATGGCCATGCGCGCCAGGGGATGCGTTCGTCGGCTCGTCGATGGGGATCCGGAGCACCCAGCCCGGCAAGATCATCGACGGGTTGGAGAAGATAACGCCCCCCATGTCACGGCCGAGGTTGATCGTGGCGATCTCCGGATACCTGTCGCCGTCGCCGAGATAGTGCTCGGCAATGGTCCACAGGCAGTCTCCAGGCCGGACAGTCACCAGCTGGTATTGGCTCATCGTCATCACCTGGGCGCTTGACCGTGCGTCGTCGGCGGGCTGGTGGCTGACCGGGTCCTGGGCAACCACCAATGGCACGGCCGCTTCGGTGAACGCGCCGGGACTCGGTTGTGAGGCTGCGGTCACCGCCGGCTGCCCGGTGGCGGCCTGGGCCGTGGCGGCCTGGGCCGCGGGCGCTGCCTGACTCAGGGTGAGCAAGGCGGTGGGCCCGCTGATGCCGAGCATGGCGAGCACGACCAGCCGGGCGGCCACGGCCTGGACTCCGCCGAGCCGCAGCCGTGGTGCGGCGCTGCCGCGAATGGCCGCCTGGGTCTCGGCTACGACCGCGATCGAGAACGCGGCCCAGGCTAGCCAGCTGATGTCCCTGACGGCCGCCAGGAATAGCGTTCCATTGTCCTGGTGGGCCAGCGTCTGCCAGATCAGGTGCCAGCTCGGCACCCGAGTGGGAATCGGCGAGCCACCCAGCCGGTATAGCAGCACCGGCAGCCCTGCGACCAGGGCGATCAGTGTCAGCAGTGCGGCCAGACCGCGCAGCACCGTGGACAGCCTGCGCGTCCGCCGCCCGCGCGGGCCGGATCCGCCCGGTCGCATCGCTGCCGTCCTAGTCTGCGTCATGCCCCTGGTCCCGTCACTCCGGTCACCAGCGTCGCGGTGGCCGATTCATGTACCGTGATCCAGTTGATGCCGATCAGCGACAGCATCTTGGTCGGCTCCCGGATGGTGACCGTCACTTTGAGAGTTCGCGGCGGGAGCACTTGCACGGTGTATTGATAGCCAGATGCTGAAATGGTTGTCCGTGCGGCCTCCAGGTACTGGCTGGCCGCGGCGCGGGCCTGGTCAGCGCTGACCACGAAGGAGCCGGTGGAATAGGCGGTCTGCTGGTTGACCTGATTGGCGCCGGCTCTGGCTGCCTCCTGCGCGATGGCGGCCGCGTTGCTCGCGGCGTCGAGTTGGGCGCCGCCGTCGATCACCAGCCCGGCCAGCGCGAGCAGCGCCACGGCCAGCACGATCAGCATGAGCGACAGCGAGCCGCGATCGGCGTCGGAGTGGTCCCCGCGACCGCTGCTTGTCATCCGCTGCTCCCGGCGGTGCTGGTGATCGTTGGGCTGGTGATCGTTGGGCTGGTGCTGGTTGGGCAGGCCATCAGGTCGTCCCGACCTGGTGCCGGGACGACCCATGAACCGAGGGTGCACCAGGGCTGTGACAGTCACTGTGACAATCACCGTCCGCGATAAAGATCGAGCGGCGAACTGAAGGTCGCCGACAGCATTTTGCTGCCCGGTACTCCCGGCAGCACCAGGTCGGACAGCCTGACCCGGCAGGTGACGATCACCGTTATGGTGGCCGGCAGGCCAGGCGGTGTGGCGAACTTGCTCTGCAGTAGCGGGGCGGACACCGTCGCCGGGTCGCACTTCAGGTTCTGGGTCGCGAGTTCTCTGAGCGCGCCTGACGTGGCGGTAGCCAGCGCCTGTTCTGGCGTGCGGGAGATCGACGCCTGCCGCGCGGCATCTCGCGCGGCGGCGTAGACCGAGTTCTGGGCCAGCGATGTCCGCCCGGCCGCGATCACCAGGCTGGCCAGCAGCAGCAATGCCGGTGCCAGGATGATCAGCTCCAGCGCCGCGTTTCCGGCCGAGCGGTCCGGCCTGGCGGCTGTATCAGGCATCAGGTCGTGCGCCTTCGTTTCAGGGAATGGTGAATTGCTCGACGGGAACCCGGGCGGACTGGGTCACCGTCAGCCCAAAGCCAGGGAAGATGACCGGCACCGTCGCGTGCACCGTGATCACGACCGTGCGCGGGCCGCTGCCTGCAGCGGACGCGGTCGGCGAGAGCAGAAAGCCGGGCGCCGCCGAATGCACGAACGCCAGCGCGGCGGTGGTCCCGGCCCCGGCAGGCGTGCCGTGCACCCTGGCGACGTCGGCGCCCTGGCGGGCGGCCGCCAGGGCGGCCTCCTTGGCCAGGTACCAGACCGACGCCTGGACGATCAGCATCAGTCCGAGCAAGAACACCGGCATGATGATCAGGTAGCTCAGCGAGAGCGCACCACGATCATTCCGCCCGAGTGCCCGGCGCACCGTCACGGCAGCTTCGACTTCTCGTTTGCGATAGAAGTGGCGATAAACCCGCCGACGACACCGGCGGCGGCGACGAGCAGCGTCGCGATGATGACCCATTCAAGCGAGAGAGCGCCGGCCTCGAGGTCGCCCCGCAGCGCCGCCCTGGCCCGGCAGTGTGCCTGGTCCACCAGGTATCGCGCGACCAGCCAGACTTCGTTCATCGTTCCTCCTTTCGGGCCCGGTGGCGGGGACTATCCCGTGCCGAGCAGTCGGTAGACCATCGGGAAGGTCAGCAGCACGAGGAAGCCGGCGCTCAGCAGCGCGATCGGGACGACCATCGTGGTGCTCTTGGCGCCGGCGTTGGCCCGGTCGGCGGACAGCGCCTGGCTGCGCATCGACTCGGCCCGCGCGGCCAGGGTTTGCAGGATCTTCGCGCCCTCCTGGCCGGCCACCTCCGCGATGTCGGCGAGATCGGCGAGTTCATGGACCCCGGTCTCGGCGGCCAGTGCGGCCAGCCCGGTCCACGGCGCCTGACCGGCCTGACGAGCTCCGTCAAGCGCGGCCCTGATTCGCTGGAACGCCCAGCCGCCGCCGATCTCGGCGGCCGCCTCAAGCGCCTCGGTCGGACCGGCTCCCGCTCCCCGCTCCAGCGCTACCAGATCCAGATAGCTGGCCAGCGCGTAGCGGAAGTCGGAGCGTCGGCGTTTCGCCGCCGCTCTGGTTGTCAGGTCAGGAACGAAGAAGAGTCCGCAGCCAAGCGCCAGCGAGCCGATCGCCGGAACCGGCAGCGGGAAGCTGAGGCCGTCGAAGGCCAGCAGCACCGTGAGCAGCGGCCCAGCAACCAGACCGGCCAGGCCCCAGGCGAGCTTGCTGGCCAGCCAGACCTCGCGCTGCCTTCCGAGCAGGGCGAGATCGGTGGTCGGGACCGGCAGCCATGGGGCCACCGTAGCCAGCCGCCCGCCGAGGCGGCGGACGGTGCTGCCGTCGAATCGGCCGGTCGGGAACGCCGGGCTGGCTGCGCCGGTCACTGGTGCGGCCTGCCAGACCGCCACGCTGGCAAAGCTGGTCGGCGGATCGAGTCGGCTCAGCGCGGCGTCCAGCCGGGCGCTCCCCGGGATCAGCTCGCGGACCAGCCAGAAGACGCCGAGACCGGCCAGGATCCCGGCACCGATCACCCACAGGTTCATCCCAGTCGCCGCCCGTCCAGGCCCAGTCCGACCTGCTCATGCGCCGGCGCCGGGGTATCGAGGAACCGGCCGGGAGCCGGCATGGTGCCCAGGTAGTGCAGCCAGTAGAGCCCGGCCGCGTACAGCAGGGCGACCAGGCCCATTACCAGCTGGCCGGTGAACGTTCCGTAGGGCGCGGAATACGAGTGGTTCAGCACAGCGAAGATGGTGAAGCCGACCACGAACACCGTGATCCACTTCACCGTGGTGCGATGCTGGGCTCGCTCGGCTTCGATCTCGCGGCGTGCGGCGACGTCCCTGGCGAGGATGGCGGCCAGCGCGTTCAGCACATCCCTGGCGCCACCGCCGCGCCGTCCGGACGCGATGATCAGAGCCGCCGCGATCCGATCGCCCGCCAGATCGTCGATCTCGGCGGCAAAGGCGCGCAGCGCGGCCTCGGTACCGGTCCGGACCGACAGACGCGCCGCCAGCGTGCTGACCGGTCCGGCGATCGCGGCCGGGGCGGTCCTGGCGCTGAGCTCCAAGGCGTCCTCGAGGCCCCGGCTTGCGGTCAGCATGTCGGCCAGCCTGCGGACCCACTGCTCCAGCCCTTCGAGCATCGCCGTGCGCTTGCGCTGGCTGCCGACCAAGGTCAGTTTCGGCAAGAAGAACACCGCCGCGGCCGCCGCGATCGCGGCCACCGGCCACCGGGTGATAGCGAGCACGGCCAGCGCGGCAAGCACAGCACCGGCGGCCCGGCGGCGTGCCCCGGTGGTCAGCGCGGTCAGCACCAGCCTCGGCGGCGTGCCAGCATCGGGCTGCGGCCTGGTCAGCTCAAACAGCAGCAGGACTAGGCCGACCGCCATGGCGGCGCCGGCTAGGGCGGCAAGCAGGATCATCGCCATCCCCCTGGGCCGGGCCTGGCCGTTCCCGACTGCCTGCTGAGTAGCGTCGGGTCGAATCCGGCGGCCACCAGCCGCTCCAGCATTCCAGGCGACGGGGTGTGCATTGCGGTGGCCGGCCCGCGCCCGTTCGGCAGGAACAGGCGGTTGACCGCTGGCCGCTCCGTGTCCCCTGGCGGCAGCACTTCGAGTATCTCCGTGACATAACGGACCGTCCGGCGTCCGTCGTAGTACTTGCGCACCTGCACGATCAGGTCGATCGCCATGCCGACCAGGATGTGGATGGCGCGCTCGGCCAGGGCCAGGCCGCCGCGCAGGCCGAGGATCAGGATCCGGTCGAAGGCCTCTTCCGGCGAGTTGGCGTGCAGCGTGCACATCGAGCCTTCCTGACCCGAGTTCATCGCCTCGAGCATCGGCATGATCTCGCCGCGCCTGACCTCGCCGACGATGATCCGCTGCGGGTTGTGCCGCAGCGCGTGTGCCACCAGATCGTGCAGGCTGACCCCGCCGACGCCCTCGGAATTCGGTTCCCTTGCCTCGAACGCGACCACATCGGGATGTTCTGGCATGTTGTGCAGGAACAGCTCGTACTCCGATTCGAGCGTCGCGACCCGCTCCCCCGGCGGGATCTCGCTGGCCAGCGCCCGCAGCATGGTCGTCTTCCCGGCGTTCACGCCGCCGGTCACGATGATGTTGCACCGCGCGCGGACAGCAGCGGCGAGAAACGCGGCCAGCGTCGCGTCGATGGTGCCGAGCTGCATGAGCCGGCCCAGGCTCACGTCCAGGTGGCCGTGCCTGCGCAGGGATACGCACGGCCTGGGTGTCACCGACATGGTCGCCGTCATCCGGGCACCGCCCGCCATGGCGACGCTGACCAGCGGCGATGCGGCAGAGAAGTCACGAGAGGTCTGGCCGCCCCTGGCCGCCCAGGATCTGATCATCGTGATCAGCGCGTCGTCACTCTCGGCGACCGGTGGTCCGCCCACCCGCTCGCCGGACGCGTAGCTGACCCAGACTTGGTCACACCCGTTGACGTCAACGTTCTCGACCGCTGGGTCGCGCAGGTAGGCCGAGAGTGGACCGAGTCCGTAGCGCTGGTCGTAAACCGCCTGGGCCAGGGACTCCCGGTCGGCAGGCGACGGGACCGGCACCCCGGTCCGCACCTGCCGCTCGGCCCAGATCCGGACCGCGTCCCTGATCAGCGGCATGACCTCGGCCTGACTGGCGTTGTCGAAAAGCCGGTCGGCCACGCTGGTCAAGATCTCCGTCACCGCGGCGCGCAGCCTGGCATCGGCCAGCGGTGTGGCAAACTGGCCCGCCCCATCGTCCGTTCTAGCCAGATGCCGTCCGTGCGGCGAAGACCACTGGGCCGACTGTCTGGCCGGGGCGGCATGCGCCGGTGGCCGCTGGCCGGCCGACGGCTGCGGCGGCTGCCACGCGTCGGATTGCGGCGGCTGCGGCTGCCACGCGCCAGACTGCGCTGGCGGCTGCCAAGTTCCCGACCGCGCTGGCGGCGGCTGCTGTGCCGATGGCGGCTGCTGTGCCGATGGCGGCTGCTGTGCCGATGGCGGCTGCTGTGCCGATGGCGGCTGCTGTGCCGATGGCGGCTGCTGTGCCCATGGCGGCTGCTGTGCCCATGGCGGCTGCTGTGCCCATGGCGGCTGCTGTGCCGGTGGCGGCCCCGGGGCGGCTGTTCGCAGTTCGGTCATCCGGTCCAGCCCTGCATGGTTCCGGCACCGACCTGGCTGGAGCCGGGCTCGAACTCGCGCAACGCCCGCCCGACGGGCCGGGCGGACCGCAACAGCGGGCGGGCCGCTATCCCCCGGCGGCTGCCGGTGCCGTCCGAGAGCGTGCTCGCGGTCTTGAGGTCTTCGGGCAGCGACCCGACGACCGGAATGCCGAGGGCGCGCTGCACCTCCCGACCGGAGTGAGTTCCCTCGCCGACCAGCAGCAGGGCCAGCCGCTGGCTGCCTCCCCTGATCTCGGCCAGCATCTCGATCCGCTGCCGCGCCTTGCTCGCCTGGCGCAGCGTCGGCCGCAGCACCAGGACGGCCAGGCTGGCCGCCGCCAGCACCGGCGCGCTGGCCGCGTACGGTTCAAGCCGCCCGCAGTCGGCGATCACGTCGGCAGGCACCGCGGTCAGGGCGGTCGCGAGCGCAGACCAGGACGGCCCGAGGCCGCCCGCCTGCCTGGGGTCGGTGATCCCGGGCAGCAGCAATCGGCTGCCGTCGCCGTCGACGTCGACTAGTTGCGGCCAGAGCCCGGCGGCCATCGCCTCCGGACTTGCCCCGGCCTCCATGGCCAGCGCCAGCAGTCCGGACCTGGCCTCCAGATGCCCGGCGAACAGGCCGGCCAGGACGTCGCCGCCGCTTGGGTCGCACTCAGCGACGATGACCTGGGCGGGCCAGGTGAGCGCCAGGGCAAGCGCGGCGGTGGTGACGCCGGGCGAGCCGCCGGCTGAGACTAGGGCGTAGAGCGCCATTACGGGCTCCGGTGGGTGACGACAAGCGCGATCTGGCCGGTGGCCGACTGCTGCGCGACCGGAATCCCGAACGGCGTCGCGACCAGCAGGTCAACCACGTCGAGTCCGTCCTGATCGGGTCCGGCTGAGACGTCCTGCACGACCGCGGGAACCGGCCTCGTCAAGATCACGGCCGTCGACGTTCCGCTGGCCCCGCCCGCCACGGGCGTTGCCACCACCAACACCCGGTCACCTGGTGCCAGTCCGCCAGCTGGCAGCACCGAGGGTTTGACCGCGACCGGCACGAGTACCTGCCCAGGTCCCGGCGGTTCCGCCGTGGTCAGCTCGGACGCAGCGAGCAGTGTCCCTGGCCGCAGCGCTGTCGCCGCCACCAGGCCGATCACCTGCTGCAACTGCCTTGCCGGGATCACCGCGATGCCCGGGCCTGCGGCGACGCTGGCCGTGCCGAGATCGGCTGACGTCACGATCGCCCCGGCAGGCACGGGCGCGACCACCAGGACTACCTGGATCTGATGGTTCTGCCTGGCGTAGAGCGCCGCGCTGCCCAAGACCCCGGCGCCGATCAGCGCCACGGCCAGCGCGACCATGCCCGGCCGCCGGCGCCGCGGCAGCCGCCGTAGCTGGGTCGGCGGCGGCAGTCGGCTGCCGCTGGTGTCCAGATCAGGTTGCGGGTGGAAGACCGTGCCGAGGCTGCCGGTCTGGGCTGGGCCGCTCATGGTCCGGTCACCAGCGCCTGGCCTTCAGCCACGCGCAGTGAGAACGGGTAGGGCATCTGCAACCCGGCGTTCACCGTGCCGCCCGTGCCGCCCGAGCCGGTCCAGGTCACGGCCCAGGTCACCGTCACCGCCGCCGCGTAGGCCCCGCCGGGCTGCAGTGCCGACGATTGGAGGTATTTGAACTGGCACCCCGCCCCGCCGGAGGGCGCACTGCGATAGCTGGTACCCGGTCCTGGGCAGCTGCTGGGAGCCAGACCGCCGCCTGGATCGAAGGTGAGCAGGTTCGGCGTGGCTGTCAGCCGCGCCCACACCGGCCCGACGGTTACGGTCACCGAAATGGGATGCCACTGGGCCGGCGGAATCCAGAACCATTCAGGCAGGCCAACCAGCGCCGGGCGGTTCAGCGGAGGCGCGGTCCGCGGCTGCAGCTCAGGGACGGTGAGTTCGCCGAGCGCGATCTGGAGCAACTCCTGCGGCGTCACCGGCGGGCCGCCGTTCTTAGAGACCAAGATCACGTTGCCGATCGGGATCTGCAGTGCCGGGCACCTGATGTACTCCCACTCCTCGCCAGGCGGGGCCGGCGGCAGGCCGAGCGCGGCGACTTCGGCCGGCGTCATCGGGTTCAGATAGCACACCAGCGAGCCGCCGCCGCCCCCGCCGCCGCCACCGCCCGAGCCGCCGCCGTTCTGGCACACCTCGATCCAGCTGTTCGGCGGCACGAATTTGTAGTAACAGCCGCTCTGCGCTGGCGTCGCCGCGGTCCGCAAGGACGCCGCGGTCCGGACTGCCGCCGCGGTCCGGAGGCTTGCCGCGGTCCTGGTCGCGGCGTAAGGTGCCGCGGCGGCTGGTGCTGTCATGGCGAGTGCGGCGGCGGATAGGGCCGCGACCGACAGCACTGCGAGGGACGGCATCACCGCGGCCCGCGCTGCGGCGGTCGCGACCCGGCTCAGGGCGTGCATGGGACCTCCACCTGCTGCATGTTGCTGACCACCCAGCGTCCGGCCGACCGGGTCAAGGTCACGTAGAAGTTCAGCTCGGGCAGCCCGAAGCTGCCTGGCACGATCAGGCCGGTCCTGGTGTCCTGTACGCCGAAATGGCTCAGATCCAGGCAGTCGTGCAGCGAGGCCGAGGTGCTCCGCCGGATGACTCCGAGCACGTGCGGTATCGCGTAGCCGTAGCCGATCTCGTGCGCCGCCCACACCCGCGGCATCGGCGCGGTCACCTGCCTGAGGAAGTCGGCGTCGGTGACATTGGCGAGCAGCCTCCTGGCTGCGGCGATGTTCCTGGTGCGCATGGCCGCACCGTAGGCCTGCCAGTAGCTGACATAGGCGGCGATCACCTGCTCGGAACCGGTGCCGCCGACTGTCGTCACGGTGCTGGGGCTAGCCGGTGGCGCTGACGCGGTTGGCCTGGTCGGCAGGGCTACGTTCGGCAGCTGGTTGCAGCCGGCCAATAAAAACACCAGCACGAACCCGGGAGCGAGTGCGCGGGCCAATGAGCGAAAAACCATGAGATGCGAAAATCCTGCCAACCGTTTCTGACTGCCCGTAATCGTCGAACAGCATTGCGCACCATGTGACGCAAACACAACCGTTTGACGGAAAAAATCTTGCTACCAATCCGGATGGCACCATGATCAATAGATTCGGGGTATTCCCGCAGCCCCTGCCATGGTCAGCCAGCCGCCGCAGCGCGCCGGCCGGTCACGGTCCGGGCAGGTAGTTCGGCCGAGGGGTCGCGGTCCGGCGGATAGCTCGGCCGAGGGGGGCGGTCCGGCGGATAGCTCGGACCGAAGGGTCGCGGTCCGGCAGGCAACTTGGCCGAAGGGTCGCGGTCCGGCGGATGGCTCGGCGACGGGTCACCGGTCGGTCGGGTCAGGTAGGTCGGCCGAGTGATTAGAGGTGAGCCGAGTGATTAGAGGCAAGCGAGTGATTAGAGGTGATTAGAATCCGGCAAGCAGATAGGCCGACTGGTTTGTCCCGTTCTTTGGCCCGGCTTCCGCTACCGGCATGGCGGCATGATTCCCTGGCAGCATGAGGCCACGATCATGAGCTCCGCACCGTCCCGGCCAGCCGAAGCCGCGAACGCCGCCGGCCGACCGGGTGTCTTCGCCGATCTGCGGGCACAGCGCGCCTGCTGGCATCCGGTCGCGTTCTCGCCCGATCTCGCCGACCGTCCGATCCATGCTGACCTGCTCGGCGAGCCGCTTGTGCTCTGGCGCGGTGCGGGCGAGGTACACGCGATGACCGACCTGTGCGTGCATCGCGGCACGGCGCTGTCGCTCGGCTGGATCGCCGGCCGGGAAATCGTGTGTCCCTATCACGGCTGGCGGTACGCGGCCGACGGCCGCTGCGTGGCGATTCCGCAGCTTGAGGACCCGACCAGGGTGCCAGCCAAGGCCCGGTGTCCGGCCTTCCTTGCGCAGGAGCGTTATGGCCTGATCTGGGTCGCGCTGGAGGAGCCGCGCTGGCCGCTGCCTGAAGTGCCCGAGCTTGAGGACAGCTCGTGGGCGCTGGTCACCGCGGGACCGTACCGGTGGGCGTGCGACGCCGCCCGCCAGGTGGAGAATTTCACCGACTTCGGGCACTTCCCCTGGGTGCATCCGGGACTGCTCGGTGATCCCGACCGGCCAGTGGTGCCACGGCACGAGGTGCACACTGACGGTAACGTCCTGCACTACACGGTGGTCCGGCCGGAGGCGCCGAACAGCGAAGACTTCCCCGTCTTCGGCAACGAGCAAGCCGGCCCGCCGGAGCGGCGGAGCAGATATGAGCTGCACCTGCCGTACACCATCGTGCTCAGGCTCGGCTGGGGCGGAGTGCGGGGGATGGTGTACTTCTTCGCCTCGCAACCGCTTGGCGTGGATCAGAGCGCTGGCTATGTGGTCATCGGGCGGAACTACAACCTGGACCAGTCCGAGCAGGTCCTGCGGGACTTCGAGGACACCATCTTCGGCCAGGACCAGGTCGTGGTGGAGTCTCAGCGCCCGGAGCGGGTGCCCTTCGATCTGGCCGACGAGCTGCACCTGAAGTTCGATGCCGTCGCGGTCGCCTACCGCAAGGCGATGCGGGCGCTAGGTCTCGCCACCAGCCGGCCGGCCGGGGCCGACCCGGACAGCGGCTAGTGGCGGCGAGCGGCGGATCCCAAGAGCGGCTCCGCCGCTTTGGTGATCTGGCGGATCCCTAGTGCGGTTGTGCCGCCTTGGCCCGCTCGGCTGCGACGTGGGCCGGGGGCCGTCCGATCAGCTCGATCAGGCCGAGGACTACGACCAGGATGATCGCGATGACCAGTACCAGCAGCCCGGTTGGCTGTGACCAGAACACGAAGACCAGCCCGGCGATCGCCACCGCGGCAATCCGCAGTGGCGTGCGGTAGCGGTAGACCCAGGTTCCAACCGGCCCGGTGCTCAGGCCGGCCCGCTCCCCGCTGCCGCGGATGGCGTTGAACGCGGACGTGAAGGCCTTCCTGGTTCTGACCGCGGTGACCGATGGTCCGGTGATGAAGCCGGCGAAGGCCACCACCAGGCCGAGCACGAGCAGCACCCGAAGGCCCTGCTTGACGAACCGGACGAGGGTGTCGAACACGGCAGCCGCGGCGTCGGCGGGCAGCACGCTGCTCGGCACCTTGTTCAGGTAGATCACCCGCGCCACCGCGACGCCGATGCCGAGCAGCAGCATCGAAACCGCCAGGCCAAGACTGGCTCCGGTCAGCGCCCGCCGATGGCTCCTGGCGACGTAGATCCCGGCGGCCAGCAGCAGGATGGTGAGCACCGGCAGCACCCATTTCAGCGTGGTCAGCAGCCGGTAGGCCGACTGAGCCTGGATCAGGTACTTGGCCGAGAACAGCGGGAAGGTGGGGTTGATCGGCGGCAGTTTGTTCACCAGCGTCAGCCCCCGCGCCGCCAGGTTGTGCTTCACCTGGTCGATGAGGGGTCCGAGTCCGATCACCACCTGCCCGCCCGAGATGCTGATCGCGCCGCCCTTCTGGCCGGACAGGGCCTTCACCAGCTGGGTGTGCGCTATCCGGTTGGCCTGAGCCCAGAGCTTGGCGACCAGCGGGTTACTGATGATCTTGGCCACGGTGCCGTGGATAAAGCTGGTTACGCCACTGGCCAGCGTCCCGGAGAAGCTTGCGATCAGGGTGCCGAGCCGGGTCAGTCCGCGATTGGTGAGCTGCTTGGCGGCCTGGTTGGCGATGCCCTGGACGTTGATCTGGTCGGTGATCTTCGTCGTGATCTTGTCGGTCAGTGCGCCCTGCACGGCGGGTTCGGTGATCAGCGGCGAGACATTGGCGACGTACTTGCTGGTGTTGGAGATCTGATTGGCGCTCCAGACACCGAGCACGGACACCGGGGCCAGCAGGCAGCCGAGGATGATGAGTACCGTGGCCACCGGCGTGCGCCAGCCCCGCCGGGTTCTGGTCGGTGCCTGACCGGTTGGCTGGACCGTGCCGCCCGAGTCGGCCCGCCGCTGCTGCGTGACCTGCGCAGCCTGGGCTTTGGCTGCCTGGGCCTGTGCCCTGGCCTCGTCCACCTGGGCCTGGGCTGTCTGCGCCTTCGCTCGGGCCGCCTCAACCTGGGCCTGCAAGTCGCTGACTTCGGCTCGCAGCTGGTCAAGTTCGCTGGCGCTGTCCTCGGTAGCCAGGCTGGTCTCCTTCCGGATGGGCGCCAGGGTCGTATGGTCTGCGCGGGCGCCGCGGCTGGATTGTTCCCCGGCCAGCACGGCCAAGCTCGCCTGCCGCGGGTGATCTGGGCTCCGGCCCTTACTGGCCCGGACATCACCCGCCGAGGGTGAGGAGTATCCGGTCAGCCGGGGAAGGGAGGTGAACTGAGCACAACCGACATCGGGGGAGACAATGACGAGTACTCGGTCATCGATGACCGGCGTTCAGATGAATTCCAAGGCCATGTTCGTCGGGTTCGCCCTGGTGGCGACCGGCGGCCTGATCAGCCTGTGCGGCATCGGAATCTCCGGCACCGTGCTGGTGAACGCCATGCGGCGCTGGGTCAACGCCCAGCAGGAGCCGCCATCTGCCGTGGTGAAGCGCAAGATCGCCCAGGCCAAGGCGGCCACGTCGGCCGCTACCACCGCGGGCAGCAGCGCCTGGCAGAACGGGCTGGCGACGCCGCGCACCCGCTAGCACCCGCTAGCAGCCGATCGGGCCGGAGCCGGCTGACCCCGGATCCGGCCCGTCCGGCGCTGTCTTCCGCGGTACTGACCGGCCCGGAATCAGGCCGGCTCGGATTCTCGGGTCGACTTGTCGACTATCGCGAACCGGCGGATCCGGTTCAGCCATGATGGTTCTGGACAGACAGGAGCCGTCATGACGCGAGCCGAACTCCTCGCCTACAGCCTGGCCAAGCCGGGCGCATGGCTCGACGAGCCATGGGAGGGCGACGTCGTGGTCAAGGTCGCCAGCAAGATCTTCCCGGCGGTGCCATCCCGGACGACGAAGTGTTCGAGGCGGTGGACGCCTCCTATGACGCGGTGGTTGCCAAGCTGCCCAGGAAGGACCGTCCGGCGGCATCGTGACCCTGGCCGGAGCCCAGCCGAACGGCCATCCGGGATCACGGCGACGGGAGCGAACCAGTTGCGCCGCGGTCAGCGATGAACAACAGTCGGTCGGCATGAAGACCATGACGTTCGGAGTGCGGACTGGCGGCCAGGAACGCGTGCATGACATCACCGGGCAGTGCGGCAGGTTCGCCCGCGAGGCCTCGGGTGGCGGTGACGGCCTGCTGCATGTCTTCGTGCCGCACGCCACGGCCGGCATCGCGGTGATCGAGGTCGGGGCAGGCAGTGACGACGACCTGCTGTCGGTGCTGGCGAGCCTGCTGCCCGCCGATGACCGGTGGCGGCACTCGCACGGCTCACTCGGGCACGGGCGCTCACATGTGCTGCCCGCGCTCGTGCCGCCGTTCGCTGTGCTGCCGGTGCTTGGCGGCTCGCTGGCGCTAGGCACCTGGCAGTCGGTCACCGTGGTCGACCTCAATCCGGACAATCCCGACCGACAGGTGCGACTCTCGTTCCTGGGATAACCGGCAGATCACACGTTAGCGGCGGCCGGCGTAGGTAGGGTAGGCACTCGAAGTACCCGACCTCGCACAGAACACTTATGGCGAAACATAGACAATCACGGACTGTCCGAGTCCGCCGCTGGCCACGTGGCCGGGCAGCCCTGCTGCGCGGCGGCGTGCTGGTCGTGCTGTTCACCATCTGCGTGGTGATGAGCGTCCAGCTGTTCGGCGCGAACGCGGGCACCAGCACGGGTCCCCGCGCCGGGACGCTGCCGAATTCCTACCGGGGCGGCACGGCTGACCCGGCGGGTGGGGCGACCCGCGGCAGGGTCACCGCCGTCCGGCCGCCAGCCGCCCGGCCCAGCCGGACCGATCCGGCGCCGCCAGCGAGCTGGCACTCGATCGCTGGCTCATCGGTGACGGCCATCGGGGACTCGGTCATGGTGGCTTCCACGCCAGCGCTTGAGCAGGCGCTGCCGGGGATCTACATCGACGCCATGGTCGGCCGCCAGTTCAGCACCGGGCTGTACGTGCTGGCCGACCTGAAGAGCCGCGGGCTGCTCCGGCCGATCGTGGTCTTCGCCCTCGGCACCAACGGGACGGTCACCGGCGACGAGATCAGCCAGTTGTTCGCCGAGATCGGCCCGCATCGGCGGCTGGTCCTGGTGAACACCTTCGAGGCAAGGTCGTGGGAGCAGGAGGTCAACTCGACCCTGGCCGCCGCGGCCAGCAGCCACCGCAATGCCGCGCTCGCCAACTGGTTCACCGCAATCGAGAATCGCACCTACCTGCTGTGGGCGGACGGCATCCACCCGCAGCCGGCCGGCGGAGTCCTGTACGCCCGGATCGTGCGGGCCGCGGTCGAGAAGGTCGGCAATCTCCCCGGCCCAGCACCGGCGGCTACGGGTCGCGTCCCTCAAAACGGCTGACCGCGATCAGGCCGGCCACGAAAACTACGACCATCGCGATCAGCAGCGCCAGCTCGGACGTGCTCACGCTCACCTTCGCCTGACCGCTCAGGCTCAGCACGAACAGGATCCGCCGGATCACAGCCACCAGGCCGACCACGATGAACGGCTGGGCGACCAGCCGGTGCGCCCGGAGCGACAGCACGACCGTGTGCACGATCTCGACCAGGATCAGGACGAGCAGAACGCGGTCGAGCAGCAGCGGCGCGGCGGCCGAGATAGCCGCCGATATATCCGTCGAGTGCGATACCTGGCTGGTGAAATCGACGATGCCGGAAACCAGTAGTACCGCGGCAAGCAGGATCAGCGCGACGCCGACGAAGACCGTGATGAAGTCCTGCGAGTGCTCAAGTGCCCAGATGACGGATCCAGCGGTACCGGGCAGGCGACCCGCGGCTGGATCCTGCCCGCCGGCGTCCTGCGCCGGGCCAGGAGCCGGACCGCCCGCGGGCAGCGCGGCGCGCCCCTCTTCCTGGCCCGGGCCGAAGACCGCCATTGCGTCATACTTTCAGCTGCGACCGGTCGGCGTCCTCAGCGCGCGGTAATGGCGTATGGCCTGGGTCGGCGCAGCAGCCATTGCCAGAACGACCGGCGGCGCGGGCGTGCCACGATGTTGCCGCTGCCGACCTTGCCTGACACTCTGATCCGCAGCGTGACGGGTATCTCGCTGCCCCAGGGTGCCTTCACCTGCACGTTGCCGCTCCGCACGCTCACGTCATCGGCGTCGACAACGATGCCTGGCTTGGTCACCATGAGCAGATTGCCGCTGCGCACTTCGGCGTCGATCTGCAGCGTCCGATGCATGACGACCGCCTCGGTGAAGTCAAGCCGGACGTTTCCGCTCGTCACCCGGATTTCAAGGCGCCTTGGCACCACCCATCGGCCGTCCCGGTTCGCGTTGCCGCTGGCACATTCGATCCGCACCACGTCTTTGGGCTGCGCCAGCGACCCGGCAGCGATGCTGCCCGGCAGGGCCGCGAGAGTCCCGGCGGGTAGATCGGCCGTCAGCGCGGCCAGCTCACCATAGGTGCGCGCGGTCAGCGCGAACTCCAGCCGCTCGTCCAGCTCCTGCGCGGTCAGCCGTCCGTCACCAGCGGCAACCCGGAGCACCTCAACGACCCGGTCCCGGTCTTCATGTGACGCGCGCAGCTGGGCCGGCGGCGGCACGTCGTCTCCGCGCCCTCGCGGCGCCACCTCGCCCGTCATGGACAAACTGTAAGGCCGCGACGGCCATGCTGGCACTATTCGGGCACTGCGACCGGACGGTCAAACCCGATGCCCGTCAAGCCGGGACCAGCCGCTGACTTTCAGCGACTGGCGAAGGGACTTTAGCCCATGGTCGGCCGGGCCGGGCAGCGGTCAACTGAGTGAGGGCGCGGCACCGCTGGCGACTGCGCGGCGCTCAGCCCAGGACGCACGGGATCGCCCCGGCGCAGGCGCAAAGGATACGGGATGGCTGTAAGCACGAGCAGGATGGCGCCGTCGGGCCGGATCGGCGGTGCCGAGATCCTTGGCCGGCCGCTGCTCAACAAGGACGCGGCATTTACCCAGACAGAGCGCTCGGAACTCGGCCTGCGCGGGCTGCTGCCCTGGCGCTGCGCCACGATCGAGGAGCAGGTCGCGCTTGAGCTTGAGCATCTGCGGTCCAAGTCGACCGACCTGGAGAAGTACATCGGCCTCGCGGCGCTGCAGGACCGCAACGAGACCCTGTTCTACCGGCTGCTCGTCGATCATCTGGAGGAACTCGCCCCGATCGTCTACACGCCGACGGTCGGCGAGGCGTGCCGCAAGTTCAGCCATATCCTGCGCAGGCCGCGCGGTCTGTGGATCACGCCAGACGACATTGACTGCATACCTGAGCTGCTGCGCAACGCCGGCCGCCCGGAAATCCGGCTGATCGTCGCGACCGACAACGAGCGGATACTTGGGCTCGGTGACCAGGGTGCTGGCGGCATGGGCATCCCGGTCGGCAAGCTGGCGCTCTACTCCGCTGGTGCCGGGGTTGACCCGGGCCTTACCCTGCCGGTATCGCTGGACTGCGGGACGGACAACCAGGCGCTGCTCGCTGATCCGCTTTACCTGGGCTACCCGAGGCCGCGACTGCGCGGCGCGGCCTATGAAGAGTTCATCGCCGCCTTCGTCGACGCGGTACAGGCTGTCTTTCCCGACGCCGTGCTGCAATGGGAGGACTTCAAGCAGCACAACGCGATGCGCCTGCTTGAGACGTACCGGCACCGGATCGCCAGCTTCAACGACGACATCCAGGGAACGGCGGCGGTGATCCTGGCCGGAATCCTGGCCGTGGTCAGGCACCGCGGCGTGCCGCTGTCCAGCCAGCGCCTGGTGTTCGTCGGGGCCGGAGCGGCCGGCATCGGAATTGCCAGGCTGGTGCGGACTCAGCTGCGCGCCGAGGGCGCCAGCGAGGATGAGATCCGCCGCGCGCTGGTCATGCTTGACTCGCGTGGCCTGGTATTTCAGGGCCGCGATCAGCTGGCGCAGGACAAGCTGCCGTTTGCGCTGCCAGCCAGCGAGCTAGCCAGCTTCGGCTTTGCCCCGGCCGACCGGTACGACCTGGAGACCGTGGTGCGGCAGCTGGCTCCGACCATCCTGATCGGCACGAGCGGGGCTGCCGGGGCTTTCACCGAGACGGCCATTCGCGAGATGGCCGCACGAACCCCGGTGCCCCTTGTTATGCCCCTTTCTAATCCGACGGCCAACGCCGAGGCCACGCCAGCGGACCTATTGCAGTGGACGCAGGGACGAGCGCTTGTCGCCACCGGAAGCCCGTTCGGACCGGTCAGGGTAGGCATGGAAATGCGGCTAATTGGGCAGGCCAACAACGTGTTCGTCTTCCCTGGAGTCGGACTCGCCGCGATCGCCGCGCGCGCTAGCGAGATCACCGACCGCATGTTCGGGGTGGCTGCGACCACGCTGGCCGGCCTGGTCGGCGCGGAGCGGCTGGCACAAGGGGCCTTGTACCCGCCGATCGCCGACCTGCGGAAGATATCGCGCGCCATCGCCGTGGCCGTCGCGCGGGAGGCCGTGGACAGCGGGGTCGCCCGGATCGCCCCAGGGGCGGACATCGAGGAGACGGTCGCGACGGCCGTCTGGGTACCGAGCTATCAGGAGCTGAGAAACTACGACAATGAACGATAACAAGGGCACCGGCACGCTGCAGGTCACCGACAGCCGCACTGGGCGCAGCTATGAGATCCCGATCAGCGACGGTGCGGTCCGGGCGACGGATCTGCGCCAGATCAAGGTCGATCCGGATGACTTCGGGCTGCTCTCCTACGATCCGGCCTTCCTGAACACGGCAAGCTGCCGCAGCGCCATCACCTATATCGACGGGGACAACGGCATCCTGCTCTACCGCGGCTACCCGATCGAGGAGCTAGCCGAGAACGCCACCTTCCTGCAGGTCGCCTACCTGCTGCTGAACGGGGAGCTGCCGAGTCCGCAGCAGGCGGCGCAGTGGGAGCACGTGATCACCCGGCATACGTTCGTGCACGAGAACGTCAAGAAGTTCATCGACGGCTTCCACCACGACGCGCATCCGATGGGCATCCTGGTGAGCACGCTCGGCGCCCTGTCCACCTTCTATCCCGAGGCGAAGGAGATCTTCGACCAGGAGAGCCGGCTCAAGCAGATCGAGCGGCTGATCGCGAAGACGCCCACGCTGGCCGCGTTCGCCTACCGGCACGCGATGGGAAAGCCCTACAGCTATCCGGACAACGACCTCTCCTACGCCGGCAATTTCCTGAACATGATGGCCAAGATGAGCGAGCCGCGGTATCACCCTGATCCGGTGCTTGAGCATGCCCTCGACGTGCTCTTCATCCTGCATGCCGATCATGAGCAGAACTGCTCGACCAGCGCGATGCGGGTTATCGGCAGCTCGCACTCCGACCCGTACTCCGCCGCCGCCGCGGCGGCAGCCGCGCTGTACGGCCCGCTGCACGGCGGTGCCAACGAGCAGGTACTGAAGATGCTCACCGAGATCGGCTCGGTCGACAACATTCCTGCCTTCCTGGCGCGGGTGCGCAGCGGTGAGCTGCGCCTGACCGGCTTCGGCCACCGGATCTACAAGAGCTTCGACCCGCGGGCCAGGATCATCAAGGAAGTCGCCGACGAGGTCTTCAAGGTCACCGGGCGGAATCCGATGCTCGACATCGCCCTGGAGCTCGAGCGGATCGCGCTCGCCGACGAGTACTTCGTGTCCAGGAAGCTGTATCCGAACGTGGACTTCTACTCGGGCATCATCTACCAGGCGATGGGGTTCCCGGTGGAGATGTTCCCTGTCCTCTTCGCGATCGGCCGGATGCCGGGCTGGCTCGCCCAGTGGGAGGAGGGCATCCTCGACGCCGAGCAGAAGATCTCCAGGCCGCGCCAGATCTACACCGGTGCCGGGCTGCGCCACCTCAACGGGACGCCGCCCTGACGCTGTCGGCCGTTTCAGTGGATTGACCATAGGGGTTTGACCACAGTGGTTTGACCACAGTGGTTTGCCCAGCGCGACGGCGGGCAACTGACAGTAGCCGCTGGACGGTGCCCGCCGGAGCCTGAGCAGGTGGTCAGAGCAGCCATGAATCCGATCGAGCGAGTGATCCGCCGGGTGGACGCGGTCCAGCAGCGACACCGGGTGCCTGCCTTCGTCTTCGGGGTGATCAAGAAGTACGGCGACGACAACGGCGGGATCCTGGCCGCCAGCCTCGCGCACTCGAGCTTCGTGGCGCTGTTCCCGCTGCTGCTGATCCTGGTGACCATCCTCGGCCTGGTCGCCGCGGTGGACCCGGCGCTGCGGGAGCACGCGTTCGCGGCGATCAACAAGCAGGTTCCGCTGATCGGCCATCAGCTCACCAGCAACGTGCATGAGCTGCAACGGTCGAGCACGATCGGACTGGTGGTCGGCCTGCTGCTGCTTGCCTGGGGTTCGGCGGGACTGGCGCAGACCGGCCTGTTCACGATGGCTCAGGTGTGGAACCTGCCCGGCCCGGCCAGGCCTGGCTACGTGCAGCGGCTCGGGCGGGCCGGGGAATTCCTCGGCGTGCTCGGGCTTGGCGTGATCGTGACCACGCTGCTCGCCATCCTGAGCACCTATGGTCAGGTCGGCGCCGTGGTCGCTGTGCTGGTCGAGATCGCGGCAATCGCGACCAACATCGGGATGTATCTGATCGGCTTCCGTGTCCTCACGCCCAAAAGCGTGGCCTTCCGCGCGCTGGTGCCTGGCGCGGTGGCCGGTGGCGTCGCCTGGACCGTGCTGCAGGCTCTGGGCACCTACCTGGTGCGGCATCTGCTGCACGTCAACTCGGTCTATGGCGTCTTCGCCACGGTGCTTGGCCTGCTGGCATGGATCTACCTGGCGGTTCAGATCGTGGTCTACTCCGCCGAACTGAACGTGGTGGTCGCCAGGAAGCTGTGGCCGCGCTCGATCCTGCAGCCACCGCTGACGAAGGCCGACCGCCTGGTGCTAGCCGACCAGGCATTGCAGAACCAGCGCCGGGACGATCAGCGGGTGGACGTCTCGTTTGACGATCACTAGCCTGCCAGCGGACTCCGGTCAACTCACGGGGTGGCAGACTGCCGACATGACCTATTTGGCGTCGGCCGGCCGTTATGAGGCACTCCCCTATCGCCGCTGCGGGCGCAGCGGGCTCAAGCTGCCCGAGATCGCGCTCGGGCTCTGGCAGAACTTCGGCTCTGACCGTCCCCTTGACCTCCAGCGGGCGATCATCAGGCGCGCCTTCGACCTCGGTGTCACGCACATCGACCTGGCCAACAACTACGGGCCGCCGTACGGGTCAGCCGAGGAGAACTTCGGTCAGATCCTGCGCACCGACCTGGCGCCCTACCGGGACGAACTGATCATCTCCACCAAGGCCGGCTATGACATGTGGCCTGGACCCTACGGCGAGTGGGGTTCCCGCAAGTACCTGCTGGCCAGCCTCGACCAGTCGCTGGCCAGGATGGGCCTGGACTATGTGGATATCTTCTATAGCCACCGGTTCGACCCGGATACTCCGCTCGAAGAGACGATAGGCGCGCTGCATACCGCGGTCAGTTCGGGGAAGGCGCTCTACGCGGGCATCTCGTCCTATTCGGCCGAGCGGACCGAGCAGGCCGCCGCCATCTCGCGCGCGCTGGGCACGCCGCTGCTGATCCACCAGCCGTCCTACTCCATGCTGAACCGCTGGGTCGAGGGCGGCCTGCTCGATGTGCTTGACCGCGAGGGCATCGGCTGCATCGCGTTCTCGCCGCTGGCGCAGGGTCTGCTCACCGGCAAGTACCTGGGCGGCATTCCGGCAGGCTCTCGGGCCAGCCAGGCGGGCTCGCTGTCCGCGGCACAGCTGAGCGCTGCCACCCTGGCGCATGTCCGGGCACTGGGTGAGATCGCCGCCGCCCGCGGCCAGTCGCTGGCGCAGCTGGCGCTGGCGTGGGTGCTACGGGACCGGCGAGTCACATCGGCGCTGATCGGCGCGAGCAGCGTGGCGCAGCTTGAGGAGAACCTCGCGGCGGCGGGCCAGCCGGCCTTCACCGACGAGGAACTGGCCGCCATCGACCGCGAGGCCGTGGAGGCCGGCATCAATATCTGGGCCGACTCCAGCGCAGGATGAGCAGCGCTCCACTTGGTTATGACTCCACGGAAGGGAGCGGGTCGACGCTGTCCTGGGCGCGAGCGCTCCGACCACCGAGCGCGATGACGGCTCGCGCGGTCACCAGGTGGTAGAAGATCAGCAGCTGCGTGAGGGCCAGCGCGTCCGAGCGGTGCAGGTCGGTGCCGACCGTGAACTCGCCGAGCCGCTGCTGGCGCAGGTGGCTGGCGAACTGCATCCTGGCCCAGATAGCTTCCTCGAGCTCGACGGCCCGCTCGGTGGGGATCGTGCCTGGAATCCGAAGCTCTTGCTCGCCCGGGCTGTCCACCAGAATTAGGTCGCCGTTCATGCTGGTGCCGTCGGCGACGACGCCGGACAGGTCCGGATGGGGCAGCGAGTCGCGCAGGAACAGATGCGCGTCGAGCCGCTCGGGCTCGTGCGCGGCACCGGGCATGAACGACACGACCAGGTCGGCGTGGTGCCGCTGCGGCCGGATGTAAGCCTCCGAGTCCGGCTCGCGGCGGTCCAGTTCGGCGAGTACCTGGTCGGTTGAGTAGCCGCGCCTTGAGCAGTCGCGCGCCACCTTCCACTGGCGGCGCAGTTCCTCCGGCGGATTCAGGTAGACCCGGACGTCGAACATCTCGCGTAGCTCGGGCGTGTGGTTAGCCAGCAGTCCCTCGGCTACCACGAACCGGGCCGGACTGAAGTACACCGGCGGGCCGAAGGTGCCGTCATTGTGCTGGTAGACCGGCTTGAGTATCGGCTCGTTGCGCCGCAGGTGGCCAAGGTGCTGAGTCAGGATGTCGAGATAGTTGCAATCCGGATTGATCGGCGTGATCCGGCGCTCAGCTCGCTGCCGCCGGTCGTAACGGTGGTAGTCGTCGGTGCAGAAATGGCTGACCTGCTCCTCGCCGAGCACCCGCACGAGCCCGCGGGTGATCGTGGTCTTGCCTGAGCCGGAGTCACCCACAATGCTGAGCATGATCGGCCGCGGCATTAGGGAGCCTGTTCCGGCCGGTAGACGATGAACGAGGAGACCTGGCCCTGCCGGACCGGGTCGTAGCCGTTCACCTTGACGTAGGCGGCAGGATTCGCCCGCCGGCAGGCGTCGAGTTCGGTCATGACGACAGCGGGATCGTCGATATCGAAGAGCGGCAGCTTCCAGAGCGTCCAGTAGTGGTCGTAAGGATCGGGTGCCGCGCTGAACTCGATGCCGACGACTAGACCCTGCGCGACGATCGAGCGGATCTGACCCGCGAGCTGGTCCGCGGAGAGTTCGGGCAGGTAGGAGAAGGTCTCTAGCTTCATGGCGTCGCCTGATCCGGGGTGTCTACGGCCTCGAAGTCGAATCTGATCTCGCGCCAGGTCTCCAGGGCAGCGGCGAGCTCGGGCGAATGGCTGGCCGCCCGTTTGAGGATCTCGGGCCCCTCGGTTCGCAGATCCTGGCCCTCGTTGCGGGCTTGAACGCAGGCCTCAACGGCGACCCGGTTCGCTGCCGCGCCGGCTCGGCTGCCGGCCGGGTGCCCGGCGGAGCCGCCCCCGAATTGCAGGATGGAATCGTCGCCGAACAGCTCCACCAGAGCGGGTATATGCCAGACGTGGATCCCGCCGGACGCCACCGGCATGACGGCGGGCATCGAGGCCCACTCCTGGTCGAAGTAGATGCCGCGGTTACGGTCTGCGGGCACGGCGTCGTCGCGCAGCAGGCTGATCACGCCGGCCGTGGTCGCGCGGTCGCCCTCAAGCTTGCCTACCACCGTCCCGGTGTGCAG
Organism: uncultured Actinomycetota bacterium; assembly: GCA_963850875.1. Classification (GTDB taxonomy): domain Bacteria; phylum Actinomycetota; class Actinomycetes; order Streptosporangiales; family Streptosporangiaceae; genus Chersky-822. Next base: position 760,036 of record CAWKNA010000010.1, read on the forward strand.
GTGGTCCCCGCCGGCTAGGCGCAGCCACTTCGCCAGCACCCGGAAATGGATGCCGTGGTCTTTCTGCCGGTCGTAGACGGCGTGCAGGGCGCGGTGGACATGCAGCAGCATGCCATTGCGCCGGCACCAGTTGGACAGCGTGGTGTGCGCGGCCAGGCCGCCGACCAGGTAGTCGTGCATGATGATCGGCGAGCCGAGTTCCTTGGCGAACTCGGCTCGCTCGAGCATTTGCTCGCAGTCGGGCGCCGTCACGTTCAGGTAGTGCCCCTTGCGCTCGCCGGTCTCCTGCTCGGCCTTGCGGACCGCCTCCATCACGAACAGGAACCGGTCACCCCAGCGCATGAACGGCTGCGAGGTGATGTTCTCATCGTCCTTGGTGAAGTCGAGGCCGCCACTCAGCAACTCGAAGCAGGCCCGGCCGTAGTTCTTGGCCGACAGTCCGAGCTTGGGCTTGAGCGTGGCTCCGACCAGCGGCCGACCGTACTTGTTCAGCTTGTCCCGCTCGAGCTGGATCCCATTCGGCGGCCCAGGGAAGGTCTTGACGTAGGCGACCGGGATCCGCAGATCCTCCAGCCGCAGCGCCCGGATGGCCTTGAAGCCGAACACGTTTCCGGTGATCGAGGCCATCATCGAGGTCACCGAGCCCTCCTCGAACAGGTCGAGGGGGTAAGCCACATAGGCGAGATACTGATTGTCCCGGCCAGGCACCGGCTCCAGGTGGTACGCGCGGGCCTGATAGCGGGACAAGGTCGTCAGGCGGTCGGTCCAGACCTCCGTCCACGTCCCGGTCGAGGACTCGGCCGCCACCGCGGCGGCGGCCTCCTGCGGCGCTACCTCCGGCTGCGGTATCAGCCGGAACACGGCAAGGATGTCGGTATCGGTCGGCTGATAGTCAGGAACCCAGTAGGTCTCCTGGTACTCGCGAACTCCGGCTTCGAACATAATCGCAGTCTAGAGCGCTGTCATCATCGAGATAAGGCCAGGTTCGGTTATGTCTCATAGAGATAGCTCTATGATTTCCCGAGCCGTGTCGGAGCGGAGGAAGCCGCTGAACGCCTGCACGGCCGGTCGCGGTGGTCCCCCGGGCGGGAAGAGCAGGTGCCACGGACGCTTCAGCGGCGTTCCTCGGACCCGGATCTGGACCAGCAGCCCTTCGCGCAGTTCGCGCGCCACGGCGTGGCGCGAGATGAGCGTCACGCCGAGCCCGATCGCGAGCGCCTGCTTGATCGCTCCGTTCGAGCCGAGGGTGAGCACCTCAGGTGAGTCCAGTTCCAGATCCAGCAGCAGCCGCTCGGTGGCGAGCCGGGTTCCCGACCCTTCGCCGCGCAGCAGCCACGGCGTACTGGCCAGGTCGGCTGGGACTTCCCGGCCGACGACGAGGAGCTGGTTGTCGAGCCAGCGGAAGCCGCGCAGCCGCCCGCCGGGCGGGCGGCCGCCGATCCCGATATCGGCCCGGTGCGACTCAAGCCGCTCGAGGACCGTGGCCCGGCTGCCGACCTCAAGCATGACCCGGACGCCGGCGTGCAGCCGCCGGTAAGCCTGGATCAGCGGGGGCACCAGGTACTCTCCCGCGGTGTTCACGCAGACCAGGCGGATCACCGAGTTCTCCGGGTGCGCGGCCTCCCGCGCTGCCTCCCGGCCCTGCTCAAGTACCCCGAGTAGCGCAGCGGCAAAGGGAGCGAACGCCTCGCCCGCCAGGGTTGGCCGGACGCCACGGCCCTGCCGCTCGAAAAGCGCCACTCCGAGCTCCCTGGCCAGCGCCGCGACCGCGGCGGAGACGGAGGGCTGGCTGACCAGCAGCTGCCCGGCGGCCGCGTGGACGCTGCCGGAGTTCTTCACCGCCAGGAATGCCCTGATCTGGGTGAGGGTGATGTCCATCGGTGTCCTCCGTCGGCAGCGCTGGCGCGGCCGGCCGGTTACCGCCGAGCCCGGCGCCAACCGCTCATGGCCGCAGCGGCATCGTCGCGACCATCAGCGCCTTGATTGTGTGCAGCCTGTTCTCGGCCTGGTCGAAGACGATGGACGCGGGCGACTCGAAAACCTCCTCGGTCACTTCCAGCGCCTCCAGGCCGCGCCGCTGATGCAGGCGCTTCCCGATCTCAGTCTCGCCGTTGTGCAGCGCGGGCAGGCAGTGCATGAACTTCACCGCCGGGTTACCTGTCATCGCCATCACCTCGGCGTTGACCTGGTAGGGCAGCAGCAGATCGATCCGTGCGTCCCAGCCGGCCTCGGGCTCCCCCATCGACAGCCAGACATCGGTATAGAGGAAGTCGGCGTCGGCCACGGCGCCGGCAAGCTGGCTGGTCACCGTGATCTTGGCGCCAGATCCGGCGGCGAGGTTGGCCGCGATGTCGCGCACGGCGACCGACGGCCAGAGTTCTTCTGGCGCGCACACCCGCACGTCCAGGCCGAGCAGTGCGCCGGTGACCAGCAGGGAATTAGCGGTGTTGTTCCTGCTGTCGCCCAGATAGCAGTAGCAGACCTGGTCCAGCGGCTTGTCCGCGTGATCACGCATGGTGAGGATGTCGGCGAGCATCTGGGTCGGGTGCCAGGCGTCGGTGAGCCCGTTCCACACCGGCACCCCGGAGCAGGCACTCAGGATCTCGATGCCTTCCTGGGAGAAGCCGCGGTACTCGATGCCGTCGAACATCCGGCCAAGCACCCGAGCGGTGTCCTTCATCGACTCCTTGTATCCGAGCTGCGTCTCGCCTGGCCCCAGATAGGTGGTGCAGGCGCCCTCATCGTACGCGGCGACCTCGAAGGCGGCCCGGGTCCTGGTGGAGGCCTTCTCGAAGATCAGCGCCAGGTTGCGGCCGGCCAGCCGGTTCGGCCGGATGCCGACCCGCTTCTCCTCCCTGACCTGGCCGCCAAGCTCAACCAGATACAGGAACTCGGCGCGAGTCAGATCGATCTCCTTGAGCAGGCTGCGTCCGTGCAGGTCGATCGCTGCCTCGCCGGTGCTTGTCGCCGCTGTTCCGGTCTGCGCGTTTGTCTCGTCCTGGGCGCTCTGTCGCAGGTCCATCAGATGCTCCTCGGTTGCCGGTGTGCCACCATCCTGGCATCACGGTGTGCCGTGCCTTGGCGGCGACCGTCCAGGAGTGGCTGACCGGCGGCCGATTGCGTTGGTCCCGCGACGCCGTGACCTAGGCCTCTGGAGCGGCCATCGGAGATCAACGACGGTTGAGATGTTCGAAGAGTCGCAGAAAGTCCGACCGGGTCGGAGCGGGCGGTGGCGACATGGCGCGGCGGGTGTTCAGATCAGCCCGAGGCGGCCGCGCATGCTGCCATTAGCTGGCCCGTCCGCAGGGCACCAGATGTGCAAACAGAAGAGGGGACACGAGACCGATGCCTCGACGTGTGTTGATCATGGGCGCTGCCGGGCGTGACTTCCACAATTTCAACGTCATGTACCGCGACAGCGCCGACCACGAAGTGGTCGCGTTCACAGCGACCCAGATCCCCTTCATCGCGGACCGCATCTATCCTGCTGAGCTCGCGGGGCCGCGGTATCCGGGTGGCATCCAGATCCATCCGGAGACCGACCTCGACCGGCTGATCCGGGAGCTCGACGTGGACGAGGTGGCGTTCAGCTACAGCGACGTCTCGCATGGGTACGTGATGGGCAAGGCGAGCCAGGTCATGGCGGCCGGGGCCTCGTTTGTGCTTCCCGGCCCCCGGGACACCATGCTCACGGCACGGGTTCCCGTGGTGGCGGTGTGCGCCGTGCGCACCGGGTGCGGCAAGAGCCAGACATCGCGCCGGGTCTGCCAGGCGATCCGAGAGTCCGGCCTGACGCCGGTGGTGGTTCGCCATCCAATGCCCTACGGCAACCTGGCGGCGCAGCAAGTCCAGCGGTTCGCGGGGTACGACGACCTGGCTGCCCACAAGGTCACGGTGGAAGAGCGGGAGGAGTACGAGCCGCACCTGGCCGAGGGCACGGTCGTCTACGCCGGCGTCGACTTCGGGGCGATACTGGAGCGGGCGCAGTCCGAGTGCGACGTTCTCGTCTGGGACGGCGGGAACAACGACTACCCCTTCTACCACCCGGATCTGTGGATCACAGTCGCCGACCCGCTTCGTGCTGGCCATGAGAGCACCTACTACCCCGGTGACCTCAACTTCCGGGCAGCCGACGTGGTTGTCGTCAATAAGATCGACTCGGCCTCGCAGCAGCAGCTGGACGCGATCGATGCCGCCATTTCTGCGCTGAACCCCACCGCCATGGTCGTGCGCGCACGCAGTGAGGTAACCGTAGAAAAGCCCGAACTGATCACCGGGCGGCGAGTGCTGGTGATCGAGGACGGCCCCACCCTAACTCACGGCGAGATGCAGTACGGGGCGGGCATCGTCGCCGCACGCCGCAACGGCGCCGCCGAGATCGTAGACCCGCGTGAGCTTGCCACCGGCACCATGCGCGACGTGTACGCCAAGTACCCCATCGGCCCGGTTCTGCCGGCCATGGGGTACAGCCACCAGCAGCTGAGCGACCTTGAGCAAATGATCAACGCGGCCGACGCCGACACTGTGGTCATCGCGACCCCGATCGATCTGGCGCGGCTCATCACGATCAACAAGGCAGCGCTGAGGGTGCGCTACGACCTCGCCGAGGCAGCCACATCCCCCACGATCAAGGACGCACTCAAGCCGCTCCTGGAGGCATACCTCGCGGGGCACGCCAGGAAAAGGTGATCAGCCAGTCCATGCCACCCTTGCCGGTCCCTTTCCCGCCACCAGCCAGGCCGGCCATGATCCGCCGACGGCCCGATGCGCGCCAGGCCGCCCCGCGCCTGTTGATTTGACCCATCAAGCTGAGCGCTGCTGGCCTCGGACTGAGGCATGCGACCGGTGGCATGTGTAATGCTGGTCCGCGGAACGCCCAGCCCCATCTGCGACCCGGCCTAGCCGCTAACCCGAGTCAGAGCTGCGCGTAGGCCCTGGCGGCGAACTGCGCAGCTTCGGCGCAGCTCGGAGCGATCACTTCGACCGAGTGCATGTTGTCGAGTGCACCCTCAAGGGTGACTGAGCCGCCGGTGACGGAGGGCCCGCAGACCGCCTGGTGGCCAAGGCCGCTGACCGGAGCTGGGTTGCTGATCACGACCTCGCCCGCTGGGGTCAGCGGCACCGGGGCGATCGCGACGATCACGATCGTGCCACCCGCGGTGTAGGTGCAGCCGTTGAAGGTGCCGAGCGTCCCGGACGTGGGGGGCGCCACCGGCGCCTTACACGATCGTGAGCAGGCGGTGCCGGCCCGTTCTCATTCGGACACCACCGTCCGCCGTACCCCTGGCTGCCTGGCGCGGCGGTTCGCTGATCGGGTGGATGGTCGTCAGGTCTCGCATCAGGATCTCTCCTCGCCAGTTGACGGCGTGCCTGCCACCGGGCCCGCCGCCGATCGTCCGCTGGCGGTCAGCAGGCCAGCCAGCACCGCCCCGGTCACCCGGTCGCACGGGATGCTTGCGCGTCGGCATGTCTCGAACACATGGTCGGCCGATGCTGACTCGAACAGCACGAGGCAGCTCTGGTCCGACGGCAGGTAGACCGTGCCAACGTGCGCGACCGGCGATCCGGCCGCGGTCAGTTCGTCGGCTGCCTGGCTGGCCCTGGCGCAATGCGCCGCGAGTTGCTCAGCTGTCGCCGCCGACAGGTATCCCTCGACGAGGAACGCAGCCACCGTCCACCTCCTGCTCTCAAGGCACGCTACGCACGGCGGCGGCCCGACGAATCTGTGGAAACCACATGTTTGTCGCTGGCGGCGCTGAGCCGGTCAGCGACCTGTGCCGTGAGCTGCGAAATCGCGGACCAGTTCCGACCTGGAGCGCAGACCAAGCTTCCGGTAGACCCGGGACAGGGTGCTCTCGGTCGTCCTGAGGCTGATGAACATGCGCTCAGCTATCTCGCGGTTGGTGAGGCCGGCCGCGGCTAGTTCAGCGACCTGACGTTCGGTTGCCGTCAGGTCAAGCGGCGAGGCCGGCCGCAGGCCGATCCTGGCCAGCCCATCGCGCGCCTGCCCGGCCCAGGCCGCGGCGCCCAGCGACTCGAAGTCGGCGAGCGCCGCCTCGATCAGGTCCCTGGCGTCACGTTTATGCCGCGCGCGGCGATGCACCATTCCGCCCGCGAGTAGCGTCCTGGCCCGCTCGAACGGCATCGGCAGCTCTTCGTGATAGCCAAGCGAGGCTTCGAGCCTGGCAACCGCCCCGGCTGGATCGCCCTGCGCGGCGAGCAGCAGCATCCGGCACCGCCCGGCTGTCGCGAGGGCCCATTGCCTGCGCAGCGTGCTGCCCCGCTGCTCGAACCGGTCAAGCACCTGGCCGGCCCGGTCAAGGTCGCCGGTGGCGATCAAGGCTTCGACATAGTCAGCGAGGAAGCGGAACCGGCCAGGTTCGCGCAGCCCGATCCGCTCGCAGATCTCGTCCGCCTGCTGCAGATGCCGGATTGCCTGCGCTGGCTTGCCTGCCGACAACTCGACAAACCCGAGCACCGGGAGGCTCATCAGCGTAAACCAGAGCGAGTGCGCCTGCTCGGCCGTCCGCAGGCCCTCGGTCGCCTTGGCTCGCGCCTGTTCCAGCCGACCGAACAGCGCGTTGACGTGAGCGTCCAGTATGAGTGCGGCCGGGCGGAGCTCGGCCTGCCCGGTCAGCTCGATGATCTCGGCGGTCTCGGCCGCGTACTGCTCGGCCAGCGGCCACCGTCCGGCCAGGCATTCCAGGTGACCAAGTTCGAGTACCACCTCGAACCTTGAGCTGTCATCCTGCTCCCTGGTGGCGGCGGCGAGCACCCCTTCTAGCTTGGTACGCGCCTCGTCGAGCCGGTCGGCCGCCTTCAGCAGGACGCCGAGCGGCAGGTCTGCGCCGTCCACCGCCCGGATGGCGCGGGCCCGGTGCTCAAGCGAGGCGGCCTGCTCGGCCAGGTCAAGCGCAAGCCCGTCGCCGCGGAGGAACTCGAGCCACATTTTCGCGGCGAGCACGCTGGCCAGCAGCGACGGCTGGTCGGCCTGCGCAAGCAAGGCGGCTGCGGCGTCGGCGTGACGGATACCTTCCGACAGGTCGAAGTTGCAGATCCAGGCCATCCTCAAGTGGATCTCCGCCTGCAGCGCCGGCTGGCTCTTCGCGTCATCCAGGGCCGGCTCGAGCACCTCGATGGCCGCTTCGTTGCTTGCGTTGTACGTCAGGATCCCGCCCAGCGTCAGCCGCGCCTGAGCCCGGAGCGGGCCAGCGGGCAGCTCGGCCACGAGGTCCTCGAGGTGTCGGGCAGCTTCCAGCGCATCGCCCGCATGGAAGAGGTACTCGGCGGCCACGATCTGCCGCTCGGACCGCTGGCTGCTGTCCGGCGTCAGCCGTGCGGCGAGCGCCGCGTGCGCAGCCGCGATGCTCGCCGCGCCACGGGCCCTGGCCTGGTCGGCAGCCGCGCTCAGCGCGGCGGCCACTTCCTCGGACGGCCGTTCGGCGGCGAGCGCCAGGTGATACGCCCTGGCCTCCGGGTCGACCGCCGCGGCGGCGAGCCGCTCATGCGCCAGCTGGCGTTCGTCGAGCGGCGCGGCCGAGTAGGCGGCCGAGGCCCACAGCGGGTGCGTGAACCGGACCGCCCCGCCGGGTCGGATCTCCGCGATTCCCAGATCCAGTGCGGGCTGCAGCAGCGCGATCACACGCTGCCCGCCGGACGCTTCGGCCAGCAGCGGGACACTCGGATAGGGCGCCGCCGCCGCTAGCAGCAACACCTGACGGGTGGCGGCATCCAGGCCAGCCAGCCGCGCGTCGACCAGCTGGATCAGCCCCGCGGGCACCGGGAGCGGCTCGTTGACCGAGGGCTCGCCGCCGATGGCGGCGAGCGCCCTGGCGAGTTCCTGGGCATACAGTGGATTCCCGCGCGATGTCTCATAGATTCGCCGCAGCAGCGGACGTGAGGCCCGGATACCGGGCTGACCGAGCACTACCCGCGAAATGGCGCCCGCGCTGAGCGGTCCGACCGGCAGTCGGCGCAACCCGGTGCCGGCCAGGCCCACCTCTAGGTCCAGGGGCAGGGCACCATCGTTGGGTACTCGCAGCGACGCGAGGATTCCCACCGGCGCGGATCCGAGACGGCGAAACACATACTCCACCACCCTGGCCGATGCCGTGTCCAGCCACTGGACGTCATCGACGGCCAGCAGCACGGGCGCGGACGTCGCCAGCGCACGGATGGTGCTGAGAAACCCGAGCAGCACGGCGCGCTGGTCGAGCGCGCTCTCCCCGGGATCTGCCCGGACCAGCGCGATTTGCAGCGCCCGAGCCTGCGGCGGCGGGATCGTGGACAGGACCGAGTCAAGCACCGGCTCAAGCAGGTCGGCCAGGCCCGAGAACGCGAGCATGGCCTCGGCCTGGCCGCACCTGCAGGTCAGGACGGTGAAGGACCGGGCTCGCGCGAGGTCAAGCGCCGCGGCCCAGAGCGTGGTCTTGCCGATGCCCGGCTCACCCTCAAGGACTAGGCCACCGGAACTGCCCGTGATCGCGTCGAGAAACTCGCCGACTGACGCCAGCTCGCGATCCCGACCGATCACATCGCTGATGTCGGGCATCAAGTTCCTTCTGGCTGGCTTCCGAGAAGTCTAGGACGTCAGCTCAGCCGCGACCGCCAGCAAGACAGGCGACGATCGGAGTTTCCCGCCAGCCGGACGCCGTCGGCAGTCGGAGCCGGCCCCGGCGCGGACCAGGTCCTGGCCCGGCCGGTGACCGCAGCCTGCCCGGCCGGGCATCGTGAGATCACGCGTTTTGGCAGGTGAATTGAGCGTGGCCGGAAATCGTCTGGGACGAGCCTGCGGAGCTGGCGAGTTTTGTGAAGCTGACGGATACCGAGCCGTCCGCGGCGGCGACGGCGCTGATCGTGCTGCCGGCGCCGGTCGCGCTGTACTGCGTGTTCCCGATCAGCACCATGACGCTGGCGTCGTTGCCGGCCAGCGTGTAGGTACCCGGCCCGTGGTAGCTGTCGAGGAAGACCGTGAACGCGCCCACCGGTCCGGTCACGAACGTCGGGGCACTGAGCTGAACCTCGCCGCCGTTAGCTGACGCGTCCTGGGCCAGGACGCTGCCGCAGGCCTGCTGGTTAGGCACGGTGTCAGTGCCGTGAAAATTCTGCGCGCCTGACGCCGTCACCGTGACGAAATGGCAGGACTTCGCGCCCGGATAGCTGGCACACGAGCCGAGCGCGCCGCCAGCGCCGCCCGCACCGCCAGCGCCGCCGTTGCCGGTCGGTGATCCTCCGCTGCCGGCCGGGCTGGTGCCGCCCGACGTGCAGCCTGCTAGCGCCGCGCATGCCATGAACGCGCAGGCGGCGATAACGCGCGTCGCCTGTGCCGAGCTGGGAACCTTCATGACTACTCCCGTCCGAGGTCTTACCGCAGCAGTGCGCTGACCAAGGCAGGCATGGCCGAAGCTCCCTGGCACCAGGCGCACACTCGGACGCTAGTGCTGAGCCGGCCGCGATGAATCTGTGAAAACCACACGTTTGTGGCCAGGATCCACACGGCGCGCCCGACCATGCGGGAACGTGTTACTGGCCGCCGTAGCCGGTCGGCTCGGGCGCACAGCCGAGCTTTCGCGGCTGGCCACTCGTCGGCGAGCATGGAGAAGTAAGCAGTGTCGCGCCAGCTGCCGTCTGGCCGCTGCCGGTGGCGGCGCAGCGAGCCCTCGCGCTTGGCGCCAGGGCGGGTGATCGCGTCCTGCGATCGCTGGCCGCGCTCGGCGGCTTCGAGCACAGTCCTGAGCTTGCGTCCGAGTTCGGCTTGCGTGTGCGGCGTCGGCCCGCCCTGCCAGCGCCAGACGTCGTCGTCACCGCCTCCGGCCGCGAACAGGTCGGCCAGGTGCTCGGATGTCAGCGGCACCAGGCGCACGACATGCCCGTCAGTGTGACAGGTACCGGGGCTTTCGCGGCCATGCACCGCTCAGGACTGTCGTGCCGAGCCGCTGGCCACGTTCTCGATCAGCATCACGACGCCAGGTCGCTCGGCGCTTTGCAGCGGTGCGAACCTGACCCGGCACCGGACCGGTCGGCCCCGCCGGTTGGTCGCATCGACGACGATCTCATCCGCCGGGCTGTCCATTATGGCGCCGAACTCGAGATGGGACCTGATCTGATCGACGGGAAGGCCGCTATCCAGCTCGAGCAGCGGGCGGCCGACGACTTCATCGGCCCGCAGTCCCCACATCTCCTCGGCAATCAGATTCCAGGTCCTGACGATTCGCTTGTCGTCGACGACCACGACGCCGACCGAAACACCGTCGACGATGGACGACAGGTAGGCGCTGGCGTCGTTCGCCTCGTCGGTCCTGACCTGGAGCTCCTCATTCATCGCCTCGAGCTCCTCGTTGGTCGAGCGGAGCTCCTCGTTGGTGGTCTCCAGCTCCTCATTCGTCGACTGGAGTTCCTCGTTGGTGGTCTCCAACTCCTCGACCGTCGACTGCAGCTCTTCGTTGGTGGTCTCCAGCTCCTCGTTCGACGACTGGAGTTCCTCATAGGCGGTCTCCAGCTCCTGGCTGGTCCGCTTCAGTTCGGTCTGCAGTTCCTTGATCCGAGTCACGTCGACGAAGGTGACGGCCACTCCGAGCAGCGGCTGTCGGCGCGGCCCGAGTGGCGCGACGAGAACGTCGAAGAAACGCGACCCGCTGTCTGCCGAGCGCCGCTCGACCCCTCGAAGCTCGATCGGATGCCGCTCGGTGGACGCGTTGTCGATCGGCGTGCGGAGGTCGACCGGACGGTAGGAGATCTCGAGATCCTGGAACGGGCGCCCGACGTCGGCGGCGGCGAGATCGAAGGTGGTGCAGGCCGCGTCGTTGATCGCCACGACGGCGCCGTCGACGTCCACTATCAGCTGCGGGATCCGCATTGCCTGCACCGCGAACTCATACATCGCGCTGCCGCGTTCTGCCCGCTCCTCCGCGAGCGCAGGCTTGCCAGGAACGCCCGCTGCGGCGCGGTACGGATCACGCCGCGGGATCTTCTTGAAGACGCGGAACGGCGTGTTCAGCGGCTTGAAGAGATCGCCGTGGGTAAGGAGCATCTCGGCTCGGCCGAGGAACAGGTATCCGTCCGGGTTAAGGCCGAAGTGCAGCCGCCGGATGATGGTGGCTTGGGTCTCGGCGTTGAAGTACATCAGCGCATTGCGGCACGTCACCAGATCGAGGCGGGATATCGGCGCGTCACGAGTGAGATCGTGCCGTCCGAAGATGACCGCCCGCCGAAGGTCGGCCCGGAACGACCGATCGTGGCCGCTGCCTTCGAAGTAGCGGTCGCGCAGCTCGGCGGGCACCGCTTCAAGATCCTTGAGGGCGTAGCTGCCGGCGCGGGCCTGGGCCAGTGCTTCCTCATCCACGTCCGTGGCGTAGATCTTGACCCTGGTGCGGAACTCGGCTTCCCCGATCGCCTCGGCGAAGACCATCGCCAGGGTGTACGCCTCCTCCCCGGACGCGCAGCCCGCGCTCCAGATTCGAATCGGCTCGTCGCTGCTGGCATTATCGAGAATTCGCGGCACTACAGTTCCGGCCAGGTAATTCCAGGCCGCTGGGTCACGGTAGAAAGAGGTGACGTTGATCAGGATCGTGTTGAACAGCAGCTCGAATTCGTCGGCGTGGACCTCCAGGTAGTCCACGTAATCGCTGAAACTCGACAGCTGCAGTTCATCGAGGCGTTTGCACACGCGCCTGGTGAGCGTGGGTCGCTTGTAGCCGGAGAAATCGAATCCGCGCGAACGGCCGAGGTAATCGATCAGCGCCTCGAAGGTGGGATCGGCTGGAGTCGAGTTCACGGTTTGTCACCAGCGGTGACGAGCGTCACGAGGGCCGGCGCGATGTCCCGGAGCGGCAGCACGAAGTCGACGTCGCCGGTAGCGATCGCCCCGCCGGGCATGCCGAAGAACTCGCTGGAATCCTGGTCCTGGGCGATGACGGTGCCGCCCATCTTCTTGACGGCCCGGACGCCCATGCTTCCGTCGTTGCCGGTACCGGTGAGCACCACCGCGATCGCGCGTTCCTTGTGACTGCCGGCCACCGACTCGAACAGCAGGTCAGCGGATGGCCGGACGAAGTGCACAAGCTCGGACTCCGAGAGTGTCAGCGTGCCGTCGCTGTTCACGAGCAGGTGACGGTTCGGCGGAGCGATGTAGACATGGCCGACCTCGAGGGAGTCGCTTTCGCTCGCCTCGCTTACCAATAGCCGGCAGCGACGGCTGAGTATCTCGGCCAGCAGGCTCCGGTGCCGGGGATCGAGGTGCTGGACGACGACGATGGCGGCGGGGAAGTCCGCACTGAGCTCGCCGAGCACTGTCTGGAGGGCACTCATCCCGCCTGCGGAGGCCGCGATGGCCACGATGTCGAACGGGTGACTGGTCGGCACCGGATCTGCCTCAGACGCCGGCACCGTTCACCTCCGACGCGCCAGGCCGCCCGTCCGCGGCCGACACATGTGCCCGGAGGCCGCACAACTCGAGCGCACAGTTCACCAGCGCCGGAGTATCGCCGCAGACGACGACCGCGTCGGCGCGGCTCGCCAGCGCGGGGACGTCACCCGGCTGCCCGACGACGACTAGCCTCCTGCTGTCCGGGCAATACCGGCGGAGCTGCGCCACCAGGTCATCCCCCGGCGCACCCGCTAGGTCCGATCCGAGGATCACGACATCGGGCTGCTCGACGATGCTGCTCCCGAGCAAGTCGGCGTTGCTGAGCCCTTCGTCAACCAAGGCCAGGCGCGCCTGGTTGCGGAGGGCGCCGGTGACGAAGGAGCGGACCGACTCATCTGTCGCGCCGATGAGCACTCGCGGGCGGTCGTCGCCGCGCGGTCCGCCGCGCGGCATCTGCCGGAAATGCCGGTCGATGGCCCGGCCCATCGCCTGGATCTCATGTTGGGCGCGACTGTGATCTACCTCGACCCGCAGCTCGACGCTCTTGGAGATGATGCTCTGGGCCCGTTCCCGCTGTGCCAGCGCCTCAGAGCTGACCTGCCGCCACCGCCCGATCGCCCGATCGCGAAGCTGCGCCCTGCGCGAAGCGCTCATCGCGAAGAAGTCCACCTGGATCGCGGCAAGGTCAGTCTCCCCGCTGGTGACGGACGCGCAGAGATCAGAAAGCCGCTCATTATGATCACGGGCGTGCCTGCGCAGCGAGCCGAATGCCGACTCCATCGGCACGCCGAACCGCTCGGCGATCATGCCCTTGGCCTGTTCAATCAGCACCCGGCTGGCGAGTGCCCCCTCCAGCTGATCTGCTCGCGCGCTGGCCGCCTGGAGTGCCGACTCGCGGGTGATGTGCGCCGCCGCCAGGTCAGCGAGGGCCTGCAGCAGGTCCGCAGCGGGAGCGGCCGCGCTCGCCGGCCGGAATACGTCGATCACGCCGACCGGCTCCGCGGCGTGCAGGAGAGTGAAGCTGCGCACGGTCTGGTAGCCCAGCTGCCGCGCCGCCGGGGCGTAGGACGGCCAGCGCTTGTCGTCGAGACCGGCTTCGGCAAGAGCGGCTTCGGCAAGATCGGCCTCGGGCACGGTTGCCCGGGTTCGGAGGGCGTCGACCGCGGCACCCTCGCCGAGGCGCAGGCCAAGGGCTTCGAGTGCTCCGGCGTGTAGCGTCGAACCCACGGTGACCGTCGGTTTGCCGACAAGTACCACTCCGACCTCGCTGTCGGCGCAGGCCTGCGCGCAGGTGCGCGCCAGCAGCTGGGCGAAATCGTCGCGGGTGAAGCGCTCAGCGGACATTCCGATTAGGTTGACCGCCGCGCTCGCAAACCAGGCCTGCGATCCGGTCATGGTGAACCTGCAGCATCCAGCGACGCCGTCGCAAGCGTCGTGCGCCAGGGCGCCGATCGGCCGCGGTCAGACGGTGCCAGGACTCGCCAGTCGCGCTGTCGCATCTTCACACTCCTGACTCAGGCGAAGGATCTGTGCCAAGACCAGGCTAGTCGATCGGGCCACCTGGTCGGCCTGGCTAGTTGGGACTGAATCATCCCATTTCTCCGGCAGTCGATCCGGCGTATTTTTCGGTGCCGACCCAGCTCGGCCCGCACCGTGGGTCAAATAGCCGTTCTGCCCGCCGCGGCGCCGACTGCCGACTGCCGACTAACCCCGCATTCGACCGGAAATATGCTATCCCTGAACACTAACCGCTGACCGCACAATGTAAAGCGCGAGCGCGCTGTATCCTGTTATTTCCGCTGCAATGGACATGGTCCTCCTAATGCGGCAGTGTAGTATTAACGCTGCCGTCGGACCGAAGATCACGAATACGAGGAAATAGCCCGATCGGGGCCTATGGTGGGCGCCTGTTTCCTGGTGGCGCAGCTGAGGCGAGTCTGCGGCTCGCCGACCTAGTGAGGACTGGCACGGGGTCGTCATCGCGACGTACCAGCCGAGGTGACTGGCTGTCGACGCGGGTCGTGCGGTCAGACCAGCGCGCAATAAGGTAAGCGCCATGGAGATGCGGGTGCTTGGCACGACAGGCGTCAGGGTCAGCTCGTTCTGCCTGGGCGCGATGATGTTCGGGTCCTGGGGCAACCCCGACCATGAGGAGTCGATCCGGATCATCGACCGGGCGCTCGACGCCGGGATCAACTTCATCGACACCGCCGATGTGTACTCGGCCGGCGAGTCGGAGGAGATCGTCGGCAAGGCCCTGGCTGGCGGCCGGCGTGACCGGGTCGTGCTCGCGACCAAGGCGCACGGCCGGATGGGCGATGACGTCAATGCGCAGGGGAACTCGCGGCGCTGGATCATCGCCGAGTGCGAGAACAGCCTGCGCCGCCTGGGCACCGACTACATCGACCTGTACCAGGTGCACCGGCCAGATCCGGCGACCGATATCGACGAGACCCTGGCCGCTCTGACCGACCTGATCAGGGCAGGCAAGGTCCGCTATGCGGGCAGCTCGACGTTCCCGCCGTCGCAGATTGTGCAGGCGCAATGGGTGGCGCAGCGACGCGGCCGGGAACGGTTCGTCTGCGAGCAGCCGCCCTATTCGATCCTGGTCCGGGGGGTCGAAGCCGAGGTGCTGCCGGTCTGCCAGCGCTACGGGATGGGTGTCATCTCATGGGGCCCGCTGGCCGGCGGCTGGCTGTCCGGGCGCTACCGCGCAACGGGCAGCCTGCCAGCCAGCCGCCGCGCCGATCGGCTACCACTGCGGTACGACATGAGCCTGCCCGGCAACCAGGCCAAGCTGGAAGCGGCCGAGAAGCTGGCCGGGCTAGCCGACCAGGTCGGCCTGTCCCTGATCCACCTGGCCCTGGCCTTCGTGACCAGCCACCCAGCCATCACCTCGGCCATCATCGGACCGCGGACCGCCGAGCACCTGGACAGCCAGCTCAATGCCGACATCGTCCTGTCGCCCGACATCCTCGACCAAATCGACGAGATCGTGCCGCCTGGCACCAACCTCAACGCCCCGGACCGCGGGTACGACCCGCCGGCCCTGACCGACCCGTCGCTGCGCCGCCGCTGACGGCCTGGCCATTATTCGGGCGGCACCGGCGGCTGCCGCGGCTACGCCGCCGGTGTGCCGACTACCAGAATTGGGTCGTGGCCGGAGAACTCCGGACGATCGATCCCACGGTCTCCGGGCGCTCGAACACCGACTGCACGGCTACCCGGCCAGGTCCTTGCAGGGTCAGCCACAGCGACTTGGCCTGCCACCTGGCTGAGCTGAACCAGTACTGGCCCCTGGGATACTCGACGTGCAGGTGCATTCTGACCGTCGGGTCTTTCCAGATCAGCCCAGATGGCTGCACCAGGATGCGCTCGCCGTGCGCCAGGTCCCTGATGAAGGTGTTGCCGGGACCGTGCAGCAGCAGCAGTCCAGGTCCGCCCTGGGCGGTGAAGCGGTCCATCATCTGGCCGAGCGGGTAGTGCCACTCCTGCTCGTCACCGTCCTGCGTGGTGAACCAGACGCCGGAGCGCTCCCACTGGTAGGTGACGTTGCCGGTGGCGACCAGGAAGCGGTGCTCGACCACATCCACGGCCTGGTTGTGCTGCAGCGGTATCGCCAGGGTCTCGCCGGGCTGGTCGGCGCTGAACGCGATATGGCCAGGCCCGCGGGCACTCATCATGATCAGCGGCATCCCGGCCAGCACCCGGTTCCACCCGCCGCCCATCTTCAGCGCATCCAGCCGCACATTGGTATCGGTGTGCAGCAGCACATGGTGCGAGAAGTAGACCCAGTCCTCCTCGTGCAGGTTCATCTCGGCCACCGGCACGTACGTGCCGCTGATCTGGCAGGTGGACCGGTTGAAACGGATCCTGGCCATGTCCCGGATGGGAGGCTGCTCGGCCCACCCTGACTTCGTGGTGCGGAGCCGGACGTCCACCGGAGCGCCGCACCGCGGGCAGGTCGTAGTCGTTCCCTCGCTCGGGATCCGGCAGAACGGGCAGGTGTAGGCGCCCGCGGCTGGCGGCATCGACATACCCGGCCCCCTACTCGCTGCCGTGGTGGACGTACATGGACTGGATGCCGACCCGGCCGGGACCGGTCATCTCGGCCAGGTACATTCCGTGCCGCATCAGTCCGGTCTTGATGTTCTGCTGGACCGTGTTCATGGTCACCGACGAGTCCTTGTACAAGAACCCGCCCGGCTCGATCAGAATCTTCTCGCCGGGTTGCAGCGTCTTCTGGAACACATTGCCGTAACCGTGCAGCAGCAGCAGGCCGGGCTCGCGCTGGGTGATGAACCTGTCCATGTACATGCCGCTGCCGCCGTGCAGCACGTTGGCCAGACCCTTGATCCGTACGAACGAATAATTCAGCGAGTGCGTCCCGGCGAGGAAGGCGTGCTCGCGGACGTCGAGTTCCATCGACGGGTGCAGCGGCAGCACCACGACTTCGCCGGTGGCATCCCGCGAGAAGGCGATCCGCCCGGGTCCGTGAGCGACACTCACCACGTGCGGCATGCCGCCGATCGTCCGCTTCATGCCACCGCCGGTGTTCAGCGCCGACATCGGCACTCCCGGCTCCTTCCACAGCATCACGTGATGCTCGAAGAACACCGAGTCGCCCTGCGCCAGCGAGATCTCGGCCACCGGTACGATCTCACCCTCGATCTGGCAGGTGGAATTCGAGAACCGGAATTCAGTCATGTCCCGCAGCCGCGGCGCCTCACTCCAGCCGGAGTCCGATACGAGGTTCTTCTTATCCAGCGGCGCCCCGCACGTCGTGCAGCTCGTACGCTCCGGCTCGTTCTGAGCCTTGCACCACTGGCACTCGATCCGATCCATCCGGGCAAGCCTTTCTCGTCAGAGAGCCCCTAGCGACACACAACTGGGGAAATGTGGATGAGATCGTAACCTAGGACCTGGCCACCGCGCGACGTTATGCGGACGGCGGGCTAGCTGGCGTGCCGCACTCGGCGCAGAACTTCGCTGCGGCGTTCAGGCTTGCGTTGCAGTTGGTGCAGTGCTTCTGCATGGGCGTTCCGCACTCGGCGCAGAATTTCGCTCCGGCTTGGACCTGGCCATGGCAGTTTCCGCACTCGATCGTCCCGGTCGGCGCGGCGGCTCCGGCGACCACGGTAGATCCCATGCCCTGCGGCGGGACGTTCGCGGCGGGCGGTGGCGGCGGCATCGGGGCGGCCGGCTGCGGCGCTGGCGCGTAGCCCTGGCCACCGCCAGCGAAGCCAGGCGCCGGCGGCGGCGGGTAGGGCGCCGCCTGCCCAGGCGCCTGCATCATCTGGCCGGCCATACCCAATCCGGCACCCAAGAACATCGGGGTCACCGCGCCGCCGCCCTGGGCCATCCCCTGGCCGGCCCCCTGCAGCGCCTCGGCCTGCGCGGCCTGCAGGAAACCGCCGGCCAGCCGGCTGTAAGCGGTGTCGCCAGCCAGCTTCTTCAGCCTGGCGTTGTCGTCATCGTCGAGGTTGATGTCGAGATTGCCGAGCCTGGTGATGGCGATCCCGTAGTCCGCCAGCTCGCGATTGGCGCCCTCCATGGCTCCGACCTCGATGTCCGGGCTGTGCATCGACAGGCCGAGGATCGGCCAGGCGCCCGACATCAGCTGAGTGGTAACCGTGGTGCGGGTGGCCTTCAGCAGCTGCTGCGTGACCCAGGCCGTGACGGCCTCATTGCTGGTCACGTCGACCGTGCCAACCAGGTTCAGGATCAGCTTGGTGGCGTCGACGACGCGCAGGGCGTACTCGCCGAACGAGCGGAGCGTGACGATCAGGCCGGTCTGCGGGTCCTGCACCTCGTCCAGCCGACCGCCGAAGCGGAGATTCGGGAACTCCCGGGCGCCGACGAAGTAGATCTCGGCCTTGAATGCGTTGCTGTTGGTTGCCCAGTCCACGAACATGCCGAGGAACGGAAGCTCAGCGGCGTCAAGGGTGTGCTGCCCGGGCGGAAGAATGCCCATGACATGTCCTTGGCTGATGAAGACGGCCACGGCATCGGGCTCGACGATGGCCCTGGCGAACTTGCGGATGTTGTGGTCCGGCCACTTGAAGACGATCTGGCCCTTCGAGCCGTCGGGCGCCGCGATGAACTCACGGCGGGCCTCGTTGAGAATGCCCATCAAATCGCTCCTTCGTGCCTGGCAGGTGACCCTTTAGCCGCGGCCTGGGCCGCCGCGTCTAGCGGGATCATACTTCGACGGAGCCGTCCTGGCATTCCCTGTCGAGTCCTGTCTTGGCCGGTTCAGTGCGAAACCGGCTCGCGGCAGGGCGGACGATGCACTCAGCGGCAGGCCAGAACTGCGGCCAGACTTCCGGTCCCGGGCTCCTCGCGGCTGGCACTAGGCGTGGATTCGCGGTCGTCGCTGATCCCAGGGCGCGGCCTGCTCGAGCTGGCTGGCCACCTGGACGAGCACATCCTCGCGGCCATAGGCGGCGACGATCTGCACGCCGACCGGCAGGCCGCCTGGAGTCCAGTGCAGCGGCAGGCTGACGGCAGGCTGGCCGGTCAGGTTGAACTGCGCGGTGTAAGGGATGAAGCTGGCGATTCGCTTCCCCTCGGACTGCGGCCCAGCCGCGGTGAACCAGCCAAGCTCCGGCGGAGGCGCACCCAGGGTGGGCGTTACCAGCAGGTCATGGTCGCTCCACCAGTGCGCCATCCGGCGCGCCCACATCGCGATCCAGGCCCGGCTCTGCAGGTACGCTACCGCGCCAAGCACCTGGCCGGCCTGCCGGTACGCGGCGTTCCGCGGCTCGATCTCGTCCTCGCCGATCGGGCGGCCCAGCAGTCCCTCGAACGCCTGGAACGTCGCCTCCGCATCGGCGGCGATGATGGTCGTGAAATGGCGGCCGAACTCCGGCTCGAACATGGCAGCGGGCGCAGACTCCTCGACGTGGTGGCCCAGTGACTCCAGCAGCCGGGCGGCGCCTGCCACCGCGACCCGGCACTGCGGATCGTCGAGGAAGACCTCGCTGCCTGGCCGGTCGAGCACTCCGATCCGCAGCCGGCCCGGGTCGGCGCCGACCTCGCGAGCGAGCGGGCCTGGCAATGGCGGCGCGTAATACGGCTCGCCCGGCATCCGTCGGCTGATCACGTCGAGTACGCCGGCCGCGTCCCGCACCGTCCGTGTCACGGCCCCGTCGATGACACCGCCCGCCCAGGCCTCTCCGATCAGCGGGCCCTGGCTCACCCGCCCGCGGGTCGGCTTGAGCCCGACCAGCCCGCACTCGCTGGCTGGGATCCGGATCGATCCGCCGCCGTCGCTAGCGTGCGCGATCGGCACCATCCCGCTGGCTACCGCGGCCGCGGACCCGCCCGACGAGCCCCCGGCCGAATGACCGGGATGCCACGGGTTGCGGGCCGCCGGGAAGCTTCGCGGTTCCGTAGTCACGGTCGTGCCGAGCTCGGGCACGCTGGTTCGGCCCAGCGGCACGAACCCAGCCGCCAGGAACTGCTCAGCGAGGTAGGAAGTCACCGGCCAGGCCAGATCGCGCAGCGGCCCCAGGCCGAACGCGGTTGCCTCACCCTCGACCATGCAGCCGAGATCCTTGAGCAGAATCGGCACTCCGTGGAACGGGCCATCAGGCAAACCGCGGGCCACCTCCGTCCGCGCCCGGTCGAACCGAGTCCGGACCACGGCCTCGAGCTCCGGGTTAACCGCCTCGATCCGGGCAATAGCGGCCTCGGTCAGCTCCGCTGGGCTGAGCTCACCGCGGCGAACCAGATCGGCCTGCGCCGTAGCGTCCAGCCAGGTTGTCTCCATCACGCCAAGTACGCTACCCGTCCGCCCGAAATGAGCAGCCCGGCTGGAACCGGCTCGAACCGGCCCTCAGCAGCGGACCGGGAGGAATGATGCTGCCATGACCTGTGCCCGAAGCGCCTCCGCGCGGGATCTCCTGCTGGCACTGTTGCTGACCGCCGTCAGCCTCGCGACCTACCTGATCTACCCGGTGCTGAACCACGGACCGAGCAAGATCTTCCTGCAGACACCGCTGGACCGGGCGATCCCGCTTGTCCCGGTCATGGTCATCCCCTACCTGTCGCTGTTCCCGCTGATCGGCGTTGCGGCGGTGGTTTTCGCTGTTGCCGATCTGCGCCGTCTCCAGGCGCTAGCCCTGGCGGTAACGGTGGCGCTGCTGGTCAGCTACCTGGTCTACGCGGTGGCGCAGTCGTACGTCATGCGGCCATCGCCGGTCGGCCGGGACTGGCTAACCGCGGCGGTCCGTCAGGTGTATGCACTCGACCGGCCGTACAACGACTTCCCCAGCCTGCACACCTCCTTGTCGACGATCGTCGCGATCCTGTGGCTGAGAATGCACCGGCGTACCGGCGCGATCGTCGCGTTCTGGTGCAGCCTGATCGTCGCCTCGACGGTGCTGATCCACCAGCACTACCTGGCCGATGTCGCGGGCGGCCTGGCCGTCGCATGGCTCGCCGTGGCAGCCAGCGACCGCATCATCAGCCGGATCCAGCATGACCGACCCGATCAGTCACCCGAACCTGGCCGCAGCCAGCCACCCGAACCTGGCCGCAGCCGGAAACCACCGCCCTGACGACGCCGCGAGGGCGCGACGCCGCGAGGCTGCGAACCGGCCGGTCCGGCCCGATGATGGCAGTCCTCTTGCTCAGCAGATCGAAAGCCGGCGGGTGACCTAGGGCCCTGGTTCGCTGGCGTGATCGCGGTGATCATCGGAGCTATGGGTGCGACCCTCGCTTATGCCGCCGCGGCTGTGGTTGCCGTATGGGGAGTGGCGCATGCGGTTCCCACCCGCCAGGTGCTGGCCGGCTTCGAGCCGATTACCGCTGACAACAGGCGGGTCATCTTGCAGGAGTGGCTGGCTGAGGCATTCACTATGTGGGGCATCGCCGCGATTGTGATCGCCGCGACCGCGGCAGGCGGGACGGCGCAGGATGTCCGGGCCTGGGTGTACCGGGCTGCGGCCGGGCTGCTGATCGCGCTCGGGACGCTGACAGCGCTGACGGGTGCGCGCACCCCGGTGGTGTGGTTCAAGATCTGTCCGGTGCTGCTGGCTGGCTCGGCAGCAATGCTGCTGACCGCGAGCTTGCTGTAGGGCCAAATTTCAGGGCGGCGGTACGGGCAGGGCAGCGGGCGTCACGCCGATCTCGCGTGCCGGTAGCGGCCGGTGGCGAGCGGGACGGTGATCACGAGCAGAGCCGCGATCCAAGTGAACCCTTCGGTGACTGGCCTGGTGGCGGGCCCGCCCAGGCAAAGGACTCGGAGCGCATCGGCTACGGCGGTGATCGGGTTGAGCCTGGCGACGGCCTGGAGCCAGGTCGGCATGGTGCCGGCCGGGACAAGGGTGGAGCTGGCGAAGACCCCGATGATCACTGGGAACAGCCCGGCGAGGCCGGCCGATTCGGGATCCCTGATCTGTAGGCCGAGCAGGATGTTGAGCCACGAGAACGCGATCCCGGTCGCTATGGCCAGCCCGATCGCGGCAAGAGCGGCGCCGAATCCGGCGTGGAACCGGAACCCGATGGCGGATCCGACCGCGATCATGATCCCGGTCGCCAGCAGGTTCCGGATCGCGTCTGCGGCGGCGCGACCGGCCAGGACCGAGATGCCAGCGGTTGGCAGCGCGCGGAACCGGTCGATCATCCCGCTGGCCAGGTCCGCGGCGACGGCGACGCCGGTCTGGGAGGCGCCGAATCCGATGGCGAGCACGAGCAGGCCCGGGAGGACGTAGTCGATGTAGCGGGTGACGCCCGGCGGCTGCCTGCTTCACCACGTCCAGTCCGGCGACCCTCGCCTGGCCGGCATCGGGCGCGATGAGCGTGGCCAGGATCCGAACCGCGGTGGCCTTCCCTGCACCGTTCGGCCGAGCAGCCCGAGAACCCCGCCTGCCGGAAGCTGAAAATCAATCCCGGCGAGGGCCTGGGCCGCACCGAAACGCTTCGTCAGGCCCGCTGCCACGATCGCTGCCTGGTCTGCCACCACAGCCTTCTCCCGTCCGTCAATCATAGGTAGGTTAGCTAGCTATTGGCGCTAGTGTAGGATACCTACTTATGAAGACGGAAGCGCAGGTGCTCAAAGGCCATCTCGACACGCTGCTGCTGGCGACGCTGGCAGCCGGGCCCCGGCACGGCTACGCGGTCAAGGAAGCACTGCGCCAGGCCAGCGGCACCAGGTTCGACCTGCCCACTGGCACGATTTATCCGGCACTGCGCCGACTGGAATCAGCCGGCCTGGTCGACGGGAGCTGGTCGGTGGTCGGCGGCCGCAGGCGGCGCACCTACGCGCTGACCGGCGCCGGGCGGCGCAGGCTCAGCGGCGACCGCACCGCCTGGCGGGACTTCGCCTCGACCGTGACCTCAATCCTGGATGCCGTCCCGTGCCGGGCGACCTGATCAGCACCTACCTCGGGGAACTGAGCTGCAGGCTCCCAGCTGACATCACCGAGGAGATCGCCGACGGTCTGGTCGAGGCATGCGAGCAGCACCGCGCCCGCGGGCTCAGCGAGGACGACGCGGCTCGCGCCGCCATCGCCGAGTTCGGCGACCCCCGGCAGCTGGCCGCTGAGTTCACTCGGCACGCTGCCGGACGGCGCACAGCCCGCATCATGCTGGCCAGCGGTCCCGCCGTCGGCGCCTGCTGGGGTGCCGCACTGATCGCCAGCCGCGCGTGGACGTGGCCGGTGCCAGCCGGGGCCAAGATAGCCTTCGGATGCTTGCTGCTGCTCGTCATCGGCGCACTCGCCAGTGCCGCGGGCAGCCAGCGCAGCTACCGCCTGACCAGGCTCGCTGTCCCCGGCGGGATCGGGCTCATCATGCTCGACCTAACCATGATCACCACCGCGCTGCTCGCTGCACCAGCTGTCACCCGGGTCCTGGCGATCGCGTTCAGCGCCAGCCTGACCCGGGTGGGACTCGGGGCGCGGTTCGTCCCCCGCGTCATCGCCCGCTGACATGAAACTCAGCTGGCGCATTGCCCGCTGCGAATTAGCGACAGCTGGTTTCTAATTCGCTATTACAAGATTACAAGATTATGAGACAAATCGGATTCGTGCTGGTTGTGCGCTGCCGGTTGCCTTGCGGCGGCCGCGAACGATGCTGGATACTTGAAGCTCCCTGACATCGCCCTTCACATCCCGCTACCTGGAGGTATTTGGTGAACGCTGGCCAGCCTGCGTGGAGCGGGCTCGGCCCAGGCTCAGCGGTCGCCGGGTACCGGATCGAGGCGCGGATCGGCCGGGGCGGAATGGCTACCGTGTTCCGCGCGCACGATGAGCGGCTGGGCCGTACGGTTGCGCTGAAGATCCTGGCGCCTGCGCTGGCGGACGATGAGGAATTCAGGAATCGTTTCATCAGGGAATCCCGCGCAGCCGCAGTCACTGATCATCCTCATATTATTCCGGTGTTCGAGGCCGGCGAAGCGAACGGTGTTCTTTTCATCGCGATGCGCTTCGTGCGTGGCGGTGACCTGCGGTCGCGGCTTAGTCAGTTCGGGTCACTCCCGCCGGATGCGGTCGCGGATATCGTGTCGCAGACCGCATCAGCGCTGGACGCGGCGCATAAGCACGGTCTGGTGCACCGGGATGTCAAGCCGGGCAACATTCTGCTTGATGTCGGCGAGGAAACGGGTCGGCCAGATCACGTGTACCTGTCGGATTTCGGTCTCAGCAAAGTCTCCCTTGCGGTCGGAACGCTCGCCGCGCTCACCTCGGCCGGGCAAGTCCTCGGCACCCTCGATTACATGGCGCCAGAGCAGATCGAGGGCGGGCCGCTCGATGGCCGGGCTGACCAGTATGGCCTGGCCTGCACCGCGTATGAGCTGCTGTGCGGCACCCCCCCGTTCGGGAAGTACCCGAGTACAGCATTGATGCGCGCCCACCGATCGGATACGCCGCCCCCCATCAGCAGCCGAGGGACTGACCTCCCGGCCGGGACGGACGCGATATTCGCTAAGGCGCTGGCGAAGGCCCCGGCCGCGCGTTACGGCAGCTGCACTGACTTCGCTGGTTCGCTGCGTGTGGTTTTCGGCGTGGGACCTTACCGCTCGGGCCAGCACGTTGCTCCGGCGCCGATTCAGCCGGGACCCCAAGCCCCATCCCCGGCCAGCCCAGCACCACGTATGCCGCAGGTCAAGGCAGCCTATCCCTCGACGGCGCCGACAATCGTGCGCAGGCCAGAGCCGGTTGTCAAGGTGCCGCCCATCTACGCGGAGCCGACCGAGCTCGCGGAAAGCGAACCATCGCCGCCAACGCCCGAGCAACAGGCACCGGTCAGGGCACGCCGCCGCTGGTTCGCCTGGCCCGGCCGCCGCGGCCACGCGGGCACCGGCAACGGGCCGAACGGATTACCGGCCCGATAGCTCCGCTGCGCACCGTGCTTCTGGTTCGTGATCGCGCTAGCCGCGCGGGCTGGCGCTGCGCCGGAGCCGCTGAGCGACCAGCCGCGCGAGGTCGAGGACAATGCTCCTGGCCAGCGGCGGTTCCCTGGCCGCGAGCGCCTCGAAGGCGTCGTAGCTCAACCGCAGCAGATGCCCCTGCGTGATCGCACGCGCGGTCTCAGTGCAGCCGCCCCCGTCGAGGAACGCGATCTCGTTCAGGACCTCAGCGGGCGGTGCCGCGACCGTGGCTTTGGCCGCATCGGCAGTACCCACCTCAAGCGTGCCGTCGGTCAGGAGGTAGAGCGCGCGATCGGCCTGTCCTTCGGTGAAGGCGACGTCGCCGGGGCGCAGGATCAGCGTCTGCATGGCAGCCAGCAGGGTGTCCCAGGCGCGCTCGTCCGCGAGGTCGAGGAAGCCAGACCCGGCGGCCGGATCCGCTACCTGCGGCGTCGGATAACTGAAGAAGCTGCTTGTGTCCATATCTGGCGCTCCTAAGCACTCAGCCGCCGACGACACTAACCGAGGACAGCACTCGGCCAGACCCCAGCCGCTCAAGCGCATCCCAGCGGCCGGCCCGCAGGTCACCGAGTACTCCAGTGATGTCCCACTGCTGCTTGACCGCGCTGGTGACAGGTGCGACCTCGCGTGAGTAGCCGAGCAGGATCGCTCCCACGATCCTGCCATCGGCGATCACGAGCTTGCCGTAACGCAGCGCGCTCTCATCCTCGGACACGATGACCTCGTCCTGATCCGAGCCGGGCTCGAACTGCCCGATCGACGTCAGATCGACCCCGACGACCTTGAGCACCGTCACCGGCACCGTTCCGGTGTACGTGCTCACGGTCCGCTTGACCGCGGTTTCTCCTGCGACTCGCCCCTGGTCCACGGCTGTCGGCCACAGCCCGACCGGCTGGCCGGGGTATTCCGCGGCATCGCCGGCCGCGAAGATGCGCTCGTCGCTGGTGCGCATGTGCGCGTCAACGATGATTCCCTTGTTGACCTGCAGACCGGCGTCCCGTGCCAGGTCGATATTCGGGGAGATACCCGCCGCGACAATCAGCACGTCCGCGGGCGTCTCGCGGGAATCGGTCAGGATCACCTCAGCCAGCCGCCCGTTAGCGGCAACCGCAGCCGTCTCGGCCTTGGTCCAGATGGATATCCCGATCCCTTCCAGATAGCGGTGCAGCAACTGCGACGCTCGTGCGTCAAGCTGCCTGCGCAGCAGCCGTTCCGACCGTTCAAGCACCACTGTCGCGAGGCCGAGCTTGTGCAGCGCATAGGCGGCTTCAAGCCCGAGCAGCCCGCCGCCGGCGACTACGCCCCGGCGGGCGCCCTGAAGCTGAGCGAATGCCCGGACCCGGAGTGCGTCCTCCGCCGAGCGCAGCACGAAGGTCCCTGAAGCGCCCCAGCCCTCGATCGGAGGAACGGTGCTTGAGCTGCCGGTGGCCAGGATCAGCCGGTCATACCCGAGCCGCTCTCCGGTCCCGGTCACGATCTCCTGGGCGACTCGGTCGATCGCCTGCACCCGGGTATTGAGCCACGGCGTGATCGACCGGGACTCATACCAGGCATCGGGATTGAGGTACAGGCCTTGCATCGCCGACCGGCCGTAGATCAGCCGGGTGATCGCCATCCGGTTGTAGAGGTGATAGGCCTCGTTGGCGATCACATCGATGCTGGTCTCCGGATGGTTACGGCGGACATAGTCCGCGGCCGTGATGCCGGCGATGCCGTTGCCGACCACGACGACCCGTTCCACCGCACGGTCGAAGTCCAGCCGCAGTACCTGGCTCGGCCTGAGCACCTCGGGCTGCTCGGGGGTCAGCGACACCGAGACCGGGCCGTTGACCCGGCAGCAGCACGCCATCCGGGTGTTCTCGGCGAGGCCGAGCCGTTCCAGGGTGGCCCGTTCGTCGTCGGAGATTCCGGACAGGTTCGACATGCCGGCCACGATCGCGACCGGATCGGCGCCGCAGATGCCCATCCGGCAGCCTGCCTCGATCTGTAGGTCGTTTGCCTCAGCCACCTCAAGCAGCGTCTGGCCGGCATTGGCCATGATCCGCCGGTCACCCGGCAGGAAGGTGATTTCTGGCTTGCCGCGGGCGGCCATGGAGTGGCTGGCGATCGAGTCGGCACGGGCGCCTCCGCCCCGAGTCGGCGCCGTTGCCGGGGATTTGGCCTGCGCGAGGAACACCTGCTCCTTCCGGTATGTCCGCACTACCCAGATCACGCTGAGCCCCAGCAGAACGGCACGTGCGGCCCAGGTCAGCGGCATTGGAGACACGGCGCCGGAGATCGACTTCACGATCACGGGAAACGCGAACCAGTAGAAGATGTTGAGCGCGGCCATCGCGTAGAGGGTGGTCAGCTTGTGCGTGCTGATCCGGACGAACGAGTCGAGCAGGAAGAAGACAGCGATGCTGGCCGCCACGTACAGCGCCAGTTCGCCGTAGATCAGCCCGATCGACGCCTTGGGCACGCTCGGCACCCGGAAGAATCCCAGGATCAGTCCAGGGAAGGCGGCAACGAAGTACTTGCGCCCGGCGCTCCACGATGAGTCTTCGTGCAGATCGGCCAGGTACGCGACCCGCGGATTGAAGTCATAGCAGTTCTTCGCGCATCCGACGCACGGCTGGCAGTGGGTGTTCGCCACCAGCAGGAAGGGCGTCTGCCCGTAGACCCGCTGCACGGGCAGCAGCGGGCAGATGGAACTGCACCAGCCGCTCTTGCCCTTGAAGACCATCCCTCCGGTGAACGGACTGAGAATGACGGCGAGCAGCAGCAAGCCGCTCCACAGACCGCTTTCCTGCAGCCCGATCTTGCGCAGCGACACGAAGATGACGAAGAACGAGATCGATATGGCGTAGCTATACCGCTTGAGCCACGGCGGCGGCGTTATCGCCCTGGTGAACTTGAGCGCGCGCGGAAGCTGGTTCGAGGCCGCGAGCGGGCAGATGTTCCGCCACACCCCCGGCGCGATGAAGAAGAAGATCGGCAGCAGCGGGATGGCGATCCCCCAGAAGATCCGCAGCCCGATCGGCGGATCGGCGATGAGCAGTGCGGCGATGGTGAGAGTCGTCGCGAGCACTACAGCGCGTACTGCCCACCAGGCGCGCACCGACAGCAGCGGCGGAATCTGCGTGTAGTTCGGGAACGGTGGCAAGACCGTGCGGGGCTTGGGTACCGGCAGCATGACAGGCGCCTTGGCCTGCGGGACCGCCGCAGGAGCCTGCGCTGGGGCCGCTACCTGCGCGGGAACGGCTGCCTGTGCTGGGACGGCTGCCTGTGCTGGAGCTGCCGTCTGTGCCTGGCCCGCCGCCTGTGCCTGGCCCGCCGCCTGTGCCGGGAGCACGGTCTGTGCCGAACTCGCCGCACGGGCTGGGAGCACCGTCTGTGCCGAACTCGCCGCCTGTGCCGGAACCCTGACGCCTGGCGACACCGGCGGTTGTGCCGGGCTGGCCTCGCGGGCTCGCTGCACTATCTGGGTCGACCTGTCGCGCTCGACGCCAGGAGCGGACTCCGTGATCGCGACCAGTTCGAGCCTGGTCTGGCCGAGCCGGATCTCATCACCGAGCGTGACCGCAGCGCGGTCGATGCGCTCACCGTTCACGAATGTGCCGTTAGTCGAACCGAGATCCTCGACCCACACATGTCCGTCGGGCGTGATGAATATGCGCGCATGTCGACGAGACACCTTGGTGTCGGCAATCTCGAATTCCCGGAACGACTCGCGTCCTAGCAGCAGCTCATCGTTGATCGCTAGCGTCTGACCGAGTGACGCGGTCCCCCGGACCCGCACGTAAGCGACGGCCATCTGCACTCCCCTGGCGGCACGCTGCGCCCAGCTCTGACATCGTGCTTCCTCCCCCCTCGGGAACGGAGCGACCAGGTCCGTCTGCTCCGCAGTTGCTACGCGGCGAGCCGCATGACCATCATGACAGCGACTGCGCCAACATGGTTGGGTTCGGCTATCTGCACGCTGCGCACCGCGGGCCAGTTTCCGCCCCGGAGACCGCAACGGTTTACACCAGTCCTGGTGCCCGGCGCGAGTATCAGCTCAGTGTTTCCGGTCAGCGTCACATTCTCCCAGCCGGGTTGAGTGGTTTCGACGGAACCTTTCGTTATTGCCATGCCATGGCGAGTTGCCTGCTACCTTGTCTCGCTTCGAGGGCCAAGGTGTCTTCCTCCTAATCCAGAAAGGAAAGCGACGATGGGCCTGAGACGCCGATCCGTGCTCCTGAGAGTTACCCTGCTGGTCTTAGTCCCATTAGTCTTTTTGGTCGGCATATTCACTTATGCGGTAACCGTCTCGGTCAGCAGTGCCCTGACCTTAATCCGATCCGAGGTGATGGTAGAAGACCTCGGGCAGCCGATCGCGAACCTGCAGCTCGCGCTCACTCATGAGCGCGCCCAGATGAGCGTTTATTACGCCAGCCCGACGCCTGTTGCACTGGCCGCGCTGCAACAACAGCAGATGGTCACAGACCGTGCTATAGCTTCTTTTAGAGCGGCGACGGACTACTTATCTGTCATCCAGAGTGCCTCGGCTGGCGGGAAGAAGGCCATCGCCGCCCTCCGCGCAGATCTGGCGAGCCTGCCCGGGCTCCGGGCCAAGATCGCAGGCCATTTGATCAGCGGTCAACCGGCATTTTCGGCCTATAACGGCATGATCGCTGCCAGCTACCAGCTCCTGGAGCAGGCGATCCGCCAAGAGGGGAATGCCACCCAGGTGCTTCCTGGCATCGCCGTGATTGAACTGGCGGTATCCAACGAGTATCTCCAGCAGGAGAGCGCGTTACTGGACGGCAACTTCGCCGCCCGCGCCTTCCCGGCCAGCGCCTATCACGCCTTCGTGAGCCTGGTAGGCGCACACCGGCTGCTTTACGCCCAAAGCTATTCCTACCTTGATCCCGCGGACCGCAGCAGCTTGAACCATGACCTGAGCCAGCGGACAGCGCAGGCCCTCGCCCTGCTGGAAGACCGGCTCATCGCGGGTGATTCGCCGACCAAGGCGCCTCCGGTGAGTCCTTCGACCTGGAACAGGACCGTTGCCACGGTCAGCACACAGATCCAACGGGCGGTAGGGCAGGCTGAAGCGCGCCTGGTATCGGAGGCTAGCTCGCAGGCCAACGCCAAGCTGCACGACCTCTACCTGGCCGGCGGCGTTGGCCTGGCCGCTGTCATCTTGTCTTTAGTCCTGTCCTCGTGGATCGCTGTCAAGCTGGCGCGGCAGCTGCACGGCCTGCGGGACTCGGCGCTGGAAATGGCGAACGTCCGCCTTCCTGACGTGGTGCGGCGGCTTCGCGCTGGCGAGGATGTGGACGTCGCTGCACAAGTGCGGCCGCTGGAAGCCGGTGCGGACGAAATCGGCCAGGTTAAGGCAGCATTCAACACCGCCCAGCGGACGGCTGTGGAGGCGGCCGTGGACGAGGCGAGAGTGCGCCGCGGCATCAACGATGTCTTCCGGAATCTGGCCAGACGGAGCCAGTCACTCCTCGAACGTCAGATGGCGCTGCTCGATGCCCTGGAGCGCCGGACGATGGAGCCGGACGACCTGGAAGGCCTGTTCCGTATTGATCACCTCACTACCCGAATGCGCCGCCACGCCGAGAGCCTGATCGTCTTGGCGGGTGAGTCGCCCAGGCGGGTGTTCCGCAGCCCGGTGCCCTTCGTGGACGTGCTGCGCGCGGCCGCAGCCGAAGTCGAGGATTACACCAGGATCAGAGTCATCTGCCGGACACCGGCGGCGCTGATCGGTACTGCGGTGGCCGACGTGATCCACATGCTCGCCGAGTTTGTGGAGAACGCGGCGATCTTTTCCCCGTCCAATACCGAGGTTTGGATCGCCGGTGGCTTGGTCGCGAATGGTTTTGCGGTCGACATCGAGGACCGCGGGCCAGGTATGGACGACGACGAGATCGCCGTCGCCAACCACATGCTGACCTACCCCCCTTTGTTCGACCTGTCGGGTTCGGACCGGCTTGGCCTCATCGTGGCTGCCCGGCTTGCCCACCGACATGGCATCGCCGTAACGCTTCGCCACTCGCCTTACGGCGGCGTGACAGCCATCGTGCTGATCCCGCGAGATCTAGTCGTCCCCGCTGACGCCGCTGGTTCCGCCGCTCCCGGCCGCGCGCTGAACAAGAGCCTGACAACGGCGGGCCGCCACGCCGTCATGGCCCATCCCGTCAGCGGGGCAGAGCACGCGCAGCCCCAGCCGGACCCGTCTGCGGTCGGCGCGGTGGACCGGCTGAGTCCCGAATCACCCCAGCGGTACCCGTCGGCAGTCGGCACGCTGGACGGCCTGAATCCCGATTTACCGCCCCAGCCGGGCCCAGCCGGGGTCAGCACCGTGACCGAGAACGGCCTGCCACAGCGGGTCCGCCAAGCAAGCCTGGCGCCGCAACTGCGGGCGACGCGAGCCGCTCCCTCGCTGGCCGGCGCAGCGGCATCCAGGTCGCCGGAGCGGGCACGCCGCGTTATGTCGGACTTCCAGCGTGGCTGGCAGCGCGGCATTTCGGATGCCGACATAACGCAGGTCGATGGCACGAACCAGTCGCGAGATGGAGAGAGCAGATGAACACCGACTACACCACGCCGCGGTCGCAATGGACCAGCGGCACCGACAGCCGCTTCAACTGGCTCCTTGATGACCTGATAGCACGCTCAGCACACGTACAGAAGGCGGTGATCCTGTCCAGGGATGGCCTGGCCGCGGGCACCTCGGCGACCCTCAGCCGGGAGGACTCCGAGCACCTCTCGGCCCTCGCGGCCGGACTGCAGAGCCTGGCCAGCGGTGGCGCAGTGCACTTCGGCGCGGGCCAAGTCCACCAGACCGTCATCGAGATGGACGGTGGCTACCTCTTCGTGACGGCCGCCGGAGAGGGAAGCTGCCTCGCGGTGCTCGCCGACCCGCAGGCAGACGTAGGCCAGGTCGCCTACGACATGGCCCTGATGGTGAAACAGCTGGGACGGCACATGGCGGTCAGCAGCCGGCCTGTGCCCGGAGCCGACGAAGCGATGTGACCAGGCCTTGGACCCGACTGAGCATCGGTCGTCCGAGCGTGGACCGGGCCCGGTGCTACGCCCTTACGCGGTCGTCCGGGGCCGGACCAAGCCGACTGGGGATGTGCCCGACGTCATCTCGATGGTCTACTCGCTGCCCGTCACCGTGCCCGAGCCGACCGACCTTGAACCAGAGCATCTGGTGGTACTACAGCAATGCCGAGTGCCGATGTCCGTGGCTGACCTGGCATCCGCGCTTGACCTGCCGCTCGCGGTGATCCGCATCATGGTCGCTGACCTGCGTGACCGCCGATTCGTCAGAATCCAGCCGCCCCGCCCGGAGCGGGTCACCGACATCAGGCTTCTCAGAGAGGTGGCCGATGGCCTACGACGACTTTGATGCTCCGCTGCGTGACCGCGACGGTGGTTCCGCGCCCGAGGCCGTCAAGATCTTAGTTGCGGGCGGATTCGGTGTCGGCAAGACGACGCTGGTGGGCGCGCTCACCGAGATAAAGCCGCTGCGGACCGAGGAAGTTCTCAGTGATCACGGGACGGACATCGACTCGCTCACTGGCGTAACAAGCAAGCGGACTACCACCGTCGCGATGGACTTCGGCCGGATCACCTTGAATTCCGAGCTCGTGGTCTACCTGTTCGGTACCCCAGGACAGGAACGATTCTGGTTCATGTGGGACGACTTGGCCCGCGGCGCACTCGGTGCCGTCGTGTTGGCCGACACCAGGCGGCTCGCCGACTGCTTTCCTTCGGTTGACTACTTCGAACGGCGCGCGGAGCCGTTCATCGTCGCGCTCAACTGCTTCGACGGGGTGCGACGCCACAATGCGGGCGAGGTCAGGCGGGCACTAGACATCCACCCTCGGGTGCCGATTGTCACCTGCGACGCGCGAGAACGGGCGTCCTGCCGTGACCTGCTAGTCACGCTGGTAGACCACGCAATTGCCGAGCTGGGTTCCGGCCCGCTGGCGCCGAGCGCATCAGGTTCACCCGTCTGAAGGCGCGGGCTCTTGCCGCCGATGCATAGGCCGATGGCCGGTGCCAGGGATCACCGGCTCATTGGGGCGTCGGACCTGCGGAGCATTTCCCTGGTGCTCCGGACCGCAGCGCCGCGCTGTCAGCTGCAGGGGACGTTGGAATATCCGGCAGCGGCGCCAATGACGGTCTGACCGCAGGCAATGGTGTTCCCGATTGCGCCCTGCTGAACGTAGAAGCCGTAGCCAGGGCCGTTGACCGTGGCGGAGTTGCCGGAGAACACGTTGTTCATGCCCCAGCCTGGCAGGATGACGTGGACGGTGAAGCCGTCCTTGCGGCTGCTGACGCCGACGTTGCCGGTGATCGCGTAGCCGTTGCCTTTGACGTCAATCCAGTCCTTGGAGTTCGATCCCGCGCTGCTCAGCTGGTTATCGAGCACCTGGCCACCGGTCGAGCCCTCCTTGATGTCGATCGGGTCCGACATGGCACCGGCCACGTTAGAATTCTCGATCACGTTGCCATCGCTCTTGTCGGGCAGGCAGTTCGAATACATGCACCAGTTCTTTCGCGCTGATCCGATATAGAAGCCCTCTGCGCTTGAGCTGCGGATGGTCAAGTTATCGAAGACGTTGTCAGACGAGAAGCTGTTGACGTGAACGGCGGCGCCGGTGGTGCCGTGGATGTACAGGCCGGTCACGGTGTCGTTGCTGGAGTGTGCCAGCGTGAGGCCCTTGTTACCGTGCGTGATCTGGAAGCCAGTGAGGTGCCACCAGCTGGCCCCGTTGAGGTACAGGATGTGCGATAGGCCGTTCCCGTCGATGATGGCGTTGGCAGGCCCGCACAGGGTGATCGGCGCGGTCTGGGTGCCCGACACAGTGGCCTTGAACGAACCCGTGTAGGTCCCGGCGGCCATGTCGATGACCGAGCCAGGCACGGCGGTGGCCAGAGCGGACGTCAGTTGCGCGGCGGTGGTCACGACATGTCCAGCGGGACAACTGCCGGGCGGACCCGCAGGCGTGGAGTTCAGCGTCGTCCACGAGATTCCGCTCATAGACAGGATCGCGACGAGCAGCCCGCCGATGAATTTCATCAAAATCCCCCCCAAAGTGCACCATGACACTGTTCGGTACTTGAGACAGATTGAGTATCCACGGACAACGCATTCGATGCAGCGATATTGCCAGAAAGAACGTCCGCGTCGTGGGATCTAGTCCGATGACGCCAGCACCTGGCCTCCGACGTCCGACTACGACGAGTAATCGGAGTTGATATCCTCGGCACGACCGCGGTGCCGCGCATTCAGAGCATGGTGGGACAGGAGGCTGTACCCGCTGTCGGGGTTTGCGGTCAGCTGCCGGGTAATAATCGCCATTTGCCACTGCTCCGGCAGGGCATTATTAAGACCGCCAGCCGTGCCAGTATTCGTCGCGAACACTTGACGTAGTTATAGCCAGCGTGCCTTGTCGGGCGCAGTGTCAGCCCACGGTATCTCGATCATCGGCCCGGACAGGTCAATCGCGTCGACCTGCTCGAATCGCCGGGCAAGCAGCACCGCATGCCGCCCGGTTCCACAGCCGAGGTCGAGTGCGCGCGCGCCCGCCGCTGGCAGCAGGTCCTTCACCCACTGGTCGACCAGCTCGTCCTCACCAGCTTGCCCAGCCGGTCATAGCCCTCCGCGATCTCGTCGAAGGACTGCGCTGCAGCCCGGGTCCACGCTGTGCGGCGCATGAGCAGAACAGTAACGGCGTAAAATTGGTCCTTGTGCCGTCCGAAAGCCGGACGCAAGCGACCCGAGGGCACCAGCGAACTCGGTCCGCGGGTGGCAGCTACTTCAGGTTGCCGAGGAAGCTGAGCACCCGCTGCAGGAGCAACGCCGCCGCGTTCTCGTCGTAGCTGGGCAGGCTGCTGTCCGCGAACAGGTGCTGATCGCCTGGGTAGAGGAACAGCTCAGCGCCTTCGGTCCTCTTGACGAGGTCGTTGGCGGCGTCCAGATCGCCCTCCGTGACGAAGAACGGGTCGGCGTCCATAGCGTGGATCTGGACCGGGACGCCCTGCGGCCACGGACACCCGAACTCGGAGGTCGGGACGCACGAATGAAACAGCAGGGCTCCCTCTGCGCCTGGCCGCTTCTGGGCCAGCATCTGCGCGGGCAGCACCCCGAGCGAGAACCCGGCATAGACGATTTCGTTCGGCAACTGCTCAGCGGCGAGCCGACCACGCTCGATGATCGTGTCGAAGCCGACCTGCCCGGCATAGCCGACGCCGTCATCGAGGGCGTCGAACGTTGCGCCCTCGTAGAGATCGGGCACGGTGACGCGATGCCCGGCGGCACGCAGCCGGTCGGCGAACTCGCGGACGCCGACGGTGAGGCCCTGAGCGTGATGGAACAAAATGACGTCGGTCATTGGCGCTCCCCGTGGTGCGGTTTCTGGAGGGACGGGTTTGATGGACCGCATCGTAGCCACGTCCGGCTGCTATCGCCTGGCGCGCACCGGTCCGTGTACCGGGTCCGCAGGGCCGGATCACCAGGCCGGTGCCGGTCGCGTCATGATCGCGTATCCGGAGTGGCTGGACTGCTCTACCGGGAGCGCCGCAGCCCGCCAGGCCTGAAAGCCGCCGTCAACATCGGTCGCGCGGGCAAAGCCGAGTTGCTGCAGCGTCGCCGCTGCCAGGCTTGACTGGTAGCCCTCGTCGCACAAGAGGATGACCTGATCGTCGAGTTGCGGTGCGTCCGGATGGCGATGCTGGCTCGCCGGATCAAGTCGCCATTCGAGCACGTTCCGAGGGATCACGAGCGCGCCCGCGACGATGCCATCCCGGGCGATCTGCGAGTCAGAGCGGATATCGATGAGTGCAGCGCCGGAACACAAGGCGCGCAGGGCCTCAGCCGGATCGAGCCGATGCAGTCGGCGTCGTGCGTCAGCGAGCAGCTCATGGATCGTTGTTCTCGTCACGCCGCGAATCCTATTGCGTACGGACAAATCTGGGCCCGCCACTAAGCACCCCGAGCCCGACGTGCCGTGGCCCGGCGCCGACCGGATGCCGCTTTCTGGGCGCCTCGACAGCGACGTCCAGCTGTTCGTTAAGGTGCGTGGACTGGTCCTGGCCAACCAGGCCCCGGTCCCGGCCGCGCTGCGTGGCACCAACCCGCTCCCGGACTTCCAGGCCATCGTCAGCTGCCAGAGCATCGGAGCCGGCGACTCGGCCACTGTCGCCAACGTCGCCACAGGTAACTTCACGGCCAACACGGCCGGGGACTCGACCATCAGCGCAAGCGTGCACCTGCCCACCCCCCTGCATAGCCCCGATCGTCTTCGTCACCGGGCCCGGCTTCTGGCTCGCCGTCACCGGGAGCTGAGTCCATTCAGCCCCTGGCCGGCGGTGCCGAGCCGCCGGCCATGCAGCTGATGGCCTGCCGGCCGGTCTGGTTCCCTGCGAGCGCGCGGTCAGGGCGTCCAGGAACCGGACGGTCGCTGACACCGTTTCGTAGCGCCACAGCGCCAGCGTCCGGTCAAAGCCAGCGGCCGTGCCGAGGCGGTTATGCAGTCCGCCGGCAACGGGGACGAGCTGCTCGCGCTGAGCCCGGAGCAGTGGCTGCGGATCCTCCCCGGACCGGTCGAGCAGCGCGAGCTTGATCAGAAGCTCTGATCGCACGTCCCGGTTGTGGCAGGCCGGTCGCCTCAGCCAGTCCGCGGCGGCGTGCTGTCCGTCGCTGGTCGCGTCGACCAGCGACCGCACGGGGCCATGGCTCGACGGCTGCTGCTCCGCCGTCTTGACCAGGCCGAGCAGTTCGAGCCGCTGCAGCGCCCGGTAGACGACGGGCTTAGGTATCCGCCATATCCGACCCAGGTCGCCGTCATAGTCGAGGAGCCTGGCAAGCGCGAAACCGTGCGTGGGCTGCTCGCAGACCACGCACAGCACTAGCCACTCGGCCAAGGACAGTGAGGATTCCTCCACTGTGGGCATATTCCAAGGCTATTACCGGACGGCGCGGGTTGCCCGCGCCCGGCCGTGGCGGGCTGGCGGGTGCAGCCCGCCACGGTGTACAGGCGTTGGTGCACCTGCTACTTGGCGATCATGACCTCGGTGGCCTTGATGACGACAGTTACCTGGTCGCCTTCCTTCAGGTTGAGGTGCTCTCGGGATGAGTCGGTGATGACCGCCGCTACCGTGCCTGCATCGACATTGACGATGATCTCGGCCATTACCGCGCCGGTTTTGATGCTCTGCACCGTACCGGTCAGCTGATTACGTGCGCTTATCTCCATGGTGCCTGCTCTTTCGTCGTGTCTCGCTTCTTGGCGGAGGGCTAGTTCCAGCGATGCCCGACTGGACACCGGCCGGGAAGACCCCCGGTCAGTAGTCTCCTCGGCCAGGCCGCGGCCTGCTGGCGGCCACGCCGGGGTGGCCGCCCGGTGAAGGCTCAGATGGGCTCACTGATCTGCAGCACGCCGCCCCGCCTGATGAAGGGATGGTCACGCATCAGCCGGACGGCCGCCGCACCATCGGGTGCCTCGATCACCGACCAGCCCATCAACGGCTCCCCGGTCGCCCGGTCACGAGCACCGTCGCCAGAGACGGTCGTCGCAGACCGGACCGGTTCGCCCAGGTCGGCCAGCGCCGGGCCGGCCTTCCCGGCCCACCGCCGGAACGCATCGCGGGCCTCCGCCACCGACGCCGGATCGCGGGGCATGTCACCTGGGTAATAGGTGACCAGGAATCTAGCCATTTCGGGTGGGCCTCCTACGGTGATTGCGTTGGAACTTCCGGCCCTGCCGCCTGCCGGCGCAGCCACGTTTCCGGCTGGCCAGACTCGGCGGAGATGGCCTTCCAGGTCCAGCCATCGGATCTGCGGTCGCTGATGTAGCCGGCGACAGTCGGGTAACCCAAGGAGGCGGCGACAGCGGTTGAGCGCTGCCGGGCCGCGCCACGCTTGGCGGCGTGCGCGACCGTGGCCAGGCCGTGGCGGCGGAACGCAGACCTTACGGCATGGTGTGAGAAGCCAAGCTCGGCCGCTATCGCGTTCACGGTCTGACGCTGCTCAAGGTGCCGGTCCCGCAGGTAGGCGGCGACGTCGCGATAGCCAAGGTGCCGCAGCGCCGGAAGCCAGGCGATGTCGTGCCTTCCCGCAGCCTGGAGCACGGGCCGACGGCGCTGCGGCGGGATCGACGCGGCCGAGGTAGCGCGAAAGCCAGTCCTTGTGCAGCCCGGCTTCCCGGCTGATCGCCGCCAGGCTGGCCCCGGCCTGGGTCCTGGCAGCGACGCAGGCCCCGATGTCGGGGTATCCCTGTCGCCGCGCGGCATCGGCCGCGACGGCGATCAGATGCCGGTCGGCGGGGTCCCTGCTCGCCTGCGCGGCGATCGAGAAAGGAATCGCCGCGCGCGCCAGTACGGTCTTCCTCCGGCGCTGCTCAGGGAACGACCGGCCACGGGCGGCTGCGGCAGCATCCCTGGCTAGATCCCCGCCGCGGGCCCGCTCCCGGCCCGCCGCGCTGCCCTCGCGGACCGCCGGCTCGAACAGCAGCCGCGCCGTGAATGCGGCGGCGCGGAGCTTCCGGGTCTCCGGCCCTTCCAGGGACTGGCCGCGCTCCAGGCCGAACGCCTCGCAGTACCTTTCCTTCGTCCAACCATGCGCGGAAAGGTGAGCCACGACGGAGCGGAATGACCGGCCGCACAGATGACACGTCACCAGCGAACCGTCGATGACAACCTCGCCGACCGGCGCGAAGAAAGCGGTCCCGTCTGCTAGTACGCCTGCGACCGGACGAAGCGGCTGGGCCGGCCGATGCGTGCGGACCTGGATCAGAGCTTGTCCCAGGCGGATCATCTCGGCGGACACCAGCGGCCTCCCTGGAGCAGTAGTCACACAGAGACTACTGACTGTTGGACCGTTCGTCACTACCGCTTGTGGCCTCCAGGCGCCTCATCAGGAAACGTCGATCGGAATGGGTTGCGTGTGCTGTGACCACCGGTCATGGTTGCCCGCTGGTAGCTGAGCTGATGGCTCCGGAGAACTACCGGCCGCGGAAACGTGGTTCGCGCTTTTCCACGAAGGCTTGGGTGGCCTCGCGGTGGTCCTCGGTAAGCGCGGTGTGCACGTGGTGCGTCACTTCGAGGTCCATGCAGTCAGCTAGCTCGCCGGTCACGGCCCGGTGCAGGTTCTCCTTCATGTAGCGGTAAGCGATCGACGGCCCTGCGGCCAGTCGGCGAGCCCGCGTCATCACCTCCCGCTCGAAGTCGGCCAGCGGGAAGATGGCGTT
Source organism: uncultured Actinomycetota bacterium (assembly GCA_963850875.1). Classification (GTDB taxonomy): domain Bacteria; phylum Actinomycetota; class Actinomycetes; order Streptosporangiales; family Streptosporangiaceae; genus Chersky-822. The sequence continues at coordinate 799,016 of CAWKNA010000010.1, forward strand.
GACGATCCCGAGTCGTTCAGCCTCCTCCGCGCTGAGCCGCTCAGAGAAGTAGTACAGCTCCTTGGCTTTGCCGCTGCCCACCAGCTGAGTGAGGAACCAGGTCCCGCCGTAATCTCCGGCGAACCCGACCCGGGCGAAAGCCGTGGTCAGCACCGCCCCCGGTACCGCATAGCGCAGATCGCAGGCCAGGGCCAGCGACAGGCCGGCCCCAGCCGCCGGACCTCCGATGGCAGCGATCGTCGGCTTAGGCATGCTCCAGAGGCGACCGCTCGTCGCTCGCTGGTTGAGCCGCTGGCGATGGATGGCGACGTCGAGCGACGGGCCCGCGCCGTCGCCGCTGCGGTCCACCGGCTGGGCGGCCATGCCCTTGACGTCACCGCCGGCGCAGAAGGCGCCGCCCGCCCCGGTGAGCACCACGCAGCCAACCTTCTCGTCGGTCTCGACCTGGGCGAGCATTACCGCCAGGGCCGACATCATGGCCTGCGACATGGCGTTTCGCCGATCGGGGCGGTTCATGGTGATCACCGCGACGCCTTCGTCGATCTCAGCACGCAGATCGTCGGTCCCGGTTTTGAGTACGGTCATGTCATCCTTCCTCGGCTGCAAAGCTGACGCCGCCGATCTGCACAGGCCCGCCGCCGGGCAGCTCGGCGATGGTCACTGCGGTAATTCCCTCGCCGTGACCGGCCGGGGCCGGGACGAACCGCAGCCGCTGGCCCGAGTGCCGCAGTTCGACCACCGCGCTATTCCCGTCGTCGGCGGCGGATATGCCGAGCACCGCGGCCCAGCGCCGCGCCGCGGCGGAGGGGTCTGTGACCTCGATCGTCAGCCCGGTCACACCGCCGGAAGCGTGCTCGGGCGCCTGCCCAGTCCAGGACGGGCCCGCCCACCGCCACGAGTCCACCGGCTCCGCCCAGTCCAAAGACACGATGGCACCGGGGACGTCCTTGGGATGCAGGTGGGTGCCTGCTATGTCGGGCAGGTCGGCCGTCCAGACCACCCGCACCCCAAGCTCCGCGAGCCGGTGCCGGGCTGCTGCCAGGTCAGGGACCTGGAATATGGCCATGTACCCGCCGTCACCGCCTCGCCTGACGAGGTACCGGCCGGCCGTGGTATCCGGCCGGGTGGGGGCCACCACCTCAACGAATGTGTCGCCCACGGCGAACACCGCATTGGTCAGGCCGAACTCTGCTACCACGGGATCGTGGAATGGTGGCGGCCAGCCGAAGGTCTGGCGCAGCTCGTCAGCCACCCGACCGCAGTCGTGCGCCACCACGGCGACCTGTCGCAGGCGGGGTCCGGCGAGCACACCCCTAACAGTAGTGAGGTCTGCTCGGGTTCGGCCCAGCAGCAGCATGGTGACGGATACCGGGCGACCATGGCCGCACGGACGACTGGGATGCGGAGGATTAGCTACTCAAGCGGTTGGCGGGCGATGGCGGGCGGTTCGCGTCCGGCCAGCAGCCAGCCTGCGATGGCGGCGACCACCGGCAGACCGACGATGATGACGGCCAGGCTGAGGAAAGGCACGTGGGTGAGAATGCGCACGCTTCGCTGCCACGCGAGCATGGCGAGGTAGGCGCCGACGGTGCCGAGCAGGGCGCGCGTTGGGGTCCGAGGTGTAGGTGGGGAGGCTGACCCGCTGGATCTTTGGATGCAAGATGCCGGGAAGCTTGGGGGGACCGGACGGGCGAGGACCGTGGACTCTGCAGCCGGCCGCGCCACCTGGGCACGGGGCCTGCCCGGCGAAGTCGGCGATCTGGTAGCCGACCAGCCCCTTTGCGGACGTGAGGATGTCGGTGGCAGGCTCAACGTCGCTCGGCTTGATCCCGTAATGTCGGAGCACCGCCGGGGTGGCGACGTAAAGGAGATTCGAGTTCGCCGGCCCGGCGAGCATCAGGCCCGGCTGCCCGTTGATGGTGACGTGGGTCGCCTTGACTAGCGCGACGGCCTGCCGGCCTGGCCCTCCCTCAGCACGCGACAGGCTGGGGGCTGCGGGGTCCACAGCGCCGTCGAGAGCGAGGACGGACCGGGCATGAAGCGCGGCGGCGAAAGAGTCGACGCGGTCCTGCAACGTGTGGACCTGGGTCTTGGCGGCTCCGATGGCGACGGCGGCCGCAACGCCCAGGGCGAGGCCGATCGCGGCAAGCGCCGCACCGGCCCGGGATTGATAGCGGGCCAGGTCGCGCAGCGCGAGCCGCACCGCGATCGGCGAGCGCCGACCGACGACGGCGAGCCAGCGGATGGCCAGCGGGCCAAGGAGCAGCATCCCGCCTCCCGGTCGGCCCACGATGCCAGCTGCGCGTCGTGGGTCACTACCACGCCGGCCACGGCTCCCTGGCATGCGGTGCGGATCAGGCGCATCACCGCATCCGTGTTGACCGAGTCCAGCGCTCCCGACGGCTCATCGGCCAGCAGCAGGCGGCGCTCCCCCACCACCGCGCGGGCGATCGCAACCCGCTGCCGTTCTCCGCCGGACAGCTCATCAGGGAACCGGGCCGCCCGGTCGGCCAGGCCCAGGTCCGCCAGCGCCGCCAGCGCCGCGGTGCGCGCTGTCCTCGCGGCCATTCCGTCGAGCTCCAGCGGCAGGGCAACGTTCTCGGTCGCGGTCAGCCCGGCCAGCAGGTTGAAGTCCTGGAACACGTACCCGATCGAGCGCCGCCGCAGCCTGGCTCGTTCGTTGCGTGACATCCCCGATACCACCGCGCCGCCGACCAGCACCTCCCCGCTATCCGGGTCCTCCAGGCTGCCGACGATCGTCAGCAGGGTGCTCTTGCCCGACCCACTCGGCCCATCACCGCCACCAGCGTGCCCGCCTCCACCAGCAGGTCGACGTCGCGGAGAGCCTGCACCTGAGTCGGCCCCGAGCCGTAGACCTTGGACACCCGCCGCAGCTCGAGCGCGCTCACCGCCGCGCCCCCACGTTCCGTCGCAGCCGCGGCAGTGACGGTGCAGCACGCGCGGGCTCGGCAGGCACGAGCCAGAGCCTATGCCCCCAGTCGAGTCCGTGATCTGGCCATACCGCGCCGGAACCGCTGAACTGCGGCGCGATGCGGTGGTCCAGCGCCGGCCCGCCGACCCCGCGGGCCGCGAGTTGGCGGGCGCTACGAACTTTGCTGGTAGCTGATGCCGGACAGCGCGCCCAGGTGCCCGCCGGCGACGTGAAGGTCCGGGGTCTTTAAGCGCGCTGACCGTAACGACCTGTCAGGACTCTCCCCTGACGTAGGGGATACCGAGTCCGGCCGGCGTTCCGAGCCGTCGCCGGATCGAACCCAGCGAGACGAGGACCAGCGCGATGATCGTCATGAGGTACGGGAGCGCCGACCAGAACTCCGAAGGGATCGAGATGACACCCCTCGCCTGGAGGTCAAATCCGAAGCTCGTGAACGCACCGAACAGGTAAGCCCCGATGATCAGCAGTTCCGGCCGCCAGAACGAGTAAATGACCAGGGCGATGGCGATCCAGCCTGCACCGGCCGTAATCCCGTCGATCCAGTTGGTCGCGATCTGCAGCGTGAAGAGCGAGCCGCCCATTCCGGCCAGTGCGCCACCCAGGAGGGTATGGATGTAGCGGTATCTGGTCACGTTGATGCCCATCGCATCCGCTGACCGTGGCGACTCGCCAACCGAGCGCAAGTGCAGTCCGACGCGGGTGCGATACAGGTAGAGCACTGCGAGGATCACGAGCAGCCAGGACAGGTAGACCATCGCGCTCTGGTGGAACAGGATCGGCCCGATGACAGGCAGGTGCGCTAGGCCGAAGACATTCAGCTCGCTGAACTGGTGCTTGCCGGCGATGGCGCCGAGGTTGTTGCTCTCGCCGATATACGACGACAGCCCGATCACCCCGGCGAAAATCGTCAGCGTGAGCCCGGACACGATCTGGTTCGCCCGGAGCGTGATGGTCACGAACGCGTGGATGGCCGCCATGGCGGTCGAGGCGAGGATCGCGACTGCAACCGCGACAAGCAGAACCAGTGCGTTTGGCCCGTGCAGGCGCTGCGAGACCAGGAACGCCGTCACCGCGCCCATCAGCATCATGCCCTCGACGCCGAGGTTCAGCACGCCGGAACGCTCGGCGAACAGCTCGCCGATCCCGGCGAAGACCAGCGGCGTCCCGTACAGGATCGCCGACACGATGATCGAGATCCCGATGTTGGCGTTGATTCCGGTCATGACGGCACCTCCTCGTGCGCGGAGGCCGGCAGCACGGCCGCCGGAGGCTTGGGAACCGGCCGTATCGCAGTGGCCCGCCGCGGCGCGCGGATCGTGACGTGATACCGCGTGAAGATCTCCGAGCCGAGCACGCAGAATAGCAAGATGCCTTCCATCGTCCCGGTCACGCCGATCGGAAAGCCGGGCCCCTGGAGCGCATAGCCGGCGTTGACCAACATGCCGATGAAGAACGAGGTCACGACGACGGCGACCGGGTTGTAGCGGCCTAGCGCCGCCACCACGATGCCGGTGTAGCCGAATCCAGCCTGCTCCAGACCGCGGGGGTCAAGGACGTGGCTGAAGTCGCCTACCTGGCTCGCCCCGCCCAACCCGGCGATGCCGCCGGACAGTGCCATCAGCGAGAGGATCTTGCGGCGGGTCTTGATGCCGGCGTACCGGGCGGCGGGCGGCGAATCGGCGACCACGCGCATCTCGAACCCGTACTTGGTGGAGCGGATCACCCCCCACAGGAGCACCGCGAACCCGGCGGCCAGGAGCAGCCCAAACGGGATCGTCACGCTGCCTAGCTGCAGCGGTGGCCAGTTGGCCGTCGAGGCGAGGTTCTTTCCCTGCGGGAAAACCCGCGCCGAGGGCGAGGTGAGATCCCTCCAGTAGGAGTTGCTGTCAAAGATCAGGTAGTACATGATGTTCGCGGCCACGTAGTTGAGCATCAGCGTGGTCAGGATCTCGTTGGTGTTGAGGTAGGCACGGAGCGCTCCTGGCACGGCGGCCCACAGCGTTCCTGCCGCTATTCCGCCGGCCATCATCGCGACGATGAGGACGGGGCCGGGCAGATTGTGCAGGAGCAGGCCAACACCCGACGCACCGACCGCTCCCATGTAGAGCTGGCCTTCGCTGCCGATGTTCCAGATCCGCATGCGGAACGCGACCGCCGCGGCCAGGCCGGTGAAAAGCAGCGGGGTCATGCTCACCAACGTCGAGCTGAACGCGCCCGGCTGCGTGATGCTGGCCTGGATGATGTTCTTGTAGGTCGTTAGCGGGTTATGCCCGGTCGCCGCCAGGAAGATCCCGGCTACGATCACGGCGAGGATGACAGATCCGAGCGGGACAGCGTAATTGAGCCAGCGAGGAACCTTCTCGCGCGCTGCGAATCTGATCATGACGCCACCCCCGACATCATCAGCCCGATGTGATCTATGTCCGCACCGTCTCGGTCGAGCACGCCGACCACCCGTCCGCGGTACATCACCGCGATCCGATCGGCGAGGTCGAGGATCTCGTCGAGGTCCTCGCTGATCAGCAGCACGCCCACGCCGCGGTCCGCCGATTCGGTCAAGAGCTGGCGGACGCTCTCGGTCGAGGCCACGTCGAGGCCCCTGGTCGGGGATGCCGCGACGAGGACTTTTGCGTGGCTGGAGAGTTCGCGCGCGAGGAGCAGTCGCTGGACATTGCCGCCGGAGAGCTCGCGCGCGAGCGTCTTCGGTCCGCGCGCGACGATGTCGAACCGCTCGATGAGCTCCGTCGCGTTCCGCAGGCCGCGCTTGGCGTGCAGGAGCGGCCCGTGGCCGTCTTCGCGGTACGACTTCAGCCTGAGGTTGTCTGCGATTGTGAGTCCGGGGGCTACTCCGACGCCCATCCGTTCCTCGGGAACGTACCCTAGCCCCGCGTCAATCGCCTCCCATGGCGTCCCGTGCTGGGGCCGGCCCGCGATGGTGATCGTCCCGGCGGTGTGGGGACGCTCCCCTGCGATCACCTCGGCGAGCTCCCGCTGGCCGTTCCCAGCGACGCCCGCTACGCCGACGATCTCGCCAGGGTGAACTTCCAGACAGACCCCGACGACGGCCGGAGTACCCAGGTCCCCGGTGGCGCTCACGTCCGAGAGACTGAGCACGGCCTGCGCTGCGTTGGTCTTCCCGCTGCTCCCCTTGCGTCCGAGCATGATGTCGCGCCCGACCATGAGGTGCGCAAGCGACTTCGCGTCGGTGTCCGCCGTCCGCACCGTCCCCATGGCCTTGCCAGCCCGCAGCACCGTGACCCGGTCGGAGACGGCGAGGACCTCGGGCAGTTTGTGCGAGATGAACACCACGCTGGTGCCGCTGGCTGCCATTCCCCTGAGGGTCTCGAAGAGTTGCCGCACCTCCTGCGGGGTGAGCACGGTGGTGGGCTCATCAAGGATGAGGGTCCGCGCGCCCCGATAGAGCGCCTTCAGGATCTCGACCCGCTGCTGTTCACCCATGGACAGCTGCCAGATCTTCGTGCTCGGATCGATCGGCACGTGAAACTGCTCGGCGATCTCGGCGATCTCACGTTCAACCCGCCGCGGCGAGAACCATATCCCCCGCCGCCGCGACCATCCCAAGATCACGTTCTGCGCCACCGTCAGCGGCTGAACGAGCGTGAAGTGCTGATGGACCATGAAGATCCCCGCATCGTGCGCGTCACGCGGCGAGTGGAACGCCGCTTGCTCACCGCGCACCTCGACGTAGCCTTCGTCGGGGCGGTACAGGCCGGTGAGGACGTTGCAAAGCGTGGTCTTGCCGGCCCCGTTCTCGCCGAGGAGCGCGTGGATCTCTCCGGGCATTACCTCGAACGACACGCGGTCGTTCGCCACGACGCCCGGAAAGTGTTTGGTGACGCCCCGTGTCGCCAGAGCTGGGACAGGGCCCGCGCCGACCAGGCGCGGCGTTCCTTCACGCAAGGACGCCGACTGCCTGGTCGTGGTTGGGTCGTCGGTCATCGCCGGGCTAGCCCTTCGCGCTGCCGATGACACCCTTGATGAACCAGTTCAGGGTGTACTTGGACAGGACAGCGGAATTCGTCGGGTTCCAGACCGGCAGTGTCTGGCCGAGCTTCAGCCCGACCGTGCCGTCTTGCTTGGTGAGTGGCCCAGTGAACGGGTCGAAGGTACCTGCCCTGATTTCGGCCTCGCGCTTGAGGATGGCCGTGCGAGCCGCCGCGGAGACGGTCTTGCCGAACGGGGCGATGTTGATCATTCCATCAGCAACGCTGCCATAGTAGAAGGAGCTCTTCCAGGTGCCGTTCATGACAGCCTTGACGGCGTTGATGTAGTACGCGTTCCAGTTGTAGACGGTCGCCGTCTGGAAGGCGTTCGGGGCAAACGAGCCCTGGTTGGAGTCGTAGCCCGTCCACTTGAGCCCGTTGGCCTGGGCAACCTCGCCGACCGTCGGGTCGTCTACACCATCGCCCAGGACGTCCACGCCGGCTGCCACCAGGCTCTGCGCGGCCGCCCGCTCCTTGGCCGGGTCGAACCAGGAGTTCGTCCAGACCACCCGGACGGTGGCACCTGGGTGCACGAACTGCGCGCCCAGCGTGTAGGCGTCAAGCTCCCTGATCACCTCGGGGATCGGGTACGGCGCGACATAGCCGATCTTTCCTGACTTCGAGGCGAAGCCGGCCGCCATGCCGGCCAGGTAGTCGCCGTTCTCACCCGCGCCGAAATACTCGGCCAGGTTCTTCGATGTCGCCGTTCCCGTGGCCTGGGCGAAGTCGACGTTCGGGTACTTCTGCGCTGCCGCCGCCATGGCCGGCTGGTAGCCGAAGGACGTCGCAAAGATGATCTTCGCCCCGCTGTTGACCAGCTGGGTGATGACCTGCGTGACCTGCGGTCCTTCTGGGACGTTCTCCTTGAAGATCGTCTTGACCTTGCTGCCGAAGTAATTCTGGACCGCTAGGCGGCCTAGATCGTGCTGGTGCGTCCAGCCCGCGTCGCTCGGCGAGCCCACATAAATCCACGCCGCGACCAGCGGCGCCTTCGTACCTTGTTGAGCCGGTGGCTTGCTTGAGCCGCAGCCTGCGATTGCGAGTGCCGCCACTGTGGCGGCAGCAACCACCAATGCTGGTCGTTTCATCGGATGCCTCCTTGTTCCGATCGGTGCCGGATGCAAGCTGTGAGGCGCGGCTTTGGCTGTGACGAACGCCACGGTCACCTGCGGGACGCAACTTGTTCCTTCAGGCCAAACGGTAGAAGGGAGCCTCTCTGGTGCTGAAGGGACTTTGGTCTCTGTTCCGGCGTCAATGGGCCCTGACGCGTGTTTACCTCGGACCGTAACTGGATCCTGCGGCAGACGAAGGTCCTGCTGAGCGCGGACCTTCGCATCTGCACTCTGACCTTGACCAGGAGTCAGCTGGTGGCATCGGCAGTACTGCCTGCGGTCTGGGAGGAGCCATGGACGTTCTCCCGTTGCCTGCCGGACGGCCGGCTGGGCCAGCAGCCGCCATGAATGAAGAGCCAGGGCGCCGGGTTCGCTGGCAGGAGCTAACCAAGCGCGAGTGCTTCGAGCTGCTGGCTCAGGAGCAGCTTGGCCGGGTGGCTTTCGTCGACGACCGCGGGCCGATCGCGTTTCCTGTCAACTTCGTCCTCGACCGTCACATGGTCGTGTTCCGTACTGACGAGGGAGCGAAGCTGGACGCCGCGACCCGTGGCGGCCGAGTCGCGTTCGAGGTCGATGGGATCGACGCCGCGACTCAAACCGGCTGGAGCGTCGTGGTCCGCGGTGAGGCCGTCGAGGTCACCGACTCGGCAGAGCTGGCGCGCCTGCACGAGCTGCGGCTGTATCCGTGGGCACCGGGCGCCAAGACCGGCTACGTGCGCATCCTGCCCGCAGCACTGACAGGTCGGCGGATCTCGTTACCGGGGCAGGACGGCTAGCCACGGCCTGGCGACCCGTACGACGACGAAGGAGGCCCGGCCATGGGAACGGGCATCGACAAAGAAGAGTTCGATGAGCGCGATTACCCGCGCTTCCGGGAACGGCTCGAGGACTGCCTGTCCGCACTCGGGCAGCTGCTCGAACGGCCTGGATTCGGAGCTGGCCCCGCCACGATAGGCGCCGAGCTTGAGCTGTTCCTGATCGACGGCGCGGCCCGGCCGCTGCCGCACAACCAGGCGATCCGCACGGCGGCGGCCGACTCGCGGGTCACGCTTGAGCTGAGCCGCTGCAACCTGGAACTCAACGCCACTCCGGTCCTGCTGGCCGGCCGTCCGTTCGCGGCGCTCGGGGACGAGCTGAGCCTGCTGCTTGATCGAGTAGCCCATGCGGCCAGGGACTACGCAGGCCGGCCGGCGCTCATCGGCATCCTGCCCACGATGAGCCATGCTGACCTCCGGCCCGACATGATGACTGACGCGGCGCGCTACCGGGCGCTGAGCCGGGGTGTGCAACGGCTCCGCCAGGACCCGGTCCATATCCAGATCGCGGGCCAGGACCCGCTCGAGCTGGTCAGCGACGATCTCGGGCCGGACGGGGCGACCACCTCATTCCAGGTGCACCTTCGGGTCGATCCGGCCGACTTCGCGCGCACCTACAACGCGGTCCAATTAGCCACAGCACCGGTGCTGGCCGTGTCGGGCAACTCGCCGATATTCCTTGGCCACCGCCTCTGGGAGGAAACCCGGATCGCTCTGTTCAAGCAAGCGGTTGATGATCGTCCGGGCCACGGGCCACGCCGTCGGTTTGCCCGGACCGCGCTCGGGACGGGCTGGCTGCGCAGCGGCGCGCTGGAGCTGTTCACCGAGAGCGTCCGGCTGCACCAGCCGCTGCTGCCCGTGCTCGGCGGCGTGGGCCTGACGCTCGGTGGCGCCGGGTGGCGCCCGCCGCCGCTGGACGAGCTTAGGCTGCACCAGAGCACTGTCTGGCGCTGGAACCGGGCTATCTACGACCCCACGGCAGGCGGACATCTGCGGATCGAGATGCGGGCCCTGCCCGCTGGTCCCACGATAATCGACATGCTGGCCAACGCCGCTTTCCTGATCGGGCTGTCCCTGTGGCTGGCGGAACAGGATCAGCAATGGACATACGCGCTGCCGTTCGAGCGCGCCGATCATGGCTTCTATCGTGCCGCCCAGCATGGCCTGTCCGCCCAGCTGAGCTGGCCATCTGGGCACCGAGATCAAACACGGACGCTTCCCGCCACCGAGCTCGTGCCGGAGCTGGTGCCGGCGGCAAGGCAAGGACTGGTCCAGGCCGGTGTCGCGGCAGCCGAGGCGGACAGCCTGCTGGACGTGATTTCCGCGCGGGCTGCCTCAGGGCAAACCGGCGCAGTATGGCAGCGCACTGCGCTGGCCGCCGCCGAACGGCGTCATGACCGCGAGCGTGCGCTAGCCGTAATGCTGGAACGCTACCTGCAATGTGCGGACACCGGGCTGCCAGTGCACACTTGGCCGGTCGACAGCCTGCCTGGGATGGGGCGCAGTCCCGGGTCCGAGCCAGCTCTGGGCGCAGAAGCCTAGGCGAGGTGCCTCACCGCCGGCCAGGGCGTGCACGAGGTACACCCGCTCCATCTCCGTCATGTGGCGGACCAGGCCGAGCAGCGACAAGTCAGACGGCGCGGCCGCGGCCGACACTAGCTGTCCGGCAGACAGCCCGGCGCACTTGAAGGCCAGCGCATCTCGGTGAAAGGCCAGCCACGCTAGCAGCAGGCCGCGCTCGCCGAGGTTGTCGGGCTCTGGAGCTCTGTCCACCGCAGCCTCCGTTCCGCGCGTTCCCGCCGCTCGCAATGGCACTGCACGAGCCATCCAATCACGCCATCAGCGGCTACCCTCAGCCCGGACGGCGCATGCCCGGATCATCGAGCCACCGCATCGGAGGGGAGCCCGTGACGGGCCGCGGGACCTGGCACCGCTGGCTGCGATGCCAGAGCACTCCTGCGGATGACCGGTTGCGGTGCTGGATCGTCGCCGTGGAATCATGACGAGCGGGGCAGTGCCGAACAAGTGAGGCCTTTTCGCATTGCACAGGCGTAATGCAAGCGCTGATGCACGTGCATATGAATGAGCGATGGAGAATAGGCAATCGAGGCGAAGCGCCACGCAAATGATATTATGGTTTACAAGGACAACCCGCGGCCAATGCGGCCATCTGGACGGTATTGACGTAGTGCCGGCGCCGACGGAGGGCGGGACAGTGACCTGGAGCGCGATCGCCACAATGGCCGACCCCGATGACCGCCACATCCGGATCTTGACGGTACGCGGAGAGCTGGATCTCGCGACGGCCGACAGCCTGTACCAGCGGGGCCAGGCAGCCATTGGCGGCCATGCGCGGATCCTGCTGCTCGACCTGACCGACCTGTCCTTCTGCGACGCACGCGGGCTGAGTGCCTTCGTCCGGATCGCCAACGAGGCCGAAGCCGCCGGGTGCAGTTGCGGCCTGATCGCACCCAAGCCACTCGTCGTGAAGATGCTCCGGATCAGTGGCCTGCACAAGCGGCTGCAGGTATTCGCGACCAGCGAAGAGGCCTGCCTGCGCCTCACTGCCGGGGCAGGAGCGGCATGCAGTCGCTGAGGCGCCAGGTACCACGGCACTCCTATGCATCCTCGCCCAGGAGCACGAAGTCTCGCCGAAGCGGCAGAGTATCTGTGCCACGGCCAGCGCACGGTCGATCTTCTTGGCGGTCTGGTCCCAGTCGTCGTAGACAGGGGCGGTCTCTGGTGTCGGGTCCACCAACATTAGCCCCGTCAGGCGGGGCGCCAGGATCTCGGCGGCGCGACGGGCAACCAGCCCGCCCAAGCTGCGCCGCGAACGGCCCGTGATCGACCTCGAAGGGGCGGCCTGGATGTCACCGGAGGACCACCGCCGGGGGTTGGCCGCGGCGATGGCTGTCCTGATCGCCGAATTCAACACCTATCTCGACCGGGAGGGCGCAGATCCGGTCGCCGATTCTGTGGGCTACCGGCAGGGCACGCTCTGGCTCAGCCCCGACGAGCTCGCCGAGATGGCCGAGGAGATGCGCAGGATCCTCCAGCCCCGGGCGGGTAACCAGCCCTCGCCGGATCGCGCGCCGTACCTGCTCAGCGCGATCCTTTCCCCGCCGGGCAGCCGCCCCAGCCGCAACCGGACAGTGGACCGACTACCGCCGGCGACATGCCAGTTCACCGCTCCGCATCAGCGTCACTATGACGCGGCCGTCCGGGTCGTCGCACGCGATCGGCTCCGCCGTCCCTAGACCGGTGACCACTTACCTGAGTTCGGCGCCTGCGAGCAGGACGGGCACCGGTCGCGGCCGCAGGTTTTGACCTGGAGGTGAGGTGAGCGTGCGGTGCAGCCGAGGCGAATGGCCAGGCTGACCGGTCCCGTGGGCCGGCGGGGGCGCCAGTGCCGCCGAGAGCTGGTCGCGGCCGCAGCTGCCCGCGGGGTAGCCCGCCGGCGACCTCAAGCCCGATGTCCGTAAGCGCGCCGAACGCGACCTGGTGGCACTGTGACTTACCGGGACCGGCAGCGGCTGGCGGACATCCAGGGACACGTCTCACACGTCGCAACTCTGCCGGTAAGAATTCCGGTCAGACTGCCTGGCCCGACCCGACTTTGACGGCCTAGCGTTCAGGTAGTCACCCAATCATTTTGGCTGAAGTTGGCCCGCGTTATGGCGCTGCTTATCGCCAGTGCCCTGGGCCGGTCGGACCCGAGACGCAGCGTGAGCAGGCCGGAATCGGAGCGACAATGACACAGGCAAGGAGGAAACCCCGCATGAGACGTCTCATCACCGGGCGCAAGGCAGGAGTTCTTGCGGCATTGGTGGCGGTTGTCGGGTCAGGCGCCACTACGACATCGGCGCAGGTCGCGGCGGAGCCTGTCGCTCAGATCAGGCACATCGCAGCATCGCAAGTGTGCCCCATAACCGTAACCATCTGTGTCTTTAGCAAAGCGAACTTCCAAGGATATGAGGACGAACTCACACCAGCGGATTACTCCGGGCAATGGTTCAGTTTCGGCCAGGTTGGTGTGACGTTCCACCCAGCCTCAGCCATCAACAACTCGGGCTCAACAATCTGGGTGCATGACGAGCAGACCGAGCAATTCCATGCAATTTGCAGCGGTGGCGCTGAGAATTTCGGTTTCTCGGCTGGCTATTTCTTCATCCAGTACGCTGTACCCGGCGGTTGCTACGGCAGGCATCCAGGCGGAGCGCCGTAGTCATCTTGCTGGCCGGGCCTTCTGGCAGCGCTCGATGAACTTGCCCGGCTCCTGTCCGACGGCAAGTTCATCGCCTACGTTGTCGCACGCAAGCAGCTGACGCTCCTGGCCATCGCGACAGAAGTCCTCGGCTCGATGACCGCCGGGCGGTACGGGTTTCCCGACTCATTCGAGATCATCCACCGGCTCTCCGGCCTCCCTCGCGGGGTCAAGACCCGCTCCGGCGGAGAAACCTTCCTGGCCAGCCTGGCCCTCGTGTCCCTACCCGGCCCGCAAGCGGAGTGGTCGTGAGGCTGGCGTTAGCAGGAGCAGACGCCATCGGTGACGAGATCGCCGTCTTGCTGCGGCGGGAAGTGCGCTTCAGGATCGCGGAGCCACTCAAGGATCTGCAGTCTCTTATCACTGGCGAGAACCTTGTACAGATCGGGGTCGAGCACGGCCGAACTATGGCAGGTAGCTAACTAACTCCCTGCCGATTAGCCAGCTCCGCCGTACCCGATCACCAGCGGCGCAGCGGCGGGCCCGACCCGGGACGTTCGGCACCAGGTACATCACTTTCGACCCTACGCACCGTCATTGACGCGGCGCACTGTGGAAGTGCCCGCAAGGCAAGAAAGAGATGGACCGAACGAACGACACGGGCAGGCGAATATTCGGTTCACGGAGGTGTGTGATGTCAGTGCTGGCGGCGGCTGGTCCAGTAGGCACCGGGGCGGACCTGCTCCCCGGCGCTGGCGACGACGGCTTCTTCGGTATCCGCTTCGAGTCGATCGGCGGGCTCGGTGCCCACCTCGCCGGGAAGATGCTGGCCGAGGCGGGCGTCCTGCGGCAGGGCCTGAACGGAGCGCACTTCTCCTCGTATGGCTCGGAGAAGAAGGGCACACCAGTGAAATCGTTCGTGCGCTTCTGCGCAGCCGACCGCGAGGTCCGCACGAGCAGTCCGATCGAGAAGCCGCAGGTCGTCGCGGTCTTCCACGAGGCGCTGGCCCGCTCGTACGACGTGGCCGCTGGCCTGCGCCCAACCGGAACGCTGATCGTGAACACGCGCTCGTCCCCCGGCGAGATCCGGGAGAAGCTCGGCCTGCGGTCCGGCACAGTGGCGGTGCTCGACGCGCTAGGCATCGCGCTCGAGGAGAAGACGCGCGTGAACACCGCGATGCTCGGCGCGGTCGCCCGGGTCTGCCCGTTCATCGACGCCGACGCCGTGAAGGATGTCATCCGCGACACGCTCTCCGTCCGCTACGCGCACCTCGTCGACGCGAACCTCCGCACGTTCGACCGCGGCTACCGTGAGCTGCGGCTCATGACTTGGCCCGCCGCGCCAGGCGAGCCTGGCCGGCCGGTGCAACGGGCCGCGCCCGCGTTCGGGTACCTCGACGCGCCGATCGGCGGCGTCATACTCGACTCTGGCAACAGCATTCTCAAGAACCTGAGCACGTCGCGGCAGGGCTTCCTGCCCGCCTACGACCCCGAAACGTGCGTGCACTGCGGGATCTGCGACATCGTCTGCCCCGACCTCTGCTTCGTCTGGTCCGATGACGGCGAGGGCGAGCCCGCCGTGCGGCTGCTCGGCATCGACTACAACTACTGCAAGGGCTGCCTGAAGTGCGTCGACGCGTGCCCGACCGGGTCGCTCACCGAACTCCGCGAGGAGGACGGCTGGGCCGATGCAAATCGCGTCCCGCTCTTCGGCTGGCTCGAGGACGAGAGGGGGGCCGTCAGATGACGGTCGCACCGCCGGAGCCGAAGATCGGCCGCGCCGCACAGGTTGTCGGGTTCCGCACCGGCAACGAGATGGCCGCGCTGTCCGTTAAGCAAATGAACTTCCACCTGATGGGCTACTACCCGATCACGCCGTCGACGGAGATCGCCGAGCTGCTCGACGAGATGAAGGCCGCCGGCGAGCACAAGATCGTGATGGTGCCGGCCGACGGGGAGCACAGCGCGGCCGGCATCTGCTACGGCGCCACCACTGGCGGCGGCCGCGTCTTCAACGCGACCAGTTCCCAGGGGCTGCTGTATGCGCTCGAGGAACTGCCCGTGCAGTCAGGGACGCGCTACCCCATGCTGCTCGACGTCGCGACGCGGGCCATCAGCGGGCCGCTCGACATCCGCGGCGACCATTCCGACATCTACTACGCGCTGAACACCGGCTGGATGATCTTCATGGCACGCGACCCGCAGGCCGTCTACGATCTGAACCTCATCGCGCTGCGCGTCGCCGAGCGCGCGGACGTGCGGCTGCCCGCCATCGTGGCGTTCGACGGCTTCTTCACCAGCCACCAGAAGCGCCGTGTCTCCAGCTTCACCGACGACGCCACCGTGCAGGACTGGCTCGGGCCGGTGCCGGAGATGGTGACGGCGCTCGACCCGCGGCATCCTGTGACGATCGGTCCGTACATGAACGACCCCGACCTGATCAACAACAAGTATCAGCTCGAGCGGGCGATGAACGCGGCGCTGGCCGCGATCCCCGCTGCATTCGCCGAGTACGAGGCGCTGAGCGGCCGGCGCTACGACCCCGTCGACCTATACCGCATGGACGATGCCGAGGTCGCGGTCTTCCTGATCAACTCGGCCGCGGAGACCGCCAAGGACGTGGCCGACCGGCTGCGCGCAAATGGCATCCGGGCCGGCGTCATCAGCCCGAACGTGATCCGCCCGTTCCCCGCTGACGCGGTCCGCGAGGCGCTGCGCGGCGTCGGCATCGTGGTAATCGGCGAGCGGACCGGCTCCTACGGCGCGCACGGCGGCAACCTCACGCACGAGGTGAAGTCGGCGCTGAAGGATGACCCGCAGAACCGCACACTCTGCCTGAGCCGTGTCTACGGCCTCGGCGGGCGTGACTTCTACGCGGAGGACGCCGAGGCGTTCTTCACGCTCGCGGTGCAGACCGCCGAGCGTGGCAGCGTCGAAGTGCCGTTCGACTACTACGGCGTGGAGCCCGGCGATCCAGCGAAACCGCCGCGACCGCATCGCGGCGCGCCGCCGCTCACCCGCGAGGAGATGACCAGCGGGCTGCTCAAGGTGGAGCAGGGCCCGGACGGCAGGCTCAAGGTCGACGCCCCGCCGTACTGGCAGCTCGCCGCGAAGCCGAAGCGAGTACTGCCCGGCCACGGTGCGTGCCCAGGCTGCGGCATCTTCCCGGCGCTCGACCAGTTCCTGCGCGGCATCGAGGGTGACGTCGTCGTGCTCTACCAGACCGGCTGCGCGATGGTCGTCAGCACCGGCTACCCCTACACGTCGCACCGCATCACGTACGTGCACAACCTCTTCCAGAACGGCGCCGCCGCGCTGAGCGGCCTCGTCGAGATGTTCCACGAGCGCGGCCGCCGCGGCGAACTGCCGGTTGGCGAGGACATCACGTTCGTGATGGTGACCGGCGACGGCGGCATGGACATCGGAATGGGCGCCGCGATCGGGGCCGCGCTGCGCAACCACGGGATGATCGTCGTCGAGTACGACAACCAGGGCTACATGAACACGGGCAGCCAGCTCAGCTACTCGACGCCGCTCGGCCACATGACGTCGACGAGCCATGTCGGGCCCGCCGAGCTCGGCAAGGCCTTCCACCACAAGGACACCCCGCAGATCATGGCGGCGACCAACATCCCGTACGTCTTCACGGGCGTCGAGGGGTACCCCGACGACCTCGTGGCCAAGGCCGCCAAGGCGCAGTGGTACGCCAAGCGCCAGGGCACCGCCTACGGGAAAATCCTGATCTCCTGCCCGCTGAACTGGAAGACCGAGGATCGCGTCGGCGTCGATATCGTCCAGGCCGCGGTTGACTCGTGTTTCTTCCCGCTGTACGAGATCGAGCGCGGCATCACCCACATCACCTACGACCCCGAGCCGATCGGCCGCCGCGTTCCCGTCGCCAACTGGCTGAAGCTGATGGGCAAGACGACGCACCTGTGCAAGCCAGGGAATGAGGCGACGCTCGCCTCGATCGAAGCCGAGGTGCAGCGCCGCTGGCTGCGGCTCAAGGCGCGCGACGAGAACCCCCTGCTGTGAGTGGAGTGACCATGGACACCACCGCACGGATCATCGAGAAGCGGGACCTGACGGACATTACCAAGCTGTTCGTCGTGCACGCCCCGCTCGTGGCACGAAACGCGGCACCCGGCCAGTTCGTGATCCTGAGGGTCACCGAGACCGGCGAGCGGATCCCAATCAGCATCACCGACTTCAGCCGCGCCGCGGGCACGATCACGATCGTCGTCCAGGAGGTGGGGCACACGAGCGCGCTTGTCTGCGCGATGCAGGAGGGCGAGACGTTCCTCGACTTCGCGGGACCGCTCGGCTTGGAGGTGCCGCTTCCCGAGGAGGGCCATGCGGTGCTGATCGGCGGTGGCTTCGGCACGGGCGCCGTGTTCCCGCTGGCCCGCAAGATGCGCTCGCGCGGCGTGCGGGTCTCCTCCATCGTCGGTGCCCGGACCCGCGATCTGGTGATACTCGCCGACCTCCTCGCGACGGAGAGCGACGAGCTGCACGTGTGCACGGACGACGGCTCACTCGGCTACCACGGTTTCGTTACCGGCCGCCTGGAGGAACTGCTTGACGCGGGCGCCGGGTTCACGCACTGCTACGCCGTGGGCCCGATGCCGATGATGCGAGCCGTCGCGACAACGGCGTGGAGCCGCGGTCTGGCCGCCATGGTCTCTCTCGACCCGCTGATGGTGGACGGGACGGGCATGTGCGGCGGCTGCCGGGTGACCATCGCAGGCAAGTCACTCTTCGCCTGCGTGGACGGCCCGTTCTTCGACGGGCACCAGGTGGACTTCGACGAGGCGGACGCCCGGCTGAGCACCTACAAGGAGCAGGAGAAGCTGGCCTGCCTGCTGACGGGACCAGGGAGGTAACAGCCATGCCGATCGTGTATCCGCACAAGACCGCGATGCCGTGCCGCGACCCGGAGGAGCGCCGCCACAGCTGGGACGAGGTCGCCGAGGGCTACAACGTGGAGCGCGCCATCGCCGAGGCGCGGCGCTGCCTCAGCTGCCAGGACCCCGTGTGCGAGCAGGGCTGCCCCGTCAACGTCCCGATCCGCGACTTCGTGCGCCACGTTGCGCTCGGAGACTTCGAAGGCGCCGCCGCCACGATCCGCCGCCGCAACCTGCTGCCCGCTATCTGCGGCCGCGTCTGCCCGGTCGAGCATCAGTGTGAGTTGCGCTGCGTGCTGTTCCCCCATCAGGAGCCGGTCGGCATCGGCCGTCTGGAGCGCTTCGTAGCGGACTGGGAGCGCCAGCACGGGAACGGCGGCGAGACCGCGGCACCCGAGGTGTGGCGCGACCAGAAGATCGCGGTTGTCGGCTCGGGTCCGGCTGGCCTCACGGTGGCCAGCGACCTCGCGCAGCTCGGCTATCCCGTGACGATCTTCGAGGCGCTGCACGCGTTCGGCGGCGTGCTCCGGTACGGGATCCCGCAGTACCGCCTGCCGAAGGAGATCGTCGACGAGGACGTCGCGCACCTCAAGGCGCTCGGCGTGGAATTCGTCCGCGACGTGATCATCGGCAAGACGGTCACCATCGACCAGCTCGTCGACGAGTTCGGCTACTCGGCGGTCTTCGTCGGGACCGGCGCGGGCTCGCCCGTCTTCATGAACATTCCCGGGGAAAACCTGAAGGGTATCTACTCGGCCAACGAGTTCCTCACGCGCGTCAACCTGATGCACGCCTACGCGTTCCCCGAGTACGACACGCCCATTCACCGGCCGAGGCGGGCCGCGGTGATCGGCGCCGGCGACACCGCGATGGACGCGGTGCGCTGCTCGATCCGCCTTGGTGCGCAGGAGGCCCACATCGTGTACCGCCGCTCCGAGAAGGAGAAGGGCGCGCGAGCGGAGGACTACGAGCGGGCGCGCGACGAGGGCGTGATCTTCGACTGGCTCACGCTCCCGAAGCGCTTCATCGGCGACGAGAACGGATGGGTCCGCGGCATCGAGTGCATCCGCACCGAGCTCGGCGAGCCCGACCAATCGGGTCGCCGCCGCCCGGTCCCCGTGCCCGGCTCTGAGTTCACGATGGAGGCCGACGTCGTCGTGATCGCCCTCGGCACGAACCCGAACCCGCTCGTCCCGCGGACGACCTACGGTCTCGACGTCGACGATCACGGCTGCATCGTCGCCGACCGGCAGACGGGCGCCACGAGCCGCGAGGGCGTCTACGCCGGCGGCGACATCGTGACCGGCGCCGCGACGGTCATCCTGGCCATGGGTGCCGGCCGCAAGGCGGCCACGGCAATGCACGAATACCTGCAGCAGCGTGCCGCAGAGAAGGGAGCGCACGATGAGCACCATGATGCGCTCGAGTCCGCCGACCTCCGCGACGGCGGCAGCCAGGCTGAACGTCACGTGTGACGACCAGGAGGCCGAGCGGTACCGGCAGGGGCGCAGTAACGGGATTGTCTGGGCGTGCGACTACGCGACACCCGACGAGCTGCGCTACGTCGTGGAGAACTTCCATCCAGGCCGGGGCGGTTACTTCGACGATCCGCACTGGCGAGGGTTCGTCGCCGGGGCCGAAGAGGTACTGGAAGCCGTGCTCCGCTGCTGAAACCCTTTGGCTGCCGGCCGGGCGCCCTGCGCTGGCAGAGCCGGAAAGCAGTGCCGGCAAGATGATCATGATCGGACCGCCGGTGATCTCAGCGAGGGTGAAATGCCAACCGACCTTGCTGGATCCAACTCACCGTCGGATCGGCAAGTAGATCTGGCCGCCCTCTTGGACGAGTGGGAAGACCGCGATGTCTGTGTCGGCCGGGCCGCGCAGCCGCTCGCCGGTCCGAACGTCGAACCTGCTGCCGTGGCCCGGGCAGGTGAGCACCGTGCCCTCGATCTCCCCGCTTGAGAGCACGGCACCGGCGTGCGGGCAGCGGTCGGCGATCGCATGCCACTTGCCAGCCACCCGGTAGACGGCCAGCGGGCCGGCCGGCGTCTCCTCCACGCGGCAGACCAGCCCGAGTCGGCCGGCGGCGTCAGCCACGTCGAACAGCGGGAACCGCTCTGGACGCTTGCCGCTGCTCCTGGCCAGCCGGTCGCGCAACTGCGGCAGCAGCGCGCCACGGCTGGTGACCAGATCGCAGCCGGCCCGCTGCGCGGCGACCCACAGATCGCGGTCAGGCACACCGACGTGGCCGGCGATCAGCGCGTCAGGCCACCAGTCGCGCCAAGCCCGCACTCGGTCTAGGGCGTCGGGGCGAAGCATGTCGATGACGGCCGCCAGTGGGGGCGCGCCGCCGGTCGGCTCCGCGGGAACCGATTCCGCGCCGCCCGGATCCATCGCGCCCGGTGCCCGGCGGACTGGCTCGGAGTCCGGCTGCGGGTCTGGCGGATCAGCGACGGCCAGCCCGTGCTCCTCCGCCAGCTGACGGACCCGGCGGCTGATGACCGGATCGTCGGTCAGCAGGACGAGCACGTCAGATGAACAGGGTGATATCGGCCTTGGCCGCCATGTCGATGAAGCTGGCCGCTCCGAGGGTGGGTTGCAGTCCGCCGATGAAGTCGTCGGTGGTCAGGCCGTATAGGTCCATGGTCATCTGGCACGGGTGCAGCCGGACGCCGACATCCTGGGCCATTTCCATCAGCTCGGTGACGCTCGCCACCTTGTGCTCCTTGGCCAGCATCTTGATCATCGAGGTGCCCATCCCACCGAAGTTGATTTTGCCTAGCTTCAGGTGGTCCGTACCGCCGCGGTCGATGAGCGATTCGCCTTTCTGCATCCAGTTCTTGCCGGTAATCCGCTTGTCGTTACGCTGCAGCACGCGCAGCCCCCAGAAGGTGAAGAAGACGTCGACCTCAAGGCCGGAAGCGGCGCCGGTGGTGGCCAGGATCATGACCGGCCAGACCCGGTCCAGGTCATTGCTCCAGCAGATGATCGCCATTCGCTTGGGCTGGTCGTCGGTGGCGGTCGTGCCGACGGCGGTGGTGTCGGTGTTCTCCATGGCACATCTCTCCTTTATTCGGTGCCGGTTAGCGGGTGCCTGTCAGTCGGCGCATCGGAAGCACCGGATGTTCTGCTCTTCGATCAGCGCCCGGTACCGCTCGAACGCGGCCGGGCCGTCGATCAGGTGGTGGCGCTCATCGGCGAGCGCGGTGGGCCGCACCCGTGCCATCCAGCCCGCTCCGTACGGGTCGCGGTTGGCAACGGCGATGTCGGTCGCGAAGGCGGCCTCGTTGACCTCGACCAGTTCGGCGGTGAGCGGCGTTGGGAATGGCCCAACCCACTTGGCGCTTTCGATGACCGCCAGTGACCGGCCACGGGCGAAGCTGCGGCCGGGTTTTTTCCAGCTGACCTGGACCATCCGCCCGCCCATGGTCTGGGCGACGTCGGTCATCCCGAGCACCGCGGTATCGCCGGCCAGCCGCACCCAGACGTGCATGTCCACGTCATACAGGAGGTCCTCCGGTATGACGCAGCCCCGCCAGTGCTGGTCAGCCACCGATGTCACCCGCCGCAGGCGATCCCTTCGGTGTCGAGGAACTGCCGGTAAGCCTCGATCCCGTCCGGCCCGGTGGCCAGGTCGGCGGCGTCGGTGTCCCAGTCCGAAGGGCGCAGCCTGGCGACCCACCCGGCACCGTAAGGATCGGAGTTGATCAGGCTGGGTGACGTGGCGAGGTCATGGTTGACCTCCACGATCTCGCCGCTGACCGGCGCGGGAACCGGCCCGACCCACTTGCCGCTCTCCACGGTCGCGATGTTGCGCCCCTTCTGCACCGCCTTCCCGGCGGCTTTCGGCGTGACCGCGATGATGGTCTTCGCCAGGTTCTGTGCGACGTCGGTCATGCCGACCGTCACCAGCTCGCCGTCCCGGCGCGCCCACACGTGCTTGGCGACCACGTAGTACAGGTCTTCGGGCAAGTTGCAGTTGTTGACCTGTGGCACCGCTCAGGCTCCCGTCTCATGCAGTTCGTGCTCGGCCAGCAGGTGGTGCACGAGCATGTCGAGCGCGACCATCTGGATCTCGCGCTCGAATCCGGCGACGAAGTCTGGGTCGCGGGTGCCCTTCCTGACCGGGCGCTGGTACCTGGCGCCGCACAGCGGGCAAGTGATCTCGTAGTGCACCTTGCCGTTCCGCTCGATGGTCTGGACCGCGTCGCCGTGCCGCTCGCCCAGATGGGCGTGCAGCGCCCGCGGCCCGGCAGTTACGTCGCACCAGGGACAGTCCATGCCGTCCTCACACGGCTTCAAGGGCGGGAGCTGGACTGCTCCGGGCCCGCTCAACCAGCTGGATGAGGTCGATCACGGCAATGCGCTCGGTGTTTCCCGTGGTCTTGACCGCGTCTGAGTACATGACGAAGTCCTTCGGGCAGGCCACGACGAAGTGGTCCACGCCGAGCGCGACGGCCTCGCGGATCCGGTTCTCGCTGGGGCGCTCGCTGTCCCGTTCGCCCTCGGTCATCCAGATCCGGCCGCCGCCGGCTCCGCAGCAGAAGGTGTTCAGTCCGTGCCTGGGCATTTCTACCAGGTCGCAGCCGAGCGAGCGCAGGACCTGGCGGGGCGGATCGATAAGCCGGTTATGCCGGGCCAGGTAGCACGGATCGTGGTAGGTCACCCGCAGGCCGAGCGGCTGGACCGGGATGCTGCCGTCGCCGAGCAGTCGCTCAAGCAGCTGCGAGTAGTGCAGCACCGGCTTGTCCAGCCCGTGGGCTGGGTACTCGTTGCGCAGCGTGTTGAATGAATGCGGGTCGGTGGTGAAGATTTCCTGGAAGCTCGCCTTCCCGAACGCCGCCATGTTGTGCTCGACGAGCATCTGGAACAGGCCTTCCTCCCCCACCCGGCGCACGTCGTTGCCGTCGTCGTGCTCGTCGTCGAACAGCAGTCCGAAGTCGACCTGCGCGTCGCGCAGGATGTGCGCCAGCCGTTGCGTGAGCGCCTGCAAGCGCTCGTCGAAGGACGCGAAGTCACCGACGAACCACAGGTACCGCACGGGTTCGCGCCTGGCGTCCTTGATCGTGAAGCCAAGCTGCCTGGTCCAGCGGGCGCGCATCCGGCCTGACTTGCCGAACGAGTTGCCCTGCTGGGCATCGCCCTGAAGCACCTGCTGGATGGCCGGCTCGATCCGGCCATCGTCGACTAGCTGCCGGCGCAGCGTGACGATCGTGTCCACGTGCTCGATGTCGACCGGGCACTGCTCGACGCAGGCTCCGCAGGTGGTACAGGACCACAGGACATCCTGACTGATCACGTCAGGAACCGGTGTCGCCGGGCTCGAGCCAGCTTGCGGCCCTACAGCGGGCCGATCGCCCTGCGACATCAGCGCGTCCCGCAGATCCATGATGAGCAGCTTGGGCGACAGCGGCTGGCTAGAGTTCCAGGCCGGGCACGCAGCCTGGCACCGTCCGCACTCGGTGCAGGTCAGGGTGTCAAGCCGCTGCTTCCAGGACAGCAGGTCAAGCTGCCCTGAGCTGCCTGCCGCTGGAGTGGCAGGCAGCTCGCCCAGTGCGCCGAGTGCCCGCGGGCGGCGGGAGAAAGCGATGTTCAGCGGCGCGAGCAGCACGTGCAGGTGCTTGGAGTAGGTGACGAAGACGAGGAAGCCCATGATCACGGCGACGTTCGCCAGCAGGAAGAACGTCTCAAGGCCTGCGTTCGCGCTCACCCCGAGCGGCTGAAAGAGCCGGGCGACGCCGCGCGAGGCGAATGCGGCTGAACCGTACGGGAAGTCTCCGGTGTTGACCTGCGCGGCGCGGTAGCCGAGCAGCGTGATCATGACGGTCGCGATCAGCGCGAGCGTGATCCAGGCGGCGCGGGTGTGCGAGCCGTAGAACCGCGACTTCTTGCCCCGGCGGGCCGGTGAGTCGGCCACCCGCGTCAGGCTGAAGACGATCAGGCCGCCGAGCACGATCACGGTGAACAGGTCTTCGATGAAGCCGAGCACACCGGCGTGCCCGATCAGCGGGATCGCGAATTTCTTGGACACGAACGTATCGCCGACGGCCTCCACGATGGTGAGCAGCAAGATGTTGAAGCCCCAGAACACCAGCGCGTGCGGCAGCCCGGACCGCCAGCGCTTGAGCAGCTTGCGCTGTCCGACCACCTCGACCAGTTCCGCGCCCAGGCGGCTCGGCAGGCCGGTCAAGCGGCCGGGCGCCGGCGCACCGGATCGCACCAGGCGCGCGAGCCACAGCAGCCGCCACGCAGCGAAGGCCAGCCCGGCAGCCACGATCGCCGAGGCAGCCAGAATACGAATCGCCATCAGCCCAGCCGCTCGGTCAGCGCGGGAACCAGGTCGAACAGGTCAACGGTCGTGCCGTAGTGGGCCACGCTGAAGATCGGCGCGCCAGGGTCCGTGTTGCACGCGATGATGAGCTCGGCGCCGCGCATTCCCTCCAGATGCTCGGGCGCGCCCGATATGCCAAACGCGAGGTAGGCCTTCGGCTTCACCTTCAGGCCCGACTTGCCGACCTGGCGGGTCTTCGGCAGCCAGCCCGCGTCCACCACCGGACGGGATGCCGACAGCGGGACGCCGAGGGCGTCGGCGAGCTCGGCCACTATCTCAAGGTTGTCGCTGGACTCGATCCCCCGGCCTACCGAGACGAGCAGGTCGGCGGCGGTAATGTCGACATCTCCGCCCTGCGGTTCGACAACCTGCCGCAGGGTCATCCGCAGCTCGTCCAGCCCGGCCGGGGCGCGACGTCCACCAGGTCAGGGCCGGGCTCGCCCTGGCTGGCCTCGACCTGGCCGGCTGCGGCGGGGAAGATCCCGCCGATCACGGTCGCGATGCCGCGCTCCCCCGCCAGCTCAAGCTCGGCGAGAATCTTGCCGCCGAGGATCTGCGCCGTCGCGACGACGGTGCCGCCTTCGACCGCGAGATCGGTGACATAGGCGGCGAGCGGTGCCGGCCACCGCACCGCCATGGCCCCGCCCAGGTCCAGCCCGGCCGTGGCGTTGGACATCAGCAGCAGCCGCGGGGCGCGCTCGTTCAGCACGGCAAGCAATGCCTGCTCGTACGCCTCAGGCAGGTATTCGGTCAGGGCGGGGTGCTCCATGCAGGCGATTAGGGCGGCCCCGCCGAGCTGGCCGGCCAGGTCACGGGGCCCGAGCAGGGCGACCTCCACGACGCCGCCGAGGGCCGCGGCCAGCGGCCGCGCGGCGCCGATGAGCTCGTACGTCCCCTCCGAGATCTGCTTGCCGGTGTGCTCGGCGAGCACCAGCACGTTGCCGTTCATCGTCTCGGTCACCCCTTCACCAGGCCGCGCGCGCGGAGCAGGTCGGCGATCGCCGCCGCTACCTCGTCGGCGCTGCCGGTCAGCATCTCGGCGTGGTCGGCCTGCTGCGGCTGGTACATCCGGCGGACCACGGGCGCCGGACCGGCGGCCGCCGGGGCGGCAGCCACCTCATGCAGCCCGCCAGCCTGCATCGCCTGCCGGATCTTGCTGATCGGGGCGTACCTCGGTGCCTGCCGGGCGGCCTGGACGCCGATCACAGCGGGCATGCTCACCTGGAGTTCGTGCAGGATTCCGCCGGCGAACTCCTGCCGCACCGTGACGGTGCCCTCGCCCGCCATGATCTGGACCACGACCGATACGTGCGGCAGCCCGAGGCGGGCGGCGAGCATGGGCGGCAGCTGGCCGTCCATGTCGTCGGCGGCCTGGACTCCGGTGATCACCAGATCAGCGGGCTCGCCGGTGAGGTACCCGGCGAACAGCGCGGCCCGGTCGCCGGTCAGCAGGACGCCGTCCTGGCCGCCAGTGATCTTGATGGCGGAGTCGGCGCCCTTCGCCAGTGCCGTGTACAGTGCCTGGTCGATGTCGGGGTCTCCGGCGAGACCGACCGCTACTACCTCGGCCCCGGTGGCGTCCTTGACCAGCAGCGCCTCTTCCAGCGCCTGGGCGTCCCACTCGCTCAGCACGAACTTGAGGTACTCGCGGTCGATACCGGTCTCGTCGGGAGTCAGCTCGATCTCCTCGACGAGGTCGGGTACTGCCTTCATCGGCACGACGACTCGCATGCGTGCGTCACCTCTCTAATCGACGACTTCGTCCAGCCGCAGTTGCTGCCGGATGTCGTCCAGGTCGCTTCCGGCCGGAACGAACGGGTAGTCACGGAACGGCTCAGCGGGCCGGTAGGAGCCGTAGGGCCTGGTGCAGCCGGGCTGGCCCTTCTCGCCCGGGCAGCCGTTGGTGACGAAGGCGGTGCCGTCCGCCACTACTGCCTCCATGGCGAAACGGCTCGCTCCCACGCGGGCAAGCCCGCCGTCGGCATCGAAGCCGAAATGTTCCAGCCCGTAGCCTTCGGTTTCGATCAGGTGCCTGGCCAGCTGCACTCGCCGCCAGCGGGTTATCGGGGACTTCGGCTGGCTGGCCATCCGCGAGTCAGGCTCGGGATTGAAGCAGAACAGGTAGGAGAAGATCTGCCGTTCCCGCAGCGCCAGGAACAGAGCGATCAGGTCCTGGTCGGTCTCGCCGAGCCCGACCAGGGTGTGCACGTTGACCTTCCACGGCCCGAAGATCTCCCGCGCGTCGTTGACGACCTCCCAGTACTTCTCCCACTTCAGGCCGCCAGCGGGGACGTCGGTGCGGATGCTGCGGAACAGCTCTTCGGTGACCGCGTCGAGCCCGATCCCGATCATGTCGACGCCGATCGCCTTGAAGTTCTCCAGCCGCTGCCGGTTCAGGGTGGGCGGCGCGACCAGGATCGACATGGGGGTGCGGACCCGATCGGCGATCCTGGCGGTGATGTCGCAGGTGTCGCGGTAGGCATGTCCGTGCGTGACCATCGAGATGCACAGCCGGGTCAGGGTCGACTCGTTTTCGGCCATCCGGTCGACCAGCTCATCGGTGCGTACCAGCGGCCATTCCACCCGGATGAACGATTTGTCTTCATAGCTGCCGGGACGGGTGCGGGCAAGCCCGCAGTAGCCGCAGTCGGACAGGCAGCCCTCGTCGTAGTTGAGCAGCAGGTTGATGCCGCCGAACTCGAAGTCCCTGCTGAACCGGCCCGATCGCATCCGCAGCGCGATCGCGCTGGCCATCGAGATCCTGACGTACTCGGGGCTGATCCGCGGCCCGGCCTCGGCTACGGGCAGCAGCGGTAGCTGGCGGACTACCATGTCGCGCCCTCCGGCGGGGCGAGCCCCTCGTCGTGCCGTGCCGCGAGCTGGCGAGATCTCATGTCGGTTCCTCTCAGCCAGACTCGGGGAAGTAGCAGGAGCCCGCGGCGCGGACCGGTTCGGCAGCGGCTCGCTGGCCCGCCTGGCGCCCGGCCTCAAGCACCGCGACGGCGATCCGCTCATCAGGGACGCCGAGCGCGTTGCCCGCCCCGGAGCCGGCCACCACCGCGGCGATAGCCCGCTCATCTAGGCGCCGCCAGCGCAGCGCGGACTCCATCTGCACCAGAGCCTGCGGCAGCTCGTTGAAGTCGCCGACCACCATCGCGCTCTTGACCAAGTCGCCGTGGGTGGTCAGGTAGATCCTGGCCAGCCCGGCGGGGGTCTTCAGCAGCGCCGACCCGCTGCCGTCGGAGGCGACGCTGCGCTCGCTCAGCCAGGACCGCGCCCGATACCGGGCGGCGGTCAGCTTCTCGGCCAGCGCCCGCTCGGCCAGGTCGGGTTCGGCGGGCTCAAGGGCCGCGCCGAAGGCGGCAGTGAATCCGGCCGCTATCACGGGCCGCACCGACGCCGCGTTGTGACTGCTGCCGGTCTGCGCGCAGACCGTGGTCAACCGCTCGGCCACCGCGGCGACCGCCCGGTCGGCCAGCTTCGCCGCCGGGATCCGCAGGACCTCAAGCATGAACGGGATATCGAGGTCGGCGAGCACGCTGGCGTGGAACAGCATCGCGCCGGCCGGGTCGACGTACAGGCCAAGGCCGGCGATCTTACGGCCGCCCGTTTCCAGGTCGTTCTTGCCCCGGAACACGGCGGTGATCCCCAGCTCGGCGAACCCGGCGATCAATGCCGCGGACAGTTCTTCGATGATCTCGCGCGGGCGCTGGCCGGCCGGCGCCCGGTCGACGTAGGCGACCCCGAGCTGGCCCGCGCCCATGATGATCGCGCCGCCGCCAGTTGGCCTGCGGCTCACCGGCGTGCCGGTCCGCTCGCACGCGGCCAGATCGACCTCGGCCTCCAGATTCTGGTACCGGCCGACCAGGGCGCAGTGGCTGCGGTAGCTGTAGAGCCGCAGCGTCGGCGGACGGTCCGGCTCGTCGCGGGCGTACCGGGCCATCAGCGCCTCATCGAGCGCGAGTCCTTCGGCCGCCCCGGCACCGTCGTCGGTCAGCAGCCGCCAGGCCGCCGGCGAACCTGCGCCCGCTCGCCCGCCCACGCTCTCGCTCACGCTGTCACCTCCACTTCCGCGAAGCCGCTCTCCTGCGCCCCGGTCCAGGTCAGCGAGCAGCAGTACTCGTACAGCCTCGGCGTCAGGCCCCGCGACCTGGCGTAGGAGATGGCGCCGTCGGCCGGGTAGGCGATGCCGTTCAGCCCGAGGTCGATCGCCGCCTGGTCCAGCTCGGCCTTCGCCGCCCCGAGCGGGCGGGCGCAACCGAGGTTGATCGTGGTCGCCGGGGCGGCCAGCCGGGCGGTGCCGAAGAAATCGGTCACCTGGTCGACCGGGGGCGGCGGGATGTGCGCCATCGGAGTGCCGACCAGCGGGACGAGCACGACCAGGATCAGCGTCGAGACCGGGTAGCTGGTCAGCATCTCCAGTGCCCGGTGCTCGCCGAGGAACTGCCCGTAGTGCAGGCCGAGGACGATGTGCGGGATGATCCGGAGGCCCTGGTCCGACAGCAGCCGCAGCGAGCGGTCCATGTCGGCCACGGTCAGGTCCAGGTGGTAGACATCGCGCAGGGTCTCGTCGGCGCCGATGATGTCGAGCATCACCCCGTCCACGCCGGCCTCCGCCAGCCCGGCGGCGAGCTGCGGCGACACCACGCCGGAGTGCACGATCACCTTCATCCCGAGCTCGGCGCGGATCCGCGGGATGTGGCGCAGGTGGGGCAGCAGCGGCACCCCGCCGGTCCTGGTCGAGCCGCCGGAGACGAGCAGTCCCTCGCTGCCCTGCTCGTGCAGCCGAGCCGCCAGTGCGAACAGGTCCTGATCGGCCCGCACCGACACCATGCCCTCAAGGACCTTCGCCTGGCAGTGGTCGCAGGACAGGGCGCAGGCCGACCCGGTCACCGAGACCGGCAGGAACCGGCGCGGGTTCTCCGGCACCCACTCCGAGGTCTGCCAGCGCTTAAGCCCCGGCGCGTAGAAGTCCATCACGTCGGGGAAGTTCGCCCGCCGCACGGCGGCCGGCGCGAACGCCGCGGTCACTGGGCGATCACGCCCTTCAGCCGGTAGTCCTCGAGCTTGCCCGCGAACCATTTGGTGATCTCGTCCGGGTCGCCGAGCAGGGCGGGAAGCTCGCCAGCGGCGTCGCTCAGGCCGACCTCGATCAGCCACCCGGCGCCGTAGGGATCACGCTCGGCGATGCCGGGGTCGGCGGCCACCGCCTCGTTGGCGGCCAGTACGGTGCCGGACACCGGGCTGACCAGCGGGCCGACGAACTTCGCCGCCTCAAGCTGGCCGAACGGCCGGCCGACGATCAAGTCGGTGCCCGCCTCGGGTACCGACAACTGGGCCAGGGTGCCGCTGGTCTCGATGCCAAGCGGGTCCATCCCGATCCGTGCCTCACCGGGCCCGGTAAGCAACACCCACATGTGGGTATCGGGATGGTAGAGCCGGTCGAGTGCGAGCGGGAAGCCGCTCACGTCCGTGTGCGCGCCGGTCTGCCCGGCGGCGCCAGAAGATCTGGCTGGACCGTTCGGTTCGGCCTGGCTCATCGCAGTCCCCTCACGTCGGCCGCCGCGAACGCCACGGCAAGTCGGCGTCCGGGGTCGCCGAATGCGGCCAGCAGATCGCCGACCGTGTCCAGCGGTGCCCCGGTGACCGCGCGCTCGGCCGCCCGGGTAGAGCCATTGAGGCCGTCGGCCCGGAGCCGCACCCGGTCGACGGTCCCGCGCACCACGCTGGCCACCACCTGCGCCCCGTCGTGCCGGGCGGCCAGCGTCCACACCCCGGCACGCACCTTGACCTGCCGCACGTGCCGGTCGGGACAACCCGGCCCGCGCGGTCCGGCGAGCCACTTCTCACTGGTGAACCTGGCGTTCAGCTCGGTCACGGCCGCATGCTCGGTCCCGGTCAGCGTGCCGGGCACCGGCCGGAATCCGAGCGCTCCGGCGTAGGCAGCTGTTAGCGCGGTCTGGAAAGCTGCCGGGTCGGCCGGAGTCGCTGCCACGAAGCGGCGCATCAGCCGGAGCGTCTGCGCCCGCAGCTGCGGATCGGGCAGTGCCAGGACGCCGGTGGCCCGCTCGTGGTCAAAACGCTCGATCAGGTTGCCGCAGACCACCACGGCATCCTCGATCTGGCCGGCTCCATGCCCGCAGATCTTGCGGTCACCGACGCAGATCTCCTGGTCATCGTCGAGCACGGCCGCTACCCCGACGGCGCGGAACGCCGCCGCGGCCGGTTCGAGCAGGCTGCGCAGCGCCTGGCTCCGCACGGCGGGCACGGCCGCGGCGGGCAGGCAGATCTGGAAGAACAGCTGGCCGTCATCGAGGTAGACCGGGCCGCCGCCGACCATCCGCCGGAACACCGGCAGGCCGTGCGCGCGGCAGTACTCGTGGTCCACCTCGTCCAGGCCCCGGTGGTACCCAAGGCAGATGTACGGGGCGGCCGGACGGGCGAAGGACAGCGTCGCCGGGGCGCCGGCGCTGACCCCGTAGGCGACCGCGTGCCACAGGGTCTGCGAGCGCAGCGGACTGACCCGCCCGAAGTCGATGATCCGCAGCAGGTCACTCACCGGCCGGCCCAAGGCCCATGGCCTCGTCGATGAGCTCGATGATGTCGCGGACCCGCAGCTGGTCATTGCCGGTCGACTTGGCCGCGTCCTCGAACCGGGATACCTCATACGGGCAGCAGACCACGAGCACGTCAGCCCCGGTCTCGGCGGCCTCACGGACCCGGCGCTCGGACAGCCGCTCGGAGACGTGGTTGCTGGCGAACCCGTCCAGCCACATGCCGCCTCCGCCGCCGCCGCAGCAGTAGCCGTTCTCCCGGCACCGCGCCATCTCCGTCAGCCGCACGCCGGGGATCGCCTCGATCAGGGTCCGCGGGGCGTCGTACTCACCGTTATGCCGGCCCAGGTAGCAGGGGTCGTGGAAGGTGACCTTCAGGTCCAGCTCCGTGGTCCAGGTGATCTGGCCGGCCAGCGGCGCGAGCAGCTGGGTGTAGTGCAGCGCCTCGAACGTGTGACCGCGCTTGGGGTACTCCTTGACCAGGGCGTTGAACGCGTGCGGGTCGGGAGTGACGATCCGCGCGAATTCGTACTTGGCCAGGGTCGCTGTGACGTCTTCGACCAGGGAGTCGAACAGCCCCTGCTCGCCGGCCAGGCGCTGGGAGTCACCGATCGTCTTCTCTTCGGGGCCCAGGATCGCCCAGTCGATGCCGAGCGCGGTGGCGACCCGGGCGAACGCCCGCGCCGCGTCCTGGCCGCGCGGGTGGTAGCTCCAGTAGTCCTCGACGTAGAACAGCACATCCACCGGGCCAGGCTCGCTGACCAGGATCCTGACCGGGACACCAGCCGACCTGGTCCACTGCGCACGCCGGCGCGCGTTCTCGCCGAGGGCATTGCCATACCGGAAGGTCTTCTCGAACACGTCCTGCAGTTCGGCAGGGACGGCACCGCCGTCGGTCAGCGCTGCCTCGCGGACGGCCGGCATGATCTGCATCATGTCGACCTCCTTCGGGCAGACCCGCAGGCAGTTACCGCAGGTGGTGCAGAGCCACAGGTCGGTGTCGGTCAGCAGGTCGGTGCCGGTCTGTACCTTGCGGTGCAGCTTGCGCGGCCCGTACTCGCCGACCACGTCCACCGGGCAGACCGGCACGCACTTCCCGCAGCCGTAGCACCACTCAAGTGACTCTCCGCCGGGCAGCGCCGAGATCTTCTCGAAGCCGTCTGGGCCGCAGTCGGTGATCACCCGCGGCTCGAACATCCGGTTCCACATCGCCGGCAGCTCGACCTCGCGGCCGGAGATCGGCGAGGCGACCGTGGCCGATTCCTTCTGCACCGCCTGTGGCGGGACCTTGCGGCCTGAAATAGGCATCGTCCTAGCCCTCCAGGTGGTAGACGCCGAGCAGGCGGCGGATCAGGTCGGGCAGCGGCGGGACGAGCCGGTTGAACTCCCGCGTCATCCGCATCCGCAGCACCGTGTACATGTAGATCCCGTACACGGCTGCCAGGAAGACGTCTGTGCCGAAAAGCCCGGGACCGGCCGCCGTGAAGCCGGCCGCCTTGCCCGTCTCGTCGACGAAGGCCATCGCCTGCCCCACGGTGAGGTAGACCGCGCCCCGGCTTGACCCGTCGGTCAGATCGACGTCATCGGTGGTGACCAGGCCGAGAGCGCCGGTCTCGGTCCGCGGATCCCAGATCCACCTGGTCCACAGCCAGTACTGGTCGGGATAGGTGAAATGGAGCAGCTCAGCGGGCAGGTCGAAGCCCGAGTCACGGTGGCTGGCCAGCACCGAGTCGAACCGGTCGAAGCGCACCGCCGGTTCCTCGCTGCCGTCGAGCAAGCTGGCGACGGCGGCGCCGAAGCGATCCGGGCCGACCTCGTCCAGGATCTGATCGGCCTTGCGCCTGGTCGCGAAGATCAGCCGCAGCACGTGCCGCAGTGCTGCCCGGTCCAGCCGCGCCGGATCTGGCAGCAGTAGCTCCCGCATGGCCCGCGACTTGCGTTCCAGGTCGATTGCGATAGCCGCGAGTTCGTCAGCCGCGATCCGGCCGAGTATCTCGCGCTGGAATTCCTGCGCGCTCGGCGTGTCGACGACGGGACCTGCGATCATGACCTGCTCATTCAGCCTGTAATCGCGGCGGAGCGTGATCTGAGGTAGCCGAATGCCTTCATGGCCGCCCCGGCAGCCGATGAGACGGTGTCCTCGATGTCCGCTGGGCCGAGCGCGGCGCCGCAGGCGAAGATCCCTTCGCGGCTGGTGGACACGGTATCCAGCGGGGCGCCGACGGCGTCGATGAAGCCGTACTTGTTCTGCCGGACGCCGAGCAGCCTGGCCACCTTCTTGGTGCCGGGCGATGGCTCCATCCCCACCGACAGCACCACCAGGTCCATCAGCAGCTCCATCGGCCGCCCCATGGTGGTGTCCTCGCCGCGCACCAGCAGCCGGTCGCCCTTGGGCAGCACCTCGCTGATGATGCCCTTGACGTACTGGACATGGTGCTTTTCCTGGGCGGGCCAGTAGATCTCGTTTTCCCAGTAGCCGTACATCCGCATGTCGATGTAGAAGATGTAGACCTTGGAGTTCGGCAGCAGTTGCCGGATCTCGATCGCTTCCTTCGAGGCGACCCCGCAGCAGACCTTGGAGCAGTACTCGTTCCCGATCTTGCGGTCCCGGCTGCCGACGCACTGGATGAAGCAGATCCGCTCGGGTGGCTGGCCGTTGGATGGCCGCAGCACCTGGTGGTCGGACAGCATGGCCTCCAGGTCGGGCAGCGTGATGACGTCAGGGAACTCGTAGTACCCGTACATCTGGGTCTCCCGGCCCGGGTCGAAGTGCGTGAACCCGGTCGCGATGATGATCGCCCCGCACTCCGCCTGCTGCTCGCCGCCTGGTCCGCTCAGGGTGAGCGTGAACGAACCTGGCTCGCCTGCCGCCACGGCCAGTTCGGTGCCGAGCCGGAGGTCGACGTCCGGGCTTGCGGTCACCTGGTCGATCATCCGCCGGATCTGCGGCTCGGCCGGCTCCCCGTGCGGGGTCAGGCCCGCGTAGTGCTCCGCGATCGGCGCGCCGCCCAGGAAGTCGCGCTGCTCGATCAGCAGGACCTTGCCGCCGATCTCCGCGATGCCGTGCGCCGCCCGAAGGCCGCCTGGCCCGCCGCCGATGACAGCCACCGTGTCCGAGGACATCTATCACTCCATGTGCTGATCGGCAGCGCCGCCGCGGCGGCGCTGGTTCGGCTTAGCCGTCGACGTCATCCCAGTCGAGATAGCGCTTCTCGCCGCTTTCGAGCCGCTTGAGGTCGGCCTGGAACTCGGCCCACGCCTGCTGCCAGTCGATGCCCATCTTTTCCAGCAGCGGCCGGTAGTCGGCGGAATGCCAGTGCAGCTGGCAGACCCGGTACGGGTGCGCGCCCATGGCCAGGGCAGCGAACTGCGCCTCGCTCATCACGGCCACGCCGACGTTGCGGTCGTGCGCCTGGGCCGCGAACTGGCTCTTGTCCAGGGTGGTCACGCAGCCGGTGTCGTGGGTGAGGACGACGTCGGGGTCGGCCTCCTCCTTCATGACCTCGATCTTGCGGAGGGTCGCGAAGGACCGAGTGAAGTCCCGCTGCACCAGGATGTGCCGGAAGCCGAAACCGCAGCAGTCGAACCAGGTTGAGTAGGAGCGCACCTCGGCGCCGAGTGTCTGGGCCAGGCCGGTCACCACGGCGGTGCGCTGGCCGCCGTAGATGTCCGGGTCGTAGATCGCGTCGCCCTCGACCAGCTTGTAGTAGTGGCAGGCCGGGTGGACGGTAGCCACGATCCCCGACATGTCGCGTACCTGCCTGGCGGCGATCTCGTCGCGGAGCGCGTGGAACCACTCGGAGTAGTGCACGATCTCCTCGGGCAGCACCAGCGGCTTGCCCAGCTTGGCCATGATGCCGCGCACCTCGGCCCGCAGCTCAGGGTGCCGGATCAGCTCCTCCCTGACCTCCTTGTAATGGCCGTAGGAGGTGCCGCAGTGGATCAGCGGGAAGTACCCGCTCTCGTTCGCGGCAGCGAAATTGCGCACCGCGACCGCGGCCTGGGCTGCGGAGTTGGAGGTCGCGCTGGCGTAGTAGTTCCAGGCCGTGCAGGAGGTCTGGTCCTGCGGGTCGTGGTAGTCGTAGCCGAGTTTGCGCATCACCCAGAAGATCGACGTGGAGTAGCCGGGGATGTGGCCGCACTGCCCGCAGGATTTGTGGTGCCACAGATGCGCCTTCTGGATCCGCTTCTCCCGCCCGTACTTGGTGCCGACCGTGACCGCTTCGCGGTCGATCTTCTGCACCACAAGCTCGCCCTGCTCCTCGAGTGCGAGCAGTTCGGCCCGCGGGTCTTCGAGTGCCCGGCGGTCCTCACCGCGCTCGAAGTGCTCCTTCTTGCGCTTGAGCGCCTCGATCGGGATCGTCATGGCTCGATGCCTTCCTCTTCGAGGCGCTCCTCCATGAGTTCGCGGAGGATCGCGTGCAGTCCGGGGTCGACGTCGGAGATCATGTCCAGGACGCCGGTGTGCAGCCAGATCAGGTACAGCTCGATCAGCGTGGAATCGGCGACCTGCCAGCCGGTGTTCGTGGTGTGCATGGTCTCCGGCGGCAGTGCCCGGCGCCACAGGTCCAGGTTCACCGAGACGTCGGCAGTCTCCGGCCCCCAGTCGGGGAAGGCATCCGGCTGGAGCATGTCCGGCGACACCTGGGTGCCGGTGGACATGATCTTGTAGATGATCCGCGAGTAGCCGCCCAGAGCCTCCTTCGCCGACGCGAGCCCGTTGTTGACCGCGACCTCGCGCATGATCGTGATGATGCCGCCCGGGTTGTTACCGCGCGGGCAGCGCAGGCAGGAGAAGCACTGAGAGCACTCCCAGATGTCCTCCTGCATCTGCTGGTAGATCAGCTCGGCGTCCTCCCGGGCCGCGGCCTGTGCGATCCGCCGCGGGCTGAAGTCGTAGAACCTCGCGGACGGGCAGACGGCCACGCAGATGCCGCACTCGTAGCAGCCATACAGGTAGTCGCTGAACCGGATGTCGCCCTTGACCTGCTCGAACAGCCGCTCCTTCTCGGCTAGGGGCACGTCGGAGTACCCGGCCACGCCTGGTGCCTTGTAATGGGCACCGTGATGAGCGTCGGTCTCGGGCATGGCAGCGGCTCCTAGAAGCTGATCACTGCGTCGGCCGAGATGGCCAGGTCGTTGAAGGCTGCGCCGCCGATCATCTCGACGCCGTCGATGAGCTCGTCCAGGCGCAGGTCGTTGAGGTCGAGCGAGGGCTGGCAGACCAGTAGCCGGACACCGAGGCCGGTCGCCTGCTCGATGAAGTACCGAAGCGGCTGACCGTGCTCGCCCTTCGGCCCGATCTTGTCGATGATGTCCTTGCGCAAGAGCGTCGGCCCGTACATGGTGAAGTAGATCATCACCTCGCACTCCATCGCGGCGGCGGACGCGGCGAGGAAGAACGGCGTCGCCGAGCGCCCAGGGTCGCTCACCCCGTGCGTCTGCACGTAGAGGACCTTGGAATCAAGGTCACCGGACCACATGGGCGCCTCCCGTCACCTGACGCGGCGGATCAGGACATGGAAGACGTCGCCCTGCTTGCCGATGCCGAGTAGCTCGTTGCCGGTGCGCCCGGTCCAGGCCCGCATGTCGGGCTCAACCCCGGGATCGGTGGCAAGCAGCTCGAGAACCTGGCCAAGCTCCATCTTCTTGATCGCCTGTGACGTCTTGACGACCGGCAGCGGGCATGCCATGCCCGAGCAGTCCAGAACCTGATCCGCAACCGGGTGGGCGGCTTCGGTCACAACATCCGCCTCCAGGGTCCTGCGGGCAAGTCTAGAAACATATTCACACTTACACATATGCTTACGTGTGGTGGGGCGTTTGTCCAGTGCTTCGCCCCATCGAGTTGCCGCTTCCACCCGCGTGAGGGCTATGACGATCAACGACCTGCGCTGCGACTTCTGCGGAAGCTTCCTCGCCGGGCCGAGTGGCGGGCTGCGCTTTGGCTATCACCCAGGGGCGCCGCAGTTCCGCGACGATTCGGGGCTAGCCTGCGGGCCGTGCTGGGCGGACGCTATCAGCGGGCTGGACGGCGCGGCCGCCATCAGATCCTGCGCCGCCTGCGGCGAGCCGGTCACCCGTACCGGCAGCCTGCACCTTCGCCGCCTCGACGGCGGCCGCACCTGGCGGCTATGCGCTAGCGACGCGGCGTTGTTCCTCAATCAGCTCCGCACGGTGCATCCCAAACTGGACCCAGCCACGTTCAGGTTCCCCGCAGCGAAATCCCCGCCCCGGCCTTCTCATGCGGACTGACCGGCTCGGCTTGCTACCGCGCGGGTACTTCCGCCGCCGGAGCGGCGACCGTCTGCACGGAGGGCGGGCGCCAGCCGAGTTCCTCGGCCATGAAATCGCCAAGAAGGTCAACTGCCTGCACGATCTTCTGGCTCGTCAGCGCGTAGTAGACGCTGCTGCCGACCCGCTGCGTCGTGACGATCCCGCGATCTCGCAACACCGCCAGGTGCCGGCTCGCATTCGGCTGGGAGATGCCAAGCGCCTCCGCGATCTCGCCCACCGACATCGGGCCGTCTCTCAGCTCGTTGATGATGAGCAGGCGGTTCGGGTCCGCGATGGCCTTGCAGACGCGGGCGTGCAACTCGTTGATCCCTGCCGCGTCGAGATGTGCCATGCTCGCTCCTCTCCCGTGGGCTGGCGCCTCGCGGTGAGCCCCCACTCACATTATGTCCGCAGACGCAAATGTGGTGTCCGGCTGCCCGTCCAGCGCGGACGGCACGAGTGGCGCCGACAGCAGGAGAGGAGAGCGCGATCCGCATCATCCGCCGCGTGAATACGGCCGATCACTCCGACGCGAGCGACGGAACTGAGCCGGATGCCCGTTTCACCTTTGCCAACGAGCGGACCTTCCTGGCCTGGAGCCGCACCGCGCTCGCCCTTGTCGTCGCCGGCCTGGCGGTCGCGCAGCTGCTGCCGCCCTTCCCCGGTGTCCCGTGGGGCAGGCATATCATCGGGACGCCGCTGATCCTGCTCGGCTCGGCCGTTTCAGTGGTCAGCTACCTGGAGTGGACCGCCAACCAGCGCGCGCTCCGCCATGGCGAGCCGCTGAGCCGTTCGCGCCTGCCCAAGATCCTGGCACTGACCATCGCGGTCATTGCCCTCGGTGCTACGGCGCTGGCCCTGCTCTCCGGGGTGAGGACGCACTGACCAGGCCCGCCGACGACATCGAGGACGCCGATCCCGGGCTGGCCAGGGAGCGGACCGAGCTTGCCTGGCATCGGACGGCTGTCTCGTTCGCCGCGGTCGGCGCCGCCATACTCAAGTACAACCAGGTCATGGGGGTCCCGATCCTGGCCCTCAGCGGCCTGATCTGGGAGCTGGGCCGGCTGTCCGGAGCACCGGGCAAGGCACGTGCCAGGAGCCGGCGGCTACTGCTGATCACGGTGACCGTAACCGCCATTTCAGTCGCCGCCCTGACAGTAACGCTGCTCGGCAGCGGCTCCAGCGGGCTCAGGTTCTGACCTCCGGCTGCCCGGCCGCCGCACTCGGCCTGCCGGGCTCCTCGTCTCTATCCCTGCGGCCTGCTACCCGGCAGATACAAGCAGCTCTTGTAGCGGGTACAAATACTGCCCGCCTACCTGCGGGCTGGCCGCGCCCGTAGCGTCGCACTATGGTGCCAGACGGCAGTCGGCCGGTGCGCTGGCTGAAGGTGCTTGACCAGGCCAAGTGCATCGGATGCCACGCGTGTACCACGGCATGCAAGAGCGAGAACGAGGTTCCGGTCGGGGTGACGAGAACCTACGTCAAGTCCGCGGACGTTGGCACCTTCCCCCTCCTGCGGCGCGCGTTCCAGGTGACCCGCTGCAACCAGTGCACTGACGCGCCGTGCGTGGCGGCCTGTCCGACCCGGGCGATGTTCCGCCGGGATGACGGGATCGTTGACTTCGACAAGTCGATCTGCATCGGCTGCAAGGCGTGCATGGCCGCCTGCCCGTACGACGCCATCTTCATCAACCCCGATGACCACTGCGCCGAGAAGTGCAACATGTGCGCGCACCGTCTCGACGTAGGCCTTGAACCGGCCTGCGTGACCGTCTGCCCGGTCGGCGCGATCCTGGTCGGCGACGGCAACGATCCGACCTCGGAGGTCGCGAAGATCGTGGCACGCCAGCCGGTTCAGGTGCGTCGGCCGGAGAAGGAGACCGGCCCCGCCGTGCACTACCTGGGCGCTCACCAGGCCACCCTGGACCCGCTGGCGGCCCGGCGCCCGGACGGCGGGCTGTTCGCCTGGGCCACCCAGGGAGCGCCTGGCCCGCAGCGGGTCACCGCAGGTCATCCCGGCCAGCCAACGTCGTCGGCGGCGGCGCTGCTCTCCTACGACATTCCGCACCTGGCCCCGTGGGACTGGCGGGTCAGCCTCTACACCTGGACCAAGAGCATCGCCGCCGGCGCGTTCATCGTGCCGGTCCTGCTCGCCCTCACCGGCTATGTGAGCTGGCACAACCCAGCCGTGCGGTGGGCGGCACCTGCGCTTGCCCTGGCCTTCCTCGCGGCGACCGGCGCGGTCCTGATCGCCGACCTGAAGCACCCGATGCGGTTCTACCTGATCTTCACCCGCCATCAGTGGCGGAGCTGGCTGGTCCGCGGCGGCCTCATCATCGGCGCATATGGAGGCATCCTCGCGCTCTATCTGCTGGCCGCCCTGGCCTGGCCGGCGCTGACCGGATCGGCGGCTACTAGCTCGGCGGCGGCCGGATCGAGCCCGGCCGGACCTGCGGCGGTGCTGCAGATCCTGGCCTCGGCCGGACTGCTGCTTGCCCTCGCCACCGCGGTGTACACGGCCTACCTGCTGGCCCAGGCGAAAGCCCGTGACCTATGGCAGAGCCCGCTGCTCGCGCCGCACCTCGCCGTGCAGGCCGTGCTGGCCGGCGCGGCCGTGACGCTCCCCGTCCTAGCCTGGCTAGCCCCCGCCCGCGCGCTCACCGCCGCAGAGGTGACCCTGGCCATCGCCGCCGCCGCCCACATCCTGCTGGTAGCCGCCGAGACCACCCTCCCCCACGTCACCGCGCACGCCCACCTGGCCACCCACGAGATGACCCGAGGCAAGTTCGCGAGATTCTTCTGGCCCGGCCTGCTGCTCGTCGCTTGCGCGGCGACAGCACCGTGGCTGGGGCTCGCCGCCGGTCCCCTCGCCCTGATCGGCCTGCTAGCTCACGAGCACGCCTACATCCAGGCCGGCCAGTCCGTCCCCCTGGCCTAGCACCCGACCAGCCAGAGAGGAGGATCCCATGGCCAGTCGCGATCACTCAGGTCGGGCACGCGATGGCTCAGGTCCGGGGCGTTATGCCCAGGACCTGAGTCGGCGTGGGTCCGACCCCACTGCGGGCAAGGGTTCTGACACCGACCTGGACGCCATCAGCGCCCGGGTATCGGCCGCGCGGGCGGACGTCGAGGCTCGCGGCGAGACGTTCTACCAGGGCCCGAGCGGGATCCACCTGGCCGCGTTCCCGCCGAAGGAACGCTGGGACGACTGGGCCGAGCTTGACTCGCGGGCGTGGCCGGACCGGAAGGAGCGCCGCTACCTGCTGGTCCCCACTACCTGCTTCAACTGCGAATCAGCCTGCGGCCTGCTCGCCTACGTGGACCGCGAAAGTCTGCGGGTACGCAAGTTCGAGGGCAATCCCGAGCACCCGGGCTCGCGGGGCCGGAACTGTGCCAAGGGCCCGGCGACGCTGAACCAGGTGACCGACCCGGACCGGATCTTGTACCCGATGCGGCGGTCCGGCGCCCGGGGCGCCGGCGGCTGGGAGCGGATCAGCTGGGACGAGGCGCTCGAGGTGCTCGCAGGGCGGATCCGGGCTGCGATCACCG
Organism: uncultured Actinomycetota bacterium; assembly: GCA_963850875.1. Lineage (GTDB taxonomy): Bacteria > Actinomycetota > Actinomycetes > Streptosporangiales > Streptosporangiaceae > Chersky-822. The sequence goes on from CAWKNA010000010.1 coordinate 839,718, forward strand.
AGCACCGCCAGAACGAGATCATGGTGCACATCGGCAGGCCGGGCGAGGACGGCTTCACCGAGCGGGTGCTCGCCAGCTGGGGCGTGGACGGCCACAACTCGCACACCAACGTCTGCTCCAGCGGCGGGCGGACCGGCTACCAGTTCTGGATGGGCGCGGACCGGCCAAGCCCCGACCACGCCAACGCGAAGGTCATCTACCTGATCAGCGCCCACCTGGAGGCCGGCCACTACTTCAACCCGCACGCGCAGCGGATCATGCAGGCGCGGGCCAACGGGGCCAAGGTGATCGTGCTCGACACCCGGCTGTCCAACACCGCCACCCACGCCGACCACTGGCTCTCGCCGGTGCCCGGCAGCGAGGCGGCGATCAATCTCGCTGTGGCCCGGCACCTGATCGAGACCCGGCGCTACGACCGCGAGTTCGTCCGCCGGTGGTGGAACTGGGCCGAGTACCTGCGGGCCTGCCACCCCGGCCGGCCGGCCGCGTTCGAGGCGTTCGAGGAGATCCTGGCCGGCCTGTATGCCGAGTTCACCTTCGAGTTCGCGGCGCAGGAGTCCGGCATCGACGCCGGGGTGCTCGCCGAGGTCGCCGAGATCGTGGCCGAGGCCGGCACTCGCTTCTCCGCGCACGTCTGGCGCTCGGCCGCGGCCGGGAACCTCGGGGGCTGGCAGGTGCCGCGCACCCTGTTCCTGATCTCGGCGCTGCTCGGCGCGGTCGCCACGCCGGGCGGGGTGTTCCCGAACGGGCTGAACAAGTTCGTTCCCCGGCCGATCCACATCCCGCCGCACCCGGAGGTCTGGCAGGAGCTGACCTGGCCGCTGGAGTACCCGCTGGCGCAGAACGAGATGTCGTTCCTGCTGCCGCACTTCCTTGCCGAGGGCCGGGGCAGGCTGGACACCTACTTCATGCGGGTCTACAACCCGGTCTGGACCAACCCGGACGGCCTGTCCTGGATGGAAGTGCTGACCGATGAGGCCAAGATCGGCTGCACGATCGCGCTGACTCCGACCTGGAACGAATCGGCATACTTCGCCGACTACATCCTGCCGATGGGACATGGCTCCGAGCGGCACGACACCCACTCCTACGAGCAGTACGACGGCCAGTGGGTCGGGTTCCGCCAGCCGGTACTGCGCGCCGCCCGCGAGCGGCTCGGGGAAGACATCACCGACACCCGGCAGGTGAACCCGGGCGAGGTGTGGGAGGAGAACGAGTTCTGGATCGAGCTGTCCTGGCGAGTCGACCCGGACGGCTCGCTCGGCATCCGCCGGTACCACGAGTCCCGTACCCGGCCGGGCGAGAAGCTGACCGTGGACGAGTACTACGGCTGGATGTTCGAGAACTCCGTGCCCGGCCTGCCGGACCGGGCCGCCGCGGAGGGACTTACCCCGCTGCAATGGATGCGCAGGTACGGCGCCTTCGAGATCACCTCGGGCCAGGGTGCCATCTACGAGCGACAGGTCCCGGACGCCGAACTCGATGACGTGGCCGTCACCGCGACGGGGCGGGTCTACACCAGCGCGCCCGGCCCGTTGAGCATGAATGTTGTTCCGATGGGCGCGCCGGATCCCGACGCAGACGGCCGCCGCGCGGTGGGAGTGGACGTGGACGGGACGGTGCGCAGGGGGTTCCCGACTCCGTCGGGGCGGCTGGAGTTCTACTCCTCGACGCTGGCGGCCTGGGGCTGGCCGGAGCACGCGCTCCCGGGCTACATCCGCAGCCATGTGCACCCGGCGAACCTGGCCGCCGACCAGGTGGTGCTGCTGTCCACGTTCCGGCTGCCCACCCAGATCCACACCCGGTCGGCCAACGCTAAATGGCTGGACGAGCTCGCGCACACCAACCCGGTCTGGGTCCACCCGGCGGACGCCGCCCGGCTCGGCATCGCGCGAACCGGCGAGCTGCTGCGGGTCGAGACCGACATCGGGTACTTCGTCGCCAAGGCCTGGATTACCGAGGGGATCCGGCCAGGGGTTGTCGCCTGCAGCCACCACATGGGCCGCTGGCGGCTTGACGGCCAGCCGCGCGGGGCCGGCGGCATGATGGCCACCGTCGACCTGCGGCGTGGCGACGAAGGCTGGACGATGCGGCGCCGCGGCGCCGTGGCCCCGTATGAGTCCGCCGATCCCGACAGCCAGCGGATCTGGTGGAGCGACACCGGAGTACACCAGAACCTCACGTTCCCCGTGCACCCCGATCCGATCTCCGGGATGCACTGCTGGCATCAGGCGGTCCGGGTGCGGCCGGCCGACCCGGGCGATCAGCACGGGGACATCGCCGTGGACACCACCAGGTCCCGGGAGATCTACCGGGAGTGGCTGCGGCTGACCAGGCCAGCCGGACCGGAGTCGCCAGGCGCGATGCGGCGGCCGCGCTGGCTGATGCGGCCGCTCAAGCCGGCCCCAGGCAGCTACCGCATACCCGACCCGGCGAGAACCCCGTGACGGCGAGCGCGATTACCGCGAGCCCGACGACCGCAGGTCCGGTGACGGCGAGTCCCGCGACGCCAAGTCCCGCGATCGCGGATGCTGAGCTATTGCGCGCGCTGGGTGCGGTACCGGCCAGCCCACCACCGTATTGCCAGCCGGTCATGGCTGCCCTCGGCCTGCCCGCGCTCAGCGCGGCCGAGCACACCAGCGTCTTCGTGCTCTCCGCACCGCCGCACGCCGCGATTCATCTAGGCGCCGAAGGCAAGCTCGGCGGCGAAGGCCTGGACCGGGTCGCCGGGTTCTGGCGCGTGCTCGGCCTGGCCCCATCGCCGGACGCGGACCACCTAGGCGTGCTGCTCATGCTCTACGCCGAACTCGCCGACGCCCAAGCGGCGGCACGGAGCGAGATGACTAGGGCACGACTGAGGCACGCCCGCACGACACTGCTTCGCGAGCACCTTTGGTCGTGGGCTCCGGGTTACCTGACCGCCGTCAGTCGTGTCGGCGGGCCGGCGCTGGCCTCATGGGCAGGGCTGACGCTGCACGCGCTGCACCGGGAGGCTAGCTCGGCATCGGCGACGACGGCCCTGCCCGCTGCGCTGCGCGCCGCACCCGCCCCGGTCGGCCGCGGTGAGGGCCGGGACCTGCTCCTCGATGCCCTGGTGACGCCGGTCCGGTCGGGCATCCTGCTCACCCGCGAGGACCTGCGGGTGGCCGCAGCGGTCGCCGGGCTCGGGTGCCGGGTCGGTGAGCGCCGGTACACGCTGGCGGCCATGCTCGACCAGGACGCCGGCGCCGCGCTCGGCTGGCTGAGCCGCCACGCCGGGACGTGGGCGGAATTGCACGCCGGCCAGCAGCCGGTCGGCGGGCACGATCCCCGGCACTGGTGGGCGCGGCGGGCCGCCCGGACCGCCCGCATCCTGCGGGCGCTACAAACGCGGGTTGTTACCTTCTAGTCTGGCTGCATGACCATGAGCGCCCGGATACCCGATCTGGCTGCGCTTGAGGTGCTGCTCGCCGTAGCCCGCACCGGGAGCTTCAACTCGGCGGCGCGGCAAGTCGGCGTCACCCAGCAGGCCGTATCCGCCAGGATCAGGGCCGCTGAAGCCCACGCCGGAGTCGCGTTGGTGGCCCGCACGTCCCGCGGTTCGACGCTGACCCCAGAGGGCGTCGTTGTCGCCGAGTGGGCAGCCCGCTTGCTCGCAGTGGCCGCAGAACTCGACGCCGGACTCGCGGCGCTGCGCAATGACCACCACACCAGGCTGCGGGTCAGCGCCAGCTTGACGATCGCCGAGCAGCTGCTGCCTGGCTGGCTGGTCGCCTTGCAGGCGGCCGCCCAGCGCCGCGGCGAGCAGCCGGCCAAGATCGTGCTCACCGCCGCGAACAGCGAGACCGTCGCCCAGCAGGTCCGGCAAGGAGCCGCCGACCTGGGATTCGTCGAGGGACCGGCCGCCCCGGCCGGTGTCCGCAGCCAAGTCATCGGACGGGACGAGCTGATCGTCGTCGTCCGCCCCGACCATCCGTGGGCGCGCCGCCGCCGGCCGCTGCACCCGGCCGAGCTTGCCGCCACGCCGCTGGTCAGCCGTGAAGAAGGGTCGGGAACCCGCGATGCCCTAGCAGCGGCGCTAACAGCGGCATTGCACCGGGCGCCCGTCGCACCGCCTGTCGCGGCACCGCCGGTCGCACTGGCTCTGTCCACCACGGCGGCGGTCCGGGCAGCCGTGCTTGCCGGTGCCGGACCTGCGGTGCTGAGCGAACTGGCAGTCGGCGAGGATCTCGCGTCACATCGGCTGACCCGAGTCCACGTGGCCGACCTTGACCTGCACCGCGCACTGCGGGCGATCTGGTCCGGGGGCGCTCTGCCGCCCGCCGGCGCAGCCCGCGATCTGCTGGCCCACGTCAGCCGGCCCGGCCGTTAGCTCACACACTGCCCAACGCAAAGCGTTCACGCCCGCCGCCCGCCGGGCCCGTCATGCGGCGGCGTGGGTGTGCAGCCAGTACGGGCAGCTCCGCTGGACCCAGCAGGCCCATGGCCACCGCCGCCCCGACAGAGCAGGCGCGGTCAGCCGCCACTCGCACTAACGTTCTCGGCGAGCCGCTGGCCGATAGGACCGCCGACACCTGCTCAGGGACCGCGGTCGACCATACCGGAACATAATCGTCGCCATCTCACTCTGCGCCCCAGACCAGGGCTCTGCTCCTACCATTGGGCGGCGGTACCCATAGGGGGTAGGGCCACCTCCGGCACGGAACAACAGATCAAACGAAGGATCTCATGAAGCACACCCGTCTCGCCGCGGTGATCGGTACCGCCGCCGTCACTGCGGCAGGATTGGCAGCCCTGGCTGGCTGCGGGACCACCACCAAAGTGCCCGCTGCGGCTGCCACGCCCAACAGTGCCACGTACGCGTACTACCGCTCGATGATGGGACGCCTGTACGGTGGCGGCGGCATGATGGGTGGCACACCTGGCGACTACGGCTGGATGACGGGTGCTACGGGCTACCGGTGGATGATGGGCGGCCTCGCCGCGCCGGCCTGGATGCGCGGCCAGGCACTGCCCGGCTTCATGATGGGCACCAACCGCGACCCCGGGAAGATCATGGGCGCGCTATGGGCCGACGCACCGGGTCCCCGTATCAGCTCGGCCCGCGCCGCCCAGCTCGGCAGCCTGATCCCGGTCGGCGGCACGATGGACCGCATCGCGAACCGGATCACCCTTACCGGCACCAGCGTCCGGCTCGTCGTCCTGGCCAGCCCCGGCGGCGGGCCCGATGAGACCTTCCGCATCGCCGGCCTGACCGACCCGGCCATCATCGTCAAGGCCGGCGCCCGGGTCACCATCGAGATCGTCAACGCCGACCCCGACACCGCGCACGGCCTGGTCATCACCACCAGCCAGGCCACATCCTCGTGGATGCCGATGATGACCGCCCGCCCGGCGTTCCCTGGCTCTGCGGTGTGGTTCCTCGGCAACCCCACGCCGGCGGGCATGCACGTCGGCACGCTCACCTTTACTGCGAGCACGCCGGGAACCTACCGCTACCTGTGCCCCGTCCCCGGACACGCGCAGAAAGGCATGGCCGGGACGTTCACCGTCCGCTGAGCCACCCAACCAGTCGCGGCACATTCCCAGAGCAGCCTGCGGTGCCCACGCGGCGAGGAGCAGATTCAGATGGACACCTTTGCCATCAGCCTCGCCGCACCGCGCAAGGCGCCTGCCAGGACGAGCAGCCCGGGCAGGACCAACTTGGGCCGTCTCGCTGCAAGGCGCCGGCGAGGGTTTCCGGCTCCGGTGGAGCAGGTCGCGCTGGCAGAGGACGTTCATGACCTCGATCGGAGTCCGCAACCGGGCAGCTGGGTCAGGATGCCTGGGGCGCTGGACCGCCACTGTGAACGGGGAGCGCGAGGACGAACGTGGCGCCGCGCCCGGGCCGGCTGAGGATGCCGTGACGCCACCGCCGTGCGCGCGGGCGATGTCACGGGCGATGGTCAGTCCGATGCCCGAGCCGCTCGAGCGGCGCGGCTGGCCGGGTGCCCGGTAGAACCGCTCGAACACGCGTTCAAGGTCCTCGGCGGCCAAGTCGGCTCCGGTGTCGGTGACTACGACCTCGGCCCGGCCGTCGGCCGGGTGCTCCTATGGTGACGGTGCCTGCCGCAGGTGTCGAGCGCGAAAGCGGCCACCCAAGCGCTGATCCTGGCGCTGGCCGTCGAACTGCCGGCCGCGGCGTTCTCGCTCTACGTGGCCTATAGGGTGGGCCGGCGCGTACGCGAACTTGCCCATCTCAACCACGTGTCAGGTCCTCACCCGCCAGTCCCTGATCGGGCGGAGGCGCACCCTGCGCTCCCTTCGCCGTAGAACTGTCCCTGAAGACACCTGGAGATCAGGGAGGGTCAGATGAAGACGGCAACAGAGAAGGCTGCACCCAGGCCAGGGCCAGACCCCGACGGGAGTGTGCTGGTCGACCCGGTCTGGCTGGCCGGGCACCTCAACGACCCCGATGTGCGCGTGATCGAAGTCGACGTCAGCCCGGCCGCCTACGACGACTGGCACATCGACGGCGCCGTGCTGTGGAACATTTACTCCGACTTGAAGGATGCCGGATACCGCACCGTGGGCACCGCCGCGCTGGAGCGGCTCGTGGAGCGTTCCGGGATCGGCCCGCACTCGACGGTGGTGTTCTACGGGTACGCGCCCGCCCTGGGCTTGTGGCTGATGAAGCTCTACGGGCATCCCGATGTGCGCATTCTCGACTGCTCCCGTGACACCTGGCGAGCAGGAGGCCACCCGTGGAGCACCGACACGGGCGCGCTGCCAGCCGGCGGCTACCGTCCCGGCAGCGAGGACCGCCGCATCCGGGCAGGCCAGGTGGCGGTGCACGACGCCATCGGCCAACCGGGCGCGACTCTGGTGGACGTGCGCTCGGCTGCCGAGTACCGGGGGGAGTGCTTCTGGCCCTCCGGCGGCATGGAACCAGGTGGCCGCGCCGGTCACGTGCCGTCGGCTGTCCATCAGCCCATCGATGGCCTCTACAACGCCGATGGGTCGTTCCGCTCCGCTGCGGAGTTGCGCGGCATCTTCTCGCCGGCTCTCCTCGGCGGCGACGCTGAGCTGATCACCTACTGCACCATCGGGGGCCGCGCCTCCACCGCCTGGTTCGTCCTCACCTACCTGCTCGGGCGCGACCGGGTGCGGGTCTACGACGGGTCATGGGCCGAGTGGGGCCGCCTGCCCGGAGCTCCTGTCGAGTGCCTATAAGCGATTCCTGCGGAACGCCGCCAGCGGCCCCAGCACCCGGGCGCCGCTACCACGCCCTTCGCAGCGGGAAAGCCATCGCGATTCGATCGCCTACCCGCTGCTGACAATCGCATACCAGCCAAGGGACGCTCATCATGGCTATCGACACAGACAAGCTACAAGAGTTCCTCGGCCGGTTCGTCGCCGACCTAGGGGCCACCTTCGCAGCCGGGAACGTGGTTATCGGTCACCGGCTCGGCCTGTACCGGGCGCTGGCCACCGGCCCGGCGAGCGCAGAGCAGTTGGCCGAGCGGACCAGGACCAGCCCGCGGTACATCGCGGAGTGGCTGCGCGGCCAGGCGGCCGGCGGGTACGTCGAGTACGACCCCGCCACGGAGGCCTACTCCATGACCGAAGAGCAGGCGTTCGCGCTGGCCAACCCCGACGGCGGCGTCTACGTCCCAGGTGCATTCGTGCTTGCGCTCGGTACGCTGAAGGCCGAGCAGCAGATCACCGAGGCGTTCCGTACCGGTGCCGGGATGGGCTGACACGAGCACGACGAAGGCGTGTTCATCGGGTGTGAGCAGTTCTTCCGGCCCGGTTACATCGCCAACCTGGTCCCGTCCTGGATCCCGGCGCTTGACGGCGTAGCCGACAAGCTGCGGGTCGGCGCCACGGTCGCCGACATCGGCTGTGGCCTCGGCGCGTCCACGATCCTTCTTCCAACGCCACCAAGGGAGCGCTGATCAACCTCACCCGCCACTTGGCCGCGGTCTGGGGCCAAGACGGGGTACGGGTCAACGCGCTGGTGCCTGGCTACTTCCCCACCGACCTGACCGGATTCCTCACCGATCCGGCCTTCGTGCAGTCCATTCGCGACCGGACGCTGCTCGGCCGCATCCCGGTGCCCGACGAACTCGACGGCCCGCTGCTGTTCCTCGCCACCGACGCCTCCAGCTACATGACCGGCCAATCGCTGGTCATCGACGGCGGATGGACCGCAGTGTGATCGGCTCCCCGTATTACGCATGCGCCGGCAGGCCACGCCGGAGTTGAACCTCAAGGACTCTGCGGCCCGAAGCCTGATCGACAGCTGCCCGGAACGGAAGAGAGTTCACCTGCCAGCCGCCGTCGGCGACGGCATCCGTGGGAATCCAACGAGAATAACCGCCATTTTGACGGATCAATGGGCGCTCCACGATCCGGTTGTGCTTGCCCGATGCCTGGGTCGACCTCGAAGCCGCCGCCGAGGCCATCCACCGAGCCGAATCCTCCGTCGCCCAGCAGGACTGGACGCGAGCGTGGGGGCCGGCACTCACTGCGCTGTTCGTAGCCGAGCGGGACTTCCTCCCCGGCGAAGACGCCCCGTGGGTCGACGAGATCCGCCACCAGCTAACGGAACTCCGCCTGCGTGCACTGGAATGCTACGCCGCCGCTGGGCTGGGACTCGACGGAACCGACTCGGCGCGTGCCTGCGCGACCAGCTCGGCGTCTCACCCAGCCCAGCAACCCGCCAGCTCTACCAGCGGCTCCTCGCCGCAACCTGACGCTGTGCGGAAACCGACCCGTTACAGCGCCCGCAACCGTCAACCAGGTCAATGCGAACGGTGACCTGGACCACGGGCGTGCCAGCCAGAGCTGCACGTCGATCGGCCGCAGCGTGGCGCTGACCATGCCAAGCTCCTTGGCCGAGTCCGGGTAGCCGAGGATGACCTCTGCTGGCCGAGTCGGCTGACCGCATGGGATAGCGTGCCAGCCCATGGACTTGGCCTGTGACGCGCCGTCAGCAGCGGACCTGGTATGCCTGAGCTACCCGAAGTAGAGTCCGCCCGCGCGGTGATCGAGCGGGGAGCGCTCGGGCGGGTGATCGCCGATGTCGACGACAGCGACAGTTACGAATGCCGCCCGCACCGCCCGGGTGAGATCCGCACAGTGCTAACCGGTCGGCGGCTGACGGCCGTGCACCGGCTGGGCAAGAGCATGTGGTGCGACACCTCGGGCACGGGCCGGTCTCGCTCGCCGGGCCCGGCCCTTGGCATTCATCTCGGCATGTCCGGCAAGATCGTCATAGCCGATGGACATGGAGGTGAGATCGAGGGTGGCGACTATTGGCGGCGTGGCCGCGCCAATGGCGACCACCGTTTCGCGCGGTTTTCACTGACCTTCACTGACGGCGGGGCGCTGCTTCTCGTTGATCCGCGCCGGTTCGGCCGGGTCCGCCTCGATCCACCGGTCGAGGCGCTGGGTCCCGATGCCCGCGTGATCACCCCGGCGCAGTTCCGGGCCGTGTTCGCACGGGGTATCGCGCCGGTGAAGGCGCGGCTGCTGGATCAAGAGGCGATCGCCGGCATCGGCAACCTGCTGGCCGATCAGGTCCTGTGGCAGGCGAAGCTCCATCCCTCCAGGCCAGTCGGCGAACTGACCCAGGCCGACGTTGACGATTTGTTCCAGGCGGTGCGGCGCTCGGTGGAATCAGCAGTGGCCGACGGCGGGGTGCATACGCTGCCGATCCTGTTCTTCCGCAAAGAAGACGGCCAATGCCCGCGCTGCGGCGCTCCGATGCTGCGCGGTAAAGTCGCTGGCCGCACGACCTGGTGGTGCTCGCAAGAGCAAACCTGAGGGTTGTCGGGCCGCCGCCCGGGGCATCGGTGCGACTACCCAAACTCCGCGGCCGCGGCTACCCATCTAGGCTGCTCAGGTACCCAGGTGTCTGACCGCATGCAGCGCTCCTGCCGTTGATGGCTCCCCGTTTGGCTCCCCGCGACATCGTTAGCTTCGCTAACATCCTCCCTTGGAACCGGCAGGGCCGAGCTATAGGATATGCTATAGTAGCGGCGTGGATGAGTGGGACATCTTCCTGACCAGCGAGGTCGCTGCTTAGCTAAAGGGACTTCAGGCCGCTGATTCCAAGACCGCCAGCCTGGTGGATGACGCGATCTACACCCTCAGCTGCTCTGGGCCTACGTTAGGCCGACCGCTCGTGGACACCATCACCGGATCCAGGATCAAGAACTTAAAAGAACTCCGTCCCGGGTCCAGCGGGGCGAGCGAAGTCCGCATCTTATTTATGTTCGACCCCTGGCGGTCGGCGATCCTGCTGATCGCCGGCGACAAGGCCGGAAAGTGGAATCGGTGGTACCGCGAAGCGATCCCCCGAGCCGAGCACCTGTATGAGATCTACCTGAAAGAGCGAGCCGAGGAAGTGACCGGGCAATGAGCAGCTACACCAAATGGGACCGCTCCGCATACGTCGAGCGGGTGGGAGGCCAGGAGGAAGCCGAGCAGCGCCGCAAGGCGCTCATGGCACGCCAGAGCGGCCACCGGCTCGCCGGGGAACGCAAGCGCCACGGGCTCACCCAGGCCCAGCTTGCCAATGCCATGGGCGTCACACCCGGCCGGGTATCTCAGATCGAGCGCGGCGAGGTCGCTACCATCGACGCGATCGCCCGCTACATCCAGGCGCTCGGCGGGCGTCTTGACCTCATCGCCAGCTTCGGCGACCATACCCTCACGGTCACCACCACCGAGGCCGCATAATCTGGCTGTATTCCCCGTTTTACGTTATTGACGAGTGGCTGCGAAGTGCTTCGCGTATGGAGTGCTGGTAATCGGCTCCGGTTCCCGAGGGCAGAAATGAAGCCTCTCCGCCTAGGTGGGATCCTGCAGCCGGATCACCGCTGACGAGTTCCGCCACGAAACGGCCAGGACGGTTTCTCCCCATCACCACGTGCTTGTCATAGGGCGCGCCCCTCGCCCTCAGAAGCGCTCGCCCCGAACATCTACTCGCTGCGTACTCGACGACCAGCCGGCGCCCGCGACCAGCGCGCAGAATGAGGCGGGTCGGGTGCGGCCGATCGGCGGCGCATCGTCCCGCTCTCGGCTACCGGATGAGTTCCTCGGATGGCACGTTCGGGGTTGTGGGCGACAGCGGGTTCCTGCGGCGGCTGTTGCAGGAGGCCGGCCTGGCCATCGTGCCGGGGTTCATCGCGGCCAGGGAGGGCCGCGCGTGGCTGGCTGACTGGCAGGGGACGCGTGGTGTACTCAGGGGCTGGCACGTTCCGTCTGGCGCAGTCTCCCGGGCCCGACGGCTGGATGACGTGGTCTGGCTGCACACCTTCCTGGCGGAGCTGGCTGGTCTCGGCTTTCACTCACCGCGCCCGCTCCCGGATTTCGGCGGCCAGTCGTGGACGATCGCGGGCGGTCGGCTGTGGGAACTGGTCTCCTACGTCCCCGGCCACGAGTCGGCTGGGCGGCCGAGCCGTCAATGGAGCAGATCGGCGCCCTCCTCGCCCGCTATCACTGCACCGTCCGGCGGATCCACGTGACCGGCGAGTGCGACGGCGTGATCCCGTTGGCCAGCGTCCCCGCCATCCTGCTGTCCGGCCAACTCGACACAGCGTGCCCAGACCCTGAACAGACCGCCGTCATTCGCCGCCTTGCCGAGCGACTCGCCGCCGACCTGGAAGACTGTGGTCACCGCGTGGCCGAACGGCTGGTCATCGACGGCGACTTCACCAATCACAACGTCATCGCTGATGGCATCCCGCCCAGGCCCGTCGGCGTCATCGACTTCCAGCGGGCCTATGTCGAGGCGCCGCTGGCCGACATCGGCTACGGGCTGTGGCGCAGCGGCCGTCCTCACCAGGACGCCGACCGCCTGGACCTGGCCAGGCTCGGGCGGTTCGTCCGAGGCTACGCCAGCACGATCCCCCTCCGCGTGACCGCGGCCCGACCGCCGCCAATGCCACCGCCATAGCTGATGCCGCAGCTGACGCTCTTTCCGTAGCATCGCGGCGTACCCAGGCCGGCCGGGCCCTGACCGGCGCGGAGCCATTTCCGGGGTTCGTGCACGGCATGATCGCCCGCGCCGCAGCGGCCGTCGCGGAGGCAACACCGCCTGTCACGACAGCACGCTTGCGCACCGCACGACGATCAGCCAGCTGCTCCGCGAACGCGAATACCGACCGGCCGCCCGACCTCCGATAGCGATGGGGCCGTCGGCCAGCCCGCCGCACTGACCATCGAAAGAGCCGACCTCGATCTAGGCCAGCAGGCGGGACGCCGCCCGGCTGATCCGGTGTCAGGCCGTCATGGTGTGCTCGGTGGTCCAGGCATCGACCAGTTCGAGTACTGTCCGCGGAGGCTCAGGGGGCACGAAGCCGAGCATGTCCTGCAGCAGCGGGTGGACGACGGGGTGTATCCGGTCGTGCTCGAAGGCCTCCCAGTCGTCCTTGGCCTGCCAAACCTCGACGTAGCGCAGACCCGTCTCGGTACGGTAGGCGAGGTGGGCGATGAGGCCGGGTGGCCGTTCCGGCCCGATGCCCTCCTTGATCCGGGCGTAGATCTCGGTGGTGATCGGCACCTCATAGGTGAATGCGTATGTCATCGGTCTAGCCTCCAATATTGATCCGAAGATATTTCGGATCAATATTGCTATCATGTCCCCTGTGCAACCCCCCGTCAAGCGGCACTACGACGCGAGCAAGCGCCGCGAGGCGGCCGCGCGCACCCGCGAGGCCGTCCTGAGCGCCGCGCTGCAGCTGTTCGGTGACCGCGGCTACGCCGCGACGCCGATGACGGCGATCGCCGAGCGGGCGGGCGTGGCGCTCGACACCGTCTACGCCTCAGCCGGCCGCAAGCCCGAGCTGGCCCGGCTGCTCATCGAGACCGCGATCTCCGGCAGCAGCCAGGCCGTCCCAGCCGAGGAACGCGGCTACGTCCAGGCGATCCGCGCCGCGCCCGATGCCGAAACCAAGATCGCCATCTACGCCTCCGCGATGCGGATGATCGCCGGCCGCCTCGCTCCCGTCCTGGTCATCCTCCAGCAGGCCACGCCGGCCGAGCCGCAACTGGCCGCGCTGTGGCGCGAGATCGCCGAGCGCCGGGCGGCGAACATGCACCGCTTCGTGACCGACCTCGCCGCAGTCGCCACGCTGCGTGTGGATCCCGGCGAGGCCGCCGACATCGTCTGGGCCACCAACGCCCCCGAGCTCTACCAGCTGCTCGTCGGCCAGCGCGGCTGGACCCCGGAGCGCTACGAGCACTTCCTCGCCGACACCTGGCAACGCCTGCTCCTGGCCGGGTAAGCCAGATCCGCCTCCCTGACAGTGATCGACGTCGGGCACAGCTCCGCGGCGTGCCTCAGTCGCGCCACGACAGAACCGGGTCGCGTCCGGGTCGGGTGGCGAGGTGGCGCAGACGGTCAGGAATTATGCCGGTTATGCCGGGCTGCCGGGGACCTGAATGTTTACGCCAAACGATGGCTATGAGCGCTTGTCGCGCGATGTCCTTGAGGTCCCGCGCGGCATGACCCGGGTCCAGCTTGTCCCTTAGCTGTTGCTTGCTCTTGCCGGATACCTTGCTGCGGATGCGTCTTCCGTCGGCATCGTGGCCAAGCAAGTCGGCCCCGTAATAGCGGTTCTTGGCAGCATCGAAATAGATCGCGTGCTCGCCGTGGCTGCGGCGCCTGGTCTCTGCCACAGACTGGAAGCTAACCACTTGGCTCCCCGCGGGCCGACGCCTGCGCTCGGCCTCCGGCCCTGGGGCCCCCCGGCCGACGCGCGCCGGTCCCATCCAGCAGCCCGCTGCGGATCAGCCAGGCTCACCCCGGCCATGCAACCCGGTGCTGCACGGTGCCGTCTTCCTCGGTCCACGATTGTCCGGCTCGCGGCCACCGGGTCAATGGCGGCCCTCCCTGGGCCGTCACACGCGATCGCCTGACGCCGGCCATTGACCCGGGTGCACGCTCCCCGTGGATTTGGCGCCTGCGAGGACGACGGACCAGACTGGGACCAGAACTGGGATGGGAGCTAGTCAGGTGGCGGTTATTGGGTCGGGCGGAGGGCCGTATTGGTGGCGGAGACGTCGCGGCTACGTACTGTGGCCGCTGGCGATCGGCGTAGCACTCTGTGCGTTTGGGGTCTGGTCAGGCTTGGTTTACGAACACAACCAAGCGGTCTTTCACGCGGAAGCCGTGCAGGCCAGAGCCGTTATTGACCAGATCTATACGAGTGCCCCTTCGCAGGACTACAACGCGCCTACATTCGACGAATACGCGCTCGTCCACTTTAACGTGCTGGGAGAGAGAGCACAGGCGCGGGTCCTGCTAGCAACCAATTGCAGCGGGACATGCGTTCGAAGCTATCGCGTCGGTCAGCTGCTCAGCGTAGATTACAGTCCAAAGAATGTCACCTACGCTCAATTGCCCTCTCGGGTACACGGCCCTTCGGCGAATTTCCTGATCGAACTCTTGGCGTTTGGTTCGCTAGGGCTCATCTTCCTAGGGGCTGCCATCGTCAATATTCGGACAGCGTGACCGCCGTGATAGTAGCTGTCACAACGGTGCCATTAGCGTGCCATTAGCCATAGCAGTGAACGGTCTCGTCCGGTCTCTCTCGGCGCCGTCAACCGCGACATGCTTGATCCGGCGGGTCCGCGCTCCAGCCGGGGTGACGAGCCCTTTCCCCACGCTTGGGGAGAGCAGAGCGCGATCGGTGGGTCTCTGCAAGGTGCTGGATGTCGCCTCCTGCCGACCCTGGCAGCGCTCGTCGAGGCCGCAGGCTTTGACCTGGAGGTGAGCGTGCGGCGGCAGCCCGGGCGGCTGGCCAGGCTCACGGGTCCGGTGGGTCGGCGAGTGCGCCAGCGACGCCGGGAGCTCGTCGCGGCCGCGGCCGCCCACGGGGTGGCTAGTCTGCGGGTGTTCGGCAGCGTGGCACGCCAGGACTGTCAGGACAGCGACGTGGACCTGCTGGCGGACCTGCCGCCGGGCATGGGCCTGCTCGGCCGCCTGGGGCGGGTCGCCGGGGAACTGCACGCCATCGTGGGCGTCCCGGTGGACCTGGTGCCCGCCGCCGACCTCAAGCCCGACGTCCGCCAGCGCGCCGAGCGTGATCTGGTGGCACTGTGACCTACCGGGACCGGCAGCGGCTGGCGGACATCCAGGCCGCGATCGACGCGATCCGGTCCCACTTGCAGCGCGGCACCCTGACCGATGGCTGGTCTTCGACGCCGTCCGATCCGCCTGTTCGGAATCGGCGAGGCCGTCAAGGCGCTGCCTGATGGCCGGCTGGCCACCCAGCCCGGCCATTCCCTGGCGGCAGATCACCCGGATGGGCGATCACTTGGCCCACCGTTACTTCGATACGACCCACGCGATCTTGCAAGCCACCGTCGACGATGACCTGGCCGCCCTCGAACGCGCCGTCCAGGCACTCGCTCAAGCCTTGCCGCCCGACGACGAAACAGAGCATCAAACCAGCGTCGAGTAGTTACTGGTATCGCCCACACCCGCTGCCCACAAAGCAATCCCTACCACGGTCATCGTCGAGGTGTGCTGGCTGGTGGAGGAGCGCCCCGACATCGAGGCGGCCTTCCTCGAAGCGATCGCAGCAGGCGAGTTCGAGCACGTCCCCGTCACCGCCGCCGCGGCGCCCCGCCCCGCTCATACAACTCGGCCAGCACGCCGGAAGTGCTTGAGAACCAGTCGTATTGGAGGTGTTCCGGTGCTCAGTCGGGGGCGGAGCGGCGGCCGGAGTCTCGGGCGCCGAGGAGGGTGACGGCCGCGATCCCGGCGGCGAGCACCAGCGCGGCGCAGATGGCCGCGCCGCGGTCGTGCGGCGGCCGGGCCGGCCAGATCCACGGCGTGGTCCAGTGCGCGGCCAGCACCGACTCGGTGGTCAGCCAGTAGGCCATCGGGCCGGTCCACCCGAACGCGCCGCCGAGCGCGGCGGCGGACAGCAGGCCGGTGCCGGTCATCCCGGCGAGGTTGCGGAGCATGGCGGGGGTGCCGCCGGGCAGGACCCCGCCCGCGGCCCCGGCCGCCAGCGCGCCGAACGCGGCCGCGGTGAGCGCGACGGCGGCGGCCAGCCGCAGCCAGGGCAGCCAGCGGCCGGTGGCGCGTTCCGGGTCGCCGAACGGGCCGTGGGTGGTGACCGCGATGACCGCGGCGGCCCCGGTCTCGATCGTCAGCGGGATCAGGTCCTGCGCGGCGGGTCCGCCGGCGATGTTCCACTGCCAGTGCAGCTCCGTCCAGAGCAGGGCGCCGAGACCTGCCAGCAGCGCGAGGGCGGCCGGGGCGCGGCGGCTGAGCAGGTACAGCCACGCCAGCCGCAGCGAGGCGACGGCGGGCCGGGCTGCCAGCGGGGCGGTGACGGCTCCTGGCGGCGAGTTCTGGACCCCGGCGGTGGTCATGGCAGCTGTCCCAGGGTGAGCTGGCGGGACCGCAGCGCGGCCAGGTGGGCGGCGAGCCAGGCGTGCCGGGCGGCGGCAGGCAGCGCGGCGAGCCGCCGCGCCGCGGCATAGACCGGCCCGGCCGGCGACTGCGCCGGGGACCCGGACCCGGACCCGCCAACGAGCCCCTGAAGGTCTTCCTGCGCCCACTGCGGCAGCCCGAGGATGGTCAGCGCCTGGAGCTGCGCGGCGAACGGTATGCCGGCGTGCTGCAGCAGGGCCGCCTGCACCGCCTGCTGCGCCGCGGTGCCGGCGCCGTTGCCCGCGCCCACGAACGCGTGCACCGACAGCAGCGGCAGCTCCTGATCGAACTGCGCCGCGGACCCGGGGGTCGCGCTCGGCAGCGTGTTGAACACGTCGAGCGGCACGCGGAGCACCGGCGGGCGGCCGCTGATCGTCACCGCCACGCCAGCCTCAAACTCGAACTTGCCGCTCGTGTACCGGCCAGCCACCTGGGCGACGCGGGCCGGCGCGCCGGGCAGGCCGGCCACCTCCGCGAGCACCGGCCGCAGGTCGGCTGCCACCTCCGGCAGGTAGCGGCGGTAGGCCGGATTCAGGCACACCGGTACCCCGGCGGCGTGGGCGCAGACCGGGGTGTAGCCGATCGGCCGGTCATTGGCCGCGTCGTGCAGCGCGGGGATGACCACGCCATGGGGCGTAAAGCCGGGCGGTTCGGGCCAGCCCGACGGCGGTCCCGGCCGCCGCCACCCCGGCCAGCGTGACCACCGCGGCCGCCCGCCGCAGCCACGCGCCGCCGGCCCGGGCGGGCAGGCCCAGCACGCCGAGCGCTGCCACGGCGATCCCGGCCAGGAACATCATCCGGGCGATCGGCAGGTCCGGCAGGTAGGGATAGAAGATCCCGGAGACCGGCTGGTAGTTGCCGTTGGCGTTGTTCGGCAAGATCAGCGGCCACCCGCTGGCGTGGCCGAACCCGATCTGGAACGAGCCGAACAGCGCCAGGAAGGAGCCGAACGCGGCCACCGGCGCGGCGAACCGGCTGGGGAAGAAGGCGCCGACCGTGAACCCCGCGGCGCTGAACGCAGTCACGGCCGCGGCGCCGACCGCCACCCACCACCACGGCGGCGAGCCCTGGAGGCCCTGGTGGGCGTAGACGGCGAACATGACGCCCGCGAAGACCAGGTAGGCAGCTCCGGCTGGTTCACGATCGCCTGCGCGATCCCGGCCCGGCGCAGCATACCGCCGGACAGGGTGCGCAGCCGCGCCCGGGCCTTGTCGCCCAGGCCCACCTGCTCGACTGCGGCCGCCACGGACCGCGGCACCTGCCGCGGCGGCATGTCCTTCAGCAGCGCGAAATACTCGACGAACTCCGCGACGGTGAATCCCGGGTAGTAGCCGAGGTTCTGCGGCAGGTACCCGACCCGGCGCCGGATCTCCTTACGCGGGCCGTAGGAGCCGGGGTCGCGGCCGAGCAGCCGCAGCCTGCCCGAGCTGGGCGGGATCACGGTGGCCATCATCCGCAGCAGCGTGGTCTTGCCCGCCCCATTCGGGCCGAGCAGCCCGAACACCCCGGCCCCGGCCTGCAGGCTCACCCCGTCCACCGCCCGGGTCCGGCCGAACCGCCGGGTCAGATCGCTGATCTCAACGTTCATGACGTTCCTCTCGGGATACGGGTAGCAGCCCAGGCGATCGCGGCGCAGACGGCCGCGAACGCCAGGTAGGGAAGGACAAGCGCAGTGTCGGTGATGACGGCGGTGAGCCGCCCGCTGGCGGACTGCCCGGCCAGCACGACGATCACCCAGCCGGCCAGGCCCACGGTCACGCCGACGTTCGCCGACCGCGCGAGCGTCGCGGCGGCCAGCGCGAGCGCGCAGACCGCGGTCATCGGGACCAGCCAGCCGAAGGTCACCGCCGCCGCGGTCCGCACCGCCGCGGCGCCCGCCGCGGCCGCGGCCAGCCCGAGCGCCGCGTTCACCGCGAACACCGCCAGGGCCCGCGCCAGCAGCACCATCCGGTCGCTGACCGCCATGCTCCGCGACAGCTCCCAGGCCGGGTCGATGCCCGGCCCGTAGGCATACGCGATGCCGGCCCCCGCGACCGCCGGAGCCAGCAGCGGCACGTACGGCGTCCCGGTCCCCAGCGTGGCGAACACCCCAGCCATCAGCACCACGGCGCTCGCGAGCAGCCACCCGGCCAGCAGCGACGGCGTGGTCACCAGCGCCCGCGCCAGCCCCGGCGAGCGCAGCAGCCGCCCGGCGGCCCGCTCAGCCAGGCCGGGACGGCGGCGCCACACCTGCGCCGCCACGCCGAGCCAGACCCGGCCGAGATCGACGTCGCCGGGCCCGGGGCCGTGGCTCGCCAGGCTCTCATGGTCACCAGCCATCTCATGCCCGCCCGTCATCGCCCGCCTCCATCTCGCGTCGGCTCTCGGCGCCGCAGCGCCGCACGCAGCTGCTTCCTGGCCCGGTGCGCGCGGCTCTTCACCGTGCCCTCGGGAACGCCCGTCAGCTCCGCCACCTCGGCGACCGGCCGGTCCTCTACGTACATCAGCCGCCAGGCCTCGCGGTTCGGGCTGCCCGCCGGCCCGAGCGCGCCGACCGCCTCGGCCAGTTCGGCCCGGAACACGGCGGCCTCCGCCGGGTCTGCCACGTGCCGCCCGCCCGCGTCGATGGCGGGCAGCAGCAGCTCCGCTGGCCCGCGGCGGCGCAGGAACAGCGCTGCCTGCCTGCGAGCGATCCCCCACACCCAGCCGCCCGCCGAGCCCGAGCCGCCGGGCCGGTAGCCGCCCGCGCCTCGCCACACCGCCAGGAACGTCTCCTGCAGGACGTCCTCGACCTCGGCCGCGGGCAGGACGGCGCGCAGGCGGGCAGCCAGCCACGGCGCATGCCGCGAGAACAGCTCCCGCAACCCAGCGTCGTCACCGCCCGCCACCGCGGCGATCAGCTCGTCGTCGTTCATCGCTTCTCTATTGCGTTCTGGCGGCAACCGGTTCGCCCAAGCGGCAAGATTTCTTCACCCCCTGCCCTGCAGGCTCGTCCTGCACATCGAGCCTCGCAACCCTGCGCCAGTCCAGACCGCGCCACGCACAGTCGGCACCGGGCCGCCTCACCCGAGCTCGTGTGGCTGCCCTCACCCTGCCAGCACTTCGCAGTCAGGTGACCCGATAACGACTGGTTCCCGGGCACTTCTCGGACCGGCTGGCCTGACACGAAACTGGGCCCTAACCGGCGCGCAGCAGCAAAAATACGAAGCCTGGAACGGCCCTAGGACCCAGCGCTCGCCTGGCATGCCTGCTACGTGCCCGATCAGGTAAACAACAGCGGCCACTCGCGGTCAATCACGGACACGTAACTGACGGTGCCGCAGGTAGGCGAACCCCCCGCTGGCGACCACGACGCGCCACAGACTTCCCAAGCTGACAGTGCGAAGTTGGCCGCCGTGCCACACACGTGCCACGCGCTACGACGAACAGCGGTCCGCCACGGTCAGTGACGCGCACTCCCCTGCCGATGACTAGGACAGGCATTCCCGTTTGGCTCCCGGGCGAACTCTCGGGAGTCGCTCTGGGCCTCTGACCTGGTGGGCGCAACTGGGATCGAACCAGTGACCCCTCGCTTGTAAGGCGCGGATTCTTGGTCGTTTCATGGTCGTGGACGTCGCCTGATGTGGGGTTCACCTGCGGCGATAATCGCCCGGCAGCGCTTGACGTCGCCACGTGGGTTCCGGTGTTGGCTCCCTGATTGGCTCCCCGGAGATCCGCCGCGATGTCGGAAAACTTCCAGTCGCAAACACGACGACTACTAGCATCTGTGGTCGCCCAGCGCGTGTCGCCGCTTCATAGCGGCGCTGCTGCTGTCGGCGTGGCATCTGCTGAAGATGTTCTCCTTGGCCCGGGCCGAGCTTGAACGGGCTTTCAGGGCGCTGGGCGAGCGTCTTGCCGGAGGGTGTCGTCGCGGATGTCTTCGTTGTCGGCGCCGCGATGGCGCTGGCTTACGACGCTGGCCAGGCTGATTAAGGACTGCGGCGAGCTGAGCGCTTGCCGAACTGCAGCGGCCCGGCGGGATTAGCTGATCGTCTCGATCCTGCAGCCGGGACCCACGCTGCGGGCGAACTTTTCGTCGCAGGTCACCAGCGTGGCGTTGAGCATCTCGGCTAGGGCGACGTATGCGGCGTCGTAAACGGTCAGGTTGTGGCGAAGCCCCCAGATCCGCCGCCGCAGGGGCGATACATCCTCGCGGCGTACCGGGAACAGCTCCAGATCGCGGATGCACTCCTCGACATAATTGTCGTCGATGCGGTCATCCTTGCGAGCGAGCCCGCGCAATGCGCCGAGGACCTCATAGTCCAAGATCGTCGGCGCATAGAACGCATCACCTGAGCGCAGGCGCGCCGCGACGTGCTGCCCGCGCGGATCGTCGAACGCCAGGAACGCCACGACCGCGGAGGCGTCGACCACGGCTAGGCTCACGAGGCGTCCCGCAGTTCACGCACAGCGTCCACAGCGGCATCACTGGACCCTGACAGGCGCGTGCGCGACTGGACCATGTCCACCCACTCGCCCATCGTCGGCAGCCCCGCCTCTCGGTCGAGCACGTCCAGGATGTAGGAATTCAGTGACTGCCGCCTCGCCTCCGCCCGCTGCTTAAGCATGTCGCGGGTGGTCTCTGGCAGTTCACGGATCGTCAGGCTCACAGACATGCAACTATAATAGTTGCATCTGGGATGACTCTCAACGCGGACGTCGCTTCAGCCGACCAATCGGGCCACGCCGCGACGCACTCTGAAAGATCAGCGCCCCGCTCGGTGGCTTCCGCAGGCAGGCCAGGGAGCAACGGGCATCTGTGTCAACTACGGGTGTCAGGCACCGATCCGGACTGGCGTGGAGAGAGTTCCTGCTGGTGGGCGCAACTGGGTTCGAACCAGTGACCCCTCGCTTGTAAGGCGCGGCAATCCGGTCGTTGCGTGACTCTGTATGTGGCCTGATGTGGCGTTGACCTGGCGCGACAGTCGCCCAGCGGCGCTAGACGTCGCCACGTGCCTTCCAGTGTTGGCTCCCCAATTGGCTCCCCGGAAGCACGCCGCCATGTCGGAAAACTTCCAGTCGTAAAGACGATGACGACTCGCACCTGCGGCTGCCCACCGCGTCTGGCCGCCTCGTTGCGGCGCGCTGCCACTCGCCGACGTGGCATCTTGCGTCCAGCCGCTGGATTGCGCCGTCCCGATCTGGAGCCGCCCGGCTGCCCTTGAGGGTTTGCCGCGTCGCTTCACCGGGATCGGGGCAGGCCGGGATCGTATGCTCGAATCGAGGGACTCACCAGCAACGGAGGATTCGCGCCATGACCGGCTATCGCCCGATGACCCTGGCCGATCTCGCCGGCCACCTGGCGCGGACCGCTGATGGCAAGATGCGGTGGAAGCTGGTGTGGGAGTTCATGGAGGAGTACCGGTGGGAGCCAGACCATGTTCAGCCCTCGCTGCTGGCAGCTGAGCCACCCCCTTCCGGCGACGAGCGATGGGACACGCTTCTCGCGGCGCTGGCGGAGCATCTTGCCGCGCGGCACGACCTCGCGCCGCCGGAGTGGGCTGACACGCGGGTCCTGCGGCGGCCGTGGTTCCCGGCGGAACTGGAGATCCAGCGGGCCGATGCGCTGGTCTGGGCACCAGCGGCCTTCCGCAAGCACGGCGTCTACCTGTCGGCCAGGGACCTGGAGGCTGCGTGAGCGATGCTGAGGGTGTTCTCCGTGGCCGGGCCGAGCTGAACGGGCTCGTGCTGGGAGGCCGCGATCGGACGCTCGCTCACTCCGCTCTGGTGCGCCGGGAACTGAGCAATATTGACGATGTGCTATATTTGACAGTGTGGTGATCGATCGGTCCACTGCCGGGGTCGTGCTCCGAGACGCTCGCAGGCGAGCTGGTCTGTCGCAGGTGGAGCTGGCCATGCGGGCGGGTGTTACGCAGAGCGTGATCAGCGCCTACGAGTCCGGACATCGGCAGCCGTCCCTGCCGACCCTGGCGGCCCTGGTCGAGTCGGCAGGTTCTGACCTGGAGGTGAGTGTGCGGCGGCAGTCAGGGCGGCTGGCCAGGCTAACCGGTCCTGTCGGTCGGCGGGTGCGCCAGTGCCGCCGGGAGCTGATCGCGGCCGCGGCCGCCCATGGCGTGGCTAATCTCCGGGTTTTCGGCAGCGTGGCTCGCGGGCAGGATCGTCCAGACAGCGACGTGGACTTGCTGGCAGACCTGCCGCCGGGCATGGGCCTGCTCGGGCTGGGCCGGGTCGCCGAGGAACTGGAAACCATTGTGGGCGCTCCGGTGGACCTGGTGCCCGCCGCCGACCTCAAGGCCGATGTCCGTCAGCGCGCCGAGCGTGACCTGGTGGCACTGTGACCTACCGGGACCGGCAGCGGCTGGCGGACATCCAGGCCGCGATCGACGCGATCCGCTCCCACCTGCAGCGCGGCACTTTGTCGGATGGCCTGGTCTTCGACGCGGTCCGGATTCGCCTGCTCGAAATCGGCGAGGCCGTCAAGGCGCTGCCCGACAGTCTGCTGGCCACCCAGCCCGGCATTCCCTGGCGGCAAATCGCCCGGATGCGCGACCACCTCGCCCACCGTTACTTCGACACGGCCCACGCGATCCTGCAAGCCACCGTCGACGATGACCTGCCTGCCCTCGAACGCGCCGTCCAGGCACTGGCTCAAGCCCTGCCGCCCGACGAAGACACAGAGCATCAAACCGACGCCGAGTAGTTTGGCAATCCCCGGATAACGGGCCAGTCGGTCGTCCGTGCCAGGGCGTTTGGCCTGGTGGGCGCAACTGGCATCGAGCCAGTGACCCCTCGTTTGTAAGCCTCAGTCGGGTTGTCCGATACTGGCCGCTGGCCTGGGCAGACACGGTCGTCGTGTCCAAGCAAGTGCGGTCGAGTCGGATGCCGTTGTCGTCAGTTTTGGTGGTCAGGATCTCGGCTCGTTAGTGGTGCACCTCCCGGGAATAATGGCATTCCTGAAGGGATTTTAGAGGCGGTCGTGAGGTGAATTTCGCAAAGGCTGTGGTGTGATTATGAGCTTGAAGTCGAGATTAAGGATGTTGCTGTGCTGACTAACGTTGTATGCATCGGCCCACGGAACGGACAGTCGAAGTGCAGCAAGTAGGACTCGTCAGCGCCCCGTTGATGCACAGATCCGCCTCCAGCCGGTAGCGGCTCGCATAGAAGTCGGTCTCGCCGAATCCCAAGCAAATGCCAGCGTGCTGGGCAAGCAGGTCAGCTCTACAGTTTGCGACCTCGCGTAGCGCCGACACTGCCCTGTCGATGTGGTCAACCTTGGTGGTCAACCACTTTCGGGTGAGGCGAGCCATCGCTCAGTGTGGCCTCTAACCGGGACAACAGCTCTCGACATCGCTCGGGGTCCCCTGATGTCGGTCATCACTGGCTCCCCGTTTGGTTCCCCCGAGCCGGGTCTTCGGCAGGAGCTGTCATGTGGAGCTACGTTAGAGAACGCCGTGGCCGCTGGGATCTGTTTGGCCCTGATCGTGCGAGGGGGTGCCGACGCTGCGGAACGCCGAGGCGTACGAGGAGCTGGCGCTTGCCGGGCGTGTGCAGTCGCCGGTTCGAGGGTCTTCCTCTACGCCGACGACAATGACGCCACCCAGCGTATTTGAGAAGGTCGCGAAATGTTTCGCAAGATCCCTGGGAATCTCACGTTTGTAGTCGAGAGTTGTGCTCTCCGGATGCTTCTGCTGACAGAAAGCCACGACATCAGCGAAGGTAACATCATGGAAGGGTTTGGGAAATATGTTCACAGCGCGGCACTCCGTCTGGGTCCAGACTACCTCATAATTGTTTTTATTACTCTAGTCGCCTGGCTTGATGCATGTTACGGCCCAGCTCCTCCGACGGAGTCGAACTTCAAGCGGTCAGCAACAGTGCTCGATTCCGTATCAGGTAGCCATGAGACATTGTCTTCTTCGAACGCTTCCATGGACTCTGCGCAGTCGGTTTGTGGGCCGATGAATTGGTACCGCTCGCCTAGAGCGTGGACTTGATGCCCTCCAGAAACGCCCGCCACTGGTCCCGGGTGAAGATGAGCTTCGGACCATCCGGGTCCTTGGAGTCCCTGACAGCTACTCGGTCGCTCAGGTCGGCCACCTCGACGCAGTTGCCAGTGTTGCCGGAGTAGCTGCTCTTACGCCACTGAGCATGGCGCAGTTCGTCATGAGCCATGGTTCCTGCACCTCCTCGTCGTCACAGGTCGCGGGCAACGCTCGTGATGAGTGCTTGCGACGCCTCTGGCGGCAGAGCCAGGGCGCGCAGATGCTCGAAGATCACACCGAAGCGTGCCACATCGGTGTCACTCTCCAGGAACAGGTCGCCCGCTTGCGTCTCAATGTAGACGACATCGCTTGCTGGAGCGTCGGCGAACTGGAGCACGACGAACGATCCGGACATGCCGGGATGACCACCGACATCGTAGGGGATGACCTGCAAGGTGATGTGTGGCTGATGCGAGGCTTCGGTCAGCTGCTCAAGCTGAGTCCGCATGACCGCGGTACCGCCGACGGGCCGGTGGAGCGCAGCCTCATCCACGATGGTCCAGAGCCGGAGCGGTGGCTCCCGGGTGAGCACAGCTTGCCGGCTCATCCGGGCTGCGACGAGCCTCGCGATGTCGTCGCTGGTGGCGGTCGGCATGCCGCGTTGGAGCGCAGCCCGGGCGTAATCCTCGGTCTGGAGCAAGCCGGGGATGAACAGGCACTCGTAGTTGAGCAGTGACCGGGCCTCACCCTCGAAGCTGATGTAGGTGGTGTACGGCTCGGGCAGCTCGGCCGGGAAGGACTGAAGCCAGCTCTCTTCACCTGACTTGCGAGCCAGCGCTGCCAGCTCCGCGCGCCGGTCGGTGTCGGTGACACCGTAGAGGTCGAGCAAGGCCGTCAAGGTACGGGCTTGTGGCCTCGCCTTCGCCACTTCGATGCGGTAGAGCGTGGCCTCGTTGATGCCGGTGCGCTCGGCGACTTCTTCCCTGGTCAAGCTGGCGGCAGCGCGCAAGCCGCGCAGTTCGGCGGCCAGGCGCCGTAGGCGCAAGGTGGGCGCGGGCTTGCGGGCGGGCATGGCGACGATCTTAGCGGTCGGGGTGGCTTTGTTTTCTAGGCGTTCGCATACCTTGCGTTTTCAAGGGTTGAAAGCGCATACTAGGCGGGACACGGGAAACGGTACACCGGGCCACGGTGCCCGTACGGCCACAACGCGGGAGACCCCATGAACGGCAGGGCCGAGATCGTTAAAGGATCGGGCTTGGTCGCTCGTGATCCTGAGCATTGCTCCGGTCTCGGTCCTGCCCCATTGCAACTGCCTCATCCGCCCGGTCATTGGCCGCGGTCGAGTCTATTAGTGCTGGGAGCGCTTAAGACGGCACCAGGCTGTACCCGAGTGCATGTCAATGCGGTTCTTCATGAGTGGGGGCTGGCGAGTGTCGTTGAAGCCGCCGAGGTCGTAACAACCGAACTCGTCACCAATGCGGTGCTCGCATCCACGACCCAAGACCAGCAGCGAGCTGCCGCGCGAAGCGGTAATGGTCTCGCGGTCGTGCATGTGCGGCTGCTGTCTGATGGCACGCGGGTCGTGATTGAGGTGTGGGACGGGGTTCCGCAGGCTCCCGTAGCTAAAGAGGCCGCCGTGGATGACGAGAGTGGCCGGGGCCTGATGCTCGTTGAAGCACTCTCGGCGCAGTGGGGCTGCGGTGTGGTGCCTGGATGGCCGGGCAAGGTGGTGTGGGCAGAGATGCGCAATGAGATAGAAGGAATGAGGCACTCATGAGACTCCCCATGTCGGATGATGCCAGCCTTGCCAAGGTGTTCCGTGACTATGGCGAGCGGTGGGAGATTGAGAAGGTCAAACGCGGGACTGAATGGATTGGCGTTTTGCGTGAGACGTCCGGCGACTACGTCCGCATCGTTGGTGGAAGCGACCTAGACGGCTTGCGCTACCAAATGGATCTGGTTGAGCGGGAAGAGCCGGAAGAGCGCACGACGCATTAGCTCGCAGTAGGTCGCGCAAATGTGCGAAGCCTCCGACGGAACTCCACAGATGACGGCAACCAGTATGGCCGCTACGACGTGACACCGGCACGCGACCTGCTTGTCATGACCAGCGTCTTCTCCGGCACCAGGCACCCCGCCGTGCTCGCTGACAGCCGGGCGACTGGCTTTGCGCAGGGTGTGATAGCAGCGACGGGCGAGCTTGCGGGCTACGGACAAGGTGGCCAGCCCGGCGTTGCGCCGGTCCCGGGCTGCTGTGCAGTAGCCGTGATCCGGGCTGGCGGGCTTGGCCGCGCACTTGGCTGCCTCGTACAGCGCCCAGCGCAGCAGCGGCGGTCCTTGCCGGGCCAGGTGCCCGGCCGGGCGCCTGCCGTCGGAGGAGCAGACGGTGATGTCCAGCCCGGTGTGCCGGATCACGTCGTCGGAGCTGGCGAACCGGCGCACGTCGCCGAGCCCGGCCCAGATCGCCACCGAGGTGACCGCGCCGACGCCGTACTGGGTGGCGCGCAGGGCGCGGCAGCCGGGCTGGCGGCGGGACAGCAGGTCGAGCTGGCGGCGCAGCGGGTCCAGCTCGCCGGTGAGCCGGTCGATCTGGCGCAGCCCGGCCTCGACGGCCTGCCGCCCGGCCGGGGACAACGAGATGTTCGCGGCCGCGGCGCGGCCGGCCGGGGTGGACATGCTGCCGGTCACCGGCACGCCCTGGCGGAACATGGTCGCGGCGATCCGCTGATGCCACGCGCCGCGCTCATCGACCAGGTCCTTGTACAGCCGCGCGACCGCCCGCGCCTCCAGCACCTGTTCCGGCGGGATCCAGCACTCGGGCAGGTCCCCGGCCAGCAGGTGGGCCCGCAGGGTGCCGGGCGTCGGTCTTGTCGGTCCTGGCGTGCCGCTTCCGCCCGCGCAGCGCCGCGGTATCGGCCGGCCCGGCCAGGTGCGGCGTGATCCCCGCCGCCGCCAGCTCCCCGGCGACATACCGCCAGCCAGTGCAGCCCTCGAGCGCGAAATGGAGATCATCCTGGGCCGGGCCCCCTTCCCTGCTCAGCCCGGTAGCGCGATGCTCCGGGTGAAGAAACGAGCTCGGAGAAGGAGGCCCGGCAATGTCTGTTTACGTCGGAATCGATGTGCACCGCAGGAGGTCCCAGGTGGCGGTGGTCGCCGAGGACGGGAAGGTGCAGCTGAACCGGAACGTGGTCAACGGCCAGGAGCCGATCCTGCGGCTGATCGGCGGGCTGCCAAGCGGCACGCAGGTGGCGTTCGAGGCCGCCTACGGATGGGGCTGGCTGGTCGAACTGCTCGAGGATTACGGCTTCGACCCGCACCTGGTGCACCCGCTGCGGTGCAAGGCGATCGCCTCGGCGCGGCTGAAAAACGACAAGGCAGCCGCGGCGATCCTGGCGCAGCTGCTGCGCGCGGACCTGCTGCCCGAGGCGCGGGGTCGCCCCGGCGGTCCGCCAGCTCCGCGCGCTGCTGCGGCACCGGGCCAGCCTGGTCCGGCTCGGGACGCAGCTGCGGAACCGGATCCACGCCGTAGCCGCCGATCACGGCCATGACCGGACCGGGAGCTACTGGACCGGGCCGGGCCGCGGCTGGCTCGCCAGTCTGGACCTGCCCCCGGTGTCACGGGAGATCATCACCGACGCCCTGGCGGTCACCGGCCGCCCTCGCCCCGCTGATCGAGCGGCTCGACCGCGAGGTGCGCACCCGGGCCAGGGCGGACCCGCGGGTGCAGGTCCTGACCGAGCTGCCCGGCGTGGGCCCGTTCACCGCGCTGGTCATGCTCGCCGAGATCGGCGACATCACCCGGTTCGCAAGCGCCCGCAAGCTGGCCAGCTGGGCCGGGCTGACCCCGACCGTCCGCGGCTCCGACCTGACGGTCCGCCACGGCCACATCTCCAAACAGGGCTCCGCGTGGCTGCGCTGGGTCCTGAACCAGGCCGCCCAGACCGCCAGGCGCTCCCCGGAGTTCGCCGCCGCCTACGCCGCGATCACCAGGCGCCGCGGGACGAAGATCGCGACCACCGCGATCGCCCGCAAGCTCCTCACCCGCGCCTGCCACCTGCTCGCCGCCGCGCAGGCCGCCCAGGAACCAGCCACCACAGCGCCGCCGGCACCACGGTGACGCACCTGGCGACCCGGGAGGGTCACCAAGCCCCCGGGCGCGCTCGCTTCAGCGGCATGAGCCGGCCACCAGGCCGCGCTCGATCATCTGACTGAGCAGCCCGGTCCCCGAACACATGGTCATGGCGCCACGCCCTCACGCCGGCGAGACGCCGAATGGGTGCTTGCGAGACCACTCCGCCCACCACCCCGGGGACAGCCAAACGACCCTCTCACAAGCCAGGCAATAAAAGATCTTCCTGGCTCGGACCAGCCCGACGGCACCATGCAGGTCACCGGGTAAAACTGCCATGCCATCTTGACAGCAGTGGCCCACATGGGTGCCGCTTCCCGTGCGCTGTGGCCGGAGCTCTCTTGCGCGACGTTGGCCGTCGGCCGATAAGCGTGCATCTTCGGCTGGCCAACGGCGATCTCAGGGCTCGAGTTCCGGGCGCCAGCACAGAACCGTTGCGGCTTGCGATCGGTCTTGTCGCAGGCAGGGATGCGACGTATCTGGACCGATCGCCGCAAGTAGCCGTACGATCCCGTGCCGTGGGTAGGAGCACAACGTGCGATTCACCGAGTACTCCTTCGGTTCTGTACGAGTCGACGGCGTGACCTACGACCACGACCTGATCATCGACCGCGGCAAGATCCGCAAGCGCAAGAAGGCCGCGTCCAGGAAGTTCCGCGACGCGTACGGGCACACCCCGCTCTCGATCGCCGAGGACATCCCCTGGCGATGTCGCCGGCTGGTGATTGGCACCGGTGCTGACGGCGCGCTGCCGGTGATGAAGCAAGTCCAGGACGAGGCCCGCCGCCGCAAGATCGACCTTGTCGTCCTGCCCACGGCCGAGGCGATCGTCGTACTGACCGGGGCCGCAAAGAGCACCAACGCCGTCCTGCACGTTACCTGCTGAACCAGCTGGCGCAGCGTCGCTATCCGCCGTGGCGATGACGGGGATACGGCGGTCCGGTCCTCACTTACCAACATCAAGGCTGAGGCCGAGCGCCGCCTCGCAGGGGGATAGCTGGCCGTCCTCATCTGCCACTGCGGGCGCAGTGGCTAAGTGGGCGTCTAACCTCGATTCCCGGTGCGCTAATCGAGTTCAGGTTGGTCAGGGCGCTCTTGGCTCTGACCAGGGCGAACGTCGTCATATCTCCAGCATGACCACAAGCCGACCGTAACGCTGCGCCCGGCAGGTGCCCGGGGCATGACGAAGAAACCCCAGTTCACGGTTGTGGCCTGGCGCGCTAGGCCGAATCCCCATTTCAGTGATCTCTATTGGCACGTTCAGTAAGACTCGCCCCCGACCGTGCGCGGACGGCCGCGCGGCTGTGCGACAAGCGCCGCCGCCGGCGTTCCTACGGGTCCGCGGGCCCGGCCCGTTCTGTCGCCGCTGACCTCGCCGGAGCCTATCGGCAGCTCCTCGACGACCACGGCCCAGCGGCAGCCGCCAAGGCGAAGATCGCGCTCGTCAGCAACCAGCCTGGCGACCGAGTGCTCATCGAGAGTGTCGCCGCAGCCGCCGAGTGGGTCCGCGCGCAGGCCGGAGCGGCGCAGCGCGCCGCGCTGCTTGCCGCAATGCCCGCCGAGTGCGCTGACGTGGTCCGGTTGCTCTCGGACGCCGTCGGATCACGGCTGAAGAGCCCCGAGTTCTGCGACTTGGTCGCCGCGCTTGACCTTTCCCAGACCGGTGCGCTGGATCGGGCCGCGCTGGCCCGCGCCGTCCGCGTGGGAGCCCACCAGCTCATCGTCGCCCACGGCCCGGCCGGCGCGGGGAAGACGACGGCTCTGCGACAGGTCGCGGACAACCTGCCCGGCGGGTCCGCCCTGGTGCTGTTCGACTGCTACGGCGGCGGTGACTGCCTCAGCTCCGGGGAGGAGCGCCACACCCCCAGCGGTTCGCTACCCAGGTGATCAACGAGCTCGCCCAGCGTTGCGGCCCAGCCGGACGCTGGAGCGGGTAGTCGACACGCTCGACCCCGGTGCGGAGCCCGGCCGTGATATTGGCATGTGCTTGGCCGGTTAACTCCGAAGATCTGTTATGACAGCAGCCAATCGCCCGGCTGCCTCGGCGAGCTGCGGCGGAGCGAGGAACGAAAACGATAGCCGAATGTGCTGCTCACCACCCTGGCCATCCGGGTAGAACTGCGGCCCGTCGACGAACGACACCCCTCGCTGCTCTGCGGCGGGGAGCAATTCGGTCGCGGTGATCCCTTCCGGTAGCGGCAGCCACAGGAACCACCCGCCGACGGGCGACGGAACCTGGAGCCCGGGCAGCGCGGAGCGCAGCGCCTCCACCAGTACGTCGCGCCGCACCTTATAGGCGTGACGCACGCGGGCGACGTGCTGGCAATAAGCGCCAGAAGCACCGAAGGTCACCATCGCGAGTGCGGTGGCATGATTTACCCCGCCGCCACTGTCGATATAGCCGAGGCTGGTGAGCCTGCGCACTATGCCGCCGTCAGCGTTGATCCAGCCCAGGCGGAGACCAGGCGCTACGGTCTTGGAGAAGGAACCGATGCGAACCACCAATTCGCCTTCAGCGAGCCGCCACAAAGACTCTGGCGCTGATCCCTGGTAGCAGAGCTCACGGTAGGTGTCGTCTTCGACGATGGTGAGCCCTGTCCGGTGCGCCACTCGCACGAGGTCGCGTCTGCGCTCGCCGCAGAGGCTGCGCCCGGTCGGATTACCGAAGGTAGGGACGAGGTAGAGCATGGCAACTCGCCGTCCCTGGGTCCGCAGGGAAGCCACCAATGTGCCTAGCGCCGCTGGATCGATGCCGTCATCGTCTGTCGGCGCCCTGACCAGCTGGACTCCTCGGTCGAGCAGGATGCGGAGGGCGAAATGGTAGGTCGGTGCATCGACAAGCACAACGTCACCCGGGCTGGCGAGCACCGTGCTTAGCAACGCCAGGGCGTGCGACGCGCCGGCGGTGATGAAGAACTGGGATACGTCGCTGGCTCCGTGCTCAAGGTGGGAAAGATGCTCGCTCAGCCACTCGATGAGGGGACCTGGACCGGCCGCGTAGCCGTATGTCATGGCCTGCCAGCCGAAGGACGTCAACATCTGTTGCGTGGCCTCAGCCCATTGCTCGGCCGGCAGTAGTGCCGCGTGCGGGTGACCCCAACTGAGATCCAGGATCCCTGGCCTGTCTTCGAACTGAAGTACCGGCACCCGGTGGCGCGCGTTGTGCGCGACTGTGTTCAAAACACAACCCGGTCGGTGCTGGACCGCCGCGCTGCCCGGGAGACGCGCAGATTCCTAGAGATGTTCAACCGCTTGAGCCACCGGTCGGTTCCGTCATAGCGAGCCGTGAACGGCTCCCGGCCGTGCACCGCGCGGAAGTTGTCGATGAAGGCGATGTCCCCGGGCTGCAGCACGACCCCGGTCAGCGCTGCGTCGATGGCCTTGGTGAATGCGTCGAAAGCCGCTCGCGGTCCCAGTTCCATCTGGTCGGGTAGCATGTAATACGGGTCGAGTGACATGTACGGCCGGTTCCGGTCGCCATACAGCACAGGCTTCTTGCGCGGGTTGTCGTACTGGTCGATGATCTTGCGGCAGGACTCCTCCAGCAGCCGCTCGGTAACCGGATCACTCTTCTGCCGGTCCGCGACCCCGATCTTGGGCAGGTGGGAGTCGTCAGGGCGGATTGGATACTCGGGCTCGAACAGCAGGTCGACGTCCACGCTTGACCAGTCGATCCAGTCCGCGTCGCATACCGTCGTGCCGACGTTATCCGGGTTGCGCAGGCACATCAACGCGACATAGTCGCCCTTGAAGGGACTGAACGTGTCCTCGGTGTGCCACCACAGCAACATCTCGCTGCCGGTGCCGAGCTGCTCACTCCGGTGCGCCTTGATCGGTAGCACGTCGTGCATGATCCGCCCATCTTGCTGAGTGGCCCAGGCAAATGCGTCGCCCAGCAGCATGGCGCAGAGCAGGAAGAAGACCTCCTGGCGCAGCGTCGGCGAGCCTTCGCCCACCAGGTTCCAGTGATCTGGCGTCGGGCCGATGGTGTCGTCTCGCACCGGGAAGCCGGAGACGATACACACGGCCGCAGGCTCCTCGACCCGGTAATGCTCCAGAAACATCCGCAGCCGCCGGGGCAGCTCGTGCGAGTGCAGGGGGGCCATAGCGATCAGCCGCTCGTCTTCGATGCTGCGATACTCTGCGCAGATCCCGTCGACCAACGGCAGAATGGCTGCGATTTCCTCATCCGAGAGTCGCATCTGGTGCACGCTTGCCTCCTCGTTTCCCGCAATGGCCAGGGTGGGAACGCCGAGGCCTTGACGTTAACATCGTCAGCGAATTCCGTGATGTCACAGAAAGGAGGGACAGCAGACAGGTAAGTCGTCAGCAGTGTCTATTTCTACTCGACTTCGCGGTTTTGCGAGTGAGGGTGATCCTGGTCGTTAATTCGCGACACGCTGGTCAGCATGCGCGGTTCGGGCTGTCTGCGAGATCATGATCTGGTCCGCGGTCGTTGTCCCCCCTCGTCCCGGCCGCGGAATCGGGTATGTGATGTCCATGCAGCCTGCCGCCTGGCCGGAGCCGGATCCGCGGATCGCGGCGGCGATCGCGGCCAAGTATCCGGGTAAGCGGCCGCGGCCGTTGGCGGTGCTGATCCGCGATCAGCTGGGCCAGTGGCTGCGTGATGAGGATTTCGCGGTCGCTTTCGGTACCCGGGGTCGGCCTGGGTGGTCGCCGTCGCGGCTGGCGCTGGTGACGGTGCTGCAGCGGGCTGAGAACCTTACTGACCGGCAGGCGGCCGAGTCGGTGCGGATCCGGATCGACTGGCAGTACCTGCTGGGGCTGCCTCTGGATGACCCGGGCTTTGACCACACGGTGCTGGCCCGAGTTCCGGGACCGGGTGGCCGGGGCCGGGCTGGAGCAGGTGGTGCTGGACGCGCTGCTGGAGAAGCTGGCGGCCGGGGGCCTGGTCAAGGCGGGCGGCAAGCAGCGCACCGATTCCCCTCACGTCACCGCCGCGGTGGCGGCGCTGAACCGGCTGGAGCTGGCGGGGGAAAGCGTGCGGGCGGCGCTGGAGGCGCTGACGGCCGCGCACCCGGCCTGGGTGAAGCAGCGGGTCTGCGTGGCTGACTTCACCCGCCGGTACGGCACGCCGATGACCTCCTGGCGGCCCCCGGTCTCCCAGGCCAGGCGTGATGAGCTGGCGATCGCTTACGCCCGGGACGGGCACACGCTGTTGGAGGCGGTCTATGACAGCGCGGCGCCGGCCTGGCTGCGCGAGCTCCCGGCGGTTGATGTTCTGCGCAGGGTGCTGCTGCAGAACTACACGCGCACCGCGCGCTCCATCTGCTGCGGGGTTCGCGGCGGCTCGACCGCGATGGTCGGCACCTGCTCGGGCACCGCGCCCCTGGCCCGCAGCAGGTCGCAGACTTCATCGGCCTGCTCCTTGGTCCGCGGCACCAGCACTCGCCAGCCGAACAGCGGCTTGGTCTCGAACCAGGACAGCGCGGGCTGCGACGCGACGCCCTCGCCGACCACGGCCACGGCTGGGCCGCTGGCGGTCAGCAGGCTCACTCCCGCCGCCTTGAGGTTCGCGGCGACGGTGCCGAGCGTGCCCACCACTGTGTGCTGGTCGGTCGTGGTGCCGTTCCAGGTGATCGCGAACGACGCGGTCTCCGGCCAGCCGGCCGCGATCAGCATCTTGCCGAGGTCCACCGGCCCGGTCTCGGCGCCAGGATCACCAGGGTGCCGTCAGTGGCGGAGACCCGGCTGGCCTCGCTCGCGTGGATGATCCGCACGTCCCCGGTGCCGTCGCTGGTGAGCGGCACGCCCGCGTAAGCCGGCACCGCGGTGGCTGCGGACACGCCGGGGATGACTTCGAACGGCACCCTGGCCTTGGCACAGGCCGCCGCATCTGCGGCTGCGTTGCAGAACATGAACGGGTCGCCGCTGAACAGGCGCACCACGAGCTGCCCGGGCCTTGGCGGCCTTGATCAGCATCTTCGGGTCCTGCTGCTGCGCGTCGGAGTCGGCCAGCCTCGCACGTGGCTTGAGCAGGTGGCCGAGCCGCTCGCCGACCCAC
This sequence comes from uncultured Actinomycetota bacterium, assembly GCA_963850875.1. Taxonomy (GTDB): domain Bacteria; phylum Actinomycetota; class Actinomycetes; order Streptosporangiales; family Streptosporangiaceae; genus Chersky-822. The sequence continues at coordinate 874,253 of CAWKNA010000010.1, forward strand.
GGCGCGGCTACCATCAGGTCCGCGCGCCCGAGCAGACCCGCCGCCCGTACGGTGAGCAGGCTCTCATCGCCCGGTCCCGCGCCCACGAAGGCCACCCAGCCGGGTGCGGGCGACGAGGATCCCGCCGCCGTGTCGCCTTCAGCCCTGGCCCGCTTTTCGACCTTGCCGTTTGCGGGGTTCACTTGTCATCGTCCCCGCTACTGATGTGCCCGCCGGACGCTGCCGGACCTGACACTGCCGTATAACTTCCCGCTCCGCGCTGAGCAGCTCGCCGGCAACCTGCTGGCCGATGGCCTCGGCCATGGCCGGCGGCCCGCTCGCGCTGCCCCGAAGCGCCATCCCCCCGTCGGCTGCCACGACCACGCCGCGCAGCCGAAGTACATCCGTCCCGGCAGCATACGCGCCAACCGGCGCCGCACAGCCCGCCTGAAGCGCGCCGAGCATGCTGCGTTCCGCTGTCGTCGCGGCCCTGCTGGGCGCGTCGTCCACGCAGCCCAGCAGCGCAACGAGGTCTTCCCTGCCGGTCAGGCACTCAACCGCGAGCGCGCCCTGTCCGGCTGCCGGGAGCATCTCGTCCGGCTCGAAGACCTGGGTCACCGCGTCCAGTCGGCCGATCCTGGCCAGTCCGGCGTGTCCGAGGACGACCGCGTCCAGATCACCTGATTCCACTCTGGCCAGCCGGGTACCCGCGTTGCCGCGCACCGGCACCGGTTGCAGGTCGTCGCGCAGCAAGAGCAGCTGCGCGGCCCGGCGCGGTGAGCCGGTGCCGATCCGGGCGCAGCGCGGCAGGTCGGCGAGCTTCGCGCCCCCGGCGGCCGCCAGCGCGTCGCGGGGATCGTCGCGAACCGGGATTGCGGCCAGCGCGATGCCCTCGGCCGACCCGGTCGGCAGGTCTTTCAGCGAGTGCACCGCGAAGTCCACCTCGCCGACCAGCAGCGCGCTGCGCAGCGCGCTGACGAACACCCCGGTGCCGCCGATCTGAGTCAGCTGCTCCTGGCTCACGTCACCAGCGGAGGTAATGCCGATCAGCTCGACGGCGCGCCCGGCGCGCCGCGTGACCGCTTCGGCGACCTGGCGCGACTGCTCTATCGCCATCGGGCTGCGGCGGGTACCCAGCCGCAGCGGCGAGTTGCTCATTCCTGCTCACCCCTGCCGTCGATCGGCGGCCGGACCGCCAGCAGCGCGTCGGCGTGCGCGACCGACTGAACCGCGGCCGGATCGAGGTCAAACAGCACCCGCAGCGCGTCCTCGTAGCTGTCCGCGCCGGGTGCCCCGGCCAGCTCCTTCACCCGGACGGTGGGCGCATGCAGCAGCTTGTCGGCCACCCGGTTCATCGCCGTGGCCACCTCGTCAAGCACCGCGCCGTCTACTGCGCCGATCCGCCCGGCCAGCCTGGCCAGCTCCGATTCCACCACGCTGGCGGCCCTGGCCCGCAGCGCCGCGACGGTGGGAGCGACACGAGCTGCCCGGCCCGCAGACAGGTAGGCCGCCAGCTCGTCGGCCACCACCTGGCGCGCCGCGGCAATCGCGGCCTCGGCCGGGCGGCTGCCCTCCGGGTCGGCGGCCAGCGTCTCCAGGTCGGTCACGGCAACGCCGGGCAGGTCGCCGACACCCGGCTCCACATCACGCGGCAGCGCAAGGTCAAGCAGCACGAGCCGCCGGTCCCGCCCGTGCGTCGCGGCCCGCACCATGTCTGCGGTGAGCACGTGGCCGGGTGCCCCGGTACACGTCACGACCAGGTCGGCGGCGGCCAGCAGGCCAGGAAGGTCGGCCATGGCCGCGGCCCGCCCGCCATGCTGGGCAGCCAGCCGTTCGGCGTGCTGGCGGGTCCGGTTGGCGATCACCAGCCTGGCCGCGCCCACCCTGGCCACGCTGGCCGCGGCCAGGCCGCTCATGGCGCCGGACCCGACGACGAGCACCTGCAGGCCGGCTAGCGAGGGCACCACACCCCGTTCCCTGCCCTGCTGGTCACCCAGCTGGGCCACCGCGGCCTGCAGGCCGACGCTGATCAGGCTTGCGCCCGCCCCGCCGACGCCGGTCTCGGCCTGCGCGCGCTTGCCTGCCCGCAGCGCCAGCGAGCCCAGATCGGCCAGCGGCCGTCCGAGCGTGCCCTGCTCGCGGGCAGTCCGCAGCGCGCTGCGCAGCTGGCCGAGGATCTGGCTCTCGCCGACCACCATGGAGTCCAGGCCGCAGGCCACCGTGAGCAGCTGCTGCACCGCGCGGTCGGAGTAGTGCACGTACAGGCACGGCGTCAGCTCGGCGTGCCGGACACCGGAGTGCCGGGACAGCAGGTCGCAGATGGCAGCCACCGCGCCGTGGAACGACCCGGCCTCGGCGTAGATCTCCATCCGGTTGCAGGTGCTCAGGATGAGCGCGCCCGCGACGTCATCCGCCCTGGCGACGTCGTGCAGCAGCTTGGCCAGCGCGTCCCCTGCCAGCACGGTCCGCTCGAGCATCGCCAGCGGCGCGCCCTTGTGGCTCAGACCGACGACCAGCACGCTCATGTCGCTACCGCCTGCGCTCCCGTCCTGTAGTCAAGCTGCCAGGCGGCGAAATCCCCGAACTGGATGGTCGGCGGCGGCAGGCCATCATCGCCGCCGTTCCGGTAGACGCTGCACCGGATCGAATGAGCGCGCCATCTCGGTGTCGTAGCGCCGACGCACCTCAGCTTTCTGCTGCGGTGGCGACAGGTCGCTGAGGTCGACGACGGGAGTCGGCACCGGCGTGACCGGGTGCACCACCTGGACGGGGACGCCGTCCTTGACCTCGACCGTAGATCGGAGCTCCTCGTGCCGCCGCACGATCTCGGTGAGAACACGGCCGAGCAGCGCCGGGTCGATCTCGCCCTCGAGGCGTATAGCACCGCCGGGGTTGTTGGCCGACCGCAGCTGCTCGGTAGTCCACTCCTGCTGCTGGGCGAACGACAACGGAGTCGGCCGGGTCCGGTCACGCGGCACGATCCGGTCGTCCGGCACAGGCCCGCGCGCCTTCATCAGCTCAGCGACCCGTGACTCCAGCAGCGTTCTCTTGGCTGGTGACAGGGCCGCGATGCGGCTTTGCGCGTCTGTCGTGCCGCTTTGCACGTCTGTCATGGGGCCACCGCCATCCGCGCGTCCTCGCGCATCACCTGTTCGACGAAGGACAGTCCAGCCGCAAGCTCGTCAGCGGTACCGCCGAAGCCGAGCCGTGCGTAACCGCGGAAGGCGTCACCGAAGCATTCCCCGGGGATCAGCAGCACCCGGTGCTGCTCGGCAAGCCGGCGGCAGGCACTTGTCACGTCGGGCTGGCCGGGAAACTCGACGAAGGCGGTCACCCCGCCATCGGGCGGTGTGAGCCGCGCCAGTTCCGGCCACCCCTCGGCCCACTCCAGCAGCACTCTCCGGTTGGCGCGCGCGTGCTCCCGCTGCAGCGCCACAATCTTGTCGGCATTGCGGACCGCGCGCTCCGCGAAGAACTCCAGCACGGGCGAGACGTAGAGCGCGATGTAGTCGCGCAGCAGGGCCATCCTGTCCAGCAGGTCCGGCGGGGCCAGGCACCAGCCGACTCGCATTCCGGCCAGGCCGTAGCTCTTCGAGAGCGTGCCGATCGACAAGCACTTGTCATACCAGCCGTCGGGTAGCGGCAGCGGATCTGCCGTGTAGGTGATCTCGCCCATTGCGTTGTCCCACACCAGCCAGGCGCCTGCTTCAGCGGCGATGGCGACCAGTTCCTTCTGCTGACTGGGCGTGATGGATACGCCGGTCGGATTGTGCGGGAAGTTCACGACGATCATCCGGGGACCGGACGCCGTCGCCACCAGCTCCCGAAGCCGCGGCATGTCGGCGGAGAAGCCTTCCCGCGGGCGCAGCGGCCAGCGGGTGATCCGGCAGCCCAGCGCCCCGGCGATGTCGTACAGCTGCTGGTATGCCGGATCGACCACGATCATCTCGTCGCCCGGCTCCAGCAGCATATGCATGACCAGGTAGATCGCCTCGCTGGAGCCGTGCGTCACCATGACCCGGTCGACATCGCCGCCCGTCCAGCGGTCAGCCAGGGCGGCGCGCAGCCTGGAGCCACCGAAGCTCTCGCTGTCATGGAAGATCAGCGAATCCAGCTCGGCCAGCTCGAAACCGCAGATGGTACGCAGCTGTGCCATGGACAGATCCCGCACGCCGCTGCTGCCGATGTCGTGGTCGACATTGTGATAGTAGCTGCGCATCCATGCCTCAAGCCTGGCAATGGCTATGTCCATGTATATCCCGTCCGCGGTGGCTGGAGTTAGGACAGCGGCGCTATGGCGACAGGTGCGCTATTCGAGGTATTGGCCGGCCAGGTTCCCCCCCGAGTCGAAGAGCCGCCTGCACGCCAGGTGACACTACCTGGCGCGAAGGCGTGCTGTGATGTCACCTGAAGAAGGGACAAGCGGCAGAATAGCGAGCTATCACCTTTTCAGGTGACATCACTCTGGGCGCCTATGACGGTAGCTTGACTCGCATGCACGCCGGGCCGCCTGCAGGCTGGAGCCGATTTGCTTCGTCAGAATTGAGGTAGCAGTGTGAGCAGGATTGAACGCAGCCTTACCTCACTGGAGGCCGAAGCGCTGTCTTCACTTGAAGATGAATTCAACCTGACGGATGGCCATCCCAGGCAGCGGCTGACCGCGGCCCAGCGCGCGATAGCTGATACTGTCCCCGCGATGTTCGACGAGGCATTTGAGCGGCCCTTCGCTGACATCGAGCGATACGCGCACACTGCCTTTTACGGCTGCACGGGCCAGTTCAGGGCACCGATCGGCGCAGGGCGCATCCTCAGCACGTATTCCTCGACCATCGCCCTGGATATCATCGCCCGCGTGCTGGCGGAACGTGTCAGCGAGGTCGCGGTCCTGCATCCCACGTTCGACAATATCGCGGACCTGTTCCGCGCCCGCGGCCTTGGCCTGCGGCCCATCAGCGAGCAGCAGATCGACACCGGCTCGTGGCATCCGCCGGCCGAGGTCGGTGCCGTCGTGGTGGTGACACCCAACAATCCCACGGGCTGGATACTCCAGCGGGACAGTCTGCGACGCCTCGCGGCCGACTGTGCCCGGTCCGGCCAGGTGCTTGTCATGGATTCCAGCTTCCGCGGCCAGGATGCCCGGGCTCATTACGATACCTACCAGGTGTTGGAGGAGACCGGCGTGGAGTGGGCCGTGGTGGAGGACACCGGCAAGCTGTGGTCGGTCAGCGAGCTCAAGGCCGGCTTCCTGAGCTGGAGCGCGGGCTCGACGCTGCGGTTCGTCAGGGCCTTCGATGAGGTCATGCTCTCGGTCTCCGCCGTGATCCTGCTGCTGATCGCGAAGATGGCGGCCGATGCCCAGGCAGGCGGCTTCGACGAGATGCGCTCGGGCCTGGCGGCTAACCGCGGCCTGCTCGCCGGCGTTCTCGCGGATACGCAGCTGGAACTGACCGATCCCGAATCACGGATCAGTGTCGCGCGGGTCACGTTGCCGGACGAGGGCCCGGACGCGCACGACACCTACCGCGCGCTAGTCGAGCGCGGCATCCACACCCTGCCGTGCAGCCGGTTCTACTGGGCGCGGCCCGCTGACGGCGACCGGCAGCTACGGCTGTCCCTGTCACGTCCGACTGCGACGGTCGAACGGGCAGCTCGCGCGCTCGCCGAGATCCATAAGCCGGCCCGCGGGCGAGTAGGCGTATCGCTCTGATCGGAGATAAGGAGTCAACGAAAATGAACCCGTTCGATGACCCTGAGGGGACATTCTTGGTGCTTGTTAATGATGAGGAGCAGCACTCTCTGTGGCCCGGCGGGCTGCCCGTTCCGCTGGGCTGGCGGATTGCCCACGGCGGCGGCACCCGCCGGGCATGTCTGGATTATATCGAGGAGAACTGGACTGATCTGCGTCCGCTGAGCGCCCGGTCCGCTGCTGCCGGGATTTCCGCGGGAGCTATTTCCGCGGGGCAGTGACCGCATAAGCGGCTCTTGGGCAATGTCGTCGGGAGAACTGCATTCGATGGAATCAGTGATGGGCACCGTACCGCCGCCAGAGGCTGCGCGGTGCATACACGAGCTTGTGGCGGAACAGGCCGCCCGGACGCCGGATCGGACCGCGGTCAGTTACGGGAGCAGCACCCTGACCTACCGGCAGCTCGACGGCGCGGCGGACAAGCTGGCGCAGCGGCTCCGTGCCGCCGGGGCCGGCGCCGGCGCCGTCGTTGCCGTGGTGCTGGAGCGCTCTCCCGAGCTCGTCGTCGCGCTGACGGCAGTACTCAAGTCCGGCGGGGCTTACCTCTATCTCGACCCGAACGAGCCCGCCGAGCAGCGCGCCCGCATCACGCGCGACGCGGCGGCGGAGTTCGCCGTGATCGGTCCCGAAACCCGCGGCCAGGCGCCGCCCGTGGCTCATGCGCTGTCCGTGCAGGACGACACGGCCTGCCCTGCCGCGCCTGCCGGGGCGGAGATCACTCCGGACACGCCTGCCTACGTGTGCTACACCTCAGGATCAACGGGTGAGCCCAAGGGCGTCGTCGTGTCCCACCGGGCGATCAGCCGGCTCGTGTATAACCAGTCGTGGATGCAGGTCCGCGATGATGACGTGTTCCTCCAGCTGACGAGGGTCGGTTTCGACGTCTCCACGTTCGAGATCTGGATGCCCCTGGTCCGCGGCTGCCGCCTTGCCATCGCGCCGCCCGGTCCCGCGGACCTGGCCGAGATCTCCGAGACGATCCGGGCTGAGGGGGTAACCGTCCTCTGGCTGACGGCTGGCCTGTTCCACAGGCTCGTGACGCACCATCTCGCGGGCCTCGGGCGTGTGCGGCATCTTCTCGCCGGCGGCGATGTCCTCTCGCCGTCGCACGTGGAACGACTGCTCGCCGCGCACCCGCACCTCATCTTCACCAACGGGTACGGCCCGACGGAGAACACCACCTTCACCACGTGCTGGACAACCCGGACCAGCAGCACCGCCCCTCGCGTCCCGATCGGCGTCCCGATCGACGGGACCACCGTCGCGGTGCTCGACGACAGCATGCGGCCGGTGCCGCACGGCGAGGCCGGCGAACTGTGGGTCGGCGGCGAGGGCGTCGCCACCGGATACCTGAACAAGCCCGCGGCGACAGCGGAGAAGTTCGTGGCGGACCTGGATCCGGCACGCCCGGGCGGCCGCATATACCGCACCGGAGATCTCGTGCGCTGGGCCGGGGACGGCACACTCGACTTTCTCGGCAGGTCCGACAGGCAGGTGAAAATCCGCGGCTACCGGGTCGAGCCCAGTACCGTGGAAATGGAACTGCTCCGCTACCCCGGCGTTGAGCAGGCGGCCGCGCTCACCCAGACCGACGGAGCCGGTGATATCCGGCTGATCGCCTACGTGGCCGTCGGGCAGCTCAGCCCGGATAAGTGGACGGCCTTCAGCGCCGCGCTCCGTGACCAGCTCCGCGCGACCATCCCGGCCTACCTTGTGCCGTGGGCTATCATCGTCCGGCCGGATATCCCGCTGAATCCTAACGGCAAGGTGGACCGCACGGCCCTGCCGGCCGCCAAGATACCGCGTAACGTGTGGATTGACTACGTTATGCCGGCCGATTCCATCGAGCACCGTCTCGCTGCGATCTGGAGCGACGCGCTGGACGTCGAGCCCGTGGGGGTAAACGACAACTTCTTCGAGCTGGGCGGGCATTCACTACTGGCCGCAGAGCTGCTCACCGCGCTCCAGCAGGAGTTCAACGTTAGTTTGCCGGCCCGGACCCTGTACCTGCGGCCGACCATCGCCGACCTGGCCGGGGAACTGCGCCCGCAAGAAGACAGCGGCACCAAGGATCCGGTGGAGGAGATCGCGAATGCCCCAGTTCAGTAGCCCTATCGCCGGGGACGCCGCCGGATGCCCGGCAGGGGCGGCCTCCCTCGATCTCTCCGACCCTGTTCTGTACAGCGAAGGTGACTACCGCAGCGCCTGGGAAGAGCTCCGCGGGATGGACCGCCTTACCTGGTATCAGGTCGACGACCGCCGCGGCTTCTGGTCGGTGCTCAGGTACCACGACGCCGACCGCGTCCTGCGTGACCCCGCGACTTTCACCTCAGAGCGCGGCACGCTGCTCAACCTGCTGGGCAACGAGGATCCCGCGGGCGGCCGGCAGATCGCGGCGACCGACCCGCCGCGCCATACCGCCATGCGCGGCCGCCTGCAGAAGGCCCTCGCGATTAAGGCGATCGAGCGGCAGAGCGACCTGATCCGCGGCCTCGTGCTCGAGGTGATCGGCCCGCTCGCCGACGGCGGGACCTTTGACTTCTCCGAGGCGATGCTGGCCCTGCCCGTGGCAATCGGAGGCGAGACCATGGGCCTCCCCCGGCAGGACTGGCCGCGGCTCGGCCGGCTCCTTAACGCCTCGATCGCTCCCGATGATCCGGAATACCGGGAACCGGGCGGAACGCAGGCCACCCTCGAGATGGCCCACCGCGAACTGTTCGCCTACTTCCAGGACATCTACCGGGAACGCCGTAAGAAGCTCGGCGACGACCTCATCAGCGTGCTGATCACCACCGAGTTCGACGGGCGCGCCATGTCGCCTGGCGAGATCATGTCCAACTGCTACAGCGTCCTGCTCGGAGCCGTCGTCACCACACCGCATTCGCCCAACTACGTGATGGCAGAGCACACGGAAGACGGGCTGCTCGGCACGTGGGCGGCTGATCTGGACGCCACGCCCACGGCCGTGGAGGAAGCCCTTCGCCTCGCCTCCCCGGTCAGCCATTTCATGCGCTACGCGGTTCGCGACACCGAGGTGCGCGGGACGCGAATCAGTTCCGGGGACGCGGTCGTGGTCTGGCTCGGCGCCGCCAACCGCGATGAAGAGGTATTTCCGGACTCGCTGACGTTCCAGCTGCGCCGGAAGCCGAACAAGCATCTCGCCTTCGGCGTGGGACCGCACTACTGCGTCGGGCACACCGTAGCGCGGGTCACGCTCCGGATCCTGTTCACGGAGCTTCTTACCCGCTTTACCGGGTTCGAGCACGCCGCCCCCGCGGCACGCCTCCGCTCCAACTTCGTCTCGGGATACAAGCACATGCCGATCGTCGCGGCGAACCGTTAATTCCGGAACAACGATTCTCTGGAGCGCCAGCAATGACCGAACGCCTGGCCGGAAGGAACAAGTGGCTGCCGCGCCCGCCATCAGCCACGGCGACCGGAAGGGTGTTCTGCATTCCCTACTCGGGCTGCGGCGCGAGCATGTACCGCCGGTGGCCAGGACAGCACGACGGAATCGAGTTCCTGCCGCTGGAGCTCCCCGGACACGAAACCAGATTCGCGGAGCCGAACTTCGGAACGTACCAGGAACTGGCCAAGGCCATGGCCGCTGACCTTGAGCCGTACCTCGACATTCCCTACGGTTTCTTCGGTCACTGCGGGTCAGCGCTCGCCGCCTACGAAGTGTCCGCGGAGCTGACCCGGGCGGCCTGCCGGTGCCCGCCCGGTTGTTTGTCTCTTCGGAGGTAGCGCCCCAGGACGGGCCGTTCGGACGTTTCCTCGGGATGAACGAGACCGAACTGGGCGCAGAACTGGACACCTTGATCCGGCAGCTTGGCGGCGCGCCCAGCCCGGAACTCATTTCCCTGTACCTGGAAGTGCTCAGCGCCGACGTCGAAACGAACAAGCGGTACGTGATGCCGGATCCCTTGCGGCTGCCGTGCCCGATCACAGCGATCGGCTGGACCGAGGACGATGAGATACCCCACTGGCGGATGACTGGATGGCCGGAATGCGGCGACACGACCTTTGAGCTGCTGCCGGGACGCCATCACCGGTTCATCGAGGCGCCGCCGGAGCTGCTGGCGGTCCTGTGCTCGGGCCTGCGGACACGGTAGCGCGTGCCCGTGGACACCAACGACGAGCGGCGCTGGCTCAAGCGTCTCGGCCGGAGCGATCTCGCTAAGGTCCGGCTGCTGTGCTTCCATTACGCCGGAGGCAACGCGTCCATGTACCGGGACTGGCCGCGGTTGCTGCCGCAGTCCATCGAGCCGATCGCGGTGCAGCTTCCGGGACGCTCGGACAGGTTCCGTGAAGCTCCCTGCGAAAGGATGACGCACCTCGTCGACAAGCTCGTCGAGGTGATCAAGCCGATCCTGGACCAGCCGTTCGCGTTCTACGGGGCCAGCATGGGAGCCCGGGTAGCCTGGGCGCTCACGCACGCCCTGCGTGACCGTGCGATGCCGGCGCCGGTCAGGCTGTATGTGGCAGGCAGCGTGGCGCCCAGCGTCGAGGAGGGGGTCCGCGGATGGGACGAGCCGGACAGCGGCCTCGTCGGCTACATGCGTGATCTCGGCGGCACGCCGCCCGAGATCCTTGCGGACCCCGATCTGCTCAGCGGGCTCCTGCCCTTGCTGCGCGCCGATCTGACCGTGCTCGGCACGCACGCGTTCCGCCCGGCAGCACCGCTGGACGTCCCGATCCGTGCCTTCGCCGGCCTGGAGGACCTGGAGGCTTCAGCCGAGCAGATGCGGCCGTGGAGCGAGGAGACCTGCGCGCGTTTCGACCTGGATGTCGTCGCGGGCGGGCATTTCTTCAGCCCGGTCGGCCAGCGCCAGGTGATCGAGGTGATCAGCAATGACCTCACCTGACCACAACCGGCCAACGGGAGAATCCGATGCTCGACGATAGAGGAAGTCCGCTGATGATTGACTTTGAGATCCATCCCGCTGGCGAGCGTGTGCCAGAAGCGGAGCGGGAGGCGATGCTGCGATCGCCGGGGTTCGGCCAGGTCTTCACCGATCACATGATCACGCTGCGCTGGTCCGCCGGACGCGGCTGGCACGACGCCCGCCTCAAGCCGTACGGGCCGATCGCGCTTGACCCTGCCACGTCCGTGTTCCACTACGCCCAGGAGTTCTTCGAGGGCATGAAGGCGTACCGCCAGGACAACGGGTCGATCGCGTTGTTCAGGCCGGAGGCGAACGCGGCCAGGTTCAATTCCAGTGCCCGCCGGCTGGCGATGCCGGAACTGCAGGCAGAGATCTTCATCCGCGCCCTTGAGCTGCTGGTCACCCAGGATCGCGACTGGGTGCCCGCGAGCGAGGGCACCAGCCTGTACCTCCGCCCGTTCATGATCGCCACCCAGCGCGGCCTCGGCTTCACCCTCCCCTCGCCGAGCTTCCTGTTCTGCGTCATCGCCTCGCCGGTATCCCCGTACTTCGGTGCCGGAGCCAGGCCGAAGCCGGTCACGGTGTGGCTTTCCGAGGATTACACGCGCGCCGCGCCCGGCGGCACCGGCGCGGTCAAGGCCGGGGCTAACTACGCGGCGGCGTTCGCGGCCCAGCAGCAGGCCGTGGCGCAGGGTTGTGACCAGGTGGTCTGGCTGGACGCCGCGGAGCACGCCTGGGTCGAGGAAATGGGCGGGATGAACCTGTTCTTCGTGTACGGGCCCGGCGGCCCTGGCAGCGGCCGGCCGCGGATCATGACCCCCGCGCTGACCGGGACGCTGCTGCCTGGCATCACCCGTGACTCACTGCTCAGGCTGGCGCCCCGGCTCGGCATCGGCGCCGAGGAGGGCCGGATCTCGATCGCCCAGTGGCAGGAGCGGTGCGCGTCGGGTGAGCTGACCGAGGTGTTCGCCTGCGGCACGGCGGCGGTTGTGTCCCCGGTCGGGAAGGTCAGGGGCGCTGCCGGCGAGTGGCTTGTCGGCGACGGCAGCCCGGGCCCGGTTACCCTGCGCCTCCGCGAGGAGCTCATGGGCATCCAGTACGGCCATAGCCCGGACCCGTTCGGCTGGCTCCACAAGGTCTGCTGACCAGCGGCTACCCGGCCCGGGCCGGTCCCCGTCCGCGGACGGCACGTGCCAGCCATACGCCGGTGACCGCCTGAATCGCCGCGACCAGCAAGGTTACGCCGACGACAAGCGCGGCGTACGCGGGCAGCCCGGCGAGCGCGGCAACAGCACGCGCGGTCGCGCCAACCGGTTCCCCGCGTCCGGCCTGCCACGCCAGGGGTAGCGCCCAGCCGGCCACAGCGACGGCGACGGTAACGGGGAGGACGACCCGCCACGGGCGGTACCGGAGGGTAAGCCCCGCGGCAAGCCCGGCGATGAACGGGAGGAACCAGAGGCCTGCGGCGGTACCGGCGGCGATGACAATCACCACCGCAAGCGCGCCGGTCATCGACGCGACGGCCCGGCTGCGGCCGCGCACGGCGGATGGAGTATCGCCCGACGCGCCGGGTGCGAGGGAGCCTGCACTCTTCCTGGCCAGATCGCTCATCAGCCAGCTTGTACCTTCGGAAGCAGTGACCATCGCATGGAACCGGCTGAATAGCCGCCGGCCGGCGGCATGATCAGATAGACACCGTCCCACCAGTCAGCGATGAGATCGGCGTACCACGGTGAAGCCGGGTTCTCGCTCTGGCCGCCCGGATAGATGTCCTCCGCGGCGGCCTGGCCGTGACCGGTCCATTTCACGATCATCCGCCAGCTTGGCCCTTCGCTAGAAACGGGATAGCCATCTGCGGCGTCCACAGTCCACAGATCGCCGCTAGCCGGCCGTGGCGGGTAGCCGAGCGCGGTGGCGCCGGCCAGCGACGGGATCCGCGTGGTATGCAGCCTGCCCCATGCCCAGGTACTGGGTGAACCTCCGAGCTTCGCTGATAGCTGCGCCGTGGCGGTACTGAAGGCGCTTCGCATCACCTGCGCCGAGGTCCGGTGGGCGCGGCCGGGCGGGGTGAACGCCGGATTGGCGGGATCAGCGAGTGTCCACGCCTCCAGATCCTCATCCAGGTTGGGCTGCAGCCAGTTTGCATCCAGGCCGACCGGATCCTTGCCTACCGGCACCCGCGCCGCATTCCACCAGGGCTGGAATACCGCGGACACGTAATCGGACCAGAACGTAAACCAGATCGCGGCGGCTGCCGAGTCGGCGGTCATCCCGTCGTTCCACCGGAGGAGTTGCCGCAACGCCCCCTGCTCGGCTCCGTCCAGTCCCGGATCACCGTGCAGCGCCGCGACGAGCCGGGGGATCATCTCGCTGGCCAGCCGGTCAGTGACGCTGGCCTGCAGCGTGGCGAAGCTGCCCATGGTCATCGCCGAATGGCCGCGCAGGTAAGCGTAGATCGCGCCGGCCCGGTAGCCAGGATCGAAGAAGTCCGCGGACGTGCCGATGTAATAGGGGTAGGACGAGCCGACAGGCCGCTGGTTGGCGGTCGCGACCACGTGTCCTGGCGGATCGTAAACCTGCGGGACGTCCGGGTAGGGAATGACTCCGATCACGTCGTCCGCGCCGGTACCGGGCAACGGCAGCCACGGATTCCCGTGTGCTACCTGCGGGTAGTAACCGGCTGAGATCGCCCCGATGTTGCCGGCGTCATCGGCGTAGACGAAATTCTCGGTCGGCGCCTTCCACCCCGCTAGTGCCGCCCGGAACTGCGCGAAGTCGTCGGCTCTGCCGACCTCGCCCAGCACTGCGACGTTCGGAGAGGGGATGTTCCCCATCCAGTCGACCGCCATGGTCTGCCCGGCCTGCGTCATGATTGGCCCGTGCACGGTGATGTCCACCGTCAGGTGTACCGGCGCAGCGCCCCGGACCCCGACCGTGTAGTGCACCTGCCGCATCCGCTGCCATTGTCCCCGCCAGTAGTACTCACCGGGATGACTCGCGCTCGTCTGCTCCAGGTAGAACATCGTCGACTGGTTCTGCACATCAGTAATGGACCACGCGATGTGGGCGTTGTGGCCGATCGCGATGCCCGGAACGCCGGGCAGGCTCACCCCGCTGACCGCGAGATCGGGTGCGTCGAGCGCAACCTGGTACCAGACTGACGGCAGCGTCAGCGGCAGGTGCGGATCACCTGCCAGCATCGAGCCGCCGCCGCTGACCGCGGGACCGTTGGCTGCCCACGCGTTGCTGTCGGGATACTGATGAATCTGCCCCGGCGGAAGCTGGCCGACCTTGGCGAGCAGCGCGCCTGCCGCTTCCGCCGCGGACGGGCTGACATCCCCCGACGCCGCGGTCCCGCCGTTTCCCGCCCCGCCGTCGCGGGAAGCATTCCCGCCGGTCGTCGGATCCTCTACGGCGCCTGCGGTACTGGCGGCATCAGCGGCAATAGGAGTGATCCCCGAATACCGGTAGGGTCCCGGATCATAGGGATTGTGCGAATCAACGGCGTCGACGGGAAACCATGCCATGGTCTGCGCGGCCCCCAGTGACCGCTCGAGCAGCGCATAGTCCAGCGGCGCCGTGGTGAAATCCAGTGCCTGCGTCAGCACCCCTTGAATGACCAGGCTGTCCACCGGTGTCCACGGGCTGGGGTACACCCCGGCCAAGGTGAACAAGGCGGGCCAGTCACCGGTGGAGCGTGCGCGGGTCATGTAGTCATTCACGCCGCGCGCGTAGGCGAGCAGCTCCTGGCCGGCCGGGCTCGACCGCGGGGTCTGCGCCCACTCCTCCTCCGCTGTGCGCAGCAGCCCGAGGCGCAGCTCGAACTCATCGGAGGCCACGGCAGAGGGACCAGCGAGCTGCGCTAGCCGGCCCTCGCCGACCCGGCGGTCCAGATCCATCTCAGCAAGCCGGAAGCTCGCCTCCACATAGCCCTGCGCCAGGTACATATCGGTGTCATCGGCGGCCCGGATCGAGGGAACGCCCTGGGCGGTGAAATAAACAGACACCGGATGCTTGAGTCCTGCAATGTCAAGGCTCTCGGAATGCGCGGCGACACCGCCGGCCGCCGACGCCCATACGCCATTCCCCGGGTCAAGCACCTGGCCGAGCGCCGGGACCGGCCCGTAGCCGAACGTCAGCACCCCCAGCACGGCAGCCGACACCGCGGTGGCGATCAGCACGTGTACGCCCCGGAGTACCGGCCGCAGCCCCGGCCTCATGACCGGCGCCCGCGAAGAAGGTCATCGAGCATGGTCATTCCCCTCGGCTGACGTGGCCACCAGTCTCAGCTCGCAGGTGTATCGCTCGCCAGCGGCATCCGTAAGCCAGAGCTGATCCGTGTCAGGCAGCATTTCGGTGATGCTGAATGATACGAATCCTGCATCCCTGCTCTTGCGCACGCTTTTCGCGAGAAGATTAACCAGGGCCAGGATCCTAAAGTTTGCCGCTATCGGCTTATCCTCTGCCGGGACTTTGTAGAAGATGCGCTCCGGAAGCTGATGTTCATTCCGCCACTGACGCGCCAGCGCATATCTTCTCGCCTCGTCCTCGACGAACGCCCATGGCACGTCGGCGATCGAGAAGGTCCATGCCTCCCTGCTCAGAACCAGCCGGTCGATGGTGATGCGAGGCCGGTGCGGACGCGGAGCGACCGGGCGGAACGCGCTGCCCACCACTCCGGTCATAATGTCCCCGACGATTTCGAAGAAGGCGAATTCCGCGCCCGAGAAAGCACATCTCACGATGAGATTCCCGTGATTCCGGCTAACTACCAGGCCTGCTGCAGGCAAGACGGCCGACGATTCCGGTGGAACGAACGCGTCGTTTCCCGCGGTCCAGTACGTGTAATCGGGTGACGGGAGCGCGGTGGGCGGGCTCACCCGGGACGTCACGAAAGGTGAGGCCTTGTCCGGAATGGCAATGATCCGCCGCCCGCCGTGATCGGCTGTAGCTGCCGCAAGCAGCCGGGCTGGGTCGGGATGCTGTTCGACGAGGGCCCTGCTCTCCAGGGTGTTGGCCGCCAGGTGAAGCTCGCCGAGCACCAGCAGGAACTCGCCGCGGCGTAGTTCGCCCGCCGAGGCGGCAGCGATCATGACGTCCGGTGAGTACTGGGACGCGCGGCTCCAGGCAAGCGGCCGCGCCGGGAACAGCGCCACGGCCCTCTCGGCGATGGCGGCGGCACGGACCGAATGCCGGGCTACCCGGTCACCTGGTACCTGAAGCACGCTCTGCCAGCGCTCCTGGAACTCCGCCAGCGCGCTGGCCGCGATCTCGGTAAGCCCCGTGCCTGGTGCCGCCACCAGGTCTGGCGTCGCCATGGCGATCAGGCGGGACAGCGGTACCCGATCCGTCCTCGCCCGCAGGCATTCGCGATCGAACAGCTGCAGGAACAGCGCCTCGTACCGATCGGTGATCTCTGCTACCAGCCAGCGCGCGCTGTCCAGCACCAGGCCCAGCGGTCGTGCCAGTGTCCCGGTCACCGTCTGTCCCAGCCGCACGTCCACGTCCCGCACGGCGTCCTCGTACACCAGCGTGCGCCCCGCGTATGTCTGACCCGCACATCGTGTGGCCGGTCCCCCGGTGACGCGCTCAAACGTCTGCGCGAGCGAGATCATCGCCTGCTGCAGCTTGTCCGGATCCCCGGCGGCAGTCGCCACGGCATCACGGGCCGCGACGACCTCCTCGAGCGGATGGAGCGCCGCGGCTCGCACCGCAGGATCGCCGATGTGTTCCAATTGCCGCCGCAGCCATTCTTCCGGCCACGCCTGGACCGGTACCGCCAGATCGATCTGCAGCGCACCAAGATCCCGCAGCCCTGCTAGCAGCGCCAGGGCGTCCGGCTCCGGCGCGGCGGCCAGCTCGCGGACTGTCCGCTGGCCGTCGCATCGCATGAGCATCCGCAGCTGCGCGGATGACAGAACGGCCGGCTTCCGCCGGGGAAAGTGCAGGCGGTTGCCCGCCAGCAGGACCGAGGGGTCACGGCGCGGGCGCAGCCACCAGGACACCTCTTCGCGCTCGGCGATCACGCGCCCGACCGCATCGATCGCCCAGGCCTCGAAATAGGTGGTCCGCTCGGCGAGCAGCCTGCCGCCCGGGGCCACGGTGAGGTCTTCGTCCCCGGCGATCAGCGATACCCAGCAGACGGGCCCGAAGAAGCCGATCGTGTCGTTCTTCAGGCAGTACCGCTGGAGATAGGTGGTGACCGCCATCTCGCGAGTCCTGCCCTTGGCATTGCGCGGTGCTTCCGCGGTGATCCTGTCCAGGCAGTTCACCACCATTCCCGGGTTCTGCCACATGACCGCTTCCCGGAAAAGCTGGTCCTGCGCGATATCGGCGACGATGCGGGGCAGCCGTGCGGTGGCCGCCCTGTAGGCCAGCTCGTAGGCCTCAGGTGCGGCCACTCCGGCGCTGGCCGACCGGCCGTATGCGTCAGCGGCGTCCGCCAGAGCGTCGTCACGCAGCGCGAGCACCCGCCGCGCCGGAAACCCCGCGCTGCGCACGCAGGCGTCCCGCCACAAGCGCCACGTCGTCCCGCTCAGCGTGACCTCGTGCCCGGCCGGGTCCCGGTAACTCGTCACACACGGTTCCGGCCATCTGGGTGCCACATGACAGGGAACGTACAGTTGCGTCGCTGATTTGTCGTGTCACCCCAACCG
Source organism: uncultured Actinomycetota bacterium (assembly GCA_963850875.1). Classification (GTDB taxonomy): domain Bacteria; phylum Actinomycetota; class Actinomycetes; order Streptosporangiales; family Streptosporangiaceae; genus Chersky-822. Next base: position 891,523 of record CAWKNA010000010.1, read on the forward strand.
GGGACGCCCGGTCCGGCGTCCCTGTTAAAGGCGACAGGAGCGGGGCCGACGGGCCGCCTACATTGTTGCCAATGGGCAGCCAGACGGCGCCGGATGATTTTCCTGGCGGACTTTCCACTCTGCTGCACGGATTTCTCCGGTCGGCCGACGAGTACCCGGAAGCCACCGCGCTTGCCGACGGGCCCGAGCGGGTATGCTACCGGGATCTTGCCCGGGCGGCGGAGACAGTGCGTCGCGATCTCACCGCGTCTGGCGTGCGCCCGGGAGACTACGTCGGCATCTCGATGCGCCGGTCCTGGCGTGTCATTGCCGCCATCATCGGTACGCTTGCCACCGGCGCTTTCTACGTGCCGCTGGACCCTGGCTACCCGCAATCGCGATTGGACTTCATGACCGCCGACTGCGGGCTGCGCGTGGCGTGCGCTGACGCGGGCCGGCAGCCGGCCATTTCTGCCTGCGTCGATCAGGTTCCCGTCACCGGCACGCGGGCGGACTCGATGGTAGAGCCAGGCGCCGCGGCATCTTCCGGATACGTGATCTACACCTCCGGGTCGACAGGACGCCCGAAGGGCGTCATCATCCCTCAGCGACATGTACTCGAGCTGTTCGCAGGTGCGTGCACGTCGCATTTTTCCATCACCGGGGACGATGTATGGACGCTCTGTCACAGCTACAGCTTTGACTTCTCGGTATGGGAAATGTGGGGCGCGCTGCTTTTCGGCGGGACCCTGGTCATCGTCGATGATGACGCGCGGCGTGATCCGGGTCGCCTGCTCGGTCTCCTGCAGGAGAACCGGGTCTCGGTACTCAGCCAGGTGCCCAGCCCGTTCAGGTACCTGACGATGGCTTACGAGATGGACCCGAGACCGCTGGAATTCCTGCGTTATGTCGTCTTCGGCGGCGAGGCGCTGGATAAACCATCAGCGCGCACCTGGCTGTCGCTTCGCCCTGGCCCGGAACAGCTGGTCAACATGTACGGCATCACCGAGACGACCGTGCACGTTACCGCCGCGGTTCTCACCGAAGCAGACGTCGCTGCCGATTCGGTACCTTGCACCATCGGAATGGCGCTGCCGCACCTCGGCGTTACCGTGGTGCGGCCCGATGGCAGGCCGGCGGCCGTCGGCGAGCAGGGTGAGATCTGGGTGACCGGCAGTACGCTGAGCCCGGGCTACCTTGGCCGCCCCGAACTGACCGCCGAGAGGTTCGTGACCCGCGATCTCGGCACCGGCGCTCGCCGATGGTATCGCAGCGGGGATCTCGCGTTCCGGAACCCGGCCGGTGATCTCGCTTACCTCGGCCGGATGGACTCCCAGGTCAGCCTACGGGGGTTCCGCATCGAGTTCGGCGAAATCGAGGCGGCGCTGCGCGATTGCAGCGGAATCCTGGACGCCGCGGCCACGGTCGCGGCGCTGCCCGGAGACGAGCACACGCTGGTCGCGGTTGTCGTGGTCGCGGATACGGCACCCCGGATGACCGAGCAGCAACTGCGGGAAATATGCCGTCGCAGGCTACCCGCGTATATGGTTCCCGACCGGGTGCGGGTGGTGCCCAGCATTCCTACCACGCCGGGCGGCGGGAAAGTCGACAGGAATGCGGTAGCCCTCATGGCCCTGGCATAAGGTGCCCTGCCGCGGGCAGCGGAGCCCGGGCAGCAGGCATCCTGCCCGTATCAGGCAGGGCGTCCGGTGACCGCATCCCTGCTTTACGGGACATCCGCTTGCCCCTGCGTCTCGGTAGTTTCCGAACCATGGCAGACCCGCCCTACACGGAAACAGCCGCCGTGCCGCCGCGGACACCGGACGAGGAAGCCGTGGCCGCGATATGGCGCGATGTCCTTCGCCGACCCGAGATAGGCGTCCTTGATGACTTCTTCGAAGTCGGCGGCCACTCACTGCTGGCCGTCCAGGTTGTCGTCCGCATCCGCAAGACGCTCGGTGTCGATATCCCGGTCATGGACCTCTTCGAGTCCCCGACGGTGTCGGCGCTGGCGGCGGCGGTAGCCAAGGCCCACGGGACATCGCCGGCCCGGCCGGAGGTGACCCGCCGGCCGCCGGGCGCTGAGCCCGTGCTGTCGTTCGACCAGCAGCGGCTCTGGCTGGAAAATCAGCTCCGGCCGGGGGCTGCGTACAACGTGCACGGCCGCCGGCGACTGGTTGGCGAACTCGACGTCGCCGCGCTGGAGCGCAGCATCAGGGCGATCCTCGTCCGCCACGAGGCGCTTCGCACCAGGTTCCCGGTCGTCGATGGCAGGCCGGTGCAGGTCGTGGACGACGCTGGCGAGCAATGGCGGATCTCGTTCGAGGACCTGTCCGGCGCGGGCGCGGACCGCGACAGCGTCGCTGCGCGGCTGGCTGATCAGCACGCCTCCGCCTCTTTCGACCTGGCGCACGGCCCGCTGTTCACGTGCCTGCTCATCAAGCTCAGCGATACCGAGCACCTGCTCAGTATCACGATGCATCACATCGTCTCCGACGCCTGGTCGGTCGGCCTGTTCCTGATGGAGTTGTCCGGGCTGTACCGGGCGGGCGGCGACGTCCGTGCGGCAAACCTGCCCTCGCTGCCGGTCCAGTACCAGGACTACGCGGTCTGGCAGCGGCGATGGCTGGCGGGCGAAACCCTGGAGGCTCAGCTTGGCTACTGGCGAGGCCAAATGGCAGCGGCACCGCCGGCGCTGGCCCTGCCGACAGCCCGGCGGCGTTCGGCGTCCCAGGGCGTCATCGGCGGCCGGCTGCGGTCGGGCCTGTCCGCCGAGGAGACGGCAGCGCTGCGCGACCTGTGCCGGAAGCACGGTGTCACCCTTTTCATGGCCCTCCTGGCAGCGCTGGCGACGGTGCTGCGCCGCTGGTCAGGCCAGGATGACGTCGTGATCGGCGCGCCGATCACCACCAGGAGCGACGCCGGGACCGGCCAGCTGATCGGATTCTTCGTCAACACGCTCCCGCTGCGCGTCGACCTTTCCGGCGACCCGGCCTTCGCCGAACTGCTCGCGCGCGTCCGTAAGGTCGCGCTGGACGGGTACGCACATGGTGAGGCACCGTTCGACGTGCTGGTGCAGGAACTCCAGGCGCCGCGGGACCCCACGCGCACGCCGCTGTTCCAGGTCGTCCTGAACATGGTGGACATTGAAGACGAGAACCCGCGGATCGCCGGCATTTCGGTGGAAGACGCGGAGACTCCCGTGCTGCCGAGCAAGTTCGACCTCATCCTGAACGCACGGGAATCCGGCGGCGCTGTCCATTTCGAGCTCGCCTTCCATGACGACCGCTATGACGCCGGGACGATCGGCGTTCTCCTGCACCACTTCGCTGCGTTGCTGTCCGCGGTGGCGGATGATCCCGGGCGATGCATTCTGGACTACCCGCTGCCGGACCCGGACGTGGCCGGGACAGCTGCGGCGCAGGCATACCGGCCCGCTCCGGCGCCGCACCTGGCGGTCGAGCGGTACGCGCTGCGGCTGCCGGACCGGGTCGCGGTGACTGACATCGCCGGCCAGTGGACGTACCGGCAGCTCAGCCTGGCGGCCGACCGGGTGGCGCACATGCTGGCGGGGCGCGGCCCGGAGGCCACGGGCCAGGTCGGCGTGGTCAGGCGGCGAGCGGCAGGCTTCGTGGCGGCGGTGCTGGGATGCATCAAGGCCGGAGCGCCGTTCTCCGTCGTCGAGGGCCGGGCGCCCGGGTCGGCGCGGCTCCCCGGTATCGGCACGGTGCTGGATCCGGACGACATTCTCGCCCAGGTCAGCGGGCCGCAGGCACCGCTAGCGCGCGATCCGGGGCAGCCCGGCCAGGACGCCGACTGGGCGGCCGAGCGGTTTGACCTGACAGGCGAGGACCGGTTCGCCGTGCTCTCCGGCTCTTCGGCGCACCTGATGTCCGCCCTCTGCACCGCCCTCTTTGCCGGCGCGACGCTGCACATTCCTGACAGTGCGGCCACCAGCGACGCCGGCGCCCTCGTTGAGTGGCTGGGGGCCAATGCGGTCAGCGTCGTTTACCTGAGCCCGCCGCTGCTGCGCGCCCTGGCGGCCCAGGATCCGGCGCCCCTGCTACCGCTGATCCGGTATGCGTTCATCGACAATGGCGGCGACCTGACGTGCCAGGATGTCAGTGCCCTGAACCGGATCTCTGCGTCGTGCCGGTGCGTCAGCACCTACCGCGTGACGCAGACGGGCCAGCCGCTGGCGGTCTTTGAAGTGCCCGGCAGGTGGTGCCAGGAAGCCGCGCCCTTGCGGGTCCCCCTGGGCACGGCGGTGAACGGCGTCCAGCTGCTCAACCCGGCGGGGCGGCCCGCCGCGGTGGGCGAAGTCGGGGAGATCTGTTTCGCGGCGGAGCGCACCGGCGACCTCGGGCGCCGCACCCGGGACGGGACGCTGGAACTCGCCGCGACCACGACCGATCCGGTCGAGACTCTGGTGACGCTGCGAGACCTGCACGGGGTATCGGACGCGATCACGACCGAGTACTACGACATCGACGGCCGGGCGACGCTCACGGCCTATGTCGCCAGCCAGGATCCGGAGCTTAGCTCCGCCGCTCTCCGCCGGCACCTGCTGACCAGCCTGCCGGAATACCTGGTGCCGGAGCAGCTGGTGCTGCTCGACCGGCTCCCGCTTACCCAGGACGGCGACTACGACCTGGCTGCCCTCCCGGATCCGGACTGTGACGGCGAGCCGGACGACATGTACGTAGCGCCACGCACGCCCATGGAACGGCAGCTAACCGAGATCTTCCAGGAGCTTCTCGGCGCGGACCGGTTGGGAGTTCACGACACTTTCTTCGAGCAGGACGGCTTCTCGCTACTCGCGACCCAGCTCGCCTCGCGGGTTCGCGACACGTTCAAGTGCGAGCTGTCCCTGCGGGAGGTGTTCGAGTCACCGACTGTCGAGGGCCTGGCACAGCTGATCGTCCGTATGCAGGCTGAGCTGGCGGACGGGGCGGACCTGGACGCGCTGCTGGCCGAGATCGGGTAACCGCTGGTTATGCGCTAGTTACCAGTCACTTTGCACAGGTTACGCAACCGCTCGAAGAAACAGGATCGCCTTGGCTCCGAGAATAGCTAGTGACATCACCGCCATCGCCGGGTTGCTGCGCTGGCGCGCTGCGAACCACCCGGACCGGCTCGGCTACACGTTCCTGGCGGACGGCGCGGACACCGGGATCCAGGAGCACGCTGGAACTCAGGAGTTCCGCATCAGCTACGGCGAACTCGACGTGCGCGCCCGGGCGATCGGCGCGCGATTGCGCGAGGCGGGGGCGGCGGACGGTGCCCGAGTCATCTTGCTGATGCCGCCCGGGCTCGACTATGTCGCGGCACTCTTCGGCTGCCTTTACGCTGCGGCGATCGCGGTTCCCGCGTACCCGCCGGACCCGCTTCAGCTCGGCCGGACGCTGCCGCGCCTGGTGGCGACTCTGCGCGACGCCAGCCCGCTCGCGGCCCTGACGACCTCGTCCTTGCTCCCCTATTTCGAGCAGCTCATCGGCCATGCCCCCGAGCTCGTTGCGCTGCGGTGGCTCGCTGCGGACGAGACGCCCGCCACGGACGCCGACCAGTGGGTCCCGCCGGCGGAGAACCCGAATGCCATCGCGCTGCTGCAGTACACGTCGGGGTCGACGGCCTCGCCGAGAGGCGTGATGCTGTCTCATGCCAACCTGCTTCATAACTCCGGGCTCATCCACCACTTCTTTCGCATGTCGCCCGACAGCCGTGGCGTGAGCTGGCTCCCCCCGTACCACGACATGGGTCTCATCGGGGGCCTGATCCAGCCGCTCTACGCCGGAATCCCGGTCACGCTGATGTCGCCGCTGGACTTCCTGCGCCGTCCGCTGCGCTGGCTGGAGGCGATCACCCGCTACGGGGCGACGGTCAGCGGCGGCCCCAACTTCGCGTACGACCTGTGCGTCCGCAAGTCGACCCCGGCGGAGCGGGCGGACCTGGACCTGAGCTCATGGCAGGTGGCCTTCAACGGTGCTGAGCCCGTCCGCCGCGACACCATGGAGCGGTTCGCTGAGGCTTTCGCGCCGGCCGGATTCCGGCCCGAGGCCTTCCTGCCCTGCTACGGCCTGGCCGAGGCGACTCTCATCGTGTCGGCTGGCTCCACAGCCTCCGCGGCGGGGCATGTCGACCCTGGCGCGCTCCAGCAGCATCGCGCCCAGCCAGGAGCCGATGCGGTCGGTGCCCCGGTACACCGCCTGACGAGCTGCGGATATGGCGCCGCCGATCAGCGGATCGCCATCGTGGACCCGCAGACCCGCGAGATGTGCCCCCGCGGCCGCGTGGGCGAGATCTGGCTGTCCGGCCCGAGTGTCGCGCTGGGGTACTGGGGCAAGCAGGAAGAGACTGACCACGTCTTCCGGGGCCGCGTCGCCGGAACCGGCGACGGGCCGTTCCTGCGCACCGGCGACCTCGGATTCTTGCGGGACGGTGAGCTCGTCGTCACGGGACGCCACAAGGACCTGATCATCATCCGCGGACGCAACCACTATCCGCAGGACATCGAGGAGACCGCGCAGCGGGCCGACCCGGCGCTGCGGCCCGGCTGCGCGGCGGCGTTTGTCCTGGAAGCCGATGGGGAGGACCGCCTGGTCCTGGTTCACGAGGTGGCCCGGCAGGCCGACGACGTCGACGCCGCCGCGGTGGTCGGCCGGATCCGGAGGGCAGTGGCCGAACGGCACGGGCTCCAGGCGCACACCGTGATCCTGGTCCCCGCGGGGGCCATGCCCAAGACGTCCAGCGGAAAGGTCCAGCGGCGGTTGTGCCGCGCACAGCTTGTCTCAGGTGAGCTGCCCGAAATGGCGAGGAGCCAGAGCGCAAGCCAGATCGCACCCCAGAGCGTCAGCCACGAGGAGGTGCTCGCCGCGGCGCCCGAGAACCGCCGCCGGCTGCTGGAAACCTACCTGCGTGGCCTCGCCGCGGCGGTCTGCGGCACCGCCGCAGACGAGCTTGACCTGGGGCAGTCGCTGCTGGCCGCCGGGCTGGACTCCCTCGCCGCGCTGCAGCTGAAGCACACGGTGCAGGCTGGCCTCGGGGTGAGCCTGCCGCTACCCGAGATGCTGGCCGGGGCCAGCCTGTCCCAGGTCATCAGCCACCTCACCGCTCAGCTCGGCGAGCAAGCCGCCGACCGGCAGGCCGGCGCGCACCTAGGCGCGCCGCGGCCTTCGCCGACAACGGTGCCGCCGGCCGGCCGCGCGGTTGCGCTGTCCTACGGCCAGCGCTCGCTCTGGTTCCTGCACCAGCTGGCGCCCGCCAGCGCCGCCCACACGGTGGCGACGGCGCTCCGCGTGTCGGCGCAGCTGGACCGCTCGGCACTCCGCAGTTCCCTGGACACCCTGGTGTCCCGTCACCCGATGCTGCGCACCACGTTCACCACCCGTGACGGCGAGCCGGTCCAGGTGGTCCACGCGACCGGCCAGCCAGGCTTCGAGGAGCATGACGCGGGCGAGCTCGGCGAGGATGAGCTGGCGGAACTCCTCACCAGCGCCGCACGTCGGCCATTTGACCTCGCGTCCGGGCCGTTGCTGCGCATCGACGTTTACTCGCGCCCGGACGGCCGCGACGTCATTCTCTTCGTCGCGCACCACATCGTCATGGACTTCTGGTCCATGACGATCCTGGCCCGCGAGTTCTGGGCCTGCTACGCCGAATACACCGGCGGGCCTGCCGCGGCTCTCGCCGAGCCGACCGCCACCTATCCCGACGTGACCCGATGGCAGGAATCCCTGCTGTCCGGCCCGGCGGCCGGGCGGCTGGCGAGCTACTGGGACGAGCAGCTGGCCGGCGGAGTGCCGCCGCTGCGCCTTCCGGCACTCGCCGGTAGTCACGCCTCCGGATCGCGCGGCGGTTCCCGTTCCTTCCAGGTTTCCGGTGCGCTGACCGCCCGGCTCCGCCGACAGGCGGCGAGCGAGGGAGTAACGCTCTACACGCTGCTCCTGGCCGCCTGCCAGGCCCTGCTGCACCGCTACACCGGCCAGGATGACATCGTCGTCGGCACGCCCGTGGCCGGCCGCAGCCGCCCGGAGTTCGCGCAGGTCGTCGGCTACTGCATGAACCCGGTCCTGATTCGGAGCCGCGCCGCCGGCGGGTCCTCCTTCCGGCACCTGCTGGCCCAGGCTCGCACCCAGGTGGCGGGGGCGCTGGAGCACCAGGATTACCCGATGACCCTGCTCGCCGAACGGCACGGCATCGCCCGCAACGGCGCGCTGTTCGAGGCGATGTTCGTATTCAACCGGCCGCCGGAGCGGGGCGACGATGCGGCGGCCCTGGCAATGGCGGGCCAGCCGGGGGCCTGGTACCCGCTGCCGACGGAACTGCTGGCCGAACGGCTCCCGATCGGGCAGCGCGAGAGCGCCTTCCCCCTCAAGCTGACGATAACCGAGGCTGGCTACCAGCTATACGGCACCATCGGGTACCGCTGCGACGTTCTCGACGCACCGGCGGCGGACAGGCTGGCGGGCCACTTCACGACGTTGCTTGAGGCGGTCGCCGAGGACCCGGACCGGGCGCTCGATGACCTGCTGCGAGCCGAAGGGGACGAGCGGGCGCGGATTCTCTATGACTGGAACGCCACGGAGCGGGATCACGACACCGGCACATGCGTCCCGCAGCTGTTCGAGCAGCGGGCCGGACGGACCCCGGACGCCGTCGCCGTGGCTGCGGGCGAGCAGCGACTGTCCTACACCGAACTCAACGAGCGCGCCAACCAGCTGGCGCATTTCCTCCGCGGGCTGGGCGTCGGGCCGGAAAGCCGGGTCGGCGTTTGCCTCGAGCGTTCCCCGGACCTCCTGGTGGCTCTGCTGGCAGTCCTCAAGGCCGGCGGCGGATACGTGCCGGCGGATCCGATGTATCCCGCCGAGCGAATCGCGGCGGCGTTCGCCGACGCGGACGTGGCCGTCGTGGTCAGCCAGCAGGCCCTCGCCGGGAAGCTCCCCGGCGGGGGTCACCGCGTCGTCCTGCTGGACGAGGCGCTGCCCGCCATCGCACGCTGCCCGGCCAGCAACCCTGTACCCGCCGCCCGTGCCGACGACCTCGCGTATGTCATCTACACCTCGGGCTCCTCCGGTGTGCCGAAGGGCGTGGAGGTCCCGCACCGCGCGATCGCCAACTACACCCGCTTCGCCGCAGGTTACTTCCAGATCGGTGCGCACGACCGGATGCTGCAGTTCGCCTCCGCGGCCTTCGACGCCAGTGCCGAGGAGATCTACCCGTCGCTCGTCCGGGGCGCGACGCTCGTCCTGCGAACCGACAGCATGCTCGCCAGTCCCGCCAGGTTCTTCGACGCGTGCACGAGGGAGGGCATCACCATCCTCGACCTTCCCACCGCCTACTGGCATGAGCTCGTAGCCGGGATCGAGCGTGACGAGGTGGCGATTCCCGGCTCGCTCCGGCTGGTGATCATCGGCGGTGAGAAGGCACTCCCCGAAAGGGTCGCGGCGTGGCGCGACCGGGTTGGCAGCGGGGTCCGCCTCGTCAACACGTACGGGCCGACCGAGGCGACGATAGTGGCTACCTGCTGCGACCTGAGTACCCAGGCCGGAGCCCCGATCGGGCGGCCAGTGTCGAACGTGCGAGCGTACCTTCTGGACGAACGGCGCCAGCCCGTGCCGGTCGGCCCGGTGGGCGAGCTCTACCTCGGCGGGACCGGGCTCGCACGCGGCTACCTCGGCCGGCCGGGACTCACGGCCGAGCGCTTCGTGCCGGACCCCCACGGGCCCGCCGGCGGACGGCTGTACCGGACCGGCGACCTCGCGCGGTACCTTCCCGACGGGGCCATCGACTTCGTGGGGCGCACCGACCGGCAGGTCAAGCTGCGCGGCTTCCGCGTCGAGCTGGGCGAGATCGAGGCGGTGCTGCGCCGCCACTCCGATGTCACTGACGCGGCGGTAGCGTACCGTGGCGAGCCCGCTGCGCTCGCAGCGTACGTGATCGCCTCCGGGGACGCCGGGCCGACCGCCGACCAGCTACGCGGGTTCCTCCGGGCGTCGCTGCCAGAACATATGGTGCCGGCCAGTTTCATGACGCTGCCCGCCCTCCCCCGGAATCCCAGCGGGAAGATCGACTACGCGGCGCTGCCCGCCCCCGCGGCCCGAGGCGAGGCGGTTGCCCCGGCAGATCTGCCGGGGACGCGAGAGGAGCGTGTCCTTGCCAGCATCTGGCGGGAGATGCTGAACCTGCCAGAGGTCGGAGTGCGAGACGACTTCTTCGCGCTGGGCGGGCATTCGCTGCTCGCCACCAAGGCACTGGCACGGGTGAGCGACATGCTCGGCCGCGAGCTGCCGGTGCGGGCCGTCTTCGAGTCACCCACGATCGCGGCCCTCGCGCGCCTGCTCGCGGACGCCCCGAGCGCTCAGCCCGCTCCGATACCCCGGGTGCCGCGGGATCAGCCGCTGCCGCTGTCCTTCGCGCAAGAGCGGGTCTGGTTCCTGCAGTACATCCAGCCCGGCACCACGGCGTACAACGTGCCGCGCGCGCTGCGCATCCACGGGGATCTCGACCCGCGGACCCTGACCCGGGTGTTCGATGACCTTGAGGTCCGGCACGAAATCCTGCGGACGACGTTCCCGGATGTCGACGGCGTACCGGTGCAGCGCATCCATGAACCCCGCGGGATCTCCGTGGGACTTGCCGACCTCTCCGGGCTGGCAGAGCGGGACCGGGAGGAACGGATGCGGGACCTGGTCGCGGCCGCGGGCCGGGAACCGTTCGACGTCGCGAACGGGCCGCTGCTGCGCGTGACCTTGATCCGGCTGGCGCCAGATGACCATGTCCTTGCCGTAACAGAGCATCACCTGATCCACGACGGATGGGCGCAGGGAGTATTCCTCCGCGATTTCCTTGAGTTCTTTGCGTCCCGCGCAGCGGGCCGGGCACCGCACCTGCCCAGTCTGCCGATCCAGTACGCCGACTTCGCGGCGTGGCAGCGCAGCACCATCCGGGGTGAGCGGCTCGATGACCTGCTGAGCTACTGGCGGCAGCGGCTAGCCGGCGCACCGCGGGAACTGCGGCTGCGGACGGACCGGCCGCGGCCGCGCGTGCTCAGCTCTCACGGTGACCAGCAGACGCTGGTGATCGACGGCCAGCTCGGCAGTGCGCTGCGCGAATTCTGCCGCGAGACCGCCACGACACTCTTCATGACGATGTTCACGGTATTCGCTGCGCTGCTCTACGGGTACAGCGGCCAGCAGGACATCGTGAGCGCGACGGGCATCGCCAACCGGCAGCGCCCGGAGACCGAGAACCTGCTCGGCATGATCATCAATACCATATTGCTCCGCGCCGACCTGACAGGAAGGCCGTCGTTCCATACCCTGCTGGCGCGTATCCGGCAGACCTGCCTAGAGGCCTATGCCCACCAGGACATGCCGTTCGAGAAGCTGGTCGAGAGCCTGCGGCCGGCCCGGGATCCGAGCCGCGTGCCGCTGTTCCAGGTCATGTTCAGCTTTCTCAACACGCCGCTCCCGGCGCTGGAGACGTCCGGCCTGAGATTCGAGGTACTAGACACGCATAACCAGAGTGCCAAGTTCGACCTGAACGTAGTGATCGTTCCGCACGCCGAGTATCACGTGCACGACTTCGGGTCCGGGCCGGACGACGGCGCAGGACGAGGCGCGGAAATTACCGTACTCATGGAGTACAGCACCGACCTGTTTGACGCCAGCACCATCCGGCAAATGCTGGGCCAATTCCAGACGCTGCTGGGCGCGATGATCGCCAGGCCCCACGAGCCGGTCGAGGAGCACCTCGAGCGGCTGAGCCTGTCGCCCGCTCCGGTCGCCGGCCCAGACCCCTCGGTGCCGGGGACCGTGTCGTGACCGCGCCCGGCAGGGCAGCGCACCGGACGCGCTGGGCATGAGCGGATGGGGTATGGCGGGGCGCGCGTCAGCTCTGCTTTGTTGCCAACGGCGAGTTTCGCCCGGATCCGCTTCACGTATGTGTCGACCGTGTGCGGGCTGCTGCCAAGGCGCCGGCCGGGCGCGTATGGGATGAGCCGCCACACGAATGGCCCGGGCCAGGGAATTCACGTCATCCTGCTTGCTGACCGACCCAGCGGCCCCGATCTCCAGGTAGGTCTGGACGAGGACGTCTCACCGCTCGTCTCCTCGTGCCCGGCCCGGTGGTCGCCGGCCAGCCGCGGCAGGAACTCACCGGCAGGTTCGCCGTACGAGACGGCATGGCCGTGACCGTCGTAGCGTGCGGTCTGGCGCCGGGTCACGCCTGACTGAGGAACGCTCTCAGTCGGCCGATCTCCGCGTCCAGCGCGCTCGCGAAGGCGGCCCCCTTCGGCGCCCCGTCCACGAAACCCACCTCCACGTCGCTGTCCGCGCTGGCGCAGGTGGCCCACCCGATCACCTGGTCACGCCACAGCATCGGCATCGCGTAGTACCCCAGCACCCGCTTGGCCACCGGCGTGTACGCCTCGAACCGGTACTCCCAGCCCCACGCCTGATCGAACCGCTTCCGGTCCCACACCACCGGATCGAACGGCGCGAGGAACCGCACCCGGGCCGGCGGCTCCGCGTCGGCCGGCACCAGGTCGGCCGGCCACACGTAGCGAACGCCCTCGACGGTCACGTCGTTCAGCTCGCCCCGCGCCAGCAGGTCCCGGATCACCGGCCGCCCGCCCGGCCGCCCGCCCGGCTCACTTAGCCACCACACCAGGCGGCCCACGGCGGTGCTGAGGGTCGCCTCGGTCACCGGCGCGAACGTGCGGGCCACCCGCAGCACCACCGCTCGCAGCCGGTCCGCCGGATCCAGCGGGTCGCCCAGCGGCGGCGCGACCTCGTACCGGCGCACCCCGGCGACCCGGTCGGCGACCCGCAACAGGCCGTGGTGGCGCAGCCGTTCGAGGGCCATCGTGGTCGCCGACGACGTGCCGCCCCAGTCGTTGGTGACCCGCTCGTGCCCGAAGTGCGCCTGCACGTCGCGCGGATGCGCCACCCCGCGCTCGCGGACGAACTCGATCACCTCGACGGCCCGCCCTTGCGGCACGTAACGCCCGTCGGAGCTGTGCCGGTCGCGGCGCGGATGCAGGTACGGCCGCAGCCGCCGGGCAACGAACCCGTACGCGTAGAGCACGTCCTCGTCGATGTCGAGCTCCGGATAACGCCGGTCGAGGTCACCGGCCCGGTAGTCGCGCACGCGCTGCCGCAGGATCAGGTCCTGCGCCCGGGCCGGCGCGCGGATCGGATCCGCCTGCACGAACTCCAGGTCGGCGAGCACGTCGGCGAGCGGGCCCGGCGAGCGGGGCAGTGACCACGCGACAACGTTACGGCGCAACCACCTGAGCGACGACATTGGCAGTCAGGGGCGCCGGTGCCGCGTCGCGGCCCGGTTTCCCCACCCCCCTTTCAGTCCATACGTGCGGTTTTCCCCATGCGGCCTGCCGATGATCTTCTCGGCATGGTTACACAGCCCGGGAAGGGCGTGCCATAGCCCAAACTTTACGTGGCCGCCGCAGCCATGTGAATGCCCCACAAAATAGGGACCGCCCGCAGAACCGGGGATTAGCGCCGGGGCGATCCTTTGGCCCGGTGGCGGCAGTATAGTAATCGCCTATGACTAAATTGGACAATCAGGGTCGTCCGGAGCCTCCCCTCGCGGCCGACGAGGCCGCCACCCTCCTGGGCTTCCTGGATTACCAGCGCGCGACCCTGGCGTGGAAGTGCGAGGGACTGGACGGGGCCGGCCTCGGGGCGACCGTCGCCGCCTCGTCGATGACTCTGGGCGGGCTGCTCAAGCACCTGGCCTACGTCGAGAGCGACTGGTTCTGCCGGTGGCTGCACGGGCGGGACCGGCAGCCCCCGTGGGACACGGTGGACTGGAAGGCCGACGAGGACTGGGACTGGCATTCGGCCGCCGAGGACTCACCTGAGCAGCTCCATGCCCTCTGGCAGGACGCCGTGGCCCACTCCCGCTCCCTGGTCGCGGAGGCGCTGGCCGACGGCGGCCTAGAGCGGCTGGCCCGGCGCACCTGGCCCGGCGGCCGGGCACCCAGCATGCGCTGGATCCTGTGCCACATGATCGAGGAGTACGCGCGGCACAACGGCCATGCCGACATCCTCCGGGAGTCGGTGGACGGGCTCACCGGGGAGTAGCCCGGCGTCCTACCGGGCTGCGGCGGTCGGGGCGTCGGCTGACGGTCTTGCCCGGTCAATCACCTCGGCTAGGTCCTCGATCACGCTGTTCTCGAACACTGCCTGCGGGGGCAGGGTGGTCTGCAGGTCGCGCTGGATGCGCATCCGGCCGCGGGCAGCGAGCAGCGAGTGACCGCCGAGCGCGAAGAAGTCGTCGTGCACGCTGATCGCCTCGACGTGCAGCAGTTCCTCCCATAGCTGGACGAGGTACCGCTCGCTGTCGGTGCGCGGCGGCTCGTACGGCCGTCGACGGCTGGACCGGCTGGTCGCCGCCTCCCGCAGTTGCGCATAGTCCCGCTTGCCATGCGCGTCCAGCGGCATCGCGTCCAGCACGATGAACTCCGCCGGCACGTACGGTGCGGGCAGGCGCTCGGTCAGGAAGGCCCGCAGCTCGGCCGGGGAGAGTCCGTCGGCCGCGGGAATGACGAAGGCCACCAGCCGCAGGTCACCGGCCTCCGCCACCCCGGTCACGGCCACCTCGTGCACCTGCGGGTGCTGATAGAGGGTCCGCTCCACCTCGGCGGGCTCGACCCGGTGCCCGGAAACCTTCACCTGGCTGTCGGCGCGTCCGAGGTATTCCAGCGCTCCATCCGGGTCGGTCCGTACCCGGTCACCGGTGGCGTACATCCGACTGCCGTCCCGGGCGAAGGGATCGGCTACGAACCGCTGCGCGGTGTACCCGGGCTGATCCAGGTACCCCCGCCCGACCCCGGCCCCGCCCACGTACAGCTCTCCCGCCTCGCTGGGCGGCACCGGGGCGAGCCGATCGTCCAGCACGTACAGCCGGGCCGATGCCAGCGGCCGCCCGATCGGCACCCGGCTGCACTGCGCGGGCAGCTGACGGATCGCCTGAGCAGAGCAGGCGACGGTCGCCTCGGTCGGGCCGTACAGGTTCAGCAGCTCACCGGCGAAGCCGCCGGCCCGCAGCTCGCGGCAGGTATCGGCCAGCAGCACGTCCCCTCCCGAGCACAGCACCCGCAGGGACGCGAACGCCTCACGGTCGTGGCGGGCAAGGTGGTTGAGCGCGATGGCCGGCGCCAGCATCGCGGTGATGCGGTTCCGGCGAAGCTGCCGCAGCAGGTCGGCGCCGATGAGATCGGCGATCGGGGGCATCACCACCACCTCAGCGCCGCCCGCCACGCTTCGCAGCAGCTCGAACGTGAAGGTGTCAAACGACAGGTTTGACGACTGCGCCATCCGGTCGCCTGGACCCACCGCGGGGATCGCCGTGTCCACCGCGAACGCGACCATCTGCCTGTGCTCCAGGACGACTCCCTTGGGCTGACCCGTGGAGCCGGAGGTGAACAGCACGCACGCCGCACTCCCCGGATCAGTTCGCCGCCGCGTGCGCGTCGCCGCCGAGGGCGACTCGAGCGCCCGCCAGTTCAGCTCGGCGACCTCTGCCGGCAGGTGGGCGAGGCGCCGCGCCCAGCCCGGCTCGGTGAGCACGAATCGCAGGCGGCCGGCGTTTATCATCTGGTCGCGCCGCAGGTTGGGGTAGCTGACGTCGATCGGCACGTACACGGCGCCGGCCTGCAGCACCCCGAGCACCGTCACCACGGCGCCCACTCCGCGCGGCAGGTAGATGCCGACCCGGTCCTCGGCATGAACCCCAAGCTTGATCAGCTCGCCTGCGACGGCCTCGACCCGCTCAGCCAGCTCCGCGTAGCTGAGCCGTGTCTCCTGGTCGCCAACGGCGGGCAGGTCCGGGTGAATCCCGACGGTCCGGGCGAACAGCTCCGGAAGCGTTGCCGGTTGTTGCGCGGATACGGCCACAGACTCACCCTTCTTCGCAGTCTCGTCGGATCAGAACTCGAAGTCGTCCTCGATGATCTTCCTGAGCCCGCCGGGGGCGGCCAGGAACGTCAGCGGCTCCCCGGGGAGGACGTACTCACGCGTCTCGCCGTACTCCCGCCACGCCGTCAGATCATCCGGACCCACGTCGAGGTCGCCGTCCCACCCGATCGCGCTGATCGGCACGTCGACGGCCCGGGCAGGCGGCTGATAGCCGAGGCACATCTGGACGTCCCTGCGCAGCACGCCGATCGACAACGACAGCAGATCGCCCGGCAGTTCGCCATCACCGAGGCCGTGCGCGACGCGCTGCAGTTCCTGCGCGATGCGCCGATCGGACATCCAGGGGTGGTAGAGCCCGGAGAAGCCGCGATGCGGAACCAGCGACGCCGAGATGAACAGCCGCTCCGGCGGCGGCGCTCCCAGCTCCTGCACCCGAACGGTGAACGCGTGCGCGAGCAGCGCGCCCATGCAATGGCCGATGACGGCGTACGGCCGCTCCAGATAGGGGCGCAGCACCAGCACCGCGTCCCGGGCGAACGTGGCGAAGTCGCGGTACGGCTCTTCCTTGATGCGGTGCTCGCGGCCGGGCAACTGCACCGGATGGATTTCGATCCCGCCGATCCGGCCCGGCCACCGGCGCAACGACGAGGCACCCGCTCCCGCGTACGGAAAGCAGAACAGCAGCGGCCCGCCTCCGGGCGACGGCTCCCGCAGCAGCCAGCGCGTGGACGGTTGGAACACGTGCCCTCCTGAGGTATCGGCTGCCGGCTACCGGGACGCTAGACCGGAGGGGTTAGCAAGCGGTTACACGCTCGGTGACATAACTACGCGCTAACCGCCGCGTGGAATAGTCACCGGCATTCATCGGTAGACCGCCAGGGCCGGATGCCCGGCGACGGCGAAGGGGTGCATGTGACCCAGCTGCCCGTGCTCGACCCGGACCATGTGGAGACCCTGGACCTGACGTCGCCGGCGGTCCACGCCGAATACGACCTGTCTGCGGTGTGGCGGCACCTCAGGTCGCACCACCCGCTTTACCGGCATCCGCCGATCGGCCCGAACCCGGGGTTCTGGGTGGTAACCCGCCATGCCGATGCCTCCAGCGTCTTCCGCGACAGCCAGCGCTTCACGTCGACGTCGGGCAACGTGCTGGAGACCCTGCTGGCCGGGAGCGATTCGGCGACCGGAAAGATGCTCGCGGTGACCGACGGCCCGCGCCACGCCGAGGTACGTCGCGTCATCACCGGGGCGCTGAGCCCCGCCCTCCTCGACCGGCTAGCGGAGCGGATCGAGGCTCAGGTCCGGCGGCTCGTGGCGCGGGCGCTGGAGCGCGACCACTGCGATTTCGGTCGCGACGTGGCCGCCGAGGTCCCGCTGGCCACCATCTGCGACCTGCTGGCCGTGCCCGACGACGACCGCCCGTACATCCACCGCCTCGGCTCGTCCTCGGTCAGCTCGCACGTACCCGATCACACCACGACCGCCGCATGGACCTCGAAGAACGAGATCCTTTCGTACTTCATCGAGCTCGCCGAGCAGCGGCGGGCAGCTCCGGGCGACGACCTGGTCAGTCTCCTTGCCAACGCCCGCGTCAGGTCCCGGCCGCTGGGCACCGACGAGATCGTCTTCAACTGCTACAGCCTCATTCTAGGCGGTGACGAGACAACCCGGCTGGCCATGACAGGCGCGGTACTCGCGCTGGCCGAGAATCCCGCGCAGTGGCGGGCGCTCCGGCAGGGTGACGTCGGCATCGACACCGCCGTCGAGGAGGTGCTGCGCTGGACGACGCCCTCGAGGCACCTCGGCCGGCTGGCCACTGAGCCCGCCGGGGTCAGGGACGGCCGGATCGAGGCGGGCGAGATCGTCACGGTCTGGATCGCGTCGGCCAACTTCGACGAGCGGGAGTTCCCCCGGCCGGAACAGTTCCTCTTGGACCGCGCGCCCAACCGGCATCTGACCTTCGCCTACGGACCCCACTTCTGCCTGGGCGCGCGCCTGGGCCGCATCCAGCTCGGAGCGACGCTCACCGCTCTTCGCGACATGGTCGCCGGCATCGAGGTGACCGGAACCCCCGAGCGGGTCTACTCCAACTTCCTCGGCGGCACGTGCAACCTCCCGGTCGTGCTGAAGGCCAGCTGAGGCAGCGCCGACGAGCAGCCCGCGGCCCGCTCACCGCCGCGCCGTCCCGTCGTCGGGCCACTGCTCGTCGAGGTACGCGGCGAGCTGACGCAGCACGGGGTACTTGAACACCGCGACGAGCGGGATCGCCCGGCCGGACCGGCGGCGAAGGTGCGCAACCAGCCGGATCGCGAGCAGCGACTGACCGCCGAGTTCGAAGAAGTGATCCTCCGCGCCGACCCGGTCAGCTTCGAGCAGCTCGCGCCATGCGGCGGCGATCATCCGCTCGGTTGGGCTCCGCAGCGCTCCCTCGTCCGGGCCGGCACGCTCGGGCCGGGCCGGCGGCGGCAGCGCCGCGCGGTCCACCTTGCCGCTGCCGGTCAGCGGAAACCGCTCCAGCGCGACCAGCACGGTCGGCACCATGTAGCCGGGCAGGTGCTCGGCGGCCGTACGCCGCACCGCCCCGGCGTCGAATGGCGGTTGCCGGCCGTCCGCAGCCCGTCCCAGCCGGCAGTAGCCGACCAGGCCGGCGCCGCCGGGCATGTCGTCGCGGACCACGGCGACCGCCTGGACCACCCCCGGGCAGCGGCTCAGCACCGCCTCGATCTCGCCCAGCTCGATGCGGTACCCGCGCAGCTTGACCTGCTCGTCACAGCGGCCGAGGAACTCCAGCCGGCCGTCCTGCCCGATCCGCGCCCGGTCACCGGTGCGGTACATGCGCCCGCCGTCCCCGGCGACCACGTCGGGGACAAAGCGCTGCGCGGTCAGCGCGGGCATGCCGAGGTAGCCGCGGGACACGCCGGTGCCGGCCAGGTAAAGCTCGCCGTCGGCACCGGGAGGGACCGGCCTCAGCGCCTCGTCGAGCAGATGGACCCGGGTGCCCGGCAGCGGGCCGCCCAGGTGCGGGCGGCTCGAGTGGTCGATCTGCGCGTACGTGGCGTCGACCGTGCATTCGGTCGGGCCGTACAGGTTGACCGGCGCCAGGACCCCGGCGGCGCGCTGGTCCGCCAGCCGGCGCCACAGCCCGGGAGTGATTGCCTCCCCGCCGATGAGCAGCCGCAGCGGCGCACCGCGGCGACCCGGCAGGTGCTCTAGCAACGACACCAGGTGGGACGGAGTGATGTCGAGTTCGTCGAGCCGCTCCTCGACGATGAGCGCCGCCAGGGCCTGCGGGTCGCTGCGCACGCGATCACTGATGAGCACGACGGTGTCGCCCCGGCACAGCCGCAGCCACTGCTGCACCGAGGCGTCGAACGACGGGCTGGCGTTCCAGCCGACGCGGGCCGGCACCGGCCCGACGGCGGGCGCCAGGCCGTCCAGCAGCGCGGCCAGCGATCCGTGCGTAACCTGGACCGCCTTCGGTTGCCCGGTCGAGCCTGAGGTGTAGATCGCGTAGGCACGCTGCGCCGGCCGGATGTCGGCCCGCCGGGGTACGCCTCCGGCGGCGGCCCGTGCGCAGGTGCTGACGGTCAGGCTCCGCCTCGCCAGGGCCGACGGGACGCGGCGGCGGCTGGTGGCATCGGAGAGCACCAGCGTGGCGTCGGCGTGGCCGCACATGTACCGCAGGCGGCTGGCGGGCAGCGCCGGATCCAGCGGGACGTAGCTGGCTCCGCTGCGCAGCGTGCCAAGCAGCCCGACCACCAGGTCGACCCCGCGCGGCAGCAGCAGGCCGACGAGGGACTCGGCGCCCACGTCCCGGACGGCCAGGCCGGCCGCCACCGCGGCGGTGCGCGCGGCCAGCACGCCGAAGGTCAGGACGGCGCCGTCGCAGACCAGTGCCGGGCGGTCCGGGTGCGCCGCCGCCACCTGCTCGAAGCGACTGACCACCGACCGCCAGCCTCCGGCCGTGGCGTCGTCAGCCGCGGCGGCCGCTTCCGCCGGTGCGAGCACGGTCATGGGCAACGGCCCTCCCATCGACGGGCTGAGGGTGGCAGACACGGGCGCGGCCAGTTCACAGTGGGCGGCCTCAGAAGCTGAACTTGGCCGACTCCACGGGCAGGGCGGCCACGCTGTCGGCGAAGTGCTGTTCCAGGGCGGCCAGCTCAGCCGGGTCACCCCCCCGGTTGCGCACGCCCATCAGCTTCTGGCTGACGCGCAGCAGCCGCGTCAGCTCCGACACCCCCACGCCCTTGCCCTCCAGGTAGGGCAGCGACCAGAAGTCGAAGTCGTACAACGGCAGCCACACCGACTCCGTCACGCGCTCGAGCATCTCGTCGGTGAGCGCCGCGGCCCCGGCGGAGGACATGCTGAAATGAGACCAGGCGTACCCCTTACCCTCGATGCCCAGCAGCTCCTTCTGCTGGTAGACCGGCGAGCGGGGGTTGGCCCACCAGGCCTGCGCCCGCCACAGATCGGGCGCGGTCTCGTTGAGGAAGTCGATGGTGGTGCTCACCGACTTCTCGGTCTCGCCGGGGAACCCGACGATGATCGAGGCGAAGGTGGTGATGCCGCGTTCCTTGAGCCGGGCGATGCCGGTCCGGTACTCGCTGTCCTGCGCCAGCTTGTGCATATTGGCCAGCACCTCGCTGTCGCCGGACTCGATGCCCAGGAAGACCCCGGCGCAGCCGCTCCGGGCGGCCAGGTCGAACGCTTCCTCGTCCCGGGCGTTGGAGCAGCGGAAGTAGGAGTACCAGCGCAGGCCGAGATCCTCCTCGATCATCATCCGGCACAGCTGCTTGAAGCGCCTGGGCGGCACGTTGAACGTGTCGTCCACGAACACCACGTTCCGCGCGCCAAGGTCGGCCAGGGCCCGTAGCTCACCCCGTACCGTCTCCACTGACGCCGAGGCGAGCGCGCCGGCGCGCGCCGGGTAGTCGCAGAAGCTGCACTTGAACGCGCAGCTGCGGGCGGTGCGCAGCTGGGCGGTGACGCCGATGAGCTCCGGGGCGAAGCCCGCCCAGTCGATCGAGCACTCGTCGAGGTTGTTGTTCTCAGGCCGGCGCCTGGTACGCACCCACGCTCCGTCCGGACAGTGGATCAGGTTGTCCACGGTGGCGAGGTCGGCGCCGTCGCGCACGGCGTGGCACAGCCGGGCCAGGCTCTGCTCACCCTGCGACTCCTGGATATAAGAGTCGGCGCCCATGGCGAAGAAGAAGTCCTGGACGGCGCTGGTCACACCCGACACGCACAGGTTGTCGACCAGGGGACCGCCGACCACGATATGACTCGACGGCGACAGCTGCCGGATGAATTCGACGACCGGTCCCACCGGCAGGATGTTGACGTAGAACGTGGTGGTGATGGCGACGACGGCGGGTCGATCGGCAAGCAGCGCCGCGAGCCGGTCCCGCTCCCCGCTGAACAGCGAGATCGGTTCCGCCCGCAACCCCTGCTTGCGCAGGTAACTGGTCAGATACAGCGCCGCGAGGTTGAATACCTCGGCCACGTGGTACCGGTCGGCACGGCCGTGGCCACGACTTCGCAGCCGGCTGAACGCGTCGAGCCATGGCATCGCCTTGCCATCGACCACCAGATGCTCGGAGCGCATGATCTGGAACTCGGGCGTACCCGGGCAGGCCCTTTCGCACATGACCCGGTAGTCGTCGAAGTTCCCTTCGTTGTACCCGACCACCACGCAGTCGAGACCACCCATCGAGTCTGCTCCTCTGCTAGTCGGCGATAGCCGCGACGACGTCCGGATGCGGGCCTTGGGCAAGAACCGGCCGGTCACCCGTAGGCAGATCGTCAGGCTGAGGATCCGCTCGGTCCCGCGCGGGGCCATCACGGCTGCTGAGCGTCCGGCGTCGCTCGCCGTCCAGCCACCACTCCATGGCGATGAGCGCGACAGTCCAGCACAGCCATGAGGTGCTGGCGGAGACCGCCTGCGACTCCACCAGGTGGCTGCCATGGAACGTCGTGTGCAGCTGCGTGGCGTAGATCACCCCGATGAGCGGGCCGATGATCCGGTTGAGGATGTTCGACATGACCAAGGCGAAGCTGCGCAGCATCCAGCGGCGGTGATCGGCGAATCGGCCTTGCCGGGCGAGCATGAACCCGTAGGTCGTGGCGGCCACCCACATCAGGGCGTGCACGACATCGCTCAGTCCCTCAACAGGACCGAACGGCCAGGCCACCGAGATCACTATCACGGACAGCGCGGTCGGCCAGACGGAGGCGACGTAGACCCGGCCGGCGTTCCGGTGCACCCTGGGGTGCCGGTGCCGCAGCCACGGCCAGACCTGGAGGACGCAGGTGGCGATGGCCACCGTCGCGAACGTTACGTGACCCACCAGCAGCGGGAAGTAGAAGGGGAACTTCGCCAGCGGGAGCCTGCTCAGGGCTGGATCGTAGGCGAGCGGGACGTTCAGGACGAGGAACACGGCGACCACGGCCGCGAGCCCTCCGATGGCAATGCGGCCCCTGAGCCGGCGCCGGCCGGGGCGCGCGGCGCGGCCTGTGTGCCCGTCCCGCTCGCCGCCGGTCCGCGTCTGGCCGACAGGCGAATGCGGCGCGTGTGGCATGCCATAACGATGGTCCGTGGAGCCCGATCAGGCTATCCCTTCTTCATGTGACATCACCGCGCGACGGCGATCCGTGTAGGTTTTAGCCTAGGAAAGGTGCTACGAACGGTGGCAGCTGTGGAAGGACTAGGCGTCGGTGTCGCGTCGACACAAAATCCAGCGATATCTATTCGCACCTTCGGCACTTTCGAGCTCGCGTTCGACGGTTGCGCGGTGGAGCGATGGAAAGCCGGAAAGGCCCGCAGTCTTCTTCAGTTCCTCCTCCTGCGGCCGGGGCGCACAGTATCGCGCAACGTGCTCTACGAATCGCTGTGGCCCGATGCGTCCTGGTCCAAAGACTCAAGCTCGCTCAAGGTCGCCGCTCACATGCTCAGAAAGGTCCTGGAAAGCGGCCAGGGTCAGCGGCGAACGGAGAATGGGCCGGCGCTGCGCCTGCTCACCCGCGAGTCGGGCTATCTGCTCGACGTGGACAACGTACCGGTCGACTGCGAAATCTTTGTGCAGCTGGTGGACGGGGCGTATGCGGCGCAGCTAGGTAATGACCGGGCCACCGCCGCGACGCTCTACCGCCAGGCTGCCGGACTTCACCGGGGCGACTTCCTGCCGGACGCATGCTACGACTGGGCGACCGCCCAGCGCGAGTGGCTGCGCAGCCGGCTGCTGTGCGCCCTCACTTTCCTGACGGAGACGAGCATCTTGCACGGCGACCACGTGGGCGTGATCCGCTGGTGCCAGCGGATGCTGGAGGTCGAGCCTTTCTACGAGGAGACATACCGGGCGCTCATCCTGGTCCACGCCCACCTCGGACAGCTCGCGCAGGTCCGCCGCTGGCACCAGCTGTGCGAGGTCCGGCTGCGCGACCACCTCCAGGTGGCCCCGGACCTCGCCACGCAGCGGCTCTACGCGAGAGCGCTCCGCGGCGAGTTCACCGGCCGGCCCATCGACCCGCGGGCCTGGCTGCACCAGCTTCAGCCAACCGGGCACGCCTCGCTGCTCCAGACGCCGGCGTGAGGCCCGTTCACCGCTGACCCGCCACCTCGACTGGCAGGTGCTTGATGCCGAGCATGAAATTCGAGGCCAGCCGTTCGATCCCGCCGGTCAGGGCGAACCGAAGGCCGCGCCGCACCAGCTCTTCCACCAGCACCGTGATCTCCATCCGGGCGGCCGCCATGCCGATGCACCGATGGTTGGCAACGCCGAAGGCCACATGATGGTTCGGAGTGCGGCCGAGGTCGAGGCGGTCCGCATGCGGGAACTGCTCGTCATCACGGTTGGCCGATGAGTTCCACAGCGTCAGGGCCTCCCCGGCCGGGATCCGGACCCCCCGCACCGTCACGTCCCTGGTCGTAGTCCTGCGCACGTACGCGTTCGTCGAGGTCCACCGGAACAGCTCATCCACCGCGGTGCTCAGCAGGGCGGGGTCGGCGTGCAGGCGGCGCTCCTCATCCGGGTACCGGATCAGCGCCTCGACGATCGCCGAGGCGGTGAAAGGAGTGGTCTCGTTGCCGCCCACCGCCACGTTGAGCGCGTTGTACAGGATCTGGCTCTCCGACAGCTCCCGCCCGTTGCTCCGCGCGGCGAGCAGGATGCTGACCAGGTCCTCGCCCGGGTCACGGCGACGCTGCCCGAGCAGCTCGGCGAGGAAGTCGAAAATCTCCACCTGGGCGCCGACCAGGGTCATCGACTCGCCATTGTCGCTGACGTACTCCTCGTCCCGGAAACCGATCATCGTGCGGGTGAGCTGAAGGAGGTGGAGGGCGTCGCCGCGACCGATGCCGAACATGGCAGCGAGCAGTCCGGCGGGGAGCTGGGGGGCGATATCCACCGCAAAGTCGCCGCCGCGGGCTGCGGCGAAGCCGTCGAGTGCGTCGCTGAGGTACTGCCGCACGTACCCGGCGGCCTGTTCCATCAGCCGCGGCCCGAACGCCTTGTGCACGTGCTGACGCAGCAGCCGGTGCTCCGGCGCGTCGGAGCAGATCAGCATCTGTCCCGAAGCGGTATCGGACGCGCTGCGGTACGAGCCGCCGAGCACGGTGCCGTACTTCGACGAGAACGTAACCGGGTCCAGGTACACCGCGGCCACATCCGCGTACCTGGTCAGTGCCCAGTAGCCCCCGCCGGGGGTGGCATTCCAGTAGACCGGCTCATGCTCCCGCAACCACGCCCACGCCGCGTGGGGGTCACCGGACACGAACAGATCGAGATCGTCCAGATCGATGACGGCTGTCGACATTGCGCTACCCCTTGTCGGTCCGCAGGACAGCTCAACCGCGTCCCTGCGGAACTGCTCGGATACGCCGCACCCGACGCCAGATCGACAGCACAGCCGGGTGACCTGCGACGTACCGAACCGCTCGTTCTCGAAGCCGCCGGCGCCGCGCCTGGTGCTTCTCGGCCTCCGACCGCTCCTGAATCTGGACGATCATCTGCGCCAATTCGTCAACCGAGGGTGATGCAAACACATCCCGCAGCAACAGCTCCACGCCAAATATCTCTCGGATCCGGCTGGTGAGCCGGGTCGCCAGAAAAGACGACCCGCCCAACCCGAAGAAGCTGTCGTGAATACCGACCCTGTCGGCGGCGAGGAGTTCTTTCACGATTTCTGCGAGCTGGTGTTCCATCGGCGTGCGCGGGGCCACGTAACTGTCGACCGGGCTGCTTTCCGCACTCGGATCCGGAAGGGCACTCAGGTCGTAGTCGCCCTCGGGTGTCAGCGGGAGCTCGTCCAGTACGAAGAGGTGTTCCGGTATCAGGTAGTCGGGCAGCCGGGATGCGAGGTGCTTGCGGATCCGGATGGTGCCGAGCGTCGGATCCGAGCCGACGACATAGCCGAGAAGCATTGTGCGGCCGTCCATTCCGACATGCGCGGTCACGACCGCGTCGCATACGTCGGGCACGGTGCGCAGGGCTGCCAGCGTCTCGACGGGGTCGACCGCCGGGCCGGGGCGGCTGCCCTCCTCGGTATAGCCAATCACGTTGTTGCCAGCTCCTTTCTGAGGCGCGAGTCTTCAGCTAGCTTCCCCACGAACTCAAGCGTGCCGTCGGTCCAGCGGCGCCCGAGGTCGCCGGTCCGGTAGGAGCCGAAGCAGATCTCGGCGACCTCCCCGATCGCGGCTGGCTGCCCGCCCGGGTGGCGTAGCTGGGCTGGGTTGTCGCGCAGGTCCGTGCCCAGGGGGACACGCAGGGGTGCGGTCTGGAGTTGCCAGTCGTCTGGCACCGCATACGCGGCGAGTGGCCGGCCGTCGCGGCCCATGCGGTAGACACCGACGCCGCGGCAGGCTGCCGACAGTCGGTGCAGCGCCTCGATGTCCTGGGAGATGAGGTCACCGGAGTTGTCGATGAACACGTAGCGCAGCGCCGGAAGTTGTGGCCGGGCGGCCTGGGCGGCCATGGCGCGCAGGATCGGCGGGCTGAGGTACATGACGGTGATGGCGCTGGTCTGCAACCACGCGGTGAGGGCGCGGATGTCGCCGGTGAACGAGTCTTCCGGCAGGACCAGTGCCGCTCCGGCGCAGAACGCGCTGGACAGCGCCGACAGCAGGTGGCCGGGCAGGGCGGACAGCACCGTGAACCGGTCATCGCCGCTGAGCTGGAACCGCTTTACCGCCCAGTCGCCATCCGGGGCACGCGATCCGGAGGAGCCTACCTGGCCCGCCCACGGATCGGCCTGATCGCAGAACAGGGTGCTCAGGTCGAGTGTTCCCTCGGCGGCCTCGGTCGTCGGGCTCACGTCCAGCGCCGTCGAGACCCCGGGATAGCGGGCCGGGACCGGGCCGGCCGCTTCGATCACCGAGAAGGTCGCGTCGGCTTTCATGCATCCCAGGACCGCGGCCACGAAAGCGGCCGTTGGTCGCCTGATCACGCCGAGAAAGTCCGCATGCAGTGCGGGTCGCCGCGCCAAGACCTGCGCTACCCGGTCGGCCGCCCGGGCGAGCCACTGATAGCTCCATTCGCCGTCCCGGTCGATCACCGCGGCCCGGTCCGGGAGCCGGGCATACCAGTCGACCGCCAGGTGCGGCGCCGGCACCGGTCGATCGCCAGGCGGGATCTCGGCCCCGGTAGCTTCCTCCGCAGCCTGGAACGGGTAGTCGAGAAGGCCTCTGGTGGGGTCGTCCACTACCGCGCGCAGAAACGCGCACGTGTGTTCGAGGAGGGTCTGCATCATCGCCGCCTGGTAGCGCTCGGCGTTGAATTCGAGTCGGAGCAGGAGTTCGCCGCGGAGCTGCTGCGCGGTGAAGACGACATCGAAGCTGCTGAGCAGCTGCGGCGTGTCCATCGCCTCTAGCGAGATATCACCGATCTGGTCGACCGGAGAGAGCTCGATCGCGTTCAGGATCACCTGGAACAGCGGCGTCCGGCGAGGATCTCGCGTTACCTGCAGTTCCTTCACGAGTACGTCGATGGGCGCCTCAGCATGGGCGTAACCGTCCAGCGAGATCTGGCGCACCCGCCTCAGCAGGTCGGCGAAGGTCGGATTACCCGACAGGTCTACGCGAAGCGGCAGGGTATTGATGAAGAACCCGATCAGGTTCTCCGTTCCGGTGTCGGTCCTGTCGCTCATCGATACCCCGATCACGACGTCCCGCTGGCCGGACCAGCGGCCCAGCACCGTGGCCAGGCTCGCCAGCATTGCCATGAATGACGTCACGCCGTGCTTGCGGCACAAGTCATGTAGCGTGGCTGTCTCCTTCTTGGTCAGCGCAGACCGTACCCGGTCGCCTCCGGCTCCCGGAGACAGCTGGGCGGTTGGCAGGGCAAGCGCGGGCGGCGCACCGGCCAGGTGACGTCGCCAGTAACCCACGTGCGACTCGAGCGCGTTGCCCACCAGCCATCCACGCTGCCACACCGAGTAGTCGCGGTACTGGATCGGAAGTGCGGGCAGGCCGGCCCGATCCACGTCACCACCGGCCCGGTACAGCGCCGACAGTTCCCGCCCGAACAGGCCGACCGACCAGACGTCGGAGATGATGTGATGCGCGGTGACACTGAGCTGGTGTTCGGTGTCACTCAATCTGATCAGCAGGCAACGGAGCAGCGGACCCTCCGCCAGGTCGAATGGAGTGGTGAACTGCTCATCCATCAGGCGGAGGGCGACGCCTGCGCGGTCGCCGTCGACGTCAGTGAGGTCCGCTACGCTGAGGCGCCAGTTCTCGTCGAGATCGTCCACGACCTGGACCGGCCGGCCGTCCACGGTGGGGAACCTCGTGCGCAGGGCCTCATGGCGGGCAAGAATCGCGCGGAAACTGGCCTCCAAGGCGGCGACATTGAGCGGGCCGACAAGGCGCCGCCGCCCCCCGACGTGGTACGACGTCCTCGGCCGCAGCTGGTTCTCCAGCCAGAGCCGCTCCTGATCGAACGACAACACCGGATCAGCATCCGGCGGCCGGCGACTGACAACCCTTTCCGCATTGGCGTTAGTGGCCGCCTGGGCCAGAAGCGCGACGGTGGGGTGCTCGAAGAAGTCACGTGGCGAAAGGCCGATCCCCTCCTCCTGGGCCCGGGCGACGACCTGGATGGCCTGGATCGAGTCGCCGCCGAGGTCGAAGAAGTTGTCGTGGATGCCGACCTGGGCGACTGCGACGACGGTCGAGACGATGTCGGCCAGCTTCTGCTGCAACGGCGACTGTGGCGCGACGTACTCCTCGGTCAGGTCCGGCCGGTCGCCGTCCGGCGCAGGCAGGCGGTCGCGGTCGACTTTGCCGTTAGGGGTGAGCGGAAGCGCGCCGAGTTCGACGAATGAGGATGGCACCATGTAGGCCGGAAGTTCGCGTTCGAGGAACCAGCGCAATTCACCAAGGCTGGGCGCGGCTCCCGGGCGCGGGACCACATACGCCACCAGCCGCCGGTCGCCGGGTGCGGGTTCATAGAGGGCCACGACGGACTCGGCGACCTGCGGATGCCTGCTGAGGGTCGACTCGATCTCCATGGGTTCCACCCGGAATCCGCGGATCTTGATCTGCGTATCGACGCGGGAGATGAACTCCAGGTTGCCGTCGGCACGCTGGCGGACTACGTCACCCGTGCGGTACAGCCGCTGTCCCGGCCATGCCGGGTCCGGATCGGCGATGAAGCGGTGCGCAGTCTGGCCGGGGCGGCCGAGATAGCCGCGGGCCAGGCTGATGCCGCCGATGTACAGCTCACCAATGCCTCCCAAAGGCACCGGCTTGAGCCGACTGTCGAGAATGCGGAGGTCGGCCGACGGCAGGGGGGTACCGATCGGCAGGTTCGGCCAGACGCGGACCGGGTCGGCCGGGTCGAGGCGGAAGAAGGTCGAGCTGACCGTGGTTTCGGTCAGTCCGTACACGTGCATCAGCGGCACGCCCAGCCGCCACCACAAGGCCAGCCGTTCGGGCAGGACACGCTCGCCGCCGATGATCACGAGCCGTAGCGAGCTCGCCAGCTCCCGGCCCAGGCGGTCGAGCTCGCGGACCCACTCGTGCCAGTACGCGGTCGGCAGTTCCATCACGGTCAGCCGCTCCCGCTCGACCAGCTCGGTGAGATCGCCTCCGCCGCTGATCAGGTGCTGCGTCGGGATGACCACGGCACCGCCGGCGAGCCAGATCGGGAACAGCTCCTCGACCAGCACGTCGAAGCTCGGCGAGGCGAACTGCAGGAATCTGTCGCCGGTGCCGAGCCCGAGCCGGTCCACGACGTCACGAGCGAACGTCACCAGGGAGCGGTGCTCGATCATGGCGCCCTTGGGCTGGCCCGTCGAGCCCGAGGTGTAGACCATGTACGCCAGGGACGTCAGATCTGGCGCCTCGGGCAGGTCGTGGTCGGCGTCGCCACCGGCCAGGGGCGACGGGCCGTCGAGGAGAACGGTCTTGTCCGGCAGACCGGATCCGGCACTGGCGAGCAGGGGCGCCAGCCGCTGCTGAGTGACCAGCACCTGCGCGCTCGCGTCGGCGAGCATGAAGGCGATGCGGTCGGGCGGGTACGCGGGATCCAGGGGGACGTAAACTCCGCCGGCCTTGAGCACGCCGAGGATCGCCACGGCCAGCTGCGGCGAGCGATCCACCATGATGCCGACCCGCGTTTCCCGGCCAACGCCCCGGGTGCGCAGGTGGCGGGCCAGCAGGTTGGCGTCCCGGTTGAGGTCGGCGTAGCTGGTCGGGACCCCGTCGCAGATGACCGCGGGTGCGTACGGGGCGAGGGCGACTCGGCGCTGGAACAGCTCGACGAAGCCGGCCTCGACTCCGCTCTCCGCGGCGGCCGGTGTCTGGTGCGTCGACGCTGGGGCGACGGCGAGTTCCACCTGCCGCACTGCGGTGTCGGGCGCGGTGACGATCTGGCGCAGGACCTTCTGGAACTGGTCGGCGAGCAGCACCACCGCATCGGCGTCGAACAGCTCGGTCATGTACTGCCACTGCAGCTGCAGCGTGTCGGCACGCGGGATGGCGGACAAGGTGAGGTCGATCGACGCCAGGCCGAGGTCGATCGGCTCCGGCGTGATGCGCAGACCGGGCAGCTCCAGGGTGCTGCCGGGCACCGTGAGCACATTGATCCACATCCGGCTCAGCGATGTCTGCGACGATTCGCGCCCGAGGCCGAGCTCCTCGATCAAGCGGTCGAAGGGCAGGTTCTGGTGGTCGAGGGCGGTGGCCATGGTGTCGCGAGCCTCATGCACGACCTCGCGCAGCGTCTGGTCATCGGCCAGCCGCATCCGCAGCGGGAGCGGGTTGGCGAAGCAGCCGATGAGCCGCTCCGTCTCCGCCCGGTCGCGCCCGGAGACAAGGGAGCCGATGACGAGGTCGTCCTGCTCGAGATAGCGGTACAGCAGCACGGAACAGGCGGCGAGCAGGACCATGAACAGCGATGCGTTCTCGCGCTCGCTGAAGCGGCGGAGATCGGCGGCGAACTCCGGCGAAAGGTTCACGTTGTGCACGTCGCCGGCGAACGTGGGCCGAGCCGGATACGGCCGGTCGGTCGGCAACGCCAGTCCCGCAGGAATGCCTGACAGCGTTCGTTTCCAGTGCTGCAGCTCGGCGGCCATCCGCGCGTCCCCGTACTGCTCACGCTGCCAGGCGGCGAAATCACCAAACTGGATCTCCGGCGGCAGGCTGCGGTCGCCGCCATTCCGATGGATGCCGTACAGCGTCACGAGCTCCTGCACCAGGATCGCCAGCGACCATGCGTCCGACGCAGCATGATCGGTGGTGAACAGGGCCACGTGGGTGTCTGCGGCCAGGCGCATCAGAGTGATCCGCAGCCGCTGCGGATCCTTCTGATCGAAGGGACGCAGTATCTCGGCTTTACCGCGCCGGTGCACCTCCTCTCGCTGCTGGCTAGGCGAGAGGTCCGACAGGTCGACAACAGGAGTCGGCACCGGGGTAAACGGGTGCACCACCTGCACAGGGGTCCCGTCACCCTGCAGCTCCACCGTGGATCGCAGCACCTCGTGCCGCTCGGTGACCTCAGTGAGGACACGGCTCAGCAGTTCCAGGTCGAGCTCGCCTTCGACCCGGAAGGAACTGGCGATGTTGTTGGCCGACCGAAGCCGCTCGATGGCCCATTCCCGCTGCTGCGCGATCGCCAGCGGGGTGGGCAGGGAGCGATCGCGTGGCATGATCCGCTCCGTCGGGCCAGGCCCGCGTGTCGCTACCAAGTCGGCGACCCGCGACTCCAACAGCGTCCTCTGCTCTGGAGAGAGAGCCGCGATCCGGCTCTGCAGGTCGGCCATAAGGGCACTCCCATCCGCGCTTCTCGCGCACGAGCTGTTCTGCAAGAGGACGGAGATGCGTCCTGCCCCGCGACTCTATCCACGGACAGCGAGAAAGTGATGTCACGTGAAGGGAGGACGGTCCTATGCCGGCCCCCGGTTTATGTGACACGACGGCTGCGCGACAGGCTCGTAGCTTCCCTTTGACGTAGTCCGACGCGGAGGAGCAGATGTGGCAGCGCCAAGGTCCGGGTTCCGCACGTTCGCAATCCTCTGGGGCGGGCAGTTCGTCTCGGCGATCGGAACATTTCTTACGGACTTTGCCCTGGGCATCTATGTCTATCGGCAGACTAATTCAGCCACAACGCCCGATTGGTGTACGCACTCCCCATCCTTCCACTGATTCTGGTTTCCCCCATTGCTGGTTCGCTAGTGGACAGGTGGGGTAACAGGCGTGCCCTTCTGGTGAGCAACATAGGCGCCATGATCATCGCATTGATCCTGGTCGTGCTGCTGGTCACCAATACCTTCGCGGTGTGGAACGTATACGTTGTTGTCGCTGCCTCGTCCGTCCTCCTGGGCAGCTCGGCGATCCTCGTTGGCAGCAGTCAGAACATCTGGCAGACCAAGGTAGATCCGCAGCTGATGGGTCGCGCAATGGCATTGAAGAATACGATCATCTTCGGCCTTCAGTTCGCCGGGTTCGTCCCTGGCGGGCCCGGTCGCCGACGGGATTTTCCTGCCCCTGGTCGGCCGAGATCACGTCCGCTCCCCTGTCGTAGCGATGCTGGTCGGCAATGGCCCTGGCCGGGGATTCGCCCTCCTGCTGATGGTTATGGGCAGCCTAATCGCGCTCCTGGCGGTGGTTGCCTATATGTATCCGCGTCTGCGCCACGTCGAGGACGAACTGCCGGACACGGTTCTCGACCTGGCGGACGTCGCCGCCGATCCAGCCGGGACCCGAGCGTAACGCCCAGCCGGAGACGGGAGTTCGGGCATCGCCATCCGCCGCGCCGGCCTGCTAAACCTCGCGGCGGTGGCCGTCACGCGTCCGGCGTCCGCGGCTTCGAGCGGTGGCTCACCACGGAGGGCAGCGCGGCGAACCCGCGCTGATGCGGAGAGTGAACTCGCCGGGCATTGGCCATGTCGATCTCGTAACCCGACACCAGGGCGCCGATCTCCTCGAGGGCGATCCTCATCTCGAGCCTGGCGAGCGCGGCGCCGAGGCAGTGGTGCGGCCCATGGCCGAAGCTGATCAGCTTGCTGGTGTCACGGTCCAGGTCGTAGCGCTCCGGATCCGGGAACACCCGCTCGTCGCGGTTGCCCGAGGCGGGCAGAATCGCCACCCGAGCGCCTGCCGGCAGCTGGATGCCGTGGATCACCGTGTCCTCGGTAAGGCAACGTGCCGTCATCTGGCTCGCCGAGTCGTAACGCAACGTCTCTCTGACCCAGTCCGCGGCGCGTCCGTTCAGCCCCGCCCGCTGGACATCCGGGCGGAGCCAGCCGTTGTACCAGGCATTGCCGATCGTCTTGCCGGTGGACTCGTTGCCCGCGCTGATCACTAGGAACAAGAACGCGACGATCTGTGCCTCGGTGAGCTTGACCCCGTTGACCTCTGCTTGGATCAAAGCCGACGTCAGGTCGTCGCCCGGGTGGCGGCGCAGGTCCCCGACCAGGCGGACGAAGTAGTAGGCGAGGCGCAGGGCCGCGGCCACCGAGTTCTCACCTCGGTCCTCTGACCCGTCGTCACGCTGGTTCAGCTGGTCGGTGTCAGCGCGGACCTGGTCCCAATCGGCGGCAGGTACTCCGAGCATCTCGCAAACGACGTCATTCGGCAGGGCGGCGGCGTAATTGGCGGCGAAGTCGAAGCTCTGCTGGTCCCGCAGCGGCTCCAGTCTGGCGCGCGCCAGCTCGCGGATCCGGGGTTCCAGGGCGGCCACCCGGCGGAGCGTGAATGCTCCTGACACGAGGCTGCGATGCGCGCCGTGCTCAGGAGGGTCCATGGCAAGGAAGAAGCTGGTCTTCACGGCATGCGGCCCCCACAGCTCCGTCTCCAGCGAAATGCCGTTGCGATTGGAGAACAGGGCCGGATTCTTCAGCGCGGCCACGACATCGGCGTGGCGGGACAGCGCCCAGAAGTTACGTTCCTCGTTGCGGTAAAGAGGCGCGTGCTCGCGCATCCACGCGTAGAAGGGGTACGGATCCTCGTGCACCTTGTAGTCGAAGGGATCGTAGCCGCGTTCGGCTACCGCGTCCTCGAGTCCATCCTGGATGGTCAGGCCGTCTGCATCCATCAATACAACTCCAGTGCAAGGACGAGAAGGGCCGCTCCGGCCGCGATCGGCATGGTCACAAACCACCGCGCTCGCCGCGGCACGGAGAAAGAAATGCCGTTCAGGTACTTCTTTCACAGCGAATGTACGGCGCGGGCGACCGGCTCGTCGCGTCACCCGAACTGGGGGCTACCTCTGGTAGCGAATCGGCCGGGTGAGACGGGATCTCCCCGCAGCCGTGGCGTCAGGGCGGGATACGGGTTCGCCGCTCCTGGGTGGTGGCGCGAACGACAGGTCGCGCAGCCTGAGGGCTCGGCTGGGGCGGAGCGCAATCAGCCTGGTGGTCGGGTCGGTAAAGGACTGTGTCACCTCATGCGACCTGGGCATATTCATGGATCAGGCCGCCGAGTCGGTCCCGCCGTAGTACACGGGTATCCGTGCCCTCATCGGGTGGAAGAGCACGCCCGGCGGGCGGGTTCTGGTGCAGCACCCGGTGCGGGCGGTGGCCGTTGTAGTGATCGACGTACTCATCAAGGACCGGCCGCAAGTGCGGTTTGCCGCGGCCCGCAGCACCGTGCCGAAGTACGCGTCAGCGTCCGCGGGCTCCATCTCCCGCAGCGGTCGGCCGAACCAGGTCCTGACCTGCTCCAGGTGCACCACGTCGGAGCGGATCGTGCCATCGGCCACTCGAAGACCCGGGATGGATCGGCAGAGGAAGCCCAGGTCCTGGGGCTAAAGAAATTAATGAGGCCTCAGGGAACTCTGGGGTTATTTATTAAAGGACCAGGTCAACTGGCACCTCGTCGGGCGGCCTACCCTACCTCACGCCGGGTTCTGCGAGAGCCGGGGGTGCGATTCCCCCCGGCTACTCACCTGGGCCAGGGGTGAAGAAAGGACTCTGGATATTCGAGGACCCCTGTCCATTATTCAAGGGACAGGACACTCGTATCGGCTATGAGTACGGTTAATGTTAGCACTTGGTTGCTTCGGAAAGCGGATCTCTGGGGAAGGAATCGGCGTAGTGAACCCGTTCGATGATCCTGAGGGGACATTCTTGGTGCTTGTTAATGATGAGGAGCAGCACTCTCTGTGGCCCGGCGGGCTGCCCGTTCCGCTGGGCTGGCGGATTGCCCACGGCGGCGGCACCCGCCGGGCATGTCTGGATTATATCGAGGAGAACTGGACTGATCTGCGTCCGCTGAGCGCCCGGTCCGCTGCTGCCGGGATTTCCGCGGGAGCTATTTCCGCGGGGCAGTGACCGCATAAGCGGCTCTTGGGCAATGTCGTCGGGAGAACTGCATTCGATGGAATCAGTGATGGGCACCGTACCGCCGCCAGAGGCTGCGCGGTGCATACACGAGCTTGTGGCGGAACAGGCCGCCCGGACGCCGGATCGGACCGCGGTCAGTTACGGGAGCAGCACCCTGACCTACCGGCAGCTCGACGGCGCGGCGGACAAGCTGGCGCAGCGGCTCCGTGCCGCCGGGGCCGGCGCCGGCGCCGTCGTTGCCGTGGTGCTGGAGCGCTCTCCCGAGCTCGTCGTCGCGCTGACGGCAGTACTCAAGTCCGGCGGGGCTTACCTCTATCTCGACCCGAACGAGCCCGCCGAGCAGCGCGCCCGCATCACGCGCGACGCGGCGGCGGAGTTCGCCGTGATCGGTCCCGAAACCCGCGGCCAGGCGCCGCCCGTGGCTCATGCGCTGTCCGTGCAGGACGACACGGCCTGCCCTGCCGCGCCTGCCGGGGCGGAGATCACTCCGGACACGCCTGCCTACGTGTGCTACACCTCAGGATCAACGGGTGAGCCCAAGGGCGTCGTCGTGTCCCACCGGGCGATCAGCCGGCTCGTGTATAACCAGTCGTGGATGCAGGTCCGCGATGATGACGTGTTCCTCCAGCTGACGAGGGTCGGTTTCGACGTCTCCACGTTCGAGATCTGGATGCCCCTGGTCCGCGGCTGCCGCCTTGCCATCGCGCCGCCCGGTCCCGCGGACCTGGCCGAGATCTCCGAGACGATCCGGGCTGAGGGGGTAACCGTCCTCTGGCTGACGGCTGGCCTGTTCCACAGGCTCGTGACGCACCATCTCGCGGGCCTCGGGCGTGTGCGGCATCTTCTCGCCGGCGGCGATGTCCTCTCGCCGTCGCACGTGGAACGACTGCTCGCCGCGCACCCGCACCTCATCTTCACCAACGGGTACGGCCCGACGGAGAACACCACCTTCACCACGTGCTGGACAACCCGGACCAGCAGCACCGCCCCTCGCGTCCCGATCGGCGTCCCGATCGACGGGACCACCGTCGCGGTGCTCGACGACAGCATGCGGCCGGTGCCGCACGGCGAGGCCGGCGAACTGTGGGTCGGCGGCGAGGGCGTCGCCACCGGATACCTGAACAAGCCCGCGGCGACAGCGGAGAAGTTCGTGGCGGACCTGGATCCGGCACGCCCGGGCGGCCGCATATACCGCACCGGAGATCTCGTGCGCTGGGCCGGGGACGGCACACTCGACTTTCTCGGCAGGTCCGACAGGCAGGTGAAAATCCGCGGCTACCGGGTCGAGCCCAGTACCGTGGAAATGGAACTGCTCCGCTACCCCGGCGTTGAGCAGGCGGCCGCGCTCACCCAGACCGACGGAGCCGGTGATATCCGGCTGATCGCCTACGTGGCCGTCGGGCAGCTCAGCCCGGATAAGTGGACGGCCTTCAGCGCCGCGCTCCGTGACCAGCTCCGCGCGACCATCCCGGCCTACCTTGTGCCGTGGGCTATCATCGTCCGGCCGGATATCCCGCTGAATCCTAACGGCAAGGTGGACCGCACGGCCCTGCCGGCCGCCAAGATACCGCGTAACGTGTGGATTGACTACGTTATGCCGGCCGATTCCATCGAGCACCGTCTCGCTGCGATCTGGAGCGACGCGCTGGACGTCGAGCCCGTGGGGGTAAACGACAACTTCTTCGAGCTGGGCGGGCATTCACTACTGGCCGCAGAGCTGCTCACCGCGCTCCAGCAGGAGTTCAACGTTAGTTTGCCGGCCCGGACCCTGTACCTGCGGCCGACCATCGCCGACCTGGCCGGGGAACTGCGCCCGCAAGAAGACAGCGGCACCAAGGATCCGGTGGAGGAGATCGCGAATGCCCCAGTTCAGTAGCCCTATCGCCGGGGACGCCGCCGGATGCCCGGCAGGGGCGGCCTCCCTCGATCTCTCCGACCCTGTTCTGTACAGCGAAGGTGACTACCGCAGCGCCTGGGAAGAGCTCCGCGGGATGGACCGCCTTACCTGGTATCAGGTCGACGACCGCCGCGGCTTCTGGTCGGTGCTCAGGTACCACGACGCCGACCGCGTCCTGCGTGACCCCGCGACTTTCACCTCAGAGCGCGGCACGCTGACGTTCCAGCTGCGCCGGAAGCCGAACAAGCATCTCGCCTTCGGCGTGGGACCGCACTACTGCGTCGGGCACACCGTAGCGCGGGTCACGCTCCGGATCCTGTTCACGGAGCTTCTTACCCGCTTTACCGGGTTCGAGCACGCCGCCCCCGCGGCACGCCTCCGCTCCAACTTCGTCTCGGGATACAAGCACATGCCGATCGTCGCGGCGAACCGTTAATTCCGGAACAACGATTCTCTGGAGCGCCAGCAATGACCGAACGCCTGGCCGGAAGGAACAAGTGGCTGCCGCGCCCGCCATCAGCCACGGCGACCGGAAGGGTGTTCTGCATTCCCTACTCGGGCTGCGGCGCGAGCATGTACCGCCGGTGGCCAGGACAGCACGACGGAATCGAGTTCCTGCCGCTGGAGCTCCCCGGACACGAAACCAGATTCGCGGAGCCGAACTTCGGAACGTACCAGGAACTGGCCAAGGCCATGGCCGCTGACCTTGAGCGCCATCACCGGTTCATCGAGGCGCCGCCGGAGCTGCTGGCGGTCCTGTGCTCGGGCCTGCGGACACGGTAGCGCGTGCCCGTGGACACCAACGACGAGCGGCGCTGGCTCAAGCGTCTCGGCCGGAGCGATCTCGCTAAGGTCCGGCTGCTGTGCTTCCATTACGCCGGAGGCAACGCGTCCATGTACCGGGACTGGCCGCGGTTGCTGCCGCAGTCCATCGAGCCGATCGCGGTGCAGCTTCCGGGACGCTCGGACAGGTTCCGTGAAGCTCCCTGCGAAAGGATGACGCACCTCGTCGACAAGCTCGTCGAGGTGATCAAGCCGATCCTGGACCAGCCGTTCGCGTTCTACGGGGCCAGCATGGGAGCGCGGGTAGCCTGGGCGGTCACGCACGCCCTGCGTGACCGTGCGATGCCGGCGCCGGTCAGGCTGTATGTGGCAGGCAGCGTGGCGCCCAGCGTCGAGGAGGGGGTCCGCGGATGGGACGAGCCGGACAGCGGCCTCGTCGGCTACATGCGTGATCTCGGCGGCACGCCGCCCGAGATCCTTGCGGACCCCGATCTGCTCAGCGGGCTCCTGCCCTTGCTGCGCGCCGATCTGACCGTGCTCGGCACGCACGCGTTCCGCCCGGCGGTGCCGCTGGACGTCCCGATCCGTGCCTTCGCCGGCCTGGAGGACCTGGAGGCTTCAGCCGAGCAGATGCGGCCGTGGAGCGAGGAGACCTGCGCGCGTTTCGACCTGGATGTCGTCGCGGGCGGGCATTTCTTCAGCCCGGTCGGCCAGCGCCAGGTGATCGAGGTGATCAGCAATGACCTCGCTTGAGTGCGTTATGCCTGGCCAGGTATGGAGAGCTTTGGGAGAGTCCGATGCTCGATGACAGTTTTCATGTCTATGACACGACGCTGCGGGACGGCGCGCAGCAGGAGGGCCTGAACCTGACGGTGGCCGACAAGCTGGTCATCGCGCGGCACCTGGACGAGCTTGGTGTCGGCTTCATCGAGGGCGGCTGGCCGGGTGCGATCCCGAAGGACACCGAGTTCTTCCGCCGGGCAGCCGGAGCGCTGGACCTGAAGCGCTCGCGGCTGGCCGCGTTCGGCGCGACCCGCCGACCCGGCGTCAGGGCGGCCGACGACCCCCTGGTTGCCGCGCTGCGCGTTTCGGGCGCGCCGGTCGTGACACTGGTCGCCAAGAGCCACGACCGGCATGTCCTGATGGCGCTGCGGACCACGCTGGAGGAGAACCTGGCGATGATCACGGACACGATCACGCACCTCCGCCGCGAGGGGCAGCGGGTGTTCCTGGATGCCGAGCATTTCTTCGACGGGTACCGGTCCAACCCGGGATACGCGCTGGAGGTAGTGCGCGCGGCCGTGGAGGCGGGCGCTGACGTGGTGGCCCTCTGCGACACCAACGGCGGCATGATGCCGAACGAGCTGGCCGACACCGTCCGCG
This sequence comes from uncultured Actinomycetota bacterium, assembly GCA_963850875.1. Classification (GTDB taxonomy): domain Bacteria; phylum Actinomycetota; class Actinomycetes; order Streptosporangiales; family Streptosporangiaceae; genus Chersky-822. The sequence continues at coordinate 930,286 of CAWKNA010000010.1, forward strand.
CCGTCGCCGCCGCCACCGGGGCACGCCTGGGAATTCACTGTCACGACGACAGTGCGTGCGGTGTCGCCAACACCCTGGTCGCGGTGGATGCGGGCGCCACTCATGTCCAGGGCACCGCGAACGGGTACGGAGAGCGGGCCGGCAACGCGAACCTGTTCAGCGTGGTAGCAGGCTTGCAGCTGAAGAAGGGCCGCCAGGTGGTGCCGCACGATGGCATCAGCGAGATGAGCCGGATCGCGCACGCGATCAGCGAGGTCACCAACGTCGCCCCGGATACTCAGCAGCCGTATGTCGGGATAAGCGCGTTCGCGCACAAGGCAGGGCTGCACGCCTCGGCGGTCAAGGTGGACCCCATGCTGTACCAGCACATCGACCCGGCCCTGGTCGGCAACGACATGCGGATGCTGGTGTCGGAGATGGCGGGCCGGGCGTCGGTGGAGCTGAAAGGCCGCGAGCTCGGCTATGACCTGTCGGGCGACAGGGAAATGATCGGGCGCGTGACCGGCAGGGTGAAGGACCTGGAGGCGCGCGGCTACACGTTCGAGGCCGCCGACGCGTCCTTCGAGCTGCTGCTCCGTGGCGAGCTGGGCCAGCGGCACGAGTATTTCGCCGTCGAGTCCTGGCGGGTGATCATCGAGCGGCACGCCAGCGGCGGGACGACCAGCGAGGCGACGGTCAAGCTGACCGCCAGCGGGGAACGGGTCGTCGCGGTGGGCGAGGGGAACGGCCCGGTCAGCGCCCTGGACAAGGCGCTGCGCGCCGCGCTGGATCAGATCTACCCGGAGCTGGCCAAGCTTGAGCTCGCCGGCTACAAGGTACGCATCCTGGAGGGCTCGCACGGCACCGGCGCCGTGACGCGCGTGCTCATCGAGTCTGGCGACGGCGCTGGTGGCACCTGGAGCACGGTCGGAGCGGACGAGAACATCATCGCCGCCTCCTGGCACGCGCTAGAGGAAGCCGTTACCTACTGCCTGCTCCGTTCCGGCCGCGAGCCGATGAGCAACTGATCCGTCCAGGTGAGGAGGAAGTCCGCTGATGATTGACTTTGAGATCCATCCCGCTGGCGAGCGTGTGCCAGAAGCGGAGCGGGAGGCGATGCTGCGATCGCCGGGGTTCGGCCAGGTCTTCACCGATCACATGATCACGCTGCGCTGGTCCGCCGGACGCGGGCGCCTGGGTCGAGGAAATGGGCGGGATGAACCTGTTCTTCGTGTACGGGCCCGGCGGCCCTGGCAGCGGCCGGCCGCGGATCATGACCCCCGCGCTGACCGGGACGCTGCTGCCTGGCATCACCCGTGACTCACTGCTCAGGCTGGCGCCCCGGCTCGGCATCGGCGCCGAGGAGGGCCGGATCTCGATCGCCCAGTGGCAGGAGCGGTGCGCGTCGGGTGAGCTGACCGAGGTGTTCGCCTGCGGCACGGCGGCGGTTGTGTCCCCGGTCGGGAAGGTCAGGGGCGCTGCCGGCGAGTGGCTTGTCGGCGACGGCAGCCCGGGCCCGGTTACCCTGCGCCTCCGCGAGGAGCTCATGGGCATCCAGTACGGCCATAGCCCGGACCCGTTCGGCTGGCTCCATAAGATCTTCTAGCTTCTGACTAATAACAACACAATTTGATCCAGCGTCATACCTGCGGGCAGTCACCGAAAGATGGGACAGGTGCGGGCGGCTATGGTGCGGTTGACTGCCAGAATACGGTTTCCTGCGCTTCCTGCCCCCAATTATCAATGTGATAACCCCCATTGCAGAGCGCCCGCACGGGCGGGAGAACGGGATCATCTTGGCCAATTACGATTACCCCGATGTTGAAATGGCCAGCAGCGGCACGGCGCCACACCGGACGCCGCTGGGCAGGAGCGGATGGGAGCTGTGGCGGGACGCCGCGCTCGCCGGTGCCGGGTTCCCCGCCCAGCGCGTCATGGTGGTCTGCGACGATGACCTGGCCGCCGCGGCTGACTTGCTGGGCGACGGTTCCAGGGCCGCGCGTGACCGCTACGAGGCCATGTACGCCCGGGCCACGGAACGGCTCTCCGCCGCGATCCGCGAGATCGCCGCAGAGCCGCGGTTTCGTGAGGCGGTGACCTGGCAGGAGCCTGCGCTGCTGGCGAAGTGCCTGGACAAGGCCGCCGCTGGGGAGCCAGGGGACCACCGGAGGCGCAAGCACGAACTGGTCATCGCGCGGTACTTGCAGCGGTACTGCCTGAACAACGAAACACTGGGGTTCTTCGGCCCGGTCGGGTGGGCACGGGTCGGCCAGGACGGCATCGGCCTTAGCGTGACGCCAGGACCCGGGCACCTGTCCCGGCGCACCACCTACTTCGAGTGGCGGACAATCGATGCCCTGGCCACCACGATCGCCATGCGCCCGGAGGTACTGCCGTGGCTCACGCCACGCGTCGCGCCCTCCGCCGTGCTCGATCGGCAGGTGCTGCGGCTGCCGTTCCGCGCGCCGATGAGGCTGCCGGCCGGCGATGCGCGCATGCTCCGGCTGTGCGACGGCACCCGTACCGTCCGGACGCTGACCGGGGACCCCGCAGATCCCGAGTCGCTCGCGACGCTGCTGCGGCTGCGTGAGCTTGGCGCCGTGCGGGTCGGTCTCCAGGTCCCGGTCAGCTCGTGGCCGGAGCGAGAGCTAGCGGACCTGGTCAGGTCCATCGCGGACCCGGCGGTGCGCGGCCGGGCGCTTGAGCAGGTAGCCAGGCTGATCGCGGCGAAAGACGCGGTGAGCGCCGCGGCCGGCGACGCGGCCCGGGTGTACCGGGCGACCAGCGCCCTGGCGGAAGCCTTCGAGCAGGTAACCGGTGTTCCGGCCGAACGCCGCGCCCGCGCCGCCCGCCCGCTGGTGTACGAGGACGCGGTTCGCGACGTGGAGGTCCATGTCGGGAGACACCTGACGGACATGCTCGCCCCCCCGCTGGGCCTGCTGCTCGATAGCGCGGCCTGGCTGGTCAACACCGTTGCGGCGAGGTACCGGGCATTGTTCTGGCGCATAGCCAGCCAGGCGCCAAGCGGGAACGGGACCAGAGGGGTCCCGCTGCTGTCGGCCGCCGTCATGGCCATGCCGGAGCTGTTCCTGCCCTCCGACGGGCTGGAGCCCGCGACGGTGGCCGGGGTGGTCGCCGAGTTCCAGGAACGCTGGCGCCGGATACTCAGCGTCCCGCCCGGCGTGCGGCGTCATCACGTGACATCCGGCGCCGTCGCCGGGCAGGTCGCACGGGAGTTCGCGACAGGGCCCCCGTTGTGGAGCGGCGCGAAAGTGCACTCGCTGGACATCATGATCGCTGCCCCGGATCCGGACGCCGTGGCCCGCGGCGAGTGCCAGTTCGTCCTCGGTAAGCTGCACCCCGCGACGAACGTGCTCGAGAGCCGGGCGTTCAGCGCACAGCACCCCGACCCGGGCCGGCTGCTGTCCGCGGCTGAAGCCGACCACCTGGACCGCCGCATCTATGCCATCCCGAAGCGGGACTCGCCGATCGTCACGTCCCGGCTGTGCCCGCCGTCGGCTCTGCTGTCTCCGCGTTACACCTATCTATGCCTGGGCTCTGAGTCGGTGGTTCGCCCGGACAATGCGCGGGTGCTGCCCGCGGCGGACCTGGCGGTGGAGGTACGGGGTGACGATCTGGTCGCGCGCCGCGGCACGAGCGGGCCGGAGTACGACTTCGTGGAGGTGATCGGCGACATGCTGGCTGCCCTAGTGGCCCCCGCGTTCCGGCCGCTGGGCGCCGCGGGCCACCAGCCGCGGATCAGCATCGACAAGATGGTGATCGGCCGGGAGTCGTGGACGTTTCCGGCCGCCGCGACGGCCTGGGCCTTTGTCAGGGATGAGCGCCAGCGGTACGCCGCCGCACGCCAGTGGCGTAAGGCCCACGGGCTCCCGGAGCGGGTCTTCGTCAGCGTTCCCGGGGAGGGCGAGCCGACTGCGGTCGACTTCCGCAGCCTTCCCCTGGTCGGCCTGCTCGCTCACGCGGTGCGCCGGGCCGCGAAGCTGGGTCGGGAGAGCTTCACGCTCACCGAGATGCTGCCCGATGTCGACCAGTTGTGGCTCCGCGATGCGGGCGGCGACCGGTACACCGCGGAGCTGAGACTTGTCGCCGTCGACGGCCGCACACCGTAAGCGTGCCGGACCGTGCGCGACCGCGGTCACGGCGATGCCGTCTCGTACGGCGAACCTGCCGGTGAGCTCCTGCCACGGCTGGCCGGCGATGGTCGGGCCGGGGACCAGCAGGCGAGCGGTGAAGGTAGCCGTGGCGGGATCGAACGCGATGTCCGCGCCGCCGAAGTCGAGCCACGACCCGGTGAGCGGAAACCAGGCCTTGTAGACCGACTCCTTCGCGCTGAACAGCAGGCGGTCCCAGGCAATGCTCGGTACCGCGGCGGCGATGGCGGCCAGCCTGGCGCGTTCTCGCGGCAGTGAGACCGGCTCCAGAACACCGGCCGGAAGAGGCGCGTTGGGCTCGGCGTCGATCCCGATGGTCACCAGGTCCGCCGTGCGCGCCACGGCGGCGGCACGATACCCGGCGCAGTGCGTGATGCTGCCCACCATGCCGTCCGGCCAGCGGGGCGCGCCACGCTCGCCCCTGATGATCGCGGTCGGCGGCAGGCCAAGCCGGGCGAGGGCGGCCCGGGCGCAATGCCGGCCGGTCGTGAACTCCCGGCGGCGGCGTTCCACGGCGCGCGCCACGCACGCCTCCTCTTCGGGGTACAGCCAGAGTCCGGGCGGATCCTCGAAGACCTCGACAGCCGCCGCCGAAGGGGGCAGGAGTTCCTCGATCACGTCACGCCTCTTGGTAAGGCAGCACCTGGCACAGCCCGGTCGAGATGCTGATCCCCGCCCGGTCTCTCGGATAACCCACTGAGACGTCCATGAACCGCACCCCGTCGTGCCATGTGGTCCGGCGGATATGCAGGTGACCGTACACGACGGCGACGGCGTTGAAGCGACGGTGCCAGTCAGCCGTGCGCTCCGTGCCGCACCACTGGGCGAACTGCGGGTGGCGGAGCACCCTGGTCGGCTCCCGGACCAGCGGGTAGTGGTTCACCAGGACGACCGGCAACCTAGGGTCGAGCTCGGTCAGCCGCTGCTCGGTCTCCTTGACGCGAGCCTCGCACCAGGCGTCCCGGCTCAAGTACGGGTCCGGGTGCAGCAGCACCTCGTCTGTGCAGACCACGCCCGACTCGTAGGCGAGCGCGAGAGCCTCGTCCTTGGTGGTCGTGCCGTCGGGCCGGAAGCTGTAGTCGTACAACAGGAACAGCGGTGCCACCGTAACCGGCCCGCCTGGCCCCGCCCACACCGGATACTGATCCTCGGGCGTGATCACGCCCAGCGCCCGGCACACCTCGACCAGGGCGCGGTAGCGGTCCTCGCCGCGCAGTTCGACCGGGTCACCCCGGGTGGTCCACAGCTCATGGTTGCCAGGCACCCAGATCACCCGCGCGAACCGCTCGGTCAGCAGCCTGAGCGCCCACGCGACGTCGGCGATCCGCTCCGCCACGTCCCCGGCGACTATCAGCCAGTCCTCGGGAGAGCCCGGCCGGAGGCGGGTGAGCAGTTCCCGGTTCTCCCGGTGGCTCACATGAAGGTCGCTGATCGCGAGCAGTCGCCCGCTCACCTGACGGCGCCCTCGGCAGACTGCCTGGCGACCGCGTCCGCCGGCTCGTCATCGGAAATCGCGTCGGGGATGATCTCCTCCAGGCGCCGCAGGCTCGGCAGCAGGTAGCCGACTGCCGCCGTTACCATGATGACCGCTCCGAGGATCAGCACGAGCAGGGCCATGCCCCGGCCGTTGCCGGTACCCATGAGCCGTCCGACGCTGCCGGCCAGGCTTCCGCCCCGCTGCAGCAGGGGCTCGAACCAGTGATCAGCGACCGGCCCGGCCATCGCGTAGGCGGCCGCCAGCGTGGTGTTAGCGATCATGTTGAACAGGGCAAGCACCCGGCCCTGAAGGCCCGGCTCGACCTTAACCTGCCAGATGCCACGCACGCTGGAGGTGATAATTGCCTCACAGAACAAGAACACGAAGGCGGCAACGGCAATCAGGGCGACGTTAGGCCGGACCGCGCCCAGGCACAATGCCAGGCCGAGCGGGAAGGAGAAGCCCAGCACCGCATGTATGCGGCGGCGCGGGCCCCCCCGGGCCGTCATCAGCGCGCTGCCCGCCGCCAGTCCGATACCTCCGATGGTCAGCACTATGCCGAGCGCCTCAACGGAGGAGAAGCCGAGCACGATGGGGGTGAGCAGCACATCGACAAAGCCGACGCACAGGCCGACCGCCGAATAAAAGCCTATGAGGCCGAGGAAGCTTGGGCGCGCCGTGACATAACGCCAGCCGGTAAGCCACTGGGCTAGCATGGTGTTACTTCCGGAAGCGCCATCCGAGCTCGGCCCCGGCTGCGGAATCCGCACAAGGAGGAGGGCAGCGGAATTGACCATGAAGCTCGCGGCGTCAGCCAGTATCACGCCTCTGAGCGTAATTTCGGCAAGCAGGAAACCCGCCAGCACAGGCGCTATGAGCAGGCTCGCCTGCGCCAGCGCCACCAGCCCGTTCGCCCGGTCGATATCCTTCTTCGGTACTAGCAGCGTGACGCTCGACGCGAAGGCCGGCAGCTGAAAGGCGGCCATCACCGAGGCTATTGCGGTCGTCATATAGATTTGCCATGGCCGGAGCACTCCGGCTGAGTAAAGACCAGCCAGCGTGGCCATGCACGCTATCCCCGCACTGTCGCAGAGCAGCAGCACGGCCCGGCGGCTGAATCGGTCGGCTACCGTCCCGGCCACCGGCGAGATGATAATTCCTGGCAGCAAGGCTAGCAGGAAGATCATTGCATACTGTGTCGCCGAGCCAGTTCTCTGGTAGACCCAGACACCCAGAGCAAAGCTGGTGAGGCCGGAGCCAAGGAGCGAAACCACCTGGCCGAACCACAGCACTCGGAACGTACGCATTTTAGATGATCACCCCATCTGCCCCTGGCGGCTGATTCGCGTCCGCCCAGGTCAGGGTCCAGCCTGGGGACGGCGGTGCCGCGGACGCGACGGAGCGCTCCGGGTTGGCGGCCAGGCTGGCTAGCAGCTGGCCGAAGGCGCCGAGCACGGTGCGCGCAGAACCGGCATCGAGTACGGCCGGGTCGAAACGAAGCTGCAGCGCGCGTTTGCCCGCCCTGCGGTCGATGAGCCACAGCGGCAGTTGCGCCGCCGACAGCGGGAAGCTGGCGCAGGCGACACCAGTTCGATCCTGCATAGCAGGGAATGTACGGGTCAGGCTGCCGCGTTGTCGTGTCGCGCGAACTGGGGACTGCCGGCACACGGGTCCCCGCAAGCGTCCCCTCAAGAGGGGACAAAGGCGGCCGACAGGTGCCTAGATTCGTCTCCATGGGCAACCGATCCCCGCTCACCCCGGACGGCGACAACGATCTCGCGGCCCTGCCTATCCAGGCGCAGGGCGAACTGGCCGGCGCCGAAGACCTGCAGGCGCTGCTGGCCGAGATCGAATAAGACTCCAGGATCGAATAAGACCCGGCCGGGATAACCCGGCCGGGTCGAGCACGTCATGTCGCTGCAGTCGCGGGAAAATCGGTGTAGTTGAAGCAGAGGTTCAGCAGTGGTATCCCGAACTTCGTGACCATCGTCGCCTGCGGGAACCAGCGGCGCGGCTGCAGGCGGGTCTCGGCCGCCATGGCAGCATGCGCCAGCTCCGCCCAGCTCGATCCGAGGCCCGCAACGGCCAGCGGGACGACGTTGAGGAACATGCCAAGCGCGTTATGCGCTTCCGGTAGTTCGGGCCTTCCGTTGATCACCACCCCGGTGGCGGCGTAATCATCCCATCGCGCGAACTTCGCGATCGCCCGGAGGTGCGCGGCCAGGTAGACGTGCTTCGGCGAGCATTGCCATCGGGCCGCGGCGTCTCTTACCGCTTCGCGGAGCGGCGTGCCGATGTGCGCTTGCGCGGAGACGACCCCACTCGCTCCCCGGCCTCGGCCCGGCGGCTGACCGGCAGCTGGGCCCATATCTCTGCCTGGGAACGCCAGAAGTCATTGTCCCGCGCCGAGAGGACCGCTTCTTCCTCCAGGCGGACCGCCGCCTCGTTGATGCTGGCCGGCGCCGCATGGTACGGCCGTCCGCTGAGCGCGGCGGTGAACTGGTCAAAGAAGCGCGCCACGCTCCAGCCATCCAGGATCGCATGATGGTGGACCAGCATGACTTCCGCCGCCTGCGGGGATACCTGGACGCATGCCATCCGCCACAAGGGACAGTCGTGCTCGGTGAAGCGGCGGGCCTGCTCCTCCACGAACACGTCGCTGATCCGCTGTTCCTGCTCCTGGCCGCCGAGGGCGGACACGTCCAGGTAGACGAGGCGCAGCTCCTGGAGGCGATGGACGATCTGCATCGGGCGCTGGTAGTGCAGCAGGTCGAAGCTCATGCGCAGCGCGACGTTGTCTTCGGCCAGGCGCCAGAGCGCCGCGCGCACGTCCTGCTCGGACAAGCCCCGCGCGCTGGTGACACCGGTGGCGGAAACGACATGATAGGTGCTCGCATCCGGATTGCGCGCGGCCTCGAACAGCATCCCGCGCATCGAGTCACCGCCGATGGCGAAGAAGCTGTCATCCCTGCTGATGGCACTGGTGCCGAGGATGTCAGCCCAGATCGAGTAAAGCGCGGCCTCGGCATCGGTCTGCGGTTTGCGAGCCTGTGAACGCCGGGGCAGCGGAATGCCAGGCACGCGGCCTAGAGCATCCCGGTCGATCTTGCCGTTGGATGTCAGCGGCAGGGCATCTAGGGATACGAATGACGAGGGGGCCATATAGCCGGGCAGCCGGGCAGCCAGCCGTCCGCGCATCTCATCAAGGCTCAGGCCGTCTTGCTGCGCGGCCGCCAGGTAAGCGACCAGCTGCGCCTCGCGCAGCTCGACGGCGGCGGCCGAGACCGCGAGATCGATCGGGCCGACACGCGGGACGCAGCGTTGCCCACAGTCAGCCAGGCAGCCGTCTTCACTCTCCGACGGCTAGATGGGCCACTGCATGTACTTGCCGAGAACCGCGGCGCGGGTCAGCTCTGCCTTGTTGCCAACGGCGAGTTTCGCGCGGATCCGCTTCACGTACGTGTCGACCGTGTGCGGACTGATGCCGAGGCGTCGTGCGACCTGGCCATGTGTGTAGCCACAGGCGATGTACTGAAGAACCTGCTCTTCTCGCCCGGATAGGTTAGTTTTAGCCATCAGGGCCTCTTCGCAGTCGGAAAAGGCAGACGCGACCGTGGGATGAGCCGCGACACGAATGGCCCGGACCAGGGTGTTCACGTCCTCCTGCTTGCTGACGGATCCAGCGGCTCCAACCTCCAGGTAGGTCTGGACGAGGACGTCTCGTGTCGGCGTGAGGATCAGAACCGGGCACAGCTGCGCCGCCTTGGACACATAACACGGGGCATCCCCGCCAAGCAGTTCCAGGGCGAAGGTGTCGATCAGGTATACATCCGCAGCGAACGCCAGGTCCTCGTAAGGGGCGCTCCGCATGCCCACGATCTCGATGCCGTCGCGCGGTAGCACGTGCGCGAGTCCGTACAGGTAGACCGGCGAGCTATCCAGTACCTCGACGCGAATCATGGAAACCTCTGCCCTCGTGAGACCACAAGCAAATCCACGACATAAGCAAATGCAGACGCCATGATGACATACGGACCGTTGCGGCCAGCAGAGGCGCTTGTGTCCTGTATTCGTGGGACTGGGACAGGTCATGATTCTGCGCGGCAGCCCAAAGGAATGGTTGGCGCAGGTCACGATACGCCAGCCGCGCCCACTCGCCGCTCGCCTCGATCCACCGGTCAGTTCGGGGTGATTCCGGGCGTGACAGCCTGAATGGTGCACTCTGAACTGGGACAATGGCCCTGTCCCACCGAGACGATCTCGGCGCTGCCATTGTCTGGTCTGGTCTTGTCCCAGCAGGTGCTGACCGCGTCCGGCACGCCCTTGAGCCCGTCGCAGACAACCATCAACACGTCCCGCACACCCCGGTTTTTGATCTCAATCCGCGCCCGCAGCCAGAACTTGGCTGACCACGTTCACGTCGCGGATCTTCACCCGAATCGCGTCGAAAACACCACCGGATACACCGGATCCAGCGGCTGGTTCTGCCTCTCCGCCATGAACCGCTCCGGCTAGCGTGCGCGCCTTCGATGTTGGGAAGGCTGGCACGACATGGCGAGGACGCAGAATTACAGCGCGGAGACGAAGGCGAAGGCGGTCCGGCTGGTCCGGGCATTCGGGGGATTACGCCTCGGAGTGGGCGGCGATCACCGCGGTGGCGTCGCGGCTGGGGATGAGCGCGGAGACGCTGGGCAAGTTGCGACACGAGGTCGCACGTTATGAGTGAGCTAGTCGAGGAGGTCTGGCTTATGCCAGGGACGTAGCTACGGGTTTGTGTTCGGCCTGTCCCCGCCGTGACGTGCGTGGCCGGTTCCTGACCGGTGGGGTGCGGAGCTCACGGGAAAGCCCAAGGGTCGCCGATCCAGCCATGGCGGTCACAGGTGAGGGGAAGGACCGGTGGGCGACTATCAGGGAACCCTTGCTGATGCCTCGTCAGGCGTACATCCCCGGGCTGGGTTGTTGTGCCGGGATGACAGGGACCGGCCGCTGTGAGGCGGCAGGCGGCGGCCACGGACTTGCCGATGGCCAGCGAACACCGCCGTCCCCGGGGTAAAGAGGGCGCCCGGCCCGGTCCGGGTCTCATGCGTGCGGAACGTGTAAACCTCGCCAGGGTCCGCCGCGCAGGCGCGGGTATGCGCAGGCGGTGCGGTAGGCCGACCGTAAGGGGGGCGGAAGTCCCTGGCGGGACAGGGTGCTCAGGAAGCGAATGCCGGCGGCCGAAAGGCAGCAGGAAAGCGGGGCCGCATGGCCGGGTCTCCTCCCGGATGGTGCTCGTATAACTGGCCGGATAACGGGCCTGGTGCCCGTGCCCGAAAGGGCGCTGACGTGGGCAGGTGAGCCTTTGAAGCGAAGCGAGCGTAAAGGCCGGTACTGATGGGCAAGTAAGACACCTCGGTGAACGGACCTGAGGGCCTGCCCCCGTTTGATGGTGATGCCTGGGAAAGTACAGACTGGCGCCGCCACGAGGAGCAGGTACGGCGGCTGCGCGGCAGGATCTTCAAGGCAGTGCAGGAGGGCGACTGGCCGCTGGCCAGGAGCCTGCAGAAGCTGATGCTGCGGAGTTGGAGCAACACGCTGCCTGTTGACTGAACAACGGCGGGAGTTTCCGCAGTTCACGGGGCAGATAGCGGCTCTGGCTGAGATGATCTCGGACCATGATCGGAGCAGCTGATCCGTCCAGGGATCTGGCGACGCTGGTAGTACCTCGGGTCGGCCGGCTGATAGCCACCGGCGACCGGTACGAGCCTTACCGGCTGGTCGATGCTGACGGGGCGGTCGTGGCTGCCGCCACTGCCTGGTTCCGGGATCTTCTGGCGGCCGGGAGATCAGAGGCCACGGTCCGCTCCTACGGGATGGATCTGCTTCGCTGGTTCCGGTTCGTTTGGTCGGGCACCGAGGTGGCCTGGGACCGGGCGACCCGTATCGAGGCCCGCCGCGCGGCACCCGACGCGCGGCGACCCCCGGGCAGCCGACTCCCTCAACGGCGCCGAGATAGCACGCCGCGGCCCCGAATACCTGGCCGACCGGCTCGAACCCGACGCTCCTTATCGCAGCGAACGCGCCAGCTGACAGCGTCGAGTCCCACCTCCCGCCCCGGCCCGGCCCGGCCACGATTGCCCACCCCTATCCGCGCTCGGGACCAGCAATTCGCCGCTCCGTTATGGCGCCCTCCTGCGCCCGGGCCTGGCACCTTCTGGTCCAGCCGCTGAATCCTTGCAGCCCGGATATGGCGCTGACCGGCCTGCCCGCGTACTCGTCGACGACACGCGGCAGGTGCGTGCCGACGTCCACGGTGATACGGAATGGAACCAGCCAGGCTCGCGGCACCAGCACCGCAAGGGGCGGGAACAGGTCGCGCCGGTGACTCAGTGCCCTGCTGCCCGGCAGCGCGGACGTCAGCGCAGTACCTTAGCCCAGTCGATCTGATAGCGCGAAGGAACGAGCCCGGACCTTGGCTTGCCGACATTGCTCGCGGCAGGCACCCCGAGTGCCTGGAGCAGGTACTCGAAGTTCATCCCGATGGCTGTCGGGAACAGGCCGAGACCGCCGATGCCGCCGGCCTCCGGCAGCTCCGACTCCGACGACGCGCTGTCGAGCATCGCCCATCCGGTCTCGATGCCGTCGTATCCGTTGAACATGTGCCCGATGACGGTGTTGAACGTCACCTTCTGGCCGACTTGCACGGTCGGGGTAACGTCCTCGGCAAGATAGACGACCTCGCCTACCGCCGGGCCGTCGGTGAGCTGGTAGGTGATCCAGCCGCCGCCTGGCCAGCCGCCGTTGTCCGCCATCGCGTCAGTGACCACGCCAGCCCCGATGGCATAGACGGGCCCTGCTCCGGCGAAGTCGACGCCCATGTCAACGCGCTGGGGCTGCAGGCCGCTGACTTCGCGCAGCGGGTTAAGGTAGGGGTGGCCGCTGGTCGCCAGCTGCTTCAGGGTCAGCAGCGGCAGCAGGTTCCCTTCCTTTCTGTTTAGCGATATCAGCACCGCGAGTCGCTCGCCGAGCGCGTGCTTCAGCCCGAGGATCCTTGCTCGGGCGCGGATCCCCGCCCGCTCAGCGCTCAGCAGCGCGCGGTTGGCGTTCAGGTACTGGTCGATCTGGACGGTGTCGGCGGTGAACAGCTCGTTCAGGATCGACGCTTCGTCCACCAGGTGCTGTGGCGAGGCCGTGAGGAGCAGGGCGAGCGGCGAGTTCATGCCTCCCAGCTCGTAGGCGGCGACGGCAAGCTTGGCGACCTGCATACGCATCGCATCGACCGCGGCGCGGTAGACCGCGGTCTGCTTGTTGATGACCGTCAGCCACTGGTTGGCGAACACGAGCTGCTGTACCACCTTGGCGTACTGCTGGCCCAGGCTGGTCGCCTCTTGATTGAGCTGGACGAGCATCTTCTGCGCCTGCGCGGGTGTTGGCGGTGGGGCGGCGCCTGCCGGCCCGCTGAGGCCGACCGCGGTGACCAGTGCCGCAAGGAGGACCGTTGTCGCGAGGCTGACCGTGCTGAGCCAGCCGACCTTGAGCTTGCGGCTAATCGTGACCATGCGAACTGCGAGCGGAGTGTGCACGCGCAGTCACGCTCCTCCGGGGCTCCCGGTTCACACATGGCTCACGGCCAGCTTGAGAACGGGATAACGGACTATCGCCGCCACCATCGTGGCGGCCGCCAAGCGATGAGCTTGATGAGCCAGGGTAGCCAAGCCCAGTCGGAGCATTCAACCACTTCGCGCACTCTCGCCCATCCTTAGTTGCTTGTCGTCCGCGCGTGCCGCCGCCCGCGACAGGCCGAATGCCGGTAGCGGGCCATAACGTTGCCCCCGTAAGCGCACCGGTACTGAAGCCCGACATCCCGCTGCCTGGCAAAGTGCCGCCAGGCGACACTGGAACCAGCTACGGCGGACGGAGACGCGTCTCGGGCGGCGATGGTGCGGCGGACAGGCTGAGTTTGAGCTGCGATCCGGTTGAATGAATGTGGCAGGCTCTGCCCGGACAGGTGACTATCGCGTTGACGCAGGACCACGTAATGCTCTGCATCGAGGTCGCGTGCCTGACGCGAGCTGTAGTAGGAGTACCGGCTGTGCCAGATGCCCGCCAGGCTCGCGCCAGGACTGGGAGCCTCCGGATCTACTTCCAACAAAGCGTTTCCGCTGGTGGGCGCAACTGGGTTCGAACCAGTGACCCCTCGCTTGTAAGGCGCGGTGATCCGGTCGTTGCGTGACGCTGGATGTGGCCTGATGTGGCGTTGACCTGCCTCGACAGTCGCCCGATGTTGCCTGGCATCGCCGGGTGCCTGCAGCCGTTGGCCCCCCGTCTGGCTCCCCGATAAACGGATTCGATGTCGGGAAATCGCCAGTCGCGAACTGATGGCGAGCAGTCGCCGCAGCGTCAGCCCTGGGCTGTGGGCCTAGCAGACGAACCCGATGCCGGGTCTCGCTTGTGCGCCCAGCCCGGGACATCCGCGTCCGCGACTAAGTGTCGGCACCGGCCGTAACCCGGGGTGGCTGCGACCGCTTTTGCGTACGCGCTGGTGTACACTTCTCCTTGTGGCGACGCCGGAAATCTTGTCGTACCGGGAGTTCCGTGCCGGCCTGGCGGCGGTGCTGGACCGGCTACGGCACTTCCCGGACGCGACGGTCTTCGTTGGTGCCTACCGTAAGGCGGAGGCGGTTGTCATGTCAGTTGAGCAGTACGAGGCCCTGCAGCAGGCCTCCGAGCGGCAGCACGCGGTCGCCGCTGCGCTTGCCTCAGTGCGAGCGGACGGCCTCGAGCCCAGCCCACAGGATCTGGCCCTGTTCGCCGCGGTAGCGGCGGGCGAGCTGTCCACCGACGAGCTGCGGGACGCCATCCTGGACCGCTACCGCAAGTGAACGGCGCGGCCGGCCCAGATCCGTACCTCGACCCGGGCAGCGGCGTGCTGCGCAACCTGCTCGGCATCACCACCGCCGGGGAGCTGGAGCAGGCCGAGGCAGCGCTAACGGCGTCCCGGCTCGTCGACCTGGAACGGCGGCGCCTGCCCGGCCATTACGACCTCGTGCACCTACAGGCTTTTCACGCCTACATCCTCGGGGACGTCTACGCCTGGGCCGGCGAGCTGAGGACCGTCACCATCGCGAAAGGGTCGGTGTTCTGCCTGCCGCAGCACCTGCAATCCGCCGCCGCCGACGTCTTCGGCCGGCTCGCCGCCGCCGACCGGCTCCGCGGCCTGCCCCGCGATCAGTTCATCACGCGCATGACGGACTTCCTGGCCGACGTCAACGCGCTGCACCCGTTCCGGGAAGGAAACGGCCGCACCCAGCGGGCGTTCTTCTCCCAGCTCGCCCACGACGCCGGGCACCACATCGACTGGATCCGCATGGACCCCGCCCAGAACATCGCCGCCAGCGCAGCCGCCCACAATGGCGAGTTGGCTCCCCTACGCGCCATGCTCGACCACCTCATCGACCTTCCGCATCCAGCCGGACCACCTAGCCACGCCCGGAAGCCCCGAAGCTGACGCCCGCCAGCTGGGCGGCCGCGATGACCGTAGGCCCAACTCCATGGCAGAGCCGGCAGCCGTCCCGGTTGACCCCTCGCCGCGCAGCGAGTGCGCCCGATGGTGGGACGGCGCCTGGTGTGGCCCCACGAGCTTAAAGAAGCAGCAACCAATGGCTCCCCGGCTGGCTCCCCTGCCCTGACAAAGTCAGCGCACTATCGAACACCAAGCCAAAATACTGTGTCTACCTGTGATAACAGGTGGGCGCAGCAGGGTTCGAACCTGCGGCCCCTCGCTTGTAAGGCGAGTGCTCTACCGCTGAGCTATGCACCCGATATCGTTGCGGCGACCGGCCCAGCGTACCGCCTCACCGGTTGCCGGCCAGTGCCAGGAAGCGCTGCGGACGCTACCCGGCAGCGACCGCTCGCCAGCTAGCCAGCCCAGATCTGCTCAGCTGATGCTGGCAGGCCGGGCGGAGCGGCGCAGGACCCGGGCAAGCGCCTGCTCCACCTCATCGGCCAGCCCGTGCTGCGCCGCCTCCTCGAAGCTCGCACCGGCCGGACTACGGCCGACCGACTCTCCGACCCAGCCGCAGTCGCGGCATTCGACCTCGCCAAGCCGACGGACCAGGTGGATGCTCGTGCACACCGGGCACCGGTCAAGATCTGCGGTCCAGTCCCCGGACGACTGGCAGCCAGGGCAGATCAACACCTGGCGGTCCGCCCGTACCCCGCGCCGCCAGGGGCTGCTCCCCCGGTCCGGGTCCAATTGCCGTGTGCCACAGCGATAACAGGGCATCTGCCGCCCGCTCCGATTCTTGCCGTTCAGCCTGAACGCGATCCAGCCCGCTAGTCGAGTTCCGCCAGCGCCTTGGAGTAGTCGGCGAGTTCACGCGCCTGCGGAATGGCATTAACAACCTTCCAGCGCACCACGCCGTTCTTGTCGATGATGAAGGTACCGCGCGTGGCAAGTCCGCGCTCGGAATCGAAGACACCGTACGACTTGGCCACCTCGCCATGCGGCCAGAAGTCGGAGAGCAGCCCGAACTCATAACCTTCGATCTCCGCCCAGGTCCGATGTACATGGACTGAGTCGACCGATACCGTCAGCACGGCCACATCCTCGCGGTCTGACTCTGGGAATGAGTCGCGCAGCTCGCATAGCTCGCCGCTGCAGACACCGCTGAAGGCGAGTGGGTAGAACACGAGCACCACGTTCTTGGCGCCGCGCAGGCTGGACAGCCTGATCGGAGTGCCGTGCTGATCCTTCAGTTCGAAGTCCGGCGCGTTGTCGCCGATCTCAACTGCCATTCAGAGTCCTTTCAGCGGATTGTGAGCGGCCACCCGAGCTGGGCCGCAGCGGAGTGCGGCAGGTGCGGCCACGGGCACCGCGGCTGCACGCGGCCGAGACGAACCGAGTCTGCCACGACCGGACGGCAGGACCGCGCACCGTGCCGCCGGCAAGCCGCGCGCCGGTGGCATCAAGGCCTGCCGGGCCGGCCACCGTCAGCGGCGCGCTTTGGGTGCCACCAGCCGGGTACCCGACCAGTTCTTCCCCGCGCTGACCGTGGACGTCTGCGACAGCCCTGCGGTTGGTGCGGCTTCGCCGATCTCGCTCGGCTCGACATGACCCTCCCGGCCTGCCTTCGGGGTCAGCAGCACGATGTAGCCGCCGTCAGCGAGCGGGGTCAGCGCGTCGACAAGCGCGTCGGCGAGGTCACCATCCCCGTCCCGCCACCACAGCAGCACACCGTCGACGACTTCTTCGTAGTATTCGTCGACTAGCTCGACGCCGTCGCCGGCCGCTATCGACTGGCGTACTTGCTCGTCGCAGTCATCGTCGTAGCCGATCTCCTGAACTACGTGGCCCGGCTTGACGCCGAGCCGCTCGGCCAGATCGCGCTGATCCTGCGCCTGGCCAGCGGTCGCGCTCACTAACGTCCTCCCTGATCCCTTGCCCCCGGCACGCCGGACTCGCGATGCACCGGCTACTGCCGATCCATCGGGCCGGGAGCGGCGCTCCGGGGCGTCGGTACTTCTTGCTGGGACAGTCCACACTGGGTAGCCGCCCTGCGCAAGTCACAATTCGTGCAGAGCGAGTTAACCGAGGTCATGGTTCGATCTTCCCCGCCAGCGGGCACGTTACTCGGTCGCCGCCAGGTGTACCTATTCGAGCGGTTGATCCGGGTTGCACCAGGCCAGCGCCTCCCACGCGGCGCCGATTGCCGGGCCGATTGCCGGGGGGCGTAGATGCGTTACCGGCCCGCGGGTACCAGGATGGGAGTTGTAACCACCCCGCGCGTTCCTGGCGGCTCCCTGGCCGTCCGGTGGCGAGACAGGCGGCGCACCGACAATCGGCCTGCCGCAGAAGGTGAGGATCAGCCCCGTGGCCTCTGGACGCCAGCGCTTCTCGATCATCAGCGACGGACTGCCCACCCAGCTCCCCGACATCGACGCCGACGAGACCAGGGAGTGGATCGAGTCATTCGACAATGTAGTGCGCACCCGTGGCCGGGTTCGCGCCAGGTACGTGATGCTCCGGCTGCTTGAGCGCGCCCGCGAGCAGCAGGTCGGCGTGCCCGGCCTGCGCAGTACCGACTACATCAACACGATCCCGCCCGAGCGAGAGCCGTGGTTCCCCGGCGACGAGTACGTAGAGCGGCGGATCAGGGCCTACATCCGCTGGAACGCGGCAGTCATGGTGTCCCGGGCGAACCGGCCCGGCCTGGGCGTCGGCGGCCACATCGCCACCTACGCATCGGCTGCCAGCCTGTACGAGGTGGGCTTCAACCACTTCTTCCGTGGCAAGGATCACGGTGAGTCTGGCGATCAGGTGTTCTTCCAGGGCCACGCTGCGCCGGGAATATACGCCAGGGCATTCCTTGAGGGGCGCCTGTCGACCGATCAGCTCGACGGGTTCCGCCAGGAACTGTCGCACCGGGGCGGCGGTCTGCCTTCCTACCCGCACCCCAGGCTGATGCCGGACTTCTGGGAGTTCCCGACCGTCTCCATGGGACTGGGCGCGATCAACGCGGTCTACCAGGCCAGGTTCAACAGGTATCTGCTGGCCAGGCAGATCAAGGACACCAGCAGGTCGCGGGTCTGGGCCTTTCTTGGCGATGGCGAGACCGACGAGCCCGAGGTGCTCGGGTCGATCGGGCTGGCCGCCCGCGAGGAGCTGGATAACCTGACCTTCGTCATCAACTGCAACCTGCAGCGCCTGGACGGCCCGGTCCGCGGCAACGGCAAGATCATCCAGGAACTTGAGGCGTTCTTCCGCGGCGCTGGCTGGAACGTGATCAAGGTCATCTGGGGCCGGGACTGGGATCCGCTACTGGCCCAGGACACCGACGGCGTGCTGGTCAACAAGATGAATACCACCCCGGACGGCCAGTTCCAGACCTACGCGGTGGAATCAGGCGCCTACACCAGGGAGCACTTCTTCGGCGGTGATCCCAGGTTGCGGGCGATGGCTGCCCAGCTGACCGATGACCAGGTGCGGAACCTGTCCAGGGGCGGGCACGACTACCACAAGGTCTACGCCGCGTTCAAGGCGGCGACCGAGCATGTCGGGCAGCCCACCGTGATCCTGGCGCACACCATCAAGGGCTGGACGCTCGGGCCCGACTTCGAAGGCAGGAACGCCACGCATCAGATGAAGAAGCTGACCGTGGCCGAGCTCAAGGCGTTCCGCGACCGGCTCTACCTGGAGATCCCGGACTCCGCGCTCGAAGCCGAGCTGCCGCCTTACTACCATCCCGGCGAGCACTCCGACGAGATCCAGTACATGAAGGAGCGCCGCAAGGCGCTCGGCGGCTACCTGCCCAAGCGGGTGGTCAGGTCCAGGCCACTCGACCTGCCTGACGAGTCGGCCTACGCCGAGCTGCGGCGCGGATCGGGCAAGCAGCAGATCGCCACCACGATGGCGTTCGTGCGGCTGCTGAAGGACCTGATGAAGGACCCGGCGATCGGCGATAGGTTCGTGCCGATCATTCCGGACGAGGCGCGCACCTTCGGGATGGACTCACTGTTCCCGACCGCCAAGATCTACTCGCCGTACGGGCAGACCTACGAGGCGGTGGACCGGGCGCTGCTGCTCTCCTACAAGGAGTCCGAGCAGGGTCAGATCCTGCATGAGGGCATCAGCGAGGCGGGTGCGATGGCCTCGGTCACCGCCGCCGGAAGCGCTTACGCCACCCACGGCACCCCGATGATCGGCGTCTACATCTTCTACTCGATGTTCGGCTTCCAGCGGACCGGCGACCAGATGTGGCTGCTCGGCGATCAGCTCGGCCGCGGCTTCCTGCTCGGCGCAACGGCCGGCCGCACCACGCTGACCGGCGAGGGCCTGCAGCACAACGACGGTCATTCGCTGCTGCTGGCCTCGGTCAGCCCGGCGTGCGTGAGCTACGACGCGGCCTGGGCCTACGAGCTCGCCAGCATCGTGCAAGACGGTTTGCGCCGGATGTACGGCTCGGCGCCCGACAACCCCGACGGCGAGAGCATCTTCTACTACCTCACCGTCTATAACGAGCCATACGTCCAGCCCGCGGAGCCGCCCGACTATCCAGGCGGCACCCAGGCGCTGCGGCAGGGCATCCTGCGCGGGCTCTACCGGTACTCGGCCGGTCCGCAGCTCGACGAGGACGGCCAGGCGCCGATCGCGGAAGGCGACTCGCAGGCCGCTGCCGACGTGGAGCAGGGCCCCGGCCGTGAGCATGCCGATGGCCAGCCGTGCCGGGCCAGGATCCTGGCGTCCGGGGTTGCGATGCGCTGGGCGCTTGCCGCCCAGCGGCTGCTCGCGCAGGACTGGGGTGTCGCCGCTGAGGCCTGGTCGGCCACGTCCTGGACCGAGCTGCGCAGGGACGGGCTGTCCTGCGAGCAGTGGAACCGGCTGCATCCCGACGGGGCAGCCAGGGTGCCCTATGTCACCGAGCTGCTCGGCGACCGTCCGGTCCCGGTCGTCGCGGTCAGCGACTGGATCAAGGCCGTGCCCGACCAGATTGCCCGCTGGGTGCCCGCTCCGTTCACCTCGCTCGGCACCGACGGCTGGGGCTTTTCCGACACCAGGTCGGCGGCTCGCCGGTTCTTCGGTGTGGACGCCGAGTCCATCACCCTGGCAGTCCTTGGCCAGCTGGTCTGCCAAGGTGACCTCAAGCCCGAGGTGTTGGCCGAGGCGATCGCCAAGTACCGGCTCGACCTCGACGTCAGCGAGGTGCTCTGACCGGCGACCAGGGCCATGAGCTGGCGCAGAACGCCGCGGGCGAGCATGGTGAGCTCGCCCGCGGCTGCGGTGAGATTACGGAACGCTGCGCTATCAGTCGGCCATGCATGTTGACCGGACGGTGCGCGAGTTACGGAACGGCGAGCATCCCGTTGGTGTTGCCGCCGCTGCCGGTGTAGAAGCCGACCAGGTCACCGGCGTCGTTCACGCCATTGATGATCGTGCTGCCGATGCCGTGCGGGTCGTTGACGGTCTGGAAACCGTGCCCGAGCCGCCAGGTGAACCCGTAGGTGTTGCTGCCGACCGTGTAGGCACCCACGACCTCGCCGAAGTCATTGACCCCGAACGCCTGGGTCATGGTGGCGCCGGACTTCGCGAAGACGAACAGCTGGCCGTTGCGCCGCAGCAGGAACGACTTGATGGCGCCGTGCGAGTTCGTGAAGAAACCGGCGATGCTGTCCGCGTTGTTGATGGCCGTGGCAGTCACGCTGACCGCGCCCTTTACGTGGACCACGGAGAACTTCTTGGTGTGAATGTTGAACCTGTACCCCACGGAGTTGCCGGCCGCGGTGTTGAAGAAGCCAACGGCGATACCGCTGTTGTTGACGCCAAGCAGCTGGTCGACCGGCGGGTTGGACGGACTGGACGTCGGGAAGTTCACGTTGTGGAAGTGCGAGTCATTCACGGCGTAGAACCCGAAGTTGGCGTTGTTGGCCGGGTTGGCCTTGTTCGTGTGTGACCAGAACCCGACGGTGATGCCGTGGTCATTCAGGCCGGTGACCTGCGTCTGCGCCGAGGTCGGGAAGTTCTCGACCCGGTAGTCGACCTGCTTGTAGGGCGGCAGCAGCAGGTAGCCCTTGTTCTTGTGACCCTGGGCGCCAGAGCCGTAGTACCCGGCGATAACGCCGTGGCTGTTAATGCCGAGCAGCTGGTTGAAGGTCGCGTCGTTGCTGTTGTCGAGGGTGCGGAAATGGTAAGGCACCGCCGGTGCCTGGGTGCTGGCGCCGGCCGGGGCGGCGGCGGCCAGGCCGGCTATCAGTGCACCGGCTGCGATCGCGGCAGCGCCGATCCGCACTGACGTCCGTGGGGCGTGGTGGAGCAAGGTCATTCTGGTTCCTCTCTGCTCGCGGGTGCCGTCGTCCCGCTGATTCGGCTGGCCGGGCGGCGGGCGAATCGTCCGCCGGAACTCGGGGGCATGGAGTCCGGTCCGCCCGGCCCCGTGCTACCTGCACTGGGTTAACCGCGCTGGGTCAGCCGCAGTGTGCAATCGCCCAGGTCGGCGGTTGCTGACCCCACTGTGCAGGATGCAGGCCATAGACACAAGAAGACGTTTTAGATCGACGTGATAGAATCCGTCTATGCTGGAGATGGTCAGGCTCAAGGTGTTCTGCGAAGTGGCCAGCCACGGCTCGTTTACCAGGGCCGCCGAGGTGCTGGGCTACGCGCAGCCGTCGGTGTCCCACCACATCGCCCAGCTTGAGCGAGAGCTCGGCGCACAGCTTTTCGACCGGCAGCCCAGGCGCGTTCAGCTCACACCGGCGGGGCAGGTCTTCCTCGATTACGCTCGGCCGGCCCTGGTGCGGCTCGCCGACGCTCAGCGGGAGGTGTTGGAGACGGTACGTTCCGGCGGCAGCAAGCTCAGGCTTGCGGCCTTTCCCACAGCGGCGGCGACGTTGATGCCCGCGGCCGCCGCCACCTTCCGCGATCGGCGCGGAGAGGTGGAGCTGAGCCTGGTCGAGGCCGATCCCCCGGCGGCACTGCCCGGTCTGGTGGCTGGCGACTACGACCTGGCGATCGTCTATGACTATCCCGCCCTCGGCGCGCCCGCGAATCCGGCTGTCGAGCTTGAGCCGCTGTTCGGCGATCACATGGTGCTTGCCCTGCCCGCCGGTCACCGGCTGGCGGTCAGCGGACGCCTGCCCCTGGAAGCTCTCAGCCGCGAGCTCTGGGTCGCGCCGCACCCTTGCATGTGCCGGGATGCTCTGGTGTTCGCCTGCCGCAACGCGGGCTTCGCGCCCGAAGTGGTCTCCGAGACCAACGACTACATGGCGATGCAGGGACTGGTCGCGGCTGGCGTTGGGGTGGCGCTGATGCCGCGCCTGGCGGTGGCGATCGCGCGCCGTCCGGGCGTCGCGCTGATTCCGCTCGCCGAGCCGGTGATCGAGCGGGTGACCTTCATCGCGACCCGCCGGGACGCCTACAAGTCACCGGTGACCGAGATCTTCCGCGCCGCGCTCCGTGCGGCTCTGCACGCGGCCGAGGACGCGTCCCTGCCGCTCGAGCCCTACGACCCTGAGCATGCCCTAGCCCAGCCGACCGCGAGCGCTGAGCTCGTCCGCTAAGAGCCTGCCGCGAGCTAGCCCGGTGCGCTTCCGGCCAGCCAGCGGCGGGCTCAGGCCGGCCATCCGCTGGGTCACGATCAGCCAGAGGTGCCGTATCTGCTGCCGCGGTGGCATGGCACTGTAGATGCTGTGAGCGCGACGTCATCGCGAGCGAGGTCAGCAGACCGGGCCCGGATCCGGGTCCGGGGCCGAGTCAGGGCCGACACCATCGCCCGGCTCGAGCAATCCATGAGCGCGCTCGGCACGGCCGCCATCACCTCGATGGATCAGCGACTGCCTTGGTTCCGCGCGCTGTCGGCCGAGAACCGCTCCTGGCTCGGCCTGGTGGCTCAGGCAGGCGTCGCCGCATTCGTCGACTGGGTGAAGCATCCCGAGCGCAGCCGGCCCGCGGTGGCAGGTGAGGTCTTCGGGACCGCACCGCGCGAGCTAGCCAGGGCGGTCACCCTGCAGCAGGCCGTCGAGATGGTCCGGATCATCGTAGACGTGGTCGAGGATCAGGTGGACGATCTGGCCGCGCCGGGCGGGGAGACCGAGCTGCGCGAAGCAGTGCTCAGGTACACCAGAGAGGTCGCGTTCGCCGCCGCCCAGGTATACGCCAGGTCAGCCGAGGCCCGCGGTGCCTGGGATGCCCGGCTTGAGGCGCTGGTGGTCGATTCGCTGGTCCGCGGCGAGATCGATGAGAGCCTTCCTTCGTGGGCTTCGGCACTCAGCTGGTCATCGGCGCCGGTCACCGTGCTGGCAGGCAACGCCGGCGGCGCTGAGCCTGAGGGCCTGATCGACGATCTGCGGCTGATCGCGCGCCGGGCGAAGCTCGACCTGCTGGCCGGCGTGCACGGGCACCGGCTGGTGGTGATTCTGGGCGGGCCTGGCGACCCGATGCCGGTCGCCAGGCAGCTGGCGACTCGGTTCGGCACCGGACCGGTGGTCGTCGGCCCGGCAGCCGACAGTCTCGAACTGGCCGCCGAGTCGGCCAGAGCCGCGTTGGCGGGATTGCGCTCGGCACCGGCCTGGCCCGATGCGCCGCGGCCTGTGCTGGCCGCAGACCTGCTTCCTGAGCGAGCGCTCGACGGCGACGAAGGGGCGCGCGCCGAGCTGATCGAGCACGTCTACGAACCTTTGCACCGCGGCGGCATCGCGCTGCTCGATACCGTCACGACCTACCTTGAGCAGGGCAATTCACTTGAGGCGACGGCTCGGATGCTCTTCGTGCACCCCAATACCGTCCGCTACCGGCTGCGCCGGGCTGCCGAGCTGACCGGGTTCAACCCGGGCGACGGCCGCGGCGGATTCGCCCTGTGGCTGGCCATCGTGTTCGGGCGGCTCGCGCATTAGCCCGCCGCTTGTAGAATTGCTACAAGCTTTCGCCAGATAAGTTCGTCGAGTTTTCTATTCATATGGCGAACTCCTACAGTGCAGAGTTAGAGGATGCTCGTTATAGCCGCGCCAGGCCAGGGTGCCCAGACTCCTGGCTTCCTGACACCGTGGCTCGAGCTAGCCGGATTCGCTGACCGTCTGTCGGCCTGGTCCGAGCTGGCCGGCTGCGATCTGATCAGGTGCGGCACGGTCGCGACCGCAGCGCAGATCAGGGACACCGCGGTCGCTCAGCCGCTGCTCGCCGCCGCCGCCATGGCCGTCGCCGAGGTTCTGGGCGTCGGCCCGGTGCTGGCCGGAAACGCGGTCAACGGTCCCGGCCAGCACGGTCACGTGGGCGGGGTGGTGGTCGGCCACAGCGTCGGCGAGCTGGCCGCTGGCGCGATCGCCGGGGTGCTGACCCCCGAGGACTCGCTCCGGCTGGTCCGGGTTCGCGGCCAGGCTATGGCCCGGGCCGCAGCCGCCGAGCGGACGTCAATGACCGCGGTCCTTGGTGCCGACACCGAGGCCATCCTGGCGTCGATCGAGGCGCATGGCCTCACGCCAGCCAACATCAACGGTGCCGGCCAGATTGTCGCGGCCGGGACGGTGGAGCAGCTCGCCGCCTTCGCCGCCGATCCGCCGCCCAGAGCCAGGCTGCTTCCGCTTCAGGTAGCTGGCGCCTTCCACACCAGACATATGGCCTGCGCTGTCGACGAGCTGCGCGCCGCGGCGGCAGCGATTCGGGTCAGCGACCCCGTGGTCGCCGTGCTGTCCAATCGCGACGGCGCCGTCGTCCGGTCCGGCGCCGACTGGCTGGAGCGGATTGTTACCCAGGTCAGCTCCCCGGTGCGGTGGGACAAGTGCATGCAGACGATGAGCAGCCTCGGCGCCACCGCGCTGATCGAGCTGCCGCCAGCAGGCACCCTGACCGGTCTTGCCCGCCGGGCATTGCCCGGGGTCCAGCTGCTCGCGGTGAAGACCCCCGATGATCTGTCGGCCGCGCGGACGCTGGTGACCGATCACGCTGACAGCCACGCCGACAGCCATGCGCCCGAGTGGCGGCTGCTGGTCGCACCGCTCGCCGGAACCTTCCGTACCGACTGCCAGCCAGCGAGCCCAGCCGGTCCAGGCGTCGCCGTCGGCAGCGGCACCGAGCTCGGCCGGGTCGAGATGCGCGGCGGCAGCCAGCTGGTGACCACTGACTTCCCGGCGACCATCATCGAGTGGCTGGTCGAGGACGGTGATCCGGTCAGCCCGGGCCAGCCACTCGTCCGGCTCCAGCCTGGCGGGCACGATTAGCTGCTCGGGTCGCGACCGTTGAACCCAGGCCAGACACCGCGACCAGGGTCACGGCGCGAGGCAGCCGGCAATGAGCGAAAGGCAGTTAGTCCGATGCGACTCTACGAAGGCACCGCTGGAGCCCGGATCCTGGCGTTCGGCGGATACCAGCCGGCCAGGGTAGTGACCAATGACGACCTTGCCGCGCTGGTCGACACCAGTGATGAGTGGATCCGCAGCCGGGTGGGCATCGCCAGCAGGCGGCTAGCCGGCCCGGACGAGACCGTGGCCGACATGGCGGTCGCGGCGGGCGGCAAGGCCCTGGCCGGCAGCGGGCTCTCCCCGGCGGATATCGACCTGGTGATCGTGGCCACCTGCACCGCGGAAGTATCGATCCCCAACACAGCGGCCGTGGTGGCCCTGCGGCTGGGCATCAGCTCTCCTGGTGCCTTCGACCTGAACGCCGCGTGCGCCGGATTCTGCTACGCGCTGGCCGCGGCCAGTGACGCGGTGCGGGCCGGGTCGGCCAGGAACGTCCTGGTGATCGGCGCCGAGAAGCTGTCCCAGTGGGTGGACTGGACCGACCGGTCAACCTGCATCATCTTCGCCGACGGCGCGGGCGCCGCGGTGGTCGGCCCGGTAGGCGGCGAGGACGGCAGCCGGGATGCGGTGCCCGGAATCGGCCCGGTCGTCTGGGGTAGCGCGGGCCACATGGCAGACAAGATCAGCATCAAGGACCGCAACTCGTTCATCTTCCAGGAAGGCCAGGCGGTGTTCCGCTGGGCCACCACGGCACTGCACCCGATCGCGATCCAGGCGTGCACGGAGGCCGGCGTCGACCCGAGCGAACTTGCCGTCTTCGTACCGCACCAGGCCAACCTGCGGATCATCGAGGCCATCGCCAGGAAGCTTGGCACTCCGCAGGCCAAGCTGGCCACCGACATCGTCACCGCAGGTAACACGTCGTCTGCGTCGATCCCGCTGGCGCTGTCCCGGATGATCGAGCAAGGCGAGCTGTCGTCGGGCGACAAGGCCCTGCTGATCGGATTCGGCGCTGGCATTTGTTATGCGGCGCAAGTGATCGCGATACCCTGACCCGCGCCCGGAACCGGGCGCCAGCGGAGCAGATATCCAACCGAGAGAGGGAGAGTACGGGACATGGCCATGACACAGCAGGAGATCCTTGCCGGGCTCAGCGAGATCATCGACGAGATCGCCGGGGTTCCCGCTGACCAAGTCACCCCCGAGAAGACCTTCGTCGACGATCTGGACATCGACAGCCTGTCGATGGTCGAGATCGCCGTGGCGGCACAGGACAAGTTCGGGGTGGAGATTCCCGACGACCAGCTGAAGGACCTCAAGACGGTCCAGGACGTCATCGATTTCGTCGGGCGAGCGTCGGTATCCGCCTGACGGCGGCGTCCGGAGCATACGCGGCGCCGCGGCCGCATGGCAGAGCCCGGCGCTGCGTGACCCGACCAGGTCAATGCGGCCAGGTCAACGCCGACCAGAGGAGACTATGGACGTGGGCAAGGACGCGACCCGGGTCGTCGTCACCGGACTCGGCGCGATCACGCCGGTCGGGGCGGACGTCGCTAACACCTGGCAGTCGATGCTGGCCGGGCGCAGCGGCGTCCGCGCGCTTTCTGAGGACTGGGCGCAGCGCCTGCCCTGCCGGATCGCCGCCTATGCCGCCGTCGATCCGACCACGCTGATTGACCGGGTGCAGGCCAGGAAGCTTGACCGGTGCGAGATGCTCGCGCTGATCGCTGCCCGCGAGGCATGGGCCGACGCTGGCTCGCCCGACGTTGACCAGGATCGGCTTGGTGTCGTCGTGGCCAGCGGGATCGGCGGTATCGGCTCCATTCTGGCCGCCTACGACACGCTGCGGGAGAAGGGCTGGCAGCGGCTCTCCCCCTTCACGGTGCCGATGCTGATGCCGAACGGCTCAGCGGGCTGGATCAGCCTGGAACTCGGCGCCCGGGCTGGCGCGCACACGACGGTGAGCGCCTGCGCGTCCGGTGCCGAGGCGATCGGCTACGGGATCGACATGATCAGGAACGGACGGGCCGACGTGGTCGTGGCCGGCGGGACAGAGGCCGCGATCCTGGAGCTGAACGTGGCGGCGTTCGCCGCGATGCGCGCGCTGTCCACCAGGAATGACGAGCCAGAGCGCGCGTCCCGCCCGTTCGACAAGGGCCGGGACGGGTTCGTGCTCGGCGAAGGCGCCGGCATGGTGGTGCTCGAGTCGGCGGAGCACGCGGCACGGCGCGGCGCCCGGGTGTACGCCGTCGCGGCAGGCGCTGGTTACTCAGCGGACGCGCATCACATCGCGCAGCCCGATCCCGACGGCTCAGGCGCGGTTCTCGCCATCGAGCGCGCACTGGTCGACGCCGGTGTGCAAGCCGGTCAGGTGACCCATGTCAACGCGCACGCCACCTCGACGCCGGCCGGTGATGTGGTCGAAGCCCAGGCGATCGCCACTGCGCTCGGCGAGGCCGCGGCCGGCGTCGTGGTCTCCGCGACCAAGTCGATGACCGGCCACCTGCTCGGCGGTGCGGGCGCGGTCGAGTCGGTGGCCGCGATCCTCGCCCTGCACGACCGGGTCGCACCGCCCACCATCAATCTCGACGATCCCGAGGACGACCTGGGGGTCGAGATTGCGGTCAAGCCAACGGAACTACATGCCCGTGGTGCCGAGCCGATGGCCGTGCTCAACAACTCATTCGGATTCGGCGGGCACAATGTCGCGCTTGTCTTCACCGCAGCCTGACGACGCCAGTGTGATCGGAAGCGAGGAGCCTGACGTGACAATTCTTGACAACCGACCCCACAGGTTCACTGACGGCCCGCTCCCGGCGCCGGTGCCGACCGCCGGATCCGCGCCCGCATCGCGGGCTGGCGACGTTCCGCCGTCAGTTCAAGGTACGGCTGACCCGGCAGCCGCCGGGCCGCCGGATGGCGCCGCCGCGCGGGCAGCCGGCCAGGCAGCGCCGAGCACACCGGGCCGCGACCCGAATGCCAGGCTCGAAGCACTCTTCGACCCAGACACGCTCGGGCTGCTGCTGCCCGCCGACGACAGCGGCGTCCTGGTCGGCGAGGGCCGGATCGAAGGACTGCCCGCCGTCGCGTTCGCCAGCGACCCGAGGGTGCAAGGTGGCGCGATGGGCAGCGCGGGCTGTGCCGCGATCGTGACCGCCCACGACCGGGCGATCGAGATCGGCGCGCCGATCATTGGCCTGTGGCACTCCGGCGGCGCCCGGTTGCGGGAGGGCGTGGAGAGCCTGGACGCGGTCGGCCTGGTCTTTGCCGCGATGACCCGCGCGTCGGGCAAGGTGCCGCAGATCTCGGTGGTGCTCGGCGCCGCAGCTGGTGGTGCAGCCTATGGACCGGCGCTGACCGATCTGGTGATCCTGTCCGACCAGGGCCGGATCTTCGTGACCGGACCCGACGTCGTACGCAGCGTCACCGGCGAGGACGTCGACATGGAGCGGCTCGGCGGACCTGAGCCACACAGCCGACGCTCGGGCGTGGTGCACGTGGTGACCGCAACGGATGGGGAGGCACTCGGCAAGGCGCGCGAACTGGCACTGCTGCTCGGCAGGCAGCAGATCGATCACGGCGGTGCCGAGCGAGTGCTCGCCGACGCCGATCTGGCCACGCTGCTGCCGGAATCGCCGAAGCGCGCCTACGACGTGCACCCGCTGATCAGCGGTGTCCTGGACGAACCCGGCGTCGAGCTGCACCCGCGCTGGGCGCCGAATGTGACCACGACGCTGGGCAGGCTCGGCGGCCGGACTGTCGGCGTCGTCGCCAACAACCCGCTCCGGCTTGGCGGCTGCCTGGACGCCACCTCGGCGGAGAAGGCGGCCAGGTTCGTCCGGATGTGCGATGCGTTCGGCGTGCCGCTTGTCGTGCTCGTGGACGTTCCCGGCTACCTGCCTGGAGTGAGCCAGGAGTGGGATGGCGTGGTGCGGCGCGGCGCGAAGCTGCTGCACGCGTTCGCCGAGGCATCGGTGCCGCGGGTCACGCTGGTCACCAGGAAGGCCTACGGGGGCGCCTATATCGCGATGAATTCGAAGTCGCTCGGCGCGACCAGGGTGTTCGCCTGGCCGGGCGCGGAGCTGGCCGTGATGGGCGCGGTTGCTGCGGTGCGCATCCTGCACCGCAGGACGCTGGCGGCCGCTCCGGCCGAGCAGCGGCATGAGGTCGAGGCCGAGCTGGCGGCCGAGCACGAGCGCGAGGCCGGCGGGCTGCTCAGGGCGCAGGCGCTCGGCGTGATCGACGAGGTGATCGAGCCGGCCAAGACCAGGCAGGCCCTGGCCGAGGCGATCGCTGCCGCGCCGCAGCTGCGCGGTCAGCACGGCAACATTCCGCTGTAGCCGCGCGGCCTGGCGAGGAGCTAGGCGCCCGGCTGTTCGGTCATCAGGCGGGCATGGATTGCAGTCCCGCCCCTGGATACAGCTTCGCGTGCACGGCAGCGGCGTCCGGGTGGTGCAGGCCGTCCAGAATGGCCAGGGCTTGCTGCCAGTTTCGGCGGGCGCCCTGCTCGTCGTTGGCGGCCTGCTGCGCGTCTGCCTTCCTGGCCAGGGTGATGCCCTGCCGGTAGCGGTCGCCGAGGGTCTGGTACAGGTCGCTGGCGTGGGCATACCAGTCGGCGGCTTCGTGATACCGGCCCAGCTGATGGTGCGCGAAGCCCAGGCTGTCGGCCGTTGCCGCCTCAAGCATGGGAACGCCGAGCTCCCGGCACAGGCCGAGCGCTGGCTGGCAGAAGGAAAGGCCTCGTTCGGGCTCGCCGAGCTTGGCGTAGTCCCAGCCGACGGCGTTCAGGGCTCGTGCCTCGCCGAACCGGTCCCCGGCTGCCCGGAACAGCTCCAGCGCACGCCTAGCCTGGTCGAGTCCGTCGCCAGACCGGCCCTGCGCTTCGAGCACCGCGGAAATGATCATGCAGCTGGCGGCCTGGATAGCGTCGTCGCCGATCCGCTGTGCGAGCTCGACTGCCTGCCGGAGCTGGGCATGAGCGTCGTAGTAGCGGCCGAGTTCGAGGTACGCCCAGCCGAGACTGTGGTGCGCCTCGGCCTGCCCGGCGAGATCACCCAGGCGTTGTGCCGCGGCGAGCGCGGCGAGCTGCGTTGCGGTCCAGTCCTGCCAGTGCCCCCGGCGGCGGAGAAAGGCGGCGAGGGCACGGGGAAGCTGCACGGCATGCGTATCGAATCCGCAGCCCGCGGCCTGGAGACTGATCGCGACCAGAACCTTGTGCTCGGCGTCGAACCAGGCCAACGCCCGCCCGTAGTCCGCGAACTCCTCGGCTCTGGCGGCCGGCTCGGGCGGCACCGGGCTGACCGGCGCAGATCCAGGATCGAGCAGCAGCATGCCGACCGAGGCAGTGTGCAGGTAATGGTCAAGCGCCCGGGTGATTGCGGCCCGACGGTCGGCTTCTTGGTCGCGAGCGCGGGCCTGCTCGCTGGCGTAGGAGCGGAGCAGGTCGTGCAGGGCGAACCGGCCGGTTCCGGACTGGGCCGCCAGGTGCGCTGCGGTCAGCTCCGTCAGCGCACGGCGTGCCAGGCGCTCGGGGACGCCAGCCAGGCTGGCCGCGGCCAGGACTGAAATATCGGGACCCGGGTGCAGGCCGAGCAGCCGGAACATCCGAGCCGCGGGGTCGCTCAGGTTGCGATACGACCAGGAGAACACCGCCCGCACGCTGCTGACCGGATCGCCGCCGTCGAGCGCATCGAGACGACCGTCAGCCTCGCGCAGCTCCGCGACGACGGCCGCAAGCGGCAGGCCAGGTCGCAGCGCAGCGCGGGCTGCGACGATGGCCAGCGCCAGCGGCAGCCGGCCGCACAGCCTGGTCAGCTCGGAAATCTGCTTAAGGTCACCAGCGATCCGCTCAGAACGCAGCCGCCGGGTCAGGAATTCCCTGGCGTCATCCTCCGTGAACACGTCAAGGGTGACCGGATAAGCTCCCTGGCCCGCGATCAGGCCGGCCAGCTGACTCCGGCTGGTCACCACCACCAGGCAGCCAGCGCCCCCCGGCAGCAGGGGTGCGACCTGGGCGGCGTCACGGGCGTTGTCCAAGACGATCATCATCTGGCGGCCCGCCAGCAGGCTGCGGTACAGGCCCTCGCGGACCTCCGTACTGGGCGGGATCTGCTCTGCTGGAACTCCCAGCGCGTCGAGGAACCCGCGGATCGCGTCCGCTGGCGGGACCGGAGTGGCTGACGGGTCAAAGCCGCGCAGATCAACGTAGAGCTGCCCGTCCGGAAACCGGTCGGCCACCTGATGGGCCCAGTGCACAGCCAGCGTGGTCTTTCCTGTCCCCGGCGCCCCGCTGATCACCGAGATCACCACCGGGCCGTTGTCTAATGAGCTGCTCAGCAGGCCGTTCAGGCTCCCCAGCTCAGCCGCTCTGCCCGCGAACTGCCGCACCGGCGCCGGCAGCTGCCGCGGCACTGCTGGCAGCTGTCCCGCGCCGTGGCCGCCGCTGCTTGCCAGGATGTCGGATTCTCCCGGGCCAGCGCGGACGGCGCGCAGCGCATCCATCAGCTCCGCGCGCGCGGGTCCGGCCAGTGCGAGGGCATCGGCAAGCAGCCGGACGGAGGACGGGAATGGCCTGGCAGTGCGGCCACGCTCTATGTCGCTGAGCGCCCGGATACTTAGTCCGGCCCGGTTGGCGAGCTCTTCCTGGGTCAGGCCGGCGGCTGATCGGTAACCGCGCAGCAGGCAACCGAGTCGGTGACCATGTCCCGTGCTACTGGTCACGCCTCGCTCCACGCCCGGAGATGGCCGGCTGATCCGGCGCCTAGGCCAGTCTGACATAGGCAGACTTGCTGACCCAGGGAACGGAGTTCGCTGGCACCGGCGCCATCGCATCGGCCGACCCAGCTTTCCGGCAACCGGGTCAGCCGGGGCTAGCTGGCTGGATCATCCGTGAGCAGGCGGGCGTAATTGGTCAGGGAGCGCTGGTAGCGGGGCAGGTGGCGGGCCAGGGCCGTCAGAGCCAGCGACAGGGCTTCGCGGTCGTGGCCGGCGTCGGAGAGAGCCAGCGCGAGGAACGCGGCCACGGCGTCGTCCAGATGGTCGGAGTCGGCGGCTCGCTCGGCCGTCAGCAGCGCCACGCTTTCGGCGACGTGCCCGATGTTGCGCAGCGAGCTGGCCAGCTGGATCACAGCCCTTCGGCGGCGCTCGCCGTGCAGCCCGAGTGCCAGCGCCTGCCGGTACAGCGGCACGGCCAAGTCGGAGTGCCCGGTGGAGTCCAGCGCGGCCGCGCGCTCGAAGATGGCGGCCGGGCTGTCGGCCGGCAGCTCGGCGGCGAGCTCCGCCGTCCGGCGCAGGAACTGCTCCTCGCTGTAGTCGTCCATGGACGCCCACAGCTCCGAGATCCGCTGCTCCCATGCCGCGCTGATGTCACTCATCGAGACAGCTTCACAGATCGGGCTGATCGCCTTCAACCCGAGACGGGCTCCCGCGCGAGCGGCCGATCCGCGGATCTTGGCAGCCGGGCCGACCGGGTCTAGGCTCAGGATCAGGTGAGCCGGGAAGCCTGGTCGGCACCACTATTCGTGACTCGCATTTGTCGACCAGGAGTTTGTGATGACCGACCAGAACGCACCGGCAGGCACCTCACCCGGATCTGGCACCGCCGCAGCGGTCGGCGATGCTCAGTCATCGCTGGCCCTGGCGTGGCTGCGCGGGGCCCTGATCCTGGCCGGCGCAGCTCAGCTGATCACGATCTCAGCACTGACCGGCGCTGATCGCCCGGCCGCGACCTGGTCGTTGCTGCTGCTGGCGATCGCGCCCGCACCGCTCGCGGCCGCAACGTTACTCGCTCCGGTCCGGATCAGGCGACCGGCCGCGATCATCTGCGCCGTGGTCCTCGTCGCGGGCATCGCGGGCGCGATCGGGCACACTGGGTTGTTCTTCGTCCCAGCCTTGGCTGTGCTTGTCATCGGGGCGGTCAAGGCCTAGCCCGAGCTGGCCTCACCTGTCGTGGGGTGGTCAAGGCCCAGCGCGAGCTGGCCTCAGCCGCCGTCTGGCAGACTCCTTGCTATGACATTCCAGCTTGCCCAGGTCAATTTTTCCAGGCTGGTCGCTCCGCTTGATACCCCAGTCCTTGCTGACTTCGTGGCCGCACTCGACCCGGTCAACGCGGCAGCCGATCAGGCTCCCGGTTTCGTGTGGCGCCTGCAGACCGAGGACGGGAATGCCACCGCGATCCAGGCCTTCGACTGGGATGCGGCAGGCAGCGCTGGCATCATCGTCAACCTGTCGGTCTGGACCGACGTCGAGCAGCTGGCGGCCTTCGTCTTCGGCCCGATGCACCGTCAGGTGCTGCGGCGTCGCCGCGAGTGGTTCCAGTGCGTGCGCGATGCGCAGCTGGCTTGCTGGTGGGTACCTGCCGGATACCGGCCCACCACGGGCGAAGCCGAGGATCGCATCCGACACCTGCGCGCCCATGGTCCGACGCCGTACGCGTTCACGTTGCGGGACAGCTACCCGCCGCCAGGAACTGGCACGGCAGATCAGCCCATTCGTGGTCGCGATGAATGGCTCTGCCCCGCCTCAGCCGGCCAAAAGATGCCAATCGTGCCATAGTTGTCCGGATATCGGACTATGGTGCGCGGTATGAATTCACCCGCCATGCGGCGTGGCCCGCTGGTCACCAGCATCGTCGCGGTACTGGTGATCACCGCGGCCGGCGCCGCCGCGATCGTGAACTATGCCAGCTCGGGCCGGGCGCTCGCCGCGCACGAGTCCCCGGCGACGAGGTCGGTCCACTCTGGCGACGGTGCCAGGTACCGCGCCGCGACCGCAGGGCGAACGGTGCCGCGCTCGTCCGCGACGTCGGCAAGCGGGCACCAGCGACCTGCCCATCACCGCGCCGGAACCACATCGCCGTCCGCGTCGGCACCGACCCCATCGCCGTCTGCCGCAGTGCCGGACGTGGCCGGGCCCGGCTATTTCCGGACCCTGCCGCCGGGCGCGAAACTGCCATCCGGGGGACAATGCGCTCGCTGGGTTCGGGCGTCACCGAGCCCGGAGGTCAGGTCATCCAACAAGGTTGCCAACCACACCGTCGGTGAGCATGTCGGCCACGGCTTCCTGTCGGACGACGGCGCTGGCGGCGAGAGGCTGGCCCGCCGGATCGACGGCGACTTCACCGGGACCACCCAGCAGATCCTGCGCTGGGCGGCCTGCAAGTGGGGCATTGACCAGGACCTGGTCTTCGCCCAGGCGGCGATCGAGAGCTGGTGGCGGCAGAGCACCCTCGGCGACTGGGGAAACCAGGCCAGTGCATGCCCGCCGGGGCACGGGCTCGGCGCGGACGGCACGCCAGGCCTATGCCCCCAGAGCTACGGCATCCTGCAGAACAGGTACCCGTACGAGCAGCAGAGCTGGCCGGGAATCGGCAGGTCCACCGCGATGAACGCGGACACCGCCTACGCCATCTGGCGGGCTTGCTTCGACGGCTACGAAACCTGGCTGAACACCGTGGACAGGGGCCGCCAGTATCACGCAGGCGACGCGTGGGGCTGCATCGGGCGCTGGTTCGCCGGGCGCTGGCGCACCGCCGCGGCCGACGGGTACATCGTCAGGGTCAGGCAGTACCTGCGCGAGCGGATCTGGACGACGCCTGACTTCAAGGCCGCCCACTGACCGGTGTCGCCTACGCAGGTCGCCAGGCCTGGGTCGGCGTAGCGCGACCGGGTCGCTCGCGGCACTCAGTCGAACGCCGGGGTGCCGACCCTGGCCCTGACATGTACCGCGACGCTGATACCGGCGGGCAGCGCCGGATCGGGAACCGGCTCACCCCAGACCGAGATCAGCGGAAGCTCGCCTGCCCAGAGGTTCAGTGCGGCATCGGGGCCGTCGCCGTCGCCGGGCGGTCCGGTGCGGATCTTGACTGAGGCCTCGTCAAGGGACAGGGCGACCAAGGAGGTAGCAGCGAGTTCCTTGCGACTCGGCCTGCGGGCATAGTCCCACTGCCCGGGTGCCAGGTGCTCGGACAGGCAGCGCAGACCGCGCAGCTTCTCCCCCTGGTCAGTCACCAGCCGGGGCACGCCGTAGATCATCGCGCTGCGGTAGTTCACCGCGTGCTCGAACACCGACCTGGCCAGCACCAGCCCGTCAACCAGGGTGACCGTCACGCACACCTCGGCGGCCGGCTCGGCCTGCAGACTCCGGCTGGCGACGGAGCCGTGCAGGTACAGGTGCTCGTCGTCGAACCCATACGAGGTAGGCAGCACCATCGGCGCACCGTCGACGATCAGCCCCAGATGGGCGATGAACCCGGCGTCGAGCACCGCCCGCAGGTCGGCCCGGTCGGCGCTGCCCTGCTCACGAAGCCGCCGATGCTGGGTCCGGCTGGTGGCCGACAGGGCCGGGCGACCGCCGCGGTCCGTTGTGGCCGGCGCCCGGCTGGCCGATTCAGTCATGACTGGAGTCCGCAGCGACGAAATACATTGCTATCAGCCTAGTGGCCGACTGATTCGGTCGGCCGGCCAGGCCGCGCGCCAGCACCAACCCCTGGCGGCACTGCGGCTCATCCGTGGTGCCACGGCGGCCCGGTGCCCCAAGCCGCGCGCTCTCGCTACCGCTGTAGGCCTGATCGATGACCTGCTGAAGGCCGCGCCGGAGCGGACGGCGGGGCAGCGGGGAGCCGCACGCGTCCGGCTGTGCGAAGCCGGGGTTGCCCTGAAGTGAGTATGCCGAGTATTATGTTCAGCATGATGTCGGGCATGGTGAAGTCGTGAGCGTCCCGCACGTGCTGCTGGCGCTGCTGTCGGAGGGGCCGAAGTACGGGCTGCAGCTGCGCGAGGAGTTCGAGGCCGGGACCGGTGAGGTGTGGCCGCTGAACGTCGGCCAGGTGTACAAGACGCTGGGCCGGCTGGAGCGCGATGGGCTGGCCGAGTCCGACGGCACCGGCCAGGACGGGCCGCAGAAGCGGTTCCGGATCACGGCCGACGGCCGGGAGGCGCTGGCCGCCTGGCTGCGCACGCCGCCGGACCTGACCTCCCCGCCCCGCGATGAGCTGGTGATGAAGGTGCTGGTGGCGGCGCGGGTGCCGGGTACCGACGCGCATGAGGTGATCCAGGCGCACCGCGTGTACCTGCTGGAGCTGATGCAGCAGTGGACGCGGCTGAAGGAGGGCGAGGCCCGCGATGACCTGAGCCTGGCGCTGGTGGTCGATGCCGAGCTGTT
Source organism: uncultured Actinomycetota bacterium (assembly GCA_963850875.1). Lineage (GTDB taxonomy): Bacteria > Actinomycetota > Actinomycetes > Streptosporangiales > Streptosporangiaceae > Chersky-822. The sequence goes on from CAWKNA010000010.1 coordinate 966,778, forward strand.
CCGGCTGGACGCGGTGATCCGGTGGCTGGACGCCGCGGATGTGCGGCTGGAGCGGGCCGCCGCCGAGCCGCCCCGGCCCGCTTCCGCCCCGGTTCCGTCCCCGCGGCTTCGCCGGCTGGGGGTAAGGCGATGAGCCGGCCAGGACAGGGCGGGGACAGCGGGAACGCGGTGAGCGTGCTGGAGCTGCGCGGCGTGTCGAAGACCTACGGGCAGGAGCCGACCGCGGTGCGCGCGCTTGCCGGGGTGGACCTGTCGGTGCGGGCCGGGGAGATGGTGGCGGTGATGGGGCCGAGCGGGTCGGGGAAGTCCACGCTGCTGACCATCGCCGGGAGCCTGGAGGAACCTACCAGCGGGGAGGTGCTGGTCTGCGGCATGGCGCTGGCGGGGATGCCGCGGGGCCGCAGGGCCCGGCTGCGGCGCCGGGTGATCGGGTACGTGTTCCAGGATTTCAACCTGCTGCCCGGGCTGACCGCAGCCGAGAACGCCGCCTTGCCGCTGGAACTGGACGGCGTCGCGGTGCCGAAGGCGCGCGCCGCCGGGCTGGCCGCGCTGGCCGCGCTCGGGGTGGCCGACCGGGCGGGCCGGTTCCCCGATCAGCTCTCCGGCGGCGAGCGGCAGCGGGTAGCGATCGCCCGTGCGGTGGTGGGGGACCGCCGGCTGCTGCTGGCCGACGAGCCGTCCGGCGCGCTGGACTCGGTGAACGCCGGTGAGGTGATGCGGCTGCTGCACGAGGCATGCCAGCGGGGCGTGGCCGCGGTGGTGGTGACCCACGACGCGCAGCTGGCCGCCTGGGCCGACCGCGTGGTATTCCTGCGCGACGGGCGGATGACCGGCCAGACCACCCGGCCGCCCGGCCCCGAATCCCTCCTCACGCCGAGGGAGACCCGGTGAGCACCGTCCTGGAGGGCCTCCCCGACCTGGACGCGGACGCGGGCAGCGGCATCGTCGCCCGCCGGGCGGTGATCCGCTGGGGCTGGCGGCTGTTCCGCCGCGAGTGGCGCCAGCAGCTGCTCGTGCTCGGGCTGCTCACCGTGGCGGTCGCGGCGACCATCTGGGGTGCCAGCGTCGTCACGAACTCGCAGATCCCGCCCGGCTACCCCACGTTCGGCACCGGTGCCGCGCAGGTCACGCTGCCCGGCGCCGATCCGCACCTGACCGCCGACATCGCCACCATCGCCGGCCGCTGGGGGCCGGCTGATCTCATCGAGAGGCAGAACATCACGACTGGCACCAGGCAGTCTGTGCAGCTGCGCGCCGAGAGCCCGCACGGGCACTACAACTCTCCGCTGCTCAGCCTGGTCAGCGGAACATACCCGGCCGGGCCTGGTCAGGTCGCGCTGACCAGCCAGGTGGCGACTCGGTACGGCGCGCACGGGGGCGGCACCTGGCACGCGGCCGGCACGACCTGGCGGGTGACCGGCATCGTGGCGGACCCGAGCAACCTGGCGGACCAGTTCGCGCTGGTCGCCCCGGGCCAGCTCCGGCATCCCCGCCAGGTGATCATGCTGCTCGGCCCGGCCGCGGCACAGGAGATCGGCGGCGACATAACGGTGCCCGGTGTCCCGGCGGCAACTGTGTCGCTTCCCACGCAGCAGCTGAGCGGGGTCTCGCCGGCGGTGCTCATCCTTGTGGTGGAGGTACTCGGCCTGGCGTTCATCGGCCTGGTGTCGGTAGCCAGTTTCTCCGTGATGGCCCAGCGCCGGCTCCGTGCTGTCGGCATGCTCAGCGCGATCGGCGCGACCGAACGCAACCTCCGCCTGGTCATGATCGCGGGCGGCCTGGTCGTCGGCGCGACCGCCGCGCTGGCCGGGACGGTGCTCGGCCTCGCCGCCTGGATCGCTTACGCGCCGACGGTGCAGCGGGACACCGGCCATATGGTGGACGCCGCGCACCTGCCGTGGTGGGCGTTCGCCATCGGGATCGTGCTCGCGATCGCGACGTCGGCGCTGGCGTCCCGCCGCCCGGCCAAGACGATGGCCGCCGTCCCGGTGGTGACCGCGCTGTCCGGCCGCCCCGCGCCGCCCAAGGCGGTGCACCGGTCCGCCCTGCCCGGCGTCATCGTGTTCGCGGCCGGCCTCGCGTGCCTGGCGTCCGCCGGCGGCCTGAATGGAGTGGCCGGCGGCGATGGGCCGGACGGTGGCGGCGGCGGGGGCAACGGGCACGCGCTGTTCCTGCTGGCCGGCCTGGTCATCACCATCACCGGGACCTGCCTGCTCGCCCCGCTGGCCATCAGCGTGCTGGCGGCCGGGGCGGCCCCGCGGCTGCCGGTCGCGATCCGGATCGCGCTGCGCGACCTGGTCCGCTACCGGGCCCGGTCCGGTGCCGCGCTGGCGGCGACCACGTTCGCCGTGTTCCTGGCCATGGGGATCTGCATCGTCGCCAGCATCAGGTTCGACAATCCGCTGAACTGGATCGGCCCGGACCTGTCCAGCAGCCAGGTGACCGTCGGCGCGGCCCAGAGCCCGGGCCCCGGACAGAGCACGCCGCTCAGCGCCGCCCAGCTCGCCACCCTGACCACGCGAGTGAATACGCTCGCCGCCAGCCTGCACGCGTCCGTGGTGCCGCTGGAATCCGCGAGCACGCTGTACCAGGTTGGCCCGCCGGCACACGGTGTGCAGAATTTCACCGGTACCGTGTACGTGGCCACCCCGCAGTTGCTGGCCACGTACGGGATCAAGGCCAGCCAGATCGCTCCAGGCACCGACATCCTCACCATGCGGCCAGGGCTGGCGGGCCTGCCGCACATGGAGATGATCTCCTGGGACAACGGCTACGTCAGCGACGCTTCCAGCCCCCCGCCCGATCCCGGCAGCGCCGGCGGCCCGCCCTGCACGCTGAGCAACCAATGCCTGGCCAGCCCCGCGATTCAGACGGTCAGCAGCCTGCCCAGCGGCACATCGGCGCCGAATACGGTGACCACCGAGTACGCGGTGAGCAAGTACCACATGCAGACTCAGCTGTCCGGGTGGCTCATCCAGGCCCCTGCCCCGCTCACCGCCGCGCAACTCAGCGCCGTACGGCAATTCGGGCACGCCAACGAGGTGCAGATCCTGACCGCAACCTATAACCCGAGCCTCGCGGACTTCACCGACGGGGCCACCGCGCTGGGCATCGTGATCGCGCTCAGCGTGCTGGCCATGTCCGTCGGCCTGATCCGCAGCGAGACCGCGCCGGACCTGCGCACGCTCACCGCCACCGGCGCCAGCGGCGCGACCCGGCGGACGATCACCGCCGCGACCGCCGCAGCGCTCGGCCTGCTCGGCGCCATCCTCGGCACGGCGGGCGCGGTGATCGCCGGGATGGCCTGGACGCACAGCGGCCTGACCGCAACGGCCGGCGGCGTGCCGCCAAGCGACATCCTGATCCTGCTGATCGGGCTGCCGCTGGTCGCCGCGATCGGCGGCTGGCTATTCGCCGGGCGTGAGCCGCCAGCGGTCGCCAGGCAGCCGCTTGAGTAAGGCCTGCCCGCGAGTCACCCCGCTGACCTATGCGGGACGACCACACCACCCAGCCGGTCATGCGCTCTCTGATCGCCTACGACCACTGCTGACCCCTTGGAATAGGTCGTCCAGAGAGGCTCCGCCTCGGACCGCCGAGCTTCCGGGTTCCGGTAGCGGCATTGCTGCTGGCCGGTTCATCCTCAGGACCGTGGAAACGGTGCCGGGATGGTGGTCGAGGTGACGGGTTCGATGTCGGTGGCGGCTGTGCTCGACCCGGGAGTGGTGACTGCCGCGGACGTGGTGGCCGGGCATGTCAGGCTGGACATCTCCTGCCTGGACCGGGTGTACCTGAACGGCTATGTCGCCAAGCTGCAGACTCCCGGCGGGGTGATCTGGTTCTTCCACGAGCACCGGGGCAAGCCGATCGTGTCCCCGGCGCTGTTCGAGCCGATCGGAGAGAAGTTCCGCCGCGACGTCAGGGACTGGGCGCAGGCCAGCGGCATCCCGCTGATCCGGTTTAAGGCCGGGGAGCGCAAGGCCGACGTGATGGCCCCGTACCTGCGGGCCGCCGCTGCGGCCGGGCGCTCGCGGGTGGTTGATGTCGGCTGCGCGCAGGAGTTCCAGCTGGTGTGGACGGCGCGCAGGCGGGACACCGACCCGGGCGGGTGCCCGCAGTTCTCCTTCACCAGGGAGCAGCGCCGGGTCTCGGTGTTCTATGTGTACATCTTCGACGCGGCGATGGGTCCCGGGTTCATCAAGATCTGCACCTACTTCCCGTATCCCGTCAAGGCGTGGGTGAACGGGCACGAGTGGGCCAAGCAGCAGGCCCGCAAGCTCGGCCTGGGCTTCGCCGAGCTGTCCAACGGCTTCGCCTCCTGCGAGGACGCCGCGCTGCTGCAGCGGATCTGCGACCAGTTCGGCCCCGGCCACGTGCAGGCCTGGTTCGACCGGTGGATGGCCCTGATCCCGCTGCCGCTGGATACCGCAGACCGGGACGCCGGATTCTGGTGGGAGCTGTCGATGCGGCAGGTCGAGACCTCCCGCACCCTGGTCTTCGACGGCGACGTGCATGCCCGCGCGTTCTTCGAGGCGCTGCTGGCCGACAACATGGACCTGGGCCGCCCGGAGAACGTCGAGCTGCTGTTCCGCCGCGGCCAGCGCCTGGGCAGGCCCTCCGCCCCTCCGCCCGGCGGCGGGTTCAAGACCAAGATCGACCGGTGCTGCGACCTGGTCACTCTGAACGTGTTCTACAAGAACTCCCGGCTCAAGCAGTACCTGAAGGACGGCGTCGCCATGCGCGTCGAGACCGTCGTCAACAGCCCCAAAGACCTCCTGTGCAACCGGCGGCTCGCCAACCTGCCCGAACTGCAGGCCAAGGCACGTGCGATCAACGGCCGGCTGCTGGAGACTGAAACCGTCGGCCAGGGCGCTGTGCTTGTGAGTCCAGTCATTGAGCGGATCACCAGGCCCACCCTCACCCAGGATGGCAGGAAGGCGCCCGCGCTGCGGTTCGGCGACCTTCGAGTCCAGGCCCTGGCCGGCGCCATCGCCGCCATGCTGCTCACGGTCACCGGCATCACCAACAGGAGCCTGCGCGCCCTGATGACCGGCCTGCTGGACCGCCCCTACAGCATGAACCAGGCCAGCTACGACCTAACCCGGCTGGCCCGCAACGGCCTCATCGCCCGCGTCCCGGGCAGCAACCGCTACACCCTCACCCGCGACGGGCTCCTGTTCGCCCACTTCTACACCAAGGTCTACGACCACATCCTCCGCCCGCTCATGGCACCCGACCGGCCCAACGCGCCCCCCGAGCTCGCCGCCGCGATCGACACCCTCAACCGGATCGCCGCCAGCCACATCGCCCAAGCGCGCATCCCCACCGCCGCCTGACCTCACTCACCCCCGCTCAACGGCGACTGTCGGCCAAACTCAGAACTAACGTCAAAGTCCTGGCACCGAAGGTGCCCTAGGCGGGCACTCTGGCGAGATCGTCGCGCCAGGCCAGCCAGTCCCTGACCGGCGCCAGGTCGTAGTCAGGTCCGTTGACCCCGAGCGTGATCTGCGTGAACCCAAGCGCCAGGTAGTCGTCGGCATAGCGCTCAAGGTCGTGGCCGAGCAGGTCAGGCTCGATGCCGACGGCGCGCTCGATCGTCGCCGGATCCCGCTGCTCGACCGCGCACCACTCGTGCAGCGCGGCCAGGGCAGGCTCAAGTTCCGCCGGGCCTTCAGGGAACATCGCGTGCCAGACGTCCGCGTGCCGCGCCACCAGCCGCAGCGTGCGCTGGCGGCCTACCCCCCCGATCAGGATCGGGATCCTTCTCGTCGGGGGCGGGTTCAGCCGCGACCAGCGGCCGGTGATCCGCGGCAGGTTGCGTTCCAGGTCGCTGACCCGGCTGGCCGCGGTGCCGAACGGGTAGCCGTACTCGCGGTAGTCGCGCTCGAATCAGCCCGAGCCGATGCCGAGGACGAGCCGGCCGCCGCTGATGTGGTCAAGGGTGCGCGCCATGTCGGCCAGCAGATCGGGATTGCGGTAGGAGTTGCAGTTGACCAGCGGACCAAGCTCGACCCGGCTGGTCACGCCGGCGAATGCCGTGAGCGTGGTCCAGCACTCGAAATGTGAACCGGCCGGGTCGCCGTATAGCGGGTAGAAGTGGTCCCAGTTGTAGAGCAGGTCGGCACCGATCTCCTCGGCGCCGCGGGCCGCGGCAAGCAGGCCGGACATCTCGCCATGCTGCGGATGGAGCTGGACTCCGATTCTTAGGGTAGACATGGCGGTAGCCTGCGGTCTCCCAAGGTGGGAGGGTCAATGTTCTCCATTGGTGAATTCGCCCGCGTCGGCCAGGTCAGCGTGAAGATGCTGCGCAATTACGACAGCATCGGGCTGCTCCGGCCCGCCAGAGTCGAGCCGGCTACCGGCTACCGCTACTACACCGCCGCGCAGCTGCCGGCCATCGGCCGGATCGTGGCGCTGCGCGACCTGGGTTTCGGGCTGCGGGAGATCGTCGCACTGGCGGACAGCGAGGCCGGGCTCGCCGACCCGGACGTCGCCAGGGCGTACGACGCGCGGGAACGCCAGCTACGCGCCTGCATCGCCGCCGACCAGGCGCGGCTGCGGCGGCTGACGGCAAGCCGTGCGGCGCTGATCAGCGGCGCCCAGGCCGAGGTGCTGGTCCGCACGGTGCCGCGGCAGGTCGTCGCGACCTCGTCGGGGCGGGACTTCGCCGCGCTCGAGCGCCACGTCGCCGCGCACTGCGCTCGTGCCGACGGAGCGCCGATGACGCTGATCGGGGAGCGCGTGGTCGTGGCTGTGCCGGTGCGGCGCGACCTGGCCGGCCAGGGCGGACCGACTGACCGGCACGGTGTCACGATCCGCACGCTCCCCGCCGTCCCTGAGATGGCCTGCCTGCTACACCGCGGCGGCTATGCCGGCCTGGCCGCGTGCTGGCAGGCCCTGCTCGCCTGGGTGCACGACGCCGGCGCGGAACCCGGTCGCGACCTGCGCGAGGTGTACCTGAGCTTCTCCGCCGAGGAAGACCTGGCCCTCCGGCCGGACTACCTCACCGACCACCCAGGCGACTTCGTCACCGAGCTCCAGGCGCCGATCACCCGGTGATGCGGTGGCGACGCGGGCGATCGGCGCGGCCGGATCCGTCACCTAGCCGCGTGCTTACCGCACCACGATGCTCACGATCCGGCCGGGGACGATGACCAGGCGCTGGACGGTCATGCCCTCGGTGTGCCGGGCGAACTCCGGCTGCGCCTTCAGCAGCCGCTCGATCTCCGCCTCCCTGGCGTCGCCTGGCACCTCGATGGTGAATCTGGTCTTCCCGTTGACCTGGACCGGCAGGCGAGCGGTCGGCTCGGCAGCGAGCCCGGGGTCGGCGACCGGGAACGGCTCGTAAGCGAGCGAACTGCCGTGCCCGAGCCGGTGCCACAGCTCCTGGGCCAGATGCGGCGCCAGCGGCGCGACCATCAGCACCAGCGGCTCGGCCAGCGCGCGGGGCAGCGCGCCATCGCGGGCAGCGATCTTCGCGGCGACCGCGGTGAGCTCGATCAGCCGGGCGATCGCCGTGTTGAACCTGAGCTCGGAGTAGTCCAGCCGGACGGTGCTGATCGTCTGGTGCAGCCGGCGCAGCGCGGCCTCGCCGAGCCCCTGGCCGCCGACGGCAGTCTGGCCGGTCCGCTCGTCGATGATCGCGCGCCATAGCCGCTGCAGGAACCGGTGCATCCCGGCGATGTCGTCGGCCTGCCAGGGCCGGCTGGAATCCAGCGGCCCCATCGCCATCTCATACAGCCGCAGCGTGTCGGCGCCGTACTGCCGGTAGATGTCGTCCGGGCTGATGCCGTTCTTCAGGGACTTGCCCATCTTCCCGGCCCGCCGGGTGACCGTCCTGCCCGCATGCGTCAGCGTCCCGTCGTGGTTCTCGGTGACCTCGGCCGCCGGGACGTACCGGCCGCGCTCGTCGGTGAACGCGTCGGCCAGGATGTACCCCTGGTTGAACAGCCGCCTGAACGGCTCCGCGGTGGACACGTACCCCAGGTCGTACAGCAACTTGTGCCAGAACCGCGCGTACAGCAGATGCAGCACCGCATGCTCGACGCCGCCCACGTAAAGATCGACGCCGCCGTCGCCTGGGTGTGCCACATCGGGCGGCGCCATCCAGTAGCTCTCGATCGCAGGGTTAACGAATTCCTCGTCGTTGGTGGGGTCCAGGTACCGCAGGTAGTACCAGCAGGAACCGGCCCACTGCGGCATCGTGTTCAGCTCACGCCGGTAGGTCCGGCGGCCGTCGCCGAGATCCAGCTCGACAGTGGCCCATCCGGCGGCCCGGCCGAGCGGCGGCACCGGGTCTTCGGAGTCGCCGTCCCCGGCCGGTGGCGCTGGCCGGAAGTCAGTCATCTCGGGCAGCACGACGGGCAGCATGTCCTCGGGCAGGGCAACCGGCAGGTCAGCCTCGTCGTACACGATCGGGAACGGCTCGCCCCAGTACCGCTGCCTGGAGAACAGCCAGTCCCGCAGCCGGTGCGACCTGGCCAGGCGGCCGGCTCCGGTTCGTTCCAGCCACTCGATCGCGGCGGCGACCCCGTCCCTAACCGACAACCCGGCCAGTTCGGGTCCCGGTGCGTCCAGATAGGCGCCGTCGCCCGTGAAAGCCGTATGCCAGTGCGCGGCGGGGGCCGCGGCGTCGATGCCGTGCTCCGCCAGCCAGGCCGGGCCCGGTTCGAGCACCTTCCTGACGTCCAGCCCGAAGTGCCTGGCGAACTCCAGGTCACGCTGATCGTGCGCGGGAACTGCCATGATCGCACCGGTGCCGTAGCCCATCAGCACGTAGTCGGCCAGGAACACCGGCATCGGCGCGCCGGTGACCGGGTTGCCGACGTACGCGCCGGTGAAGACTCCCGTCCTGCTGCCGTCCTCGGCGGTCCGCTGCCGGTCGGTGAGCTGCCCGGCCATCTGCCGGTAGGCGCTGACCGCCTGTTCCGGTGTCCAGCCCGCAGCCGTCTGGCCGGCTGTTTCCATGGCCGCGTTTCGGCCGCGGGGGTAGGTCCACGCCGCCGGCGTCCCTGGCGGCCAGGTCGGCGCGGTCAGCCGGTCGGCCGCCGGATGCTCGGGAGCGAGCACCACGAACGTCGCACCAGATAGCGTGTCCGGCCGGGTGGTGAACACCTCGATCTCGGTCGTCGTCTCCGGCGCGCTCGCGCCGGTCCGATCGCCATGGCCGGGCGCGGCCTGGTCGGCCGCGTTCTCGTTCTCGCCGGTCCCGGCGATCTGGCGGAAGGTGACCCGTGCGCCGTCGCTCGCGCCGATCCAGTTACGCTGCATCTGCTTGAGTGAGTCCGGCCAGTCCACCAGGTCCAGGTCATCGGCTAGCCGGTCGGCGAACGCGGTGATCCGCAGCATCCACTGCCGCAGCGGCCGGCGGATCACCGGATAGTTGCCGACGTCGCTCCGCCCGTCGGCGGTGACCTCCTCGTTCGCCAGCACGGTGTGCAGGGCCGGACACCAGTTCACCGGCTCTTGCGAGATGTAGGCGAGGCGTCGGCCGTCGATCAGCGTCCGGCGCTCCGCGCCGGTCAGCTCGGCCCACGGGCGGCCGTCAGGCGTGTCACGCTGCCCCGACTCGAACTCGGCGACCAGTTCGCCGATCGGCCTGGCCCGTCCGGTCCGCTCGTCGCACCAGCTACCGAAGATCCGCAGGAAGATCCACTGGGTCCATCGGTAGTAGCCGGGATCGGTGGTCGAGATCTCCCTGCGCTGATCATGGCCGAGTCCCAGCCGCCTGAGCTGGCGCCGCATGATGTCGATGTTCGCCTGAGTCGTCACCCTGGGGTGCTGGCCGGTGTCGATGGCGAACTGCTCGGCGGGCAGCCCGAAGGCGTCGTACCCGAACGTATGGAGCACGTGATGACCGGTCATCCGCAGGTACCTGGCGTAGACATCCGTGCCGATGTAGCCAAGCGGATGCCCGACGTGCAGCCCGGTGCCGCTGGGGTAGGGGAACATGTCGAGCACGTAGCACTTCGGCCGGCCTGCTGTCTGCGCGAATCCGGCCGACAGCGGCCCGGTCGGATTCGGCGAGTCGAAGGTGCCGTCGTCGGCCCACCGCCGCTGCCACCGCGCCTCAATCTCGGTTGCTGCGGCGGCGCCGTACCGGAACGGCGGTGGGTCCATTGAATTGCTCCTTGTCAGAAATGAAAAAGCCCCTCAGGCATGAGGGGCGAGCCGCGCTGACTATTTCGCGTCAGCGCGGCTCAGCAAGAAGCAGGCAAGGCAAGCTAGGCATGGCAACAACGGTACATCAGCCCGTCAGCCGACGGCGTGCAGCCAGCGAACCGGAGCGCCGGCCGAGGCATGCCTGAATGGCTCGAGCTCGGCGTCCCAGGCATCGCCGAGCAGCAGCGCAAGCTCGGCCTCCAGCGAACCACCGAGCGCCGGATGCCGCGGGCCGTGCAGCTCGCGGAGCGTGCCAAGCTGGTCGGTGTCGAGACCGGCGTCCTGGCGGCGGCCGTGGCCGGGATGCTGCGCTGCCGCGGCGAGGGTCAGCGCCGCCCTCAGCCTGTTCTCGCTGATCATGATGTCGCCGTTGGCGCTGATGGTGGCCAGGAAGGTGCCAAGCGACGGCGTGCTGCTGTACCGCACCGCGTCGCAGCCCGGGCTGGCGTCCTCGCTGACCTCGAATCTGAGCAGTTTCCAGGCCGCGAGCGCGGAGGCGATTGCGGCTGACGTGCCTGGCCGCCCCTGCCAGGCTAGCTCGGTGCGGACCGTTCCCGGCGCGGCCGGCTGCTCGATCCAGTACAGCTTGACGGGCACGCCAAAAATCCCGGCGACTGCCCACTCGATGTGCGGGCTCAGCGCCGGTGGCGCAGAGTGAACCTGCAGCACGCCGCGTACGGTCACCAGACCTCCCTGCCAGCCGACGAGATGCGTCTTCCCCAACGAACCTCTAGCTGCCAGCGGCGGTCTGCCGCAGTGCTGCGATGCTGCTGAAACTCCAGTGACATTGTGCAGCATGAGCCAGTCGGGCACCAGCACCACCCGCCACGGCGTGGCGTGGCGTGATGAGATAGAAGGGTGATCCGGGCAGATGGGGCGTCGGCCTTAGCGGCGCCCGGCGGCCGTCATCCGGGCCGCACCGGGCGCCACGCCGACGGGCTGATCTTCACCGGGGAGATGTACGGCGTCCAGCTCGATCAGCTCACCACCGTGCTCGATGTCAGCCAGCGGAGCGTCGGCGCGATCGTGGCCAAGTGGCGGACGGCCGGCCTGGCCGAGGCGGCCAGGCTCGGCCCCGGCCCGCGCTGGGTCTGGCTAACCCGGGCTGGCCTGGCCGACTGCGGGCTGCAGTACTCCCCTGGCGTCCCCGGCTTAGCCAGGCTGGCGCACCTGCGCGCGGTGACCGGCATCAGGCTCGCGCTGGCCGGGACACCGCGGGGCCTACTGGCGGAGCGAGCGGCGGCTGCGGGCCAAGATTGGCGGCCGGCTTGGACTGCGCGAGCATGTACCCGACGGCGAGGTGCACTGGCCGGACAGCGCGCCCGTCCCCTGGGCAGGCGAGTGCTGGGCGATCGAGGCCGAGCTGACGCCGAAGACAGTGGCGCGGACGGTAATGATCATGCAGGAACTGCTCGCCAGGACCGGCGACTACGGCTGTCCGGCGGCGCAAGCGCGAGTCCTCGGCCGGCCGCCCAGGCATGCGCGGGTGATCTACCTCTGCTCCCGCGCCGCGCTGCCGACCGTAGCGCGGGCTCGAGCCGCGCTTGGCAGTGCCGGCGCCAGGATCGAGATCCGCGGCCTTCCCGATGGAGCCGAACTGCCCAGCACCGGGACGACACCCCCGTGATCGGCCGGTGGCTGAGCCTGCTCGCGGCGCAGGCGATCATCCGGATCGTCGCCGGCGCGGTCACGCTGGCCGCCGCGTTGGCGGTCACCGTCGCGGCGGCACCGGTTTCGCTGGTCGCTGCCGCGGCGTTAGCCATCGCCTGGCTGCGCGGCTGGGAGCCCAGACGGCTGTTCACCGCCGCGGCATGGTGCGCGCCGATGGTCGCCGTCTGGCTGGTCGGCACCGCCCGCACCGCACCAACCTGGCAGCACGTCGCTGCCGCTCCGTATCGCGCCTGGACCGGCTTCTGGCACCTCGCCGCGACCGGCGCGGTCCCGCACGCGGCGGCGACCATCGCGCCGGTGGCCCTCCCGCTTGGCCTGGTCGCTGGCGGGCTGGCCTGGTCGTACCGGATCCGCTCGCTGGCCGCCGGGGCAGGCGGGCTCTCCCCCGCCGCCGCTGTCGCCTTCGACCAGCGGCAATGGCAGCGCCAGGCGCGCGCGGCACGGGCCAGGATCGCCGCACCTGGTTCGGTTCCGCTGACCATGCGGAACGATCTGATCGGCGCCGGTGCCGTGATCAGATCGGTACGTCACCGCGGCGGCCTGGTCGCCGCGATCGGCTACCAGCGGTTGCGCTCGCACCAGGTCGTCATCGGCACCACCGGAACCGGCAAGACCACGTTGCTGCTCAGGCTCTGGGCCGGCTTCATGGCGACCGGGCTGCGGCGGCACGCGGCCGGCCTCGGAGCGCCGCCGCTGCTGGTGGTGCTCGACTGCAAGGGCGGCTCGGACGCCCGCCGGCTGGCCGACCGGGTCCGCCGGGTCCTGCGCCAGGCAGGCGCCAGGTCCACGGCCATCTGGCCGGACGAGGCCAGCCTGTCGCTGTGGTCACTGCCGCCCCGGCAGCTGACCAGCACGCTGGTGGACCTGATCGAGCACGGGACAGGTTCGGCCGCGTACTACGCCGACGTGATGGAGGCGCTGGTCGGGCTGGCCGTCGAGGCGCCGTGCGGGCCGCCGGTCAGCGCAGCGGACCTGCTCGCCAGGCTGGAACCTGGCTGGCTGTCGATGGCGTACGCGGCTGCGGGCACCGCGGCCGACCACGCGATGATCCGGTCGGCGTCGCGGCAGCTCGCCGACGTGGCGCTGCGGTTCCGCACGCTCTTCCGGCGGCTCGGCAGCGGGCTTGACGGGCCAGGCGGCTTCGGTGATGCCGACGCCTGGTACTGCATCCTGGAGGGTACCGACCAGATTGCGGTCGCCGAGGGACAGGCCAGAGCGCTGGTCGACCTGCTGGCCAGCTTCGCCGTCCGCGGGCCGGCCAGGCGCGAGATCCTGCTGGCGGTCGACGAGTTCAGCGCCGTCTCCCGGCGGCTGCCGATCTGGCAGCTCTACGAGCGAGCCCGATCCCTCGGCCTAGCCGTGCAGGTGTCGGCCCAGTCCTGGCAGGGCCTGGGCACCAGCCCCGATGAGCGGCTCAGGATCGCCGCGTCGGCTGAGGGCGGGATCTGGCTGCTGCGGACTCCCGAGCCGGAGCCGGTCACCGCCCTGGCCGGAACGATCAGGGTAGTGCAGACGAGCCGGTATCTGCGCCGCTTCCCGATCTGGAGCCACCGGGGCAGCTCGCGCGTGGAGGAGGTTCCGGTCGCGGATCCGAACCTGATCCGCATACTCGACGTCGGCCAGACTGCCTACATCTACCGTGGCGGCGTGACCTACCTGCAGGTGAAGCGCCTGGTCGCGGCGCCTGCCGCGGTCGGCGGGGTGCCGGCGAGCCCGGCCGAACCCCCGGCCGGGCTGCGCGCCGCCGCAGCGCCTGCTGAGGTCGGCTCGCCGGCCGCTGCTTCCCCGGCCGGCGTCAGCCCGCGCGCCGACGCCGGTGCCGGCCGCTCGGGTGCCGATCCGACCGCGGTTCCATTGCCGGACATCAGCCTGCTGCTCGACGCCGCGTTCGGGCCGGAGCATTCGCCATGACCCGGCAAGCGGGCCTGACCTGGGCCGCCATGGCGAGCCGGCGGTCCGGCAAGAGCCGCCGACTGGCGGCGCGGGCGCAGGTGGCCGACCCGTTCGCGCTGCTCGGCCTGGCCAGCGATGCTGACCTGACCGACGACGAAGTGCGCGCGGCCTGGCGCAGGATCGCGGCCGCCACCCACCCCGATCGCGCCGACGGCGGCGACCCGGAGCGGTTCGCCGAGGTCGCCAATGCGTATACCGAGCTACGCACCCGGTCCGGGCGCGGCGAAGCCGCAGCCGCGATCGCCGACGCGGCGGCGCTGGGCCGGACCGGCACCGGCGGTCCGTTGGACCGCAGAATCCCTGCCATCCACGCCGGTCCGGCAGCCCGCTTGCTGACCCGAGTCAGACTGGGCAGACCGGTTCGGCTGCTGGTCAGAGTGCTCGCCGCCGCCGGGGCGGGCGCAGCAGGATATGTCGCCGCCGGTCCGGGGCCGGCCGGGCCTGCGCTGGTCACCGGCGCGCTGACCTGGCTGGTGCTCACGGCGCGCCGTGACCTGCACCCGCCGTGACCTCAGCCCGTCGCTGGCTGGTCCGGCCCGACGTCTGGCGGCGTCGGCCAGGCCGGCCAGCAGCACCTGGCTCGGTGCGCCGTGACCGTCAGCCCGGGTCGGGGCCGGTGGCGACCGGGCGGACCGGGTCGGCCGACCACGCCGACCACGAGCCCACATACAGGACGGCCGGCAGGCCAGCCAGCTGCAGGGCCAAGACCTCATGCGCCGCGGTGACCCCTGAGCCGCAGTACACGCCGATCAGCGGCGTCCCGTCGGTTTCGGCGGCCGGTCCCCGGCCGACCGGCAGCCCGAGCGCCGCGAACCGCTGCCGGAGTTCGTCCGGCTGGCGGAACCTGCCGTCACCGGTGACGTTGGCCACGGTAGGTGCGCTGATCGCGCCGGGAATGTGGCCGGCCGCTGGATCGACCGGCTCGATCTCGCCCCGGTACCGCTCCGCCGCCCGCGCGTCGAGCAAGAAGCCGGTCCTCGCCAGCCGCGCGGCGCCGTCGGAGTCAAGGACCGGCAGCGCACCAGGCGCGGTGCGGAAATCGCCGGGCGCAGGACTAGTCACCGCCGTGGTCACCGGTCGCCCAGCCGCGGCCCAGGCCCGGTACCCGCCGTCAAGTACCAGCACCTGGTCATGACCGTGGTAACGCAGCAGCCACCACAGCCTGGCGGCGATGGTCGAGTCCCCGTCGTCATAAGCCACCGCCGGCTGACCGGCCCGCAGGCCGGCCCGGCGCATCGCCGACTGGAAGACGGCCGGATCGGGCAGCGGGTGCCGGCCACCAGGTCCCGGCGGCCCGGACAGCTCCGTGTCCAGGTCGATGAAGCAGGCACCGGGCAGATGCCCGGCCTGGTAGTTCTCGATTCCCGGTGGGCCGCCGAGCCGCCACCTGACGTCAAGCAGGGCCGGCGGCCGGCCGGAGCCAAGCTGAGCTGCCAGCTCCGCTTGGTCGATCAGCGACTGGGTGATCGGGCTGGACGGAGAATGGTCCACCTGTGGATAACCTCTCGAAGATTGGGGGCAACCACGTCCAGGCCGGTGGGCTTCCCCCGGTTGGCTGTGGACAAACGCCTGGCCGCAGGTCAGATTCGCGGTGCCACCGAGGGTGGCACCGGACCGGGCCCGGATCCGGATCGCCTGGTCAGCCGGTGATCAGCATCAGCAGCGGTACCAGCTGATCGGCCGACGTCAGTGAGCCGTGCATGCCGACCAGCGCAGACTCGCGCGGCTCGGCCTTCGTGGCGATGATGGCCGACGGACCGCAGGGTGCCGCGATGACATCGCCGACCCGGTCGGCGAACCTGTCTTGCACCGGTCCGAACCAGCCGTCGGCGATGGCCTGCTCCCTGCTGACCACCCAGGCGCGGTCGCCGAGCACCTTGGACCAGGTGGCGAGCACGTCGTCGGCGGCACCTGGCTGGCAGTACACATGCCTGGCCCTTGGCTCACCGCCAAGCAGCCTGACACCGTCAAGCAGTTCCGGCCGTGCGTCGACGTCGATCCGGTCGGCCGGCGGCACGTCGACCATCCCGTGATCAGCGGTCACGTACAGCACGGTGCCGTGCGGCAGTGCACCGGCGAGCTGCTCGGCCAGCTTGTCGACGTGCGCGAGCTGATAGATCCAGGCATCGGAGGTACAGCCATGGGCATGCCCGGTGAAATCGAGGTCGCCGTAATAGACCGTCGCCAGTGCCGGTGCCCAGCCGGCCAGGGCGACGGCTGCCTGCCAGACCAGTGCGCCGAGGGTGTCGGCGGCCAGATACTCCGCTCCGCGCATGGCCGCCGTGGACAGCCCGGAGTTCATGAACGCTCCCGGAGCGATCCGGAACGCGGTGATCCCGGCACTTGCCGCGCGCTCGAACATGGTGGAGCCAGGCTGCCACTGCCGCGGATCCACGCTGCTGTCCCAGCGCAGCGCGTTGAGCAGCTTGTCGGAATCTGGCACGGCAACCTGGTAGCCGAGCATCCCGTGCTGGCCGGGCGGCCGGCCGGTCCCGAGCGTGGCCAGGCTGGTCGCCGTGGTCGCCGGGAAGCCAGCGGTCAGCGGCGCGGCGGTCATCGCCAGCTCGGACAGGAACGGCGCGGCGGCCGGATGCGCCCGCAGCAGCTCCCAGCCGAGGCCGTCGATCAGCAGCAGGCAGACCCGCTCGGCTGGCGGCAGTTGCAGCGGGTTCGGCTCGTCCGGCGCCCCGAGCGAATCGAGGATGGACGTGGCCAGCGCGGCCAGCGAGGACTCGCCGTACCGGGGCAGCGTGGGCTCGAGCGTCTCGGTCGTCACGGCTGGCTCGTCGCCGCCGACAGCGCCCTGGTGAACTCAAGTACCTGCTGGATGGCCTCGGCCCCGTCAGCCGCCTCGCTGATCCGCATGGTCAGGTCGTCGGCGGTAATCGCGCCGGTATAGCCGTGGTCGGCCTCGCAGCTCTCGTCGCCGCAGTGCGCAGGCTCGAGCTCCAGGTGCTTGAGCGAGTTCCAGCCGATGGTGAGTACCACCTCGGACGGCATCGTGACGCCCCGCTCGTATCTGGCCGGATCCGGGATCACCCTGGTCAGCGCGATCGACGAGATCCGGGAGCAGCGGATGGCCTCCGTGCTGGTTTCGGCCGCAGGCCGGGACTCCGGCACGTTCTCGTCGGCCGGGTACTCGTCGGTGTGCGAGTAGACCAGCCGGGTCGGGGTCAGGGCCAGCACGGTCATGTGCCGCCGTACTTCCATGCCGGGATCGAAATGCGCGTCATGGTGAACGAAGTAGGAGACGATCGGCTCCGAGCCGACTGCCGACGACACCGAGTCGGCGACCAGGCCCGGGTAGTAACCGCTCCGCTCGATCGCCGACAGCATCCCGCCGGCCGAGGCTGTGGTACTCATCTTCCCATCCTGCCCTGTCCGGGGCGCGCCGCTCACGAAGTGGTCATAGATCTGCGGTGACGACCGGCCGCTCGGCGACAGTGAGGTCCAGGATGCGCTCGTCGTTAGGCTCCGGCAGCTCGACCGCGCCGGCCCCGGCCGACGGCTTTGGCCGCCGCGGCCGCCTGGCGCCCGAGCTACCGCCGCGGCCCGAGTAGACGATCAGCCCGTTCACCGGATCAGGGACCGCGTCAAGCGCCGACTGCACACCGAGCAGCGCTCGGAACCTGTCCCACTGGGAATCGTCGGCGAAGCAGACCTCGAACACCACGCCGTACCGGTGCTCGATCCAGGACCAGTCGACCGCTCCGCTGGTGATCGCGGACTCGATCAGCGTCGAGCTGTAGGAATCCTTCCATCGCAGCGCTGCCTGGACCTCGGAGTCGAAGACTTCGATGGACCACCACTGCGCCATGCGTTCGATAATAAGCCCGGCAGGCGATGGCGGAATCCGCTGTTGGCGTAGCGGCAGCGGCTCAGGACGCGCCCGATCCAGCCGAGTCCGGCCGGCTGACGCCCGGCTACCCGGATCCGCCGTTCAGTGCGGCCCGGATCCGCCTCGCGTAGTCCGCGGCCTCTTCGTCGGATGCGTACCTGGTCCGAGGCCAGAAGAAGCCCCTCAGCCCGTCGCCCTTGGTCCTGGGCACCACATGAGCGTGCACGTGCGGGACACTCTGGCTGACCGTGTTGTTCAGGCCGACGAAGCTGCCCTGCGCGCCGAGCGCGGCCGGCATGGCGGCACTGATCTGCCGCACGGTGCCGAAGAACGGCCCGATCAGGCGATCGGGCAGATCGGCCAGTGTCTCGTAGTGCGGCCGCGGCACGACAAGCACGTGCCCCTTGAAGACCGGACGGGCATCGAGGAAGGCGACGGTCATCTCGTCGGCCTGCACCAGCTGCGCCGCGAGCGACCCGGCAGCGATGGCGCAGAACGTGCAATCGGTCACTATGGCACGGTAGCGTTTCCTGGTGGCTGCGGACGGACGCCGGCATGTGCTGGCGATGGGGGGCTTTGGGCCCGTCGGCAGCGGGCTGTCCAACCGGGGTGTGCCGCTGCTGGCTGAGCGAGCAGCCGAGCTCTCCGGCCGGAAGGCACCGAGCATCTGCGTGCTCAGCACGGCGACGGGTGATGATCCGAGCTCGTTGCTGCGGATGTACGAGGTGCTCTCGCGGTTGCCAGGCAGGGTCAGCCACTTGCACCTGTTCCCGATGCCCAACGTTGCCGACCCGGCCGATCTGCTGCTCTCCCAGGACGTCATCTTCGTCGGCGGCGGGAGCGTGGCCAACATGCTGGCGGTCTGGCGAGCGCATGGACTTGATCTTGTCATGCGGTCGGCCTGGCAGGCCGGAGTCGTGCTGACCGGGGTGAGCGCCGGCGCGATCTGCTGGTTCGCCGGCGGTACGACGGACTCATTCGGCCCGCAGCTGCGGCCGTACCTCGATGGCCTGCGCCTGCTGGCCGGCAGCTACTGCCCGCATTACGACTCCGAACCCGGCAGGCGCCCGCTGTTCCAGCAGCTGGTGGCTGACGGCGTGCTGCCGGCCGGGATCGCCTGCGACGACGGCGCCGCGGCCCATTTCGCCGATGACACCCTGGCCGAGATCGTGGCTGACCGAGCCGGGGCAGGCGGTTACCTGGTCGAGCGGACAGCCGACGGAATGGCGCAGACGGCGCTGCCGACTCGTCTGCTGTCCGGCTAAATCCGCGGTGACGCAATTTCGCTGGCCACTTTTATTTCATAAGAAAGACCGACTTGCTAATGGCGGAGTAGGCTCGCCGGCGTTGACGCAGCCGGGGAGATCGAATCATGCTGACAGTTCATAACTTTTCTTATGGTTTGCTGACGCCAGTCCTCGCCTACCTGATGTCGTTTCTCGGCTCATTCCTCGGCCTGCGCTGCACCAGCCGCTCCCGGGCCTGTACCGGGCCTGCGCGAGCCCGCTGGCTGTTGGTTGGCGGCCTTTCGATCGGTATCACCGGAATCTGGGTGATGCATTTCATCGCGATGCTCGGCTTCACTATCCCGGGTGAGACGATCCGCTACAACGTGCCGATCACAATTGCGAGCATGCTGGTCGCCGTGGCCGTGGTCTCGGTCGGCCTGCTTATCGTCGGGTTCGGCGGCAATGGCTACCGGCCGCTGCTCCTCGGCGGCCTGGTGACCGGCCTCGGCGTGGCGGCCATGCACTACAGCGGGATGGCGGCCATGCGGATGCCCGCCCGGATGGGCTACAACCCGGTGCTCTTCGCGCTTTCTGTCGTGATCGCGATCGGCGCCGCGACCGCGGCGCTGTGGGCCGCGCTCCGGCTGCGCGGCGTCAGGTCCACGCTCGGCGCGGCGCTGATCATGGGGGTCGCCGTCAGCGGCATGCATTACACCGGCATGGCTGCCATGCACGTCTACCCGGCCGACGGCGCCGCGATGGCGATGGGCGGCGCTACCGCCGAGGCTTTCCTGCTGCCGCTGATCATCGGAGTCAGCATGATCACGTACTTGCTGACGGCGACCATCGCCATGTCAGCGACTGAGGACGAGATGTCTGCCGAGGCGGAGCTGCTGCGGCGGATTGACGGTATCCGAGGTCAGGCCCTATCCCCCACGGCGATCATCGCCGCAGGCACCGCGCCGCGCTACCGGCCTGCGGTCAGCCGGACCGACGCGCCGCCGGTGACCGACTTGTTCAGGCCAAGGAATACCCGGGCAGGCACCTGAGACAATGACCTGATGGGCGAGGACAACAGCGCTGGAGGCGGCTGGCTGCTGCTCGTTTACCGGGTGCCGTCAGAGCCGACCAGGCTGCGCGCCGCGGTATGGCGAAGGCTGAAGCGCCTGGGCGCGATCTACCTGCAGAATTCGGCCGCCGCGCTGCCCGCAAGCGTCGCCGCCGAGCGAGCGATGCGCAAGTTGCGCAGCGAGATCCTGGACATGTCGGGAACCGCGGTGCTGCTGTCCTGCGCTGTCCTGGCCGGTGAACAGGAGATCAGGGCGGCCTTCCAGGCCGCCAGGGACGACGAGTACGCCGAGATCGTGGACAAGTGCGACGATTTCCTGGCGCAAGTGCGCAAGGAGTATGCCGCCGAGCACTTCACCTATGCCGAACTTGAGGAGAATGAGGTCGACCTGGTCAAGCTGCGGAACTGGCTCGCGCGGGTGATCGCGCGCGATGTGTTCGGCGCGGCTGAACGTGCCGCGGCGGAGAAGGGGCTCGCCGCCTGCGAGCAGTCGCTTGAGGAGTACGCGGCGCGGGTCTATGCCGAGGAAGCCGAGAGTCGCTAGGCGGTTAGTGCTTGCGCACCGCCCGCCACAGGGTCAGCGGCAGCAGCACGATTAGCAGCGCCGGGATCAGCCACCAGGCCGTGATCGCCGCGTGGCTGAGCGCATAGGTGACTGCCAGCCCGGCGACCACGCCGGCTGCCACCCACCAGTCGTCTCCGATGACGAAGTCGTAGGCGAACGCGCCGAACGCCCGGACCCGGCTTGCCATCTCAGCTCACCTCCGCCACAGCGGCCGCAACGGCACCGCCCTGATCCGGCGATCCGGTTCGCAGCCTGCGCATCAGCACCACCATGACCAGGGCGAACACGGCGATGGCCGGGACGATGGCAAGCAGTGCCGCGTCGGAGCCCGGCCAGGTGGCTCCGGCGCCCTCGGCGCCCCAGAAGGTACCGAACGCGGTCAGCATCACGCCGACTACAAACTTCAAGGTGTTCTCCGGAACCCTTGCCAGCGGGGCGCGGATCGCCAGCCCGGCCAGGCCGACCAGGACCACCGCCGAGACCGCGGCCACTGCCGCGAGCGGGATGTCGTGCGCGTTGCCGCCGAAGGTAAGCGCGATGAAGACAACCTCGAGCCCCTCGAGCAGCACGCCCTTGAATGAGAGCGTGAAGCCGTACCAGTCTGGTACGAGTCCGGCTCGGCGGGCGGGCTCAGCGGCCGCCGCCGCGACCTGCTCCCGGTAGATCGCGTCCTCGTCGTGCAGGGCCTTGTGACCGCTGGCCCGCAGAATCGCCTTGCGCAGCCACTGCAAGCCGAAGATCAGCAGCAGCGCGCCGACGAAGAGGCGGAGCGCAGAAAGCGGCAGCGCGGCGACCGCCGGCCCGAGGGCCGCCGTGATCGCTGCCAGCAGGGCGAGCGCGGTCAGCATGCCCACGGTGGCTGACCGCCAGTCCCGCGCGGTGCCTGCCGCCAGCACGATCGTGGTCGCTTCGACGCCTTCGACCGCGCAGGCGAGGAAGACCGCTATGAACAGCGCGCCGGAGCTCACCGTGCCTCCTCGATCTCTGCCAAACCGGACCACCCAATCGTAGTCCCGTTCTGCAAGTATAACGGTTGTCAGTTATCGACTGTAGCGGCAGTTATAGTCAGCTGTTAGCTGACCTCGATCCGACTGGCTGCCTGCTGTTCCCGGCGTCGGCCGGCCGCCAGCCGGCCTAGCGGTCTGGCGGCCAGGTGCCGTCGCAGGTCCCGAGCCGGCCGCGGCCCCCAGGCACTAGGCTCAGATGCGTGACCACAACCCTGAGAACTCGAGAGTCTGCGGCACGCGACATCAGCGCTGATGCCGTCATCATCGCGGTCAGCCAGGGCCCGGATGGCCCGCTGCTCGCCCCCGGCGCGCAGGATGTCGACGCGGCCCTCGACGGCAGCCTGATCCCAACCCTGACCGCACTGCAGGCCACCGGCCGGCTAGAGGAGGTCACCAAGCTCGCGTCCGGTGGCAGGCTGGCCGCACCGCTGATCGCCGCGGTCGGCATCGGCCCGGCCGACGGCTCGGCCGCCGACCCCGAGCGGCTGCGCCGTGCGGCCGGTGCGGCGGTCCGCTCGTTCTCGTCAGCCAAGATCAGCAAGATCGCCCTCGCGCTGCCAGCCGGCGACGCCGCGGCCGCTGAGGCGGTGGCTCTGGGAGCCATCCTCGGCAGCTACTCCTTCGGCCGGTACCACAGCAACGGCCGGCCCGATCCGGAGCTGACGCTGCTGGCAACCGGCGAGCATGTCACGGCTGCCGCGACTCGCGCGGAGATCCTCGGCGCAGCGGTCACGCTGGTGCGCGACCTGATCAATACCAGCCCGTCCCATATGTACCCGGAGATCCTCGCGGCCGAGGCGGGCAAGGTCGCAGCCGAGTCCGGGCTGCGGATTGAGGTCCTTGACGATGCGGCCCTGTCGGCCGGCGGCTACGGCGGCATATCAGGGGTGGGCCAGGGCTCGGTACACCCGCCGCGGCTGGTCCGGCTGAGCTACCAGCACCCGGCTGCCACCAAGACCGTCGTCTTCGCTGGGAAGGGCATCACCTTCGACTCGGGCGGGATCTCGCTCAAGCCGGCCAAGGGGATGGACGCCATGAAGTCGGACATGGGCGGTGCCGCTGCGGTGCTCGCCGCCCTTCAGGCGATCGCCGCCCTGGGGCCTGCCGTGAATGTCATCGGCTACCTGCCGCTGGCGGAGAACATGCCGGGCAGTACCGCGCAGCGGCCCTCCGACGTGATCACCATCTACGGCGGCACCACCGTCGAGGTGCTCAACACCGACGCCGAAGGCCGGCTTGTCCTCGCTGACGTGCTGGCCAGATCGGAGGCGGACGCCCCCGATCTGCTGATCGACGTGGCGACCCTGACCGGTGCCCAGGTGGTCGCGCTCGGCAAGCGGGTCTCCGGCGTGATGGCCAACGATGACGCAGTGCGCGACGGCGTGATCGCAGCGGCCGGGCGGGCCGGCGAGGCGATGTGGCCGATGCCGCTGCCGGAGGAGTTGCGCAAAGGACTTGACTCGAAGGTGGCCGATCTGGCCAACGTGTCCGGCGAGCGAGACGGCGGCATGCTGACCGCCGGGATCTTCCTGAAGGAGTTCGTACCTGACGGGGTCCGGTGGGCACACCTGGATATCGCCGGTCCGGCGTACAACGAGGGCGAGCCCTACGGCTACACCCCCAAGGGCGGTACCGGCGTCGCGGTTCGTACCCTGGTCCAGGTCGCCGAGGATGTGGCAGCGGGGCGGTTCTAAGCCGGGCTCGGATCAGCGGGACGGCGGCCAGGCTTGCCGCGGCTAGGAGCCAGCGCGAGCTGATTGATAAGCAAGGAGCGATGGGTGACCCAGACCGATAGCTACGACATCGTGATCGTCGGCGGCGGCAGCGGCGGCTACGCCTGCGCGCTGCGGGCCGCCGAGCTGGGCAAGCGGGTCGTGCTGATCGAGCAGGACAAGGTCGGTGGCACTTGCCTGCACCGGGGCTGCATTCCCACCAAGGCACTGCTGCACGCTGCCGAGATCGCCGATCATGCCAGGGACGCCGCCTCGGTCGGCGTCCTGGCCACCCTGGACGGCATCGACATGGCCGCCGTCAACGCATACAAGGACAAGGTTGTCGACCGGCTGTGGAAGGGCCTGCAGGGGACCATCGCCAGCCGGAAGGTCGAGGTCGTCTACGGCCACGGCCGGCTCGTCTCGCCAACACGGGTCGCGGTCGGTGACGCGGTCTACGAAGGCGCTCACGTTGTCCTCGCCACGGGCTCGGAACCGCGCAGCCTGCCGGGCCTGCAGATCGATGGCGTGCGGGTGATCACCAGCGATCAGGCCCTGGTGCTCGACCGGGTGCCAGCCTCGGCGGTGATCCTGGGCGGCGGCGTGATCGGCGTGGAGTTCGCTAGCGTCTGGCGATCCTTCGGTGCCGAGGTCACCATCGTGGAGATGCTGCCGCACCTGCTGCCGCCAGAGGAGGAGTCGAGTTCGAAGCTGCTTGAGCGCGCCTTCAGAAAGCGCGGCATCGGCTATCACCTCGGCGTCAGGTTCGCCGACGTGAAGGAGACGGCCACCGGGGTCAGCGTGACGCTGGAGAACGGGCAGACGCTGGACGCGGAGCTGCTGCTGGTCGCGGTAGGCCGCGGCCCGGTCTCGGCCGACCTGGGTTATCAGGAGGCCGGCGTGACGATGGATCGCGGGTTCGTCCTGGTGGACGAGTACTGGCAGACGTCGGTCCCGACGATCTCCGCGGTCGGCGATCTCACCCCAGGTCTGCAGCTTGCTCATGTCGGCTTTGCCGAGGGCATCGGCGTGGCCGAGCGACTGGCCGGGCTGCCGGTCACTCCGATCGACTACGACGGGGTGCCGCGAGTGACCTACAGCGACCCTGAAGTCGCCTCGGTGGGGATCACCTCGGCGACGGCGGCTGAGCGCGGCATCGAGGTCAGCGAGATCACCTACAACCTGGGCGGCAATGGCAAGAGCGTGATTCTGCAGACCCAGGGCGCGGCTAAGGTCATCGCGGCAGCGAACGGGGGGCCCGTGCTCGGGATACACCTGGTGGGTGCCAGGGTCGGCGAGCTGATTGCCGAAGGGCAGCTCATCT
Organism: uncultured Actinomycetota bacterium; assembly: GCA_963850875.1. GTDB lineage: Bacteria > Actinomycetota > Actinomycetes > Streptosporangiales > Streptosporangiaceae > Chersky-822. Next base: position 991,304 of record CAWKNA010000010.1, read on the forward strand.
ACAACTGGGAGGCGCTGCCCGCTGAGGTGGCGCAGCTCATCCATCCGCACCCGACCCAATCCGAGGCGATCGGCGAGGCGCACCTCGCGCTGGCCGGGAAACCACTGCACTTCCACTCCTGACCTGCTCAGGACGAGCCAGGACAGGCCAGCCGCACCAGCTAGAGTGAACTGAGCGAAGGAGTCACCCGAAGCCATGTCGGTTTCCGTATCCATGCCGCAGCTCGGCGAGAGCGTCACCGAGGGCACCGTCACCCGCTGGCTGAAGCGGGAGGGTGACCACGTCTCCGCGGATGAGCCACTGCTTGAAGTGTCCACCGACAAGGTGGACACCGAGATCCCGTCTCCGGTGTCCGGGATCCTGCGCGGGATCACCGTGGCCGAGGACGAGACGGTGGCGGTTGGTGCCGAGCTCGCCGTGATCGACGAGGACGGAGCCGGCGACGCCACCGCCGGGTCGGATGTCAGCACCGAGCAGGCAATGCCGGCCGGGTCGGATGTCGCCGCCGGGCAGCCAGTCTCCTTTGAGCAGCCACTCTCCTTCGAGCAGCCGGCGGCCTACCGGCAGCCTTACGCGGAGCCAGCCGAGCCGCCCGCGTATCGGCCACCCGGCTACGCCGAGCCGCCGGCCCAGCAGCCCGCGGCCTACCAGGCCCAGGCCTACGCAGCACCGCCCGCGCCAGCCGCACCCGGCTACGCCGAGCCACCGGCGAGTCAGCCTTCGGCCTACGCCGAGCCACCGGCAGATCAGCCTTCGGCCTACGCCGAGCCCACGGCGAGTCAGCCTTCGGCCTACGCCGAGCCACCGGCGGATCGGCTTTCGGCCTACGCCGAGCCCACGGCGAGTCAGCCTTCGGCCTACGCAGCACCGCCGACGCCGGCCGTACCCGGTTACGCCGGGCCGCCCGGTTACCAGCCCCCGGCCTTCCCTGCGGCGCCCGCCCCGCCGGCACCTGGCCACCCCGAGGCGCCCGGTTACCAGCCCCCGGACTACCCGCACCCACCGGCACCGGCTCCGGCGGCACCGGCCTACGCCGAGCCGCCCGGCTATCAGCTGCCGGAGCGAGCCGAGCACGGCGAGCAGGCCGGGCTGCAGGCACCGCACGCGGATGCGGCGCAGGCAACCACAGGGACTGGCCCGGCGCAGGCCGAGGGCGCGGAGAGCCCGTACGTGACTCCGCTGGTTCGCAAGCTGGCGGCGGAGCACGGCATCGATCTCGGGTCCGTGGTCGGCACCGGCGTCGGCGGGCGGATCCGCAAGCAGGACGTGCTTGACGCGGCGCGGGACCTGCGCGGTGCCGCAATGCCCGGGCCGGCTCCGGCCCTGCCGGTCCCGCAGGCCGCATTGGCACCCGTCCCGGCCGCATTCCACGCTGAGCCGGTCGGTATCGGCGGACAGCAGCCGACGGCGCCGCCAGCCGAGGCCAGCCGACCGTCAGCCACACCAGTATCAAGCGCTGCCGCAGTATCAGGCCCTGCCGCGCAGCGACCGCCGGGCCGGCAGGAGGTCACGCCGTCCAGCCTGCGCGGCACCACCGAGCGGCTGTCCCGCGCCCGCCAGGTCATCGCGCAGCGCATGGTTGAGTCACTGCAGACCTCAGCGCAGCTGACTACCGTGGTGGAGGCGGATGTCACGTCGATCGCCAGGCTGCGGGACCGGGCCAGAGCCGCCTTCGAGGCGACCGAGGGCGTGAAGCTCTCGTTCCTCCCGTTCTTCGCCCAGGCCACGGTAGAGGCCCTGAAGGTCCATCCGAAGCTGAACGCGGTGGTCGACATCGCCAACGGAACGGTCACTTACTACGACGCCGAGCACCTGGGTATCGCGGTGGACACCGACCGCGGGCTGATGGTGCCGGTCATCCGCAACGCCGGCGACCTGAACATCGGCGGCCTGGCGCGCAAGATCGCCGATCTGGCGCAGCGCACCAGGGCCGGCCAGGTGAGCCCGGACGACCTGACCGGCGGTACCTTCACCCTGACTAACACCGGCAGCCGGGGCGCGCTGTTCGACACCCCGATCATCAATCTGCCCCAGGTCGGCATCCTCGGCACCGGCACCGTGAACAAGCGCGCCGTTGTGGTGGATGATCCGGCGCTCGGCGAGGTGATCACGGTGCGCTCGGTGGTCTACCTGGCGCTCACTTACGATCACCGGCTGGTGGACGGGGCGGACGCGGCCAGGTTCCTGGTCACCATCAAGAACCGCCTCGAAGAAGGCGCATTCGAAGCCGAGCTCGGGCTTTAGGCCGACCTGATGCGGATCGCGGTCAGCGGAGCGTCCGGGCTGATCGGCGGCGCGCTGACCAGCGAGCTGACGGCTGCCGGGCGCGATGTCGTCCGCCTGGTCCGCCGCGCCGCGCACGGATCCGATGAGATCGGCTGGGATCCGCAGGCGACGGCCGGCGGCATCGGCCCGACGGCGCTGTCCGGCATCGACGCGGTCGTGCACCTGTCCGGCGCTCCGATCGCCAGCGGCCGCTGGACGCAGGCTAGGAAGGCGGTGCTGCGGGCCAGCCGGGTCCAGGCCACCACGGCGCTGGTGACGGCAATGACGGCGGCTCAATCCGGCCCGCGCGTGCTGATCTGCGGCTCAGCCATCGGCTACTACGGCGACACCGGCGACCGGGTGGTGGATGAGTCCGCGCCACTCGGCTCCGGATTCCTGGCCGAACTGGTCCGGGACTGGGAGGCTGCGGCGGCGGCTGGGACCGCAGCCGGTATCAGGGTGGTTCAGTTGCGGTCTGGTGTGGTGCTCGCGGCAGCTGGCGGCATGCTGGGCAGACTTATCCTGCCGTTCAAGCTGGGTCTGGGTGCCAGGCTGGGATCAGGGGGGCAGTACCTCAGCTGGATCAGCCTGGATGACGAGGTCCGGGCGATCAGGTTCCTGCTCGATGACCCTGGCCTGAGCGGACCGTTCAACCTGACCTCGCCGAACCCGGTAACCAATGCGGTGTTCACGGCGGCGCTGGCGAAGGCGCTGGGTCGGCCCGCGATCTTGCGGGTGCCGGCCGGCCTGCTGACGGTCGGCCTCGGCGAGGTCGCCAGCGAACTGCTGGCAAGCGCACGCGTCGTGCCGCATAAGTTGCTCGAGGCCGGCTTCAGCTTCCATGATCCGGACATCGGCACCGCGCTGGCCAGCGTTCTGACCTCCGGCGCCTAGGCAGGCGGCGAGTCGCTCGAACCCGGCGCGGCCGGGTTCGAGGGACCCGCCGTGGCCGCACCGGCGGTCACCCGCTGCCTCGCCCGGGCGGCCATCAGGCGGCGCAGCGGGCTGCCGGTGCTCGGGCCGAGCAGCGGAATCTGCCACAGCGGAGGCACCGGCTCGGTCAAGCCCTCGTACCGCATCATCTGGCCGATCGCCATCCGCAGCAGGCGCCTGGCGAACACCACAGCGAGCAGCGCCAATGGCAGCTCCACCAGTAGCGCCAAGGCCACACTGGTCGGGAATCCAGGAGTGTGCTCGTCCAGCATGACATCGAACCATGCGTCGCAGATCAGCAGTGTGGCCAGCACGACCAGGCTGACGATCAGGAGTTGACGCCGCCGCCAGGCGGCCCACCCGGTGGCCAGGAAGGCGATCAGCTCACCGATGTCGAAACCCACCCAGGTGCCGCGCCACCCTCCGGCCCGGTAATGCGGCGGCAGCGTGACCGCGAGCAACCCGATCCAGACGCCGAGGGCGACGCAGCATCCGACGATCGCGACCAGCGCCGCGTCCCACTTCCAGCTGCTGCCTGGAACCGGCTCGGTTTCGCGGTCCAGGTCGATGAGCGCGCGCATCAGCTGACGCCGTTCCGCCTTGCTCAGCGTCCTGAGCGATTCAGCGTCAAACATTCCCGACCATCACATGCCGAGCGTAACGGACCCAGAGCAGCCGATTTGTTTCGAGGTGCGCAGCCTGGCGAAAGCACCGGATCCGGTCGGGCAGCCCGCAAACGGGCAGCCCCACGGAAGCTAGCTGGTCAGCATCCGCATACCCTGGCAGCGTGGATCGCGAGCTTGTCTTCGTCCGGGCTGGTTTCGGCGCCGGGGCACTGCCGTATGACCAGGCGCTGGAGCTGCAGCGGCTGCTGCATGGCCTCCGGGCCAGTACGCAGATCCCGGACACCTGCCTGCTGCTCGAGCACCAGCCGGTGTACACCGCGGGACGGCGGACCAGCCCGCTTGACCGGCCAGTCGGCGACCCGGGCGCCCCCGTCATCGAGGTGGACCGGGGTGGCAAGATCACCTGGCACGGCCCTGGTCAGCTTGTCGGATACCCGATCCTGGCCCTGGACGAGCCGATCGACGTGATCAGCTACGTCCGCGCGGTCGAGGAGGCACTGATCCGCAGCTGCGCGGACTTCGGCCTGCAGACCACGCGGATACCCGGACGCAGCGGAGTCTGGGTTCGGGCCAACCAGGACAGCACGGGCGGCCAGCCAGCCGATGGTACAGCGGCCGACCAGCTGGCCGATGGCACGGCGGCGGCCCGGCCCGGCGATGGCATCGCGGTAGGCCAGGACCGTAAGGTCGGGGCCATCGGGATCAGGGTCGCGCGCGGTGTGACTATGCACGGATTCGCCCTGAACTGCGACAACGATCTGTCCTGGTTCGATCGGATCGTGCCCTGCGGGATCGCGGACGCGACGGTCACCTCCCTGTCGGCGGAGATCGGCCGTCGCATCCCGGTTTCTGCCGTGCTCGACCCGGTCGAGCAGCACCTGGCCGAGGTACTCGGTGCCGGGGTGGTCCGGCACGCGCTCAGCGTCGCCGAGCTGGTGCCCAGCCCGGTTAGCTGACTTGGTGCGGTAGGTAAATCGTCGTGCCCGCCGCCAGCGCCTCTAGCGCAGCGGTGACTCGCCGCAGGCCATAAGGCGGCAGGTAGTCGGGCAGCTCGTCCGGCGCGGTGAACCGGTACCCGTCGAGTTCCGATTCCTGGACCACGATGCCGGCCGGGTCGGCCAGCCGGCCGCCATCGAAGATGAAGTGCATCATGGGCCTGGCCTGCATTCCGCGCGGCTGTCCCCAGTCAGTCACCAGCAGCCGGCCCACCCCGATGGCCAGGCCGAGTTCCTCGGTCAGCTCGCGGCCGCAGCCAGCCTGCGGCGGCTCGCCGAACTCGCAGATTCCCCCGGGCAGCGACCACAGCTCGCGGTAGTTCGGCTTCACCAGCAGCACCCGGCCCCGCTCGTCGGTGATTACCGCGCCCGCCGCGACAATCACGCCGGGCAGGCCGGCATACCAGGTGTCTGGGTCACTGAAGGTGACGCCGGTCATCGGCAGCTACTCCTAGGTCGCTGGCGGGGTGTTACCCACCGCCGCAGCCCCGGCGGCGGTCATCCGGCCGACGTCGTTCCGGCCGACGTCGTTCCGGCCAGGGTGGTCCCGGCGGCGCTGGCCAGGTAGCCGGTGAGCTCGGCGGCTGGCACCGGCGTCTGCTCCCCGGTGGTCATATCGCGCACGGTCACCGTGCCAGCCGCGCGCTCCGCGCTGCCGTACAGGACGCACCAGCGGGCACCCTGGTCAGCCGCCCAGCGGAGCTGCTTGCCCAGCTTGCCTGAGGAACCCAGATACACGCTGGCCCGCAACCCGGCCGCGCGGGACGCCACAGCGAAGGAGTAGGCGTCCCTGGCGTACTGCTCGTCGAGCACAGCCACTGCCACATCGAGTCGGCGCAGCGGACCCGCCTCCTGGCCGGGAAGCATCAGGATCCGCTCGATTCCAAGCGAGGCACCCGTGGCAGGCACATCGGGGCCGCCAAGCTGCGCGATCAGGTGGTCGTACCGGCCGCCGCCGCCCAGCGAACCGGGAATCCCTGGCGCGACGTGCTCCCAGATCGGCCCGGTGTAGTAGCTAAGGCCACGCACCATCCTCGGGGCGAAAACGATCCGGCCCGGCGGCAGCTCTGTCGACACCAGCGCCAGCAGATCGTCCAGCACGGCCAGACCCGCTTCACCCTGCTCGCTCGGCTTGAGCGCCACCCGGATCCGGTCGCTTGAATCCGCCGCGGTGAGCGCGCGGACCAGATCACCGGCTTCCTCGCCAAGACCCAGGTCCTGCAGTTCGGCCACGACCGCGGCGGGCGAGAGCTTGTCGAGCTTGTCCAGGACGATCAGCACACGCGGCCCGATCTGGTCCGGGATGTGGTACGCCTCAAGCAGACCAGCCAGCACCTGCCTGGAGTTGAGCAGGATGGTGAAATCGGTCACCCCCAGCGCTACCAGGGCATCGTGCTGGGCGCAGAGGACCTCGGCGTCCGCGAGCGGAGAGGCTGATCCGAGCGTGTCCAGGTCGCATTGCACGAATTCCCGGTACCGGCCCTTGCCCGGGCGGTCGGCACGCCACACCGGCCCGATCGCGTAGCGCTTGTACGGAGACGGGAGCTGGCTTCCGTATGCGGCGGCCACCCGGGCAAGCGGAACCGTCAGGTCATACCGCAGCGCCAGGTCCGCCTCGCCCGAAGCCTCCTGTTCTCCGCGCCGCAAGATCTTGAAGATCAGCTTGTCGCTGTCGTCGCCGTACTTCCCCATCAGGACCTCAAGGCGCTCGAACGCCGGGGTCTGCAGTGGCTCGAATCCGTAGCGGCCATAGACGGACCGGATGACGGCGAACGCTTGCTCCCGCCGCTCAAACTCCTGGGCCAGCAGGTCGCGGGTGCCGGACGGCGGATCGAACTGGGTAGGCATCCTGCCATGATCCCCGATTCGGCTAGCCGGCGTCATCTCAGTTCCGCTGCGGCGCGCCGACCTTAGCGCTTAGCGGCCTCCCCCGGCGCCGCTGGTCTGCGTTCGGCCATAATCTAGAGCACGTGGTACTCGCACCTGGCGAACGCAGGCTGCTGCGCATCGAAGCGCGCAACAGCCAGACCCCGATCGAGCGCAAGCCGCCGTGGATCAAGACCCGGCTGCGCACCGGGCCGGAGTACACCGAACTGCGGCAGCTGGTCAGGCGCGAGGGCCTGCACACGGTCTGCGAGGAAGCGGCCTGCCCAAACATCTTCGAGTGCTGGGAAGACCGCGAGGCTACCTTCCTGATCGGCGGGGACCAGTGCACCAGGCGGTGCGACTTCTGCCAGATCGCCACCGGCAAGCCTGGGCCGCTGGATACCGATGAGCCACGCCGGGTCGCCGCTTCGGTCGCGGCCATGGGCCTGCGGTACGCCACCGTCACCGGGGTGGCCCGCGATGACCTGGCCGATGGCGGTGCCTGGCTCTACGCGCAGACCTGTGCCGAGATCCACCGACAGGTTCCCGGCTGCGGCGTGGAACTGCTGATCCCCGACTTCAACGCCGAGCCGACCCGGCTCGCCGAGGTGTTCGCCGTGCGCCCGGAGGTGCTTGCCCACAACATCGAGACGGTACGCAGGATCTTCCGGCAGATCAGGCCGGGATTCCGGTACGACCGATCACTCGAGGTCCTCAGCGCGGCCAAGGCCGCTGGCCTGGTCACCAAGTCCAATCTGATTCTCGGGATGGGCGAGCGGCGCGACGAGATCAGCCAGGCGATGGCCGACCTGCGGGCCGCCGGGTGTGATCTGCTGACCATCACGCAGTATCTGCGGCCCTCGGCCCGCCACCACCCAGTGCACCGGTGGGTCACCCCGGAAGAGTTTGACGACCTGGGCAGCCAGGCGCTCGGCCTTGGTTTCGCCGGAGTCATGTCCGGCCCGCTGGTCCGGTCCTCCTACCGCGCGGGCAGGCTGTACCGCCAGGCGCTGGCGCAGCCGACCGCGGAACCGCAGGCCAGCCCGGTCGGCCAGGCGACAGGATGACCGCGTTTCGCGTACGCCTGCCAGTGCTCGTATCCTCACCTGCATGGTGAAGAAGCCCGGCGGCGCTGCGGCGCAGGCGCCGAACAAGGCGGCGAAGAAGACGTCGACAGATGAGGCGACCCCTGGCCGCCTCAAGCAGATCCGCATGGTGGCCGGCGTCATCCGCAAATCGAACCGGTGGGCACTGCCGATCGTGTTCGGAGTCGGCATCGGCGTCATCGCGCTATTCGTGCTGATCGGCCTGCTGGTCGGAGCGGTGTCGTTGCTCGTCCCGCTCGGTGTGCTGCTCGGGCTCGCCAGCGCCATGATCCTCTTCGGCCGGTACGCGCAGTCGGCGCAGTATTCGGCCATCGCCGGCCAGCCAGGTGCGGCCGCCGCGATCGTGCAGTCCATGCGCGGGAACTGGACCGTGACGCCTGCCATCGCGGCCAACCGGAACATGGATATCGTGCACCGGGTGGTCGGCAAGCCTGGCGTCATCCTGCTCGGCGAGGGCACGCCGACCGGGCTGGCCAGTCTGCTGACCGCCGAGAAGAAGAAACTCGGCCGGGTCGCCTACGGAGTGCCGGTCCACGAACTGCAGGTCGGTGACGAGACCGGCCAGATCCCGCTCCGCAAGCTGCAGCGCAAGCTGATGGGTCTGCCGCGTTCGCTCAAGCCGGCCGCGGTGACGGACCTCAATAACCGGATGAAGGCGCTGCCGTCATCGTTGCAGATGCCCAGAGGGCCGCTGCCGAAGACCGGCCGGATGCCCAAGCCGCCGCGGCCCAGGGTCCGATAGCGGTCAGATCCTGACCACGGCGGTGTTCGACGCCCGGTCGTGCTGCCCGCGCAGGTCGTGGTCCTGGATCAGCGGCGGGACGACCGTGAGCATCAGCGCGGTGCGGACCAGTGCCCAGCCGAGCCCGACCATCCGACCGTTCAGCCTGACTACCCGCATCCGCAGCAATCGCTTGCCTACCGTGACCCCGATCAGACCGGTCAGGACGATGTCCTGTACCACGAAGACAAGCAACGTCCAGTACTGGACCTGCCAGTACGGCGGCCGGATGGCGGCCACGACGACCAAGGTGCACAGCAGCCAGTCGATGAACAGGGCGGCCACTCGGCTCCCCTGGCCGACGACCGAGCCCGGGCCGGTCTCGGGAAAGCCCAGATCCTGGCCCGGATACCCGGGCTGGGAGACGGCGCCACGCTGGGCGGCCGGCGGTCTGTCCCGACGCTGTTCGGTCACGCACCTACAGTACCCAGCCGGCCGGCCCCGAACCGTTCGGCCGGTCGGGTTGCCCGGCGGTCCGGTGGTTCGGCAGGCCTCGCCTGGGCAGGGTAGCTGGATCGGGCGTAACGCGGCCGAAACATCGGGGATACGGGCAGGAAACGGCGGGGCGCTAACGTCATGCCAACTCAGCCGGCCGCCGCGGCCCGGGATTCTGCCTGGAACAGCCACGGGCAGCGCGGGGGGATCGCAGGGCGTCCGGCCCTGACGATGCACGGCAAGGCGAGTTAACAAGCAAGGGAGAGCCGATGTTCGCAAGCGGTGACGAGGTCCTGCGGTACCTCGCGGATTCGGACGTCCAGTTCGTTGATGTCAGGTTCTGCGACCTGCCGGGAACGATGCAGCACTTCACCGTTCCCGCCGCAGTGTTCGATGAGCGGATCTTCACCGACGGGCTGATGTTCGATGGCTCATCGATCCGCGGCTTCCAGCAGATCCACGAGTCGGACATGCTGCTGCTGCCGGACCCGACGACGGCCGTGGTCGACCCGTTCCGCACCCACAAGACGCTGAACATGACGTTCTTCGTGCACGACCCGCTGACCGGCGAGCCCTACACCCGCGACCCAAGGAACGTGGCCCGCAAGGCGGAGGAATACCTGCGCGGCAGCGGCATCGCTGACACCGTGTTCTTCGGCCCCGAGGCTGAGTTCTACATTTTCGACTCGGCCAGGTTCGAGACGTCGGCGGCCTCCGGCTACTACTTCATCGACTCGGTCGAGGGTGCCTGGAACACCGGGCGGGACGAGGCCGGAGGCAACCTGGCCTACAAGCCTAGGTACAAGGGCGGCTACTTCCCGGTCACGCCGGCTGACCACTTCGCCGACCTGCGGGCCGAGATGGCCAAGACGCTGATGGACTGCGGCATCACCGTGGAGATGCAGCACCACGAGGTGGGAACCGGCGGCCAGTCCGAGATCAACATCAGGTTCGCCAGCCTGCTGGCGATGGCCGACAACCTGATGCTGTTCAAGTACGTGATCAAGAACGTGGCCCGGGCGGCCGGCAAGACCGTCACCTTCATGCCCAAGCCGCTGTTCGGCGACAACGGCTCAGGCATGCACTGCCACCAGAGCCTGTGGAAGGACGAGGCGCCGCTCTTCTACGACGAGGTCGGCTACGCCGGGCTGTCCGACATGGGCCGCTACTACATCGGCGGCCTGCTCAAGCACGCCCCGTCGCTGCTCGCCTTCACCAACCCGACGGTCAACTCCTACCACCGGCTGGTGCCCGGCTTCGAGGCGCCAGTCAACCTGGTCTACTCGCAGCGGAACAGGTCGGCATGCGTGCGGATCCCGATCACCGGCTCCAGTCCGAAGGCGAAGCGGCTTGAGTTCCGGGTCCCCGACCCGTCCTGCAACCCCTACCTGGCGTTCTCGGCGATGATGATGGCCGGCCTGGACGGGATCAAGAACAAGTTCGAGCCCCCTGAGCCGGTCGACAAGGACCTGTACGAACTGCCGCCGGACGAGGCCCGGTCCATCCCGCAGGTTCCCGGCTCGCTGGACAAGGTGCTGGAGAGCCTGGAGGCCGACCACGAGTTCCTGCTCGACGGCGGCGTCTTCACCCCGGACCTGATCTCGATCTGGCTGGACTACAAGCGTTCGCACGAGCTTGACCCGATCCGGCTGCGCCCGCACCCGCACGAGTTCGAGATGTACTTCGACTGCTAACCGGATACCGCATCTGACCTGGCCAGACGCTCATCGCGCACTGCCCTGGGCCCGTGGCGGGGCCGCCAGCCTCGCCGCTGAGCATGCCATCGACGGCCTTGCGCATGCGGTCGGATGCGGTCGGCATCAGGTGAGCATAGACACGGAGGGTGAACCCAGGGTCGGTGTGCCCGAGGTACTCGGCCAGTGCGCGGATATCCACCCCGTCGTGCAGCAGGGCGCTCGCGAAGAAGTGCCGCAGCGCGTGGAACCCGTCTTCCCGCGTGGCCGGCACGTCGGCCTTCTGCAGGGCTGGCCTCCACAGGTAGGTGTTGACGTAGTTGCGGTTCAGCGCGGCATGCTCACGTGAGGTGAAGATCAGCCGCGCCGTCACCGGCTTCCCGCCCGGTACCTTCCACGGCAGCGTCACGGCGACCGGCGGGACCGCGTCGCGCTGCGCCCAGGCGCAGCGCGACCGAGTCAGGCAGGGGGACGTCCCGCTCCTTGCCGCCCTTGGGCGGGGCGAGCACCAGCCGGGCGCTCACCATGCGGACCTGGTGGCGGACATGCACGACCCGGCGCAGAAAGTCGACGTCATCGAGTGCCAGCCCGAACACCTCCCCCTGGCGCAGACCGAGCCCGGCTGGCGGGGCGCTCCCAGCGTTTGACAAGACTGAGGCCCGAGCGAACGCTGAACGCATGGTGATCGTGGTCGAGCGGCGCCGGGACGGCAAGCTGCATCCCGTTGGCGGCCGTTTGCGCGGAGTTGAGTGGAACCGGGCTGTCAACCTGGCGCACCAGCTGCACTGCCGGGATGGCCTGAGCTACCGCAAGACGGCCGCCGCGATGCTGGAGAATCTCGGCATCAGGAGGTCGGTCGGCCAGGTGTTCGCCGACATCGCCAGCTTCACATGCGACTACTGTCGCCAGGACGCCGCGGATGGCTGACTCGAAGCCGTCAACGGCCGAGGCGCGGTCGGTGTGGGCGGCGCTGGAGGAGGCCGACGCGTCGGTCACCGCGATGGTGGCCTGGCTGCCGGACGGGGCTGGATCCGCGACGCATTGAGCGCTGCCTCGGCCCGCTGAACGTCGGGACGTGGACGGGCTGGCTTACATCCGGTACCGGTTCAGCGCTGATCCGGCGACCTGGCGGCGGCACGTACGGACCCGTCCGCCGGACGCCGCCTGAGCCGTGCCCGCAGATCCCACTACCAGCGGATCCCTAGATGATCGATTCCAAGGGGTCAGTGGTCATAAGCCAGGAGCGAGCGCTTGACGGGCTGGCCGGCTTGATCGTTGTGCCAGATGGCGGCGGTCAGGGCGAGGATGCGCTGCAGGACCCGGACGGTTACTCCGCCGGCGGTGCGGCCGCCGTGCTGTTCGAGGTCGAGCTGGCCCTTGAAGGTGTCATTGATTCACTCGACGATCTGGCGCAGCGGCTTGAAGAACGGGGCACCTGCTCGTTCCGGCTCGCCCTTGCGGGCCGGGCGCAGCAGCCTGATCCCGGCGCCCGCGATGGCAGCCTCGAAGCCGGCGCCGAAGTAGTTCTTGTCGCCGATCAGGGTCTGGCCTGGGCGGGTGGCGAGCAAGTCGGGCCCGGTGGTGAACATGGCCAGCAGCACGTCGCGCTCGTCGGCCTTGGCGCCGGTCAGGGCGAAGGCGATGGGCAGGCCGCCCAGGGTGCACACCAGGTGCAGGCGAAGGCCCCAGAAGTAGCGGGAGTGACTGGCGCAGTAGCCGTCTTCGGCCCATCCGGCCAGATCAGAGCGCTTGGCGGTCTCCCGGGAACGGCCGCATTCGACCGGGGTGGAATCCACCACCCACACATCGCCGGTCCACACGGTGGTGCCGGCCGCCAGGACGCGGATGCAGTGCCGGATCAGCCCGGCGGCGGCGCGCAGGCGCTTGTTATAGCCGGGCTGCTGAGGCAGGTAGGGGAACAGGTGCCGCAGGTGAGCGCTGGCGTGCCGCAGCCAGCGGGCCTCGGAGGTGAACCCCGGCAGGGCCTGCATCACCGCCAGCGTGACCAGCTCAGCGAAGGGCCGATGCCCACCTCCGGCCGCCACGGTGCGAGCTGCCGCGATTCCTTCAGCAGGTCATCGGTCTTCACATACAGTGCGGTGGCGAGGGTGTCCAGGTCGGCGTCCACGAGGGCCTCCAGGTTCGACGTCGGATCGCAACGCCGATCCTGCCGGGCGCCGACAGCAGCCTTGAAGAAGCTCGGCCCGGTCGCCGGCACCGCGGCACGCTACTCGATTCCGAAGTGCGGCGACCCGCGCGGCTCACCTTGTCTGAGTCGACGACTAGCTGGTCCGCAGCGCTGCGACAGACTGCACCAGGCCAGATCTGTCAAGTTCGGTCAGCACATCGCGAATGGTCGCTGGGTGCCGCTTCCGCGAGTCCACGATCTGCTGAATGCAGGCGAAAACGACCTTGTCATCGATATGGATCTGGTCGAGGACGAAGTCGTCAGGCGACTTCGCCTCCACGTTCCACGGGCTCAAGTCCCCCGCCGGGAAGTCCTTGAGGTTGGCGGTGACGATCACCTGAGCGCCCGCCTTGATCGCTGCGGCGAGGACATGACGATCGTCAGGGTCAGGAAGCTTAAGGCTGTCGATCAAAGGCTCGTAACCCGTGACCAGGCAATCGGGTACAGATCCATTGATCAGGCCCTTCAGGCGCTCCAACCTCTCGTCCGGTATGTCGGGAAAGCTACGAGCCAGAGCCACGCCAAGGTCGTCGATGATTCTTTGAGTCCACTTGGCCTGAACCAGCCCGGTCATGCCGATCCGGATGAGCAGGTCCCGCTGGCTGTTCGGAAACAGCGCATCGGTGTCGTACAGCGCTACGAAGGGCATCGTCAGTTCCGGCCGATCTCCTCGCCTAGCTCCGCCAGCTCGTCAAGCACCGCGCGGCGACGTTGGTCGTCCTGCCGCTTGTAATCGAGCAGGTCCTTGAAGGCGATCCGCCTGTGAGTACCGACCATCTGATAAGGCATCGCGCTGTCCTGCAGCAGCCCGATTAGATAGGGCCGGGACACGTTCAGCAAGTCAGCTGCCTGCTGGGTCGTGAGCATGGCGTTGTCCGGAATGAGCTGGACGCCCTGCCCGCTCGCCAGGAAGCTCAGCACCTGGGCGAGCAACGACGCAACGGCCCGCGGCACGACCAGCGCCTCATCTTCGCCAACCTCCCCTATGACCTCGATCTGCTCTGCCTCGGGGTTGCTTGCCAAGTACTCTCTGATGCGCCGCATGGCACGCCCTGCAAGATCCGCGTCGACCTCTCCGGGCCGGATGCCGATGACGTTGTTGCCGCTCAATTGGTCCACCTCCCAACCGCAGTATCTGCAACAAGCGAAGTTATCGCAATCATTCCCCAGAAGCTTCTGGGAGAAGTTGACTCTGATTTGACCGTCAACTGATCTAGATTCCGGACACCGGCAGTGGCCTGCGGCGCGAAGTAGGCGCGGGCCTTGTCCGTCTTCCCCGCCGGACGGCCGGGCATGTGCGGGACCCGCAGCTTCGGTGCCGTTTGGCGGGTGCGGGTTAGCCGCCGAGCAGGGTGAGTGCCTTGGTGATGTCGGGGTCGTGTCCGTTCGTCATGGTGCTAGCATTTCTAGTACCAAGGCGGACACCGACCAGCGGTGAGGGCCCGGACGCGGGTGTGCGTGATCGAGCGTGAATACAACCGTTGAGCAGGCAGCGACTTGCGGGCCAAGTTCGCCCGCCCGGTATGCCAGCGGTGACGCTGAAGCGCTGATCAAAGAGGCTCGCCGACGTGGCAGGCGACGAAGGCTGATCGGCACTGCCGTCGTGTTGGCCCTGCTGGTCGCGACGGCCGGCGTCGTAGTGGCCGTCCACGGCGGGTCACGTCACTCGGCGGCCAGCCGGGTTCCATCCGCTGATAGGCAGCAGACGGAGACGGCGCACTGGCCACCAGAGATCGTGGTCGTGACGGGCCTTTCCCGGATCGAGGTGCTTTCTTCCCGCACGCTTCGGGTCATCCGCACTCTCGCGACGAACTCCGGGTTGTTCAGCGGAAGTCAGACCTTGGCCCCGTCATCCTCCGGGTTGCTCTTCTTCGACAGCTCTACTAAGGGTCCGAGCGAGAAGGTTTTCAGCGTGCCGCTCAAGGGTGGAGCCGTGCGAACGATCGCCTATGGCCGGACGCCGGCCATCAGCCCTGACGGCAAGCTGCTGGCCTATGTGGCCGAGACCAGGATCGTTCCCAGGCCAACGGGCATCGTCGTGCGCAACCTGGCAACGGGCTCGCAGCGAACCTGGCTCCTGGCTAACCCGGATATTTATATCCCAGCGATGACGTGGTCGCCGGACGACCGCCACCTATCGGTCACCACATCAGTCGCCGTAAGTCCCACCACCTGGGTGCTTGACACCAGAGCACCCGGCCGCACGTTCCGCGCCGCTCGCCGCATGCCGTTGCCGCCCGGCGTCAGCTGGGCCGGGTACCTCAGCGCGCGCAGGGGTGTCGGCGTTGTCTCGGCTTCAGGCCGGACCAGCCTCGTGGAGGTCGACGTGCGGACCGGCAAGGTGATCCGGCCGCTCACTTCGCTGCGACAAGGGCTATTCAGTGATAGCTCCGTCAGCGGGCCGGAAGGGACGGTCCAGCCTGATTCCACTGGTCGCTACTTCCTGATCGTCGGCTCCGGACCGCTCAGGCAGATCCCGGGTGAGACACCAGGGACGTTCGGCGAAGTCTTCCTGTGGACATTCGGAATGCGCCACCCGGTGCCGATCCTGAACGGGGATGTCCTGGCCATCTGGGCAGGCCCGCACGCCGGCTGACTGTTCACGTCGTTGTTACACGGGTGAAGCACGTCGGCAACTGGGTGGCGGCACTGTCGGGAGTGTCGAACGAGCAGACCGCGAGGTACCGATGTCCCTGTGGAGAATCAAGCTCGCAATTCCCGATGATCCGCGCAGCCTTGAGCTGTTCACCGAGGCGCTGGCTGGCCAGCCGGTGAGCCTGGTCCGGTTGGCACCGGACGGCATCGATCCCGACGGCGGCGTCGCGGGCATGACCGGAGAGGTCGTGGTCGACCTGAGCCACGACGAAGGCTTGGCCGCCATGCTCAGCGCGCTCCATGGGCTGAGCCCGCAGGTCTTCGTCAGCCGGGCGGATCCGGCTGACCTACCCGCTCGCGCCATTCGCCCGGTCGTGACGAGCGTGCCGCAGCGACGGCCAGCCGGGCCGGCCCGGTCACGCAAGCGCGAGATGGCAGAGCGTCACTTAAGCCAGGTCGTGAACCGGTAGCCAGCCGAGCGTGCGGCACCAAGGACCGCGCGCTGAGTCCGGACTCAGAGTCCGAACTCCAGGTACCAACTCAAGGTCCGAACTCCAGGACCGCACCCGGCAGGCTGCGGCCACCCGGCGAACTGGCCTACCCGTTGCCGCCTTGCGCGGACGTCACCTTGGCGCCTGGCGGCAGCTGGAACGCCGATGCCGGCGGCGACGCCGTGTACGACTTGATCTCGAAGACATTCGGGCTCGACGCCACCTTGACGTAACCGAGGATGTTCTGGGCGGTGGTGCAGATCGTGCTGGTGCCTTTGACCCCCGCCGCGACGAAGTCGACGCAGTCCATGTTGAATCCGTTGACCGTCATCGTCGACGAGCTGACCTTGTCACCGGCGAAGCCCGCGGCCAGCGCGAAGACCTGGAGGAACGTGATCCAGTGCGCCGGGGTGTAGAAGTCGAGTATGTGGTTCTTGACCACCGCGCTCGCCTGTCCCAGCTGCTGGCAGGTCCACCCGGACGAACCCGACGGCGGCGTGCAGGAGTAGGCCCCCGATGAGTTCACGATCAGGTCGACGTTGCTGCCGGTCGAGCCGGCCTGAGTGCTCTTGAATGCCACGTCGGTCGGTGGCTGCACGGCGTAGCTGACCGTCGACGGGTTGGCGCCGGTCGTCACGTAGGTGACCGCGAACGTAGTGCCCTCGCCAGCCTGCAGCTTCTGGGTGAACAGCTTGATGGTCTGTCGGTTGGCCGACACGTCATGCACGACCTTGTTCACTTTGTTCACGATCGAGCAGCCGGTCAGCCCGAAGCCGCTCAGCGCGATGGCGACCGCCGCGATTGCGGCTACCCGACGGCGGCCAGCGACAATGGCGGCACGATCGGTGGTTGGGGTCATTGCTCAGCCTCCATGGCTACACCGCAAACCGAGCGGCTCAGAACCGGTCACCGCTGAGAATACGGCGTCCGCGCCACTATGTCCGCACTCCGGATAGATAGGGTCAGGCTTCGTGACAGACCTGCCGTTCGACGCCGCCGCGCAGGCCGAAGCGGTGGAGCGGGTGCTGCGCGGGCTCGGCACGGCCGAGCGGGCCGGCAATGAGAAGGCGTACCTGAAGAGCGACCTGGACTTCGCTGGCGCCCCGGTCCCGGCGATCCGGGCCACGATCGGCTCGTGGTGCAAGACCAGACCCGGTCTCACCCACGATGATCTGGTGGGCCTGGTCCGGGCGCTGTGGGCCCGCCCGGTGTACGAGTGCCGCCAGGCCGCCGTCGTCCTGCTCGAGCGCAGCGCCCGGCTGCTCGGACCGGACGACGTCGGCCTGCTCGAGGACCTGCTGCGCACCTCAGACACCTGGGCACTGGTCGACGGGCTGGCTGCCAACGTGACCGGTGACCTCGTGTACCGCTTCCCGTATCTGGGCGGCACGCTCGACCGGTGGGCGAGCGATGCGGACTTCTGGCTCCGGCGCTCGGCCATGCTCGCGCTGCTGATCCAGCTCCGCCGCGGCGACGGAGACTTCGAGCGCTTCGCCGGGTACGCCGACCGGATGCTTGAAGAGAAGGAGTTCTTCATCCGCAAGGCCATCGGCTGGGTACTGCGCGAGACCGCCAAGGGCCGCCCAGAGCTGGTCGCGCGGTGGCTGGCGCCGCGGCTGCACCGGGCGTCAGGCGTCACGGTCCGTGAAGCCGTCAAGCCACTCCCGGCCGAGCTGCGCGACCGGCTGCTGGACGGCTACCGGCAGCGGCGCCCGGTCAACCTAGACACCGAGAGCCGAGCCGTTCCAGACTGGATCATATGCTGACATATCCGACGACCCCGAAATAGACCATAGCGCCACAACCGTCTAGCATCTAGGGTTAGCGCCAGTAACAGATGCCCATGACCCGGCTGAGCTCGCCCGGGTCGGAAGGTCGTGGTACGGATGTCGAAACTTTGGCGTGGGGTAGCCGCCGCCGCGCTCGCCGCCGGGCTGCTCGCGGCCACGGAGTTGTCGGCCATCGCCGCTCCGAACGTAACCTCGGCGGTCGGCGTGACCATCGGGGCGATGGCGAAGCTCAGACCCATCACCGGAGACGTGCTCGTCATCTACAGCGATGGCAGCTACAGCAGTGCCGCCATCCATGGCACCATCTCAAGCGCGGTCAGCGGCGATCTCGCGACGCTGTTCGCCCAGCCGTTCCCGTACAAGAAGGCGCCCGTCGCCATCGCTCCCCCGATCAGCCTGACCACCAGCGCTTCGCAGCCCTACTCCTTCAAGGTCACGCCCACGATCGCGACTCGCTACCAAGTCAAGATCTCGGGTACCGACGTGGCCAAGTCCGCGGTGCAGACCGTTTACGTCGCCGCCGGTTTCTTGCTCGGCCCGTTCCGCGCCTGCACCCAGCGTGACCGGCCGATCTGTCACGAGAAGGTGATCCTTTACACCGTTGTGTCCGCTTCCGCCTACCGAGCACTGAGCAAGAAGCACTGGTACTTCTACTTCGGTCTTAAGCTCGCCGCGCGCGGGGTGCCAGGCCTGCCGAAGTACCTGTACCTGGACCCCCGGGCCACCATCACCAAGGCACGCCGGATTTCGGCGACCAAGTTCGAGAACACGATCAGCTGGTCGTTCCGGGTCAACAACGATGGCTATCACTGGGCCTGGACCGCGTGCACGAAGGACTCCGAGTCGCAGGATGGCTACGGTCTGCCCGGCCGGCACGATTGCGGTTACCGCCGGCTCACCACCAGGAAGATCGGCTACCTGGGGATAGCGTCCAGCTAGGTTCGAGTCCTCGGCCGTCGGGTCGCCGATCGAGCGGCCCGGGCGGCCTAGCCCTCAGCCGAGCCGTCGGCAGGCCGCAGTTGAGCCCGGTTGCCCGGCAGGATAGTTTGTGGCAGTGGTCATGTCACAAAGTACCGCTGCCCCGCCAGCGTCAGGCTCGCCGGACGGCCGAACCGCCCGGCGGGACCGGAACCGGCTGGCAGTGCTCGACGCGGTCCTTGAGCTGTTCGCGGCCGGTGAGCTGATGCCCTCTCCCGAGGCCGTCGCCCGCCAGTCTGGCCTCTCGCTGCGTTCGGTTTACCGCTACGTGGCGAATAGCGAGGACCTGGTTCACGCCGCGATCGACCGGCATCTGGAGAAGGTCGGGCCGCTGTTCGGCATCGACGGCATCGGCCAGGGCAGCTTCGACGCCCGGGTGGAAGCGTTCGTGACCGCGCGGCTCCGGCTCTATGAGGCAGTCGCGGCCACCGCCCGCGCTGCCGAGCTGCGGGCACCGACCAGCAAGGTACTCACCGAGGGCCTGCAGGCCAGGCGGCAGCTGTTTCGTGCCCAGCTTGAGCAGCAGTTCGCGCCCGAGATCGCGGCGCTGACCGGCGCTGCCGCACCGGCCGGCCAGCCTACGTCGGGAAGCGCGCCTGCCGGAGCAGCCCCCGCCGAGCCGGCCGCGGCGCTGGTGGCCGCCGCTGACGCGCTGACCCAGATCGAGACGATTGGCTGGTTCCGGGTACGTGGCGGGTATAGCGCGGAGCAGGCGCACGCCTCGCTGGTCATCGCGCTGCACAAGCTGCTTGGCCAGTCGGGTTCCTGAACCGGTGCGGCCACCTCATCGCGGCGCGAACGAGCCGGACAGCCAACCGACGGATGGAGCGAGCATGATGCAGTGGGGCAGCTTCGACGGCGTGATCGGCCGCACGATCGCGGAGTCGACCCCGTCCTGGCCGGTTCGCCCGCACCCGGGCGAGGGCGCGCCTAACGTGGTGCTCATCTTGCTCGACGACACCGGGTTCGCCCAGCTCGGCTGCTACGGCTCGACGCTCCGCACGCCCAATATCGACGCGCTGGCCGCGGGTGGCCTGAAGTTCACCAACTTCCACGCCACGCCGCTGTGCTCGCCGACCCGCGCCGCGCTGCTCACCGGGCGGAACCATCATGAGGTCGGGATGCGGTCCCTCTCGAACTTCAGCACCGGTTTTCCGAATATGCGGGGACACATCTCCAACCATGCGGCGACCATCGCCGAGGTGCTGCGCGAGGAGGGCTACGCCACGTTCGCGCTCGGCAAATGGCACTTGTGCCAGATGGAGGATGCGTCGGCGGCCGGGCCGTACGGTCAGTGGCCGATCCAGCGCGGCTTCGATCGGTTCTACGGATTTCTCGATGGCGAGACCGACCAGTTCCACCCCGAGCTGGTATACGACAACCACCGGGTCGATCCGCCGAAGACCGCCGAGCAGGGTTACCACCTGACCGAGGACCTTGTCGATCACGCCATCGGCTTCATGCATGATTCGGTGTCGATTCGCCCGGATCGCCCGTTCTTCCTGTATTTCGCGCTCGGCGCGATGCACGCCCCGCACCAGGCGCCAGCCAGCTACCTGGAGAAATACCGAGGCGCCTTCGATGACGGCTGGGACGCGGCCAGGGAAGCATGGTTCGCCAGGCAGCTTCAGATGGGCCTTCTTCCGGCCGGAACGCAACTCGCGCCCAGGAATCCCGGCGTGCAGGAGTGGTCAAGCATGCCGGAGAACCACCGCCGCCTGGCCGCCCGCCTGCAAGAGGCTTTCGCCGCGTTCCTTGAGCACACCGACGCGCAGGTCGGCAGGCTCATCGCGGAGCTTGGCCGGCTCGGCCAGCTGGACAACACCCTGATCGTGCTGCTGTCCGACAACGGTGCCAGCCAGGAGGGCGGACCGTTCGGCGTCCTGCACGAGTGGAAGTACTTCAACTTCGTGGCTGAGTCGCCGGACGATGCCGTCGCCAGGCTGGACGATATCGGCGGCCCGAACAGCCACGCCAACTATCCCTGGGGCTGGGCGCAGGCCGGAAACACCCCGTTCAAGTGGTACAAGCAGAACACGCACGAGGGCGGTGTGCACGTGCCGCTGATCGTGCACTGGCCGACCCAGATCCCAGCCGATGAGCGCGGCGGCGTGCGCGATCAGTTCCATCACGTCAATGACATCGCTCCGACGATCTACGAGATTCTCGGCGTCACTCCGCAGCCGGTCTACCGCGGCTATGAGCAGATGCCGGTGACCGGCATCTCGATGCGGTACACGCTGGACAGCCCGGCGGAGCCGTCCCGCAAGTCGGTGCAGTACTTCGAGATGATGGGGCACCGGGCGATCTACGCCGACGGCTGGAAGGCGGTGACCAGGCACCAGCCTGGCGTGCCGTTCGACGACGACGACTGGGAGCTCTACCGGCTCACCGATGACCGGTCCGAGTGCGTCAACATGGCGCAGGCCGAGCCGGACCGACTGGCCCAGCTTGTCGGCTTGTGGTGGCGCGAGGCGGAGGAGCACGGCGTGCTGCCGCTTGACGACCGGTCGATCGAGCTGTTCGGCGCCCGTGAGCAGGCGGCTACGGCCGACGCGGCCCGTGGCCTGGCCGGGCTGGCGGGTGTCGGCGCCGCGGCCGCTGGCCGGTACGACTACACCCCGCACCCGGCGAGCCGGCACTACGTCTACCGGCCGCCCATGTCCCCGCTGCCAGCCCAGGCCGGCCCAGGATCGGCGGCCAGAGCTGGGACCTGGACGCGACGATCGACCGGCCGGCCGGAGCCAGCGGAGTGCTGTTCGCCAGCGGCAACCAGAACTCCGGTCTGAGCCTGTTCATCCTCGGCGAGCGGCTGGTCTTCGATTACAACTGCTTCGGCGAGCACTACGTCGCGGACTCGAGCATCGAGGTCCCGCACGGCCGCTCGGTCGTCGGCGTCAGGTTCCGCCGCGCCGCCAGCGGTAGCGGACACGCCACGCTGGTCATCGACGGGGCCGACTGCGGCCGGGTGGAGATCCCGTTCGTCATGTACATCGTCTCCAGCATCGGGCCCAGTGTCGGGTACGACCACAGCTCCCCGGTCAGCGACCGCTACCAGGCTCCGTTCCCGTTCGAAGGCTTCCTGGACCGGGTCGACATCCGGATCATCTCGGCCCGTGGCGCCGCCGAGGCCGCCGATGCGGCGACGGCACAAGCCACCGCCCGCGCCACGATGTCCCGCCAGTAGCGAACGGCGAGGCGCCCGCTAATTGACCGGTGGCAGACGCCTGAGGATCTCTTGCATATCGCTGCGGATACTGGTCAGCTCGGCCGTCATCTCGCCGCGGAAGGTGGTCAGCTCACGACGAAGTCTGACGAACTCGGCCGTGGTCTCGCCGCGGAAGGTGGTCAGCTCGGCCGTGGTCTCGCCGCGGAAGGTGGTCAGCTCGGCCGTGGTCTCGCCGCGGAAGGTGGTCAGCTCGGCCGTCATCTCGCCGCGGAAGGTGGTCAGCTCACGACGAAGTCTGACGAACTCGGCCTTCGTCTCACGGCGGAAGGTCGCGAGCTCGGCTCTGGTGGCGGCCAGGCTGGTGCTGAGCGCATTGGCCTGACCTGGTCCCGACCAGGTCTCCAGCTTGTCAACGCGCACTTCCAGCGCCCTAACCCGATCTTCCGTGGTGGTCATGCCGGCCAGATTAGGACGGCCTGCCGACATTTATCTCCTGACCTCTCTACGGTCGCATTCCTGGGCCCGCTTGCGCAGGCGTTCGGTGTCGATCGGCCATCGCATGAACGAAGCGCCGCGCGGCTGCGTTACGGTGTCTGCGCGCGCACCCGGGCGAGCGCAGCTGGCGGGAGGCCAGCCAACCGGCCGGCTTCCCTGGTGAGATGCGCCTGGTCGGCGTAGCCAGCCTGAGCCGCGGCGGCGGCGAGGTCGGCGGCAGCCCCGGCCCGGTCGATCAGGGAGACGAAGCGCTGGAACCTGAGCACCCGCCGCAGCGTGCGCGGCCCGTAGCCGACCGCCGCCTGGCAGCGCCGCCTGAGCTGGCGCTCGCTGACCCCCAGCCGGGTGGCAACCAGATCGGCCTGAGCGCCGGGCTGGTCTAGCTGCCGCACCGCCGCAAGCACGAGCAGGTCAGGGGACCGTTCAGCCACCATCTCGGCTGCAGTGCCGGCGACTCGGCGCAGCGCCTCGTCCGGTGTCAATGACCCGCGCAGGCGCCGGGCCGGAACACCGGGCAGGTCGGCAGCGGCTACCCGCTGGTCCAGCAGCTCGGCAAGAGGCACCCCAAGGGCCGAGCCGCCAGCACCGGGCTGGAACCGTGCGCCGACCAGGACCGTTCCTGGCGGCAACTGCTCAGGAACGGGCCCGGTATCGGGGCCGGCCACGAACGCGCCGGTGCCTTCCCGCCAGATCAGATCGGTGCAGCCGTCGGGCAGCACGAGCGTCGGCGGTGCTCCGGCGGACGGCACCACCTGCACCCACAGGCAGCGGACCCGATCTGCGAGCGCACGCGGCGCCGCGAGCTCACGGTAGCCAGGTGCCCAGTCCATAACCACCAGTGTGGCACTGGCATGTCCGATTCGTTCAAGACGCGGTCACCGATGCGATGGTGCGATGGCGGCATGACGAAACCAGACATCGACGTCGCCGCGCGATTCCTGGCGGTGGGCGCCCGCATTGTTGACCGCCGGAGGTTCGAGCGGCTGTTCGCCGGAGGCAGCGCCGGGCCAGTCCGAGCAGCCGTTGCCGCCTATGGCAATCCGGACGGTGGCTTCGGCCACGGCCTAGAGCCGGACATCCGGTCCCCGGGCAGCCAGCCGGCCGCGATCGAGCAAGCACTGCGGATCCTCGATGAGACCGATGCCTGGGACGCCGCACTCGCCGCTGGCGCGTGTGACTGGCTGCAGGCTAACGCGCCGACCGAAGGTGGCGCCGCAATGGTCGAGGCCAGCGTCTCAGACTGGCCGCACGCTCCGTGGTGGGTGCCGCAGCCGGAGCGCCCAGCCTCGGTGATCTTGACCGGCCAGATCGCCGGAACCTTGCACGCGCGCGGGTACGGGCACCCCTGGCTGGAGCGCGCCACCGAGCTAATGTGGCTGCTGATCGACAAGCTGGCTGAGCCGGGGGCGTACGAGCTGCGCGGCGTAGTTCGGTTCCTCGACCACGTGCCCGACCGCGAGCGCGCGGAGCGAGCGCTCGACATCGTGGCACCGACGCTGCTCGCCGTAGCGGCGCTGGACCCGGCTACCCCTGGCGAGACGCACTCGCCGCTTGACTTCGCCCCGCTGCCCGGCTCACTGGCCCGCCGCGTGTTCGATCAGCGCGTGATCCAGGCCCACCTGGACCACCTCGCCGCAGGCCAGCGCATGGAC
This sequence comes from uncultured Actinomycetota bacterium, assembly GCA_963850875.1. Lineage (GTDB taxonomy): Bacteria > Actinomycetota > Actinomycetes > Streptosporangiales > Streptosporangiaceae > Chersky-822. The sequence goes on from CAWKNA010000010.1 coordinate 1,015,363, forward strand.
GGCGGCTGGATGTTCAACTGGCTCGCCTGGTCCCCAGCCGCTGAGCAGGACTGGCGTGGCAGCGTCACGGTCGACGCGCTGCGGATCCTGCGGGACAACGGCAGGATCTCGTGACCACGGTCGCTGCTCGGTCGGTCGTCCGGCTGACCGACGATTGCGATCATGGCGGCGCTCCGGTCACCGGAACGCCGGATAGACCGGCAGGTCGGGCACCTGCCAGTCACGTGTCGCGGCGATCAGGTCGCCCATCAAGGCGCAGATCGATGGCAGCTCAGCGGCCGCGGCTAGCTCGGCGGGCAGCCGAAATACGCACCAGCAGCTAGTGAACGGCATCCGCAGGTAGGCCGCGTCCAGGAAGACGGAGTGGAACTCCGCGCTCTCGAACGCCCAGCTGAGCAGCGCGTCCTCCGCCTGCGCCGCCGATCCGCCGAGCAGCAGGTCGGCCAGGCTCGGCGAATCACCCAAGTCGGTCATCACGATCAGCCGGGCCGCCTGATCCACAGCTAGCAGCCCGGGTCCCACATTGGCATCCGAGGTCAGCGCCAGTCCGGCCGCCTCAGCGGCGAAGCCCTGCGCACCGTCAGCGGTCTGCGGATATGACTTGACGATCACTGTGCCGCGGACCGGGTTCCGGCAGCGCAGCACTGTGGAGTACGTGCTGCCGCCGAGGTCGATAGGGTCGGTCAGCGGGGATCCGAACGCGGCCGCGGCAGCAGCGAGAAGGGCGTCCACGGGCACTCACCTAACCAGGACAACGCTGCGGCGCGCAAAGTGTTAACTTTGCTGCCCTAGCCCGCAATGGTCATTCTCGGGCATAGTCAGGTGGATTGGCGGAAGGGAGCGCGAGCATGGACGCCGCGGTCGCTGTCGATGTGCACGGCCTGACCAAGTCCTACCGGGACGTCCACGCCGTGGCCGGAATCGACCTACGAATCGAGCGTGGTGAGATCTTCGCGCTGCTCGGCCCGAATGGCGCCGGCAAGACCACCACCGTCGAGATTCTCGAGGGCTATCGCTCGCGCGACGGCGGCACGGTCAGCGTTCTCGGCTACGATCCCGGCAAGCAGCGTCAGGAACTCAAGAGCCTGATCGGCATCGTGCTGCAGTCCACCGGGATCGACAACTATCTCACCGTGGCCGAAACAATCACCATGTACTCGGGCTACTACCCGAACCCGCGGCCAACTGATGAGGTGATCGAGCTAGTCGGCCTCGGGCAGAAACGCGACACCCGGGTGATCAAGCTGTCTGGCGGGCAGCAGCGCAGGCTCGACGTCGCGATCGCCCTGGCCGGGAACCCCGAACTGCTATTCCTCGACGAGCCGACCACCGGCTTCGACCCGTCAGCCAGGCACGAGGCCTGGGAGGTCGTCAAGAACCTCGCTGCGATCGGCAAGACCGTGCTGCTGACCACGCACTACATGGACGAGGCGCAGTACCTCGCCGACCGGGTCGCCGTCATCTCGGCCGGCCGGATCGTGGCCGAGGGTCCGCCAGCCACTCTGGGCCACCGCGAGACGGCGAGCACGCACCTGCGCTACCGCCCCCCTGAGGATCCCGCGGCAGGTCGCCCGCCCGCCGACTTGGACGGCCAGCCTGGACCTGACGGCTTCGTCGACGTCGTTGCCGACGATCTCACACTGGCGCTGAACCGGCTCACTGGCTGGGCTATCGAGCGTGGGATCCGGCTGGACACCTTGCAGATCGTCAGGCCCACGCTTGAGGACGTCTACTTGGCGCTGGCCGGCCCACCCGCTGGGGTGAGCCAGGCGGGCCCGGAAGGCGCCGATGGCGGCGACAGCGGCCATCGGCGGTTCGGCCGACTGGGCGGGAGGCACACGTCGTGAGCACGACCGTCATGGCTCTTCGGCAGATCCGCTATGTGAACAAGACATTCTGGCGCAACCCAGCGTCGGCGTTCTTCACCTTTGCCTTCCCGCTGATGTTCCTGGTGATCTTCACCTCACTGCTCGGGCATGGCACGGTACCGCTCGACGGCCGGCTGGTGAACACCTCCACCTATTACGTCGCATCGATGGCCGCGTTCGCGGTGATCACCGCCTGCTACAACAACATCGCTATTTCGGTGACGTTCCAGCGCGACGCCGGAGTCCTGAAGCGGACGAACGGCACGCCGCTGCCCGCGGTCGCTTTCCTCGGCGCGCGGATCCTGCACGCGCTGCTCGTCGCGGTACTGCTGGTGATCGTTACCGCGGCGTTCGGGCACGCGTTCTATTCCGCCGCCATTCCCACCGGGCTGACGCTGCTGCGGTTCGCCGTCATGGTCGTGGTCGGTTCCGCCGCCTTCTGCGCGCTGGGATTCGCGATTACGGCGATCATTCCGAACGCCGACGCAGGGGCGGCGATCGTCAACGCCACGATCCTGCCGCTGCTCTTCCTGTCCGGTATCTTCATCCCGTTCGGCAACAACACGCCATCGTGGATCCTATGGATCGCCAGGATCTTCCCGGTGAAGCATTTCGCCGACGGCATGCAGGCCGGCTTTCTCGGCACCAGCTTCAGCTGGACGGACGTGCTGATCGTCGTCGCCTGGGGGCTGGGCGGCCTGCTGCTCGCCGCCCGCTACTTCAGCTGGGAACCGCGGACCTGATCACGCGCCATCGGTGCGGCCGGCGTCTCGCCCGGGCCCGGCCGCCCGCTGCTCAGGGCTCGCCGCTGCCAGCCACGACCAGGCCTGACTCGTAGGCCAGGATCACCGCCTGGACCCGGTCCCGCAGTTCCAGCTTGAACAGGACCGAGCTCACGTGCGACTTCACGGTCTGCTCGGCCAGGCACAGCCGCCTGGCAATCTCCCCGTTCGTCCGGCCAGCGGCCATCTGCAGCAGCACCTCGTGCTCGCGCGGCGTCAGCCGGTCCAACTCGGGCGGCGGGGTGAGCTGGGGTCGCCCGGCGAACTCCGCGATCAGCCGCCGGGTCACCGACGGTGCAAGCAGCGCATCACCGCCGCCGACCACCCGGACGGCGTCCAGGATCTCCTGCGGCGTCGCATCCTTGAGCAGGAATCCGCTGGCGCCAGCCCGCAGCGCGTCGTAGACGTAGTCATCGAGGTCAAATGTGGTGAGCACGAGAACCTTCGGCGGCGGCTTGACCTGGCTCATCAGGCGGGTCGCTTCGATACCGTTGAGAACCGGCATCCGGATGTCCATCAGGACGACGTCAGGTGCCAGTTCCCTGGCCAGTCTGATCGCCTGCTGCCCGTCCCCGGCAGCTCCAACTACCTGCAGATCCGGCTGCGAATCGAGCAGGGCGGTGAAACCAAGCCTGACTACCGGCTGATCGTCGACCACAAGCAGCCGGAGCGCGCCGTCACTGGTCATGCCTGCTCACCGGCCGCTCCGGCCGGGCCGGCTGAGACGGGGAGCAGCGCGGCCACGACGAAGCCGTCGTGGTCATCCGGCCCGGCCCGGAACTCACCGCGCAGCATCGCCACCCGTTCCCGCAGCCCGGTCAGGCCGAAGCCGCCCGGCACCGGTGAGTCAATAGGAGCGGCTGCCCGCCCGCTGCCGATCCGGATACTCAGCGCGTCCGTCCGATAGCCGAGCTCAACCAGGACCCGGCTGCCTGCGGCGTGACGGCCCGCGTTCGTCAGCGCCTCCTGGACAACGCGATAGCAGCACAGCTCCACCGAGCCAGGCAGCGGCCGCGGCTGCCCGGTCTTCTTCATGGTGACATCTGTACCAGCGCTGGCTACCCGGCTGAGCAGCTGGTCAAGGTCCGCGATCCTGGGCTGCGGTGCGGCCTCGGTGGCACCGTCGGGTGAGCGGAGTACCCCGAGAACGACTCGCAGTTCGGCCAGCGCCGTCCGCGCCTCGTCCGCGATCTCGGTGAAGGCCGCCTGGCCTGCCGCTGGCAGATCGCTGAGCACGTAGGGTGCGGTGGCGGCCCGGACCGCGATCATCGAGACATGATGCGCGACCACGTCGTGCAGCTCGCGAGCGATGCCGGTCCGTTCCCGCGCGACGACATCGCGCTCGCTCAGGTGCCTGAGCTGCTCGGCTGCCGCGGCGTGCTCGATCGCCGACTGCCGTCTGGCCCTGAGCATCTCCCCCGCGCCCCAGGCCGCGATCACGGCCAGTGCCTCCGCGGTCGTGGCATCCCACGGAGTTACGTTGCCGGCCAGCCCGAGTGGCGCCAGCAGCACAGCGGCCTCGGTCAGCACGACGGCCTGGATCGCGCGGCGGCGTGACAGCATGACCGGGCAGGCGGCGAGCGCCACCAGCCAGCCCACCACAGCGGCGACCGACCAGGACAGGCGACCGAAGACAACGAACGCCGCGCTCGCGGTCAGGATGCTGCCGATCGCGGCAGTCGGGAACCGCCGGATGACCCCGATCGGCGCGGTGGCCAGCAGGCCGAGCGGTATCGCGACCCGGTAGGGCAGCGGCCCGTCCACCTTGCCGCCCTCCAGGACCGCCCCGGCCGCGAGTACGGCCGCCATGGCGAGCGGCCCGGTCGGCCGCCGGTAATCGGCGGTCACCAGCGCCAGCGCACGCTCGACCAGCGAGCCCGGCCAGGACGTGCGGGACGCCGCCAGGTCCGCCGGGCCGCTCAGTCTTTCCGAGGAGGCATCCATCATGTCACCAGCATGCACGCGCCAGCGGACTGCTGGCGTGCGTCCAGCGAGCCATGCCGCCCCCTACCGTGGTATCGGCGATCCCGCACAGCGGAGTCAGGAGCAGCGTTCAGGAGTAGAAGACCCGGTCCATCACGTTCCTGGCTCGCCGTGCCGCTCGCCGCCAGTCCTGCACCAGATCTTGCGAGGCACCCGGCGGGTAGCCAAGCAGTCGGGCCACGGCACCAAGCTCAGGCTGCGCCGTCGGGACCACATCGGAACCGCGCCCGCGTACCAGCTTCACGGCGTTTCTGATCCTGGCCGCGAGCAGCCAGGACTCACTCAGGGCAGCGGCGTCCTGCGCAGCCAGCAAGCCTGCGTCCCTGGCCGCGGCCAGCGCCGCCAGCGTCTGCGTGGTCCGCAGCGTCGGCACCGCGTCGGCCTGCCGAAGCTGGAGCAGTTGCGCTACCCACTCGGTGTCGGTCAGTCCGCCAGGGCCGAGCTTGAGCTGCAGGGCAGGCTCGACCCCGCGAGGCATCCGTTCCGCCTCCATCCGGGCCTTGATTCTCTTGATTTCCCTAACGGACTGCTCGTCCATCCCGCCGGCCGGATAGCGGATCTCGTCGGCGAGCTGGCCAAAGGCGGCACTCAGCCCGGGGTCGCCAGCGACCGGATCGGCGCGAAGCAGAGCCTGCACTTCCCATGGCACCGCCCAGCGACGGTAGTACGCCCGGTAGGCGGCCAGGGTCCGGACCAGCGGACCCTGCTTGCCCTCGGGCCGCAGGCCCGCATCGATCTGCAGCGCCGGGTCGGGTCCGGGACGACCGAGCAGGCGGCGTAGTTCCTCGGCCGCGGCGTGCGCGGCCCTGGCCGCTGCCTCCTCGTCCGCTCCGGGCAGCGGATCATGCACGAAGAGGACATCGGCGTCACTGGCGTAACCCATCTCCCGGCCGCCGAGCCGGCCCATCGCCACCACGCACATCCTGGTCGGCAACGGTCCGGCGGATCGCTCGATTTCGCGGATGGCTAGCTGCAGCGCGGCCCCGATGGTCACCGCCGTCACGGTGCTGACCGCCTCGGCGACCTGCAGCCAGCTGAGCCTGCCGAGCAGGTCGGCTGCGGCTGTCCTGAACAGCTCTCTGCGGTGCAGAGCCAGCAATCCGGCGGCCGCCCGTCCCGGATCAGCCGCCATGGCATGTCTGTGTGTCGTGGCCGTGGCTTCGGCCCGCAGGTCGGCGGCGGGGCGCGGCACCAGCAGGTCGTCGTCGGCCAGCATGGCCACGGCCTCAGGATCGCGCAGCAGCAGCCCGGTCGCGTATTTGCCCGACGCCAGCAGCCTGGCCATCCGCGAGGCGACTCTGGTGTCATCCCTGAGCAGTCGCAGGTACCAAGGCGAATGCCCAAGCGCCTCGCTGACCTGGCGGAACGCCAGCAGGCCGGCGTCCGGCTGGGGCGCGTCGGCGAACCAGCTCAGCAGCGCAGGCAGCAGCGTGCGCTGGATCGCGGCCTTCCTGCTAACACCAGAAGTCAGCGCCTCGATGTGCCGGAGCGCGCCGACCGGGTCAACATAGCCAAGCGCTTCAAGCCGCTGCCCGGCCGCCTCCGGGGTGAGCCGGATCACGTCGCCTGGCAGCCTAGCCACCGCGTCGAGCAGCGGCCGGTAGAACAGCTTCTCGTGCAGCTGCCTGGCCGCGGTGGCGTGCTGCCGCCAGCGACTGACCAGGTCCGCCGCCGGATCCGCGTCGGTCGGACTGGCCAGGTCGGCCGCGCCGTCATCGGCGTAGCGCATCGACCGCAGTGCCCGGCCGAGCAGCCGCAGCACGGCCGGATCCTCCGGCAGCGTGTGCGTTCTGCGCAGCTGGCGCAGCTGCAGCAGGTGCTCGGCCACCCGCAGGAACCGGTAGGCCGCCGCCAGGCTAGCCGCGTCCTGCCTGCCCACATACCCGCCGTGCGCCAGTGCGGCCAGGGCATTCAGGGTGGCCCTGCCGTGCAGTCTCTCGTCGGTCCTGCCATGCACCAGCTGCAGCAGCTGAACGGCGAACTCGATGTCCCGCAGGCCGCCTGGTCCGAGCTTGAGCTCCCGGCCGGCCTGGTTGACCGGCAGGCTGGCGATGACCCGCCGCCGCATGGCCTGTACGTCGGCGACAAAGTCCTCGCGCTGCGACGCCTGCCAGATCATCGGCGCGAGCGCGTCGATGTAACGACGGCCGAGTTCGGCATCTCCGGCGACCGGCCTCGCCTTCAGCAGCGCCTGGAACTCCCAGGTCTTCGCCCAGCGCTGGTAGTAGGCCAGGTGGCTGGCGAGGGTGCGCACCAGCGGGCCGCTGCGTCCCTCGGGTCGCAGGTTCGCGTCGACCGGGAAGAGCGAACCTTCTGGGCCAGCGTCCGAGCAGACCCGGATCATCGAGCTGGCTAGCTGCGCCGCAGTCCGCAGCGCTGCGGTCTCGGCTGGCTGCCCTGAGCCCTGGCCGGCCTGCCGGCCCGGCCCGGCCCGGCTGTCCGGCTCGGCGACGAAGATGACGTCCACGTCGCTTGCGTAGTTCAGTTCGCGACCGCCGCATTTGCCCATCGCGATCACCGCCAGGCGGCAAGGCACCGCATCGGCCGGCAGTCCTGCCCGCGCGATCGCGAGAGCGGCCTCCAGCCCGGCAGCCGCGAGGTCGGCCAGCTCGGCCACCACGTCATCCAGCGTGGCGGCGCCGGTCAGGTCCCTGGCGGCTAGCCGCAGCAGGCAGCGCCGGTACCCGACCCGCAGCGCCGTCGCCGGATTCTGGCCGGTCAGCCTGGCCAGGTCAGCCGCCTGCCCGGGAACCGGGCTCGCCACCCCGCGATCGGCCAGCTGACCTTGCTGGCCCGCGCCTGCGCCCACGGCGGTGAGCAGTTCCGTCCGCAGCTCGGCTGCCGATCGGGTACGCGTTGCCTCCGGCCCGCTGAGCAACCGCCAGTCGGCCGGGTACCGGCGCAGATGGTCGCCGAGCGCCGCACTGGTGCCGAGCACGGCCAGCAGCCTGGCCCGCAGGCCCGGATCGGCCCGCAACTCAGCGAGCAGCGCCTCGTCTCGTGGCAGCCGGGCCAGGGCGGCCAGTGCCAGGTCGGGATCGGGCGCTGCGGCCAGCGCCCGGACCAGGCCGACATCAGGCCCGGCAACGTCCAGCCGCAAATCACCGGTCAGCACCTGCGCTGCGCTGGCGCTATCCGCGAAGCCGAGCGCGGCCAGCTCTCCGGCCAGCGTCATTCCGCGCGGTACGCTCACCCCTGCACCGTAGCGAGCCGCGTTCCGCCCGCCGCCACCCGCTGCGGGTCAAGCCCGGCGGCAGGGGGTGTCCGGTTCAGATCAGTGCGGAAGCTGGCTGACCAGATAGCCGGCGACTTCACCGCACCGCGGGTCCTGCCACCATCCTTCGTGCCGGTGTACCGGCGGCGGCGTGGGATTCGCGTCCTGAACCAGAACGGCCGGGTCCCAGCACGGCTGGTCGACGTTGGCCTGCAGATAGCCGTGATCCCGGCGGGGCTCGGGATCGCGGAAGATCCAGGAACCGAGGTAATCGCTGCGGCGAACCAGATTCCGCCACCGTCCGATCGTGCCTTCCGAACCACCCAGGAAGGCGTGCAGCATGCCGATCTGGTCTTCGCCGAAATACTCGGGAAATGCCCGTCCGTAGACCCGGCGGGTGGGACAGGCCAGCGTGAGCAGCGCGATGTCGCGCCGCGCCGCGCCAGGAAGCTGGGCGACGATCGCCGCTGCGATGATCGTGCCCTGGCTATAGCCGGTGAGCAGCACCGGGCCGCAGGGGACGACCAGGCCAGGGCTACGATCCAGGTCAGGCTGCCCCGCGTCGCTCAGCAGCTGGGCCGAATCGCCAGGATCGCGATGACCGCGGCCGGTGAGCAGCCGGATCCGGTCGACGACCTCGGGAATCGCGCGTTCGCCGTAGCATGGCGGCGCTAGCGGATGTACGGCGCGCGGCCAGAAGGTGGCGACGTCCCACAGCGCGCCGATGATCCGGCGGCTCGTCTGGCTCAAGTAGGCCGAGCGAAGCAGCGCGACAAGCACTCCGGCAACGAGGGCGCTGAGCAGCGAGATCACCGAGACGGCGCCTTCAAGCCACATGTCAGCGCTGAGCGTCGGCGGCTTGCCGGTCCCGCTGGTGCGGGCAAACGCCCAGATTTCCGCCGCCAGCACGGCCAATGCCGCTCCAGCCACGATCAGGAGCATCGCGATACCGGCATCGTCGGCGAGCAGCCCGACGGACCAGGCACCGGCGATCTTGGCCCGGTTCCCGGCGAAGGCTTGGCCGGTACCGGCACCCGATCCTGGCGCAGTGAGCCCGGCGTACGCGGCAGCGACCTGGGACGGGCCGGCCCGGCCGGCGGTTCGAACCGGCTGCGGTGGCTTCGGTACTTGCGGAAGAGCACGATCGCGGCAACCAGGCCGCCGCAGAACATGCCAACCGGTACGGCGCCGAAGACGTAGATCGGCCAGGGCACCGCCAGCGAAGGCGGCTGGAGCGGATAGCTGAACCCGCTCGGTACCGGATGGCCAAGCGATCTGGCGACGCCGAAGTTCACCACCGCGGTGAGCAGGCCGCCGAGCGAGAACGCCAGCACGGCTAGCACCGGTGCCAGCCCGCCACGCAGATAGGGCCGGAAGCCCGCGCTGGTCTGCATCGCCGCCTGCCCGCCAGTCGGCCTGCGGCTTCGCCAGGAGAGCAGCGCGACGGTGCCTGCCAGCACCGCTAGCAGCGCCAGCTGCACGACGAACAGCAGCAGGGCGAATCCGGTGAGGCCGGGCAGGGCTCCGTGCCGCGGGCCGTGAGCGCGGCTGCTCAGTCCGATCACTACGGTGCTGGCTGCGAGCGCGGCTACCGCGCAGGCGAGCACGATCCGGCACCAGCGGCCAGCCCATGCTCCGGCGGGCTGGCCACCCGGGGCCAGCGTGACCAGATGCCGGTCGGCCGGCGGGGCGACGATCAGGCCGACCGCGACTGTTAGCACGATGGCGGCGAAGGTCAGCACCGTCCATCTGGCCGCTGCTAGCCGGTGGGCCGGGAACGCGGCGATGATCGCCGTCGTCGCGCAAGCCGCGGCCAGGTGCAGTGACCGCTGGCGGCGCACCAGGATCTCGCCATTCCAGAATCCCGGCGCGGTTAGCGGCCACGGCGTCTGATGCTCCGGCTGCACGGCGCTGGTCCTGGCCTCGTACCGGCTCGCCGTCTTGACACTCATCCACCAGAACACCGCCAGCGCCGCACCGACTCCGGCCAGGGCGGCGACGATGCGTCCGCCCGAGGACCAGCCGGCATACCAGCCCATCCAGGACGGCAGCTCGGCCGCGCTCGCCTGCCAGGCGACGGTGCTGACCATCAAAGTGGCAAGGCCGCTGACCAGCTGCACGGTCGCGGCCAGGGCCAGCAGCCTGAACAATGCCTGGGCCAGCCACTGACCAGCGGACCGGCTCGGATTCGCGGCCGAGGAGTCGGCTGTGCCGGACGCCTCGTTCTTGGTTCCTCCCGCCGGCAGCATGAAGGAAGCCACGTTGTACAGCATGAACGGGGCCAGCAGCAGCCAGGACGCCGAAGCCAGCGGAGCCTCAGTCAGCCCGCCCCACGAGTAGGCCTCAACCTTCCACGGCACGCTGGCCCGCCCGGGGCCGTCCGGGTTCCAGCGCCGATAGAACCCCGTGACCGAGTCGCCAGCGACCTGCAGCACGGTCGGATGCTCCAGCATGATAGGCCCGGTCGAGCCGGCCACCCCGTGGATCCGCAGCTCCGTCACCGGCTGGTCGGTCAGCGACACGTCGACCAGGGCCTCGACGGCTGCCGCGCGGGCCGGGCTGGTCAGGTCGTAGCGCGCGAATCCCCAGGCCGCGTCGAGTCCGAGTACCACATCTGCGCTGACCGGGGCGGTTTCTTCGGCCATGGCTCACCAATTCCGCGGCTGGCACGGCCGCATTGATCCTGCGTTCACCTAGGCGTCACTGGTCTGCATTCTGCACGACAGATCAACGCTGTATCAGTTATTTGTCCGATTCGAATTCCAGCCCGGGAGACAACGCCTATGCGCTCGCTAACTCGGCCAGCCACCACAGCCCTGGCCGCGGTGTCGGCCCTGATCACTGGCCTGCTCATGGCCGGCTCCGGCACCGCCACGGCGGTATCAGCCAGGCCCGCCTCCCATCCGGTCCGCTACACGGTCACCCGGATCCTGAACGGCGGGGCCCTGACGCATTCCTTCACGCCCGCCGGATCCGGCACGCCGAAGTCGGAGCCGCTGACTCAGCCCGACGACATCACGGTGCTCGGGCGGCATTTGTTCGTCGGGTTCCAGAACGGAGTCGGCTCGCAGGGGCAGCCAAGTGCCGACGGCAACCTCGACAGCACGATCGTGGAACTCGGGCTCGGCGGCAAGCCGATCCACCAGTGGGACATCACCGGGAAGTGCGACGGCCTGACCGCGGACCGGTTCGGCCGCAGGCTGATCGCCACGGTGAACGAGGACGCCAACTCCAGCGTGTACGTGATCCGTCCGGATGCGCCAGCCGCTTTCCAGGTGCGGCATTACCGCTACAACGTGCCGCTGCCGCACCGGGGCGGCACCGATGCCATCTCCGTCTACCGCGGCATGGTGCTGATCAGCGCGTCCGCACCGGGAACGACCGGATCACCTGCACCGCAGCCCGGCTACCCCGCGGTGTACCTGGTGACCTTCGACCCGGCGAGCCACATCGCCACCGTGCATCCGCTGTTCTACGACGAGGCGACGGCGACGGTGGCCAACGTCGGCGCCCAGGCCGGCCACCGAGTCAGCCTGGCGCTGACCGACCCGGACTCGAACGAGGTCGTGCCACGGGACGCCGCACGCTTCGGCGGCGACTTCATGCTGACCAGCCAGGGTGACAAGGAGCAGATCTATGTCCGGCCGCCGCACCGGCACCGGCAGCGTCTGCTGGTCCTGGCGCTGTCGAACGCGGTCGACGACACCGCGTGGGCGACCACCTGGTTCGGGCGGCTTTACACGACCGACGCCACAGCGGACGCCGTCGACCTCGTGACCGGCTGGTTCCGTCCCGGCACCGCCTTCGCGGCGGTGACTCCATGTGATGCCAACGGCGCGCCGTCGACGTGCCCGGCACCGCCCGCGTTCCCGCCGAACTACCTGGCCGAGCTGAACCCGTGGACTGGCAAGCTCACCCGGGTCGCGCTGCGCGGGCCTGCGCTGACGCCCAAGGGCCTGATTTTCGTGGCCGACCGATAGAACGCAGCCGGCCAGGCTTCGCCGCACCAGCTTCGCGGCAGGCAGAACGGATGGCCGGGCCCGTGCTGGAACTCGGCGCGGGCCCGGCAGCCGGTCCGCGCCGGCTCTGACCGCACTCAGTAATAGCGCCTGGGCACGCCGAGCAGCGGCCTGACGATGGCAAGCAACCTGTCGCTGTCGAGGTCCGCCAGCCCGGGCTGCGGCTTGCCGCGGACGGTGATCAGGTCCCCGGTGCAGCCAGCCGCACTGACCACGACCGCCGGCCGATGCTGCGCGTCGGCGAACGTGAGCGTGAAGCTGAGGTCGAAGTTCGGGCAGTTGGGCACCTCACCGTCGAACGCGTGCAGGCCGTTCAGCAGCCCGGCCAGCCGCGCGATCACTCCTGGCGAGGTGAACGTCCTGGTGCGGGTAAACGGCTCCGACTGAGCGCTGCCGCCCACGAGGGAGGCCGTGATCGTGACGGCGCGGTACGCCGACGGCCGGAGATACTCGGCGGCAGATCGCGGCGGGTACCAGCTGACCTGAGCGTCGGCCCGGACCAGAGTGCCGCCGCGCGGGCCAGCTGCGATCGAGGCCAGCAGTTCGTTGTCGCTGTCCAGGCCGATCGGCAGCCGGTTTAACGAGTACGAGACGGACTGCTCGTAGCCGCCGGTCGGGGTGGAACTCGAGCCGTAGCCACTACGGCTGGTCCCGGCCGGCACGTGGACGAGCAGAAACTCGTAGGCGTCCGCCATTGGCATCGGCAGCCAGAAGAAGTTGTGCACGTCGACCAGGTTGGGGTACCAGATCGTCTCCGTCTCTTGCGGACCGTGTTTCGCTAGATGTGATCCAGCCGGCAAGATCAGCGCGGCGAGCAGTCTTATCGCGACCGTTCGTGCCAGGGCCGGCGAGCCGCCGGGCGGGCCGAGCACCGGCGAACTGGAGGTCCGCGCTGGCGTCCCCAGCGACGCTCCGCCGCGGGGCATCGGCTTCGCCTGTTCCCCGAGTCGGGCCATCCCGCAGCCAGCCAGCAGGGCGGCGATAGCCAGGACGCTGGCACCGGCCCGCGGCATCGCGACCCGCTCAGCCATGCGTGCGATTGGCACGACTGCCTCCCGACCGGTGGCTCACTCAAAGAAAGTGGCCTGGCACGGTAGAGCCACCAATACCGGTTAGACGCGACCTCCAGCCTAACCGTTTCAGCCGAATTGACAGCCGGGCTACAGCACGGAGAGGTAGCGGTCGAGCTCGAACTCGGTGACCTGGCGGCGGTACTCCTGCCACTCCGCGCGCTTGTTGCGCAGGAAGAAGTCGAACACATGCTCGCCCAGTGTCTCAGCGACCAGTTCGCTCGACTGCATCACGTTGCAGGCATCGGACAGGCTCTGCGGCAATGGCTGGATGCCCAGCGCACGGCGCTCCGCGGGGGTCAGCGCCCACACGTCGTCCTCGGCGCCCGGCGGAAGCTCGTAGTCCTGCTCGATCCCCCGCAGCCCGGCGGCGAGGATCACCGCGAACGCCAGGTACGGGTTGCACGCCGGGTCGAGCGAGCGGAACTCGATCCTGGTCGCGTTTCCCTTCTGCGGCTTGTACATCGGCACCCGGATCAGGGCCGAGCGATTGTTGTGGCCCCAGCAGATGTAGGCGGGCGCCTCGCCGCCCGCGCCGGCGATGCGTTCGGTGCCGCCCCACAGTCGCTTGTAGGAGTTGACCCACTGGTTGCAGACCGCGGTGATCTCGGCGGCGTGGGCGAGCAGTCCGGCGATGAACGAGCGGCCGACCTTGGAGAGCTGGAACTCGCCGCCGGGCTCGTGGAACACATTGCGGTCACCCTCGAACAGGGACATGTGGGTGTGCATGCCCGAACCGGGGTACTCGGTGAACGGCTTGGGCATGAAGGTCGCGAATACCCCCTCGTCGAGCGCGACCTCCTTCATCGCGACCCGGAACGACATGATGTTGTCCGCCGTGCTGAGCGCGTCGGCGTAGCGCAGGTCGATCTCCTGCTGGCCAGGCGCACCCTCATGGTGGCTGAACTCCACCGAGATGCCCATGTTCTCCAGCATCGTGATCGCGGACCGGCGGAAGTCGTGCGCGATGCTGTGCGGCGTGTGATCGAAGTAGCCGCCCTGGTCGATCGGCCGTGGCTTGGCTCCGGGCTCAGGCCGCTCCCTGAGCAGGAAGAACTCGATCTCGGGATGCGTGTAGAAGGTGAAGCCGAGACTCGCCGCCCTGGCCAGCGTCCGCTTCAGCACGAACCGCGGATCGGCGTAGGACGGCGATCCGTCCGGCAGCAGGATGTCGCAGAACATCCGCCCGACCCCCGCCGGATCATCGCGCATCGGCATCAGCTGGAACGTGGACGGGTCCGGCTTGGCGATCATGTCTGCCTCGTAGACCCGGGTGAACCCTTCAACGGCCGAGCCGTCGAAGCCGATCCCCTCCGCGAACGCGCCCTCAAGCTCGGCCGGCGCGACCGCGACCGATTTGAGGTAGCCGAGCACGTCGGTAAACCAGAGCCGCACAAAACGGATGCCGCGCTCTTCCAGCGTGTGCAGCACGAACTCTGCCTGCCTGTCCACGGCGACAGTCTGCCTGGTCCGTGTTTCCGCTGGGTTACACGACGCGCCGGAGATCGGCTCGCAGATCACGGTGCCCACGGCCGGCCTGCCTGGCAGCATCAGCGGCCGCGAGCCGTTACGGCCGGTTCTAAGCTGGTCTGGTGGCTCAGCTTCGGATCGCGCTCGCACAGGTGAACTCGACGGTCGGCGACCTGGATGGCAACTGCGCTGCCATCGTCGACTGGACCGCAGCGGCGGCCGGTGCGGGGGCGCGGCTGGTGGTCTTCCCCGAGATGATGGTCACCGGCTACCCGGTCGAGGATCTAGCCCTGCGGACCTCGTTCGTGACCGCTTCGATCGCCGCGGTGCGCCGGACGGCGAAGCTGCTGGCCGCGGCTGGGCTGGGCGACGTGGCCGTGGTCACCGGGTACCTGGACCGCAGGACCGGCCTGGCGCCGCGGGTCGGGCTGCCATCCGGGGCGCCGCTGGACGCGGCCGCCGTGCTGCACGCCGGGGCTGTGACGGTCACCTCTGCGAAGCATCACCTGCCGAATTACGGCACGTTTGATGAGTACCGCTACTTCGTGCCAGGCGACGTCCTGCCGGTGGTCCGGATGGCGTCCGATGAGGGCGAGCCGGTCGACGTCGCGGTCGCGATCTGCGAGGACCTATGGCAGGACGGCGGACCGGTGGCGGTCGCCAGGCAGGCCGGGGCGTCGCTGCTAGTGGTACCGAATGCGTCGCCGTACGAGCGCGGCAAGGACGACCTGCGGCTCGGACTGTGCCGGCGCCGGGCCGCCGAGGCGGGTGCCGTCCTGGCCTACGTCAACCTGATCGGCGGGCAGGACGAACTGGTCTTCGACGGTGACTCGATCATCGTCGACCCGGCTGGCCCGGTGCTCGCCCGCGGACCGCAGTTCGAGCAGGCGCTGATCGTTGCCGACCTGAAGCTGCCGGGCGCGAGGCCGGTGGCGATGGGCGACACGCTGGCCGACGCGCGGGACGGGACCATGATGACGATTCGCCGGCTGATCCTGCCAGCTCCGCCGCCAGCCGCGGCCGTGGTCAGTGAGCCAGCTGAGTCCGCCGGGCCGGCCCGCTTGGAGTACCAGCCAGGCACCGGCGCCACCGTCTGGCCGCGGCTTGACGGACTCGCCGAGGTGTATCAGGCGCTCGTCACCGGCGTGCGGGACTACGTCGCCAAGAACGGGTTCGGATCGGTGATCCTCGCCCTGTCCGGCGGAATCGACTCGGCGCTGACGGCAACGATCGCAGCGGACGCGATCGGACCCGGCCGAGTGCACGTGGTGCTGATGCCGAGCAAGTACTCATCGGAGCACTCGGTCAGCGACGCCGAGGATCTGGCTAAGCGGCAGGGCCTGCAGGCGCGCACGGTGCCCATCGCGCCGATCATGACCGCCTTCGACGCCGAGCTGAGCGTGACCGGGCTGGCGGAGGAGAACCTGCAGGCCAGAGTCCGCGGCATGATCTTGATGTCGCTCTCCAACGCCGAGGGCCACCTGGTGCTGACGACGGGGAACAAGAGCGAGCTGGCGACCGGTTACTCGACGCTCTACGGCGACTCGGCCGGCGGCTTCGCGCCGATCAAGGACGTGCCGAAGACGCTGGTCTGGGAGCTTGCCCGCTGGCGGAACGATCAGGCCGCGGCGCGCGGCCAGCCGGCCCCGATCCCGGAGAACTCGATCACCAAGCCGCCGAGCGCCGAGCTGCGGCCCGGCCAGCTTGATACTGACTCGCTGCCGGACTACGCGGTCCTTGACGCGGTCCTCGACGATTACGTGGAGAAGGACATGGGCGCCGCCGAGCTGCTGGCCGCCGGGCACGAGGCGGCCCTGGTCGAGCGCGTGATCGCGCTAGTCGACCGGGCGGAGTACAAGCGCAGGCAGTATCCGCCGGGGCCGAAGATCACGGCCAAGAACTTCGGCCGGGACCGGCGGCTGCCGATCACCAGTCGCTGGCGTGAGCCGCTGGGCTAGCCACTGACGCCTGGCTGACCCCGAATCCGGTACCGGCAGCCACCCGACCAGGCCCGCTGCCGCGGTTGAGCGCGGGCGGCTTGACAGCCGGCGGCTACGAGTTGACAGCGGGCAGTCAGCGGGCCGGATACTTGGACCGTCCCCGTGAGCTACCAAATAAACCGACAATCCGGTGCTGGCCGCTGCCGCCTTGCGGCGCAGCCGAGCACCGAGCGGGGCCGTACATCGGAGGATGTCAGTGAGCGGCGAGATACCGCCGGCGATCGGAGACCTTCCCGCCGGGACGCGGATCGCCAGCTATCAGATCGAGCAGCTGATCGGCCGCGGTGGCATGGCGGTCGTCTACCGCGCGATCGACGTGCGGCTTGACCGCCCGGTGGCCCTGAAGATACTGGCGCCCGAGCTTGCCGCCGACGATGCCTTCCGGCAGCGGTTCATCCGCGAGTCAAGAGCGGCTGCCGCGGTCGACCATCCGAATGTCATTCCGGTCTTCGAGGCGGGCGAAGCCGACGGCATGCTCTTCATCGCGATGCGCTACGTGAGCGGCCAGGATGTACGGGCCCTGATCGAGCGCAGCGGCAGGCTGCCAGCGGCCAGAACCGTCAGCATCGTCACCCAGGTCGCGGCTGCCCTGGATGCCGCCCACGCGCACGGCCTGGTCCACCGGGACGTGAAACCGGCCAACATGCTGCTCGCCGCGGTCGGTGACGGCACTACCGCGGACCACGTCTACCTGTCCGACTTCGGCCTGAGCAAGCACGCGGTCTCCACCGCGAGCCTGACCGGCACCGGCCAGTTCCTCGGCACACTCGACTACATGTCACCGGAGCAGGTCGAAGGTCGCCCAATCGATGGCCGGACCGACCTGTACGCCCTGGCCTGCGCGGCCTTCGAGATGCTGACCGGCGAGCCGCCCTTCCGCCGGGAGGAGAACCTGGCCGTGCTGTGGGCGCAGGTGTCCATGCCGCCGCCTTCGGTCCGGCAACGGCGGCCTGACCTGCCGGCCGCAGTGGATCAGGTGATGGCTACCGCGCTCGCCAAGTCACCAGCCGACCGTCAGGCCAGCTGCATGGAGTTCGCCGCAGCACTGCGTGCCGCCTGTGCCATCCGGCCCGGCGGTCAGGCCGACGCTCCCCGCCATCCGCCGGTCGCGGCTCCGCCGGATCCGACCGAACTCGCGCTTCGCCCAGGCCAGGCAGCCGCCGCCGCCGCCGTTCCTGAGGTGACGATCACCGAACTGCCTGCTGACGCTGCTCCGCGGGCCGCCGCCGGGCCCGCTGGCCCGGGTGGCGCCAGGCCCGCCGGCCAGGGCCGCGATGCCGCGCCCGGCTACCAGCCAAGGACGGGCGTCCCGGCCGCGGGCCCGGCATCGGGCTACCAGCCCACGACCGGCCTCCCCGCCGCGGGCCCGGCATCGGGCTACCAGCCCACGACCGGCC
Source organism: uncultured Actinomycetota bacterium (assembly GCA_963850875.1). Lineage (GTDB taxonomy): Bacteria > Actinomycetota > Actinomycetes > Streptosporangiales > Streptosporangiaceae > Chersky-822. Next base: position 1,033,166 of record CAWKNA010000010.1, read on the forward strand.
TCCCGGCGGCAAGCGCAGCGCCCGGCTACCAGCCAAGGACGGGCTTCCCGGCGGCGGGCCCGGCATCGAGCTACCAGCCGACGACCGGCTTCCCGGCAGCGCCCGGCCAGCAGGCGGCAGGCTCGCGGTCCGGCCCGCCCGGACTCACCGACCGGCTGCTGACCGACACGCCCGGCTATCCGCCGCACGGGCCGCGCCGACGGCGCGGCAAGGGCCTGCCCATCCTGCTTGGCTTGCTGGTCGTTCTCGCGCTGGCTGCCGTCGCGCTCGTGGTCCTGCACGTGCCGAAGGGTCTGTTCGGCGCTCACGGGCACCCCAGCTCGGCCGGGACCAGGACGGTCACGGTGAGTCCGACCCCGGGGCGCAGCGCCAGCGTCAGCCCGAGCGGGAGCGTCTCACCGCAGTCGCCGCCACCGGTCGCGAGCCCGGGAACGGTCGTCACGGACTACTACAACGCGATCAACAACCACGACTTCCGGACCGCATGGCGTCTCAACGCCGGCGAGCACGCTCTCGAGTCCTTCGCCGCGTTCAAGGCCGGGTTCGCGGGGACTCAGTTCGACACGCTGACAGTCGTCAGCGTCTCCGGAGATGTCGTCACGATCAAGCTCGCCGCGCAGCAGACCGACGGCACCGTCAAGAACTTCCAGGGCACCTATACCGTGCGGAACGGCACCATCGTCGGCTCCAGCATCCAGCAGCTCTAGCTAGATCTCGACACCGGTGCCTGGCTCCAGGCGGGCGTAGCGGCCATCGCCCGGCCTGGCGAGCAGCTTGGTCAGCTGCTCGACCAGCCCGAGGCCGTTCGGGTTAAGCAGCTCGTCATGGATGGCGTAGCTGACCTGCGGTGCCACCGCCCGCGCGTAGTCGATCATCTCCGCTGTCTTCAGCCAGGGTGCGCTGATCGGCAGCAGCAGCGTGGGCACCTGCTCGTGCGGGATGGTGAAGGCATCGCCGGGGTGAAAGACCTTGCCGTCTACCGCGAAGCCGACGTTGGCGACCGTCGGCAGGTCCGGGTGGATGCGCGCGTGCTCGTGACCGTGCACGTGCACCTCGAAGCCTGCGGCGCTGAATGCGTCGCCATGCCCGACCGCATGTACCCGCCCACCGAAGCCAGCGAACTGCGCGGCGGCCGAAGCTGTCGTCCAGAGCTCCAGACCGGAATCGCGCTCCAGGGCAGCGTGCACGCGCGCCGGGTCCAGGTGATCGACGTGCTCGTGCGTGATCAGCACCGCGCTGGCGCCCGCGAGCGGATCGTCGCCACTCCAGATTCCCGGGTCGATCAGCAGGGTCGAGCCCTCCTTCTCCAGCCGGACGCAGGAATGCCCAAGTTTCGTCAACCGCATGATCGCTCCATTGTTCTTGCCCGCTAAGCCGAACCTAGCGCGACGCCAGGCCAGTCAGTAGGTCATCGACGACACGGCGGGCGAATCCGCGGGTGGCCCGGTCCTGGCCGAACCAGGACCGGGCGAGCATCGCGCCGGTGAGCATGTAGACGGCGGCCTCGATGTCGGTCTCCTGACGAAGTTCGCCCGTGGCGACACCGCGCCGGAGCACGGACCGCACGACGTCGCGGCGAGGTTCCACCACGGTTGCCACGTACCGGTCGATCAGCCTCGGGTACCTGGCTCCCTCACCGAGCAGCAGCGCGGACTGGCGCGCCCGCCTGGGGTCCACCGCCTCCATCCGCATGGCGTCAAGCACGGCGGCGAGGTCGTCCCTGACCGACTTGCCCTTCGGCTCAGGCAGTGGCACCTGCAGCGCGGCGAGCGCGTCAAGCAGCAGGTCCTCCTTGCCTGGCCAGCGCCGGTAAATGGTGGCCTTGCCGACGCCAGCGCGCGCGGCGACCTGCTCGATGCACAGGCCCTCAGGACCGGACTCGGCGAACAGGTCGAGCGCGGCCTCGATGATCGCCCGCTCTGCCTGCTCGCTGCGCGGCCGACCAGGGCGACGGCAGCTGGCCTGCTCCTCAACGGCTTCTGCTGACATGGCGGCTAGTCCTCAGCCAGGACGGAGCGCACCGGCTGGACGATCGGCTCCGTGATCGGCGCGGCGGCTGGCCCGCCGGCTTGCGCGGTGACCTGCGCCGTGACCGGCACGGCGATCGGCTCGCCTGGCCCACTGCCGACTTCGGCCAGATTCGGGGCGGGGATTGCGCTGCCGACCTGGTCGCCGCCAGCCGCGGTGCGGAGCCCGGGCATCCAGATCGCCATCAACAGCGCGCCGGACGCGGCGATCACGGCGGAGATGATCGTCGTGACATGCATCGCCTGAACGAAGGCCTGATCGGCACTGGCCAGCAGCCGCGCTCCGACCGCCCCGAGCCGTCCGGCCGCTGCCTGGGTTGCCGCGATCGACTGCGTGGCCGCTGACCGGGCGGCGGGCGACAGCACCGCCAGGTCCGGTGCCAGCCTGGCCCGGTAGCCCTGCGCCAGGATCGAGCCGAGCACAGCGACGCCAAGCGCCACCGCGACCTGCCGCGAGGTATTGGTGATGGCCGATCCCGCGCCGCCACGCTCCCGCGGTACCACCGACATGACCGACTCCGTGGCCGTCGGCATCACGATTCCCATCCCAGAGCCCTGCAGGAAGAAGATCACTTCAAGCAGCGCCATCGGCGTCGTCTGGCTGAGCGAGTGATAACCGATCAGCGCTCCGGTGACGATCAGCAAGCCGCCGGCGGTGACCACCTTGGCGCCGAATCGGCGGACCAGGCCGGCGCTCCGGCCGGCTGCCAGCATCTGGCCGATCGCAACTGGCGTCGTGAGCAGCCCCGCGTGCAGCGGGGTGTAGCCGCGCACATTCTGCAGGTAGAAACTCATGAAGAAGTACACGCCGGACATGGCGAAGAAGTTCAGGCCGATCGCCGCCGCCGCGGACGACAGCCGGGGATCTCGGAACAGCCGCACATCAAGCGACGGGTGATCAGATCTCGACTCGTACCAGCAGAACGCAACCAGGACCGCCAGCCCGGCGACGACCGGGCCGATGACGCCACGGTGCAGCCAGGAGCCGACATCGCCGCCGCGGATGATCCCGTACACCAGGAGCACCAGCCCGACGATCGACGCCAGCACGCCGGGGTAATCCACCCGGCCAGGAGCCGGGCTCTTGGACTCGGGCACCAGCGCCACGATCGCGGTCACGCCGACCGCGGTCAGCGGAACGTTGATCAGGAAGACCGAGCCCCACCAGAAATGATCAAGCAGCAGACCGCCGGTCACCGGGCCGATCGCGATCGCGACGCCCACGGCGGACGCCCAGATCCCGATCGCGCGCGGTCGCTCCTTGGGCTCGAAGATGTTGGTGATGATGGACAGGGTCTGCGGCATCACCGCCGCACCGCCCAGGCCCATGGCCGCGCGAGCCCAGATCAGCTCGGCAGGCGTCCGCGCGTACGACGACAAGAGTGAAGCCAGGCCAAACAGGGTCATGCCGATGATCAGCATCCGCTTGCGCCCGATCCGGTCGCCGATCACGCCGAAGGTGAATAGCAGGCCGGCGAAGACCAGCGTGTAGGAGTTGATCGCCCACTCCAGCTGGCTCTGGCTGGCGCCCAGGCCTACCTTCGGCTCCGCGATCGTCTTGAGCGCCACGTTCAGCACGGTGTTATCCAGCACGACCGCCACCAGGCTGATGATCAGGACACTCAGGACGATCCATCTGCGGCGGTCGGCCGTAGTCGTCGGCATGCCTCTCCTCAAGCAGGCCCGCTGGTCAGCTCACCGCACCCGGCCTGCGCCGACGACACGGACGCTGGCTGCCAGCTGAGGAATAACGATACGAAACGATATCGTATCGTATTGAGACTTCTTGGGCCAACCGCCGCGGTCGGCTGGCAATCACGCACTCCCGTCCCGTCGGGTGCCCGGGCGCCGGGCGGCGCCCGCTATCTATCAACCGGCACCACATGTCATCATCGAAGGGTCCGGGGACGCCATTGGGGCGCCACGAGACATGGAGGACAGATGACAGCAGAACAGGCTCGCCCGCCGGCCGCGACTTCGGCGCGGACCGGGAATTCTGAGCCGCTGTACGGCGGGACCGGCACTCGCCGGATCACCGTCCGCGACCTCGCCGCGGCCAAGGCCAGGTCCGAGAAGTGGCCGATGCTGACCGCTTACGACGCCCTCACCGCCCGGATCTTCGATGCGGCCGGAATCCCGGTGCTGCTCGTCGGAGACTCGGCCGCGATGGTGGTCTACGGCCACGACACGACGATCCCGGTGACGGTGAACGAGCTCATCCCGCTGACCGCTGCCGTGGTCCGCGGCGCCAGGCGGGCCATGGTCGTCGCCGATCTCCCGTTCGGCTCCTACCAGGCCAGCGTCGAGGCGGCGATGGCGACGGCGACCAGGTTCCTCAAGGAGACCGGCGCGCAAGCGGTCAAGCTTGAGGGCGGCCGCCGGGTCTTGCCTCAGGTCGAGGAACTGGTCGCGGCCGGCATTCCGGTCATGGCCCACCTCGGGCTGACGCCGCAGTCGGTGAACGCCATCGGCGGCTACCGGGTGCAGGGGCGCGGCGAGGACGGCGAAAGGCTGATGCACGACGCCAAGGCGATGCAGGCCGCTGGCGCGTTCGCGCTGGTCCTCGAATGTGTGCCGGCCGACCTCGCCGCGCGAGTTACCGCGACGCTGACGATTCCGACGATCGGAATCGGTGCCGGGCCGGACTGCGACGCCCAGGTGCTGGTCTGGCAGGACATGGCCGGGCTGACGCCGCAGACCGCCAAGTTCGTCAAGAAGTACGCCGATGTCGGCGCGGTGCTGCGCGATGCCGCCGAATGCTTCGCGGCGGACGTCGTGTCTGGCAGCTTCCCGACGCCTGAGTTCTCCTACCGCTGACGCACAGCGCGATCCCGCCGCGGCAACCGCTGACGCCAGCTGGCGGGCGTGCAGGGAGTCATGAGTGACGGCACGGGATCGCTCACCGGGCCGACCAGTCCCGCAGTCTAGATCCGTTTGATTGTCGCGAACCAGGCCGGTGCGCCGTCGCCGTGGTATCTCGTCTGAACCCGGTCCGGTTCGATGGCGGCGACATTCCATCCATTGCCGGGGCTGAACGCCGCTCTCAGCTCTTCCTGACTGATGGGGTGCGGGCCAGTATCGGGACCATTGTCACTGAAGCACAACACATACAGGGTTCCATCGTGCTCGGTCACCGACGCCAGACTCGCCACGTATCCGCCTCGCTCGTCGCCGTCGAAGGTGTGGAACAGTCCGCAGTCAAGCACCGTCTCAAACCTGCGCCCCAGACGCTCCAGCTGGAGCGCGTCAGCCGCAGCGAACTCAACCTCGATCCCACGCTCGCCGGCCTTCGCCCGGGCGATCGCCAGTGCCGTCTCAGCCACGTCAACGCCCAGAACCGACAATCCCAGCGAGGCGACGTGAAGAGCGTTCTCGCCGGTCCCGCAGCCCGCATCGAGCACCGCTCCGGCGAATCCGCCTTCGGATGCCAAACGCACTATTGCTGGCTGCGGCTGGCCAGTATCCCAAGGCGCAGGGCCGTCGTGGTACGACGCATCCCAGGGCAGTCCCGTCAGCCGTTCGTGACTGGTTGGCTGCCGACCACTGAACGAATCGTCAGCGAGGGTTCCTGATCGCTCCGACAACTTCGTCCCCTTCCTGCAACTGATCTTGCCACCTCATCGTGGCACGCCAATCCACAGGTCTTGACCATTCCTCCTGCCGCAGGGCCCGTAATGTCGCTATATCGCTATGTCGTCTAGATGTCGGTGATCCGCAGGCCGGCATGTGCCTTGTAACGGCGATTGATCGATACCAGGTTGGCCGTCAGCGCTTCTATCTGGCCGCAGTTGCGCAGCCGACCCGCGTACACGCCGCGCACGCCAGGGATCCGCTCGGCCAGGGCCTGCACCAGGTCGGTCGCTGCCCGGTCGTCGCCGAGCACCAGCACGTCCAGATCGACTTGGGTCACGTTCGGGTCGAGCAGCAGCACCGCCGACACGTGGTGGAACGCACCGACGACCCGGCTGCGCGGCAGGATGGCCGCGGCCTGCTCCGCCGCACTCCCCTCCGCGACCGGCAGCGGGTACGCGCCGCGCTGATCGAATGCGAGCGGGTTGACGCAGTCGACCACGATCTTGCCGGCCACCGCATTCTCCAGCTTGGCCAGCAGGGCGCCATGCCCCTCCCACGGCACCGTCGCGATGACCAGGTCGGCCGTGCGGGCGGCGTCTTCATTCGATGTGCCGCTGACCTGGTCAGCCAGATCGAGGCTGGCCGCAGCCGTAGCGGCCCGCCTCTCATCCCGCGAGCCGATGATGACCTTGTTGCCCGCCAGCCCGAGTCGGCGGGCCAGGCCGCGTCCCTGATCCCCGGTGCCGCCGAGCACTCCGACCACAAGCCGCGCCGCCTGTTCGGCCAGGTCGGGCGAATGAGCAGCTACTGACATTCCCCCGATCCTGCCAGGCGAGCGGATCAGCAGTGCCGCCGCCCCTGGGTTCGGCTCGCGGCTGCGGACGCCGCGTAGTCGCCTGGTCACGTCTTCCTGCGCGGCGCGGTCCGGTCGGGCACCATGAGATGGTGAATGCCGACCAGGTAGCCGTCCTGCGCTCGCTGCTTGCTCCGACCGGATGGCTAGAGCGAACCCGGTATTTCGCGCGGGCGCTGCGGCAGACTGCCCGGACGCCGGAGGGCCTGCTGATAGTCGGGACACCAGCCGACGAGCCGTGGCACATGACAGCTCATCTCGCCGACGAGAGCCGGCTGGCCGGTCTGCCTGGACTGGCACCGACATTGGTCCGCTGGGCGCCACCGCCCGGCGCACCTCCGCACCTCAGCGTCGGCATCGACCGGCTGGAACGGGCGGGCCGGGCCGAGACGCTGCTTGTTGTCACCGGCGAGACCGCGCCGGCCGCGCTGCTCGAGCGACTCGCCGACGCCAGGAAGACCGGCGCCGCCATCTTCGCACTTGACCAGGGCGATCCCGAGCTCGACGAGCTCGCGCACGAGTCGCTGATCGTCCAGCCGAGCCAGGCGCCGGTCTCGTTCGACGGCGCTCAGCATCTGGTCAGCCTGGCGATCGGCGAGTCAGCCGGGGCTCGCTTCTTCGGCCAGGCTGGCAGTCGCGGGATACCTGCACAGCCTGGCGATCAGCGACCTGACGGTGACGAGGCGGGTCGTCAGCTTCGTGGCGCGCTACGCCGGCCAGGTCTGCGCAGCCAGCTTGCCCGACTGCTCGACACGATCACCGGCACCGAGCCCGACTAGGCTGTCGCCACCGCCCGAGGTCAACCTGCTCCCCCGGCTGTCCGGCCAGTCGCTGAGAATGACCACTGCCGTCAGCCAGTCTCGCTACCAAATATCGTGGAGACTTTTGTGCGCATTCCGCAGTCAAGTCTCCACGATCAGCTTTGAGTCAGCGCCTGGCGTCCGGTGCGACGAAGGTGCCCCGGCCCTGGCGGGTGATGATGAGGCCGCGATCGCGCAGCACCTGCATCGCGTGCCGCACGGTCTGGTAGGCGACCTCGTACTCCTCAGCCAGCGCCCGCTCTGCGGGCAGCTTGTGGCTGATCTCGCCGAGCTCAATCCGGCTGGCGATGTGGTTAGCGACCTGGATATAGGCGAAATCGGGGCCGAGCGGATCTATCAAAGACACGGGATCAACGTAGGCAGTCCGCTAGCTGCGTAAACCTGAGCTAGCACCAAATGCATCTAGTGCTCTAGTATCTATGCATGCTTTACTCGGACCAGCTTGAGCTAGACCGCCGACCGCGCCGACCCTGGCCATCTTGGTGGCGTTACCGCAGCGAGCTGCCGATGTGGGAGGTCTGGATCGGCGCTGACAGGCAGTACCACGCGACGCTCGCCGTCGCCGATGCCCCGCTGACGGTGCACGGATCCGATCCGCGCGCGCTGCGGGAGGAGATCCGCCAGGCGGTGTTCCGCGCCCTGCTCTGACTTTCGCTCGCGCTCGGATTCTCCTGCCCGGATGCTCCGCTCAGCGGCGCCAAGAATCCAGGCTCCGGAGTCCACCTGCGGGTTTGCCAGGCTCAAGAGTCCAGGCTCAAGAGTCCAGGCTCAGCACCATGGTGGGCCGCTCGATGACGTGGTCGTCCCGCAGCGGCCGGACGGCAGTGCCGATGGCGAAGAACTCCGTCGTATGCCCGCCCCAGGTATGCGAGTGCTGGCGCAGCTGGACGCCGACGATCCCCTCGGCATGCAGCGCCTCGGCCTCGGCCTGCATCCGGCTCATCGCCAGCTCGCGCGCGTCGTACAACGCCTGGGTGAATTGCTCGATCTCCACGTTCTTGCCGATGTTGCCGATCGCCCGGCGCACGCCCTGATGCGCGATGTGGTAGACACACGAGCCCATCACCATGCCGAGCGGCGCGTATCCGGCCCGGATCAGCGTCCAGAAATCCTGGCCGGACAGATCCGAGGTGAACGGGAGATTCTTGTTGTTGCGCCAGTTGGTCACGCCGCCGCCGCCGGCATCCGGCTCGGCCTTGACGGCAGTGCCGACCGCGATGAACTCAGCGATGTCCGCGCCGAACTCCTTCATCTCCACGTCAAGCCTGACCCCGACCACGCCATCAGCGCCCAGCGTGTCGGCCTCGACCTCCATCCGAGTCATCGCCAGCTCCCTGGCGTGGTACATCGCCTGGGACAGCACGTTGAGCTCCTGGTTCTGGCTCCAGCGGCCAAGCTGCAGGCCGACGTGGTAAATCGAACTGCCGAGCACCAGCCCGAGCGGACGGAAGCCCACCTCCCTGACCAGCAGAAACTCATTCACCGACAGGTCAGAGGTAAAGATTGATCCGGCCCGGTCCGGCCGCAGCTCCGCGAGCCGCGCGATCGCGTCCTGCGGAACTCCCATGGCCCCGAAATCGGCGGGCTGCTGCTCGGTCATGCTGCTCCTTGGGCTGCGTTATGCCTCTTTGGTGTGAATGCCTGCGGCCTAGCGGACGCCTGGCAGGGTGCCAGAAGTGCCGCCGCCAAGCCGAACCCGAGCGGCCTGGCGGCGCTGCGGGTCAAGTGAAAGCACCGCGAGGCTCGGCCGTTCGGCCGCGCGGCGTGACTTGGTGAAATGGGTGATGGCGGTGCCCACGATCGTCACCTCGGCGACGTGATCGCGGGTGCCTTCCTGGGCAGGGCACTCGTGCTCCCTGATCCGCATGTCCATCCGCTGGACGACGACGCCCTCACCGCCCATCCGCATCACGTCAAGCTGCAGTTCGTTCCGCGCGTCGTGCCGGGTTCGGTTTACCAGGTCGGTGTAGCCGCTCACCTCGGTGTTTCCCGTCGTCCACCGGCTCTGAACGCGGGTGGCCCAGTCGTCATGCCTGGTCCCGATCGAAATCCCAAGCGCCAGCCCCACCGGTACCACGCCATCGGAGATCAGCTTCGCGAAGTCCTGGCCGGACAGGTCCGAGGTGAATGGCTGCGGCAGCGGCACGCCGCCAGGGGCGCGCACCGCGGTGCCGATCGCCTTGAATTCCAGCCCGCCGGCCGGAAACGGGCCGAAGGTCAGCGACACGCCGACCACACCATGGCCGCCCAGAGCCGTGCATTCGGCCGCCATCCGGCCGAGTGCGTCCCTGCGGGCCCGGTACAGGGTCTGCACCAGCGGCCCGTAAATGGCCGATCCGCCCCCGCTCGACACGACCGTGAACCCCTGCTGCCAGCCCGGCATCATCCGGCTGTAACTGCCGAACGCGCCATAGCTCGGGCAGCCGTACCGACCGGTATAACCGAGGTTGTAGACCGCGGCGCCGAGTACCTGACCGACCGGCTCGAAGCCAACCCCTTTGATCGCGGTGAACTCGTCGGCGGACAGTGCCGATCCCCAGGTCCCGCTCGCCTTGATCTCGGCCATCCGGGCCTGGGCGACCGGAGGGAGCCCTTCGCCGGACCATTGTGCTGTCACAGTAAGCACCTTTCGGCCTGGTTAGCCGTAAATCTGACCTCACTGCGGTGCCCTCGCCAGCTTGCCCGGCGGTCTCGCCCGCTCCGCAGGCCTGAGCCGATTATGCCTCAGCGTAACCTCGGGCTCTCCGACGGCCCGCCGGCCGCGACCTCGGCCCGGACCGGCTTGGCCTCAGCCATCGCGGTCCTGGGCGTCCCACTCCTCATTGCGCTGCCGCACCGTCTCCAGCGCGCGAGCGGCCGCCTCCTTGGTCGGGTACGGGCCGAGCCTGTCCTTGCCAGGGCAGCCGGCATCCGGCTCCACGGCCCGGTGTTTCAGACAGAACCACCAGTGCTGCTCAGTGTCCATGCCAACTAGAATCCCAGATCATGGTGACAACGCTGCGACCCGGGCGGATTTCCCCGCACCGGCAGGTTCCCGCGCACATCCAGCGTCCGGAGTACGTCGGCAAGCGCTACCCCAGAACCGGCGAGCCCGACATCAAGGACGCCGACACCATCGAGCGGATGCGGGTGGCTGGCCGGATCGCCGCGCAGGCCCTGGCCGAGGTGGGCAAGCACGTCGCGCCCGGCATCAGCACCGATGAGCTGGACCGGATTGGCCACGAGTTCCTGTGCGATCACGGGGCTTACCCGAGCACCCTGGGCTACCGCGGCTACCCGAAATCGCTGTGCTCCTCGCTGAACGAGGTCATCTGCCACGGCATCCCCGACGACACTGTCATGGCCAACGGCGACATCGTCAATATCGACATCACCGCTTTCATCGGCGGGGTGCACGGCGACACCAACGCGACCTTTCTTGCCGGGGAGGTCGACGAGGAGTCGCGGCTGCTGGTCGAGCGGACCCACGAGGCCACCATGCGCGGCATCGCGGCGGTCGCGCCCGGCCGGGCGCTGAACGTCATTGGCAGGGTGATCGAGTCCTACGCCCGCCGGTTCGGCTACGGCGTGGTCCGCGACTTCACCGGCCATGGCATCGGCACCACATTTCATTCCGGGCTGATCGTGCCGCATTTCGACGATCCAGAGGTCAGCGTCATCATCGAGCCTGGCATGACCTTCACGATCGAGCCGATGCTCACTCTCGGCACGATCGACTACGAGGTCTGGTCTGACGGCTGGACGGCAGTCACCAAGGACCGCAAGCGCACCGCCCAGTTCGAGCACACCGTGCTGGTAACCGCGGACGGTCACGAGATCCTGACGCTGCCTTAGCGACTGAGCTGGCGCCAGGCGCGGGGGCCGCCGGCCCGCTGAGGCTGCCCGCGGTTCGGGGGACCGCGGGGGCCGAGCGAAACGCCGGTACAGCGGCTACATCAGGTTCTGCTGCCCGGATGCCTGCTGGTCAAAGTAATAAGGCACCGGCCACTGGCCGGGCACCTCGGGCACTGGGGCACGGCCCGCGCTGGTGGCTGGCCCGCGCAGGCCAGAAAGCTCGTCGGGGGTCACCGGGGCGCTATTCAGTTCGAGCCCGGTGGCGTTGCGCAGCGCGCCGACGATGGCCGCGGTCGCGACGACCGTGGGTGACTCACCCATGCCCTTGAGGCCATAGGGCGTGCCAGGCTCGGGGTCTTCGACCGCGACCGACAGCACCGGGGGGACGTCGAGCATGGTCGGGATGAGGTAGTCGGTGAAGGACGGGTTGCGGATCGTGCCGTCTACCACCTGGACCTCTTCCATCAGCGCCAGCCCCAGGCCCTGGGCCGTGCCGCCGGCCACCTGGCCCTGCAGCCCGACCGGATTCATCACCTTGCCGACGTCCATCGCCGCCGCGACTTGAACCACCCGGGCGAGACCGAGTTCGGCATCGACCTCGACCACCGCCCGCTGCGCCGCGAAGGCGAATCCGACGTGGATGTCCCCCTGGCCGCTGGAGTCGAAGCCAGTCGTCGGCCGGTGGTGGTAGACGCCGACCCCGGTCACTGGCTCGGCGAGCAGGCCGCTGACGTCGGCCACCGGAACGCCGCTGCGGAAGACTCGTCCCTGGTCCAGCGACAGCTCATCGCCGCCGTCCAGCCGCTTGGCCCGCGCCAGGAGTTCGGTCCGCACCTGCTGACAGGCAAGCTGCACGGCGCCGCCGGCCATCACTGACTGCCGCGAGGCCGAGGTGGATCCCGCGTTCCCGACCTCGTTGTCCGCTGCGTGCATGACGACATCGCTGATGCCAAGCTCGGTCTGCACGATCTGGGTCAGCACGGTGTACAGGCCCTGGCCCATCTCGACGGCCGCCGTGTGGATCTCGGCGACCGGCCCGCCAGGGCCGGCCGTCAGCGTGACCCGTGCCTCCGCCGCGTCGTCGAAACCCTCGCTGAACGCGAAGTTCTTGTACCCGACAGCGATCGCCGTGCCCCGCCTGAGCCCTTCGCCGCGGGTCACATTGCCGGTGCCACCTGGATAGAGCCTGGCATCGCGGCCGAGCCACGGCTCCGCAGCTGGCATCGGGATGGCCATGCAGCGCTCGATCAGCTCACGTACCGGCGCGCTGCCGGTGATCACCTGGCCGGTCGGCAGGACCGAGCCCGTGTGCAGCGCGTTGCGCAGCCTGAACTCGGCTGGATCCAGGCCAAGTCGGGCCGCGAGCTTGTCCATCTGCGCCTCGTGCGCGAAGCAGACCTGCGGTGCGCCGAAGCCGCGCATGGCTCCGCACGGCGGATTGTTGGTATAGACCACCGAGGCTTCCACCCGCACGTGCGGGACCTCATACGGCCCGGCGGCGAACGTCGCCGCATTCCCGAGGACAGCTGGCGATGACGACGTGTACGCGCCGCCATCGAAGAGCAGCCTGGCGTCCACCACCAGGAGCCTGCCGTCCGCGGTGGCGCCGTGCCGCATCCAGATCCTGGCCGGGTGCCGGTGCACATGCGCGTGGAACGATTCCTCGCGACCCAGGCACATCTTCACCGGGCGGCCGGTGCGCAGCGCGAGCATGCAGGCGTGGATCTGAATGTGGATGTCCTCGCGCGCACCGAACGCACCGCCGACGCCGGCCAGGGTCAGCCTGACCTTCTCGGCCGGCAGCCCGAGACAGGGGGCGATCTGCTCGGCGTCCACGTGCAGCCACTGGGCGGTGGCGTAGAGGTGAACACCGCCGTCCTCGTCCGGAATGGCCAGCCCCGCTTCCGGCCCGAGCGGCGCCTGGTCCTGCATGGCAGTCTGGTAATAGCCTTCCACCCAGACGTCAGCGGCCGTGCGGTCCGGCTCGCCGTGCACCAGGTGCACGTGGCGCAGCACGTTGCCGAACTCGCGCAAGCGCGGCGCATCAGGCCGCAGCGCCGCCTCCATATCGGCGAGTACCTCGAGCGGCTCCCAGTCCGCGACGATCCGGCTGACCGCCTGCTTGGCGAGCCGCTGGGTGTCGGCGGCCACCAGCGCCACCGCCTCACCCTGATAGCGGACCAGGTCGGCCGCCAGCACCGGCTGATCGGCGACGTTCAGCCCGAACGTGGGATGGCCGGGGACGTCAGCGGCGAGCAGCACCGCCCGGACGCCAGGACTGGCTTGCGCCGCCGAGATGTCCACCGACCTGATTCGCGCGTGCGCGTGCGGCGACCGCAGCACTACCCCGTAGAGCATGCCATCCGCGTGCAGGTCGCTGGCATAACTGAACTCGCCCTTGACCTTCGGCACGCCATCGACCCGCAGCAGGGGTGAGCCCACGCCACGCGGGGCCGGCTCGCGCGGCGGCGCCAGCTCAGGCAGCGGCACCAGCTCGCGCACCACAGCCCGCTCGGCCACCGCAACCGGCTCGCCCATCGCGGCCGACGCGGGCACCGCAGCCGGCCCGCGCACCTGGGTATCCATAGTGGCCATACGCTACGGATTCCGTCGCGGCAGGTCCAGGGCCGAAGGTCCCAGCCGCACCACCGGACGACTCGTGACACTGCTCAGAACCCGGACTTACACTCTGGCCAACCGGGCGATGATCGCAGGCGCGCCGCCGCCTGAGAACCCGGGGGACCGCACCGACGGCCCCTGAGCACGGAGGTGACCGGTGTCCGCACGCAGAGCTTCAGCCCGCGTCCTTGCCGTCGCGCGTGGCGACGAACCCGCTGACCTCCTCCTCACCGGCGGCCGGGTCTTCGTACCCGGCACCAGGGAGTGGATTGACACCGACCTTGCCGTGGCAGATGGCGTGATCGCCGGCTGGGGCCCGCGGGACGCGCGGGAGATCGCCGACCTGTCCGGTGCCGCGCTGACGCCCGGCTTCATCGACGCGCACATGCACCTGGAGTCCACCAAGCTCTGGGTCGATGAGTTCGTCAGGGCCGTGCTCCCGCATGGCACCACGGCGGTGGCGGCTGACCCGCACGAGATCGCCAACGTGTTCGGCATACCTGGCGTCGTCGCGCTGGCGCAGGCTGCGGCGAACCTGCCGTTCACGTTCGGGATCTGCGCCTCGAGCTGCGTGCCCGCATCGCCGTTCGAGAGTCCTGGGGCTGAGTTGCATGCCGCCGAGGTCCGAGCGCTGGTCGAGGAGTTCGGCGCGATCGGGCTCGCCGAGGTGATGAACTACCCAGGCGTGGTGGCCGGCGACCCTGAGCTGCTGGCGAAGATCGCCGCCGCCGGGGATCGCCGGGTGGACGGGCACGCGCCCGGGCTGACCGGCCGGCAGCTGGACGCCTACCTGGCCGCGGGGATCGAGTCCGACCACGAGTGCACCACGCTGGCTGAGGCGGCCGAGAAGCGCCGCAAGGGTATGTGGATCTTCGCCAGGCAGGGCTCGGCGAGCCGGAACCTCGCCGCTCTGATCCCGCTGGTGCGCCAGCACGGTACGGAACGGGTCGCGCTCTGCACCGACGACCGCGAGCCCGATACGATCTTCGCCGACGGCCACGTGGATGACTGTGTCAGGCTGGCCGTCTCCTGCGGTGTGCGACTGGAAGATGCCCTGGTGCTCGCGACGTCCAATCCTGCCGATTATCACCATTTCGACCGCCTGGGCTGGCTGTCGCCCGGCTATCAGGCGGACGTGCTGTGCTTCGACTCGCTCGACCGGCTGTCCGCGGTTCGGGTCTATCAGGCCGGCGCTGGTCGCCGAGCACGGCCAGGCGCTCACGGGCGCCGTCCCTTCGGCGCCGGCGCCCGCCTGGATGCGTCACTCGGTCCACCTAGCGGCACCGCCAGGACCGGCGGCGCTGACCCTGGCGCCACCGGAGGGCGGGCTGGCCAAGGTGATCGGGATCGAGCCGGACACGCTCACCACCAGGCACCTCGTGCTCGATGTCACGGACCCTGCGGCGGGAATCGCCAGGATCGGCGTCGTGGAGCGGCACCACGAGACCGGGAGGATCGGCCTCGGCTACGTGCACGGCTTCGGGCTGAGCCGCGGCGCGATCGCCTCCACCGTGGCCCACGACGCGCACAACTGCATGGTCGTCGGCGCCCTCGATGTGTCCGGGCCGGCTGACATGTCGGCCGCCGTGGCCAGGCTGGCCCAGATCGGCGGCGGCCAGGTGGCGATTCTCGACGGCCGGGTCGTCGCCGAGGTGCCGCTGCCGATCGGCGGGCTGATGAGCGACCAGCCGGTCGCCGCGGTCGCCGCGCAGGTCGAGGCCGTCGAGCACGCCGCGGCCGCGGCGCTCGGCATCGGCATCGCTACCCCGTTCATGCACCTGAGCTTCCTCGCTCTGTCGGTGATCCCGGAGCTGAGGATCACCGACCGCGGCCTTGTCGACGTAAACAGGTTCGAGCTGACCGCGGTAGCACCGGGCTAGCAGGCCTCGCCGCCTCCGGACAAGCATGCCGGGCCCGCCGGGCCCACGTTACGCCTGGCAGCCCGGATTACCGGGTAAGTTCAGTGGCCATCCATCGACCTTGAGCTGGCGCGGAGAGATAGACACGGCAGAGGTTCCCTGTGTCGGGCGTGGGAGGGATGATAGTGCAGACAGCGAAAGTTGCGAGCTAGGTCTAGGGGTACCAATGAGCGGTGACGTTAGTCTCGGGGCGAGCGGGCAAGACAAGACAGAGCAACCGCAGGAGTACGCGGCCTTCAAAGTCGAACAGCGCGGGATCGATCTGATCCCGGACGCTGAACGCAAGATGAAACCTTCCGGCCTGTTCTGGCTGTGGGCTGGTGCGGTGTTCAATGTCGAGTTCTTCTTCTACGGGACCCTGATCATGACCTTTGGCCTGTCCGTAGGGCAGGCGATATTGGCCGTCGTCGTCGGCAACCTCTTCTACTCGTTGCTCGGCTGGGCGAGCTTGCAGGGCCCTGAGACGGGCACGACGGCGTTCATGGTCAGCCGCGCGCCGTTCGGGCAGAACGGGAACCGGCTGGTGGCGCTGTTCAACTGGGTGACCCAGGTCGGGTTCGAGATCGAGGGCGTCTACTTCGTGGTCGCCACCGTGATCCTGCTATTCCTCCACTACGGGACCACGCTGGGGACCCCCGCCAAGATCATCATAATTGTGCTGGCGGCGGCGGTGCAGCTGGTCATGCCCTTCTTTGGCCACGCGACGATCACCAAGACGCTCCGCTATCTCGCTTACGTGTTCATCATCTTCTTCGCGGTCCTGGCAGTATTCACCTTCACCCGGCTGCACCTGAGCACCTTCCATCAGCCCTCGGCATCGTGGGCCGTCTGGACCACCGCGCTGGTGCTGATTATCTCGGTCGGCGGCCTGGGGTGGACCGAGAACGGCAACGACTACTCGCGCTACCTGCCTCGCGGCACGCGCAAGTCCAGCACGTTCTGGTCGGCTGCCCTCGGCGGCGCGATCCCGTCCGTGGTGCTCGAAATCCTGGGAATACTGGCCTTCACTGTCACGAAGAAGACCGTTGGCATCACACAGCTCGGAGTGCCTCAGAGCTTCCCAGCCTGGTTCGTGGTGCCGTTCTTGATCTTCGCCATCATCCAGCTGTTCGCCATCAACACCATCGACCTGTACTCGTCCGGGGTCACGCTGCAGGCGCTGGGCATCCCGATTAAGCGTTGGGGAGCGGTGATCGTCGACACCGTGGTATGCGGCGTGGTCACCGGCATCATCTTGTTCCACGGCAATTTCTACGCCGACTTCGCCGGGTTCCTGCTCTACATCGTGGTGTGGCTGTCGGCCTGGTTCGGAATCTTGATGGTGGACTACCTGCTGCGTCGGCGGCGCTACGACCTGCCTTCGCTCGCCGCCAAGCGCGGCGGGCTGTACTGGCGGAACGGCGGCATCCACTGGCCCGCTATCATCGCCCAGGTCCTTGGCATGGTCGCCGCGCTGATGTGGATCAACGCGGGTTTCGCCGTGCCGTCCTACATTGGGCCGATCTCCAACCACTTCCCCGGCCTGCAGGGCGGGGACTTGAGCTGGGCGATCGGCATTGTGGTCGGCGGTGGCGTGTACTACCTGCTCGCCCGCCGTGGGGTGCGGGAGGAGGTGGCCAGCCCGCTGGTCACGCACTGAAAACGGCTATGAGCGGGCCGTCAGGGCTCCGGCGATGCACTGAGCTGCTGGAGCCCGGCGGCCCCGTCCGCGTGCAGTGCCAGCCAGACCCGCTCGGGGGTGAACGGGGTGGCGTTGATCGCGACTCCTGTGGCGTCCAGGATCGCGTTCCTTACCGCGGGGGTGACGCCCACGGTCGGGATCTCACCGACGGCTTTGGCCCCGAACGGTCCGGACGGCTCCATCGTCTGGACCAGGAATACCTCGGTGGCCGGAGCGTCGTCGGCACGGAAGATCCAGTACGGACCGAGCCTGGCGTTCACCGGCCGCCCGTTGTCGTCAAGCACGAGTTCCTCGCACAGGGCATAGCCGAGGGCCATCAGCATGCCGCCCTCCACCTGGCCGCTCGCGGTCAGCGGGTTGATCGGCACTCCGCAGTCAACCGCCGCCGCCAGCTTGACGACGGTGACCTGGCCGGTGTCGACGTCCACCTCGACCTCGGCGACCTGAGCGGCGAACGGCGAAGGCGACTCGCGCGCCAGGTACGACGCCGTGCCGAGGATCTGCTCCTGGTCGTCGGCGTGCAGGACATGGAGCGCAAGCTCGGCCAGCGACACCGACCGGCCGTCGGCCGCCCAGGCCCGGTGGCCGCGCAGCTCGATCGGCTCGGACTCGTCGATCCCCAGCATCCGCGCGGCCCGCACCGCGATCCGTGCCCTGGCCGCCTCCGCCGCCCGCTTGGCCGCCATGCCGGTGATATAGGTCGTGCCGGACGCGTATGCGCCCACGTCGAACGGCGTGAGGTCGGTGTCCGCGGCATACACGATGATGTCGTCGGCAGCCACTCCCAGAACCTCGGCCGCGATCTGGGCGATCACCGTGTCGGCACCAGTCCCCAGGTCCGTGCCGCCGATCATCAGGTTGAACGACCCGTCGTCGTTCATCTTGATCCAGGCCGCGCCCATGTCGACGAACGGGATGCCCGAGCCCATGACGCACAGCGCGAACCCGATCCCCCGCCGGATGCTCGGCCGGTCCGGCGGGCGTCGCCACGATTCGTCCGCGCGCCGGTGCCAGCCGATCGCCCGCAGCGCCTGCGCCACGCACTCATCGAGGCCGCAACTGGTGATCCTCGGCAGGTCTTCCGGGGCGACGTCCTCGACACCGCCCCGCTCGCCCAGCCGGGGCGCGATGTCGAATGAGTCGCCAAGCCCAACCCAGTTCCGGCGGCGCAGCTCGACCGGATCGATGCGCAGCGCCCTGGCGATGTCGTCCATGTGGGACTCGAGCGCGAAGACGCCTTGCGGCGCTCCATAGCCGCGCATCGCTCCCGCGACCAGCCAGTTGGTGTACACCACATCGCACTGGTAGCGCTTGGCCGGGCAGTTGTACGAGGACAGGCCGCGCAGCCCGGTGACGGACTGCACCGTGAAGCCGTGCACGCCGTAGGCGCCGGTGTTGGCGATCACCTTCATGTCCTGGGCCACCAGCTTGCCGTCCCGGCTGACCCCGGTGCGGAAGGTGATCGTCTGCTTGTGCCTGGTGCGCGACGAGGTGAACTCCTCCTCGCGGGTTAGCTCAAGGCGCACGGGCCGGCGGGTGGCCAGCACCAGGTGACCGACGATGTCCTCGATCAGCATCTCCTGCTTGGCGCCGAAGCCGCCGCCGATTCTTGGCTTGATCACCCGGATCCGCTTGACCGGCAGGCCGAGCAACGGTGCCACCATGCGCCTGATGTGGAACGGCACCTGGGTCGAGGTGCGCAGCACCAGCCGCTCGTCCTCGTCCAGCCAGCCGATGGTGATGTGCGGCTCGATCGCGCAATGCTGCACCTGGTGGGTGTGAAAGGTCTGCTCGAAAACGTGATCGGCACCGGCCAGGGCCGCCTCCATGTCCGCCACGGTCCGGCCTTCGATGTGCGAGCTGATGTTGCGGGCGGCGTCGTGGATTCCGACCGAGTCCGGCTCGTCATGGATTCCAGGTGCGCCCTCGGCCAGCGCCTCGATCTCGTCGAACACCGCGGGCAGGACCTGGTAGGTCACCTTGATCCGGCGGCAGGCCTCCTCGGCGATCTGCACGGTCTCCGCCGCCACGGCAGCCACCCGGTCGCCTATGTGCCGGACCTTGTTATCGAAGCTCACCTGATCCCACGGATGCGGGTTGGGCCAGCTCTGACCGCCCGACGCGTACTTCACCCGGGCGGTGTTGCCGTAATGCAGCACCGCGTGCACCCCGGGCATCGCCCTGGCCTGCGTGTCATCGATCGCGACGATCCTGGCGTGGGCATGCGGGCTGCGCAGCACCTTGGCGTGCAGCATCCCGCGCGGCTGCACGTCATCGGTGAATGCGGCATTGCCCTTGATCAGTCGCAGCGCCTCGACCTTGGGCTCCGGCTTGCCCACCACGGTGGTCTTGGCCACATCCGGCGACGGCACCACCCGCGGCAGCGCAAACGGCACGCCGCCGCCGGCGACCGAATCTGGGACCGAATCTGGCTCCGCGGGATCCGCTCCGGCCAGCGGCTCGACCAGCACCGGCTGCACCGGGTCGGGCCTCTCGCCGCGCAGCAGCGCCGCCGCGCGCCGGACCGCGGCCACCACCTTCACATAACCGGTCTCCCGGTCCAGGATGCCGGACAGGGCGTCCCTGATCTCACCCTCGTCCGGGTCCGGGTTCCGGTCCAGGAGCGCCAGCGCAGCCAGCACCATCGCACCGGCCGAGTACCCCGACTGCAGCGCGCCGACGTCGACGAATGCCTGCTGGATCGGGTGCAGCTCACCGGTGGCCAGGTTGAGCGACTCGACGGTGGTGACCTGGTGACCGTCCGCCTGCGCGGCTAGCAGCACGTCAGCGCTGGCGATCCGGCCGTCCAGCAGCACGGCGGCCGCGCCGGTCTCGCCGGTGCCTGACCCGAAGCGCACGCTGAGGAAGCCTTCGCGCCGGAGCAGCGCCAGCAGCGTTTCGCCTGGTGAGCAGGCGAGCGTACGGGCGCAGCCGTTAACGACGATGTTGACGTCCATCAGCCAGTCTCCTCAAGCGCGCGGCTGGCAAGCACGGCAGCGAGGGCCCGGCGGTACTCCCCCGACCCGCGGAAGTCGCCTGGCGGGTCCAGGTCGCCGACCGCGGCCGCGTGCACCAGCACGGGAGTGGCGGCTACCCCGGTCATGGCCAGCAGCCGCCTCCCGTCGGCAGTGCGGCGGGCCACCGCGGCGACGATCGGCCGATCGGCCCTGGTGCGAGCCGTGCGTGCCACCGAGGAGACCCCACCGGTTTCGACCGCGACAGCCGTGATGATCCGGCCGGCCAGCAGACTGCGATCAGCCAGCAGCGCGGCAAGTGGAAGGCTGAGCTCGCCGTCCCGCCCGGCGAGACTGACCCTGGCCTCGTGCACGAGCAGGCTGGCCAGCAGCTCGCTCTCTGGGTCAGCCGTGGCCACGCAGCCGCCCATGGTCGCCAGGCCCCGGAGCGTGCTCGGCTGCTCGCGCCTGGCCGCCTCCCTGATCGCGGCAGGCACGCGAGTCTCGTCGGCAATGCGCTGCAAAGTGACCGTGGCACCGATCACGAGCCAGTCCGCCTCGCCCGCCTCGATGCCGTCGATCGGCAGGGCCTGCAGGTCGACGATCACAACGGGCTGGAAGGATGCGGGCGATGCAGCGGATGCGGCGGCGTTGACCTTCGTCCCGCCGCCCACGGCGACGGCTCCCGGCCGGTCAAGGCAGGCGAGCGCGTCGTCCAGCGTGGCTGGACGCAGGTACTCCGAGACAGTCGCCATGGTGGTCTCACCCTACCGATACTGCCCGGAGCCAGGCACCGGCGGCAGACCC
Source organism: uncultured Actinomycetota bacterium (assembly GCA_963850875.1). GTDB lineage: Bacteria > Actinomycetota > Actinomycetes > Streptosporangiales > Streptosporangiaceae > Chersky-822. Next base: position 1,054,254 of record CAWKNA010000010.1, read on the forward strand.
CGCCTAACGGCCGCGCGGCTAATCGTCCCAAGTCTGGGCAACGCCAGAGCAATCCGGAGGAACAGAAGGGACTTTCGACTCCTGAAGGTTGGAACGACTCAGCCTTACCATCGGGCCATGGCACTCATCGGAACAGCGCAGCGCAGTACGGGAGGTTCGCTCGATGCCAGCCCGGGGGCTTGAGGATCACGTCGTCGACCAGGGGACCTACGGCCGCGCCGTCGGCCGGTTCCGCGATGCTGGCATCGCGCTCCCGACCTTCGCCGAACTGGCCGAGCCACGGCGCATCCCGCACCGGATCCAGCACGCACTGGAAGGCGTCGGGCCGGATGAGGCGCACCCGCTGAACCTGTTCCGGGTGCACTGGCACAACGGTGCTGACCGCACCGGCCAGGTCTCCGTTCCGGTGTACGCCGAGCTGCCCGGCGAGCTGACCGGGGTGGACGCGCGGATCGTGGTCGTGATTGGCGAGAAGTTCCCGATGATCAGGGCGCACAAGGTGCTCGCCGCCTACGGATGCCTGGCCCCGCGGGTGATCACCGGCCAGTTCGATCCCACCGCGAACCGGGCGATCTGGCCGTCCACCGGTAATTACTGCCGCGGCGGGGTCGCCATATCGAGGCTCATGCAGTGCCGTGGTGTCGCTGTGCTGCCCGAGGGGATGAGCCGGGAGCGGTTCGCCTGGCTCGAGGACTGGGTGACCGACCCCGGCGACATCATCAGGACGCCGGGCACCGAGAGCAACGTCAAGGAGATCTACGACAAGTGCGCCGAGCTGGCGCAGGACCCGGCGAACGTGATCTTCAATCAGTTCGCCGAATTCGGCAACCATCTCATTCACTACGCCTGCACCGGCCCGGCGCTGGCCCGGGTTTTCGAGTCGATCCGCGGCTCCGATCCGGCGCTGCGGCTCCGCGGGTTCGTTTCCGCCTCGGGTTCAGCGGGCACCCTCGGCGCCGGCGACCATCTCAAGGAGGCCTACGGCGCCGCGATCGTCGCGGTCGAGGCACTGGAATGCCCGACCATGCTCTACAACGGATTCGGCGAGCACAACATCCAGGGCATCGGGGATAAGCACATCCCCCTGATTCACAATGTCATGAACACCGACCTGGTGACCGCGGTCTCTGACGGCGCGACCGACCAGCTTGGCGTGCTGTTCAGCTCCCCGGCCGGCCTGGAGTACCTGCGGGAGCGGCGCGAGGTGCCGGCGCCGACGCTGGCCGCGCTGTCCTCGTTCGGGCTGTCCAGCATCTGCAACATCCTGGCCGCGGTCAAGACCGCCAAATACCTGCGACTCGGGTCACAGGACGTGCTCATCACGGTGGCCACCGACGGGGCGGGCATGTACGCGAGCGAGCGCGAGCGGGTCGAGGCCAGGGACTACCCGAAGGGTTTCGACCAGGCAGACGCGGCGCAGGCGTTCGGCCGCTGGATGCTCGCCGCGGACACCGATCACCTGCTGGAAACCAGCCTGCGGGACCGCGAGCGCATCTTCGACCTCGGCTACTACACCTGGGTTGAGCAGCAGGGGGTCAGCGTGCCTGACTTCTCGGCCCGCAGATCACAGGCCTACTGGATCGACCTGCGCGAGAAGCTGGCGAGCTGGGACAGCCTGATCGAGGAGTTCAACGCCCGCACCGGAGTAATCGAGGAGCTGTGAGCGCCGCACTGTCATCCATTGCCTGCGCCGGCTGCGGCTGGGTCGCTAAGGCGACCGAAGCCTATCCGTTCCGCTGCGTCAACGCTGGCGACGATGACGTCGATCACATCCTGGTCCGGGTCCTCGACACCGCCGCACTGCGCTTCCCCGACGGCAGCGAGCCCGACCCGTTTGCCCGGTACCGCTCGCTGATGCACGCCTACCACCTCGCGATGGACGCAGGCCTGACCGACGAGGAGTACCTGCAGCTGATCGCCGGACTAGAGCGATCGGTAGCGGCCGTCGACGGGCATGGCTTCGGTGTCACGCCGCTGCGCAGGAACGCCGTGCTGAGCGACCGGCTCGGCTTCGCTGCGGCCGGCGGAGTCTGGATCAAGGACGAGACGGCCAATGTGTCAGGTTCGCACAAGGGCCGTCACCTGATGGGCCTGATGATCCACCTCGAAGTCGCCGAGCGCCTGGGGCTGACCGGCGCCGGCGACCGCCCCGACCTGGCGATCGCGAGCTGCGGAAACGCCGCCCTCGCCGCAGCCGTCGTGGCCAGGGCCGGCGGGCGCAGGCTCCGCGTGTTCGTTCCGGTCGACGCGGAGCCAGGCATCGTGGCTCGGCTGCGCCAGCTCGGCGCTGCCGTGGTGCCCTGCCCGCGCGAGCCCGGAGTGGCCGGCGATCCCGCCTACCTGCGGCTCCGGCAGGAGCTCGCGGCCGGCGCGGTGCCCTTCACCTGCCAGGGCAACGAGAATGGCCTGGCGATCGAGGGCGGCGAGACCATCGGCTACGAGATCGCTTCGGAACTGGCCGGCCTGGCCATCGACCACATCGTCATCCAAGTCGGCGGCGGCGCCCTGGCCAGCGCGTGCGCCCAGGGCCTGCGCGAGGCCGCCGAACTCGGCGCGATCCCGCGCGAGCCCAGGCTGCACACCGTCCAGACCGGGGGCGCTCATCCGCTCCAGCGCGCCTACACCAGGGTCCGCGCTCTGCTGCCAGGCGACGGCAGTGCAGGCCCGGTCAGCCGCGCCGACGTCGAGCGGGTGCGTGCCGTGGCCGCGCACCACCGTTCGGCCTATATGTGGCCATGGGAGAGCGAGCCGAAGAGCATCGCGACCGGAATCCTGGACGACGAGACCTACGATTGGCAGGCCGTGGTCAGCGCGATGCTGACCACGGGCGGCCAGCCGCTGGTGGTCACCGAGGACAGGCTGGCCGAGGCAAGCGGCCTCGCGGCCATGACCGGCATCGACGTTGACCCGACCGGGTCGGCAGGCCTGGCCGGCCTGCTCGACCTGCGGCAGGCCGGGGTGGTCGGCCCGGATCAGCGGGTCATCGTGTTGTTCACCGGGGTGCGCCGTGGCTGAGGCAACGACCGGAGCTCGGCTGCACCGGCAGACCGGGAGGGGCTGCGATGGATTTCACCCTTAACGGCGCCGCGGCGTCGGCCGACGTCCAGGCCGGTCAGCATCTGCTTGAGGTGCTCAGGGACGGCTGCGGCATCACCTCGGTCAAGGACGGCTGCGCCCCAGAAGGCTCCTGCGGTGCCTGCACCGTGATCGTCGACGGCAAAGCCGTGGTCTCGTGCGCCCAGCCAGCCGAGCGTTTCGCTGGCCGGTCCATTACCACCCAGGAGGGCATGTCCGAGGCCGACCGGGAGCGATGGGCGGGCTGCTTCGTCGCGGCCGGCGCCTCCCAGTGCGGCTTCTGCTCGCCCGGCATCTTGATGAAGGCTGAGGTGCTGCTGGCCAAGACACCAGACCCGACCAGGGAGCAAGTGGCGTCGGGGCTGGCTGGCAACCTGTGCCGGTGCACCGGGTATGTGAAGATCATCGACGCGATCATGCTGGCGGCCGGCGTCAGGCGCGGTGAGCCGCTGCCGCAGGCGGACAACAGCGGACAGGTGGGCTCGCCGACCGCCCGCTACCAGGGCCGCGAGCTCGCGCTTGGCGACAAGCCCTACATCAACGACATGACCATGCCGGGCATGGCGCACGGCGCGATCCGGTTCGCCGACCACCCGCGAGCCGTGGTGCGCGCCGTCGACACCAGCCAGGCGCTCGCCCATCCTGGCGTGCTCGCCGTGCTCACCGCCGGCGACGTACCAGGCGACCGGGTGCAGGGCGAGATCACCCAGGACTGGCCGCAGCTGGTGGCGACCGGCGAGACGACCAGGTACGTCGGTGACGTCATCGCGCTGGTGGCCGCCACCGACCGGACCTGCGCACGCGAGGCGGCGGCGCTGGTCGAGGTCAGCTACGAGGTCCTTGAGCCAGTGACCAGCCCGGTGCAGGCCATGGCACAAGACGCACCGCGGCTGCACGACCACGCGCCCGGCAATGTGCTTTCTGTCTCGCAGATCAAGCGCGGCGACGTCGACGCCGCCCTGGCCGGAGCTGCGCATGTCCTCACCGAGACCTTCCAGACCCAGTTCATCGAGCACGCCTTCCTCGAGCCTGAGTCGTCGCTCGCCTATCCGACGGACGACGGCGGGGTGCATTTCTACTCCCAGGGGCAGGGCATCTGGAGCGACCGCAGGCAGGTCGCTGGCCTGCTCGGCCTGCCCAAGGACAAGGTGCTCGCCACCCTGATATCCAGTGGCGGCGCGTTCGGCGCCAAGGAGGATCTGGGAGTCCAGGGTCACGCTGCGCTGCTGGCCTGCGCGACGGGCAGGCCGGTCAAGCTGACGCTGAGCCGGGCGGAGAGCATCCGCTTCCACGTCAAGCGGCACCCGCTCACCCTCACCTACACCGCGGGCTGCGACGCCGAAGGCCGGCTGCTCGGGCTGCGCGCCAGGATCGTCGGTGACACCGGCGCCTACGCCAGCGTGGGCGACAAGGTACTCGAGCGCGCCGCCGGTCACGGCTGCGGCGTGTACAAGATCCCGGCCGTGGACATCGAGGCCAGGGCCGTCTACACGAACAACCCGCCATGCGGCGCGATGCGCGGCTTCGGCTCGAACCAGTCGAATTTCGCGATCGAGGGCATGCTCGACCGGCTGGCCGAGCGAACCGGCCTGGACGGCTGGGAAATCCGCTGGCGCAATGCCGTGGAGACCGGCGACGTGTTTGGCACCGGCCAGCTGCTCGGTCCTGGCGTGGGAATCAAGCAGACGCTGCTCGCGGTGCGCGACGCGTACCGGTCCGCGCCCTTCGCCGGGATCGGCTGCGCGGTGAAGAACACCGGCGTGGGCAACGGCCTGACCGAGTACGGCAAGGTGATCTTGCGGCCCGAGGCAGACGGCTCGGTCACCCTGTTCCACTCCTGGACCGAGATGGGCCAGGGCGTGCACACGGTGCTCATGCAGATCACCTGCACCGAGCTCGGCCTGACGCCAGACCAGGTCCGGCTGGTGGTCGAGACCAGCCACGAACTCGACTGCGGCCAGACCACGGCCTCGCGGGCGACCGTGCTCGGCGGACGTGCTGTCATCGACGCGGCCAGCAAACTGAAGGCCAGGATTAACGGGGGCAGCGTGGCTGACCTAGCTGGCCAGGAGTTCTACGGCGAGGTGATGGTCGACTGGACCACCAAGCCGGGCACCGCCGTCGAGCACCCGGTCACCCACTTCGCTTACGGCTGGGGTACCCAGGTGGTCATCCTGCGCTCGGACGGCCGGATCGAGAAGGTGATCGCTGCGCACGATGTCGGCAGGGTGATCAACCCCACCTTGCTCGCCGGGCAGGTTGAGGGCGCCGTGCACATGGGCCTGGGGCACAGCCTGTCCGAGGAGTTCGTGGTCTGCGACGGGGTCCCGGTCACCACCACGCTGAAGTCGCTGAACATCATCCCGCCATCCGGGATGCCGCCGGTCGAGTGCGTCTTCGTCGAGGAGCATCAGCCCGAGGGCCCCTACGGCGCGAAGGGAATCGGCGAGATCGGGCTGGTCCCCACAGCGAGCGCGGTAGCGGGTGCGCTACACGCCTTCGACGGCCGCTACCGGACCAGGCTGCCGATGAAGGACTCCGCCGCAGCGGAGGCAGCCGTGCCCAGGCTGGCGCGCCGCCGATGAGCACCCTTGCCCTCTGCGGGGCCACCGTGGTACTCGGACTCGATCCGGTCGAGCTGGCCAGCACCGACGTGGTGATCAGCGGCGACCGGATCACCGCCGTCGGGCCAGCCCCGGCAGGCGTGCCGCGCCGGGACTGCTCGGGCACCCTGCTGCTGCCTGGCAACGTCTGCGCGCACACTCACTTGTACTCGGCGCTGTCCAGGGGAATGCCCTACCAGCTGGCACCGCCAGCGAACTTCCTGCAGATCCTGCAGCGCATCTGGTGGCGCCTCGACCGGGCACTCGACGAGCCGAGTATCCGCATGTCGGCCCTGGTCGGCGGCCTGGACGCACTGCTTGCCGGGACGACCACTGTCTTCGACCATCACGCCTCGCCGAGCTTCATCGACGGCTCGCTCGACGTCATGGCCGACGCGCTCGCCGAGCTCGGTTTGCGCTCGGTGCTGTGCTATGAGGTCACCGACCGGGACGGCGAGCACCTGGCAGCGGCCGGCCTGGCCGAGAACATCAGATTCGGCAAGACCAGCAGTCCGCTGGCCCGCAGCCTGATCGGCGCGCATGCCTCGTTCACGATGTCCGACGCGACCCTGGACGCCTGCGCGGGGGCGGCCGCCGACGCCGGCACCGGCGTGCACATTCACGTGGCCGAGGACGCCGCCGATCAGCGGGATGCGCTGGCCGGCCACGGGCGCGGCGTGGTTGACCGGCTGCAGGCGGCCGGCCTACTCACCGACCGGGCGCTGCTCGCGCACTGCGTGCATATCGACGCCCGCGAGCGGGACATCCTGCTCGCCTCGGGTGCCACGATCGCGCACAACGCCCGCAGCAACATGAACAACAGCGTCGGCTACAGCCCGGTGACCGCCAGCGGTGACCAGCCGCCTGCTGGGCGGATCGCGCTGGGCACCGACGGCATCGGCGGCGACATGATCACCGAGTCGCAGGCGGCTTTCTTCCGGGCCAGGGAGGCCAGCGTGGGCACGCCGCCGTCCTGGCCGCTCGCCCGGCTCGCGGCCGGCTCCCGCGCGGCAGGCCGGGTCTTCAGCGAGCCGCTGCTCGGCCGGATCACGGTCGGCGCGCCCGCCGATATCACCGTGCTCGACTACCCAGCGCCGACCCCGGTGTCAGCCGACAACGTCGCAGGCCACTGGATCTTCGGCCTGTCACCGCGGCAGGTCAGGGACGTGTTAGTGGCGGGCGAGCTGGTCATCGCCGACCGCCGGTCAACCCGGGTCGACACCGACCGGCTCGCCGCGCAGGCGGCCGGCGTGGCCGACCGGCTCTGGGGCCGCCTGCAGGAAATTCCGCCGCACGATTTCACGCCCATGGGAGGCGAGCTGCGATGACGGTCACGTCGGCCGGCCGGATGGCCCTCTACCTTCAGGACAAGCACCCGATCAGGGACGGCATGCGCTACGCCCAATACGCCGAGTCGAAGGGGTTCGAGGCGGTCTGGCAGGCGGAGAGCAGGCTGGTCAGGGAGGCAACGGTGCCGATGGCCGCCTATGCCGCTGTGACCAGCCGGATCAAGGTCGGATCGGGCGTGATCCCGATCTGGACCAGGAACGTCGGCCTGCTTGCCGCCACCTTCTCGACCCTCTGGGAGCTCGCTCCCGGCCGGATCATGATGGGGCTCGGCGCCTGGTGGGAGCCGCTCGCCTCCAAGGTGGGCGTGAACCGGCACCGGCCGCTGCAGGCCATGCGCGAGGTTGTCGAGGCGACCAGGCAGCTGCTCGCCCTGCAGCGGGTCTCCTACCAGGGCGAATTTGTGCAACTGCAGGATGTGGAGATCGACATCGTGCACGGCGACCGCTCGCCGCGGGCGGTGCCGATCTACATCGGCGCGACCGGCATGAAGATGATGGAGCTAGCCGGCGAGATCGCCGACGGCGTGCTGCTCAACTACATGGTCAGCCCCGACTACAACCGGCGGGCACTGGAGGCCCTGGCGGCGGGCGCGGCACGGTCCGGGCGGACCGTGGCGGAGATCGACCGGCCGCAGCTGGTCGTCTGCTCGGTCGACAACGACCGCGCCGCCGCGCTTGACCGCTCCAGGGAACTGCTCACCCAGTATCTCGGCCAGCAGCCGCACATCATGAAGGCAAGCGGCGTCGATCCGGCGCTGATCGCCGAGATCGGGAAGATCCTCACCTGGCCGGCCAGCCAGGACGACATCCAGCGGGCCATGAAGCTGGTCCCTGACGAGGCCGTCCAGATGATCTCGGCATCCGGCACGCCGCAGGAGTGCCGGGCCAAGGTCGCCGAGTACGTCGCGGCGGGCGCCACCTGCCCGATCCTCTACCCGCTTGGTGACGACGTCGAGCTCATGATCGACACCTTCACCGGGGAGTCAGGCGGCGGCGGCGCAGACACCTGAGAGTCTTGCTTGCTGACAGTGCTTGAATAACACAGTGCCCGACAAAACAGTGCCCGACAAAACAGTGCCCGATAGGCAGTGCCCGATAGGCAGTGCTCGATAACAGTGCTCGATTAAAAGTGGGGTGGCAGCCATGCGGAGCTTTCTCGGCCGGGACATCCTGTCCCTGAAGGACATGGAGCGCGCGGAGTATTTCCAGATCTTCCGGGTCTGCGACCAGCTCAGGCCGCACGCCGCCGAGCGCAGGAACGGCGACCTGCTGAAGGACAAGACCCTGCTTACCGCCTTCTACCAGCCGAGCACCCGCACCCGGCTCGCCACCGAGGCGGCCATGCACCGGCTCGGCGGGCATGTGCTCGGCTTCGCCGATGCCAAGATGACCAGGGCAGGCGACTTCTACCAGGAGTCGATCAAGGACACGGTGCACATGCTGGAGTATTACGGCGACGTCATCGCCATGCGGCACTTCCAGCAGGGCGCCCCGGCCGAGGCCGCTCGGTGGGCGTCGGTGCCCGTGATCAACTGCGGCGACGGCTGGGGCGAGCACCCGACCCAGGTGCTCACCGACCTCTACACGATCTGGCGGGAGCGGGGCAGGCTCGACGGGCTCAAGGTGCTCTGCGTCGGCGACATGCGGATGCGCACCATGCACTCGATCCTGCACGCCATGTCGCAGTTCGACATGGAGGCGTTCGTGGTCGGGCCGCCGGAAATGTCGCTGCTGCCCGAGTTCAAGGCCGAGCTTGACGAGCGGAACACGCAGTACCGCGAGGTCGAGAGCGTCGAGAAGTGCATCGCCGAGGCCGACGTCATCTACATGGAGCCGGTTGTCCAGGCCGACTACACCCAGTCGCGGGTCGAGGCCAGCGAGGACAAGGGGCTCACGCCGGCCGCCTACAAGGTCACCCGCGAACTGCTGCGTAGCAAGGCTAAGAGCGACTCGATCATCCTGCATTCGCTGCCCAGGATGGACGAGCTGCCCCCGGACGTGGACGCCACCAGGCACGCCAGGTACTGGGCCGAGGCATTCAACGGCGTAGTCCTGCGGATGGCGTTGCTCGCCCTGGTACTCGGCGCGGCCGAGTAGGGGCGCCGGGACATGCAGACCCATCTTCGCGGACGCGACCTGATCGACCTGCAGGAGTGGACCAAGGACGAGATCAGCACGCTGCTCGACGTCGCCTTCGCGCTCAAGCGCGACCGGGCGCTCGGGCAGCCGCACCCGTACCTTCGGGACAAGGTCCTCGCCATGCTGTTCTTCTTCTCCAGCACGCGCACCAGGGCCTCGTTCGAGGCGGGCATGGCCCAGCTAGGCGGCCACGCGCAGTTCATCGAGAGCCGATCCACCCAGATCGCGCACGGTGACACGCCGAAGGAGATCGGCGAGATCCTCGGCCGGTACAACGACGGCATCGCCATCCGGCACGTCGACTGGCAGCAGGGCAACCGTTACCTGCGCGAGGTCGCCGAGGCGAGCCGGGTGCCGGTGCTCAACATGCAGTGCGACATCTACCACCCGCATCAGGCGCTGGCCGACCTGATGACGATCATTGAGCGGTTCGGTGATCCGCGCGGCCGCACAGCCACCATCAGCTGGGCCTACGCGTCCAGTTACGTCAAGCCGATCAGCGTCCCGCAGAGCCTGGCGCTGCTGCTGCCGAGGTTCGGGATGAACGTGCGGCTGGTCCATCCGCCCGAGTTCATGCTGATGCCGGAGATCGTCGAGCAGGCCAAGGAGAACGCCAGGCTGGCCCGGGCCGGCTTCGAGATCTCGCATGACTTCGACGACGGCATCCGCGGCACGGACGTGGTCTACGCCAAGAGCTGGGGTGCGATGCTGACCACCCCGGACGAGGCAGCAGGCGCGAAGATCATCGACTCCTACAAATCATGGATTACCGACGAGGCGCGGATGGCTACCGCCGGGCCGGACGCTGTGTTCATGCACCCGCTGCCTGCCGACCGGAATATCGAGGTCACCGATGGCGTGATCGACGGGCCGCAGTCGGCGGTCTACGACGAGGCCGAGAACCGGCTGCACGCGCAGAAGGCCGTGATGGCGCTGACGATGAGCTGACGGGAGACACATCATGACGCAAGGCCGCACGGCGGTTATCGCGATCGGCGGCAACTCGCTGATCAAGGACAAGTATCACCAGACGGTCCGCGACCAGTACATCGCCGCGAGCGAGACCTGCCGCCACATTGTCACCATGATCAAAGATGGCTGGCGGGTCGCCATCACCCACGGCAACGGGCCCCAGGTCGGCTTCATCCTCCGGCGATCCGAGCTGGCCGCCCACGAGCTGCATGAGGTGCCGCTGGATGTCTGCGGGGCCGACACGCAGGGCGCGATTGGCTACGAGCTGCAGCAGAACCTCTACAACGAGTTCCGGCGCTACGCCATCGACAGGGACGCGGTGACGCTGGTCTGCCAGACCGAGGTCGCCGCTGACGACCCGGCGTTCGCGACACCGAGCAAGCCGATCGGCACCTTCATGGACGCCGAGCAGGCTGACCGGCGCCGGGCCGAGGGCTGGGACATCATGCAGGATGCCGACCGCGGCTGGCGGCGGGTGGTCGCCTCGCCGCAGCCGCTGCGGATCGTGGAGCTGCCGTCGATCAAGCGACTGCTTGAGGCTGGCACCGTCGTGATCGCGGTTGGCGGCGGCGGCATTCCGGTCGTAGCCGACGAGTCAGGTGATCTGCGCGGCGTCGCGGCCGTAATCGACAAGGATCTGGCGTCGGCCCTGCTGGCCAACCAGATCGATGCCGACCTGTTCATCATCTCGACCGCCGTGGAGAAGGTCGCGCTGGAGTTCGGCACGCCGCAGCAGCGCTGGGTCGACCACCTGACGCTCGCCGAGGCCAGCAGATATCTGGCCGAGGGCAGGCACTTCGCCGCGGGCAGCATGGGCCCGAAGATGCAGGCAGTCGTCTCCTACCTGGAGCGCGGCGGCAGGGAGGCGCTGATCACCGACCCGGACAACCTCGAGCGGGCCCTGGCCGGTCAGACCGGCACCCGCATCACCCGCGACTGAAGTCCTCCTCGATGGTCCATCTGCGCCCGGCTGGCCGCACCAGTGTGGCGAGCGGGACGTGGTGAGGTGAGTAGCAGCGGTAGAAAGCCAGTTCCCTGGTCCTCAGGTTGCGGCGGACCAGCAGCCACCGGTGGCTCTTGGCCACGGCCAGTACGTAGCCAAGCTGGCGTGCCTCGCCTCCGATCCGCAGCATCAGCTCATCGAACAACCCCAGCCAGCGGCCAGGGTTCACGCTGTGGCCGGCGGCCGCCGCAAGATGATCATCTGTCTCACAAGCCGGGATGATCAAACGGTGGCCGTCCTGCTTCCATCACCGCCACGCCGAAGATCGTGACCTGGCTGGTCGGCGTGGCCCGGCAATGACCCCAGATGAGAGAATCACCGGCAATGACCCCAGATGAGAGAATCAAGTGACCCCAGATAAGGAATCAGGGGCTATGAACCGCCAGCACTGAAATGCGGCGGCCAGCCGCCCCGTCGGTCACCAGATAGGTCGCGGTGAGCCGGCTGATCTCGCCGCCGTCGCTCCTGTGGCGCGAGAACGTCCCACGATAAAGAGCTGATGTGGAGTTCAGGACGGTTACCTCAGAGCCGAGAATCTCGCTGCCGTAGTAGCCGACCGCGTGCATCCCATCTACCTGCTGCTGCACCGCCGCAACGACCTGGCCGTCGCTCGTCAGCGCGAAGAACCCCCCGTCGGTGGTGAGCAACAGCGGAACGCCGTAGTAGGCGAGCAGCGAACCAGTATCACTCTCGCCTCGCCCGCACGCCGCGAACGCGTCAAGGTACTCACCAAACCACCGGCTCACCTCGCTGCTATCCACGGCCACAGACCATACCGCCGCCACGCCACTAGATCGTTGACCGCTGATCAGCAGTTTTGGAAAGCGTGTTGGGGGCAACCCCTCAGGAGTTCGAATCTCCTATCCTCCGCTCCTGTTGACCAGGCACGACGGCCAACCGACCACCCCCGCCGCCGGTCCGAGGCGTGGTGGCGAACCAAGGCCCGTCTATTGAAACTAGGGCAGCCAACGCTCTGCTACTGTGTTCAGCTCGCCAAGCGAGATCGGGCTATCGCCGCCGCGCTCAGGCCCAAGACGGCGCCGTTGGGGTCGGCGACCACCGTCATCTGACCGTACGGCGTGTCGAACGGTGCGACGTTGACCCGGCCGCCACCCGCGGAGGCCCGTTCCGCGGCGCTGTCGGCGTCGTCGACGTTGAAGTAGATCATCCAGTGCGGCGGGATGTCGCCGAAGTCGGCGGTCATCTTCATCCGACCGCATAGCATCGGCCCGTTGGAAGCCCCCTGTAGACGACATAGTCCATGCCGGTCTGCTCAGCCGGAGCGTCGTCGGGGTACTCCTCCGGAATGTCGCGCCACGCCACCGCTTCGACGCCGAACAGGTTCTGGTAGAACGCGTCAAGCGCGCTTGGGTCACGGGTATTGATCTCGGCCCAGGTGATCGCTCCCGGCTCGCCGTACAGCTGTGCACCCGTCATTTGGCCCGGCTCCCAGGCGCCGAACACCGCGCCGCCCGGGTCGGACCCGACGAGCATGCGCCCGCTGTCCGGGATCTCCGTCGGGCCCATCAACAGCGTGCCGCCGGCCTGCTCGACGCGCTGTGCCGTGTCGTTCGCGTCAGCTGTCTTCAGGTAGGTGTTCCACACTGGCGCGGCGCCGACGTCGGACGTCGGCGGAGTCAGGGCAGCGACCGTCTTGTCGTTCTTGAGGTACATCACGTAGTTGCCGAACTCAGGCCCGGTGTCGACGAACGTCCAGCCGAACAGATCGCCGTAGAAACGCTTCGCGGCGCCCACATCGGGAGCTATGGCGTCAGCCCAGCACGGCTCACCTTCGGCGTAGCGGCTTCGTGCGACCATGGCACGTCTCCTCACTTGAGTCGAGGGTGTTCGCGGCGTACAGCGTCAGCCTGCCACCGCGGTGCGACGAGCGCGCTAGGCGCGCCCTCGGCCCTGTCATCGACCAGCCGCTCCCGCTCGTAAGCCTTGCAGATCGGGCATTGCCTGCTGCCTTGCCAATGAGCGTCAAGCCAGGCGAGAGCACGATTCCGCACGGCTGCATTCATCCTGGAACGAGGCAGGTCACGGACGGTGGCGACTGGTCGCGCCCGGCGGCCGGCGGTGCTTGAAGGCGTGTTGGGGGCAACCCTCAGGAGCTCGAATCTCCCGGGCACGTCGTATGGCCGGCTGGAACAACGGGTTGGTTAGCGGCGCAGGGCTTCGACGGGGTCGAGCCTAGCTGCCCGGAGCGCGGGGTATATGCCCGCGAGGCAGCCAGCGACGGTGCCGATCAGCGGGTCGGGCAGGATCACCGCGAGACTGAAGACAGCATTCCAATGATTGATATCGGCGATTGTCACGATGATGATGATGGACAGGCAGGTGCCGGCCAGGCCGCCGAGAGTGCCCAGGATGGTGCTCTCCGCCAGGAACTGGCAGGTGATATGCGGCCTCGTAGCTCCTAGCGCCCGGCGGACGCCGATCTCGTAGAAGCGCTCAAGAACTGAGGTCAGGGTTACGCTGGCGATCCCGATCATGCCCATCAGCAGCGCCATCACTCCGGCCAGCAGGAGCAGGGCTGATAGGTCGCCGTTGATCGCTGCCTGGAAGATGAACGGTTCGGAGGATGAGACGACGGCTAGGCGCTGCGGATCGGCGGGAAGGATCGCGACCGCGGCCGCCGCGCGTGATGACCGTCACGATGGCCTGCCCGTCTGGCGAGCTGTACAGCGCGGCAGCCGGCACGGCCAGCACCGGCCCGCTCGTAGCGGAAACGATGATCCTGCCCGTTACCACAGCGCCTACAAGCGCCAAGTTAAGCCGGGCACGTGATGTGATCAAGGCTTCCAGCGCCGGCCCGCCGCCGCCCCCGGTGCCGCCAGCCCCGCCCGGTGCCGCCGGCGCCGGCCTCACTCTCGTCACCCTGGCCGCGAACACCGCCAGCTGTCCGCCCATCCCGCTGACATACAGCGTGACGCCGTCTCCCGCGCTGACCAGAGCCGACTGCGCAGTGGTGAGCGGCAGCACGGCGCCGAGGCGGCCCGTACCAAGCACCACTGCCGGATCGGTCACCGGCCGACCCAGCCCCAGCGACGTTGACTCCACCACCGCCGGAAGGGCCGGCACGAAAACGACCTCGGCCTGCGGGACCACGATAGCCGCCCGGCCTCCCGAAGCGGCCCGCGACCGAGCCACGGTCGCTGACCCAGGCGGCGCGTACCCGGCTGCGCGATAGAACCCGCGGACAGCCGATTCCGTGCCCGCCCCGAATACTCCCGGAGCATCGCCACTGCCGAACCCGGCCGCAGCCAGACCCACCTGCAACTGCAGCACATCACGGCCCTGATCGCCGACCGTCAGGTCCCGGTACATCGGCGTGGCCCCCCGCAGTGCGAATACCGGCCGACCGGCGATCTCGGCGAGCACTGCGCCGTTGGTTACCACCGATCCGGCCCGGCGCGGCGTCGCCGTCACGATGGGCTGAGCACCCGCGACCGTGACCGGCCCGAAATAGACATCGAACGACCCAGCGGGCTCCACCTTGCCCGGCACGGTCAGGGTTTCCGACAAGCGGCGCCACACGACACTAGCGGTCAGGACCGTCCTGCTTGCGGCGCGAGTTCTTGACGCAAGCACCGCCGGGGAAGTGACCCGCGTCCCAGCCCAGAACGCGGCCGCGATCAGGATCACCCCGGTCACCGCCACCCGCATCCACCACCGGCGGCCCCGGCCAGGACCAGCACCCATTCAGCGTCCCGTCACTCACCAAGCCTGATGACCCTAATCGGCCACGACATCATATACCCGTAATGACCCGTGATGGGCTATGCGCCCGGCACCAGGGTTCTGGCGGCATGAAGGGCTCTGGCATCGATATCGGTGATCCTGGCCAGGTCACCGACCAGCGTATTGCCGAGGTGGGCGGCTGCCCAACTCTGCAGGGCTGTCGTCACCGGCACGAGCGAGACGGCCTGCGCGCACCGGTAATCAGTGCCCGCCACCGCGAGCTCAAGCTGGTGCAGCGAGCTGATCGGCCCACGTTTCGCATACTGGCCAGCGAACCAATTCGAGGCATCAAAAGGCTGCGCGTAATGATATCCGTGCTTGGCCATGCACCGTGACCACTTGCCCAGGACTGCCACGAACCTGGGGTTCGATTCAACCAGCGAACTGAGATGGTTTGTAATGAGCTCTGCTCCGTTGCTTGACTGGATCCAGCTCGCGACTGACCCGTATATGCTCCGGACGGCGGCTCCACGGCAGCCACCCGACGGGATATTCGCTAGGGCACCGCCCGGGAGGCTTACCGCGACCCTGCTGCTATCTGGCCCGATCCATGCCGCCAGGTACCTGGCAGAGGCCGCACCTGACAGGGAGTCAACATACAGTTGCTCCGGGGCGTTCGGCGGGCTCGCCGTGCCATGATCGCCATTTTGCGCCTCCTGGAGTGCTATGGCGTAAGCGCCGTAACCATTAGACTGGCGGTCGGCCAGGCTACGGTACAGCGGGAGTTCCGGCAGCGTTTGAGCTGTCGCTGTCGCCACATTCTCCAGTTCCGGGTAGTAGATCAGGCCCTTGGCCCGCATGCACCGCCCGGTCAGTATCTCCACCGCATTGTTGAGTTCCGCGTCGGCATGGGCGGTACCGCCGGAATTGGTGAGCACCGCGATCTCAGCACCAGAGAGCGGCACGGCGGGTCCGGCCACCGAAGGCCCGGTTCCTGGCGATGAGCACCCCGCGGCCAGGAAGCCAGCCGCCAGCACCGCCGTGACAGACCCGGCGTGCCTAGCCGCCATGCGGCCAGTCACAATCACCCAGAGTCGGCTCATCGGACACTCCACTCTCACATCCAGGCGAACAGTTCCCTACAGAACTGATGGCTTCTATGAAGCACGGCTACCATCTGCGTCTTTCATTGCCGGACGAACCGCCGGCCGTTGCTGCACCATCCCCGGTCAATGCAATCACAGCTACATGCTCGGGCTGGCAATCGCATCGATATTCCCCGCACATCCCTCCCCATGCGCTTTGCGCCACGCAAGGCACCTTTAACTAGCAATCCGAGCACCAGCGTCTCCGAGTAATCTATGCGCGACAATGCCCCGGCGGTTCCCCATATCAGCGCAGAGCCGACATGGGGAACCGCACGGAGCCGACATTGCAATCACTGCCTGGCTAGCAGGTGCCGCTAACCTTGTCTGCGCTAGTGATGTCGTTAAAGCCCCAGGTACCGAAGTTCGGGATGTCTTCGTACGAATAGAGGGTGAGTGTTGATCCTTGGCAGTTGGCGTCCTTGTAAAGGATCATATTGTTATTGATCTGACTCTTCCCTGAGGATGCGCAATCGTTCCAGGTATATGGCGGACTGCAGTAGAGGTTGGGAGACCAGAAGTTACCCCAGTACGAGTTGCCGCCCCGGAAATTCGCCACCCAGTCACCGGTACTCGGCGAATAGTTAATATCTATGTAAAAACAGTTGTACCCGGAATTGCAGCTCAGCGGAGCCGCAAGCGCCGGGGTGGCCGTCGCGATCCCCGCCCCTGCCAAGCCCACGATCGGCGCGACCGCAATAAGCAACAGCTTCAGCCTCAGTCCCCCTGGCCCGTGTCCGGAACGCCATCGTTGATCCTCCATTCTTGGATCGGCGGTGCGATGAGCTGAAGACTACTGATCCAATATGTTATTTGTCAATATCTCATCTCATCTCGTCATCGTCGATATCGGCATGCGAGGACGCGCTGGCAGGTGCGCGAGCGACCGCGGATCTGAGTGCGGCCTTGAGCCAGCCGACCTTGCGCGCCGAGGCACGCGGATCTGTGCTCCACATCGCGAACACGATCATCATCAGGGCGAACATGATCGCGTCACCCGCGACCCACATCACCGCGCCGCCCGCGTGCAGGTCCTGCACAGCGCTGGGTGCCCAGACCGGGCGTGGCCCGGCGGGCAGTCCTGGCGTGCCGTGGTTGCCGTAGCCGAGGATCAGGCCGGTGAACGTGTCTACCGGCATGATCAGGAACAACAGGATCAGCCTGGCGGGGTAGGAAAGCCGCCAGCGGATGGACTCCTGGCCCAGGATCGGCAGCAGGAAGAGGTAACCAACGACAAGGAACGCCACGTGCTCGGTGTTGTGCGCAGCCGGGTTGCGCGCCGTCAGGTTGGCCAGGCCGGTCAGATGCGCCCCGACTATCGCCGCGGCGTACGCGGCGAACCCGAATGCGGGCCAGGTCAGGAAGCTGACCACGCGAGAGCGGAGCACTCGCTTGGCCCAGCTGTGCAGCGGGTTGCGGCTGGCGTGCAGCAGCAGTGTGATCGGCCGGCCGAAGATCAGCAGCGGCGGGGCGACCATCACCAGCATCAGGTGCTGGATCATGTGATCGGCGAACAGCACGTCGTCGTAGCTGCCGATACCGCTCTGCGTCGCCAGCACCACGACGGCAAGCCCGGCAAGGAACATGGCGGTCCGCCAGCCTTGATCATCACCGTTTGGGCCTGGTGACAGCACCGTTAACGGCACCCCCACTACCGCCAGCGTCCACCACCTGCTCGCCCCGGCCCGGCCCCTTCTCGACCTCATCCAGCAAGGTCACGAACTACAGCTGGAGCTAGGCGGAGGCGGCCTGGGTCGGTGGCACGCCGGCCATCATCAGGCCGATCGCCTCTCTGCTTGTGGTTCGCGGATCGGCCTCGCTGATGATCACTCCCTCGTAGATGACGAGGATCCGGTCGGAAATGGCCATCACCTCATCCAAGTCCTCGGAGATGACCAGCACGGCGGTACCGTCGGCCCGCTGCCTGATCAGCCGCTGGTGAATGTAGGCCGAAGCGGAGACGTCGATGCCTCGGGTTGGCTGGGCGACGAGCAGAACGGCAGGTGAGCCGGACAGCTCGCGGGCCATGATCAGCTTCTGTATGTTGCCGCCGGACAGGTTACGGGCCGGGGTGTCCAGGCCAGGCGTCCTGACGTCGAACTCAGCCACCAGCTGCCTACAGTGCTGGCGGACGGCCCGGTTGCGCAGGAAGCCGAAGCGGGCGTATTCCGGATCGGCGTTGGCCACCAGAATCAGGTTCTCTGCCACAGTAAGGTCGCCGATGACCGCATCGCGCATCCGCTCTTCTGGCACGTAGGCCAGCCCGGCGTCACGGACCGCCCGCGGGTGCCGCCCGGTGACGTCAGTGCCAACGATCTCGACCCGCCCGCTGACCGGCTGGCGCAGGCCCGCGATCGCATCAGCCAGCTCCCGCTGCCCGTTGCCCGACACCCCGGCGATGCCGACGATCTCGCCGGAGTGCACCCGCAGTGCCAGCCCGCGCACCGCTTCCACGCCGCGGTCGCCCTGCACCCGCAAGTCGCTGACGGCCAGCGCGACCGGGCCCTGCTGCCGGTCAGCTGGCACTCGCACCGCGGCGACCTGATGGCCGACCATCATGTCAGCCAGCTGGTCTGCCGTCGTTTCGGCGCCGCGGACCGTGGCGATCTTCCGCCCGGCGCGCAGCACCGTGATCCGATCGGACAGCTCGAGCACCTCGTTGACCTTGTGCGAGATGAACACCAGCGACAGGCCGTTCCGCACCAGGGCGGTGAGCACTCCGAACAGGTCGCGGACCTCCTGCGGGGTCAGCACGGCTGTCGGCTCATCGAGCACGAGCAGCGAGACGTCCCGGTACAGGGCCTTGATGATCTCGACCCGCTGGCGCTCGCCTACCGAGAGCTGCCAGATGTAGGCCGCCGGATCCACCTTGAGCCCGTAGTCCTCCGACAGCTGGCGGATCCGTGCCGAGACCCGCCCGAGGTCGGTCAGCGGACCGCGCGACGAGGGGACGCCAAGCGCGACGTTCTCCGCGACGGTGAGCGTCTGCACCAGCATGAAGTGCTGGTGAATCATGCCGATGCCGTGCTGGATGGCCACCGCCGGTGAGGTGATAATCACCGGGTCGCCGCCCAGCCGGATCTCCCCCTCGTCCGGCCGGTACAGGCCATACAGGACGCGCATCAGGGTGCTCTTGCCCGCGCCGTTCTCGCCGAACAGAGCATGGATCTCACCAGGTACGACGTCGAAGTCCACGTGATCGTTGGCGAGCACCCCGGGGAAACGCTTGGTGATGCCCCGCATCTCAAGCAACGCTTGGCCCGCCGAGGCGCTCCCCGTGGCTGCTGCCGTCATGGTGACCGCTCCCGCCTCAGTTCGTCGGCGGCGTGATGGTTCCGCTGATGATCTCGGCCGCGATGTGCTGGCCTGCGGCCTTGATCGCCGCGGGCAGCGGATACGTCGGGTTGTAGACGATCTTCTCGCCGTCGTTGCCGAGGGTGATCGTGTAGGTCGCACCGCCGAGGACGGCGCCCCGGATCTCGGTGATTATCTGCTTGATAACGCCGGTCCAGTCGTAGACCTGGGATGCCACCACCTCGGTTGGCGCCAGCGACGACTGGTCCCACTGGGTACCGAACCAGGCCACCTTGTCGCTGCTGGCCACGCCGATCGCCCCGACCACCGATTGCGAACTCCCGGTCAGCACGTCGGCCTTCTCCGACACGTACGCCTTGGCCGCGGTGGCCATCAGCGTGTCGTCGCTGAACGAGCCGGTGAAGCTCACATGCACGGTCGCAGACTTGTCGGCAGCCAGGGCTCCGGCTTTGAAGCCGACCACGTAGAGGTGCGCGTCGCCAACGTCAATCGGGCCGATGACGCCGAGCACCTTGCTCTTGCTGAGCTTAGCTGCGACGTAGCCCTCGACATAGCCGCCCTCCTGCGAGTTCGCCTGGTAGGCGAAGACGTTCTTCAGGCCGTATGTCACACCCGCGGTACCCCAGGCGAAGGACGTTTTCGGGAACTGCGGTGCCAGTTGCTCGACCGTGCCGCCGTACTGCGAGCCATGCGCGATGACCAAGTTGTAGCCCTCGGAAGCGTACTGCCGCATCGCGTTGGCCGCGTCCGTGACATTGAACAGGTTGTCGGAGACGGAGAGCGTGAAGTGCATCGGCCCGGCCAGCGCCGAGGCCGCCGCGTACATGGACTGGCTGAAGGCCAGGTCATTCCGCAGGCTCGGTTCGATCAACGCGACCCTGAGGGTAGGCACGGCCGTTGATTTGGCCGACGGCGAAGAACTCGGGCTCGTCGAGCTCGAGCTACAGGCTGCGGCGGTGAGCGCGACAGCCGTGCCCGCGATCAGCAGGGCCGACAGTCGCAATTGACGGTGTTTCATAGCTACCTCCATTGGCAGGTAGGACAGGGGTTGGCTGTCGAAAATGGGTTACCGGACTGGGCTGGTCGGTGGGATTTGGCTGGACTGCGGGACTTGGCTGAGCTGTCTGGGCGGCGACACTGCCTCGACTGGCATGGGCTACCGGACTGGCTGGTCGATAGGCGTGGCATCGGTTTATACGCCCCTTTCATATGGCTTGCCGAGAGCCGCGGGCTGCCTGAAGCGGCGCGCGACGGAGAGCAGGGCGAGCACAGTCAGCACGGCGGGCGCCATCGCGGCGATGTCCGATGCGGAGGCCGGGATAATGCCGAGCGTCTTCCAGGTCACGACTATTGAGCCGACCATTCCGTAGAGCAGTGATCCGGCCATCACGCCGAGCGGCCGCCAGGCACCGAAGTACACGAGTGCGACGGCAATGAAGCCTTCGCTGTTCGTGATGTCCTCCTGGAAGATCCCAATTAGCAGCAGCAGGGTCGCGCCTGCCAGGCCAGCCAGGGCGCATCCGGTGATCACTGTCGAGTAGCGGATTTTGGCCACGCTCACCCCGACGGTGTCCGCCGCCGCGGGGTTCTCGCCGACCGCGCGGATCTTCATCCCGTAGGTGGTGCGGTTGAGCACGAACGTGAGCACGGGCACGAGCAGGAACGCCAGGTACACCAGCCAGTTCTGGGTGAAGAACATGCTGCCGACATCGGGAATGCGGTGCAGCAGCGGAATCGGCACCGCCGGAAGCGCCCGGATAGTGATCGGGGAAGGGAAGATCCGCAGCAGCAGCACATTGGTCAGTCCGAGACCGAACAGGAAGACGCCGATCCCGCTGATGCCCTGCTCTGCCTTGAGCGTGACGCTCACGAACGCCGTAATCACGCCCATCACCAAGCCGACGCCGAGGCCGGCCGCCGTGGCGAGCACCAGGTTGCCCGTCTTCGCCGCGACGTAGTAAGCGCCGAACGCCCCGAGCAGCATGATGCCGTCCACGCCCAGGTTGACGACTCCGCTGCGCTGACCCATGGTCTCGCCGAGTGCGGCGAGCAGGAACGGGGTGGCCAGCTGGATGCCGGCCGCCACGGTGGCGGTCAGCACGGCGGCGGTGAAGAAGTGACTCACGCTGCCGCCCCCTTCTTCGCGGCGGCGGGCGCACCGCGGGCCTGCGGCCCGGCGGTTACGGCTACCAGTGCCCGCGCGCGCGTCCTTCGGCGCAGGTACTCGACGGAGACGACGAGGACGACAACCATGCCGTTGATGGCGGTCACCAGGTCCGCGGGCACACCGGTGACCACCTGCATCGAGGTGCCGCCCACCAGCAGCCCGGCAAACAGGAACGCGGTGACGATCGTCCAGAGCGGCTGCAAGTCGGCGAACAGCGCTACCACGATGCCGTTGAAGCCGGCGTTGCCGGTGAAGCCGGTCAGGGTGCCGTCAGTGACCATCCGGTGCGAGATGCTGCCGATCACCAGCATGGCGCCGGCCACTCCAGACAGCGCGCCTGCCAGCGTCATCGCCAGCGTCATCGTGCGCTTGACCGACATGCCGGCGTAGCTCGACGCCTCGCGCGACAGTCCCACCGAGCGGATCCTGAAGCCGAGGCTGGTGCGCCACAGCAGCACGTAGACGGCAAGCGCTAGTAGCAGCGCGATCAGAACTCCGAGGTGCAACTGGGTGCCCGCGATCAGGGTCGGCAGCCAGGCATTCTTCGACAGCAGCCGGGTCTGCGGAATGAGCCCGCCGACCGCGTACCCCGAGTGCGCCACCATGGGCCCGGAGAGCAGGTAGTTCATGAACTGGACGGCGACGAGATTAAGCATGATCGTCGTCAGGATCTCGTTGACGTTGAGATAGGCCTTGAACGCACCGGGGATCGCGCCCCAAACGGCCCCGCCGGCGGCTCCGGCTAGCAGTACGAGCGGCACCAGGACAAAGGCCGGCAGTCCGGGCAGCGCGAGCGCGGTGGCTGTGCCAGCCAGGCCGCCCATGACGATCTGCCCCTCGCCACCGATGTTCAGCATGTTGGCGCGGAACGCGATGCAGATCCCGACGCCGACGAGCAGCAGCGGTACCGCCTTCACCGCGGTACTTGTCAGGGCATAGGTGCCGGAGAAGGCGCCGGTCACCAGGGCGTGGTATCCGGTGAGCGGGTTAGTGCCGAAAGCCAGCATCAACGCGGCACCGAGCAGCAGCGCAACGATGGCGGCGCCGGGCAGCGCGAACCAGCTGAACAGCAGACTTCGGCGCCCGGCTATGCCGAAGCCACGGGGCCATTGCACCAGCTTCAGCCAGCTCATGCGTTGCTCCCTCACCACCGTGCAATTGGGACAACGCTAGGCTTAGCGGGCGGTTGCGGTCGCCAGACGTTTGACCCGCATTGGGGAGCCAAAGGTCCCGGATGCCACAGTGTTCCGTCCCGTCGCATTCTGTTGCCAGACCGGGCGTTCCTGCCCTCAAGAGCGGGACCGGATCGGCAAGCGCGGACCTGACTGGGACGGGCAGGGCGTCCGCCGCGGCTGGCTATCAGGGCTGCGGCCGCCGCGGCTGGCTGTCAGAGCTCCAGCCGCCCGCGGCTGGACATCAGAGCTGCGGCAGGCCTCGGCGCAGGAACCGGCCGGCTCCTGGTCGGCCGTGGAATCCGCGGGCGTCGACGAGCACCTCACCACGCTGCATCACCAGGTCGGGACGGCCGTGGACGGTCAGTCCCTCGTAAACCGAGTAATCGACCGCACTGTGGTGCGTAGCGGCGGACAGCGTCCGGATCGCCGCCGGATCGAAAATGACCAGATCGGCGTCGGCCCCTGGCACGATCGCGCCCTTGCGCGGGTAAAGCCCGAACAGCTTGGCCGGGGCGGTGGCGGTCAGTTCCACCCATCGGTTCAGCGAGAGCTCGCCGCGGTGTACCCCCTCGTGCAGCAGGGTGAGCCGCTCCTCCACGCCATGCAGGCCGTTCGGAATCCGGGTGAAGTCGCGGCGGCCAAGCGCTTTCTGCTCGGAAGTGAACGGGCAGTGGTCGGTGGCCACCACATCCAGGTCACCGCGCCGCAACCCCTGCCACAGCGCCTCCTGCGCGCCGGCTGGCCGCAGCGGCGGGGAGCAGACGTACCGGGCAGGCTCCGGCCCGGACAGCCCCGACTCATCCAGGTAGAGGTACTGCGGGCAGGTTTCGGCGAAAACTGGGCGGCCCCGGTCTCGGGCCCGGTGCACCGCGTCTAGCGCCTGCACAGCTGACAGGTGCGCGATGTAGACGGGCGCGTCGGCCAGGTCGGCCAGGACTACTGCCCGGCTGGTGGCTTCGCCCTCGAGGATGGGCGGCCGACTGCGCGCATGGTAGACCGGCTCGGTCCGGCCGCTCGCCACGAATTCGGAGCGCAGCACCTCGATCGGTCCGCCGTTCTCGGCGTGTACAGCCACCATGATGCCCAGCTGGCCCGCGTGCCGCAGGATACGGAAGATCGCCGCGTCGTCGATCATGTAGACGTCTGGATAGGCCATGAACACCTTGACCGACGTGACCCCGGCGGCGATGAGATCGGCAAGCTCGGCGAGCACCCGGTCGCCACCCGCGGAGACCATCATGTGGAAGCCGTAGTCGATATGGGAGCGGCCGGCCGCCTTGGCCTGCCAGCGGGCGAGTCCGGCCAGCAACGATTCCCCCCGGTCGTGGCCGGCATAGTCGACGATCGTGGTCGTACCGCCCCAGGCGGCGGCGGCTGTGCCGGTGACGAAGTCGTCGCAGGCCACGTTGCCGGAGGTTTCGAGCTCCATGTGGGTGTGCACATCCACCCCGCCAGGGATCACATACCGGTCGGTAGCGTCGAAGGTCTGGTCGGCCCGGACGTCGTCGAGCCCGAGTCCGACGGCCGCGATTTCCGCATCGACGAGTAGCACGTCCGCGCGGACCGCATCGCTCGCGCTCACTACGAGCCCACCGGAGATCAAGGTCCGCATGCACGCCATCCTGCCGGCTCGGTCATGCCGAGTCCAGCCTCACCCTCGCCTCAGACCCCGGCGGCCACCCGGTGTTGGACCTCCGGCCACCATCCTGGCTCTGGCCTAGCTGTCTCGATCCACCAGGTGGCACCGGCTTGGATGTAGACGGCCGCCAGGTCGGCCACCTCGGCGGGCACCTTCGCGACCTCGGCCCAGACGACTAGGTCGAATCCGCTCTGCTCGCCGCGGATGGCGGCGATCCGGTCGGCCGTCGCCGCGATGTCCGACGCTGTGGGTCTGATCAGTGAGCGGTCATCGAACCGGATCGGGACCATGCCATCCCACCGGGCGGCGCGAGCGATGGGCCTACTGGCCGGCAGCACTCCCCCGACCCAGACCGGTATCCGGGGCCGCTGCACCGGCAGCGGCGTGAATCGGACCGGGCCGACGGTGAAGTGCCTGCCCGAGTAGGAGAACCGCTCGCCACTCCACAGTCCAGCCAGGACGGCAAGTCCTTCGTCAAGCAGTTCGGCACGCTCCCGCTCGCTGGTCGGCTCACCGAAGATACCGAAGTCGCCATAAGCGGGTGAACCGATGCCGACGCCCAGGATCACCCGGCCACCGCTCAGCCGGTCCAGCGTGGTGGTGACCCTGGCCAGCTGCCATGGTCGGCGGCGCGGCACCGGCGTGATCATCGTCCCGATCTTGATCCGGTGCGTTCTGGCCGCCACAGCGGCCAGGATCAGCCAGGGATCGACGATCGGCGGCCCGTCGCCGCTGTTAGAGAAGACGATGTGATCCCACAGGAAGAAGCCGTCGAACCCGGCCTGCTCGGCCTCGACGCCGAGTTCGATCAGCGCGGCCGGATCTTCACCGAAGTTGGGTACTGCGACTCCGCGGCGCAGTGTGGCCATCAGTCTGCCTCGATCCTTGCCGCTCCGCGCCCGGCCTGATCAGGCAACTCGGCTCAGCTCGGAGAATCCGTTGCGGCTAGCCAGGATGCGCTTCAGTGCCGCAGGACCTCCCGCACGCACCTGGAGATGGGGGACGGCGAGCCGACGCTGAGCCGCCGCGTCGCCAGCGAAAGCCAGGCTGCACTGCTCGGGCTCGATATTCGCCAGCGCCAGGATCGCTCCGGTACCGCCCATCGGTCCGGCCAGCGCGAGCAGCGCCGACGACCCCACGTAGATCGCTCCCCGGTAATGCGCGAGCTCATCGAGCAGCCGGTCCGCACTGCCGGATGAGTCCTTGATTCCGATCACGGGCAGGCCGGGCAGGTCGGCCACCGGCACGCCTGGAGCAGAGACCCATGGGACGTGATACGCCAGAACCGGCCGGCCGGCCGCAGCCGCCGCGATCGTCGCGTAGCAGCCTGCCAGGTCATCCGACCCTGGGGGCGGATAGGCGAGTACGGCATTCGCGCCTGCCCCGACCGCGGCGGCGGTGAGTTCGGCCGCTGCTGCCGCCGAAGGCGCTCCGGTGCCGGCCAGGACCGGAATTTCGGGTGGTACCGCCGCTCTGACCGCGCGGATCAAGGTCACCCGCTCTCCGTCGGTCAGCGTGGCGGCCTCGCCGGTCGTGCCGCAGACCAGGACGGCACGCATGCCGCGCGCGGCAAGATCGGCCGCATGGCTCGCTGTCGCGACCTCGTCCACCGCACCTGCCTGGTCGAAGATGGTGATCAGCGCGACGCCGACACCACTGAACAGCTGCTCCATCGCGGCCTCCGCCTCATGCGCACCTGGTCTCCGCCGGTCAGCGCGCTCTGGTCAGTGACCAGATGCCTGTCTATACTACCTTTCGTCGACAATCGACAATATGCTCGGGTGATTCAGCGGATAAGGCGCAGCCCGCAGCCGGTGCTCCCCAAGGCAGCTTCGACCTTCAGGTTCGCAGGCAGGAGGGATGTCCGTGGTCGGGCATCGTTTCGATGAGCAGGTCGCGATCGTGACCGGCGGGTCCAACGGCATCGGCCGCGCCGTTGCCGAAAGCTTCGCCGCTGCGGGCGCCTCCGTGGTGATCTGCGATCTTGCCGACTCCGGCTACTTCGCCGGTCATCGGAGGGTGAGCACCATCATCGGCGACGTGGCGAGCGCTGGCCTGGCAGACGAGGTGGTCGGCGCCGCGGCTGATCGGTTCGGCCGGGCCGACGTGCTGGTCAACGACGCCGCGTCCTATCCCGATGGCGGGCTTCTTGATATGACGCCGGACGAATGGGACCGGGTATTCCGGGTGAACGTCACCGGCCCGTTCATGATGATGCAGGCCTTCGCCAGGCACGGCCTGGCGCGCGGAACGGGCGGCTCGGTGGTGAACATCTCCACTGGCTCGGCCCGCAGCCCCCGGCCAGGCGGTGCGGCCTACAGCGCTTCGAAGGCGGCGCTGGAGATCATGAGCAAGGTCTTCGCCATGGAGCTAGGTGGGCACGGCATCAGAGTCAACGTGGTAGCCCCTGGCTATATCGACGTCCGCGGCTGGAGCGACGCGTACCCGGACCGTGCGTCAGACGAACTGCGCGCAGCGCTCACGGCGGCCATCCCGCTGGGCACGGCAGGTGACCCGCGGGACATCGCGCACGCGGTCCTCTTCCTCGCCTCGCCAGACGCCGCCCACATTTCGGGCGCGGTCCTTGATGTCGACGGCGGGTCAGGGGCCGGCCGGTTCGGCCTGCGAGCGCAGGTCGAAACTGGGCAGGTCGGCCTGGGGCAGGTCGGCCCGGGGCGGGTTGGCACAGGGCAGGTCAGCCGTGCTCGCGGCTAACCCGGACGTTCCGATCATCGAGACCCGCGAGGTCGCCAGGCACTTCAGCACCGGACACGGCTCGCTCGGCCGAGGTCGGCCCACCCTGAAGGCGGTTGACGGGGTCTCGCTCAGCATCCGTCGCGGCGAGACCCTGGCGCTGGTGGGCGAGACTGGCTCGGGAAAGACAACCTTCGGCCGGCTGCTGCTCGGCCTGTACAAGCCGACCAGCGGCGACATCCTGTACCGGGGCATGAGCGTGCTCGACGGCCGGAGTGAGGCCGCCCGGACGGTCCGGCGGCACGTCCAGGGCGTCTTCCAGGACCCTTACTCATCACTAAACCCCACGATGACCGTCGGGCAGTCGCTCGCCGAGGTACTCAAGGTGCACCGGCTGGCCAACCGCGCAGAGCGCCAGCAACTAGTGGCCGAACTGCTCAAGACCGTCGGGCTTTCGCCGGACCAGGCAGCGCGGCGCCCGCAGGCCTTCAGCGGCGGCGAGCGGCAGCGAGTCGGCATTGCCAGGGCGCTGGCCGCCCAGCCCGAGATCGTCATCGCTGACGAGCCGCTGTCGGCCCTTGACGTGTCGATCCAAGCGCAGGTGCTGAACCTCTTCATAACGCTGCAGGAGGAGCGGGGCCTGACCTATCTGTTCGTGACTCACGACCTTGATGTGGCCAGGCACATCAGCCAGCGGACCGCGGTCATGTATCTGGGACGGGTCGTGGAGTACTCGCCAACCGAAGCAATCTTTGCCGAGCCGCTGCACCCTTATACCCGCGCGCTGGTGGAGGCGGCGCCGCGGCTGACGACGCAGCGCAAGACGATCAAGCCTGCGCTGACCGGCGACATCCCGAATGCCATTGCCCGCCCGGCCGGCTGCCATTTCCACCCGCGCTGCCCGCTCGCGATGCCGATCTGCCGAGAACGTGAGCCACGGTTGCTCGAGCTGTCCGACAGCCGGTCGGTGGCGTGCCATCTGCACGATCCGGACATCGCCTTCGCCCGGGCCGGCTGACGTTTACGACCCGGTGGCCCCGTCGGCTGCGGCGAAGAGATCGGCGCGCTTGCCCTGTCCCTGGACGCCGCGGGCCGGCTCGGCGGCACGCTGCGGGAATCCGGTCAGGTAGTGCTCACGGATCGCCCGGCGGAGCCGCTGCACGTCACCGCTGTCGACGGCGTCGAGCAGCTCCTTGTGCCGTTCCACCGCGTCGACCAGACCGATGTCCTGCCGCTCGATCTCGGACCGCATCAGGGCGCCCATCTGGCTGTTCAGCATGGACCATAGGTCCTTGAGCCGCCGCCGTCCTGACACGTCGATCAGCAGCTCATGGAACTTCGTATCGCTCTCGACCAGGGCATCCATGTCGTCGGTCCTGGCGGCCGCTGACATATGCCCGAGAGCCAGCCGGAGCGACCTGGCCAGCTCCTTCCGGTGCGGTCCGATGCCACCAGCAACGCTCGCGTCCTCCAGCGCGTACCGCGCGTAGCAGACATCTTCAGCGTCTTCGATCGACATCCGGGTCACGATGCTGTATCGCCGCGGCACGATCTCGATCAGCCCCTCCGACTGCAGGCTGCGCATGGCATCCCGGATGGTCCCCCGGCTGACGCCGAATTCCGCCGCCAGATTTGCCTCGACCAGCCGAGTCTCCGCGGGCAGCTCGTTATTCAAGATGCGGTGCCGCAGCGCGCGGCCGACCGCCTCCGGCAGGGAGACGTGCTCAAGAATGGCGCCCATCCTCCTTGTGCTCGACCCGCGAGCGGGTATCGCTCGTCACTGTAGCTGGAGCATCGATTCGGTCAAGCCGACATGACCAGCACCGTCGCGACGTGCGCGCAGCATCCCGGCCGGACCGGTCAGAATCGGCGTGATGCCGGGTCCGTGGCCGGGCAGCGGGCTTGACCCGTGGCAGACAACACCGATTGTCAGCCAGTCTCGGCGGTAGCCCAGGTTGTACCTCCCGTCGATGTCCGAAATGGCGACCAGGTCGCCGAGCAGCAGGTCTTCGGCCCCGTCCCGGCCAGCGGCTGACAGCTGCAGATCGAGGTCCCAGCCCGCGGCTGGCCGGCCGAGCCCATTGCCGGCCAGCCTGGCCGGAAGAACTGCTCGCACCCCCGCGTGCAGGACCCGGTCGGCCCCGTCACCAGCCGCTTCGAGCGGAAGCGCCGCAAGCAGCGCCGGATCGATGTTCATGACCGCCACGTCGGCGGGCAGCCAGGCCGGCCGGAAGCCCTGACCATGGCTCCGCACCCGCACCTGATCTCCCGGCCGCATCCTGGCCAGGTCATCCTGGCGGAACCCGACGATGACCCGCCCGCTCTCGCCGCGCTTACCGACGATGGCCCCGCGGGCCCCGACGGCCGCGCCGGTGCGCACTTCAGCCTCGTTCCCGATACACGAGTAGAGCACCAGGGCGTGCCTGGCGGCCTCGTCTGGATGAACCAGGCAGGCCCCGGGGGCGGCGTGATCACCCGCTGGCACGAACGCCGAGTCGCCGAGCCGCAGGTGCAAGACGATGCCCCCGTCACCGACCGGTACGTAGGGCACCCCGTCGGCATCGATCCGGTATGGGCTGTCCCCAAGGACCGGATGCTCAACCACGCCGAGCAGGTTGACCGCGACGCTCTGCAGCAGCCCAGCCTGGCGCTCCGCTGCCTGATCGGCGGCGCCGGGCCCGCCGCTCACCAGCCCGCTCCGGGATCGGCGTGGTACCAGCTGGCCAGATTCGCCTCCGGATCGTCGACCAGCGCAAACGCGTCGGCCGGACCGCTCATCAGCGTGCTCGGCCCCGGCCCGTGGCCGAACAGCATGCACTGCCCGGTCGAGATCACGCCGATGGTCAGGTAGCCAGGCCGGTATCCCCGGCCATACCGGTGGTCCTGGTCCTCCAGCGCCACGATGTCACCTACCCGAAGATCCTCCAGACCAAGGGACAGGTCCTCGCCGAGTCCGGCGTAGGCACCCATCAGGTCGGTGTTGGCATACTCCGAGATCATGCCGACCCCGGCGCCGATGGCCTGCGCTGGAACCCGGGCCGCCACGTGCACGGCGAGCCGGCCGTCGAGCCTGCTGCCCCCTGGCATTTCTTCGAGCAGGTCAGGCGAGCAGTTCTTGAGCACGATCGCCTGATGCTCAGCCAGGCTCAGACCCTGACCGGTCGCGATGATCGTGACGGCGTCGCCGGTCGTGATCCGGGTCGCGACCGGCTCGGGGAAATCGACAAGCACGTAGGCGTGCTGGCCGATGATGTGTCCGATCTCGCCAGCTGCGGGCCCGGACTCGACCCGGACCTGGTTCCCGACGCAGGACAGGAACTGCACTGCCATGTTCGCCGCCGGGTCGAGATGCCGAACCGATGCGCCGGGCTCCAGGTGATCGGCGGCGTAACCGGTTGCCCGGTCGCCGCAGTGCACGCCAAGCGTGACGCCGCCCATGCCAGGGAGGATGAACGGCTGGCCGTCCGGGCCGATCCGGTAGCCATGCCGGTCCGCCAGGGCCGGCCACACCTGCCCGGTCAGCACCTGGCTGATCACCCGGGCGGAGTTGCTCACCGCCCTCACCCGGCGTCACTCCCGGCCGCATCCAGCGGGAAGCTGACCCAGGCGCGGCGCCGGTACGACGCCTCGAACGCGTTGATCGTCTCCTGCACCAGGGCGGCCTGGCCGAAGTCACCCTGACTGGCCGGGCTGTCGCCGCTGATCTCAGAGATGAAATCGGCGACCAGGTTGGAGTAGAACAGGAACTCCCAGGGCTCGCCCGAGTGCCCGCCGGGCGGGAAGAACTTGGCCGGAATCTCCTGCTCGGTGAACTCAACGGCGTCCTTGCGCGCGGTCCTGATCGTCTGGCAGATGCCGAACTCGTCGACCAGCCTGCCGATGACCGCGCCCTCCGACCCGTAGATGCGGGCCTCGATCCCCGGGTAGTTTCCCACCGTCACGTAAGACGACTGGATCGAGGCCAGCGCGCCGGAGCCGAACTCGGCGATCCACATGTCGCCGTCATCGATATTGGCCCTGGTCATCGCCCCGGTATCGCGGATCATCCGGACCGGAACGAAGTTTCGCATAGTGCCGACCACGGCCTGCAGCGGCGCGTTCAGCCACCAGTGCATGATGTCGATGATCGGAGCTCCGTAGCCCTCGATCGAGGACACCGCGATCGTGGCCGGATCAGCATCCGGATCGACCTGGCGCAGCGGCGTGGCTGGATCTATCCACTGGCTGTTCTGCTCGAAGCCGTTGAAGATGTAAGGCTCGCCGACAAAGCCGGCGTCGATCAGCTCCTTGGCGTACTGGATCGCCGGGGCATATCGGAAGGTGAAGCCCACCTTCGTCTTCAGGCCCTTCGCGCTGGCCAGGTCGGCCGCCGCCCTGGTCTTGGTGAAGTCGGGGTGCACGGGCTTCTCGCACAGCACGTGTTTGCCGGCCGACAGCGCGTCCCAGGAGATCTGAAAGTGCGGCTGATTGCCGGTGACCACGTCGATCACGTCGATGCCCGGATCATCAAGCAGGTCACGGTAGTCCGCGACGCCGCGGGGAATGCCGAATGCGGCCGACGCCTCGCGCAGTGCCGCCGGATTGGTGTCGGCCAGCGCCACCACCTGCGCCCTGGGGTCACGCTGCCAGCCGGGGATGTGGGCTCGCTGCGCCCACCGCCCGGCGCCGACCACCGCCACCGCGAGCTTGCCTGTAGCCATCGCCTCGTCCTGCTTTCGTTGGTCAGTATCCGGCCGCTTTGTCGAAGACATTCCGGAGTGGCTGCCCGGACAGCCAGCGCCCGAGGTTGTCGATGAACAGATCTGTCAGCAGCGCGTTCTCGGCCGCGACGGTCGATGCCGAGTGCGGCGAGATCAGGACGTTGTCCATGTCCCACAGCGGCGAGCCGGCTGGCAGCGGCTCGGTCTCGAAGACGTCCAGGCAGGCGCCGCCCAGGTGACCCGAGGCCAGCGCGCCGGTCAGCGCCGTCTCATCAATCACCTGGCCGCGAGCGATGTTCACCACGATGGCGCCTGGCCGGAGCAGGCTGAGCTCGGTCGCGCCGATCAGGTGTCGGGTGCGGCTGGTCAGCGGGCAGGCCAGGATCAGCGCGTCCATCTCCGGCAGCACGTCGCCGATCCGGCAGTCCGGCACGTACTTCGTCACGCCTGGCACGTCGTAGCTGCGGTCTGGCCGGCCGGCACCGCATACCTGCACCCCGCAGGCGGCCAGCGCGATGGCTACCTCGCGGCCGACGCCGCCGAGCCCGACCAGCAGGGCGCGGGATCCGGCCAGCTGCCCGCTGGTGTGCCGTTCCCAGTGGTGGGCCGCCTGCCAGCGATCCAGCAGCGGCCGTCCCTTGGCGAAGTACAGCAGCCCGAATAGCGCGAACTCGGCCAGTGGGACCCCGTGCACACCGCTTGCCGTGGTGCAGACGATCGGCGTGTCCACCAGGCCGGTGCGTTCGAGCAGTCCCCCGATCCCCGCGCTGGTGCCCTGAATCCACTGCAGCCGCGGGCAGTTGACCGCCATCGCCTCCGGCGCCTGCCAGTCGAAGTCGAAGCTGATGTCCGCAGCGGCCCTGAGCCGTGACCACCGCTCCAGGCCGGCCGAGTCAAGCGCCCGCGGCGTGCCGGCATGGTCGCACGGATAGCGGGGCACCGGCAGCAGGTCGGGCGCATACAGCAGCCGGACTCGGCGATCGGCGGCCGCGATCCGCTCGACATGCTCGGGCTCAAGCGGCGAGGCGATGAGAACACTGACTGTGCCGGTCGCCATCCAACCTCCGCGCGGATGATTGTTGACAGTCAACGACTACCCCAGAACCAAACGATCAGTCAAGCGCCTCAGCTCGTTGATATCACCCCATATCACCGGCTCTCTGACCGATAATTCATCAATAACGGACTATTGACGCTGGGGTGACCGCTCTCTAAAGTTGAGACACCTTGTCGACAATCGACGAAATGAGGTGCCCCCCATGCTTCGAGCGCACCGGCTCCGGATCCTGATCCTCAGCCTGATCGCATTCGCCCTGGGCGCCGCCGGCTGCTCGAGCACGGCTTCGACGTCGACGTCCGGATCCGCTGGCGGCAGTGACACCCTGGTGATCGCCAACGCCGTCCGGGTAGACACGCTCGACCCCGAGGCGAACTCGGTGAACGAATCGATCTGGATGGACCAGAACCTCTACAGCCGCCTGCTCCAGCCCAACGCCACCGGCACCGGGCTGCTGCCCGACCTGGCAACCTCGTGGAACATCGCCCCCAATGGCCTGACCTACACGTTCCACCTGCGCGACGCCAAGTTCTCCAACGGCTCCCCGGTCACCGCGAGCGACGTGGTCTTCTCCATCGACCGGTCGCGCAAGTTCGCCGGCGGCTGGGGCTTCCTGCTGACCCCGGTCAAGACCATCACCGCCACGGACAGCCACACCGTGGTCATCACGCTGACCCAGAAGCACGCACCGCTGCTCGCCGATCTCGCGATGTACGCGTACTCGATCGTCCCGGCCGGTCTGGTGCAGTCCGAGGGCAAGGCCTTCTTCAACCACCCGGTGGGCAGCGGGCCGTTCTACGTCACCTCCTACAAGCCCGACA
Source organism: uncultured Actinomycetota bacterium (assembly GCA_963850875.1). GTDB lineage: Bacteria > Actinomycetota > Actinomycetes > Streptosporangiales > Streptosporangiaceae > Chersky-822. The sequence continues at coordinate 1,087,792 of CAWKNA010000010.1, forward strand.
GCGAGGTCGACCTCGCGCGCAATCCGTACTTCTACGGGACCAAGCCAGCGATCAGCAAGATCAAGTACCTGATCGTGCCGGACGACAACACCAGGGTGCTGATGCTTGAGAGCAAGAAGGCAGACGTCATCGAGAACCCGCCGGGTAACCTGACCAGCCAGATCGACAGCACGCCAGGACTGCATGTCGACCTCTTCCCGTCCACCAGGGTCGACTTCATCCAGCTGGACGAGCACTTCGCCCCGTTCAAGAAGCTCGCCGTCCGGGAGGCCCTGAACTACGCCATCGACCGCAGCGCCATCGTCAAGCTCGCCTACCAGGGCGATGCCGTGGCGGGCGCCTCGTTCATGCCGTACCAGATGCAGTACTTCGACTCCTCGATCCAGCCCTACCCCTACGACCCGGGCAAGGCCAAGCAGCTGCTGGCGCAGGCTGGCTACCCGCACGGGTTCAACACCTTCCTGATCACGGTCAGCGGTGACGTGGCCGGGCAGGCCGAAGCGGTCGTGGTGAAGTCCGAGCTCGCGCAGGTCGGGATCACGGTCGCCATCCAGTCCTACGAGCTGCTCACTGCCTACGCCAAGGAGGACGGCGGTCACTCGGAGATGGGCGAGCGGTACTGGACCAACGACATCATCGATCCGGACGAAGTCGCCACGTTCGGGGCGGACTGCCAGGGCGGCGCCTTCGCTTTCAACAGCTACTGGTGCAGCACCCAGGCGAACAACCTGGTCAGCCAGGCCCGGCTGGAACTCAACAGCGCGACCCGCCAGTCACTGTACGACCAGATCCAGCAGATCGTGTACGCCCAGTCACCGTTCATCGTGACCGACTACAGCCCGTACCGGTACGGCGTCGGCAGCTGGGTCAAGGGATTCCACGTGACGCCGCTCGGCAACTATGACCTGTCACTGGAGAGCCTGACCGTCGGTCAGCACTAAGCCGGGGCCGGGGCGCGGCCGCGGCATTCGCCGCGCGCCGCATCTCGCTGCGGCAGGTCAGGATCGCGCAGCCAGTCAAGGAGGTATCTCGTTGAGCCGGTTCGGCAACCTCCCTCGACGGCTCGTGCATCTTGTCGTGCTGCTTTTCGGGATCACCCTGGTGACCTTCTTCCTGCTCAGGCTGATCCCCGGTGATCCGGCGCTGGCCATCCTCGGCAGCAGTTACACCCACGCCCGCGCTACCGCCATCGACATCTCACTCGGCCTGAACAAGCCGATCTGGACCCAGTACGGCCTGTTCATGGACCGGCTATTCCACGGCAGCCTCGGCTACTCGTTCTTCTACAACTCTCCGGCCACCACGGTGATCCTCCAGCATGTGCCGCCGACGCTGTTCCTGGTGGTCTACAGCGCGGTGCTGGCCGCGGTCATCTCGCTCCCGCTCGGGTTCATCTCGGGACTGCGCCGGGGCGGGATCGTCGATCAGTCGACGCGCGTGTTCTTCACGATCAGCTTCGCCATGCCTGCCTTCTGGCTCGGCATCATCTTGCTGCTCGTGTTCAGCGTGCATATTCAGGCATTCCCGATCAGCGGCTTCGGCTCGGGCTTCATCGGGCACCTGTACTACCTGTTCCTGCCCGCGCTGACCATCGCACTCGGCTTCTCGACCGTCCTGGTCCGCAGCCTTCGCGCGTCCACGATCGCCACCATGCAAGCCGAGTTCGTGGACACCGCCAGGATGAAGGGCATCTCCCGTGCGCGGGTGCTGCGCCGGCATGTCTTCCGCAACGCGGTGCTCGCCGTGGTCGCTGTCTACGGCGTGAACCTGGCCTACCTGATCAGCGGGACCGTCCTGGTGGAGAACGTCTTCTCGCTGCCCGGCCTGGGCCAGCTGCTGGTCAACTCCGTCTCCGACCGTGACTACCCGGTCGTGCAGGGGGTCGCACTGCTCTTCGCGGTGCTGATCGTGGCGATCAACCTGCTGACCGACATCACGCAGGCGAGCCTCGATCCCCGGGTTGGCCAGGAGATCGGCGAATGAGCCAGACCTGGGCGACGAGCCCGTCCGAGATCCTGCTCAAGGTCGCCGAGCGCGCCGCCGGGCGCACCCGCCGGACCGCCAGGCGGCGGCTGGTCCTGATCAGCGGGCTGACCATGCTCGGAATCGCGATCATCGCCATCGTCGGGGCGCCGCTGCTGGTCAGAGCGTCCCCGACCGCGCTCGACGTGCTGCATCCGCTGGTGCCGCCGCTTTCGCCCGGCCATCTGCTCGGGACCGACCAGTACGGGCGGGACAACCTGTCCAGGATCTTGTACGGCGGGCGGATCGACCTGGCGATCGCGTTCGGTGCGACCAGCGTCACCCTCGTGTTCGGAACTGTGGTCGGGCTGGTGGCCGGCTACTTCGGCGGCTGGATCGACAACCTGCTGATGCGCATCGTGGACCTGTTCTTCGCCTTCCCGTTCCTGGTGCTGATCATCGCGATCATCGCGATGCTCGGTCCGAGCATCTTCAACATGTTCGTGGCGATCTGGATCACCAGCTGGGTGAGCTACGCCCGGATCATGCGGGCCCAGACGGTGGTGGCCAAGAAACAGCAGTACGTGCTGGCCGCCCGCGCCCTGGGTTACGGCAGGCTGCGGGTGATGCTCAGGCACATCCTGCCTAACACGGCCTCGGCGGTGATCATCTTCTCGATGGTCGATGCCATCGGCAACATCATCCTGGCTGCCTCGCTCGGATTCCTCGGGCTCGGCGCCCAGCCGCCTACTCCCGAGTGGGGGACGATGATCTCCGACGGCCAGAATTACATCCTGTCGTCCTGGTGGATCGCGACGCTGCCTGGGCTGGCGATCGTGTTCGTCGGTGTGGCGTTCAGCCTGATCGGCGATGGCCTCGCGGACGTGCTCAGGCCAGGTGACCGGTGAGCGCCGCCGCTGAGCCGCTGCTGACAGTTCGCGACCTGCGCAGCTACCTGGCCACCGGGCAGGGCGTGGTGCGCGCCGTGGACGGCGTCTCGTTCACCGTCGGCCAGGCCGAGGTACTCGGCGTCGTCGGCGAGAGCGGCTGCGGCAAGACGGTGACCTGCCGCACCATCATGGGGCTGATGCCGACCAGGACCACCTACCGCAGCGGTGCGGTCATTTACCACCCGCGCGGCGATGGCAACATCCTGGACCTGCGGGAAGGCGAGCTGCAGAGCCTGCGCGGCGCACAGCTGGCGATGATATTCCAGGATCCGATGACCGCGCTCAATCCGGTGCGCAGCATCGGCGACCAGCTGATCGAGGCGGTCACCGCGCATGCCAGGTTGTCCCGCAGCGAGGCACACGACCGGGCCGCGGCGCTGCTGACCCGGGTCGGCATCCCAGCACCGGACCGGCGGATGCGCGATTACCCGTTTCAGTTCAGCGGCGGCATGCTGCAGCGGGCGCTGATCGCTATCGCGCTGGCATCCGCGCCCAGGCTGCTGCTCGCTGACGAGCCGACCACGTCGCTTGACGTGATCATCCAGGATCAGATCCTCAGCCTCCTGCTCGAGCTGCAGCGGGACACCGGGATGAGCATGATTCTGGTCAGCCATGACCTGGCCGTCATCACGCAGGTGTGCGACCGGATCATCGTCATGTACGGCGGCCAGGTGGTCGAGGAGGGCGACACCGCGACCATCATCACCGCGCCGCGGCATCCATACACCAGGGCGCTGCTCGGGGCGCTGCCCCAGGCCGGCCAGCGCGGCAAGCTGAACAGCATCCCCGGCGCCCCACCGAGCCTGATCAACCCCCTGACCGGCTGCCGGTTCGCACCCAGATGCCCGCTGGCCACCGATGAGTGCACGAGCTGGGAGACCGAGCTGGTCGAGACCGACGGGGCCGGGCACCGGGCCCGCTGCTGGCGGCACCACGAGGTCGGGAGGTCGAAGGTATGGCAGGCAAGCGACTCGGCATAGGCGTCATCGGCGCGGGCCGGTGGGCGAACTGGGCGCACCTGCCCGGCTGGGTCCGGGATGAGCGATGCCAGCTGATCGGAGTCTGCGACCGCGAACTGGACCGAGCCCGGGCCGCGGCCGATCAGTTCGGCGCCGCCGTGGTGACCGCCGACTATCGCGAACTGTGCAGGCGCGACGACATCGACATCATCGACGTGGTGACGCAGGATGCCGAGCACTTCGAGATCAACCTGGCCGCGCTCGAAGCCGGAAAACACGTGCTCAGCGAGAAGCCGGTAGCGCATGACTTCCGCGACGTCAGGCAGGCGGCCGACCTCGCCGCCGCCAGCGGGCTGAAGACCAAGGTCGGCTTCACTTTCAGGTACAGCCCTGCGGTCAGATACCTCAAGCACATGATCGACAGCGGCAGTCTCGGCACACCCTTCATCTACAACGCCTATGAACAGAATTCGCAGTGGCTGGACCCGGCGACGCCGCTGCGCAGCGGCGAGCGGGCCGGGGACAAGCCGCTGCAGGTCGCCTCGCTCGAGGGCTATGGCGCCCCGGTGATCGACATCGGGCACTGGTTCATGGAGTCGGATCTGGTCGCCGTCGTCGGCGTCATGCGCAATTTCATCCCGGAACGCGTGATCGCCGACACCGGACTGATGGCCAGGGTGAACATCGACGACGGCGACATCTTCATCGGCGAGTTCGCCAGCGGGGCGATCTGCTCGGTGCAGTCCAGCTTCGTCACCGTCGGCAACTACCCGGGCATCGAGGTCCGGGTCTACGGCAGCGAGGGTGCCGCCATAGCCCGGCTGGTGGAGGAGTTCGGCATCTGTGAGACGCTCAAGGTCGCCAGGCCTAACGACGTCGAGTTCCGCGAGGTGCAGGTGCCGGCCAGCTACTACCCGGCAGGCGGAAGCCCGCGCGAATCGTGGCGCACCTTGTATTACGCCAACCTCACCGCGAACTTCGCCAGCGAGGTACTCGGCGAGATAGCTGGCAATGAGGGAAACTTCACCGATGGCCTGTGGGTCCAGGAAGTAGTGAACGCGGTGGAGATCTCGCATCATGAACGCCGCTGGGTCAGCCTGCCGCTGGACTCCGCGCAGCCGGTCGGCTCGAACCAACCGGTCGGCCCCTCGCAGCCGGTCGGTTCCACCCCGCCGCCCGGCTCCGCGCAGCCGCCGGGGTGACGGACAGAAAGGCAGGACAACGCAGCCATGACCGGGACAGCCAACCTGCGCTGGGGCATCATCAGCACCGCGAATATCGCCCGAGCCGCTTTCCTGCCTGCGCTGCGGGTAGCGGGCGGGACAGCCGCGGCGGTCGCGGGCAGGGACGGCGCCCGTGCCGCCAGGTACGCGGCGGAGCATGGCATCGAGCGCGGAGTGCAGGGTTACCAGACGCTGGTCGACGATCCCGACATCGATGCGCTCTATATACCGCTGCCGAACTCCCTGCATGCGCAGTGGACCATCCGAGCACTTGAAGCTGGCAAGCCCGTGCTGTGCGAGAAGCCGCTGTGCGGCAACCTGGCCGACACCCAGCGGGTACTCTCGGTCGCCCGGCAGACCGGCACGCTGCTCTGGGAGGCATTCGTCTTCCCCTTCAACGAACACATGCAGCGGATCAGATCGCTGGTGGACGACGGCGCTATCGGCGAAGTCAGGGAGATCCAGGCCGGCTTCCACTTTGCCGTCAGCCGCCCGGACAACATCAGGATGTCGGCCGAACTCGAAGGCGGCGCGCTGCGCGACGTCGGCTGCTATCCGGTCCGGCTGGCTCAGGAGATGTTCGGCGAGCACCGCACGGCGTGGGCGACTAGCGTGCCAGCGCCCGGCGGCCAGGGAGTCGACATGGAGACATGGGGCACACTTGGCTACGCCAACGAGCGCCGGCTGCTGCTATCCTGCGGCATGCGGCGCGGCCGCGACACGTTCTCGCGGCTGCTCGGCACCAAGGGGCAGATCCACGTCAGCAACCTGTTCCACCCCGGTCCAGGCGATCAGGTCACCCTCTGCCCGGCCGACGGCGCAGGTCACATCACCGAGTTCCCCGCGACGGTGGATGAGCCAGCGTTCACCGCCGCGATCCGGCACATCAATGCCGCGATCAGCGGCGCAGAGCCGCCCAGGCTGCTCGCGGTGCAGACTTCTGCGGCCACCGCCCGCGCACTCGGTGACCTCGCGGCATCAGCGGCTGCGCAGGGCCAGACCTGACCGCAGCCGACCGCCGATCCGTGCCGTTACTGCCGCACGCCACCGTTACTTCTGGGCACTGTCGTTACTTTGAGCACTGCCGTTACTGCCGGGACTGCCGGGACTGCCGCTACTGCCGGGCACAGCCGTTACTGCCGGGCACAGCCGTTACTCCTGGGCAACCGCCGTGCCGCTCACTCCGATGCCGACGACGGCCGGTCGGCGCCCGGTGCCGCGCTCGCGAACTCCGCCGGGCAGCCAGGCCAGCCAGCGTGGCAGGTACCAGCTCCGCTCGCCAAGCAGCGCCAGCGCAGCGGGCACGCAGATACCGCGTACCACCGTGGCATCAACTAGCACCGCGAAGGCCAGGCCGACGCCGATCATCTTCAGGTCGATGGTGGACAGCGACGCGAAGATCGAGAACACGGCCACCATGATCACCGCGGCGCTGGTGACCACGCCAGCGCCGCTGGCGATCCCGCCGACCACCGCGTCTGGCGTGCTTGCGCCGCGCGACCATAGTTCCTTGATCCGGCTCAGGATGAAGACGTGGTAGTCCATGCTCAGCCCGAACAGGAACACGAACATGAAGAGCGGCACCCAGTCCATGATCCCGCCGAACGAGGTGAACCCGAGCAGACCCTCCAGGTGGCCCTGCTGGAAGATGAAGGTGATCAGGCCGTAGGCCGCCCCGACCGACAGCAGGTTGAGCCCGATCGACACCAGCGGGATGACCAGCGACCGGAATGCGATCATCAGCAGCAGGAACGCCAGCGCCGCCACCATCGCGAACACCAGCGGGGCTGCCGTCCGCAGCGCGGTCTTGAAGTCGTAGCTGCCCGCGGTGTTGCCGGTAACGGCGTAGCTGACCCCGGCGACCTCACCCAGGGTGGCCGGCAGGATGCGGTCGCGCAGCGCGAGCAGCGCATTGTCCGAGACCGCGTCCTTTCCGCTGCCCGCCAGCGGGATCGACACCACCATGCCCCGGCCGGCGGCCACCGCCTCGGTGCTGACCGGCGAGTGGATCGGCCCGCCCGCCGCCGCCATTGTCCGCAGCTCGCCGATCGCCCGGCTCATCGCCGCGCTGGTCACGCCCGGGCCGTCCACGACCACCTGAGCCGGGCCGGGCTGGCCAGGAAAGTCTTGCTGAATCCGTTCCAAGGTCTGCACCACAGGCAGGCTTGACGGCAAGTTGATGGCCGGGCTCCCAATCCGCATGCTCAGTGCCGGGAGAGCCATCGCGCCGAGCACAGCTACCGCCAGCACGCCCCACGCGATGGGTCGGCGTACCACCCGGCCGACCAGCGCGGTCCATAGTCTTGATCGCGCCGCTTGGGTCCGCGCCTTGCCAAGGAAAGGGATGCGGCCCCGGTCCGCCCACGGCCCGAGCAGCGACAGCACCGCTGGCAGGACAGTCAGTGAGCCGACCACCGCCACGCCGACGACCGTCATCGTGCCGATCGCGAAGCCGGTGAACATGTCGATGCCGGTGAACAGCAGCCCGGCGAGCGAGATCATGACGGTCAGGCCGGAGACCACGATGGCCCGTCCCGACGTGGCAGCGGCGGTCCGCAGCGCCGCGTGGAAGGTGGCCCCAGCTGCCCGCTCCTCCCGCTCCCTGCGCAAGTAGAACAGCGTGTAGTCGACCCCGACCGCCATCCCGATGATCAGCACCACCTCGGACGTGCCCTGTCCGATCGGCAGCCAGCGGCTGGGAATGGCGAGCAGCGAGACCGTGGTCATCACCGCCGTCCCAGCCAGCAGGACCGGGATGCCGGCCGCGATGATCGCGCCGAACACCAGGAGCAGGAGCAGCAGCGTGATCGGGATCGAGGTCAGGCCGGCCTGCCGGAAGTCGGAGGTCATCATCGCGTTGGCCGCCCGGTCCACGCTGGCTCCGCCGGCCTCGGCGACGATCAGATCCGGGTACCTGGCCTGGACCGCGGCGACCGCGTTCAGCGCCCGAAGCACCGTCGTCTCGGTGTTCGCGTGCGGCCCGGCGACCTGAAAGGTAACCAGAACGGCATGGCCGCCTGGCGCGACCAGCGCGCTCGAATCGGGGCCGAACGGCGAGCGGATATCGGCAGCCGTCTGCGGCAGGGCCCGCAAGGCGACGACGACCTCGCGGGCGGCCTGCCTGAACCGCGGATCTGCGGCGAAGGTCCGTTCCGGTCCCGGCAGCCGCGGCTGGATCAGCACGCTTTCCGACGGGGGGCTGACGACGTGCAGCTGGTCGAGCATCCGCTCGGCCACCCCGGCCTGGCCAGGATCGTATTGCGGCTGGCTCTGGGTGCCGTACAGGTGCCCGGCCAGCAGCGAGCCGCCGACCATGGCGAGCCAGGCGAAGATGGCGATCATCCGGTGCCTGGCACTCCAGCAGGCGATCCGCTCGACCACCGGGCGGTGGCTTGCCGCCGCCCGGGCCGGTTTGTGCGCGACACCGTCACCGGCTCGCGCCGCCGAGTCCCCCTCCGCCGCTCCCTCATCAGTCACTTCAATCGGCGGATTGCTCAGCTGCATCAAGTAGTACCTCTCGGGAGACCGGGCCTATCGGATCAGCGAAGCAGAGCCGACGAAAGTTCCCAGCCTCCGCTGTCACAAGCTTTCGCGCCTAGTGCTGCCAACCAGCCGGGTGCGAATGGATGGAGAATACCCGCGCTGCCCGGTCCAGCCTGGCGTGATGCCGAAACAAGACTGAACTGCGGTGCTCCCCTTACCCGAGGTCGCGGGCGGTGCGCTGCACCCCCAATAAGGGCCGGGCTTGCCTGGCGCCGGCCGCGATCGGCGAAGATTGCCGCATGGGTGAACTGATTCTGGTCCGGCACGGCGAGACGGAGTGGAGCCGGGAACATCGGCACACCGGCCGCACCGACGTTCCGCTGACGTCGGCCGGTGAGGCCGCTGCCGCGAGCCTGGCCTGCGAGCTCGCTGCGCTGCCGATCACGGCAGTGTTCACGAGCCCTGCCAAGCGCGCGGTACGGACGGCCGAGCTGGCCGGCCTGACCAGCGCTAAAGAGGATCCCGACTTGCGGGAATGGGACTACGGCGGCTATGAGGGCAGGACCACAATCCAGATCAGGGCCGAGCGGCCCGGCTGGTACCTATGGCGCGATGGGGTCATCGGCGGTGACGCCGACCACCCAGGCGAGACCGTCAGTCAGGTGGGGGCTAGAGCGGACGCGGCGCTGTCGCGGGTGCGGCCGCTGCTCGCCGACGGCGACGTCACGCTGGTTGCCCACGGCCATCTGCTTCGCATCCTCACCGCGCGCTGGCTCGACCTGCCTCCGGCAGACGGTCGGCTGTTCCAGCTCGACACCGGGACGCTGTCCACGCTCGGCACCGAGCACGGTGAACCGGTAATCCGCACCTGGAACCTGCCGCCAAGCTAATGGCTGGCCGGGTTGGCCACCCAGGCGAGCATCAGCGGCTCGCCGGTCATCGAGTCCCTGATCAGCAGCAGGTACGGCCGGTCGAATCGCAGCACGGGCTCCGGAGCCTGGGCCGTGACCGGCAGCACCCCGACCGCCGTGGCCGCACTGGCGGTGGTGCCCTTCTCCCCGACCGCCAGGGTGGCCGCGTGCTGGACGAATCCGATACAGCATGCCTGCGGGGAGATGCCGCTGAAGTCGGCCTGCGGACCGAAGGCTATGCCCATACCGAGCGCGGCGAGCACGCCCTTCATCGACTCACTTCCGGCCAGCTGGATCTTCGGCAGCGCGATGGCCGTCGGCGTGCCGCCTGCTGCGATCTTCGTCACCAGTGAGCCGATCGTGGGCAGGGCCGGCAGCTGGCAGCCGCCCGCCTGGCTAGCCCGTCCGGCCGCTGGCGGAAGCATCGCCAGCATGCTCAGCCGGTCGCCCCGATACGGCAGCGCGGCAGCTGTCCAGCCGCCAGCGCTGGCCCTGGTGAAGCTCTGGCCGTTCAGGTACTCAGCCCGCACCTGGCCGCCAGCGCTAGCGAACGGCCCGGCCGCGGTGTCGGAGTGTCGGAATGGCTGCGCCCAGTCGGCATTCAGGTAGAGCGCGTCGGTCAGCACCCAGCCTGGCGCTTGGGCCATTGCGCTTGGCGGTATCAGCTGCCGGATGTGACCATCGGTATCGGCCGCCACCGACGCATTGATTACCTGGCGGGCAGCCTGCGGCTGGGACAGCAGCGGCACCTGCCGCAGTCCGGCCTGGTAGCCGGCTTTCAGCGCGGCCACGAAGGCCGGCCGGGTGACCAGCGATGGGTCGGCCCAGATCCGGTTGCTCGTCCGGAAGGTTACTCCGGGCCGGTTCAGTGAAGCCAGCAGTGCGTTCCGCGCCCGCAAGCCGCTGACCAGGCCACCTGCCGCCGCCGCGGGCAGGTGCAGTACCCGGGCGATAGCGGCTGCGGTGGCTCCGCGAGCTCCGAGGTAGGCCATGCCAAGCCCGGTAGCCAGGCTGACCGGAGAAAGCACGACGTTGCCGCCCGGCTGCCGATGGCACAGCTGCGACAGCAGGTCAAGTCCGAACGCCGTGTCATCTTGTCCGTAGCCGCGCAGTGTGCCGACCTGGCTGGCGGTCAGCACGACCGGTTTCGTGCGGACCTGACCGCCGGGCCGAGCGCTGCAGCCGGAAGCCATCAGGGCGGACACGGTGACCGCGGTCAGGATGGCGATTGGGCGTGGCTGCCTCATGCAGCATTAGACGCCAAGCCGGTTCGCCCGGTTCCGGCTAGCTGGTGAGAACCGCCCGCTGTCTGGTGCTTCCGGTCAGGCAGAGCGCCAAGCCGAGGACGCCCACGTCGCGCAGGGTCAGATCGGTCAGGCCACCGGTGATGGTCAGGGTTATCACAATCTGCAGCAGCAGCACGGCCGCGATCGCGGCGGCGAGCCGGAGGGCCAGGCCAGCGATGATCGCAACGGCCAGCATCAGCAGGACCCAGCCGTGCCCGAGCACAAGCACGATGGCGAACTCGGACGTCGCGGTGACACCAGGCACGTAACCGGTCCACAGCTGCGGCTGGATCAGCTCGTGGTAGCCGAACCAGGCCAGGACCAGGCCGAGCATGATCCGCGCGGCCGTTGGCGCCCACTCGGCGGCGATCCCCTGCGCCCGGCCGACCAGGCCGTCATCGGCGGCCGAACCTGCCGTCCGCGCCGGCGCAGCCGACGCTCGTCTGGCCGGATCGGCCTTCCGCGCTGACTGCGTGCGGCTCGCGGTCACCGGACCGGCCTTTCTGCTCACTGCAGGATCCTCCCTTGGGAGTCGGTGACGACCAGGCCGTCATCGCCCAGGTTGAAGTCGCTGTTGCCTGAGTCGTCGCCCATGGAAGCCTCGATCACGTAGACCTTGACGCCGGTCGGGTAGTACCTGGCGGCTGGCAACGGCTGGCCGGCCGCTCCGGCCGCGACCGAGATCCCGGTTCCCTGCTTGTGCACCGTGATGGTGAGCCCGGTCTCCGCCGCCTGCGCCGCCGGGCTCGGTGTGCCTGGCCAGACCACGAACGAGTAGGCGGCGTACGACTGCGAGCTCAGCTTCGGTCCAGGTGTCGGAGTCGGTGTTCCCGCCGACGGCGGTCCCTGCGCCGGCGCCGCCGAAGCGCTCGGGGACGTGCCTGGCTGCGCCGACCGGCTGCTCGCTGGCGACGCCGAGGCCGACGGCTGCCCGCCGCTGAGCCCCGCGGGCGGCAGCCCATGATGGCGGCTCGACCAGCCATGCGCCCCGAGCACTAGCCCGACCAGGGCGGCCACCGACAGCAGGGCAATCCCCCGCGTGCCGACCGTTTCACCAGCGATGCGCATCGGTGTTCACGACCTATCAACGAAATCAGGACAGCTGCATGCTAACAACAAGATCACGATATGACGTCGGTCCGAACGGAGCTTGCAGCAACCTCTGAGCAGCTATTCAGGAAAGCCGGCGCTGGCACTAGGCCGCCGCGGCGGCGGGCAGGCCGCGCAACTGAGGCGGAATGCGGCTGGCGGCCTGGTGCACCGCGCGCAGCGCCATAGTAGCTGCCAGGTCGGTGACCGGGCTGCCCGGTGCGCCGTACAGCCTGCGCGCCCAGCGCGGCAGGCTGGCGAAAGCGAGGGTGTTCAGCGGCGGGATCACCAACTTGAGTCCGGCGAATGGCCAAGGAATATCCGGGTTATACGACCTGAGCAGAGCGTGCCTTGCCTCATCGCACGCGTGGAGCTCAGGTCGCATCCGCTGGTAATAGGCATCGAGCTCGGCCATGCTGGCCGGCACCCGCGCGGGGTCGAGCCCGACCACCGCGGCGCTGCGTCGCTGCTCGGCCACGAACTCGTCAAGCTCAGCGGCGCCTAGGCCCATGCCGCACCGCATGGCCACATCGGCGTAGGAGGCGATCTCACCGCAGTGCACCCACAGCAGCAGTTCGGGCTCGTCCAGCCTGATGACCGAGCCATCGGCGTCGGTCCCGGTGAGGCAGGCGTGGATCTTGCGGACCCGGCGCCCGGCACGGTCCACCTCGGCCATCGTCCCGTAGGTGCGCACCCGGACGAACTCGGTCGTCCGGCCGAACCTTCCCCAGGCCTCGCCTGGCCTGGCGAACGCGGTATTCTGCCAGGTCGCTCGCATCGTGCGCGGATGCAGTGCCTGCAGGTACAGGGCACGCAAGCCGGCCACCCACAGCACCGGCTCGCCCATCACCCGCCAGGTGACCGAGCCAGGGCCGAACAGCCCGGTGTCGGAGCGCGTCGTCATCATGGCCTCCTCGCCGCTCCGAGCCGAGCCTGGCCGCCCCAGGCCTACTCGGGCCTGGTCTCCTCCGCGATCCAGTCTAGGTAGCCAGCGGAGCCGGCCACGATGGGCATCGCGACAATCTCCGGCTCGTCGTAGCTGTGCCGTTCGATCAGGAAGTCAGCTAGCTCGGGGTAGCGCTCGGTCGGCAGCTTGAGCATGACCAGCCACTCCTCGGCCCGCTCGATGCCGTCCTCCCACCAGAACGTGCTGGCGACTGGCCCGGCTACCTGGGCGCAGGCCGCCAGCCTGGCCTGCACCGCGTCATGGGCAAGTTCCATCGCCTCGGCCCGCGAGTCGGTCGTGGTCTGAACGTGCAGGAACCGCGGTTCGCCGCTGGCAACTTCGGGTTGGCCCGCCATACCCCCAGATCGTACGCCGCCCCGGAGGTAGCCTTTGCCTTTCCGCACCGAGGAGGTTTGCCGTGGACCGTCCGCTGTGTCTGATAGTCAACCCGGCAGCCGGTAACGGCCGGTCCAGGCGGCTTCTCCCGCAGGCTACGGCGGCGCTTGAGCAAGCTGGGGCCGAGCATCAGGTCTTCGAATCAGCCAGCCTGGACCATGCCAGGGAACTAGCTGCGCAGGCCGCGCAGCGCGGTCATGCCGTGATCGCGGTAGGCGGCGACGGCCTGGCAGGCGCGCTGGCCGGGATCGCGGCCGCCGGCGGAGTCACCACCAGGTTCCCGGAAACCACCCGCTCTGGCGACATCGCCACCAGCTACGGGATCATCCCGGCGGGCCGCGGCAATGACCTGGCCAGGGTGCTCGGCATTCCGCTGGATCCGGGCGCGGCCGCGCGGGTGCTCGCGGCCGGCCGGCACCGGCAGGTCGATCTGATCGGCGTCAGCACGCCAGGCCAGCCGGAGGCGGTCGTGGCCGGAAGCGTCTATGCCGGCATTCCTTCGGTGGCCGGCGACATCGCCAATGCCACCGGATGGCTGCCTGGCTCGCTGGTCTACCACGTCTCCGCGCTGCGGGCGCTGGCACGGTGGAAGCCGGTGCAGTTCACGGTGACGGTCTCGGTGCAGGTCCTAGCCGAAAGCGGTACCGGGCAGGACCGGAGCGGCCAGGAAAGTACTGACCGGCAGACCGCCGGGACCGGCGGTGACACCAGCATCAGCACGCACACCTTCGATGGCTACGCCGTCATCGTCGCCAACAATCCGTATTTCGGGGCCGGCATGTTCGTGGCACCGCCCGCTCTGATCGACGACGGCGAGCTCGACATCGTGCTGATGCGCCACGGACCCAAGCTCACCTTCGTACGGGCCATGCTCAAGGTCAAGGACGGTACGCACATCGCGTTGCCGCAGGTCAGCCTCGATCGCGGCGCCGAGGTGACGGTGACCATGAGCCGCGACATGCCGGCCGCGGCCGATGGCGAGCCGCTGACCTGCGCGGCACCGCTGGCAGCCGGAACACCGCTGCGGATCCGCGCGCTGCCAGCCGCGCTCCGCGTCCTGGTCCCCGGCGGCTGACCGCATACGTCGTGACTCGGCCGCCGATCAGCCGCCTGGCCGCGCCTGATCGCGGTGTCCGCCCAGGAAGGACAGCACGAACGCCGGGCTGTTGGCCAGCTCCGCCGGAGTACCTTCCATCCGCAGCTCGCCGCCGCCCAGCACATAGGTCCGGTCGGAGACCGCAAGCACGGCCCTGGCGCGCTGCTCCACGATCAGCACCGCCGCGCCGTGCTCGGCCAGGCGCTTGACCTGCTCGTCCAGGATGGACCTGGCGATCGCGGGAGCGAGGTTGGCGGTCGGCTCGTCAAGCAGGAAGACGGCGGGTCGCAGCATCAGCACCCGCCCCATGGCCAGCATCTTGCGCTCGCCGCCGCTGAGCTTCCCGGCCGGCCGACGCAGCATCGTGCCGAGCCTGGGGAATACGGCGAGCACATGCTCGATCCGCTCCGGCAGCTGCCTGTGATGCAGCAGGTAGCCGCCCATCTCCAGGTTCTCCCTGACCGTCAGCGGCGCGAACACGTCATCGACCTGCGGCACGTACCCGACGCCTGCCCGCGCCATCTCCTCGGGTGCGAGGTTGGTGACATCCCGGTCGCCGACCCGCACCTGACCGGCGGACACCCGCAGCACGCCGATCAGGGCCTTCAGCAAGGTGCTCTTGCCCGATCCGTTCGGCCCGACCACGGAAACCACCTCGCCGGGCTCGGCCCGTACCGAAACGCCCCGGATGACTGGATCGGCGCCATATCCGGCGGTCACGCCATCGGCATACAGCGCAGCCTGCCGCTCCGGGCCCTCAGCCGACAAGGTACGCCTCCACGACCTCGGTGCGATCCCGGAGCTCGGTCATGGTGCCTTCGGCCAGGACGCCGCCGTCGGCCATCACGATGACTGGTTCGCAGAACTCGTCCATGATCGCGAGCTCGTGCTCGACCATCAGGATCGTCATCCCGTCCTGGCACAGCCCGCGCAGCGCATCGCCGATCTTCCTGGCCAGCTCCGGGTGAACTCCGGCCATCGGCTCGTCGAGCAGCAGCATGTCCGGCTCGCTCATCAGGGCCCGCATGATCTCGACCAGCCGGCGCTGCCCGCCGGACAGATCGCCCGCGTAGTCGTTGGCGTTCGCGGTCAGGCCGAAACTGTCGATCAGAGCCCTGGCCCGGTCCACGGCCCTGGCCTCGTCGGCCAGCCAGTACCGGCGGCCGGCCGCGGCGCCGAGGAACGAGTCGCCTCGGTTAGCCGGGTCTGCGGTCAGCAGGTTCTCAAGTACGGTGAGCCGCTTGAACTCACTCGCCAGCTGGAACGTCCTGACCAGCCCGGTTCGTGCCCGCCGGTAGGCCGGTAGCGCGGTAATGTCCCGGCCCTGGTAGATGATCTTGCCAGCCGAGACCTTCTCGGTGCCAGCAAGCAGCGAGAGCAAGGTGGACTTGCCCGCGCCGTTGGGTCCGATCAGCCCGGTCAGCGTGCCGCGCCGGACCGAGATGGACACGCCGGATACCGCGTGCACCCCGCCGAAGTCCTTGCTGACCCCGATCGCCTGCAGAATCTCCGGTCCGTCCCCAGTCGGCCGCGGGTAGCGTGACCGGCGTGATCGAACCGGCGATCCGGCCTCGCTCGCCGCGGCGGCCGAGCCCGGCGCTGGCGGTTTGGTGCGCTGGCGAACCCGACTGACGTCCTGGCCAGGAACCCGGTGCAGCATCCGCTGCGCAAGTGTCGGCGGCGGCGGGATCACCCGCTTGCGCTCGGGCAGCACGCCCTGCGGGCGTGCCCACAAGAACACGACGATCAGCAGCCCGATCGCGACCCATTGCAGAGACGGCAGCAGGTTGGGCGGCAGGCTCGGATTGTTGTTGGTGATGAAGCGGGTGATCTCCTCGAATCCGACCGGCACCAGGATCGCGCCGAGCACGGCACCTCGATGATTCCCCGCGCCGCCGATGATGACCGCGGTGAACAGGACGATCGTCTCGGCGTAGCTCCAGGCTGCCGGCGACCACACGCCGATGAAGCTGACCAGGATGCCGCCGGACAGCCCGGCGATCGCGCCGCCGACCACCATCGCCCCGGTTCGCAGCGACAGCAGGTTCTTGCCGAGCGAGTCAGCCACCTTGTCGTTGTCCCGCATGGCGCGCAGCGTCCGGCCGTACGGCGACTCCGTGATCCGCCTGACGAACAAGTACACGACCGCCGCCAGCAGGATCGCGCCCGCCGCGAACTCGTACTGGTACGCATTGGACGTGGTGACGAACATGCTGCGCTGAGCGGCGAGCGGGGCCGGCACCAGGGACACTCCGGCGTCTCCGTTGAAGAGCTGGCGGTAGTTGGTCGCCAGCAGGTTCAGCAGGACCGCGGTCACCAGCAGCCCGACCGCGGCGAAGTCACCACGCAGCCGGCGGCCCACGAGGAACGTGAACGGCAGCGCGAGCAGCGCGCCAGCCACGGCCGCGCCGATCCAGGGCACCGGGAACGGGAGGTTCAGGCCGCCGACATAGATCTGGAATCCGCCGTTGGCGGTGTCCGGCGGCAGCGCGAGCACCGCGGCCACGTAGGCGCCGACCGCCTGGAAGATGATGAATCCGAAGTTGGTGACGCCAGCGACGCCGAACTGCTGGCTGAGGCCGAGGCACGCGATCGCGTCCACCGCCCCGTACACCAGCAAGGTGATCAGGTAATACATCAGCCAGTCACCTCGGGTTTCACGTCCTGGCGCCGAGCAGGCCGGTCGGCCGCACGGCGAGCATGGCCAGCAGGGCCACGAAGGCGACCACGTACTTGTAGTCGGCCTGGATGAAGGGCAGGCCGGCGCTGATCTCGGTGGCGAGGCCGATGACCAGCGCACCGAGCATGGCGCCGTAGGCGTTGCCAGGTCCGCCGAGGAACACAGCGGCCAGGATCAGGATCAGGAAGAGGTCGGTGCTGAACGGGTCGAAGCTGCCGATATCGATCGCGAAGACCGTGCCGGCCAGGCCGCAGAGCGCTCCGGTCAGCGCCCAGGTGACGGCGATCACCCGGCTCGCCCTGATCCCGCAGTTGCGGGCGAGCGTCCGGTTGGCCGCCGTGGCCCGCATCGCCTTGCCCAGCTTGGTGTACCTGAGCAGCGCGTGCACGCCGGCCATCACCACCAGGCTGATCGCGATGATGGTCAGCTGAACGGTGGTCAGCGTCATGCCGCCGAGCCGCAGCGTGCTGCCCTGGCTCATCGCGTAGGAGACGTTGACGCCGCCGACGATCGCCGCGACGCCGAACTCGATGATCAGCGCCATCCCGAGCGACACGATCACCAGCGTGATCGGCGCCGAGCCGCGACGCTGGAACGGGGAGTAGACGAAGTAGTTCAGCAGCACCGAGACCAGCGAGCCGACCGCCATCGACACCACCAGCCCGAGCCACACTGACAGGCCAGCGTTGTTCACCCAGTAGGCGACGAACCCGGCGAGCGTCATCACCGCGGCGAACGCCAGGTTGAGCACGTCGGTCACCGCGAACTGCAGCGTGAAGCCGAGTGCGGCGATGGCGAGAACCGCCGAGGTAATCAGCCCGAATCCGACCGAGGCGACGAACAGGCTCATGTCCTTGCCCCGCACTCGCGCTCCGGCCGGCGGCCCGGCCCGGGACTCCCCGTGACGGGGAGCCCCGGGCCGGCGGCGAGCACCGGCTGACTGCGGATCATGGGGTTACGGCACGCAGCTCAGCAGCCGTGATGTTTCCCGACACCTGCACCGCGCCGGTCGGACTGTAGGTGTCGATCTGGAAGATGCCCGGCGAGTCGTGGAACGCGTCGAAGCTGGTCGGACCGCCGGGACCGATGTAGCGGATCTGCTTTCCCGCCTTCAGCTCCTGGACGCCCTGGGCGAATGAGCTCACCACCACGGCACCGGGAACGCCGTCGCCGATCTTCACGATCCACGGGCTCCACTTGGCGACGTCCGTGCTCTTGGCTGCGACCATCGCCAGTGCGGCCAGGTTCATGCCGTCGTAGAGGTGCACCCCGCCTGGTGCCGTGAAATACGTGGCGAAATTACCGGTCTGCGCACCAGCGACCTTGCCCTTGACCGCGAGCAGCGCCTGGGTGAAGGCGACGTACGCGGGACCGCTGGTGGCCGTGACCAGGTTGTCGGCGTGGAAGACCGCGGAGAACGCGGCGGCGCCGATCGCCTTGGCGCACGCGGTGTAGAACACCGGGGAGATGGCCGCCGAGGTGCCGATGATCGGGATCATATGGCCGTTGTTGAGCTGCTTGATCTCCGCGAACAGGGTCGGATCAGCGGACCCGAGCGCCTCGGTCATGATCGCGTCAGGATGAGCAGCCACGATCTTCGCTGCCTCGGTCCTGAAGGTGGTCGCGTGCAGGTCAAGCGTCTCGTTGGCGACCAGAGTCAGGCCAGCCTTGGCGATCGAGGCGATGGCCGGCTGGACGAACGTCTGCGAGCCGATGTCGTTGCCGAAGGCCAGGGCGATCTTCTTGTAGCCCAGCTGCTGCGCGATTACCACCATCGCGTAGGACTCGGCCAGGTCTGGCGGGACCAGCCGGTAGAAGTACGGGTAGACGACGTGGTCGAACTCCGACTGGCCGGTCATGCAGAACATGACGGTCTTGTGCGCGTTGATCACCGGCACAACCGAGGCGGCCTCGTCGGACGTGCAGCCGATCACCAGTTCCAGGTTCTTCGTGGTATCGAACATGCTGCCCACGGCGGGAACGGCGTCGGCAGGCTCGCCTCTGGTATCCACCGGCTTGCAGGCCACCTGGTGCCCGAGGATGCCGCCTGCCTTGTTGATGGCCTGCGTCGCGCCGGTGCAGGAGACCAGGTAGATCGGGCCGAGCGCGGCATCGGCGCCGCTGAACGGCGCGACGTCGGCGAAGATCAGCGTGGAATTCCCTGTCCCGCCTGAGCCACTGCTTCCGCACGCCGCGAGCGCGGCAGTCAGCGCGATCGCGGCCGCTGCGCAGACTGAGCGGAGCATCCGGCCGTGACGGCCGTTCCTTCGTCTTGCGAGAATGGTGGCTCGGGCCACAGAGCCGGGGGGGTTGAACATTACTGTCACCTCGATATGCCTGCGGATGCGCGGATGGATGCGGGCGTGGCTGCGGGCCTAGAACCCGGATGGCGTCTGGTCGGCTGGCTGCCACCGCCAGCCGCTGAGGTCGCCTTCTTCGGCGACCACGCGGTTGCGGATCGCGCCGATGCCTTCGATGGTTACCTCGATCAGGTCGCCCGGCTGCAGCCAGACTGGTGGCTTCCTGGCGAAGCCGACCCCGCCCGGCGTACCCGTCGCGATGACATCGCCAGGCCGGAGCCGCGTGAATGAGGAGAAGAACTCGATCGCACTGGGGACATCGACGATCATCTGCGAGGTCCTAGCCGACTGCATGACCTGGCCGTTGAGCGTGGTGGTGAGGGCTAGATCGGAGATGTCCAGCTCGTCGGCCGTGACCAGCTCGGGACCGATCGGCATGCTGCCCTCGAAGTTCTTGCCTGCCGTCCATTGGGTCGCGGCCCGCTGCCACTCGCGCGCCGACGCGTCGTTCAGCACGACGAATCCGGCGACGGCGGCCATCGCGTCGCTCGCCTGCAGGTAGCGCCCGCCGGCGCCGATTACCACCCCGAGCTCGCCCTCGTAGTCGAACCGGCTGGTCAGGGCCGGCTTCACCAGGTCCGCATACGGGCCAAGGACGCTGCCCATCCCGCGCACGAAGGCCTCGGGCCAGGTCGGCACCGCTCGCCCGCCCTCGATCGCGTGCTCGCTGTAGTTGACACCGAGACAGAGGATGCGCGGCGGTTCGGGGACGGCTGGCCCGAAGTCCGCTGGCTCGAACTCGGTGCCCTCGCGGTCGGCCACCGCCCGGATCGCGTCAAGCGCCGGTGGGCCAGCCACCAGCACCGGCCCGAGCGAGGCAAGCCCGGGGTCGCCGGTAGCGTCGGCCACATCGACGTAGCCGCGGGCTCCCCGGACGTGCAGCCGGAGTCCGCGGGCGGTAACCATGGTCGCTAGCCGCACGCTCAGCCCCCTCGATGCCGTAGACCAGCAGTCAGATTGGTTGCCAGATGACTGATTGGTTGAGCATAGGTCTGGGCTCAAACCGGGTCAAGAGACTACTCCAGATTCCATTGGTTGCAGTTCGGCATACCTGACCGAAGATTGGTACGATTGGTTGCAGAGCACGCCGACGTGCCAGGCGCGCTCCCGATGGAAGGCAGAACCGATGCCATGGCCGGGCAGCCAGCACCTGAAGCACCCGGCGCCGACCCGGCGCCGGACACTCACGTCGAGCGCGGGCTTGAGCTTGCCGAGCTGATCCTCACCAGGGCGGCGCATGCGGGGCTCGGGCCTGGTGGCCGCCTGCCGACCGAACGGCAGCTGGCCCACGACCTCGGCGTGACCCGGTCCTCGATCAGGTACGCACTCGGCATCATGGCCGCCCAGGGCCACATCTCACGTGAAGTCGGCCGAGGCACGTACCTGCGGGCGTTGGCCCAGGCTGGCCGTTCTGACGACACCAGCGGCACTGGCTCGGTTCCGGCGGATGGCCCGGTCTCCGGGTCCCGCCAGCTATCCGCCGGCCAGCCAGCCGCTTCCCAGTCCGCGTTCGCGCCAGCGGACGTGATGATGGTCAGGCGTCTGCTTGAACCGCCGGCGATGCCGCTCGCGGTGGCCTGGGCGACCGCCAGGGATTTCGAGGAGATGGACCGCTGCCTGGCAGGCGGCGACCGGGCCTCCAACTATGACGAGTTCGAGGCGTGGGATCTGGCCCTGCACCGGAGCATCATTGCCGCGACGCACAGCCCGCTGCTGGTCACGCTCTACGGGTCGATTGAGGCCGCCAGGCACGGCCACATCTGGGGCGACCTGAAGCGGCGCAGCGCTTCGGCGGACCGTAGGCGCCTATACCAGGCCGACCACCACGACATTGTCGCCGCGCTCAAGGCGCGTGACTCAGCCGCCGCAGTGAAGGCCATGCGCGCTCACCTCGCCCGGGTGTCCGATCACCTCAACGCCACCGATCCGGCGGCCGGCATCTGGCACTGATCGAAAGTCCCGGCCCAGGGGATGGTCCCCGGCACTCGCCTCCGGGTGCTGGCTGCCTTGGCCGCGCTCACCCGGCCAGTCGCTGGCAGATCCAGGTCAGTGCCATCGGGTACCGGTAGTCGATCGCGGCATGGGTGCCCTCGAACAGTTCGAACCTGACCACATCGTCGGCCACCCCGGCCGTGCGGAGCGCGTCCCTGAATGCCACGGCCCCCAGATCAAGGTAGAAGTCGTCCGCTTTCCCGGCGTCGATCCAGATTCCGCGCATCGAGCACAGCGCCTCGGCGTACTTGGGCACCATCCGGACCGGATCCCAGTCCAGCCAGCGCTGCCAGGCCTGCTCGCGGACCGCGCCGGTCCTGCCGTCAAACGGCAGCTCGACGGTGCCATCTGAGCTGGCGGAGAAGCACGCGGCCACGCCGAGCATGCCGAGCAGCGTCATGTCCTCCTTCTTGGTGAAGGACGTCCTTGACCTGAAGTCATCCCACCAGCGCCAGATGTCCGCGTCATAATCGCGCAGCGCCCGAGCGCATTCGCCGAATTCCCGCAGGTAGCACAACTCGTATAGAGCGTCTCCCGCATGGGTCGCCAGCGCGCCGAACAGATCGGGCCGCAGCATCGGCGTGATCATGGCGCCGAAGCCGCCGCTCGACTTGCCGGAGATCGCCCGGTGCGCCCGGTCGGGCAGCGTCCGGTATCGCTGGTCGACCCAGGGCACGACCTCGTCGCACAGGTAGGAGTGGTACCTGCCGGTACCCGGGGAGTCGACGAACTGACTGCCGCCGTAGCCGGTCCAGGCATCGACGTACACCATGATGGCAGGTGGAGCGGCGCCGGCCGCGAACACCTGGTCAGCTGTCTCAGGGAACGGCTGCCGGAACGGCGAGCGGTTCCGCCACATGGCGAGGTGCCCGGTATATCCCTGAATCACGTAGACGCTAGGGTAACGGCGGTCCGGCGCATCGTCGTAGCCAGGCGGCAGGTAGACAAGCACCGGCCGTTGGTATGGATCGCCGAGCGGGTTACCGCGGAGCAACTCGCTGGTGATCACCTGCTCCTCGATCCGCCCGGCGAGCTCGGCCGACCACGGCAGCATTGTTACTCCTATCGGTAGTTTTTCTGGCCCGGCTAGGACAGTAGCGGACTGTGCCGCATGCCCGATAACGACGGCAATATCAATCTTTCTCAGCTTAGCTCGCCGAGGGCAACCCGGGCGCGCCGGCCGGAAAAGGCTCTTTCGGACGACCGGAAACGGCATAGTTGTCTGCTGACCTACGCGCCAGAAAGCCAGTCCGCCGCCGCTGACCACCGGCCAGCCTCAGGAGGATCGACATGTCGCAAGCACGTGAGGGTGATCCTAAGCGGCCCGCCCAGATCCCGCGGGCGCTGCAAGTTGTGCGGAGGCTGCGCCGGACCACAGGACCGCGACAGCTGACCGCCGCCGGACTGCCGGCCATGCTGGCGGTCAGCGCCGCACTGCCCTTGATCATCGGCCAGGCCACGACTGCGCGACCGGCGCCTTCCACGGAGCTGTGCACCGGCTGGCGCTCCTGCGATGCCCGCGGCTATGACAGCTACGCCTACGGATCGCATGACGGCGCGATGTACTGGCGCATGTTCCCTGGCGACAACTGCACCAACTACGTCGCCTACGTCGAGTCGCACGTGTATCACGTCGCCACGCCGCGCTATCTGCTCGGCAACGGCGGCCAGTGGGCGTACACCGCGCGTGCGCATGGGGTACTGGTGAATCACACCCCATCGGTGGGCGCGGTGGCCGAGTGGGACGACGGCACCTTCGGCATGGGCGGCGAAGGCCATGTGGCCGTGGTGGAGGAAGTCGGGCCGCGCGACCGCTACATCGTGATCTCGCAGCAGCACATCAGCACCGATCGCGACGGCTACGACTGGACCCTGATCAGGGCAGGCTATCCGGCCGACGAGTGGCTGGAGTGGCCGAGCTACTTCATTCACTTCCGGATCCCCAGGCACGCCGATGTCGGCTACTACGACCCGCGGGCACGCGCTCTCGGTTTCCGCGACTCGCTGACCACGGGCCCGGCCAATACCACGGTCCGGGTCGGCCGGTCCGGCCTCATCCCCCTGCTCGGCGACTGGAGCGGCCGGGCCATCGACAGCATCGGCTACTACAACCCGAACTACGGGACGTTCCGACTGTTCGGAGCGCGCAGGTCGGCCCGCCCCGTAGCCTTCAGCTTCGGCCCGCCCGGCATGATCCCGCTGGTCGGCGACTGGACCGGGCCGGCCGGGACGGCGTGGGCTATTACGATCCGAAGACCGGGACGTTCTACCTGCGCCAGTCGCTATCCGCTGGCCCGGCAGGGGCAACTTTCAGCTTCGGCCCGCCCGGCATGATCCCGCTGGCCGGGGACTGGACCGGCGGCCGCAGGGACGACGTGGGTTACTACAACCCAAAGACCGGGATCTTCGAGCTGCGCTACGGGCTCAGCTCCGGGCCGGTCTACCGGTCGTTCAGATTCGGACCGCCGCACATGATCCCGCTGGCCGGGAACTGGACCGGCGGCCGGACTGACCGGGTTGGCTATTACAACCCCTGGACCGGGACGTTCTACCTGCGCGACCTGCTCGGCAACGGCCCGGCGACCTACGTGATCAGGTTCGGCCCAGCCCGGGCGCTGCCCCGGGTCGGCGACTGGTTCGGCGTCTAGCGGCCCGCGGCCACTGCGCGGCGAGTCCGTCGTACCGTTGCTGGCATGACCGGACTGGATCACGGCGACCGTGCCGACCAGCACTTCATCGCGGCCGTCCAGGCGATGGCGGTCCAAGTCAGTGCAGGATCGGTCGGCCAGGACCTGGAGCTCTCCCCCGATCGGCCGGAACCCTTCGATTCTGCCGCGCCCGACCTGGCCTCCCGGCCGGTTCGGGCCGGCAGTTCACTGACCGCCGGCCTGTGCCTGGAGCTCTTCGACGCCCAGCTGGCGAGCCGCCATCTGGACGCCGCCGCCAGGTGGCTGCGCGGCCGCGGCACCGGCTTCTACACCATCGGCTCCGCCGGACATGAGAGCAACGCCGGCGTGGCAGCCGCGCTGGCGGTCACCGACCCGGCGCTGCTGCACTACCGATCGGGCGCGTTCTACCTGGTCAGGAGCCGTCAGGCTGGACGTGGCCAGGCCGGAATCCGCGACGTGCTGCTCGGCCTGACCGCCTCAGCGGACGAGCCGATCGCAGGCGGCCGGCACAAGGTGTTCGGCCACCGCGAGCTGAACGTGATCCCGCAGACCTCGACGATCGCCTCGCACCTGCCCAGAGCCGTCGGGCTGGCCTTCGCCATTCCCCGCGCGGCGCGACTAGGCATCGGGACGTCTTGGCCAGCCGACTGCGTCGTGGTCTGCAGCCTGGGCGACGCTTCGGTCAATCACTCGACGGCGACCGGCGCGCTCAATACCGCCGCCTACTGCGCCTACCAGGGCCTGCCACTGCCGCTGCTGCTGGTCTGCGAGGACAACGGCCTCGGGATCAGCGTCCGGACCCCGCCGGGCTGGGTCGCCGCCGCGCTGACCGGCCGGCCAGGGATCGCGTACTACCAAGCGGATGGCACCGACCTGGCCGGGGTCTATGACACCGCCGTGGCGGCCGCTGCGCACGTCCGCGGCCGTCGGGCCCCGGCGATCCTGCATCTGTCCACCGTGCGGTTCGGCGGCCATGCGGGCTCAGATGTCGAGTCAGGCTACCGGTCCCCCGCCGAGATCAGTGCCGACCTCGATCGTGATCCGCTGCTCGGCACCGCCCGGCTGCTGGTCGCCGCGGACGTGCTGACCCCGCAGCAGGTGCTGAGCCGGTACTCGCGTTCCCGTGAGCAGATCCTCGCGCTCGCCGCGCAGGTCGAGGGATCGCCGAAGCTGACCTCGGCAGCGCAGGTCATGGCCCCGCTGGCGCCGCACAGCCCAGCCGCGAGCACCGCGTGGGTCATCGGCCCGACCAGCCCGGCCGAGCCAGCAGGACTGGCCGAGCCGTACCGTGCGAGCCAGCCAGCCCAGCCAGCCAGCCCGGCCGAGCCAGCCCGAGCCGGTCGACACCGGCGGCAGTGGACAGCCAGCGGACAGCTGCCGTCCGACGCGAGCACGCTCACCCTGGCCCAGGCCATCAACCGGGCACTCGCCGACGAGCTTGCCGCCCGCCCCGAGATGGTCGTCTTCGGCGAGGATGTGGCGCGCAAGGGCGGCGTCTACGGTGTGACCAGGGGACTGCTTGCCGCGTTCGGCGCCGGCCGGGTCTTCGACACGCTGCTTGACGAGCAGTCGATACTCGGCCTCGCGCTCGGCGCCGGCCTGGCCGGCCTGCTGCCGGTGCCCGAGATCCAGTACCTGGCCTACCTGCACAATGCCGCTGACCAGATCCGCGGCGAGGCAGCCACCTTGTCGTTCTTCTCCCAGGGCCAGTACCGCAATCCGATGGTGCTGCGCATCGCTGGCCTGGCTTACCAGCAGGGATTCGGCGGCCACTTTCACAACGACAACGCGGTCGCTGCGCTGCGCGACATACCCGGACTGCTCATCGCCTGCCCGGCCAGGCCAGACGACGCCGCGCCGATGCTGCGGACCTGCCTGACCGCGGCCCGCCAGGACGGGAGCGTCTGCGTCTTCCTCGAACCGATAGCTCTGTACCACGAGCGTGACCTGTACCAGGCTGGGGATGGCGGCTGGCTGGCTCCCTATGATCCGCCGCTGCTGGGAGCCGGACCGGCACCGGTCGGTCGCGCCAGGATCTACGGTGCGGGCTCCGACCTGACGATCGTGACTTTCGGCAACGGGCTCAGGATGAGCCTGCGGGCGGCCGCCAGGCTGGCCGATCACGGGATCGGCTGCCGGGTAGCAGACATGCGCTGGCTGGCGCCGCTGCCGGCAGCCGATCTGGTCCGGGAGGCCTCGGCCACCGGCCGTGTCCTGGTCGCTGACGAGACCAGGAGGACCGGTGGCGTCTCCGAGGGCATCGTCACCGCCCTGGTCGATGCCGGGTTCACCGGCTCGATCACCAGGGTGGCCAGTGAGGATAGCTTTATCCCGCTCGGCGATGCGGCATCGGTCGTGCTGCTATCGGAGGACCTGATTCACGCCGCCGCCCTGCGCATGCTGCGCTTAACTGGCCAGCCTCAAGCCGACCAGGAGCGAGCTAGCTAGGTACGAGCTAGCCAGACGCGAGCTAGCCAGACGCGAGCTAGCCAGCGGCGAACAGGGCCAGACGCGAACTAGCCAGAGGCGGCCTGGCCAGAGGTGTGCTGGGCCGGGGTCAGGGCCTCTCGGGCTAGGAGCGCCGATCTCATCGGCGGCCGCTCGATCAGGACATCAGGGAACTCATCTAGCTGTATGCCGCCCGCCCCGGCCACGGCATGCAGATAAGACACGACTTCCTCGCGGGCCCAGGACGGATCGGACAGATCGGCCACCGGGTCCCGCTGAAGTGCCATTGCCCGGAAGAGAGCCGCCCGCAGCACCGAGTAACCCATCCTGCTCAGATTGCCGAGATCTTGATGCCTGTTCCTGCGGATACCGACATCTACCTGGGCCATCGCGGCCAGCCCGGATGCCCGCAGCACATCGATCAGCAGTCCGACCTCGACGGCGTAGCCACTGAAGAAGGGGACCGAATACAGCAGCTCCCTGGTCCCGGCGAACTCGCCGGCCAGTGGCTGCACGAATCCGGCGAGCTCAGGGAAGAAGAGGTTGAGCACGGGCTTGGCGGTCAGCTCGGTGACCCGGCCGCCGCCATCGGGGACCGAAACCACATCCCGCGTGTATGGCCGACGATACGCAGCCTTGACGAACTTGATGTCTGACTTCGCCACCAAGCAGCCGACGACGCCCGCCACGAGCTGGCGGCAGAAGTTTCCGGTATCGGTGTCGGCATAGGCGATGATGTCGCCGGTTGCCTTCGATAGCGCGCGCCACATAGCATCGCCTTTACCATGATTCAGCCCGTATTCGGGCATAAGCGCGTTTTCCGAGTAAACTTCGACGCCGAAGCGCTGGGCAATTTCGGCGGTGCCGTCGGCTGAGTCCGAGTCGACGACGATTACCTGATCGATGAGCCCGATGTCCGGGCTGGACAAGTCGCGAACCTCATCGAGTACCGAGCCTATGGTGTCGGCAACATTGAGCGTCGGCAACACCAGCGTCGCGGTCAGACCGCGCTGGCGCTTGATCCGGCCGAGTTCGGCGACATCGCCGAACTCGGCGTAGTGAAAGCTGTGGGCTTGAAACCATTCACGTGTACGCACAGGCTCTCCTCGACTTCGGGGCGGGCAAGTGCCCAAACCACGTACCGATCCATCCGCACTCACTACCCGTGTGGACGCCAGCTATCGTCAGTACGTCAACACTGGTTGCGGCCAGAGTTGACCCCGCCCCGGTCGACTCGATCGCGTCGATAGTACCGAAAGTCGAGTCAATTGGGACGCAGTGCCATGGATTACTGATCGCTACCCCCTGCGCGTCATCCCCCGGCCCGTCCTGTGTCGACGCGAACGCCCAGTCTATCCTCGCCGTATGAGCCAGCACCCCTTCGCCGTCGGCGGGCCCGCGCTCGCCCAGCGGCGGAACCTCGTGACCGAGATCCCAGGTCCTGCATCACGCCAGCTGCTCGAGCGCCGGCAGCGTAGCGTCGCCCGAGGGCTGAGCCATGTCCTGCCGATCTTCGTGACAGCCGCCGGGGGCGGCGTGCTGATCGACGCCGACGGTAACTCGCTGATCGACTTCGGTTCAGGCATCGCGGTTACCACGGTCGGCAACAGTGCCGAAGCCGTCGTCACCCGGATAACCGAGCAGGTGGCTCAGTTCACCCACACCTGCTTCATGGTTGTTCCTTACGAGGGCTACGTCGAGGTGTGCGAGGAGCTGAACCGGGTGACGCCAGGGGCGCACGACAAGCGCTCAGCCCTGTTCAACTCCGGGGCAGAGGCGATCGAGAATGCGGTCAAGATCGCCAGGCATGCCACCGGCAGGCCGGCGGTTGTGGTGTTCGACCACGCCTATCACGGCCGGACCAATCTGACCATGGCGATGACAGCCAAGAACATGCCCTACAAGGATGGCTTCGGGCCATTCGCCGGCGAGATCTACCGGGCGCCGATGGCGTACCCGTTCCGCTGGCCAGGCGGTCCGGCCAGGTGCGCCGCCGACGCGCTTGGCGTGGTGCGGGATCTCGTGCATGCCCAGGTCGGCGAGCACAACGTCGCGGCCGTGGTGATCGAGCCGGTGCAGGGCGAAGGTGGCTTCATCGTCCCGCCCCCCGGTTTCCTGCCGGGCCTGGCGGACTACTGCAGGGAGCACCGGATCGTGTTCATCGCCGATGAGGTCCAGTCTGGCTTCTGCCGGACCGGCGACTGGTTCGCCTGCGACCACGAAGGCGTGGTACCCGATCTGGTGGCCACGGCCAAGGGGATCGCCGGGGGGCTGCCGCTCGCCGCGGTGACCGGCCGCGCGGAGATCATGGACTCAGTGCACGCGGGCGGTCTCGGCGGCACCTTCGGCGGGAACCCGATCGCCTGCGCAGCCGCGCTCGGCGCGATCGAGACAATGACCAAGGAGGATCTGCCAGCTGCCGCCCGCCGAATCGGCGACATCATGCTGCCCAGGCTGCGGGCGATGGCGCAGCACCATCCGGTAATCGGCGACGTGCGCGGCCGCGGCGCGATGATCGCCATCGAGCTGGTCAAGCCAGGCACCATCGAGCCTGATGCTACGGTCGCGGCCAAGGTAGCCAAGGCCTGCCACGCCGCCGGCGTCATCGTGCTCACCTGCGGGACCTACGGCAACGTGCTGCGCTTCCTGCCGCCGCTGGTGATCAGTGCAGACCTGCTCGACGAGGGCCTGTCAGTACTTGAGGACACATTCAGCCAGGTGTGAGTCAGTCATCGACCATGACAATAGGTAATTGACGTCCGGCCCGGCCAGTGTTACGGATGGGTAATCCGTAGCTGCCACTCCCCAGGGAGATGCCCGTGCCGCCCCGAGCTCGCCATTGTCTTCGCTTACCCGCGGTCGCCGTCGCCGTCGTTATGACCGGGCTATCGGTCGTTGCCTTAGCCGCACCTGCCAGCGCTCAGAGCAATGTCCATTACGTGGCCCTCGGTGACTCGTACTCCTCCGGCGTCGGAGCCGGCAGCTACTCGGACGGCTCCTGCGCGCAGAGCGCCAGGGCCTACCCCGTGCTCTGGACGAACGCCAACCACCCGGCGTCGTTCGCCAACGAGACGTGTTCTGGTGCCACCACGAGCACCGTCCTGAGCAGCCAGCTCGGCGCGCTGAGCAGCGCCACCACGCTCGTCTCGATCACCATCGGCGGCAACGACATCGGTTTCAGCTCGGTGATGATCACCTGCGTGCTGTTGTCGACCAGTGCCTGCGTGAGCGCCGTCGACGCGGCCGAGCTGGTGGCCAAGACCACGCTCCCCGGCGAGCTCAACAGTGTGCTGTCGGCCATCCGCAAGCACGCGCCCAACGCCAAGGTCGTGATACTCAACTACCCCCAGTTCTATGACCTGTCCAGGTCGAAAGGCTGCATCGGCCTGAGCACGACCGACCGTACCGACCTGAACCAGGGCGCCAGCATCCTGGACAGCCAGATTGAGGCCGCCGCGGACCGCTACAGCGACACGTTCGTCGACGTGAACCCGCGGTTCGCCGGGCACCAGATCTGCGACTCGGACAGTTACCTGAACTCGGTCGACTGGCTGGATCTCGACGACTCCTACCACCCCACCGCCCAAGGTCAGGCCGACGGCTACCTGCCCGCCTTCAAGTCGGCCACCAGCTGAGCCCGGGCTGACCTAGCCACAGCCGACTAAGGCATCGCCGACCGAGGCATGGCCGACGTTTCATCCATTTATACGGATTCGGGCCAACACCCACCCAGGCCATCGCGGCCCCACAGTCGTCAGGCTGACCCGAGCCGCGGCGCGTCGGACCGCCACTACGATCCGCTGAGGTCGGCATGCGGATCAGGTGGCCCGGACCCAGACGTTAGGAAGGTCCGGGCCACCTGCGAGCGCCATTGCGCCAGAAGCGGGCTATCCGGCCTGGAGCAGCTCGACGCCGAGCGGAGTGAGCATGTGCAGGACGGCACTGCCCTGGCGGCGGGTGGTGATCAGCCCGGCGTTGCGGAGCACGGTCGCGTGCTGGCTGGCCGCAGCTAGCGAGACTTCGAGGCGGCAAGCCAGTTCGGTGGTCGTGCACCCGTCGGCGATATTGCCTAACGCGGCCGCCCTGGTGCGGCCAACCAGCGCAGCCAGCGCCGCGCCGCCCGGCCGGGCACGGTCCCACAAGCGACTGACGACTGCCGGGTCGCGTGCTGCCGGGAAGATCAGCCGCGGTGGCGCGCTCTCGTCGGCCAGGTCCGAGTGCAGGGACGGGATGTCGCCGGCGAACAGCGAAGGCACCAGCATGATTCCTCGCCCGCCCAGGTAAATGTTCGGGCAGCCGGGAATGAGCAGCTCAAGGACCGGCGGGCGCCAGCGGATCCGGCTGGCATGCAGAGTGGTCAGCAGCCGCTCGACCCCACCCGTCATCAAAACCCGGCTGCGGGAAAGCTGCTCTGCCTTCAGGTGGGCCTGAATCCTGATCCAGTAGGGTTCGACCAGTGCCCGGTGCGCCGCTTGGACCCCGTCCGCGAGCTGATGCCGGGCATCGCTGTCGGCTTCGGCTGTCGCCCACGCCGACGGCGGTAGCCGGTGGAACCGGTCGAAGTACTCCAATTCCTCAAGTAGATGCTCGGGCGGTACCGTGAGGAGCGCCGCGACCCCTTGCTCGATCGTCGGCGCCTCGCCGGCCAGTGTGCACAGATCCACTCCGAGGGTGCCTGGTGGGACCAGTGCCATCAGCGGCTTCATCTGCGCGTTGAACTGACCCGCAGCCCAGTCGCGCCACTCGCCAAAGAGGCCGCGGGGCTGCAGCGGACACCGGAGCAAGGAGAGCGCCAGTATCGTCTCGGCCAGCGGGCCAAGGGTCGGGCTGATCCGGGTCCGTGCCAGATCCGCCGCCGTGAAATGGATCCGCCAGACCATGCAGGTCAGCCTTGCCCATGGACCGGACACCGTCAACGGTGTTTAAGCCACGGCTGAAAGGGCCGATTGCGGCGCGCCAGAAAATGCACACCGCCAACAACCACGGCTGGCGATTCGGACCGTCGCCACAATGCCCGGCCATGCATAGCGGCAGCCGTCGGCCAGCCCGGCTAGCCCTGGTAATAGCCCTCGGCCAGCCCGGCTAGCCCTGGCAATAGCCGTCGGCCACGGTGAGGGCCTCGTCCAAGATGGCCAGCCCTTCCTTGGCCTCAGCGTCGGAGATGATGCATGGCGGCACCACATGCAGCCGGTTGTAGTTGATGAACGGCAGCAGACCGCTCGCCTTGCATTGCGCCGCGAGCGCGTTCATCGCCGCTGAACTGCCGCCGTACGGCGCGAGCATGGCCCGAGTCTCCCGGCTGGAAACCAGGTCGAGCGCCCAGAAGACGCCGAGCCCGCGGACCTCGCCGACCACCGAATGCCGCTGCGCCAGCTCGCGCAGGCCAGGCCCGAGCACCTCAGCACCGATCCGCGCCGCGTTCTCGATGATCCGCTCGTCCTTCATCGCGTCGATGGTCGCCACGATCGAGGCGCAGGCCAGCGGATGACCCGAGTAGGTCAGCCCGCCAGGGAAGACCCGCTCGTCGAAGGTGGCCGCGATCTCGTCGGAGATGACCACGCCGCCGATCGGCACGTACCCGGAGTTGGCACCCTTGGCGAAGGTGATCAGGTCGGGTACCGTGTCGTGCGGCTCGAACGCGAACCAGCTGCCGGCCCGGCCGAAGCCGCACATCACCTCGTCGGCGATGTACACGATGCCGTACTTGTCGCACAGCTCTCGCACCCCGGCCAGGTAGCCGGGCGGCGGCACGAGCACCCCGGCCGTGCCGACGATCGTCTCTAGCAGCACCGCAGCGATCGTCGCCGGGCCCTCGAACTCGATCACCTGCGCCAGGTGCTCAAGCGCCCGCTGGCACTCCTCCGCCTCGGTGGTCGCCCAGAACGCGGTCCGGTACAGGTACGGGCCGAAGAAGTGCACGTGCCCCGTCGCGTACTCGTTCGGCCAGCGCCGCGGGTCGCCGGTCGACGTGATCGCCGCGCCGGTGTTGCCGTGGTAGGAGCGGTAGAAGCTGAGCACCTTCGGCCGGCCAGTGTGCAGTCTCGCCATCCGGATCGCGTTCTCGTTGGCGTCAGCACCGCCATTGGTGAAGAACACCTTGTCCATGCCGTCCGGCGCCAGCGCCGTGATCCGCTCCGCCGCCTGGCCGCGTGCCTCGTTCGCGTGCTGCGGCGCGATCGTGGTCAGTCGGAATGCCTGCTCGGCGATCGCCGCCACCACCCGCGGATGCTGATGGCCGATGTTGGTGTTCACCAGCTGGCTGGAGAAGTCCAGGTACCGGTTGCCGTCGTAGTCCCAGACGTAGCAGCCCTGCGCCCCGGCGATCACCATCGGCTGCAACGACTTCTGGGCCGACCAGGAATGGAACACATGCGCGCGATCGGCGGCGTAGACCTGCGCGCCGTGCTCGGGATCGGGCGTGACCTGCGGACTCATCAGGTTCCCTGCCTTTCTGCTGGCCTAGCTCTGCTGGCCTAACTGTGCTGGCCTAGCTGTTGACCGGGAAGCCGAGGTTGATTCCGCCGTGACTCGGGTCGAGCCAGCGCGAGGTGACCGCCTTGCCCCTGGTATAGAAATGCACGCCCTCAGTTCCGTGCACGTGCGTGTCGCCGAACAGCGAAGCTTTCCAGCCGCCGAACGAGTAGAACGCCATCGGCACCGGGATCGGCACGTTGATGCCGACCATCCCCACCTGCACCTCGTGGGTGAACCTGCGCGCCGCTCCCCCGTCGTTCGTGAAGATGGCGGTGCCGTTCCCGTATGGGTTGTCGTTGATCAGCCCCAGAGCCTGCGCGTATGAGGCCCTGACCACGCAGAGCACCGGTCCGAAGATCTCGTCGGTGTAGCACCGCATGTCCGGCCGAACCCGGTCGAGCACGCTGGGACCGAGCCAGAACCCGTCGGCCGCGCCGCCGGTCACCGGATGATCTCGGCCGTCCACGGCGAGCACGGCACCGTCGGCGACGCCGGACTGCAGATAGCCGGCCACCTTGTCCCGGTGCGCCCTGGTAACCAGCGGTCCCATCTCGGACCCCTCGTCGTCACCGGGCCCGACCCGCAGCCTGGCCACCCGCTCGGCGATCTTGGCGACCAACTCGTCGCCGATCGGATCGACCGCGACCAGCACCGAGATCGCCATGCACCGCTCACCAGCCGAGCCGAACCCCGCCGACACCGCGGCGTCGGCCGCCAGGTTCAGGTCAGCATCGGGCAGCACCACCATGTGGTTTTTCGCGCCGCCGAGAGCCTGGACCCGCTTTCCTGCCGACGTCCCAACTTCCGATACGTAACGGGCCACCGGGGTCGATCCCACGAAGCTGACCGCACGCACGTCGGGGTGGGTGAGCAAGGCGTCGACGGCCTTCTTCGCGCCGTGCACGACATTGAACACACCGTCAGGGAGGCCGGCCGAGGCCAGCAGCTCAGCCAGGCGGACCGCGGCTGACGGGTCTTTCTCTGACGGTTTGAGCACGAACGTGTTGCCCGCGGCAATGGCGATCGGGAACATCCACATCGGCACCATGGCTGGGAAGTTGAACGGCGTGATGCCGGCCACCACACCGAGCGGCTGCCGGATCGAGTAAGCGTCGACTCCGGCCGAGACGTTTTCTGAGAACGCGCCCTTGAGCAGGTGCGGGATGCCGCAGGCGAAGTCGACGACCTCAAGCCCGCGCGCCACTTCGCCCGCCGCGTCGGACGCCACCTTCCCGTGCTCGGCGCAGATCAACGCGGCCAGCTCGCCCTGATGCTGGCGGACCAGCTCACGGAAGGCGAACAGCACCGACGCCCGCTTCACCAGCGAGGTCTGGCTCCAGCCGGAGAATGCCGCAGCCGCGGCCTGCACGGCCGCGGCTACCTCAGCGGTGCCGGCATAGTCCACGGTGCCGCTCACCTGGCCAGTCGCCGGATTGTAGATCTCGCCCCGCTGGCTGGCTTCACCACCGGTCCACGGCTTCCCGCCGATCCAGTGTGTCAGATGTTTCATACCGCCCAGTCTGGCCGGCCTCGGCCGCCTCGCCAAGTGACACAGTGTAACCTTGACCTGCATGCTGGCTGACTAGATGTCAGTCGGCTTGGAGGGTGTAACGCCGATGCTGCCGACCGTCGCCGAGGTACTCGCTCTGGACGCGGTGCGCCAGGGCGAGCCGAAGGTGGTCGCCGGGAAAGACCGGCTGGACACCCCGGTGCGCTGGGTACATGTGATCGAGCTGGCCAGGGCCGCGCACTTGCTGCGCGGCGGTGAGCTCGTGCTCTCCACCGGCATCGCGCTGCCCGGCGACCCGGATGGGCTGTCGCTTTTCGTCGCCGATCTCGCCTCGGTCGGGGTCAGCGCCCTGGCCGTGGAACTCGGGTCCAGGTACGTCCACGCGCTGCCAGCCGCCCTGGTCGGCGCCGCGACCACCCATAGCCTGCCGCTGATCGTGTTCGAGCGCGAGACGCAGTTCATCGAGATCACCGAGGCCGTGCACGCCAGGATCATCGACGCGCAGCTGGCCGAATTGCGGGCTGGCGAGCGGCTGCACCAGGTCTTCACCGACCTCGCTGTCTCCGGAGCCAGCGCCGACGAGGTGGTCAGGCAGGCAGCCGTGCTGGCAGGCTGCCCGGTCATCCTGGAGAACATGGCGCACCAGGTCATCGCCTGCGAGTCGGCCGGCCGGGACGCGGCCACGCTGCTGGCAGGCTTCCGCGGCCGGTCCCGCGCGGTCATGCCGCAGGACCGCACCGGCTTCGATCCGGCGTCCGGCTGGCTGGCCACCGTGGTCGGGGCACGCGGCGAGGACTGGGGCCGGCTGATCATGGTCCGCGGCGGGCCGCCCGAGCCGGCTGACCTGGTGCTGATCGAGCGGGCGGCCACCACGCTCGCGCTCGGCCGACTGCTCGACCACCAGCGCGAGAGCCTGGAACGGCAGGCGCACCGCACCGTGCTGAGCGCGCTGCTCAGTCGCGGCTATGCCGCCCCCGAGGAGGCTGAGGCCAGGGCTCGCGAGCTGGGGGTGCCGGTAGCCGGGCGGCGGCTGGTCGCGGTGGTGATCAGGCTCGGCGGCGGCGGGGCGGGCCTCGCCGCTCAGGCACGCGCCCTTGAGGTCGCCGAGGCGGCGGCTGCCGCCTGCCGGAGCAAGCACGTTCCCGCCCTGATCGGATCGCTGGACGACAACCGGGTCGGGGTGCTGCTCACCCTGCCGTCCAGCGCCGAGCCTGATCCGGTGCTGGCTCGCCTGGCCGACCAGCTGAGCGACGCCTTGGGCGACGCCGATGTGATCGGAGCGGGTTCGGTGGTCCGGTCGGTCAGCGCGGTGCAGCGGTCCTTTCTTGAGGCCCAGCAGGTCGCCGACGTCGCCGCACGGACCAATGGCGCAGCCGCTGACGGCAGTGCTGGTGACGGCATTGCTGGTGGTGGCGGAGTCAGGAAGGCCTACTACCGGCTGCCCGATCTGCGGATCCGCGGGCTGCTGCACCTGCTGCGCGATGACCCGCGGCTGCTCGCGTTCGCCGAGCGCGAGCTCGGCCCGCTGCTGCTGCATGATGAGACAGCGAGCCCGCGGCTGCTCCCGGTGCTGACCGCCTATCTGGAGGCGGGCGGCAACAAGGCGGACGCGGCCAAGCGAGCCCGCCTGGCCAGACCGACGCTATACGAGCGGCTAAGGCAGATCGAGCAGGTGCTAGGTACCGACCTCGAGCCAGCCGAGTCGCGGCTCTCGCTGCACGTCGCACTGCTTGCCTTCGAGGCGGTCCGCTGACGCGATCTGACAGCTAAACCTGATCCGACAGCAGGTCGGCGACCAGGTCACGGGGCAGGCCGTGGGTTTCGTGCAGAAAACGCAGGTCGTCCTCGGTCAGCGGTGCTCGATAGCGGGACAGCACCTTCCGCCCCCGGTCAAGCAGCTCACCGAATCGCCGCTCCTCCGTGATAAGCACGGTGCGAACATCGCTGACCGCGGACTGCTGCCGGAAGTGCCGCAGCGTCTGCCCGATAACCCAGACCGGCAGATCAGCCAGGGTCCGGGCGGAATCCTCACGCCACAGCGTGGTCAGTGCCCGCCGGATCAGCCTGCGCAGCACGTAGCCTCGGCCGGTGTTCGACGGCCTGACGCCATCGCCGACGATCACCACACTCGCGCGCAGATGGTCAGCGAGCAGCCGCAGTTCCTGCTCTGGCGTGCACCACAGCTGGCGGAGCGAGGTCATCCACGGCTCGAAGACGTCGCACTCGAACACCGAGCGCTTGCCCTGCAGGACCATCAGCAGCCGCTCAAGACCCATTCCGGTATCGACGCTCGACATCTCAAGCGGTTCGAGGCTGCCGTCCTCAGGCCGGCGGTAGCGCAGCATGACGTGGTTCCACAGCTCCATCCACCGGCCGTCGCTGCCCGGGGTGCCGCGCGGCTCGTCGCTGCCGGTCCAGATAAACAGCTCGGAGTCCGGGCCGCACAGTCCGGTCGGGCCGTTCGACCACCAGTTCTCGGCGGTGGTCAGCTCCACCGGGACGCCCAGCTCACCCCAGGTCCGCAGCAGCTCAGTGTCGGGTCCGACTTCCTCGTCGCCACCGAACACGGTCGCGTACATCAGGTCTGCGCCTATCTCGAACCCGTCGCGGATGAGCTCGTATCCCCAGCGCAGCGACTGCGGGCCGCGGTAGTCCCCAAGCGACCAGGAGCCGAGCATCTCGAACACGGTCAGGTGACTGCTGTCACCGACCTCATCGAGGTCGGTGGTGCGCAGGCAGCGCTGCACGCCGACTAGCCGGCGGCCGAGCGGATGCGGTCGGCCCTCAAGGAACGGCGTGAGCGGGTGCATGCCCGACGTAGTGAAAAGCACGGCGTCGCCGGGCGGCGGCAGCAGCGAGCTTTCTGCGAGCAGCTGATGACCGCGTTCGCTGAAGAAGTCGATGAACGTTCGGACGGTGTCGGCTGCCGTCATGATGCGGGTCTTCATGGCGTGGATCCCTTCGGTTGGTGACGCCGGAAGGGACCGCGGGCGGCCATGATCAAGCTGGGCTGCGCAGGCTGGCGATCCGTTTCCGGTCGCCGGCGGCGGAGCAGAACGTCAGGCAGCGGCGGCCGAGGAGCCAGTAGCTCGCGCGCCCGCGGTGGTGCCATGACAGGTAACCAGCATGTCGGTGAGCATAGGCGTCAATCCGCCTCCCGCCTAACGCTTTATTGGCCGCGGCTCAGGCATCGTCAGGCATCGGGCCGGTCGTGGCCGGATGGCTCGCCTTCCGTCGGAATAGAATCCTCGTGCCGCCATTTCGTTGCCGACACGAGGAGATCGCCATGACCGAATACGGGTTGCGGATCGGCGCAGCGGGCGTCCGGGCGGCGGGCCCGATCACGTTCGGGCCCGCCGGGATCTTGTTCCTGGCCGACAACGTCTCGGCGAAGGTGTTCGCCGTCGACGTTGCCGACCCGGGCCAGCAGGCTGGGTCCGAGCCATTCGACCTGGCGGACGTCGATCTGCGGGTCGGATCCTTTCTCGGATGCGAGGCCGGCGACGTTCTGATCAGGGACATGGCGGTCCATCCGGTGTCGCACAACGTGTACCTGTCGGTCCAGCGTGGTCAGGGCGACGCCGGGCTGCCTGTGCTGGTCAGGATCGACCGCCTCGACGGCTCGGTGACCGACGTTCCGCTCGACCACGTGCCGTTCGCCGAGGTGGCGATAACCGACGCCCCGGCACCAGACGACGAGCGGCTCGACATCACGCTGCCCCAGGGCAGCGAGGGCGAGGATCTCCAGGTCGGCGAGCGGACGATCCGCATCCTTCGGCAGCCGATCCGCACCTCGACAGTTACCGATATGGCCTACCTGGACGGGACCCTGGTCATCGCCGGCCTGTCGAACGAGGAGTTCTCCTCCAAGCTGCGGCTGATCCCGTTCCCGTTCAGCGATCAGGTATCCAGCAGCAGCCTGGAGATCTTTCATGTCTCGCACGGGAAGTGGGAGACGGCGGCTCCGATCCGCACCTTCGTCCCCTATGACGGCGGCCGCGGCATCCTGGCCAGCTACACCTGCACCCCGGTGGTTCACTTCCCGGTCGCCGACCTGACACCGGGTGTCAAGATCGTGGGCCGCACGGTCGCCGAACTCGGCGCGGTGAACCAGCCGCTCGACATGGTGTCGTTCGACCAGGACGGCGCCGAGTACCTGCTCGTCGCCAACACCGCCCACGGCCTGGTGAAGATCGCCTGCAGCGACATCGACGGCCAGCCGCCGCTGACCGAGCCCAGGGAGCCGGTAGGGGTGCCGCGGGAGACCAAGGTCCTGCGAGGGATTACCCGCCTGGCGAATCTGGGCGGCAGCCACCGTGCTCGCGCTCCAGTCCGACGACGAAGGTCGCAAGCACCTGCGCTCGCTGAAGACCGCGTCCCTGTAACCGGCAGCCGGTTGTCGTGACCGACGCGTCGTGGTCGCGCTGCGACGATGCGGCCTGACTCCGGCTCACGGGCCTGCCACCTGACCCGGAGATCCAGGTCCGGTCCGGTCCTGCCGTCGTCGACGGCGGGCTGCCGCCGATGGCAGGGCGGCTGGTCGTCGACGGCGGGGATGTGTGCTTCGTGCCGCGCTTCCCGTTCGTTGGCGGCACCACGTATGCCGTCGTCGTCGGGGGCGTGACCGTCGCGGTCCTGGTTCATCCCCGGCCCGACCATCCGGCCACGACCGAGGTGATCGAGATCCGCCCGACGGCAACCGAGGTGCCGCGCAACCTGCTCAGGATCTACATCAGGTTCTCCGCGCCGATGAGCGAGGGCTATGCCGCCGGGCAGGTCCGGCTCATCGACGACTTCGGTCGGGAGCTGCCGGGGGCCCTGCTGCCCGCCGAGCACGAGCTTTGGGATGGCGGCCGCCGTCGCCTCACGGTCCTGCTCGACCCGGCCAGGATCAAGCGCGGCCTGGCCGGCCACCGCCAGGCCGGCTATCCGCTCAGGTACGGCCAGCCGTTCCGGCTGGTGGTGGACGACGGGTTCCTCGACGCCGCAGGGGCCCGGCTCCGAGCCAGGGCCGAGCGGCGGTATGAGGTCGGTGCCGACCAGCGCGACCGGATCGAGCCTGGCAGCTGGACCCTGACCGCTCCCGCCTGCGGCACCCTCGACCCGCTGGACGTGGCGTTCGGACGACCGCTGGACCACGGGCTGCTGGCTCGGTGCCTGCGCGTGGTCGGTCCCGATGACCGGGTAGTCGACGGCAGGCCGGAGATCGGTCCGCAAGAGCGATCGTGGCGGCTGGCGCCGCGTGCGGCCTGGGCACCGGGGATCCACCGGCTGGTCATCGACCCCGTCCTCGAGGACCTGGCTGGTAACTCGGTCAGCCGGGTATTCGACCGCGATCTGAGCCGCGCCGAGGACGAGCCGCGCGAGGCCGGGCCGGTCACCCGGTCGTTCCGCCCGCGCTGACCACCCCCCGGACCGGCGGATCCTTCAGCCGTCGAGTTCCCCAGGTGCCGACTGCCGTTCGCCCCGCGCTGATCACCCCGGACCGGCGGATCTTCAGCCGTCGAGTTCCCCCAGGTGCCCGTGGATGTCGGCGGTGAACTTGCGGAGTAGGCGGGCGAACTCAATCTGCTCCGCCTCGGGCCAGCTGGCCAGCAGTGTCGTGAGCCAGGCCCGGCGAGCGGCCAGGAACCGGTTGATCGTCCGGCGGCCCTGGGCCGTGAGCTGCAGCCGGGTAGCCCTCCGGTCCGCCTCATCTCCGGTCCGGCTGACCAGGCCCGAACGTTCGAGTTGCTGCGCCTTCCTGGTCACGGCCGGAGCGTCGATCCGAAGCTGCTCGGCCAGATCGGTCAGCCGCAGGCTGGTCCCGTCGGTGTGCAGCACATACAGCACAGCTAGGCCGGCCCGATCGACGTCGACCCGCGCCGCAGCGCGCAGGTACTCGTGCAGCCTGACGTGCTTGAGCGAGCGAGTCAGCGAGTGCAGCGCCGAGTCGATCTCGCCGATGGCGTCGTCCTGCCCGGACCCGCCGATATCGAGCGATGCGGCCATGCCCTGCATGTTACCCAAGCTAGCACATTACTTGCCTGCGTCAAGCAAATGACGTAGCATCGCAATGCCATGGACTCCCAGCCAAACCGCCAAGCGAACCGGCGATGAGCGGCCGCACAGGAATCGGCGCCAGACCAGCAACGGCCCGCCCCGATCGCTACAAGTGGGTGGTCCTGTCGAACACCACGCTCGGCATGACGATGGCGACTATCGACATATCGATCATGCTGATCGCCTTGCCCGACATCTTCCGCGGCATCGGAATCGATCCGCTGGCACCTGGTAACAGCTTCTACCTGCTGTGGATGATCTTGAGCTTCATGGTGGTCACTAGCGTGCTGGTCGTGAGCCTGGGGCGGCTGGGTGACATGTACGGCCGGGTCCGGATGTACAACCTCGGCTTCGTGGTCTACACGTTCTTCTCGCTGCTGCTCACGATCACCTGGATGAGCGGCACGGTCGCGGCGCTCTGGCTGGTCATCATGCGGGTCTTCCAGGGCGTAGGAGCGGCGATGCTGATCGCCAACTCGGCCGCGATCTTGACTGACGCCTTCCCTGAGAATGAGCGAGGCATGGCGCTCGGCATCAACCAGGTGGCCGGGATCAGCGGCTCGTTCATCGGCCTCGTCCTCGGCGGCGTGCTCGCCCCGATCCAGTGGCGGCTGATCTTCCTGGTGTCTGTGCCGATCGGCCTGTTCGGCACGGTCTGGGCCTATCGCAAGCTCCGAGAGGTGCCCAGGCGGGCGACGGCACGCCTCGACTGGCCGGGGAATGCGACCTTCGCCCTGGGCCTGGTGGGGATCATGGTCGGCATCACCTACGGCATCCAGCCGTACGGTCACTCCACCATGGGCTGGACGAGCCCGTTCGTGCTCGGCTCCCTGAGCGGCGGCGTGGCGCTGCTCGCGGCCTTCGCCCTGATCGAGCAACGGGTCCCCGACCCGATGTTCCGGTTGTCGTTGTTCAGGATCAGGGCCTTCACCGCCGGCAGCCTCTCCTCGTTGCTCGCCAGCATCGGCCGGGGCGGGCTGATGTTCATGCTCATCATCTGGCTCCAGGGGATCTGGTTGCCCAGCCACGGCTATAGCTTCAGCCGGACCCCGCTATGGGCCGGGATCTACATGCTGCCGCTCACCGCCGGATTTCTGCTGGCCGGTCCGGCCTCCGGATACCTCTCCGACCGCTTCGGTTCGCGGCCCTTCGCCTCCGGCGGCATGATCGTCGCGGCCGGCTCGTTCCTGCTCCTTGAGATGCTGCCGGTCAGCTTCTCCTACTGGGCCTTCGGCCTCATCTTGCTGCTCAACGGCCTGGCCATGGGCGCCTTTGCCGCCCCCAACCGGGCGGGCGTGATGAACAGCCTGCCGCCGCAGCACCGCGGCGTCGGGTCGGGCATGAACTCCACGTTCCAGAACACCGCCCAGGTGCTGTCAATCGGGATCTTCTTCACGCTCATGATCGTGGGACTGAACGCCACGCTGCCGTCGACGCTCTACCACGGCCTGCTGGCGCACCAGGTTCCGCCGTCGGTCGCGGCCAGGGCAGCTCACCTACCGCCCGTTTCCACCCTGTTCGCCGCGTTCCTGGGCTACAGCCCGGTCCAGCATCTGGTAGGCACGTCGGTTCTCGCCCGGCTGCCCGCTCACCAAGCGGCCGTGCTCACCGGCCGCGGCTTTTTCCCTAAGCTGATCGCCGGCCCCTTCGCCAGCGGACTACATGCCGCGTTCGACTTCGCTATCGGCGCCTGCCTCGCGGCGGCTGGCATGTCCTGGCTGCGCGGCGGCAAGTACCACTACCGCGAGGACGCCGAACCGGCCGACCAGGCTGCGCCCGTGTCGATCGGACAGTCCGTGTCCGAGCTGGCTGGGCAGCCCGTGCCCGATTCGACCAGATAGGCCCGTTGAAGTTGCCATCCCGCCGCCATCCAATCGCGGAGTAGCGGGCCACCTGGAGCTGCCGACGAGCCCGGACGTTAACGATGGGCAGGAACGGCGCTGACGCTGCTCTGATCGAGGCGGTCGGCTCCGCGGAGCGAACGGCTAGCCCTCCGCGGCCACGTCTTCGGCGCGCTCGGCACCGTCGCTGACATAGTCGATAGCCATGGTCGCGCGCGGGACCAGCGCTATCTCAAACTCCGCGTCGAGCGCGACTGCCAGCCCGGCCAGCGTCCGCATGGTCAGGTTCTCGCCTCCGGACAGGACCTGGCTGACCCGGCCCGGGGAAACCTGCAGACGGCTGGCCAGGTCTGCACGGGTAACCTTGCCTTCCCGCATGTACCAGTTGATCTCGTTCGTGACCTGCGTAATCAGGCTGGACAGCTGTTCGTCGATCCGGTCTTCGATCGCGTGCTTGCCGGACGAAACGCCTAGTCGAAGACCCA
Organism: uncultured Actinomycetota bacterium; assembly: GCA_963850875.1. Taxonomy (GTDB): domain Bacteria; phylum Actinomycetota; class Actinomycetes; order Streptosporangiales; family Streptosporangiaceae; genus Chersky-822. The sequence goes on from CAWKNA010000010.1 coordinate 1,130,594, forward strand.
TGAATAGCTCCCCAGTCCGCAGCTTCCCGATGGCTTAGTTATAGCTAAAGCTATAGGTATAACTAAAAGTAGTATCGCGAAGGTTAGGGTACTCTAACCTTCGCGACACTTTCGTCATCATACTGTTACACGTCTGTAATCATAGTCGAGCTCCGTGCGAGCCGGGAGTGCCCCGCATCCGCCGCGGGAGGATCCCTGACGCGACCCGATCTGGCGAGCCCCCGACGGGGCACGCGGGCAGTTCGCCGGTCGGCTTGGCGACGGCGCGAGCCGGGCGCGCTGACCGACCTTTATCAGGGCTAAAGCCGCCCAAGATCAATAAAGCCAACGAACCGCAGCGCAAGTACTAGATAGTTGCTGAATGACCTGCGACCATATTGCCTTGGTTAGGTCGGCCGCCGACCATAGCCGCACGTGCGCAAGCAAGGGGTTGGGTGGGGCTGGGGTCATGCCGAGCTGGATCGCAGGTGCCGCCGGAACGTTTGCCATTTCCGCAGTATCCGCATACCTCTTTCTGTGGCTCCGCTGCCGAGGGACCGGATATCCGCTCGGGCCCCGCGCCAGGTGGTGGGCGATCGCCATCGTTGTTATCACGGCCATAGTTTCCACTGGTTTGGGTGCGGCTGCTGTCGCCGTCAGCGATCACATCCGTGCCGCGTATGTCGGCGTGGTCGCGCCAAGCGCTCTGTGGCTTGGGCAAGTGTCCAGCCAGCGCCGCCGGCACCGCGGCAGCTTGCTGCTAAGAAAGCTGATCGCCTGCCTGGCCCTCCCGTTCCGTCACCTAGATGACCGGATGGGCGATGACATGCAGGATTGGTGCGATGTCAGATCCGCAGCGGCGTCGGAGAATCCGCAGCTGACTCCAGATGCAGCCAAGCATTACTGCCTTCAAGTGGTGAATCAGATCAAGGACGACAAGGTGCGGGAGGATCTTCAGCGTCGGCGAGAATCCATCAACCACAAGGTCGGCATAGTTCAGCTGATAGACCTGGCCAATACGCCAGCGAGGTTGCGGGCCGAATTGCAGCGTCACTCTTCGACCCGGGACACGCGCAAGTACAACGCCGACGACCCAGCGCTCCTATCCGACCGACTGACGACCGAGGCGCAGACCGAACTGCATCTCCTGCTTGCCCACCTCTACCAGCTTGGATACCGCAAGCTGGTGATCTACCTGGGGTTCAAGCCGCTGGCGCAGGACAGGAAGCAGAGTCCCACTTCGCACAGTCTGGTCCCATCATCATCGGATCCGGGTCCTTCGCCTGACCCCCGTATCCGCTAGCCGATCAGGTGATCGGCCCCGCAGCTGGGGGGCCGGGGCGACGTCGAGGAGTCCGACGAGCGGTTAGCCGGTCCGGTAGCTGGATTCAGGCTCCGCTTTGCCGGTCGCCGGGCTGAGGAACAGTGCCTCGTTCCTGAAGTGGTGGAAGTCGAACATCGACAGGATCGAGCCAGCGGCGGCGTCCGTGGCGCCGTTGCCCATCGCCGGCAGGCCCCAGTTGAACTCGATGAACTTCACCACCGAACTCTGATCGATCATGGGAAAGCGCCGGGATAAACCGGCATGGAGGAGGAGATGAAAGCTCTCTGCGCCGAAGGGCTAGCGAACCCACGGCGACCCCGAGTCATGCGTCGACGACCCGTGAGGGCGTGGCGAAGCGTTGACAGGGGCACGTGCAGGCCGGGCTATCGAGCCGCGAAATGTCAATCCGGGGTGCCGACGCTGTCCATGAAGCGGAAGGCAACACTGCTGGTGGCGCTAGCGCGAGCCGTCAGCGGGCTCCGCGCGGTCAAAGAACCAAGGCATGTACGGAACCTCCATGCGCGAGAACCGGGAGAGCCCGTGCCCGCCCGTCCGGCTGATCACCGGGCGGGCCGCTCAGGGAACGCCGAGGCGGTAATCCTGGGATGAACGGACGCGGGCAGTCGGACGGCCCCGTAGTACCTGCGAACCCGCCGAACAAGGCCGTGACTGCGGTCACGGGCGCGGAGGCGGGGGAGGAAAGGGGGTCGGCCAAGGGGAACACGGCCGGTGAAACACGCCCCGGACGCAGTGCCGGACCTGGCGTGTCCAGTGAGCTGGGCCGTGTGCGCGAGGTTGCGCAACGGGATAAGGATGCGCGGTTCACTGCGCTGCTGCATCATGTCACCTTGAGCCGCCTGCGGCAGGCCTACTGGGCGATCAACCCGAAGGCTGCGCCGGGCGTGGACGGGGTGACGTGGGGTGCCTACGGGCAGGACCTGGAGGAAAGGCTCCGGGACCTGCACGCACGGGTGCAGGCAGGGCGCTACCGGGCGTCGCCGAGCAGGCGGGTGTACATCCCGAAGGCGGACGGGCGGCAGCGGCCGCTTGGCATCGCCACGCTGGAGGACAAGATCGTCCAGCGGGCCGTCACCGAGGTGCTCAACGCCGTCTATGAGGCGGACTTCCGGGGCTTCTCCTACGGGTTCCGGCCAGGGCGCAAGCCGCATGACGCGCTGGACGCGCTGGCGGCCGGGATCTACCGGAAGAGAGTGAACTGGGTGCTCGACGCGGACATCCGCGACTTCTTCGGCCAGCTTGATCGGGCCTGGCTGATGAAGTTCCTCGGGCACCGGATCGCGGACAACAGGGTCCTGCGGCTGATCGGCAAGTGGCTGGCCGCAGGGGTCATCGAGAACGGGGAATGGACGGAGAGCGACAAGGGATCACCGCAGGGGGCATCGGTTTCGCCGCTGCTCGCCAACGTGTACCTGCACTACGTCCTGGACCTGTGGGCCGACTGGTGGAGGCGCCGCCACGCGCGCGGAGACGTGATCATCGTGCGCTGGGCTGATGACTTCATCGTCGGGTTCGAGTACCAAGACGACGCCGAGCGGTTCCTCGGAGAGCTTCGCGGCAGGTTCGCGACGTTCGGACTGGAGCTGCACCCGGGCAAGACCAGGCTGATCGAGTTCGGGCGGCACGCCGCCCGGCACCGGGCAGCCCGGGGAGACGGGAAACCAGAGACGTTCACGTTCCTGGGGTTCACGCACATCTGCGCGACCACGGAGCGCGGCCGGTTCTGGATCAGGCGGAAGACTGACTCGAAACGGGTACGGGCCAAGCTTGCCAGGGTAAAGACCCAGATCAGGCGACGCCGACACCTGCCGATCCCTGACCAGGGCAGATGGCTGGCCAGCGTGGTACGCGGGCATCAGGCGTACTACGCCGTGCCCGGCAACAGCGACGCGGTAAGTGCCTTCCGCACCCAGATCGCCAGGCACTGGTATCAGGCGCTGCGGCGCCGCAGCCAGCGCACCCGGCTCACCTGGAACCGGATGAACCGCCTCGCGACACGGTGGCTACCCCGGACCCGCATCCTGCACCCATTCCCGGAGATGCGCTTCGCCGCCACTACCCAAGGCAGGAGCCCAGTGCGGTAGTGCCGCACGCTGGGATCTGCGCGGGGGGCCGCCCGCGAGGGCGGTCCCTACCGCGACTGTTGTCCACGAAGTTGCGCTTCGCCCACGGCGAGATGACCAGGAACGGCATCCGCACGCCGAGGCCACAGCGGCCCTGCTCAGGCTGGTTGGCCGAATTCACCGGCACCTGCTTGAGCTGACTGCCGCAGGCGCCCGCCCCGGTCAGGGTGTCCAGCGCGGTCTGCGACTGCGTGGTGATCGGCGCCAGGACGTGGTCGTACCAGCCGTCTGAGTCGTCGTAGGTGATGATCACAGCGGTAGAACGCCAGGTCGGCAGGGACTCCAGGTGGTTGATCGTGCTCACCAGCCAGGCCTGCTCGTCCAGTGGGTCGGAGTAGCCGGCGTGGCCGTCCTGGTAGGCCGGCGCCTTCAGGTAGGACACGGCCGGCAGGTTGCCCGCGGCCGCGGCCGCCCAGAAGTCGGCGATGTCGTACTGGTGGTTCGCCTGGTCGCTCTGCCCGATCATCGAGACCGAAGTCGGCGGCAGGTGCATCGGGTTGGCGGTGGCGGCGTAATACTGGAACGGCTCGTGGTGCGGGATGTAGTCGGTGACCGTGTTGCCGCCGACGTTCTGGTGCGACTGCGAGCAGATCTGCGCGGTCGTCGGCGGCGTGCCGGTGCCGGGCACGTACCCGTTGTCGAAGCCACCCTGGAACCAGCCCCACGTGAGGCTCGCGCTGGTCAATTCCGAACCGATGTTGTTGCCGCCCATGCCGAGGGTCGTCGCCGGGCTGTTGCCGTCCCCGCCGTCGCTGGACGGCAGGTACGAGCAGATGTCGTAGGTCGGGTCGGCGTCGCTGTAGCTGGTGCCTGCTCCGGCGGCGGCTGGCGGGCCAGCGGTGAGGTTGGAGGCCACCACGCTGGTGCCGTTGTAGCCAGGCGGGGCCGGGCATGGCGAATCGTTGATCGTCGCGAAGGTCGGACCGCAGGTCGCGCCGTAGGTCTGCCCCGCGATCACGTTCAGCGCGCCGGGCGTCGACGGGCCATAGTTAGTGGCGTACATGTTGTCGCTCATCGCGAAATGCTGCGCGTAATCCCACAGCGCGGTGACCGTGTTGCCGTCGTAATAATCCATCACGGCGTAGTTGGAACTTGCCCCAGGTGGCACTACCTCGGGCTTGCCTAGGTAGCTGAAGTCGGCCAGGCACTTGTCCAGCGTGACGTTCTTGCCCGTGGTCTGGGCGAACTGGTCCATGGCGCCGTGGTTGGCCGCATTCTGCTCGGCCGTGTATCCGTGGCCCTGGTCGCAGGTCATCGGGTCGCTCGGGGACAGCCGCATCGGGTTGGACAGGTTTGGGTTGCTGGTCAGCAGCGGTCCGGTCACGCCGGCCGCGCCCACGCTGTTATAGAGGCCATTGACGGTAGGAGTGTCGTGGCGAGCGTAGAAGGGCTGCTCTCCCGGCAGGTTCTCGGCATAGGGATAGGTGCCGAAGTAGTGATCGAAGGAGACGTTCTCCTCGAAGATCACTACCAGATGCTTGATTGGTGTCGCTGTGTCACTGAGCTCGTGCCGGTGCGCGGCGCTGCTGGCCGCCGCGGCAGCGGTAGTCGCCGCCCCGACGCTCAGGGCAACCAGCGCCATCGCACCGGCGATGGCGTAGACCCGACGCTGAACATGCATGCCGTAGCTCCTCTGCGGCCTCAGCGCCCCCGCGCTATCAGCCGCGTTGCGGTGAAGCGCCGGATTGGCGCCCACCGGAAGGTAGAACGGCAATCTGCTGGTTCCGTGACCGTCGGTGGACCGGCATCGAAATGGCGGTTGAACAGTTGCCACCCCAGCCAACGCAGGCGGCCGGGGGTGGCGATGCTACGGAATGGGCAGCGGTGTCGCCGTCGCGCCGCTGCCCGGCGCGGTTCCGAGGCCGTAGTAGGAGTACAGCCCAGCCTCCAGGCTCGCATGGCCGTAGGCCGTGCCGTCGCGACCCGGGACAACACCGGCGCCGTAAGTCACGGTCGCCACCTGCTCGTTCGATGGCGTGCCCTCGTCCCAGGTCAGAATGACGGTCGCGACCTGTGCGACCGCGGGCACGAACGCTGCCAGCCAGTTGTCACCCATCTTGACGGCGTTGGCTGCCGTATTGGTCGATCCATTCCACATCGGGCATTGGTCGTTGGTTGGCAGTGTGTGCATGTCATTGCACTCGTTGGGCACCACGAACGAGAACGCGGGCAGGGTAGCCGGGTTGAAATAGGGGCTACTAAGCGGAACCACGTTGTTGCACAACGGCGTCCCGTTGACGGCCGCGAACTGTACGGCCGCGTTGTGGTACCGGGTATACAGGCCCCAACTCGTCCCGTGCACCGTGCCGTAGTTGCCTCCCGGGTAGCAGGTGGACGGCATCGACTCCATGAACTCCAGCCATGTCGTCGTGGTGCCTAGCGCGGCGAACAGACTGGCCGCCGATGGCGGCGGAGCGCTCTGGCCAGACACCATGATCAGGTAGTCAGGCAAGCTGCCGGGACCGGCCACGTACTTGGTGTCCAGTACTCCCCCTGCAATCATCGTGTTATTGATAAACGGTGCATTTGCATTGCCAACGATATGCTGATACGGCTGATTTTCCATAACAATGACCACAATCGGGGCCAACGTCGCACCACTAATATGGATCTGCGCGGCGTCGGCTGTTGCGGCCGTCATTCCGAGCAATGCGGGCAGCATCATGGCGGCGCCGCCGCCGAGGATGGCGCCGGTGGACTTACCCGGGCGCCGACGCTGATCGCCAAGAAGTCGCCTAAAAGACCATCTGGCCATATTTTGGGCCCTATCTGTTACGAGCACGCCAGGTCGTGCCAGGGACGATACGTAATGTCCTCAGTATGAGATCAGCAGCGTGCTAAGTCGAGTCGAATTGACTAGCCTGTTACCGAAAATTATCTTAGAAAGAACTAAATAAGTCTATAGCGTCCGAAAATTACCGGTTCCCGATCTCTGCAAGGTGGCGCCCGGCCCGACTCTGACGGCCTCCGGTCCCGATCCGCGCGACCAGGACCACGGACCACGCCGAGAGACGAGCGGCGCCAGGCCAGTGTCCGGCATCGATCCGGAGCGGCTCCGCACTGAGCGAACGTCGCAAGCCGCCCGCCCGCCGGGTGCTTACTGATCGAGTATCGAATAGGAGTGATACTCGTCAAGCTCTGCAATGCTCTCGTCCGCGGCCAGCCGTCTGGCCAGTTCGACGGCCTCCAGCGTTCCATTCAGCTGAACCGTCAGATCGACCGCATGATCAGAACTCTGTCGAACATCAAACAGGAATTGATTCAACGATGCGCGGAATGTCTCCGCGTAGAACGGTGACCGAGACGCGACGCTGCCACTCAGTAGAAAATGCGGTGTAACTGCTCTTGGCCTCGCTTGCTCCGCCAGTTCTCGGTAGACCCTCGCCGCGATGGCAGCGAGTTCGTCGACCGCTTGCCGAACTATCGTCTGAGCCACGTCGTCTCCAAGCTCAGCCTGACGGGTAACCTCCCTGGCAAAGGAGGCGATTACCGGCTTGGTGTCGGTACCCAGCGCGGCCAGCCTGCGGACGATCTCGCGAACAACCAGCGGAGTATTTCGCGTGTCTTGAGACTTCAGCGGCCGGTAATGCTCGGTCAGGCAGCGCTTTAGCGCCGTGTCCGCGCCACCTTCGACCGCCTGGTACGCCGCGCGGATCCCGCTTAGCCCGATCCAGAAAGCGGAGCCGTAGTCAGCGGCGACCCACTCGTCGCCGCCTCTGGTAACCACATTGCCGGTGGTCGATTTAGCCATCGCCGCCGAGCCAGTGCCCGCGACCACGATGATCGTTTCTTCCTGGTGCGCAAGGAGCAGGGTAACCGCGTCGTTGCAGATGCCGATGCGCCCTCCGGTGTGCGGCATGCTGGCTTGCAGCAGCTTTACAAGTTGCTCCCGCGTGGAATTGGCGTATCCGGCCGCACTCACCCAGACAAAGGCCCGTTCTCCGAGTGTATGGACGCTGACCGCGGTGAAGATTTCATCGAGGATCGAACGCAGTTCTTCATCTGGCCGGTTGCTAGTGAGCGACCGATCGATTTCCGGCACCATCTTGTGCGTTCCATCGGGCCTGTGAATGCGGATGTTTGTGTGCGTGCCGCCTGAGTCCACGCCTACCAGGTAAGCCACTAGAGTGCTGCTCCTTAGGAACTTGGTCAACCAACGTCGTCGGAACCTGGCGGTGCACTGGCGTCCGGCCGCTGAATTATATGCACGCGCACCGTCCGCACCTGGCTCAGGTCTTCATCGTCGCCCCACGACACAACGCCCTGATCACGCAGGCGACGCAGCACCGCCACGGCCTCGGCCATGTGCCTCGGTCCGACCGCTCCGCCTACCTCGCGAAGCAGACGCGTCATGTCGACCTCGCCGCGTTCGTTGAGCAGGGCACCAAGCGAAGCCCGGATAAGTTCTTCCATGGCGATGTCGGTTGCCTCTTTCGGCAAGTTCGCCACGCTCGGGTCTACTCCTTTGTCGCCGCCTGCCGTCTTGATCAAGGCATGGGCGGCCGGCAGGCGATCAGCGATGCCTTGCACAAAACTCGACAACAACGTGCGAAGTTCAGCGACCTCTTGCATCAGCTCGCTGTTCTGTCTATGCGAGTCACGTCCGCCCAGCCAGTAGAAGACGTAGGAGCAGATAATCGAGACCAGGATTCCGGCCAGACCAGCGACCACAGTTGCCGTATTCCCGCTCACCTGCCTGAGTCCCTTCCGATAATCGTCGGCCGAGTCGCTGCCATCTCGACATCCTGGCACTGATTAGCCGCGGACCGGAAGCTGATAACACCCTTGTCGCTGGCACCAGACTGGGGCGTAGGTAGGCTAGACATCGGTAAGCTGCCGCCGGAATTTGAGCGAACGTCGGTCGACGGTCATTGTCGCATTAAGTCGCCCAAACGCGCGACCGTCCCAGCTGAAACCGCGACTGCCCGGACCCTGCTCGACGGTATTTTCGGGTGCCCGCAGTCGAGGTGACGGGCATCCTGGCCGCGGTGGCGGGCATCCCGACCCCGTGCCCGACCTCGCGTCAGCGGCTCGGTGGCGCGGGCCGTCGGCTGGCTGCGGGCAGGCGGCGGAACGGAGCCGCGGCGGCCGGCTACGACTTTGACACGTATTCTGTGAGCACGCAAGTGAATCAGTATCGAAGGCAGTCCGGCGCGACGAAATCAGTTGACAGACGGGTTTGCCGTGGCAGCATGGCGGAGCAAGGAGGCGACCGGATGGCCCATCTGCCGATCCCAGAGCCCACCGCCGCGAGCCGGGCGAGGGCCGAGCCCAACGGACGGGATCGCCTCACTGCCCCGATCACGCTCGATGCGGTCTCCCGGCACATCATCGAGCAACTGCAGCAAGACGGGCGGCGGTCTTACGCGGCGATCGGCAAGGCAGTCGGGCTGAGCGAGGCCGCGGTGCGGCAGCGGGTCCAGCGGCTGCTCGACCTCAAGGTCATGCAGATCGTCGCGGTGACCGATCCGATGTCGCTTGGCTTTCGCAGGCAGACCATGATCGGCATCAGGTGCGGCGGCGATCTGCAGCGGATAGCCGATCAGCTCGCGGGTATGGAAGCCATCGACTATGTGGTCATTGCGGCCGGCTCGTTCGACCTCCTGATCGAGGTCGTCTGCGAGGACGACGACCAGCTGCTCGAGATCCTCGGTCAGGTGCGCTCGATACCGGGCGTAACGACGACGGAGACTTTTGTGTATCTGAAACTGTGCAAGCAGACCTATCACTGGGGGACCAGATGACGCACGAATCCGGCGCTGACTATCAGTCTGACGCCCGCCAGCACTCCAATTCCGACTACGCCGCGTTGCAGTGGGCGGCGAAACGCAACTTGTGGTTGCATTTCACCCGGATGTCGGCCTATGCGGGTGTGGACGTGCCGATGATCGTCCGCGGCTCGGGTCAGTACGTCTTCGACCAGCACGGCAAGCGTTATCTCGACGGCTTGTCCGGGCTGTTCGTCAGCCAGATCGGGCACGGACGGGCTGAGGTGGCCGAGGCCGGTGCGCGGCAGGGCACCGAGCTCGCCTACTTCCCACTCTGGTCCTATGCGCACCCTCGCGCGATCGAGCTGGCCGAGCGCCTCGCCCACCTGGCGCCCGGGCCGCTGAACCGGGTCTTCTTCACCACCAGCGGCTCCGAAGCCGTTGAGTCGGCCTGGAAGCTGGCCAAGCAGTACTTCAAGGCCATCGGCGAGCCGAGCCGGTACAAGGTGCTGAGCCGGGAGATCGCCTATCACGGCACCTCGATGGGTGCTCTGGCGATCACCGGGCTGCCCGACATCAAGGCGCCGTTCGAGCCGCTGCCCCCCGGCGGGGTCCGGGTGCCCAACACCAACTTCTACCGGGCGCCTGAGTTCGTGGCCGACGATCTGACCGAGTTCGGGAAATGGGCAGCCGACGAGATCGAACGGGCCATCCTGCGTGAGGGCCCGGAGTCGGTCGCCGCCGTGTTCGTTGAGCCGGTGCAGAACTCCGGCGGCTGCTTCCCGCCGCCGCCGGGATACTTCGCCCGGGTGCGCGAGATCTGCGACCGGTACGGCGTATTGCTCGTTTCCGACGAGGTGATCTGCGCGTTCGGCCGGCTTGGCTACTACTTCGGGTCTGAGCGGTACGGCTACCAGCCGGACATCATCGCCTTCGCCAAAGGCGTCACATCCGGCTACGCACCGCTCGGCGGCATGATCGTGAGCGACCGGCTGATGGAGCCGTTCATCGAGGGACACGCCACCTTCCTGCACGGCATCACCTTCGCCGGCCATCCGGTGTCCGCCGCGGTCGCGCTGGCGAACCTGGACGTGTTCGAGAAGGAGGACTTGCTCAGCAACGTCCGCGCCAACGAGGGCGCGTTCCGCGCCACCTTGGAGAAGCTCAACGACCTGCCGATCGTCGGCGATGTCAGGGGCGACGGGTACTTCTACGGCATCGAACTGGTCAAGGACAAGGTGACCAGGCAAACCTTCACCGACCATGAGTCAGAACGGCTGCTGCGCGGCTTCCTGTCGCACGAACTGTTCGACGCCGGCCTGATCTGCCGGGCCGACGACCGAGGCGACCCGGTGATCCAGCTGGCCCCGCCGCTGACCTGCACCCAGGAGCACTTCGATGAGATCGAGCAGATCCTGCGCAGCGTCCTGACCGACGCCTGGACCCACGTCTGACCGCTGGACCGCGTCTGACCGCTGGACCGCGTCTGGACCGCGTCTGACCGCTGGACCGCGTCTGGACCGCGTCTGACCGCTGGACCGCGCCTGACCGCTGGACCACGCCTGACCCGATGCTGCGCCGAGTTGATGCCGTGCCGACCTGATGCCGTGCCGACCTGACATTCGTCGCAACCTGGTCAGCCGTACCGCCGTCATTAGCTACGAACAGCGGTCGCGAGGAATACCAGAACGACATCCCGGCGCGGCCCTCAATGGGCCGCACCGGTAGTTCAGGCAGAATGTTCGCATCAGGGAGCTGGGCGCGGCCCACCTCCCGAGGATCCGGGAGGGTTTCCATGCGCAAATTTAGCTACCCGGCTGTGCTGATCGGGGCGCTGGCGGTCGTCGGTGCACTGGTCGTGCCGACGGCGAGCGCGGCACTCAGCACCTCAGCCGCCCGCCAGGCCAAGGCGCCGATCCCGGCCGCCAAGGCATCCTGGCGGGTCGTCCAGACAGTGAAGGGATCGAACTTCCCGGACTTCACCGCAATCACCGCGACCGGCCCGCACTCCGCCTGGGCGTTCGAGGTCAGCGGCGGCACCAGCACACAGGCCTGGCAGCTGTCCGGCTCTACCTGGACCAGCCGGCCGTTTCCCGGGAAGGTCGGCGAGCCGGTGATCAGCGCGTCCGCGTCATCGGCCGACAATGTCTGGGCGTTCACGTTCGACAACCAGGCGGTGCGCTGGAACGGCAGCACCTGGACCGTGGTCAAGCAGTTCGCCGGGAACATCGGCTCAGGACTGGTCGTCAACAAGCACGACGTCTGGGTGTTCGGCATCTTCGCCGGGAACCTCGGGACCTGGAACTACAACGGCAGCACGTGGACCCGGAGCACTTTGGGGCGTGGGCTGTTCGGCGCCAGCGCGCTGTCGCCGAACAGCATCTGGGCGTACGGCAGCACGAGCGTGGCGCACTGGAACGGTCACCGCTGGGCGAAGACCTCGGTGGCCAAGCTGCTGCCTAAGAACACAATATTCTCCCACTACGGGCTGGTCGGCATCCTGGCTGTCACGGCCAGGAACGTGTGGGCGCTGGCCAGCGGCAACACCCAGGACGTTGGCGGACCGCCGCTGCTGCTGCACTACAACGGCACGACGTGGCAGCGAGCCGCGACCAAGAACACCGGCCAGCCCGAAGCGATCGTTGGCGACGGCCGGGGCGGCCTGTGGATACCGGTCAATACCGGCTTCCCCGGCCAGGGCAGCATGCTGCGCTTCACCGGCGGCACGCTGCAGAACGTCAGCCTGCCGATCAAGCCACTGCACCTTTCCCTGGACGGCGCGGCGCACGCACCTAACAGCACCGTCGTGTTCGCCATCGGTTACAGCCGCACCTCGTTCAGGTCGAGCAAGACCACCGCGGTGATCCTGCGATACGGGACCTGAGAGCCGCGGCCGGCCCAATGATCGCTAAGAGTTGTCGGTTCGTTACACGAATTTAAGGCCGTCGCCACGTCGGGAGCGTCTCTTAATAGTGAGAGCGTCGAAACGGCCGGTATGGCCTGCGGCGCGGTGGGTAATTGCGGGAGGCGTAATGTCGGGAACTAGTACCTCGGACAGCAGCCAGCGGTGGGCTGCGCTGGACAGCCGCAACGAGAGGCTGGTCGAAGCCTCGCACCCGCTGCTTCGCGCGCTTGACCGTGACCAGCCGGACAGTAGCTCCAAGGCCGCGGCCGAACGCTGACCAGGATCGAACCGCACAGCTAATACAGTCAACCTCCGCTAATACAGTCAACCTCCGCACAGCTAACCCAAGGCAGGTAGCGCGGACCTAACCGCCGAACCGGCCAGCGCGGCAGACCCAGGTCAGCCCGCTGGCCGGTCGACGTGCTGAGGAGCCGGCGGGCCGGGCGATCAGCCCGCTGACGCCACCAAGTCCCGCACGTGCGCCACCGCCTCAGCAACCGCGACTCGCTCCTTCTCGCCGGTCGCCCGGCTAGTGATCTCCACCACGCCGTCGGCCAGGTCACGGCTACCGACACTGATCCGGAACGGGATTCCGGTCAGTTCGGCGTCGGCGTACTTCACGCCGGGCCGAACATCCCGGTCATCGATGAGCGCATCGACGCCAGCCTCGAGCAGACTTGCGTACAGCTCCTCGGCGGTGGTCTTCGCCGCGTCGTCCCTGAGGCTGAGCAGCAGCACGGTCACCTCCGCCGGGGCGACCGACACCGGCCAGGTCAGGCCGGCGTCATCATGATGCACCTCAGCGAGCACCGCGATCGCGCGCTCCACGCCGATGCCGTAGCTGCCCATGATCGGGGTAATCGTGCCGCCGTCGGGCCCGGCGACGGTGACGCCGAGCGCCGTGGTGAACTTGCGGCCGAGCTTGAAGATGTGCCCAACCTCGATCGCCCGGATGAGATCGAGCGGGGTAGCGCATCGCGGGCAGGGTTCGCCCTCGGTAACCTCGCGCAGATCGGCCCAGACGGTCACGGTGATGTCCCGCTCGATATCAACGCCGGTCAGGTGCACGTCGTCGATGTTCGCCCCGGTCACCAGATTGCGCCTGCCGCGCAGCGCCAGGTCGGCGATCACCGGATAATCGGTCACCCCGACCGCGCCCAGACTGCCGGGCAGCGCCCCGAGTGCGGCCTGAATCTCGTCGGCCAGAGCCGGCCGGATCATCGCTGAGCCGGTCGCGTCGACCAGCTTCTGATCGGAGAGCGGATGGTCGCCGCGGAGCAGCACCAAGGTCAGCTTCCCGTCCACGATCTGCACCAGCGTCTTGATCTGACGGTCGGCCGGCAGTCCGTAGCTGACCGCCAGGTCCTCGATCGTGCGCACACCTGGCGTGTCAAGCCGGGCAGGCGCTGCTGGCGAGTCCAGATCCTCCATCGCCGCAAGCGCCGAGGTTGCCTTCTCCAGGTTGGCCGCATAACCGCAGCTCGGGCAGCGTGCCACCAGGTCCTCGCCGGCCGGTGACGGGCACATGAACTCCAGCGAGTCACTGCCGCCCATCGTCCCGTTCGATGCCTCCGCGGCGAAGGCGGGTATCCCCAGCCTGGCGAAGATCCGCTGATAGGCCTCCCGGTGCGCCTCGAACGAGGCGTCGAGGCCAGCCTCGTCGACGTCGAAGCTGTAGGAGTCCTTCATGGTGAACTCCCGGACCCGCAGCAGGCCGCTCTTCGGCCGCGGCTCATCCCGGAATTTGGTCTGGAACTGGTACCAGAACTGCGGCAGCTCCCGGTAAGAGGCGAACTCAAGCGCGAGCGTGGCGAAGATCTCCTCGTGCGTCATGCCGAGCACCATCTCCGAACCACGCCGATCGCGCAGCCGGAACATCTCCTCGCCCATCACCGCAATGCGGCCGGTCTTCTCCCAGATCTGAGCAGGCTGCATGCACGGCAGCAGGAACTCCTGCCCGCCGATCCGGTCCATCTCCTCGCGGATGATCTGCATCACCCTGGCCCGGACCCGCACGCCGAGCGGCAGCAGGCTGTAGTGACCTGCCATCAGCTGGCGGATGAAGCCGGCCCGCAGCAGCAGCCGGTGACTGGCGGCGTCGGCGTCGGCGGGATCTTCACGCAACGTGGGGATGTGCAGCTGGGACCAGCGCATGTTGAAGCCTCTAGTTGTTGACGGACAGGCCGGCCGTGGACCTGAGCCCGGCAGGCGGATGGCCGGATACCGCATTCTAGAGGCTCGGCGGGGGTCAGGGCCGGTCATGCGACACTGGTAGGAACGCGCGCGGCACCAGGAGATTCCCATGCCCGGCATGCAGACCAGCGAGCGGCTGTCGTTCGCCACCAGTCCGGAGCGGTACCGGCACTGGCGGATGGAGATCGACCAGGCTGCCGCGGTGGCCACTCTCGTTCTGGAGACAGCGCCGGACGGCGGCATCGTGCCCGGCTACGAGCTCAAGAAGAACAGCTACGACCTCGGCGTCTACATCGAGCTGAACGACGCCGTGCAGCGGCTCCGGTTCAGTTATCCGTCGGTGCGAGCGGTCGTGCTCACCAGCGGCCTGGACCGGATGTTCTGCGCCGGAGCGAACATCGGCATGCTGGCTCAGTCGGCGCACTCCTTCAAGGTCAATTTCTGCAAGTACTGCAACGAGACGCTCGCCGCCATCGAGGACGCCACCAGCTGCTCTGGCCAGGTCTACCTCGCCGCGCTGAACGGCACCGCGGCCGGCGGCGGCTATGAACTCGCGCTGGCCTGCGATCAGATCCTGCTGACCGACGACGGGTCGTCGGTGGTGGCCCTGCCCGAGGTGCCGCTGCTCGGCGTGCTGCCAGGGACCGGTGGACTGACGAGGCTGACCGATAAGCGGGGTGTCCGCCGCGACCTGGCCGATGTGTTCGCGACCACGGCCGAGGGGATCCGCGGCGAGCGGGCGCTCGCCTGGCGGCTGGTCGACCAGATCGCCAGGCCGAGCGAGTTCGATGCGGCCACCCGCGAGCTAGCGAAGCAGTCGGCAGCGCGGTCAGCCCGGGCGGTGACCGACGGTGCTGGCGTCGATCTGGTCCCGCTGAATTGTTATGAAACGGAAGACACGATCGTCTATGCGCAGGTCCGGGTCGAGCTCGACCGCCGGGCCGCGACCGCCACGCTGATCATCACCGGTCCCAGCGCCGCGCCAGCAGATCTGGCCGACCTGCACGCCGCCGGGGCGGCGGCCTGGCCGCTGGCCGCGGCCCGCGAGCTTGATGACGCGATCAGCAGGCTGCGGTTCGCCGAGCCCGAGCTCGGTACCTGGCTGATCAAGACGACCGGCGACCCGGCCGCCGTGCTCGCCACCGACGAGCTGCTTGCCGGGTCCGACGACTGGCTGGCCGCCGAGATCATCGGGCTGTGGAAGCGGACGCTGCGCCGGCTCGACGCCACTAGCCGGTCCCTGATCGCGCTGATCGAACCGGGCAGCTGCTTCGCCGGGACGCTGGCTGAGCTCGCGTTCGCCGCCGACCGGCAGTACATGCTTGACGGCGTCTTCGACGACGACCAGGACCCGGCCGTGCTGATCCTCGGTCCGATGAACGCCGGACCGCTGCCAGCGGCAAACGGCCAGACCAGGCTGGCGATCAGGTTCGGCCCCGATTCCGGCGCGCTGGGAGCCGCCGTCGCCGCCGCGGGCACGGCGCTGACCGCGGCGGCGGCCGCCGAGCTTGGCCTGATCACCTCGGCGCCCGATGATCTCGACTGGCCGGACGAGGTCAGGCTGCTGGTAGCCGAGCGGGCAGGCTTCTCCCCCGACGCGCTCACCGGCATGGAGGCCAATCTGCGCTATGCCGGACCAGAATCTGCAGAAACGAAAATCCTCGGGCGGCTCTCGGCCTGGCAGAACTGGATCTTCCTCCGACCGAACGCGTCGGGTCCAACCGGTGCCCTGCGCCGGTACGGGACCGGGCAGCGCGCCGAATACGACCGGAAGCGGGTCTGAGCATGACTACTGGTGAGGTCCGGACAGCGGACGGCGACATCGTCGGAGCCGCGCCCCAGCCCGACGGGCCGGTCAGCGTGATCGATTACACCGAGCGGATCCCGAACAACGTCGGCCTGGCCACCGACCGCAGGCTGCAGCGCGCGCTCGAGTCCTGGCAGCCCAGGTTCCTCGACTGGTGGCGCGCACTCGGCCCGTCGCTGCCGACGAAGGACGTGTACCTGCGGACCGCTGTCGCGATCGGCCGCGACGGCTGGGCCAGCTGGGACCGGGTGCCGATGGAGCAGTACCGGTGGGGCATCTTCCTGTCCGAGCGGGGCGAGCCACGGCAGATCGGCTTCGGCCGGCACAAGGGCGAGCCCGCCTGGCAGGAAGTTCCCGGCGAGTACCGCAGCGAGCTGCGGCGGCTGATCGTGGTCCAGGGCGACACCGAGCCTGCCTCGGTCGAGCAGCAGCGGCATCTGGGCGCTACCGCGCCGAGCCTGTACGACCTGCGCAACCTGTTCCAGGTGAACGTCGAGGAGGGACGCCATCTCTGGGCGATGGTGTACCTGCTGCACGCCTATTTCGGCCGGGACGGGCGGGAGGAGGCCGAGCAGTTGCTGCGGCGGCACTCCGGTCACCCGGACACACCGCGGATTCTTGGCGCGTTCAACGAGGAGACCACCGACTGGCTGTCCTTCTTCATGTTCACCTACTTCACCGACCGGGACGGCAAGTACCAGCTAGGCACGCTGAAGGAGTCCGGCTTCGATCCGCTGGCCAGGACTTGTGAGTTCATGCTGCGGGAAGAAGCGCACCACATGTTCGTGGGCACCACCGGGGTGCAGCGGATCGTGCAGCGGACTGCACAGCTGATGGCTGCCCACGGCACCGACGGCCTCTGGCAGTTCGGCGCGATTCCGCTTTCGGTCATCCAGAAATACCTCAACCTGCAGTTCTCGCTTTCGCTCGACCTGTTCGGCTCGGAGACGTCATCCAACGCGGCGGCCTATTTCACCGCCGGGCTCAAGGGCCGCTGGATGGAGACCAGGAGGCAGGACGATCACCTGCTGACCGACGCCACCGCGCAGGTCCCGGTGGTGGCCGGCGGGATGCTTTCGGTGCGGCCGGTCCCCGCGCTGACCGCGCTCAACCTGGACCTGCGGGACGAGTACGTGGCGGACTGCGAGCGGGGGCTGCGACGCTGGAACGCCGAGCTTGAGCGGGCCGGGGTGGACGAGCGACTGGTCCTGCCACACGTCGGGTTCAACCGGAAGGTCGGCACCTACGCCGGGCATTTCATCAGCCCGGGCGGCGAACTGCTTGACCAGGTGGGCTGGCAGCGGCAGGCCGCGCACTGGCTACCGACCGACGAGGACCGCGCTCGGGTTGCCGAGCTGATGGTGCCGCACTACGAGGCTGGCAGCTTCGCCGGCTGGCTCGCGCCGCCAGCGGTCGGCATCAACGATCTGCCGGTCGAGTACGACTACGTGCGATTCTGACCGGTAAGCCCAGTGAAGGTGCTCTGATGCTGGACGGCCGACTGCTTGTTGACTCTCACGTGCATGTGGCGCGGCTGCCGACGCTGTCCGGTGACTGGCAGGACTGGGCGCGGCAGTTCGGCGCTCGGATGCCGCTCGGCGAGCTCTTCGACGCCGACGGCACGCCGCTGCCCGCCGCGCTTGACGAGCATTTCGCCGGCCAGGGCGCCGACCGCGTGCTGCTCTTCACCGAGTACAGCCCGAAGGTGACCGGGACCCAGCCGATCGAGGACCTGCTGCCGCTGGTGGCGGCCAACCCGGTCAGGTTCCGCCCGGTGGCCAGCCTGAACCCGCACCTGCACTATCCGGTGGCAGCCGAGCTGGCCAGGCAGGTTGAGCTCGGGGCCGTGGCCGTCAAGATCCACCCGGTGCACGGCGGCTTCGAGGCGCGGGATCGGATGCTGTATCCGGCATACGCCTGGGCGGAGCAGCGCAGGCTGCCGGTGATCGTGCACTGCGGAACCTCGACCTTCGCTGGTTCGGCGAACTCTTACGCTGACCCGATCCTGCTCGACGACGTGTTCCGCGATTTCCCAGACCTAACTGTCGTGCTGGCGCACGGCGGCCGAGGCTGGTGGTATGACCAGGCTGCGTTCGTCGCGCTGATGAAGCCCAACGTCTGGCTTGAGGTTTCTGGCCTGCCGCCGCAGCGGCTGCCCGACTATTACGGCAAGTCGTTGGGCCGGCTCGCGGACAAGATGATCTTCGGAACCGACTGGCCTGGCGTACCCAGCGTGGAGGCCAACGCCCGTGCGCTCGAGAAGGTCCTGCTTGAGGCGGGCTGTACGCCGGACCAGGTCGCCGCCGCCTGGGGCGGCAATGCGGCCCGCGTTTTCGCACTCGACCGCTAGTGCCTTCGCAGTCGGCCGTCACTGCTCCCGCACGGCCGCTCTACCCCCGCGCGCCTACGTCACACCGGCCCGCGCGCGGCGGTGGCCGAGCGTTGGCGGCCCTGAGGCACTGCGCCACCCACACCTGGCATCCTTGGAAGCGTGCTGACGGCCGGATGGCCGGAGCACGGCGGAGGCACGCATGACTCCAGCGGAGGATCCCAGCGCCGGGGCCGCCAACATCGCGGAGCGGGCTGAGTTGCACTTGCGGCTGCTGGCCGAGACTGAATTGCGGCACGCATTATCGCTGCCTCGCTATGAACAGCCGCTTCCGCGCGACTTCGCCGCCCCGCTGCGTTTCGCGGCCCGCGCGATCCGGCCCATCGCAGCTGCGGCGGGTCAGATCACTCGCCCGCTGGCACAGGCGACGCGGATGAAGACGAGCCGAGTTGTGGCGCGGCCGGCCAGGCCAGCAGCGCAGGCCGACAGTGACCAGACTGCCGACCGGACCGTTCCTCGCGGTCAGCGTCGGGGCTGAGGTTCCGATCGAGATTGACGGTCGAACTGCTGCCTTGCAGCTGCTCACCCTGGTGCTTGCGCTCGGCGCGCCAGGTGGAGCTGATCGGCGCAGGCGGGACCGACATGGGGGCCGGCATCGCGGCCGCGGCTGCGCTTCGCCCCAGGTCGGCTGTCACCGTCGTGCTCACCGACGGGTTTACGCCGTGGCCCGACGAGCCGCCCCGTGGCATGCGCGTCGTCGTCGGCCTGCTCGGAGACGATGTTCCCGAGGCGCCGGGCTGGACCCGTGCCATCCGGGTGCCCGACGACTGACCGAGCGTGACTGGCAGTTGCCGCTGCGCCGTGACGTGATCCGGCGGGTGGGACGGCTGGGCTCAACGCGCCGAAAGCGGCGTACTAGCCTGCACAGCGGGGACAGGCTGCGGAAGGCTAGTACTCCTGTGCAGAATGTGCCCACATCGACGGACTGGAGGAACCTCATGCCCGTGCTCGACGCGCTCCTTGCCGCGCTACGCTCAGCCACGATCGAGGTCATCGACCTCACCGCCCGACTCGATTCGACCACCCCCGTGATCAAGCTGCCCGAGCCGTTCAAGAACACGGCGACATTCAGCCTGCACCAGATCAGCAGGTACGACGAGGCAGGCCCGGCGTGGTACTGGAATGACATCCAGATGGGCGAGCACAACGGCACTCACTTCGACGCGCCGGTGCACTGGGTGACCGGCCGCGATGGTGATGACGTCGCGCAGGTACCCGTGTCGAGGCTGATCGGGCCAGCCGTGGTGCTTGACTTCAGCGCGCAGTCGGCCGCCGATCCCGATTTCCTGCTCCAAGTCGACCACATCAGGCAGTGGGAGTCCGAGCACGGCGCACTGCCGGACGGCGGGTGGCTGCTGTACCGGACCGGCTGGGATGCCAGGTCGCAGAGCCAGGAGGATTTCCTGAACGCGAACGAAACTGGCCCGCACACGCCTGGCATGTCGGTGGAATGTGCCCGCTGGCTGGCCGAGGAGGCCCCGGTGATCGGGGTTGGCGTGGAGACAGTCGGCACCGATGCGGGCGCAGCCCACTCGTTCGACCCGCCGTTCCCGTGTCATTCCATGCTGCTCGGTGCGGGCAAGTACGGGCTCACCCAGCTGCAGAACCTGGCCGCCTTGCCGGCCACCGGCGCGGTTGTGATCGCGAGCCCACTGCCGATCAGCGGCGGATCCGGCAGCCCGTGTCGAGTGCTTGCCCTGGTGGAGCGCTCCTAATGCTGGTCAGCGAGGCGGTAGCGGACACGCTAGCCGAGCTTGGCGTGGACACCGTCTTCGGCCTCGTCGGCAGTGGCAACTTCCACGTCACCAATGCGCTGATCGCGCGCGGTGCCCGGTATGTAGCCGCCAGGCATGAATGCGGCGCCGCCAGCATGGCTGATGCCTGGGCGCGGATGACCGGCAAGCCGGGCATTGTGTCCGTGCATCAGGGACCAGGGCTCACCAACGCGCTGACCGGCATCACCGAGGCGGCCAAGAGTCGCACGCCGCTGCTGGTGCTGGCCGCCGATGTCGCAGCCGGAGCTGTCCGATCGAACTTCCGGATCGACGTTGCCGCGATCGCGACGGCGGTCGGCGCGGTTCCAGCGCGGCTGCATTCCCCCGGCTTCGCGGTTGACGACACGGTGCGTGCGTACCGGACGGCAGCCTGGGAGCGCCGGACCGTGTTGCTGGCGCTGCCGCTCGATGTCCAGGCGGGTGAGTGCACGCTGCCGACGATCGGCAGGCCAGAGCGGCCTGCCGCAGTGGCTCCCACCGCCAAGGCCGTCGCTGAACTCGCCGATCAGCTGTCCAGGTCCCGCCACCCGGTGTTCATCGCCGGCCGGGGCGCCCGCGGCGCCGATGCCCGCCGTGATCTCGAAAAGCTAGCCGAGGACTGCGGCGCGCTGCTCGCCACCTCAGCGGCGGCTAAGGGCCTGTTCCGCGGCAGCCCGTGGGACCTGGACGTGAGCGGCGGATTTGCCTCGCCGCTGACAGCCGAGCTGATCCGCGGCGCGGATCTCGTCGTGGGCTGGGGCTGCTCGCTGAACATGTGGACGCTGCGGCACGGCAACCTGATCGGGCCGGGAACGACCGTCGTCCAGGTCGATGACGACGCGAGCGCGCTCGGCGGGCACCATCCGGTGCAGCTAGGCGTGACCGGCGATGTCCGGCTGACCGCCCGCGCCGTGACCGAGCTGCTGCGCGGCGGATCAGGCAGCGCGGCTGGCCAGGACGGCGCGGCCGAGCAGCAGGGCGCGGCTGGCCAGCAAGGCGAGGCCGGCTACCGTTCGGCGGAGCTGCGTGACCGGATCGCGCGCGAGGCTCGCTGGCGCGACGTGCCCTACTCGGACGAGAGCGGCGACGGCAGGATCGATCCGAGGAGCCTGACCATCTCGCTCGATGACCTGCTGCCCGCCGACCGGATCGTCGCCGTGGACTCGGGTAACTTCATGGGCTACCCGAGCATGTACCTGTCGGTGCCAGACGCCGACGGGTTCTGCTTCACTCAGGCCTACCAGTCGGTCGGCCTCGGCCTCGCGTCGGCGATCGGGTCGGCAATCGCCCGTCCGGATCGGCTGACCGTCGCGGCGCTTGGCGACGGCGGAGCGCTGATGGGCGTCAGCGAGCTGGAGACCGCGGTTCGGCTGCGGCTGCCGATGGTCATCGTGGTTTATGACGATGAGGCCTACGGCGCCGAGGTGCATCATTTCGGGCCGGACGGATATCCACTGGATACCGTGCGGTTCCCGCCCGCCGACATCGCCGAGATCGGCCGCGGGTTCGGCGCCACCGCGCTGACCGTACGCAGCGTCGGCGACCTCGGCCCGGTCCGGTCCTGGCTGGACGGGCCGCGGGACGCTCCGCTGCTGATCCACGCCAAGGTCACCGCCGAGCACGGCTCATGGTGGCTGGAGGAGGCCTTCCGCGGTCACTGAGTCAGGCCCTGCCCCGGATGACCAGCGTCACCCGGAAGAGGGATGGCGCAGTGCAAGGCACGGTCGGCGGCGCGGCGGACCCCGAGCCGGCCACGCAGGGAGCGCGCGTCGAGGTAAGGGTGGCCTGGCCAAAGCGGGTAGCCACGAAGTAACCCCCGGTCACCCCGAGCGCCAGCATCATCACACCGCTTGGCCGCGGCTGGATGATCGTCGAATCGGGACGAATATGAGTCCACATACGGGCGGGCGTGCCATGCAGGAAAACGAACACTCCGGTGCCGGTGACTAGGCAGAAAACCTTTCCGTTGTCCTTGTCCGTGATCGTGAATGTCCGACCGGGCGCGGCCAGTTTCGGCGTCACGCAGGTGGTCTGAGGCCTCGCGGATGGAGCGGCGACGGCGGGACCTGACGCCGTGCTCGACTGCAGGCCGCAACCGGCTGCCAGGACCGAAGCCGCAATCACAACTGCCGTAGCGACCTGCGACATTCCGCGCATTCCTGCCTCCCATCAGATCGCGACCGCACTGCGCCGCGGCCACCCGCTCACTCCAGTTTGGACGCTGGATGGCGATCGCCGGTTCCCGCCGCCCGCCAATCCGGTCAGCCGCACGCCGGGCCTGCCTGTGTTGGGTGTTACCTGTCAGTTATTTCTCAGTAACCATTCAGGATCGCTATTGACCGTGTTTTTCCGTGTAGTTACGTTCAGGCCAGGCGGCACGGCGTGGTGCTGCCTTGGCCTGAGCGGGCACCGGGCCTGAGCAGGCCAGCACGGCTAGGAAGAGCAGAAAGGGTGCAGCATGAGCCTGCCAGCCCCAGCCCGCCGATGGGCCGTCCGAGCCGGCACCGCCGCGTTTACCGCGGT
Source organism: uncultured Actinomycetota bacterium (assembly GCA_963850875.1). Taxonomy (GTDB): domain Bacteria; phylum Actinomycetota; class Actinomycetes; order Streptosporangiales; family Streptosporangiaceae; genus Chersky-822. The sequence goes on from CAWKNA010000010.1 coordinate 1,153,317, forward strand.
GGCGCTTGCGGCCGGCCTCCAGTATTCCGTCGGAGCCGTGGCCGCGCCCCGGCCAGCGCCGACGCCGGCCAGCGTGATCGCCAGGATGTACTCCTCGGCGGATCCCTACTCCCCCACCTACCATCATCCGTACCGGCACGGCGTGGTGCCGATGCGTGCTCAGCTGGCCAAGATGCACGCCTGGGCGCTGCGGCACCCGGGCGTCAGGCCGGCCCTGTCGGCCAGCGACCTGTCCTACGGCGGCGGCATCGACGGGATCGGTGTCACCGACGGCCCGCAGAAGGTCTACCTGGTCTTCTACGGCTCCCAGTGGGGCAACCAGAGCACCAACGGCCAGGGTGACATCACCTTGACCGGTGACCCCAACGGGATGGCGCCCTATCTCCAGCAGCTGTTCAAGGGCCTGGGCACCGGCGGTGAGCTGTGGTCCGGGGTGCTGACCCAGTACTGCCAGGGTGTCGCCGCCGGCACCCAGACCTGCCCGCCCAGCAATCAGTTCCACGTCGGCTACCCGACCGGCGGCGCGCTGGCCGGCGTCTGGGAAGACACCAGCGCCGCGTCACCGGCCGCGGCCACCCCGTTCCAGCTCGGCACCGAGGCCGTCAACGCCGCCGCGCACTTCGGCAACACCACCGCCGCGTCCAACCGGTACGTCCAGTACGACATCATCTCCCCGACCGGCACCGACCCCGACTCCTACATGCAGCAGGGATTCTGCGCCTGGCACGACTGGAACGGCGACTCCTACGTCGGCGTGACCTCCCCCTACGGTGACATCGCGTTCACCAACATGCCCTACGTCACCGACGCCGGCACCTCCTGCGGCCAGAACTTCGTCAACGGCGGCAGCGCCGGCACCCTGGACGGCGTCTCCATCGTCAACGGCCACGAATACGCCGAGACCAGCACCGACCAGAACCCGGCCGGCGGCTGGACCAACTCCGGCGGCTCCGAAAACGGCGACCTGTGCGCCTGGAACTCCGGCCCCGGCGCCCCGGCAGCCAACCTCTCCCTCACCACCGGCACCTTCGCCATGCAATCCACCTGGGGCAACGACGAAGCCGGCGGCGGCGACTGCGAATTCAGCCACGCCATCGTCACCAACGGCGGCGGCGGCAACACCGTCACCGTCACCAACCCAGGCAACCAGACCGGTACCGTCGGCACCCCGGTCAGCCTGCAGATCAGCGCCTCGGACTCGCAGTCCGGCCAGACCCTCACCTACACCGCCAGCGGCCTGCCCAACGGGCTGTCGATCAATTCGTCCACCGGACTGATCACCGGCACCCCGACCACGGCTAACGTCTACACCACCACCGTGACCGCCACCGACACCACCGGCGCGAACGGATCGGCCACCTTCACCTGGACGATCAACCCCTCAGGCGGCACCAACGTCATCGTCAACGGCGGGTTCGAGACCGGGACCTTCTCCGGCTGGACCACCAGCGGCGCGGCCACCTCGATCGTCTCGTCCGGCCAGCACTCCGGCAACTACGCCGCCCGTGCGGGTTCCACCTCACCCACCAACGGCAGCTCCAACATCGCCCAGACCTTCACCGCGACCGGCGGCGCCACGCTGACCTTCTGGTACGACGTGACCTGCCCAGACACGGTGACCTATGACTGGGCGACGGCCACCCTGCGGAATGTCACCACCGGCCACACCACCACAATCCTCGCCAAGACCTGCGTTAACCCCACCTCCGGCTGGAGGCAGGTCAACGCAACGCTCGTCAGCAATGACAAGTACACCCTCACCTTGACCAGCCACGACGACAACTACCCAGCCGACCCGACGTACACCCTGTTCGACGACGTCAGCACGCACTGACGCCGATGCCTGGCCGGGCGGTCCGCAGGACCGCCCGGCCAGACGCGTCCCTGGTCCGCCGCCGGTCCGCTATTCTCCCCGTACTGCCGGTCGTCAGGCTGGCATCTGGTTTGACCGTGTTTTTCCGTGTAGTTACGTTCAGGCCAGGCGGCACGGCGTGGTGCTGCCTTGGCCTGAGCGGGCACCGGGCCTGAGCAGGCCAGCACGGCTAGGAAGAGCAGAAAGGGTGCAGCATGAGCCTGCCAGCCCCAGCCCGCCGATGGGCCGTCCGAGCCGGCACCGCCGCGTTTACCGCGGTGGCGCTTGCGGCCGGCCTCCAGTATTCCGTCGGAGCCGTGGCCGCGCCCCGGCCAGCGCCGACGCCGGCCAGCGTGATCGCCAGGATGTACTCCTCGGCGGATCCCTACTCCCCCACCTACCATCATCCGTACCGGCACGGCGTGGTGCCGATGCGTGCTCAGCTGGCCAAGATGCACGCCTGGGCGCTGCGGCACCCGGGCGTCAGGCCGGCCCTGTCGGCCAGCGACCTGTCCTACGGCGGCGGCATCGACGGGATCGGTGTCACCGACGGCCCGCAGAAGGTCTACCTGGTCTTCTACGGCTCCCAGTGGGGCAACCAGAGCACCAACGGCCAGGGTGACATCACCTTGACCGGTGACCCCAACGGGATGGCGCCCTATCTCCAGCAGCTGTTCAAGGGCCTGGGCACCGGCGGTGAGCTGTGGTCCGGGGTGCTGACCCAGTACTGCCAGGGTGTCGCCGCCGGCACCCAGACCTGCCCGCCCAGCAATCAGTTCCACGTCGGCTACCCGACCGGCGGCGCGCTGGCCGGCGTCTGGGAAGACACCAGCGCCGCGTCACCGGCCGCGGCCACCCCGTTCCAGCTCGGCACCGAGGCCGTCAACGCCGCCGCGCACTTCGGCAACACCACCGCCGCGTCCAACCGGTACGTCCAGTACGACATCATCTCCCCGACCGGCACCGACCCCGACTCCTACATGCAGCAGGGATTCTGCGCCTGGCACGACTGGAACGGCGACTCCTACGTCGGCGTGACCTCCCCCTACGGTGACATCGCGTTCACCAACATGCCCTACGTCACCGACGCCGGCACCTCCTGCGGCCAGAACTTCGTCAACGGCGGCAGCGCCGGCACCCTGGACGGCGTCTCCATCGTCAACGGCCACGAATACGCCGAGACCAGCACCGACCAGAACCCGGCCGGCGGCTGGACCAACTCCGGCGGCTCCGAAAACGGCGACCTGTGCGCCTGGAACTCCGGCCCCGGCGCCCCGGCAGCCAACCTCTCCCTCACCACCGGCACCTTCGCCATGCAATCCACCTGGGGCAACGACGGAGCCGGCGGCGGCGACTGCGAATTCAGCCACGCCATCGTCACCAACGGCGGCGGCGGCAACACCGTCACCGTCACCAACCCAGGCAACCAGAGCACGGTGGAGGGTGCCAAGGTCAGCCTGCAGATCCACGCGACCGACAGCCAGCACGGCCAGACCCTCAAGTACACAGCCACCGGCCTGCCCTCCGGCCTGAAGATCAACTCCTCCACCGGCCTGATCACCGGCACCGTCCCGAAGCGGAAGAGCACCCACACCGTCAACGTGACCGTCACCGACACCACCGGTGCGAAGGGGTCGGTCACCTTCACCTGGAAGGTGATCGCCTGATCATCCGGTCCTGACGCAGGCGGGGCGGCCCCGAGCACCGGGGCCGCCCCGTCTGCTTGCCTGGCCTCAGGCAGCCGGAGCAGGCCTGATGTCCTGCTTGATCGAGAGCTTGCCGTTGCGGATGACGCCGATCCGCTGCGCCCGGCGGGCGACCGGCGAGTCGTGGGTCACCAGGATCAGGGTCAGCCCGCGATCTCGCCACAGCTTCTCAAGCAGCGCGATGATCTCGTCCCTGGTTTCCTCGTCCAGATTGCCGGTCGGCTCGTCGGCGAGCAGCACGGTCGGCTCCTTGACCAGCGCGCGGGCAATCGCCACCCGCTGCTGCTGCCCGCCGGAGAGCTCGGAAGGCAGGTGCCGCAGTCGGTCACCGAGCCCGACATCGGCCAGTGCCTTCGCGGCGCGGTCCCGTCGCTCCGCCGCGCGAATGCCGAGCGGGACAAGCGCGGCCTCCACGTTCTCCAGCGCGCTCAGCGTCGGGATCAAGTTGAACGTCTGGAAGATGAACCCGATCGATCTAGCCCGGACGGCGGTCACCTCACTCTCTCGTAGCTCGGCCAGATCCTGGCCGTCGAACTCGACCGAGCCGGACGTCGGCCGGTCCAGTCCGCCGAGCATCTGCAGCAGCGTGGATTTGCCATGGCCGGTCGGTCCCTGAATGGCCAGCCATTCGCCATCGCTGATGGCTAGGTCCACCCCCTGCAGGGCGATCACGACGTTCCGCCCGTTCTGATAGGTCTTGGTGACGTTGGTTAGCTGGTACATGTTGTTGCGCTCCCTTAATTCGGAGGAGGGCGGTCGGCTATGCGACCTTGGCCAGCGCGTCGGCCGGACGCAGCCGCGCGGCCCGCCAGCTGCCGAAGGCGCCGGCGATCAGCCCGCCGAGGACGGCGAGCAACACCGCGGTCCCGATGACGCTCAGCGTGACCGGGACGTTGAGATGCACGGTCACGCTCGGGCTGGCGGTCACCCGGGCGAACCGGCCGGCGAAGCCGCCGCCACCGCCGCCACCACCGAGGCCGCCGCCGCCGAACACCCGGGCGCCGCCCGGCGTGGCCGAGCCGGTGGTCTGGCCGATCGTGGCCTTCAGCGGCGGCGCCAGCTTGCCGATCAGCGCGGCGCCGCCGAAGCCGAGTCCCACCCCGATGATGCCGCCAACCAGGCCGATGACCAGGGCCTCGCCCATCACCTGGCCGACCACTCGCCTGCTCCGCCAGCCGAGCGCCTTCAGGGTGCCGAACTCCCGGACCCGCCGGGCGACCGCCGCCATGGTCAGCAGGGCCGCCACCGCGAACGCGGCGGCGAGCACGGCGATCGCCAGCCACCTGCCAAGGTTCTTCGACAGGCTCGACGCACTTGCCAGCGATCCGGTCACCTCGCTGGCCAGCGAGCTGGCCGTGGTCACCGTCGCCTTCGGCATCAGCTTGCTGATCTGACGCTGCACGCTGCCGATCTCGGTCGCGCTGGTCGCGGCAACGTAGACCGTGTTGACCTTGTTCGCCATTGCCGCCAGCGCCTGCGCCCTGGCCAGCGGAATGTAGACGTCGGTGGCGGTGCCGGACGGAGTGCTGACAATACCGACGACCGAGAAGTCCGTCCCCTTGCCCGCCGAGTTGCCGATCGCGATCTTGGAGCCGACCGTCAGCTTGTTCTGCGCGGCGTAGTTCGAGTCGACCACGGCCACGTCCGAGCTGGCGTCGGCCGTCGAGAACGTCCGGCCTGAGGTGATCTTGCCCGAGGAGAGCGGGCCGATCGCCCCTGTCGACAAATCGACTCCGGAGACCGAGAACGTCGTCGGGGGCTTGAAGGACCCCCGTCCGCTCGGCGCACCGCCGCCGAAGCCGCCAGAGGAGAAGCTGGGGATCGTCAGGGCGATCTTGAGGTCGGTCAGGCTCAGCGAGCCGGTAGCGGCGGCCACGCCGTTCAGCTTGGCGATCGAGGCTACTGTCGCGGTGCTGATTGGCCCAAACTGGCCAGGTGAGACCCGGTTGCTGTTGATCTTCGTGCCGGCCGCGGGCCGGGTGCGGGTGCCCCCGCCGAACCCGAACCCGAACCCGCCGAAGCCACCTGTGCCAGCCGCCGCCGGCTGGGTGACCGTCACGTCCGTGCCGACCCCGTACAGCGAGTGCAGCACGTCCGACTGGGCGTTCTTGACCCCGGCCGACAGTCCGGTCACGGCGATCACCAGGCCGACGCCGATCCCCAGCCCAAGCGCGATCAAGATGGCCTGCCTGGCCCGGCGCCGCAGCTCACGGCGCAGATAGATAAAGAACATGAGTGCTCCAATTGAGATCAAGGACCAGCAGGGGCGCGGCCACCCAGGCGGGCCGCCCGCGCGGCAGGACCTGCTGCGCCGGAACCGATCATGGGCCGGTCAGCTGAGGAGATCCTGAGTACGGGCTGCAGATTCGCTGCGCGACGTACACCCCGGAGGATCAACCGGCATCAGCGCCATTGCGCCCGTTCTGCCAGATAATCAGTCGGAAGAAAATTATCACCGCATTACAAATCATAATTCTGGCCATAACGAAACCAACGGGGCGACTCTGGGACCTGCGAACAGCGGACTATACTCGGCGACAATTGCCAAGCCCGCGACCACCGCAATAAAGCTGATCAATGAACAACAGGGGCAACCTGCCTGCTAGTTCCACAGGCCGCGCCTGGCCGATCTTGCTGGCCGTTATCGCTGTCGCTACTCAGCAGAGCCCGATCCCTGCTGGCCGACCTACCGGCATGCCTACCGCCGGGGCTTCCTCCCGCTGGTCAGCCGCCTGCACCAGATGCGCGCCCGGGCATCAGCTCACCTGGGCACCCGTGCTGCCTCGCCCAGTACGTCATCGTGTCACTGACCGGGACCCATCTGGACGGGTTCAACACGCCAGCCGACGGTGGCTGGACCGACGCCAGCGGCGCCGGCGATTGCGAGTTCGGCCACGTCATCGTCACTGACGTCGGCGGCGCTGGCGGCAGGTCAGCCGGTCGCTAGTCGATGACCGGCCCTACCCGCTGACCCTGACCAACCACGGCAACCAGAACCCAGCCGATGTCGCTTCCACCCGGCTGGCCTCCGGGTACGGCCGCAGCGGCACGCCCGACAGCGCCGGGTCTTGACCCCATCCCCGGTCCGATCTATGATCCGGCTGCTACAAGGGGGAAGCGGCACAGAGCAGGCTAGCCAGCACGAAGCTCGCTCTCCGTGCACCCAGCGGTGCCAACGGACTGAGGTAGCTTTGGCAATCAACCGGCAGCAATTTGAGCAGCATCTTTTCGCGCCAGACAGCTCGTTCGAAGTCCTGCTGCGCGGGCACCTATGGACCGAGAGCCTGATTAATCAGCTGCTCGAGATCTCAGCGGCAGACTCAGTCGCTCTTGATCTGGATCGCATCGGATTCCGGCAGAAGGTCGACATGGCCCAGGCCTTCGGCCTCATTCAGCGAAGAGACGGTCACGCCCTTCGGGCGATGAACCGTCTTCGCGGCAGACTCACCCGCAATATGACGAACGGGCCGACCGAAGACGACGTGAGGGAGCTTGAAAGCAAGCTAGGCGGCTCGGTCAAATCCGCGTTCGACGCGGTCATTCATTCGGCACAGAGCAAGGAACAAACAGAGTCGCCGCTGGTCCGCTTGCGGTACTGGTTCTTCTGCTACGCCATGTATCTAGATTTCCTCGCGGCCAAGACGAAGTACGACAAAGAAAACGAGATGAAACTATTGCAGGTGGCGGCCTTGCGCTATGCCGCCAAGGTCTACAGCCACAAGCAGATCTCCGACGACGAAGCCCGGCGTCAGGTCGGCCTGCCCGACCCGCCGGACCCCGCCGACTCGTGGCGCTGACCGGACGTGTCCTCGCCGCGCTGACCGGTCGTCCGCCAGCCGCGCCCGGTAAGCTGCGCTCGGTCAAACTGAGCTCGATAAGCTAAGGTCAGCGGTTTCACGCAGGTAAGGCGCGGGTTCTGCTGGGTCCGGCCGGTCGATCTCGCGCCCGAGCCGGTGCCCGTCGAAGATCGCTTCAGAGATCATCCGCGGCGCCAGCGCATCGCCGATCCGGTACACGGCGCCGATCCCCGCGTTGTCCAACGCCGCGCTGTCGGCCGTCAGCTCGTGATAGAGGCCGTCGGTCGATACCTGCTGGGTGACCAGCACGACTGCGTCGCACGCCATGGTCCACCGCTCGCCGTATCGATCGGTGCCGACCAGGCGGTGCAGGCCGACTGCCGGACCGGCCGCGATGCCGGTGACGGTCGTCGCGTGCACCACCTGGATTCCGGCCCGGTGCAGGTGCTCGCGGAGCATCTCGCCTTCCAGCGTCTCGTCGCTGACCGGCGACAGCACCGGGTAAATGGTCACGACGGTCACCTCGAAGCCTTCGGCGGCCAGTAGTTCGGCCAGGCCAGGTCCGACGTAATAACCGTCGGTGTCGTAGATGACCACCCGCGGACCAGCCGGGCGCCTGCCCGCGCAGATCTGCTCAGGGGTGAGCACATGCGCGGCGGCGGGATCGGCACCTGGCATCGGGTCCGGGCAGCCGGGCTGAACCCCGTCACCGCGCCAGGTTGATCCGGTGGCGACGACGACGAGTTCGGCGCCGTAGCCGAGGATCTCCGCCGCGGTCAGCCGCCGGCCGGTGATCACCTGAATCCCGGGCAGCCGGTCGAGCTGGATCGCACGGTAGTCCACGATCCGGCCCCAATCGCCGAGCGTCGGCAGCCGCCTGATCCACCGCAGCCTGCCGCCGATCTCTGGCTCGGCCTCCACCAGATGCACCGAGCGCAAACCGCGCCTGCCGAGCACCACCGCGCACTCCATCCCCGCGGGGCCAGCACCGACGATCAGTACCGGCTGGTCGGCGTTCTTCGCCTGCCCGAACAGCTCCGGATGCCAGCCGCGGCGGAATTCCTCCCCGGCGGCGGCGTTCTGCACGCAGCCCACGTGCTTGAACGTTTCCTCGCGCAGGATGCAGACGTTCGAGCCGGTGCACTCCCTGATCTCGTCCAGCCGGCCGGCGGAGATCTTGGCTGGCAAGAACGGGTCAGCGATCGCCTGCCTGGCCGAGCCGATCAGGTCGACCGCACCAGACCTGATCACCTGCGCCATCAGGTCCGCTGAGGAGTACCTGCCGACGGCGACAATCGGCTTGGTTGTCGCCTCGCGCACCCGGTGCGTCCACTGCCGCTGATGACCTTCTGGGTAGTAGCGGGAGGTGCCCGAGTCCTCCGGCCACGAGCCGACCGTGAGGTCGAACAGGTCCACCAGGGCAGCGGCCATGCCGATCACCGTCAGCATGTCATCGACCTCAATTCCCGGCAGGCCGGTGCCGCCATGGACGCTGATCCTGGTCGCGATCGCGCAGTCCGCGCCGACCGCGTCGCGCACAGCGGCCAGGGTCTCCAGCCAGAACCTGCCCCGGTTAGCCAGGCTGCCGCCATACCCGTCGGTCCGCCGGTTGGTCCGCGGCGACAAGAACTGGGTGAGCAGGTACCCGTGCGCGCCGTAGACGTAGACGATGTCGAAACCCGCGTCCCTGGCGCGCCGGGCGGCCAGCACCCAGTCGCTCTGAACTCGCGCGATGTCGTCGGCGGTCATCTCCTTGGCCAGGCTGCTCGACTGGAAAGAGGCGATCTGGCTCGGGGCCAGCCGGACCGACCGGGAGCTGCCGTTGGTGCTGGCGGCGCCGCCATGGAATAGCTCGAGACCAGCCAGTGCCCCATGCGCGTGCACCGCATCGGCGGTCAGCGCTAGCGCCCGCATGTCCCGGTCGTCCCACAGGTCCGCGCTGGTCTCCGGTATCTCGTCCGAGTCGCGGGACACGGCGGCGTACTCCACGCAGACCCCGCCCCAGCCGCCCTCGGCCTTGATGCCGCGGAAAGCCGCCTGTGCCCGCGGCCGGCCAGAGCCGAATCCGGATGCGTGCGGGACCTGGTAGAACCGGTTCGGCAGCGTCCTCGGGCCGATCCGCACCGGCTCGAACAAGATCGCGTGCCTGGGATCCATCGGCATGCCGACTGCTACCTCCCGCTCAGCCGACTGGCTCGGGATCGGGCCAGCGCGGTGCGGCCGCTCGCCGCCCGCACCGCCGACCGGTGCTAGCGCAGCACCCGACCGGTCACGTACCCAGCCGAAGCCGCCGCCAGCCCGGCGAGGGTCGCGGTCATCCTCAAGACTGCGCTCAAGTCGCCATTGGCAAGGCGGCGCAGTTCCTTCGCAAGCGCGGCCGGTATCACCACGGCAGCCTGGCGGCGCTCGCGTTCGAGTCCGGCTGACGAGCCAACCAGCCGAACGACGATGGCCTTCGATCTGCCTTCGTGCCAGCATCGACGCAGGAAGTAGCCGGCCTTGAGCCGCTCTTGCCCGACGTGATGATCGACGCCGGCGGCTGGCACGTACAACACGACCGAACCCGGCCGACGGGCAGTGAGCCGGATCGCTAGCTCGGTCTCTTCACAGCCTCGCGGACGGCTGCCCACGCGTCCCACCGCCCCGTCGAAGCCCCCGACGTCGAGTGCCAGCCGGGTGCGCAGGCTCATGTTGGCGCCGATGGGGTTGCGCACCGGGCTGACCGTATCCGGCAGCCCGACGTAGCTGCAGCCAACGACCCAGTCGAAAGCCGGTGGCAGCCACCTGGGCCGAGCCTTCGGCCAGCGCGGATGCACGCTTCCCCCGGTGGCCACCACGTCGGCGCGGTGATAAGGCTCAACCAGGGACGCCAGCCAGCCGGGCCTCGCCTCGGCGTCATCGTCGAGGAAGACCGTGATCGGCGCGGTGGCGGCCCTGAGTCCGGCGTTACGGGCGCCGGACAATCCTGGCGCACCGTCGCTCTCCAGGACTGTCACCTCGGGGAGCTCCCGGCGTGCTCGCGCAGCCAGGTCCGGATTGTGATCCACGACCAGCAGCACCTGCGCCGCCCCCTGAGCCAGAACGGAGCCCACCGCGGCGCGAGTCTGCTCCCATCGCTGCTCGGTATAGGCGCAGATGACTACGCTCACCGGGTCAGCCTGGAGTACCGGGCGCGGCAATACCCGAGCTGCCGCGGTCACCTTCCCAGAGTCCATGTCTCCACCCGTGCTTTAAACCGCCCGGGTTCACGACAGGTGCCGCTTGGCAGGCGTTTCCTCTGCTCCTACTACTATTATGCCCGGTAGCCGGGACCTTGGGAGGATTCATCAGAACCCCGCATCTTCATCCGAACATTCCGGCAGCCTCTTTGCCCGCGCTCGGATAGCCAGTGGCCGCCCAGGATCTGAGGACTAGTCCGGCCCACGTCCGGGACAGCCGAGGCGGTCGGCGCGGCCCCCGTGGCCGGGTGCTGCGCGCACTACGGAATCCGCTCTATCGCAGCGGTTATGCGCTGCTGGCCAACACCGCCGGGACCACGATCGTCGGGGTCGTCTTCTGGGCCGTCGCTGCCCACCTGTACGACCGGCAGGCGCTGGGACGCAGCTCGGCGCTTATCGCCGCGCTCATTTTGGCGTCAAGCCTCGCGCAGCTGAATCTGATCAACGCCTTGCCCAGATTCCTGCCCCAAGCGGGCGCGCGGGCGGGCCATCTGATCTCCTATAGCTACCTCGCGAGTTCCATTGCCGCCCTGATTGGCGGTCTGGCGTTCGTCCTGGTGCTGCCTGCGCTGAACGCGCAGTGGCACTTCGTCGGTGCCTCTGCGCCGCTAGCGGCTATGTTCGTTGCCGCGACAGTCGTCTGGGGAGTGTTCGCGCTCCAGGACGCCGCTCTCACCGGACTGCACCGCGCGGTCATCGTCCCAGTGGAGAACACCGGCTACGGCGTGCTCAAGCTGATCCTGCTGATCGGCGTCGCCGGGATGCTGCGCTCGACCGGCATCTTCGTGTCCTGGGTGATTCCGCTGGCCGTCACCGTTCCGGCCGTCAACTGGCTCATCTTCCGCCGTTATCTGAGAGACCGGGTTCCGGCGCCCGCTGACACCACCTTGCGAGCTCGCCAGGTCGTGCGGCATGCCTCCGTCGATTACCTGGGCTCGCTGTTCGCCCAGGCGTACGGAAACCTGCTGCCGTTGCTTGTGCTGTCCACGCTGGGGGCAGCGGCGAACGGCGACTTCTATATCGCCTGGACGATCGGCGCGGGGCTGCAGCTAGTGGCAGTCAACTTCGGCACGTCCCTGCTGTTCGAAGGCTCGGCGGCCCCGCACCGGCTGGCGGAACTCACCAGGGGCGTGCTGATCAGGTGCGCCGTGGTCACGGTACCTGGCGCGGCCGTGCTGCTCCTAGCGGCAGGCCCAATCCTGAGCATCTACGGGCACCAGTACGCCGTCCACGCCTCCCTGCTGCTTGGGCTGCTCGCGCTGGCCACCTTGCCCCGCTGCCTGGTGGTGCTCACCTGGTCACTGGACCGGATAGCTGGCCGGGTCGGCCGGGCCGCACTGACCCAGCTGGCTCTGGCCGTGCTCGTGCTTGGTGGCAGCTGGCTGCTGCTGGGACCCATGGGGATTGACGGCGTCGGGCTCGCCTGGGCGGGCGGCAACTTGCTGGTCGCGATCGCGCGACTCCCGACGATCGCGCGGGCAGGCAAGCTGCTGTCGGCCGCCAGGCCGGCGTCCGCCGCCCTGGACCAGGGGTGATGCCCGGGCCCCTGGACCAGGGGTGATGCCCACTTAGCGGAGGCGCTTAGCGCAGCAGACCGCTTGCCTCCCCGATCGCTCGCCCCACCAGCGAGCGAACCAGCTGGTCGCAATGACGAAGCAGCCTCCGCTGAGCTGGGCGCAGGGCGCTCCAGCCGAGCAACCGCCGGCCGTAGGGATCGCGCAGTAGCCTGAGCACGCCTGCCTGTCGAGCGAGTTGTGTCCAGCGTTGGGCGAATTCGTCGGCGCCGGCCCGATAGGCGAAGACGGCGGCCCGCACGTACGCCATGCCCCGCGGATAGCGCTGAAGTCCCGGCGCGTGCTCGCGGATCAGAACATCGAGGCACTCAAACCGGTGGCGTAGGTCGCGGCTGATCGCCCCGGACCTGACCCGGATGTCAAGCAGGTACGCGCTGTTGCCCCAGAAGTAGGGCATCCCCGAGTCACGCTGGATCCGAAGCCACATGTCGAGATCCTGAATGGTCTTGACCTGCGTAAAGACGCCAGCCACGTCAAAGGCGCTCTTCTTGATCAGCAACGAGCTGCCGGTCCGGGGCGGACACGACTGGACCAGCATGTCGTCGTAGTCGTAACGACCTGAGCGCTGCCACCGGAGCAGGTAGACCCGCCCGCCCTCTGACATCACCCGGGACCGGCCGAAAACCGCGGCCACGTCGGGGCTGACCGACTCAATCAGCGCGAGCTGATCTTCCAGGAAGTTAGCGTGCCAGCGGTCGTCGCCGTCGAGGAAGGCAATGAAGTCGCCCTGAGCTTGCGCTATAGCGGTATTCCTGGCATTCGCGGGGCCGCCGTGCTCCTGCGTGATCAGCCGAACCCGCGGATCGATCTCGACGCGCCGGCTGACCTCGTCCACGGTCTGGTCGGTGGAGCCGTCGTCGACCACCAGATACTCGAAGTCACGAAACGCCTGGCCAAGCACCGAGTCGATCGCCTCGCCGATGTACCGGCCAACGTTGTAGGCCGGCGTGATGACCGTCACTCGTACCGACGCCGTGCCACTCATGGGTGTCTCATCACTCCATCACTACCGGCCAGAGTCTGTACCGGGCCGTCCGAAACCACCATATGTGTTTTTCTGTGTACGATCCGTTAAACGCGCAGCAAGTTGCCAACCGTCATGCCAGCCTGAGCGTCTAACCACTGAACAGCACATGTCGGTATCAAGTGCGTCCGGACCCATCATGTACGCTTATCCAGCGGAAGGCGTCGATGATCGGCAAATAGCTGCCGCGCTCGATCACTGGCACTCAGATCCCGAGGGTGGTGGGAACTTTGTGCAGGCGAGTGTGGCCGTCTGCCTCAGCGTTCGTCTGCCAGTGGCCGGTGCACGAGGGTTGGTTCGTGTTGCCGGTCCGCGACAGCTAGCTCCGCTTCACTCCGCATGACTTGCCCTTCCCGGCAAACCCCTCCGGCAAAGGACGACCATGGCAGCACGGTTAAGCAATGAGGTGCCCGGTGCGCGGGTCTCTGTCGTCATCCCGACGCTGAACGAGGCGCGCAACCTTCCGCACGTGCTGGCACGGCTGCCACCGGGTATTCACGAAGTCATCCTGGTAGATGGCTACTCCGCGGACGATACGCTGCAGGTTGCTCGTCGGCATAGGCCTGAAGTACGCATCGTGATGCAGACCCGCAAAGGTAAGGGGAATGCTCTTGCCTGCGGTTTCGCGGTCGCGACTGGCGACATCATCGCCATGATCGACGCCGATGGCTCGGCCGACCCCAGCGAGATCCCCAGGTTCGTACAGGCACTGCTCAACGGCGCCGACTTCGCCAAGGGGACACGGTTCGCCAAGGGTGCCGGGAGCAACGACATCACCCGCCTGCGTAGTCTCGGCAACCGCATGCTCTGCGCTCTGGTCAACATTTGTTACGACACTAAGTACACAGATCTTTGCTACGGATTTAACGTTTTCTGGCGGCGGATCTTGCCGGTCTTCGAGATCGACACCGCCGAACAGCCAGCGGCCGATCGCAATGGACGGATCTGGGGCGACGGTTTCGAGGTCGATACGCTGCTCAACATTCGCATCGCCAAGGCAGCGCTCCGGGTCGCTGAGGTCCCCAGCTTCGAGCATTCCCGAATCCACGGGGTGAGTAATCTAAATGCTTTCAGCGATGGTCTGCGGGTTTTGCGAACCATCCTTACCGAGCGACGCCGTCCGTGCCCCATCGACCCGCGCACGGTGCGTGCACCCGCCCGCGAGCAGCAGTTCAGGTTAACGGACAACGCCCGGCCAGCGGCCGTGTTGTACATACCCCAGGCGGCTCAGGAGCGCACTCCGCTGGAGGTCAGTAACACCTCAGGCCACCGTGGCGGCCTGCAGAACTGACCGGACATCGGCTAGACCCGCAGGACTAGCCGCATTGATGGCGCGTGCCGTTGATGGCGCGCGGCGTTCACAGCGTGCCGCATTGATGGCGTGGTATTTGTGGCGGCCGTGCCTCAGGCGCCGCCGGGTGAGCCCGTCCCGCCGTGGTGCTGCCAGACCTTGACCGAGCGGATAAGCAGCGTGCCGGTGCAGCCCCCGGGCAGCCACGAGTCAGCCAGGTCGGCGATGAAGTACATGAGTTCGTGCGGTATATGTTGGCTGACCGTCATGACCGCTTGTCCGTCGATATACCAGGTCAGATTGGACGGGGTCCACAACAGGCTGAAGGTGTGCCAGCCCACGAAGAGGCCGGGCGGATCCGGCCGTGAGCCAGTCTTCGCAGCTCCGACCGGGTGGTAATACACGCCGGTGCGGGTGGCTGCCCAATGCTCGACGATGTCTATCTCAGGCGGCCAGCGCAGGTTCGCGGCCACCAGCCACAGCGCCGACCACAGGCCTGGATCTGATGGCATCCGAGCGACCACCTGCACGTACCCGTACTCGAAATGGAAGCTCGGGTACGTGGTCACCATGCCTGCGCGGCAGCTGTACTCTTCCGGCTGGCCAGCCTTATTGAAGCCAGCGGTTGGGATTGGCTGCGCTACCAGATGCAGAGCGTCGCCGTACACCTGGTCCTGGGACGGCAGGAACCATTGGTGCTCATTTCTCTCGCCGAAATTCCGGCAGCCGGCAGGCACGTCATTCCACGGAAAGCAGGTGGCCCAGACCGACGTGTTCAATACCGAGCCGGAGAAGCCAGCGTCAAAGGCCAGCCGCCACCCTTTGCCCAGGACCACCGGATTGGGCGCTGACCGGCGCAGCGGATCCACCATGTGTATCCGCCGGTCGGACTTGGCTAGTGCTGGCCCGCCTCCGCCTGCCGGGAAGAGTCCCCACAGCGCCAGCGCGGACACGACGGCCACCGCGGCCACTGCGACGACTTGCCGCTCCCTCACCTACACCACCCTCATACGGCTGGGACCTGGATCTTTGCCGACTAGCTGTCGATCCCGGACGCTCGCATGCTAGCAGCGCCAAACGACCCGTCGGTGCAACTCCGATCCGCCGCCAGCTCGCGACTCGCCCTGCCTCAGGCCTGCCAGACCTTGACCGAGCGGATGAACATCGTGCCGGTGCACGGCGCCGAAACATCATGAGGAGACCGGTACTCGGCCACATTGGCGATGAAGTACATGGGCTGGTGGGGTATGTCCTCGCGGACGGTCCACTCCGGTTGCCCGTCGATATACCAGGTCAGCTGGGACGGGGTCCACAACAGGCTGAAGATGTGCCAGCCCACGGACAGGTCTGCCGTGGCCGGAAATGAACTTCCCCTTCTCCCTCCGGCCGGGTGAAAGTACAGCCCGGAGCGGTTCGCCCATTGCTCGAGAATGTCTATCTCGGGCGGCCACTTAAGGTTCGCCGCCGCCAGCCACAGCGCCGACCACAGATCCGCTCCGTTCGGAACCCTTGCGACGACCTGCACGAATCCGTACTCGAAACGGAAGCTCGGGTAGGTCGTGACCATGCCGGAGCGGCAGTCGTATGCTCTCGGCGCGTTGTGCGCGTCCCGGCCAGCGGTGGGAACGTGCTGCGCCACCAGACGCAATGTGCCGCCAGACACCTGGTCCTGGGACGACAGGTACCACTGGTACTCGGTGTTAGCGAAATTCGAGCAACCGACCCGTGGCTTGGCCCACGGATAACAGGTGGCCCATACCGAGGTATCTAGGGCCGAACCCGAGAAACGTGCGTCGAAGACCGGCCGATACCCCTTCGGAACGGGTGCCGGGCGCACCGACGCTGGCGGTGGACTGTATCCGCCCTGCAGCGCCTGACTGCCTGCTCGAGTGGAGAACATCCCCCACAGTGCCACCCCACCGACCACTGCCACAGCGGCAAGTGCGAGGGCCCGTCGCTCGTTCACGAGATCCACTTCCGTAGGTACCGCATGCCTGACGCCGCCGAAGCCCGTGTGCTGGACGGCCACCTGAGACGCACAGAGGCATGGTAGCAGTGTGAATTGCCATACCCGGCGAGCGTTCCGATACCCGGCCAAAGCCGTGCCGCGCTAACATGATCCAGACTTTGCGGACCAGCCAGCGTTATGTGCGAATCTAGGCCAGACTGATGATTGTGCCAGACCAAGGCAATCCTCCCGAATCCCAGCTCGGCGACATGCTCGACCTGCTTGCGGTTCTGATCGCGGTCGGCCTGATCGCGCTGACCTACGCGGACCGGTCAGGTTTGCCGCGGATCCTGCTCGCGCTCGGATTTGCCTTCTTCGTCCCTGGGCGTGCGATCGTGACCAACTGGCCCCAGCTGGCACGCTGGTCCGAGGCGGCCATGTCCATGGTGCTCAGCATTGTCGTGCTGACGCTCCTGGCGACGACCACACTGTGGGCACACGCGTGGCACCCGCTTGGATTGTTCCTGGTCGAGGCCTGGCTGAGCCTGGCTGGCCTGGGCCTCGGCATGTCGCGTCGGCACCGGCGCAGGCCAGTTGCCTGGAAAGCGCGCCCGTCGTCACTGGACGGCACCGGGTGACGAAGGGGCCATCGACCTGGGTCGGGTCGCTCGATTTAGACGATGATCGGCCAGCCGCTGGCGTGCTTGGTCCGCCGCGGGCCGACCACTGCCAGGCGCGGGTCCTGGTCCGGATGCACCGGGCACCGCTCGGCTTCGTCTGGGTCGCCGCCGCGCCGCAGGAAACCTTGACCGCGCGAGTTAGGACTGCGGCGCAGACGACGTTGGCGCAGTCACTGAGCCGCCATGCCCAATGGGATAGCTCGGCCAGCGAACCCGATGCCGAGGCGCAATGGGCAGCGCAGGTGGCCTGCCCGCAGCGATTCCCCGATCACGGTGCCGGGGTCAGCGTCGTGATCTGCACCAGGGACCGCACGGCCGGCTTGCGGGAGAGCCTGCGCACGCTGCAGCGGGTCAGCTACCACCCACTCGAGATCCTGGTCGTGGACAACGCGCCGACCGGGGACGCCACCAAGGCGTTCGTGACCGCCCTGGCCAGGGACGACCCCCGGGTCCGCTACACGTGCGAGCCACGTCCCGGCCTGTCCAGGGCGCGCAACCACGGCCTGACGCGCGCCAGGTTCGACCTGGTGGCTTTCACCGACGATGACATCTTGATCGACCCGGACTGGCCAGCCGCGATCGCCGCCGGATTCGCGGCCGATCCTGAGGCGGTATGCGTGACCGGCCTGCTCATCTCTGGCTCGCTTGATACGAGTTCCGAGCGTTACTTCGACGCGCGTTACGGGTGGGGTGACGTCTTCGAACCCCGCCGTTACGACCTGACGGCGCACCGGCAGCCCTCGGGGCTCTACCCGTTCCGTGCCGGGATCTTCGGAACAGGTGCCAACTTCGCTGTCCGGCACAGCGCCCTGGCCCCGGTCGGGAACTTCGATCCGCTGCTTGGCGCGGGGGCCCCTGGCCGAGGGGGAGAGGATCTGGACATGCTGCTCCGGATCATTCTGGCCAATGGCCGGATCTGCTATCTGCCGTCCGCCCTCGTCTGGCACCTGTACGGCGAGGAAACCCGCCCACTTCGCGAGCAGATCTACAGTTATGGCCACGGGCTCGGTGCCTACCTGGCCAAGCACGTGCCGAACCGAGACCTACAGACCGCCCTGATCAGGCACGGCCTCCGCCAGGTCGGAGTCGTGCTTGGCCGCGCACAGCGGGCGGCGCAAGTAAGCCACCTGGAGACGGGGAGTAAGCGGCTGATGCTGACCGAGGCACGGGGAGTTCTGGCTGGCGCGCTGCATTACTGGCGGGCCGCGCATCAGGTGACCGAGTCTTCGGCCGGTGTGCGATGACCGCCGCCCGCAGCGATCGCCTGGCGATGACCCTCCAGGTACCGCCAGCGGCTAGCCGCGCGCGACTGCATGCCAGCGACGTCGTGCTCCCGGTCAGCGTGGTGTTGTGGGCGGTTGGCGTCAGCCGGACGAACGTGACGACGATCGGACCTTATGGGCTGCCGGCCGCACTGCCGATTGTCTACTACGCCGGGGTCGCTCTCCTCGTCGTCTCGGCCGCAATGCAACTGGCCAGCGACCGCATATCCGGCGGGCGGATGTCCGCGCACGCGGTCGCGCTTGTGGTCATGCTCTACGGGACTGCTCCCCTGGTGTACTCGGAGGGCCGGTACTCCTGGCTCTACAAGACGATCGGAGTCGTCCAGTACGTCAGCCGGCACGGCCATCTGAGCCGCCACATCGACATCTATCAGAACTGGCCGGGCTTCTTCGCGCTGGCGGCCTGGTTCGGGCGGGTGGCCGGGGTGGGTGGCCCGCTCGGCTACGCCAAATGGGCGCAGCTCGTGTTCGAGCTAGCGGCTCTGCCGCTGCTATACCTCATCTACGACGCGCTGTCCCTGACCACCAGGCAACGTTGGCTGGCACTGTTCCTGTTCTCGGCCAGCAACTGGATTGCCCAGGATTACTTCTCCCCGCAGGCGCTTGGGACGCTGCTCAGCCTCGGAATCATGGCGCTGGCGATGCGCTGGCTCTATCTGAGCCGGTCCAGCCAGCGGTCAGGTCGGACGCCGCCGACCAACGCGGTAGGCCAGGCACGCCAGGCAAGCCAAACAGAACAGGCAGACCAGGCGGGCCAGGCAGACCAGGCGGCGCCTGGGCCACCGCGGGTGCCGGCCAGATTCACCGTTCTGATCTGCGTCACCGTCGTTCTCGGCTACCTCGTCCTGACCTTCTCGCACGAGCTTTCCCCCTATATCCTCCTAGTCCAACTCGGCGCTCTGGCCGTCGCCGGATATCTGCGACCGCGCTGGCTCCCCCTCGTGCTCGCGGCCGTCGCCGTCGGCTACCTGCTGCCCCGCTTCAGCTACGTGAACAGCCATTACGGGCTGCTCAAGTCGATCGGTGACTTCTTCAGGAACGCTGCGCCGCCAGCCTTCGTGCTGGGGAATGTGGCAGGCAGCCAGCAGTTCATCGAACGCTGCGCTGAACTGCTGGCCGGGGGCATGTGGGTCCTTGCCGCGGTTGGACTCTGGCTGCGCCGCCGATCGGGACGGAACGTGCGCGCCCTGGCCTTGCTCGCGTTTTCCCCGATCGTCGTACTAGCCGCGCAGGCCTACGGCCAGGAAGGCATCCTGCGGGTCTACCTCTTCTCGCTGCCATGGACCGCGGCACTCGCGGCGCTGGCACTCGTCCCTGGCCGATCCGCTGAGGCGCTGGCACCCGCGCCTGGCCTATCCGCTAGTAGGTCAGCGCCGGATCGGTCCGCTGAGCGCGAAACAGCGCAGCCAGCCAGCCCGCGCCCGCCCAGACTCAGCTGGGCAGTGCTGCGCCCACCACTTGCCCTCGGCGTTGCGGTCGCCCTGTTCTTTCCCGCCTTCTTCGGAGACGACAGCTTCAACGCGATGCCACAGCCGGAGGTCGCCACGGTCCTGTCCTTCCTGGAGAGCGCGGTCCCCGGACCGGTTTACTGTGCGATTGACAACGCTCCCCTGGCCGACACGAGCAAATACGATCTGTTTCCGCTGACCAGGATCCTCGGCAGCTACAGCCTGCTCAGGAAAGCGCCGGTCACACCGGCAATCGCCAGCACAATCGCTGCCGACTCAAGGAAGCAGACCCACGGCACCGAACCTGCGTACGTCATCGTCACACCGAGCATGATTGCCTACAACCGGGCCTACGGGGTCGCAGCTCCCGACAGCTTCACCATCCTGCTCACCGCATTGGCGCACTCACCGACGTGGGAACTCATTGTGCACCGAGCGGGCATAACCATCTACGAGCTGCCGCCGACGGTCCCGGTGCACTGACCCCTGACCGCCGCGGACAGATCGAAAGCCAGCCCGATGACCGGTGACCGTCCGGCACACTGGCGTGGTGAAGGCCGACATCGTGGTTATTGGCGCCGGGGCACTTGGCCTCAGCACTGCTCTGCACTGTGCGATGACCGGCCGGTCGGTCGTGGTGGTGGAGCGGGCGACGGCCGGCAGTCAGGCATCGAGCCGGGCGGCCGGCCTGTTCAAGTCCGTTCAGGCCGATGAGCTGCGGACCGTGCTGGCGCGCCGGAGCATCGTCCGGGCGATCCGTTTCGCCGATTGGTCTGGGGTTTCGCTTGACGGCCAGGCACTGGCTGACTGGATCACCGGCGCACCGCAGCGGCTCGACGTGTCAGCGCTGGCGCCTGGCCGGTTCGGCGCGATGACCGATGCGGTCCTGCTCTCCGGCGGAGTGTGGCAGTACGCGCATTTCTACGGCGGTGCCGATGAGTCCTGATCGCGGCGCTTCGCACTGGCCAGGCGGTACGCGACCTGGCTTCTTCCGCAGCTTCTCGTTCGCCGGCCAGGGGGTCTGGTACGCGGTGCGCACGCAGCGGAACATGCGGGTCCACCTGCTCGCCGCGCTGGCCGCGGTGATCGCCGGCCTGATCCTGCGGATCAGTGCCGTGGACTGGGCCTGTGTCCTGCTTGCCATTGGCATGGTGCTCACGGCCGAGGCGCTGAACACGGTCGTCGAGGCGCTCGCCGACCTGTGTACCGAGGAGTTCCACCCGCTAGCGAAGATCGCCAAGGACACCGCCGCCGGAGCAGTGCTGATCGCTGCGGCGGCCGCCGTTGGCGTGGGCGTCGCCGTCTTCCTGCCCAAGCTACTCACTCGCTCGGGCTGACCACCTCTCAGTCAAGCAGCGTAGGTGCGCAAGACGCGCAGCGCCGCGGCGCCGTGCGGGCCGGTGGTGCGCAGTCCAGCCTGGTCAGACGGCAACCGCTGGGCCGCCACCCGGCAGAACCTTCCGGCCGCGCCGGTGATCGCGGACTCGGCCTCGGACGGCCCAAACCGCCACTGCGTCAGGCCGTCCGGGGCTGTCAGCTCGCACCGCACCTCGGCCGGCTGCTGCCCAGCCAGCGCCAGGGCGTAGGGCAGCGAGCGATGAGCGAGCCAGGCGATATGGCGCAGCCGGTCTGTGTCAGCGAAGGAGATGCCAAGCGGCCCGGTAATGTCCAGGCCGTGCGCCCAGTGCTCAGCCAGCCGGGTAGTCGCCAGCGTGGCCGGCTTCAGCGGCGCCTCCACCCAGTTCAGCGGCCGGTCGGAGTCGGCAGCGCGCAGCGCGGTCACAGCCGCCAACCTGGCCTGACGCCAGCGCGCGAAGACCAGGGCAGGTGCCGCCCGTTCCGCCCGCACCCACTCGTCCATGACCTGATCCAGTGCCTGGCCAGCCGCGGGCCGCAGACCCAGACTGGCCCCCGCCAGGCTGGCGAGTACCGCCTCCTCGCTCTGCGCCAGATGCAGCACCACGTCGGTGACCGACCACCCCGCGGCCCCAGACGCCGCCGACCACTGCGCCTCATCCAGGCCAGCCAGGATCTCCTCCAACCGGTCGCCCTCGGCCCGCAGGGCGTCGAAGCTCCCCACTGCCGCCGCCGGACTACTCATCGTGCCCAGCCATGCCGCCGACGGCACCGACCGCAGCCCGGCCGCTGTCCGCGGCACAGCCATGGCGGCAAACTTCTTCGATCATGATGGAAACCCCAAGGAAAGGACGGTCAGCTCGTGCTCTCAAGCTACATCTCGCCCAAGGTACTCAAGGGCCGGCCGAGCGGCATCGCCGGGCGCGGCCTCATTGCGGCTACGGCGATCGGCAAGGACGAGATCGTAGCGATCAAAGGCGGCCACATCGTCGACACGGCTACCCTGGCGGCCCTGCCGGAACTGCTGCGCAACTCCGACGTCCAGATCGCCGACGGCTTTCATCTGGTCGCGCTCGAGGATGCCGAGTACGAGTCAGTCATGCTCTTCATTAACCATTCGTGCGAGCCCAATGTCGGCTTCGCAGGCAACATCGTGCTGGTGGCGATGCGGGACATCGGCCCGGGCGAGGAACTGACCACGGATTACGCGCTGTTCGACGACTCAGACGAGGAGATGGAATGCCGGTGCGGAGCGGCGTCCTGCCGCGGCACCATCAGCGGCCGTGACTGGCGGCGTCCTGAGTTGCAGCGCAAGTACACCGGTTACTTCTCCTGGTATCTGGCCCGTCGGCTGGGCCTCCAATCGGAGCATTAACGACGGTCAGTGCGCTACCGGGTACTGGCGGGCATCTCGGCTGATGGTGTACAACGCCCGAAGCTCGGTCCCAGCGGCCAGGTCTGCGTCTCCCAGAACCGGAAATTCCCCGCGACCTTCGGGATCTTCGACAAGCACGGTGTCTTCTTCTTCGACTACTACTACAAGACACTGCCGGGCAAAGGCGCGGGGCTCTACTCGTTCGCGCTCGCGCAATACCAGGCGTTCAGAGGCTGACCGGCCCGGCTGGTTAGCCGCTGGTAGCGACGCTGGCCGCCGTCAGCGGGCGACGGCGTCCAACCCGCCGGCGAACGCCTCGGCGATCCGGCTGATCTCCGGCTCGGTGATCACGAACGGCGGCGAGACCTGGAGCGCAACGCCGCGCAGCAGCCTGGTGATCACGCCGCGCTCCATGATGGCGCGTACCAGGCGCTGGCCTAGCGTGGGATCGGCGGTCCGGGCTTCCGGCTCGATCTCCACCGCAGCGAGCAGCCCGGTACCCGATCTGACCTCGCTGACCAGCTGGTGATCGGCTAGCGGAGCCAGCGCAGCGGCCAGCACAGGTTCCAGCCTGGCGACCTGCGGAATCAGCTGCTCACGGTCGATCAGGTTGAGGTTGGCTAGAGCGACGGCGGCGGACGCGGGGTGCCCTGAGTAGCTGTAGCCGTGCCGGAACACCTCGCCGGAACCGCTACGCCAGAACGGCTCGGCGACCCGCTGACCGGCGATAACCGCGCCGATCGGCAGATAGCCCGAGCTGAGCCCCTTCGCCGTGGTAATCAGGTCTGGATCAAGATCGAACCGGCCGCTGGCGAACCAGTCGCCGACCCGGCCGAAACCGGTGATCACCTCATCAGCCACGAACAGCACGTCATGCCGGCGGCAGATCTCCCTGACCGCGCTCAGGTATCCCTCCGGTGGCGGGTACACCCCGCCGGCCCCGATTACCGGCTCGCAGAAGAACGCCGCAACCTTGCTGTCTCCGATGGACTGGATTGTCTTCTCCAGAGCGGCGGGGTCGTCCCAGGGCACCTGCTCAACCTGGCCGACCAGCGTTGCGAACGCCTCGGTGAGCAGCGGGATGCCGCCCAGCGACGTGCCGTACGCGTTCATGCCGTGGTAGGCATGCGCGCGGGAGATGATCACCTGCCTGCTCGGCTCCCCGATCGCTCGCCAGTAGGCGCGGGCCAGCTTGCCGGCCGTGTCCACGGCGTCTGATCCGCCGCCGGGAGTCAGGAAGACCTTGGCGCCCGGCATCGGCGCCAGTTCCGCGATCCGGTGGCTGAGCGCTTCGGCTGGCAGGTTGGTGTAGTACTCGAAGGTATGGAAGCCGGCGATCTGCCGCATCTGCGCCGCGGCGGCGTCGGCAAGCTCCGCCCGGCCGTACCCGACATTGCAGTACCAGAGACTGGCCAGTGCGTCCAGGTACTCCCGTCCTTCAGCGTCGAAAACGGAAGAGCCAGCGCCGCGGACGATGGTGATGGCATTGCCCGCCAAGGCTGCCATGTTCGCGAACGGGTGCCACAGCGCGGTCCCGCGGGTCATCTGGCGCGAATCCTGCTCCATTGACTGCCTCCCCTGGATGGCCGGTGTGCTCAAACCTACTGACCGGGCCGACCGTACCGTCAGGCTGGGCTGTGTCGGATTCGGCCAGGCCGGGCCGCCGGGGATTCGCCCAGGCTGGACTGCCAGGGATTCGTCGGACGGGTTAGCGTTCAGCGGTGGCCGGTGATCGTGCGATGTCCTTCGGGGCGATTGCGGACAACTACGACCGGCTGCGTCCCGCGCCGCCTGAGCTGCGGTCGGCTGGCTGCTGCCCGCGAACTGTCGGGTCGCTGTCGACCTGGCGGCTGGCACCGGCCTGCTGACCCGGTGCTGCTGCGCAGGGTCTCCCGCGTGCTGGCGGTGGAGCCCGATCGCCGGATGGGGGCCGTGCTGCGGGCTCGCTCGCCCGGTGCGCTCCTGGTGCTGGCGCGCCGACCGGACCCGCCGCACGGAGGGCTAGGCGGGACCCGGTTGCGGTCTGCTGGACTCGGCAATCCAAGGACGGAATGATCGCCGGTCGTCGGCAGTTGCCGCCTGCATGACAACTGTGGGATTCATCGGCAGCGGACGCATCGGCAGCACAGTAGCCAGGCTCAGCGTGGCGGCCGGACACCCGGTGGTGCTGAGCAACTCGCGCGGCCCGGACACACTGCAGGAACTCGTCGACGAACTCGGTCCGCTCGCCACGGCCGCCACCGGCGCGCAGGCGGCCGCCGCTGGCGACATCGTGGTCGTCACGATCCCGCTGATGGCATATTCCAGTGTCCCGGTCGAGCCGCTGGCCGGCAAGGTGGTGATCGACACCGGCAACTACTACCCGCAACGCGACGGGCAGATCGCAGACCTGGACAGCGGTTCGGTCACCAGCAGCGAGTTGCTGCAGCGGCAGTTGCCGACCTCCCGCGTCGTGAAGGCATTCAACAATATCTTCTTCAAGCACCTGCGGTCACTGAGCCGACCCGCCGGCGCCGCCGACCGCACGTTCCTGCCCATCGCCGGCGACGATCCGGCCGCGAAGTCGGCAGTGACCGCGTTCCTCGACTCGATCGGCTACGGCGCCGTCGACTCCGGCCCGCTCGCCGAAGGATGGCGCCAGCAGCCAGGGACCCCGGTATACGCCACCCCTTACGGATCCTTCGACGACGAGGTCGGCCAGCCCGCGGAGGCCGGTGCCGTCCGTGCCGCGCTGGCCGAGGCCCGCAGGTAGCCGTGGTCCTAGATGCGTGATCTGGGCAGCCAGCCGGACCCCCGGCTAGCCGCATGCCCGAGCTACGCCGCAGGAACTGCCCGGTTCCTGCGATCATCGCCCATGGTCCGCTTGGTGGCCCCGGGTACGGATGGGTCCAAGACCGGTTGGCCGGGGACCGCGCTGCCGTCCTTGACGATGCCTTGCTCGGCGACCTGGCGGATCTGATCGGTCGCCTGGCCGACGCTCCTGCTGGCAGGCACCGCAATAACATGGCCTCGTGGGTGCCCGCCGCGGTATTCGGCGACGCGGCCGGATGGTGGCGGACCGCTGCGGCCAGCAGCCCGGAAGCGGCCAGGTTCAGTCTGGGTCCATGTGCACATTTGGCTGCGGCGAATCTCGGAGTTCGCGCCGGCTCGTGCAGCGAAGCTGCGAGCGACGAATTATCGCGCTAAGAACCTGAGCCCATCGGCGAGCGGAACGGCCACGTTGAGCGGTCCGGGTGCCGCCGGCGCGGCCAACGACCGCAGACCGGCTGGCAGCCGGACACTCACCCCCGGAGCCGGAGTCATCATCCGCAACCATACCCTGCTGACCGCCCGAGCACGCCAAGAGTGCACCAGCCAGCACCACAATTCGCATGCCAGCAAGCCGCCGACAATGACATACCGGTCTTTGCTCGGCGCCTCCGGTCGCAGATTCTGCGAGACGTCAGGAATGTTGGCGCCTATGACAGATCCCCCGCTAATGCCGGGTCTCTGCGACGGCTGTTCCTCTGCGGTTGTTCTTCCGACATGCCGGGCACGGTGTCATTCATCCTGTGCCGTCAACGACTCTTCTCGCCGGGACTGCTAAGCGAACGATGCTCCCGGCTCAACGTTCCCCGCTCAACCTCCCGATGAGAGGGCACTGTGCCCGTGGGATGGTGGTGCCCGTGGGATGGTGGTGCACGTGAGCTAGTGCCACCGCCCCGCTGAGCCGCGGTGAGCCGAAACCTCCAGGAGACAGCGTGACCCAGCCACGTACCCTGTTGCTGATTCGGCACGGCGAGAAACCAGCCAAGGGCGACCAGGGCGTCGATGAGCAGGGCAGATCCCATCAAGATGGGCTGCTGCCGAAAGGATGGGAGCGGGCAGGCGCGCTCGTCGCGCTGTTTGCGCCGAACGCTGTGACCCTACAATCAGCGCTCCCTTCACCAGGTGCCCTCATCTGTCCCAGATACACAGGGCCGGTGCATCGCTCCCACCTCACACTGCTGCCCCTGTCGCAGCGGTTGGGTATCACCATCCAGTCCGAGCACCCGGTCGATGCCCATCCGGCGAAAGTCGCGAGATCTCTGCTCGCGATCGAATCCGCGGTTGTGCTGATGTGCTGGGAACACGAGCACCTGGTCAACATCGCCGGCGCAGTGGCAGTTGCCGTGCCGATGGCTAACCCTGCCGACGTGCCGACGTTCTGGCCTGATGACCGGTTCGATCTGATCTGGCGGTTCGACCGTGGTGAGCGGACTCTGAGCTGGACATTCGCGTCGCTTGATCAGCAACTGCTCGCCGGGGACCTCTTCCCGGGCGAGTCACGACCCTGATCTGTCCAGAGTCACGACCCTGATCTGTCCCGAGTCGCGACTCCGATGTGTCCCGAGTCACGTCCCTGATTTCCGTGGACCGAACCCGATGGCGCCGAGCACATCGACGCAGACGGCGCAGGCACAGCGGTGGCTGCGGACTCGTCGAGACGAATACCATCTGGCTATGAACCTGGTCGTTTGTCCCGAGTGCTCGACGCCCCTCACCGCGATTGCGCGACCCCGGCGGCCTAACCAGAGGCTCTTGATTGACCGTCAGACGCGCGGCAATCGCTGCATCCAGACCGCCGAGGGCAAGCGAGCATGACATCAGGAACCGTGGTCAGGGCCGAAGACATCCAGGCGGATCGCACCGCAACCGGAGCACGACTGCAGACCTTGCTTGACGCAGGACCGGACGGCTCTCGGCTGGCGCGGCGGCTCGTCGATATCGCGCCGCGATCGCGGTTCGACGGCGTGACCGGAGCCGCCGGAGAGCTGTGGTTCGTGATCGGCGGCACCGGCCGAGTGGACGTGCAGGGACATCCAGGCGTCCCCGTCGGGCCTGATCAGGGGCTCTGGCTCCCACCAGGCGCGCGCTACCAGCTACACGCGGACGGGCCCGCTGATCTGCGGCTCGACGCCGTGGCCTTGCCGGGCGGCACGCTGCCCGGCCCACCAAGCATGCTGGCCATTCGCGACCTGCGGGACTGCGAGGTCGAGACGACCGGAGATCGGCGCTTCCGCGTGCTGTTCGGTCCAGGTAAGGGCTGCGCGACTGCCACCCAGTTCGTGGGCGAGATCCCGCCAGGCCGGGCACCCGACCACAGCCACCCGTACGACGAGGTGGTACTGGTGCTGGAAGGAGCAGGCGTGGTGCACGTCGGCGGCGCCGCACACGCCATGTCACCGGGTACCTGTACGCATCTACCGCCAGGCGTGCGGCATTGCCTGGAGAACACCGGGCCGACGACGATGCGGGTACTTGGCGTGTTCCACCCAGCGGACAGCCCGGCGGCCAAACTCGAGACGCATTGACCCGCCGACGGTGAGCCTGGCGATCACCGCTGCCCGGCTGCCAGTGCGAACGCGAAGAGCGACGCGGCTGTGTAGTCATCGGCCGGCTCGACCGAGGGCCAGCTGACCACATTGTCCTCGTAGCCGACGGCTGCGGTGTTGAACGGCTTGAAGTTGCCCGCGCTGCAGGCCAGCATCCCCGGAGCCACGCCCAGGCCGACGAAGTTGCCAGCACTGCTCGGGCCGTCCGTGGTCGCTCCGAGCTGAATGTCACCCCGGCCGTTCAGCGAACCGACCAGGTTCGCGATCTCGCTCTGCATGCAGTGCGGGAACGTCGTACCCGCTCCGACGACGAACGAGCTGCCCCAGGCATTGGCGCCGAGCGCGAAGTTCAGCTGCTGCTGGGCGAACCGCTGGAAGGCCGCTGTACCGCCGTAACGCCGGTACAGCGCGTTGGTGATGTACAGGCCGAACGCGTGCGGCGAGGCGTCGCTGCCGCCCAGGTCGGTGCCGAGCGCGAACGGATCTCCCTTCGCCCATCGCTCGCCGACCCTGAGCTGCGCGGCCATGTCGTTCAGCAGCGCACCAGGCCGGATCACCGGCGGGAACGCCGCCTGACGCATTGCCTGGAGCAGATCAGCCTCGCCGAAGGCACCGCTGTCGTAGAGATTGAGGGTGTCCCCGCCGACGGGGTGACCCTGGGCGATGTACGCCCGCGCCCACCTCGCAGCCACCCGCAGGTCGGCGTACACCAGTGCGGCCGGGGCATGCGTCGCCTCGTCGGCGAGAGCAATCTCGGCCGCTCCCCAGAGCATGTCGCTCACCCACTGCGAACCTGGATAGTAGTCGTGCGGGAAGGTGGTCAGGATCTGGCCAACGTGGGTTGTCTTGGCCATCGCGAAGACGCCGCGGGCCAGCGCAAGCAGGCGCCGGGCAGCCTTCGGATGCCCGGCGAGCTGCGCGCCGAGCGCGAAGTCGGCGGCGAAGCGCCCAGCCAGGTCCGGACTGATCTGCTGGCCAGGCGGCGCGGCCTCGAACACCGGCCGGTACTTGACGTAGTAGGCGGTGGGACCGGGCTTTCCACCTGGCTTGACGTCCATCCGGTCCTCTGCCTGCGGCAGGAACCAGAAATTGTAGTCACCCTGGATCGTGTTGCTGGCGTTGCCGTTGCCGATGCCGACCTGCACGTACATGACCTTGCGTACCGGGCTCCACAGCTTGCGGATCCAACGCAGCCCGAACTCCGCCTCGGGCCGTAGCGTCCGGTACTGCCCGGGGAAGTCCCGTTCCGCCATCAGCAGCACTGCGTCGGTGTAGCTCGTCGTATAAGCGAACTTCTCGTAACCGCCGCCCGCGTCAAACCAGCCGCCTGCGACATTGACCGGGCCGCCGATCCTAATGAACCTGCCGAGCAGATTGTCGTTGCTGTCATACCGCGGATCCGCGTAGACGAGCGCGCGGCGGTCGGTGAGGTTCGCAGGCCTGCGGTCCAGGACCGCGGGTACGACGTCGCCGCCGTCTCGCTCCGAGGTGAAATAGCTGACCCCGTTGAGCACGAGCCGGTGATAGAGCGCCCGCGGCCCGGCGATCCGGAAGGGCGGCGAGACGACAGCGCCGGGCTCGGCGATCACGATCCGGTACCTGCCCGTCTGGTGCAGGCCGGAGAAGTCGAGCAGATACACCGCACGGTAGCTGGCGTTCCACCGCCCCACGTCGTCTGTCGACCGCCCCGAGTACACGGCGCCATGGCTGCCAACGACGGCGAACCGCACGCTGGGCACATGGCCCGGCAGCATCGCGAGGGCCACCTTCGTACTGCCCACGGTGTACCCGACCTGATTGACCCTGACCACCGGTGCGACCCGTGTGGGGACCGACCGGGCCGCGGCCGAGGCGGCGACCGCCGACACCGGAGCCACGGCCGCGACTGTCACTAGGGCCGATCCGGTGGCCAGCCATCGCAGCGGTGCGTGTCTCATGGCTGACCTCCGTCGGGCCGTGGCAGGCACCGGACGCCCGCGCGGCCTACTGCCGCGCTCGGCTTCCGGAAAACGCTGAAGTACCGCCGTTCCGATGATTAGTAAGGAAAGTTACCAAACAATCCGATTGACAACAAGGCCCGCACGCAGGCCGGCCAGCTCGACCACCTACGACC
The DNA here is from genome assembly GCA_963850875.1 of uncultured Actinomycetota bacterium. Classification (GTDB taxonomy): domain Bacteria; phylum Actinomycetota; class Actinomycetes; order Streptosporangiales; family Streptosporangiaceae; genus Chersky-822. The sequence goes on from CAWKNA010000010.1 coordinate 1,183,336, forward strand.
GCCTGCTGTCACTGGCAGTAGTCGTGCACCGGCTCCCATTCGCCGAGTCGACGCCGGCGACCCACATGGCCGCGAGCAACCGCACTCGACCGCGCGGGCGTGCACAACCGCGACACCGGGGTCAGCGAAGATCTCCTGAATGACCGCACCCGCCGCTGCCTTCCGCCCGCTGCCTTCCGCCCGCTGCGTTTCGCTGGCGCCACCGCTCGCGGGCTCGCTACCCGGGTGTGCGGCGACTCAGGTCTGCAGCCGCATCAGCTCGGTCACGAATTCGTCGATGAACTGAAGGTCATCGGATCGTCCGGCCGGCCGGATGACGAACTTACTCAGTCCGGCCGCGATGTACTCCTCAATCAGCCGGCGAGCGTCCGGCCAGCTGCCAGCCGCGAGGTCGGCTGGAGCGACACCAGGCCGTCGCAGCCCGATGACCTCGACCAGTTCCGGCGGGAGGCCATCGGGTCCGACAGCCAGGCTGATCCCGAAGTGATCGGGCTCCACTTCGCGGCCTGCCTCCGCTGCTGCAGCCTGGATGTCCAACCTACTGACGCGAGCCTCGGCCGGTGTCAGGAAACTGGCCAGCCAGCCGTCCCCCAGCCTGCCCACCCGGCGCAGCGCACCCGGCGCACTGCCGCCCAGCCAGATGTCGATCGGCTTGTCGGGTGGCCGGCCGATGCCGGCCGACTGAACCGAGAAGAACTCGCCGCCGAACGAGACCTGCTGCTGCCGAAGCAGCAGGCGCAGCAGCTCAAGGGACTCATCGAACACGGCGGCGCGCCGGCGGCCGGTACCGGGAACAGCGGCACCTCAGCCGGACGCGCGGGCTTCAGCCCGAAGACCGGCAGCACCCGCCCGGGCGCGAGCGCGGCGAGCGAGGCGATCTGCTTGGCGACCAGCACCGGATGCCGACCCGGCAGGACGGCGACGCCGGTTCCTACCTTCAGCCGGCTTGTCCTGGACAGGGCATACGCCATTCCGACGAACGGCTCTACCGATGGCCCGTACACCAGTTCCGACAGCCACAGCGAGTCGATGCCGCTGGCTTCCAGGCGGTCGACGGCAGCGCCGAACCCAGCCGGACCTCCCGCCGCGCCGAGCGCGATCCCGATCCTGACCTTCATGCTCCCATCCGACATGCTTCCATCCGACCACAACGCGGTCCGATGCCGAGAATGAACTCCGGGCGAGACCCGGGTGAGACCCCTTGGGCATCAGCAGTGGATAGCGAGCGGCCGCCTGGTGTTCGGACTGCCCAGAACGAAGGCTGATCCAACGGCCCAGGCGTCAGAACATGAGGTAGCGCCAATGGCGCTCAGGATGTAGTCCAGCCCGTGACCGTCCGGATAGCTGCTCGGGAGCTTGATCCACTTTCGGCCGTTCCACCGCTCGACCAGCGTCGACTCGGCGCCGAGGAGATGGTCTCCTTCAGTCCCGAGTTTTTCACGATGGCGCACGATTTTCTGCCTGCCGCTGACTACGTGGCGGCGAGGATCTGCTGGGCGGTGCTTGCGGTGGCTGCTGACCGAGATCTGAGTTCAGTTGGCGTGACATATCGGCCAGACCAGGCCAACCGAGCTGATCAGGTGCATCGGCAGAATGGGATGCGCCCTCTTGCCGCCGAAATCGGAGATCAGCATCACCGACGCCGAACTGGTCGCGAAACCGTATTTCGGCGTTACCTGAATGTATACACCTATTCGAGTGTTAGCCAAATAGGTGGCCTCAGTTGTCGTCCAGCCGATCAAATCGCGGGCCATCTCGATCTGCGAGAAATTAACGCCGGCCGGGAGATTAAGTATCTCATGTGCCTGCTGACCTTGAGCTGGTGAATAATATAGGACAGTCAGACTCGGATTCAAATATGCAGTCCGAATACCATCTGTCGTGACGAACTCTGTTCCCCGGACACCTCGCAAGACGAGCGGCAAGGAGGCAGGTTTCTCGCTCTCAACATTGACCGCATGCAGAGTTGTATCGACTGCAGGGCGACTTGACTCAGGCCATACAACTAGACTTCCGTCAAAGAATGGCGGCTGCGCATGACCCTTACGTATGGCGGTGACGCTACCCGTCGCCAGGTTGGCCAGCATGACTTCCACGTCGCCGTTTGGCCCGTAACCCTGCGCCCAGGCGGCATAATGACCGCCGACCGCAGGAGCGTGCCACGGGCTTGGCCATGGCTGCCCGCCGGGAGCCGTCAAAGAGTGTCCAAGCATGCGCAGCCTGCCGGTCACTGAGTCCCAGGCATAGACCGTGAAGTCGTCCAGGCTCTGCAAGGAATACGTCTCTTCCCAAACCAGCCAACGACCGTCTGACGCGCCGTCAGCCTGGTCAGTCGCAGGATTGGCGAACGCCTGTATTGGCCGCAATTTGCCGCTCGTTAGATTTAGAGTCGCGACGCCGGCGAACTGGGAACTCCATAGCGAGACGTACGCCGTACGCCCATTCCCGGACAGTCCGATTGGGTCCACCTCGGCCCGGAGGGACAGCGGCACGGAACGGCTGAGCGCAGCCAGGATGGCCGGCGTGGGTCGCGCCTCGCATAGCTTCGCCCAGCTTGAGCCAACAGCGCTCCGGGTGGCCGAGGCCGAACGATTGGCCGGGCTGCGTGGAGCACTCGCGACATGAGATGCGGTGCACCCGACGCAAACCAGGCATAGCAGGCCGAGCGCAACGATCGCCCTCGGCCTGCCAAGACGTCGGCTACCAGACGTAGCCACGACCACCTACTATCTCCACGATCGTGCTAGATGACATTGCCGAGTAAGCGGGTACGCCCGCATACCAGGAGATACTCGTGGCGTCATGGACAGAATCCTCATAGTCGGTGGTACTACCGGAATTCTGATATCCGCGAATATCGAACCAGTGAAAAATGTTCGAATTCGGATGACCAACCAAGTGCGGTCCACCAACAACCTCGTACGCTGAGCTGGGTCGGACAGCCGAGGCTGGATGCTGGCTTGACCGCAGCAGAGATCATCGGGTTCACGGAAGCGGCCGTGCTGCGCTCGCCGGTCGGCAGCAGGTCAGACATCAGCGCCGGTCCAGTTGGTCAAGGAACGCCGTGACCCGCTGGTTGAACAGGTCAGGTTGGTCGGCATTGGACACGTGTCCAGCGTCAGCGATCACCGCAAGCGTCGCCCCGCGAATCTTCGCCGCCACGTAGTCAGCAGCGGGCAGGAAGTCGTGATCGCGGTCACCGACCAGCACGAGTACGGGGACGTCGATCGACGGCAGCGACTCGATCACGCCCGCATCCTGCTGCGTGAGCAGTCCGCGTGCGGCCCGCGCCTGCGCCGACCATTGGCCCGGGCTATCGCCGGACGCGGTCAGCCCGTCACGCTCCAGGCGGTCGGCGAGCGCGAGCGCCCGGTCGTTCCACCGCTGCCGCGCCTGATCGCTGCGAAAACCTGGACCGGTGTCACACAGCAGCAGCGCCGCCACTCGCTGCGGATGAGCGAGCCAGAACGCCAGGGACAGGTACCCGCCGAGCGACAGGCCGCCGACCACGGCCCGCGAGACTCCGGCAGCGTCGAGCACGGCGGTCATGTCGGCCACGCAGGCCGCCCGCGTGTACTCACCGGCGGGGCAATCGGTGCGGCCATGACCGCGCAGATCCCAGGTGATGACCTGCCGCCCGGCGGAAAGCGCGGCAATGTTCGGCGCCCACATCGCCGACGAGGCGCCGAAGCCGTGGCTCAGCAGGACCGGAAGGCTCCCGTTCTGCTCCCCGAAGATCTGGTAGTAGATCCGAGCTCCGCCGCGTTCTAGGTATGTCAAGGCCTTGTGTTCCCTCTGGCGTCTTGGCGTCTTGGTGTCACGAGCCGCTGGCCGGCACCTGCCGGAACGGCACGTCCCTGCTGGCATCGGGTTCCCGCGGCAGGCCGAGTATTCGCTCGGCGATGATCGTGCGCTGGATCTCGTCGGTACCGCCGGCGATCGAGATGGCCGGCACCGAGAGGAAGACCTCAGCGATCGTCCCGTCGAGCGGCGATCCTGGCCCGGTCAGCATCCCGGACGCCCCGGCGATCATTGCGTGCACCCTTGCCGCCTGGCGGGCGATCTGGCTGCTGGCCAGCTTGCCAAGCGAGCCCTCCGGGCCGGCCGGCTGGCCGGCCGCCCGTGTCACCGCAGCGCGGTCAGCCAGCCAGCGCGCCGACCAGGACATCACGATGAGCCTGGCAATCTCCTGGCGCACCAGCGGGTCTGCCGCCTTGCCGTGCGCCCTAGCGCGCGCGATGACCAGGTCGGGTCGGCCGGCCCGCTGCGGATACCACTTGTGCGGCTCGGCGGCAGCGGTCCGCTCGGCGATCGCTTCCCGCCAGGCACGACCCGTGAACGCCGGCACCGGCCGGAAGACCGCCAGCCGGCGCTCGCGGGCCAGCGTGGCGAGCGCGACCGGCCAGCCGCCGCCAGGTTCGCCGATCACGTTGCCCGCCGGAACGCGCGCCCGATCGAGGAAGACCTCGTTGAACGAGCTGTGCCTGTTCATCTGCCGCAGCGGCCGCACGTCGACTCCGGGCTGGCGCATAGGCAGCACGAAGCAGGTGATGCCACGGTGCTTGGGGACATCCCGGTCGGTGCGGGCGAGCAGCAGCCCGAAGTCAGCCGTCGCTGCGCCGGTCGACCAGACCTTCTGCCCGGTCACCAGCCAGGTGTCGCCGTCCGGCTCCGCCCGGGTAGTCAATCCGGCCAGATCCGAGCCAGCGCCAGGCTCGCTGAACAGCTGGCACCAGGTGATCTCGCCGGTGACAGTGGTCCGGATGAACCGGCGCTTCAGGTCGTCGCTGCCCTGCTCCAGGATCACCGGCGCGGCCAGCGCCAGGCCGACCCCCTCGGGTGGCCCAGGGACACCTGCCGCCGCCAGCTCGTCGGCGACGGCAGCGGTTACCGATGCAGGCAGCGATCTGCCGCACCACTGATGCGGCCATGCCGGGCAGGCCCAGCCAGCGTCCGCAAGCAGCCCCCGCCAGTCCGCAAGGCTGAGTTCAGGATCCCAGCTGGCGGCGATCCACTGCCGCAGCTCCGCCAGGACGTCGGCTGCTTGCTGCGTCATCGCTGCTGCGTCATCGGCCATCGAACCGCGGCGGCCTGCGCTCGGCCGACGCGCGGATGCCCTCGGCGAAATCCGCCGTCTGCCACAGCTGCTCCTGCTCCGCCAGCTCGGTATCAATCGCCAGCCGCACCCGGCCTGCCAGGCCAGCCCGCATCGTCGCCCGGATCGACCGCACGGCCAGCGGTGCCGACGCGGCGATCTCGGCGGCGAACTCGTGCGCGGCGGCGCGCAGCTCGGCCGGACTGGCCAGCCGGTCGGCAAGTCCGAGCCGGACGGCTTCCTCGCCGCCCACCCGGCGCCCGGTGTAGAGCAAGTCGAGCGCCCGCTGCTGGCCGACGATGGCCGGCAGCGTGACGCTCAGCCCGAACCCATGGTGCAACCCGATCCGGGCGAAGTTGGCGCAGAACCTGGCCTGCGGGCTCGCTACCCGGAAGTCGGCTGCACAGGCCAGGCCGAGGCCGCCGCCAACCGCAGCGCCCTGCACCGCCGCGACCACCGGGATCCGCGCATCGAACAGCCGCGCCGCTTCGTCGTAAAGCTTGCGGGCGCTGCGGCTCGCACCGACCTGGCCGGCGCGGTCCGAGCGACCGGTGAAGTCCGCGCCGGCGCAGAAGTGCTTGCCTTCCGAGCAGAGTACGATCGCGCGCGTGACCGCCTGCTCATCGAGCCAGCCGTAGGCGTCTGCCAGCGACCCGATGAGCGCAGCGTCGAAGAAGTTGTCCGGCGGGCGCCGGATCTCGACCGTCGCCACGTAATCATCGCGCACACACACGGCCACGTCACCGAACGTCGTCGTCACCCGCTACTCCACAGTCCTGTGCGCGGCAATCTCGGCCGCGCGGCCTTCAGGCCGCCGCTGGCTCGCGCCGCCCGCTGGCACCAAGAATGCCACGGCGCCGGATCGGGCAGTAGTCCCGCATCGGGCTGCCGCCAGGTGACCGGCGGAATGCCGATGTGCCAGACTCGATGAACCCTGGCAAAGCAGTCCGCAGGCCTTGAGGCGGTGACGTGGTGAGTTCTGGCCCCGACCCCGATCAGGTCTTCGGTTCGCTGCTGCGTAGCCGCCGTCTTGCCGCGGGATTGACACAGGAAGAGCTCGCGCAGCGATCCGGGCTGAGTATCCGGGCGATCAGCGACATGGAGCGCGGTCATACGGGCACGCCATTCACCCGATCCGTTCGGCTGCTTGCCGACGGGCTTGGGCTGTCGGGCGCCGCGCGCGACCAGCTGACCCAGGCGGCACACGGCCTGCCAGTCAGCGCTGAGCTGCCGGGCAGCCGCTGGGCCCTTGATCCGTCAGCGGGCGTGGCACCAGTGGTGCCACGCCAGCTGCCGGCCGCGGTCAGGCACTTCACTGGCAGGACAAGGGAACTGGCGACCTTGGATCTGCTGCTTGCCCAGACCGAGGCCGCAAGCCACGCGATGGCGATCGCAGCGATCGGCGGAACCGCCGGGATAGGCAAGACCGCTCTCGCTGTCCACTGGGCGCACCAGGTAGCTGAACACTTTCCCGACGGTCAGCTCTACGCGGATTTGCACGGATACAGCCCGGTCGGCGAGCCGCTAGCTCCGGCCGCCGCTCTGCACGGCTTCCTCGACGCGCTTGCCGTCCAGCCGGCTCACCGACCAGTCGGGCTGGCGCAGCAAGCAGCGCTGTATCGCAGTATTCTCGCCGACCGCGCCATGCTGGTCGTTCTAGACAATGCACGCGACGCCGAACAGGTGCGCCTGCTGCTGCCGGGCAATCCGACCTGCCTGACAGTGGTTACCAGCCGCAGTCAACTGGCCGGCCTTGTCGCCTCCCACGGCGCGCAGTTGGTGACCCTCGATGTCCTGACCGAGGCGGAGGCAGTCAACCTGCTGGTCGGCCGCCTCGGCCAGGTGCGGGTTAGCGCCGAGCCTGCTGCGACGGTCAGGCTCACCGAACGCTGCGCCGGCCTGCCGCTTGCCCTCAGCGTGGTGGCGGCGCGCGCCGCGGCTCGGCAGGATATGTCGTTGGCCACGCTGGCGGCTGAACTGCGCGATGTGCGAGAAAGACTCGACGCACTGGATGCCGGCGACCCGGCCAGCGACGTGCGCGCGGTGTTCTCCTGGTCCTATCGCAGCCTGAGCCCGCCAGCCGCGCGCTTGTTCCGCCTGCTTGCCGTGCATCCCGGCCCGGACATCAGCTTCCCGGCCGCCGCCAGCCTCGCTGGCCTGGCGCCAAGCGGGACCAGGAGGCTGCTCGACGAGCTGATCCGGGCCGGGCTGCTGCGCGAGCATGCCCAGCACCGGTATGTCAATCACGACCTGCTGCGTGCCTACGCGATGGACCTAGCCCAGGCCGCCGATGACGAGAGCAGTATTGACGACGGCACCACCGACAGCGCCGCCGCCGTTCACCGCGCGCTCGATTACTATCTGCACGCCGCGAGTGACGCATCTGTGCTGGTCGACCCGGTCCGGCATTCGGTCAACCTGTCGCCGCCCGGGCGCGACACGATTCGCGAGTGCTTCGCCGACCGCGGCGAGGCGCTGGCGTGGTTCGATGCCGAACACCGGGTGCTGCTGGCCGTGACTGCACAGGCAGCGGAGCTTGGCTTCGACTCCCACGCCTGGCAGCTTCCTTGCATGCTGGCGAACTACCTGGACATGTGTGGGTACTGGAGCGACTGGGAGATGACGCAGCGGATCGGGCTCGCGGCAGCTCAGCGTCTTCGCGATCAGGCCGGACAGGCCTACGTGAACCGCAGCCTCGGATGTGCCTACTCGCGGCTCGGGTCATCCGAGGAGGCGCGAGTTCACCTGCACCAGGCCGCCATCTTGTTCGAGCGGCTCGGCGATCAGGCGGCGAAGGCGCGCTGCTTGCTCAATGTCGCGCACACCTTCGAGCGGCAGCATCGGTACCTTGAGGCACTCGGCTATGCCGAGCAGGTGCTGGACCTGGAACGGGCGGCCGGGGACCGGCTCGGCTTGGCGGCAGCGCTCAACGCGATCGGCTGGTGCCGGATCCAGCTCGGCGATTACGAGGCAGCCGTGGCCCCGTGCCAGGAGGCTCTGCGCATCAGCCGGATGCTTGGCGACCTGCGACGCGAAGCCTCGACCCTGGATAGCCTCGGCCATGCCTACCAGCGCCTCGGCGATCATGCCAAGGCGATTACCTGCTGCGTTCGCGCCGCCGACGTAAGTCGCCGGGTTGGTGACCGGTTTGCCGAGAGCGAAGCGCTGACGCATCTTGGCGATGCCCAGAATGCGGTCGGCCGTCCTGAACACGCACGCGACTCGTGGCAACAGGCGCTGGTCCTGCTCGACGAGCTGCGTGACCCCGCAGCCGACGAGATCAGGCTCAAGCTCAGCCTGATCGGCACCGACGCCGACCCGACCCGCGGACGCTTGGCTGACCGGTCCGCCTAGCCGCGGTCAGCGGAAATCGCGGCTGCGGGCAGCGGCGACAACTCTCAGCCGCCGCAGGCCGGTGGCGAGCAGGCTGACCGCCCCGTCGAGCCGTTCCACCCGTCCGGACACCAGCAGCGCGCTGGCATCCACCCCGATCCTGCGGTACCGCTGCCACACGTCCGGCGGGCAGATCACGTTCGCCATGCCGGTCTCGTCCTCCAAGCTGAGGAAGACCACACCGCGCGCGGTTCCCGGCTGCTGCCGGTGCGTGACCAGGCCGCCAACGACGACGGCGGCCCCGGACCGCGCTGTCTTCAGCGCTGAAGCCGGGGATACCCCGCGCTCGGCCAGCAGTTCACGAATGTGCTCGATCGGATGCGTCCCGTAGGTCCCGGTTGCCCACAGATCGGCGAACGTCTCTTCTGCTGCCGTCATTGCCCGCAGCGGCGGGGACATCAGGCCCACGGTGGTACCGGGAAGCTGCCCTGACCTGATCGCCGCCGCCGCCCCGGCCGCCCACAGCGCCTCGCGCCGGGCGATCCCGAAGCAGCCGAACGCCCCGGCCGTCGCCAGCGCCTCAAGCGCCGGGGCGGGCAGCGCCGTCCGCCGGGCGAAATCCTCAAGATCGGAGTACGGCTGGCCAGCGACTATCTCGGCGGCGGCCCGTGATCCCAGGTTACGCACCTCGGACAGGCCGATCCTGATGGCCGGCTGGCGCGGGACTGGTTGTCCCCCGGATGGCACTGACGCTGTGTCACCACCGGGGGTCGCAGCAGCAGACACGAGTCCCCCGGATGGCACTGGCCGTTCGGTGGCTGGACTGACGCCGGGCGAGCCGTTATCGCCGATGGTTAGGCTCTTCGCGGGGCTCTCAAGCACCGCGAGTACGGCGCTGGCGTTGACGTCGACGCCACGGACCTCGACGCCGTGCCTGCGGACATCGCTGATCAGGCTGGCCGGTGAATAGAACCCCATCGGCTGGGCTCGGAGCAGGGCGGCGGTGAACGCGGCCGGGTAGTAACACTTCAGCCAGGCACTGGCGTAGACCAGGTAGGCGAAGCTGATCGCGTGCGACTCAGGGAAGCCGTAGTTAGAGAACGCCAGGATCTTGTGATAGATGTCCTCAGCGATGTCGCCGGAGATCCCCCGCTCGGCCATTCCGTCAAGCAGCCTGGCGCGCAGTTCCTCGATCCGTTCCGGGGCGCGGCGGGAGCTCATCGCCTGGCGCAGCCGATCGGCCTCAGTGGCGGAGAACCCGGCGCAGTCGATCGCGATCTGCATCATCTGCTCTTGGAACAGCGGCACCCCGAGCGTCTTGCCCAGCGCCTGGCGCATCGATTCGTGCGGCAGGTCCGGCGGCTCATCACCACGGCGGCGGCGCATGTACGGGTGCACCGAGCCGCCCTGGATCGGGCCGGGGCGGATCAGCGCCACCTCCACCACGAGGTCATAGAACTCCCTCGGCCGCAGCCGCGGGAGAGTAGCCATCTGAGCACGCGACTCGACCTGGAACACCCCGACGGTGTCGGCCTCGCACAGCATGTCGTAGACCCCGGGATCGGACTGCGGGATCGAAGGCAGGTCCCACCGGATACCGTGCGCCGCCTCAACCAGCTCGAAGCAGTCCCGCAGCGCGGTCAGCATGCCAAGCCCCAGCAGGTCGAACTTGACCAGGCCCGCGTACGCGCAGTCGTCTTTGTCCCACTGCAGCACCGTGCGGCCCGGCATCCGCGCCCACTCCACCGGGCACACCTCGCCGACTGGCCGGTCGCAGATCACCATCCCGCCGGAGTGAATGCCCAGGTGCCTGGGTAGCTGCTGCATCCGCATCGCCAGTTCGACGACCGGCTCGGGGACGCCGGCATCGGGCGGGACCGGCTGCCCGGCCGCGTACTGCCGCGGCCCGACCTGCCGTGACCACCGGTTTTGTTCTTCTGGCGAGTAACCAAGCGCCCGGCCTGCGTCGCGCAGCGCCATCCGCGGCCGGTAGCAGATCACGTTCGCCACCTGCGCGGCCCGCTGTCTTCCGTAGGCGCGGTAGACGTACTGGATGACCTCCTCGCGCCTGCGGTGCTCGATATCCAGGTCGATGTCCGGCGGGCCGTCCCGGCCTGCGGAGAGAAACCGCTCAAACAACAATCCATGCATAACGGGATCAACACTGGTAATGCCCAGCGCATAGCAGACGGCCGAATTGGCGGCCGAACCACGTCCCTGGCAGAGAATGCCGTTCTTTTCGCAGAACTCCACGATGTCGTGCACGATCAGGAAGTAGCCGGCGAATCCGAGCTGACGGATGACGCCGAGTTCGCGCTCGATCTGGCGATAGGCACCGGGGATGCGTTCGGCGGTTTCGGGGCCGTATCTTTGCGGGGCCTTGCGCGCGACCAGGACACGCAGCCAGCTCATCTCGTTGTGGGTCTCTGGTACCGGGAAATCGGGCAGCTTAGGCGCGATCACCTTGAAGTCGAACGCGCACTCGGCGGCCAGCTCGACAGTCCGCTCCCTCACTCCCGGGTAACGGCGCAGCCGGTGCGCCATCTCGGCGCCGGACCTGATGTAGGCCGCTCCGGACGCGGCCAGCCAGCCGTCCATCTCATCCAGGCTGCTGCGGGCCCTGATCGCGGCGAGCACCTGCCCAAGCCGAGCCTGCGCCGGCGTCGCGTAGTGCACGTTGTTCGTCGCGATCACACCGAGACCGGAGCTTTGGGCTAGGGCGAAGAGCGCGTCATTCCGCTCGTCGTCGTCCGGCTGATCGTGATCGATCAGCTCGACCATCACGTTGTCGCGACCGAACATGTCGATCAGCACCCGCAGTTCCGCCGCCGCGTCCAGCCCGCCAGCCGACCCCAGCCCAGCCGACCCCAGGCCCCCGGCCGACCCCAGCCCCCCGGCCGACCCCAGCCCCCCGGCCGACCCCAGCGCTGCGGGCACGGCCCCCTTACGACAGCCGGTGAGGATAACCCAGTGCCCGTCATGAGCCTCCGCCAGGACCTTGAGGTCGTACTCGGGACGGCCCTTCTCTCCCCCGGCGAGATGAGCTGCACTGATCACCTCGCACAGCCGCCGGTAACCCTCAGGATCGCGGGCCAGCACTAGCAAATGCCGCCCGACCGGATCGGGGATGCCAGCCCTCGGTGTTCCCGGCCTCGGCGGCACCACGCCCCCGTGAGTGCTCACCGCACCGACACCCGTGCTCACCGCACCAACACCCATGCTCACCGCGCCGCGGCGGGGAGGGGCGCGGTTCACCGCTCCAGGAATATCCAGGCTCAGCTCGGCACCGAAGACGGTCCGCAGTTCGGTCCCCCGCAAGCGAGCCGCCGACTGGGCGAACTGCGGTACTCCGTACATGCCGTCGTGATCGGTAATGGCGATGGCTGTCAGACCGCGTTCGGCAGCCTCTTCGATCAGGTCGGCCGGGCCGGACGCGCCATCGAGGAAGCTGTAAGACGAGTGGCAGTGCAGTTCTGCCCAGGGAATCTGGGAGTCCTGCTCAGCTCCGGCCCGGCTCGTCCCGCTCCGGCCCTCCGTCCCGCTCCGGCCAGCAGTCCCGCTTCCGCCCGCCCGGCTCAGGCCTCCCGCACCGCTCTCGCCCTCGGTCCCGCTCCGGCCCTCCGTCTCGCTCTGGCCCGACCCGCTCCGCGCGGACCCGCTACCGCCCGACCCGCCTGTCCCAGAGCCACCTGCTCCAGAACCACCGACCTGCGCTGGCCTGCCGTTATCGTCTGCCTCCGCTGTTCCCCCGGTACCCGGTCGCCAGGACAGGCGTCGCTCAAACTCTCGCCACGGCACCGGCGGGTTGTCCCATCCCATCGCTGCTACCCCCGCTTAGACCGGGTAGCTGTCAGGTCCGGTCGCGTAGGCGCGGCCAGTCGGGGTGGTCCACTGGAAGTGACCTGGTGAGGGCTGAGTCAGGTTCCAGTCGGGGTGCTGCTTGAGCTGGTGATGAGTCCGACAAAGCCCGCCGAGATTGCAGGCGCATGTCCGGCCGCCTTGGCCGTCCTGGCCGAAAGGAATCGTGTGGTCGAGATCACACCGCCAGACGGGCTGCCGACAGGTCGGGAACCTGCAGGTGACATCCCGAGCGGTGACCTTCTCCTTGAGCCGGGGCGGAGGCCGGTAAGCAGGGCTGGCCTCCGTGTGTGCGCAACCGCTGTCGGCGAAGGCGTCGGCTGCGGCTTGCTCCGCGGCACGGCTGGCTGCCTGCGCAGCGGCTCGCAGTGTCCGGGCCAGGATGACCGGCGCCGCAGGGGGCGGAGGCCGGCTGAATGCTTCCTCGGAGATGGTCAGGGTGACGCGCCCGACCAGCCCAGCTGAGACATCCGGGTCAGCGGACGGCGCCGCAGGCCCGGCCCGAACCGATGCCCGTGGGAGGCGAGCGACCGCCCTGGCCTGGCCGACCGGGTTGGTCAGGATGATGCGCCATTGAACGGTGGTGTCGCTGGCAGCGAGGTCAGCGAGGTGACACGCCTGGGTAGGCGTGATCGGGCCGATCCGACTGAGGTGGCCGGGCTCGGCCGACTCACCGGCCAGAGTGGCCCAAGGCAGAGTCAGATCGAGCAGCCCACCGGAGCCAGGCCGCAGGTCTCCCATGGCGGGCGGTGCGGGTGGCAGGAACGCCGTTACCTCTGGCCAAGCTGGCGCTGGCCGGGGGTCGGCCCAGCCATCGTCTTCATCATCTGAGTCGAGCAGGTTGGCGGCCGGGGAGCACGGGTCGTCATCAAGGTGGCACTCGTCGCCACAATCAGGGTCGGGTTGGCTGGGACCAGGATCGTCGGGATCCCGATCTGGACCGGCAGCCGGTCCATCGGGTCCTTGCTGGTCGGGCAAGCCGCCGGATCCTGGTACATCGGATCCCGGCCGGTCTGAGCCGCCAGGTCCCGGCCGAGCGAGCGAGCCGTCGGGTCCCGGCTGGTCGGGCGGGCTCTCGGGGGCAGGCGGTATGTAGGGCAGGGTGCCGAGCAGCAGACCGAGAAACACATGAGCGCGGAGCAGGTCGATGCCGCCGCCAGCGCCGGAGGCCTTCATCGCGCGAGCGAGAGCGCTGATCCGGGCCATGGCCGCGGCGGCCCTGGTGCCAGGCAGGCTGTACCCCGCCAGCGATGCGGTGCCTTCATGATCTGGGTACAGGCTGACTTTTGCTCTGCGCTCAGCTTCCTCCCGGCGCCGGTCTGCTCCCTCGGGGTCAGCGGCGATGACGGCACGGCGAAGAGCAGCGCGTAGCTGGGCGGTCGTCTGATGCCCAGCGGCCGGCAGAACCCGTGCCTCGACCACCCGAGCGGTGTCTTCATCCAGCGGTCCGGTGGCCTCGGCGATCAGGCGTGCTCGCGACAGGTCGATCTCACCTGCCCGCAACGCGGCACCGGTCGCCGCCAGCTTCCAATTCAGAGTGATCGCCAGATCGGTCCACCAGGACGCACCGCACTGCGACATGGTCAGCGCCAGCGAGATCTGCGCACAAGCTTCGTCAGGCATCCTGGTCGGGCGGCCCTCGGCACCGACGCCAATCTTGTCGTCGGCTGCCGCAGATCGGGACGCGATCTGGGCAACCGCCGCGAGTTCCCCGGCCTGTGCCCAGGACGCCAGCCGACGATACGCCGCAGCCACTCCGGCCAGCGCGCCATCCTCCAGGTCGCCGACCGGGCTGGTCGCCAACCAACCTGTCAGATCAGGGCCTGGTGGGAGGGACTCCGCGACGCGCCCGGCTGCCACCGAGAGCGGCACCTGGCGGGTCCGTCCCGCCTCGATCGCCTCCATCAGTTCCGCTAGTTCCGCATCGGCGCTGTCAGTGTCACCACCGTCCGCGGCACCATCACCGTCAGCCGCATCAACTGCGCCGTCATTGCTGGGGTCGACGGCGCTGGCGCCAGCAGCGGCCGCGTCGACCGCACCGGAGCCCGGAGCAGAGGCCGCGTCGATGACAGTGGCGGTGTCGGTCTGGCTGGCGGATCCAGCGCTGCGCGCAGGACGGTTCCACGGTGCCGGGTCGTTCAGCGCGGCTAGCAGAGTCTCGAAATCCAGCTCCCATGACCAGGACAGACCCTGCAGCAACTCTGCGGCCACGACATCATCGCCGATCGCCTGATCAGCATTCACCAGGGCGGTCTCCGTCGGCATTTCGCGGTCTGCGCCTGGCATCGTGGCCACCTCCTCTCGCTGCTCGGCCTGTCCACTGGTCTTCGACCATCATAGCGAGAGGTACTGACAAAATAGATCGATGATCGAATTTATATTCGATCATCGATCCTGCACTCTCGATTCAGTCCGGCGACCAGCTGACCTGCCACCGCTAACAGGCAACCGCACGCTGATCCGGGCCGGGCATAGATGACGACTGATCCTGCTATCGAGCCGACCGAAGTGACTGCGAGGCTGACTGCCGTCACCGCCTGCTCGGCTACCGCAGCTGCGGAACTGGCCGGACCGGCAGGTTTCTTCGATCAGCCAGCGACGATCCTGGACAACTGCCAGTCAGGCACTCACCGATGGGGGCGTTTCGTGGTTGCCGACAGCTGGCAAATCGGCAGGGCCAGCTCCGTGAGCTGGACACACCCCAGCTCTTTCAGCGATGTGCGAACCGGCCAGACCGGCCAGACCGGCCGGACCGGCCGGTGATCAGGCGGTAGGCGAGCAGCAGGACGGCTGCCCCCACGATGGCGGTGAGCCAAGTGGACAGGTTGAAGAACCCGTTCAGGGTGTGAACGTGGAACAGCTTTGTGGCCACCCAGCCGCCGAGCAGCGCCCCAGCAATGCCGATCAGGGACGTACGCGGCAGTCAGCCATGCTCGGCAGATCGCGGTAAGGGAAGAACCTTTCCCTCGGGTTCTCACCGTCCTTTGGTTCGCGGCGTCTTGCCGGCACCGGTCCGTGTACGAAGCGGCCCCTGCGCGCAACCGCACATACCGCGCGGGTGCAGCTACCAGAGCCAATACACCCAACATGTAATTAATTGACTCCTGCGCCCAGGGCATTCCGGCGGTCAATAGCAGGACCTCGGACCTGAAGGGTGAGGTCCTTTGGCCCAGACCACGACCACGACGCGCCCGGCGCGGGCTGCTGCGACACCGCCGGACCTTCGAAGCTGCTCTCGCACCGCGATCACCATGAGCCGGCTGGAGATTAGCTTCGACGAGCTGTTCGCTGGGCTGGGCTGACTAGGTGACCGAAATCCCCTCGTGGTCACACCGGGTTTCCGGTCAGTCGTAGCCGGCTTCGATCAGCCAGCGCTGATCCTGGACGACTGCCAGCCAGGCACTCCCGTCAGCGGTGACCAGCTGGAACCTGGCTTTCCTGCAGGCATGCTCTGGATCCCACCACCGTTCGGTGACTGGCCACGGTCCGGTCCAGGCGGTGATCATCAGTGGCGGGCGGTCGGCTATCGAAAGCCGGGTCGGGGTGGCGGATACCTCCCCGCGCCCCGTGACGGTCACCATGGCTCCTGAGTTGTCCGTCACGGTGGCTGATCGCGGCGTCGGATAGACCGTAGCCGGGGCTGGTGCCGGGATCTGCCCAGGCCAGGGCCGGTCAGCTGGCAGCCGGGAAACCTGTGTGTCGCCGAAGGGCACCAGCAGCGCCTGGTCGGCCGGGCTGCGACCGCCAGCCAGGACCGGCTGATGCACCGCGCCGTGACCAAGCATGGCCTGCACTCGGATCGCCGCCCTGGCGACCCGATCACTCACCACCACATCGCCCCACAGGCCGAGCTGGCGACCCGAGTCGTGGACCAGCTGATCGGGGATCAGTCGCAGCGCGATGATCCCGCCAGGCGAGATTCCGTCGCCCATTCGTGCGTCGTCGATCTCCCGGCCGCCGCTTGATCGTGGGTCGTTTCCCGCCGAGATCAGCGGGGAACGGCCCATGATCATGCCCGGAGCCGATCCATTCCTGGCAATGCCGCGGGCGTTCTGTCCGGTTCGCCAGCTATCGAGCTGCCAGCGCACCCGCTCGGCTACAGCAAGTTCAGAAAGTAGCCCGTCGTGCCGCCATAGCCTGCTGATCTCCCGGCCGTCCTCACAGGTCACCTGTACCTGCATCCGGACGCAGCCAAGCCCCCCCGCGGCCAGCCGGGAATGCAACTCGCTGGCGAGCGACTTAGCGGCGAACACTACCGGCTCGGACTGCTCGGCCGGAGGATCGAACTCGATCTGGACGGAGAGGTCGGCTGATGGCGGGCGGGTGGCCAGCGGACGAGGATCAAGCCCGCGGGCCAGGCGGTGCGCGAGCAACCCTTGTGCTCCGAACCTGGACTCAGCCTCGGTGGCCGGCAATGCGGCGAACTCACCGAGCGTTCTAATGCCAAGCCGGGACAGCAGATCCGTCAGTTCCGGCTGGCCAAGCACCGCGATCGGATGTTGGGCAAGGAAAGCAGGCGACGCCTCGGGCGGCACAAGCACCACGGGCAGCGCGGGCACCACGGGCAGCACGGGCAGCGCGGGCACCACGGGCACCACGGGCAGCGCGGGCACCACGGGCAGCGCGGTTCCGGCCGGGGAATACTTGGCTGGTGCCGTTCTCGCGGCCAGCAACGCGGCGAACATGCCGTCGGCGATACCTACCCGGCAGTCGAACCCGAGCCGGACCACCGCCTCGACGATCTTCCGCGCTAGTTCGGCTTCCCCGCCGAAATACCGGGCCGGACCACGGGCACCGAGCGCGCAGATACCGGGCCGCAGTACCTCGATCCGCGGGCAGAACTCCTGCACCGCGCTCACTACCTGCTCAAATGCCCGTGCTTCCGGTGCCCGTGCTTCCGGGACCCGTGCTTCCGGTCTGGCTGCCCGTGCTTCCGGTCTGGCTGCCAAGTCCGTCGACCCGCCCAAGTCCGTCGACCCGCCCCGGTCCGCCGACCCGCCCCGGTCCGCCGACCCGCCCCGGCTCGCCGCAAGCCAGGCTGGGCAACGCACGACCAGCACTCGACGTAGCGAGTTTCGCGCGCCCGTCACCCGGCACTCGTCTCCAGCCAGGCTGTGGCCAGGTCACCGCCCGCATCAGTACCGGCAGTAGCGCAGGTCAACGCAGCACCATCGGCAACCATGGTCACCGAGCCATCCGGTCCGGGCAGCCACAGTCGACGTACCCGTGGCCGGGACCAGCCCCCGCGCCCGTCCGCCACTACCTGCGCCATGCGTGCCCGCAGCCGCCCGTGCCCGGTGCCGATCCCGGCCCACTCCTGGCTGGTCACCCGCAGCCGGGTCTGCGCTCCGTCCCACTCCCCCGCGACCAGCAGTACGGCGCGGTGGCGCCGGACGGCAGCCTCCAGTTTGCGCCGTACCTGAGCCGATGGCCGGTCCGGCGGGGACAGCAGGACCAGATCGCAGCCATCAAGCAGCGACGCAACCACCTGTGGCCAGTTCGGACCGAGGTCCGGGATCAACAGCAGCCGACCGGGATCCAGCCCGGCATCGGCCGCCGCGCGAACCCCGAGCTGAGGTAGTCCGGCCGCCGCACACCACGCACCGGAAGCCACCGGCCCCGCGGCAAGTGCCAGGCACAGCAGGTTCCAACCGCCTGCCGCCACCACCGAGCCGCGCTGTAGTGCGCCGCCTGGCAGCAGTTCCCGGAGCGCGGGAAGCACCGGCAGCAGATCCGCATCGGCAAGAACGCCGCTGCCCGCGCCGATGTCTCCGCCCGACCTGACCGCGTCCCCGGCGAGGATGCCGCCGAGCCCGCCCAGGAAAGCGGCGGACCCGGGCGACCCGGCGACCTTGGCTGGCGCGGCGAGCCCGCCCAGGAAAGCGGCGGACCCGGCGGCCTTGGCTGGCGCGGCGACCCCAGCGAGCACGGGCTCAGACCAGCGCCGGACATCTTCCTCCGGCAACGACATGACCTGCGCGGCCGCGGCTCCCATGAGAACACTATCGAACAGATATTCGATTAAATCAAGTTCTTCCGCGCGGCCGATCCGCAGCCGCGGCATCTGTTCCTCGGACGTGCCGCTGCGGCGCGTGCCGATCGCCTTCTGCCCGGCGACGTTGCCGCCGAGCTGGCGAAGTCAGGATCTCCGGTACTTCATGATCGTAGAGGGTAGCTGCGGCTATTCACCGCCAACCCTCCACGATTATGGAACTCAGGTGATCTGGAAGACCGGGTAGCCGGGCGCCATCTCCAGCAGCTTGGCGTCAGGCGCGTCCGGCCCGACCCCATCGAAGAACACGCCGACCTCGAACTTCCACCGCTTCAGGTACGCGCGCAGTATCTCCGGCTTCTGCTCGTCGGCCAGTTCGGTTGCGGTGAAGCGCTCGGTACGCTTGCCAACCCGGAGCTCGCCGCCGCCAGCCACCCGCAGGTTACGCACCCACTGCGTATGGCCTCTCGGCGCCACCAGATAGCGGTGGCCGTTGTACGACAGCGGGTTGACCGGCGTTGACCGCCACTCGCCGCTGGTCCGGCCGCGCACGTACAGAACGCGGCTCCCCCAGACGCTGATCCCGTGCCGAGTCAGCGCGGCGACAGTCGTGTTGAACAGACTGCCGAGCCACCGGCCGGTCGGCGTGGTTGGCATCACATATCGGTGGGCTGAGCTGGCGGACATCTGGCGCTCCTCTGGATAACTGTGAGCACTGCTCTCTACATAGATCAGTGTGTCCGGAATTCGTCCATCTGTCAAGAGCAGTGCTCTTGTTATTGATCACTGCTTCGATTTCTGTCAGACTTGGCGGCATGGCCAGGACAGCAAGCCGCACGGCTCGGGAGCGAGCAAGGGCCGAGCTCACCGCAGAGATCAAGGCAGAGGCGCGGCGGCAGCTGGCCATCCACGGTGCCCCGCAGCTGTCGCTGCGTGCGGTGGCGCGCGAGCTTGGCATGGCTTCTTCGGCCATCTACCGTTACTTCCCGAGCCGGGACGAACTATTGACCGTGCTCATCATCGACGCTTACGACTCGCTCGGCGCCAGCGCGGAGGCGGCCGAGCGGGAACTTCCGCGCGGCGACATTCGAGGCCGCTGGCGGGCTACCTGTCGAGCGGTCAGGAACTGGGCACTTGCGCATCCGTATGAGTACGCGCTGATCTACGGCTCGCCGGTTCCTGGCTACCAGGCTCCGCAGGCAACCATCACACCGGCCGGACGGGTCGCGCTGGTCATCGGCGGAGTGCTGGCCGACGCCTGCTCCGCACCCGACGGCAACGCGGCCGCACCCGACGGCCACGCCGCCGCAGACCGAGCAGCCCCGCCCTGGCGGACCTCCCAGCCACTGCAGCCTACGCTTGCCGAGCAGGCCGCCAACGTGGCCGCGGCGATCGCGCCAGGAGTTCCTGGCCCCATGATCGCGCGCGCGCTGATCGCCTGGACGCAGCTGTTCGGCATGATCAGCTTCGAGCTGTTCCGGCAGCTAGTGGGCAGCGTCGATCCGGCCGACGACTTCTTCGCCTACGCGGTCGAGCAGATGGCCGACTTTGTCGGCCTGCCCTGACCGAGCGCTGATGGTCAGCTCGCTCTTGCTGGAGCCGCCGATCCTCGCGAAGCACTTCGCCGGGATTCCTTGCTGCGTCGCCGCCGTTCTGGACCCGCTGTCCAGCCAGGTCAGGCGCTAGCAGGCGGCCGACGGAGTAATGGCGATAACCCCAGCCGCCGCCAGTCCGTAAAGCACCCGCCCTCGCGGACCGGCGCCGAGCAACTGCCCGGTCCCGGCCAGCCCAGCGACCCGACCGCGGGCTCTCACGAACCCGGTCCCCGGATTGAGGCAGCCGATGATCGCGTCCTCGCGGGCCAGGTAGAGGGAGTGGCCGGCGAACTCGGTGCTGGCGAACATCACCCAGCCGAACAGGTTGCCAGGCTTGCCAACCCCAGGAAGCTTAACCATTCGCAACCGCTGCTGACTGAGCAGAATCGTCTCGCCCAGCATGCCGGTCCTGAACGACACCCAGACGCCACCGGGAGCCGCGGTGACTCCGGTCGAAACGGCCGTTCGCTTCCGCATCGACAGCTCTCCTTCCAGGGGTTTCCGCCAGCTGGCTTCGCCTGGATAGACGGCGCAGCACGACATTGGGTTGCGGACCATCCGTAGCCCGCCAGCTGGGTCTCCGCGCCCGAATGAACTGCGCAGCACGACATTGCGTTGCGGACAATTCCGTAGTGCTGGCTACCCTTGCCGCATGCAGCTCCCCGGCGTCGGGACTCCCCCATCCTGGCGTACCCTCTTCACCCGGTACCTGGTCGCCTGGATCTTCCTCGCCGGTGTCGTGATCGGTGAGATCGTGCTCGCCACGATATCGGCGCGCCAAGGTGCCAGGCTGCTGCAACTTGCCAGTACGAACGTGACGAACCTGACGCACGACCCGGTCGCCGTCATCGTGGCGTCGGCCTATCTTTCGCAGCGGTCGCTCATAGCCTGGCTCGTGCTCATACCGCTGGCCATGTTCGGGGCGAACCGGGCGGTTGGCAACTGGCTGATCGCGCTGATCTGCGCCGCAGGACACGTGATCGGCACGCTGGTCAGCGAGGGAATCCAGGCTTACCGGGTGGCGCATGGCCTACTGCCGCACTCGGCCGGGAACATCATCGACGTGGGGCCGTCCTACGTGGTGGTCTCCGCCATCGTGGTCGCGGTCATGTTCGGGTCCTGGCCGGCCAGGATCGCGGCGCTCATCGATTTCGCCATTCTGGTTCTCGTCGGCGACATCTTCGATGGGCTGATCCAGCTTCAGGTAGCCGCCGTCGGGCACCTCACCGCTATCGGCGTCGCCGCCGTGAGCGGCGGCCTCCTGGCCTGGCGGCGCCATGGCGCGGCGCACGGGCAGTTAAGCGGCCAGCGCCTGGCGCTGGCCGCTGGGCACGGCACGGGTCCGGCGCCGATGAGCCCAGCCGCGTCCAACGCCGTAAGACACCGCGCTGAGGGTTCCGACGAAGAATCCGACCGGCCAGTTCCACACGAATGAAGCCGCGATCGCGGTCCAGACGGTGACCAGCGCGATGACGACAGAAAGGACCAGGGCGAACTGCGGGTTGCTGGTAAACGACCGCGCCGCGGCAGGCGGGCCGATCATCAGGCTGAAGATCAGCAGAGCGCCAACAACCGGCAGCGCCATGCTGGTCGCCAGCGCCACCACGACCAGGAAGCACGTCTCCACCCGCCCGCTGCGGATGCCACGAGCTTCGCCGAGCTCCGGCATCACCGACGACAGCAGCAGCGGGCGGTAGAGGATCAGGATCGCTCCGATGCACGCCGCCCCGAGCACGGCAACCGGTGCGACCTCGCTGCTGCTGACTCCGAGCACCTCGCCGAAGAGCAGCGAGTAGATCTCTGGGGCGTACTCGTTGCTCATGGACAAGAACAGCGCGCCGAGGCCGAGCATCACGACGAGGGCGAGGGCGGTCGCTACATCGTGGCGGCTGCGGCGGCCAAGCCAGCCGATCCCAAGCGCACCGGCCAGGGCGAAAACGACGAGTCCGACGAGGGTGTTCACACCGATCAAGCTGGCACCAGCCGCGCCGGCGAAGGCGCCTTGCGGCACCGCGTCCGCTACGAATGCCGAGCCCCGCAGCACGATGAAGAAACCCACCACGCCGGCAACCACCGCTGCGATGGTTGCCACCGTCCAGGTGCTCGTCATGAAGCTCGCGAACATGTCTGCTGCCTCTATCGCTGGCTGCGAGCCAGGCGGGCTCGCCCGAGCGGCTGGGCCAGCAGATAGAACAGGAAGACCAGGGTGACCACGAAGAAGCTGACCGGCCAGCCATGCTGCTGCGGTGGCCAGTAGAAGCTGTCATAGGCGAGCAGGATGCCGAGCCAGGTGGCCACCAGGCCTATCAGCGCCGACAAGATCATCGCCAAGCCTGGCTTCCCGGTCAGCCGGAGCGCCGCCGCAGCCGGGCCGATCAGCAGTGCCGTGCTCAGGATCGCGCCGATGGTCAGGGCCGATAGCGACACGGCGACCGCGAGCGCCAGCAGGTAAAGCACTCCAATCAGGCGAACCGGGACGCCGCGGGTGCGGGCTAGGTCGCTGCTGACCGAGCTGAGCAACAACGGGCGGAAGAGGACCAGGACTGTGGCAAGGGCCAGCAGGCTGAATATCGCGATCATCGGAATCAGCGAACTGCTGATCACGAACATGGAGCCGAACAGAACCGTAATCGTCGCTCCCGTGGTGTTACTGAACGTCGCATCCAGATAAAGGAACAGAGCGGCTAGCCCGAGCCCGGCTCCGAGCACGATGCCGGTCGCGAGGTCACGCCCGCGCGGTCGCCGGATCCCGATCATTTCCATGACCCCTGCTGCCAGCACGCCGATCCCCACGAACCCGAACAGCGGGCTAATCCCGAGCAGGAAAGCACTGGACCCGCCAGCGGCGCCGACGTCCGCAAGCGCATGCCCGGCGAAAGCCTGCCCGCGCAGCACCGTGAACGTGCCGACCACTCCGGACACCAGGGCGACTAGGCCGCCGACTAGCAGAGCCACCTGGACTGGCTGGTTACCGAAGAATCCAGGCTCGAAGATGGCGCTCAGGAAGCTGCTCATGCCGTCATGCGCTGCCGAGCGCGGCTCCGCTCGGCTCACGGGCGGTGCCGAGCTGATCAGGCGTGGCCCCAACCGGATCGGGCACTGTCCCGGCCCGATCATGATCCACGGCGCTGATCGGCTCATGCTCGGCAACGGCCTCGTCGGTGCGGCCAGCAACCACCAGAATCCGGTCGTGCACCCGGATCACGTCGACGTGCTGGCCGTACAGCTTGCTCAGCACGTCCGGCCGCACGACCTCACTGGTTGTGCCGCTGGCCGCTCGGCCCGCAGCCATGTAGACAACCCGGTCCATCACCGGTAGCAGCGGGTTCATCTCATGAGCCGAGATCAGCACGGCGATCTGCTGCTGCTTGGAGATCCTGGACAGGAGCGTCACGATCTCCTGCTCGCTGCGGATATCCAGGTTCGCGAGTGGCTCGTCCAGCAGCAGCAGGGCTGGCCTGCTGATCAGCGCGTGCGCGATCAGGACCCGCTGCTGCTCGCCGCCGGACAAGTTGCCCACCCGATAGTCAGCGAAGCGCTCGGCCCCGACCGCGCTGAGCATCTCCTCGACCAGCCGACGCCGGTTCTTTGACGGCAGGCCGATGCCGAGCCGCTGCCCGTCGAGCCCGAGGCCAACCAGATCACGGGCCCGCAGCGGCATATCAGGATCAAGCAGGATCTTCTGCGGAACATAGCCGATCAGCGAGTTGCGTCGCCCCCTGGGCTCACCGCCAATCCGGACCGAGCCAGCCACGGCCGCCTGCAGGCCGAGCACGACCCGGAGCAGGGTCGTCTTGCCCGCCCCATTGGACCCGATCAGCCCGACGAACTCGCCGCGGTTGATGGTGAAGCTGACATCTGCAAGCACGTCTCGCCCGGCTAGCCGCACCGTGATGCCGTCCATAGCGAGCATCTCGGTGCCGGGCACGGCAAGTTCTTCTCGCGCCATCACAGCTTCTCAGTCGATGCCTTATCGGCCACGGCCCGGCGCAGTGCCTGAACTTCGGCGAGCATCCAGGACTGATAATCGTATCCGGGCGTCGGCATCGTCTCATAGACGCCCACTACCGGAATGCCGTAGCGCTTGGCCTGGCTCAGGAAGGATTCGGTGAGCGAATCGACAACCTGCTGGTTGTAGAGGAGTGCCCGTACCGTGTGATTCCTGAGCAGGCTGCTCTCCAGCGCCACGTCCTGCGGCGACGGATCCACCCCGTTCATGACGTCGGCCTGGAGCACGAACGGTGTGAGGACGCGGGCGCCGGCGGCCGCCATCAGGTAGTCGCCCACCGGCTCGGTGACCGCCACGGGGGTGCCCGGGTAAGCGGCCTTGAACTGTGCGAGCGCTCGCAGCCACGGCTTCAGCGAGTTGTCGAACGTCCGCAGATTGGCCTTGAAGTATGCGGCGTGTGCTGGCTGCAGCGCAGCAAGATCGTTGGTGATCGCCGCGGCAACGGCAGGCATCGTGGTCGGCGAATACCACAGATGGGGGTTCGGTGTGCTGTCCGGCAGACCGAGCAGAGTCTGCACGTCAATGATCTTGCGTGCCGGATTTGGTGACGCGGCCTCGATCCGGTTCATGTAGCTGTCGTAACCCAGCCCGTTCTGCACGACCAGGTTCGCACCGCTGATCACCTCGGCCACACTGGCGCTTGCCTCGAAGGTATGCGGATCGGTGTTGGGGTTGCTCTCGATCGCAGTCACCTGCACGTACTTGCCGCCAAGTTGGCTGATCACGTTGGCGTACTCATTCTCGGCACCGACCGCCGAGATGATGCCCGATTTGCTAGTGGCCGATGCGGTGCCGCTCGTTGAGCAGCCGACCGCAAACAGCAACGCCAGCCCCGTGGCCGCGGCGCCGACAACCGTGGCCCGGTTGGTTGGTGGCATCACGAATCTCCTCAGGAAGGTTGCCTGACCCGCAGCTTGTGCGGTGCTGACGCCGACCAGCCCCCCGGCAGCGTTAATGAAAACGATAACCAGTTTGAAGAGGCTGGTCAACCTAGCTGGTCAAGTCGGTCAACCTAAGCTGGTCAAGTCGGTCGGCGAATCAAGCGCGGCCAGGTGAGCAAGCGGCGCAAGCGCGCTAGGCGCCCAGGCTTACTGCCCGCGGTGCGACTCGTAGCGAAGTCCGCGCCCACCGAGGTCAATCTCGGTGCCCGCCGCAAGCATCACCGGAACCTGCGGAAGCAGTTCCTGCTCCATCGACTGTCCAGGCGCTTTGACGCGGGTGCCGTTCGCCGATCCAAGATCGGTGAGCAGGACCCGCCAGCCGTCGAGCCCCACCCGCGCGTGCACCCGGGAGACGATCCCGGCGTCATCGGCAACCCGCAGCGGGCGGGCCGCCCCTGAGGCGACGGATGGATCCAGGCTGGGCTCGCGCCCGACGATGTAGTCGGAATCCAGCTGGAACGCGGAACCGTCGTCGAGGACGAGCATGCCAAGCGGCGGCCGCTGACCTGGCCTGGGCACCTGCGCCTGTCGATCCATCGCCACGCCGCAGACTGGGCAGAACATCGCCTCGGGGTCGTCGAAATGACCGTTCTCGCAGTACACGCCATCGACGATCGGCCCCTCCTTGGCGTGGTTTCCCACCCCAGGGGCCAGCTCAGTCGCCTCGCGCCGCGGCATCCGCGCCGCCACGTCAGGCTCTCCGCCACCAGATTCGCTGTTCGGGAACCCGACCGCGTCAATCGGCTCGTCAGGCCCAAGGGTGACGTCCGACTCAGCCCCAGCTACCGCATCGCCGAGCACCGGCGGCTGGTCCGCTGACATCGGCCGGTCGGGCAGCTGCACCGCCGCGGTGGGCCAGGGCTCCGCCGTGGGTGCCGGCCACTGCTCCGGCCCGGGAACCTGCTCACCTGGCACCGCCTCGACGGGCACCTGCGCAAGCGCGGTCGGCCACGGCTCCCGCGCAGGAACTTGCTCCCCAGGCACCGCATCGACGGGCACTTGCGCCAGCGCGGTCGGCCACGGCTCCCGCGCGGGCGCCGGCTCATCGGGCACCAGTGCAGCCGCCATTCCCCACGGCTCAGCCACCGGTCCCGGTTCCGCTGGCACCGGCTGATCAGGAATCTGCGCCTCGTCAGTCCGCAGCGGTCCAGCGGCCGACATCGGCTCAGCAGGCTCGACGCCGGTCCCAGCCAGCCATGGCGAGACCGCAGGCTCCGGCTCGGCTGGCGGATAGGCAGTGAACTGGTCTGGCCTGGCGGCCTGGCCGCCAGCGTCGGCCAGGCCGCTCGGATAGCCGCCGCTACCCGGGTAGAAGCCGAGTCCGCCCGCCCGGATCGTGCCGCCATCAAGCCGGGAGAACCGGTCGGTGCCGGCCTGTACGTCCTCGCTTGAGCCAAGTCCGCCGCGGACGGCGCTAACCGGCACTCGGAGCAAGCAGCGCATCAGTACTCCGGGCTGGCCGGCCGCGATCCGCTGCACGCCCTGAGGGGTCGCCACAGCCGCCCAGGCCCCGCCGCTGACGGTGACCGCAAGCCCGGATCCGGCCGGGCCGAAGGCCAGGACGGATGGCCCGGACTGCGCGGTGTCACCGACGCCTGAGTCGCTGCTCATCGCATGGATCTCGACCGCGTCGGCGACCGCGTCGGCGAATCGCCGACCGTCACCGCCGGAACTGGCGATCTGGTCGAGCAGATCGAGCAGCGTGTCGACGAACTGACCCGACTCCAGGCTGCTGAGCAAGATCAAGTCGCCGTGCCTGGCCAGCACGCCCTCGCCGGGAACTGGCCACAGGCCAGGCAGATGACTCTGCCCGCTCACCCTAGCCTCGCCGCCGGGTAAGCGGTCTTCGAGCCGTCAAGGCTCATCAGTTGGGTCGGCTTGTCGGTCATCGTCCCGCTCCGAGTCGTACCTGTTCGTTGAACTGCAAAGCGGGTCGCCAGCCGCCTGAGTCCTCGATGTTGCTCCAGTAGTTAGCGGCCCGGCTAGTGAACGGCTGAACTTCTCAGAGTGTCGCATGCGACACTAGGGACGACAAGACCAGTCCGCATGCTGCCCCGGCGTCGGCCCTCCGATTCGGCGGCAAACGGTGCGCGCAAGCTGGCTCAGCGCCCGGATCCCGGGCCGTAGCCGTAGACCATCCACACCTGACCACGGGCGAACGGCATCGGCTGGCCGTTGGGCAGGGTAAACGCGGTGCCGCCGTCCGGATTGGGCCTGGACCAGTGCACGTGATAGGCACGCCCGTCGCGGAGCACGACCGCGCTGCCGCTGCCCACCGTATTGGCGTACGGCGGCCTGATCCCGAGCTCGAGGAAGCTCGATGTCGTGACGCGCACGTACTGCACCACCACCGTCGGGCCGCCGAGCTGGCCACCCTCGGTCGCATAGGCCGGTCGGCCGTCCATCCACACCAGCCACCGCTGGTCGGCCGCGGACCACCGGAACGTGAACGCCGCGTCCGGGTAGGAGACGCTGTATGAGCGGGTCAGCTTGCCGCCGGCCGGAGCGGGCCCGAACCTGAAGCCGATGTCTCGCGCCCGGCTGGCGTGCGGAGCCTCGGCTAGCAGCTGGCGCGTGTTGGCATACAGGTTGTACGGCGCTATCCGGTTCTGACCCCGGAAGTAGCCGCCGACGATTCCGGCGTACAGGTCGACGATCCTGGAGTGTTCAACCACAGGCAGCAGCCGCGGCTGCGCTCCGGAGAACGCGAACGCCGGCGTTCCGAACTGCCTGAGCAGCTCAATGTCCTCTTCGCGCGAGCTCCGGACTGGCCCGACAATCGGCGGGATGTGCGAGGAGAAGACGGCGAAGATCCGGCTCAGCCCGCCTTCGACCGGGAGCAGATACACAATGTCGGCCTTCGTCAGGCCGGTCGGCGGCCGCGCCTGCTCGACATTGTCGATCTTGAATATCAGCTCGGGACCGGGTGATTTGATCGGTTCTCCGGTGAAGGGCGAGGTCAGCTGCTGTGTTGTGGTGGGGCTCGGCTGCGATGTGTTGGACGCCGACTTACCCCCGCTCAGCAAAAAGAAGCCGCCCACCAGGATCACTGCGGCTGCCGCCGAGCTGATCCCGGCGATCAGCGTACGCCGGCTGATCTGCACCTGCCACCTCCCCAGGACCGGAGGCTACCACCGCCGAGCCGGTCAGCCGCCGGTCCGACGCGGCAGGCTGACGAGTCACCAGACCGGCAACGCGAACCAGATCAGGGTTGCTGGTGTGGTTAGAAGCTGAAGATCGAGCCGCCCGGAATTCAGCCTGTGGCCAGCCTGCCGTCATCGAGCCGCAGCACGTGGTCCGCGAGGTCGATCAAGACAGGATCGTGGGTGGCCACCAGAGCCGTGATTCCCTCGGCTTGCACCACCGTCCGCAGCAGGCGCATGATCTGGTGCCCGGCCTGTGAGTCGAGCTGCCCGGTCGGCTCGTCGGCGATCAGCAACTGCGGGTGCCCGGCCAGTGCCCGCGCGATCGCGACGCGCTGCTGCTGCCCGCCCGACAGTTCGTTCGACCGCTGCCTGGCGTGCTCGGTCAGGCCCACGACGCCGAGCATGGCCCGGACGCGCTCCTCGCGGGTCGCAGTATCGGCTCCGGCGATGCGCAACGGTATCCCGACATTCTCCGCGGCGGTGAGGATCGGGATGAGACCGAATGACTGAAAGATGAAGGCTACGGTCTCCCGGCGGAGCATGATCCGCTGCCGTTCGCTCATCGCCGTTACCTCCCGGCCGGCCACGTGCACGGTGCCGCTGGTCGGCTTGTCAAGTCCGCCGATCACGTTGAGCAACGTGGTCTTGCCTGATCCTGATCGCCCGATCAGCACCGTCAGGCGCCCAGGCTGGATCGTGCAGGAGACGTCGCGCAGCGCGTGCACGGCCGTTACACCGCTGCCGTAGATGCGGGTGACCGACGTCACCTCTACCAGAGCGGGCGCGGGATCGGCGGACACGCCGACGGTCACTCCGGACACCGGCTCTGGTTCGCTGCTGGCTGGCGCGGCGGTCACTTCGTCGCACCCTGGGTGTCTGGCCAGACGCCGATGTGGTCAGGCTCGGCCTCGAGCCTGACCCGGTCCCGCATGCCGAGCGGCTCGATCATGTCGCGGGGCAGCTGGAGCCGGCCGGAGCGGTCGAGAACCGCGTACTCTACCGCGTGCTGGGTGGCATTGCCTTCCTCGTCGGCTGCCGAGCGCCGCAGGGTCTCGCTGCTGGTCCGGCCGTCCCTGATCGCGATGGTGCGGCGGACTTGCGACGACACCGCCGGATCGTGGGTGACCACCAGGATGGTCGTGCCGAGCTCGGTGTTGGTTGTCTGGAGTGCCGCGAAGACATCCACCGCTGTGGCGCTGTCCAGCTCACCGGTCGGCTCGTCCGCGAGCAGCAGACGCGGGTCGTTAGCCAGCGCGGTGGCGATCGCGGCCCGCTGCTGCTCACCGCCGGACATCTGCTCCGGCCTGCGGTCGGCGCAGTGGGCTACGCCGAGAATTCTGAGCAGCTCGTCTGCTCGCTTAGCCCGACCGCGGCGCGCTGACCCGCTGAAGCGCATCGGCAAGGTCACATTCTGCCTGGCCGTCAGGTAAGGCAGCAGATTGCGTGCGGTCTGCTGCCAGATGAAACCGACCACCTCGCGCCGGTATGCGATCCGCTGCCGGCCGGTCATTGCGGCAAGGTCGCGCCCGGCCACCCGGACCGAACCGGCGGTCGGCGCATCGAGCCCGGCCAGGATGTTCATCAGCGTCGACTTCCCGCTGCCTGAGGCACCCACCATGGCGGTGAGCTCGCCCTCATCGATCAGCAAATCCAGACCCTGCAAGGCCTGAACCTCGATCCCCTCGGCCGCGTAGATCCGCACCAGCCGATCACAGGCGACAAGTGCTCCTGCACCGTACTGAGCGTGGCTCTGGCCAGCCTCAGCGACCAGCTCATCGATCCCGGACGCCGCCGTGACGGTCGCGCCGCTGCCGACCAGCCCGGCATCCGCTGATGTCGTCATTGGCGTGGCCTCCCGCTGGTAGTCACTCGCCGACTCGCAAGGCGCGCGCGGCACCGCGCAGCCTGGTCGTGGCGGCTTGCGCGAACAATGTCAGCAGCGCTAGGACGAGCAGCCCGGCCGCGCAGTAACCGAGCGCGGCAAGGTCGGCCCGGACTACTACGGGCGCTCCGGTACCTGTGAATGCGGACAGGTCCAGGGCCGGCCCGAGCAGCGGCGCGAGCGCCCACGCGCTGGCTACCCCTCCGGCCGCTGCCGCCAGGATCGACGGCAGTGCCTCGGCGATGACCA
This sequence comes from uncultured Actinomycetota bacterium, assembly GCA_963850875.1. Classification (GTDB taxonomy): domain Bacteria; phylum Actinomycetota; class Actinomycetes; order Streptosporangiales; family Streptosporangiaceae; genus Chersky-822. Next base: position 1,213,436 of record CAWKNA010000010.1, read on the forward strand.
GCCGCCTCGCCTGGCCCTGCGACAGGCCCATCGTGGCCAGCCTGGCCAGGGTCAACTCCCGCTGCCTGGCGCCGAGGATCAGCATGATCAGCAGAATCGCGGCGCCGAAGCCGGCCGCGGCGGCGGCCCCTTGGGCGAAAGCCACATACGCTCCGTGCGGCAGGGGCGCCCCGATGAGCGCAGCCAGGGCGTCCGAGCGCAGGGTGACGTGGGAGCCAGGAAGCAGCCGACTGACCACCGCTTGCAGCTTCCCGGCGTCAAGTCGCGGGCCGACGACCAGCATCAGATTGGGCGGCGGCAGACTCGAGGCGACCGCCCAGCGCGGCAGCACGATGAACGCACCGCTGCCCATTGCCGCGGGCGTGCCAGAGATGGTGCCGATCACCCGGACCGCCACGTAGTGCAGATCGACGTACAGCCTCGCGCTCCGCCCGGTCAGCGCCACGGCGGCCGGCGAGGCAACGGCCGGGACCGGCGCCGATGCTACCGCTGGCCCTGAGCCCGGTCGCCCGGCCAGCAGCGCGGCGGGGAATGGCTGCTGTGGTGTGTCGGCGATCAGGGCGCCGTAGCTGGCCGGGTTCACCACCACGATCGCCAGTGTCGCCCCGTCCGCCGCGACTCCGGGCAGGACGGTGACCGCTGCCACCTGCCGCACACCGGGAACGGCGGCGATCGCACGCTGCGTCGCCCCGTCCACCAACTGCGGGGAAGTCGATGTATCGATCAGCGCATCCGCCCCGGTCGCCCGCCATGATGCTGCTACCTCGCCGCTGACCACGGCGGTCCGGACCATGGCGCCGAATGCGATCACGGCCAGAGCCAGCACGAGCGCGAAGGCCGGCAGCACGGCGGCCAGTGAGGAACGCGCGGCACGGGCCAGGCCGACAAACGCGGTGGCTCCGGGCCGCAGCCCGGCCAGCCGAGCCAGCCAGCGCACAAGCAGCGGATACAGGCGCACCACCACGATGGCGGCGGGAACGGCGACCAGCACCGGGGCGGCGCTGGTGAACAGGTCGGTGCCGCTCGGCTGCGGCTGGGCCTGCTGCCTGAGCACGACCAGCCCGGCGACCGCGGCGGCCACCAGGGTGAAGTCGATCACCCAGCGCCTGGCCCTGGCCATGCGGCTCAGCGATCTGTCGGCCCGTTCGCTGGCCTGAGCAGCCTCGGGCACCCGGCGGACGACCAGCACCGGGACTCCGGCCAGCGCAACCAGGACCGTCACCCCGGCCAGCTGCCAGGCCAATGGATTGCCGCTGCCCGGGGTCACCGCGACCGCGAGCGCCGCACCAGCCGCCGCGGCCGGGAGCACCACGACCGCGCCGACCCGGAGGGCGAGTACGGCAAGCTGCCGCACCGAGGCACCCCTGGCGCGCATCAGGCCGAACTCAGCGGCCCGCCGCTCGGCCAGCAGTCTGGCACTGAGCAGCAGGACCACGATGCCGACGATGGTAAGGCTGACATACAGCAGCGAGAGCAGCCCGCTGACCGCGGCCTGCGCCTGGAGGAACGTCGTCAGATCGCCGATCAGGCCGGATGAGACGGATACCCCCCCGATAGTGAGAAGCCCCTGTCCGGCGGTAATCGTCGCCTTGGTCAGCGTGCTAACCAAGCCGGCCGCCTGATCGGCCGTGACGTGGCCGAGGGTCAGCGGGAAGCTCCAGTACAGCCGCATCGCATAGGTGTTGAGCAGTCTTTCCAGATCACCGAGTTCGGCCCCGCCCACGAAGGCCGCACCGATCCAGTAGCCCCCGGCCAAGGTCGGGTTGAAGGTAGCCCCGGCGGCGTCAGGGTCTGCGGTCCAGAACGTCGAGCCGGGATACGCCGGGCGGAGTATCCCCGTTACGGCCAGCGTGACCTGTGGTCCCATGCTCAGTACCGAGCCGACATGAAGACCGAACCTGGCGGCGGTGGCGGGGGTGACGGCCACCTGGAATCTGCCTGCGTCCGCCGTCGCGAAGTCACGGCCCGGCATGCTTCCCTCGGCCAGCTGGGCGAACCGCCCCAGCTTGTCCCGGAAAAGGATCTCCATCTGCGGTGGAATGCCGCCGTTGTAGGCCCTGGGCGCCGCGCCAGAGACCACCGCGTATCCGGACGCCAGGCCCGACCAATCGGACCCGGCCGGTTGCAGGGGCAGCCGGAGCGCGGTGAGATGGCGGGCCAGCCCGATCGTCACCGCCTCAATATCGGGGGCGAAGACCTGGCTGGTCTGGGCGCCTGGCGCGGCCAGTCCGCTGAACAGGGAGCCGTAGTCCATCACTCCGACCACGGACCTGTCCTCCGCCGTTGTGGTCGAGAAGACCCGCTGCAGCGCCCCGGTACGGAAGCCTAGGCTCGCCCGTGGCGCGGCGACCGCGACGAAGACGCAGGCAACGGCCAGCAGCGCGAGTACCGCACTTGCTCCGGCACCGGTTCCGGTCAGCATGGTCCAGCCGGCCCGTATCCGCCGCAGGACGGTGCTCATGTCGGCTCCGCGGTGCTCATGTCGCCTCCGCGGTGCGGAGTTGGCCGGCCGGGTCCGCCGGTAGGCGGCGATGGCCGCGGCCACGAGCACCGGGATCGCGGCGATGGCGAGCGCAAGGCCGAAGACCGCCGGCCACGGGATCTCGACAAGCACCGGTGGGACCGGCGCGGCGGCCGCCGCCGTCAGAGTGACGGCGGGGACGAGCAGCCGGGCCAGCAGCACGCCAAGGAGCAAGCCGGTCGCGGCCGCAGGCCCGGTCATGGTAAGTGCCTCCAGACAGAGCTGGCTGGCCTGAGCGGTTCCGCCCACCCCGAACGCCGCGAGCAGCGCGGACTGCGAGCGCCGTTCCCGCACCCGGCCAGCGATGCTGACCGAGAATCCGAGGATCGCGATCAGCGCCGCGGCCACCGCAAGCGACTGCACTGCCTGCTGCGGGATGGCCGCCAGCGGATCGGCCAGCAACCCGGCGGCGATCCGCGCGCGGTCGGTCACCACAGATCCCGCAGGCAGGCCTGCGGGCGCCGACCCCCCGGTCGTGGTCAGCCACCACTGCATGACTGGCAGGGCTGTCGCCGACTGCGCCGCCAGGGTCTGCTGCACGGCGGTCTGATCGACGATCAGACCGCCGCCAGGATCGGTGACCGTCGGAAAGTAGTTCATCGCCGCGACGATATGCACGGTCAACGTGGCGGCCCCGGTTGAGACCTGCAGGAGATCGCCAACGGCCAGCTGATTGGCGCTGAGGAAGGCTCTAGTCGCGATTCCTGGAATCGCCGTGAAGTCGAACGGCGCCTCAGCGGTGAGTGTCAGCTGTCCCTGGAGCAGGTCAAGTGGCGGCGGCAGCGGCGGCCCGGCCTGCGTCAGGAATCCGTTACCTGGCTGGAACGTTACGGTGCGAGCGCCAGCCGGGCCTGCGCCACCTGGCGCAAGAGCCGGCGACGAGCCCGTCGCGAAACTGGAGCCCAGGCTGGCGGCCGACACGGCTGCCGCCCACCTGGCCAGCAGCTGCCCGGAGGCGAATGGGCCTGGGAAGGCGCCTGACGCAGCGGCGGACACCGCCAGGGCGCGCACTGTGAATGCCGCGTGCCGCCGGGCGGCACTGGCGGCCAGCCGACGCGGCGGCACCGGCGGCATCGTGTAGCTGACCCAGATCGACAGCAGCCGCAGCGGGTAGAGCGCCTGGTGCCGCGCCGACAGGTCCGCGACCAGGCCATGACTGCGTCCGTCGACCGGCAGCGAGCCGGCCGGAACCGAGTACACCACGCCAGCGGCATCTTCAATCGACACGCTGACCAGCACCGGGCCGAGAAGAGCCCCATGGCCTGGGTCCATGCTGGCGAGGATCTCCAGCCTGGCCGGCCGCCCGGGCAGGGCAACCGTCGGCGCGGACCCGGCTGGGATTATCCGCCGCCACAGCGCCGCGGCCGGGATGGCGGAGTCGTCGGTGCGCAGCAACACCGTGGCCGCAGCAGTTCGCGCGTTCAGAGCGAGAACCTGGCCCCCGTTAGACGCCGACAGGGCAGTACTCACCGGCGTGGCGGCGGTGACGCCGCTGGCCTGCCCGATGGCAGCCGCTGTGCCGAGCGAGGCCGGTTCGAGCGTGTCCACCCGCACATCGGCGCCCGCGGTGTACGCGGACTGGTCAAGTGCCGACTGATGCCAGCTCTGGTGCTGAGCTAGTGCCAGCGTGCCGGTCCCGACGGCGAGCACCACGAGCAACATGGGTGCGCTTTGCCGGACGGTCCGCCTGCTGATCTCCCAACTCACCATCGCGGTACCCAGCCGGCGAGTGCGGCCGGCCAGCCGGTCAGCGATTCTGGCGAGCGCGGGAAGCAGACGCAGCGGAAGGACGGCAGCCGCCGCCAGCGCGAAGGCTGGGGCCAGCGCGAGCACGGGGTCGATTCCGATGCCGTTCGCCGTCCGGCCAACCTCGGAAAACCGGCGCAGCTGCCATCCGGCGAGCAGGGCCAGCAGGACCAGCGACACATCGCCACCAGCCCTGGCGGCTGCGGACATCGCCGCCTGGCGTCCTTTGCGCACCCGGGCGGCGGCCGGCATCACCGGATGCACGGCCGGCCACAGCAGGACCAGCAGGCAGAGCAGCAGCACGACTCCGACCGCCCACCACACGTCAGCAGGAATCCCCGGTGCCCGCAGGCCGACCGACCGCAGCGGACCGGACCTGGCCAGCAGGCCGGCCAGCTTGCTGCCGGCCAGCGCGCCAGCGCCGGCCGCAACCGCAGTGACCAGTAGCGCCTCAACGATGGCCAGCCTGGCCAGCTGCCAGCGACCTGCCCCGCGGGCGCTGAGCATGGCCGACTCCTCCTCCCGCTGACCGGCCAGGGTGCGGGCGGTCAGGGTGAGAGCAGCCGCGGCTAGCAGCGCTAGCTCAAGTGCGCCGACCGCGAGCAGCGACTTCGCCACGACCAGATTGGTCGCGATGCTCTTGAGCGTTGCGGGCAAGCCGCTGGTCACTTGCAGGCCGTTGAGATTAGGCGACTGGCTGAGGAAGGCCAGTTCGGCGCCAAGCCGGCTGGCCAGCGATGACAGGTCACCCGCGCCGATCAGCGCGGTTTGGGGAACCGCCAGCCAGGTGGCGCCGCCCACTGCCAGGCCGTCGAGCCCAAAGGCGGGCCTGGCAACCACCAGCGGGCCATAGGTGGTGAAGCCGCCCTGCACGCTGACACCAGAGCTCGCGATCAGATCCAGGCCCCAGTATGGCGACAGCGGATTGAGCGGCCGGTACAAGCCGGTCAGCCGGATCCTGACCCGCGCTCCGGTCACCCGGTCTCGTAGCGACAGCTGTCCGCCTGGTGCGAGGTGCAGCGCATCGGCGACGGTGACGGGCACGGCAGCCGGGATCGGCTGGCCGGGCATCGGCGGTGCCGGCCAGGATCCGGCGACCAGCGTGGCGTTGGCCATGATCTGCGCAGGTGCCGCAGCGTCGATCAGGGGCACTGTCTTGGTTTTGGTGCCGCCGGAGACCGGCAGGCCAAGCGGGTCCGACCACAGCGCGTCATGCAGCGCGAAGGGGACAGCCCCGAATGCTCGGCGCAGCGCGGTCCTGATCCCGGGTGCGTCGGACCGGACCTGCGGGGCGCCAAAGGCGCCATAGATCGCGACCGTCGTCCGCCCCGACCTGGCGAGCAAACCGCTGACGGCCTGAGGCAGGGTGCTGGCGGCGAACCCGACAAGGGCGGCACCCATCGAGGCCGCGATCAGGGTGCTGAGCAGGACGCTGCTCAGCAGCAGCCGGGTCGATCCGGCCCGTCGCCAGACGAAGGAATTCCGCAGTCCCAAGGTCGCGCTAGCCCTTCGGAGGGACCGCGCGTCACCCTGAGTAACCCCGGGCCGAAGGTTCGGTCCGCCTGTTGTCTAGCACGATATGTCCGAAAGTACGGGCTCGGCCGACACGGATAGCACACCGTTAGTGAATCGTTGCGCAAACTCAAGCGACGTAAGGAGCTAGAGTCGCTACTTCTGGTACTTCATGGTGGACTGGTTGACGCCCCGCCGGGGTACCCGACTGGTGCCGCCGCAGACGCCGCAGGCCCGGGTGGCTGAGGTGAAGATCATCCCCGTGTGCCTACCCGTTCCGCCGCAGGCCTTGCACTTGATAAAGGGATGCAAACGCAGCGAGATCCAGTAGATCGCCGCCCACCCGACGCCCAGCACGACGAGAATCACTAACGGAGAGTGCACCTAGTTCCTCCGGCTTCGGATAAGGCGCTTTGTCCGATCATCCACTGATCCTGGCCGAGCCATTTGTCGCCGCGCCATATCCACGATGTGTCGTTTCACGCATCCGTGTTTCGTCACGTCTAGTCTTAGTGGCGCGCTGTCGCGTGGAGTTTCTCGCATCGCGGTGGAGGGGACCGATGGACCGGGACGCGACACTTCTGAAGGTTCTGCTTGCCCAGAAAGGCTGGGAAAGGTATGGCACGTTCTGTCGTGAATATGAGCGGGCTGCCGCCAGGATCGACCGCAACCTGACCGGAAGCGCGCCGAGCCGAGCACAGCTGCATCGCTGGCTGAGCGGCACGGTGAAGACCCTTCCCTATGCCGATCACTGCCTCGTCATTGAGGCGATGTTTCCCGGCCGGTCGGCCGTTGACCTGTTCCAGCCGGCCGCCGAGCCGTTACCCGGACCCGATCCCGGTCAGCCCGCTCCAGCCGCAAGCCCGCGGTCGGTACCGGCCGAGTTGCTTGAGCCCGCCGGACGATTTGCCGATGTGTCGGCGATCTTCGCCAGCCGCGCGGAATTCGCCTCGGCCTTCCCGCCATCCACGCTCTTTGCGCATGCCAAGATCATCCGCATCTCTGGCGTGTCCCTGAACCTGCTCTGCCAGCAGCAATCCGATCGGCAGATCAAGGCCCTGATCGAGAGCGGTACGACGATCAGGGCGCTCTTCCTCGATCCGCGCGGCCAGTCGATCAGGAATCGCGAGCATGAGGAGGGTCATCCGAGCGGATACCTGGCTACGCTCGGCGACCTGAACATCGCCGTCCTGACCCGGATCCGAGACCAGCTTGGTGACCCAGCGCGCGAGCGGCTGCACATCGCCGTCTACGACCAGACAGTCAGGTTCAACCTCGTATTCATCGACGAGACGACCTGCATTGCCCAGGCCTATCTTCCCTATGCACGCGGAGTGGAGGCGCCAACGCTGGTCATTGACCGGCAAGACGGGCGGAGCGGGCTGTATCAGACGTTCGACGGACTGTTCAGCAAGCTATGGAGCACGGCGCTGCCGATCTGACCGGATTTCGCCGCCGGTTAATCCGACGGGAGATCGTGTTTGCGGTCAGTTACTCCTATTCTCACGCAGGTTGCCGTCGCTCATAAGCACCGGTCTGACCAGATTGGCGGTAATAATCGGCGGAAACGAGTGCGCACAACCGCGGGCCGGTGCGGCCACCGAGGGGACAGGCCACGAGCGACCGACAGCCACCAGGAGACAGCCACCGCGGACTGGCCACCGCGGACTGGCCACCGCGGACTGGCATCGAGAGACATCCATGAGACGGCCATACTGTCCTGCATTCGGTGGATCTCTCAGCCAGGAGGCAACGTGTCAGCGACCTTCATCACGTCTTTCGCCGCGGCCGGAACTGGCCCACGGGTCGCGGTGAAGGACCTGATCGACATGGCTGGGATGCCGACCACGGCTGGATCGCGGGTCCTCGCCGATGCCGGGGTTCCGGCTGCGGCCGACGCTGCCTGTCTAGCCGGCCTGCGGGCGGCCGGCGGTCAGATCGTGGGCCGGACGAACCTGCATGAGCTCGCACTCGGGGTCACTGGCATCAACCCGTGGTTCGGCACGCCGACGAACCCGCTGGATGCCTCGCGTGCACCTGGGGGCTCCTCCAGCGGATCGGCGGTCGCGGTGGCTGAAGGGTCGGCGGCTGTGGCGTATGGGACTGACACCGGCGGATCGATCCGAATTCCCGCGGCCTGCTGCGGAGTCTGCGGGCTGAAAACGACATGGGGCCGCATTCCGGTCACCGGCGTGCGGCCGCTGGCGCGGAGCCTAGACACGGTGGGGCCGATGGCGGCTAACGTGACTGACCTGATCCTCGGCATGCAACTACTTGAGCCCGGGTTCGCCGCCGCCAAGCTGACCGTCTCTCCCCGGGTCGGCCGATTGCTGATCCCCGCCGCCCCAGACATCGACGACGCCGTAACCGCGGCATTGCGCGCGACCTCCTGGGAGATCAGTGATCTGGATCCGGGCGAATGGCTCACCGCGACGAGGTGGACGTCGATCCTGCTGGTGGCTGAGGCCTACCAGGCCAACAAGGACCTCTTCAGTCGTGCCGGCGACCGGTTGTCGGCCGATGTGGCCCGGCGCCTGAACGCAGGCCGTCTGGTTACGCCCGAGCAGCTAGCGGCGGCGACGAAGGCCAGGGCTCAATGGCGGGCACGGCTGACGGCGCTCTTCGAGCGCTTCGATCTGCTGGTCACGCCGACATTGCTGATCCTGCCGCCGAAGCTGGCCAGCGCGGAGGAGTTGCTTGAAGCCCGCTGCACGCTGCCGGTCAACTTCGCAGGCGTGCCCGCGCTGTCCGTCCCGGTCCCGACTCGCCGCTCCCTGCCTGCCAGCATTCAGCTCGTGTCCGCGTGGGACAGCGAGGAGCGTCTGCTCGCCGCCGGGGCGGCCATCGAGGCCGCCATCGGGTAAGAACAGCCGCCGAGCAACTGCCCCGCTGGCTGGCTACCATCGTTTGGGCATGCGGTCCTGTGGTGCGGTAGCCTTATGAGCTACCCAGCGCCCTAGGCACGGTTCCGCCTGCACGGGGCCCGCGCTGGCCCATCTGGCCAGACACAAGAGATTGGGAAGGATACCGATGCCTGGGGGTCTTACGCCCAAGGGGAAGATGTCCCGGTCGAGGACTCGTTCCCGGCGCGCCCAGTGGAAGACCGCTGCTCCTACGCTGACGAAATGTCCGCGGTGCAAGGAGGCGCAGCTTCCGCATACCGCTTGTCCGTCATGTGGCTGGTACGCGGGCCGCGAGTATCCAGAGGCAGTCACCCGCGACTGACCGGCGGGACGACGCATCCGCGACTGACCAGCGGGACTGACCAGCCAGTACTGTTGTCAGGTTATGGCCAGAAATCTGTGCGCTAGTCTGGCTTAATGTCCACGTCCAACGAGGTCAGCTGGACGCCAAGCGATGAGCGCCGCGAACTGGGCGCGGCATTGCGCCGGCTACTCGACGTCGTGGTCCAGACCGCAGCGGGGCCGACCGAACTGCGCGAGGCAACCGCTGCCATCGACGAACTCACCGCCAGACTCAGCGGGCCTCCCATTCGGGTCGAGATGTCGGTAGCCCCGGATAGCTACCTGGACCAGATGAGCCTGGTCGGTGGCACAGCGCATCCGATCGCCCCGCAGCTGCGGATGGTCGACCGGGACGGCGGCGCTGAAGGCGTCGTCGTGATCGGGCCGCTGTTCCAAGGCGGCCCTGGCCTCGTGCACGGCGGCGTCCTCGCCCTGCTCATCGACCACGCGATGGGATGCGTCGCCGCCCGGCCGCCAGATCGCGCGGCCATGACCGCGCGGCTGGCACTGCGATTCCGCAAGCCGACGCCGGTCGGCGTGCCGCTCATCGTTTCGGTCCGGCTCGACCGGATCGAGGGCCGCAAGCTCCACCTGTCGGCCGCGATCGCGGTAGACGACGAGATTACCGTCGAAGCCGAGGCGATCTTCCTGACGCTCACCGACCGGAACGTTGAATCGGTCTTCGGCCGCAGCGGCCAGCCTGCGTAGGTCCCCGCGCCGATCAGGGCCTGCTCATGTTTCCGTGCTTGTCCCGGCATGCACATGTCGCGGTCCTGATCACGGGACTGCTCACGTTCCGGTGCTGATCCCGGGACTGCTCACGTTCCGGTGCTGATCCCGAGCCGGTCGGCCAGCCGATCGATGTAGGCCGCGACGTCGTCGGAACTGCGGTCGGGCAGGCCGAAAAGGACCTCGGTAACGCCGGCCTCGCGCCAGCTGGCCAGCGCACCCGGATCCGGTTTGCCCGTCAGGACGGTGACCTCAGGCAGGCCCGCACGCCCCGATTCTCGCCAGATCCGGTGCAGCTGCGCCACTCGCCGTTCGATCTCCGTCTCCTGCGGGGTGGTAATCCAGCCGTCGGCCGAACGGGCGATCCAGCCGAACGTCCGCTCCGTCCCGGCCGCCCCGACCAGGACCGGCAGTCGCGGCTGCTGGGTCGGCTTTGGCCAGGCCCAGGCTGGATTGAAGTTAACGAACTCGCCGTGGTAGCTCGCCTCATCCTGCGACCACAGGGCCTGCATCGCTTCCAGATACTCGCGGAGCACCGTCCGCCGTCTCCCTGCTGGCACGCCGTGATCTGCGAGCTCGTCAGTGTTCCAGCCGAACCCGACGCCGAGTGTGACCCGCCCGCCGGAGAGGTGATCAAGCGAGGCGATCGTCTTGGCCAAAGCGATCGGATCATGCTCGACCGGCAGCGCCACCGCAGTACTCAGCCGGATCCTGCTGGTGACCGATGCGGCCGTAGCCAGCGCCACCCACGGGTCGAGGACCCGCAGGTACCGGTCGTCGGGCAGCGTGCTGTCACCGGTGCTGGGATGCGCTGCCTCGCGTCGGACCGGGATGTGCGTGTGCTCGGGAACAGCGAACGAGTCGAACCCAGCCGCTTCGGCGAGGTGGGCGGCACGTGCAGGCACGATTCCCCGGTCACTGGTGAACAGCACGATGCCATATCTCACGAGCGGTTCTCCGTCCCGTCCGGATCGTCCTAGTTGGCACGACGTCACCACATCATCGACCATCGTGGCGCCAGGGACAGACCGTCAATGCCCATTCCGGTGTCCATGGTCGGCTGAGGACTCGTCCAACCTGCCGACAGTCCCCGGTTGCCTAGGGACTGGCCGGGGACCTTCGGCCCTGCTACTTGGGCGCGGCGACGCGCACGATGGAGTATCGCCTGCTCACCTGCTGGCGGCTACCGGACCCGAGTCTGCTGGATGGCTGGCTCGTTAACTCTCATTAGGAGAGGTGACGACCATGACTGCTCGCGACGACTACGACGTGCTCGTGATCGGCTCGGGATTCGGAGGCTCGGTGACCGCTCTGCGGCTCACCGAGAAGGGCTACCGGGTGGGCGTGCTTGAGGCGGGGCGCCGGTTCGAAGACGCCGACTACCCACGCACGTCCTGGGACGCCCGCAAGTTCTTGTGGGCGCCGAAGCTCGGCTGCCAGGGCATCCAGCGGATCCACATGCTGCGAGATGTGATCATCCTGGCTGGCGCCGGCGTCGGCGGGGGTTCGCTCGTGTACGCGAACACGCTGTACCGGCCCAAATCGGATGCCTTCTACCACGATCGGCAGTGGGGGCACATCACCGACTGGCGGGCTGAGCTCGCGCCGTACTACGACCAGGCGGAGCGGATGCTTGGGGTGGTGCAGAACCCGACGATGACGCCATCAGACGAGGTCATGAAGCGGGTGGCGGAAGAGATGGGCGTGGGGCACACGTTCGGCATGGCCCCGGTTGGGGTGTTCTTCGGTCCGGAAGGTCGCAAGGAGCCCGGCGTCGAGGTCAGCGATCCTTTCTTCGGCGGCGCGGGCCCGCGCCGGGCCGGCTGCCTGGAGGTCGGGGAATGTATGACCGGCTGTCGGCACAACGCGAAGAACACACTGGTCAAGAACTACCTGTACCTAGCCGAGAGAGCCGGTGCGACCGTGCATCCACAGATCACGGCGGTCGCGGTGCGGCCACTGGAACGCGGCGGGTATGCGGTGGACACGGTGCGCACCGGCGCGTGGCTGGCCGGGCGGGCAGCGCGCTCGTTCACCGCCGAGCAGGTGGTGTTCGCGGCTGGCACCTGGGGCACGCAGCAACTACTGCACAAGATGAAGGCCGCGGGCTCGCTGCCCAACATCTCCGATCGGCTCGGCGTGCTGACCCGAACGAACTCTGAAGCGCTTGGCGGCGCGCTGACCAAGCTGCGCAACAGGAAGACGCATGACTTCACCCACGGGGTGGCCATCACGTCGTCGATCCACCCGGACGAATACACCCACATCGAACCCGTCCGTTATGGCAAGGGCTCGAACGCGATGGGGCTGCTCAGCACGCTGATGACCGACGGGGGCGGGCAGGTGCCCCGGTTCGTGAAGTGGCTAGCGCAGCTCGCACGCCATCCGGGTCAGTTCGGTTCGCTCTACTTCGGCATCAACCACTGGTCCGAGCGGGCCGTGATCGGGCTCACCATGCAGACCCTGGACAATTCGATCACAGTCCGGCCCAAGCACACCCTGCTCGGCCGGGTCAAGCTGACCTCCGAGCATGGGCATGGGGTGCCGAGCCCGACCTGGATTCCCGCTGCCAACGAGGCAATGCGCCGAGTCGCTTCCGGCATCGGCGGCTTCCCGCTGAACAGCGTCGGCGAGATGGTCGATGTCCCGATGACGGCGCACCTCCTGGGCGGCTGCGCCATCGGCGACTCCCCGCAAAGCGGCGTCGTCGACCCGTATCAACGCATGTACGGGCATCCCGGGCTGCACGTCGTCGATGGCTCAGCCGTCTCGGCGAACCTGGGCGTCAACCCGGCACTGACGATCACCGCCCAGGCCGAGCGGGCGATGGCGCTGTGGCCCAACAAGGGCGAGAACGACCCCCGTCCGCCGCTCGGCGCTGCCTACCAGCGGGTCGCGCCGGCCACGCCGCAGCGCCCGGTTGTGCCACCGTCCGCACCCGCCGCGCTGAGGCTGCCGATAGCCGAGGTCCGCTAGCCGGCGAACCCTGACCGCCGCACACCGAGCGACGTCCTAAGGAGGCCAGCAATGACGACATCTCTTGGCAGTTCAGCAAGCGTTGAACCGCGGTTTCTCGGTCCAAGGATCACCGACCGCCTGCTCGATCGGCTGGCGGGTCGCGCCGTTACCGCCGGGTCACGGGAACTGGTCGCGGTCGAGATGCCAGCGACCGGGGACGTCCTCGGCTATGTCCCGCATGGCACCGCTGACGACGTCGCGGTTGCGGCGGCCGCGGCCCGCCGAGCGCAGCGCGATTGGCACAGGCTGCCAGCCGCGCAGCGGTCGAAGGTCTTGCTGCGGTTTGCGAAGCTCCTGCTCGATCGGCAGGACGAGGTGCTCGATCTGATCCAGCTGGAGAACGGCAAGGCTCGGCGGAATGCCTTCGAAGAGATCATCGACGTCGCACAGGTGAGTCGCTACTACGCCCGCACCGCCCCGCGCTATCTGCGGCCGCATCGCCGCGCCGGAGCCTTTCCCGTCCTGACTCAGACGTGGGAGTATCACCACCCGAAAGGCGTGGTGGGCGTGATCTCGCCGTGGAACTACCCGCTGACCCTGGGAATCAGCGATGCTCTTCCTGCGCTCGCGGCAGGCAACGCGGTCATCGCCAAACCGGACAGCCAGACGCCGTACACAGCGCTGTGGGCGGCTGAGCTACTAGAGCAGGCCGGGCTGCCGGCCGGTGTCCTGCAGGTGGTAACCGGGTCGGGAGCCGAACTCGGGACGCCGGTCATCGAGCACAGCGACTTCCTGATGTTCACCGGCAGCACTCAGGTCGGCCGAGTCGTCGCTGACCAGGCCGCCAGGCGGCTGATCGACTATTCGATGGAACTCGGCGGGAAGAACGCCATCCTCATTCTCGCCGATGCCGACCTCGCCAAGACCGTGCCAGGCGCGGTCCGAGCTGCCTTCTCGAATACCGGTCAGCTGTGTATCTCGATGGAACGGATGTACGTCGACACCGCGATCTGGGACGAGTTCGTCCCGCGCTTCGTCGAGGCCACCAAGTCGCTCCGGCTGGGTCATTCCCTCGACTACGGGCACGACATCGGCTCACTGATCTCTGCGAAGCAGCTGGACACGGTGGTGAGCCAGGTCAGCGACGCGACCGGCAAGGGCGCGACGGTGCTCGCCGGAGGCAAGGCACGCCCGGACATCGGTCCCTACTTCTATGAGCCTACGATCTTGACCGGCACCTTGGCTGACATGACCCTCTACGCCGACGAGACCTTCGGACCGGTCATCTCGCTGTACCGGGTGAGCGGCGTGGAAGAGGCCATCGACCAGGCCAACGACAGCCGCTACGGCCTGAACTTCTCGGTCTGGACTCGCGATGCCGGCCAGGGCCGCCACATCGCGCGCCGACTGGAAGCCGGCACCGTCAACATCAACGAGGCCTATGCGGCCACCTGGGGATCCGTTGATGCCCCGATGGGCGGCTGGAAGGACTCGGGCGTGGGCAGCAGACACGGCGAACACGGGATCCTCAAATACACCGACGCCCAGACCGTGTCGACTCAGCGGTTCCTGCCGATCGCACCGCCGAACTTCATGTCGCCGACCGGGTACGCGAAGGCGATGACAACGGCCATGCGTACCCTGCAGCGTCTGCCCGGCCGCAAGTAGCACCAGCGGCCGGACCTGGATCACTGGTCGGCTTCGTACTTGAACGAGATCTGCAGCTTGATCCGGTAGGTGATCGCCCCGGCCTCGTCGAGATTGATGTCCTGCTTAACGACCTCGGCGACCCGGAGGCCGCGGATCGTCTGACCAGCGGTCCTGACCGCCTCGGCGGCAGCGTCCTCCCACGAGGTGCTGCTGGTTCCGATGATGTCGATCACCTTGTACACGCTCATAGCAACTCCTTCGACGGTGCCCCGAGCATATGACCAAAGCACCCCCGGCGGGGTGCGTGTCATCCGGGGCTGCTGCCCTCGTCTGCGTCGAAACTGGGCGGGCAGCGGCGAACGGCCAGCGCCAGCCGCGGTCGCGACCACGCGCCGCATCGAGTTCACATGGCTGGCCAGTGCCGTCCGGCCCGCACCAGTCAGCTCATAGGGGTGTCGGCGATCTTCGGCGGGGAGCGCCCCCCGATCGCCGGAATCGGGCGAGCGAGCAAGGCTCTATCCGACGTATGGGACCACGTAGGGATTCCACCATTCGGAGTGCTGACTGCGATCGCAAGCCTGCAGCACGACCGGCGTGCGGCCGACCGCAGCGGCGCCAGCGGCCAGGCACATGGCGCTGTCACCGGTGGACTGAATCTGAACGTAGCCCGAGCCGGGACCAGCGATCGCCACGAACCCCTGGCTGGCCGAGCCGTCGCAAGTCGCCGCCCGAAGCTGCGTACCCGCGACATAGCTCGGCGCGTCCAGGCACCATGAGATGTTATAGGAGGGTATGAACGCGGTGCTCCCGTCCGCGCTTGACGTCGAAAGCCATAGCTGCTCGGTCTGACCATTCTGCAGGGTGACCAAGTCGACTGCTGCACCCGCTGCGCTTACATCGCTAAGGCTCAGCCTGAGACCCTGCGCCTGATTGTTCAGCGGATAGGCGGAAATCTCGTCCTGCGTGCCAGTCAATCCAAAGTTGCCTGTTCTGGACCACGCCTGATCTTCCTTGAAATCGCACGGCTCAAGCGCGATGAAATGACCTGGGCTGAGTCCTCCGGCCCCGCCTATGCAGAACCTTCCGGTCGCTAGCGGGAATATCTCGACGGCAAATTCTTGCAACGGTGCCCCAAGAAACTGCTGGTCGGCACCCGAGTCGCAGGTCCGCACCTGAAGCTGAACGCCGCTGGCATAGTCAGCGCTCGGTACCGTCAGGCATAGGTTCAGGTCGTAAAGCGGCCGGATCGTGAAGCTGCCGAATGGGCTCGGTGCCTGTGGGTCGATCGGCAGTTCGGTCCAGATCGCGCCGGCGTCGGGAGTGTAGTTGCTGACCACGAGCTTGGTGCCAGATCCGCCCTCGGTCACGGTATCGATGACATAGTCTTGAATATTGGATTCCAGCTGCTCATAGGTGAGCGGATCATGCAGGGTATCGAGGGTTTGCCAGAACACGTCACCCTTGCATTGTGCGAGCACCACGGCACGGACCCGAGCACGGCCGCCCACAGTCACCAGGCAATATCGCGCATCCGAGGTAGTTATATAGTAAGAGAATCCGGAGCTTTTTCTGATGGCCGCGATTCCAAGGAAAGTGGTATTTTCCTGCTGGTCGCACGGATTGATGCGCAATGGGGTTCCCGGTGCCTCGGCCGAGAATGACAGGCACAGTGCGTCGTCAGATACCGGTCTCAAGATTTCCGAGCCATAGGGAGCATCCTCCCAGTACTGGCTGAGACGATGCTGAAACGGGCCGTCGGTGACGCCGCTGCCAGGGTGCAGGGACGACGCTGCTTCAAGCACTCTTGAGTCCGGGGATGCGATCGTGTTGACCACCTGCTGGAGGTCGGTCGTCGACCAGGCTTCCGCGTCGATGCTCCGACATGTCCCGAGGGCAACCGGGCCGCCAGCATTCAGGCCGCTGGCATCCAGGCAGAGCTTGCTGTCGGCCGCAGGCGAGATGAAGAAGATCGGGGTGTGCGCCGACGGCGCGGAGGTCACGAATCTTTCGCGGGCACTGCCGTCACATCTCCAGACCGTCAGCTGGGTTCCCGGCTTGTACCTGGCCTGCCGGACGTTCAGGCACAGCCGTTCGTCGTACGCCGGACGGATGGTGCCGTCGCCCTCCTGGACCCAGGCCTGACCTGCGGACCCGGTGGCAGGCATGATCCTGACAGCCACACCAGGCTGCCGCGCTCCACCCGCGCTCAGGGCTAGGGCAGTATTGAACGCGTAAAACGTCTGACCGGAGCTGGCCGCAGGTACCGCAGCCGAGATAGATGCATCGGCCATCGGACCCACATGCGCGCCATGTGCAAGGGTGGGCACGCTGATCGCCACCACAGCCGAGGTGCCGATCAGCACCAGCCCGGATAGCGGCACGCGCATGGCAGTCCCCCTGATTCGTCGGGCACGGAAATGGGCAGCTGCTGAAGCCAGCTAACGCGGACTTCCACGCTGAATAATCTGGCCCCCTTCCCGGGCAGGCTGGCGGTCTTGCCCTGGCTGACTGTGCTGCTCTGAGCAGCCGCGATGTGCCCTGTCCCGGTTGCGGTTCGCCGCAGATAGGATGCTGAATTAGATGCATTCTGACTTACCGTCTGTAAGTGTTATGGATACGTTACCTAACTGGAAAGCGCCGCCGCGCCCCAGCCCGGCCCCCCCCTGAACAGCGCAAACACGCCGCACAGGACGGGACACGCCCTCGCGGGACTTACCGCCGAGCCGCCGGCTGGTTCTGGTAGACCGGGCTCATGGCAGCGGAACCGGCCCCCGGCCCCGAGTACTTCACCCGCCCGGCGGAGCCGAACCAGCGCCGCTACGAGGCGCTGCGCGCCTACTTCACCGAGGATCTGACCGTCGCCGAAGCCGGCGCGCGGGCCGGCTACACCCGCGCGAGCATGGCCAGCCTGATCCGCGACTTCCGGGCCGGGCAGCTGCACCTGTTCGCCCCGCCGGGCAAGCCCGGCCCCAAGAGCGCCCCGGCCAAGGACCGCGCCCGCGCCCGGGTGATCCAGCTGCGCCGCCAGGGCCTGTCGGTGCACGAGATCTCCGTCCGGCTGCGCGCCGAGGGCACCCCCCTGAACCGGACCGGAGTCGGCCAGATCCTGGCCGAAGAGGGCTTCGGCCGGCTGCTGCGCCACCCCGAGCCCGAGGCCAGCGCCAGCCCGGCCACCCGTGGCCGGGACACCCGCCTGCCCCGCGCGTCGGTCATCGACTTCGACGCGTTCCCGGCCCGCGCCGACACCCGGCTGGCCGGGCTGCTGCTGGCCGTCCCCGACCTGGTCGCCCTGGACCTGCCCGCCCTGGCCGCCGCGGCCGGATACCCCGGCACCCGGGTCATCCCGGCCGTGTCCTGGCTGCTGTCCCTGCTGGCACTGAAGCTGACCGCAACCCGGCGGGTGTCCCACGTTGACGACCTGCTGGACGACCCGGCCAGCGCCCTGTTCGCCGGGCTGGCGATCCTGCCGAAGAAAACCGCGCTGACCGACTACTCCTACCGGCTGTCCCACGACCACCAGCAGGCATTCCTGGCAGCCCTCGACAAGCAGATGATCGGCGCCGGGCTGGCCGCCGCTGACGAGGCAGTCTTCGACCTGGACTTCCACGCCGTCATGCACTGGGGGAACGACCCGGTGCTGGAAAAGCACTACGTGCCCACCCGGTCCCAGCGGGCCCGCTCCGTGCTGACCTTCTTCGCGCAGGACTCGGGCACCCACAACCTGGTCTACGCAAACGCCGACCTGTCCAAGGCCACCCAGGCGCGGGAAGCCCTGACGTTCTGCGACCACTGGAAGGCAGTCTCCGGCAAGGACCCGGCAATGCTGGTCATGGACCAGAAGGTCACCACCCAGCAGGTCCTCGGCGAGCTCGACGGCCGCGGCGTCAAGTTCCTCACCCTGCGGATGCGCTCACCCGCCCTGCTCCGCCACATCAGCGCCCTGACCAGCAAGGACTACAAGACCATCACCCTGGACCGGCCCGGCCCGCACAACAAGCCCAAAGTGCACGAGGACAAGGCCGTGAAGCTGACCAGCTACCCCGGCACCGTCCGCCAGCTCGTCGTCACCGGGCTGGGCCGGGACCAGCCCGCCGTCGTCATCACCAACGAGCACCAGGCCACCATCCGCAACCTGATCACCCAGTACGCCCGGCGGATGACCATCGAGCAGCGCCTCGCCGAGATCATCAGAGCGTTCTGCGCCGACGCCCTGTCCTCCACCGTCAACCTCAACGTCGACCTGGACATCATGCTCGCCGTCCTGGCCCAGGCCCTGCTCGCCGCGTTCCGCACCCGGCTCGGCGCCGGCTACACCGCCGCTACCCCCGACACCCTCCAGCGCCGCTTCCTCAACAGCTCCGGAACCATCACCGTCAACGACGACCAGGTCACCGTCCGCATCGACCGCCGCGCCTACTCACCCGTCCTGCGCCAGGCCGCCCTGCCGGCCGACACCACCATCCCCTGGTGGCACGGCCGGCGCCTCCACTTCGAGTTCAGCTAACCCAGGGCCGAATAAGCTGCACGGAAATCCGCGCTAACCGCCGACAAGTCTGGCCATAACTACTAAGTCTGTCAATAGCGATTTGGGATGCCTTAACGGCACACCTCCCCGGAGTCCTGACACAGGTCCTGAGTCGCGTCTGAAGCAGCCGCGGTGGCGGCTGGGTCACCAGCGCTCCCCCGGCTGGGCCGAGTGCCTGCCGCAGCCGCCACACGTACACCCGGAGGGTGGCCAGGTACTTCGCGGGCGGAGCGCCGGCCCACAGGTCCTGCGCCAGTGCGTCGGCCGCGACTACCCGGTTGGCCGACAGCAACAGCCTGGCCAGCAGCGATCGCTCTCTGAGCCCGCCCAGATCCACGGTCCGTCCGTCGTCGTCGACGACTTCGACTGGCCCAAGGATCCGGAACTCCACGAATACTGATGGTAGATCGCCGAACCAGGCCAGCGGCCGAACGCTCAGTCGAGCCGGTGATGGCCAGCCCGAGGCGAGTCCAGTCCGGACAGCGTCCCGGCCTGCGTGAATACCGCAGCGCTGGCCAGGTCGGATGCGATCCGGCGATCGACTCTGGCGCCGGTACCACCTGGCGCCGCCGTGGACGCCGCGCCGACCGCACAGCCAAGCGCCGTCGCGTGCGGCAGGTCCAGGCCCTGCAGTAGCCCCGAGATGACGCCGGCATTGAAACAGTCACCTGCGCCGGTGGTATCGAGCGGCCGCACCTGCGGCACTGCCACCAGCGAAGGCATGGCCTGGTCAGCCGGCACGCAGAGCGCGCCCCGCGCACCGAGCTTGATCACGACGTTCCGGCCGGCCGCCGCCAGAACCCAGGCGGCCCGGCCGAGCTCACGCTCGCCGCTGATCCCGAGTGCCTCAGCTTCGTTCGGCAAGAACACGTCGGTCTGCGCCAGCGCAGCCCGCAGCCGCTGATCACCCCACCGGCCCGCCGGGTCGTAGTTGGTGTCCAGTGAGGTGCGCAGACCGCGGGCGCTGGCGGCGGCGAACAGCTCGGCCAGGCCGGCCCCCAGTGACTCCTCGAGCAGGAAGTACGCGCTGACATGCAGGTGCCTGGCCCGGGCGAGCAGCGCGTCGGGCAGGTCGGCAGCGGTGAACGTCGTCATCGCACCTGGTGCGGTCAAGATGGCGCGGTCGGCCCCCTGCGACAGGACGGCGGTCATTCCGGTCGGCAATCCGCGCCGGATCACCACCGCGCTAGTGTCCACGCCCTCGCGAGCCAGCAGGGAGCAGATCAGCTGGCCGACCGGGTCGTCGCCGACCGCCGCCGCCAGCGCGACCCGCAGGCCGAGCCGCGCCGCTGCCACCGCCGTGATCGAGGCTGAACCGCCGATCACCAGCGACATCCCGGCCACGAGTTTCTCGGTCTGACCGAACGCCGGCATCAGGTCAGTGCCGGTCACGATCAGGTCGGGGTTGCAGTCCCCGGCAACGATCAGATCCAGCTGGTCAGGCGAGGACAACCCGGACTCCCGCGTCGGCCAGCTCAGCAGCCTGAGCCGGTTCGATCCCGCCGTCGGTGACCAGTACGTCCACATCGGCGGGGGCGCAGATCCTGGCGAAAGCACGCCGGCCGACCTTGGAGCTGTCCGCGGTGACTATCACTCGGGCAGCCCGCTGGGTCATCAGCCGGTTGATGCTGGCCTCCCCCTCATGGTGAGCGGTCGCGCCGATTTCCGCGTCGATGCCGTCCACGCCGAGGATCGCCACGTCGAGCACCACCTGCTCAAGCACGCTCGTGGCCAGCGGGCCGGTCAGCTCGTAGGACTGCGGCCTGGCCACCCCGCCGGTCACCACGATCTTGATGGTCTGCCGCACGGCCAGCTCGGTGGCAATGTTCAGCGCGTTGGTCACCACCGTGAGCGCGGGAGCCAGCGGCCCCCCGACCTGGAGGTCGGCCCGGACCGCGAGGGCCCTGGCCACCTCGGTGGTGGTGGTGCCGCCGTTCAGGCCGACGATCTGCCCGGGGCGGATCATGGCGGCGGTGACCACGGCGATCCGCTGCTTCTCGCTCGGATGCCGCTCGCTCTTGTAGCGCAACGGCAGATCGTAGGTAACCGCCTGCGCCAGCGCGCCGCCGCGAATCCTGGTCAGCATCTGCTGGGCGGCGAGGTCATCGAAATCGCGGCGGACCGTCGCCTCGGAGACGCCGAGTTCCTGCGCCGCCTTCTCGACGCTGAGCTGACCGTCGGCGGCAAGCAGCTCTAGGAGCTCGTTCCATCGTCGGTATCTGCTCATCGCGACTCCCTCAGCCGGCCGCGCCGAGCACCCGAAGCAACCTGGCAACCTCGGCCGCGACCGCGTCCCGGCCGGCCGCGCCGTACTTTCGCGGATCGACCAGGCGCTCGTCGCCGGCCAGCCGATCTCGGACGGCGGCGGTGAAGACCTTGTTCAGCTGGGTCGCTATGTTGATCTTCGTCAGGCCGGCCCGGATCGCCGCCGTCAGGCCGTCATCGGGAACCCCGGACGAGCCGTGCAGCACCAGCGGTACCGGGACCGCTGCACTGATCCGGCCGATCAGCTCCAGGTCGAGCACGGCGTCCCTGGTGAGCATCGCGTGTGAGCTGCCGACCGCCACTGCCAGCGCGTCCACGCCGGTCGCCGCCACAAAGGCGGCCGCCTCGGCCGGCCTGGTCCGGGCACCTGGGGCATGGACTCCGTCCTTGCCGCCGATCTCGCCAAGCTCGGCCTCGATCCAGACCCCGCGGCGATGGCACCAGACGGCGAGTTCCGCCGTGGCCGCTACGTTCGAGGCGTAATCACGGGACGAGGCGTCGAACATCACCGATCTGATGCCAAGGCCCACGGCGGCCTGCACCAGGTCGGCGCTCACCGCGTGATCCAGGTGCACGGCGACTGGCACGGTCGCCGACCGCGCGATCGCCATCGCGGCCGCCGCGATCGGTTCCAGTGCCCCGTGGTAGGCGACGCAGTTCTCGCTGATCTGCAGGACGGTCGGCCCGGCCGCGGCCTGCGCGCCGGTCACGATCGCCTCGGCGTGTTCGATCCCGATCACGTTGAACGCGCCGACGCCGCGGCCTGCCGCGCGGGCCGCATGGACAATCTCGCCGGTCGCCGCCGTGGCCATCAGCCGTCCTCCCGCCAGACGTCAGGTCCCGGCAGCCCGGTGACCTGGACTTCGGCCAGCTGGCGCCGGTAATCCTCGGCACCGAACTCGCCCGCTGCCGACGCCGCGACGGTTGCCGCCCCGAGCGCCGCCGCATGCCGCAGCCGCTCCGGCCAGTCCTGCCGCCGGACCAGCCCGTGCGCGAGCGCCGCCACCACCGCGTCGCCGGCGCCAGTCGGGTTGCCAGCTACCGGTCCAGCCTGGCTGGCCCGCCAGTTCCCGTCCGGCGTGATCGCGAGCAGCCCGTGCCAGCCAAGCGACACGACCGCCGCCCGCGCTCCGGCCGCGAGCAGCCGGCCAGCCGCCGTGACTACCGCGTCGGCGTCCGGCTGGCCGGCCCGCTCCATCGACTGGTCGCTGACCTCGCCAAGCTCGGCCAGGTTCGGCTTGACCAGCGCTGGGCCTGCCGCGACCCCGTGCGCCAGCGCGGCGCCGCTGGCGTCCAGAATCGCGGGGACCGATGCCTGCGCGGCAGCCGCGATCAGGTCGGCGTAAGCATCGGCGGGGACGCCGGGCGGGAGGCTGCCGGACAGCACGACGGCCGCGCAACTGGCCAGCGCCCTTTCATAGGTAACAAAAAACTCCCGGTACTCGCCCACGCTGACCGGCGGTCCAGGCTCGTTGAAGACCGCGGTGTCGCCCCGCCCGGTGTCGACCACAGCGAAGGTTCGCCTGGTCTCACCGCAGACCCAGGTCAGTGCGGTCGAGATCCCGGACCCGTCTAGGCCGGTCACAAGTTCCCTGCCGACTCCGCCGCCGACCAGCCCGGCCAGCGTGACCTCAGCACCGAGCGCCCGCAGCGTCCTGGCCACGTTGACGCCCTTGCCGCCGGGCCGGACATGCACCCGGTGCGGGCGGTTAACCCCGGCCCAGTTGACCTGGTCGACCTCGTGGGTGACGTCCAGGGCCGGATTGAGCGTGACGACCAGGATCATCGCGCCTCGGCCACCGGGGCGGCGGGCCCGGCCCGGCGCTCCTGGCCGTCCGGGCGCAGTATCACCGATCTGGTCAGGTTGCGCGGCCGGTCCGGGTCGAGTCCGGCGGCCCGCGCGATCGTGACGGCCACCTTGTGCACCCTGACCAGCTCGGCCAGCGAGTGCTCGATGCCCGGCCACGGCAGCCCGCCAGCCGCGGCGATCTCGGCGGCCAGGCCTTCGGGCGGCGGCCCGAACATCCACACGATGCTGCCGGTGCCGGTCACCGCGATCGGGCCGTGCCGAAATTCCATCGCCGGGTACGCCTCGGTCCACTGGCCGGCCGACTCGCGGAGCTTGAGTGCGGCCTCGCTGGCCAGTCCGCAGGTCCAGCCGGTGCCAAGGAAGGTGAACTGGCGGGCGCGGATGAGCACGTCAGGCAGCGGTTCGGCGAGGACCCGCTCGGCGGCCGCGGCCACCGGTCCGATGTCGGTGCCCAGGTGCGCGAGCAGCAGCGCCAGTTCGGTGGTGGCGAACCTGGTCTGTACGACCGACTGCTCGTCGGCGAAGTCCAGCGCGATGATCGCGTCTGCCGCCGCGGCGACCGGCGTGCCTGGATCGGCGGTGATGGCCACGGTCGGCTGACTGCCACCGATCCTGGCGAGCAACTGCAGAATCTCCGTGGTCGTCCCCGACCTGGTCAACGCGACCACCCGGTCATACCGCCGTCCGGCTGGCATCTCGGAGGCGGCGAAGGCGTCGGTCTCGCCCTGACCGGCGGCCTCGCGAGCTGCCGCGTAGGACTGGGCGATGAACCACGAGGTGCCGCAGCCGACCACCGCGACCCGCTCGCCGGGAGCCGGCAGCAGGCCGGCCACCTCGGGCAGCAACACCGCAGCCCGGCGCCAGCAGTCCGGCTGCGACGCGATCTCGGCATCGGTCCAGCCAGGACCGGCCTGCCTGGCGTCAGTACTGTGGTGGGTTGCGTTATGCGTCATGGTCTCTTTTCCTTGTCGCCGCGAGCGCGCTGCGCGCATCGGCGTCATCGGCGGCCCGCACCGGGCGGTCTAGCCAGCACCGTCACACTCCAGTCAGCCCGGTCGCGGCCACCGATCTGACGAAGTACCGCTGCGCGACCAGGAAGACGAGCAGCATCGGGGCGAGGCTCATCACGTTGCCGGCCATCAGCAGCGTCCATTCGGTGGAGTGCGCACCCTGGAAGGTCGCCAGGCCGAGCGGCAACGTCATCGCGCCGGGCGAGTTGATCACGATCAGCGGCCACAGGAACGAGTTCCAGGAGTCCAGGAAGGTCAGCGCGGCCAGCGTGGCCAGCGCCGGGGCCGACAGCGGCAGCACGATCCGCCACAGCACCGTCAGCCTGGTCGCTCCGTCCACCCGGGCCGCCTCTTCGTACTCGATCGGCAGGGTGCGGAAGAACTGACGCAGGAAGAACACCCCGAACGCGGTCGCGGCGTTCGGCACGATCAGCGCGCCGATGTGCCCGATCCCCGCGCCAGCGAGCAGGTGCACGCCGATCCATTTGGTGATCAGGAACTGCGGGATCATCGTGACCTGGAACGGCACCATCAGCGTCATCATGATCACCACGAACAGCACGGTCCGGCCGAGGAACCTGAACCTGGCGAACGCGTAGCCTGCCGCCGCGCACAAGACCAGATTGGCGAGCACGGTGCTGACCGCGACGACGATGCTGTTCAGGAAGAACCGGCCGAACGGCGCGGCGGCCAGCGCATCGGGGTAGTTCTGCAGCCTGATCACGTTCGGGGTCAGGTCGGGCGGGAAATGCAGCGCCTCGGCTGGCGTCTCGATCGACGTTACGACCAGCCAGACGAAAGGGAAGAGCAGGATGATCGTGGCCGGGATCAGCACCAGATGCCACGGGCTGAACGGCAGCCGCCCCCGTGATCCGGCCATCCGCGGTCCGGCCTTCCGAGGTCCGGCCGCCCGGGGTCCGGCCACGTCGCCGATATCCAGTTCGCGCGCGATCATGACCGGTAGTAGGTGAATCGTCGGCTGACCCGGAACTGGATCGCGGTGACCACCAGGATGACCAGGAACAGCAGGTAGGCGATGGCCGAGGCGTAGCCGAAGTTGAAGTTCTGGAATGCCTGCTCGTAGAGGTAGTAGACCAGGACGGTGGTGGCGCCGAGCGGCCCGCCCGAGGTGGACAGGAACACCTCGTCGAACAGCTGCAGGGCGTTGATGGTCAGCCAGACCGCCAGGAACAGTGAGGCCGGGCTGAGCAGTGGCAGCGTGACCCGGCGGAAGGTGGCCCAGTGCCCGGCGCCGTCGATCGCGGCCGCCTCGGTGAGATCCTGCGGGATGCCCTGCAATGCGGCCAGGTAGATCACCACAGCGAAGCCGCTCCAGCCCCAGATCGTCATCGTCACGATCACGAAGAGCGCCTCGGACGGGGAGTTCAGGAACTGCTGCTGCGGGATTCCGACCAGGCTGAAGAAGTAGTTCACGATCCCGTACGAGGGATCGAAAAGCCAGATGAAGACCAGCGCCTCGCTGATCGTCGAGATGGCCATCGTGGCGTAGGCAGCCGTCCGGTACAGCCACATGAAGCGCAGCTTCCGGTTCATCGCGACCGCGAGGAACAGCCCGACCACCATGGTGCCAGGCACGAAGAGCGCCGTGTAGACCAGCGTGTGCTCGATCGCCTGGGTGACCGCCGGGTCGTGCAGCATCGCCCGGTAGTTGCGCAGGCCGACGAACGGCGTGCTCGGATTGAGCAGATTGTTCTGCTGGAACGACATCACCAGCGACCAGACGATCGGCGCGGCACCGAACAGCAGAATGATCACCGCCGCCGGGGTGACGAAGGCCCATCCGGCGATCGACTCCGAGCCTGCTATCGAGCGCCGCGCGCCGCCTTGCGGCCGACCACGCCGAGCTCGGCCGACCGCGACCGCCTTCCCGGCTCCGGGGCCAGCACCCCCGGAGGTCGTCACCGACGCGGTCATCTCAGCTGCCGGGTCCCGATCCGGCCAGGATCTGGTTCACCTTCGCGGCGGCCTGGGCCAGCGCCGCCTGCGGCTGCGCCTTGCCCAGCAGCACGGCGACGACCATGTTGCCGATGACCTGCGAGATCTGCGGGTAGCTGGGGATCTGCGGCCGGGCCTGGCGGACATTGGCCAGGTTGGCGATGAAGGTGCTGACGCCGGGCAGGGCCGTGTTCATCTGCCCCTGGAAACCGGCGGCGTCGGCGACTGCCTGCCTGGTCGGCAGGTCACCGGTAGCCAGCGAGAAGTACCGGACCTGAGCCGGGGCGGTCAGCCAGAGCAGGAAGCTCTCCGCCGTCCGCACCTTCGCGGCGCCGTTGTTGAAGATGACCCAGTTGTCCGGCCCAGAGATGGTCTGGTGGCCGCCGCCGGTGCCGGGAAACGCCGGCATGACCTGGACGCCGTAGTGGACGTTGGGGAACGCGGACAGGTCCCACGGGCCGGTCACCAGCATGCCGATCTTGCCCGAGTTGAACAGGTTGGCGTAGGCGGAGTCGGTCGGGTCCAGGTACATCGAGTGCTCCGTGACGGCCATGCTGCGCAGCGTGTTCAGCGACAGCAGGCCGGCCGGGGAGTCGAACGCGGCGCTGGAGTTCGAGGCGTTGAGTAGCTGCCCGCCTGCCGCCCAGAGCAGCGCCTCCCAGTGCCAGACGGTGTCCTCGGTACCCGGGGTGACGTAGGCCGTGCCGAATTGCTTGATGGCCGGCTTGGTCAGCGCCCGGGCGTCGGCCACGAACTGCTGCCAGGTCCAGTTCGGGCCGGGGGGCGCCAGGCCAGCCTTGGCGAACAGCGACTTGTTGTAGACGACGGCAAGGTTGTCCACCAGCGCGGGAATGCCGATCACCTTGCCCTGCACGGTCGCCACATCGCGTTCGCCCACCCAGAAGTCGGTCCAGTTCACCCCCGGCTGGCTGACCACGCTGTTGAGCTTGACGACCTGCGGGATCTGGGCGACGTTCGGCGCCCACGAACCATAGAGGTAGGCGATGTCGGGGGTGGTGCCGCCGCGGACCGCGGTGAGGACCTTCTGAAGCGTGTCGTCGTTGTTGACATAGAGCGGGTAGACCGTGACCCCGGGATGGGCCTTGTCGTAGACGGACACCAGGTGGTTGAAGGCCGTGAGCTCGGCACCGGTGTAGCCCTCCCAGATCTGGATCGACTTCCCGTTCCCCGACCCGCCGCTGCCGGATCCGCAGGCCGCCAGGCCGACGACTGCCAGCGTGCATGCCACCACAGTTCGCAGCCCATTAGTGACCATCGGTCCCTCTGTTCACGCTCTTGCCCGAACAACCCATGTTTGAGCCACATTTTGGGCGTCGTCGGCACGATGTGTCAACCTCCAATCGCGCAGCAGATGCGCAGGTAACTAGGGCTGAAGATCAAAGAGCTGCGCGGTCTTGCGTGGAACTGCGCGCAATGGAACACTTTCGAGCTGTGACGAAGGTGGCGTTCATCGGCGCGGGCAGCATCGAGTTCACCCGCAACGTGGTCACCGACCTGTGCGGTTACCCCGAGTTCGCCGGGCAGCTGCATCTCTCGCTGTACGACATCAGCGCGGAGCGGCTCGATTTCGCCCGGCGGCTGGTCGGCCAGATCGTCGCGCAGACCGGCGCTGGCGCCGTCGTCACCGCCGCTGACGACCAGGCGGAGGCGCTGGCCGGCGCTCAGTACGTGATCAACGAGGTGCAGGTCGGCGGGTACGCCGCGACGCGGCACGACTTCGACATCCCGGCCAGGTACGGCCTGCGCCAGACCATCGGCGACACGCTGGGCATCGGCGGCATCTTCCGCGGGCTACGGACGATCCCGGTGATCGTCGCCCTGGCCCGCGACATGCTGCGCTGCTGCCCGGACGCCTATCTGCTCAACTACGCCAACCCGATGGCCATGCTGCCCTGGGCGGTCTACGAGGGCACCGAGTTCAGCCGGGTCTTCGGGCTGTGCCACTCGGTCCGCGACACCCATGCCTTCCTGGCCGGGCTAGTCCGCCTCAATCCAGCCGACATCAGCTTCACCACGGCCGGGTTCAACCACCAGGCGTTCGTGATTGGCTTCAGGTATCTGGGCCAGTCGCTGTACCCCGAGCTGCATCGCGCGATCAGCGCCGATCCGCAGCTGCAGCGCCGGGTGCGGGTCGAGCTGTTCCGCCGGTTCGGCTACTTCCCGACCGAGTCA
Source organism: uncultured Actinomycetota bacterium (assembly GCA_963850875.1). Classification (GTDB taxonomy): domain Bacteria; phylum Actinomycetota; class Actinomycetes; order Streptosporangiales; family Streptosporangiaceae; genus Chersky-822. Next base: position 1,241,556 of record CAWKNA010000010.1, read on the forward strand.
AGCGAGCACTCGGCCGAGTATGTGCCATGGATCATGCGGCACGATTCGCAGATCGAGCACTTCCGCGTCCCCGTCGGGGAGTACCTGGCCAGGTCGGAGCAGAACCTGCGCGAGCTTGACAAGCTGACCGGGCAGCTTGACGCAGGTGAGCCCATCGAGCTGGAGGCGCAGGACGAGCTCGCTTCGCAGTTCATCCACTCGCTGGAGACCGGCACCGAGCGGGAGATCTACGTCAATGCCCGCAATGACGGCCGGATCGGCAACCTGCCGGCGAACGCGTGCGTCGAGGGGCCGTGCGATATCGACGCGTCCGGTCCGCGCCTGCGGGCCGTCGGCGACCTGCCCGTGCAGCTCGCCGCGCTGAATCGCACCTTCCTCAATGTCGTGGAGCTGACCGTGCGGGCGGCGCTGTTCGGCCGCCGCGACTACGTCTACCAGGCGGCGCTGCTCGACCCGAACACGTCGGCGACGCTGACCACCAACCAGATCGTCGCCCTGTGCGACGAACTGCTCGAAGCTCACGGGCCGCTGCTCCCGCCGGCGCTGGCGCGGTGATGCGGTCCGGGCACCGCGTGATCTGATCAGGAGGTGCGCAGGTGAATCGGGTATCAGCGCGGCTGGTCTGCGGCGTGGCCGCGGCCGTCCTCGCGGTGACTGCGGCGTCGCTGCCGGCCGGGCAGGAGGCGGCACGGGCTGCCGGGCAGCCTGCCGGACTGGCGGCGCGGGCTGCCAGTGCCAGCTCGATTCCGCCGCCCGTGGGCACCGGGGCGTTGCGGATCGGCGGTCATCCCCGGGACGGCGGGACGGTCCGGGCCGTCGGCCTGCGCTGGCGGCCGGGTCGGCTGCCGCGCGGCGACCGGCTGCTCAGCTTCGAGGTCGGCTACTACTGGCGGTCCTGTCCGACCGCGGGCAGGTGTGCCCTGGCGCAGGATTCGACCGTGACGCCGTATGCCGCAGCCAGCTACATCGCCGGTCACGCCGACAGCGGGCGGCGGCTCCGGCTCACCGAGGTCGCCAGTGAGGTGGTGGAGACCGCTCCGGCCACGTTCTCGTTCGTCGTGGTCAGCTCCTCAGCGTCGGCGCTGTCCGCCGAAACCGTCGCCGGGTATCCGGCCGACCGGGCGCCGCGCACCGAGTTCGTGAACGGAACGCCGGAGCACCGGACCGCATCGCCGCAGGAGTACTTCCAGGTCGATCCGCCGCACTACGCCGCGCGCAGCGGTAGGCCTGCGCTGCTGTACCGGATCGATCACGGATCCTGGCACCCGATGCCGCGTGGCCTGGTCTTCTACACCGGCACGCTGCCCACGGGCCGGCACTCGGTGTCGGTCCGGACGCTCGACCGGGCCGGTGCGACGACCGTGCGGTTCGGCTGGCGGATCGTGCCGTTCCCGGTGCCGATCGGCTGCCTGAGCCGGCCGAGGCATTCGTGCTGGCTGCCCCCACACCTGGACTCGCGGCACCGCCCGATGCGCTGGGACTGGCAGATCGGCCGGGTGACACCGCTGGAACGCAGCGGCGCTCACGCCGTCGACATCTACGACATCGACGGATTCCTCACCACCGCCGCTGCTGTCCGTGCCATTCACCAGACCTGGCAGGCGGCCACCTTGCCGCATCCGAAGACGATCTGCTATCTGGACCTGGCCTGGGAGGATTACCGGCCGGACGGGAGCCCGGCCCCGCGCGGCGCCTTCCCCGCGGCCACGCTCGGCAACGTCTACTACGGGTATCCGCAGGAACGCTGGGTGGACTTCCGGCAGCTTGACGCGCTGAAACCGATGATCGACGCGCGGCTGGAGATGTGCGCGCGCAAGGGTTTCGACGCCGTCGAGCTTGACGACATCGACGGGTTCGATCCGCCGTCCACGACCGGATTCCATCTCACCCCTGGGGACGCGCAGAATCTGCTGGCCTACGCCTTCAACCAGATGCACCGGCTCGGCCTGTCCGGCCTGTGGAAGAACTCGCCATTTCTGAGCTGGTGGGCCCGCGGCTATGCCGATGGCGCCGTGGTCGAGGAATGCTACGTCGGCGGGTCGTGTTTCGCGTCCTGGCTACGCGGCAGCAGCCAGTACGGCATCACCTGCACCGCGCTCTCCGGCCGCGAGCCATGCGGCTGGGATGATTTCACTGCCGACCGTACGCCGGGCCAGCCAACCGGCAAATGGGTCGGCGAGGTGGAGTACTCGGCCGACCAGTACGTCTGCAACCCTGGGCAGAACTGCACCGGCCGACATCGGTTCGCCACCTTCTGCCGGCTTGTCTATGCGCCACCTGCCGGGTTCGCCGCCATGAAGCTGGACGTGAACCTCGACGGTACGACGTTCCTGCCCTGTCCGCGCGGAACCTGACGAGGAACCCGCCCATCAGGAGTCGGCCGGGCTAGCCGATGGCCACCGATGACCAGTCGGCGAATCCGGACGGGTCATGGCGGCCTGATGGCTGCCGGATGGGAGTGAGCACCGCACCAGGCTTACCTGACACTTTGCTGCTGAGTACGTAGAGAGTTCCTCCGCCGGGAGTGACATCCAGTTGCAACGGCGGGCCGGTAATCATGCCTGCACTCCGCGGAGTGGAGATTGCGGGCCCAGGCTTACCCGTCGTCACGCTGATCGGCAGCACGCTGCTCGGATAGTTGTAATATCCGGCGGGAAACCGCCGACGAGAAACATATGCGGTCTTGCCATTCGGGGTCATCGCAAGCGCAGGCCCCAACATGCGCGCCCGTAGTCGTCGGTCACTGGGAGCGAGCTAACCCGAGTTCGGCGAGGATCTGGGCCCGTAGTTTGTACTTCTCCGCCTTGCTGGTGGGCGTACGTGGGATGTCGCCGACGATCCTGACGTGAGCCGGACGCATGTACCTGGGCATGGTCTGCGCCGCGTAGGCGTGCACCGCCTCCTCGGTAAGCGCCATGCTGTCCGGCACCACGAAGGCGACGATGTCGTCTTCGTCCCCTTCCTCACCTGGAATCGGGAGCACCGCGGAGAACCGGATGTCCGGGTGCTGGTTGAGCAGATCCTCGACCTGGAACGAGGAGAGATTCTCGCCGCGCACCCGGATGCGATCACCCATCCGGTCGATGAAATAGAAGTATCCGTCGGAACCACGGAAGGCGGCATCGCCGGTGTGGAACCACAGGTTGCGGCAGGCGGCGACGGTGGCCTCCGGCTTGCCGAGGTACTCGGTGAGGAACAGGGCGGGCAGCTTCGAACGAAACGCGAGTTGGCCGGTCTCGTCGGGCGAGCACTCCTCATCGTGTTCGTTGAGCACCGTGGCATCGACGAACGGCGCCGACAGTCCCATGAAGCCCTTCCTGGCGACTGCGTCGCCAGGAAGCACCAGCACTCCGTCGCGCTCGGTCACTTGGCGCGCCTGCTTATGGCTGAGGCCCCGATAAAGATCAGTTGGCGTCCCCTCGCCCTCCGCGGTCTCTTCGATCAGCCCCGACAAGGGGGCGCCGGATTCGGTCTGCCCGAAGCCCGCACTGACAAAGTCGAAGCCGAACCTACGGGCGACCTGCGCGTGGTGCAGCGGCAGCGGCTGCAAATGCACTTTGTTCAGGGTATTGCGTCGGTCGTCGGCGCTCTCCGGCGCCTTCATCAGCCACGGGATCATCACGTCCAGGAGGATGGCCGCCGTTGCCCGCCGAGAGTGGATGCGGTCCCAGAAGGCGTTCGGGCTGAAGCGGTCCCAGACGGCGACCTCGCAGCCGGCCCATGCCGCCCGGGCCACGTTGGCGATGGCGCCGCCCACGTGATACATCGGCAGATCGTTGTAGATCACGTCGTCGGTTGTGATCAGCCTGCGCAAACCCCAGGTGTACTGGGCCATCCAGCGGTATGGCTGAACGACGCCCTTTGGCGGGCCGGTCGTTCCCGAGGTGTAGATGATGTTGGCCGGGTCGTCGAAGGCGACACGCACCCCCGGAGCGGAAGCGTCGGCGGTCAAGGCCTCCCACGGAAGCTCGGGCAGCACCGATGCGTCCCGGTCCGGCGTGTGATCATGCGCCCCGGATGGCGGGTCGTACACGACGACCGCGGGCTCATCGGCCAGCGAGGCGGCGACTCCGTTGAGGGCGGGCAGCAGGCGGGGCTCGGTCACGATGAGCTTAGGGCCAGTATCAGCAAGCTGATAGGCCAGCAGGCGCCCGGTAAAGGCGAAGTTGATCGGGCTGTATAGCGCCCCCGCCTTCCACGTGCCGAACATGACAAGCGCGCTCACCATCGGGTTGGCGCAGAACACGCTGACCCGGTCTCCTTTGGCCACGCCGTTCGCGGTCAGGTTGCTGGCGATCGCATCTGTGCGGCGGCCGAAGTCCGCGTACGTCAGCGTCAGATCGTCCTCGCCGTAGTAGAAGAATGGCCGGTCCCCGGCCGTCTCCGCCCAGTGGGCCAGCCGCTCGGTGACGATATCGCCTTCTTCACGCAGCATCGCGGCCAAATCCATCGAAGCCTCCTAAGGGCGAATGCCGAAGAAAGGACGCCCGGTCAGTTCGGGGAGAACCCGGTAGGCGTCACGCACCCACGCGCAGAGCAGCGGCCTGCTGTCGCGGGGGTCGATCAGGTCCTGGACGCCGAATCGCTCGGCCGTGCGGAATGGCGAGCCGACAGCAGCCAGCGTGCGGCGGATCCGCGCGATCTCTGCCTCAGGGTCGTCGGCATCGTGCAACTGCGCACGAAACGCCGCTTCGATACCGCCCTGCACTGGCAGCGACCCCCAGTCGCCCGACGGCCACGCCCAGCTGCGGCCGGCTCGGTGCCGGTTGACGATCCCTGCGCCACCGACGCCGTACACCCGGCGCACGATTAGTTCGGCCTGCGGGACCCGCGCCTGGTAAACGGCTGCAATGGCGCGGGCGCCGTACCGGATCGTGCCGCGTTCCTCGGCGACCCGGCCAATGGTAAGCCCGCCCTGGTCGGTGAGGCTGACGAGCGGGACATGGAACGCCTCACACAGGTCGACCAGGCGGGTGATCGCCTGGGCTCCCTCGACCGACATCGTGCTGCCCTTGTACGGGTCGGCAGCGAGGACTCCGACCGGGTGACCATCGAGGCGAGCGAACGCGGTGACCGTGGCACCGCCGTACTCCGCGTACGTGAACACCGAGCCACGGTCGAAGATCGCCTCCATGATCGGCCCGATTCGGTACGGCGTGCGGGGATTGCGCGGAACTGCTGCGATGAGGCTCTCCTCGCGCCGACCGGCCGGGTCGGCGCAGGGGAGAATCGGCGGAACCTCATGCACACTGCCTGGCAGGTACGACAGGAAGTCGCGGATGACACCGAAGGCGTCGTCTTCGGTGGCGACGAACCGCTCGATCGTGCCGTTGTGGCGGTGCACGGCCGCGCCACCGAGTTCCTCCTTGGTCAGGTCCTCGCCAGTGCCGCCGCGGACGACGGGCGGCCCGGCTGTGAACAGCTGGCCGACGCCGTTCACCATCACGGCGAGGTGCGACATGACCAGGCGCGCAGCACCGAGCCCCACGGTCGGGCCGAGGCACGCCGCCACCACGGGCACCAGGGAGAGGTTGTCGACCACGGCGTCCCACCCAGGGTTGATGGGCACATAGGTATATCCGGCCTCCTGCGCCATCTTGACGCTGCCGCCGCCGCTCGCGCCGTCCAGCAGCCGCACGACCGGCAGCCGCATCTCGTTCGCGTACTGCTCCGAATAGATCTGCTTGGCGTGGATCGCTGCGTCGCCGGAGCCGCCACGTACGGTGAAGTCGTCGGCGCCGAGCATTACCGAGCGCCCATTGATGCGCGCCGTTCCCGCGACGAAATTGGCCGGCCTGATCGAGGTGAGGCGGCCGCCGCCGTCGTAGTCGCCGAATCCGGTCAGAGCGCCGATCTCGGCGAAGCTGCCGGGGTCGGCCAGCTTATCGATGCGTTCACGCACGGTGAGCCGACCCGAGGCGCGCTGCCGCCCCACCTTCTCTGGCCCACCCATGGCCAGGGCCAGGTCCCGGCGGCGGCAGATCTCTTCGATCTCCGGCGTCCAGCCCGCTGGCTCGTGCGAACGCGGCGGCTCGGCTCGATCATCTGCTCCGCTCACGCGCACCTCCGTCAACACCCGCCTGGGAACGCCGCTGCGCCTACCGTACGACGACCATGCCGGACAGGTCGGCGCCAGCCGCTACTCGGAGCCGGTGCTGCCCGGCACTCGGCCGGGCACGTACTCCTCTAGCACGACATGGAAGTTAGTCCCGCCGAAGCCGAACGCACTCACCGCCGCGCAGCGCACCCCGCCGTTGGCGACGTCCCAGGTCCGCGCCTGCGTGTTGACGCGGAACGGTGAGGACGCCCAGTCGATATCGGGGTTGAGATGCTCGACGCCCAGGCTGGCCGGTATCACCTTCTCGTGCAGGGCGAATGTCGCTTTCAGCAGGCCGGCCGCGCCAGCCGCCGGCCTGAGGTGCCCGATGTTGGACTTGACCGAACCCAGGGCGACCGAGCCGGGGCGCGAACCAGCGGAGGCGAACACCTCGGTAATGGTGTTGACCTCGACCAGATCGCCGACGGGCGTCGAGGTGCCGTGCGCTTCGACCATCGAGCAGGTGGCTGGCGACAGCCCGGCGTCCAGCCAGGCGCGCTCCACGGCGAGCCGCTGGCCCACCGGGTTGGGAGCGGCGAGCGCCTTGCCGCGGCCGTCGCTGGCGGCGCCGATCCCGCGGACCACGGCGTAGATCCGATCGCCCGCACGCTCGGCGTCCTGGAGGCGCTTGAGCACGAACAAGGCGGCCCCTTCACCCATCACGAACCCATCGGCCCGGGCGTCGAACGGCCGGCTGCCGGTGGCCGACAGGGCCCCCATCCTGGACAACTTCACGAACATCCAGGCACCCATATTGCGGTCGACGCCGCCGGAGATCACCGCGTCGAACTTGTGCCTGGCCAGCCCGTCGGCAGATACGGCGAGCGCGGCCAGCGTGGAGGCGCAGGCGGCATCCACGACGAAGTTAGGGCCACGCAGGTTGAACAAGCTGGCCACCCGGCCGGCCACGCAGTTGCCCAGTTCGCCCGGCATCGTGTCCTCGGTAATCCGGGGCAGGTACGCATCCATGCGTTCGCGCACCTCAGCGATGATCGCCGCCCGGATCCCGGCGGGCAGCGCACGGAACGACGGCGCCCCAGCGAGGTCGCTGACCGTCTCTGGGAAGGCGACACGACGTGCCGTCTGATAATGCTTCTCGCCCCCTCCCATGGCGTTACCCAAGATCACCGCAGTGCGCTCCTGGTCGAGCTGTCGGGTTGGCCAGCCGTAGTCCAGCAGAGCGGCGCGAGTGCATGCCACCGCCCATTTCTGGGCGTCGTCGATCGCCTCGCCCACCCTGGGCGGAATGGGCAGCCGCCACTCCAGCGGCGACCAGTCCCAGTCCCGCACCCAGCCACCGATCTTGGAGTACGTCTTGTCTGGCGCCCTCGGGTCGGCGTCGTAATACAACTCCGGATCCCAGCGGTCCTTCGGCACGTCGGTGATCGAGGACCGCCCGGCGAGCAGATTGGCCCAAAAAGCCCGGGCATCGGGGGCATCGGGCAAGATCGCGCCGACCCCCACGATCGCGATCGCATGACCCTGCGAGTCTGTCATGGCCCTCACCCTTCGTCTTAACGGAGCAACGATGGAACGATCATCGGCTGCGGTCTCAGGCGGCATGACGACCGGCACGCCGACGATCGTGGCGCAGAAACGCGGAGCCGCCAAGCCAGGCCGGACGTGCGCTCCCCGCGATTACGTCCAGAACCGACCTCGCGTTCACCTCCTCTCTTTCACGATGGGCCCTGAGAGGTCAGCCGCCTAGGGCCAGAGGGCCCACGTCCACCAGCAAACGACTGGATGTCTCGGGGCGCCTGCCAAGGCGAGGATTAGAGCTGTTCTTCCCCGATCGCGATGGCGGGGCCTGCGCTGCAGCAGATCAGCGCCCTGCTTAGCTGCAGACCCGGGCGAGGCCAGCCGCGTCATCACCTGCCTGCTCGGCATCTGCGGACACTGCTCGGCGGCTGGCTAGCCGTCAAGCTCGCCGGGCGGAAGGCGCGCGATGAGCAACGGAATGTGCATCGCTCTCATCGTTGTCGGCGCGGTCCTGCGGTTCGCCCTCGCTCGCCCGGCACAGCCGGGCGGGCCCTCCGATTACGAGAATCGCTCGCAACCCTCAGACCACGCACGGCAGCGCCGGAAGGCGGTCAAGCGCACGGCAGCAGTCAACCATGGTCATTTGCTTGGCTGCGGCGCCTTGCAGGAGACCTTCGGATTCACGCCGAAATAGTTGAGCGGACCCGCCGCAATCGTCAGGACGGTCGTGCCTACCTTGACGCAGCTGGTGGAAGAGCCGCTGTAGTAGTGGCGCTGCCCTGCTGCTATGGCGCCAATGATCAGCCACACGATGAGCAGAAGTGCTCCGATTCGCATTTGCAACCTCCGGTTAAATTAGTCGCTGGCGCAGGTGAGCGGCGATCAGGCCACGGCCCGCGTTAGCGGCGTCCCCGGCGCTTTGGCACGGACCAGCCGGTGCCGACGCCGGCCAGGTGTAGCGCAAGGCACGCCAGCCCTGCCAGCATCAGGCTCGTCGGGGAGAAGACCGCGCTGGTGGAGGTGGACGTCGCATTGATGAGGAACGCGATGATAAACAGGGCAGCCGCTACATAACCCAGCATGTTCTGGTGCCTCCCGGCATAGAGGCGAGCTGAAGGTCGCCAGGGTCCGGGGGCAACCAGCTTAGTCTAGCCCGTTCTTGGATGTTTCGGATATAGGTCGCCTCACCTACCAGGCCATGGGACTCCTGCTCGGCAGACGCTCATTCCGCAAATGAGGGGCGCCGCGACCGGAGACGATCGCGGCGCCCCTCCGTTCTCATGACCTAATGCTTCCTGACCCCGTCAGATGAGGCGGAGCCCATCAACCCGCACCTGGTCCAGCCACATGAGCCCACTGCGGGGCTAGCCGGTTACCGGGAAGGTTGTGGGGACCGGTGTGAGAACCGGTGCCGGCCTATGGTGCTTGTGGTGGTGCTTGGTCCTGGTCGAAGTCGGCGTCGGACTCGGCGATGTGATGGTAGGCGTGGGCCCCGGCGATCCCCTGGTCGGCGTAGGGCCCGGCGACGTCATCGTCGGCGTGGGCCCCGGCGATCCCCTGGTGGGCGTGGGACCCGGCGATGTCCTGGTGGGGGTGGGGCCCGGCGACGTCATCGTCGGCGTGGGACCCGGCGACGTCACGGTGGGCGTGGGACCCGGCGACGTCGTCGTCGGCGTGGGGCTCGGCGACGCCTGAATGCACGCGGGCGCGGTAATGGTGTCGGAGTCGAGGGTCACCGCACCGTTACGGGCAAGGACACGACCCTGAATCGTTACGTCGGTCGTCACGGTGATGGACGTCAAAGCCAGGACGCTGCCCTGGAACATCGACCCTGTTCCGAGTGTCGCAGAACTGCCCACCTGCCAGAAGACATTGCAGGCTTGAGCACCATTGGTGAGTAGGACCGTGGTGCCTGAGCTGGTGATCAGAGTCGAGCCAACCTGGAAGATGAAGACCGCGCTCGGATCGCCCTGCGCATTCAGGGTCAGCGTGCCGCCGACGTGCAATGAGCTGGTGGCCTTATACACGCCAGTCAGAAGCGTCCCGCCCGCTCCGATGAAGCCAGGGATGCTGGTGGCCGGGGTTCGCCCAGCGGCATCGTTGTAGGCAGTGGTCAAGTCACTCTGGGCCTGGCCCGCGACCGCATCAGTTACGTGCATGGCGCCGTGCACTGTGCCGGGCGGGAATCCCGTTACCGCAGAGCCTGGGCTGAGGCCAAGGTCCCCGTTTATGACCGTCGGACCGGTGTTGGTAACCGTGCTCCCAGCCAGGACGCTGAAGCTGGCGGCGGTCCCGAGATTCACTGGCGCCACCGCGGCAATTGCGGCGGACTGCATCGATACGATGACAACTGCGGTGATGATCAGCACGGGGAGTGCGGCAAGACCGGAGTAGCCAGCGGATCGTCGCCAGGCACGACTTCCAATTTCGGTTATTGGCCGGGCCTTTCTCTGATGGTGCCCTTGAGGCCTGACTGCGGTCGGGTAGGCCATCACGAACCGGCGCCAGCTCACCAGCAAGCCGCCTAAGGGCGCTAATCAGTAGTCCATGAAATTCGGGATCTCGAATGTCACTGGGCATGCTACGTCAGGCTGCTGAGGACTGCTGAAGGACGCGCCTATCGGCGAAGCAAAATTCCGTCAAGTAATTACGCAGTTGTTCGGACAGCTATAAAGATTGCCGGATACGCGAATGTAGCTCCATAGATCCGATTTTGGCACGGCACGTACACTAGCGCGACTGCATTCTTTCTCGGTTCTCCGGTGCTGCCATGTCGAACGCAAACACCTGGCCCGAGTGCGTCTTGGCGTTGTAACTTGACTGCTTTTGTCGATTGGTGCGGTTTCCTATAGCTCATCCTCAGATAAATTACCGGATGGGGATTACTTGATTTTTGCGTTTTCCGGAGGTCTCCATTGTGCGATCGCATTCGAATTGACACCTCCCGGCGCTGCACTGTCGTATGGACAATGCCGGTCTTCGCGCTGGCCATCCTTGCGACTGCGTCTGGTTGCGCAGCAGCCAGCCGGTCACATCCAGCCTCGCCCAAGCCTGTGCTGCCAGCCCGTGTCTCAGCAGCTCAGCTGGCGCAACTGCCGAGCGCGACGACCTCGGGCTGGTCACCACGGGCACCGCAGGATCCAGATACGTCTGCGCCGGAGTCGGGCATCGTGCTGCACCCCACGAAGATTCAGGTGCTCTACGCACGTCCTGGCGGTCGGCCGGTAGCAACGCTGCCCACAACTGAGCTTATGAGCCCGACCTGGGTACCAGTCATCCAGTCGCAGGCCGGCTGGGACCGGGTCCTGCTGCCGACCCGGCCGAACCGCTCCACGGGGTGGCTCTACCTCGGCCACGGCGGACTGCAGACTGCCTACAGCGCCTACCAGATAAAGATCAACCTGACCAGTTACCGACTCACCGTGTTTGATGCCAACCGCAAGGTGGGATCGTGGACGGTCGCGATCGGTGCTTCGGGCACGCCCACACCGGTGGGTCGCACGTTTCTGCTGGCCTCGCTTGCCCCGATACATCCGACCTACAGCCCGCTGATTCTTCCGCTCGGCGTGCACTCGGCCACCCTGGACACCTTCAGTGGCGGGCCTGGCACCGTTGGCCTGCACGGATGGCCGGATCCGGCCGTATTTGGCCATTCAGTCACACACGGCTGCGTTAGAGTGCCCGAAGCTGCACTGCGGATACTGTCCCGCGTTCCGCTGGGAAGCGCCGTCGTCATCGTCAGCTAGCCGAGAATGGCAGCGCCCACCGAGGATTCGCCGAAGCTGGCGCGCATGGCAGCGACTTGCGAGCCCCTGACCTTCGGGAATCCGGGTCTGGGTGACGACTGGCTTTCGGTCTGATGCCTCCGGTGGCTGCCGCTGCGGGACGTCACGGCCCGAGCGTCTCCCCAGGGCCGACTTGAGGACTAGCCTGGATGGGAATTCGGAGCAGGACTTGGAGATAGCGATGTTCGAGGCTGGCGACATCCGGGAGTGGCGCGGCCATAACGTGGTCGACAGCGGCGGCCACAAGATCGGGACACTAGAATCGGTGTATGTAGACACCGGGACTGACCTGCCCGCTTTCGCCACCGTTACGGTCGGCCTGCCGACGCGGCACCGGCTGGTCTTCGTGCCCCTGACCGGAGCGACGGTAGGTCCGGGGTACCTGAAGGTCACCTATCCCAAGAGCCAGGTGAAGGACGCTCCGTCAATCGGGATCGACGGGGAACTGCCGGCCAGTGACGAGGAGGAGATCTTCAAGCACTACGGTCTGAGCTACCAGCCTGGCGGTGGTGGCGAACGGCGCCTCGCCCGTCGCTGATGCCGGAAGATCGGAGAAGGCGAGATGGCGCTGTTCCTGCTGCTGATCATTGCGGCGATCGTGCTCGGGATTGCGGGCGCGGTCATCAAGGGCCTGTTCTACCTTCTGATCATCGGCGTGCTCGTCTTCATTGCTGCCGTCGTCGTCCTGGGAGTGCGGATCCGTCGAAGCGGCAGGCGCCCGAACCGCTGATGCCCGCCCGCCAGCGCGCGCCCGTGGCGAGTGCTCGGCGGTTACCGCCGGATGTGGCAGGTCCGAAGCTTGAGCCAGTTGCCCTGACCGCGCAGGAACGGCAGGTGCTGGAAGGGTGGGCGCGGCGGCGCATGACGGCGCAGCCGCTGGCCCTGCGGTCGCGGATCGTGCTGGCGTGTCCGAACCATCGGGTAGGTCAGCCCGGACTGTCGGACCATTGACGCGTACGCGGGCTGGCGACTGCCTGACGCCGGCATTGGCCGTGCTCGCAGCGGCGAGCACGAGTGCCGCAGCACCGATCACCAGCGGGGCGTTATTGAACACTTCTACGTCCTTAGTTCTGATCACGGCTCAAAATAGCATACAACGGCGCATAGGAGGATCAGCGAAGATCACTGCCGGAGTGACGAACGGCGCTCCGGTGACGTGAAGTCGAGCCGACGACCTAGCGCAGCCAGGACCTGGCAGCAGCGGTGCGCCGCTCTTACTAGGGGATGCTAGGAAGTACCGGGATGCGCTCGTCGGGTGTCCCCCACGATGGGGAGACTTCGGACGGCGGGATGACTGATGTCGTTCCACCGTTCAGGTCGTGGTGGATCACCCTGGCGATGGCCTCGATGGTGCGGATCCCGTACGCCATGGTCGGGTTGTCCTGGGTCAGCACAACGATGCTGTAACCGCCCCGCGGGCCGGTGAAGCAGCCGATGCTGTGAATGCGCCAGCCATGTGTGGCACGGGGCAGCCAGCCGTTCTTCACGTGCACGGTGAGACTGGTCGGCGCCCCGGCCGGGACACCCCAGCGCTGCGAAGGAATGACCTGCGCCATCAGGCCGAGTGCGTAGGCGCGCGAGGGGGTGTCGAGCACCGAATTCGAGTAGAGCAGCAGCCGTAGCAGGAGCACTTCGTCGTGCGCAGTGATCCGGGTCAGGCCCCAGTAGCCGCCTGGCCCAAGCAGCGTCTGCCTCATTCCGGCCAGATTCAGGAAATGCTGAAGGTAGCTTCGCCCGAGCTTGGCCCAGAGCGCAGATGCGGCACCGTTATCCGACCTGGTGATCATCGCGCGAGCCTCGGCGGCCTCGGTATCGGTCAGGTACCTGAACTGGTCAAGCGCCTTGCGGAGCAGCGCGCCGAGGATGGTCACTTTCACGACGCTGGCCGCGTCGAATTGCTGAGAGATGTTGAGCCAGCACCCAAGCCTCTTGTCGGGATCGTCGACCTGCAACGCAACCGTCGAAACCCGCCCCCGCAGCGCAGCTCGGATATCACTGGCGAGCTTGGCCGCGAGCGCCGGATGCGAGGACGACCTGCAAAGGCTTGCCGACACGGCGGCCGTGCTGGTGGCAGCGCGCGCCGACTGGGCTAGGAACGGAACCGGGGCCGATCCCAGCAGGGCGGCCGCAACAACCAGGACTAATGCACGCCGGGGGTTCATCTGGAGGTCCTTCCACACACGGGTCCGCAGCTGCGCCCTGGTCCGGATCCCAGCTCTCAGCTGAATACGGATGAGCTCTGAGGCCCATGATGGAGTCGCCGGACTGGGCAGAATAGGGAATAAAGTCCCTGATTACGGTGGACTGCCGACCCGGCAGCACGCTCAAGGCGGCGGTACCCTTACCGCAGCGACCCCTGCCATGCGGGCCGGAACCGCGCTGAGCACAGCAGCACCGCTGGCCGTCGGAGGTGAGCGGATGAGCTCCAGGGTCAGGGATGTCATGACAACGCGTGTGGTGGCGGTCCGCAAAGACGCATCGTTCAAGGACATGGCCGCCATGCTCCGAAGCTCCCGGATCAGCGCCTTTCCGGTCGTGGACGATGCCGGACGAGTTATCGGAGTCGTGTCCGAGGCAGATCTGCTGGTCAAGGAAGCCGTCAAGGCTGACGGCACGAGTCTGCTCGCCGCCCTGCGGCACCTGCGGGAGGAGGACAAGGCGGCAGGGATCACCGCGGGCGACCTGATGACCGAGCCCGCGGTCACGATCGGGCCGGACGCTGCGGTGGAAGACGCCGCCCGACGCATGTATGACCGCCGGGTCAAGAGGCTGCCCGTGGTGAACGCAGCCGGGCACCTGGTGGGGATCGTCAGCAGGGTCGACGTGCTGAGTGTCTTCGACCGGCCGGACGAGCAGATCCGCCGCGAGGTAGTCCAGCAAGTGCTCCCTGACATCTTGCTGACCGTCCCGCATGGCTTCGACGTCACAGTCCGCGATGGCATTGTGACCATGACCGGCCGCCTAGGCAGCGATCATGAAGGCCGGGCCATCCTCGAGGCAGTGCGGCACGTCCAGGGCGTCGTCGCGGTTCGTGACCGGCTTAGCTATCCAGCCGATGGCGCTGCGACCTAATGATGATCCAGGCCGCACGGCGTCCCCCGCAGGGACATCAGGCCTAATATGTGGTTGGCGGTGGCCATCGATCAGCGCGTACGGCGAATCGAGGCCGATACGGCGCGGGCCTGGTCAGAAAGTGGTCTCCGGGCCAGCAGGCCCTGGTCACCGCGGCGTTCGGACTCACCGGAGCGTTGGTGCCGTACGCCAATGTGCGGATCAAGACCTTCGTGCGGATTCAGACCGCAGACAGCGAGTTGTTCTTCCTGCACACCACACTTCTTCCCGATGATCTGCGCATCCAGCTATCTCGGTGCCCTGGCTGCAGCGGTGATCGCCGTGATCACCGACGGCTGGGCGGCTGCCTCAGGCGGTGAAGGCGGCAAGCTTCTGGATACGCTCCACGATGTCCTCGTGAACGGCATCCGCGGGCCGGGCACCATCGACGGTGAAGAGCCACTCCCGGCCCGCGTAGTACTCGAGCAGGGGCACAGTCTTTTCCAGGTACACCTGCAACCGGTGCTCGACAACAGCTTCGGCGTCCTCTGCGCCTCGACCGCGGGCCAGCAGCCGGCGTATCAGTTCCTCGCGCGGGACGTCGAGGTGGATCGCGGCCTGCACCTGCGCCCCGAGCGGCTGGACCACGGCATAGGACGCCTTGGCTTGTTCAACGGTCCGCGGAAAGCCATCAAGGACATAGCCACTGGCCGCGGCCAGTACGGGCTTGCGCAGCATGTCCATGACCACGGCGTCTGGCACCAAGTCACCGTTGTCGACGTAGGACTTCACCGTCCGCCCGAGCGACGTCTGATCCCTGACATGCTGGCGCAGCAGGTCGCCGCTGGAGATGTGCGCGATGCCAAACCGCGCGGCGAGCCGCTCGGCCTGTGTTCCCTTGCCAGCGCCAGGCGCGCCGATCAGCAGCAGCCGCATCTGATCACCCGCTCTGCGCCGCGGCCAGTCAGCACGGATCCTCCGGTCTGTACCCGCTCATGGTGGCGTGGGACACCGCACATAGACTCCCGCTCCTGCGAAGTGCTGCGCGTGGCCCGCCGGCTGCGGGCGACATGGCCCGACTTTCGCCGCTGCAACGGCACCTTGTCAACGACCACGTCACAGTCACGGTCTCGCCCGCCGCGCGGGCGTCGAGCCGTGGCCGGGCTGCCCGCTCCCTGATACGGACCGGCGATATGGGCTGGTTCGACACCGACTGACCGCCCCGATCTCCTCGCCAGCCTGAAATGGCAGAACCCGGCAGCGGTGTCCGGCAGCGACAGTTGCTCTGCGGGACCAAAGCCTCTTGCTGCCCGGCTTGCCTCTGGATTGGGCTGGACAGCACGGCGGTCCGGCCGATGACCTCTGACCGCAGGGTGGATGAAGGTGGAAGGTACACGATGTGGTACTTCCGGGCGGTGGCCCTAGATCTGGACGGCACGCTGACCGAGGATGATCACCTAGCCGACGTGGCGATGGACTGCATCAAGGCGAGCAGGCACGAGCTGCGGATGATCCTGGTGACCGGGCGGACCTTCGATCACCTGCAGGCGGCGTTCCCGGGGTTGGGCAGCGAGTTCGACGCGCTGGTCACGGAAAACGGCGCCGTGCTCCACACCGGGGCCAGCGCACGCTTGCTCGCGAGCCCGATTGGTCCGCCGGTCAGGCACGCGCTGGCCGATCGCGGAGTGGCCACAACGACCGGCCGGGTACTGGTAGCACTCGCCGGGCGCGACGCCGCCACGGCAGCGGACGTGATCACCGGCCTGGGCCTTGACCATCAGGTAGTGCACAACCGCGGCGCGGCGATGATCCTTCCGGCCGGCGTGACCAAGGGAACTGGGCTCGTGGCGGCACTGGATGAGCTCGGCTTGTCCGCGCACAACACGATCGCGGTCGGCGACGCGGAAAACGACCTGGCGCTGCTGCAGGCCGCCGAGGTCGGGGCCGCCGTCGCCAACGCCGTGCCATCCCTGGCAGGGCACGCTGATCTGCGCCTCGACTCGCGAGACAGCGCCGGCGTAGCCGAACTGCTTACCGGGCCGCTCCTCGCAGGCCAGCAGCGGATGTGCCCCAGGCGGCGATGGCTCCAGATCGGCGCTTTCGATGACGGCCAGCCTGTGCTGGTGCCCGGTTCCCAGGGAAGCATGCTGATCGCCGGGGAGACCGGGGCCGGCAAGAGTTACCTGGCCGGGCTGCTGGCCGAACGATGGATCGAGGCCGGCTATGCCGTCCTCATCATCGACCCAGAAGGGGATCACGTCGGCCTTGCGCAGCGCCCTGGAGTGCATCTCGTGGACGCCGCCGCGTACTTGCCCAGCCCTGCCGATCTCCTCGCAATCGCCCGCCCAGGGCGGGCCAGCCTGGTGCTCGACCTGTCCGGTCTGACCACGGCAGAGAAATCCGGCTACCTGCGCCGACTGCCAGCCAGCATCGCCGCCGAGCGCGCCGAGCACGGCATCCCGCACTGGGTGATCATCGACGAGGCGCACGCCTGGCTCCAAGACGATGCGGCGCAGCCGCCGCATTCCGGAATTGCCGAGCCCGGCACCTGTATGGTCACTTGGCGGCCTGACGTCATGCCGGCAGCCTTCCGCGACAGCGTCGACTTCACTTTCGCTGCCGCGGCGATGATCAGCGCCGAGCACAACGCGCCCATGGCTGGCCCGCGCGCCACTGTTTCCGTCGGCCGTCAGCCGCCGCGCCCGTTCACCGCCGCCGCCCGAGTCAGCCCGCATGTGCGGCACCAGCACAAGTACGCCGTCACCGACCTGTCACCGCACCGCCGCTTCTATTTCCGGGCACAGGACGGCGAGCCGGAGACCGCCGCCACGCTGGAGGAGTTCAGCCGCCACGTCCGGCACTGCGACCCGGCCGTCCTCGGCTATCACCTGTCTCGCGGTGACTTCTCCCGCTGGGTCACCGGCACCCTCGCGGACTTCAGGCTCGGCACCGACCTCGCTGCCATCGAACGGGACCTCAGCTTCCGCCAGGCGGCTGAGCTGGAACGAGCCCGGCACCGGATCATCCACACCATCGACAGCCGCTACCCCGGCACCGGACAGCCGTAAGAGGCCTTAGGTCCCGCGAGGCCAGGAATCACGCCCCTGGCCGGGGAGAACTTCCTCGCACAGACTGGAATCTGAGACGTAATGAAAGGCGATCGGCAGATGAGGCAGAGCATTCGGCTCGGGCGGATAGCCGGCATCCCGGTCGGAATGCACTGGACTGTCGTGGTGATCGTCGTCCTGATCGTCGACACCCTGGCTGTCAGCGTGCTGCCAGCGGTCATCCCGCACCAGTCCGCCGGCGTGTACTGGACTGTTGCCGTGGTCGGCTCGGTTCTGTTCGTCGCGGCCTTGGCGGCCCACGAGATCGCGCACGCGATCGTGGCTAGGCACTGGGGTATTCAGGTGCGCTCGATCACCATGTGGATGCTCGGCGGGATCGCTGAGCTCGAAGGGGACCCGCCGACCGCAAAGGCCGATCTGCAGATAGCCATCGCGGGCCCGGCAACGAGCTTCGCCGCCGGGATTCTCTTCGGCTGCGTCGCGGTCCTGGCCCGCTCCGCGCATGGGCCGGCAGTGTTCACGGATGTCCTGGCCTGGCTCTCGCTGATGAACGTGGTACTGGCCGTCTTCAACCTGCTGCCTGGTACGCCTCTGGACGGCGGGCGGATCCTGCGCGCGCTGCTATGGAAGCGCTATGGCGACCGGCAGCGGGCAAGCCAGGCAGCGGCCCGTTCCGGGCAGGTCATCGGCGTCGGCATCAGCCTGATCGGCCTGCTCGAGCTGTTCGCCCTGGCGGATATCGCGGGCTTGTGGCTCGTGTTGATCGGTTGGTTCCTTGTCGCCATGGCCCGCGCGGAACAGCAATCGGATCTGGTCCGGGGCGCGCTTGCCGGGCTACACGTGCGCGACATCATGCTCTCCCATCCGGATACCGGCGCCGCATGGAATGACGTCACCTACTTCATCAGCCAGACTGTCCTCTCCTCACGCCAGACCGTCTATCCCGTGCTCAGCTTCGACGGCGAGCTCGCCGGGTTCGTCTCAACCGAAGCGCTGGCCCGCATCCCGCCAGCCGCTCGCGCGTCCACACGGCTCGGCCAGGTCGCCACACCAGTGCCGCCGGCTTACGTCGCTGACCCAGGCGCGGCAGCCAGCTCGCTACTGGGCCGGCCGCCGCTGCGCGGCCAGGTGCTCGCGATCGTCATCGAAGACCGCCAGGTGGTCGGCATGGTGACCACCGATGAGCTGCGGCTCGTCATGCTGCACGCCCGGCTGCACCCCAGCCAAACGGGCCGCCGGGACCAGGTGCGCAGCAGCTGATTCCCGATTCATGACGCGCCCCGCACGGAGGACCAACAAGCCATCCGGCTGGATCTCCGCCCAGGAACCGAAGCCGCGGCTGGCCCGCTCCAGCACCGTCCTCAGCCACTCCGCGTCCGCTGCGACGGCACCTGCCGGCGTGCCGGTGACCATCCGGGCCACGGGCGCCGCAGGCCTGATCAAGGGACTTAGGCCTCTGGGAAATGGCCGAGTATCGGCCGACGATCCCGTCATGGATGACCAACCGCCTGCCATAGTCGTAACGGGCCTCCGCAAGGACTACGGTCGGCTCCGTGCAGTGGAAGGCGTGAGCTTCCGGGTGGGGCACGGTGAGATTTACGCACTGCTCGGGCCGAACGGCGCAGGCAAGACCACCACCGTGGAGATACTCGAAGGGCACCGTAAGCGGACCTCTGGCTCGGTCCGGGTGCTCGGGTTCGACCCAGCTACGGGCGGACGCCGCTTCCGCGAGCGCATTGGCATCGTGCTGCAGTCCGGCGGCATCGACGCCGAGCTGACCGTACGGGAGATCGTCGCGCTATACGCCAGCTTCTACGCCCGGCCGCGAGACGTGGCGGAGACGATCGAACAGGTCGGCCTCACCAGCAAGCGCCGGGCCAGGGTGCGGACACTGTCCGGTGGCCAGCTACGCAGGCTCGACCTGGCGCTCGCCCTGGTCGGCGACCCGGACCTGCTATTCCTAGATGAGCCGACCACCGGCTTCGACCCGAACGCGCGCCGGGACGCGTGGGAGATGATCGCCGGCCTGCGCCGCTCGGGCACAACCGTGTTGCTTACCTCGCACTACCTCGACGAGGTGCAACACCTGGCCGACCGGGTCGGGGTCATGCGCCGCGGCCGGCTGGTCGAGGAATCGACACCGGACGCGCTGGGCGGGCGCGACACGGCCGGCACGGTGATCAGCTTCCGGCTGCCCGCCGCGCTGGCCGACGAAAAGCTCCCGGCAGGACCGTGGGACGAGCCTGAGCGTCATGACGGCGAGATCATCATGCGCACCGACCAGCCCACCCGTGTGCTGCTCGCGCTGACCGGCTGGGCGGTCGAGCGCGGCGCGGAGCTGGAAGCGCTGAACGTGGTCCATCCGTCCCTAGAGGACGCCTACCTGCGGATTACCGACGAGACCACGGCCGGAGACGGCAGTGGCCGATAACCCCGCCCGCCGATCCCGGCTAGTGCTTCCGCTCGCCGCAGGCCAGGTCCGGTATCAGCTGACGCTGTTGGTGCGCAGCCCGCTCGGATTCTTCCTCACGCTCGTGGTTCCCCTGCTGATGCTGGTCAGCCTGAACGTCATCACCCCAGGCAACGCGGCAAGCGTGTGGGGCAAGCAACATTACGCGCAGTTCCTCACCCCGGCGATCAGCGCGTTCTGCCTGCTCAACGCCTGCTACGTCACAACGATCACCAGCATCGTGCTGGCCCGCGAGGAGGGGATCCTCAAGCGGCTGCGCGGCACGCCCCTGCCCGCCTGGACCTACCTCGCAGGCCGGTCAGGTACCGCGGTGGTGACGGCCACCGTCTCCACCGGAATCATCATCGCCACCGGCGTTGTGTTCTTCCACGTAACTATCATCTGGCGGGAATTCGGTTACTTCACCGGGGCGTTCGGCCTGGGCATCGGGTGCTTCTTCCTGCTCGGCGCCGCAGTTACCGTAGTGATCCCCAAGACTGACACCGCGCTCCCCATGGCGTTCGGCACGATGCTGCCGCTCGCGTTCGTCTCCGATGTGTTCTTCTCCTCAGTCCACGCACCCCACTGGCTGCACAATGTGGCCTCAGTGCTCCCGGTCGCGCCCGTCGCCCGGGCGATGGAAGCCGCGTTCAACCCGGCCACCCGGTCGTGGCCGATGCCGACCACCGGGCTACTGGCTGTACTCGGATGGAGCGCGGCGGCAGCGGCCGTCATCGCGGTGGCCTTCCGCTGGGAGCCTGGGCCCGTCCGGTGGCGGGCGAGCTGAACCCGGACCAGCGGACGCGCAGGACACCGGGATCCGGCCTGGCCGCGTGGCATGCTTGGCTCGGCCCAGACGCGGCCGCCGGGTCGGCTGATTACGCCTCGCCCCGTGCCACGCAGGTCAGCAGCTCACGGAGCGCCAGCCCGCCGCGATCCCACGTCGCAGCGGCCGCCACCTCGGCACCTGCCGCGACCAAGGCCGCGACCGACGATTTGTTCTCGAGCGCCGCGGTCAGCGCTGACGCCCAGGCGGCTGGATCACGAGCTGGCACCAGCGTCGCGGCGGCGGAGCAGACTTCCTCAAGCACCGGGATCGCGCTCGCCACTACCGGAGTACCAACGGCCATTGCCTCAAGGACCGGCAGGCCGAACCCTTCGGCCAGCGACGGCAGCGCGAACACCGACGCGGCGCGGTAAACCGCGGGCAGCAACTCGTCGTCCACCGACGGCACAAGGTGCACCCGCGACTGCAGGCCGAGCTCGGTGATGAGCCGGGGAATCCGCTCGCGGAAATTGGGATCGAGATAGCCCACGATCACCAGCGACACCGAGGAAGGCACCTGACGCATAGCCCTGACCAGCACGTCGTAGTTCTTGTGCGGCCGGTGCGCGCCGACTGCCAGGATGAACCGCTCGGGCAGCTGGTACCGATCCCTGGCGGCGGTCACCGCGTCCTTTTCCAGCAGGCACCGCTCCCCCAGCGGAAAACTCACATCATCCAAAATCACCTTCCCCCCCGGCAGCCGCACCGTCAGCCCCCGCGCATCCAGCGAGACATCACCCGTATCGATGAACTGCTGCAGCTCATCCCCGACCAGACGAAACGCCGCCAGCCCCACCCCGATGACATCACTCTCCGAAACCCCCGCCGACACCACCCGCTGACCATTAACAAACGTCCCGTTATAACTGGCCAGATCCACAATCTCGTACCCGCCCCCAGCCGCCCTCCGCAGCTCAGCATGATGACGAGACACACTCAGATCAGAAACCACCACATCGTTGTCATCAGCCCGGCCAATCCGCAGCACCTTCGCCGGCAACCGCATAACCGCAGTAGGTCGGCGTTCGCCCATTGCTGATTGCTGCGTTGGCTGGAGCACCCCGGCGGATGCTCTCAGCGTGGTCTGGCCGTCCGGCGCAGCCGCGATCGAGCAGGATATGACCGGGCCGCTCTCCGGGTCGCCAAGCCGGACCTGGCAGGGGCCGGTGATCTCGACCCGCTCCACCAGTTCCGGGCCGACGAATATCCCGTTGGTGCTGCCCACGTCCTCAAGCAGCCACCGGTCACCCTCGACCCGCAGGATCGCGTGCAGCCAGGAGATCCTCGGCTCATCCACCACGATGTCCGACTGCGGATCGCGGCCAAGCCGGTAGCTGCGCCCCGCCCGCAGCGTGCGATCGGAACCCCCGGTTCGCACCACCAGCGCCGGTATTCCACTGGATGAGACGGCGTGCTCCTCAGACATCTGCACACTATAGACCGATTTGCTGTTCTTGAGTTCGTAGAGTCATCCGAGTCCGGTTTGGGAATGACGAACGGTGCGATCGCTGCTTCGGACTACGCCAGATCAGCGGCACGCGGCCAGGAACCAAGACGCTGAAAGCTGGATAAGATAAGCCGCACTGCGGCCCGACGGGCTTCCGTGGCACACGCCCTTGACGTACGGCTAGCACGGACACGTCCCTACCCGCGCGATTCTTTCGTGCTGCGCGGGAGCCGGTCCGTTGGCACTTATCCGCCGCTCGGCCGCCAGCCTGGCAGCGCTGGCCGACCGCAGCAGTGTGGCTGAGCTGATGTTCGAGCAGACGCTGTACGGGCTTGGGGCCCGGCCCTCACCCGGTGAGGCTCGCTCTTGGGAACGCAGCATCCCGGTGCTCGCGCATGATCTTGTCCAGGCGGGTTTGGGGGACGTCGAAGTCCTGCTGGAGCATCGGCTTCCACTGAGCAGCCGCCGCATCGATGCGATCCTGGCGGGCTGTCACCCGGTGACCGGCGCACCGTCATATGTGATCGTCGAGCTCAAGCAGTGGAGCGACGCCGATCTCTACGAGGACGATCCGGCGCTGGTGACGGTAGGCGGCTACGGTCATCGGCCCCGGCTTCATCCGCTTGAGCAGGTCCGCGGGTATTGCGAGTACCTGATCGACTTTCTGCCTGCGCTGAACGGCGAGACGGACACCATTTCCGGAGTGGCGTACCTGCACAATGCCACCGAGCATGGCGTGGCGCCACTGCGACGCCTTGCTGAATCGAGCCAGGCGAGGCTGTTCACCGGTGAGCGGCGGGCTGAATTTCTCGACTTTCTGCGGTCCCGGCTGGCTGGCGACGTATCCGGGGCACCGTACGCTGACGCATTACTGAGCTCCCGAGCTGCTCCGAGCCGGCAGCTCCTGGCAGTGGCCGCAGCCGAGATAAGCGACCGCGAGCAATTCATCCTGCTCGACCAGCAGCGGCTGGCCTTCAACCTAGTCCTGCATGCCACCGAAGCCGCCAGGGCAGGCGACTCCAAGACGGTAGTCATCGTGACAGGCGGTCCGGGCAGCGGCAAGAGCGTGATCGCCTTGTCGCTGCTTGGCGAACTGGCCAGGCGGGGGCGGACGGTGCTGCATGCGACCGGTTCCCGGTCCTTCACGCAGACGCTGCGAAAGGTAGCCGGAAAGGGCTCACGACGGACGCAGAGCCTGTTCAAGTACTTCAACAGCTTCATCGACGCCGAGCGCAACGGCCTGGAGGTCCTGATCCTGGACGAGGCACACCGGATCCGCGAGACCTCGGCCAACCGCTTCACTGCCGCTAATCTCTCGGTCGTCAAGGTCGCACTCGACGCCCAGTTCCGGTGCGGTGGGAGCGAGGAGTACCTGCGCTGGGTCCTCCGCCTGCTTGGCCTGGCTCCTGGCGGCCCGATCGCCTGGGCCGGTGATCCCTCGTTCAGCGTCCGAGTGGCAGACACGCCACAGGAAATGGAGCACCTGCTCCGAGCGAAATTGGAGGCCGGCTTCGGAGCTCGGATCGCGGCCGGGTTCTGCTGGCCGTGGAGCGACCCGCGGCCCGATGGCTCCCTGGAATCCGACGTCATCATCGGGAACTGGTCCAGGCCGTGGAACCTCAAAGGCGAGCGCGCTGTCGGCGGTGCCCCGCCCGCCACGCTATGGGCAACCGACCCCGCAGGCTTCAGCCAGGTCGGATGCGTCTACACAGCGCAAGGATTCGAGTACGACTGGAACGGCGTCATCATCGGACCCGACCTCGTCTGGCGCGGCAACGACTGGGCGGTAGTCCGATCAGCGAACAAGGATCCGGACTTCCGCAACAGGACCAAGATCGCGGATCACGAGTTCGCGCGCCTTATCCGCAACGTCTACAAGGTCTTGCTCACCCGCGGCATGATCGGCACCGTTATCTACTCACCCGATCTGCAGACCCGCGAACTCCTGCGTTCCCTCGTCGGGTGAGACGAGAATATCGCCGCGATTGCTGATCGCATCGCGGTCGAGTCAACCGCCAGCGGCCCCGCGAGGGGGCAGCTTCGTGTCCTTGGTCGCGGTGCTCCTGGCGGTCTCGACCGGATACTTCAGCGCGTTCTTGATCATCTTCTCGATCAGCGCCGTCTCCAGGTCGATGTCTAAGACGTCGGCAAGTCTTAGCAGGTAAGCGCAGACGTCCGCGACCTCCTCCCGAACCTGAACCGCCCGAGCTGGATCAGTCATGACGCTCGCGGACTCGTCCGGATCGAGCCACTGGAAGATCTCAGTCAGCTCGCCAACCTCCCCCGCCAGCGCCATGACGAGGTTCTTCGGAGTGTGAAATTGCTCCCAGTCCCGCTGCGCGGCGAAGTCTCGGAGCTGATGCTGAAGGCTTGCAATCGTCACCGTCCACGTATAGCACTCGGCCAACCATCGTCCCGGGTCCTGATCAGGGCAACCGTTCGACCTGTGCCTCGCATCGGGTGTCTGACTGGACCAGCTACGGCAGGCCGGCCGATTTCTCGATCATGGTTTTGTAGCCATGCGCAGCCCGCCGTCGGTCCGATGGCCGATTCCGGTCACGCTTCAAAGACCTTCTGCCGGTGCCAGTCGAGATACTTCGAGGCAGGCGCGAGGGCACCTGTGGGCAAGAGCAGCGATTCGCGCATCGGCGGCTGCCCGTAATACTGCCTGGCCATCCGATCAGTGCGGACCGCATCAGCCAGCGAGCGAGCCACGTGGATCCGGAGGCCGCCGTTGACCGTCAGCAGGCCGGTGTCGAAGGCAACGTCATGCGGTGGACAGGCGGCCAGGCCGTTGCGCGGATCCAGGCGTTCGCCCGGCGTGCTGTCCTTCCACGGCTTGATATGACCCGCCAGCAGCATCCGCCTAGCGCCAAACATCGCCGGATTGAAGCCGCAGAACACGCACCGGCTTCCGCAGTTGCGCAGCACATTGAGCGCGAAGACGTGCTGACCGACCCGGGCCGCTCCGACGAGAATCCGTTCCGTCTGCAACTCCGACAGGTTGTCCCCGGCGGCGTGCCGAGCGATCTTGTCCCTCAGGTCAGCCTCCAGTACGGATACTTCGAGCTCATCTTGACCGAGCAGGGTCAGCTCGTCTCCGGCTTCAATGCCCAGGAAGTCCGGCAGGCGATTCTGGCCGATGCCTTCAGTACGGGCGGCTTGCAGGAGGATGCGGTAGATGTGGGTGAAGCGCTCAAGGTCTTCGCGGAGCACGGCCCCGGCCAGTACATCCCACCTGGCACCGTGGGAGCGAGAGCCGTCCAGGTTGGCCATCTTGGCCAGCACGCTGGACGGCGGGCGCGAGAACAGCGTGGCCAGGGTAGGAACGGGCTCAGGCGCGCGGTGGGCGGTGGCGCCGCCGAATTGCCGGTGATTGACGAGGAACGACGCCGCCAGACACAGCAGCGTTTCCGCTGGCAGGAAGTTGGCCTGCCGGGAACCCGACACCGGCCGACGACGCAGCAAGTCCCGGAACTCCTGTCGCGCCTGGCCGACCGTCAGATCCAGGTAACTTCCGAGGTCGGCCACGGCGCGAGAGTACTCCGCGAAGGCCTACTAGTTGGCCGCCGTAACCATCAGCGCAGTCCGGGCGGCGGCTGGCCCTGGCGATCGAGCACGGACTGACGCCGTAGTAGCATCGGGCCACGGGCGCGGCTCAGCTGAGCGGCGCCGCCAAGGGGGGTCTCGCGATGCCAACACTGATGTTGTTCCATGAGGTCGATGATGTCGGCCACTGGCTTGCCTCACCGAAGCGGGAAGAGTTCTTCGGGCCGATGGGGATAACAGCGCGCACGTTCATCGATCCGGAGAATACGGGCCGGGTCGGGCTGATCGTCGAAGTGCCCGACATGGACACTTTCCAGCGGGCGCTGGAGTCCGAGGAAGCGGCCGAGGCGATGAGGTTCGACGGGGTTCGTCCCGAAACAATCGTCATTCTCGCCGAGTCATAGCCCGCCGGACACCTGGCTAGCCGCGACCGATCAGCGTGTGGGTTCGAGCAGCACCTTGACGGCACCGGTGTGCCGCGAGTCCTTCACCGCCAGCACCGCTTCATCCCAGCGCTCAAGCGGGAAGCGGTGCGTGATGACTGGCGTCAGGTCGAGGCCGGCTGCGACGAAGTCGAAGTAGTGCTCCATGGCGTGCTTGGCGACGCCGCCGACCTCTTCGATGCCGAAGCCGTTAGAGCCGATGACGCGGAGCTCCTTGAAGTACAGGGGGGTCCACTCGAAACGCTTCGGCGGCTCGACGCCGGAGACGACGAGAGTGCCGCCGGTCGCGAGCAGCCGGAGCGAGGTCTCGACGGTCTCGGTCGAGCCGATGGTGTCGTAAACGACGGCCGGGCCGTCCTGCAGCCAGTCGCGCTTGCTCCACGGCTGCAGCGGCGTCGTGCCGACTCGGCGCGCGACCTGCGCGACGAGCTCGTCAGGCGAGGACGACAGCGCCACGTCGGCGCCGAGGCTGGTGGCGAGTGCAGCCCGGGCCCCGGGTCGCGTCGCCGCCCAAACCTCGGTGGTCGGGTATAGGTGCCGGAGCAGCGCGACCGCAGCGAAAGCGAGGGTGCCCGAGCCGTAGACGAGGACGGCCTCGCCGTCGGGCGGCGGCGCCAGCAGGATCGAGCGCAACGAGACGCTGACCGGATCCGCCAGCACGGCCGCCTCGTCGGACACGGCGTTGGGGATGGCGAACAGCTGAGAGACGTGCGCGCCGAAGCGCTCGGCGTGCGCCCCGGCGGCCGCTGCGCAGTTTCCGATGTGGATCGATACGGGCAGGTCGCCCGAGCGGAAGTTGCGGCACCAGGGGTAGCGGCCGGCCAGGCAGGCCTGGCACGGCTGGTCGATGCCGCGGGGCCCGCACGACAGCCACGGGTTGAGCACGACGCGCTCGCCGGTATCAGTGCGGCGCCCGACCGCCTCGTGGCCGAGCACGTGCGGAAAGGACACCAGCGCTGTGAGCGGGTTGTCGCGGGCCCCATTCAAGAGGATCTGCTTCACGTCCGAGCCGCACAGGCCAGAGAAGGTCGTCTCGACCCGTACCCAGTCCTGCGCTGGAAGCGGCAGCTCGTCGACGTCCTCGATCCGGACAGGCGCGAAGCGGGAGACGAAGGCGCGCCGGTCGACGCGCCCACCGATGGTCGAGGCCGCCTCGCGGGCAAGGTTGTGCCGGAACACGAGCGCCTTCACGTCGACCTCCTTCGCCGGGGCAGCCCAACCTACCAAGGCGATCAGCGAGCCAGGCCGCCAGCGGGCCGTCCGGCCGACCCTCGCCAGCGAGTCAGTGGTGCCCTTGACGAATCAGATGAACGTTCGTTTAATTCTTCCCATGGGCCGGATCGCAGGCGTCAGCGCTGTGCAGACCCGCGAGCGGTTGCTGCGCGCAGCAGCCGATGTCTTCGCCGACCGCGGGTACGACGGCGCGCGGGTGGCCGACATCGCAGCGGCCGCGGGCGTGAGCAATGGCGCGATGTACGCGCACTTCGCCTCGAAGGCGGAACTGCTCACCGGCGCGCTGCGTGCGCACGGCCAGCGACTGCTCGCCGACCTGTTCGAAGCCGACCCTAACCGGTCGATCACAGATCTGCTGCTCGTCATCGGCCAGTGGCTGCCCCGCAGGCGCGACGCACGCGGCTACCTCATCGTCGAAGCGCTGGTCGCGGCCCGCCGCGACGAGGACATGGCCCGGCCGATGCGCGACTACGTTGGCGAACGCGCCGACTGGCTCGCCGAACTCATGCGGGTCGCCCAGACCGGCGGCGAGCTCGACCCAGCACTGTCACCGAACGCGCTCGCCCACCTCTGCCTCTTGCTTGCGATGGGCAGCGCGCTGGTCACGCCGGACCTGCATGCGGTCGACAAGGACGAGTGGGCCGCCTTGCTCACCCGCGTGGTAGCCGCCCTCGCCAGAACCGACCTCACGGCACAGACAGGAACCGCGAAGTGAAGGTACAGATCGACTCCGAGCGTTGCCAGGGGCACGGCCGCTGCTACGACCTCGCCCCCGACCTGTTCGGCGAGGACGACGAGGGCTTCGGAAAGGTTCTCGGCGACGGCGTCGTGCCGCCTGACCAGGAGCGCGAGGCACGTCTCGCAGCTGCCAACTGTCCGGAACGGGCGGTTGACCTCCTCGAGGAGACCTTGACATGACCGTCGATGACCGCTTCATCCGGGACTTTCGGGAGCCGCGCGAAGACCAGCCTCTCGGCACGCGCAACGAGATCATCACGGGCCCAGTCTCAGACTGGGCGACCGACTTCTCCCATCTTGAGCCAGCGTGGTCAGCCGACCCTTACCCGATCCAGGACGACCTGCGGCAGCGCTGCCCGATCGCGCACACCGGGCGGTTCGGCGGCGGATGGCTGCCGACGCGCTATGAGGACGTCGCGGCAATCGCCTACGACACCGACCGCTTCTCCTCGCGGTCGATCATCATGGGCAACTTCCGTCCGCCCCATGAGCTGGCGCCGGTCGGCGGTTCGCCGCCGATCTCGTCTGACCCACCGTTCCACCACGACGCGCGCAAGCTGCTGCTGCGGGCGTTCACTAAGACCGCGGTCACCAGGCAAGAACCAGCGACCAGAGCGTTCTGCCACTCGCTCATCGATGCATTCGAGGGGCGGGACGTCATCGACGCCTCCCACGACTACGCACAGCACGTCCCGATGCGCGTCATCGCCGACATGCTCGGCTTCCCGCCGGAGGACGGGCCGCAGTTCCGTGAGTTCGTCGAGAACACGCTCGAAGGCATCAATCTGCCGCCGGATGACCGGATCGCGCGAATGACGGCACTGTTCGACTATCTGCTGGCGCAGATCCACGACCACCTCGATAACCCGCGCGAGGATCTCACCACCTTCCTCGTCAACGCCGAGCTCCACGGTCACAAGCTCGACCCGTCCCATGTCGCCGGCACGATGGCCCTGCTGCTCATCGCCGGCATCGACACCACGTGGAGCGCGATCGGTGCCTCGTTGTGGCATCTGGTGAAGAACCAGCAGGACCTGCGGCGACTCGTCGCCGAGCCCAGGCTGCTGCCGACCGCGGTTGAGGAGTTCCTGCGCGCCTACGCGCCGGTCACCATGGCGCGGCTGGTGAAGGAAGACATGCACTGGCGCGGCGTCGACATGAAGGCCGATGACTGGATCCTGCTGTCGTTCCCGGCGGCCAACCGTGACCCGGCGCAGTTCGACCGCGCGGGCGAGGTGGTCATCGACCGCGAAGTCAACCGGCACGCCGCGTTCGGCCTCGGCATCCACCGCTGCGTGGGATCGCACCTGGCGCGGATGGAGCTTCGGGTCGCCCTCGAAGTCTGGCTTGAACGGATCCCTAGGTTCAGCCTCGATGATCCATCGGTGGTGACATGGTCCGCGGGCCAGATCCGCGGTCCGCGGACGCTCCCGCTTCGCATCCGCTGATGAGCCTGCCGCAGCGGCGGCGTGGTCAGCACAGCCAACCTCGGCCGGACGCCGGCGGCCGGCATCACCGCATCCGCTTAGCCGCTCCCGTGCCCGTCTCCGGTCCGTTCAGGCGCGAATACGTCGGCGCGCCTGAATATCTCCGCAGACAAAGGCCAGCGCCAGCATTGCCGCAGCCCAGGAGTCCCGCTTGCCGATCGAGCGAATGCTCGCAAGGCTGGCAGCGACGTCAAGCGAATCACTCGCCATTGCCGCCGTGGTCCAGCGCCGCATATCACCTACCACGTCCGACCGTGCTGCGGCGACGGTACCCAGGCCAAGGGCGAGGTCCCTGATTCCGATGGTTCGCATCAGCAGCAGGCCAGCGGCGGTCGGCTCCTCGCGGCCGGACAACCGCATCGGCACTCCCGGTGCCGCGATGAGCGCGACACCGACCGCGGCCCTGAGCCATCCCATCATCTCGCAACCGGTCATCGACACGGTGGCAGCCTAGCCCAGTGCCGCTGGCGCCCGCCTTCGACCGCACACCCGGCTACGACTCGGGGGGATTGCCGATCGCCTCGCGGAGCTCGGCACGGCCGTCGATGCCCAGCTTGCGGTAGATCCTTCCTAGGTGCGTATCGACGGTTCGCTTGCTGATCGACAGCGTGGTGGCGACGCGCTGATTGCTCTGTCCGCGGATCACTAGCTCGGCGACCCGTCGTTCCCCTGCGGTAAGTATGGCCGAGCCTTGGTGCTCGCCCGTCCGGGCGCCCGCCGTGATCAGCGCCTGGCGCGCCGCTTCTGACATCTGCGCATCGCCGCAGCCAGTCGCCAGGTTCAGCCCGCGGGTGAGGGCGTCGCGCGCCGCCCGGTTGTCGCCGGAATCGCGCATAGCGGTGCCGAGCCTGATCAGGGCGCGGGCGAAGTCGAGCACGCAGTCCGTTCCGTCCAGCACCTGCACTGCTTCGTTGAGCAGATCGAGCCTGGCCTGGCCGTCGTGTGCGCTGCTGGCGGCCGTGAGCGCGCGGCCGATGGTTGCTGGAGCCGCCCAGATGCGGGCCATCTCCACTTCGCTGTCTGCCAGCGTCCTGGCCTCCCAGGTGCGGCCCAGCCGTACCAAGGTGACCACGGCCCGGCTCCGCCAGGCCGAGCAGGCCGGATTCACCAGCCCACCCGCGATGAGCTGGCGACCGCATTCCAGGTACAGTCGCAGCGCCTGGGAATGACTGCCGTTGGCGGCAGCGATCAGGCCGCGCGCCTCTAAGGCAATGCCGACGATCAACGGATGGCCGGCGGCGGTCAGGTCCAGCTGGGCGACCTTAGCCGGGACGAGATGAGCTTCGCCGCGTGCGCAACGGAGCCGGACCAAGCTGGCCCAGGCGATCGTGCTCAAGGCGGCGGCATCGACGGCGTCGCACAGCCGGAGTGCCTGCAGCGTGTCAGCCAGCGCGGCGTCAATGCTGCCGCAGCGGTAAGCGATCTCAGCCCGGACGAGCAGGCCCAGCGCCTCACCTGTCTGCGATGCCTGGCCGCGCGCTGTGTCGATCCCCTGCGAGCACGCGTCCGACGCGGCTCCGAGGTACCCGGCCCAGGCCAGGGCCAGCCCGGCACAGACTGCCGTGGAGGAAGTCCGGTCCATGCCGCGGGCCGGATCGGCATCGAATGCGCGGTGCGCCAGCATGGCGCAGCGCCGCCTGTTACGCCCCTGACCGCCGACGCTGAGCGCGAGCGCGGACAGCAACTGCCGGGCGGCGGAGTCGCCCGGGCCGCCGCGCATCCGGCGTAGCGCATCGGCCGCCGCGGCGGTCTGGCCAGACAGCAGCGCCTGTGCGGCCAGACGCAGCACTGCCTGCCGGTCGGCACCTGCTCGGCCCGCGAGCACACTCGCGCTCTGGCAGAAGATCGCAGCCGCCTGTCCTGACTCGACAGTAAGCACCGGCTCGGCGAACGCGGACAGCACAGTGACCAGCTCGGGGTCGCCGACCGCCAGGCCGGCTGCCGTGGTCAGCCGCCGGACGCAGCTTCCGACGTCGCGGTGGAACTCGACGGCGCCAAGTTCGGCGGTGACCATGAGCCGCTCCGTTCGCCCGTCTTGCTCGAGCAGCGCCCGGCTGAGGAAGCGAGCGGCACCGTCCCAGTCACCGCTGGCCGCTACCTCCCTGGCAGCCTGCCGCAATAAAGGCTGTGCCCAAGGCTCGCTGATGGCGCCGACCGACATCATGTGCTCGGCGCTAAGCGCGGCCGGTGCGCCGACCCGCGACAGCAAGGACGCGGTCCTGACATGCAGTCTGGCCCGGTCGGGCGGCGTGAGCCGATCGAGGATCACCTCTCGCATCGCCGGATGGGCGAACCGGTCGGGCGGCTCAGGGTCAACCAGCCCGATCCGGCGCAAGGTCACCCTGGCCGCCGCTGCGCTGTCCTCGCCCTCTCCGATCAGCATCGCTGCCGTATTCAGCGTGCCGGTTCCGCAGACGGCGAACTGCTCGACCAGGTTGGCCTTGACTGGGTCGTCATGGCGCAGCCAGCCAAGTACCGTGTGGGCCAATACCTCGGCGGCCGCCGCCAGGGTTGCCGGTACGTCGCCGAGCACGGTGGCCGGGGCGGCAGCGAGGCGGCTGGCCAGAGCACTGAGAATTTGCGGGTTGCCACGCGCCAGCTGATGGCAGCGCTGAGCGAGTGCGGCATCAACCGGAACGCCGAGCACCTCCGCCATCAGCTTGCCGGTGCAATCCCGGCAGAGCGGGCGGATCGTGATGACCTGGCCGTGTGCAAGTGCACCGAGTTCGGCGATCAGGTCGTCCGCTGAGCGGTCGCCGGAGTCGGCCGTCACTATGAGCGCGACCGGCAGATCGTCGAGGCGCCGGGCAACATATGAGCACCAGGTGGCCGACAGCGGATCGGCCCGGTGAACGTCGTCGATGGCCAGGATCACAGGCCCGGCCCTGGCGATAGTGCGGACGACGCGGTAGAAGCCGTGCAGGAGGTCATGCATTGGGTGGTGCACTGTGCCCATCGGCACCGCGCCCGAGACCGCGCCGGCCTCAAGGTCGGCTTTCGGCAGGCGGTCGAACAGCTGGCTCACCGCGCCGAGGGCGAATCCGCGCTCCGCACCATGACAGCGTGCCCTTAGGACGACCGCCTGGCTACGTGCCAGTGCGGCCTGAAGCAGGGCGGACTTTCCCGAACCACGAGCGCCCTGTATCACCAATGCCGTAGGTCGGCCGGCCTGCAGCGTGGCCAGCGCCTGATCGATCTCGGCGGCCTCGCTGTCACGGTGTAGCAGTGCGTGCACCGGCCCTCCGTGACCTCGGACCCCCCGGGCAGCGACTGCTGATCCAGCCGTGGTCCGGGGCGGGGAAACAGAAGAGGGAACAAAAGTACATGATATCGCCATCAGGTGCCGATAGTGAATACCTTTGGGCGAACCGGTTCATATGATCATGCATCTCAGCAGGCTCTCCTTCCTCTCTGCGCACGTCTATATAGGTCAGCACCGTCATATGGCCAGCACCGTGCAGCGAGCTGCCGACTGTCAGCCGCGCCGGTGATCTCGGTCAGCGAGGTCACCGGCTTCGGCGATCGATGCAGGATTCCGCCTCAATGACGTCGGCCGCCGCCCGCGCGCCGCCCGCGCGCCTCATCTCGCCCTGCATCAAGCGCAGCCGGTCAGCCACCCGGGCGTCGGCGGACAGCGCGGCAACGGCTTGCCGCAGTGCCTCCGCGCTCAGCTCGGCCTGCTCAAGCCGCAGGCCAAGTCCAAGCTGCGATATTCGGTCAGCTGTAGCGCGCTGCTCGGGCATCTGCGGAACGGCGATGATCCCGACCGCGTGGCTGAGCGCCTCCATCGCTGAACGCAGGCTCGCCGAACTCACGAAGACGTCCGCATGCGGCAGGACCTCAAGCAGCGGCAGGTAGGAGTGTGCCTGCACATTGGGCGGCAGCGGCCCCAGGCCGGCTGGGTCACCGCCACCTAGCGACAGGACCACCGGTCGGCCCTGGTCGGCCAGTGCGGCGATGCACATACCGAAGAAGTCCGGCCGGAGGTTGAACACGGTGCCGAGGCTGACCAGCGTGACCCGCTGACCGTCGGGTGGCTGCCAGGCGTGGCCGTGGTCGGATTGCCCGGTTCGTTCTGGCAGGCATGGGCCGACGAAATGGACATGGCTGCCGAAGCAGTCACCGTCGACCTGAAAGGCCCTCGGGTGGTAGGCGATAACCGGAATGCCGTCCTCCGTGCTCAGCAGCCGATCTGCGGTCAGGTCAGTGCCCGTCCTGGCCAGGAAGGCCGAGATCGTGGCGAACAGGCCGGGCAGCGCCGGATGGGTCGGATCGAAGCTGGCGTAAGCCTTTCCGATGGACCAGCGTGAGTTGCTCGCCAGAGTCGCCACGCTCTTGACCGTAGGCACCCCCCACTGGGCGGCGAGCACCCGGCCAGCCCACCAGATCGGGTCGCAGACCGCGACATCGGGCACGTCGCTGCCGAAGGCCTCGGCAAGCAGGGGAAGGACGGCTGCGGCCTCGCGTAGCTGGCCGCGCTGCGCCCGGATGAAGTCGCTGGCGGTGAAGCGCTCACCGAAGGACAGCGCGCCGGCCGGGGCATCGCCCGCGTGCCGCATCGTCGTCCGGTAGGCCACGCATTGTGCCCCAGCGCGGCTGGCCGGCCTGGAGTAGTCGCCGGTCACCGCGTAGCTGACCCGGTGACCACGGGCGGCAAGCTCGGCGACTACCGCGAGCGTGGGGTTGATGTGCCCGCTCAGCGGGGGGATCAGGAACGCGATGTGCGTCACCGGCAGCTCATCCTCTCCCGGCCGCTAGCTCGCCGCAGCTCGCAGCGGCTCGCCGGGTGCCCGCCCGGACACGGCCCGAACCGGAGCGCGGATGCCCGGCCGCAGCAGGTGCTGCGTGACGCGGCCCAGGCCCCAGCCGGACGGGTTGACCGGATGGCCAGGATCAGTCATCCGCTGGACCAGGCGGCTTCGGTTCTGGCCGCCCGCGGCCGCGTCGGGCTGACGTGGATGCGGCTGGTGGATCAGCATCGACCCGCTGACGTCCTTCCGGCAGCGCAGTGATCTGCTGGCCCGCAGCCAGAGTTCGGTATCCTCGTGACCCCAGCCGGTGAAGGCCTCGTCCATGCCGCGCTCGCCGAGCAGCCAGGCCATCGGGACAGCCATGAAAACGCCCACGGCCCACTGGCCGACCGGGCCGCACTGGGTCAGCATCTGCTGGTACCTGGCGATGTCGCCGGGCGTCGTCCACGCCGTGAAGTGCGGCGGCGCGAAGCGCGGTGCGCAGCAGAACGCGTCGGCTGTCTTGAGCACGGCCGCGGTCGTGCTCAGCAGCCTGGGGTGCAGGATCGCGTCGGCGTCGAGTTGGACGACGCATTCCACCGCGGGCATCCACCGCAGTGCCGTGTTGAAGGCCAGGGGCTTGTTCCAGCCGCCGTGGTGCTCGATCCGCAGGTAGGAGATCTGGTAGCTGGCGGCCAGCGCGACCAGCGCGACCTGGTGCCGCTCGCCGCTGGACAGATCGGAAAGCACCACCCAGGCCGGCCGGACGGTCTGCGCGGCGAGTGACGCCAGGCATGCGTCCAGCGGATCGGACCGGTCCCGGTTGGTGATGATGACACCGAAATCGCGGTCCGGCCGCTGGCCGCCGACGTCGTTCATTTCCGGGGCCGGACAATCGCCCAGGTGATTGGCGGACGGTCGTAATCAGCCGCGAGATTGCGGTGCACGGCTGTTTCCGGCATGCCCATACGATGACCCCATTCCGGTCCGCCGTCAATCGGCCTGCAACCGCGGGCTTGCCGGTTGCCGCTGGGCCGACAGCCATTCGCAATTATGGTCGCGGCCGAGCCGCCCGGCACTTTGATTAACGCCCAGCCGGGCGCGTCCGCAGTGTAATCGAAAGCACACGTTGGGTCAGTTGAGCCAGCGAACCACTTATATACGTACGTATCTGTACTCGGCAAACGCACCCAGAGTGCGCGCCTGGCCATAAGCATGCGTAGCTGAGTCACATGCTTTGCCGAGCCGGACATGCGTAGTCCGCCGCACATGCGTAACTGGGCGTGACGGATACCGAATTCGTGAATTCAGTATTTACAGCGGGCCGCCCGGCTGAAAGCTTTGACCTGACAAGATGCCGTGCGGTGATTCTCCTAGGATGCGTCGTGGAACGTCCCAGGCTCAAAGCGAATTTCGCGGCGGAGGTCGTTGACGGCGCGCGCGTCTTTCTGCTGGCGGAGCACCGGCACTATCTCGTCCAGGGCCGCGGCCCGGCCGTGGTGCTGCCGTACCTAGACGGGCGGCACACAATCCCGGAGATCGCGCAGGCGGTCGGCGGTGAGCTCTCACTGGCGCAGACCCTGGCAGCGATCCGCAAGTTCGACACTTTCGGTCACCTGGCCGATGGCCGACCAGACCTGTCGGACCACGAGCTTGCGCACTGGGACGAACTCGGCCTGGATCCTGCGGCTGCGGTGGCGGCCATCGCGGCGACCACGATCGCCATGGTCGCCGTGGGCGCCGCGCCGGCGCAGGCGGTGCTTTCGCTGCTGGCCGCTGACGGATTCTCGGTCGTCGCATGCGGCATCGACGAGGCGATCAGCCGGGACGACAACCTGATCGTGGTGCTCGCCGACGACTACCTCCAGCCCGGCCTTGAGCGCCTGGACTCGGCGCTGGCAGCGGCGGGCCGACGGTGGCTGCTGACCAAGGCTTCGGGCCGGATCCTGTGGCTTGGACCGCTGATCGAGACCGGGCAGTCCGGCTGCCTGGCGTGCCTGACCCAGCGGCTCGAGGCCAATCGTCAGGTCGAGCAGTACCTGCACGGCAAGCTAGGCGGCGCCCGGCCCACCGCGCCGCCGGCTCACCTGGCCGCCGGGCCCGCCGTGCTGGCCGGCCTGCTGGCCAGCGAGCTGGCGGCCATCCTGGCCACCGGCGAATCGGCCAACCTCAGCGGTCGGATGATCACCCTCGATCTGGCCAACCTGAGCACCGCCGAGCACCTGTTGATCCGCCGCCCGCAATGCCCGCGGTGCGGTGACCCGAATCTGATCGCCGGCCGCGATCCCAAGGTGACGCTCAGCTCAGTCACGATGCTCCGCGACGCGGACGGCGGGCTCAGGGCGCGGCCGGCCGGCCAGGTCTTCAGCCTGCTCAGCCGTCACGTCAGCCCGGTGCTCGGCGCGGTCACCAGCCTCAATCCTACCGATGCGGTCGAGAACGGGCTCACCTACAGCTATACGGCCGGGCACAACTTCGCAATGGTCGGCGACAACATGAACCTGCTGCGGCGCAACCTGCGCGGGCAGAGCGGCGGCAAGGGCCGTACCGACCTGCAGGCCCGGGTGAGCGCGCTGGCCGAGGCCATCGAGCGCTACAGCGGGGTGTGGCGTGGCGGTGAGCCGGTCAGCCACGCCTCGTTCGCCGAGCTCGGCCCAGACCAGGCGATCCATCCTGACGACCTGCTGCAGTTCTCCGCCAGCCAGCTCGAGGGCCGGCAGGCGTGGAACGCCGACCCGGCCAACCGGCTGCACATCGTCACCGAGCGGCTCGGTGACGATGTGCCGATCGACTGGACGGCCGGCTGGTCGCTCACCAACGACCGGGTGCGGCAGGTGCCTTCGGCCTACGCCTGGTTCGGCCATCCAGACCTGCAGCGGCATTTCTTCTGCTTCGCCGACTCCAACGGCAACGCTGCGGGGATCAGCCGCGAGGAAGCCATCCTGCATGGCTTCTGCGAGCTGGCTGAACGGGACGCGGTCGCGATCTGGTGGTACAACCGGCTCCGCCGGCCCGCCCTGGACCTGGACAGCATGGCCGATCCCTACATCGACAGACTCCGGGCGTTCTATGCAGAGATCGGCCGCGGCCTGTGGGTACTCGACATCACCACCGATCTCGGCATTCCCTCCTTCGCGGCGGTCTCGCCCCGCCTTGACAATCCGGTGCAGGACATCCTGGTCGGCTTCGGCGCGCATCTGGACGCGCGGATCGCCGCCGTGCGCGCCCTGACCGAGGTGAACCAGTTCCTGCCCGCGGTGATCGGCCGCGACCCGGCCGGCAACGTCATCTACGCCGAGGACGATGTCGCCACACTGGCCTGGTGGCAGCAGGCGAAGGTCGCCGACGAGCCGTGGCTAAGCCCCGACGGCAGCGTCGCGAAGCGCTGCCTGGCCAGCTACCCGCAGCTGACGACCAGCGACCTGGCCGAGGCGGTCGGGATCTGCGTAGCGCGGGCCAGCGCGGCCGGGCTCGAGGTGGTCGTGGTCGACCAGACCCAGCCCGATCTGGACCTGTCCGTGGTCAAGGTGATCGTGCCCGGGATGCGGCACTTCTGGCGCCGCCTTGCCTCTGGCCGGCTTTACACGGTGCCGGTCCGCCTCGGCTGGCTGCCCGGCCCCACCGCCGAGGACGAGCTGAACGAGTGGAACGTGTTCTTCTAGGAGCTGAGGTGAGGCGTGGCAGCGGGCGACTACCTGGCGCACGCGATCAGGCTGCGCCGGGACGCCTTTCTTACGACCTCCCCTGACGGCGCGCAGGCGATCACGCTGGACGCCGGCTCGGTCCGGCTGCCGGACCTGCCGCGCGGCATCCGCGCCGCACTGGCGGGGATGGCCAGCGGGGATACACCGGAACTCGACGCGCAACGGGAGGTGACGTCGGCCGACGGCGTCAATGGTGCGCTGCGCTGGCAGGCGCTGCTGAATCAGCTGGACACGATGAGCCTGCTCGAACGGACGGTACTCACCGATGCCGGGCTGATCGCCAGGCTCCGGCCGGCAATCAGGGGCAGATCGCCTGGCACCGCGACCCGCGCGCCCGAGATGGCCAGGCTGTCGCGGTTCGCCGCGGTGCGAGCGGTGGACGGGACGCTGGTCGCCGAGCGGCCTGGCGGCCACGCGATCGTCGAGCTGTACCCGGCGGCGGCGGGCGTGCTCGGCGCGCTCGCCGACTGGGCACCGGCGCGGCATGGCGCGCCTGGCCTGCCGCCGCGCGCGGCGTACGCGGTGGCGAGCCTGCTGGCCGGAGCCGGGCTGCTGGCCCCCGGCGGGCCTGATGACGACCTGGAGAGCACGGATCCGGCCCTCGCCCAGTGGTCACCGGCGGATCTGTGGCTGCACGCGACAAGTCGCTGCACCCGACTCGGCTCGGGCTACGGCGGCAGCTATCCGCTGGCCGGCCGCTTCCCGCCGCTGCCCGCGCTGCCGGACCGGCGGCCTGGGCCGCGGATCGAGCTGCCGCACCCCGACCTGGAGCTGGCCGCGAAGGCCGATCCGCCATTCACGCAGGTACTGGAGGACCGCAGGTCGGTCCGGTCGCACGACCCGGCGGCACCGATCACGCTGACCCAGCTTGCCGAGCTGCTCTACCGGACCGCGCGCGTGCGGCGGGTCTTCGACGGCGAGGGCCAGGAACTGGCCGACCGCCCCTACCCGTGCGGCGGCGCCGTGCACGAGCTCGAAATCTACCCGCTGATCACCGGCTGCGCCGGTTTGCCGGCCGGGCTGTGGCACTACGCGGCCAGCGATCACGCGCTTGAGCGGGTGGCAGAGCCCGGCCCGGCCACCGCGGTCCTGGTAGCCGGAGCGCGCGCGGCGAGTCAGATGCAGGCCGATCCTCAGGTGACGCTGATCATCTCGGCCCGGTTCGGCCGGGTCATGTGGAAGTACCAGGCCATCGCCTACTCGCTGGTGCTCAAGCACGTCGGCGTGCTCTACCAGACCATCTACCTGGTCGCCACGGCGATGGGCCTGGCCGTATGCGCGCTTGGCGGAGGCGACGCGGCCGACTTCGCCGCCGCGTCCGGCCTGCCCTACCTCGCCGAGGGCAGCGTCGGGGAACTCGTGGTCGGCAGCCGGCCGCCGGACCAGGCCTGACAGATGATCTTCCGCTTCAAGGCACTGGCAAAGATGCGCGAGCCGGATGAGCTCGACGCCCCTACCATCCTGGCGGCGCCGCGCGGCTGGGTGACCGTGTTCGTGATACTGATCGTCACCGTCGCCGCGGTGGCCTGGATGCTGGTCGGGCGGCTGGAGCAGACGGTCAGCGCGAAGGGTCTGATCACCCGCCCGCAGGGGGCCGCGCAGGTACAGAGCCAGTATCCGGGGCTGGTCGGCAGCATCGAGGTGAAGGTTGGCGGCTACGTCAGCTCCGGCGAGGTGCTGGCCACGGTGCTTGGCCAGGGCGGGGCCGCCGCCCACGATGTGATCAGTCCGTTCGCCGGGCAGGTGGTCAGCATCGGGGTGAGCACTGGAGAGGTCATCGGCACCGGTAGCCCGGTGGTCACCATGGAGCTGACCGGGGGCGACGATCAACTAGTGGGGATGCTGTTCGTATCGTCAGCCGACGTCGCGGGGATCTTCCCGGGGCAGAGCGTCACGCTGGCGGTGTCGTCGGCGCCGGCCGCGGCCTTCGGGCTGCTGCGCGGGCGGGTCGCCTCGGTCAGCCAGTATCCGCTGACCGCACTGGAGATCAACGCCCTGGTCGGCGGTGATCTGCCGATCGGTCCGCTTGAGGCCGGCGGGGCGCCCTACCTGGTCACGGTGAAGCTCACAGCTGACCACGAGACAGCCACCGGCTACGCCTGGACCACGGCCGACGGCCCACCGACGGCGCTTGCCTTGCAGGTCCCGGCGACCGGCACCGTGACTCTCGGTTCGTATGCGCCAATCACGCTGCTGTTCGGCAAGTAGGGGGCTCGGTACTAATGAGGCGCGCGCGATGACCCAGAGCACCGCCACCCGTCCACCGGGTGCCGGGGGCGACGACCTGGCCGGCCCGCCTGGCGGCCCGCCGGCCGACCCGCAGGATGGCCAGACGGGCAGCGCGCCAGATGACTCGGCGGGCGGCCCGCCGACCGCGCTGCGGCACAGGCGCCGATCGACCCCGACGGTCATCCAGATGGAGGCGGTCGAGTGCGGTGCCGCCGCGCTGGCCATGGTGCTCGGGTACTACCGGCGGTTCGTGCCGCTTGAGGAACTGCGGGCGGCCTGCGGGGTATCGCGGGACGGTGCCAAGGCATCGAGCATCATCGCGGCGGCCCGCAGCTATGGGCTTATTGCCAAGGGCTACCAAACCGAGCTTGAGCGGCTCGCCGAGATCCGCAAGCCGGCCATCATCTTCTGGGCGTTCCAGCACTTCATGGTGCTTGAGGGAATCCGACGGCGGTTCGGCAAGACCAAGGTCGCGCTCAATGACCCGGCCAGCGGCCCGCGGGTGATCGACTGGGCGGACTTCGATTCCGGGTTCACCGGCGTGGTGCTCACCTTCGAGCCAGGCCCGGATTTCCGGCCGGGCGGTCATCCGACCAGCGTGACCGAGGCGCTGCGGGCCCGGATGCAGCGGACCGGCCGGGCGCTTCCACTGGTCCTGCTGGCCAGCTTGCTGCTGGTCCTGCCCGGTCTGCTGGTGCCGAGCTTCAGCAAGATCTTCATCGACGAGATACTCAACGGCCGGTCGCCCGGACTGCTCGCGCCGCTGCTGCTTGTGATGCTCGTCACTCTGGTGGTGATCCTGGCGCTGACCTCGGTGCAGTGGCACTACCTGCTGCGGATCGAGATGCGGATGGGCCTGGTCTCCGGCGCCAGGTTCTTCCGCCACCTGCTGCGGCTGCCGATCGAGTTCTTTCTGCAGCGCCAGCCCTCAGAGGTGGCCACCCGGGTGTCGTCCAATGACATGGTCGCCGAGATCCTCTCCCGGGACCTGGCTGCGACGATGCTCAGCCTGGTGCTGGTGATCTTCTATGCCGCCGTGCTGGTCCGCTACGACGTGCTGCTCGGCGTGATCGGCGTGACGATGGCGCTGCTGAACATCGCGGTTCTGCAATGGGTGGCGCGAGCCCGGACCGACGCGGCGCTGGCGATCCGGGCTGACCGGGGCAAGCTCACCGCGACGACGTACAACACGCTCCAGCTAATCGAGACGGTCAAGGCGACCGGGGCCGAGCCTGACTCGTTCGCGCGGTGGGCCGGCTTCCTGGCCAAGGTCGTCACCGCCCGCCAGCGCCAGGGCATCCCGACCGCGATCGTCACCGTCGTGCCACCGCTGCTCGCCACTGCCAATACCGGCCTGATCCTGCTCGTCGGCGGGCTGCGGGTGACCGCCGGCGCGCTCAGCCTTGGCCTGCTCGTGGCGTTTCAGAGCCTGCTCGGCTCGCTGAGTCGGCCGGTAACCCAGCTGACCAACCTGGGCGAGCGACTGCAGGACATCACCGCCGACCTGACCAGGCTGCGCGACGTCGAGCGCTATCCGGTGGACCGCCGCTTCTCCGCGACCTACGGGCCGGTCGGCTCCCGGCTCGACGGCTCGCTTGAGATGGTGGACGTGAGCTTCGGCTACAGCCCGATCGCCGAGCCGATCATCACCGGCCTGTCGTTCAGCGTGAGCCCGGGTCGCCGGGTAGCCCTGGTCGGCGGATCCGGCAGCGGAAAGTCCACCGTCGGCCGCATCGCGGCCGGCCTGTACGAGCCCCGGTCCGGCCAGGTCCTGCTCGACGGTCGGCCACGAACGCAGATCCCGCGTGAGGTGATCGCATCCTCGGTCTCCTATGTCGACCAGGACATCTGCCTGTTCGAGGGCAACGTCAGGGACAACCTGACACTATGGGATGAGTCGGTGAGCGACGAAGCGGTCGTCCAGGCACTGCGTGACGCCGCCCTCTTCGAGACGATCGTGCTGCGGCCTGGCGGTATCTTTAGCAAGGTCGCCGAGGGCGGCCGGAATTTCAGCGGCGGCCAGCGCCAGCGCCTGGACCTGGCCCGCGCCCTGGTCACCCAGCCCACGCTGATCATCCTGGACGAGGCCACCAGCGCGCTCGACCCGGAGACCGAACGGCAGGTCATCGACAGTCTGCGGCGCCGCGGCTGCGCGTGCCTGATGATCGCGCACCGGCTCTCCACGATCAGGGACGCTGACGAGATCGTCGTGCTCGAGCGCGGAGTCGCCGTCGAGCGCGGGCGGCACGACGAGTTGCTGCGCTTGGACGGACGCTACGCGCACCTGATCGCCAGCGGCCGACACGCAGTCGGGGCCGTGCCGTGACCGCCACGCTCCAGTCGGCGTTCGCCCGCTTCTTCACCGACGCGGCGACCCCGATCGACCTGGGTGAGGACCGCCTGATCGTGCTCGACGACGTGCGCCGGGTGCTGCTTGTGGATCATGGCGACCTGGATCTGTTCGCGGTCTACCTGGACGGCGGGCGCCCAAGCGGGCGGTGGAGCCCGCTGTGCCGGGTCGGTGCGGGAACCGCGCTGGTCTGCGGCCCGCGCGGGCCACGGCACCACATCGTCGGCCGTGCCGTCTCCGGCGCGAGACTGTCCTACTTGCCGCTCGGGCGGCTGGCCGGGCTGTCGGCGCGGCAGGCAGCGGCCGGCGGGGAGGCCGGGCGCGCCGGGCCCCGTCTCACCGAGGCTCAGCTCGCCGTGGCCGCCGACCAGATCATCACTGGTGTGGAGGCGGGGATCGTGGGCCTGGCAGGCGGGCTGCGCCTTGAGCTCCCGCCGCGCGTATTCGTCCCGCTCGTCCCCGGCGGAGTCACGGACGTAGCGGCCGGCACCGCGGTGCGCTCGATCGACGGCGTGCAGTGGGTGCACGTCGCCGAGGGGGTGGTCCGGGTCGAAGGGGTCGCCGGCTGGCTGACGGCCGGCGCCGACCTCTGCCTGACCGAGCGGGACTGGCTGGTCACCGAGGGTTCGGCCAGGCTGGTCGCCCGCCGCAGCGCCGACCTGCTGGCCGACGGGACGCTGTGGCGGCGGCTGATCGTCCGATCCGCGCGGATGCTCTATACCGTGGACCGCCGGGTGGAACAGCGGGACCGGGCCGAGCGCGCAGCGCTGCAGTCAAGCTCGCGCTATGGCGCCGAGACCATGGGCGCCACGGCCAGGTCGTTCGACGCGATGCTCCGCGACACCCAGGCCAAGGTCCGGCTGGCGGACGTCGCGGCCGACCCGCCGGCGCTGGCCGCGATGCGCCTGGTCGCCGCGCGGCAGGGGTTCATCATCCGGGCTCCGGCCAGCCAGGATTCCAGCGG
This sequence comes from uncultured Actinomycetota bacterium, assembly GCA_963850875.1. GTDB lineage: Bacteria > Actinomycetota > Actinomycetes > Streptosporangiales > Streptosporangiaceae > Chersky-822. The sequence goes on from CAWKNA010000010.1 coordinate 1,285,185, forward strand.
CCGGCGGATGACCGCGGTGCAGCGCATCGCGCTGGCCAACGGGGTGCGGACCCGCGAGATCCGGCTCGAGGACGGCTGGTGGAGACGTGACCTCGGGCCGATGCTCGGCCAGCGCAGGGCCGACGGCGAGGTCTTCGCCCTGCTGCCTGCAGGCGGCCATTATGTTGCTGCCTACCCAGCGGAGAACCGGGTGGCCAGGATCGACAAGAAGACGGCGGCCAGCTTCGGTGACCGCGCCGTCGTCCTGTACCGACCGCTGCCTGAGACGGTCAGGGAGGCCGGCGCACTGCTGCGCTTCGGCATCCGCGGCGCCAGCGGCGACCTGTGGCGGATCGGGTTCACCGGTCTGCTGGTTGCGGTGCTCGGGCTGTTCGTCCCGATCATGACCGGCAAGGTGCTCGGCGGTTTCGTTCCGCTGGCTCAGCGCGGTCTGATCGCGGAGGGCTCGATCCTGGTCATCGCCAGCGGCTTCGTTGTGGCCGCGCTCTCGATGGTGCAGAACTTCGGGGCGCTGCGGCTGGAGGGGCGGTTCGTGTCGATGCTGCAGGCAGCGGTGTGGTCCCGCCTGCTCTCGCTGCCGGTCACCTTCTTCACCCGCTACTCCACTGGCGAACTCGGCACCACCGCGCTCGGCGTGAACGCCGTGCAAGAGACGCTGTCCAGCGTCACCACCGTCGCGGCGCTCGGGTTGCTGACCGGATCAGCCAACCTGATCCTGGTTTTCTTCTACAACATGCGCCTGGCGCTGATTGCCGTCGCCCTGGTCGGGCTCTGCGCGGCCGCGTGCCTGCTCGCGGGTTACCGCGAGGTGCGCTGGCAGCGCCTGCTTTACGACCAGGGACGGACGCTGTCGGCCAAGGTCTTCCAGTTGCTGACCGGGCTGCCCAAGCTGAGGGTTGCCGCAGCCGAGGACCGTGCCTTCGCCGAATGGTCCGGCATCTTCAGCCGCGGTCGCGGCATGGCCGCGTCCGCTCGCCGGGTGCAGAACGGCATCACCACGGTCAACGCCGGATTCCCGCTGCTGTGCTCGGCGATCATCTTCTTCATGGTGGGCGGCCCGTTACGCGGTGGTCTGTCGATCGCCACGTTCCTGTCCTTCAACGCCGCGTTCAGCTTGCTGATCGCGGCCACGCTCCAGTTCACCGGAATCGCCATTACGGCGCTCGGGGTGTTCCCGATGTTCGAGCGGCTCACCCCGATCCTGCAGGCGGATCCTGAGACGACCGTGGACGGGGCCGACCCCGGCGACCTGTCTGGCCAGATCGGGTTCAGCCACGTGTCCTTCCGTTATGGCGCGGACAGCCCGCTCGTCCTTGATGACGTCAGCTTCGCGGTGGAGCCCGGCGAGTTCGTCGCCATCGTCGGCCCCACCGGGTGCGGGAAGTCGACGATGCTGCGCCTGCTGCTCGGCTTCGAGTCGCCGCTGACCGGATCCGTTCTCTACGACGGCCAGGGACTCGCCGAGCTTGAATCCGCCGCCGTGCGCCGCCAGTGCGGCGTGGTGCTGCAGAACGGCGCGCTGCTTGCCGGGGACATTAAGAGCAATATCATCGGCAGCACCAGCTACACCATTGACGACGCGTGGGCGGCGGCCAGGATGGCCGGGATCGATGGCGACATCGCCGCCATGCCGATGGGCATGCACACGATCCTCTCCGAGGGAACGACGACGCTCTCCGGCGGGCAGCGGCAGCGGATCATGATCAGCCGGGCGCTGGTTTCACGCCCCCGCATCATCCTGCTCGACGAGGCGACCAGCGCCCTTGACAACCCCACCCAGAAACTGGTGTCGGAGAGCATGCGCCAGCTGAACGCGACCCGCATCATCATCGCGCACCGCCTGTCCAGTGTCGCCGACGCGGACCGGATCATCGTCCTTGACCACGGCCGGATCGTCCAGCAGGGCACCTTCGAGCAGCTGCTGGCCGATGACACCAGCCTGTTCGCCGTGCTGGCCAGCCAGCAGCTGACCTGAGCCGGCCTGGCTCGGGCGAAACCGCCCTGGCCGGTCAGCCGCCAGCCAGGTGCGCGCGCAGCGACCCGGCTACCTCCTGCGGCCGCTCAAGCAGGCACAGGTGGCCAGCTTCTGGCACGGTGACTGTCCGGCAGCGCGGGATCGTGGCGGCCAGCCGCTGCGCGTTGGCGGCGAACGCGGGCATGTCCGCGCTGCCGGTGAACACCAGCGTGGCGGCGGCGATCCTGGCCAGGTCCTGGTCGGTCTGGCGGCAGGCCACCAGCGATCGCATCGCGCCGGTGGACAGCTCGCCCCACTGGTGCCTGTCGATCACGCCGCGAATCCGGGCACGCAGCTCGGGGTGGTGCTCGGTGCCGCGGAAGATGTCCGGCGGGGACGTCATCCACAATTGGGTCAGGTGCGCACCTGGTCCGGCCATCCGGCAGAGCAAGGCCAGCTCGGCGTTCCGCCGCGCCGTGCCAGGGGCGGCAGGCGCACCGGCGATTGTCGGTGCGCCGACCGCGAGGCGGTCGATCAGCCGCGGTCGCGCCAGCGCTAGCTGCAGCGCCACGCAGGATCCGAACGAGATGGCGACCACCGCGCGGGCCTGCTGCTGCTGCGCCAGCCGGGCCAGCCGCGCGGCCAGGTCCGGCAGCGTCAGGCCCGGGCGCAGCGGCCCGGACCGGCCGTGACCCGGCAGGTCGACGCCGACGTGCCGGAAGCCGGGCAGCAGCTGCCAGAGCGGGCGCCACAGGCTGGAGTCCATCGTGTACCCGTGGATCCACAGCACGGCAGGCCCCTGACCAGCCGTCTCGACGTGCAGGTCCACGAGCCTCAATCCCCGGCGGCGGTGAACGAGGCGCAGAACGCCCGGAACGCCAGGACTGGCGTATCACGGGAATCAAGCCGGGCCGGCGCACCGACATCCAGGTGCTGCCACACCCTCAGATCCTGCTCGAAGGCGTGCCTGGCGCCCGCGATCAGAGCTTCGGCCACGGTGTCCGGCGATCCCCGGGGCACGGCGATCGCGATCCTGGCGACGCATCCGCCGCTGGCCGGCGCCGCTCCGGTGATGACCACGTTCCGGCCGGCCGTGCTGGTGCCGAGGTCCGTGACGACCAGGCTCGGGCTGAAGGCACGCGCGAAGAAACGGCTGGTGATCTCCCCGCCGCCGACCTCCCAGGCAGGTGCCTTGGTACGGAAGCCGGTGGTGATGGTCAGCTCGCCGTCGCCGCCGACCGCTACCTCCAGGCCGACCAGCCTGGGGACCAGGTGCACGGCGGGGAAGTGGTCGATGTCGAACGCGTTCTCGATCACGATCTCGGGCGGCACGCTGACCTGCCCGGTCACCGCGCCCACAATGACGTGGGTGACGATGAGCTCCTTCATCGCCCGGTCGAAGCCGTGGTCGGCGCGGGCGGCGTCGGTAAGCCGCACGAAGACCGCGCCGCCGCAGTCGAGCACCTCGTGCTCGCGGACCCGCAGCCGCCCCGGTCCCTCGCCGAGGCCGATCCGCTTGCCGTGGAACGGGCAGACGATCACCCGTCCGTCGATCACCCGGCCGCCGTACCCCAGATGAGCGCCACGGTGCGGGCAAGTGCCGTCGAAGACGCGGATCCGGCCCTGGTCGCGGACGGCGGCCAGGGCGCGACCGCCCAGCGCGAATCCGGTGACCGGCTCGGTGAGCTCGGTACCGAGCGCGAGCAGATACCAGCCGCCGTGCAGGACCGGCTGTTTGGTCGTCGTGGCTGCCGTCATTGTCCCCATGCCTCCAGCACCTGGCGGGCTGCAAGCAGTCCGCTGCCCATCGCGCCATGCACCGTGGGCGGGAGCCTGCCGACGGTGGTCGCCTCGCCGGCGAAGAACAAGGTGCGCTGCACCGGCTCCGCCCAGGCAGGCCCGGCCCAGAGCGCTGCCACCCGCGGATAGCTGAACGCCCCGGCCGACCAGCGGTCGCGGCCCCAGTCGGCCCGCTGCAACCCGCTGATCGGGTTGCCAGCCGACCAGGGCAGCGCGCGGGAGATCAGGCCTGCCACCGCACCCGCGCGCACCGCGCCGGCCGCTCCCGCCTTGGCGACGACGAGCACCTCAGGCCGGCCAGCGTGACAGCTGACGAATCCGCTGCGGCCGTCCGCGTCGAATACCACCGCCGACTCCGGTGCCTGCCGCGAAAGCACGGCGAGCAGGCAGCAGCCGTCCCCTGCCACCAGGGTGGCGGCGGCAGCCGCCTTGGTCACCGGCATCGGAGTGATGCGCAGCAGATCACCGGCGACCACCGGCGGCGGCACGGTGATCACCGCAGCGCGTCCGGTTACGCCCGGTCCGCCGTCGCAGCCAAGCTCCACCTGGCCTGGCGTCCAGTCGAGCGTCCTGGCCGGCCGACCCAGCCGGACGTCCAGGCCGGACGCCAGCGCGCTGGCCAGTGATCCGTAGCCGCGCTCGAAGGCGTACTCACCCTCGCCGGTCTGATCGGCCCGGCGCGCCACGGCCACGCCGCGGGCGCTGAGCGCCTGCGGCTCGGCTGCCCAGTTCTGCCTGAACCACTCGGCCGCGGCCGTCAGCCGATCACCGGCCAAACCCTGCGCCGTCAGCCAGCTGGCCACTGGGATGTCGGCAGCCGCGCCTGCGGTCAGCCGTTCCTCGACTGCCCAGGGCGGTGCCCCGCCGCTAGCCAGCATGCCGATCGGGTGCACCCTGCCGCCCAGCACAACCCGGGCCGTGGCGGTGCGGCGTACCGGACCCGGCCGCAGCGAAGCGGGCAGCGGCAGGCCGAACGGCTGCGGATCATTCAGCGGATTGCGCTCGCCGTGTATCACCTGAGCGCCGAGTTCGACCACCGGACCGCCATCCGGCGGGCAGTAGGTGCGGATGCGGCCGCCGGCCGTGCCGCGGGCTTCGAGCACGATCACCCGGAGCCCCTGCCGGGCCAGCGCGTCCGCGCAGGAAAGACCGCTTATCCCGGCACCGATGATCGCGACATCGCAGCGCACCTGCTGCCTCCGGGAGCAATTAAGTTTCATTTTCAGAATTTGTGCTCCTATGCCTATGATGGCAGTAGCCTGCCCACCGGGCAATGGGGCCGCGGAAAGGTAATCCACAATGTCGATGCCCGTCCTTCCGGTCGATCTTGCACACCCTTTTTCGCCGGCCGGCCGAGCCGATCCGCATCCGGCGTACCGGTGGCTCCGCGAAAACGACCCGGTGTATTTCGACCGGGCCAGCGGCTCGTGGCTGGTGACCTCTTATGCCGACTGCGCCGCGGCCCTTTCCGACACCCGATTCTCGGCAGCGCTCGGCCAGCGGGAAAGGGTGCGTGACGACGCGCTGCCCGCTTCGATGCTGACCACCGATCCGCCCGCGCACGCCAGGCTGCGCGGCCCAGGGGCGCTGCTGCTCGGCCCGGCCGCGGTGCGCGAAATCACCGACGGCATCACCGCGGCGGCGACAGCCGTGCTGGCCGGCCTGGCCGACCGGGTGCAGGCCGATGTCACCGCCGACATTGGCGAGCCGTTCGCCGCGCTGGTGTTCGCCGCCCTGCTGGAGATCCCGGCCGATCGGCAGGCTGCCTTCGCCAACCTGGCCAGGCGGGTCTCGGCCAACCTGGATCCGCTGGCTGGCCCTGCGGTCGCTGCTGCGGGACAGGCGGCGGCGCGTGAGCTCACCGCGTTCATGGACGCTCATCTGGCCGACCTGCAGCAGGCTGGAGCGGACTGCCCGCTCACCCGGCTGTCGCGGGATACCCGGCTGACCCGCGGCGAGATGCTTGGCATCCTCACGCTCGCCGTGATCGGCGGCTTCCTGCCGCTCGCCGACCTGGCCTCCCATGCGGTGCACTGGCTGGCGCCCAGGCCGCAGGCGTATGCGCTGCTCCGCGGCAGCGCGCTGGCCGGGCCGCCCAATGGTGCCGGGGACACCGTCGGCGCCGCGGGGGGCGTCGCTGAGCGAGCGGTCGACGAGCTGATCCGGCTTGCCACGCCGATCCCGTTCGCTGCCCGGGTGACGGCACAGCCCGCCGAACTGCCAGGCGGCGCGATCCCGGCCGCCGCCCGGGTGCTGCTGGTGATCGCGGCGGCGAACCGGGATCCGGCCGTCTTCGCGCGCCCGGATGAGCTTGACCTGAACCGGCGCGACGCCCGGCACCTGGGCTTCGGCGCTGGGCCGCACCTGTGCCTGGGTGCTCCGCTGGTCCGGCGGGCAGGCGCGGTCCTGCTCGGTGAGCTGGCCCGCCGGCTGCCGCGGCTGGTCGTGGCGTCCAGTCCGGCCTGGGAGCCTACGCTGGTGCCGCGCCGGCTGCGCGGCCAGCGGCTGCGGCTTCCTGGCTGAGCCCTGGCCCGCGCTCCGGGTCGGCCAGCGGCCCGCCAGGCCGGCCGCGTCAGCCGATCCGTGGCCCATGCCAGCGAAAGGCCACCAGGCTGGCCACCAGGCAGCCAGCGCACCAGAGCGCCAGGACAAGCGCGACCCGGCCAAGCTCGAAGCTGCCGGCGGGCTCCACGATCTGGAAGCTGCTCGGCAGGAAGACCGAGCGCAATCCTTGTGCCATCCACTTCAGCGGGAACAGCGCAGCCAGCGTCTGCATCCATCGCGGCAGCTGGTTGTAGGGGAAGAAGACCCCGGAGATGAACTGCAGGACGAGGAACGGCGGCGTCACGATCGCCGCGGCCGACCGGCTGTTCGGGATGATCAGGCTGTAGACCAGAGCCAGCAGGGCGCAGGCCGTAGTGCCGAGGCCAAGTACCCAGGCCAGGGTGAGCCAGCGTGCGGCGCTCGATGGTATCGGCAGGTGGAACAGCGCCGCTCCCACCGCCACCAGGATGACGGTCTCAAGCACCGACGTGACCACCACGCGGGACACCTTGCCGCCGAAGTAAGCGGCTCGCGGCATCGGAGTGGTCGCCAGCCGCCGGATGGTCCCGTTGTCTCGCTCGATCGCCAGGTTGATGGCCAGGCCGGAGAAGGCCACGCTCATCACGCCCGCGGCGATGATCCCGGCCATGAACACGAGCCTGAAGCTGACGTGGGTGCCGCTGACTGGCCCGGCAAAGATCGACCCGAGCACGGCAAGTAGCACCACCGGCAGCGCCAGGCTGAACACGAGCGACTGGCGGTTGCGGAAGAAGGACTTGAGCTCGACCGCCGAGCGGGCCCGCCCGGCCCGCCAGATGCCGGGCAGCCGCACGCCGCCCGGCGCGGCGGCGGCGACAGCTGCCGCTGCCGTCGGGGAAGTCTGCTCGAAGGTCATCGCCCTATGCCTCGTCTTCGCCGCGATGCTGCTCGATCAGGGCGAGATAGATATCCTCAAGGGTCGGCCAGTGCACGGCAAGCTCCGGGAGCTCAGCGGCACCAGCCCTGGCAGCCCACGCGATCAGGGCCTCCAGGACCGCGGTGGGAGTGGCTGACCGCACCTGCACGCGGGACTCGCTGAGCACGAGCTGGCTATCTGCTGGCAGCCGCGGCGGCGTCAGGCCCACCAACGCCCCAGTGCGGGCGAACGACACGGTCGCCGTGGCGGTGACCCCGTCGTCTAGCTGGCCGACCGGACCAATCACGACGATCCGTCCGCCGATAATGACCGCGGCGCGGTCCGCGAGCGCCTCGGCCTCGTCAAGGTAATGCGTGGTCAGCACGGTGGTCTTGCCCCGCTCGGCGAATTGCCTGACCATCTCCCAGGTCGCGCGGCGTGCAGTCGGATCCAGCCCGGTGGTGGGCTCGTCAAGGAAGAGCAGCTCGGGATCACCGATGACGCCGACCGCGATGTCCAGGCGACGGCGCTGGCCGCCGGAGAGCGCCGCGCTCTGCTCATTCCGCTCGCCGGTCAGCCCGACCAGCTCGATAACGTGATCGACCGGCAGCGGCGCCGGGTAGAACGCGGCGAAATGGCCGACCACCTCACGGGTAGTGAGGTCCAGAAAGGCGCCGGTCGACTGCGGAACCACGCCGACCCGGGCCCGCAGTCCGCGGGAGTCACGGGCCGGATCCTGGCCGAGCACGGCCACCTCGCCGCCGGTTCGGCGGCGAACGCCTTCGAGGATCTCCACGGTCGTCGTCTTGCCGGCGCCGTTGGGGCCGAGCAGGGTCAGCACCTCTCCCTGCTCGACCTCAAGGTCGATGCCGCGAAGCGCCCACTTGCTGCCGTAGCGCTTGCGCAGACCGCGCACGACGATGGGGCTCGCGGTACCGAGGCTCATGCCTGTCTCCGCCGGAGGCGGGCGGTCAGGTGCAGCAGCAGCACGGGCAGCAGCAGCAGTAGAACGAACCTGCGGCGATGCTGTCGAGATCGCCCTCGCTCAGCTCGGCGGTGTCGACCTGCGGCGTCTCAGGCACGTGCAGCTCGTAGCTGCCGGTCTCGATGCCGCGCTCCCACAGCGCGACCTGGACGTCCAGGTTGCCCTCGTGGTGCCCTTCGGGGATCTGCCGTACCAGCGCGATGGTGGCGCTGGCGGGCAGTTCGATGCCGCACTCGCGCAGCGCGGCATTGGGGTCTGTTACCAGCCGGTCGGCGAACTCTGCGCTCGACCAGGCGGTGATCAGGACGCGCGTGTAGGCGTTCACGAACTCCGCGCGCTCCTGCTGGGTCATCGTCATCGTTTCCTCCAAGGGAAATGCTCGGCCCGCTTCGGGCGGGCGCCGTCTTGCCGGGAACCGGCCAGCCTCGGGCCGAGGCAGGCGGTCAGGTGCAGCAGCAGCACGGGCAGCAGCAGCAGTAGAAGTCGCCTGCCGCGATGCTGTCGAGGTCGCCCTCGCTCAGCTCAGCGGTGTCGACCTGCGGCGTCTCAGGCACGTGCAGCTCGTAAGTGCCGGTCTCCTGGCCGCGCTCCCACAGCGCGATCTGAACGTCCAGGCTGCCCTCGTGGTGCCCCTCGGGGATCTGCCGTACCAGCGCGATGGTGGCGCTGGCGGGCAGTTCGATACCGCACTCGCGCAGCGCGGCATTGGGGTCTGTTACCAGCCGGTCGGCGAACTCTGCGCTCGACCAGGCGGTGATCAGGACGCGCGTGTAGGCGTTCACGAACTCCGCGCGCTCCTGCTGGGTCATCGTCATCGTTTCCTCCAGGGGGAAATGCTCGGCCCGCACCGGCGGGCGCCGTTTTGCTTTACCAGGCCACTGTGGCACGGGCAGATAAAATCGACCATACTTAACTTTCCATTTCGAGGCGTCACTTGAATTGCCGCGGACTGCGCAGTATATTGAGCCATGAATGGTCCGCTAGTACGTATGCTCAGTACGTACTAGCGGATTTCCAAATGCGTACGCGAGGAATTGGAATACGCAATCCGAGGCGCCGAGGTGGTACGGAATTATGCAACAAGTCATGCGGCGGCCGCCCGGGCCGGCCGACGGCCAGGATCTGCTTTCTATCAGGAAGGCACCGCTAGCATTCCTCGATGCGATGTTCGCCGAGTACGGCGACGTCAGCTGCCACGAGACCGGTGGCGAGGTCGTCTACCTGATCGGACGGCCGGACCTGGCAAGGTGGGTGCTCAAGGACAACGGGGCCAACTACGCCAAGACCAGGACCCCGGACGAGGCGATGCTGCGGCCACTGCTCGGCGATGGCCTGCTCACCAGCAGCGGAGAAGTCTGGGCAAGGCAGCGGCGGATGTGCGCGCCGGCCTTCCGCCGGTCCAAAGTAGAACAGTTCGATGAGGTCATCGTGGCTGCGGCGGCGGCCATGCTCGATCGCTGGCAGACCTCGATCGAGGCGGGTGCCCCGACTCGGCTCGATCACGATCTGACCGCGCTGACGCTGAGCGTGCTGGTCAAGGTCACGCTGGGGGCCGACCTGGTCGGCATCGGGCCGGGTTTCGGTGCCGCGGTCGACGCCGTGAACGGGTTCATCGGGCGTTACGTACCTGGGGAGGAAGCGGACACCGATGATGTAGCCAGGCGGCGGCAAGGCTACCTGGCTGCCCGCGCGTTCCTCGACGCGGTCGTGCACGCCATTCTGGCCGGCCGACGTGCGGCCGGCAGCGACCAGCGTGATCTGCTCGGCGCGATCCTCGACTCAGGCGACGAGGTGTCGGCCGGCGAGCTCAGGGACCAGGTGCTCACCCTGATCATGGCCGGGCACGAGACCACAGCCAAGGCGCTGGCCTGGACGTTCTACCTGCTCGACCAGCACCCCGCGGAGCTGGACCTGATCCAGGCGGAGGTCGACCGGGTGCTGGCCGGCCGGTCGCCGACCTGCGGCGACCTTCCTGCCCTGCAGGCGTGCAGGCGGGCCATCGCCGAGGCGATGCGCCTGTACCCGCCGGTGTGGCTGATTTCGCGCCGGGCCCTGCAAGCAGATGTGCTCGGCGGCTACGACGTACCTGCCGGGACGCTGATCGGGATCAGCCCGTACGTACTGCATAGGCACCCTGCGTACTGGGATCGGCCGGAGGCGTTCCTCCCTGCACGATTCACTAGCGATCCGCAGCCGAGCCACGTGTACCTGCCGTTCGGCGGCGGCCTGCGGGTCTGCATCGGACAGCACCTAGCGATGGTTGAGGCGGTGCTTGTGCTGGCCACGCTCGCCCAGCGGGTCCGGCTGGAGCTGCAGCCCGACTTCCCGGTCGAGCCGGAGGCGCTGGTCACCCTGCGGCCGAAGGACGGCCTGATGATGATCCCGCGCAGGCGCTGATGCTCAGGACTGGCTCGTACGACGCGGCCCGGACCACGGCAGGCGGATTGCTAGGTGAGCTCGCCCGGCTGGAGGCGCAGGCGGCGCTATCGTTCGCCGAGGAACTTCGGGTGCTGCGGGAGCTTGGGCTGGGATCGGCAGGCCCGCTGCTTGAGCTGGGCTGCGGCCCGGGGGCGCTGACCCGGCGGCTGACGTCGGCGCTGCCCGGACTGCCGGTGATTGCCCTGGACGCCAACATCGGACTGCTCGCTCACGCGGCCGACTGCGGCAGCGCTCCGCTGGTCGGCGGGGACGCCTACGCCCTGCCGGTACGGGCCGGCAGTGTCGGTGCCGTGCTTATCCGCTACGTCCTGCAGCACATGAGCGATCCGCTGGCGGGCCTGGCGGAGGCATGCCGGGTGCTGCGGCCGGGCGGCGCAGTGTTCGTGATCGAGGTCGACGCTGAGCTATGGGGGGTTGCTGAACCTGCAGATCCGCGCCTCGCGGCGGTGCACGCCAGGATCGCGGCGGCGCAACGTGCGGCCGGCGGGGACAGGCTGATCGGCCGGCGCCTGTCCAGGTTGCTGCGCACCGCGGGCTTCGGCGAGGTGGCGATCCGGCCGTTCGCGGTGACAAGCGACGAGCATGCTCTTGAAGACTTCGCTCCGCTGCTCGGTCCGAACAGGCTCGTTCCGCTGATCGAGGACGGCAGCCTCGCGATCGCCGACCTGGCCCTCGTCACGGCGGGATGGATGCGCTTTCTCGCCGACCCGGCCGCCTGGGTCATGCTGCTTGGCCTTGTTGTCAGCGCTCGCGCGCCGCTCGCGCGCCACCCAAGGTAGGAGGACAGACATGCGCCCGTTCTGGAGAGTTTTCCTAAGCATCTTCTGCTACGTCGCAGCAGTGGTCGGCATCGGGCTGGCAGTGCTCAACGCTAGCGCCAAGCCACCAGCGACAGTAGTGGCAGTGATCTTCGGCGGTGCCGGCGCGGTGCTGCTGGCGGCCGGAGTCGTCCTGACCAGGAAGCCGCACTACTGATAGTTCCGTACGGCGGAGCCGCCGGTGTCTGGGCCGGTGCGTCCAGCCTCAGGACATCGGATTGGCGTGCTCAAGCCCGGGTTGCCACCAGCACGGCATCATGGATCGTGACCTCGACGCCGTCCGGCGTGCTCGCCGACCGGGGACGGGCCTCGCTGACTTCGACCGTCCACGAGTCGTCGAGCAGCCCCGCGACCTCGTCCGAGGAGTAGAAGAGCTCGGGCATCGGCGGACGGGCCACGCCCGTGCCCAGATCCGACGGGTGGTGGCCGACTACGAGCAGCGTTCCGCCGGCTCGGACCGAGGCGGCGAGCGAGGCAAAGAGCCGCGCCCGCGGCTCCGGCGGCAGCTGCATGAACTGCGCCGAGACGAGGTCGAAGGAGCCAGCCTCAGGCGGCAGGGCCAGCAGGTCGGCCTGTCGCCACTCGATCCGCGCAGCCGCGGCCGGATCGGTGTCACGGGCGTGCTGCTCGCCGCGCTCAACCGCGACGCTGGAGATGTCGGTCGCGACCACGGTCCATCCGTGCTGGGCGAGCCAGATGGCATCGGCTCCCTCGCCGCACCCCACGTCGAGCACCCGACCGGGTGACCGGCCGGCGACCTCAGCGACCAGCTGCGGGTTCGGGTTGCCGCTCCAGACCTGTGGCGAGGAACGATAACGCTCGTTCCAGAAACCCTCGTCGAACATGGGTACGGCGCCGTGAGCGTGCTCACTCATCCCCCCAGTATGGCCTCCCGCAGTACCCCGGCCATGTCCAGCTGTCACTGCCCTGACGACGCTATCCAGCTGGCGATCTGGGTCCGCGAGTTAGCGACCAGGTGAGCTACCTCGGCCTCGCGCTTCCCCAGCAGGCCATCGCCAGCGGCACCTGAAGCCGGGACCAGCAGCTGGGTCACTGTGGAGCGATCGAGGTGCGTGCCGGGATCGCGATCGCGAAGAGCAGGCCGAGCAACGTGAATCCCAGCAGAGTCAGCAGTGCCGCGGCGAAGTTCTGGCCTGTCGACAGCGAGGCAGCGACGAGCACAGAGCCCGCGATGGCGGTGCCCAGTGACGAGCCCAGGTTCGAGACGCTCCGGGACAGGCCCGAGATATCACCCTGATCGGCGTCGCCGAAGCTGGACTGCACCACGTTGACCGACGAGGTCAGCATGATGCCCACTCCGGCGCCGGTCAGCAGCAGGCCGGGGATGAACGTCCAGAGCCCGGATTCCTTCCGCACCAGAGCGAGCAGCAGCAGGAAGCCGAGGCTAGTCAGGACGAAGCCGGTAATGATCAGCGTGCGCTGCGACCGGCGCTTCGCCAGTCGCTCGGCCGCCGTCGACGTCAGCAGGATTCCGATGATCGCTGGCATCAGCATCAGCCCGGTCTGGACCGGGCTGATGCCGCGCTCTTGCTGCAGGTAGACCGAGACCACGAAGAATGAGCCCTGAAGTGCCAGCCACTGGATGAGCTGAGTGCCCATGCCCCGGTTGGCGGTCCGGCTCCGGAACATCCGCATCCGGATCAGCGGCGTGCGGCCCTTTCTTTCCGCCGAGTGAATGTGCCAGAAGAAGCAAGCCAGGATGGCGCCGCCGACGCCAGCGAACAGCCAGACCGGCGAGACGCCGCCCTGGTGGATGATGACGACGTTGCCGATGCTGAAATCCTTCTTGGCGGTCAGCCAGCCGTAGCTACCGGACTGCAAGATGCCAAGCACCACCAAGAACAGGCCAGCCGCCGAAAGCACGGCACCGAGCACGTCGAAGTCAGACTTCGGACCGGAGCGGGCCGGCTCGGTGATCCGGCGCGCGAGCACGATGATCCACAGGACGACCAGCACCTGGACACCGAAAGATGCCCGCCAGCTGATCGCCGTAGTGATCAGGCCGCCGATCAGCGGCCCGGCGGCCGCGCCCAGTCCGCCGGCACCGCTCACCGCGCCGAAGTACTTGGCCCGGGTCTTGACGTCCGGGAAGCTTACGGTGACCAGGATGTAGACCGGCGGGATCATCAGGGCGGAGCCGATGCCCTCGAGCAGCGAGTAACCGAAGATCAGCAGGCCGAGCCCCTGGGCCAGCAAGGCCACCAGGGCTCCGCCCGCGTAGACCGCGAGCCCGAATATGAAGCAACGCTTGCGGCCCAAGATGTCGGTGAGCTTGCTGCCGGGGATCATCAGCGAGGCCATCGTCAGGGTGAACAGCGTTATGGTGGTCTGCAGGCCGACGACGGTCGTGTCCAGGTCCTTGGCGATCGTGCTGATCGCCACGTTCATATTCGTGCCCGCGTAGCTGGCGATGAATTGCGCCAGGGCCAGCGGCAGTACGAGCGCCCGCGCTGCCTTCACGTCGACCAGCGGCGCTTCGCTGGTCATAGCCGGCCTGCCCGTCGCACCCGGATACCGTGCCAGCCGCACCCGACGGCTGGCTTCACCCTGACCGGGTGATCAGCGCATCAGACGCGCGGGTCAGTCTGTGGGAACCAGGTCAGCGACACCGAGGGCCGCGATCTCAGCGAAGCTCTCCTGCAGGCACTCGAGCATCACGTCCGGGTCCGGCACCGCGGCGGTGTCAATGTTAATGCCGATATCGCAGGTACCACCGTAGGACAGGAGCGTGACGTTGAGGGACGCCCCGATGGTAGGCCCGAACGCGAAGAAGCCGGTGATCTTGCTGCCCGCGACGTAGATCGGCACCGGGGTGCCAGGCACATTGCTCGCCAGGAAATCGATGTGCTTAAGCACCCCGCCCACGTAACCGGCGGGCAGCATGTTGAGCGCCTCGGCGATCGCGTCGGTGACCGGAAGCGACGGTTCCTTGCGGGCTGCCTCGGTGACGTGGTGCAACTGGCGCATCCGGGTGGCTGGGTCCGGCTCCCTGACCGGGACGGTCAGCCGCTGCAGGGTGATCTTGTTGCCCCAGCCCTTGTCCCCCTCGGACCGGATGTTGATCGGCATGACCACCCGAAGGGACTCGACGGCCGCGTCATGGCGCTCGTGGTATCTGCGCAGCCCACCCGTGACAGCCGCCAGAAAGGCGACATTGAGGGTCACGTCGACAGTCTTGGCCGCCCTCTTCAGGGCGTCCATGGGGACCTCCATCATCGCGAGATGACGAGTCATCGCCCGTTCCCGCATCAGGGGTGACATGGTGTCGAGGATCGGAGCGGCCGTGCGGTAGACCGAGCGGGCCATCGCCACGGCGCCACGGACCTGGCCAACGGGGTTGCGCGCGTAGCCCACCAGGGTCGGGACCACCGCTTCAGCCCCCCGCCGGGCCAGGCTGGCGCCACGCCCTGCCATCGAACCGACGGTGCCGGCCAGCATGGCGCGCAGATCCATCGTCTCTCCTGCTGGCGCCGGCGGCATCTCCCCCAAGTCAGGGGACTCGCGCTGGAGGTCGCACATCAGCGTCAGCATCTGCATCCCGCCCACGCCGTCCGACAGGGAATGGTGGATCTTGAGGATCAGCGCCGCGTTGCCGCCCCGGATGCCCTCCACCAGGGTGAACTCCCAGAGCGGACGATCTCGGTCGAAGGCGCCCATCGCCGACTGGCGCGCCAACTGGAGCACCGCGTCCCGGGTGCGGGGCGCGGGAGCGGTGACCCGGCGCAGATGCCAGCTCAGGTCGAAATGCGGATCGTAGGTCCACCGGGGTGCGGTTAGCCGGAATTGCGACTCCACGACGCACTGGCGCAGCGAGGGCACGAACCGGGATATCCGGTCGACGCGTGCGACAAGCACGTCCCAGTCGGGTGCGCGGTCGAGCCAAAGAGCAGCGACAACAGTCGACCGGAGCGCGGGGTCGCGTTCCATGTACCAGGAGAACGCGTCGCTCGCCCGCATGTAGGCACCGGCGGGCACTGTCATCTGCCGATCGTATGACCCCGTCACCTGCACGGGCAGGGCCATAGGTCCCGGTGCGCCGACCCTGCGCCACCGGCCGATCCCGGTCACTTAGTGAATCTCGGCCTGAAGGTGCTGGCGGGGCGGAGCGTGCCGTCGTCGTCGAGGTCGTTGAGCACGGCCGGCAGTCCCACGCTGAGCATCTTCCTGCGAACACGGCCGAGCAGCTGTGCCATGAGCCCCGCCCAGGCGGCCCAGGTCATGGTGCTGACCTCGCGACTCACAATGGACGCACGGAACCACGCCGCCATCCGCCCACCACGGCGACCAGACGGTGGATCAGCCGATGATTGCGATCGCCCATGGCCGCTTCCCGGCCGCGATCGGCGGCGCGGGGACGCCGGACGCGAGGTTCACCGGCGTGATCGTGCCGTCGCCGTAGTTGGCGACATAGGCGGTCTTCCCGTCCCTGGTGATCGCGATTGCCCACGGGTGCTTCCCGACTGTGATCGGCGCGTCCGGGAGCAGAGGATGATCCGCGGCGAGTGCTGGCGGGGCGAGCCTAAGCGGGGTGACCGTTCCGTCCCCGTGGTTGGCGACGTAGGCCGTCGTGCCATCCGGGGTGATCGCGATAGCCACGGGGCGTTTCCCCGCAGCGATCGGGAGGCAGGTTGTGCCGGTGGCGAGGCTGATCGGGGTGACCGTGCCGTCCCCGTGGTTGGCAACGTAGGCCGTCGCGCCATCCGGGGTGACAGCGATCGCGTACGGGCGTTTCCCGGTACTGATCGGTGCCCCAGGCGTGCCGGTGGCGAGGCTGATCGGGGTGACCGTGCCGTCCCCTTCATTGGCAACGTACGCGGTCGTGCCATCCGGGGTGACCGCGATCGCGTACGGGCGCTTCCCGGTACTGATCGGTGCCCCAGGCGTGCCAGTAGCGAGGCTGATCGGGGTGACCGTGCCGTCCCCTTCATTGGCAACGTACGCGGTCGCGTCGTCCGGGGTGATCGCGATCGCCACCGGGCCGTTCCCCGCCTTGATCGGACGCCCGGGGGTACCGGACGAGATAGCAATCGGAGTGAGCGTGCCGTCGCCGTAGTTGGCGACGTATGCCTTCGCGTGGTCCGCAGTTACCGCGATAGCCCTCGGCCAGTTGCCGGTCCTGATCGGGGTGCCCGACATGCCGGTCAGGAGGTCGACAGGCGTGACCGTGTTGTCACTCTCGCAGGCAACGTAGGCGATGGCGCCGACGTCAGCCACTCCAAGCGTGGACCTACCTCCGGCCCGAAGCGATGCCCGTGCCGCAGGTCGCCCGGCGGGCACGGCCGGTCCTGGCGCGGGCGGAGAAGTGACGGTTGGAGGCCCGGCAGCGGTCGTGAGCAGGCCAAGCGCGATCGCCATCTCGCCGACGACCCAGGCGCATGCTTCAGGGCTAAACATCGTGGCGCTGGCGAAGAAGGAAGCGGCAAGCCTGGCCGCGGTAGCGGCGTCCATGCCCTGTGATACGTGGTCGCGCAGCGCGTCCGCGATGTGGTCCTCGGCCGCCGCCACAAGCATCCTGGCGACTCTTGGGGCATCTGGGAGCAGGTCCTTCAGCAGGTTGGACATCGTGGCCGGCCTGGACAAGACCTCCGGGCCGTACTCGGCGACAATCGCGCGCAAGGCTGCCCTGGTCTCGCTGGAGTACTCCGGCGGCGTGACGGCCATCTGGTTAGCGCGCACCGCCCTGCGCGCCACTCCGCGCCGAGCGGATCATCGGTACCGCGATGACACCGCACGCTGCGAGCGCGGCTAGCAACCCTAGGTAGGATCCGAATTC
This sequence comes from uncultured Actinomycetota bacterium, assembly GCA_963850875.1. GTDB lineage: Bacteria > Actinomycetota > Actinomycetes > Streptosporangiales > Streptosporangiaceae > Chersky-822. The sequence continues at coordinate 1,302,414 of CAWKNA010000010.1, forward strand.
GTGCCCCAAGCCATCTGACTGCAAGAAGGCGATCAGGACGAAGAGCAACTGCACGCCAGTGCCGATGAGGAGCAGTGGCGCATGCGCTATCGGCAACCTGAACGGAGGAGTCTCCCAGCCGGCTCGCAGCGCGAGGTAGGCGAGCAGTGCCAGGTCAGCGAGCAGCGCGATCACCAGGTACCCGTGCAACGACATGCCACTAATGGTGTAGCTGAGGAAGCCGAACCACGGCAGGAAGAGGGAAATGAATACGACAATGCTGGCGCCGCCGATTATCAGGTCAGGGGTGGCCAGGCGCTTGAGATCGAAGCTGAATGCCGGCGCGGAAGACCGCTGGACCTGGTTCGGCAAGCTTGGTGCGGGCTGGGTATTCGGGGGCTGGCCAGGTGCGGGCTGGGTGGGGGGCGCGTTGCCGCCGGCGGTGGATGCCGACCGCAGCTGCGCGCCGCAGTTCGTGCAGAAGTCAGAATCGCCTCTGGTGGGTGCTTGGCAGTTTGGGCACATCGCTGGTATCTCCTCGGGGTAGCAGAGGCTCGTCGGTCATGCAACAACGGTCGGTGGATTACCCGATTGCATTCATCAGTTCTTTGTAGGTTCGTAGTACAGAACGTTATTGTTTGAATCCGTGCCGGCGCAAGTTGCCACAGCCGAGCAGCTCAGAGCCTTGAAGGTGTTATTGCCATCGATCTTGACAACCGACGACCAGCTGCCGTGCTGATAGGTGGAGAAACCGCCCGAGGTGTCGACCGCGACGCAGTAGCCATTCGCGGGGCAGGACACCCTAACGGCAGAAGTTCCGACCGGTCCTTCCGTCCAATGGCCATTGGAAAAGACTGCGTAAGAACCGTTGCCGTCGACGGCCATGCAGAAGGCTGAGCTGGGACACGACACCCGAGTGAATCCGCTACTGGTATCAAGCTGGGTGCCGGAATCCCATGTGCCGCCGCTGTAAATGAAGGCATACCCTGAGGAGTCGACGGCCGCGCAGAATTTGGCACTCGGGCAGGAGACCGATGTCAGCTGGCCGTTATTGTCGACGATCGCCTGAGTCCAGTGAGTCACCAGCCCGGTGTAGGTGAACGCGTGGCCATTGTTGTCTACCGCGACGCAGAAACTGGCTGTGGGGCACGAGACGTCGTTCAGCTGAGCTTGGGTGTCGATCGCGATCGGGTCACTCCAGGTGCCCCCGGACAGCACGATCGCGTTCCCCGAGGAGTCGACCCCGACACAGAACTTGGCTGACGCGCACGAGATCGAGTTCAGGCCGTTCGCGCTGTCGGTATGTACCACGGCCCATGCCGTCTTGGCGGATGCCTGAAGCACATTGCCTCCGCTGTCCACCGCGAAGCACTGCGTCGCCGACGGGCAGGACAATCCAGATAGCGTGTCGCCATTGTTATTGAATGCCTGCTGATCAACAAATCTGGGATAGGTCCATCCAGCCGAGCCAGTGGCAACAGAAGTCGTGGAGGGGGTGGGGGTCGGGGATGAACTATTCGTAGGAGTCGGGGATGCGGTCGGGCTGCCGGCCGTAGGAGTCGCCGCCGGGGCGGACTTGGACGGTCCACGAGATGCCTCGCCGGGGCTGCGGTGGCCCAAGAGCGCGAAAGCAGCGCCACCGCCGCCCGCCAGAATGACTACCGTGACTGCCACTATCACCAGCCACCTCAGGCGCCTGCGGTTAGGCTGGCCGCCCTGTCCTGACTTGCGTCTCTTGCCGCGCGCCGCACGGCCGCCCGAGTCGCCGCCAGCGGAGAGCGGCGCGGTCGCTTGGCCGCTGGACGGGAAGGTCGGCATCGCCGCGGTGGGCGACGAGGACACCCAGCCGGGGGGATTCAGATCGCCGCCGGGCGTAACGGCCGTCGCTGTGGCCGGACCGGTCACGGCCGAGGGGGATGGCACAGGCGGGGACAGCAGCAGCGGAGTCGCGTCGCCTGCTGTATCCATGCCCTCGCGCGTCAGCGGAGCGCCACAAGTCCCGCAGAATACCGCATCCGCCGGAACGGGATGCCCATTTGTGCATGTTGGCACGCGAATACCGGTTCCCTCCCCTAGATCCGGCCATGCTAGGGCGATTCCGGCCGGCCGTGCAAGCCAGATGACTAATTGTCAGCTACGTAGCGCGCCGCACCTGGTACAGAACGCATCACCAGGTGCCATCCTGCCGCCGCACTTATCACAGGAAGCGGGCCGGGCTTCCGGCGCATGACTGGGAGGTGCCTCGTCGGCGTGGCTATGGCTGGCGGGGCGGCCACGCACTCCGGACTGGATCTTGTTACCGCATTTTGGGCAGAACTTGTCCGTCGGTAGCGCGCCGTACCCGCAGTTAGAGCAGGTCCAACCGGTCTGTAGGAACTGCGCGACGCGGGACATCAGACCTGGGGCGCGTGTGCCTGGCGGCAGCGGCGGCGATGACCCGGTTGGGGAGAGAGGCTGGCCCTCAGTGGTCGGGCCGAGGAGGCTCCCGGTCGGCCCTGCTGGCATCGCAGGGGTCGGTCGTCCAGCGGGCATTCCCGTGGGACGGCCAGCGGGTGTCGCTCGCGGCACTTGGCTCGGCGGCAGGAGGGTACCCTCGTCCATCCCCTGCCTGGCCAGCTGCTGGTCATACCGCTCGCGTTGCTCCGCCCCGGAAAGCAGGTCCTGCTTGATAGCGCGTACCTGGTCGCGCAACTGTCGCGCTCGCTCCGGCGCGGTTACGGAAAGGGCGTTCGCCTGCCTGGCTAGTCGTTCGACCGCCGCGGTGATCTGTTCTGTCGTCGCAGCCGGATCGACGCCAAGGACGGAGTACCAGTCGTTAGACCGCTCCGCGTCGCCTGGATGAGGCATCACGTTACTCGACGGCCATGGCCCTGACCGCCACGTCGGCGGCGTCTCCGCTGAGCTGCCGATGCGCGTGCACGATCGTGGTGCTTGCCGCCATTCCGGTGGCGACATCGGCCGCGGCGACCTGCAGGATGCCATCTCTATCGAGCCGCATTGTCACAAGAACCTCCTGGTGTGCCGGGCGGAAGGCCGGCAGCCCGTCGACGACCACTTCGCCGATCCGCATGCAGAGTTCAGGGTCAGCTTCTTCCCCTTCGAGAATGGGAACCATGATCCGCCGCTCGCCCGGCCGCATGGTGTAGAACGTCCGCCTGGTATCGAAGGGCAGCCGGGTATTGCGTGGCAGCAGCGGCACCATGACCTGCCTGCCACCTACCCTTCCACCTGCCCGCCCACCAGCTCCTGCACCCGACCCGCCGTCGGCATCGAACACACTGATTCCCAGTGTGTGGGCGGCGACGTCGGTGACCGTCAGGTTCTCCAGGTAGTCGCGCGCCTGAGGCTCCATGACGAGCGCACTGCCCTGCTCAAGCTGACGCTGGGCGGCGAACAGCGCCGCACCGAGGGCGACTGCCTCGTCCGGGCGCACCGAGGTATCCGGTGGCCTGCCGAAGATCTCCCGCACCCGGTCTCGGACCGCAGGAATCCTGGTCGAGCCACCCACGGCGAGCACGAAGTTCACGTCCTTCGGCGGCACCCCGGCGGCCGCCACGACATCGAGGATCTTTTCCGTGACCTCATCGAGCAGCGATCTGCTGCGTGCCAAGAAGGTGTCGCGCCCGACCTCGACCCGCAACAGCAGCCCGGCGGCATGCAGCGCCACGGCGGTCCGCTCGCGAGAGGTCAGGTCGTGCTTGGCCCTGGTTGCCCGCAGCAGCCAGTCGTGCGACACCTGCGTGCATTCCTCAAGCGATAGGGAGTCGGGATCATTGATGTCCAGGCCATGTGCGGCGCGGAACTGTTCAACGAAGTAGTCGAAGAGAACCTTGTCGAAATTGGTTCCGCCGAGATAGTAGTCGCCGCCCGTCGCCCTGACCGCGAGGTCATGGCCGTCGTAGTCCATGACGGTCACGTCAAAGGTGCCGCCACCGAGATCCACCACCACGCCAGTCGCGCCAGCTGGCCTGCGCTCGTACCCGAACGCCAACGCCGCCGCCGTCGGCTCTGACAGCAATCCGAGCACGTCGATGCCCGCCAGCTCGGCTGCACGCCTGGTGGCAGAGCGCATCGGATCGTTGAAATAGGCGGGCACCGTCACCGCCGCCTGGTTGACCGGCCCTGCGAGCAGCTGTGCGTCTGCAAGTAGCTTGCGCAGGATGACCGCCGAGACATGCTCGGCGCCGTAGCTGATGCCCTGGTAGTCGAACGACCAGCGCGAGCCCATGTGGCGCTTGACGAGCTGGACGACGAGCTCGGGCTCTGTGGCCAGCGATTCACGCGCGACCGAACCCACCACTGCCGTTCCGCCATCGAACAGAACCACCGACGGTGTCGTCTGCGACCCCTCAGCGTTGGGTAGGACGACGGGCAAACCCGCCTGATTGACCTGAGCGACGACCGACAACGTGGTACCGAGGTCGATGCCAAATGCCGTTGGCTCAGACACGCCGCTCCCCGACTCCCCACCCCTGGACCAGCCAGCCTCATGGCCAGGGTAGCGCCGCTGACTGCGATTCGCAGTGCCGAAGTGCAGCGGCACTTCCGGGCGGAGTACTTAGCCAGGTACTCACCGCACCGGCACGGCCGCTCGGCGCATCGTCATCCCGCAACTGGCCATCGAGTCCTTCATCATCGCGACCGGAGGGCGGACGGCGTGCGTCACCGGTACCTGAATCGAGCTCGCGCGGGCACGATGGCTGCTGGGCCCCGCCCCGTTAGGACTCGTGTACAAGGAATCGCAGGATGTCGCTCCAAGTCGCGACCCGGGCGGCGGCGTCTGCGGCTGGCGTCCCGCCGTACTGAAAGGGCACCCCCGGTCCCGGGAAGACCGATTGAGTCGTCGGCCGGTACGGGACGGCCGCGATCAGGTGTCCGGCTTGCTCGTGGATGACGTGCTTCCAGGGGTGGGTGTGTCCGCGCCTGGCCAGGCGCTGCGCTGCCGCCTCCTGGAAAGCCGGGCCGTAGGTCTGGTCGTCTCCGCCGGATATCAGCAGGACAGGTCCGGCTATCCGCTCCACCGGGATCTCCGCCTCCGCGACCTGGTCGGCGCGGCTCAGGTCCGGGGCGGCCCAGCCGAGCGAGACCGGGCCGCCCGCGGCCACGGCTGCCTCCATCCGGGGCGTGACGACGTTCGGCAGGTACGGCAGCTCGCGGCCCTGATAGGTCCAGCTCGCTACCGGAGTGCTGAGGATCTGCAGCAGGGACCCGGTCAGCACCGACTGGCTGATGCCCTGGGTTACCAGTCCGCTGCCGACCACGCTGATCACCGCCCGGACGGCGGAGGGGTAGGTGGCGCCGGTGAGCAGCGCCGCCTCACCGCCTTTGGATCCGCCAAGCACGGCGATCCCGCCGGCCGCTACCTGCGGATGACGGCCCAGGTAGCCCGCAGCCCGGCCGAAGTATTCCACCGGCACGTTCTGCAGAGTCTGCGGCAGCCCGGGAAGTCCGTAGTACGCGAGGGCCAGTACGGCGAAGCCGTGCGCCGACAGCAGTGCCGCGTCGTCTTCGTGCAGGCCGCCCTCCGCGCCGCCCAGGTGCACCACACCGGGCCATGGCCCTGCGCCGTCGGGGTGGAACAGCACCCCGACCAGGCCATCCTCCCGGACCTCGGTCCGCGCGAGCCCGTCGGGCATGAACGAGCGCCACACCTGGGCACTGGCCTGCCGGGCACCGTCAGCTTCCGCGGCCAGGCGCAGTGGCACCGGGGCCAGCCGGCTGCGGGCCAGGCCAGGGTCGGGCGGCCCGACCGGCTCCATGGACCAGACCAGGCCCATAGCGTCGGCGTTCCGGTAAGAACCGGAGAGCGGCGCGGCGCGGGCAAGGTCCACCGTTCCGTCGCTGTCGGCGGCATAGGTCGCGTGCGCACGCCACGTCTGGCCGGCCGCGTCCACGGACTCCGCCCGCACCGTCACCTGGCACCAAGGAGGCAAATCGAGCACCCGGATATGCAGCACGGTATCGATCAGGGGCCGCCGCGGAGCAACGTCCAGCCGCGCCCGCCGCAGGTTCGGATCTCTGGTCATATCGGAACCGTAGGGTGAAGTACCTGCCCGCGCTGTGTCGGCTTTCCGAAGGAGTTTCGCCATGTCGCCCAGCCTGAAAGCGCCCGTCATGCCGCGAAGACTCACCGACACCGAGCGGGTCAACGGCATGGTGCAGCTCCATCAAGCACTGCCGCTCGTCGAACGCCAGCATGCGCTGATCGAGGAGCTACGCGCCCGGACGCCGCGCTATGTCACAGGAGCCGTGCTGGCTACCCGCACCGGCACCACGATCCGTACCGTCGAACGTGACATCGCACGGCTTACCGCCGCCGGGGTACCGGTACAGGTCAAGCGCGGCCCCGGCGGCGGCTACCAGCTGAACACCCGCCGCGACCTGCCGCCGATCGCGCTCTCACCCGGTGAGGTCGCCGCCCTCATCGCCTCGCTAGTCGCGATCGGCCCTTACACGTCGGCGACCGCCCGCAGCGCGCTGGACAAGCTGCTATCAGCGCTAGCAAGTAACCGCACCCCAGACCACCACGCAGCTAGGTAGCCCCAGCCTGCAGCTCCCGACGACCGGATGCTCAGCGATGACGAGTGAGCGCACCGCGCTGCCTCGCCGGTCACCACTGGCTTTGGGCGCTGTTGGCGGTCCGCATCGTCCGGACGTAGCCGGCGCGCTCGTATGCGGTCTGGTCGGCGCCATCGGGCACGGCGAGCATTCCGCGCAGTTCGCCGACCGAGGCGTATCCCTTGCGGACCATCCACTCGGACAGGCCGGCCAGCAGCACGGCCGCGTGCTCGGGGCCATGCCGGATGAGCGCGGACGCGGTCATCACCACGTCGGCGCCTGCCAGCAGGTACTTGACCACATCGGACGGCTCGTCGACGCCGGTGGTCGCGGCGAGCGAGGCGCGCACCCGGTGGCGCAGGATCGAGATCCAGGTACGCGGTAGCCGGGCTTCCCTCGGGCTGGAGAGGTCCATGGCGGGCACCACCGCCAGGCTCTCCGGATCGATGTCGGGTTGCAGGAACCGGTTGAACAGCACCAGGCCGTCCGCGCCCGCCTCGTCAAGCCGCAGTGCCATCTCGCCGGTCGAGCTGAAGTGCGGGCTCAGCTTGACCGCGACCGGCACGGTCACGGCGGCCTTGACCCGGCACAGGATGTCGATGTGCCGCTGCTCGACGTCCCGGCCGGAAATGCGCGGATCGCCTGGTATGTAGTAGATGTTCAGCTCGATCGCCGCGGCCCCAGCGTCCTGCATCGCTCGCGCGTAGCTGGTCCAGCCGCCGGGCGTCACGCCGTTCAGGCTGCCGATCACCGGTATCTCGACAGCTGCCGCTGCGCGCTCGAGCAGGCTCAGGTAACGGCGCGGGCTAGGTTCCTCCGCGGCGACATCCTCCGCCGCCTCAGCCTCAGTCTCCGCCGGGAAGTAGGACAGCGCCTCAGCGAAGACCTCACTGCCGGCCTCGGCAAGCCGCGCGTTCTCCGCTGCCTCTCGGCGCAGCTGCTCCTCGAACAGGGAGTAGAGCACGACCGCGCCGACGCCGGCGTCGGCAAGCCGCCGGACACCATCGAGGGTGTTCGACAGCGGTGACGCGGAGGCGACGAGCGGGTTGCGCAGCGCCAGTCCCAGATAACCGGTCGATAGGTCCATCAGCGTTCCTTCCGCGCATCAGCGGGGAACCGGTGGGCGCCGCGGGTAGCCATCTCCTCGTAGGTGTCCCAGCGCTGGTCGACAGCCTCCTGGGCCAGGACTGCCAGCCGTTCGGCTTCGGCCGGGTCGGTGTTGCCGAGCGTGCGGTACCGCAGCTCCCGCTGGGTGTAGTCGGTCAGCCGGATGCGCGGCCTCGGCGAGTCGAGCAGGAACGGGTTGCCGCCTGCCGTGCGCAGCATCGGGTCGTACCGGATAAGTGGCCAGTACCCGCTGGCGACGGCACGGTATTGCTGGCTGAGCCCATCGCGCATCTCGATGCCGTGCGCGATGCAATGGCTGTAGGCGATCACCAGCGACGGCCCGTCGTAGGCCTCGGCCTCGCGAAAGGCGCGCAGGGTCTGCTGGGGGTCGGCGCCCATTGCTACCCGGGCGACGTACACGTAACCGTAGGCGATCGCCTGCAGCGCGAGGTCTTTTTTCGGCATGGTCTTGCCTGCGGCAGCGAACTTGGCGACAGCGCCAAGCGGAGTCGCCTTGGATGCCTGCCCGCCGGTGTTGGAGTAGACCTCGGTGTCGAGCACCAGCACGTTCACGTCGCGTCCGCTAGCCAGGACGTGGTCAAGGCCGCCGGACCCGATGTCGTAGGCCCAGCCATCGCCGCCGACGATCCAGATGCTGCGCCGGAGCAGGTGGTCCACCACGCTGCGCAGGTCGGTGGCTGGCCCGACAGCCTGGTCAAGGCCATCGAGCCGCCGTTTGAGCTCGGTGACCCGGTCGTGCTGCGCGCGCAGCTCCGACTCGCGGAGCTGTGGCGCGGCCAGGATGTCATCTGTCAGCTCGGCGCCGATGACGTCCCGCAGTTCAGCGAGGCGGCTCCGGGCAAGTCCGGCGTGCCGGTCGGCGGCCAGCCGGAAGCCGAGGCCGAACTCGGCGTTGTCCTCGAACAGAGAGTTCGACCAGGCCGGCCCCCGCCCGTCAGCGCCGACCGTCCACGGCGTGGTCGGCAGGTTGCCGCCGTAGATGGAGGAGCACCCGGTTGCGTTGGCGACCATTAGCCGGTCGCCGAACAGCTGCGAAAGCAGCTTGATGTATGGCGTCTCCCCGCAGCCCGCGCAAGCGCCGGAGAACTCGAACAGCGGCTGCAGGAACTGCGTGCCCCGCACCGTGCCGAAATCCACCCGAGAGCGGTCGGCGACCGGCAGCGTCTCGAAGAACGCGATGTTGTCCCGCTCGGCCGCCACCAGCGGCTCACGGGCCGCGAGATTGATGGCCTTGCGCGCCGGGTCCGCTGGTGCGCTGACCGGGCAGGCCTGCACGCACAGCTCGCATCCGGTGCAATCCTCCACGTACACCTGGAGCGTGAACCGGGTGTCCGGGAGCCCGCGGGCGTCCAGCGGGGCTGACCGGAACTCCGGCGGGGCCCCAGCCAGCAATGACTCCTCGTAATAAGTGGACCTGATCACGCTGTGCGGGCACACGAAACTGCAGTTGCCGCACTGGATGCACAGGTCGGGATCCCATTCCGCGACCAACTCTGAAATGTTGCGCTTCTCGAAGGCGGCGGTGCCGCTCGGGTAGGTGCCGTCGGCGGGCAGCACGCTGACCGGCAGGTCGTCGCCGAGGCCGGCCATCATCGCCGCGGTGACGGTCCGCACGAACTCCGGTGCCCCGGCGGGCACCACCGCAGGCAGCTCCCGGCTGGAGGTCACTGCGCCGGGTACCTCGATCTGGTGCAGCGCCTGCACGGTGCGATCGACCGCGGCTAGATTCCGCTCGACCACCTCGGCGCCGCGGCGGCCGTAGGTTTTGGTGATCGCCGCCTTGATCTTGCCGATCGCCTCCTCCCGCGGCAGCACGCCCGAGATGGCGAAAAAGCAGGTCTGCAGAATGGTATTGGTCCGCCCGGCCAGGCCGACGTCGCGGGCGATCCGGCCGGCGTCGATCGCGTACACGTCAATCCGCTTAGCGAGGATCTTCTCCTGGACCGGGCGGGGCAGGGCATCCCAGACCTCACCCGGCGGCAGCGCGCAGTCAAGCAGCAGCGTCGCGCCCGGCGCCGCCCGGCCGAGCACGTCGACCCGGTCCAGCAGGCCGAAATGATGGCAGCCGACGAAGCTGGCCTGGTCCACCAGGTAAGGCGCCCGGATCGGCCGCGGCCCGAAACGCAGGTGCGACACAGTCTGCGAGCCCGACTTCTTCGAGTCGTAGACGAAGTAGCCCTGCGCGTGCAGGCCTTCCTCGGCGCCGAGAATCTTGATCGTGTTCTTGTTCGCACCGACGGTCCCGTCCGAGCCGAGGCCGAAGAAGACCGCTCGGACCGTGCCAGGCGGCTCGATGTCCAGCCACCGGTCGTACGGCAGGCTGGTGCCGGACACGTCATCGATGATGCCGATCGTGAACCGGCGTCGCGGCTGCTCGCGGGCCAGTTCCGCGAACACCCCGGCGACCATGCCAGGTGTCAGCTCCTTCGACGACAGGCCGTAGCGCCCGCCAGTCACCAGGGGCAGAACCGCGCGCTCGCCGCCGTTATGCGCCTCGGCCAGCGTGGCGATCACGTCAAGGAACAGCGGCTCGCCATTCGAGCCTGGTTCCTTGGTCCGGTCCAGCACGGCGATCCGGCCAGCGGTCGCGGGCAGCGCGTCGAGCAGCGCCCGTGCCGGGAACGGCCGGAACAGCCGGACCTGGAGCACTCCGACTCGCTCGCCGTGCGCACACATGTGGGCCACCGTCTCGCCGACGGTCTCAGCAGCCGAGCCCATCACCACGATGACCCGCTCAGCCTCCGGGTGACCGGCGTAGTCCATGATGCGATAGCGACGGCCGGTACGCGCGGCGAGGCCGTCCATCGCATCCTGCACCGCGTCCGGCACGGTGGCATAGAACGGGTTCACCGTCTCCCGTGCCTGGAAGTAGACGTCCGGGTTCTGCGCGGTTCCCCTGATAAACGGTTGCTCCGGTGACAGCGCCCGGCCGCGGTGCGCGCGGACGAGCTCCTCAGGCACGAGGGCTCGCAGGTCCTCGTCGGAGAGCAGCTCGATCGTATTCAGCTCGTGCGAAGTCCGGAACCCGTCGAAGAAGTGCACGAACGGCACCCGCGTCGCAAGCGTCGCGGCCTGCGCCACCAGCGCGAGGTCGTGTGCCTCCTGAACCGAAGCAGAGGCGAGCAGCGCGAATCCGGTCTGCCGCACCGCCATCACGTCGGAGTGGTCGCCGAAGATGGATAGTCCCTGCGTCGCCACCGACCGGGCGGCGACATGCAGGACGGCCGGGGTCAGCTCACCAGCGATCTTGTACATGTTCGGGATCATCAGCAGCAGACCCTGGGACGCGGTGAAGGTAGTGGCCAGCGCGCCGCTCTGCAGCGCGCCGTGCAGGGCACCCGCCGCCCCGCCCTCGCTCTGCATCTCCGCTACGGCCGGCACGAGGCCCCATAGGTTAGGCCGCCCTTTGCTGGACCACTCGTCCGCCAGTTCGGCCATCGGTGACGACGGCGTGATCGGGTAAATGCAGCAAACCTCATTCAGCCGGTAGGCGACTGAGACCGCGGCCTCGTTGCCGTCGACCGTGGCACGCGTCATCAGTCCTCCGGGACCATCTCGATTGAGTGCACCGGGCACTGCTCATAGCACGCGCCGCAGCCGGTGCACTTGTCGTAGTCAAAGCTGTACCGCTGCCCGGGTCCGAGCTTGATCACCGCATCCTCAGGGCACGCTCCCAGGCAGCCATCGCATTCGCAGCAGTTGCCGCATGACAGGCAGCGGCGCGCCTCGTACGTCGCCTCGTGGTCGGATAGTCCGCCGAGTACCTCGCTGAAGCTGGCGGTCCGCTGCTCCAGCGGGGCCTCAGGCTGCTGCTGGCGGGCGGCGTCCCCGAAGTACCACAGGTTCAGCTGTCCGAAGCTGACCTGCTCATGCTTGGGCGGACTGGCCGCGGAGGCGCCTCGCAGCCAGGCGTCGATGTTCCTGGCCGCCTTCTTGCCGTGTCCCACGCCCACCGTCACAGTGCGCTCGGCCGGCACCATGTCCCCGCCGGCGAACACGCCGGGGCATCCGGTCATCATGTTCGACGACACTCGAACGGTGCCGTCCTGAGCGAACTCGACTCCGGGCACCTGGCGCAGGAACGCGGTGTCGGTCTCCTGGCCGAGCGCGAGGATCACCGTGTCAGCGGCCAGAGTCTCAAACCGCCCGGTTGGCTGGGGGAATCCGTTCTCGTCCAGTTCCATAGCCTCGATCGTCAACTCAGGCCCATCGAAGGCGGTGATCGTGCGCAGCCAGTTGATCCGCACCCCTTCCCGCTCGGCCTCTTCCGCCTCCTCGGCGTGGGCCGGCATCTGTGCGCGGGTGCGCCGGTAGACGATGAGCGCGTCGTTCGCGCCCAGACGGCGGGCGACCCTGGCGGCGTCCATCGCGGTGTTGCCGCCGCCGTACACGGCGACGCGCCGCCCGATCACCGGCCGGTCACCCGAGGCCACGCTGCGCAGGAACGCCACCGCGTCCACGATCCGGCCCGCGTCCTTGGCCGGGATGTCAACGCGCTTGGACAGGTGCGCGCCCACCGCGACGAAGGCCGCATCGAAGCCGCCTTCGCGGCGCTCCGCGTTCAGGTCGGTCACCCGATGGCCGGAATTGATGTGCACGCCCAGCGCGGCGATCCGGTCAATCTCGGCGTCGAGCACGTCACGCGGCATCCGGTAGGCGGGAATGCCGTAGCGCATCATCCCTCCGGGCTTCTCGCCCGAGTCCCTGATCTCGACCTGGTGGCCCAGCCGGGCCAGGTGGTAAGCGGCCGAAAGCCCACTCGGCCCGGCCCCGATGACGAGCACCCGCTTACCGCTTGGCACGGGCGGGGGGTCGAACGACCACCCCCGGTCAAGCGCGAGATCCCCGAGGAACCGCTCTACCGAGTGGATCGAGACAGCGCTGTCGAGGCTGGCGCGGTTGCAGACGCTCTCGCATGGGTGATAGCAGACCCGCCCATGAATCGCCGGCATCGGATTGTCAGCGACAAGCTGACGCCATGCCTCCTCATGATGGCCGACCTCGGCGTGCGCCAGCCACGCCTGGATGTTCTCGCCAGCCGGGCACCCCGCATTGCACGGCGGCAGCAGGTCAACGTAAACGGGCCGCAGTTCCCGGACCGGCCCGGTGAGCGAACGTCCGTGCAGCAGATCCGGCAGCGGAGTGACGTCCCGGCGCGCTGATCGGTCGGCCATGCGCTCAGCTACCTCCCGTGACGGCTAACAACCCGGCCGCGGCAACGTTTGCCAGCCCCGGGCGGGCAATGCGCCGGTATCGCGGCCGCTGGCCTCGTACGGAGCAGCCGAACTCCCGCGGAGTCCGATGGTCGGTCCATGTCCATGGGCTCCTCACCTGTTCCGCCGCCGAGGGCGGACATGGCTGCCGCCATGGTCCGGAGCGACACGATCGCCTGCAGCGTGCGCAGCAGTATGACACCGTGTTCTCCTGCATGACGCTACGCCGTGCCCGGGTCCAACGAAACGCCGGTGCCGCAGTCAGCATCTGTCAGGCATGTGCGCGGCGACGGCCAGGCCAGGCTCTGCGGTCAGTCCGGGTCTGGCAGGGTGAGCTGCCGGCGGTGGTAGCCGAAGTGGCGGGCCGGGTACCGGTACAGGTCGTACAGGGTCAGGTAGCCGGTGAAGAACGGGTCCCACGAAGCGGGGTACTGCATGCCCCGCCGCAGCGCGGCCTCAGGCTCCCGGTCCAGGCGGCACTGCAGCACCGCAATGACCCGGTCGAACCTCGCCGCCATCCGCGTGCTGGGGATGATCCGCGCGCCGGCGCAGGACCCGGCGTAGTTGATCAGATGAAACGGCGTCCTGCAAGCATCAAGCAGCCGCGCGAACCCGGCGCTGGCCGGGCCGGGCAGACGGCCGAAGACGTGGGCGAGCACCAGCAGCGCGCGGACGATCAGATAGCCGAACAGCATGTGGAACAGCAGCTGTTCGTTGGTCCACCTGGTCCCGTCCGACGCTCGGCGCAGGTCCGCGACAGTCGCATGGTCCAGCAGCTGGCGAAACACCTGCCGGGCCTGCTCCATCTCCTCGCGAACGGCTCGCCTGTCCAGCTCAGCTGTCACCGCTCACCCTGCCCGTGCTGACAGCTCCGCGCTGGCCGTGGTCTTCCCGCCCTGCCCTGCCCGGCACGCCCGGAACACGCGCGCCGGAACCGGGAGTCAACCCCGTCCGCCGCTCCCGCCCGGCCGAGACGCATGGTCGGGCCCTGGGCCAGGACCGCTGCCTGTTCTGGCATGCCGCCTCCTCAGCTCTCATAAGTAGGTTAGCTAGCTATCGACCTTATCGTAGGATACCTACTTATGAAGGCGGAGGCGCAGGTGCTCAAGGGGCATCTCGGCAGCGCTGACCTGGGATGCTCACAACGACCGGCCTTCCTGCTGAAGCATTCGTCCCTTCCTCGTCAGGCAGCTTGGTGGCGATGTCGCCGAGTCGGCCGATCACGGCCTCACCCGCGAGGCGCAGCGGGCGCTCAGTGTCCCGGCCCTTCTTCCCAAGCCGCACAATCTCGGCTGCTGCATCGGCTGCCTCAGCAAGATCTGCCAGAAGGTCGTCCACGCCTCTAGTCACAGATCCAATCGCTATAAGAGTGGGACGAGTCGAAACAGATGAGAGAACTCGTCTCACGGTGTCCGCGAAGGCCCCGGTCAGGTGCCGACGTAGGCCGCGAGGTGCTCGCCAGTGAGGGTGGAGCGGGCGGCGACGAGGTCGGCGGGTATGCCCTCGAAGACGATCCGGCCGCCGTCGTGGCCGGCGCCGGGGCCGAGGTCGATGATCCAGTCGGCGTGCGCCATGACCGCCTGGTGGTGCTCGATGACGATCACCGACTTGCCGGAGTCGACGAGCCGGTCGAGCAGGCCGAGCAGCTGCTCGACGTCGGCGAGGTGGAGGCCGGTGGTCGGCTCGTCGAGGACGTAGACGCTGCCCTTCTCGACCATGTGGGTGGCCAGCTTGAGCCGCTGCCGCTCGCCGCCGGACAGCGTAGTAAGCGGCTGGCCGAGGCTGAGGTAGCCGAGCCCGACGTCAGCGAGCCGGCCGAGGATGGCGTGCGCGGCCGGCGTGCGCGCCTCGCCGGTGCCGAAGAACTCCTCGGCCTCAGTCACCGACATCGCGAGCACCTCGCTGATATCGCGGCCGCCGAGGTGGTGGTCAAGCACCGATGCCTCGAACCGCTTCCCCTCGCACTCCTCGCAGGTGGTGGTGACGCCGGCCATCATCGCCAGGTCGGTGTAGATGACGCCGGCGCCGTTGCAGTTGGGGCAGGCGCCCTCGGAGTTGGCGCTGAACAGCGCCGGCTGCACGCCGTTGGCCTTCGCGAACGCCTTGCGGATCGGGTCGAGCAGTCCGGTGTACGTCGCCGGGTTGCTCCGTCGCGAGCCGCGGATCGCGCCCTGGTCGATCGACACCACACCCGCGCCGGCGGGGATCGACCCCTGCACGAGCGAGCTCTTGCCGGAGCCGGCGACGCCGGTGACCACGACAAGCACCCCGAGCGGGATGTCGACGTCGACGTCGCGCAGGTTGTGCGTCGTCGCGCCGCGGATCTCCAGCGTGTCGGCGGGCGTCCGCACCGTCTCCTTGAGGGCGGCTCGGTCGTCGAGATGGCGGCCGGTCAGGGTGCCGCTGACCCGTAGCTTCTCGACGGTGCCTTCGAAGCAGACGGTGCCGCCCGCCGTGCCGGCACCGGGGCCGAGGTCGACGACGTGGTCGGCGATCGCGATCGTCTCCGGCTCGTGCTCCACGACGAGCACCGTGTTGCCCTTGTCCCGCAGCCGCAGCAGCAGGTCGTTCATCCGCTGGATGTCATGGGGGTGCATGCCCGCGGTGGGCTCGTCGAAGACGTAGGTGACGTCGGTGAGCGAGGAGCCCATCTGGCGGACCATCTTGACGCGCTGCGCCTCGCCGCCCGACAGCGTGCCCGACGGCCGGTCGAGCGAGAGGTAGCCCAGCCCGATCTCCGCGAACGAGTCGAGAATATGTCGCAGCGTCGCGAGCAGCGGCGCCACCGATGGCTCGTCGACGCCGCGGACCCATTCGGCCAGGTCGCTGATCTGCATCGCGCACGCATCGGCGATGTTGATCCCGCCGATCCGCGACGACCGGGCCGCCTCGCTGAGCCGGGTGCCGCCGCACTCGGGGCAGACGGTAAAGGTGACCGCCCGGTCCACGAACGCCCGGATGTGCGGCTGCATCGCCTCCTTGTCCTTCGAGAGGATCGAATTCTGGACCCGCGGGATCAGCCCCTCATAGGTCATGTTGATGCCCGCGATCTTCATCCTGATCGGCTCGCGGTGGAGGAAGTCGTGCAGCTCGGTCTTGGTGTAGTCGCGGATCGGCTTGTTCGGGTCGTAGAAGCCCGATGCGTTATAAAGCCGAAAGTTCCAGCCGCCCACCTGGTAGCCGGGGATGGTGATCGCGCCCTCGGCGAGCGACTTGGAGTCGTCGAAGAGCTGGTTGAGGTCGATATCGGAGACCGTGCCCCGGCCTTCGCAGCGCGTACACATGCCACCGGTGCGGGTGAAGGTCGCTCTCACGGTCTTGCGGGCACCGCGTTCGATCGTGATCGCACCGCTCGCTCGGACCGAGGGGACGTTGAAGGAGAACGCGTTGGGCGAGCCGATGTGCGGCCGCCCGAGTCGGCTGAAGAGGATACGCAGCATCGCATTGGCGTCGGTGACGGTGCCGACCGTGGAGCGGGGGTCGGCACCCATCCGCTGCTGGTCGACGATGATCGCGGTCGTCAGCCCTTCGAGTACGTCGACCTCGGGCCGCGCCAGCGTCGGCATGAAGCCCTGCACGAAGGCGCTGTAAGTCTCGTTGATCAGCCGCTGCGACTCCGCGGCGATCGTGTCGAACACCAGGGAGCTCTTGCCCGAGCCGGAGACGCCGGTGAATACCGTCAGCCGGCGCTTCGGGATCTCGACGCTGACGTCCTTGAGGTTGTTCTCGCGCGCGCCGTGCACGCGGATCAAATCGTGCCTGTCGCCAACGTGCAGCGCAGGCGAATGCGTGTCCGTCCTCGTGGCCATGCTCATCCGTGTCTCCATCTGTTAGGCGGGGCCGCCTTCGCGGTCTCCGTCGGCCTCGCCTGGCTCGATCTAACCAGCTTCGAGCAGTACGTCTGGTTCTCCTTGGCTTCGGACCGTGGGCCTCTGAGCCCCAGCCGCGCGGCGCACCCGGCCGAGGCGTCAGACCAACCAGCGGCCGTCGCGCATCAGCTCGCGGTCGGGCAGCTCGTTCACCTCGCGCCAAGCCTGGATGCGGCGCGGGGAGATGCGGAACCAGCGGTACGGCGTGGCCAGCGCACGCGGGTCGAAGCCGGTGTGCGCGACGAACCGGTCTCCCCGCTCCTGCGGCAGCGCGTCGATCTCGAGGACCTCGACTTCGCCCTCGATCATGGACACGTCGCGAGTGTGGCCCAGCCCCAGCCGAACGGCCCGGGTGGCGGCCAGGTTCCTGCCGGTCGGGCTGTCCGTCGGCGTGGCCATCAGCAGCGCCTCGCCGTCCCAGTCGAAGGACAGCGGCACCAGGTACGGCGCACCGTCCGCCGAGGCACTGGCCACCCAGACGTCTTTGTCGTGGGTGAGCCGATGCTCGGTGTCGCCACGACGCTGAGCGCGGGAGCGGGGGTCGGCGCTCATCGGTCCTGAAGCAGCCCGAGGACGTTGCCATCGGGGTCGGTGACGGTGGCCACCAGGCGGCCGCCACCGACGTCGTGCGCGGGCTCCTTCACGGTGGCACCCGCGGCGGTCACCTCGGCCAGCTTCGCCTCGATGTCCGGCACGTGCCAGTAGGCCACCGGTGAGGTCATGCCCTGCGGTCCACCACCCGGTACCAGCCCGATGTGCTGGCCCTCGGCCTCGAAGCCGACGTAGTAGGACTCGTCGGTCTGCGGCGGGACGCCGAGCAGGGCGGCGTACACCGCCTTGGCCTTCGCCAGGTCGGACACGGGATGCAGCACGGTCTTGATTCCCTGGGTGGAAGAGCCGGTCATGGTCACTCCTGAAGTCGTGGGTCACATCGACCCGGTGGGATTGTCGGGCTTAAAGACGAACGGAAAGCCCGGAAATTGCGTCCGGGTCGTAATGCGGGAGGAAGGTCGAGTGAATGGTGATGTCCATAGCGGTCAGGCTAGCTGCAGCTCCGTGACCCGCGCTTCTCGATTCCTGATCGGTCTGGTCACCTGTTTCGCACGCACGACGGCATCCCCGCCGTCGCGAGCGCCGTGGCGCCGGTTGGTGCTGGGGGCGGCATACCGACCAGTTCGGTGAAGCGGCTGCTGAAGGTGCCCAGCGACGAGCAGCCGACCGCGAAACAGACCTCGGTGACGCTGAGGTCGCCACGACGCAGCAGCGCCATCGCGCGCTCGAGGTGGCGCGGTGCGCCCTCGAAGACGCGACCGGAGGGAGCGCCCTTGAATGTGATCTTGCGCGGCGAGAGGATGCCCGGCACGGAGGACGGGCCAGGCCCGGTCTTTGCAGGAGCGGCCATCGGCGCAGCGTGACGGCGGGTATCGCCGGCCTGCGGGAGCGGGGGTGCGCAGGACACTCCGCGACGCTGTGGGCAGCGCGTATCCTTGGCAGGTGCTGGTCTTCGCCGCAGCGATGGCTGCCCTCCAGCGAGCAATGCGCGGGCACCACGCCTGGCTGGGGCCTGGGATGGTGCGCTACCCCGGCCAGCCGACGACAGGCCAGGTGTGGACTGGCCGCCCGGTATCCGCACACTGGAGGTAGCGGTCAAGCATCACGGCTAGCGCGCGCTCCCGATCAAGACCTCGCTCGGCGGCGGCCAGCGTGGCGCGCTGCCACGCTGCGCCGGTCTGACCCGAGACCACCCGCCCGGAAATCACCTCAAGCAGCCTGTCCGCCTCTACCGCTACCACGCCAGCCCGGAGCAGCCCCTGCCTTGCCGTCGGCAGCAACTCGGCCACGAGCTCGGCGGCAGGAAGCGTCCGTATTTGATCTCGGTGCCCAGCCGGCCAGCTCAGCTGAGCGGACAGGCCATGCTGGGCGGCGCGATGAAAGCCATGATCGGCACGCTCGAATGGCATCGCGTAGGTCCACTGCTGGTCCTGACCCGCCAGCCACAGGGACAGCCCGATCAGGAAAGCGGCGTTAGCCAGCATGTCGATCATCGTTGGACCGGCGGGCAGGGCCCGCATCTCGATCCGCAGATGTCCGCCTGCCGTGGGGTCGTAGATAGCCCGGTTCCAGCGCCACACGGTGCCCTGGTGCAGCCTGAGCTCGTCCAGAGCCGGCGCCTGCCACCCGGTACCGTCGGCCGGCAGGTCCGGGTCGCCCATTACCGGCAGCACCGGCTGGTGCAGCCGGACGCTCTCGGCGAACAGCTCCAGCGCCCCGCCCCGCAGCCAGCCCGTCCCCAGCGCTGTGCGGGCAAGCCGGCGGCGCGGTCCGTGGGCCTCGCGATCGTCAGCCGACTGCTTGTACAGAGGAATCCGCGTCTCGTCCCAGAGCCGATGGCCCAGAAATGTGGGCGAGTTGCCGGACACCGCCAGCACAGGTGCTGTGGCCAGCTGGACCGCGTTGTAGGTGCGCGTGAAGTCGGCCGGATCGACCCGAAGGTGCACCTGGAATGAGGTGGTCGCCCCTTCCGGCCCGACATCCTCGCTGACCAGCTCGAGCGGGTCCTCGCCCGCGATCCTGATGCGGAACGGGTCCCGGCGGAGCCGTCGCAAGCCGCTGCCCAGCGCCCGGTAACGAGGCGCGTCCGTCATCATGTCGGGACCCAGGTCAGCCTGCCTGAGGGTGGGCAGAATGCCAATGAGCGCGAGCCGGCCTGCGTAGTCCCTGGCCGCACGGGCTACTCGGTCAAGCAGCAGGTTCAGCTCGTTCCCGAGCGCGGCGAACGGACGGCCCGCCAGCAGGACCGGCGAGGCGTTGAGTTCGAGGTTGGCGCGGTTCAGCTCAACGCTGACCCGTGGATCGGCCGCGGCGGCACGGATGGCCTGGTTATACGGCAGCGGACGGGCCGCGCGGTCGACAAGGAACAGCTCAAGCTCGGCGCCTATAGTGGCGGGGCCAGTCCCGAAGCCAGGCCGTCCAAGCAGCTGCCCGAATGCGGACAGGCATTCCTCGAGCCGTTCCCGGAAGCGCGGGTAATCGCCCTCGTCGAAGTCTTCTTTATCTATGTCCGTTCCCATGGCCGGACCTCATCGTCGTCGGGCGGGACTGCGGCCCCAGGCTGTGGTTCGCCGCACCGATTCGAAGGGTGGCCGGATACCGAGATCCGCCGGCCCGTCAGCACTGCGGGCAGGATGCGCACGTAGCGGGTCTTGGCGCCCGGTGCCCACGGGTCCAGCGGCAGCTCGCGCAGGCGCGCCAACTCCGCCGGGTCGGTGACCTCTACGGCCTCACCGCGGACCACGACGCTCCAGCCGGTGTGACTCGAAGTGTCGGTCCTGTCGACCTCGAACGCGACCCGGCTGCCACGGCTCGCAGCGTCCAGCTTCGTCCCTTCGTCGGTGCGGAACACCACCATGTGGCGGTCTAGAACGTAGTTGACGGGAACCATGATCGGCCCGCGGTCGTCCACGACAGCCACCCGGCCGACATGCTGCGCAGCCAGCAGCTCGAAGCACTCGGACTTGGTTAGCTCCTGCCAGCGAACCTGGGGTGCGGGCAATTCGCCCATGACTGATACTGACACATTCGCTGCCGCCTGCGAACAGGACGCTGGATTGCCGGTCACGCACTGGCGAGCGCTGCAGTCGATCAATGGCCGCCCATCATCCGGCAAGCCGATCGGCGACCTGATCCACGCTGTGGGTTTGCGAGATCGCGACTCAAAAATGATCTCCGGACTGACCCATAGGAACTCGCCGAGCTCCGCACGGCCGGGCCTCCGCTCGTCGCCTAACGGCGGATCATGCACGCCGGGACAGGATCTTAGGACTGATCTTCCCGGGCGGTGGTCTACCCAGCCACGGCGTCGTTGCTGTAATCGCCGCGCAGCGCCAGAACCTTGACGCCGATGTTGGTGCCGTGCGCCGGCAGCTCGCTCTGGAAGATCAGGCTGATCTCCTTCCGGCCGAAATACCGGGCCGCGTCCTCGAGCGAGTCGAAGGTGAACTCGACAACGCGATGCGGTGTTGCCGAGAACACGTTGTCGTATGACGCCAGCCGCCTCAGCTCACCGGGAGCCTGAAGAGCATCCGCGATCGACCGGACCCACTCCAGGTACTTGCGCTTCTCGCCAAACGGGTAATCAATCTCGTACACGTACTTGATCACCGGGACAAGCCTCCTTCCCTCTGCGCCGCCGCCCCCGCAACCTACGGTGGCACGCGGTCATGATCCGTCCCGCTCCGGGTACCCGGCAAGACCGGCCCGAACCCAGTTCCTGGCCGGCCCGGCTGTCCACCCGGCCCGTGGCAATGCGTGCGGATGCCGCGGACAGCACCGCCGGCCTCAAGCGGCACTACCTGGGGTGCGCGGGCAAGGTGGCGAACGGGATCACCACGGTGCACCTGTCGAATGTGCGCGAGAAGGCCAGGCACGCGCTGATCGCTGGCTTGAACGCCCCACGTCCGGGCCTGGTGAGGTGGTGTTCCGACGCCGGCCGGACTTGCGCTGGACGTGATGCTGGCGCGCTCGCAGGCGCTTGCCGGCGGTGAGGAGATGGTCGCCGGGCGGTCGCCAGGGCTTCCAGGGAGCCTCACCGGCGCGCCTGGCGCTGTCTGGGGGGCCTGATCCTTGATCGCCCGGCCCGCCCGGCTGCCCGGACCGTCAGGCTCCGCCGGGGTGCGGCAGCTCCCGCCGACGACGACCAGGAGGTGCTCGTCGACCCAGAAGACCTCGGGGCCGGGCAGGCGGGCCAGGAACGTCGCGATGGACGCGCGCCACTCCTGCGGCGGGTAGAGGGAGAACGTCGAGTAGTGCCGCCCCTCGGCCTGGGCCCTGAGCCGCTCGACCGTACTCGAACGCTGATGCCTGAAGATCTGTGCTGCGATCACCTGGAGCCCGCCGGTCCGCCTGACCGCGTCCCGGAACCCGGCCTCGCTGCGCAGGCGCTGCTCATGCTCGGTGAAACCCGGGAAGTATCGGCCCCAGATCGTTCGCGCGTTCTGCTGCGGGGTGCGGGTGTAGATGAACAGCTGGCCGCCAGGCTGCAGCACCCGGGCGACGGCGGTCAGGAAGCGACCGAGGTCGAAGTGGTGCACGCAGTTGAACGCGGTGACCAGATCAAGGCTAGCGGTCCGAAACGGCAGCTCTTCAGCGGCTGACAGCGTCGGCACCACCCCCAGGCCGTGGCCGCGGTTGGCGGCCTTGAGCTCTGCCAGCATGGCCGCCGAGACGTCGCTCGCGACCAGCAGCGAGCCGTCCGGCAGCAGCCCGCGCAGCAGCCGCGAGTACCGTCCCGTCCCGCAGCCGATATCCAGGCCGGTGACCGGGCGGTCAGGCAGGAGCTGGCGGATCCTGCGCACCGGAGCCTCATCGGTGGTGCGCAGCGATTCGTAGACGGCGGCTACCCGCTCGAAATGGTCGCCCACGGTCACGTACGGCACCTCCCCGCCCTGGGCCTGCTGGCCACCATCATCTGCTCACCTTGCCCCGTTCACATACCGTTCCACCCGCAAGACAGACCAGCAGAGCGGGCACCGCCCGCGTTTCCGGGGCTCACCGCCGCCCACCGCGGAGGTGCCGTTGACTCTGCGTCCCCGCAATCGTGTCCGGCAGACTCGGCCAGGCAGGCTGAGCGCACGCTCGGTACGACCCAGGGGCTCACCCCTGGCTGCCGGCCACGGAAGCTGGTCTGTCAGCATGGAGTGCCCGCCGGGCCGGGCGGGGATTCCCGCGCCGGTAAGCAGACCTATGCCCAGGCCGGCGAGGATGTAAGGACCTGCGGGAAGCACAAAGCCGTGTGCAAGGACGAGGGCAGCCGCCGCGGCGGCCAGGCCGCCGGCCCGGATCAGGGCATTGAGCTGGAAGGCGCCGAATCCCCTCCAGACCGGTTTTCGATGACGGAGGCGACTCCGAGGGCGGCCAGGACTTCCTCGAAGGACTTGGTGAAGCTCGCCACGCCCTCCTGCTCCAGCGTCAGGCCCACGTCGTCCATGTCCACGCCCACGGCCGCCAGCCGCCGCGTCACGGCTTCGGCCTGGGCGATGCCGGTATCGAGGGTACGGGCGAGCACGCCGTGATCTTCAAAGGCGGCGATGGTCACCTCGGGCAGCGTGTTGACCGTGTCGGGGCCGATGAGATCATCGACGTACCGGGTGTCGGGGTAGGCGGGGTTCTTGACCGACGTCGAGGCCCACAAGGGCCGCTGCAGGCGGGCGCCGAGGCCGACCAGCCGCTGCCACCGCCTGCCGGCGAAGCGCTCCCGAAACAGCTGGTAGGCGAGCTTGGCCTGCGCCACCGCCGCCTGGCCGAGCAGCGCCCGGGCATCGCCGGTCCCGGTCTGTTCGAGGCGGCGGTCGACTTCGGTGTCGACGCGGCTGACAAAGAACGACGCCACGCGCCCTTCGCTGATCATCGCCCGGATGGCCGGGATCCCGGCGGCGGTGGCGGGGATCTTGACGAACAGGTTCGGCTGATCGATGCGCTGGTGCAGGGCGCGGGCCGCGGTTGTCGTCGCCGCTGCGGCGCGGTCATCGCCGGCCGCAGGACCTACGACGTGTCCGACGCTTGGCGCGGCCAGGGACCGATGCAGGGTCTCCCGCTGTTCGTCGTGACCCATCGCGTTCCGTCCGGCGGTGGTGGGCTCGTCAGCAAGCCTGACGCGGCCGACCGTCTTCGGGCCGCAATCATGCCCCATAGCGTGGCCACGCTCCCGGGACGGCGCATCATGCGCATTTCGGGAGCGTGGCCAGATGCAGCCCAACATGCTAATCAGGGACTGCTCATAATATCCCGCTGGCCGCTACACGAACAGGTTTGAATACAGCTTGTGCTCCAGGGTTGCATCCGTACAGGTGTCGTTTGAACCCTGAAAATAATCTTTCGCATTGTACAGCAGGTAGTGTCCTGAGTACAGAAGGTACGTACAGTATGTCCTGTTCACGTTACCTTGCAGGTAGACTGCGTTGCCGTGCCTGTTGTATTCGCCCTCGTTCTGGTATTCGCATGCGCCTGGCCAGTCCCCGCTGCTGTGCCACTGGAAGCAGAGATTTCCGCCGTTACCTGAGTTGTATTCGCAGAGATTGCCGTTGTTGCATCCCGAAGGGGCGGTCGGAATCGCTTTCTGGGTTCCCGGCACCGACATATGGGTAGCTGCCCTGGTGGGTGTCGACGCGGATGCGACGGTTGAGCCCATCATCGCCAAGGCGAGAAAGGCGACGCTCGTCGTCACTACCATGAGCCTGGCTATCCTATTCATGCGCCACATTCAACTGCCGCCTCCATTTCACTTTCTCTGGGTTGATAGAGTCAGCCTCCGCGGTTCGTTCCTACCTCCCTTGCTGTTGCCGACTAATGGAACCGAGAAGACGCCGTGCACGTGGGAGAGCATTTCTCTCAAGACGCCATTCAGTGTTTAGTGAGGACTGATACTTGCTGTTAACTTTCGCGGAGAATTCTTTGGTGAGGAAACTTGCCACGCCAGCCAACCGTGTCTGATTAGCACAGTTGGCTTCGGCAACCGCGACCGCCACTTCCTCCCTGCTCGGCCGGGACGAGAATGGGCGCTGGAAGGCTGTGGCCGCCTGCTCCGGGCTGGAATATCGGTATCCCTTCGCCTGCATGCAATCAGACCACCAGGCGACCGCCCTTTGGTACCTGGTATCTCCTAGGATCATTGGCAGCCATAGCATTGGAAGATCCAGGGCCACGGTGCTGGCCTGGAACCAGGTCCGGTAGTTTCCGTAGAGTTCGGACTCGGCCCTGGCTTCACATCCCTGCGAGCTGGCACCTTCGATCGCGCCAGAAGGCAGGGCGACTTGCACAGCAGGGCCGCCCGCTTCGCCCACAAGCGCGTTTGAGTAGGCGCTCTGGCGGCTAGCTGGCAGGCGATTGTAATATCGCTGGTTGGCGTCGGGACTAAATACTGGGAAGCCACTTAGCCCATTAGCCCGCGCCCAGGGAATGCTTGTCACCACGAGGGGATAAGATTGAACGGGCGCAAACTGGCTCGCCGGGATGGGCCAATAACTAAAACCGTGCCCTTGCATGCACGCACGAATCAGCAGCTGCTCGGCCGTGCCCAGGAGATTGAGATCGCGGGCCTGCACAGGGCTAGGGCGGGGAATGGGAGAGGAACTGCCATAAGATGAGGCGGCAACTGCTACACATGATACGCCAGCGGCCGCGGTCAGGCATATCGGCAGAATCCGCCGTGAGGGACGGCGAAGTCGAAATCTATACACTCGGCGGAATTCCATGAATTAGGATTCCCTCGGATCGAGCTGGCCGCACCTGGTAAGGTTGAGAAGAGTTGTCTCCCATGGGCAAGCGAGCCGGGCCCGCCGTGCGGCGCCGATGGCGTAGTGGACCTTCTTCATGTGCGATTCCTCTTCGTTACTTGGACCGCGCTCACATGCGGGAGTAGTGACGGATCCGGATTGGGCTAACTCGTGTTGCCGGCGCGGCCGGCGCGCATCATTCGTAAGGAATCTCTTTTCCAGCGAACGCGGGGGATACATCCGTACCGTGCGGCCTGCCCTAGCGTTACTATGCAGTCATGCCGACATGCTAGGCAATCCATTCGGAGCTGGCCGAAAAGCCGGGTCCTCGGCATCGGACTGCGATCTGGAGGCTTGATGACGCGCGTCCGCTTCACCTGCGATGACCTGGCCCGGACCCGGCTCATCCAGGCCCCCGCACCGCTAGTGGAGACCGTGCTGGGCATCGTCGCACTGCGGCGCCCGCCTTCTTGCGGGCACGGCAGCCGGTGGCACAGGCGGGCGCTGCGCGCCTTTCCACCCACGGCCAGGCCACTGCTCGACCTGATTCCGGTGGCCGGTTACTGGCCGGAGTTCCTCGACCCGGTCGCCGCCGATCTGGACGAGGGACTGGAAATGGTCTGCGCAACCCCTCGTGCGGTGGTGCGCAGCCAGCTGACGGACGCCTTGCGGCACACCCGCCAAGCGCCCTGCTGGCTGCAGGACCTAGCCGACAGCAAACCCGAGGCACTGCAGGTAGTCCGGCGCGGGCTGCGCGACTTCCACGCCGCCTGCGTAACCCCATACTGGCCGCGCATCCTGGCGTCGTTCCAGAGCGACCTGGCTCAACGGACACAGGTACTGGCAGCCGGCGGCCTTGCTGAGCTCTTCGGCACCCTGCACGAGGATCTCGCCTGGCACGGCTCATCGCTGGAGCGAGCGTGGCGGACCGGCGAAATCCAGCTCGGCGGGCGAGGCTTGCAACTGGTGCCATCCACCCTGTGGGCCGGCCCGCCATTATTCTCGGTACGCCCGGACGATTCCGGCGGCAACGCCCTGATCTACCCGGTCCAGCCCGCCAAGCTGGCGTGGCGGGACGAAGGATCGGAGGACTTGTCCCTGCTACTCGGACGAACCAGGGCGGGGGTACTGCTGGCTCTGCGCACGCCGTGTAACACCGCTGACCTCGCCGTCCGCCTCGGAGTCAGCGCATCTTCCGCCTCCGAGCACGCCACGGTCCTGCGCCGTGCCGGCCTAGTCCAGACAACGCGCCACGGCCGCAGCGTACGCCACTCACTGACCCCGCTCGGCCGGGGCCTGCTCAGTGGCCACACAACCAGCCCGGAATCATCGGAGCGGTGACTTAGCTCATGATCGTCGGGACTGGGCGCGGCAGCGTAGGATGTTCACCCGCCAAGCCATCGCCCTGGCCGAGACCACGATCGGGCTGTACAACCCGACTTCGGCCACGCTAGTAAGCGGTATGAAAGGCCGTGGGTGGCCGAGTCTGCCTACGGCGATGCAGCTGGGTCGGTGACTGTCACGGACCTACAGGTCGGTCTGGCTGACCCAAATAGCCTGGCGACCGTCTCGGCGGCGGGCCGAGCCCAGCAGCGACCAGACTAGTCATCACTGGTCGCGTGGCGGTTCTGCTGGCAGCGGTGGCGCGAGCGCCGGGTCGCGGTTTGGTGATTGCTCGCGATCGAGTGAGCCTGCGGCCAGCGTCTCTGGTGAGCCTGCGGCCAGCACCGCTAGCTGGGATGTTCTCGCTTCCTGCGTGGCCAGCCAGCGCTGTATCAGCAAGGCAATGGCGATCGCGAACGGCAGGTCCCCGGCGGCCCACATGATCCCAGCGCCGATCTGCTGGTCTGCCAGCGCTGAGATCCCGCCGGGCCGGTGCGCCAGCTGGGCGTAAGGGCCATACAGCGGGTGCTGCTGCTGGCCCGCGGTAATAGCGTGCAGCGATGGGCCGCCTGCTTCACCGTGACGAGTCGCCGCTGTCGGCCGTGCCCGGCCGCAGGGCAACATACGAAACGTACTGTGCGCTGCCGCCCTACCCCGCGCTGATCCGCGGCCGGTTCGACCCCGTGCGCTGGGCAGCCGACCCGAACAGGCGCGCCGACTACTACGACGAACGCGGCACGATCGCACCAACGGACGACACCGTCACCGGACTTGCCGGCGCATCCGGCATAGCTGAAGGCGTGGCGCGGGTGATCAGCCAAGTCGAAGACGCCGGCCAGCTCGGCGACGGCGAGATCCTGGTAACCACCGTGACCAACATCGGCTGGACGCCGATCTTCCCGCGGGCTGCCGCACTAGTTACCGACGTCGGCGCGCCGTTGTCCCATACCGCGATCGTGGCGCGCGAGCTCGGCATCCCCGCCGTCGTCGGCTGCGGCAACGCGACCATGCAACTGCACACCGGCGACCGGATCAGAGTCGACGGCGCGAAAGGCACCGTCGAGGTCCTGCACCGGGCGTGAGAAAGGTTCTGCGCCCGGCAGACGGCCCCGATCCGGGCAGGCATACCGGGCATGAGCTGGCCCGGCGTGCCCGACGCCGATGATCCAGCACGGATCGCGACGACGATGCCACCGTGAACCGGTCAGCGACAGTCGTCCGTTCGATCTGCGCTAACCGGGCTCAAATCAGCTCGACGTCCATCACTCGGTGGCTTGGATTGTTCTCCGGATGCGTGTTTTAAGGCAGCTGCCGGGATTGCGGTGGGTGGTCAGTTGACCCGTGCGTTCGCCTCGCTCCCCGCGAGGAGGGCTGCCCGTACGCTATGCATCGGCTGGCAGGACCGGATCCGGCACCGTGACGTGATCCCAGGCGACGCGCCCGTTTGGGAGCGTGATCAGCAGCGCGATCTGGCCCGGCGGGGCGCCGAGTACCCGGCCTGTGAAGGACCCATCCGGCTGCGCGTTAAGCGGCACGATCTCCGGCGGCCGCCCGGGCTCCGTATGCGGCACGACTGCCTCGACCCGGGCGGCGGGGGCGAACGCCCAGCGGACCCGGACCCCGTGGGTCTCACAGCTCACGGAGGCCCGGCCTCGAAGTGCCGCCGCCAAGCCCGCGTTGTTGCTCTGCGCGGCGATGCGGCAGCAGGTGGCCAGGTCCACCCGGAGGCGTGCGGTGGCGAACGCTTCCGAAAGCTCCGGCGGCGAGCCTCGGCACAGCCGACGGCCCAGCGCAAGGTCGCCCGTCATACGCGCCCTGCGCAGGGCCACCTCACGCAGGTCGGCGAGCTGCCCGTCGGTGAGCAGGTCCGCCCAGCCACAGGCCAGCAGAGTGGCTGGCTCCAGCGGCGGCGGGTTGCCTGCGGCACAGGCCGCGAAGATGTCGATGAGCCGCTCCGCGGCGCGGTTCCAGGTGAACTGGCGGGTGACGGCGACGGCCCTGTCCCGAAGGACCGCGACCCGCTGTGGTTCCGCGCGTACCATGTGCAACATCTTTCGCAGGCCCGTTTCGATCGCGTCCACGAGGAGCGGGTCGTCGATTCGGAAGGATCGCGGCAGCGCGAGCCCGGTGGCAGCCGGCTCATCAACGTCGAACGCATGCCCGAAATGCGACATGCCGCGCTGCGCCGTGGCGACCGGCACGGCACCGCACGCCATGGCCTCCCCCATCGCCAGCAGGAACGTATCCAGCTCGAACTTCGAAGGAAACAGGCAAAGATCGCTGGCGGTGGCCCAGTCGATCAGCTCCTCCTCGCTCATCGAGTTCATCCGTACGCGGGTCAGGCCCGGGTACCGCTCGGTCAGCGCGGTGATCAAGCCATCGTCCGGCGGCACTGGAGCCAGACAATGCAGGAGCAGGTTAGCTCGTTCGCCCGCGCCGAGTAGGCGCAGCAGGGCGCGGAACATCTCACGCTGCCCCTTGTGCTGCACCGCGTATCGTGCGTTGTGGTAGATGGTTGGCAGGGACGGGTCCAGCCCAAGTCCCGTCAGCGTCCGCCGACGCCGCTCTTCGGACCGCTCTGCGTGGAGCCATGACTCGCCGATCCCGCAGCCGCCGACCACGAAGCGGTGACGCTGGGCACGGATTTCCTTGCACACTGCGAGTTCCTGGAACAGCGGCTGGAAGGCAGTGTCGGATTGGGTCACTGCGTGCTCCAACTGGCCCTGGGACAGAAAGTCCAGGGCGTGAGCAGAGCGCAGGACAAGGCCGAGCACGCTGACGTAATCATGTCCCCGGCGCTCTGGGTAGTCGTTGTAGAGCAGCGCGGCTGGGAGGAACGCTCGCATCGCCCGCTGGGCTGGCGATTCCAGCGGGGGGTCGGCCAGTCCGTCCGCCGCGGCCGGATCGGCACCGAGGTAGCTGAGCAGCGTCCGAACCTCGGGTCCGTAGACCTTCTTGTTGACGGGCATGTTGCCTTGCACAGACGAGACAACGGTCAGCCCGCGCCCGCGCAGCGCGGCCGGGACGAGGTAGTGGTAGTAAGGCTCGTGAAGGTGAATCACGTCGCCTGCGGCCGCCCGTGCGCGCAGAAAGCGTATGGCCATCACTTGGAAGACCAGGGGCTTAAGGAATGACAGGTCCTTGCCTTTGAGTTCATACGGCGGGTAAAAGGTGCGGGTATGTTCATCGAGCGGGCCTCCGGCGAGGATGACTATTTCAATGCCATCCACCCGCAGCCGGTGGGCCATCACCGTTGCGGGTATGACCACCTGCTCCGGGAAGCCGCACCAGACTAGAGGGTCAAGCCGCACCGGAATCTCGGCCTGGTCGCGCCAGCCGAGATCTTCCACGTCGTACCGGCGCCGAAGTTCTGGTAGCAGGCCGTGCCCGGCCGTCAGTCCGGTCACCAGGTGGCCGGACGCACGGAATTGGCGGCACAGATTCCACAGGTATACAGAGATGCCTCCGCGGACCAGCTGGTCATCGAAACCACCGAACTCGAGGTGGCACTCAATGATGTTCACGGCGCTGTCCTCCCCGTGGTATCGCTGGCCCTCGGCGCGATCCGCCGGGCCAAATGCCACCAGGCGAGGTCGGCGCTGTAGGTCCGCTCGCGCTCGGTGCGGTACCCGAGATCATGAATGAGCCGGGCGAGGCCCGCGAAATGCCATAGCCGAACACGCGGAAGCTTAAGGGCGGCGAGGGCCGCTAACACCTCGGTGGCGTCATCGACGCGCAGGGGCGTGAAAGACTGGTCAACGGGCAAGCAATCCCCACGCCATTCCGTTCCCCCGCAAGTCAGAGCTGAGTTATTGACCATATGCCTAAATCTACTAACATGCAACTCACCTAAAGGACTGAAAGATGTTACGCGTGGCCCGGACGAGCCGTGTACCAGCTGAATGTCCGCAACTGGCCCGGCTGAGCACTCAAGCTGCGAAGGACCCGGCAGCACACGGCTGAAGGCTTGTCGCGGTACCAGGCCAGGTATAGCGCGCTGGCCAGGTCCGGGGCGTCCTGGGTCGCGATCAGGTCCAGCGCGGTCCGGACCTCCGCCAGAGCCTGGGCGTCGCCGCCGCAGGCGCTGGAGTTCCTGCCGGGCCAGCCGCCGGACATCCCGGGCATAGGCAGAGCCGGGCAGAAGCCGGATGATCCTGGGATCGCGCAGCGGGGTGCGAGTCCGGCACGTCGCCGGGGACCGGCGGGTCCGGCCGCCCGGCCACGATCACCCGCATCCCGGCCGGCGGGTCTGCGGGCAGCAGGCCCGCGATGCTATGGGCGTGCGGACCAGCGGTCACGCTCTGGTCCTCATCCAGCCCATCGACCACCAGCACCAGACGCTGGCCGACGTCCTGGCAGGCGGCGGCGGCCCGGGCCAGCAGATCCAGCAAGAACGCGTCGCGAGTGGCTTCGGGCAGGACTGGGGGCAGGTCCTGACCGGTCAGGTCGGCGAGCTGTTCCAGCAGCACCTGGGTGAACGCCTCGCGGGTGTCCTGGGCGGCGAGCCGGGCGGTGATGAAGAACGAGACGATCCGCGCCCGCTCGCGCACCTCACGCGGCGGGCGCAGCACGAAGGTGGCCATCAGCGCCGATTTGCCCGCCCACGCCTCAGCGCGCCACCAGGCATACCCCGGCCGGTCAGCCTCCACGCAGAACCTGGCCAGCTCCGCCAGCTCTGCCTCCCGGCCGATCAGCCCTGGCGGGTTGGGCGGCGCGATCCGCCGGACCTGCTCCAGGTATGCCAACCGGGCCGCCACCCGCCCGGACCCCACGTTGACCGTGAGCTGGTTCACGAACCCGACGCTCATGCCGCCGCGGTCACCGTGAATGGTAACCGGGCCAGGCGGCGCGCCGGTGATCGCAGCTCCCGGCCCGGCCGGGCCGGCGAACCCGGGTACGGCTAGCTGATCGCCGGGCCCGGGCTGGTAGGGCCCGTGCTGACGCTCCCGTGGATCACGCCCGCCGCCACCCCGCCCCGGTCCGCCACCATCCTCATGTCGCGGCCCGCGGCAGCCGAATGATCCGACGTGCCGCGAACGCCAACCGTTATCTCCGCAACCAACGCGTCCAGCTCAGCCTCGACGTCCGGGTAGTCGGCCAGCAAGTCCGCGAATCGGGCCTGCCACTGGGCTGCCAGCCCGGCCCGCACCTGCTCCAGCTCTGCGGGCCCCGCCGCGGTTAGCTCCGCGCGGGCCGCGTCCAGTCTCTGCTCGACCCGCGGGTCCGGCTCGCCCCGCCCGAACACCGCCGCGATCTTGCGCCGGACACCCTCCCAGCCGTCGGTGACCATCGCCTGGACCACTGCATTGCCCGCCATCACCGCCAGCGCAGCAATCACCATTAGGCAGTCCTTTCACATGAGCCGATCTAACCATCGCACGCAGGCGGCGCCTCACGCCACACCCGGGCCAGCCACCCAGCGCGCGGCCGGGCCGCCAGATGCCGCACATGCCGTTGATAATGTGCCGACAGCACCTTGACGGCCGCCCCTGGTGACCCAGCCAGCATTCCTGGCAACTCTCCGGTGAAGCTCTGAACGGACAACCTCATGCGGGCGAATGCCTAAATACCCGCATCGCGAATAACCACTTATGGGCGACCAGCTTCGCCGACGGAACTGAGCTGACGCCATCCAGATCGAGCCGCATGAGCGTCACGCGTTGGAACCGTGCCGTCCACGGAGCGTGGCATGTGATGTTGGTGCCGATGCTGCCTGTTAAGGGCGCAGCCGACGAGCGGGACCTAGCGCCAGGGCGAACGTGGCAGCGTGCCACGTTCGGCTGCTCTCCCGGTATGCAGGTGCCATGGCCTGGCGTGGGCGCAGATGAGTTCGCGGTTGACTGTTGTGATTCTCCGGTCGGCGTGGAAGCGTCGTCCGATAGTTGATCTGTTGCCGTTGGTCCGGCAATGCGTTCACCGCCGGTTCCCCTAGATTGCCGGGGCGGCGTGTAGGACCAACTGCGCATGCGCGCGCTGGCTCGCTCCAGCTAGGAGGGACACATCAGTGCCCGAACCACCGATAGGACCGGCAAAGGATCGGCGGCGATCCCGAAGGGTGCTGACGGGTGCAGTTTTGGTCGCTATCGTGCTGGGCGGGCTGGTAGTGGCAGGTATCTACTATTTTATTCATCGCTCGCCTACCTCGCTGGGGCGTGCGTCTGTCGTGTGGCAATCTCCGGCCTCGGGGCTGAGCGCGGGTGATAAGCGGAGCATAGGGGCTGCCGTGATCGCAGCGCGCAACGCTGGGGATTCGGCGCTGTCGATTGGCGGCAATGGCCGCCAGCCGCAGTTCGTTATCACTCAGGTTCAGCGCTCCGGGCAGTGGGCTGTCCTGAGCGTGGCGGTGCACGTCAACCCGGCTGCGGGTGTCCTCGCGGCCGAGCCGGTCTTCTTCATCGCCCATGCCCATGGGTCGGGCTGGACCCTTGCTTTCCCCAGTTCCGCGAGATTCTGCGCCCTGCTTCGCCAGCTCCCGTCAGGTTTGGTGTACTCCGCCGACTACCAGTACTTCGGCTGTTAGCCAGCCGCTTACCCTGGAGGTGATGGGATTGCTTCGCGCGAGAATCGGGCCCCTCGCCCTGGTACCGGTTCTGGCGCTGTGCGCCGCTGCGGCTCTGCCGGCTCAGGCACGGGTTTCCGGCCAGGGCGCGGATCCGGGGTTCAGCGGTATCCTGCCCATCGGAGCTGGCCAATCTGTTGTCGTAACACAGGGCAATAACCAGGGCGATCATGTCGGCAACCAGCGGTACGCGTTCGACTTCGCTGACGGCCAGCGCAACTTCCTGATCACCGCCGCGCAGGCCGGAACGGTGATCGGGCTCAACGACACCTCCAACATTCAATGTAGCGGCCTGGACTGGGAAAGCGCCCCGGTTAGCCAGCCGCTTCCCGGCTGCTGGGCGCACGCCAACTTCGTCCTCATTAAAGATGACGACGGTGTCACCGCGACCTTGTACATGCATCTCTTGCAAGGCTCCGCCTGCCCGCCGCAGCACTGCGTCAAAATCGGCGACCAGGTGGCACAGGGACAGCCGCTCGCGCGCGCGGGAACAACCGGCTGGTCCACTGGCATCCACCTGCACTTCCAAGCCGAGACAATCCCCACGCCTCGGCAAGACCCCTACACCGGATGGTGGTTCACCACCTCGGTGCCCGCGCATTTCGCCGACCCAGAGGTCACCGCCCAGGACGGCGACGGAGTCCCCAAAGCAGGCCAGACATTCCAGCTAGGTCCCGTGCCCGCTACGGGCAGTCCGGCCCCCGCCGTCGACTGGCGAAATACAAAGTACACAACCGACTGCGCTGGGATCGCCACCAAGCCTTACGGCGGAACCGGCGGGCGCGCCTTCACCGTGACGGTACGCAATGGCCTCGGAAGCTATGTCACCGGCTCGCCAACGTCCGAGGGTTACAGCCACTATGACGTACAAGTGTTCAACGTCGCCCAAGGTGATCTGCTCGGCGGTAGCTCCGGCCAGGCAGCGGTGCTGCTGTACTGCTCACCTCAGCCATCGAACTACTATGTGACCGAGGTCCAGGTGTTCGCTGTCGGCCAGCACCGGGTCGGAATCCCGCTCACATTGCCCGATCTGGTCCCGAACGGCCTCTACAACCTCCCGTTCTTTGACGGCCATCCATTCACCATCAGCGGCGGGCAGCTCATCACCGGTGCCGCCTACTACGGGCCCAACGACTGCCACGCCTGCGGGCCATCGATTAACGATGTTCTCACCTGGCAGTGGAATGGACACGACTTCACTCTCAAGAAGGCGATCAGATTGAGCGGCAGGCCCCCGCCGCTCTGAATAGGAAGTCCGGCAATCTCCCGACCCACTGGTCCGACGTCCGCTATTCGGCATGCATGCGCGAACGAATCAGGACAGATCGCCAGTCGTTTGCTGTCAGGTGCGTCCGCGCCCCGGGATCTGGGGGTTTCGGATCCCGGTTGCCGATGACGGCTGCCAGCGCCCGCGGGTCAGGCTCGGCCAGGCAGGTCAACTCGGCGGAGTGGGACCGGTTGCGGTGCAAAACGACCGCACGGCGGCGGGCCCGTGCGAGGATGCTGCCATGGCTACCGCGCTCCTCCTCGTTGACGTGCAGCGCAACATGCTCGAAGGAAGCACGCCGGTCCCTGCCGCCGGCCAGGTCCGGCCCGCGCTGCAGTCGCTGCTGACCCGTGCCCGCACGGCCGGCGCGCTCGTTGTTCACATCCAGAACGACGGCCCGGAGGGCTCACCCGACGAGCCGGGCACCGAGGGCTGGGAACTGGTGTTTCCCCCGGTGCCCGGGGAACTGGCCGTCCGCAAGACCGAGCCGGACGTCTTCATCGCCGATGCCTGCCTGGCATCGGCACTGACCGCCCGCGGTGTCGACCGGGTCGTTGTCGCTGGCATGCAGAGTAACTACTGCATCGCGCAGACCAGCCGCGGGGCGCTGCGGCACAGTTTCACCGTCCTGCTCGCTTCCGGCGCGCACGCCACCTACGACGAGCAGGACAGCGCCGCCATCATCTCCGCCAGCGTCGAGACCGCGCTTTCCCGCGATGGCGTAGATGTCGTGCCAGCCGCCGGCATCACCTTCTCCGGCTAAACCAGCCACCACCGCGATGCCGCTGGCGCCCGGCCGCACCAGCTCTGAACCCCCTCATGCGACACCTGCAATTTTCGGCAAGGCCGCCCGATCGGCGGCTAGCGGACGCCGGTCGATCGTCATTCCTGCCACTGGTGCGGCTGCCGTCCAGGGAGCGCCAGGCCCGACGAGGAAGCACCGGTAAAGGGATTGCACATGGCTGGCGGTGTCCCCGCCGTGCGGGCCCCGAGCCGCCACGCTCGTCGTCGCTGGCCGCTCGCCTATACCGGGCAGCCTCGGTCATCATCCCCCGACCCGCCAGGACCG
Organism: uncultured Actinomycetota bacterium; assembly: GCA_963850875.1. GTDB lineage: Bacteria > Actinomycetota > Actinomycetes > Streptosporangiales > Streptosporangiaceae > Chersky-822. The sequence continues at coordinate 1,337,709 of CAWKNA010000010.1, forward strand.
AGACGGCAGCGCGCCGCGTTCTCTGCCGCGCTCGAGGAACGGCTCGGCGTCATGGTGCCGTCCGAGGATCCGAACGCCGAGCCGGAGGGCGAGGCGTGGCCGACGTGGCAGCCCGCGCACCGCGACGCGATCCTGCAGCCGCCGAAGCCCGGGAATGCGGCCGTCGCCGCAGCTCGAACGGGCTCGCCGAGCCCGAGATGGAGGCGGAACCGGGCTAAATTCTTAGCCGAAGATCGCGGCCCGAAAATTTGCGGCGACCGCAACGGGGTTGCGATAAGTCACAAGAAAGCCGATATACGGCGCGGCCTCGCGGAGATCCACCCGAAGGGCGGGACGCCCGTGGGTCACGTTTGTGAAGACCTGCGCCCCTGGGGGGCCGACCACTCGGATAACCCCAGGTGTCCACGTCCAGCTCCAGTAAGTGCCTCCTCCAGTCGCAGCCGCCTCGCCGATCCTATTCGCTACTTCTGGGATTGGGTGCTTCCTAACGCCCTGGTTCAACGTTTCCCAAGGCTGCGGGTCTGCCGAAATGGAGTCGACCAAGCTGAGGGGGATCCGTAGGGTCCTGTGTTGCGCGATCGTGGCCTCTCTCAATGAGAAGTGGACCACCAGGTTGCCGCCGTCAACAGTGAACTTGGCCATCGCTCCTCCAAAAGGGACAGCCGCTGAGCGGCCGCACAGAGCACGCGGGGCGGCAAAACACCTGTTTCTCTTTCGTCATAACACTTCCTTGGCCGTCTTGCGAATCCACTGCTCGGCCTCGCCACCCCTGAACTGCCTGAAGATCTTTAGCAGGCACTGTCGGCGCCCGTGCGCATACTCGGCCATAGGGGCAAGAGGGGCGGTGGACGTCATGGTCGCCGGGTGCACGTGCGACGCGAGCTGGATGCCCGCGGAGCAGGCACGGGTCGGCGGGCTCGGCTGCACCTGGTGCGGCCGGGCGTGGGCCAGGGACGGCAAGCAGCTCGTGATCAGGAACGACGAGCAGGCGGCGAAGTTCGCCGCGTTCCTCGCCGCCGGCGGCGAGGCGGTCCTGATCCCGCGGCTGGACGCCAAGCTCGTCTACATCCCGCCGGACCGGGTCGTCGCGCCGCCCGGGCGGCGTACCCGCTCCCGGCCACAACGGATCGGTCATGACAAGTGTTCTAGCGCTCGAACCCGGCCCAGGTCTATATCCCCGCGCCGGGCAGCAGACCCGGTCCGGCCTCCTCGCCACCTCCGGTGCCGCGGCATCACCGTTTCCTGGCCACGGCGCAGAACTGGTCGATCTCATCCGGCTCCCCGAACGGCGTGGTCTCGGGCCGCCACCGCGTGCTCGACACCACGCCCGGTTCCACCAGCTCCAGCCCGCCCAGCAGCCCGGCGATCCGGGCCGGCGTGCGGTGCGTGCCCGGCGGCGTGCCGTGGGCGTTCCAGTACGCGATCGCCGCGGCCATCTTCTCCCCCGTCACCTCCAGCGTGGGATGCGCGACCGCCAGATAGCTGCCTGCGGGCACCGCGCTCATCAGCCGCCCGATGATTCCGCGGGCCTGGTCATCGTCCAGGATGTGCCACAGCACCCCCAGGATCGTGACCGCCACCGGCTGGGTGAGGTCCAGTGTCCGGGCCGCGCCCGCCAGCACGTTTCCGGGCTACCGCAGGTCGGCATGCAGGTAGTCGGTGGCTCCCTCCGGCGTACTCGACAGGAGCGCCCGGGCGTGCACCAGCACCAGCGGGTCATTGTCGACATACACGATCCGGCACTCGGGCGCGACCCGCTGCGCGACCTCATGGGTGTTGTCCACGGTCGGCAGGCCGGTGCCGATGTCCAGGAACTGCCGGATCCCCGCCTCCCCGGCCAGGAACCGCACCGCCCGGCCCAGGAACATCCGGTCCGCCCGCGCGTGCCGCACGATATCGGGCAGCAGCGCCGCGATCTGGTCGCCGACCTCGCGGTCCACCGGGTAATTGTCCTTGCCCCCCAGCCAGTAATCCCAGACCCGCGCCGAATGTGACACCGACGTGTCAATTTCCGGCGAGGAGGCCAGGTCAGGCGGCGGAAAGTCATCGGTCACAGAGAAGCGTCTCCAGCCAGAAGCAGTACCGACATTTTTAACATAACCAGCCCGCCAATCCCCATGCACATGCGCGATTCACGTGCACGCCGATCACAGCGCCGTGGTTCATGGCGGGTGTTCCCTTTCGCCGTGCTGGGTTGCCGAGCGTGTGGCGGCTGGCTGGCCGCTGGGCGTTAGTGGTCGGGGAGGCTGTCGGCGGCGCTGGTGAGCAGGTCCAGGCTGGCGGCGGGGGGCAGGGCGGCGGCGCGGAGCCGGGTGTACAGCTCCTCGTACGGCGCGGTGTCGGCGGGCTCGGTCAGGATCAGGTCGGAGGTGACGGTGTCGACCGCGACCACCGCCGGGTCGCCCGGATCGGGATAGGCGTAGAGCGCGAACGTGCACCGGGGCACGGCGTAGCTGTCCAGCCGGGCATCGACCGGCAGCACCCGCAGCGTCACGGCCGGGCGGCCGTTGCCCGCCGTGGCCAGGTGGTAGAGCTGCTTCTTGACCACGTCCGGCGGCGCGGCCAGCCGCCGGACCGCCAGCTCGTCGATGATCACCTCGTAACCGGGCGCGCCCGGCCGCCGCAGCATCCGCTGCCGGCCGGCCCGCCCGGCCAGCACCCCGTCCACGGTGCCGTTCAGCGGCTCCAGCGGGGCAGCTGCGGCGACCCGCGCCCGGACGAACTCCGGGATCTGCAGCAGGCCAGGAATGAACGTCTGCTGGTACTCGCGGATCACCGCGGCGCCCGCCTCCAGGTTCGCGTACAGCGCCTGCCGCTCGCCCATCCCCCTGGTCGACTCCCACCACCCCTTCTCACCCGCCTCCCGCGCGATCGTCATGACCAGGGTCCACCGATCACCGTCCACCCCCAGCGCGTCCAGGATCTTCATCACGTCCGCCTGGTCCACCACATGACCGTTCTCCAGCCGCGACACCTGCGCCCGCGACACCCCGATCCGCTTAGCGACCTGCTCATGAGTCAGCCCCGCGCCCGCCCGCAGCGCCCGCAACTCCGCCCCCAGCCGCAGCCGCCGCACATAAGGACTAATCATCCGGACACCCCAAACCTGGCAACAGGGCCGACCCGGCGCAGGTGCCGCGCGGAGTGGCGAGGTCGGTCGCAGTGGCCACGGCCTGTCGATCGGCGTCCAGCCGTGGCAGCCGTCCCGCCGCCAGGCCACCGCTTCCGGCGCCGCCACGATGGCGTGTCACGGTTTACGCCCGACCGCGCACCACATCGGCAGCTGCCGGGCCGACCGGCTGGCCTCCGGCTCGTCGTCGGGCCGCCACCGGGGCAACTGCACCACACCGGGTTCGACCAGCTCAAGTCCCTCGAAGAACCTCGCGACCTCGGCCTGGGCCCGCAGTACCACGGACTCGCTCATCTGCTGGTTGAGCCGGTTGAACGTCTCGGTCAGCGCGTCGCCGTCGACGTCCCTGGCCAGGTGCGAGATCGCCAGGTAGCTACCGGGAGCCATGGCATCCATGAGCCGGGCCAGGATCGCCTCCGGGTGCTCACTGTCGGCGAAGAAGTGCAGCACGCCGAACAGCACGATCGCGGTCGGCGTGCCGAGGTCCAGGGTGTCCGCCGCCTGCCGCAGGATCGCCTCCGGATCCCGCAGGTCGCCGTAGATATAGGCGCAAGCACCCTCCGGTGTGCTGGTGAGCAGCTTGTGCGCGTGCGCGAGCACGATCGGGTCGTAGTCCACGTAGACGATCCGGCTATCCGGCGCGACCCGCTGGGCGACCTCATGAGTGTTGTCCTGCTTGGGGATGCCGGTGCCGACATCGAGGAACTGCCGGATGCCGACGTCACCCGCCAGGTAGCGCACCACCCATCCCAGCAGGGCCCGGTGGGCGCGGGCATCGGCTCGCACGCCGTCGAGACCGCCTGGCCAGGCGGCGTACGCCTGCTCGGCGGCGTCCCGGTCGACGGCGAAGTTCGGCCCGCCAATCACCGAGTTCGCCGCTCCTGGATCCGCGCCGGTCACGCAATCCCCCATCGACCCGATCAGTATCACCTTGCCTCACCAGCCACCCGCCTTCGTGCCGGCCCAGTCCGGACGCGCAGTCGCACCAATTACCGTCCCGCAGCGTCATCGCCCCTGCAAGCCGGGCTGGTTCACTGAGCGGCCGGGCACCACTAGACGACACTCGCACTCTGACGTGGCCCGCGGCGTAAACCTTATAACTCCGGCCTTCAGGCGACCGCAAGCAAACGGTTGCGAACCTGATGATCTATGACCATCGAGGACACACCGAAATGTCTGGCGACCTTCTCCAGCTCATCTTGTGTCGCCGCTGCTGGCGAGCTCTCCAGGATCTCCGCGATTCCATCAGCAGGCGCCAAGAGCTCCGCCGCGAAGGCACGCTCCACCCGCTGCCGGTACGTGTGGGCGGAACTGACCACGAACGTCGGTGAGCTGTCCCAAATAGAGTGCCAGAGCGCCCTCGACAAGGTGAATCTCTTGGAAGTAGGCAGACCCGAGCGGCCGAGTACAACAAACGGGCTGCCCAGTGAAGCGCCCCGACCGACAGCTTGCAGGCTCAGATCGCCGCCCTGCCTTGTGGTCGTCTCGACATACCGTTCTACATCGAACGGAAGAGTCTTATCGGGGGCTATCTGGTCGCGGATTGAACGCGCCTGATGATACCCAACGTCCCATGGCGCCACATTGTCTGACGCCCCTTCCAAAGTCATTTCCGCCTTCGCCGCAAGTGGAATCTCAGGCTGTGCCGTCTCAAGGCGGCGAGCGGAGCGTTCGATTGTACGGCGAGCTCTGGAGAGCCAATCCAGGGCAGTTTTCATTCGATCAGGATCGACGGCATCGAAGAAGTCCTCAAGAAGATTATCGCTGAGCGTTCCCGCCGCCTCGATTATCTGATCCTCATACACTTCAGCATCGCCGTACGGATCTAGGCCAAGGCGTGCAGCAGCACGGCAGTAATCAGCCTCATCCTGGCTCGTCTGCTGGATGGCTTCCCATTCCCGCGCCAAGGCCGTGCCGGAGATGCCCTGTTCAGACAACCGCGTTAGAACCGAGTTAACGAGTGCTCCCAGTTGATGTCGGACAATGTCGCCACCAACCCATGCGTCACCGCGGCCCATGAATCTAACGGGGCGATTGGAAATCGCTTGGCGGTCACTCTCCCAAGCAAAACGAGTCTGATCACCATCGGGAACTATCAGCAGATCGGGCCATGCGAAGCCGTCTCCTGAGGCGCGAACAGAATGTCTTTCACGGATAGCCGCGGGAAGAACGTGGAACGCAGGATTCACCTGACTGCGATCCTGCGAGAGGAAACCTGAAGGCCTAGCGTCCGTCTGAAGGAACCACCAGTTGAAGGCGATCCACTCAGCGATGGGATAGAGCGGGCAGTAGATCGAACGTCGCGAACTGCCGGACTCTCGGTCCTCTACAAGCGTGACCCACTCTGCTCCGACCTGGATCTCAATCCGAGCCCAGGTCGCGCGAAGCTCCGGAGCACGGACCGAGGGCGCAGCCTCCCACTCCCAGTTGAATCTGAGATCCTTGCCTATCATTCCTTCAGGCCCTTCGGCTCCTCGCCCGGCTCCAAGGGATACCCCTTGTACTGTCCGAGTTCCTGGTTAACCAAGCGTGCTTCGTAAGTCACCCGATCATGCCGGTACCAAACATAACGCGGGAAGTCGCCCTCCCATAGCTCACCAACCTGGCCCGAGGTGATCGCATCCCTCAGCCACTCCGTCAGAATCTCCCTGTCCGCCAGATTCGGATCGCACTTGGACGCATCCGCCCGCAGCTTCGGCTGTCCGGCGAACGAAGGAACAGAATTGTGCTCGCTGCTGCCGACGTACGACGCCCGTGCCGCCAGGGTTCCCAAGTCCGTCGCTGGTGGAGGCACGGCAAGACTTCGCCGCGGCGGTCTTCTGCGCTTGGGTGCCCTCACAGAACGATTATGTCGGCTCTCCGTCACCGATGCGGCCCAGGGGCACGCGGCCTACCGCGCCGGGCTGATCACCGGGCATGAACCAGAGGAGATCATCGTGGAGTCTCAGGGCAGCGTCTACAGTTGGTGCGGATGCAGGGACCTGCCGACGGACGGCGGCTCGGTGCCAGGTGCCTACGCCGGGGCCAGTCGGGCCATGGCAGCTGGTACTTCTCCGTCGACCTGCCGGCCGGGCCGGGCTGGGAACGCCGCCGGATCCGCCGCGGCGGGTTCCGCGACCGCGCCGTCGCGCGGGCCCTGCTGGGCGCGTGGCTGAGCCACATGAAGGTGTGAGCGGATAGCGCGGATAGACGGGGTGCGCCCGGCAGCGAGGTCGGGCGGCGAACAGCGTAGCAGCCCGTACTTGCAGGGCGTCCGGCCCAGGTACAGCGCCGGATACGGCTGCCGGGCCGGGTACCCGGGCGGATGCTGGCTGGGTGCGCTGGATGATCACGATGAGCAGCTCGGCGGAGCCGACGAATGCCACCGCCGGCTATGCCGAGATCACGGCGCCCGTCGCGCCGTAGGCCGCACCATAGGCGACATTGGCGGCGCCCGCCGACCGCTCCTGACCTCGTGCAACATCGCCAATGACGCGGCCACGATCAGCCCGTCCACTGACAGCGGCAGGAGTCGGCCAGTGGTACCGGATTGCCCGTGAGCGTGCGCGAGGTCGTAGATGTGGGAGTAGGAAACGATGGCGGCGAATGCGGCTACGACGAGCACGACGACGGCTGCCGCCACTCGGATGGCCCGGTCGCCCCTCACCGCTGCCGCCTCGAGTTGGCGGCGTGCTGTGGACACCGGCAGTCGGGACACGCTGCCCCCCGTCCGCGTCCATGACGCGCGCCACACAGCCGCAACGCTCTTGCTTGAGCAGGGCGTCGGCATCCGCGTCGTCCAGCAGATCCTCGGCCACTCCCAGCTCAGCCAGACCGAGCGCTACACCCACGTCACCACCGCGCTCAGCCAGGACGCCGCCGACCGCATGTCCGAGGCCCTCTGGGGCTGACCATGCCCGTGCCGGAGCCAGGCCCGCACAAGGCCAGCGCCCGATGCAACTGCAACCAGAACTGCAACCAGAAAGGATCATGATGCGCAAGACCATCAAAAACCAGCAGGTCAGCGACACAAATTCGAGTGGGCCGAACGCTACGGTGCGCGAACCAGTCCATCCTCATCGAAGGTGACCCGCTCCCGGTACGTCTGAGCAGGTCACGGACCGTAAAGGGCTCACGGTGAGCCGCCCCCAGGCCGCGCCGGCGCAGGCCGCAGGCGGCATGGACCGGGTCATCCGCTCGCTGGCCGGCGTCACGGTCGCCGGACTGGCCGGCCTCGCCGGGGCGATCAGCTACAGCCACATGCGGGTGCTGGCCGAGGCCAACGGGCAGGCCGGGTGGCACGCCCACGCCTTCCCCCTGTCGGTGGACGGGGTAGAGATCGTGGCCTCGCTGGTCCTGTTGCCCGACCGGCGCACCGGCCGCCGGTCCGGGTGGCTGCCCTGGACCGCCCTGGCCATCGGCACCGCCGCCAGCCTGGCCGCGAACGTCGCCACGGCCGGGCCTGCACCGATCAGCCGGGTCATCGCCGGCTGGCCAGCGATCGCGCTCCTGATCGCGGTCAAGCTCTTGTCCGGCATGCTTGAGCACCGGGACCGGGACGACACCGCCGGCCGGAACGGGGACGGTCAACCCGATGCCCTGGCCGTCCCCGCGCCAGTGCGAGCGCCGGAACCGGCCCGGCCCGCCGTCTCCGCCCAGCCCATGGCCACGACCACTGGCCGCCCGGCCAAAGCAGCGCGAACCGGAGCAAGGACAGCACCCCACACCAGGACGGGGCCTGCCGTCCAGACCGGGACGGACATCACGAACCTGCTGCCCGCCGCCCGCGCCGCCCGGGACGATCTCGCCAGGGACGGACGCCCAGTCACCCGCGACGCCATCGCCGCCTGCCTACGCCTGGCCGGGCATCCCGTCCGCAACGCCCGCCTCACGCCCCTCATGCACGCGCTGCGGCATGACACCGGCGCCTGACCCGCAGCAAGGCCGGTCGCGCTAGCGCAGATCAGCCGGTCTGGCGCATGACCACAGGTCCCAGCCGACTTGCAATCCGCGTGTACATCTCCAACACTGCTGCCGGCGGTTCCGGGTGCTCGGCGGCGAAACGCGCGCCCACTCGGGGCTTGCTCCGGCCTAGCTCCGCCCGGATGCGATCAAACAGGCCTTCATCGATGTCGCGAAGGAACACCTCGAACTCACCTCCCTTGCCATGGTCGTCGCCGAACTGAACCGCGAAGCTGAACACGCCAGCGCTCTCCCAGGCCTCTCGGCACGAAGCGAAGTCGTCCTCATCGTCTGGGAGCGTGTCAGGCAGGAGGCCAAGATTGTCCAGATCTTTGGCGAGCTGACTGGTGCGGCGCAGCGCTGGCCCGTCCGCGACCACGGCCCAGGGAATCCCGAACGCGTGCAGAAGCCTCAGATACGGGCCGTAGTTATTCTGACCATCAACGCTGATGACCGGGATGTTCGCGTCCCCAGGCGCAGGCAGGCCCACCTTCGCCGCCCCTCGCCACCAGCGCCGCAAAGCTCCGGCATCGGTAGGCCCCTCACACAAGATCACGCCCGCCGCGAACAGCAGCGCGCGTACCTCGGCGGGCTCCAGCAGCTGCAGCCACCGCAACGACTGCTTCACCGGCAGATTCCCCAGCAGAGGCCGGCGGATCTCAGTGCCCATCGGCCCAGGGTTCAACCGGACGATCCGGCCGAGATCTTCAGGCTCATCGAACGGCACTAGCTCAGCACTGTGGGTGATGACCAGGTACTGGCTATCTGCAGGAAGCCCGCTGATCAGCCGCCGCTGCACGGTCGCCTCAAGATTCAGAGCCGGCTCATCAAGCAGCAGGAAGCGACCCGTCTCGCCCACCAGCAGCACGCATAGCACCAGGGCTTCCTGCACACCGGCGCCCGAGAACTCCACCGGCCTCTCAGCACGGCCGGAAACCACCACCGGCTCGATGATCATCCCCGGCCCGCTGTCGGCAGAGGCCGCAGGCCAAGCGCGCACGTCTAGGACTCGCCCGGTTATCCGATGGAATGTCGCCCGGATCGCCTCGAAACGTTCCCGCATGGACGCGTCGCCAGTCTTCAGCCGAAACAGCTCGGCCGCGACACCTGCACCGTCCCGCAGGTCCACCGGCCCGCCAAGCTCCTCGAAAGGAAACCAGCGGGTCAACGGCAGCCTCCTGTTGTCGGTCAGCACGATCCCGCGCTGCAGCAGCGCCGATAGCACCTGATCGAACCCGAAGCTCCGGTTCCTGTAATCCGCGATCCCCAGACCTGCCGCCAGCTCACGCAAGCTTTCGGGAATGGCACCCGCCCCGCCTGTCGGTGTCTGGACAGAGAACGCGACTGGCTGGGGCAGTGCTTGCAGCGCCACACGGAAGTCCATCGAGTGCTCGTCACCGGGCTTGCTCGCCAGCAGCCAATCCGTCAGGCTTACCGAGCCACCGGGCTGCGCCGATTCCTCAGCCCGCCCGGCCCGGAGCTGGCCCTCGCCGCTGCCGGACAGAACGACATGCCAGGACTCACGGGCGTGCGCGAACTCCCACGCCGCGTACCACGGGCGGCTCATGCCCGCGTCAAACCTCACGAGCAGCGATCCCGACCACAGCGGCGTTAGTGAGTCCTCTACCAGCCAGGACCTCGCCATAGCGTCCAGCTCACCAGCGTCCAGCTGTCCTGGGCTAGGACTCCGGTACGCGGTCGCGAACCCCGCGCACACGAAGGCACGCACCAGCCGCCGCTCCCCTGGCTGGTCAAGGCATAGGCCAAGCCGAACCGCGAATGAGCCCGCCCCCTCATAGCCAGCTTCCTCATACAACCCGAGCCGGCTGACCGCAGGATCATCCGCCGCCCTGCCGATAGCCGCACGCGCGAGTTCCAGGCATCGCCCGAGAGTCGTCTTACCGGCGCCATTCGGACCGGTGACCACCGTCACGCCGGAGCCCAGGTCCAGCCTCGCCATCTCGCCGTATACCAGGAATCCCTCAGCCTCGATGTACTCAACCAACACAGAACCCACCCCAGCCATTCACCAATCAACCTACGAAAGTCAATTCTGAATCAGCAATCAATAACGGCGCACCAGATTTCAAGCAGATAGGCCAGCCAATTGCGGCTAAAGGGGGACCAACTCGCCCTGCAGGTCGGCAGCAGAGCGAGCCAGCATGCCAGGAAGCCTCCCGGTCAACCAGCACGGACGCCGCGCCAGCCCAGGACCTCCCAATTGCCCTTCAGGGGGCAATCCGCAGGAACGTCAGCGGCTCAGGCAGAACGAGCGCTGGCAAGAGCGTATCCGCTGCCCCCGCCACCAGCCAGTCGATAAGGCCCGCACGAGATTCCCATGCCCTGCCGCGCGAGTCTGGTTCGCGCAGCATCAAAATATCTGCCCGGAAACGGCAGGTCACGGCTGCGTGGGCCGAACGCTTCAGTACGCGAACCAGCCCGTCCTCATAGACGGTGACCCGCTCCCGGTACGTCTGAGCAGGTCACGGGCCGTAAAGGGCTCGCGGTGAGCCGCCCCCAGGCCGCGCCGGCGCAGGCCGCAAGCGGCATGGACCGCGTCATCCGCTCGCTGGCCGGCGTCACGGTCGCCGGCCTCGCCGGCCTGGCCGGGGCGATCAGCTACAGCCACATGCGGGTGCTGGCCGAGGCCAACGGGCAGGCCGGGTGGCACGCCCACGCCTTCCCCCTGTCGGTGGACGGAGTAGAGATAGTGGCGTCCCTGGTCCTGCTGGCCGACCGGCGCACCGGCCGCCGGTCCGGCTGGCTGCCCTGGACCGCCCTGGCCATCGGCACCGCCGCCAGCCTGGCCGCGAACGTCGCCACGGCCGGGCCTGCCCCGGTCAGCCGGGTCATCGCCGGCTGGCCGGCGATCGCGCTCCTGATCGCGGTCAAGCTCTTGTCCGGGATGCTCGAGCACCGGGACGGGGACCGTCCCGCCACCGTCTCCGGAACCATCCCGGCCGTCCCCGCCCAGAATGGGGACGACGACGACACCGGGGACGGTGACGACGGCACCGGCCGGCCCGATCCCGCCCCGGCCGCCCCTGTGGCAGCGCCATGGCCAGACCCAGTCCGCCCCGCCCGCCTGACGGCTGCGGCCACCAGCCGCCCGGCCACGGCAGCGCGCACCGGAACCAGGCCAGCGCCCCGCACCGGGACGGGGACCCCGACCGGGGCGGACATCACGGCCCTGCTGCCCGCCGCCCGCGCCGCCCGGGACGACCTCACCAGGGACGGGCTCCCAGCCACCCGCGACGCCATCGCCACCCGCCTGCGCCAGGCCGGGCACCCCGTCCGCAACGCCCGCCTCACACCCCTCATGCAAGCACTCCGACACGACACCGCCGCCTGACCACCCCCACCACGGCCCGCCACGCGCAGCAGCGTCAGCACAGCCGCCAGCCACCCAAGCGGCTCAGCGAAGAATAAGAACGGCAGCAGGGCGACGTAGCCGCCCCCGCACGAGGAAGCCCACCCACCGGGGAGGCGGACCCACCCGCCCCCCACCAACACCATCAGTGGCGCGCCCCACCACACCACGCAACCACCATCACCGGCCAGCCAACACCAAACGACCGCGCGGTGAACCGCCCGGCACCCGCCGCAGACCGGTGGATTCGCCGCCTCGCGGCGACGACGGTCGCCGGGCTGGCCGGCATCGCCGGGGTGGTCAGCCAGATCCACATGCGCCAATTGCCGAAGCCCGTGGCAACGTCAGCTGGCACGCCCACACCCTGCCACTGTCGGTTGACGAGTCGAGATCGCCGCGTCCATGGTCCTGCTCGCCGACCAGCGCACCGGCCACCGCTGCGGCTGACTCCCCCGGGTTGCCCTCATGGTCGGCACCGCCGCCAGCCTGGACCGCAAACGTCGCTGCCGCGGTCGACTATCTTTAGCTGCTGCCACTCTCCCAAGACTCGCTCGTCCCATGCAGCGGTCGGCAGTAGCCGCCATGTCCCGGCAGATCCCCAGGCCGGACTGTTGCCGCCGATGACCCCGCTACGCTACTCGCCGCCGCTCGGCATGCCGACTTGCTCGCCGTCGTCGCTGCGAAAACTGCGATGCCTGCACTGCCGCCCAGCGCTTAGAGTCCGACACTATGAGCTGTCAGCCTCTGACGAGTTGAGCAGCGTAGGAGCGGCGGAAGCGATGGGCCATGAGTGATGCAGATGCATCGAGCTGGGATGACCTTCGGCCATCTTGGGATCTCTACCGGAAAATGCTGGATTCGCCGCACGTCAGTCCAGCGCGTCGCAAAGCGACTTTCTGGGCACTGGAGGAACTTGAGCGCCGGATGGGAGTCGACTGGCTCGAACGTTACTGGGAGGTCAGCGGACATGTTCCCTATGAAGTGAACCTCGGCTCCGCCCACGTTTCTGCCTTCGGAAATCTGCTGGACTTCGCTCTGCGTTTCACTGTCCTTGACGGCGTGTCCGGTGTTGGCAAGATCCAGCGGGAGATGAGAAGAGATCTGAGAGATGATCGCCGCCGGCATTGTGCCTTGCAATTAGAGGTCGGAGCGCTGGCGGCGCGAGAAGGCTACGCAGTAACGTTTGAAGACCGTTTCCGTCCTGGGGTCCCGCCGAGTGACGTAGTCCTGCGGAAAGATCAGCAGGTTCTGCGCGTCGAAACCTTCGCGATCATGCCCGATAAGGCATCGCAAGACGCGGACATGTTTTGGCAGCGGATCTCGATTGGAATCAAGCGGATCGAATGGAAGTACGACACGCCGATCGCGGGAACGATCGGCCAGCAACTTAGTGACGAAGAATCAACCGAGCTGCTTCGCTTGCTGGAGCACGCCTCTCAGCAGGTGGTCACGACAAACGAAATGCACCATTTCTCGCAGCTGCATGCCGAACTGAGGATTCAGCCGCCCGGATGTACGGACTACGGCCTTCAATTCGGAGTTGAACAGTCCGATAGCTGGCCACGCATAACAAGCAAGCTGTGTCAGAAGGCCGAGCAGGCACAGGCGTCGGGCGGCGGTTGGCTGCGCGTGGAACTTCGGGACGGAACATGGGCATTCACGCCGTGGGCACGGGCCGGTCTTCGTGCCAAGATTGACGAAATGGAGCGGCAAGTTCGATCACTACTGTATCAATTCCCAGGCATTTCCGGTGTCGCGCTCTCGAACGGACTCGGCTTCGCGCAAGGGAACTTCGTCGGCGAGTCGGCACGAACAGGCAGCGATAGCTACGGAATCCGCCGCGTGCTACCGCCGGTCCGGGTACGAGAAACCATGATCGTCAGCGTAAGTGAGGCAGGACGTCAGCAGGCGCGCACCTGGGTCGACCTATACGGGGGAGAAGCGTCATGGCTGGACTGGGCACTCGATCGCCTTGGACTTCCCGCATGGAGTGAGATACGCCCATAGGCGGGCCTTGACATCACTATGGTCCGCGCAACTGACGCGGACACGGCCCCGCCAGCATTGGGAACCAGGTACCCCGATAGCCGGGCCTACGCACGACACTTCGAGGACCGGACGCAGGACAAACCCGTCAGGCTACTCCTCTTCATAGCTGACGTACGTATGGATGACGTCTCTGCGAGGTTTGACAGGTACGCCGGTCGCGTCGACAAGCGGACCTTCTTGAAAGCGCAAGACGGCGGCGTGATCGCGAAGCGGCATCGCGCCGATCAACTGTTCCTGGTCAACATGAGCAACTACGAAACGATAGCATCGGGCGGCCGTGCCTCGATTCGCAGACCTAACCCGTTTCTCGTCAACGACGACGCGGTGTTCAGGGTAACGTGGACGTAGAACGAGCAGATGTCTCGGATCAACGGGAAATCTTATCTCATCAGCATTCTCAACGCCGATCCCTTCGTAATCATTACATTTGTTCGGCGCCCAGTATTTGTTGACCGGTAGATCAGAGGTGATGAACTGACCTCGCGGATCTATCTCGATTGACCACGCCTTTTCCTGCAGAATAGGCGAGACATCCCGAAGTGCAACCCTGAACAATATGTCCAGCGAGTCCTCCTTAGAGGGCAAGGAGCCCATGGCTGTCATGCCATTAACCAGGTCTGCTGCCGCTTTGACCTCGTCGTCATCTGGTACAGCGGCAAAGTGTACCTCGGACAGGTACTGCCGCATTGTCTCGAAACTGATAGGCGGGCTTGAAGCGTAGTCAACTACATTACTCGCGAACATTATCCGTCCGATGCTGTCCGGAGTTCGCGCAAGCTGTATGGCCAGAAAGTCGCTCAGCAGTTGACGCTCGGTTGTTCCTCTCCGCGGACATTTCTTGGCAGAGATCGTTTGCAGCAGTTGTGACGCTGGCCCGTCGAAATACTCTGCCAGGGCTCGCTCGATCACATCATCGGGCTCGTTCTGAGGGCCATCGATGGTGTACAGGTTTCCTTCGAGCGCAATATTGGACACGCCTGCCCTGAATGGACCATCACCGCCTCGAATTCTCGCGACAACGCGGCCCTGGTCGTTTGCCCAGCGCTTCAGGTATCCTTCCGGTACATAGTGGTGCCGCTTTCGCCTCTGCCCGTTCCCACCCATCACTGCCCCCCCGCCCAACGGACCTGAGAACCTAAAGTCAAGTTGATAGCACTTCTAGTGGCGAGCACTTAATTCCGCCAATGCGGTCAAGTTCTTAACGCCCGCCACCGACCAGCCAAAACACCCTATTACTCAACCCATACCCATCGCGAACTTTTAAGCCTGTTGCCTCCTTCACGCCTTCGTCGTCCCGGCCCCTCAGCCTGCCCCGCGTAGCCCAACGGCAGCCACGGCGAGACCAGTCCGCTCAAGGCGCTGGGTTCGCATAGTGCCCCATCCAGGCTCGCATAGATGCAGGTCATAGGCCTAGCGGGCCGAACGTTGCACCATGCGAACCGCCCGATCCTCATCGAAGGTGACCCGCTTCCCGTACATCTGCGCAGGTCACGAGCCACTAAGGCCGCGAAGTGAACCGCCCGGCCAGCGCCCCGAGCGGCATCGCAGCACCCCAGATCAGCCGTGCAGACCGCTGGATCAGCGGCGCAGCCGCCGCGACCGTGGCCGCGCTGGCCGGGCCTCGCCGGCGCCATCAGCTACAGCCACATGCGCCAGCTGGCCCAGGAGCACGGCCAGGCGGGATGGCACGCCCACGCGTTCCCGCTGTCCGTCGATGGCATCGAGATCGTGGCCTCACTCGTCCTGTTCGCCGACCGCCGCGCCGGCCACCGGTCAGGCTGGCTCCCGTGGGCCGCGCTCGCCATCGGCACCGCCGGCAGCCTCGCCGCCAACGTCGCCACGGCAGGTCCCGCCACCATCAGCCGCCTGATCGCCGGCTGGCCCGCCCTGGCCCTGCTCATCGCCGTCAAGCTGCTGTCCGGCCTGCTCGACCGCGACACCGCGCACCGTCCCGCTCTCGCCGCTGGCGCCTCGCCGTCCCGCACCCCCGCAGATGACACCGGCAACGGCGATGACGCAGCGTGCCCGCTGGCCGTCCCCGTCCCGTCCAGCGCGGCCAGCGCCCGCCGATCTTCCGGCCGCCCCGTCGCCGGCCATCACCAGGCAGACAGCACCCCGCCTGGGACGGCAACTGTTCCGCCTGCCCTGCCCGGCACCGCTGCCAGCCAGGAAATACCGGGACCGTCCCCGGCCGCCGAGTCGGGAACGGTCCCCGGCATCGCTGAACTGCTCCCGGCAGCGCTGGCCGCCAGGGGACGGACTGCGCCAGGACGGCCGTCCGCTCACCCGCGATGCCCTCGCCACCCGTCTGCGGCAGAACGGCCACCCGATCCGGAACTCCCGCCTCACACCGCTGCTTCACGCGCTCCGAACCGAGACAGCCATCCCGTCCCCGGCAAGGCAGTAAGGCAGCAGCCCCAGCACGCAGCCGCTCCCCAGCGCAGCCGCCCCGCAGCCTGGGGGAGCCAGCCAGCCTGCCTGCCCAGCCGTGTCCCGCAAACCGCCTCTGACACTGGCCGACGCCTGGTCATCGAATGGGCAGCACAGATCCAGACAAGTCGCACCCGTGCTCGCCGCACAGGAGCCGATCAGCCGAACGGCTGCGTGGAGCAGCGCAGCTAACCTGGCGTGCTCGCGCAGCCACCTCCCGAGGAACCGCATCCGGCGACGAAGGCGGCCCGCCGCCCGCCCCGGCCGTCCGGTGGCTGGGGCAGTCGCGCACCTCGCGCCCGAACCACGCGGCCAAGCTAATCGGAGCTCAGTCCGCTGCGCGAATCTTCGTCTCGCCCTTGACACACCTCGCCGACTGCTCAAGCATCAATTCCAGGACGACCGAGCAAAACTGGGCAAGATTCTCAGAAAGGACCAGCCATGCGGCTAACGTTCCTCGGCAAGGAGACGCAAGGCGGCAACTCACCGACGCTGTGGGAGACTGACGACGGCCAGTACGTGATTCAGGGCTTCACGCTCGATGATGAAGCCCTGGGACAGGTTGGAGCCATGCCCGTAGGGGAGGCCGTCATCCGCGTCCCGAAGAAGCTGATGCGCCATCTAAGGGAGGGCCATGGAGCCACTGAGCTATGACGACTTCAAGGTCCTAGCTCGCACGGGCACCCGAGCATTCCATCTTGAGCGGAACGACTCTTACAACGTGTCCGCCGAGGACGAGCCGTTCGGCAAGTGGCAGCGCGGCGAGCCGGATGACTACGCCTGGCACCAGGACTGGCTGCGCTTCCTGAAAGAGGTCACCGCAGCCGGGACTCACGTTCAGCGGGTCAGACTTGTAAGCCTTCCGCACACCGAGTACACCCGCTGGGGACTCGCCGTCGCGCGTCTCAGCACCGACGCAGGCGAAGATATTCGCTACCTGCCACGCGACCTGACTGCGGGCATCGATCTGCCGGATGAGGATTACTGGCTGCTCGACGATGACAAGCTCGTGCTCAGCGTGTTCTCCGAAGACGGACGTACCGGAGGATTTGCCCGAGAGACCAGCGAGCAGTGGCTGCGGCAATGCCTGGCTGTGCGTGATCAGGTATGGGAGCTGGCTGTTCCCTACATGAAGTACGTCGCCTGAGGCGACTCCGCCTTGACCACCTCAGCCGATCAGGCCCGAGTGTCCCTGGGCATTCGCCTTCGAGACATGCGCAGGGACGCGGGCCTGTCGGGGACGCGGCTGGCGCAGCAATGCGGCTGGCTATCCTCTAAGGTCAGCAAGATCGAACACGGCAAGCAGACGCCGTCCGAGGAGGATCTTACGGCCTGGTGCGAGCACTGCCAGGCTCATGACCAGCTCCCCGACCTGATTGCAGCCGTCCGCAGCATCGAGACTCAGTTCGCTGAGTGGCGGCGCATTCTGCGCAGCGGCACCAAACGCCGGCAGCAGGCATCCGCCGCCGTCTACGAACGGGCCCGGCTGTTTCGGATCTACGAGCCCGCCGTCATTCCGGGCCTTCTGCAAACGCATGCGTACGCCGTAGCAGTGCTCTCCACGTTCATTGACTTCATCCGCGTGCCTGACGACGCCGAGATGGGCGCAGCCGCGCGGCTGGAGCAGCAGCGAGTCCTGACGCACGGCGACCGCCACTTTCACATGGTCATCGGCGAACAGGCGCTGCACACCGACGTCGGCGGACCCGAGGTCATGACTGGGCAGCTGCAACACCTGCAGACGGTACTGAAGCTGCCCCGGCTGAGGCTCGGGATCATCCCCCTTAACGCGCCCTACCGGGTGCCCCTGAACAACGGCTTCTGGATTCTCGACGAGGCCCTGGTGCAGTTCGATACCTACAGCGCCGAGCTGTCGCTCGTACGACCTGACGAGATCGCCCTCTATGGCCGGGCCTTTGAACGGCTCGCCGCCCTCGCGGTCTACGGCGCGGAAGTCCGGGCGATCGTCTCCCGTGCCTGGACCCAGCTGATCAAGAAGAGTTTCTGAAGCAAAACCAAGCAAATCTCTTGGCCAACCGCACCGCCAGTTCGTACTGTCCTGCCATACAGCGATCTCGCCCACGACCGCCGACATCGCGCCCGGCCGGGCTACTGCCATCGATGCGCACAACCCCATCGCCGCGATCCCGGCTCGCCGCAGTCACCGCCTGTGAGAGGACATCCAAGCCCGTGCCCGAGAACGAACACAGCCTGCCACCAGCCCGCCCGCCGATCCTGGACAAGGAAGAAGCCAGCCGCCGGGCGGCCCTGCTCGGCGACCTGCAGAGCGCACTGGCAGCACAGGGCGTCGACTCCGTGCTCGCCAGGACTCACCGCCTCGTGCTGGAAGGAGCCAGCGCCAAGAGCACGCCGTCCGGCCCCACGGACCCCCAGCTGCGCATCTTCACCACGGGCGGAACCAGCATCGCCACCACCAACGGCAGGACCTACCTCATAGACGGCGACACCTACCCCGCCGGCGATCCGCACGCAGCCGCCGCAGCCGCCTGCCGGAACGCCGTCCCAGTCACGGCGGGTCGCGGCCCAGCCGGCTGGACCGCCTGAATGCCCCCCCGCGACCCGTGGACACCGCCGCACGGCTGCCGGTGCGGCGCGCACCAGATCACCCCCGCCTGCCCGGTCGACTGCCTCCGGGCCGTCATGCCGGCCGCCGCGTTCAACTCCCTCGCCCGGGCATCAGGCGCGCCGTTCAGCCCGCCCGCCACCGCCGGCGACATCGCCGCCCTGCACCAGCAAGACCAGCTCAGCCAGATACGCGGCCTCGGCACCCGCCGGCACCGCGAGATCACCCACGGCCTGCAACTCGCCGGGCTCATCGCCGCCGCCAGCCCGCCCGGCCCCGACGCCCTGGCCGCCCGCCCGCCGCAGCCTGCCCTTGAGAACCACCCCCGGAAAGACCCGGCCCGCCAGCCCCCCTTGCACCCATCAGGAGAAATACGATGCCGGACCGACCCTCGTTAGCCGCCGCCCACGACGGCCTGGCCCCGGTGGCCCGGCTCGAACCCGACGCCATCGGGCTTGCGCAAGATACCGTGATCGGGATGGCGTCCGCCGCCCCGGCGGTCTCCACCGGCCTGACCATGGCCGCCCTCGCGGCGGCCTGCGCTTATGCCAGCGGCCCGGTCATCCTCCTCACAGCGCTGCCGATGCTGATCATCGCGAACTCCTACCGGCGGCTCAACCTGTGGAACGCCAACTGCGGCGCCAGCTTCGAATGGGTCGGCCGCGCGATCAACCCCCACCTCGGGTTCCTGACCGGCTGGCTGATGATCACCGGCTCGATCATCGGGACCATCGGCCCCGTCGTCGTCCTCGGCCCCTCGGTCCTGGCCATCTTCGGCGCCAACGCCACCGCCACCTGGCCCAACGTCGCCATCGGCACCGCAGTCGTGCTGGTCATGCTGGCGGTCGCGGTTGCCGGGATCCGGCTCACCGCCCGGACCCAGGTCGGCATGGGCCTGGTCGAGTACGTGATCCTGGCCGGCATCGCCGCCGCCGGCCTGGCCGCCGTCCTCAGCCACCACCCGGGTACCTTTCCGGTCAGCCGGGGCTGGCTCACCCTGACCGGGATCGGCGGGCACGGCAGCCTGTCCGCCGGGTTCCTGATCGCCGTGTTCATGTACACCGGATGGGACGGGACAATATATGTTAACGAGGAAGTGCGGCACCGCCGCGATAACCCCGGCAAGGCCGCCATGATAGCCGTGGCGTTCCTCGCCATCCTGTTCACCCTCGCCCAGATGGGCCTGCAGGGAGTGATCTCCCCGGCCCGGCTGCAAACCCACTCGGCCGATGCCCTGGTGTACGCGGCCGGGGTGCTCGGCGGCCCGGCCTGGGCCAGGCTGATGGCCCTGGCGCTGGCCCTGTCGGTGACCGCGTCCACCGGCTGCGGCATCGTGCTCACGGCAAGGATGATCTACGGCATGGCGTCGCACCGGGTGCTGCCGCCGGGCCTGGCGAACGTCTCCCGCCGGTACGCGACCCCGGTGCCCGCCAGCGTCCTGGTCGGGGTGATCCTGGTCGCGGTGACGTGGCTGTACCTGCTCACCACCTCCGTGCAGAACGCCTTCAACGACGTCATCAACATCACCGGCCTGCTCTACGCCGCGTTCTATATCCTGACCGCGCTCGCCGCCGTCACCTACTACCGGCGCCGCGTCCTGACCGGCCCCGTCAATGCCCTGACCCTGGGCATCCTCCCGCTCGCCGCGACCGGGTTCCTCAGCTGGGTCATCGCCCAGTCGGTACGAACCGCGCCCCCTGCCCAGCTCTGGTCCCTCGCCGGCATCCTCGCCGCCGGCCTCATAGCGATGCTCGCCGCCCGCCTCGGCCTGCACTCGCCGTTCTTCCGCATCCCCCGCGAAAGCGACCCAGGTGTAGCGGTCCGCTGAAGATGTCGTCTGACCCGCCTACTTGTCGTCACCGATGTCGTGAGCTTGTCGCCTCGCAGGTCATCGTCACCGCGGCGTCGAGCACGGCCGAGGGAAACAACTATTACCACGGTCAGGTCAGTGTGACTGAGCGCCGAGTTTGGCACCTCGAACGACTGCGGCCTGGTGGTTTCAGCGAGCCTGGGCACGCAGGCTGGCACGTTCTGGGCAGGATGGCTGGCACCTGAGTCCGTTGAGCAAGGAGGCTGGCACGGAGCCGCCGGCGATCCGGTGCGGCCGGGGTCAGTAGGGGCGGGCGTGCGGCACTGCGGGGAATGCGGAGAACAACTCGGTCATCTCGACGCCCAGAACGTTGGCGATGGCGAACGCCCGGTCGACTGAGATCGCCTGCCGGGCGTGCTCAACTTGCGCGTAGAACGACCGGCTCAGCCCGGCCTGCCTGGCTACGGCTGTCTGGGTCATGCCCCTGCTCTCCCGGATCTCCCGCAGCCGGTTGCCCAGTGCGACCCGGGCAGGCCAGATGATGGCGTCACGATTGTCGTCGTTCACGTCCTGCACCCTCAAAACGGTAGCGCGATGCGTGTCTGTTCTATATTTTAAACGTTCATGATGAATATTGTAATCAGGCGAGCGGACGGGGACACCCCTGAAGCCGGCCGGCGGCCGGGCCGCGGCAGGTCGCCGGTGGCGCGGTGACACAGCCGGCTCCGCCGCGGGACGTGAGTGCGGGCGCGGCGACGGCGTCGGATTCTTGTGGCCTGGCGGATCTGGCGGAGATGTGCGCGGTGACCGATGACAACCGGCGGGCGCTGTCCCTGACCGCCGGGTGGAGCAGCCGCTGGATGACCACGTGGAAGGCCGCCGGGCTGGATGTGACCTGCCCGGTGGCGGATATGGGCGCTTTCCCGGTGCCCGGCTGCCAGCCGGTGCGCCATTTCACCTGGGGCACCCATCAGCGGCACCGGCCCGGCCTGGAGAGCCTGGCCGGCACCGGGCGGCTGCACGGATTCGAGAGCCATGCCGAGCAGTGCCTGCTGCTCGCCCTGGATTTCCTGGGTGTGCTTGAGGTGGTGTCGCAGCCGCACCGGATGCGGTTCGAGTCGGAGTCGGGGCCGCGGGAGCACATTCCCGATTTCCTGGCCGTCACCGGCGAGGGCACCTGGCTGCTGGATGTGCGGCCCGCGAACCGGATCGGGGCGGCCGACCGGGTCAAGTTCGCCGCGTCGGCCGAGGCGGCCCTGGCCTGCGGGTGGCGGTATGGCGTGGTCGGCGGCTGGCGACCGCACGTGATGACCACCCTGGACACGCTGTCGGCCCAGCGCCGGCCGCTGAGCGACCCGCTCGGCCTCACCGGCGAGTTGCTCGCCGCGGTCGCCGGCGGCCCGGTGCGGTTCGCTGACCTGGCGGCGGCCACCCGCTACCCGGTGGTCGCCCGCGCGTTCGCGATCCACCTGATCTGGCACCGGGCTCTGGTCATCGACCTGGCCGGGCCGTTCGGGGACGGCACCCTGGTCTGGCGCGGCGGAACCGCGGGCCGGCGGTGAGCAGCGCGCCCCGCGGCCCGATGGAGCTGTCGGCGGGCTGCCGGCTGGTACTGGACGGCGCCGAGTGGCAGGTGCACCGGTTCGAGCCGCACACAGGCCGGGTGCTGCTGGGCCGCGGCGACGGGCAGGAGCTGGCCACGACGGTCCGGGCGCTGGTCAGCCACAGCGACTGCCGGCCCGCCGCCGCGGGCCCGGCGCACAGCCGGGGCCGTCAGCCGGCCGGGCTGGAGGACCTCACCGCCCGGCAGCGGGAGCTGGTCACGGCACGCTACGCCCACCTGATGGAGACCGAGACCGGGTATCGCAGCGGCGGCCCGCTGCATCCCCTGCCCGGCGAGCCACGGCCGGCCTACGATCCGGCGGCCACCACGCTGCACGACCGGCGGCTGGCCAAGGTCGCCGAGATAGCCGGCCTGGGCGCCGATACCGCCGCGATGCTGGGCCTGGCCCGCATCAGCGAGCGCACCCTGATCCGGTGGGCCGTCGAATGCCGCCGGTCCGGGATCAGCGGATGCATCGACGGTAACTGGCTGCGCCGCGGAGGCGAACGGCCGAGCATCACCGAGCAGGTCCGGGAGGCCATCTTCGCGGTCCGCGCCGAGTGCCTGCACCGGTCGCGGGTCTCGATGGCGACCAGGGAGAGGCTGATCCGCCAGTACGTCCGGGACCGGTTCGGTCCCGGGGCCAGCGTCCCTTCCTACTGGACCCTGCGGCGGGCCTGGGCCGAATGGTTCGGTCCCGGCGGCGCCCGGCAGCGTTACGCCCGGTCGGCGGCGAAGCTGCCGGTCACCGGCGAGCATGTGGTGATTCACCGGCCCGGGCAGGTGGTCGCGCTGGATACCAGCCCGCTGGGTGTGAAGGTCCGCGAGCACGTGTTCGGCGAGCCGGTGACCGCCTCGCTGACCCTCGCCCTGGACGTCTATACCCATTCGCTGGTCGCCTTCCGGCTCACCCTGGTATCCGACACCTCCGTCGATGTGGCGATGCTGCTGCGGGACGTGATGCTGCCGCTGCCGCTGCGCGAGGACTGGGGCCAGGACATGGAATGGCCCTACCCGGGCATCCCGGCGTCCCTGGTCGCCTCCTTCGCCGGGCACAAGGTGGCGGCCCTGCCGTTCTTCGCCCCCGAGACCGTCACCACCGACCACGGGTCGGTCTACAAGAACCACCACCTCATCGAGGTGCAGCGCGTCATCGGCGCCAACATCCTGCCCTCAAGGGTGCTGCGCCCGACCGACAAGCAGGCCGTCGAACGGGCATTTGGTGCAATACAGTCACTGCTGCTGGAGATGCTGCTGGGCTACCGCGGGATCGACGTCGCCGACCGCGGTGCCGATCCCGAAGCCGACGCGGTGCTCACCGTCGCCCAGATCGAGCATCTGATCGCGACCTGGATCGTGAAGATCTGGCAGAACCGCGAGTTCGGCGAGTACGCCCCGGCGTGGGACCCGGGCACCCGGCACAGCCCCAACACGCTGTTCGCCGCCGCGATGTCCCAGGGCGGGTTCGCGCTGCAGATCCCCGCCCCGGAACTGTACTACGAACTGCTCCCGGTGCACCTGGTGAAGATCCACGGCCGCCGCGGGGTGAAGATCCGGGGCCTGTGGTATGACGGGCCCGCGCTGGACCCCTACCGGTCCGGCCCCTCCGCCCAGGGCGGCGCGGCCAGGGGCAAGTGGAAGATCCGCCGGGAGCCCCGCGACCGGCGGTACACCTTCTTCTGCGACCCGATCGCCCATGACTGGCACGCCCTGCGCTGGACCGGGCTGCCGCCCGAGGGCGAGGTGCCCTCCTTCAGCGACATCCGTGCCGATGACCTGCTGCGCGCTGCCCGCGCGGCCGGCCTGCAGCCCAGATCCGACGCCGAACTGCTGCCGCTGCTGCTGGACCTGATCGGCGGCCTGATACCCGTCGATGCCTGGCCGACCCAGATGACCAGGCAGCAGCGGACCGCGCACGCCCGCGAGACCGCCCAGGCCAGCCAGGCCGCCGCCGACCGTCCCGCCACCCCCGCAACGGCGGCCGCCCCACCGTCGGCGGCGCCTTTCCCCAGGCCGGCAGCCGCGCAGGCACATCAGGCCGGGGACAGCGAGACAGAAGCGACTGTGGTGGCGATGCGCTGGCGGGACCGGGCCGGCGACACCCAGAACGCGGTAGACGCCGAACGCCGCCGCAGGCGTGAATCAGCGGTCCCGTCCCGGCCGGAACCGGCGCCGCTGATGCGCGAAGCCCTGCGCCGCAAGAGCATCCTGCGCATCCCCGATGACGAGGACCACGACGAAAGCCCGGGCACCCCGGCTGGCCCGGGCCGGGAGCCGGCGTGACGTCCGGAGCCAGCAACGCGGCCAGCGCGGATTCCGGCAGCGCTGTCCCGTTCGTCCTTCCCGGGCCGCTGCCGGTGCGCGAGACCCTGGCGGGCTGGCAGCGGTGGCGGACCACCCGGGGCGCGTTCCAGCCTGCCCCGCGGCTGGACCTGGCCGCCTGGCGGGCGCTGTCACCGCGGCGACGGATGCTGCATGACCTGCACCGCGCCGCCACGCACGCCAGCCTTCCCCTCCAGCAGACCCCGATGAGCCAGGCCGTGACCAGGCTGCTGCGCGGGCGGATCGAGAGCAACGCGCTCAAGCACAAGCCGTCCACCCGCGCCGGGGTGATGATCACCGGCGGCGGCTACCAGGGCAAGACCGAGACGGCGTGCGAGATAGCCGCCGGCTTCGAGGACGACTGGCTGGACCTGCACCGCCACCTCAACCCCGCCGCCCTGGCCGGGATGCGGGACCTGCACGCCCCGGTCGCCTACGTGCAGACCCCGGTCACCGCCAAGCCCAAGTCCGCCTGCAAGGCCATCCTGGGCTTCTACGGCGCCGACACCAAGAACATGGACCTGCCCGAACTGGTCCGCCAGGTCGCCGCCTCCATCAGCGATCACGGGACGAAGGCGCTGCTGCTGGACGACATCACCCGGCTCCGCATGCACAGGGCCGATGACCAGGACGTCCTGGACCTGATCCGGGCGTTCATGAGCATGCACGTCACCCTCGTGCTCATCGGCGTCGGCATCCCCGGCTCCGGGCTGCTGCGCGAAGGCCGTCACGACCCGCGCACCGGGCAGTGGATCCTGCCGCCATCACGGCACGCGGCCATCCACGGGCTGGAGGCCACCCAGACCGAGCGGCGGTTCGACCTGATCGAGCTCGACCGGTTCCGCTACGACACCCCGCCCCAGATCACCGCGTGGACACGGCACCTGGCCGGCGTCGAGCAGCAGCTGCGGCTGATGGACGCCGCCCCCGGCATGCTCACCGGCGGCACCATGCCCGAATACCTCTACCGCCGCACCGACGGTGTCGTCGGCCTGCTGGAACGCGTGATCGAGGACGGCTGCCGGGAAGCCATCGACACCGGAACCGAGCGCCTCACCGAGACCCTCCTGGACACCGTCGTCCTCAGCCTCGCCGGTGCTCGCGGCCGGGACGCCGAAGCCGGCGAGATTCCCGCTGTCCCGCCCGGGCCCGCCCCGCCAGGCGGCAAGGACACCGGGAAACGCGAGCGCGGGCGCAGCACCGTCTTCGATGACCGCGGGCCGGCCAGCGGTGCCGGAGCCTGACCCGGGAGGACATCCGATGGACCAGCTGAGCCCGCTTCCCCGCAGCCTGGACCCGCTGCCCGGCGAGTCCCTGCCCGGCTACGTGCTCCGGCTCGCGCACCGGCTCGGGCTGGCTCCGGTCCGGATACTGCAGCTCACCGGGCTTGCCACCGGCACAGGCAGGCAGCTGTCGGCTCCGCGAGGCCTGATGATGCACCTGGACGCAGCGGCGGCCGGGTCCTTCGCCCGCGCCGCCAGGCTCACCGCAGCCGAGGTCGCCTGCCTGTGCATGAGCAGCATGTCCGGCCGGTATCCGCAGGCGGCGCCCGTGATCACCCCGGACCGGCGGGGCACCCGGCCGGTCACCAGCCCGTGGGTGTTCACGTCCGCGACCCGGTACTGCCCGCAGTGCCTGGCCGGGGACGGCAGCGCCGTCCAGCAGCAGCACGGCGGCGCCTGGCGCAGCACATGGCGGCTGCCGGTCGTGTTCGCCTGCCCGCAGCACCGCCGGCTGCTGGAACATCTGTGCCCGTCATGCGGCCAGCCGGCCATGTCCGTCCCTCCCGCAAGCCCGGCCTCCCTGATCCCGCGCGCCAGCAGCAGCGGCCTGCTCCCCGCCCAGTGCCGTGCGGTCCCGCGGCCGCAGCCGGGAAACCCTCGCGCCCGCCTCTGCGGCGCCCGGCTCGACAGTCTCCCTGAGACCGCCAGCACAAAGAACTCAGAGGTCCCTGATGACCTGCTCGCCATCCAGGCCCGGCTGCTCACACTGCTGCAGCCCGAAGGACCTGACGCCGTCATGAGCGTCGGCCGCCCGGCCGCCGCCGCCCAGTATTTCGCTGATCTGCGCCTGGTCTGCAGCCTGATCATCGGAGCCTGGCCAGCAAGCCGGAACCTGATCCCAGCTCCGGTCCCCGCGGACGCTCTCGGCCAGTACGTCACCGGCCTGAGCAACATGAATCCCCGCCCCTACCGGCTCAGCGACACCCCGCCGCTGGACCCGCGCCCGGGCGCCGCCCTCATCGCCGCGGCCGCGCGCATCCTCGACGGCGATGACCTGCGGGTCCTCGGCGAGTTCGTCACGCCCGCACGGGACAGCATGACCCGGAAAAGCCCCCGAGGCCGCTGGATCCGCCGCTACCAGCGCGCCGGGCACGACTGCTCCGACGGATTCCGGGACGCGCTCGAACCCATCGTGCACACCTTCCAGCGCACAGACCACAGATCACCCGGACGCCGCGCACCCGCCCGCCAGATCAATTTCGCCCCCGAGCACATCCCCGGGCAGCTCCAGGACAACTGGTTCCGCCAGCACTTTCACCACCTCGGCGAGATCAGGCCCCGTCTGCTGCGCCGCGCCGCCGCCCTCCGGCTGGTCCAGATATCAGCAGGTGGCTCACTTGCCGAGGCAGCCGCCTTCCTCGGCATCGACCACCGCTACATTGCCGGGATGCCCGGATCATCAGCGTTCGGCGCCGACCCGGCAGAGTTCCGCCTCGCGGTGCACGCACTCGCCAGGGAACTCAGCGCCACCCCGGACCTGACCGACTACAAGCACCGGCGCGAAGCCCTCCGCAACTGGTGCATCGACCCGGCAGCATGGCAGGACATCCTCGACCAGCTTCCCCGGACAAAAGGGCCCTTCCAGCCCGAGCTGAGCGACTGCAAACGCCAGTTCGCATCCGAAGCCGTCTGGACACGCATCACCCAGGGCGAGCACGTCATGGCACCCCGGATCATCGAAGACCAGCTATCAGACGGGGACCCCACCTGGAACCGGCGCCGCGACAACATGTGGCACTTCTACCAAGCGAGCCCGCTTAAGCCGCACTACGCCGCCCTCAAAGAGATCCTCAGCGCCCACGCCGACGACCTCGCCACAGCAATCGACCACCGGCCGCAGCAGCGGCCCGGCCGCGCGATCGATCACAGTGACACGGCAGCGCTGGACAACTGACGAATATCGACGGGGGTCACCTCGATACGGCCCAAGATCGAATCGACATGCCAAACTCGATGCCCAAGTGCCAAACATCGTGCAAAGTCACAGTCAGCGGTCGAGCCAGGGTGACAAACGACAAGTACCTTGCGCAGTGACGACAACTTCACCGACTTCCTACACCCGGACCCCGCCGGGCCTGACCACGGCCCCGCGCCGCAGACCCGGCCCGCATGCCGCTCACCCCCCGGCGGGCGCGGGCCGGGCCAGCCAACCCCAGCGACCCAGGAAGGACCACCTGTTAGACGACGCTGAAGATTCCTATGGTTCGGGGGTTACGGGGGCGTTCAGGGTGCCGATGGCTCAGGGTGATCATCGTCAGGGTTGCGGGTGCTCGCCGGCGGCGGCAGGTTGCCGACGCGCGACGGCCCTCCCGGTGATCTCTTGGCCGAGTTTCCGGGAGGGCCGTGGGTAGCGCTTGGAGGCGCTGTGCTCACGGTAGAGGGTTGCGCGGAATCGGTCGAGCGGCGGCTGGCGGCTGGTGAGCTTTCGTGCCCGTGCTGCGCGGGCGTGCTCGGGGGGTGGGGGCATGCGCGGGAGCGGGTGCTGCGGGGGCCGGGCGGGAAGCGGGCGCGGCTTCGGCCGCGGCGGGCGCGGTGCCGGTCGTGCCGGGTGACGCACGTGCTGCTGGCGGTGTTCGCGCTGGCGCGGCGGGCCGACATGGCGGAGGTGGTCGGCGCGGCGCTGGCGGCTGCGGCGCGGGGTGCGGGGTTCCGGTCGGTGGCGGCGGTCCTGGGGGTGCCGCCGTCGACGGTGCGGGGCTGGCTGCGCCGCTTCGCGGGGCGGGCCGGTGGCGGTGTTCTTCACGGCGCTGGCGGTTGCCGCGGGGCCGGATCCGGTGATGCCGGCGGCCGGTGGCTCGCCGGTGGCTGACGCGGTGGCGGCGATCGCCGCGGCGGCGGCGGCGGTGGCGGCGCGGTGGCCGCAGCTGGGCGAGGCGCCGGTGTGGCAGGCGGCGTCGGCGGCCAGCGGCGGGCTGCTGCTGGCGCCGGGCTGGCCGGCGGGGGGGCGCAACACCAGCTGACCCGTTACGGCCGGGGCGCCGGGCGCGGGAGCCTCGTGCGGTCTGTCCGTTTTGATCGCAGGAGGTGCCGGAGTGGGCATGAAGACCGACAACGAGGAGCAGGCCAGGCTGGAGCGCGCCCGGGCGATCGGGCTGTTCCGTTACATGCTGATCCGCGAGGCCGCCGACCCGGCGCTGTCGCGGCGCGAGCGGGGGGCGCTGGTGCGCCAGATCGCCGCCCGCGAGCACGCCGACCCGGCCGGGCGGGCGGTGCGGCTGACCCGCTGGACGCTGGACAGGTGGATCCAGCAGTGGCGCCAGGGCGGTTTCGACGTTGTTCGTGGCGGCCAAGGGCCCGCACCGGGGCCAGCCGCTGTCGGCGGCCTGCCCGGGCGAGCCGGCCGCGGTGATCCGCTGGAACGCCGCCATCTGGGCCCTGGACCACGGCCAGCTGACCGGCTCGCCGTCGGAGAAAGCCGTGCTGAGGATCGCCGCCAGCATCGCCAAGGCCGGCATCGCCGTCCGGCTCGGCGCCAGCCTCGGCAGCCTGGACCGGCGCAACATCGCCCTGGTCACCGCCGCCATCACCGCCGCCAACGGCTGACCCCGGAACTGGAGGAATCATCGAAGATGATAGAGAAACTGCAGTCGCATTACGGGTTCACCCGCATGCCGTTCGGCCGCGACCTGGCACCGGGCATGCTGCACCGCCACGCCGCCCGCAACGAAGCCTGCGCCCGGATCACCTGGTGCATCGCCGAGCGCGCGATCGGCGTGATCACCGGCGAGGCCGGCGCCGGCAAGACCGCGTCGGTGCGCACCGTGCTGGCCGGCCTGGACGCCACCCGGCACACCGTCATCTACCTGCCCAACCCGATGATCGGCGTCCGCGGCCTGCATGAGGCGATCATCACCACCTTCGGCCAGGCCCCCGGCCAGTTCACCTCCCGCGTGATCGCCCAGGCCGCCGCAGCCCTGGCCGCCGAACGCGACGAGCGCGGCCGCACCCCCGTCCTGGTCCTGGACGAGGCCCACCTGCTGCGCTACGAGCAGCTGGAGACCATCCGCATGCTCACCAACCACTCGATGGACGCTGATTCCCCGCTGGCCTGCCTGCTCGTCGGCCAGCCCACCCTGCGGCGCACCATGAAGCTGGCCGTCCTGGCTGCCCTCGGGCAACGGGTCGCGCTGCGCTACACCATGCCGCCCATGACCGCGGCCGAGACAGCCAGTTACATCACTCATCACATCAAGCTCGCCGGGCGCGCCGACACCCTGTTCAGCGACGACGCTGCCGCGCTCATTCACGCCGCCGCGCGCGGCTACCCACGGGCCGTCAACAACCTCGCCATCGCAGCCCTCGCCGCCGCCTACGCGGCCGGCCAGGCCATCATCGACGAGAAAGCAGCCCGCGCCGCCGTCAGCGAAGTCACCGACGACTAGCCCGGCGCCGTGCCTACCAGGCGCGACACCACCCCCACGAAAGCCCCGCCAGCCGCCCGGCCGGCGGGGCTTTCCCGCACCCCCCGTCGGCGCCGTCAATGACGCGCCCGTCGGCATCTTCAGCGCCGGGCAACACCACCCGGCATGCACGACCACGACCCGCCCACGCGCACCCCCGATGCCCGCAGTCGTGTCATCCGCCTGCCCGCCCCGGCCGCCATGTCCCGGCCACGGGTAGCCGCCGCGCAGGTCATCGCTCGCCGCCGCACGCCCGCGCTGGCCACATGGCGAGCCGGGGCACCCCCGCCCGCCACTGCTCGCGCCCATGGCGGGCCAGCGGACCTGCTGCACGACCACGGGGACCAAGATGGCCTGATCGTGGTCCATTTCCACAACCGCGTCCACATGCCCGTCTCGGTCCTGGCCCAGGAAGCCGGATTCGACATCGAGACCGCCTGGCAGGCCCTGGCCGAACTGGTCCAGTGCGGATTCCTCACCGCCCGGCCCGACGGGGACGGCTACGACGCTACCACCCCCGGCCCCGGCCCCCGCCGCCGTGCCCGCGAGAGGGCCGCCGCGAGCTAGCACAGACCACGCACAAACCCCGCACAACGGCGGGCGGCTGGCGTGTGAGACCTGTGCGCCCCTGACGGGGCGCCGTCTGGTCGCCTGACGAAAACCAAGATCAACGTCAAGATCAAGATCAAAGGCCAGGTCAAGGTCAAGGTCAAGAGCGAAGGTTCCGGCGTCCGCTGCATGCCCTCGTTGCCGCTAGGGTCCCGGCCTTTTGTTCAGGCCAGCTTGCTTCCACCATGGCTGACCGTTGACCAAGGGTGGCGCTTGGCGCGCTCCAGTCAGTGGCGGTGAATTGATCTGCGAGTGCGTTGGCACCGGGCTTTGAACTGGCCGGGGAAGTTGAGGTGACGGCTTGTAGGTGACCGGCTGCGCGGGGCGTCGTTGCGGTCGGCTGAGGCTTGTTTGCCACGACAGGCCGGTTCCTGGTATCGAGAGCGTCAGATACCGGCGCCCGGTCGAACTGTGTGTAATCCTCAGTCCCCGCACCCCCCAGCTCGTACCCACACCGCTTCTGGAAAGGTTTATCCGCATTGGTCCTATGTTGATGCGTCTGCGATAACTCCACCGCATGCGCCAGCCTCGATTCACGTTCTGATGACACCAGCGACATACCGACGGTAGCTGACATTGCAGTACGCGGCTACCTCCCGCTGCGCGAGATCACGCTGCCAAGTTGTTACGCTGACCTGCTTCTGGGCGGTAGCCAAGCTCACGTCCGCTTGCGCCCGCTCTTGGCCGAACGCCTGCCGTCTGGCGATTAGTTCGGCTGAGAAGGCCGTGTGGGTTGGCGCCCATTTCTGCCCGATCTGCCTTTGATCACTCGCTGCCGCTGCTTGGGCTACTTTCTCCTGATCAACAAGTGCCTGCCGTTCCTGCAAGAATCTTGCGCTGATTGCCTGCGCTTGCGCCGTTGGAAGCGAAGCAGGCTGCGTGGCCCTCGCCCGCATCTCAAGCGCGCTGCGCCAGCTCTCCAAGTCGCGAGCCTTCTTCTCTCCGACGCCACTTGGGTGCACGGAGCGGCCGTTGCGAAGCCTGATATAAACCTGCTGCCCGCCGCGCGGCCCAGTCTGGTACGAGATGCCGGAGAAATCTGCCGCGCTGACTATTCCGCAAGCGGTTAGAGATCTCGTGACTCCAGCGCCGACTCCAGGAATCCCAGCTGAGCTAATAAGTGCTCTACTAAGATAAGACATCACATGCTGCTGCTGATGCGCACGCAAGGCCTGGCCGGCTTCGCGTAGCTCGCTAGATTGGAGTTTATTCCTCTGTCTCTCAAAGCCCTGGATCTGCGTCGCGAGTCGGGAATTTATGCTGGCAAGCTCCTTTTGCTCTGCGGCCTTAGCCTTGTCGGCATCCTTAAGGATCTTGTCGACGGCCTTCTTCTCCCGAATATCTATACCGCTCTTAGTCTGCTCAAGTTTCGATACTTCCCGAGCAGCTTTATCTGCCTCGGCGCGCCGCTGCCCGTGGAAGACCAGCTTTTCATGTTTGGCTTTCCACTCGGAAGTTCTACGAAACAGCAGCATCGACATGATAACGAACATGAATATCGAAAATGATGCTGCTGCGCCAGCTACAATAGCGGGGAGCAGGTTGGTCTTCGCCGATACTCCCACGGCGATGATCGCAGCCACCGCCAGGCTCGCTAGGAGCCGGGGAGCGAGCCGAGAAGGATTGAATGCAACCTGAGGCAGAGCCGGAAGATGTCCAGCTATCCAAGAGGGATCACCCTGAGCGGCGAGTGCGGTCGACTGTGTCCTCGGCTGGGCCTGCGTTACCCAGTCAGGAACTGGCCGTAGTAGTACCGTGCTCCTCGCGGAAGCCGCCGTTATCGTGAGCGTGGACTGTCTATTGGGCTCGGGAAGACTGGCCGGATTTAGTGCAGGGATCGCGCGCACATCAGAGTTCCATAGCCCGCTTAGCCCGATGCCGAGAGCCTTGAGTTCAGGCTGGGGACTCTGATTCAGAGCCAGGAAAGCGCGGGAGCTTCGATAGTCGACGAAGTCATCGTAGCGGAACAGCAAAGCCTCGTCGCCCTGGTTGTGCAGCAGCGTCCAGAGCGTCGGCTCGATGGTCAGAGCAACCAGGGAAGCGTAGATAATCCACGCGGAGAAATTGTCCAGGAACGGGCCCCAGGTATTCATCGTCCTAGTCGGAGACTGGTAGTTGATGTGACCCTTTTCGCAGGCACCCATCTGTGCCAGGCTTGGGACGAACATGCCGTCATAATCAACGAGTTTCAGCGTTCCTGATGCCGTCACGAGCAGGTTCCCGTGCTGCAGATCACCATGAGCGATACCTAGAGCTGACAGGTCTTCGACCATCTTAGCAAAAGTGACTGCCAGGCCAGCCAAAGCATTCCGGTCCAGCAAGTGTCTCTCGATAAACGAGATCAGACCGACTGCCTCTACCCACTCCATCTTGAGTACCGGGTACCGTTTTCCGTTGCACAACACGCCATCAGACAGGTACTCGAGCGCCACCCGCCAAGGCTTGTTGACTGGCTGCAAGGTCTCGCTGATCCGGCGGTAACGTGTCTCCTGGTGATCTATGAATCGGGTAAAGCACTTGACCGCCCACTGCCGACCATCTGCGCTCCGGATCGTAAATACGCTTGCCGACGCGCCGCTGATCGGCTTGGGCATGCCGAGCTGATCCATCGTGACATCGCCAGTGGCGAGCGCCGGGTCCCGGAAGGACAGTCTCGTATTCTGCAGCGCTTCGCGGTATTCTCCGCCCGTGGGATACGTCAGTATTGACGACATGGTAACTAGCACATATCGATTCGGACGAGGGTAGTGTCGTCGTTATGCATGCCGCCTGCGTCGCGCTGCTCATCTACCCACTCCGTGAAATCTAGCTGAGCGTCAAGCGTATCCAGGTCCCGCAGGGTTTCCCATGGTCGGTCGCCGGCCTCGACGGCGCGCAGGAACCATGCCGCGAGGGCGTCAGTCGTCAGATAGAAGCTATCGCCGCTCTCCCAGTCACTGGCTTTCAAACTTATATGACGCCGAAGGGCGTCGTTGTCGGCGCCACGGCTGGCCAGCAACGGTGGCTGGTAGGAGAAGGCTGAGGCATCATTCATTGGAAAGCTCGCATACAATGATTCGTCGCGGACCTGGAAAAGGCACGAATCTCCAAGGCCGCTGGCCATCCATGCGGGCGGCCTGTCTTGCCAGCCGTCGCTAAACTCAACCGCCAGGATGGTCGCGTATGCGCCCTTGGCGAGCCCTGGCTCCTCGTACCACTGGATCGGCGCACCACGCAATTCGCGGTCAGTCATATATTTCAGAACTTGGTCATCCCAGCCAGAAACTGCCTCCCGATATGCGGCCATAAAGCCCGGCTTCGTACGAGCAGCGTTCCTCGCCGTGCCGAACGACGTTACCAGCCGGTTCGCCCACCGGCTGGCAAGCATCGACTCGCTGGCGCCGTCGGCAACGGCCACTCTGAGGGACCTCTGCTGAATCTCGCCCTCGTCATCACCGTTCGGGCCGACCCAGAAGGCGTCCTCGTACTCTTGGAGCGAACTACCGCGTTTCGGCAGCCAGAACGTGCTGATGTGGGCCAACATCCCGCACCCTTCATCGCAGATCAGATGTCCTGGTGCCGATATCGAGGAACTGCACGATCGAGGTCATATCTGCGTTGAAGACGAACCCGCGGGTACTCTCAGAGACTGCGATGCCCTGCTGCCGCGCGTAGGTCCGCATATGGTCCGGCAGCATGCTAGACATGCTGAACAGGGTCCGGGCGAACTGGTTCGGCAGTGCCGCGTCGTTGTCGGGAAAGCTGACCGGCGAGCTGTTGTCGGACGACACGTGCAAGTTGAAGACGAGGGCTGAGCCGTCAGCGCTTGCGAGCCGCCGGAGGGCTTCAGCAGGGATAGTAGGGTCCCCATCATTCGCTTCGCCATCGGTGAGGTTCAGCACCACAGGCGGGAAGCACGCCGGATGATCGTTGAGCCAGCTCGACACCACCGAATGCGCTCTGGTCAGGGCCTTACACATGGGCGTGCCGCCGCTCGCAACCGGGTCAACCCAGATCGGGAACTTGACGTCCTGATCCACCAAGCCGCCCGCGCCGTCAGGCACCTTCTTGGTACGCGTTTCGAGCCGCGCAGGCGAGGAAGCAACCTCGCTCAGGGGAATGAGGTCTCTCCCGGCCAAGGTACCGCTCAGTGCTGGCCCAGCGTCGGAACCGCCGTAGGCGATCACAGAGACATAGAAGTAGTCTCTTACGCCCTCTTCCTTGGCACACTTGACTGTAAGTTCGGACAAAAGGCGATTCAGGGCGTCGGCGACGACGTCGCACTTGCGCTGACCCTCACCGCTTCCGATCGGATCCTGCATCGACGCGGACCGGTCGAGCAGGAACACAAAGCTGGTGGGGTTAGCACGGCTGATCTCGGCTGAGTACATTTGGGACCTCCAGTATGCGGACACGAAGTAGTCTGGCATGGCGCAGCGAGCATTGCTGGTGATGAATGGTCGAAGGAGGGTCGGAGCAGAACAGCTGTCCCATCCCGTCGGCTCCGGAATCGCCCGTTACTGGAACTAACGGTGACCGGCGCCGTATACTGTTCGATCTGCTCTTAACAGGCCTTTCTTCTGTAGCTGTCGTGGGCCTCGTTCATCGCTTCGGTCATGTCCTTCGCCGCATGTGGAACGCGCGGTCCGTTTCCAGCCCGTAGCTCGCGACCCGTGCGCACGGCGAAAGCCGCCCCAGCGGCGACGTGCTCTCAACGGCTGGTGACGGCAATTAGCTCCCGGTCGGCCTCAGAGAGGCATGAAGGTTTAGCGCGTGTCGGCTGGCGTGCGAAGCGGCTCAGTACGCCGAGGCGCAACCGACTTACAGGGTGGTAATTCATATCCGCTGGAGCGACGTTCGGCTTTCCTTGCGAACGGGCGGGGCAACAGTCAAGGTCAGGGGCTTTATGCTCCCGCCAGGGCGCTTCGTATGGCCAGACCATCGCCTGGCTGGGCCGTGCCCGGGGAGGGAACGATGATGTCACCGCCCGGCTAGCCTTACCCGTTCCGGAAACAGGGTAGGTCTAGAAGCACACGGCGCCTCTCCCGCGCCGCACCCTCCAGCGGATTCGCTGCCGGGGTTGCCGGTTCTGATCCGCGGTCACGCGGCTTCCCGGCTCGCAGTATCAGCACCCTCGTACCACCAGCACCGACCGGACCGTCGGCTCAACGGGCGGCCCGGACTTCGCCGATCCCGCATCCCGCGCGGACCGGGGTCAGGAAGGAGCAGCCATGACCCTGGCCACCGGCCAGAGCCGTCGGCCCGCCGGCCACCACATGAACGGGCCGGGACCACCCTGCCGCGCAACGTCCGTCCGGCCGCCTGCCGCCGCCTGCCGGTCCGATACAGGCGTCGTGCGGCTTACCGGCCGCGACATCACCGGCCTGCTGCTGACCGGCGACATGTACGCCGCCCCGTGTGACCTGCTCGGCGCCGCGCTCGGAGCGCGGCCGGACCGGATACGCGCGATCACCGCCCGGTGGCGGCGGGCAGGACTGGCCCAGACCGGGCGGATCGGCCCTGGCCCCGCCTGGTGCTGGCTCACCCCGGCCGGGATGCGGGCGGCCGGGCTGCGGTTCCCGGCCCGCCGCCCGCCGCTGGCCCGCCTTGCCCACATCCGCGCCGTCCTCGCCGCCCGGATCACTCTGCAAGCCGGGGAGGCGTTCGCCGCCGGGTCGGCGTGGTGGCGCAGCGAGCGGCACATTCGCTGTGCCGCCGCCCGGACCGGCATCGGCCACGTTCCCGACGCCGAGGTCCACTGGCCCGCGGTGCCGGGCAGCCCCTACCCCGACGAGTGCTGGGCAATCGAAGCCGAGCTGACCCCCAAGGGCACCGCCCGCACCACGACGATCATGACTGGCCTGCTCACCCGCACCACCGGCTGGGAACCCGGCTCGCCGCACGGTCGGGCACCGCGCTACGACCACATCGTCTACCTGTGTGCCCCGCCCGCCCTGCCGACAGTCCAGCGTGCCGCCGCCAGCCTGCCGGTCCCGCTCGCCGACCGCGTCGACGTCCGTGACCTCCCGGAAGGAGCCCTGCTGTGATCGTGTTCCTGGCCCAACTGCTGATCTGGCGATGGCTGCTCCGATGGGGCATCCGGCTCGCCAGGTGGACCATCGCCGCCGTGGTGATGATCGCCGCCGCCCCGGTCACCGCCGTCACGCTGACTGCAGTGACCACGGCGTGGCTGCGTGGATGGCCGCCATCGCGGCTGCGCCGAGCCGCCGCGCTGTCCCTGCCGATGACCGGCGTCTACCTCACCGTCCAGGCCATATCGGCCCGGTCCTGGCAGGCCGCCCTGCTGGCGCCCTACGCCGGCTGGCGGGCCGGGTGGCACGCGTTCAGCTTCGGCGACACCCTGGCCGCGTTCGTGCTGTGCGCCCCGGTCGCGGTTCCGGCCGGGCTGCTGATCGCGTCCTGGGCCTGGGCAGCGCGGATCTACCGGATCGAGACCGGGCTGGCCGGGACGACCGCGACCGCGCCGGTCATCTTCGACCAGCGGCAATGGCGGCGGCAGGCCCGCGCCGCGCAGGGCCGGAACGCGGCCCCCGGTCTCGTTCCGCTCACCGACAAGCGCGGCCGGATCGTCATCGGCGGCACCGTACGAACAGTAGGGCACCGGTGGCAGCCGGTGCTCGCGGTCCCATTCCGGGCGATGGCGCGTCACCAGGTGATCATCGGCTCGTCCGGGTCCGGGAAGACGAACCTGATGATCCGCACCTGGGCGGGCTGGTACACCGCCGCCCGCCACGCCGCCGAACACGGCGCACCACGTCCGCTGCTGGTCGTCCTAGACTGCAAAGGCGGACCCGACGCCCGCGCCAAAGCCACGCGCACCCGCACGCTGCTGCACGCCGCCGGCGCCGGCAAGGTCGCGATCTGGCCGGATGAGTCCGCCGTGTCGCTGTGGACCCTGCCGCCCCGCGACCTCGCCGTCGTCTTGTTCCAGCTGCTGGACACCACCGACGCCGGCCCGGCCGCCTACTACGCCGACATCACCCAGGCCGCCCTGATGCTCGCCGTCACCGCCCCGCCCGGATCCCCGGCCAGCGGCGCGGAGTTCCTGGACCGGCTCGACGCCGGGTGGCTGGAATCCGCGTACGCGGGCGACTGGTCCCGCCTTGCCGCCGTCCGCGCTGTCGCCCGGCACCTGCCCGACATCGCGCTGCGGTACCGCACCCTGCTCGACCGCCTCGGCCCCGGCTTCGACGGCACCGCCACCCTCGCCGATGCCGACGCCTGGTACCTGATCCTGGAAGGCACCCGCCAGCAGTCCGTCGCCCAGGCCCAGGCCTTCGCCATCACCGAACTCCTGGCCCACGCGGCCACCAGCCTGCACACCGAGCCCCGGTCGATCCTGCTGGCGTGCGATGACTACTCCGCCGTGTCCGGCAAGGTCCCGCTCTGGCAGCTGTACGAGCGCGGCCGGTCGCTCGGCATCGGCGTCCAGGTCTCCGCCCAGTCCTGGCACGGCCTGGGCGCCACCGATGATGAACGGTACCGGATCGCCGCTACTGCCGACGGCGGGATCTGGCTCATGAGAACCCCCCACCCCGAGCCCGTCTCCCAGCTCGCCGGAACCCGCCGCGTCATCGAGACCGCCACCAAGGTCACCGGCCCCTGGTGGGGCGACGAAGGGTCCTCCCGCGTCCAGCACGCCTGGACCGCTGACCCCGGCATCGCCCGCCGCCTGGCGACCGGGCAGGCCGGCTACATCACCGCCGGCGGCTGCACCTGGGTCCACATCGCCCGCCCCCGCCCCAACTTCATCGCCCGCACGTCCAGGCCAGCCGCACGCGTCACCATCCACCCGCCCCGCCACGACACCACCCGGCCCGGCCAGCACCGCCCGCCGCCGCCCCGCCCGGCAGCAGGCGACGCGTTCAGCCACCCGGCAACGAAGGAGCCACGATGATCCCCCTCGCCGTGATCCCCGCTCGCCTGCGCGCCCACGTCCGGCTCATGCGCAGCGTGGTCGTCAGCGCCGTCCCGCTCGCCCCGGCCCGGGTGCGGCACGGACGGCCCGCGTTCCTCGCCCTGCGCGGCCTCGGCGCGCTCGTCCTGGCGCAGGCCGCGCTGCGCTCTGGCGCAGGACCCGCGCCCATCGCCGGCACCCTGGCCGGCATCGCCACCTGGCTCGTGATCACCGCCCGCGCCGACCTCGCCCCTTCCCCGGGCGGGCAGCCATGACCACCGGCCCGGCCAGCCACGCTGGCCAGCCGGCGCCGCCGTTCCGCTGGTCAGAATTCACTGGGTGCGCGTCGTCGGCCGCGCCATTGTCGCAGCCGCTAGTCGGCTGTCAATGTCGTACGTCCTCGCTCCGCTCCGGGCGCTCCACATTGACACCCGCCCGCGCGGCAGCAAATCCCCGCGCCTATCACAACGACGCGCAAGACCACGCCCCAACCCCGCGCGCCACTGCCCCGATGCGCCACCTGCCAGCCAGAACACCCTGTCCCCGGCAGAGCGGAATGCACAGGACACGCATTCACGCGGCCCGGATATCCACAATCTCCCGTAATTCAAGAACACGGCAAGGAAAGGAGGGAGAATGGCAGTGAAAAGCCGGGACAATAGAGGACCAGGCCGGTATAATGGCGATAAGCCCGGTAAAAGCAGGCCGCCGACTTACAGCCAGACCCGGAGAACGCGGACCGGCGCAGTCCGGATCGCCGGGACCCAGACCGTCCCCATGACGCCAGCCGAGCACGAGGGCGCGATCGAGGCCCTGGCCGTCCTGATCGGCCGGTACCTGCACCGGGACCACCCCCCGCCCAGCGGGCGGCCTGCTGGGCCTCGATGGAGAACGGCTGGTGCTCGTCGTCGGTGGAGCGGCGCAGGTAGATCGCGACCCTGCGGGGGCCGGGCTCGGGGCCTAGCCCGGTGACAGCGGGGCGGCGCTTCTTGCGCCGGGCTGCTGCGGCGGTCGCGGTGGCGGTCATGTGCGCTCCGTTCGGGTCAGGCCATCCCCGTGTTCAAGATCCCCCCACCCGGGACACCCACCCCCGGCAGCAACCCAGACACCACCACCGTGGACGCGGTTCGCGCACCAGTGCATCCGGTGGGGCGGGTGGGGATCGAACCCACGACCGGCGGATTATGAGGCCGGTCAGCAGCTTGATGGCTTCACAGCGGCTGACCTGCGGAAAGACGACTGAAGTTAACGGTGGCATGGCCAACTTGGCCGCGTATTTGCCATGATCAAGCTCGTGTGGTGACGATCACGGAATTCCCTGCCGGGGGGCGCGCCGCGATCAGGTAATTCCCTACCCCCTCGATCAGCGTTTTCCCTAGCCCTGCGCAGCCGCTGGGGTTCCGCGCCTGGTCCTCCGAAGTTGAGGCTGTTCTTCGTCCGCTGATGGACGGAGGGCGAGATGGCGAGGAGGACGTTCACGATGGTTGACGTCACGGAGATTCTGGAGCACTGGTACGCGGGCCGGGCGAAGGTGGAGGTGGCCCGCAGTCTTGGCGTGGATGCTAAGACGGTCCGCAAGTACGTGGCCGCTGCGGAGGCGGCGGGCCTGGCGCCGGGCGGCCCGCCGGTCAGCGCGGAGCGGTGGCTGGCAATGTCGCGGGAGTGGTTCCCCGAGCTGGCCGGGATCCGGCCGCGGCAGACGTCGTGGGCGGAGATCGCCCGCCATCATGACCGGATCGGTGAGCTGCTGGGCGTGGTGCCGGTGTCGGTGATCTGGCAGCGGCTGCGCGATGAGGCGGGCCTTCAGTCCAGCGTGGTCAGCGTCCGCCGGTATGTGCGGGCGCGGTTCCCCGAGTACGCGCGGGCGGCGGAGGTGCAGGTGTGGCGCCCGGCCATCGCTCCCGGGGAGGAGGCTCAGGTCGATTACGGTTACCTGGGCACGTGGTTCGAGCCGCGGGAGGGCCGGCGCCGGCGGGTGTGGGCGTTCTCGATGGTGCTGCGCTACTCCCGGCACCTGTTCATCCGGCCGGTGATCAGCATGGACCAGCGGGCCTGGGCGGAGTCGCACGTGCAGGCGTTCGTGTTCTTCGGCGGCTGCCCGCGCCGGCTAGTGATCGATAATCTGAAGGCCGGGGTCGCAAAGCCCGACCTGTATGACCCGAAGATCAACCGGGCGTACGCGGAGCTGGCCCGCCACTACGGGGTGCTGGTCGACCCGGCCCGCGCTTATCACCCGAAGGACAAGCCGAGCATCGAGGCGCACCAGAGGTACATCCGGTCGAGTTTCTTCGCCGGCCGGGACTGGGCGAGCCTTGAGGCGATGGCCGCGGACGCGCCGCGGTGGTGCGAGCACGTCGCCGGGCGCAGGACGCCGCGGGCACTGGAGGGACGTACCCCCGCCGAGCTGTTCGCCGCCGAGGAGGCGGCCGCGCTGCTGCCGCTGCCCGCCGATCCGTTCGAGCTGGCCAGCTGGAGCCGGCCGAAGATAGGCCCGGACGCGCACGCGAAGGTCGGCCGCACCTTGTACTCGGTCCCGTATAAGCTGATCGGCCAGCACCTGGACGCCCGCGCCGCCGGCGCCGTGGTCGAGTTCTACCTGGACGCCCAGCTGGTCAAGACGCACCTGTTCCAGCCGCGGGGGCGGCGCACCGACTGGGCGGACCTGCCCGAGCAGAAGGCCGGGTTCTTCATGCGGACCCCGGTATGGTGCCGGTCCCAGGCGGCGCTGGTCGGCCCGGCCTGCGCAGCACTGGTCACCGAGCTTCTCGCCGTGGACGCGCTGTTCCGGCTGCGCCAGGCCCAGGGCGTGCTCCGGCTCGGCCTCAAACACGGCGACGCCCGGCTGGAAGCCGCATGCCGGCGCGCGCTGCAGGCCGGCGACCCGTCCTACAAGACGGTCAAGGGCATCCTGGCCGCCGGCACCGAGCACGACGGCTTCCAGCTGCCGCTGCCCGGCGTCGACGTCCCCGCCTGGCTGCGCGGCCCGGACGCGTTCGGCGGCGAGCGGTGACCGCCGCCGGGACGGCGGCGGGGCTGACTCCGGCGCTGCGGGCGCTGGGCCTGTCCGGCATCCTGGACACCCTGGAGGCCCGCCTCGCCGAAGCGCGGGCCGGCACCCTCGGCCACGCCGAGTTCCTCCAGGTCCTGTGCGAGGACGAACTGGCCCGCCGTGAGGCCGGCAAGGTCGCCCGGCGGATCAGGGCGGCCCGCTTCCCCGGCCAGGCCACCCTGGAGACCTTCGAATTCGGCTACAACCCGAAGCTGCCCGCCGCCCAGATCCGCGACCTGGCCCGGCTGGAATTCATCGCCGCCGGGGAGGGCATCATCGCCTACGGCCCGGTCGGCACGGGCAAGAGCCATCTCGCCGCCGCGCTGGGCCACCAGGCCTGCCGCCGCGGCCACGACGTGACGTTCACCACCTGCTCCAGGCTGCTCGCCGAGCTGGCCGGCGGGCACGCCGACCGCAGCTTCGCGGCCCGCGTCCGCAAGCTCGCCAAGATCACCGTCCTGATCTGCGATGACTTCGCGATGCGCGAGTTCACCCCCGCCCAGGCCGACGACCTGTATGAGCTGCTGTCCGAGCGCGCCGGGCCGACCCGGGAAGTCGCTGATCTTGACCTCGAACCGCAGCCCGGCTGACTGGTATCCCCTGTTCCCCAACCCCGTCGTCGGCGAGTCGATCCTGGACCGGGTCATCAACACCAGCCACCACCTGCTCCTGGAAGGCAAAAGCTACCGGCCCCGGCGCCGGCCCGGCCGCGCCGCCCCCGCGGTCAGGGACACGCCGTGACCAGGACCTCGGCCCGGCGCCAAAACCCCGGCGGCTCCGCCGCCCTGATCGCGGGGCGGGCCGCGCGCATACGGGACCGCCCCTCCGGCGTCCAGGCCGCTTCGCGCCGCTGCGCGGCGGCCCTGCCGGGCCGGCCTGGACCCCGGAGACCTCTACGGCCCCGCGGGCAGGAAGAACGGGCAGGCCCAGGCCTGCCCCGCCCAGCGCGGCCCGCCCCGCGATCAGCACCCCCGCCAGGGCGAGCGCCCCGGACTACCCGGAAGAGGAGGAGGACGGCGATCAGGTAATTCCCTACCCCCTCGATCAGCGTTTTCCCTAGCCCCAGCCGATCAGCCAGCACGCCGGACCATTGACGACAGGAGGCCACCAGCCACACCATTTAATACAAGGACCAGGTGCGGAATTAAGTGATCGGCTCCCTGGGGAATTAGCTGATCGTCAGCACTCGTGCAGAGCTGTCGTGACCGCAGTGTCTCGCATCGAGGGGTCCACGCGCTGTCAAAGCGGAAGTTAGGAGCCATTGGTGCCGCCGAAGGAGCCCTGGTCAGCACGGGGTTTCGGATCTCCCCTGGTATAGCTGGGCTGCCGAGACGCCTGGTGACGCCTCGCCTTGTTCAGAAGGTGGCTGGGCGCAGTGCCCGATAGCCGCCGCCGCTGCGGGTCCTTGTCCGACCGAGCTGCCGCTCGCCGCTGCCAGTCCTGGCTGGCGGCTTTCCCGGCACCGAGTGGGAGGGGAATCTTGCTGGCGGCTCGGATGCCGGCGGCGACTTCAAGTGTGCGTGCGGTGGCTGGTCAGGTGGGCTCGTCGGGTGGCGGGGTGAGCCGCGTGAGCGCTTCGGTGGTGATGGTGGTGTCGAATTGCGTCGAGGTCGTGAGGGAGGCTGTCGTCGTACTGGCCGCTGGCAATGCGGCGGAGAGGGGCGGCTATCGCGGCCCAGCCGGGGGTCTGCGCGTAGTGGTCGGGGATGGCGGCGAGCTGGGCGGCGGCGGTGAGCGCGATTACCGGCTCCCATGGCGCAGATAGTCCTGGCTAGCGTCGTTGTCGGGGTCGAGTCCTGCGGCGTCGTGCAGGATCTTGGTCAGGGCGGTAGTGACGGCGGCGGGGTCGGACTGAAGGGCGGTGATCAGCGCGCTGAGGCGGACCCCGTCGTCATGTTCGGCACGCTCGATGACCTGGGACAGGGTGGCTGGCAGGTCCACGCCGACAGGGTCCTGGCCCAGCTCGATGGCCAGCTCCCGGAGCGTGACGGTGAGCTCGTGGGCCATGCCGGTGAGCTCGCACAGGAGGGCAGCGGCGAGTCGGTGGGCGCGCTGCCCGGGCGGGTCCCCCCCGGCCATGCGCAGGTAGTTCGCGAGGTTGTGGTGGCCAATGGCGATATCACGGAGCTGGGGGCGGGCGTAGCCGTACCTCAGCGCAGTGCGCTGGAAGACCAGCGCGGCGGCAAGGTTCCCACGGTCATCCTCCAGGTCAGCGCGGGCTGTGAGGACATGACCGAGCCACGTGAGGTCCTCGTGGTCCGTGAAGACCTGCTGGCAGCCTGCCAGCAACTCGGCGGCGGCGTCGAGCCGACCGAGCCGGATCAGCGGCCCGTAGTCGTTGTAACTGGTGCGGGCCATCTCGTGGGCACCGGCGCCCCGGGTTTGCTGGCCGGCCAGAATGGCGGCATTGAGGTCCAGAGCCTGCTGCCACCGGCGGGCGGCCACCGCCGAGGCCTGACCGGTACCGAGGATGACCTCGCGGACGTTCCACGGCGTGGCGGCGTCGTCCCGGTCGGGGGTGGCAGGCAGGGCGTCCATCTGCGCCTGCAGGGCGGGGATCTGGTCTAGGACCTGCTGGTGCTCGCCCATATACCCGAGGGTCTGCAGCCGCATGCCCTGGTCCAGGAGCTGGCTCCAGGGCCCGAGCCCGGCCCGCCGAGTGTGCGCGGTCTTCTGGCCGACCATGTCCAGGGCCTCGCGCAACCTCCCCGCGTCTCGGAGCAGGTTGACCAGGTCCCCAGCGGTGCCGGATGCGGTCCGGAAGTCCTGGTCTTCTTCTGCCTGGGTGAGGGCGGCGCGCAACAGCTCCTCGGCCTCGGCAGGGTCCGCCGTGGATAGGGCGTGGGCCAGGACGACGAGGTCCTTGGCCGCGCCGCCGCCGGCGGCGATGGCTCGCAGGATGGGCAGCGCCGCCTGGACCATGCCCGGCGAGGCGTCCCGGTGCATGGCGCGGTCGAGGAGGGTGCGGGCGGTGTCCCAGTCCTGGAGGCGGAGCAGGTAGGGGGCGGCGGCCAGGCCCGCCCGCACGACGACCCCCCCGGCCTCCCCGCCCTGCCGCCCCATCGCTTGGACGAAGGCCTGAACCCAGTACGCGGCCAATTCGGCGTCCGTCTCGGCTCGGACCTCTCCGGTGGTGGCGGCCCGGATGGCCTGAGCCACGGCGGGGTGCATCCGATACGACACCAATCCCGGGTCACCATCCGTCCCTGACGGGGGCGGGGCGGCCTGGATCAGCGCCGCGGCAGCGAGCGCGTCCAGCAGCTGGCCAGGATCGGGCGGGTCGCCTGGCCGTCCGAGCCGCCGCCATACGCCGGCCCAGGTCCTGTCAATGATGAACCGGAACCGGTCGCCGTCGTCCATGCCGGTCAGGAACCGGGCCAAGAGCCCG
This sequence comes from uncultured Actinomycetota bacterium, assembly GCA_963850875.1. GTDB lineage: Bacteria > Actinomycetota > Actinomycetes > Streptosporangiales > Streptosporangiaceae > Chersky-822. Next base: position 1,382,574 of record CAWKNA010000010.1, read on the forward strand.
GCCGTCTCCGGCATGGTGGCTAGGCTACTGACCGTCCAGGCGGCTAGCGTGTCCAGGAGCCGACCAGCGTCCAAGGCCGTGACCCCATCCCGGAAGAACGTATCCAGCATCTCCCCGGCCTCGGCTGCCTCGGCGGCGCACAGCTGGGCGGTCAGCCGACCCGGGTCGGCGGCAGCCGCGTCGGCGAGCTCCATCAGCTTCGGATGTCCCTGCACCACCCGCAGCACCCGCCTGACTAGACCCCGGTCCGCCGCAACCCGAACATCGTCCTCGCGGAGCGGACCGGGGTCGGCATGCAGCAGCGCCCGCAGCCCGGGCAGCTCCCGGGCCAAGGCCGCTGCCTCGGCCAAGCCCAGCCCGTGCGTTGGCAGCCGCACCACGCCATCGGCCAAGCTGGCCGGGGGGATCCGGCTGGTCAGGATTACCCGCGACTCGCCACAGTGCCCTATCAGCGCCCGCATCACCGGCTCCCAGCGCGGGTCACGCCACGCCCCGGCCGGGGTGAGCAGGGACTCCAAGTTATCCAGCAGCAAGAGCAGCCCGCTGCCCTCTAGCAGCCTGGCCAGCCGCGCCGCGAACGCCTCCACCGACGCGGTGGTGGAGATCGCAGCGGACATCGCGAACCCGTACCGCTCCAGCTGGATGTCCAACGCCGCCGCCATGCCGGCGAGCGCCCTGCCGAACTCATCCTCGGCCGCCGGGGCCTGCCACCACGCCGCCGCCGTGAACGACCCCTGGTGCCGGTAAGCCAGCTCCACCGCGCACGCAGTCTTCCCGGACCCGGCCATCCCGTGCAGCAGCACCCCGGTCTTTCCGCTCCCCGGTGCCAGGGCCGCGCTGGCCTCGGCCATCGCCTGGGCGCGGCCGACGAACCGGTCTGCCTCCGGCGGGAACCGCTCCAGCTTCACGAGGCCCGGGTCCAGCAGCGGCTGCCCGGCCGGGGCGTCCAGCACCAGCCCGGCCGCGTCCACCTCTGCGACCGCGGACAGCAGCACCGGGGTCACCAGTGCAACCCGCGCCCGGCCCGGACCGGCCGCGGCGGTGACCGCCCGGGCCACCGCGACCCCGAGCGGCTGGCCTTGGCTGCGCGGCAGGCTGTCGCGGACCCCGAGCAGCCGCTCATACAACTCACGGGCGAACGCGATCGCGAACCTATCGGCCACCGGATACCGCATCGCCACCACCGCGCAGCCCAGCTCGCCTGCCAGCGCGCGCGCCACGCCCGCCAGCATCGGCGCGGCCGAAGCCTGCTCCCCAGCCTCGGTTTCGAGCGGCCTGGCCTGCTCCTCCAGCCCGAGCCAGCGCAGCGTCTCGGCGATCGTCGCCGCGCCAGACTCGCACGCTGACACCACCGCCAGCCGAACCCGTCGCCGCAGCGGCGCGAGCAACCCGACCAGGTCGCCGACGCCGACCGGGTCCGGCGACCCATCCGGCTTCTCCAGTAAGAACCCGCCCGGCCCGCCGTGCCCAGACATGTGCAGCAGGTCCCACCCATCCCCCGCCTCCACGACCGAGGCCAGCTTCGCCCGGGTGGCGCCGTATTGCACGACCTCCAGCTCCACTCGCCGCCCCTGCCGTGCCGCGATCGCCCTCACTAGCCGGGCCAGCTCGAACCGCTCCCGCCGCAACGCCAGCACGCTTGTCTGCGACGGCAAGCTGAACAGCGCCAGCACCCGCAACCCCCGCACCCCCACTCTGCCGCCGCTCTCAGCTCCGCCGGTCGTGTCGCCCGAGACCGCCTGGACGCTCGCCAGCTCGTAGGCGAACACCACATCACCCCGCGCCGCCAGCGGAACCCCACCCGCATGGCACAACTCCAGCGGCCACCCCAGCACGAACCCCAGTCGCTCGGGCAGGAGCACCCGCAGCGTTACCGGCGCCGCCTTCGCGATCGCCGCCCCCACCGCGCCCAACACATGCTCCCCCGCCCACGCCCCTACGCCCTCGGTGATCTCCGCCTCGCTCCCCGGCCGCCGGTCCGGTACCCCGTAGTCCCACACGTACCGGTACAAATCCGAGAACGCCCCGAACTCCGCCACCGACGCCGACAAGGTCATATGATGATCGGCCAGCGGGCGGCCCGTGCTCTCCTCGGTCAGCAGCCAGCGCCACCGCAGTGGCCCCTCGACATCGAGCGCCTCAAGCCGCAGATCCATGCCTGCCCGCACCCCACCCAATAACTGGTACACCTCAGCAACAGCGTGAAAACCATATCCCCAGCTGGAAGCTAAGCGAAAGTGCCAAATGCCATTACCCCAACGCCGAATCCAGTGCGCACCAGGCCTAGGCCCACTGCCAGCCAGGACCAACCACACCCGGCCCCGGACGCCCCAGGCCAGGCAGTTCCGCGCCATGTCCGGGCTGACGGGCAGATCCGCAGCCGACGGCGAACTATGCGCGCGACGGGCCCTGGGCATCGGGGGGAGCACTCCGACATACCTCAAAGCGCTATTCATCCTGTGGGGCACCGCCTTGTACTGCCATTCACGACCGCTGGAATAACGTGAGTACCGGCGGACACTGCTGCGCGGACCTTCGACCCGAGGTTCACGAACGGGGCGATCCCAACGAACGGCTAGAAAGAGGGGTGAATTGCGCGGCGACATCTGGCTCCATCCAATAGTGCGCGCCTGCGAACTCCCACATCGGGCGCAGCCCGAGGTGGTGACATTTCTTGCCAGGCTGCGTGAGCGCGCCGCTGAGATCCGGCGCTAACTAATGAGCGCTCAGCGTGCTATTGGCGTCCTGGCGTAGCGCGCTGATGCGCTTGATGGCTTGCTTCGACACGGTCGCGACAGCCGTCGGCAGCTAGGCCGCGGCACCGAGCGATCTGGAATCGGGCTGCCGTGCGGATCGCGCAGCGGGCCTGATCGGCTGTAGGCGTGTCGAACGCGTGTCGCCTGCTGTGGCCGCTAGTTACTGGCCCTTGCCCGCGGTGAGCGCACGGGCGATGGTTCCCGCGATTTCGCCGGGGTCGATCCCCCGAGTGCTTCTGGCCGGGTCGCTAAGACGGCACTCCCACCAGATCATGCCATCCTCGCTGGCCCGTGCGGTTCCGCGGTCGGGCCGGGCCGGGTTGATGACCACGATCTCGGCGTACAGCTCGCTGAGATCTTCATCGCGGCCAGCTTCCGCCAGCTGGACCCGCATCCCGCGTTCTGTCAGTGCCTGGCCGACGATTCCCGTCAGCGTCGGGCACGGCCGCTGGTTCGAGGACGCGCCCCGGTCCTCATCGGGGCCGGCACCGAGGAGTTCCAGGATCATGGCCGTGATCTGCGCTGGGCCGGGACCTCCGCTGAAGGGGCGGTATTCCCAGGTCACTGACCCGTCCTCGCTGATCATGATTTCGCAGAGCGCACCCCGCGCGTTCGTCACCTTCAGGTACTGAGATCCCTCCCCGGCGGGATCAAGGACATCGAGATCGTGAGCGGTCAGCCCGTCCGCGATGGCGAGCCTGACATCGGCCGCCGTTTCGGTAAAGGCCCGCTGGTCACGCCCGGTGAGTGCTGCCGCTGACATCAGAGGTCCTTCTTTCTGGCCGCAGGCCGGCTCGGTGCCCGGCCACCCCGGCTGCCGGGCTGACTGCAAACGGGGGCCGCCGCTCGACTTCGGCAGCCGTCCTGGATGTCGGGCAGATTCGCTGGTGATCTCCGGCAATGCTGCCGGGAAGGGGCCGACGTCTCTACCCCGCCAAGGGACGGCTAGGGACGTCTCTCTGTGTGGCGACTGGGCCTGAATGGGAGTCCGGTGAGCCGGAGGCAGCCACGGCGCATATGAGGTCGGGGCCGACCGATGTATCGGCTGAGGCCTGGTCACGTTGCGGCCTCGCCATCGCGGCCCGCAGGTGTGTCGCCTTCTGCGGCCCGTCGCTGTGCGGACCGGATGGTGCGGCTGGCTTCTGTGCCGGTCAGGCCCGCGGCCTGCGCCGCGCGGGCGAGCCTGTCCAGGGTGTCGGCGTGGCCTGCTTCGATGGCGCGGCTGGCGGCCCAGAACAGGCCGGCGTTTCGGTTGCCGACGGGCTGGGCGGCGACCCAGGCGGCGAGCTGGCCGGGATCGCATGCGCGGCCCGCTCGATGTGAGCGCACGGGCTGCGGCTTGGCTGGCGGGTCCAGCAGCTGGCGGGCGTTGGCCCAGTCGAAGGGGTCCTCGCTGGGCTGGCGGCTGATCACGACGTACGGCCGGCCGCTCACCGTCGAGGGCGGGGCGAGGGTGTAGCCGCCGTGTCCGCGGAAGTCGATGTGGCAGGTGGCGAGGTGGCCGCTGCGCTGCGTGGTGCCGGCGTAGTAGGCGTGCATCCCGCCGCCGGGGGTGCGGACGATGACGCGGGGATGGCCGATCATGCCCTCGCGCCGCAACCGGTTGAAGGCCGCGAACCCCGAGCCGTCCGGGCGGACGTCGACATCGAGCACGTCCGGTCCTGGCGCTCCGGTGGCGATGGCGACGTTCCGCTCGGCGCGGAGTGTTCTGCCGAAGCCTGTCACGGAATCCTGCTCCTTCCGCTGGCGGCCGCCGGTCCGGCGGTTGATCACAGCCGAGGCCCGTCCGCCCGCGCGCTCGACCCAGGCATGCCGGGCGCCTGCGGACAATGCGGTTTCTCATGGTGACCAGCTCCACCGCTGCCGACCTGGTGCACGTGACGTAACGCCCGTCTCCCTGCTGGCAGCGGCTTTAGCCACGGCAGGCTCGGCCGCCGGCTGCTGGCTGCTCTGATGGCGGTGGGGGCCGTTGTTCATGGTTCGGCCTGACGTTCACACGGTCTGGGCCCGGATCGGGCGGGTGCGCGCGGCCGGAGAAGGGCTGCGGCGCGGGCGTCAGCTGAGGTGAGCACGTAGCTGATCAGGTCCGTAGTCCCGCGGGACATGCCTGTGGCTGGGGTGGCGGGCGGCGTGGTTATGTCGTCGGCTGCGGTCATGATCAGCTGGTAGCCGGCGGTGTCGATGTCGGAAGCGCGCTGGAGCAGGTCGGCGCGTGTGACGCCGAGGTGGTGCAGGAGCTGCGCGACGGGCCCTGGCGGCTCGTCCGGACTGGTCGCATCGCCGGCATCCGCGTCATGGGGCTGCCGGGTGCTGTGGGGTTCCGCTGCGGGTCGCTTCGAGCGCGGCTCGGGCCCTGGTGAGTACCTGGCTGGGTGCCTGGACCGCCGTGGCGACGCTGTCGAGCGCGGCCGCGGCGTCCAGGCTTGCCTGGCTCGCTGCCCCGTAGATGTCCAGGAGCGCGCGGACCCGGTGCGGTGGTGCGGGGGCGAACGGGTGCGGGATGTCCATCGTGTCCGGGAGGCTGGCGGTGGGGACGAGCAGCCGCCCGGCTGCCGCCGCCGCCCGGACCTGGTCCTGGTCGGTGCGCGCCAGGTGAGTCAGCGTCTCGAACGCCTGGTGGGCAGCGGCGACGACCGCGGGAATGTCGCCCGGTTCCGCGGCCAGGTGCTGCACCGTCCGGGCCAGGTGCGATGGCCCGCTGGCCGGGGTCCAGGCCGGGTCGGCGTAGGCCAGCCGGCCGGTCCACAGCGCCAGGTCCCCGGCCTCGGCGGCGACCGGGGAGAGGTATCCGCGGGTGTCGGTCGTGACCTTCTTCAGCTCGCGGGCCAGGCACAGCCACAGCGCGCACGCGTGTTCTGCCGCGTCGGCTGATGCGGTCAGCACGGCGGTGAGGTGCCGCGACCCGGTTCGCGCCGCGGCCGCGGTCAGGGTGCGGAGCAGGACCTCGCAGTTGCGGCTGGTCACCGTGCTGGTGACGGCGACCTCGCGCAGCCCGGTGATGGTCATGGCCGGGGACCACGACGCCTGCGCCGGGAGCACCCGGGCGGCGTGCCGGAGCCGCTGCGCGGTGGCGACCGCCCCGTCGCACAGCCCGGCCACCGGCTCGGCGCCGTCCGGGACGCGACGCTGGGGACTGCCGTTCACCGGGATGGCGTACAGCAGCAGGCGGCTGTCGGTGGCGACCGGATCGCGCTGGAGCTCTTTGCGGATGACCGAGTCTGCGGCCTGCAGCCACTGGCAGGCCCAGAGGAGCCGCTGCCGCGCGGCTGACGTGCCGCGCACGCGCTGACACAGCGCCGTCTCGGTTCCCGCCGCGGCGGCGCGCCTGGCCACCATGGCGATCTCACCGAGCAGCGCGTGCGCGACCGGCACGGAGGCGATGACCGGCGCCCACTCCGACAGGTCCGCGCGGACACCGTCGGGTCCGGGCGCGACATGGGTGTGCAGCAGATCCTGCCCGGCCCGCAGCGCTTGCGCCGCCGCAGCCAGCCGGCGGGCCGCCGCGCCCTCGGGCTCCGGACTGCCCGGCGCGTCGTGTCCGTCATCGATCTGGCGCAGACAGGCGGCGGCCTGCCGCACCGCATCCCGCGCCTCCAGACCGGCTCGCGCCCGCCCGTTCAGCAGCGGCCGGTCCCCCGCCGGAACCCACGCGAACCCGGCCGTGATATCTGCCAGGAAACTGTCCAGCGCCGCGGTCAGCAGGAGCAGGGAACGGCCCGCCTGCCCCGCGGTCCCGGACCCGGTACGGTCCGGCACCCCGGGCGGCCGGAGCTGGACGGCAGCCAGCCGGGCGAAGTCACCGAAGACCGCCGTGCCGGTCATGGCCCGTCCCCGGTGAGCAGCCGGCGGACCTTGCCCGCGGACCGCCCGGCGTCCGCGCAGGCGATCTGATCCCCGCGATCGGCCGCCAGCGACCCGGCCTCGGCAAGCCGGGACACGAGCAGCGCGCAGACAGCCGCCACCGCGGCCCCGGCAGCACGCGCGTCAGAACCCCGATCCGGTACTGCCTGCAGCCCGCAGGCAACCGCCGGGCCCCCTGAGATCCCGGACGCCGCCAGGAGGGACGGCGCGAACGCCAGCGCGTCACGGCCATCGGCCGCCGCAGCCCCGGCCGTCACGAACGCCGCGAACATCGCCCCGGCCGGATCCTCGTGACCCTCCAGCACCGGCAGCATCCACTCAAACGCGTCGTGCGCCGCCGCCAGGATCGCCGTCACGCCCTCCGCGGCCTGCAGCCGCGCACGCACGTCATGGACCGCGTTCATGTCGCCCCTTCCCATCGCCGCTGATCAGGGCAACAGTCCCAGCGGCCGGCCTTCCTGCCGGCTGGCATGACGAGGGCTTGGGACGGGTTCTGCCGCCTGTCCACAAGTGCTCCGCTGCCGGGGACGCCCCCGCAAGCCGGGCGCAGCCAGGCGGCACGGGACGGCACCGCGGCTGCCGCAGACTTCTGACATGTCTTATTTAAATCAGATGTCATCGCTAGTGTCAACGCCGCAGACGGATCAGCGCCGGGAGGCGCGCTGCCGGGTCGCCGGTCAATGGCTGGGACGGTGATGTCCCAGCGGCGTCCGGTCGGGCCGGCACAGCGGGCGCTGCCACCTCTCCTGGCACCCCTGGTGCCCGCACCGGACCTCCAGGTGACCACCCCGCGCGGCGACCGCCGGCGGGCAATCGCACGGAGCCCACTCGATCCACACGGTTCCCGGCCGCCACGGGTGGCCCAGCCGGCACTCAGCCGGCCAGTCCGGAAATCGCCGCTGCTCCACGAGATTATACAAACACAGAATCGAATCAGCCGGAAGACCTGGCGCTGCCAGCCGACCTGGTAAGAGCACCGACGTCGCCATCAGGCCGGCACCGGCAACCGGCCGCTCCCAGCCGGGATGCAACTCATAGGCGGTAGCCTCCCCGATACGGGCGGCAATAGCGGACAGGCCGGCCATCCGCGCGCCCCGGACCGTCGGCATGGCTGGACGTCACCGTCAAAGCAAGGATGCCGGTGCATGGCGAACATGGGACACCAGGCCAGCGGGACACGAGGCCGCGACGAACATCCGCCGGCTGCCCAGGACGGCAGCCGCCTGATGTCGCCCCGGTATGGCAGTGCGGCTGGCCGGGACGGATATGCGGCCGTGGATGTCTGCTACCTCCGATCCGGAGGCGCCCGCGCAGCCATGATCATCGCAGGCAGCGCCGACTTCGCTCAGGTACTCGCCGAGCGGACCGCCTGCGTGCCCGAGGTCGCGCCGTACCGTCCCGGTCAGTTCTTCCTGCGAGAGCTGCCGCCCCTTCGCGCCGTTCTCGCCACCGCCGGGACACTGCGCCTCGTCGTCATCGACGGCTACGTGGACCTGGATCCAGCAGGCAGCGCCGGGCTCGGAGCCCACATCCACGACGAGTACGCGGTCCCGGTCATCGGCGTAGCCAAGACGTTCTTCCGCACCGCCACCCACGCCGTACCGGTACTGCGAGGAAGATCAGGCCGGCCGCTCTTCGTCACCGCCGCCGGAATGCCGCTGCCCCAGGCTGCGGCGATAGTCGCGGACATGGCCGGGCCGCACCGGCTTCCCGACGCGGTGCGGCGAGCAGACGCCCTCGCCCGCGGCACCGGCCCCCAGTCATGACGCATCCCGCCGCGGCTTCGGCCAGCCGCCTTCGGCCGCACGCCATCGGAATCCGCGCCCTGCCATACCCGCCTCAGGTCATGATGCGATCGCCGGCGGCACGATGGCGGCCACCGCACGTCGCATGCCCAGCTTGTTGCGCTCCCTGCCCGCGTCAGCCGACCAGGACGTTCATAGATTCTGTTCGGCGAGCCCGTCGCTCCGGTACCGCTCGTCATTTGACAATCCATTGACCGTAGTGACATGGACTGGCGATCCGTCTGGCATGGTATTGAGTCTGCCTGGGATGACGGTCGCGGCAGGAAGTGTAATGTGCCGGGAGTGGAGGATCACGGAATGGCTCCGTCGCCGGTGCCGCACTTTGCGGAACTGTTTCCTGTATGCCGGTGCGGCGGCAGCGCGTGCGGCAGGTGCTCCGGATTTCAGATCGCACCGCGGACTGCGGCGGTGTTGTGGTCACTCGCGCAGATGCTCGCCGATCACGGCTATGACGACGTCGAGGAGCACGGCAGCGACCCGGTGCGCCATGAGGGCGGCTGGTCCCTGTTCGACCGGTACCCGAGGATGACATGGGACCAGGATGCCGGCTGGCGGCGCCAGGCCGCGCGGGCATATGACGACCTGGCCTCCGACTTGGAGAACGGCGGCTTGCCCCTGCCGACGTGCCCGGCGGAAGAGATGGCGCTTCATATGATCCTGCAGGACGCACCCCCCGCGATCGCAGACGACTGGACGGGACTGGACGAGGCGACCTTGGCCTCCCTGCCCGAGTATCCCGATGACTTCGACTGGGATGCCATGCCTGACGTCCTGCTGCAGGACACCGACATCCTCCAGCTTTTCGAGCCGGGCGTCGACGGGATTGAGGATCCTGACGACGAACTCAACATGGCCTTTGCCATGGGCGACTACCGGCCGCCGGCATGGTTCAAGGCTTTCGCGAATATGCAACCACGGGACGAGCGGAGGCCCTTTCGTCGCTAGGCAGTTCCAGTCGGAATTGTTCCCGGCTGGCGAATCATGTCGACCTGAGTCCGGTTTGCACCCCAGGTTTCGCGATGCGTCATGATCGGTGGCCCGGCCGATGGAGCTGGAACAGCAGTTGCGCGCGCGAATAGCGCCGATATGGACGGCTTCCAGTACGAAGCCTTGATGGGCGCGGCCGCAGATAAGAGACTCTTATCTGTGCACTTCTAGATCCATTGCCAGCGGTAATTATTTGCGAACGGCTTCATGGCGTGTTGTCAGCGAAGCGGGATTAGGGCACCGCGGCGTATCGCGGTCCGAATAGGGCCGACGGCCGAGCCGATCGTAGTAGGGACAGAGAGCATCGCCGTACATAGGCGGGTTGCCACCTTCATGTACGAGTCGGTGCCTTGCTGGCCGATTTGAGCCAGTCCAGCTACGGTCAGTTCGTGGATGCTGTTCAGATGTGGACGGTCGTCGGTTCGGCGGCCGGTGTTCTCGCGGCGGTCTTAATCGCCTGGCAGGTCAGGCTACAGCTCGTCGAACACCGTAAGCCGCACGATTCCCTGGCCGGTACCCGAAAGACCATGGCAACCGGGACTGGCGGGCTACCGGTGGCGGTCCCGCGTGGCCGGCTGCCCGCCGAGGTCCGGGGCCGCGGCGCGCTGCTCGCCGAGCTGCGCCGTCCGCTGACCACACGGCCACGGCGGCCGCGCAGAACATGGGTACTGGCCGGGATGGGCGGCCTGGGCAAATCCACCGTGGCACTGGCCGTAGCCGAGACGGCCCGATCGAAAGGCTGGCGGGTGTGGTGGGTCACCGCCACCGACGCCGCCTCGCTTACCGGCGGAATGCTGGAGGTGCTCCACCAGCTCGGCGCACCCGAATCGGTCACCCAGGCGGTGCGCGACGGCGCCCCGGCAGCCGCTGAACGCACCTGGGAGTTCCTCAACGGCGCTCACCCGGCGGGACGGCGGTGGCTGCTGATCCTCGACAACGCCGATACCCCCTCCGTGCTCGCCGCGCCCGGGGCGAGCACCCCTGCGGATCACGTCGGCTGGCTGCGCCCGGACCCGTCGGGCATGATGATCGTGACCAGCCGAACCAAGGACCCGCAGGTCTGGGGACCGCGGGTCGCCCTGCGCGAACTAACGCCGCTAGAGGACGCGACTGCCGCGCGCGTGCTGGCCGACCTGGCCCCCGGAATCGCGGACCCGGGCGGACAGCAAGCCAGAGACCTGGGCCGCCGCCTCGGCGGGCTACCGCTCGCGCTGCACCTGGCCGGGTCCTACCTGGCGTCCCCGTTCGCCCGCTGGCACAGCTTCGACGACTACCGCCAGGCACTCGACAGCATCGAGCTTCCCTCCGTCTTAGCGGAACTCGACGACACCGCCACCCAGGCCCGGGCCACCATCCAGCGGACCTGGGATCTGTCGCTGGATGCCCTGGCCGCCGCCGGACGCCCGCAGGCACGTCTGCTGCTGTTCCTGCTGTCCTGCTACGCGCCCGCCACCCCCATCCCGGCTGCGCTGCTCCGGCACGAACCGCTCTTTGACCTGATGCGGAGCAGGCAGTCCCCTGCAGCCGACGGCACAGATATCGACGCCGAACCGGATTGGCTGCTTCGCGCCGGCCTGCGCGACCTGGCCACTGTCGGACTCATCGATCTCGTCAGCGGCACCGATCCTGCCAGGACGTGGGCTGTGACCGTGCACCCGGTCGTGGCCGACGCCAACCGCAGCCGCCTGCTCACCACGGCCAGCGCGGATCTGCCGGCCATCAGCAACGTCGCGGTGCAGCTCCTGCGTACCGCCGCTGGCCAGCTCGAGTGCGCGCATCCGGCCGACTGGCCGGCCTGGCGAGAATTTGTCCCGCACCTGCTAGCCGTGCTGGATTGGCCCGCCGCCAGCCTGGACACCGACGTCCTCATCGACCTGCTCGATGCCAGCAGTTCAGCAGCCAACGCCCAGATCAGCAGCGGGACTCCCGCCACTGCCGAAAGACTGGCCCGCTCCAGCGTGCTCGCGGCGGGCCGCCTCGGCGGCGACCATCGGGCTGCCTTGACCGCCCGTCAGCGGCTCGCCCGGGCGATGAGCGATCAGGGCCGGGACGTTGAGGCAGAGAGCATGTACCAGGCGCTACTGGCCGACCACCGCCGCGTCCTCGGGGACAAGCACCCCGATACCCTCGCCACCCGCTACTACCTCGCGTCGACGATCGAGTTCCAGGGCCGGCACAGCGAGGCCGAGCAACTCCACCGCCAGGTCCTCTCCGACCGGCAGCGGATCCTGGGCGACGAGCACCCCGACACACTGACCACCCGCCATCACCTCGCGCGAGTAGTCGGACTTCAAGGCCGGTACCACGAGGCCGAAGACCTGTATCACCCGGTCCTGGCCGACCGGCAGCGGATCCTGGGCGACGAGCACCCTGACACGCTGAACACCCGCCACAACCTCGCGTCGATGATCGCGTTCCAGGGCCGGCATGCGGAGGCCGAACAGATGCTCACCGAGCTGCTTGCCGACCGCCGGCGGATCCTGGGCGACGAGCATCCCGGCACGCTGACGAGCCGCCTCAGGCTCGCACGCGTGATCGCGGGCCAGGGCCGGTACGGCCAGGCCGGGCAACTATGCCGCCAGGTCCTGGCCGCCCGGCGGCGGATCCTGGGCGACGACCACCCGGCCACCTTGATCACCCGCACCTACCTCACATACATGATCGGGCTGCAGGACCGGTACGCGGAAGCCGAGCGGCTGTTCCGCGAACTACTGGCCGATCAGCAAAGGATCCTCGGCGACGAACACCCGGACACCCTGATCACCGCCCACAACCTGGCCTGGATGATCGAGTCACAGGGCCGATACGAGGAAGCCGAACATCTGTATGGCCGGGTACTCGACGGCCGGCAGCGGATACTAGGCGACCAGCATCCCGACACGCTGACCACCAGGTCCAGGCTCGCTCAGACGATCCTCAAACAAGACAGGGACGCTGAGGCCGAGGCAATCCTGCGGCAGGTGCTCGCCGATCGGGAGCGGCTACTCGGCGGCGAGCACCCCGATACCAAGCAAACACGCGATGATCTCGCACGCATGGGCGCAAAGCGAAGGGAAATCGCCTACTGACCCTCATGGTTGCTGCGGAACGCTTCATCCGCCACTGCAGCAGCTCCGGTGCGCACGTTGACGACGATACGACACGCCCACCGCCGATCCGAAGCACAAATGATGACCACAGCATCCGAGCCACCCCGGCGCCACGCTCGCACGGAGGCGCAGGTGGACCCGGGAGCATCACGAGCAGCCTATTGCTACAACCCCCGGCTCCGAGTCAGCCCGTAACTGGATGATCTGCATTCCGCACTGAGGGATCGAGGTAGTGGTCAGCCGCGGCGAGTCGGCCTTCGGCACGCTCGGGCGCGGCAGATGCGGATGTCCGGCCGCTCGGGCTATGTGGCAGCCCGCTGGGCCGCCTTGGGTCTGCCTGCCTGCGCACGCGCCGATACGATCCAGCGCATGACGGCATCGGGCTCGGGTCTTCCCAGCAATATGGGGGGACCGGCTATCAGGACGCTGACGGCCGCCGGATATATCGAACTCCGGCAGCTTTCTCAGGTCCAGCCAGCGAACTGAAGAAACTGCACGGCATCGGGCCGAAGGCTCTGAAGCTGCTGCAAGAAGCTCTTGAGCAGCAGGGTTTGTCGCTCGGCTAGCTCAGCGCGCGGCGCTCGCGGATGACGAGCTCGCACCATGGGCGATCACGACTTGCGGCAAAGCGGAAGCTCTTTGGTGGGTGGGGTCTTTCGCGGAAGAGGCGGGGTATCGACGGCGTGCCCGCCAACCGCCCGCTGGTGCATCAGCGGGCGGCTGCTACTGGCGCGATCTTGCGGCCGAGGTCATCAGCGCCGCCGGTACGGGGCTGCCATTTCTGCGTCAAGATCAGCTGGTCCCCGGTGTATTCGACGTGCTAATAGATGACGGCCGCGGATTCCTAGTCCGTTTCCTGCGGCAGCGCGGGGTTATCGGGCAAGCGCTGCCGTTTGCGGCGGTCACGGCAGTAGGCTGCAGGCACTGCGGGAGAAGGATGAATGAGGTTAACGTATCTCGCTGTCGTCGCTGGCGCGCTAGTTCTGCTCGGGGTATCGGCCTGTGGTAGCAGCGGGCCGTCCTACTTTCTTGCCTCGGCTCCCGGCATGGTGTTGCTCGTGCAATGGCAGGTTCCGCAAGATGGTCAGGCGGCAGGCAGCGTGACCGAGGTTCGGGCTACCGGCACCGCGCCGGACGAGACGCTGGGCGTCACGACCGTGCCGGTCACCGTCAGCGTCAGCGGCAGCCAGGTCACGTTGTCGCCCACGGGCCTTGATGCGCTGTTTGGCGCCACGTCGATCAGCGGCACGCTGAGCAACGGCGACCTGATCCTCACCTTGCCGCCTAGCTCCAGCAGCGGAGCCATCGAGACAGGAACGCTGTCTTCCTCCGGTCCCTCGTCGTACAACGCGGCAGTCGCCGCGCTCAGCCGGTCCATCAGCCAGGCGAACGCGCAGGCGGCGGCCGCGCAGCAGCAGCAGGAACAGCAGCAGCAGAACGCCCAGGCGGAGCAAGCGGCCGAGAATGACGTGGCCGCGCTCAGCCGGGCCGCCGACTTCAGCGGCGACCTCGGCACACTGCAGTCCGACGTGACCCAGACGAACAACGATCTGGCCGGCGAGAAGTCCGACGCCGCAGGCGGCCCCAACGCTGATGGCGGCGGCTGCTACAACCTGACCGCGAACGTGGACTATGACGCGCAGAACAACGTCGAGTACGACGCGCAGAACGATCTCGGCTACGACCTGAGCAACAACCTGGAGGCCGACATCGCGACCGCCCGGTCGGACATGGCCACCGTCCGCAATGACTTGGCCAGCCTCAGTAGCAGCGGACTCCCGGCGCCGGCTAGCGCAAGCAGCACGATCGCCGCGGCGACGGCAGCCATCGCCCATGCCATCTCCGTGGCAAACGCCGACATCGCCCAGGTCAATTCCGACGTTAGCCAGGCGTACGCGATCGCGCAGGGCATGGCCACAGGCTCGTGCGCCGGCCAGGGACCAGGTCCCACACCCGCTCCCGTCGAGCCGATCCGCTAGGCAGATCTGCGTAACGCGAGGAAACCATCCCCGCCGCGCTTAGCCATCAGGCTTCCATCGCAGCCATCGCTCCCACCAGATAGGTTGCTCAACCGTGCGACCGATCGGCGGCATGTGAGGATGTCCGGCAAGGTCTCAGTGGTGTTGTATTAGCTTCAGTCGCCGAGTCCTTCCAGCCAGAGATCAAGCTACGGTCTTGCTTCGGATTGGAGATTGTAGTTCCGGTTCAGGACTTCGATTCTGGTACCGCCTAGCTCCTGGATCAGTTGTCTTTCGAGACTGGACCGAAGGGTCTTGTCAGCGAGGTCGAGCGTCAATATCCGGCCGTCCGGGCAGGTGACACGGTCGTCGAGGAGGCGACGCGCACGGTATGCCCCGCCGCCAGCTCTGCAATAAGGCGCCGCGCGTTCCTGCTGGTTGTCTTCTTCTCCAAACGGCAGCGACAAGGGGGATCGACACGAGTGCGTTCGTGGAGAGGGTGAGCGGCAGTCGTCTGGGCTGCCCGCGAGCAGAGGAGCTTGAGATGGCGCTGTACCTGATCGCCTTCAACGACGAGTGGGTGCCCGACCTCACGCTGGAGGAGCTGCGCGAGAGGGGCACGGCCGGCAGGGCCTTGATCGAGGAGATGACGGCCGCCGGTGTCTTCGTCTTCAGCGACGGCGGTCTGGACGCGTCGACCGTCGTGTGCAGCGTCGTCCCGAGCAGCGGCACGCCGCTGTTCACCGACGGGCCGTTCGTCGAGTCCAAGGAGCACCTCGGCGGTTTCACGGTCGTCGATGTGGCCGACGAGCAGGCGGCCCGGTATTGGGCCGGCAGGATCGCTGTCGCTGTCGGGTGGCCGCAGGAGGTGCACCGCTTCCCGCACGCAAAGGGTTGAGCGCTGACACGCAGTCTGAGGCCTCGTCTTAACCGCGATGTTCTGATGGGGATGGCCTAGCGGACGGAGATGGCGAGGGCGGCTGACCTCACCGCCGTTGGTCGCTGCGTACCATGGATGAGCCGGAAGGCTCTTCCTTGGCACGCGCTGCAAATCTGGGCGAAATGACGGACGCTCATCGGCATGAGCGAACCAGTCAGGACAGAGCGGCAGCGCACGAGGCATGATCACGCCGCGGCACCATAACGTTCCTTCTGGCGCGACGCTGACGGCCACGCTGATCATCGCGGTGTGACACAGATCGAGCCCTCGGCGTGCGCCATATCACCATCATCCTGATCACGGAACGCAGCCGCGGTGCACCTGGCCATGCTGCGGCACGAGTTGGCTCACGGTCACGAACTTTCTACTGCGTCATCGAACTGGCCTGCGGAGTCACCAGTCGTGACAGGCGACATTGTGCACTAATTCCAGATCGCGGCATGTCAGGCTGTCGGCTAACATCTGGCTTGTGTCCAGGAGCTGGCGTCGATGAACATCGACAAGTCCGCCATTCTACCGTGGTGGTGTGGGGTGTCCGTTAATGGCGCCAGGTGGCACCAGCCGGCTATGGCGGCGGTACGGGGATGCCTTTCGCGGTCAGCAGGGCGCGCCAGTTCTGCTCGGATCGCTCGGCCAGGTCGAGCGCGTCGACCTCGGTGATGGAGGCAGGCTGATTCTTCGGCCAGTACGTGATGGTCGCCGTCTGCCTGCCGGGTCCGCCAGAGGTCTTGCTGATCTTCGCCTCCAAGGCCGTGGCCTTGTCCCGCGTCATGTGCTTCCGGGTATTGGCATAGGCCCGGCAAACACCGAGCGACCTCGGGCAATTGCTGATGTGGTTGTCAACGACTGAGTCGCTCAGGCCTGTCGCCCTGTCCTGGTAGAGCCAGTCACGCAGATGGTAGAGAGCGAGGAACAGGGCGTCGACGGTGTCAACGAGTTGGAGATTGCCGCGCATTTCATTGCCGCGGTACTGCTCGCGCAGTTGCGTGAGGTGACGCTGGATTGTTCGCCACTGATCCGTCCAGCCGGAAGCCGGGTTGTAGCCGATCTCGACAGTCGCGGAAAGCGCTGAGACCGCTGCGAGCGCCACCTCACCCTGGACCACAGCGCCGCGCCGCTCGCCGCCGCACTGCGGGCAAGGATCACCCACTGGTACGTCGTCAAGGCTCTGCTGGCAGTCGGGGCAGATCATCGCCATGGGCGAAAGTACAGCACGGCACGGCGATCTTCAAGGCCGGATCTGGCCTCTGCATTTAGGTCGGGCTGGCTGCTGACTATCCCTATTACAGCGCAAACGCAATGCAAGCGGCGCCATTCAAGAAGATAGCTGCCTGCAGGCACCGGCCGATCCGGACCGCCGTCGACGCCATCCGCGCCGCCGCTGATACCCAGGTGAAGCTGATACATCGTCACTTCTGCCCATGCCGGACCTTGTACTCGCGGCTGGCCGGCACGTGCTCGGCGCGCCACTCGGCGTCTGCGGCCTCCGTCTGCTGCTCGGTCCTTGCGGCAGCTAGGCGGGCACGGTCTTCGGGATTGGGCGGCACGTTAGGGGCACGGTCGTGCACCTCGACCTGCTCCGCCGGTTCTGGTGCCTCCGCCTGGAGTTGGCGGGTACGGGCGTTGTACCCGGCGTTCGTCGCAGCCTTCGCGGCGGTGTACATGGCCGACGTGCCTCCTGTCAGCATGAATGCTGCCAGATGACCTGTCTTGAACAGCTTCTTGTCCTTGCGCACGATGAGACAGGCGCGTTCTTTTTCGCATCGGCAGCCCCTTCCCCCTGGGCCTGTACCAGCACTGTACTGCGCCGATATCGGCCGAATGAAGCGACGAACGTCCCCAGGGAGGCTTTGATGCGCGACCTGACGCTGACGCCGCTGCAGTTCGCTGTTCTAGCACGTAAGCTCACCGCCGAAACGCCCTGACCAGCACGGACGCCACCGCCTAGTACACGCCGCCAATCCAGGACGGGCTGCGTTTCCCGCACGTCAACGCACGGATCCCCCGACTAGGCGCGCAACCGCGGCAGCGATGTCAGCCGGTCAAATCCAGGTGGTCGTGATAACGGCCGGGCATGGCGACCGTCTAATGACGGCGCCGGTCGGTCTCGGTCGGTGTGGGGACGACGCTCTCCACATGAGTTGCGTCGAAGTCCCAGTTTGGCCGGCGTCGTCCGGGCTTGTAACTGCCGCGCTCGGATCCTTTTGCCGTCAGCGGTCTGATACCGAGCATGTGCCGCGAATGCTGTACAACGCTCTGCAGGTCGCCGTAGCCGGTGATGTCCCGCATGGTCTGCAACAGCGCATCACGCTTGCGCCCCTGGCCGGCAGTGAGCGCCCGCCCATCCTTGGTCAGGTTCTCGTATGCCTCCACAGCAGCTCGTAGGGCAGAGCCTGCTGCTCGGACATGTTCAAGTAGTCCTTCCAGGAGTAGTCCAAGATGTCCACCATCCGTCACGAGCGGGTCGAATATCACCAAGATGGCACGAGTCGTTTTGTCCTTGAACTTTGGTCCTGTCGAACGTCTCGTTTCGTAGGTTCCATAATCACTTTTCTGGACGGTTGGCGAGGCAGACAGCAGCACCAGGGATCCGCGCAGATCGGCGGCACTGCGCGCTCGCCCCAGTTCGGTTCCTTTGACGCGCGTGGCTGTGCGCTGCGGCGTGCTTTCCTGCCGCCGGGCCCGGTGCTCCCACCAGGCGGGCCTGGCGGGGTCCGAGCGGGCCTGATCGGGCGCTGAGGTCATGCGCCAGTACGAGGCCGCGCACTGGCTGCGCACAGGTGAACCTCGACCCGGTTGGAGTCTCGGGCGCAGAATATATGCCGGAAAGCTCAGCGCCAGGACCACGCGCCCTGGCTGTTGATCCACAACAGCATGCTGTGAAGATGCCACCGCAGCCTCAGATACCCGAAGTTCCGGCCAGGCCCACGGTGGTAGAAGACATCGTAGAAGTACGCCGCGGCCTCGACCCAGTGACCTCCCTGCGCACAGGTCGGGCGGCAGTTGTCCACCAGCAGCCGGCCGCGGGCGTAGGCGCTGTGCTGGGTGTAGTGCGCATACCGCAGGTCCTTCACGAGGAAGTGCGAGCCGAAACCTACTGTCAACGGGCGCACGCGCCAGCCCGAATGCCAGGTACCACCTGCCATCCCGATTGTCTGGATCCTGGGCAATGATCGTGCCGCGAGGGCCGGGCTCGGGGCGGTCAATGCGACGCCGAGCACGGCAATCACGGGAGCGAGCAGCATGGCGACGCGCTTCATGAATCCCCCCGGTTCGGCGCCCGTCCCGGCCTCAGGATTCCGCAATCGCCCCGCCTGCGACGGGCCCTGCAGCCGGATGAGGTTCGCCCTTGCTTGCCTTCAGAATTCCTTCCAGCCAACCACGCTGATGATCGCGCGCACCAGGCGGGGCACTCGACGGTCGCCCTGGTACCAGAAAAGCACGAGGCACGCTGCACAGACCGCGACAACCGAATCAGATCAACCCGCTGAGATCACCTCGGTCGACCAGCCGGGCTGGCCCTGGACGTTCCAGAAGAACTGCAGTCGGCCGTTCACCACCGCCGCGACGTCGCTCTCGCCGTCAGGACGCTGCACCAGGGCCGGGGTGCCGGTCACCGGGCCGACTGAGATCACCTCGCTCAACCAGCCGGGCTGGCCCTGGACGTTCCAGAAGAACTGCAGTCGGCCGTTCACCACCGCCGCGACGTCGCTCTCGCCGTCAGCACGCTGCACCAGAGCCGGGGTCGGTGCTCCATTGCCGCTAGGTGCGTGAAGGACCCCTTGGATCGGATACGTCCATCTACTACTGGCCGGGATAGTGATGCTCGACCCGTCCCAGGTCACGCCGTTGAGGTACACGCTGCTGGCGTTCTGCTGGACGAGCTGGACGGAATATGTGCCGTTACGATTAGACCTGACCGCGTTGACAACTGCGACATGCCCGCCGGACTCGTAAGTGCCGTTTGGCTCGCGAACCTCCATGCTCACAGCGTCCCCAGGACTGAGGTAGCTGATCGCACCCTGCCTCTGGGAAACGAGACCCTCCGGATTGTGTGTCCACACTTGGTCGCCGTTGCCGGTCACCCACGAAGAGAGCGCCCACCGTAAGCATTCAGGCCGCGAACGCTGAGTGATTGTGATCTTGTTCGGTGCCTGGTGTTACGGCGAGGCTGCGGCCGGTGTCGGCGGGCACCACGGAGTGCCGGTCATGACAGCTCGCAGGACGGTGAGGACGTCCTGGCCGTGCTTGCGGGCGGTGTCGATGTAGGAGCGGATGTCGAGCCGGTCCTGGGTGGCCTCGTCGCTGGTGAGCCGGCCGGATATCTTCTGCTGGGTTTTCAGCGGGCGCACGCCGCGCTCGCTGATGTTGTTGGTGGGCCAGACCCTGGTGTCGTGGCAGAACCGGAGCACGTCGTCTTGTCGGTCGCGGCAGAACTCCAGCAGGTCGCGGCCGGGGTGCTGGGCGGTGGTGTTCTTCGGCCCGGGGATGCGGGGCAGGTCGGACAGGCCTGCCAGGACGGCGTGGCGGAACTCGCGGGCCAGCGGGCCGCGGACGCGTTCGGGGATCTCGGCCTTGCCGGCGTCGCGGGAGTCGTGCCAGGCCTTGATCAGCCCGCGCAGCGCCCGCTGCGCCTGGGCTGGCCAGATCGCGTCCGGCCAGCTCTCGGCGGCGTCCTGGTAGTCGCGCAGGATGTGGGCCAGGCACGCCTGGTGGCCGGCCAGGTGCTCCCACCCGTCGTGGAAGTAGCACGCGTACCGGTCCGACACCACGATCCCGGCGAAGTCCGGCAGGATCCCGAAGTCGCGGAAGGACTCCAGGTTCCGCTTGCCGAGGAAGAACAGCGAGTACAGCTCGGTGAACGCGCCCAGCACGTACTTCTTCTCCCCCGCGCGGCCGGCCCGCAGCGTGGTCTCGTCAAACCCGGCCACCGCCGCGGCGGTGATCAGCGTCTTGATCAGCTTGACCACGCCGGCGATCGCGTCCGCGGCCGTGGCGAGGCAGGAGTGGATGAACCCGGCCGACACCGCCGCGCCGGTCGCGTCGGCGATCAGCTGCCGGCACCGCTCGACGGGCACGTGCTGGAACACCAGCAGGTACACCGCCAGGGCGCGCAGGGCCGGGCCGATGGACACCGCGGCGTCCGGCACGCCCGGCGGGCGGGCCGCGACATGCACCGCCCCGCAGCCGCACCGCGCCCGGTGCAAGTCATGCTGGACCCGCCGCGCTGACGGCCCGGGGATCTCCAGCTGCTGGTGCGAGCGGGCCACCCCCAGGTCCAGCGCACTGCCCAGGTCCGCGCCGCAGTCGCACAGCCCCCGGGGATGGTGGTCGATGACCTCGTCCGGCTCGGCCCAGCGCATCGCCGACCCCGGCGAGCCGGGCTGCCTGCCGCGCTTGCGCGCCGCCCGCTCCGCCGCGCGCCGCTGCTGCCGCGACGGCGGCGCGCGCCCGGGCACGTCATCGGCGCTGGGCGGCATCGACGAGTTCCCGCTGTTACGCGAGGCCAGCCGCTCCAGCCGCGCCACCGTCGCCTGCAGCTCGCCTACCTGCTGCCGCAACTCCGCGATCGCCGCGTCCCGGGCAGCGCAGGCATCGCATCCCGGCGCAGGAGGCGGCAGATCGGTCACAACTGACCATGATCAGAGCCGGCCGGCAGTAATCAAGCCAACACGCTGGGCCGGCTCTGAGAAGATCGCCAAGCCCACGGCCTGTCACGTTCAGTCACCGGAAACCCGGCTCAGCCAGCACTCGGTGAATGCTCACCGGGGCTCTCCGCCCCAACCCGACGAGGCATGCCTGTGAGAGCTGATGTGGTCTCATGGCCGGGCTGGGGTTGTGCGGGCCGGGGCCGGGGAGGCTCCGGCCGGGGCTGAAGGCAGTTCACAATGGAACTGTTCATTCGCCGCTAGCAGCGGTCGGGTGGCCGTTGCCGGCCGAGCTTCCAGCCGGAGCCCATGATGACGCTACCTCGTACTGCCGCGCAGGTCCTGTCCGGTCACGTGACGCTGGAGATCCGCTGCATCGACCGGATGCTGCTGACGTTCCGCCAGCCGCGGCTGCAGTACGGGAAGGGCATCCGCGGGTTCTTCTGCTTTCACCGCGGGAACAAGTTCGTGTCCTCGGCGCTGATGCTCCCGATGACCGAGATGTTCGCCGCTGACATTCATCATTACATCGCCGTCCGTGACCTGGACCTGATCCGGTTCGCGAAGGGGCAGAGCAAGGACGAGATCGCCAGGAAGTACCTGGCCGGTCACGATGGCGGGGAGCGGATCCTCTTCGCCGGCGTGGCCCAGGAGAAGACCCGGGTGTGGCGGACCCGCCAGCGCCGGGACGCGGTGACCGGCAGGCCGTACCCCTGGCTGTACCAGGAGCAGGCGATGGTCAACCACTGGTACTTCTACGGGTTCGACGCCGATTTCGGGCCGTTCTACGTGAAGTTCTGCGGCTACTTCCCGTTCACCGGCCAGATCTACCTCAACGGCCACGAGTACGCCAAGCGGCAGTGCGCGAAGGCGGGCATCGGCTTCACCGCCCTGGACAACGCCTTCGGCTCGGCCGCCGACCCGGCCGCCGTTCAGCGGATCTGCGACGGCCTGACCGATCAGGAGATCTGCCGGTTCGCCGGCAAGTGGCTGTTCCGCCTGCCACACCCGTTCACCCGCGAGGACGAGGAGGCTGACTACCGCTGGCAGCTGTCGGTCCAGCAGATCGAGTTCTCCACCACCCAGGCCCTTGACCGCCCGCTGTCGGGGCGGATCTTCTTCGATCAGCTGATCCGCGACAACCTCGACATCGGCCGCCCGGACAAGGTCAACGTCGTCTTCGGCCGCCTGATCCGCCTGCGCGGCAAGCATCCCACCCCCGGCAGCTTCCGCACCCAGGTCATCACCACCGGAGTAGCCCCCTACCTCTACCTGTACTACAAGAAGACCCAGGTCAAGCAGTACCTGAAGGAAGGAATGGCCCTTCGGACCGAGACCACCATCAACCAGCCCCGCGACTTCGGCATCGGGAAAGACCTGACTAACCTCGCCGCACTGGCCGAGGTCGGCTACACAGCCAACCGGCGCCTGCTGGACGCCGAACGCATCAGCCACGACCCCGCCGAAGGAGCCACCGCCCTCGAAACCCTCACCAGCCCGGTCATCACCACGACCGGCAACCGCATCCCCGGGATGCGATTCACCGACCCCCGCGCCCGCGCCCTCCTCAGCGCCTGCTGCGCACTCGCCCGGCGGCCCGCCGGCTTCACCAGCCGCGACCTGCGGCACTACCTCGCACCCCAGCTCGGGAAAACGCCAGAGGAAATGACCAGCGGGCAGACCAGCTACGACCTGCGCAGACTCCGCGCCCACCACATCATCCAGCGCATCCCCCGCAGCCGCACCTACCAGGTAACCCCCGCCGGCCTCACCCTCGCCCTGTTCCTGACCCGCCTCGCCCAGCGATTCCTCATACCCGGCCTCGCCCAGCTCACAGACACCGGCCCGCCCCCCGGCACCGCACTGCGCCAGGCGGACCGCGCCTACAACGCCGCCATCACCGGCCTCGCCCGGCAAGCATCCCTCGCCGCCTGAACACGCCCGGTGACCGCCGGTCCGCCTCAGCCCGTCACACCCCTAACACACGGCGCAACTTGACTCAATCTTCGAAATCCCTGCGGGGAAAGAAACTTACCGCCCACCCGCGGGCGACGTAGAGCCGCTTTACAAGGTCGACGCACTGGAAGGGACCAGGCGCGCCAACCCCGCCGTTGGATTTAACATCGACGCCGTCGCCGCTCATCCAACAGCTACCTGGCAAGATCACGGTCCCCGCAGGCGAATCGACGCTCCCCGGCGTGCAACTCTGAGCTGCCGCGGCGGGAGCGCCAACAACACTGACTGCCGCGCCCGCTACGTTGTCCGACGCGACGATGCCCGAGGCGGCTAGGAGCAATCCAAGTAGCGGTGCCCGGAGCCACCGATGTGAATAGCTCAACTTCTGTCGCTGCACGTTCATAGCCGGCCTCCTCGGCGATCCATAAACCTGCCAGGTTCTGTCGCCAAGATAGCGCCAAAGAACACTATCAAGAGTCTGATCGCAGCTCTTTCTGGCCACTCAAGGGCCGATAGCTGAATCGGGCTTGCGACTTCCGAGTTGTCCGACCTCCACAAACCTTCAAATACCCGCCTTAAGTTTCACAGCTCTGCACGCTGGCCTGGCATGTGTGATCGTTTCCGCGAGTTTACGTCGATTAGCGCGAGTGAATCGTCTACCGGTTTCAGGAAGTATCATGTGTCGACCGCATATTTCTTAGGCCACGAAATGAGCCGAAGACAAATAATGGTGAGCTGTTGCACAGCGGAAACGATAACGCGCCCAGATCCGTTTCTTCTGGCACACATCGCATGCACGACCAACTGGCAGTGACCCGCTCCGATTCTGCATCGATCTGGACCCAGAATTGCATCAGGACGTGCCATCACCGGCGGGCTGTAAGCGATGCATGACTACGCTTATGAGCGCATGAACATGCAGGATCTAACTTACTCAATTCGGCAGAAGAGGTACGCGACGGTTCTTGTCAGCTTCTGGGCTGCCCTAGCGCCCCTCGTGCGGCACCGCGCAGTGAGAGGACGATCGGCTAGCTGATCTGGTAGGTGTAGACGGCGCCGTCGCCGCGCAGGACCTGGTGGGACACCAGGACCGGGTGGCGGTCGGCGGTGAACGCGGTGCGGGCGAGTTCGAGGACGACCGACACCTGCGGGAGTGCTAGGATCTGCCGTTCGGCGGTGGTGGCCAGCCGTGGCCGCAGCTCGTCATCGTGGCCGCGCAGCGGGCAGCCGACCCCGGCCAGGGCCTCCTCCGCGCTGGCCGGGCCGGGCGATGCCAGGGGCGTGTCGCGGACCAGGTCGTACGGGAAGTAGGCATCGGCCAGGGATTCCGGCGTCTCCGGCCAGTCGCCCTCGGCGGGGCCGAGCAGGCGGATCGCACGGCGGACCAGGACCCGCGACCCGGCCGCCAGGCCCAGCCGCTCCCCCACCGGCCGGCCGACGACCAGGGCCGAGGAGTCCTCGATCCCGACGCTGATCTCCTCGCGGTGCGCCATCCCAGCCGCTTCCGCGTCGGCGGCCCACACGTCGACCGGCATCGCGCCGCCGCGCCGCCCGGTCCTGGCGGCGTTCATCCGCCAGGTCATGACGTTCGGCCGGCGGACGTAGAAGCCTTTCCTGGCGACCGGCTCGACCAGGCCTTCCTCCACCAGCACCCGGTACGCGCCGCGGACGGTCAGGTTCGCCACCCCGGTCTTCGCCATCAGGTCCAGCGTGCTGGGCAGCCGGTCCCCCGGCTGGTACCGGCCCGAGACGATGTCCCGGCGCAGCTCATCGGCCAGCCGCTCGTACACGTCCCGGCGCTCGGGGACCCGGCCGTCCGCGCCGGCCCGGCTCCTCGGTGACATGCCGTCTCCCTCCGCTGCCTGAGCTACACCAGTTTGCCAGAACAAGACCGCCGTCCAGCCAGCAGCCCGAGTTGACACGCGTAAGATATCTAGTTTATATAAGATGGCGTACATCTTGACAAGACATCCCTGCGGCGAGGAGGCACCACACGTGACAGACGGCGGCAGGACCACCAGCCACCCCAACCCCCTCTATTCGGTCACCGTCGACCCGCGCAGCGCTCACGGCCTGAGCAGCCTGAACGGCGGGCAGCACCGCAAGCCGCACCACGACGGCGACGCGGGCCGGGCGTGGCTCCGCAACGCGATCACCGCGCTGGCCGTCCTCGCCGCCGCGGCGGCGGTAGTCAGCTGGGACGCCCAGTACGTCATGGTCCGGATCGCGAGACGCGACATGGTCATCGCCGCGCTGGAAGCCGGGATCCCCGACGCCGGGGCGCTGATCTTCGCGACGCTCGGCATCGCGCTGGCGCTGCACGGCCGGCGGGCGCTGCGGCCCCGGACCCTGAACGTGGCCTGCGTCGCGGTCTCGGTCACGATGAACGCGATGGCCGCCGGGCACGGCTGGCGGAACCTGGCGATCTGGGTGATGCCCGCCACCATCTACGCCCTGGCCAGCGACACCCTGATCGGTGTCGTCCGCGCCTGGGCCATCGCCCATATGCGCCACGACGGGCAGGTGCTCGCCGGCGATGACGCCACGCCGCTCGCGGTCGCCGGCGCGGTCGTGCTGTGGCTGCTGCGCCTGGCGCTGGCCCCGGCGAGCACGCTGGCCGGGTTCCGCCGCTGGGTGGTCGAGGAATGCCCGGCCGCCCCCGGCCGCACCGCCATCCCCGGACCGGCAGCAGTCCTCGCGCTCCCGCCCGCCGGCCTCCCCCCGGACAACGGCACCCGAAGGCGCCGGCCAGGCGGACGGCCGGCCAAGCAGGACCTGCTGATCGCGCTGGCCAGCCAGCGCCACGACCTGCCCCGGCTGCCGCTGAGCCGGGTCGCCGGGATCGCGGCGCAGATCGGCGCCGAGGTGGACCTGCACCCCGGCACCGCCCGCCGCGTCCTGCGCGCTCATGTCCGGTCCCTGCACAACGGCCACCCGAGCCAGCCATGAACCCAGACCGCGCCATGCGATACGCCGAGCTGATCACCGCCGCCGGGCTGGTCCTGCCGGCGGTGAAATGGGCGTTCCTGAGCGGCCGGCGGCTGCCCCGGCACCGGGTCCGGCAGCTGCGGATCCGGCTCCGGCTCCGGCTGCACCCGGGCAAGGGCCACGCGACCGTCTTCGAGCTGTGGTGGCGGTGGGGACGCCCGGCCGCGTTCCGCGGCAGCCGCCGCACCCGCCCCCAGCTCACCCTCGCCCAGCGGATCCTCACCCGGGCCCGGGCATACTCGATCCTGGCCGGGCGGGCGCAGTACCGGCACGCCCTGCGGCTGCCGTCAGACGAGCACGCCGTCATCTTCAGCCCGCCCAGAGGCGGCAAAACCGGGTGGCTCGCCCGGATCATCCTGCGCTACCCCGGCCCGGTGATCTCCACCACCACCAAAGCCGACGTGCACGCCCTGACCAGCGGCGTCCGCGCCGGCCACGGCCCGGTGCACGTGTTCAACCCCCAGCACACCGGCGGCGCCGCGTCCACCTTCACCTGGAACCCCCTCGACGGCCGCGAGGAACCCGCGGCCGCGATCCGCCGCGCCGACGCGTTCGCCGCCGCCGTCAGCCAGAAAGGCGTCGAGGACGCCAGCTTCTGGGCCGCCAAAGCCTCCGGCTACCTGCGCGGCTACTTCCACGCCGCCGCCCTGGCCGGCCTGGACCTGCGCACCGTCGCCCGCTGGGTCGCCGGCACCGCCCTGGACGAACCCGAGCACATCCTGCGCACCACCCCCGGCGCGTCGGCATACCTGGCCGACCAGCTCGCCGAGATGCGCGGCGAGGCGAACAAGACCATCTCCACCGTCCGGATGACGATGAGCCGCGGCCTGGCGTTCCTGGCCGACCCCGCCCTCGCCGCATCCGTCCTGCCCGCACCCGGCGACGGCCTGCACACCGAAACATTCCTTTCCCATAACGGGACGCTGTACCTGATCGCCGAAACCCAGGGCGAGGACGCACCCGTTGCCCCCCTGTTCGCCTGCCTGGCCAGCGAGATCCACTACACCGCCGCCCTGCACGGCAGCAACCAGCCCGGCGCCAGGCTCGACCCCCCGCTCCTGATGGCGAGGTCACCCAGATCTGCCCGGTCCCGGTCCCGAACTGGCTCGCCGACTCCGGCGGCAAGGGCATCCAGATCATCACCGTCGCCCACGGCGAAGCCCAGCTCCGCGGCCGGTGGGGCGCCAACGGCGCCCGGATCATCATGGACACCTCCGGCGCCAAGATCTGGCTGCCCGGCGTGTCGGACCCCGACACCCTCGACGCCGCGTCCCGGCTCTGCGGCACCACCGCCATGCGCGAAACCCGGCCCCGCATCGGCCCCCGCGACGCCTACCCCGACTACTACACCCGGCACCCCGTCATGACCCCGGAGATGATCCGCCAGCTCCCCGCCCGGCACGCACTGATCATCCGCGGCGGCATGTCCCCCGCCATCGGCCGGCTGCCCATGGCCTGGAACGACCGCCGCTACCGGCACGCCCGCCGGATCGGCCAGACCGCAGCCCGGCTCACCCTGACCGACGAACTCGCCGAACTCCTCGACGACCAGCCAGCCGCGCATGACCCGCGGCCCACCTGGAACACCGGCACCGGCAGCATGCCGCCCGACCCGTGGGATGACCACCCGGGCCGCTACCCCTGGCAATGACCGCCACCGCCAGCACCGGCGATCAGCAGGACGCGGTCACCGCGCTGCTGCTCATGCTCACCCAGCACGCCGAGCGGCTGGCCGCCCTGGACCAGCGCGAGGCAGGGCACTACCAGCAGATCACCGCCAGCCTGGCCGAGCTGACCCGGCATCTCGCCCAGGCCACCGGCCGGCTGGACGCCATCAGCGGCACCGCGACCCGGCAGGCCGCGATCCTGGACTCCCTCGACGGCCTGGACCAGCAGGTCGCCGCGCTCGCCACCCGGCTCACTACCCTGGCAGCAGCCAGCGGCGGCACCGCGGACGCGGACGCCGAGCCGGGCCAGCCGGCACAGGCGCCCCGGTGGTGGAAACTGCGCGGACAACAGCGGGACGAGGCGATCGCCCGGCTGCGGGCCTGGGTCGACCAGGTCTACCGGCCCGGCTACGGGCACCTCGCCGCCGCGCTCGGGACCTGCTGGGACCAGCACCCGCTGTGCCTGTACGGGCTCGACTGGCTGATGGAACTGTGGTCCCTCTGCTACCTGAACACCCAGCGCCACGGGCGGGTCCTGGCCAGCCAGGCCGAATGGCAGACCCGGCTGCTCCCGGCCCTGGCCGAGCAGATGCACCTGGAAACCACCCGCTGCCACCACGCCCGGCCCGGCAGCGGCCACCCCAGGCCGCCAGCCCCGGGCAGCAACGACATCCCCCACGCCGGGCGTGGCCGCACCGCCGCTGACCGGTGATCAGGCCACGGCCCGGACCCGCCGGCCCCGGCCGCGGGGCTTTGCCGCACCTCCACATCGGCATCACGAGCGCCGCCTACATCGGAATCTTCAGTGACGGGCAACACCCGGGCACGCGGTACGGCAGCAGCTGATGCAGCCGGCCAGGACTGCCTTCGCGGATGAGTCCCTGCGGGTCAGGGACGGCCTGTACATCCTGGCCGCGGTGATCGTCGCCGACGCAGACGCCGACCGGTATCGCGACGCGTTGCGTGCCCTGCGGCAGACCCGGCAGGCGCGGCTGCACTGGCGCGATGAGAACAGCAAGCGGCGCAGCCTCCTGGCCGCCGCGGTCCGTCACATGCCGCAGGCCGGGCTGGTGGTCGTCGCGTCCGGGATGACGCCGGGCCGGCAAGAACGAGCGCGGCGCAAATGCATCGAGCGGATCCTCACCGGCCTGGCCGGCCGGCAGATCCCGAACGTCGTCTTCGAGCGGCGGCACCCTGAGCTCGATGCCCGCGACCGCGTCCTGGTCGCGGCCCTGCGCCGGCAGGCGTCCATCCCCGCCACGCTGGCCATCTCCTGGCAGCCAGCCTCGGCCGAGCCCCTGCTCTGGCTCGCCGACATCGCGGCCGGGACAGCCGCGCTCGCCCAGACCGGTGACGACACATACTGGAAAGAACTGGCCGCCGCGTTCACCGTCAGCACGCTCGGCCTCGGCTGACAGGACCCCGGGCAGCGCGAAGCCCGGGCTTCCGTCGTCCGGCGGTCCACCCGGGCTCACTTCCGCCTCTCCAGGGAGAGCGGCACCTCCTAGTTTAACCCAGCACGCCGGCACAGGCGATGCCATAACTCACACCGCTGCGGGGAGAGGACGGTCCGCGGTCCGGCTATCCGAGCGGCCGCGCACCAGCCCAGACGCGCTCGAAACTGTCCAGGTACGCAGCGACCATGTCACCGTCGTCAGCCTTGCGCAGGCGCAGCACCGGCGACCTCCCGGCCGGGATGCCGTGCGCATGCTGGCAGACCAGCAGCTCCTCGTCCGCGCGGCAGAGCGAGCTAGGCAGGACGGCCCGGTGCAGCCGGATCGCCACCTGGCCGCACTGCCGCAGCGGCCCGTACCGGGCGAGCGCCGCACGGGCATCCGCCGCCGTCCCGGCAGGATCCGGTCCGGCGCCGGGTTCGGTGCCAGCGGTCGCGTCAGGGTCCGCGAGGCAGATCCGCACCCGCACCCCCGCGCGTGCCCGGTCAGCCAGCGCGTCAGCCACGCCAGGGAGCTGCGCGAGGAACAGCCCGTCGCCGGCCAGGACGGCGATCTCGCGTCCGGCCGAGGCCAGCAGGCGCGGCCAGATGTCCGGCGGGACGGTGTCGCGGTGCGGGTAGATGGCTAAGACCTCCGCGGGCCGTGACCGGGTGGTGCGGACCTGCGGCCACAGGTCACCTTCGTCCATGTCGACCAGGGCAGCGAGCGCCCACCGGTGCCGCAGATAGGGCAGGCGGCCGTCCAGCCAGCGCCGCACCGTCTTGGGGTCGACCTGCAGGCAGGCGGCGACATCCTCCTCGCTCAGGCGCGCCTGAAGGAGCGCACGGCACAGGGTCTCGTTCACGCTCGGGGACCTCCAGGAACGCGGCAGCTACTCCGACACTAGCCCAAGACGTCCCTACTCGTCCCACGCTGAGGTACCGAAGTCCCACCGGACACGGCGACTCTGAACATGCAAGCCCCGGAGACCGCGGCGCCCAGCGGAGCCGCTGACCGCCCGGGCCGTGAACGGAGAGGATCTGACAGCGGTGCATGACGACGCGGGGGTGCTCCAAGCCGAGTTCCCGGCCTACCTCATACGGCAGGAGTTCGTCCGCGGCCGGACCCGGTACGTGGCACAACGCCAGGGCGACGGACTCGGCCCGCACACCGTGATTACCCCCGACATCGACGAGCTCCGCCGCGCCCTGCTGCCCGCCCGGGCAGCCCGCCGGGCCGCCGCTGCGGCGATCGAGATGCAGGCGGAGTAGATAGAGGCCCTGCCGGCGGTCACTGCAGGCCGTGACGCGCAGGCCCTGTCCGCCGCCCGGCGTCCGGGATGTGGTGAGATAGCCCGCCCGGCGGCCGGAGACGTCCTCAGGCCGTCCGGCTGCGTCCGTGAACGTCCGGCACAGCCCGCGTAGCGTCGGGTTATGACGCAGACCGCCGCCTGGGCCGAGCACACCGCCCGCAGGATCCTTGCCGAGCCGCTGCCGCGCCGCTGGGCACACACCCGGCAGGTCGCCGCCACCGCGCGGACCCTCGCCCCCGTCCTCGGGCCGGAGTCCGACGTTGTCACCGCTGCCGCGTGGCTGCACGACATCGGCTACGCCCCGGCCCTGGCCGGCACCGGCTTCCACCCCCTCGACGGCGCCCGCTACCTCCGCGACACCGAGCACGCCGGCGGACTGCTGTGCCGGCTGGTCGCCCACCACTCCTGCGCCCAGGTCGAAGCCGACGAACGAGGCCTCGGCGCTGACCTGGCCCGCGAGTTCGAGCCCGCGCCGGGCCCGCTGGCCGACGCGCTGATCTACTGCGACATGACCACCGGACCCGACGGCCAGCGGCTGCACGTCGACCAGCGGCTGTCCGAGATCCTGGCCCGCTACGGCCCGGACGACGTGGTGAACCGCGCGATCACCCGGTCCGCGCCCCTGCTCGCCGCCGCCGCTGCCCGCGTCACCCGCCAGCTGTACCAGGCCAGGTGCGCGGCCCCCCGCCGCACCCGGCGGCCGCTGGTCCTGGCGGCCGCGCTCTAGCCGAGGTACGGCCGGTCGCGGCGTTCCAGGTAATGCCGCATCCGGAGCCGCATCGACGGATCCATCTGGCACCGGCCGGCCTCTGCCGCGCTCACCCAGGCCACCTCGGACGTCTCGTCGCTCGGCGCCGGCGAGCCGCCGGCCGCCCGGGCGGTCAGCACGATCGAGAACTCCTGCCGCACCTCGCCGTTGCTCGTATACAAGATCACGTGCCCCGGGTCGGTGTAAATCCCGGACAGCCCGGTGACCTCGCACTCGATCCCGGACTCCTCCCTGGTCTCCCGGACCGCGGCCTGGGCCAGCGACTCGCCCAGATCGACCGCGCCGCCCGGCAGCGCCCAGTTCCCGTTATCACTGCGGCGGATCAGCAGCACCTCCCCCGCGTCGTTCGCGACCGCGACGTTGACCGAGGGCACGATGCTGTTCGCCGGCGGGGCGGACGGGTCGTGGTGATAGTCGATCCTGCGCGCCACGCCTAATCTCCGGGCACCGGCACCGCCGTCGCCCAGACCCGGTCGAAACTGGCCAGGTACGTCGACGCGATCTCCCCGCCCGCGACCTTCCGCAGATGCCAGACCGGCGACCGGGACGCCGGAGCGCCGTACACGTGGGTGTTGACCAGCAGCTGGTCATCTCCCCGGTAAATCGAGTTGTACAGCACCGTCCGGTGGAACCGGAACTCGGTATTCCCCAGGCTCCGCAGCCCCCGGTACAGCACCAGCGCGTTGCGGACCCTCGCCGCCAGCGCCTGATCCACACCCTCATCCGCGCCCCGCTCAGCCACCTGCGGGCTGTCCGGATCACCCAGCAGCACCCGCACCCGCACCCCCGCGCCCGCCTTCGCCGCCAGGATGTCCTGCAGATCCGCGTCCTCCGCGAGGAACAGCCCCGAGTACACCAGCACCCCGATCTCGGACTCCGCCTGCCCGAACAGCCGCTGCCAGGCATCCTTCGGCACCCCGGACCGCCGCCCGTACACGGCCACGACCTCGCTGTCCGACGCCGCCGCGACCTGATCCCGCGACAGGGCGTCCGGCCACAGGTACGCCTCATCGACCTTCAGCCGCGCCGCGACCGCGTAACGATACTTCCGGTACGGAGTCCGGCCCGCGATCCACCGCTCGACGGTCTTATGATCGACCCCGAGTTCCTCACCGAGCGCTGCCAGCGTGACCCCGCGCTCCAGAAGCGCGGTACGCAACCGTTCGTTAGGCATGCACCAGGCCGGGTCTGCGGGACGTCTAGGACGCCATCACCCTAGCCGGGACGTCTCCCACCCGTCCAGCAGCGCGGTACCGGCGTCCGCACCCCCCGGCGCACCCTTCCTGCTATGGAAACCCTCCTGATCGCATCAGCCCTGATCTTCGTCCTGATCTTCGAACACATACCGCTCGCCATCCTGGCTGTCGGCATCCACCGCCAGGAACGCACCGGCTCCCTGACCTCCTGCCCCCGCAGCCTCAGCGCCGCCCTGACCAGCCGGGTACTCGACCTGCAGACCGCCAGGACACCAGCCCCCAGCCCGTCCCGCCAAGCCCACCGCGCGCCAGCACTGACCCCAGCCAGCAAGGAGACCCAGCCGTCATGACCGCCATCCTCATGGCACGGCCACACCGCCGCCCGTTGCGAGCACCCGCCAGCACAAGGCGCCGCCCACGCCCGATACCTGAATGGCCACTACCCGCACCGCGAAATGTCCGGACGCACCCAGGACGGCCTGCGCCGCACCATCACCCGCCTGCAACAGCACATCACCGCACAGACCCGGCTCGCCGACGACATCGACACCGCCGTCGCCCGGCGGCAGGACACCCGCGGCGATGCGTTCACCATGACCGTTGACGGCCGCGCCTACCGCAAGCGCGCCGACGCCGGCCGGCACCTGCTCGACCGGATCAGGGAGGAAGCCGCGAACCAGCTGGGATTCCGGCAGCGAACCATGCGCACCGGGGAACTCGGCGGCTTCACCCTGACCATCACCATCGCCCAGACCCCGGGCCAGGTCACCGTAACCCCGGCACTCGAAGACGCGCCCGGCACCGAGATGACCCTCACGCCCTCGGACCTCGCCGAGATCGACCCGGCTGGCCTGGTTGCCCGGCTCGAAAACCGGCTCGGCCGCCTCGAAGCCAGCAAGGCTCGCGTCCTCACCGACATCGACCGTTCCCGTGGCGAGATCGACCACGCCACCGCCAGCCTCGGCAAGCCCTTTCCGCAAACCGCCGAACTTGCCGCCGCACGGGAACGGTCCCGCCAGATCGACGAGCAACTGCAAGCAGCCGCCACCCCACCGCAACCACATGACGCCGAAGGACAGGACGATAGCGCGGCGGTGCATGTGCACCAGGAATCCGCTGTCACATCACAGCGAAACGACTCCCTTGCCGTAGGCCGGTCGGCCGACACCGCGACGAACCATCAGCCACCGTTCAATGCTGATATCGACCGAACATCCCCCGGTCGACTGGCCGGGGAGATCCTGTCAAGCTGGACTGCCGATACTCCCAGGCGCCGTGGCCCCGGAGCCATTCCCATCCCTCAGGTCCGACATGAACCGGACGGGCTCACGCTGCATGTAATGAGTCAATCTGGATACCGGTCACCGCAGTCGTCATCCACTGAGCAACAACCTGGGCCTACCCCAGGCCCGAGGCTCGGTCCCGATACGTCAGCTGGCCAATACCCTGACCGCAACCGACCTGGATCCACGCTCTCTCAATACCGCGATGCCGAGCCGTGGCACCATCCGAATCTCGGGAATGATCGTCATGCCCAGGAGCGCGAGGCAGGCCAGTAAGCGGCAGCAGCGCAACATGCGGCCTGACAAGCACCTCAGTGTCCCCACGACCATGGGATCACGCTGATGGGTTTTCTGCGACGAACGGAGCCGATCGCGAAGGCTGGCTCGGCGAAGCCGAAGGACTCAAAGTCAGCCTTGCGGCGCCAGGACAAGCTCGCCCAGATCGACTGGAGGACTCGGACCCCGGGTCCAACCCCGGCCCCGTCGGATTGTGACGTGCCGACCTCACCTTCAAAGCCATCATGATCTAAGCACCGCAAACTAGCTTAATCCATAATCAATTGTACGATTCAGAGAATCCCGAGGGTTACAGTACATCTCTGGCGTAGCGTGAATGAGGGCTTGACGCAGACTCAGGACCGCGACCCACCGCGCGGGCTGTCACGAAACAGGCGTTGATCTTAGTGGTCTTGGCAAACCGGGGTAAACTTCGAAGGTCCGGCAAACTGTATCGGATCGCGCCTCCCTATGACATAGATGGTCGACAGACCAGCATACGGGCAAGCCAGAGCGAGCTAGGCAAAGACCGGAATGTCCTCTCTCACTCGGTGCTAACATTTAGGGCGAGATCGAGAACAAGCGCTACATATAGCCTGGTATCGCGGCGTAGGCGGCCAGAGCTCGGTTCCCCTCAGTGGCGAGTTACTACGGCGCGCGAGGAGTATGGCAGGTGGCGGGTCGGGTCATCGGTAATCCAATCATTAACTCGCCGTACCGAGCGCCGGCCAGGCGCTGTCCCTTCGACCACGAGGTCATCACCAAGCGCGTCGACGAATACGCACGGCCGAGTTCGTCCCTCGTCTCGGTGCGACGCCCTCGCAAGCGGAGCA
This sequence comes from uncultured Actinomycetota bacterium, assembly GCA_963850875.1. Lineage (GTDB taxonomy): Bacteria > Actinomycetota > Actinomycetes > Streptosporangiales > Streptosporangiaceae > Chersky-822. Next base: position 1,417,331 of record CAWKNA010000010.1, read on the forward strand.
CACAGCCACAGCTCGAGCTGACCGCGGCCCCGAGCGAGAGGACAGCTTTCGTCGATCGTGTTCGAGCCCTGCCGTCCTCATGGGTGCTGCACGGCGACCGCTGTGATCTTCGCCAGCCGCTACGGGTGCAGAAAATCCCCGAATCCGCGAGAGCAATCTGCTTCAGAGCCAGCTGGGAGAGCTCATGAGCAGCGACGCTGGCGCCCCCCGTACGGTTGGCGCTCGGGAACTGCTCGATGCCCGTGAGCGTTCGTGGTCCGCGCGGTTGCGAAGTGCGTCCCTGGTCGCCGAGATCGAGATCCCTGCTGACCGCAGCAGCCAGGTCGCATATGTCCTTGGCCGCGTGTACGGCAAGCTGCCCGATCCCCGCGAGACTGGGACTCGCTTCCTGCTGGGATGGCCCGCCTGCGTGGCCACCGCCATGGCCGGTGCAGCCGTGACCGGCTACGAGGCCGGGACATACTGGCGAGCGCTATGGGCGGCCGTCAAGTACCCAGGTACGACCCAGGATCAGGCCATCTGGGGAGAGGCATTCGTGCGAGCCGTAGCCAACCTCGGCATGGCCACGTTCCCTGACATGCCGCTGAGATATGTCGGACCAATCTTGATGCACGCCGGAATACCGGCGTATTCTCTGGGAGACTATTTCCGACTGCTGCTGGATCGGCGTGGTCGAGATCCTGGGATGGATGCGGAGAGCTTTCTGTCGTGGGCGACTTCGCCAGGACGGGAACTGCGCCTATCTAATCTAGATGTGCCCGCGCGGCGCTTCCTTGTCCACGGCGGCGACTACGCCCACGATGTGGTCGACCGTAGCCTGGACCTGCTGGAGCGACTCGGCGAGCCCGATCCTGATCTTGACGGCGTACGGCTTCCGGCATACATGGTCGAGGTCGCTCGTGATGAAACAGCAGCGGGCCGCCTGGATCTCACCGCCGCGCGGCGTATGCGCGACCATGCGGGTCATGCTCAACAGCCGCGTCCCCGGATCGGCCTAGATCCATTCGGCCAAGGCGTCCAAGTGATCCTTCCTGCCGTTGGAGAAGCACCGGACGGCATGGCGATATGGCGGGTCACAGCGGACGGTGAGGCTGCCACGATCCAGAGCCGGGCACTGTGGGTCGGGGCGGCCGAGGCGGCGCCCGAGACTACCTTCCCGCTGCTGCGACCTGTGCGTACCGTTCTCGTCTCGCTGGCGGGCAGGGATCTTGTCGCTGAGCTGCAGGTGGTCGAGCCAACCGATCCGATTCTGTTCTTCACGGACGATGGGCGACGGCTGCCCGCATCTCAGTCCCTGCCACGCGGCCAAATCTGGGTCTTGCATCCTGCCGATCGGGATCTTGCCGTCACAGGTGACATCGGGGGGACCACCGAGACCCCCGTCCCGTTTGGCTGGGACGGCTGGCGACTGCGGCTGATGTCGCTGGAGAACGTCCAGGCAGTGTCTCTGGACGGTGGCCACTCCCACCTCGTGCACGGTCAGACGCGCCCGCGGCTGCTTCTTGGCGACCCAGTCCCCGGCGTGACCACCCCGTACGGCTCGCCTGTTTATGCCGCCCCGCCGCTCGTGTGGCTGCCTGGCACACCGGAGTCGCCGGTCAGCTGGCACGTTGATGTCCGGCCGGCTGCAGGCGGTCCGCCGCTGGCGAGCCAAACGGCCGAGGGCCCGTGCCAGCTTGACATCTGGGAGCGGGCGCCGCGGCCGATCCTAGGAGCCTTCGACCTCATCGTTCGCGGCCCGCTTGGCCGGGGGATGCGGCGGACCGTGTTCATTGCAGAAGGACTGGCGGTCAGCTACCAGCCCGCAGTGCGTGCTCTCAACGCCAGCGGACTCAGGCCCTGTGTCGCGGACCTTGCAGCAGGGGCCGACGCCGCTGTCTCTCCGGATCGGCTGCATTTCACCACTTTCGAACGTGCCCATATGGCTGAGTACCGGGCAGTAGGCGAGAATGAGCCGCTCGTGGTCACTCCGCCGCACGTGACCGTTATCTGTATTGGCGCCGGGGCAACCACCTGGACGGCAGCGCCGCTGCATCTGGCGACGGAGACGTTCGGCGAGGCCGGGCGGTTCCTTACCCGGGCTCCCGGGCTGTCGGAACCGGCAGAGCTGGAGGTATGGGTAGGCGGGAAATGCGTGCAGACTGTTCCGGCTAGCGGCCAGCGTTCGCCCGGGCTCGCCGGGTATGAGCTGGCCCGAGCAGGCGACACGGTCGCCGCCCATGGCAAGGCTGAGCTGATTCTGCCGTTCGATGGCGTGCCTATGCCGGTCGGCATTGTCCGGCCGCGTCGGCTCGCCACCGGTGTGGAACTTGAGGGTGACCGACTTCTGCTGACTGACTGCGCACAAGTGGACGGTCTGATGGTTGGCGTCTACCTCGTCTATGCACCGTGGCGCAATCCGGTCGTCCTGCCAGTGCCCGCCGAAGGCGTTGTCGTGCTCCCGGATGGCCTGCACCATGTGGGGCCGATCCGTGTTGTGCTACGCGTCGAAGATCCGTGGACCACGATCGGCTGGCCAACATGGCCTGGCCACGACTCGTATGGTTGCGAGTCCTCTGGAATACCGGCAGGTGTAGACCCGGAGGAGGAAGGCATCTCATCCTTCCTTGCCGGAAGTGGTGATCTGCCAGAATCCCTCGGCCATCCAGAGCAGTTGTGGCAGCTGGTCTGTCTGGCGAAGGATCTGATGCAATCGGGAGTACGAGCAGATCTCCGTGAAAGTTGCGGCAAAGCACTCCGCCGACACCCGCGGGCCGCTCTGCTGGCCGTGCTTGAGGCCGGACTGGATCACCGGACATGCGTCAGCGCCCTGATTGTGACCGGACTGGCCGCATTGCGACCAGAGCCGACGACCGGTCCGACTGCCGCGAACCACCCTGACCAACTGGCCGAGCTAGCGGCAGCAAGTCAGCTGTGGGCCTCGCTTCCGGCTGCCGCAGCGATTCTGACCACAGATCTGCTGACGCGAAGCTACGCGGAGACCGTAGGGCCGCTCGCTGGCCTTGCCGAAGACGCCATCGCACAGTGCGGCGACGATCTCCGCAGCATTCTCAGCGGAGATGGTGATCCGCATTCAGCCGTCGGCCGCTTCGGCTCTGAGGCGGAGCAGATGACGAGATTCTCGCCAGAGCAGCTCGAGGCCATGTGGCAAGCGGCTGCGGTTGTCCCGACAGCGCTGCTCGACGCGGACACCCGGACAGCTGCGGCCCGGCGCATGTTCGACGTACGCAGGGCGCCGGCCTTGAAGCGCGCGGCCCTCAATGCCATTTCGGTAGTAAACACTGCCGAGCGGCTGGTCCGCGCATCGCCATATCCCCGTTTGGTAAACCAGATCAGGGCGCGGCGGCACCCGGCCGCCGAGGGTGGATGGCTGGCCGTCCCAGCAATGTCCACGGCACTCGCCCTGGTGGCCCGGCTGGCCGCACGGGACGAACCCGGTTGCCAGGCATTCGAGCGGGCCTGGCGCGGAACCTGGGCCGATCTGGCCAGCCACGCACCTGACCTGGTCGGCATTGACCTCGTGCTGGCCGAGGCGCTGATCGCGAGCGCCGAGGGCGCTCGCAGCACAGAGGAGTCAGCATGAGTTATGGCTTCAACCCGCTGGCCACGGCTGAGCTGATCACAACTGGATACCGGCGCTATCTTAGGTCTCTGCTCCCGGTCCGGGAGCCGCGGATCGCGGTCGCTCTCGATCGCGAGATCTCCCAAAGCTCGATGCTGACGAAAGGACCGCTTCTGGAGGCTACGCCGCCGTACCAGCCCGGAGCGACGCTCGCGGCGCTGGCTGACGCAGGCGTGCTTAGTCCCGCCTTCCGAGGGCTGGCCAGCGCGGCCCTGCCGTTCGACCGGCCGCTGTACCTGCACCAGGAGCAAGCGATCCGCAAGATTACGGCCGACCGCAACGTGATCGTCGCCTCCGGTACAGGATCTGGTAAGACCGAGAGCTTCCTCGTGCCGATTCTGGACACACTGTCAACCGAGCATGCACGCGGAGAACTCGGGCCGGGAGTGCGCGCACTCCTGATCTACCCGATGAACGCCCTGGCCAACGACCAGATCAAGCGTCTGCGGCAGATGCTGGCGATAACTCCTCATATCACCTTCGGCCGCTATGTCGGCGACACCCGCGAAGGCGCTCGCGACGCCGCAGAGAGCTTCAACTTGCTCAACCCGGGCCAGCCTCGGCTGCCGAACGAGCTGCTCAGCCGAGTCGAGATGCGGGCCACGCCTCCGCATCTGTTGCTCACGAACTACGCGATGCTCGAGTATCTGCTGCTGCGCCCCGCTGACATCGACCTGTTCGAGGGAGGCTACGGCGGGCACTGGCGATTCGTCGTCCTCGATGAGGCGCATGTCTACGACGGAGCGAAGGCAGCCGAGGTCGCAATGCTGCTGCGTCGGCTGCGCGACCGCGTTGCGCGTGACCATTCGCTGCGCTGCGTCGCGACTAGCGCAACCGTTGGGGACAACCCGCAAGCGGTGACCGACTTTGCGCATCGGCTGTTCGATGCGCCGTTCGAATGGGTGCCGGGTAAGCCCGGGCGCCAGGATTTGGTTTCCGCGACCCGGATCAGCAGCCCTGTCGCGCCGTTCTGGGGCCCTCTTGATTCGGCTGCCTACCGGCAGCTCGCCGCCTCCGACGATCCCGGCGCCGAACTTCTCCGGCTGGCCGGGCCTCACGTAGGGGTGATAGCCAGCGATGCGGCGAAGGTGCTCGCACACGAACGCCGTCTGACGGACCTTCGCAGCCTGCTTGCCGACGGTCCGCGCATGTTCGGCGAGCTAGCGGCGGCGCTGTTCGAACCAGAGGACGACCCACAAGGCTCGCTCAATGCGCTGGTCATAGCGGGCGGCCGGATCACTGGCTCAGATCAATCTCCGGTCCTGTCGGCCCGGTATCACCTGTTCGTCCGGGCCACCGAAGGCGCATACACCTGCCTGTCCAAGGCCGGCCCGCATGTGTCCCTCGGGCGTCGCGAGACATGCGCGACATGCTCCGCAGCCGCATTCGAATTCGGTGCATGCAAGCGGTGCGGGGCGGTGTACCTGTCCGGTTCGGTGCGTCCGGACGAGCACGGACTTGTATTCGGCCCACAGCAGCAGCCCAGCGACCGGCGGCTGTGGTTGCTGCTCGGCGACACGCCGATTGTTGCCGACGAAGACGACGAGATCCTCGAAGAAACCGCCAAGACACTCGATTCGCAGGACGCGGTGCTGTGTGCCACGTGCGGCGGTCTGTATCAGAGTCCGAGCGCGACGTGCGCACGGCCCATGTGCGGCGGGACCTTGGGGTTGCCGGTGCGCAGGATCGATACAAGCCAGGACACCATCCGGGGATGCCTTGCCTGCGGAGCCAGGGGCGCCGCAATGGTCCGCAGGTTCGAGAGCGGCAGCGACGCCGCGGTCTCGGTGCTCTCTACCGCGCTGTACCAGGCACTGCCGCCCTCGGCCGAAGCGGAGCAGGCCGACCAGCCGGGTCAGGGCCGTAAGTTGCTCCTGTTCAGCGACAGCCGCCAGGCTGCCGCGTTCTTTGCGCCGTACCTCGAGGCTAGCTATCACGCCATCCAGCACCGTCGGCTTATCCTTGACGGACTGGAGCGCGCCACCAGAGATGGCGAGGCCGCGCACGTCAATGATCTCGGGTACCACGTCGCGAAGGTGGCGGACGGGGCACATGTCTTCCAGCGGCGAATGTCGCTCCAGGAACGTCAGCGGCACGCCGCGCTGTGGGTGATGCTCGAGCTGGTCGCCACCGACGACAGGCAGTCGCTGGAAGGCCGCGGCCTGCTCCGGGTCAACCTCGACGGTGAGCCCAGCTGGCGCCTGCCACGCGCCATAGAGGCACTCGGACTCGACGAAGGCGAATCATGGTCTCTTCTAACGGAACTCGTCCGTAGCCTGCGCCAGCAGGGCGCGATCACGATGCCCGAGGGCGTCGATCCGCGCGACGAGGCCTTCGATCCACGTCGGGGTCCCATTTACGTGCGCGCCGATGCCGCAGAGGCGAAACGCAAAGTGATCAGCTGGATGCCCACGCAGGGCATGAACCGGCGCCTGGACTACGTAACGCGCCTGCTCGCCACCGTGAGCAGCCCGGCCGATCCCCGCGAGGTGCTCAGCGGCTGCTGGCGGTTCCTGGAAGGCATCCGCGACGGCTGGCTGGCAACTTCCCAGGAAGGCAGGATTGGAGTGGTCCGCCAGGTCGACCACACCTGGCTGCGGCTGACGCCGGTCGGACCCGATGACCTGATGTACCGCTGCAGCTTGTGCCGACGGCTTTCCGCGGTCTCCGTGCGGGGGGTATGCACGACCATAGGGTGTACCGGATCCCTGGAGTCCTATAAGGTTCCAGCAGCCGAGGGCGACGACGATCACTACCGGTTCCTGTACCGACACCTGAACCCTGTCCCGCTGGCCGCTCGCGAGCACACGGCACAGCTAGCCAGCACGGAGGCAGCCGATATACAGCAGCAGTTCCTGCGTGGCGAGATCAACGCGCTGTCCTGCTCGACAACCTTCGAACTCGGCGTGGACGTCGGGGAGCTGCAATCAGTAGTCCTGCGCAACATGCCGCCAACCACGGCGAACTATGTGCAACGGGCCGGGCGGGCCGGGCGGCGGACTGACTCCGCAGCCCTTGTAGTGACCTACGCGCAACGGCGCTCGCACGATCTCTCGCGCTACCAGGACCCGTTGGCGATGGTTGCCGGACAGATACGCTCGCCCTTCGTCCCGCTCGCCAACGACCGCATAGACCGTCGGCATGCGCACTCGGTGGCCCTGGCGGCCTTCTTCAGGAGCGCCAAACAGCTCACCGGGGAGGAATGGCGCACCGCCGGAGATTTCTTCCTCCCCGGCATTTCCGGCGTTCCGCCCAGCAGGCGATTTAGCATATACCTGACTCCGGTCCTCGAAGAACTTACAAGCGCCCTGCGGCGCGTGCTTCCCCCGCCAGTACAGCTAGAGATCGGCATCGATACCAGCGCATGGGTCGCGCATCTCTCGAAACTGCTTGAGGACACCCGCGCAGAGCTAGCCGAGGACGTGGATGCGTTCGAGGAAAGGCGGAAGCAGGCGTTCGCGGACCGCCAGGGCCACCTTGTCGAACGCTACGAGAAGACCATCAACACGTTGAAAAAGCGGCAACTGATCGGCTTCCTCGCCAACCGGAACGTACTGCCGAAGTATGGCTTCCCGACGGACACAGTCGAACTGCGGACCGCCTACACAGGCGATCCGGTTGGCCGAACGCTGGAGCTCTCCCGCGACCTGTCCTCAGCGATCTACGAGTACGCGCCGGGCGCCGAGATCGTCGCGGGCGGTCGGCTATGGACGTCAGGCGGGGTCTACCGACTGCCGGACCGCGAGCTGATCGGAAAGAATTACGCGGTCTGTCCTGCCTGCGGCCACTATCGGGAAGATGGCGACCCGCTGGACTCCATCTGTCCGTCCTGCAGCTATGTCCAGTCCGGCGTTCCCCGCCGGTACTGCGTGCCCGAATTTGGATTCGTGGCCCAGCATGCTTCGGGCCGACCCGGGTTGGTGGCGCCTCGGCGCAGCTGGAACGGCGCTACGTATGTGCTGTCCCTTGCCGCCGAAGTTGAAGAACAGACCTGGCCACTCGCCAACGGCGGGACAGCAACCACGCGGGCGGGCGCGCGAGGCCGGTTGATCGCGATCTCTGAGGGGCCGAACTGGGCCGGGTACCTGATCTGTGACTGGTGCGGCTGGGGCACAGCCGTGGGCACGCGAGTCCCACCGGCCCATCCACACCTGCTTCGCGACCGCGACTGTACCGGCCCGCTCCAGATGCGCGCGCTCGCACATCCGTACGAGACCGACATCCTGGAAATCACCTTCGACCGGCTCACCACCGCTGTGTCCGGTACCGGACAGTGGCGTTCGGTCTTGTATGCCCTGCTCGAAGGCGTCTCCGGACGGCTTGAGATCAACCGCGACGACATCGACGGCACTCTCTATCCAAAAGCGGCCAATCAGATCGCACTCGTAATCTTCGATGCGGTACCTGGCGGTGCAGGGGGCGCTACAAGGATCGCCCGCTCGTTCCCAGAAGTGCTGGTGGCCGCGCAGGGCCGGGTCGCTTGTTGCGACTGCGGAGAAGAGACAAGCTGCTACGGCTGCCTGCGGAACTACCGCAACCAGCCCTTCCACGAACAGCTACGCCGCGGAGACGCCCTGCACTTCCTGACCCCGCTCATCGGCTAACGGCGTGCAGCGCCGATGACCTGCGCCCGCCCACTCTGCGGATGTATACCTCCGCTGTGATCAGAGTTCACCCCTCTGACGGAACGTCGGGCCAGCTTGCGCCTCTACGCCTTGCAGCGATTGGCCCGTGCCTTGCGGGCACCGACTTTTTTGGCCATAGGCTCCTGCAAGGCGGCGTCGAAATCTGCGGGACACCGCAGCGTTGGGAAATGGGGTCTTTACGTTGGCCGGAGATGCGATGCCGGGCACGGCCGCAGAGCACGCCGTGCTTGAGGATCTCGTCCAAGGCGTCCGTATGACCGGCCTGACGTCGTCGGGCGTCGCAGAGGTGATCGCGACTCAATGGCACGGCGCTGACGCGGTCACGGTCATCTTCCGAACCGGTGACGGCGGGATCGATCAGCAGGTCGTGCTGCGCAGCCAGGAGCACAAGCTGCGCATCGTCGCGGCCGAGGACGCCGACCATTTCAGCGGCGACCCAGCCGAATTCAAGCTCGGCATGGAGGCGCTGCGAATCCAGATGGCGGCCCAGTTCGACCCGATGCTGGCCGTGGCCACCAGCGACCTGGAGCCGCTCCCCCACCAGATCCAAGCCGTCTACGGCGAGCTGCTCGGCAAGGACCAGCCGCTCCGCTTCCTCCTCGCCGACGACCCCGGTGCGGGCAAGACCATCATGGCAGGCCTGTACATCAAGGAACTCGCCCTCCGCGGCGACCTGCGCCGCTGCCTGATCGTGGTTCCTGGCGGCTTGGTCGACCAGTGGCAGGACGAGCTGCACGACAAGTTCGGCCTCCGTTTCGAGATCCTCACTGCCGACCTCGTCAACGCCACGCCGCCGAGCGAGAACCCGTTCGCCGAGCACCTTCGCCTCATCGCGCGGATGGACCAGCTCGCCAGAAACGATGCCCTCCTTAATCACCTGCGCGCCACAGACTGGGACGTCGTGGTCGTGGACGAGGCGCACCGGATGGCCGCCCACTACTTCGGCGGCGAGCTGAAGACCACGCGCCGGTACCAGCTCGGGCAACTCCTCGGCGGCGTCGCCCGCCACCTCCTCCTGATGACCGCGACCCCGCACGCGGGCAAAGAGGAGGACTTCCAGCTGTTCCTGGCCCTGCTGGACCCGGACCGGTATGAGGGCCGCTACCGCAAGCACGTCCACGACCTCGACACGTCCGGGATCATGTGCCGACGGGTGAAGGAGGAGCTGCTGACCTTCGACGGCAGGCCGCTGTTCCCTGAGCGCCGCGCCACCACGCTGCCGTATCAGTTGTCCGACGCCGAGATGGAGCTGTACGAGGCGGTCACCCATTACGTGCGAGACGAGATGGGTCGCGCCGACCAGCTGAAGCAGGCCGGCGAGGGCAGGCGAGGGAACACCGTCGGGTTCGCGCTGACCGTGCTGCAGCGTCGGCTGGCCTCCAGCCCGGAGGCGATCCTGCGGTCGCTGGAACGCCGCCGCGACCGGCTAACCACCCGCCTCCAGGAGGCCCAGGCCAAACGCAGCCAGCTGGTCCATGACGCCCGGACGGACGAGGCGTTCGGCGCGGACGACATGGACGATATCGACGACGCGCTGGACGAACTCGGCGGCGAGGAGCTGGAGGACCTCGAAGACGTGGTCGTCGACGCCGCGACAGCGTCCCGCACCGCGGACGAGCTGCGGGTAGAGATTAGCGTCCTTGATGACCTGGTGCAGCGCGCCAAGGGAGTCAGGTTCGCCGACACCGACCGCAAGTGGATCGAGCTGCGGGACCTGCTGCTCGACCAGACCGCGATGTTCGATCACGACGGCGAGCGCCGCAAGATTCTGATCTTCACCGAGCACCGGGACACGCTGAACTACCTGATCAGCAAGATCCGGATGCTGCTCGGCCGCGACGAGATCGTGGCGACCATCCACGGCGGCGTAAAGCGGGAGGACCGCCGCGCGGTGCAGGACCGGTTCCGCCAGGACCCGGCCCTGGCCGTGCTCGTCGCGACCGACGCGGCGGGCGAGGGCCTGAACCTGCAGCGCGCGCACCTGATGGTCAACTACGACCTGCCGTGGAACCCGAACCGGATCGAGCAGCGGTTCGGCCGGATTCACCGGATCGGCCAGACCGAGGTCTGCCACCTGTGGAACCTGGTCGCGGCCGGCACGAGGGAAGGCGATGTGTTCGTGCGGCTGCTGGCCAAGGTCGAGCAGCAGCGCCAGGCACTGGGCGGCAAGGTCTTCGACGTCCTCGGCGAGGCGTTCGAGGGCGCGCCGCTGCGCCAGCTGCTGCTGGACGCGATCAGGTACGGCGACCAGCCCGAGGTGCGGGCCCGGCTGCACGAGGTCATCGACGAGCGGGTCGGCGAGGGGCTTGACCAGTTGCTGGCCGAGCGCGCCCTCTACCATGACATGCTCACCGCGGCCGATGTGGAGAAGGTGCGGCTGCAGATGGAGGAGGCGCGTGCCCGGCGGCTGCAGCCGCATTACATCTCCGCGTTCTTCCGGGCCGCGTTCACCGGGCTCGGCGGCAGGATCAGCCCACGGGAGGCCGGGCGGTTCGAGATCTCCGGGGTGCCGGCCGTGCTCCGAGAACGGCGCCAGGCCGGCGGCCTGGTGCTGCGGCGCTACCAGCGGGTCACCTTCGACCGCTCCGGCATCCAGCCCGACGCATCCGCCGGCGAGCCCCGTGGCAGCGGGGACGGCCTGATCCGGGCGGACCTGCTCGCCCCCGGCCATCCGCTGCTCGACGCGGTCGTGCAGCAGACCGCGACCCGCTGCGCCCCCGCAGTGCAGGCGGGCACGATCCTGATCGACCGGCTGGACCCGGCCGAGGACGCGCGGGTCATGGTGGCCCTGCGCCAGGAGATCGTCGACGGCAGCGACCCGCCGCACCCGGTGCTGCGGCGCTTCGAATTCGCCGAACTGACCGCGTCCAAGGATGCGCGGCCCTGCGGGCCGGCTCCCTATCTGGACTACGAAACCCCCCACGATTCTGAACGGGCCGTCCTGCCAGCTCTCGCCACCGAACCGTGGCTGTCCGGGGCACGGCAGAACGCGGTCTCGTGGGCAGCCAGCAATCTGCTGCCAGCCAGCCTCGGCGAAGTGTCCGAGAACATCACCGCCAGCACAGACCGGACCCGCAGGCTCGTGCGGCAGCGCCTGACCCATGAGATCAACTACTGGGACGCCCGGCAGGGCGACCTGCTCTGGCAGCAGCAGCACGGCAAGAAGATCAGGATGCACCCGGAGACCGCCGGCGCCAAGGCCCGCGACCTGGAACGGCGGCTGGCTGTACGCCTTGCCGAGCTGGACCGGGAGGCACACCTGCAGCCCCGCCCTCCCGTCGCCACCGCGTCCGCGCTGATCGTGCCGCAGGGCCTGCTCGACCGCCTGGCCGGGAAGCGGGACCAGCCAGCGGAGCGCTACGCCAGAGACACCCGCGAGGTTGACCGGCGGGCTATCGCCGTTGTCGTCGAAGCAGAACGCGCCCTGGGACGTGACCCCGAGGTCATGGCCCACAACAACCCCGGCTACGACATCCGGTCGCGAACCCTGGACGGCCACTGGCTGTTCCTGGAAGTCAAGGGCCGGATCGCTGGCGCGAAGGAGTTCTTCGTCACCCGCACCGAGGTGATGCTCGCCCGCAACACGGGCCCCAACCACCGGTTGGCAATGGTCAAGGTCAGCCCGGACGGTCCGGCCTTCGACCAGGTCCGCTATGTGCTCGTCGGCTTCGAGGGCATCGTGCTCAACGACTTCGCAGCCACCGCAGTGGTCCTGAAGTGGAACGAGTTCTGGGCAAGAGGAGAGGACCCGCGGTGACGATCGGCGAGGAGCATGCGGCGCCCGGGTATAAGCGCAAGCTGATCGAAGTCGCGCTGCCACTTGATGACATCAACCGCGAGGCGGCACGGGAGAAGTCGATCCGACACGGCCATCCATCAACGCTACATCTATGGTGGTCGCGCAAACCGCTTGCAGCGGCCCGTGCGGTGCTATTCGCACAACTGGTCGACGACCCATCAGCGCACCCGCACCGGTTCCCGACGTCGGATGCGCAGCAGGCCGAGCGGGAGCGACTCTTCGCCATAATTCGTGAGCTGGTCAAGTGGGAGAACTCATCCAACCGGGCGGTGCTGGGTGCCGCGCGCAAGGAGATCTCTGATTCCTGCGGCGGAAACCCGCCCGCAATCCTGGATCCGTTCGCTGGCGGCGGCTCGATCCCGTTGGAGGCACAGCGCCTCGGCCTCGAGGCCCATGCCAGCGACCTCAACCCGGTCGCCGTGCTGATCAACAAGGCACTGATCGAGATCCCATCAATGTGGGCGGGCAAGCCCCCGACACATCCGGATGCCGCGTATCGAATGGAGTGGCGTGGAGCCGAGGGACTCGCCGAGGACATTCGATGTTACGGAAGTTGGATCCGCGAAGAGGCAGAACGCCGGATTGGCCACCTCTACCCGAAGGCCAAGTTGCCCGATGGCACCATGGCGACCGTAGTCGCCTGGATCTGGGCGCGCACAGTCACTTGTCCGAACCCGGCGTGCGGCGGCACCATGCCGCTGTTGAGCAATCTCTGGCTGGGAAAGAAGAAGGGCAAGGAGCGTTACGTTTACCCGGTATCCGCAGGCACTCGGGTGCGTTTCGAGATCCGAGGCCCGCAAGGTACGCCCCGTGGTGTAACGGCGAGTCGCACCGGCGGCGAATGCCTCCTGTGCGGCACGCTCGTGCCGCTCACATACATCCGCGCCGAGGGCAAGGCGGGTCGAATGGGCGCCCAGCTGATGGCGATCGCCGCGGAAGGTCCACGTACTCGCTACTATCTTCCGCCTACAGAGGAACACGAAGTTGCTGCTGACATCACTCGCCCGGCCAATGTGCCCGACGCTGAGATCCCGCACAACCCCCGGTACCTCACGGCGCCAAACTACGGCATGACCACGTGGGCTGACCTTTTCACCCACCGTCAGCTCACAGCGCTGACGACCTTCAGCGACCTCGTCACCGAAGCCCGCGCCCAGGTCCTCACCGACGTTGGCGACCCAGCCTACGCCGACGCAATCGCGACCTATCTCAGCTTCATCGTGAGTAAGACGGCCGACCGACTGTCCAGCGTTTGTGGTTGGGACGCCAGCACGAAGACAGAAGGTACGCGCAATGTCTTTGTCCGTCAGGCAATATCGATGGTTTGGAACTTTTCGGAGGCCAATCCGTTCGTCGATGCCTCCGGCGGCTTTGATAAAGCCGTAGCTGCGCTATGCCAGGCGGTGGCGGAGTTGCCCAGCGGAAGAGCGGGGCACGCTTCGCAGGCAAACGCAGCTGAACACACGTTCGCAGGATCGCTGGTTGCGACCGATCCACCCTACTATGACAATGTCGGATACGCCGATCTGTCTGATTTCTTCTACGTATGGCTTCGGCGATCACTGAATGACGTTTATCCAGCCCTCATGGGTACAGTACTCACCCCGAAGGCTGACGAGTTGGTCGCGGACCCATTTCGTCGCGGCAGCAAGGATGCGGCTGAGCACTTCTTCTTGGACGGATTCCGCCAAGTGTTCAAAGGAGTCCGCGATGGTGCTTTGGACGACTATCCGATCACGGTATTCTACGCGTTCAAGCAATCAGAGTCCGATGATCACGGTCAGTCGTCGACCGGCTGGGAGACGCTCCTGGATGGGATGATCCAGACGGGCTGGCAGGTCACCGCGACCTGGCCGCTGCGCACTGAATTGGGAAATCGGATGCGTAGCTTGGACAGCAACACCTTGGCATCCTCGATCGTTCTCGCGTGCCGCCCGCGGTCCGATCACGCTGAGACCACTGACCGGCGTGGGTTTCTCACGCTGCTGCGAGCGGAGCTGCCAGGAAGGCTGCGGGAATTGCAGCAGGGGAATATCGCACCGGTGGACCTTGCCCAGGCAGCGATCGGGCCTGGGATGGCGGTGTTCTCCCGGCACCGGCAAGTTGCCGAGCCGGACGGGTCGGCAATGCAGGTTCGTACAGCGCTGCAGTTGATCAATCAGGTGTTGGATGAGGTGCTGGCTGAGCAGGAGGGTGATTTCGATACCGATTCGCGCTGGTGCGTGAAGTGGTTCGAGCAGATGGAGTGGGCGGCGGGCGAGTACGGCCGCGCCGAGACGCTCGCCACCGCGCTCAATACGTCAGTGTCGGGGCTTGAGCGGGCTGCGGTGGTGCGGTCCCGCGCGGGCAAGGTGCAGTTGCTCCGGCCGTCCGAGCTGCCCGATAACTACGATCCTGCGAAAGACGCATGGCCCACGATGTGGGAGGCAGTGCTACATCTGTCCAGACGGCTTGAACAGCGCGGGATCGAGTCAGCTGGCCAGCTGATGCGGCAGCTGACTTCCGTTCTGGATCTGAATGGGGTTAAGGAGCTGGCCTATCTCCTGTACAGCGTTTGCGACCGTAAGAAGCGCCAGGATTCGGCGCTGCTTTTCAACAGCCTCGTTACTTCCTGGCCGGACATTGCTGACGTTGCCCGTAAACATACCGTAACGGCTAGTGTTCAGCCGACAATGGACTTCGGAGACGAGTGAGCACTACCGCGAAGGAGCGGGATTGTGGCACTGAGCAATCGGGACCGGGTCGGGCGCGCCCTTGACATCCTTGCTAGCGGGCTGCAGCCGTTCGTCGACGCGAACATGCCGGCCGTCATGCCCGACGGCAAGGACTGGCTGGATGTCATGAGGGAGCGGGACCGTCGCGACGGACGTCCGGCCACCATGATCAGGACCGACCCGCGGCTGCTGCTGCGAGTGATAGCCGAGCACCAGCGGGCGTTCCGTGACTCGCTGTCGCGGACGGAGTTGGCGTTCGCCCAGGAGATCCGCGAGGTCGGGAACAAGTGGGCGCATAACGACGCGTTCAGCGACGCGGACACGATGCGGGCGCTGGACACGATGGTGCGGCTGCTACGCGCGGCGGGCGCGGTACCCGAGGCCGACCAGGTGGAAAAGCTATGGACGGAGCACCAGCAGGCGGCGTTCGAGAAGCAGACGAAGAGAGCTGTCCGGCAGTCCGAAGCGCTGCCGCCGGTCGAGGGCATGGGCCTGAAATCGTGGCGTGAGGTGATCGAACCTCATCCCGACGTGGCGACCGGACGGTTCAACGCGTCGCAGTTCGCGGCGAACCTGTTCCGGGTGGCGCATGAGGATGAGCTGGGTGAGTACGGCGACCCGGTGGAGTTCTTCCAGCGCACCTACCTGACCGAGGGGCTGCGGGATCTGATCAGCCGCGCGGTACGCCGGATCTGCGGCGACGACAGCGCCGCGCCAGTGGTCAACCTGCAGACCAACTTCGGCGGCGGCAAGACCCACTCGATGCTCGCGCTGTACCACCTGTTCTCCGGCCGCCCACTGTCCGGATACCCGCAGGATATGCAGGAGCTGCTGGACGGCCAGGACCTGGTCATGCTGGGTCCGGGGAAGGTGAAGCGGGTCACGCTGGTCGGCAATCACCTGTCCCCGAGCCAGGGCGTGACCGAAGCCGACGGCACTCACGTGAACACGCTGTGGGGCGAGCTGGCGTTCCAGCTCGGCGGCCGGGCCGCCTACGATCGGATCGCCGGGGCGGACCTGTCCGCGACTAACCCTGGTGCTGCGCTGACCGAGCTGATCGGCGCCTACGCGCCGTGCCTGATCCTGATCGACGAGTGGGTCGCCTACGCCCGCGAGCTGTACCGGGGAGACTTGGCCGCGGGCAGCTTCGACACCCAGTTCACCTTCGCCCAGACCCTGACCGAGGCAGTGTCCTCGGTGCCGGGCGCACTGCTGGTGGTGTCGGTCCCGGCCTCTGACATCGAGGTTGGCGGTACGCATGGGCAGGAGGCGCTGTCCCGGCTGCTGAATGTGATACGCCGGATGGCCGATCAGTGGCGGCCGGCGTCGCCTCAGGAGTCGTTCGAGATCGTGCGGCGGCGGCTGTTCCAGGACGCCACCGGTGCGGCGCGGACCGACATCGCCGCGGTGGCGCGGCGGTTCACCCAGTTCTATTCCGCCAACCGGAGCGAGTTCCCGTCTCATGTCGCCGAGCCAGACTACGAGAAGCGGATCCGGGAGTGCTACCCGCTTCATCCGGAGCTGTTCGACCGGCTGTACCAGGATTGGTCCACCCTGGAGCGGTTCCAGCGCACTCGCGGCGTGCTACGGCTGATGAGCACCGCGATCTACGCGCTGTGGCAGGCGGGTGATCCGTACCCGCTGATCATGCCGGCCACGGTGCCGCTGAGCGACCGGCGGGTGTTCGATGACCTGACTCAGTACCTCGAAGACTCATGGAAGTCGATCATCGACACCGATGTCGATGGCCCGGAGTCCACGCCCGCCCGAATCGATCACGAGCGCTCAACGTTCGGCCAGCGGGCGCTGACGAGGCGGCTGGCCCGGACCATTTTCATTGGCTCGGCGGCCACGCTGAAGAGCGCGCACAAGGGTATCGACCAGCGCGGGATCTGGCTAGGCACCGCCGTGCCCGGCGATACGGTTGCGCACTTCTCCTCGGCGCTGCACGTGCTGGCCGACCAGGCGACCTACCTGTACTCCGACACGGCCAGGTACTGGTACGACACCCAGGCGTCCATCGGCCGCGCTGCCAAGGACATCGCCGAGCGGCTCCGGGACCGGCCCGAGGAGGTGCAGGCGGAGATCGTGCGCCGGCTCCAGCCGTTCGCCCGGCGCAGCCGGGGCGACTTCGCCGCGGTGCCGATCGCGCCAGAAGGCACCGGCGACATCCTCGATACCGACGAGGCCCGGCTGGTCGTACTCCATCCCCGGTACCCGTACCGGCGCAACGGCGAGGAACGCAGCCCCGCCCTGTCGTTCGCCCGCGACGCAGTCGGGGCTCGCGGGAGCGCCCAGCGCAGGCACCGCAACCAGCTCGTTTTCCTGGCCCCAGACGCGCGGCGGCTGGAAGAGCTAGAGGAGGCAGTGCGGGAGTACCTGGCCTGGAAGGACATCACCGGCCGGGTCAAGCAGCTCGATCTCACGCCCAACCAGGTGGACCTCGCGACGACGCGGCTGGGCAGCGCGAACGACGTTACCGAGCAGCGGATCTCCACCACATACATCTGGGTCATCTACCCCTACCAGCCCGACCCGTCCAGACCGCTTGAGCTGTCGGTGATCAAGGCAGAAAGCCAGTCCCCCGAACTTGCGCTCCGCGTGAGCGAGAAACTCAACCGCGAGGGAGCACTCGCCTCGGTCCACTCATCCCGCAACATCCATCACTACCTCGCCGGCCCCCTTAAGGCCGTATGGGAACGCGGGTACGTGTCGGTCGGCGAATTGTGGGACCTGTACACCACCTACCCTTACCTCCCGCGCCTGCGCGACCGGTCAGTGCTCGAAGCCGGCCTGCAGGATGCACTCAACTCGATCACCTGGGAACAGGACGGGTTCGCGCTGGCCACCGGTCGCGACGATGCCAACGGCGACTTCGACGGCCTAGCGATCCCGCATCGTGACTCATTCGGCCTGATCACCGACGCTGTCCTGCTCGTGCGCCCAGACATCGCACTACACCAGCGGAGCGCCGAGGGCTCGCCGCCGACTGGAACCGACGCCGACTCGGCCGGCACAGGATCTTCCACGGTCAAACCCAACGGCGAGATTGCGGACAAAGACGGCCCGATACCGCCTCCGGCCGCACCCAGGGCCAAGACCCGGTTCTTCGGCGTCTTCCGCGTCGATCCGCAGAAGTACGGCCGCGATCTCACCCGCCTGCAGCAGGAGATCCTCCCCCACCTCACCGACCTAGATACCGGGGACCTCACCATCACGGTCGAAATCGAGGCTTCACGACCAGATGGCTTCCCCGACGACAAGATCCGCATCCTGACCGAGAACGCCCGCGTACTAAAGTTCGAGCAATCCGACTTCGAATGACACCATCATTCGTGCCGACCGGATTCGGGTGGCACTTAGATCGACCGTTCCGGCGTTCTCCCGTCCGCGACGGCAGTGCGCTCGGCGACGTCAGGCTGGAGCCCAGGTCAAGTCGCTACTCTCGGAGCCCGAAGATGGCCAAGGCAGTTGCCCTTGCGCGGCAGCTCATGCGGCAGAGACCGGAATCCCCGCCAGCTCCCTGAGATCTGAGATCACCAGCGTCGAGTTGCGCCGGTCGAGGCCCGTGTCGCGAATCTGGCGCGCCAGTAGTGCTCCGTCACGACGACGTCGGGTCAAGCCGAATACCTGCCAGTCGCTGACATCACTGGCTGGGCCGATGAACTCCCGATCCCACCGGCCGAGCTGAGAACGCGCCGCGCAGCAAGTCGGGCGATGCTGCGGTGATCGCGTACCTCAGCAATCTAATTTAAATAAGACATGCTAGTTTGGTGATCGTGGGCAGCCATACGGCACGTTGCGACCAGAGCGCGGTCGTGGCTGTCCGGCGACCTGCATGGGCCGCACGTAGCCGAGCTTCCACGGTCATCTGGCATGTCGTGCGTTACGGCGGCGTCTGCGCGGCCGGGTCGGGGCGGCGATGACCCGGCGGCGATCCAGCGAGCACGTGGGCGAGCCGTTGTTCGACGAGGACTGGTGGCGTCAGGATCAGCAGCTGTTCGCGGATACGGTGACTCGCCAGTCTCGCACCAGCACACCGACCCGGCGTGGCCCGCGCCGGACCGGCCAGATCGATAACGTACAGAGCCAGTTCGTTCAGGATGCGCTGTTCTCTGGCGATGACCTGCTATCCGTTCAAGGAGCCGAGCATGAACCGCTATGGCCTGATGGCCCAGCAGCACTGGGCTCGGTGGCTGCCGGGCCGGTACGCCCAGATCGAGGATCCGGACAGCTTCTTCTCGGAGCTGGGGATGCGGACGGCGGAGCGGATCGACAGCCTGGCGCTGATGCTGGCGGGGGACGACCAGCCGGGGGGGGATATCTCGGCAAGGCGGGCCGTCTGGGGCAGGCACGCCGCCAGGCGGAGGAGATCGTGCTGGCGGAGCTGATCCTGCTGGATCCGGAGCCCGGAGCCGAGGACGGGCCGGTGGACCTGGAGGATCGGCAGGTGAATCCCCGGAGCGGCTAGGAGCATTCCGGCCCGCCGGTCAGGACGATCTCGCGCCGTCGGGTGCGGTCGGCCGGGTCCGCGCAAATCTCATGGCCCTGGCCACGCTGCGGTCGGTGCAGCGCGCAGGTCGCGCGGCTTCCTCCGATGAGCAGCGTGCGATGGCTCGCTGGTCGGGCTGGGGCGCGGTTCCGGAGGTGTTCGACGACAGCCGTGATGAGTTCGCGTGGGCTCGCGAGCAGCTCGCTGGCGTGCTGACCGAGCCGGAACTAAAGGCAGCGGCGCGGAGCACGCTGAACGCTCACTACACCGATGCGGCTCTGGTGCAGGCGATATGGGCTGCGGCCGGGTGGCTCGGCTTCGATGGCGGCGAGGTACTGGAGCCGGGCTGCGGATCGGGGAATTTCATCGGCTTCGCGCCGTGGACCGCGCGCATGACCGGGGTCGAGCTGGAGCCGGTCACTGCCGCGATCGCCGCGTCCCTGTATCCAGGGGCGACGATTCTGCCGGGGTCGTTCGCCGGCACCCGTTTCCCTGAGGGATCGTTCGATCTGGTGATCGGCAATGTCCCGTTTGGGCAGGTTGCGCTGCATGATCCGCGGCATAACCGATCCGGGCACAGCATCCACAACCACTTCATCGTGAAATCGCTGCACCTGACCCGGCCGGGTGGCCTGGTTGTGGTGCTGACCTCCCGGTACACGATGGACGCCCGGAACCCGGCGGCTCGCCGGGAGATCGCGGCCATGGCGGACCTGGTCGGAGCGCTGCGCCTGCCCGGCGGGGCGCACCAGCGGGCCGCCGGAACCGCCGTGGTGACGGACCTGCTGATCCTCCGGCGCCGCGAGCCGGGCCGCCCGCGCGATCACCCCGAGTGGGAGCAGGCCAGGCTGACCAGCCTGGACGGCACCCAGGTACCGGTAAACGAGTACTTCCTGAACCACCCGGACGCCGTGCTCGGCGACATGGGCGCCGTCAACGGCACGTACCGCGCCGACGACCTGGTCGTCACGCCTACCGGCGACACGATCAATGCGCTCACCTGCGGCCTGGAGCGGATCGCGGCGGACGCTCACGTCCGTCATCTCACCTGGACTCCGCGAACGGCCCCGGCATCCGCCAGGCCAGAACCACGGGCAGCCTCGCAGCATCCGGACGGCTACCTGCAGGCCAGACCGGATGGCACGTTCACCGAAGTCGCCGACGGCGTCGCCATTCCGTTTGACGTCCCCCGCACCCAGGCCGCTGAGCTGCGGATGCTGCTGCGGCTGCGGGACACCGCTATGGAACTGCTACACGCAGAGACCGCCGACGCGGACGACACCCCGGAAACGGAGCGGCCGCGGCAGGAACTGAACCGCTGCTACGACCAGTACGCCCGGGCATTCGGGCCGCTCAACAGGTTCACCCTGCGGCGCACCGGGCGCACCGATCCGGTCACCGGCGAGCCGGTCGTGGCGCGGGTGGCGCCGCCGCAGGGTGGCTTTCGCGGTGACCCGTACGCGCCGCTGGTCTACGCCCTGGAGGAGTTCGACCCTGCCGGGCAGCGCGCGGCCAAGGCCGCGATCTTCACCCACCGGGTGGTGGCCCCGCGCCACCCGCCGCTGGGCGCCGACACCGCCGCTGATGCGCTGGCGATCTGCCTGGACACCCACGGCGAGGCCAGGCTGGATCAGATCGCCCGGCTGCTGGGCGTGAACCGGGACCAGGCCCGCGCCGAACTCGGCGCGCTGGTGTTCGACGACCCGCAGGCCGGGCGGCTGGTCCTGGCCGCGGAGTACCTGTCCGGGAACGTCCGTGACAAGCTCCGCGCCGCCGAGCAGGCTGCCAGCGAGGATTCCCGGTTCGCGGTGAACGCCGGCGAGCTGCGCCAGGTGATCCCCGCCGACCTGTCCCCCGGCCAGATCGACGCCCGGCTCGGCGCGGTCTGGATCGGCGCCCGCCACGTCGAGCAGTTCCTGCGCGAGACCCTGGATGACCCGCACCTGGACGTCGAGCACCCCGGCGGGCAGATCTGGGCCATCCGCGGCAACGCGACTAGCGTGCTGGCCTCCTCCACCTGGGGCACCGAACGGTACGCCGCGCCGCAGCTCGCCCAGGCCATCTGCGAGCAGCGCAAGATCGAGGTCCGCGACCTGATCCGGACCCCGGACGGTGATCGCAGCGTCCCCAATGTCGACGCGACCCTGGCCGCCCAGGAGAAGGCAACCGAACTCGCCGAGCACTTCGCTGCCTGGGCCTGGCAGGACCCGGCCCGGGCCGAGGACCTGGCCCGTACCTACAACGAGCGGTTCAACAACCTGGTACTGCGCACCTACGACAGCACCGCGCTGAGCCTGCCCGGCTTGTCGCTGGCGTTCCGGCCCCGGCCGCATCAGGTCGCCGCGGTCGCCCGGATGATCCACGAGCCCGCCGTCCTGCTCGCGCACGAGGTCGGGGCCGGCAAGACCGCTGAGATAATCATTGGCGTCACCGAGCTGCGGCGGCTGGGCCTGGTCAGCAAGCCCGCGATCGTGGTCCCCAACCACATGCTGGAGCAGTTCGCCCGCGAGTGGCTCCAGCTCTACCCGCAATCCAGAGTGCTCATCGCCCGGCGCGACCAGCTGCGCGGCGACCAGCGCCGCCGGTTCGTCGCCCGCTGCGCAACCGGTGACTGGGACGGCATCGTCATCTCCCGGTCCGCGTTCGAGCGCATCCCGCTCAGCCCCGCCGAGCAAGCCACCTACATGGAGCGCGAACTCGACCAGATGCGCCAGTGGATCCAGACCGCGAAAAACGGCCAGGGCCTGACCGTCAAACGGCTCCAGGCCGCGTTACTGCGCGCCGAGGAACGGCTGAAGGCGCGGCTCGACTCCGCCAAAGACCCGGGCGTCACGTTCGAGGCCACCGGGATCGACTACCTCTGCATCGACTTTTCCTCTTCCTCCGTGCGTGTCGGTGATGTCGTCCCACGGTGCGATAGGGGTTGTGGCGTACTGTCCGGGCGACGGGTGTCCGGGACAGCACGGATGGGTGAGCGGGGGCGGTGTGGCCAGCGCGATCCCTGGTGGCTTGCGGGTGCAGGTGGCTGTTCATCCTGGCGGGGAGCGCTCGTTCGTGATCCTGGACATCAGCACCGGGGTGGTGCACCAGCGCGCGGAGCGGTTCCTGGCCCGTTTCGGGGAGGGCACCCAGCGCACGTATGCCTATCATCTGGCCGATCATCTGCGGTGGCTCGTGGCTTCCGGCCGGCGGGAGGACACGGTCGGTGCTGATGATCTGCGGCGTTATCTGGGGTTGTGCGGGATGGAGCACGCGGGCCCGTTCGGGGTGCCGTGGCTGGACCGGCCGCTGAGCGCGAGCGCGCTGGCGGTGCGGGCGGCGTGCCTGAAGGGCTATTACCTGGACCTGACTGCGGCTGAGGGCGTGAACGGGGAGCTGCGGGCGGTGCTGTCGGCGAGCCGGCTGCGGGGTGCTGCCGGGCGGGACCGCTCGTTCCTGGGTCATCTGGCGTGGCCGGTGCCGGCGAACCCGCTGCTGTCGTCAGCGCCGGCGCGCAGGCACCCGCGGATGCTGCCGGACGGTGCCGCGGCGGCGGTGCTGGAGGCGGTCCGCACGGCCCGGGACCGGATGATCGTGACCTGGCTGGCAGATTCGGGCATGCGGATCGGGGAGCTGTGCGGCCTGTGGTTCTGCGATCTGCACCTGGTCAGGGATCACCGGTGCGGGGAGCGTGCCGGGCCGCATGCGCACGTGGTGCGGCGGCGGAACCCGAACGAGGCGAGGGCGAAGACCGCCCGCCCGGCCAGGCTGGCGGAGGGCATGGTCACGGGCGGGACGATCCGGCGGGCGAGCCCGGCGATGGCCGCGGCTTACCACGAGTACCTGATCGAGGATTACCACCGGCTGCGCGCGCTCGCCGGGCACGGCCTGGTGCTCGTGCAGCTGTCCGGGGAGCGGGCCGGGGAGCCGCTGACCCCGCATGGTGCCCGGCAGATGCTGGAGCGGGCCGGGCGGCGGGCCGGCCCGGGCCTGGTGACCCCGCATGCGTTCCGGCATACCTGGGCCAGCGCGCTGACCGAGGCGACGGGCGGGAACACCAAGGCGGTTGCCGATGAGGGCGGCTGGGCGAGCGCGAAGACGGTGGAGGACACCTACGCTCACCTGGCCGGGGACGCCGTCCTGGAGGCAGCGCTGGCCCGGGTGTGGGGGGCCGGGCCGTGACCGCGCCGCTCCGGGTCGTCACCGCGGCTGAGGACCTGCGCCGGGCAGGCCCGCTGCAGCGGCTCGAGGCGCTGCTGGCCCGCCCGGATGTGCCGGCCTGGCTGCGCGCCGAGCCGGTCGTTCTTCGCCCGGGAAGACGCGCTTTTTGGTTACGCGTGCGGGATCGGGGGCTGCGCGGGGCACGCCACCCAGGCCGGGCTGTGGTGCACCGGTCACGCCAGGCAGCGGCTGGCTGCGCTGCGTGCCGGCGCCGGGGAGGCGGCGTGGAAGACGGCTGCCGTCCCTGTTCCTCCTTGCGCAGCGGCGTGGGATGGCCCCGCTCCGGCGTGCCGGTTCTGCCCGGGACGGGACGCCGTGTCCGGCGGGATATGCGTCCGGCATAAGGCCGCGCGAGCCTATGCCCGCAAGCAGGACGGGACCGCGTTCGGCGAGGCCGGCTGGGCTGCCCGCCAGCGGGCGCTGCCCGGCAGCGGGCCGTGCCTGGTCACCGGCTGCCAGGGCCGCGGGGAGCTCCTGCCTGCCCTGTGCCGCCGTCACCGCGCGGCGTGGAAGCGGGCCGGCTCTCCGCTGAGCACGGGCTTCACGGGATGGCTGTCGCGGACCGAGGGCCGGGGCGGGCGCGGCGCCCTGGTCCTGGCTCACCTGCCGCCGCTGGTGGCGGCGCAGATCCGGTACGGCCTGCTCGCTCATACCCTGGCCCCGGTCCCGGGCCGGTGGCACCCGATGTGGCTGCGCACCCTGGTGCGTTCCTGCCTGGCCGCGGACGCGCTGTCGCTCCTTGAGCTGGACCCCGATGAAGCCGGCTGGACCCCGCAGCCGGCGGCGGTGAACCGGATCCTGCGGGACATGCAGCGCGACGTCCGGTCCGTCCATCACAGCCGGGAGGAAACCCGCGGGGCCGGCTACGTGGACACCAGCTACTGGGGTTTCCGGTTCCCGGACCGCCGCTCGCCGTTCGACCTGAGCGTCATCCCGCAGCAGTGGCTGCGGGACCTGGGCTGGGATTACCTGGCCGCCATGCTCGACGGGCCGCGCCGTCCCCGCACTGCCGGGCCGATCGAGGCGGCCCGCCGCGCCCTGGTCTGCCTGGGTGCCTACCTCAGCGACTGCGCCCCTTATCAGGGGGAACAGCCGGGAACGCTGACCGCTGCGACCGCCCGCAGGTTCGTGGCTGACTTCCGCCGCCGGGTGACGGCGGGCGGGCCGGTCCGGGGGATCTTCAACGTGGACGGCTCGCCATCAGCGGCCACCGCCAGCACCTACTCCCTCACCATGAACGCCGTGCGCAAGGTGATGCGCTGGGCGCTGGAAGAAGGCACGCCGACCGGGCTGCCACGGGAGTTCATCGTGGCCATCCCGGCCGGGGAAACCCGTGCCAGCAACAACCCCCGCCCGTTCAGCGACCCCGTGTTCCGCGCACTCGGCGACCCGGCCAACATCGCCCTGCTCGCCGCGCGTGACCCCCGCGACAACGGCATCGCCGACATCTGGCGCATCCAGCTGCGATGCGGGCGGCGGATCGGCGAGGTGGTCAGGCTCCGGTTCGACTGCGTGAGCGAGCACCTCGGCCGGACCTGGCTATGGGTCGACATGACCAAGGTCGGCAAGCTCGACTACGCCATCCAGATCCCCCGCGACATCTACGACCTGGTACGCGCGCGCCAGCGCAAGACCCTCGCCCGGTTCCGGGCCCAGACCGGGCGTGACCCCTCAGCCGCCGAGCGCAAGACGATCGCCCTGTTCCCCAGCCGGGTCGCCAACCCCTCCTGCGACCGGTCCCTGTCGATCTCCACTTTCGCCGTCGCGTTCAAGGCCTGGCTCGCCAGCGACGACGTGAGCCTGCCCGGGCATACCACCCACCAGGCCCGCCACACCCTCGCCACCCAGCTCGTCGCCGCCGGGGCCAGCATGGCGCACGTCAAGAAGATCCTCGGGCACGTCTCCGAGCGGATGAGCGAGGCCTACGTCCTCATCGCCGGATCCCAGGTCGAGCCCTACCTGCAGCAGGTATGGGTCAAGGGCCCCGGCAGCACCACGCCCGGCGAGGTCGTCCTGCTGCCCACCCAGGAAGACAAGGACACGGCCTCCCGGCTGCTGATCGACCTCGCCGTCATCCCCGTCGAGCACGGCCTGTGCACGTTCAAGCCGGTCGCAGGCGGCGCCGACTGCCCCTTCGGCAAGGCGTGCTTCTCTGAACTGAGGCATTTGAATTAGCTCATCCTTTTTGCTCATCAGCACCCGTGGCGGGGCTGCGGAACGATGTCGGGGAATGCAGGTATGCCTAGCTGGACCGGGGTGGCTTTCCGGCGGAGGGACGCATCGATCTGGGCGAGCTTGTCCTCGGTGCCGGCAAGGCTGACCTTCAGGCCCTCGATCTCGCCGAGCCAGCCTTCGCGCTCGGCCTCGGCGATGCGGTCGTGGAGGTTGTCCCGGATCTCCTCGAGTCGGCCGCGCTGGGCGGGGTCCGGCCTCAAGAGCGAGCACCTGACGTGCGTGCTCGTGGACGCAGGGTGACGCGAATGCGCGGGCGCAGGTGCCGACCGAGACTTTCCGCTTTTCGAAATGGGCGAGGAAAGCGTCCCATTCCTCCTCTGTCGGGGTGCGGTATTCCTCGCCGGGCCGGGTAGCGCGGCGGCGGGCGATGAACGCCCGGTGCGCCTCGATCGCCTCGGCGGGGTAGACGGCTTTGTACCCGATCGTGGTGTCGATGTTCTTGTGGCCGCAGAGGACCTGGGCTATGTGGGGCGGCAGGCCGCTCATGATGGCGTCGGTCACGAAGATCCTGCGGAAGTCGTGCGGCGTGTAGTGCAGCGGGTCGCCGGCGGCGTCGGTGAGGCCGGTCGCGGTGAGCGCGTTAATGAGCAGGTTGCGTATCGCGTTGGGGGTGTGCGCCCGGGTCTCGCTGCCGATGGACCGCTGGAACAGCAGTGGCATGGGCGGGTTCCAGACTCGTTCCCGGACGTCGTAGGAGACCGTCAGCGGGACGGTGCCGCCGGGGCCCCGCAGCCGGCTGATGACCGCCGACAAGACGTCCGCGAGTTCGGGGCTGACCAGGAGAAGCCTCTCCGTATCGGTCTTGCTCGGGGCGATCTGCAGCAGCGGGACGAGCTCGCCGGTCGAAGGCAGCCGGTACTCGGTGATGCTGTGATGGGTGAGCTCCAGGAGCTCCTCGCAGCGGATGCCCGTTAGCCTCAGCACCTCGATCGCGGCGAAGGCCCAGAACGCTTCTTCTTCCTCATAGGACAGGTTGCGGCGCCTGCCGGCGGCGGTGTCCTCGGCCCATACGTGCCTGCCGTTGGCCTTGGGCGCCACGGCCCGGCGGAGCGTTCCGCTGGTGCCCTCGATGATCTCGCCGGGCGGTGTCGCCATGGCGGCCTGCAGCCGGCGAGCCGTCGCGGCCTTGCGCTCGGCGGCGGTGCGGGTGAGCACGGGCAGGACGGGCAGCCGCTCCCGGGTCCGCTGGTCCATCCGGGCCTTGCGGCGGCTGCGTTCCTTGGCCCAGCTGACCTCGGCGTCGCTGACCGGGCTCGGCACTGCCCACTGCGCCCACCGTTCGGGCTCCTCGGTGGCCCACTGCGCGATGTCAAGGTAGAACGCCCGCACCCGCAGCAGCTCGCCCTTGGCGTTCAGCCGGGGGCTCGCGACGACGGTCTTGTCGCCGCCGGGGCCGGTGACGGCGCGCTTGACCGTCTGCAGGTCTTCCTTCCAGGAGCGTGCGACGTCCGGCGGCAGCCGCAGCGTGCTGATGCCCGGGGACAGGGCCTCGACCCTGGCCCAGAACAGGCCGGCCAGGGTCGAGGCGATGGCCTGCATGCTGGCGTAGTCCAGTGCGGGCTGTCGTTCCCGCAGGTAGTCCACGAGCAGGTCGCGGACCGGCTTGCACTGCAGCCGGTAGCGGTCGACCAGTTCCTCGGCGGTGAGCTGCCCCCGGGCCATGCCAAACGCCCGGATCGTGGCCGGGGCGTCGCCGGCGAAGGCCCCGAGGGCACGAAGGCGGAGGTAGAAGTCGACTTTCTTCTGGCCGCCGCGGGCTTGCACCCGCCGCTGGGTGTCGGCCATCTCCACACAGCCCCGACGGCGATGTCGCTGATGACCCCGCCCTTGCAGGCCAGCAGCGTCGCGATCCTCGTTGCCGCGAGCCGGGCGTCCTTCCGGGCCGACGCCGGCCCGGCCGCGGCCAGCTCGCGCAGGCGGGCGAACCCGGCAGGATCGCGCGTCTCCGCCATGACCGGGGCCAGATGGTGATTAGTGTGCGTCAGCATCCATGCAAGGCCCGGCCGGACCACGTCCCCGCAGGCGAGCATCAGCAGCCCTGACGACAGGTCACCCGCGTCACAGGAGGCTTTCTTCCCGTGCTCGCGCAGCCAGGCCAGCGGCAGCTCCACCCACGAGGCACCCAGACCGGCCTCCACGCCGGACACGTCCCAGCGCTGCTGCCAGGTGTCCCCGGGGAACCAGGCCAGCCAGTCCAGGATCTTGGCCGTCCCGCGACGCCGCGCTGCCCGGGCAGAGCCGCCTTCCGGGGTGAAAGGCGGCGACGTCAGGCGCCGCAGCGTCTCCTCCTGGCCCTGGGCGGTTTCCGGCCACCACGGCTGAGCGAGCCGGGGCGGGAACTGCTCCCGCAACTGGCTGTTGCGCCGGTGCAGCTCCGGGGCCGTCACCGGCGATTCCCCCGGTCTCCTGCGGGCCATGTGCTTGATGGCGGACGTCATGACGGCCTCCCGAACAGCACCGACAGCGACTTCGGGTCATAACCCGGCGCCGGCTGCGGGGGCGGTGCCTCCCGCACCCGGGACAGGCGGGCATGATGGGCGAGCACGCCCTCGATCACCTCGTCCCGGGCGGGCGTGAGATAGATCTCCGTCGTGGTCAGGTGCGCGTGACCAAGGACCCATTGCACGTCGGTCAGGCTGAGCTGGCCGTCACGGGCCATTCTCGACGCCGCGCTGTGTCTCAGGTCGTGCAAAGTCCAGTCCGCGCCGAGCGTGGCGCTGGCCCGCTCGAACATCCGGTGCGCACCGTGATAGGTCAGCGGCCGGTAAGGACGCCGCAGCGTCCACCAGGCCGGCTGCCGCCGGCCCCTGGGAACCCCCGTCCGCAGCAGCTCCTGCTGATAGAGCCGGTGCCACACGAACGCGTCCGCCGAGGCCGGGATCTGCTGCCGGGCACGCGAGCCCTTGCGGACCACGCTGATGAGCTGCTCGCCCGGATAGATGTCGCACTGGCGCATGCCCAGCAACTCCGACGCCCTGGCCCCGGCAGAGATCCAGAACGCGACCAGCGCCCGGTCCCGGTCTGACCCCAGCGCCGAGAACAGCTTGCCGAACCAGTCATCAGGGATCGCTCGCGGGATCCGCTTCGGCACCACCGGCCGGTAGCGTCCCGTCCGCTCGTTCTTCCACTCATCCACCGGGTTGCGGTGCGCGTGGGCACGCCGGTCCCGGCGGGAGGCATCGAGCGGGAACGGGTTCAGCACCGGCCCGGTGCCTGCGTCGCGGTGGAAATCGTAGAACCGGCGAAGCACAGTCTCGCTGTGTGCCACCGTCGACCGCGCATACCCGTCGCCAGAGGCCGGCTTGCCGGTCACCGGGTTCGGCGCTCCCGCCGTCCGCGACGACCAGCGGGCCGCTCGCGGCCTGGTCGTCTGCAGCTGCTGCTTAACTGTCAGCTGAATCCAGCAGCTGAAGTCCCTGGCCTCGGCCCGCGTCGCCCGATCCCACGCAACATCCACCGCGCCCAGGAAGCGCCACCACCGCAGCAGGTCGACCGAATACGACCGCAGCGTGGCCGCCGACTTCCCGGACGCCAGCAGGTCCCGAAGGAATACTGACACCGGCGCGATGACCTGGCCGTCAGGCCCGATGAGACGATAAGGCTCGCGGTCATCACCGGTCGCCACCAGCCGCCCGGCCCGCGACACCACGAGCGCCGACAGGTCCCGTGCCTCTTCTTCCCCCGAATCGATCACGCCGCAAAGCTAGCCGCCTGGCACCGAGAACACGCTGTGACCTGCTCGAACGCAGGACCACGTTCAGTTAACGGGGCCACACCTGCGAGCACTTCGTCCTGACCGGCGCCGACTACACCTACTGGAAACGCCAGGAACAACGCCAGGCCGCGCTCGCCGAAGGCGCCCCCAGCCAGGACGCCCGCGACTACCTCTACCAGGCATTCGAGCCGAGCTCGAAAGCGATCGCCGGGCTGGAGAAAGCCCTCACCGCCACCGGCCTCCTGGACCAGGCCAGGCAGCTCGACCTGCGCAGCCCCCGCCAGGACTTCTTCGACCCGGTCTGGCGAACCGGATGGCGGGCCGATGACCTGGCAGCCCTCGCCACCGGGCCAGGCACCAGCTTCCCGCAGGCCGTCGGTGACCGCCAGGAAACCGGGACATGACAGCCCCCGCCGGCGACCAGCCACCCAGCAGCGGCCCCATGCCCGAACAGGCCATCGCCGCCCGGCGGCGGGCCGCCGAGGCTAAGGCCGCAGCGGTCGGCACAGCCGTCCGGACCCTCGCCCGCAGCGGCGCGCCCCTGACCAGCGCAGCCATCGCCCGGCTCGCCGGGGTCTCCCGCTCGTTCATCTACGAGAACGACCAGGCACGTGCCCACGTCACCGCCGCCCAGGCCAGGACCCAGATCCGGGCCGCAGGCCGCATCCCGGCCGCCACCGCGCAGCAGGAAGCGTCATGGCGAGAACGAGCGCTCAACGCCGAACAGCGGATCCGGGACCTGCAGCACGAGATCACCGCCCAGCGGCGCCTCGCCGCAGGATTCCTCGGCCAGCTCCGCCAGCCCGACGGCACCTGGCTCGCCGACGAGCGGACCCGCCTGCAGGAAGAGAACGAGCATCTCCTCACCGACCGGAACCAGCTCGCCCGCGAGCGCAACGACCTCCACCGCAAGCTCGACGCCGCACGGGCCAACCTCGCCCGCCTCACCGAACAGCGCGCCGCCGAGCTCTTCCCTCACGGCCCCGGACAACAAGCCGGAAAACAAGGCTCACCCGCCAGCGCCTGACACCCGGCCCGCACAGCCAGCGCGCCCTAATCTGACCTGTCGCCCACATGTAAGCCACACCGCGCGAGGCGCTGACCAGCAGATATAGCACAACCAACAGCTCAAGCGAGCAGAAAAGTCGACGAGGCACATGGGTATAAAAACCTTAATACCCCATCAAACATAACCGACGCCGCGATCGACGGATCCATGCGGGCCACCGATCTGGACATGAAGATCGACTACCTGCGGCGGCGCAACGGCAACCGGGTCGTCACCTTCGCCACCGCAACCCCGATCGCCAACTCGGTCACCGAGGCCTACGTGATGCAGCGGTACCTGCGCCCGGACCTGCTGCGGGCCGCGGGCATCGAGGTCTTCGACGGCTGGGCCGCGACCTTCGGCCAGGTCGTCAGCCAGGTGGAGCTGGCCCCCGAGGGCGGCGACAGCTTCCGGGTCAAGAGCCGGTTCGCCCGGTTCCGCAACGTGCCTGAGCTGCTCCGCATGTGGCACGTGTTCGCCGATGTCAAGACGGCCGCTGACCTGAACCTCCCGGTGCCCGTCCTGGCCGAGCGGCCCGGGATCACCGCCGGGTGCCCGAGACCGTCACGGTCGAGCCATCCCAGGAACTTGTTGGCTACGTCGCCGATCTGGGCCGGCGAGCCGAGGCGGTCCGCAGCCGCGCTGTCGGCCCCGACGAGGACAACATGCTGAAAATATCCGGCGACGGCCGCCGCGCCGCGGTCGACCTGCGCCTGGTCGGACTGCCGCAGAACACCCCCGGCAAGATCGCCGCGGCCGCCAGCCGGATCGCTGCGATCTGGCACGCTCACCGCGGCGATCAGTACCTGGCCCCAGACGGAACGCCCTACTCCCAGCGCGGGTCGCTGCAGCTAGTGTTCTGCGACCTCGGAACCCCCGGACCGGGGTGGAACGCCTACGACGAGCTCCGCGACCAGCTCACCGCACGCGGCCTGCCACGCGAAGCCGTCCGGTTCGTGCACGAGGCGCGGAACGACACCGACCTGGCACGGCTGTTCGCCGCCTGCCGATCCGGCCATGTCGCCGTCCTGATCGGATCCACCGAGAAGATGGGCGTCGGCACCAACGTCCAGGACCGCGCCATCGCCCTGCACCACCTCGACGCGCCCTGGCGGCCCGCCGACGTCGCCCAGCGCGAAGGCCGCATCATCCGCCAGGGCAACCTGAACCCCGAAGTCCAGGTCATCCGCTACCTGGCGGCCCGAAGCTTCGACGGCTACCTCTGGCAGACTTTAGAGCGAAAAGCCCGTTTCATCCACGATGTCATGTCCGGCTCCCTGGACGTAAGGGAGATCGGCGACATTGGCGACACCGTCCTATCGTTCAGCGAGGCCAAGGCGCTGGCTACGAACAACCCGCTGCTCATGGACAAGGCAGAAGCCGACGCCACCCTCGCCCGCCTCGTCCGCGCCGAACGCTCCCACCACCACAGCCAGGACACCCTGCGCCGGACCATCACCCGGCTCCAGCAGCGCATCGCCGCCCAGACCCAGCTCGCCGACAACATCGACACCGCCATCTCCCGGCGGCACGACACCCGCGGCGACGCCTTCACCATCACCATCGGCGACCACCGCTACCGCAAGCGCGCCGACGCCGGCCAGCACCTGCTGAACATCCTGCGCCGAGAGGCAGCGAACCAGCTAGGTTCGCGGCAGCGGACCCTGCTGATCGGCGAACTCGGCGGCTTCCCGCTGACCGCCGCCATAGCCCGGCCCCTCGACCACGTCACCGTCACCCCGGCCCTGGAAGGCGCACCTGGCACCGAACTCACCCTGACACAGCAAGACCTCACCGACATCGACCCAGTCGGCCTGGTCACCCGCCTGGAACACCGGCTCACCGGCCTCGAAACGAGCAAGACCAAGACGCTCGCCGACATCGACCACGCCCGCCGCGAGATCGAACACGCCGCCGCCAGCCTCGGCAAGCCATTCCCACAGGCCACCGACCTCGCCACCGCCCGCGAACGAGCCCGCCAGATCGACGAGCAACTCCAAGCCGCCGCCACTCCACCCCAGCCGCCGGACGCCCAGGCCGCGCAGTCTTCCATGCCAGCACCAGCACCGCCGGAATCGGGCTTCACACCACCACCAATGCGCCGCAGCGCGTCGGCCCAAGCAGCCGACGCCGCCGACCGCCAGCAGCCCGCCATTGAGCGCGAAGCAGGTCAGTGAATACTGTCACGCGACTAGGGCGTGTCCCGTAGATCTCTAGTGCTGTTTCGGCTTGGATGCCGCTATGGATGAGGATCGGCTGAACCGGCATGATCTGAGCGACGCGGAGTGGGCACGGCTGGCGCCGCTGCTGCCGGGCCATCCGCGGCAGGGGCACCGGTGGAATGATCACCGGCTGGTGATCGACGGGATCTTCCACCGGACCCGGGCGGGGTGCCCGCGGCGGGATCTGCCGGAGCGGTTCGGGAACTGGAAGACCGTGTATAACCGGCATCGCCGCTGGTCCGGGGACGGGACGTGGGAGCAGATCCTGGACGTGCTGCGGGCCGGGTGCGACGGCGCGGAGGGGGCGGCGTGGACGGTGGCGGCGGACGCGACGGTGGTCCGGGCGCATCAGCACGCGGCCGGTGCCCGGCATCAGCCGCCGAGGGACATTGACCCGGCGCGGCTGGCGGTGGCGCAGCTGAGTGCCCCGGCGGGCACAGGGGGCTGAGCCGAATGACAAGAACCCGCCGGCCGCAGGCGCCAGGCAGGGCAAGCCAGCGGAGCGGGAGGCGCTGGGCCGGTCCCGGGGCGGGCTGACCACCAAGATCCACCTGCTCGCCGATTCCGGCTGCCGGCCCCTGGCCCGGGTGACCAGCGCCGGGCAGCGCCACGATTCCGTCGCTTTCGCCCCGCTGATGGCCCGCCTGGCGATCGCCCGGCGGGGCCGGGGACGGCCGCGGACCAGGCCCGGCCGGGTCCTGGCCGACAAGGCGTACTCCAGCCGGGCGATCCGCTCCCACCTGCGACGGCGCGCCATCAAGGCCACCATCCCCCAGCCTGCGGACCAGATCCGCAGCCGGCTCCGGCGCGGCAGCAAAGGCGGCCGGCCCCCGGCATTCGACCCGCCGGCATACAAGCAGCGCAACACCGTCGAGCGGGCCTTTTGCCGGCTCCGCCAGCACCGTGCTGTCGCCACCCGGTACGACAAGCGCGACT
This sequence comes from uncultured Actinomycetota bacterium, assembly GCA_963850875.1. Taxonomy (GTDB): domain Bacteria; phylum Actinomycetota; class Actinomycetes; order Streptosporangiales; family Streptosporangiaceae; genus Chersky-822. Next base: position 1,450,960 of record CAWKNA010000010.1, read on the forward strand.
TCGTCTACCGCGGCACCGTCGATGTGGCCGCGATCCGGATCTGGCTCCGTGACCTCACACAACAAGATCTACGGGACACTCGCTAGTCACCTGACAGGTCTCAGTTCACCTTCGACGGGCCCGCCGCTCAAGCCGTCCACGGTGTTCCGGCGGTTCTTGGTAGTGGCCAGATGCGATCGGATCTGCGTCATCGACGGCGTACTGGAGCAACCCGGCCGAGCATCTCCGCGCCCACGAGTGCCGCCCGAGTCAAAGCCTTGACGCCGTCGATACAGGCCGAAGCACCACCCCTGGACTCGCAGCCTGTCGGCCATGGGTCTGCGCCGTGCTCCTGCGAGGCGGCATGTCCTGGCGGTCGCCATATCACCCGGCCCGGATCTCGGAGGAACGAGAACCAGGGCAGCGGCGCTGACCGCGAGCAGCGGCTAGTAATGACTTGCGTGGGACATCTTATTTAAATAAGATGTCTATGATCGTCGTACATCGGCTGCTAGGAACAGCTTCACCTCCACCGGAGACCCGCACAAATGACTGCCGAACCCGAGGAAGAACCCGCGCCGGGCGCTGGCTTCCGTCGGCCAGGGCCGACAGAGCGCCCGATTACCGCCAGCCGTGTTGGCTTCGGCATGTACGTCGAGCTGCCTGGAACGCCGCAAGCCGTGCGTCAAGCCCGAGAAATCGTCAGCCACACCCTTGGCGAAAACCACCCATCCGCCCACGACGCCACCCTGATCGTCTCCGAGTTGGTCAGCAACGCGATCATGCACAGCCGGTCCGGCCTGCCCGGCGGCACCCTCACCATCGTTGTCGAAGTGACTCCCCAGCCGGACGATGTGCGAATCCAGGCCCGCGACGCTGGCGGCCCAGAGGCCCCGAGCCTGACCACCGCTGACCCAGACAGCGAGCACGGCCGGGGGTTAGCCATCGTCACCGCGCTGGCCACCGAATGGGGCACCGAGGCCAGCCATGCCGGTCGCACGACCTGGTGCCGTCTCGGCGCCAGCCAACGCCCGGCGGAGGCAGCAGCCCACCTCCTGGAAAGGGAGGCGGGCTGATGGCCGCCGACGGCGTGCGCTCCATCCCGTGCCCATGCCAGCCACGCCCGGGCGAGCCGTGCACACCACTCGGCAACCATCTGGCCATGTACCTGAACGCCGAAGCGGCCGGCGCAATCAACCGAGACCGCCTTACGGCCACGATCGCCGCGCTGGCCGTCCTCGCACCGCACGTAATCGTCCGAGCCGCCGACACCGAGTTGGACCCGGAGGAGCAGAGGGGAACAGGCACGTGAACCGCTTCTACGCTCACGCCGAGGCAGATGAACCTGCGGTCCGTCTGAACGAAGGCGACCCCGCCGACCCCTTTGTGGTCATCGACTTCGGCAGCAACTGGGACTTCACCAGTAGGGACCCGCGCTGGTGCCGCAACGTCGCCGCTGCTTGGGCCCAGGCAGCACCGCTGCTTGAGCGCGCGGTCGAACCCGGTCGCAGGCACGTCGATGCCGACGAAGCTGCAGCGTACGCACTGCCTCGGCCGCCCCAGGAGGCTCGATGACGTTACCAAGCCCAAGCAGCGCCGTTCTGTCCGAGGAAGGCAATTCGTCATGACCGCGAACGCCAAGGCCACCCGGGCCGCCGGACGTTCGGGCGACAAGCTCACTGTCGCCGACGTTTGCGCCGACCTCGGGATCAGCCGCCGAACGTTCTACGAGTGGCGAGCGAAGGGGACGGCCCCCCGGTGCATCCCCCTGCCAAACGGTGAGCTGCGCATCCGCCGATCGGAATACGAACGGTGGCTTGAGGCGCGGGAAGTTGTGGCCTGATGAATGACATCACCTACAACGTGCGCGTCTATAAGACCAAGATCTACAAGGGCTCCAGGGTCACGACGTACTACGTCCGCTGGAAGGTCGGCTCGCGGGAGTGGAAGGAACCGCATCGCACAGACGCGCAGGCCGGCAGCTTCCGCAGCTCGCTGCTCGCCGCCGCGCGGAACGGCGAGGCTTTCAGCCTCGCCACAGGGCGTCCAGTCGCGTGGAAGCGCGCCGAGAGCGACAAGACCTGGTACGAGTTCGCATGCGCCTACGCGGACATGAAGTGGAAGAGCGCGTCGGCCAAATACCGCAAGGACATAGCGCGGGCACTCACGGCGGCCACGCCCGCGATGCTTCCGCAGGAGCGAGGCAGGCCCCACGACGCCAACCTCCGGCAGGCGCTGCTCAGGTGGGGGTTCAACGCCAAGCAGCGCACGAGCGCCCCCGCCGATGTGGCACATGTGCTCGCATGGGTGGCCCGCACCAGCGCGCCGGTATCGTTGCTGGCCGAGCCAGCAACCGCCCGCCGGATGCTCGAACTGGCGACCACTCGCGTCGACGGCAAGAACGCGGCGGCGAGTACCGCCCGGCGGCACCGCACCATCCTCGCCAACGCGATGGATTACGCCGTCGAGCTCAGGCTCATCGATGGCAACCCAATCAGGTCGCTGAAATGGAAGCTGCCCAGGGTGTCGGGAGAAGTGGACAGGCGCTGCGTGGTCAACCACCGCCAGGCGCAGGCGCTCCTGCAGGCGGTGGGCACCCAGCAACCGAGCGGTCCCCGCCTGGTGGCGTTCTTCGCTGTCCTGTATTACTCCGGGCTCCGGCCAGAAGAGGCGATCAATCTTCGCAAGGACGACGTGACCCTGTCGCCCCTGGCCTGGAACGAGCGCACCCAGCACTGGGACGAGCCCACTGAAGAAGACGACTGGGGCGAGCTGCACTTCCGCGGAGCAGCGCCCGACGTCGGGGCCGAGTGGACCGACGACGGGAGTCAACGGGAACTGCGGCAGCTCAAGCAGCGGGCCGACGGCGACAGCCGCACCGTGCCGACGCCACCGCCGCTGACCAGAATCCTGCGCGCCCACCTCCGCGACGTCGGCACGACACCGGACGGCCGCCTGTTCACCGGAGTCCGCGGCGGCGAGCTGCCGACCATCACCTACCGCCGGGCCTGGACCAAAGTCCGCCATGACGCGCTCACCCCCGACGAGCAGGCCTCGCCACTGGCCCGCCGCCCGTACGACCTGCGCCACGCCTGCTTGTCTACCTGGCTCAACGGCGGCGTGGCTCCCACTCAGGTCGCCGAGTGGGCCGGGCACAGCGTCGACGTACTGCTGCGTATCTACGCCAAATGTCTCTCCGGGCAGCAGGACCTTGCGAAGCGCCGCATCGCCCAGGCTCTTCGCGAGGGGGCCGAGACCGGCCACGACTCGTCGGCGGGCCACGAGCCGTCGGCACTAGGTCAGACGCGCAGGTCACGGTAGGTACCCATGCCACCGATTTGGCCGGCAATGTATTCGCCGCATCCAGCCCATACCGGGATTGAACCAGTGACATCTTCCGGGTCAGGGACAGTTTGCCGGTCGTGCGACGTGGCTCAGTGCGGCTCTGTGTGCCATTTACCTGCAACGACAGTCGCCTGATCTAGCTGAACGTGGCTCTAAGAGGCTGACTCATGGCTAGCAGGCCGACCCGATCAGATGCTGCGGGGAAAGGAAATTTAACGTGTCGTTCACCGAACTCGCGACGCCAACTGCCGTAGATGATCTTGAGCAAGCTGGTCCATTCAGAGCATCCGCGCTTCGACGGCTGCAAGTTTTCCGTGCATGAATCCCTGGTGAGCTCCCACACCCCGTCACCCCTGACGCCCCGATGTCCCGCACGGGTGCAGGTCGGTGCGCAATAATCACTACGTGCGCTATGACCTCAGCCGGCTCGGCCCAGTTCACTTTGAGGAGCTAGCTCAAGCGCTGCTACTCAGCGCATTTGGCGTCCGAACCCCACCCTTTCCGACCGAACCTAGCAAATATCGACAGATCGTGCTTAATAGTGAAAGGCTCGCGTGGCCTCCCTACCTGAGACGTGGGATCTGGGATGGCAGAATCCTTATCCGCCTGCACTTCGTCAGTCCAACGAGCGGGAGACTCGGGAAACATGGGGGCCCACAGGAAATTATAGGCGACGGGTTCGAGGCAGTTCGCGGTAATCAGGTGATCCACTCGACGATTGGACAGTCGAGGCAGCCTTCTCGATACATACTTCTAATAACTAACGCCAAGTTCGATAATATCGATCCACCAGAGCTAAATCGCTTGCGCAGCGATCAGGTTGACGAGTACGGGCTTAGCGACTTCGCGTGGCTGGGATACGACGAACTGGGCATTCTGTTGGACAAGAACGGCGCGATCCGACGGGAATTTGCCGGCTTCATAACTTCCAGTGATGGCCTTCGTCGTGTACACGAGTATATCGAAGGCATCACCGAGGATTTCACCTCCGTTATTAACCGCCATATCGCTATGGAAATGATGGCCGATCAATGGATTCGTCTAACACAGGCGGGCGACCCGGCCCACGGGAGACTAGAGTTGAGCAGATTGGCAATCGATCTGCCTTTGCAGCGATCAGAATCAGATTTGTATGCTGCTAATTACATAATTGATACGGGGAATCGGGTCCGGAGACGTTCTAGCGAGGACCAGTGTCCTCCTCACGTCGTCATGCTTGGAGGACCTGGGCAGGGCAAGTCAACCATCGGCCAGCTGGTGTGCCAGGCATATCGAGCCGCTCTTCTTGGGGAAGCTGTTTGGCTCGACGAAGGTACGTTGAAGGTCCTGAAGTCTATCGACGAAGGCCTAGATCGTATAGGTGTTGCGGATCCCATGTACCGGCGCTGGCCCATACGCATCGATCTAAGCACCTATGCAGACGCGGCTATGAATGCTACATGGAAAACGATCCTGAGGTATATATCTGAGCAGGTGGCTTCACGAACGTCAATTGAGGTAAGCATACCGGAGATTAGAGCTTGGCTACATGGCTTCCCATGGCTTGTCGTTCTGGACGGCCTGGACGAAGTCGCATCTGCACTGGCCCGAGACACCTTGATGGATCGCATATCAGATTTCCTGATAGAAGCTGGCCAGGAAGCGGCAGATCTTCTCCTTTTTATCACGACCCGGCCCCAGGGCTATGCCGGAGAGTTCACGTCGGATCTCTATGAGCACCTCACTCTTGACTCGCTGACACCGCTTCAAGCCGCGGCATACGCCAAACACCTAGCCACTGTGCGGCATGCTGATGATCCAGACATGTGTAAGAAGCTTGTGCAGCGAACCGAAATAGCCTCGAAGGAAGAATCAACGGCACGACTCATGCGGAGCCCGCTGCAGGTTACTATTATTTCACTTCTGCTGGAAGCCAGAGAACGCGCCCCGCAAGCGAGGTATGCGCTCTTCGAGGCTTATTACGAGACTATATACTCTCGAGAAGCTGCGAAGCCGGGATCGGTCGGCAGGTTGCTGCAGGAGCAACGAAGTCACATTAATGCGCTTCACGATCGCGTGGGGCTTGTCCTTCAAGTCGAATCAGAAAAGACTGGAGGCGCCGATGCGATGGTCTCGCAATCTCATCTAAGAGCACTTGCAATTGAGCGACTTCGTGCGGAGGGCTATGAGCATCGTGATGCAGCCAGGCTAAGCGACGACATACTCACTGGCGTGACAAAGAGGCTTGTGCTAATAGTACCTAAAGCACTTGAGGACGTCGGGTTTGAGGTGCGAAGCATCCAAGAGTTTTTCGCTGCGCGAGCTATAGTCTCGGGATCGGATGAATCAGTGGTCGATCGCTTGCGAAATACGATGGTGCCGGCGCACTGGCGGAACACGTGGTTGCTTGCTGCTGGTCGTGTATTTGCTCAACGCGAGCACATTCGACTAAGCCTTATCGCACTTCTGAGCGACATTGATACAGCGTGCACGATGAACGTAGTTGTGGCGCCAGGCGCTGACTTGGCCCTCGACCTCCTGGACGACGATCTGAGCGCGACCACGCCACGCTTCCAGCGCATGTTTGCGGAGCGCGCGCTAACGTTGCTCAACTGTCCTCCCGACCAGGACTTGGAGCGGCGTGCGAGTATTCTCTGGCAGAGCGCTGTGAGCGACTCAGTCATACGCGCTTCTGCGGAGAAGGCTATCGGACAGGCTATGCAAGGCACGCCTGCTCAGGCCTGTTCGGCGAGAATCGTGCAGCGGATCTGGAGCGAACAAGATGCCCGGTCGCTGTTCGCTACCGGTAAGGAGTATGGCCGCCGCCGGGCGATGCCCGGCAGCGAAGGGGCCGAACCGACTCTGCCGGAGGGGAAGAGGACGATGGCGGACCTGATATACAGCAATGTCGAAGGCGCGATGATGTCGACGTCAGCGCGTGAGACGGCTAATGAACTAGTCGCGACGCTGTCTGCAGTGCCGATTGCGGCAGGGAGCGTCAGAGTGGATGAGGCGTCGGTTCTCGCTTCAGACCGAGTCGTGAGTCGTACCCTGAAAGATGCCTGCTTTTCGACTCCGACCATAGCGGATGCCGTGGCGAGTTCAGCCATAGAAGCGGGCGAGTACACCTGGCCAGGTGCATCCGAGCTGAGAAATATGATGCGTAGCTGGCTGCAGCGCCAACCAGTAGGAGACTACATTCTAAGCTCGACGCCTTTTACATGAGATATGGCGGAACCGTTGATGATAGCTCAATGCATGCGGGCGGAAGAACCACGAAGCTTTCGCGATGATTATGAATCGAGGGTGGCCATTTTTTTGAGGACTGGCGGCCCTTGTCAGCGCGGCGGCTATTGACCGGAGTATAAGAGCCAATGAAGTTGCCTTGTGGCATTTGGGGATCTGTAGTTTCTTCTTGATTTAGTTAACTTGAGGTCAGTGAGAATGAGACTGTCACGCGGTCGGATCGATGCGCGGCTGCGGCGTCAGAGATTGCTACTAACATATTTCTATATTCTCTTGGCGTTGTTTGCTATTTCAGTATTGGCGGCGGGATTCTTCGCCAAGCGATCGGGATATGGTATTGGCGAACGTGCTGCGGCGATTGGCGATGTGCTCGGTGCGGGCACGCTGTTGCTGGCTCTGCTCGCCGCATTGATAGCATTGCAGGCGTATGCAGCGGCAACAGGGCTTCCCGACCTCAGGGTGCAGGTCTGGTTTGATTATTCGGACAAGAACTGTCCTGTATTCCGCGCGTCGAAGTCGTCGGACGGAAGGCTACAGTCGGACCTCCCTATTGGGCAGACCATAGCTCGAATTTCGGTCTCGAACTCAAGTGGATACTCAGCGAGAAATCCCGCAGTAGTCCTGCGTTTCCGCGCAATGAGCTGCGAGCTGTCGGTGGAGGAGATGGGCTGGTCGGTTATAGATACGGACGCACGTGGCCGTGCGACTGTGGTTCAATGGGACGGAGGCGGTACATATTCGATTCATGGAAGGTCGACTCGCCGCTTGCCCGCAGTGGATCTAGGGCGTGTGCTTCACAATCCTGAGCAAGGGCTGGCTTCGATAGCGGTTGAGATGCTGGCCGAGGGAGGGTACAGGCGGGAGGCATTGGTGCCTGTGAGGTTTATTAATGGCGGCAATTCTGCGCTCGCCCAGAAGGCCGAAGTTACGCGAGTTGCTGATTGGCTTTGAACTAGCCGGATAGATCGACGGTCGGAGTTCGGCGGACTGTCGTATCTCCTTGGGTGTAGTGAACGGCGACTATGCGGCGAGGAGCGGCTGAACTAGTCGCGCATGCGGCGCAGGAGGGCCAGAGAACCGCTCCTTTGCCGGGCGCATGGACAGGCGCCAGTCCACATCGGTGGCCGACCTCGCCCATTTCTGCCGGACTACCGCGGCACCGCCATCCGATCAATAACCGGCCGCCTCGGAGCTAAGCTAAGCGGCCCTGCGTTACCCGAACCAGACCGGGCGCTCCGTAGGATCGTTGATCAGGATTCGCATGGCCCGTTCCTCGGTCAGGCTGATCGACAGGGGCACTCCGATCGCGAGGAGTCTGCTCACATCGTCATGGTGATCGGGACGGACGTAGCCCACAACCTGACCGTCCTGGAACGCGGCCAGCCGCGGCGGCGGAGCCTCGTCGACTTCCCGAACCTCAACAGTCCCTAGGCCCGGCGAGCCCTCGATCACGAGCGGCACATCAATGACCTCGCCGGCGAGGACCCGGCTTGTGATCCGGGCATCTCGCGCCTGACTGAACACCAGCAGGTCGGCGAGTTCGCTCGGGCTGGCGTCGAAAAGCCGACGCCACGTCCGGACATCGGATTCCGAGAGCCACTCCCGAACGGACAGCTCGGTCGCCGTCGCGGCGGTCGCGGCGACAACGTGCACGAGGCGCCTGGAGCGGACACCTGCCTGAGCCACTTCGAGGGCGATAGGCGTGTCCACACCGAATCGAACGTAGGCGGGAAGTTCAGGACATAGGAGCTCGTCTTCATCGAGACCTTCGTTGACCCACCCGACCAGCGTGTTGAGCAGCCAAGGAAGCATGTGCTCGAGCACTTGGGAAACGAACTCGCTTAGCTGCTCGTACCGGTACGTCTCGTCGGTCACGGCTCCGAGGTAGGCTTCACCGATCCCGCCGATCTCCGCTCCCTGCAACCAGTCGACTATGAGGGCACGGAGATCCACGTCGAACGTCGCCGTGCGCGGTGCGTTGCGCCGGGGCCGGAAACGCGCGGCGCGTGTCTCGTTGATGGTGAGAAGCCGCGCGAGCCGATCTTGGTCCGACATGAGCATGAAGGCGGCAACTGGGTCGCGGCGGTCAGTCAGCGACGGCAGTTCCGCGCGCACCTCGGTTGCGATCTGCTGGAGCAGGACCGCGTTGGGCAGGGACGTGCCAGTGCGCGACCACCGTCTGCGGACCTCAACAGGCGTCGCGTTGAAGCGGTCCACGGCCAGCGCGCCGACGGCCTTCCACCGCTCTCGCATGCCGTCGTCCAGTTGCTGCCAAGCGAGCGTCGACTCGATGCTCAGCCGGACCGGATCGGCGGACACGGCCTGGAACTCGCTCAGGGCGTTCGCCACGAACCAGACGTGGCCGATGAAGTCGGCGGCTGCACCCTCGGCGGTCTGCATAATAGCGTCCTGGCCCTGCCGGATCACTTCCTCGAACGCAGCGAGTCCCTCGAGAGCGTCCTCGGTGGACAGACGCGATGTCGCGGTGAGGTCCTCGTCGTCCGCGGTGAACGGAGCGAACTCCTGAGGCGAGAATTGCTTGTTGAGGGAGAGCACGACCCACCCCTCCGTTTCGCGGCCTGCGCGGCCTGCCCGGCCCATGGCGTTCAGCAACTTCGCCGCATCCAGGGTTGTGATGTAGCCGTCGGCGCTCGGGTAGCCGCGCTCACCGACGAGCACGCTGCGAACCGGGAAGTTGATGCCCTCGATCAGGGTCGTGGTCGCCACGAGGTACCGCAGGGGGCCCTTCCGGATTCCATCCTCCAGCTCCGCCTGGATGTCTCCGGGCAGGGCAGCGTGATGGAAGCCGACGCCGCGCCGCAGCACGCCGACGAGGGGGTGCGCGGCGTCCAGCCGGGTCGTCGCTAGCGCGACGAGCGCGGCGCACTCGGGATCGTCGTCCTCAAGCTCCTCGGCCAGCGCGATGGCCGTGCGCTGCGCCGCCTGCTTGGTTGGCTCGATAATGAGCACCTGGCCGTGCGTTCCGAGGACGGTCGCCATCCGCGCCCGGATCCGATAGTCGGGATCGCTATTCGTGCGGTCCTTCTCGTATTTCGTGGGTCGCTCGATGAGGACCAGCGAACCGACCGGCTCGGTAGTGCGCAGCGCCCTTTGCTGACCCGGCGCGGTCCGCACGTGAATGATGCCGTGCAGCGGCACGTGGTGCCGCACCAGTGCACCTTTACGCGTTGGCCGTGTGACCTCGTCGTGCTCCCAGTCGGCTTCGGTGGTGAACAGGGCGTGCGCTCGGCGAGGCCCCCGCCAGTCATGGTGAAAGGATTGTGCCGGCGTGCCATCGATACCCATCCAGGCCGCCACGTGGGCCCGGTTGCCGAGCGCAGCGGACAGCAGGACTATCCGGTGGTGCGACCGGGCCGTCGCCTCGTGGAGGAACCCGAGCGCCGATTCGAGCACCCAGCCGCGTTCCTGGTCACCGACGAGGTGCGCCTCGTCGATCACGAACAGCGAGTACTCCTCGAGCATCCGGGCCGGCTCGAGCCGCAGGTGGGCCGCCAGCTTCTCCGGCGTCATCACGACCGCCGACGGCGGGGCGGGCAGCGGCAGGCCGAGCGGACCAGCATCTTCGGCCCGTCCGGCGAGCGTGGAGAGACGCCGGTCAAGGTCCCTCTGCAGTTCACGACCCAGGCTGTGCGTCGGGGCCACGACGCACGCTGAGCCGGCGCCGCTGGCGACGTGTGCCGCGATGATGTACTGCGCGATCAAGGTCTTGCCGGCACTTGTCGGGAACGACAGCACTAGCCGCTTCACGGTGGGATCTAGCGGGTTCGGCGCGGCGTTGAGCAGATCGAGCTGCGGCGGCCAGAGCGACAATACCGGTGGGTCACCCAAGGTCATCGCCATCGCAGCGGACGGCGGTACCGACGGCGGGAGGTGCGCCCACACCGATGCAGCCCCGAGGTCGTCGGCGATATCCCGAAGATGCGCTGCCACCCACCGCGAGTCGAGGTCGGCCTGTGCGAAGGGCGCGTTTACTCCCTCGTCGAAGAGCTGGCGCGCACGCTCCAGCCGGTCCGGCCGGTTATAAGTGAGATGCACGATTAGCTCGTAGCAGCCCTCGATCACGCGCGCCGCACTGCCGTACGGCGTGTCAATCAGGTCGGCGACGCCGACGATGTTCCGCAACTGGTTCGCTTCGCTTCGCAGATCCTCGATCCTGCGCCCGAACAGCCGTCGGCGATCAAGAGCGAGCACGGCAGACCCCACGTCCAACGAGACCTGGCCCGGCGCGTCCCGTAGCCGCGGCTCCGAGCGCGGAAGACGCCGGTACAAGGCGAGGGAGTTGGGATCGAGATCACCACGTAGATAGCTGACCTGCGCCGCGAAGGTCGTTTCTCGCTGCTCCACATCCGACGGCCTGCCTGCCGACAGCGCCAAGTCGAATATGTGCGCCGCAACCTGGTTGGCACGCAGCTGCCGATCGACCGGGTACAGGTTGAGCGCGACGCGCGCGGAGCCGACGGCGTGCAGGTACCAAGCGGTTGCGAGGAGCTCATCGTCGACGGTCCCGCGCTGCAGGAACAGCGCGATCTCCGCAGCCGCGAGGCGCTGCTGCAGATCCTCGGCGGACTGGAACATCCCTCCCTCGCCGAGCGCCGCCCGCAAGTGGTCGAGATTCAGAGCCCTTTCCACAGCTCTTCCCTTACCAGCGTCGCGAACGTGGCGTAGTCCTCGATCTTCACGACGATCCCTTGTCGCTGATCGTCGTGCGTGAACTGCCAGTAGGTCGGACAGTTCCCGAAGCAGTCGCTGAAGGCCTCCGACGCGGTCGCGACCGAGATGCCGGCGCCGGCTTCGCGCGCCGCCTGTCGCCACAGCTCGGGGAGCCGGCCGTAGAACTGCTGGAGCTCCGGATCATCTAGACTCTGGCCCACCTTGGAGAACCGAGCGAGATAGCGCAGCGCCTTGCTGTCGACCTGTCGGCACGCACCGTTCACGACGTCCCGCACGGTGCCGCCTCCGGTGTGCGCCTTCGACTCCCAGAGCCGGAAGACGAGAGAACCATCCGGCCGATAGACTGCCAGCCCGTCGCCGCCCGAGTCCGTTACCGACCAGTCGGGACCGTCGATCCGAACCGGGATGCCGAACATCAAAGCGTTCTCGGTCGTGAGCAGATGCCAGATATGTTCGGCGACGAAACCCTGGAGATGTTCGTGGCGCGCCGGTTCCGCTCGCGTCCCGATCGACTCCGAGGCGACGAAAGCCACCAGGCAGTCGAGCAACTCCGGCGGGTGCGGCGGCCCTTCGTCATGGCGGGCTTGCCAGGCATCGAAGTATTGGTGAGCGCCGCCGCACCGCACCCAAGCGATGTGTGCGGCCACGCGCTTTGCCGCGCTCGCCCGGTTGGCGGCGGGTAGATGCACCTCCGCCCAGTGGTGGGTCGGCTCCTTGTGTACATCAACGATCAGTAGATCGCTGAGTGGTGGACCCGGCGACGGCAGAATCGGGGTGGCGTCCGGGCTTGAGGACCCGAGGTCGACGGTCAAGATCGCAACCCGCTAGCGGATATAACCATGCCGATCACCGTAGCTCTGTCCATGCACTGCTACGGACGGACGCATTCAACGCCAGCGGATGGCACCCTGTCGACCCGGGAACGGCGGCGTATGGGCACCGGGGCGAATCGGACTGCTAGCGCTACATCACCGTCCAATACCCCGGCCGAACATGCATGGTGCGTGACTACCTGCCTAGATCCACTAACGTCGCTCGGCCGCTGCCGCCAGCGCACGCCTTCGCAACCTGTGCCATCTTCGACTCCGCTTGGAATTCGCCCACATACCTTGCAACCAAGATGATCAAGGTCAGCTCAGGCGTGCTCATCGAGCGGCCACCGCGCGGCGAGCATGTCAGGGGGCCGACAGCAATGCGGCCAAGGATGCGGCGGCTATTCCCAGCGCTAGGTCGGACTCGCGGTAGGTAGGCCGTGGGCACCGATGCCCACCAACTTGGCCGCGTATTTGCCACAGCCAGCCGCATACGGCCACCCTGAGCCGCGCACAACTGCACAAGCACGCCGACCGCTCGCATCGGAATGCTCAGCATTTCCCCAGGTCAGGAGTGCTTTTGCCGAGGCAGACGCGAGTGGGGCGGGTGGGGATCGAACCCACGACCGGCGGATTATGAGTCCGCTGCTCTAACCGGCTGAGCTACCGCCCCTCGATCCGGCTGCACACTACCGCAGGATCTTCCTGGGCGGCTGCGGACCACCTTCGTCACCCTGAGGCTGGCCAGCTATCGGATGCTGAGCTGCATGGCCATGGCGTGCTCAACCAGGGCGATGAGCGACTCCTTGGTCGACGCCCTGCCTCGGGCGTCGCACTGCACGATCGGCACGTTCCTGCTCAGCGACATGGCTTCCCGAACGTCCTCCACCGCGTGCGGGAAGTCGCCGTGGAAACCGTTGATAGCCACGATGAACGGCAAGCTCGCCGACTCGAAGTAGTCCACCGCAGGGAACGAGTCCGCCAGCCTGCGGGTATCGACCAGGACCACGGCACCGATCGCGCCCTGGATCAGGTCGTCCCACATGAACCAGAATCGGTGCTGCCCTGGCGTGCCGAACAAGTAAAGGACCAGGCCCGCATCGAGAGTGACCCGGCCGAAGTCCATCGCGACTGTCGTCGTCGTCTTGTCCGGGGTATGCGACAGGTCGTCGACGCCGTCACTGACTGCCGTCATCACCGCTTCGGTGGTCAGCGGCGTGATCTCAGAGACTGAACCGACGAAGGTTGTTTTACCCGCGCCGAAGCCGCCGGCCACGACGATTTTCACAGACGTCACGGCGACGTCTGCGTCAGCACCAGGAATGGCCCTAGAGCTTGCGAAGTCCACTGAGCACCCTTTCGAGAAGGTTGAGATCCGGTCGGCCATGAGCGTGGTCGGCCTGGTGCACGCGGACCAGTCCTTCCACCGCCATGTCCCCGATCAGGACGCGCGCGACGCCGAGCGGCATTCGCAAGACCGCCGAGATCTCCGCAACAGATCGCCAGTCCCGGCAGAACCCGAGGATCGACTGGCATTCCGGGCTTAGTACTGACAGATCGCGGGCCTCGTAGTGGGATGCCGCCACCATGGCTTCGATCTGCAGCTGATACCTGGGCTTGGTCCGGCCTCCGGTCACCGCATACGGCCGTACCAGCGAGCTTCCCTCGTCCGCGGCCAGAAACGCCGCGGTCATGTCGAGTGCACCCAGATCGCCGGGGAGGAAGACGCTACCGCCCCGGTCGCGCCCGTTGACTGGCTCCGACCGATGACTGCCCGGATTAGCTGGGGACATGCCACCATCCGCCATCCAGTCCTCGCGGCGGGGAACCGACACCGATCACTGCGTCACCCACCAGCGCCAGGCCAGCTCGGGGGCATCGGGCCGCGCACGTCTGGCGTCAGCGCGCTTCCCACCCGCTCCACCATCAAGGCCATCTCGTATGCGACCAAGCCCATATCGCAGTCAGCAGCGGCAAGAACAGCCAAGCTGGATCCGTCGCTGATTGCCATCACGATCAGCAGGCCGCGTTGCATCTCGACGACAGTCTGGGAAACCGCCCCGCCCTCGAAGACTCTGGACGCGCCCTGGGTGAGGCTCGTGAGCCCGGACGTCACCGCAGCCAACTGATCGACCCGGTCAGCGGGGAAGCCCTGAGAGAACGCCATCGGCAGGCCGTCGGAGGAAACCACGATGGCATGTGCGACCGACGGCACTCGCTCGACGAAGTTCGTAACCAGCCAGTTCAGATCCTGTGCCGGACGGACTAGCGGACTCACCGGCGCTCCTTCCTATCGTGACGGGTGCCTCGCATAGCGCCGCTCACGTGCCTTGGCGTGCGTGGCCGGCATTCTGACGTTGTCTGCAGAGTTCGCGGAATAAGCATGGCCTTGTCAGCGTCCTCACGTCACCCATCACTCGGAACGTCGTTATTCGTTCCGGCACCCCTGTCGGCGCCGCTCGCGGCGCGACCCTCTCGCATGCCTCGCTGGAGACTGGCAAAGCGCTCCCTAGTGGCCGCGGCCGACCGTACCGGGGGCGGCACCGACACGTCCGCCGCAGTCCCCGGAATCAGATTCGCTTGCGGAACTCGCTTTGGCAACCCGGCTGACGTAGTTCCGCCCGATGTTGGCACCGCGGCCGCCTCGGCTGCCCGCCATCCCTCGTCGGCCGGCGATGACCAGGCGGCCATGCCTGCCATGACCTCGTCCCGACCGCCCTGCCAGTCGACGGTCGGCCGACCGCGTCGGAACCAGTCCGACTCCACCGCCTCGAAGATAGGCAGCCTGTTCTCCTCTCCCAGCGACACGGCGGGAGGCACGATCACTTCACTATCCGCCGATTTGAACGGAAAGTCCTGGGTCCGGAATGTACCGCTGAAGGGTTGAATGCCCGCTACCGGCGCGCCGAAAACAGGGGGGCCGGACTGCCCGGACCAGGCAAATGCGGCAGGCTGATCGGCGTCATCAGACCAGGCGGGAGCGGTGCCCTCGGCTCCATTCGCCGCATCCCCAGACCAGGCGGGCCCGGCGCCCGCAGCCGCGGCCTCAGCGGGCCGGCCAGGCTCGCCGTCCGCGGGGGCAGCTGCGACGTCGGGCCAGGCGGGTCCAGCGGCAGCCGCCGGACCAGCGGCACTCGCAGGCCAGGACGACTCGGCGGCAGCCCCGGCGACCCCGGCATCCCCAGGCCAGGCAGGCCAGGCGGCAGGAGCAGGGCCAGCAGCGGCACCGGGCCAAACCGGTGCAGCGGGTTGATCGCGCCCGATGACTGGCATCGGCCCGGTACCGATCCAGTCGCCAGCGGCCGTCGACTGCGAGCCGGCCGCAGCGGTCTGCGGACCGGTGGCGGCAGGTTGCGGCCCGGCGGCGGCAGGCTGCGGCCCAGCGCCGAACCTGCCGGCGTCATCCTGGCCGCCGAACCCGGTGCCCACAGCAGGAATTGGACCGGTAGTCGTCCCACCTCCGCGACCAGGGCGCGGACCGGCCCCAGGCACCCGGGGCGGGCCGAGCAGCGGCTGGTCGCTATCGGGTCGCAACGGCGCGAACCGGGGCGCACGGGCCGCGGCGACCTCGTTCTCGGTGGCCTGGCGGCCGGGATCGGTCCAAGGGGCGGCACCGGGCACAGCTGCCTCAGCCGAGCCGATGGCCGGCCTGACCGCCTGCTCGCCGAACCGGCCAAACCCGGTCGGCGTGCCCGTGCCGTCATGCACAACCACCTCGTCCGGCAACCAGACAAGGGCGGTCAGGCCGACTCCGGTCGCTGGCCTGAGCCGGACCCTGATGCCATGCCTGGCCGCGAGCCTGGCGACCACGAAGAGGCCCATCCGCCGGGATACGGCCACGTCCACGACTGGCGGATTGTCCAGCCGCCAGTTAGCGTGCGCCATCTCCTCGCCGCCCATCCCGACGCCCTGGTCGGTGATGTCGAGCAGCACTCCCCCGCTGCTGAGCAAGTGACCGGATACGCTCACCGGCGTATCCGCCGAGGAGAACGAGGTCGCGTTCTCAGCCAGCTCGGCGATGAGATGGACGACGTCATTGACGCCCGGGCCGCGGACCGCGATTCCGGGCTGGACGTTCAGCGTCACCCGCTCGTACTGCTCGATCTCCGAGATGGCAGCCCGCAGCACGTCGACCAGCGGCACCGGCTGATTCCAGCGGCGGGATGACTCATGGCCCGCCAGCACCAGCAGGTTCTCCGAGTTGCGGCGCATCCGGGTGGCGAGGTGGTCCATGTGGAACAGGCTGCCGAGCCGCTCCGGGTCCTGCTCGCCCTGCTCAAGCTCATCGATCAGCCGGATCTGCCGTTCGACCAGTGACTGACTGCGGCGGGACAGGTTCACGAACATCGCGTTGACGTTGCCGCGCAGCGCCGCCTCGTTAGCCGCCAGCCGCAGCGCCTCGCGGTGGACCTGGTCGAAGGCGCGCGCAACTTCGCCGATCTCATCCATGGAGTCCACGTCGATGGGTTCAACGTCGGGTGGCGCGCTGCTGCCATCAGTCTCACTCATCTTGCGGACCGTCTCCGGCAGTCTCAGCCCAGCCACCTCAAGCGCCCCGGCCCGCAGCCGCCGCAGCGGCCGCACCATGGACCGGCCGACAATCACGGTGAACAACAAGGAGAGCATCAGGACGAGAATGACGGCACCGCCAACAGTGACTGCCGAGATGATCGCCGTCCGGTTCAACGAGGTGGCTCTGGCGACCGCCGAGCCAACGAGATCCTGCTCAACCACCCGGACCCGGCTAATCGTCTCGGTCATATCGCCGAACCACTCGGTCGAGACGACAGCCGCCTGGACTCGCGATGAATGTGCCTGCGCGAACTCGATCACATTCAGCTCGGCCGCATTGACGCGGTCGATCAGCGATCCGGCCAGTGTCTTGTTGTAAAGCGTGAGCTGGCCTGTCGTAGCGTCGATCGAGAAGTCGGTGTGATACGCGTTCTGCTGCGCGATCGAGGCAGTCAGCGCCGCCAGCATGTTGGGCCCGAACATCCCGGCGGTGAGGGCATCCATCACGATGCCGCGCTGCACCGAGTACTCTTCCTCGATTCGCGACACCCGGCCGAGCGCCTGCACGGTGCCCGCTAGCTGGGGGTCACCGGAGTTCAGGTCGATCTGATCGTCGAGCGCGAGCAGGACGTCGATCACGTTGGTATAACTGTCGATCACGCTGAGCGCCGGCAGATTGGTAGTGATGGCGGCAGTGCGCAAGCTAGCCAGACTGCCGAGCACCGCCTGGACCGACAGCGCGTCCTGGCGGACCTGCGCCGGGTAGCCGGGTCCGATCTCCTTGATTCCGGTCAGGACCTGCGCCACCCAGGGGGCGGTCAGCTTGATCTGCTGCCGAACGACGTTCAGCTGCGCCGGCACCGTGGCGCTCCGCCCATTTGGGTCGGAGGCCCGCCCGCCGGCCGGGAGCGCGATGTAGGTGACGGTCTCGTCTCGCTCGGACTCAAGCGCGAAGGCCAGGCTGGTGATCTTCGAGCTGAGCCCGGCCATCCGCTCGACCCGCTGATAAGAGACTGCGCTCTGCCACGACGACACGATATTGGAGGCGCCAAGGGCCACGGCCGTAGCAGTGGGAATGGCAATCAGGAGCACGAGCCGTGATCGGACCCGCCAATTCCGTAGCCGGCCGGATGGCTTGGCCGGGGCGGTGCCCTCCCCCGAGCCGGCCACCCGCCTCGGCTCGAGCACCAGCCCGGAGGCGCTCAGTCCGGTCCGGTCAGTCGGCGAGCTTAGGCCGGCCGCCGGAGCGGCTTGCGGGATCTGCTGGGCTGAGCCTGGCGCGGCATCACGCTTCCTGCTTCGGGACGGCACAGTCTACGAACCTCTCACCTGGTTACCACGAGGCTGCCGGCCACCAGTGGCACAAGAACTGGCATGACCGGACCTCCCCGGAGACGACCCTGCGGCAAGTCATTGCTAACGCAGCCACGGGCGACTCTATCCGCGAACTGACTGACATGCAGCTATAACAGCCCCTACCGGATAAACTGCGGTAACGCAATGTTCGCCCTGTGACCCGACATCATTAGGGTACTCTCTGCCGCATCGTCCATGTTCCGAAAACTGTCCGCATCACAAGCGATCCCGTGTATCAGCTGGTCGCAGGTGCCGCCTAGGCACCAGGCGAGGAGGGTCATGAGGCTTCTGTCGCCCTGCGTCACGGCGACTGCGCTCAGCTCACCGGCCCGGCGATCACCAGCGCGGCGATCACCAGCCAGGCCATCACCAGCCAGGCCATCACCAGCCCGCCGACTGCCGCACCCGGTGACGGTGCTGGCCGCCGTTGCGCTGACCCTGGTCTTGGCCAGCTGCAACCTGCCGGGCGGGTCGGCGGCCGTCTCGGCAGTTGGCGGCGCCACCGTCACGGTCGCGGTCGTACCTGGCATCGACAATGCCACGCTCGCGCTCGCCGAGAAGGACGGCCTGTTCACCAAGGCAGGCATAAAAGTCAAGCTCGACATCTACCCGTCAGTGAGTCAGGAGCTGACCGCGCTGAGCAGTGGTCAGGTAGATATCGCCGCCGGTGACTACGGTGACCTGTTCTTCGCTCAGGCGAACGCACCGAGCCCGATCTACCGGATCATCGCCGACGGCTATGACGCGGTACCTGGCGTGCTTGAGATCATGACGCTGCCTAACTCGCACATCACGAGTCCGACCCAGCTTGCTGGCCTGCGGATCGCGGCACCTGATGCCGGCGTTGTGGCCGCGCCCACCGATGCCCCGGACAGCCTGGCGATCGCGTCGGCGACGTCCGTGCTGCAGAGCTTCGGCGTCAACTTGTCGACCGTGCGCTGGAGGAACATGTCCCCGGCGGACGAACTGCAGGCGCTGGGCACGGGAAAGGTGCAGGCGGTCCTGCTCACCGAGCCCTACATCTATCTCGCGCAGCGCCAGCTCGGTGCGGTGGAGCTGGTCGATGCCTGCAGCGGCGCGACGGCTGGCATTCCGCTGTCCGGCTACTTCACCACGACCGCCTGGTTCAGGCAGAACTCCGCGGCGGCCGCCGCCTTCCGGACCGCTGTGCAGGATGCGGCGGGCGAAGCGTCGATGCCCGGGCCGATCCAGCAGGTTCTGCCCGGGTTCTCCGCTCTGACCAGCCAGGAGGCGGCGCTGGTGACCATCGGCAGCTACCCGGTCTCGACTATCGCCGCGAGCGTGCAGCGGACCGTCGATCTGATGAACACCGAAGGCATGATCAAGCTCCGGCTCAATGTGGCCGCGATGATCATCCATTGATCCAGGATTGGCATTCAGCGATAACAAAGCGCTCGGCCGACTGCACTGACCGAGCCGGCAATGTGACGACTTGCTGGTCAGCTATACCCTGCCGCCCGGCCACGCCCTGCCGCCCGGCTATGTCTTATTGCTCAGCCCTAGCTGGCGCGCGATGATCATGCGCTGGACCTCGGAGGTCCCCTCGCCGATCTCAAGAACCTTGGCATCCCGGTAGAACCGGGCGACCGGGAACTCGTTCATGAACCCATAACCGCCGAAGATCTGGGTGGCGTCCCTGGCGTTGTCCATCGCGGCGCCGGCCGCGGTCAGTTTGGCGATCGCGGCCTCCTTCTTGATCGGCTGGCCGGCGACCATCCGCGCGGCCGCGTCGTACCAGGCAAGCTTGGCCCCGTAGGCCCGCGCTTCCATGTCAGCGATCTTGAACTGAATGCCCTGGAAGTGTCCGAGCTGGTGGCCGAATGCCGACCGCTCAGTCACGTACCGCAGGCACTCGTCCACGCAGCCCTGCGCCAGACCTGCCGCCAGCGCCGCGATCGCGATCCTGCCCTCATCCAGGATCTGCATGAACTGGGCGTAACCGCGGCCAGGTTCGCCAAGCAGATTCTCAGCCGGGACCCGGCAGCCGCTGAAGGAGAGCTCCCTAGTGTCCGACGCACACCAGCCGACCTTGCTGTACTCGGGACCGACCACGAGCCCTGGCGTCCCGGCTGGAACGATGATCGAGGAGATCTCCGGTCTGCTTCCTGACCTGCCGGTGATCGCCAGGACGGTGATCGCCGAGGTAATCGAGGTGCCGGAGTTGGTGATGAACTCCTTGCTGCCGTTGATCACCCATTCGCCGCCGTCGAGCGTGCCGGTAGTTCGCATGCCACCTGGGATGTCCGTGCCGCCGCCTGGCTCGGTCAGGCCGAACGCGGCCAGCCGCTCCCCCAGGCAGAGCGCCGGGAGCCAGTGCGCCCGCTGCTGCGGCGAGCCGAACTGGAAGATCGGCATCGCGCCGAGCGCGACGCCTGCCTCCAAGGTGATCGCCACCGACGAGTCGACCCTGGCAAGCTCATGCAGGGCGAGGCAAAACGCGAAGTAGTCGCCGCCCATGCCGCCGTATTCCTCGGGAAACGGCAGCCCGAATAGGCCTAGCTTGCCCATTTTCGCGACTATCTCGTACGGGAATTCGGCGCGCTCGTAGAAACCCCCGATGACCGGCGCCACCGCATCCCGCGCGAACTCCATCACGGTCTGGCGCAGTGCCTCGTGCTCGTCGTCCAGGCTGAAGCTGATCACGGCTGCGATGTTACCGGCCGCTGCAGGGACCGGCGCTAGGCTGAGATGATGGGATCGCAAGGGAGGTTCTCGCCGCAAGCCGGCGCAGCGCCCCCGCAATGTCATGCTTCAAGCGCGGGAAGTTACGGCCGGGCGCTCATGCCCAAGAGCGCACGGGCCGCAGATCGGAAGAGGGTGACGTGATGGCCGCCATGACCTGCCCGGCCTGCGCAGCCGAGGTCCGGCCTGACGACCTCATCTGCTTCACCTGCGGTGCCAACCTGCCGAGAACTCAGTTCGGCGATGAGGATTCGCCGCTGCCGGTGACCGTGATGCAGGAGACCATCAGGCCGAACCGGGCGACCAGCCGGATCTCTGACACGGTGCTGCGAATCAGCTTCCCGGCCGGGAACGTCGAGGTGCCCGCGGGCACCTCGGTGCTTCTTGGCCGCGATCCAGCCGAGTCACTCGTCGCCGCGGCCTTCCAAGGCTGCGAGAACGTGTCCAGGCGGCATGCGATGATCACGGTGGATGACGCCGGGCACGCCTCCATCCGGGACGAGAACTCCACCAACGGCACGTTCGTCAACGGCGATCGGCTGCTGCCTGGGATAGACGTGCGGCTGGTCGATGGCGACACGATCCGCCTGGCCGCCGATGTCACTGGCGAGGTCGGCCTGCCGCGTCAGGAGCCAAGTCCGGCCGAACTCAGCCGGGAAGGCTAATCCCGGTCCGGGTCGGCGGCGAACCAAGGGGCGCCAGCCTCGCCCGACATGAACCACGGGCGATACATATCGGCAGGCCGTGGCTGACCGAAATTCAGCCGGTCAGGACCGCGACCCTCGGAATTGGGGCGCCCGTCGCCGGCCGAGTCCGCCCCGACCGCGGCCTCATCGGCGTGCCTGTCACCCGCTCCGCCGTCGCCGACACGGTCATCGGCGGCCGGGCCACCATCGGCAGAGTCAGCACCGGCAAGTTCATCTCCGGCAAAGTCAGCACCGGCAAAGTCAGCACCGGCCGACTCAGCCCCCCACTCGGCCTGCTCGGATCCCGACTCCGCTTGCCCAGCGTGGCGCCAGTCCGCGAGTCCGGACTCCCATCCCGCCTGCCCTGCATCGTCCCAGTCCGTCTGACCAGACCCCCAGTCCGCCTGCGGCGCAGACGGTCGCGCCTGCAACTCAGGGTCTGGCTCCAGCCGCCGTGGGCTCGGCTCCGGCCAGCTGCCGTCCGGCTGCGGCCAGGCACCGTCCGGCCGTGGCCACGCGGCGGGCCCGTCCCGTTCGTGAGCCGACTGACGCGGCTCCGGTTCGCCTGATTCCGGCGCGCGCAGTCCCGGCTCGGGCGGTCCGGAGTCGCGGGGCGCGGATGGATGGTTCAGCGCCAGCCGGTCCAGCCGCTGCCTTAACTGGTCAAGGAGTGCCGCGGGCTCGCGAGCGCGATCCGCGGACCGGCCAGGTCGGTCCGGAGAGTGACCTCGCGGTAGCTGACCTTCGGCCGGGTTCTCCGGCTGCCCTAACGACCGGCGCCAGCCCGGCAGGTCCGTTGCGTCCACATCGAAGATTGTGACGCGGCGATTGAATACCTGCCGGTCGGACGCGGCAACTGCTCGTTATAGAGCTAATTCAACCTAGAAGCTCATGATGACCATTACGAACCTGATTGATCTGTTGTCATGCCACATGTCCATGGCATGATCATCACATCGCCTCAACTCCCCGGCACCGGAGGCAGCAAATGGCCGACACCGGACTCAGGCGCGACGCCGTCGGTTTGCGCGAGGTCCTGTTCCAGAGCATCACGGACATGGCGCCGGGCGCCGCCATCGCGGCGTCCATCCCGGCCGGAGTGGCCTTCGCCGGCGGCGCCTTGCCGCTCGCCGTGGTCTTCGCCCTTTGGCTACCGTCCTCACCATCGCGGTCACGCTCGGACTTGGCCTGTACTACGGCCCGACCACGGCGTTCTCGATGGTCGGCACCGGCCTGGTGATCGCGCTGGTGGCGATCTACATCGTGATGAACCTGTCCTGCATCGGCTTCTTCGTCCGCAGCAGCGACCACAGCTTCAGCCCGGTGTCGCACCTGCTCATCCCGGTGCTCGGGATCCTCGCCTTCATCCCGGCCTGGTGCAGTGGCGCAGGCATCAAGATCCCGGGCGCCAGCTTCATTACGCCGCTCACTCCGCCGCTGAGCTACATGGGCCCCGCAGTCGCCGTCTGGATGGTCATCGGCGTCGGCTACCTGGTGTACCTCCTGTACCTGCGTGACCCGCAGCGAGTCGTCCAGGTCGGCTCTATTTACCTGGATGGCGACTGAACCGCGGCTTGACCCTCACGCAGCCGGAGGCTGCACAGTGGACCGGTGAAGGAATACACCGTCGGTGAGGTGGCTGGGCTTTCGCACATCTCGGTGCGGACCTTGCATCACTACGACGACATCGGGTTGCTGAAGCCGAGCGGGCGGAGCGCGGCTGGTTACCGCCTGTACTCCGGTGCGGACCTGCGGCGTCTGCAGGAGATCCTGTTCTACCGCGAGCTCGAGTTCGGGCTGGCTGAGATCGCGCAGATCCTCGCCGATCCGGACGCCGCGGCCGACGGAACGGTGGCGATGGATCTGGCCGAGGCGCACCGCCAACACCTCACCCGCTGGTTCTACGACTGCGGCTACGACATGCACCGCGGCCTGGCCGAGCTGTACGTATCCGACCCGCGATTCACGGCGACCTATGACGAGATCGAGCCGGGATTCTCCGGTTACGTCAGGACCGCGATCCTGGCCAACGCCGATCGCGCGCACGAATAGGCCGAACCGGAGGTCGCTGTCCGCACCGCCGACCTGGCGGCCAGCCAGAAACTGCCGGGCCGCCAGCCGAGAACCCACCGGCGATCAGCCGAGAAACCGCCGGCAGTCAGCCGAGAAACCGCCGGCAGTCAGCCGAGAAACCGCCGGCAGTCAGCCGAGAAACCGGACCACGTCGGCCGCGTCGTGGTGCAGGGCCGCAGTGACCGGCTCAGGCAGCGGGCCGAACGGTGCCAGCTTGACCCGGCCGGCGGTCATGGTCCAGGTCGCCACGGCGCGGCCCTGCGCCAGAGCGAACGGGCGGAAGATCCCGTTCACCGTGATCACCTCCTGGTGCGCGCGCAGCACCGGCTCGCGGTCGGTCCAGCCGTGCAGCAGCGGGTCGAACGAGCCAAGCAGGCGTGGCGGCGGCAGCTCGCCGGGCCAGCGACCGGCAGTATCGGCTCGGCCGCGCCCGGCCCTGAGCTCGGCCAGGCCGTCCTCGCGCTCGGCGAGTTCGGACGCAACCGCACTGAGTCCGCGCCGCGCGTCACGCAGCGGCAGGCCGGCCCATTTGGCGAGGTCACGTTCGCTGGCCGGGCCATGTCCGGCCAGATAGCGCCGGGCGAGCTCGGCCAGCGCCACGTCGCGGTCGAACCTGGGCGGCGGCGCACCGAGCCAGTCGCCGACTCGGACGAAGGCCTGCTCGCGGCCGACCATCGGCCCGCGCACGATCACGCCGCGCACGGTGGCCCTGGCCAGGAGATGCACCATGGCCTGCCCCTGCGTGCGGATCCCGGCGGCCGCGACCCGCTCGGCCAGCTGATCCCTGGTCAGCGGTCCGGCCGCGGCCAGCGCCCGGTCGATCACCCGGACCGCCAGGTCCGCCTGATCCGCTGAGGCCACACCCTCCTGGGCCAGCCGCCGCGCGTTTCCGGCCAGCATGGGCGGCGTGGTAAGCGCGTGCAGCCACCAGTAGTCCTCGGCGGCCACCAGGTGCAGCGTGCCGCGATTCAGCCAGCTGATCAGCAGCGAGCGATCGTCGGTGAGCGCGCGGTCGACGTCCGCGGCGGTCAGCCCGGCCGACCTCGCCCGGATCGCCAGCCTGACGCCGCGCGGATCCTGACCCTGGACAGCGAGCAGCCGGCGAACCACATCCACCGCGGTTCCGGCTGGTGGGCCGCAGAGCAGCTGGGCCGCGCAGCGCTGCGCGGTCAGCCCGGTTCCGGCGTCCGTCACCAGACCATGGTGCCAGCTGGCACTGACATCGCCGGCCGTTGCCACTCGGCGACGCCTAGCGATCGACGGGCGCCTGCACCCGGTGCGCAAGCCGGCCTGAGCGTCGTGCGCTGCGTTATACCGATGGTTTCTCGCTGTCCAGCGCCGCCATCGAGGCCGGGTCATAGCGATCACCAGCCACCTGGCCTGGCGGCACGGCTGCCTCGATGGCGGCCAGCTCGTCGGGGCTGAGCTGCACGGCAAGCGCGCCGAGCGCCTCGGCCAGCCGGTCCCGCCGCTTGGTGCCGATCAGCGGGACGATGTCGGGGCCGCGGGACAGCGCCCAGGCGATGGCCAGCTGAGCGGTGGTCACGCCGTGACCAGCCGCGATCGACTCGAGCGTGCTGAGCAGGTCCAGATTGCGCCGCAGGTTCTCGCCCTGGAACCTGGGAAAGCGAGAACGCGGATCAGCCGGGCCGATCTCGCGCGCGCTAGCGGCCGACAGCAGGCCACGGGACAGCACCCCGTACGCGGTGACGCCGATGCCAAGTTCCCGTACGCACGGCAGGACCTCCGCCTCGATGCCCCGGCTCATCAGCGAGTACTCGATCTGCAGCGCGGTGACCGGGTGCACCGCGTGCGCCCGGCGGATGGTGGCAGCGCCCATCTCGGACAGCCCGAGGTAGCGGACATAACCGGCCTTGATCATCTCGGCGATCGCACCGACGGTCTCCTCGATCGGGACTGCGGGGTCGATCCTGGCCGGCTGGTACAGGTCAACGTAATCCGTGCCCAGCCTGGTCAGCGTGTAGGCGAGCGAGTTCTTGACCGCATTCGGACTGCTGTCCCGGCCGATCAGCGCACCGCGCGGATCGCGCTGGACACCGAATTTCACCCCGATGAAGACGCTGCCTCGATCACGAGACTTCAGCGCATCGCGGAGCAGCAGCTCGTTGTGCCCCATGCCGTAGAAGTCGCCGGTGTCGAGCAAGGTGACCCCGGCGTCGAGAGCCGCGTGAATGGTGGAGACGGATTCGGCGTCATCGGCCGGACCGTAGACGCCGGACATGCCCATCAGGCCAAGGCCGACCCTCGACACCCGCGGCCCGGCCCTGCCAAGCGTGATCGAC
Organism: uncultured Actinomycetota bacterium; assembly: GCA_963850875.1. Lineage (GTDB taxonomy): Bacteria > Actinomycetota > Actinomycetes > Streptosporangiales > Streptosporangiaceae > Chersky-822. The sequence goes on from CAWKNA010000010.1 coordinate 1,476,646, forward strand.
TCCATGAGCTGCTCCAAGGTCCGAAGTAGGCATGCTTACCTAATTACAAACTCTTCACGAGAAACCCTAATGCCATGCCATCGCGGCCGGCGCCGAGCATGTCGTCAAACCAGCGCTGGCCAGCAGCTGTACCTGACGCAGCGGATCGGCCACAAGCTGCCCAGCGAGACTCAGTCTCGGCTGGAGGTCAGCAGGATCGGCCGGTGGGCGGCGACGGCTGAGGCATGATGGGCTCAAACAGGAGATCCATGGAGTAGCTGTGACAGCATTCAGTGTCTACATCGAGCGGCGCAGTGAAGATGCTTCTAACCTGAGCAAAGCTGACGCGGCGCGGCTCACGGACGCGCTCGCACCGTACAGCGGTGTAGTAACCGTGGGCGACGGCGAGCCGTTGTGGGCTGCTCGCCTAGTCGTCGACAGCGACTCGGGGGCCCAAGCGCTGGCGCACGGCTCGCTGGCGATACTTGAGGCGGCGACGCGCCTCGGTGTACCTGCCTCGACAGCGGTCCGGACAGAGGTTGAGCCAGCGGATCGTCCCAGCCGAATGCCATAGTGCTCGGTAGGTAGACGACATATACGGCGCTGTCGCACCGAATTGCGCGTAGCCGATTTAAGCGTTGACCTTCGGTCGTAGCGGGATTAGCGTCATGGATTGAGCTAATTTCCTACGCTCGGAAGGATGTCCTCAATGAAAGGACGCCATTTAGGGACTCTCGCGCTATTCGCGGTGTTAGCTGTGACTTTGGCGATGGCCGTCGCTCCTGTGGCCACCGCGGCCAACTCGCCGAACGCCCCGACCAGTCCGCAGTCGCGCAGCGAAATGATCACTGGTTCAAACCCGGTGGGCCAAGTGAAGGCCATAACGGGATCGGGTGGGTCGTGCGTCGCCGTCCAGACCATCAAGAACAACTACACGACTGAGACAGAGAGCGCGACAGCCAACACCGAAGACTGCGTCGGGGCAGCTGCATGCTCAAAGTTCGTGCGCGTGCAAATCGACTCCCCCACCGATCCTGGTGTATGGGTCAACCTCACAACCAGTTCTATTAAGGACGGCTGCGCGCCCAGCAACGAAGCGATCGCAGTCACGGGTAGGTGCAACCACTCCGGCGGCTACTGGTACGACTACAGGGCACAGGCCTACTTCGCCATCGTTTGGGACGATGGTGACCTAACCGAGGCAGGTCCCTACTACAGCCCGTCAACTGCCGCACCGTGGCTCTGCTAGTCATGACGGTTGACACGGCCACCTGCCCATCAGGCCAAGGCCGACCCTCGACACCTGCGGCGCCGAGGGCTGCGCGGTGTCAGGCGTCCTGAGCTGACCAGACCCGCTCCCCTTCGACGTAGGTATGCAGCACCCTGGTGTCGGCGATCGCGGCGGCCGGTCCGGCGAACGGGTCGCGGTCGAGCACGATCAGGTCGGCCAGCTTTCCTGGCTCGATCGAGCCGGTCACGTCGTCGAGATGGTTCACGAACGCCGAGCCGATCGTGTAGGCGGCCATCGCCTCCGCGAGGTCGAGGGCCTGTCCTGGCAGGAACGGCTCGGCCTGCGCCCCGGTCGCTCCCGGCAGCGACCTGTTCACCGCGACGTGGATCGCGCGCAGCGGATTGGCGCTGCTCACCGCCCAGTCACTGCCCGCCGCGAGCCGTGCGCCTGCGCGCAGCAGGTCGCCGAAGAGGTACTGCCGGATCGAGCGCTCGGGTCCGAGGAACGGGATGGTCAGCTCGTCGAGCTGCGGTTCATGCGCGGCCCAGAGTGCCTGCATGTTGGCGGTCACCCCGAGCGCGGCGAACCGAGGCACGTCGTCTGGGTGCACCACCTGAAGGTGCGCGATGTGGTGCCGGTGGTCGTTGCCGCCGTTCGCGGCGCGCGCCGCGGCGACGGCGTCCAGGCACTCGCGGACAGCACGGTCACCGATCGCGTGGAAATGCAGCTGGAAGCCTTCCGCGTCCAGCGTGGTCGCATACTCGCGCAGTTCGTCCGGGTCGACATGGGACAGGCCCAGGCCGGTGGTCTGACAGCCGCAGGCATCCAGATAGGGCTCGAGCATCCCGGCCGTGAAGCTCTCAGCGACGCCGTCCTGCATGATCTTCACGGTATTGGCGCGGAACCGGCCCTGCTGGCCGGTCTCCCGCCGCCACCTGATGTCGTCCAGCTGGTCCGCTCCCCTGCTCCGGTCCCACCACAGCGCGCCCCGCACCCTGGCGGTGAGCTGACCGGACCGCGCCGCGGCCAGATACACCGGCAACGGGTCCTGGGAGCCAAGGTAAGAGCCGACGATCGCGTCCTGCCAGGCGGTGACGCCGCGGGCGTGCAGGTGCCGCTGGGCGAGCAGCAGCCCGGCCAGCCGCTCATCGAACGTCGGCTTGGGCACGAAAGCACCGATGATGTCGGCGGCGCCCTCGTGCGCGGTGCCCTGCGGCGTGCCGTCCGGCTCCCGCTCGAACCTGCCGTCGGCCGGATCGGAGGTGCGGGCGTCGATCCCGGCGAGCTCGAGCGCCCGCGAGTTGGCCCAGCCACCGTGCGCGTCCCGGTTCAGCAGGAACGCGGGCCTGCCGCCGGTGATCTGGTCAAGCCGCTGCCGGCTCGGGGTACCGTGCTCGAACCACTCCATCCGCCAGCCCGCGCCGGCGATCCACTCCTTCTCCGGGTGCGCCGCGGCATAAGACTCGATCCGGCTGATCGCCTCGTCCAAGGTGGCCGCGCCGATCAGGTTGCAGCCGATCATGGTCACTCCGGCGAAGGCCGGATGCACGTGCGCGTCCTGGAATCCGGGCAGCAGCGCCCGCCCGCGCAGCTCGACCCGCTCGGTCTTCGGCCCGGTGAGCTCGCTCAGCCGGGTGTCACCCGCGGTACCGACCGCGACGATCGCGCCGCCGACCACGGCTACGGCGCTGGCCGGCTCGGTACTTGGTGTCCTGGCCTGGACCAGGCGCCGACCCTGCGCGTCCGCGGTGTAGACCGCACCAGCGCTGAAGATCACGTCCGCGAAACCCGCCATCGGTCCTCCGCTGCTGGTGTCCGAGGTATCGGCATCCATCATCACCGAGCCCCGTCCGCGCTGTTCCTTCATCTCGGTTCCGGCTGGCGCGCCAGCCCGGCCGACGCCAGACCGGGTCAGGTTATCGAATCGTTATTTGGTCGCCAATCCTGTCGATTGCTCACGGCGTGTATAGCTCGTCCCCTGCACAGTTGTGATGACCGCCGCGAGAGGTGGATGGGATGCGCCAAGAGGGCGACTTCCAGGACTTCTACCAGGCCAACTACGGCCGGATCCTGGCGATGACGGCGGCTGTGCTCGGGGACAGGCAAGAGGCTGAGGACGCGGCACAGGAGGCTTTCGCCCGCGCACTCACCCGCTGGGCAAAGCTCGGCGGGTACGCGCTGCCCGAGGCCTGGGTCAGAAAAGTGGCGTTGCGGATCGCGATCGACTCCGGCCGCCGAGTGCGCCGAGCGGTCAGGACCTCGGTCAAGATGGCTGCCCAACGGCATGTCCCGGAGACAGAGCCAGGCGACTCGCTCGCGTTCACGCCCCTAGGCGCCGCGCTGAAGCGGCTGCCGCTACGCGAGCGGCAGGTGGTCGTCCTGCACTACCTGGCCGATCTGCCGGTCCAGGAGATCGCGCGGGAATGCGGCCTTGCCCCCGGAACCGTCAAAACCCGCCTGGCCAGTGGCCGCCGCCGCCTGGAGACCTGGGTGGCCAGCGCGGGCGATGACCGCACCTTCGTGCTCTCCGTCATCAACTCCAGTGGGACGACCTGGTTCTACGAGGTACGGCTGAGTCGGGCCGGGCGGCCAGGGCCGCTGACTCGGCTGAACGTTCCCGCCCTGCAGGACAGGCAGGTCGACGGCCTGGCCCTCAGTGCCGACGGCACCGAGCTCGCGGTGGCCAGCGAGGCGAACGGTGATGTCACCCAGGCTCCCCAGCCACAACTTGAGGTGGCCTCGCTGGCCACCGGCAAGGTCCGGATCTGGGCGTCGGCCGGCGGTTATCCGTCCATGCTGTCCTGGGCCGGAGACCGCGAGCTCGCCTTCGAACTTGACCTGACCGCACCCAGCGCCGTTGTGCCGCTGCCAGGCTCCGGCCTGCGGCTACTCGACCCGACCGCACCAGGCCGGACACCGCTGGCAGCCTCCAGGCTGATCGTCCCGTACAACGTGACCGTCGATGGCGCCGCTGGCATCATCACCGCGCAGATCACGCCAGACGGATCGGTCCTGTACGTCGCATTCTCACCGGTCGAGGGCAAGAACACCTTCCGGATCGCCCAGCTCTCCGCCCGGACCGGGAAGCTGCAGCGGATGGTGCTGTCTACCGGCTCCGGCACCGGGCTGGGACCCTGCGGCGTGGTCTGGACCGACGCGTCAGGCAGCCACCTGCGCGTCCAGTGCGGGTCCGTCGCCGAGACCGTGGACAACGGCGTTGCCCACTCGGTTTCCCCGCCGTGGAGCCTCCCCGACAACGGCGCTCCAGGCCCAACGTCCTACGCCTGGTGACCTGGCCGCCGACCACAGCGGTCCGAAGCCGGTGCAGCCGGCCGCCTTCAGCGAGCGACAGCCGTCGTGAGCGGATCTAGCCGGAATGCGCGGCATATGACAGAGTGCCGGCATGGGACCGACCGTCACGACCAGGTACGGAGCACTCCGCGGCCAGCTCAGCGACGGAGTCGCCAGCTTCCTCGGCATCCCCTATGCCGCCAGCCCGACCGGGAAGCTGCGCTTCCAGGCACCCGGGCGGCCGGCCAGCTGGGACGGGATCAGGCAGGCTGACGCGTTCGGCCCGACACCGCCGAAGCCCGACTACCCCAAGCCGTTCGACACGCTGCTGCCTGAGCCCATCATCGCCGGAGATGACTGGCTGACCCTGAACATCTGGACGCCTGATCCAGGGGCGGCCGGCCTGCCGGTGCTGGTGTGGATCCACGGCGGCGCGTTCGCCAACGGGAACTCCGCGGTCCCGATCTACGACGGACACGCCTTCGCCAGGGATGGCGTGGTCCTGGTGAGTATCAACTACCGGCTCGGCATTGACGGTTTCGCGCTGCTTCCTGACGCGCCAGCCAACCGCGGTCTGCTCGACCAGATCGCCGCGCTTGAGTGGGTTCAGGAAAATATCGGCGCCTTCGGCGGCGACCCGGGCAGCGTCACGATCTTCGGCGAGTCGGCGGGCGCGATGAGCGTCGTCACGCTGCTCTCGCTGCCCCGTGCCCGCGGCCTGTTCGCCAGAGCAATCGCGCAGAGCGGAGCGGCTCAGGCGGCAGCGGACCCGGCCGACGCGGCCCTGGTCACCGGTGAGCTCGCGGCTGTGCTCGGCCGCCCGGCTACCGCGGCCAACCTGGCGCAGGTTCCGCTAGCTGAGCTGATCGCGACCCAGGCCGCGGTCCGCGACGCGCTGGCGATCGATCCGAACCCGGCTCGGTTCGGCGCCAGCATCGTGGCTGGCTCGATGGCCTTTGTCCCGGTGATCGACACCGAGCTGCTGACCTCGCACCCGCTGGCCGCCATCGCGGCCGGTGCCGGGGCGGACATTCCGCTGCTGATCGGGACCAACGCGGAAGAGTTCCGGCTGTTCCTCGTCCCGACCGGGATGGCCGCCGTGGTTACCGATGAGATGGTGGCTGGCATGGCCGGCCGGCTCGGCGCGACCGCGCCGGTGCTCGACCGGTACCGGGCGAACCGGCCGGGTGCTTCCCCTGGTGACCTGCTCGCCGCGCTGCTGACTGACCGGTTCTTCCGGCTGCCCGCCTACGCCGTAGCGCAGAGCAGAATTGGTGGCCCGGCGGCTACCTACTACTACGAGTTCGCGTGGCCCAGCCCCGGCCTCGGAGCGGTGCACGCCCTGGAGATTCCCTTCGTCTTCGACAATCTGTCCGCCAGCGGCGCCGAATTGATCACCGGGTCCGCGCCGCCGACGGGTCTGGCTGCGCTGATGCATGCGACCTGGATCAGGTTCGCCCGCTCATCCGATCCTGGCTGGCCAGCCTTCGACGAGCGCCTCGGCGTCCAGGTGTTCAACGCCGACGGCGGCACCGTTGAGTTCGACCCGCGCGGCGACGAGCGCGCGATCTGGCCGCAGGACTGACCGTCCCAGCGACCGCAGTCCCTGCGGCCCTGGGCTGAACCGTCCAGCCAGGCAGGACGAACGCACGATGAGCGCATCGCTGCACCCGACCTGCTAGGCGGCACACTCCCGGCAGATCGGCTCGCCGCCCTTGGTCTCAGCGAGCTGGCTCCTGTGGTGCACCAGGAAACAGCTTGAGCAGGTGAATTCGTCAGCCTGCCGCGGGATCACCCGGAAGGACAGCTCCTCATTCGAGAGATCCGCCCCGGGCAGCTCAAGTGACTCGGCAACGTCGTCCGGGTCAAGGTCAATCGCTGTCGATGACTTGTCCAGCCGACGGGCCTGCAGCTCCTGCAAGCTGTCCTCGGTCAGCTCTTCGTCTGTCTTCCTCGGGCTGTCGTAGTCGGTAGCCATGCTGGCTCTTACCTCCATCGTTTACATCGTCGCGCGAGTGCAACGCTTTAGCGGCCTCGGTTGTGCCCGAATCCGGCGGGGAATTCTGTCACGTCCAGCTGCTAGGTACACGTAGTAGGCGGGAGAGGTGGTTCGTGTCGCCGCAGATTTCAGATCAGACCGGCACGCACTACCGCATTGCCCCGGTCCTGGGGTCAGCCGTCCCGCTCGGCATCCAGGCTGACGAGCAGGTCGTGCAGCTCGGTGAAGAGCGGCAGCCCGCCGCCGACCGTCATCGACGGCCCGGCTGGCCGGCCGGATAGCCCCCCGATGATAGCGCCTGCCTCGCGGGCGATCAGGCTGCCCGCCGCGATGTCCCAGTACTCCACGCCGCGCTCGAAGTAGCCGTCCACGTTGCCTGCGGCCAGCAAGCACAGGTCCACGGCGCAGGCTCCGTTGCGCCGGATGTCCCTGACCCGCGGCAGCACGGCACTCAGCACCTGGCCCTGCACCCGGCGGCGGTCTGGCGAGTACCCGAACCCGGTGGCGACCAGCCCCCGGTTTAGCGGCACGCCGGAAGTGCAGGACAACTGCTCGCGGTCGGCCGGGATCCGGTCGCTGCCCGCCCGCGAGATCCGGGCGCGCCAGGCGCCGCCACCGAGCGTGGCGCCGAACAGGGCGTCCCTGCGGGGCACGCAGACCGCGCCGGCCACCACCCGCCCGGCCACCTCGGCGGCGATGCTGACCGCCCAGTCCGGCAGGCCATACAGGTAATTGACTGTGCCGTCCAGCGGGTCGACGATCCAGCGGACCAGCGAGCCAGCACCGGTCTGACCGCCCTCCTCACCCAGGACGGCATCACCGGGGCGTTCGGCCGCGATCAGCGCCCTGATCAGCCGCTCCGCCGCCTGGTCCATCTCGGTCACGACATCGGTCGGGCTGCTCTTGGTGCCGACCACGTGGGGCCGGTCCGGCTGGCCGGCCAGCAGCTCCCCGGCGGTCAGCGCGGCCGAGCACGCAAGGGCCAGCAGGTCACCGTGCTCAGGCTCGGTCATGACCCGGCCGCGGTCACGCCGACCGAGCGGTCAGGACCGGCACCGCAGCAATTTTCCCGGCAGAAATAAAGCGCACCCGACCCCTGGTCACCAGCCGCCGGTCTCGGCCCGGCCGCCTGCAGCTCCCTGACCAGGTTGCCGATCATCCCGACAAACCTGGGGTCGGTGCCTGGCGTCGCGGCCCTGGCCATCGGCAGGCCCAGCCGGTCCGCCGTCTGCCTGGCCTGCACATCGAGGTCGAAGACGACCTCCATGTGGTCGCTGACGAAGCCAATCGGCACCAGCACCGCCGCTTGCGAGCCCGACTGGGCCAGTTCGGTCAGCGTGTCGCTGACGTCAGGTCCCAGCCAGGGCACGGCTGGCGGTCCGCTGCGGCTCTGGTATGCCAGCCGCCAGGCGGTCCGGCCAAGGCCGGCCGCGACCAGGCCGGCCACCTCCGCGAGCTGGGCCGGGTACGCCCACCGGCCGGCCCGCTCGCCGCGGCCATCGACTCTGGCACGCTGTGCGCGGTGAAGACCAGGTCGGCGTCGTCCCTGACCGCGGCCGGAAGCGTCCGCAGCGCGCTGGCCGCGGCGCTGGTGAACGAGGAGATGAAGAACGGCCTGCGGTAGTAAGGCGGGATCTTGTCGACGGCTGGCGCCTGGTGTCCGACCTGAGCCCGAGCCCGTTCGATGTCGTCGAGGTAGTGTCGGCAGCTGGAGAACGAGCTGTAGGCGGACGTCACGAACGCGACCGCCCGTCGCACCCCGGCATCGGCCATCGACTGGATGGTGTCAGCCAGGTATGGCTGCCAGTTCCGGTTGCCCCAGTAGACCGGCAGGTCGATCCCGCCCGCCGCGAACTCTTTCTCAATCGCCCCGAGCAGCTGCCGGCACTGCTCGTTTATAGGACTAATGCCATCATAAAGGTAATAGTGCTCAGCCACTTCGGCGAGCCGGTCGGCCGGCACCTGCCGCCCGGCGGTGACGTTGCGCAGGAACGGCATGACATCGTCACGGCCCTCCGGGCCCCCGAAGGAGACCAGCAGAAACGCGTCGTAGCGCAGCATGACGCCATCTAATCGCACCACCGGGTCAGGTCGGCCGACCGGGAGGCCGTCCGGCGGTGGGCCGCCCGGCCGGAGCCGGGCGAACGCCGGTCAGCGATAGCTGGCGGCGTACTGCGCGGCCAGCGCCAGCACCTCGTTGACGTACCAGGTGGCATGGTTGTAATCGAAGATCGCCTGGCGCAGCCCGGCCTGCCCGGCCGCGGCACCGTCGGCGCACAGCATCCTGGCCGCCGAAGGCACCGCGTCGAGCGGGTTCTGCACATCGGGCGGACCGGTCTGGCCGAACCCGTCGATCCCCCAGGCCGCCCAGGTGGATGGCAGGAACTGCATCGGGCCGAGCGCACCGGCCGTCGACGGCCCCACGTTCTGTCCGTCACCGCTCTCGATCTGGCCGATCGCGGCCAGCACGGTCCAGGACAGGCCGGGGCAGTAGCGCGCCGCCGAGGCCTGGAACAGCTGGAGGTAGCTGGTGATCCGGCCCGGCTGGCTGGTCGTGACCGGCAGCTGCTCGCTGCGCAGGCTGACCACTCTGACCCCGGCCGGCAGGATCTGGTGAACCCTGGCCAGCAGCGCGGTCATGCTCAGTCCTGGGGCGCTGATCAGGGCGGCGACCTGGTGCACCAGGCCGAGCCGACGGGAAACCGCCTGATTGACCAGCAGATCGACAGCTGAGATGCCGAGCTGGGCCGACCCGCCGAACGGCACTGTCAGGGCGACCGCGCCGCTCAGCTGATAGCTGCCGCCGGGAGTCAGACCGAGGCTGGCAGCCGCCGCGGCGGAGGCGATGAAGCCGCCGCCGGCCAGGGCGGTCCACACCGCCTGTCTCGCCGCAGTCCGCAGCGGCACCCATGATCGGAACTGATCCGGGCTGACGCCGATCACGCTGGCCGGCTGGCCGGCCGCGGTGATCTGAGCGCCGTCGAATGTGATCATGTTTCGCACACCGCGGATCTTGCCGAGGCTTGTCGTCTCGGCGCTGGTCAAGCCTGCCGGGACGACAATCAGCAGATCAGGCAGGATGATCCCGCGGAACTGACCGGGGGCAGCCGCGGAACCGGCTGAGCCCGGCCGAGCCTGGCGGCCGACCGCCGGGCTGGCGGCGCCGGTCCCGCCCGTACCGCTGCCGAACCACCGGCCGGTCCCGGCCACCATTCCGGCCTGGCCGATCCGGCCACTTCCGGCGGCCACGCCGCCACCGGTCAGCGCGACGATCACCAGGATCCCGGTCATGATCGCGGCGCCGGACGCGAAAGCGAGCGCAGGAACTGGCCAGCCTGGCGCGGCGGAATTGCGGCGGTAGCGCAGCCGCGACGGGCGTTCCATGACAGTCCACACCCTAACCTGCCGCCGCCACCTGGCTGAAGCCCCGGCCAATGGCGGACAAACCATTTGCCCAGGTCCGATACGGTTGGGACGGGGAGGTCGGCAGCGATGACGCAGGTTCGGGCCCGGCTCGGCGAGTCCGGCGACGAGGGTCCCGCCGCCAGTAGCCGGAATCCCTACCTGAACCTGCTGCGGACCCGGGGAGCCGTGGCGTTCTCCGCGACTGCCTTCGTCGCCCGGATGCCGATGGCCATGTACGGGCTCGGCACCGTCCTGCTGATCGTCTCCCTGACCGGCCGGTATGGCATCGCCGGCACCGTCGCTGCAGCCGGCTCGGTGGGATACGCACTGTGCGCTCCGTTCATCGCTCAGCTCGCCGACCGGCTCGGTCAGCGCCGGGTGCTGCTGCCGCTGACCGCCATCTTCGCGGCCTGCACCACCGTGTTCATCGGCTGCGCCGAACTGCACGCGCCGTTCTGGGTGCTGCTGCTGACCGGCGGCCTGGCCGGCGCCTCCATGCCGAGCACCGGCAGCATGGTGCGAACCAGGTGGAGCGCGCTGCTCGACGACGACGCCGCCCGGCTGCACACCGCGTTCGCGCTGGAGTCGGTGAACGACGAGCTGATCTTCGTGGTCGGGCCAGCCCTGGTCACCTTGCTCGCGACCCAGTTCCTGCCGGCCTCCGGCATCGGCACGGCGAGCCTGCTGTGCGTGACCGGCACACTGCTGTACGCCGCCCAGCGCAAGACCGAGCCAGCGCCGCGGCCGCGGCCAGCTGCCAGCTCGGGCCCGCCGCGCAGCTTGCTGCGGCGGCTGGCGCGACCAGGCAGGCCGCAGATCCCGGCACCTGGCCTGATCACGCTGGCCCCGTCCTTCCTCCTGCTCGGCTCGATGTTCGCGACGATGGACCTGAGCACGGTCGCGTTCGCCACCGAGCGCGGGCATCGGCCGCTGGCCGGGTTCATCCTCGGCACCTTTGCCCTCGGCAGTGCCGTCGGCGGCCTCTGGTACGGAACCAGGCACTGGCGCGCTCCGCTTGGGCCCAGATTCCTGGCCACCATGACGCTGACCGTTGCTGGCGTGGCCACCTTCTGGGCAATGCCAGGCCTGCTGGCGCTGGACGCGGTCGGCTTCGTGACCGGCCTGGCGATCGCTCCCACGCTGATCGCCGGATACGGCATCCTCGAACGCCAGGCACCGCCGCACCGGCGCACCGAGGGCATGGCCTGGCTGGGCTCGACCATCTCGGTCGGGGTGGCCTGCGGCTCGGCGGTGGCCGGCCACATCATCGATGCCCACGGTGCCCGCTGGGGCTTCGTCTTCGCCGCGTCCTGCGGCGCCCTGGCCGCTGCCGTCTGCCTGGTCGGACTTGGCAGGCTCCGGACTGAACCAGCCGAGCAACCGGCAGAATTGGCCGGTGTCACGTCCTGACCGCCCGTCCCTGCCGCCGTCCTGATCGGCCGACCTCCCGAGGGCAACATCGATGACCAGCCACCGCCCGCCGTCCGGCGCGAACTCCTGGCAGAACTGGGCGGGCAACGTCACCGCCAGGCCGGTCCGGATCGCGGCGCCCAGGTCCGCGGCCGAGGTCGCCGAGGAGGTCGCCAGCGCAGCCGCTGACGGGCTGTCCATCAGGATGACCGGCAGCGGCCACTCGTTCACGCCAGCCGCCGCGACCGACGGAGTACTGCTGCGCCCCGACCGGCTCACCGGCATCAGGTCGATCGACCAGGCCGGCCGCCTGGTCACCGTCGAGGCTGGCTGCCCGCTGTCGCGGCTCAACGCCGAACTGCTCGGACATGGCTTGTCGCTGGCCAACATGGGCGACATCGACGTGCAGACGGTCGCCGGTGCGATCCAGACCGGTACGCACGGCACCGGCCGGGCCACCGCCGGCATCGCGGCCCAGGTTGCCGCACTGGAACTGGTGCTCGCCGACGGCACGATCCGCAGTTGCTCGGCGGCGGACCAGGGTGGGACCAGTCCCGGCCGGCCTGATCCCGAGGCGCGGCTGGCCAGAGCGGCGCGCCGTTCGACGCCGCGCCGTTCGACGCCGCGCCGTTCGACGCCGCGCTGTTCGACGCCGCGCGGGTCGGGCTAGGCGCGCTCGGCGTGCTGACAGCAGTGACCTTCCGGGTGGAGCCCGCGTTCTTGCTGCGGGCTCGCGAGGAGCCGATGCGATGGTCCGAGGTGGTCGCCAGGCTGCCGGAGCTGACCAGCGAGAACGAGCACTTCGAGTTCTTCTGGTTCCCGCATACCGAAGGCTGCCTGACCAAGCGCAACAATCGGACCGAAGGGCCGGCCCGGCCGCTGCGCCCGTGGCGGCACTGGCTGGACGACGAGTTCCTGTCCAACTCGCTGTTCGGCGCGACCTGCCGGCTCGGCTACGCGGTGCCAGCCGCGATCCCGGCGATCAATTCGATCGCCAGCCGGGCACTCGGCGCGCGGACCTACACCGACGCGGCGTACCGGGTATTCACCAGCCCGCGCCGGGTGCGGTTCAAGGAGCAGGAGTACGCGGTGCCGCGCGAGCACCTGGCCGACGTGCTCGGCGAGGTACGGGATCTGATCCACCGCGCAGACTGGCGGATCAGCTTCCCGATCGAGGTCAGGGTTGCGCCGTCCGACGATCCTTGGCTCTCCACCGCCTACGGCCGGGATACGGCCTACATCGCGATCCACATCTACCGCGCGGCTGCGCATGCGCAGTACTTCGCCGACGTCGAGGCCATCATGACGGCGGTCGGCGGACGTCCGCACTGGGGCAAGCTGCACACCAGGGACGCGGATTACCTGCGCCGGGTCTATCCGAGGTTCGATGACTTCTGCGCGCTGCGCGAAGTGGCCGACCCCGAGCGCCGGTTCGGCAACGCCTACCTGCGGCAAGTGCTCGGCACTTAACCGCCGGCCTTAACCGCCCGCCACGGCGGTCCTGATCCCGGTTACCACGTCGAGCGCCCGGCGGGCGGCCTGGACATCGTGCACCCGGAACACCCTGGCACCCTGCCACGCCGAGATGGCCAGCGCCGCCATCGTGCCCTCGGCACGGTCCTGCGTTGGCAGGCCGAGGCTCTCCCCCACGAAGTCCTTGTTGGACAGCGCCACGAGCACCGGCCAGCCGGTACCGCACAGCTCACTCAGCCTGCGGGTGATCTCCAGCGAGTGCCAGGTGGTCTTGCCGAAGTCATGCGCCGGATCGATCAGAATCGACTCGGCGGGCACGCCCGCGGCCACCGCCTGGTCCGCCAGGCCGGTCACCACGGTGATCACGTCCGCGATCAGGTCTGGGTAGGCCGGGCGGTGCGGTCCGGTGCGCGGCGCCATCGCTCCGGCGTGCGAGCAGACCAGCCCGATCCGGTGCGCTGCGGCGACCTCGGCGAGCCGGCGGTCCACCCCGCCCCAGGTGTCATTCAGCAGGTCGGCGCCTGCCATCGCGACCGCCTCGCCCACCTCCGCACGCCAGGTGTCCACGCTGATGACGACGTCCCTGTCCCGTTCCCGCACCGCAGCGACCAGGCTTGCCACCCGGTCGATCTCCTGCCCGGTGCTCACCGCCTCGCCCGGGCCCGCCTTCACGCCGCCGATGTCGATGATCTCGGCACCTGCCGCCAGCGCCCGCTCGGCCGCCGCCACGGCGGCGGCGAACCCGAAGGTCGCACCGCGATCGAAGAACGAATCAGGAGTGCGGTTCACCACCGCCATGATCGCGAATTCGCCCGGCGCCCACTCGCGGCCGCGCAATCGCAGCGTCCCTGCCGAGCTCACCTGCGCCACGATAGCTGCGCGGCCGCGCAGCCGGACGTCGGGTGTTGCGGCGTGCAGCAGGTGGCGACCGGGGCACAATCGCTAGGTGCGATTCCTCGATGAGCCAAGTTACGACCTCACCTACAGCGACGTGTTCCTGGTGCCGAACCGGTCGGCGGTGAGTTCCAGGCTCGATGTCGACCTGACCACCTCCGATGGCAGCGGGACCACGATCCCGATCATCGTCGCCAACATGACCGCGGTCGCCGGACGCCGGATGGCAGAGACCGTAGCCCGCCGGGGTGGCCTGGCAGTGGTGCCGCAGGACATCCCGGTCGACGTCGTTGCCGAGGTGATCGCCTGGGTCAAGGACCGCGACCTGGTCTACGACACACCGCTGACCCTCGGTCCTGAGGCGACCACCGGCCACGCGCTCAGCCTGCTGCCCAAGCGGGCCCACGGCGGGATCGTCGTGATCGAAGACGGCCGACCGGTCGGGATGGTCACCGAGGCTGACTGCACCGGGGTGGACCGGTTCACTCAGCTTCGCCGGGTCATGTCAGCTGACCTGCTCACCCTGCCCGCCGGCACCGATCCGGAGCGGGCGTTCGGCCTGCTTCAGGCTGGCAGGCACCGGCTTGCGCCCGTGGTCGACGGCACCGGACGGTGCGTCGGAATCCTGACCCGCACCGGGGCGCTGCGGGCGACGTTCTACCGGCCCGCGGTGGACGCCAGCCAGCGGCTCCGGGTCGGCACCGCGCTCGGCATCAATGGCGATGTCGCCGGGCGCGCCAAACTGCTCCTCGACGCCGGCACCGACCTGCTGGTGGTGGATACCGCGCATGGCCACCAGGAGAAGATGATCCAGGCGCTGCGCGCGGTGCGGGCCGTTTCGCCATCGGTGCCGGTCGTGGCGGGCAACGTGGTGACCACGGCCGGCACCGCCGACCTGATCGAGGCCGGGGCAGACATCGTCAAGGTCGGCGTGGGCCCGGGCGCCATGTGCACGACCAGGATGCAGACCGGGGTCGGCAGGCCGCAGTTCAGCGCGGTGCTCGAGTGCGCCGCCGAGGCGGCCAGGCTGGGCAGGCACGTCTGGGCCGACGGCGGCATCAGGCATCCGCGGGACGTCGCACTCGCCCTCGCCGCCGGGGCGTCGAACGTGATGATCGGCTCCTGGTTCGCCGGCACCTGCGAGTCACCGGGCGACGCGTTCCGGGATCCGCAGGGACGGCTGTACAAGGAGAGCTTCGGGATGGCGTCGGCCCGGGCGGTGCGACTGCGGGCGGCCGCGGATTCGCCGTTCGAGCGAGCCCGCAAGGAACTGTTCGAGGAAGGCATCTCCAGCTCGCGGATGTACCTTGACCCGTCCCGCCCTGGAGTCGAGGACCTGATCGACGCGATCATCGCCGGCCTGCGCAGCGCCTGCACCTACGCGGGTGCGCGCGATCTGCGGGAGCTGCACGACCTGGCCGTGGTCGGCACCCAGAGCGCGGCCGGGTACACCGAGGGGATGCCGTCGCCGACGAGCTGGTGAGCAGCCATCCGGCCGGCGAGGCACTCCGGCCGCCTGCCAACTGGCGAGCCGCCTTGCGGCCGGCGAGCCGCCTGCGGCCAGCGACCTGCCTTGCACAGCTCAGGGCGGAACTGTCATACTTTGTCGCGCCTATCCTGCCTATCTGCCTATTCCCAGGTGCATTGTGATCCTGCGTCCTGAGCGGTTGCCCGCCCATCCTTAGGAGTGCCATGCCCGCACCGCACCGACCGGCGCACCGACCGCTCTGGCCGTCGGCCGCCCTGAGCTGGCTGGCCTGCGGGATCGTCCTGGCTGCCGTAGTCGCCGCGGCTCCGGCGGCGCGGGCAGGGTCGGCTGGGCCGACCGCGGTCAAGCCGGCCACCTTTAGGCTCACAACGGCCTCGCCGACCGGCATCCACGCGGTCGCCGCCGAGCTGGCAGACCCGGTGACCGGCAAGACGCTCTGGAGCCGCCGGAAATTCGCCGAGTTCCCGATCGCCAGCCTCACCAAGGTGATGACCGCGCTGATCGTGATCCGGGCCGACCATCTCAACACTCGGATCACGATCACCCAGGCGGATGTCGACTACGTGCTGGCATACGGAACCTCAAGCGCAGGTCTGTACGTCGGCGACGTGCTGACCGCCAGGCAGCTGCTTTACGCGATGCTGCTGCCCTCGGGCGCCGACGCCGCTGCGGCCCTGGCGGACCGCTACGGCCCCGGCTGGCCTGCGTTCATCAGGAAAATGAACGCCCTGGCGGCCAGGCTCGGCCTGCACCGGACGCATTTCAGCACCTTCGACGGCATCTTCGACACCGACGAGTCGACCCCGCGGAACCTGCTTGGCCTGGGCGAAGCCGCGATGCGGCTGCCGGCTTTCCGCGCCGTGGTCAAGCGCAGGTCCTACTGGCTGCCGGCCGGCCCGCACCATCACAGCTACCTGTGGCGCAACACGAACCTGCTGCTTGGCGGCTACCCGGGCCTGATCGGGATCAAGACCGGCTGGACCCCCGACGCTGGCGAGTGCCTGCTGTTCGAGGCCACCCATGGCACGCACGTACTGATCGGTATCGTGCTCAACAGCGCGCCCACCAAGACCGGTGCCAGCTTCGCCGACGCGGCCAGGATGCTCAACTGGGGCTTCGCCCTGCGCCGGCCGGTGGCGCTGCCCCGGTTCTCCGGCCCGGTCCCGGCCGGATGATTCGCCGGCGCCCGGCTTACTGGCCGACTCCGCACCGCCAGGATATCCCCCAGACCAGCCATTTGGTGTCCGTCGCCGCCGGTGAATCAGTCGGCTGACAGCGGCGGTCGGCCTGCTGGCCTACCCTCGGTGGCATGACAGCACCAAGCACCACGCCTGGGCCTGCCGCTGCCAGCTCGGGTCCGAGCGTGCTCGTCGTCGAGGACGATCCGGGGATCGCCACTCAGCTGGTACGCGGGCTCACCAGGGGCGGCTACCGGGTGGAGCACGTGACCACCGGCGGCGAGGCGCTCGCCCGCGCCAACCCCGACGTGGTGCTGCTCGACCTGGAGCTGCCTGATGGCGATGGCGTGAACGTCTGCCGGAAGCTCCGCGAGCGGTCCACCGCGGCGATCATCGTGGTCACTGCCTACGGTGAGGAGTCCGACCGGGTAAACGCCCTTGATGCCGGGGCCGACGACTATCTCGTCAAGCCGTTCGGTCTGGCCGAGCTGCAGGCCAGGATCCGGGCCGTGCTGCGCCGGGTGCGCCCCGGCGGTGAGCTGATCAGGCATGGGCCGCTGACCCTGGACCTGCGGACCAGAAAGGTAACGGTCAGCGGAACTGAAGTGGCGCTGACGCCCAAGGAGTTCGACATCCTGGAATGCCTGGCACTTGACCCGGGCCGGGTGGTCGGCCGGCAGGAGGTGCTTGAGGCTGCCTGGGATTCGCATTGGTACGGCCCGACCAAAGTGCTCGACGTGCACGTGGCCGCGATCCGACGCAAGCTCGGGGTTCCTGGCCTGATCGAGACCGTCTACGGCCGCGGGTTCCGGCTCGGCGAGGTCTGATGGCACGGCGGATCGCCTTCACGGTCATTGCGCTAATCGCGATCCTGCTGTGCACCGTCGTCATCCCGCTCGGCCTGATCACCGCTGCTCAGGAGCGGCATGACTTCCAGGACGAGACGGTCGCCGCTGCCACCACGGTGGCTAGCGTGGCCGAGGAGCACCTGGGTGACCGCACCACCGGCGCAGCTCTGGCCAGGTCGATCGGCAGGCTCAAGCGCAGCGGCGAACAGGTGGCCGTCTACGGTGCGGCGGGCGGTTGGCTGGCCGGAACCAGGGCCGTCTCCGGTGCGACGAGTCAGCTGGTCAACCGAGCCCTGGCCGGCGCACTGACCGTCGGGTACCCGTCCACCGATCGGATGCTGGTGGTCACGCCGGTTCGCAGCGATGCGAACCCGACCAGCCTGGGCGTGGTCGCACTGTCCAGGTCCACCGAGCCGCTCGATCACCGGCTGGCCGTGCTCTGGACGTGGCTGGTCGCGGTCTCGGCGGCTGGCCTGCTCGCGGCCGGGCTGATTGCGACCGGGCTGGCCCGCTGGGTCAGCCGACCGCTCGGCTCCCTGGAGTCGGCGGCGCAGCAGCTCGGCGACGGCGCGCTGGCGACCCGGTCTCCGGCCGCGACCGGCCCGCGCGAAGTGCGCAGGCTGGCAGTCAACTTCAACCGGATGGCTGCCCGGCTTGAGGCGCTGGTTGACGGGCACCAGGCGATGATGGCCGATGTCTCGCACCAGCTCCGTACCCCGCTCGCGGCGCTCAGGCTCCGCCTTGACCTGCTCGCCCAGGAGACACCAGGAGAGATCGCAGCGGAACTGACCGGGGCTCAGGAGGAGGTAGCCAGGCTGTCCCGGATGGTCGACGGGCTGCTGGCCGTGGCGCGCGCGGAGAACGTGACGGCGGCACCGGTGACGGTCCCGGTGGACGTCGTGATCAGGGACCGGGTCACCGCCTGGCGGCCGGCCGCCGAGGAGAAGTCGGTCACGCTGGACGCTGCCGCGGTTGAGCCGGTCACGGCCAGGCTCGGCGAGGGCAAGCTGGAGCAGATCTTGGACAATCTGCTGGCCAACGCTCTTGAGGCGGTGCCGGCCGGCGGACGAATCGGGGTCCGCAGTGTCCGGGTGCCGCCGACCGGCAGCCGGGTCCGAATCATCGTCGCCGATGACGGTCCGGGGATGAGCCAGCAGCAGCAGCGGGCTGCTTTCCGCCGGTACGTCACTGCCACGCCCGGCGGAACCGGCCTTGGTCTGGCCATCGTGCACCGGCTGGTGACCTCAAGCGGGGGCACCGTCGAACTGTCCGACACCCCTGGCGGCGGCCTGACCGTCACCGCGGACCTGCCTGCCGCGGCACGCGCTCGGGCTCCGCGTCGGGTGCCGTCGGTGCCCAGCCGCGATCTTTAGCGAATCTGAAGAATTCCTGAACCGTATCTCCAGGCTCCGTCGGGCAAGCTGAGGGACGGCAACCCAAACCCGTCCTGGAGGACCGACCATGCGCTGGCCCAACGAGAGCGCGATCACGCGCCGAGATGACCGTCTCGTGCGCACGCGCAGGCTCTCGCTCTGGATCGCGGGCGGCGCGACCGCGGCGTCGCTCGGCCTGGCCACCGCCTTCGGCTACGCGCTGCCTGGTCACGCGGTCGCTGCCACCGGCAAGTCCCCCGCAGGCCAGGGTTCGGGTCAGGGGCACCAAGGCTCTGGCGGCTCGCACCAGCACGGCACCGGCGGGCTTACGGCTCCGCAGCAGCCGCCGGCCCAGCCGGCCGCGCCGCCGGTGGTCTCCTCGGGCGGGTCGTAACCGATGCCGGACCGCCACCTGCGGGCTGACCGCCGGCGGGCCAGCCGGTCATGACCGGCCACCTCCTCAGCGCGCCGGTCCTGGTCGGACCGAGCCTGCTCTGGTACACGACCAGGGCGACTGGCGTCGTGGCGCTGGTGCTGCTTACCGCCACGGTCATGCTCGGCGTGCTCGGCACCGCCCGGGCCGGTTCGCAGCGCTGGCCGCGGATCGTCACCGCCGGGCTGCACCGGAGCTTGGCGCTCACCAGCACCGCCCTCGTCGGCGTGCACATCGTGACCACGGTCCTCGACCCCTTCGCCCCGATCGGCTGGATCGCCGCGATCGTCCCGTTCAGCTCCGCCTACCGGCCGCTCTGGCTCAGCCTTGGCGCGGTCGCCTTCGATCTGCTCCTGGCCGTGCTGATCACCAGCATGCTGCGGGACCGGCTGAGTCACCGGATCTGGCGGGCGGTGCACCTGCTCGTCTACGCCAGCTGGCCGATCGCGCTCTGGCATGGCCTGGGCACCGGGACCGACACCAGGCTGGCCTGGGTGCTCGCGATCGACGTCAGCTGCGTCACCGCGGTCTGCTGGGCGGTCTGGTGGCGGCTGTCGCTGACCGAGGACCCGCTGAGCCGCGCGACCGGGATCGCCGCGCTCGCCGTGCTGCCGCTGCTGACGCTGGCCTTCGTCCTGGTCGGCCCGCTCCAGCCAGGCTGGTCCCGGCGGGCTGGCACCCCGGTCGCGCTGATCGGCAACGCCGGCCACGTGACCACAGGCACGGCAGGCACCAGCGGCCAGGCGGGCCAGCTGAGCGACGCCAGCTTTACCGGGCACCTGTCCGTAACGAACGGCCCGGGACCGGGCGAGCGGACGATCACCATCACCGGCCGGACCGACGCCGCTCCGGTGGAGAACCTGGCTATCGTGCTGCACGGCACGCCGGCCGGCGGCGGAGTCGCACTGTCCGGCGGACAGGTGCAGATCGGCCAGCCGGGAACGGCCTCCGGCTACGCCGGGCCGGTGGTACAGCTGCAGGGTCAGCAGCTAGTCGCCGCGGTGACCGGCCAGGGCGGCCAGCGGCGGGCCGAGTTCATCCTGACGATCAATGGCTCGGCGGTGACCGGAACGGTCAGCCTGGTCGCCGTGGCACCGGAGTGATGATGGCAGGACATGGCGGCGTCACCGCTCCGGCCACCACCCCGCACCGGGCAGACCTGCTCGGGCGGTCGAGTCGGCTCACCGCCGGATGGCAGGAGTCCAGTCAGCCGGCCAGCCTCAGCGACCACGCCGCCAGGTACGGGCCGCTGCCGCAGCATGGCTCCGGCCGGTCCGGGACCCTGATCGAGGCAGTGACCCAGGCCGGACTCACCGGGCGCGGTGGTGCCGGGTTCCCGACCGGGGTCAAGATGCGCGCGGTCGCCGCCAGGCGCGGCCCAGCGGTGGTCGTCGCCAACGGCATGGAGAGCGAGCCGGCCAGCGAGAAGGACAAGGCGCTGCTGTCGCGTGCGCCGCATCTGGTGCTTGACGGGGCGGTGCTGGCCGCGCTGGCAGTCGGCGCTGATGTGGTGCACCTCTGCCTGCCCCGATCCAGCCATTCGCTGATCGCCATCATGACCGACGCGGTCTGGGAGCGCGAGCAGGCGAATCTGCACCACGTCAAGATCGAAGTCCACGACCTGCCGCAGCACTACGTCTCCAGCGAGGAGACCTCGCTGGTGCACTGGCTGAACGGCGGCGAGGCCAAGCCGACTGCCATCCCGCCACGGCCGTTTGAGAAGGGGGTCGGCCGGCGCCCGACCCTGCTCGACAACGTCGAGACGCTGGCGCACGTCGGCCTGATCGCCAGATTCGGGCCAGCCTGGTTCCGCCAGGCCGGGCTGCCCGACGCACCGGGCACGATGCTGAGCACCATCGCCGGCGCCGTGCAGGCTCCCGGCGTCTACGAGCTCGAAGTCGGCGCCAGGATCGGCGATGTCCTGGCCATGAGCGGCGCACAGCCGGAAATCGGCTCCGTCCTGGTCGGCGGATACTTCGGCAGCTGGCATGACATCAGGGACGTGGCCGGCCTGCCGATGGCCACGCCCGGGCTACGCCGCATCGGCGCCTCGGCCGGCGCCGGAGTCCTGTTCGCCCTGCCTCCTGATGCCTGCGGCCTGACCGAGACTGCCCGGGTGCTGGCCTGGCTGGCTGGCCAGGGCGCCGGCCAGTGCGGGCCATGCGTCTTCGGCCTGCCCGCGATCGCCGACGACTTCGCGCAGCTCGCCGGCGGGCGGCCGAAAGGGCCGGTGCTCGACCGGCTGGACCGCAGGCTGACGACGATCAACGGGCGGGGAGCATGCCGCCATCCTGATGGCGCGGTGCGGCTCGCCCGGTCGGCACTGTCCGCGTTCGCCGCCGACGTCAGGGCACATGCGTCGCACCGGCGCTGCCTGTCGGCCGGGGGTGGCCAGCGGCCGGCGGTGCTGCCGATTCCCCGGTCCTGGGCGGAGGACGGCTGGCAATGAGACGACACCTGACCGTCAACCCGATCGCCTGCGCTGGCCACGGGCTCTGCGCCGACATGCTGCCCGAGCTGATTCGGCTTGACGAGTGGGGCTACCCGATCGTGGCTGACCGTGACGTCCCGCCCGAGCTCGCTCCGCTCGCTCGCCGGGCTGTCCGCCTCTGCCCGACTCTCGCGCTGCGACTCGCGGCGACGACGGCAGACCGGGCGGTGTCCCGGTGAGCGTGAAGACCATGCCCAGGCATCGCCGGTCCGTCGAGCGCGGCGGCGGTGCCGAGGGCAACGAGCGGCTGACCGCGATGACCGGAGCCGTGCTGCTCATCCTGCTGGCCGCCGAGGGGTTCACCATCCTGGGCGTGCATCAGATGCTCACCCTGCACTTTTTTCTCGGCATGCTGCTGGTCGGACCGGTGCTGCTGAAGCTCGGGTCGACCGGCTACCGGTTCGTCCGCTATTACACCGGATCTTTGCCCTACGTCAGGAAGGGACCGCCGGCTCTGCTGCTCCGGCTGCTCGGCCCGGTGGTGATCGCGAGCACGGTCGGCGTGATCGGCTCGGGGATTGCGCTGGCCTACCAAGGACCCGGCCCGTCGATTTGGCTGTTCGCGCACAAGGCATCCTTCGTGTTCTGGTTCGGCGCGATGACGATCCACGTCCTGGCCTACGCTCCCAAGCTGCCCCGGCTGCTGATGCCAGGGTCGGCGGGCCGGGACCGGGCCCGCGCCGCACTCGTCGGCGCCGGACGGCGCTGGATGCTGCTCACCGGGTCGCTGGCCGGCGGCCTGCTGCTGGCGCTGGCCACCTACCATCTGGCCGGTCGCTGGACCGGGTTCAGCCACATCGCCGGCTGAACCCGGCGCTAGCCCGCCCGCGCGGGAGATCGGCTCCCGGCCACCCGCGCAGAGGGCAACCTGACCCCGGCTACTTCGAGGCTGACTCTGTTGTTTCCCTGGACGGTCCGGTCCCGGTCGGGCCGATCGCGGCTCGTGCGGGCGCGTCGGTGACCATCCGGTAGACGGCCAGCGCGAGCCCCGCACCGACGGTCAGCAGTCCGGCGGTCGATACTAGGTAGCCCACGCCGTGCATGGCGGGAGCGACGAAGACGAAGATCATGGCTCCGGTCAAGGTGACGAGCGTGCCCGCGAGGATCAGCCAGCCGATCATGGGCTGGTGGGCAGCTGCGATCAGCCGGTGCGTCGCCACCGCGAGCAGGACGAGGCCGGGCAGCAAGAACAGGCCCACGTCCTGGTGCAGCCAGGTGAAGACGGCGTCTTTGACCGCGCCCTTGGCTGAGCCCCCGGCACCGAAGTAGGTCTCGTTCATCTCGATGGCGTAGCCGGCGACCACGACGGTGGCGAAGCTAGCCGCCCAGGCAGTGGCAGAGGCCAGGTGCAGCGGCATCCTGAGCCAGCTTGTCATGTCGTGACGGCGACCGTAAGCGGTCATGACCAGGGCGACAAGTCCGCCCAGCATGACCGTCAGCCCGGTCAGGATGTCGTCACCTGCGATGCCGTTGCTCCCGCCAGCGGACTGGAACAGGGTCGGCGGCGCCCAGGAACTGAATGCCATCGCCAGGTAGGCGACTGTCATCGCGATCACCCCGGCGCTGAGCCAGCCGAGTGCCCAGAGTGTTACGACCCGGGATCGGCCGGTGAGCTGAGAGAGCCCGAACTGCACAACCGCGAGCACCGAGATCAGGCCCATGCTCGCCACCGCCATCTCGTGCGAATGGGAGCCGATCAGGTTCGCGGTAAAGTCGCCGGGCTTGACGCCGATCCAGCGGGCGTAGCTGGCGATGATCGATGGATGATCACCGAACTCCAGAATCCATCCAGCCAGGTGCCCCATCAGCGCCGCGGCGAACATCGACGCGGCCGACAGCCAGGCGGCCCAGAACGGCAGCGCGGCACGGACCGCCCCACGTGGCCGTTCTCTGTACAGGCCCCAGAGCAGCACGAGCAGGATCTCATCTAGCGCGAAGAAGCCTGCGATCTGGGTCCACATCGCCACTTCTGCACCAGGGACGCGAGAGTCGAAGATGCCGCCGATGCCGGCCAGGGTGGTGGCGGCCACCACGCCGCCCGCGATCCAGAGACGGATATGTCGTGACTTCAGCCCGAAGACCTCGCATGCCAGCAGTGCGGCGAGGCCCACCAGGCCGATGAGAAGCCCGTGCAGGTACATGACGTGCCAGTAGTTGGGTGTAGCGGACGCCGCGGTCTCAGCGGCAAACGGGTTAGCGATAAACACGCTGCCCAGGGAGAACGCGGCTAGCCAGGCCAGCACGAAGGCCACGACGTGACGCGGGGTCAGCCATGGCCAGCGGGCGTTAGCCGACATTTCGTCGAGCGAGGATTGCCCGGCGGAGACAGGAACCTCTGGCTTGATCACCATAGTGATCGCCTCCTTCTCAAGCCGATCCCATGCTCCGCTCGCGCCTACCTGCGGCTACAGGGGCTTTGGTCACGCGCGACCATGCCGGACATCCTTTTCTTGATCGCGGGGTCATTCCCAGCGGAACGCGACGACTGCGGTAATCGCCGAGGCGCACGCTATCCCGAGGGCCACGGCGACGTCGCGCCACGCAAGCGCGGTCCCGAGCCAAGGGTGGAGCCGGGAAGGGCGAGCGTGACGTCTGCATTGTCTGGCCACAGACCCCCGCGCAGATTAGAGGGCCGCGCAGGCCCGGTTGAAGTCAGCGGTGGTGCCCGGGGCGAGGGTGACACTCGCGGTACCGGCGTCCGCCGTCGAGGTCACGGTCCTGATCGCACCGCGCGGGGTGAATACCTCGGTGAAGGAGTTGTCCGGCGAGGCGACGACGAGCTTCGAGCCATGCCAGCTGCCGCGCAGGGCCACCACCCAGCCGTCCGGCAGCGACGTCGGCGAGCCGCCGGTCAGGCTGAGATCAGTGCGCGCTCCGCTGGTGCTGAGCCAGGTGCGCACCTTCCCGGTCAGCGGGAATGTGTAGGTGACCCGGCTGGCCGTGCAGAGCTTGGCGGTGCCCTGGAGGTTATCGCAGCCGAACTGGTCGCAGCCGAGCTCATCGCCGGCCATCGGTCCGCCGCGGAAGCTGACCGATAGCACGTAATGGCCGCCATTGCTCGCTTGCACGGTGCCGTAACCCGACCATGCTCCGGTGGGCGTGAACTTGCCGCCGATATGGAAGCTCCACGGGTTTAATCCGACTTCCACCACAATCAGCAGGATCGCCAGTGTGAGCAGCACCCTAACCAGCCGCAGCAGCGGATGCCGGCGACGCCGGTGCGACTGCCGCTGCAGCCGCCGCTGGCGCCGTGATGGGGTCCTGCCATACCCGCCCTGCACCACGTCGCCTCCCGCGGGCCGATCACTCGCAATTTACGTCGGCGGCGGATCAAGGTAAAGGTCCGAATTTGGCCGGGATCCTGGCGGATGCCGCAGCCTGGTCAGGGCACGATCAGCACGGTTCTCGATTCGGTGTAAAACGCCCGGGCTGCCAGGCCCTGCTCGCGCGGGCCGTAACTTGATTCCTTCGATCCGCCGAACGGCGCGTTGAAATCGACGCCGGAGGTGGGGGCGTTGACCCTGATCATCCCGGCCTCCAGCCGGCGGGTCAGCCGCAGTGCCTGGCCAAGATCGCTGGTGAAGACGGCCGCCACCAGGCCGTAGCGAACCGCGTTGGCGATCGAGATCGCCTGGTCTGCCGATTCGGCCCTGATCAGCGCGGCCACCGGCGCGAACACCTCCTCGGTGGCCAGCGGTCCGGCCGGGCCGTCAAGCTCTACCACGGTCGGCGCGAGGTAGAACCCTGGCTCGTCGAGCACCCGGCCGCCAGTCAGTACCCGGCCACCCGAGCCCGCCACCGCGTCCAGCGCAGCTGATCGCGACCCGGCGTCGATCACCGGGCCGACCAGCGTTCCCGCGTCGGCCGGGTCCACCACCCGCAGCGCCTGCACCGCGGCCGTCAGGCGGTCGCGGAACTGCGGGTAGACCTCGCTGACCACGATGACCCGGCTGGTCGCTGTGCATTTCTGGCCGGCGTACCCCATCGCCGCGTACGCGATCGCCGTCGCGGCCCGGTCCAGATCGGCGTCAGCCAGCACAACGGACGGATTCTGGCCGCCCATCTCGGCCTGCACCCGGCAGCCGCGCGCCGCCGCGCGGGCACTGATTTCTCTGCCGACCGCCGAGGAGCCGGTGAACGAGACGGCAGCGACGTCCGGATGGTCGATCAGCGCGCCCGCCGTCTCAGCACCGCCGAGCACGACCTGAAACACGTCGGCTGGCAGCAGCGGCCCGATGATGTCGCCAAGCGCCAGCGCGGTGGCCGCCGCGGCGCTTGACGGCTTAAGCACCGTGGCGTTGCCATAGGCCAGGCTCGGCGCCGCCTTCCACAACGGGATCGCGACCGGGAAGTTCCATGGTGTGAGCAGTGCCGCCACGCCGACCGGTACGTTCCTGGCCAGCAGCAGCTGGTCAGGGCCCGCGGCCGGCAGCGTCTCGCCGTCGGGCAGCAGCGCGGCCTGGGCGTAATAGCGCAGGATCGCCACCCCGCGGGCGATCTCGCCGCGCGCCTCGGACACCGGCTTGCCGACCTCGCGGACGACCAGATCGGTGAGCTCAGCCGCACGTCGCTCGACGGCCGCGGCGGCATCGTTGAGCGCCTTCGCCCTGGCCGCGCCCGGCACCTCGCGCCACACCTGAGCCGCCCGCACCGCCCGGCTGACCGCGGCGTCAGCGCCGCGGGCGCCGGCCTGCTCCCATTCGCCGACCAGGTCGGCCGGGTCGTGCGGATTGATGCTGGTAAAAGTCATCGTGCCTTCCTTCAGTTCTCGGCCGGCCGGTGCCGCGGGCAGCTGATCGCGGCGACCGCCGTGGCTGGTAATTCGCTGCCGGGTTCAGCGGCCGGCACCAGCGTTAGCGGATCCGCAACAGGACCTTGCCGCGCGGGCTGCCGGACCCGCGCAAGTTGGCGATCGCCTGTTCCCAGTCGGCCACCGGGTAGCGATGAGTAATCAGCGCACCCGGTCTGAACTGACCAGAGTTCAGCAAGGTGACCACGTCCCGCCAGGCCGCTGAGGTGTAGCCGAAACTGCCCAGGATCGTCAGGTCGTTGTTGACGGCGTCGTCCGGCGCCAGCGCGACCGTCTCGCCGTGCGGCGGCAGGCCGAGCAGCAGCACGGTACCGCCGCGCCGGGCCGCCGCGAGCGCGGTCGCCGCCGCCTGCGCAGCGCCTGCCGCCTCCACCACCAGGTCAAAGCCCCCGGCCGCCGGGCTGGTGCGAAAGCTCGTCGCGCCGGCCGCCGCGGCCAGATCCGCTTGGCCGGTGCGGCGGCCGAGCATCGCGATCTGCGCCGGGGACCAAAGACGAAGCAGCATAACGGCAAGCAGCGCGATGGTCCCGTCACCGATCACCAGCGCCCGGCAGCCCGGTGTGACGCCGGCCCTGGTCAGTCCGCGGTACACGACGGCCGCCGGCTCGGTGAGTACCGCGTCATCGGCCGCGACACCGGGATCGAGCGGGTGCACCTGCGCGGCCGGGACGGCAATCTGGCCAACCGCCGCGCCGTCGCGGGTGAAGCCGATCTCGTCGTAGATGTCGCACAGATTGGTCTGACCTGCGCTGCACCGGGCGCAGTGACCGCAGCCGATGATGCCCTCAACCACGACCCGGCGGCCGGTCAGCGGCGAATCGCCGACCACGATCCCGGTCCACTCGTGCCCCAGCGCCACCGGATACCGGATGTAGCCGGGATCGATCAGCCCGTCGATGATCTCAAGATCGGTGCCGCACAGGCCGACCAGATCGGGCTCGACCAGGAGCTGACCGGCCGCCCGAACGGCTGGCTTGCGGCTGACCAGTCGCACATCACCAGGCGAGCGCACCACCAGCGCGCGCTGCTGCGCTGCTTCGCCCTGGCCGGCCTCGGTCCAGTCAGCGGCCGATGCGCTCCGGTGAGCCGCTCCGTCCCACGCCGGCCTGCCGCCGGCCGAAGCCGCCAGGTCGGCTGCCCGGTCCGCCGCGGTCATGCTCGGGCCCCGATCACCCGTTCCCGTTCTGCGTACCCGACCCCGCCAAGGGTGACCGATACTCGGTCGGCATACCGGCGGACCGTACGGCCGAGTTCACTCACCCGCCAGCCCGGCAGGTCACCCTTGATCCCGGTCACGCTCACCGCGCCGGCGCACGCACCGTCGTGACCGAAGAAGACCGCGCCGACGCAGAAGATCCCCTCGGCATCCTCCTCGTCATCCACGGCGTAACCATTCCCTCGGATCGCGGCCAGATTCGCCAGCAGCGAGTCGATATCGGTAATGGTGCGGGCGGTCCTGGGCTGCAGGCCGGCCTGCTCGCAGATGGCCCTGACCTCCGCGTCGGTCATCGTGGCCAGCATCGCCTTGCCGGCTGCCGACGCGTACGGGATCTCGCGCTGGCCAAGCGGGGTGTAGAACCGGACGCTGCCCGGCCCGTCCACCCGCTCGATGAACACCGGATAGCCGTCGTCGCAGATGGCGACCCGCGAGGTCATCTTGGTCAGGTCGGCGAGCTCGGCCAGCACAGGTCGGCACAGGTCGCCGAGCGGCAGCTGGGCCCTGGCGATGTCGCCGAGCCTGATCAGCGCGGTGCCGAGTGTGTACCTGGGGCCTGGCCGCGCGTCCCTGAGCAGTCCGGCGGCTGTCATCGTTCTGGCCAGCGCCAGCGTCGTGCTCTTGGACGTGCCGAGCGCCCTGGCCAGATCGCTGAGCGACTGCCCGTCCGGCGGCCCATCGGCCACGATCTCCATCAGCCGGATAGCCCTGGCGACGCTGCGGACCGTGTAGCGTCCGGCGATCTCGCCGTCACCGCTGGCCGCTGGCTGACGCCAGCCGCCGATGACCCCGGCCTCGCTGCCGTCCGCTGACTTCACCCGGCCACCTCCGCACCCGAGTGTTCGGCTCTGCCGAACGCAATGTATGAAGCAGGTAACGAGTCTTGACAGAGCTGACAATGCAGAGTTTTGTTGCCTGCGTGATTCTATATCACACAACAGTGTTCGGTAGGACAGAACGCATGGAACGCAGCGTGGCCCGCGCAGATGCGGCCAGGCAGCGCATTGCAGCCTGGCTGGCGGGCGGCCAGCAGTCCGCTGGCCTGGTGCTGACCGGCCCGGCCGCCGTGGCCTGGGCCTGCGGCGGGGTGGCACCGCCGGTTGACCGCACCGCCGGGGTCGATCTGGTCTGGGCGGTCGTCACGCCATCGGGGGCCGGCCTGATCACCACCGGCGTGGAAGCCGACCGGATCCGGGCCGAGTATGACCCGGCCAGGCATGGCTTCGGCGCACTGGCTGAGGTGCCCTGGTACTCCCCTGATGCCTTCGTCCCCGCGGCCGAGTCGCTGGCCGGGGCGCCGGCCAGCCAGCTGGCGTCGGACGGTCACCCGGCATTCGGAATCGACGTGTCACAGGACCTGATCGCGCTTCGGCTGGCGCTCTGCGCTGCCGAGGCCGCTGATCTGGCTGATCTCGGCACCGACGCAGCCCAGGCGCTGCAGGCCGGCCTGGCCCAGTGGCGCCCTGGCGAGCGCGACCTGGATATCCAGGCGCGCTGCGCAGGCCTGCTTGAGGCAGCCGGCGCCGATGCCCCGGTGCTGATCGTCGGCGGGGACGACCGGCTGGCCAGATACCGGCATCCGATGGCGGTAGGAGCGCCGGTCAGGCGCCTGGTGATGGCGGTCGTGGTCGCCCGCCGGGCGGGACTGCACGTCGCTGCCACCAGGTTCGCCACGTCGGGCCCGCTCGAGGATGGTTATGTCACCCTTCGCCGCCGGGTCCTGGCCATCGAGGACGCGGTGCTGACCGCATCCAGGCCGGGCAACAGCTACGGGACCGTGCTTGACACGCTGAACGGCGCATATGCCGCAGTTGCCGCGGCAGGCGGCTGGAGAGGCCACTACCAGGGCGGACCCATCGGATTCGCGCAGCGCGAGTTCGAGATCGCGCCTGGCCAGACCGGATCGCGATGGTACGACGAGCCGATCAGGGCCGGTCACGCCATCGCCTGGAACCCGAGCCTGCCCGGTGGCGCCAAGTCCGAGGACACCTACCTGGTGACCGCCGACGGGCTCCAGCCGGTCACCACGGCGGCAGGCTGGCCCGCTGAAGACAACGACGGCCGGCATCCGCCGCGCCCGGCAGTACTGGAGGTCGGCACGTGACGGATGGGATCCAAGGCCAGCCGGTATCCGGCGCCGACATCCTGGCGCAGCGCGGCCTGACGGCCGAGCCGGCCGCGCGGGCCAGCCAGGCCAGGTTCGGCGATGGCGCCCACTTCAGGATCGAGATACCTAGCGTCGAGGGACCTGCGGTGCTCCGGGCGGCCGTCGCTGAGGCCGCCGCCCGCGGCATCACGGTGAACCGGGTCTCGCAGGGCAGCGGCGCGATGCTGCTCGCCGAGGCCGAGCTGGCCGAGATGGCCAGGATCGGCGCCGACAACGGCCTTGAGGTGTCGCTCTTCGTCGGACCGCGCGAGGAGTGGGATATCGGCCGGGCCGCTGGATCGGCCGATGGCCAGATGCTGGCCGGCCGGCTCCGGGGCACCAGGCAGCTCCGCTATGCGATCGACGACATCCTCCGGGCCACCGAACGCGGGATCAGGGGCTTCCTGATCGCCGACACCGGACTCCTGCAGCTGGTCACCGAGATGCAGGCGGCTGGCCAGCTGCCCGCCTCGATCATCTGGAAGGTGTCGGCCGTGCTCGCCCCGTCGAACCCGGTCAGCTTCGGTGTGCTTGAGCGCCTCGGCGGATCGACCATCAACGTTCCTTCCGACCTCACGCTCGGGCAGCTCGCCGAGCTGCGGGCGGCAAGCTCACTGCCGATCGACCTGTACGTGGAGACGCCGGACGCGATGGGCGGCGTCGTCCGCGGCCACGAGGCCGCCGACCTGGTCGCGGTGGCGGCGCCGATGTACGTCAAGTTCGGCCTGCGAAACTCCCGGCTGCTGTATCCGAGCGGCCTGCACCTGGTCGACGACGCGATGGCGATCGCCAGGGAGAAGGTGCACCGCGCGGCGGTCGCGATGGAGTGGATCGGCCGCAGCGGCCTGGAGCTGGTCCAGTCCGGACCCGGTGCCAAGGGTCTCGGGATCCCGGAGCCGTAGCGATGACCCAAGGCACCAACGGCAGCTCGCCGGCGCTGCGCAGCCGGGCCTGGCTGGCCGGCGACGACGAGGTCGCCGTACTGCACCGGGTGGCCCTGGCCAGCGCGGGCATCGAGATCGGCCAGGCAGCGGACCGGCCGGTGATCGGGATCGCCAACTCGGCAAGCCAGCTCAATCCGTGCAACCTGCCGCTTGGTGCTCTGGTCGGCCCGGTCAGGGAGGGAGTCGAGGCGGCGGGCGGCGTCGGCGCCGAGTTCGGCGTGATCTCACTCGGCGAGGACCTGATGAAGCCGAGCGCGATGCTTTACCGGAATCTGCTGGCGATCGAGATCGAGGAGATGGTCAGGGCCAACCCGCTGGACGGGCTGGTGATCCTGGCCAACTGCGACAAGAGCGTTCCCGGCGCGCTGATGGGCGCGATCAGCGCGAACATCCCGACCATCCTGGTCACTGGCGGCTCCAGGCCGGTCGCCAGGTTCCGCGGCGAGGCGATCGGAACCGGCACCGCGCTGTGGCGGCTCTGGGATGAGCGCCGGGCCGGGCGGCTTGATGACGCCGGCTGGCATGAACTTGAGCGGTGCCTGAGCTGCGGGCGGGGCGCCTGCAACACGATGGGCACCGCGTCCACGATGGCCGTGCTCGGCGAGGTGCTTGGCCTGATGGTGCCGGGATCGGCCTCGATCCCGGCGGGCGATCCGCGATCGGCAGCCGCCGCTCGGCGGGCCGGGGAGCTAGTCGTGGCGGCGGTCAAGGCCTCGTCGATGCCCCCGACTGCCGCGATACCGACCGGCCCGATGGCGGCCGGACCACTAGGCATGGGGACTCAAGGGCGCGACCTGCGCCCGCAGGCGATCCTGACGCGCGCGGCTTTCCGCAACGCCATCGTCGCCCTGCACGCCATCGGCGGCTCGACCAACGCGGTGATCCACCTGGCCGCGATGGCGGGCCGGGCCGGAGTGCCGTTGCCGCTTGAGGACATCGGCAGGCTCGGCGCCGACGTGCCGGTACTCGCCGATGTCGAGCCGTCCGGCTCCGGCCTGATGCCGGACTTCGACGCCGACGGCGGCGTGCCCTCGCTGCTGCGCGAGCTGTCCGGACTGCTCGACCTGAGCGCCGGCACGGTCAGCGGGCAGACCATCGGCGCGATCGCCGCCGCAGCCGCACCGGCCGCCGGCGCGATCCGGCGGGCTAGCTCGCCGCTTGCCGTGGGCGGTGCCTTCGGGGTCGTGCGCGGCTCGCTGGCACCCGACGGCGCGATCATCAAGACATCAGCGGCCACGCCAGCGCTACTGCGGCACCGGGGTCCGGCCGTGGTGTTCCGCGGCTATGCCGACATGCTGGCCAGGATCGACGACCCCGACCTGCAGGTCACCGCGGACAGCGTGCTGGTACTGGCCGGCTGCGGCCCGGTCGGCGTCCCCGGAATGCCGGAGTGGGGCATGATCCCGATCCCGGCCAGGCTCGTCAGGCAGGGCGTGACCGACATGGTCCGGGTCACCGACGCGCGGATGAGCGGCACCAGCTTCGGCACCGTGCTGCTGCATGTCGCGCCCGAGGCGGCCGTCGGCGGACCGCTCGGCCTGGTCAGGGACGGGGACCCGATCTCGGTCGACGTGCGGGCCGGCTCGCTTGAGCTTGAGGTGCCGCCGGCCGAGCTGGCCAGCCGCAGGGCGGCGCTCAGCCAGCCGCGGCCTGCTCACCTGCGCGGCTGGCCCGCCTTGTACGCCAGGCACGTACTGCAGGCGCCGGACGGCTGCGACCTGGACTTCCTCCGGGCGCCGACACCGGCGCACCGGACGTTCGTCGAACCAGTTGTGGGGCGCTCATGAGAGCGGCCCGCCCTCGAAAGGAGAGAGCCGTGAGGCGATGGAAAATGGCGGCAACCGCGACGGCCGTAGCACTGCTTGCCGCCGGCTGCAGCAGCGGTAGCAGCAGCAGCAGCAGCAGCGGCGCTGGCCCGGTCACGATCACCATCTGGCACAACTACGGCACCGAGCAGAACGCCACGGCGCTGAACAACCTGGCTAAGGCCTTCGAGAAGCTGCACCCGAACGTCAAGGTGAACGTGGTCAGCCAGGACGCGAGCAACTACTTCGCTCAGCTTCAGACCGCGGCGATCTCCAAGAACGGACCCGACCTCGCCGTCATGTGGACCGGCCTGTTCACACTGCAGTACAAGAGCTTCCTGCAGAACCTGAAGACCGAGATCCCGGCGGCCGACCTGGCCAGGATCGACCCCAACGCGCTGAAGTGGACCTCCGACAGCTTCAACGCGGCCAACGGGCCGTATGTGGTCCCGCTGGAGAACCAGTTCTACATCGGCTTCTACAACAAGTCCGACTTCGCCAGGGCTGGCGTCGCCGCGGTACCGACCGACTGGAGCCAGCTCTACGCCGCGTGCGCCAAGCTGAAGAAGGCCGGCTTCACCCCGATCGTCTACGGCAACGGCGGTCAGCCGCTCGGCGCCACCTTCTATCCGTGGTACGACATGAGCTACATGATGATCGGCGCCTACTCCGTCGCTCAGTGGGAGGGCCTGTACAGCGGGCAGATCCCGTGGACGTCAGCGACCATCAAGGCTCAGCTGGCCAACTGGACCAAGCTGCACAGCTCGGGCTGCACCAACTCCGACGTGGTGACCAACACCAACAACCTCGGCCAGTTCGAGTCGGGCAAGGCCGCGATGATGGTCGACGGCACCTGGGACACCCAGAAGTTCACCAGCGCGCTCGGCAGCAAGGTCGCCGCCTTCGTCCCGCCGTTCTCCAGCACTCCGATCAATGGGGTCGTCGACTTCGCCGGTGACGGCATCTCCCAGATGACCTACTCACAGCACCCGGCACAGGACGCGCAGTTCCTCGAGTTCATGACGACGCCGCAGGCCGCACAGATCATCAACGCGGCCGGACTGATCCCGGCCATCACCGGCATCCCGACGAGTAACCCGGTAAACCAGCAGATGCTGGACTTCGTCAGCCAGAATCACATGACCGTGTACCCGATGCTCGACAACGTGGTGCAAGGCAACATCGTCAGCGCTGGCCAGAAGTTCCTGCCCTCCGTGCTGAACGGCACGGAGTCAGCCCAGTCGGCCATGCAGGCCTTCCTGACCACGCTGAATCAGCTGCCGGCCAGCCAGCGCGGCAACACCTTCCCTTAATCGACCGACAGCCCTTGACAACCCGACATCGTGATCTCCGGCGGCGGGCCCGCCGCCGGAGATCACCACCCACTCTCAGGAGATCGTGCTTTTGAGTCTGACCGAGCCCGGGCCAGCACAGGCCGCAGGCGCCGGAACCGCCCGGCGCCGGCGCGACCGGATCCGGCCAGCCGCGGGCTCGAGCCGGCTGACCAGACGGCGCAGGCGGGCCGGGATTCTGCTGTCGCTGCCGGCCGTCGCGCTTGTGCTGGCCCTGCTCGGGGCGCCGATCGGGCAGGCCGTCTACTACTCGATGACGCTGTGGAACGGGGTCACGGCGACCTGGATCGGGCCGAGCGCCTACACGGCGACGTTCAAGGACCCGATCTTCTGGCGGGTACTTGAGAACAACGCGCTGCTGCTGATCGCGGTCCCGTTCGCGATCGGGATCCCGCTGGCCATCGCCGCCTTGCTGAATGAGCACGTCCGTGGCTGGCGGTTCTTCCGGTCGGTCTACTTCCTGCCGACCGCGATCTCCTGGGTCGTGATCGGCATGTTCGCGCTGCGGTTCTTCTCGGCAACGGGCGTGCTGAACCAGCTGCTCGCCAAGGTCGGGCTGGGTGCCTCGGCCACCGACATGCTGGCCGGGGAGCACAGCGCGCTGGCCGCGCTGGCGATCACCTTCATCTGGTCGATGCTCGGCACCAACACCATCATCTTCCTGACCGGCATGGCCACCTTGGATCCGACGCTGATCGAGGCAGCCAAGGTGGACGGACTGAGCCGACGGCAGATCTTCTTCCGGGTCACGCTGCCGCTGCTGACCAGGTTCATCCAGTTCGCCTTCGTGATCACCGTGATCAGCGCGTTCTCCGCGCTGTTCAGCCTGATCTTCGTGATGACCGGCGGCGGTCCCGGATTCGGGACCACGACGCTTGAGTTCTTCGTCTACCAGACCGGCTTCCAGCAGGTTCAGTTCGGCACCGGCGCCCTGTACGGGATCATCCTCTTCGTGATCATGGCGGTCGTCGGCCTGGTCCAGCTCCGGCTGATTAAGCCAGGGGACGAGGGCTGAGTGCGATGACGGCACCCGTGACACCGGCCGCTCCGGCCGCCCCGGCCGCCCCGGCCGGACCAGCCGATCCGACGCCGTCGGCTCCCCGCTGGCTGGGCCAGCGGCTGCGCAGGAACATGTCCGCCTGGGCCCTGTTCGGCCTGATGGTCATTGTCGCCGTCGTGATGCTCTATCCGTTCTGGTACATCGTCGACAACGCGTTCCGCAGTCCCGGCCAGTTCGACCGGCAGAGCGGTCACTCGCTGAGCGGCTGGTCGGAACTCTTCGCGAACCTGCCGGTCGGCAGCCAGCTAGTCAACTCCATGCTGGTGTGCGCGGCGGCTATCGTGATCATCCTGGTAGTTTCCACGACCGCGGGATTCGCCTTCGCCAAGCTCCGGTACCGGGGCAGCGGCACGATATTCCTGCTCGTCGTCGCCGCGCTGATGGTTCCGCTGCAGTCGATCATCATCCCGGAATACGTCAACCTCGCGAAGTTCGGCCTGACGAACTCCTACACCGGCGCTGTCCTGGTCTACGCGGCCCTGGGAACGCCATTTGCCACCTTCCTGATGGCCACCTATTACCGCGGCATCTCCGACGAGCTGATCGAGGCGGCGGTGATCGACGGGCTCGGCTACGAGCGGACCTTCCTGCTGATCGCGATCCCGCTGTCGCTTCCGGCCATCGCCACCGTCACCGTGCTGCAGTTCATCCAGATCTGGGATGACCTGCTGGTCGGGCTGCTGTTCCTGCCGACCAGCCAGCGGACCATCACGGCCGGCCTGGCGACCCTGTCGGCCGGGCGGACGACCAGCATTCCGGCCCTGATGGCGGGCTCCTTGATCAGTGCAATTCCGGCTATTGTGGTCTACCTGATCTTCCAGCGGCACCTGATCAAGGGCCTGACTCTCGGGATGGGCAAGTGAGTGTCCGCACCGGATCGCCAGGCCTGGCGACTGCTGCCGCCGCGCGGCCGGCGGCAGCTACGCGGCGCAAGGACCAAGGCTAGGGAGCGAGAAGAGTGTCGCGGATCGTGCTCGATGCGGTGACCAAGCGGTATCCCGACGGGACGATCGCGGTGAATTCGCTGGACCTGGAGGTCAACGACGGCGAGCTGCTGGTACTTGTCGGGCCGTCTGGGTGCGGCAAGACAACCGCGCTGCGGATGGTGGCCGGCCTGGAAGAGGTGACGTCCGGGTTCATCAGGATCGACGACAAGTCGGTCAACGACGTCGAGCCGCGGCACCGGGACATCGCCATGGTCTTCCAGAGCTACGCGCTGTATCCGCACCTGTCGGTCTACGACAACATCGCGTTCAGCCTGAAGTACCGCAAGATCGCCAAGAGCGAGGTCAGGCGGCGGGTCGCCGAGGCGGCCAGGATCCTGGAACTTGAGCCGTACCTGCAGCGCAAGCCGCGGCAGCTGTCCGGCGGTCAGCGGCAGCGGGTCGCGATGGGCCGCGCCATCGTCCGGCAGCCGCGTGCGTTCCTGATGGACGAGCCGCTCTCCAACCTCGACGCCAAGCTGCGGGTGCAGATGCGGGCCGAGATCGCCCAGCTGCAGCGCTCGCTCGGCACCACCACGATCTACGTCACGCATGACCAGATTGAGGCGATGACCCTGGGCACCCGGGTGGCGGTGATCTCCGGCGGCCTGCTGCAGCAGGTCGCAGCGCCGCAGGAGCTGTACACCAGGCCAGCCAACCTGTTCGTGGCCGGGTTCATCGGCTCGCCGCCGATGAACCTGATCGATGCCAAACTCGAGCGCGGCGAGGATGGTCCGGCCGTGGTGTTCGGCGGTCACCGACTGCTGGTCCCGCCGGAGGTGGCGGCCGAGCACCCGGCACTTGAGCAGTATCTGGGCCGGAACATCGTGCTGGGCGTCCGTCCCGAGAGCATGCAGGACGCCGACCTGGTGCACGATGTCGATCCGCGGGCGATCATCGAGCTGCCGGTCAAACTGCGCGAGGAACTCGGCTCCGAGGTGCACATCCACGCAGCGATCGGGACGGCCGCGCACGTCAGCGGATCCGAATCGGATGACGTGCATTCGCTGGCGACGATGGTGGCCAGGATGGACCCGCGGACCTCGATCGCCGAGGGCCAGACCGCCCGGGTCCAGGTGGACACCGCCGCCCTGCACTTCTTCGACCCGGACACCGGCGCGAGCTTCCGCCGCTAGCGAACGTGCGGCTGGGTACCCGCGGACCCGGTCCGCGGATACCCAGCCGTGATTCGCTACCTCACCTTCATCGGTGCTGCTCCTGGGCCAGTTCCCGGTGGTCGGCTCCCCCGTTTTCGGCCGCCCGGTGGTCGGCCCGCACCGGCTGATGGTGGTGGTGGTGGGGCTCCGGCACGGGCTCGCCCGGTATGTCGCCGAAGTCGGGCTCGGCTTCCGGCTCCTCCATCGGGTAGGCCACCTCGCCGTGTGCCTGGATATCGCCGGCGACCAGCTCTGGCTCGGACATCCGCAGCTTCATGAACAGTCCGATGCCGCGCAGGATCAGGAACGTCACCAGCCCGTCCCAGACGATGACGGTCAGCGCGGCACCCGCCTGGATCAGCAGCTGCTTCGGGTGGCCGTAGAACAACCCGGCGGTGGTCACGTTCGGGCTCTTCCCGACCCCGAGGTAGACGATC
Source organism: uncultured Actinomycetota bacterium (assembly GCA_963850875.1). Taxonomy (GTDB): domain Bacteria; phylum Actinomycetota; class Actinomycetes; order Streptosporangiales; family Streptosporangiaceae; genus Chersky-822. Next base: position 1,514,050 of record CAWKNA010000010.1, read on the forward strand.
ATCTTCGGGTCGGCGAGCAGGCCGACCAGGAGACCGCCGATCAGGCCGGCGAACCCGTGGGTGTAGACCACGCCGAGCGCGTCGTCGACCTTCTTGAACGGCCAGACCTTCTTGGGCAGATAGGCGAACAGCGTCCAGACCACCGCGGAGTCGATCAGGCCGATCAGGATGGCCCCGACGCCGTTGACGTAACCCGCGGCCGGCGTGATGCCGACCAGACCGCAGATCATCCCGTTGACACCACCGAGGAAGGTCGGCTTGCGGTCCTTGCCCCAGGCCATGTCCATGATCACCCAGGTCATCATGGCGACCGCGGTGGCGAGGTTGGTGTTGATCACCGCGGCAGCGGCGTCCGCGCCGACGAAGTACGGGTCACCGCCGTTGAAGCCGTTCCAGCCGAGCCACAAGATTCCGGCGCCGACCGCCACGAACGGGAGGTTGTTCGGCATGGCACGCTCGCGGTCGCGCTGCAGCCGCGGCCCGATCACGGCGGCGGCGACGAACCCGGAGACGCCAGCCGCTAGGTGGATGACGTAGCCGCCGCTGTAGTCGAGCGCGCCCTTGCCTGCCCAGAAGCCGCCGCCCCAGAGCAGGAAGGCATTCACCGTATAGGCGAACGTGATCCAGAGCGGCACGAAGATCAGCCAGACCTTGAACCTGATCCGGCCGAAGACGCTGCCGATGAACAGGATCGGCGTGATCGCCGCGAACACGAACTGGAAATAGACCAGCGAGCTCTCGGGGAACTTGAATTTCGGCATAAGGCCATTCAGCAGCGGAATGCTGGCCTGGCTCTGCTCGCCTGCCTGGCCGACTACCTGCCCGGGCTTGCCGATGAAGGTGTGCAGCCAGGGCGTCCCGAAGCCCATCTTGAAGGCCCACAGGACCCAGACGATGAGGGTGAGCGCGAACGCGCTGAAGACCATCATCATCGTGTTGACGGCCCATTTGCGCTGGACGATTCCGCCGTAGAGCACCGCCAGCGCGGGAATGCTCATCAGGCCGACGAGGGTCGCTGCCGTAAGCTGCCAGGCGTTGTCGCCTGAGCTTAGCCAGCTAGGGTAAGGAACCACGCTTCGCCTCCAGAAGCTGAAGCGAAGGGTGTGCCGGGGAGCCAGGCAGCGCTGACCAGCACCGACCCAGCCACCCCTTCGTTGTCATCAGTACCGTTTATGTTTCCCACGCCCGCGTTTCGTGGGCGTTTCCCGCCAGTTACGGCGCGGCTAAAGCACCGCGGGCCAGTGCGGCTGCTGCGTTTCTGGTGTGTTACCTGCCAGTTACGGCGCGGCTAAAGCACCGCGGGGCTGTCCTGGCTGCCGCGTTTCTGGTGTGTTACCTGCCAGCTACGGCGCGGCTAAAGCACCGCGGGGCTGTCCTGGCTGCTGCGAAGGGTCCGACCCGGCGCGTGGGCGCCAGGGCGCGGTGCCGGCCGGCGTCCACGGCCGGGGTTACACGACGTTCGGCCTGGCGGTCACCGCGTCCGGATCCGTACCGCCCTGGCCCTCCTCGAGGTCCGAATCGAGTCCGACCGCGCGGCGGATCCAGCCGCCGATCCGGTCAAGCAGCGCCGGCAGGGCGCTCCGCTCGGCGTGCCCGAAGCCCGGGATGATCCACAGCTCTCTGGGCTCGCCCGCCGCGTCGTAGAGCCGCTGCGCGTGATCGACTGGAAAGAACGCGTCCTTGTCTCCGTGCACGATGAGCAGCGGCACCGGGGCGATCCGGGCGGCAGCAGCGGCCGGCGGCAGCGGCACCGGATCCCACTTGCTGTTGCCGATCCTGGTCTTGAGCCTGGTCCTGGCCACCAGGCGGCCGGCCCGATGCTCGACAGCGAAGTGCACAAGCCGCATTGGCCTGGTGCCGCGGTAGTACCACTGACCTGGGCTGCTGACGGCGACTACCGCGTCAGTGCCGCCGATCAGCGCGGCGTGCCTCAGCACGATCGAGCCGCCCATCGAGAAGCCGGCCGTGGCGATCCGCCGGTAGCCAAGCTCCCTGGCATAGCCGACGGCTACCTCGACGTCCCTGATCTCCTTGTCGCCAAGCGTGGACACGCCGCCTGACCTGCCGTGGCCGCGGAAATCGAAGGTGACTACGCCGCCGAATTTGTTCAGCCCGGTCGCGACCCGCCAGACCGACGGGCGCTGCCAGTTCTGGGTGAAGCCGTGGGCTAGCACGATCGCCAGGTCGGAATCACCAGGTAGATGCGCGGCGTCGATCGGCACACCGTCGGCGGTGACGATGGTCCTGGCATTGGGCACGGGCTTGGTCATGCACCCATTGTGCGCGAGCAGCACAAGTGATCGTGCTTCCTGCGGTGGCCGCCGCGATCGGCCGCGTTGCCGCGGATCTTCAGGCGGTGCTGGCCACGGATGCGAGCAGCCAGGCTCGAGCCTGATCGACCGCGGCCAGGATCGCCCCGCGCAGCACTGGTCCGCCGCTGACCCCGGTCGGAACCACCTGCGGGTGGGCCGGGCAGATCCGGCCCACCTCGGCGGCTACCCGGTCGGCCAGGGTGGTGCCACCGGCCAGGCCAACCTCGCCGCCGAGCACGACCAGGCTCGCCGGGCACCGGCAGGTAACCGAGCTCGCCCGCCGCGCCCCCCACGCCACGGTGCAGGCGGCCGCCAAGGATCGTGGCAAGCCCGAGACCAACGCCGATCCAGACCAGCACGGAGTCATCCGCGCCGCGGGCCGCGCCGACGGCTCTTTCGGCCATCGCGGCCAGGTTCACATCATTCTCGATGGTCACCGGTCGCCCGAGGTCGTCCCGCAGGGCGGCGAGCACCCCCTCATGCCAGGCGGGCAGGTTGACCGCCAGCCCCAGGTCGCCCGTGCGCGGATCGAGCACGCCCGGCGTACCGATCACGCACGCGCGCAACGCCTCCGGCGAGACACCGGCAGCACCGCAGGCGGTCAGGATCGCGCTGCGGACCAGGTCGACCGGGTTCGCCGCGCCGTTCGGATCCACCGAGATCTCGGTGACCACCCGGCCAGTGACGTCGGCGACCCCGGCGCCCGGCTTGAGGCGGCGGCGGCACAGGTAGCGGAATTGCGGACCTGGGCAGCCGCCGCCCGGCGGACCGCCCGGGCAACCGGCCAGGCCAGCCCTTCAGGCGCAGACTCAGCGGGCACAGGCTCAGCGGGCACAGGCCCAGCGGGCACGACCTCCGCGCGCACGACCTCAGCGGGCGAATTCGTGCCACCGTCCAATATCGCCGTGGGCACGGTGCCGTGGGGACTGAGCCGGTGGCTGCCGCCGGGTGGTCGTCGAGATGGGCCTGCCGGTCTGGCGGCCTCCCGCCGAGGTCTACCTCGCGACATTCAGTGCGGCAAGCACCAGCAGTCTGGCGGCGGCGGAGCTACTCGGCCTGACCGGCGTGGCAGCTCCCCAGCAGCGCGGAGATTTCTTAGCCACAGTTGCCGAGAACTCCCGGCGCTGATCTGACCCGCCAGCACGTGCGTGAACGGGCAGTACTCTTTGCGAATGCCGAAACAGCCCGCCGCCCAGCGGCGGCCGATCGGAGCGCACGCGCCGGTCTCCGGCGGGCTCGCGACCGGCAGCCTGCGATACGCGGCCGCGGTCGGCGCCGAGGCAATTCAGATCTTCGTCACCAACCCGCGGGCCTGGATTCGGCGACCCGTCGACGGCGAGCAGGCCGCCGCCCTGCGGCAGCACGTCAACGCCACCGGATTGCCGGTGTTCGTGCACGCCCCGTACCTGATCAACGTGGGATCACCCGATGCTGTGGTACGGGAGCGTTCTGCCGCTTCGCTCTGGGACTGCCTGGAGCGGGGCCAGCTGCTCGCGGCACGTGGCGTCGTTGTTCATGTCGGTTCCGCGATTACCGCCGACCGCGCGGCGGCGATCGGCCGGATGAAGGACACCCTGGCGCCGCTGCTCGACAAGCTGCCCGACGACGGCCCTGACCTGCTCCTTGAGCCGATGGCCGGGCAGGGCCAGATGCTCTGCGCGGTGATCAGCGACCTCGGCCCGTACCTGGCCGCCCTGGACTGGCATCCGCGGGCGAACCTGTGCCTGGACACCTGCCACCTGTTCGCGGCCGGACACGATCTGACCGCGGATGGCGGAGTCGCCAGTCTGCTCGCCGAGCTCAGCAGCGTGGCCGCAGGCCGGTTGCGGCTGGTCCACGCCAACGACTCCAAGGATCCATGCGGATCAAATAAGGACCGGCACGAGAACATCGGCCGCGGTTCAATCGGCAACGCGGCGTTTCGCGCGCTACTGCAGCACCCGGCGACGGACGGGGTTACGTTCGTGGTGGAAACCCCGGGCGGGGAGCCGGGCCAGCGAAAGGACATCGCGACGCTGAAGACACTGCGTAGGGGCCCGCCGAAGCCTCGCGACCCGCGCCTGGCCAGCCTTGACTAGCAGTACCGGCCGAAACCGCGCCGGACCGGACCGGACTGGGCTGGTCATACTGGCCGAGTCCGCGCCCAGGGCCGGACGTCCCACCAGGCCAATCAGCCCATACTCATCGAGTGCGGCCCGCTGCCGGTACGTCTGAGCAGGTCACGGGCCGTTAAGGGCGCGCGGTGAACGGCCCCGTCAGCACCCGCCCTCCAGCACTTTCCGGCACATGCCGTAGGTCCGGCATAGAGGTGGATCGGCCGGATTGCCGCAGCGACGGTAGGCTGGCTGGCCGGGATCGCCGGGCGATCAGCTAGAGCCACCTGCGCCAGCGACATAGGTTTCTGCGGCGATCCGGCGGATCGCAGCCAGCCGCTGGTCTCAGCGGAGCGTGTCCCACAGAACGGACGCTCTGGTCGGATCGCCGCAGCCGCAGATGTAGCTGTAGGGGGCGAGCCGGACCTCCCTGCAGCACATTAGTCCTCCGCTGATGTGTCACGCCTGCACTGCCTGGATGAGTTCGTGCAGTCGGTCGGCGGCCGCCAGCGCGAACGCCTCATCGTTGATGTCCATGTCGAGCTCGTGCACCTCTACCGACGGGCAGAGTGTCTCGTGCAACCCGTCGAGCAGCGCACTGTCGGCATCGGGATCGTAGAACGGGCCGCCCTTGACCGAGATCTGCGAAACACCCCGGAGCGGTACGAACACCTCAACAGGCCCCACGGCGAGAGAGAGCTTGCGCCCGATCGTGCGGCCGAGCTCGCGGCACTCGTACGGCGTCGTCCGGACCAGCGTCACGGCCGGGTTGTGGACGTGCAGGTTCCGGCCCCGCATCTTCTCCGGCAGCGTCCAGCGCGGTCCGAAAGTGACCATGTCAAGGGCGCCAAACGAGACGACCTGCGGCAGCCCCGCCTGCGCTGCCGCGGCCAGCCGGTCAGGTCCGGCCGACGCAACGCCGCCAGCAAGCTCATCGGCGAGTTCGGTGGTCGTCAGATCGAGGATGCCGACCAGGGACCCGGCGCGCGCTCGCGCCTCGAGCGAGCGGCCGCCATTGCCGTTGGCGTGGAAGACGACGACCTCGTAGCCACGCTGTTCGAGCCGGCCGCGGGCCCGGGTCACGCCGGGAGTGGTGACGCCGTACATGCTCGCGCCGACCAGCGGCCTGGCCTGGCGCCCTGGCAGCCTGACCCGCGCCGCGGCGACCACAGACGCCACCGCGTTCGCGACTATCCGCTCCAGGATCGGATTCAGCCCCTCGATGTCGACGACCGAGTAGGTCATCGATATGTCGCAGAGATCGACATAGGGGCGGACGTTTCCTGAGGCCATGGTCGACACCATGACCTTCGGGACCCCGATGGGCAGCGCTCGCATGGCCCGGGTGGCGATGTGGGTACCTCCGGAGCCGCCGAGCGCGATCAGCCCGTCCAGCCGCCCGGTCGCGAAAAGCCTGCGGCAGGTCACCTCGGCACCCAGGGCCATCGCCGCCACCGCATCGCCGCGGTCAGTCATCTCGGCGAGCCGGGATCCGGCCGCCTCAGCCACCTGCGCGGCTGTTATATCAGGCATAACGGACGGCGGCCCACCGGTGCCCACGTCCATCAGGATGGTCTCGACGCCAAGCTCACGGAGCCTTTTCCTGGCGTACTCGTACTGCGCGCCCTTGGTGTCGAGCGTGCCGATCAGCACAATAGTGGCCATCGGCGCACCGCCCGCGATCGTCATCTCGTCCGCGGGAAGCCGAGATCGACGCTGCTGGTGGCCGGGTCAGGCCAGCGGGTGGTGACCACCTTGCCCCGGGTATAGAAGCGGATGCCATCAGGCCCGTACATATGCAGGTCCCCGAAGAGCGAGTCCTTCCACCCGCCGAACGAGTACGCCGCGACCGGGACCGGAATAGGCACGTTGATCCCGATCATGCCGACGTTGACCTGATGCTGGAAGCTGCTCGCCGCACCGCCATCCCTGGTGAAGATGGCAACACCGTTGCCGTACCTGTTCTCGTTCACCAGCTTGACTGCGTCGTCGTAACCGGGTACCCGCACCACGGACAGCACGGGGCCGAAGACCTCGTCCTGGTAGATGGGCATGTCGCTGCGCACGTGGTCGACCAGGCAGGGTCCGAGGAAGAAACCGCCGTCCGCGGTGACCTGATCACGCCCGTCGGCCACCACGACGGCGCCCTGCGCCGCGGCGACGTCAAGATAGGCGGCCACCCGGTCGCGGTGCTCGCGGGTCACCAGCGGGCCCATCTCGGCGCCGGGGTCGGTCCCCGCGCCGACCTTCACCTTGCCCAGGCGGGCGAGGATCGCATCGACGAGCGGATCGGCCACGTTCCCGACCGCGGTCACGACCGAGACGGCCATGCAGCGCTCACCCGACGCGCCATATCCGGCCGACACGGCGGCGTCGGCGGCCATGTCGAGGTCGGCGTCGGGCAGCACGATCATGTGGTTCTTCGCGCCGCCCAGGGCTTGCACCCGCTTGCCTGACGCCGCCGCGGTCGCGTAGATGTGCCGTGCCACCGGGGTGGATCCGACGAAAGACACCGCGGCAACCAGCGGATGAGCGAGCAGCCGGTCGACCGCTTCCCGGTCGCCATGGACGACGTTGAAGACACCAGCCGGAAGCCCGGCCTGCTGCCACAGGTCAGCAAGCAGCATGGACGCGGACGGGGTCTTCTCCGATGGCTTGAGCACAAAGCAGTTTCCGCAGGCGATCGCGTTGGCGAACATCCAGAGCGGCACCATGACCGGGAAGTTGAACGGGGTGATACCAGCGACCACCCCAAGCGGGTACCTGGCCGAATGGACGTCGATGCCGCGGGCGACCTGCTCGGAATGCTCGCCTTTGGCCAGGCTCGGTATGCCGCAGGCGAACTCGAGATTCTCCAGGCCGCGCAGTACCTCTCCCTCGGCATCGGAGAGCACCTTGCCGTTCTCGCTCGTGATCGCCTCGGCCAACTGCTTCGCGTGGCCGCGCACCAGGTCCCGCATGGTGAAGAGGATCTCGCTCCGGCGCGACAACGGCACGTCGCGCCACCGCGGGAACGCCGCGGCCGCGCTGGCGACGGCCGCGTCGACGTCCGCGGCCGATCCGAAGACGACCTCGCCGGTCTGCTCGCCGGTCGCCGGGTCGAAGATCGGACCAGCCCGGTCCGAGCTGCCCGGTGTCTGCCTGCCATCAATGTAGTGACCGACCCGTTTCATCGCCTGTCAGCTCCCTCGAGATCGGCTGGCCGCCGCCCGGCTGGCTGCTGCCTGAGCCAGGCCTGGACATCCTCGGCGACCGCCTCCGCGGACAGCCGGTACTTGTCGAGCAGCGCCTCGTTGGGGCCGCTCTCGCCGTAGATGTCCGGCAAGCCGAGCCGCCTGACCGGCACCGGATAACGGCTCGACAGCACCTCGGCGACAGCCCCGCCGAGCCCGCCGAGCACGGACTGCTCCTCGACCACGACGACCACGCCGCTGGCGCTTGCCGCCTCGACAATGCCCTCCTCGTCGATCGGCTTGATGGTCGGGACGTGCAGGACCGTCGCCTCCGTCCCGCGGCCCGCCAGGATCTCGGCCGCCTGATAGACCCGGGTGGTCTGGACACCGGTACTGACGAGCGTCACGTCCGAGCCGTCCCTGACCCTGACCGCCCGGCCGATCTCGAAACGGTAGTCCGAGGGGAACAGAACCGGCGAAGCTTCCCGGGTGAGCTGGATGTAGAACGGCCCGTCCGTTGCGATCATCGCCCGGATGGCCTGAGCGGTCTCCACTTCGTCGGCGGGCGCGAGTACCGACACGTTCGGCAGGGTGCGCATGATGGCGACGTCGTCGAACATCTGGTGGGTCTTGCCGGTCATGCCGGTCAGCAGGCCGGCATAGCCGCCGGTGATCTTCACGCTGAGCCCAGGCTGGGCGATCAGGACGCGGATCGAATCGAAAGCCCGGCCGACGGAGAAGCAGGAGAAAGCCGAGACCACCGGGACGAACCCGAGCGTCGCCAGGCCAGCGGCGACCCCGAGCATGCCCTGCTCAGCGATTCCCATCTGAAGGAAACGGTCAGGATGGGCGGTCTCGAATGCGGCCGCCCCGGTCGAGACTCCCACGTCTGCGTCCAGCACCAGGATGCGCGGGTCTTGGTTCGCCAGCTCCGTCATGACCTCGCCGAACACGACCCGCGCCGCCTTGCCTGGCCGCAGCGTCTTGCCTGGATGCAGGGTCTTGCCTGGATACAGCGTCTTGCCTGGATACGCCGCCATGTCACGCCTCCGCCATCTGGACGCTTGTGCCGGAGAGCTCGGCGAGCGCCGCGGCCAGTTCCTCGTCGGTGGGGATCCGGCTGTGCCACATGAAGTTGCCTTCCATGAAGGAGACGCCCTTGCCCTTCACGGTGTGGGCGATCAGCGCCACCGGCCGGCCGCGTACGGTTCTGGCATCGGCGAGTGCCTGCACGATGGCCGCCATATCGTGCCCGTCGACTTCGGCGACCGCCCAGCCGAACGCCGCCCAGCGGTCCCTCAGCTCCTGCTTGCCGTACGGTGGCTGGCGTGTGCCGGTGCCGTCGGCACGCCAGCCGAACTGCTGCAGCTGGTTCTGGTCGACGACGACGACCAGGTTGTCAAGCGCGTAGCGCTGCGCGATGTGGGCGCACTCCCAGACGATGCCTTCGTTGCACTCTCCGTCGCCTACCATGACGAAGGTCGTGAAGTCCCGGCTGGCAAGCTTCGCGCCAAGCGCGATGCCGACGCCGGCCGCGAAGCCGAGCCCGAGTGACCCGCTGGACATGTCAAGCCCAGGCAGGGTCTTCATGTCCGGGTGTCCCTGCAGCCGCGAGTTGATGTCGTCAAAGGTGCTGAGCTCCGCCACCGGGAAGTAGCCGCGGAGCGCCATGACGGCATAGAGCGCGATGCAACTGTGCCCCTTGGACAGGATGAACCGGTCCCGGTCCGGCCAGTCCGGCTGCTCCGCGCGGATGTTCATCACCCGGAAGTACAGCGCTGTGAGGACGTCAGCTGCCGAGAGCGGGCCGCCCAGGTGGCCGCCCTTAGCGTGCGCGATGGCCTTGACCATCTCGCGTCGCGCCTGCCTGGCGAGCTCGTCAAGCTCGGCGATGCCAGGCGGGCTGGCATTCATGGCCTGGACGCTTCGTACGAGCCAGGAATCACTGGCGGTGAGAAGACGGACACAAGCTCAAGCGGCTCGGGGCCGCGGGAGATGGTCGCGTGGTGCAGGCCGGCCGGGATGTAGACGGTGACGCCAGGTTCAAGCTCCGCTGTCCCCTCGGGAGTAACAAGCTCGCCGTGGCCGGACACGATGTAGATGACTTCCTCCTCCGCGGGGTGGATGTGGCCTGGCGGTGCGGAGCCGCCGGGGAAGACCGCGACGCCCAGCGCGATGTTCTTCGCGTCGCTGTTGTTCGGGCCGATGCACAGGAGGAAGTCGCGGCCGGGAAGGTGGTAAACCTCTGCGTCCCGGCGACGTGTGCGCTTGAACATGACGCGCTCCGTTCCAAGTGGCCAAACCAGGTGTTATGCCGTAGTCCTATGCTCAAGCACACTCTTCCGGCTAAGGGTGCCCACAGAGTCGGAGGTCCCCTCTTTCATGGACCTCCGCGCGCGATCAGATCCCGAGCCGCGCGCGCCGCATCAGCTCACCTAGCGTCCGGCTGGTCGTCGCGCGGTAGTCGCGGAGCGGCAGTATTTGCTCGTGAATGGCATCGAGCAACCATCCAGGCTGCGGAAAGAACATAGCTTCAAGTTCCGCCGGCGGCGTAATCCAGTTTCTCGAGCCAACCACTACCGGGGGTGCGTCGAGGTCATCGAAGCAGATCTGGCTCAGGTTTGCCGCGACGGTCTGCAGGAAACTTCCTCGCTCCACGGACTCGCTGACGAGAAGGACCTTTCCGGTCTTGCGTACCGACTCCACAAGCAGGTCGTAGTTCAGCGGGTTCACGGAGCGAAGGTCCACTATCTCAGCCGACAGATCGAAGCGCCTGGCAAGTTCCTCGGCTGCGCTGATTGCCGTATAGAGCGCCGGCCCGAGGGTGAGGAGAGTCAGGTCCTTTCCGCTGCGCTTGACTGCAGGTTCACCCAGGGCGATCTCGTAATAGCCTTCCGGTACGCCGCCAGGAACAAACAACTCGCCGATATCGTAGAGCCGCTGGCTTTCAAAGAAGACGACCGGATCCGTCCCGGCGAGGGCGGTGTTCATCATGCCCTTAGCGTCATATGGTGTCACCGGGTACACCACCTTGAGGCCGGGAATGTGCCCCGCGATTGCGGTGAAGTCCTGCGAGTGCTGGGCGCCATACTTATCACCGACGGATACCCTGAGCACCACGGGCATCGTCAGCAGCCCGCCGGACATCGCCTGCCACTTCGGCAGCTGATTGAGGATCTCGTCGCCAGCCCGGCCCATGAAATCGGCGTACATCAGCTCGGCGACAACCCTGCCACCCTCCATTCCGTAACCTACGGCCGCGCCGACGATGCCGGCTTCGGATATCGGCGCGTTGAATAGCCGGTGATACGGCAGCGCTTCGGTGAGGCCGCGGTAGACGCCGAAGGCGCCGCCCCAGTCCCGGTTCTCCTCGCCGAACGCGATCATGGTCGGATCGATCGCGAAGCGATGCAGCATGGCTTCGAATATGCCGTCGCGAATATTGAAGACCTTCAATGCCGGCAGGCGATTGCCGTCGGCGAAAGCGGTGCGGCTCTTGCCCCTGATCTGCCTGACCCTAGGGTTGTCCGAGAGGTCCTGCGCCAGCTCGGGCGGCCGGTCGGCCAGCTTCTCCACCCGGGCGTTCGAGAACATCACGCTGCCGATCAGCTCCGAATCCAGCGGAACCCGGGGACTGGCTGCCAGGTCGGCTGCGAGCCTGAACCCGTCGAAGACCATCTCCCTGACGTCCCGCTCAGCGTCGGCGAGCAGGTCGGCGCCGAGCACGCCGCTCTCGATGATCCGGTCCCGGTAGGACAGCAGCGAGTCGGCGTCACGCCAGAGCCCGACCTCTTCCTTCGTGCGGTAGCTCGAGGCATCGGAGGGCGAATGACCACAGGTCCGGTAGGTGATCGTGTCGAGCAGCACGGGGCCGCGACCGGACCTGAGTATCTCCTTCTTCCGGAGGAAGGCATCGATCACCGCGAGCGGGTCATAGCCGTTGACGCGCTCGGCGTGCAACTGCTCCGGGTTGACTCCGGCACCGATCCTGGCGATGAACTGGCAGCCCATCGTCTCCCCCTCGGGCTGGCCTCCCATGCCGTAGAAATTGTTCATCGCGTTGAAGATGACGGGCAGGCCGCCGCCCAGTGAGTCGTCCCACAGCTTCCGGTACTGGTCCATGCTGGCGAACGTGATGCCTTCCCAGACCGGGCCGCAGCCGAAGGAGGCATCACCGATGTTGGCGACCACGATCCCGGGCTGGCGGTTCACCCTCTTGTACAGCGCCGCCCCGGGCGCGATCGATCCTGAGCCGCCGACGATCGCGTTATTCGGGTAGATCCCGAAAGGCTTGAAGAACGCATGCATCGAGCCGCCGAGTCCGCGGTTGAATCCGGTCTCTCGGGCGAAGATCTCGCTGTAGGCACCGTAAACGAAGAAACGCTCGGCTAGTTTCCTGACCGGCCCGCTGTGCCTCTTCTCAACCGGGGCCAGTACAGCGCCGCCGCGATACGATCGCATGATATCGACAAGCTCGTCCTCGCTGAGCTGGCGGATTGCGGAAAAGCCCTTGGCCAGGATCTCGCCATGGCTCCGGTGCGACCCGTATATATGGTCTTGCGGGCTCAGCGCGAATGCCATGCCCACGGCCGCGGCCTCCTGACCGAGCGAAAGATGCGCCGGCCCCAGGTGCTGATAGGCGACGTCCCGGTAAGCGCCCTTGGTCTTAATCTCACTAAGAATTGCTTCAAATTCTCGGATCACGCACATTTCTCGCCAGATCGCCAGAAAATCATCCGCCGTGTAGCGCGAGAACTCCTCCTCGATCGTCTTGCTATAAGTATTGATCGGAATATCGTGGAAATGTATCGTGCCCCGAGAGAAGGCATCCTCGGGCTTGATCACCAGTGCCTTCGTCATGACTCTCCCTCGTCTCGGGCGCGGCGAATTGCCTCGCGCAGCGCCTCGGATACGGTCGGATGCGGGAAGACGACCTCGGCCGCATGCTTGACAGACACTTCGGACTCGATCAGCGCCGAGGCGGCGACGATGAATTCACTCGACAGATCACCGAGGGCATGGACGCCAAGAAGCTCGCCGTAGGCGGCACCGGTCAGCAGCTTGAGAAAGCCATTCTCCTGCTCATTCTCGATTCGGAACCGCCCCGCGATACTCATCGGCACCGTCGTCTTCTTGTAACCGATGCCCGCCGCCTTCACCTGTTCCTCGTTGCGACCAGCCGAAGCGGCCTCCGGATGAGTGTAGATGACGGCCGGAATAGCGTCATAACGCATTCGGCTGGGCCGGGAGAACATGTTGTCGACGGCGACAATTCCCTCGCGCCTGGCGACGTGCGCGAGCATGTGCCTGCCCGTGACGTCGCCGCATGCCCAGATCCCCGGCACGTTGGTGTTGCCATGGTCGGTGATCCGCACGCCGCCGGCCGAGAAGTCGACTCCGACGTCTTCGAGACCCAGGTCAGCGACGACCGGCTCGCGCCCAGTCGCACTGAGTATGCGGTCAGCCTCGCAGGTCCGGCTCGAACCCTGGCCATCGGAGAACCGGATCACGCCGCCGTCAATGCCGAGCACCTGGCACGACAAGTGGAAGGTGATGCCGCGTCGCTGCAGCGACTTCCTGAGCCTGTCAGCAACATCGCGGTCCCACCCGGCGGCGATCCGCGGGAGCACCTCGAAGACCGTCACTTCCGACCCGACGTCGCTGAAGAACGTCGCGAACTCGAGCCCGACACAGCCTGCCCCGATGATCGCGACCCGGGCCGGGATGTCGGTGCGGCCGAAGGCCGACGTCGAGTCGATGACGCGGCCGGAGTCGATGCCGGGAATCGGCGGCACCGCGGGGCGGGACCCGGTCGCGATCAGGATGTTCGCCGCCTCCGCGCGCTCGTCGCCGACCTGGACCTGACCGCGCGCGAGGATCCGGGCGTGACCCGCGCGGACGTCGACATGTGCGTGCTCGAGCAGGCTGGCGATACCACCGGCGAGGCCGGCCACGATTCGGTCCTTGCGTTCGATCACCATCGGCAGGTCGAACTTGACCGCGCCGACCTGCACGCCGAACGAGGCGGCCTCCCGGCACTCGCGGCAGAGCCGCGACGAACGCAGGAAGGCTTTCGCCGGAATGCAGCCGACGTGCAGGCATGCGCCGCCGATCCGCTCCTGCTCGACGAGCATGACTTTCTTGCCCAGCCGGCCGGCCTGGATCGCAGCCTCGTAACCGCCCGGGCCGGCCCCGATAACGATCAGGTCGTACACAGCGCCTCGACATTCTCGATCTCGCGTGCGATAACGCGCAGGAACCTGGCACCTGGCACCCCGTCGATGACCTGATGATCGAGGGTCAGCGACAGGCCGATCGAGTCGATGAACTCGATGTTCCCGTCGGGCTTGCGCACGGGCTTAAGGCCGATCGCGTCGACGCCGAGTATCGCGACCTGCGGCGGGTTGAGTATCGGCGTGAACCACTCGACACCGAGGCTGCCCAGGTTGCTGACGGTGAACGTCCCGCCGGTCAGGTCGTCAGGTTCGATGCTGCCGTTCGCCGCCTGCGCGGCGAGGTCCCGCATTCGGAGCGAGAGATCGGCGAGAGACAGCCGCTGGCTGTTCCTGACGACCGGAACCATGAGCCCGCCGTCGGTGTCGCAGGCGAATCCGATGTGAACCTCCGCGTGCCGGCGGAGCGTGCCGTCGGTGAACTCGGCATTCAGGTCGGGCGCCTGGAGCAGTGCCCTGATCGCGCAGAAGACCACCAGATGGTTGATGGTGATCCCGGCGGTCGCAGGGTCGCTCTTCATGATCCGGCGAACCGCGAGCAGGCCCGCGGCGTTCGCCGAGCCGTTCAGGGTGTACTGAGCCGTCGTGTTCACTGACTCCCTGAGCCGATCGGCGATCCTGCGCCGTACCGACGAGATGGGTGCCTGCGGCGCATCTAGATCGCCGCCGAGGATCATCCCGCCGATTCCCGATCCGGCTCCGCTGGCGGCGTAGCCCTCGGCCATCTGCTGCGCGGCCCGGTCAGAAACACGAGGCAGCGTGTAGTACAGATCGCGCAGATCGGCCTCGAGAATCCGGCCGCCCGGTCCGCTGCCCGCGGCCGGCCGCGGCTCGAAATGGTGATCGAGGGCGAACCGCCGCGCCCGCGGGCTGAGCCGCGCCCCGCTGATGTCGGCATCAGCCGGGCCAGCGTCGGGTCTTGCGGCGCCGGGCTGGATCGGAACGGCAGTCATGGCAGTCACCGCTGGCATCGGCTCCCGGCGCGGCGGTGCGGGCGGGCCAACGGCATTCCCGCCCCGACCCGGCCGCGCTCCCGCCGCGGGTTCCGGGCCAACGGCATTCCCGCCCCGACCCGGCCGCCCGCCGGCGGCCGGGTCAGGGGGCCCCACGTCCTCACCCGCTGCGCCGATGACGCAGACCGGGGTGAAGACGGGAACTATGGCGCCTTCGTCGACGTAGGTGTCAAGCAGTACGCCGTCGGCTGGGGCGACGATCTCGAACGTGGCCTTGTCAGTCTCCACTTCCGCGAGGACGTCGCCGGCGGCGACGGAGTCGCCCTTGTGCCTGAGCCAGGCCGACAGCAGGCACTCCTGCACGGTGTTGCCCAGTTTCGGCATCTCGACTGTCGTCGCCACGTGTCACCGCCCGTTTCCCGTCAATCGCAGGCGCCATCGCTGGCACCGCTACGGCTCAATGATGATCTTGATGGCTCCGCTCGCCGGATCGTTGAACGTCGCCAGCGCCCGCCCGTAGTCAGCGAGCGCGAAGCGATGCGTGGTGATGTCGCGCACGCGCATGCGGCCTTGCTCGACGAGCGGAATGACGTGGCGCATCTCGCCGGCGGTGGCCCGGCATCCGACCAGTTCGAGCTCATCGAGCACGAGGCGCTGCATGGCGATCTCGACGCCTTGCGTCGGAATCCCGACGGCCGCGCACCGGCCACCGCGGCGCAGCATCGCGAGTGCCTGCTGGACGGCGACGGGAACGCCCGCGCACTCCAGCGCGACGTCGGCTCCCAGCCCGCCGGTCCGCTTCCTGACCTCACCGGCCGGGTCGGCGACGCGGGCATCGACGGTCTCGAAGCCCTGCGCCGCTGCCTTGGCCAGCCGGATGGGGTTTGTTTCGGAAATGATCACACGGGCCGCGCCGCGGACGAGGGCCGCGTCTCCCGCCAGCAGGCCGATCGCTCCGGCTCCGGTGATCGCCACGCAGTCACCTGGCCTGATCCCGCCGCGGTTCGCCACGTGCAAGGCGATCGAGGCCGGGTCGATCACAGCCCCTTCGGCGTAGCTGAGGCCGTCAGGCAGCCGGAAGACTGCCTTCAGCCCGTGCACGACATACGTCGCATCCGCGCCCTGGACATTGTGGCCATACTGTTTGTGCAGGCCAGGGACGCCGTAGTTCTCGCACAGGTTGTACCGGCCCTCGACGCATTTCTGGCATACGCCGCACGCGTCGTGCGAGGTCCCGGCCACGCGGTCGCCGATCTTCCAGCCGTACCGGTCGACGCCTGGCCCGAGCGCGACGATGTCGCCGGCCCACTCGTGACCGGGGGTGAACGGAAACGTCGGCGGCCAGAAGCCGGGGTAGTCGCCGCGGACGAGATGGGCGTCTGTGCCGCAGATCGACACCGCTCGCACGCGGGCGAGCACCTCGCCCGGTCCCGGTGCCGGAACCGGCAGCTCGCGGATCTCGAAGCGGTTGGGCTCGAGTACTACGAGGGCCTGCATGACGGCCGGCCTGTCGGGCGGAGCTGAACCGGGCTGGTCGCGGGTGTCGCGGGTGGTGACAGTAGACATGGCGGACCTCACTTACCCCTTCTAGATGACTGCGAGCGGGTCCACCATCGAGGCGGTCGCACCGCGGATCTTCAGCGGCAGGGCCACGAAGAGGAACTCGTAGACCCGGTCAGCGGCGAGCTTCTCGAGATCAAGGCTCTCCATCAGGTGGACGCCGTTCTCGATCAGGAGCAGCGTGTGGACTGGCTGCGGGTTCGCCGGGGTGCCAAGCTCGGGCGCCGGCTGAACCTCATAGGTCTCGGTGTCCGTGCCCGTCGCGACGACGCCGTGCTCAAGCAGCCAGCGCGCGGCGGTGACGTCAGGACCCGCGGTCTTATGTGCCGCCATCTGCTCGGCATCCGGCCACAGACCCATGTAGCCCGTCCGGATCAGGACAACGTCCCACGGCCGCACTTGCACGCCCTGCGCGGCGCAGATCGCCTCCATCTCGGCAGCGTCGATGGGCGAGCCCTTCGGCAGGCAGTCCACGCCGCGGTAGCCGGGCGCGTCGAGCAGCACGCCGCGGGTGAAGAACGGCGGCAGCTTCGACGCGTCGCCGTACACCGGGCCGGCGTCGCTCAGGTACGCGTCCGCGCTGCCGCCTCCGTACCAGTGCGAGTCCGCGCCGACGGTCATGTGGGCAAGCGCGTCGATGTGAGCGCCGGAATGCGACGTGGCCATGACGTACTCGGCCATGTATCCGAGCCCGGCGTCGTTCACTGGGCCCCATGGATGAGCGTCGGCGACGCGGATGCCGCGGGGAGTGCGGAAGTTCAGCACCTGGAACGGCGGGTGCCCGGGGAACAGCGGCATGCCGGGATAGCGGGTCGCGGCCAGCGAGTACGTGCGGCCCTCGCGGACCAGGCGAGCCGCCGCGACGATGCGATCGGCTGGTAGCTGCCCGATAAGGCCGACCTCGGCGCCCGGGGAGTCAGCCTGAGTGTTCGTAGTCATCTGTGCATCTCCTCTGTCAGTAGGCGGGGGTGCGACGCGGGTTGCGGCCGCTGCTGAAGGGCCCGCCAGACCCGCTCCGGGGTGAGGGGCAGGTCATGGATCACGGCTCCGGTCGCGTCGGCAACGGCGGCGGCGACTGCGGGAGCGACGGCAAGCAGCGCCCCCTCGCTCATGCCCTTCGAGCCGTACGGGCCAGGTCCGTCGGCGTTCGCTATGACGTCGCTGCGCAGCTCGAGCGGGAGGTCCATGCTGGTCGGGATCCGGTAGTCGATCGCCCCGAGATTGCAGATCCGGCCCGTCTCGTCAAGCACGTAATGCTCCATCAGCGTGTGCCCGATGCCCTGGATTGCCGCTCCCTCGTCCTGGCCGCGCACCTGCAGCGGGTTGATCGCAGTGCCGACGTCAGAGACCGTGACGTACCTGGCCAGTACGATCTCGCCCGTTTCCTGATCAACCTCAGCCCGCACGGCCGTGCAGTTGAACTCGTAGAACTCCGCGCTTCCGCCCAGCGGATGGCCAGGCTGCGCCGCCTTGCGGCTCTCCCCGTTTCCGATCAGCTCACCACCAAGCGATCCGAGCCCTGGCTTCAGCACGGCCACGATCGGGACGTCGCGGCCGGGCAGCCGGACGACGCCGCGCTCGACCTCGATCTCCGACTCGCTGACCTGGTAGAGAATGGCAGCCAGGGCCCGCACCTTCGACTGGACCTCCCGGCATGCCTGCAGGATGGCGTTCCCCATCAGCACCGTTGACCGGCTCGCTGACGTCTGCTGGTCGTACGAGACGACCGCCGTGTCGCCCATCACCAGGGTGATTCGGTCGATCGGAACGCCGAGTTCCTCGGCGGCGATCTGAGTGAAGACGGTACGAGCGCCCTGACCCATGTCCGACGTTCCTGCGGTCATGACGATGCTGCCGTCGGAGAGCAGCCGCACGGTGGAATACGAGAGGCCGGTCGTCGGCCCCGGCTTGATGCCGACGGCGATGCCGCGGCCATGTCCGGCTGGCAGCGGCGTACCCCAGCCGACGAGATCCGCTGCCTTCCTGACGGTCTGCTCCCACTGCCCGTCGGCCGGCTTGTCACCGGGGACGAAGTGCTCGCCGAAGCTGGCGAGGTTACGCAGCCGCAGCTCAAGCGGATCGATGCCGAGCTGGCGCGCCGCTTCGTCCAGGTTCGACTCGGCAGCCCAGAGCGCCTGGGGCGCGCCGAATCCCCGGAAGGCCGTGGACGGCGGCGTGTGCGAAAGCACGCTGCGCGCCACGATCCGTGCCGCCGGGACACGGTACGGGCCGCACGACAGGTAGCTGCCCTTGCCCACCACCCGGTCAGAGATATCGGCGTAGGCGCCGAGCAGGTAGTTCGCGTCGATCTCGCGGAAGGTGATCGTGCCGTCGGAGCGGAAGCCGGTCCTGACTGTGACCTCGGCCGAGTTCCGGCGTACCGCCTGGAAAGTCTGCTCCAGGGTCAGGATCAGGCGGACCGGCAGGCCTGCGCGCAGCGCCATGAACGCGATCAGTGGCTCGTACTTGGCGTGCTGCTTGCCGCCGAAGCCGCCGCCAGGGTCAGGCGCCAGCACCCTGACCTTCGCTAGCGGCAGGTGCAGCAGGTCGGCGATGGTCCGCTGCAGCCAGTACGGGTGCTGGATGGTGCTCCAGATGGTCATGCCGTCGCCGTCCGCGGCCGCGATGCAGCCATGCCGCTCGATCGCGAAATGGGTAACGATCGGGAAGGTGTAGCAGCCCGCCACGATGAGGTCGCTGCGGGCCGCCTCAACGTCACCCCACCCGTAGCGATGCTCGTGCAGCAGGTTTGTCCCGGCCAGCGGGTCGCCTGCCCGAAGTATCGGATCCTGCACGAGCGGGGCGCCGGTGGCGAGCGCGGCGGCGACCGTGCATACGGCAGGTAGTTCTTCGTAGTCGACCCGGACCAGCCGGGCAGCCTCTGCCGCGGCGTCCTCGGTTTCCGCCGCGACCGCCGCCACCGGCTCGCCGTGGTATTTGGTCTCGGCTACGGCTAGGACGGGGCGGTCCGCGTACTGCGGTCCGAATCTGGGCACCGGCTGCGGGAGGTCGGCGGCGGTCATGACCAGCACGACTCCGGGCACCTGCCGGGTGGCGCTGGTGTCGACCGAGCGGATCCTGGCGCGCGCGCAGTCGAGGGTGACAAGCTTGGCGTGCAGGACGCCCGGCAGCTTGATATCGCCGGTGTACTGATACCGGCCGGTGACACGATCGGTGCCGCCCGAACGCGGCGCTGACATTCCGACGTGGCCGTTCACTGTCCGGCCGCCTTGCTGGCCGCGAGTACCGCGTCGGTGATCTGCCCGTAGCATCCGCACCGGCACAGGTTGCCTGCCATTCCCTCCTGGATTTCGGCAACGGTCGGGTGCGGGATCCTGGCCAGCAGGTCCCTGGCCGCCATCACCTGGCCAGGGCTGCAGTAGCCGCACTGGACCGCGCCGGAGTCGAGGAACGCGTGCTGGAGCGGCGTCAGGCTGCCATTCTCCGCGACTCCCTCGATCGTGGTCACATCGGCGCCGTCCGCCTCGACAGCGAGCACCAGGCATGAGTCGACGATCCTGCCGTCGAGGCTCACGGTGCAGGCGCCGCACTCGCCGACCAGGCAGCATTCCTTCGTGCCGGTCAGGGCGAGGTCATCGCGCAGCAGGTCGAGCAGCGTTCGGTGTGGCGCGACGCGAAGCTGCCTGGGGACGCCGTTAACGGTCAGCTGGATGGTTCTTGTCCCTGACATTCAGCGCCGCCCTTCGGCTCGTCGGGTGATTGCCGTGCCAAGCACGCGCTGGCCAAGGACCAGCAGCATGCTCATCCGGTATTCCCGGCTGGCGCGGACATCGGAGATGGGGCTTGTCGCCATCGCGAGCGTGGCCAGCAGGCTCGCCCTGGTGGCTGGCTCGGTGCCCGGATCTGCCAGCACGCCGCTGTGATCAGTGGCCAGCAGCGGGCGCGGCCCGACTGCCCCGAAGCCGAGCCGGGTGCGGCCCAAGCCGTCGATGGAAGCCGACACGCTGACGCTGGCCAGGTCCGCGCCCCGACGCCTGGTGAGCCGGCCGAAAGCCGATCCGGCCGGGCCGGCCGGTACGGGGATCTCGATGGCCATGACGAGTTCTCCGCGGCGCAGCGCGGTCTCGCCAGGGCCAACGAAGAACTCGTCGATCGGGATACGCCGCAGGCTGGCCGGCCCGCGGGCGATTACCTCGGCGGCATAGGCAAGCAGCGGCGGCGCGGTATCGGCCGCGGGCGAGGCGTTGCAGATATTGCCGGCGATGGTGGCCCGGTTCCTGATCTGGACTGCGCCGACGACCGCCGCGGCCTCCGCGAGCGCGGGGAAGTGCTTGCGCACCCGTATGTCGGCGGCGATGTCGGTCATGACGGTGTCCGCGCTGATCGACAAACGGCCGTCTGCCTCCGTGATGGCAGGACGGAGCTCGGGAATCCGCTTGGCATCGACGACCACGGCCGCGTGCTGCCTGCCCTCGCGCAGCGCGATGATCAGGTCGGTGCCGCCCGCCAGTAGCCTCGCGCCATCGCCCTGGCTGTCGAGGATGGCCACGGCCTCAGCCAGCGTCTCCGGGCGCTCATAGCCGATGATCTGCACGTTCGTGTCCTCACCGAATCTTGTCGACCAGATCGAGCAGCACCTGGGGAGTTGCGGCCCGCGCGAAGTAATAGGGACGCTCGCAGAAGCGCGCGACGAATGCGGCGCGCGCGTTCCGCAGTTCCGCGGTGTCGACCAGCGGCATCGCGAGGCCAGCGGCCAGCAGCTCGTTGAGCAGCAGGTAGTTCTGGACTGAGTGGAACGTCTGGAACTGCCGCTCGAACGGGATCATCTCGGCGATGCTCGGGTCGAAGTTGCCGTCTATCGCTGGCACGACCACAAGGTCGACGGGGCGAGGCTCGCGGTAGGTCTCCCACGTCGGCATCGACCCGAAGAATTTCGCGACGCCGCGATCCGGCGCGGCCTTGTCAGCCCGCTCTGTCCCTGTGGTCCGCTTCTTGATGAACGGCTCCTGAGAACCAAACACGGCGTAGCCGCGCTCGTCGATGACGGTTGTCTCGGTCGAGATGAGCAGCGCGCCGCGACGGCACGCCTCTATCTGGCCCATCGACTTGCCGTGGTTCGACTCACCGCCAAGGAACAGCACCGTCTTGCCCTGATAACGGACCGCTGACGCGTGAAATGGGTGCAGGCCGGCCGCCTCCATCCGCAGCGCGAGCAGGGCAACGATTACCTTCTGAACCGGCCCGGCTGGCCACGGCCCGGTGAACGTCATGCGCCTGCCGTCGTAACCGATCGACGTCTCCCCGTCCTGGCGCCAGAGGATGTCAGCCTCAGGCAGGCTGACCGCCGGCTCGATGCGCACATCGGCCAGCCGGTAATTGAGGAAGCTCATGTCGTCGAGGACATGCTCACGTGGTGCGCCGCCGAGCACGTCGACGCGCAGCCGCGCGGTCCCCGCCGACATCTCCTCCGACAACCGCAGCTGGCCGTTCATGTTCTCCTCGCTCTGCCGGTGACCTAGCGGTCCGTGCCCTCGCGGTCCGTGCCCTCGCGGTCCGTGCCCTCGCGGTCCGTGCCCTCGCGGTCCGTGCCCTCACGGTCCGTGCCCTCACGGTCCGTGCCCTCACGGTCCGTGCCCTCACGGTGTGCCGCGTGGGACGGGGCCCTGGCTCGCGCCAGGGTCCCGTCCTCGCGCCCTCACACTCCGAACAGGTCGCTCTTCGGTGCCGCGGCCTTTTCCAGGATCTCGACCAGGCCGGTCGTACCGTTGATCCTGATCCGGTCGCCGTTGTGGATCTGCTGGGTAGCGACCGATGCCCCGCAGACACACGGGATGCCGAACTCCCGTGACAGGACGGCCGGGTGCGAGACGGTTCCGCCCGCATCGGTGACCAACCCTGTGATCTTGGTGAAGAGGACAACCCAGGCCGGGTTGGTCATCTGGCAGACGAGAATGTCGCCCGCCCTGACCTCGTCGAACTGGTCCTCGCGCAGGACCACCCGGGCGGTGCCTTCCACCACGCCGGGCGAGCCGCCGATCCCGATGAACTGACCGGCGACGGTGGTTGCCTTCCGGTAGAACTTGTCGGGGAAGCCCCACAGGTTCAGGTAGGGGAAGTCGAGCTGGGACTGCGTGACGGTCCCGATCCACTCCCTCGGCCGGAACGTGTACGCCTTCTCCCGCTCGGCCTTGCGCTGCGCGACCAGTGCGCGGCCGTCCGTCGTGGACGGGTCACCCATGAAGACGCGCAGTTCGTTGTACCGGAAGAAGATCACGTCGTCCGGAGCGTCGAGGACGCCCTGAGCGACGAGCTTCTTGCCGATCGCGATGAGGACCAGGCGGACGTGCGCGTTGGCACCCTGGTCGATGTAGAAGTGGTGGTCAGGTGTCAGCGGCGCCATCTTCAGGTTGATCTCATTGGCGGCACGCATCTCCTCGAGCGCCTCACCCTCGAGGCCTTCGAGTATCTCCTTGGCGGCCGCCTCGATGTCCTCGGCGAGCGCCTTGACGGTCTGCGGGTAGTCGTAGTTCGTCTCGATGTAGCCGCGAACGAGCTCGATCACCGGCGCCATCTGCTCGAACACAGTCGGGAAGATGAACTCGTGGCTCCAGACCGCGTGCCAGCCGAATTCCTTCTGATACGGCTTGACCCGCTCGGCGATGAATCGCTGGCCACGTTCGGTCAGCTCAAGCGCCGCGATGATCTCCGCCGCCGTTTCGTGCTTGAACGCGAGCGCCAGCTCGGAGTCCGCCTTAGCCTCCTCCTTCATCTTCCACAGGGCCTCGATCGAGTCCCAGTTGCGGTCCTTGGCCGAGCTCTGCAGCCGTCCGAGCAGCGCCTCGTCGATCGTGCCGTGCGTCTTCTCCATCACGGCGCGAAGGTTCAGCGTTGCGGATAGCTGCGCGAAGTTGAGCATCCAGTGGATCTTCCAGTGGCGATCGTGCATGTCGATCGCGTCCTCGAGCAGGCAGGCCAGCTCCATCAGCGTGAGCTCGTCCTGCCGGTCGAGCATTCCCTCGATGTAGTCGAAGTTCCGGCGCATCTCGGGGACGAGCCGGCCACGCCACCAGTTCGCGAACTCCAGCCCGTAGGTGGGCAGGACGGCGTTCAGGTACGTCCCGATCTTGGCCGGGTACTCGGGGTCGAGCGGTACGACCGCGCCGTAGCGGGCGCCGTACTGCTTCCCGTCGATCTTCAGCCCTGAGTCGGCCGGGATCGCGGCAGTGTAGAGATAGCCGTTGACGTTCTTGGCGAGCCAGTCCGTCGCGAACGGCGTACCGAACCGCCTGAACATGTGGTCGCAGGACATCGTCCACAGGCCGATGTCCTCATGCATGGGGCTGAGAGGGTGTGGATTGTGCAAGTCGTCATACACCCAGAAGAGGTTCTTCTCCTCATCAGCGTCCCACTTGACGGGGAAGCTGTCGTCTCCGAGGAACTGACCGAGAACCTCTTCCCGCTCGATCTTCGATGTCATGACTTCACCTCCGAACGGTACGTGCTGTCGACCGGCGGCACTTTCTCGACCTTGGCCGGCGGCAGCGCCGTTCCATCGCTCGACAGCAGCGCTGCCGGCGTGTCAGGCACGGCGACAGTCGGCGCCTCGACCTGCGTCGTCGTCACCTTGCGCGGGAACATGATCGCGACGTTGAACCAGCCGAGGAATGCGCCGAGCAGGCCGGCTAGCACCGCTCCCGCTGCGGCGATCCACGGCAGCGCGTACGCGCTCACCACCGCGGGGAACGGGTGCACGAAGGCGCCGGTGAAGTAGACCGCCAGGCCCATCGAGATGCCGTTGAAGAACGGCAGCGTGTTGTCGCGCCAGAAGGGGATGTACTTCATCGCGTAGATGAAGACGCAGAACCCGACGAAGGCGGCGACGCCAAGCGCCAGGTCAGTGGGCTTGAACCAGTGGGCCGTGCCGAACACCTTGGTGAGCCAGACGTAGGACGTCATGATGGCCGCCGCCACGCCGACTCCCGACAGGTACGCGGGCACGATCTTGATCAGAACCGCTGCCTTCGCGCCAAGCGCGAAGTACTCGGCCCACACGATGAACGACACCCAGATGGGCAGGTTCCACCTGTTCAACCAGATGCCGAAGGGCAGGGATACGACGACGGTGATCGCTACCGCTAGCCACAGCGGTATGGTGTTCTTCGTCTGAACCGTCGGAACGTCGGTTGGCATCTCAATCTGCCTCCCTAGCTAGATTTGAGCCTTCCTTCCCTTTCAACGCTTGACCTGCCTAAAAGCGCCGGATAGAGCCAAACGACCCGATACATAGCTGTCGATGGTCCCTTGCGGCCGGATCGCACCCTGGCGGAGGCTTTGCCACGTCAGATAGCGGCAGCGGCGGCAGGGGAAGTGCTCGATGAACGTGACGACCTCCATCGACGTGCCCCTCCTCCAGACCACCCTGATGGGCCCGACCGACTACTGGAACGACTCCTGCGATGTCGATGAGCTGACCTACGCGATCGAGCGAGGCGCGACCGGGGCCACCTCGAACCCGTCGATCGTCGTCGAGGTGCTGCGCAAGGAACGCGCCTACTGGAATCCGCGCATCGGCGAGCTGGCGCTGGCGAATCCGGCCTGGAGCGAGGTCGAGCTGGCGTGGGCGATCTGCGGGGAGATGGCGGCCCGCGGCGCGGCGACGCTGCTGCCCGTGTACGAGCGCGAGAACGCCAGGAAGGGCTGGCAGTCGATCCAGACGAACCCGGCGAATTATCGCGACCCGGCGCGGATGGTCGAGCAGGGCGTGCGGCTCGCCGGGCTCGCCCCGAACATCCAGGTCAAGTTCCCGGTGACGACCGGCGGCCTGACGGCCATCGAGGAGGCGTCAAGCCGGGGCGTCAACACCACCGCGACGGTCGCGTTCACGCTCGGCCAGGCGATCGCGGCCGCTGAGGCGGTGGAGCGCGGGCTCGATCGGCTAGCCCGCTCTGGTGGTGACCCCACCAGGCTCGCCCCGGTCTCGGTGATCATGATGGGCAGGCTCGACGACTGGCTGAAGGTAGTGGTCGATCGCGATGGTCTCTCGGTCGATCCTGGTGCGCTCAACTGGGCCGGGCTGGCTGTCACGAAACGCGCTCACGCCATCTTCGCCGAGCGCCGCTACCGCAGTCGGCTGCTCGCTGCGGCGTACCGGCACCATCTGCACTGGACCGAGCTTGTCGGCGGGGACCTGAGCATGACGATCCCGCACGCGTGGCAGCTCCGCTTCAACGCCAGCGGCATCGTCCCGACGCCGCGCATCGACGTGCCTGTCGAGCCCTCGGTGCTCGGCGAGCTGTGCCGGATTCCCGATTTCCGGCGCGCGTACGAGCCGGACGGCATGACGCCGGATGAGTTCGACACTTACGGCGCCACAGTCAGGACGCTGCGCAGCTTCATAGCTGCCTACCACGAGCTCATGGCGGCCATTCGGGATGTTGTCCTGCCCGAACCTGACCGCCGTTAAGGAGGAGACCATGGACCCGGGCACAGCCTTCAGCCTGGACGGCCGCGTCGCGTTCGTATCGGGCGGCGCGGGCGCGATCGGCTCGGCAATCGCGCAGGCACTCGGCGCTGCGGGCGCTCGGGTCGCGATTGGCGACCGCACGGCCGAGAGCGCGCAAGCGGTCGCGGACAAGATCGCCGCGTCGGGTTGCGAGGTGATCGCCGCGCCGGGCGACGCGACCAGCGAGGCCGAGATGGCCCACGCGGTGGCGGCGACGCTTGGCCGATTCGGGCGGCTGGACATCATCGTAAACGCCGTCGGCGGCGGCGCAGGCAAGGTCATCTTCAACGCGGAAGAGTATCCGCGCGATGCCTGGGACTGGATCATGGAGCTCAACCTGCGGAGCACACTTGTGGCCACGCAGGCAGCCGTGAAGCCAATGATCGCGGCGGGCAGAGGCGGCCGTGTGCTGAACATCTCCTCGGTCCGCGCCCAGCTCGGCATCAGCACCGGCTACTCCGCCTACGTCGCGGCCAAGGGCGCGATCAGCTCGCTGACCCGTCAGTGGGCCACCGAGTGGGCGAAGCACGGGATCACCGTCAACGCGATAGCGCCGACGTTCGTCGATACACCGCAGGTAGCGATGCTGCTCGGCGACCCGGACTTCAGGGCCTCCGTTGTCAGCCGCATTCCGCTTGGCCGCGTCGGTCAGACTGGCGATCTCGTCGGCCCGGTCATCTTCTTCGTATCGGGCGCCTCCGCGTTCGTGACCGGCCAGGTCCTGACAATCGACGGCGGATTGACCGCCACCCAGTAGCGAGCGAAGGGACCGGCCGATGGAGCAGGTCACGCGGAACGTCCGCACCGAGACGAGGTGGCGCGGCTGCAACCCGAGCTACGTGATCACCTCCGATGGCGTGGTCGTCATCGACACGCCGCAGCTTCCCACTAGGGCGATCGCCATGCGGCGTGAGGCCGAGTCCTGCGGCCCGATCCGGTACGTGATCAACACCGAACATCACGTCGACCACATCTTCGGCAACTACTACTTCAAGGGCGCCGGAGCGGTCGTACACCACCAGGGCGTATACGACAACTTCATGACGGTGTACCCGGAACTCGATCCCTTCGCCTACGCGGCCGAGGCGATCCCGACCGACGATCCGGAGGGAGCGGCGAGCTTTCCCGACCGGGAAGAGTACTACCGCGACCCGAACAAGGGCACGGTCGTCTTCTCCGGCGACCTGACCCTCCGGGTCGGGCAGCACACCTTCGAACTGCTGCACACCCCTGGCCACACTCCAGGACAGATCGCGGTATACGTCCCGGACGAGCGCGTGGTCTTCACGGGGGACACCGTGTTCTCGCAGTGCCAGACGTGGCTGATGACGTCCGACGTCGACCAGTGGCTATCGGCGCTCGACCGGATCCGGTCGCTCGATGTCGACCGCCTCGTACCTGGGCACGGGCCAGTCACCGACTTGCTGTCCCTTGATTGCCAGCGGGCGACCCTGCTTGAGTGGACGGCAGCGGTGGCAGTCGCGGTCGCCAAAGGCTGGTCACGCGATGAGACGGCAGCCCGGGTCACCTTCGCCGATCGCTGCCCCGTCGACGTTGGTCAGAGCCACATGATGCAGTACATCCAGACTCTCAATGCCGGATCTCTCTGGGACAAGCTCACATCAGCCGGTCCGGTCAAAGAAGAGGCGAACGACCAATGAACCTTCGTGCCGACGTCTCATCCCGGTCCAGCCGCGAGGACAAAGCCGTCGCTTCGGCGACGGCATTTCCGGGCGGCGGCGACCAGCAGCCGACCCGCACCGCCCAGGCTGAATACGTTTACGACCTCGATTGCCCGCCCGCCTTGCCACGGCCCGAACTCACCCAGCTGATCGGCGCTAAGGCGGCCAACCTCATCGACATGGTGGCAGAACTCGGCCTCCCGGTGCCGCCCGGCTTCGCGATCGCGACCACTGCCTGCAACGCTTACCTGCGCGCAGGCTGGCCCGCCGATCTTGATGAGAAGCTTCGCGCCCATGTCAGCCGGATGGCCGGGCGAATCGGCAGAGAATTCGGCGACCCAGCCAATCCCATGCTCGTCAGCGTGCGGTCAGGAGCACCGGTCTCGATGCCGGGGATGATGGATACTATCCTCGACCTGGGGCTGAACGAGGCCACGGCTGCCGGGCTAGCTGCGCAGACCTCGGATCCGGATTTCGCAGCGGACTGCCTGCGGCGGTTCCGTCAGATGTACCGCGAGATCGTTGGCGTGCAGGCGCCTGAGGATCCGTGGCAACAGCTCCGCGGCGCCGTGGAGGCGGTGTTCCGGTCCTGGAACGGCGATCGGGCTCGGGCGTACCGTGCGCACGAGGGCATCGCTGATGACCTCGGCACCGGAGTCACCGTCCAGGCGATGGTATTCGGTAACCGGGGAGCCGACTCGGGCACTGGCGTGCTGTTTACCCGCAGCCCAGCCACCGGTGAGCGAGCGCTCTACGGCGACGTTATGTTCCATGCCCAGGGCGAAGACGTCGTGGCTGGCACGCACAAGCCCCAGCCTCTGGCGATTCTTGACCGGCGGCTGCCCGCTGTCGGAGCAGAGCTCAGCCGTGATGCGGACTTGCTGGAGCGCTACTACGCCGACCTCTGCGACATCGAGTTCACCATCGAGCAGGGCAAGCTGTGGCTGCTTCAGGTGCGGATCGGAAAGCGGAGCCCGCGGGCAGCCCTGCGCATCGCCGTCGAGATGGCCCAGGACCCGGACTTCCCGTGCTCACGCGAGGATGCCGTCCGCAGAACTGCGCGGTACCTGGCCAGCCCGCCACTCGTCTTCCTGCGCGACTCCGGTGGTTCGGCGCCGTTGACCATCGGCCTTGGGGCATCGCCGGGCATGGCTACCGGAGAGGTCGCCACCACGCCTGAGGCTGCGGAGGCGGCCGATGCCGCGGGACGGTCGGTCATCCTCGTTCGCGAGGAGACATCTCCATCGGATGTCCGCGGGATGACGCATGCCGCTGGCATCCTCACGGCCCATGGCGGGCTGGCCAGCCATGCAGCGGTAGTGGCACGCGGCTGGGGCATTCCCGCGGTCGTCGGCGCTGACGCGATCGAGATAGCCGACGGAATGGTCAAGATCGATGGTCATGTGCTGCACGATCATGCGCACCTTACGATCGACGGCGGCACGGGTGAGGTCTTCGCGGGTGACGTAGCCGGACGGCGAGTGATCGCGCCTGAGGCGGCCGCGCTACTTACCTGGGCCAGCGAACTGGGCATCGGAATCGGCCCGTCGGAGACCGGCGCAGAGGTCGAAGCTCCGGCGGAGCAGCCGACAGCAGGCACTGCTACCCAGGCCGACATGCTGCGTGCGCTCCTGATCAAAGGCGCCGCGCCGGTCGATCAGCTCGCGAACGCGGTATCGTGCGCGACCGACATGGCGAGTTCCCTCGCCGATCAGCTGGTCGCCTGCGGGCTCGCTGAGGTCTCCGGAGGTGGCTGCCGCCTGACTGGCGAAGGGAGGCTCAAGGCACTGGATGCCTTCGCCTCGGATCAAGATCAGCTCGGGGCGGACAGATCGGTTGCCCTTCTCGAAGCTTTCCGGCCACTGGACCTCAGGATGAAGGACACGGTGACGGCGTGGCAGCTCCGTGCTACCGGGCACGAGTCGCTGTTCAACGACCACAGCGACGCTGCTTATGACGCGCAAGTGCTTGACACGCTGTCCGAACTGCACGCCGATACCGCCGGGTGGATGGCGCCGCTGACGGCCGCGTTCGGCCGTTTCAGTCGCTACCAGGCGCGGCTTGAGCGCGCGCTCGCGGCAGCGCGCGGCGGCGATCAGAGATACGTCGCCTCGCCCCGCGTTGACAGCTACCACGGCGTGTGGTTCGAACTTCACGAGGACCTGATCCGGCTAGCTGGCCACCGGCGTTCGGACGAATTGACCGCGGGCTCTTAGAGATAATACTCCGGCTGCCTTCAGAATTCTTTCAGCGTGGTGCGGGAGCGTGTCCATGTGACGTCCCGCACGCCGGTCGCCCCAATGAGACGTGCGGCCGCAGCAGGCGCAGCATCGGCATCCGCGCGTCGGCATCGGCCTGGCCCCGCGCCCCGGCCCCAGGTAGTGGACGCGTGCGCGCTGCTCGCCGGTCTCGGCCTCGGCGTGACCCTCGCTACGGTCGTGACCGGTGAGACTTCCGGGTCGCTCGCCGCGCCTGGGGGGCTCCTGATCGCGGCCGGCAGGCTCACCGGTTTCACCGGCGCATACCTGATGCTGATCATGGTGGTGCTCATCGCGCGCTTGCCATGGCTGGAGCAGTCGGTCGGTCAGGATCAGCTCATCCGCTGGCACCGGCGGGTCGCCCCGTGGGCGCTCGGCCTTATCGCCGCCCACGCCGTCCTCGTCACGCTCGGCTACGCGCAGGCGGCGAAAGCCGGGGTGCTGCACCAGCTGTGGGTGTTCCTCACATCCTATCCGGACATGCTCGCGGCGGTCGCCGGTCTCGGCCTGCTCGTGATGGCCGGAGTCACCTCAGTCAGTTTCGCCCGGCGGCGGCTCAGGTACGAGACCTGGTGGGTCGCTCACCTTTACGTCTACCTCGGGCTCGCGCTCGCGTTCGCCCACCAGATCGTCACCGGCGTCTCCTTCATCGGCCACCCGCTCACCCGGGCGATATGGATCGGGGTCTGGGTGGCCACCGCGGGGGTCGTCATCGTGTTCCGGGTCATTCAGCCGATCGTTCGCAGCCTCCGGCACCAGCTTCAGGTTGTCGAGGTCCGGGCGGAAGCGCCGGGGGTGTTCTCCATCATCTGCTCGGGCCGAAAGCTCGATCGCCTGGCGGTATCCGGCGGCCAGTTCTTCCTCTGGCGTTTCCTCACGAGGGACCTCTGGTGGCAGGCCCACCCGTACTCGCTGTCCGCCCTCCCGCAACCCCCCTACATCCGGGTGACCGTCAAGGGCCTCGGTGACCAGAGCCGCGCGATCGCACGCCTGCGGCGCGGCACGCGCATTGCCATCGAGGGTCCCTACGGAGCGTTCACCCACCATGCACGCTCGTCCGATCGTGTGGCGCTGATAGGTGCCGGAGTAGGCATCACGCCGCTACGCGCATTGCTCGAGGACCTGCCGCCCTGGACCGACGTGGTGGTGGTCGTCCGGGCATCAAGTGCCGACGACCTCGTTCACCGTGACGAGATCGCTGCCCTCGTCAAGCGGCGCGGTGGTCGGCTGCACGAAATCATCGGCCCGCGCCACAAGGTCCGCTTCGACGCCCGCGGGCTGCATCGACTCGTTCCCGACGTCGCCGCACGCGATATCTACGTCTGCGGGCCCGACGGGTTTACGTCGGGGGTCGTCGCTGCGGCCCGGAGCCTCGGAGTAGCTGAAGATCAGATCCACCAGGAAGCGTTCGCTTTCTAGCCCACGAAAGAAACGAACATCAGATGCAAATTCTCAACGGCGCTGCACTATGAAACGGGCCCCGATCGTGATCATGGGGACGGTAGCGGGCCTAGTAGGCACGCTGACCTTTCACACGACCCCGGCGCACCTCAGCCTCGGTACATTGCCCGGCACTTCCGCCTCACAGCCGCCGACCGTACCCGGCTCCGGGGGATCGTCACACGGTCACAGCACCAGTGGCTCGAGTTCTCCGCCCAAGCAGGGTTCGGCTAAGCCGCAGCCGGGCACGACACGGACCGCCGTCGGCCCCGCGGTCAACTACAACTTCGGCGTTCTGTCGGTGAAGGTCACTGTCTCCGGGACCAGAATCACCAAGGTCGGGATCGCCTCCATCAACGACGGCGGGATGTACCGCTCGCAGTCCATCGATCAGCAGGCGATCCCGGTCCTTGAGCAGGAGGCGATGCAGGCGCAGAGCGCCAACATCCAAGGCGTCTCCGGCGCGAGCTACACCAGCGCTGGGTTTGCGGCGTCGCTCCAGGCAGCACTGCATAGCCTCGGCCTCCGGTGACCCCTGATCCTCGGGCCGTGGCCGGATCGCCGGAACGACCTGCCCATACGATTCACCACCTCGAGAACGTGATGGGCACGGTCGTGACCATCGACGTCTACACCACTGATGGCATGGCAGGCGCCGACGTCCGCCGGCAGCTGGCCTCGGCGCGGGCCATCCTCCAGGGAGCTGACGCGGTCTTCAGCACCTGGAAGCCGCAGAGCCCGATGAGCCGGCTCCGGCGAGGGGAGATTACCTGTGCACAGGCCCCCGCGGAGGTAGCCGAGGTTCTTGAGCGCTGCGCGGTCGCACGCGAGCTCTCCGGTGGATGGTTCGATCCGTGGGCCATGCCGGGGGGGATCGACCCGACCGGTTATGTGAAGGGCTGGGCCGCGCAGAAGGCACTGGCAGCGCTCTGCGCGAGCGAGATTTCGGGCGCGATCGTGAACGCGGCCGGAGACATCGCGAGCGTCGGCGGTCTGGGACCCGGTAAGCCCTTCAGGATCGGGATCGCCGAGCCCTTCTCGCCGCGCCGCCTCGCCGCGGTGGTAGAGCTCACCGGGGCGATCGCCACGTCAGGTACCTACGAGCGCGGAAAACACCTGATCGATCCTCATTCGAGGCGGCCGGCTGCACGGGTCGCCTCCGCCAGCGTGACAGGACCCGGCCTCGGTCTCGCCGACGCGCTCGCCACGGCCGTGGCGGTCGCCGGACAGTCCGGCCTGGACCTGATCGAGCCGCTCGATGGCTATGAAGCCCTCATCATTGCGTTCGATGGCACCCGGCACTGGACGGAGCATTTCCCTTTTGCCCCGCGCGAGGCTTCACCGCCAAGCTAGAACGATGTTTCGAAGCCTTACCCCGCCCGCGTGCTGCGCCGGAAGCTCGTTGAACCTGCCTGCCTGTCGCGCGAGCGTGGTCAGCCACTCGAACGCCAGCCTCCGAAGGCCGGGTGCAGTTCCTAACCTGGGGCGGGCTCCTGTCGCTGCCCAGCGGGCGGCAGCAGCACCAACCGGCTATCCATCCTGCCGGGTCTTGACGCCAATGTCCCAAGACGTCCCAGACCTTTGACAGCTCTTCAACGGGGTAATCGGCACGGCCCGAGACCGGCACTCTCCTGCCGCCCAGAGGACCGGCACAAGGTGGGGGTATTGGGGGTGTTGGCTTGCTTCTCGGCGAACGAGGAGTTACTGACGACGTGATCTTTTTCGGGCTGTTCGAGGAGACCCGCGCTGGCATCGACTGCCGGTACCCGCTGTCGCTCGCGTGGCCGTACCTGCGAACCGCAGGTCCGGTCTGACGCCCCGATCGCGGCTCCAGCCTGCCGGGCCGGGCGGCGGGGTCGGCTTGATGCCATTAATAACCCAGTCATAACCGAACATGAACGATTCAGGCCGAACGGCGGGCTAACGGAGCGCGGTGGCTCTGCGCTATTGAGTGTATAAGCAGCATCCAGGCGCCTTCCTGAAGGGAGACTTCTCATGCGTAGCCGATGGTGGGTGACCGCCGCCCTCACTGTCCCGCTCGTCCTCCGGGCTGAAGACCGCGAAGACCAGAATGGGAACCGTGCTGACCAACACGAAGGGCTTCACCCTCTGCTGGTTCTCGCCGGACACATACATCAGGCACCCCCTGTACACCTTCTCGGGCGACAGCGGTCCCGGCCAGGCCGGCGGCAACGGCGTCAGCGCCTTCGGCGGGGCGTGGCATGCGGTGACCACCTCCGGCACCGTGGCGCCGGCTTCGAGCCCGTCGAGCAGCGGGGGCGGCCACGGCTACTGACGGTAGTCGGTGACTGGCCCGCGATCCTGCGACGGCGAGACACCCTCGAGGCGACGGGCGATCCCGCCCGGGTAGATAACGCCTACGCGACAGCAAGGCACCGTCCGCCAGGCGACCGCGCGGCTCCGCAGCGGCCTGACCGGGTCCTGCCAGGGTGCCAGCGCACCGCTGCCCCGGACGTGCTTGAGCACGACGAGCCGGTCAGCAGGCTTG
Organism: uncultured Actinomycetota bacterium; assembly: GCA_963850875.1. Taxonomy (GTDB): domain Bacteria; phylum Actinomycetota; class Actinomycetes; order Streptosporangiales; family Streptosporangiaceae; genus Chersky-822. Next base: position 1,547,726 of record CAWKNA010000010.1, read on the forward strand.
AGGAGCCGCTGGCGCCGGGCCAGCGCGAGGGCCGGACCGGCGACGGTGCACAGCACCAGCATGCACGCGACGGCGTCGAAGGGACGCAAGCCAGATCACTGCGTTGTGCCGACGGCACGCTCAACCCCCAGCGCCGGGGCCGGCCCGGCGCGCTGGCGCATGGCTGCTCACGGTCGCTGTGCTCGTGCCCGGCAAACAGAGCGGAGCAAACGGCACACGGAGCGGTGTCCGGGCGGCTGGTCAGGGTCCGGGGCGTCCACGTCGACGTCGGGGCCCGTGACGTGTGTGCCAACATGGCCAGGGCCGACATCCTCATGGGCATCCAGATCGAGAAGCACTACGTCTGCGGCGGGCGCCCGTAGCGCGTCACGTGCCGTGGTCACGCCCACCGTCCGAACCCGGCTCATCCCAGGCCGCGGACCATCTGGGTTCGCGATCCCGGGATCATCTTCGATGGCGAGCACGCTGACGGCACGTGGGCCACCACGCCGAACCCATCATGGACAATATCCCAGACGGTCACCAGACTCCCTGCTCTGCGCTTCGAGCTGCCTGGTCACCAAGTTAGGGACACTCCGCGGCTGCGGCGAATCCGGCCGGATTCTTTTACAGATCTGTACGGGATTCACACCGCGCCTTATGAGCCAGGCAGGCAATCTGGCTAGTACGCGATGAAGAACCTGACCGCGATCGCGGTGGGCCAGCTGTCCAGGTCGCAGACCCAGGCGTAGCCGCTACTTGACTCACTCGCTTGCCTTGCCGCGGCGGGCGTGTATTTCGACACGCGCTCGAACGGAGGACCACATGCTCCCTGTCCACCGGGCAATCGCGATGGTCGCCTTGTTCACCATGGCGGCCTGCGCGTCGACTGCGCCGGCGGCCCGGCACACCCCGGTAGCCCCGGCCGTCGGCAGTCCGCGAAGCACCGCAAGCCCCAAGGTGCACGCCCGCAAGGCGCCGCCGAAGCCGAAGGTGATCATTTCTCGCTTCCGGGCCGCGGACGGGACGGTCGTGACACTCGCACGGTTCCGCGGCGCGGTGCACTACCGGCTGCATAGCGGCAGCGCCGACCCCGGCCCTGTGGCGCTGGCCGTCGTGCGCGCCGGACCGAGCATCGGCGGCAGTGAGCGCCGCCGGCTGCTCGCCGCGTTCAACGGCGGTTTCCTGCTGTCGGCAGGTGCTGGCGGCTACGAGCAGGAGGGCCACGTGATCAGCCTGCTGCGGCGCGGGCTGGCGAGCCTGGTCATCGACCGGTCGGGCACCGCCAGCAGCTGGACGTTGCCCGGGCACCGGGGCGCAGCCTTCGAGCCGCAATCCCCGGCCAGGCCCGCCCGGCCGACCAGTACCTCGTTGGGTGGACCCGCGACTTCATCACGGTTCTCGCCGCGTGATGAGCGAGGTGCCGGCGCTGTCGGCCTGGGCCGAACGTCCCACCATGCGAACCGCCCCATCCTCATCGAAGGCGACCCCTTACCGGTACATCTGCGCAGGTCACCCACCAGGAAGGCGGCCCGATGAGCCGTCCCGCCGTTGCCGCCCGCGCTGCTGTACCAGCCCTTTCGGCGTCGGTCCGGCAAGTAGACGCTGGCATCCGCGAAGCAGCAGAAACGGCTGTGGCCGCCCTAGCGGGCATCGTGCGCGGGAAGCCTGTCGCCGGGCGACAGTCTCTGCGGCACCAGGGCATCGGTCGAACACCCGGCCTCGTGGGGAAAGCATGCCCGTGGCCGCGCGTTTGCGGCGATGGTGGCGATGCGTGTCGGGACCAGTCAGAGCACTGCGCTGTCCGGTTCCAGATTTTACGGGAAGACAGTGAGCCTCAGATCGGTTAGCATTGGTACTAAATCTGGTACCAGGGAAGGTCACGATGCCCGCGCTGAACATCCGCTTCACCGACACTGAGCTGGCTGCGCTGCGCCGCCTCGCGGAGGCTGAGGGCCGCCCGGTAACTCGCCTAGCCCATGATGTCCTCGTCCAGAGCGCCACCCGCGCTAACCATGACGCGGTTGTCATGGAGGCCGCGGCCGACGTAATCAGCCTCAGCCGCGATCTGCTGAAGAGGCTCGCAGACCGGTGACGGTCTACCTGACGTTCGAGCAGGTTCTCGCGATCCACGACGCGGCGGCCGGGCCATCGGGGATCCGTGACGCCGGAGCGATCCAGTCCGCCGTGGGTCGCCCTCAGGCCACAGCGTTCGGTGAGGACGCCTACCCCACCATCTGGGAGAAAGCCGCCGCGCTCGTGCAATCTCTCGCCTGCAACCATGGCTGGGTTGACGGCAACAAGCGAACCGCCTGGGTCGCGGCACTCACGCTCCTGAACGTCAACGGGCATCCTCTCGACCCCGGATTCGACCAGGACGCGGCGGAAGAATTCATGGTCGCGGTTGCCGAGGGCCGCTACACCGATGTGGCTGTCATTGCAGGTGAGCTGGTCAAATTCAGCCGCTGAAGTCCGGGCCCCAGGAAGGCGCTCAGGCTGACACAGAATCGGGCTGATTGCCTGAGGAACCCCGCCTGGTTCGCATGACGATCAACTCGCATTCGCATAACTGCACGTCCTAGCCCTGGTGGGCCGAACGTCCCGCCATGCGAACCGGCCCATCCTCATCGACGGCGACCTCCTGCCAGTACGGCTGAGCAGGTCACGGACTGTCAGGGCGCGCGTGAACTGCCTTGATGCGCGGCGAGACTGCCTAGCCGTCCGCCGATTCGACCGGGGGCTGCTCTATCTCCTTGAGCGCGGCCATCAGGTCGCGTCCGCGATCGAAACCGCGCGCCGAGATCAGCCGCACCGCGTCGCGCGCAGCGCGATAGTCGGCCAACGTCGCGACCGCTCGCAGCGCGCGCAGATCCGCCAGGTCCTGCGGCCGCTCCTGGTCATCCCGGGCAAGCACCTTGAGGGCCATCAGGTGCCCGGCGGTGGCGATCGGAAGACTAAGCCCGGGCACGATCTCGGTGATCTCCGCTGCCCGTACGATCTCCGGCTCAATCCCCGAACTCGCCACAATACAATTCTAGGCGCTCCCAACGGGCCGGCCGGGTTCCGGCACGGTTGACAACTGCCCGTTGTTCCCCAGCCTGTCATCGCAGGTTGACCGTCAACTCAGGCCCATGGTTCGCATGACGCCCAGCCGCAACCAGCATCGCCGCAGGTCAAGTAATGGGTGGGCCGAACGTCCCACCATGCGAACCGCCCCCATCCTCATCGACGGCGATCCGCTGCCCATACGTTTGAGCAGGTCACGGACCGCTAAGTACCCCGGTGAACCGCGCCCCATCGGGCCAGGCCCAGTCGGCCCCTGCGCGGCGCGGCGGCGCATGTCGGTGAGCCGCTGACCTTCCTGGGCGGTGGCCCAGCGACGATCTCGCGGCGGGCCGCTGGCGGGTTACGCTGTGATGATGGCAGGCGGCACCAGTTACCCGCGGGTCCGGCTGGCTGAGCTTGTGGCAGCGCTCTCGCTCGGCGTGGACCTGGGCTTCGGCCAGCCGATGGAACACGTGCTGCGACAATGCCTGATCGCATTGCGCCTGGCTGACCAGGTGGGGCTAGACGCGCAGGACCGGGCGGCCGTGTACTATACGGCCCTGCTAGTCAATGTCGGGTGTCACTCGGACGCGCACGAGCAGGCCAAGTGGTTCGGCGACGACATCGCGCTGAAGTCGGGTAAGTACGGGTATGATCTCGGAAGCCTGCGCGGCATGCTGGCGACCATGCGGCTGATCGGTGCCGGCAATCCGCCGCTGCACAGGTTCCGGGTCGGACTCGAATTCGCTCTGTCCGGCCACCGTGAGCTCGACGGCATGATCACCCAGCATGCGACGCTGGCGCGGATGCTTGCCGAGCAGCTTGGTCTTTCGCTGCAGGTACGTGATGCGGTCGGGTCCGCGTACGAGCAGTGGGACGGGCGCGGGTGGCCAGGGGAGCTGAAGGCGGACGCGGTGCCGATAGCGGCAAGGATCGCGCAGCTGGCGGAGTTCACTGAGGTCGCTCTGCGGGTTGGCGGGGTGGGCGGCGCGACCGCCCTGGCCCGCAGGCGGTCAGGCAAGCAATTCGACCCCACGCTGGCGACGATCTTGTGCACCAGGGCAGCGGACGTGCTAGGCGGCCTTGACACGGTCCGAGCGTGGGACGCCGTGATAGCGTCCGAGCCCGCACTGGCCATAGAACTGTCGGCGAAGCAACTAGATGCCGCGCTGACCGCCATCGCGAACTTCGTTGACCTCAAGTCGCCACACACCCTCGGCCATTCGGTGGCTGTGGCTGATCTCGCCGAGGAGGCGGGCGCCCGGCTCGGGTTGCCGCCGGATGACGTGCGGATGCTGCGCCGGGCTGGGCTCGTGCATGGCTTCGGGCGGCTGGGAGTCTCGAATTCGATCTGGGATAAGCCCGGGCCGCTCAGTGCCGGCGAATGGGAACGGGTCCGGATGTATCCCTACCTGACCGAACGCATGTTGCACCAGTCGGTGGCGCTGGCACCGCTGGGCGAGATCGCGGTGCAGCATCGCGAGCGCCAGGACGGCAGCGGCTATCCGCACGGACTGTCCGGTGGAGCGATCTCCAGGCCGGCGCGGATGCTCGGGGCAGCGGACGCCTACCAGTCGATGCGCGAGCCCCGTCCGCACCGGCCCGCGCGGTCTGCCAACGAGGCCGCCGCCGAGCTGCGTACTGCGGTACGGGCGGGCCGCCTGGACGCCGAGGCTGTCGACGCGGTGCTAGAGGCGGCTGGCCATCGGCTGCCGCGCCGCCGGGAAGGGCTGTCGGGCCTGACTGCCAGGGAGGTTGAGGTGCTCATACTGCTCGCGCGCGGAATGTCGAACAAGCAGATCGCGGAACGGCTCGTGATTACGCCGAAGACGGCAGGCAACCACGTCGAGCACATCTACGCCAAGATCGGTGCCTCCAACCGCGCCGCCGCAGCGATGTTCGCCGTGCAGCATGGCCTGCTGCCTGAGGAGAAGACCGCGGTCACCGCCACGTCCTGACCTCCGGTGCCCGAAGATGAGGCGAACGCCCCATGCCCGGCCGCGCCCGCGCTCCTATCGTCGGCCGTAAGCCGAAGCTTGGGGCGACTCCATGAGACATGACGTCGAGGCCGGGCGATGAGCGTGCACGGTCGGATCTTCGCCCGCCTGTATGACCCGATGATGGCCAGCGCCGAGGCGGCCGGGCTGCGGGCTCACCGGCGCGGGCTGCTGGCCGAGGCGAGTGGGCGGGTACTGGAGATCGGTGCCGGCACGGGTGCCAATGTGCCGCTTTACGGCCGGGCCGTGAGCGATCTGACGATCACCGAGCCAGAGATGGCGATGATTCGGCAGTTGCGCGAGCGCGTTCGCGTGCATGCGCCGCAGGCGCGGGTGCTACGGGCGCCGGCTGAGGACCTGCCTTTCGAAGACGACAGCTTCGACGTCGCCGTGTCTGCGCTCGTGCTGTGCACGGTCGATGATCAGCCACGGGCGCTGCGCGAACTGCTCCGCGTGCTGCGGACGGGCGGCCTGCTGCTGTTCATCGAGCATGTGCGAGCTGATCAGCCCAGACTTGCTCGCTGGCAAGACCGGCTAAGCGCGGCAAACAGGATTCTCGCGGGCGGCTGCGTCTGCAACCGGCCGACGCTGAAGTCGATCAGCTCGGCTGGATTCAGAATCCTCCGGGTCCAGCAGGACACCCTGCGCTGGGCGCCGCCGATCGTGCGGCCACTGGTGATCGGCGCGGCCGAGGTCAGCGCAAAGATGAGGCGAACGCCTCATGACCAGCTTGTCGTGCCCGACCTACCGTCGTGACATCGGCCACAGGAAACCATTCATGGGAGATGAGTCAGATGGCGAAGACATCGAAGGATAGCGCCAGCCAGGTCAGGGACCTCGGCGTGGCAGAGGACCGGACCGAAGAGCTCGGCGGGTATACGGTCAATTTCGTGTCCATCCGCCAGGACCAGGATCTGGCTCCGATACTCAGCGGGCTTCCAGGCGGCCATTGCACGTGCCCACACTGGGGCTACCTTCTCAAGGGCGAGATGACCGTTCGCTACTCAGATCACGAGGAGATCGTCCAGGCTGGGGAGGCGTTCTATATGCCTCCGGGGCACGTGCCTGCCGCCACGGCCGGTACCGAGTTCCTTCAGTTCAGCCCGACTGATCAGATCCAGGCTGTCGAGGCGCACGTCGCGAAGCGACTGCAGGAATTGCATCAGGTGCAGGGCACCTGACCAGCGGTGATGCCCAAGTGCCGCCGACGCCGACCGGATCGCGCTCGTGAACCGGGCGTGATCCGGCCGGCCGGGCAGCCAGTGTGCTTGACGTGCGCCGGCAGGCCGCCTCCTCCGCCGGCAACTCCTGGCCGAGGACTACTGGATGAGGAATCCCAGGATTTCGCTCCAAGTCGCGACCCGGGCGGCGGCGTCTGCGGCTGGCGTCCCGCCGTACTGAAAGGGCACCCCCGGTCCCGGGAAGACCGATTGAGTCGTCGGCCGGTACGGGACGGCCGCGATCAGGTGTCCGGCTTGCTCGTGGATGACGTGCTTCCAGGGGTGGGTGTGTCCGCGCCTGGCCAGGCGCTGCGCTGCCGCCTCCTGGAAAGCCGGGCCGTAGGTCTGGTCGTCTCCGCCGGATATCAGCAGGACAGGTCCGGCTATCCGCTCCACCGGGATCTCCGCCTCCGCGACCTGGTCGGCGCGGCTCAGGTCCGGGGCGGCCCAGCCGAGCGAGACCGGGCCGCCCGCGGCCACGGCTGCCTCCATCCGGAGCGTGACGACGTTCGGCAGGTACGGCAGCTCGCGGCCCTGATAGGTCCAGCTCGCTACCGGAGTGCTGAGGATCTGCAGCAGGGACCCGGTCAGCACCGACTGGCTGATGCCCTGGGTTACCAGTCCGCTGCCGACCACGCTGATCACCGCCCGGACGGCGGAGGGGTAGGTGGCGCCGGTGAGCAGCGCCGTCGACGGCCCGATCCTGTGGTTGTGCGGTGCGACCGGCGTCGGCAAGTCGACGGTCGGCTACGCGGTCTTCGTAAGCCGAAGGTATCCGCCGCGGCGCCGATCACGTCCGGCAGTTCACCATCATCGGCGCTGGCAGGCATGCTGCCACCGCGCGTACTGGGGCAAGTCTTCGAATGGGCAGCACTCCACCAGGAGGAGTTGCTCGCAGACTGGGCGCTGGTCTCCGCACATCAGCCGCCCGCCCCTATTCCGCCTCTGGCGTAGAGTTGGCTCTATGATCACCTCGCTTCACGACGTCTGTGACGTGGAGGTCCTCGGCCACTACCGGCTGAGGCTCACGTTCTCCGACGGCCTGGTAGGCGATGTCGATCTGTCCCATCTCCGTGAGCGGGAAGGCGTCTTCACCGCGCTCCGCGATCCGGCGTTCTTCGCACACGTGCGTGTCGACCCGGAGATCGGCACCATCACCTGGCCCAACGGAGCAGACCTCGCACCCGAGGTCCTGTATGAGCGGGCCGCTGCACATCCCCTCCGGGATCCGCGCCAGGCAGCTGCGGGTCAGTAAGACCTGCCAGATACTCAGCGGGATCTCAGCGGCCCGGAACGGGCCGAGGACCATGCCCAGGCGGGCCGTTGCAGGGTTCGCATGACGACCAATCAGCGTTCACATACGTCCAGGTCATCGGCTGAGTGGGCCGAACGTACCGTCATGCGAACCGGCCCATCCTCATAGAAGGCGACCCCCTGCCAGTACGTCTGAGCAGGTCACGCACCCCGAAGGCGGTGAAGTGAGCCGCCCCGCGCCCCGCCGGAGCGGGCCGACAGGTGGATCAGCCGCGCCGCAGCGGCTACCGTGGCCGATCTCGCCGGGATCGCCGTCAACGTCGCCTGAATCTGGACCCGAAAGACAACCGTCTCACGCCGAGCCGGCGCCGACCGTGCTCCGTCCGGCCCCGCGAGCGCGAACCGTCGCCCTGCTCGCTCGAATGGGCACGGTCCGGACCGCGCCGACGCCATCATGTCGATCATGACCTCCTGGCCAGACTCGGCTTCCCAGCAGTCTCAGGATGACCTTGACGGGCTGCTGAACATCGCTCTGCCGTTCGCGCAGAAGATGCTGGCAAAGAGCGGAGAGTTCTACCCGTTCGGCGCGACCGTGACGGTCAGCGGCGAGACACGGTTGGTAGCATCAGATCCGGGCCAGGACGGGCATCCGTCCAGCACCGAGGTTCTCTCCTCGCTCATCGGCGGATTCCGCCAGAATCGCGCCGATCTCAGAGCTGTCGCTGTCTGTTCCGATGTCCGCATCCCCGGCTCAGATGCTGTCAGAGTCGAACTGGAGCACCGCGACGGGCACGCAATAGCATCTTGCTGCCCTATAGGAAATAAACGGCTTGGCCGCTGCGTCGAATACAGCCAGCTTCGTGCAGCCGCGGCAGGCCAGCAAGTCTGGACGTGACCTCTCAGCGCTCCCAGCTCAGGACTCGCCATGGCTACGGACCGGCCAGGGGCGGCCAGTACCTATGCAGCGAGATCCGGCTCGCTGGCCGCTGCAGTGCCTGACCCCGGAGTGGCCGCGGCACCTGGCCGGGCCGGTCGGCGCAGGTTGCCGCGCAGTACGCGCAGCATGCGATCCGGGCGCATGAGCCCTTCTGGCCGGCTTTTGAGGCCGATGACCTTGATCATCGACAGCGCGAGTTCGCCGTCGTCGGCCGCGGCCGCGTGCAGCCTTGGCAGGTAGGCGTTGACGAGCCGGACTTTCGCCGGCCGTGGGCCAGGCACCTGGGGGAAGGCCAGGTCAGCGCCCACGGCGATGTCCCAGGGGATATCGATGACCGCGGCGATGTCCTTGAAGAAGCGCGACGGCGTGTCCGCAGTGCCCGCGCCGACGTACCGGCGCTGCGCCAGCGCCTGCATCGCGGCCACGGTCATGCCCTGCCCGTAAATCGGGTTGAACGAGCACACGGCGTCGCCGATCACCAGGAGCCCGGCGGGGAACTCGCGTAGCCGCTCGAAGCGGTTCCTCGTGCTGGTAGGGAACCGGAACGGCACAGGCTCGTCGAGCGGCTCGGCTTCGGCGACCGCCACAGCGATGGCGCCGGTCGGCAGGGCCGAGACGAAGTCCGCGAAGCCTGCAGGATCGGTCGGCGGGTAGTCCCCGCAGATCCCGCCAAGAGTGAGAATGTGGCGGTCGCCTTCGATCGCCGCCAGCGCCCCGAAACGTGGGTGGGCCAGCGTGCCAACGGTCAGGATCAGGCGGTCGCCGTTCATCGCGCCCGGCCGAAGGCGGTACGTCCTGGTGGCGTAGCCGAGGCCGATCTCCACCCGGTCTTGCGCCGGGGCCTGGTAGCCGAGCTCGCTGAGCCACCGGGGGGCGCGGGAGCCGCGGCCGCTGGCGTCCACCACGAGGTCGGCCTCCATCACATCGACCTTGCCCTCGGCGTCGCTCACCCGCGCGCCGGTGACCCGGCGTCCTTCCCGCGCTGCCATCAGGCCGGAGACGGAGTGGCCCTCGAGCACGCGGACATTCGGCAGGCGGAAGACGCGCTCGCGCACGTGGCCCTCCAGGAACGGCCGGCTCGCGAGCAGCGCGGGCAGGCTCCGAACCCTCTGCTCAACTCGGTGCATGCTGCCCTGATAATGGCCAGGCACGCCGGCAGCCGGGTAGAGCCACTGAACCAGCGCATTGGCCTTACAGCAAGCCCAGAGCGGCCGTTGACACGACCTCGGATATAGAACCATTTATACGGGCCGCATCTAGAACGCTGATAGCCAGTAAGTAAGGACCTTGCGAATGTCCAACCAGTTCGACGATCCGGACGGCCGGGTCCTCGTGCTCGCCAACGAGGAGCGGCCGTATTCGCTCTGGCCCGAGTCCGCCTCGGCGCCGGGCGGATGGGTCCACCGACCTCGGGGTCGATCACCGCACCGCTCGCCCGACTCGCGCACGTCGCACTGGTCTCCGGGTCTTGCTTGCCGGGGCCTACGCGTGAGTCGTCCGGATATTCCAGCGACGCACTGGCCCGCCTCATCTGCCGATCGAAAGGGCATGCTTATGTACCGCACGATGCTCAAGTCCAAGATCCACCGTGCCACGGTGACCCAGTGTGATCTCAACTACGTCGGCTCGCTCACCATCGATCTAGACCTCATGGAGGCCGCCGATCTCCTTCCCGGGGAACTGATCCACCTAGTGGACATCGACAATGGCAGCCGGCTGGAGACCTACGTCATCGAGGGACCACGCGGCAGCGGCGTCATCGGCGTGAACGGCGCCGCGGCGCGGCTCATCCAACGCGGCGATCTCGTCATTATCATCGCGTACGCAAGCGTGCCCGATGCCGAGGCCCGCCACAGCAAGCCGAGCGTCGTGTTCGTCGACGCTCGCAACCACATCGTGAGCCGCGACGACGCGCTCGCGGCCATCCCGGTTGGCCACGGACTCATCTCCGGTGACTCGGTGGCGGCACGGTGACCGGGGCTGACGACTGTCGCGGCGGTCTCCACGCTCTCCTGGTGGGACAGCGGCAGCCACGCGGTCGACGGAGAAGGCTTGTCGTATTCGACCTTGACGTGACGCCCGACGACGCCGCTCCCCGGCAAGGTCCCTCTAATATCGGGATGGAGGCCGCGACGAGACTGTCGCCCACCCGGTAGCGGACCGCCCAGTCCTTCGCCATGCCGAGCGATCGGGCAGCCCCGTCGCGACGAGGACGGCGCCCGCCGGAACGCCGTAGACCCGGGTCAGCGCCTCGGTATTCCGGTGTGCAGAAATCCGCCCAAGGAGCCGCCAGGTCCAGCACGCTGAGGACGACGAGCACGATCGCGAAGAGACCGGCGTGCTACTCGCGGTCGGCCATCAAGGACCAGGCGCATGGAGCCTCTGCCCTGGCCCTTACCCAGGACTCGCTCGACCCTCGTCGTCACGTCGAATCCGCCTAATTCTCCTGCCCGCTTCGGAGGGTTCGACCGACCGGCGCACCAGAAGGACCATAGTGCGAGAAACCAGCAAGAAAGAGCAGGTCAGGGAGCTAATTTCGAGTGGGCCGAACGTCCCGTCATGCGAACCACATTCTCATTAATGGCGACCTTCTCCCAGTACGTCTGCGCAGGTCACGGAAACTTAAGGCCGCTCAGTGAACCGCTGCGCCACAGGCCCGCAGCGCATCCCGGCACCGGCCGGATGAGCCGGTATCGCAGTGGTCGGCAGCGGCTCTGCGCGAACTTTTCGGATGATCCCGCAGTCGACTGCCCTGCGGGCACTTGATCCCGGCCAGGGTCCTGGCCCTGGCCTCGAGCGTGCGGTTGACGCTCTTGGTGCCCCGTTGAGCTAGACGAGCCGTTTCTGCTTCACCCGGGGCCTTGCCGACGACGGCCGCTCGGCCTAGCGACCTGCTCGTCGATGCCGCGCAAGGCTCGGCGGGCCAGGTCGGCCCGGGACTGGTAGTAGATGACCTTGTCCCGGCGCTTCGCCCACAGCTATGCCTCAGAGCCGCCGTTCGGGCCGACGCCGGGTTGTCCGGGTTTAGAATGGACGATAGGATTATGTCATGGCGTGGATAACTACTGTATCGCGAGCGCAGGCGACCGGTGCGCTCGCCGAAGCCTACGCCGCGATGGACAACCGGCCGATGCCGCCGGTTTACCTGCCCTCGCACGGCGATATGGCCGGAATTATCCGCGCGCACAGCCTTGACCCGGAATTGCTCCGGCGGACGTTCGCCGTGTCAGGCGCGCTGGCGACCACGGCGCTGCCCTGGCCAGATCGGGAACTACTAGCGAGCGTCACGTCACGTACAAATCAGTGCTTCTATTGAACGTCCGCTCACGTAGAGTTTCTGCGTGTCGCAAGCGGCGAAGCCGCTACATCATTGACCATACTTCGCGGAGACGATGAATCTCTGGCACCGCGTCCGCGTGCCCTCGCCCGGCTCGCGGCGACGCTGACCGCGCAGCCATGGACGCTCACCCCGGAGACTGTGGCGGATGCAGGCCGACAGGGACTGAACGAGGAGCAGATTGAGGCCGCCGTCGGCGTGATCTCGATGTTCAACTACCTCACCAGAGTGGCTGACGCGTCTGGCATTGAGTTCGACTATCTAACGCCGCTGCCTGCCTTCGAGCCGGACCGCCGCCAAGCAGTGAAACCCAGGCCGGCCCGGTCCGTCTCGTCCGATCGGGACGTGGCGGGTCGCCCGTCGCTACGGCACGCGCCGCTGCGGGCGGCGTGGCAATCGTGGCGGGCCTATGTGCTGGAGTCCGACGAGCCGCTAAGGCGACGTGAACGTCGGCTGCTAGCGTCCGTTGCCGCCGAAGAGGCTGGGGATTGGGACGGCGCCACAGTCGGCAACGCGCTCGGCTCCGATGCGCGTAGTGACGGCCAATTGGTCGAGTTCGCCCGCAAGCTGAGCCGTCAGCCCTGGCTGATGGAGGCCGGCGACCTCGAAGGGCTGCGGGCGTGCGGCTACTCCGAAGCGGCCGTGTTGCATATGATCTCGGTGGTCGCCCACCAGAATGCTGATTCACGGCTCGCCGCCGGCCTCGCCGCCGCCAGTCGAACCTAGCCCGCCGGGACAGGCAGGTCAGCTGGCGCTGCGCGATTCAGGCTGCGACCGTTACCGCCAGCAGATGCGCTTCGCCGACCTCTTCCGGGACCGGCTCGCCGCCGGCTTGCAGTCCCGCGATGTGAGCCTCGATGACCTCTACCGCGCGCGCTCGGCACTCCTCGATGGTGCTGCCGCGCGTGAAGCAGCCAGGCAGAGCCGAGACGGTGACGAAGTAGCCGCCGTCCGGCTCAGGCTCGTCCACGGTCGAGTGCGTACGCATCTGGCTCCGTCCTGTCACAACCCGGCGTGCACATCGGCAGTGAGGCCTGCCTGGCTCAGGATCGACCGGGGCAAGCCCGGCCCGATCGTCTGCCCGGCAAACAGCGGTTCGCATGACGACAACTTCGCAACCACCTTTGCGCAGCTCAGGCGGCGTGGGCCGAACGCTTCAGTACGCGAACCAGCCCATCCTCATAGACGGTGACCCGCTCCCGGTACGTTTGAGCAGGTCACGGACCGTAGAGGGCTCGCGGTGAGCCGCCCTCAGGCCGCGTCGGCGCGGGCCGCAGGCGGCATGGACCGGGTCATCCGCTCGCTGGCCGGCGTCACGGTCGCCGACCTCGCGGGACTGGCCGGGGCGATCAGCTACCGCCATATGCGGGTGCTGGCCGGGGCCAACGGGCAGGCCGGGTGGCACGCCCACGCCTTCCCGCTGTCGGAGTAGAGATAGTGGCCTCGCTGGTCCTGCTGGCCGACCGGCGCACTGGTCGTCGGTCCGGGTGGCTGCCCTGGACCGCGCTGGCCGTCGGCACTGCCGCCAGCCTGGCTGCGAACGTCGCCACGGCCGGACCCGATCCGATCAGCCGAGTCATCGCCGGCTGGCCGGCCCTGGCCCTGCTGATCGCCGTCAAGCTGCTGTCCGGCATGCTCGAACACCGTGGTACTGCGGACGATGCCGCAGCCGTACACGTCCCGGCAGCACATCCAGGCCGGGACGGTCCCCGCCCCGAGCGACTGGCGCCCACAGCGGTCCTGCACGCGTCGGCCCGTCCCACCAGGCGCCGGCAGGCACGTCGTCCCCGATCCGAGGATGCCGTCAGGCCAGCGACCATCAGCATGAGGGCTGACCCTGCGCCTGTCGGCGCAGTCGGACCTGACGGCCATCGCCCGGTCACGCGAAGCCGGGGACTCGGGCACCCGGATGGGACCGGGATAGTTCCTAACACGGCCGCCGACGCCACCGACCTGCTGCAGGCGGCTCGCGCTGCCCACGACGACCTGTGCCGCGACGGGCGCCCGCTAACCCGCGACGCGCTCGCCGCCCGCCTACGCCGGGACGGTCACCATATCCGTAACACTCGCCTCACGCCCCTGCTTCACGCCCTCCGAGAAGAGGCAGCCGACCGGGTCGCATAGACGAACACTGGCACCGAACGAGCCTGTGACCTAGGCAGCCATCCAGCGCCTGATTACGGGCAGGCTCGTTCACGGTCGGCATTGCCATCCGCAAACCGCCCCGCTATCCGCGCCGTGTGGGTCAGCTCCCAGTTGTTTACAGTCGCCAGCGGATCGCCACTTAGAGTCAGGAGTGCCGATGGTGGCTACCGTGGCGTTGAGCGGCCCGGACAACGTGGGCAAGACCACTCAGATCAGGTTGCTAGCACGCCGGGCCGGCGTGGTCGACGCTGGGTCGTTAGACGCGTACGATCCGCGCTGGGCTGAAGCTCACGCGCGCGGGCTGGCTGACTGGTGGTTCCGCAGCGCGGCTGTGGAGCAGGTCGTGGACGTGCTGGCTTGCTCGTATCTCGCGCGAGCCGCTTCGGCGGTTCCTGCTGGCATGGTCAGGCTGGCTGATCGAGGCATGCCGATGCTGGATGCGAGCGTGGTGGCGACGGCTGCTGTACGCGAACGCCTGTCTTATGACGCGGCCGTCTATCGAGCTGGCGTACTGCTTGCTCCGTACCGCGGTGATCTGGCGCGGGCGGCGCAGGCGGAATGGGGTGTGCTGCTGTTACACGCTGCTGAACCATCGGATGGCGCGGCGCGGGCATTGGCCCGCGAGCGACGGGTCACTGCGAGGTACGCCGCGTACCAGCGTGTTCTGAATGCGCATCTGCATTCTCTGGCTGATTCCGGCCGGTTCGCCGCGACGATCGTGGTGGCTGACAGGGCGATCCTGGACGTTCAGCACGAACTCCGGGCGCTGTTACGCGACCGGCTCGGCGTGCCCGTGCCCGGTGTGGCTTTGCGGCAGGTACAGGTTGCGGCCCTGGGCGGCCTGTCGGAGTCGGGCAAGAGCACGGCCGGGGCGTATCTGGCAACGCGGCACGGGTATGCCCGCCTGAAGATCGGCTACCTGCTTCAGGTCGCCGCCGATGCGTGCGGCATCGCGGATGTGTATGCGCTGGACGACGTCGCCATGGCGGAGATGCTTGCTCTGGGGCTGGAGTCGTATTGCGCGGCGCACCACTTTCAGCGGCGTGTCTCGATCGAGAGCCTGCACCGTGCCGGGATGACGGCCGAGCTAGTCAAGCTGCTCGGTGATCACCTGACGGTGATCTATCTGGAGGCGAGCGCCAGCCTGCGGGCGGCGAGGAGCGTTGCCGGGCCTGCGGACGTCCGCGAGAGGGACGGCGTGAAGCGTTCACGTGGCGCCGCCCGTATCCGCAAGTCAGCTGATGCCGTGGTCGACAACGGCGGCCCGCGCATAGCGCTTTACCGTGCCCTGGATCAGATCACGGCGAGCAAGCGCTGGCCGGTAGCCAGGCCCGAGCGGGTATGCATCCCTGACCTTGGACTGCCTTCCCGCCTCGCCGCCTACCTGACCGCGCTGCTGCGGCTGGTGGCGGATCCGGCAGCGCCGCTGGTGTCGCTGCTCGCCGTGACAGGCAGTGGTGCCCGCGGCAAGTACCAGCACGGATGGTCCGACCTGGACGTGCTCGCCGTCGCCGAGCAGGACAAGCTCAGCGATATGCGGGCTGCACTGGGACAGCTGGCCCATCAGCTCGGCGGCGTCAAGCTCGGCTTCACCATCGTGTCGGCAGCCGAATGCGCAACCGGGGCGCTCACCCCGCGGCTGCTGCACGCCCTGGCCCTGATCGGCACCGGCCGCCTGCCGGTGCTTTGGTGCACCGACAGCCTGGCTCTGCCGTGCCCGGACCGGGAGTCTGACGCGCTGGCCAGTCTGGGTGACGGCGTGGCCGCAGCGATCGAGATCCGACGACAGCTGATCAAGCCCGTCCCGGACATGCGGTCCCTGTACAAGGTGACGGCCGTCGTGGCTAAGGTCGCGCTGCGCGCCGAGGGCGAGGAACACCCTGACGACGCGGACGCGCTAGTAGCGCTGTTCCACCGGTTCCCCGGCTCATTCCAGGGCTTGGGTGCCGTAGCGGCCGGCGTGGCTCGCCACGATGAGCAGGGTGCCATCCGGCTCGCTCACGCTGTCCTGGCCTGGTGGCTGGCCACGCTGCCTGGCACGAGGCCGCCGCAGTGACCGCGACCCGTCACTACTACGCACCGGACGGGACCTTCCGGAAGGTCCTGCCGCACGACCGGGCCTGCCGCGAAGTAGCTGGCTGGAAAGCAGTAGCCAAGCTACTGCCGGTGCCCCGCCTGTGGGGCGTGCGCGATGCCGGGGACGGCTGCGAGGTGGTGTACGCAGACGTCTTCGCTTCTGGGCGGTCCAGCCGTCTTCTGGCGGACAGCATCAACGCAGCCGACCGTGAGCCCAGCCTCATCGCGACGGTGCGAGCGCTGGTCGACAAGGTCTGCGACAGCGTGCTCGCAGCAACTGACGCGACGGGCGCGACCGCAAAGCTAGAAGAGTGCGTGCCAGACCTGCACCTGGCCAGGTTAGCACCCGGCGGCCGGCTGGAGCGCTGGTACACCCACCCGCCCCAGCCGGCATGGATGATTGACGGCCAGCGCCTTGACCTGAGCGATCTCGCCAGCCGGACGCTGGTCGGCGGCGGTGTCGAACTCGGCCCAGGCTGGCCGGTGTCCGTCACCGAGTCACGCCGCGCGCTAGCCGGCAGATCCCGGTGGATGACCGCCATCAGCCAGGGTGATCCCACCGAGCCGAACATCACCGAGCCACTATGCTGGCTCGACTTCGAGCACGCCGGGCGCAACGCCCTCGCCGCCGACCTCGCCAACTTCTTGTGGTACTTGCTCGGTATGGGCGGATGGCTCGTTCCGACCTACCAGCCCCAGGTATACCAGCGCACCCTGCGCACCCCCGTACCACCGGTGGCCACCCCGGTAATCGACCACCTGCGGGTGACCAGCAGGCGCATCGAGATCGACTGCACCTGGCACCTGGGCGCAGGCCGGCATGCTGCCCTCACAGCACTGCTCGACCGGCTCACGGGCGACCTCGGGACGGCACTGGCCCCAGACAGCGACGTGACAGCAAGCCTGCGACCATTCCTGGTTCTCCGGATACTCGGAGCCATTCCGCTGCGTCAGATGAGCGGTCCTCACGCAGTAGCATGCCTGGCCAGGCTCGCCGAGCTATCCCGGCATGACCTGACATTGCACGACTGGTGCGCCTGCATCCCGACATTGCACGCGGACGCGGCCGGACAGGATGGTTGCGAGCCGGGACCGCCGTCTGCCACGGTGGCTGAGAACCAGCCGAAGGAGTCCCGATGACCGACCGCGTTCGCGCCCTGCTGATCACCCCCGACAGCGAGCTGCTGACCATACGGCGAATTCGCCCAGGCCAGGAGCCGTACTCGGTACTTCCCGGCGGTGGTGTCGAGGTCGGCGAGAACCTGGAGACCGCCCTCGCCCGGGAGCTGCGCGAAGAGATCGCCGCCACCGCCGACATCCACAGCCTCCTCCTCATCCTCGAAAACCGCGCCGACCGGCAGTACTTCTACCTCGCCCGCCCGCGCAGCTGGTCCGCCGATCCCGCCGACCGCGACGGCCCGGAGTTCAGCGACCCCTCCAGAGGCAGCTACGAACTCCAGCCGATCCAGCTAACCGCCGGGGCCGCGGCGGCAGTGAACCTCAAGCCAGAGCTTCTGACCCAGTTCCTCATCAGCCACCTGAACGCCAGCGCCGACCTGTTCGCTCTGCCCGATCTCCGCACAGGCCAGACCGCCGCGCTGTCCCGATGACCGGGACCACGGATATCGCAGCTGGACGCCGGGTAACCAGCTGACCACGGCCATACTGCCTCGCCGCCCGAGTCCGTGGACCCCATCGCCTTCCGCCTCCGGAAGAGTGAGCCGCGCCATTGCACGGTTCGCATGATGAGCCATCCGTGCTCGCATACGTGCAGGTCACTGCCACGGTGGAGCTAACGCCCCACCATACGAACCACTTCACGCTCATAGAAGGTGACCCGCTCCCGGTACGTTTGAGCAGGTCACGCATCGTTAAGGTCGCGCACTAAACCGCCGGCCGAAGGCATGCGCTGCCGTCGGCCTGAGCCGGGCTGGCACAACCACCGGCGGAACCAGTGGTGCCGGTCGCGTGCTCAAGCCAGGGGCGCGGCCGGTGAAGAGACGGACCTTCTCCAGCGAGCCGGGAAGGACGGTGAAATGCACCTGTCCATCCTGATCCACCGCTACCACCCGCACGACTGCGTGGGCATGGCGATTCCCGGCCACCAGCATCTCTCCTGGTCTGATGCGGGAGGCGTGACGAGCGTCGCTCAGCGTGGACCAGTCGAGCCCCTCATCGTCTTCGGCGTTGAGGCCCGTGCACCAGGCCGAACTCCAGAGGGAGGTAAACCGACGGGCCGTATGCGCGGTTCGCATGATGACCCATGAGCAGCCAGCCGGCGCACCGTGACGCCCGCCCGTCCCGGCTACCGCACCTTAACCAGTCGCCGCCTAGCCAGAGAGTCGCTAGGCTGCCGCGGGTGGAGGCCGGCGACCCGCACGAAGCCGCGGCATTGGACTGGCGAGCCCTCAACCGGGCCAACTGGGACGACCGAGTTCCTATCCATCTGGCCAGCCGGACCTACGACCTCGCCGGGTTTCGGGCCGGCCGGGAGTGGCTGAGCCCGTTCGAGCTGGCCGAGGTCGGCGACGTGAGCGGCAAGCGGCTGGTCCACCTGCAATGCCATATTGGCCTCGACGTCCTGTCGTGGGCACGGCACGGTGCTCTGGCCAGTGGCCTTGACTTCTCCGCGCCCGCCATTGAGGCTGCGCGGTCCCTGGCCGCCGAACTGGACATCCCGGCGTCGTTCGTGGTCTCCGAGGTCTACGACGCGGTGGCCGCCTTCGCGGGGCAGCGGTTCGACATCGTCTACGCCAGCGGCGGTTCGCTGGTCTGGTTGCCCGACATCCCTCGGTGGGCGAAGACCGCTGCGGCGCTGCTGGCCCCTGGCGGATTCCTATACCTAGTCGATGGGCACCCCTTCGCACAGATACTCGACGAGACCGACGGCGCCGTGGTCACCCACGACTACTTCAACGACGGGCCCCAGGTGAAGGAGTACCCCTGGAGCTACACCGATGGGTCGTCGCCACTGGAGCATGCGCGGAGCGTGCAATTCCAGCACACCGTCGGCCAGATAGTAACCGCGATCGCCGGGGCCGGGCTGCGCATCGAGTTCCTCCACGAGCACGACTTCGCCGACTTCCAGCGATTCGAATCGCTGCAACGGCAAACCGACTCAACCTACCGGCTGCCCCCCGGCCGACCCCGCATCCCGATGCCGTTCTCGCTGCGCGCTTCCCTGCCCGACCAGCCCATTCTGACGAAACTGACAACGCAAACACATTCCGCAGCTCACTTATCATGACCAGACGGCCGGCCTGCGGATCAGCCTCGCTGGTGCTACCACTCAGCGAGCACGGGGTGAATATTCACGGTGAGGTTGCGCCATCGTGATGGTCGTGCCATCCGCAATGTTCAAGCCGACGGCGCGTCCTGCTCCCGGCGCGCTCAAGCACACGCGACGGCGGGTCGGACACCCAAGCTCTCCTGCTCTAGGTCGATATCCTCTGCCGCCCGTGAGCCGAGCCTGCGCGGCGTCCCGAGCCATTCGCGCGGTTCGCATGATGATCCATCGGCACCTGCATACCTGCAGGTCATAATCCATAGTGGGCCGAACGTACCGTCATGCGGACCGCCCCATCCTCATCGAAGGCGCCCCCCTGCCAGTACGTCTGCGCAGGTCACCCACCAGGATGTCAGCCGAGAAGCCGACCCGATGAGCACTCGTTTCGCTGCTTCCCACGCTGGCTGCCGGTCATCGGTCACCGAATGCATCCTCCAAGACCAGCCGCGCCCGCTCGGGTACCTCCTCGTCGGGGAAGACCTCGGCGCACAGCCGCAATGCCTCCTCGGCGGCAGGTTCAGGTGCTTGACCAGGAACCTGATGTCCTCAGCGTCACGACGGCGGGCAGCGAGTACCTTCATCGCCAGCAGGTGCTCCGGCGAGGCAGCCGATACCCGCAGCCCCGGGTGGTCGAACACCCTCGGAGCGCCGGGGTCGCCGCCGGGAGCGACGTAAGCGCTGGCCTGCTCGTTCAGCCACCACCGCGGCCACCCCAGCTCGTCCGCGACAGCCCAGGCTTCTTCCACCACCACGCCGTGCGGCTCGAAGACCGCGTCGATGTCGCGGGTCGCCCGCCGCGCGTCGTAGGCCAGCGCCATGGCGGCACCGCCGAAGACGTACACATCGGCGGTCAGGCCGCGCCGGGCCAGCCGGCCACCGAGCCGCCGGAACGCCTCAGCGATCGCCTCCCGGTCAAGAAGCGGATCATCCGCGCTCATGCGACCTCCAGCTCCTGCGCGGCGACGTACACCCCCCGACGGCGAAACGCCGCCGGGGCATGCACCACCGCATCCACCCGCGCCGCACGAGTGTTGAACGGAAACCACAGCCGCCGCAGCGACCGCGGCTCAGCCCAGGCCGGCGCCGACCGACCATCCCGCGCGCAAAGATGCTCCGCCAGCGCAGCCAGGAAGACATCCCAGTGCTCGTCACCCGTGCCAGCCGGCTCCTCATCCAGCAACGCCAGCCGAGCCGGGGCAGCCTCCCAGCGGTACTCCTCAAGGAACTCGGCGATCAGCCGCCACCGGCGCGACTCATCAGCGCCCGACAGCAGGAACCCGAGCCCTGCCAGCGTCAGCGGGCGGTACACGCTGCCACAATCAGCCACGCTACGACGGTATTACACAACAGCCCCCGACCCGAAGAAGCGCCGCCCAGGCTGGACATCACCATCGTCGATAACCCCGGCAAGCGGTTCGCATAATGGTCAATCTGCCGTCACGATCGTGCAGGTCACAGGTCAGGTGAGCCGAACCTCCCACCATGCGAACCGGCCCGTCCTCATCGAAGGCGACCCCCTGCCAGTACGTCTGCGCAGGTCACGAGCCGTTAAGGACGCGAAATGAGCGCCGTCGCCGTGTCCCGGCCGCACATATCGCCGGGTACAGACCGGGCAGATCGGTGGGTCAGCCGGGCGGCAGCCGCAACGGTGGCCGGGCTGTCGGTGCTGCAAGAAGACCGCGCTCACCGACTCCTCCTACCGGCTCTCCCATGACCACCAGCGCGCGTTCCCGGCTGCCCTCGACCAGAAGATGATCACAGCACGGGCTCGCCGCTGGCGACGAGGCGATCTTCGACCTGGATTTCCACGCCGTCAACCACTGGGGAACCGACCCCGCCCTGGAGCACTACGTGCCCACCCGGTCTCAGCGGTCCCGGTCCGTGCTGACCTTCTTCGCCCATAATCTGAACCCGGCACCCACAACCTGGCCTACGCCAGCGACGACGCCCGCCAGGCGCACCACCACTGGCGGCAGGCGCTCGCCATCTACAACGAACGGGCGCCCCCGAGGCGGAAAGATCTGCAGCCAGCGCCTTCTCCCAGGGCAAGCTGACCGGCGGCGTGCACGCGGGCGAGCATGCGATGTTCCTGGTCGACCTGCCGAGCGCAGGAGTGCGCGTGGTGCGCACGCCCGCGTACATGCACACGCCCAGAGGCGTCCGGTCGTCGCCTTCGAGGATGTGCGGGTACCGGCGGCTCAGGTCGTCGGCCCGAAGGCGGCGGAATGAGCTTCACCTACGAGTGGTTCAGGTTCGAGCGGCTGATGGTGGCCGCGCGGTGCCTGGGTGCGGCCGAGCGACTGGTCGCCGAGATGACCGCGCTCGCGAAGGACCGGGTCGTGCAGGTTCAGCCGATCATGGCGTTCGGCGCGGTCCAAGCGATGCTGGCCGACAGCCTCACGGAGTTGTTCGCGGCCCCGTCGCTCATTTACCAGACCGCCCGCGGCATCGACGCCGGGATCGATGTGAAGGTGCAGCACGCGCAGTGCTCGATGGCCAAGCTCTACGCCGTCGAGATGGCCATCCGGGTGGCCGACCGTGCGGTCCAGGTCTTTGGCGGGCGCGGCTACATGCGGGAGTACGCGACCGGACGGTTCTACCGCGAGCTTGGCGCGGGGAGCCAGGGGTGGACCAGTGAACTGCGCGCTCGGATGGAGGTCACGTCGGCTGAGAGCCCGGTTGCTGCCGACAGCTGGCCGTCCCGGCCGTGCAAGCTGGCTGGTGCCAGGAAATCCGTTAAGGCTTCGCGGCCGGCCGCCTTATGATTGACGTCCGCGAATACAGCGCCAGTCGTCGAGGAGAGCAGATGCGCGAGGCGTTCACGTCCATCGAGATGGCCTCTGGGTACCGATTCGAAGGGTGTGGCGCGTGTCGCGGAAGACGCTCAACCTGGGGATCCTGGCGCATGTAGACGCGGGCAAGACGACTCTCACGGAGAGACTGCTTTTCACTTCGGGCGTCATCGACCGTCCCGGCAGCGTCGATGCGGGGACGACCGTGACCGATTCGCTGCCGCTGGAGCGGCGGCGCGGCATCACGATCAAGTCCGCCGTCGCTTCGTTCCCGGTCGGCGACATCGACGTCAACCTGATCGACACGCCGGGTCACCCGGACTTCATCGCCGAGGTGGACCGGGTGCTCAGCGTGCTCGACGGGGTGGTGCTCGTCGTCTCGGCCGTGGAGGGCGTGCAGCCGCAGACCCGGATCCTTATGCGGTCGCTGGAGCGCCTGCGGATACCGGCCCTGCTGTTCGTGAACAAGATCGACCGCATCGGGGCGCGGCCGGGCGGCGTGCTCGACGAGATCTCGCGCTGGCTGAAGGTGCCGGTCCTGGCGATGGGACGGGTGGACACCGCCGGGACGCGGGGTGCCCGCTTCATCGCGTCGGGCGCGGATGACGCCGGGTTCACGGCGAACCTGGCCGAACTGCTGGCCGAGCGGGACGATGGCCTGCTTGCCGCGTACATGCGCGATGAGGCGGGCCTTCCCTACGGCCGACTGCGCGCCGCGCTGGCTGCTCAGACCAGGCGAGCCCAGGTGCACCCCGTCTTCTTCGGCTCGGCGATCACGGGGGCAGGCGTCGGGCAGCTGATGGCCGGCATCGCCGAGCTGCTGCCGGCCTCGGCCGGGGACGCGGACGGGCCGGTGTCCGGCAGCATCTTCAAGATCGAACGCGGCGGCAACGCCGAGAAGATCGCGTACGTTCGGATGTTCTCGGGCACGGTGCGCATCCGCGACCGGCTGCGGTTCGGGGCCGGGCTGGAGAGCCGGGTGACCGCGGTCGCCGTGTTCGAGCGGGGACCCGCCGTCCGGCGGAAGTCGGTCAAGGCTGGCCAGATCGGCAAGCTCTGGGGCCTGGCCGGGGCCAGGATCGGCGACCCGGTCGGCGAGCCGGCCCGCGGTGGCACCGGCCGCCAGTTCCCGCCGCCCACCCTCGAATCGGCCGTGGTCCCGCGCGATCCCGGCGACAGGCAGCGGCTGCGAGCCGCGCTCGGCCAGCTCGCCGAGCAGGATCCGCTTATCAACCTGCGGCAAGATGACGAGCGGCAGGAAATCTACGTCTCGCTCTACGGCGAGGTCCAGAAGGAGGTCATCGGGTCCGTCCTCGCCGACGACTACGGACTCGCCGTCACGTTCCGCGAGACGACGACGATCTACATCGAGCGGCCAGCCGGCGCCGCGAGCGCACTTGAGATCCTGCAGTCCGACTCCCATCCCTACTCGGCGACGGTCGGGCTGCGCGTCGAACCAGGGCCTGCCGATTCCGGCATCGAGTTCCGGCTGGACGTCGACCCGCGGCTGCTGCCCCTGTACATCTACAAGACCGCGGCGAGCTTTACCGACGCCATGACCCAGTACATCGGGCACGCACTCGAGCAAGGCCCGCACGGCTGGCAGGTCACCGACTGCATCGTGACGATGAACGAGTGCGGCTACTACGTCGGCGACGGCATGGGCAAGCGGGTGCTGCCCACACCCAGGACGACAGCCGCCGACTTCCGCAAGCTGACACCGCTGGTCCTGATGAAGGCGCTCAGGCAGGCGGGCACTGTCGTCTGCGAGCCCATGGCCAGTGTCCGCGTCGAACTCCCGGCGGCCAGGACGGGCGCTGTGCTGTCGGCCCTGGCCAGGCTCGGCGCCGGCGTGGAGACGCCGCTGCCGCACGGTGACCTGCCGACTGTCCTGGCCACGCTGCCGTCGGCGAAGGTAAGGAGCCTTCAAGAGCAACTGCCCGGGCTGACCGGCGGCGAAGGCGTGCTCGAGGCCGGATTCGGCGGGTACCAGCCGGTGCGCGGCCGCGTTCCGTCACGGTAGACCGCCCGGCGCCGGGGCACCGCATCTCGGTGACGAGCCGGGTCCTGGCGACGGCCTGGCCAGCGGCCCGGCCCGGTCGAGCAGCCTGACCTTGACCCTGCGTCAGCCAGGCAGCATGCCGTCATGACCACAAAGCTTGCGCAGCTGCACCGCCGCCGCGGTCGCGCGGGGGTCGCCGGTCCCGGCCCCCCGGTCGCCCGCAGGCGGCCGCAACCGACACTGTCGGGTGAGATACACCCAGCCAGGGAGCCACATGGGTGTGTGCCGTGGACGCCGGGCTCGTGCAGACCGTACCCCAGGTACGGGTGTCGGCACGGTGGATCTCGCGCTTGCGTGCCGCGAGCGTCAAGACATGGCAGTGGGTGAGGCGCAGGCACCAAGTCATCGACCAGCACCAGCACCAGCTCCTGCTCAACTGCAACCAAGAAAGGATCATGATGAGCGACGTCATCAAGAAACACCAGGTCAGAGTAACAATTTCGAGTGGGCCGAACGCACCGTCATGCGAACCGGCCCATCCTCATCGAAAGCGACCCGCTCCCGTACGTCTGCGCAGGTCACGGGCCGTCAAGGCTGCGAAATGACCCGGCCTGGCACCGCGTCGGGCAACCCACTACGGCCCGATGCCTCAGTTCGCCTTGCCGCAGGAAGAGCAGGACAGCTGGCGCTGCCCTATTCAGGCTGCGACCGTTACCGACAGCAGGTGCGCTTCGCCGACCTCTTCCTGGACCGGTTCACCGTCGGCTTGCAATCCTGTGATGTGGGTCTCGATGGCCTCTACTGCGCGTGCCCGGCACCCGCTCAAGCCGATCAAGACCGGGAAAGGCCCCGCGGCCATCGCGATCACGCCGTAACGACCCGGCAGCCAGGGCCGCGCCCGGCAGAGGACCGGCCTCGGCCACCCCGGAAGTACCGTGCGAGCCTGAGGGCTGCCGGACAACCGGCACAGTCCTCATGGGCGGACACACCGGGCATGCAGAGATTCCAGGCGCTTGCCGGGGTGCTCGCCGACGTATCAGTGATCATTCTGCCGGATGTCCGCTGGAGACCCGTAACGGACAATCATCAACCAGTGCACTCGCCACGCCAGGCGAGCCCTCTTCATCCAGGCGGACTTCGCTGCGATCTCGGCCGAGGGTGGCTAAAACCGTCAGGTACGGACACCGGAGCGTGCTGGGCGGCCAGGTCGTCACCTGGCTGAGGCATGCCTTCGCAGCGGGAACGGTGATGTCACCGTGGGGTTAGCCTTGCCGATTCGGTGACCGGGATAGGACTAGAAGCAGACGAAGCGGTTCCCGCACCGCACCCGCCAGCGGCATCGCTGCCGGGGTCGCCGGTTCTGATCCGCGGGTCGCGCGGTCCCGGCTCGCGGTACCAGCTCGATTCGCACCAGCAAGCACCCACCGGACCGGACCTATCATGATACGAACCAGAATGCGCTGATCTATGGTGCCCCGCTCCGGGTACGCCTGCGCAGGTCACGGGGCCATTGAGGCCGCGAACTGAACCATCCTGACGCGTCGGCAGCGGCCTCGCGGCACCTCAGATCGCCCCGATAGACCGGTGGATCAGCCGCACGGCCAACACGACGGCTAGCGGGCTGGCCGGGATCGCCAGCGCGGTCAGCCGCAGCCACATGCGTCAGCTCGCAGCCGCACGGCCACGTCGGCTGGCACGCCCGCGCGGTGCTCTTGTGACTCGACGGAGTCGAGATCGCCGCATCCCTGGTCTTGCTCGATGACCGCCGCACCGGCCGCCTGGCGGTGCCACCCCGGTCACCGGCACCGGGACGGACCGTCCCCACCCGGATACCAGCCGGCCCGGACCCAGTCCCCGTGACCACCGGTCTCGGCGAGCACGTTTGCTCACCCCGGCGGACAGCTGCGCCCGAGTCAGCCGGCGGCCCTCATCGCGGTACTGCCGCGTCAAGGGCCGCCGGCGTGCGCGGGAGAACGCTATCCGTACGTGGCCTCGAGGCCGTAATGCGCCGGCGCGGTGATCGTCTCCGGCTTGCCGATGTCAAGGAACTTGATCGTGATGGTATTGACCTCGGTCAGGCCGTTCGGCTGAGATATGCCCTGGCAGTGCAGTTCCATCAGCCTGATAACCCCGCTGCTGTCCACCCAGACATCTAGCCCGCTCAGCGGCAGGTCGTCGGAGCCGCCGAGTGACAGCACTTCCGGGTCCAGCCCAGTGAGATCCGTCGCGCGCAGGTGATCGACCTGAACTCCGTCGATCACCCCCGGGCCGAGGTCCACAAAGCCGGCGGTGGGCTGCAGCGCGGCAAGTAGCGAGCGGGGGTCGGGCACGGCCTGTCCCCCGCTGGTCTGAGTCGTCGACATGTACCACTGCAGCGGCTGTCCGGGAGGCGGGTAGCCGAAGAGGAAGATCCGCCCGCCGACGACCCGTTCGATGGACGTCGAGGTGCCCGGCTGGCTGTAGACGATATTGAAGTTCTGGTGTGAAAAAGTGATGTCCATCGTGCCAGCGCCATCTGGGTACGGTCCGAGCACATCGGTGTTGTGCACGATGACATGGCCTTGCGTAGCCAGGGCGACGCCGGACGCCCGCGCGATCTGATGCACCCGGGCGGCAGTGAGCTTGACCTCGACGGGTTGATGCCTGCCGACGCGGTGCTGCGGGCCGGAACCGACCGCCTGCGGCCTGACCTGACCGCCGCTGAGCTGGAACGCTCCAGCCACCACGACCGCCGCCACCACCGCCGCAGCTCCGAGCACGGCAGCGACCCTGATCGGAGGCCTGCGCCCGGATGCCCGAAGTGGCACCACGTTCCCGGCCAGGCTCTGCGCCCAGCGGTCAGCGAGCTCGATCATCGTGATCGTCGGCGCCCGTTCCTCGATCAGGCCGGCGATCTCGTCGTGATTCTTCGTGCTCATGCTTCACTCCCTATCTGTATACCGAGATTGGCGCGCAGCCTGGCGAGCCCGCGCGCGGCGTGAATCTGGACCGACGACCTCGTGATGCCGGTGATCTCGGCGACTTCGCGAAACGTGTAGCCGTAGCCGTGCACAAGCACCACGGCGATGCGCTGACGCTCGGACAAGCTCGCGAGGGCGCCGGGCAGCCCTGGTTCAAAGCGGTGCTCGGCCCAGCCTTGCGAGTCGTGCAGCACAGGCGTGCGCTGACGTCGCAAGGCCGCTGTCCTGCCGACTCGATACAAGTAGCCGGGCTGGTTGGCAACAGCACGCAGCCTGTCCCAGTGCTCCCAGGCATAGGCGAGCGCCTCGGCCGCCGCGTCCCGCCCGGAGTAATTGTCAATACCTGTGGATCAAGATCTTTTAGGCGGCTTCGGCGACCTCGTGCCCGGCGACATCCGGTGACGGATCACCTGCAGGTGGTGACTGGTCGTCGGGTCGCTCGACGAGCTTGCCGTTGACGAAGGTCGATCCGGCGCGGACGAGCGCGACCAGGTGGGGGGCGTTCACCATCCGCCACCGCCGCTGCGCGGACTCGATCAGCTTGAACGCCATCGCCAGGGCGGCCGCCTTCGACCCGTGGCCCTTGGTGACCTTGGTCCGCAGCCTGACCGTGGCAAAAGTAGATTCGATTGGTGGTGCGCAGGTGGACCCAGTGCTCGGCCGGGTAGTCGCAGAACGCCAGCAGCTCCTCCTCGTCCTCGGTGATCTTGGCGACCGCCCTGGGGAACTTGGCGCCGTAGGCGGCGGCGAAGGCCTTCACGGCGGCGCGGGCGTGGTCCTTGTCCTCGGCGTTCCAGATCTCGGCCAGGGCCTTCTTCGCGCCAGGGTGCGCGGACTTCGGCAGCGCGCCGAGCACGTTCGCGATCTTGTGGAACCAGCAGCGCTGTGTCCTGGCCTGCGGGAACACCTCCCGCACCGCCGTCCAGAACCCCAGCGCCCCGTCCCCGGCCGCCAGCACCGGGGCGCGCATCCCGCGGCGGGCGCAGTCGCGCAGCAGGTCCGCCCACGACCCGGCGGACTCCCGGTAGCCGCCGGCGAGGGCGATGAGCTCCTTGCGGCCGTCGGCGCGCACGCCGATCATCACCAGCAGGCACAGCTTGCCCTCGCCCAGCCGGATGCCCAGGTGGATGCCGTCCACCCACAGGTACACGTAGTCCGCGCCGGACAGGTCGCGGGTCATGAACGCCGCGGCCTCGGCCGTCCACGTCTCGGTCAGCTTCGTGACCGTGGATGACGACAGCCCGGCGCTGCTGCCGAGGAACTGGCCGAGCGCGGGCACGAAGTCGCCCGACGACAGCCCGTGCAGGTACAGCAGCGGCAGCACCTCGGAGACTTGCGGGGTCTTGCGCGCCCACGGCGGCAGGATCGCCGAGGAGAACCGCATCCGCTGCCCGTTTCCGGGTCGGCGCGCCTGTCGTTCACCCGGGGCGCGGTCACCTGCACCGCCCCGGCGCTGGTCACCACGGCGCGCGGCTCCGCGGTGCCGTTGCGCACCACCAGGCGCCGGCCGTCCTCATCACGAACCCCGCCGAACTGGTCGATGTAGGCGGCGACCTCGGCCTGCAGCGCCGCGGCCAGCATCTGCCGGGCGCCGTCCCGCACGATCTGGTCGATCAGCGACGACGGCTCCCCGGCCGGCAGCGCGCCGGCCACGTCGGGCACTACTGTGAGCATGGGTGTACCTTCCCGGCCAGGCGTTCCAGCGCCGGCCATTGCTTGAGACCTCTACGACTCGGTCACCGGGAAGGTACACCCTCCTTCACATCCCTGCCCTTCCCGGCGGATCCACAGGTTTCAAGCATTGCTCCCCGCCCGTCCTCGAAGCCGAACGTCGCCAGGGCGCGCCGCAGCCGAGGCTCCACCTCAGGAACGAAGGTCTCGAACTCGTTGGCAGCTGCTATTGCTGCCACCGGTTCTTCTGCTGTGTGCATAGGCCTGCAACTCCAGGTCGGTTGAGTCCGTCACCTGGTTAGAGCAATCAGCCGGGCCGCTGTATGACAGGAGGCGAGCTGGCACCTCGGAGATTGGGCATTCGGGGGTCTGCCGCCTGCGATACCAGATCGAATTGGCCGCAACGTTCTCGTGTGAACCTGCTTGCCAGCAGGTCTGGACCTACAAAGTTACGTCTAACCCGCCGCCGATGAGTGTTTGCACAAGTGCTGATGACATGGCGCCACGGTAGCGGCCAGATCAGACAAGTACGGCCTGCCGGGGTAGTGACCAGATGACCAGCATCACTGACCATCCTGCAGGTAGCGCGGCTGCCGAGTAGCCAGCGCTTCCATCGCTGCGCTGACCCGCCCCCATACATAGGGCCGCAAGCGTTCCTTGACCTGCTCCTGGTTGCAGAACTGATACGCGCCTAGTTCATCGTCCATGAGTCGCAGGCCTGCGATGGCGTCCTCGTCAAGGACGCCGCCATCGAAGATGAGCGCTATGAGGTCATCCCACGGCCCGTGCGGCGAGACCCAGTCGACACAGAGCAGGTCACCGACTTCGACGTCGAGTCCGAGTTCTTCTCGCAGTTCACGGCGCGCTGTTTCGGCGGGTGGCTCGTTGGCTTCGGCCATGCCGCCCGGCAAATCCCAGTCCGGCTTGTACCTCGGGTCAACGAGCAGGATGCGCCCCAGCGGATCGCGGAGAATCACGTCAGCGCTCACCCGCTTGCGGGCCTGCCTGACATTGCCTTCTGCGAGGTGGGCGTTCCACGCTTCAGGGTCACGCTCGTATAGCGCGCCGTGTGCGTTCACGTCCCCTCCCGGCCGCGGTCGTGAGTGCGCCCGTCTTTGATGAGCCACGGATAGAGCCGCAGCCGTTCGGTGACCGCGTCTTGCAGGCATGCCAGAAAGCCGGCCACAGTGGCGCTATTGCGGTGCTGTGCCAGCACCTGACGCAGTTCGAGGAGCTGTCTGATGACCGGGTACGAGCATAGCGACTGCGTGGCGGCGAGAACGTCGTAGCCGATGCCGCACGCTTCGTCGGGTTTGCCCTGTGCGACTAGGACGGTGGCCAGCGCGAGCTGGCCGAAGGCCCGGCTCCTGGTCCGATGGCTGGGGCGGATCGTGACGATGGCCTCGGCCTGGCGGCGTGCTTCGGCGAGGTCGCCGAGCTGGAGCATGCACCAAGTGGCCTCGCTGGCAAGCGAGGCCTGGTCGAAGTGGCTGACCCACGGCGATGCCTGATCAGCACCGCGGTCCTGTAGCGTTCGCTCGGCTTGGAGCAGCGTTCCGACGCACTCGGCTTTCTTGCTGGCTTGCCCTGCATATCCGCGTGCCTCCAGCGCGAACAGTCGTGCTGTGATCTGTCCGTTGGCTGGTCCTGTCCGCAGCATGGTTTGTCCTTGCCGGGCCAGATCGATGGCCTCGTCAGGCTGCCCAAGGTGACTAGCCAGGTGGCTCATGCTGCCGAGCACATGGGCATGGAGCTGCCGATCGCCGCTGAGCTGGGCAAGCGCGAGTGACCTGCTAAAATGCTGCCCAGCCACGGCATCGCGGCCTGCCTCGCGCGCCATCCAGCCGGCCATCTCGGTCAAGGCGGCGGCCGCGGTGAAGACAGCACGGCTGTCTGCCGCATCTTCGCAGCCGAACAGCCGGGGTGCCACCTCGTCCTGCAGATACTTGACCACGCTCGCGTACAGGTGCCCGCCACCGGCTTGAAGGTCGGCCGAGCGGAACGCTTGCATCACCGCGGCATCGCAAAGCGCGCCGTCGCCGATGACCACCAGCCGGAACGGCGAGGCGGGCGGCATCGGCACCAGCGGCACATCAGTCGGGCAGGCGGGCACGGGGGCAGCCCCGTCGGACCGGGACTGCCCGCCGCGCATCTTGAACCACAGACGATCCGGAGGGATACCCAAAACGCCGGCCCAATGAGCCAGCGTGTCAAGATTCCGGATCGGCGGCCCGTTCTCGATGCGACTGATCTGCGCCTGCGTGAGCCCGAGCCATTCACCGAGTAATCCCTGCGGAATGCCATCGCGGCCATAGACAGCCACATTGAACGGGTGACGGCGATAGGCCCTGGCCACGCGCCCCATGTGCTGAGCATCAAACGCGTCACTGAACGCCGCCGTGTCCCAGAAACCAGCCGGGACTGCCGGCGGGCCGACGCGCTGCTCGATGGCCCGCCGCTCACAGACGCCACACCGTGCACCAGCATGGTCGCCCGCCAATCGCATACCGCAATGGCAGTAACGAACGATATTGGCACTCATGGAATCAGGCCCGCTGCTTCCGCTCCAGATGCGCGACATGCAACCCGTCATCAGGCAGTCTAACCGCGCACATCGCGCTACGCGGCTCTGCGCATACGCCGGAAGCATGCGGCGCATGCGCAGCTCGTCATGGCGTACCTGGCGTCATCGGCCAACACTTTGAAGTACGAAGCTCGCGATCTCGATCATCACGATGAGCGCCGGTCGAAGCAGGGAGCAGGCCAGCGACATCCCGTCCGGAGGAACCCTAATTGAACGCGCCCGGCCCGTCGGCCGCGCCAGCCGACATTATCGCCCGGCTCGATGCCCTCGCCACTGAACTAGCCGCCCTCGGCTGGCCAACCCGCCTGCACACCCCGCACGGCCGACTTCCCAGGCTGCACGCCCGCAACCCCGAGCCCGGAGCGGCAGCGCTGTCGGAGTACATCATCGCCCGGCCCGACGCTGACGGCTCATGGAGGTACTGGTGGCCGTGGAATGAGCCGATCGCCGACACTGCCGTCACCGCCGCCGCGATCATCATCCGCGTCTTGCGCCCCGCCAGAACACTCAGCGACAACGCCCACGCCCACCCATGGCAGGCGTGAACCACGCACTCCAGCTCGCGGCGGCACTCGACCGGCGCGGCATCACCACCCTGCTCAACCAGGGCCACCTGGCCGTGCGCATCGGACGAGATAGCGACCCCATGCCCATCAAGCCCGCCAACTCCGGCACGCGGCGCTGGATCTGGAGCTACCACGGCAACGACGGCGCGCACGCCAGCGACGACTACGAAGGCACGGCCGACGCCATCGAGAAGTTCCTGCGCGCCACGCCAGCCCTCGCCGGCACAGAGCTGCTGTACCGGATGGACCACATGGGCTGGACCATGCAGCAAGAAGGAGACGAGCTGCTGGAACGCGCCAGAACGACGCATCAGCTCCCAATAACAGGAAAGGAACCACAGGAATGGCCCATGACCAGCCCCGGCGCGTGATCGCCGTCACGGCCCGGACGAGATCACGGCTCTCTCGGCTCAGAACCCGAAATCCCGACCAGGCAGAGCACCCGCATTACGACGCTGCTCTAGCCCGCGAACTGCTCGCCAGGACCGGCGAGCTACCGCACAGCAAGCGCGACCTGATCATTGTTCTCGCCGAGTACCGGCACGCCCTCCACGCCCTGGCAACCGAGCCTGGCACCACGAAATCCGCCTACACCACCTAGACCAGCGCCCGCCAAGCCCAGATCGCCACGCACCGCGGAACGAAGTGAACCCGGCAACGTCACACACGCCCCGCACAACAGCCGCACAGCGGCGAGCCGACCGCATGCCGGACCTGTGCGCCCCTGGCGGGGCGCCGTCTGGTCGCCTGCCCGCCCAAATGCGGCTGTGAGCGCTGCCTGCGCGGAGGCAGACCACTCTCCCACCCCAAGGGGACCCGACAGAGTGGTCTGCCTCCGCTCCGCCAGCACAGCCAGGGCGGGCAGGCGACCAGACGAAAACCAAAGTCAAGATCAAGGTCAAAGTCAAGATCAACGTCAAGGGCGAAGGTCAAGGGCGAAGATCAAGGTCAAGGGCAAGGGCAAGGCAACACCGCGAGTCAGGAGCCCGGGGCGAAGCTGTGACTCCCCGCTCCTGACCGTGCGACACCGGCACCAGTCTGTGTACAGCCACTTGCGGTGTTGAGCGTCGCTGCGGCCCCCACGTGTTGCGCAGGGTCGAGCTAGATCTCGACGCGACGAGCGCAAACGTGAGCAGTCCGCCGTGGCGACCGCCGTAGCATCGTGGAGGGCACGCCATGTCGTTGTCCGAGTCCCGAGGCGATCTGGAATGGGCTGGACTTGGACAGGCAGCGCGCGGTGATCGCCGCGCGGTCCGCGTTCATCCGGCGCCGAAGGGCAGGCCGGCGGGCTGGTAGGGCGGCTCGTGCTTCCACGCCGAGTCGGTACAGATCGAGCCGAAGGAGCAGGAATGAGCGGGCACGTTGACGCCGAGGCGCTATCGCTGGAGGAGGAGGTCGCCGCGTTCTTCGGAAGACCCGCGCAGACCGGCCCGGATTACAGCGGCGGAAGCCGCGTTGCCGAGGTGTGGTGGGCGATACGGCATGAACCCCGGCGCATGAACGTGATATGCCGGCATGTCGGCCGGCCGGACCTGGAAATCACTCGCGATTTCAGGCAAAAGCTGATGATCGCGAACGTCGGGGCCTCGGAGACGTGCGTTCTTCTTGGCGGTCCTGCCTTCGAGTACGGGGGAAGCGGAGAGTTCGCTGATGGCATTGGCGGCGAGATGGTCACCAGCGTTACGTTCAGGTGCCCGGATTGCGGCCGCCATCCCTCATGGGGAGAAACCACCATCATCACGGTGGTCGCGCTGCTCGACCTGCGCCGGGTGCCCCGGGCGCGCCCGCGGTCGGCCATCGACGGCACTCAGCTGCAAAGCGCAGGGAGATTGGCGGTCACTATCCGACCGGCACGTACGTGCACGACTATAACTGGATGACGGGATAGCGGTGCACTGATGGTGTAGGTACCTGGCCGGAGTTCGAACTGATAGCGATCACCGTTTGGCATGTAATGAGCCACCATACTGGCGATGGTCCTGCCGTCCTGCATCGCAAGGACAGTAACCGGTCGCGTCACGCCCGATACCGGCCCGCACGGTGAAGTGACACCGGTAACAACTCCCAGACCAGGCGGAATCGTTCGCTCAGGATGGCTGATGCGAGAACCCGGCGAAGTGCAGGCGCACAGAAGTAATGTGAGAGTGGTCATGACAAAGCGCGCAGCGATCGTCATTTCCCTCGGCCGCCAGGTGATCATTGCGGCGACAATGTCGCAGTCAGCAACTGGCCTGTCCCAGCCCTCACGGCTGAGAGCTGCGCGGCTTGGGCACAACCGCACATCCCAGGCAGTAATCCGTCACATCGCCCGTAGCCGCGTCGACCACGAACGACTCAGCGGTGATCGTGACGGTAGAGGGCGCCCCGACAGGACCGTTACCTCCATCGACAGTCACGGGTCTCGGGAAATACTCCGTGACTATCCAGACAATACGGCCTGGATACACCACCGCGCTGGCTGCAAGGGCCGGGTTCTTCCGATGTATTGCTCCATAGGTCGTCCGAGCCACAACGACCATCGTACCTGGGTGGTGGAAGCGTGACAGGACTTGCGTCCTGCTTAGAAGCGCCGCGCCTGCAGGAACTGGTCGTATCAGTGGCAACCTATTCAGCGCAGCTGGGTTGCAGACGCTCTTACGGCGCTCGCATGCCACCATGGCCGGATCGATCGCATGCGCGGCGTTACGGCGCAATTCCGTCGCACCACGCTGCCTGTTCGCCCTCCCAGCTCCGACCGAAGTCGCCTGGCCGAGAACCACGATTCCGGCTATGACGCCAGCCATGGCGGTGGCGCTGATGAGCGCCTGACCGGCCTCAGCCAGGCCCTGTCCCGCCCAGAGGTCTTCCTTGCAGCGAACTCACCCATGCCGGTCCTTCCATCGCGATATGAACTGGATACATCCGAAGGACGCTATTGCGGTTTATTATCCGACCACTCATAATTGGACGACCGCTGCCAGTTGAGACAGACTCCCGCAGTTCCGCAGGGATCCATCGCACAGTTAACGCCCTTCCCGCAAGGAGGATTATGGTACGTGGTCGTATCGAACGTAGCATACTGCCATGAGCCGGCCGAATTATCGTACACCTCGATGTAATTGTGGAACCAATTACCTCCCGTGAACTCCGCCGAGTTTATCCCCGGAGGGGAGAACAGTTCAAGGCCAGCGTTCAGCCAAGCCCCCGTACAGGTAATCTGGTCGGTACTAGTGCCTACGACGTTATAGTCAAGGTAGACGGTATATTTGTTATTTGCGCAATTGCTTCCGTCCCAGAACTCATATACGTGATTCAGGCCGTCAGCTGACAACGTATCGATGAGATGGAAGTAAGCTTTACCGGACGTATCTGAGTCTCCCCAGAATTGTAGGTAGGCGTCGTAACCACCATTACCTGAGCACGTCTGACCGGGTGCGGACGGTGGCCCCGTCGTGCATTGCTCGGACAGGCCCTCCTCAACCCATTGGCCATCCGACATGAGCAGCCACATCTCATTGTTCAGATGCCCCGAACTCGGTATTGACCTCGGAATTAGGCATATTAATAACCCTATCGTCCCACTGACCCTCAAGCCCGGAGAATGAGCCGATCTGGGCCCCTATACTATAGCAATGCGGAGTGACGCAGTTGTAGGAGGACGCCATTGCTAGAGGACCAGGTGAAAATAGAACAGCAGCTACGGCAAAGCTTGCTGTGAGCGCCGTCCGCATGGTGCGCCTCATCGATTGCGCCTCCCTGTCATGGTCGACGCGCTGGACTATTACGGGTATCATGGCACGACGCGTGTCACATGGTCAACAGTGGTGGCGGTCATATCGGAGACGGGTAAGTACCACTAAATAGCCAGGTCACGCAAGGTCGGCCCCTCTTCCGGCCTGCCGTCAAATGCCTGGCCAGAGCTCGCCGACCCTGACGGCCACGACGGTGCCGATCTCCTGCAGGGCCTGCCGGACCGGCATGGCCGGCAGCCGCAGCGCCAGCTCCCCGGCTGTCAGCGATCACGAAATTGAGCGGTGAGGGGACGGTTGCGATCACGTAATTGACCACCCCGATCACGTTATTGACTGCGGTCATGACGTGCGTGTCGGGTGGGCCTGGCTGTCGGGAAGGCAGGATCATTCCCCTCGTCCTTGGGGCGGGGGGTCCGATGGCGAGGAGGACATTCGACGTGGTCGATATCTGCGAGATCTTCACGCACTGGTACGCGGGGCAAGACCGAGGTCGCTGACAGCCTGGGGCTGACGCAACACCAGTAACTTACGGCTTGGTGCGCGATTAGGCGGCGCGTCGTTTCGGGGGAAATGGGAGACCGCGCGGGATGATCTTGATGTGTCGTCAAAAGTGGCCCGCGCGCAAGCTGCGGCCATTCCCCGACGCCCCGCACTACGACGCCCTGATCCTGCCGCTGGGATAGCAAGCCAGGACGGAGATGTTCCGCCGCCAGTCGTTCTGGCCTGGTGAACAGGGTCAGGAATCCTACTCATAGCCGGGACGAGGGGCTGAGTTGCTCCTGGCCCAGGAAATGACGCCGGCCGTGACGGCCGGGTCATGCTGCCGGGGCCGGGTTCCCGGTGGTGGCGGCATGCTCGGCGGGCCGGACGCGGATGTGCCGGTAGATGGTCATCGGGGTGACGTCGAAGGATGCGGCGATCTCGGCCATGGTGAAGGTCTTCGCGTCGTACATGCGCTGCGCCTGGCTGGCCTGCCCGGGTGTCATCTTCGGCTTGCGGCCGCGGGCGCGGGCCGCGGCCAGCCCGGCCATGGTGCGCTCCTTGATGAGAGCCGCCTCGTACTCGGCGAGTAGCGCGAACATGCCGAAGATGAGCTTGCCGTGCGCGGTGGCGGTGTCGACGATCCCGTTGGTCAGCGACCTGACGGCCACGCCGCGGGCTTCCAGGGTGGTGACGATCTCGATGAGGTCGCGCAGGTTCCGGCCGAGCCTGTCAATCTTCCAGATGATGAGGGTGTCGCCGGGCCTCAGGTCGTCCAGGCAGCGGGCCCACTCCGGCCGGTCGGCGGTGGTGCCGGTGGCGGTGTCGGTGTAGACCTTCAGGCAGCCCTCGGCGGCCAGGGCATCCAGCTGCAGCAGCGGATCCTGATCCGCTGTCGAGACCCGCGCGTATCCGATCTTGTCTCCCACGGCGAGCACTCTAACGAAACCCGCCGACAGCGGCTGGTTGCGCGGTGCCGAAAAAGTGATGAGGTTCCGTTAGGGCAGGCAGCGGGCGCGGCCAGGCAGGAGGCTGTGCCGCGGCGTGGCCGCGGCGGGCCTATCGCAGACGGTCGTTTATGGGGGACGGGGCTAACTCCCGGTCGTCGTCGGCGTCCGGGTCGCGCAGCGGGCGGATGCCGCCGGCAAGGTCGGGCAGCACGAACGAGTAGCGGCCGTGCACGCCCAGGTGGTGACGCACGAACGGGGACAGCCGCGCGAGATCCTCGTCCCGGATCGGGTAGCCGTCGGCCCGCAGCTGCCCGGCTGCGGCGTTCATGTAGAAGGTGTTCCACAGCACGATGCAGTTCAGGACGAGGCCCAGGGCGCCGAGCTGTTCCTCCATCCCGAGATGGTAGCGCTGGTAGATCTCGCCCTTGTGGCCGTGGAAGACGGTCCGGGCCAGATCGTGACGGCCCTCGATCAGGTTGGACTGACCCTTGATGCCGCGCCGGTAGGCCTCGTCATCGACGTAGGTCAGGACGTGCAGGCTCTTGAAGATCCGCCCGTAGCCGGCGATGGCCTCGCCGAGCGGGGTGGGGTGCCCGTCGCGCTGCAGCATCCGGATCACGTCGTAGGCGCGGACGGTGCCGGTATGGATGGAGGCGGCCACCCGCAGGATGTCCGGCCAGTGCCTGCGTATCCTGCCCGGGTCGATCTTCCCGCGGGCCGCCGTGTTCAGCGGCCCGTAGTCGGCGCCGGGCCTGATCCGCCACAGCTGCTGGTCGGGCAGGTCGGCCAGCTGCGGCCGGTAGGACATGCCCAGCAAGTGCACCAGGCCGAAGACAAGGTCTGAATACGATCCGGTGTCCGTGACGACGATGTCGGGGCGCTGACCGCCGTCGCGGGCATACAGCACGTCAATCATGTGCAGTGAGTCGCGGGGCGTGCCGGAGACTACCTTCGCGCCGAGCCCGGCCGCCTGGTCGTTGATCATGTTCAGCCAGGTGATGCCCCGCTTGGGGCCGAAGAACTTCCGGTTCGGCCGGGCGTAGATCGTGGGGATGGGGACGACGAACCGCATCCCGTCGACGGAGGCGGCCAGGCCGCCGCCCTGCGCGCCACCCAGTACGGCGTCGGCGCGGTCACCTCGGTGGCGATCTGGGCCGGGCTCGGCGACGTGCGCCGGTTCGCCAGCTCCGACGACGTGATCCGGCACACCGGGCTGGACATCACCGTCTGCTCCTCCGACGGCAAGCGCCCGGCCGGGCACCTGGCCCGGCAAGGACCGCCGCTGCTGCGCTGGGCGCTGTACGAGGCAGCCAAGTGCGCGGCCAAGCCCGCCAGCCCGGATCACGGCTACTGCACAGCAGCCCGGGACCGGCGCAACGCCGGGCTGGCCACCTTGTCCGTAGCCCGCAAGCTCGCCCGCCGCTGCTATCACACCCCGCGCGAACTCGGCGAGGACGCGCTGGCACCCGCCGCCTGACCCAGCCACGCCGCTGACCCCCTTGCCAACGCGCCCGACACCCCGGTGAAACCGCGGCCAGCTCCTGCCATGACCCTGCTGCCCGGCCACCGCCCGGGCCAGCCTCCATAGAACGAGCGGCCGCACCCCAGACCGGGACACCCGATCACGCATCATGTCGCCGGAGCCAGCCCACGACGCTCCGCGCACCGAGATAAGGCTGGGCGCCCGGCCAGCGGGAGGACAGCACGCCAACCACCCCGACGGGCGGTGAGATCCCATGGCCCAGCCAGGACGCCCGCATTCCAGGCTTCCCGCCGCGCCATCATCTGGGGTTGGGCGGCCAACCCCACGAACTGCGGCTATCAGCAAGCCCGAAGCAAGGTCACCGCGCTCGCGACGAACCGGCGCCATGCCATTGACTGGCCCAGATCCTCACAGATAAGGGTCAGGTCAGACGGCGTGGGCCGAATGGGGCCAGAACCGGTAATCGCGACGTCCGCGCTGACGCAGTAACCCAGCTCAGCCGGGCCAGACTGATCCAGTCGCTCGACGTCAGGCCGACGGCGTCGAGTCGGTACGGCAGGGCTCCCGTGCCTGCCGGGGTGGCTTGAGTGGATGCGACGGAGATAGGCCGGATTCATTCGATTATCACGGTCTGGTAACAGTGTGCACCAGCCATCTTGAGGTGGGTCGCGGATGGACTTACGCTCCTCCCAACCGCTCGGTAAGCGCTTTCCGCAGAGCCGGACTTCCCTGCAAGCACATCGGCCCTGGTCAGGTCAGCTACCTCTGGTAAGCGCTTTCCAGCGATCTCGAACGCGGCCGATCCCTGCCGCCTGAGGAGCTTCGTGGCCGACCTGCCTGCGACCGTCCACTCGCCGCCCACCATCTATGACGTGGCGCGGGCGGCGGGTGTCTCGATCGCATCCGTCTCCCGGGTGCTGAACGGCCACCGCAATCCGCGTCAGGAGACCAGGGACCGGGTACTCCAGGCAGTCGCCGAGCTCGGGTTCGTGCCAGACGGAGCCGCGCGGGCATTGAGCGCGCGGATGAAGGAAATAGTCGGCGTGGTGTTTCGGCGGGTGCCTTGGGTCGATCCGAGCGAGGGCGTGTTCGCCGAAGAGGACGAGAGCCTCCAGTTCACCGATGTGATCAACCGCGGCATCGAGGTGGCGGCTCAGCGCCGCGGCTACAACCTGCTGATCAGCTCGGTCGACGCCGACGCCGACGATCATGACTCGCGCCGCCGGATCATGACGCTGGCCCGCAAGAGCGACGGGCTGATTCTGCATGACCAGGTACTCGAGCCCAGCCGCCTTGCCCAGCTCTCCCAGCACGTCCCCGTCGTCACGCTGGCCGGCCTGGCCACCCGGACCACGGCGAACGTGCGCAGCGACAACGGTACGGGGATGCGGGAGCTCGCCAGGCACCTGATCGGTGACCACGGCTACACCACGCTGGCCTATCTGGCCGGCTTCGCCGACAGCCCGGACAACATGGCGCGGCGTCAGGCGCTGGCTGAGGAGGCGGCCAGCGCGGGAGTCCGGTTCATCGAGGGACCACAGTGGCAGGGAAACTACTTCGCCGCTGGCGGGGCGAAGGTGGTCGGCCAGCTGCTGGCCGACGGCGTGCCGCTGCCCCGGGTGATCGTATGCGCCAACGACCAGACGGCGCTCGGGGTCATGTACGCACTTGCCCAGCATGGGATCGACGTGCCGGCGGAGGTCGCCGTGACCGGCTTCGACGACATCCCGGTGGCGCGGCATCTGCGACCGCAGCTAACCACCATTCGGCAGCCCATTCAGGAACTCGGCGCCACCGCCTTCGAGGTGTTGCGCTCCATGATCGGGAACCGCGAGCCCGCGCATCGAGACGTTGTGTTGCCGACCCGACTGATCCGCCGCGAAAGCTGCGGCTGCACGTCGCAGACACCTCAGCCCGCGTGGCGACCGGCCTGAGACAGGGGCGACGATGCGACTGATAGCTCGGCGGCTCGCGCTTTACATCGTGACGGCGATCGTCGCGATCACCGTGAACTTCTTTATCCCGCGGCTGATGCCTGGCAACCCCGCCGAGGTGGCCATCGGCCACATGCAGTCCACGGTCACCCCGCAGACCATCGCCGCGCTCGACCTGCAATACGGCGTCAACACCCATACCAGCTTGTGGGGACAGTACGTGCACTACTGGGATCAGCTGCTGCACGGCAATCTCGGCATCTCCTTCAGCGCCTACCCGGCAACCGTCGCCAGCGTCATCCGCGCCGCCCTGCCCTGGACCATCGGCCTGGTCGGGATGGCGACAGTGATCAGCTTCGTGCTCGGCACGCTGCTCGGCATCGCCGCTGCCTGGCGGCGCGGCAGCTGGCTGGACAACCTGCTGCCGGCCATGACCTTCTTCCAGGCGGCACCTTATTTCTTCGTCGCCATCCTGGCCGTGGCGCTCTTCGCGACCAAGCTCGGCTGGTTCCCGCAGAACTCCGGCTACGACACGATCGCGCTGAACCCGGGGCTCAGCTGGGGCTACATCTCCAGCGTGCTCGATCACGCCGTGCTGCCGGCGCTGACCATCGTGGCCGGCTCGATCGCTGGCTGGATCATCGGCATGCGGAACATGATGCTGACCACGATGGACGAGGACTACGTCCTGATCGCGCAGGCCAAGGGGCTGCCGAAACGTCGGGTGATCAGCTACGCGGCGCGTAACGCGATCCTGCCGAGCGTGTCCGGCTTCTCCCTCGCGATCGGCTTCGTCGTCTCCGGAGCGCTGCTCACCGAGATCGTCTTCTCCTATCCAGGGATCGGCTACATCTTGCTGCAGGCCATCGGCAGCGAGGACTACCCGCTGCTGCAAGGCATCTTCCTGATCATTACGTTCGCGGTGCTCGCCGCGAATCTGATCGCGGACTTCGTGTACGCGTTCCTTGACCCCCGGACCCGGCAGGAGGCCTGACCCAGATGGCGCTCGTGATCG
This sequence comes from uncultured Actinomycetota bacterium, assembly GCA_963850875.1. GTDB lineage: Bacteria > Actinomycetota > Actinomycetes > Streptosporangiales > Streptosporangiaceae > Chersky-822. The sequence continues at coordinate 1,589,170 of CAWKNA010000010.1, forward strand.
GGACCGACCCGGCCGCCACCGGCGATGGCCAGCCGCCGCCGACCGTCCGGCTGCGCCGCGGCGCCCGGGTGCTGCAGCTGCCGAAGTCGCTGAAGGTCAGGATCGGCCTCGGATTCGGGCTCGGCTTCATCATCCTCGCGGTGATCGGCCCGTGGATCGCACCCGACAACCCGAATACCAGCCTGTCTACCACCAGCGGCGTGCCGCAGGCCCCCTCCGCCGCGCACCTGCTCGGCACGACGCAAGTCCAGCAAGATGTGCTGTCCCAGCTGCTCGCTGGCGGACGCAGCACGATACTCGTCGCGATCGTGGCCGGCCTGATCGCCACCACCCTGGCTGTCCTGTTCGGGGTGACCGCCGGATACTACGGCGGGGTGCTTGACGACCTGCTCTCCATGCTCGCCAACATCTTCCTGGTGATGCCGGCGCTGCCGCTGCTGATCGTGATCTTCGGCTTCCTGTCGAAGTCGACCAGCCCCAGCGATGTGCTGATCGGCCTGGTGATCAGCATCACCGGCTGGGCCTACGGCGCCCGGGTGATGCGAGCCCAGACGCTCTCCATGCGGCAGCGGGACTACGTGGTATCCGCCAGGGCGATCGGCGAGCATGGCTGGCGGATCATGATGTTCGAGATCCTGCCCAACCTGCTGCCGATCGTCGCCACCTCGTTCCTGTTCACCGTGATCTACGGTGTGGGCACCTACACCGCGCTGTCCTTCCTCGGCGTGATCAGCCCGGTGCACTGGAGCTGGGGCACGATGCTCTACTGGGCGCAGAGCGCCCAGGCGGCTCAGCAGGTACGGATCGAATGGTGGTGGTTCGTGCCGCCTGGACTGGCCGTCGGCCTGTTCGGCACCTCACTGGCCCTGCTCAACTTCGGCATCGACGAGTTCATCAACCCGCGGCTGCGCGCGGCCGGGCTGTCCAGGCGGACCGCGAAACGGGCCGGCCTGCCGCGACGATCCCAGCTCGGCCTGACGCCGGTAGTGCGCAACAGCGGTCCGGTGAGCATCGCCGCCGCGGTGCCAGGCCAGCTGCCTGACGAGATCGGTCATGGCCCGCTGGCCGGAACGGACCGGCGGACGTGACCACGGCCAGGAACAGCCATCGCCGGCCGGCCCCGTCCGGGCGGGCTGCCAGCGCTGTCAGCGGACCGGCCAGTCGCGACCAACCGCTGCTTGAGGTCACCGGCCTGTGCGTCGACTACGGCTTCGGCCAGGACGCCATCCACGCCGTCGTCGAGGCCGACCTGGTACTGCGACGGGGCGAGGTGCTCGGCCTGGCCGGGGAGAGTGGCAGCGGCAAGTCGACCCTGGCCTATGCGATCACCCGGCTGCTCAGGGCGCCAGGCGTGATCACCGGCGGCCAGGTCCTTTTCCACACCCCCGGGACCGGTGACCAGGACCTGCCGGCGTCGGCCGCGGCCCCGTGGCACACCATCGACTTGCTCGACGCCGGACCAGAACAGCTGCGCGCACTGCGCTGGAATCGGATCGCGGTCGTGCTGCAGAGCGCGATGCACGCGCTCAATCCGGTACTGTCGGTCGGCGCGCAGCTGACCGACGTGCTCAGGGCGCACCGGCCGGAGATGGACCGGGCGGCCAGGCTGACCCGGGCCGGCCAGCTTCTTGAGCTGGTCGGGATCCCGGCGGACCGGCTCGGGAACTATCCGCATGAGCTGTCCGGCGGGATGCGGCAGCGAGTCATGATCGCGATGGCGCTCGCGCTCGAACCGCAGATCGTGATCATGGATGAGCCCACCACGGCCCTGGATGTCGTCACCCAGCGGGAGATCCTCGAAGAGCTGATGGACCTGCGTGACCGGCTCGGGTTCGCGATCTTGTTCATCACCCATGATCTGTCGCTGCTGATCGAGATCGCCGACACGATCGCCGTGATGTATGCGGGCCGGATCGTCGAGACAGCCGGAGCCAGGCAGCTCTACCGAGCCCCGCGGCATCCATACTCGCTCGGCCTGCTGAGATCCTTCCCGGCGCTGCACGGGCCGCACCAGCCGATGACCGGCATCGGGGGCTCGCCGCCGGACATGCGCCAACTGCCCGCCGGATGCGTGTTTCATCCGCGCTGCCCTTATGCGATGGACAAGTGCCGCGTGGACACCCCACAGCTGCTCCGCCTGCATGCCACCGGGCGCGCCGTGGCGTGCTGGCTGCAGGGGACGGCCACGACGCCGCCGCCTGAGCTAGCGCTGCCCGAGCCAGAGTCGTCCGCGACGACCGCGACGCGGGCCACGACCCAGGCCGCCACGCCGCCCGAGGCCACTACACAGGCCACTCCGGCGCCTGGGGTCGGCCAACAGGCCGCCGGCATCATCCCGAGCCAGCGGAGCGGATCATGACCGGCCCAGGTCCGGCGGTGGCCGCGACCGTCACTGACGGCATACCGCTGCTCGAGGCCCGCGGGCTGACCAAGCACTTCCCGGTGCGCAAGACCCGGCTGGCTCCGCGCGGTGCCGTGGTGCACGCGGTCGACGATGTCTGCCTGGTCCTGCCAGCGGCCGGCGTTACGGCGATAGTCGGCGAGAGCGGCTCAGGCAAGTCGACTCTCGCCAAGCTGCTGGCCAGGCTGATCAAGCCAACCTCGGGTCAGCTGCTGCTCGACGGTGACGACGTTCCGGCGCGGTCCAGGGTCCGCCGGAGGTATGCCAGGCAGGTGCAGCTGGTGCTGCAGGATCCGTTCTCCTCGCTCAACCCGGTGCATGACGTGCGCTACCACCTGACCAGACCGCTGAAGGTGCACCGGCTGGCCGGCTCGGCCAGCGAGCTTGACCAGTCAGTGGCCGGCCTGCTCGAGCGGGTCGCGCTGTCGCCCGCCGACCAGTTCACCGGCAAGTATCCGCATGAGCTGTCCGGCGGCCAGCGCCAGCGGGTAGCGATAGCTCGCGCGCTGGCGGTACAGCCGAGGATCCTGCTCGCCGACGAGCCGGTTTCCATGCTGGACGTCTCGATCCGGCTTGGCGTTCTCAACCTGCTGGCCGATCTTCGCGTCCGCGACGGCCTGGCCATCTTGTACGTCACCCACGACATCGCCTCGGCCAGATACCTGGCCGATGTGATCGCGGTCATGTACGCGGGCCAGATCGTTGAGTCAGGACCGGCCGGTTCGCTGACCGACCAGCCATCCCATCCGTACACCCAGCTGCTGCTCAGCGCGGCGCCCGATCCGGATCGGACGCAGGCTCAGACGCTTCGTGGCCGAGGCGCACCGCCGAACCTGGTGACGCCGCCGACCGGCTGCCGGTTCCACCCTCGATGCCCGCATGCGATGCGGGTCTGCGCCGAATCCGCGCCGACCATGACCGAGGTCGCCGCAGGTCATAGCAGCGCCTGCTGGCTGCACGCGCCCGACCTGGATCCGGTGCAGCGCGGGCCGCTTGGCCGCCAGAACGGCACCGACCGCACCGGCGATCGCACCCCGGCGGCCGGGCGTGCCGCACCTGAGCCTGGAGAGGAGACGTGATGCCTGCGGCCTAGCAGCAGATCGCACCGGAATCGTGTCAGCCAGCGAAGGGCGCGACGGCAGCCAGCAGAGCCCGGCCGACCTCGCGCTGCACCAGTTCTTACAGACCCCGCATGGTCATACAAGACAGGCCGGCGAAAGCCGGCCGGGCACAATGGAGTTTAGGCATGAATCATCCGATCATGAAGAGCCTGGTCGTAGTCAGTGTCCTCGGCATGGGGCTCGCGGCCTGCAGCAGTTCAACCGCAACCAAGTCGTCGTCGTCCCACGGCCAGCCCCTGGTCGTGGTGGACAACACCGGCCAGACCTACACCAAATCGTTCAACCCGTACGTCTCAACCTCGCTCGGCAACTCCAACAACTCGACGTCCCTGGTCTACGAGCCGCTGTTGATGTTCAACATCATGCAGCCGACCCAGCCGCCCATCCCCTGGCTAGCCACCAACTACAGCTGGTCCAACGGCGGCAAGACCCTCACCCTCACCATCAGGCAGGGTGTCAAGTTCAGCGACGGGAAGCCGCTCACCGCCAGCGACGTCGCGTTCAGCTTCAACCTGCTCAAGAACAACCCGACGCTGACCCCGGTCGCCGCGCCGCCGGTACCCACCAGCGCGACCGCGCCCAATGCGAGCACTGCGGTGCTGACCTTCAGCGCGCCGGAGTTCGCCAACCTGTTCCTGATCGGCGGCATGTACATCGTGCCGCAGCACATCTGGGCAAACGTGAGCAACCCGGCGACCTTCACCGATCCGAACCCGGTCGGCACCGGTCCCTATGTGGTGTCTCAGTTCTCCGGCCAGAAGTACACCCTCACGGCGAACCCGGGCTACTGGCAGAAGAGCAAGGTCAAGGTCCCAGAGATCATCTTCCCCAACTACGTCAGCAACACCACGGCCAACCCGGCCCTGGAGAGCGGCGAGATCGACTACGCCGGCAACGACGTCGTCAACGTCCAGCAGGACTTCCTCAACAAGAGCCCTGACTTCCACACCTGGACGGCAAGCCAGCCCTGGTTCTCCGACAACAACGTGGTGACGCTCTGGCTGAACGTCGACCGCGCGCCGCTCAACGACCCGAAGGTCCGGCTGGCGATCAGCGCCGGCATCGACCGGCAGCAGCTCTCGATCCAGGGCGAGACCGGCTACGAACCGGTGGCCACCTCGTCCAGCGGACTCCTGCTGCCGATCGACACCGCGCTACTCGACGCGTCCTACGCCAACGACATCAAGCCGACGTCCGACGCCACCAAGGCCGCCCAGATCCTGCAGTCAGACGGCTGGAAGAAGGTCAACGGCAAATGGACGAAGAACGGGAAGACGATCAAGTTCGCCATTGAGGACCCGTCCTCGTACACCGACTACGCGACCGACGCCCAGCTCATCGCCACCCAGCTGAATGCGGAGGGCTTCGACGTCTCATTCAACGGCGTGCTGGCAACCAAGTGGTACGCCGACTACCCGGTCGGCAACTTCGACGCGATGATCCACTGGAGCAACCAGGGCCCCAACCCCTATTACTACTTCCAGAACTGGCTGGACAGCACCCAGACCGCGCCGATCGGCAAGCCGGCGGCGGGCGACTTCGGCCGGTTCCACAGTGCCGCCGTTGAGGCGGCCCTCGCTCAGTTCGCGAGCAGCAACAGCTCGGCGACGCAGCAGAGCGCGCTCAACACCCTGGAGGGAATCGTCTCCACCCAGGCGCCGGTGATCCCGCTGCTCTACGGGGCCGCCTGGTATGAGTACAGCACGAAGCACTACACCGGCTGGCCGACCGCAGCCAATCAGTACATGAACCCGGTACCCAACTCGCCCTACCTGCTGTACACGATTCTGCAGCTCAAGCCGGTCGGCTGAGCCGGCCAGGCAAATGACAGGCCTACTCCGGGAGCGAATCCCGCCCGGCCGGACTCCCGGCCGGGCGGGTGCCCAGACAATCCGGCCACCACGAGGCCGGCGATGAACGCCGGGCCATCCGATACCGAGGTGACGGCTGACCGCACGCTGGTGGCAGCGCTCTCGGTCGCCGAGAAGGTGCTGCTGCTGACCGGTGCGGACAGCTGGCGCACCCAAGGTGCCAGGGTCCTCGGCCTCCGCTCGATGATCACATCGGACGGTCCGGCCGGGGCTCGCGGCGTCACTCTGGATGAGCGGCAGCCATCATCCAGCCTGCCCTGCCCGTCGGCACTCGGCGCTACCTGGGACATCGAGCTCGTCCGCGAACTGGCCAGCGCACTCGGCGCGGAGGCGAGAAGCAAGGGAATCGACGTGCTGCTCGCGCCGACAGTCAACCTGGTCAGGACGCCGCTAGGCGGCCGCGGGTTCGAGTGCTTCTCCGAAGATCCGGTGCTGACCGCTCAGATCGCGGTCGGCTATGTCCGCGGAGTGCAGGACGCCGGCGTCGCCGCCACCGTCAAGCACTACGTGGGCAACGACTCGGAGACCGGACGAAGGACCTACGACGCCCGGATCGCCGAGAGCATACTCCGCGAGGTGTACCTGGTCCCGTTCGAAGCCTGCGTGATCCAGGCCCGCGCGGCCCTGGTGATGGCCGCTTACAACAAGGTCAACGGCGTCCCGATGACCGAGCACGCCGCGCTGCTCAAGGACGTGCTCAAGGGCGAGTGGGACTTCGACGGCGTCGTCACCTCCGACTGGCACGCCGCGCGAAGCACCACGGCAACCGCCTTGGCGACGCTTGACCTGGCGATGCCAGGGCCGGACGGACCGTGGGGCGAGCAGCTGGCTCGCGCCGTCACCGACGGCGTGGTGACCCAGGAGGTGCTTGACGACAAGGTGATGCGCCTGCTCGGGCTTGCCCGCCGGGTCGGGGCTCTCGGCAGCTTCGGGAGCGCCGCGGGTCCTGATCAGGACGCCGGGGCGGATTCCGCGGCTGATTCCGGCGTGCCCGCACCGGTCCGGCTGGTCGATCCCGGCCTGCTCCGCCGGGCCACTGCGACATCCTTCGTGCTGCTGCGCAACGCCGGCCAGGTGCTGCCGTTCCGGCTGCCGGAGATCACCAGGCTCGCGGTCGTCGGCCCTGGTGCCATCCGGCCGACGATTCAGGGCGGCGGCAGCGCGATGGTCGCGCCGGCCGCGCTGTCCTCGCCAGCGCAGGCGCTTACCGCGCGGCTCGCTGGCCGGACCGAGGTCACCGTGTCGGCGGGCTGCCAGATCTGGGTCAACGTGCCCGAGCCGCCGGCGACCTCGCTCAGCGACCCGGTCACCGGGCAGTCCGGGCTGCGGCTCGAGTTTCACGCGGCCGATGGCGGGCTGCTCCGCGCCGAGCACCGGACCTCGACGGCGCTGACCTGGTGGGACGGAGTTCCGCCCGGCGTCGGCTGGGGAGATGGCGGCAGCGTGGTGCTGCTGGCCCGCTATCGCCCGGACGTCACCGGGCTGCATCTGGTCGGCGCCGCCGGCGTCGGTCACCTGACGCTCATCGTCGACGGCGTGATTCTGGCGGATGAGCCGACCGTAGTCCCTGCAGACCCGGTGGAGGCCATGACCCGGCCTGGGCAGATCCGGACGACCGTCGACCTGGCGGCCGGGACACAGGCCACCATCCGGCTCGTGTTCCGCCCGGCACTGGACGGGGAGGGACCGCTGTCGGTTCGCTTCGGCATCGTGCCGGTCGAAGCTGACGAGGCACTTCTTGCCGAGGCGGCGCAGGCAGCCAGCACAGCCGACGCCGCCGTGGTGGTGGTCGGCTCGGCGGAGATGACGGAGAGCGAGGGCTTCGACCGGACCACGCTGGCGCTGCCCGGACGCCAGGACGAGCTGGTCCGGCGGGTGGCCGCAGCCAACTCGAGCACCGTGGTCGTGGTGAACTCGGGCATGCCGGTGCTGATGCCGTGGATCGACGACGTCGCTGCGGTGATTCAGGCCTGGTTGCCCGGGCAGGCCATGGGCGATGCGCTAGCCGACGTGCTGCTCGGACACGCCGAGCCCGGCGGCCGACTGCCAGTCACCATGCCCAGGGCGGAGGCGGACTGCCCGGTGCTGCACGCCGAGCCGACCGGAGCACGGCTGGAATACAGCGAGGGCCTGCTGGTCGGCTACCGCGGCTACGACACGGCCGGAACCGAGCCACTGTTCGAGTTCGGGCATGGTCTGGGATACACCACCTGGGCTTACGAGTCACTTGAGGTGACCGCCGGGGATTACCAGCCTGGCCGTGATCTGGACCTGCTGGCTACCGTGCGGAATACCGGAGCCAGGCCGGGCCGCGAAGTGGTTCAGGCCTACCTCGCCGGACCGCCCGGCGATGACACCAGGCCGGTGCGGGTGCTCGCCGCGTTCGGGATCGCCACAGCGGCGCCTGGCGCCGCAGCGCAGCTGCGGCTGCGGATCCCGGCCAGGGCGTTCGCGCGCTGGGACTCCGAACTGGCTGGCTGGGCTTGGCCGCCTGGACTGTTCACCGTGGCCGTGGGCAGGTCATCACGCGACCTGCGGCTAAGCTGCCCCATCCAGTCCGGCTGACCGGGCATGAACCCGTGATCACGCGGTTCTTTCGGTCGATAGCCCTGAAAGAACCGCGTGATCACCTGCGGCGCGGGCCGGCGGGCCCGGCAGGGTCAGCCGGCGCGGGCCGGTCGGCCCGGCCGGGTCAGGCGGAGTCGTCCTCGAGGTACTGCTGCAGCTTGTTCATGCCGGTCAGCCACCGGTCCGGCTCGGCGGCCCGCCCGGCGTACATCTCCGCCACCTCAGGATGCGGCAGGATCAGGAACCGCTCGTCGGCGATCGCCTCGATCACCGCGTCGGCCACCGCCTCCGGCATGATCGCCGAGGCGGCGAGCAGCTTCTCGGACATCGGATCGCTGCCGTCGAACATGCCGGTCCTGACCCCCTGCGGGCAGATCGCCTGCACGGTCAGCCCGCGATGCCGGTGGGTCAGGGCCAGCCACTCGGCGAACGCAAGCGCGCCGTGCTTGGTCACCGAGTACGGCGCCGAACCAGGCACCGACAGCAGCCCGCCGGCCGACACGGTGCAGATCAGGTGGCCGCTGCCGCGCTCCAGCCACGGGCCGAGCAGCAACCGTGCGGCGCGTACCTGTGCCATCACGTTGACCTGCCAGGAGTCGGCCCAGTCCGCCTCGCTGGCCCCAGCTCCGCCGAGGCGGGCTATTCCGGCATTCGCGCAGTACAGGTCGATCTCGCCGAGCTCGGCCCTGGCGCTTCACCGGACCGCTCCGGCCAGCTTCACCGGACCGCAGGCGGCAGGTTGACCAGCCCAGCTAGCGTGCCGCGGTGCCGGTCGGCCGTGCCGAGCCCGATCGAGCTGCTCTTCGCCCGCTTCAGGTACAGGTGTGCCGGGTGCTCCCAGGTAAATCCGATGCCGCCGTGCAGCTGCACCATCTCCTGGCCAGCCTTCACCGCCGCGTCCGAGCAGGCCGCCTTCGCCAGCGCGACGGCGACCGGTGTGTCAGGATCGGCCTGCGCCAGGCAGGCTGCCGCGTACCTGGAGGCAGCCCGGGCCTGAGTGACGGCCACCCACAGGTCGGCCAGCCGGTGCTTGATCGCCTGGAACGAGCCAACCGGCCTGGCGAACTGGTGCCGCTGCTTGACGTAGGCCAGGGTGATCTCCAAGGCTCGCTCGGCCAGCCCGATCTGCTCGGCGGCCAGCATCGCCGCGCCGGCCTGCAGCGCCACGGCGACGGCCCGCTCGGCATCGGCCCCGGCGGCGATCCGCGTGGCTGGCACGTCGGCCAGGGTCAGGTCGGCTAGCTGCCTGGTCATGTCCAGCGAGACCACCGGTGCCAGACTCACCCCGGCGGCAGCCGCCGGCACCGCGTACAGCCCGTAAGGAACGCCGTCGGCGGGAACAAGCAGCAGATCGGCTGGCAGCGCATCGGCCAGGCCTGGCGCCGACCCGGACAGCCGGTAGCCGCCGGTCACATCGCCGGCCTGCGGCGGTCCGACCCGGACCGACGGCTCGACCCTGCTGCCCGGCATGGTCGCGAACGGCACGGCCAGCGCCGCCGTGGTCGTCCCGGCGGCAAGGCCGACCAGCAGCTCGGGCACTTGCTCCGCGTCTGGCCCCGAGTCAAGCAGCGACAGCAGAGCCGCCGTCGCCAGCACGGCGCTGCCCAGGTAAGGAACGGGCGCGACCGCCCGGCCGAGCTCCTCGGCCACCACCGCGGCCTCACGGTAGGAGGCTCCGGCGCCACCGCAGGACTCGGGCACCAGCAGTCCGGCGCAGCCGACCTCGGCGGCGAGCGTGCGCCACAGCCGGGAGTCGTAGGTCTCCCCTGACTCGGTCCTGGCCAGCACGGCCGACCAGTCAGCCTGGTCTTGCAGCACCGCCCGGACCGCGGCGCGCAGCTCGGTCTCCGCCTCGGTGTAGGTCAGGTTGGGCAGGCGCGCCCCGGCACCAGGCGCCGCGGTCGTGGTCTGGGTTGGCTGACTCACCTCGGCAGGTCCTTCCATGGCACGTTCTTGTCCACCCGGATCTCCGGCGGCAGCCCGAGCACCCGCTCGGCAATGATGTTGCGCAGGATCTCCGACGTACCGCCCTCGATCGAGTTGCCTTTGGACCGCAGGTAGCGGTAGCCGGCGTCGCGCCCGTAGAAGTCAGCGCCCTCCGGACGCCGCATCGTCCAGTCGCCGTAACGCAGGCCATCGGCGCCGATCAGCTCCACCTCGAAGTCGGCGATCTCCTGATTCAGCGAGGCAAAGACCAGCTTGGCGCCCGACCCCTCCGGGCCAGGTTGGCCGACGGCCAGCTGCTGGCGCAGCCGCTCGCCGGCCAGCCTGGAGACCTCGGCCTGCGCCCACAGCCGCAGCAGCCGGTCGTGCAGGCCGGGCGTGCGCAGTTCGGGCCGCTCCCGCCAGAGCCTGGCCGCCTGGCCGATCATGCCGCCCTCGCGCGGGAACACGAAGGCGCCGAGCGCCACCCGCTCGTTCATCAGCGTGGCGGTGGAGACCTGCCAGCCCTGACCGACCGCACCGATCCGGTCGGCGTCGGGAATCACCACATCGGTCAGGAACACCTCGTTGAACTCGGCCTCGCCGGTGGCCTGCCGCAGCGGCCTGACCTCGACTCCCGGCGCGTGCATGTCGATGCTGAAGTAGGTCAGGCCACTGTGCTTGGGCACGTCGGGGTCGGTCCTGGTGACGAGCAGCGCGCGGCTGGCCACGTGCGCCGATGAGGTCCACACCTTCTGCCCGTTGACGATCCACACATCGCCGTCGCGCACCGCGCGGGTGGCCAGGTTGGCCAGGTCGGACCCGGCGCCGGGCTCACTGAACAGCTGGCACCAGATCGCCTCGCCGGTCCACAGCGGCCGGAGCCAGCGCCGCTTCTGCTCGTCGGAACCGTAGGCCAGGATGGTCGGCGCCGCCATGCCGAGGCCGATGCCATTGCGTTCAGGCCGGTTGGTCGGCGCCTCCGCGGCTGCGAACTCGGCGTCGACCACCTTCTGCAAGGTGCGCGGCAGGCCCTGGCCGCCCAGGCCGACCGGGTAGTGCACCCAGGCCAGTCCGGCGTCGAACCTGGCCCGGACGAACTCAAGCCGGTCAGTTGTCGCCGGGTCGTGTGCGGCCAGGAAGTCGCGCACCTGCTTGCGCAGGTCCTCGGCGGTTACCTCGCGGCCGGTCCCGCCCGCGCCGCCGGTTCCGTTCCCGCCCCCGCTGGCGCCTTCGGTCAGCACAGCGGGCCCCCAGCCACGTAGATCACCTGACCGGACACGAAGCCCGCCTGCTCACTGGCCAGGAACGAGGCGAGGTGGGCGATGTCGTCAGGCTGCCCGACCCGGCGCACCGGGATCTGGGACGCAGCGGCCTGCTGGAAGGCCTCGAACTCCATCCCGACCCTGGCCGCCGTGGCGGCCGTCATGTCGGTGACGATGAATCCGGGCGCGATCGCATTAGCGGTGATGCCGAACTGGCCGAGCTCGATCGCCAATGTCTTGGTGAACCCCTGCAGCCCGGCTTTCGCCGCCGAGTAGTTGGCCTGGCCCCGGTTGCCGAGCGCCGAGCTTGACGACAGGTTGATGATCCGGCCGAACTTCTGCTCGACCATGTACTTCTGCGACGCCCGGCTCATCAGGAACGAGCCGCGCAGGTGCACGCCGAGGACCGTGTCCCAGTCGTCCTCGGTCATCTTGAACAGCAGGTTGTCGCGGATCACGCCGGCGTTGTTGACCAGGACGGCAGGCGGGCCAAGCTCGGCCGCTATCGCCTGCACCGCCGCGGCCACCTGGGCCGAGTTACTCACGTCGGCGCCGAAGCCGAGCGCGCGGCCGCCGGCCGAGGTGATCGCGTCGACGGTCGCGCCGCAGTCACCTTCCTTCAGGTCAATGACCCCGACCGCCAGCCCGTCGGCGGCCAGGCGACGGGCCACCGCCGCGCCTATGCCGCGCGCGGCACCGGTCACGATGGCTACCCGCTGCGGGAGATCCGACATCTGCATCGTCCTTTCGACAAACTGTTCAGATTTAGCGTTACGCAAGCTTCCCCAGCCAGTGCCCACGCCAGCGCAGTCCGGTCGCCCCGCAGCTCGCCAGGACGCCCGGCCCGCCGGTCAGGTCCGGTACTTACGCAGCTCCCGGTGGGCCATCGAGCGCTTGTGCACCTCGTCTGGCCCGTCGGCGAACCGCAGGCTCCTGGCCGCGGCCCAGGCCGCAGCGAGCGGGAAGTCCTGGCTGATCCCGCCACCGCCGTGGACCTGAATCGCCTTGTCGATCACCCACTCGGCCATCGACGGAACGGCGATCTTGATGGCCTGGATCTCGGTGTGCGCGCCCTTGTTGCCGACGGTGTCCATCAGCCACGCGGTCTTCAGCACCAGCAGCCTGGCCTGCTCGATCCTGACCCGGGACTCGGCGATCCAGTCCTGTACCACGCCCTGGTCGGCGAGCGGCTTGCCGAACGCGACCCGGCCGGTGGCCCGGCGGCACATCAGCTCGAGCGCCCGCTCGGCCGAGCCGATCTGCCGCATGCAGTGGTGGATCCGGCCGGGCCCGAGCCTGGCCTGCGCGATCGCGAAGCCGTCTCCGGCGCCGCCGATCAGGTTCTCGACCGGTACCCGGACGCCCGAGAACTCCACCTCGGCGTGCCCGCCATGGGTCGAGTCGGTGAAGCCGAACACCGCCATGCTGCGCTTGACGTTGACGCCTGGCGTGTCGGCCGGCACACAGATCATCGACTGCTGCCGGTGCCGCTCGCCATCCGGGTCGGTCTTGCCCATCACGATCAGCAGCTTGCAGCGCGGGTCCATCGCGCCTGACGACCACCACTTGCGGCCGTTGATCACGTACTCGCCGCCGTCGCGCACGATCGACGTCTGGATGTTGCTGGCGTCGGACGACGCGACATCCGGCTCGGTCATGCAGAACGCCGACCTGATCTCGCCCTCAAGCAGCGGCCGCAGCCACCGCTCGATCTGCTCGGCGCTGCCGAACTCAGCGAGCAGTTCCATATTGCCGGTGTCCGGCGCCGCGCAGTTCAGCGCCTCGGGAGCGATCGCCCCGCTGCGACCGGTGATCTCGGCCAGCGGCGCGTACTGCAGGTTGGTCAGCCCGGCGCCGTACTTCTCGGCGATCCGGCCAGCCTGATCATCGCCGGCGCCAGCGGCGCGCACCGTCAGGAACAGGTTCCACAGCCCGCGGCCGCGCGCTTCCGCCTTCAGCTCGTCGATCACCGCCGGCCGCTGCCAGATCTGGCCAGCCGCCGCCGCAGCGGCCACCTGGTCGGCGAAGACCCGCTCGGCCGGGTACACGTGGGAGTCCATGAAAGCGAGCAGCTGGTCCCTGAGTTCGGTGGTCCTCGCGTCGTATCCGAAATCCATCTGCGCCTCCCGACGAGTCCGGACAAGCGTACCTACCGACGAGTACGAGATAACGCTACGGTCTGGCTATGCCCTCGGTCGAGACGGTACGTGGTCCAGTTGATGTCGGTGCGCTGGGAACGACGCTCATGCACGAGCACGTGTTCGTGCTCAGCGAGGAGATCCGGCGGAACTACCCGGCCGGCTGGGACGAGGAGCGGCGGATCAGGGCTGGTGGCGCTGCGGGTGCTGCGCGAGGAGGGCGCCGATCTGAGCCGGGTTGTGCTCGGGCACAGCGGCGACAGCCCGGACCTGGACTACCTGAGCCAGATCGCCGAGGCCGGCTGCCTGCTCGGCATGGACCGATTCGGCGAGTTCGGCCCGCCGTTCCTGGACCAGCGTGCGGACACCGTGGCCGCGTTGTGCCAGCGCGGCTATGCGGCGAGCATGGTGCTCTCACACGACACGGCCTGCCATATCGACTGGTATGACCTGCCCGAGTCGGCCACCGGGAACTACACCTATCTCCACGACCAGGTGCTGCCCGCGCTGGCCGAGCGCGGCATCAGCGCCGACCAGCTCGAAACCATGCTGGTAGTCAACCCGCGCCGTTATTTCTCCCCGCCGTGACCCTTTTGACGCATACCGCCGCGGCCGGCCGATAGCCCGCAGCGACGACAATAGGTAGCGTGTGCCTTCATGGGCACTATCGACGACATCGCTGACCGGCATGTCGCGCAGTTCGCTGAGATCGATCCGGTCGGCGCCACCGCCATCGGGCTCGCCGGATACGACCACCGGATGAATGATCTCAGCCCAGCGGGTTTCGCTGCGCATTACGACCTCGACCAGGCCACGATCGCCGCGCTCAACGCGGCCACTGCGGCCGGCGAGCGGGAGCAGGTCGCCAAGGACGCCATGCTGGAGCGGCTCACCGTGTCCAGCGAGCTATACAGCTCCGGTGCCACCAACAGTGAGCTGAACGTCATCGCCAGCTGGGTGCAGCAAGTCCGCGAGATCTTCGACCTGATGCCGCTGGACGGCGAGGAGGCGCTGCGCAATCTCGCCGCGCGGATGGCGGGGGTGCCCGCGGCCTATGCGGGCCTGGCGCTGACCTACCGGGAGGCAGCGGCCAGTGGCCAGGTGGCTGCCCGCCGCCAGGTCGCGGCCTGCGCGGCGCAGTGCGCTGAATGGTCAGCGCCAGGCAGCGACTTCTACACCGGGCTGGTCGGGCGCACTAACGCGACCGGAACCCTGCGCGCCGACCTTGAGCGCGCGGCGGTGGCAGCCAGTGCGGCCACCGCCGAGCTCGGTGCCTTCCTCAGCTCCGAACTGCTGCCGCTTGCTCCGGAGCCCGACGCGGCCGGCCGGGAGCGGTATGCCCTCGCCTCGCGCGCGTTCCTTGGCGCCACGATCGATCTGGAAGAGGCTTATGCCTGGGGCTGGTCCGAGGTCATGCGGATCGAGGAGGAGATGCGGCGGCTCGCCGGGAAGATCGTGCCAGGCGGCAACGTCGCCGACGCGGTGGCAGCGCTCGACGCCGATCCGGCCAGGCAGATCTTCGGTCCGGAGAATCTGCGGGACTGGATGCAGGCGTTCGCCGACCAGACCATCGCCGAACTGAACGGCACCCATTTCGACATTCCCGAGCCGGCCCTGCGGCTGCAGTGCATGATCGCGCCGACCAGCGCGGGCGGGATCTACTACACCGGGCCGAGCGAGGACTGGAGCCGGCCTGGGCAGATGTGGTGGTCGTTGCCGGACGCCGAGGATGTGTTTCCGACCTGGAAGGAAGTCACCACGATCTACCACGAGGGGGTGCCAGGTCACCATCTCCAAACCGCGCAGGCTGTGTTCCTGCGGGACCGGCTCAATCGCTGGCAGCGGCTGATGTGCTGGGTGTCCGGCCACGGTGAAGGGTGGGCGCTGTACGCGGAGCGGCTGATGGACGAGCTCGGTTATCTCACCGACCCGGGTAACCGGCTCGGCATGCTGGACGCTCAGCTGCTCCGGGCGGCCCGCGTGGTGGTCGATCTCGGGGTGCACCTGGAGCTGCCGATCCCGGCGGACTCAGGCTGGCACCCGGGCGAGATCTGGAATGCCGACCTGGCCTGGCAGTATCTGCGCTCCCGCGTGCAGGTGCCGCAGGAGATGCTGCGATTCGAGCTGAACCGCTACCTTGGCTGGCCAGGCCAGGCACCCTCGTACAAGCTCGGTGAGCGGATCTGGCTGCAGGCCAGGGAGGAGGTGCGCCAGCGCAAGGGCGCCGACTTCAATCTCAAAGAGTTCCACAGCCAGGCACTGGCCCTCGGTTCGGTGGGCCTCGACCTGCTGCGGGAGGCGCTGGCCCGACTCTGAGGTGGTCACGCCCTGCGCTCGGACGGCTCCACGCGCAGCAATTTGGCGGCCCAGGTCGGCAGCCACCAGTTCCACTCGCCGAAAAGCGACACAAGCGCGGGCACCAGCAGCGACCTGACCACGGTCGCGTCGAGCAGGATCCCGGCGCCCACCCCGGTGGCGAAGGCAGACCGATCTCGCGTGGCCGCTTAGGTCAGCAGCAGGCGGCCGATCCGCCGGCCAGCCACGGCCAGTCCGACGGCACCCATCAGGGCCAGGTAAGCCACGTTCCAGAGCAGTCCGGGGCCGACGGCGCCGAGCGTGAGGCCGCGCAGCAGCACGACGCCCTGGTACAGCGGAGTGCACTCGACCACGATCTGGATCGACCGCGGGTAGACGCCGAGCGGATAGAACGTAGTGGAGAAAAGGAACATCGGCAGCGTCGCCAGGGTAATGAACTCGAAATGCTGCCAGCTCCGCATGTACGTGGTCGCCGCCATTCCGGCACCGGCGAAAGCGAAGCCGATCAGCAGCGCGGCAGGCACCGCGGCCAGCGCCCAGATCGAGTGGACGAGGCTCAGCGCCAGCATGACGATCATGAACGCCAGCGCGTAGAGCCCGCCCCTGATCAGCGCCCAGCCGATCTCGCCCAGGGCGATCTCGTCGGCCCGCATAGGCGTAGCCAGCGCGGCGTCGTAGAGCTTCGCATACTTCATCCGGAAGAAGACGTTGAAGGTGGAGTCGAGCACCGCACCGTTCATCGCCGACGTGGCGAGCAGCGCCGGGGCGACAAAGCTGGTGAAGCCCACCGGCTGGCCCCCTGGCCCGGTGACATCGCCGACCAGGCCGGCCAGGCCGACCCCGATCGAGAGCAGGTAGAACAGCGGCTCGAAGAAGCCCGAGATCAGCACCAGCCAGGCATGCCGGTAGACCCGGGCATGGCGTTCGATCAGGTGGACGCTGCCGCGACCGCCGAGCCCGGGACTCCGGGTCCGCAGCATCGTGACCGGCAGAATCCGCAGCGGCAGGGCCTGGACCCGGCCGGACGTCTCGCGCAGCCGACCAACCGTGCTGCCCGCCAGGTCCTGCGGCTGGCTCAGCTGATCAGGCATAGAGCCTCCGCGGGTACGTGCGGTTGCCCGCGTACATGCCGATGGCGGTGACCGCGAGCAGATAGCCGACATGCCAGGCCGACGCTCCAAGCTGGGCCGCGCCGAGGCTCAGCGACCGGCAGAGTGCGACCCCATGCCAGAGCGGCGTCAGGTACGCCAGCGGCCGGATCACGGCCGGAAGCTGGGAGATCGGGAAGAAGGTGCCGGAGAACAAGAACAGCGGGATCATCCCGAACCGGAAGAGCATCGCGAACGATGTGTCCTTATTGCAGGTGATCGCGAAGGCCTCGATCGGTGCGGCGAACGCGATTCCGGTGAGCATCGCGGCTGGCACCGCGGCCAGCACCCAAGCCGAGCGCACGGCGCCGAATGCCGCCATGACCGCGAGGAATATCGCGGCGTTCATGGCCAGCCGCAAGGCGGTGAACAGAAGATGACCACGGAAGAGGTCGACCGGCCGCAGCGGCGATGCGATCGCCGCCTGGTAGGTCTTCAGCCACTTGACCGAGCCGAGCACCGGGTAGGTGGACTCCCCCATGGCGGTCTGCATGGCCGTAGCCGCCATCAGCCCGGGGGCAAGAAAGGCCAGGTAACTGACGCCGCCGAGGCTCGAGGTGCCGCGGGAGTCCACCAGCGTCCCCAGGCCCAGCCCCATCGCCCCCAGGTAGAGCACCGGGCTGAGCACACCGGAGTAGATCGAGCCCTGCCAGGTGCGCCGGTAGTTCGTCAGCCAGAACCGGAGCTGCCGCAGCGCGAACTCACCGGTCATCAGTCCTCCAGCCGCCGACCGGTCAGCCGCAGGAAGACGTCCTCAAGCGTGCTGCGCCGGATCAGGGAGTTGACCGGCTCCAGGCCAAGTCCGCGGACGGCAGCCAGCGCGTCGTCCCCGTCAGGGGCGTAGAGCAGGATCCGGTCGGCGAGCACTTCCATCCGATCGGCCGGCCCGGCGGCCAGCTTCTCGGCGGCCTGCTCCTGCTCGTCGAGCCCGAACCGCAGCTCAAGGACTTCCGCGGTGGAGTAAGTGGCGATCAGCTCGCGCGGCGAGCCCTCGGCGACGATCTTCCCCGCGTCCATCACCACCAGCCGGTCGCAGAGCTGCTCGGCCTCGTCCATGTAGTGAGTAGTCAGCACGAGCGTGACACCCTGTTGCTTCAGCCGGTAGAGCCGGTCCCAGACCACGTGCCTGGCCTGCGGGTCAAGTCCAGTGGTCGGCTCGTCGAGCAGCAGGATCTCCGGCTCGCTGATCAGCGACCTGGCGATGGTCAGCCGGCGCTTCATGCCGCCGGACAGCGGCTCCACCTGGTCGGCTGCCCGCTCGCTGAGCTGGACAAAGTCAAGCAGCCGGTCCGTCCGCTCCCTGATCACGTCCCGGCGCAGGCCGAAGTAGCGCCCGTAGATCAGCAGATTCTCGCGCACGGTCAGCTCGACGTCCAGGGTGTCCTCCTGCGGAACGACGCCCAGCCTGGCCCTGATCGCCGCGCCGTCCCGTACCGGGTCAAGACCCAGGATGGTCAGCTCGCCGCCGGTCGGCGGCGAGACGCAGCCGATCATGCGCATCGTCGATGACTTCCCGGCACCGTTCGGGCCGAGGAAGCCGAACACCTCGCCCCGGCTCAGCTCGAAGTCGATCCCGTCAACGGCGGTGAACTCGCCGAACGCCTTGGTCAGACCCCTGGCCCGGACCAGAATGTCAGGATCAGCCACGCCCGCGACCCTACCCGGCCGCACTGACAAGCTCGAATGGATTTCGGCCCGTCGCCGGATGATCGGATTCGACACCAGCATGCCGATTTGCGCTGTCATACCACGCGAGCCGACCGGCGCGGTAATCTTGCGGACAGCGCATTGATGCCCTGCGGTGCGGGTAGCACCGCGACTAGCGCAAATAAGCCAGACGCGGCGCGGGTAGCACCGCGACCAGCGCGATTGAACGCCAGACGCGGCGCGGGGTAGCACCGCGATCTGCGGACGTGAACGGAGGCCACCTAGGTGGGCAGTGCCCGACAACTGTACGTGCGGTTCAGGCTGCTCATCCATGAGGGCGCCAAGTTCGGCATCATCGGCGTGGTCGGCCTGGTGGTCAACAACCTCATCTATGGCTGGACGCACATCGGCCTAGGCCTGGGTGTGGTCACGGCGAGCACCATCGCTTTCGTGGTGACCGCGGTGATGAGCTACGTCGGCAACCGGTACTGGAGTTTCCGGCACCGCGAGCGGACCACCGTACACCGCGAGACGGTGATGTTCTTCGTGCTCAACGGGATCGGGCTGCTCATCCAGGACGCCGTCGTCGGGTTCGTCCACCACGGCCTCGGGCTCACCAGCAACCTGGCCAGCTTCGTGGCACTCAACCTGGGCATCGTGCTCGGCACGCTGTTCAGGTTCTGGTCTTACCGCAAGTGGGTGTGGGCCGAGCCGCAGCCCGCGCCTGATGAGCACGAGGCTCTTCAGCCCGCCCTGGCGGCGCAAGGTGTGCCCCACCAGACCGGAGACGGGGCCGGAAGCGCACATTGAGCAGTGCCCGTGCTCCGGAGCCGCTGCTGACGCACCTGACCCGCGCCTACCAGCGATTCCGGCATGTCATCCACGAGGGCGCCAAGTTCGGAATAGTCGGACTGATCGGGATCGGCGTCACCAACATCGTCTTCGGGCCGCTGCACAATCATCTCGGCGTGCTCACCTCGGTCACCATCGCGACCATCGCGGCCACCATGGTCACGTTCCTCGGCAACCGGTACTGGAGTTTCCGGCACCGCACCGGCGCTGGCACCGGCCGCGAGGGCCTGATGTTCTTCATCCTGAACGGGATCGGGCTGCTGATCCAGTATGCGGTGCTCGGGTTCAGCGACTACGGTCTCGGCCTGACCTCCAAGCTAGACAACTACCTCGCGCTGAACATCGGGATCGGGCTGGGAACGCTGTTCCGGTTCTGGTCCTACCGCAAGTGGGTCTGGGTGCCGCCCGAGGTGCACCTGGCCAGGCTGCGGCGCGGCAGGCACCGCAAGGGCAGGACGGTCCCGGTACCTGCCAGGGAACCCGTGCTGGCTGGCCGCCGCCCGGCCGTCGACGAGCTGCGGCGACCACGTTACGAATGACCGGCGGCGCGGCAGTTACGGCCTGCCCCGGCCAGCAGGCGGCGCAACGGGACCGCGAGCGCGGCCGCCGCCTGCCGCCGGGTGAGCGTGCCGGTGGCGACCAGCCTGGCGATCACGTGTTCCTGCCGAGACCGGGCCAGAGCGGGGTGGACCAGCGGATCATAGTCGGATGGTGCCTGGACTAGCCCGGCGAGCAGCGCAGCCTGCGGCCAGGACAGCCGATCGGCAGGCAGGCCGAAGTAGCCGCAGCTCGCCGCGGCCAGGCCGTAGAAGCCGTGCCCGAAATACGCCACCTCGGCGTACATCCGCAGGATCTGCTGGCCGCTGTAGCTAAATTTGAGCTTGATCGCCAGCGCGACTTGTTCCGTCTCGACCGCGAAGCCGCCCCGGCCTGGCGTGTACAGCAGCTTCGCCAGCTGCTGATAGAGCGTGGCCCCACCCTGGTCACCACTGGCCGTGAGGCCGGCCAGCAGCACCCGGCCGATCGCCAACGGGTCGACGCCTGGCTCGGAATCGAACCTGTGATCCTCGGTGGAGATCAGCGCGGCAGCGAACCGGGCTGGCACCACGGGGCCTGGGAACGCCTCGTGATGCTCCCTGGCCTGCACTCCGGTCAGCGATATGGCGTCACCGACCGAAGGCGTGACGAACAACAGCACCGCGCCTGCGCTCCACACCACAATGGCGAGGGTGGCCGCGCCGATCGCGGCCTGGCGCAGCCACCTCCTAGCGCGCGATGATCGCCGCACCGTCTCGCCAGCCACCTCAGCTCCGCCCGAGTCCGCCCGCCCCGAGTCCGCCCGCTCCGACTCGGCGCGCAGTGCGGAGGATGAGTCGGGACGCCGGGATTTGAACCCGGGCTCTCTGGTCCCCCAGACCAGCGCCTTAACCAAGCTGGGCCACGTCCCGTTGCCCTGTCGGACGCACAGATCATAGCGCAGTAACCGGCACCGGCCGCCTCCCGCCGGATCAGTGCACCAGCGGCAGGCAGATCACCTTCGGCACCCGGTACAGCTCACCCCGATTGGCTGCCACCGCAGCCAGGATGAGGAACACCAGGTGGGCTATCGCGAACGCGATGAACAACGGGATGGCGAGCAGCAGCACGAATCCGTGCGTAATCAGCGCCAGCGGGATCCCGGCACCGAACGCGCCGAAGCCATAAATCGTGGCGGTGATACCCATATTGAGCGACTGAGCGGCGTGATACCGGACGTAGCGTGACTCGTTCATCTTGACCAGATAGATGACCAGCGGCGCGAAGAGGCTGAAGACGAAGGTCAGCAGGTAGGCGAGTAGCGACCAGAGCTGGTCATCGGACGGACCTCGCGGGCCGTAGCCTTGCGGGTTGCCTGGCGGGAAGCCCGGCACCGGGGGCGGAGTGTAGCCGTACATAACGCAAGACCGCCTTTCTGGTGCGACCGCATGGCCACGGTAGCGCACCCGCTGGCGCTGACCGAGCCAGCGGACCGGCCGGCCCGCGGGTAAGCTGACTGCCTAACGCGCTGACGGAGACAAGTAGCGCCCGGGATCGGCGAGTGCAGAGAGCCGCCGGCAGCTGAGAAAGCGGCCTCGCCCCCGGACCGCGAAGACCCTCCCGAGTGCGGGGAGGAACGGCCGCCGTGGCCAGCGGCAGGCTCAATGCCCCGCCGGCTGGCCACCGTTACCTGGCGAACGAGGCCGCCGCCGCAGCACGGGCGGCGGCGAAAGTGCGGTGGCACCGCGAGTTTCCCTGCTCGCCCGCACTCCCAGGGGTCGGACTTCACCCAGGAGTGCGTGATGACCACAGTGACCGCGAGGGTGCTGACCGCCGACCTGCCCGCTTACATCGGCCAGCAGGTCACGATCGCCGGCTGGCTGCACAGAAAACGGGCACTCAAGGCGGTTACCTTCCTCGTTATCAGAGACCGGACGGGTCTGGCTCAGGCCGTCCTGACCAGCCAGGACGATGACTCAGTGGCTGCCAGCCTGACCGAGGAGACCGTGGTCGCCTGCACCGGCCTGGTCGCCGCGAGCCGGCAGGCACCCGGCGGCGCCGAGATCACCCGTCCGGTACTTACCGCGCTGTCCGGGCCGGCCGAGCCACCGCCGTTCGACCTGTACCGGCCGACCATCACCGCGACGCTGCCCACGATCTTGGATCATGCCCCGACGACGCTGCGGCATCCGCTGCTGCGGGCTGGCTTCGAGATCGCCGCCGCCAGCCTGGCCGGCTTCAGGGCCAAGCTTGACGCGAAGTCCTTCACCGAGATCTGCACTCCCAAGATCGTCGAGTCGGCCACCGAGTCAGGCGCGAACGTATTCGGCCTCGACTACTTTGGCCGGCCCGCCTACCTCGCCCAGTCGCCGCAGTTCTACAAGCAGGCCATGGTCGGTGTCTTCGAGCAGGTCTACGAGACCGGGCCGGTCTTCCGCGCTGAGCCGCACGACACGGCCAGGCACCTGGCTCAGTACACCAGCCTGGACGCCGAGCTTGCCCTCTTCGGCGAACACGGCGCCGCTGACCATCACGGCGTGATGGCCGTGCTCCGTGACGTCATCGCCGCGATGGTGGCGGCAGTGGCGGAGCGAGCTCGTTATGCCGCCGAATTGCTTGCGGTAGTGCTGCCGGTCGTTCCCGAGCAGATCCCGCAGCTGCATTTCACCGACGCACAGCGGCTGATCGCCGGATCAGCCGGGTGGGACCCGACAGGTGAGCCCGACCTGTCCCCCGCCGACGAGCGCTGGCTCTGCCAGTGGGCGGTCCGCGAGCATGGCAGCGAGTTCCTGTTCGTGACCGGCTACCCGGCGGTGGCCAAGCCGTTCTACACCCACCCCGACCCAGCGCGGCCCGGCTACACCAACGGCTTCGACCTGCTCTTCCGTGGCCTGGAACTGGTCACCGGCGGGCAGCGGCTGCACCGGCACGAGGACTATCTGGCGGCCCTGGCAAGCCGCGGCGAGGACCCGGCGCCTTACGCCGGCTACCTGCAGGTGTTCAGCCACGGGATGCCGCCGCACGGCGGCTTCGCGATCGGTCTCGAGCGCTGGACCGCACGGCTGACCGGAGCCGCCAACCTGCGACAGGTGACCCTGTTTCCGCGCGATCTGCACCGGCTCAGCCCGTGACCGGCTGGCCTCGCCACACCCCCCGCAGCGATCCGACGATCAGCACCGCGAGCACGAACAGCAGTCCGGCGTGGCTCACCTGGCCAGCCAGTTTGGTCAGCATGCCGTTGTCACCTGCCGCTCCTGGCAGCACCAGCTGGGAGAGCAGCAGGCAGCGGGCGATCAGCAGGTAATCCAGGCCACTCGCTGGCATCGCCGCGAGCAGCACGAAGATCAGCGCGTCGTACCACGGTTGCTGCACCGGCAGCACCGCGAGCGAAGCGATGGCAAGTGCCAGCATCAGCCGGACCCCGGGCGTGCCCGGGTGATCCGGCGGCAGCCGCCAGGCCAGCAGCGCGGCCACGACCAGGGTCGCGGCCAGCACCAGTGTGGTGAGCAGCACCGGTCTGGCCTCAACCGTGTGCGGCAGGTAGAAGAGGAAGCTGGTGCCGGCGGACAGCCGACGCCTCAGTGCCGACACCTGCGCCGCTCCTGGGAACAGGTAGGCCACGCCTGCGGTGGCCAGTGCCGCGCAGACTACGGCCGTAACCTTCCGCCGCGAGTCCCTGACCTGCCAGGCCAGGCCGGCGCCGACGAAGGCGAAGGGCAGCTTGATCCCGATGGCAGCCCCGGCGAGAATGCCGCCGACCAGCCCGCCGGTCGTGCCAGGACGCCGGATCGCGAGCAGCGCCGCGACCGTGAGCAGGGCGATCAGCACGTCGAGATGACCGCTGCCGATCAGCCAGAACAGCATCAGCGGATTGGCCGTCCAGAGCAGGCAGACCCGGATCCGCCGGACCGGATCCTGGCCGACCAACCGGAGCAGCGCAACCGCGGTTGCCAGGAAGGCGAGCGCGTTGCCGAGCCTGATCCAGAACACGATCCGGGCCATCGATCCGCCGCCAAGCTCGGCGGCAGCCCACTGCACCACCGTAGCGACCGGCCCGTAGACCGATGGCAGGGTCCGCCAGGCCGCCGGGCCGAGTATCCCGACCGGGTCACTGGCGCGGTAGAGCTGGGCTGGTGTCACCAGGTACGGGCTGTGCCCGAGGCTTGCGATCCGTCCGTAACAGGCATAGCTGAGCACATCGGTCGAACCTGCCGGGGGCAGGACGACGAATAGGCCGGCCGCCAGTACTCCGGCGCCAGGTAGTAGCCAGGCCGACGGCCGCCAGCCGCGCCGGATGGCGGCCAGCCCGATCGCCGTGCCGAGCGCGCCAGCCAGCACGCCCAGCCGCTCAAGCGCGCTGACCAACGCGGCACTCGGGTGCGCAGGCCACCAGAACAACGGCGCGCCGGTGCCGATCCGAGGCACCGTCGCCGACGGGCCAAGAGCCATCACCACCGCCAACGCGGCCACGCTCGTTCCGATCAGCGCGAGCGCGGCCGCACCGCCCAGGCCGGCGCCACGGGCCGGGGTGCCGAGTTCGGCCGGCCACCCAGTCCCGGCGGCGCTGACGGTCACCGGCCCGGCCACGTCGTGCTGGCTCAACGCGGCCGGCCGATCAGCTGACCGGACCGGACGACAGCGGGACGCTGACCACCTGGATCTGACGCCAGGCCGCATTCTTGGCCAGCTGCCACACGGTCACCGAATCCGCACCTGGCACCAGCGCGGAGATCTGGGCCGGCCTGCCCGGTCCGACCACCAGCGTCGCTGCTGCCGCGGGCAGCGAGAATTCCGATTCGGTGTACCGGCCAGGCTGGCTGGCCAGTGCGCTGAAGACCAGACCGCGCCGTCCGGTCAGGACCACGCCCCAGTCACCCCCGGTGCCAACCGATACCGATACCACCTGGCTGCCATGGAGCGGAAACGAAAAGCCGGGGCTCCAGGTCAGCACTGACTGGCTGGACCACGCCGGAATCAGGACAGCGCCGCGACCGGTGCCGACCGCTAGCATCGCAGCCGCGCCGGTGCTCGTGCCAACCAGGCGAAGCACGACAATCCGCTGGCTGGCAAGCGATGCGGGCAGGGCCGGGCCGACCGCCCGCCAGCCGCTGCCGTACCGCGCGAAGATGCCGACCGCGCCAGGCCGGGCGCAGTCGCCGGCCAGCAGCGGAACGCCGGTCGCGCTGACCGCGACCCCGGTCAGCGCGGTCAGTCCGCAGGCCCGTCCGGCCGGGCTTGCGGCCAGCGACGCCGCGGTGACCAGCGACGTCCACGATCCGCCGCCAGGCCCGGACAACTGGGCTGAACTGGCCGTGATCGCCAGGAGGCGCCCGGCTGGCATGGCGGCCAGGGCGCCAGGCTCGGCGGCAAGCGCAGCCGGGAGCAGGCCCTGCGACCAGCGGGCGCCAGCATCGGAGGTGATCGCCAGCGGCGTGAACCTGAGCAGCTGGCTGGGCACGAAGCCAGCGGTAATCGGGCCCGCTGCGGCACCGGTTGCGACCAGGCCGCCGGTGTCGTCAACCCCGGGCGGGGTGGCCAGCTGCCAGCGCCCGGTGCCAGTCGGCCGGATCAGCAGCTGCCAGAAGCCGTTCTGCTGGCTTCCGGCTCCGGCCAGCTGGACGATCGCCCAGCTGGCCTGGGCGCTGGTCACAGCGGTGGCTAGCGACACCCTGGCCGCCACCGGATGGCCGACCTGCGCTGGGCCACTGGCGGTGCCGACGCCGCAGCCTGCCAGCACACCAGCGACGGTCACCGCGGCGGTCAGGGCACCAGCGGCCATCAGGCGGCTGGCCCTCATTGGTTCATCACCGCTCCCTGCGCAGCTTCTGGCATTGCGCATCCTACGCGGATGTCGGGCGGCCGGGCGGCCGGGCGGGCGGCCGCGAAATCAGCGCTGGGAGTCGGTGGACGTTGCTGACATAAATCTTCACAATCGGGTTAGGACTCGCATCGGCGGGATCCGCTGGCTTGGCAGCGGTCCTCGAGATGCCCGATTACCGTGGCGGCCGGATGCGCGGCGACGCTCCGCCGGGCGGACGGTACAGGGTTGGGGGACGACCGATGACGAGACGGTGCAGGGCGCCCGGTCATCGCCCGGAGCTCAGCATGCACCGGAGCCGCCGGGTGACCTGGACGGCAGGAGCAGCTGCGGCCGCGGTCTGTCTGACGGTGGCCAGCGTCGCGATGGCTTCGGTCAGCAGCACCGGCGTAACCCTGGCCTCCGACCAGCAGCAAACGGGAACCGCGTTTGACGGTACTCTGGCCGTCGGTGCCCTGTTCCTGAGCAGTCACGGTCATCTGGGACGTCACTTCTGCACCGCGAGCGTGGTGCACAGCCCGGCGGGCGATCTGCTGCTGACCGCCGCGCACTGCATGAGCGGCAGGAAGCTGAAGCCAGCAGGCGGCGTGGTGTTCGCGCCCGGTTATCACAAGGGCCGCTTCCCGCTTGGCCTGTGGGTGGTGACCGGTGAATATGTCACCTCGCGGTGGGCATCCAGCCATGACCCGAACGAAGACTTCGCCTTTCTCGTCGTCTCCGGGCACCGCTCTTCGCTTGAGCGAGCCGCCGGCGCCGAGCGGCTGCGCACCGGCACCAGCCTGCCAGCCCCGGTCGACGTGATCGGCTACCCGGATACCACAAGCACGCCGATCCGATGCTTCGCGAAGGCACGTGCCTTCCTGACCAAGACCCTCCGGCAGCTCAAGTTCGTCTGCGGCGGCTATACCGACGGCACCAGCGGCGGGCCGTTCCTGTTCAAGGTCAGCGCCAGAACCGGGGACGGATCGATCATTGGCGTCATCGGCGGCTACCAGGAGGGCGGTTACACCCCGGCTATCTCGTACTCGGCGGTGTTCGCTGACAGTATCGCCGCGTTGTACCGGACCGCGATCGCGCGCAGGGCAGCGCCGGCGCCGAACCCAACCACGTCACCAACCCCGACCCCGAGCACCGCACCAAGCGGCTCGCCGACCACATCGCCAACCCCGACCCCGACCACCCGGCCGGGCGGCTCCCCGAGCACATCGCCAACCCCGACCCCGACCACCCCGCCGGGCGGCTCCCCGAGCACATCGCCAACCCCGACCCCGACCACCCCGCCGGGCGGCTCCCCGAGCACATCGCCAACCCCGGCCCCGACCACGCCCCTGGCACCAAGCTCCGCGCCGATCCCGGCGCCAAGCACCGGGCAGACTCGGGCGCCAGGCTTCGCGCCGCCCTGACGACAGGGAACGGGCTCAGCCCACCAGTCCGAGTGAGATCGCGTCGATCTCGGCGAGTTCGGCTGCCGACGGTATCCAGTTGCCCGCCTCCGCATTGGCCCGTACCTGTGCTGGCGACATCGCTCCGGCGATCACGCTCGAGCAGCCCGGCTGCTCCGCCAGGCCAGCAACCGCGATGGCGAGCATCGAGACGCCGTGCGACTCGCCCCAGCCAGCCAGGGTCTCGACGATGTCGAGTTTGGCCTGCGTGACGTAGCCATCCCGGCCGGCCAGCCTGGTCCCGGCGCTGGCCGGCTGACCGCGTCGGATCTTTCCGGTAAGCAGGCCGTTGGCGAGCGGGAAGTAGGGCAGTACGCCAAGGCCGAAATGTCGCGCCGCAGGCACCACTTCGGCTTCCGCCGCCCGCTCGAGCAGCGACCAGTGATTCTGCGCCGAGATGAAGGGCGCGCCGCCTAGCCGCTGCGCGACGCAAGCTGCCTGCGCTATTTGCCAGCCGGCGAAGTTAGAGTTCCCCAGGTAGCGGACCTTGCCCTCGGTCACCAGTTCGTTCAGCGAGCTGAGAGTCTCCTCGATCGGGGTCCGCGGGTCTGGCGTGTGGATTTGGTACAGGTCGATGTAGTCGGTCCGTAGCCGGCGCAGGGACTGCTCGACGGCGCGCCTGATATAGCCGCGACCGCCCTTGGCCCCTGCCGCTGGCCCGTAGCCCATGTCAGTGTGCTGATGGCCGAACTTCGTCGCCAGCACCACCTGGTCGCGGCGTCCGGCCAGTACCTCGCCGATCATCTCCTCTGAGCCCCCGCCACCCCCGTAGGTGTCGGCCGTGTCAAGCAGCGTGATTCCTGCCTCGATGGCGGCATCGACCACCGCACGGGTCCCAGCCAGATCCAGTCTGGATCCGAAGTTGTTGCAGCCGAGGCCCACCACGGATACGACCAGCCCGGAGTCGCCCAGTGATCTGTAGCGCATGTTGCCCTGCCTTCGCTTTCTTCCTCGCCACTGGCGCCGACGGTTCCGACGCCGCAGGGCGCTATGCCCGACAATTCGCCACGCCGATCGTACCGACGCTCCAGACGGACTGAGCAGGCCGGCCGATTTGTCGAGCCGAACGCAAGCGCGAATACGCAGCGATAGTCTGTGCCGCACCATGTCTGAGTTCACTGCTGCGGCAGCTCCGAGCTGTGCCCGACGGGGTAGCCGCACCGCTCCTGGGAGTACCCGGTGACCCACCGGACACCCGGCCCGGTGATTCTGCGCATCCGGCTCGGCGGCCGGCTACGTCGGCTGCGCGAGTCCCGTGGCATTACCGCGCAGCAGGCTGCCAAGGCTATCCGCGGCTCCGAGTCCAAGATCAGCCGGATCGAGCTCGGCCGCCATGCAGCGAGGGAGATCGATGTCGTTGACCTGCTGACCCTCTACGGAGTGACCGATCAGGCAGAGCGGGAGGAGCTGCTGACCCTGGCGGGCCAGGCGAGCGTTGCCGGGTGGTGGCAAGGCTACGTCGACATGCTGCCGCCCTGGTTCCAGACCTACCTCGGTCTTGAGGAGGCAGCGGAGTTGGTGCTGAGCTATGACGCCCAGTTCATCCCCGGGCTGCTGCAGACCGACGACTACGCGGCCGGCTTGCTCAGCCTTAGCGGATTCGCCGCGCAAGAGCGTGCCCGGCTGCTTGACCTGCACGCCGAGCGGGCCAGGAGGTTCGCGGCCGGCGGCGGCAAGCTGGCGGCCGTGATCGATGAAGCCGTGCTGCGCCGACCGGTCTGCGGTCCGCAAGTACTCAGCGAGCAGCTTGCGCGCCTCTCCGAGGCCAGCCCAAACTTTCGGGCGACCGTGCAGGTCAGGCCGCTTGCCGCCGGAGCACCGATGGCTCCGGCCAGCTTCACCATCCTCCGCTTCGCCGATCCCGAGTTGGCCGATCTCGTCTACGCCGAGCAGCTGACGAGCGCCAGCTATCTGGACCGGCCAGCGGATGTCAGTCGTTATGCCGCAGCCTGGGATCAGCTGAGCAGCAGCAGCCCGCCAGCCGAACAGACAGCGGGCATCATCAGGGCCATGCTGCGGCAGCTGGATTAGGGCACCGGCTGGCTCAGTCACCTAGTCGGTTGCCAAGTCGGCTAGCCGCGGGCCAGGTCTGCGATCAGGTCCGCCGATTCGGCGGGCCCAAGCGCGGCTTGGCTGAGCACGTCGAAGACTTTCGACTGGGCACGCACGTCGGCGGCCCGTTCCGCGAGCAGTGCCTGCCCCCGGATGCCCTCGGCGCTGACCACGTCAGGATCGCCAGGCTCGGCGAAACTCAGGATGCCGAAGGAGCCGCTGAGCACCGAAAGCGGACCGCTCGACAACCGCAGCACCTGCACGGTGACCGCGGGCCGCTGGACGGCTTCCAGCAGGTGCTCAAGCTGGCCGTTCATGACCTCGGGCGAACCCACCAGGCGGAGCAGCGAGGATTCGTCCAGGATGAGCCGCAGCCGGATCGGTTCGCTGCCGAGCAGCACCTCCTGGCGCCTAAGCTGAACCGCGACCAGGCGCTCGACCTGCGCAGCCACCAGCTCAGAACGTGCTGCGGTGATGACCGCCCTGGCGTATGGCTCGGTCTGCAGCAGCCCGTGAATCACCTGGGCCGCAAAGGCGCGTAAGCCCGACGCCTCAGCCTCCAGCCCCAGGTACCGGCCGAACCCCGTAGGCAGCAAATCATCGGTATCCGCCCACCAGCCTTTGCGCTGCCCTTCCCTGGCCAGCTCGATGAGCGGCTGCCGCTCGGCGGGATCAGTGACCCCGTAGAGCGCAAGCATGACGGTCAGATAGCTGGTCCTGGTAGGCGCCTGGCCGGTCTCGATCCGAGATAGCGTCGACGGTGCCACGCCGAGTCGGCTGGCGACATTCTCTAGCTTCAGCGAGCGGCCTTCACGCAGCCGCCTTAACTCGGTGCCGAGCCTGCGCCGGCGGATCGTCGGACCGACCAACACGGGCTGCCGCCTCCTCCAGTGCCGAACACCAGTCGCGGCCACGTCCTGCGGCCTGTCGCCTGACCAGCGATCCTCGCGATCGCGCGAGAGCTAAAGGCTCACCTTACATCAGGGCCGCCTGGCCGGATGAGATTCCATTTGCAGTCTCATTACGCCAATCTCCTTAACGCACTTGCGTCTCATGCATTCCCATTGAAGGATGAGACCTGACGCTCCGGGGACGCCGCTGAGCGTGCCGCAGCAGCCATTGGGAGCCGGTCGAAGGATCCGGCGGAAGGAGCCACCGAGATGCCAGCAGGGGCCGCTCGTGCCAGCGAGCCAGCCAGTGACCCGGCTTTACCGCCGGGCTGGCTGCTGCTCGGCCGCCTGACTCTCCCTGGCCGTCCCGAGTACGTCAGCATTGCCAGGCAGTTCATCGCCAGAACAATTGGCGACGGGCATCCGACCGCCGACACGGCCGTGCTACTGACCTCAGAAATAGTTACCAATGCAGTCATTCACAGCAAGTCGCGATTGACCGGCGGAAGTGTCACCGTTGTCGTCGGGCAGGGTTCGGCCGACTTGCTTGTCATGGTGCACGACGATGGTCCTGACCTGAGCGTTCCCGTGGTCCGGAGCAGGTCAGGCGCGACGAGCGGGAACGGGCTGCTGCTGGTAGAGACGCTCGCCGACCGGTGGGGCTATGCCCACGGCGAGGCACGCACGACCGTATGGTTCCGGCTCAGCTCGCCGGCCGAGCAGTCGTAAGCCGAGCGGTCATGAACCTGGTCAGCCGCAAGCAGACAGTCCTGAGCCGTGCGGTCGTAAGCCGGTCAGCCGGACCGACCGCCACGGCCGGGCCGGCTGGATGACCCGGCGCGCTTCTCCCTGAGCCGCATCGACAGGTGCACCGGCGTGCCCTGGAAACCGAACTCCTCGCGCAGCCGCCGCTCGATGAACCGCCGGTACCCCGCGTGCAGAAATCCCGAGGTGAACAGCACGAAATGCGGTGGTCGGATCCCGGCCTGGGTCGCGAACATGATCTTCGGCTGCTTGCCGCCGCGCACCGGCGGCGGAGTAGCCGCGATCAGGGCGGACAGCCAGGCATTCAACCTCCCGGTCGGGACTCGCGTCTCCCAGCCAGCCAGCGCCTGCTCAAGCGCAGGCACCAGGCGGTCCACGTGCCAGCCAGTCGCGGCGGAGATGTTCACTCGCGGCGCCCAGCGCGCGGTATGCAGCTGCCTGTCGATGTCCCGATCCA
The DNA here is from genome assembly GCA_963850875.1 of uncultured Actinomycetota bacterium. Taxonomy (GTDB): domain Bacteria; phylum Actinomycetota; class Actinomycetes; order Streptosporangiales; family Streptosporangiaceae; genus Chersky-822. The sequence continues at coordinate 1,620,360 of CAWKNA010000010.1, forward strand.
GGATCCTCCTGCGGTCTGCATCGACCAGGTCCCATTTGTTGTAAGCGATCACCAGTGCCCGGCCAGCGTCGATCACCATCGAGATGATCCGCAGATCCTGTTCCGCGAGCGGCTCGCTGGCATCTACCAGCACTACGGCCACCTCGGCGCGCTCCAGTGCCCGCTCGGTGCGCAGCGCGGCGAAATAGTCGGCGCCTTGGGCCTCGCGCACTCGCCGCCTGATCCCGGCTGTGTCTACGAAACGCCAGGTAATGCCGCCGAGCTGGATCAGCTCGTCGACGGGATCCCGGGTGGTGCCAGCCATCGCGTCGACCAGCACCCGATCCTGTCCGGCTAGCTTGTTGAGCAAGCTGGACTTGCCGACATTGGGCCGGCCGATCAGGGCTACCCGGCGCGGCCCTGCTTCGGGGTCAAAGACCTCGCTCGGGGTCTGCGGCAGCGCTCCGAGGATGGCGTCGAGCAGATCACCACTGCCCCGGCCGTGCAGCGCGCTGACCGCGTACGGCTCGCCGAGCCCGAGTGACCACAGCGAGTGGGCGCCCGCCTCAGCCGGCGCGTCGTCCACCTTGTTGGCCGCAAGCACCACCGGCTTGCGCGACCGGCGCAGTACCGCCGCGACGGCGGCATCGGCGTCGGTGACGCCGACCACCGCGTCGGTCACGAACAGGACGGCATCGGCGGCGTCCACGGCGACCCGCGCCTGCGCGGCAACCCGTGCGGCGAGCACCCCTGAGCCCTCCACGGCAGGCTCCCAGCCGCCGGTATCTACCAGCGTGAAAGCTCTTCCTCGCCAGGTCGCGTCGTAGGCCACCCGGTCTCTGGTGACGCCAGGAGTGTCTTCGACGACCGCCTGACGACTGCCCAGAATCCGGTTTACCAGCGTGGATTTGCCCACATTCGGCCTGCCGACAACGGCAAGGACCGGGATAGCGACGGCCTCCGGCCTCTCGCCGTCCGGCCGCTCGCCGTCCGGCCTCTCGCCGTCTTCACGCCCGCCGTCCGGCCAGCTGCCGTCCTGCCAGTCTTGGTCCTGCCGCCCGCCTGCACCAGGCCGAGACTCGCCGGACAGCGTCACCTCGTCCACCCAGCACCTGCCCGCCTAGCCGTGGCAAGGCTCACGATCCGGCCGATGACATCGGCTAGCTCAAGTGAGGTGGCGTCGATCTCGATGGCGTCCGCCGCACGCTGCGTCTGTGGCGCGTCCCGACGGTCCCGCCTCGCCTGCTCGAGGCGGGTGACTTCGGCGGTGGCGCTCTGCTCGGCCGCTGAGCCAGCCGATACCGCAACTCCGGCGGTCAGCTCGGCCGCCCGCCGCTCAGCGCGGACCTGCTCGCTTGCCGTCAGGAACACCTTCAGGATCGCGTCCGGAGCGACCACCGTACCGATATCGCGGCCTTCGGCGACGATGCCGAACCCTGCGGTCACGGCTCCGTCGATGATCTCCCGCTGCAGCTCGACCAGGCGACGTCGGACCTGCGGGATGGCTGCGACCAGGCTGACCGAGTTGGATACCCGGCGGCTCCTGATCGCCTCGGTGACGTCGATGCCATCGACCCGTACCGTCTGCTCGGCTGGCTCGGTGCTGACTTCGATGACGAGCCTGAGCACCTGGCTGACCACCGCATCGGTGTCCGCCAGGTCGATGCTGTGCTCAAGCAGCCACCAGGTCGCGGCCCGGTACATCGCGCCCGTGTCGAGATAACGCAGGCCGAGCGCGGCCGCAGTGCCGCGGGCTGCGCTTGACTTCCCCGAGCCAGCCGGTCCGTCGACGGCGATCACGATGCCGGGGCTTCGGCCAGCTGCGGTGGCCGGACCGGCCGTGGCCGGCACTTTCGCATCCGCGAGGTGGCCTGACGCCGCCCCATCGCCGTTACCACGGACGGCGCGATGGGCTCCCGCTACCGAGTTTGTCACGGAGGCGATGCTACCGGCCAGCCGCCAGCGGCCAGCGCGGCCGCAAGCCGCTCGGCGGCTTCCGGGCGCACCGACAGCTCTGCTACTCCAACCGGCAGCCCGGCGGAATGCTCGATCCGGACATCCTCGATATTGATCCCGGCGTTCCCGGCCGCGGCGAAAAGCCTGGCCAGCTCACCGGGCTGATCGCCGATCACTGCCTGAACGATCGAGTAGTCCGGCGCGGGCTTGCCTTGCTTGCCGGGAATCCTGGCCACCCCGGCCCGACCACTCTCCAGCAGCGCGGTCAGCTGGCCAGCGGCATCGCGGTGCCCGGCGGCCAGGCGGGCCAGGACCGCCGCCGCGGCGCTGAGCTGTCCGGCGACCTCGGTCAGCGCCTCCCGCACCGGCGCGGCGTTGGCCGTCAGGATCTCCGTCCACAGCACCGGGTCACTGGCGGCGATCCTGGTCACGTCGCGCAAACCTGGCCCGGCGAGGGCTAGCGCGCCGGCTGGCGCCTCGGCGCATCGCGCCGCCATGGCCACGGCTACCAGGTGCGGCACATGGGAGACAAGTGCTACCCACTGGTCATGCTCGGCTGCTGGCATCTGCACCGGCAACGCGCCGCACGCGCGCGCCAGCGCCACCACGGCGGCGACGCACCGCGGCGCCGTCTCCGGCACCGGGCAGATCGCCCACGGGCGGCCAGCGAACAGGTCAGCTCGGGCAGCGGCCGGCCCTGATCGCTCCCGACCGGACATCGGATGCCCAGCCACGAACGTGGTCAGATCACAGCGCAGGCCCTTGGCCGCGGCGAGCGGCAGCTCCTTGACGCTGGCCACGTCCGTGTAGCACCTGGCCAGGCGGCGCTGCTGGGCCAGGTAGAGTGCGGGCGCCACGGCAGCGGGCGGCACAGCAAGCACCGCGATATCGGCTGCTCCGCCAGGCGGGTCGTTATCGCCAAGTAGCTGGCCTGCCCCCAGATCTGCGGCCAGCCTGGCCGCGGTCGCGTCGGTGTCGGTGAGCCAGACCGCGGTTCCCCGCTCGCGCAGGGCAAGCGCGACCGACGTGCCGATCAGACCGGTGCCGACCACCACGGCAGTGGCCGGCCCGGCTACCGGAACTGGCTTTGTCGCCTGCACCGGTGCGGTCACTGAGCGATGTCCAGTCGGAGCGCGGCGGCTCCGCGCAGGTAAACGTGCTGGATCTCGGGTCGGCTCAGCCCGGTTTCCACGTGCATCATGAGCCGGACCACCCGCGGCATGGCGCCGGGGACGCAGATCTCGGAGCAGCAAAGCAGCGGCACATCCTGGAAGCCGACCGCGCGCGCGGCGAGTGCGGGAAATTCGGCGTTGAGGTCGGCCGTCGCTGAGAAGATCACGCTGACCACGTCGTCAGGCGTGAGCCCGTTCCGGTCTAGCACCTGGGTCACCAGCTCGGCCGTGCTCTCCAGAATCGCCGTCCGGTCATTGGCGTCCACCTGGATCGCACCCCGGACTGCCCTGATCCCCAACGCCATCTCCTTCCCCTAGACGACGCCCGATGAGCTGCACTCCGATCCGCCGCAGGCGTCCGAGGTACCGTACCGCCCCCGCTCGCCCGCGGTCATTCCGGGTTACAGCCCGACCGCGGCGTAAAGGTCCCCGATCTCGCTTGTCGTCAGTTGTCGCGTCGCGGCCGGTCGCAGCGATCCAAGGCTGACCGGGCCGACCTGAGTTCGCACCAGCCGGCTGACCGGATGGCCGACCGCGGCGAGCAGCCGCCTGACGATGTGCTTGCGACCCTCGTGCAAGGTGACCTCAACCAGCGCGCGCGAACCCACCTGCTCGACCACGCGGAACCGGTCCACAATCGCGACCCCGTCATCGAGATCGACTCCGGTCGTCAGCCGACGGCCGAGATCACGTGGCAGCGGACCTGGCACCTCAGCCAGATAAGTCTTCAGCACTCCGTAACGTGGATGCGCCAGCCGGTGCGCCAGCTCGCCGTCGTTCGTCAGCAGGATGAGCCCCTCGGTTTCGTAGTCCAGCCTGCCGACGTGAAAGAGCCGCTCGGTGTGATCGCCGAGGAAGTCAGCGATGGTCCGCCTGCCGCGATCATCGGACATGGTGCTCACCACGCCAGGCGGCTTGTTCAGCGCCAGGTACACCAGGTCTTCGCTGGCTGGGATCCGCTTGCCGTCCAGCCGGATGATCTGGCGTTTCGGGTCGACGCGTGCCCCGAACCTGCGGACGACCTCCCCATCGACCTCGACCCGGCCCGCGCCGATCAGCTCCTCGCAGTGCCGTCGGCTGCCGACTCCGGCAGCGGCGAGCACCTTCTGCAGCCGCACGCCACCGGGAACGTCGGTCAGCGAGTCACGCTGGCCAGGCTCGCCGCCCCAGTCGTCATCGTCGGCGTCGGCGCGACCTGACCTGGGCCGCGGCGTCCGGCCCGGCCCGCCCTGGCGGCTACGATCTTGCGTGCCCATGCCCAGCGTCCTGGTCGTCGTCGACGTGATCGGGCAGCAGTGGCGCCAGGTCAGGAAGCTGATCGAGGCTCGGCAGACCGAGCCGCTCGAGGAAGTACCCAGTCGTCCGGAACAGGATCGCGCCAGTTTCCTGGTCGGTTCCGGCCTCCTCGACCAGTCCGCGCAGCGTCAGCGTGCGCATCACCCCATCGCAGTTGACACCGCGCACGGCCGACACCTGAGCCCGGCCGACCGGCTGGCGGTAGGCGACGACCGCGAGAGTCTCAAGCGCTGCCTGGGTCAGCCGCACCTCCTGACCGTCACGCACGAACTTCTCGACCACCGGCGCGTACTCTTCCCTGGTGTAGTAGCGCCAGCCGCCGGCCACCTCGCGTAGCTCAAAGCCCGCATGCTCACTGTCGTATCGGTCGGCAAGCTGGCGCAGCGCGGCCGCGACCGCGTCGCGGGGCAGCTCGAGCACCTGGGCAAGGACGACGTCGGCGACCGGCTCGTCAGCGACGAGCAAGATCGCCTCAAGGCTGTGCGCTAGCTGGGCGGCGTCGGATTCGGCGGCGGCTGACGGCTGCGACGTGCCGGAATCTGGCTGATCCGCGGCCGACCCGGTCTCGCCGCCCGCAGCCATGCCTGGCCACAATTCGTCGTTCATGCCTGCCCGCCATCGTCGCTCGCGGTCCCGGCCGGGTTACTCAAATCGCCATCGCGCCCGTCGTCCGCTACCGTCGCCGTCCAGGAGATGTACAGCTCGCCGAGCGGAGTCTCCTGCTCGAACCAGATGCACCGATCGCGGTACAGATCGAGCACTGCCAGGAATCGTGCCACGATCTCATACGTATCCTGGCAGTCCGCCGACAGCTCGCGAAACGAGGCCCGGCCAAGCTCGCGCAGCCGCCCGACCACGATCTCGGCCTGCTCGCGCACCGTGGTACGCGGCATGTGCAGATGCTCGGTCGACACGACGGGCGGCTGACGCGGTGCCAGCACCCGAGCCGCGACCGCAGCGAATTGAGCCGCGCCCAAGCCGAGCAGCACCTCGGGCAGCAGGTTGGCGTATCGCGGCTCGATCGGTACCCGGCGTGGGAACCTGCGGTCCTGAGCCGCCATCTGACCGGCCAGCATCGCGGCTGCCTCCTTGTAGGCGCGGTACTGCAGCAACCGGGCGAAGAGCAGGTCCCTGGCCTCGAGCAGGGCCAGATCCTCCTCGTCCTCGACTTCGCCGGACGGCAGCAGCCTGGCCGCCTTGAGGTCAAGCAGAGTGGCCGCGACCACCAGGAAGAAGCTGGCCAGATCCAGGTCCCAGCTGTCGGCCAGCGCCCGGATGTGGCTGATGAACTCGTCGGTCACGACCGACAGCGCGATCTCGGTGATGTCCAGCTTGTGCTTGGCGATCAGCGCGAGCAGCAGGTCGAACGGGCCTTCGAAGTTCTCCAGGTGCACCTCGAAGCCACTGGCAGCCGACGCCTGCGCGCCCTCGGCCGGCCCGCCAGTCAGCATCGTGGTCAATGTCCCTCGCGCAGCCGACGCGCCATCAGGCTCTCTTCTCCCCCGGTGTCCAGATCCGCGAGCAGCACCGCGAGCGCCTCTCTGACGATCCGGCCCCGGTCGGCCGAGATCCCGTAGCCGCGCAGCGTCAGCCTGGCGCGCTCAAGATCAAGCAGCTCGCTGCTGGTCAGGTACACGGTGATCTTATGGCTGTGACTTTCCCGGCCGCTGGCCTGGCGCTGATCCGAGTCAACCGGAACTTGTGCCGCCGGCCGCAGTAGCTCGGCGATACCCGGCATTCTTACCCGGCGTGGACCGGATCTGCGAGCTCGGCCCTGCGCCACCGATCCAGCACCTCCCTGGCGAGCTCGCGGTAGGACGCCGCACCCGCTGATGTCGGGTCGAACATCGTGATTGGCTCGCCGGCGACCGAGGCATCCGGGAAGCGTACTGTCCGGTTTATCACGGTATGGAAGACCTTGTCGCCGAAACCGGCCACGACGCCAGCAAGCACCTCACGTGTGTGCAGGGTACGCGAGTCATACATGGTCGCGAGCAACCCGTCCATCGTCAGCTTCGGGCTCAGCCTGGTAGAGACCTTGTCGATCGTCTCCATCAGCAGCGCCACGCCGCGCATGGCGAAGTACTCGCACTCCAGCGGCACCAGCACGCCGTCGGAGCAGGCCAGCGCATTGACGGTGAGCAGTCCCAGAGATGGCTGACAGTCGATCAGGACGATGTCATATTCCGGCAGCAGCGGCGCGAGCACCCGGCCGAGCACGAACTCCCTGCCCACTTCGTGGACAAGCTGGACCTCGGCACCGGACAGGTCGATGTTGCTCGGAAGCAGGTCCATCCGCTCGACCTTGGTCTGGAACAGCACGTCCCTGGCGGTTACGCCGGACTGCATCAGCACGTTGTAGACCGTCGCGTCCAGTTCGTGCGGCTGGAAGCCAAGGCCCACCGACAGCGCGCCCTGCGGATCGAAATCGACAAGCAGCACCCGGCGCCCCACCTCGGCTAGGGCCGCGCCGAGGCTGATGGTCGTGGTGGTCTTGCCGACTCCGCCCTTCTGGTTGCAGACGGCCACCACCCGAGCGGGGCCATGCCGCAGCAAGGGCTCTGGCTCAGGGAACTCCGGCAGCGGGCGACCGGTCGGGCCGAGCACACCGGTCCTTAGGTCCGATGTCCGGGACGCTGTCACGGCGACTGCACCTCCCCGGCAGCCACGCACGCTGCGGACTGCTGACTTCCCGGACTTTAGAGCCTCTACCTGGCCGCGGCAAGCCGACTCACCGTATGCGGAGAATTGGGCTCAGTGCCAGGCCAGCGCCGGTGTGCCGGGCCGAACCTGATCACTACCGCAGTGCCCGCGGATGGGACGCTGCGTACACTTCACGCAGTTTGTCCACAGTGACCAGCGTATATACCTGGGTGGTGCTGACTGACGCATGCCCGAGCAGCTCCTGCACGACCCGGACGTCGGCACCGCCGTCCAGTAGGTGAGTGGCGAACGAGTGCCGCAGCATATGCGGTGAGATCTCGGCCAGGCCCGCCCTGGCCGCGGCCGCCCGGAGGGCACCCCAGGCACCCTGCCTGGTGAGCCGGCCGCCGCGGGCATTGAGGAACACGGCGGGGCTGCGCAGGCCCGAGCGAGCACGGGCAGCCAGGGCCGGCCTGGCCCTGATCAGATACCCGTCGAGCGCCTGGCGCGCATAGCTACCGACCGGCACGATTCGCTGCCTGCCGCCCTTGCCCGCCAGCCGAACCGCGGCCTGCATCCCGCCCGCGCCTGGCTGGCCGATCAGATCAAGATCGTCAATGTCCAGACCGACCGCCTCGGAGATCCGGGCGCCGGTACCGTAAAGCAGTTCGAGCAGCGCACGGTCGCGCTGCCGGGCCGGGGAATCCCCCGGCAGCTGCAGCAGGCGCTCCACGTCCGGGAGTGAGATGGCCCTCGGCAGGCGGCGCGGCGGGGCCGGCGGCTTGACTGCCCTGGCCGGGTCGGAGTCGGCCATACCCTCGATGACCGCGAACGCGTGCAGGCCGCGCACGGCCACGACCGCACGGCCCGCCGAGCTGGCGGCGAGTGGCGGGTGGTTCTGGTCACCCTCGCGCAACCCGGCCAGGAACTCGGCCACGTCCGGCGTGGTCACCTCGGCAATCTCCGTCCGGCCCCGTGCGGCCAGCGTCACAGCGTATCGCTGCAGGTCCCTGCGGTACGCCTCGAGGGTGTGAGCAGCCAGGCCGCGCTCAACGGTCAGGTGATCGAGATAACGGCGGATGGCAGCGGCGACAGCTGTCAGGTCAGCACCTCCGGTACCGGCATCCAAGGCAGCCCGTGCGCCTCGGCGACCGGGCGGCAGGTGACAATGCCGTCGTGGGTGTTCAGGCCCGGGGCGAACGACTTGTCTGCTCGCAGTGCCTCTCGCCAGCCCAGATTGGCAATCTCCATGACATAGGGCAGGGTCACATTGGTCAATGCGTAGGTCGAGGTATGCGGAACCGCCCCCGGCATGTTCGCCACGCAGTAGAAGACCGAGTTGTGCACCCGGTAAGTCGGCTCGGCATGCGTGGTCGGCTTCGAGTCCTCGAAGCATCCGCCCTGATCGATCGAGATGTCCACCAGCACCGAGCCTGACTTCATCCTGGATACGAGCTCGTTGGTAACCAGCGTCGGCGCCTTGGCGCCCGGCACAAGCACGGCACCGATGACGAGGTCCGCATCGATCACGGCCCGCTCTATCTCGTAGGTATTGGACGCGACCGTCTGGCAGTGGCCCTGGTAGATCGCGTCCGCCGTGCGGAGCCTGCCGATGTTCTTGTCGATCAGCAGCACCTCGGCCTGCATGCCGAGGGCGATCGCCGCGGCGCTCATGCCGGATACCCCGGCGCCCAGCACGACCACCTTCGCGGCATAGACGCCAGAGACCCCGCCCATCAGAACGCCGCGGCCGCCACCATCGCGCTGCAGGTGATGCGCACCGCATTGCGGTGCCATCCGGCCCGCCACCTCGGACATCGGCGCGAGCAGCGGGAGCGACCCGTCAGGCAGCTGCACCGTCTCGTAAGCGATGGCGGTGATTCCGGCGGACAGCAGCGCATCGGTGCACACCCTGGAAGCAGCCAGGTGCAGGTAGGTGAACAGCACCTGGTCCTTGCGCATCCGGTGATACTCCTCGGCCACCGGCTCCTTGACCTTGAGAATCAGGTCTGCTGCCTGCCAGACGTCGTCCGCCGCCGGCCGGATCTCGGCTCCAGCGGCGACGAAATCGGCGTCCGGGAGGGACGAGCCGACCCCGGCATCGGCCTGAACGTAAACCTGGTGCCCGGCCCGGACCAGCTCGTGCACGCCAGATGGCGTGATCGCCACTCGGTACTCGTGATTCTTGACTTCCTTAGGAACGCCGACCTTCATGGCCTTCAGCCCTTCCTCGTCTTCCGGCCGCCTGGCTCCGTCGCCATGCGCTGCCTTACTGCCGCCTTGCCGTGCTCAGGTCTCCGGCGAATCGAGGCCGCGCAGCGCGGCAAATCCGCCTGCCCGCGCGGCGTAGGCGGCTAGGACGCCGATCGCCATCACGCCGTTGTGCAGGTCGCCAGCCAGAAACCGGGAGACCACGGTATCGAGCGGTGCCCACTCGATCATCATGTGCGCCTCCTCGTCTTCCGGCACGTAGCTGCGCTCGTCGTCGGGGACGCGGGCTAGGTCACGGGCCAGGAAGATCCTGAGCCGCTCGCTGCTGATCCCAGGCGAGCAGTAGAAGTCGGCAAGTACCTGCCAGTGTGCGGCCCGGTAGCCGACTTCCTCAAGCAGCTCTCGCTGCGCGGTCGCCAGCGGCGGCTCTCCGATCACATCGCGCAGGCCGGCCGGGATCTCCCAGAGCAGCCTGCCCACCGGATGCCGATACTGCCGGATCAGCAACACCTGGCCGGCCTCGTCCATCGCGACGACGGCGACGGCGCCCGGATGCTCGACACATTCCCGCTTGGCCGTATGGCCGTCGGGCATCCGGACCGTATCGCGGTGAATGTGGACAATATCGCCGCTGGCAAGTTCCTCGCGGGCAACCACAGGCCAGCTCTCCGTCAGATCGGAGAGCCACGACCGCTCGTTCATGCGCTCGCGACCGAACGACTCCCGGCTGCCGCGGACACCGGCTGCCCGGCTGGCCTGGCTCGTGCCCGCTCAAGCGCGGCAGCCACCAGCCCGCTGAACAGCGGGTGCGGTCGGGTAGGCCTGGACAGGAACTCCGGATGGGCCTGGGTGGCCACGAAGAACGGATGCATGGCGCGCGGAAGCTCCACGAACTCGACCAGGCGGCCATCAGGGGACAGTCCGGAGCAGACCAGTCCGGCGGCCTCGAGCGACTCGCGGTAGGCGTTGTTGACCTCGTAGCGGTGCCGGTGCCGTTCCTGTACCACATCGGCACCGTAAAGCTCGCGGACCAGGCTGCCCGGCGCCAGAACTGCCGGATAGAGCCCGAGCCGCATCGTCCCGCCCATGTCCCGCTCCCCAGCGACCACCTCTTCCTGGCCTGCCATCGTGGCGACCACCGGGTGCGGGGTCTGCGGGTCGAATTCCGCGCTGTTTGCACCGTCCAAGCCGGCCAGATCCCGGCCGACTTCGATCGCCATACACTGCAGTCCAAGGCAGAGTCCCAGAATCGGGATGCCGTTCAGCCGGGCGTGCCGGACGGCGCCGATCTTGCCCTCAATGCCGCGGACACCGAACCCGCCGGGCACGAGGATGCCATCAGCGCCGTCCAGCTGCCTGGCGGCCCCGTCAGGGGTCTGGCAGTCGTCGCTGGGCACCCAGCGGATGTTGACCCGCGCGTCGTTGCCGAACCCGCCAGCCCGCAGTGCCTCGGCCGGGGAGAGGTAGGAATCCGGCAGGTCAACGTACTTGCCGACCAGAGCGATCGTGACACTCCTGGCCGGGCGGTGCACCCGGCGCAGCAGGTCGTCCCAGTCGCTCCAGTCAACGTCGCGGAACGATAGCCCGAGCCGCCGCACCGCGTAAGCGTCAAGTCCCTCGGCGTGCAGCACCTTCGGGATGTCGTAGATCGACGGCGCGTCCGGAGCCGACACCACGGCCTCCTCATCGACGTCGCACATCAGGCTGATCTTCCGCTTCAGGCCGCCGCTGATCGGCCGGTCTGACCGGCAGACGATCGCGTCAGGCTGGATGCCGATGCTGCGCAGCGCCGCCACCGAATGCTGAGTCGGCTTGGTCTTCAGCTCGCCGGCCGGCCCGATATAGGGCAGCAGCGACACATGCAGGAAGAAGCACCTGTCCCGACCGATCTCGTGCCTGATCTGCCGGATCGCCTCAAGAAACGGCAGCGACTCGATGTCACCGACCGTGCCGCCCACCTCGGTGATCACCACGTCCGTATCCGGCCCGCCCATGGCCAGAATGCGGGCCTTGATCTCGTTGGTGATATGCGGGATGACCTGCACCGTATCGCCCAGGTAGTCGCCCCTGCGCTCCTTGGCGATCACGCTGGAATAGATCTGCCCGGTCGTCACATTCGCCGAGCCGGGCAGCCGGGTATCCAGGAACCGCTCGTAGTGACCGACATCCAGATCCGTCTCGGTGCCGTCATCGGTAACGAAGACCTCGCCATGCTGGAACGGATTCATGGTGCCGGGGTCGACGTTGAGGTACGGGTCAAGTTTCTGCATGCTGACCCGCAGGCCGCGCAGCTTCAGCAGGCGGCCCAGGCTGGAGGCGGTGAGTCCCTTGCCGAGGCTGGAGGCGACGCCACCGGTAACGAAGACGTGTCTGGTATCGGCTGGTCGTGCGGCATGCGCTGGCGTCGCCAAGTCAGCTCCCGTGGTCAGTGCCGACGGTGCGCCCGCCGGTCCACGGGGTCTCAGAATATCAGGCTGCCGCATTCGCGACCTGCACCGACACTTCGGCAGTCACCGCACACTCCAGCCAGTCAGGCAGTCACCGTATGCCTGCGCCACTCCGGCAGGCACCGCATACTCCGGCCAGACAGGCAGTCACCGTATGCCTGCGCCACTCCGGCGGCCACCGCGCACTCAGGCGTTGGCCGCGGCACACTACCCCGGTTTCCGCCCGCTTGGCAGACCCGGCTGCGCGCCGCCCGCCCGTCCGGTGACCTGATCGGGCGCCCCTAGCTGGCTGGCCGGGTCGGCCAGCCGCGGCGGAACGGGCTTCGGTCCGGCATCATGACCGCCTGCCTCGCCGAACCTGGCCAGCGCGACGGCGCTGACCAGAGCCAGAATGAACCCAACGACCGCCAGGCCGGCCATTCCATGGCGGGTGGTATCGCCGAGCAGAACGACGCCGACGATGGCTGGCGGAACGGTCTCGACCAGGATCACGGCGGCGGTCGCGACGGTGACGCTGCCGCTCTCCAGCGCGGATGCGTAGAGCAGGAACGAGATGATCCCGGCCGCGGCAAGGGTGTAGGCGGCCGGCGAGCGGACCAGCTGGTGGGGCGAGAAGCCGGGCAGGATCCTGGCGCAGACGGCGACCACGCCGAATCCCAGACCGGCGATCGCACCCAGGGTCGGCGTTCTGATCCGGCTCGGCAGCCGGGCGGCGGCAAGCCCGCTCACCGAGATCGCGGCCAGCGCCACGATCAACGCCAGCTGGAAGTCGACACCGACGGTCGCCGCGCCCTCCGCCCCGGCCGAGGTCCCGAGCAGGCCGACGCCGACGACAACCGCGCAGACCGCGATCCACTCGCGCCAGCCGAGCACGACGTGCATCAGCCATGACGCGAATACGGCCGTCACCGCCAGGTTGGCCGCGATGATGGCCTGAACCTCGAACAGCGGCAGTCGCCGCAGCGCGACGAGCTGGCCGGCGAATCCGATCAGGTCGATCAGGATGCTTACCAGAAACGGCCACTGGTGCAGCATCCTGATCACCAGGCCGGGATCGACCCGGCCAGCCACACCGGCCTCCACGAGCGCAGGACGGTGCGACGACGCCCGGACAGCGATGGCCTGCATCACCGCTCCAAGGCCGTAGCAGAACGCCGCCAGCAGGGCCGCGACCAGGCTCACGAGCACAATCCGACCTTACGCCGGTACGGACCACGACGATCATCTGGCTGCGAAACTGCCAGCTACCCAACGTCACCTAAAGGAGCGGTCAGGACATTCTCTGCTGACCGCCGACCTCGCCGGTCCGGGCCAGCGTCGCCGCGTGACCACAGGCCAAGGCAGCCGCACCGACTGGACCCCGGCTAGGGCCGGTGTGCCACGGCGCGAATGCCGGCCACTTGTCCGAGCACGGTCCAGAATCCCGGCGTCCTGACCGCCCAGCGGACCGGGCCGGCGCCTGTTACCATCTCGCAGCCGCTCGCCGCGGCCTGCACCAGGGGTAGCCGCCGGTCGCCGACGCTGAAGGTCAGCTCGTAGGCACCACCGACGTCGATCGGGCAGTGGAACATTCCCCGTGGCATTCTCGGTAGCCGGCACACGGCCCGCGCGAGGATGCGGGCTTTCGCCGGGTCGGTGACAGTGATCTTAATTGGCTTTGGCTGCCCTTTCCCGGTCGGCACCAGCTGCGCGATCGACGGTATCCGCACGATCTGCACCCGGCTGACGGCGGCAGGAGCTGCGCATAGCTCCAGCTGGGCCGAGACGGTGGGGCTGGCCGCAGCGGTAGGGCTGGTCGCTGCGGTAGAGCTCGCGGCGACCGTGGGGCTCGCCGATCCATGCTGGCCGGCCGATCCGGATCCGGTTGAACCGACCTGACCGCAGCCGGTCACGGCGGCCACACTGACCGCGGCGAGGCCGACCCCCAGTGCGCCGCGCAGCCAGCCGCGACGGGTCAGCGAGCGGAGCGCCGTACCTGGTAACACAGCTACCTGCCTCCCAGTGCTCGGCCCAGCAGTGCTCGGACCAGGAGTGCTCGGCCCAGCAATGCTCGGACCACCAGTGTTCGGACCACCAGTGCTCTTAGCACGTGTCCGTGACTTAGACGGCGGACGGCCGGGTACGGTTCCCGCCGGGCAAACGCCAGCCTGGTCTAGACTCCGGCCGCCTGCATTCCGCGCAGCTCGTGCTTGAGTTCCCTGATCTCGTCCCTGAACCTGGCCGCCAGCTCGAACTGCAGCTCAGCGGCCGCGGCGTGCATCTGATCGGTCAGTGCGGTGATCAGGGCGATCAGGTCCTCGCGGGCCGGCCCGCCCTGGCCAGCCGCGGCTTCCGCGTTCCGCACGCCCGCCGCCGCGGCAGCCGCTCTGGCTCGCGCGGCCATCCCGGGCACCGGCGCCTTGCCCCGGCTCTGCCGCCGACCAGAACCACCGAGCAGTTTCTCGGTGTCGGCGTCCTCGCGAGCCAGCTGATCGGTGATGTCGGCGATCCGCTTGCGCAGCGGCTGCGGGTCCACGCCGCGTTCTTCGTTATAGGCCACTTGCTTGGCGCGGCGCCGGTTGGTCTCGTCAATCGCCTTCTGCATGGACGGGGTCATCTGGTCGGCGTACATGTGCACCTGACCCGAGACATTCCTGGCCGCCCGGCCGATGGTCTGGATCAGCGAGGTCCCTGACCGCAGGAACCCTTCTTTGTCAGCGTCCAGAATGGCCACCAGCGAAACCTCGGGCAGATCGAGCCCCTCCCGCAGCAGGTTGATCCCGACCAGCACGTCATACTCGCCGAGCCGCAGCTCCCGCAGCAGCTCCACCCGGCGCAGCGTATCCACCTCACTGTGCAGGTACCTGGCTCTGATCCCCAGCTCAAGCAGGTAGTCGGTGAGATCCTCGGACATTTTCTTAGTCAGCGTGGTGACCAGCACTCGCTGGGATTGCTCGGCCCGCAGCCTGATCTCGTGCACCAGGTCGTCGATCTGCCCCTTGGTCGGCTTCACGATCACCTCAGGGTCGACCAGCCCGGTCGGCCTGATCACCTGCTCGACCACATCACCCTGGACCCGCTGCAGCTCGTAAGGCCCCGGCGTGGCCGACAGGTACAGCGTCTGGCCGATCCGGTCGCAGAACTCCTCCCAGGTGAGCGGCCGATTGTCGATCGCGCTCGGCAGCCGGAAACCGTGCTCGACCAGGATCCGCTTGCGTGAGACGTCGCCCTCATACATCGCGCCGATCTGCGGCACCGTGACGTGCGACTCATCGATCACGAGGAGGAAATCCTCGGGGAAGTAGTCAAGTAGCGTGTTCGGCGCGCTGCCTGGCTCGCGTCCGTCAATATGCCGCGAGTAGTTCTCGATCCCCGAGCAGCTGCCGACCTGATGCATCATCTCGATGTCGTAGCTGGTCCGCATCCGCAGCCGCTGTGCCTCAAGCAGCTTGCCGGCCTGTTCAAGCTCGGCCAGCCGGTCGGCCAGCTCAGACTCAATCCCGGCGATCGCCCGCTCCATCCGCTCCGGGCCCGCCACATAGTGCGACGCCGGGAAGATATACAGCTCATCGTCCTGCGTCATCACCTCGCCGGTGAGCGGGTGCAGCGTCATCAGGCGCTCGATCTCGTCGCCGAACATCTCCACCCGAACCGCGAGCTCTTCGTAGACCGGAATGACCTCGATCGTGTCGCCGCGCACCCGGAATGTGCCGCGGGTGAAGGCGAGGTCGTTACGCAGGTACTGCATGCCGACCAGCTTGCGGAGCAGAGCGTCGCGCTCGATCGTGTCGCCGACCTTGAGCTTGACCATCCGGTCCACGTACTCCTGCGGGGTGCCCAGACCGTAGATACAGGAGACCGAGGCGACGACGATGGTGTCCCTGCGGGTGAGCAGCGAGTTCGTCGCCGAGTGCCGCAGCCGCTCCACCTCGTCATTGATCGAGGAGTCCTTCTCGATATAGGTGTCGGTCTGCGGTACGTACGCCTCCGGCTGGTAGTAGTCGTAGTAGGAGACGAAGTACTCGACCGCGTTCCGCGGCAGCATCTCGCGCAGCTCATTGGCGAACTGGGCGGCCAGGGTCTTGTTCGGCAGCATGACCAGGGTGGGCCGCTGCAGCCGCTCCGCCAGCCAGGCCACCGTCGCTGTCTTGCCGGTGCCGGTGGCGCCGAGCAGCACGGTGTGCCTGAGGCCGGCCCTGATCCGCTTCTCGATCGCGGCGATCGCGGTCGGCTGGTCTCCGGCCGGCACCATGTCGGTGACGACCTCGAAGGGCGCGACCCGGCGCTTCAGGTCGGTTACCGGGCGCATGGACTCTCCTGTTGGTGCACCGTTCCACTGTAGGCCGGGGTTCGGACAATGCTGGCGCCAGCGGAACCAAGCCGCCCAGCCGCGGGCGGTCCGGCCAGATCGTCCCGGCCGGTTGCGCGAACGATCCAGCGGGTGTTCTATCGGATGTCGAGCGCAGATTCCGGGGTGGTATATCTGATGGCTTCGGCTCGCGGGTAACTGGCGGCAAGCCGGACAAGAACGCTGACAAGGAGCACCATGTACCAGCCATACCCGTCGGGCGGCCAGGAACCAGCGCTGCCACGGTCGGCCCCGCCGCGATCCATCCAGACGGCAGTCAAGTTCATGTACGGCGGAGCTGCGCTGAGCGCGGTCGAGATCCTCATCGGGTTTACCACCATCGGCAGCCTGAGGAGCGCCATCAAGAAGCAGTACCCGAATTACACGGCAACTCAGATCCACGGAGCTGAGGTAGCCGTCCTCGGCGCCGCCGTGGTGGTCGGATTGCTGGCCGTCGGCCTGTGGATCTTGATGGCCCGGGCAAACGGAGCCGGCCGGAGCTGGGCGCGCATCGTCGCGTCGGTGCTGTTCGGTCTCAACTCCCTGGACCTGGTCTCGGGTCTGGTGCGGCCGCACGCGAGCGTGGCCTTGGCGCTCGGGATCCTGGTCTGGCTGATCGGCCTCGGCGCGATCGTGTCTTTGTGGCAGCGGGAATCATCGGCGTACTTCCAGGCCATGTCGGCGGGCCCCAGATAGCGCCCGGGCAGCGGACCGCAGCTGCCACCGGCTAGGCGTCACGCCGCTTGAGCAGGACGGCGGCAGCGGCAAGCAGCAATGCCGTCCAGAGGCAGAACACGCCGAAGCCCTCCCAGGGCGACAACAGCTGGCCGAGCCGCGGATGTGCTCCGTAGACCAGCGAGCCGGACTGCTCGGGCAGGTAGGCGTCGATATGCGCGCCCCAGCTGCCTGGCAGCAGGCCAGACAGGATCGGCAGCACAAGTACCACTCCGATCACGGTGGCTATCGCGCCCGCCGTGTGCCTGATCAGCGCCCCGATCGCCAGCGCGAACATGCCGAGCACCGTGAGGTACAGGCCGGCCCCGACGACGGCTCTGGTGACCCCAGGGTCGCTCAGCGACACGGGAACCTTGCTGTGCAGCAGCGCTGCGCCGACGTAGAACGAGCTGAACGCGACCAGTTCGGCGAGCACGATCAGGAGCGCGGCGAACACCATTAGCTTGGCCACCAGCATCGGGATCCGCTTCGGCACGGCAAGCAGAGATGCCCGGATTACGCCGCTTGAGTACTCGGTCGTGATCACCAGCACGCCGAGCACGCAGATGGTGAGCTGGCCGAGGAAGATCCCGGTGCCAAGGACGAAGCCAACCGGATCGGCAACGATTTCCGCGTGGCCACGTCCTGCTGACTGCGGGTTGTTCCAGTTAGCTACGGTCAGCGCCGTCAGGCCGGCGGTGAGCCCGATGGTCACCACGACGAAGAGGATGAGCGTCCAGACCGTCGAGCGCACCGAGCGGATCTTCGTCCACTCGGCAAGCAGCAGGCCGCCGAGTCCGGCAAGCCTGCTGGCGCCGGTCTTCGACCGGACGTTGATCGGCGTGGCGGGTGCGGTCGTCACAGCGCTCCCTCCCTGCGGGTACCGGTCGGATCGGTGCCGTGTATACCGAATTCCAGGCTTCCCGACGTTAGTTCCATGAACGCCTCTTCCAACGAGGCAAGTTGCGGAGTTAGCTCATGCAGCACGACCGAGGCGGACGCGGCCAGCTCACCGATCCTGGCAGCATCCATATTCGTGACCGTGAGCAGTTCGGCACCGTTGGCCGGCGCTGGACCGCCCGGCGGTACGGTGCTGTCCAGCCTGGCCGCGCTGCCGACCGCCGCCGCGCCGTCGGCTACCGAGCCGCCCGCCGCCGTGATCAGCGCGGTCAGCCTGGCTGGGTCAGGGGTACGGACTCTGACCGACTTCTCCGTGCCGCGCGCGATCACCTCGGCGGTACTCGAATCGGCGATCAGCCTGCCCTTGCCGATCACGATCAGATGGTCGGCGGTGACGGCCATTTCGTTCATCAGGTGGCTGGAGACCAGGATGGTGCGACCCTGGCCGGCCAGCTGCTTCATCAGGTTTCTGATCCAGAGCACGCCCTCCGGGTCGAGCCCGTTCACCGGCTCGTCAAGCAGCAGCACCTGCGGATCGCCGAGCAGGGCTGCCGCGATTCCGAGCCGCTGGCTCATGCCGAGCGAGAAGCCGCCTGCTCGCTTGGCCGCGACATCGTGCAGGCCAACCAGAGCGAGCATCTCGTCCACCCGGCCGGTCGGCAAGCCTTGAGTCTGGGCAAGGAAGAGCAGGTGATTGCGGGCGCTGCGCCCGCTGTGCATCGACTTCGCCTCAAGCAGGGCGCCTACCTTCCGCAGCGGATTCGGCAGGTCACGATAGAGCCTGCCGTCGATCGTGGCGGTGCCGTGCTGCGGCAGGTCAAGACCCAGGATGAGCCGCATCGTGGTGGACTTGCCCGCCCCGTTGGGCCCGAGGAATCCGGTCACCCGGCCAGGCTCAACGGTGAAGGTGAGGTCATCGACCGCTGTCTTGCTGCCGAAGCGCTTCGTCAGACCGCGCACCTCGATCATGCCGGCCGCCTCCCGGTGGTCAAAGCCGCTGCCACACCATAGCCTGGCACAGGCCCTTGCCTAGCCAGCGCGCCGACGCCTACCTAGCCAGCGAGCCGAGGCCCGAAACTGGCGGCGGTACCGGTCAGCTGCGGCCGGTTCCGGCCCGGCGGAGCAGTTCGGCCCACAGATCGTGCACCTGGCGGTCCAGCTCAGCCAGCGAGCCCGAGTTGTCGATCACGATGTCCGCGATGGCCAGCCGCCGTTCTCGGCTCGCCTGAGCGGACATCCGCGCCTGCGCCTGCTCAGGGCTCAGGCCCCGGTACCGCACCAGGCGGTCCAGCTGAACCTGCTCAGGCGCATCGACCACCACGACCAGGTCGTAACGAGCCGCCAGGCCGTTCTCGGCGATCAGCGGAACATCGTGTACCACCAGCGCACCCGGACCGGCTGTTCGCTCGAGTTCTGCCATCCGCTCGCCGACCCTCGGGTGCACGATCGCGTTCAGCCTCGCTCGCTGGCCAGCGTCGGCGAACACGATTTCGCCCAGCCGGTCCCGGTCCAAGCTGCCATCTGGCCGCAGCACGCCGGACCCGAACGCGGCGACCACCTCGGCCAGCCCCGGCGTCCCCGGCGCCACCACCTCCCTGGCGATGGCATCGGCGTCGATCAGCAGCGCGCCGCAGCCGACCAGACGCCGCGAGACCTCGCTCTTTCCGGCACCGATCCCGCCGGTCAGCCCGATCCGCATCGCTTCAGGCTGACATGGGTAGCGCAGGCGAGTCGACTAGTTGCGGCCGCCCGATAGCTTGTCACGCAACGCTGCCAGCGCCTCGTCCGACGCCAGCGCTCCGCCACCGGAACCTGACGAGTCAGGCGAGCCTGACGTGTGCGAGCTGGCGTCACCTTCGTCGCCGTCTTCGCCCCCGTCGGCCTTGCTGCGTGCCTCGGCGACCTGCCGCTGATGGGCCTCGAACCGGGCCCGGGCCTCGGCGTACTGCCGTTCCCACTCCTCGCGCTGGGTTTCGAAGCCTTCCAGCCACTCGCCGGACTCCGGGTCGAAGCCGTCGGGGTAGACGTAGTTGCCCTGCTCATCGTAGGTAGCAGGCATGCCGTACAGGGTCGGGTCGAAGTCGTCGCCGACCGCCTCGCCGGTCGCGCCCTCATTGGCTTGCTTCAGCGAGAGGCTGATCCGGCGCCGGTCCAGGTCGATATCGATGATCTTGACGAAGATCTCGTCGCCGACCTGCACGACCTGCTCGGGGATCTCCACGTGCCGGTCGGCAAGCTCGGAGATGTGCACCAAGCCCTCGATGCCCTCCTCGACCCGGACGAACGCGCCGAACGGGACCAGCTTGGTGACCCGGCCAGGCACGACCTGACCGATCTGGTGCATCCTGGCGAACTGCTGCCAGGGATCCTCCTGCGTCGACTTCAGCGACAGCGAGACCCGCTCGCGGTCCATGTCCACGTCGAGAACCTCGACGGTAACCTCCTGGCCAACCTCGACCACCTCACCAGGGTGATCGATGTGCTTCCAGGACAGCTCGGACACGTGCACCAGGCCGTCCACGCCGCCCAGGTCGACGAAGGCGCCAAAGTTCACGATCGACGACACGACTCCCTTGCGGATCTGGCCCTTCTGCAGCGTGTTCAGGAAGTTCTGACGGACCTCGGACTGGGTCTGCTCCAGCCAGGCCCGGCGGGACAGGACCACGTTGTTGCGGTTCTTGTCCAGCTCGATGATCTTCGCCTCGATCTCCTTGCCGACGTACGGCTGCAGATCGCGGACCCGGCGCATCTCGACCAGCGACGCGGGGAGGAACCCACGCAGGCCGATATCGAGGATCAGGCCGCCCTTGACGACCTCGATCACGGTCCCGGTGACGACCCCGTCCTCTTCCTTGATCTTCTCGATCGTGCCCCAGGCGCGCTCGTACTGAGCACGCTTCTTGGACAGGATCAGCCTGCCCTCTTTGTCCTCCTTCTGCAGGACCAGGGCCTCGATGTGATCACCGGTCTTGACCACGTCATTCGGATCGACATCGTGCTTGATCGAGAGCTCACGGGACGGGATAACGCCTTCGGTCTTGTAACCGATATCGAGCAGGACCTCGTCCCGGTCGACCTTGACGACCGTGCCATCGACAATGTCACCGTCGTTGAAGTACTTGATGGTCTCGTCGATCGCGGCGAGGAAGGCCTCCTCGGAACCGATGTCGTTGACCGCTACTTGGGGGGTCGAGGTGGCCTCGGTGCTGCTCGTCATGTGTTAGTGGGCTCCGGACGCGGACAGGGATAGTTGGATGCGCAGTGCGCGGGCGCAACCGACATGGTAGCCAGGGTGGCTGGAGTGCCTGGTCAGGAACACCGGCCGCGGTCTGCATCAGACTGCCCGCGGGCTGCCTGACCATGGCGGACTGCAAAAGATCACAGCGCACCCGTCAGCATATGGCCGGTCGGCCGAGCGGTCAATTGAGTCAGCGGTCAGTGTGCCGCGTCGGCCCAGCTACGCCCGGTGCCCATCGACACCTCAAGCGGCACATGAAGCGCGTGCGCACCGCACATCGCCGTCCTGACCAATTCGCTCAGCTGGTCAAGCTCGCCGGGTGCGACCTCGAACAGCAGTTCGTCGTGGACCTGGAGCAGCATCCGCGAGCGCAGTTCCCGGCGCCCGATCTCGGCGTCCACGGACAGCATCGCCACCTTGATGATGTCGGCGGCCGACCCCTGGATCGGCGCGTTCAGGGCCATCCGCTCGGCCATCTCCCGGCGCTGTCTGTTGTCCGAGGTCAGATCGGGCAGGTACCGGCGGCGGCCGAGAATCGTCTCGGTATACCCGTCCTGCCGCGCCTGGGCCACTACCTGATGCAGGTAGTCCCGCACTCCGCCGAAGACGGCAAAGTACTCGTCCATATAGCCGCGGGCCTCGGCCGCGGGCACGCCGAGCTGCTGTGACAGCCCGTACACGGACAACCCGTAGGCCAGCCCGTAATTCATCGCCTTGATCTTGCTGCGCAGTTCGCCGGTTACGTCAGCGGCAGGCACGCCGAACACCCGTGATGCCGTTGCCGCGTGGAAGTCATGCCCGGAGCTGAACGCGGCGGCCAGCGCCTCATCACCGGACAGATGCGCCATGATGCGCAGCTCGATCTGGCTGTAATCGGCGGTGAGCAGGCACTCGTAGCCGGCTCCGACGATGAATCCCAGCCTGATCCGCCGGCCCTCCTCGGTCCTGATCGGGATGTTCTGCAGGTTCGGGTCGGTCGAGGAGAGCCGCCCGGTAGCCGCGATCATCTGGTTGTAGGTGGTATGGATCCGGCCGTCCTGGCCGGCCATCGGGATCAGCGAGTCCACGATGCTCTTCAGCCTGGCGACATCGCGATGCCGCAGCAGGTACCCGAGCACCGGGTGCTCGGTCTGCGCGAGCAGGCCGGTCAATGCCTCGGAGTCGGTGGTGTAGCCGGTCTTGATCCGCTTGGTCTTGGGCAGCCCGAGCTCGGTGAAAAGCACCTCCTGCAACTGCTTGGGCGAGCCGAGGTTGAACTCGTGTCCGGTGACCGCGTAGGCGCCCTGCTCGGCGGCCTTGACCTCACCGCCCAGGCTCGCCGACATCTCGGCGAAGTGGTCGACGTCGGCGGCAATCCCGGCGCGCTCCATCTCCGCCAGAACGCTGACCAGCGGCAGCTCCACCTCAGCGAGCAGCCGGGTAGCGCCGCGGCTGGTCAGGTCGGCATCCAGGGCATCGGCGAGTTCTGCGGTGGCCAGCGCACGCTCAGCCAGGGCGCCGGCCGCCTCGGTCTCCGCCGCCATGTCCAGCGTGAGCTGGCCGGAGGCGGCCGTGCCGCCGCTCAGCTCGCGGTGGGTATAGCGGAGCGCCAGGTCGGCCAGATCGAAGGAGCGCTGACCGGGCAGTGCCAGATACGCTGCCAGCGCCGTGTCGCTGGTCAGGCCGCGCAGCCGCAGGCCCCTGGCGGCCAGCGCGTGCATCGGCCCCTTCGCGTCATGCAGTGCCTTCGGCACGGCCGGGTCGGCCAGCCAGTCAGCCAGTGCCTGCTCGTCTTGCGGGGTGAGCCTGGTCGGTTCTAGGTATGCCGCCGCGCCGCCGGCGGCGGCCAGCGCCAGGCCGTCCAGGTCGCCGGTACCACGACCCCAGCTCCCGCTCAGCGCCATGCCGATTCGCCCGGCCCGGCCGTGCGCCGCTAGCCAGTCAGCCACCTGTCCTGGGCTGAGCCTGCTCAGCTGGATATCGAACGCCTCGCCCCCAGCCGCAGCCGGGGCGGCGGCCTGCCCGATGATCCCGTTAGGCAAGGTGCTGTACAAGCGGTCGCGTAGCACCCGGAACTGAAGCGTGTCGAACAGCTGGTGAATCTGCTCGCGATCCCAGGTGACCGGGACCAGGTCATCGGGGCCGACGCCGAGCGGAACGTCGCGGGTCAGCTCGGTGAGCTGCCGGTTGCGCAGCACGCTGGCCAGGTGCTCGCGCAGGTTGTCGCCTGACCTGCCTTTGACCTCGCCGACCCGGTCGACCAGCGCGGCTAGCGAGCCGAACTCGGCGATCCACTTCGCGGCCGTCTTCTCCCCGACCCCGGGAATGCCAGGCAGGTTGTCGCTCGGGTCGCCGCGCAGCGCGGCGAAATCCGGATACTGGGCCGGGGTGAGCCCGTACTTCGCCGTCATCTCCTCCGGCGTGAACCTGGCCATGTCGCTGACGCCGCGCCCCGTCTTCAGCACCGTCACATCGTCGCTGACCAGCTGGAACGCGTCCCGGTCGCCGGTCACGATCAGCACCTTCATACCGCGGTCAGCGGCCTGAGTAGCCAGCGTGGCGATGATGTCGTCGGCCTCGAAGCCAGCGACCGAAAGCCTCGGGATGCCAAGCGCGTCGAGCACCTCGAAGATCAGGCTCAGCTGGCTCTTGAAGTCCGCCGGGGTTTCCCGCCGGTTCGCCTTGTAATCGACGAACTGCTCGTGCCGGAAGGTCGGCTCGCTGCGGTCGAAGGCCACGGCGATGTGACTGGGCTTCTCATCCCGCAGCACATTGATCAGCATCGCGGTGAAGCCGTACACGGCGTTCGTCGGCTGCCCGGTCGTGGTGGAGAAGTTCTCCGGGGGCAGCGCGAAGAACGCCCGGTACGCCAGCGAGTGCCCATCGAGCAGGAGCAGCAGGTTCCGGCGCTCAGCGTTATCGGCCGACGGGGCCGGGTTCTTGGCAGCCACCGGTCAATCCTAGGCTGCCACATGCGGCAAGCAGGCGTCCGCGACGAACTCGGAGGTGGCGGGTGACGAACTTCGTTGAGCGACCGGACTGGAGTGATCTTGACCGCGTGCACGCCGAGACCCTGGTCGGGCGGATGGGAATCAAGATCACGCAGGCATCAGCTCAGCGGGTGGTCGGCACGATGCCGGTGGCCGGAAACACCCAGCCCTACGGGCTGATGCATGGCGGTGCGTCTTGCGTTCTCGCCGAGACGCTCGGTTCGGTGGGTGCGGCACTGCACGCCGGCCAAGGCCGGATCACCGTCGGCATCGAGATCAGTGCCACCCATCATCGCGCTGCCTCAGCCGGCCTGGTAACCGGCGTGGCAACGCAGGTGCATGCCGGCCAGACCCTGGCCACCTACGAGATCGTGATCACCGATGACCGGGGCAGGCGGCTGTGCACGGCCAGGCTCAGCTGCCTGCTCAGGGACGCAGTGCCCGGCGCAAGCGGGAGTGCCGCGGCGGCCGCGGCCGGCGCGCCTGGCACCGGCGCGACCTGATGCGCGGCCTGGGCACCCTGCTCAATGTGGTCACCGTGCTGGCCGGCGCGTCAATTGGCGTCCTGATCGGCGATCGGCTGCCGCATCGCACCAGGGACGTGGTAACCGACGGCGTCGGCCTGGTGACGCTGATGGTCGCGGTACTGGACGGAGCGAGTGTGCTCGACCCGGCGCTGCGCCGGGCCGTCGGTGCTTCCGCACCGATCCTGATCGTGCTCGGCGCCATCCTGCTTGGCGGCATCACCGGTTCCCTGCTGAAGATAGAGCAGCGGCTTAACGGTGCCGGGGCGGTATTGCAGCGGCGGCTCAGCCGGGCTGGCCCGGCGCCGGTGCAGGACGTCGTCCCCGACGGTGGCATCGCTGAGGGCATCGTGGCCGGGGTGGTGGATGACGCGGTGGGCCCAGCCGCCGCGGCAGAGGGCACGGCGGCGGACGGCACCGAGGCAGCGGGCGGCAGCTCCGAGCGGGAGCGGTTCATCGAGGGATTTGTCACCGCGTCGCTGGTCTACTGCGTCGGGCCGCTGACGATCCTCGGGTCACTGCAGGACGGACTTGGCGATGGGTTCTCCCAGTTGGCGTTGAAGAGCATCCTGGACGGATTCACCTCGATCGCGTTCGCCGCGTCCCTCGGCTGGGGCGTCGCCGCCGCGGCCATCAGCGTCTTCGTGGTGCAGGGATCGCTGACTGCTGCTGCCGCCGCTCTCGGCGAGCTGCTGTCCGGCGCTGGCATCGCGGCCATCACGGCTACCGGCGGGCTGCTGCTGGCCGGGATCGCGCTGCGGCTGCTGCGACTGCGCACGCTGCCGATCGCCGACCTGCTGCCCGCGCTGATCGTGGCGCCATTGCTTACGGTGGCCGTCTCAAGCCTGCGCTGACCGGAATCCGCGGTGCCAGGCTGGCCAGGCGCGTGACTGGCCGGCCGCGCGACTGAACCGATCGCCGGGCCGATGCTGACAGCTGATATCGGATGATCGGCCGGGTGGTCGCTTCCCGGACCAGTTGTCCGGCCGGCAGCGGAGATAGCCAGCCGCACCGAACGGATGTTTGGCCCATACCGGCCAGGTAATGGCAGTGTCTGTGCGCGGCATGGCGCCGCATCGCTACGGTGGTCCCCGGAGCTCGGTGATGCCGAGTAGAGAACGTGCCGGCCCGGGGAAGGCCGACATGGCACCAAAGGATCTGCGAGCTCTTCACCGTCGCTGCCATCGCAGCAGCGGACGGCAGCAAGCGAGCGGGCGCCGGGTCTGCGCGGGGGGTTGCTGACCTGGCCCCGCTCGCTTGCGTGAATCCCCCAGTGGGTGCTCAGCGGCGGCGCTTGCAATTGCAGTTGCGATGGCCGGGGCCAGTCGGCACGATTGGCTGATGTCCTGGACCGCACCGCAGGTGCCGCGAACGGATCCGCCGCCATAACGGCCACGCCGACACTCCGCGAGCAGACCGACGGAGTCACCGGCGATTAGCAGTGCTGACTAGCCAGCGGCTTGACCGTCTGGGCCGTCGGCGCTTTGCTGGCCGGTCGAATCTGCTGGACCAGACGGTCCTTCCTGGCCGTGCGATCCTTCCTGGCCCCGCGATCCTTCCTGGCCCCGCGATCCTTCCTGGCCCCGCGATCCTTCCTGGCCAGGTGATGCTTCCTGGCCGGGCGGCGGGTTGCCCAAGATCTCCTGCGCTAGCGTCCGCATCGTCATCCGCCGGTCCATCGCCGTCTTCTGGATCCACCGGAAGGCTTCTGGCTCGGTCATTCCGCGCTGGGCTTGCAGTAGACCTTTCGCACGGTCAAGCAGCTTGCGCATCTCCAGCCGGTCCCGCAAGCTGCCGATCTCCTTCTCAAGCGCGGTGACCTCAGCGAACCGGCTGACCGCGATCTCGATCGCCGGAACCAGGTCCGCCTTGGTAAAGGGCTTCACGAGATACGCCATGGCGCCGGCGCTGCTAGCGCGCTGCACGAGCTCGCGCTGCGAGAAGGCTGTCAGAATCACGACTGGCGCCAGCCGTCGCGCGGTAATCTGCTCTGCCGCCGAGATCCCGTCGAGCACGGGCATCTTGATGTCCATGATCACAAGGTCTGGGCGCAGCTGTTCGGCCAGCTGGATGGCGATTTCACCGTCGGCTGCCTCGCCGACCACGACGTAGGTATCCTGACCTGGCTCTTCCAGCATTTCCTTCAGATCTAGCCGGATCAGGGCCTCGTCCTCGGCGATCACGACGCGATAGAGGGTCTGGCTCACGCGCTGAGCTTATCCACAGCCGCTACATTGAGCAGTGCGCGACGCCTACTGCGTCCGGTCCGGCCCCGGTAGACCAACGGCAGAGTCAATGGCCTCAAAATCCATCCAGTGTGGGTTCGAATCCCACCCGGGGCACCCAGTGATCTCTCAGGACATCGGAATGACCCCGAACCCTCAGCGGGCTCAGGGTTCTCGGTTTCTGGCGGGTCGTCTAGGTCGTCTGGGTGCTCCGCTGGGCTGGTAGTTGCGGGCGGGGTCGATGGTGAGCTCTTCGTCGATGCGGTCGTGACCGACGCGGTCGTAGGTGTCGCTATCCCGGCTGCGGTGCGGACGGTCCTTGGGCAGCGACTGGTAGATGGTCGCGGGGCTGGCCTGGCGGGGCAGTGATTTGCGGGGGCGACGGTGGTTGTACTGGTCGGTGAAGGCGTCGAGCAGTGCCTGCAGATCTTGCCGCCGGAGAGCCGGGTGGTGAACGTCCCGGCCGGGGTATTCCTATGTCTTGAGACACCCTGTCCCCGATGTCCTGAGGCTGGACACCAGCCGGGGCACACCACCGGTGTTGCGACTAGTTGGCGAGCTTGTCTGAAGTCGGACGAACCGGCCTCCTGGCGAGTCCGGGTGTACCAGTGATCAGGGCTTCCGGACCTCGCCTTGACCTGGTCAGGAACAAGTACGCCGCGGCGCCGATCATCACGGCGATCACCGCCAGCTGATCGATCCTCAGCTCGGCGAGCTGTGCCGGGTTGCCGAGGCGCACCGACTGAGTGCCGAGTCGACCGGCCGCGTACAGCCCGGCGTACAGGGCCAGCGCCCGGTCGCCGGTCAGCGCCAGCCGCCGGATTGCGTAGATCAGCAGTAGCGCGATCAGCAGGTCCCAGATCGACTCATACAGGAACAGCGGCTGGAAGGTGCTGAAGCTCTGATAACCGGGAGCCCGCCGCCCCGGCGGGATCTCGACCGCCCACGGCCAGATCGAAGGCGGCCCATAGAGGCTCTGCCCGAACCAGCTACCCCAGACCGAGATCGCCTGGGCCATCGCCAGACCGGGCACGGCGGCCGTGAGCACCGGGCCGATGCCGACCCCCTTGCGGCGACACCAGTGCCAGGCGGCGAGCAGACCGGCGACCACGGCACCGGGAAGCCCAAGTCCGCCGTCCCAGATCCGCAGGATGTCCACCCAGTCCCGGCCGTGCCCGAAGTACAGCTGCCAGGCGGTGATCACCCGGTAGAGCCTGGCGCCGACCAGACCTGCGGGAACCACCACAGTGGCCATGTCGAGAATGAGTCCGGCGCGGCCGCCAACGGCTCGGTACCTGCGCTCGGCCACCCAGATGGCCACCAGCACGCCAAGGACCACGCAGAGGGCATAGCCATGGACCAGGAATGGTCCGAGCCGCCACAGCCCCTTGGCGGGACTCGGGAGGAAGGCGGCCGGCATGCTCCGTGACGTTACTCCGAGGTCGGAGCAGGCCGGTAACCACGACTCGTGAACGGTGCCATGAGCCAGGCCGGGATTAGCCCCGCAGGCTGAATGGTCGAGCCGAGGCGGCAACGGCGATCGGTAGCGCCGTTCCGCCGGCCAGGTAACGGTCGGCGGCGGCGGCGGCCGACCTCCCTTCGGCGATCGCCCACACGATCAGCGACTGCCCGCGCCCCATGTCGCCTGCGACGAACACACCAGGGCTCGCGGTCGCATATGAGTCGTCTCGGCTGACGTTGCCCCGGTCATCGAGGCCGAGGCCAAGCCCATCAAGAAGCTCGCCGCCTTCGGCTCCGCTGAATCCCATCGCCAGCAGGACCAGGTCGCACCCGAGCTCCCGTTCAGTTCCCGGCTGGGGAACGAAGTGACCGTCGGCGGCAGCCACGTCAACGAGCCGCAGCGCCCTGACCCGGCCGGTGTCATCGGCCAGGAATTCCTGGGTGGAGACCGCGTACACCCGGTCACCGCCCTCCTCGTGCGCGCCGGACACCCGGTAGATCATCGGGTACGTCGGCCACGGCTGGCCGGCCGGCTGGCGCTTCGGCGGCCTGGGCATGATCTCCAGCTGGGTGACCGACGCCGCGCCCTGGCGCAGCGCGGTTCCCAGGCAGTCCGCACCGGTATCGCCGCCGCCGATGATCACGACCTGACGCCCGCGCGCCGATATCTCCGGCTGGCCGGTCAGCGGCAGGTAGTCCATCGCCTGGTGGATGCCCGCCAGGCCGACCCCGGGCACCGGCAGCTCGCGCGGCACCCTGGCACCGCAGGCGAGCACGATGGCAGCGAAGTCCTCGCGAAGCTCGGCGGGGCTCAGGTCGACGCCGACATGCACGCCGCACTCGAACCCGGTGCCTTCAGCCCGCAGCTGCGCCAGGCGCCGGTCGAGCCGCCACTTCTCCAGCTTGAACTCGGGGATGCCATACCGGAGCAGACCGCCCGGCCGGTCCGCGCGCTCGAAAACGGTCACGGCGTGGCCCGCCCTGGTCAGCTGCTGAGCGGCGGCCAGCCCGGCCGGGCCGGAGCCGACCACGGCCACCGGCCTGCCAGCTGCGGTCGCGGCCGCAGTCGGCACCCGCGCGGTTACCCAATCGTTCGCCCAGGCCCGGTCGATGATCTCGACCTCGACCTGCTTGATCGCCACCGGATCGGCGTTGATGCCGAGCACGCATGCCGTTTCGCAGGGCGCCGGACACAATCTCCCGGTGAATTCGGGGAAATTATTGGTGGCATGCAAGCGATCGGCCGCCTCGCGCCAGTCATGCCGCCAGATCAGGTCATTCCACTCCGGGATCAGATTCCCGAGCGGGCAGCCGCCGTGGCAGAACGGGATTCCGCAGTCCATGCAGCGGCCAGCCTGCCGCTCGAGATCGGCCTGGCCCATGCTCGCGTACACCTCACGCCAGTCCTGAATCCGGACGTCAACCGGGCGTCTGGCAGCGGTCCGCCGCGGCGTGGACAGGAAGCCGGTGGGGTCAGCCATCTCGAAGCCGCCCCTCAGCCACGTGCCGCGGCCATGACGGCCTCGGAGACGTCGCGACCCTCGCGCTCAGCCCGGCGGGTGGCGGCCAGCACGCGCTTGTAGTCCTTCGGCATCACCCGGCTCAGCCGTGGCACCGCCGCGTCCCAGTCCTCGAGCAGCATGTGCGCGACCGCGGAGCAAGTCTCGGCGTGATGCCGTCCGACCAGTTCGGCGAGGAAGCTGGCGTCGGCCGGGCTGAGCGGCTCGATATCCACCATCTCGGCATTGACCCGGCGTGGGTCGAGATCGAGCAGGTAGGCGATGCCACCTGACATCCCGG
This sequence comes from uncultured Actinomycetota bacterium, assembly GCA_963850875.1. Lineage (GTDB taxonomy): Bacteria > Actinomycetota > Actinomycetes > Streptosporangiales > Streptosporangiaceae > Chersky-822. Next base: position 1,650,222 of record CAWKNA010000010.1, read on the forward strand.
CGGCGAAGTTCCGACCCACCGGGCCGAGCACCACGACCCGGCCACCGGTCATGTACTCGCAGCCATGGTCACCGGCCCCCTCGGCCACGGCGGTCGCGCCCGAGTTCCGCACGCAGAACCGCTCGCCCACAACTCCGCGCAGGTATATCTCACCGCTGGTCGCTCCGTAGCCGATCACATTGCCGGCGATGACCTGATGCTGCGCGACGAAGCCGGCACTGCGATCCGGCGTCACGATGATCCGCCCGCCGGACAGGCCCTTGCCGACATAGTCGTTGGCGTCCCCGGCCAGGCGGATCGTGATCCCCCTGGGCAGGAACGCGCCCAGGGACTGTCCAGCCGATCCGCGCAGGCCGACCACGATCGTGTCGTCAGGAAGACCCTCGCCGCCCCAGCGCCTGGTCACCTCATACCCGAGCATCGTGCCCACGGACCTGTTCACATTCCTGATGGGCAGATCCAGGTGCACCGGCCTGCCCTCCTCGAGCGCCCCCTCGGCGAGCTGGATCAAGGTGTTGTCCAGCGCCAGCGCCAGGCCGTTGTCCTGCCTCGTCGTGCAGCGCCTGGCCGTGCCCGGCGGCAGATCAGGGACGTGCAGCAGCGGCGCCAGGTCAAGGCAGGCCGCCGTCTCGTGCCCCGCGGCGTCGGCCTGAGTCAGCAGGCTGACCTGGCCGATCGCCTCGGCCAGGGTACGCATTCCAAGCTTGGCCAGGTACTCGCGGACCTCGCCTGCGATGAACTCGAAGAAGTTCACGATGAACTCGGGCTGGCCGGCGAACCGGCGCCGCAGCTCTGGATTCTGGGTGGCGACGCCCACCGGGCAGGTGTCCAGATGGCAGGCCCGCATCATCACGCAGCCGGCCACCACCAGGGGCGCGGTGGCGAACCCGAACTCCTCGGCGCCAAGCAGCGCCGCGATGATCACGTCCCTGCCGGTCTTCAGCTGACCATCCACCTGGACCACGATCCGGTCCCGCAGGCCATTGCGCAGCAACGTCTGCTGGGTCTCGGCCAGGCCGAGCTCCCAAGGCGCGCCCGCGTGCTTGATGCTGGTCAGCGGCGCGGCGCCGGTACCGCCATCGTGGCCGGAGATCAGCAGCACGTCGGCATGAGCCTTGGCGACGCCGGCCGCCACGGTGCCGACCCCCACCTCGGCGACCAGCTTGACGCTGACTCTGGCGGCCGGGTTGGCGTTCTTCAGGTCGCCGATCAGCTGGGCCAGGTCTTCGATCGAGTAGATGTCGTGATGCGGCGGCGGCGAGATCAGGCCGACCCCTGGCGTGGAGTACCTGGTTCTGGCGATCCACGGGTAGACCTTATGACCCGGCAGCTGCCCGCCCTCCCCCGGCTTGGCTCCCTGTGCCATCTTGATCTGCAGGTCGTCGGCATTGACCAGGTACTCGCTGGTCACGCCGAAACGGCCGCTCGCCACCTGCTTGATCGCCGACCTGCGCCGGTCGCCGTTGGCGTCGGGCGTGTACCGGTCGGCGTCCTCGCCGCCCTCGCCGCTGTTCGACTTACCGCCAAGCCGGTTCATCGCTATGGCCAGACTCTGATGGGCCTCCGCCGAGAGCGAGCCGTACGACATCGCCCCGGTGCAGAACCTGGCCACGATCGCCGACACCGGCTCGACCTCGTCGATCTGCACCGGCGGTCTGGCAGGCGGGCCGATGTCGCGGCAATCACCCCGTTCGCCGGCCGGGGAATCGATGCCGCGGATCTTCAGCAGGCCGCGCAGCGTCATCAGGCGCGCTGACTGGTCGTCGATCAGCCGGGTGTACTCACGGAAGATGTCGTGCTTGCCGGTCCGGGTCGCGTGCTGAAGCCTGAACACTGCTTCCGGGCTGAACAGGTGCGGCTCGCCGTCCCGCCGCCACTGATACTCGCCCCCGGTCGCCAGCCGCAGATACCTAGGCCCGGTGGCCCGGGCCGGATACGCCCCGGCCAGGCGGGCACTGGTGTCGACCGCTAGCTGGTCGAAGCCGACGCCGCCGAGCCTGGCCGGCGTTCCGGCGAAGCACTCATCGATCACCTCGGAACCGAGCCCGATCGTCTCGAAGAGCTGCGCTCCGGTGTACGAGGCGACGGTGGACACGCCCATCTTCGACATGATCTTGAGCAGGCCCTTGCCGAGCGCTTTGATCAGGTTGGCCGCTGCCTTACGGCTGCTCACCTGCCCGAGCATCCCGTTGCGTGCCATGTCCTCGACCGTCTCGATGGCCAGATACGGGCAGACCGCAGCCGCACCGTAGCCGGTCAGCAGCGCCACGTGGTGGCTTTCCCGCACGTCGCCTGCCTCGATGATCAGGCCAGCCCTGGTCCGGGTCTGAGCCACGATCAGGTGGTGGTGCACCGCGCCGGTGAGCACCAGGGACGGTATCGGTGCCCAGGTGTCGGGCTCGGCCCCAGGAACTCCACCCGACCAGGGCGGCCTGGTCCCAGGCAGCTCGCCGGGGTCCTGGCCGCCGCCCATCGCCGCACCCCGGTCCGACAGCACGATGATCTTCGCGCCCGCCTCGATCGCTGCTGACACTTCTGCCCTGATCTCGGCCAGCCGGGCACGCAGGGCCTGGCCGCCGCCCGCTGCCTGATAACGGCCGTCCACCACGTGCGCGGCGAAGCCGGGCAGGTCCCCGTCATCGTTAATGTGAATGATCTTTGCCAGGTCGCTGTCGCTGATCACCGGGTAAGGCAGCACAATCTGCCTGCAGGACGCCGGGCCCGGATCGAAGATGTTGTGCTCAGGGCCGGTGGTGGCCGCCAGCGAGGTGACCAGCTCCTCCCTGATCGCGTCCAGCGGCGGGTTAGTGACCTGCGCGAATAGCTGGGTGAAGTAATCGAAGATCAGTGCAGGTCGGTCCGAAAGCGCGGCCAGCGGAGTGTCGTTGCCCATCGACCCGATCGGCTCGACACCGGCACCGGCCATCGGCGCGAGGATGACCCGAAGTTCCTCCTCCGTGTAGCCGAACAGCCGCTGCTGGGTGGCCAGCGTCTGACTGTCGGGCAGATCGCGGTTCCGGTCCGGCAGGTCGTCGAGATGCAGCAGGCCGGCGTGCAGCCACTCGTCATAGGGGTGCTCGGCAGCGAGCCCGGCCTTGACCTCCTCGTCTTCTATGATCCGGCCGGCGGCGGTGTCGACGAGGAAGATCTTGCCCGGCTGCAGCCTGCCCTTGCGTACCACGTCCCGCTGGTCGATGTCGAGGACGCCGACCTCGCTGGCCAGCACGACCAGGCCGTCCCTAGTGACCCAGTACCGGCCTGGGCGCAGGCCGTTCCGGTCGAGCACAGCGCCGATCACGGTGCCGTCGGTGAACGCGATCAGGGCCGGGCCATCCCAAGGCTCCATCAGGCAGGAGTGGAAGCGGTAGAAGGCACGCTGCGCCGGCGCCATCTCGGCGTTGTTCTCCCACGGCTCGGGGATCATCATCAGCACCGCATGCGGCAGCGAGCGTCCCCCCAGGTGCAGCAACTCCAGGCAGGCGTCAAAGCTCGCCGAATCGCTGGCCGACTCGTCCAGGATCGGCGCCAATCGCCGCAGCCCGCGGCCGCTGGAGTCCGCCGGGAACAGGTCGGTGTCTCCCATCGCCTCGCGGGCCCGCATCCAGTTGCGGTTGCCGCGGATGGTGTTGATCTCGCCGTTGTGTGCGATGAACCGGAACGGGTGGGCCAGCGGCCAGGACGGGAAGGTGTTGGTCGAGAACCTGGAGTGCGCTAGCGCGACCGCCGAGGTGTACCTCGGATCCGTCAGGTCGGGGTAGAACCGCTCGAGCTGGAGCGCGGTGAGCATCCCCTTGTACACGATCGTGGCCGATGACAGGCTCGCGATGTACCCGCAAGCCGAATGCTCAGCCCGCTTGCGCAGGCAGAATGCGCGTCGGTCCAGATCAATCCCGTGCTCGCCGCTGGCCGAAGCCACGAAGAGCTGCACCAGGCGCGGCAGCACGGCACGGGCCCCAGCCCCGCAGGCGGACCGATCATGCGGTACGTCGCGCCAGCCGAGGACCGTCAGGCCCTCCTCCTCCGCGATCCGCTCGATCTGGTCGGCTGCGTCAGTGCCGGGGCGGTCAGGTCCATCCGGTGGCAGGAAGACCAGTCCGGCCGCGTAGCGGCCGGCCGCAGGCAGCGCGAATCCGCAGACCGCGCGGAAGAAGGCATCGGGAATCTGGGTCAGGATCCCGGCGCCGTCGCCGGTCTCCGGATCGCTGCCCTTGGCGCCACGGTGGTCCAGGTTGCGCAGCACGGTGAGCGCCTGGGCGACGGTGCGATGGCCGGGCCTGCCGGAAAGGTCAGCCACCAGCCCGACGCCGCATGCGTCGTGCTCAAATCGGGGGTCATACAGACCCTGGTCCGACGGGGGTGGAGTAAGCGGCATCGGCGCTCCTGTCGTCTCATCCGCCACGTGCGATCGGATAGGGCAGGGACGACATCGGCCCGGCAGCGGGCTCGCCTAGCCTGCGTCAGGTGAGCGCCACACCAGCATCATACCGAGCGCTGCGCCGTAAGCTGCTCAGGCACCAGGTACGCCACCTGGTACGCACCGGCAGCGGACCGAGCGAAGGGCAGCGGACATGACGCAAACAGCGGACGTCCTAGTCGTCGGGGCCGGCCTGGCTGGCCTGGTCGCCGCTCGTCAGCTGACCGCGGCAGGCCGGTCAGTACAGCTGCTTGAGGCCAGGGACCGGGTCGGCGGCCGGGTCGTCGGCCACCTGATCGGCGACGGCAAGATCGTGGAGATGGGCGGCGAGTACGCCGGGCCCGGCCAGGACCGGATCCTCGCGCTGGCAGCGCAGGTCGGCGTTCCGACGTTCCGCACCTACGACGATGGGGCCAAGGTGCTGCATTTCCGCGGCAGGCGCGGCACCTACACGGGCACGATTCCGCGGATCAGCCCGCTGGTGATCGCCGACATCGGGCGGGCGCAGGCCCGGCTCGAGTCGCTGGCCAGGCGGGTGCCGACCCAGGCACCATGGACCGCGGCTCGCGCCGCGGCCTGGGATGGGCAAACCTTCGCGACCTGGCTGCGCCGGAATGCGGCCACCAGCGGCGCGCGAGCGCTGCTCACGCTGGCAGCGCAGGCCGTCCTGGCCTGTGAGCCAGCCGAGATATCCCTGCTGCACGTCTTGTTCTATGCGCACTCAGGTGGGTCGTTCCAGCGGCTCATCGATACCACCGGCGGCGCGCAGCAGGACAGGTTCGCCGGCGGCTCGCAGCTGATCGCCGAGCGGGTGGCCGCTCAGCTCGGCGGCGGCGTCGTCCGGCTGAGCTCGCCAGTCAGGCAGATCACGGCGGCAGCTGACCGGGTCAGCGCGGTGACCGACAGCGCCGAGTTCACCGGCCGGCGGATCATCGTGTCGGTGCCGCCAGCCCTGGCCGGCCGGATCGACTACCGCCCTGGCCTTCCGCTCCGGCGGCAGCAGCTGACCCAGCGGGCCCCGATGGGCTCGGTGATCAAGTGCCAGGCCAGCTACGACGAGCCGTTCTGGCGGGCAGCGGGCCTGTCCGGCCAGGCGACGGGGGACGGCGAGGGCGCCGGCGTGGTGTTCGACAACTCACCGCCAGATGGCTCGCCCGGAGTCCTGCTCGGCTTCGTGGAGGGGGATGAGGCAAGGCGGCTTGGCGCCGCCGCCGCTGGCGAGCGCCGCCAAGCCGTGATCGATTCCTTCGTCAGGTACTTCGGGCCCAAGGCCGCCCGCCCGGCAGACTACGCCGAGCTCGACTGGCAGCGGGAGCAGTGGAGCGGCGGCTGCTACGGCACCCTGTTCGGTCCGTCCGTGTGGACGCGCTACGGGCCGGCTCTCCGCGCAGGCCGGCCCGATCCACTGGGCCGGAACCGAAACAGCGACGACCTGGTGCGGCTACATGGACGGGGCGGTGCGCTCCGGGGAACGCGCGGCGGCCGAGGTGCTCGCACAGCTCAGCGAATAACCGAGTGGCGGCACTATTCAGGTGGGCCACGGTCCCTGGGCAGTAGCACCCTAGCCACCGCGGCGGCCAGCTGCCTGTCCTGAAGCCCAGTATCCCGGCCGCGAACGAGCGCGAGACCAACTCGGTTCGGCTGGCGGCGCCGGCCTTCTGACGCATGTTCACTACATGCTGATCAACAGTTCGAGTGCTGACGCCAAGCGCCAGCGCGATCTGCGAGTTGCTCATGCCTGCGGACAGCAGCAATAAGACCTCGACTTCGCGATCCGTCAGGTGAGCGGTCCGCCGACCGCACCGACAGCTTACGTCGGCCTTCTGCTCGCGAGCCATGACAGCCCCATTGGTCCATCAGTTGCTTGACATAACGCAGTTGCTTGACATAACGGCAAACCGAGTATAACGGGTTCATATGGAATCATCGGTATGTTTACCGATTCGCTACCAAAGGCCGAACCGGCAACGGACCCACGACCAGCTGCTGGTGGACACCGTGTTGCGGCAGCCGGCAGTCGCAGCCGATCGCACCCAGGTCAAGAACCAACTGGCCGCATCGATCGAGGCCAAGGTCGGCATGAGCCCCATGCCGAGCGCAACGGAGGCAAGGAGGCTACTTTGGCCAGTTCGGCGTCCATGATCACTGTGCCGGGTCGTCGGGCACCCCGCAGCCCGGTCGCCACCACGCGCTCCGTGATTGGTCTGCCGAGTACGTGCACCGTCAGCACTGCGATGCCCTCGTCTATCTGCCAGGTATTCGGGCCAACTGCGACGGCCCCACGTGGCGGTCGCTCCGGACCGAGAATGCTTGCTTCCAGTTGCGTCACGGTCCGCGGGATCGGGTCCGTGGACGGGGAACTGCTAAGACGGCAGTCTGTCCAGTCTCGCATCAGCCCAGTGCTTCCCATCCGCTGATCCCACCTGGTCTCATAAAGGATGGCCGAACCATTTAGCCGCAGCGTTATCGCATACAAGCTATCGATCCGGCCCGACTGCCCGATCGCCGCGTAAATGTGCACAATATCGGTCGGCCGACCACTTGCCGGGTGCACCTCCCGAAATGTCAGCTCGTCGTATGTCCTACTCGTCCCATCAGCCGGCGACGAGCAGCCGATCAGCAGCAAGACGGTGCCGATCGCGCACCAGCCGACAGCCAGCCAATTCCTGACGGTCCGCAGGTGCCCCAGGCGATCACCTTCGATAGCTAACGAATCACGCACCTTCGCCCTGCCAATCGCGCTGGGAGAGGCGGCAGCCCGGACGGTCATTCCGACGTCGCGCCGACGATATGTCATCTGATCACCGGCAATCTGTGGGCTGCCACCCACTCCCGCACCATGGCATCGGCTAGCAGGTAAACCTCGCTTGCGGCGACCCGTACTTAGAAGCCACCTTGGTCGGACTCTTCGGTGGGGCGACGTACAGGGCGTAGCTATTTCGGTAGGTATATGTACCGGCGCCCTTACAGTAGTTCCGCACGCTCGCGATGTCGTAATAGCCAGACGCCACGTAGTGGCTATTACTGCCGAGGGGCGACCACCCAAACCACCGGTCCTTCGACAGGTGGGTGAATACCTTGAATCTCTTCTTCGTGGTGCATGACGCTATCGCCGACGCGACCGCGTCAGAACCAACGTGGGTAGGAGCCGAGGAATGGTTCAGGCAGTTCGAGGGCCAGCTAACGTTGGCCACGACATCGGTCCTGGAGCGCTGTGCCGTACCATGTTCGTGCGTCGGCTTGGTCGACGGGGTCGCGTCGGCGGCAGCGGCGAACCCGCCCACTCCGACCGCTAGGCCGGCTACGCCTCCGATCGCAGCCGCCGCATATCTCTTGCGCTGTCTCACTTTCCCTCCACCTCAGTGTCACTGGACTAGGTTTGCGGCCCTTCGTAGCACTCCTTTCGCTCGTTTCATGTGCTGCCCACTAGACTCCTGCGTCGGCGGACCGCCGTGGCTGACGGCGCTGGCCGATGGTGTCTGCGCGATTCCGAGCATGAGCGCCACTGCCACAGATTCCGGCGGACAAATGCGATCCGGCATGCTCGCCTCGATGCAGCGGATCAGTCGGGTCTGTATCGCGACCGCCATATTGGCCTCGCCGCTCAGCAGCGACCGCCATGTGCTGGCGCTACCGACAACAGCCGAGGACGGCGCATCCTGCGATGGCGCATCCTGCGATGGCGCATCCTCGCGAGCAGCGCTGCCCTCAGCGGCCGTGGGCCGCTCGGCCCGGCGGCCATTCCCGGCAGTGCCAGGTGGATCCGCACCGCCGACCAGGTGCCAGGTGAACTCTTCTGATCCGTGGTCTTCGGTTTCCACAACTATCCGGATTCGCCGTCCCACTAGCATGGGCCAGCGGGTGCTGATCTCGTCCACCAAGCTGGTCGGCGCGGCCAGCATTCTCTCGGCAATCGTCTCTATCACGGCGGTGAGCTCCGCCAAGGTGCCATTCCTGGTCCGTTCTTGCCGGGCAGCGACCGGAACTGTCAGTCGTGGATCGACCCGGCCTGTCGCCCGCTTCCATTGCGCATCGACCTGCCGGAACTCGAGTCTGGCCAGGGTCTCATTGATGTCCGCAAGCAGCGCTGGCGGCAGGGCATCGACGGGCACCCGGGTACCCCGGCCCAGAGAATCAGCGGAAACCTGGTTTGTGAACCAGATCTTCTGATCGCTTGGGCCGTCCCAGTCATGCGCCACGCTGAAGCAAGATCTGCTGATGCCAGGTACCCGCGTGAGCCCGAGGAAATCGAAGATCGCAGCCGCGCCCTGCTCAGGGTCTGATACCAGATCTTCGTAGCGAACCCTCAGGCAGGCATCCCGGTGTGAGTCTTCAAATTCCAGTACCTGATTCGTGCAATGCAGCCAGTAAGCGGCTATCGCCGCGACGCTGTTACCGGGAAACTGAACGGCGTAGTTCTCGAATCCATAACCCTGCAGGCCCCAGGGACAGGCTTCTATTCCAGAAGCAATCACGTCCATACCGTGCCGGTACAGGCAGATGAAGCGAGCATCGGGAAAGAGCTGCGCGAGCTGGGAAGCATAGAAAGCATTGTCCAAAGACTTATCGCACCACCGAATTTTGTTACGACTGGCGAGGTAGTCTCGGTAGAAGTTTTGAACAACTTCTCGTATCGGGCCACCGGCGGCACTTATGTCGGCCGCCTCCTCGTGGTTATTATCGGTGGCGTGACCCGGCGCGACCGCAGGACGGATACTCCGCTGCCTTCCGTCGTGGCCAGTATCATTAGAAAGGCCATAGTACAGCCGGACAAGGCCCATACATATCGCACCCAGGCCGAGCTCCGGCGGGCAAGCCAATTCTGGGTGCGAATCCAGTATGAATCGCAGTAGCGTAGATCCGGACCGCGCGCACGTCAAGACGAATATCGGAGACTCGTTCGCGACTACGCTAAGCGCGGAGCCGGGCTGACTTCCTTCGATGATCATAGCTGGACCACTTGCGGACATCCGTAACTTCGGCATTTCCAGGCAAGCGCGCAGACCCGGTCGGTACGCCCAGCTCGCCAGCTAGCTAGTTTGCCAGCGTTTGGCGCACCTTCGTATCAGTAAAATTACTGATACGTGACTAGGCCTCGTCGGCCACCGGTCAGGCGCGGGGAGTGATGTCGCGCGACCGCACGCCGCCGGCCAGCTCGATAGCCAGCTGCCGGATGTCGGCCAGGCCGATTGCAGTGTCGGGTGCGCTGATCAGGCGCTGCACGAACGCGGAGCCGACGATAACCCCGTCGGCGAAGCCTGCCACCTCGGCGGCCTGGGCCGCGGTGGAGACGCCGAGCCCGACCGCGACAGGTAGCTGGGTGTGCGGCCTAATCCTGGCCACCAGCCCGGCGGCAGCTTTGCCGACATTTGACCTCGTGCCAGTGATTCCCATCACGGAAGCCGCGTAGACGAACCCGCCACAGGCCGCGGTGATGAGCTTGATCCGCTGCTCCGATGAGCTTGGCGCGACCAGGAACACCGGGTCGAGCCCATGCTCGGCCGCGGCGTCCAGCCACTGGCCGGCCTCCTCGGGCGGCAGGTCCGGGGTGATCAGACCGCAGCCACCCGCTTGCGCCAGGTCACGGGCAAAGGCCGCCACGCCGTACTTGTCGACCGGGTTCCAGTAGGTCATCACCAGCACGGGCACCCCGGTCGCCGCCACCGCGGCGACGCTATGCAGCACGTCGGCCACATGTACTCCGCACTCAAGCGCCCGGTGTACGGCCTCCTGGATCACCGGGCCGTCCATCAGCGGATCGGTGTAGGGCAGGCCGATCTCGATCACGTCCGTGCCGGCCTCGACCAGCGCGACGGCCGCGGCGATCGCCCCGGGCACCGAAGGGAAGCCGGCCGGCAGATACCCGATCAGCGCGGCGCGTCCGTCGTCAGCCGCACGGCGAAAGACCGCACCAACCTTGCTGACCTGGCCAGCGTCGGGCCCACCGCCAGTCAGGCCGCCCTGCATCTGATCGGTCACTTGGCCGCCTCCTGGTCTAGGTGACCGAACCACCGCGCCGCGATATCGACGTCCTTGTCGCCGCGGCCAGACAGGCTAACCAGCAGCACGCCGTCCGGGCCTAGCTCGCGGCCCAGCGCAAGCGCCCCGGCCAGGGCATGCGCTGACTCGATCGCCGGGATGATGCCCTCGGTCCGGCAGAGCACCGAGAACGCGTTCATCGCCTCGGTGTCCGTGACCGCGCGGTAGCTTGCCCGCCCGGTGTCATGCAGCCAGGCATGCTCCGGGCCTACTCCTGGATAGTCCAGTCCGGCGGAGATCGAGTGGGTGGGCAGGGTCTGACCGTCGGCATCCTGCAGCAGGTACGTCCGCATCCCGTGGATGACGCCCGACGATCCGCCGGACAGGGTGGCGGCGTGCCGGCCAGTCGCCAGCCCGTCGCCGCCGGCTTCGCAGCCGATCAGCCGGACCTGCTCGTCCGGGATAAAGGCGTGGAACGCCCCGATCGCGTTGGAGCCACCGCCCACGCACGCGATCACCGCGTCCGGCAGCCGACCGATCCTGGTGCGGATCTGTGCTCTGGCCTCGACGCCGATCACCCGCTGAAAATCGCGTACCATGACCGGGAACGGGTGCGGGCCCATCACCGATCCGATGCAGTAGTGCGTGGTGTCGACGGTGCTCACCCAGTCCCTGAATGTCTCGTTGATCGCGTCCTTCAGGGTCCGGCTGCCGATCGTCACCGGTACGACCTGCGCGCCGAGCATCCGCATCCTGGCCACGTTCAGTGCCTGGCGGTGGGTGTCCTCCTCGCCCATGTAGATCACGCAGTCCAGGCCGAGCAGCGCGGCGGCCGTCGCGGTTGCTACGCCGTGCTGGCCGGCCCCGGTCTCGGCGATCACCCTGGTCTTGCCCATCCGTTGGGTGAGCAGCGCCTGGCCGAGGACATTATTGATCTTGTGCGAGCCGGTATGGGCCATGTCCTCGCGCTTGAGGAATACCCGGCAGCCGCCGGCCTGCGCCGCGAATCTGGGCACCTCGGTGAGCAGCGTAGGCCGTCCCGCGTAGTCCCTGAGCAGTGCGGCGAGTTCGGCGCCGAACTGCGGATCGGCGCTGGCCGCCTCGTATGCGGCGGTGAGTTCGTCCAGAGCCGACATCAGCGCTTCCGGTGCGAACCGGCCGCCGAAAGTGCCGAAGTGCCCGGTCAGGTCGGGGACCGTTGCGGTCGGTGACATCGTCATGGACTACCTCCTCGGTCTCCCCGAAGCGCCGGATGTGAGCCCGCTGTCACCAGGTCGGCGACGGCCGACCTCGGATCCTTCCTGACCACCAGGCTCTCGCCGACCAGCACGGCGTCCGCGCCGGCTGCGGCGTAAGCAAGCAGATCATGCGGACCGCGTACGCCGGACTCGGCGACCTTGACCACGCCGTCGGGGATCTGCGGGGCGAGCCTGGCGAAGATCGAGCGGTCCACCTCCAACGTGGCCAGGTTGCGCGCGTTGACGCCGATGACCTGCGCTCCCGCGTCGATCGCCCGGCTGAGCTCGGCATCGGCATGCACTTCGACCAGCGGTACCAGGCCGATCGACACCGCCCGTTCCACCAGTGAGACCAGCGCGTTCTGCTCAAGCGCGGCCACGATCAGCAGCACCATGTCCGCGCCGTAAGCCCTGGCCTCCCATAGCTGGTAGGAGCTGACCACAAAATCCTTGCGCAGCAGCGGCACCTGCACCACGTCCCTGACCGCGGCCAGGTCAGCCAGGCTGCCGCCGAACCGCCTCCCCTCGGTCAGCACGCTGATCACGCTGGCGCCGCCTGCCTCGTAGTCGATCGCCAGCGCGGCCGGATCAGCGATGGCGGCCAGCGCGCCCTTGGACGGGCTAGCCCGCTTCACCTCGGCGATGACGGCGACGCCCTGGCGGCGCAGCGCCGCCATCACATCTCGTGGCACGGCCGCCCGGCCCGCGGCTTCCTTCAGACGCTCAAGCGGCGCCGTCCGCTGACGCGCCGTGATATCGGCGCGCACGCCCTCGAGAATGTCGTCGAGCACGCTCACGCGGTTCTAGTGCCCCCTCGGGTGGGTTGCCTCGGCTCCCGATCGTATCGAGAGCCGTTTCCCTGACGGTCGGCCCCCCTGCGCCGACGGTCGCTGAGCGAGATCGGCCGCTGCCGCATTGTGTTCCGAAGCGGCGGTTCCGGCCCGCCAGCGCATCGGCCGCCGTCTCACCCAGATCAGGCGGTCGGATCCTCTCCGGCGCTCAGCGACTCCCACATGCTGGCCGGATCGGTTGCCGCCGAATGCCGGGCCGATCCGGTGGTCGGCGCCACGGCAGCGGTGCCCGGGCTCAGGTCGGCAGCTCGGGCCGCGCCGCCTGAACGAGTCGCGGCGGCGGTCCGACTCGCGGCCGGGCCGCCTGGCGGCCGGTCGTACCTGCCGGACATCACCGGCAGCCGATTCGCCCGCACCGCGACCCCGATCCCGGCAGCGACGATGGCGAGCGCACCGCCGATCACCAGACCTCGCCAGCCGCCGCCGGCCAGCAGCACATGGGTCGGAAACCCGGCCAGCGAGCCACCGGACCCGCCGGTCGAACCGGCGGTGACGGATCCGGCCGCTGTCCCAGCCCCCGAGCCTACTGCCGGGCCGACGTCTCGCTGCGCCGCCGCCAGCACCTGCGCTGCCGAGATCCGGCCTACCGCGAGTGCTGCGATCCCGGCTCCCAGCAGGGCCGAGATCAACCCGGTGATCCGCCGCGCCAGACGCCTGGTGGCAAGTACCGCGGCCAGGCTGGCCAGCGCGGCTACCGCGACAGCCGCCGCGGCTGGGGTCAGATCCTGGCCGGTGAGCACCATCTCGGTGGACGGCAGCGGGCGCTGTGCGACCGTGGTGACCGTCGCCCATTCCTGCCGGAGCGCAAGCAGCACCAGGCTCGCCCCGGCCGCGCCGAGCAGCAGCAGCAATGCGAGTTCCCGGCGCTGCCGCGCCCGGCTTGTGCTGGTCATGCTCCTCCTCCGACGACGCAGCCGCAGCGGTCTGGCCGCTCGCGCCAGCTACGCGGCTAACTCCAGCCGAAGGTACCCCAACGCCAGTCTGACTTGGCCGCGACGGCCGCGCTGACCACTGCCCGGCCGGTGGCTTACTATCGAGCAGTGACTTATGCCCGAGATGAGCGCATGGCATTGTGCACGCTACTCGACGACATCGGTCCGGACGCGCCGACGCTGTGCGCTGGCTGGAAGACGGTTGATCTCGCGGCCCACCTCGTCTTGCGCGAGCACAGGCCCGATGCCAGTCTGGGCATTCTCGGCGGACCGATGGCCGGCTATACCGCCCGGGTTCAGCACGACCTGGCGACCAGGACACCCTTCGCGCAGCTCGTGCAGACCATCAGGTCAGGGCCGCCGAGACTGTCGCTGTTCGGCGTTCCCGGCATCGACGAGCGAGTCAACTTCGCGGAGTTTCTAGTCCACCACGAGGACGTCAGGCGAGCACAGCCGGACTGGCAGCCGCGCATCTTCGACCATCTGCTGACCGACGCGATCTGGAGTCAGCTCTCCCGTGCCAGGCTCATGCTGCGCAAGATCCCGGTCGGAATCGAGTTCGCCAGGGACGACCAGCAGGACCAACATCATGGCCCGCACCCGGTCCGGATGACGGTCCGGCCGCGGACGCCAGTGGTCACGGTCATCGGCCCGCCAGCCGAGTTGCTGATGTGGACGTTCGGGCGGACCGCAGCGGCCAGGGTCAGGCTGGAAGGCGCCGACGCCGACGTCCAGGCGCTCGAGAGCGCCCGCTGGGGAGTGTGAGGCGGGGGTAGGCCAGGCCGACGGCGGTCAGAGCGCCTGTCCCCGGCCCGGATCAGCGCCGTCGCCTGGATCAGCCTCGGCGGGCCTGCTGAGGTCGGGGCCGAGGCCGAGCAGCGCGGGCAGCCCGGTGATCGCGTCCAGGATGTACGGTGCGCCGGCGTCGGCGAGTTCCTGCCGGCTGCCCGCCCCGGTCAGCACACCTGCCACGATGCCCGCCCCGGCCCGCAGGCCAGACTCGACGTCACTGGCGGTATCGCCGACCACCAGCAGTTCGCTCACTGCGCCCCCGCCAAGCCGGAGCAGCGCGGTCAGCGGCAGATCGGGCCACGGCCTACCCCGTCCGGCATCAGCTGGCGACAGGGCCAGGTCGATCAGCGGCCGCCAGCCGAGCGCGTCGATCAGGAGATCTCTGGTGGCCGGAGCGAACCCGGTCACCAGGCAGACCCTGATCCCGGCGGCCCGCAGCGCCAGAATCGTCTCGGCGGCACCTGGCAGCGGCACCGCCGCCCCCTGCCGGACGGATCCGGCGTAGTGCTCCTCGAACAGCCGGTTCGCCTGGCGCGCGGCCGAGTCGTCGCCCAGGATCCGACGGAACACCTCAATCTTGGACTGGCCCATGGTCTGGTGCATGATCTCCATCGCCGAGGCATAGGCCTGACTGCCCGGCGTCATGCCCAGCGGCGCGACCGCCGCGCCGAACGCCTCGAGCACGACCCCATCGTCGGCCACCGTGGTGCCGGCCAGGTCCAGGCAGGCCGTGGTAATCCGGGTCATCGCCGCTCCTGTCCATCCGCTTGGATCAGTCAATCGTGCCGGACTGACAACGCGATGGCCTGTCCGGTGCTGCGATAGCGGAATACGCTGAAACCGCCCTCAGCTGACATCTGCCACAACGGAGGCATCATGGCGCATGTTCTCGGCATCGACATCGGCGGCACCGGGATCAAGGCGGCGCCGGTCGACGTGCCGACCGGCAAGCTGCTTGCCGAGCGGGTCAAGCTGCCAACGCCGCGTCCAGCCATGCCTGAGGCGATCGCCGGGGTCGTGCGTCAGCTGGTCAGCGAGTTCGGCTGGACCGGGACGGCAGGCATCACCTTCCCTGGCGTGGTCGTCGGCGGCGTAGTCAGGACCGCGCCCAACCTCCATCCAGCCTGGATCGGGGTCAGCGCCAGCGAGCTGCTCGGCAAGGCGGCCGCCCTGACCGTGACCGTGCTCAACGACGCGGACGCCGCGGGGATCGCGGAGATGACGTTCGGCGCTGGCGCTGGCCAGGACGGGACGGTGCTGCTGCTGACCCTGGGGACCGGAATCGGCAGCGCGCTGTTCTACAACGGCGTACTGGTGCCGAATACCGAGTTCGGCCACATCGAGATCGATGGCAAGGACGCCGAGGAGCGCGCATCCGAGCGAGCACGCGAGGAAGCCGATCTGAGCTGGGGCAAGTGGGCTGGCCGGGTGGACACCTATCTGGACAAGATGGAGGAGCTGCTGTCGCCGGATCTGATCATCATCGGCGGCGGCATCAGCAAGAAGTCGGACAAGTTCCTGCCCAGGCTGACCCTGCAGGCGCGGGTGGTGCCGGCCGGCCTGCTGAACGACGCCGGCATCGTCGGCGCCGCGATGGCCGCCGCCGCGCGCTTCGATTCGGCGGTCTAGCTAGCAGCCCGTCATCACAACGCGGGGTCTTGCGGCGGAGAACCGAACCGGTGTTCCGCCGCATAGCGGCGCTGCGCTCTGGTCCGCTGCTCACGCATCGTGACCAGCAGCACCAGCCCGCCGGCGACCAGGCAGGCTGCCAGCGGCCAGAAGGCCAAGTCGGTGTACCCGCCGAGGGTCAGCGGCGCGTGCAGCAGCGCACCTAGGTGGCTGGTCAGCAGCTGGTTGTCGAACTGAGCACGACCTGACTGCTGACCGGTCCGAAGCGCGACGTAGCCGGCGCCGACGCTGCCGGCCAGGACTGCGGCCATCGGCACGGGCCCGTACCGCCGGACGGCGAGCAGATAGCCGACCGTACCGATGATCAGCCCGCCAATCGCGCCGATCAGGCAGTACCAGGCATCGCCGGCGATGAAGGCCGTGGTCTCCGGCTTAACCACGTCCGCAGCGCCGCGGCTGACCACCACGTAAACCACCCTCGGCGCCAGCCCTGCCCAGACGAACCCTCCGGCCAGGCCAACCAGCGCACTGCCGGCCAGCACCACGAGGCTCACCAGGAGGCTCGCCTGGAGCGACGCAGAGCGGAGTCCCGGCCCGGTACCGGAAGTCAGATCGCCTGGCTGAGACGGGTAGGGAAGCTGACTTGTCTCAGACATAGTGCCGTTCAGCGTACGTGACCAGTCAGGCCATAGGCCGACCGGGCGGCCACCTCGGCATGCGCGTCGAGCACAGCCTGATAGGCGCGGCGGACGTCGGCCAGGTCGGCCGCCTCATCCACCGAGGCCGTGCTCAGCCGCTCAATCATCGCCGCCTGGTCGAGCAGCAGCTGGCGATCGGCAGGCTCGACCGCGCGTTCCATGATCTTGGCAAGCGCGTCGAGCTGGCGGATCATGATCGCTGGCATGCCCTTGCCAGCCTGCCGGATCTTCTCGAACGACCGCTGGACGAGGCGCTCGTACCTCGGCTCCCGGGTGATCACCCGGACCCGGCCGGAGCTGTCGCTGTAGACGTGCGTGGGCTGCCAGTTCCCCGTCACCTTGCACAGGCTGTCCCCGATCCAGTCGATGCACGTCATGGCGGTGAAGGTGTCATTGACGGCCGGCGACAGTGCCCGGAGCCCGATCTCCACGAGCTGATCCAGACCGAACGAGACATCCTGCGCCAGAGTCCGATACGGACCGGTCACATGCGATCTGGCGAGCTCGCGGGCCACCAGGTCGGCCCGCTCAGCCGGCCAGACGGTCGCGTACGGGTGCCCGTGGACCAGGAAGTGGCCTGGCCGGTAGCTCATCTGAATCAGCACATCGGCGCGCGACGCGATCCTGACCAGCGTCCGCCGGTCAATGAACTGAAGGTAGCCACTGCGCGGGGCGGTGACCTGGCCGCCTGGACCGGACAGCGCCGCGAGTGTGGCTGTGGCGCTCGGGGCCGCTGCGCTGACCGCGGCGTTGCCTGCCTGCATTTCGATAGCGTGGGCGAGATCCCCGGCGATGCTGGCGATGACCTGCGGCAGCTGGATCTGGGTCGCGATGTGATTGATGAAGTAGATCAGGACGGCCAGATCGACCACGAGCAGGCAGAGGGTGACCGTGATGGAGATATGCGGTACGAAGTCCCCGGCGCTCTCCTGTCCGATCGAACCGAGCGTCAGGATCGAGTAGACGAACGTGGCCACGAACGTCCCGAGCGTCACCTGGGTGCCACGATCGCGGATGAAGTTGCGCAGCATCCGCGGCCCGAACTGGGTGGAGGTGAGGGTGAGCGCGACAATCACGATCGAGAACACCACGCCGACGACGGTGATGATTGCCGCTGCGACACCGGTGAGGATCTGCCGCGCCGCGTCCGCTGATCCGCTGATCGCCCATGACGGCAGCGCGAAGACGTGGCTGAAGGCGGCGCGATCGGCCGCATAGCTGGCGCCGAACAGCAGGACCGCCGCGGTCACCTCAAGGAGGGGGACGAACCAGAGGTTGGTGCGCAGTTCTTCGCGGAGCGACTCTGAGTCGAGCCTGCGCCAGCGGAAAACGGGAATCATCACGATCTACCGTGCCACCGGCAGCACCGCGCACGGGGGCTGCGGGTCCAACCGGGCGGCACCCGAACCGAGCTGGATCGGCAAATTTGCCATCTGCGCATGGTGAGCCTCCCGCGTTCGCGTCGTGCCGACCAGGCTTCCCGGCCCACCTGGCCTGCATCATACCCAGCCGGTCCGGCCCCACTCAATGGATCCCGCGCCGCCATCAGCTCATGCAGGCCGGCCCGAGCAGCTGCTTCAGGTCGGCGACAAGCGACGGTGACGGCCGCACCCGGAGTTTGTCATCGAGTCGCATCACCCTGGTCCTGGCGCCGCTCAGCAACCGCAGGTGCACTTCCATCGGACCCGGATGAGTGCGCAGTACCTCGCGCAACCGGTCCACCACCGGCGGCACGCAGCGCGATTCCGGAATCGACACCACGAAAGGGCCGGTCTCATCCGATGGCAGGTCCGGGGTGCTCACCTCCATCGCGATCAGCTTCGGCACGTCCTCGCGCCGGTCCAGCCGCCCGCGCACCAGGACGATCGCGTCTTCGACCACGAGCTGCAGGCACGTCTGGTAGGTCGCGGGGAAGAACAGCACTTCGATCGCGCCCTCAAGATCCTCCAGGGTTGCTGCCGCCCACGGGCTGCCCTGCCTGGTGACCTTGCGCTGAACGCCGGAGAGGATGCCGCCGAGGGTGACCACCTGGCTGTCGCCACGCTCTCCTCGCGCCGCTCGCTCGGAACCCTCGTCGGCAGCGCCGAGCAGCTGAGCCACCGAGCAGTCGGTCTCCGCGGCCAGGAGGTGCTCAAGGCCGAGCAGCGGGTGATCGGAGACATACAGGCCGAGCATCTCGCGCTCGAAGCCGAGCAGGGTCGGCTTCTCCCACTCCCCGTCAGGGACCGGCACGTCGAACGTGGCCGCCGCCTCGGCATCGTCGCCGAAGAGCGAATCCTGGCCGATGGCCTCGTTCCGCTTGACATCGATCACGGTGTCGATCGCCTGCTCGTGGATCATCAGCAGACCTCGGCGCGGGCTGCCGAGCGAGTCGAACGCCCCCGCCTTGATCAGCGATTCGACCACCCGCTTGTTGCACACGTTCACCGGAACCTTCCGCAGGAAATCAGCGAAGCTGCTGAAGCTGCCCTTCGACATCCGGGTGGCCACGATGGACTCGACGACAGCCATTCCGACGTTGCGGACCGCCGCCATGCCAAACCTGATGTCCGTGCCAACCGGAGTGAAGATCGCGGTCGAGGCGTTCACGTCGGGCGGCAGAACCCTGATTCCCATCCGGCGGCACTCGCTCAGGTAGAGCGCCGACTTATCCTTGTCACCGGCGACCGACGTCAGCAGCGCCGCCATGTACTCGGTCGGGTAGTTGGCCTTGAGGTAGGCGGTCCAGTAGCCGACCAGGCCGTAGCAGCTGGCGTGCGCCCGGTTGAACGCGTAATCGGAGAACGGGACGAGCACGTCCCAGATGGTCTTGATCGCGCCGGCGGAGTAGCCGTTGGCCTTCATCCCTGCCTCGAACGGCTCGAACTCCTTGTCCAGGATCTCCCGCTTCTTCTTCCCCATCGCCTTGCGGAGCAGGTCCGCCTTGCCAGGCGAGTAGCCGGCCAGCACCTGGGCCGCGGCCAGCACCTGCTCCTGGTAGACAAGCAGGCCGTAGGTGTCGCCGAGCACGCCGGCCAGCGGCTCAGCCAGCTCGGGGTGGATCGGGACCACCGGCTTGCGGCCGGTCTTGCGGTCGGCGTAGTCGTTGTGTGCGTTCGCGCCCATCGGGCCGGGCCGGTACAGGGCGTTCACTGCCGAGATGTCGGCGAACCGGTCGGCCCGCATGGATCGCAGCAGCGCCCGCATCGGGCCGCCCTCCAGCTGGAAGACGCCGAGCGTGTCGCCCCGGGCCAGGAGATCGTAGGTCGGCTTGTCGTCCAGGCCTAGCGTCTCCAGGTCGATCGTGATGCCATGGTTCGCCTCGATGCCAGCGATCGCGTCGTCGAGGATCGTCAGGTTCCGCAGGCCGAGGAAGTCCATCTTGAGCAGGCCGAGATCCTCGCAGCTCGGATAGTCGAACTGGGTGATGATCGCGCCGTCGGCCTCGCGGCGCCAGACCGGGACATGATCGAGCAGGGGCTCGCTGCTCATGATCACCCCGGCGGCGTGCACGCCCGCCTGCCTGATCAGGCCCTCCAGGCCGCGGGCGGTGTCGATCACCTGTTTGACCTCGGCCTCAGCCTCGTACAGCGCCCTGACCTCGCCCGCCTCCCCGTACCGGGGGTGCTCGGGGTCGAAAATGCCAGACAGCGGCACGTCCTTGCCCATCACCGGGGGCGGAAACGCCTTGGTGATCCGGTCACCGAGCGCGTAGGGGAAGCCGAGCACTCGCGCCGAGTCCTTGACCGCGGCCTTGGCCTTGATCGTGCCGTAAGTGATGATCTGAGCTACCCGGTCATCCCCGTACTTCTCGGTCACGTACCGGATCACGTCACCGCGTCGACGTTCGTCGAAATCGATGTCGATGTCGGGCATCGAAACCCGCTCGGGGTTGAGGAAGCGCTCGAACATCAGGCCGAAGGCGATCGGGTCAAGGTCGGTGATGCCCATCGCGTAGGAGACGATCGACCCGGCCGCCGAGCCGCGGCCGGGGCCGACCCTGATCCCGTTGCGCTTGGCCCACATGATGAAGTCCGCGACGACGAGGAAGTACCCGCAGAAACCCATCTGCTCGATGATGCCGATCTCGTATTCGGCCCGCTTCCTGCGCTCCTCGTCATAGCCGTCGGGGAACCGGCGATCCATCCCCGCCCACACTTCCTTGCCGAACCAGCTCTGCTCGGTCTCCCCCTCAGGCAGCGGGAAGTTCGGCATCAAGCTCGCCTTGGCGAACTCGACGTCACAGCGCTCGGCGATCAGCAGGGTGTTGTCGCAGCCGGCCTGCCATTCCGGGTCGTTGCTTGTGGCCCGCATCTCCTGCGGGCTCTTCACGTAGTAGCCGGTGCCCTCGAACTTGAACCGGTCCGGGTCGGCCATGTTGGTCCCGGTCTGCACGCACAACAGCACCTCGTGCGCACGGGCGTCCTCGGGCCTGGTGTAATGCAGGTCGTTGGTCGCCACGAACGGCAACGACAGGTCCCTGGCGATCCGGCGCAGGTCGGCGAACGTGCGGCGCTCGACGTCCAGGCCGTGGTCCATCAGCTCGACGAAGAAGTTCTCCTGGCCGAAAATGTCGCGCAGCTCGGCTGCCGCCGCCCTGGCCTGCTCGTACTGGCCAAGCCGCAGCCTGGTCTGCACCACGCCGCCGGGGCAGCCTGTGGTAGCGATGATGCCATCGGCGTACCTGGCGAGCAGCTCGGTGTCTATCCTCGGCCTGCGGAAGTAGCCCTCGATCGATGCCAGCGAGGACATCCGGAACAGGTTGTACATCCCCTGGGTCGTCTGCGCGAGCAGCGTCATGTGCGTATAGGCGCCCGCGCCGGAGACATCGTCGTCCTTCTGCGCCGGCGTTCCCCACCGCACGGGCTGCTTGTGCCCGCGGTGCTCGGGGGCTACATACGCCTCGGTGCCGATGATCGGCTTGAGGCCGGCCGCCCTTGCCTTCTTCCAGAAGTCGTAGGCGCCGTAGACATTGCCGTGATCGGTCATCGCGACGGCGGACATGCCGCCGCGGTCGCACTCGGCGAACAGATCGTCCAGCCGCGCCGCACCGTCCAGCATGGAGTACTCGGTATGCACGTGCAGGTGCACAAACCCGCCGTCACGCGCGGGCACCGGGTTTGCTGCCGGACCTGCCGCCATGAAGTACCGCCTCCTTCAGGCACGCTGCCAGCAGCCAGCACCGCCGGCTGTAGCCCAGCCGCGGGCAGGCGCGATCCATCACCGACCCCGGGGAAGAAGCCGACCACGCAGCCTGCGGCCTGGACAGCTCGGGGGGCCTGTCCGGCCGTCGGCGCCATGGCCGGCCGGTGGCTTTAACCTAACCCAAACTCATCGCCGCGGGCACTCGGCACGCCCAACGCGCCGGGACTCGCCAGCCGATTACGACTCGGCGGCGAGCAGCGCCAGGGCAGGCAGCAGATCGGCCGAGTACTCGCTGCTGAACTCCACCCACTGGCCATCCCGCGGATGCGCGAAGCCCAGCCGGACCGCGTGCAGCCACTGCCGTCCGGCACCCAGCCGTGCGGCCAGCACGGGATCAGCGCCGTACAGCCGGTCTCCCACGCAGGGATGGCGTATTGCTGCCATATGCACTCTGATCTGGTGGGTTCGCCCGGTCTCCAGCTTCACCTCGACCAGGCTGGCGGCACGGAACGCCTCCAGGGTGTCGTAGTGGGTGATGGCTGGCCTGCCGTCAGCCACGACCGCGAACCTGCCGTCACCGGACGGATGCCGCGCGATCGGCGCGTCGATGGTGCCGCGGAACGGATCGGGATGACCTTGGACAAGCGCGCGATAGCGCTTATCCACTTCTCGGTCCCTGAATGCCTGCTTCAGCACGCTGTACGCGTGCTCGCTCTTGGCCACCACCATCAGGCCGCTGGTGTTGGCGTCCAGCCGGTGCACGATCCCCTGCCGCTCCGCCGCACCGCCGGTGGCGATCTGATAGCCGCCGGCCAGCAGTCCCTGCAGGACGGTGGGCCCGGTCCAGCCAGGCGTCGGATGTGCGGCCACGCCAGGCGGCTTGTCCACAACCACCAGGTCCGCGTCGTCGTGCACGATGATCAGGCCGGGAACGGCCTGCGGCCTCGGCGCGAGGCCGGCCGACGGCACCGAGGGCAGCGTCACGTCGAGCCACTCGCCGGCCGGCACCCGGTCAGCCTTGGCGGCTGGCCTGCCGCCGAGAAGCACGGCCCCGCTGCTGATCAGCTCGGCCGCCTGCGCCCTGGACAGGCCGAACATCCTGGCGATCGCCGCGTCAAGCCGCTCGCCGTCCAGGCCTTCTGGCACCGGAACCCGGCGCTGGTCCTGAGCAGTCACCCGGCCTCGCCGCCGCCCTGGCCATCCTGCGCCGGGGCTGGGCCATCGCCGGAACCCGGATCGCCTGGCCCGCCGGCGGCCGGTGGCCGACGGCCTGGACTCATCCCGTCGATCCGCACGCCGCGCACCGCCAGCAGCACGGCGAGCACCCCGCCGCAGACGATGCAGGAATCAGCGATGTTGAAGACCGGCCAGTGCGGAACCTGGATCCAGTCCACCACGTAACCGAGGAACGGGCCGGGGTACCGCGCCAGCCGGTCGATCAGATTGCCGGTCGCCCCGCCGAGCAGCAGGCCGAGCGTGATCGCCCAGGCCAGGTTCCTGATCCGGCGCGACGTGCGGAGGATAACCACGATCACGCTGGCGGCGATCAGCGTGAAGATCAGTGTCATCGACGGTCCGATGCTGAACGCGGCACCTGGGTTCCTGGACACCCGAAGCGTCAGCAGACCGCCGAGCAGGCGTACCGGCGCCCGGTTCGACAGCGTCGCGACCACCACCGTCTTGCTGACGATGTCGCAGATCAGGACGGTTAGGGCGACCGCGAGCAGGACTCCGACGCGGCGCGGGCCGCGGGCGGCGACCGCCGGAACCGGCCGGTCCTGCTCGCTCACGGTCTGCCGCCCGGTCAGCGACGTTCCTCGCGTTGCTTGCAGGGCACGCACAGAGTTGCCCTGGGGAACGCCTGCAGACGCGCCTTGCCGATCGGCTGACCGCATGATTCGCACGAGCCATACGTGCCTGCCTTAATCCTGGCTAGCGCCCGTTCGGCCTGCGCGAGGAGTTCCCGCGCGTTGTAAGTGAGCGCGAGTTCGTGCTCCCGCTCATATGCTTTTGCACCAATGTCGGCCTGATCGTCGCCCGCGTCGCTGACCGCATCACCCAGACGGTCGGCGATATCCGATTCGGCCCGGTCTATCTCCATCCGCAGCTCCGCGACCTCCCCGGCCAACTGCTGCCTGACCTTGCTGATCTCGGCGTCAGTCCAGCGCCGCTCGCCGTGGCGCACCGGCAGATCGGCAGCGCCCGATTGTGCCGCTGCGGTCATTCCATCGTCCTTTCGGATCGAGCTAATGATGATCTTGGCTGACAAGTGTCACCGGAGAATAAGTGGTGACCGGGGCGATTCGCAAACATGCCCGGCAGTGACACGGCTAACCCTGCCCGGTCAGTTATCCTTGGGACCCCGGAACGAACGCCATCAGCAACTGGACCGGAGTGCCGCTGGCGCCACGACCAGCGGGAGCAGCCGACCATGCCGCAAGCAGACAGCCACGGGACTCAGCGCGGAGCGCCCGGGGCCCAGCGCGGAGCGCAGCGTCCCTACCCCGATCTGCCGACCGTGGTGAACCTTCCCGCCATCGAGCATGAAGTGCTCCGCCGCTGGCGCTCGGGCCAGGTATTCGAGCGATCACTTGAGCAGACCGTCAGCGGACCGCTGTGGACCTGCTACGAAGGTCCGCCAACGGCCAACGGCATGCCAGGGGTGCACCACGTCCCAGCCCGGGCGATCAAGGATCTGTATCCCCGTTTCAAGACCATGCAGGGGTTCCACGTGCCGCGCCGGGGCGGCTGGGATTGCCACGGGCTGCCGGTCGAGGTAGCCGTCGAGTCCGAGCTTGGCCTGTCTGGCAAGAAGGACATCGAGGCGTACGGGGTCGAGCAGTTCAACGCGCGCTGCCGCGAGTCCGTGCTGCGGCACGTGGACGCGTTCTCCCAGCTCACCGAGCGGATGGGCTACTGGGTAGACCTGTCCGATGCCTACCGGACGATGGACCCGGCCTACATCGAGTCAGTCTGGTGGTCGCTGAAGCAGATCTTCGAGGCCGACCTGCTGGTCAGAGATTACCGGATCAGCCCGTACTGCCCGCGCTGCGAGACCCCGCTCTCTGATCACGAACTTGGCCAGCCGGACGTGTACCAGCCGGTCGCCGATCCCTCGGTGATAGCAAGGTTCAGGCTGCTCACCCTGCCGGCCGGCGCGAACCCGCAACTGCGGGACGCTGACCTGCTGGTCTGGACTACCACGCCATGGACCCTGGTGGCCAATACGGCCGTCGCGGTACACCCAGCGCAGACCTATGCGATTGCCCGCAGAGCCGGCCATGGCGATCGGGTCGTCGTGGCTGAGGATCTGTTTGCCCGGGTGCTCGGCGATGGCTGGCACATCGCCGCCCGAGTCACCGGAGCCGACCTGGCCGGTGCGACCTACCGCCCGGTGTTCAACCTGATCGACATCGTCGGCGCGCACCGGGTGGTCACCGGTGCGTTCGTGACGACGCAGGACGGAACCGGCCTGGTGCACCTGGCCCCGGCCTTTGGCGCCGACGACCTGGCGACCGGGCGGGCAGCCGGGCTGCCCGTGGTCAACCCGATCCGGCCGGACGGGCGCTTCGAGGAGTCGGTACCGCTGGTTGGCGGGATGTTCTTCAAGGCCGCCGACTCGGTGCTGATCGCCAGCCTGGCCGATCGCGGTCTGCTCTTCGCCTCGCACCGGCATGAGCACAGCTACCCGCACTGCTGGCGGTGCCAGACGCCGCTGCTTTACTACGCCCTGCCGTCCTGGTTCATCCGTACCACGGCGATCAAGGACCGGCTGCTCGCCCAGAACGAGCGGACTAACTGGCAGCCGCCGACGATCAAACACGGCCGGTACGGTGACTGGCTGCGCAACAACGTGGACTGGGCGCTGTCCAGGACCAGGTACTGGGGTACCCCGCTGCCGCTGTGGGAGTGCGCGAACGGTCATGTGACCTGCGCCGGTTCGCTCGCCGAGCTGTCGGAACTGGCCGGCCGGGATCTGTCAGGGCTTGATCCGCACCGGCCGCACGTCGACCAGGTGGTCATCAGCTGCCCGCAGTGCGGCGCGGCCGGCCACCGGGTATCAGAGGTTATCGACGTCTGGTACGACGCAGGCTCGATGCCCTTCGCTCAGCACGGCGCGCCGCACCTGGGCACAGCCGCGTTCGAGCGGAGCTTCCCCGCGCAGTTCATCTCGGAAGGGATGGACCAGACCCGCGGCTGGTTCTACGCGCTGATGGCCATCGGCACGCTGGTCTTCGGCAGGTCGGCCTTCGAGACCGCGGTGTGCCTGGGGATCGTGGTCGACGAGCGCGGCCGCAAGATGAGCAAGAGCCTCGGCAACGTGATCGAGCCGCTGCCGCTGATGGAGGAGCACGGGGCCGACGCCGTCCGGTGGTTCTTCACCGCAGCCACGCCACCGTGGGCTAGCCAGCAGGTATCCCACGCCGCCATCGCCGAGATCGTCAGGAAGGTGCTGCTCACCTACTGGAACACGGTGTCATTCTTCGTTCGCTACGCAAACGCAGCCGCCGCTGGCGGCATCGCCTGGCAGCCAGGACAAGATGCCACGCCGACGGCAGAGCGCCGGCCGGTCCTGGACCGGTGGCTGCTCAGCCAGTTGCAGGCCCTGGTCCGCGCTGTCACGGCGGATCTTGAGGCATTCGACTCGGCGGCGGCCGGGCGTCGGATCACCGGCTTCATCGATGAGTTGTCGAACTGGTACGTGCGCAGATCTCGCCGCCGGTTCTGGGATGGCCCGGCCACTGCGGACGGTGCCGCCGCCTTCGCGACGCTGCATGAGTGCCTGGAGACCCTGACCAGGCTGATGGCACCGCTGGCGCCGTTTCTCAGCGATTTTGTGTGGAGTGTGCTGCGAGCAGCGGATGCGCCCGATTCTGTGCACCTCGCGTCCTGGCCCACCGCGCAGCCGAGCCTGATCGATGAGCGGCTGGCCGGGCAGCTGGCTCTCACTCGCCGACTCGTTGAGCTCGGCCGCTCCGCCCGGGCCGGCGCACTGGTCAAGCTCAGGCAACCGCTGGCCAAAGCCCTGGTCAGCGCGGCCGGATTCGCCGAGCTATCCGCCGAGCTGCGCGACCAGATGGCTGACGAGCTGAATGTCCGTACCATCGAATCGCTGGCCGCGGTGGGCGCCGATCTCGTCGAGTACGCGGTACGGCCGAACTTCCGAGCGCTCGGCCCCCGGTTCGGCAAGGACACGCCCGCTGTGGCCACCGCCATCGAGCTGGCCGATCCGGCCCGGCTGGCCACCAGCTTGACCTCGGCGGGAACGGCAGCGGTTCAGGTCGGCAGCGAGCAGATAAGCCTGACGCCGGATCAGGTCGTCATCACCCAGACGCCGCGCTCCGGCTGGGCGGTAGCCACCGAGGGCGGCGAGACCGTCGCGCTTGAGGTGCTGATCACACCTGAATTGCGCAGGGAGGGTCTAGCCAGGGACGTGGTCCGGCAGATCCAGGAGGCACGCAAGGGTGACGGGCTCGACGTCAGCGACCGGATCTTGGTCCGCTGGGCCACGTCGGATGCCGAGCTAGCGACCGCGCTCGCCGAGCACGGACCGATGATCAGTGCCGAGGTCCTGGCGACCGATTACGGCCAAGGGACTGGTGCCGACGCCGGGTCTGATGCGCGCGAGCACACCGATGGCGCACTCGGCCTGACCTTCTGGGTTCGCCGCCTAGCCGCCTGAGCCGCCGCCTGAGCCGCCGCTTGATCAGTCGGCAGCCACGCCTGCTGGCGCCTTGTCAGGCTGACAGGCCCGGCATGGCACGCAGCCGCCTTCGGTCGCTGCTTCCCTGGTCATGCTCTCCAGATCACCAGGGGTCAGGAAACGGATCAGGATGCAGTCGCTGCGGTGGTACCTGGTGATTCCTGGCACCACCTTGACCGTGTCTGATGTCGAGGTGGACGCGGCAGGCGACTCTTCCTCGGCAGCAGCAGCCGCGGCAGCGACGGCGGTGGCGGCCGGTCCGGCACTACCGGCGCTCGATTCGCCGACCAGGTCCGGCTCGGCCCTGCTCTCGCCGTTAACCGCCCGGTCGGCACCGCCTGCGGCGGGACCGCCGGTTCTGGCCGGCGCCTGGCCGCCAGTGCTTGCCGCTGCCACCGGCACTTGCGCCGACGACGCCCTGCGGTCAGGTTTGCGCTCCGCTGGCGCACCGGTCGCGGGTCCGGCAGCCTTCTTCGCTGCCTGCTCCCGGATCCCGGCATCGGCTGCCATCGGCTGGCCCGCTCCAGGTGCTGCGGGCGCTGCCGACGCAGGCTTGACCGCTTCGGCGGCCACCTCGGTCCTGGCCGGCCTCCCGGCCGCAGCGGTCCGCCTGAGTTCAGGCCCAGGTGACGGCGCCGCGGCTGGCTCGGCTGACGCGGCGGGCGCGCGCGGCCTGCTCCGATCGGGGGTCACGGCTGGCTCAGACCTGCCGCTCCGGTCTCGTTCGGCAGCGACCTCCGCTTCCCCGCGATCCGGCGTCAGGTTTGATTCGGCCCCGGCGGGCTTGCCCTGCCGGGTCGGCCGGTCCGACCTGGCGGCATGGGCGGCCCGGCTCCGGCCCGATCCGCTCGCCACCACCTGGACTGGCGGTTCAGCTCGGTCGGCTGGCGCGGCCGACTGCGGCTGGCTGGCTGGCCCTGCTGGCCGAGGCGAAGTCAGCTGCGGTGTGGCGGCAAGCTCGGTGACTTGCTTTCCTTGCGCTGCCCGATCATTCGTGGCAGCCGAGCCGAAGATCTCAGTGCGCCAGATCAGGACGCCGATCAGTAGCATCAGTCCGGCTAGCGCGGCGACCCCGATCGCCAGGTAGACAAGCAGCAGGCTGCTGGTGACGACTCCCGTCACCAGCAGCCCGATTGCGATCAGTACGACCGACAGGACCGCGCCAAACCGGATCACACGCAAACTCCACTAGCGAGGCCGAGCAGACTTCGGGCTAGCGACGGTCATGCTGGCCGGTGTCGGCCGGGTGATACCCCCCATTGTGAGCGACCGGCTCGGCCACGCCTGCGAACGAGCTCGCCGGTGTGGATTGCCCGCCATTGCGCATGTCTACCCGGCCAACGCCGACGCCGACCGCTGGCTGCGGACCGGTAGCCGCCACGGCAGGGAATACTCCACTGTCTGCCGCGCCGGCCTCCAGGTCGCGCAGCTGGCCTTCCAGGTAGGCCTTGAGCCTGCTGCGGTACTCGCGCTCGAATGCCCGCAGGTCGTCGACCCGCCGCTCCAGTTCCTCGCGGGACTGGACGAGCGAGCCCATCGCCTGACGGTGCCGCTCCTGCGCATCGCGCTCCAGGCTCTCGGCCCTGGCCCGCGCGTCGCTGGTGATCTGCTCAGACTGACGGCGAGCCTTGGTGAGCAGGTCGTCTGCCTCCCGCCTGGCGCGGCTGAGCGTCTCGTCCGCCTCGCGGCGTGCGTCGGCGATCGCCTGATCCGCGGTCTGCTGAGCCAGGGCCAGGACCCGCGCGGCGGTGTCCATGTTGTCCTCTGGCGACCTCGTCCCGCTCATCATCATGGGCTCAGGTCGCCGCTCAGGCTCGATCCGCATCGGCTCGCTGGTCATCAGCTCGGGGCCGCTGTCCAGGTGCGGGCTGGTCAGCGGAGCCGCCATCTTCCCGCCGCGGAGCACCTCGGCGAGCTTCGCCCGCAGCTCCTCGTTCTCCTGGATGAGCCGGTCGAGTTCTGCCTCGACCTCGTCAAGGAAGGCGTCCACCTCTTCCTCGTCGTACCCGGGCCTGAGCCTGGTCGTGCTGAACTGCTTGTTCCGCACATCCGCGGGCGTCAGTGGCATGTCCTCGTCTCCTTGGCGCGTGGGTCCCCTAGCGAGGCTACCTGATCACAAGATGCTTACGACCCACAGCAACACAATGACCACAAAGAACAACAGGGTGTAGCTGAGGTCTAGGGCAACACTACCGAGCCGGACCGGCCGAATGTAGCGCCTCAGAAATTTCAGTGGCGGATCGGTGGCCGTGTAGATGATCTCTGCGGCCATCGCCAGCAGGCCGGACGGGGACCAGGACCTGCTGTAGGCCTGCAGCATGTCGAAAATCAGCCGACCGATGAGCAGCAGCAGGTAGACCCACAGCAAGTAGGTCAGCACGATCTTGACGACGGTCACGTTGCCGCCCTGCTGGCCGGGGTGGCCTCGCGCCGGGCGGACGGACACCGCGATACGTAGCTCACTGGCTGATACCTAGCTCTGGTTGAAGAAGTCCCGCTCCGCGATTCTGGCCTTGTCCTCCGCGGTCACCTCGACGTTCGCCGGGGAGAGCAGGAACACCTTGTTCGTCACCCGCTCGATCGAACCGCGAAGCCCGAAGATCAGGCCGGCCGAGAAGTCGACGAGGCGCTTGGCGTCGCTATCGACCATCTCGGTCAGGTTCATGATCACTGGAGTGCCCTCGCGGAAATGCTCGCCGATGGTCCGGGCCTCATTGTACGTACGAGGGTGCAACGTCGTGATCCGGGCCAGGTCGGTCGTATGCACATGTTCCGGTGTCATCCGCCGGTCGTTCCTGCTCCGGCTGTCGTAGCTGCCGTCGCTGACATAGCCCGGCGGCACCTCGTGCGGGTCGTCGTGCTCGGTGTACTCGGTGACGTAGTCCGGATAATCGTCACCTTCGCCGTACTCGTCCTGGTAGTGATCGTCGTAGCGATGGTCGTCCTCTACCAGGCCGAGATAGACCGCCATCTTGCGCATCGCGCTGGCCATACTCAGTCCTCCGTCATGCCGCTATGCAGCAATCACCAGTGCAGCAAACACCAGTCCAGCAAGCGCCAGTGCAGCGAGCACCGGTGCCGCAAAACCCCGGTGCAGCGCAGCTCACACCGCGTGCTACGCGTCGGACATTACCTGACGAAGCCTGGTCGGCCGCCGAGCAACGCCGTACCGACACGTACATGTGTCGCACCTTCTGCGATGGCCTCGTCAAGGTCACCGCTCATGCCCGCGGAAATCATCATTGCTCCCGGGTGGTCCGCGCACACCGCCTGCGCAACCCGCCGCAGCACGCGGAACGCGGGTGCTGGCGGCTCACCGAGCGGCGCGACCGCCATGACACCGCCGAGCACCAGCCCGTCCTCGGCGGCTACCAGGTCGGCCAGGCCAGGGGCTTCAGCGGGGAGCACGCCACCCCGGCCAGGAGCCGCGTCGAGGCTGACCTGAATCAGGCAGGTGACGGTGCGTCCGGCGGCGCGGGAGCGCTGGCCGAGAGCGCGGACCAGCCGGTCCCGGTCGACCGAGTGGATCACGTTGGCGTAGCTGACCACGCTCGCGCACTTGTTGACTTGCAACTGGCCGACGAAGTGCCAGTTCAGCGGAAGCCCGAGCGCGGCACATTCGGCCGCTTTCGGCGCCGCCTCCTGATCCCGGTTTTCCCCGATGTCGACCACTCCCAGAGCGCTGAGCAGCCGGATGTCGGACACCGGGAAGGTCTTGGTAACGGCAATCAGGGTCACCTCGCCGCTGTCCCTGCCTGCCGCCGCACAGGCCGCCGCGATTCTCGCCCGCAGTGCCTTCAGGGACTCACGCAGCTCGGCAGCCCGGCCGACCTGGTTGCCCGCATCCCCCGTCATGGTCTCATCGCGGCGCGAGCCAGATCAGGCCGGCGAACCGCCCGGTCCGGCCGTCTCTGCGGTAGGAGTACAGCTCGCCGGACTCTGCGGTGCACCGGTCGTCGGCGCTGACGGCGCTGACGCCCAGTCTGGTCAGCTGAGCCAGGACGCCGGCCCGGATGTCTATCCCCGGCGTCCCTTGCCTGGTGCTGCAGGCGGACTCGGGCACCGCGGCGGCCACCTGATCTCGCAGTACCGCAGGCACCTCATAGCACTGGCCGCAGATGGCGGGCCCGATCGCGGCGTGCATCCGGCTGGGATCGGCGCCAGCCAGAGACATCGCCGCGACGAGGGCGGCCACCACGCCGGCCTCCATCCCGGCACGCCCAGCGTGCGCGGCGCCCACCAGCCCGGCCACCGGATCGGCGATCAGCACCGGCGCGCAGTCGGCGGCCAGCGCACCGACTGCCACGGCTGGCGAGTCGGTGAAGAGCGCATCGGCTTCTGGGTCAGGGTCCGAGCTCCCCTGGGCCGCCGAGTCCGGCGCCGCGCGGGCCACGGCTATCCCGTGCACCTGCCGCATCCACGCCAGCCGGCCCGGCCCAGGACCGATCGCCTGCAGCAGCTGGTTGCGGTTGCGGGTGACCGACGCAGGATCGTCTCCCACCGAATAGCTCAGGTTAAGCGTGCCGAACGGATCGGAACTGCAGCCGCCGACCCGCCCCGTGAACAGCCCAAGCACCCCGTCGCACAGCGCGAACGGCCGCAGCGAGTCAGTACTGGCCGAACCAGGCCCGCTCACCTGTGCAGTCATTTGAGGAAGTCGGGGACGTCGAGCTCGTCGTCCTCCTCGAAGACCACCGGCCTGCGCCGGGTACCTGGGCCATCGCCGCCGCGAACCGCCGAAGCGACGGCACCGCCCGCTTGGCCGGGCCTGGCGTCGATCCCGGCCATGGCGCTCGCTGCGGCTCTCGGTGCGGGGACGACCGCGTCGGTCGTATCCGTTGCCACCTGCTGATCCGCGGCTTCCGGTTCGTCCGCCGCTTGCTTGCCATTGCCCGGTGCTTCGCCAGCCGCAGCGGCCACCTGCGCTGGCCGGGCACCATCGCCGGCCACCCGAGCAGCAGCGGCCGGCTCGGCGAACACCGGCGGGTCTTTGAGCGCGGGGAGCGACACCGGCTGCCACGGAGCGCTGAAGGCATCCGATCCGTGCGACGGCGCCGGGTAGGCGGCGACCGAGCGTCCGGGCCTGGCTCGCCCGCTCTGGGTCTCGTCGAAGCCAGCGGCGATCACCGTTACCCGCACCTCGTCGCCGAGCGCGTCATCGATGACCGCGCCGAAGATGATGTTGGCATCCGGCGCGGCTGAGTTTGCTACCAGCTGTGCCGCCTCGTTGATCTCGAACAAGCCGAGATCCGAGCCGCCCTGAATGGAAAGCAGCACGCCGTGGGCACCGTCAATGCTTGCCTCTAGCAGCGGGCTTGAGATGGCCATCTCGGCGGCCGCGACGGCCCGGTCGTCGCCGCGCGACGAGCCGATTCCCATCAGCGCGGAGCCGGCCCCAGACATGACCGACTTGACGTCGGCGAAGTCCAGATTGATCAGGCCCGGAGTGGTGATCAGATCGGTGATTCCCTGCACGCCGGAGAGCAGCACCTGGTCGGCGGCCTTGAACGCGTCAAGCACGCTGACATGCCGGTCGGAGATGGAGAGCAGCCGGTCGTTCGGGATCACGATCAGCGTGTCGACCTCGCTGCGCAGCCGCTCGATCCCGGCGTCGGCCTGGGAAGCCCGGCGCTTGCCCTCGAACCCGAACGGGCGGGTCACGACGCCGATGGTCAGCGCGCCAAGCGAGCGAGCCACCTGCGCGACCACGGGAGCCCCGCCGGTTCCGGTGCCGCCGCCCTCTCCGGCCGTGACGAAGACCATGTCGGCGCCCTTGAGCACCTCCTCGATCTCCTCACGGTGATCTTCGGCGGCCCTGGAACCTACATCTGGATTGGCGCCGGCGCCTAGTCCCCTGGTGAGTTCCCTGCCGACGTCCAGCTTGACGTCGGCATCGCTCATCAGCAGTGCCTGAGCGTCGGTATTGATCGCAATGAACTCGACGCCCTTCAGGCCCTCTTCGATCATCCGGTTTACGGCATTGACGCCGCCCCCGCCAATACCGACGACCTTGATGACCGCGAGATAGTTCTGCGGTGCTGCCACGGAGGGACCTTCCCGTTCGTCTGAGTATCGCGAATATTGCAGGCCGCCCTACGGCCCGTTATCCCGGCAGGTTCGGAACGCTCCGGCAACGTGGTTCACCGAGAAACTCCCCCGCTAACGCCGGCCCGGCAGGTTCCGTGCTTTCGCATATCAGTGCTCACTCTCAGTGCTCACCCCTAGGTCTCACCCTCAGGTTGAGATTTAGAGTTATGTAAAGCTGCCGATTGATAGGGACAGTAGAGTTGCCCGGCTAGGCGGTCAACTAACTGCCCCCTAAGGCCGGTCCGGCGTGTCGCGGTCAATGCGGCCGCCTAGCCACCGGTCACTGCCGTGCCCGGGTCGCTGACGTCGTAATACCGCGCCTGCGTGCGGAGCAGGATGACGAGCTCGCTGGCCTTCGCTGCCTCCCGGTCGGCGCCGCCCCAGACGACCGTCAGACCGCCGCGCAGCAGCAGGGTCACCGCCGCAGGCCCGGCTGCCCTGACCGCGGTCACCAGCTGGCGCAGCCGCTCAGGCAGGCCCCGCAGCACCGTGCCGGCCGCCAGCACCGCCGGCCGGCCGCGCAGTTCGGCCACCGGTCCGGCCGGCGCCAGCAGGACCGGCAGGCCAGCCGGCCGGATGTTCTGCCAAGCCAGCGCCACGCCGTAGCCGTCCACCACGTCATAGCCGCCATGGGTGGGCACGGCGAAGACCGCCGTTCGCTGCTTGATCCAGATCACGACCGTGTCCGGCCACGACCGCACCACCCGGGCTGACTGCACCAGCGTTATCTGTTCCACCCGGCGCGCCACCGCACCGGTATCGATCCGGATCAGCGGGGTGCCGATCCTGATCCCGGCGGCCGCGAGCACCGTGGCCCTGGACACCAGCCTCGATCCGCTGACCTGCACCGACCGCACCACCAGCAGACTCGACCCGAGCAGCGCCCAGGCAACGCCAGCGACCAGGGCAGCGGCAGCCACGCCGAAGAACGCGGACTTCCACGGATCATGGCCGCGGCCTGAACCGCGGCGGGCTCGCCTCACCCGCCGTCACCCGCGCGGTGCCGCAGTGCGGCCACGATCGGCGGCCCGAGTGCGGTCACATCGCCGGCGCCCATGGTCAGCACCACGTCCCCTGGCTTGGCGATGTCCGCGATCGCGATCGGAACGCCGCTGCGGTCAGGACAGAAGACCGCCCGTCCGCCCGGCACGGCGGATGCCACGATGGCTCCGGTGACTCCCGGCTCCGGATCCTCCCGCGCCGCGTAGATATCGAGCACGAAGACCTCATCGGCCCGGCCAAGCGCCATCCCGAACTCCGCGGCGAAGAATCTCGTGCGGCTGAACAGGTGCGGCTGGAAGATGGCGATCACCCGGCCGCCAGCCGCCAGTGCCCGCGCGGCGCTCAGATCAGCGCTCAGCTCGGTCGGATGATGCGCATAGCTGTCGAACACCCGCACCCCGTCAGCCTCGCCCTTGAGCTCCATCCGGCGGCGTGCGCCCTGGTAGGCGGCCAGACCTTCGGCCGCAAGCTCGGGGCTGAAGCCGAGCTCGACCACGGTGGCATAGGCCGCCGCCGCGTTCAGCGCGTTGTGCCTGCCTGGCACGGCGATCCGCAGCCGGACCGGGCCGAGACCAGCCAGCCTTGCCCGGTTCCTGGCGGTCAGCTCGAATTCGGTCGCCATCCCGGCCGGAGTGACCGCGGCCACCAGGTAATCCGCGTCGTCCCGCTCGCCGTAGCTCACGCAGCGCAGTCCAGCACCGGATGACCTCGCGGCCAGCCTGCTGGCACCGGCATCGTCGGCGCAGGTGACCAGCAGGCCGCCGAGACTGACCCGGCCGGCGAAAGCCGCGAACATGTCCTCGATCTGGCCCAGGCTGCCGTAGTTGTCCAGATGGTCAGCCTCGATGCAGGTCACGACCGCCGCTTCCGGCCTGAGCATCAGGAACGAGCCATCGCTCTCGTCGGCCTCGGCGACGAAGGCGGCGCCGGTGCCGTCGGCGGCGCCCAAGCCGGTCTCGGTGAGAATCCCGCCGATCACATACGACGGATCGGCCTGGCAGCGGCGCAGCATGGTGGTGATCACCGACGTGGTCGTGGTCTTGCCGTGCGTACCGGCCACCGCGATTCCCTGGCGGCCGATCATGAGCGAGGCGAGCGCCGAGGCCCGGTGCAGCACTCGCATCCCCAGCCGGTTCGCCTCAGCCAGTTCGGCGTTGTCCGCCCGGACCGCGCTGGTCGCCACCAGCGTGTCCGCCATCTGCAGATGCTCAGCGGAGTGCCCGAGCAGCGCCCGCACCCCAAGATCGGCTAGCTGGTCGAGCTCGGCGCAGGCCGCCCGGTCGCAGCCGGACACCGGCACGCCCCTAGCCAGCATGACGCGGGCGACGCCGGACATTCCGGCGCCACCGATCCCGATGAAGTGCACCCGGCCAAGCTCGCTGAGCGGAACCGGCTCGACCGGGGGAAACAGGCTCATCCGGGCATACCTCCTGTAGGCGTCATCGGCCGCGGTGGCTGCCGCGATGCCGGCTGCCCCGGTCCGGCTGGCTCGGCCCGGCCGGCCGGGACCGGCTGCCCCGGTCGGGTCGGCCGGAGCCGACCGCACCGGCGTCAGCGACGGCGATCGTCACAGCGGCAAGCGCGTTGTCGGCGTCGCGGTTGCCGACGCCGGCCGCCGCCCGTGACATCGAGGCCACGAGTTCGTGATCAAGCAGCACGCCGAGCAGCACATTGCGAATCCAGTCCGGGCTCAGGCTGGCATCATCCACGATCAGGCCGCCGCCCGCACGCTCGATCGGCAGCGCGTTGAGCCGCTGCTCGCCGTTGCCGTGCGGAAGCGGCACGTAGGCGGCGGGCAGGCCGACAGCGGTCAGTTCGGCGCAGGTCATCGCGCCTGCCCGGCAGAGGGCAAAGTCCGCGGCGGCGTATGCGAGATCCATCCGGTCCAGGTATTCCAGGGCAACGTAAGGCACGTCGCCGCTGGGCACCCGCAGTTCGGTGCCGGTGCGGGGCCCGATGATGTGCAGCACTTGAATGCCGACGGCGCGGATCGCGTCGGCCGCTCCGAGCACGGTCCGGTTCAGCGAGGCTGCGCCCTGCGACCCGCCGGTTACCAGCAGCACGGGCAGGTCTGGCCTGAGGCCGAAATGCGCACGGGCCTTGTCGCTCATCGCCAGCCGGTCGAGCCCGGCGATCTCCCGGCGGATCGGAATCCCGATCTGGGTCGCGTGCGGCAGCCTGGTGCCGGGCTGACCGGTGAAGACGTGCCTGGTCAGCCGCGCGCCGATCCGGTTAGCCAGGCCGGGGCGGGCGTTAGCCTCGTGCACCACGATCGGCACCCGGTGCCTTTTCGCGGCGAGGTATCCCGGCGTTGCCACATAACCGCCGAAGCCGACCAGCACATTGGCCTGGGTCCGGCTGAGCACCGCCGCCGCGGCGGCAACAGCGCCGACCATCCGCCGCGGTACCGACAGCAACTCCGGCGTCAGCGAGCGGGGCAGCGGGACCGCCGGGATCAGCTCGAGCGCGTACCCGCGGGCCGGGATCAGCCGAGTTTCCAGACCGCGCTCGGTACCCAGGCAGGCGATCCTGATCGCCGGGTCAGCGCGGCGCAGCGCATCGGCGAGCGCCAGCGCAGGCTCGATGTGGCCGCCAGTCCCGCCGCCGGCGATGATCACACTTCGTGCCATCGCGCCTCACTTTCCTGCTCGCGGCCGACCGCCCGGCCCTGGCGCCCGGTCCTGGCGGCCAGCCGGCGGCCGGTCCTGGCGGCCAGCTGGCGGCGGTCGCTGCGACCGCTGATCCCGCGGCCGGGTCTGCTGCCCGGTGCTGCCCGGCTCCGCCAGCTTAAACATGCCGCCAGGATTCGCTGGCCGCGACGGGTGCCCAGGCCGCGCCAGACCCGATTGTGCTTGCTGCGCAGATTTGGGGGCTGGTGGTCGGCGCACCGGACTGCCGACCTGGCGCTCCCGCTCCCTCGGCCGACCGCGCGGGCCGAGCGGGCCGCGCGGGCCGAGCGGGCCGAGCGGGCCGTGCGGGCCACCAAGGCCCAGCCGACCGATGGCACGCCGGCGCAGGCCAGGACCGGCCAGCGCCTGCCCGGCACCGGGCTCATACCTGGCGAACGACAGCAGCATGCCCACCGCGGCCATCGTGACAAGCAGCGAGGATAGGCCGTTCGAGATCAGCGGCAGCGGCACCCCGGTGATCGGCAGCAGACCGATCACCGCGCAGATGTTCACCAGCGCCTGGGCCACGATCCAGGCGGTCGCTCCGGCAGCGGCGAGCCGCATGAACGGGTCGGTCACCCGCCGCGCGACCCGCAGGCCGGCATAGGCGAGGCCGCCGTACAGCAGCACGACGCAGCCCGTGCCGATCAGCCCGAGTTCCTCGCCGAGAATGGCGAAGATGAAGTCCGTGCTTGCGTTCGGCACCCAGCCCCACTTCCCGTGGCTGTTGCCCAGGCCGACGCCGAAGATGCCGCCGGAGCCGATCGCGTCCTTTCCCTGGAGCAGCTGCCAGGACGATCCAGCGGCCTGCGACTGGCCGTCGAACCAGGCGAAGAGCCGGCTGGACCGGTACGAGACGGCCAGGATCATGACCAGCAGCACGAACCCGATCAGCCCGAGTACGCCCACGAACAGCCTGCCTGGGGTACCGATTACCCAGAGCAGCGCCAGGAAGATCACCAGCAGCACGAACGTGGTACCGAGGTCGTCACCGATCAGCAGGACGAGCAGGGCCGCCACGGGCAACAGCGGGATCAGCAGACCCCGCCAGTCGCGCAGCTGTCCGAGCTTCTCCCGGCGCGCCAGCAGGTCGGCGCCCCAGATCAGGAACGCCAGCTTGGCGAACTCGGACGGCTGCAGCGGGACGCCTGCCACCGAGATCCAGCGCTGGGAACCGGACACGGTCATCCCGACGGCCAGCACCAGCAGCAGGCCGGCCATCGCGACTCCAAGCAGCGGCCTGGCCACCGCCCGCAGCAGCGCGGGCGGCGCTTTGGACAGCGCCCACATCATCGGCAGTCCGACCAGCACGCCGATCAATTGCTTGCCGAACACGGCCCACGGCGACATGCCGCCGTCCAGCTGGGAGGCGTACGAGGTCGACCACACCATCACCAGGCCGAGCGCGAGCAGCAGCCCGGTTACCCCGATCAGCAGGTAGTACGAGGTCAGCGGCCGGTCCAAGGGGGCTACCAGGGCCCTGATCGCGGCCCAGGGCCGGGCCGGCTCGCGCCTGAGGTAGTCCCCGGTGCCGCCCCCGTCAGGCTCGACGGCGGCAGCTGGCCGGGCCGGCGCGGTGCTCAATGCGCCGCCGCCAGCCGCTTGACCGCTGCCGCGAACGCGTCACCCCGTGCCGGGTAGCCGCGGAAGATGTCGAACGACTGGGCAGCGGGCGCCAGCAGCACCGTGTCGCCGGGCTGGGCCAGCGCCGCCGCCTGCGTGACCACGAGATCCATGACTCCAGTGTCGGTGCTGGTCACCTCAACGACCGGGACCTCGGGTGCGTGTCGCGCCAGCGCCGCGGCGATCTTGCCCCGGTCGGCGCCGAGCAGCACCACCCCGCGCAGCCGCGGCGCCACGTTGGTGATCAGCTGCTCAAGGTCCGCATCGGCGCCCCTGAACAGCCCGCCGGCCACCCAGACGACCGAACCGAACGCGGCCAGCGACACGGCGGCCGCATGCGGGTTGCTTGCTTTCGAATCATCCACGAAATCGACGTCGCCGATGCTGCCCACCAGGCTGATCCGGTGCGGCTCAGGGCGGCAGCCGAGCAGTCCGGCGCTGATCGCCGCGGCGGGCGCGCCGTAAGCCCTGGCCAGCGCAGCCGCGGCCAGCGCGTTGGCCACGTTGTGCGGCGCGGGCGGGCGGCCGCGAGCAGCGGGATCGGGTCCGGATACATCGCTCACCGCGGCCAGCCGCACGCCCGCGGCCCCGTCCTGGCTATCGAACGCGCGGTCGACCAGGAAACCCCCGGCGACGCCGAGCTCGCCTGGAGCCGGCTCGCCGAGCCGGAACGGGACGACCCGCCCGGCCCCGGCCGCGCTGGCCGTCGCCGCCAGCCGGGCGGAGCAGGCGTCGTCCGCATTGCAGACCGCGACCGTGCCAGGCGCGTAGATCCGCGCCTTGGCTGCGACATAGGACTCGAAGTCGCCATGCCAGTCCAGGTGATGCGCGGCCAGATTGAGCACCACCGCGGCATCCGGCGTGATGGTCGAGCTCCAGTGCAGCTGGAAGCTGGACAGCTCAACCGCGACCACCGGATAGGGCTCAGGCTCGGTCACCACCTCGACCACCGAGGTGCCCACGTTGCCGGCCGCGATGGCACGGTAGCCCGCCGCGGTGAGCATCGCGGCCAGCATCCGCACCGTCGTGGTCTTGCCGTTGGTGCCGGTCACCGCGAGCCAGTGCTGCCTGCCGCCGCCGGGCAGCGCCGGCCGCAGCCGCCAGGCGAGCTCCACGTCGCCGATCACCTCGATGCCAGCCGCCGCAGCCGCTACCAGCAGCGGAGCGCCCGGCGGCCAACCCGGCGAGGTGACCACCAGCTGGGTCCCTGGTGGCAACTCGCGCACCGCCGCCGCGCCGAGCCGCACGCTGATCCCGGGCCCGGAAAGCTGGCCGGCCATCGCCCGGTGCTCGGCATCGTCGCCGGAGTCGACCGCGGTCACCAGGGCGCCGTGCGCGGCGAGGACTCGGGCGGCTGGCTGACCTGACACCCGGATCCCGGCGACACAGACCCGGCGCCCGGCCAGCGACGCGGCGAATCCGGTCACGACAGCTGCAGCCATTCGAAGTAGAAGATGCCGAGGCCAAGCCCCACGAACAGCCCGGCGATCAGCCAGAACCTGATCACGATGGTGGTCTCGGCCCAGCCGAGCAGCTCGAAATGGTGCTGCAGCGGCGCCATCCGGAACACCCGCCTGCCGGTCGCCTTGAAGAATCCAACCTGGATGATCACCGACATCGCGATGATCACGAACAGGCCGCCGAGGATCACCAGCAGCAGCTGGGTCTCGGTGCAGACGGCCAGGCCGGCCAGCACGCCGCCGAGCGCCAGCGAGCCGGTGTCACCCATGAAGATCTTGGCCGGTGGGGCGTTCCACCACAGGAAGCCGAAGCCGGCCCCGAGCACCGCGGCGGCCACTACCGCGAGGTCGAGCGGATCGCGGACGAAGTAACAGTTGTTGGCGAGCACAATCGTGCAGTCGTTGCGCGACTCCCAGACGGAGATCAGCACGTAGGCGGCGAGCACCAGGATCGCCGCCCCGGTCGCCAGCCCGTCCAGGCCGTCGGTCAGGTTCACCGCGTTGGATGTCCCGGCGATCATGATGACGATCCAGAGCACGAACGGGAGCACGCCGAGCGTCGGCCCGAAGTTGCGCAGGAACGACAGCTGCGGATCGGCCGGGGTCAGGCCATACCCGTCCGCGTGTCCGAGCGCCTCGACGGCGAAGATCGCGCCAACCACCGCCTGGCCGGCCAGCTTGGCACCGCTGCGCAGGCCGAGGCTGGTCTGCCGGTAGATCTTGATGAAGTCGTCGATGAAGCCAACCAGCCCGAGGCCAGCCATCAGGCCGAGTACCAGCAGGCCAGACACCGACATCGAATCGCGGGTCAGCACGTGGCCGACCACGTATCCGATCAGCGAAGCGACCACGATGACCGTCCCGCCCATCGTGGGGGTGCCCCGCTTGGTGGCGTGCGCGGCCGGGCCCTCCTCGCGGATCAGCTGGCCATACCCGCGCCTGGTGAACACCCTG
Organism: uncultured Actinomycetota bacterium; assembly: GCA_963850875.1. GTDB lineage: Bacteria > Actinomycetota > Actinomycetes > Streptosporangiales > Streptosporangiaceae > Chersky-822. The sequence continues at coordinate 1,691,378 of CAWKNA010000010.1, forward strand.
ATCGCCAGCGGCGTGCCGAACAGCGCGAGGATCAGCGACACCCCGGACGACGCGATGATCGTCTTCACCGGGTCGCCTCCCCCGCTGCCAGCGCCAGCGCCACGGTCTGCAGCCCGGCGGCCCTGGACGCCTTGACCAGGACCACATCACCTGGCCTGAGTCGCTCGGTGAGGGCGAGCACGGCGGCCGGGCCATCGGGCACCGCGACCAGTTCGGCGGTGCATCCTGGCTCGGACTTCGCGCCGGTCAGGATCGACGCGGCCTCGTCACCGACCGCGATCAGGCCGGCCAGCCCGGTCCTGGCCGCGATCACTCCGGCTTGCTCATGAAATGCCCGTGACCGCTCGCCCAGTTCCGCCATCCGGCCAAGGACAGCATAGGCACGGCGGCCGCTGGCCAGCACGCTCAGCGCCGCAAGCGCGGCGGTCATCGCCTCCGGGCTCGCGTTATAGGCGTCGTTGACGATGATCACCCCGTCCGGCCGCTCGGTGACCTCCATCCGCCACCGGCTTCGCGCCATCGCGCTGGACAGGCCATCGGCGATCGCCGCCAGGTCCACGCCAAGCTCCCCGGCCAGCGCGGCCGCGGCCAGCGCGTTGGTGACGTTGTGCGCGCCGTGCAGCCGCAGCGTCACCGGTGCCGAACCGGCGCTGGTGACCAGCGTGAATCGCGGCCTGCACAGCCGATCGAGGGTGACGTCGACCGCTCGCACGTCGGCACCATCAGATTCGCCGAAGGTCACCACCCGGGCGGCGGTCTGCCCCGCCATCGGCGCGACCAGCGGATCGTCGGCGTTCAGCACGGCGACCCCGTCGGCGGGCAGGGCGGCAGGCAGCTCAGCCTTGGCCGCCGCGATCTGGGCGGTGCCGCTGAACTCGCCAGCGTGCGCGTTTCCCACGCACAGCACGACACCAAGCCGTGGCGGCGCGATCTGGCACAGTGCGGCGATGTGCCCAGGGCCTCTGGTCGATAGCTCGGTAACGAGATACCTGGTGTGCTCTCCGGCCCGGAGCACGGTAAGTGGGTGCCCGATCTCGTTGTTGAACGATGCCTGGGGCGAGACGGTCGGGCCGAGTGTCTCGATCAGCTGAGCAGCCAGATCCTTGGTGGTGGTTTTCCCGGCCGACCCGGTGATCCCGGCGATAGTGAGGTCAGGCAGCCGATCGACCACCGCTCTGGCCAGGGCGGCCAGGGCGGCAGGAACGTCGGTCACGATCAGCGCGGGAGCGCCGACCGGCCGCGTCCCGAGCACGACGCTCGCACCTGCCGCGATGGCGGCGCGAGCGTACTCATGACCGTCGGCGTGTTCGCCGGGTAGCGCGGCGAACAAGCTGCCCGGCACGGCCTGCCGCGAGTCGATCACCACCGGGCCGGTCACGATCGCCTGGCGATCGCTGACCCGGTCAAGGACGGCGCCCGTGATCTCGGCGATCTCCCCGATCGAAAGCGGGATCACGCGTCCTCCAGCTCAGCCAGCACCTGGGCAGCTACCTCGCGGTCGTCGAACGGGATGACCTGACCAGCTACGTACTGGCCACGCTCGTGACCCTTGCCTGCGATCAGCACCACATCGCCGCTAGCCGCTCCGCTGATCGCCATCCTGATCGCGCCGGCCCGATCCGGCTCGATGATCACATGCGCCCGGTCGTGGTCAGGCACAGACACCGCGCCGGCCAGCATCTCGCTCAGGATCGCGAGCGGATCCTCCGACCGCGGATTGTCGCTGGTGAAGATGGCGACGTCGGCAAGCTCAGCGGCGGCGGCCCCCATCAGCGGCCGCTTGGCCGCGTCCCGGTCCCCGCCACAGCCGAGCACGATCCGCAGGCTGCCGCCGGTGACCGGCCGGAGCGCGCCAAGCACGGCCCGCACCGCACCCGGCTTGTGCGAGTAGTCGACCAGCACGGTGAAGTCCTGGCCAGCCTCGACCCGTTCAAGCCGCCCGGGCACGCCGGGGCAGGCCGCCACGCCAGCGACGGCCGTCCCGAGCCCGACGCCGGCCTCGACCAGCGCCACGATGGCGCCGACCGCGTTCGCCACGTTGAACGGTCCTGGCATGGCGACCGAGCCGTCAGCCTCCACCCCGCCTGGCCCGACGACACCGAAGGTGGAACCGTCGGCACCACAGCGCACATTGACCGCGCGCCAGTCGGCATCAGGCCGGCCGGACGCCGAGAAGGTGGTAACCGGGATCGGCGTAAGCGCGGCCAGCTTCCGACCGCGGGGGTCATCGACATTGACCACGCCGGAGCGGGCGTAGCGCGGCGTGAACAGCCGGGCCTTCACCGCGAAGTACTCGTCCATGTCAGCGTGAAAGTCCAGGTGGTCCTGGGACAGGTTGGTGAACACGACCACCTCGTACCACGTCCCGGCCACCCGGCCGAGCGCGAGCGCATGGCTGGACACCTCCATCGCGGCGGCGGTCACCCGCTGCTCGGCCATCACCGCCAGGAAGGCCTGCAGGTCGGTCGCCTCAGGCGTGGTCAGCCTGCTTGGCTCCACGACCGCACCTACCCGGGTCTCGACGCCGCCGACCAGGCCGGTCAGGTGCCCGGCCATCCGCAAGCCGGACTCCACCAGGTACGTGGTGCTGGTCTTTCCGCTGGTGCCGGTCACGCCGATGAGCAGCAGCTGGCCAGAGGGGTTGCCGTAGACCCAGGAAGCTACCTCACCGAGCTTGGACCGCGGATCGGAGACCACGAAGACCGGCAACCCGGTGCCGACCGCCAGGTCCCGGCCTGCCGGATCGGTGAGGATCGCCACCGCACCAGCCGCCGCGGCTTGCGGGCAGAACATGGCGCCGTGGTATCTGCTGCCTGGCAGCGCGGCGTACAGGTCACCAGGCCGGACCGAAGTCGAGTCATGGGTGATCCCGGTCACCCCGCGGAGTTCGTTATGGCGCCGAAGAGAATCGGGTCCGCAGGCATCTGGCGGTCGACACCCGAGTAGCCCGGCAAGCCCGGTGAGCGGGCGCACCGGGACATGCTTGGGACGAAGGGCCGCTGGCACGGGCAGAGATTACCTCTCCTCACGGCACGATGAGCGGGACGTAAGGGACATGGCCGCCGTCCGGCGGAATCTTGAGTGTCTGCAGCGCGAATCTCATCACCTCGTTGAAGACTGGGCCGGCCACGTCGATGCCGAAGTAGCCCCGACCGCGCGGATCCTGGAGGTTGACCGCCACCACTAGTTTCGGGCTGCTGGCCGGAGCGATCCCGATGAAGCTCGATCCGTAGGTGTTGCCCTGCTCCTGAGCCGTGCCGGTCTTCGCGGCCACGGTATAGCCGGGAATGATCCCCCACCGCTCGCCAGCGTTGGCGTACACGATCGGCACCTGCTCCAGGATCGACATCAGCTCGGCCGCGGTGCTGCGCCGCAGCACCCGCCGGCTGGCCGGCCGGGGCGCCGGGATGAACCGACCCGAGCCGGTGGTGGTGCCTGCCACCACCGAAGGAGCGACCCGCACGCCGCCATTGGCGATCGTCGCGTAGATGCACGCCATCTGCACCGCGGTCACGCTGACGCCCTGGCCGAAGGAGAGCAGGTACCGCTCGTTGCCGTACCAGCCGAATGGGCTGGCCAGGATGCCTGAGCTCTCGCCTGGCAGGTTCAGGCCGGAGTCCGAGCCGATGCCGAAGGCACGGAACTCGGCGTATTGCTGCTGCGGCGTGACATGATCGGCCACCTGCACCATGCCATCGTTGAGCGAATGCGCGATGATCCCGGCGATGGTATACCGCTGGGTCGGATGGTACTCGGCATCGTGGAACGGGAACCCGTGCCACCAGATCTGGTCAGGGACCCGATAGCTGCTCATTGGCGTCTGCCCGCCGTGCTCGAACGCGGCCGCGGCGGTGATCACCTTGGCGGTGCTGCCCGGCGCGAAGATGTTGGCGACCGGGATGTCTGTGGTCGCCGACAAGCTGGCTGGCGCGGCCGGGTTGAAGGTCGGGTACTGAGCCATGGCCAGGATGTCGCCGGTAGCTGGCTCTATCACGATCACCGAGCAGTTCCTTGAGCGGGTCACGAGCACCTGCTCGGCGCAGGCCTGCTCGGCCTTCCACTGGATGTCGGCCTGGATGGTCAGCCGGAGATTGCCTGCGGGCACGGCCGTCCTCAGCACGGCCTCAGTCCCGGGGATCGGCAGGCCGGAAGCGCCTAGCTCGACCGCTTCCTGGCCGGCCCGGCTGGCCAGCAGCGGGTTGTAGGTCAGCTCAAGCCCGGCCTCGCCGGTCAGCGTCGGATCGCTGGCCGGGCCGCGCAGGTCGGTGAAGCCGAGCAGGCCGGCCGCGAGATCACCGCCTGGGTAGGCCCGGGTGTAGGTCGGGTTCAGGTCCACGCCAGGGATGTCGAGCTTGCTGATCCGGTCCGCCGTCAAGACATCCACGGACTGCTTGAGCAGCACATACTGCGGCGAGGTCGGATGGCTGAGCAGTGCCAGGATCGCGGCGGCCGGCATGCGAAGCGGACCGGCCAGCTTAGCGGCGGCCGCTCGCAGCGGCATGGACGGGGTGATCAGCGGCGGGTCGGCATAGACCTGATCGGTCTGCACCGTCATCGCCAGGACGGTGCCGTCGCTGCTGATGATCTCGCCGCGGACCGCGGGAATGGACAGGACGTGCAGTTGCTCCTGCTGGCTCATCGCCTGATACCGGGATGCGTCCATGCCCTGCAGCTGGATCAGCCGGCCGGCGATGAGCGAGAGCGCGAAGACGATCGAGAGCAGGGCGACGTTCAGACGACGGACCGGGCTGGTGCGGCGCAGCGGCCTGCCGGTCCAGCCGCGGCCGCCGCGGCGCGGACCGCCAGTCCCGGGGTTACCACGCTGAACTGGGTAACCACGCGGACCTGGGTTACCGCCCGGACCTGGGTAACCACCCCGTCCTGGGTTACCACGCGATCCTGGATAGCCACGCGGACGGGGGTACCGCTCAGCACCGCGGGGATCCGGCGGCACGCCCGGCGTCACCGATGGGGCCCAGGCAGGTCGACCGCGGCGGGCGATCCGGTCACGATCTTGTGGGTGCGCACATCGACGAAGCTCAGCGTCTGCGCCGGTCGCATGCCGAGCCGCACTGCCTCCCGCTGCAGCACCGATGCCGTCTGCTGCACCGTGACCTGCTGCTGGAGCTCCTGTACCTGCTGGCTCTGCGTGGCGTTCTGCTGCTCAAGCCTGCTGATCCTGATTGACGCGGCGGCGAACGTGGTCTGAACCACCAGCAGGCAGATCAACCCGCCGCCGAGCAGCCCGAGCAGCAGCAGCACGAAGGACGACCGCCCGTGGCGGCGGACGGACCCGGCCGTGATCCTGCTGCGCGGCGGCCCGACATTGCCCCGCGGCCCGGTACCGCCGCCCAGCGGCGGCCGGACCTGCCTGAGCTGCGGGTCCTGCCGCAGGTCCCGAGCCGACCGGCCTGGTCCGCCGGTCCTCGGCGGCCGACCAGGCCGGCCTGGGCCGGGCGGGCGGACCGGGCTTGCCGGGCGATCCGGATGCAGCGGCCGTCCTGGCCTGCGCTGCCTGGCCGGCCGGGGAGGCTGCCGTGAATCGGACACCTGCTGGGCGCCGCCCGGGCCGGCCTGACCAGTTCCGCGCCGGGCCTGTGCCCCGCCGGACCTGCCGTCCGGCGTCCTGACCTCGGTACTCATCGGCGTTCCATCCCTCCCGTTGGTCATGCGGCAACCCGCACCCGTTCCGCGGCCCGCAGCCTGGCGGACGCCGCGCGCGGATTCGCGGCAAGCTCGGATTCCGATGGCCGCTCGGCACCGGAGGTCAGCAGCCGGAACTGCGGCCGGCTGGCAGGCAGCGGTACCGGCAGTCCGGGCGGAGTCGAGTCGGCCACCCGCTGCGCGAGTGCCCGCTTGACGATCCGGTCCTCCAGCGATTGGTAGGCGAGCACGACGATGCGGCCGCCCAGGGCGATCGCGTCGAGTGCCGCTGGCACCGCGCGCCGCAGGGTACCCAGCTCGTCATTCACTTCGATGCGCAATGCCTGGAACGTGCGTTTAGCCGGATTGCCGCCACTGCGCCGGGCAGCGGCCGGGATGGAGTCCCTGATGATCTCGGCCAGCCGCCGGGTCGAGGTAAGCGGCCTTGAGGCGCGCTCCCGCACGACCGCGTCGGCGATCCGCCTGGCGAACCGCTCCTCGCCATATTCACTGAGTACCCGGGCGAGTTGCGCGGCCGGATAGGTGTTGACCACCTCGGCCGCGGTCAGCCGCCTGGTGCGATCCATCCGCATGTCAAGCGGGGCGTCCTGAGAATAGGAGAAGCCGCGGCCGGGGTCGTCAAGCTGGGGCGACGACACGCCAAGGTCGAACAGCACTCCCTGCACGGTGGCCAGACCGTGGTCAGCCAGGATGGCCGGAATCTGGTCGTAGGCCGCGTGCACGAAGATGACCCGGCTGGCATCAGCCACCAGAACCCGACGGGACTCCTCGATCGCGGTCTGATCGGCGTCGATGCCGACCACGGTCAGTCCCGGGTGGTCGCCGAGCAGCGCCCTGGCGTGGCCGGCCCGCCCGAGGGTGGCGTCCACCAGAACCGCCCCGGCCGTCCCGAGGGCGGGAGCGAAGATTTCCCTGACCCGGTCAAGCATCACTGGCAGGTGCGCTGCTGGCGCTGTGTCCATTGGCGCTGTGTCCATCGAGCCCCCTCCTCTCGGTCACCTGCTGTCTGGAGTTCGGTGCCCGGCCAGGTCGCCATCCGCGTCGCTGCGGCAGGTCAGCTCCCACCTGGCGCCGGGGAAGGGGCGTCAGCTGAGACTGCCGTCATGCGCGGGTGGAGACCTCGCCGGGCACTGTGGCCGCGGATCGCGGCCCGGTCACAGAACTCCTGGCAGCACCTCCTGTGATGCGTCGGAGAACGCGTCCTCCTGCGCCGTCAGGTAGGCATCCCAGGCGGCCGCGTCCCAGATCTCCAGCCTCGTGTTCGCGCCAATCACAACGCAGTCGCGCTGCAGCGTCGCGTAGTCGCGCAAGGCGGGCGGAATGGTGATCCGACCCTGCTTGTCGGGGATTTCGTCGGAGGCGCTGGCGAAGAACACCCTGCTGTAGTCGCGTACTGCCTTGGCGGTGACCGGTGCCGCGCGCAGAGCCTCGGTAATCCGGCCGAACTCGGCTTGCGGAAACACGTACAAGCAGCGTTCCTGGCCTTTCGTGAGCACCAATCCCTCCGCAAGCTCGTCGCGGTACTTCGCGGGGAGGAACAACCGGCCCTTCTCGTCCAGGCGGGGTGTGTGGGTACCGAGAAACACCGGCCCTCACCTCCCCTGTCCCCCACTACGGTTCGCGGTGGGGCCACACTCGCCCCACCGCGCACCACTGTACTCCACAATCCACCACCGTCAATCATGGCACCGCCTTAATTCGAACCCCGGCGTCACGAATCCCGTGGTCACAGAGGTGGAGGAAAGTGGGGCGGTGAACCGCGCTCAGGCTCACCCGACCGGCCGCCAACCCGGACAAGCGGCCAGATCCGCCCGGCGCCGTGGATGTCGTTATGCAGCGATGTCCAATCCGTTGTTACATCTAGGCATGGCGACACGTACTGTCTGAACGCACGGCAATGGTCGGCGGAAGCGGCCATCGGCACTGGAACAAACCCGGCGGTCGGGCCGCCTGGGGGCAAGGAGGATGCGTGTCAGCTGACGCCGAGCAGGTCGAGCGCTCGCTTGACCAGCTGATTCCGGTGGCGCACCGGATCAGCGAGGCGATCAATACGGTCATCGTCGGTAAGCCGGCGGCGATCAGGCTAGCCATGACTGTCCTGCTCGCCGAGGGACACGCACTGATCGAAGATGTGCCAGGGGTCGGTAAGACAATGCTGGCCAAGGCAATGGCACGATCAATCGACTGCTCGGTGCGCCGAGTCCAGTTCACTCCTGACCTACTGCCGAGCGACATCACCGGGGTGAGCGCGTTCAACCAGGAACTGCGCGAGTTTGAGTTCAAGCCAGGGCCGATCTTCGCCAACCTGGTGCTGGGCGATGAGATCAACCGGGCATCTCCGAAGACCCAGTCGGCCCTGCTCGAGTGCATGGAGGAGCGCCAGGTCACGGTGGACGGGGTTACCTACGCGCTCGAGCCGCCGTTCATGGTGATCGCGACCCAGAATCCGATCGAGATGGAGGGCACCTATCCGCTGCCAGAGGCCCAGCGCGACCGGTTTACCGCCAGGATCTACATCGGCTACCCCGACGCCGCCGCCGAACTCGCCATGCTGGAAACGCACGGCTCGAGCTCGCCGCTTGACGACCTGCGGCCTGCGGCGCACGCCAGCGATGTCATGGCGCTGATCGGGGCGGTGCGCAGGGTTCACGTGGCTCCGCAGGTCAGGCAGTACATCATCGACTTGGTAGGGGCGACCAGGACCGCCTCGGCACTGCGGCTTGGTGCCTCGCCGCGGGCCGCACTGCACCTGCTGCGCGCGAGCCGGGCGTACGCCGCGCTCGAAGACCGCAACTTCGTGATCCCTGACGACGTCCAGACGCTGGCCGGACCCGTGCTCGCGCACCGGCTGCTGCCCACGGCCGAGGCGGTGGTCGGCCGGGAGCTTCCCGAGCAGGCACTCGACAAGATCCTGGACCGGGTGCCGCTGCCTGGTCACTAGCCACTGGCGAGCCTGGCCGCCGACTGGTTAGAGCACGTACATTGACAGGGCAGCAGTAGGAGGCGCGACGATGTGGTCGGTTCTCTCGTGGTTCACCGTCCGCGGGGCTTCGTTCATCGCCGCAGGCGCCGTCGGCATCCTGGCCGGACTGACCCTGGGCAGCGATGCGCTGACCAGTGTCGGCGCCTTGCTGATCTGCTTGCCGGTCTTCTCCGCCCTGACCGCCCGCCGGGCCCGCTACCAGTTGCGCTGCGAGCGCAAGATCACTCCGTCCCGGGTTGCTCCTGGCCAGAGCGCCCGGGTCACCATCCGGCTGGAGAACGTCAGCCGGATATCGACCGGGCTGCTACTCGCCGAGGAGACCATCCCTTACGCGCTCGGCACCAGGCCCAGATACGTGCTGAACGGGATCGAGCGCGGCGGCTCGCGCGAGGTCAGCTATCAGCTGCGCTCTGACCTGCGGGGAAAGTACGCGATCGGCCCGCTGCAGATCAGGATCGCCGATGTCTTCGGTCTGGTCGAGCTGACCGCGTCGTTCGCCACCCAGAGCACCCTCACCGTCACTCCCAAGGTGGTACCGCTGATCAGCGCGTCCACCACCGGGAGCTGGTCAAGTGACGGCGACGGCAGGACCAGGATGACGGCGGCGGCCGGCGACGACGACGTGATCCCGCGGGCCTACCGCGATGGCGATGAACTGCGCCGAGTGCACTGGCGATCGACCGCCAGGTACGGGGAGCTGATGGTGCGGCGCGAGGAGCAGCGGTGGCAGGACCGCGCCGTGCTGCTGCTCGACTCCAGGCGCGGCGCGCACACCGGCAGCGGCCCAAGCTCGTCGTTCGAGTTCGCGGTCAGCGCCGCGGCTTCGATCGGCGTGCATCTGGCCCGCGCCGGACTCGATGGTCACCTGCTCACCGACGCCGGACCGCTGGCCGGATCGGCGATGTTCGAGGATGTGCTGCTCGACGCGCTGTCCGTGATCATTCCGTCGAACAATCAGAGTTTTGCCAGGGCAATCGCGGCGCTGAGCACGATCGAGGGCGGGCTGCTCGTGCTGATCGCCGGCCGGCTATCGGTCGCCGAGGCCAGGGAGGTTGCCGCCGCCCGCCGGGATGGCCGCCAGGGGATCGCCCTGCTGCTGGCAACCTCGACCTGGGGCATCCAGGCCGGCGCTGACGGCCAGCAGCCGCCCGGCGCGGACCCCAATCCGGCCGGGCCGGCGTTGCGAGACCGGCATTTCAGTGAAACGGCCGCCGCCGAAGCGGTGCTGCGCGGGGCCGGCTGGCGAGTGGCCTCCGTCGCCGCCGACACCGCGCTCGCCGCGGCGTGGCAGCTGCTGCCAAGACACGGCAGCAGGATGGCTGACGCGGGCCACCCGGCCTGGGACGGAGTGCCAGTGCGATGAATCACCGACTGACTCTGGCCTGCGCGATCGCGGTCATCCTCGCCTCGATCTCGGAGTTCTCCCTGATCAACGGAGTGTCGTGGCTGGTGGCCGCGGCAGGCGCCGTGCTCGTGGTGGCCTTGGCCGGTACCCTGACCAGGCTGAACGCCGTTCCGGCAGCGATCGGAGCCACCGTGCTCGCGGTGATCGCATCGGTCCCGCTGCTCACCGCCCCATCGGCCTACCTGAAGGCCGCAGGCCTGGTTATCGTGGCTGCCTGCGCCGTAAGCGCGACCCGGCTGCGGTTTCTTACCCCGCTGGCCAGCCTGGTGACCTACCTGGCTGCGCTGCTGCTTTACCTGAATGCCCTGTTCGGGGGCCCGAAGTCGGTGGTCAGGGTGGTGCCAACCACCGCCTCGCTTCGGCACCTGCTCGCGGTCTTCAACCAGGGAACGACGACAGCCACCGGTCCGGCGCCGGTGCCAGGCACCCACGGTGTACTGCTGCTGGCGGCTGGCGGGATCGGGCTGGCCGCGATCGCGGTCGACCTGCTCGCCGTGCGGCTGCGTCGGCCGGCCATCGCTGGGTTGCCGCTGCTCGTGGTCTTCATGGCGCCGGTCCCCACCGCGGCCAGGATCGGCAGCACGGGCGGGGCCTTCGCGTTCCTCTGCGCCGCGACCGGCTACCTGGCGCTGCTGTCGGCCGACGGCAGGAACCGGCTGCGCGGCTGGGGCCGGGTGGTCACGGTCTGGCACTACGCGGGAGAGGACGAGCGGCTCGGCGGCGCCGAAGTCGGCGCGCTGGCCGCAACCGGGCGGCGGATCGGTCTCGCCGCGGTATGCGTGGCCGTGGCCACGCCACTGCTGCTGCCTACGCTGAACCTGCATCGGCTGCTGGCTGGCGGCACCGGCCCGGGGAATGTGGCGCAGGTGTCGCTGCCCAATCCGGTCGACCAGCTGGACGGCATGCTGACCAAGTCGGCAGGTGTGCCCGTGCTCTCCTATCGAACCGTCGCGGTCGGGCCTGGCGCGGCGCAGTTTCAGCCTGCCGAGCAGTACCTGCAGGTATACGTGCTTAACTACGACCCGTCCAGCCGTAGCTGGCAGCCCATCTGGTCCAGGCAATCCACGGCAGTCCATCGCCAGCCGCTGCAGCCGCCGCAGGGGACGTCAGCCAGCGCGCCGGTGCTCATCACCCAGACGGCGATCAGGCTGGGCCCGGTCGCGGCCGGATACGTCCCGGCCGGCTCCAACTCGCCGCTCTTCTTCCTGCCGGTACCGTACTGGCCGTACGAGCTGCAGCTGCCAGGATCCTGGCAGGAGTCCAACGGGACGCTGATGATCTACTCAGCTCAGGACAGCCACCCGGACATGTCCTACTCGGTGACCAGCGAGGACCCCGAACCGACACCAGCCATGCTGTCCGGCCCGCAGCAGATCCCGGCCTCGATCAGGCAGTCCTACCTGGGATATCCCACGACCGTCACCAGCCAGCTCAGCAGGATCGCTGATTACATCACCCGCGGCAAGCAGAACGCCTTCACCAAGGCCAAGGCGCTGGAGGACTGGTTCCTCTCTGGCCAGTTCGCCTACACCCTGCGTCCGCACCTGCCGAATACCCCGGCCGGCCTGCTGACCTTCCTCACCAAGAGCAAGCAGGGCTACTGCCAGCAGTTCGCCTTCGCCTTCGCGGTCCTGGCCAGGCTGGTCGGAATCCCGTCCAGGATAGCCATCGGCTACACCGCGGGCGAGGAAGGCAAGAACGGCGTCTGGCAGGTCACCACGAACGATGGCCACGCCTGGCCCGAACTGTACTTCCAGAACGTTGGCTGGATCAGGTTCGAGCCCACTCCCGGCGGTATCTACGGCCAGGGCACCGCCGCACAGCCGAGCTATCTGGCCTCGCACCCCAGCAGCCAGACCGGCCCCACCGGCCCGGGCAGCAAGACTAACCCCGCCACCGGACCGGCGGGGAGCATCAGCAAGATCCACCCGCCGCACCTGCAGGCACCCGAACCAGCCGGCGGGAAATCCCCGGCGGCCGGCTCCTTGGGGCGCCACCAGCTCGGCGACCTGCCGCTGATCATCGTGGCCACGATTCTCGCGCTCGTTGCGGTGGCGCCGGGGATCACCCGGGTGCTGGTCCGGCGCTGGCGCTGGCACGGCGCGACCACAGACGCCGGACTTGCCCGGGTGGCCTGGCAGGAGATCCGCGATGACCTCGACGACTTCGGGCTGCCCTGCCGGGACAGCGAGTCGCCGCGGGCAGTAGCCAGGCGAGTCTGTTCAGCTGCCGAAATCGATGACGCGGCACGACAGGCCGTCGGCCGGATCGCCAGCGTGGTCGAGCGGGTTCGCTACGCACCTGACCCGGCAGCCGTCGGGCCGATCCGGGCGGACGTCGCGCTGGTCCGCCGCGCCCTGGGTCGCAGCGCAGGGCTGACGGTCCGGTGGCGGGCCAGGCTGCTGCCAGCGTCGACGCTGGGGCCGGTGCGCAGCGCCGTGCGGCAGGGGGTGGGTCTGCTTACCGGCTGGATGCCGTCGACCCGAGAGAACGCTCCGGCTTGACCGATCCGCGAGCGGCTACCTGCCGCCGCCCTCCTGGCGCCTGCGCCAGCGTTCCTCGAGCCGCTCGCTCAGGCCGGTCCCTGACCGCTTTCCGCCCCGCTTGGTCCGGCCGCCGTGGCGGTCCTTGCTGGCCACCTTGCCGGTCGTGATGCCGTTCATCCTCCGGTAGCTGATGGCCGCCCAGTAGCAGGAAGCGAGCATGACGACGAAACCGGCCACGCTGATCGCGATGTACGTCGACGCGACGCCGACCGGCAGCAGCGCGACACCGATCGCGAACCCTAGCACCGCGTATACGACGCGGCGCTTGTAGTGCACCTGCGGATCAGCCGCGCGGACCGCCCTGGCAAACCGCGGGTGTTCGGCATAGAGCGCCTGCTCGATCTGCTCGAGCTGACGCTGCTCGTGCTCCGAGAGCGGCACGGTGCCTCCCAATAAACGTGCGCTGGCCGACTGCTGAGATTCGCCGTACGGCCGTGGCTATCCCCAGAATACGAGCGTCGGGACGTTCTGTGGAAGGGGACAGCACAGCTGGGTCATTGCTTTAGCTCAGGATACGGCGCGGACCGGCACTCTGACACCATGTGCAACGTAGCTGACACCCGGCGCAACACCGATCTCAGGCCTGGCTGGCGGCATCTCTGGGCGGGACCAGCGATCCTGGCCGCACCGCATCCGCACCGAACCTGCGGGTGATCCGGTCCATCGCGCTCTCAGCGTCCCGCCAGGCGTCGGCGTGCTCGCCGAGAGCGAGCTGGGTACCGGTGCCGCGCGCTGGTATCAGGCCGGTTGCCCGCACGCCGACCAGCCGCAGCAGGGTGCCTGAGGCCAGTCCTGAGGCGGCGTACAGCTCACCGGCGGTCGCGTAGATCTGCTGGGTGACGTCGGTCGGCTCGGGCAGCGTCCTGGCCCGGGTGATGGTAGTGAAATCGGCCCGCCGCAGCTTGACCGAGATGGTCCGGGCCACGCACCCTGCGGCGCGCAGGCCGCGTGCCGTCCGCCCCGACAGCCGCAGCAGCTCGCGCCGGATCAGATCGGGGTCGGCGATATCGGCGGCGAACGTCTCCTCGGCACCGATGCTCTTCTCCTGGAGGTCAGGAACCACCTTGCGATCATCGCGACCCCAGGCGAGCGCGACCAGGTGGGCGGCGGTCGCCCGGCCAAGCTCTCGCTCCAGCGTGGGCACCGGAGTATTCGCCAGGTCAGCCACAGTGCGCAGGCCGAGCCTGGCGAGCAGCCGGCCGGTTCGGTCACCGACCCCCCACAGCGCCGACACCGGCAGCGGATGCAGGAATTCGAGAACTCGGTCGGCCTTGATGACCAGCAGGCCATCCGGCTTGCAGTGCACCGATGCAAGTTTGGCAACGAACTTGCTCGGCGCGATCCCGACCGAGCAGGTGATGCTCAGCTGGTCGTGAACCTGCTGCCGGATCAGCTGACCGATCGCCGTCGGCCTGCCTAGCCGCCGGATCGCGCCGGATATATCGAGGAATGCCTCGTCCAGGGAGAGCGGCTCCACCTCCGGGGTGATTGTCCGGAAGATGGCCATCACCTCACGGGAGGCGGCGCCGTACTTCTCATGTCGCGGCGCGACGAACGTAGCCTGCGGGCAGAGCCTTTGGGCCCGGCTGACCGGCATGGCCGAGCGAACGCCGAATGCGCGGGCCAGGTAGTTGGCCGAGAGCACCACGCCGCGGCCGCCGGTATGACCCACGATGACCGGCTGCCCGCCAATCTCAGGCCGGTCCCTGATCTCTACGCTGGCGTAGAACGCATCCATGTCGATGTGCAGGATGTGGCAGCCAGCGTCATCGGTGTCCATCGCGCCTCCTCGCCGCGGCGCCGGTCTCATCCCGACTGTAGCGCCGGCTGCCGACAGCCCGGCCTACGAGTCAGCCGGCCTTACGAGTCAGCCGCGGCCTGCGGATCAGCCTGGCCTGGCAGGTCGAGGTCAAGCGTGGGCCTGATCTCGAGCAGGCGGGCAAGCAGCCCGTTGACGAACGCGGGCGATGAGTCGGTCGACAGGTCACGGGCGAGCAGCACCGCCTCGCTGATCGCGACCGGCGCGGGCACGTCGGCGCCCCACAGCAGCTCGTAGGCGCCGATCCGCAGGATGTTCCGGTCCACGGCCGGCATCCGGTCCAGCGCCCAGCCGTGGGAGTACTCGCTGAGCAGCGCGTCGATGTCGGCTCGATGGGCCTGAACGCCGCGGACTAGCTCGGCCGCGTACGGCGTGACCGGCGGGCTCGCCTGGGCGGACCGGTCGTCAAGCAAGGCAAGCGGGGATTCCCGCCGGATCTCAGCCTCGTACAAGATGTCCAGCGCTCGCTTGCGCGCCTTACTGCGGGCGGACATCGCCGGGCTGGTCCGGTCCGCGAGCCGCGGCCGTCACGCTCGGCCGAGGTAGTCGCCGGTGCGCGTGTCCACCCTGACCTTCTCGCCCGTCGTGATGAAGAGCGGCACCTGGATCTGCGTCCCGGTCTCCAGGGTGGCCGGCTTGGTGCCGCCGGTCGACCGGTCGCCCTGCAGTCCTGGATCTGTCTGGCTGACCGTCAGCTCCACCGCGGCTGGCAGTTCGACGTACAGCGGCACGCCGTCGTTGAAGGCAACGGTCACCATCTGCTCCTCGAGCAGGTAATCGGCACCGTCGCCAACCGTCGCCGCCGGGATCCTTGGCTGGTCGTAGTCCTGGGTGTCCATGAAGACGAAGTCGTCGCCCTCGCGGTAGAGGTACTGCATCTCCCGTTTGTCCACGTTGGCGACGTCGACCTTGACCCCGGCGTTGAAGGTTCGGTCGACGACCTTGCCGGACAGCACATTCTTCAGCTTGGTCCGGACGAACGCGCCGCCCTTGCCCGGCTTGACGTGCTGGAACTCCACGACGTTCCAGAGCTGGCCGTCGATGCTGAGGGTCATGCCGTTCTTGAGATCGTTCGTGGTGGCCACGTGAGTCGCGTCTCCTGCAGGCAAGCGGCGCTGCTTCGTCCCGTGCTAAAGGACGAGCAGTTCCTTGGTCAAGGTGGTGAGCAGCTGGGCCGATCCTGCCGCCCCGGCCCCCGCGCGGACCACGAGCGTGTCCTCAATCCGGACGCCGCCCATGCCGGGCAGGTAGATCCCGGGTTCGATCGTGATGGGAACCCGGTCCTGTAGTGTACCGGTCTTCCCGTAGCCGATCGACGGCGCCTCGTGGATCTGCAGCCCCACGCCGTGTCCGAGGCCATGGCCGAAATGCTCGCCATGACCGGCGCTGGCGATCATCTCCCTGGAGCTCGCGTCAACGTCGGCCACCTGAGCCCCCGCCCTCGCGGCCGCCACACCGGCTTCCTGGGCGGCCGCGACCAGCTGATAGATGTCCCGCTGCCAGCGGGCCGGCTCGCCGATGGCCACAGTCCTGGTCAGATCGGCGTGGTAGCCCTCGAACTGCGCACCGCAGTCAACGGTCACCAGATCGCCGGCCGCGAACATCCGGTCGCCTGGCATGTGGTGCGGGATCGCGCCGTTCGCGCCGCTGGCGACGATCGTGTCGAAGGCCGGAGCCCGGGCGCCGCCGTCGATCATTGCCCGGTCAAGTACGATCGCGAACTCGCGCTCGGTCACGCCGGGCCGCAGCCAGCCGATCACCGCGGCGAACGCCTCGCAGGTGATCGCGCAGGCCCGGGCGAGGAGCTCGATCTCGGCTTCGTCCTTGACCATCCGCAGCTCCTCCACGGCGCCGCCAAGCGGCACGAGCTCCGGACGCTCCGCCAGCTCAGTCAGCGCCTGATAGCGCTCGACGGTCATCTCCTGCGCCTCGAACCCGATCCGGGTATTCCCGCGGGCCACGGCCAGCCGGACCAGGACCGGTTCGATGAGCCGCTCGATCAGCAGCTCGAGGTCGGCGCACTGGCTGGCCGCGGTCCCGGCGTACCTGGAGTCGGTCGCCAGCACGGCCTGGCCGTCGGCCGGCAGCAGCAGAGCCGCGTTCGAACTGACCAGCCCGGTCAGATATCGGACATTAACCCCGCTGGTGATCAGCGCCGCATCGGCACCAAGCTCCGCAAGCTGCTTGCGGACCGCGGACCGCCGGACCGCGTGGATCTCAGCCATACCTTGACTGTACGGGCCATACCTTGACTGTACGGGCTGGAATGTTCCCCCGCCGCCGGACCTTTACTATGCGCGCATATATTATGCATGCATGACTAGTTCTCCAGCCTTCAGCTACCGCCACATCATCGAGACCACGGTTCCGGCCAGCGCGATCTGGGCCCTGTACGACGACGTCACAACATGGCCGCAGTGGGACGCGCAGGCGGAACTGATCACCCGCGACGGACCGTTCGCCACCGGGACCACCGGCACCATGAAGTTCACCGGCCAGGAACCACTGCGGTACCGGCTCGCCAAGGTCGACCCGCTGCGCGAGTTCGTCGACGAGACTGAGGTTGGTGACCTCACCGTCCGGGTGTCCCACCTGCTTGAGCCGATCGGCGACGGCCGGCTGCGGATCACCTATGCCGCGCAGATCGACGGACCGCCTGAGCAGGCCAACCACATCGGGCCTGCGATCACAGCCGACTTCCCGGCCACGATGAACTCGCTCATCGCGCTTGCCAGCGAGCGGGCTGGCTGACGAGGTGCCACCCAGGTCACGGCATCAGACCGCAGAGCAGAGCCCGGGCTTCCTGCTCTGGCGCGCGACACTGTCCTGGCAGCGTGACATTCGGGCCGCGCTGGCACCCTACGAGCTGACCCATGTTCAGTTCGTGCTGCTCGCCTCGCTGTGGTGGCTCGAGGAGCACGGCACCGGGCAGCCGATCCAGGCGGATCTGGCCGAGCACGCGGGCACCGACCCGATGATGACCAGCCAGGTGATCAGGAAGCTCGCCGCCCGAGGCCTCGCCGAGCGGCGGCCAGCTCCCGGGGACAGCCGCGCCATGCAGCTGGCGGTTACGCCAGCTGGGCGCACGCTGCTGGCCGCGGCCCTGGCCGACG
The DNA here is from genome assembly GCA_963850875.1 of uncultured Actinomycetota bacterium. Taxonomy (GTDB): domain Bacteria; phylum Actinomycetota; class Actinomycetes; order Streptosporangiales; family Streptosporangiaceae; genus Chersky-822. The sequence continues at coordinate 1,708,908 of CAWKNA010000010.1, forward strand.
TCGAGGCCGCGGACGAGGCATATTTCGCCGCACTTGGCGATCAGCGCGATGCGTTTGCCCGCGCGCTGGCTCGGCTCGGCGGGCGATCCACAGCGTGACTCAGTCTTGCGCTGGCGGGTCGTCGCCGATGATGACTCCCCCGCCCCGGCTCCAGGTCAGGTACCGCCAGGACAGGTTGACCAGGGCGGAGATCCGGTTCCGGTTGCCAAGCAGTGTCACCAGGTGCAGCGCCAGCCAGGCAAGCCAGGCCAGGGTGCCACGCACCCGGATCCGGCTTGGCAGCTCGACCACCGCCGACCGGTGACCGATGGTCGCCATGATGCCCTTGTCCTTGTAGTGCATCGGCGTGGTCTGCTGGCCGGCCAGCAGCCGCAGGATCTGCGCTGCCGCATGCCTGCCTTCCTGAATCGCTGGCTGCGCGAGCTGCGGCAGCGGCTGCCCGTCGATCACCGCGATGTCGCCGACGGCGAAGATCCGGTCCTGACCGGCCACCCTCAGATCCGCGCCGGTCCGCAGCCTGCCGCCAGGCCCGGTCGGCAGGCCGAGGCCAGCTATCCACTCCGGTGCGGTGACGCCCGCTGCCCAGGCCGTGATATCGCTCGGCAACTCCTCGCCGTCGGCGAGCAGCACCCGATCGGCGTGGACTTCCTTGATCGCGGTGTGCAGCCGGACATCGACGCCGCGGGCCAGCAGCTCATCCCGCGCATAATCGCGCAGCCTGGCACAGAACGGGGCGAGCAGGGCCGGGCCCTGCTCGATCAGCCTGACCCGCATCCTGGCCGGATCGATCTCGGGGAACGCGGCAGGCAGGGCGATGTTGCGCAGCTCGGCGAGGGTTCCGGCCAGCTCGACACCCGTGGCGCCGCCGCCGACGACGGTGATGTCAAGCTGCCTGCCATCGCCGCTGAGGCTGCGTTGCTCAAGTGAGGCCATCACGTGATCGCGCAACACGATCGCGTCACGGCGGGTGTAGAGGCTGAAGCTGTGCTCGGCCGCGCCTGCCACGCCGTAGAACGCCGCGCTGACGCCGGTCGCCAGGATCAGGTAGTCATATCCGAGGGTGGTCCCGTCGGCGAGCAGCACCTCGCGCCGGCCGGGATCGAGGCCGACGACGTCGCTCTTGCGGAAGTGGGCGCCGGCCTTCCTCGCCGCTACCCAGAGCGGATAGGCGACGTCGGCCGAGGTCAGCCCGGCCGTGGCCACCTGGTAGAGCAGCGGCTGGAACGTGCTGTAGCTGTTCCGGTCCACCAGGGTGACCTGCAGTGACCGGCCGGCCAGGTGGTCGATCGCGGTCAGGCCGCCAAAGCCAGCCCCGGTCACTACGACCCGAACCGCGCCAGGCACCGGTTTGCGGCGACCCGTCATCTCGCGCTATCCGGCGATGTCGCGGATCTGCTCGATCAGCGCTAGCCGGTTGGCGTGGGTCGCGCCGAGCGGAGAAACGTTCAGTGTGGTGACCCCGGACTCCTTCATCGCGGCGATCCGCTCGGCCACCATCGACCGCGGGCCGATCAGCGAGATCCCCTCGAGCAGCGACTGCGGCACCAGCGCGGCTGCCTCGTCCTTGCGGCCGGACAGGTAAGCGTCCTGGATCGCCAGCGCCTCATCGGGATAGCCGTACTGGGCCGCCAGCCTGGTGTAGAAATTCTGGCCACGAGCGCCCATCCCGCCGATGTACAGGGCCATGATCGGCCGGCCGAAGTCGAGCAAGCCGCTCACGTCGTCCCCGATCGCGAGCGTCGCCTGGACGACCACGTCCAGCCGGCCGAGCGACGCGTCCCGCTTGGCCAGCCCGGCCGCCACCGGCGCTCCCCAGATCTCCTGCGCCTTCTCAGGGAAGTAGAAGATCGGCTGCCAGCCTTCGGCCAGCTCAGCGGCCATCGCCACGTTCTTCGGGCCGATCGCGGCCACGATGATCGGAATCCGCTCCCTGACCGGGTGATTGATGATCTTCAGTGCCTTGCCCAGACCAGTGCCCTGGTCCGGCGGCAGCGGGATGGTGTAGTACTTGCCGTCGTAGGTCAGCCGCTCCCGGCGCCAGACCGCACGGCAGATCTCGATCGTCTCCCGCATCCGGCCGACCGGCGCGTCATAGGGCACCCCGTGCCAGCCTTCGATCACCTGCGGGCCGGAAGCGCCGAGGCCGAGGTTGAACCGTCCGCCCGAGACATAGTCGAGCCCGGCCGCGGTCATCGCGGTCAGCGTCGGCGTTCTGGTGTACAGCTGCATGATCCCCGAGGCGAGCTGCAGCCGCTCGGTCTTGGCCGCGATGAAGCCGAGCTGGCTGACCGCGTCATAGCTGTACGCCTCGGGCACGAAGATGATGTCCAGACCCGCCTTTTCGTAGTCGGCAAGCTCGACGACGGTCTCGGCGAATCCGCCGGCGTAATTCAGTGACATCCCGATGCGCATGACCTGGCGGACCTTTCACGGGCGGGCGGCGGACTCCTGCATCGTAACCGCAGCCGGTCCGCCGGTCTGCGGCGCTCAGGCGTCCGCTGCCGCGGCCAGCGCGGCGACGGCGCGCAGCGCGAGCTGATAGGACAGGAAGCCGAAGCCGGCTACCGTCCCGTCGGCCACCGCTGCCACCACCGACGTGTGCCTGAACGCCTCCCTGGCGGCCGGGTTGGACAGGTGCACCTCGACCAGCGGTGCGGTCCGCATCGCCAGCGCATCGCGCAGCGCATAGGAATAGTGCGTGAACGCGGCCGGGTTCAGCACGATCGGCATCCGCAGGTCCGCGGCCTCATGCACCCAGGCGAGTAGTTCGGCTTCGTCGTCGGTCTGCCGGAAGTCGACGGCCAGCTCAAGCTCGGCGGCCGTGGCCGCGCACACCGCCGCCAGATCGTCGATCGACGCGGTGCCGTAGACGTCGGGCTCGCGCGATCCAAGCCGGGACAGGTTCGGCCCGTTCAGCACCAGCACGGTCCGCATCAGCTTGCCTCCTGGTGCGCTCGGTCGAGCAGCTCCGCTGGCGGGTCGGCCAGGATCGATGGGCGGGCCAGCCCGTCGAGCACGACCATCCGCAGCCGGCCGCCTCGGGTCTTCTTGTCGACCGCCATCGCCTCCCGCAGCTGCCGCCACGAGCCACCCTGGTACTTGGTCGGCAGGCCGACCGCGGTCAGGATCTCGCCGTGCCGCTGCGCGGTGTCCTGATCAAGCCGACCAGCCAGCCTGGCCACCGCGGCGGCGAAGATCATCCCGATCGCGACCGCCTCGCCGTGCGGGATCCGGTAACCCTGCACCAGCTCGATCGCGTGGCCCAACGTGTGCCCGTAGTTGAGCATCTCCCGCTGGCCGGCCTCCCGCAGGTCGGCCGTTACTACGCCGGCCTTCATCCGGATGGCCCGTTCGACCAGTTCGCGCTCGTGCGGGCCGCCGGGAACCGCGGCCGCCGCCGGGTCCGCCTCGATCAGGTCCAGGATCACCGGGTCGGCGATGAATCCGGCCTTGATCACCTCGGCCAGGCCGCTGACGTACTCCCGGCCGGGCAGCGTGGCCAGTGTCCCCAGGTCGGCGAGCACGCCGGCCGGCGGATGGAACGCACCCACCAGGTTCTTGCCGGCCGCGATGTTGACTGCCGTCTTGCCGCCGATCGCCGCGTCCACGATCGCGAGCAGCGTGGTCGGCACCAGCACCACGGGCACACCGCGCAGCCAGGTCGCCGCGACGAATCCGGCCAGGTCGGTGACCGCCCCGCCGCCAAGTCCAATGATTACGTCATAACGGGAAGCTCGGCGTGCTGCCAGTTGCGCCCACAATCGGGCAGCCACGCTGATGTCCTTGGCCGCTTCACCGGCTGGAACCGGCTCGGCGTGCACGGTGTAGCCGGCCGCGACCAGGACGTCACAGACTGGCTTAGCCAGCCGCTCCAGGCCCTCGGCATGAATGATCACGACCGTCTGGGCCCGCTCGCCGACCAGCGCGGGCAATTCGTCGACGATCCCGGTGCCCACGATCACCTGGTAGGGCCGTTCGCCGCCGACCTCGATGCTGGTCGCGTTCAAGCGGTAACCTCGTCAGACCCGCCAGCACCGCCAGACCCGCCAGCACCGCCAGACCCGCCAGCGCCAACAATCGTCGCGGCGATCTCGGCAGCGATCTGCTCGGGTTCCCTGTCGTCGGTGCCGACCGTGATCCAGGCGAGCCGCCGGTAGATCGGCAACCGCTGATCAAGCAGCGCCTTGAGCGTCGCCCTCGGGTTGACGACCAGCAGCGGGCGCGGTTTGTCGAGGCCGACTCGCTTGGCCGCCGCCGCGAAGCCGGTCTCCAGATAGATCACCGGCCGACCGGCCAGCCAGTCTTGGGTCTGCGGATCAAGCACCGCCCCGCCGCCCACCGCGACCACGCCATCGCCGCTCGCCAGAACGTGCGCCACGGCTGCCCGCTCCAGCGCACGGAAGGCCGGCTCGCCGTCTTCGATGAAGATGTCGCTGACTGGCTTGCCCGATGCTGCCTCGACCTCGGCGTCGGTATCGGTGAATCCGACCCCGAGCAGGTCGGCCAGCAACGCGCCGACCGTGGACTTGCCGGCTCCAGGCGGGCCGATCAGGATCGCCGCGAGTGCACTGCGTCCCTGCGTCATCGGATCACCAGCGTCTCCAGGTAGCCGGTCAGGTTGCGGATAGTCTCGGCCACGCTATCGCCGCCGAACTTCTCCAGGGCGGCGTCGGCGAGGACCAGGGCTGCCATCGCCTCGGCCACGACTCCGGCTGCCGGGACTGCGGTCACGTCGCTGCGCTGGTTGATCGCCGTGGCTGGCTCGCCAGTCCGGACATCGACCGTCGACAGCGCACGCGGAACGGTGGAGATCGGCTTCATCGCCGCCCGCACCCTGATCGGGTCACCAGTGCTCATCCCGCCCTCGATCCCGCCGGCCCGGTTGGTACGGCGGCGCAGGCCCCGCTCGCCAGGCTCGATCTCGTCATGTGCCTGCGAGCCGCGCCGGGCCGCGGTGGCGAAACCGTCGCCGATCTCGACGCCCTTGATCGCCTGGATGCTCATCATCGCTCCGGCCAGCCTGCCATCAAGCCGCCGGTCCCAGTGCACATGGCTGCCCAGACCGGGCGGCAGGCCGTGGACCACCACCTCGACCACGCCACCGAGCGTGTCGCCGTCCCTACGTGCCGCATCGATCTCGGCCAGCATCGCCCGGCTGACCTCCGGGTCGAAGCAGCGAACCGGATCGGCGTCGATCGCTGCCAGGTCTTGCGGTCCTGGCAGCATCCCGTTCGGGACGGTGACGCCGCCGATGGCGACCACATGACTGACGATCCGTACGCCGAGTGCTTGGGCCAGGAACCTCCTGGCCAGCTCGCCGAGCGCGACCCGGGCCGCGGTCTCCCTCGCGCTCGCGCGTTCCAGGATAGGCCTGGCATCCTCCTGGTGGTACTTCTGCATTCCGGCCAGGTCCGCGTGACCTGGCCGCGGTCGGGTCAGCGCCTCGTTCCTGGCCTGGCCGGCCAGGTCGGCCTCGGACACCGGGTCGGCCGACATGACCGTGGCCCATTTAGGCCACTCGGAGTTGGCGACTCGGATCGCGACCGGCCCGCCGAGCGTGCGGCCATGCCGCACGCCGCCGGTGATCTCCGCCTCGTCCTGCTCGAACTTCATCCGGGCGCCACGGCCGTAACCAGCCCGCCGACGGGCCAGCGCCCCGGCCAGATCGGCCGTGGTGATCTCGACACCGGCCGGAATGCCCTCACAGATCGCAACGAGTGCGGGACCATGCGACTCCCCTGCGGTCAGCCAGCGCAGCATGTGCCGATCCTGCCACGCGGAGCTTCGCCCGGCCCGCTCAGGCGTACCTCGGCGAGCCCACCTGTTCCGCGTCGCGCTGGATGGGCATGTCGGCGTCACGCTGGGTGGGCATGGCGGGTGACGGGAAAGGCCCCGCCGGCGAGGCCGGCGGGGCCTGGTGGTGCCCGGGTTGTCGCGGTGGCGGCCAGGTTGTCGTGGTCAGCCGTTGGCGCGGGTGATGGCTGTGGTGACCCGGGTGATGTTGGTGTGGTCGAGGGAGCCCAGGACGCGGGCGAGGTGGACGGGGATGTGGTGGTCGCCGAGGCTGGCGGCGATTCTGAGGATGCCGGCTTCTGAAGGCGAGCAGCTGAGCTGGTGGCTGTCGAGGGCGGCGATGGCGTGTTCCCAGTCGATGTAGGCGTAGGGATGCTGGTCGTGGCTGGTGCCGGCGTGGATGTAGGTGGCGACGAAGTCGGTCCTGGTCAGCCAGGTGTGGTGGGCGCAGATCAGTTCGGCGGCTGCGGCGTGGCTGGTGAAGCCGGCGGCGTGGGAGATGAGCGTGCCGGCCAGGTGGCGTGTGCTGGGGGTCATTGGTCGTTTACCTCGGTGATGGCGGCGCGGACGGCGGTGGTGTCGGCGATGGTCTTGTGGGTGGTGTAGGTGGCGAGCAGGGCGGCTGCGGCGAGCCGGTTGACCGCGCGGGGGAAGCCGCGGCTGGCCTGGTGGATCAGTTCGGCGGCGTCATCGGAGAACAGATGGTCGGACCGTCCCGCGAGTTTGGTGTGATGCCGCAGGTAGGCTCCGGTTTCGCCGGGGGTCATCGGCGCCATCGCGTACCGGACGCCGATCCGCTGGTCCAGGGCGGCGAGCACGCCGAGCTTCATGCTGGCCCGCAAGTGGGGCTGGCCGATGAGCAGGACGGCCAGCGGGCTGGCAGAGTCGAGCTGGGCGCTGGTCAGCATCCGGATCGCCTCCAGTTGATCGTGGGAGAGCAGGTGGGCCTCGTCGATCAGCAGCACGGGCAGCCGGCCCCGCTCGGCGAGCTCGGCGGCCAGGTGCTCGGCGGCCTGCGGGATGAGGGTGGCGTGGTGGAAGCGGGGCACGCCGCCCAGGGCCGTGACAATCGCGTGGTGAATGCCTCTCGCGCCGACCTGGGGGTTGGGGATGGTGATCAGCTGGTGGCGTGAGGCGTCCAGGCGGGCGGCGGCCGCGCGGGCGGCCACGGACTTCCCCGCGCCGACCTCGCCGGTGATCACCGTGATCTGGCGGGTGTCGATGCCGTAGGCGATGCGGCCGGCGGCTTCCTGGTGGGAGGCCGAGGCGAACAGCGCCCCGACCGGGATGGACCGGTCGAACGGCAGGCGCTCGAACCCGAAGTAGCCGCGGACGGCGTCATTGATCATCGCTGGTCTCCTGGCGGTCTGGGCGGGCGGCTGCGTGGGCGAGGCTGGCGTAGCTGATGCTGTGGCCGGCGCCGTCGGCGGCGGCGCGTTTGTCCTCCAGCAGCTGCAGGTAGTCGATCCCGGTGACGGCCGGGACGGCCTGGGGTGCCTGCTTCACCTTGGGATGGCAGTGCCGGGTGATGACGTGCGGCTGCGCGTGCCCGTGGCTGATGCCGCGGTGGAACACCTCGATCCGGGTCAGGTCGAACGGGGAGTAGCGGATCGTCACCTTCTTGCCGGCCAGCTCGGGCGCGGTCTGGTAGGTGTTGCCCTGGAACTTGACCGTGGCGGTGCGGGCGGCCACGGTCCGGATGGCCTCCCACAAGAACGCGGCGTCCAGCTGCGCGGCGCTGATGAACCGGGGCGTGCCCGCGCTCCACCGCTCCAGCGGCGTGGCCCCGGTCGAGGAGTGCACCCGCACGTGGTACTCGTGCTCGACCCAGGTGGTGAACCAGCCGTTGAGCTGCTCCAGCCCGGCCGGCACCCGGCGGCCGGGGGCGGTCTTGCCGTCCGGGGAGACCTCGACCAGGAACTGCCCCCGCACCGTCTCGAAGAAACGTTCGATCTTGCCGCGGCCCTCGGGCCGGTACGGCGGCGAGTGGGTGATCCGGATGCCCAGCTTCGCGCAGGTCACCGCGATCGTCTCATCAACGAAGCACGCCCCGTTATCTGACATAAGCCTTGCCCGGCAGGCCCCGGGCCGCGACCGCGCGCTTGAACGCCACGGCCAGGTGCAGCGAGTCCTCGCTCCACCCCCACCGGTACCCGGTGATGAACCGGGAATGATCGTCCAGGAAGGCGACCAGGTAGGTCTTCCTTCCCCCGATCAGCGGGCCGTGCAGGACGTCGCCGGTCCACAGCACGTTCGGGGCCTCAGCCTCGAACCGGCCGAACACGGTGGTTCCGCGCGGGGTGGTCAGGTCCTCGCGCGCGAAGTGCCGCTGCAGCGTGCGCTCCGACGGGGCGTCACCCGAGGAGGCGACCATGATCCTCCGCACCTGCGCCGCGGTGCGCTCCATGTTCTCCCGCTTCAGCGCCGCCGCCATCGCCAGCACCGGCTCCGCGGTGACCGGCTCGCACTTGCGGTCGCTGGGCAGCAACGCCTCGAACCCGCCGGCCCGCCAGGCCCTGATCCACCTATCGATGGTCTTGCGGGAGACCTGCACCCCGCGCCCGCCCGGCCCGGCGTGCACCTGGCCGGCGATGCCGCGGACCACCCTGCCCCGCTGCTTCGTCGATAGCCCTTCTTCCAGCGCCGGCCCGATCAGCCGGTACCGGAACAACGCGACGTCCTGCGCTCTGGCCCGCCGCAGCAACCGCTCATGCTCTGCCGAAGACACCTGGCACCTCCCTTGAAACGGTGATCTGAACTCTCAACCGATCAAGGTGGTGCCTGCCAGCGGCTATGTCACCGGCGAGCTCGTGTTGATCGCCCCGGGCGGCCAGCACGGGGCCAGCAGCCCGCACCTCGACAGCCGCGCCGCCAGCTGCCCCGGCGACAACCCGGCCACCAGCGGCCACCGGCCGGGCATCTGCTGATGCAAAGCCCCCAGCACCGCCAGCGCATCACCGGCCGCGCTCGGCGTCCCCGGCGGCAGCACCGGATCATCCACCAGCCGGGGCAGCAGCCCGCACAGCCACGCGTGCACCAGATCGGCCCGCCGGGCGAACCTGCGCAGCCAGTCCCGCACCGTCGTATACGGCACCCCCAGCTGCGCCGCGATCTGGTTCCACGGCCGTCCCCGCGCCGCCGCCAGCAACCCCGACCAGATCACCTCCACCCCGTACTGCCTGCGCCGCAGCATCGAATCAGGCAGCAGCACCCGCGACACCCCGCACCCCGGGCACAGCGCCCGCCGCGGCCGGACCCGCCCGGTCACCCCGCCCAGCCCGACCAGATCCCGCTCCTGCCCGAACCCCCACCGCGCCAGCCGCCCCCCGCACCCCGGCCCCAGGCACCGCAACAACCCCGACCCGAGCTGAGCATCGACAACCGCCACGACCTGACCTACCGTTGGCACCGGGCGCCTCCGAGCGCATCGGCGGCCCGTCCGGTCAGGCAGCTAACTTGAGCCGGGCGGGCCGTTCCCATTCCGTCGTGCCCACCCTGACGCCGGTCACCACCACCCCGCAAGCCCCACCCGTCATGCCCGCCCCGCCTGACGCCTAGCGCCTCATTGGTGCCCACTCACCGTGGCGGGTGACACCACCGGCCGCCGCTCGGCTTACCCGGGATACGTGTCGGGGTGAACGGTGTAGGACCGGCCGCTCGGCGTCGTCCAGATCAGGACACCAGGCTCCGGCTGGGCGAGGTGCCAGCCCGGCGCCTGCTTGGCCCGGTGATGCCGGCGGCACGCCGGAGCGCAGTTGCACTCACAAGTCCGGCCGCCCTGGTCCCATCCGATGGTGTGGTCGATGTCGCAGCGCCGTGCTGGCCGGCGGCAGCCGGGGAAGGAGCAGGTTCGCTGCCGGATCTCGATCAGGTGCCGCAGTGCCGGGTTCGGCCGGTAGGTCTGAGTCTGTCTGCGGTGGGTGCAGCTGCCCTGCTCAAGCCAGCTGAACGTGAGCGACGCCAGCCACGCCGCGCCGCCCAGCCGCGGACGCTCGCCCGGTCCGGCGCGGCCACCCGGTCCGGCGCGGCCACCCGGTCCAGCGCGGCCACCAGGTCCGGCGTGGCCACCAGGTCCAGCGCGGCCACCAGGTCCGGCACATCTGTCTTGTCCACCGCGACGGCCCGATCCCGCGCTGCCGGATCCACTGGCCTCACCTGGCCGACATCCCGGTCCTCGGCTAGCGCAGGCGTGGGCGACGGCGCGGCCGTCTGGGCCGGTCAGGGTCACGCACCACTGGGCTCGGCCGGCGGCAAGGAGGGCGGCTAGCTCGCGGCAGGTCCAGGCGTCGAGCGGGCCGAAGCCGGCGGCCTCGCCGGGCGCATTGCTCAGGCCGAGCCACGCGGCGGCAGGCATGGTCAGGTTCACCGACCCAGCCAGCCCGGCCATCCAGTCAGGCCCGGCACCCGTCCCCTTCCCAGTCAGGCTCCCAGCGCCGACCCCGCTCCCAGTCACGCTCGCAGCCCCAGTGCCGGTCCCTTGCCCAGCCATCTCTGGCACACCGACCGAGCTCTGTCCCGTATCCCCAGCCGATCCGCCAACCCGGCCCTGTGTACCGACCTGCTCAGCGAGCAGAGTGGCCGCGGGGTCACGGCCTAAGAGCAGCGCGGTGAACACGGCGGCGCGGAGCTGCTCCAAGTTGCCTGGCGCGCCTGCGTGCTGCAGGGAACGGGCGATCGCGTTGATCCGCTGGTCCGCGGCGATCATCTCAGCCGGAAGCAGCTCCCGGCCCGCCAGTGCCCCATTCCCGGACATCTCCTGCCAGCTTTCAACCCGGGCCTCAGCGCGACCGGACTCCGCCCGGCGCCGCGCGGCGTCCGGGTCAATGGCGAGAACCATCGCCCGCAGTGCCGCACGCAGCTGCCCTGTTGTCATGTCCCGCGCGGGCAGCCACATCGCCGCCGCGACCGCCGCTGCCGCGACATCACCTAGCGCGGACAGCTCAGCAACGAACACCTCAGCCTTGGGCCGGTCGATCACGCCCGCCGACAGTGCCGCCAGCACCTGAGGCAACCGGGATAGACCACGTGCCACTCCAAGCAGGTGCTCAGCCGCTCGCCCAGTCAAGGTCAACGCCGCCGCTAGCTCCTCAGCCACGTGTTCGCTCACCCGGGACATGCCCGGGCGCTCGGCGGCAGCCAGACGACGCGCATCCAGCTCAGCCACGGCAGCAAGCTCCGCCGCGGCCTGCCACGATGACAGCCGCCGGGCAGCTCCTAGCAGCCCGACCAGCTCATCGTCAGACAGCGTGCCCAGGCCGCCGTCCACGGCGTCCTGAGCGAACCCAGCAAGCACCGGGTCCGGCGCCAGCACATCCAGCGGCCCGCCGGCCGCGAAACCCGCGGCCCCCGGCACCCGGTCCCGGTGCGTGAACCCGGCCGGCATCGCCCTCGCCCCCGCCGCCGCGGCCGGGCCCTGGGCCGCGGCCAGCTCATCGGCCAGCGCCTCGAGTTCCGGAACGGACAGGTCCGCCAGCCACGCATCCGCCCCGTCCGGCGGACCCGCGAACGGATCAGGGCACAGCCCGTACAGGTCTGCCTCGGTCGGCGGCTCCTCCCGCGCCCAATCCAAACCGCCAGCCCGCGTACCGTCGGCCGCCTCGGGCGCGTCTGGCCCGGGCGGCGGTCCGATCGGCTGGCCGGTCATCGGCGGCTCCTGGTCATGTAGTGGCCTGGTTCCTGACCTGGATACTGTTATCGCTAATAATATCGAACCATTACGACACTTCGCAAGTATATTCGAAAACGGCGGGGTTGGCTGATGGCGGAACTGGTTGCCGACCCGGAACTGGCTTCGGTCCACGGCCAGCGCCTCACCGCCTGGGCAGCAGCCGCCTGTCAGCGGATCAGTCACTCGGTGACGGTGGACAGCCAGGTCGTCGCGCCGAGCGGTCAGTTCGCCGCGGGCGCGCCGAACCAGATCGCCACGCCGCGTCGCAGTCGGCCGCCCAGCCGGGCCATGACCGCATCCCCGACTCGACCGGCCAGCGCTTCGTTGTCCCACCCGGCGTCGTCTGACGCCGGGATCAGACCGATCATCAGATCACGGTCGGCATCACCGGGGCCAAGCTGGAACGCTGCCACGTTGAGCTCACCAGCGAGCACGGTGGCCACTGCCTCCTGAATGTCCGGGTCACTCTCTGGCCGCGGAGCAGCCTCGCCGCGGGCGAGCGCGGTTAGCCTGGCACCCTCGACCGCCAGCGGGACCGGCCCGGCCACGTCGATCACCACGGCGCACGACTCCTCAGTGGCTGCCTGCCAGACCATTCGCGCAGCGACCGGAACCGGGCGGGCGTTATCCTGCCAGCGTCGTAGGGCGTCCAGGCAGGTGAAGGCGGGTACGGCGCGCCTGCCGTCCAGCCCGATCAGCGTCGGCATCGCCATCTCGCTGGCCTTCTCTGCCCGTTCGCCCGCTGCCCGTGCGCCGACCTGGTCGTCCCGGTCGGCCCGGTCGGACAGGTCACCGACCGGCCCCGCTTGGCCTGCGGCGTCTCCGCCATGGCCGTCTGGCCCGGCAATGCCAGCCAGGTCGTTGGCGATCTGGTCGGCGAGCACGGCCACCACGGGAACCAGCAGCCGACCACCGGCCAGCGCGGTCAGTACGGCGTGCTCGCTGCCCTGTCCGGATGCGAAAGCGGTAAGCGCCGCGGCCGCGGACGGATCGGCCGAGCCGTCGTCGGCACGGAATGAGGGGTCGCCCCCGCGGATCCCAAGCACAATCCCAACTCTAGTTCGCCGTCATCAGGGCACTCCTCGCAGGACGACCGTCCTGCGGTTATTCCGGCATCTAATCCAGTCGCGGCATCGCGAGAGGATCTGGCGCTAGTAATCTGGCGCCGATGCTGCTTCATCCTCGAAAGGTTGAGGACGCAACTTGCGATATGAGAGTCTCATGGAACCGCATCCAGGTCTGATCACAGGGGAGCGTGTGCGGCACACCCACCAGGCACCGGCGATCATCGAGGCGGGGACACTGATGCAGAAGGCCATCCCGCCGCGACTGGTTGAGCCGTACTTGACTGGCCGCCGCGCGGTCATCGCCGGGTATGTCTACCGGGCGATTGACTGCTCCTTCACGGACCCTGCCGACTTCTACGCTGCCCTCGACCTTGGCTACGAAGGTTCTGAATTCCGGCCGGACATGCCCGAGGTGTACGTGCTCCGCTGGATGGCCACGGCACCGGACGCCTACCAGGTCCCGTACTCCGCTGAGCACGGAGGCGACTGGACCGGCAAGCCGCCTTTCACCGGGACCGGCTATACCTCCTGGCCGAACCGCCCGATCCCCGAGTTCTACATCGACCTGATCCCGATTCCGGTCGGGGCCGAGATCTACCGGATCATTCCGGGTCAGGCAGAGTTCATCGCACGCTACGACGGGCAGGTCTGGCTGCGTCCTGCCGAGGGGATCTGACAACATGCGATATCGCCTGCTAGCTAGCTATCAGGGAGCACCGTATGAGGCAGGAGTCGGCCCTACCGAGTCCGACGTCGTCTTGTTCGCCGCTTGCCCGCCACCCGAGGATCTCCGATTCGAGCCTGCTACCGGACACTGGCGCAAACAGGTTCACCTAGCCGACGTCCAGACGCTGCACGAGTCCCGGCCGGTCGGCTTTTTCCGCGGCGAGCGCTGCATCGTGCTCGACGATCTGACTGATCGCCTGCACATCGCATATCTGGGCCACGACGCGTACCGGGCCGAGCAGCTCGGCTACTGGGAGGTCGACCGCGGCGTCTTCGAGCTCATCGCGCCGCGCCAGGAAGTCACCGATATCGTCGAGCAGCGACTGGCTTTCCCGCATAGTGCGGACGGCACGTGGCAGACGGCCGCCGCATATACGGCGTCCGAGCCAGCGACCGGCTACCCCGCCGAAAGCGGGAACGGGGTGGGCACTGGTCCGCGGACCACGAGCTATCCCGGCCAGAGCCGGGACGGTTTCGCAACAGGCCCGCAGATCGCTTACGGCGGCCCCGATACGCCGGGCAATGTTCCGCCGGCCCCAGGCGGGACCGACTTCGAACCTGGCTCCCCCGCCGTGGCTGCTGGCTACTCGCACGAACCTCCGCCGGCTGACTTCTCCGAAGGCGATCGCGGGCAGGCTCTGCCGGTGACCGGGTTCGGCGGCTCACCAGACGGGGGTCAAGCGAGCGAGGGCTTCGCACCGGCCGCCAACCTCGGTGCCAGCTCCGAGCCAGACTCGGCAGCCGATCTCGTCGCCACGCCTAGCTACCTCACGGCCACGGCTGTCCCCGGCGTTGCCATGCCGATGATCGACGAGCCGCCGCTGCCGCTTGAAGCTCAGGCACTGCGGGCGACGACTGCAGCGCATCGCCGCGAGCAGCTGGAGACCCCGGCCGAGCACATCCCGGCCGAGCAGATCCCCGCCGAGCAGATCCCCGCCGAGCAGATCCCCGCCGAACACATCCCGGCCGAGCAGATCCCGGCCGAGCAGATCCCGGCCGAGCAGCCAGCCCAGAACGCACCCACCGCCGCGATCGCGCCTGCTCAGGACACCCCCCAGGCGACCACCGGGCCAGTCCAGGACGGCCCGGCAGTGACCGTCCAGCCGGTCCAGAGCTCGCCGGCCGGCGACATACCGGTACCGGTCGGCGACGTGCCAGCCAGCGGCGTGCCAGCCAGCGACGTGCCAGCCAGCGGCGTGCCAGCCAGCGACGTGCCAGCCAGCGACGTGCCAGCCAGCGGCATGCCAGCCAGCGGCATGCCAGTCAGCGAAGCACCGGCCAGCGAAATAGCGGCCGGAGCCGAAGAACCATTGGCACCGGCACGGCCGATCTCAGCAGAGCAGGCCGCGCTGCAGCCCCCAGAGGACGAGGCCGATTCTCAGCTCGCGACCGTGCCGCGTCGTCGGCGGGCCGCTAAGCGACGCCTGCCCACCCAGCGGATCTTCTCCGACCTGGCCAGGCAGGCCGCCATCCCGGCCACCGCCTACGCCGTCGGCGAGGACGTCGACGGGGCGATGTGCCTGATGCGGACCGTTGACGGTTTCGAGGTGTTCAACTCAGCCGCCGGTGCTCGGCACGAGGTGCGCATCTTCCAGGACGAGGAGTCGGCGTACTTCTACCTATTCGGCGTGCTCGTCGCCGAGGCCGTCCGGACTGGAGCCCTGGCACCACACCAGTAGCACGGGCTGCACCCGCGTTGCGTCAGGCCGGCGGCCGGGCGGAGGGAACAGTGAAAGCGGCTCGGCTGCATGCGGCGGGAGACATCAGGCTCGCCGATGAACCGGTGCCGGTGCCCGAGTCCGGCGCCAGCCTGGTCCAGGTCACCGCGGTCGGAATCTGCGGCTCTGACCTGCATTGGTGGACCGAATCCGGCATCGGCGACGCCCAGTTGGGCCGGCCGCTCGTGCTCGGGCACGAGAACGCCGGGGTGATCGCGGCTGGTCCGCGCAGTGGGGAGCGGGTGGCGATCGATCCGGCGATCCCCTGCGAGCGCTGCAAGCAGTGCCGTGACGGTTACCGGAACCTGTGCCCGAAGATCCGGTTCGCTGGCCACGGTGGCGTGGACGGCGGAATGCGCGAGTACCTCAGCTGGCCGACGGCACTCCTGCACCGGCTTCCTGATCGGCTGACGGACTGCGATGGCGCGCTGCTTGAGCCGCTTGGCGTCGCCGCGCACACGCTTGACCTCGGACATCTGCGGCTCGGCGGCAGTGCAGCCGTCGTCGGCTGCGGGCCGATCGGGCTGCTCCTCGTCCAGTTGCTGCGATTGGCAGGTGCCGCGCAGGTGATCGCGTTCGACCCGCTGCCGCACCGGCGGCAGGCGGCGGCTCGGCTGGGCGCCGACCTGACCCTGGACCCCGCAGCTGAGATCGGCGCAGCCGAAGACCTGGCAGCTCCGGACAGCCTGTCCCCCGGCGGCGTCGACGCCGCGTTCGAGATCGCCGGCACCGATCAGGCCGTCCGGCTCGCGCTGACAGTCGTCAGGCCGGGCGGCCGGGCGGTGCTTGCCGGGATCCCCAGCGGGGACCAGACCAGCTTCCAGGCGTCGGTTGCCCGCCGCAAGGGACTGACTATCGCCATGTCACGGCGGATGAATGACGCCTACCCGCGGGCGATCCGGCTGGCGGAAAGCGGCAAGATCGACCTCGCGTCCTTGGTCACACATCGTCTTCCGCTCGCCGCTGCGGCCGAGGCGATGCGGATCGCTGCCCGCAGGGAGGGCCTCAAGGTCGTCATCGAGCCAGCCAGCTAAGGCAGACTGAGTAGCAGGCAGCCTGGTGGCGGGTGGCCGAGCGACCGACCGAGCGGGAGGACACGATGACAGCCCAACCGGACCAGGCCGGGACCGTCGGTCGGCTGCGCAGCACGGCCTGGTTCGGCTCGCAGGGACGACCCGGCATGATCTACCGATCCTGGCTCCGGGCCGAAGGGTTCACGCCCGAGGTGTTCGACGGCCGACCGGTCATCGGCATCGCGAACAGCTGGTCCGAGCTCACCCCGTGCAACGCGCACCTGCGGGGCGTGGCTGATGCGGTCAAGCGAGGTGTCTGGCAGGCCGGCGGGTTCCCGCTGGAGTTCCCGACGATGTCGCTCGGCGAGAGCCTGATGCGGCCGACCGCCATGCTGTTCCGCAATCTGATGGCCATGGAGGTCGAGGAGACGCTGCGGGCCAACCCGCTCGACGGCGTCGTGCTGCTGTCCGGCTGCGACAAGACCACCCCGGCTATGCTGATGGCCGTGGCAAGCGCCGACCTTCCGGCGATCATGGTGACCGGCGGCCCGATGCTGAACGGTAAGTACCGGGGCACCGACGTCGGATCGGGCACCAGCTTGTGGCGATTCGAGCAGGAACTTGCCGCCGGGCGGATGACGCAGCAGGAGTGCGTCACAGCCGAGAGCGCCATGGCCAGGTCCTGCGGCCACTGCATGACGATGGGCACGGCCTCGACCATGGCGTGCATCGCCGAGACGCTCGGCATGCAGCTTCCCGGCTCGGCGACGTGGCCGGCCGCTGACTCACGCCGCCAGCTCACCGCCCAGCTGGCCGGCCAGCGCATTGTCACGCTGGCGCGCGAGGGTGTGCGCCCGTCACGGATCATGACCAGGCAGGCGTTCGAGAACGCCATCGTGGTCAACGCGGCCATCGGCGGGTCGACGAACGCGGTCATCCACCTGCTGGCCCTGGCCGGGCGACTCGGCGTCCCGCTTCGCCTTGACGACTTCGACGAGCTGGCCAGGCCGGTGCCGACGCTGGTCAACCTGATGCCCTCAGGGCGCTACCTGATGGAGGACTTCTGTTACGCCGGCGGGATCCCGGCGGTCATGCGCGAGCTTGGAGACCTGCTGCACACCGACCACGTCGGTGTGTCCGGCCGCAGGCTGGCCGAGAACGTGGCCGACGCGCAGTGCTGGAACCGGGACGTCATCAGCAGCGTGGCCGACCCGCTCCAGCCGCCGGGCAGCGGCACCGCGGTGCTGCACGGCAACCTGTGCCCGGGCGGCGCGGTGATCAAGCAGTCGGCCGCATCGCCGCACCTGCTGAACCACCGCGGCCGGGCTCTGGTGTTCGACTCCATCGAGGAATACCACCAGGCGGCCGGGCAGCCGGAGATTCAGGCAGACGAATCCACCGTCCTGGTCGTGCGCGGCGCTGGCCCGAGGGGTTACCCGGGCATGCCTGAGGTGGGCAATTTCGTGCTGCCGAGCAAGCTCCTTGAGCGCGGCGTCACGGACATGGTCCGCATTTCTGACGCGAGGATGAGCGGCACCGGCTTCGGCACCGTCGTCCTGCACGTGGCGCCTGAGGCAGTAGTGGGTGGCCCGCTGGCACTCGTCCGCACCGGCGACTGGATCTCCCTTGACGTGCCGTATCGCACGCTGACGCTCGAGGTGAGCGACGACGAACTCGCCAGGCGCCGGGCCGAATGGGTGCCGCCGGAGAACCCGCACCTGCGGGGCTATGCCCGGCTGTATGTCGAGCACGTGCTGCAAGCCGATCAAGGTGCCGACCTTGACTTTCTGGTGGGGGCAAGCGGCGCCGCCGTGCCACGGCACAATCACTAGCTCTCGCGCCGCGAAGGCGCGGTAGCGCCTGCGCAGGGAGGGACGCGATGTCGCTGAGCGGCAGGGTCGCATTGGTGACCGGCGCGGCGGGCGGACTTGGCTCGGTGACTGCCGGCGCGCTGGCTCGGCACGGCGCCAGGGTGCTTGTGCTTGACCTGCCTGCCAGCCAAGGTGAGCGGGTCGCTGCCGAGATTGAGGCGGCATCGGGCCCGGGATCCGCTCGGTTCGTTCCGGCCGACCTAGCCGACCTGGACACGATCCGCGCCCTGGTCACCGGCCTGGCTGCCGAGAACGGCCGGATTGACATCCTGGTCAACAATGCCGCGATCTATCCGAGCAAACCGTTCCAGGAATATACAACCGCGGAATGGCAGCGAGTCCAGCGGATCAATTCCGATGCCGCTTTCGTATGTGCCCAGGCGGTCGTCCCTGGCATGCGGGAGGCCGGCTTCGGCCGCATCGTCAACATCGCCAGCATCACCTTCTTCGGCGGCTGGGAGTTGCTCGCGCCATACGTCACATCGAAAGGCGCCCTGGTCGGCCTCACCCGAGCGCTCGCCAGAGAATTCGGCAAACACGGCATTACCGTCAATGCCGTGGCGCCAGGCGCGTTCCCAACCGCAGCCGAGGAGATCCACCCTGATCGCGAGGCTTACCAGCAGTTCATCCTCGATCATCAGGCCGTCAAGCGCCGCGGCCGGCCCGAGGAAGTAGCGAATGCCGTGCTGTTCTTCGCTGCGGAGGAAAGCGGGTTCATCACCGGGCAGCTAATCGCGGTCGACGGCGGCTGGGTGATGCACTGAAGGCCACCGCCGGCTTACGCCTCAAGCGTCCAGGCCAAGCGCCCGGTGCACCGCCACATCGGCCAGGCTGCCGGCCACCAGGTCCGCTTCGAGCAGCACCCCTGGAATCGACGGAATCCCGATCACCCAGAGGCCGGCGGCCCGAGCCGCGGCAACGCCGGGCGGGGAGTCCTCAAGCGCGACCGCGGCTGCCGGTGCCACCCGCAGCGCCAGGCACGCGTCCGTGTACAGGTCGGGGGCCGGCTTCGGATTGCGGACGTCGTCGACGCCGAGGACCACGTCGAACGCGTCCTGCATCCCGACCCGGCGCAGGCCCGCAAGCAGGTGGCGGCGTGGCGAGTTCGAGGCGACGGCAGCGGGCAGGCCGGCCGACCGGAGTCTGGCGACCAGTTCCACCGCACCTGGCCGGGTGGTGGCACCCGCGCTGATCTCCACCAGTGCCAGCGCGTACATCTCTTCACTGAGTTGCTGGCCAGCGTGCGGCAGGGCGAGCAGTCGCTCGAGGATCGGCGCCGCGGTTCGCGGTGAGGTGCCAACCAGCGCCTGCTTGGCCGCCAGGTCGAACACCTGGCCGCGGGACCGGAAGAGCGCCTGCTGAGCCAATGTCCAGCACGGCTCGGTGTCAAGCAGCAGGCCGTCGTTGTCGAAGACAACCGCCAATGGCTTGCTCAACTCGACGGCCACCGGTGCGACGCTGCCGCTGTCACCAGCGGTCGTGGACGAGGGCCCGGATCCGCCGGTCGTAAATATCCTTGATCGCGCCGAGTTCCCCGTCGGTGAACGGCGGCAACTCGGCGGCAGCGGCGTTCTGCCTGGCCTGCTCGGGATTGCGCGCGCCTGGGATCACGGTGCTGACTCCTGGTTGCTGGATGACCCAGCGCAGGGCGGCTTGTGCCGGGGTAGCCCCGGCGGGCGCCAGCGCGGCGAAGTCCCGCGCCGCTTCCACGCCGGTGTCGAAATCGACACCGGAAAAGGTCTCCCCCACGTCGAACGCCGCACCATGGCGGTTATACGTGCGATGGTCGTCCGCGCCGAAGGAGGTGTCGTGGTTATACCGGCCGGACAGCAGTCCGGAAGCCAGCGGGACGCGGGCGATGATCCCCACCCCGGCCGCCTGCGCGGCGGGCAGCACCCGCTCCAGCGGCTTGCGCCGGAACGCGTTAAGGATGATCTGCACGCTGGCGACGCCCGGCCGCGCGATCGCGGTCAGCGCCTGGCCGCAGGTCTCGACGCTGACCCCGTACCCGGCGATGCGCTGCTCGGCGACCAGCGTGGCAAGCGAGTCATAGACCGCGTCGAGCGAGAAGACCGGCTCGGGCGGGCAGTGCAACTGGACCAGGTCGAGCCGGTCCACCCGCAGGTTGGCACGGGACCGGTCGGTCCAGGCGCGGAAGTTGTCGATCGTGTACTGCGCCGGATCCTGGACCACCCGGCGGCCCATCTTGGTGGCCACGGTCAGCCGCAATCCTGGATTGGCTGCCAGGAATTGCCCGATCAGCCGCTCGCTGCGGCCGTCGCCGTAGACGTCGGCGGTGTCCAGGAAGGTGACCCCGGACGCCGCTGCCGCGTCAAGCACCGCGAGCGCTGCCGAGTCGTCGACCTCGCCCCAGTCAGCCCCGAGTTGCCAGGTGCCCAGACCGATGACTGAGACCGCCCGGCCGGTTCCGCCCAGAATGCGCTCTTCCACGAGAAACGATCTTAGTGGCCGACCAGAACGGTATCCTGACGGGTCGATGCCGTTTTCGTAGCAGCAGGCCCGCACCGGGCCGACCCTAAGCCGAGGACTCCGCGTTCCGTGCCCGTCATCCTGATTACCGGAGCCGCCGGGCAGATCGGCGCCATGCTGCGTCCCAGGCTCGCCAGGCCGGGCCGCACGCTGCGGCTCCTGGACGTGGCGCCGCTGATGGCCGGGCCAGGCGAGGAGGCCGTCCAGGCATCCGTCACCGACCTGGCGGCGCTGACCCGAGCCTGCGCCGGGGTGGACGCCGTGATTCATCTGGGCGGGCTGTCGACCGAAGCGCCGTGGGACCGAATCGCCGAGGTCAACATCCACGGCAGCTACGTCGTCTTCGAGGCAGCACGCCGGGCCGGCGTCGGCCGGGTGCTCTACGCGTCGTCGAACCACGCGGTCGGCTTCACTCCGGCCTCGGTTTTCCCGGTGCCTGACTACGCCTTTCCCGCCCCGGACACCTACTACGGCGTATCCAAGGCGGCCGGCGAGGCGCTCGCCGCCCTGTACCACCACAGGTACCGGATGGACGCGATCTGCCTGCGGATCCTGACCTGCAGCGAGCGGCCGCTGACCGTGCGGGCGCTGTCCACATGGCTGTCCCCCGATGACGCGGGACGGCTGTTCGAGGCGTGCCTGACCGCTGACCAGCCTGGATTCCGCGTCGTCTACGGGGTGTCACGCAACACCAGGGGCGGCTGGGTCAGCCTTGCCGAGGCTCGTGCCCTGGGTTACGAACCATCCGACGACGCTGAGCGGTTCGCCGCCGATGTGCTCGCCGGGCACGGCGATCTTGATCCGAGTGACCCGGTGCTTGCCTACCTGGGCGGCGAGTTCTGCCAGCCGGCCTACGACGCCGACCGGCTGCGATGAGCAGCCCGCAGCTCACCGAGGTGAGCAGCAAGACCTACCGGCTGCCGATGCCGGTTCCGTGGGGCCCGGCGGTGACCTGCCAGTACCTGATCGCCACCACGGTGCGCAGCAGTGACGGCAACACCGGGCAGGGTTTCAGCTGGGCGGTCAGGGCCGGGGCGCAGGCGGTCGCGGCCATGGTCGAAGCGGACTGCGGTCCGGTTGCCGAGGGCGGCCCGGTTGCGCCGGATGCGGCCTGGGATCGGTTGTGGTGGCACCTGCGCGAGGCCGGCGGCGGAATCGCCACGCTGGCGATGGCCGCGATCGACATCGGCCTGTGGGATCTGCGAGCCAAAGCCGCTGGCCTGAGCCTGGTCGACCTAATCGGCCGGCAGCGCGCCCAGGTGCCGGTCTACGCCAGCGGCGTGAACAGGCACCTGACGCTGGACGAGCTCAAGGAACAGGTGAGCCGCTGGATCGAGGCCGGCCATACCAGGGTCAAGATCAAGGTCGGCCTGCCCAACCTCGAGGCGGACCTGCAGCGGGTGGCCGCCGTCCGGCAGATTATCGGGCCGGCCAGGCTGCTCATGCTCGACGCGAACCAACTGTGGGACCTGCCCACCGCCCGCCGGGCCGCCAGGGCACTGTCGGCGTTCGACATCTTCTGGCTGGAAGAGCCGCTCCCGGCCGAAGACATCGCGGCCTACGCCAGGCTCCGGGCCAGCATCGACATTCCGGTCGCTGCCGGGGAGAGCCTGTACACCGAAGCGCAGTTCCGCGACATGCTGCTGGCCGGCGGCTGCGACTACCTCCAGCCGAACGTCTGCCGGGTCGGCGGCATCACCCCATTCCTGCGGATCGCCAGGCTCGCCAGGCTGTTCGGCATTCCGGTGCTGCCGCACTTGCTGCCTGATATCTCCGGGCAGCTGACCCTTTGCCTGCCGCTGCCCGGCATGGTCGAAGACATCGACCAAGGGTCGTTCGCCGCGCTCGGCGCCCTGGCCAGACCAAGCGGAGTGGTGATCACCGGCGATAGCCTGCGGGCCCAGACTCAGCCAGGGCACGGGCTGGTCTTCAGCACCGACGCCATGCAGGAGATCACCAGCTGACCGGCGGGTCGGCCCGCGGTCTGGCGGCGGGCACCGCGATCATTGGAGCCATGAGCGAGCTGGCGGCGACCCCGGTGACGGGAGCCCAATACGAGATCGAGGCCGGCGACTACCAGGCGATAGCGACGGAACTCGGTGGCGGGCTGCGCCGACTCACCTATCGCGGCGAGCCGGTGATCGTGGATTACGAGCCCGATGAACTGCCTCCGGCCGCGGCCGGCCAGCTGCTGGCTCCCTGGCCGAACCGGATCGACCACGGCAGGTACGACTTCGGCGGCGCGAGCTTCCAGCTCGAGCTGAGCGAGGCCAGCCACGGCAACGCCATCCACGGCCTGACCAGGTGGGCCAACTGGGAGCCGGTCGGGCACACGTCGGACGAGATCACACTGGCCCATGTGCTGCACGGCCGCCCGGGCTACCCGTTCTGCCTGGAATTGTCGGTTAGTTACTCGCTCAGCGCCGCCAACGGCCTGCAGGCCACCGTCACCGCGTGGAACGCGGGATCGCGCCAGGCGCCGTACGGCACCGGCTCTCATCCGTACCTCACGACCGGCGAACCGCTGATCGACCAGTGCGAGCTTGAGCTGCCTGCCGGATTCTGGTTGCCTGCCGACGATCGCGGCATCCCGTCAGGCCCGCGGCAGGACGTCACCGGCACGCCGTTCGACTTCCGCTCGCCCAAGCCGATCGGCGGCACCAGCCTTGATCACGCGCTGACCGGGCTGAAGCGGGACGAGTCCGGCCGAGCCTGGGCCCGGCTGGCCAGCGCCAGCCGCGGCATCCGGCTCGGACTGTGGGCCGGGCCTGGGTACGACTGGCTGCAAGTGTTCACCGGCGATGGCCTGGCCGCAGGCCAGCGGCGGCGGGCGCTGGCGATCGAGCCGATGACCTGCCCGCCGAACGCGTTTGCCACCGGTGCTGGCCGGCTGGCGCTTGCGCCAGGCGATAGCGTCTCACACAGCTGGGGTATCGAAGTTCTTCAATCCTGAGCGATAACGGGACCCGACCCGCGGATCAGGCCAGCGATCCGGTCCAGGTCGGCGCTGGTGTCCAGGTCGTCGGGCCGGCCGGTGTCGCCGCATTCGACCTCGGTGACAAGCTCGGGGTGGGCGCGCAGGAACTGCCGGGCGCCGGTGTCCCCTACCGCCGCCGCCGCGGCGGCCTGCCAGTGCGCTCGGGCGATCAGGACCGGGTTCCGCGGCTGGCCTGCGTAGCTGGCCACCGCGACGGCGGCCCCGGCCTGGTAGGCGGCGATCAGCCGCCAGATCGCCTGCGGGCCGATCAGCGGCTGATCGACCAGGGCGATGACTGCCGCGTCCACCGAGTCGGGCAGCGTGGCCAGCCCGACCCGGAGCGATGAGCCCATGCCCGTGCGCCAGTCCGGGTTGTGCACCTCGATGACCCCGGGCAGGCCGAGCGAGACTGCCCCGGTGACCACGATCACCGGATCGGTCCGGCCGGCCCGCAGCAGCCCGATCGCCCGCGTCGCCAGCGGCTGCCCGTCGATCTCGACCAGCGCCTTGGGCTGCCCGAGCCTGCTGCCCTGGCCGGCCGCCAGCAAGATGCCGGCGATCCGCGAGTGCGTCATGTCAGCTTGCACTCCAGCATGGGTACGGCCAGGGACCGCCTGGTCAGCCGTGGTGGATCCGCCCGTCGGTCATGGTCAGCGGCTGACCCGATCCGCCCCACCGCAGCTGGATCAGCTCGGCGGCGATGGCCACCGCGGTCTCCTCCGGTGTGCGGGCGCCCAGATCCAGGCCGACCGGTGACCGCAGCCTGGCCAGCTCGGCGGCGGACAGCCCGGCCTCGCGCAGCCGTTCCAACCGGTCCTCATGGGTTCGTCTGCTGCCCATCGCCCCGATGTACGCGGCAGGCTGGCGCAGCGCGACCTCGAGCACGGGAACGTCGAACTTGGGATCGTGGGTCAGCACGCAGATGACCGTCCGCTCGTCGGTGCTGACCCCGGCCAGGAAGCGGTGCGGCCAGTCGGTCACTACCTCGTCCGCATCCGGGAATCGGGCCGCGGTCGCGAAGACCGGCCTGGCGTCGCACACCGTCACCCGGTAACCGAGGAACTTGCCGATCCTGGCCACCGCCGCCGCGAAGTCGATCGCGCCGAAGACCAGCATCCTGGGCGGCGGCGCGAACGACTGCACGAACACCGAAAGCTCGTCCCGCCGCCGCTCACCCTGCGAGCCGTACCTGCGCACCCCGGTCAGGCCCTGGGCGAGCATGCCCCGCGCGTCGTCATCGACGGCCTGATCCAGCCGATCGCCGCTGCCCAGCGTGCCTGACTGGCGCAGCTCGCCCTCGTCGGCCCCCCAGATCACCCGGCGGGCGCCGATCTCGCCCGGGCCGGCCACCACCGTGGCCACCGCGACTGGCTCGTCCGCATCCACGGCTGCGGCGATCTCGCCGAGCTCGCCGAAGGTCTGGCTGCTGACCGGTTCGACGAAGATGTCGATGATCCCGCCGCAGGTCAGCCCGACGCTGAAGGCGGTGTCGTCGCTGATCCCGTATCGCTGCAGGACTGGCTGGCCGCTGGCCCTGACGTCGCCGCACAGCTCATAGACGGCGCCTTCGACGCAGCCGCCGGATACGCTGCCCACGACATCGCCGCCGGCCGAGACGGCCAGCGCGGCACCCGGCTCACGCGGCGCGCTGCTGAAGGTGCGCACCACGGTAGCCAGGCCGAACGTCTCTCCGGCATCCCACCACTTGACGATCTGGTCCAGGATGTCTCGCACGACCGGTCACCTCGGGGCTCTCGCGATATACACCACAGTACGTGTCCCTGCGCCAGGCCAGCGAGACGGGATAACTGATGGCTTAATCTCCACCGAGGCGGCTACTGGCCGGAGCTTGCGGCCGTGCGCCGCCCGAACCGCTGCCCGAACCGCCGCCGGACGCTGAAGAAGGCGGACAGCACGGCGGTCAGGTACAGCAGGTACACCACGGCCTGCAGCACGGTCGGGCTCTGGGCGTACCCGAAAAAGCTGTGCGCGATGTCACCAAGGGCGCTGTCCTCGCTCAGGATGCGGCCGGTGTGCCACAGCGGCTGCATCGCCACCGGCAGCCAGCCAAGCTGCTGCATGTTCTGGATCGCGTCGACGAGCAGGCCGGCCGCGAACACCATCAGCAGCGCGCCGACCACCGTGAACAGACGGCCCACGTTGAGCCGGTGCCCGAGCCGGTACATGACGAACGCGATGCCGAGCGCGATCGTCAGGCCGATGGCGCCTCCGATCAGCAGCGTTCCCTGGTGCCTGGTGGAGAACGCGATGGCGAGCGTGAACACCACCGTTTCCACCCCCTCGCGGCCGACTGCCTGGAAGCCCACCAACGCCAGGCCGACCCGCGCGCCCTTGCTCATCGCCGTGTCAGCGCGCGACTGCAGTTCCGATTTCAGGCCGCGCGCGTGCGAGCGCATCCAGAACGTCATGTAGGTGAGGATGACCGTGGCGAGCAGGTAGGTCGCTGTCTCGAAGATGGTCTGCGCTCGGGACCCGGCGTAGCTGCGGATCGTCAGGTAGGCGACGACTCCGCCAGCGCCGGCCAGCACCAGCGCCGCCCCGACCCCGAGGTAAACGTCGCGGAAGTACCGCCGCTGGCCGGTGCGGTTCAGATAGGCCAGCAAGATCGCGACGATCATGCTCGCCTCGACTCCCTCACGCAGGAAGATCACGAACGTGGCGAGCATGAGCGGGTCCTCCGCGGGATCTGCCGGTCTAAAGTTAGGATAGCCTAACCTACATTCCGGCTCCCGGCTACGGTCAAATCCGCGAACCAGACCGGCTACCTGACACCGTAAAGGTACTCAAGGGCAAGCTGGTCGAGGTGCTCGAACCCCATCCCGCGCTCACCGAGCGCAGTCACGTCCGGGGTGTAGCCGCGGACATCGCGCCAGGTCTCCCCGTCGGCCAGGGTCGGCAGCGACAGATCGGGCACCCGCGCGGCGCGGAGCGCCTCGACGACCTCCGGGTCGGCGCGGAAGGCCCGGACCTTGGCGCGCAAGATCAGGTAGTTGCGCATGCAGGCCGCCGCCGACCGCCAGACCCCGTCGTCGTCCTCGGTGCGCGGCGGTTTGAAGTCGAAGTGCACCGGCCCGTCGTATCCCCCGGATTCCAGCGCGTCAACGACCCAGAACGCACCACGGGCATGGCCGGCACCGAAGCGCAGGTCCTGGTCGTAACGGGGACCGTGCTGGCCGTTCAGGTCGATGTGGAACAGTTTGCCGTGCCACAGCGCCTGGGTGATGGCGTGCGCGTAGTTCAGCCCGGACATCTCCTCATGGCCGACCTCGGGGTTCAGGCCGACCAGCTCAGGATGCTCGAGCTCGTTGATGAACGCCAGCGCGTGGCCGGCAGTGGGCAGCAGGATGTCGCCGCGCGGCTCGTTCGGTTTCGGCTCGATCGCGAACCTCAGGTCGTAGCCGCAGTACAGGACGTACTCGCACAAGATGTCGAACGCCTCCTTGCACCGGTCAAGCGCCGCGCGCACGTCCTTGGCCGCGCCGGACTCGGCGCCGTCCCGCCCGCCCCAGCACACGTAGACCCGGGCGCCGAGTTCGGCGGCGAGGTCCAGGTTGCGCATGACCTTGGCCAGCGCGAACCTGCGCACATCCCGGTCATTGGCGGTGAACCCGCCCTCCTTGAAGATCGGGTGCGAGAACAGGTTCGTGGTCGCGGTCGTCACCACCAGCCCGGTCTCATCGAGCGCGGCGCGGAAGGCGGCAATCCGCTGCTGCCGCTCGGCGTCGGTGGCATCGAAGTCGAACACGTCGTTGTCGTGGAAGTTCACCCCGTACGCACCGATCTCGGCCAGCTTGCGCACGGCGCGCTCGGCAGGCATCGGTGGCCGGATCGCCGATCCGAACACGTCCACCCCCTGCCAGCCGACGGTCCAGATGCCGAACGAGAACCGGTCGGCCGGTGCGGGCGCGTAGCTGTCTGTGCTCACGGCGGTGTCACTCAAGGCGGGGTCCCTTCCTTCCAGGCTGCGGTGTCGTCGCGCAACGCCGCGTGCTTCGCGCGGATATCCGGCTGCGCCGGTCCGGTGTACTGGGTGGCCGGCCGGGTCGGTGCCCATGGCGGCGGCTCCGGCGTCCCGGCCAGTGCCCACGCGGCCTGGCGGGCCGCGCCGAGCGCCACGTACTCCGCCGGCTCGGGCACCAGCACCGGCGTGCCGAAGATTCCAGGCGCCAGCGCGCGCACGGCCGGCGACCGCGAACCGCCGCCGATCAGCAGCACCCGCCGCTGCGGCACGCCCTGCCCGGCCAGCAGGTCAGCGGCCTGCGCCAACGAGGCAAGCACCGCCTCGACCGCGGCCCTGGCCAGGTTCTCCCGGCACGCGTTCGCAGTGGTCAGCCCTCGGACCACGCCGGTCGCATTCGGCCGGTCCGGGGTGCGCTCGCCGTCCAGGTAAGGCAGCAGGGTGATCCCGTCAGCGCCTGGCTCGGCCGCCAGGGCCAGCGCGGACAGCCCGGCCACGTCGGTATCGACCAGCGCAGCGACCGCGGACAGCACCAGTCCCGCGTTGACCGTGCACACCAGCGGAAGGAAGCGCCCGGTCGCATCGGCGAACCCGGCGACGGCGCCGGACGGATCCGCGGCAGGCACCTGGCTTACCGCGAACGCGGTGCCCGAGGTTCCGATCGAGATCGCGACATCGCCCGGCTGGAGTCCCAGGCCGAGCGCGGCGCCCATGTTGTCACCGGTTCCGGCGGACACCGCCGCGCCCCAGGCCGTTTCCCCCACCACCTCGGCCGGCCCAGCGACCCTCGGCAGCGCGACCGGATGACCGAGCGCCGCGGCCGCCACCTCAGGCAGCCAGCTCCCGGTGGCCGGCCGGAAATAGCCGGTGCCCGACGCGTCGCCCCGGTCCGTGGTCGCGTCGGCCGCCAGGCGGGAACCAGCCGCAGCTGCGGTAACGGCGCTGGCTGCGGAGCACAGCCGCCCGGTCAGCCAGTCGTGCGGCAGCAGCACAGCGGCTGCGCGGGTGGCGTTGGCCGGCTCGTGCTCGGCCAGCCAGCGCAACTTGGTCACCGTGAACGACGCGGTCGGCACGCTCCCGGTGTGGTCCGCCCACCATCGCGCGCCGCCGCGCTCGCTGACCAGCTCGGACGCGGCCGCCGCCGACCGCAGGTCGTTCCAGAGCAGGGCCGGCCTGATCACCTCGCCGGACTCGTCGAGCACGATCATCCCGTGCTGCTGGCCGGCCACTCCGACCGCGGCGGCACGGTCCAGCAGTCCCTTCCCAGCCTGCTGCAGCGCGGCCCACCACGCCGCCGGGTCGCACTCGGTACCAGCCGGGTGCGGCGCGCTGCCACTGCCGACAACCTCGCCATCGTCCGCCCGGCACAGCAGGACCTTGGTGGACTGCGTTGACGAATCCACGCCGGCGACCAGCATCGCTGTCCCTTCTGCGGACTGATCAAGGCTGCACCTGAAGGTTCTCATGGCGGCGTGATCAGGAGACAATGTTCCGGTCGGCAACGGTTACCGGTCGGCGGCGCTGAACCCCGCCAGGATGTTAGCGATAACAGCTAGTTTCACTGTACCGCCCGGGCTCGTGCCAAAGCCGGGTCCGAGGGAGGTTCTGTGGCGTCCACGGCGAGCGGCCGGGCCGCCCGGCCGACCATGGCAGACGTCGCCAAGCTGGCCGGCGTGTCCCATCAGACGGTCTCCCGGGTCCTCAACGAGAATCCCAACGTCAGGGCCCAGACGCGGGAAGACGTCCTGGCCGCGATCCGGGCGCTCCGCTATCGGCCGAATGCCGCGGCCCGCTCGCTGGTCACCAAGCGCACCAACGTCCTTGGCGTGATCAGCTTCGACACCACGCTCTACGGCCCGGCCTCGATGCTCTACGGGATCGAGCAGGCGGCCCGCCCCGACTACTTCGTCTCGGTCGCCAGCCTTCCGGCCCTGGACCGCAGATCGGTGCTCGACGCGGTTGACCGGTTCGTTGGCCAGGCCGTCGAGGGGATCATCGTCATCGCACCGCAGACTTCGGCCGTTACCGCGCTTAGCGACGTGCCAGCTGAGGTGCCGCTCGTCGCGGTCGGCTGCGGCACCCGCACGCCGCTGGCCGCGGTCGCCATCGACAACGCGGCCGGTGCGCTAGCCGCGACCCGGTATCTGCTTGATCTTGGTCATGAGACCGTTGATCACATCGCCGGCCCGGCCACCTGGCTCGATGCGCAGGAGCGGGCGGACGGCTGGAGCCACGCGCTTGCGTCAGCCGGGGCACCGCAGCGCGAGCCGCTGCGCGGGAACTGGTCGGCCCGGTCCGGCTATGAGCTGGGCATCCAGCTTGCCAGGAGGCCGGAAGTGACCGCCGTGTTCTGCGCGAACGACCAGATGGCGCTTGGTCTGCTGCGCGCGCTTTCCGAACGGGCCATCAGGGTGCCGCAGGACGTCAGCGTGGTCGGATTCGACGACATCCCTGAATCCGCGTTCTTCCTGCCGCCGCTTACCACGGTGCGGCAGGACTTCGGTGAACTCGGCAGGCGGGCGCTCCGCCTGCTGGTCGACCGGATCGACAGCGACCGGGTGCCCGATCCCGGCCTGCCGGTGGCGGCGGAACTCATCGTCCGGGCCAGCGCGACCAGGCGCGGACGCTAGTCGGGACGCAGTTCAGGAGGGTAACGTGAGCAGGGCGATGGCTGTTAGCGCTAACAACCTGCCTGCCTGCGTCGTCGGAGTGGACTTCGGCACGCTGTCCGGGCGTGCGCTGGTGGTGCGGGTGCGAGATGGAGCCGAGCTCGGTGCCGCCGTCCACGAGTATCGCCATGGCGTGATGGACCGCGTACTGGCGGCCACCGGCGAGGCGCTGCCGCCGGACTGGGCACTGCAGGATCCGCAGGACTACCGCGACGTGCTGCGGCTCGCGGTGCCCGCGGCAGTCGCCAGCGCGGGAATCGACCCGGCCACGGTGATCGGCGTCGGCACCGATTTCACCGCGTGCACGGTCCTGCCGGTGCTCGCCGACGGGACCCCGCTGTGCCAGCTGCCAGGACTGCACGGCCGCCCGCACGCGTATCCCAAGCTGTGGAAGCATCATGCCGCGCAGCCGCAGGCCGACCGGATCAACGCGCTGGCGCAGCAGCGCGGCGAGCCGTGGCTGGCCCGTTATGGCGGGAAGATCTCCGCCGAGTGGCAATTCGCCAAGGCGCTGCAGTTGCTCGATGAGGACCCCGACATCTATCAGCGGACCCAGCGGTGGATCGAAGCGGCCGACTGGATCATCTGGCAGCTGACCGGGGTGGAGACCAGGAACGCCTGCACCGCGGGCTACAAAGGGATCAGGCAGGATGGCCGGTACCCGTCCCGTGAGTTCCTGGCCGCGCTCGATCCGCGGTTCGCCGACTTCGCCACGGGCAAGCTGGAGCATCCGATCCTGCCGCTTGGCGCGCGGGCCGGATCGCTGACCCGTCAGGCGGCCGGCTGGACCGGCCTGCCTGAAGGGATAGCTGTCGCGGCCGGCAACGTCGACGCGCACGTCACCCCGCCCGCCGCCGCCGCGATCGCACCTGGACAGCTGGTCGCCATCATGGGCACGTCGACCTGCCATGTGATGAACGGGACCACGCTGGCGCAGGTGCCTGGCATGTGCGGCGTCGTCGACGGCGGCATCACCGCCGGGCTGTGGGGCTATGAGGCCGGGCAGAGCGGCGTCGGGGACATCTTCGCCTGGTTCGCTGACCACGCCGTCCCCCCGGCCTATCTGGCTGAGGCGGAGCGTCGGGCCATCTCCGTGCACGATCTGCTGTCGGCACAGGCCGCGGCACAGCGGGCCGGCGAGCACGGCCTGATCGCCTTGGACTGGCTCAACGGCAACCGCTCGGTGCTTGTCGATCATCACCTCTCCGGCGCCCTTGTCGGCCTCACGCTAGCCACCAGGGCCCCGGACATCTACCGGGCGCTGGTGGAGTCGACCGCGTTCGGGACCCGGGTCATCATCGACGCCTTCGAGGCGGCCAGCGTGCCGGTTTCCGAACTGGTGATCGCTGGCGGGCTAATGAAGAACGATTTCGTCATGCAGGTGTACGCGGACGTCACCCGCCGTCCGCTCAGCCTGATCGGTTCCGATCAGGGCCCGGCGCTCGGTTCAGCCATTCACGCCGCGGTGGCCGCAGGCGCCTACCCCGATGTCCCGGCCGCCGCCGCGGCCATGGGCAGCAACCGTCCGGCGGTCTTCGTCCCCGACCCGGCCAGCGCGGATGTCTACGACCAGCTGTATGCGCAGTACCTGCGGCTGCACGACTACTTCGGGCGCGGGCCAAATCAGGTCATGCACCGGCTCCGCGGCATCAGGGATCGGGTTCTCGCTGGTCAGGAACCCGCCGACCGGGATGGGAGCGGCCGATGACGGCCGACCCGCTGCCCGACCCGGCGATCCGCGCCGCCGTCACCAGGACCAGGGACGAGGTCTGCGAGCTGAACGCGGCTCTGCTGCAGAACAATCTGGTGGCCTGGACTTCAGGCAACGTCTCTGCCCGCGTCCCCGGTGCCGACCTGATGGTGATCAAACCAAGCGGGATCGCCTACTCCGAGCTCACCCCGGCGGCCATGGTGGTCTGTGACCTTGCTGGCACCGTGGTCGATGGCGGACTCAGCCCGTCCAGCGACACGGCGACGCACGCCTACGTGTACCGGCAGATGCCCGAGGTGGGCGGCGTCGTGCACACCCACTCCACGTACGCCACCGCGTGGGCGGCCCGGGGCGAGGCGATTCCGTGTGTGCTCACCGCCATGGCCGACGAGTTCGGCGGCGAGATCCCGGTCGGGCCGTTCGCGCTGATCGGCGGCGACGAGATTGGCCGCGCCATCGTGTCGGTGCTGACCGGCCACCGCTCCCCCGCGGTGTTGCTGCGCAGCCACGGGGTGTTCACCATCGGACGCACCGCCCGTGACGCCGTCAAGGCCGCCGTGATGTGCGAGGACGTGGCGAAGACCGTCCATCACGCCAGCGTACGAGGCGACCTGCCAGCGCTGCCGCAAGAGCAGGTGGACGCCTTGCACCGGCGCTACCAGGAGCAGTACGGCCAGCGCTGAGGCGCGGGACTACAGGAGGAATCATGGCTGCTCGCAAGCCGCGGATCGGGATCCTGGGCATCATGCAGGACCTGTACGACGACATGATCCCCGGGATCGCTCATCGGCAGGAGGGCTACGCCGCCGAGGTTGCCGCGCACCTCGCCGACGTGGGCGAGTTCATCCCGAGCAAGCCGATCAAGTATCGCGAGGACGCCGAACGTGAGCTGCGCGCGTTCGAGAACGCCGACCTGGACGGCGTCATGGTGGTGATGCTCACCTACGGGCCGGCCATGCGGGTCGCCAGGCTGCTCGCCGAGTCCAGGCTGCCCATCTTGCTGGCCAACATCCAGCCAGAGCCCAGCGTCACCCCCGCGTGGGACATGGCCGACATGACCTACAACCAGGGTGTCCACGGCGCGCAGGACACCGCCAACGCGATGGTCCGGGCCGGCCGGCGGTTCTGCGTGCTCACCGACGACTGGAAGAGCGAGTCCTTCGTGGCGAATGTCGGCCGCTGGGCCCGGGCCGCCGCCACGGTCACCGCGTGGAAGTCGCTCAAGGTGGCGCTGTTCGGCTACGCCATGAACGACATGGGCGATATCCGGGTGGACGAGAGCGCGCTGATCAGAAGCCTCGGCCCGCAGATCGTGGCGGTGGCGCCCGGCGACCTGTACCGGGGCATGCTCGCGGTCACCGGCGCGCAGATCAGCGAGGTGCTCGCCGTCGAGGACGCGAGGTTCGAGATCGACCCCCGGCTGAGCCCGCCAGAGCGCGAGGACCACGCGCGCATGCAGGCGGCGATCGAGCACATCCTGGTCAGCCGCGGCTTCGGCGCCTACACCGCGCACTTCGACGCGATCGGCGAGGACGGCAGGTTCAGCCGGCTGCCGCTCGCGGCCGCGTCCAGCCTGATGGCCAAGGGCTACGGCTATGCCGCCGAGGGCGACGTGCTGAGCGCCTGCCTCGTCTACGCCGGGCACACCCTGATCGGTGACGCACATTTCACCGAGATGTACGCGATGGACTTCCCGACCGACTCGGTGCTGATGAGCCACATGGGCGAGGGCAACTGGAAGATCGCTCGCACCGACCGGCCGGTGAAGCTGATCAAGCGACCGCTCGGCATCGGCAAGCTAGACGACCCGCCGACCTTCCTGTTCCAGTACCAGCCAGGGCCAGCCACCCTGGCCACCCTGGTCTCCCTGGAGGGCGAGCGGTTCCGGCTCGTCGTCGCCGAAGGCGAGAACCTGGACAGCCAGGAACTGCCCGCCCTGGAGATGCCGTACGGCCAGTTCCGCCCGGCCACCGGGCTGCGCGCCTGCCTCGACGGGTGGCTAGCCAACGGCGGCCCGCACCACGAGGTAATGAACCTGGGCAGCCACGCGGCCGACTGGCAGGTCTTCTGCCAGCTTGCCGGGATCGAATACGTGCGGATCTGACGACTCTGGCTTACCCGGCGCGGTGGCGCTCCTCAAGCGCCTTGCGGTATTCGGCGATCACGATGTCGTTCAGTTCCTGAACAGAGGTGTCCTTGCTCGGCTTGTCCAGGGTGATCCCGCCGTGCTGGAGCAGGTTCACCCGATCGCAGATCTCCAGCACCTGCCCGTAGTTGTGCGCGATGATGATCACCGACACGTCACCCCGGCGCTTGAGGTCCCGCACCAGGTCCAGGATCAGCGCCGCCTCCTTGGCGCCCATGGCCGCCAGCGGCTCGTCAAGCAGCAGGATCTTCGCCTCGGAGTACACCGCGCGCGCCACCGCGATGGCCTGCCGCTGGCCGCCCGACAGCATGGCGACCGGAAGGTCCACCGACTGCAGGCCGATGCCCATGTCGTCCAGGCGTTCCCTGGCCAGCTTGCGCATCGCGCGGTTGCTCAGCAGCGGCCAGCGCACCCGCTCCCGGTTCAGGAAGATGTTGTGGTAGACGCTGAGCTGATCGATCAGCGCGAGGTCCTGGTAGACGGCGTCGATGCCGAGTGAGCGAGCGTGGTCCACCGACTTGAGCGTGACCGCCTCGCCGTTGAGCACGATCCGGCCCGAGTCGGGCTGCTGGAAGCCGCAGAGGATCTTCAGCAGGGTGGACTTGCCCGCTCCGTTGTCGCCGATCAGGCCGAGGACCTCGCCGCGCGCCAGCCGCAGATTCACGTCAATCAGCGCCGTCACCGCGCCGAACCGCTTCGCGACATGCTCGACCCGCAGCACATCGCCGCTGGCCGCACCAGGAGTGACCGGCGCGTCGGATACCTGGGCGGTCATATCGCCCTACCCCTTCCGCGTAGCCTGGCCAGCTGGACGTTGGCGATCATCGCGACCACGATCGCGCCGCCGAAGATCATGTTCAGCGGGTTCGCGCTGATCCCGAGCACGAAGAAGCCGTCTTGCAGCACGGCGAGCATCGTAGCGCCTAGGAAGGCGCCGATCATGGTGCCTGACCCGCCGAGCATCGCGGTGCCGCCGATGACCGCGGCGGCCACCGAGTAGAACATCGGCAGGTACTGGCCTGAGGACGGGTCGATGATGGAGGTCTGGAACGCGACCTGGATACCGACGAGTGCGCCGAGCACACCAGTGATCATGAAATTCCCGTACTTGATCCTGGCGACGTTGACGCCAGCCTCCCTGGCCCCCAACTGGTTGCCACCGACCGCGATGGTGTGCAGCCCCCACCTGGTCCTGGTCAGCACCACGTGGAAGATGGCCACCAGCAGGACCGCCCAGATGATCTCGGACCACGCGTCGCTGCCGAGATAACGGCCGATCCCCGCCGCCGAGGCCGGGATGTTCGCCTGCTCGGCATGGCAGGTGGTGAGCGTCAGACCCCACAAGATGAAGCCGGTGCCCAGCGTGGAGATGAACGAGGGCAGCCCCACGTTGACGGTGAGGAAAGCGTTGACCCAGCCGACAACCGCCCCGAAGAGCAGCGAGAGCAGGATCGCCGGGATGGCGGGCACCCCGTAGAAGTCGATCAGGTAGTGCATCAGGAAGGGCGCGAACATGTAGACGAAGCCAGGCGACAGGTCGATCTCACCGCAGATCAGCACCAGCACCTCGCCGATCGCGATGATGATGATCTGCGCCGCGATCTGAGACAGGTTGACCAGGTCCACCCTGGTGAAGAAGGTGGACCGGCCGGCCGTGGAGATGAACCCGAAGTAGACGATCATCAGCACGACGACGACGAACACGGTCGCCTCGCGCTGCCGGACCAGGACCGCGCCGGCCGTCCGCAGACGTCCCCACACCGCGCTCCCGCCGGCCAGTCCGCCAGGTGACCCTCCGGCGGCGGCGGGGGTGCGCTGGACGATCTCGCTCACCTCTGCGTCTCCTTCCGTGCGCTCGCTGCGCGCGCCGACGCCGGATGCCTGCCGCGGTAACCGGCTCGGCGTCCGACGTCGGCGCGACTAGCCCAGGCCCCTGGGACCGACCCGGCGTTCGGTCACGTGCTGGTCGTCGCGATCGGGTTCTGGATCGGCCCGCTCCGGGTGACCAGGGACGGCTTGGTGGCCCCAGGCGTTCCTTCGTAGGTGGTCTTGGACTGCAGGTACGGCCCGACGTTGGACTTGGTCACGAAGGTCAGGCCGGTATCGGTGTCCGGCGGCAGGGACAGCCCGCCGGTCAGGTTGAACAGGTACATGTAGAGCACCGGCAGGAAGCCCTGCAGGTAGGGCTCCTGGTCGATGGTGAAGTCGATCTGACCCGCCTGGATCGCGGTCAGCGTGCCGCTGGTGAGGTCGAACCCGCCAGCCGGGATCTTGCCAGCCAGGCCCACCGTGGCCAGCGCCGGGCCGAGCAGCTCGGTCGAGCCAGCGTCCACCGCGAACGCGCCCTTGAGCTTGGACTTGGCGCCGATCAGGTAGGCCTTCTCCGCCGCCGACTCAGCGGACGTGAGCACCCCGGTCGCGATCTCGTGCACGGTATAGCCAGCCGGGGACAGGATCGATGCGGCCCCGTCGTAGCGCGGCTGGATGTTCCCGGTGCCCGGGGTGGCGATGAAGATGGCGATATCCCCAGGAGTGGGAACGAGCGACTTGATCCGCTGGCCCATCTGCTGGCCAGACAGGTAGAGCGCCTGGCCCACGTAGCAGAGCCGGTTGGTGCCGATGGACGCCTTGCCGCCGGGCAGCACGACGCCGTCCGCGTTGTAGCTCACCACCGGAATGCCGGCGTTCATCGCGTTCATCACCGGGGAGGTGAAGGTGCTGGCGTTGATCACCGTGGTCGCGATGCCCGCGGCCTTCGCGGCGGTCGCTGTGGTAATCGCGACCGCCATTTGGGCGGCGTTTGACGTCTGCGACCCGGTCCACTTGGGCTTGGGCAGGCCGAGCAGCGCGGCCGCGTCGGCCATCCCGAACTGGGTGGGCACGAAGAACAGGTTGGTGGTGACGTGGTTGACGAACCAGAACTGCCAAGGCGGGGTGCTCGGGAAGTTACCAATCGCACTCTTCGCCGGCGTGGTGCCTGCCGAGGACGAAGAACTGCACGCCGCGAGCAGCGCCGAGGCCGCGGCGGTCGCACTCACCAGCCCGGTGCCTTTCAGCAGCCGCCGACGCGTCGGCCCGTCCTTCATGTTGAGTGTTTCGATCGCCTCGTCAACCTTGGGGTGGACTGCTTCCATTCCGGGTCTCCATTTCGCTGGGGTCGGGCCGGATTACTCGTGGCCGACTGACTTCCTGACTCATGCAGCAGTCCTTGGGTCCGCTGGCGCTGCTTGTCGATAGGGCTTCCATGTGCCAGGCCAAACGCAGGTACGCGAACGCAGGTACACAGTTGCCGCACCGTTGCGGCAGCGCGCGAGTCCGCAGCAGGCGAATGCTGCCGGAACTGGGCAGCGAGCCCGCCCTCGCAGGACGCGCTGTGAGTGTGAGCGCTCACAATCGTGGTACGAAAAGACCTCTATGAGGTTACAAGCTAGATCAAGGCGACATCCGCGTCAATGAACATTCCGCACTCAGCCGCCGACCTGAGCATTGGGCGTCAG
Organism: uncultured Actinomycetota bacterium; assembly: GCA_963850875.1. Lineage (GTDB taxonomy): Bacteria > Actinomycetota > Actinomycetes > Streptosporangiales > Streptosporangiaceae > Chersky-822. The sequence goes on from CAWKNA010000010.1 coordinate 1,746,233, forward strand.
TCAATCCGCCTGGCGCCATCGGATGGCGCAGCAGCAAGGAACTCAGGTGGCCGCCAGCCGTGCTCGCGGAACGTCTCATCCACGGCTGCCCGGATCGGCGCGGCGCGCTGCCGCGGTACCAGCGCGATCACCGACCCGCCGAATCCGCCGCCCATCATCCTGGCCCCGAGCGCGCCAGCCGCGACCGCCGCGTCCACCGCCGCGTCGGCCTGCGGCCAGGAGACCTCGAAATCATCACGCAGTGACCGGTGCGATGAGCTGAGCAGCGCGCCGACCCCGGCGAGATCGCCGACCCGCAGCAGCGAGACAGCCTGCTCCACCCGGAGATTATCGGTGATCACGTGCCTGGCCCGGCGCCGCAGCAGCGGGTCGGCTAGCTGACCGGTCAGCCGGGTCGGATCCGTTACCTCCCGGAGCGAGGCAACGCCGAGGGACCGGGCCGCGGCCTGGCACTCACGGCGCCTGGCCGCATACTCCCCGTCGGCCAGCGCGTGCCTGACCCGGGTATCGATGATCATCATGCTGGCGGCGCCGGCGTAGGCCAGGCCGAGCGGTACCTGGGTGCCGACCCCGGTCAGGCAGTCGAGCAGCAGCGCGCACCCGGCCTCGCACAGCAGCGAGGCGGACTGATCCATGATCCCGCAGGGCATGCCGACGAAGTCGTTCTCCGCCCGACGGGTCAGCGCGACCAGCTCCTGCCTGGGAACGGCGAGGCCATGCACGGCGGTGATGGCCATCGCTACCGCGCACTCCAGTGCGGCGGAGGACGCCAGGCCGGCCCCTCGCGGCAGGTCGGAGTCGATGGCCAGGCTGGCCCCGGTCAGCCGATGCCCGGCCTCGCGCAGCGCCCAGGCGACTCCGGCCGGATAAGCCGCCCAGCCGGTGACTGCGCCTGGCTCGAGTTCGGCAAGCCGCACGCTGGCGCCGGGCCCGGGGATCTGACGCGAGCGCAGCACCAGCAGGCCGTCCTCACGTCTGGCCGCGGCGGCCACCGTGCCCTGCGCAAGCGCGAACGGCAGCACCAGGCCGTCGTTGTAGTCGGTGTGCTCGCCGATCAGGTTGGCCCGGCCAGGAGCCCGCCAGGCACACTCAGGCTCGCTGCCGTAGCAGTCAGCGAACCAGCCGCTGATCCGGGCCCGGCTGACCTTCACCCGGCCTCCCGCAGCCGGAGCGCCGCGTCCTCGGGCGTCACGTCGCCGATCCAGACTCCCATTCCCGATTCCGTGCCCGCCTGGTATTTCAGCTTGCCAGGCGCCCTCCGGACGGCCATCACCTGCAGGTGCAGCCCGAACTCCGCCTGGGCAAAGGCGTCGCCGACCGGAGCCTGATGCCAGGCGGCGATATAGGGCATCCTGATCCCGAACATCCCGTCGAGACGGCGCAGCACGTCCAGGTAGAGATCGCAGAAGGCGGTCCTGGCCGGATCGCCAAGGGCGGGAATGCTGGCCACCCGAACGGCGGGGAAGATCATCACCTCGAATGGCCAGCGTGCCGCGGCTGGCACGAACGCCGTCCAGTGCTCGTTGCGGGCCACCACCCTGGTTCCCGCGGCCAGCTCACTGGCGACCAGGTCATCGAACAGGTTGCGCCGGCCGCCGAGCTGGTAGGCACGCGCCTGGGCCAGCATCCGCGCCGTGCGCGGGGTGACGAACGGGAACGCGTACACCTGCCCGTGCGGGTGGTGCAGCGTCACGCCGATCTCCTCGCCGCGGTTCTCGAAGCAGTACACCTGCGCGATACCGGGCATCGCCCCCAGGGTGGCTGACCGGTCCGCCCACGCCTGCACCACCGTGCGCGCCCGGCGCGGTGTCAGGCTGGCGAACGAGGCATCGTGATCGGAGGTGAAGCAGACCACCTCGCAGCGGCCGAAGGCTGGACGCTGTGCGCCGAGCTGCCAGCCGGCCGTGACGTCTGCTGCTGCGGCACCGGCTGGCTCGGCTCCGGCGACTCCCGCGCCGCGCAGCGAAGGAAACCGGTTCTCGAACACCACGACGTCGTAGTCCGCCGCGGGTATCTCGGTCGGCCGCCCCGGCCGCGATGGACACAGCGGGCACAGGTCGGTCGGCGGCAGGAAGGTGCGATTCTGGCGCTGCGCGGCCAGCACCACCCATTCCCCGAGCAGCGGGTCCCAGCGCAGGCCGGCCTCCGCGGTGACCACCACCGGGCCGCCCTGCGCGCTGGCAGGCAGGTCCCTGGTGTCTTGGACCTCGGCGCGGCGCAGGCCTGGCGATTCGTCGAAATAAATGATCTCGCGCCCGTCGGCCAGCACACCGGTGCTCTTGCTGACCAGTTGCGTCCGCATCTGGGAACCCGGGTCCTGGCTAGCCGACAGCGCCCGGCCGGACCCGGAGGCCGCGCAGCACCAGGGCGGTATCCAGGGCCGCCACCACGGTTTCCCAGCCCTTGTCCTCGCTGCTGTCCTTCGCTCCGCACCTGGCCCGGGCCTGCTTGACATCGTCGCAGGTCAGAACCCCGTTACCAACCGGCGTGCCGGTGTCGAGCGCCACTCGGGCCAGCCCGTAGGTGACCGCCTCGCAGACGTAGTCGAAATGCGGAGTACCGCCGCGGATCACCGCGCCCAGGCAGGCGACCGCATCGTGCTGCCTGGCCAGCTCGGCGGCCACCACCGGCAGCTCCACTGCGCCGGCTACCCGCACTACCAGGGGCGCCTCGATACCGCAGGCTTGCGCCGCGGCCGTCGCCCGGTCCACCAGCGCGTCGGTGATCTCCGGGTGCCACCGGGCAGCGGCGATCGCCAGCCGCAGCCCGCGCGCCTGCACGATCGGCACGGCCGGCCGCCCCTCGCCGCTCACCGGCTGTCCGTCCCGGTCGGCGGTGCGGACAGCTCGATCAGGTGGCCAAGCCGGTCCCGCTTGGCGACCAGGTACCGCAGGTTCTCCGGGGTCGGGGTGACCGGGAGCGACACCGTGCCGGTCACCGTGAGCCCGAAGTCGGCCAGGCCCTTGACCTTCGCCGGGTTGTTGGTCAGCAGCCGCAGCGAGCCGACCCCCAGGTCGGCCAGCATCTGCGCGCCGGTGGAGTACTCGCGGGCGTCGACCGGCAGGCCGAGTTCGGTGTTCGCGTCCACCGTGTCGGCGCCAGCGTCCTGCAGCTGGTAGGCACGCAGCTTGCTGAGCAATCCGATGCCGCGCCCCTCGTGCCCGCGCAGGTAGAGCACGATCCCCCGGCCCTCGGCCGCGATCGCGGCCATCGCCGCGTTCAGCTGAGCGCCGCAGTCACACCGGCGCGAGCCGAACACGTCGCCGGTCAGGCACTCCGAGTGCATCCGGACCAGCACGTCCTTGGTCGGCTCGGCACCCTCGGCCGACCGGTCAAGATCCCCGAGCACCAGCGCCACGTGCTCGGTGCCGTCCATCGAGTTCAGGTAACCGATCGCCTGCCACTCACCGTAGGAGTTCGGCACCCGGGTCTGAACCACCCGGCAGACCATCCGCTCGGAGTGCCGCCGGTACTCGATCAGCTGAGCGATCGAGATCAGCGCGAGCCCGTGGGTGTCGGCGAAGGCGCGAAGCGCGGGCAGCCTGGCCATCGTGCCGTCATCGTTGACCACCTCGGCCAGCACCCCGGCCGGCGCCAGACCGGCCAGCCTGGCCAGGTCGACAGCCGCCTCGGTATGCCCGGGCCTGCGCAGCACGCCGCCATCGGAGTACCGGAGCGGGAACACGTGTCCGGGCCTGACCAGCTCGTATGGCTCGGTCGCCGAGTCCACCAGGGCCCGGACGGTCCTGGCCCGATCGGCGGCGGAGATTCCGGTGGTGACCCCGTCGCGGGCGTCCACGCTGACCGTGAACGCGGTCCGCATCCGCTCGTTGTTGTGCACGGTCATCATCGGCAGCTGCAGCCGGTCAAGCTCGGCGCCGAGCATCGGCACGCAGATCACGCCGCTGGTGTGCCTGATGGTGAAGGCGAGCAGGGCTGGAGTGGCCTTGCTCGCGGCGAAGATGATGTCGCCCTCGTTCTCCCGGTCCGCGTCGTCGACCACCACCACGGCCCGGCCAGCAGCCATGTCAGCGATCGCCCGCCGCACGCCATCAAGGACGATCCCGCCGGTGACCCGCGGCGGCTGATCAGCTGTCGCCGCGGTCATGCCCGCTCCTTGCTCGCCAGCAGCCGCTCCACGTACTTGGCAATCACGTCGACTTCCAGGTTGACGATGTCACCGACCTCGCTGCTGCCCAGCGTGGTGCGGGCCAGAGTCTCCGGGATCAGGCTCACCTCGATCCAGCAGCCTGAGTCACCGGCGCCGCCGGATGGCTCCTCGCTCAGGCCGGAGATCGTCAGGCTGACCCCGTCGACCGCCACCGAACCCTTTTTCGCTACATAACGAAACAGCTCGTCCGGAATCGAGATCCGCACCAGCTGCCAGTGCTCCGCCGGTCTGCGATCGGTCAGCACGCCGGTGCCGTCCACGTGACCTTGCACGATGTGTCCGTCGAGTCGGCCGGCCGCCGGAACCGGCCGCTCCAGGTTGACCGGCGACCCCGGCACCAGGGCGCCCAGACTGGACCTGGCCAGGGTTTCGCCCATCACGTCGGCGCTGAATTCCCCGGCGCGGACATCGGTCACGGTCAGGCAGACGCCATTGACCGCGATCGAGTCGCCACGGCAGGCCGTAGCAACCACCTGCGGGCCGCGGACGGTCAGTCTGGCCGAGTCTGATTGCCGGTCAAGCGCGATGACTTCACCGCGTTCTTCGACGATTCCAGTGAACACCTGCGTCCTCCTCCGGACCCGCCAGCCCTGGTTCTGGCTCCGGGGGACGCTAAGACGCGCCCGCGCGGCCGGTGCAGCCCTGGCAGTGCAGCCCTGAAGGGCCCGGCCGTGCGCGTGCTGCCTCCCATCCGGACTTTCACCGTCGGTCCCGGAATTCCACCGGATCAGCCGGCCGATGGCATCGGCCGGGTCGCGGACTGTCACCGCCGGTTCGGAGTTACACCGACCCCGGAGCACGCGTTGACTTCGCCAACCAGTGTGCCATGCCCGGTATTCCGCCGGAAAGCTGGAATCACTGAGCCTGCGGGATGGATGTGACCTCGGCCAGCACCCGACCGCTGGCGTCGTACAGGGTCAGCCTGGTCAGCTTGACCCCGGCGCCGACGCCGACGACGGCGTACTTGCGCCCGCCGACGACCGCCGGCGCCAACCGCGTGGCCGTGCCGTTGGAGAGCCGAGCGAGCAGGTAGGCGGTTCTGGCGTTGACCGCTCCGGGGTACCAGATCAGGACGCCGGTCGGCGAGGCAAACGGCAGCGGGACGAGCGAAACGCCTAGCGGCGGGACATCGACCGGCACGCAGACGCTCGCGGCGCCCAGCCCGCCCGTCGGACCGACCTGCGCGCTGAAACACTCGCCGTCCGGCCCGAGCGTCACCAGCATCCGCCAGGACGTGCCGCCGATGCGGCCAGAGCCGATGTATCCGGACGCGATGGGGCCGGCCACGCCGCCTGGCACGTTGATCCAGCTGCCGTACTGGAATGGGCTGTCTGGGTTGAAGATGCCCGCCAGTGGCGCGTACCCGATCTGGCGGCCCTGCGCGGAGCGGGCCGTGATCTCGGTCACTCCCTGGCGCGGATAGCCGAACCCGGCCAGCCGGAATCGCTGACCGCAGACAGTGACCGCGATGGGCCGCAGCCCAAGGCGGGTCCCGTCACCCAGGTCGGCGATCAGCCCGGTCACCCCTGGCCGTAGCTGGAGGAAGGCGAATCCGATTCCCGGTCTGCCCGGGTTGACCGCCAGGAAAGCGATGTTCCCCAGCGCCAGTCCGGGCAGGAAGCCTGGCTGCAGCAGATCACCACTGTGCCCATCGAGGACCACGGCTGGCAGGCACCGGTAGCCTGGGTCAGCCAGATTCACCGCAGCTAGCCACCACTTTGCGCCATTGATAGTGCCGGAGGCGAAGACACCGCCGCTGTCCGCTCGGTTCGGCTGGTTGAGCGTCGTACTCGGCTGGGGCAGGCCAGCAGGCACCTTGGCTGGCCCGGGACCGTGAACCGCCAGCACACCAAGCGCGGCGGCAACCACGGCCACGCCGGACGTGATGGCCGCCAGCCGCCTGGCCCTGGCGACCCGGTAGCGCCGGAACACCGCGTCCACCGGAGCTGGCGGCAGCTCGGCTAGATCGAGCTCCTGGTGCAGCCGACGACGAAGTTCGGCCTCGTCGGTTAGCTTCACTGCGCACCTCCACGCATGGTCACTGCGAGTCCTCGTCCACCAATGCCGGGCTCACCCGGAGCTTGGCCAGTGCCCGCCAGGTCTGGCTGCGCACCGTTCCCTCCGAGCAGCCGAGCAGCGCGGACACCTGGGCATCGCTCAGGTCCCCCCAGTAGCGGAGCACGATGACGGCGCGCTGCCGTGGCGGCAGCCCGCGCAGCGCGGTGATCAGGTCCGAGCGCTGGTCGGCCAGCGCCGCGGGATCGGCCCCGTGATCGGCGGCAGGATCGGTGCTGCGGGCCTGCGGCAGTGTTCCGGTCTGCTCGGCCGGCCGTCGCCGACGGAACCGGCGGTGGCTGGCATTGATCAGGATCCTGCGCACGTAGGCGTCCGGATCCTCGGCCCGGCTCACCCGCCACCACGCTGCGCACGCACCGGCCAGCGCGGTCTGCGCTAGGTCCTCGGCCAGCCACCGGTCCCCGGTCAGGCCGTAGGCTAGCCGGACCAGGTCAGGCCAGCGACTGACCATGAACTCGCGGAACTGCTCGCGGTCCTGGGCATTCACGCTGTCTTACGGCCCATCGAGGTCACGTCCGGATCCTCGGAACGCGTCGATGGCGCCGACTCTGCCTCCACATCACATAAGAGCACCCGCAGCCGGCGGAATACTGCACTTGGCCGGCGGAATACTGCATGAGCCAGCTGCCGATCCGGTCTGACCGGCTACGGGAGCTTCCAGTCGATCTCCTGGCTGCCACCGCGCACCAGCAGCGCACTGGCCCGGCTGAACGGACGTGAGCCGAAGAACCCGTGGTCGGCGGACATCGGGCTGGGATGAGCGGACTCGATCAGCGGTACTCCGCCAAGCAGCGGCGCCAGGTTCCGCGCGTCCCGGCCCCACAAGATCGCCACCAGCGGCGCCTGCCGGGCGGTGAGCGCCCTGATCGCCTGCTCGGTGACCGCTTCCCAGCCCTTGCCCCGGTGCGAGCCAGGTTTGCCTGGCTGAACCGTAAGCACCCGGTTGAGCAGCAGCACGCCACGTTCGGTCCACGGCGTCAGGTCCCCGTTGGACGGGGTGGGATAGCCGAGATCGGCGCCGTACTCACGGAAGATGTTGACCAGGCTGCGCGGGAGCGGCCGGACCGAAGGCGCCACCGAGAAGCTGAGTCCGACCGGATGGCCTGGCGTGGGGTACGGGTCCTGGCCCACGATCAGCACTCGGACCTCGTCGAACGGCTGCTGGAAGGCGCGCAGCACCTGATCGCCCGCTGGCAGGTAGGACCGGCCGGCCGCGACCTCGGCGCGCAGGAAGTCGCCGGCCGCGCTGATCTGCTCGGCGACCGGCTGCAGCACGGCGGCCCAGCCGGGTTCGACGATCTGCTCAAGTGGTCGTCGCGTCACGGCACATCACTGTAGTGCCGTGCCCAGTGCGCTGGCGGCTCCCGGGATATCTAGCCTGACATTCCGGTGATCTAGCCCGACATCTCGGTGATCCGGCCGGCGATGAAAGCCCGTTCCTGAGCATTCTCGGACAGCTTGAGCGCGGCCTGGTAGGCGCGCCTCGCGTCGTCGTTGCGGCCAAGCCGGCGCAGTAGATCCGCCTTGGTGGATGGCAGGTAGCGGTACCCGGCAAGCCGTCCATCCTGCTCCAGCCTGGCGATCTCGCCGAGCGCCGCGCCAGGCCCGCTGATCATCGCGATCACCACGGCGCGGTTCAGCGCCACCACCGGTGACGGCCAGGCTCGGAGCAGCGCGTCGTAGAGCAGCAGCAGTTGCGGCCAGTCGGTCTCGTCGTAGCTGGGTGCCTCGGCATGCACCGCGGCGATCGCCGCCTGCAGCGCGAACCGGCCTGGCCGTCCGCCGTGCAGGGCGTCGAGCACAAGCGCTGAGCCTTCGGCGATCGCGGTCCGGTCCCAGCGCGACCTGTCCTGGTCAGCGAGCAGCAGCACACTGCCCTGACCGTCGGTTCTGGTGGACTGCCGCGCGTTCGTGATCAGCAGCAATCCGAGCAGCCCGCGCACCTCTGGCTCGTCGGGCATCAGCTCGCGCAGCATCCGAGCCAGCCCGATGGCGCGCTCGGTGAGGTCGGCCCGTACCAGGTCAGGCCCATCGGGGGCGGTATGGCCGGTGGTGTAGAGCAGATGCAAGACGGTCAGCACCGCATCGAGCCGGTCAGGCAGCTCGGCTGGGCCGGGCACTCGGTATGCGATCCTGGCCGCGGAGATCTTCTTCTTCGCCCTGGTGACCCGAGCCGCCATGGTCGTCTCCGAGACCACAAACGCCTGCGCGATCTCCGCGGTGCTGAGCCCGCAGACCAGCCGCAAGGTCAGCGCCACCTGCGCCTCCCTGGCCAGCGCCGGATGACAGCAGGTGAAGATGAGCCGGAGCCGGTCGTCACCGATCCCGTCGGGACCGTCACCGACCTGCGCGGTGACGTCATGCGCCGGTTCAGGCTCGATCAGCAGCGGGAGCTTGGAGCGCAGGGTCCGGTCCCGGCGGAGCAGGTCAAGTGCCCGGCGCCGGGCCGCGGTGGTCAGCCAGGCACCGGGATTGCGCGGCACGCCCTGCCGGGCCCAGGCATCGAGCGCGGCGACGTACGCGTCCTGGACGCATTCTTCGGCCGCGTCGAGGTCCCTGGTGACCCGGGCGGTAGCCGCAAGCACGAATGCCCACTCCCGCCGGTGCGCCTCGGCGACCGCACCGGCGATCTCCGGGTCGGCGTTCCCGCTGCCCGGCCCAACGGCCAGGTGACCACCCGCCGCCTCCGGCCCAGGCCGGCCCTGCCCAGTCGCTGGCGGGTCGGGCCTGCGATCCTGCGCTGGATCGGGGCCAGAGGCGGCTGGTGTGGTCACTGCGGCACCAGTCACATATTCGACGTGTCCATCACCGGACGGACCTCGACCCCGCCGAATGACGCCGGGCAGCCCTTGGCGATCTCAATCGCATGGTCAAGGTCCCGCGCCTCGATCAGGTAGAAGCCGCCGAGCGCTTCCTTCGTCTCGGCGAACGGCCCGTCGGTGACCACGTCGCTGCGGATCGAGGTAGCCGTGCTGGTCGGCTCGAGCGCGTCGCCGCCCAGAATGGTGCCGCCCTTCTCGCCGACCTGCGCGGCGAACCGGCCGTGTGCCTCGCCCACCTGCTGCCACACCTCGGGTCCGCCATCCGCGTAGCCCTTCTCGGCCTCGTAGATAAGGATCGCGTACTTAGCCATGATCGTCTCCTTGGGTTCTGTCGTCGGACCTGCTCTGGTCGGATCCCCGGTGCCTTGTCACCGGAGCCGCATACTTACGACGGTCGGACCTGCCGCGGTTCGACAACCGCTAACCGGCATTTTCGGCAGCCGACCGCAGGAACCGCACCGCTGCCGCCGGGTCTTGCGCACCGAAGACCGCGGTTCCGGCTACGAAGACATCCGCTCCGGCCTCGGCACAGCGACCGATGGTCTGCTCGCTGACTCCCCCGTCGACCTGCAGCCAGATCTCGCCACCGTGTCGTTCGATCAGCTGTCGTGCCCGGCGGATCTTGGGCAGCACCAGATCGAGGAAGTGCTGGCCGCCAAAGCCGGGTTCGACGGTCATCACAAGCAGCATGTCGACCTCGGGCAGCAGGTCGGCATACGGCTCGACCGAGGTGCCCGGATTGAGCGCGAGCCCGGCCCGCGAGCCAGCCGATCTGATCATCCGCAGGGTGCGGACCGGCGCCGCGGCCACCTCGGCGTGAATGGTCACGTTGCGCGCCCCGGCCTCGGCGTATTCCGGCGCCCAGCGATCCGGGTCTGAAATCATCAGATGACAGTCAAGCGGCAGCCTGGCGTGCTTCAGCAGAGCGGCGACGACCGGCAGGCCAATCGTCAGATTCGGTACGAAATGGCCATCCATCACATCGACGTGCAGCCAGTCGGCGACATCGGCGACGACTGCCGCCTCTTCGGCCAGCCTGGCGTAATCGGCTGCCAGCACGCTTGGCGAGATCTGCACGGTCATGACACGCGCAGTCTAGAGCCTTCAGTTACGGCACATTGTCATACCCCTCCGCTACGTTCGCTCAGGTATTCGACTACCAACAGAAGGAGGCCACTTGCTGATCACCGAGGCACCAGACCGGCTGCTTGACCGCGTCCGCAAGCTCCTGACCAAAGCCGAGGATGACGGCGTCACTCCAGCCGAAGCGCAGGCGCTGACCGCCAAGGCGGCTCAGCTGATGGCAAAGTACGGCATTGACCGGGCGCTGCTGGCTGCCGACCGGCCGGAGACCGATCGGCCGGCCAACCGGATCCTGGATCTCGACAATCCGTGGGCCAGAGAAAAAGCACACCTGCTGTGCGGCCTCGCCTCCGCCCTGCGCTGCCAGTGCATCCTGCTCGGCGGCAGCCGCCCGGGCAGCCGGGTGCACCTTTTCGGGTACGCCTCAGATATTGACCGCACCGATGTGCTCTACACGTCGGTGCTCATCCAGATGTGGCACGGCCTGGTCGGCGCGCAGGTCCCCGACTGGAGCAGCAGCCCACGCGCCTGGCGCCGCAGCTGGCTGCTCGGCTTCGCCACCGCCGTCATCGCCCGCGTCCGCGCGGCTGAGCACGGGGCGTTCGCTGCGGCGACCGAGCCAGGGGCCGATTCCGCCGAGCGGACCGCGCTCGTCCTCGCCGACCGGTCGCTGGTCATCCGCAGGCAGGTCGAGCAGGCCTACCCAGTCACCCGCAAGGCCAGGGTCACCTATAGCGGCAGCGGTTACCGGGACGGCTATTCTCAGGGTCAGCGCGCCGACATCGGGGCCGGCCGACTAGACCGGAAAAGGCGCAGATCGCTGCCCAGCGCAGTGGGTTAGCCGGTCCGGCGAAGCAGTGCCAGGAAGATCGCATCGGTGCCGTGCCGGTGCGGCCAGAACTGCGCGTACCTGCCGTACGGCTCCGGGCAGCGCAGGTCAGGTACCTCGGCGAGCACGGCCGGAGCGTCAAGCACCTCCAGGTCTCCCCTGAGCTCAAGCACCCGACCGACCACCGACCGGGTCTCGGCCAGATGCGGCGAGCAGGTCACGTACGCCACGACCCCGCCCGGTCTGGCGGAGTCGGCCGCGGCGGCGAGCAGCGCCACCTGCAGGCTGGTCATGGCTGCGACATCGCTGCCGGTCCGCCGCCACCGGATCTCAGGCCGCCGCCGCAGGCTGCCGAGCCCGGAGCACGGGACGTCGGCAAGCACCCGGTCGAACGCGGCCAGCCGCCAGGCCGGAGTCCTCGCGTCCGCGGTCACCGCGGCTGCTGACCCGATCCGGCCGACCGCCTCGCTGACCAGCCTGGCGCGGTGCTCGTGGATGTCGGCGGCCACGAGCACGGCATCCCTGGTTGCCGCCAGCCCGGCCAGCAGCCGCGCCTTGCCGCCAGGACCGGCGCAGATGTCAAGCCAGCTGCGGTCGCTGCCTTCGGCCGGGACTCGGCTCAGGGCCAGGGCGGCGAGCTGGCTCGCCTCGTCCTGCACGCCGGCCCGGCCCTGCGCTACCGCGGCTATCTTGCCGGGATCGCCACCGGGCAGATAGGCCCCGAATGGTGACCAGCTGGCAGCTGCGGCTCCGGCTGCGATCAGCTCGTCGGCGCTAGCCAGCCCTGGCACGGCGCAGAGCACCACGGCGGGCCGCTCCAGATCGGCGGCGAGCGCAGTCTCCGTCTCGGTCAGCCCGCCAGCTGGCTCCTCGCCAAGCGCGTCGGCCAGCGCGGCCACGATCCAGCGCGGATGGCTGTACTTGACCGACAGGTGCCCGACCGGGTCGGCCGCCCGGTCGGGTGCCGCGATCTCGATCCAGGAGTCCAGATCTCGCATCGCGACCCGGCGCAATACCGCGTTGACGAATGCCGACGGCTTGCGTCCGGCAACGTCGACCGCCAGGTCGACCGAGGTGGCCACGGCCGCATGCGGCCTGACCCGCATGCCGAGCAGCTGGTGCGCGCCCAGCCGCAGCACCTCGCGCACCGGTGGGTCAATCCGGCCCAGGTCACGATCGGAACACAGGCCGATGATCGCGTCATAGCCGCCGCGGCCGCGCAGTGTCCCGTACACCAGCTCGGTAGTCAGCGCCGCATCCTGGCCGCGCAGGCCACGCTCCCGCAGCGTCGCGGCCAGCAGCAAGTTGGCGTAGGCGCCGCGGTCGGTCACGGCGCTCAGCACGTCGTACGCCGCCCGGCGGGCCGGATCGGCCGGCCGGGCCATCAGCCGAGCACCAGCGGCTGGCCGACATTCCTGATCCCGCGTACCCAGTCCACCGCCGCCATCGGGCGCTTGCCTTCTGGCTGCACCACGCCGAGCTGTACCGGCACTGTCCCAGTTCCCGCCAGCACCCGGGTTTTGCTGATCAGCAGCTGTCCTGGGCAAAGGTCAGCTTCGGAGTCCGGCTCGCTGATCGGGGTCACCGGCCCGATCCGCAGGCTGGCTCCGTTCAGCAGGGTCCATCCGCCAGGGGCCGGCGTGCAGGCCCTGATCAGCCGGTCGATCGCCGCAGCGGCCAGCGTCCAGTCCACCCTCGCGTCAGACCGGCGAAGCTTGGGCGCCAGGCTGATCCCGTCCGGCGGCTGAGCCCGCGGCTCAAGCTCGCCAGACTCGATTCCGTCCAGCGTCGCGACCAGCAGTTCGGCTCCGGAGACGCTCAGCCGGCTCAGCAGGTCGCCAGCGGTGTCCGCCGGCCGTACCGGCTCGGTAACCACGCCGAACACCGGCCCGGCGTCAAGCTCGGCCACCAGCCGGAAGGTCGTCGCGCCGGTGATCTCATCGCGGTGCAGGATGGCGTGCTGCACCGGGGCCGCCCCGCGCCAGGCGGGCAGCAGCGAGAAATGCAGGTTGATCCAGCCATGCGGCGGAATCCGCAGGGCCGAGTCCGGGATCAGCGCGCCGTAAGCCGTGACCGGACAGCAGTCCGGGCCGATCTCGGTCAGCCGGGCCAGGAAGTCGGGATCGGCGACCCGGCCAGGCTGTAGCACCGGCACGCCCGCCGCGCGAGCACGCTGCGCGACCGGGCTGGCGGCCACCCGCAGCCCGCGGCCGGCCGGCGCGTCCGGTCTGGTCACGACGGCGGCCACCGAATGCCTGGAAGCCAGCAGCGCGTCCAGCGACGGCACCGCCGCCTGCGGAGTCCCCGCGAACACCAGCCGCATGCGGGTTACAGCGCCTGACCGTGCATCAGGTGCGGCGAGAATTTCACGGTCGGCACCTGCTCGCCCCACCATTCCGCGGCCCTGATCTCCTTCATCGCCAGCTTCCGCTGGTCCGGGTCGAGCCGGTCAATGAAGAGGATCCCGTCCAGGTGGTCGGTCTCATGCTGCACGCACCTGGCCAGCAGGCCGCTGCCCTCGACGGTCACCGGCTCGCCGTGCATGTCGAAGCCTTTCGCGACCACTCCGAAGGACCGCTTGGTCGGAAAGGCCAGGCCGGGGAAGGACAGGCACCCCTCGTCGTCGGTCTCCTCCTGCGCCGACAGGTCCAGATCCGGATTGATCAGGTGACCGAGCACGTCGTCCACGAAGTAGGTGAAGACTCGCAGGCTAACGCCGATCTGCGGGGCGGCAAGCCCGAGACCAGGAGCGTCCTGCATCGTCTCGGTCAGGTCGGCAACCAGCCGGCGCAGCTCAGCGTCGAAGTCAGTGACGGGCGCGGCCGGTGTCTTCAGCACCGGATCGCCGAACAGGCGGATCGGCTTGATACTCACCGGCGTTCCTCCAGGCGGGTGGCTATCTCCGGGGGTACCGCAGCATGACCCGGCGCGGCGGCTCGGGTCGGCGCGGCGCTGCGGCTGACTGAAGTCTACGAAGTCAGCGGGGCAGCCGATGTCGGATGCCCTGGCTACGACATCGGCCGGTCGGTTGCCGCCGGCGACCTGGCCTTGAAGGCAGCCTTCCTGGCCGCCCTGGCCACCCCGGGGTCAGGATGATGATCGCTCAGCGCGGTCAGCAGGCTGGTCACTCCCGGATGGGACACCTGCCACAGGCCGGCCACGATCTTCGCCTGCTCGCTCGCGGGCAGGTCGGGCAGCAGCTCGGCCACCACATCCTGCGGGTTGGCCTCCTCAAGCAGGCCGGCGCCGAGGTCAACCAGCAGCCAAGTCCGGTCCCGCGGAGCCAGCTCGATGTCCTCGCCGTGCTCATGCAGCCAGACCGCCGCATGGGCGCGCAGCAGCGGGCGGCCGAGCGCTGCCCTGACCTCGTCCGCTGCGGCTGCTCCGATCCGGTCAAGCACGGCGAACGCCGCCCCGCGCTGACCTGGCGAGCCGCTGGCGGCCGCGTCGATCAGCTCGGCCGCAGCCGCGGCAGGCTCCCGCGCGGCCAGCCAAGTGCCGATCTCGGCCTCGCCATCCTCGGCGTCGCAGCCCGCCAGCGCGGCCAGCAGGCCAGCCGCGCCGTCCCGGCTCACCGCGCCGAGTACTGGCACGTGCCAGCCCTGGGCCCGGAGCCTGCGGTGCACGCCCCAGGTTCCAAGCGGCGACAGCGCGACGGTCAGGCTGCCGTCGGCATCGTCGGTGCCAAGCTCGACGACTCCCAGGTCGGCCAGGGTCTCCAGAGCCTGGGACAGCGCGGCTCCCTGGTCGGGTGGCTCGCCGTCGCGTAGCGTTCCCGCCGCCGACGCATAAGCGTCAAAGAGCCCGTCCATCCCGACCGGGCCGCCGACCGTGTACAAGGCCGTGGCGATGCCGTCCAGTTCCTCGGAGTCAAGGACGGCGGCCAGCGCGCTGTCCCACGCTTGCAGCACCGCGTCAGTGTCTCCGCCGGCCAGCACGGCCACCAGCCCGTGGCCACCGTCCGGCGAGGTCGGCCAGGACAGCCGCTGGGTGGCTGCCAGCACTCGCCAGGCGGCCGCCACCTCACGCGGCTGCAGGTCGAGCGCCGCCGCGGCCGTCGCGACCAGCTCCGGCGTGACCTCGCACTCGGCCGGCTCCTCGATCCGCCCTGATGCCCATCGGTCCAGGTCGCGCGCGGCCCGGAGCAGCGGAGCGACCCGGGCGCAGGCGGCGAGCTCGTCCCTTGGCGCCAGCCGCACCGAGGGAAGCTTTCTGGGCTGGCCTGCGAAGACTTCCGCGCCACGACTGCTCGAACCAGTCCTGCGAGCCGCCGCGACACCACCTGGCCTGCGCACCTGGCTAGGTGGTGCACCCGAGTTCCGCCGTGAACCTGCCACCCAAGCACCTTATGGCCTGCGCGGCCTAACGTCAGATCAGCTCGGCCGGGTCAAGCTGAAGTCGGACCACTCCTGAGTCCTTGCGGGCGCTCCGTTCGGCCAGTACGGCACGCAGGGCGACGGCCAGCTCCGTACCCGCTGACCAGGGCACCCTGATCAGGAAGCGCAGATTGTCGGGTGCCGTGCCCGGCCGCGGGATGGCGCCGTCTGAGTCGGCTTGAACCGGCCCCAGAATCTCGGCGCCGGCCGGCAGCACGGCAGCCGCGAGCAGGTCGCCGACGGCCGCGGCCGGGCCGGTGACCGCCGCCAACCGTACCGCTGGCGGGAACCTGAGCTCCTCGCGCTCGGCCAGCTCGCGGTCGGCGTGCGCTGCCGCATCCCAGCGGATCAGGGCCTGCACGGCAGCCAGCGCCTGATCAGCCATGACGATCACCTTCCCGCCGCCGGGCCAGGGGCGGACCAGCGCGGCGGCGTTCATCCAGCGCCTGAGCGCCTCCTGCGCCGCGTTCAGGCTGGCCCGGCCGAGCAGCGCCCAGCCATCGAGCAGGACCGCGGCGGGATAACCGCCAGCCACTTGCGGCTCGGCCCCTGGCGTGGCGACGACGATCGCCGGGGAGGCTGGCACCTGCGAAAGGACACCGGTCCCGCTTGAGGTGTGCACCGGCACCGAAGGGAACGCCCGGCCGAGTTCCTCGGCGGTCCGGCGGGCCCCGGTGACCAGCGTCCGCAGCCCGCTGCTCCCGCAGACCGCGCAGCTGCGGCCGGCGCCGCAGCCGCACCAGCTGCAGCGCAGCGGCTGATCCGGCCCGGCCAGCCCGACCGGACCAGCGCAGGTACCGCAGCGCACCCGGGTATGACAGCGCTGACAGGCAACGGCGACCAGGTATCCGCGCCTGGGCACCTGGAACAGCACCGGACCGGTGGCCAGCGCCTCGCGGGCGCTGCGCAGCGCCAGGCTAGGCATCCGCGCGGTGCGGGCCGCCTCGTCGCGGGCCAGTTCGGCGTCCTCGCCAGCCGCCAGGACCAGCGGAGCGTGCTGACGCACGGTCCGCTGGTCAGCCACCAGTGCCCGGGCCCAGCCGATCGAGATGAGCTGCGCCGTCTCCGCCGTTCTGGCGAAGCCGCCGAGCAGGGCGGCGGCACCGGACCGGTGGGCCCGAAGCAGCAGCACGTCCCTGGCATGCGGGTACGGCGCTCTCAGCTCGGCGTGCAGGTCATCGCCGTCATCCCAGATAACCACCAGGCCGAGCTCGGCGACGGGCGCGAACATGGCCGAGCGGGTGCCAGCCACGATCTTGATCTGGCGGCGGGCTACCGCCAGCCAGCGGCGGTACCGCTCGGCCGGGCCGAGCTGTGCGGACAGGGCCACGTGCCTGCCGTGGCCGAGTTCCGCGGCGATCGCCGTGTCGACTCGGCACAGATCCCGTGCGTCAGGGACGACGATCAGCGCGCCGCGGCCAGCCGCGGCCACCGCCGCCACCGCAAGCGCGATCTCCTCAGGCCAGGATGGTCCGGGCAGTGCGGACCACACCGCGCGCGGAGCCCGGCCGTCGGCGAGCGCGGCCAGGTAGGACTGGCCGGCCGGGTACCGTGCCCACGGGCCGGCCCCTGCCGCCGTCGCCGGGATCGCACCCGGGCCGCCGCGATCACCAGCGGTGGCGTCCTGGCCGGCCGAGGCCGCGGCCTCGGCCGCGGCGTGCCGCGGCGGGATCGCCAGCCGCAGCACGTCAGCGAGCGTACCGCCATACCGGTCGGCTACCGCCCTGGCCAGCCCGGCGATGTCGGCGGTCAGCACCGGCTCAGGCGACACCACCCGGTCAAGAAATGCCAGCCTGCCCGGATGCTCGGTGCTGCTGGTCCGGTCCAGCAGGTAGCCGCCGGTCAGCCGGCCGGAGAATCTGACCCTGACCCGGCATCCTGGCACCGCAAGTCCGGCCATCGACTCAGGCACCAGGTAGTCGAAGGGCCGGTCCAGGTGCGGCAGCGGGACGTCGACGGCTACCCGCGCGATCGGCCGGTCAGCCGCCTGTGCTGCCCGGCTCTTCCCGGCCGACCGCCCCGCCGTCACAGCCCGGCAGCAGCCCGCAGTGCGTCGACTCGGTCGGTGCGCTCCCAGGCGAAGTCCGGCTCCTCGCGGCCGAAGTGCCCGTAGCTCGCGGTCTGCGCGTAGATCGGCCTGAGCAGGTCCAGATCCCTGATGATCGCCGCTGGCCGCAGGTCGAACACCTCAAGCACGGCGTCCTGGATCCGCTCAAGCGGCAGTTCGCTGGTACCGAAGCACTCGACGAAAAGGCCTACTGGCTTGGCCTTGCCGATCGCATAGGCGACCTGGGTCTCGCACCGCTCCGCCAGGCCAGCAGCCACCACGTTCTTGGCTACCCACCGCATCGCGTAGGCGGCGCTCCGGTCGACCTTGGATGGGTCCTTTCCTGAGAACGCACCACCGCCATGGCGGGCCATGCCACCGTAGGTGTCAATGATGATCTTGCGCCCGGTCAGGCCGGCGTCACCCATCGGCCCGCCAACCTCGAATCGCCCGGTCGGGTTCACCAGCAGCCGGTAGTTGGCGCTCTCCAGCTGCAGCCCGGCCAGCACCGGCTCGACCACCCGCTCCCTGACGTCGGGGCTGAGCAGCGCCTTCAGGTCGATCGCCGGGGCATGCTGGGTCGAAACCACGATGGTGTCGAGCCGTACCGGCTCATCACCCGCGTACTCGATCGTGACCTGGGTCTTGCCGTCCGGGCGGATGTACGGGATCTCGCCGCTGCGGCGGACCTCAGCCAGCCTGCGGGACAGCCGGTGCGCCAGCATGATCGGCAGGGGCATCAGCTCCGGGGTGTCCCGGCAGGCGTATCCGAACATCAGACCCTGGTCGCCAGCCCCCTGGCGGTCCAGCTCATCGGAGCCCTCGCCCTCCCGGTGCTCATAGGCGTGGTCCACGCCTAGCGCGATGTCAGCGGACTGCGTCCCGATCGAGACCGACACGCCGCAGGAAGCGCCGTCGTAGCCTTTCGCCGACGAGTCGTAGCCGATATCGAGGATCTTGTCTCTGATCAGACCGGGGATATCGACGTAGGTATCGGTGGTCACCTCGCCGGCCACATGCACCTGGCCGGTTGTGATCAGCGTTTCGACCGCCACCCGGCTGTGCGGGTCCCCCTTGAGCATCGCATCCAGGATGGTGTCACTGATCTGATCGGCCATCTTGTCCGGATGGCCCTCAGTAACGGACTCGGATGTGAACAGACGACGCGCCACTTGGCACCCTTTTCTTCCGGGCTAGGATCTCGCCGCAGTGTAGCCGCACCCGGCCCTCCGGCGGTTCCGTCCTGGCCAAGGCGAGCCGATCGAGATCAGCTGAGCCTGGCTGCCACCAGATCCCAGATCACGTCGGCGAGCGCCTCCTTAGGCCCAAACGGCACCGGCGTCCGCCGCCCTTCGGCGGCCAGGATCACCGCCGCATTGTCGGCGGTGCCAAATGCCAGCCCGTTGCCGACCTGGTTCACCACCAGCAGATCGCAGCCCTTCGCGCTGAGCTTGGCCAGGCCGTTGGAGATCAGGTCGCCGGTCTCAGCGGCGAAGCCCACGATCACCTGACCGGGCCGCCGCTGGCCGACAAGCTCGCGCAAGATGTCGGGATTCTCGGTCAGAACGATCGGCTCGGGCGCCTTCGGCGTCTTCTTGAGCTTGACCTCGCTCCTCGTCGCTGGCCGGTAGTCAGCGACCGCCGCAGCCATCACCACCGCATCGGCCGCGGCGGCAGCCGCGGTTACGGCTTGCCCGAGCTGAGCTGCCGAGGTGACCTGAATCACGTGCACGCCCGCGGGATCGGCGAGGCAGGTGTTGGCGGCCACCAGTGTTACCTCAGCGCCGCGTGCCGCGGCCGATCTGGCGACCGCATAGCCCTGGCGGCCCGACGACCAGTTCCCGATGAACCTGACCGGATCGATCTCCTCCCGCGTCCCGCCCGCCGAGACGACGACCCGGCGGCCGGCCAGGTCAGCGGTGAGCCCGGCGGCACCGCGGGTCAGCACCCGCTGCGCGGTCAGGTAGAGCTCATCAGGATCCGGCAGCCGGCCTGGACCGGTGTCCGCTCCGGTGCAGCCGGCCCGACGCTGGATCGAGCACCACGGCGCCGCGGCTGCGCAAGGTGGCCACGTTCGCCACGGTGGCCGGGTGCTGCCACATCTCGGTATGCATCGCCGGCGCGTAGAGCACCGGGCACCGCGCGGTGAGCAGCACGCCGGACAGCAGGTCAGCCGACAGGCCGGCGGCGGCGCTGGCCAGCAGGTCGGCGGTCGCCGGAGCGACCAGCACGAGGTCGGCTTCCTGCCCGATCCGCACGTGCGGCACCTCGTGCACGTCATCCCACAGACTTGTGCTGACCGGCTGCCCGGACAGCGCGGCCCAGGTCGCCGCGCCGACAAAGCGCAGCGAGGCAGGCGTGGGAACGACCCGAACCTGATGGCCGCCCTCGGTCAGCAGCCGCAGCAGTTCGCATGCCTTGTAAGCGGCGATGCCCGCGCCGACGCCGAGTACGACGCGCATCGGCCGCGACCGACCCTGGTCAGCAGGCCGGGTCAGGACGCCGGGGTTTCCGCGGGCTCGGCGTGCAGCAGGCCCTCGGCGATCTCCCGGAGCGCGATCGACAGCGGCTTCTCCTGCACGCGGGTCTCGACCAGCGGGCCGACATACTCAAGCAGGCCCTCGCCGAGCTGCGCGTAGTAAGCGTTGATCTGCCTCGCCCGCTTCGACGCCATGATCACGAGGCCGTACTTGCTGTCCACCACGTCGAGCAGGTCATCGATGGGCGGATTGATGATTCCCTCTTGTGCCGCAGTCCCTGCCACCGTCTGCCTTCCAGATCGCATCAGCGTCCTGCTGTTACTTGGCCGGCCTGGCCGGCTGGGCCGTCATCAAGGCTACCAGCTGGCTGCATACCTCATCGACGGACGTATTGACAAGCGTGATGTCAAACTCGCTCTCGGCCTTCAGCTCGGTCCTGGCGAGCGCGAGCCGATGCTGGATCACCTCGGGCGGCTCGGTACCCCGGCCCTTCAGCCTGCGTACCAGTTCCTGCCAGGTAGGCGGCGCCAGGAAAACGAGCAGGGCGCCCGGCACAGCCCGGCGAACCTGCCTGGCACCCTCAACGTCGATCTCAAGCAGCGAGGGCACGCCGACCCGCAGCTTCTCGGCGACCGGACCGCGCGGAGTGCCATACCAATTTCCGGCGAATCGCGCCCATTCAAGCAGCTGGCCTGAGGCCACCATTGTGTCGAATTCTTGCTCGGAGACGAAGTAGTACTCACGCCCATGACGCTCACCCGGACGTGGCTGACGTGTCGTGACTGAGACCGACAGCCAGATCTGCGGGCAGTTGCGCCGGATCGCCCGGAGCACGGTGCTCTTGCCGACCGCTGATGGGCCGGAGAGCACCGTCAGGCGCGCGGGGACAGGGATTCCGCTTACCGGATCCGGATGTGCCATCGGATCAGCCACGGACCTGCTTCCCCCGTCCCCGCACCTAGCGCCTGGCGACGGTCAGCTATCGCCGCCGAACTCGTTCTCAAGCGCGGTCCGCTGGTTGGCGCCGAGGCCGCGAACTCGCCGCGACTCGGCGATGCCCAGCCGCTCCATGATCTGCTTGGCGCGCACCTTGCCGACGCCAGGCATGGACTCAAGAAGTGCTGAGACCTTCATCTTGCCGACGACATCGTCAGTCTGGCCCTCCTTGAGGACCGCGGGCAATGTCGTCGAACCGTGCTTGAGCCTGTTCTTGACCTCCGCGCGCTCCTTGCGCGCCTTAGCGGCCTTCTCAAGAGCAGCGGCCCGCTGTTCGGGGGTCAGTGGAGGAAGAGCCACGCCTGGTCACCTCGGGTTTCGTATCGAAAAACTCGCTTCGCGAGGGGAAACTAGCGAGTTCGGGTCGCCGGGACAACACAAACCTCCGTTTGTGACGTCATAATTTATCCAATATTACTTAGCGAACACGCTCAGGCACTTGATGTGAGCGTGCTGGGGCTGACTGACGGCCTCAGCACCATCATCGCGCCTGCTGGCCGATCCGGCGAAGTCCGGCCGCGATCGCCGCGGCGGCGGCCCCTGGATCGGACGCGCCGGTGATCGGGCGGCCGAGCACGATCAGATCAGCTCCAGCGCTCAGCGCTTCCTGCGGAGTCGCTACCCTGGCCTGATCATGGCTCGCGTGGCCGGCCGGGCGCACTCCGGGAGTGATCAGGGTAACCTGCGGCCCGACCTCTGCGCGCACGGCGGCTACCTCCCGGGGCGAGCAGACCAGAGCGCGCGCTCCAGCCCGGACGGCGAGGGCTGCCAGCCGGAGCACCGCCTCGCTGACCGGGCCGGCCATTCCGATCTCACCGAGGTCGGTGTCGTCCAGCGAGGTGAGCACGGTCACCGCCGCGATCTTGGTGTCCGGCAGCGCTTGCACCGCCGCGCCGATCGCAGCCGCGCCGGCCGCCGCGTGCACGGTCAGCAGGTCAGGCCGGAGCCTGGCGACACCGCGGGCTGCACCGGCGACCGTGGCGGGGATGTCGTGCAGCTTCAGGTCGAGGAAGACGTCCACGCCGCGGGCGCCGCGCACCGAGGCGACGACTTCAGGACCGTATCGCAGGTACAGCTCAAGCCCGATCTTCAGCGTGCTGACGTGCGGCGTCACCAGGCCGGCCCAGAGCGCCGCGGTGTCCAGGTCGGGAGCGTCGAGCGCGACGGCGATCGGGGCGCGGTCTGTCATCTTTTCCCTCCCGGCGACCGGTGTCCGATCAGTCTGCCGCGGGCCGCGGCGCGGATCTCGTGCGCCAGCCCGACCAGCTCGGATACCCGCTCCACACCCCGCCTGGCCAGCTCATCGTCAAGCTCGCGCAGGATCCGCGCGCACGCCGACGGGTCATGGAAGATGGCGGTTCCGATCGCGACCATGCTGGCTCCGGCCAGGATCAGCTCAAGTGCGTCCCGCCCGGTCAGCACGCCGCCCATGCCGATGATCGGGACATCGGGCAGCGCCTCGCGGACCTGCCAGATGCAGCGGACAGCCACCGGACGGATCGCCGGACCGGACAGGCCGCCGGTCAGCCCGGCCAGGACCGGACGCATGGTGAGCGGATCTATCGTCATGCCGAGCAGTGTGTTGATCATGGAGAGCCCGTCGGCCCCGGCGGACACGCAGGCGCGCGCGATCGCCACGATGTCGGTCACGTCGGGCGAGAGCTTGGCGAACACCGGGATGTCGTACCTGGCACGGGCCCGCACCGCCTCGATCACCGTGCCCGCGTCTACCGGGTCGCAGGCGAACACCTGGCCGCGGTGCTCCACGTTGGGGCAGGAGATGTTGACCTCGATCGCGGTCACGCCGGCCGCGTCCGAGAGCCGGACCGCCAGCTCGGCGTACTCATCCACCGTGCTGCCAGCGACAGACACCACCGCACGTGCGCCGCGGGACAGCAGCCAGGGCAGATCTCGCTGCAGGAACGCATCGATGCCCGGTCCCTGCAGGCCGATCGAGTTGAGCATCCCGCTGGGAGTCTCGGCCATCCGCGGGGTGGGCCGGCCGGACCTGGGCGCGAGCATCACCGACTTGGTGACGATCGCCCCGATCTTGGAGACGTCGATGAACTGAGACAGCTCACGCCCGGCGCCAGCGCAGCCAGACGCGGTCAGGATCGGGTTAGGCAGCTCGACCTGACCGAGTCTGGTCCGCAGATCAGGTGCCATGTCCGTGCCTTCGCGCCGGATCAGCGGCCGACGTCCGGCCCGGCTGCCTGCCGTCCTGGCGCGTGCGGTCCTGGCGCGTGCGGTCCTGGCGTGTGCCGTCCTGGCGTGTGCCGTCCTGGCGTGTGCCGTCCTGGCGAGTGCCGTCCGGATGCGTGCCGTTCTCCGCCGAGTCGGCTAGCCTGCCCGCGCGCCGGGACCTGCCCTCCCAGCCAGGTGCGCCGAAGGCGTCAAGCGGGATCGTGCCGATATCGTCCCAGCGCACCTGCTCGCCGCGGAAGACCGGCCCGTCGACGCACGAGCGAACCATCCTGGTGATCCCGTCGGAGCCCACCACCGGCAGCACGCAGGTCATGCAGACGCCGATGCCGCAAGCCATCGCCTCCTCAACGGCCACTTGCACCGGGATGTCGTACCTTCTGGCCAGGGCCGTCACCTGGCGAAGCATCGGCATCGGTCCGCAGGCGTAGATGACGTCGGTCCGCGCCTCGTGAATCACCTGGCCGAGCATGTCGGTCACGATCCCGCGCAACCCGAGCGAGCCGTCATCGGTGGTAATGGTCGCCGAGCGCCCGGTGCGCCGGGCAGTCAGCGCGCCGAACACCCGGTCTCCGCTCGCGGCACCAAGCAGGAAGTCCACCGAGCAGCGTCGCTCGCGCAGTCGGTCGGCGAGCGCGAACAGCGGCGCACTGCCGTAGCCACCGCCGACCAGCAGGCAGCTGGCCGGCTCGCGGGGTACCGGAAACGGTCGTCCGAGCGGTCCGGTCAGGTCGAGGGTGTCCCTGGCCCGGCGCTCGGCCAGCCAGCGGGTGCCGCGGCCGGTGACGGCGAAGACGAACTCGACCGTCCCGCCGTGATCGGACCGGACATCGTGGATCGAGAAGGCGCGACGGAGCAGCATCGACGTGTCCGGCCCGCCAACCGCGACGGCAACGAACTGGCCTGGCTTGAATCGCGCGGCGATGCCAGGCGCCACGATCGTGATGGCGTGATACGCGTCCACCCGGCGCACCGTCAGCACGGTCCCGCGCACTTGCAGCGGGCCGGCCTCTGACTCCGTATCGCGCGAGTTCATGGCCACCTGCCTGCCTGATCGATGGTCATTGCCCGTCATCCGTCTCCGCGCAGGTGCGCCGCGTGCTGCTGCAGCGACCGCACCCCAACCTGGCCAGCGTTGATGGCCTCGATGCCGAGCACCACGGCCGCAAGGCCAGCCATCGTCGTGACACACGGGATGCCACGCCGGACGGCGGCGGTGCGGATCTCATAGCCGTCCCGGCGCGGTTCCTGGTGCCCAGGACCGCCGAATGGCGTGTTGATAACCAGATCCACCTGACCGGCCAGCATCCGCTCCACGATCGTAGGCTCGCCGTCGGCGCCGCGGCCATCGCTGTGCTTACGGACGATCGTGACAGGAACCCCGTTCCGGCGCAGTATCTCCCCGGTTCCGCTGGTCGCCCAGATCTCGAATCCCAGGTCAGCGAGCCGTTTCACCGGGAAGATCATGGCCCGCTTGTCCTTGCTTGCGACCGAGACGAAGGCCCGGCCCTTGACCGGCAGCGAGCCGTAGGCCGCCGCCTGAGACTTCGCGTAGGCGACGCCGAACCGCTCGTCGATGCCCATCACCTCACCGGTGGAGCGCATCTCCGGCCCGAGCAGGGTGTCCACCCCAGCGCCGCTCGCATCAGCGAACCGGCCGAACGGCAGCACGGCCTCCTTGACCGCGATCGGCGCGTCGAGCGGCAGCGTTCCGCCATCACCGGACGGCGGCAAGACTGCCTGCGCCCGCAGATCGGCAATCGTCGCGCCAAGCATGATCCTGGCCGCGGCCTTCGCCAGCGGCACCGCCGTGGCCTTGGAGACGAACGGCACCGTCCGAGACGCCCGCGGATTGGCTTCGAGCACATACAGCACGCCCGCCGCGAGCGCGTACTGCACGTTCAGCAGTCCGCGCACGCCCACGCCGCGAGCGATCGCCTCGGTGTAAGACCGAACCGCGTCGATGTACTCCCGTCCCAGCGTGATCGGCGGCAGCGCGCAGGCCGAGTCGCCGGAGTGAATGCCCGCCTCCTCGATGTGCTCCATCACGCCGCCCAGGTACAGCTCATCGCCATCGAACAGCGCGTCGACGTCGATCTCGATCGCGTCATCGAGGAACCGGTCGATCAGTACCGGATGCTCAGGGCTGGCCCGAGTGGCGCGGCGCATATACGCCTTCAGGGTCGGCTCGTCGTAGACGATCTCCATGCCCCGCCCGCCGAGCACGTACGAGGGCCGGACCAGAACCGGGTAGCCGATCTCGGCGGCGATCACCGTCGCCTCTGGCACCGACCTGGCGGTGCCATGCCTGGGCGCGGGCAGGCCGGCCGTGGCGAGCAGGGCACTGAACTCGGCCCGGTCCTCGGCCAGGTGAATCGCCTCGGGCGAGGTGCCGAGCAGCGGGACGCCAGCGGCGGCCAGGCCTGCGGCCAGGGCGAGCGGGGTCTGCCCGCCTAGCTGCACGATGACTCCCTCGACCGGGCCGCTGGCCTGCTCGGCAGCCACGACATCAAGCACGTCCTCGAGCGTCAGCGGCTCGAAGTACAGCCGGTCCGATGTGTCGTAGTCGGTCGACACGGTCTCCGGGTTGCAGTTGATCATCACCGTCTCGAAGCCGGCCTGCGATGCCGCGAAGCACGCGTGCACGCAGGCGTAGTCGAACTCGATGCCCTGGCCGATCCGGTTCGGCCCGCTGCCCAGGATGATCACCTTGCGCCGGTCCGATGGCGGCACCTCGGTCTGCTCGTCATAGCTGGAATACAGGTACGGAGTCGTCGCGGCGAACTCAGCGGCGCAGGTATCGACCATGTGGAACACCGGCCTCAGGCCGAGCTGACGGCGCAGCCCGCGGACCTCCGCCTCGGTGAGCGGGGTCAGCTGCGCGATCTGCGCGTCGGAGAACCCGGCCGCCTTGGCGGCGCGCAGCGCAGCAGCGAACGCCGGGACCGGCGGTGCGGACGGCGATGCCACGGGTGCGTCCCGTTGCACCAGAAGATCTTCGGCGGCCAGCCCGGCGGCCGAGTCAGCCAGCTCGCTGGCGACCTGCTCGATGCCGGCGATCTGGTCGATGAACCACGGATCGATGCCGGTCGCCGCGGCGAGCTCGGCCACACTCGCGCCCGCCCGGATGCCCTGATGCACGACCGAGATCCTGCCATCATGCGGCACCGCGGCCCTGGCGATCAGGTCGGCCCGGTCGCCCGGCGGGTCGCGCCAGCTCAGCGGGGCGGCGGGCTGCTCAAGCGAGCGCAGCGCCTTCTGCAGCGCCTCGGCGAAGCAGCGCCCGATCGCCATCGCCTCGCCGACCGACTTCATGTGCGTGGTCAGCACCGGGTCAGCGCCTGGAAACTTCTCGAAAGCGAACCTCGGTACCTTGACCACCACGTAGTCGAGCGCAGGCTCGAAGCTGGCCGGAGTCACCCCGGTGATGTCGTTGCGGATCTCGTCGAGGGTGTACCCGATGGCCAGCCTGGCGGCGATTTTGGCAATCGGGAAGCCGGTCGCCTTCGAGGCGAGCGCGCTTGATCTGGAGACCCGCGGGTTCAGCTCGATGACGACCATCCGCCCGGTATGCGGCTCGACGGCGAACTGGATGTTGCAGCCGCCGGTGTCGACCCCGACGGCGCGCAGCACCGCGATCGCCAGGTCCCGCATCCGCTGGTACTCGCGGTCGGTCAGGGTCAGCGCCGGGGCGACGGTCACCGAGTCCCCGGTGTGCACGCCCATCGGGTCCACGTTCTCGATCGAGCAGACCACCACCACGTTGTCGTTCCGGTCGCGCATCAGCTCGAGCTCGAACTCCTTCCAGCCCAGGATCGACTCCTCAAGCAGCATCTCGGTGACCGGGCTGGCATCCAGGCCGGCCCTGGCCATCCGGCGCAGGTCCGCCGGGTTGCTGGCGATGCCAGAGCCCGACCCGCCGAGGGTGAACGAGGGCCTGACCACTACCGGGTAGCCGAGCTCGGCCGCGGCTCGCTCGCACTGCGCCAGGGAGTGACAGACCATGCTCCGCGGCACCTCGCCGCCCAGGCCGGTCACGATCTCCTTGAATGCCCTGCGGTCCTCGCCGGCCCTGATCGCCGCGATGTCGGCCCCGATCAGTTCGACCCCATAGGCGGCCAGGGTGCCAGCATCGTGCAGCGCCACGGCCGCGTTCAGCGCGGTCTGGCCGCCTAGTGTGGGCAGCAGCGCATCGGGCCGCTCAGCCGCGATCACCTTCGTCAGGACGTCGGGCGTGATCGGCTCGATGTAGGTGGCGTCGGCGAACTCAGGGTCGGTCATGATCGTGGCCGGATTGGAGTTGACCAGGGCGACTCTGATCCCCTCCTCGCGCAGCACCCGGCAGGCCTGGGTACCCGAGTAGTCGAACTCGCAGGCCTGTCCGATCACGATCGGCCCTGAGCCGATCACCAGGACCGACCTGATGTCAGCGCGCTTCGGCATCGGGCAGCCTCCCCCGGCGCGCCGCTGCGGCGCAGCTCACCGCTGCGGCGCAGTGTGCCGCCCGCGATATTCCATGATCAAGCGGATCTTTCAGCCGGATTTGCTGACAAAGCCGCGTGATCATCGTCGGCGCCACCGGTACCGTCATCGCGCCGCCGCCATCAACTGGCAGAACTCGCCGAACAAGCCGGCCGCGTCATGCGGCCCTGGCGCCGCCTCCGGGTGGTACTGCACGCTGAAGGCGGGCGCATCGAGCAGCCTGAGCCCCTCCACAACTCCGTCATTCAGGTTCACGTGCGTGACCTCGGCCGGGCCGAACTCGGTGTCGAACCGCCCGTCGGCCGGCTTCTCGACGGCGAAGCCGTGGTTATGGCTGGTGATCTGGACCCGGCCGGTGCGCAGGTCCTGCACCGGCTGGTTGACGCCGCGGTGGCCGAACCGCAGCTTGTAGGTGTCCAGCCCGAGCGCCCGGCCGAGTACCTGGCTGCCCAGGCAGATGCCGAACACGGGCGCCCGGGCGGCCAGAGTCGCCCGCATCGCGTCAACCGCGTATCCGATCGCCGCCGGATCGCCTGGCCCGTTGGAGAAGAAGACGCCATCAGGTCCACTAGCCAGGATCTGCTCGGTGGTGCTGGTGGCAGGAAGCACGTGCACCTCAATGCCCAGCCTGGCCATCGCAGCCGGGGTGGCCGACTTGATGCCGAGGTCGACGGCCGCGACCCGGAACCTGACCGGCGTCCCGGACGGCGGCCGGACCAGGTAGGGCTCGGGCGTGCTGACCTGGCGGGCCAGATCGGCCCCGGTCATCGGCGGGCTGGCCAGCACCCGTTCGAGCAATCTGGCCGGGTCGTCCGGCACTGGGCTGATCGCGGCCCGCATGGCACCGCGCTCGCGCAGATGCAGCGTGAGCGCGCGGGTACCGGTGATCGCGATCGCGCTGACGCCGCGCGCCGCAAGGTCGTCGTCCAGGGTCCGCTTCGCCCGCCAGCTGGACGCCATCGGCGACGGCTCGCGCACCACGAAGCCGCTGACCCAGATCCGGCGCGACTCGTCGTCCTCGTCGTTGATTCCGGTGTTGCCGATGTGCGGCGCGGTCATCGCGACGATCTGCCCGCAGTAGGACGGATCGGTCAGCGTCTCCTGGTAGCCGGTCATCCCGGTGTTGAACACGGCCTCGCCGAAGGCCTCACCGATCGCGCCGAAGGCGGTGCCGCGGAAGGTGGTGCCGTCCTCGAGCATCAGCAGCGCAGCAGGCCCTGGCGCTGCCTGGCCGCGGACCGTCACCTGGTCAGCGTCCCGTCCAGCACGGTCGGGCGACCGCGCAGGAAGGTGGCGACCACCCGGCCGGGCAGCTTCATCCCGGCGAAAGGCGTGTTCCGGCTGCGCGAGGCGCGCGCGGCAGGGTCGACCGGCTCGCCAGGCGCCGGGTCGTACAGCACCAGATTCGCCGGCGAGCCAGGAACCAGCGGGCAGCCGTGCCCTCCGGCTGCGTCCAGCCGGCCGATCGCGGCCGGGCGGGCGGACATCCGATCGGCGACTCCGGCCCAGTCAAGCAGGCCGGTGTCGACCATCGCCGCGTGCACCACCCGCAGCGCGGTCTCCAGGCCAGTCATGCCGAACGCGGCAGCCGCCCACTCCGTCTCCTTGGCCTCCACCGGGTGCGGAGCATGGTCGGTGGCGACGCAGTCGATCGTCCCTTCGGCCAGACCGGCCCGGAGCGCGGCCACGTCGGCGGCCGTGCGCAGCGGCGGGTTCACCTTGTAGACCGGGTCGTAGCCGGCCGCCAGATCCTCGGTGAGCAGCAGATGATGCGGCGTCACCTCGGCGGTTACCCGCCAGCCCTTGGCCTTGGCCCAGCGGATGATCTCGACCGAGCCTGCCGTTGAAACGTGGCAGATGTGCAGGGACGACCCGACGTGCGCGGCGAGCAGGCAGTCGCGCGCGATGATCGCCTCCTCGGCCACGGCCGGCCAGCCGGCCAGCCCGAGCCTGGCGGACATCTCGCCCTCATTGACCTGAGCACCTTGGGTCAGCCTGGGCTCCTGGGCATGCTGGGCGATCACACCGTCGAACGCCTTGACGTACTCAAGCGCCCGCCGCATCAGCGTCGCGTCGCTGACGCACCGCCCGTCGTCGGAGAACACCCGGACCCTGGCGGCCGAGTCGGCCATCGCGCCAAGCTCGGCGAGCTGCGACCCGGCCAGTCCGGCGGTCACCGCGCCGACCGGCTGCACGTCGCAGTAACCGGCCTGACGGCCGAGCCGCCAGACCTGCTCGACCACACCGGCCACATCGGCCACCGGCTCGGTGTTGGCCATCGCGTGCACCGCGGTGAACCCGCCGAGCGCGGCCGCCGCTGTTCCACTGGCAACCGTCTCGGCGTCCTCCCGGCCTGGCTCGCGCAGGTGCGTGTGCAGGTCGACCAGGCCAGGCAGGACGATCAGACCGGCCGCGTCGACCACCTGAGTCCGCTGGCCGCCTGCCGCGTCCTGGCGATCCCGGCCCGGGCCGGCCACCCCGATGATCGTCCCGTCGGCGATCAGCAGATCGGCGGGCTCGCCGCCGAGCGGCCTGCCACCCTTGATCAGCCAGCTACCCGCCGATCCGGCGGCACCGGTCTGCGCGTTCATCGCGTCCCCTCCGATCCGCCGAGCAGCAGGTAGAGCACCGCCATCCGGACCACGACGCCGTTCGCCACCTGCTCGACGATCGTGGATCTGGCCGAGTCAGCGACCTCGGCGGCGATCTCGACCCCCCGGTTCATCGGGCCCGGGTGCATCACGATGGCGTGCTCGGGCAGCAGCGCCAGCCGGTCACTGTCCAGCCCATATCTGCGGCTGTACTCGCGGACGCTGGGGAAGTACGCGTCGGTCATCCGCTCGTGCTGTACCCGCAGCATCATCACCACGTCGCTGCCGGGCAGGATCGCCGGGAAGTCATAGCTGACCGAGCAGGGCCAGCCGCCGACCGCCACCGGCAGCAGGGTCGGCGGCGCGACCAGGGTTACCTCGGCGCCGAGCGTGGTCAGCAGCCAGACGTTTGAGCGGGCCACCCGGCTATGCAGGATGTCACCGACGATCGCCACCCGCAGGCCGTCGATGCGGCCAAGCCGGCGCCGGATCGTGAACGCGTCAAGCAGCGCCTGGGTCGGATGCTCGTGGGTGCCGTCACCCGCGTTCACCACGCTGCCGCTGACCCATCCGGCCAGCCGGTGCGGCGCGCCGGACGCATTGTGCCTGATCACGACCGCATCAGCACCCATCGCCTGCAAGGTGAGCGCGGTGTCCTTCAGGCTCTCGCCCTTCGCGACGCTTGAGCCCTTGGCGGAGAAATTGATCACGTCGGCGGAGAGCCGCTTAGCGGCGGCCTCGAACGAGATCCTGGTTCTGGTCGAGTCCTCATAGAAGAGGTTCACGACCGTGCGGCCGCGCAGCGTCGGCAGCTTGCGGATCGGGCGGTCAGCGACCTGGGCGAGTTCCTCGGCCGTATCCAGGATCTCGATCGCTTCATCCCGGTTGAGGTCGGCCGCGGAGATCAGGTGCCGGTTCACCGCCGCACACTCCGGCCACCCGTTCGGTCGCCTGCTACGGCCCCGACCAGCGTCACCGAGTCCGCGCCGTCGGTTTCGGTCAGCAGCACCCGGACCGCCTCGCGCTTGGACGTCGGCAGGTTCTTGCCCACGTAGTCGGGCCGGATCGGCAGCTCACGATGGCCCCGGTCGACCAGCACCGCCAGCTGCACGGCGCGCGGCCGACCGATGTCGCTGAGCGCGTCAAGCGCTGCCCGGATCGTCCGCCCGGAGTACAGCACGTCATCGACGAGCACCACGATCTTGTCGTCGATGCCCGCCGCCGGGACCTCGGTGTGGCCGAGCGGCCTGGCCGGCCGCAGCCGGAGATCGTCCCGGTACATGGTGATGTCCAGCGAGCCGACCGGGACCACGATGCTCTCGGTCTCGTCGAGCCGCGCGGCTAGCCGACGCGCCAGCGGGACTCCCCTGGTCGGGATGCCGAGCAGCACCACGTCAGCGGCACCGTCGGTTCGCTCGAGAATCTCGTGCCCGATTCTGGTCAGGGCCCGGCGGATCTCCGCTTGCCCCAGAACGATCTGACCGGCGAACTGCGGCTGATTGCCGTGCGCGTCGCCGTGCGCCTGGGCGGCGGAGCCTGAGCCTACCCCGCCGGACGGCGGATTGAGCGCAGCCATATCTTGACCTCCTTCCCCGCCTCACGGGACGGGTCTTAAAGGATGTCGAACGGCCTCAATCTACCAGCAGGCGACGTTCCGGCCCGGCAAGGCCACGCCGGCGAGCCTGGTGCAGGTAGCGAGCCTGGTACAGGAAGCGAACCTGGTGAAAGCAGTGAACTTGGTGGACCTCGCCGTGAACCTGGTGAACCTCGCCGTGAACCGGGTGAACCTGGCGATGACCGAGTTAACCCGCTGGCCACATCTTGCGATCTGGCGGGTAAGTTGGGCCGCTTTTTGCCGTTCGGCTTGACCTTGTCGTGCTCTCGGCCTACCGTCACTGTCCGTAACCATCACTAACAACCGACAACTGAGGCCAGGGGGCCGAAAGCATGCCATCTGACTACGCGAAGACTCTGGGGGCGCGGTTGCGCGCCATTCGCACCCAGCAAGGCCTGTCTCTGCACGGCGTTGAGGAGAAGTCCCGCGGCCGGTGGAAGGCCGTAGTTGTCGGCTCGTATGAGCGTGGCGACCGTTCGGTAACCGTTCAGAAACTGGCCGAGCTGGCCGACTTCTACGGCGTTCCTGTCTCTGAGTTGCTGCCCGGTGACTCTGCCCCAGGGGTGCTGACGCCGGCTCCCAAGCTCGTCATCGACCTGGAGCGGATGGCCCAGCTGCCGAAGGATCAGGCCGGACCACTCGCCAGGTACGTAGCCACTATCCAGAGCCAGCGCGGCGACTACAACGGCCGCGTGCTTTCCATCCGTCAGGAGGACCTGCGGTCTCTTGCGGTGATCTACGACCGGACGCCCTCCGATCTGACCGAAGAACTGATCGGCTGGGGAATCCTCGATTCGGCGGCTCGCGGCGCCATCGACACTGTGTGAGTCAACACCGTCTGAGCCAATTCAGATCGCGGTCAGCAACGGCAGTGGCTGCGCAGTCGGCACGCCGAGCGCGCTCTCGGCCAGGGAAACGAAGGTCTCGGCGTCGCGCAGTAGCTCATCGGCCTCACGACCCGAGACCGCCCGCGGCAGGCCGGCCTCTGCGGCAGCCCGCTTGCCCGCGCCGGCGGCGAAGAAGGCCGCCCACTCGCTGAGCGCAGGCTCGACCCTGGGCAGCAGTTCCCAGACGCTCTGCGGGCGCTTCCTGCGCGGTGCGGCCGGCTCGGCCCGCGCTGCCACGATCGCGGCCGCGGCGCGCAGCGCGGCCAGGTGAGCACCGACGTATCTGCCGCCAGGCGATATATCGCTCTGCGCTGAGGCCAGTCCCTGCCTGGCTGACTCGAGCAGCGCCAGTGCCGATGGCGCCACCCGGCATCGAAGCCGGTCCGGGCGAGCCTGCGTGATCGCGTTCATGGCAACGTCCTCCACATTTGCTGGGCCTGGGCCGGGCGGGGCGCTTCCCCACGCCACGCCCGGCCGGCACCCGGCTGCCCGAGGGGGCGGGTAGCCGGGCCTTCCCACACACTTATTCGAACATAAATTCGGTCGGCTGTCCATTCATTTGCTGCTGAGTTCGAAGGTATCGCAGGGGTACGACAGTGCGGCCAGCGCTGCGTGAGCCGGGCTGCGGCAGCCGGCACCTGGTCGCGTACGCTGAGCCAGATGTCGACTGCCACCGCGCTCCGCGAGCTCAGTCCCGCGGAGTTTCTCGGCGAACTCGACTCGCTGCTCGCTATCTACGCGGACGCGATGGCCGCAGAACCTGGCTTGCTGCCCGGACGACGCGAACTCATGCGGCGGCATGCCGGGTATCCGGCGTTCCGTGCCGTTGCCGCTCGGACCGAGCCAGCTGGCCCGCTGGTCGGATTCAGCTACGGCTTTCACGGCCTGGGCGGGCAGTGGTGGTACGACACCGTGCGGGCCGCCCTGCACTCGGCGGCCGGACCTGCGGCCACCCAGGCCTGGCTTGCCGACTGCGTCGAGGTCGCTGAGCTGCATGTTCTCCGCCCGCATCAGCGGATGGGCCTCGGCAGCCGGATGCTGCTCGCGGTGACCAGCGGACGGCCGGAGCGGACTGTGCTGCTGTCGACCCCAGACCACGAGTCCCCGGCGCGGCGGCTTTATCGCCGCGCGGGCTTCGCCGACCTGCTGACCGGATACAGCTTTCCCGGCGGCAGTCCGCCCTACGCGGTGATGGGAGCGGTGCTGCCGCTCCGCGATCCGGCTGCCGCTGACCGCCGTTCCCAGCCGGCCAGCCCGAGCATCTGGTAGATCTCGCTGGTGGCCCGCGAGCCGTTCAGCGTGTAGAAATGCAACCCGGGCACGCCCTCATCGAGCAGCCGCCGGCACATCCCGGCCGCATAGGCTACGCCGACCTGCCGGACGGCACCGCGGTCCGCCTCGTCGGCATGCAGCCGCTCGGCCAGCTCAGGCGGGAAGCGCGCGCCTGACATCGCCACCATGCCGCCGAGCATCCGCACGCTGGTGATCGGCATGATGCCAGGAATGATCGGCACCGAGCAGCCGCGCGCTGCCACCGCGTCCCTGAACCGTAGGTAGTCCTCCGGGTAGAAGAACATCTGCGTTATGGCGAAATCAGCTCCGGCGGAGCATTTTTCAATAAAGAATGAGATGTCAGATTCCATGCTGGTCGCCCTGATATGGCCTTCGGGGAAGGCGGCGACTCCTACACAGAAGTCGCCCGACTCGCGGATCAAGCGCACCAGCTGGGCCGCGTATCGCAGCCCTTCGGGATGCGGCACCCACTCCCCGGCCGGGTCGCCTGGCGGATCGCCGCGCAGCGCCAGCACGTTGCGCACCCCCTCGGCGGCGTACGAGCCGATGACGTGGCGGAGTTCGGCCACGGAATGGTTCACCGCAGTGAGGTGACCGACCGGCGTCAGCGTCGTCTCCTCGGCGATCCGCCCGGTCAGCCGTACGGTCCGGTCTCTGGTTGAGCCGCCGGCCCCGTAAGTGACGGAGACGAAGGTGGGCTGCAGCGGCTCGAGTCGCCGGATGGCCAGCCAGAGCTGCTGCTCGTCGGCATCGGTTTTGGGCGGCATGAACTCGAACGAGAACGACTGGCCGCCGGAGGTCAGCAGATCCCGGATCAGCGGTGCCATATGCGGCAGGCGGGATGCCATCACCACAGGCTATCGAGGTCGCGGCGGAACCGGAGGCCGCGTGGCCCAAGCCGGCCAGTCTCGTTCCGACCGGCCCGGTCGGCCGTACCTAGTTGGCCAGGCTTGTTCCGGTCGGCCGGCGGCCCGGCGTTCAGGCCTGCCCGCCCGGGCTGGCTCGTTCCGGCTAAGGTCACGAAGATGGCGGGCAATGCGGCAGATCTGACCAGGATCCGGGCCGAGGTCGGCCGCGCGCTTGACGATTTCATCGGCAGGAAGCGCGGCGACCTGGCGAGGATCAGCCCTGACCTGCTCCCGTGCGTGGATGCGATCACCGACCTGCTGGCAGGCGGCAAGCGTCTGCGGGCCGCGTTCTGCTACTGGGGCTGGCGCGCGTTGAGCGGCGCGGACTGCCCGCCGATCTTCGCCGCTGCCGCCGCGCTTGAGCTGCTGCATGCCAGCGCGCTGGTGCACGACGACGTGATGGATGGCAGTGACATGCGCCGCGGTCAGCCCGCGGTGCACAAGCGGTTCGCCGCGCGGCATGCCGCCGCTGGCTGGCGGGGGTCACCGGATGACTTCGGCAGCGGCTCGGCGATCCTGACCGGCGATCTGCTGCTGGCCTGGACCGACGAGATGCTCCGCGGCAGCGGCCTGCCGCCCGAGGCGGTCCGGCGCGGGATGGCCGTGCTCGATCTGATGCGCACCGAGGTGTTCGCCGGGCAGTTCCTCGACCTCGTCGGCCAGGCGGCTGGCGCGACGGCAGTGGACAGCGCGCTGCGGGTGGTCACCTTCAAGTCAGCCAAGTACACGGTGGAACGGCCACTGCACCTCGGCGCCGCACTGGCCTGGACGCCAGGGCAAAGTCACGATGCGGCGCAGGCACCCGACGCGGCCGGCCTGTACGAGGCGGATGCCGCCTTCACTGACTACGGGATTCCGCTCGGCGTCGCCTTTCAGCTGCGCGATGACATTCTCGGCGTGTTCGGCGACCCGGCCAGCACCGGCAAGCCAGTTAGCGACGACCTCCGTGAGGGCAAGCGAACGGTCCTGCTGGCGATCACCAGGGAACGTGCCAACCCGGCCCAGGTGCGGGTACTTGACCGCAGCGTCGGCGATCCGCAGCTCAGTGCGACCGCGGCAGACGAAGTCAGGGCGGTGATCACGAGCACCGGGGCCCTGGCCGAGTGCGAGCTGATGATCGACAGGAACGTCAAGGAGGCACTGTCGGCCCTGGACGCAGCGCCGATTGCCGCGGACGCCCGCGCCGCGCTGGCCGAGCTCGCCATCGCCTCCACAGCCCGCAAGGCCTGACCGCAAGCCAGTCCTAATGGCGGTGGATCGGCAGGCTCAGCCACGATCCCGTAGTCGCCCGGCTAGCCTGGCGGCGGCCGCGCCAGGATCGTCGGCATCCGTGATCGCCCGGACCACCACGATCCGCCTGGCACCGGCCTCAAGCACATCTGCCAGGTTCGTCTCGTCAATGCCGCCGATGGCGAACCATGGCCGGGTGGCGGCGAGGCCCGTGACGAAACTGACCAGTCCGAGACCGGGCGCCGGACGGCCTGGCTTGGTCGGCGTCGGCCAGACCGGCCCGACGCAGAAGTAGTCGGCGGCCGGCTCGGCGGCGGCGACCTCGGCCTCGGCCTCGGAGTGAGTGGACAGGCCAATCAGCGGTTCGGGACCAAGCAGCTTCCTGGCGACCGTTACCGGCAGGTCATCCTGGCCGACATGCAGCACATCGGCGCCCGCCGCGAACGCGACATCGGCCCGATCGTTCACCGCCAGCAGCGCCCCGTGCCGGTCGCACGCGGCCCGAAAGACCTCTAGGAGCCGCAGTTCGTGCCCCGCCTCAAGCCCCTTCTGGCGCAGCTGAACGATGTCCACGCCAGCGCTGAGCACCGCGTCAAGGAACCCAGGCAGGTCACCTTGCCGCTCCCGGCCGTCGGTGCACAGATAGAGACTGGCGGCTGCCAACCGTCCCCGCAGCGCCGCGTTGCTCTCAGCCACGTTGCCCCCAACCAACATCGCCCTCAGCCGGGCTGCCCCCACCAACGTCGCCCTCAGCCGGGCTGCTCTGTCCAACGTCGCCCTCCGCCACGCTGACATCCTCGCACTGACCCTGCCGCCCGGCCGGCCGGACTTGTGAGTACAACTGCGCACCATCGCGCAAGTGATATCGACATAGGTTGCCAACCGTGGGCCAGGATAGTGACTATCAGAAATGAACGATATCACTACTGATCGATAACATGGTATTATTGGTCTATGGTGATACGGCGTGACGAGTACCTGGTGACTACGGCGCGGGACCTGGGCGCGGCGCTGAAGCACTTCCGGACGGCGGCTGGGGTGACGCAGGTGGATGCGGCCGAGGCCATGGGAATCGGGCAGCCGTACCTGTCGTCGCTGGAAGGGGGCAAGTTCGGGAGCTCGCTGACGCACGTGCTGCGGCTGCTGCGCTTCGTCGGCTGCGAGGTCATCATCCGCCCAAGGGAACCCCGTGCCTGACCGGCTCATCGCGTGGCTCTATGACACGCCCGTAGCGGTGCTGCTGCCCGCTCCGGAGTTCCGGGTGCACTTGGAGTGGCGGGCCGAGGGGATCGAACGCTGGGGGCTTGGCAGCCCTGTCCTCTCCGTCGGGCTGCCGATCGGTACCCCGGCCGGCCCCCGAAACATGCGCGGCCTGGACTTCTTCGAGAACATGCTGCCCGAGGGACCTGCGCTCGCACGGATAGCGGCCCTGGCCGGAGTCCGCCCGGTGGACACCTACGGCATCCTCAAGGCTTTCGGCCGGGATTGCGCGGGCGCCATCATGGTGCTCCCCGATGGGGAGCGGCCCGGCGGGAACGAGGGCAGCGGTTACTCCCCTATGACGCCCGGCGACCTGCGGCGGGTACTCAGCGCACTCGACGTCGCCCCCCTGGGCGCCGCACCGGCGCGCGGCTTCCGCCCGTCGCTGGCCGGCTTCCAGCGCAAGGCGCTGCTCGGCCGCGCCGCCGACGGGACCTGGCAACTTCCCTGCGGGGACGCCCCCTCGACGTGGATACTCAAGCCCGACGGCCCGCACGCCATGGCTGCCAACGAGGCCACATGCCTAGGACTGGCCGCCGCCTGCGGGCTGGCGGTACCGGAGGCCGAACTGCTCGACGTCGCCGGGCTTCCCGTGCTGGCAGTCAGGCGATACGACAGGCAGGACTCACCCGCCGGGCACATGCCGGTCCGGGTGCACCAGGAGGACGGCTGCCAGGCGACCGCCACGCCTCCGGGGCTGAAGTACGAAGAACAGGGCGGCCCGGCGCTGCGCGACCTCGCCAGCCTGATGAGGAACTTCGGCGATCCCCGCGACGTGACCAGCCTGCTGCGCCGCACGGCGTTTAACATGGCCGTCGGCAACGCGGACGCGCATGCCAAGAACTTCTCCGTGCTGCACGACCCAGATAGCCCGGCGATCAGGCTCGCACCGCTGTATGACGTGCTCTCGACGATTGTCCTAGAGCTGAGCGACGGCGCAGGCCAGCCGATGCGGGCGGACACGCACCTTGGCCAGCGGGTCGGCGGGCAAGCCGACATCCGGAAGGTGACCGCGGCCAGCCTCATCGACGAAGCGACCGCCTGGGGCATCCGGCGGCGGGCCGCTTCGGCTGTCGTGACCGAGACGTTGGACCGGGTGCTCACCGCCATCCCGGCAACGCCAGGCGATGAGCGGGTTCTCGCCGCCATCCGCGAGCAAGCCGAGCGGATCAGCCGCGGCTAGCGCTGGACGCGCGCAGGGTCGGCGAAACAGGGCGAACCATGCTGAGGTCAAATGCGGCGCCGCCACCTGTTCTTCCAGCTCAGCTCGCATATTTGCAGATGCTGGCACACTCCGGCATGCAAGTGATAAGCACACACCTGGTTCCCGCCAGCCCGCCGCCACGCCAGCCCCGGCGGCATCAGCGTGCTGATGGTGCTATCGGGCACGCTGGCAGGTGCCGGGTGCGGCGTTATTCCGGGCGCCGTGAGGGGGCGTGAGTCAGGGCACGGGAGGTGGATTCGGTTGCGGGATCGGGCTGGGCGCCAGGCTGGCGGCGGTGGTGCCACAGCCATGCGCCCGCGGCGGCCAGCAGGCCGCCGCGGAGCCAGAGGTCGGCTAGGTTGAACGTCGGACCGTAGAACCAGACGTGGATCCAGTCCGGCACTCCGCCGTGCAGTCCTGCGGGCGGGTGTCCGAGGGCCCGATCGCTGCCCATGACGGCCAGGATGTCAGCACCTCGCCTGGCTGGCCAGGGCCGAGTTCGTCACCGGCTACATCGACGCCGGCACCTGCCACGACGGGCATCCCTTCGCTTACATCGACTGGGAGCACGCCATCACCGCCCTGGACAGCCACCAGCTCAGCTGCACCCCCTCCGAAGCTGCCATCCTGCGCATCGCCGCCAGCCTCGGCGACCACCACATCCCCGTCCACCTCGCCCGCGTCCTGGGCAGCCTCGACCACGCCAGCATCGCCCTGGTCACACTGCCAGCACCCGCGCGAACGGCTGACCACGACAACCCGGTCACCGCCGCGACAACCCGAGCACCACCAGGCCCGGCCCGGGAGGGCCCGGACCGGACCGAGGACCACTGCCCGCAGGGCGCGCGAGTGCGGCCGGGACCTGGCAGACGCCGCTGACCTGGGAGTTGCCCGGTCGTATCAGCAGGAGGAGATCCCGGCCGGGCCGGCCGAGCGGGTGCAGCACGACTTGCACGAGGCGCGGTGCGCCTGCGGCCGGGCTCACGTCGCGCCGCGCCCGGCGGGCGTGCCGGACTCGGCCCTGTCGATCGGGCCGCGGCTGCGGGCGCTGGCCGTTTCGCTGGTCGTCTTCCAGCACGGCGGGCCGCGGGGCTGGCCGCGGGGGTGGTGCGGCTGATCCGCGCCCTGATCACCGCCGCGGCGGTCGCGGGGTTCGATGAGACGACGCTGCGGTCCGGGCCGGCCGGGGAGAAGAAGTACGTCCACGACGCGTTCACCGAGCGGTACTCCGCCTTAGCGCTGCGCCCTGATGCATCCAGGTCAACAGCAGGAGCGTTGTGCGACGTGGCGGCGAACTCCTGCCGGGGGGACAAGCCGGGGGCGGCGCCGCAGCGGGATCAGCTCCCCGATACGTTTACCAGTGAGACGGCATATCTGCATCTGACGGGCATTGATGTGTGCCGTGCGCCATTTTATGCTCGCGGCATGACGATCCCGACGGAGCCGATCGGCAGCATCCCTCGCACCGCCGCGCTGCTGGACGCGATGGCCGCCCACGCCGAAGGCCGTATCGGCAGTGATGAGGTCGGCGAGGTCGGCGAACAGGCGGTACGCGAGACGATCGAGCGGCTGGAGGCGCTCGGTTGCCCTGTGGTGAGCGACGGGGAGCAGTCCAAGCCCAGTTTCGCTACCTATCCGGTCGCCGGGTTGCCCGGTCTGGCACCCGGCGGCGCGGTGATCCCTTTCGCCGACGGCCACCAGAGGCAGCTGCCGACGCTGACGGCCGGCCCGTTCCGCTATCGGGTCCGCGCGGAGCAGTACCTGCGGGCCGCACAGCGCTACGCCCGCGTACCGGTGAAGCAGGCCGTGATCGCGCCGTCGGCGCTGAGCCTGCTCTACCCAGCCGAACCCATCGGCTCCTACCCGCGCGAAACCTTCCTCGACGACCTGGCAGATCAGGCCGAGGCCGACATCCGCGGCTGCCTGGAGGCCGGCGCGCACGTCGTGCAGCTCGACTTCACCGAAGGACGACTCTCGCTCAAGCTCGACCCCAGCGGGCAGCTCCTGGAACAGTTCATCGCGCTGAACAACCAGGTCCTGGACCGGTTCACCGACGCCGAACGCGCCAGGATCGGCGTGCACACCTGCCCGGGCGGTGACCAGGACTCCACGCACAGCCTCGATGTCGACTACGCAGGACTGCTTCCCAGGCTGTTCCGGCTCCAGGCCGGGAACTTCTACATCCAGCTCGCCAGCGAACCCGATCCCGGCAAGGTCTTGCCGGTCATCGCCGGCCTGCTCCGTCCCGGCATGCGGGTCTTCATCGGGGTCACCGACCCCATCGACCCCGCAGTGGAGACACCTGAGCAGGTCCGCGACCGGATACTGCTCGCAGCCCGCCACATTCCCGCCGATCAGCTGGGAACATGCGACGACTGCGGCTTCTCGCCATTCGCGGACGACACCTCCACCTCCCGCGAAACCGCCTTCGCCAAGATCGCGGCACGGATCGAGGGAACCGCGCTCGCCGCCCAGCAGCTAGGACTCTAACCGTCAGCAGGACCGTGGGCTGGCAGCGCAACTGCCGCGGCGACGCGTCAGGTACCGGCACGAATAATGCCATGGTCCGCAGTGCGAGCGTTCGCAGTGCGAGCGTTCAAGTCCAAGTCCAAGTCCAAGTCCGTGAACGTCCTGGAATATGACGGCAGCTATTTCTGGACGTGGTTGAGCGCCGGTCGGTGCAGGAGCACATGCAGATGCGGCCGGCCCTGCGGATGCGAGCCCTAGCGATCATTAGGATCGCTAGGGTAGGCGGACTTTCCCGAGGAACGGCTTCAGGAGCCAGGGACGCCGCCCCGACGCGTAGTGAGCCGATCATCGCGGCCCTGGACCGGGTGATGCGGTGGAAAAGCACGAGGCTCATGGTGGCGGGCCTGAAGTAGACGCGTACGTCGTTGTCGCGGCTCGGCTCCTCTATAAAGACCTGGCTGGTCTCCAGGACGATCGTGACCGGAATGGTATAGGCCGAGCGTCGCCGGCGGTCAGGCGCAGGATCTCGTCGGTGCAGGAACGCAGCTTGGTCAGGACCGCACCCGGCTCGCGTTCGGTGTAGCCGGGCAGCATCTGCACGTTCAAGCCACCGTGGATGTTGCCGACGGTGGTAGTGAGAATCAGCTCGCGCATGCCCGGTATCGGCAGCGGGGTGTCGTCGGACACTACCCTCGCGGTGTACAGCCAGGCGATGGCGGCTACGTGAGCCGCGGTATCCATCACGGTCCACTCGGCGGTCGCCATTGCCCGCGGGTCGGCATCGGCGACCAGCGCTTCGAAGCGGCCGCAGATGTCTGCGAGCGCGGCGCGTGCCGCGAGCCACTTCTCAGGCGTGATCCGGGTCGCGCCGCTGCTGCGATAGAGCTGATAACGCATACCGGGCACAGGCCCGTCCTCCCCTCACGCCGTTATACGTCCACATGCCAGACCCAGTATGCCGCCGCCGCTAAACCCGCAGTTCTCCGTTTATGCTCGGTCTCAGACTGGGAAGTCGTCCGAAGGCGCGCTGAGTACCAGCCAATCCAGTCCCCAGAATGGTCCAGACAGCCCGGCGCTGCGGAGGTAATCCTTGCGCGCTCATCCGCCTCGGCGTCGCGTCCGTCGCGCCCGGTCGATCCTGGTGCATCCGCGAGCAGTCGCTGACGCGCCCTTACCGCTCCCGGTGATACCCCTTCAGGAACTCGACAACCAGCCACCATGCTTGTGGAACTCCGGCTCGGCCGCGATGAAGTGAGCAAGCTCGGCGAGGCTCCTCGGCTGGTAACTCACAACCGCAGAGCAGCGAACTTGGCCCATCCGGCACCCGCCCGGGGCGTCCCTGAGGATACACGCCATCGGCGGTAAGGCGGCGATGCCTGTGTCTCAAACCACAGCCGACGGCCATTCGCCCAGCTCAACGGCCATACATGCGAGTGTAGTCAGAAACCGGCATGCCGCCGGCATCACCGGGCCAAGCAGGCACCCGGCTGGCACCTTGCCCAGCCCGAGCCCGGCGTGCTGACCTGGACCATGCCGCATGGCCGGAGCTATACCGTCCAGCCCGACGGCTACCCGGTCTAGAGCACGGGTCAGAAGGCGAGCGCCTGAGCCCGGCGGTTCACCTCGGTGCAGCGGTGCGCCGCGATCGCCTCGATCGGGCTGCCTGGCAGTGAGTCGTCCGCGGTAAATAGCCACCGCAGCGACTCATCGTCGCTGAACCCGCAGTCGAAGAGCAGCGTGAGCGTGCCCTGCAATCCTCGGACGATCTGGTCACCGTCGAGAAAGGCCGCAGGCACGCCAAAAGAGCCGTCAGGGCGCTGTACGCCGAGCAACCTACGATCGCGGAGCAGTTGCTTGACCCGGCTGGCGGGCAGCGCAAGTCGCTCGGCAACCTCGGGAAGGGACAGCCAGTGGCCGACGATGGCGTCGGCTGGGGGGTCGATCTGTGCCACGTCCAGATCCTTTCCCCTGCCAGAGCAGCAGCCAAACACCGGGACCGGCCTTGCCTCGTGCTAAGCCGGCGCCGCCTCGCGGAGCGGGACGGTCAGATCGGCCAGCCGGCTCGCGTCCACCGGAATGGCGGCCTCGATCAGCCGCCGTCCCTGAGCCTGATCGCGGGGCAGGCCTACGGTAAGCAACGCCACCAGCCTGCCGTCGGCCAGCCAGCAGGCTGCCCAGCGATCGCCGCCCGCTGGCCCGCGCCAGACCAGCCGGTCGGCGCCCCGGTGATCGCCGAGGTACTGCAGCATCCGGCCGAACTGCTCCGACCAGAAGTACGGCACCGGGTCATACCGCTCCGCCCCGCCGATCAGGTTGGCGGCCAGGACCATCGGCGCGCGCAGCGCGACGTCCCAGTGCTCAGGCCGCATCCGGCGCTGATATCTGCCCGACCAGAAGGCGGCGCAGTCCCCGATCGCGTACACGCCTGAGATGGAGGAGCGGAGCATCCCATCGGTGGCCACGCCGTTCTCCAGCTTGATGCCGGACGATTCCAGCCAGCCGACCTCGGGCCGGACGC
Source organism: uncultured Actinomycetota bacterium (assembly GCA_963850875.1). Taxonomy (GTDB): domain Bacteria; phylum Actinomycetota; class Actinomycetes; order Streptosporangiales; family Streptosporangiaceae; genus Chersky-822. The sequence continues at coordinate 1,789,772 of CAWKNA010000010.1, forward strand.
CGACCGCCGTCACGATCTCGTCCGCCGCCAGCCAGCCTCCGCCAGCCAGGGCGAGCCCGCCGTCTTCCACTGACTCAACCGCCTGGTTCAGCAGCAGTTCGACGCCCGCCTGCGCATACCAAACCGCGGTCAGCCCACCGATCTCGGTCCCGAGCGCCGCGGCCAGCGGGGTCGGGCCTGCCTCCACCACGCTGACCTGGCAGCCACGCGAGGCTGCCGCAGTGGCCAGCTCGGCACCGATCCAGCCGGCTCCGACGATGGCCAGCCTGACCCCCGGCACCAGCCGCTCGCGCAGCGCCAGTGCATCGTCGAGGGTGCGCAGGAACCGCTGGCTGCCCGGCCCAGGCAGGGACACCGGTCGAGCGCCGGTCGCGATCACCAGCCGGTCGAACGGGTACTCGCCGCGGTCGGTGCTCAGCACCCCATCGCCGAGCCGCTCGGCCCGCTCGCCGAGCAGCACCAGCGCACCAAGTGACTCAAGCTCGTCGCGGAGCGACGTGTCGTCTACGGCCCCGATCATGAGCTGCTTGGACAGCGGCGGGCGGTCATACGGCGGCCGGCTCTCCGCGCCGATCAGGGTGACCGCGCCCGGATAGCCCTGGGCCCGCAGTTCCTCCACAGTGCGCAGGCCGGCCAGCCCGCCGCCGACCACGACGATCTGCTCCGGATTGCCCGGACTGGCCGCACTCACCTGATCGCCTCGTTCCCGCAACCGTTTGACGTTCCCGCAACCGTTTGACGCATTGCGTTGTCTCAGTCTGCAGACCGCAATCTGCCCGGTCGGCTCCGACCTGCGATGCATGGTACCTGGAGCATCGAGGAGGACCCGGTGCGCGCGAACCGCCCACTTACCAGCCCAGATGGCCGACCGGTCCGAACACCCGCTGGTTTGAAGTTCGCGGGCGTCGTCCTCCTGCTCGCATGCGCCGCGGTCGGCTGCGCGACCGGGAGCACGGCCGGCGGTCGATCAGCGTCACCGGCAGTCAGCCAGCCAACAGCCAAGCCGTCGCCGATCTGGCTGCAGTCGCTGCAGATGGTCTCGCCACGCACGGGCTGGGCATTGCGCTGGACCGGCAATCCGGCCGGGCCTGGCAACCCCACCCTTGCGGTTGCGCGCAGCACCGATGGCGGCCGGATCTGGACCGACGTCACTCCGCCGGCGGCCGGGCCGCTGATCACCCCGGACCGGAGCTACGACGTCCTGATGGCCGAGTCAGCGAGCCGGGCCTGGTTCGCGGTGACCCTGGTCAGATCGGAGTCGAGCTACGGCGTGACGCCCCATCGCACCGAGGTGTTCGGCACGGCCAACGGCGGCCGCTCCTGGACCAGTTCGGCGCCGATCCGCGCCCCGGGCACCGCGCGCTGGCTTGATTTCACCGATCCTGCCCACGGCTGGCTGATGCAGGACCTCGGTGCCGCGATGCAGCAGAGCCACGTCCAGCTGTACCGCACGAGCGACGGCGGACGGCACTGGGCGCTGATCGCGCAAACACTCCCTTGGCCCAGGACCGGGACCAGCGGCAGCGGACTGCCCGTCTACTGCGACAAGACCGGCATCGCTTTCACAACAGCTCAGACCGGCTGGCTGACCGGTGGCTGCAACAGCCTGAGCGACGCGTTGCTGGTCAGCCACGACGGCGGGCTGCGCTGGGCACCCCAGGCACTGCCCATCCCGGCCGGACCCTGCCAGCGCAACGGCTGTGCCGTCTCGGCGCCGCGGTTCTTCGGCCCGACCGGGTTCCTCACGGTCGGCGGCTACCCCGGCACCGGCCACCTGCTGGCCAGTCACGACGCGGGCGCGACCTGGACCACGGTTCCGCTGCCTGCCGCTGCGCGGTCCAATCCGGCTTTCCTGGCGTTCGACGCCCGGCGCGGCATCCTGATCCCGATCGGCCCGCAAGGGGTCATCGGCCGGACCTTCTACGCCACCTCCGACGGCGGCAGGTCGTGGACTCAGGTCCGCCAGGGGATGCCGTTCCGCAAGCTCGGAATGTCGGTCGAGTTCGTCAGTCCGGCGGCCGGATTCGCCTGGATCCAGGGCGGTGACGCCACCGGACCGGCGCCAATCTACGCGACCACGAACGGCGGCCGGACCTGGAACTCGTTTGTCCCGCTAGGCTAGGAGTACGCGCGGGAGTCCGGTGCGGACCGGACTGAGAGGGCGGCTAAGTAGCCGCCGACCGCAGAACCTGATCCGGATCATGCCGGCGAAGGGAGCGGGCCGAGAATGAGCCAGTCAGAGCAGACAATGGGCCGGTCGGGCAAGGTTGGCGCCGACGTCCTGGTCATTGGCGGCGGCGTAATCGGCCTGGCCATCGCCTGGCGGGCGGCGCAGCGGGGCCTGCGAGTCGTGCTCGCCGACCCCGCGCCTGGCCGCGGCGCATCGCATGTCGCGGCGGGAATGCTCACACCGGTTGCCGAGGCCGCCTACGCCGAGCGCGCGCTGTTCGAGCTGGGCAGTCGCTCACTTGAGCGCTACCCGGACTTCGCCGCCGAACTGGCTGACGCGACCGGAACCGCGGTCGGCTTCCGGCAGTTTGGCACGCTGCAGGTCGCCTACGATGCCGACGACATGGCCATGCTGGACGAGCACGTGCTGCTGCGAGAGTCGTTCGGAGTGAGCACGCAGCGGCTGACCGGCCGGGACTGCCGCCGGGCCGAGCCGCTGCTCGGCCCGGCGATCCGCGGCGGCCTGCTGGTCGACGACGACGCCTCGGTCGATCCCCGGCTGCTGACCGCCGCATTGCTGACCGCGGCCCGCTCGACAGGCGCCGTGCACCTGCCAGTCCGTGCCGTCCGGCTGTGTATCGAAGCCGACCGCGCGGCCGGAGCCGAACTCGCCGACGGGACGACGGTCAGCGCGCAGCAGGTGGTGCTAGCGGCCGGCTGGGCCTGCGCCGCCATCGCCGGGCTGCCCGACGGCGTCGCTCCCCCGCTGCGGCCAGTCAAGGGCCAGACCCTGCGGCTGCGGCCGACCGCGGCGACGCTTGCCGCCGGACTGCCGCCCGCGCTGCTCACCAGGACCGTCCGCGGCCTGGTCCAGGGATCGCCCGTCTACCTGGTACCCAGAGACGACGGCGAGCTGGTCATCGGCGCCACCCAGGAGGAGATCGGCGCGGATACCACGGTGACCGCCGGCGGGGTCTGGCAGCTGCTGCGAGATGCCAGAGCGCTCGTCCCCGGCATAACCGAGCTTGCGCTCGCTGAGTCGGTGGCCGGCCTGCGCCCTGGCACGCCGGATAATGCGCCGGTCATCGGCCCGGCCGCGCTACCCGGCCTGGTGCTGGCCACCGGCCACTTCCGGGGCGGTGTGCTGCTCGCGCCGGTGACCGCCGAGCTGATCACCGATTATCTGCTTACCGGAAAAATGGCCCGGGCCGCATCGCCGTTCAGCGCTGACCGGTTCTCGCGGCCCACGGAGACGCCAGCGGAGCCGGCCAGGCCGGGATACCCGGAGTCAGCTGGAGCGAGCTCATGGACATAGTCATCAACGGGACTGTGCACCAGGTGCCCGACGACATATCGCTCGAACGAGCCGTTTCGCTGATCGTTAGTTCAGCTGCCGCCGGAATCGCCGCGGCGGTCAATGGCGAGGTGGTGCGCCGGGCGTCCTGGCCGGACACCCGACTCGACCCTGGTGACCAGATTGAAGTGATCACCGCCGTGCAGGGAGGCTGACATGGCTGATCCGCTGGCTGATGATCCGTTCGTCCTGGCCGGTGAGAAGTTCAGTTCGCGCTTGATCATGGGCACGGGTGGTGCTCCGAGCCTGGACGTGCTTGACCGCGCGCTGGCCGCTTCGGGCACCGAGCTGACCACGGTGGCGATGCGTCGGGTTGAGGTGTCCGCAGCCGGATCCGTCCTTGACGTGCTGGCCGCCCGCGGCATCCGGGTACTGCCCAATACCGCCGGGTGCTTCACCGCCGCTGAGGCGGTGCGGACCGCGCGGCTGGCCGCCGAGGCACTCGATACGACCTGGGTGAAGCTTGAGGTCATCGCCGAGGAGCGGACCCTGCTGCCCGACCCGGTCGAGTTGCTCGACGCGGCCGAGCAGCTAGTGGCCGAAGGGTTCACCGTGCTGCCCTATACCAGCGACGACCCGGTACTTGCCCGGCGCCTTGAGCAGGCGGGCTGCGCCGCGGTTATGCCACTCGGCGCGCCGATCGGCTCGGGACTTGGCATCCGCAACCCGCACAACATCGAGCTGATGGTGCAGGCAGCCTCGGTGCCGGTGATCCTGGACGCCGGGATCGGCACCGCGAGCGACGCCGCCATAGCGATGGAACTCGGCTGCGCCGCGGTGCTGCTCGCCACGGCAGTGACCAGAGCACGCGATCCGGAGCGGATGGCTAGTGCCATGCGGTCGGCGGTGATCGCCGGGCGGCTGGCGTTCCTGGCGGGCCGGATTCCGCGGCGACGTTACGCCATGGCGTCCTCGCCGCCGGTGACCAGCTAGTTAGCCAATATCGTAACTGGGTCAGCGGCGCACACCCTGCCCCTACACTATTGCCGATGGATACCGCCCTTTCACCACCTGTGGGCCGGCTGCTCGGCGGCCGGTACCACGTTGGGTCACGGATTGCGCGCGGTGGCATGGCGACGGTGTACCTAGGCACCGACACCCGGCTGGACCGCGTGATCGCGATCAAGATCGCGCATCCTGAGCTGTCCGACGACGTTGAGTTCGTCCGCCGGTTCATCGGCGAGGCGCGCTCCGCGGCGCAGCTGTCCAGCCCGAACGTCGTCGCGATCTATGACCAGGGTTCGGAAGGGCGCCTGCATTACATCGCCATGGAGTATGTGCCCGGCCGCACACTGCGCGAACTGCTGACCGAGCGGCGCAGGCTCGGCGCACGCGAGGCGCTCGACATCATGGTGGGCGTGCTTTCCGGGCTTTCCGCGGCGCACCAGGCCGGTCTGGCGCATCGTGATGTGAAGCCGGAGAACGTGCTGCTGACCACCGCCGGTGGGGTGAAGGTCGCCGACTTCGGACTGGCCAGGTCGGTTACCGGAGTGGCGCACACCAAGGGGGGCATGATCATCGGGACGGCCGCTTACCTGGCTCCCGAGCAGGTTGCCGGCGGCACGTCCGACGCGCGGACCGATGTCTACGCGGCGGGCGTGATGCTGTTCGAGATGCTCACCGGGTCCCAGCCGCATACCGGGGAGAGCCCGCTGGCGGTCGCTTACAAGCACGTCAACGACTTCGTGCCGGCGCCCTCGACCCTCACGCCCGGGCTGTCTCCCGCGCTGGACGCCCTGGTTGCGATGGCGACCAGCCGCGACCCCGAGCTGCGACCGGCCAGCGCCGGACAGTTCCTGCGCGCCATTCAGGAGGTCAGGAACGGCCACGCGCAGCCGAGGACAGCGCCCTACCTGGCACCTGGCAGCACCTCGCCAGGCACCAACCCTTATCCGCTGCCGCTGCCGCGGACTGGCAACGGGCCAGCTGCCACGCCCTACCCGCTGTCCTATCCGGCGGCCGACGATCTGCTGGCCGCTCCCCCGTACCTGGGCACCGATCGGGCGCCCGGCGGGTCAGGTGAGAACGGCACGGCTAGCGCTGGCTGGAGGGCCGAGCCGGATCCGGCCGGCGAGTACCCGCCGGCGCCGTGGGAGCCGAAGTCCGGCGTCGTGGTGGCCGGGGCGTCGGCGCTCCCGTCGCTCGTCCCGCAATCGTCACCGGCTGACCCCGTCCTTCCGCCGTCGGCAGCAGGTGAGTATCCGCCGGTCAACCACACGCTGATTGTCCCGGCGGGCGGCCTGCCTGCCGACTACCCCGACGGGGCTGGCTACTCCGGCGGCAGGCGCTACTCCGGCGCGGCCGGCCACTACCGGCGCAGGCGACTTCCTGGCCCGCGCTACGAACCGTGGTTGCAGCGGCTGCTGTTCAGCCGACGGCTCATCTATCTGTCCGGCGCGCTTGCCGTGGTGCTGGTGGTCGCGCTGCTGGCCTGGTGGCTCACCTCGGGTCGGTACACGACGATTCCGCAGCTCCGCGGCGTCGTGGTCAGCACGGCGCGGACCGAACTGAGCAATCTGGGCCTGCATTCGCGACTGGGCCTAGCCGAGCACAATCCGCTAGCCAAAGGTGACGTCATCGCGACCCAGCCGCCGATTGGCTCGAAGGTCGCCAGCGGCTCGACCGTGACGGTCATCGTCTCGCTCGGGCCGGTCATCATCCAGGTACCTGACGTCAGCGGCGAGCCGCTCAGCCAGGCCGAGGCCGCGCTGCGGCAGGCGCACCTGACCCCGGGTGCGGTCACCCAGATGACGTCATCGTCGGTCCCGGTCGGCGACGTGATCTTCACCACACCGCACGCGTATTCGTCCTGGCCGCAGGACAAGCCGGTCGGACTCACCGTGAGCGTAGGCCCCGGCCTGCCCAACTTCATCGGCGCACAGGTGTCGGCCGCCCAGGCTGCGGCCTCGGCCGGCGGCTACACGATCAATCCGGTGCCGAACGCCACCGGTAGCCAGCCAGCCAACACGATCACCAGCCAGTCACCGGCGCCGGGTACGCCGATCCGGCCTGGCGAGGTGGTCACGGTGCACTTCTCGCCTGGGCCGCCGACGGAACCGGTGCCTAACGTGCAAGGCATGCCGGTACAGCAGGCCATCAAGGCACTTGAGCAGGCCGGGTTCCAGTGGATGGTCAGCAAGACCGGTCCAGGCAACCAGGTCTGCAGCTACAGCCCGAATGGACCGCAGCCGAAGGGCACCATCATCACGCTCAGCGTCGGCGGCTTCTTCTGCGGCTTCTGACCATCAAGCGGAGAGGTGAGCCAGTCCGCAGGCTGACTGTGTCCTAGAGTTCCGGTCCGTCGCCGGGCATCTCCTGGTACGAATAGCGCTGCTCCCGCCATGGATCCGCGCCATTGTGGTAACCGCGTTCCTCCCAGAAACCACGTCGGTCTCCGATCATGTACTCCACGGCGCGCACCCATTTCACGCTCTTCCAGCCGTACCTGGACGGCACCACGAGCCTGACCGGATACCCGTGCTCCGGGCTAAGTTCGGCGTCGTCCCGATGTGTGGCTAGCAGCGTTTCCGCGGCTGCGAAGACCTCAAGCGGCAGGTTGGCGCCGTAGCCGTAGTCCGCCCAGACCATCACGTGCGTAGCGGCGCCGGCCGGCGGCACCGCCTGCAGCACCTCAGCAGCCGCGACACCCGTCCAGGTCAGACCGAGAACGGTGAACTTGGTCACGCAATGGAAATCGGCCACGATCTCCCGGCGCGGCAGCGAGCGGAAACCGCCCCAGGTCCACCGATGCTCGCGGCCCGAGCCGGTCGCGCCGTACACCCTCAGGTCCCAGGTCTGCTGGTTGAAAGCGGGCACCGGACCGTAATGCAGCACCGGCATGGTCGCCTGCACGTACTGGCCGGGCGGCAGTCTGCGCTCAGGCTCGGCCCGCTGGTCACCGGCGTCACCAGGGCGAGGCTCGGGCACGTCCGCTCGGGCTTGAGCCAGGTTCGCGCTAGACCTGCCAGCGAACCTGACACCACCATCGCCCGTGCGGATCCTTCGCGCCCGGGCGTCCGGCTGCCGCATGTCCGCCTGCCCTGTCCCTTCGTCGTTGTACCGCTGACCGGAGCGAGGCATCGACTCTCGTCGGCCAGCGCAGCTATCTTGTCACCCGCCTGCCGTGGCCCAATCAGCGACCGCCTGCCACCGGCCTGCTGACGCAATGCGCTAAGCTACCTACCGTGGGTCGTGCGCATGAGTATTTTTACGGCTTCTCACCCGGCACCGGGGAGGTAGCCCGCTAAGCGCTGCGCGACGCAAAGGCGGTATGAACTCCAAGCCCCCGGCCGGAAATGGCCGGGGGCTTTCGTCGTGTTAAAGAGGCAAGGAGGGCGAGATGGTGATCGTGATGGCTCCTGAGGCCACCCAGAGCGATATCGACGCTGTCGTGGACCTGGTCCGGGTGGCTGGCGGGGAGGCCTTCGTGAGCCGCGGGGTCTCCAGGACCATCATCGGACTGGTTGGCGACGTTGAGCACTTCGGTGCGCTCAACCTGCGCAGCAGGAGCGGCGTCGGCGATGTCATGCGCATCTCGGTGCCATACAAGCTGGTCAGCAGGGAGCATCACCGCGAGCGATCGGTGATCCGGGTCGGCGGCGTGCCGATCGGCCCGGCTACCGTGACGCTCATCGCCGGGCCATGCACCGTCGAGACCACGGAGCAGACGCTGCGGGCGGCACAGATGGCGAAGGCGGCCGGCGCCTCACTGCTCCGCGGCGGCGCCTTCAAGCCGCGCACCTCGCCATACGCGTTCCAGGGACTCGGCGAGGCCGGGCTGAAGATTCTGGCCGAGGTCAGGTCGGAGGTCGGACTGCCGATCGTCACCGAGGTGATCGATCCGGCCAGCGTCGATCTGGTCTGCGAGCACGCTGACATGCTCCAGATCGGCACCCGCAGCATGCAGAACTTCGTGCTGCTTCAGGCTGTCGGCTCGGCGGGCAAGCCGGTACTGCTGAAGCGCGGCATGAACGCCACGATCGAGGAATGGCTGATGGCCGCCGAGTACATTGCCCAGCGCGGCAACCTGGATATCGTGCTCTGCGAGCGCGGCATCCGCACCTTCGAGACCGCTACTCGCAACACACTCGATATCAGCGCCGTGCCGGTGGCCCAACGGCTGTCACATCTGCCTGTCATCATCGACCCTTCGCATTCCGGGGGCCGACGTGACCTGGTCCTGCCGCTGACCAGAGCCGCCATCGCGGTCGGTGCCGACGGCGTGATGATCGACGTGCACCCGCAGCCGGCCAAGGCCATGTGCGATGGCGACCAGGCGCTCGCTGACGACGACATCCGCGAACTGGCTGGCGTGATGCGGTCCCTGCCGCAGGTCGTTGGCCGGACGCCGACCCCGGCACCGCAGCCCGCGGTGGCCGGCGCGCTCTGATCGTCACTTCCAGGCTGGTCGGTACTCCCGCGCGGTTTCGGCGAGTTCGCTGGCCAGCTGGTCAGCGTCGGTCCGGCTCTCGATCCGGCGCAGATCAGCGATCCTGGCGCGAGTCTCCGCATACCGCGGCATCAGCAGCTGACAGCAGTCCTGGTCAGGCAGCTCGGAGAGTTCCAGGGTGCTGATCCGGCGAGCCTGGGCCACAATCTCGGTCTTGTCCAGCCCAATCAGCGGCCGCAAGATCGGCAGCCGCACCGAGTCATCGAGCGCGGTGAGGTTGGCCAGGGTCTGGCTGCTGACCTGACCGAGCGAATCCCCGGTGACCAGGGCGGTCACCCGCAGCCTGCGCGCCATCGCCTCGGCGGTCTTCAGCATCAGCCGTCGCTGGGCGACGACCTGCAGGCGGCCGGCGCCTGAGGCGGCGAGCCGTTGCTGCGCCCTGCCGAAAGCCACGACGTACAAACGTGATCCACCCTGGAACCGGTCCAGCTGCCTGACCAGCCCGTACGCCTTGTACACCGACTCCGGCCCGGTCAGCGGCAGGCCGGAGAAATGCACGAAGCGGCAGCGCAGACCGCGGCGCATCATCCGGTATGCGGCGACCGGCGAATCGATGCCCCCGGACAGCAGGACCAGCGCACGGCCGCTCATGCCGACCGGCAGCCCGCCCTGACCGCAAGGTCCGTCGGTATAGACGAACACCTCGGACTGGTCCACCTCGACGTAGATGGTGAAGTCGGGCTGGCGGAGATTCACCGGATTGCCGTACTGCCGCTGGATCTTGCTGCCGATGCAGACAGCCAGCTCGGCTGAGGTGACCGGAAACCGCTTGTCCCGGCGCTTGGCCCGGACCGCGAAGGAGCCAGGCCGACCCGCGGCGAACTCCACCGCGACGTCGATCGCGGCCTGCGGTTCCTTGGCCACTCGCACCGCCCGGCAGACCCGGACCACGCCCATCACATCGAGCATCCGCTGCGCAATCAGGTCGGCCGCTGCGGCTTGGGCCGTCGGGTCCGCCAGGTCGCCGACCGCAGTCGGGGCCAGCACGATCACCCCGTCCCGCTGCCAGATCCGCAGCCCCAGGCCCAGATCCTGCACCGCGTTCCTGATGTTGCTGTGCAGCAGCCGCTCGAACTGATGGCGGTTCCTGCCTTTCAGCACGATCTCACCGAGCTTGAGCAGGACGCACGACTCGCGCGGGTATTCCAGGTGCTCGGTATCGGGCGCGACGGCAGGCAATGCGGTCATGCGTAGATTGTGTCAGCTAGCGAGCGCACCGGACGCCGCACTGTAGGCACGATGACACAGCTTGAGGTCCGCGCAGCCACCGAATCTGACCTGCCTGCCATCGCAGCGATCGCCCTGGCAACTGGCCAGGACGAGGACTGGGACCAGGCCTTCCCCGCCTACCAGCGCCATCTGAAGTCTGCCTGCCGGCCCCGCATCCGGCCACCCGCTCGCTGCTCGCGGCCGGCTGGCGAGTCGACGAGTTCGACCTGCACATGGCGACCCAGCCCGACCTGATCGACCCGCGCCGCGCCGTGCCATCCCCCGGGCTGGCCTAACGCCGATATCACAGGTGGTGCTCGCGCAGGGTCGTCGCTACCCGCTCGGCGTAGGGCGACCCGATCCGGCGGTAGATGGCCAGCGCCTGCCGCAGCGGCGCGGCACCCTGGTCGAGCTGGCCCGCATGGAGGTAGCTGCGGCCGATGCCTTCCCTGGCGCGTGCCTGCTCAAGCAGCAAGGCGATGCTGGTGGCGATCGCCAGGGCCTGCTCGTGGTAGGCAATCGCCTCGGCGGAGGTGGCGGAAGCCAGGGACAGCACGCCAAGGGTGTTAAGGACCTGCGCCTCCCCCACTCTGGCGCCGAGTCCGCGGTACAGGTCAAGCGCCCTACCCAGGCCGGCCTTGGCCGCGGCATAGTCACCGCTCAGGTACGCCGCGACAGCCAGATCGTTGAGTGCGCCCGCCTCGCCGAACCGGTTGCCGAGGCTGCGGTGCAGCGCGAGCGCCTGCTCGTGACTGACCGCCGCAGCGGCGAGGTCCCTGGTCGCGCGCTGCACAACCCCAAGGTCGTTGAGCGCGATCGCTTCGCCGAACCGGTTACCGAGGCTGCGATAGAGCGCAAGCGCCTGCTCATGGCTGGCCAGGGCACCCAGATAATCCCCGGTCGCCTGCTTCGCGATGCCAAGCTGGTTGAGCGCGATCGCCTCCCCGTTCCGGTTGCCTAGGCTGCGGTGCAGCTCAAGTGCCTGCTGATGACTGGCCGTGGCCGCCAGATAGTCCCCGGTCGCCCGCTGAACGACACCCAGATGGTCCAGCGCGCTCGCCTCCACCAGCCGGTTACCGACCTGCCTGCACAGTTCGATGGCCTGGGTCAGGGTCGTCACGGCTGGGCGCAGGTCCCCGGTCAGGTACTGCGCGGCACCCAGTTCGGTCATGGCGCTGGCCTGTCCGAGCCGGTCACCGCCCTGCCGGTACAGATCCAGGGCCAGGCTGAGGCTCGCGGTGGCCGCCGGGTACTCCACCGTGTAGCGCTGCACGACGCCAAGCTCGGTCAGCGCGCCGGCTTCCCCCAGCAGGTCACCGCGTTCATGGAAGTGCTCAGCGGCCCGGGTCAGGCTGACCGCGGCCGCGGGAAAGTCAGCGGTCAGCCGCTGCATGTCGCCGAGATCGGTCAGGGCTCCGGCCTCCGCCAGCCGGTCGCCAGCCTGCCTGGCCGCGGCCAGCACCGCCTGATGCAGGGTGAGTGCCTGGTCCCAGTGGCCCTGGCTGCGCAGGAACCCGTGCATCGCTGCTGACGTCTCGGTGGCATACCCAAGACGGCCGTTGAGTGCCGCGTAACCAGCCGCGGCATGCAGGTTGAGGCGCTCGGCCTCCATCCAGGACACCGCGTCAGACCGCTGTGCCAGGTCAGGAGCGTTGACTGGCGCAGCGACGGCCACGGCAGGAACGCCCGGCGGGGTTCGCCTGGTGAAGTGGCGGCTGGCGGCCCGGGCAGTATGCAGGTAGTAGTCGAGCAGCCGCACCAGAGCGGCATCACGCTCGGCGGCTGGATCGGTCGCGGCGAGGGCACGGGCGTGCTCTCTGATCAGGTCGTGCAGCCGGTATCGGCCGCGTGCGGGCTCGGCCAGCAGGTTCTGATCGTAGAGCGCCTCCAGATGGCGGCGGGCGGCGCTCAGCTCGGTGCCATCAAGAGCGGCCGCCGCATAGGCGTCGAAGTCGGTCCCCGGGTGCAGGCCAAGGCGCCGGAACAGCCGCTGCTGGTCGGGCGTGAGGTCCTGGTAGGACAGGTCGAACGCGGCCGCCACGGACAGGTTCTCGGCCCGCATCAGCTCAAGCCGGTCACGGGCCGAAGCGAGGTCAGCGGCCAGATCGGCGGCGGTCCAGGCCGGATGGTGGCGCAGCTGCATGGCCAGCATCCCAACCGCCAGCGGAAGGTACCCGCACAGCTGGGTGATCTCATCGACGGCCGGGTCGCCAGGATTCAGGCCAGGTCGCGCCGCAAGCCTGATCAGCAGCTCTACCGCCTCGTCGGCGGCCAGGATGTCAAGGCTGATCGCCTGCGCGTCCTCCAGCGCGGTCAGCCGCCTGCGGCTGGTGATCAGGACCAGGCTGCCCGCCGTCCCTGGCAGCAGCGGCCGGACCTGCTCATGCCCGATCGCGTCATCGAGCACGATCAGCAGCCGCTGACCAGCGAGGTGATCACGCCACAGCCGCACCCGCGCCTCCAGGCCAGCGGGCACCTGCTGCGCGGCCACACCGGCCGTCTGCAGCAGGCTGGCCAGCGCGTCCGCCGGGTCAACCGGGCGCTGGCCCGGGGTATGGCCATGCAGCGGCAGGAAGATCTGGCCGTCGGGGAACCGCGGCGCAAGCCGGTGAGCGGCATGCACAGCGAAGGTCGTCTTGCCGATCCCGGCCATCCCGCCGATGGCGTGGATGCCCACCACACCGCCGGACCCGGCCTCGCCGGTCACCGCCCGCACCAGCTGGGCCAGCTCGTAGTCACGACCGGTGAACGCGGCGATGTCGCGCGGCAGGGTCCGGGTCGCCGCCGCCAGACCACTGCTCGGCCTGGTTTGCCCGGTGAACCCGTCGGCTGATGCGATGACGCCGCGCGCGGCCGCCTCAAACAGGGCCCTGGCCGAGCCAGTAAGGCCCAGCGCATCGGCCAGCAGCCTGGCGGTCTCTCTCCTGGCGGTCAGATTGATGCCCCGCTCCAGGTCGCTCACCGACCGCGGGCTCAACCCCGCAAGCTGCGCGAGTTCCTCCTGGGTCAGGCCAGCGTCGGAGCGCAATCTGCGTAGCAGCTGGGCGAAGGGAATCGGGGGTTGCTCCGCCACACCCGCCGCCCCCTTCCGGCGCTATATGCAGCCGCGCCAGTCAGGCCATTCTCGCGTGCTACCCACTCTGGGCCCAATCGTATCGGGACATCTAGTAACAGCGCGATCGCAAGCAGTCCTGTGACTACAGCTGTGACTTTCATGTGCCCGCAGCTGTGTGGTGATCAGCCAGGACTCCGGTCAGCGTGGTAATCAGCAAAGCCGGACGATTCAGACCGGCAACGGCGGCGCACAGAAAGGGCGAACGTGATGATCACATTCCAGCTAATGCTCATCGCAGCCACGCTTGGTGCGATACCGACGATCACCAGACTGGTGCGGGCTATCGTGCGCCTGATAGCCACGCTGGTGGCAAGCGCCGTCACAGTGGGATTTGCCCTGCTCCTGCTGGTGGCTATCGCATCACACGGGAAACTGATCTGACGTGATCGGCGGTTCAATGCCAGGATCTACCGCGCCAAGGACGGCACACAGCAGCCGGTTATCGCCGCGCTGCCAGATGGTTCCCACTTCGGCGAAGCCAGCCGCGCACAGCGCGGCGATGTGCACCGCCAGTTGTCCTGATGGTGAGCCGTGATGCTCGGACTGCAGCATCCGTCGCTCCCGCTCAGCGGTCAGACCGGCCAGGGCTGGATCCGCGGTCACCGCGTCCCACCAGCCGGTCCAGGTTTCGCCCCACCCGTTCGGCGCGCGGCGCTGCTCCTCCCGCTCGATCAGCGCCTTGCCCAGCCGGGCCAGGACCGGTGCCGCTGCTTCGTTCTCGCGCAGGTCATCGCCGTTGAGCAGCAGACCGCCCGGTCGCAGCACCGTGGCGACTTCCGCGTACATGGCGGCAAGCGCGTCAGGATGCAGCCAGTGCAGGGCCGTGGTGCTTACCGCCGCGTCAGCCGACCGCTGCAGCCCCAGCGCGCCAGCCCAGCCGGGAACCCGCAGATCCTGATCGGCGAACCGCAGCCCAGCGCGGTCAGCCCAGGCGGCACGACCAAGCGCGAGCAGCAGCGGGTCGAAGTCGACGGCCACCACCGTGGCCGCAGGCATCCGGTCAAGCAGCCGGATCGCCAGCGAGCCTGGACCGCAGCCCAGATCAAGTACCAGCGGATCAGGCCGGCCAGCACACTCCTGCACGGCGTCGATCAGCGCGGTGAAGCGGTCTTCCCGATCCGGCAGGTAGGCCTGCTGCTGAGCATCCCAGCGCTCGATCCACGCCCGCGCGGCCTGCGGACTCAGTTCAGCCACATCGCCTGCTCCCACCACGTAAGCTCCTCCGCTCCGCCCCCGGCCATTCCCGGTCAGCCGAAGAAGACCTCGGCTTCGGCGTAGCGCTCCTCCGGCACCAGCTTGAGCTGCTTGACCGCCTCGGCAATCGGTACCCGCACGATGTCGGTGCCGTGCAGTGCCACCATCGAGCCGAACGCACCAGCTGCCACCGCGCGGATCGCGTGGATGCCGAACCTGGTCGCCAGCACCCGGTCGAAGGCTGTCGGCGTACCGCCGCGCTGGATGTGACCGAGCACCGCGCACCGGGCTTCCTTGCCGGTCCGCCGCTCGATCTCTTCGGCAAGCAGCTGGCCGACCCCGCCGAAGCGGGCGTGCCCGAATGCGTCGAGCTGCTGGTCAGCGATCGGCGTGCTGGTCGTCTTCGGATGCGCGCCCTCGGCTACCACCACGATCGGCGCGTACCTGGTTTCGAAGCGCTGCTGCACGTAATCGCAGACCTGCTTGATATCGAACGGGTTCTCCGGGATGAGAATCACGTTCGCTCCGCCGGCCACGCCCGCGTGCAGCGCGATCCAGCCCGCGTGCCGGCCCATTACCTCCACGATCAGCGCCCGGTGGTGGCTCTCCGCTGTCGTGTGCAGCCGGTCGATCGCTTCCATGGCGATGTTCACGGCGGTGTCGAAGCCGAATGTGTAGTCGGTCGCGCCAAGGTCATTGTCGATCGTCTTGGGCACGCCGACCACGCTGACTCCGGCCTGATGCAGCCGGTCGGCCACGCCCAGGGTGTCCTCGCCGCCGATCGCGATCAGCGCGTCGACACCAAGGCGGTTCAGGTTCGCCCGGACCCGCTCCAGGCCGGACTGGCCGCCTGCCGCCGCGGAGTCGGCCAGCGGGTTGGTTCTGGACGATCCCAGAATCGTGCCGCCCCTCGGCAGAATGCCACGGACCGCATGCACGTCAAGGGTCTGAGTGTCGCCATCGAGTGGCCCGCGCCAGCCGTCCCTGAAGCCGACGAACTCGAAGCCATGATCAACCGCTCCGGTCCGTACGATCGCGCGGATGACGGCGTTCAGGCCGGGGCAGTCACCGCCTCCGGTCAGGACTCCGACTCTCATCAGGCTTCCTCCACTTGAGTTCGCACGGCCCGTCTTCGCACGGCCCCGTCTTCGCACGGCCCTGGTGTTCGCACAGCCCTGGCGGTCGCACGGCACTGTGCGCGGACGGCACGGTGCTCGCACCACGCCGTGCTCGCACCACGCTGTGCTCGCACCACGCCGTGCTCGCACCACGCTGTGCTTGCCCGCCACACTAGTCCCTATGAGCATCCTCGCTATCGACGCCGGCACCACCGGAGTCACCGCACTGATCGTCACCAGCGATGGCAGCGTGGCGAGTCGTGGTTACTCAGAATTCAGTCAGTATTTCCCGCGATCGGGCTGGGTAGAGCAGCTGCCTGAAGGTATCTGGCAGGCCACCCTCGCGGCCTGCGCCCAGGCACTCCAGGCGCAGGACGCCGCCCGAGCGGTCAGCTGCATCGGGATCACCAACCAGCGGGAAACCGCCGTGGTCTGGGACCGGGCCACCCTTAGCGCGCCGCACCGGGCGATCGTCTGGCAGGACCGCAGGACCACCGCGCTCTGCGCCGAGCTTCGCGATGCCGGGCACGAGGACCGGGTCGCCGCGCTGACCGGCCTGCGCCTTGACCCGTACTTCACCGCCACCAAGCTGACCTGGCTGTCACGGCACGATGCGGCCCTCTGGGCAGGCGTCACCGACGGCGAGCTTGCTCTTGGCACCGTTGACTCGTACCTGATCGCCAGGCTGACCGGCGGCCGACGGCATGTCACCGATGCCTCGAACGCGTCAAGGACACTGCTCTTCGACATCTCGGCCGGCCAGTGGTCAGCTGAGCTGTGTGACCTGTTCGGCGTGCCGCCGCACGCACTGCCTGAGGTCACGCCATCCAGCGGAGTCATCGGACACACCGACCCTGAGGCGTTTCTAGGTCTGTCCGTGCCGATCGCGGGCGTCGCCGGGGATCAGCAGGCAGCGCTGTTCGGCCAGGCCTGCTTCCGGCCGGGTGCGGCCAAGTGCACCTACGGCACCGGGTCGTTCGTGCTCGCCAACACCGGGCCGCGGATCGTCAGGTCGCTGGCCGGACTGCTGTCCACCGTGGCCTGGATGGACGGCGATGGCACCCTGACCTATGCGCTCGAAGGTTCGGTGTTCGTGACCGGGGCGGCGATCCAGTGGCTGCGGGACGGTCTCGGCCTGCTGGAGAACGCAGCCGACAGCGAGGATCTGGCCCGGTCGGTGCCGGACTCAGGCGGCGTCGTGTTCGTCCCCGCGCTGACCGGACTCGGCGCGCCGGACTGGGACCCGGACGCTCGCGGAGCGATCTTCGGCCTGACCCGGGGTACCACCCGGGCGCATCTGGCCAGGGCCACGCTTGAGGCAATCGCGTTCGAGGTCCGAGATGTGATCGATGTGATGACTGCGGAAGCAGTCGGTGCAGTCGCGGACGCCGGCCCGGCAGGGACCGGCGATCCGGCCGCTTTGCGTGTCGATGGCGGCGCGGCAGCCAACAATCTGCTGATGCAGCTGCAAGCCGATCAGCTTCAGGTGCCGGTCGAACGGCCGGTTGTGGCCGAGACGACGGCACTCGGGGCAGCGTTCCTGGCCGGGCTGGCAACCGGCCAGTGGTCCTCAACCGACGAGTTGGCTGCCACCTGGAAGCTTGACCGCAGGTTTGACCCCGGTCAGCGCGATGAATCGACACACGGCCGGTGGCGCGAAGCGGTCCGCCGCAGTCTTGGCTGGGCCGCGGCTGGGTCAGGTTAAGTCGCTGGCCGGCCGAGTCCTGATCGGCCGCACAGTCGAGTCCTCCGGCCTGGCTGCCGGGCTGCCGTCCGGCGCGGCCGCAGGGCTGCCGTCCGGTGCGGAATCACCGACCGGAGCGGAACCGCGATCCGGTGCCGAACCACCGTCCGTGGCCTGGGCTTGCCCGCTCTTGCCGCGCCGGGCCGACTGTGAACGCGACTTGAGCCGCTGCGCGTACTCGTCGACGTACTCCTGGCCGGACAGCTTCATGATCTCGTAAATGATCTCGTCGGTGACCGCCCGGAGCACGATCCGATCTGACTCCAGGCCGTAGTACCTGGAGAAATCGAGCGGCCTGCCGAACCGCACGCCCGGCCGGATCCGCAATCGCGGTGCGATCTTGCCAGGCGGCTGGAACTCAAATCCGCCGATCATCGCGCACGGGACCACCGGCGCTCTGGCTTCCAGGGCCAACCTGGCCACGCCAGTCTTGCCGCGGAAGAGCCGCCCGTCCGGTGTGCGCGTGCCCTCCGGGTAAATGCCGAGAATGTGGCCAGCGGCCAGGACGCGCAGTCCCGTTGTCAGGGCCCGCTCGCTGGCCTCACCGCCGGACCTGTCCACCGGTATCTGGCCCAGGCCACTGAAGAACACCTTGCTGAATAGCCCCTTGATGCCACGTCCAGTGAAATATTCGGACTTAGCCAGGAAGACAACTTTGCGTGGTATCGGCAGCGGGGCAAAGAAATGATCAGAGAACGAGAGGTGGTTGCTGGCCAGGATCGCAGGCCCGGTCCGCGGCACGTACTCGGTTCCCTCAGCCCACGGCCGGAACACGAGCCTCAGGATCGGCGCGAGTATCGCCTTGACCGCCCAGTAGAACATCGTCTCATGATTTCACGCGGTGACCACCGCGCGAACCATCTGCGCCGGACGAATCACCTCTGCCTCACCTCTGCCGGACGATTCACCTGCTCCGGACGAACCGCCGCCTTCGACCAGAACGGAAACTAGCCGAGAACTACCTTGTGCTCAGGTACCGCCTGCGCGGAACATGAGCTAGACATGCGACGATTCGGGGTAGACAATCCAGGTCGCCGGAGAGGACCCAGGTCATGCCAGTACTGCCAGGAGCGGAACCATTCAGTCGGGCTGGGGGCCCGACCGGCGTACTGCTCTGTCACGGCTTCACCGGGACCCCCCAGTCGCTGCGACCGTGGGCTGAATACCTGGCCGAGGCTGGTCTGACCGTCAGCCTGCCCAGGCTGCCCGGGCACGGCACCACCTGGCAGGAGATGGCACGCACTCGCTGGGAGGACTGGTACGCGGAGGTCGACCGGGCCTTCGACGAGCTGCGCGCGAGCACAGACGAGATCTTCGTGATGGGCCTGTCGATGGGCGGCTGCCTCGCGCTCCGGCTGGCCGAGCTGCGCGGACATGCGGTCAGCGGCCTGGTGCTTGTCAACCCGTCAGTGACAGCGGAGACGAAACTGTTCCTGCTCGCTCCGGTGATGAAGCTGGTAGTTCCGACTCTCAAGGGCGTCGCCAGCGACATCAAGAAACCGGGAATCACCGAGCTGGCCTACGACCGCGTGCCGGTTAAGGCCGCGGCCTCGCTGCCCGCGCTGTGGCGGATCACCCAGCAGCAACTGGGCCAGGTCACCCAGCCGGTGCGGATCTACCGGTCCGCAGCCGATCATGTGGTCGGACCGGCCAACCTGGAGATCCTGCGCCGCACGCTGCCCGCCAGCCAGCTCGAGGTGATCGAGTGTCCGGATAGCTATCACGTCGCCACCCTGGACAACGACGCCGAGGCCATCTTTGCTGGAAGCCTGGATTTCGTTCGTTCCCACAGCCATGCGGGAAAGGAATGACAGGATGGAAGTCCATGGGACTGCGTGGCAGGCGAACCTGAGCATGAGCACAGCGACGATGCGGGGGCACCGTGGGGCGCGACGTGGGTGAGGACCGCAGCGGCGACGAGGCTGCCTGGAACGAGCTGGTTGCCCGGCTTGAGCTGCCGCTTTTCGCCAATCCTGCGACTGCGCCCTGGCCGGCGCGGGAGAATCTGGGTGATGGTCAGCCAGCTCAGAAGGCGCAGGACGGCACGACGGCCGCACCGTATCTGCGGGGCAGCAGCGCGGACCGCAGCCGGGTGATCCGGCCAGCCGGTTACCGGTCGTTCGGGGCCGAACCGGCCGCCGCCGCACCGCCAGGTTCTGACGCTGATGCGCTGACCGGTCACCGGGCCGGACCTGACAACCCGCTCGATCCGCAGGACATGGCCTACCCGGATTACCCGGACTACCTGGCATACGACGAAGATGATCTTGACGACCGCTACATCCCGCCACCGATCCCGCCGCTGCCCAAGCTCGATCCGGTTGCCAGAGGAGCCTGGACCGCGCTGTTCGGCGGGCCTGCCTACCTGTTCCTCGCCACGATGCTGAGCTGGCAGGTGCCTGGCTGGGCTGAGCTCGGTGCGATCGTCGCCTTCGTGGCCGGTTTCACCATCCTGGTGGTCCGCCTCGGCGATGGCCCATCCAAGCGGGACGGACCCGACCAGGGCGCGGTGGTTTGAAGCTAACGCCGCCTGGCCAGATCAGCCGCTCCGATCAGCCCAGCGTCAGGACCGAGTTCGGCGAGCACGATGACCGCGTGCGGGCGATACTGGCGGCCGGTCAGCCCGTTCTCGAACGCTGCTCTCGCCTCACCAAGCAGCAGGTCCCCGGCATCGGACACGCCACCGCCAAGCACGAAGCAGCCGGGATCGAGTATCGCCGCGAGGTCGGCCAGGCCCTCGCCCAGCCAGCGCCCGACAATCTCGAAACAGCGGAGCGCCCCCGCGTCACCCTCCCGTGCGGCGATCGTCACCTCGGGTCCTTGGATGCCCTCCGGAGTACCGCCAGCCAACTGCAGCAGCCGGACTGCCGCCCCAGGCGATCGCCGAGCGAAGTCCCGGGCCTCGGCCACCAGCGCACTGCCGCTCGCATATTGCTCCCAACAGCCGCGGTTGCCGCAGCCACACAACCTGCCCTCAGGTACCACCCGGTAGTGGCCAGGCTCGCCAGCCATCCCCCACCGGCCCCGGTACAGCTCGCCGTTCAGCACGATTCCGGCGCCGATCCCAGTCCCGATCGTGATCAGCACGACGTTCTCATGACCGCGCCCGGCCCCTAGCCTGACTTCCGCCCACGCGGCCGCGTTCGCGTCGTTCTCCACCACCACCGGCAGGCCGGTCCGCTCCTCGACCTGCCGGGCCACCGGTTCACGACGCCAGGCAAGATTCGGAGCGAACAAAACCGCTGACCGACTCTCCTCGACGAAGCCGGCCGCGCCGATCCCGACTGCCTCGACCTTGTTCCTGGCGAGCAACTCCTTGACGGCATCGCTGATCACCTCGATCGTGCCTGACGCATTAGCCGCTGGCGTGGGCCGCTTCAGCATCTCCAGGATCGTGCCGTCCTCATCGACGACGCCAGCGGCGATCTTGGTGCCGCCGACGTCAACCCCGATCGTCAGGCTCATGCCCGTGCCCTGGCTCTTTCGCTTGGTCCTGCCGCGGATCCCCGGCTCGGTCGGCGTCGTCGTCGGCGCGGTCCGCTGCGGAGTGGGCTGGTTCCGCTGGGCGCGGCGCCGTCGGTGCCGGACCGTCGCCCGGCCGGTACGACAGAATCGAATCGAGGCCGGACAGCGCGTCCTGGACGGCGCCGGCCATCACCTCAGCCAGGCTCCCCAGCCTGGAGCCGCCGCCGTCGCTCGCCTCCGCCCTGGCTTCGGCCAGCCGTCGAGCCGCCCGGCACACCGGGCACCAGGCACACTCCGGCGGCTCGTCCGCGGCCCGTGGCGGCTCCGTGGTCGCGGTCTCCCACACATCGCCGGCCTGGCCGCTGTCGCCGCGGAACGCTCTGCGGACCTGATCGCCAAGCTCGTCCCGCATGTTTCTGGCGCTGGTCTTGATCAGCCACCGCTGCACGCCGCTAGCCAGATCGGCTGCCCGCTTGTCCCACGAATCCCCTGGCCTACTGCTGCCCGGCTTGCCACTACCCGGCTTGCCGTTGCCCGGCCTGCTGTTTCCTGGCCTGCCGCGGCCCGAGGGCTCGCTCATGCGTCATCACTCCCGCCGACCAGCGCCTGCGCCCGGTTTCTGAGTCCCTTGAGCGCGGTATCGATGATCGTTTTCTCCGCCCGCCGCTTCAGCATTCCGATCATCGGCACCGCCAGGCCGACCGCGAGCTCATACGTCACCGTAGTCCCGCCGCCATCCTCATCGAGCAGATAGGCACCTGACATCTCGGAGATGACCGAGCCCCGCTCGGCCAGGGTCCACTGGACCTGATCGTCGCCATCCCAGGTGTAGCCGAGCACGTAGCTGTCCTTGATCAACCCGGCATCGAGCGCGAACCGTACCCGCAGCGCACGCCCGTCCTCGCCAGACTCAAGTACTTCGGCTGAACGAACCCCCGAAGCCCACTGCGGATAAGCAGCGAAATCGGCAATAACCGCCATGATGACCGGTCTGCGGACGTCGATCGTCATGGTCGAGCTGGTCTTGTCGGCCATCCTCGGAGCGTACCTCCCGGCGCACTCGGGACGGGCCGGACACGTCCTCACCACTGCAGCACGTAAGGGGTTCCGCTGGCCCGGAAGTGGCCGACGTTGATGCACTGGGTGCCGCCGATGGTCAGGCTGCGAACCAGCGGCTGGTGCACGTGCCCGAACAGCAGATACCGCGGCTGGGTCCGGTGCACCGCATCGAGCAAGGCAGCGCTGCCGCGTTCCATCCGCTTTGCGACAGTGTCGAACAGCAACTCGGGCACATCGGGCGGGATATGAGCGCACAGCACGTCCACCGAACCGACCGCTTCCACCTTGGCCGCGTAGACATCGTCGTCGATCTCATTAGGGGTCCGGTAAATCGACCGGAGCCCGCCTCCGACGAATCCGAACGTGAGCCCGCCGATCTCGGCGCGTTCTCCGTCAAGCACCTGCTGTCCCGGCCGCAGGTGCGCGGTCCACATCGACGGGAGGTCGACGTTGCCGTAGGTGAGAAATGACGGCGTTGGCATCGCGCCGAACAGCTCGGCGTACTGCCGGTGTGCCGCGGCCTCAAGGTGGGAGGCCGGATCACCGTCGAGCGAGGCCCGCAGCCGCGCCGAAAGCGCTCGTGCCTCGTCGAACTGCTGGGCGGTGCGCAAGGCGATGAATTCGCGGGCGGCGTCGGCACCGAACAGCTCAGCGAAGATGCCGCGGGCTGGATCGGCATAGTCAAGGAACAGCAACAGGTCGCCCAGGCAGATGAGCGCGTCAGCATCGTCACCTGCGCGGCGCAGCGCGTCAGACCGCCCGTGCACGTCGCTGACCACGTGGACTCGCATTGGCCAACATTAAGCAGATCGGGTCGTACGATCCAGCCGCCCGCCTCTCATCCAAGCCGACCCGCGCTGGCCCGGCGGCGGTCCTCGCGATACCGTCCACTTCAGACCGGCGGTAAGGGCATCGGTGCTTCCTGGAGGCCACATTGCGCGAGTTCAGCATTCCGGCCCTGGTGGAGATCCCGGCGGCGGCCACCCTGACCGACATCGTGTTCCGCCGCGCCAGCCAGACGCCGGACTTCGTCATGCTCAGCAGGCGGCGCGGCGACGGCAGCTGGACTGACGTGACCGCTCGGCAATTCCACGATGAGGTGTGCGGGCTGGCAAAGGGCCTGATCGCGGCGGGAGTCGCGGCAGGCGACCGGGTCGGGCTGATGTCACGGACCCGCTATGAGTGGACGCTGATCGACTACGCGATCTGGGCGGTCGGCGCGGTCTGCGTCCCGGTATACGAGACGTCCTCGGCCGAGCAGGTCGCATGGATCCTGTCTGACTCGGGCTCGGGCACGGTGTTCGCCGAGTCCGCGGGGCACGCGCAGACGATCACCAGCGTCCGGGCCCAGCTGCCTGACCTTGGGCAGCTCTGGCAGATCGACAGCCTGAGCGAGATCACCGCGGCCGGCGCTCAGATCACCGATGACCAGCTGGCGCAGCGTATGGCGGTCAGGACCGCCGATGATCTGGCCACGATCATCTACACCTCAGGCACGACCGGCCGGCCCAAGGGCTGCGAGCTGACCCATCGCAACCTGCTTTCCGGAGCGCGCAACGCGGTCGAGGGAGCGCTCGCCGACCTGTTCGACATCACCGGCAGCGCCACCTTGCTGTTCCTTCCGCTCGCGCACTCCTTCGCCAGGATCATCGAGGTGGCCTGCCTGGAAGGTGGCGCAATCCTGGCGCACTGGCCCGATTCGTCGACGCTGGCGGTCGGCCTGCCCGAGTGCCGGCCGTCGTTCTTGCTGGCGGTGCCGCGGGTATTCGAGAAGGTGTACAACTCAGCGCAGCAGCAAGCTTCAGCCAGCGGAGCCAAGAGCAAGATCTTCGGCGCGGCCGCCGAGACGGCCATCGCGTACAGCCGGTCGCTGTCGGCCTCGCCAGGCGCGGTCAGCGCCGGACTGAAACTGCGGCATGCGCTGTTCGATCGCCTGGTCTACGCCAAGCTCAGGGCCGCCGTCGGCGGCCAGATGCGATATGCGGTCTCTGGCGGCGCGCCACTCGGCGAGCGCCTCGGTCATTTCTTCCGCGGCGCCGGCATCACCGTGCTTGAGGGCTACGGACTGACCGAGACGTCGGCGGCGGCCGTCGTCAACCGGCCGAGCCGGAACAAGATCGGCACTGTCGGCCTGCCGCTGCCCGGCGAGGCCATCCGGATCGCCGACGACGGGGAGATCCTGATCGCCGGGCCGGTGGTGTTCCGCGGCTACTGGCGCAACGAGGCAGCGACTGCCGAGGTGCTTGACCCGGACGGCTGGCTGCACACCGGCGATATCGGCGCGCTCGACGACGAGGGCTTCCTGAGCGTAACCGGGCGGAAGAAGGAACTCATCGTCACGGCTGGGGGAAAGAATGTGGCTCCGGCCGTGCTTGAGGATCGGCTCCGATCGCATCCGCTGATCAGCCAGTGCATTGTGGTCGGAGACAACCGCCCGTTCATCGCCTGCCTGGTGACGCTTGACCAGGAAGCGCTTGAGTCCTGGAAGCAGCGGCACGGCAGGCCGACCGCCGCCACGCCCGACGACCTCGCCGCCGACGCTGATCTGCTCGCCGAGATCCAGGCGGCGATCGAAGACGCCAACAAGGCTGTGTCACGGGCCGAGTCGATCCGCAAGTTCCGGATCCTTGGTGCGGATTTCACCGAGGCCAGCGGTCACCTGACGCCCTCGCTGAAGGTGCGCAGGAACGTGGTGACCAAGGACTACGCAGCGGAGATCGAGGCACTGTACGCGTGATCAGGCCGACGAGCCGGTCTGATCGGGTTTGATCAGCGGACCAGGATCTGGCCAAGCCGCTCAGCGACCAGGTCCCAGCGCCACTCCCGGTCCACCCAGGCCATGCCCTTCTCGCCCATGGCTGCAGCGCCCGCCGGATCGCTCAGCAGCTCGATGAGCCTGCCTGCAAGCTCGCTCACGTCGGTACCAGTGACCACGAAGCCGGTCTCGCCAGGCAGGATCGCGTCAGGCGCACCGCCCGAGTCGCCACCGATGACCGGCAGGCCGACCGCCGAGGCTTCCAGATACACGATCCCCAGGCCCTCGACATCCAGGCCAGCGCGCCGGGTTCGGCACGGCATGGCGAAGACGGTTGCCGCGTCGTAGTAGCCGGGCAGCTCCTCCCACGGCACCCGGCCGGCGAACAGCACCAAGTCGGCGACCTGGTGGCGCTGCGCCAGCCGTCGCAGCTTGGGCAGATAAGGACCGTCACCGACAAGCAGCAGGACCGGAGCCGCCGACCTAGCCGGTTCGCCCAGCCCGGCAAGCACGCCAGGCCACGCCCTGATCAGGGTGTCCTGACCCTTGCGCCGGACCAGCCGCGATACGCAGACGACGACCGGCCGCCCCGGCGCGATCCCGAGCCGGTTCCTGATCGCGGCTCCGCCAGCGCCCGGCCGGAACGTCTCGGTATCCACGCCGGGTGCGAGCCGGACCAGCCGCGCCGCAGCCGCCGGGGATAGCGCCTTAGCCAGCCGGATCCTGAAGTATTCCCCCAGGTAGGTCAGCGCATCTGTCTGGTCGCCGATGCGCCGCAGCAAGGCCCGCGCCACCGGCAGCGCGGCCCAGCCAGCCTCGTGACCATGAGTAAGCGCAATGATCCGGCGGGCACCTGCCCGGCGCAGCGCTGGGGCAAGCAGGCCAAGCGGCGCCGCCGCGCCGAACAGGACGGTGTCGCAGCCATGCTCGGCCAGGATCGCCTTCGCCCGCCGGGCCACCGCGGGCACCGGGAGCATCAGCGACGTCGGATGGCGGATCACGGGGAAGAGCTGGCGGGCATCGAACTCGGCCGCACCGGCCCAGGCCGGCGCGTAGACGACCACGGTCCCGGTCGGCAGCCTGGCCGCCAGCGCGTGCACGAACGACTGGATCCCGCCGCTGCGCGGCGGGAAGTCGTTGCTGACGATCAGGACCTTCAATCCTCGCTCCGTCCGGCCCGGTGGGTTCCTGGCAGGCTAACCCAGGGCCGCAACAGGCTGACTTGGCAGGGCAGCCGGGTGTCGGGCCGACCGGACCGGCACGGCCGGACCGCTACGGCCGGACCGCTCCATCCAGTTCCTGCGCGTACCAGCCAGCCAGCGCGATTCTTTCCACGTTGGCTCCAGGAACCGGAGCATCTATCAGGAAGCCGTTACCTACATATATTCCCACGTGCGAGTTACCAGCAAAGCCGAGGATGTCGCCAGGCTCCAGGTACTTGTAGCTGTAGCCGATGGACACCGCTGGCAGCTGGCTCATCTGGTCGTAGCTGATTCGCGGGATCTGGATTCCGGCGTAGCTCCACGAGGACATGGTCAGGCCCGAGCAGTCGAAACCGGCACTGCACGGCCCGGTGCCGCCCCAGACATAGGGGCAGCCGATCTGGTTGTAGGCGAACGCGATCGCCTTCTCGGCCTGAGTCTTGGTCGGACCGCGATAGTGATTACCGCCGCCGCCACCACCACCGCCAGGGCCGGCCCCTGCTGCTGGGCCGGCGTCAGCTGCGCCAGCAGCGCCTGCGCCTGCCCCTTCAGCGTGTTCAGGACGGCCAGCCGCTTCCCGAGTGAGTGCTTCAGCTGGCTGATCCCTAGCACCACCCGGCTCGCCGCCTGCTGTGCGCTCAGCAACTGAAGGCTCGCGGCCAGGTACTGGTCCATCTGGGCGCTGTTGACCGACGACAGTTCGGTCAGGATCGAGGACTGATCGATAACCTGCTGCGGCGAGCCTGACTCCAGGAGGGCAACCTGCGAGTCCACGCCGCCCTGCTCGTAGTAGACGGCGGCGATCCGGCCGATCTGCGCCCGCAGGGCGTCGAAGGTGGCGCGGTATCCGGCCGTCTCCTTGTTCAGCAGCTTGAGCCGCTCACCGGCCAGTGCGAGTTGCTGCAGCACCTGGTCATATTCCTGGCCGAGCCGACTCGCCTTGGCGTTCAGCACCGAAAGCTGGTGCTGCACCTGCGCCACCGTCGGCTGCGGAACCGCGGCGGCCGACCCGCCGAGCCCGACTAGCGCACTGGCGGCTGCCAGGCTGGCAACCACGGCAGCGACCGGCCGGCTGATAATCCTGCGAACTGACCGCGGCGTATGCACGCGCCAGGCACGCTCCCTCTTCCACGCGTCGCTGCCTAGTCGGCTCACGGGCTCCGAGTGCGGCAGCTCGGTAGAGCCAGTCGCCGCCGCCATCGAAAGCGGCTGCCGAGCGATCAGGCCTGGTCCCTGAGACTAGCCATCGCAGGGTGGTGCATTCAACCACTTCGCGAACTCTCACGGCATCTTCTCGCCAGCGGCCAGGTAACGGCGGGTCGCCGCCAGATGTCAGTAGCTGGCCGTAGCGTGGCCTCGTGAGCACTCAGGTCCAGCAGCTTCAGCCGCTACACCTCCCGCCGCTGCACCTCCCGCCGCTGCACCTCCCGCCGCTGCACCTCCCGCCGCTGCACCTTCCGCCGCTGCCAGGTTCGCAGCTGCCCGGCCCGCAACTGCACGGTGCTGACTTCGTCGTCGTTGACCTAGAGACCACCGGCTGGCTGGCCGACGCCGCCAGCATCACCGAGATCGGCGCCGTCCGGCTCAGCGCGGCGCGGCCAATGGCGCCGCGGCCGACGGCCGAGTTCTCCGCGCTGGTGAATCCCGGCGGGCCGATACCGCCGGACATCACCGCCCTAACCGGAATCACGGACGCCATGGTCGCCACGGCACCACCCATCGAGCAGGTGCTGCCCAGATTCCTCGAATTCGCCGCAGGCTGCGTGCTGGCCGCCCACAACGCACCATTCGACATCGGTTTCCTGATTGCTGCCTGTCAGCGCGTTGGCACCGCCTGGCCATCCTGCGCCGTGATCGACACCGCGATGCTCGCCCGCCTGGTACTCGGCCCGGAGGACGTCCCCGATCACAAGCTGGCGACGCTGTCCGGCCATTTCGGCACTCAGACCTGGCCCTGTCACCGAGCGCTGGCTGACGCGAAGGCCACTGCCGGAGTGCTGGCCGGCCTGCTCAGGCTGCTCGCCTGTGCCGGGGCTGACCCAACCGCCGAGGCGGACCGGCTGATCTGCCAGTGATCCGCTGCTGACCGGCCGGGCGCGGACGAACCGTCCGGCAGCCGAACCGGTACTATGGCGCCGCAGCCGGGGCGCGGGCTCCCGGGGTCCAGGAGGCGGCGATGGTCACTGCGATTGTTCTGATCAAGGCCGATGTCGCGAGCATTCCGGAGACGGCCGCAGCCATCGCGCAGATCCAGCAGGTCAGTGAGGTCTACTCGGTCACCGGGGAATTCGACCTGGTGGCCATGGTCCGGGTGCGCGACCACGATCAGCTGGCCGACGTGATCCCTGGCACGGTGAACAAGGTGCCTGGCGTGACGCACACGGAAACCCACATCGCGTTCCGCGCCTATTCACGCCACGATCTGGAGTCGGCGTTCGCGCTCGGCTACCCCGAGCCAGCCTGATCCGCGGCGATCCCGCTCGCCGCCTGAGCTACCTGGCAGCTACCTGGCCAGGCGCTGGCTGACCTGCGCCCACCGGTCAAGCAGGGCCGCCGCGGCTCCGGAGTCGACGGCACCGGCCGCCCTGGCATAGCCCGCAGCCAGCGCGGCTGGCAGCTGGCCCGGGCCGGTCATCCCAGCATCGGCCGCCAGCGCCGCCGCCGCGTTAAGCAGCACGGTCTGCCGCACCGGGCCAGGCTGACCGGCCAGCACCGCGCGCACCACGGCAGCGTTGTGGGCCGGATCGCCGCCGCGCAGGTCTTCCGGCTGGCAGCGATCGATTCCGAGTTCGGCCGGGTCAAACCTGGCCTCGCTGACGGTACCGTCATGCACCACCCAGACGGTGGACGGACCGGTCGTGGTCAGCTCATCAAGTCCGTCGTCTCCGTGGAAGATCAGCGCGGAACAGCCGCGTCCGGCCAGCACTCCGGCCAGCACCGGGCCCATCCGCCGGTCAGCGACACCGACCGCCTGGGCCTGCGGCCTAGCCGGATTCGCCACCGGCCCGAGGAAGTTGAAGACGGTCGGCACGCCAAGCTCCCGACGCGGGCTCGCGGTGTGCCGCAGCGCCGGGTGATAGAGCGGCGCGAAGAGGAAGACCACGCCGATCTCGCTGGCCAGTTTCTCCGTCGCCGCGGGCGGCAGATCAATCACCACTCCGAGCGCCTCGAGCACGTCGGCCGTGCCGCAGGCCGACGTCGCAGCCCGATTGCCGTGCTTGACCATCAGCGCGCCCGCTGCGGCGGCCACGACCGTGCCCATCGTCGAGATATTCACCGTGCGCGCCCGGTCGCCGCCGGTGCCAACCAGATCGACCAGGCGGCCAGGGATGCTCACCGGCGTGGCGTGGTCAAGCATGGCCGTCGCCAGCCCACTGATCTCACCCGGGGTCTCGCCCTTCATCCGCAGCGCGACCCCGAATCCGGCGATCTGGGCCGGCGTCGCCGCGCCCTCCATGATCTCGTTCATCGCCCAGGTCGCCGTCTCAGGGGCGATCGATTCACCCCTGATCAGCTGGCTGAGCACCATCGACCAGGACACAGGCGAATCCATAACGGCTTCCTCGGGAGTTGAGTCTGCTAGCGAGCGGCCTGCCAGGTAGCCAGTCAGGCAGGTAACCGGTCAGGCCGAAGCGGTCGCGGCGCCGGCGGCCCGCTGGCGCATCAGGCCGGCCAGGGCCTGGGCCAGCGCACCTGGGTCGATCGGATGGCTGATCACGGCGTCAGCCCGCGACCAGGTGGCCAGCCAGCCGTCATCGGGCCTGCCGATCACGAGCAGCACCGGCGGGCAGTCGAACACCTCGTCTTTAGCCTGCCGGCAGACGCCCATCCCGCCCGATGGCTGCGCCTCGCCGTCCAGCACCATGACGTCGACGCCGCCCGCGTCCAGCAACCGGATCAGCGCCGGATGGGTCGCCACTTCGATGACCTCGGCTTCCGGCACGTCCGGTGCGGGACGGCGGCCGATCGCCAGTCGCATCCTGGCCCTGGTGTCGGCGTCATGGCTGTACACGACAACTTTCATAACTGGATGCTATCGACCTAGGGGGTCGTGGCGCGTACGCCTACCGGAGGTAGTAATAATGGGCGCGTGACCACAGCACAAGGTGCGGCGGTGGTGCCGCGTACCCCTGCGAGCCGACCGAACCTGGTCAGCGTCGGGACGATCGTCTGGTTGTCCTCGGAACTGATGTTTTTCGCCGCCTTGTTCGCGATGTACTTCACCATCAAATCGGTAGATACCGGGATGGGCATCAAGTGGCCTGGCGCGGTCCTGAACTATCCGCTGGCTACCACGAACACCATCGTGCTGATCCTGTCCAGCGTCACCTGCCAGCTTGGCGTGTTCGCGGTCGAGCGCGGCCAGATCCGGCGGGCCGGCCCGATCTGGAAGTTCTGGGGACAGGGCTGGGGGCTGCGCGAGTGGTATGTGCTGTCGTTCCTGATGGGTGCCTATTTCGTCTCCGGACAGGGATATGAGTACCTGGATCTGATCCGCAAGCAGCACCTGACGCTGTCATCGAGCAACTACGGTTCGGTGTTCTTCCTCACCACCGGCTTCCACGGACTGCACGTCACCGGTGGCCTGATCGCGTTCCTCTTCCTGCTCGGCCGCACCTATGCCGCCAAACGCTTCACTCACGAGCAGCAGGTCAGCGCGATCGTGGTGTCGTACTACTGGCACTTTGTCGACGTGGTGTGGATCGGGCTGTTCACCACCATCTATCTCCTCCCGCTGACCCAGAAATCGGGGTAGCAGTGACACCGATCACCGCCAGGCGCCGGCATCCAGCGGCCGGCTACGCCGTCGTCCTGCTCGGGCTGCTCTGCGTCGGCCTGCTCTACGCGTTCATCACCGGGGGCGCGCCCGCGTCGGCCTCGGCGCCTGGGGTGACCCTCACCGCGCAGATCTCGCAGGGCAGGATGCTCTTCGTAGAGGAATGCGCAACCTGCCATGGCCAGTTCGCGCAGGGCCAGCCGGGGATCGCACCGAGCCTGATCGGGGTCGGCGCGGCCGCCGTCGACTTCCAGGTCGGCACCGGCCGGATGCCGGCCAAGGAGCCGGTCGAGGAAAACCCGCGCAAGCCGGTTGTGTTTACCACCCAGCAGATTCACGCGCTCGCCGACTACATCGCCTCACTAGGTGGCGGACCTGCCATCCCGACCACCGCCCAGGTCAGTCAGGCCGGCGCGAACCCGGGCTTCGGGCAGGAATTGTTCGTCGCCGACTGCGCGCAGTGTCACAACTTCGTCGGAGCCGGCGGTGCTCTGACCTACGGCAAGTACGCTCCGGCGCTGACCAAGTCCACGCCGACCCAGATCTACGAGGCGATGCTGACCGGACCTGAGGCGATGCCGGTCTTCAACGACACCACGATCACGCCGCAGGAGAAGCGGGACGTCATCGCCTACGTGGTGCAGACCCGGGCCGAGCCGAACCCGGGCGGCTTCAGCCTGGGCCGGGTCGGACCGGTGACCGAGGGTCTGGTGGTATTCCTGGGTCTGCTGCTGTTCATGGTGTTCATGGCAATGTGGCTCACGGCGAAGCACGGGACGTCTCATGAGTGACTCATCCGCCGGTCAGTGGCCCGGCGACCAGGACCCGACGAGCGAGCAGCCGACCGGCCAGCTCCCGGACGGCGAGGACTCGGCGCAGCCGACCGAGGCCGCGCCGCACCGGGTGATCGGCACTCCCCCGCCCGCGCAGGCCAGGCTGCTGCTCGGGACGGACGTGCAGGCTGGCGACGGCGCGGCTGCGCCGAGCCGCGAGCTGCCGGCTGACCCGCCCGACCTGCCCAGTGCCAAGCGAGCCGAGCGGGTGGTCGCGGTCTGCTTCATCGTGGCCATGCTGGCCGGGTTCGGCTTCATCGCCGCGTACCTGATCTTCCAGGTCGGCTCGGTGACCAAAACGGAGCACTCCAACCTGGCGCTCGGCTCGACCATGGCGATCGCGTTCCTCGGCCTGGCCGTGGGCGCCACGATCTGGGTAAGGCGGCTGATGCCGCCGGTCGAGCTCACCGAGCAGCGCAAGCCGCTGCGGTCAAGCGACGAAGACCGGGCCGCGTTCGCCCAGACCTTCGAGGAAGGCGCCGACGCCAGCCAGTTCGTCAAGCGGCCGCTGCTTCGCCGGACCCTGATCGCCGCGACCGTTCCGGTCGCGCTGGCTCCGGTAATCCTGCTGCGTGACCTCGGACCGCTGCCAGGCGCCAAACTGGACCACACCGTCTGGCGCAAGGGCATGCGACTGCTCAACTACGGCGCGAACACACCGATCACTCCCGCCGACTTCAGCTCCCCCGGCGCAATGATCACCGTCGTTCCCGATGGCTTTCAGGACGACTTCAACGCGCTCGCGAAAGCGGCGGTCATCATTATCAAGTTCGCCCCAGGCCAGATCGTTTACGGCACGAAGCCGTATCCGCAGGCCGGCCAGGTGGTGCAGAACTGGACCGTCGACAACATCGTCGCCTACTCCAAGATCTGCACCCACGTCGGCTGCCCGGCCGCGCTGTACGAGCACAACACGCACCACATCCTCTGCCCGTGTCATCAGTCCACTTTCGACGCAGCGCGGGGCGCCCAGGTCATTTTCGGACCTGCCACCAGGCCGCTGCCGCAGCTGCCGATGACCACCGACGCGCAGGGCTACCTGGTGGCCAGCAGCGACTTCACCGAGCCGGTGGGCCCGAGCTTCTGGGAGCGGTCATGAGCATGAACCGGGCACTGGCCGGGACCGGCAGCTTCCTGGACGACCGGTTTCGTGGCGCGAAGGGATTCCGCACCTTCTTCCGCAAGATCTTCCCCGACCACTGGACCTTCCTGCTCGGCGAGATCGCACTCTACACGTTCATCATCTTGCTGCTGACCGGCACCTTCCTCGCGTTCTGGTTCAAGCCGAGCATGTCGGAAGTGGTCTATCACGGCTCCTACATCAAGCTCAACGGCGTGTCGATGAGCGAGGCCTACAAGTCCACCCTGTACATCACCTTCGATGTCCGCGGTGGCCTGCTGATCAGGCAGATTCACCACTGGGCCGCCGATCTCTTCGTCGCCGCGATCATGGCGCACATGCTCCGGATCTTCTTCACCGGCGCGTACCGCAAGCCGCGGGAGATCAACTGGCTGATCGGAATCGTGCTGTTTACGCTCAGCCTGCTTGAGGGCCTGTTCGGCTACTCGCTCCCTGACGACCTGCTGTCCGGTGCCGGGCTGCGGATCACCCAGGGGGTGCTGCAGTCGATTCCGGTGGTCGGCACCTATCTCTCGTTCTTCCTGTTCGGCGGCGAGTATCCGGGGACCTACATCATTCCGCGGATGTACATCCTGCACGTGCTGCTGATCCCGGGGCTGTTCATGGCTCTGATCGGGGCGCATTTGTTCATCATGTTCCACCAGAAACACACCCAGATGCCCGGCAAGGGGCGCACCGGTCAGAACGTGGTCGGCGCGCCGATGTACCCGTACTTCATGGCTAAGACCGGGGCATTCTTCTTCTTCATCTTCGCGGCGCTCGCGCTGGCGTCGACCTTGGCCCAGATCAATCCGATCTGGATCTACGGGCCGTACAACCCGCTGGCGATCTCGTCAGGCTCGCAGCCTGACTTCTATATGGGCTTCCTCGAAGGCTCGCTGCGGATGATGCCTGCCTGGCAGTGGGTCGTCTTCGGGCACACGTTCGCCTTCAACGTGTTCATCCCCGCCCTGCTGCCGCTCGGCATCGTCATGACCGGCGCCGCGCTCTGGCCGTTCATCGAGCAGTGGATCACGGGGGACAAACGCGAGCACCACGTCAACGACCGGCCGCGGAACGCCCCCACCAGGACCGGCCTCGGCATGGCCATGATCTCGTTCTACGGCGTGCTCTGGCTGGAAGGCTCCAACGACGTGCTCGCCTACCAACTCGACGTCCCGTTGTACACGATCACCAGGATCGCCCAGGTGGCCATCTTCGTGGTGCCGATTCTCACCTACATCATCACCAAGCGGATCTGCCTCGGTCTGCAGCTCAAGGACCAGCACCTGCTTGAGCACGGGGTGGAGACCGGCATCATCAGGCAGCTGCCTACTGGCGAGTTCATCGAGGTGACCAGGCCACTCGACGAGGAGGCCCTGGCTAAGCTCGCCAGGCCGGAGCCGCTGGCCCTGCCGGTCGGGCAGGGCAGTCCCAGCGACGCCGTGCCACCGCCCGGGCTGCGCGGCGGTCTCGGCCGGGCCAAAGTCCGGCTGAACAAGGTCCTGAACGAGAGCGTTCCGGTGAATGGCCACGGTGCCAACGGGCAGGGCGCGGACGGGCACGGCGCGGACGGGCACGGCGCGGACGCGTACGGCGAGCACCCGCCGGCCGCGATCTCGGCAGGCAGCGAGGCTGACGACGATTCGGCTGGTGCCGACGAGGACTGAGCGTGGCCCGCTCCTAGCGGCACCCCGGCCCGCGGCTACCACGGGCTACGCCTGGGCTACCCAGCCGCTCAGGATCCGGCACCTGGCCAGAGCGGCTCGGGAATGACCAGGCCGAGATCGGCTCCCCAGGCGTTGCGGTAGGCAACCTCATGCGCGGGCCGCCTCGGCGCCACACCCCAGCGGCCCGTCGGGTAGCCGAACGAGACACAGCAGGCCATCTCCCAGCCCCGGTCCGGCGGCACGCCAAGGACGCGCATCGCCTCGGCACCGCGGAAGATGCCGAGCACCGAGGTCAGGGCGCTGCCGACACCCTCCGCGCGGGCCGCGAGCTGCGCGCTCCAGACCGCGGGGAAGATCGAGCCGCCGGTCGGGTCCCCCCGGCCGAAGGCCAGCAGGAAGAGCGGCACGTACTCAAAATGATCGGCGAGATGCTGAGCGGATGCCGTCACCCGCAGCATGGAGGCACTCGTCGGGTCATCCGGCGTGGCCCTGGCCCGGTCCAGCCGGTCGCGGTAGACGGTGTCCCACAGCTGGCTCATGCTCTCCCGGTACAACGGCCCGAGCTTGGCCTTGACCGCGGGATCATCGACCAGCAGGAACCGCCAGCTCTGCGCGTTGCCGCCGTTCGGTGCCCTGATCGCGGCGTCCAGGATGCGGGCTTGGGTCTCCGCCGGGATCGGGTCAGGCCGGACCCGGCGCATCGCCCTGGTGGTGTACAGCGCCTCGTAGATGTCCATCTGCCGCCTTCTCGCCCTGCTGGTCCTACCGATCAGTAACACCGGATGTTATCCCCATTGCGGTGCAATTCCACGGTGTGGCTGGATAGCTGGCCGGGTTTCGCTGACCCGGCGGAGCGACCCGGTGTGATTCCGGGGCCACGCGGTACAACCCGCCCCTCGTCCCGCAGTTGCGGGCAGCTGGGATGTCAGTGGTGCTGCGCCAGCCTCGCGGCCGGCGGCGCGGTGGCGGTGTGGGATCCGGACGTCGAGAACGAGGGTTCGACCTCGGCTACCGGCTGCTGGTGAGCCGGCCGTGATCCGTACGGTCTTAGTGTGCGTAATGGCCGCGGTAGTACTCGAAGACAAAGCCGATGACGCTGAGCAGCACGGCGAGAATGCCGATCAGGAACAGCCACCAGCCGATCGCCACTCCCATCGCGGCCGTCGCGGCGGCCAGCCCGACGAAGAGTGGCCACCAGCTGTGCGGGCTGAAGAAACCGAGCTCTCCGGTGTTCTGCTCGATCTCGCCCCGCACGTCGTCCTCGGGGCGGAAAGGCAACCGCCGACCGGTGAACAGCACGTAGAACCCGATCAGGAAGGCCAGGCAGACAGCGACTGCCAGGGCGGTCCCGCCGGTCGGATCGTGCGCCAGGTTCCAGTAGAAGATGTCGGCCACGCCGAAGAAGATTGCGCAGCCCAGGAAGAGCCACCCCTCGACCTTCATGCTCGTACCCCTGCCCAGGTCCTCAATGACCTGCTCCGATGGCGCGTTCGGCCGGATCGCGACCAGCCTTTACCTGCGGATGATGCAGGTCGAATGCCGGGCGCTCGGACCTGATCCGCGGAATGGAGGTGAAGTTGTGCCGCGGCGGCGGGCAGGAGGTCGCCCACTCCAGGGAGTTGCTGAATCCCCATGGATCGTCGACGGCGACCCGCTCCCCGTGCTTGGCGGTCTTGTAGACGTTGTAGAAGAAGAACAGGTTGGACACGCCCAGGATGAAGGCACCGATCGTCGAGACCTGATTCAGCGTGGTGGCGAGTGGCGGCAGGAACGGATAGTTCGCGATCCGCCGCGGCATGCCCATGACGCCCAGCCAGTGCTGGACCAGGAAGGTCATGTTGAACCCGATGAAGACGAACCAGAAGTGCCACTTGCCGAGCCGGTCGTCCAGCATCTTCCCGGTCCACTTCGGCCACCAGAAGTAGAAGCCGCCAAACATGCAGAAGACGACGGTTCCGAACAGCACGTAGTGGAAGTGCGCTACCACGAAGTAGGAGTCGCTGACGGCGAAGTCCAGCGGCGGCGACGCCAGGATGATTCCGGTCAGCCCGCCGAACAGGAAGACCACCATGAAGCCGAGGATGAAGAGCATCGGCGTCTCGAAGGTCAGCTGGCCGCGCCAGATCGTGCCAAGCCAGTTGAAGAACTTCACTCCGGTCGGCACCGCGATCAGGAAGGTCATGAACGAGAAGAACGGCAGCAGCACCGCCCCGGTGGTGAACATGTGGTGCGCCCACACCGTCATGGACAGCCCGGCGATCGCGATGGTAGCGGCGACCAGACCCTTGTAGCCGAACAGCGGCTTACGGGCGAACACCGGCAGGATCTCGGTGGCGATGCCGAAGAACGGCAGCGCCACGATGTACACCTCGGGATGGCCGAAGAACCAGAACAGGTGCTGCCAGAGGATCGCGCCGTTGCTGTTATAGGTGAACACCTGTGCGCCGAACTTGCGGTCGATCTCGAGCACGAGCAGCGCCGCGGCGAGCACCGGGAAGGCAAGCAGCACCAAGATGGACGTCAGCAGGATGTTCCAGGTGAACATCGGCATCCGGAACATGGTCATGCCCGGCGCCCGCATGCAGAAGATCGTGGTGACGAAGTTGACGCCGGACAGGATCGTGCCGAGCCCGGCCAGCGTCAGTCCCATGATCCACAAGTCCGCGCCAACCCCTGGCGAGTACAGCGCGCTGGTCAGCGGCGCGTACGCATACCAGCCGAACGCCGCTGCGCCGCCCGGGGTCAGGAAGCTGAACAGCAGCATCAGGCCGCCGAACAGGAACATGTAGTAGCTGAGCAGGTTCAGCCGGGGAAAAGCCACATCCGGCGAGCCGATCTGGAGCGGCATGATCTCGTTCGCGAACCCGACGAACAGCGGCGTGGCGAACAGCAGCAGCATGATCGTGCCATGCATAGTGAACAGCTCGTTGTACTGCTGGTCGGACACCAGATGGTTGTCCGGCCCGAGCAGCTGAGCCCGCATGATCAGCGCCATCAGGCCGCCGACCAGGAAGAAGCCGAACGAGGTGATCAGGTACAGGTGGCCGATGATCTTGTGGTCGGTCGAGGACAGCCAGTCCGCGAGCAGCGAGCCCTTGCGGTAGCCGCCTGGCGCCTGCGCGTACGCCTGCTCGGGTTGCTTGACGGCGGTCATTGGGCGCCCCCAGACGAGCTCTGCTTCTGCTGCTCCTTGTGGATCCATTTCCGGAACTGCGCGGGCGTGACGATCCAGATCCGGAACAGCATGCGGCTGTGATACACCCCGCAAAGCTCACTGCAGCGGCCGACGTATCTGCCCGTCTTGTTCGCCGTGATGGCGAAGTGGTTCGGGAACCCGGGGATCACATCCCGCTTGAACTCGAACTCATTCACCCAGAAGGAGTGGATCACGTCGATCGAGGTGAGGTTGAACTGCACCGTCTCGCCCTCCGGGATCACCAGCAGCGGCAGCTGGCTC
Organism: uncultured Actinomycetota bacterium; assembly: GCA_963850875.1. Taxonomy (GTDB): domain Bacteria; phylum Actinomycetota; class Actinomycetes; order Streptosporangiales; family Streptosporangiaceae; genus Chersky-822. The sequence continues at coordinate 1,827,462 of CAWKNA010000010.1, forward strand.
TCATTGCTGCCGCTCCCGATCTGGCCGTTCCACATCGCGCCGAGTTCGGTGACGATCGAGTTCGGCCCGCCGGCCGGGGTCACCTTGTACTGCGGGTACTGGAACTCCCAGGTCCACTGGAACCCGGTCACGTTGACGATCACCTGGGGGCCCTTCGGGAGCCTGGTGATGTAGTTCTCGTCCTTCGCGGTGAAGAAGAACATCACGCCGACCATGATGAACGGGACCACGGTGTACAGCAGCTCTATCGGCAGGTTGTAGCGCACTTGCTGGGGCAGGTGGTCGCCGCGCTTGCGGTGGAAGATGATCACCCAGATGATGCCGCCCCAGACGACGACGCCGACGGCCAGGGCGGCGATCCACGATCCCTGCCACATCGCCACCGTCACGTCACCCTGCTGGGTGACCGGAGCCCGCAGGCCAAGCCGGGTCCACGCGCTGGCCTGGCAGCCAGTCGTGACGATTACCAAGCCGAGCAGCATGGCAGCACGGGGCACCCAGCGCCTTAGCCGGCGCGGTATCCCCTTGTGGCCTGGGGCACTGCGGATGGGGCTCACAGCTTGCCTTCCCAGCGGCTGACCGCCGACGTCGCTGGCCGGTCGTTTGCCTGTCCTACAGACTGTCGTGGAAACAGTACAACGTGACCGGCCGCGAGCACCTGGTACCCCCGCCAGATTCAGGGTCGGGCCAGATTAGGGTCAGTATCGTGGCGTACTTCGATGCCGCATCGGCCGAGCCGATCCTGCCGGTCGCGCGGGAGGCTCTGCTCGCGGCACTCGATGACGGCTGGGCGGATCCGGCCCGGCTGCACCGGGAGGGCCGCCGCGCCCGGCTGCTGCTTGACCAGGCCCGCGAGCAGATCTCCGCGCAGCTGGCGTGCCGCGCCGATGAGCTCGCGTTCACCAGTTCGGGGACTCAGGCGGTGCACCTGGCCGTACTCGGCGCCGTGCTCGCCAGGCAGTCGCCGGTCCGCGGACCTGGGCACCTGGTGGTGAGCGCGGTGGAGCACTCCAGCGTGCTGAACGCGGCTGCCCAGGCCGAGCAGGCGGGGACGGCGCTGACCAGCATCGCGGTCGACCCGGCCGGCCAGGCCGACCTGGCCGGACTGGCCGCCACCGTCCGCCGGCATCGGACCGTGCTTGCCTGCCTGCAGTCGGCCAACCATGAGGTCGGCACGGTGCAGCCGGTCGCGGCAGCCATTGCCGCGTGTCAGGACGCAGGGGTGCCGCTGCTGGTGGACGCGGCAGCGTCGGCCTGGCCGGCTGCCGCTGCCTGACGGCTGGTCGATGCTGGCGGCCAGCGCCCACAAATGGGGCGCCCCACCCGGGGTGGGGCTGCTAATCGTCCGCAAGACGGTCCGCTGGCGGTCACCGCTCCCCGCCGACAGCCGCGAGGCACACCGGGTCCCCGGGTTCCCGAACCTGCCGGCCATCCTGGCCGCCGCCGCGGCACTTCACGTGTTCCGGGCCGAGGTAGCAGCCGACCACCTGCTCCGCCGACTGACCGGCCAGATCAGGGATCGGCTGCCAGATCTGGTGCCGGACAGCGTGGTGCACGGCGACCCGGCCCGCGCGCTGCCGCACATCGTGGCGTTCTCCTGCCTCTACGTCAACGGCGAGGCGCTGGTCGCCGAGCTGGACCGCGCCGGATTCTCGGTCTCGTCGGGCAGCTCATGCGCCTCCGACACCGAGCGGCCAAGCCATGTGCTTGCCGCCATGGGCGCGCTCACCCACGGCAACGTCCGGGTGTCACTGCCACGGGGAACTACCAAGCAGTCGGTCGACGGCTTCCTCACCGTACTGCCCGGCATCGTGCATCGGCTGCGCGACCGCGCCGCTCACCAGGTCCGCCACTCATAGCTGGCGCAGAGCTGGCGCAGAGAAGCCGCCAAGAGCCGGCCGCGACACTGCAGGCATGGACAAGAACAAGCGTGATCTGGCCGGGTCGGCTGCCGCCCGTGATCGGGGTCTGGCTCGGATCCGGGTTGCCGCGGTTGGCGCGACGGCAGCGAGTCTGGTCGCCGCCGGCGCGATCGCTCTTCGTGGTGCTCGGCGTCCTGATCAGCCGTCAGGGGCGGCTGCCGGGCCTGCCCAGGTTCGCTGGCCTGCACCTGCATAGATTCGTCTCGCTGCTCGCGGTCGCCTTCGTCGCCGTGCACGTTCTCGCGGCGGTGGCCGATTCCTACGTCAGCATCAGCCTGGCCGCCGCGATCATCCCGTTCGCCTCCGCATACAAGCCGCTCTGGCTGGGCCTGGGCGCGATCTGCATCGACCTGCTCGCCGCCATCATCGTGACCAGCCTGCTGCGGCACCGGATCGGCCGCCGGGCCTGGCGCTCCGTGCACTGGCTGGCTTACCTGTGCTGGCCGATCGCGCTGGCGCATAGCGTCGGCTCGAGCCCGGATCTGCGCAGCGGGCCGCTGCTCGGCCTCGCCGTCGCCTGCACGCTGGTCGTCTGCGCCGCGATTGGCTGGCGGCTGGCGGGTGCGGCGCACGCGGTGCCGCGGGCTCGCCGGGTCCCGGAGCTGATGGCCCGGCCGGAGGAGCTGATCCGGGCAGGTCACCGATGAGCCAGGCAGCCACCATCGCCGCCCATCCACGGCTGCTTGCTGCGACCTGGCACCCGGCCACCGACCTCTCCGCGCACCTGCGACGGTTCGGCGCGCTGCCCTACCGCAGGGCACCCCGGCTGCTGATTACCGACCTGCGAGCGGCCGGCCTGACCGGCCGCGGCGGTGCGGCCTTCCCGGTCCACCGCAAGCTGGAAGCCGTCGCCTCGGCGCCCGGCCGACCGATCGTGGTCGGCAACGGTGCCGAGGGCGAACCCGCAAGCAGCAAGGACAAGACGCTGCTGCAGGCGGCGCCGCATCTGGTGCTGGATGGACTGCAACTCGCCGCCCAAGCCGTCGATGCCATCAGCGCCGTGCTCTCTCAAGGCGGTAGCGCCGGTTCAAATCCGGTCGGGGCTACGAGTGAAGTACCAGGTCAAGGGCCTGACCTCCGGTGACAGCGGTCGGGTCCTTGATCATTTGTCATTGGTTTGTCACTGAGTCCGGCGTCACGGGGGCGTCACGGGGCGGTCTTTAGCGTCACCAGAGCGATCTTCTTGGCACCATGGCGAGCCTGCGGGCTCCACCCGCTCCAGTTGCGGCCGGGGCGGCCGATCCAGCCACCTCTGCAGGCTCGTCCTCAGCGCACCCGGCTCGCAGGTACCCGTTGGCGCCGCTGAGACCGTGTGCCAAGATCTCCGAGCTGCCGCCGGCCCTCGTCTTGCGGGCGGCATGGGCCATCTGGTTGTCTCTGAAGATGGACGAGTTCACGGACCACGAAGGCTCATCGACCTTGCGGTAGGCAAAGGCCCGGCTGTCTACGACACAGGGGTTGAAGTCGCGCCAGACGGGACCACCAGGCTGTGGCTGATCATGCAACTGCTGCGCGGCTCAACGCTGGATGCGTTGCTTAACCAGGCAGATTACGTATCATCGCCGCCGTCCGTCGCTTGGGCCGCAGCGATCACGGCGCAGATTGCGGCCGTCCTAGCTGACGTCCACCGAGTGGACATCGTGCACCGGGACATTAAGCCGGGCAACGTAATGATCGTGGACGGCGGCTTGGTGAAAGTGCTGGACTTCGGCATCGCGATCCTGCGGGGCGCCGGAGCGCTTCCCCGGCTGACGCAGGTCGACCGGACGGTCGGCACCCCCGCGTATATGTCGCCCGAGCAGTGCCTTGGCCAGGCTGTCACCTCCGCGTCCGACATTTACTCACTTGGGTGCCTGCTCCTGGAGTTGCTGACCGGGGACGTGCCGTTCTTCGCGACAGCAGATACGCCGTTGCGCTCGCATCACCTGAGCACGCCCGCGCCGTCCGTGCGGTCCCGGCGGGCCGACGTGCCCGTTGAACTGGACACGCTCGTGTCTTCCATGCTAGGGAAGGATCCGGGTACCCGACCGCCGGCAGTCGCGGTGTACGAGACGCTCCTGCCCCTGACGACAGCCGGACCTAGAGCGGACGGGGCCAGCGCGGCGGGGGTATCCGGAAGAACGGCCAGACCGGAGAGCGACGCGGAGAATCGTGACCCCACCCGGCCCGTTCCTCCGACCCCTGCTCGCTCCCGTCATCAGTAGGCGCGTACGGGCCGAGGGCCGGAGCAGGCTCACCGACACCGAAGCCCGTCTACTGCAAGGCAATGTCCGCGCGCTCCTGGACAGCGACCGGCCGTCTCAGGCGATCAGCCTACTTGAGGACGGCATCGAGCGTGCCAACCACGACCCGGCCCTGCAACTCAGGCTGCGCCACCTCCTCGGCGCGGCGCTCTTCTACGCCGGGGAGTACACCCGCGCCGCAACTGTCCTCGAGTCCGCAGGACGTGACTACCGGCGCTACTTCCCCCCGAACGACCCTGACGTCCTTGATTGCGCTTACTACGCGGGCCACGCCTACGCCGAAACCGGCAAGCCCGACAAGGCCCTTCCGCATCTGCGCTTCTACGTGCAGAACGCCAACACGTTCGTTGCCGGGGACGAGGCGCACAAGATACTCGAGTCCCGCTTCGTCATCGCGCAATTGCTGGCGGCCGACGGCTACTCAGATGAGGCGCTCGCCGAACTGCGCGCAGTTCGCCCGCTCCTGGTCGAAACATTCGGACCTGACTCCGTCCAGGTCGGTAACCTTGACAAACAAGCCGCACGCTTGAGGACGCCACAGTGACAAAGGCCATTCGGCCACGCATTCTCTCCGTTTCGGCGTCTGTGCCGCCCAGGATATAGCTTCCGGTCTCGTCGGGTCGCGCCGTTCATCGGGCGACTCGACTGATTGTGGTACGAATCCTCGGTCCGTGCCGCCAGGTACCGGCCGATTGCTTCGGAGGCCAACTTTCCTTTTTCCATTATCCGGAGTATCGGAGAATACTTGAAATGCGGTTCTGCAACAGCGCTATGCGCTAGAGGACTGGCGAGATATTCTTATCCATTGTTCGCAGTCCATTGTGTGCTGGTCGGTGGCGGTGACTGGGACCGGGCGCGGTCCCACGAGGGAAAGAGCGTCAGCGCGGACCGGAGGTGATCGGCGGTGGCGGGCGGAACTGTTCGGCGGCGGTCGCGGCAGGCAGTGCCGAGGCCGCGAGTGGTGCAGTTCTCGCTGACTGAGGAAGAGTTCGACGAGGTCAGTACTGTTCGCGGCCAGATCGGGACTGGCACGGGGAGCTTTTGCGGCGGAGGCGAAGGCGCTGCGCCCAGTGCGGCGTCGCCTTCGCGGGAGGCGCTGACGGAGCTGATGTCGGCGGCCGGGTGGTACGCCGGGTGGGCACGAATCTGAATCAGGCTGTTGCCCGGCTGAATGCGACGGGACAGCGCGGTGAGGATCTGATTCCGGCGGCGCGGTTCTGCATGCGGGTAATCCGTCGGCTGGATAAGACAGCGGAGCATTTGCGCCGGAGCATTCCGTGACCGGGTCGGGGTGCTCCGGGTGATCGGGAAAGTGCTCCGGGGCACTAATGCCAGGCGGCTTCTTTACTACCTCTACGGGCCGGGGAAAGCGAACGAGCACACCGACCCGCACCTGGTCGCCGGATTCTCTGACCCGGCCGAGCTGGAGCCAGAACGCCGCCCGGACGGATCACCGGACCTGCGCCGCCTGGCCGGATTGCTGGCCCAGCCGCTCGCTGCACTGGCAGGCCGGGCTACTACGAGCCGGTGTGGCACTGCGCGGTCCGCGCGGCTCCGGAGGACCAGGTGCTGTCGGACGCGGAGTGGGAGCAGGTCGCGGCCGGGATCATGGACCGGACCGGGCTGGCACCTGCTGGTGATGATCTGGGGGTGCGGTGGGTCGCGGTCCGGCATGCCCCGGATCACGTTCACATCGTGGCGACTCTGGCCCGCCAGGATGGTACCCGGCCGAGGATCTGGAACGACTTCTACCGGGTCCGGGAAGCCTGCCGCCAGGCCGAGGAACGACTCGGCCTGGCGGCGACCGCGCCGACGGACCGGACCGCGGGGCGGCGGCCGTCCCGTGCCGAGACGGAGCAGGCGGCGCGCCGCGGCTGGCGCGAGGCGCCTCGGGTCACTCTGCGGCGGGAGGTCGCCAGCGCTGCGGCGGGCGCGCGGACGGAGCAGGAGTTCTTCGCCCGCCTCGCCGACGTCGGGGTCACGGTCCGCCTGCGGCACAGCACGACCAGCCCGGGTGGGGTGACTGGGTACGCGGTCGGCCTGCACGGTCACACTGCGAAAGACGGCGGAGGGATCATCTGGTACGGCGGCGGGAAGCTCGCCGCCGACCTAACCCTGCCCAAGCTGCGCGCCCGCTGGACCACCGGCACCGACGACGCCGCGGGGCAGGGAATGTCGCCGACGGCGGCGCGCGCCGTGCTCCGGAAGATGGTGACCGGCGCGGCGGATCAGGCGGGGGATGAGGCCGGGTTCTTCGCCCGGCTGCGCGCCGACAGCGTGCTGGTGCGGCTTCGATTCAGCGAGATCGACCCGGGTCAGGTCACCGGGTACGCCGTCGGCCTGCCCGGCCACGCCGGGGCCGACGGGGAGACGCTGTGGTACGGCGGGGGCCGGCTGGCCGAGAGGCTGACGCTGCCCCGGCCGCGCCGCCGCTGGAACACGGGCCAGCCCGGAACGCCGGGCCGTTCCGGGGCATTCCGGTTCACCGCCCCGGAACGGGACGCGCTCTACGCGCACGCAGCTCGCCAGGGCGAGATCGCGGCGGAGCACATCCGCCGCTGCGCCGCCGGTGACCCGTGGCAGGGGGCCGATGCGGCGTGGGCGGCGGCCGACACCGGGCAGCGGACGCGTACGGCCGAGCAGCCCGCGCGGGCTACGGCCGGATCCCGCAGCGCACGAGCGAGGGCAGCCAGCTGCGCGCCGCCGCGCGGCTGATGGCCGTAACCGGCAGCCTGACTAGTGGTGCCACGTTCGCGACGGCAGCGCTGGTCGCGAACCTGGTGGCCCTGGCGATGGCGGTCGCCGAGCTGCGCGAAGCCCAGCGGCACGCCGCCCAGGCATCAGCCGCCCGCGCCGCCGCCGCGCATCTGCGCACCGCGCCCGGCCAGGGTCGGCCGCCAGGACCGCAGCCTGGTCGGGCGCAGACCCGCGGGCCTGGCCAGGCGGCAGACCGTCGGCCCGGCCAGCCGGCGACTGCGCCGGGTCTTACCCGCGCCGACTTCCCGGCACCCGCTCAGCCTGGCCGCCCGGTGCCTGCCGGCCCGGGCGCTTCCAGGCCGCGTCCGCGCGGCGGGCCGGTGCCGCCGAGGCGCGCCGGGCCCGGCCGGCGACGCCCGCGACGGGTGGGTCGCGGTCGGCGGCCGGGATCAGCGGACGCAGGTGCCGCGCCGGGGCACGGTCTCGATGAGGCCCTGATCGCGAGGCAGGCGGCCGGAAGACGCCCCGTCAGGAGACCATAGGTCCCGTGCGTACAGGCGGGACGCTCCCAGAACGTCGGCGAGCGCGACGATATCGGACAAGCGATGCCCGTTCCCGGTGCCTGTGGCTGTTACCCTGATGCGGCCGGCCAGCACATCCACCGGCGGGCCGCGCCGCAGGCGCAGGCGGCAGAGCGGGCGCAGCGGCGTCGTCTTCCATCGGAACTGGTTCCTCGTTGCATGCTTCCTCGTCGCTGTTCTGTGGTGCCTGGTCAGGGCAGCAGCGGCGCGGCGCTGCCTTGCTGTTCGCCAGCCGCAGGTACCTGAGGAGAAGTAAGTCCGGATGATTGACGCGGAGCCGTTGCGGAGCTCGCGGCCTGGTCCGGACGGGGCTGTACCGCACCGCAGGCTCAGGGCCGTTGCCTGGCCCGTCCACGGGCTGGGCTGCCTGTGCCTGGGCGGTGGTCCTGGCCGGGCTGGCCGGCTGCGGCTGGTGCGGTAGCTGGCCTGCCGGGCAGGCGGCTGCCAGCAAGGCGCGGACCTCGGCAGCCCTGAACCGGCGGTGGCCGCCGGCTGTCCGGAAGCAGGGCAGCTTTCCCTTGTCTGCCCACCGGATGATGGTCCTGGTGTGGACCCGGAACGCTGCGGCGACCTCGGCCAGCTTCATGTGGTCGGGAAAGGCACCGGGGTGCGGGCCGGACGCGCCGTCCGCGGCCGGCCCGGGCGCTGGGTACCGGGCGTCTGCGGCCGGCGGTGCGGCTGGCGTGAGGCCGAGGGCCAGGGCTGTGCTGACCAGGCGTGCCCGCTGGTCTGGCCCGGCCGGGAGGGAGAGCTTGGCGTACAGCCGTGTCAGGTGCTCCTTCACCGCTGCGTCCGGTATCCCCAGGGCTTCCGCGATCGGGCCGGTGCAGGCCGGCGCCGCGAGCGCCTGCGGCGCGGTCAGGTGCAGCACGCAGAGCGCGGTCAGGACATGCAGCTCACGGCGGGTCAGTTCCGGCTGCGCCGGCCCGGCGGTGGTGCCGCCGGGCCGGTGCCGCGGGCTGTGTGCCGCGACCAGGGCTGCCAGGTGCGCGCGGTACTGCGCCAGGCAGGCGAGCAGTTCCGCCGGGGCGGTGGCGGGGGTGACAGTCCCGACGGTCTGGGTCAGGAGCTGCGCGGCCGCGGCGAGCGCGGTGTCCCGGTTCCTGGCCGCGTCCGGCCACTGGCTCTCGGTGGCGGGGCTGCCGCTGGCGGAGCTGGTCATCGCTGTCGTCGTGGCGGGTCGGCGGGCGGTCGGGTGCTGGCGGCCACGGGTGCCGGGTTCTGGCCGGGTCTGGTGGAGGCGGACGTCCGCGCCGATGAGCCCGGATGATGCGAGGCTGAGCCGGATTTCCCCGATCCGGCGCGGGCCGAGGCCGTGGATGTCGGTGAGGCGCTGCTGCTCGCAGAGGCTGACGACGTCGCCGACGGTGCCGGGGCCGGACCGGGCGTCACAGGCGCGGGCTAGCGGATTGAACGCCTGGCTGGTGAGCACTGTCCGCAGGCAGTCCACCGGGCATGACCGGGTGATCGCGTGCGCGCCGCACGTGCACCCATGCGCGGCAGCTCCTTTCGCCTCTGCCGGGCCGTCATGCTCAGGCATCAGATGCCGTCCCTGCCCGTCGCGCGCAGGGCCGCCCGGGCGGGGTCACCGGCGGGGTGCGCGCTGCCGCTGGCGAAATGGTAGGTGCTGCCGTCCGCGGTGGCGATGTCGGTGCCGTCCGGGGTGAAGATGTGCAGCTGCGGGTCGGTGGGACCGGACGGCTCGCACCGGGTGCGGCCTCCTCCTCTGAGCACGAGCCGGTGATGCCTGGCGAGCACGGAGCTGACTCCCTGCGCCGTTAATGCGGTCTGCAGGTCGCGGAGCAGGCCCGCCCTGCGGCTGGCTTCTTGCCTGGCCAGGATCGGCGGGCGGGGCGATGGCGGGTTCTGCTCGACGTCGGGCACGGGGGTGGCCGTGGCGGCGCGGGCGGCGACCGGGAACTCCGCGATGACGGCGTCGCCGGCAGCTCCGTTGCCCTCGCCGCCGGGCCGCGGCAGAGCACCGGGCCGGCCAATCGTGCCGTCAGAGCGGGGTCGCGGTCCGGGCGCGTTCAAGGTTCGCATCCTCCGATCGGGTCGCGGCCTGCTGAGGCCGCGTCGCCTCGACGTTAGGAGCCGACCCGGAGGCCAGGCAAGAATGTTGCGGATTATTGCAGCAAACCGTCTCGTGCCCTGATGATGAGCGCCCTGGCGCTGGCGCCGAACCTGGCCGCCTGCCGCATCTGGCCGAACACGGTGGCGTAGATGTCGATCTCCTCAGGTCTGGTGATGTCCAGTGCCGCTGTCAGGGTCTCGACCTTCACCAGGTCATGGTCGAAGATCCAGAACGCTGTCTGGGCGTGCGCGCCCAGTCCCGCGGTCGCCGGGATGATCCCGACGGACACGTTCGCCAGGGACATCACGCCCAGGACGCGGTCCAGCTGCTCGACCATCATCTCCGCCGTTCCGACGCGCGTGCGCAGCGTCTGCTCGGCAAGCAGGAACACGAACCGGTGCGTACCCGACCGCAGCACCCGCTGGCGTTCCAGCCGGGCAGCCGTCGCGGCCTCGCGGTCGTCTGGCAGGTCCAGCAAGCCTGCCCAGTACGCCATGCTCTCGGTCGAGTACGCCGCCGTCTGCAGCAGCCCGGGAATGCTCCAGTGCTCGTGAACACGGAACAGCCTGGTGCGCTCATAGAGCGGCTCGATGGCCTCCTGCAGCCGCCGCAGGCCGCTGCGCGCCTGGCGTTTCCATTCGCGGTACATGGAGTCGGCGGCGCGTGCCTGGGCGATCAGGCCCGGGATCTGGTCGCTGGCACCGCAGGCGCCGCACCATGCGCGGATGTCGGCATCGGACAGTCCCTGAGCGCCGTGCTCGACCCGCGAGATCTTAGTGAAGTGGAAGCCGGTCAGCTCCGCGAGCTGCCTCCCCGTGAAGCCGGCATCCTGGCGGATCTCGCGCAGCCGCCCGCCGAATGCCTCCTTTGCGCGCTGTGCCGCGCTGGCCACGGGAAGAGCTGCTGCCGGTCAGGCGGGCACGTAGTCCGCGTGCGGGGTCGCCAGCGCCCACACCGCATCGAACGCTGACCTGCACAGCCCGATATCGGCGGGATCGGCTGATGTGGTGAAGTCGATGCTGGCGCCGTTTCCCGCGTAGTGGTGGAATACCACGAGATGGCTGTCGAACATCCAAAAGTCATTGCCCGGGAACGCGATGGACGAGACCCGCCGGCGCGGCATCCATCTCATGTCCGTGCCCGCATCGACATGCGGCTGCATGATGCTATGTGACCAGCGCTGGTAGTCCGACAGCGGTTCGGACACAACGTGAACGCGCCGGTAGATCTTGCCCTGCGCGACGTGCTCGCGGACCTGATCGCACCACGGCCGGAGCCATTCGAGGTCGTCTGCCTCACCGGCTGCCCATCTGGCCATGTGCGGCAGCTCGACCGCCGTGCCGTAGCTATCGCGCATCTCAAGATGGACGGCCTCGCGATCGAACCGCTCGAACAGAGCGGTGAACTCCTCGTAAGTCAGTCCCAACTACCTCTCCCGGAAGAAGGGCACCAGCCGGTCGGGAATCTCGCAGGCGATCTCGCCTTGCGGGATGCCCATCTGAGCAAGCGCGTCCGGGTCGGTCACCATCCACCCCTGGACGATCCAGCTTCCCCGGTCGGTGCGATAGAGCGCGGGCGATGACTGCGGCTGCGAGTCCGGATCCCTGGCGACTAAGGTAAGGCGCATGGCTGCTCCCGGTCTGACGGATTGCGTATTGTTGCGTCAAACGAGAGCGTATCAGGGCTCGTCCGGATCCGCCGAGATCGCCGGGCACGCTGCAGGTGCCGTCATCGACCAGCTCTCGATCACAGTCACGCAGGCCGCAGCCAAGACAACGCTGACGGCCGCCCTAGCCACGGGCTACGGCTACACCATGGTGCACGCTGCCCGGACACCGGACGGGGCCCGGTCAGGCGTGACGCATCCGCCTATCCAGGGAGGTTCACGTGTCCTGGGCACCTGCACCCGGCCGGGCGCATTAAGGGTCAGCTCTCACAAATAAGCATCTGGCGTATGGCACTGTGCACCCGCATGACGGGAGGAGCGGCGCAGGTGACGACGTCCAGGACGCCGGCGTTCACTCCTGCTCCGATGAGGATCGAGCTTTTGCAGTACTGGATCGTCCATGCCGACCGGCCTTCGCGCTGCTGCCCGAGCTCATCACCCGGACGAATGGGGCTATCCGCAGCTGGTCGACCGGCAGGTTCCGGCCAGCCTGGCCAAGCGGCCAGGCGGGCCGTCGCCGACTGCCCGGCGCTTGCGCTGCTGTTCACCGCGGCACCTGATGCTCCCAGAGGAAACTCAGAGCCAATGCATAAGGGCAGCACAGGTCCGGGTCCGATGCTGAGAGCATGATGCAGGTGATGCCGAGCGAGAACCTGCCCGACCGCACGGACGGGCAGGTTCGGGTGCTGGTGGTCGACGACGAGCCCAGCCTGGCCGAGTTGCTATCCAGCGTGCTGCGCTACGAAGGCTGGGAGGTCAGAACCGCGGTCGACGGAGCCAGCGCGGTGCGCACCGCCCGTCAGTTCAAGCCCGATGCGGTTGTCCTGGATGTCATGCTGCCCGACATCAGCGGCCTTGAGGTGCTGCGGCGGCTCCGCGCCGAGCAACCAGGTGTCTGCGTGCTCTTCCTGACCGCGCGCGACGCCGTCGAGGACCGGGTTGCCGGGATCACCGCAGGCGGGGATGACTACGTGACGAAGCCGTTCAGCCTGGAGGAGGTACTCGCCAGGCTGCGCGGGATGCTGCGCCGGGCAGGCGCGGCCCGGGCCAGCGGCGGCACCGAGCTGACGGTGGCTGACCTGACCATGGACGAGGACGCAAGGGAGGTACGCCGGGGCGGCGAGCTGATCGAGCTCACCGCCACCGAGTTCGAGCTGCTCAGGTTCCTGATCCGCAACCCCAGGCGGGTACTGTCCAAGGCGCAGATCCTGGACCGGGTGTGGAACTACGATTTCGGCGGCCAGGCCCATGTCGTCGAGCTGTACATCAGCTACCTGCGCAAGAAGATCGACGCGGGCCGCGAGCCGCTCATCCACACCGTCCGCGGCGTCGGCTACGTGCTGAAGTCGTCGAGCTGATCCGGTAGCGGATAGGCGATCGAATGAGCAGCGCAGGACTCCGCCGCTGGCTGGACGGCTGGACGCTGCGCGGGCGGCTGATCACCGGCCTGCTTGCGCTGCTCGCGCTGGCCTGCGCCGCGGTGGGGGTGGTCACCTACCTGGCGCTGCGCGGCTTCCTGCTCGGCCAGCTCGACAGTCAGCTGGCTGCTGCCAGCATGCGGTTCACCTCGTGCGTCAACGGCCCGCCCGCGGGCGGGGGTCAGCCGCCAGGTCCGCAGGATGCGGCGGCCTGCGCCAACACGCCGGGGCAGGCGCAGGCAACCTTCTCCGCGGCCCTGAGCTCCGGCGTCGTCACCGCGGCGAACATCACTCGCGGTCAGTGCGAGCTTTCCGCGGCGGACCAGGCCACGCTGCGGCGGCTAAAGGCCGACGGCCAGCCGTCCACCGCGATGCTGACCTCGCTGCACTCCGAGTACCGGCTGCTCGCCGTGCGCGGCAGTAACGGCAGCGTCCTGATCAGCGGCCTGCCGGTCGGCTCGATGACCATGACCCTGCGTGACGTCGAGCTGACCGAGGCAATCGTCTTCTCCGCTGCTCTGCTGCTGACCGGCGTGATCGGGACTGGCTGGGTACGCCTGTCGCTGCGCCCGCTCCGGCGGGTGACCACGACCGCGGTCGAGGTGACCGAGCTGCCGCTGGCCAGCGGTGAGGTCGACCTGCCGCACCGAGTCCCCGACTCCGATCCGCGCACCGAGGTCGGGCAGCTTGGCGCGGCCTTCAACCGGATGCTCGGGCATGTCGAGTCCGCCCTGGCCAGGCGGCAGGCAAGCGAGGACAGGCTGCGCAGTTTCGCCGCCGACGCGAGCCACGAGCTGCGCACCCCGCTGGCAGCCATCCGCGGCCATGCGGAGCTGGCCAGGCGCTATCCTGGCCCACTTCCGGCCGAAGTTGCTCGCTCCCTGAGCCGGGTGGAGTCAGAGGCCGCGCGGATGAGCTCGCTCGTCGATGACCTGCTGCTGCTTGCCAGGCTGGACGCTGGCCGGCCGCTTGAGCACCGCGAGGTAGACCTGACCAGGCTGGCCATCGATGCCACGAGCGATGCCAGGGTGGCCGGGCCGGACCACCGCTGGCAGCTGGACTTGCCCGACGAGCCGGTGCTGGTTACCGGCGACTCGAACCGGCTGCATCAGGTGCTGGCGAACCTGCTGAGCAACGCCAGGACCCACACGCCGGCGGGCACCACCGTCACAGTCTCGCTCCGGCTGGCCGCGTACGCCGGGTCCGTGGCCAGCCAGGCCGAGCTGATCGTGGCCGATAACGGGCCGGGAATCCCGGCAGAGCTGCAGCCCGCGATCTTCGAGCGGTTCGTCCGCGGTGACACATCGCGCTCGCGCACTGCCGGAGGCACCGGCCTCGGCCTGGCCATCGTCCATGCGGTCATCACCGCTCATCACGGCACTGTCAGCGTGACCAGCCAGCCAGGCCAGACCAGCTTCGTCATCACCCTGCCGGTCGGTCGGCAGGAAGCAGCCAGAAGTTGATCACGAGCTCTGCGGGCCGAACAGACCAAGTGGTGTCGGTGCGGCAAATTCGATCCGCAGGACAGTTAGGCCGCGGGCGAGTACCACCGTCTCGGTCTGCGTGGGACGGTAAATAGCAGCTTGCGTGCGCAGCACTGCGAGCACTGACTGCACGTACTTGGAGCTACCCAGGTGAGAGGCTGGAACTGTCTCGGCCAGCTCGGCGAAGCGGAGCGGGATGCCTGCGCTCGCTCCTGGGCCGATATTGCCGAACCCCACAATGTCGACCGGCTGCTGCGCGGCCAGGCCCGTGATCACGACCAGCAGCCGAGAATCTACCTGACCGGCGGCCAGCTGCCTCCTTGCGGTGACCGAGACCGTGATCTGTCGGCTGCCCAGCAGCCCGGCCGCGGCCGCCTTCCTGAGCAGCAGGTCCGCGCTCATCGCGGAGTTGTACGCTGCGGCCCCGTGCGGTGCGATCACCCGGACGTCGACCCGCGCGGTGCCGGAGCCGAAGCTCGCAAGGACGGCAGGCGCCCAGTCATGGCCAAGGCTGCTGCCGAACTGACTACGGATGGCTGCCGTCACGATGACCACGTCAGATTTCAGCGGATAAGGCGCCGCCGGCCCGAGCACGCGCAGGTTGGCTGAGGGAAACCCCTGTCCAGCGAGCGCGGTGCACATCACGCGGTCGCAGGAAATGATGGCATCATGGCTGACCTGCTGGGCGACCCAGGCTGCTGCCGCACCGCGAGTCGCCACCACCGCACGAACCTGCGTGCTGCGGCTGTCTCCCGCGGCCAGCTTTGCGGTATGCGGGGTCAGCACGATTGCCAGCGACCCGGCCGTGATGAGAAAGGCAACCGACATGACCAGGCCAGCAACGCGGTAGCGCCGGCCTGATGCCTTCCGCCCACTCGGCTGGGCCCGCTGCTCCACCGGCGCCCGCAACGCAGCAGCTGGCCGGTTATTCGTCGTCGGCGCCGCCGCAGTGCGATCCGGCTGCGCAGCGCGATCCGGCAGCGCGACACGATCCGGCAGCACCACAAGATCCGCAAGCACGTCGGAATCCGACTGCACCACGCGATCGGGCTGCACGACGGAATCCGACTGCACCACGCGATCGGGCTGCACCACGCGATCCGGCAGCACCACAAGATCCGCAAATACTAGGGAATCTGGCTGCACGACGCGATCGGGCTGCACGACGCGATCGGGCTGCACGACGCGATCCGGCTGCACCGCGCGGTCCGGCTGCACCGCGCGGTCCGGCCGCGCGACACGGTCCGGCCGCACGCTGATCTCGTCGGCCGGACTCTTAACGTCGCTGCTCGGACGCCCTGACCTGGTCAGGCGAGGCAGCGTCTCGGTCGCAGGGTCCTGTTCTGCCTGCTGCTCTTGGTCGTGTCCGGCTATCCGGGCGTATGCGGCCTTGACCGCGGCCTGCAGCCGCGGCAGCGGCTCTGTAATGGGGTCCTGGTCTGCCTGAATAGGCTCAAGATCCGCCTGCTGCCGCTCCAGGTTCTGTCCTGGTGCCTGCGCATGTGCCGCGTCGACCGCGGCCTGCATGCGCTGCAGCACAGACTCGGACAACACCGCCCGCGCCGAACGAGGCGGCCCGGCTCGGGCCGCACCGGGCACGCGCCGGGCCAGCGGCGAAGTGCGACTGTCTTCGTCTCCCATGCGGCCCAACCCCCAGGGCCCGGGTACCGGTTGACGCGAACCCCGAGGACAGCGCAGCACACGATGAACTGTTATTCAAGCGAAATGACCTATTGTCACGAAGTCGCTACGAAACTGATGCTCAGGCCCTCGGGCCTGCGGCGCGACCAGATTGGCCGCCTGCGACACCACGCCTGCTTCCAGGGACGGCAGACGGCGGACAGGCGTCTCGTGGTCCCCGACCAGCGGGAAGCCATGAACGGAGATTCAGCAAACGCTCGTCACGGAAGCGAACCGAACTGTACCTTTTCGTATGCGGCATTACTGTCCGGCCTGGTATCGCCACTGCACGTGACGCCGGGCGACACCTTGAGTGGGCTCCGGGGGGCAGCCGAGGTCCCCTGGTACGCCCCCGATCGCAAGCAGGTGCGACCTATGGACCACGGCATTTCGACCCCGCAGCCGACGGAGGTGCCCACGCTGGCCTCCGCACCCGCGGGGACGGCGGCCTCACACCGGCAGGAACGGGTCCACGGGAGTTTCGCCAGTAGCTGGCTGCTGCTCGCAGTGCTCGCAGTTCAGGCGGTCCTTTCGTTCCGGCTGGTCCGGGCCGACACGGCGTTCGAGGATGAGGCGGCGTACTTGTGGGCCGGGCACCTGGAGTGGGCGCATTGGCTGCACGGCACACCTATCCCGCCGTTTCCTGCCTACTTCTCCGGAGCGCCGGTCATCTACCCGCCGATCGGCGCGCTAGCGGACAGCGTCGGAGGTCTGGCCGCGGCTCGGACCCTGTCCCTGGTCTTCATGCTCGGGGTCACCGCTGCGCTGTGGGCCACCGCAAGCCGGCTGTACGGGCGCCGGGCGGCTTTCTTTGCCGCCGCACTATTCGCCGTCGGTGGCCCGACGCTGCATCTGGGAGCGTTCGCCACCTACGATGCCATGTCGTTGTTCCTCGTTGCGCTTGCGGCCTGGTGCGTGGTCCGGGCCGGGGACCGGCGGGACGCGACCGGCTGGATGATCGCGGCGGGAGCGGCGCTGGCGCTGGCCAACGCCGCGGCGTATACGTCAACCCTGTTCGACCCAGTCGTGCTCCTGCTCGCACTGCTAACCGCCTTCCCCAAGCCAGGCGGCAAGCTCGCTGCCGGGCGCTGCCTGATCCTGCTGACCGTCGTCGCTGTAATCCTCACGGCGGGAACACTGATCGGCGGAAGCTACTACGTCCACGGGATCGAGCAGACAACGCTGGCGCGGGTTGCCGGACCGCAATCCGCGCTGTCCGTGCTGGCTGACTCCTGGTTGTGGACTGGCCTCGTGGTCGTGGCCGCCCTGTGCGGCGTCGTCGTGAGCTGGGTCGGCCGGTCGGGAGCCGCACGGACATGGCTGCTGGCGCTGCTGGCCAGCGCCGCGCTGCTGGTGCCGCTTGAGCAGGCGATCCTGCACACCACAGTCTCGCTGAACAAGCACGTGGCCACGGGCACCTGGTTCGCTGCCATCGCCGCGGGTTACGCGGTAGACAAGCTCATCGCGGCCGCACCCGTCGGGCGGACGCAGGCCATCACCTATGGGGCCTGCGTGATCGCTCTTGTCCTTCCGATCTCAGTCGGCGCCAGCCAGTCGCGGGGGTTCTCCACCGACTGGCCCAATTCGTCCGGCTTCATCGCGATATTCCGCCCGATAGCCGATCACGGTACCGGGCGCCTGCTGGTTGAGGACCCGTCTCTCGCTGAGTACTACTTGCCTGCCGGGCGTCAGTGGATGCGTTGGTCAAGCACCAGGAACATCGTCCTGCCGTCCGGGGCCAGCACCGGCGGCCCATCCGCGGCCGCGGGCGTTGTCGGTCCGGGCAACGCCGGCGTCTTCGCCGTGTTCATCGAGGAGGGCTACTTCTCCGTCGTCGCGCTGAACTTCTCGGACACCACCTCTCTGGACTACCGCATCGCCGCCGATCTCCGTCGCAACCCGCACTACCACATCATCGAAGTCATGCCATACGGCCCGGGCCCGATTGGCCCGACCCCGGGTACGTACGTGATCTGGCGATACGAGCCGCGGCTATGAGCGCCACCAGGCAAGCACCACTGGAGCCATCGGTGAGCGCGGTCATCGCCGCAGACAGGCTGCGCGGACAAACCTGCCCGGTGCTTCCCCTGCCCCCCGATGATGAGGAGAAATACGCCTATATCCACCGGAACCTGCCCTTCCTCGCGACCATACTCGTCATTGGTGCGGGCTGCCTCATCATCAGCCAGGTCAGGTTCGAGGCACGCGCCCCCGGGTCGTGGCCGTTCATGGTCTTCACCGCCACCTACGTCATTTACCAGGTGATCAGCCTGCCGGTGAACTACACCGGGCGCGGCTTCGACCTGGCTGCCCACCAGGAGCTCATTCGGGCGTGGCGCCCGCGCTCTTACCCAAGCGTGGATATCTACCTGCCCATCTGCGGCGAGCCGATCGAAGTGCTCCGCAACACCTGGAACGCGGTCTCCGAGCTCATCGCGGCCTACGCCGGCCTAGCTCAGGCCTTCGTACTCGACGACGGCTCCTCTGACGAGGCTTGTTCGGTGTCCGAGTCCCTCGGCTTCTGCTACATCCGCCGACCTGATCTGCGCGTCTGCAAGAAGAGCGGCAACCTGCGGTACGCCTTCGCCCGCACGAATGGCGAATACCTGGTCATCCTGGACGCCGACTTCGCGCCGCGGCGCGACTTCCTCGCCGAGACGCTTCCCTACCTGGACGACCCGGAAATCGCGATTGTCCAGACGCCCCAGTTCTTCAGGGGCAGCGCCGCGCAGACGTGGATCGAGAACTCAGCAGGCGCGATCCAGGAGGTGTTCTACCGGTCGATCCAGGTCGCACGGGACCGGTTCGGCGCGGCCATCTGCGTCGGCACGTCCGCGGTCTACCGGCGGGCTGCGCTGGAGCCGGAGGGCGGCCCCACACTGATCCCTTACGCCGAGGACGTGCACACCGGCCTCGACGTGCGCCGGGCCGGCTGGTCTATGAGATACCTGCCGATCGTGCTCTCGACCGGCATCTGCCCAGACAATCTCGACGCATTCGTCCGCCAGCAGTACCGGTGGTGCACAGGGAACGCCGGAGTCGTGTTCTCCCGCCGAATGTGGTCGGTTCCGATGACCATCCCGGCCCGGCTCAGCTACATCTCAGGGTTCTTCTACTACGCATACACCGGCTTGCTGACGTTCTTCGGTCCCATCATCCCCATCGTCATGCTCGCCTTTCTGCCCGGCCAGATCCGGCTGCGGAACTTCATCATCTTGCTGCCGGCGATGCTCACCGGGTTCGTCCTGTACCCGCTGTGGCATCGCTCCGACTATGGGCCATCGGTCTGGCCGCTGGGGGTCGCCCGAGGCTGGGCGCACGTCTTCGCGATCTGGGACGGCGCCAGGGGCACGACGATGGGCTGGCATCCTTCCCGGACACCAGGCAGTTCACTGCGGCGTTTCCGACTCGGGGTCACCGGCTGGAGCGGCGGCATGGCATTGCTGTGGCTGGCACTGGCCATCTGGCGCTCGGTGACCTTGGGCACTTCCGGGTTCTCGGTCCTGTTGTTCTTCGGCCTGCTCAATCTCGCCGTCGTTGGCCGCGTCATCTTCCCGGGGGACAAGGCAGCATGAGATCCCGCATAGCAATGTTCGTGGCATTGGCGCTCGCTGCTGCCGCCGGCGCCTTCACGGCTACTCGTGTCTCTCCTTCTTCTTCAGGTCCCCTGGTCGCACGTGCATCACTCCCCGCCAACCTGGCCTCTTACCTGGGCGTATTCGTGACCGGATCACCACCTACCTACCAGCCGGTCGCCGAGTTCGCGAAGGCAGCGGCCAGGCAGCCGGACCTGCTCGGGTATTACAGTGGCTGGGCAGCGCCCTTCGACGCGTCGTTCGCCGAGATGATCCGCAGTCACGGCGTCATTCCATTCGTGCAGATCGATCCCACCTATGCCTCCGTCCCGGCGATCGCCGCGGGCGACTACGACAGCTACCTCAACTCGTATGCCGACAGTGTCGCGGCGTTCGGCCACCCAGTCGTTATCGGCTTCGGGCACGAGATGAACGCGCCCTGGTACTCCTGGGGCTACGGGCACGTCCCGCCGTCGACGTTCGTGGCGGCGTGGCGGCACATCGTGACACTGTTCCGCAACGACGGAGCCGACAACGTCACCTGGCTGTGGACCGTCAACGCGGATCGCGCTGGCACCGGGCCGGTCAGCTCCTGGTGGCCCGGCGCGCAATACGTCACCTGGATCGGCATCGACGGCTACTACTACCAGCCGACCGATACCTTCGCCAGCGTCTTCGGCCGGACCATTGACCAGGTGCGGGCATTCACCGACAAGCCGGTGATCCTCTCCGAGACCGCTGTGGGGCCGCAGGCCGGCCAGTTCATTAAGATCCAGGACCTGTTCCACGGCATGGCCAAGTACAAGACGCTCGGACTGGTGTGGTTCGACAAGGTCCAGCACAACGGGATATACCACCAGGACTGGCGGATCGAAGACAACCCGGCGGCCGAGTACTCGTTCCGACTTGGCGTGCGCGACGAGCTGACGTCAGCCGGCCCGCACTAGCATGCGCCGCCTCGACCAACGGTGTGGACTCGCTCGCAGGCTCGCAGGCACCGCCTGGCCGGCCGCAGAGCCTCCGTTATTCGGCAAATTCAGCAAACACCACTCACTCAGCGGAATCGAACTGTACCTTTTCGTATGCGGTACTCCCGTCCGGCCGGATATCGCCACAGCATGTGACACCGCCAGTACAGCACGTGGGCTGCGGGGGGCAGCCGAGGCCCCTGGTGCCCCCTGATCGCAGGCAGGCGCGACCTATGGACCACGGCACAGCGAGCGGTTGGGAGGACCTACTTCCAGCGCCGCTGCGGACCGAGGACCACATTCGCAGCCCTGGGCTGCAAACCCTGCGGTCTGAGGCCCAAGCCAGCACCAGCTCACCAGACCCGACGGCCAGCGGTTTCGCTGACTCACAACAGTCTGGGCTGAACGCGATTATCAGCCTCGCCGAAGCCCCAGCGCCGACCCGGTCGCTTCCCGCAGTCGGCACCCGTGCGCCACGACCTGAGCCATCGTCGGCCTGCGCTGTGGACCGGTCGACCCCCCAGCCAGTCGGCGAGCGGCGAGCGGCACGGAACAACCGCAGGCTCGCGCGTACGCCGGCGCTGTGGCTGATAGCGATCCTGACCGTTCAGGCCATACTGTCAGCTCGGCTGATCCACGCGTACACCGCCTTCAACGACGAGGCACTCTACCTGTGGGCCGGACGTCTTGAATGGTCGCACTGGCTTCATGGGACACCGGTTCCGCTGTTTCAGACCTACTTCTCAGGCTCACCAGTCGTCTATCCGCCGCTAGGAGCGCTGGCGGACAGCGTTGACGGTCTTACAGGCGCCCGAATCCTGTCGCTGTGCTTCATGCTCGGGGCGACGGCCCTCCTCTGGGGCACGGCGTCAAGGCTCTACGACCCGACGGCCGCCTCTTTCGCCGCGGGCTTCTGGGCAATCCTCGGGCCGACGCAACATCTCGGCGCGTACGCCACTTACGACGCGATGGCTCTCTTCTTGGTCGCACTTGCGGCCTGGTGTGCGACCGGGCGCCGGCACAAAGCGGATGCCACCGGCTGGATTCTTGCCGCCGCTGCAGCGCTCGCGATGGCAAATGCGACCAAGTACGCTTCCGCGCTTTTTGATCCAGTAGTAATCGCGCTCGCCGTGGCCAGCGCATGGCCGCAGCCGGGCGGGAAGGTCGCCCTCAGACGCGGGACCCTGCTTACCGCGTTCGTGACCGGAGCGCTAGCGCTCGGAATCCGCTTCGGCGGGCCGCTGTATCTCCGCGGCATTGAGCAGACAACCATCGGCCGCACGGGCAACACGAGTCCGGTACTGACCGTGCTTGGTCAGTCAGCGGCCTGGGTTGGGTCAGTCGCTGCGGTCGCCGCTGTGGCCGTAGTCCTTAGCTGGCGACGCCCGCAGCGCGCGGTCACCGCGCTCCTGGCCGCCGCCGTGCTGCTCGCGCCCATCGAACAAGCCAGGATTCACACCGTCACGTCGCTCAACAAGCATGTGGACTTCGGCGCGTGGTTCGCGGCGATTGCCGCTGGTTACGCCGTCCGCCGAGTAGTAGCGCTGCCACGCCGGCGCCTGATGCGGGCAAGTGTCGTATGCGGCTGCCTCATGTGTCTCTTCGCTGTCTCTCAGGCCGGCGTGCTCCAGGCACGCAAGATGCTCTACGGCTACTGGCCGAACGAGGACGTGCTGGTTGCCGCGCTTAACCAGCTGACGGCGCATGGCGGCAGATTCCTGGCCGAAGGCCAGTACATACCGGAGTACTACCTGCGCCGAACACGCTGGCAGGACTGGTCGAATACCCGTAGCGCTGTTCTGCCCGGCGGCCGGACCATCAGCGTGCCGGTCGGCGGGCAAGGCGACCCGGCCTTGTACGAAAGTCTCATCGCTAGCCACTATTTCTCCGTCGTCCTGCTGACCTTCACGGACACCGTGGCCCTGGACGATGACATAGCCAGGGTCCTGCAGCGCACCAACGGGTATCGCATCGCCGACACCATTCCGTTTGGGCCAACCAGACGCGGCGACTACACCATCTGGGTTTACCAGCCGCCCGCCGGGCACGGTCCCGGATGAGCACAACGACTGTCGGCCGTCATCGTTACCGCACGATCGTTCAGCCACCGCCCAGCCAGATCGAGAAATACCTCTACGTGTCGCGGTCGCTGCCCTACCTCGCGGTGAGCATGAGCCTCGCGTTCGCGGCCGCGTTTACCAGCCAGCTTCTGTTCGAGATCAACAGCGGCATCTGGGTGTTCGGAATCTACACGTTCGTCGGGACGATCGCGTTCTCCATGTCGATGCCGCTCGGGCTCACCGGACGCGGGTTCAACATCGGCCGGCACCTTGAGCTGGTGCAGTCCTGGCACCCGCGGCACTACCCGGACGTGGACATCTTCCTGCCGTGCTGCGGAGAGCCGATCGAGGTGCTCCGCAACTCGTGGACTGCAGTCGCCGCCCTGGTGCAGGCGTACCCTGGCCGGGCCGTGGCGTACGTGCTTGACGACGCGGCCGACCAGGAGAGCCAGCGCCTCGCATTCGACCTCGGCCTCAACTACGTCATCAGGCCGAACCTGGGCCACGACAAGAAGTCCGGCAACCTGCGGTATGCCTTCGCCAATACGCGCGGCGAGTTCTTCATCGTGCTCGACGCCGACTTCGCGCCTCGCCCCGACTTCCTGGCCGAGACGCTGCCGTACTTCGACGACCCGGACATCGCCATTGTCCAGACGCCCCAGTTCTTCCGCACCGACCGCCACCAGAGCTGGGTAGAAAGTGCTGCCGGAGCGATCCAGGAACTGTTCTACCGGGCCATCCAGGTTGGCCGCGACCGGCTCGGCGCTTCGATCTGCGTGGGAACGTGCGCCGTCTACCGGCGCCACCCACTCCTGCCACAAGGGGGGACCACGCTGATCGCCTACGCCGAGGACGTGCACACCGGCCTGGACGTCCGGCGCGCGGGCTGGAAGCTGATCTACGTGCCGGTCGTGCTCGCCACAGGCATGTGCCCCACCGGTCTCAATGCGTTCATCCGCCAGCAGTACCGCTGGTGCACCGGATCCACGAGCACGGTGCTCACCTCGCGGCTCTGGTCCGTTCCAATGAGCATCCCCGCGCGGCTGACGTACGTGTCCGGATTCTGTTACTACCTGTTCACCGGGATGAGTGTGTTCGCTGTCCCGCTCATCCCGATCACTCTGCTGCTGTTCCGGCCGGAGAGCATCACGCCGCTGAACTCCGGCCTGATCGTCGTCGCCATGCTCACTTCCATGACCGTCATGCCACTGTGGCATCACTCCAGCTACGACCTGCGCAAGACCCTGCCGCTGTCCCTGGTGCGCTCCTGGGCGCATGCCCTGGCCATCTGGGATTACGTGCGTGGCAAGACGATGCAGTGGCAGGCCACCGGTGCCGGGGTCAGTCCGGTGCGCCGGTTCTGGTGGGGTATCCGCGCATGGAACCTCGCCGCGGTGACCGTGTGGCTGACCCTGATCGCCTGGCGAATGACAGCCATCCCGCCAGGCCGGCTCACCGTCATTACGATCAGCGGCCTGCTCAATGCCGCTATCGTGCTGCGGGTCATCTACCCGGGAAGGAAGGCTGCGTGAGCAGGCCGCAGCCACCGCCCGCTGCCAAGCAGCCGCGGTACGCAACGCGGCACGGGCGGCACTCGCGCCGCAGCATCACTGAATTGTTCCAGACCAGCATGACGGCCTCAGTCATCCTCAGCGCCGCTATGGTCCTGCTCGTGGCCTCAGCCACAGCGGGAATCGTGCTGGTCATCTCCCCGAACCCACCTTCGGCCGCGGCCCCGGGGTCCCCGTTCGGCAACCACCCCGTAGTCATAACTCTGCCGGCCTTCCCGGAGTCCTACCTGGGCGCCTTCGCCAACGGCGTCCCTAACAGTTACGACTCGATCGACTCCTTCGACAGTGCCACCGGCGTGCAGCCCAATATCGCCCTCTACTACAGCGGCTGGGGTGAGCCATTCCAGGCGGCGTTCGCCAGGCAGGCGGCCGACCATGGCGCGGTTCCCCTGGTCCAGATCGAGCCAGGCGATACCAGCCTCGCCGCGATCATCGCTGGTGCCTACGACAGCTACCTGAAGTCCTACGCCAACGCCGTTGCCAGCTACGGCGCGCAGACCGGGCACGGAGTCATCATCGGCTTCGCCCACGAACCGAACGGCAGCTGGTACCCGTGGGGATTCGGGCACGTTGCTCCTGCCATCTGGGTCGCCGCGTGGCGGCACGTCGTGACTGTGTTCCGGCATCAGGGTGCCGACGACGTAACCTGGCTGTGGACGGTCAACATCATCGATGTGCGCGGCCGCATTGCCGCGCCCGGGCCGTGGTGGCCAGGCAGTTCGTACGTAACCTGGATAGGAATTGACGGCTACTACTACAAGCCCTCATGGAGGTTCGCTCCCTTGTTCGGGCCAACCATCAAGGCCGTACGCGCGTTGACCCTCGACCCGATACTCATCTCCGAAACAGCGGCGGCACCCGCCGCAGGCCAGCCGGCGAAGATCACCGACTTGTTCGCTGGCATTAGCGACTACGGGCTGCTTGGCTTCGTCTGGTTCGACGCCAGGCGGATCAAGGACTGGCGCATTGACAGCGCCGCGGCGGTCGCTGCGTTCCGCCGGGGAGCCAAGCCGTACGGCAGGCCTGCGTCATGACCGGCCAGCCTGACGCAAGGCACTCGCGGCCAGAGGCGGCATTGTGACGCGCGCTGACGCTCAGCGCATGGGCCGGCACCGGCCAGCGCAACAGCGACGACCGCACACTCTGGTCCGGCGGCGGGCGACGCTGCTCGCGGCGATCGGTGCCGCGGTCGCGCTGGCGGCAACCGTGCTGGCCTTCGCGGTGGCCGGGCCTTCGGCCCCACCAGCCGAGCGCACCAGTCTGCCCACCACACCCGGGTCCTACCTCGGGTTGTACATCCCTGGGCTCCCTGGTTCATATGCGCCGATGACGACGTTCACTGCGGCGACCGGGGTCAGGCCCAACATCGCCCTCTATTACAGCGGCTGGGGTGAGCCATTCCAGTCAGCGTTTGCCAGGCAGGCAGCCGACCACGACGCGGTGCCGCTTGTGCAGATCAACCCGGTGCAGGCTGGTATCGCCGCGATCGCAGCTGGCCGGTACGACACCTACCTGGATGCCTACGCCGCTAGTGTCCGTTCCTATCGCGGCCCGGTCATCCTGAGCTTCGGCCATGAGATGAACGGGTGGTGGTACACCTGGGGATACCGGCACACGTCCCCGGCTGCCTTTGTGGCCGCCTGGCGGCACATCGTCACCGTATTCCGGCGGCATGGCGCCACCAACGTGACCTGGCTTTGGACGATCAACGTCATCGATGCGCACGGCGGCATCCGCCCCCCAGCCCCCTGGTGGCCCGGCCGCTCGTATGTGACCTGGGTCGGGCTCGACGGCTACTACCACCGGTCGTTCCCGACCTTCGCCGCCTTGTTCGGGACGACAATCAAAGCGGTGCGTGCGCTGACTCGCTACCCGATCCCGATCCTCACCGCCGAGACCGGCACAACGCCTGGCCCCGACCAGCCAGCGAAGATCACCAACCTGTTCGCTGGCATTCGCGCCTATGGCCTGCTGGGAGTCGTGTGGTTCGATGCCAGGAACTGGCGCCTCAACAGCCCAGCGGCTTATGCCGCGTTCCGCCGCGGAGCCACGGCTGACCTGACATTGCGCGCTCCCTGAGGCTTCAGAGCGACAAGCACGCAGCACTGACGGCAGCGACCGCGCTGCGCCTGCCACTTTGCATCCCGGTCGGCCCCGCTACCGGGCCGGGTCAGCGATAATGACCTCATGGACCTTGCGGCCACCCGGCTGCCCGCGCTGACGATCGATGCGCTGGGCAAGAAGTGCCCGATTCCGATCATCATGCTGGCGGAGCGGATCGGCGAGGTACGGGTCGGCCAGATCGTCGAGGTGCTAGCCGACGATCCAGCTGCCAAGACCGACATCCCGGCCTGGTGCGGCCTCAAGTCACAGGAGTTCGTTCAGGCAGCCGAACTGCCAGGGGACTCCGGCTGGGCGTTCGCGGTCAGGCGCAGTTACTAGCCAGTCCCGTACTAGCCAGTCCCGGCGGCCCTACTGGTCGCCACGGCGCCCAGGATCGACCGGTGCGAATCGGCCGGTGAACCTCGGGTCGGAGTGCCACCACGGCTGCTGGAACCCGGCAGGCACCGGATCAGGGCTTGCGTGGGCCGGCCCATCGCCAGCTGGAAGCCCGCCCTCGCTGGCGTCGAGTTCGGCATCGATGACCGCCGCCTGGGTTTCATCCTCGCGGATCATCGCGATCAGCACCGCGGCCAGGAACGGCAGTCCGATCAGGTCACCCAGAATCCAGAGCGCGCCACCGCCGAGCACCTGATCAGATGCCAGCGACGGTCCCCATGGCCTGGCGACGGCATGGTAGTAGGGCCCGGCGATCAGATTGTGGTCGGCGATCACGGCGAGTCCGAGCACGGCGTCACCGACCACTTCAGCCGCGGTCACCCAGAGCGACACCAGGTAGGGGTACTGGCGCGGCACCGGATCCACCCTAAGCAGCGTCCAGAAGAACACCAGCCCAGGCAGCGGCAGCACGGCGGCGGTCACGTCCCTGACCGCCGCGCTATGGAAGCCGGCCGCGAACCACGGCGTGAAGTAGAGCAGGAACGGGGTCAGGACGAGGATCAGGCCAGTGATCGCCGGGAACGTCGCTATCCGCGCCAGCCGGCCATCGATCGCTGCCGCAGCGCGCCGGCCGAGCCTCGGCGCGGCGGCGATGAGCAGCGTCAATGGCCTGCCGACGGCCAGGAAGAGCGGTACCCCGAGCAGCAGCACGACCGTCTGGATGGCGCGCACGTAGAACAGGACTGGCCAGTACACCGCGAGGAAGGAACTGGCGGCGACAACGGCGAGGCCGAGCCCTCCGCCGCAGAACGCCACGATCCGCCCGGCCGACCATTCCCGGCCAGACCGCCGCACCCGGCGGACGCCGGCCAGATAGAGCCAGCCGGCCGCCAGCAAGACGGCCAGCGCCCACGGATCAACAGTCCACTCGGTCAGCGCACGCAACGGCGTAAGCTCCGGCGGACCGTGATACCCCGTGGCGAGCAGCGCGGCCATGCCCGCCACGGTACCAACAGCCAGCCACGAACGCTTTGGCGCTGACCCGAAGGTGATGTTTCATCGGCATTTCCGCCAGAGCAGACCTACACTCAGCGTCGTGAACGACGCCGACCTCGCGGCCGACCATCCCGGCCCTGGCGCGCAGCAGCCAGGCGTTCCAGTCTTCACCGATCCCTCCGGCCAGCGTCGGCGGCGGATGCGGCGAGTCGGCGTTGCCGCCAGCATCTTCTTGATCGGTGCCCTGATCTTGGTGGGCATCGGGATGTTCGGCGGGCCGAGAACGCCGTTCAGCCTCTGGGCCCCGCAGTCCCAGGGCCACACCCAGGCCGGCCCGAGCGTCAGGCACCGGCAGCACGCTGGATCAGGCGCACCTGGCCACACCGCGCCATGGCAGGCATCTGCGCCATCTCGGGGGCCAGATCACTCCCCAACGCCGTCGCCCGCACCCGGTTCAGCGTCGCCGACGAGCAGCCCGAGCGATTCGCCTTCGCCGACGAATCCGGCCGGCCATACGCCGCCTGGCCGGAATCACAGCAAGAAGCCGCATCCGTCGAAGTCTCCTCATGGCCCGTGAGGCGACCGCAAAGCCAGCGCAGCCGCGACATAGAAGACCGCGGCCACCACGCGGGCACTGGGCATTTGTAGGCCTGGTTCTGCTGGTCACCGCTACCGGCCTGGCGGTCGAGGGATATACCCATGGTGTCCTCGGCGAGACTATCCAGACAGTCGGCAACTCCAGCTCATCCGGGCCTGCCGGACCCGCCTCGCTGCTCAATGGCGGACCGGTGATCAGCGCGACCGGGCAGCGACCATACAGCTATCGGATGCCGTCCCGGACCGTCGCGCTCACCTTCGATGACGGGCCTGACCCGGTCTGGACGCCAGCGATTCTCGCCATCCTCTCGCGCTACCACGTTCCCGCCACCTTCTTCACGGTCGGCGCGCATGTCGCCAGTTACCCTTCGCTGATCCGCGCCGAACTGCGGGCCGGCGACGAGGTCGGCTCGCATACCTACACGCATGTCAACCTGACGACCTCTGGCTGGCGTGAGGCCTTCGAACTCACGCTGACCCAGAATGCCCTTGCCGGGGCAGCCGGGATACGGACCAACTTGCTGCGGCCGCCGTACTGCGGCGGACCGGACGCGCTCACCGCCGCGGACTGGCGCGCCGACCAGCGTGCGGCCCGGTTCGGCTACCTGATCGTGCTTGACACGATCGACACCCGCGACTGGGCCAGGCCCGGAGTAGCCAGGATCGTCCGGGCCGCGATGCCGCGCGGCACCCAAGGCGCGATCATCATGTTGCACGACTCGGGCGGCAACAGAAGCCAGACCATTCGCGCCTTGCCGCAGATCATCGCCAGGCTGAAGGCGCGCGGCTATCGGTTCGTGACCGTCACGGCCGGGCTGGGCCTCCCGGCTGCCGACGTTCCGGCCACCGCCGGTCAACGGATGACCGGCCTAGCGCTGGTTCTCACCCAGCAGGCGGCCGATCACGCCGTCCAGGTACTGGCCGTCGGCTTGGTGATCGCCAGCTGCCTGATGATCATCAGGGTGCTCCTGGTGATGAGCTTTGCCGGGCGGCACCGGCGGCGGCACCGAGCGCAGTCCGGCTGGCCGCCCGGCCGGCCCGCTCCCGGCATCTCCGTCGTCGTGCCGGCTTACAACGAGATCGCCGGCATCGCGGCTACGGTCACATCGATGGTCAGCAGCAGTTATCCGGGCGACATCGAGGTGGTCGTCGTCGATGACGGCTCGACCGACGGCACGGCGGCGGTCGTGCGCAACCTGGCGCTGCCTGGTGTCCGGCTGATCAGCCAGTCCAACTCGGGCAAGTCGGCCGCGCTCAACCGCGGCATCGCCGCGGCCAGGTACGACATTCTCGTCCTTGTCGATGGTGACACCGTGTTCGAGCCGGAGGCGCTGAGCCGCCTCACCAGCCGACTCGCCGACCCGGCTGTGGGAGCGGTCAGCGGCAACACCAAGGTCGCCAACCGGAGCGGCTTCCTCGGCCGCTGGCAGCACCTTGAATACGTGATGGGCTTCAATCTCGACCGCCGGATGTTCGACATCCTGGGCACCATTCCGACCGTGCCCGGTGCGATCGGGGCATTCCGGCGGGCCACCCTGGCCGCCGTCGGCGGAGTCAGCGCCGACACGCTGGCCGAGGATACCGACCTGACCATGGCGATCTGCCGCTCCGGGTGGCGAGTTGTCTATGAGCAGTCAGCGATCGCGTGGACCGAGGCGCCATCGCGGCTCAGCCAGCTCTGGCGGCAGCGTTACCGCTGGTGTTACGGGACGTTGCAGGCCATGTGGAAGCACCGGCACTCGGTCGTTGAGGGCGGCGCATCGGGACGGGTCGGTCGGCGCTGCCTCACGTATCTCGTCCTCTTCCAGGTGCTGCTACCGCTGATTGCCCCGGTAGTGGACCTGGCCACCATCTACGGCCTGGTCTTCCTGAGCCCGCTCAAGATCACCATGTTCTGGTTGGCCTTCAATGGCCTGCAGATGGTGGCCTGCGGATACGCCCTCGCACTGGACGGGGAGCGAATCCGGGCGGTCTGGTCCCTGCCCTTGCAGCAGTTGGTCTACCGGCAGGTGATGTACCTGGTGACCATCCAGTCCGTAATGACCGCGCTGCTGGGAACCCGGCATCGCTGGCAGGCGATCAACCGCACCGGAATCTTCTCCGCCGAAGCGGATCCGGCCACCAGCGTGCCGTCAGCAGCCCGTCAGATGTAGTTCAGGGCGATCTCGGCCGCCGCCTGATCGCCGTAGGCGGCGGCGAACCGCTCGGTCAGCGGTTCAGGCTGGAGCTGGTACTCCTGCGTTCCCGTGGTCTCCAGCGCGTGCACCGCGACGATATTGCCGAGCTGGGCCGCCCGCTCCAGGCTCAGGCCCCACGAGATCGCGGCCAGGAAGCCGGCCCGAAAAGCGTCTCCGGCGCCGGTCGGCTCCTTGGGCTGAACGCCAGGCACAGCCGGTACCAGCACCGGCGGATGCCCGGCCCGGTCTACCCGGGCGCCTCGGCCGCCGAGCGTGGTCACCCGAACCCCGACCCGGTCGCTCAGGTCCGACTTGGACCAGCCGGTCTTGTGCTCGGTCAGCGTGGCCTCGTACTCGTTGCAGAACAAGAAAGCGGCCCCGGTCAGCAGGGACTGAACCTGCCCGCCATCCAGCCTGGCCAGCTGCCAGGACGTGTCGGCGGCGAACGGGATCTGATTCGCCAGGCACTGCTTGGTGAAGGCGAGCATGGCGTCAGGGTCGCTGGCCCCGATCAGCACGAGGTCGACCCGGCCGGCGAGCTCGGCCAGATCGATGTCCCTGTCCTCGGTCATCGCCCCTGGATAGAAGGAGGCGATCTGGTTCATGTCCATGTCGGTCGTGCCGATGTACCTGGCCGTGTGCTGGCGCTCCGACTCGCGCACGCCGCTGGTGTCCACGCCGTGCCGCTCCAGCCAGTCGCGATACTCGGCGAAGTCGCTCCCTGCGGTGCCAACGAGCAGCGGCCGCAGCCCCAGGCAGCCAAGACCGAAGGCGATATTCGCGGCTACCCCACCGCGCCGGATCACCAGGGAGTCAACCAGGAACGAGAGCGAAATCTTGTCAAGCTTGTCTGGCATCAGCTGCTCGACGAACCTGGCCGGGAACGTCATCAGATGGTCGGTCGCGATCGACCCGGTGACTGCAATATGCACGGCGGTCCTTCTGGCGGCAGGGGGCAGCTAGCACCGATCAAGCTGGCTCAGCCAGGCTACCGCTTCGACGGCGCTGCGGCCCCGCTGTGCGTCAGTGGAAGGAGTCGCCGCAGGCGCAGGACCCGGTCGCGTTGGGGTTGTCGATCGTGAAGCCCTGCTTCTCGATCGTGTCGACGAAGTCGATCGTGGCGCCGCTTAGGTACGGCCCGCTCATCTTGTCGGTGACCACCTCGACACCGTTGAAGGTGCTGACGATGTCACCATCAACCTGGCGCTCGTCGAAGTACAGCTGGTAGCGCAGGCCAGAGCAGCCACCGGGCTGCACGGCGATCCGCAGCCTGAGGTCGTCACGGCCCTCCTGAGCCAGCAGGCCGCTCACCTTGGCGGCCGCGACCTCGGTGAGAATGACGCCCTGCGCCGTCACGTCGTGCTCAACTGTCATCTGGATAACTCCCGCGTTCGAGGGGACCAGCGCGAAGGCGCGGCCTCGTTCTTAGCATTCCAACGATATGCCCGGCGCTCTCATTCCGTCTGCCCCGGCGCTCTCATTCCGTCTGCCCCGGCTTCCGTCCGCCCCGGCTTCCGTCTGCCCCAGCCAGACGTCAGAGGTATCCTTGCTGTATCGTCAGTTCGACGATAAGTGCGCGGAAGTGAGGCCGCTCATGTCCAGGCCAGCAGATCAGCTCACCGCAAGCAAGCCAGCCGTTACCCGCGAGATACCGCTGCTCGTGCTCGGCGCCGGTGCGCAGCGCCACACCGAGCGTGGCGTCTCCTGCCCAGGCGAGCTGCCGGCGCCGTCCGACCCCGCCCTGGTGCACCGGGCGCTGCGGGCGCGCGCGGAACTCGGTGACCGGGCGTTCGTCCTCGGTCATCATTACCAGCGTGATGAGGTGATCAGGTTCGCCGACGTGACCGGCGACTCGTTCAAGCTTGCCCGCGATGCGGCAGCCAGGCCAGACGCCGAATTCGTGATCTTCTGCGGCGTGCACTTCATGGCTGAGTCCGCTGACATCCTGACCTCGCCGGCCCAGCGGGTCATCCTGCCTGACCTGGCGGCAGGCTGCTCGATGGCCGACATGGCCAGCTACAGCCAGGTGGAGGAGTGCTGGGAGACCATGGAGGACCTCGGCATCGCCGATTCGGTCGTCCCGGTCACCTACATGAACTCCTCCGCTGACATCAAGGCCTTCACCGGGCGGCACGGCGGCACCGTGTGCACATCCTCCAACGCCAAGCGCGCCCTGACCTGGGCGCTGGCCAAGGGCAGCAAGGTGCTGTTCCTGCCCGACCAGCACCTGGGCCGCAACACCGCCGTGCTCGAGCTCGGGCTCGACCTGGCCGACTGCGTGGTCTGGGATCCGCACCGGCCGGACGGCGGCCTGGACGCCGACGCGCTGCGGAACGCCACCATGATCTTGTGGCGCGGGCACTGCTCCGTGCACGGCCGGTTCAGGGCGCGGAACGTGGCCGAGGTAAGGGCCAGGGTGCCCGGCGTCAACGTCATCGTCCACCCGGAATGCGCGCACGAGGTTGTGCTCGCGGCGGACCAGGTCGGATCTACCGAGAAGATCATCAAGACCATCGCGGCAGCGCCGGCCGGCTCGGCCTGGGCCGTCGGCACGGAGCTGAACCTGGTGCAGCGGCTGGCGCAGTCTCATCCGGACAAGACGGTGGTCTTCCTCGACAAGACCGTGTGCTACTGCTCCACCATGAACCGGATCGACCTGCCGCATCTGGTCTGGGTGCTTGAGTCGCTCACCGGCGGGCGGGTGGTCAACCAGATCACCGTCGAGGAGCAGACGGCACGCCAGGCCAGGGCCGCTCTTGACCAGATGCTGGCACTGCCCTGACCGCCGGCCCGGCTACAGGCCGGGAGCGCCCCAGACCGGGAACCAGCGGCCCAGGTCAGGTTCGATCTTCAGGTCGTCGCCGAGCATGCCGCGGACCTGCAGTTCCAGTGCGTTGTCCCGGCGCTGGCCCGATTGCGGGGCGAACGGGTAGAAGGTGCCGCGCTTGTACAGGTACACCAGGCCGAGCCGCCGGGACGAGGAGTCGAGGAAGCCCAGAATCGTGCAGAGCAGCTGCGGGCCGAAGCCGCCGTCCTGCAGCGAGGAGTTCACCGCGTGCAGGTCGGTGACCAGGCCCTCGATGTCATCGGGGGTGTGCTGGCAGACCAGCCAGGTGAAGCCGTAGGAATCGGCGGACAGCTGCACCGGAGTCTTGTTCTCGCCCATGCCGAGCAGATCGCGCACATCCTGCTCGATGTCGCTGAACGCCTTCCCCTCGGCGGCGCGGAAGCAGACCGAGCCGGTACCGGTCGGCTTGAAGTCCGAGGCCGCCTGCAGCGTGATCGCGGCCGACGGCAGCGCGAACAGGGCATCCAGGTTGGGGGGCACCGGCTTGGTCCGGCCAAGCAGCGCGTCGAGAAACCCCACCTGCCTGCTACCTCCCTGGATCGAGTACCCGGGCCGGGCCACGGCGCTGGGCGCGCCGCCGCCGCGGGTTCACCGCCGAGCCGAGCTACCTGCTGAGCTGCTTGGAGATCTTGTCAAGCTCCCGCAGCCGCTTCTCAAGCGACGGATGCGTGGAGAACATCGTGGACAGGCTCAGCTGACCTGAGCGAGCCGAAAGCGCGGGGGCGAAATAGAACGCGT
This sequence comes from uncultured Actinomycetota bacterium, assembly GCA_963850875.1. Classification (GTDB taxonomy): domain Bacteria; phylum Actinomycetota; class Actinomycetes; order Streptosporangiales; family Streptosporangiaceae; genus Chersky-822. The sequence goes on from CAWKNA010000010.1 coordinate 1,861,256, forward strand.
TCAGCGGCTCGGCCGCCCGCAGGTCCCTGGTCGGGATGTTGGCCATCTCACCGCTCACCTTCACCAGTGCGCTGGCCAGGGCCGATGGCTGCCCGGTCAGCAGCGCTCCGGACCGGTCCGCCGACAGCTCACGGTACCGCGACAGCATCCGGATCAGCAGGAAGCTGATCGCATAGACCACGATGCCGACGAGCATCATGATCAGTCCGACTGCCAGCGTGTACTGGTTGTTGCCGCCCCGGCCGCCGCCTCGGCCGCGGCCACCGCCGCCGAACAGCTCGGAGTAGAAGCCGAACCTGATCATCAGGGCGGCCACGATGCCGATGAACGAGGCGATCGTCATGACCGCGACGTCCTTGTGCGCCACGTGCGACATCTCATGGGCGATCACGCCCTCGAGCTCGTTGCGGTCGAGCCTGCGGAGCAGCCCCTGAGTGACGCAGAGCACGGCGACCTTGCTGCTCCGACCGGTGGCGAAGGCATTCGGCATGTCCGTCGGCGCGATCGCCACCCGCGGCTTGGGCATGTCGGCAAGCGCGCACAGCCGGTCCACCACGCCATGCAGCTCAGGCGCCTCCTGCGGGCTGACCAGCCGGGCACCGGCGGTCCGCAGCGCGATCTTGTCCGACCAGTAGTACGAGCCGAACGTCATGCCGCCGCCGAGCAGCACCGCGATGAAGACGATGCCACCCTGGCTCACCCCGTAGTGCCCAAGCAGGAAGATCACCAGGATGATGAATGCGGTGAACACCAGGCCGATCATGAACATGGTCACGCCCATCCGCGCGATCAGGCCCTTGTCCGTCGCATAGCGAGTCCGAGCCATCGGCGGCGCCTCCATTTCAATCGGGCGGCCTCGGGAAGCCGACTTACTTCATTACATCTCAACTTCGCCCGTGGTTTGCGCACCGCGGCGAGACACAACGCCCAGACCGGCGGGGAGCCGGCCCAGGCCACAGTCAGCTGCCCTCGCCGACCCGGATCAGCCGGGGATCAGCCCCCCGTCGGATAGCAGGTCTCGCACCTCGTCAATGGTCGCGCCCTCACGCGGCAGGATCAGATCCGACGGCTCGATGGCATCGGCAGGCAGCGCGGTACCCACCGCCCTGGCCCGGTCGAGCAGCGCCTGCAGGGAAAGCCCGAATGCCGCCTCGTCGTTCTGCTCGACGGCGGCTTCCAGGTTGGTGTCCAGCTTGTTCAGTTCCTCCACTGCCGCCTCGTCGAGCTGCAGCTGACCTTCGCCCATGATCCGGATGATCACTGAACCTCCCCCGCACTCGGCTGCTCGGCCGGGAAGCTCGTCCCGGGCTGCTGGCCGCCGTTCGCGCCCTCGGCCGAGCTTGCCCCGGCCTGCTGGCCGCCGTTCGCACCCTCCGCCGAGGTGGCCGGGATGGCGGGGCCGATCTGCTTTGGCGCGCTGCCGCCGGGGAGCTCGGTGCCTCCGGCGATCTCGGCCTTCAGCCGCTCCAGCTCAAGATCGACGCCGTGAGTCGCGCCCATCCGGTCAAGCTCAGCCTGGATGTCGTCGTGCGGCGCCCCGCCGAGGGCGTCGCTCAGCGCACCAGAGGCCATCAGCTCATCGATCGCACCCGCTCGTGCCTTCATCTGCTCGGTCTTGTCCTCGGCACGCTGGATCGCCAGGCCAACATCGCTCATCTCCTCCGAGATGCCGGTAAAGACCTCGTTGATCCTGGTCTGCGCCTCGGCGGCGGTGTAGGTGGCCTTGATCGTCTCCTTCCGCACCCGGAACGCGTCGACCTTGGCCTGCAGCCGCTGCGAGGCAGCGGTCAGCTTCTCCTCCTCGCCCTGCAATGAGGCGTACTGGGCCTGCAGGTCGTTGAGCTGACTCTGGACGCCTGCCTTGCGCTGCAGTGCCTCGCGCGCCAGGTCCTCCCGGCCGGCGGCCAGGGCGTCGCGAGCCTGGCGGTCCAGCTTGTCGGTGGACTGCTGAACCGTGTTCATCTGCAGCTCGACCCGCTTGCGCGAAGTGGCGACGTCAGCGACGCCGCGCCGCACCTTCTGCAGGAGCTCCAGCTGCGTCTGGTAGGAATAGTCCAGCGTCTCCCGCGGATCTTCCATCTTGTCCAGGGCCTTATTGGCCTTGGCCCTGAAGATCGTCGAAACCCGCTTCATCACACCCATAAGCGCGGCCATCCCCTCATCCGGTAACCCGCTGCCGTACCGCAAAGCGGTGCCGCCAGCTGCCGTTTGGCATCAGCAACGGAAATCTATCTGGCAGGTGCTGGATTCCCAGCCTATGGCCTCCTGGCCGGCCCGTCATCACGCCTGCCTGACCAAGGCCGCCACCGCGGCCGGCCCGACCCTGGCACTGGCGGTCTGGGCTGTTCGTCCCGGTAGGCTGTCAGCGTGTTCCGACGACGTACCAGCGGCGCTCCGGTGGTGCTTGAGACCGAGCCAGCGCGCAATGATTCCGACCAGGCACCCAAGCCGGTCGGCAAGGGACGGCCCACCCCCAAGCGGAGCGAAGCCGAACGGCGCAGGCGGGAGCCCTACACCCCGCCGCCAGCCAATCGCAAGGCGGCCGCCGCCCAGGATCGGGAGCGCCGGCGCGCGGCCAACCGCCGCAGAATGGACGCCATGCGGCGGGGCGAGGAGTGGGCCCTGCCGCCGCGGGACAAAGGCCAGGTCAAGGCACTCGCCAGGGATTACGTCGATTCCCGTCGGCTGATCGTGAGCGAGTACGTGCTGTTCGGCGTTTTCGTGGTGATCTTCCTGCTGTTCGTGCTCGGCGCGGCGAAGAACTCGCTCGTGATCCTCATCGCCGAAGCCTCGATCGTGGTCGTGATCGCGGTTGAGGCCGCGTACCACAGCAGCAAGGTGATCCGCCTCGCCAAACAGCGCCTTCCCGGCCAGAGCACCAGGGGCATCGCCTGGTACGTGGCGAAGCGCAGCATGCGGCTGCGCAGCTCGCGGATGCCACCGGCCAGGCTGAGCCGCGGCGACCAGGTCTAGCGACCAGCGTGCGCGGTCCGAACCCAACGGCGATGAGGATGGGCTGATGGAGTTTCGTCATGTCGGCCGGAGCGGCTTGCAGTTCAGCGAGATCGCCTACGGCAACTGGCTGACCCATGGCTCGCAGGTTGCGGAGGACGCCGCCAAAGCCTGCGTAGCCACCGCGCTCGACGAGGGAATCACGACGTTCGACACCGCCGACATCTACGCGGGCACCAAGGCAGAAGAGGTGCTCGGGCGGGCCCTGCACGGCGTCAGGCGCGAGTCCGTCGAGATCTGCACCAAGGTCTACTGGCCGACCGGACCAGGGGTCAACGACCGGGGTCTGTCCCGCAAGCACATCATGGAATCGGCGCACGCTTCGCTCCGGCGGCTGCAGACCGATTACCTCGACCTGTATCAGGCGCACAGGTACGACCACGGCACGCCGCTGGAGGAGACCCTGCGCGCCTTCGATGACCTGGTCAGGCAGGGCAAGGTGCTCTACATCGGAGTGTCGGAGTGGCGGTCCGAGCAGATCGCGGCGGCGCTGAGCATCGCGGCCGAGCTTGGCTTGCACCGGATCATCTCCAACCAGCCGGAGTACAACATGATCTGGCGGGTGATCGAGACCGAGGTCGTGCCGCTTTGCGAGCGCGAAGGGATCGGTCAGCTGGTCTGGTCACCGATCGGGCAGGGCGCGCTGACCGGCAAGTACGCGCCGGGAGCTGCGCCGCCGGCCGGATCACGGGCGACTGACGCCAGCGGTGCCGCGATGATCAGCGAGTACCTGACCGATGACATCCTGCGCCTGGTGCAGCAACTGCGGCCCGTCGCCGAAGACGCCGGGCTGACGCTCGCCCAGCTGGCGATCGCCTGGACGCTGCAGAATCCGAACGTCAGCGCGGCCATCGTCGGCGCCACCCGGCCCGAGCAGGTGCGGGAGAATGTCCGGGCGTCGGGCGTTCGGCTGGATGCTGCCATCCTGCGGCGGATCGACGAGATACTCGACCCGGTGATCGTGCGCGATCCGGCCAAAACCGCCAGCCCGGCGGCTCGGACCTGAGCGGCACTGCCCTGACCGGCCAGGCGCTACTCCTCCGCCGGATGCAGGCTCATCGGCCCGTACTCGCACCGGCCGTCCTCAACCAGGCTGACCTGGTCGACGCCGGAGTCGAGCAGGCTGCGCCAGTGCTCGCCGAGCCAAGTCTCGGCGTCACCCTGACTTCCGAAGCTCTCCCTCGGCAGGCTTCGTGACGTAGCCGCGGTACCGTCTGCCTTCTCGTACTGCCAGGTCCAGGTCATGCCTCGCCTCGCGGTGACGGCCAGACCGGAAGTCCGGCTTGGCGCGGATGTAGTGGATGTCCCAAGGGCTCGCCGCCCGGGCGAGCCAGCCTGCCAACTGCCGCAGTTGCGGGCGGCACCCGCCAGCCTCACTCTATGGCCGGCCCCCCTGGCGCGCAGGCCGAGCCAGGCAGAGCAGGAAGACAGTCCGCAGACAACCTGGTCAACTTGACCGGAATTCGGCATTGATCTCGGATTCAGCGAGCGAACAGGCCGAGGTGATTCCCTTAGACTGTTAAGTTCAATGCGCTTGCCCTGCGCGGCGGATACCCCCCACGGTCCGCCCGAACCGGCCCTGTGACCAAGGTGGTGGACGACATTGACCCGCGTTGTCGTCATTGGTGATCTCATGACCGATACCGTCGCTCACGCCATGCTGCCGCTGGCGAAAGGCAGCGACACGCCTGCGACGGTAACCATGCACGGCGGCGGCTCCGGCGCGAACATCGCTGCCTGGCTGGCGGTCGACGGATCCGAGGTGGCTTTCGTCGGACGGCGCGGCGCCGACATCGCCGGCCGGAACAGGGACATGGAGCTGATGGGCTACGGCGTGGACGCCAGGCTGGTGATGGACCCGGAGCGGCCGACCGGCACCTGCGTGGTCATGATCACCCACAGGGGCGACCACACGATGCTGTCCGATCCCGGCGCCAACGCCGCGCTCTCCCCCGACGACCTGCCCAAGGACCTGTTCACGCCGGGATGTCACCTGCACGTTTCCGGCTACACCCTGCTGAACCCAGGATCCAGGCAGGCCACCCTGGCGGCCGTGGCGATGGCCAGGCGGGCCGGGATGACCATCTCAGTGGACGGCGCGTCATCCGCGCCGCTTGAGCGCGTCGGGGCCGAGCCGTTCCTGCAGATGACCAACGGGGCCACGCTGCTCTTCGTCAATGCCGACCAGGGCCGGGTGCTTACCGGGCGGGGCGAGCCCGAGCAGGCCGCGCGAGTGCTCAACGCCTGGTACCCGCACGTGGTCATGAAACTTGGTGCCGAAGGCGCGCTGTTCTACGCCAACGGCAGGCCTGAACCGGTCCGGGTACCCGCTCCTCCGCTGGAGCGAATCGTGGACCGGACCGGAGCAGGGGACGCGTTCTGCGCCGGCTTCCTGCCGGCCTGGCTGGACAAGAAGCCCCCTGGTGAGGCACTGACCAGCGGATGCCGGCTCGCAGCCAGGGCGATGGCGCTGGTCGGCGCCAGGCCGCTGCTCTAGCGCCCCGGCTTCGGCCATACTCGGGGGGATGACGGACTACCTGCAGCGGCTGTTCTCGCTTGACGGCCGGGTGGCTGTCGTCACCGGGGGCAGCTCGGGTATCGGCAGGGCCATCGCCGGTGCCCTGTCCGCCGCCGGCGCTCGGGTGGTGCTGGTGGCGCGCCGCCAGGCCCGGCTGGACGAGACTGCGGCCGAACTCGCCTCCCGTGGCGGCACCGTCGGCTGCGTCCGCGCCGATCTCGGTGACCGGTCAGCCGTCGGGCCGGCCGCCGAGCAGGCCGCCGGCTTGTTTGGCGAGCCTGACATCCTGGTGAACTGCGCCGGCGTCAATATCAGGCCGCCGCTGCCGATGCTGACCGTGCCGCAGTGGGACCGCTCGCTGGCGGTCAATCTCACCGCGCCGTTCCTGCTCGGCCAGCAGTTCGGCCCGCCGATGGCCGCGCGCGGCTGGGGACGGATCATCAACATCGCGTCTCAGCAGGCGGTCAGGGCCTTCGGCAACAGCGGTGGATACGGGGCATCCAAGGGCGGCCTGGTGTCGCTGACCAGATCCCAGTCCGAAGCCTGGGCACCCTCGGGAGTGTGCTGCAACGCCATCGCGCCCGGCTTCGTCGCGACACCGATGACCAGGGAAGTAGCCAGCGATCCGGTCCGATCGGCCGCTCTCGCCGCGCGCACCATGATCGGGCGCAACGGCGAGCCCGCCGATTTCGAGGGCATCGCGGTCTTCCTGGCCAGCGCTGCCAGTGGCTATGTCACCGGCCAGCTCATCTTCGTGGACGGCGGCTTGTCCGCGAGCTAGGTGTCAGTCTCAGTTTCCTATGTTCCCGATGTGGTAATGGAACGAACCCGAGTTACTGAGCGCGATAAGCCCGATGATCAGCAGGATTCCACCGAGGATACCCGCCCGGAGCCTGAGTCTGGTCCTGCGAACCGTAACCGCCCTGCTGCTGGCCCTGCGCCCAAGGATCGCCGGGATTCACCGGCTGGCCCTGACCCTGCTGCTGGCCCTGACCCTGCGGCTGGTCTGGAAACCCCATTCCTCGCCCTCCCGAGCGCTGCACGGATCGCGATCGTCCGGCTGGTTTGCCAACTGGCGAACCTTACCAGCAGCGATCGCACCGCCGAGCAGGTCGTCGGTCTGTCGGCGAGCTGAACACCTGCGTCTAGTTCCCGAACTGGCCGCGGGAATACGCGGATCCGATCGCAATCAGGATGCCCAACACGATGCCGCCTGCTACCCCAAGAGCGCCGAGTATCACGCCGGCCACCGCCATCCCCCGCCCGGCCTCGCCGCGCCGCTTGATCTGCCGCATCGAGACCATGCCGAAGACTAGGGCCAGGATCGCGGAGATCAGCCCGGGAATGAGGATCAGGAACCAGAGCACGAACTGCGCGACCCCGCAGACCAGGGCTGCGATAGCCAGGTTGTTGTTCTTCGCAGGCTGCGGTGGCCCGAAACCCGATCCCCCGGACCAACCCGACAGCTCAGCCCCCGGCGTCTGGTAACCGCCCTGGCCAGGAAAGCTACCGCCCTGACCGGGAAAGCTGCTCTGGCCGGGCTGGGCACCCTGACCGGGAAAGCTGCCCTGGCCGGGCACGGCACCCTGACCGGGAAAGCTGCCCTGGCCGGGCACGGCACCCTGGCCGGGAAAACTGCCCTGGCCGGGCACGGCACCCTGACCGGGAAAACTGCCCTGGCCGGGCACGGCACCCTGACCGGGAAAACTGCCCTGGCCGGGCACGGCACCCTGACCGGGAAAACTGCCCTGGCCGGGCACGGCACCCTGACCGGGAAAACTGCCCTGGCCGGGCACGGCACCCTGACCGGGAAAACTGCCCTGGCCGGGCACGGCACCCTGACCGGGAAAGCCGCCAGCCTGGCCGGGAAAGCCACTCTGGCCCTGGTAACCGCCCTGGTCGCCTTGGCCAGCGGATACCTGCGGCCAGTCCGGTGTGTCGGCGACCGTCTGCCCGGCAGGCTGGGGCCAGGCGTCAGGCGTGCCATTCCCGGCTGCGGCTGCTGGCGCCAAGTCGAGCGCAATGGCCAGTTCGCTGACCACCCAATCGCACGCTTCCGGCGTGACCGGCGTGCTTTCGGCGAAAGATCTCGACGTCAGCCGGGATGCGGTGCCCAGATCCATGCCCTGCGCCACGTGCTGCTGCAAGGCACCGGCCAGGTCAGCCTGCGCCGCGGCCAGCAGTATGCTGGCCTCTCTTGGCGCGTCGGGCAGCAGGTCCTTGAGCAGATTGGACATCACCTGCGGCCGTGACAAAGCCGCCGAACCGTACAGCGGATCACTGGTAATGGCGCGTAGCGCCCTGCGCGCCTCGCCCTGAGCGTCCCACGATGTCTCGGCCACGGCACTCTCCTGGAAGCAAACGCTCGCTGCACGGCTGGCGCCAGCATTGGGGCTGCAAATGTCCCCAGCGGTTAACCATACCGGCCCGTAACCGGGCCGATGCCGATTCTGGGGCGGCGTGCCGCGGGCTCGCTCGGCACCGGCCGCGGCCTGGTCGCGGCACAATGGCGGTCATGGCCAGACGCACTGCGACAACTCCGCCTCCCGAGGACTTCGAGGAGAACGTCGTCGACATCGACGTGACCGACGAGATGCGGGGCAGCTACCTTGAGTACGCCTACTCGGTGATCTACCAGCGCGCCCTGCCCGACGCGCGAGACGGGCTGAAGCCGGTGCAGCGCCGGATCCTGTATCAGATGGCCGAGATGGGGCTCCGCCCCGACCGCGCGCACGTCAAATGCGCCCGCGTGGTCGGCGACGTGATGGGCCGCCTGCACCCGCACGGCGACAGCGCCATTTACGACGCTCTGGTCCGGATGGCCCAGCCATGGGCGATGCGGCTGCCGCTGATCGACGGGCACGGCAATTTCGGATCGCTCGGCGGCGACGACGACGCGGCGGCGATGCGTTACACCGAAGCCAGGCTGGCCGCGGCCGCGATGGAGATGACCGCCTCGCTTGACGAGGACACCGTCGTTTTCATCCCGAACTACGACGGCACCGAGACCCAGCCCGAGGTGCTCCCGGCCGGGCTGCCCAACCTGCTGGTCAACGGTGCGGCCGGCATCGCCGTCGGGATGGCGACCAACATGGCGCCGCACAACCTGGGCGAGGTGATCGCGGCCGCCAGGCACCTGATCGCCCACCCGGACGCCAGCCTGGATGAGCTGATGCGATTCGTGCCAGGACCAGACCTGCCGACCGGCGGCAAGATCGTCGGCCTGGACGGGATCAGGGAGGCCTACGAGACCGGGCGGGGCATCTTCCGCACCCGCGCCGCAGCGAGGATCGAGCAGATCACGCCGCGCCGGTCCGGCATCGTGGTGACCGAGCTGCCCTACGGGGTCGGCCCGGAGAAGGTGGTGACCAGGATCAAGGACCTGGTCCAGGCCAAGAAGCTGGCCGGGATCGCCGACCTGAAGGACCTGACCGACCGGCACCGCGGCCTGCAATTGGTGATCGAGGTCCGCAGCGGCTTCCACCCCGAAGCCGTGCTCGACGAGCTCTACCGGCTGACGCCGATGGAGGACACGTTCGGCATCAACAACGTGGCCCTGGTCGACGGCCAGCCGAAGGTGCTCGGCCTGCGCGAGCTGCTCCAGATCTATGTCGACCACCGGCTCGAGGTCGTCAGGCGCCGGACCGAGTTCCGCCGGTCCAGGCGCGAGGACCGGCTGCATCTGGTCGACGGCCTCGTCATCGCGCTGCTGAACATCGACGAAGTGATCCAGGTGATCAGGACCAGCGACGACGCCGCGGCCGCCAAGGAACGGCTGATCAGCATCTTCGACCTGTCAGCGATCCAGGCTCAATACATCCTGGACACCCCGCTGCGCCGGCTGACCCGCTACGACCGGCTCGAGCTCGAACGCGAGCGGGAGACCCTGCAGGCCGAGATCGCCGAGCTGACCGCGATCCTGGAGTCTGGCGAGCGGCTGCGCGAGCTTGTCTCCACCGAGCTCGCCGCCGTGGCCGAGAAGTTCGGCACGCCGCGCCGGACCGTGCTCCTCGAGGGCAGCGGCGCGACCAGGACCGCCGCGGTGCCGCTTGAGGTCGCCGACGACCCGTGCACGGTGCTGCTCTCCTCGGCCGGCCTGCTGGCCAGGACTGCCGTCCAGCAGGCGTCAGTCCAGCAGCAGCTGACGCCGGAAGATCCCGAGCCGGAACGGGACCGGCCAGGAACTGCCGCCTCGTCAGGGCGAGCGTCCAGCCGGTTCACCGAACCCAGGTCAGCACACGACGTCATCGTCTCCGCTGTGCAGTCCACCGCCAGGGGAACGATCGGCGTGCTTACCTCGCATGGCCGGCTGGTCAGGATCGGCGTGCTTGAGCTGCCCGCGCTGCCACCGACCGCGCACGCTCCCGGCCTGGCCGGCGGCGCACCGGTGAGCGAGTTCATCGCGACCGAGCGGGACGAGACCGTGGTGGCGATCGTCGCACCCGAGGCGGCAGGTGCCGGTCTGGCGCTTGGCACCGCCAACGGCATCGTCAAGCGAGTGACGCCGGATTACCCGCAGAATGCCGCGGACTTCGACGTGATCGCGCTCAAGGACGGTGACCGGGTGGTGGGAGCGGTTCAGCTGCAAAGCGAGGAGCAGGACCTGGTCTTCATCACCAGCGACGCACAGCTGCTCAGGTTCAGCGCCGCGTCGGTGCGACCGCAGGGCCGCGCCGCGGCCGGAATGGCCGGGATCAGGCTAGCCGCCCGTGCCAGCGTGATCTGGTTCGGCGCCGTGGATCCGGCATCAGGCCGGGCGACCGGACCAGGGGCGACCGGACCAGGGGCGACCGCACCCGGGGCTGCCGAGCCGGTGGTGGTGACGGCGGCCGGAAGCGCCGGTGCACTGCCTGGAACGATGGCTGCCACGGTCAAGGTCACGCCGTACGCCGAGTTCCCGGCGAAGGGGCGGGCTACCGGTGGGGTGCGCTGTCACCGGTTCCTCAAGGGTGAGGACGCGCTGGTGCTGGCTTGGGCCGGGCCAGGGCCGGCCAGAGGCGCGACCTCGGCGGGTATGCCGGTACCGCTGCCACCGCCGGTCGGCCGCCGGGATGGATCCGGCGAGCGGGTCAGCGACCCGCTGGCCGCGGTGGGCGGCTCGGCGCCGCCAGCCTGAGGTCACGCTCAGAGACCGCTGAAAGGTTCGCCACAGGTTCGGCTCAGCCACCGGACCCATGCTGATCTGTGGCGGCCCGGCCTGGGCTCGCCAGGCAACGAAAGGGAGGAACATGTGGCTACTGTCACAGCCGCCAGAGCGCGGCGCCTGATGCTCACCGCGGTGCTCGCGGCTGGACTGGGGGCCGGCGCCGCTGGCGTAGCTTCGGCTGCGACCACCGGCACCGCACACAGCGCAGCTCGCAGTTCGGTGTCATCCACCGCGCCGACGTCGGCGCGCAGCGCCAAGACGGCGCCAGCGGCCACCACGCCAGCGAAGTCATCGACCAAGGCGCACCACTGCCCCAACATGTGACGCCGTGATCGATTCTCCCGGCGGCTGGTGCCGGGGCCGGCCTGGACCGGCACCAGCCGGGAGGTGACCGGCTCCCGTCAGCCCGCCCGCGTCGCGGCCAGCTAGCTCAGGCCACCCAACCGCTCGGCCACTAGGGCAGCGAAGCGATCGAGCCCGGACTCGATCTGCTCCCCGGTGAGCTGGCTGCAGGCCAGCCTGGCCTGGTGCAACCCGCCAGCGCCGTTGTAGAAATGGCTCATCGGCGTCCACAGCACGCCGTGCCGGCGTGCCGAGTACTCCATCAGCTCGTCATCGACCGGGAAAGGCAGGGTGACCACGACGAAGAAGCCGCCATTCGGCGCGTTCCAGCTGACCTGCGCCCGCGAACCCGCCGGCGCAGCGAAGCGCCTGGCCAGGCCGTCAAGCAACTGGCGCAGGTTCGACAGGTAGGTTGCCGTCTCCCGTTCGTTCGCCCGGATCATGCTGCACCCGTACGTCAGCAGCTTCCCGCCCACCACTGCCTGTGCGATCGCTGAGGTATTTACCGTGAGCATGCTCTTGATCCTGGACAGGTAATCGGCAAGCAGGCTGACGCTGCCGTCGGCTGCGGCCACCCGCTGGTCGGCCACGGCATAGCCCACCCGGGCGCCAGGAAAGCCGGTCTTGGCGAAGGAGCCCAGGTAGATGACCTGACGAGTGGTGTCGAGTGCCTTCAGCGTCGGCCGGTGCGGTCCGGCATGGAACAGGCCGTATGGGTTGTCCTCAAGCAGCAGGATGCGCTCCCGCGCGGCGAGTTCAAGCAGGCGATGCCGCAGATCCACGGTCAGGCTGATGCCCGACGGGTTGGCGAAATCGGGCATCAGATAGCAGGCGCGGACCCGCAGTCCAGCCTCCCGCGCCCGGCGCACCTGGGCAGCCAGATCGTCCAGGTCCACGCCAGCTTCTCCGCTCCGCACCGGGCAGACCGGGAGGTCGGCCAACCGCGCTGCCCCGGTCATGCCGACGTAGGCAGGCGAGACGGCAAGCAGCACATCCCGCTCATCCGCGCGCAGCGCCCGCACCACGGCGAACATCGCCTCCTGGAACCCGACGGTGACCACAATCGATTCGGGATCAGCGCTGATGCCCTCATCCATCCGCAGGTGCCTGGCGATCAGCTCATGCACGATCCCCTTCGTCCGGCCGTACTGAAACAAGGCACGGTTCAGCTGCGCCTCGCTGTACCCAAGCTCGTCCGTCAGGTAACGGCAGTAGGTATCGATGTACTGATGGATCAGCGAGACGTCGAAGAACTCCTCACATGGCCGCCCGGACGCGAACGACACCGCACTTGGGTAGCGGCTTGCGACCTCGTTCAGGAAATTCATCGACTCCAGCGCGGGGTCTACCAGCGAGCCGTGCAGCGTCGACGCGGCCAGGTCAACAGTGGCGGTATCTACCTCGTCCACGCTCATCAGTGCCGACTCCTGCCCAGACGGCGCCACCTCGGCTGCCTACCAGCCCCGCGATCGTCACGCCGGGTGATCACGCCACGACCCCGCAGCTGCGCCCGATCATTGCCGAGATCTACCTTACTGTCCTTCGTGCTCATCCTTTCCTGGTGCAGATAGTTTCGCAATATTTTGCTCTGTACGACCTGTTGAACTGGCCTTACAGTGTGAAATGGCACACCGTCGTACCGCCAGCTGGAAGGAAGCCATATGTCGCGTTACGAGTGGGACGGGGACAGCGCCGGAGTCGAACGGCTCAAGCTGGCCGTGAGCCCAGCCCGTGACCGAGTGATCAGTCATCCGATGTATCACCGGCTCGATGGCCTAGATGCCGTGCTCACGTTCATGGAGCATCACGTCTTCGCCGTCTGGGACTTCATGTCACTGCTCAAGTCGCTGCAGCGCAACCTGACCTGCGTGCAGGTACCGTGGGTGCCCACCGGGCCGGCCGGCAGCCGTCGGCTGATCAACGACATCGTGCTTGTCGAGGAGAGCGACGAACTCGACCACGGCTTCATCAGCCACTTCGAGCTGTACCTGGACGGCATGACCCAGGCCGGAGCTGACCGGACCACGATCGACGCATTCGTCGAGCTCATCCGGCAGGGCAGGCCGGTGCTTACGTCGCTGAAGGAGGCAGCTGCGCCCGAACCGTCGGCCGAGTTCACCACGACTACCTGGGGATTCATCGAGCGCTTGCCGGTCCACTGCCAAGCGGCTGCGTTTGCGTTTGGCCGGGAAGACCTGATTCCCGACATGTTCGATCAGGTGGTCGCCGTCAACAGCGATCTGGGTAACAAACTCTCCACCTTCGTCGACTACCTCAAGCGGCACATCCAGGTCGACGCTGAGGAGCACACGCCGATGGCCATGCAGATGCTCGCCGACCTGTGCGGCGACGAGGAGACCAAGTGGCGCGAGTGCGAGGACACGGTCAACACCGCGCTGGACGCGAGGTGCAAGCTCTGGGACGGGATCCTCGCGGCCATCGATTCGCCAAGGAAGGACTGACCTGTCAGGCCAGGCCTGTCAGGCCAGGCCTCGGTTGGGCCGCCGACCCAGATGCGGACCGTCCGGCTGCTGGCTTGACCTGATGACACCAATTGTGTAACTCTCACGGAAAAGGGCCCTCTGTCCCACCAAATTCACCTCGCTAAGGGATGATGCATGTCCGAGCCCTCTTGCGACTTTCCGCCCGCGGGAATGGTTCTGTCCCAAACGGCCGAATCGCCCGAGTGGGTCGATCGCGAGCTGCTCGCCGGTAGCCCGGACGACGTCTGCCTGTGGATCGGCGGACCGGTAACGAGGCGGGAACTGCGCCAGCTGGTTGGCGAGCATCAACAGCAGCTCGCGGCCGCCGGGCTGCGGCCCGGCGGCACAGTCGCGCTGCATCTTCCGCCGTCGGTCGGCTACGTGGCCAGCTTGCTGGCGTCGTGGCGGACCGGGGCGCAGGTCAGCCTGCTCGACCACCGGCTGTCCCGCGCCGAGGTGGACCTGGCGCTTGACCGGCTCGCCCCGCAAGTCGTGGTCGAAGCACGTGACGTGACCGGTCCGCCCATGGCCGGCTATGCCAGCGTCACCGCCGAAGCGGTGCCCCGTCCCACCGGGCGGCCTGCCGCCAGCCCGCATGCTCTGATCCAGCTGAGCTCGGGATCGACCGGGCCGTCCAAGGTGATCGCCAGGACGGCGGCGGACCTGCTCGGCGAGCTCGGCCGCTACGCCAAGCTGGACGAGTACCCGAAGGCAGGCGAGCGCATCGTCCTGCTGGCATCCATAGTGCACGTGCTCGGCCTGGTCGGCGGCCTGCTGCACAGCCTGCACGCCGGAGTTCAGCTCGCGTTTCCCGATCGGCTCACCACCGACGGCATCCGGGCGGCAGTGTCGGCCTCCAGTGAGCCGACCATGCTGCTCGGCGTGCCGTTTCACGCCGAGCTGATGACGGCGGACGCCAGGCCGCTGCCCCAGCTTGAGCGCATGGTGGTGGCCGGTGAGCTGGTCCGGCCGTGGGTGCCCGATGCGTTCACGGCCGGCTGCCAGGTTCCGCTTGGCACCATGTACGGGATGACCGAGCTCGGCGTCATCGCCACCGACCTCTCCGGCCGGCACGCACCGGCGGTGGCACCAGCGCCGGGGATGCAGCTGCGGGTCGCCGATGGTGAGCTCCTCGTGGCAATGCCGGCATCCCCCTACATCGGGCTGATCGACGAGACTCGCTGGGTCGACGGCTGGCTGCACACCAGGGACGCCGCATCCATCGACCCGAAGACGCACCTGGTCACCATCCTCGGCCGACTCGATTCGCAAGTGTCCATCGGCGGGCTGAAGGTAGACCTCACCGAGGTGGAGCAGACGCTGTGCGCCCTGCCGCAGGTGGCCGCCGCCGTCGTCACCTTCGACGGCGCCATAGAGGCGTACCTGGTGCTCAGCGACGGCTCATCAGCAGCCGACGTCGAGGCCGCGCTCGCGGATCAGCTCGCTTCCTACAAACGACCGCGGCGCCTGTATGTCCTGGCCGCGCTCCCCCGGACAGCCACCGGCAAGAATGTCCGCGACCGCGCCGTTCTGCGCGCTGCGGCTGCCGCGCCGTCAGCCGGAGCGTCATGACGCTCCGGCTGGGCCGCATGTGATCGCACCATTAGCTACAGATAGGAGTCCAGCAGATGGACGAGGAGATCCGCCAGTTCGTGGTCAACGCGCTGAAGGAGATGAACTACGACGTCAGCGAGGTGACCGGAGACACCGATCTGGGACCGGCCGGGCTCGACCTCGAATCCCTCGCCGTCGCCGAACTCGGCGTGCTGGTGGAGGACAAGTTCGGGGTGAAGTTCAGTGATGAGGACGCCGAGCAGCTGGCCCTGATGACGCTGGACGAGTTCACCGCCGATGTCGCCAGCCGGGTCGCCGTGCTGGCCGGGGGGACGCCCGAATGAGCCAGCCGATCGAGCCGAGCAGGGATGAGGTCATCGCGATGCTCGCCTCGTTCGGTGACCGCTCGCCTGAGGAAGTCGCGGAACAAATCGGGTCGCTCGAGCTGACCTGGCTGATCACCAAGGTCGAGCTGCGATACGGCGTGACACTCGACCTGAGCGACGATGCGCTGGACAAGATGACAACGGTTTCCGGCGCCGTCGCGGAACTCCGCGAGGTACTTTCCGGCGCGGAGCATGTGTAGCGCCGAACCGGATTACCGCGAACCGCCCAAGATCGCTATCACTGGTCTGGGCGTTACTTCCGCGTTCGGCCGCGGCATCCAGCCGCTGCTTGACGGAGTGCTTTCCGGTCGGCCGGCGTTCGGGCGGGTCGCCAGGTTCGACACCGATCGCTGCCGGGTCGCGGTGGCCGCCGAAATGCCAGGGGATCCGGTACTAGCCGTCGAGCTGGCCGCCGTGATCGATGACGCCTGCGACACGGCCGGCCTGGATCCTGATGACCGGGCCGCTGCTGTTCTCCTGCTGGCCCTGCACTCCGATCCGGCGGCGGCCAGGGACGCCACCGCCCGCAGCGTCAACGGCGACGCGGTCGCTGAACTGACTGCGCGTACCGGTCTGGCTCCCCCGGCCCGGGTCTATGCCACGGCTTGTGTCGCCGCCAGCACGGCGATCGCCGACGCAGCCACGATGATCAGATCCGGCCGGGTCGGCCAGGTGATCGTCGCCGCAGGCTTCCTCGTCGACGCCGACACCTTCGGGGTCTTCGATGCCGGACGCACGCTGGCCCGCGATGGCCAGGTCCGGCCGTTCAGCGCGGGCCGGCAGGGCCTGCTGCTTGGCGACGGAGCGGCCGCCGTCGTGCTCGAACCCGCCGCCGCGGCACAGCGCCGGGGGGCGGCCGTGCTTGGCTGGCTGGCCGGCTGGGGCCGCGCAGGCGACGCGTACCACGTCTGCCAGCCGCGGCCCGACGGCGCCGGACTGGCCCGCGCTATCCACGCTGCCCTGAGCCGGGCCCGGGTTGACCCAGCGGACATCGGCTACGTGAACGCCAACGGCTCCGGCACCGGATTCGCCGACGCGTCGGAGGCCGCCGCGCTGCATCTCGCCCTGGGCAGCTATACGAGCACGACTCCAGTGAGCTCCACGAAGTCGGTACATGGGCACGCGCTTGAGGCATCGGCACTGATCGAGCTTGTGGTCACCGTGCTCGCGCTGCGGGCGGGAGCGCTTCCGGTCAATGCCGGATTCCTGGCACCTGACCCCGCATGCGATCTTGATCTGGTACTCGGCGCCGCACGGGAAGCACGCCCCAGGTACGGGCTCAGCCTTAACTCCGCATTCGGCGGCGCCAACACCGCAATCCTGCTGGCTGCCGCGTGACCACGCCGACCGCTGTGCACAGCGCAAACGCGGGCACCGGGTCATCCGCCGGACCGGATGGCCTGGCCGTGCTTGCCCGCGCGCGGTGGCCGGCCGACCGCCGCGACAAGTTGCCTGCCATCGCCGGGTTCGTCACATCTTCGTTCAGCCCGCTCGCGGCCGCGCTTGCGGACCTGTGCCTGAGCAGCTACTTCGGTCCGCCGCCCGCCAATCCCGCCCGCGGCGATCAGATAGCGATCGTGCTGGCAAGCACGACCGGAGATATCGCGACCGCGGCCGCGATCGCCAGCGCCGTAGACGAAGGACGGCGAGTTCCGCCGCTGCTGTTCTTCCAGTCCAACCACAATGCCGTCGCTGGATATATAGCGGCCCGCTGGGGACTAGCCGGACCCGTGGTCTGCACCATTCCGGTCGGTGACGCGCTGGCCGATGCGATCAGCAGCGCCGAACTGCTGATCGAGGACGCCGCCGCGCTGGCGGCGCTGGTCATCGTCGCGGAGGCCGGCCGATCTGGCGAAGCCGAGGGAACCGCCGTGCTCCTGGGCCCGGAGTCCTGGCCGCCCGCGATCGACGCCAGTGTTCCCGCCATTGCAGCACCGGCCAACCCGGGAGACAGATCACCATGAGCGCCAAAAGCATCCGCGCACTGCCGGCAGCCGATCCCGGCATCGGCGCCGGCAATGTCCTGAGCACCCTGGCCGAACTGGGCGTCGGGCTCGATCGGCCCGCCTTCACGTTCTACGCGCTGGCCTTCGTGCCAGGCCAGCCGTCCGCAGCATCGGGAGGTACACGATGAGGATCTCCGGGATCGACCATGTGGAGTACTACGTCGGCGACCTGGCCAAGGCTTCCGCCGCCCTGTGCGAAGCGTTCGGCTTCCGGGTGGCCGGCCGCCAACCGCTGGGGGCCGGTCCGGCCGGGCAGCGATCGCTGCTGCTCGCCCAGGGACAGATCAGGCTGCTGCTGACCACGGCCACGTCAGCGGACCACCCGGCGGCTGAGTATGTGAGCAGGCACGGTGACGGCATCGCCGTGATCGCGCTGCGTACCGACGACGTCCGGCGGACGTTTGCGCATGCTCTCGCGGCCGGAGCCACGCCGACCGCCAGCCCGCAATTCTCCGGCACCGGCGACGCGGCGGTGGGCACCGCCGTCATTTCCGGATTCGGGGATGTGCTGCACAAGCTCGTCGAGCGCACCGAGGCCGACCAGGAATTCGCGCCAGGCGCCATCGAGATGACACCGGCCGGCGTCGCGGGAAGCTCCGCCGACGGCTCCGAGCTACTGCAGGCACTTGACCATATCGCCGTCTGCTTGCGGCCTGGCGACCTGGACAGCACCGTCCGCTTCTACCGCGACGTCTTCGGACTGGCCCAGATCTACGACGAGCGGATCGAGGTCGGCGCCCAGGCGATGCTCTCCAAGGTTGTGCAGGATGAGGCGGCCAGCGTCACCTTCACACTGATCGAACCCGATCTCACCCGCGAGCCAGGGCAGATCGACGACTTCCTGAAGGCGCATGGCGGTGCCGGAGTCCAGCATCTGGCGTTCCGCACTACCGACATCGCCACGGCGATCCGCACGATATCCAGCCGTGGCGTGGCGTTCCTGACCGCCCCGGGTGGCTACTACCAGACACTGCAGGCGCGGCTGGGACTGCTGGCTATCCCGATCGCGGTCCTGCGCGAGCTGAACGTGCTCGCCGACCGCGATCGCTGGGGCCAGATGTTCCAGATATTCGTGCGGCCCACGCATGAGCGGCACACCTTCTTCATCGAGCTGATCGAGCGAAAGGGTGCCCTGACCTTCGGCAGCCGCAATATCAAGGCGCTCTACGAAGCTCTCGAGGACGAGCGCGCTGGGATCACAGACTGAGGGCCGAGCCCGGACTGAGCGGAGACCGACGATGACCCGATGGAACGGAGACCGACGATGACCACCACGAGCCCGTTCACGCTGACGCAGGCGCAGACCGAACTGCTCCCGTCAGATGCCGACGTCCGGGAGTACGCGGAGCACGGCTGGTACCTGTCGCAGAAGCTGTTCAGCGACGACGAGATCGACGCGCTCGTGGCCGCCAGCGACCGGTTCTACGCAGGTCACCGGGATCGAAGCCTGCCGGTCAGGCCGCCAAACCTAGCCTACTGGGAGCCCGCACACGGCCAGGTCCAGCGGCACAACGACTATGTCCACTACGAGTCTGACGAGATCGCCGCGATCCTGCGCAAGCCGCTGCTCGGTGCGGTGGCCGCGCGGCTGGCCGAGGCCGCTCAGATCAGGGCGTTCCAGGCGACCATGATCTACAAGCCGCCGATCAGCGGAGAGGTATCCAACCTGGTGCCCTGGCATATCGACCGCCATTACTGGCAGATCTGCACGTCGGAGCGGATGCTCACCGCATTCATCCCGTTCCACGACTGCGGCGTGGAAATGGGCACGATCACCATGATCGACGGGAGTCACCTATGGAAGGAAATCCCCGGCGACGATTCGACCAGGCACTTCGCCAAGCGTGATCGTGACGAGCTTGAGTCCCTGCTCCACCGCACCGCTGAGTTCAACAACGCAGAAGTCAAGGCGATCCCGGTGGAGATACCGAAGGGGCACGTGAGCTTCCATCACTGCCGGGTGTACCACGGCAGTGGCCACAACAGGAGCAGCCAGCCCCGGCGCGCGATCTCCTTCCACCTGCAGGACGGCGAGAACCAGTGGCGGCCGTACCACAAGGCTGACGGCAGTCTGGTGGTCTACAACCATGACCTGCTGGTGCGCAAGACAAGCGAGGGAACGCCCGACTACGCCGACCCCGATTTCTGCCCGGTGCTGTGGCAGTCATAACCCCGGGCCCGGCCGACCTCTACCGGCAGATGCGGCTGATCCGGTCCTTCGAGGAGTGCGCGCTGCGGCTGGTGAAATCCGGTGAGATCGTCGGCGGCATTCACCCCTATATCGGCGAGGAGGCGGTTGCGGTCGGCGTCTGCTCGGTGCTTCGCGACGACGACCTGATCACCAGTACCCACCGGGGCCACGGGCACGTTCTGGCCAAGGGCGCCGATCCGGGTCGGATGCTCGCCGAGCTATGCGGCCGGGCCACTGGACTGAATCGCGGTCGAGGCGGCTCGATGCATGCGGCAGACGTCGGACGTGGCATTCTCGGCGCGAACGCGATCGTAGGTGCCGCCGCTCCGATCGCGGCCGGCGCCGCCTGGGCGGCGAAGCGGTCAGGCAGCGACCGGGTTGTCGTCACCTTCTTCGGTGATGGCGCGCTGAACCAGGGCGTCCTGCTCGAGGCGATGAATCTGACCGCCCTGTGGCGGCTGCCCGTGCTGTTCGTCTGCGAGAACAACGGGTACGCGACGACGATGCCCACGGCCGCCGCGGTCGCGGGCACCGCGGCCGGCCGGGCCGCCGCGTTCGGCATCCCAGCCGTCACGGTCGACGGGATGGACGTCGAGACGGTACAAGAAGCTGCCGCGGGTGCGGTGGCCGCCGCCCGGGCTGGCGACGGGCCCAGCCTGCTGGAGTGCCTGACCTACCGGTACGGCCCGCATCACACCATCGAGTTCAGGATGAAGCTCAGCTACCGCACCGAGCAGGAAATCGAGCGGTGGCGGCTGCGCGACCCGCTGGAGATCGAAGGGGCGCGGATCACCGCGACCGAGCGCGACCGGCTGGACGCCGAGATCGCCGATCTGCTCAATGCGGCGCAGGAGTTTGCCAAAGCCAGCCCTGACCCTGATCCTTCTGGTGCACTCGACTACCTGTACGCCAGCGGATTGCGCGCGCGAGCCGGGGTGCGGTGATGGCAAAGCTCTCCTACGCCAAGGCGCTCAACAAGGCACTCGCCGACGAGCTGGAGCGCGATCCGGCTGTGTGCGTGCTCGGCGAGGACATCGCCGCCGGGATAGCCCAGCTCACGCTCGGCCTGGCGCAGCGCTTCGGACCGGACCGGGTGACCGATACGCCCATTTCGGAGCAGGCGTTCACATCCATGGCGACCGGCGCAGCGTTGTGCGGGCTGCGGCCGGTGATCGAGTTCCAGATCCCTTCGCTGCTGTTCCTCGTCTTCGAGCAGATCGCCAACCAGGCGCATAAGTTCTCGCTGATGACCGGCGGTCAGGTAGCCGTGCCGGTGACCTATGTCGTCCCCAGTTCAGGCTCCCGCGCGGGGTGGGCAGGTCAGCACTCCGATCAGGCGTACAGCCTGTTCGCTCACGTTGGCGTCAAGACCATCGTCCCCGCGATGCCCTCCGATGCCTACGGCCTGCTGGTGTCGGCCATCAGAGACGACGATCCGACAGTGCTGTTCGCGCCCGCGCTTGCCATGGGAGTGCGGGAGGATGTCACCACCCAGCTCGGCCCGGTCCCGATCGGGTCGGCCAGGGTCCATCGGGTCGGCTCCGACGTTACGGTGGTCGCGGTAGGCGGCTGCGTCCATGACGCGCTGGCCGTCGCCGACGAGCTCAGTGACGAGGTGTCGGTCGAGGTATTCGATCCGCGCACGGTCTACCCGTTCGACTGGGAAGCGCTCGCGGCATCGGTGGACAAGACCGGCCGGCTGGTCGTCATCGACGACTCCAACCGGTCGTGCGGCCTCGGCGGCGAGATACTGGCCACCGTGGCCGAGGAGATGCGGCTGGTCGCTCCGCCGAAGCGGCTGGGCCGGCCGGACGGTGCGGTGCTCCCCTTCGCGCTTGAGCTGGACCGCGCGGTGCAGCCTGGCCGCGATCAGCTAGCCACCGCGATCCGCGCGGTCATGAAGTAGCTGGTCCCACGAGCCAGCGCGGGTGCGGGCATCCGGTCAGCGGTAGCCGTGATCGTTTGCCGGAAGGTTCTTGTCCTGCACTTCGACGACGTATCGCCAGCAGTCGGGCTGGGTTCCGTCGGTATCGGTGAGTCCGCAGGCCCGTGCCAGCTGGCCGCTTGACAGCACCTGGCCCGACCAGCGCGCCACCCCGGCATCGGCAGCGAGCGCCGTGACCGCCCGCCCGGTGTACCTGCACCGCCGCCTTCACCAGGTCGTAGTAGAAGCCTTCGTGATACCGGTAGGCGGCGTTGTACTCAGCAGTCCCGTCCGTCATCGCCCCCTGCGGCCGCGATCAGCTCGCCGGTCTGCTCAATGGTCTCCGGGCGGCCGATCTCAGAAGGCCCGGCAACGCGGCTGCTCCGGCCGGTCGCGTACACCGTCGCTCCGGCCCGCGCGAGCTCGACCGCTATGGCCCGGCCCGCTCCCCGCGTGGCACCAGCCACCAGCGCGACCCTGCCCCTGAGCGGCTTGCTGTCTGCCATGACCCAAGAGTCAAACACTCACTTAGACGACCTGCCGACGCGGCGTCAGGCGTCGATCCTGGTCGGGTCAAGCTCGGCGGCGCCGCCGACAATGAAATCCCGGCGCGGGCCAACCTCGGTGCCCATCAGCAGGTCGAATATGCCCGTGGCGGCGGCGGCGTCGGCGATCTTGATCCGGCGCAGAGTCCGGCGGCGCGGATCCATGGTGGTCTCGGCCAGCTGGGCCGCGTCCATCTCGCCAAGGCCCTTGTACCGCTGCGGAGGCTCCTTCCACCGCTGGCCCTTTCGCTCCAGTTCCAGCATGATCCGGTGCAGCTCAGGGTCGGAATACGTGTAGATGTAGCGCTCCTGGCCCTTGCGCGGATTGATCAGCTCGATCCGGTGCAGTGGCGGGACGGCGGCGAACACCCGGCCAGCCTCTACCAGCGGGCGCATGTACCGGTGAAACAACGTGAGCAGCAGGGTGCGGATATGCGCGCCGTCGACATCGGCGTCGCTCATCAGGATCACCCGCTGGTACCTCGCCGCGTCAAGATCGAACGCGTTGCCTGAGCCAGCTCCGAGCACCTGGATGATGGCGGCGCACTCGGCATTCCTGAGCATGTCCGACAGCGACGCCTTCTGCACGTTGAGAATCTTGCCGCGGATGGGCAGCAGCGCCTGGAACTCGGAGTCGCGGGCCAGCTTCGCGGTGCCGAGCGCCGAGTCCCCCTCCACGATGAAGAGCTCGCTGCGGTCGTCAGCGGACCGGCAGTCCACCAGCTTGGCCGGCAGAGCCGAGGTCGCGAGCGCGGACTTGCGGCGCTGATTCTCCCGGTGCTCACGAGCGGCGATCCGGGTCTTGGCGGCGCTGGCGACCTTGTCGAGCACTGCTTTAGCCTGCTGCTTGCTGCCACGGACCCGGCCCTCGAGGAAGGCCTTGAGCTCGCTGCCGACCACCTGCGCGACGATCCTGGAGGCCGCCGGAGTGCCGAGTACTTCTTTGGTCTGGCCCTCGAACTGCGGCTCTGGCAGCCGGACGGCGATCACCGCCGTCAGGCCCTCGAGCACGTCTTCCTTGATCACCGGCTCGTCGCCGTTGCGCAGCAGCCGGGCGGCGCGAAGCTGCTCGTTCAGAGTTTTGACCAGCGCCCGCTCGAAGCCGGTGACGTGCGTACCGCCCTTCGGCGTCGCGATGACGTTGACGAACGACCGGGTAACTGTGTCGTACCCGCTGTCCCAGCGCAGCGCCAGATCGACCGCCAGTTCCCGCTCCACCTCAGTCGGGGTCAGGTGGCCGTGTGAGTCAAGCACCGGCACCGTCTCGGTGAACTGGCCTGATCCGGTCAGCCGCAGCACGTCGGTGACCGGATCACCGCTGCTCAGGTGCGCGCAGAACTCACTGATCCCGCCGGCGAACTTGAACTCGGCGGTGCGCGGCTGATCGCCCCCGGCGGCGGTGCCATCGCCGTCCGCGCGCTCGTCGACAACCACGATCTGCAGGCCGGGCACCAGGTATGCGGTCTGCCTGGCACGCTGGGTCAGAGCGTCGAAGGCCAGGTCGGCGCCGGGAATGAAGATCTGGCGGTCCGGCCAGAACCGCGTCTTGGTGCCGGTCTGCGACTTCGGCACCCTCCGTACCTTGCGCAGGCCGGAACCTGGCTCGAACGCGGCATCAGCGCCAGCAGCGCCGAACTGCCCGGGAACGCCGCGCCTGAAGCTGGCCGCCCACTCATGGCCCTCCCGGTCCACGTGCACGTCCAGCCGGCCGGACAGCGCGTTCACCACCGACGCGCCGACGCCATGCAGGCCACCGGACGCGGTGTAAGAGCTGCCGCCGAACTTGCCGCCCGCATGCAGCCGGGTCATCACCAACTCGATGCCGGTCAGACCCGTTCTAGGCTCGCGGTCCACCGGAATGCCGCGGCCATTGTCCCGCACTTCGGCTGAGCGATCGGCATGCAGAATGACCTCGATCCGGTTACAGCTACCGTGCAGCGCCTCGTCTACCGAGTTGTCGATGATCTCCCAGAGGCAGTGCAGCAGGCCGCGGCCATCGGTCGAGCCGATGTACATGCCTGGCCGCTTGCGGACGGCCTCAAGGCCCTCAAGGACGGTGAGATGGCGAGCTGTGTAGCCGTCGGCCGCGCTGGCCGACGGCGGCGCTTCGCGCAAAGCGGCGGTCAAGGCGCTCTCCCCAGGTAACTACCAGCCGGCGCCTTGACGTTGCCCGGGCGCTGGCCGACCAAAAATTTCCTGCTTTGCAGACTAGCCGCCCGCACCGACAGACCAGGGCAGCCACGCCGATCACATACCCGGCGACCTGGGACAACTTGCTCCCGACGCGGGTCATGTATAAAGATCTGGCCAGTGGTCCTTAATGTGTTCGCCCACGGCGTACGCCACGCTCGCATGGGAAGATGCCGCGCTGGCTAGGTGTTGTGATGCGGTAAGAAAGTCGCAGGTTGTAGACCGGCGAAGACGTCGTCGGTATCAGGCAGGGGAGGCGGACATGACCGGAGCAATGGCCCCAACGAAGCCGCTGAACGCCAACGACCTGTGTGACCGGTGCGGAGCCCCGGCTTACGTCAGGGTCATACTGCCCGGATCTGGTGAACTCCTGTTCTGCGCGCACCACAATCGCCAGCACGCGCCTGCGCTCGCGAAGGTGGCCGTGGAGATCCAGGACGAGACTGCCAGGCTCAGCAGCAAGCCCGGCGAGGGTGCCACGGCCGCCCGGTAGCCCCAAGGCACCGGCGACCGCAGCCCGGTGATCGAAGCCGCGGCTGCGGCCTTAATGGAGCCGCCGCCTGGCGTCCAGGCTGACTGCCAGTAAGTACACAGTGCCGTTGAGGCTATCCAGGACGGCAAGGCGAGCGTAGTCTACCGAGTAGTAGCGTTTACAACTTCTTCGAATTGCGAGACCTAGCGCAGGTAACCACGTCGCTCCGGACCCTGGCGGCACGGCCAGACACGCCAGCCGGGTTGGACCAAGGAGCCGCCGCTCATGGACCGCTCATCAGTCACGTCTGCTGCTGGCGCGATCGGGTCGGCGCAGGACGTAGCTCAGGCCTGGTCGGCCGGTGATCTGCCGACCGTCGGCAAGGGGGCGGTTGACGACGGCCCGTTTCACTCAGTGGAAGCGATCCGGCACGTAGCCGATGATCGCGACCGGATTGCCAAGGGTCTGAACGACATCGTGGTCCGCAGACTGTTCGCGGCAGGACTCGATCTCGAGACCGCGCTCGGGCTGATCGGCCCGCACCTCGCAGCCGACCGGATTCATCATGCTATCGCCGAGCTTGACCAGGCCATCATGGACATCAGGGACACCATCTTCAACCGCGCCTCCTGAGCACCCAACCGCGGGCGGGCCGGACTAGTCGAGGCAGAGGCAGCCAACCGCGAGCGGCTGGCTGGGTCAGTCGAGGTAGTCGCGCAGGACCTGGGATCGGGATGGATGGCGCAGCTTGGACATGGTTTTCGATTCGATCTGGCGGATCCGCTCCCTGGTCACGCCGTAGACCTTGCCGATCTCATCGAGCGTCTTCGGCTGGCCGTCGGTCAGTCCGAATCGCATCGACACCACGCCGGCCTCACGCTCGGACAGAGTGTCGAGCACCGAGTGCAGCTGCTCCTGCAGCAGCGTGAAGCTGACCGCCTCACCCGGCTGGATCGCCTCGGAGTCCTCGATCAGGTCGCCGAACTCGCTATCCCCGTCCTCGCCAAGCGGGGTATGCAGCGAGATCGGCTC
The DNA here is from genome assembly GCA_963850875.1 of uncultured Actinomycetota bacterium. Lineage (GTDB taxonomy): Bacteria > Actinomycetota > Actinomycetes > Streptosporangiales > Streptosporangiaceae > Chersky-822. Next base: position 1,887,057 of record CAWKNA010000010.1, read on the forward strand.
CCGGCCGTATTTCTGCACCTCAATGACCTTCTCCGGGGTCATGTCCAGCTCCGCGGCCAGCTCCTCGGGAGTCGGCTCCCTGCCCAGGTCCTGCAGCATCTGCCGCTGCACCCTGGCCAGCTTGTTGATCACCTCGACCATGTGCACCGGGATCCTGATGGTGCGAGCCTGGTCGGCCATCGCCCGGGTGATCGCCTGCCTGATCCACCAGGTGGCATAGGTGGAGAACTTGTAGCCCTTGGTGTAGTCGAACTTCTCGACCGCCCTGATCAGGCCCAGGTTCCCCTCCTGAATCAGGTCGAGGAACAGCATGCCCCGGCCGGTGTAGCGCTTGGCCAGCGAGACCACCAGCCGCAGGTTCGCCTCGAGCAGATGGTTCTTGGCCCGTCGGCCGTCCTCAGCGATCCACTCCAGATCGCCGCGAACATCTAGCGGCAGCGACCTGCCGCCGTCGGCTAGCTTCTCCTCGGCGAACAGGCCAGCCTCGATCCGCTTGGCCAGCTCGACTTCCTGCTCAGCATTGAGCAGCGGCACCTTGCCGATCTGCTTGAGGTAGTCCTTAACCGGGTCGGAGGTGGCTCCGGCCACCGCGACCTGCGCAGCCGGCAGGTCCTCATCGTCGTCGCCGTAGACGAATGCCTCGTCGTCGCTCTCCTCCGCGGCACCGCCGGCCGCCGCGGGAGCGCCTGCGACGGCGGCGCCGACCACGGTAGCGGCCGCGGGATCAGCCTCATCCGCATCATCGACGTCGTCAGCCTCTTCATCGCCGACCTCTGCGCCGCCTGCCACCGCATCGCCGAGATCCAGGCCGATGATCGGGTCGTCGCCGATCACCTCGTCGCCGTCGAGTTCGGCAAGATCATCGAGATCTACGTCGACATCCAGGTCGGCCACTGAGGCCAGATCCACGTCGACGTCAAGGTCGCCCACCGGGCCGAGATCCGGGTCGACGTCCAGGTCGGTCACATCCGCCAGGTTCACGTTACCTTCCAGATCAGCGAGCCCGCGGCGCTCACTCCCGCCGCCCGGGCCAGGTCCTGTTCCGTTAGCCGCGGGATCGCCGGCTCCATGCTCCGGGTCCGCCGATCGCTCCGATCTGCGGGCCCTTGGTTCCGAACCGGCCGACGCAGGGATCACGGCCTGATCGGCTACCGCAGCGGCATCGCTCGAACCTGATGCCGCGGCGCCGTCCTTCTTGGCTGCCCGCCGGGCAGCCCGGCGCGATGCAGCACCGGCCCGCTGGCCGGTCGCTGCCGAACCGGCCGGGGCCATCGCATCGGCCGCCACCAAGGCGACAGCAGCGTCGGCCGTCCCGCCAGCATCATCAGCTGGCTCCGCCCGGGATTGCTGCGGAACGCGAGCGCCTGCGCCCGAGGGCGTCGGCTGCCTCCGCGCCGCGGAGCTTGCAGCGCCTGCCACCGCGGTCACCCCTTCCTTCGCTGGCCGATAAGTCGCCATGGCGCGGTCATTCCACATCCGACCGAACTAGCTGGCGACACCGACACACTCCCGCGATCGTCTGGCAAGAAACCGGACCCTACCGCCAAGGCAAGGCTTCTCTGACCGTCCACAGAGCCCCCGCTCTGCCGCACGTGGCAGCGGCCGCGACTGGCTCCGCTCCCGCCCCCCACCTTAGGTGGAGTTGATGGGTAGCTCGTACCGCTGCAAGGCCGAATCCCCCTCGCCGATCCATGGCGTCAACCACACGCTGCAAAAGCGTACCCACAACTGCCACCGCTTGATCTTCCTCGCAAATCCTTCAGGCGCGTCCCCGGCTGGCCCGGCCCGCCGGCCGACCAGCCTCGCGACTCGGCATCTGCAGTACCAGCACAGTGACATCGTCGTCCTGCTCATAGCCTGCGAGCATCCGGTCAACTAGATAATCAATCAACTTCGCTGGATCTTCCACCACCGCGGGCGGCGCCTGTGCTGCCACGGCGACCAGCTCGTCCAGGCCAGTGTCCAGCCCGCGGGTGCGGTTCTCCACCAGACCATCGGAGTAAAGCACCGCCGTGTTTCCGGGTGGCAGGCTGAACGGATACTGCTGCCGTGGGCTAGCCCAGCCAAGCGGCGTCCCAGCCTCAGTCGGATCAAGCCTGGGCGGCATACCCGGGCCAAGCAGCAGCGGCGGTAGATGACCGGCATTGCCAGCCACTCCAGCCCCAGTCCCCGGATCTACCACCAGGTAGCAAACTGTCGTGACCTGTTCCTCCAGCTCGGTGGCGATGAAAAGCCGGTCCAGTCCCGCCAGCACGGCGGCTGGCCGGGGATCGGTCAGCGCCAGCGCGCGCAGCGCGTTCCTGACCCGCCCCATCCCGGCGGCCGCGGTCAGACCCTTGCCCATCACGTCACCAGCCGCGACGGCCAGCTTCCCGTCCGGCAGCCGGAACGCGTCGTACCAGTCACCGCCGATCTCGATGCTCACCGGCTTGTAGAAGGCCTTGAGCACGATCCCTGGCACGTCAGGCAGGCTGTCAGGCAGCAAGCTGCGCTGCAGCGTCTCCGCGGTCGTGTGCTCCCGCTCGAACAGCACGGCGCGCTCAACCGCCAGGGCGCACTGGCCGGCCAGTGCCTCAAGGAACACCCGTTCCTCGTCGGTAATCTGGCGCGGCCTGGTGAAGGAGAACCGCAACGCCCCGAGCGGCGCCCCTGACGTGGTCAAAGGCAGGCCTACCCACGCTTGCTCGCCGCTGCTGCGCAGAAAAAGGTCGACATCCACCTCAGCCTCGAAATGCCGGCGCAGGGCATCCGGGCTGTCGAGCACCAGCGACCGGCGCAAGGCGATCGCGGCGGTCATCACGCTGGGCACGTCGAGCGGTATCTCGCCGGTCCGCTCACCCAGCCCGTCGGTCACCTCGCCAGGACTGACCACCCGCAGCCGGAGCCTGTCCTTGTCGACCATCGCCACCGCGGACCGGTCGGCGCCGATCGCCGACCTGCCCACTTCGGTGATGACGGCAACCACCTGCTCGACCGTGAGCGCCTCGGCCAGCATCGAGGTCGCCTGCTGCAGCCGTGCGGTACGCAGCGCCGCCGCCGACAGCTGCTCGGTCAGCCGGCCCCGCATTTCCTCGGCCTCGCGCTGGCCGGTGACGTCGGTGCTGGCTCCCATCCACTCGACGATGGTGCCGTCCCGCTCGATCGGCACGGCGCGGACGTCATAGTTCCGGTAGGACCCGGTCTTGGTGCGAACCCGGTAACTTCCGTCAAAGACGGTTCCGGTCCTGATGCAGTCGAGCCAGTCCCGTTCGATCCGGTCCCTGTCGTCCGGATGGATCGCAGCCAGCCAGCCGCCTGCGGCGTACTCGTCAACTGACTGCCCAGTGATCCAGCGCCACTCCGGCGAATCCTCAGCCACCTGGCCAGTAGGCGTAGTCACCCAGACCACCTGGTTACCGGCCTGGACCAGCGACCGGTAACGCTCCTCGGTCCGGCGCACCGCCTCCGCCGCATCCCGCTGACCGGTGATATCTACGGCGATCATCGTCACGCCGGTCACCGTCCCGTCCGGCGCATGCGCCGGACGCCAGGTCAGCGACAGCAGCCTGTCCTGCCCGAGACCGGCTGAACCGTTGCCGACCGCCTCGCCGGCTGACGGAACCTGGCCAGGCACGGTCACGCCAGAGGTGTCTGCGGTATCGCCCACGGCCGCCGATCGGCCGGCCAGCACCTGACGCACTGCGGCATCGGCTCGCGCTGCCAGGGCGGCTGGCCAGGCCTGGGCCAGCGGCTGCCCGAGCTGCTCAGCAGGCTTGATGCCGACCATCTCGGCCAGCGTGCGGTTGACGCGGCGCAACCTGATCTCGGTATCGATGAACGCGAATCCGATCGGCGCCTCGTCCAGCAGCGCATCGAGCAGCGCAGCATCGCACGCATCCGCGCCGGGGCCGGGTCGTCCAGCCTGCGGCACGGAGGTCTCGGCGCTCAACGCAAGCACCTCGCACCCGTGCGAGCAACCATGGACGATCCCCTTCCTGCGCACTGCGGACACAAGAAGGCTAGCGGCAACCGGGCCGCAAGGCTTGCCGTCCGCGGCGGGAAGTGGCTTTTAGCCAGTGATAATCGGCATCGGACCCGACCGGGGTGGGATGAGCGATCGGGGCCAGCCGCCACCGCGGCCGTCCAGGCTCGCAATCTGACGGGCCGGGTCAGGGCTGGCGCGCGGGCGGCACAAGCCGGTCGCTCAGGCCGTCGCCGAGCAGGTTGAACGCGACCACGACGACGATGATCGCCAGACCGGCCGGGTAGATCTCCCACCAGTAGCCGTCATAGATGTACTGGATCCCGCCAGCGATCATGTCCCCCCAGTCCGATGAGGGCGGCCGCACGCCGAGGCCCAGATAGCTCAGGGTCGCGAGCACCAAGATTGCGTCGGCGATCTGGAAGGTGACGTTGACGGTGATCGTGCCGAGCGCATTCGGGGCGATGTGGCGGACGACCGCCCGGGTCCTGCCGCCGCCCATCATCCGGACCGCATGCACGTACTCCCTGGCACGCAGTGTCAGCGCCTGGCCGCGGACCAGCCGTGCGGTGCTTAGCCACGACGTCGTCGCGATCACGACCACCAGCGTGGCGGGCGACGGCGGATAGATGGCGGTCAGCAGTAGCAGCAGCACCAGGGTCGGAATGGCGATCACAGCGTCTACCACGCGCATCATGACCGCATCTACCGCGCCGCCCAGATAGCCGGCCACTGCCCCCCACAGCGAGCCGATCACCGCGGCGAGCAGGCCGGCGGCGATCCCGACCTCCAGCGACAGCTGGCCACCCTGCATCAGCCTGCCGAGCACGTCCACGCCATCGGCGTCGGTGCCCAGGGGGTGACCAGGTCCCGGCGGCCGGTTGCCTAGCAGCAGGTTGACGTGGACCAGGTCGGTCCGGTAGAAGATCGGCCCGGCGAAGCAGAACACCGCCATCGCCGCGATCAGTGCCGCGCCGGCCATGGTCATCGGGCTCGGTCCGGCCGCCTGGCTGGACCGGCCGGAGCGGCCGGATCGGCGTGTCAGGCTGGCCAGGACTGCGGCGTCCCGCTCCAGGCCGGACTGGGCGGCAATCCGGCCAGTCTGCGCTGGCCGCCTGGCCGGTGCCGCATGCCTGCCGGTCATGACCGGGCGTACCTGACCCGCGGATCCGCGATCAGGTAGCCGACGTCGGCGAGCAGTGAACCGATCACGGTGCCGGCCCCGACCACCAGGATGAAGCCGAGCAGCACGGGGAAGTCGTGCTGCTGCGCCGCCTGCCAGAGCTGCCAGCCAATTCCCTGGATATTGAACAGGCTCTCGACCACCAGAGCACCGCCGAAGATCCTGGGCAGGCTCAGGCCAGCCAAGGTGATCACCGGGATCAGCGAGTTCGGCAGCACGTGCCTGGCGAGCACCCGCCGTTGGCCGGCCCCGACGGCCCGCGCGGTGCGCACGTAGTCCTGGCCCAGGCTGTCAACCGCCGAAGAGCGCACATACCTGGCGAAGATCGTGACGGTCAGCACGGCCAGGGTCAGCACCGGCAGCGTCAGGTCCCGCCAGTCGGTCAGCACGCCGGCGATCCCGGGCGCCTGCGGTCCCTGCGCACCGAAGATATGCAGCCGGACGGCGAATACCAGGATCAGGATCGAGCCGAGGAAGAACGATGGCATCCCGTAGCCGACGTACGACAGGCCGCGGATTACCCGGTCGGTCGCCGAATCCCGGCGCACCGCCTGGACCAGCCCGGCCGGAATCGCGACCGCGACCGCGATCGCGGTCGCGATGAAGGTCAGCGCCAGTGTTCGCGGCAGGCTGGCCGCGAGCAGCGATCCGACGCTCGCGTTAGCCACATAGGAGTAGCCCAGGTTTCCGCGCAGCACCTGGCTCAGCCAGTATCCGTACTGTACGACAACTGGGTCGCCGAGCCCGTAGTCGCGGCGCAGGATGCTCAGCTGGGCCGGCGTCGGGCTGCCGGTACCGAACAAGGCGCGCTGCGGCCCGCCGGGCAGCAGCCAGAGCATCGCAAAGACGATCACGCTGACGCCCAGCAGCGCGGCGACAGCCTGCAGACCACGCCTGACCAGGTAGCCGATCACCGGCGGAGGGCTCCGCTGCTGGTCGGCCGGCCGATCACCGCGACTCCTGATGCCCGCGCTTCACCGCACGTAGTACCAGTCTTCTGGGGTGATGGTCAGCGTCGGGCTCAGCGTGCCGATTTGCAGCGTGTCGACGCTCTCCACCAGTGCCGCTGGCGCGAGCGGCTGCATCACCACGGGCAGCTGCTGGGCCAGATAGTCCTCCCACGACCACATCGCCTGCAGGCTGGAGGTCGCCAGTGTCTTCGCGATCAGCACGTCGTTCGTGTGGTCGGCGTAACGACCGATGTTGCTGGCCGACTGCGACCCGAAGAGCTCGTCACCGGTCGGCAGATAGTCGGGCACGTAACTCCAGCCTTCGCCCCAGTCGGCGATCTGCCACTGACAGGACTTGAAGGTAGTCGCCGTGCCGCAGCCGCCGAAGACCTCGTTGAGCACTCCGTCGAAGGTTGCCGGGTTCAGCGTGATGTTGATGCCCACGTCAGACGCGTTCGACTTCAGCTCAAGGAGCGACGACTGAACCCAGGCGTTGCCGGTGGCGAAGAGCACTGAGATCGCGAGCTGCGCGCCCAGCCGCACGCCCTTGCCGCATTGACTAGGTCCGATCCCGGCATTGACGCAGTAGCTGGTGCCGCCAGAGATCACCTTCCAGCCGTGATCGGCGAGCAGGGTGCGAGCCTGGATCGGGTTGTAAGGAAACGGGTCGCCCTGCTTGCCCCTGGGCGACAGGTACTCGGTCACCGGATAGTCGCCGACCGGGCCGACGGACACCTGGCCGTAGCCGTGCAGCGGACCCTCGACGATTGCCGCCTGGTTCAACAGCAGCTGCAGCGCCTTCCGGAAGTACAGCTGGTGGAAGACGGCCTGCTGCGGGTCTTGCGGGGCGAAGTTGTACGGCATGTAGTTGAGTCCCCACTCGTACAGCGCCTGCAGCCGGTATCCGGACACCGGATTCTGGCCCACCGAGGCTCCGGGCGGAGGTACCGGCGCGTCGACCGTGGGCAGGTAGCCGACGTCAAGCCCCTGACTGCCACCCGCCTGCAGCACGTTGTACTCGGCCTCTTCCGAGGTAAACGGCACCTCCTGGAACTCGCTGATGTGATCCTTCGGCAGCGGCCCGGAGTAGCTGCCGTTCAGCTTGAAGGTCAGCAGGCCCTGCGAGCTGAGGCCCGTCAGCCGCCACGGCCCGTCGACGATCCGCCAGATCGGCGATCCCGGCCAGGACGTCGGATTCGCGGACAGGCCATTCAGGTAGCTGAAGACGGCGGTGCAGTCGCTCTCCTCATTGGTGCAGTTGCTCGGCCCGTTCGCGGTGCGGTCCCAGGCCTTCGGCATCGGGGTGATCTGACTCAGCTCGTTATCGGTGAACCAGGTCTGCGAGTACTTGCCCTTGATGACCATCTGCACCTCGGTCGGGCTCACCTCGCGGACGCTCTGCACATTGTCCGGGATCCCCCCGGCCACGTAGCCACCCCAGTCCTTGGCCGCGTCAGCCTGCATCATGTGCATCCAGAACAGCACGTCATCCGCGTTCACCGGCTCGCCATCTGACCACACGTAATGCTTCAGCCTGATGGTCACCACCTGACCGCTGTACGTGGGCGGATAGGCCAGGCTGAGCTGGTCGTTCAGGTAGGGCAGTCCGGCGGTCCCGTACAGGTACAGCGGCCGGTACAGCAGGTACTGCAGGTTGCCGGTATTGACCTGGGAGAAGTACTGGCCAGGCGTGAACGGGAAGATGTAGTTCGGCTTCACGTTGGCCGGCAGCGCATAGGTGACCAGGCCGCCAGGGACCGGCGTCTGGCTGGCAGCCCCGGCCCCGGCCACGGCGCAGCCGCCAGCGGCGAGCGCCAGTGCCAGCATCCCGCCGGACGTGGCAAGCAGGCGCGCGCGTAGGCGCCCGCCGAATATTCCGTGCCGCTGCAAGGCGCGCCGCATAGCCGCAACTCCTTATCCTTCGCCGCCTGTTGCTTCGGCATGGCGGCTGGCGTGCCCCCCAGAAAGGTATTATGTCCTAGTTACCAGGTGATCGTTGACACTTCAGCACGGCCGACCAAGCAACCTATGGCCGACCAGACACGGCACTGGTGCGACCGGAAGCCGCGAACGTCAGCGTCTGCCAGCGTACCGGCCTGTTGCTGCCGGTTTGCGTCCCGATCGAGTTCTACTCCTCGCCAGCCGACCAGTTACCGCCCATGTCATCGGGTCGCCGAGGACCCGGCGGGGCCGGCCGGGTCGGCGATTCGCATTCCGCGCTGGCATTGGCGGCGGCGCGCCGCGGCTAAGCTTGGCATCGTCCCGACTGGATCTGAAAAGCTAGGTACGTGACCCCCCAGAGCCGACGCGCTGAGCCTTCCGGCAGTTCCGGTCGCTCCGGGTCCGCCGGGCGACCGTCCCGCGGTGCTGCGCCGCCGCCCAACGCGCTGTTCGCCGAGATGCTCCGCGCCGCCAGGGAACTGCTCGCCGTGCGCAGCCCGCTCGATGCAGAGCTGATGGTCAGCGAACTGCTCGGCACGTGGTGGAGCCAGCCGACCAGCGCGGGCCGCTCCGAGATCCGCCGCCGCCGCGCTGACGTGGAGGAACTGGTCGGCGAGGGGCTGGTCGGATACGCCGCGGAGCAGGGTAGCCCGGCTGCGCTCGCGCTGCTGTCCGGAATCGCCTGCCTGGGCACTCCCCGGCAGGCAGCCAAGGCCGAGCAAGCTGCGCTTGCCCTGATGGAGCGCGGGGTCGCCCGTCCCGGCTGGGCCGAGCATGCCGGGGCCGTCGAGGCCGCCGAGTGCTACATCAACTCCGATTCCTACGGCGATCGCGACGAGGTCATCTGCGTCTTCAGCTACGCCGGCCGGGATGACCACGCCCTCGTCGTGGTCGTGGACTACAACGCGGGCGGGATGATCAGGGACGGCTGGGTCACCTCTCAGGTGGGCAAGCTGCTTGACTACTGCCGCGACTCCGGCGGTTCGGGCGGGGCCAGCTTCAGCCAGGTCGATCCGCCCAATGCCAGGCGGCTGCTCGAATCGGCACTCGCCGTGGCCGAGTCCACGCCGAACGCACCGGTCAGCAAGTCGTTCCCGTCCTACCACGCCTTCATCAGGGCGCGGATCCGGACGCTGCCGCCAGGTCAGGCTGGGACGGCCGCCGCCCGCCAGGTCCAGTGGACCGGGGTCCCGCCCGGCGTCATCGGGCCTGGTGCCGTCCGCCGCCAGACCTGGCGCCGAGACCGCCGGGCCATGCTGGCGGCCGAGTTCCTTGCCTCCGACGAGGCCGAGGACCTGTCCGACCTGGAAGCGGCCAGCCGGTGCGCCGATCACATTGTTGACTATGGCTGCGACCGGGACTTCGGCCGCCCGCTTCGGGTCAGCCCGGCAAAGGCCGAGACGTTCCTGCTCGACTGGCTGCCGAGAAAGGTGATGCTGACCCCGGCGGAACAGCATGCGATGCCGCATGTGCTCGTGGCCTGGGCACGCTGGGCTGGGGCGAAATCCGGGCTCGATATCGCCGCTATCAGCAAGACGCTCGATGCCGCGATCGACGCCATCGCGACATTCAGCCGGGTTTACCGCGACCCGGCGTCGTTCGGCCTGGAGCCGGCCCTGGTCGCCCGGCTGCTGCCGGACCGCGATCTGGAGGCGCTGCCGCGCCGGGCATTCGCGTTCGGAGTGCTAGAAGGGACCTACCGCGGCACCGACCTGAGCGTCCTTGATCCGGCCAGGACCGAGGACCGGCGCACGCTGCTCGCCGCCGATCATGGTGACTCAGCGGGCGACTCGGCCGGCCAGCCAGCGCGGGCCGAGCACATCGACCGGCACGTCGCCCTGGCCGAGCGGCTCTGGCGCGGCGATCCCCCTGAGCTATGGGACGCGGCCCAGCGGCTGCTGGACCTGGGCCTGGCCAGGCACGACGTAGTGCATACGCTGATGGACGCCATCCAGGCCGCCGGTCCGGGCGATAAGGCGATCAGGATGGCGCTCGGCGATCTGCCGCCGGAGCCGACGGGTTGACCGGCGGGCAGCCGGTCGCGGACCTCAATGCCGATCTCGGCGAGTCGTTCGGTACCTGGCGGCTCGGCGACGACGCGGCCCTGATGGACATCATCACCAGCGCCAACGTCGCCTGCGGATTCCACGCCGGCGATCCGCTCACGCTGCGCCGCGCGTGTGCACTTGCGGTGGCCCGCGGGGTGACCATCGGCGCCCAGGTGTCCTACCGCGACCTGGCCGGCTTCGGCCGCAGGGAAATGGAGGTGCCTGCTGACGAGCTGACCGCCGAGCTGCTCTACCAGATCGCCGCCCTGGACGGGATCGCCAGAGTCGAGGGCGCCCGAGTGCGCTACGTGAAGCCGCACGGTGCGCTGTACAACCGGGTGGCGCGCGACCAGGTACAGGCCGCCGCGCTGGTCGCTGCCATCGTCAGCTACGACCCCGCACTGCCGCTGCTGACCTTGCCCGGCTGCCAAGCCGCTCGGACGGCGCAGGCGCACGGGCTGACCGTCATCGGCGAGGCTTTCGCTGATCGCGGCTACAACGACGACGGGACGCTGGTGCCGCGGAGCCAGCCAGGAGCGGTGCGGACCGATCCCGCCGAGGTCGCCGCCCGCGCCGTCGCGATCGCGACCAGGGGCGAGGTGCAGTCGGTGAGCGGGCGGCAGGTCCGGATCGCGGCGCGCTCGATCTGCATTCACGGCGATACCGCGGGGGCGGTAACCCTGGCCCTGGCCGTCCGGCGGGGCCTGGATCAGGCGGGCGTGCGGCTGGCTCCGTTCGCGTGATGCGGTCCCGGCCTGCCGGTGACGCCGCGCTGCTGATCGACGCGGACGCCCCTGCGCTGCTTGCTGCCGCGGTTGCGGCTGCCCGGCTGCCCGGCATCGTCGATGTTGTTCCCGGTGCGCGGACCGTGCTGGTGATCACCGAGCCGGGCAGCTGGGACCTCGGGCGGCTGGCCCTGGCGATCGGAGCACTGCCGCTGCCCTCGGGGGAAGCCGGCCACGCCCAGGTCACCGAGATCCCGGTGGTTTACGACGGCCCGGACCTCGCCGACGTAGCGGGCCTGGCCGGAATGGACGTGGCCGAGGTTATCGCCAGGCACCAGGCCGGTGCGTACACGGTCGGCTGGCTCGGCTTCTCTCCTGGGTTCGGCTACCTGACCGGGCTCGACCCGAAGCTGCGCGAAGTGCCGCGGCTGGCCACTCCCCGGCTTGCGGTTCCGGCCGGTGCGGTGGCCATCGCCGGAGGCCTGACCGCCGTCTATCCGGCCGCCTCCCCCGGTGGCTGGCGGCTGCTCGGACGGACCTCGGCGCGGCTGTGGGATGCCAGCCGCGAGCCACCTGCGCTGCTGTCCCCGGGCATGGCGGTCCGGTTCCGTGCCGTGCCGGCCGACCAGCTCGCCGAGCATCATGAGCAGGCCGATCGTCCAGCTCACCACCTGCCAGATAAGCCGGGTAACCCGGGCATCGTCCGACCGCCAGCCGTGGTCGGCCAGCTGGAGGTGATCAGGCCGGGGCCATTGGCCACGGTGCAGGATCTGGGCAGGCGTGGCCTGGGCAGCGTGGGTGTGCCGCCATCGGGTGCCGCGGACGTCGCGAACCTGCGGCTGGCCAACCGCCTGGTAGGCAATCCGGACGGAGCGGCCGCCCTGGAGCTGACCCTCGGCCGGGCTGTCTTCCGCTGCGTTGGCCGCGCTCGGGTGGCCGTCACCGGCGCGCCTGCCCCGGTCACCGTGGCGGCCGGCCCTGGCCTGCCTGGCGAGCCGGTCGCGTTCGGCACCGCGGCCGACGTTGCCGACGGCTGGCTGATCAGCATTGGGCCGCCGGCCGCTGGCCTGCGCAGCTATCTGGCGGTGGCCGGCGGCATTGACGTGCCTGAGGTGCTGGCCAGCAGATCCTGCGATCTGCTCTCCGGCCTTGGCGGCGGCCCGCTGCGGTCCGGTGACGTGCTTGCGATCGGCTCAGCCGCTGGCGGTCGGGTCGGCACGGTTACGGCCCGCACCCTGATTCCGGAAAGCGGCGAAACGGCATGCCTGCGGCTAGTCCCAGGCCCGCGGCTCGACTGGTTCGGTGCGCAGGCCCTGACCATCCTGTCCGAAGCGTCGTACTCGGTCACGACGGCAAGCAACCGCACCGGACTTCGGCTGGCCGGGCCCGCGCTGCCCAGAGTCGGCAGCGCCGAACTCGCCAGCGAGGGCATGGTCACCGGTGCCCTGCAGGTGCCGCACGACGGATTGCCGATCCTGCTTCTTGCCGACCATCCGACCACCGGGGGTTACCCGGTGGTCGCGGTGGTAGCCAGTGCCGACATCGGACTGGCCGCCCAGCTGCGGCCTGGCCAGCGGGTCAGGTTCAGGATCGGGGGCTGACCTTCCTGGGTGCTCAGCCGCCGATTCCCTGGTAGGCGGCGACCAGGTCGGCCGCCGAGACGGTGGTCAGCTCGGCCGCGCTCGCATGCTCGCCCAGCTGCGCCACCCGCAGGTCACGGGCAGCGCAAGACCGCTCGAACAGTGACCTGGCGAACCTGCCGTTACCCAGCTCGTCGATCCGCCGCTGCTCGCAGGCCTGGCTGAGAATCTGGTTCAGCACCGGGAGCGCGTCCGGGGCGAAGTTGTCCCCGGCCTGCTCGGCGAAGATCGTCGCGATCCTGACCAGCTCGTCAGGGCCGTAGCTGGGAAAGGCGATCCGGACGCTGAACCGTGACGCGAGGCCGGGATTGGTGCGCAGGAACCTGGTCATGTCGTCGGTGTAGCCGGCCAGCACGATCACCAGCCGGTCCCGGTCGTCCTCGGCTCGCTTCAGCAGCGTCGCCACCGCCTCGGCTCCGAAAGCATCACCACCGGAGTAGCCATCGTTATAGAGCGAATAGGCCTCGTCGATGAAGAGCACGCCGCCTAGTGCGGAGTCCACCAGTTTGTTGGTCTTGATCGCCGTCGACCCGAGGTGGTCACCGACCAGGTCGGCCCGGTGCGCCTCCACCACGCCCGGCCTGACCAGCAGGCCAAGCGCAGCGAAGATCCTCGCCAGGATTCTGGCAACGGTCGTCTTGCCGGTGCCAGGCGGCCCGGTGAAGACGAAATGCCGGACCGGCGGCTGGGACGCCAGCCCGTGCGCGTCACGGAGCCTGGCCACCCGGAGCTGCGCGGCGATCTCGTGCACCTGGCGCTTGACCGGCTCGAGCCCGACCAGCGCGTCAAGCTCGGCCAGCGCGCTCTCCAAGGTCGGAGTCTCGTCATACCCTCGGTACCGCGAGGTTAGCTCGCCGTAAGCCTGCTCGATGTCGCTGCCGCGCAGGGTGATCAGATCCGCAGGGCCCGGGTCGACGGGGCCTGCCATCACCCGGACATCCCTGACCTGGCCCGCCCGTTCAAGCAGGCTCCGGACGAACCGCCCGTTGCCCAGCTCATCGCCAAGCCGACGGCGGCCGACATCCTCGAACATCCGCCAGAGCACCGACCGGGCCTGCGTGTCGATGATCTCGCCGCGCCTGGCAACCGACAGGTCGGTCAGCTGCAGCAGCTCGGTGGGCGAGTACCCGGGGAACTTGATCCTGATCGCGAACCGTGAAGTCAGCCCGGGATTGCTGGCCAGGAACGTCTCCATCTGCCGCTCGTATCCAGCCAGCACGATGACCAGCCGATCGCGGTCATCCTCGGCCCGCTTCAGCAGTGCCTGGACAGCCTCGTTGCCGAACCGGTCGTTCTGCCCGTCGCCCTCGTTGACCAGGCTGTATGCCTCGTCGATGAACAGGACGCCGCCAAGCGCCGAGTCGATCAGCTCATTGGTCTTGATGGCGGTCGCACCCAGGTACTCCCCCACTAGGTCAGATCGCTGGGCTTCGACCACCGTCGGCGCTTCCAGCAGGCCGAACGCATAGAAGATCTTGGCAAGAATCCGGGCTACCGCGGTCTTGCCCGTGCCTGGCGGGCCGAGGAAGACGAAGTGCTGCATCGGCTTCTCGGCACCGATGCCGACCAGCGCGCGCCTGCGCGCCGCCTCGATCGATGCGGCGATCGACCTGACCTGATCCTTCACAGCGACCAGCCCGATCATCGAGTCCAGCTCAGCCATCGCCTCATCGACGGTGATCACCGGTTGCTCCGCTGGCCGGTGATCGCCGCGCTCGGCGGGCACCGGGCCGGTGGCCACCGGGCCGGTACGGCCACCCGTGGTCACCCGGCCGCCGCCGCTCTGGCTGGCCGCTTGCCGGTTTCCCGACGGCGGTCTGGTCGGCCTGGCTTGGCCGGGGCCGCTGCCAGGATCACCTCGCCTTGGCTGCCCAGGTACCCACCTGTTCGGCCCGGCCAGCGCGCCGCCGCGGGCCTGCTGCATCCGGCCAGCCTGCCGGCTGTCCTGCCAGGCCTTCGCCAGCCGCCAGCCGAGGACCACGCAGGCGATCAGCCAGGCCAGCGCCGGGCCGATCAGCGACTGACCTCGCTCAAGCAGGCGGAACACGACGACTCCCGGCAGCAACGCGAGCACCAGGGTCCAGGCCACCGTGCGGCACGGCACCCGCCAGCGGCCGAGCGTTCCCGCATGCGCGGCGGCCGCGACCACGATGGGCAGCGCCAGCAGCAGGTAACGGGGAGCGGTGGCGCCATGCGCCTGAGCCGCGACCAGTGCCACTCCCCAGAGCGCCACTGATGCTGTCGCCCACACCTCGCGGCGTCCGGTCCAGACCGCATACGGCGCGAACACGAGCGCCCCGAACAGCACGAGGGTGAGGATCGGCAGGCAGAGCACGCAGCCAGCGAGCACTATGAGGATCTTGATCAGCGGCGGGGCGGCAGTATAAGTGCGGCGGATGCGACTGAGCGCGTCCTGCACCGGCCCCTGGCCGGGTGCGGGCGTCGCTGCGTCTATTAGCGGCATCTCGCTCCCTTGCACCGCTTCTTGTATAGCGCATTACTGAGCGCATCCGGAGATACACATACAGATGCGGGACCAAAAAGTGGTTCAGGATAGCCATTCTGGCCGATGGCCGGCCGTTGCGGCCGGGTAACGGGACCAGCGATGATGACACGGCCGGCCCACCGGGTCACGGCTGACCAGTGACGGAGGAGCTCATGGAGCGGATCGAGGCCGAACTGCTGATTCCGGGCAGCGGCGAACCCGTGCGGGACGGCGTCGTCGTCCTGGACGGAACCGTCATCAGCTATGCCGGCCCGGCCGGCCAGGCACCGCCGACGCCTGGTGCCGCCGTGCACCGGACCGAGACGGTCATGCCCGGGATGTGGGACTGCCACGGCCATTTTCTTGGCGTGCGCACCATGGACCTCGGCCGGCTTCCGCTCGAGCCGGTTCCGCTCCGGGCGGCCAGGTGCGCGCGGGACCTGGCCAGCGCGCTCGACGCTGGCATCACTTCAGTCCGCGAAGTCGGCGGTCTCGGCATCTACCTGGCCAGGGCGGTCACCGAGGGCGTGCTGGACGGTCCGGCCATCTACCCGGCCGGCGCCATCCTGAGCACCACCGGCGGCCATGCCGACCTGCACTCCTTTCCGCTGGAGTGGATGGAGGACTTCAGCAGGCACTGTGGCGAGCTCCGGATCGCTGACGGCACGGCCGAGTGCACCCGCGCGGTCCGCGAGCAGCTGCGACTCAACGCGAAGGTGATCAAGGTGTGCGCTTCCGGCGGGGTCATGTCGGAGATCGACCACCCGATCCACCAGCAGTTCACCAGTTCCGAACTGCGGGCGATCGTGGAAGTGGCAGCGCTGGCCGACCGGGTCGTGGCCGCACACTGTCACGGCAAGCCGGGCATCATGGCCGCGCTCGACGCTGGTGTCCGCACCATCGAACATGGCACCTACCTCGACGACGAAGCCTGCGACGCGATGATCGAGACCGGTGCGATCCTGGTGCCCACGCGCAGCATCGTCGAGGACATCCTGGCGGACCTCAGCGCGGTTCCTGACTACGCGGCTGCCAAGCTTGCCGCCCTCGCCGACGTGCATGCGAGCGCGACCACCCGTGCCATCGAGCGAGGGGTCACCATCGCCATGGGCACCGACATCGCGATCACCGGCCCGGACCGGATCAACGCCTGGGGCAGCAACGGTTCGGAGCTAGTCCACCTGGTCCGGCTCGGCATGACTGAGTTGCAGGCGATCGAGGCGGCGACCGCGACCGCTCCGCTGACTCTCGGCCCGCAGGCCCCGCGCAGCGGCAGGCTGGAAGCCGGGTTCGACGCGGACGTGATCACCGTCGGCGCCGATCCGCTCGCGGATATTTCCTGCCTCGCCCGTCCCGAGCACATTACCGGCGTGTGGACCGCGGGCCGCCGGGTAAAAGGCTAGATCGCGGCGCTGCTAGCCCGCCGCGGCAGCTAGCACGCCGACGCAGCTAGAACGCCGTCGCGTAACGGCCTTGTCCGCATGACGGCATTATTGTCGCCAGATTGTCGCCGGGCTCTCCGCCCGGCCGATCGTCCGGCAGACCGGGCGGTCGAGTAACGCTCGGCCGTGGCATATACGATTCATTCACTGGAACGGCTGAGATCAATTGTCGCGTCGGCGCGAAAGTGGTCTTCATCACAAGGGGGCAGAAGAAATGATTTCGGCGCTTCGGGCGCGGCGGCTGCTAGCCAGGCGGGCTGCCCTTCCGGCGGCGGTCGCGACGACCATGCTGCTGACGGCCGGCTCGGCTTCGGTGGCGGCACCGGCGACCGGTCAGGGCTCGGCCAGCGGCCACAGCCTGCAGACACTCCTGAGCGGCGTGAAGGTGTTCGCGTCGGCCACGACGCGCGCCGCGACGACCGGCCAGCTTGGCAGCGGCGGCACGACGGTCAGCGTGGACTGCTGGACGACCGGGATTGACTACAACGCAGACCCGATCTGGTACCAGATTTCCGCGCCGGTGACGGGATACGTAGCCGCATTTGACATCGCCGCGCATTTCGCCCCGGCAGCGCACATTCCGCACTGTCTTTCACCGGCCTTCAGCGAGATCTTCAACGCACTTGAGGCAAACCTCAGAATCCGCACCGGTCCGACGACGTCGGCGCCGATCGCCGGATATCTCACCAGCATCGGCAGCAAGGTGATCATTGATTGCTACGTGACCGGCGGCCTGATCTTCTCGGACCCCATCTGGTATCACGCGGTGTCTCCGGCGGTGGGCTATGTGACCGGCCGACTCCTTAACACCGGCAACGATCCAGCGCCTGGCGTCCCACGCTGCTGACCCCATCCCGAGCAGCCGCGCGATGGCCCAGGCCTCCTTCCCCCGACTGGGCCATCGCGCGGCGCGCTGCCGATTCGGTCAGCTGACCAATGACGGCGCGGGTAAGCTGCCGCCGACTTGGTCGGGTTCCGGAGGGCGGACCGTGCCGTTTGATCACAACGACCACTACCACCGGCTGGTTCTACGCCAGGTACCGCGGGATTGCGCCCGTGCCCTGGATGTCGGCTGCGGAACCGGCAGATTCGCCCGCCGGCTCGCGGAGATCGGGATCGAGGTCGACGCGATGCTGACGGCTGCGGCAGACTCGCTCCGCCCGGCCGACTCCCTGGCCGACCGCCTGCCGGTCCGGGCTCCGGTCATGTCGCTGGACCTGTCGCTGAAAAGGATCCGCGGGCAAGCCGGGGTTCTGCTGCCCGGGTGTACTATCCGCAGGCTGCTCTTCTGGCGCTATCTGCTCGTCTTCCGCAACGGCGAGCAGCTACCCGGCTGAGGTGTGCGGCGTTCGGCTTGCCAGGCAAGCGCGTTCATAGCTGCGTCGGCCGGGCCTGCGCAAAGGTCCACCGGTGCCCTTCGAGATCCTCGGCCGTATACGCGCGGAACCCGGTCTGGCGGATGCCGCGGACAATCGTCGCCCCTCCCGCCTGCGCCCTGGCGTGGTGGGCGTCAAGATCGTCCACGAACACCCAGATATCGTGCGTCGGCGGCGCCTGCTCAGGAACGTCGCCCTCGAGCTTGAACACCATCAGCGAGCAGTTCCCCACCCGGAACTCGATCCAGGGGTGACCGTAGCCGCCCTCGGCCAGCGGATCAGGTCCGGATGGCAGCGGATCGGGCGGTCGGCACGAACCGCACCTCGATCTCGACATCGTCGACCGAGCTCTTCCACGCCAGGCCAGGCTCCCACACCGTGAACCGGCCAAGCTCCCGTCCCTCGCCCGTCCCCTCGTCGTACACCTCGAGCAGCCTGCCGCCAACGCCGGGCTCGCACCGCATGCCGACGGCCCGGGCGGAGTCGAAGTAGTTGATCGGCCCGCGCACCCACCACAGATCCAGCTCCTGGGTGAAGGCCGTGAAGGCGGTGGCCGGATCCACCCCGACCGAGACCGAGACGGCTGTGGACGTCATCGAGGGCTCCCTTCGACGTGGCGCTTGAACGACCGGAGCTGCTCATCCCAGTGCGCCTGCAGCTGGTCGAGCCAGGCCTGGATGGTTGTCAAGACGGTGATGCAATCACGGCTGCCGCGCCGTTCAGCGCAGGCTAGGCCAGGCCGCGCACGAGCAGCACGACGCCGTCGGTCGCGGCGACGCGATCCTTCGAGATCTCCTGGTACTCCGCCGAGGCGGCCCACGCCGTGAAGGTATCCCGGTCGGGGAACGCCATCAGGATGACCTTGTCGCCGCTCCACTGACCCTCGATCACCTTGGGCTGTTCGTCGGCCGCCAGCAGCCGCCCGCCGTACCTGGTGAGAACCGGCATGAACGCGTTCATGTATCTGTCGTAGCTGGCCCGGTCGTGAATGGTGATCTGCGCTATCGCGTAAACGGTCACCAGGCCACGATAGTGATGGGCGACCGGGCCGCGACCTCGGCCAGCCAGGGTCAGCGTCACCGCACTCGGGTGCTTCGTCCGGCCGCCGCTCGCGCCGAGCGGCGGGCATGCTCCTCCCGCTAGCGTTGGACCATGGATCTCGCGCTCCCCGAACTGGCCGGGCGGACAGCGGTCGTCACCGGCGGCACCCGTGGCATCGGCCGCGCCATCGCGGAGCGGCTATCCGGTGCCGGTGTGCGGGTGCTTGCCTGCGGGCGAGCCGAGCCGGAGTCGCTGCCGGCCGGCGTTGAGTTCACCGCCGCCGATGTCCGCGACCCCGCCCAGGCCGCTGAGGTGGTGGCCGAGGCCATCCGCCGGTTCGGGCGACTGGACATAGCGGTGAACAATGCAGGCGGGTCGCCGACGGTACCTGCCGCGACCGCATCTGCGAATCTGGTGACCTCCGTCGTCCGGCTGAACCTGCTCGCGCCTTTCTTCGTCGCGCAGGCCGCCAACGCGGTCATGCGGGAACAGGGAGAGGGCGGGCTGATCCTCAACATCGGCAGCGTCTCGGCGCTTCGCCCGGCGCCTGGTACGGCCGCTTATGCCGCCGCCAAGGCGGGCCTGATCGTGCTGACCCAGGCTCTGGCGATCGAGTGGGCGCCCGCCGTGCGGGTTAACTGTGTCACCGCCGGGCTCGTGCACACCGACGAGACCGCCGCTCATTACGGCGATCGGCAGGCCCTGGCCGCCGTTGCGGCGACGGTCCCGCTGGGCAGGATGGCCAGGCCTGCCGATATCGCCGATGCGTGCCTCCTGCTCGCATCACCGCTGGCCGGTTACATCACCGGCGCCAATCTGGTGGTCGATGGCGGCGGGCAGCGCCCCGCCTACTCCGAAGCGGCCCGCCCCCGACCGCGCTGAAGCTCTCCCTCAGGAGCCGGCCTCCGGCCTGGCGGCATCCCGCATCGAGCGGGCATCGTGCCCGGCCAGGGCGTCAGTACCGACCTCGGCGTTGTGCGCGTGCGCCAGGTGGTGCAGTCCGAACACCGAGTCCATCCCCGTGTGCAGGCCCATCAGGTCCTCGGCCTGGTTCACCGCCTTCTTCGCCAGGGCTAGGCCCAGTCGCGGCATGGTCGCGATCCGGCCGGCCAGATCAAGGGTGACCTCTTCAAGCTCAGCCCGCGGCACCACCCGGTTGACCATGCCGAGCTCCAGCGCCCTGGCGGCACCGACCCGCTCGCCAAGGAACAGGAACTCCTTGGCGAAGCGGGGTCCCATCACCCACGGGTGGGCGAAGTACTCGACGCCGGGAATGCCCATCCGGACCACCGGATCGGCGAAGAACGCGTCGTCCGCGGCGACCGCTAGGTCGCAGCACCAGGCCAGCATCAGTCCGCCGGCAATGCACGCGCCCTGGATCATCGCGATGGTCGGCTTGGGTATGTCGCGCCAGCGCCGGCACATGCCCAGGTACACCTCGGACTCACGGGCGAACCGGCTCTCCGCGCCTGGCTTGCCGACGTGGTCCCACCACAGGCCGGCCTTGCGCGGGAAGGATGAGTCGATATCCCGGCCAGGAGTACCGATGTCGTGCCCGGCGGAGAAGTGATCGCCGCCGCCAGCCAGCACGATGACCTTCACATCGTCGTCTTCGACCGCCCGGTAGAAGGCCTCATCCAGGGCGTAGGTCATGGCCGAATTCTGCGCGTTGCGGTACCTGGGCCGGTTCATGGTGACCACGGCGGCCGCTCCGTGCGTGCGATACAAGACGACTGGCTCATCGGCCATGGCCGCCCCCTTTCAGCTCCAGGCTGTCGGCCAGCCGGGCCAGGTGCGCGTCGGTGTCGCAGCACGCGGCCAGCGCCCAGCTGCGCTTGGCGTACAGATGCAGGTCATATTCGACGGTATAGCCGATCGCGCCATGGCACTGAATGGCCGTGCGCGCGGCCAGCCGGGCTGCCTCGATGGACAGCAGGACCGCTGCCGATACGTCGCGCTCGGCGGTCGCGTCGCCGCTGGCCAGCGCCGAACCGGCGGCCAGCACAGCGGGAGCGGCGAATTCCAGCCGCAGCAGCGTATCGGCAAGCGGATGCTTGACCGCCTGGAAGCTGCCCACCGGCACCCCGAACTGCCGGCGCTCCCGGACATATCCGACGGTCAGGTCGAGCATCCGGCGGCCAAGTCCGATCAGCTGCGCGGCGTTAGCCAGATCGGCGCGGGCAAGCGCCAGCCGGACCAGCCGCGGATCGTCGGTAACAAGCCCGCCGTCGGGCAGCACCACCAGGGACGCCGACCGCGAGCCGTCCACCGTGGCCACTGCGTCCCGCGCGGCCGGTGCCACCAGCCTGGCCGCTCCGTCGCGCAGCGACAGCACCAGGTCAGCCCGGTGTCCGTAGGGCACCAGGTCGGCTGCGGTCTGCACCGCCACCTGGCTAGTGCCGGCCACAATGCCACGAAGCTGCCCGTGCGGATCGGCTGCCTGCGCCAGCAGCGGAGCAGCCACCGCCGCCGTCTCGGCCACCGGCAGCGGCACCGCCGCGTAGCCAACCTCCTCAAGCAACGGCACCAGGTCGGTTACATCCAGCCCGAGCCCGCCGTCGCGCCGCGGCACCGCCGCACCGAACAGCCCAAGCCCGGCGAGCTCTGTCCATACCGCGTCCGCAGCTGACCTGTCGCCACCCGGCCACGCCGCCCGAACCACGGCCGACGGGCACCGGGCCGCAAGCAGGTCCCGAACCGCGTCCCGCATCGCGAGCTGGTCACCGGTGAGCGCGAAGTGCACGATGCCTTCCTCCTGCTTGGCCAGCGCCAGCGTGCTCAGGCCCTGGGCAGGCCGAGCAGCCGCTCGGCCACGATGTTGCGCTGGATCTCGTTGGTGCCCGCGTAGATCGGCCCGGACAGCGCGAACAGGTACCCGCGGCTCCACTGCGAGTCCTGCTCCGCCTGCGGGCCGAGCAGTTCCATCGCGGTTTCGTGCAGCTCGATGTCGAGCTGCGACCAGTGCAGCTTGTTCAGGCTCGACCTCGCGCCAGGAGGCCGACCCTCGACAATGTCGCTGACCTGGGCCATGGTGAACAGCTGGTACGCCCTGGCGCCGAGCCAGCCGCGCACCACCCGCTCGCGCAGCCTGGGTCCCGGGTCGCGTTCGCGCGCGAGCTCGATCAGGCGCTGTGCCGCGGCCAGGTAGCGGCCGGGCGAGCGCAGCGTCAGTCCTCGTTCCGAGCCGGTGGTCGCCATCGCCACCTGCCAGCCCTGGCCCACGGCGCCGAGCACGCAGCTGCCCAGTTCCGTCTCGTCGGGGACGAACGCGTCGTCGAAGAACACCTCGGCGAAGCCCTCGTCGCCGTCGAGCCGCCCGAAGCCGCGCACGGTGATCCCCTGGCGGTCCAGCGGGATGAGGAAGTAGGTCAGGCCCCGGTGCCGCTCGGCGTCGGGGTCAGTTCGGAACAACCCAAACAAGTGCGTGCAGAACGCACCGCGCGTGGTCCATGTCTTCTGCCCGCTCAGTCGCCAGCCGCCAGGCACCCGGCGGGCTCGGCTGCTGATGGCGGCGAGATCACTGCCGGCCCCAGGTTCGGACCAACCCTGGCACCACAGATCATGCGCGGCCGCCATCCTGGGCAGGACGCGCTCCCGCTGGTCGTCGGTGCCGAACTCGAACAATGCGGGCGCCAGCAGGAAGATGCCGTTCTGGGTCACCCGCTGCGGCGCAGCCGCGGCGTAGTACTCCTCCTCGAAGATCAGCCACTCCCACAGGGAGGCGTCACGGCCGCCGAATCGCGTCGGCCAGGAGACCGCGGCCCACCGGGCGTCGAAGAGCCGCCGCTCCCACGCCACGTGCTGGGCGAAGCCCGCCCTGGTGTCGCCGGAGGACAGCGGCACCGGTGGCACATTGGCCCGCAGCCAGTCCCTGGCCAGTGCCCGGAACTGCGCCTGCGACGGCGAGTCGCGCAGGTCGACCCCGGTCGCGGTCATTTCCCGAACTCCTCGCGGACCTGGCCGGCCACACCGGAGAGGTTCAGCTCGAACGTATAGCCCTGCTCGTAGCGGTAGCTTCTTTTCACATCGACTGGATCGATCCCGTTGAGCGATTCCTTCGCTGCCCGGATCACCGCCGGGTCCTTCGCCGCGATCTGACCGGCAATCTGCCGGGCGGTCTCGGGCAGTTCCTGCCGCGGCACCACCCGCAGCACCGACCCGTACGCGTGCAGTTCGGCGGCGGTGGCCGTGGCGCAGGTGTACATCATGGCGCGCATCCGGTGCTGCGGTACCAGCCGGGACAAGTGGGTAGCCGCGCCGAGCGCGCCCCGGTCTACCTCCGGCAGCCCGAAGGTGGCATCGTCACTGGCCACGATGATGTCGGCGTTTCCGACCAGGCCGATTCCGCCACCGAGGCAGAAGCCATGCACCGCGGCGATCACCGGAGCCGGGCACTCGTAGACAGCGGCGAACGCCGCCGCGCAGCTGCGATTCACCTCCACCAGCGCGGTGAAGTCTGCGCTGGCCTGGAGCTCCTTGATGTCCACGCCTGCGTTGAATCCCCGGCCCTCCGCCCGGAGGATCACCACCCGGGTCGCGGTGTCCTTCCCGAGCTCGCGCAGCGCCTCGGCCAGTGCGAACCAGCCTGCAGCCGGCAGCGCGTTGACCGGCGGTCGGTTCATCACCACCTCGGCCACCCCGTCCGGGCCGACCGACGAGCTGATCATGGCGTCTCCTCTTTCGTTCCGGTCCGCCCGCTTTGCGGCATCTTCCGCGCGCCAGTCTTGGTCACGGATGCTGGCTCGACACCGAGATAACCTCGCCAACCAGGTAGGAGGCGTAGTCGCTGGCCAGGAAGATGATCACATTGGCCACCTCCCAGGGCTCAGCGGCGCGGCCGAACGCTTCCCGTGTGGTCAGCTCGGCGAGCAGCTCATCGGTGGTTACCCTGGCCAGATGGGGGTGCATGGCCAGGCTTGGCGCGACCGCGTTGACCCGAACTCCGTGCGCAGCGGCTTCCAGTGCTGAGCACCGGGTCAGTGCCATCACCCCGGCCTTGGCGGCAGCGTAATGCGCCTGGCCTTGCTGAGCCCGCCAGCCGACCACCGACGCGTTGTTGACGATCGCACCCGAGCCCCGCGGCATCATGTGCCGCAGCGCGGCCCTGGTACACCGGAAGGTGCCGGTGAGGGTGACGTCAAGCACGCTGTGCCATTGTTCGTCGGTCATCTCGGCGACGGTGGCAGTGCCGCCGAGCCCGGCGTTGTTCACTAGCACATCGAGCTGCCCGTACTGGTCGATCACGGTGGCGAACAACCGCTGCACCTGCTCCTCGTCCGTCACGTCACAACGAACCGCCACCGGGGGCTCGCCCATCAGCTGAGCCAGCCGCTCGGCGGCCTGCGCGAGCCGGCGCTCGTGCCGGTCACTGATCGCGACCCTGGCACCCTCTTGCGCGCAGCGCTGGGCGGTGGCGAACCCGATGCCGGTGCCGGCTGCCGCGGTGACCAGCACGGTCCGGCCCGCTAGCAGCTGGTGGCTGGCTGGCTCAGGCACCGAGGACCTCCCCTCCTGACGCGTTCGTCCCTGCGCCGATTTCCGCCAGCCTGACCAGGACCGCGCGGGCTTCGCCGACGATACGGTCGATCAGCTCCGCGCAGCTTGGCAGGTCCTCGATCAGGCCGGTGACCTGGCCGGTCGCCATCACTCCCAGGTCCGGCCTGCCGTCTACCATGGCCGCCTTCAGCAGGGCCGGGGTGTTCGCGGCGAGCAGCACCTGCCCGAGCGCCAGATCGTGCGAGCGGTGCATTTCAAGCCCTTGGCTCAACAACTCGCGCCAGGAACTGCCGGAGAGCCGACGGAATGTGGCCGCGCTGCGTGCCGACCGGAGCAGCCGGACAGCCCGGCCGTCGGCGGCGATCCGGTCCACGAACGGTGTGCGCAGCAGCCGCTGCGGTATCCCATCCAGCGCGTCGGTCAGCACGGTATCTGCGACCGTGGCCGCCAGGTAAAGCTGCTTGACCGGGTCGGGGACAGCGCTGTCGCTGGTGAGCAGGAACCTGGTGCCCATTGCGATGCCGGCCGCGCCGTAGGCAAGGGCGGCGACCAGGCCGCGCCCGTCGAAGAAGCCGCCGGCGGCGATGACCGGGATATCCACCGCATCGACAACCTGGGGAAGCAGCACCGTGGTGGCGACCTGCCCGGTGTGCCCACCGCCCTCACTGCCTTGCACAACCACGGCGTCCGCCCCCCAGGCAGCGACCTTCTCGGCGTGCCTGCGGGCCCCGATGGATGGCACGACCACCAGCCCGGCCTCCTTCAGGCGACCGATCAGCTCCGGCTTGGGGGCCAGCGCGAACGAGGCCACTCGCACCTGCTCGCTGATCAGCAGCTCGACCCGGCGCGCGGCGTCCGGCGCGTCCGCCCGCAGATTCACCCCGAACGGCGCTGTGGTGAGCGCGCGCGTCTCTTCGATCGCCGCAGCCAGCTCCGGGTAGCTCATCGTCGCGCTGGCCAGGATGCCCAGGCCGCCGGCGTTGGCAGTGGCCGCGGTCAGCCGCGGACCGGACACATAGCCCATGCCGGTCTGCACGATCGGATAGCGCACCCCGAACAGGTCGCAGATCGGCGTGTGCAGGGCCGTCATCCGCCGACCTCGGCGCTGCGGGCACCCTCAGGGTCGATGACCGTGCGGATGAGCTCAAGCTCCTCCGCCGTCGGCTGGCGGGTCTGCGCTACCTCTTCGGGGGTCACCAGGTCGAAGCCGGTCGCTGCGGCGATGTCAGCCACGGTCACCCCGGGGTGCACGGAGACCAGGCGCATCCGGTGGTCGGCGGTCTCGAAGTCGAAAACGCCGAGGTTGCTGACCACCCGCCGCAGGTGGTGATACCTGGCTGCGGTGGACCCGGCCCGCGCTGCCCGGTCGTATCCGACCCCGCTGACCATATCGACGCTTGGCACGAACGTGCGTGCGCTGTGCCGCGGTACCCAGTAGCTGGTCGGGTGGTTCACGGTGTTGCCCGGTGCACCCCGAACCCCGAGCAGCGCCACCGTCGGCCGCCGAAAATCGCCGATCGCCGAGATATTCGCATTGCCGTAGCGGTCGATCTGGCTAGGGCTCATCATCACGTGCCGACGGCCTGCGGCAATCAGGTCGAAGATCGTCCGGTAGGGCAGCCAGCCTTCGATTACCTCCGGCCGGGCGCCGAGCGCCCAGGTGCCCTGCCCCAGCATCGCCTCGCCATCGGTGAGCAGCAGGTCAGGCTCGAACGTCGCGCGGGCCAGCCGGGCGCCAATGGTCGGGATCGAGCCGATCGGGCTGGCCAGGATCTCCCCGTCGTTACGCCAGGCCTCCGCGCAGGCTACGGCGCAGATCTCAGCCCTGGTCGCCTCGCCGGTCATCCGGCACCAGGTCCGGTGGCCGGTCGCGACGACACCGCGGCCTGGTATTCGGCTTCGCCGCTATCCAGGTACCTGGCCCGGAACTCGGCCCAGGCCGCCGGGTCCCCGGCCGCCCTGACATACTCGCGCTGGAACTCCTCATCCCGGCCATAGTCCGGATCGCACGAGGTGAAATGCGCCCCGTGCGGAGCCTCGACCACTCCGGCGACCATCCAGCGCTGGATCCGCAGCGTCTGCACCGGAGCCGCGGCGGTCAGCTCCGCCGTCACGACCACCTTCTCGCATGAGACATAGGCCCGCCGAGCGGCCATGCAGAACAGATCATCGAAGTACAGATCAGGTCCCAGAAACTGCGCGTTGCCGTACGGGTCGGCTCGGTTGAGATGAACCAGCGCGGCATCTAGGTGCAGGGCTGGCACCGCGACGAGTTCTTCGTCGTCGTATGGCGAGGCCACGGTCCGCAGCTGGGGGTTGACCCGCAGGACGTCCGAGCCAAGCCCAGCCCGGGTGGGTAGGAACGGCAGCCGACACGCGGCCGCGTACAGGCCCCATTGCAGCATGCCCTCGTCGTACTCGGCCACCTCGAGCGCACCGGACTGCCTGGCCGCGCGGAAGTGCGGCTCAAGGGCAATCGAGTCAAGCGAGACGAAGCCGTACACCAGACGGCTCACCTTGTCCGCCGCAAGCAGCAGTCCCACATCGGGACCGCCGTAGCTGACGATCGTCAGATCGGCGAGGTCGGACCGCACGATCGCCCGGACGAGCGACATCGGCTTGCGCCGCGAACCCCAGCCGCCGATGCCGATGGTCATGCCGGAGTGTAGCTCCGCGACGACCTCATCCGCCGTCATCAGCCGCTGCCTCATAGCCGCCCTTCCCGCCCGCCGCCTGCCTGCGCCGGCTGCCCGTCGCCTGCCTGCGCCGGCTGCCACCTACCCGCCGCCCCCACCTACCCGTCGCCTGCCTCCGTCGGCTGCCACCTACCCGCCGCCCCCACCTACCCGCCGCCACGCCAGCTTTCCCGCCTGCGCCGTCTCGTAGCAAGCGCTTGTTTGGCCGATCTGACATCACTATACTCACGCTCAACGCGAACGCCACCTGCCAGCGCAGGAGTACGCTCCGAGTGCGGCTTGGGCGTCACCTGGTAACAGCGAATCCGACCGGCATGGGGACATGAGCCGAGAACCTGTGGACCGGCACGAGCAGATCCTGGCCGTCGCGGCGGGACTGTTCGCCCGCAAGGGCGTGGCGGCCACCACGGTGCGCGAGATCGCCGACGAGGTCGGCATTCTGTCCGGCAGCCTCTACCATCATTTCGAGTCCAAGGAAGCGATGGTCGATGAGATTCTCGCTCCCTACCTGAAAGACCTGCGGGCCAAATACAAGGCGGTGCTGGCGCTCGACGTCGATCCCCGCACCCGGCTGCACGACCTGGTGGTGGCCTCGCTGCAGGTGGTAGAGGCACATCCGCACGCGACCGAGATCTACCAGTCCGACGTCAACTATCTGTCCCAGTCCGATCGATTTAGCTATCTGAAGAACGCCGCCAAGGACGTGCGGAAGACCTGGCTCGAGGTGATCAGCGCGGGCGTCGCACAGGGTGCGTTCCGCGCCGACCTAGAGCCGAAGATCCTCTACCGGGTGATGCGCGACGCGATCTGGTTGTCCGTGCGCTGGTTCAAGCCGACTCACGATTACCCGCTCTCCCGGCTCGCCGAGGATTGCACGTCGCTATTTATCGACGGCCTTGCCCTGCCCCGCACCACGGCGACCACCCGAGGCTGACCACACCCCAGCGACGCCGTCGGCCGGCGGACCTCCCCAACTAGCCAGCAGGTAGCTAGAATCTACCTCGATGGAGTCTAGGTAGATTGGATCTAGCGGATGGCGTCAGATTTCGTCGGCCGAGCCATGGAACTTAGCCTGCTGGCCAAGCGCCTCGATCAGGTTGTGGCTTCAGGACGCGCCACGGCTGTCGCCATCCGTGGCCGCCGCCAGATCGGCAAGTCACGTCTCGTTCAGGAGTTCTGCGACCGGGCTGGTGCTCCCTACCTGTTCTTCACGGCGATCAAAGGCGCATCGCCAGTTGAGTCGGTGGCTGAGTTCGTCACTGAATTGAGAGACTCCACCCTGCCGGCCGATCACGACCTTATTCCCTTGGACGGTGCGGCCAGCTGGTTGGACGCATTCCGGATCTTGGCTGCGGCTCTGCCGGACACTCTCTCGGTTGTCGTTATTGACGAACTCCCCTGGCTTGCGGAACAGGACGATCTGTTCGAAGGCGCCTTGCAGGTCGCGTGGGACCGACTGCTCGCTAGCCGACCGGTGCTTCTCCTGCTTCTCGGCAGCGACATTCACATGATGGAGCGCCTGACTGGCTATGACCGTCCCTTCTTCGGGCGGGCTGACAATCTTGTCCTCGGGCCGCTCAATCCATTCGACGCCGGACGAGCGCTCGGACTCAAGGCGACCGACGCAATCGATGCATACCTTGTCTCCGGTGGTCTTCCCGGCATCTTGCGGAGTTGGCCGCATGGAACTCCGCCGCTGTCGTTCCTGGAACAGGAGTGCGCCGACCCGGCCGCGCCAGTCTTCAGCGTGCCGGAGTCGGCGCTGCTGGCCGAATTCCCTTCACCCGACCAGGCCCGTCGCGTTCTAGAGGCGGTAGCTGGCGGCAATCGCACGTTCGCGACCATCGCGGTCGCTGCGGGGAGTCTGCAAGGGGTGCTGCCATCCGGGTCGCTGACACCGCTGCTACGTCGGCTGGTCGAGGAGAAGCGTGTTATGGCGATCGACCAACCGCTGTCTACGCGGCCAGGGAAGCCAGCGCTCTACCAGGTCGCAGACAGTAACCTCCGCCTCTACCTAGCGGCCGGCCGGTCCGCTCAGGAGCAAGCCCGCCGCGGACGGCCCGATCAGGCATTCCGAATCATGCTGCGCCGATGGTCAACCTGGCGAGGCAAAGCGGTCGAGCCGCTAGTTCGCCAGTCACTTGAGCTAGCCGCTGCGGCCGGCCAGACTCCCTGGCCGCAAGCCGAGGCAGTCGGAGGGTGGTGGAACCGGAAGTTCGATCCCGCGATCGACCTAGTCGGCGCCGACCGGGCACCCTTGGCCGCTCATATCTACTTCACTGGCTCGGTCAAATGGCTGGGCAGTCCGTTCGACCACCATGACCTGGCTGAGCTCCTGCGAGGTTCAGCCGAAGTCCCTGGCTTCACCTTTGGGGCGACCGGAATCGCCATAGCGTCCCTGTCCGGCGTTGCGCCAGGCGTCGACACAGCCAGAGTGGATCTGCGATGGGGTCCGCAGGACGTCGTCTCCGCCTGGCGACCGGCCGGATAAGGCGGGCTCAGCCTGCGGCGCTGATCAGCCGGGTCGGTCGGCGGGGACCCTGGTCAAGCGATGCAGGTGGTTCTCCCGGCGGGTTTAGCGCCGCCGGGAGAACCACGTGACCTCCTCAGCCGAGGACGGCGGTAACCGTTCCCGCGCCGACGGTCTTGCCGCCCTCGCGGATGACGAAGCCGAGGCCGCTATCCAGCGCCACCGGCTTGCCCAGTTCCACCACCACGTCCACCCGCTCCCCCGGCGCGGCGACTCCTGCCGCACCGAGGTCGACCATGCCGGAGACGCTGGCGGTCCTGACGAAGAACTGCGGCCGGTAGCCGGTCGCGATCGGCGTCCGCCGCCCGCCTTCGGCGGCAGGCAGCAACAGCACAGTCGCGGCGAACCTGCGATGCGGCTGCACGCTGCCCGGGGCGGCCACGACCTGGCCACGCCGGACCTGACCACGGCGGATCCCGCGCAGCAGCAGCGCGGCCTGGTCGCCGGCCTCGGCTCGCTCCATCGTCTTGCCGAACGTCTCCACGCCGGTGACCACCGAACTCGCCGACGTGCCGAGGCCGACCACCTCAACGGCGTCGCCGATCTTGACCCGGCCCGCCTCGACAACACCGGTCACGACTGTGCCCCGGCCGGTGATCGACATGACGTTCTCCACCGGCAGCAGGAACGGCGCGTCGACGTACCGACCGGGTACCGGCACGGAGGCGTCGACAGCGTCGAGCAGCGCGCCGATGGAGGCGACCCACCGCGGCTCACCGGACAGCGCGCCGAGCGCGGACACCCGCACTACCGGCAGCTGGGATCCCGGATAGCCGTGGTCCGAAAGCAGGTCCCTGACCTCCAGTTCCACCAGGTCGGCGAGTTCGGAATCGGCAACGTCGGCCTTCGTCATGGCGACAACCACGTGGCCGATCCCGACCTGGCGCCCCAGCAGCACGTGCTCGCGAGTCTGCGGCATGACGCCGTCCAGCGCGGACACCACCAGGATCGCGCCGTCGACCTGCGCCGCACCCGTGATCATGTTCTTCACGTAGTCGGCGTGTCCCGGCATGTCCACATGCGCATAGTGCCGGGTCTGCGTCTCGTACTCGACATGCGCGATGTTGATGGTGATACCCCGTGCGGCCTCCTCGCGGGCCCGGTCGATTCGCTCGAACGGCACATACGCCGCGGTTCCCCGGTCGGCGAGCACCTTGGTGATCGCGGCGGTGAGCGTGGTCTTACCGTGATCGACGTGACCCATGGTCCCGATGTTCAGATGCGGCTTGGTCCGCACATACTTCTGGCTGGTCATGTTCCATTCCTCGATTCCTGCGCAGAACGCGGCGAGGCCCGCAGCACCGCCTACCCTCCCCCGCGGGGCCTCCCGGCAGCACCGGGGAAGGGTCAGCGTCGCTCGCCGGCCAGGGCGGCGGCCAGCGCGTGCGCCGAGGCAGCCGCCAGCACGCCCGCGGTCGCGGGCGCGATCAGGACGGCATACCGGAACATGCCGCCAATGATCGGGCACCGATCAGCCAAAACGCGAATGATTTAGTGGCAGCGGCCCGTCGCAACTGACAAGTCCGCAGGAAGCAAACAGCCGAGCAGTGAGCCGGAGGTTGCCCCCGCATGGCAGCATGGGGACCGCGAACCCCGGCGCCGCCGCCGGAGATTCGCAAGCACATCCCGCGACGAGAGCCGGAAGGGCATGGCGGCAATTGACGAGCAGGTGGCTGACACCTGCCAGCGTTATCTCACCGCAATCGACGCCGCGGTTCCGGGTCTGGTCAGCGGCTTGTACCTGGTCGGATCATTAGCACTCGGCGATTTCCAGCCAGGCCGTAGCGACATCGACTTCGTCGCTGTCACATCGCGAGCGCTCGTCGACGATGACGTCACGATGCTGCGCGAAGTGCACGCCGGTCTTGTGACGTCGGCCAGCTTTGACGGGGTCTACCTGGACGGTCACGAGCTGGCCTCGCCCCCTGACGATGAGCGTCCGGCCCCGCACACACTGCATGGCGAGTTCAAGGCCGGTCAGCCATGCAGCCAGTTGACGCCGGTCACCTGGGCCGAGTTCAGCAGGTATGGGGTGACGCTGCGCGGGCGCACACCTAGCCAGCTCGGCGTCCGCCCCGCACCCGCTCGGCTGCATTACTGGACTCTGGGCAACCTGGCCGGATACTGGCAGAGGCTGGCCGACCAGGGCGAGAAAACGCTCCGCGGGCGCGAACCGCACGCCGAAGCCAATGCCGAGACCGTCGCCTGGTCGCTGCTCGGTTGTCCCAGGCTGCATTTCACGCTCGCGACCGGGGACATCGCGTCCAAGTCAGCGGCAGGCAGCTATGCCGCCGACATCTTCCCCGACTACGCCGAGCTCATCGAGGCGGCGCGGACCTGGCGCGCTACCGGTGCGGGCGCCTTCACGACCAGCGACGCCCTGAGATCGGTTGAGTTCGTGCGGGCCGTGATCTCCGACGCCAGGAGCCGCTGGGAGGTAAGCACGCCGCCGCCGCGTTTACCGCCGCGGTCATGAGCGTCGGCCAGAAGACCGACGCACCGGTGCGCGAGCGGTGACTAGGTGAGGTGCCAGGTCACCCCTCGCGATCCGGCGTGCCGTGCTGGCGCAGAGCAGTTATTCGGAGGGTGCGGTATTCGCCATCCGTGTCCACGTCGCGGAGCGGCCGGTTCCGTCAGCTCGGACCTTGCCTTCGTTCCTTAGCTGTTCCAGGACGAGCCGGATGGTCTGGTCACTGACACCGGGCACTGCCGTCCTGATTTCGGCGAGGCGGAACGTGACTGGTGCGCGGCGCAGGATGTGCTCGCGGACGCGCTGCTGCTTGGTCCCGGGGGTCTGGGCCGCGGCCGCGCGATCGGCGAAGACGGCGTAGGCACCGGCGATCACCCTGGTGAAGTAGCCGAGCCAAGGCCATGGGTCGGCGGTGCCCCCGTGCCAGCCGTGGGTGGAATCCAAGAGCGCCTGGTAGTAGGCGTCAGCCGATTCGGCGATCGCCTGCTCAAGGCTCACGTAGCGGCCGACCGTGTAGCCATGCTCGCTGAGCATGGCGTTGGTGAGCAGGCGAACCACTCGTCCGTTGCCGTCCTCGAAGGGGTGGACGACGAGAAGATCGAGGACGAACAGCCCGGACAGGAGCACCGGATGGTTCTCGCCCGCCGCAACCGCGTGCTTGTAGCGCCCTATGAGGTCATCGATAGCGAACGGGGTGCTCGCGGCAGACACCGGCTTGAAGCGAACGGTCGTCGAGCCGTCTGGCGAGCGGTCCACGACCAGGTTGTCCTCCGTCTTGAACGCCCCGCCGGGCATCGCCGTGTGAGCGAACAGCAACCGGTGCAGGTGCAAGATCAGGCCGGCGTTCAGCGGGCGCCAGTCCTGCTGGAACAGGTAATCCTGGGCGTCACGGTAGCCTGCCAGCTCCTGTTCGCTGCGGTTGCGGAGCGTCGTCGTCCGCCTGTTGATGATCCGCTGAGCACGGTCGGCATCTGCGACAATGACACCCTCGATCGCGGACGAGGCGGTGATGCTCTGGACGCGCGCCCGGTCGGCGAGCTCAGTGAGCAACCCCGGCATCTGATCACGGTAAAGCGCTTCCGAGCCCCGGCCGAAGTCGATCGCGCTGAGCCGGGTGACGAGCTGGGCTGGCACCAGCCCGATCAGCGCGTCAAGGTCAGCGAAGCTGCGCAAGGAACCTCCCCAACCAACCCACTAAACGACCTAATCCTAGTGCTGTTTAGCTTATTTGGCGGGTTTGTTTAGCGGGTTTCCGCTGTCGATGTCTTCATGGTTATCGGTCGCGCGCTGGCCGACGTAGGCGGCCCAGTCTCGCTTCGCCCACTGGGACCAGCGCTCGGCGGTGCTGATGCTGATGCCGGTAAGGTCGGCCAGCACCGAGGCGGGCAGCTCTGTGGCCAGGGCGAGGCGGGCGGCATGGGCGTCGATGCCGTGGCGGTGGAGACGGACGCCGAAGAGTTGTCACCGCTCTCACCCATGGACTGTGCTGCGCCTACCAGCAAACACTCGCCACAGCTCACATAGCTGCGGCGATCAGCCGCCCTGGTTGCAGGCCCAGGACGGTACCGATCACTTACCCTTCTTCGGCTTGCGTGGCGCCTGCGCCAGGTCGCTCGCCGCCACATCCTTGACCTTCTTAGACGCTTAAGGATCCATGATCGACAAAATGTTGTCTATGCTGCCGTGGCCTGGATGCCGAGGTCGCGGAAGAGGGTGTTCATGTCTGTCCGGAGAGCCTCGTAGTCACGGTCGACCGGAGTCCAGGTGGTAGGGATGCGGTCGCGGCGCCGGACGCGGATGCCGGCCAGGAGGGGGCCGGTGACCTGGTCGCGGAGGACGAGCAGGGCGGTGATGGCGCGGACGGCGCTGGGCGGGATCTGGTACCGGCGGGTGTGGCCGGGTTTGACGGCGAGTTCTTTGCCGCGGAGCTTGCGCAAGTCGTAGGCAGCCTGCCGGGTGGTGTAGCCGGCCTGCCCGGCCATGGCGCAGACCCTGGCGGCCAGGTCGGCGACGGTGAACCCGCCGGGTGCCGGCGATAGGGCGACAACCGCCGCCAGGACGGCGCGCATTCTGGGCTTGTTGAGGTCGATGCCGGCGACGCGGCTATTACCGAGCTGGGAGGCCAGCGGGAGCTGGTCGAGGGTGTCGCCGGGGATGAAGCTGACATCGACGCAGTCCAGCGTGGTGCAGAATCGCTCGCACATGTCGTGCAGCCGGGTGACGATCTCGGGGAACCTCTCCAGGGACCGGCCGCAGCGCAGCTGCCTGGTATTGTGCGCGATCGCCTCGAACCGGAGCACGCGCTCGCCTTTGGTGTAGCCCTTCAGCGTCAGCAGCCCGAAGTGGACTTTGAACACCGTCAGGTCCCACGCAGGTGTCTCGAGCACGGTCCCCAGCCGCGGCGACAGCTCTGGCGTGCCGTTCCTGCCAGGCCGCTTCCTGGCACCGAACATGGTGCGCAGGACCGGGACGTCCAGCCGGGAGCGGGTCCGGTCCAGCAGGGTATTGAAGACCCGGTCCATCTGGCCGCCGGAGCAGAACAGCAGGTTGCGGCTGTACTCGGCCTGGTAGATCGAATACGCGTAGCGGAACCCGCTCATGCCTTGCTCGGCCAGGTCCAGGCCGAAGCACAGGCAGGCGGTGTAGATCCACCGGTCGCAGACCTGGCTCAGCCGCCCTGCTATCCCAGGCCGGGATACGGTCTCTGCGATCTGAGCCAGGCCCTGCGGATCCGCAGTACCAGTAGAACAGTTGCCCTCCTTGATGAACCCGATCCCGGCGGCCTGAGCCCGCCGGGCTACGTACTCGTGGCCGTTGAGGATCACCTGGGCGGCGAACGGCGGATGCCCGGACATCTTGATCGTCACGTGCCCCCACTCCGGGTCCATGATGTGGAAGCTGTAATGGCTGGCGTAGGCGATCTTCTTGGCGATGTTGCCGATGACCCCGGCGGAACTTCTGCGGATCTCCCGCACCCTCGCCGGCGCCCGCGCGACCAGGATCAGGAACACCCCTGTCGCCACCTCGCGGCTCACCAGGTACTCCTCGGCGATCCGGTGCTTGCGCTCCCCGCGCTTGCAGTCGATCACCGGGACCCCATTCGCGCTCGCCCACGCCCTGACCCGGCGGGCGAACCGGCCCGCCATCCGCATCAGGTGCGTGTCGTCCAGTTGCTCGTCAGATCCGTCATGCAGCCGCCGCCACCAGGTCCGGAACCCGCCCGGGTTATGGCCCAGCGGATAGTAGGCATTGAGCACGATCCGGTCCACGCAGTCATAGCTGCCGGTCAGCAGATCGCTGTACCGCTCACTGAAGTCATCGGCCACCCGCCGACCGTACGGACCAGCCGCCCCTCATGTCAGCCGGACCGCTCACCTCAGCCGGACTGCCCCGAAGGGGCCACTCCTTCCGGGCGAAGTCCCGGACGGAGCGTAGGTGTCTTGGGATTACGCGGCAGCTTGCCGACATCGCTCGCAGGCTTTGCCCCGGTGCCCTTCCTGTCGTTGTCCTTTGCCACAGAACACACCACCTTCGGCTTGATCTGCGGCGAGGACCGTGATGTCATGCTGATTCCAACCGCAAGGGGAATTACGGTCCTTGCCGCGACGGGCGCTCGCCTCCTGCAAGGCCGGGCGCCCGCCGTGCTGACGGCCATACAACCGCCGGCACGGCTCACCCCGGCTAGCCCCAGTGGATGCCCCGCGGGACACCGCGCGAGCCACACCTCCTGTTGCATCTGATGCAATACCGCTCGCTCTTAGCTGCAGCCGCTCGTGGAACCGCAGCCTTCGCAGACGTAGCAGCTGCCAGCCGGGCGCATCTTGGTGCCGCAGGTGAGGCAGAGCGGGGCGTCGGCGACCCGGCTCTGATGGGACTCGATCAGCTCGATGGAGCTTCGCGGCGCGGCGGGCGGGTCGCCGGGAGCTTTGCGTTCCGCCTGAGGTTTGTCCGCGGGCTGCG
Organism: uncultured Actinomycetota bacterium; assembly: GCA_963850875.1. Taxonomy (GTDB): domain Bacteria; phylum Actinomycetota; class Actinomycetes; order Streptosporangiales; family Streptosporangiaceae; genus Chersky-822. The sequence continues at coordinate 1,923,001 of CAWKNA010000010.1, forward strand.
GCCTGGATCTCGGCCGCTCCAGGGGCACAGACTGGGCCAGTTCTTCTGGGTCGACCTCGTCCGTCACGAGCGCCGGGTCCTCCCCAGTCAGCGCGGCCGAGCGCTCGGCTACCGACAGGATGCCGAGATCCGCCCGCTGCTCGTACGGCAGGTGGTCCAGGGCGAGCCTGCGGAAGATGTAGTCCATCACCGAGCTCACCATCCTGATGTCCGGGTCGTCGGTGATCCCGGCCGGCTCGAACCGCATGTTCGTGAACTTGTCGACGAAGGATTCAAGCGGGATGCCGTACTGAAGGCCGACCGAGATCGCGACCGAGAAGGCGTCCATCACGCCGGCCAGCGTCGAGCCCTGCTTGCCGAGCTTGAGGAAGACCTCGCCGACCCCGTCGTCGGCGTAGGTCGAGGCGGTCATGTAACCCTCGGCTCCGGCGACCGAGAACCGAGTGACCGTCGCCGACCGCTGCCTGGGCAGGCGGCGCCGGACCGGGCGGACCTCCCGCTGGGCGTCCAGCTCGGCCGCCCCGGCCTTCTCGGCCGACTTGCTCTTTGACACCGACAGCGGCTGGCCCACCTTGCAGTTGTCCCGGTAGATCGCTAGCGCCTTCAGCCCGAGCTTCCACCCCTCGAAGTAGATCTTCTCGATGTCTTCGATCGTGGCGGACTCAGGCAGGTTGACGGTGTTGTGGTTGACGATGCCGTTGGCGACGAAGGCATGCGTTGTGGGCACAGATAGGTCGTACACCTCGGCCTCTCCGGCATCGATCACCGTTTCCACCGGAGAGAAGTGCAGATCGTCGGTAGTCCCGGACTTGAAAGTCATCTGCAGGTAGTCGGCTGCACGTGCCGCCTTGTCGGGCTCCAGGAACGGAACGAGGCTGACCATCAGCTGACCCTGAGTTCCAGCCGCGTAGACCTCGTCGTAGTACTTGCCGTACTCCTTGTTGTACTTGGAGATGCGGCCGGTCATGACATCGAGGTTGGTCAGAACCACCTGAAGATCATCAAGCAGCCGCGGACTGTCCAGGCAGATCGCCCACTTCGGTGCCGTCGCCGTCGTGACGTAGGCATCGAGCGCCAGGCCCTGCAGGAACGCCAGCACCATTCCGCGCGGCGAGCGCAGCACTGCGTCAGGGATGCGCTTGTCCGACGAGCGCGTGCCGCAGCCGAGCGCGCTCATGAACTCCACCGCGTCCTTCGACGACACGACTACTGCCGGACACTTGCCCGGATCGGCGGTGATCCGTGCTCGCAGGCCGAACACCGATTCCCAGGCCTGGCGGACCCGCTCCAGCACCTCGGGCACCGAGTTCGTGATCACGATAGTCCAGGTGCTGCGCGTCGTGTGTCCCTCGGCTGCGTAGGCGCCCAGCAGGAAGGCCAGTTCCGAGGTCATTTCCTGCGGAAGCTCGACCCACTTCTGACTGCCGTGCGGCGGCGAGACGGCGATGCCTCGCAGATCCGCTGGATTCGCCGCCCACAGCTCTGCACCGTACTGGATGGCGACGTGGTCACCCGCCTCGATCTCGCTTAGCGACTTCCAGCCCAGGCCGGCCGGACCTGCCACCAGCACGCGATGCGGCAGGGTTCCAGTGATCTGGTGACCGGACCGAAGCTGGACGCGGCGGACCGGGCGGACGCCTCCGTAGTAGAAGGCATCGGTCTTCCTGTCTCCGTCAAGCGAGGAGATCACAAGACGCTCTTCGCGGAAGGTATCCGCGACCTCGCCGCGGTGCAGGCTTCCGATTCTGACCAGGCCCTCGGCGGAGGCGACCAGCGTCTCCCCGATTACGCATTTGCTGATGGCGCCACTGAGCGCTGGCTGGACGGCGGCCATCATCCTGACGTGACCCATCGCGCTGATCGACCGCTCGCCCATCGCGCAGTCGAAGACCTCGTAGTGCTCGGGCCGCAGGCCGGGCGCACCGATCACGTGGCCGTGCTCGGCGATGTACTCGACGATCGCCTCGGCCTGTTCTGCCTGGTAGCCAAGGTTCTTCAGGGCGCGCGGCACGGTCTGGTTGACGATCTGCATGGAGCCGCCGCCGACCAGCTTCTTGAACTTGACCAGCGCCAGGTCCGGTTCGACGCCTGTTGTGTCACAATCCATCATCAGGCCGATGGTGTTGTGGCTGATCATCCCGTTCGCCACGTACGTCACGTTGTCCGGGACCGATAGATCGTAAGTGGGCTGAACTCCGCCGTCCTCGTTGGCCGTGACGCGCTCGAAGAGGTACCCGAGAACGTGTTCGAGCCGTTCGTGGAGCGTCTCCTCGAATAGCCGTCGAGCGAGTATGCGAGGAACTCCGCCCGTCTTGTCGACGGACTGGAGCACGGCACTGCGCGCGAAGTGGCCGGCCGGCACCAGGTCACCCCAGTCGCCCTTGGGCAGATAGACGTAGTCCTTCTTGGCAGATGCGCTCGGTTCCAGGCACACCATCAGTCGCGACTTGCGCTCGCCGATGAAGCCGACAAGCTCATCGAAGTTCAGCGCATGGTCGACATTGCGGAGCCTGACCTGGAATATCGGCCCACCCCAGCCGCTCACTGTCTCCCGGGTGGTCGTTGCCAGGCCTAGCGCGAGTAGCGCGGTCCGAATCTCGCCAGCGAACGACTCAGCGGCAGTCGACAGGCTGGGAACGCCGTCCAGGACCGTTCCGTCCGCTTCGAATAGCCCGCGCAGGAAGGCGCTGTAAACGACAGGATCGTTCGCCTCAAGGACCGCCGACGGGATTCTCGGAACCCATCCCTTGCCTACGTGGTCGGTCTCAGGCAGATCCTTCGCAAATCCGGCGGCCTGCCACCAGCGAGCGAGACGCCCCGATTGCAGCGTCACCTCCTGGTACCCCTCCTGCGGAGTGATCGTGGGCGCCAGGCCGAAGAGATCCTTGGCCAGGACGCCGAGTCGGTCGGCGACGTCCAGATCGGTGTTCGCCACGCACAGCCGGATTCCGCTGGCATGCAGGCTGCCGTCACCCATGAAATACCCGACAAGCTCGGCCAGGTCGGCCGTTACCGCATCGGGAACTCGCACGTGGCGGTCAGCTGTGTAGTACGCCTGATCCAGCACCGGCAGAGGCACCTGGCGAGGTTCGCCAATTAGCGTGCCCAGCTTCAAGGGAATCAGGTCGCCAGGAGTCATGTCCGCGAAGCGCTTCCACTGCCATACGCCGGTCAGCTCATCGACCACCTTGACCCGATGTGCGAGCGTTCCCTGGATCTGGTAACCGCCTTCGGTGCGCAGGCGGCGGGTCGGCTCCTCGCCGTTGACGAAGAAGTTCGTGGCGCGGCGCGGACCCTCGTCGGTCGAGACGGTGAGATCCAGATCCTGCCAGCGATCGCCAAAGGTGTCACCGAGCTCGGTCAGGCGGGCGAGCCCACGGTCTGTCGTGATCAATGCATTACCGGTGAGGCAGCCGGTTGGCGCCAATAGGCTGGCTTGTGCGTTTCTGTACCCATTTGTCTCGCCTAGAGCCAGGCACTGCTGCCATTCCTTGTTCGCTGCCGCCAAGATGGCGTCGTCGATGCCGCCGAGCGGCCGGATCTCGGCGCTGGCTGCGGCGTGTTTGGCCATGATGCGCTTGTGTGCGGTCGCGTTGCGGGCGTAACCCTCATACGGCCCGACCACGGCCGCCAGTTCGGCGGAGCGCCGGTATGCGGTGCCGGTCATCAGCGAGGTGATCGCTCCGGCGATGGCCCGTCCGTCGTCGGAGTCGTAGGCGTGCCCGGTCGCCATCAGCAGCGCGCCCAGGTTGGCGTAGCCGATGCCGAGCTGACGGTAGGCCCGGGTGGTGGCGGTGATCTTCTCGGTCGGGAAGTCGGCGAAGCAGATCGAGATGTCCATCGCGGTGATGATCAGCTCGGTGATCCGCTGGAACCGCTCCACGTCGAACGTGTCGTCATCCCGCAGGAACTTGAGCAGGTTGATGCTCGCCAGATTGCAGGACGAGTTGTCCAGGTGGACGTACTCGGAGCAGTTCGCGACGACCGTTCCGCTGACGATGTAGGAGTGGTTGCGGGGCTCGGTCAGGTTGTAGGTCGTTTCGAATCCGCAGGACTTCCTGGAGACCAGCCGGACGGACTCGTCGGTGTTGTACCACCTGGTCGTTCCGATGACGCGGAACAGCTTCCGGTCCTTCGCCGGAAGGCTGAATCCGATCATGGCTCCGAACTCCCGCAGCGACCTGCCGGTGATCCGCAGATCAAAGCTCGCGCCGTCGGAGCGGTAGCTGACCTCGTTGCCGTCCTTCCGGACGTAGCTGAAGCTGCCCTTCTTTTGACCGGTCTGATATATCCGGCTGGCGATGCCGAGCGAGCCGAGGAGTTCCTGAACGCCGAGCAGCAGTTCCTCCGAACGGCTGGCAAGGCCGACATAGCGGGTGCCATTTTCTTGGTTCACGACGCATCCATCGGCATCGAACAGTCCCTGCAGGAATGCGCGCAGCGTCTCTTCCGGTGCTTCGAAGATGGCATCGGGCACGTGCTTCGCCGGAGCCCGGTCGCTGGACACGCCGAGTGCTCGGGCAAAGGCGACGAAGGCACGCCTGGTGACCCTCAGCTCCGTGCCATTCGCCTGGACGCTTGGCTTGGCATCGAACCCGGTGATCTTGGCGATCAGCTCGCGATGGCGGGACATGGCCTCGTCGCGGTCGTCGTCGCCACCGTAAACAGTCACGACTTCCCGGTCGGTCACGCAGCCGTCGCCGACCAGCCAGCCCAGGTAATGCCCGATCTCCTCGTCCCACTTCGTCGGCAGGTCAAGCGGTTTGCGCGATTTCACCGACGCCGACGCGGCTAGGGCGCTAGCCGGAATCCGCCGATCAGCAGAACCACGAGCGGCGTACTTGAACGAGCGCACGACACGGTCATCTGCGGTGAGTTCCTCGGCATGAACCCAGCCCCGGTTCGCGGTCCAGATCCGGTGGCCGGGCGTGCACCGCAGCCGCGAACCGTCGGAGAAGCGCAGCTCGACAATCTCGTTGTTGCCGGTGACCAGGTAGCGGCTCGGGCTGCTCGCCGCCAGGCGGTCGACCGGATTGGACTGCGACGTGAGGTCGTGGGTGTAGACGGCGAAGCTCTCGCCTGCTGCGGCTCGCGCCACGAGATCACCGATGCGGATCAGGCCCATATCTGTGACCACGCGCTGGTCGGCCGGGAAACACGGGTTACTTGCGGTGATTCGTCCGGATTCTGGACAGGTGTGCCAGTCGTTGATCGTGTCGTCGTACTGGATGCCAGGGTCGGCGCACTCCCAGGCCGCCTTCGCCATCTGGCGGAACAGGTCTTTGGCCGGCACCTGCTTGAGCGTTTCGCCGGTCTGGCGGGCGAGCAGGTCGAAGGTCGAGCCGGACTCCACGGCATGCATGAACTCGTTCGAGACCCGCACCGAGTTGTTGGCGTTCTGGTACTGGACGCTGGCGATGTCCTTGCCGCCGAGGTCCATGTCGAAGCCGCCATCGCGCAGGACCCGGATCTTCTCTTCTTCGCGTGCCTTGGTCTCGATGAACTCCTCGACATCGGGGTGATCGACGTCAAGCACGACCATCTTGGCCGCACGCCTGGTGGCACCGCCCGACTTGATCGTGCCCGCCGACGCGTCGGCGCCGCGCATGAACGAAACCGGGCCACTGGCTGTCCCGCCCGACGCCAGCAGTTCGCTGCTCGACCGGATCCTGGACAGGTTGACCCCGGCACCCGATCCGCCCTTGAAGATCATGCCCTCTTCGCGGTACCACTCCAGGATCGACTCCATCGTGTCGTCCACGGCCAGGATGAAGCAGTTGTGCACTCTCAGATTGCCGGACAGGTACTCACCGCTCTCGGTCTGGATGTCATAGACCTCCATAGCGCCCAGCGGCTCGATCCGGGCGATTTCGGGGCGCTTCACGTCGTGGGCAGGCCGCCCGGGCAGGTCGAAGCTGCGTTCCAGTTTCGCCGCCTTGACCGGGTCGATGAAGCCGATCTCGTCGGCGAAGATCCGGCGGTCCCCCGCGGTCTGGATCCGCAGTGTCCAGCAGCCGCGACGATTCGACCTCGGGTCGCCTTTGAAGCCGACCCGGCTGTAGATGCCAAACCGGAGCAAGAGCTGCTGCATCCCCCTGATCAGATGTTCGGAGATCATGTCGACTTCCACGATCGTCGACGCTGCTCGCGCGGAGACAAAGCCTTCGGCCTGGAAAACACTCCGCAGGTACGCAGCCACAACAGGAAGCGGGGCCTTGAACATGCGGGCGGGTACTTCCGTGTCGGCGTCTGGCCGGAGCTGTCCGGCGAGCGCTGACGCTGCGATCTGGTGCGCATCGATGGTGGCCTCGCCGAATGCCTCCCGACGGTGCCATTCCAGCTGGTCGCCAGGCCGAAGGGCCGCTGCTGGTACGAAGGACCCGGTGTTGCTTCCGGTAGCTCGCCAAACCAGGTGGTCACCCGTGACGTCGAGGATGTAGCCAGCCTTCGTGTGCAGCCGCAGCACGTCCTTCACACCGTTGGCCTTGGTCGCGACAATCTTGGTGACGCCGCTGGAGTCGAACACCTTCGTGCCGACTGCGTCTTCATCGACGAGCTTGCCGATCGGGATGAGGCCCGCCGGAGTACTGACGAGCGCGTCATACGGCTGGCAGGCCGAGACCTGCTGCGGGGAGGTCGTTCCCACGTTGAACCAGACCGGCGAATTGAAGCTGAAGATCTGATGCAAGAGCGCATAAGTCAGCTCGTGCTCGAAGATCTGCGCGTCCGATTCTGAGGCGAAGTAGCCGTTCTCGCGGCCAGCCTCGCCGTAGGTGCTGACCACCCGGTCGATCAGCTGCTTCAGGCTCCACTCCCGCTGCGGGCTGCCCACCGCGCCGCGGAAGTACTTGGTAGTCACGATGTTGGTGGCGTTCACCGACCAGAAGTCGGGGAACTCCACGCCGTGCTGCTCGAAATTGACCGAGCCGTCACGCCAGTTCGTCATCACGACGTCGCGGCGCTCCCAGGTCACCTCGTCGTAGGGGTGAACTCCCTCGCGAGTATTGATGCGGCCGATCTGAAGACCCTTGCTGGTGTTCTTACCGTCATGAGCTGCAGACCCGCTCGCCGTCTCGGTCATGTCTTCCCCCTCCGGAATCCCCGCGGACTCCCTCACCGGCCACTGGAGGCCTGAGTTCTGTTGATTTGAGCTGCTAGTCGGCTGTAGCCGACCAGCTACGTACTGCTTCTGCTGGTGTGTACCCAGTCGCCCGCCTGCTGGGCCGGGCCGTCCGGGTCCGCCCGGTCGGCCCGGCCCAGGCGGTCAGGTGCAGCGCGCTGATCCGCGGCCTCGCTGCGCCAGGTATCCGTCCGCTCTGAGCGCAGCGCGGATATCTCGTCTTCGAAGTCGGACAGCGACTCGAAGCCGCGGTAGACCGAGGCGAACCTGAGGTAGGCGACCTCATCCAGGTCGCGCAGCGGGCCGAGAATGGCCAGGCCGACGTCGTGGGAGGGAACCTCGCCAAGGCCACGCGATCTGATCACGTCCTCGACCTGCTTGGCCAGGATGGCTAGCTGATCCTCGGTCACCGGCCTGCCCTGGCAAGCTCGCCGCACCCCGCGGACGATCTTGTCCCGATTGAAGGGTTCGGTCACTCCGCTGCGCTTGGCGACCATCAGGATCACGGTCTCCTGGGTGGTGAACCGGCGGCCGCACTCGGGGCACGATCTGCGGCGGCGGATCGCGGTACCATCGTCGGCCGTCCGGCTGTCGATTACCCGGCTGTCCGGGTTCCGGCAATACGGGCAGTACACGCGATCACCCCCTGCGGCACGCTGCGAGCCGATTATCTCTTGATCACAAGTTATGGAAGAATTACGGCGGTGTAACTACTAGATATTGTGGTCCAACGATCTGCCAAGCGCAACTGCCCGCCGTCATCCGGCCGCCCGCGGACCGATGGTAGCGGTGGTTGCAGGCCGCATCGGGCCAGCTAGGACCGCGGCGAGACGAAGTCGCGAAGCCGCCAATTTCGCCACGTCGCCGGCGTGTCGCTGACCTGACCGGCATGGCGCCGGTTGACCGGCCAGTCACCGAACTAGCTGCCGTGCGACTGAACCGACCGCCAGCGGTCGACCCATCAGTCGCTCATCCTCGCGGGATCCATAGGACCTGGCCAGCCTGAATCGCCGGCCCGGTCAGTGAGTTGGCATCGATGATCTGCTGAACGACGGCACGGGGATCCGCCGTGGGCTCCACCCGCATGGCAATGCTCCACAGCGTCTGACCAGGCTGAACAACGACGCGCATCATCCTCTGGCCGCTGGTCTGGCGCGACGGCGCCTGATTGGACGCCTGCGCCTGACCGGCCACCGCCAGCCAGACCAGACTCGCGGTGGCAGCAGCGACGATGACCGCCAGGGCCGCGACAACGATACGTCCGCGCCTGGTCAGGCGAATCGGACCTGGCGCGGACGCGCGCCTGCCCGACCCGGGCGCGAGCCTGCCCGGCACTGGCCTGCCCGGCACTGGCCTGCCCTGCACTGGCCTGCCCAGGGCGGGCGCGGGCTTGCCCGGCACGGTGCGTGCTGTGCCTGGGCCCAGCTGAGCCGCCTCCGGCGTCGGCTCAGTCGCTGCGGCCGTGGCGAGGTGGGATCGCGCATCTCCGATGCCACTCGGCGCCGGCGCGCCAGCAGCCAGGGACAGCAAGCTGCCGCGTCCACCAGTTGCGGCGGCCCTGCTGGTCGAATCCGTCGGCGGACGGCGCCGCTGCGGGTAGGACGACTTGGAGCGCAGCACTGTGATCTCCGGCCTGATGTCGGCTTCCAGTCTTGCCTCAGCCGCACTCATCATGCTCATCGTGCTCCTTCGTAGCGAACGACAGTTCGATAGTATCTCTGTTCGATCGCATGGACGTTCGATCGAACGAAGATACGACAGTGTCATACCGCAGGGGTCTGACACTTTCCACATCCGTCGAACAGATGTTTGATATGCCCGGCCGAAACCGCTAGCGTCGGCCATGACAGAAGCCATTGAGAGCCGACGAGCTGGAGGCCCGGAGATGAACAATCAGCCAGAATCCGGACGGACGGCAGGAGTCCCCACGGTGACCGGCGGCGATTCACCGGTCAACACAGACACCGAACGGGGGTCCGGCGACCGGTCCAGGGGCAGGCCGGGCAGGAAGCCGAGGGGCAGCGTGCCTGTTCCGGTACCTGACCTGCCTGACCAGCCGGATCCCGATCACGTGCTTACCTGGCGGCAGCGCAAGGTGCTCCAAGTCATCCGCGAATCCGTGCAGCGCCGCGGCTATCCGCCGTCAATGCGCGAGATAGGTGAGGCAGTCGGCCTGACTAGCACCTCGAGCGTGTCGTATCAGCTCTCGACCCTGCAGAACAAGGGCTACTTGCGCCGCGATGCCGGCCGGCCGCGCACCGTCGAGGTGCGGCTGCCAGGTCACGCCGCGGTGCGACCCGAACCTGCGTTCGATGAGGACATGCCGATGGACATCACCTCGCAGGAGGCGGCCTATGTGCCAGTCGTCGGCCGGATCGCGGCCGGCGGTCCGATTCTCGCTGAGCAGTCGATTGAGGACATCTTTCCGCTTCCTCGCCAACTGGTCGGTGAGGGCACCCTCTTCCTGCTGAAGGTCGTCGGCGATTCCATGATCAACGCCGCCATCGCCGACGACGACTGGGTCGTTGTCCGTCAGCAGCCGGTGGCTGAGAACGGCGACATCATCGCCGCCATGATCGATGGCGAGGCCACAGTCAAGACGTTCAAGCGGTCAGGCAGCCACGTCTGGCTGATGCCGCACAACCCCGCTTACACGCCGATCCCAGGCGATGAGGCAGAGATACTCGGCCGGGTAGTGGCGGTGCTGCGCCGGGTCTGAGCGACGCACCGTCACTCCGGGACGATGTTCACCAGCTTCGGTGCCCGGACGATCACCGTCTTGACGCCGCGCCCGGCCAGTGCCCGGCTGACGCCGGTGGTGGCCAGGGCCAGTGCGCGCAGTTCGTCATCGCCGATCGCTGGCGGCACCTCCAGCCGGTCACGCACCTTGCCGTTGACCTGGACAACGCAGGTTACCTGCTGCTGAACCAGCAGCGCCGGATCGGCCGCCGGCCAGCCGGCCATCGACACCGATGGTGCCAGGCCAAGCAGTTCCCAGCACTCCTCGGCGGTGTACGGCGCGAACAGCGAGAGCAGCACAGCCAGCGTCTCCGCCGCCTCTCGTACCGCTGGGTCGGTCGCACCAGGTCCCACGTCGATCGCGCGGCGTGCCGCGCTCGCCAGCTCCATCAGCCTGGCGACAGCGACGTTCAGCCGGGCCGACTCGACCAGCTTGGTTACCTCGTCGATGGTGCGGTGAGTCACCCGCCGCAGCTCAAGGTCGCCGTCGGCGACCGCTCCCCCGGATCGCTTCGCGCCCACCTCGGCGGCGATCCTGATCACCCGGCCCAGGAACTTGACCGACGCCTCCGGACGCACATCGGCCCAGTCGATGTCGTCCTCAGGCGGGCTGGCGAACAGCATCGTCAGCCGGATGGCGTCCACGCCGTGGGCGGCCAGCTGCTCACCCAGGTCGACGCCGTTGCCCAGCGATTTGGACATCGCCTTGCCCTGGTTGATCACCTGGCCCTGATTGACCAGCCGGGTGAAGGGTTCGGTGAAGTCGACCATCCCCATGTCGTGCAGGACCTTGGTGAAGAACCGGCTGTACAGCAGGTGCAGGATCGCGTGCTCGACGCCACCTACGTACAGGTCGACCGGGCACCACCGCCGTACCGCAGCAACCTCGAACGGACCGTGCTGGTATCCGGGTGAGCAGTACCTCAGGAAGTACCAGGACGAGTCGACGAACGTGTCCATCGTGTCGGTGTCCCGCCGCGCGGGGCCCGAGCATTTGGGGCACTCGATCGTGACCCAGTCGGCCGCCGCGGCCAGCGGCGAGGTCCCCTTCGGCGCCAGATCCTGTCCCCGCAGATCGGGCAGCCGTACTGGCAGCTGCTCGTCAGGAACCGGCACCTCGCCACAGGAATCGCAGTACACGATCGGGATCGGCGCCCCCCAGAACCGCTGCCTGGACACCAGCCAGTCCCGCAGCCGGTAGCCCACGGCCGCGCGGCCCAGGCCCCTGTCCGCGAGGATCGCGGTGATAGCGGCGATCGCCTCGGTCTTGCTCATCCCGTCCAGCGGCCCAGAGTTGATCAGCAAGCCGTCGCCCGGCGTTGCCTGCCAGGTCTGCCCTGGATCAGGCAGGCCGGTGTCAACCACGACTCGCACCGGCAGCCCGAAGACCCGGGCGAAGTCCAGGTCGCGCTGGTCGTGGGCCGGCACCGCCATGATCGCGCCGGTACCGTAGTCGGGCAGCACGTAATCGGCCGCCCACACGGCGATCCGCTCGCCGTTCCCCGGGTTGATCGCGTATCTGCCAAGGAACACGCCCGTCTTGGGGCGCTCGGCCGACTGACGCTCGATATCGGTGAGCTTGCGCACCTGCTCCAGGTACCGCTGCAGTTCCTCGCGCTGCTCGGGAACGCAGAGCTGGTCGGCCAGCCGCGAGTCGGCGGCCACCACGAAGAAGGTCGCCCCGTACAGCGTGTCGGGCCGGGTCGTGAACACGGTGACCGGCTCGTCGGCACCCTCGATCGCGAACCGGACCTCGGCTCCCTCGCTCCGGCCAATCCAGTTGCGCTGCATCAGCAGCACCCGGTCCGGCCAGCTGCCCTCCAGCGGCACCATGTCGGCCAGCAGCCGGTCGGCGTACTCGGTGATCTTGAAATACCACTGGTTCAGCACCCGGCGGATCACCTCGGCGCCGCAGCGCTCGCACTTACCGGCGATCACCTGCTCATTCGCCAGCACCGTCTGGTCGGCCGGGCACCAGTTGACGTGACCGTCGCCCCGATAGGCCAGGCCGCGCTCGTACAGCCGCAGGAACAGCCACTGAGTCCAGCGGTAGTACTCGGGATCGCAGGTGTGCAGCCGCCGCGACCAGTCGAACGACAGCGCATAGCGGCGGAACGACGCGGCCTGGGTCTCGATGTTGGCGTAGGTCCAGTCGGCCGGATGCGCGTTGTCCCTGATCGCGGCGTTCTCGGCAGGCAGGCCGAAGGCGTCCCAGCCAATCGGGTGCAGCACGTTGTGCCCGCGCAGGAAGTAGTAGCGCGCCATGGCATCCGCCACCGCGTACGCCTCGGCGTGGCCCATGTGCAGGTCACCGGACGGATAAGGGAACATGTCGAGCACGTAGGTACGTGGCCGCGGATCGGCTGGGTCGTCACTGGCGCCAAACAGCCCGAGCTCGTCCCACCTGGCCAGCCATTTCTCCTGTACCGACCGGGGATCCCACCGGTCCTGAGGCTGGTCAGTTACCCGCGGATGGCGGCCGCCGGCCGGCTCCGCGTTCGCTGCGGCTGTCATTGCTTCCTCGCGATGTCTTCGGCCGGGCCGCCGCTCGGTTGATCGGTGACCCCAAACAAAATGCCCCTCGGTCACGAGGGGCAGCCGCGCCAACGACTAGGACAGTCGGCGCGGCTAAGTAAGGAGCAGGGTGGTGCGACGCACAAGCTAAGGGTAGCGCAACGCCGCTGCTACTACGCTCTCAGCTAGGTATCGGCACGGCACCTAGGCGGTTTCGGCACGGTTTCGGTACTGCTGGGCCAGGCCTATCTCGCGACCGTTGATTACGTGTGGCGCCTGGCGCTGGCGATCGACCCGGCCCGCCGTAGCCGGGCCGCGCCACGACAAGTACCGGACCGAGCCACGCGCACCGGAAGCCGCAAGCGGTCGTTCCGCGCGGCGGGCTGTTCCCCGGCGAGTTGAACGGCCGCGTGCGGGAGGCGGGCTCACCGCTGTCTATGTTGAGTTCATGGTGGTCCGGGCGGATGGGAGCGTCCCGAGAACGCTGCTGCTGGCCCTGGATGCGGTGTCGCATCGGGTTGCGGCTGAGGCGGTTTCGCTGGGGGCGTTCGATGGCTGGACCGCGCCGTCGGCTCTGGTGGCGCCGTTCCCGTCGCTGACGCACGTCGGTTTCGCCGCGTTGTTCGAGCCATTCGGGGTGGGGCCGTCGTGGGGATATGAGGTCCGGTACTTCGATGTCGCGGCGAATCAGACGGTGGGCGGCAACCCGCTGACCTACCGGCATAAGGTGGCGCCGTGGTGCCAGGTCATCGATGTGTCGCGGCACAGCGTCACGTCGAAGATGGCCAGCTACGTATCGTCGTCGCGGGCTGCGGTAGCGGAGTTGGACGAGGTCTTCGGGCATGTGCTTGTCTCGTCGCGGGATGTGGTGATCGCCTATATCGGGGCGACGGACGGGTTCGCGCACCTGTACGAGGAGGACAGGCTGGTTCAGTTCCTGGTCGACCTCGACACGCGAGCCAGGGACCTAGTCGTGCGGCACGAGAAGGAACGCGGGCGCGGGCTTCGGATCGTGTTGTTCTCCGATCACGGCTGCGGCCAGGACGCGGTGCATTACACGGGCAGCTTCAAACCGCTGCTGCGGGCGGCAGGGCTGCGCGTCGTGCACCGCCTGGAAACGTCGCAGGATGTAGTGGCGCCGACGTTCGGCATCGTTAACTACAGCGCGCTGTTCTTGAAGGACGTCGCGCGCGCGGAAGCGGCCGCGCGAGTCATGGCCACGCATGCGGCAGTTGACCTGGCGGCGTTCTCGCCCGGCCCGGGGCTGGTCGAGGTCCTCGGTCGATCAGGTCAGGCTCGGGTGCGCTGGCATGGCACGGCGGGGCAAGTCCGCTACGCCTGCGAGGACCTGGCCGGAGACCCGCTGGGTCTGTCCGAGGCCCGGCGCAGGCTCGCCGCCGCGGGGGGTATCGATCAGGACGGCTTCGCCCGCGAAGACGACTGGCTCGCCGAGACAGCGTTCGGCAGGTACCCCGATCCGCTGCGCCGGCTGGCGCAGGCGTTCACCGGGCGGCCGGGTCGGCAGCCAGGCCAGCGTACTGCTGTCACTTGGTCCGGGCTGGTCGTGGGGATGGCGGTCCGCCTACGTCTTCGGCATGCTCCGCGGCCACCTGAAGGGCACTCACGGAGGCCTGGACCAGGGATCTACGCTCGGGTTCATTGCCACGAACGACCCTGGCTCGCGGCTGCCCCCGGTCGTGCGCGCCGAGGATGCCCTGGCCTCGTTCGCCGATGCAGTTCGCGCGGCGCGCTAGCCGGCACTGGCAGGGCGTCCGATTCGCAGGCTTAGGCTGGGCTGTCGCAACATGTCCGCCGCTGAGTTTAGGGATGACGCACGTGTCCGAGCCGGTCGAGCAGTACCTCAAGCCGCACCCTGAGGTTGCCGCGGCATGGTACCCGGCGCTGGCCCGAGCCGCTGGAGCCATGCTGTCCGCGCCTAGCCTGAACCGGGTACTGCCCCTGGCGCACCGGGTCCACGCGGTCGCGCAGCCTGCGGGCTGGACGGCCGTCGTCTCACAGCCGCGCACCAGCGTTGTGCCGCGTCGGCACGGCTTCACGGTGCTCAGCGCCAACGTGTGGCATGACTGGCCGCGCCAGCGACGGTGGCCCGAGCGGCTGGAGGCGGTGGCCCGGCTGGCCGAGGCCGAGGACGTCGATCTGCTGCTGCTGCAAGAGGTGGCACGCACATCGACGCTGACCGCGGACGCGTGGCTGTCCGAACGGCTGGGCATGGCCTTGGCCTACGCCAGGGCTAACGGCGACGCGAACGCCATCGGTTTCGAAGAAGGGCCCGCGATTCTCAGCCGCCACCCGCTGCTTGAGATCCATCTGACCCAGCTCAGCCGCGGCCACAACCCCCTGGCCCGGCGGGTGGCGCTCGGAGCCGACGTGCAGACGCCGCACGGCACGATCCTCGTCGTATCGGCACACCTGGGACTCCTGCGCCGACCCAACGCGCGGCAGATCCGAGCGTTGCGGGCCTGGGTGGCACGCGTGTCCGGCGGGAGGGCCGCCGTCGTGGGCGGAGATTTCAACGCCACGGAGAACCGGGCCGAGATCGCCGAGACCCAGCGCGCCTGGACTGACACGTTCCGGGCAGCGCATCCGCACGCCGACGCAGCCACTCACACCCGGACCACCCCATGGGGTCGCTGGAGGCCGCTACGGCGGCTTGACTACATTTTCGTTCAGCAGCCCAGCCTGACCCGATGGCAGGTCAGCGAGGCCCGGCATGTAGACGCGCCCGGAGGCCCGCACTCCGACCATCGTGCCGTGCTCACCCGCCTGCTGCCCGGCTGAGGACGGCCGGCGCGACAGCGCCCGAGCGCTGCGATCGACCGCACAGCGCGGCAGGAAAGGCGCGATCGCGCTCGCGGCCCCGGCATGCCCGGCCGACCCGCGCGCATCAAGGAAAGCGAGGACCAGCTTCGGAAGAAGGAAAAACAGAACCTCGACGAAAACTCGTGGCATCGCGTTACGGTGCTACCAGTTCAGCCACGCCACCGCCGCAGCGAGTGCTGCGATCAGGGCGTGGTTAAGCGCCCCTCGCGAGTTCGAATCTCGCCTCCTCCGCCACCCTGACCAGCGAAAACCTCCAGAGCCGTTGGCTGCTAATGATCTTCAGATGCCACATGGTCGAATGCGTCAGCTGGTCAGGATGAGAACTCACCTGGAGAAGAGATGCAGGCCGAGCCATGCCCACCAGGCGATCACGGCGATCCTTCCGGTAAGGCTGCGCATGATCCGGCTCAACAAGGCACCCATTGTCGGGATCCGGGAGCCGCGGCGATGGGCGAGCGCAGTCGGCTCCTCCGGTCAATCAGTGGACCGGCGAGCCTGGTTCACCTCGCGGGCGACCGCCCAGGCGTCCGCTACCGGGCCCATTGGTAGTCAGGGGCGCCGTGGCCGTAGGTTGGCCCGGTTTCCCCATCCCCCTTTTCAAGTGAGGTCAACCGCCGGCGAGGTGCCCTTGGCCGGGTCCTTTTCCGTCCGTCTCTTCCCGAACAGGGCTTGCGGTAGAGTAGGCCGCCGACGAGGTGCCAGTTGACCTGGTCCTTTTCCGACGGCCCCTCTCCGAACCGGACGTGCCCGATTTCCGTGGCATCCGGCTCTCCAGTGCTCATCGTGTTCGCCGTGTGGGACGTCCGGCATGGATGTCCTCGTGGCAGACGCGGCAGACGACAAGGGTCTTGCGGCGGCGTGCGGCCATCCGCGTGGCCCATTCGGGCTGGTGTGCCCTCCCCCTGGGGTTGAGGTCCTTGAGGCCACGGATATGGTGCACCTCGACCTGGTTCCCGGATCCGCATAGTTCGCAGGTGTCGGCCAGGAGCCGCTAACGAGTTCTGACCGGCGGTTGCTCCAGATGCGCGGGGGATCGTCGTTGAGGGGCCGTGGCGTGGTATCTCGCGCGAGGGAGATGCCGCTCCATTGCGCTACCAGCGGTGATCGCCCGCCATCGCGGTGCACGGTGACCTGAAGGCCACGGCGCGGGCCGTGCTCGGTGGCCAGGACGGCACGGTAACGGCGGTAGACCTGCGGCACCCTGATCCGGTACTTGCGGGCCAGGGTCTTGGTCAGCGACCGTTCCATGACGTACTTCAGCTGTCCGAGCCGGTGACGGTTGAACGCCAGCCGGTAGTACTCCGCGACACCCCGGAACTCGGCCTGGAACTGCGCGACGATACTGAAGTCGGCATCGACGATGCGTTCGGTTCGCCGGATCGGCCTGCCGTGGTGCAGGTAGGGCGCGCACCTGGCGCGGATCACATCGACCGGCACCTTCAGCCCGATCCCCGCGTTGATGCTGCGGTGACCGCGCCGATCGTGCTTGTCGTCGGCGTGCAGAACCACGATCTCATAGCCGAGGAACCGGGCGGCCTCATGGGCGGCGGGCATCGCCGACACGTTCGCGGCCGCGCTACTGAGCATGCAGAGAAGCGGGCGGCCCGGATGGACAAGATCCTGACCGCAGCTAGCCGGCGAGGTCTCGGCACGCAGACTGCCGTGCGGCTCGCCGCCAACATCGACCGCGACGCCCACGCGATGAAGCGGATCGCCCGGCACAACACAGCGCTGATCAGCCAGCCGGAGGCATGGACATAAGCAGTTCCAGCGGATCGTCTACCTCCTGCATTTCAGCCAGCGGTACAAGCACGCCGACCACTCCAGCATTCCACCTTTCAACATTCGATCTTCACGGGGCGGCCTTCTCTTCGGCCGACATTTACGACCTGGCTGCACCGTCTCCCGGCAACGAGCGCAGTTACGACATAACTGCCGATCAGCAATCGCACCCGGAATTGCCGTCCAGTTCGAACGGTCAGCTGAGTGGCTCCGTAGCCTACTTCGCCAGCCGATCGTATCGAGAGACGCACCACTCGCGAGCTCTCGCCGACGGTGGTAACTACCTGGCCCGCAAGCACTCCGAATTCGCCCCGGACCCCATGACCATGGATAGTCGGCGCGACTGGGCGCGGGCTCGATTCGGCGTTCGTGCAGCCGACGACTGCAGCCGCTCCGACTGCGACAGCAAGAACCAGCTGTCCTAGGTGCATGCGTCGGCGAGCGCAGTTGTCGACCCAGCATCCCGCCTTACTTCGCATCCGGATTAGCCGCCCGCCCGCAAGGCCACTGCGCGCGCTTCGGCGGCTGACAAACGATAACCTACGATGTTCACCTCAGTCAGAAGATCATTCCTAACCCATGCGAACCGATACTCCTGCATCCCGCCATTAGCAGCGCTGTCGATTGACCACGCAAGGCCTCCCCGTATCGAGAATGCCCGGATCGCGTGCATTCCCATTACAGTCGAGTTCATGAACTCTGGATCATGAAGCAGCTTCGATGGAGCGGCCGGGTTAGAGAAAGCCCATACTACATCGAAGACTTCGGCCGGTCCCGGATGGACCGAAGCAAATGCGAGCGGCAATGGCAATTGAAGACCGGCGTTGAGATGTCCGAATCGCCCGATGGCAGCAGTGAGAACGAAACCCTGCTGTAGCGAGCCGACGAATCCCATGCCAGTCTCTGAGTACGGGCCGGATCCATCCTTGAACATCCACAGAGGGCTACGGCCAGAGATTATCTGAGTCATATGGCTGATGGACTGATATCCGTCGGCCGCGGACAACTGTACATGCGGGAGCTTGTTGCCTGGGACACCCTGCGAATCGCTGGCCGCCATAGTCGAGTCGAGGGTCAGAGTGGTCGCGCCGAGGGCTGCGACTACTCCTGCGCCGAGCAGCGCGAGCCTAGGTAGCCGTGAACGGGAGATCATCGCGTGCAGCCTGGCCATTAGCGTCATTACAAATTCCCGTTGTCGTGAACATATGCAGGGCCATAGCTAAAAACGGTGTAAGGCGAATCTGCACATGGAGTAAGCCCCGGCCAGTCGTAAAAGACGCCGTTGCTCCACATGTGCTGCAAGCCGTGGAAATAGCCTTCCATGGCGAGAGAGTGGTCGTTTACTTCGCCGAGTGCCACGATGGTACCAGGGCCGCCGTTCGGAACAGCCTGGCCGCCGCTGAAGATACCAGTGCCCGAATCTGAGACACTGAAGATCTCAGTAGGATACGGAGGTGCCTGCCAATAGACGCTATAGAAACCAGTATCGTTTCCGATATAAGGGCCATCGATCTCCTCAGGTCCATTGGCGGTGACGTAGACGTGTGGAGTGGTGACATACGTACCAGTCTGCGCTCCATATCCTACGTACCATCCTACCTCAAGACCGTCTGGCGATCCTAGAGCATGAAGTGCTTGGTCAGAAAAGTAGTAGTTGCGCGACGGAACACTGACAGAGAAGCTTTCGATATAGCCCTGAATGCCGTATCTTTGGCCGACCGTATCTGTTCCTCCCGCGTACGTGTTCGGCAGGTATGGACAACTGGAGACGCTAGGGACTGATTTCGCTCTAGCCGAAGCGGTACCGCTCAGCGATAAGAGGCTACCTAAGAGTGCCAGGACGATCGCTAGTTGAAACAAGCGATGATCAGTCATTGTTGAACACCAAAGCCAACTGTTGCTTCTATTAGCCTATATCTTAACTGTTGAAGCATTTTCATGTGAAAATTAGCATGTCCAGATGATTCGTGTCAACCCCCACGACTCGCAGTGCCATGGACTTGAGAATTTTCGCGTGACCGCAGTCAGCGGTGCGGGTGGCGATGGCGCGGCTGCCCGTGGTTACAGTGCGTGATGCCGGTACCGGGGCTGCCCCGGACCAGCGCGCTGATCCGAAGGACGTCCCGGCATCCCAGTCCGGGTCATCGAGTACACCGGCCGCCGTTACCCGCCGCCGGATCCGCTGACCAGCACCGAAAATCGCGCTAAAAAGTAGATTGATCGGTCGGCTCATTAAGAGGCCTTGGCGCACCGGCTGGCACGAACGTTCGATCGAACCCTTGGAATAGGTCGTCTAGACGGTTTCGGCATGGTTTCGACGAGGTTCGGCACCGCTGGTCCAGTCCGGTCGGCAACGTCGCGACGGCGCATCCGTAAGGTCCGCCAGGACATCGAACAGCCACCAGATCCGCGGGCCAGCATCGAAAATCGCGCTAAAAGCAGATTGATCGACTGGCTCATTAAGCTGCTTTGACGCACCGCACAATGTTCCTTGACCGTCGTGCCGGCGCCCGCCAATAATGGCGTGTTGCTTAGCGGCCGGCTTGCGTCGGGGCAGCCACGGGGCGTGCGGCGGACCTAGCGTGGGCTTACCGTGCAACTCAGCCTGACCGGGGTGAACAGGTGAGCTGGCACCATTTTTCGGGGGAACAATGGACATTCGATCAGGTGGGAAAGGGCAGCGCCGAGTTTGCAGCTTTGCTGCCCACTCGGGCCAGCTTTGCCGTCAGTGCCCGAACGAGCCGGGCGCGCGCAGTGCGCTAGCGTCATGAGCCGCACGGCCCAGCCCGCAGCAGGCCTGCCGCCCATCGCTGTGGTCGGACTGGCCTGCCGGTATCCGGATGCCGACGATCCGCCTGCCCTGCTCGACCTGGTCGCCACCGGCCGCCGCGCCTTCCGCCGGATTCCGCCCGGCCGGCTGGACCTCGCCGACTACTACAGCCCGAACCCGCGAACGCCGGATGCGACCTACAGCACCAGAGCGGCCCTGATCGAGGGCTGGCGATTCGAGCCCGGCATATTCCGGGTATCTGACGCCGCGCACCGAGCGGCGGATCCGGCGCACTGGCTCGCCCTGGAGACAGCCGGCCGGGCCCTGGCGGCGGCCGGCTTCCCCTCCGGGGCTGGCCTGCCCAGCGACCGGACCGGCGTGATCATCGGAAGTCCCCACGGCAGCGACCTCGCGCGGGCGTCGGCACTTCGATTGCGCTGGCCGTTTGCGCGCCGGACGCTAGCCGAGGCTTTGTATTCCGCCGGGATCAGCGGCGGGCTGGCCGACCAGGTCATGCGAACCGCCAGCGCACGTTATCTCGCGTCATTCCCGCAGATCAGCGAGGAGACGCTGGCCGGCACCATGCCAGCGACCATCGCCACCATGATCGCCAGTCAGTTCGGCTTCCGCGGCGGCGGCAGCACGGTGGACGGCGGCGGCGCCTCATCGCTCGTCGCAGTGGCCTCCGCCTGCCTGGCACTGGCGACCGAAGATCTGGATTTCGCGGTGACCGGCGGGGTGGACCTGAGCCTGGACCCGCTGGAACTCGTCGGCCTGGCCAAGTCCGGCGTGCTCGCCACGAGCGACATGCGGGTCTACGACGAGAATCCGACCGGCTTTCTGCCAGGCGAAGGCTCTGGAATCGTCCTGCTGATGCGGTCTGCCGACGCTCGGGCCGCACAGCTCCCGGTCTACGCGGAGATTCTCGGCTGCGGCACCGCCTCGGCCGGCCAGCCCCGCTGGCCAGCGGCTGACCGGCGCGCGCAGATCGCAGCGAATGCCGACGGCCAGTTGCTGGCGCTACGGGACGCGTACCGCAAGTCCGGGGTCGATCCCGCCGACGTGCAGTTCATTGAGGGCAGCGGAACCGGCATCGCCGCTGGTGACGAGGCCGAGATCACGGCCCTGACGGCACTGCGCGCCGGTATCAGGCAGCGCGCGGCGCTAGGATCCATCGCCGCGAACATCGGCAACACCAGGGCCGCGGCCGGCGCCGCGGGCCTGATCAAGGCAGTGCTGGCGATTGCCAACGGCGTGCTACCGCCCGCGACCGGATTCCGCACGCCGCATCCGATGCTTCGCGAACCAGGCACCGCGTTGCGCCTGCCGACCGCCCCGGAGCGCTGGCCAGAAGGAGACCGGCTGGCCGGCGTAAGCGCGATGGGTCCTGGTGGGCTCAACGTGCACCTAGTGCTGCGCGGGCATCATGGCAGACACCTGGCGGCCAGCCGACGCGGCCGGGTCCGGCCCAGCGACAGCCTGGCTGGGGCTGGGGCGGAGGTCGGGGCTGAGTCTGACGCTGGGGCCGGGTCTGCGGCTGAAGTTGGAGCTGCGGCTGGGTCTGCGGCTGCGGCTGGGTCTGGAGCTGAAGCTGGGGCTCGTCCAGCCAGTTCAAGCCGGCCCGCCAGCCGACCTGCCGGGGAGATGCGTCCTGCCGCCTATCTGCTGCATGCGCCAGACCGGCGTGCGCTCGCCGCGGTCCTGGCCCGTATCGCCGACGTCGCGCTGTGGCTGTCCGACGGCCAGATGAACGATCTGGCCAGCCAGCTGGCCTCTGAGGCGACCACTCAGGGTCAGGCCAGGGTCGCTATCGTCGCCACCAGACAGGAGCAGCTTGCCCGGCTGGCCAGTGAGGCGATGACCATGCTTCCTAGGCTTAGCGACGGTCTGCTGGCCGTCAGACCAGGGGTCTTCGCCGCCGATGGTGCCGACGGCCGGGTCACCCTGCTGTTCTCCGACGCGCCCAGTCCCGGTGCCGACAGCCAGCTATCCAACGACCCGCCGCGGCAGGGACTCAGCCAGATCCTGGCCGCGCTTCGCTGGCTGGACGCGCTCGGCGTGCACGCCACCGCGGCTGTCGGGCATGGGGCCGGTGAGCTGGCCGGACTGGTCTGGGCTGGCTGCACCAGCGCGGCCAGCGCGCAGGCATTGAACGCGGCCCGAGCCACCGCGCTTGCCGGGCCGCCCGCATCCGCACCAGCGCTGCTGACCGGGGCAATCGACGAACTCGCCATCGAATTCCGGCCGCCGCGGCGACGCCTGATCTCCGGCAGCACTGGGACCGAGTTGGCCGGGTACGACGGGATCACTGAGATGCTCGAGCGCCGGCCTCGCACCGGCCGCCCGGCTCAGCCAGGCTGTGCGGGCCGGCGCGGTCGGAGCGAGCCTGCTGGTGGAGACCGGTCCAGGCAGCACCTTGGTCACCGCTGCTGGGCGGCTGCGCCGGGTTCCCGCGGTCAGCCTCGATAGCGGCCCGGACGACGACCGGCACGCTGCCCGCGCGGCGGCCGCGCTCTTCGCGGTCGGCGCGCTGACCAAGCCGGAGCACCTGGCAGCCGGCCGGTCGGCCCGGCCGATCGACATCTGGCGTGACCAGGTCTTCATTACCAGCCCGTGCCAGGCGCCGCCGCGACGATCCGAGACCCGCCAGCCCGCCAGCCCGCCAACCCAGGCCCGCCAGCCCGCCAGCACGCCAATCCAGGCCCGCCAGCCCGCCAGCACGCCAACCCAAGGCCGACAGAATACTAGCCCGCGGACCGACACCACCCAGCGAGCCGTACCTACCGCAGCGGCCAGTGCCGGCGCAGGTAGCGGCCAATACCCGAAGGCCGAACATCCATACGCCGAATTGCCGGGCCCGAGCCCTACCGCCGGACACTCGGACACCAAGCCGGGGGGCCCGGCCGATGGCACCCACCTGGCTTTCCCTGTCACGGCGGGCAAGGCGTTGGCTGGCGTGGCGCCCTGGTCCCGTTGTTACGTCGAAGAACTGCGGGAACCCGCCGATCCGATCCCCGGTGGCAACGACGGGCCGTGGCGGCTGCACATTGGCGGGTGCGAGCCGTTGCGCCTGAAAATCAGTGAGCTGTTCCGGCATGACCAGGCGGCCGGCCGTACCGTGGCTGTTCTTGGTGACCTGGACGACGCACAGACCAGCGAGACCGCGATCAGGGCGGCGGGCGACGCGATCAGCTCCGGCCAGCTGGTGGTGATCAGCTCCGGGCCCGAACTGACCGGTCTGTGGGCCAGCCTGCACGCCGAGTATCCGGCACTGGGAATCACAGCCCTGCGCGCTCCGCTGACGGCCGACGGCATCGAGGCGGCCAGGAAGCTCGCGACCGCCAGGCGCGGTGAATTCCGCGAGCTGGTAATCGGCACCGATGGCAGCGTGCGCGAACCGATCATGGTGCCAGCGCAGCTCACTCGCGGCGGCAGCTTCCCGCTTGGTCAGGACGACGTCGTCCTGGTCAGCCGAGGCTCTGGCGCGGCGCTGCTGGCCCTGGCTCAGGTGCTTGCCTGCTGCGGCGCGGCGGTGGCGATCATTGGCCGAGACCACGCCGAGCCCGACGAGAACCTCATCGCGGAGCTTGAGCAGCTGCGTTCGGCCGGAGCACGAGTCAGCTACGAGGTGGTGGACGCCGCTGTTCCTGCGGCCGTCGCCGCCGCCGTCCAGCGAATTGAGCGCAGGCTCGGCCCGGTTACCGCCATCGGGCACGCAGTGGGCCAGACACCGCGGCTGCCCGTGGCCGGGCTGAACGCCGCCGAACTGCAGGAGCAGCTCCGCAGCCAGACGGCGGTGCTTGACCAGCTGGTCGGCGCGGTTCGCGCCAATCCGGCAGCAGCAGGCCAGCTGCGGCTCATCCTCACCTTCGGATCCGTCGCCGCCAGGTACCCGAAGGCGTGCGAGAGCGTCCTGGCGCTTGTCTCGGGTGCGCTGGCGAGCCATGGCCAGCGGCTGGCGAGTCGCCTGGATGACTGCCGCGCGCTGCACATCGACTGGC
This sequence comes from uncultured Actinomycetota bacterium, assembly GCA_963850875.1. Classification (GTDB taxonomy): domain Bacteria; phylum Actinomycetota; class Actinomycetes; order Streptosporangiales; family Streptosporangiaceae; genus Chersky-822. Next base: position 1,946,768 of record CAWKNA010000010.1, read on the forward strand.
CCGGCTGGTCCGGCGACGCCCTGGGCGAGCGACCGGATCTGGCCGCCAGCATGGAGCGAGCGGGTATCGCGCCGATGCCGGTCGCTGAAGGCTCCAGGCAGCTGTTCAAGGTGCTAGCCGCCGACGGGCTGCCGACCCGGCTGGCGGTGCACGGCCGGGTGGGTCTGCCGGCGCCGCACCTGATCGCCGCCGCAAGCCCGGGGAACCAGTCGCCTGCTGGCAGATTCGCCGAGCAGGTGCTTGCGCATTACCCGGGGGTGGAGCTGATCCTGGAGGCTAGCCTCTCCCTGCGGGCCGATCCGTATCTGGCCGACTACCGGGTCGACAATGTGCCGGTACTGCCGCCGACGATGGCCCTCGAGGCAATGGCCCAGGCTGCCTCGATCCTGGCAGGCGAGCCGGTCAGGACAGCCACCGACGTGACGATGACAGCACCGGTGGTGCTTCCGGCCGGGCAGCCTGGGTCGAGCTTGCCGGTCAGGATCTGCGCGCTGCGCGAGGCCGGGGCAATCACGGTGGTCTTGCGCTGCGCGAACAGCGGCTTCCTGGTCGATCACTACAAGGCCGTTTTCAGCTGTGCCGTAGCCGAGCCAGAGCGGCGGCCTATTGACGCGCCCGAACATGCTCGGCCGGCGGCGGCCCGGCGACGCCAGCCCGATCGGGCAGCCGATGCCGATCGGGCGGTTGAGGCCGATCGGGCGGCCGAGGTCATCGACGGATCGGAGCTGTACGGACCGATCTGCTTCCAGACCGGCCGGTTCCGGCGGCTGGCTGCCATCCGTCCAGTCACCGCGCACGCCGCGACGGCAGTCGCTCGCGGATCGGACGACCTGCCCTGGTTCGGCGCCAGCCCGCGAGGCAACGGTGAGCCTGGCGAATCCGGTCTGCTGCTGGGCAGTGCCGGGCTCAGCGACGCCACCTTGCAGCTCGTCCAGGCTTGCGTTCCGCACCGCAGGCTGGTGCCCGCCGGATGCGAGGCGGTCAGCTTCAGCGGCCGTCCGGCCGAAGGACCGGTGACGATTCGCGCCACCGAGATCGCGCCATCCCAGACCACGACCGCAGGTGCGCAGACCAATGCTCCTGCCGGTGCGGATGCCAGTGCCGGTGCTGTGGCCGGCGCGGGCCGGTCGGCAGCAGCGGGCCCGCTGGTGCCCAGGCAGCGCACCGCCGCCCCCGTCGCCGGCTCAGCCAGCATCCCGGCGGCCGTCCCGGCCATTGCCCCGGCCTTGACCGAGACGGTCTGGAACATCGAGGCTACCGACGCGACCGGCCAGCGGTTGATCACCTGGCGCCGGCTGCGGATGCGAGATGCCGGCCCGCTGCCGCACCGGGGCTGGTGGCCGGTTCCGCTGCTCGCCGGTTATCTGCAGCGGGCCAGCACCGCGCTCGGTCTCGATCCAAGCCTGGAGATCCAGATCTGGCGCGGCGCCCAACCAGGCAGCTCGCCAGCCGGCCGCTCGCCAGCCGGCCGCTCGCCGGCCGACAGCTCGCCCGATGCTCAACCGCCAGGTGAAGGCCGTGGTCGCGACTGGCGGTTGGCCGCACCGAGCGACGACAGTCTTGCCGGTCTGAGCCTCCAAGTGCGGGCGGGCGGACCGGCAGTGTGCGGCTGGCAGACCGTCCGGCAGACCCCCCAGACCGGTGAGACGGCGCAGTACGCCGCTGCACGCGACGCCGCGGTCGCTGCCTGCCTGTGCGCCGCGTCCGCTCCCACCGGTCTGGTGCTCAGTGATCTGCGGATGGCCGGCGACGGCTGGCTGGTGCAGAAGGCCGGCGCTGCGACGATCGCCAGCACCGTCACTAAGGTGGCTGGCGTCCGGAACCCGGTGGCGATCGCGCTGATGACCGGCACGCCAAGCGTGGATGGTAAGCCGGCGGCCGCGCGGACCGGCCGCGGGCGCAGTCGCCTGCTGGGCGTCACATCACCATAAAGCGGCAGGTGGCTGTGATCCGGACGCTCTGTCACTATGGAGGGCGAACCGATCTGACCCGGAGGGCGACATCCAGTGACCACGCCTGCACCCGCTCCGACACCCGCCGTTAGCGACATCGATCTTTCGCAGAACGAGTTCTGGGCCCTGGATCCGGCTCAGCGCCATGCCGCGTTCGCGCGGTTGCGGCAACTGGACGCCCCGCCGTACTTCGCCGACCCGGAGACTCCGTTGACCACCCCCGGCCAGGGTTACTACGCCCTGGTCAAGCACGCCGACGTGGTCGAAGCCAGCCGGAATCCCGACATCTTCTCCTCGGCACGCGGCGCGACCAGCCTGGTCGACCTGCCGCCCGAGTTCAATGAGTACTTCGGCTCGATGATCAACATGGACGATCCTCGGCACGCCAGGCTGCGGCGCATCGTCTCCCGCGCGTTCACGCCGAGAATGATCAAGAAATTCGAGGACGACGTGCAGCGGACGGCGGCGGCGATCGTCGATGATCTGCTCGCGACCGGGCCGTGCGACTTCGTGCAGCACGTCTCGGCGCGGCTGCCCCTGAAGATCATCTGCGAGATGATGGGGATCGGACAAGGGCACTTCGCGATGGTGCTGCGCAATACCAATACCATCCTGGCCGGCGGTGACCCTGAGTTCCTCAGCGAGAACATGGATGAGGCGATCGGCCAGATCCTGACCGCTGGCGCCGACATGGCCGCGCTGGTCACCGAGATCGCAGCCGAGCGCCAGCGCGTCCCGGCCGACGACCTGATCACCGCACTGGCCAGCGCCAACGTCGACGGGGAACAGCTGACCCCGGCCGAGCTTGCCTCGTTCTTCATCCTGCTCGTGGTGGCCGGGAACGAGACCACCCGGACCGCGCTCTCGCACGCGCTGGTCCTACTGACCGAGCATCCCGATCAGCGTGAGCTGCTGATCTCAGATTTCGAGAACCGGATCTCCGGTGCGGTCGAGGAGATCGTCAGGTACGTCTCCCCGGTGATCTGGATGCGGCGCTCGGTGACCCGCGACGCCGTGGTCAACGGCCGTCAGTACCGCGAGGGTGACAAGGTCGCGCTGTTCTACTGGTCGGGCAACCGGGACGAGGCGGTCTTCGCCGACCCGCTGCGCTTCGACGTCACCCGCTCCCCCAACCCGCATGTCGGCTTCGGCGGCACCGGCCCGCACTTCTGCCTCGGCGCGCACCTGGCCCGCCGCGAGATCACCGCGATGCTGCGCGAGCTGCTGCTGCGAGTTCCGACCGTCCGCGCCACGGCCGAACCAGATCGCCTGCTGTCGAGCTTCATTAACGGAATCAAGCACCTGCCCTGTGAATTCGACCGGGCATAACGGCTCGACCGGCCCGGTCCCGGCCATTCCCGTGCTGACGGCCCGGCGTGATCCTGACCGGGCACCTGGCGGGTCCGTAAGGGAATCCCTGGTCAACGCAATTTGGTAACTGGCTGTAATCAACTCTTGACAACGTGTATAACTGGAATCCCATGCGGCGCACGTTCCGGCAAGCCGGGCGTCTCGGGAGGGCGCCGCGCGGGAATCGGGGAACCGCAGGTCGTTCAGGGGGACCCTCGTCAGGGACCGGGTGATCCCGCGGGATCACCCGGTGCGCGGTGCCGTCCAGGCGCAGCAACCGGACCGGGCACGCGAGGGGTACGAGGGTCGCGACCAGCGGCTGGGGATCTTTGTCTGTGGGCGACGCCACCCGGGGGCGTGGCGCCGCCCGCAGGCGAAGACGCGGCAGGCGCGGTCTCGATGCAAGGACGCCGGTCGCGTGGTCACCCCGGGCCAGGACGCGCCTAAAACGGGCTGACCGTCAGGGCAGCGCGCTGATCTGCCCGGCCAGGGCGAAATCATTTGTGGTCAGACCGCCGGCCGAGTGCGTCGACAGGGTCAGGGTGACCTTGTTCCACTGGATCGTGATGTCCGGATGGTGATTGGCGGCCTGCGCCAGGTGGGCCACCGCCCCGGCATAGAGCATCGCGTCACGGAAGTCACCGAGCGTGCGCATGTTCTTGATCGCGCTCCCAGCCCGCTCCCATCCAGGCAGCCCGGTCAGCGCGGTGGCGATCTCGTCCTCGGTTAGCAGCGTCATCGTCCTATCGTCGCAGCCGGCCAGCGGCAGGCAACCGCCGGCCAGACGAGGCGAGCGACGCGGCGGTAGGCTGAGCCAGCACCCACCACCCAGCACCCAGCACCCAGGACCCATGAGCCGACGCCAGGGATTCCGGCCAGGTCGCCAGGTGCGCGCCCAATTCTCTCCCGCCGATCCTCCGGCCGCTGATGGAGTCGCAGATGCCAGATCCGCAGTCCCCGGCGCCAAGGCTCACCCCGCTGACGCCCGTGCATCGCAGGCTCGGCGCGACGCTGACCGACTTCGCCGGCTGGCTGATGCCACTCCGCTACACCAGCGAGACCGCCGAGCACAACGCGGTCCGCACCGCCGCCGGCCTGTTCGACCTCTCCCACATGGGCGAGCTGATGATCACCGGCGAGGACGCCGCCGAGGCGCTCGACTACGCGCTCACCGGCCAGCCGTCAGCGCTCCAGCCGGGACGCGCCAAGTACACGATGATCTGCGCCCCAGACGGCGGCGTCATCGATGACCTGATCGTCTACCGGCTGGCGGCCACCGAGTTCCTGGTCGTCGCCAACGCGTCGAACGCACCTACCGTGGCCGCTGAACTGGTCGACCGTGCGGCTGGCTACGCCGCTACCGTCACCGACCGTACTGACGACTACGCGCTGATCGCCATTCAGGGCCCGCGGTCGGCTGGCATCCTGGCCAGGCTGACCGACGCCGATCTCGGACAGGTGCGCTACTACGCCAGCTATCCGGCAACGGTCGCCGACTGCCAGGTGCTGCTGGCCAGGACCGGATACACCGGCGAGGACGGCTTCGAGATCTTCACCACGCCGCAGGACGCCGACCGGATGTGGCAGGCGCTGACCGAGGCGGGCACCGGCGACGGGCTCATTCCGGCCGGACTGGCGGCGCGGGACATCCTCCGGCTCGAAGCCGGCATGCCGCTTTACGGCAACGAGCTCAGCCGCGACGTCACGCCCTTCGACGCGGGCCTCGGCCGGGTGGTGAAGCTTGACAAGCCCGGCGACTTCGTCGGTCGTGCGGCACTGGCCGAGCGTGCGCAGGCAGCGCCGTCGCGCGTGCTAGCCGGCCTGGTAGGCCAGACCAGGCGGGTGCCCAGGCACGGTTACTCCGTGCTACTTGACGGTGAGCCGTGCGGCACCGTGACCAGCGGGGGGCCCTCCCCCACGCTCGGCCACCCGATCGCGATGGCTTACCTCACCCCGAAGGCCGCCGCCGCGTCCAGCGGCCCGGACGGACGGCTGGCAGTCGACATCAGGGGCAGCGCGGAACCCGCATCGCTGGTCCCGCTCCCGTTCTACCACCGGCCTGCCGGATAACCGCCATCCAGATCCGCTGACACCACAAGACGGCAAATAAGACTGGCACGAGAAGGGGTCACCGTGAGCGTTCCCGATGAATTGCACTACACCGCCGAGCATGAGTGGCTGGCGATCAGAGACGTGACCGGCCGGATCGGCATCACCGACTACGCGCAGCGCGCGCTCGGCGACGTCGTCTACGTCTCGGTACCTGCGGTGGGAACCAGGGTGACGGCCGGCGAACCGTGCGGCGAGGTGGAGTCGACCAAGTCGGTCAGCGACATCTACTCCCCGGCCGATGGCGAGGTGATCGAGGTGAACGCGGAGGTCGACGACGATCCCGGTCTGGTGAACTCCGATCCGTACGGCGCTGGCTGGCTGTTCGAGATCAGGCTCGACTCGGCAGATGAGGTGCCACCTGCCCTGCTCTCGGCCGCCGAGTATGCCGCGCTGACCCAAGAAGAGCAGTGACCCAGGCCGCTCCGGCCGATGATCTGCGGCGACTCGATGCCGCCACCCGCCAGCTCGAACCGCCGTTCGCGATCGTCGATCTCGCGGCCATGCGGGCCAATGCCGCCGACATGGCTCGCCGGGCAGCGGGCAAGCCGATCCGGCTGGCCAGCAAGTCGGTCCGATGCCGGAGGCTGATCGGCGACGCACTGGCGATGGACGGCTTCCGCGGCATCCTCGCCTTCACCCTGCCTGAGGCGCTCTGGCTGGCCGAGTGCCAGGCCAGCGACGACATCGTGGTGGCGTACCCGACCGCGGACCAGGCCGCCCTCGCCAGTCTGGCGGCGCAGCCGATGGCCGCCGCGGCGATCACCGTGATGGTCGACTGCGCCGACCACCTCGACCTGATTGCCAGGGTCGCTGCCACCGTGCCCGACCCGCACCCGGTCCGGGTCGCGATCGACATCGACACCGGCTACCTGGCCCTGGGCGGCAGGTTGCGAGCCGGTGCCAGGCGCTCGCCGGTCCGCAGCCCGGCCGACGCCGCCGCCCTGGCCGCCGCGATCATCGCCAGGCCCGGGCTGCGGCTGACCGGGCTGATGGCTTACGAGGCGCAGATCGCCGGCGTCGGCGACAACCCGCCGGGCAGGCCCGCCTACGCCAGGGTCATCCGGCTGATGCAGCGCAGGTCGGCAAGGGAGCTGGCAGTCCGCCGGGCCGCCATCGTCGCGGCTGTCCGCGCCGTGGCGCCGCTCGAGTTCGTCGACGGCGGCGGCACCGGGTCGATCGAGAGCACAGCGGCGGAGGCCGCCGTGACTGAGATCGGGGCAGGCTCAGGGCTGTACCAGCCTGCGCTGTTCGATGCCTACCTCGGCTTCTCTGGGCGTCCGGCTGCCCTGTTCGCGCTGCCGGTGGTACGCCGGCCTGGACCTGGCGTGGTCACCGTGCTCGGCGGCGGCTATCTGGCGTCAGGGCCGGGCAATGCCAGCCGCCTGCCGCAGCCGCAGCTGCCGGCCGGACTGGTACTCGACGCCGATGAGGGCGCCGGCGAGGTGCAGACCCCACTGCTCGGGGCGGCCGCCGACGGCCTGCGGATCGGCGACCGGGTGTGGTTCAGGCACGCCAAGGCAGGTGAACTCTGCGAGCGGTTCAACGAACTGCACCTGATCGACGGCGATGTGCTCGCCGCGACGGTGCCCACCTACCGCGGCGAGGGCAAGGCATTCCTGTGACGATGCTGAAATTCGACCTCGGGTGGATGTCCGAGCTGGGCTGCTAGCCGCGACGTCTCTGGTGAGAGGTACCAGACAGGTGCCAGCGGAGAGGAGAGACCATGAAGTACATGATCTTGCTTTACGGCTCCCAGCAGGATTACGACGCCCTGACCGGGAAGCCGGCAGCCGGCCAGCCAACCTGGTCCGCGGCGGACTTCGCGGCGATGGGGTCGTTCATGGAGACGTTCAGCAAGGAACTGGCCGAATCAGGGGAACTCGTTGACACGCGAGGTCTCAGCGCTCCGGTCCACACCAGGAGAATCCAGCTGCGCAGCGGCGTTCCGGTCGTGACCGACGGACCGTATGCCGAGACCCAGGAGGTCCTGGCCGGCTTCTGGATCGTGGACTGCGAGAGCTTCGACCGGGCGACCGAGATCGCCGCCAGGCTGGCTGCCTGCCCAGGCCCTGAGCATGTCCGCGCCCGCGCCGTGGCGGACGTGCGGCCGATCGCCGAGTCGCGGACCGAGCTTGATACCTGATCGCCCATGCCTGACACCGAAGTCGAGGACCTGCTGCGCCAACTGGCGCCGCAGGTCCTCGGTGCGGTAGTACGGCGCTTCGGGCATTTCGACACCGCCGAGGACGCGACGCAGGAGGCACTGCTCGCTGCGGCGACGCAGTGGCCACAAGAGGGTATTCCGGACAATCCGCGAGGCTGGCTGATCACGGTCGCCTCGCGCAGGCTGACCGACCTGCTGCGCAGCGAGCAGGCTCGGCAACGCCGTGAAGACACCGTCGCCCGGTGGACGCTGCCCGACCAATGGCAGGCACCAGCCGCCGACCGGCCGGCTGCGGAGTCTGACGACACGCTCATCCTGTTGTTCCTCTGCTGTCACCCTGCGCTGTCACCTGCCTCGCAGATCGCGCTCACCCTGCGGGCGGTCGGCGGCCTGACCACGGCTGAAATCGCCCGCGCATTTCTGGTGCCGGAGGCGACCATGACCCGGCGGATCAGCCGGGCCAAGCAGCGCATCAAGGACAGCGGAATCCCATTCGGCCTGCCCGCGGACACCGAGCGGGCGGAGCGGCTCGGCGCTGTTCTGCACGTGCTCTACCTGATCTTCAATGAGGGCTATGCCACCACGTCAGGGCCCAGCCTGCAGCGCGCTGATCTGTCTGCCGAGGGGATCCGGCTGGCCCGGATGGTGCACCGGCTGCTGCCCGACGACGGCGAGCTGACCGGACTGCTCGCGCTCATGTTGCTCACCGACGCACGTCGGCTGGCCAGGACTGGGCCAGATGGCACGCTCATTCCGATGGCCGAGCAGGATCGAAGCCGATGGAACTCCGACTACATCGCCGAGGGTGTGGCCCTGATCACCGCTGCCCTTCCTCGCGGGACCACCGGCCCGTACCAGCTCCAGGCGGCGATCGCCGCGATCCACGATGAAGCGCCGACCGCGGCGGCGACGGACTGGCCGCAGATCGTGGCGCTCTACCAGCTGCTGCTGCAGATCTCCGACAATCCGGTGGTGGCGCTGAATCACGCGGTCGCTGTTGCCATGGTCGCGGGCCCGCGGCCCGGGCTGGACCTGCTCGGAAAGCTCGAGGCCGACGAGCGGATCGCCGAGGACCACCGGCTGCATGCGGTCCGCGCGCACCTGCTGGAGCTGGCCGGTGATCGCCTGGCGGCGCGCGACTGCTACCTGGCGGCGGCCCGGCGAACGACAAGCCTGCCGCAACAGCGGTACCTGCACGCCCAAGCCGCCCGGCTGACAGCGTCGGCGTGAGCCATGGAGCTACGCCGGGCGTTCAGGAACGGGCGGCCGGTCATCGCTGGCTGAGCTAGCCGCAGGCGCCGGTGCGGCGCTGATTCGGGCTGACCCGCTGCGGGCAGGTACAGCACGACGGGGGCAACGGGGAACCGGGGAACTGTCCGGACAGCGGACCGCGACTCACACGGGGGCAGGTGCGGCACGGCGTCATGACGAGATCTCGGACTGACTCAGCAGCTGACCTGACGAAGGTCAGCTCGCGGCCGATCAACTCTCCGGTCGAGCTGCTGGATTTCGCGGTCGGGCAGGTGCTGCGGGAGCACGGTACGGTCGACGCGCTGCCGAAGATTCTCGCCCGGCTCACCGCCATCTTCGACTGCCGTGCCGCGATCGCGTTCCAGCAGGACGCCGACCAGAAGCTGATCGTCTTGGCCGCACATCCCCGGCGGGCGGGCAGCGACCGGGCGCTGCGGGCCGAGATCAGCGGGCTATCGGCCGCGCGCGGCGACGTCGGCGCTGAAGGCGCGGTCTCTCAGGCCCCGCTGACCGCCATCGACCGGCCGGGATCCGAGCGGATGACCGTCCTGCTGGCCTTCTCGCCGCCGGACGCGGGGCACTGTCTGTGCGCTATCGCGCTGATTGGAGCCGCGGCACAGCTGACGGCGGAGGCCCAGGTCACGACGAGGACGCTGGCCACGATCGTGGCCGCACAGATCCGCCATGCCAACGACACCGCGGCGCTGGCCGAACGGCAAGCGCGGACGGAGGCGCTGGTCGAGGGAGCGCCTGACGCGATCGTCGCCGCCAGCGCCGACCTGCGGCTGGTGGCGTTCAACAAGGCGGCGGAGGAGCTCACCGGCTGGCGCCGCGCTGAGGTGCTTGGCAAGGGGCTGGCCGATGTGCTGGTGCCGGAACGGGAACGGCCGACCGTCATGGCGGGCACCAGGTCGTATCTGGAGTCCGGTGACCGGGGCGCGTACACCGGCCGGATGCGCTTGCCGGTGCTGCGCGCCGACGGCACTGAGCGCATGGTCGAGCTGACACCGGTCCCGATGACCATCGAAAGCCAGGTGCACTTCTGCGGCTTTCTGCGGGACTTGAGCGACCTGGAGCTGGCGCACGCGACCGCACGGGAGAGCGAGATGCGCTTCCGGCTGCTGTCGCAGCTGGCTCCGGTCGGCATCATGCAGACGGATCTGAACGGGATCTGCACCTTCGCCAACGTTCGCCTTTGCGAGCTGACCGGACTGAGCCTGACCCAATCGGTCGGTGCCAGCTGGTCGGCTGGCTTTCACCCCGACGACGTCAGCCGCCTGGAACAGGAATGGCATCAGGCAGTCGGGAGAAACGATGAGCTGCGCACTGACTGCCGGCTGCGGCCGACCGACACAGACGAGGTCTGGGTGCACACCGTGGCCGTGCCGATCCCGGCCGCGGACGGACGGCCGCGCGGGTACCTGTCGGCGGTCACCAACATCTCGGCGCGCAAGCGAGCTGAGGCAGAGCAGCAAAGGCTGCTTAACGCTGAACAAGAAGCCCGGCGTGGTCTCGCCGACCAGACCGCGCGGCTGAACAGCCTGATCGCTGCCGCCATCCCCGGCGCGCTCGTCTCCGACGAGAACGGCCGGATCACCCAGATCAACAGAAGCTTCTGCGACCTGTTCGGCATCAAGGACGCAGCCGACGAGCTGATCGGAACCCCGGCCACCGAGATCGTGCTACGGATCAAGGGGGTGTTCGCCGACCCCGGTGACTTTGTCCGCCGCACCGGCGCGGCCTTCGCCGCGCGCCAGCCAGTCGGCGGGGAGCAGATCGCGTGCGCGGACGGCCGCACCCTCGAATGCGACTACTGGCCGGTGCTTGTCGACGGTGACTACCGCGGCGATCTCTGGCTGGCCTGGGACATGTCCGAGCGCAAGGCCCTGGAGGAGCAGCGCGAGCGCCTGCTCGCGGCAGAACTTACCGCCCGCGAGGCCGCCGAGCTCGCCCAGGGCAGGCTCACCGAGCAAAACGACAAGCTGCAGCAGCTCGACGAGGCCAAGACGCAGTTCTTCGCCACCATGTCACACGAGCTCCGAACCCCGCTGACCTCCATCATCTCCTTCACAGAGCTGATCTTGGACGACCAGCAGGACCTCACCCAGGACACGGTCGATTCGCTGCTGATCATCCAGCGGAATGCCCAGCGGCTGCTCAGCCTCGTGGGTGACCTGCTGCTGCTCAGCAGGCTGGAGGCCGGCGGCCTTCCGCTCGACCTCGCGCCGGTCTCGGTGCCCGGGCTGGTCGCCGAGGCCGCCCGCTCGGCGTCGGCGACCGCGGCCGAGCGCGGCATCACCGTGGACGTGCGCGCCATGGACGGGCCGCCGGTCGGCGGCGGCGACCAGCGCAGGCTCCAGCAGGTAATGGACAACCTGCTCTCCAATGCGATCAAGTTCTCCGACACCGGTGGCCAGATCAGGGTGCAAGCCAGCCACGACGAGCAGATCTGGCGCATCGACGTCGCGGATGACGGCATCGGCATCCCGGCAGACGAACTCGGCCAGCTCTTCAGCCGGTTCGTGCGCGCCTCCAACGCCCGGCTGGCCGGCCTGCCAGGGACCGGCCTCGGGCTGTCTATCGTGAAGGTCATAACCGAACTGCACGGCGGGCGCGTTGAGGTGCGGAGCACCATGGGACATGGCACCACGTTCAGCGTGTACCTACCGGATCACCGTTCGACGACCGATGTGTTAGACAACTGAGGGAAGGCACCGAGGCGCCCGGCTGCCAGCCAGCGGTCGGTAGCTGCAAGGAGGCCCATGGAACCGGCCCGCGCGATGCAGCCGTTGGCGTATTTACTTGCGCCGATTCTGATCTATCAGGGCAACGGCCTGCGGCGCCGGATGCTGCGGCTGCCGCCTGCGGCTGAACCTGCGGGAACGGCAGCCGGTGCCGCGCCGCCCGTCCGGCTCGCGGTTTTCGGCGATTCCACCGCTGCGGGAGTGGGCGCAGAGCGTCACAGCGACGCACTGGCGGGCATGCTCGGCGAGGCGGTCGCGCGGGTTACCGGCCGTGCGGTGTCCTGGCGGGCGGTAGCCCGCAGCGGTGCCACCTCGCGGACGGCGCTGGATCTCGTGTCCAGCTGATCACCAGCGGCTTCTTCGCCGCGGACGGATTCCATCCATCCCGCGAGGGATACCGCGCCTGGGCCGGGGAACTGGTCGGCCCGGTCGTCCAGGCCGTAACGGAACCCTGACCTCACGACGGTCCATTCCCGGCGAAGCCGGCCGATAATGGCAATGCTTGACACATCGTCTCGTCCAGATGAGACTGCGGATCGGCAGGCGGCGAGGCTGGAGGTCAGGCATGGCGTCATACGAAGCCACTATCGGCACGCTGGGCGCGGAGCTCGCGGCAGTGGAACGGACGTTCGCTGGCCTGTCGGCGGACGAGTGGCGGCTGCCGACGAAGCTCGTGCCGGTCGACCCAGACCTGCCCAGGTGGACGGTCTTCGAGCTCGCCGGGCATTTCGACATATCCATCGGCCTGACCCGGATGCTGATCGAGGGCCGTGACGCCAGCCAGCCAGCTCGCGACCGGACCAGCTTCTTCATCAACCCGCGGTCGGAGACCGCGCCTGTGGTCTACGAATACGCCTACCAGATGGTGGCGGGCAAGACGCCAGCCGACATGCCGGGCGTCCTGCACGGCACGTTCTCCGCGACGCTGGCGGAAGCCCGGGCAGTCCCCGCCGACGCGGTCGGACCTGGTTATTTCGCGCCGATGCGGGTCGATGAGTTCGTGGCCAGCCGCGTCGTCGAGGCCGTCGTGCATGGCATCGACCTGACCCAGGCGCTCGGCCGCGACCCGATCGCCTCCCCGGACGGGATCGCGCTGACCGCTGCCATCCTGGACGATCTGCTGGCCCGCCGGACCATCGCCGGCAGGCCCGCAGATCTCTCCGATGATCTGGACTGGATCCTGGCGGCTTCCGGCCGCGCCGAGTCCGGCGACAACAGGCTGCCGCTGATCGGCTGAGCGCGCCTGCAGGCCAGCTCGCCGAGTGGTCACCAGATCCCGCGGCACCATGGGCCGCGCTCAGGGTCTCGTGCATGGACGCCCGGCCGGGTTAGGGCCATGGTTGGCTCATGACTGACCACGTGTTCAAGACCGTCATCGAGCCGTTCCGCATCCACTCGATCGAGCCACTGCACATGACGACCGCCGGGTACCGCCGTGCCGCCATCGAGGCGGCGGGCTACAACCTGTTCTCCCTGCATGCTGACGATGTCCTGATCGACCTGCTCACCGACTCGGGCACCGGTGCGATGAGCCGGGACCAGTGGGCAGCCATTCAGCACGGGGACGAGTCGTACGCGGGGTCGCCCTCGTTCTTCATCTTCCGCGACGCCGTCCGCGAGCTGTTCCCGTACAAGCACATCATCCCGACCCATCAGGGCCGCGCCGCCGAGAAGATCCTCTTCGGCACCGTGGGCGGTCCAGGAAAGATCGTCCCGAACAACACCCATTTCGACACCACCCGGGCCAACATCGAGTTCACCGGCGCCGAGGCGGTCGACCTGGTGATCGCGGAGGGACACGACCCGGCACTGCTGCACCCGTTCAAGGGCAATATGGACGTCGCCGGGCTGGATTCCCTGCTCGCCGAGCGCGGCGACGACGTCCCGCTGGTGATGATCACCGTGACGAACAACTCCGGCGGCGGCCAGCCCGTGTCCCTGGCGAACCTGCGGGCTGTGCGCGCGGTCTGCGATAAGCACGGCAAGCAGCTGTTCATGGACGCCTGCCGCTTCGCCGAGAACGCCTGGCTGATCAAGCAGCGCGAGCCCGGGCAGGCCCACCGCGATGTACCCGACATTGTCCGCGACATGGCGGCGTGCTGCGACGGCATGACGATGAGCGCCAAGAAGGACCCGATGGCCAACATCGGCGGCTGGCTGGCGCTGAACGACGACACCATCGCTCAGAATTGCCGCAACCTGCTCATCCTTACCGAGGGGTTCGTCACCTACGGCGGCCTGGCCGGGCGAGACCTGGAGGCGATCGCCCAGGGACTCAGCGAGGTCGTCAGCCACGACTACCTCTACTACCGGGTCCAGTCGACGGCCTACCTCGCCGATGCTCTCGACAAGCTCGGCGTCCCGTGCATCAAGCCAGCCGGCGGCCACGCGGTCTACGTCGATGCCAAGGCCATGCTGCCGCACATCCACCCGCTCCAGTTCCCCGGCCAGTCACTGTCGGTGGCGCTGTACGAGGCAGGCGGCGTGCGGTCGTGCGAGATCGGGTCGGTGATGTTCGGCCGCCAGCCCGACGGCTCAGAGAAGCCGGCGGCCATGGAGCTGGTCCGGCTGGCGATACCGCGGCGCACCTATACCCAGAGCCACATCGACTATGTCATCGAGACCTGCGAGCAGGTCAAGAAGGCGGCCGATGACCTGCCCGGCTACCGGATCGTCCACGAACCGCCCGCGCTCCGGCACTTCTCCGCGACCTTCGCCCCAGTCTGACCAGCGAGCGTGCCCAGGTGCTGACGGTCTTCACCACCTGAGTGCGGGGGGCTACGAGGCTCTGGCCAGGATGAGGGCGTGCCCGGCATTTCCCTCAGGGATGAAGCGGTGCCAGATCGGCGGCATTCCTGCTTGCCGGAACCAGCGCAGGTAGCTGCCGGTGTCCGCGTGATCCCAGAACAGGTCCTGCTGGTCGGCCAGCGGCGGAATCCCGGCGCCGCTGCCTGCACCGTGGCATCCTGCCCGAGCCCCGTTATGCCTTGCGCCGTCCCCAGACCCGGTAGATGGTGACGCCGACGACGGCGAGGACAACGGCCGCGGCGGCCAGCTGCACCTCCGGCCTGGCCAGTTGCTCGGCGGCCCGTTCCCGCATCCGCCGCACGTTGTTCGCGGGGCTGACCCGGTCGGCGAGCGAGTCGATCGTGCGCGCGAGACTCTGCCTGGTGTGCTCGATCTCGGCGACGATCGCATCCGAATCCCGCTTCGCCACCTTGCCATTCACCGCGACCGTGCCGCGCAGCTGCGCTGGGCTGTCCGGATCGGCCATCACACGCATCCCTTCCTGGCCGGAACCCCGGTCGTCCCAGCCTGTCTCCAGTGTCCCAGGCCGGTCCCTGGCATGCACGGTCGGCATGCCAGTTGACCGGAGCCGGTGTGCGGTGGTCTCCCGGCCGACTGCCGGGAGACCACCGCGCGCACCGTTATGAGCGGACTAGCTGTGGTGCGCCACGAACCGGGCGATGTCGATCAGCACCCGGCAGCCCACGATCTGCGCGCGAACGTGGCTGATCCGGACGTCGCCGAACGCGGCGGCCTCAAGTTCGCCCTTGATCAGCCCGGCTAGCCCGTCCCTGGCCACCTCAAGCCGCCTGAGTGCGGAATCGACGCGCAGGTACGTGGCATCGCCGGTACTTGTGCTCTCGACCGCCGCGGTGTCGGCTGTCAGCGTGTAGGCAGCGAACTTGCCGACGCTGGCGTTGAGCTGCTTGTAGCACTCACCCAGGGCGGTGACGCCCGGAGCGCGCAGGGCATGGTTCGGGTGATCGAGGATCTGGGTGATCACCCGCCCGTCGTGCTCGTAGTCGTCGCGCAGGCCGGCCAGGTACAAGATGGTCGGCCTGATGTCGGTCTCGTCGGTCCACGGGCCCTTAAGGTGCGTCTGAGCGACCGTGATCTGCCCGCTGGCCGGGCCGGCCGAGTTCGGGCCCGCGTCGGCGGGCGAGCCGTCCAGGCCGAGATGGCTGACGCCTGGCCCGGCGAAGCCGACCCAGTTGGTGTTGATCTCGGCCGCATAGGCGCCGTGATCCCAGGCAAACCCGGTGTTCGGGCCGACGCAGGGCCCGGTGCAGGTCGTGCCGCCGTTGTAGAGGTAATAGTCAGGCTTGGCGAACATCGCGAACGTCGGCGTCCGTGCCGGGTCCGCGTTCACCATGTGCAAGATCGCCTCTTCGGTCGGATCGACCAGGTAGTTCGCGATCAGCTGCGACGTCGTGCCCGCGTACGGGTTCGCCGCGGTCAGCCCGGCGACGTCATGCTCCAGGGTCCGGACCGTCGTGGTATCCGGGCCCGGGTTGCCTTTGACGTAGAACTCCGGCGCGGTGTCGTTCTCCAGGGTCAGCGGGGTGGTGTCACCCTTCTCGGTGGCCAGCAGGCCGGTGATGTTGCCGTCGAGCTCGCCGAACGATCCGCTGGGGTAGGTGCATGCCACGTCCGGGGTCACCGTGTTCCCGCTGACCTTGGCTCCGTCGCAGCTGGCCGGGGTCGGCTGGATGGCGCGGCCCGCATTGGCGCCCGCCTCGTGGTCGCCTTCGTCCGAGCTGAAGACGAACAGCGTGTTCTTCGAGGTGATCCCGTCCTTGGCCAGCCGCTTGAAGAAGGCCCCGAAGGCCTGGTTGTAGTACTGCGCCTGGGCGACGTAGCACGGATCGCCGCTGCCCAGGGCATCCGGCGCGCTCGCGCAGGCCGACAGGCCGGGGATGAATTCGTTCCCGTGCAGATCGGCGATGTATCCGTTGACCACAGGCACGCCGCTCTCCAGCAGGTCAGCCATGTAGGCCAGGGTCTGCGACGCGTTGATGCCGCCGAAGCCGGGGAAGCCCGGGTGGTTGGTCAGGAAGGCGCCGTCGATCTCATTTCCGTTCAGGTCGACCAGATTGCCGGCTGAATTGGTGACCTGGTAGCCGTGGTGCGTGAGGTTGGCGGTGCCCGCACCTAGCTGCGGCGCGATGTACCTGTGGCCGAAGAGGGCTTCGTAGCCGGTGTAGCCGCCAGGCTCGTTCGGCAGCAAATCAGGCACTTCCGTCGCCGACGGCAAGGTCTGGCCGTACTTCACCGCCTGGGCGTCGGCGCAGAAGGCGCTGCCCTGGGCGCAGTGTACGGCGAGGCCGACGTAGTCAGCCGTCTCCGGGTCCTTGTATTTGTCGGAATCAGCGGCCAGTTGCGCGGCCTCCGGGGAGGTCGGCCCGAACACCTTGGGGATGTCCACCCCGGTGTTCTCAAGCACCTGGTTGACCGTCGCGACGTCGCCAACGTTGCAGCCTGCTCGGGTGAACGGCACCCAGGGCGCCGGGGTGATGGTCGTCGGGGACGTGGGAGTGGTGGCCGGCGGGGCCGCGGCGTAGACCATCGACGGGTTCGTGTCATGGCCGGCGTTCGGCGTAAGTGCCGTGTCGAAGACCGGGTCGGTCCAGTAGGCGAACGACCCGGCCGGGTCGGTGGACCCGTCGGTGTTGTAGGCCTGGTAACTGTTGCTGACCGGCATGCCGGCCCGGTCGCCGTAGAGTCCGGTGAATGTGGTCAGCAGGTCGTCGGCGGTGTGCGCGATCATCGGAGTGTGATTGTTGCTCAGCATCGTGCCGTGGTGCTCGATGAAGTGCAGCAGGTTTGGCATCATCTCAAGGTCGGAGGGGACGTTCGGGTTGTCGCGGTAGAAGTGGGTGTTGTCGAAGCCGATCTCGATCACGTGCTTGATGCCGTGCCCGAGCCCGCAGCCGGTTGCCGTATTGTGCGCGGCCGCGCGGGCGGCACCGACCCTGGCCTGCGGCCGCACGGCGGACGCCGAGGCGGGCGCCGCCGCGCCGGCGATGAACAATGCACTCGCGACGGCCGCGCCAGCGGCGGTAGCCCGTCTGGCCCCGCTCAGCCGCCTGCCCCTTTGGTGCTGATCTCGCATCCCGATCCTCCTGTATGTCACGACGTCACGATTCCGGCTGGATCCCAGCCATCCCAGCCGGTGACGCTAGGCGCACGGACCTAACTCCAGGCGACAGCGAGGCGACGAGACGGCCAATCTTTCCCGCTCGCCGTGGCCACTTCCGCCAGCCGCGACCGTTCCCATCCGCCGCAACTCTTGCATTCGCCACGGCGCCCCCATCTTCCCCCTGGCCAAGCCAGCTGACAATGGTCTTTCTCGGTTGTATCCGGATCTTCTGCCGCTCACCCGAACAGGGCTGGTCAGAGCTTCCGGGGGCCGCTGGTACCGTCGTTGCCGCCCCGGCGGAACCGGCCTGCGCGTGGCTGATCACGCCGCGCCGGGGCATCCGTGACGACCTAGAATCTGGACCATGGCGGTGCAAGCGGTCATCTTTGACTGGGGCGGGACGCTGACCCCCTGGCACACTATCGATCACGTCGAGCTCTGGCGATCGGTCTGCGCTCCGCACTTTCCCGCTGACCCTGACGACCGAGCCATGGCGCTGCATCTGGCCTCAAATGATCTCTGGCGAGCCTCCGAGACCGAGCAGCGCAGCTCAACAATCCACGGGGTCTTCGAACGGGCCGGCATCGAGCCGACCGCTGATCTGCTGGCCAGCTACTTCCAGGCCTGGGAGCCGCACACCTACACCGACCCGGACGCGCACGACCTGCTCAGTTACCTGCGTGCCGGGGACATCAGGACCGGCGTGCTCTCCAACACGATGTGGCCGCGCAGCTGGCACGAGGATGTGTTCCGGCGCGACGGCGTGCTGGACCTGATCGACGGCGCCGTCTACAGCAGCGAGATCGACTGGACCAAGCCGCACCCGGAGGCGTTCCGCTCCGCGATGGCCGCCGTCGGCGTCACCGATCCGCACGCCTGTGTCTTCGTAGGCGACCGGCCTTTCGACGACATTCACGGCGCGAAGAGCCTCGGCATGCGCGCCGTCCTGCTCCCGAACGAGGTGGTACCGCCGTTCGAGGCAGCCAGGCCCGATGCCGTGATCAGCCGGCTCTCCGAGCTGCCAGACCTGATCGAGTCCTGGTAGCCAGCGACCGCGTCACAGTGTGATCACGGGCGGTTCTCCGCCGGATTCAGCGGGGAACCGCTCATGATCACGGGCTACTGGTCGCCGAGTGACTCCTGGGCGGCCCAGCGGAACACCCCGGTGGCCATCGTCGATGTCGCCCCATCTGCCCTCGCCGTGAAGACCTGGTGCCTGACCTGGGCGATGCCGGGGTCTTCCGGGGCGGCCAGCCAGGCCAGCTCGGCTAGGTGCCCGGCCAGCCGCAGCGCCGCGTCGGATGGCACGGTCTGGGTGGCGAGCGTTAGGGCCCGATCGGCCAGCACCCGCGCGCCACCCGCAAGCTCGGCAAGCTCGGCTGCCAGTACCCGCTCCGGAGCCGGCTTCAGGCTGGCCGGATTGCCGTCCCACCAGCCGCCGTACAGCCGCCAGACGGTCCTGACGATGAACTCAGGCTCGTCGTAGACCGGCCGCAGATAGGGCAGGTCCATCAGCTCCGCGGGCGGCGTGACGCCGTGAATCGCGTCGTCCAACCTGCCGCCGCCATTCATGATCGCCAGGGTCTGGTCGACCAGCGAATCCAGCAGATCCGCCGTGTTGGTCAGCGCGCTGGCGATCCGCTCGGCGCCGATCACCGGCAGGCCATGACCTGGCAGCAGGAATTCGGGCTGCAGCGAGACCATGCGGCGCAGAGCGCTAGCCCATTCCCTCGGATACCGCTGTACCTTCTGCGGGTTGCCCGCGTTCGGAGACGCCCAGATGAACAGGTCACCGCAGCACAGCACCTTCCGGTCAGCCAGCCAGGTGACGGTGTGGTCGTCGGTCTCGCCTTTCTCGTGCCGCAGCGCGAAGCTGCGGTCACCGATGCTCAGCTTCATCTCGTCGCGATAGGTGCGATCCGGGTACCGGTACTCGGTCGGCCAGCGCAGGTCCGGCACGCCGAACTGCCGCTGGTTGATCACCTCGTTATAGCCAGCGGTCATGATGTACCGGTCGAAGCGCCGCGGCAGCGCCTCATGCGCGACGACCGTCGGTGCCAGCCAGCCGCGGTCGGCCGATTCCGCCTCCCAGACGCCGACGCCGAAGACGTGATCAATGTGGCCGTGCGAGAACACCGCCGTATTCAGCCGCTGGCCGCTCCACCTCCGCAGCTCGCTATGCACCATGGCGGCCACGAACGAGCTCCCGGTGTCCACCAGCACCAGGCCATCCTCCGTGCTTACCGCTGACACGTTGGCGAATGACGGGATGAAGGCAACGTCGTCGCAGATCTCGGCCAGCCCGCCGAGGTGGCTGATCGGGTGATAGTCCGCGGTGCTGACCTCGCCCCGCCAGAGCCGGTCGGCTAGCTCGAGCATATCACCGGGCATCGATGTCCCCCTCATCGTCGATCCCGCACGCCGCCGCCCCTAACGAGCTGGCGGTACCACGGCCGCGGCACCGCGCGGACCTGCGCGACCGGCCGGGCGGCCCAGAGCCGTAAGTCGCGCAGCCGAGATGGGTCCCGCGCGCTGCGCGGGACCCATCTATTGTCGCTCGCGTCCTGCCTGACCGCTGAGTCAGGCCTTGAGCGCTGCCAGCTCGGCATCGACCATGGCCTCGTGTTCCGCCTCATCCTTGCGGGCGTCGGACGGCTTCCAGCGGCCCCGCAGCAGCGGAATGCTGAACAAGAAGAGGACGATCCCGCCGAAGCAGACCCAGTACCAGTTCTTCCACTGGCTGTACTGGGCCTTGGCTGCGTTGGCCACGGCAAGGCCGTGCGCGGTCATGAACGGGAACACGGCCGGCGGCACCTTCCCCAGCGCGGTCAGCTGGGTGACGAACGGCGCGATCTGCTGCAGCTGCGATTTCACGGCTATGACGCCGATGATGGCAGGCTGATTGGCGCTGATGGTGGTCAGGACGGCGATTCCGGTAGCACCTCCGCCGGCCGCGGCGATGGCCTGTGCCTGCAACGCCGGCGGGATGGTGGCCGGGTTGGTGTACGTTGCCAGCCTGGCGAACAGCGCGGGATTAGCCTGGATCACCGCAAGCTCGGGCGCGAACTTCTGGGCGTTGGCGAGCTGGACCGCGTCCTTCTGCGCCAGCGCGATGATCGGACCATGGGTCTGGGCGAACGCGAGCTGAGCCCCGTACTTCGCTTCATACGCCCCGACGGTGGCCCCGTAGTTGACCAGTGGCGTGACCGCCGTGATCACGTGCGGGATGATCAGGAACGCCACGAAGACCACTACCCGGATGATCCAGCCCCAGATCGCTAGACCGGTCGCGGTCAGCGCCGGGTTGTGGGCCTCCACGGTCTCGGTGAAGCTGGCCATCCACGGGGTGTAGGCCACGCCAAGGCCGAATGACAGCACAGCCAGCATGATCGCCAGCGTGTAGTAGCTGGGATGGTGGCCGGCCTGCATCAGGTAGATCACCGTCATCACCGCGGCGGCTACCCCACCGATCACCATGAACGGCTTGCGTACCCGGAACCGGTCCGAGATCACCCCGATCAGGATCACGGCCAGGACGTTGAAACCCCAGTTCCAGTTGCCAAGCCCGTTGGCGTCCTTGAGCGAGAAGCCGAAGACGGTGGTGAAGTAGATCACGCCGAACCCGACCGCCGTGTAGTAGATCAGCAGCATGATCGACACCGCGATGGCGGAGACCACGACGTCCGGCTTGAGCAGCTGCCGGAACGGCTGGTGCAGCGCCGCCTCGATGTCGAAGCCCTTGGCCCGTAGCTCGATCAGGGCACGGTCGTGCATGGTCACCATCAGCTGGTCACGCAGCTGCGGCGACAGCTCGCGCAGCCCGATCAGAGCGACCACGAATACGACCAGTCCGGCGATGCCGCAGATCCGGTACTCGTGCGTCCAGAACCGCGGGTCATTCACGATGGTAGGGATGGTTGCGCTGCCGACGACCGCGACGATCAAGCTGCCAAGCACCGGGCCGCTGGTCCAGAAGCCCATCGCCGTGGCCCGGCCGACCTGCGGCGAGAAGTCGCGGATCAGCGCCGGGGTGGCCACCAGGCAGATCCCCTCGACCACGCCGACCACGAAGCTCTCGATCGTGAAGACCCACTTGCTCGTCGCCGCGGGCAGTATGAACGCCACGAACACGCCGGTGAAGAGCAGCCCGAACACCACCATGTTGGCCCGGCCCAACCGGTCGGAGATCCCGGCGAACAGCGAACCGAACGCCCCGATCAGGTTCCCGAAGGCAAGGGTCGTCACGAAGAACGTGAAGCTCATGTGCAGGTTTACCAGCAGCAGCGTCGACACGGAGCCGCCGACGTACAGCTCGTAGTACAGGGTGATGGTGGCGAGTACTGTTATCGCCAGGTAGAGGACGCGTGGTCCTGTATCGGGGTATGAGGCGAGCTGGCGTTTCCACAGCCACGACGCCCCGCCGCGAGGTTCAGATACCACTCCGTCTGCGGTCACACTCATGCGGACCTCACCATTGTCAGGGGTGATTCGCCCGGCAGCCCAGGCGCTGAGGCCCAAGATAGCTGCACTATGGGTGCAAGTTCAATAGCTCCATATTGACGGGCATTTGCCTCGGCCAGGCTCGCAGCCTCGGTGGCTAGCGGAACCCGGCCTGAGCAAGCAGCGCGCGGAACGTGGAGCTGAGGAGTTCCCTCGCCTGGAGCGGGCTGAGACCCAGATCGGTACGCAGTGACTCCCAGAATGCCCAGATGCTGATCGCGTGCAGCGAGTCCACCAGCTGACGGCGCTCCGGCTCGGGAAGCTGGGCTAGCTCGGGGGCGAACACCAGCTCGAGCTCGGCTTTGCCGCCCGCGTTCTTCCGCGCCTTGTTGCGCCGCAGCTCGTCGGAGAACGGCTGGTGAAGCCGGGCGGCGCGCCAGGTCGGGGTCATCTCCTCCAGGACGCGGGCTCGCTGGTTGACGAACGATTCGATTCGGAAGGCCAGCGGCTGATCCGGATCGATCTTCGCTACCAGAGACCGCAGGATCTCGTGGTCGCGGCGGACCGCCTCGACGAGCAGTGCCTCTCGGTCCGAGAACTGCTGCCAGACGGTGCGCAGCGACACACCGGCCCGCGCGGCGATCCGGGGGGCTGTCGGGCGCAGATCGCCCTCGGCATGCAGCGCTCGCATCGCGTCTATGATCGCCCGCCGGGTCCGGTGCGAGCGGGCGGCGCGGCCATCGGATGGTTCGACATCGCTGACCAGCCGATCCAGGCCGCTGAGGCGGTCAGTGGCCGGTCCGGTAGCTGGCATCCCGGTAGCTGGCATCGGGGCCAACTCGGCGACCAGCGCAAGCTCCGGACGGCTGTCCTCTGAGCAGCCGGGCCCGGCCTGCCGTGACGCCGTCACGGCGCGACCTGACCCGGACCGGCTTTTGACCCGCACCCAGTCATATTAACGGCGACTTGGGCAACGCCATTACCCGGACGGCCACGGTCTGCGCAGACCAGCGCTTGGATCTCCGTGGCGCCATGTCGATCAGCCTGCTGTGCGGCCGGTGATGTCGGTGGGGCTGGTCTGGACTGATCACACAGACGCTTGATCGTGGGCGTGCTGGCGTAGGGCGGCGAGCATTGCCACCCGCCCAGCGCGCATGAACTCTGGCCACTCGTGGGTGTCGAGGAACTGCTCGTAGAACCCGGTCCCGGCGACCTTCCAGTAGGGCACCGGCTCGACAAGCAGCGTCCGAACCTCACGGCGCAGCCGGGCGAGATGCTCGCGGGCCAGCTCCGCGTGCTGGCAGGTGCGCACCTGCGAGGCCGCCGAGACGATGCTGAGCGGCCGGGCGTCCCAGCCGGTAACGTCCTCGCCCTGGAACTCATGCGGGTAGAAGCCGTTGACCGCCACGGCGATGTCGACGGCGGGCTCAATGTCGAGCACTGGTCGGACCGGGAAGATGTCGACGATCCCGCCATCGCACCAGGACAGTCCGTCGCGTACGACCGGCTGGATGAACAGCGGCATCGAGACCGCCATCCGGATCGCGTGCGCCACCGGCATGTCCGGATAGGTGCGCGGGCCGACGAAATCGAGGCGATTGTGCTCGACATTCCAGATCGGTGCATACGTCGGTGTCCGAAGCTGCGCAAGCGTCAGGTCGCCGAGGTGGCCGCGATAGAACGCCTCGAGCTTGTCGCCGCGCAGAATCCCGCTCCAACCGCGCGCCAGGGTCGGGATCAGCGTGGCGATCTCACGCCACCCGATATCGATGTAGTCGCCGGACCGCACCGAGGCGGTGAGCTCGGCGACCTCGTCCGGCGACATCCCGGCGCCGAGCGGGAACCCGAACAGCGCCGAGCCGGAGCACACCGAGTAGACCGCCACCTCGGTGCCACTGTCCTTGAGCGCCTTCGCCACGCCGACGAGCGACGCGAGAGCCCCGCTGCCACCGGTGGCCACGACACCGATGCGGCCCGCAAGCGGCGGGGGTGCAGCGCCGCGCAACGGCCCGAAGACGCGCCCCGGCTCAGGTCGGCGGTCGAAGGGCAGCGGCAGCATCCCCCGTCGAACCGTGTCGAGGAACGTCGCATCCTTGCGGATGGCCGTCGCCACGTCGCGGGCACGGACGATGACATTGAAGTACTGGCGCATGCGGAAGATGTCCAGCGCAGCGTCCAGAGCGCTCTGGCTGCGCCGACCGTCGGTGGTGGCCATGGCGATCGCCTCCACCACCATCGTGTGCCGCTACCGCGCCGTCCGACCAGAGGCGAAGGTCTCGTTCAACCGGACAGCGACTCGCCCCGGCCGACGACTGCCCACGTGGATGATCCGGGCCAGGCGGGCCGACGCGAGCGGGCTGGGTTCGCCGCTGCTTTCCGTATATGCATTCCATGCGAATTTAACTCGGGAAATCCGCCTGGCTGGCGCTTGATATATGTCACACTTCCGGCTCGTGGTTACTGCATCAAATCCTGATACCTCTTCTTTTCCTGCCCTTAAGCGAGGGTAACTGGTCAGGTCCTTTGGCCTGGCGGCCTGCGCTCAAACCCAGCGGCGCCGGACCAGGATGCTGAGGCTGCTGGTTACTTCGCCTGGCAGGCGGTGCCCCAGGCGCTGATCAGCATCGGGTGAGCGAAAACGGCTGCGGAGGTCGCAAGCTCGCCGGACAGGCGTTGCTGGAGAGTGTCCGCGCCGACCTGCGCCGCGGTTGCTACGCCTGTGCGCTCGATCAGAGGCAGGACGGTCCTGACAATCCCGGCGAGGATCGCGGCACCATCTGGATCCTGCGGGCCGAAGTGTGGCTGCACGCCGATCATCCCCGACGGCTGCAGGCCCGCGGCCTGCAGCACCGCCCACAGGCGCGGCCCGAGCGCGGGGTCGATGCCGGCCCGGGTGAACGCTTCGCGAAGCCATGACAACGCCTGGCCCACGAGCGGCGTCGAAGGCAGCGAGCGGGCGCTGTGCAGATCGAACTCGATCGGCGCAACCACGCCGCCGGGGCGCAACAAGGCAGCCTGCGTCCGCAGCACCGCTGCGGGATCGGGCACGTACATCAGAACCAGCCGCCCGATGATCGCGTCGAACGGCCCGCCGGGTGCTCTGTCATGGATATCACCGGCAACGAACCGGACGTTGGGCAGGCCACGCGCCGCTGCCCGCGCGGCCGCCTTCGCGACGGCATCCGGCGACTTATCGATCCCAACGACGTCGCCGGCCGGCCCGGCCAGCTCGGCGGCGACGAACGCCATATCCCCCGCTCCTGAACCCAGGTCGAGCACCCGCATATCCGGCCGGACGCCCGCTGCCCGGAGAATCGTGCGCGTCGCGGGCGCGAGCACCCTGCCCTGCAGGTCCAGCCGCTCGAGCTCTGCGGCGTCGCTGCCAAGCTGATAGCCGGTTTCTGCGCTGCCCATCACATCTCCTCCCGCTCCGCCCGCCTGTCAGTATCGCAGCGCTTTATGGAGAGGTGACCGTCCGGATTTGATCCAGCACGCCGATGGCGCCGGTACGTGCGCTAGGTGATCTTGAGCCGTAGTGTCCCGGTGTGCCCGTTGATCAAGGCCCGCCCTCATGCGAGGTGCTCGCGGCCCTGGTGGTGTCGCTGCCCTCCAAGCCACCATCCGGCGAAGGGCTGGGCAAGCCGCCGCCCCGGCCGCGGTCTTTGCGGAAGAAGTCCGGGCGCAAGCCGGGCGGGCAGGACGGGCATGAGGGCAGGACGCTGGCCCAGGTGGCACGGCCAGACTGATGATGGGCGGCGGCGCGCAGATGATCAACTGGCCAGAAGGGTTCTGCACCGAACTGGTCAGCCGTGGCGTGCAGGTGATCCGGTTCGACAACCGCGACGCCGGCCGGTCGCCGCACTTCCCCGATACGCAGGTACCCGATCTGCAGGCGGCACTGGCCGGTGACTTCTCGTCGGTGTCCTACACCCTGTCGGATATGGCGGTCGACACCGTCGGCCTGCTCGACGTGCTCGGGTTCGACAGTGCCCACATCGTCGGCGCCTCGCTGGGCGGGATGATCGCCCAGATGATCGCGATCGAGTATCCCGGCCGGGTCCGGTCGCTGACGTCGATGATGTCCACAACTGGTGACCGCGGTGTGGGCCAGCCCAACCTCACCGCGATAAGCGGGCTGGGGGCGCAGCCGGAGGACCGTCAGGGTTTCATCGACTGGCAGGTAGTGGGTCAGTTTGAATGTTCATACGAATCGAGCAGGACGGCGATCTCGGTCAGTGACCAGACGTGGTCGGCAACCCCGGCCGCCATCGCTGGCGTGGTCTTGATCCCGTTCGCGCGCTTGGTGAGCGTCTGGTGCTGTCATGGGACCATCTCAACTGCGGAGGCGGGCAAGAGCAGAGACGGGCAAAGGTTCAGGTCGATGGCACGTAAGTGTGTCTTCTGCGGTGCCCGAGCGGCAACTCGTGAGGACGTGTTCGAGCGGGAGATAAACAAGGTTCTCGGCATCACCGGCCCCGTAACCACGGCGATGGGGGCACCATACGCCCCCGTCCGGCCACCGCACGGCACTCTGGACGTGGTAGTCAGGGCAACCTGCGGTCCATGCAACAACGTCTGGCTGAACGGCATCTGGGGAAAGTTTCGCGATCTGATGACACCGGCCATGCTAAATACATCCCCCGTCGTGCTGAGCGCCCAGGGTCAGTTGGACGTGAGCATGTGGGCAGTCAAGACGGCGTTGCTGCTCGAACTGGCGACGCGGACGGTGCGCGGGGACGCCTTCCTACCCATGAATCACTTCACGTACTTGCGCAACGAGGGACACCCACCACCGGGCACGGAGGTATGGCTGTTTCGCGCACAGGTTGCGAATGCGATGCCGGCGTGGCATCAGGCCGGGGTTCTCCGGGGAGGAAGAAGCCCAATGGCGTACATGGCAACGTTTACGGTCGGCTACCTGGGCTTGCAGGTATTGGGCCGCAAGATCGTCGAGACAGGCGACGGGCGCATTGTCTTCTACGGGGACCCCATTGAACCGCCAGCCGACCTTGATGGCGCGCTCAAGAAGATCCTGCCCGTCGGGAACAGCGTTACTTGGCCGCCAGCCCTCACGATAAAGGCGTCTGATCTCCCTGTTGTAGCGCGCTGGCCGATGGTTGTCTGGCATCCCTAAGCCCTGAAAGCTAGTCCGAAATTCAAACTGACCCACTACCGAGCCGTTTTGGTAGTAAATGCAGCTTCCGACCGGCGTTCCATTGTAATACTGACAATCCGTCGTTACGGCCCAGGCATTGGGCGGCGCGACGCTGCCTGGACCACCGGTCCTTGTCGTAGTGGTAGCAGTACTGCTGGCTCGTGTAAATGGTGCCGCCGGGCGTGGCGCAGAGCCAGCGCCGGTGTCAGAGCCCGGCGCGATACTAAAGATCAGGTCACCGCCAGAATTCTGTCGCTATGAGACCGGCAGTTCTGTCGGTGACCCAACGTGGGGCCGGTGGGATTCGAACCCACACTGTCAAGTTCCTAAAACTTGTGCCTCCTGCCGTTGGGCTACGACCCCTGCTGCCAGTCATCGGTCTGGCCAACGCCGGCCTGCGAGTGACCGTTCAGACCACGAGCGACACTCAGAACGTATTAGATGCCGAGATCCTTCCTCAGCCGCGCGACGTGCCCAGTCGCCTTGACCGCATAGTACGCGCGCTCGATCTTGCCGTCGGGGCCTACTACGAAGGTGGATCTGATCACCCCGACAGACTTCTTCCCGTAGAGCATCTTCTCGCCGTACGCACCGTACGCCTGAAGGACGCTCCGGTCGGGGTCGGACAGCAGCGGGAACGTCAGCCTCTCCTGATCGCGGAAGTTCGCGAGTTTCGCCGGGCTGTCCGGCGAAATGCCGAGCACTGCGAAACCAGCGTCGCTGAGGTCGGCATTGCTGTCCCTGAAGTCGCAAGCCTGCTTGGTACAGCCAGGTGTCATCGCTGCCGGGTAGAAGTAGATGATCACCCGCTGACCGCGCAGCGATGCCAGGCTGACCTGGTTTCCGTCCGCGTCGGGCAACGTGAACTCCGGCGCCGCATCACCGGGCTCCAGCCGAATGTCAGCCACCAGGCCACCGTCCTTTCCGATCGCCCCACCGTATCGTGGTCCGCTCGGCTCGGCTGGCAGTCGGCTGGCGAGATCGCCCCACTAACCGGAGTCCGGAATCGTCAGGTCGCACGCCGCTGATCGAAGAGCGCGGCCAGGAGTTCGGCGTGCCAGCGGCGGGCTTGGAGGTCGTAAAGCGCGTAGATCGGACCGAACGACCAGTAGCCCCACGAGAACCCGTGTTCCTCCGCCAGCAGGCGGTTGGCCCGGGTCCACCGGACCCGAGATGCCATGTCGGCGTTGTTCGAGGTCCCGAACTCGCCCATGAACACGGGCCGGTCATGCGCGGCCGCCCACTCGGCCACCGAAGCGAAACCGACCTCAAGCTCCCGGCGCTGCGCGCCGGAGCCTTGCCATCTGGTGCCGAGCCACGAACGCGAGTCCCCCCTGGTGAACCACTCCTCACCCTGGAAAGTGAACTCGATCGGCCAGTACTGATGGATTGTCACGATCAGATTCCGGTCGCTCTCCGGAGCGGCAGCCGCCAGGATCGCGTCACGCAGCTCAGTCAGCACGTCGGCCGGGAACTGGCCACCAAGACGGTGCTGTTCCACGCCGCGCTAGCGGCACGGTTCGGTCTGAGTGCCACAGACCTCAAGTGCCTTGACCTACTGCGCCCGACCAAGACGCCGATGACTGCGACGAATCTTGCTGGGCTGACCGGCCTGACCGGCGGAGCGGTCACCGGGGTCGCCGACCGGCTCGAAGCCGCTGGCTTCGTCGAGCGAGTCCGTGATCCGGCGGATCGGCGCCGTTGGGAACTGCGTCCGCTGCCCGATCGTCAGCAGGAAGTCATGGGGCTATTCGCACCGCTAGCTTCGGCCATGTCCGAGTTGTGCGCCGACTACAGTGACGACGAGCTTGACCTGATCACTGACTTCCTCACCAAGCTCGGCTCGGTCATGGATGAGCAGACCGAGCGGCTGCGCCAGTAGTCCCGGCGGCGCTCCAGCCGCTCAGCTCTGGCAAACCAGCGCGGCGATCACCGGAGCCAGGCCGCGCAGGGCTTTGCCTCGGTGACTGATGGCGTCCTTCTCAACCGGACTCATCTCGGCCGTGGTGCGCTGCTCCCCATCAGGGACGAAAATCGGGTCGTAACCGAAGCCGTTCGTTCCCCTGCTCTCGCGGATTAGCCGGCCGCGCAGCTCGCCCTCGCTGACATGCTCCCGCCCGGTAGGCAGCACCAGCGCCGCCGCGCACCTGAATTGCGCTCCGCGCCGCTCGTCGGGCACGTCTCCGAGCTGGTCAAGCAGCAGCCGCAGGTTCGCCGCGGCGTCGCCGTGCCGGCCCGACCAGCGAGCCGACAGCACGCCGGGCATCCCGTTCATCGCGTCGGCGCACAGACCTGAATCGTCGGCGACCGTCGGCAGGCCGGTGAACCTAGCGATCGCATGCGCCTTGAGCAGAGCGTTCTCGGCGAAGGTGGCGCCGGTCTCGGCCACGTCGGGCGCGCCGGGGTAGTCACCCAGGCCGACCAGCGCCACCCGCACCTGTCCAGCCGCCAGGATCCTGGTCAGCTCGATGATCTTGTCTTCATTATTGGTGGCGAGAACCAGTCTGGGAGCATCGTCCAACACCGAAAGACCCGTTTCGCCGTCAGCTTGCGGACAGTGCTTCGTGCTGCATTCTGGTCAGCTCAGCGCATCCGGTCACCGCGAGGCTGAGCAGTTCGTCCAGCAGCTCGCGGCCGAACGGCTCGCGCTCCGCCGTGCCCTGCACCTCGACGAATCTGCCATCGCCGGTGCAGACCACATTCATGTCGGTCTCGGCGGCGACGTCCTCGTCGTAGCAGAGGTCGAGCCGGGGCTGGCCGTCGACGATGCCGACGCTGACCGCGGCCACCGACGCGATCAGCGGATTGCCCTTGCATCGCTTCCTGCCCCGCAGCCAGCCGATCGCGTCGGCCAGCGCTACGTAGCCGCCGGTCACCGCCGCGGTCCTGGTGCCGCCGTCCGCCTGGAGCACATCGCAGTCGACGATGATCGTGTTCTCGCCCAGTGCCTTGGTGTCCACGCAGGCCCGCAGCGACCTGCCGACCAGGCGGGAGATCTCCTGGGTACGGCCGCCCAGCCTGCCCTTCACTGACTCCCGGTCACTGCGGGTGTTCGTGGACCTGGGCAGCATCGCGTACTCGGCGGTGACCCAGCCGAGGCCGCTCCCCCGCCGCCAGCGCGGCACATCCTCGGTCACGCTGGCCGCGCAGAGCACCCGGGTGGCGCCGAACTCGACCAGCACCGAGCCCTCGGCGTGATCGAGCCAGCCTCTGGTTATCTTGACCTCGCGCAGCTGATCCTGGCGACGGCCATCGGGTCGGGGCATGCGGGCAAGCGTAGCGGGCGCGCCCAGCCTCGGATCAGAGCGCGGCCCGATCGGGAGCACCGGCCTCGATCCAGTCGCAGACAGCGCGGACGCCGGCCGGCAGATCGGTAGTCGCGGTCCAGCCGAGGTCCAGCCTGGCCCGGTCGACCGCCAGAGCGCTGCGCTGCAGCTCACCGGCCCTGGGCGGAGCCAGCACTGGTTCGACGGGCCGGCCGGTCACGGTGCCGATGACCTCGGCCAAGTCGAGCACGCTCACCTCGATGCCGGTCCCGATGTTCCAGGTACCCGGCCGTTGCTGAGCCGCGACCGCCAGGAAGGCGGCCACGGCGTCGCCCACATACACGTAGTCACGGGTCTGGGTGCCGTCACCGAAGATGGTCGGCCGCTCCCCCGCAAGAACCTGGGCGCAGAAAATAGGCACGACGCCAGACTCGCCGGTGGGGTCCTGTCGCGGCCCGTACACGTTGGCCAGCCGCAGGACCGAGTGCGAGGTCTGATGCAGCCGGTTGTACAGGCCGACGTACTGCTCGGCACAGTGCTTGGCGATTCCGTACGGCGACTCGGGCAGCGGCAGCACGTCCTCGAGCGAGGGGATCGGCGCGTCCTTGCCGTACAGCGCGCCGCCGGTCGAGCAGAACAGCACCCGCGCGTCGGCCGCCCGAGCCGCCTCAAGCACGTTGATGGTGCCGACTACGTTCGTCTGGGCATCGGCGGCCGGCCGCACCACGGAGGCCCGCACGTCGATCTGCGCGGCCAGATGACAGATCAGCGCGGGCGCGACCGAGCCGACCACGTCGCTCAGCAGCGCCGCCTCGGTGATGCTCAGCTTGTGCAGCACGACTCGCTCGTCGAGCCTGCCGGGACGTCCGGTCGACAGGTCGTCGATCACCGTGACCTCATCACCCCTGGCCACAAAGGCGTCGACGAGGTGGGACCCGATGAATCCGGCGCCGCCGGTCACGATTACCCGCATGTCGAGTCAGTCTATTCCGCGTCCGGCGACCTGACCGTCGCGACAGCTCACTGCGCTCAGAGTCGGAGCCCGGGGGCCGCCAGCGACAACGGTCCGCGATACGTGGCCGCAGCCTGCGCCTGCACCAGCTCCTGACTGTTCCATGGCACCAGGTGGGTCAGCACCAGCTCGCCCACCCCGGCGCGGGCCGCGTGCTCGCCCGCCTGGCCGGCCGTGAGGTGCAGATCGGCGGGCAGTCCTGGGCCTTCGGTGAAGGATGCCTCGCAGAGCAGTATGTCGGCGCCCGAAGCCAGGCTGATCAGCTGCTCGGTCGGTCCCGTGTCCGCCGAGTAGGCGATGGACCGCCCGGCATGATCGAGCCGGAAGCCGAACGTCTCGACCGGGTGATTCATCAGAGCGCAGGTGACTCGGAACGGACCGATCTCGATCGTCCCCGGAGCCAGCGTGACGAAGTCAAAAGCGTCGGACATCGACGAGCGCAAGCCCTCCCCGAGGGCACGGTCAAGCCGCTCGGCGGTTCGGCCCGGCCCGTAGACCGGGATCCGGCGCATCGGCCCTTCCGGGTGGTAGCCACGGAACACCAGGTAGCCGCACATATCCAGGCAGTGGTCAGCGTGCAGATGGCTGATGCAGACGGCGTCGATGTCAGCTAGTCCGGTGTAACGCTGCAATGGGCCGAGCGCACCGTTGCCCAGGTCGATCAGCATCCGGAAGCCGTCGGCTTCAACGAGGTAGCAGGATGCGGCACTCTCGGGTCCGGGGAAGCTACCCGAGCATCCGACGATCGTCAGCTCCATGAGCCCTCAGGTTACGCGGGCCTGATCATTTCGCCCGCTCCGGCATGGCCGCGGCCAGCCCGCCGCCGAGCGATCCGCAGCGAAATTTGATCGTCGGCGCATCTACCCAGATTGCCGGAAAGGCGTCATGATCCCTGGAAGATGACAGGCCGGGCTCGCTGCCGCGATCCGGCGCACGCGGAGGTGTCATGTCCGACCAGACAACCGACCAGCGGACGGCCCTGTCGTCGGCCCTGGCGGAGCCGACCGTGCATGTCCGTGCTGGCTGGGTCGCCGGGCTGGGCCTTGGCAGCCTCGGCATGTGGATGGCGTCGATCACGCCGCTGCAGGTTGTCATCCCCGAGCAGCTGCAGAACATCACGCCGCACCACAAGATCGTCGCCCTCGCCGTCGTTTCCGCGGTCGGGGCCGTGGCATCGGTGCTGGCCACGCCGGTAGCCGGCGCGCTCTCTGACCGGACGACCCAGTCCTGGAGCCTTGGCCGGCTGCACGGCCGCAGGCACCGCTGGACGCTCAGCATGTCGCTGCTCGCGGCCATCTGCCTGGCGCTGACCGCCTGGCAGTCCACGGTGATCGGGATATGCGTGCTGTGGGTCCTGTTCAGCGCCTTCCAGAACGGCGAGTACGCGAGCCTGAGCGCAGCGATTCCCGACCACGTCCCGGTCAGGCAGCGCGCGACCGTGGCTGGCTGGGTCGGCATGCCCCAGGCACTCGGCCTGGTGGTCGGAACCCTGCTGGTGGTCGACGTATTCATCTACCCGAAGGTCGGCCATCCGGTCGGCTCCTACCTGGCGCTGGCGATCCCGATGTTCGCGTTCGCTGTTCCGTTCGCGCTGTTCACCCCCGACCACCCGCTGGCGCCCGAGCACCGGGAGCCGCTGTCCCTGCGCAAGCTGCTCGGCGCGTATTGGATCAGCCCGCGGGAGTACCCCGACTTCGGCTGGGCTTGGCTCACCCGATTCTTCGCCTCGCTGGCCATCGCGATGGGCACGCTGTATCTGCTCTACTTCCTGCGCGATGCCGTCCACTATGCTCATCCGGCCAATGGGCTGCTCACACTGATCATCATCTACACCGCGTTCGTGGTAGTCACCGCGGTGGTCGGGGGGATCATCTCCGACCGGCTGGGCAAGCGGAAGACGATCGTCACCTTCTCCGGCGCTCTGATGGGAGTCGCCGCGCTGCTGCTCACCTTCGTAGAGACCTGGCCAGCGGCGATGATCGCCGCGGTCCTCTTCGGCGCTGGCTTCGGCGCCTACCTCGCCGTGGACCAGGCGCTGATCACCCAGGTGCTGCCGGCCGCGAAGGACCGGGCCAAGGATCTCGGCATCATCAACATTGCGATCGTGGGTCCGTCCGCCGTCGGAGCCGCTTTCGCCGGTGTCCTGGTCTCGATCGGCGGCTACCCGACCCTCTTCGCCGGCACCGCAGTGGTCGCCGCGACCGGTTCCGCCCTGGTCTGGAAGATCAAGAGCGTTCCCTAGCCCAGGGAAGCGACGCCAGGCAAGCGCCTGGCGTGCCAGCCGCACACATGGAGGTGTGATGGCCGGGCTCCAGCCCGTCGGCTAGCGAAGTCTGATGTGGCTAACTATGCAGTTAGCCTGCGAAAACTATCGTTAGATGTTGCCGGGTGCGGCCTCACTACGGGCGCCAATGGCTCCCATCTTGGCTCCCAGGTTCTGCCGCTGGGGACGACGCTGCTGCGACCCTGGGATCGGTTCCGACCTGCTGGGCCTGTCTGTGCTGGTTTCGGATCACCCCGACGGGGCCGTCACCGGCGTGATCACCGCCGTGTTCGAGCAAGTTCGCGGTGTGCGGCTCGGTGCGGGCCACCTGGCTGTGGCTGCGCGAGCAGGGCCTGCGCTGGCCGCTGCAGCACCCCGTCTGCCTGCACGGACGGCCGGGTGAGATCACCTGGGTGGAGCCCACCTACCACGCGGTGCACACCACGCTGACCCCTCCCGGCCGTCGGCTCCCCGCTGCTCGGCACCGGCCACGTGCGGCGGATCATGCCATGTCTCGAGGCACCCGGACGTCCCGCAGCGGACGTGCCCGTGCCCGCCCGCACACAGGCACGGCGTCCAGCCGACCTTGGAGTGACGGTTCAACGCTGACCATTGGCCGCTGGCTTGTGGCCAAGGCCATTTGCCGGCAGGGCACCGGAGCAGACCACCACGGTCCCCGTCAGTCGGTCCCAGCACGACCGAGGCGCTCACGAGCCTCGTTCTCGGAGAGCGAGACGACTGGCTTCCCGACTGCGTGCTGATACTTGGCGTCATAAGCCCGCGTCCAGACACCAGCCGCCCATGAACGCTGGAGTTCGTCCGCGCTGAACGCCGGGCCACGCGCATCGCAATACGCGTCGAGGAACCGCTCAGTTTCCTCGACGGTGGCAAGCTCGTCCGGGCTGACGGTCGAATACAGGGCGGCGGCGAAGCCGACGAGGACGGCTTCGCTGTCGGCGGCCGTGCTGTCCCAGTCGTGCACCACCAGCAGCTCGTTGCCGCTCCAGCGCAGGTTGCCGGCCAGCCAGTCGCAATGGCCGATCACGGCCTCGGACGCGCCGGCTCGCAGCCGGTCACGGGCACGACACCCGGCCTGGTCGATCCACGCCGGACCGGCGGTCTGGTTGAGGTGGATATCAGAGCCCTCGGGACGAGGCCACAGCCCGGCCTCAGCGTGATTCCATGCCGCCCACGACGGCGCCGGGTGCAGGCTAGACACCTCGGCTGGCCGGGGGGCCAGCCTGATCAGCCGCGCGAATGCCTCAGCGAATGCCCAGGCCGCGTGGTCCGCGCTCGGGAGCACGGTGCCGCCGGGCACATAGGCCTCGGCGGTTGCTACGCCGTCGCCGAACGGGGCAGGACCGGTGAGCGGCTGGGGGCACGGATAACCGGACTCGAACATGCGGCGCTGGACTTCCACGCACGCCGCTATCCGCGGCAAGTCGGGACGGACCTTCACCACAACCGCCCGGTCATCAGCCAGCCGCAGCCCGATGACTGCAGAGAGGTACCCGGACCTGAACAGCTCCGCCGCGGGCAGGCTGCCGAGATGCTCCGCGCACCACTGAGCAAGCCGGGCAGGATCGACTGACGGCACCCGAGGTGACATCTCATCATCCTCACACGGACTGCTGATGTCCCGAACTGGAGACAAGTTCCGACCGGGCGCTGGCCGTGCTCGCCGCACTGTGCCTGGTCACCTTGTCGTCGCAGACGACGGTGATCGGCATCCTGGTCATCTGGGGCCTGTTCAGCCTGTTCCTGAACGGTCAGTACTGCAGCCTCAGCACGTCGATCCCCACCCAGGTGCTGCCTGCCGCCCAGGACCGGGGCAAGGATCTGGGCCGCGCAACCTGCCCGGGCTAGCCCTTGACCGGGCCGCGACCCACCCGTGCGATCTGCCTGCTCTGCGCTACTAGGTGGCCGGCCGAGTCCCAGACCTCTGCTTCCTCGTCGAACCAGCCGCCGCTCACATGCCGGCACCTAGCCGCCACGCGCAGCAGGCCAGGTGCCGGAACCATCCGCATGTGCCAGGTCAGCTCGACCGTGGGCGCCCAGCCAGTGGCGCCGAGACCGAATACCACCGGCGGCAGCCCGTCCACGGCCAGGGCCAGCAGGTACGCGTCCGGTTCCCGCTCCTCGCGCAGCCCGAAGTAGCCGCGCATCTCCGGAGACCCGGCGGGCTCGCCGAACCGCCAGCCGGTGACCGCAGGGTCGAGCAGCAGCCGGACCTGACCCGCGTATCCGGCCGTCCCGTCCGGCGCCACCGTGCCTGGCCAAGGCCCCAGGTCCACGCACTGCTCGGCAGGTGGCAGCACCGGCGGAGCGCCGGTCCAACTCAGCTCGGCACCGCCGACCCGATCCGCCACACCACCAGTCTCCGCCGCGCCGTCGGCTTCCGCCGCGCCGCCATTCGCGGGACCGCCAGGGCGGCTGACCGGGACGGTACCTGTGGTGACCGTCATCTCAAGCACCGGATGGCCGTCCTGTACCAGGGTGGCCCGCGCGGTCGCCACCGTTCGCCCCTTCTTGAGCCAGGTGACCTGCACCTGTGCCGGCGCCAGCCGGGCGACCCGCAAGAAGTGCGCGCTGGTCGCCACCGGATGCGGCAGCGGTGAGCCGTCAAGCACGGCGCGCAGCACGGTCGCGATCATGACGCCGCCGTTCACCACCGGCGGGGTGGCACCACCCGGTGCTACCAGGGCGAACCGCTGATCGGGATGCACCTCGTACAACCCGCCGCCGCACGAGCGCACAGCAGTGGCCTGATCGAAGATCGTCATGCTCTCGGCATGCTGCATGGGCACCGTCCTGGCCGTGATGAACGCTTTGAGACTTCAGTGCTGGAGATGTATCACGCCCAGAGTTCGCCCTCCAGCCGGGCCTCCGCCTCGGCCAGGGTCCCGCTGTAGGCACCGGTCGACAGGTATTTCCAGCCGCCATCGGCGATGAGCAGGGCGATATCGGCGCGCTGGCCGGTCTGCAGGGCCTTGTCCGCAAGCGCCAAGCCGGCATGCAGCACGCAGCCGGCTGAGATTCCGGCGAAGATGCCTTCGGCAAGCACCAGCTGCCGAGTCCGGCGCAGCGCATCGGCCGCCGACACCGAGAACCTGGATGTCAGCACGGAGTCGTCGTATAGCTCGGGGACGAACCCCTCGTCCATGTTCCGCAGGCCGTAGACGAGCTCGCCGTACCGCGGCTCGGCCGCCACGATCTGCACCCCTGGCACGTGCTCGCGCAAGTAGCGGCCGGTGCCCATCAGGGTGCCCGTGGTGCCGAGCCCAGCCACGAAATGGGTGATCTCCGGGAGGTCAGTCAGCAGCTCAGGCCCGGTCGTCTCGTAGTGGGCGCGCGCGTTAGCCTCGTTGCCGTACTGGTACAGCATCACCCAGTCCGGGTTCTCCGCCGCCAGTCGCCTGGCCACCCGGACCGCCTCATTGGACCCGCCGGCCGCTGGTGAGTAGATGATCTCGGCACCGAACATCTGCAGCAGCGCGGTCCGCTCCGCTGACGTGTTCTCCGGCATCACGCAGACCAGCTTGTACCCGCGCAGCCGGGCGATCATCGCAAGCGAGATGCCGGTATTGCCGGATGTCGGCTCCAGGATGGTGGTTCCCCTGCTGAGCAGTCCGTCCTTCTCGGCTGCCAGGATCATCCAGAGCGCGACCCGGTCCTTGACCGACCCGGTCGGGTTCCTGTCCTCAAGCTTGGCCCACAGCCGGGCATCAGGACCGGGAGACAGGTGCGGCAGGCCGACCAACGGGGTCCCGCCGATCGCATCAAGCAGCGAGTCGTAGCGCATCTGGCTGCCTGCCGTCAGCCGCTGGGCAGCGGCTCAGCTCATCCCGCCGGCCACCGCTGGCAGCACCGTCACGGTGTCACCGTCGTTGACCGGTGCGGTGAGACCGCCGAGGAAGCGGACGTCCTCGTCGTTGAGGTAGACGTTGACGAACCGGCGCAGGCCGGAATCATCGACCAGCCGCTCGCGCAGCCCGGCATGGCGCGTATCCAGGTCGGCGAGCAGCGCATCCAGCGTGTCGCCGGAGCCCTCAACCGACTTCGCCCCGCTGGTGAGGGAACGCAGGATCGTCGGGATGCGGACCTCGATGGCCATCAGGAACTCTCCAGGTGTCGCGGGTAGCAGGTGGTCGCCGATGTGACAACTCCTGCCCTGTCCCGATCATTCCTGAGCCTCGGTGCCTACCAGAATCTCCTCCTCGACCACGGTCCCGTCCACGATGCGAAAGGAACGCACCTCCTCCTCGTCGGGATCGCGGGTGGAGACCAGCAGGTAATGCGCCGACGGTTCCAGGGCATAGGAGATATCGGTACGCGACGGGTACGCCTCGGTTGCTGTATGCGAGTGGTAGATGACCACCGGCTCCTCGTCGCGATCGTCCATCTCCCGCCAGACGCGGAACTGCTCCATCGAGTCGAACCGGTAGAACGTCGGCGACCGCTCAGCATTGGTCATCGCGATGAACCGCTCCGGCCGGTCATGACCGGCCGGCCCGGCGATCACACCGCACGCCTCATCGGGGTGATCGGCCCTGGCGTGGGCAATGACGCGGTCGAGCAGCGCACGGGAGATGGTCAGCATGGCCGTGATCGTAACCGCCGGTCAGGACAGCGCCACGACCAGACTCTCCTGCAGATAGGCCAGCCAGTGATAGACCTCGACGAGGACGAAAAGCGAATCGTCTGGTCCGATCTGCTCGCTCAGTTCGTCGAAGTCGTCGGTGACGCCCATGTGCACGCCGAGAGCCAGCCGGACATCGTTCAGGGCACGCAGCCAGTTCTCGGCTTCCTCGGCGTTGAGCCGGACCCGACCGCCAGCGGGCGGCAGCGTGTCGAGCACGGTCTGCGCCGCAGTCACCTTGGCCGACCGCAGTCCTGACTCGGTGAACCTGCGGAAGTCCTGGGCCGCATCCGGGTCGTCCCGGTAGCCATCGGGCAGCAGCCTGGCCAGGACCGGATCATCAGGCAGCTTGGTGCTCTCGCTCAGACCCACCATCTCGGCCAGCTCATCCGCTCCAGGGACGGCCAGCTCATCCGAGCTGCCTGCAGTGCCTGGGTCGTGATGGGGATCGGCGCCGGACCGGCCGCTAGTCCCGGCCAGGTCAGCCAGATCGCTGGATCCTGCCATGCTGGTCGCCTCGGGTCCGGTGATCAGCTCGGCGACGTGCTCCACCAGATCCCGCAGGACAGCCGCCTCAGGCTTGGCGAACCGCGCGGTCACGCCGCCTGAGGTGGTGCGAAAACCCGCCATCAGCACCTCCGGATTCGTCGGGTCGCAAGGATCGTCCGCTCGCCGCCGAAGCTCACGTGTCGTGACTCACCGTGGCCCACAGGCCATAGCCGTGCAGGGTCTCCGCGTTCCGCTCCATGGCCTCCCTGGCCCCGGCCGCCACCACCGCCTTGCCCTTGTGGTGCACGTCAAGCATTAGCTTCTCCGCTTTCGGCTTCGGATACCCGAACACCCGCTGGAGCACGTAGGTCACATAGGTCATGAGGTTGACCGGGTCGTTCCACACGATGGTGACCCAGGGCCGGTCGAGGACCGTCTCCTCCTCAGTCTCCGGCCGTTGCAGTTCAGCTGGTGCGACGCTCACTCGATGTCACCTCCCTTCCTCCTAGTGTTCCACTGCCTCTGACCAGCCTGACCAGTGAGCGCCCCCACGCGGACCAGTTGGCCCCCGGAACGGCCTGAACCTTCGGAGCGAGGACAGGCGGCAGCGGGCGTCCGTAGGCTTCCCCCGTGACCAGTGATGCGGCAGGTACGCGACCGACGCCTGCGAGCCGTTATGCCCAGGGAACGACCAGCCAGGACGACACCGGCCTGCTGACCGATCACTACGAACTCACCATGCTCCGCGCCGCGCTGGACAGTGGCGCCGCGCACCGGCGCACCGTGTTCGAGGTATTCGCCCGTCACCTGCCGCAGGGCCGGCGGTACGGGGTCGTTGCTGGCGCCGGCCGGTTTCTCGACGCGCTGGCACGGTTCAGGTTCGATGCCAGCGAACTGGCGTTCCTGCGGAACACCGGGGTCGTGGACGACCGGACAGCGCAGTATCTGGCCGGATACCGGTTCAGCGGCGACGTCTGGGGCTACGCGGAAGGCGACTGCTATTTTCCCGGCTCGCCGATCCTG
Organism: uncultured Actinomycetota bacterium; assembly: GCA_963850875.1. Taxonomy (GTDB): domain Bacteria; phylum Actinomycetota; class Actinomycetes; order Streptosporangiales; family Streptosporangiaceae; genus Chersky-822. The sequence goes on from CAWKNA010000010.1 coordinate 1,986,554, forward strand.
GTGGTCGAGGGCACCTTCGCCGAGGCGGTGGTACTCGAGACGCTGGCCTTGTCGATCCTGAACCACGATTGCGCGATCGCCTCGGCCGCGTCGCGGATGATCAATGCGGCCGAGCAACGACCGGTGATCGAGATGGGTTCGCGGCGCACCCACGAGCTCGCCGCGCCTGCCGCCGCGCGCGCCGCGTACCTGGCCGGGTTTACGTCGACTTCGAACCTGCGGGCCGGAATGGACTACGGCGTGCCGACCGCCGGAACAAGCGCACATGCGTTCACGCTGGTACATGACGACGAGCGGCAGGCGTTCAGGGTGCAACTTGAGTCGCTGGGAACCGGAACGACCCTGCTGGTGGATACCTACGATGTCGTGGCGGCAGTGCGAGCAGCGATAGAGCTCGCCGGACCTGGCCTGGGCGCGATCCGGATCGACAGCGGCGATCTGCCGGTGGTGGCCCGCGAGGTGCGCTCGCAGCTTGACTCGCTCGGCGCGACCGGCACCAGGATCGTGGTGACCGGTGATCTTGACGAGTACTCCATCGCCGCCCTTGCCGCGGCGCCGGTCGATGGATACGGCGTCGGCACCTCGCTGGTCACCGGATCGGGCGCGCCAACGGCGGCGCTGGTCTACAAACTGGTCGCCAGGACAAGCGAGCCGGTGGCTACCGGGCAGTCCGGGCTTATCACCCGGGCCGAGCCAGGCGGCCGGGCCGGGCCGGGCAGTCAGATCCGGCCGGGGCGCGCCGACCAGCTGGAGCCGGTTGCCAAGCGCTCGATCGGCAAGCCGAGCCGCGGCGGCCGGAAATGGGCGGTCCGGCGTCTTGACCGCACCGGGACCGCGATCGCCGAGGTGATCTGCGACGCTCCGCCGCAAGAACTGGCCGGGCAGCGAGTGCTGCTTCGCGAGCTGGTGCGGGACGGCGAGATCATTGGTGCCGAGCCGCTCGCGGCCGCCAGGGAGCGGCACCGCAGGGTGATCGGCGAGCTGCCCGCCCACGCGCTCCGGCTCTCCCGCGGCTATCCGGCCATCCCCACGCTGTTCGAACCCCGCGATCACCCCGGGCGGTAACCTGCTGGCATGCATCCCAGTGCGCAGAAGGTGGCCATTGCGCTGCGGTCGCTCGGAGCGACCGGCGAGGTAAGAGAACTGCCGGATCCGGCCCCGACGGCGGTCGCCGCCGCCGCGCAGCTTGGCTGCGACGTGGGCGCTATCGCCAACAGCCTGGTGTTCGACGCCGATGGCGAGCCGCTGCTGATCCTGACCAGCGGCGCGCACCGGGTGGACACGGCGCGGGTGGCCGCGCTGCAAGGCTTCGACGCCGTCCGCCGGGCCGATCCGGACTTCGTGCGCTCGGCAACCGGGCAGGCGATCGGCGGCGTGGCGCCGGTCGGCCATCCGAGCCCGATCCGGACCCTGGTGGACACCTGGCTGGAGAAGTACGACGTGATCTGGGCGGCGGCCGGTCATCCGCACACCGTATTCCCGACCACGTACGCCGAGCTGCTCCGAATCACCGGCGGCGAACCCGGCGACGTCGGCTAGCCCCGCAATGCGGGCGTACCCGGCCAGGATGACCCCAAGGTCTAAACTCTGCCTATGCGGGCTCTGCTGATCGTGGACGTGCAGAACGACTTCTGCGAGGGCGGATCCCTGGCCGTGGCCGGAGGCAGCGCGGTAGCCAGCGCGATCAGCCGGTACCTGGCTAGTCCCGCAGGCGCTAGTTACCAGCACGTGGTGGCAACCCAGGACCACCACATCGACCCCGGGCCGCATTTCTCCGCCGAGCCGGATTACGCCGACAGCTGGCCGCCGCACTGCGTGGCCGGCACCCCGGGCGCCGAGCTGCATCCGGGTCTGGACGCCAGCCGGATCGAGGAAGTGTTCCGCAAGGGCGAGCATGCCGCCGCGTACAGCGGGTTCGAGGGCGTCAGCACTGCTGGCGAGCGGCTCGCCGACTGGCTCAGCGAACGCGGCGTGACCTCGGTGGACGTGGCAGGCATCGCGACCGACTACTGCGTCAAGGCCACCGCAGCCGACGCGGTGCGGGCCGGACTGCGCACCAGAGTGCTGCTCAACCTGACCGCCGGAGTCTCGCCGGCGACGATCTCGTCGGCCCTGGATCAGCTGCGCGCGGCCGGGGTGGAACTCTCCGATCAGCCGTCGCCCTCGGGCAGCGACTCGTAGATCTCCTTGCACTCCGGGCAGACCGGATACTTCTTCGGGTCGCGGCTCGGCACCCAGACCTTGCCGCAGAGCGCCACCACGGGCGTTCCGCTCACCGCGCTGTCCACGATCTTGTCCTTGGCCACGTAGTGCGCGAACCGCTCGTGATCACCGTCACCGGTCGACAGATCCGGCCTGACATCGGAATCAACGCGGGTGCCGCCAGCGGGAAGTACTTCTGTCACAGCGGCTAGTTTACGCCGGCGACCTGCCGGTCAGTTGAGCACCGGGTCGTCCGGATAGGTGGACAGCAAGGCCATCTCACCACCCTGACGCCGCAGCACCGACGGGTAGAGCCGGTCCGGGTCCGCGGCGAACGCATCCTCGGGCAGCCCGTCGAGCACCAGCCAGGCACCGACCTCGATCTCGGCCTCAAGCTGGCCCGCTCCCCAGCCGGCGTAGCCGGCGAAGACGCGCAGCGAGGCGATCCCGTTAGCCAGCAGCTCGGGCGGCGCGCCCAGGTCAACCAGCCCGATTCTGGACATGAGCTTCGATCCGGCCAGCGAGCGCCAGCCGATCGGCTCTTCGTCGCCCAGTGGCATGGCCAGCGCGAGTGCGCTGTCGGGTGCTACCGGGCCGCCGCGGAAGAGCACCGACGGTCCGGTGACAAGATCCGTCCATGGCTCGAGCACCTGCTGGACCGGGATCTCACTGGGCCGGTTGAGCACGACGCCCAGCGTGCCCTCATCGGGATCGTCCTCGACGACCAGGACGATGGTGCGCCGGAAGTTGGCGTCGCCGAGCATGGGCGTCGCGGCGAGCAGCTGACCGGTGCGGGATTCCCCCTGCATGTCACTATCATGCGCTAGCGCCTAACCTCTAGGCGAGCCGGGCCGGTTGACGCGGCTTCGGCCAGCCGGCACGGGCCTGACCGGCCGGATGCCGCCGATCAGAACAGCAGGCTGGTCAGCTTCGCGCGGGCCTTCGCGACCCGTGGGTCCCGCGGCGGCAGGATCTCGAACAAGCTCAGCAGGTGCAGTCGCGCCGTGTCCCGGTCCTGCCCTGCGGTGCGCTGGAAGACCCCGAGCATCCGGTCGAAGCTCGCCTCAACCTGCCCTGAGGCCAGTTCCACGTCGGCCGCCTTCGCCTGGGCCTCCGGATCGTCGGGGTTCTCCTGTGCCGCTCGGCGGACCTTCGCCGGGTCATAGGAGTCCACCCGCCGGAAGAGCTGCACCTGAGCCAGCCAGGCTGTCGCCACCGGATGCCCTGGCGAGTCCGCCAGAATCTGCTCAAGCGCGTTGGCGGCGCCGTTCAGGTCGCCCGCGTCCATCGCCTGCTGCGCCGCTCGGAACCGGGGATCGCCGAGCAGTTCATCCGGCCGGCCGGCGCCACCAGCCGGGCCACCGCCAGGACCGCCCGCGCCGGTGCCGCGCTCAGCGCCCGGTCCGGTTCCTCTCGCGGCGGTGCCGTCGGCGGCGGTGCCGTCTGAAGTCGCCGCGCCGCCCGCCGGCGGCGCGATCCCGATCTGCGCAGCGACCTGCATAATCTGGCCGAGCCACTCCCGCACCTGGGGCTCGGGCAGCGCACCTAGGAAGCCATCGACCAGCTGTCCGCCGATCACGGCCACCACCATCGGGATCGACTGCACCTGAAGCGCGGCGCTGAGCTGCGGGTTGGCATCCACGTCTACCTTGGCGAGCACCCAGGATCCGGCCGCCTCGGTGGCCAGCTTCTCCAGGATCGGCCCGAGCTGCTTGCACGGCGCGCACCACTCCGCCCACAGGTCGACTATGACCGGCACGGCCCGCGACCTCGCGACGACATCAGTGTTGAACGTCTCGTCGGTGACGTCGATCACGACCCCCGACCCATTACCCGTCCCAGGCGATTGCGCCGCCTGCTGCTTGCGCTTGGCGGCGGCCTGCCTGGCCCCCAGGTCGATGGCACCGTGCAGGGAAAAGTTACGCGGCTGTTCCATGACTCCATCCTGCCGCATCCGCGCCAGCGATCGGGCATCCTGCGCCCTGCGCACCAGGGACTGCCCTTTCTTTGCATAACCATTCGCCCGGACCCGGTCGCCCCGGCCAGGCCAGCGCCGTCCGCTCCGGTCACCGGCCCTGTCAGCCGCCCAGGCCGGATGACAGCGAGCGCCGATTGTAGTCCATGATGTGCTACATTCTGGTCATGACCATCATGCCGGGAGATCAGCGGACGTCGAGGCGCGGCCGGGCGGTCCGCCGGATCGGCATCCGCGAACTGCGCCAGCACGCCAGCGTCTACATCGATCTCGCCGAGAAGGGATACACGGTGGACATCACGAACCGCGGCCGGCTAGTCGCCCAGCTGGTGCCGGCCAAAGACCCAGAAAGCCCGCTGGAACGACTGATCGCGGCGGGAATCATTCGCGAAGCGGAAAGTCCCGGCGACCTGCTCGCGATCACCCCTGCGCCTCCCGTGCCACCTGGGCAGCCAACGGCCAGCGAGATCCTGATGCAGATGCGTGAGGAGGAACGGTATTGATCTACCTGGACTCCTCGGCCCTGGTCAAGCTCGCAGTGGCTGAACCTGAATCCGAGGCATTGACGTACTGGCTATCTCAGCAGCCCAATCTGATCCGCGTATCAAGTTCGATCATCCGCGTCGAGGTACCTCGCGCGGTATGGCGTGCCGACCCGAGAGCACTCGCCGAGAGTTATCAGCAGCTCATGCGGATGCGCGAGGTGCTGCTCAGCGACCCCGTACTGACCAGAGCAGCGGCGGCAAGACCTGCCACGCTGCGGTCCCTCGACGCGATTCATCTGGCGTCGGCGCTTGCCATCAAAGACGACCTGACCGCGTTCGTGGCCTACGACAAACGCCTGCTGGCGGCCGCTGCGGAGGCGGGACTGCCGACCGCGAGCCCGGCTTAGCCATCCCACGGAGGAATCCAGGCCCGCACCGGTACTCAGGAGGCTGGCGCCGACGCTCGCGCTCGGCCCGGCACCCGCGCTCAGGCCCGGCACCCGCGCTCAGGCCCGGCACCCGCGCTCAGGCCCGGCACCCGCGCTCAGGCCCGGCGCCCGCGCTCAGAAGGCCGGCGCCTCGGCGTAGCTGCCCCACTCCTGCCGCAGAGCTCCGCAGATCTCGCCGAGCGTTGCCTCGGCCATCGCGGCGTCGATCATGGGCGCGATCATGTTCGCACCGGACCTGGCGGCTCCGATCATGGCCGTGATCGCGGCGTCCACCGCATCCTGATCCCGCGCGGCCCTGCGCTCGGCCAGCTGACGCACCTGGGCGCGTTCCACGTCGTGGCTGACCCGCAGGATCTCCACCGGCTTCTCCACCGTGTCGGTGTGGCAGTTGACGCCGACCACCTTCTTGTCGCCTTTCTCCAGCTGACGCTGGTAAGTGAAGGACGCCTCGGCGATCTCGGCCATGAACCAGCCGTCCTCGATTCCGCGCAGGATCCCGCCGGTCATCGATCCGTCCGGGCTCATCGCGCGGATCTTCGCGAAGATGGCCTCCGCCTCGGCTTCAAACCGGTCGGTGAGGGCCTCGACGTACCAGGAACCGCCCAGCGGGTCGGCGACGTTGACCACGCCGGTCTCGTCCATGATCACCTGCTGGGTACGCAGCGCGATCTCGGCCGCCTTCTCGCTCGGCAGCGCCAGCACCTCGTCAAGCGCGTTGGTGTGCAGCGAGTTGGTTCCGCCGAGCACCGCGGCCAGCGCCTCGATCGCGGTGCGGACCACGTTGTTGTCCGGCTGCTGCGCGGTCAGCGAGACACCCGCCGTCTGGGTATGGAAGCGAAGCCACTGGGCCCGCTCGGTCCGCGCGCCATAGACGTCGCGCATCCAGCGGGCCCAGATCCGGCGCGCGGCCCGGAACTTGGCGATTTCCTCGAAGAAGTCAATGTGCGCGTCGAAGAAGAAGGACAGGCCAGGCGCGAACACCTCGATGTCCAGGCCTCGGGACAGGCCGAGCTCCGCGTAGCCGAACCCATCGGCAAGCGTGAACGCGAGCTCCTGCGCGGCGGTCGACCCGGCTTCCCTGATGTGGTAGCCAGACACCGAAAGCGGCTTGTAGGCCGGGATTTCGGCCGCGCAGTACTCCATCAGGTCGCCGATCAGCCGCAGGTGCGGCTCCGGCGGGAACAGCCACTCCTTCTGCGCGATGTACTCCTTGAAGATGTCGGTTTGCAGGGTGCCGTCCAGCTTGCCGATGTCGGCGCCCTGCCGCCGCGCCGCGGCCAGGTACATGCAGAACACCGGCACGGCGGGCCCGCTGATCGTCATCGAGGTGGTGATGTCCGCCAGCGGTATGCCGGAGAACAGCACGTCCATGTCGGCCGCTGAGTCGATGGCGACGCCGCAGTGCCCGACCTCCCCAAGCGCGCGCGGGTCATCGGAGTCGCGGCCCATCAGGGTCGGCATGTCGAACGCGACCGACAGGCCGCCGCCGCCTGCCTGCAGCAGCATCTTGTACCGCTGGTTGGTCTGCACCGCGTTCCCGAAGCCGGAGAACTGCCGGATGGTCCAGGTCCGGCCCCGGTAGCCGGCCGGGTAGAGCCCACGGGTGAACGGGAACTCACCGGGCCAGCCGATCCGCTCGAAGTCGGGAACGACGGCACCGTCCGGCGGTCCGTACACCGGCTCAACCGACAGCCCCGACAAGGTGGTGAAGTCCGCGTCCCTGGCCCTGGCGCTGTCGTACCTGAGCTGCCAGCGGGCCCGGCCGTTGTCGCGAGCATCGCCTGCAGGCTGAGCGCTCATGATCTTCCTCCGCCAGTTGAACGGCATCCAGACCCGGTTAGTAGGACGTCCTACTAACTGGCTGGATCAAGTCTATGCCGCCGGGCAGCGCCAAGACGAGGCGGCGACATCCAACCATCTGCCCGGCTGCGTCGTCTGTAGGAACAGCGTGCGTGCACGCGGCTGCACAGGTCGCGCGCTTTGGCCGAGGACATGCCGAATGTGTGGTAGAACGAATGCGAACTCTCGCCAGCGACAGCGGCTGCCTCGCGGTGGTCGGTGACGTGGTGACCGTACAGGCAACTTGGGTCATGCCGTCAGCCCCGGCGGCCAAGCAAGGAAGCTCAGTGGCCAGGCTCCGAACCGCCGACCGCGAGGCCGCCGAGGATCTCTTCAACGCGTGCTATCCGAGGCTCGCGGGCTGGGTCCGGCGCCTCGTTGACGATGACGAGACGGCGCATGAGATCGCCTCCGAAGCCTTCACCCGGCTGCTGTCCCGCTGGTCGGGACTTGACAACCCGCAGAGCTATCTCTACATGATCGCCACGAACCTGATCAGGGATCACTGGCGTAAGTCGGGCCGCGAGCGCCGCGCCATCCGGATCATGACGGCCGCTGTCCCGCATGATCCGGCCTATCACCCAGCCCAGGACGTGGACGTGCGCGCCCTGATCGAGGGACTTCCGCCACGGCTGCGCAGCGCATTCCTGCTGCATTACTACGCTGGCTTCGGAGTCAAGGAGGTCGCTGCAATGCTGGGCCGTCCGGAAGGGACCGTGAAGGCCGACCTGCATCACGCGCGCGCCAGGCTCAAGGCGGCAGTAGGTGACGCCAGTGACTGATCCGATCGAGCCCGCAGACCCGATTGACAACTGGCTGAAGGCTGACATCGAGCTGATGCACCCGCCAGCCGGGACCTACCAGCGGATCCACGGCCGGGCCCGGCGGCGCCGGACGATCCGGGCGGTGGGCACCGCGGCCGGTGCCTGCATTGTCATCGCCGCCGCGGTGACTGCGCCGCAGATAGTCTCCACGCTGCTGCCTGGCGGCAACAGCGCCGCCAAGGTGGCCGGCAGCTCCGGCTTTCCGAACCCGAGTCCGCAGCGGTCCGGGCCAGGATCGAGCCACCGTGCGGCTAGCCCCACCCCGCGGTCCTCGGCCGAGCCCACTGTCGCGTCGCCATCCGGTCCGGCGTTGTCCGTCAGCGGCTCAGGCCAGCCAGCCGCGCCCGCTTTCCGCCCCACCTCGGTGACCTTCGTCAGCCCTGCCGTCGGGGCGGTGCTCGGTCAGGCAAGCTCACCGTGCCCGAGGCATGCCTGCGTATCGGTGGCAGGCACGTCAACGTACGGAAAGTCCTGGTACAAGGTTGGCGCCCCGGCAGCGGGACCGCCGAACGGCGCTGCCGGGGTCAGCCAGATCCGGTTCCTCGATCTGCGGAACGGGTGGGCGTACGGGCCGCAGCTCTTTGCCACCCACAACGGCGGCCAGAGCTGGACCCAGATCACCGGCCTCCCATCGGGCCGGGTGATCGATCTTGCCACGGTCGGCGACCGGGCCTTCGCCGTGGTCGCCGCCTGCAGTGGCACAGGGCAGGACTTCGCGGCGAACTGCACCAGCTTCCAGGTGCTATCAGCCGCGGCCGACTCTGACCGGTGGGGACTCGTGCCGGGCACGGCCGCGGCGCACCAGGTGTCTCCTGGCGCCCTCCAGCTCACCAGCCAGACCGGTTACCTGCTGGCTCACGGCACGCTGTACGCCGGGCCGGTTAACGGCCAGGGATGGCACCCGGTGCCGATTAGCTCGCAGGGCGTCCCGCCGTGCCTGCGGCTTGCACGGCAGTCAGGCGCAGGACTGCTCGCGCCGCAGTCCGGCGATCTGTACCTCGTCTGCACCAGCGTTCCCGGCCGCGCCGGGCCGGTCAAGCCGGCCTCGCTGACTCTCTACTCTTCATCCGATGGCGGTCACACGTGGCAGGCTCACGGCTCGGTCGGAACGCAAGGCACGGCCACGTCGCTGGCCGTCGCACCCGGCGGAGCCATCGTGCTCGCCACGTCCGCTGGCCTCTACTACGCGCTAGCCTCGCCAGGGACGATCAGCTGGTACCTGGCCAACCTGACCAGCCAGGCACCGGCCGGCGGGTACAGCTTCGTGGGCATGACGACCACGCTCGAGGGTGTCGCAGTGCCCGCCAACTCCGGGCTGCACGAGATCTTCGTTACCACCGATGGCGGCCGGACCTGGCAGTCTTCGCCTATTCCTTAAAGTCGCCAGCCGCCACGCGCAGCTCGCGCAGCAGCTCGAACATCTCCCCGAGCTGGTCCTCGCCGTAGCCCGCCATGCCGAAGCCGGCGGCCATCAGGTCAGCCGTAGCCCGCTGAACCACGTCCCGCCCGGCCAGAGTGATCTCGGCCAGGATTCCGCGCCGGTCTGCCGGATTCGGCCGCCGGATGACGAGTTCCTGACGCTCCAGCCGGTCGATCGTGTTCGTAACGCTGGTCGGATGCACCATCAGCCGCTGCCCGATCAACCGGAGCGGCAGCGACCCGCTGCGGCTGAAGCTGAGCAGCACCAACGCCTCGTACCTGGCGAAGGTCAGGTCGTAGCGGCGTAGCCTGGCGTCGAGTTCGCCGAGCAAGATCTGATGCACGCGCATGATCGAGGTGACCGCGGCCATCGCACGCGAATCGCCGAACCTGCGCTCCCAGATCGCGGCCGCACGCTCGATCGGATCGAACGGCAGATCCATTGGCTTGGGCACAGCCACAAGGTACCGGCGACAGGTCAGCTTAGCCGCAGCCGCGGCCACCAGCCGAGCAGCGACCTGCGCAAATACACCCGCGCCCCGCCCGTCACGTCTTGGACACGCGTGTTTACGGCAAGTTATATTCCGTGCTTGGGGAGCACGTGACCGAGGCGAGATCGGGGGGCGATATGCAGTCCGGTCACGCCGTCGCAGCGATCGCCCCGGTGCTCGCCGCCGGAGTCGGCGTCCGGCAAGGCGGCAGCTGGGCCATTCGATCGGCCAGCTTCCGGCTCGATCGATCTGAGCTCGGCGGCGCCGCCTTGGGCATCGTGAGCAGCCGACCAGCAGCGTCAATGGCTCTGGTGGACCTGCTGTCGGGCCGGACCGCGCCCGACTACGGCAGCCTCCGCGTGCTCGGGCAGGACATGTCCGCCGCCATGGGCCGCTCGCAGGTCCGCCGACAGGTCGGCATCGCCCGCAGGAACCGCCTCCCGCAGCCCGCCGTCCGGATCCGTGGCCTGGTCGAGCACGCGGCCAGGCTGGCGCGTCAGCCGGGCCACGACCGCCATCTGCTGGTGGCGGCGATCCTGGACCGGCTGGCGCTGACGGCGTGGGCCGACGTCCCGGTGCGATCAGCGCCTGATCTGGTCGTCGCAAGGGCCAGGCTTGCTGCCGGGGCGGTGCATCAGCCGAACCTGCTGCTGATCGACGGCCTGCTGGACGAGCTGCCCGCACTCGACCGGGGAGGCCTGGTCGATGCCATTCATGACCTCGAGCGGGACACGGCCATCATTGCCATCGGCCGCGACGATCAGGCGCTCAGCCAGGCCTGTCGCGAGGTGCTGACCCTCACCGACGGCATTCTGGTCGGCAGCCGGCCGGAATCACCCCCGCCTGCCCAGCCACAGGCAATGCGGCTACCCGAGCTAACCTTCAGGGACTGAGCGGCGGGCGCGTTCTGCGCGGGTGTCAGGTCAGGCTGGCGGCGATCTGCTCGGGGTTGTCGATAGTGATGACCAGCCGGTCGTAGACCTGGTCGGCAAGATCGATGACCAGGGCCGGGCGCCGGCCATGGCAGACCGCGAAGGTGAAGGTCTCGTGATCCCGCCACGTCCCAACCATGATGACGCCGGGGACACCGGTGCCCGGCGTCCGCAGGCCGTGCAGCTCGTCCATGCCGTCTGGCACCGCCCTGACGCTGACGATGGCCGAACGCGGCACGGTCACGTTGCTGTGCAGCGCCTCGAATTTCTCCACCGACGAGAGGGCGACGGTCACCGTGTCGTCGTCAATAAGCAGATTCGCCATCTTGTCATCCTCCACCAAATGCGAGGCGCTCGCAGTCCGCTAAGTCAGGAATGCGGCAGGCCCCGGTTGTGAGTCTCAAGCGCTGCGGCCCGGGCCGGTCTTACCGCGGGTGTCGGCGCGGTCGCCCTCCGATGGTCGTCGTTTGGTCGCCTCCTGGTCGCCACCCTGGCGCCCTGCTCCGGAGGGCCAAGAGTTGGCATTGCCGGGGTACCGCGGCGGCAACAGATCTCATGACCTGGAGGCACTATGACAAGAAGCTCGCCGAGATTGCGGGCGACGGGCCTTCGCCGGCTGAGCGCGCTGCTCGCGACGGCAGTGGCCGCGACGGGCATCACCTTCTTCGTCGCGCCCGCCTCGGCCTGGGCGCTGGGCCCGGGCAAGATGTGCCTCTACCTGGCCCCGTCAGGCGCCCAGGCCGGGCCCATCGCCCTCGGACATGTCGGCTGGGAAATCCAGGAACCTGGCCGGGGGTACTGGGCTGGCGCGACGGAGCAGGGCACCGGTAAGCCCGTGGATACCTGGATTCTCTCCTCGCCTTCCGAGGACACGATTCACAGCTACTTCAAGAACGAACTGTCCGCGAACGGCAAGGTGCAGCACTACGCCGGCTACTACCTCTACTACCGCTGCCACAGCACGCCTCTGGGAGAGGCCAGCGAAAGTCGGTTGACCTGCACTGAGTCAGGCTAGCCGATCAAGCTAGACCCCAGGTTTTCATGATTGTCACCCCAGGATCGCGAGGTAGCCTCACGTGGCCGTGTTGCGGCGAGTGCGCGACGAGAGCGCGCTTTCGCACAACCACGGCGAGGTCTAGCGTCTGTTGTGTGCTCACGATCTGGATAGCCCGGTTGCTGATCAGCGAGAGGGTCGGGCAGAAGATCATCGACCAGCACGACATCGGCCCCGGCGAGGTTCGTGCGGCAGTTGTGCAGGTAGAGGGACTGGACTTCTCGTGGGTCTACGACGAGCCTGGCAAGGGTGCCTACGTCATCGTGCGCGCCCAGATCCGTGGTGAGAATGCACTGGTGGTGCTGTATCCGACCGACAATCCGATGGATCATGAGTGGCGGCTCGGGAGTGCCTACTTTATCTCGGGGTAGAAGCAGTGTTCACAAGGAGGCATCATGGCTGGTATGACGGCCAGCGGCGACTTCGATCCAGACGAGACCTTCTACGAAGATGACCGGCCCCTCAGCGAAGTTCTCGCAGCATACGAACGTGGCGTGAAGGGTATGACTGCTCGGCCCATCAAGTTCGAGTTGTCGGCATCACCGCTCCTGCAAGCCGAGCCGTCATCTAAAGCGTGGCCTGCAAGTGTTTCCTGGAAGGCTTCCGCTCCCAGGCCCATCGAGGTGGCCTCACCGGCACGGGTTGCCTGATGAGGGCATCGATCATCCTCTGTGACTTTGCTGAGCAGGACCAGATGGGAGGCAAGGTTCACATGCTCGGGGCAGGGTGGTCACTGATGGGTCCCCTGCCGTCGGCTCATGCCGTCGTCGTGCTGATCAAGGTGGGATGGAACGAGGCGAACGAGCCGCATGAGTTCGTGCTGCAACTCACGGATGCCGACGCCAGCGCCGTGAATGTTCCGAGTCCAGCCGGCACGCAAGCGTTGGTGTTCAACGGCAGATTGGAAGTCGGCCGACCGCCAGGTATCCCACCGGGCTCCGAGATCGACACCAGTTTCGTGATCCCCTTGCAGCCGTTGCAGCTTGTCGGTGGGCAGAGGTACACGTGGCGACTAGAGATTGACCAGGTGGAGCGGGCGACTGAGGGTTTCTATGTAAGGCCCATGCCGCAACCTATTATGCCGCCGCCCCTGACGGAGCCGGAGGCGTGACCAGGGTGCGCTGGCCCCGTGCAGGCTAACAGCAAAGCATGGTCACCCGACTGACCGCCCTGTTTCGCTGTGTTCAGCCACAGCCTTCTCCAGCTTGGCCCGCAGGTCGTCAAGGTCGTGAGCAGCGACGACGTGCATGAACGTGCCACGGCGGGTGACCGCGACCCACGTCGGCGGCCTCGTGCAGAAGCGATCGATCTCCCATGCCGCGAATGGTCTCATGACTCTAACATAGCTGCCATAGTTAGCATGGTAGATATGACCTGAGCAGGGAACTATGGCAAGCATGGCTAGCTTGGCCTGCATGGCGATCGAGATCGACCTGCGTTCTCCCGTGCCGAGTTACCTTCAGCTCGCGGCGATCCTGCGCGCCCGCATCGAGTCAGGCGAGATAGCGTCCGGCGACGCGCTGCCGTCGATTACGTTCCTGGTGCAGGAAACCGGTCTGGCCGTCGGCACCGTCAGGCGGGCGATCAAGGTGCTCGCTGATGAGGACCTGGTCGTGACGGTGCCGGGCAGGGGAAGCTACGCCCGCTGAATGACAACGCCCCCGACTACGCCAGGGCGGTCGGGGGCATGCGGCCAAGCCGGTTACGGCCAAGGCGCGTAGGACTACCCGCTTCCGGCACCCGCCACAGACGGGCACTTCGCCATGCCCGGACAGCGAAATCCGGCCTTCACCGGCACTTTCCGGGCCATCTGGGCGTCGCTGGACCGGCTTGGCGGCAAAATCCCAGCTAGATAGGGTGCCTACCGTGATCAGGAACCCGGCTGCGACGAGTTTCGCCGTTCGTAACGCCGGACCCTCCTAGCAGTTCCGTCGGCGCTGCCCTCGCGGAGGCGCGTTCCCTCGAGAACGGCTACAACATCCTGACGAATAACTGCCTGACCAAATCGGTCGCGATATTCAATTCCTACTACAGCGGTGACGTGCTGTGGCCCGGCCTGGCCTTGGATCCGGAACCGACCAACTTCTTCTACTACTTCCTGCCACTGGTCGGTTGGGGACCGGTCCATAACCTCTAGTTACTGATCCCCCGCCTCGCGACTGATCCCCCGCCTCGCGACTGATCCCCCGCCTCGCGACTGATCCCCCGCCTCGCGACTGATCCCCCGCCTCGCGACTGATCCCCCGCCTCGCGACTGATCCCCCGCCGCACGGACGTCTGGTCCGGCAGGCCGACCCAAGCACGGGCCTGGGCTGCCGGACCGAACGTGTCAGATCTCAGCTTGCGGCCATGGCCCGCCGGTTACAGTCGCCGTATACGGCTACTGGGGGCGCGCGTGGTGTCCGCGGACAACGTCGGCAGGCAGGGCGAGACCGCCGCCGCCGAGCTGCGCGCGACACTGCGCCGCGAACGTGGCCTGTCCCAGCGGGACCTGCTCCGGCCGCTGCATCTGGGCTCGCACAGCGTGATCGTGGACTGGGAGGCCGGGCGCCGGCTCCCGCCGACCGACATGCTGACGGCCTATGAACGCCATTTCGGCCTAGCGCCAGGCAGCCTGACTGTGCTGCGCGGGCGGGTTCTGGCCGAGCGCGCGCAAGCGCAGGCCGGGTCGCCGGGCGAGGCAAGTGCCAGCTGGGCTGGTGCTGGAGCTGCGAGCGCGGCCCGTGCTGCGGCTGCCAGCGCAACCGGTGTTGGAGCCGCCAGCGCCGGGGCTGTCGGTTCGGCCCAGCCGCCGCGCCAGCTGCCCGGCAGCGCGGTGCACTTCGTCGGGCGGGCGGCAGCCCTCGCCGATCTGGACCGGATGCTGCCCGGCTGCTCCGAGCCGACCACGGTGGTCATCTCCGCGATCGGGGGCATGGCCGGGATCGGCAAGACCGCGCTCGCCGTGCATTTCGCTCATCGGGCCGCCGCACGATTCCCGGACGGCCAGCTGTACGTCAACCTGCGCGGCTTCGACCCGTCGGGACAGCCGGTCACGCCCGGCGCGGCCATCCGCGGCTTCCTGGGCGCCCTGGCGGTCCCCGCCGCGCGGATTCCGGCTGACCTGGAAGCACAGACCGGCTTGTATCGCAGCCTGCTGGCCGGCCGCCGAATGCTCGTGCTGCTTGACAACGCCCGCGACGCCGGGCCAGTCAGCCCGCTGCTGCCCGGCACACCGGGATGCCTGGTCCTGGTCACCAGCCGCCATCAGCTCATCAGCCTGGTCGCCGCAGAAGGCGCGCACCTCCTCGATCTGGACGTGCTCACTCACGCCGAGTGCCGTGAACTGCTGATCGCCCGACTCGGTCCCGGCCGGGTGGCCGCCGAGCCCCAGGCGGTAACGGAGATCATCACCCGGTGCGCGCGGCTGCCGCTGGCCCTGGCGATCGTTGCCGCCCGCGCGGCTACCCGCCCCGCCCTCCCACTGCACGCTGTCGCCGCCGAACTCAGCGAGAGTCGGCTGGACGCGCTCAGCTCCGGGGACGATCCGGCGACCGATATGCGAGCGGTGCTTTCTTTGTCATACCGCGCACTAAATCCCGGCGAGGCGCGCCTGTTCCGGCTGCTCGGCCTGCATTCCGGACCCGACATCTCCGCCCCAGCCGCGGCCAGCCTCGCGGGCCTGCCCTTGGCTGACGTCCGGCCCTTGCTGGCTGAGCTCACCCGGGCGCACCTGGTCAGCGAGTGCAGTCCGGGCCGGTACGCCTGCCACGACCTGCTGCGCGCCTACGCTGCCTGGCAGTCCGGCCAGATCGACTCCGACGGCGACCGGCACGCGGCGGTCCACCGGGTCCTCGACCACTACCTGCATAACGCGCATGCCGCCGACAAGCTGCTTGACCCGTCCCAGGACCTGATCACTCTCGCCCCGCCGCAGCCCGGTGTCACGCCGGAGGTACCTGGCGACCATGAGCAGGCGCTGGCCTGGTTCACCGCCGAGCACGTGGTGCTGCTCACCGCCGTTGATCGCGCCGATCCGGCCTGGGACACCCACACCTGGCAGCTGGCCTGGACCCTGTGGAATTTCCTCGACCGGCGGGGATTCCGGCACGACCAGGCAGCCACCCAGCGCGCCGCCCTGGCCGCTGCCAGCAGGCTCGGCGATCCCCTGGCGCAGGCCTACGCTCACCGCAGTCTCGCGCGCGCCTGCGCTCAGCAGGGCTGTCTCGACGACTCCCAGGCTCACCTGCGGCAAAGCCTCGACCTGTACGGCCAGGCCCAAGACCAGGCCGGGCAGGGCCTGGCGCACCTCAACCTCGCCATCGTGTGCGGCCAGCGAGGCCGCGATGCCCAGGCCCTGCACCACTCGCAGCAGGCGCTCGGCCTGCTCCGGGCCGCCGGGCACCGCCGCGGGCAGGCCCGTTCGCTGAACAACATTGGCTGGTACCACGCACAGCTCGGGGACTACCAGCAGGCTCTTCTTGCCTGCAGGCAGGTCATCGTCCTGCACCGGGAGCTAGACGACCAGCAGGGGCAGGCCGGCGCATGGGACAGCCTTGGCTACGCCTACCATCACCTCGGCCAGCACGACCAGGCCACCGCTTGCTACCAGCGCGCCCTGCGCCTGTACCGGCAGATCGGTGACCGCTGCTATGAAGCCGACACCCTCACTCACATCGGCGATACCTGCCACGCCGCCCACGACCCCGGCTCAGCGCGCGAAGCCTGGCAGCAGGCCCTGACCATCCTCGACGACCTCGACCACCCCGACGCCGGACCGGTCCGCGCCAAGATCGCCGCGCTGGACGCGGCAGCGGGCCGAAGCCCCGGCTGATCAACTGACTTCGCACTCCGCGTAGGAACGCAGCCGCACTGATTCGACCTGCGCTGCACCGCGGGTTCCTAGCACGGACCGACGATTCTGAGCGGCGCTTTAATCTGCGCATGGGGAGGTTGAAAACTGCACCGCTTGTCATAGGCTGCCGCACATGGAATGGAGCCTGTACCGGTGCGGCCGTGCCGGGCACATCACTTACGCTCCTGACGAGCTGCCGATTCGCGCCCAGGTTCATGCCCAGACACCTGCGGGCGAGCTGTGGCAGTGTCTTCGCTGCGGGAGCTACGTCGTCGGAGATCCCCAGGCCTCGGGGCCGGCAGCCAGCGCTCCCGTCGTCCGGCGTGGCAAAGAGATCCGCAGCGAGATCATCCTGCGCATCTTCGCGGTCGAGCGAGTCTTCCGGTTCCTGCTCTTCGCGGGTGCTACCTACGTGGTCTGGCAATTCAAGCGATCACGGCTCTCGATCGAGCAGGAATTCAAGAATGAGCTCCCGGTCGTGCGGACCGCTTTCCGCGAGCTCGGCTACAACATCGACCGCTCCAGCCTGCTCGGCCTGTTCCGGCACGCCCTGCGGCTGAGCCCGACCACACTGACGCTGCTCGCCTTCGCTCTCGGCGCATACGCAGTTATTGAGCTGGTCGAGGCCACCGGTCTGTGGCTGGCCAAGCGCTGGGGCGAGTATTTCGCGATGGTGGTGACGTCACTATTCCTGCCATACGAGATCTATGACATTTCCTCTAAATTCACCTGGTTCAGGCTAGTGCTATTCGTGATAAACCTGGCGCTTGTCCTCTACCTGGTCATCACCAAGCACCTGTTCGGGGTGCGCGGCGGCAAGGAAGCTTACGACGCCAGATTGCGCAGCGAGTCGGTACTCGACGAGGCAGCCAAGGCGACCGCCATAATCGCCGCGCCGGCCGGTGCGGCCGCAGCCGACGGTACCGCGGGACCAGGCAAGCCGACCGCCAGCACCGCCGGACCAGGCGCGCCAGCAGACTTTACTGCCGGATCCGGCAGGCCGACCGTGAGCACGGCCGGACCCGGCATGCCAGCCGGCGGCAGCACCGGGCTCACTCCCAACGTAAGCGGCACCGAGTTCGGTAGCGGAGCCGCGACCCCGCCAACCATACCATTTGATCGTAATATATCCGGTTCTGCCGAGGTGGCACCCTAGGCCAAGGACGTACTTCGACCTTTCCGACATCTTCCGGTTAGCCGCAAAGCTGCGGGCTCCTGAGCCGAAACAGCCAGGGCAGGACCGGCGAGGTGGCCAGGCCAGCGGCGGATGCGTGCCGATTTCGCTGGGCGGCGCGGGAGCCAGACAATGGGAACGATGAGCACCGACCCTGCACCGCCCGGCGGACCGAACCTGCCTGACCAGGCGGCCGTCCCCGGCGACCTGTTTCGCCGACTGTTCGATGACGCCTCGCTGTTCCCGCCTGCCGACCTGGCGATGCGGGCCGCGGTCGCCGGGCACATGCGCCATGCGAGTGCCTGGTATCACACCCTGACCGGGCCGTTCGTCTGCCCGGAGACCAGGCTCGGTGAGCTGAGCGCCGTGCTGACCGCGGCCAACATTCCCGAGCTAGACCTCGCTCTCGTGGTGACCGGCGGGGCGGCCGCAGTTGCCCCGGCTACCGACGCCGTGGCCGCTGAGCCGCGGCTGCGGCTGCGGGCGATCGAGGTGGCGGCTACCCCTACCGCTGGCGCTGGACACAGCGCGGCCGAGGTCACCGCCGCGCTCGATGGGGCGCTGCTGGCCGGCGCCGCCTGCTACATCGAAATCCCGACTGGCTTCCTCACCGACCCGACAGCCGCCAGCAGGGTGCTCGCGCTCGTCGACGGCCGCGGCTATCGTGCCAAGCTGCGCACCGGCGGACTGACCGCTGCCGCCTTTCCGGACGAGACCACGCTGGCGGCGTGCCTGTCGGCGATCGTCGCCGCCCGGATTCCGTTCAAGTGCACCGCCGGGCTGCACCACGCGATCCGGCATACCGACGCGGCTACCGGGTTTGAGCATCATGGCTTCCTCAACGTGCTGCTCGCGGTCGGGGCGGCCGCGGCCGGCGCCAGTCCGGCGGAGATCACTGCCGTCCTGGCGCAGCGAGATCCGGAGGTGATCGCTGCACGGGTCCAGGGGCTTGACGCGGACACCTCGGCCGAGATCCGCTCGTTGTTCACCTCGTTCGGCACCTGCAGCACCGATGAGCCCGTCGCCGATCTGATCGGCCTCGGCTTGATCAGTCAGCCCTGAGAATCTGTTATGCCTAGGAGGTCTTGATGGCAGCGGCACGCGCCTGCAACTGGCTGGCGGTCCCGGCCCACCACCCGTTCGGGCTGGCGACCCTGCCGTACGGGTCGTTCAGCAGCGCACATCATCCGGCGCAGCGCCGGGTCGGCGTGGCCATCGGTGACCGGGTGCTTGATCTGACCACTGCCGCCCAGCGGCTGCTGCCTGGACGGGCCGCCGACTTCAGCTCGGGCAGCCTGGACGCGTTCCTGGCCGCAGGCGACGGAGCATGGGCGCAGGTCAGGGCAGCGGTCACGAACTGGCTATCCGAGGGTCACTACCGCGACGCCATCGAGGACCTGCTCGTCCCGGCCGCCGACATCGCGCTGCACCTGCCGTTCACGGTCGCTGACTACGTCGACTTCTACGCCTCCGAGCAGCACGCGACCAACATCGGCCGGATCTTCCGACCGGAATCTGAGCCCCTGACGCCGAACTGGCGGCACCTGCCGATCGGGTATCACGGCCGGGCCGGGACGGTGGTGGTCTCCGGCACCCCGATCCGGCGGCCGTGTGGTCAGGCCAGGCCGGCCGGGGCGGCGGCACCGAGCTACGGCCCGTGCGCCAGGCTCGACTTCGAGGCCGAACTCGGCTTCGTGGTCGGCGTTCCTAGCGTGCTCGGAGAACCGGTTCCGGCCGGCCAGTTCGCCGAGCATGTTTTCGGCGTCTGCCTGGTGAACGACTGGTCGGCACGGGACATCCAGGGCTGGGAGTACGTGCCGCTCGGGCCGTTCCTCGGCAAGTCGTTCGGCACCACGATCTCACCATGGATCGTGCCGCTCGCCGCCCTGGCGCACGCCAGGGTTCGGCCGCCGTCACTCGACACCGAGCTGGTGGGATACCTGGCCGACTCTGGTGACTGGGGCCTGGACATCGACTTCGAGGTCAGGATCAACGGGCACCTGGTGTCAAGGCCGCCGTACTCCACCATGTACTGGAGTCCGGCCCAGATGTTGGCGCATCTGACCGTGAATGGGGCGTCGCTGCGCACCGGTGACCTGTTCGCGTCAGGGACGGTGAGCGGGCCGAATCCTGATCAGTACGGGTCGCTGATCGAGCTGGCCTGGGCCGGCCGTCAGCCGCTGACCATGCCGGACGGCACCAGCCGCAGCTGGCTGGCCGACGGTGACGAGGTGTCGATCTCGGCCAGCGCCACCGGGCCTGACGGCCCGGTCGGACTGGGCGAGGCGCACGGCCAGATCATGCCAGCTCAGCCGTTTTCCTCACACTGACACCGTGACCTTCTCGCAACATTGAGCTACCGTCGGCTACATACGCCGCGTCCGTCACGCTGCTCGGCAGCGAGCCATGGAGATGCGAATGGATGACATAGCCGACCGGTTTCTCGGACTGATCCACGGTCTGGAGGACATCACCCGCACGGTGACCGCTGAGCAGGCACATGCCGAGTTCGACGAGGTCGCGCTCCAGGTCTTCTGGCAGAGATGGCCCGACCTGTCCGGCTGGGCCGGCTCGCTCTGGCGGATGCTGTCCGAAGAGCTCGCCGAGCCGGCCGCCCCGCACCGGGGCCTTGAGCATGACGAGATCGGCGAGAGCGGCTGACGGAGGGACGAGCGGCGCGGGAGGCCGACATGGTGACGCTTGGAGACCTGATGAACCGGAACGTGGTTACCGTGCCGCCTGAAGCCTCCGTCTCCGAGGCTGCCGCACGGATGGTCCAGGCCCAGGTCGGTTCCTCCGTGGTGATGCAGGGGTCCTTCCTGGCCGGCATCCTCACCGAGCGGGACATCATGCGGGCGGCGGCATCCGGCAAGGATCTCGCCAGCTCGCGGGTCTCAGAATGGATGACACCGGACCCGCATTCGGCCAGTCCGCAGTCTTCGGCCGACGACGCGGCCCAGCTGATGATGCTCAACGGCTTCCGGCATCTGCCGGTGGTCGACGGCCAAGACGTCTGCGGCGTGGTCAGCCTGCGCGACCTGTTCGCCGCCAGAATCCGTCGCCCCCAGGCCTGACCCGCACCGCAGGACCGAGCACGTCGGATCGTGATCGAAGACTACGATGACGACATTGCCGACGCGCGGGAGAAAGCACCATGTCAGGGCAGCAGGACCGGTGGGAGCAGCTAGACCGCTGGGACCAGCACGACCCGCGCGATGCCGTCACCGTGGATCTGTCCCGACTGATCGAGCGCGTGCAGCTGGAACTGCGCGCCGATGGCCACGGCAACAGCGGCAGCGGCAGCGGTAACAGCGGCAGCGGCAGCGGCAGCGGCAGCGGTAACAGCGGCAGCGGCAGCGGTAACAGCGGCAGCGGCAGCAACGGCCGTAGCCACGCGGCAGCGCTCAATCCGGGCCCAGTCCGTTATCTGGCTACGGACGCGGCTGCCCAGCGCGACCTGGCTGCTCGCGCAGCCGCGGCCAAGTTGAGGGACGCCGGCCAGCAGGCAGCTGACTCCGATCCGCCGGGGCACAGCACGGGCGACCAGGCCGAACGATCCCTGTCGCCGCCACCGGGCACGGGGCAGGAACCACCGCACCCGCCTGCGCAACCACCGCAGCGGCAGCGGCCACCGGACAACCAGCAGGCCGATCCTCCCCCGGCGGCCCCCGGCCAGCCCGAGGAGGCCGGCCGGGGGCCCGCTGAGCAGCCGACGGAGCCTGCGCAGCGAGGATCAGCCGAAACAGACGCCGGCCAGGCCAGCGGCAGGAACGACCGGCCTGCCGGAGAGCCAGACCCAGGGTCGCTCGCCGATCTCCGCAGGCGTCTAGAGAGTCTGCCGGCCGGTCATCCGTCCTCGCCCTTTCACGCTGATGGTGGGCGAAGGTCTCCGCCGTTGCGGCTGAAGCATCTTGAACTCGCGCCGCCCAGAAGAGATCGCCCTGGCAGCGGAACAGCCGGGCTCAATTCACCTGACCTCCCTTCCTTGAGCGGCAACGGTTCGCGGAGCGCTGACGCCGTGCCGGACTGGCGAGTTCCGCGCGTCGGTCCAGAGGCCACCCTGACGGGTCATAATCGTGCCTCGGTCGGGCCTGGCCGCGAGTACAGCCGCGAGTCCAGCTCAGCCGACTCGAACGGGGACCGTGCATCAGCTACCTCAGCTGGGCTCCCGCCAATCCGCGGGTACGGCGCAACTGAGCCGAACGGCGACGCGACCGCCGAGCCGACCGGAACCGCGACCGCCGAGCCGACCCGACCAGCGACCACCGAGCCGACCCGACCAGCGACCACCGAGCCGACCCGACCAGCGACCACCGAGCCGACCCGACCAGCGACCACCGGACCGACCGGCACAGCGACCACCGGACCGACCGGCACCGCCGACCGCATCGCGGCCCCGTGGCCGAACGGTCCCGCCACCGCGGGGAAGGACGCGGTCAGCGGCCTCGCGGCCACTGGTCCGATCGGCAGCGCCGACAGCATCGCATCCGCTGGACCCACCGACAGCGCCAGCCGCATCGCATCTGCTGGACCGACCGGCACCGGCAGCGCCGGCCGCATCGCGTCCGCTGGACCGACCGGAACCGTCAGCGAAAGCCGGAATACCAGCGGATACGGAACAGTCAGCGGGGCCCCGATCGCGCGCACTGAGGCGGACGGCTCATGGAATTGGGGTTCGGCCAGCCTGACCCCGCAGCAGGTCGGGATCGCGCAGGAGATGCATGACCGGTTCCGCGTAGCCGAGGGTCGTAATCTGTTCGGCAGCTACGGCGGCAGCGGGGTGACCGCGACGCTGCGCCGGGTTGAGGCTCAGCTTGAACATGGTCGGCTGGCTCCGGATACCGAACAGTACGCCCTGCTGGACCGCGACAGGTTCATGGCCGGCCTGGCGGGCCTGATCAAGCGTCGCCCAGGCCAGCCAGTCGAGCAGCTGGCCCGCCAGGTAACCGGTGCGCTGTCATACACCTTCGTCTTCGACGCCGCCAGCTATTCGGCCGGAACCTGGCTCGTGCATGACGCGCTGCGATCGCAGGGCTTCCAGCTGGAAGCCCGTAAGAACGACTGGAACAGCACCATGAATAGGTGCGTCGTCAGCATCTGGCTGGATCCGGTACACCATCTGCCAGTTCAAGTGCGATTCCACACCACGGCGAGTCATGAGGCTCAGCAGCTGATGCGCACATCAGCGACCATGATCAGCAATCCGCGAATTCCGGCGGCCGAGGCGGCGAAGCTGCGGGCCGATGTTGCTGCGGCCTGGGCAGCACTATCAGCGCCGCCGGGAAGCTCAGAGATAGGTGATTACCGCAGGGAGCGGTAGGAGAGCGCTGCCATAGCCCTCTCGACCCCCTGCCCCCGAACACCTCCGCCGCCGGCACTTGTGGTGGGAACATCGGGATTGCCGACGATTTGCCGCGAGTACTGGAGGTTTGGTGAGCGAGGGTTCTGCTGGACCGCCTGTGGACTTCGCCGCGGGTTCGCGGATCGCGGGTTACCGGCTGGAAGAGCAGATCGGCCGGGGCGGGATGGCGGTGGTGTTCCGGGCGCATGATGCCCGGTTGGACCGGCAGGTGGCCTTGAAGATCCTGGTGCCGGCGCTGGCTGCTGATCTGGCGTTCCGGCAGCGGTTCATCAGGGAGTCGCGGGCTGCGGCGGCGGTGGATGATCCGCATATCATCCCGGTGTTCGAGGCCGGCGAGGCCAGCGGTGTGCTGTTCATCGCGATGCGGCTGGTGCGCGGCGGGGACGTGCGGTCGCTGCTGCACCGGGTCGGATCGCTGCCGCCCGGCCGGGTGGCAGCGATCGTGTCCCAGGTGGCATCGGCGCTTGATGCGGCGCATGCGCAGGGGCTAGTGCACCGGGACGTCAAGCCAGGGAACATGCTGCTTGGGGTGATCGAAGGCCCTGATCGCCCGGATCACGTGTACCTGTCAGATTTCGGGCTGAGCAAGGGATCGCTTGAGGTCAGCGGGCTGACCGGGACCGGGCAGTTCCTTGGCACGTTGGATTACGTCTCCCCTGAGCAGATCGCAGGCCGGCCAGTTGATGGCCGGGCGGATCAGTACGCCCTGGCGTGCACGGCGTTTGAGTTGCTGAGCGGGGTGCCGCCGTTCGCACGCGATGAGGCGATGGCGGTGATGTACGCCAAGCTGTCCGAACCACCACCGCGGGTCACCGTCCGCCAGCCCGGCCTGCCTGCCGCAGCCGACGCTGTATTCGCCAAGGTGCTGGCGAAGTCGGCCGAAGATCGGTATGTCAGCTGCCGGGAGTTCGCCGACGCGCTGCGCCAAGCTCTGGAACTGCCGCCCGCTGACTCCGGCCTGGGCCTAAGGCCGCAGGGCCGACCGCGGACGGGCGCCTTCCCCGGACCGACCGTGGTCGCCGGGGCGGGCCCGGTCGGCGCTGCCGGGACCATCCCGGCGAGCGGGGCCGGCCCGGTCGGCGCTGCCGGGACCGTCCCGGCCAGCGGGGCTGGCGCTGTCGTGGCTGGCGCTGGCCGCGCTGGCCCGGCCGGGGAGGGCATCCAGGCTTGGGGCGGCCAGGGATATGGGTCAGCCGCCGGATCCGCCGGATCCGCCGGGCCGGCGGGCTGGCGCGGGTTCACCGGCACAGGCGCTCCAGCAGACGATGCGCTAGGACCTGGCGCGTCGCAGACCAGAGAGCGACCCCGGCCCAGATCGACGATCCCAGGCCTGACGGAGCAGGCAGGCGGGCCTCCGGGCTGGTCCGACGCGGCGGCCATTCCCGAGTACTCTGCGGCTCGGCGGTCTGGATTGCGCTGGCCGGCCGTGGCCGCCGTGGGATTGATCGTGCTGGGCGCGGCTACTGGCGGGATCGGTTTCCTGGCGTTGCACCACCAGCCAGCGCACGCGTCTGAGGCTGGCCGGACGAGGCAGAGTATCAGGACCGTATCGCTGGCACCGCCGTCCTGCGGCGCCGCGGTCGGGATCGGCCACTCGTTCCAGGTCGCGCCGACCGCCGCGGTCACGGTCCCCTCGCCGCCTTATGGGGCGATCGTGACTGCTGATCTCAGCTACACCTTCGTCGCCTTGCCAACAGCCATTGAGGTGCTGCGCAACAAGGCTGGAATCCCGGTTTACCCGCCGGTCAGGACAATTCCGATCCCGGACCATCCGCACGCCCAGGCGATTACCTCGGACGGCCAGTACCTGGTGACCGCGACGGACCACGGCGCGATAGTCATCCGGATCAGCGCAGCCGAACAGCCAGGCCACGGGGCCGCCATCGCGGGCCGGCTGGTCAGTGGCCTGCCCGGTAATCCGGGCGGGGACGACCTCGCGCTCTCGACCGACAACCGCTTTGTCTTCGTCGCCATGAGATGGGCCAACAAGATCGCCGTCTTCAATCTCGCCAAGGCTCTGAGCCGCGGTTTCCGTGCCTCGGACCTGGTGGGCTATGTGCCCACCGGTATCAAACCGCACGGCATGGCCGTATCCGCCGATGGCCGTTGGCTGTACGTGACCAGCAGGTTCGCGCGTCCGGGCTCCCTGGAAGGGATGATCAGCGTGCTCAGCGCGCGGACGGCTGAGGTGCACCCCGTCCGCTCGACAGTCAGTTCAGCGATCGCCGGATGCGGCGCCTACCGCGTCATCCCATCACCAGACGGAAGCGTGCTGTGGGTTATCGCCCAGGCGAGTAACTACCTGGTCGGATTCTCCGCCGCCAAGCTGCGGACCGATCCCAGTCATGCCCTGATAGCCAAGGTTGCCATCGGCGCGACGCCACTTGACGAAGTGCTGGTCAACAGCGGTACCCGGATCCTCGTGACCGACAATGCCGGGTCCGACCTCGCGGTCGTGGATCCGGCTGCCGCGCTAGCGGGCAACAAGCATGCCCTTGTCGGCTATGTGAGTACTACGGAGCTGCCGCGCTTCTTCGCCTTCGAACCTGACGGTCCCGTTGTGCTGCTAGTGACCGGCGGGCACTCAAAGCAGGTCCAGGCGATCAAGGTCGGTGACCTGCCCTAATTCCCTCCGCGGACTTGCCTGAAGCTGCCTGACCAGATGTTCCTCCCGCTCCGACCGGCACTAGCCGGTAGCCGCGTCGGTCATTCCTCGGCTTGTGGTGGCGGAGCGCTCGCTGGTTCGGCCGGGGCGGGACCGGTCGGGTGGGCTTGGGCGGACTTGCGGAGTGCCTCGACAGTCGCCGGGTATGGCCAGGGGTGCCGACGATCCGTTTGTGCCGACAGACCGCAGCACCCTCCCAACCGCGCTTGACGCCAACCCACAACCAGGTCACTTATCGCCTACGACCACTAACCTCAGTTAGGACTTACTCGTGTCGTTCGCGGGCTTACCATCGCTCCCGCTGGCAACCGCCTGATCGAAGTACTCCTGGATCAGCTGCCGCTGACGCGCACTTACCTGCTGAAAGTACTTGTCGAGGGCGTCATCACCGATTGCCTCGGCGGTGAGATAGAGGTCCTTGATCTGATCCATCTTCGTCATCGGCGGGGCGGGAGCTTGAGCCGCCGAAGCCCGTGGCGCGGCAGTCGGCGTCCGGCGGGCAGGCTCGGCGGGCTCGAATGGCCCGCGCACCCGATCATCGGGCTCAGGTAGACCCCGCGGCTGGACCGAGCCGGCTGGCGGATGATCGGGCAGGATCACCGGCAACGGCACCGTCTCGTCATCCGGGCCGATGCCACCATCACTGTCCGCGGTCCCAGCAGGAGAGGTTAGGTCGGCTGGTGACGACGAAGGCCAGGACGCTGACCTCACGGCAGATGCAGGCCCGGCAGGCGCGGCTGGCGGGACCTCACCGTCAGCTGGCGGCTTGCTGAGGTCCGCTCGCGGTACCGACTGCCGTTCCTGCTCTGATGCCGAAGGAAGCGGTCGCGGCGGTGCCGGCAACGCGGCCGGCCGGGAAGGTGGCCGCGCTCGCGGGCCTGCCGACTGCGCGCCGTCCTGGTCAGCAGGCGTCCCTAGCCCAGCGCCGCTGGGCCGCTGGGTCGGATACTCGCCACCCGGCGAGCGGACCTGATCCCATTGCTTCGGTCCGGATCCGTATTCCCGCCACTGCTGGTCGCTGGGACCGTACTGGTCCTGCGTCCCGGGCGCACCACCGCGCCATTGATCACCATTCGACGGGTACCGATCCGGCCCGGGCCGATCCCAGGGCCCTGGTCCAGGTCCCTGTCCCTGCCAACCGGGGCCGCCCGGTCGGTAACCGCCTCGCGGATCAGGTCCGCGGCCCGGCCACTGCCGTCCCGTGGGACTATAGCCATCCTGCGACCCGGGCCCCGGACCCTGCCAGTACTGGCCTGCCGGACCATAACCATCCTGCGGACCTGGCCCTGGGCCGTGCCAGACCTGACCGACCGGACCCGGCCCCGGACCCTGCCAGACCTGACCAGCCGGACCATAACCATGCTGCGGACCTGGCCCTGGGCCGTGCCAGACCTGACCAGCCGGACCCGGCCCCGGACCCTGCCAGACCTGACCAGCCGGACCCGGCCCCGGACCCTGCCAGACCTGACCAGCCGGACCCGGCCCCGGACCGTGCCAGACCTGACCAGCCGGACCCGGCCCCGGACCCTGCCAGACCTGACCAGCCGGACCCGGCCCCGGACCCTGCCAGACCTGGCCAGCCGGACCATAGCCATCCTGCGGACCTGGCCCCGGGCGCCGCCACGGCTGGCCGCCAGGGCCGTAACCATCCTGCGGTCCTGGTCCGCCGCCTCGCCATTGCTCACCGCCCTGCCACTGCTCGCCACCGGGACCGTACCGAGCCTGCGGTCCTGCTCGGTCCCACTGCCGCGGTCCCGGTCCGTCCGCCCGCCACGATGAACCGGCGGGACCGTGGTTCTCCTGCGGCCCCGGCCCGCCGCCCCGCCACTGCTCGCCGCCGGGACCATACCGAGCCTGCGGTCCTGGCCGGTCCCACTGCCGCGGCCCTGCTTCGCCTGCCTGCCACGGCGGACCGTCGGCGGGGCGGTAACCGTCCGGTGGCCCGGGCTCGTCGGCCGGCCAGGGCTGACCGGCGGGACCGTGGCCATCCTGCGGACCTGGCATCGGACGCCAGTGCTGACCGGCAGCACCATATCCGCCCTGCTGGCCGGCCGCGCCATAGCCGCCCTGCTGGCCAGCCGCGCCATAGCCGCCCTGCTGACCGCCAGCGCCATAACCGCCCTGCTGCACACGTCGGCCACCCCGCCACTGGCCGCCGCCCTGCCACTGCCCGCCGCCGCGCCACTGCTCGCCGCCCGTGCCGTACTGGGCCTGCGCCTCCGGCCCGGGCGCCTGCCACGCCTGACTGCCAGGACTGTGGGTCCCCAGCGGGTCCGGCCCGCCACGCCAGGGCTCCGCCGGATACGCGCCCGGCCCCGGCACCGGTGCTGACCCATCCCAGGACCGCTGGTCATAGCCATGGGGGGTCGGCGGCTGATTCTCATGCCATTCCGCGCGCACAGGCCCGAACCCCTGCGGCGGTCCAGGCGGATACCACTGCTGGGAAACCGGCTCATGCCAGGTCTGACTATCTTCTTCTTCGTGCCAGACCTGGGTGGCTGGCTGCTGCCACCCGGAGTGCTGCGACCTCATCGGCGGTGCTGGCCGCACGATGCGATACGGGGTCAGCCACTGCTCAGCATCCGCATCTCCGGAGGCTGCGCTCGGCTCCTGCCCGGGCTCGGCTGGCTGGCCCGCACCGTGCTCGCTGGCCCCATCCCGCCCGGACTTGCGCCGACCTTTGCGTCCCGCCGCCACAGCTACGCCGGCCGCCAGCGCTCAGGGTCGGCTGTTGGTCGCCGGGAGCCTGCCAGTACCGACAAGACCCGCACCTCCGCAACCGCCGCCTCGCGACGCGAGCCGCGTGACCTCGCCGGCAGTCCGCCGGAGAAATCACGGGCCATTCGAGCTAAGCTCCGCCAGCTACGGTCAGGCCGACTGGCTTTCGCCCGCCCAGGCTAGCCGGCCAGCCCGACTGCACCACCTTACGATTCCACGCAGCACAGCCCGCTGCAACCGATCCGCCGCACGTCACACGGGGGTAACTCGGGGTGCCACAGCGCGCGGCCCCGGCGAGTGCCCTGGCCGGAACCGGCGATGTCCGACGTTCAGCTACAAACGTTCCGACAGCAAGATCACTCGGATACCGTTACGATCACCAGGCTCTGCAGCTCCGGAGGTAACCATGGAGAACCAGGTTAAGTACGTCCTGCAGGAATCGGAGATGCCGCGCCAGTGGTACAACGTCATCCCCGACCTGCCAGCACCACCGCCGCCACCGTTGCACCCCGGCACCCGCGAACCGGTAGGCCCCGACGACCTGGCTCCGCTCTTCCCGGTCGCGCTGATCTTGCAAGAGGTGTCGGGAGACCGGCACGTCGCGATCCCCGAGCCCGTGCTCGACGTCTACCGGCTGTGGCGGCCGACTCCCCTGTACCGGGCTCGCCGACTCGAGAAGGAACTTGGCACCCCGGCCAGGATCTACTACAAGTACGAGGGCGTCAGCCCGGCCGGGTCGCACAAGCCAAACACCGCCGTACCGCAGGCGTACTACAACTCCGCCGAGGGCGTGCGGAAGCTCACCACGGAAACCGGTGCCGGGCAATGGGGAAGCGCGCTGGCGTTCGCCTGCGCCCTGTTCGGCATCGAGCTGGACGTCTGGATGGTCCGCTCGTCCTACGACCAGAAGCCGTACCGCAAGATGCTGATGGAAACCTACGGCGCAAAGGTGCACCCCAGCCCGTCCGATCTCACCTCGGCTGGCCGGGCCGTCCTCGCCGCGCATCCGGACTCGACCGGGAGTCTGGGCATCGCGATCAGCGAGGCCGTCGAGGTGGCGGGCAGCGAGCCAGATACCAGGTACTCACTGGGCAGCGTGCTGAATCACGTGCTCATGCATCAGACGATCATCGGCGAGGAGGCCATCAAGCAGCTCGCCCAGGCCGGCGACACACCCGACGTGATCGTCGGTTGCACCGGCGGCGGCTCCAACTTCGGCGGCCTCGCGTTCCCGTTCCTGCGCGAGAAGATGGCCGGCCGGATGAACCCGGTGATCAGGGCAGTCGAGCCGGCCGCCTGCCCGTCCTTCACCCGCGGCGTGTACGCGTACGATTTCGGCGACACAGCCGGCTTCACGCCGCTGCTGAAGATGCACACCCTCGGGCACGAGTTCATTCCTGACCCGATTCACGCCGGAGGTTTGCGTTATCACGGAATGTCACCGCTGCTGTCGCACATCTACGAGCTTGGCCTGATCGAAGCCGTCGCCAAGCCGCAGTCAGAGTGCTTCGCAGCCGGGCTGCGCTTTGCCAGGACCGAGGGGATCGTGCCTGCACCGGAACCAACGCACGCCGTAGCTGCCTGCATCGAAGAGGCGCTTCGCTGCAAGGAGACCGGCGAGGAGAAGGTCATCCTTACCGCGCTGTGCGGGCATGGCCTGCTCGACCTGCAGGCGTACGGCGATTACCTGGCAGGTGAGGTGCAGGATCTGCAGCTGACCGACAAGGTCATCGAGGAGGCGCTTGCCGGACTGCCTGCGGGAGTGTGACCCCTACGCTCGCCGCCGGTTCAGCTGCGCCACTGACCGTCGCGTGATCATGGGCAGCTCAGGAGCAGCACGGCGTAGGCGGCGAGCCAGTGCTCGACCATGTAGTCGTCGCCGACCACGTGCGGCAGCGCAGCCTCCGCATGCCGCCTCGCCGCCGCAAGCGCCCGGTCGATCCGGGGATCTCCAGCCGGCAGGCTCTCGGCCAACCGCCGCCAGCACCAGGCGCGGCTGGCGTTCAGCCCGTGCAGGTGCGCGATCTGGCCGTCGCTGGAGTCGGAGACCAACGCCGGGGTGAACAGCGCAGCCGGCCGGCCAACCGCGATACCGGGCAAGAACGCGCCCAGCCAGTCCGAGAACTGCTCGCCGGGGAGAATCTGCGCCATCAGCTCCGCCTCGGCCAGCGCGGGAGACAAGAAATCGTGCCCCGACGGCTCGTATCCGCCGGGATACTCGATGTCCGCACCGAACCAGCCGCGCGCCTTGTCCGTGATCGCGGCCGCGAGATCCGTGTTCCCTTTCCCAGCCCGGTCCAGGGCGTAGGGCAGCGCCCGGGACATGCCGAAAGCACTGTTCGGGTGCATGCCATGCCGAACCGGATAGGTCTCCTTCGCTAGCCGGAGAAGATACTTGTCGCTGATCGCGTCGGCCAGCGGTGCCAGGGCCGAGGCCCAGCGCCGGGCATCCGGATCGTCCCAGGTGGCGGTCTCGTGAACCAGGGCCAGCGCCCAGCTCCAGCCGTAGGGGAACTGAAAGCCCCCGTTCCCGCTGGCGATCAGTGCCGCCTCCGCCGCCAGTCCGGCCTCGGCGAACTGCGCGTCAAGCGCTGACCTGATCTCCGCCGCAGCAACGACATCGCCCGTCACCCGCAGCAGCCGGACCAGCAGCCAGTGCATTTCCACGCAGGAATGCCAGTCGAAACTGCCGTAGAAGACCGGGGTCAGCTCTCTCGGCCGGACTGGCAGGTCGTCGGGCCCGGTCATCAGGTGATGCACAGCCGTCGGGAACTCCCTGCCGATGTTGTCCAGCGCGACCCGCGCGTACCCGGCAGCCTCGCGCCGAAGCACCGCAGCCCAGTCGTCGGCCAGCTCGTCCGTGGGCTCCATCACCCGTCCTGCGCTGCCAGGACGTCCAGGATCTGCTGCCCGTATCTGGCCAGCTTGGTCTCGCCGACGCCGCTGACCGTGCCGAGGGCGGCCAGAGTGGACGGGGATTCGGCAGCGATCTGGCGGAGCGTCGCATCGTGGAAGATCACGTACGCCGGTACGCCCTGCTCCTTCGCCGCGGCGGCGCGCCACGTCCTGAGCTGCTCGAAGACACCTGCCGCGGCCGCTGGCAGCTCGGCCACGGCTCCGGAGGTCTTCACTGGCCGGGCGGCCTTGGCAGGCCGCGAAGCTGGCGCGGGATCGTGCCGGAGCAGCACCTGCCGCTGGCCGGCGAGCACTGCTCCGCTGCTGTCGGTCAGCGCGAGCGTGCCGTAATCGCCCTCAACCGCGAGCAGGCCCTGGGCCAGCAGCTGCCGCACCACGCCTCGCCATTCGCTCTCGCCAAGTTCCTCGCCGATACCGAACACGGTCAGCGAAGCGTGGTCATTCTCGATCACCTTTGCCGTCTTGCGGCCGAGCAGGATGTCGATCACCTGCCCGGCGCCGAACCGCTGGCGCCGCTCGCGCTGCAGCCGCAGGACCGCCGACAGCAGCTTCTGCGCGGCTACCGTGCCGTCCCAGGTCTGCGGCGGCGACAGGCAGGTGTCGCAGTTACCGCACGGGGCGGCCGCCTCACCGAAATAGCCGAGCAGCTGCGCGCGGCGGCATTCGACGGTCTCGCAGAGCGCCAGCATCGCGTCCAGGTGCGCGGCGAGCCTGCGCCGGTGGGCCAGGTCGCCCTCCGAGCCGTCGATCAGCTTGCGCTGCAGCACGACATCGGCCAGGCCATAGCCGAGCCATGCGGTGGCTGGCAGGCCGTCCCGCCCGGCCCGGCCGGTTTCCTGGTAGTACCCTTCGACCGACTTGGGAAGATCCAGATGCGCAACGAATCGCACGTCGGGTTTGTCGATACCCAGACCGAACGCGATCGTGGCCACCATGACCAGTCCGTCCTCACGCAGGAAGCGGGCTTGGTTGGTCTTGCGGGTGGCATTGTCAAGCCCGGCGTGGTAGGGCAGCGCCGTGATGCCGTTGCGGGCCAGCAACTCCGCGGTTTTCTCCACCGAGGCGCGAGATAGGCAGTAGACGATTCCAGCGTCGCCTGGGTGCTCGGTGCGCAGCAGGTCAAGCAGCTGGCGCCCGGGATCCTTCTTCGGCTCGATCCGGTACCTGATGTTCGGCCGGTCGAAGCTGGACACGAACTGGCGGGCCGTGTCCAGGCTCAGCCTGGTGGCGATCTCTGCTCGCGTTGCCCGGGTAGCCGTCGCCGTCAGCGCGATCCTGGGTATGGTCGGCCAGCGTTCCCGCAGCGCCGACAGTTCGAGGTAGTCGGGCCGGAAGTCGTGCCCCCACTGCGAGACGCAGTGCGCCTCGTCGATCGCGAACAGCGAGATCGTGCCGCGGTCAAGCAGCCGCAGCGCCGACTCCGCGCGCAACCGCTCCGGCGCCAGGTACAGCAGGTCAAGCTGGCCGGCCAGGAAAGCGGTCTCGACCTGCCGGCGAGCAGCGGGATCCTGCGAGGAATTGAGGAACCCAGCCTGGACCCCGAGAGCCCGGAGCGCATCCACCTGATCCTGCATCAGCGCGATCAGCGGCGAGATGACGACGCCGGTGCCTTCCCTGACCAGAGCCGGAATCTGATAGCACAAGGACTTGCCGCCGCCGGTCGGCATCAGCACCAGTGCGTCGCCGCCGGCGATGACGTGGTCGATGATCTCCTGCTGCGCGCCGCGGAACGAGTCGTAGCCGAAAACCCGGCGCAGCACCTCTAGCGCTGGCCCGTCCGGTGCTGGTGCCCCTGTCGCCAACATAGCTGGCGCCGGTTCCCGCAGCGCCAGCTCGTGCAGGGCTGATTCCCCCGGCGATGGTCTCCGCAGTGCCGGCTCCCCCAGCGCGACGGCCAGCTCCTCGTCAGCCGCAGGGAAGGTCACCGGGCTATTTTATGGCCGCATCGGGCACACCGGAGGCGCACCGCCAACTCCGCCGCCCATCCGCGACGACCCGCCCAGGCTCAGCAGTTAGCTAGCGGCGCCTGTCGGGCTAGCACGGCTGCTATGTCCGGCCGGAAGTACTGTTCGGACTTAAGTACCTTGCCGTCATCGCGCAGGAGCGGCTTGCCATGCGCGTCCAACTTACTCATGTTCGACTTGTGGATCTCCGCCAGCACTCCGTCGAGATCTATGCCATACGTCAGCGCTGTGCCGTACGCCACATACACAATGTCGCCAAGTGCGTCGGCGATACCAACAAGGTCGGACGCGGCTACGGCCCTAACGAATTCTCCGACCTCCTCCTCCAGTAGGTCCACGCGCAACTTGGCGAGCACGTCGCCAACATTAACGTCAGGCAGACATCGCCTCGGCAAGCCAAACGCGCCGTGGAAGGCTGACACGGACGCCGCGATACTGTCTCGACCGACATTCCCGCTACTGTCAGGCGCCAGATATGTCGAGAGATCCCGTCCTGGCCCGGCACACTGCAGCGCAATGCGCACGGGCTCAGCCACGTTGACCGGCAGGCTGCGAACCGGGCACCAACGCAACTCGCCCTGCTCGCCTGGCTCCGCCAGCATCGGCGCGCCGATCCATCTGGTGGCGACAACAAAGAATGAGACGGCGCCGTCGGCACCGACATCATGCATGGCCTGAACGAAAGATATGTCCTCCCGCCTCACGATGACGCCGAGCCGCTCCTTGGCAGCGTAAGTCGCCGCATCGGTGACGGACTGACCCGGCTCCATTGATCCGACCGGTAGCCGATAAGAAGTCATCATCTACGCCAGCGCACGATAGCCTCTCCAGGAGCACCGAATCCTCTTTCAGAAGAACCAAGCTCAGACCCGTCGTGATCAACGACAGATTCGAATCAGATGAGCTAGCAACCCACTTCCTAGAAGAAGAAGCCATAATCGTCACTACCTCCGCACCTGCCCGCTCCACCAACCCAGGCCGGGAGGCTACAACCAATCACCTGTGGATCACCATGTGCAGAAACGCTATGCACCTGTGGACAGTGGACCGCGTCTCAACGACCGACTGTGTACGCAAAATGGAACGGCCATGCGCAAACGGCTACGCTAGCTGTGGACTGCGCCGAGTCGCTGTGGATGACGTAGTTCCAAAAAGATCTGCCAGCCGACCACGCCACAGTCTGAGTTAGCCAGCCATGCCCGCTATAAGCAGTTCTGTCAGGATATTCACCATCAAAACAGGCTCACGAGCCGCAACTTGTCTCTAGTCAACCAGGATCGCACCGTCGCCCACCTAGCAGACGCACCGATTCAGATGAACGACGACTACGCAGAGATTGTGTGGAGTGAGACACGCGAGTCTTTGCGAACCATCCTCGGGCATTCGCCGGATCAACTATCAGCAGCAAACACGACGTTCTGCGTTCCGACTTCGCTAGGGAGATCCTCGACCAGCAGCGCCGAGTCAGTGTCACTCGATTAGCAGGTAACGCGCCATGTCCGAAGAGGCGGTACGCTCCCGAAGGAGATTCAGTGCGGATTCGAATGTTTCAGTCATGTCCGGTGCGTTAGAGATACATATGAAGGCCCGCGCTCCAAATGCTCCAAACCGCAGCGAGCGAATCGTGAGCGATGAGGCCACACCAGCTGTGAGCTGAATCAGTATGCGCTCGCGCTGCACTCGCCAGGGAGATCGATCGCAGTGCTGGTATAGAACGACGCCTGCGCTGGTTGTTAGAAGCGCCGCCATCTCCCTGACCCTGACGTATTTGCCGGCGTAGACAGACGAGGGATTTCCTGAGTGCGGTTCGAGCCCGTTGTCTGGGTCAAGAAATACTAGACTACAGTGTTCGACTGTCTTATGCGCTCGCCCGAACCAGGCGATTCGATGCGCGTTCCGTTGACGCGCAGGTATGTCCGCCGAGGGCAACGCCTCGGAAAAGAAAGCAGTGTCAGGCGGAAGGATTCCGCCGTTCTCGATGAGATCTAAATGCAGATCACTTCTGTTTTGCAAAGCTTTCTCAATACCGCGCATTTTCGTGAGCAACTGTGCATCGAGCGCGTCCCAACCCTCACGCGAGAGATGTGGCCTCTTCCGGCCGTCACTGTTACTTTCCTCGTGTTCAGTTAGGTACCAGATTACGCCTAGATTGATGCCATCTGGATCCGTTGTGCAAAGTGCGCGCAGCAATGCGTATTTGGCATAATCTCCAATGTCATTCACGAAATTGTGACGCATATAGTCACCACCGTCTTCGGTCGATCGGACCTCGGTCATCAAATCTAACTGAGACGAGAGATACGGGAACGCATGCCACAGCCTCGATCTCTTCGATGAAGCGACGGGTCTGTTCGGTGAGCTGATCCGTCCGTCGCACCTTCTCGTTACGGCTATCGATATAGTCCGCGAAGGTTAGTGCAATATCCGTTGCACCATTCAGTCGAACAGAGGCAACCATCTGTGTCCAGGAGAACTCGGCAACACGCCGGAGGTTGCCTGAGACTGAACCTAGCTCGATGGCCTCTAGCCGATCGGCAGGCAGCCCAGCACGCTCAGCGACAGTGCGCCAACTGATTTCACGGCCCATGGGACCCGATGTACCTCCGACACGAATCGGGTATGACCGGAAGGCGACAACCACTCGGCGGACCTGTTGTGGCGACAGGCCAACATCCCCAAGCAGTGAACTCACAGTCGTGTCCCGTGACGTCACGTGCGGGAACGATCCGTGCAAAATGCTGAGGCCTGTACCTTGCGTACCCTCAACGAGGATCTTCTGCCCGATCCGGCATGCCCTTTCGAGTAATTCCGCGCTGCTGCGGACGTAACGCTGTAATTCGGGCACGTCCTTTGCCGTCCTGATAGTACCGGTCATCCCTCGTTCGGTGATACGCCGTGCCGCGGCAGCACCTCCCCCAGTGCCGGTCGAGCCTATAGTGGATCCGCGACAGGATTGGAAGTCTTCGATGGCGCTTCATTAACAAGACCAAGAGCGTGTCAGGAGAGCAATCGTCTAATGATGAACGGCTGACGCGGGCCGGTCGCTGAACTCGCCCGCCGCGGCGGTCGCGGCCTCGCTGCCTTCCAGGTGCAGGTGCGGCAGCACGGGTTCCAGCCAGCGCGGCATCCACCAGGCGCGCGCGCCGAGCACTGCCATGATCGCTGGCACCAGGATCATCCGGACGATCGACGCGTCGATCAGCACCGCGACGGCCATGCCGATCGCGAGCATCTTCACCGCGGCCTGGTCGTTGATAACGAAGCTGGAGAAGACCACCACCATGATCCCCGCCGCCGTGGTGATCACCCGCGCGGTGCTGCCGATGCCGATCGCTACGCTCCGGTGCGCCTCGCCGGTCGCTATCCACGACTCGTGTATGCGCGAGAGCAGGAATACCTCATAGTCCATGGACAGCCCAAAGACGATCGCGAAGACCATCATCGGCACATAGGCCGGGATCGGCGAGGTGGTGTGCACCCCGATCAGGCTGGCGCCCCAGCCCCACTGGAAGACCGCGACGATCACACCATAGGCGGCCCCGATCGACAGCAGGTTCAAGATCGCGGCCTTGGTGGCGATCACGACAGAGCGGAACGCCATGGTCAGCAGCATGAAGGCGATCGCGACGACGGCGAGGATCAGGATCAGCATCCGGCTGCTGATCTGGTCAGTGAAGTCGACATTGCCCGCGGTGGTGCCGGTGACATAGGACGTGGCGTGGTACTTAGGCAGGACGTCGTCGCGGAGCGTCTTCACCAGCGAGGTCGTGGCCGTCGCCTGCGGCGACGTGGTCGGCACCGCGTTGAACACGGCGACCGTCGCCGCCTTGTTCACCGAGGTCGGCGTCACCGACGCGACTCCCCTGGTGCCTTTGACCCCGCTGGTCATCGAGTTCAGCAGGGACTGGTCAGCCGAGCTCGACTGCTTTGGCAGCTTGACGACGACCGTCAGCGGGCCGTTGGCGCCCTGGCCGAAGCCGTCGGTGATGAGGTCGTAGGCGCGGCGGCTGCTGTCCGTGGTCGGATTGGTTCCGTTGTCCGGCTGGCCGAGGTTGATCGACAGCAGCGGGATCGCCAGCCCGAGGAGCACCAGCACGCTGGCGATTCCCCACGGCCACGGCTGCCTGGCGACCCTGCGCCCCCAGCGGGCGAAGTCACTCTGCTCGTGGTGCTCCTGCGTGGCCGTAGCGGTCTGCTTGGCCTGCTGCTGCGCCGAGATGCCCTGCCGGTGCGCGCGGGCGCGGGCTGGCAGGGACCGGATGTTGTTCTTGACCAGGCCCATGAACGACGGGACCAGCGTCAGCGCCGCGCACATGGTGATCGCCACGACGATGGCCGCCGCCAGGCCCATCGAGCCGACGAATGGCACGCCGGAGAGGTAGAGGCCGAGGATCGCGACCACGACGGTGCTGCCCGCGATGACGATCGCCGAGCCCGATGTGCCCTCGGCGCGGGACGCGGACTTCACGACGTCCATGCCGTTGTCCAGTTGCTCCCGGTGCCGGGCGGTCAGGAACAGGCCGTAGTCGATCGCGACGCCGAGGCCGAGCAGGGTTGCCACGGTCGGCGCCGTGGTCGGGAAGGTCAGCACCGAGGCGAGGAGCCCGACCACCGACAGGCCGGCGCCCACGCTGAAGATCGCGGACACGAGCGGAACCGCCGCCGTGATGAACGAGCCGAACATGAACAGGAGCAGCAGCAGGGCGAAGGCCAGGCCGATGACCTCCGACAACGTGTCGGACGTCTGCTGGCCGATCTCCCCGGCGCCGCCGCCGTACTCCACCTCCAGGCCTGCCTTGCGCGCGGGCGCGACCGCTTTGTCGAGCTGGTTCAGATAGGAGGTGGTCAGTCCAGCAGGGTTGTCTGACCAGGACACGTTGGCGTAGGCGATGGTGCCGCTCTTGGAGACCGCACCGGTGTTCGACGACGCGAACGGGCTGACCGCCTTGATCACGCCTGGCAGCTTGGCCACGTTACCCGTGGCCTGGTTCACCGCTGCCTGCTGTTGGGTGACCGTCCCGTGGCTGGCGTGGAACACGATCTGGCCGCCATAGCCACCTTGCTGCGGATAGTCGCTGTTCAGCAGGTTGAGGCCGTTCGAGGAGTTGCTGCCGGGCACCGTGTAGTTATTGACGTAGGTGCCGCCGAATGCACGCGTCAGCGCGAGCAGCCCGCCGAGAATGACCAGCCAGGTGATGATGACAATCCAGTGGCGGCGGGCGGCGAATCCGCCCAGCCGCTCCAGCAGCCCGCTCATGGCCCCCCAGGTCCGGCCGCCCTGCGGATCGGAGTATCAGGGCCGATCGTGGCACGTCTATCCCAGTCGCCCATCGCCCGTTCCGGGTGATCCGCGACCGCTGTCTAGAGCCTGGAAGGCAGCACGGCCTCGATCACGCTGGGCCCGGGGGTTGCCAGGGCACGAGCCAGCTGGTCACTGAACTCCTCGGCCGTGGTCGCCCGCGTCGCCTGCAGGCCCAGTCCTTCGGCCACACGGACGAAGTCGATGCAGGGACGAGTCAGGTCAAGCATGTCCCGTGCTCTCGGTCCAGGGACCTCGACCCCGACCCGGTCGAGTTCCATGTTCAGAACCGCATAGGACTGGTTATTTAGCAGGATCGTCGTCACGTTGAGGCCCTCGCGCGCCATCGTCCACCAGGCCTGCACGGTGTAGAGCGCGCTCCCGTCGGCCTGCAGGGCCACCACCCGCCGGTCAGGCGCGGCCACGGCGGCGCCGACGGCCACCGGCAGGCCCTGGCCGATGGCACCGCCGGTGAGACAGAGCCAGTCGTGGGGCGGCGACCCGGCAGTCGCGCCAGGTACGAAGAGACCCGAGGTGTTCCCCTCGTCGGACACGATGGCATTCTCAGGCAGCAGCGCGCCGAGGGACTGAGACATGGTCTGGGCGGTGAGCGCACCGGCGGGCAGGCTCGGGGCGGTGGCCTGCTGGCGATGGCCGGTCCCGGCGGTCGCGCCCACCAGGGCCGACAGCCCAGCCACGGCGGCGGTCACGTCACTGTCCGGCGCGCTCACGGTGTGCACCGTGCATCCCGGTGGCACCAGGTCACTGGGCTTGCCTGGGTAGGCGAAGAATGAAGCCGGGGACTTGGCGTCCACCAGGACCAGGTGCCGCACGCCTTCGAGCTGCATGGTTGCGAACTCGGCCAGATATGCCAGGCGCTCCACCGGCGGACGCCCGGCACCGCGCTCGAGGCGGGCCGGGAAGGTCTCGGCGAGCAGGATGGCGCCGGTGGTAGCGGCCATGGCGGCCACTGCGTCGAGGAGCTCGCCGGCACAGGCCCGGCCGCCGATCAGGATGGCCGTCCGCTCGCCAGAGCGCAGCGCCGCGGCAGCTGCCTCCAGTGCGGCTTCGTCGGGCCGGGTCCCGCCGGTGCCAGCGAGCCGCATCCCTGATGGCGGAACGACCACGCCGCCGTCGGTCCACGACACGTCGGCGGGCACGATCAGGGTCGCCACCGAGCCAGGTGGGCCGAAGGCCGCGGCCAGGGCCGCCACCGCGTCATTGCCCAGGCCCTGCGTCGTCTCTGCCGTCCGGACGAACGCCGAGACATTGCGGGCCACCGTCTCGATGTCCGACTGGAGCGGGGCGTCGTAGCGACGATGCGAGATGGCGTGGTCCCCGACGACGTTCATCATCGGGCTGCAGGCCCGCCTGGCATTGTGCAGGTTCGCCAGGCCGTTGCCCAGCCCGGGGCCAAGGTGGAGCAAGGTGGCCGCCGGCCTGCTCGCGATGCGCGCATAGCCGTCCGCAGCCCCGGTAGCTACCCCTTCGAACAGGGCCAGCACGCTGTGCATCTCGGTCACGTCGTCGAGAGCGGCCACGAAATGCATCTCCGAGGTGCCCGGATTCATGAAGCAGATGTCGACCCCGTGCCCGACGAGGGTGCGGATGAGCGAGTTGGCTCCGTTCACAGCGGTACTCCTCCGGGAGTGGGATCGAAGTCTTGTCCCGATTGAGGATCCCATGAATGCCGAAGTCGGCATCGCCTGCGGCTGATGACCGGACGCATGCAACACAGAACTGGGCAACTACCCATCCAGCCTCAGATCAGGTCGAACTCACCATCGCGCACCCGGAGGTACCGATCAGCTGTGAGTCCAGACGCGCTGGACGGGATCCCAGGTCACCTGGTCGGTGGCGGCGCCGGCTCTGGGCCATCGACACCGCCCTCGTCCGGAACCTCATCTCCCTGGCCGGTGCCCAACCCGAGGCAGTGCCGGTCGGCGTGACAACCCGCTTCACGGCGCGACCCGGGTGCACGGTACGGCGCACCGCCACGGGACCGGCAGCCTGGAAAAGACTCTGTCCGATGCCATGTCCTTCGAGTTGTGCTGGGCGTGAGGCTAGAGGGTGCATGACGTCGCTGAGTCGGGAGTGAGCGCCGAACCTGGCCTGGAGTCCGCGAGGGCGTATGTAGTGGCAGCAGCGTACGCGAGCACCACGACGGCCATCGCGAGCACTGCGCCGAGGGCGCCATACCGGGCCGCTCCGGTCTGGTCTGAGAGCGAGAAGGCCAGGATGCCGAGGATCCCTAGTTCTGCGCCGATCCCGAACATCGTGACCAGTGCGGCCAGAGTCAGGGAGCGCATGTCTGCCACGATCACGTTGGGTCCTAGCGGGACCCGCAGCGTGGTCTTGGCACTGAAGGTCGTTGTCCGCCCGTCCGGCGCGGTTGACGTTGTCCCGGCGGGAAGGCCGATGGTCGCGTAGCCGACGACTTTAACGGTTACGAGACTGGCGCCGTTCATGGTCAGCCGACTGATCGCGCTGGCGTCAGAGGTGCCTGCGGCCGGGATGATCTCCAGTTCAGCTCGCTCCTTCGCGGCCGGGCTGATCTCCTGTTCAGGTTTCTCGTTCGCGGCCAGGGTGATCTCCTGTTCAGGTTTCTTGTTCGCGATCCGCTCGTGGGCCGAGCCGGCGGTTGCGGACTGCGGGGTATCGGGCTGGGGGGTTCGGAACCTGATCGCGGCGCTGCCGGTCGGCATGAGCGTGATTGTGCTGTCGCCGGGGAGCACGGCCTTCACATGCCTGCCCGTGATCGTCGTGCCAGGCCGGATCTGGATCGGGTCCTTGCTGGTCGCTGCTGTCTTCGGATCCGCGGGCAGGGTGATGCTCGCGCCGCCGGGCACACTGATTCTGCACTCCTGCGGTGTCTCGTGCGGATCCTGGAACGTCAGGGTCGCATTGTCAGCGACCAGTCCGCGGGAGCGGGAAAGCAGGACGTAGATAATGCCGAAGATAAGCGGAGCGGCGGCGACGATGGCGCCGCAGGCGGTCATGAGAATCGCGTATCTGTCGAGCTGCACGCCGGGCAGCAGGGTGCTGACAGCACCTGTGGCGGTGAGAACCGCCGCGATAGCGGTCCCCGCGACTGTGATGTTCGTCGCCCAGCTGTCCTTGAATGTCCAGGTAGCGGACGCGTAGATGGGCTTACGCCAGAATCCGCAGCCGTCCTTGTCGCGCTCTGCAGCGCCTGGACGGCGCCGCGAAATTGCGCTCTTGAGCGCGAGCAGCAGCGTGAATGCGAGCAGCAGGGCAGCAAGTGCGCCGCCGGCGATGGCCGGCCACCCAGCGTACTGTCCCAGTGACACGAACCGGTGAATTGTCATTATCGGTATCGCTGTCGGCGCCGCGGGCGGAACGTGCCCGTCCACGATGATCAGCGTCGCCGCCAACGGGACTGCGGGGAGTCCGAAGGCCAACGTCACGACCTCGTCTTCCGCGGTCGGCGTCCCGCACGCTGCCAGCGCGCCGGCAGGTGCCTGGATCGCCTGCGGGCCGCCGGTGATCGTCCCCATGGCTGGCGTGCCTGGCGCTGCCGTTCCTGGCGTGGTGATGACCAGTTCGTATGCGAGGTCCATCACGCAGACGGCGGAGGCGTCGAGCACGATTGTGGTCGTCCAGGTCCCCGACGGCTGCTGAGTCAGCGTCGGGCTGCTGCTCGCGACGGAAACGGCCGGTGACGGGCTGGCGCCGGGACTGCCGCCCTGCTCGCCGTGATGCAGGCCCGGGCTCAAGGCCGTGACAGCGGCAAGAGATACCGAGATCATCAGCTGGTACATCCGGAAACACCCCCCAGCACTTGCTGGCAATGGAGGAAAGAGTCCCAATCTCTCACTCCGACGTCAAGCCAGATTGGCGCAGGAAAGGAACTTATACGGAACCAGCTTCCCGGCAAATATTCCATAATTACCGCAAAGATGCCGAATGGAGCGGAGAAAGCAGGTGCGTTCGATTGCTCTTGAGCCCACCTGCCATCACGCCGGCGATACGCGCCGCATGGCAGAAGATCACGAAGTGTGACTAAACGCAAATACCAGCATGCATACGACCGTTCCTTATCCCAGAGCACGCTTGATGTCCGGGCCGCAGTAACGTCGGCCGTGGCCAAATCATGGCACCGGACACCTGCCGTCCGAGCGCGCGCCCTCAGCCTGCTCGCGGTTATCCGTGTACTCCACCGTCCTTCTTCCCTGCCACCATTCCCCCCATATCTCGACGACCTCCCCGGGCTCCACGAACGCGAGGGCAATTGTTCCCCTGCCATGGACGCGCGAGCCCCGGACCTCGATCTTCGGGCTGAACCAGCTCTCCCGCGGTACGTCCATCCGGCCATCGTAAGAGCCGATCCAACGACGGCCGGGCTACCGGGGCTGCGCTATGCCATGAGCTGGACGTTGCGTTCGAGCTAGCCCGCGAGCCCGTCCTGGCTGTCGACAGTGCCCGGTAGCGAACCGCCGGGCAAGGTCAGCCCCGCTCTGCCGGCACTGTAATGGCGTTGATCTTCACTGCAGTCATGTGCTCGATGATGCCAGCGCATCGCCAGGCCTCATGCACCTAATACGGCAGGCGCGCTTTGCGAGGCTGAGCAGCGGCAGCGATCATTCATGGTCGCGGGACCTGCGTACTCATCTGCCCGGCTCGCCGTCATCTGCTGCGTGTGCAGCATCTGGCCGCCGTTGCCGTGCGGCCCCGGGCTGGTATGAAAAGGAAAGTTCAAGAATAAGACCAAAAAGGACGATCAGAATGATAACAAACAACAGGCAACCGGTGAGATTCGTGGGGTAGGCGTGTCAGGGGTATTCCCGTCCGTCTGACGGCCTGGCCTGGGATGACTGGCCATCGGGCCGCCTGACCTGCACAATGAGTACCAGCTACCACGACTGGCTCACCGTGGGGAGATCATCGATGAAACTCACTCCCAACCAGCGATCTGTGCTGTCCGAACTCGCCGCCGGGGAATGCCTCAGCGCGGCCGAGATCGCCCGGCGGTCCGGCCGACAGCACCTCCCCGGCGTGATCCGCGTGCTGGAATCGCTACGCGACAGCGGCCTGATCTCGCGGTTAGACGGCCCGGTCACCCGGCGCTGGCAGGCCGCCGGAGCTGCTGACCGGGGCCAGACCGTCCCGCGCCGGTAGCGTCGCTCCGCATCCCGCTTGCGGCCGTCCATAAAACTGCAGAGATTAGCTTCGATGTTCACCGGCACCTCCGGCTCACTGGTCACGATCAGCCCTCAGGTATGGATGACCGAATCACCCCGGAGCCGCAGGCTCCCTCGGGCGGCCCTTGCCCGGCTCGCCGCGCACCCGAACGCGATCAGCAACTATGAGAGTGCCCTAGAGGTGTCTGAGGATCTGTCCGCGAATGGGCGTTATCATTTAGTCATTGACCAGCCGCCATGAAGGCGGAATGAAGATAGATACTGCTTCAAGAGTGCCGACTCTGCTGTATACAGTCAGAATGTACAGAAGGTATAATCAGATTGTGCAGAAGCCAAGAAAGCCCGATCAGTCGGAATATCAGCATTAGTACAAACGTGCCCGCGATAGAGCGTCTTTCTCCAGATCTGGTGGCAGCTCTGCGGAGAACGGGTTATTCCGCCCTGCCCGGCAGGCGCCGTGGCGCAGGTGCCATGCACCGCCTGTGAAAGGGGTTGTGCCTTGAGGAAAGTCCTGATCGCACTCGTCGGCGCTGCAGCGGGAC
Organism: uncultured Actinomycetota bacterium; assembly: GCA_963850875.1. Lineage (GTDB taxonomy): Bacteria > Actinomycetota > Actinomycetes > Streptosporangiales > Streptosporangiaceae > Chersky-822. The sequence goes on from CAWKNA010000010.1 coordinate 2,030,860, forward strand.
TGCTGCCCGCATCGGCCGCAGCAGGGCAGCCGGCCGGCGCGCAGACCTGCCAGCGCTGGCACGCTGTCATCGGCGCAGACGGCCGCCGGTACGCCGTTAACCCGGACAACTGGGGCGGCGGCAGCACGTGCATGGAGGACTACGGCACCCAGGCGGGGTTCACCGTTGAGTCGCAGCGGGCTCCGGATGACGGTCATGTGCTCGCCTACCCTGCGAGCAGCATCGGCTGCAGCTGGGGTTCCGGCGCGTACTGCACCACGGGCTGGACGCCCGAGCAAGTGTCCGCGGCGAAGCCGGAGGAGACCCTGGCGATGAGCGACACCGGCTCATTGTCTGATGTCTGGGACTTCGCCAATGACATGTGGTTCTGGCCGACCGGCGCTTCGCACCCGGACACCGAGCTGATGGTCTACTTCGATGAGCAGAACCTCGCCCTCCCGAACGGCGCGGTCGAGGTCACCGTCGGCGGCGCGCAGTACTGGTACAAGACCTACACAATGAGCAACGCGTCCTACTCGTGGCGCTATATCGTTTTCGAGCGGGTCACGTCGGTCGAGTCAGTCACCAGATTCGGCCTGGCGCCGTTCTTCTCCTACGCGCGGCGACACGGAGTCCTCTCCAGATCGGATGACCTGCAGCAGGTCAGCACCGGATTCGAGGAGTCGCGGGGCGGCACTGGCCTGCAGCTCGACGACTTCTCGCTCACTCCGTAGCACCGATCCCTGAAGCCCGGCTGCCATCGCCCGGCGAGCCTGACCGGTGCGCTCATCTGACCGGCAGGCCGAGAGTTCTGGGTCCGGGCAGTCGGCGGTCCTCCGCGCCAGCGAGTTACTTCCGCATTGCCCTGGTGTCTCCAGTCCGCCGCCGCGCACGGCGACGTTGGCTGGCACGCCGCGAGTATCCGTGACTGAAAGGCGAAGAGTGTCCAAGATCGGCGTGTCTACACACGTCTGACCTTGGGAGTCTTCGTGATCGCCGACCTGGACACTCTTCTGACCGCACTCTACGTCGAGCTGACCGACCGCATCATCCCCTCGCGCGCACTACGCCGTTCCGGCCCGGGCAGGCCTGCCGGGGTGACTGATGCGGAACTGGTGTGCCTGGCCGTGGCGCAGGTGCTGCTGCGCTATGACGACGAGCGGCACTGGCTGCGCGCCGCGCCCGCACGAGTGGGGCACCGCGATCGTGGCGGACAAGGGCTTCACCGGAGATGACTTCGAGGAGTTCCTCGCCGGGCTGGACCTGGCACTGATCCGCCCTGCCCGCAAAGACGACAAGAACCCCGGGCATTTTCCGAACTGGCTGCGCCAGCGGGTCGAGGCGATCATCTGGACCCTGAAGAACCAGCTCGGCCTGGAGCGCCACGGCCGGGTACCCGCCGGGCTGTGGGCCCGCATCATCCAGCGCCTGCTGGCGCTCAACGCCGTCATCTGGCACAACTGGGCAATCGGCGCGCCAGTCAAGCGCTCCCTGATCGCCTACGATCAGGGAGCTGCCCATAATTCCCGGTCAACGATCTAGGCGTATGTTGACGGCACTTTTATCTGGACACCAAGTCATGATCAACGGCCACGCTCTTTGTCCGCCATTCTTCGTCGTTCGTCACCGCGATCCCTTGCCGCCCGGAACCGCGCTGGAGCGCCTGCGGCGAAGTGAGGACGAACGACCTGGACGGTCGGCGGTCAGTGGAACTGCCTGGAGACGCACGCCTCGTCGGACTGCGCCAACGCTCGGTCGTGCGTGTTGACTGCGCGCTGCAAGTGGGCAGCCTTCGTTGCGGGGCGAGTCGTGGCGTTCAGCTTTCGTCGCGCTCGGCCCCGATTAGGTTCTGACTGTCCCGTCCCACTGCCAGAGTGTCTGCCGCGGCAACTCACCCAGGGCGGCGCGGCCGCAGCAGTACAGCAGCACATCGACGGGGTCGCCGCTGGGAGCGTGCGGAAACAGCCGGGCGATCACCGGCGCAGCAAGCTCGGCCGGCGGTCGCCACTGATCCGCGGGGTTCAGCCCGCGCACCACGTCAAAAGTGTGGATCAACGTCTCCGCGACGCCCATCGCGGCGAACCCTGCCGCGTCCGAGAGACCATAATTGTGATGCGCGCGCACGGCTGGGTCAGCGGACCGCGCAATGCGGTGCAATAGCTCGGCGTGCGCGCTCAGGGCGGCCAGCAGCCGCGGCGGCGAGGCCGAGTCGTCGGGGGCAAGCTCGGTGCACAGGTACTCGTCGGGGTTCCCGTACACGATCTGACACGCGTAGAAGTAGAGACAATCAACCATGTGCAGCGCCGTCTGCCAGCAGCTCCACTCCAGGTCGGCAGCTGGCACCTGCTGCCAGTCCAGATCGGTGTAGCCAGCCAGGGCGGCAACAGACGCGCTGGCAGCAGCTCTCAGATCGGCTATCTCCGTCATTTGGTCATTTAATCATGCATCATCGCGGGCCGCGCCTGAGGTCAGGCAACGCGCGCTTCATGCCGCAGGTTGCACGGGCGTTCTGTCATGTAATGACAGCTCGCATCAACCCGGCCGTGGGCCTGGCGGCAGTCACGGCTGAAAGACTAGAGCTTGTAGGCGCTGTTCAGCGGGAACAGGCGCGGAGGTAAGTCATGGGCCGGAGATTCGGCCTCGTCTCCCAGACGCTCGAGCATGCCCTCTAATCGTCCTACCGGGTCTCGGCGGTGCTGCGGGGGTCATTGAGCCGGTCAGCAGGGCCGATGCGGACAAGTCATCGTGACCTCGGCCTGGCACGGCAACGAGGCCTGCCTGGAATGCTATGCGGGCGGGCGGATCGTCGCGAAGGTCCGGTGATCGTCCTGCAGGCGAATCTCGCTTCCGGTGCGTTCGGTGCCTATGGCACAGTCCTGATTGTGCCGCTGGACGATCTGCCGGACTGGTTGCCGGCCTGGTGTCTGGACCACCTGGGTGGCGAACCCTCCGACGTGCTGTTCCAGCTGCAACAGATCTCGATGGTGTCGGTGGTGTTCGGTCTGCGGCTGGCCGGTGGTACGGACGTGGTGGCCAAGGCGCGCGCCGATGACGGCCGGGCAGTGCCGTGTGTCGCGGCGCAGGCCCGGCTGGCCGGGCGCGGGTTTCCCTGTGCCCGGCCGCTCACGCCGGTGGCCGGTGTCGGTTCGCTGGCTGTGCACGCGGAGGAGTTCCGGCCCGGCGGCGGGGTGTTGCACGGGGACTCGCCGGACGTGGCCGCGTGCTACGCGGAGGTGTTCGCCCGGCTGATGGCCGAACTGGCCGGCGTGACCGTCGCGCCGCCGCTGCCGAATCCGCCTTGGGTGCGCTGGGACCACACCGATTCCGGGGTGTGGCCGGCGATCGACTTCCTCGATAACCGGGACCAGAGCGTCGTGCCCGCGTACGTCGTTGACACGGCCGAGCGGGCTCGGCGGCGGATACTGGCCGCCGGCCTGCCGTGCGTGCTGGGCTACGCCGACTTCGAGGCGCAGAACCTCCGGTGGCACGGTCAGCAGGTGCGGGCGGTGCACGACTGGGACAGCCTGGCGTGGCAACCGCAGGCGGCGCTGGCGGGAGCGGCGAGCGGGTCTTTCGCCAGTGCCGGGCCGCCCACGCTGGCGCCGATCGAAAGCTCCGAGGCGTTCCTGGTGGCTTATCAGGACATTCGGGGGCGCTTGTTCACGGCCGCGGAGCAGGAGATCGCGTGGGCGGCCAGCTTGTGGATGGCAGCGTACAACGCCCGAGAGGAAGCACTGCACGGCCACAGCGCGGTGTGCGGCGATGCGCTCCGGGCACAAGCAGCCGAACGCCTCCGCCGGGCTAATGCCTAGCACCGGCATGCGAGTCCAGCGAACGCCTGCCCCGCAGGAACGTCCGGGCCCTGGCCGGGCTGAAAGGCTACGTCGCCAACCCGGTCCCCAAGTTGGGGGTCAGGCCGTTCTCGTGCCTGGCTTACGCGGCTTGCAGGTCGCCGGCTTGGGCGGATAGCTTCGTCTGAAAGTCGCGCTCCTGGTAGTCCTCGAAGCCGGCGATCCGGCCGGCCACAGCGTCGCCTATCGCGCCGAACTTGACGGACCGCAGGCACCGGCGCTACGCGAGGAAGGGACCACCGAGACGCTCGACGGCCTGACCCGGTACCTGACCGCGCAACCGGCCAGTTGACCGGCCACCGATGACTTCCGGGCGGCAGTGGCGTCTAAAGCACTAGCGACAGGCCACAGACGCCGCGGCCATGCGAGCGCTGCGGCCCGGGACAGGCACGTTCCCCTAGCAAGCACGGTCCCCAGACGACCCGACACCATGGGAGTTCTGATCATGCGGAAGCTGATAGCGACAGTGTTCAACTACTCCCTCGACGGCCTTCTCGCCGACGAGGGCACCGAGTTCTGGAAGTTCTGCTTCGGCCTGCCCGAAAACCGTGAGCCCGGCGACCCGGCGCAACTCGGCTTTCTCCAGAGCGCGTACGCGCACATCATGGGCCGCACCGCCTACGAGGCCATCGCCGGGGCCATGACAACGGCCACCGACCACCCGTTCGCCGACATCCTGAACGCCGCGCGCAAGGTCGTCTTCTCCCGGACCCTGAAGACGGCCGACTGGGCCAGCACCACCATCGCCGCCGGTGACACGGCAGAAGAGATCGACAAGCTCAGGCTGGGCGGCGACGGCCACATCGTGGTCTGGGGCGGCGTCAGCCTCTGGCGGTCGCTCATGCGGCTCGACCTGATCGACGAGCTCCAGCTGTCCTTGTTCCCCTACGTTGCGGGCGAGGGCACCCGGCTGTTCGACGGCGTCCCCAAGTCCTACCAGCTCGACCTGGTCTCCAGCACCGCCTCCAGCAACGGGATCCTCAAGCTGCAGTACCGCCGGCACCGCTAACCCAGCGGCCGAGCCTCAGACTCCGGCAACGTTCACGCCGCAACCCTCCCGAGCTCGACGGCCAGGAGGCGCGCCGCGCGGCGCTCAAGGCCAGCAAGACTGAAGGCCCCAGCTCCCAGAGACGCGCGGGGGGTTGGGGCCTTCTTGTCTAGGGGGATTGAGCACCCTTGACCAGGCAATCGCCAGGCCTACGACGCCGGCCGTGTCCTCCGCCCGCGACCTTGCGGCGGTCTGCACATCAAAGTGAGCTTCCCCCCAGCCAGGTACCCGATGAGCAGCCAGGTCGGCCGGCACCCGTCAGCGGAGCCAGCCGTCCGGGCCACGTAACCGCACCAGGCTCGGTCCCAGCAAAAACCAGGCACGAGGCATCATGTCGCGACGAGCCAGAACTGGATGATCTGCACGCCCTCGCCCGCGAGCCCGAAACAGCGCCCAGGCGCGCCGAGTCGGCGTTCGGCAGCGGATCCGCAGCGCAGTGGTCCCGAGAACACGTCGCTCTCTGTGATTGGCCTCGGCGCCCTCTTCGTGGTCGCCAGCGGGATCCTGGTAGCCGCTCACGCCGGACGCCGGGCGGCCAACGGCGCAAGATCGAGCAGCGAGGCAAAGGGAGATGCTGACGGAGCCTTGCCGAAACGTCTTCATGCAGTTCGGCCGCTGGATCGTCAAATAGCGAGGTCGCTAGGCGTATGCCGGACGCACGCAACACAGAGCTGGGGCACCTACCCGTCCAGCCTCAGATCAGGTCGAATTCGCCGTCGCGCACCCCTGAGGTGAAGGCCGTCCACTCGTCGGGTGTGAAGATCAGGACGGGACCCTGCCGGTCTTTCGAATCACGGACCGCAATCACCCGGTCGCTGTTTTCCTTCGAGCCCGCGATAGTGGCGACCTCGACACGGCTGCCGTTTCCCGCGCTGCGGCTGCTCTTGCGCCAGGCCGCGCGGTCCAGGTCATGCTCGCCCATAGCCGCGCCTCCTTTCACGATCATTCAATGCTATCCGCCGCGGCGGCGATCATGGCCTGCCACTCCTCGGGTCCTAGCGTCAGCGTCCTGCCACGGGACGTAAGGTTCCTGCTCAGGGTCTACGGCGTCACCGACGGCGAGCAATGCGACCTGCTGCTCGCCTTGGCCCGCGAATCCCGGCAGAAGGGCTGGTGGCACCAGTACGGCGACGCGATCCCCGAATCGTTCGAGATCTACGTTGGCCGCAAAGCGGAAGCCACGACGCTGCGGAATTACGAGTCAGAGTTCGTGCCCGGACTGCTCCAGACCGAGGATTACGCCCGCGCCGTCCACCACGCGTTTCTGGTGACCAGCAGCGACGAGGATATCGAGCAGCGCGTCGCGGTCCGCATGGCCCGGCAGCGACGACTCAGCGCACCCGAGGCACCGCAGCTCTGGGCGATCGTCAACGAGGCCGTCATCCGCCGGGCGGTCGGCGGCCGGACGGCGATGCGAGCGCAGCTGAAACCATCTCATCGACGCCAGCCGCAAGCCCAACATCACCGTTCAGGTGCTGCCGTTCAGCGTCGGCGCACACGCGGCGATGGACGGCGCCTTCATGATCCTGAACTTCCCCGAGCCCGCCGACCCGAACGTCGTCTGCATCGAGTACCACAGCGGCACGCTCTACCTGGAGAAGACGGCCGAGGTCCAGCGCTATAAGCTCATCTTCGACCACCTGCGCGCGGCAGCCCTGCCAGTAGACGCCTCACGCGCGCTCATCGCCCGCGCAGCCGACGAACTCACATAGAATCCGAACATTTAGGAGGTGCGGGGTGGACAACATCGACCTGTCCCGCGCCATATGGCGGAAAAGCAGCCGCAGCAACGGCCAGGGCGGCCAGTGCGTCGAGGTAGCAGCCAACCTGCCGGGCATCGTCGCCGTGCGCCACTCCAAGAACCCGCACGGCCCGAAACTGATCTTCACCCCGGCGGAATGGCGCGCATTCCTGGCCGGCGTACAAGATGGCGAGTTCGACCTGAGCTGAGCCGCACTTGATGGCAAGCCACCGGGACGCACGCGCCGCAATGGAGCCCGTCCTTCACGGACGGGACGTCCGCGCCCCGTGTTCGGCACCGCTCGGCTGTGGTCGCAGCAGCAATGGAGCCGTCCTCCGCGGACGGCACTACGCGACCAGGCTGTCAATCTGGCGGACGGCCCAGTTGTGCCGCAGTGGAGCCCGTCCCTTCGCGAACGGGGCGACGCCTCGTGACCGGCGCGGCAGCCGTCACGCAAGCCAGGCCGCAATACGGCGGGACAACCACGTCGCCATCGGTCCACGACACGTCGGCGGGCACGATCAGGGTCGCCACCGAGCCAGGTGGGCCGAAGGCCGCGGCCAGGGCCGCCACCGCGTCATTGCCCAGGCCCTGCGTCGTCTCCGCCGTCCGGACGAACGCCGAGACATTGCGGGCCACCGTCTCGATGTCCGACTGGAGCGGGGCGTCGTAGCCGCGATGCGAGATGGCGTGGTCCCGACGACGTTCATCATCGGGCTGCAGGCCCGCCTGGCATTGTGCAGGTTCGCCAGGCCGTTGCCCAGCCCGGGGCCAAGGTGCAGCAAGGTGGCCGCCGGCCTGCTCGCGATGCGCGCATAGCCGTCCGCAGCCCCGGTAGCTACCCCTTCGAACAGGGCCAGCACGCTGTGCATCTCGGTCACGTCGTCGAGAGCGGCCACGAAATGCATCTCCGAGGTGCCCGGATTCATGAAGCAGATGTCGACCCCGTGCCCGACGAGGGTGCGGATGAGCGAGTTGGCTCCGTTCACAGTGGTACTCCTCTAGGTTGGCGCATGCGGCCTTTCCGGCCTGACGGGATGCCGGGCGAGCGCGCCGAGTACATGCGGCGCGGCACGTTAGTTTTCCCTAAGAGGTAAGGTACTTTACCTCTTATGAGAAGTGCGCCGCCTCCGCTGCTCCCGCTGCTCCGGTCCCGAGCGCAGGGCGAGCTGCTGGCGCTGCTGTACTTGCATCCCGACCGCGAGTACAGCCTGACGGAGGCAGCATCGCTGATCGGTGTTAGCGTCAAGACGATCCACACGGAGGCATCCCGCCTGGTGACAGCGGGGTTCGCCAACGACAGCCGCCGCGGCAACGTCCGCCTGCTGCGGGCCGTGACGGGAGCGCTTGTCACCCGGCCGCTTACTGACTTGCTGGCGGTCACGTTCGGGCCACTGCCCGTGCTCACCGATCTGCTCGCTGGCGCAGGCGGCGTCACGGCCGCGTTCATCTACGGGTCATGGGCCGCGCGGTATCTCGGGGAGCCAGGCCCGGTGCCCCATGACGTCGACGTCCTCGTCGTCGGCACGGCCGACCGTGATGAACTGGAAGAGATCGCGCGGTCAGCGCGGGCCCGGCTCGGGCGGCCCGTTGACATCCGCCGCATCAGCCCGGCCGCGTGGGCATCAACGGACCCGGATGACGCATTCCTGGCATCGGTGCGCCAGCGGCCGCTGGTGGAACTCCCGGTAGCAGAGCACAAGGATGATCCCGAATGAGATGGGACCAGGGCCGGGCCGTCATCGACCGCATGCTCGCCGACCACGAACTTCAGCGCGTGCCGCCGAGCCGCGAGCACGCCGACCGCCTTATCTCGCAAGCCGGCAGGCACCTCACCTCAGCCGGCGGGGTCTGCGACGCGGATCCGGCAGGCGGATACGCGCTCGTCTACGACGCGGCCCGCAAGGCGCTGACCGCCGTGCTGGAAAACCAGGGGCTGCGACCAACCACCCGCGGCGGGCACCTAGCCGCTTACGAGGCCGTCCGCGCGCAACTAGACCCGCCGCTAGGCAACGTCCTGCGACCGTTCGACCGGATGCGCCGCCAGCGACACGGCGCGGAGTACCCGCAGAGCAACGTCCCCGAGATCACCGCCGACGACGTGCGCGAGGACATCCCCAAGGCTGCCCCCATCGTTAACCTGGGTGAGCGCGTCCTCGACCAGATGTCACCGTTCTGAACGAGACAACACCAGCCAGCTACTCGAACGGTTCACGCACAAAGCCACCGGAGGGCTGTCGACGCTCCGACCATGCAGCGCAGGGACGGTCACGTATTATCGGCCGCCCTCCTCGGGCTCAACCACAATCGTGTAAGTGTGCATCGGCGTTCTGGCGGCCTGCCCGACCGTCAGGAACCAACCCCAGGTTCCGGGAGACCACCCCACAGATTCCAGGCTCGCATGCGCAACAGGTAACACTTCCCGCACTGCTAGCGTCGCGACAAGGAACCTCGGAGGCACGCCATGGAGGAGTTCCCGCCGCTTGTGATGCGCGCACAAGCTCTCGCCCGGCAGCTGGGCTTTCCGCTCACCCGGCAAGAAGCCGGCCATGCGGGCCCGTCCGCATCACTGCCCGGCGTGGGCAGGTTCCTGGCGTTGCTGGCGGCTGGATGTATCGGCGGCCGGATCGGCGAACTGGGCACGGGCGTCGGGATCGGCGCCGCATGGATCGCCAGCGCTATGCCAGCCAGCTGCATGCTGATCACCGCGGAGATTGACCAGCAGCGCGCCACTGCAGCCCGCGAACTACTGGCCGAAGACCCGCGGGTAGAAGTGATCACCGGCGACGCCGTCACCATCATTTCCAGCCGGGGGCCGTTCGACCTCCTCTTCTCCGACGGCGGCTGGCGTGCGGATGCCGACCTGGTCAGCTTGCTCCGCATCGGCGGGCGCATCGTCAACGATGACCTCACGCCGCACAAGGCGCTGCCACCAGATTCGCCGTTCCTCACGAACGACCCCAAGCGCCGGCTCTTCTTCGGCGACCCCAGGCTGATCTCGACCGAGGTGGTGCTACCCGACCTGCAGAATTCACTGCTCGTGGGAACCAGAACGAGCTGACACCACGGCCAGAACCCGCAGGGGATGTCTAACGACGTCCCATCGCGGCGTCGAGAAACAGCCGCACACCGGCTCACACACCGCCGCCGGCGGCGCTTGGAACCAGGCTTACAACGGACGTAGGCAACACAGAACTGGGCGCGACTACCCATCCAGCCTCAGACTAGATCGAACTCGCCGTCCCGCACTCCCGCGGTGAAGACCGTCCACTCGTCGGGGGTGAAGATCAGGACGGGGCCCTGCCGATCCTTGGAATCGCGGACCGCGATCACCTGGTCGTTTTCTTCCTTCGAGCCCGCCACAGTGGCGACCTCGACGCAGCTGCCGCTCCCCGCGCTGCGACTGCTCTTGCGCCAGGTCGCGCGGTCCAGGTCGTAGTCGGCCATAGCCGCGCCTCCTTTCCCGATCACTCAATGCTATCCGCCGCAGCGGTGATTCTGGCCTGCGAGTCCTCGGGTCCCAGGGCCAGGCTCCGCAGGCGATCCAGCGCCAGGTGGTACCGGAAGACCTCAGCTTCGTGCTCCACGTACAGGTTGCTCGTCATGTTCTCGATGTAGACCACCCCCGGCGCGCTCGGCTCCGGGAAATGCAGGATCGTGAACTCGCCGGTCACCGCGGGATGAGCGCCCACGGCGTCCGGCAGGACCCGGATCTCCACGTTCGGCGACCTGGCCGCCTCGCTCAGACGCTCAAGCTGCCGACCCATCACAGCAGCGCCGCCGACCTTCTTGCGCAGCACGGTCTCATCGAGCACCACCGACAAGCGCAGCGTATTCTCCCTGGTCAGGACCCGCTGCCGGGTCATCCTCACCTGCACTCGGCGCTCGATCTCCCCGGGCGGGGAGATCAGCAGCGGCGACTGGACCATCACCCGTGCGTAATCCTCGGTCTGCAGCAGGCCAGGGACGATCTCCGCGGCATATCAGTCCACTGACTCGGCCTCGGCTTCCAGCGCGATCAGCGTGGCGTACTCCGGGCGGAGGATGTCGGTATAGGCATCCCACCAGCCACGTTGCCGCGCGCTGCGACCCAGGTCTGTAAGCCGTTCCCGCTGCGTACCGGGCAGCTCGTAGACATCCAGCAATAGCTGCAGCTCAGCGGGCCCGATGGCGGTTCTCCCGGTCTCGATCCTCGACACTTTCGCCGCCGACCAGCTCAGCCGTTCTGCCACTTGCTCGCCGGTGAACCCTGCTAGGTCACGGCGCCGATGATCTGGAGGTGCTCAGGCGGTCGGCGGCGACCGGGTACCGGTGCGTCGCGTGCGGCCGACATGACCAGCCGTCGGCCGGGCCGACGGCCGGCGCCGTCCGGCTGGCCGTGGCACCGGGGGCAGGACCGGACGGCCCGCGCGGGTCGCGCACGTCCGGCTGGCGCACGCGCGCTGCGCCCGGTCGCGTGTCATCGCTGATGCCGGCAACCTCCCGGTGCCGCCCGGTGCACATATCGTCGATCACCGGCGACGGCGACCTGGTAGACCCGGTGCTCGCCGGGCTTCTCGGGCGCGGCCTGCACCTGCTGGCCCAGCGCCGGGGAGCGCCCGCCGGGCGTCCGCCGGGCCTGCACCAGGACGAGCCGACGCTGCCGCCCCGCCGCGTGCCGCCGCAGCAGCAGCGCCCGGAACCCGGCCCCGGTTCTCGCTGGTGATGCCAGGCGCGTGCTGCATCGCCGTAGTCACAGCTGCTGCAGCCCGCGCAGGACGCGCGCCAGCAGGGCAGTGTCGGTCAGCGGCGTGACGCGCTGAGCCGGGCCGGAGGGACCCTCGGCGGGGTCCGCTGCGGCAGGGCGGGATCAGCGGGCGTGCCGACCTGCCGCGCTTGTGGCGCGCTGTCCGGGCTGGGCAGGTGCGCGTGGTCGCCTTGGTCCCGCATTCAGTGCGTGCCCGTGGGTTCGGTGCTGGCCGGTGGTGGCGGCCCGGGCTCAGTTCTTACGGCCGACGCCGGCGTAGCCGAAGTAGAGCGGGACTTGTGCGGCAGGGTCTGCCTCGCCGGGCTCGGGCCGCCAGAGGGGGGTCAGCACCACCCCGGGCTCGACGATCGTCGTGGCGTGGAAGAACCTGATGATCTGGGATCGTGACCGGGGGATCAGGGGCTGGGTCGTGCGGGTGTAGATCTCGCGGGCGTGGGCCTCGCCAGGGCTCGCGCTCTCAGCGGTGTGATGGCCGATGACGAGGTAGCTGCCGGGAGCCGCAGCGCTCATGTACCCGTCGACGACGGCGGCCGCTGCGTCGTCGCCGTCGATGAAGTGCAGGACGGCGTTGAGGAGGACGGCGACGGGCCGGGAAAAGTCGATGACGGCCCGGATGTCGGAGTTGGCGCACACCGCCGCCGGGTTCCGCAGGTCGGCCTGGACGCATATGGCGTTCCGGCTGCCGCGCAGGATCCTGTGAGAGTGCGCGACGGCGACCGGGTCGATGTCGACGTAGGCGACGCGCGTGTCGTCGGGGCTGACTGCCTGGGCGATCTCGTGGACGTTGCGGACGGTGGGGATTCCGCTGCCCAGGTCGAGGAACTGGGTGACGCCCTGCTCGCTGGCCAGGAAGTGGGTCGTGCGGCGCACGAACGCCCGCCCGGCGCGCAGGACCTGCGGGAGGGCCGGGAACGCGGCGATCATGGCCTGCGCGGCGTCGCGGTCGGCCGCGAAGTTGTAGCTCCCGCCGATTAAGTAGTCGTAGATGCGCGCCGGGCTCGGCGTGCTCGCGTCAAGGCGCGGCAGTTCCGGGCCATCGTTGGCTGTCACTGTACGGGGACGCTCCCTTCGGGCCGGGCCGGGGCACGCACTACGAACCATACGGTCTTGCCGAGCGGGCGGCGGCGCACGCCCCAGTCGTCGGCTAAGGCCGCGACGATCGCCATGCCCCGGCCTTCCTCAAGTTCGGGGTCTTGCGGTGAGATGCGGCACGGCCGGCACCAGCTGCTGTCGCGGACGTCACAGCGTACCGCGCAGTGTGAGAGCCGCACAGTGACGGTGATCTGGCCTCGGCTGTGCCGGAAGGCGTTGGCCGCTACCTCGGCGAAGATGGACTCGGCTGCCGCCACATCGTCATCGTGCCAGTTCCGCAGGCAGCTGCGGAACCAGTGGCGGGCCCGGCGGACTTCCTCAGCTTGGCGCGGGATCTTCAGCGTCAGCGGGTGGGTTTCCCGGCGCGCAAACGAGTGCGCGGGATGAGCCCCGGCTTCGATGGCCGGGGGAGCGTGGTCAGCCTGGGTCATAGCCTGCCTGCCGTGGTCCCGGATGCCGTCTCCCGCGGACTTGCGGGCGCGGGCATGGACGGTCGGTCATGACCACTCTTCCGTAGAATTTCTATCTGCGCAATAATAATGGGGGAAATTGTGTTCATGGACCTTCTGGTCGTACAGTTGCTTGTCGCACGGCGCAGGCGGCATCATCCTGTGGTCAGCTCGCAGGAGAGGTGGTGAGGGCGTGGAAGAACGGTCCAGCCCTGTGCTGCTGCGCTGGGCTCTGGGCGAGTGGCTGCGCGAGATGCGCGATGCTTGCGGGCTGACGGGCTCGGAAGTCGCCCGCCGGCTCCGATGGGCACCGTCGAAGGTGTCCCGGATCGAGAACCACGAGGGCGTCTCCCCCGGCGACGTCCGTGAACTGCTCGACGTCTACGGGATCACCAACCCCGACGATGTGCGGCCGCTGGTGGAGATGGCCCGCCAGGCGCAGCAGCGCGGCTGGTGGCAAGGCTACGGCGACATCCTGCCCCCGTGGTTCGCGACCTTCGTGGGCCTGGAAGCTGGCGCTGGCGAGGAACGCGACTACCGGGGAGCGCTGGTCACCGGGCTGCTGCAGACGCCGGCCTATGCCCGCGCGGTCATGAGCGGCGAGCTTCCCGGCTGCCCGCCAGCCCCGGGTGAGCTTGAGCGGCTGATCGGCCTGCGGCTGGAGCGCCAGCAGCTGCTGTACCACGCAAGGGATCCCCTGCGGCTGTGGGCGGTGATGGACGAGGCCGTGCTGCGCAGGCGCGTCGGCGGCGCCGCGGTCATGCGGCAGCAGCTGCAGCACCTCGCGGAGGTGGCCGAGGCGCCGAACATAACTATGCAGGTTCTCCCTGACGAGCTGGTGCACCCGGCGCTTGACTTCCCGTTCTGCCTGCTGCTGTTCCCCGGCCGGCAGATTCCCGGCCTGGTGTATGTCGAGAACTTCCGCAAGACTCTCTACCTTGAAGACGGTGAGGATATGAAGTACTACTCTGCGGCCTTCGACGGCCTGGCGCGTGCCGCGCTCAGCCCGGCCGAGTCGCGGGCACTCGTGCTGGAGCACATGAAGGTGCCCGGTGAGTGAGGCAGGCGCCGGCGCGGCACCACAGTGGCGCCGGAGCCGTCGTTCTGGCAGCACGGGAGGCCAGTGCGTAGAGGTCGCCGCGACCGGCGACGGCCTGGTGCGCATCCGTGACTCCAAGGACCCAGGCGGCCCTCAGATAGTCATCAGCGCAGCATGGTGGCGTCAGTCTCTTCCCCATCTCACCGGCGTGCCGGACGCGGCCGGGGACTGCCTGGTGGCAGCCTGCGAAGGCGGCTGGATGCTGCTGCGGGACGCGCGGCAGCCAGAGGGCGCCATCCTGCGCTTCACCACGGGGGAATGGGAGGTGTTCCTCGCCGGCGCCAGAGACGACGAGTTCAGTCTCACCGCCGAGGACCGGCTCCGCCCGGCGGGCCAGCCCGCGAGGCGCTTACGAGAGCTATTCGCCGCCGGGCGTCGGCTGCTCAGTGATACTACGCAGCACGGGCGCCTGGCCGGCGGCACCGTGCACGTCGGCTGACCCTGCAGCACAAGCGCCTGGCAGACCGGATGCCGTCACCATGCCCGCTGGCCGAAATGCCGAGGGCTTGATCGGCGGTCAGTTGCGGCTGTGGGAGGTGCGCAAGAAATCTGGCATGGGCGCGGAGCGGATCCTGCGCCGGATCGCAGCCTCGACGGACAGCATCTGGCGTTCGGCGGTCAGCCGGCTCAGCGCGTCGGGTTCGGCGAGCAGCGACTGCTTGGCGGGAAGGTTGGCAGTCATGAAGCGAGCCTGCTGGCGAAGGACGCGCCGCAATGGAGCCCGTCCTTGGCGGACGGGACGACGCACGGTGAGGCGGTATGACCGGGCCGCAGCTGCCGGCCGCAATGGAGCCCGTCCTTGGCGGACGGGACGACGCGCCTATGGTCCCATCACCCGGGACATCGCCCACCACCAGAGCCGCAATGGAGCCCGTCCTTGGCGGACGGGACGACCTCGACTGGGATCAGTACCTCCAGTGGCTCAGCGGGCCGCAATGGAGCCCGTCCTTGGCGGACGGGACGACTCAGCAGACAAGTGCACGGGAAGGTGGAAGGATCATGCCGCAATGGAGGCCGTCCTTGGCGGACGGGACGACATCAGCGGCTTGCCGGAGTCGGTGCCGTGCCAGCGCTGCCGCAATGGAGCCCGTCCTTGGCGGACGGGACGACACGGGACCAGCAGGGTGCAGCTTGACAACGGTGTCGTGCCGCAATGGAGCCCGTCCTTGGCGGACGGGACGACCTGACCGGCCGCGCGGATGTGGCTGGCCAGGTGCGAGGCCGCAATGGAGCCCGTCCTTGGCGGACGGGACGACCGCTGGAGCAGCCCGTCCAGGCCCTGATGTGGATCATGCCGCAATGGAGCCCGTCCTTGGCGGACGGGACGACGTGACAGCGCGGACGGCATGCCCGCGTGGCTGGCAGCCGCAATGGAGCCCGCCCTTGGCGGACGGGACGACCTCGCGCAGCGCGGCCTCCCGCGCGACCTTGGCCGCGCCGCAATGGAGCCCGTCCTTGGCGGACGGGACGACGCAGCGCCAGCCGATCTGCCCGCTCCTGAGCGCGCTGCCGCAATGGAGCCCGTCCTTGGCGGACGGGACGACCGTGAGCCCGGCCGTCAACGCGGGCGCTGCCGGGCTGCCGCAATGGAGCCCGTCCTTGGCGGACGGGACGACTTGAGCACAGGATCTCCCCGCGCGCGCGAGCCTGCCGCAATGGAGCCCGTCCTTGGCGGACGGGACGACGGGTCACCGGCTCCTGCGCCCGCACGGTGGTCATCGGGCCGCAATGGAGCCCGTCCTTGGCGGACGGGACGACCCGGTCCGGCGCTGGTCCTGGGCGGGCAGGCGTACGAGCCGCAATGGAGCCCGTCCTTGGCGGACGGGACGACCGGCGGAGCACCGCCGCACCCCGGCTTGTAGCCGAGGCCGCAATGGAGCCCGTCCTTG
The DNA here is from genome assembly GCA_963850875.1 of uncultured Actinomycetota bacterium. Lineage (GTDB taxonomy): Bacteria > Actinomycetota > Actinomycetes > Streptosporangiales > Streptosporangiaceae > Chersky-822. Next base: position 2,046,755 of record CAWKNA010000010.1, read on the forward strand.
GCGGACGGGACGACTGGCCCGCCAGGTCGTATCAGGAGGATGAGCGCGTGGCGCCGCAATGGAGCCCGTCCTTGGCGGACGGGACGACCCGCCATCACGCGACGCCCCGCCCCAGCTCTCCCCGCAGCCGCAATGGAGCCCGTCCTTGGCGGACGGGACGACCCGTATCCGCTCCCTGATCTCAGTTAGCGCAGCGCTGCCGCAATGGAGCCCGTCCTTGGCGGACGGGACGACGCCCGGCAGCTGCTGGGCGGCCCGCTCCAGGGCGGTGCCGCAATGGAGCCCGTCCTTGGCGGACGGGACGACATGTGAACAAGGGCCTCCCGCGTGTCGGCACCGGCGCGCCGCAATGGAGCCCGTCCTTGGCGGACGGGACGACCTGCACCTGCAGACAGGTCACTGGCCATTCCGCGAGCCGCAATGGAGCCCGTCCTTGGCGGACGGGACGACCAGCATCCGGCTGGCCAGGTCGGCGCCGGGCAGCCGGCCGCAATGGAGCCCGTCCTTGGCGGACGGGACGACTCGATTCGCTGTCGAAGTCCCTGGCGCAGTCCGGCAGGCCGCAATGGAGCCCGTCCTTGGCGGACGGGACGACGGCACAGTATGGGGACAGGGTTCCCGGCAGCGTGAATTGCCGCAATGGAGCCCGTCCTTGGCGGACGGGACGACCTGACGCGGCCGGAATGCGGCACGGGCTACCACGATGCCGCAATGGAGCCCGTCCTTGGCGGACGGGACGACCCGCGTCGCGGTGATGACCTTCTGGGTGCCCAGTTTCCCGCCGCAATGGAGCCCGTCCTTGGCGGACGGGACGACGCCAACCTGCATCAGCTCTGTCCGCGAGCCAGTATCCGGCCGCAATGGAGCCCGTCCTTGGCGGACGGGACGACGACAACAGGAATCGGAAGGTACGCACATGTCCAAGGGCCGCAATGGAGCCCGTCCTTGGCGGACGGGACGACGGCATGATCGAAGAAGCCCTAGCCGACGCCGACCCCGGCCGCAATGGAGCCCGTCCTTGGCGGACGGGACGACCAGTCACGGGTACGCGATGAATGGATACCGTACATAGCCGCAATGGAGCCCGTCCTTGGCGGACGGGACGACACGGTCAGGTCCGCGCCCTGGTCCAGCACCAGCGTCTTGCCGCAATGGAGCCCGTCCTTGGCGGACGGGACGACGGCCCACGCGGGCAGTCACCGCCGCCTGCTCGGCCTGGCCGCAATGGAGCCCGTCCTTGGCGGACGGGACGACGTCCAGGTCCTGAATGACATCGGCTTCCAGGGGATCATGCCGCAATGGAGCCCGTCCTTGGCGGACGGGACGACCGGCCTGTACCTGGAAGGGCAGCCGGTCAGCCCGGCGCAGCCGCAATGGAGCCCGTCCTTGGCGGACGGGACGACCGCACAGCGGCGAATCCGACAACTCCGTGGCGGTGCTGCCGCAATGGAGCCCGTCCTTGGCGGACGGGACGACAACGCTCGGGCTGGCCCGGCTGCGGCGGGTGATACGTGCCGCAATGGAGCCCGTCCTTGGCGGACGGGACGACGCCGCGTTCGCGCCGCTGATCACCCCGTAGCCCTTCGCGCCGCAATGGAGCCCGTCCTTGGCGGACGGGACGACACAAGTCCGAGCGGGCCACCATCCGCGACCAGCTGGCGCCGCAATGGAGCCCGTCCTTGGCGGACGGGACGACCTGGCGGGCGGGATCGCGGCCCGGCGGGAGAGCGCGCTGCCGCAATGGAGCCTTCCTTGGCGGACGGGACGACGCTTTCGTGAATCTTCCCTACTCTGTCCCACGTAAGGCCGCAATGGAGCCCGTCCTTGGCGGACGGGACGACAGGCTGCCCTTGCGGTAACGATGGCCCATCAGCTCGCCGCAATGGAGCCCGTCCTTGGCGGACGGGACGACGACGGGTCGGTGACAATGGGCACTGTCAGCGTCGGGGGCCGCAATGGAGCCCGTCCTTGGCGGACGGGACGACACCGCGACCGCTCTCAGGGCATACGACGAGGCTCAGGCCGCAATGGAGCCCGTCCTTGGCGGACGGGACGACCACCTTCCAGTACGGTTGATTCGTATCCGAGGACCGCGGCCGCAATGGAGCCCGTCCTTGGCGGACGGGACGACGTCGCACATCAGAACGGTTACGACAATGCCCAGTTCGCCGCAATGGAGCCCGTCCTTGGCGGACGGGACGACCTCGGTCACCAGGTAGCTGTCCGGGTGGGTGAGCCAGCCGCAATGGAGCCCGTCCTTGGCGGACGGGACGACCGGCAAACCGTGCCCGCGGTTCCTGCGGCAGCGGTGTGCCGCAATGGAGCCCGTCCTTGGCGGACGGGACGACCGTCCTTATTGACCGACCAGCCGGTGGTTCCGCTCAGGCCGCAATGGAGCCCGTCCTTGGCGGACGGGACGACGCCGATGATCCTTGCGCGTCACCGCCGGCGCCCGCGAAGCCGCAATGGAGCCCGTCCTTGGCGGACGGGACGACCCCGACGCCGGTGCCCGAGATGAACGCGACGTCCTCGCCGCAATGGAGCCCGTCCTTGGCGGACGGGACGACTGTCCGCGTGCTCGCGGTCGTATTCCTCGTCGATCTGCCGCAATGGAGCCCGTCCTTGGCGGACGGGACGACCTGGCTGGTAGCTACAACCACCTGCACGTAGTTGCCGCCGCAATGGAGCCCGTCCTTGGCGGACGGGACGACGCAGCGACCCTGGCCTATTACCTGAACGGATACCCGGCCGCAATGGAGCCCGTCCTTGGCGGACGGGACGACTTCCGGGTACAGGTCCCAGTACGCAGGGAGGTGTGAAGGCCGCAATGGAGCCCGTCCTTGGCGGACGGGACGACCTCGGCATCATGGCGAAGGTACTTGACGCCATTACCGCCGCAATGGAGCCCGTCCTTGGCGGACGGGACGACTCCATCCAGGCCGGGCAGGGCAACTGGACGCTCGCGCCGCAATGGAGCCCGTCCTTGGCGGACGGGACGACACGAAGCCGCCGGCGCGATCGCGCTGCACGCCATCCTGCCGCAATGGAGCCCGTCCTTGGCGGACGGGACGACTTGGCCGCGAAATTGCGCCAGCCGTTGTGCCATAGCCGCCGCAATGGAGCCCGTCCTTGGCGGACGGGACGACGGCACCTCCCTGGCTGGCGGCACGCCCGGAACCATTGCCGCAATGGAGCCCGTCCTTGGCGGACGGGACGACCGGAGGCCAAAGCAGCGGTTGCGCAATACGGAGAGGCCGCAATGGAGCCCGTCCTTGGCGGACGGGACGACGACCCGGCGTTGGTCGCCGTGCCGGTCACGGTCGAGCCGCAATGGAGCCCGTCCTTGGCGGACGGGACGACGGGTCAGGCCGCCGCCCGATACGAGGTCCAGGCCGATGCCGCAATGGAGCCCGTCCTTGGCGGACGGGACGACCAGCGAACTCGTGGATCCGCTGGTGCCGCTCGTCGAGGCCGCAATGGAGCCCGTCCTTGGCGGACGGGACGACGCGCCGTCGCCCGGCTCCTCCGGCGGCAGCATCAGGAGGCCGCAATGGAGCCCGTCCTTGGCGGACGGGACGACCTCCTTTCGCAGAGCTTGCATGATGCGGATAGTAACGAGCCGCAATGGAGCCCGTCCTTGGCGGACGGGACGACATTTTTCGCCTAGGTTGGACGGTGCTCGGGCAACGGCGCCGCAATGGAGCCCGTCCTTGGCGGACGGGACGACTCTCCGCCGCCTCTCCGAGGCCCTTGGGCTCGGCCCAGCCGCAATGGAGCCCGTCCTTGGCGGACGGGACGACGCGGCGTCGTCCGCGCGGGTCCGGGACTGCATGCCCAGCCGCAATGGAGCCCGTCCTTGGCGGACGGGACGACCCGGGAACGTGCCCGGCTGGCCGCTGACCAGCTCCTTGCCGCAATGGAGCCCGTCCTTGGCGGACGGGACGACCCCACTCGCACACGTCGACCACCGCGCCCGCCGACACGCCGCAATGGAGCCCGTCCTTGGCGGACGGGACGACCGGCGGGCGCGGTCGCGGTGACGGCTCTGCGGGGCCGGCCGCAATGGAGCCCGTCCTTGGCGGACGGGACGACGCGCTCCCGGCCGGTGTGCGCGGGCAGGATCTTCGCGCCGCAATGGAGCCCGTCCTTGGCGGACGGGACGACCTGAGCGAAAATCGCGCCGGTCAGCGTGAGGTCATCGCCGCAATGGAGCCCGTCCTTGGCGGACGGGACGACGACGCAACCTCGCGGGCCATGCCTTGCGGAAGCTCGAGCCGCAATGGAGCCCGTCCTTGGCGGACGGGACGACGACGGCCGGGGCCTGGCCGGGGACCACGACGACGCGGCCGCAATGGAGCCCGTCCTTGGCGGACGGGACGACCCGGCCGCCCGGCAGGCCCATGCCCAGCTTCCCGCCGCCGCAATGGAGCCCGTCCTTGGCGGACGGGACGACTTCGACGCCGAAGGTAAGCCAGTACCGCCTCGCAGTGCCGCAATGGAGCCCGTCCTTGGCGGACGGGACGACGTCGGTCATGTCCGCCCTGGAGGCAAGCAATGGCGCCGCAATGGAGCCCGTCCTTGGCGGACGGGACGACTCGGGTGCTGCTGGAACATATTCTCACCGACCTGCACGCCGCAATGGAGCCCGTCCTTGGCGGACGGGACGACCATGGACAGCTTGCGGGATGTCCGGAACCTGCCGTCGCCGCAATGGAGCCCGTCCTTGGCGGACGGGACGACATTCACCTCGTAGACCAGTTCGGCGCTGTCATCGGTGCCGCAATGGAGCCCGTCCTTGGCGGACGGGACGACCAGCCATGCGGACAGATCCGGCGGGAAATTCCGCACGCCGCAATGGAGCCCGTCCTTGGCGGACGGGACGACCGGCTCGGTGCTCGGCGAGGACACCTACCAGCTGAAGCCGCAATGGAGCCCGTCCTTGGCGGACGGGACGACGGGACGCCGGCGCGGCCGATCGGCTTGCCCGGGCCCGCGCCGCAATGGAGCCCGTCCTTGGCGGACGGGACGACGGTGAGCGGCGTGCCGTACTGCTCCCGCTGCTCCAGGCCGCAATGGAGCCCGTCCTTGGCGGACGGGACGACCAAACGTGCAGGTCAGAACGTTGCGCCTTGCTAACGCCGCAATGGAGCCCGTCCTTGGCGGACGGGACGACCAAACGTGCAGGTCAGAACGTTGCGCCTTGCTAACGCCGCAATGGAGCCCGTCCTTGGCGGACGGGACGACCAGTCCCGGCGGCGGCGGGGGCGGCGGCGCGTACGACTTGCCGCAATGGAGCCCGTCCTTGGCGGACGGGACGACGTGCTCGGTGCAGTGCCGTTTATGCGTCGGGTCGGCGCCGCAATGGAGCCCGTCCTTGGCGGACGGGACGACACGCACTCCCGATGCCCCATTCACCGCCGGGCGCGATGCCGCAATGGAGCCCGTCCTTGGCGGACGGGACGACTCGGCCGAGGCAGCGGTTCAGGCCCTGCCCGTCCCCAGCCGCAATGGAGCCCGTCCTTGGCGGACGGGACGACCGCGATCACCGCCGAGATCCTCCTCAACGGCGTGTGGCCGCAATGGAGCCCGTCCTTGGCGGACGGGACGACGCGGCGGTCTCGGCGACCGCCCTGTCCTCGGCGGTCAGGGCCGCAATGGAGCCCGTCCTTGGCGGACGGGACGACCGTAACACGGCTTGCCGTCACAGTTGGGGATGTTCGCGCCGCAATGGAGCCCGTCCTTGGCGGACGGGACGACCCGCCGTTCTTCGGGGGTTCCGATCTGCCACGTCTCGCCGCAATGGAGCCCGTCCTTGGCGGACGGGACGACGGTCGGCGGGGCCGTCCGGACTGACCTTTGGGAGGTCGCCGCAATGGAGCCCGTCCTTGGCGGACGGGACGACAGGCCGCCGATCACGGCCACTCCGGCCAGGGTGAAGCGGCCGCAATGGAGCCCGTCCTTGGCGGACGGGACGACGCAATGTCCGCACCGCCAGCAACGGCAGTGGCTTCGGGCCGCAATGGAGCCCGTCCTTGGCGGACGGGACGACGCAATGTCCGCACCGCCAGCAACGGCAGTGGCTTCGGGCCGCAATGGAGCCCGTCCTTGGCGGACGGGACGACCGGCTGCTTACTTACCCGGGTCGCCGACCCCGCACCGGCCGCAATGGAGCCCGTCCTTGGCGGACGGGACGACGAGCCGAGTACCCCGAGGCGGTCCGGCAGGTTGTCGAGCCGCAATGGAGCCCGTCCTTGGCGGACGGGACGACCTCGCCAGCACTGCCCCCACGGCAGCGAGAAGCCGGGGCCGCAATGGAGCCCGTCCTTGGCGGACGGGACGACACGGCCTTCCTTGGGGATACGTAACGGTGATCTTCACCCGCCGCAATGGAGCCCGTCCTTGGCGGACGGGACGACGAGCTGGCCGGCCCGCCGGAGATCGCGCCCGTCAGCCCGCCGCAATGGAGCCCGTCCTTGGCGGACGGGACGACCACCGCCTGCATAGCCGAGCGGTCAGAGGCCAGCGCGCCGCAATGGAGCCCGTCCTTGGCGGACGGGACGACGGGTCGCCGCTTCCGCCGACGAGTCCGGTGAATGCCTGCCGCAATGGAGCCCGTCCTTGGCGGACGGGACGACGCACTTGCAGGTGCCGGGCCCCGAGCAGAGCATCCGCGCCGCAATGGAGCCCGTCCTTGGCGGACGGGACGACTCGCGCTGCGCCCGCTAGGCTGGCGGTGTCCTTAAGCCGCAATGGAGCCCGTCCTTGGCGGACGGGACGACGTTTCCCTGGCCACGTGTAGGAAGCGCCGTAGAAGTGCCGCAATGGAGCCCGTCCTTGGCGGACGGGACGACCTGTCGACGGCCGCCTGGACCACCGCGTCGGTGAAGCCGCAATGGAGCCCGTCCTTGGCGGACGGGACGACCCCGTGAGGTAGGCGCATCCCGTTGTCAGATGACATCGCCGCAATGGAGCCCGTCCTTGGCGGACGGGACGACGGGTCGGACGGGTTGCCGCTGGTGCCATCCGCCGGCCGCAATGGAGCCCGTCCTTGGCGGACGGGACGACTAGGCGACGATGAGTGAGACCGGCCCGGTCCCGCACACGCCGCAATGGAGCCCGTCCTTGGCGGACGGGACGACGCATATAGCTGACAAAATATCCTCCGCTGCCATTAGGTGCCGCAATGGAGCCCGTCCTTGGCGGACGGGACGACTTCGCCTGCTCGAGCTGCCTCAGTTTCAGCACGCGCCGCAATGGAGCCCGTCCTTGGCGGACGGGACGACGTCTCATGCTTGCTGCTGACGGTGTCCCAGTAGACGCCGCAATGGAGCCCGTCCTTGGCGGACGGGACGACGCGCAGTCCATCGCCGACGCCCTCCACGACTGCCCGGAGCCGCAATGGAGCCCGTCCTTGGCGGACGGGACGACCCGCAATCGCGTTTCCGCGGCTTGACCGTTAGTCATACGCCGCAATGGAGCCCGTCCTTGGCGGACGGGACGACGCGAGCTGGCTGAGCATGGTCCCGTCCCGCGTGCTCGGCCGCAATGGAGCCCGTCCTTGGCGGACGGGACGACCCTTATTGTCAATGCTACTGGCCATCACCGTATCCAGGCCGCAATGGAGCCCGTCCTTGGCGGACGGGACGACCTGATGAGCTGGGGTTACTGCGTGAACAAGGGCTGGCCGCAATGGAGCCCGTCCTTGGCGGACGGGACGACCTGATCGCCGCAGCCGAACGCCAGCGCCTCACCGCCGCCGCAATGGAGCCCGTCCTTGGCGGACGGGACGACTTGTCGCGTTGGTCGCCAGCTCTGCGAGTGCGGAGAAGGCCGCAATGGAGCCCGTCCTTGGCGGACGGGACGACGGAGTAGTCCTGGCCGTAGCCGGGGACCTGGCCCTCGCCGCAATGGAGCCCGTCCTTGGCGGACGGGACGACGCGGGGTGATGAGCGGTGATCGCCGACCTGGGCCAGCCGCAATGGAGCCCGTCCTTGGCGGACGGGACGACTAGCTCCCAGGAAGCCCCTGCCTTCAGGCATGGGGAGGCCGCAATGGAGCCCGTCCTTGGCGGACGGGACGACTGTACAGGAGCTGCCGGTACACATCCGGCGTGACGTGCCGCAATGGAGCCCGTCCTTGGCGGACGGGACGACCGGCGTGGTCCGGGACCAGCACTCGGAGACCAGGTGGCCGCAATGGAGCCCGTCCTTGGCGGACGGGACGACGAGGCCCTCGTAGCCGGAGCACACCGAGCCGATGCGGGCCGCAATGGAGCCCGTCCTTGGCGGACGGGACGACGCGGCGAACTCGTCGCCGCGCAGGTCACTCGATTCGCGGTGGCCGCAATGGAGCCCGTCCTTGGCGGACGGGACGACGATCGGAGCGCACCACATGGCCACCGCAGACGGCCGGGCCGCAATGGAGCCCGTCCTTGGCGGACGGGACGACCTGCGCTGGTGGCTGGCCAAGGACGGATTCCGCTGGGCCGCAATGGAGCCCGTCCTTGGCGGACGGGACGACGGGGCGTCCGTGACTGACCTGCCCCGGCCGGCGGTCAGCCGCAATGGAGCCCGTCCTTGGCGGACGGGACGACGGCTGTCCATCGGGATCACCGTGGCGCGAGGGCGGAGCCGCAATGGAGCCCGTCCTTGGCGGACGGGACGACCCGTTCAGCCAGTCGGCGCATTCGGTCCTTCCGGCAGGCCGCAATGGAGCCCGTCCTTGGCGGACGGGACGACGTGCTCTCGCCCATGCTCGGCTTCGCCCGGCACTGGCCGCAATGGAGCCCGTCCTTGGCGGACGGGACGACCAATCCCGGCGTGGCCGCGTCGATCCCCGTCCACGGGCCGCAATGGAGCCCGTCCTTGGCGGACGGGACGACGCAGCATCCCGCACGCGCTCCAGGCCATCATCGCGGGGCCGCAATGGAGCCCGTCCTTGGCGGACGGGACGACCGACTACGCCCGGCCCGTCTGGTACGGCATCCGGGGCCGCAATGGAGCCCGTCCTTGGCGGACGGGACGACCTACTCCGGCCGGGTCGATGAACTCGAAGCTCGCCGAGCCGCAATGGAGCCCGTCCTTGGCGGACGGGACGACACGCACCACCTCGCGGAAGGCCGAGCAGCCAGTTCTCGCCGCAATGGAGCCCGTCCTTGGCGGACGGGACGACCGCCGTCAATTGTCGCAGGTCAGATGCCCACAACGCAGCCGCAATGGAGCCCGTCCTTGGCGGACGGGACGACGGTGACCGCCGTGGCCGCGGCCGAGGCGCTGCTGAAGCCGCAATGGAGCCCGTCCTTGGCGGACGGGACGACGGCCCCGGGGCTGCCGACCGGCTCGTCCCGTGCCCCGGGCCGCAATGGAGCCCGTCCTTGGCGGACGGGACGACCGGCCTCGGAGTCGAGCTGGGTGTCGGAGTCCAGGCTGCCGCAATGGAGCCCGTCCTTGGCGGACGGGACGACCTTGAGGTTGACCGGCTTCACCGTGCCGGCCAGGTACGCCGCAATGGAGCCCGTCCTTGGCGGACGGGACGACTACATGGTCTGCCTCCGCTGATTCGCAACATGGCATCACGCCGCAATGGAGCCCGTCCTTGGCGGACGGGACGACGCCCCGGTGGACACGGCCGACCTGGCACGGCTCGCGGCGCCGCAATGGAGCCCGTCCTTGGCGGACGGGACGACCTGGCACGCACGGCGGGCACTCGCTTGCGTGGCAGTGCCGCAATGGAGCCCGTCCTTGGCGGACGGGACGACCTGTTTGCGCACGTCAGGAGGGGTCTGTGTTGCGGCGCCGCAATGGAGCCCGTCCTTGGCGGACGGGACGACCAAATAGGGAGATGCCCGCCGGCAGGCCGGGCATTACGCCGCAATGGAGCCCGTCCTTGGCGGACGGGACGACACGCTGAGATCACCGGGGCGCGGCACCCGTGTCTTCGCCGCAATGGAGCCCGTCCTTGGCGGACGGGACGACGCAGGCGATCGCGGTGCGGCAGCTCAGCGATGCGCAGCCGCAATGGAGCCCGTCCTTGGCGGACGGGACGACGTTCAGGAACGACCATCCCCCGCCACCCGATTTCATGCCGCAATGGAGCCCGTCCTTGGCGGACGGGACGACCCGCGAACTGCTGAACGAGGACGAGACCACGCCGCTCGGGCCGCAATGGAGCCCGTCCTTGGCGGACGGGACGACGTCACCGTCGCGGCCGCCGACTCCAACAACATGGCGCTGCCGCAATGGAGCCCGTCCTTGGCGGACGGGACGACCCTCGTAGGCGTCGCGGATCAGCATCGAGGACAGGATGCCGCAATGGAGCCCGTCCTTGGCGGACGGGACGACTGCGACACGTACCGGGGATCCACGCCGCCCATCTCCCCGCCGCAATGGAGCCCGTCCTTGGCGGACGGGACGACCGGAGATCCCGCTGGACCACTGGGGCCTGTGGATCATGCCGCAATGGAGCCCGTCCTTGGCGGACGGGACGACCCGTTCAGCGTTTCCCGTGCCTTCCGGTAGCGGGCCGTGCCGCAATGGAGCCCGTCCTTGGCGGACGGGACGACGGCTCGCGAAAAACGAGCCTACTGACCTGCAATGACGCGGCAATCTGCGAGCGGTTGCCGAACGGGGCACACGCTATTGTCCTCTGTGGAGTTGACAAGATGCGCGCACGGCCGCTGACCTGCACGCGAGCGGTTCCCGGCATTACACCCACCACCGAGGCGCTCGCACGCTCAGACGATGACCGCATTTGAGGTTGGAAGTATCTCATGGTGCCCCAGGAACAGAAACCTGCTGGAATCTCCTGCCCGACCGAGGTCAATGATCATGACGCTGTCCTCCGAAGGCTTGATCCGGACCTCGATGTCGCCGCGCAGCAAAACGGCTTCCTGCTCGGACAGATCGCAGATAAATACCGAGTACTGAATCCGCTCGCCGTAACCTTCCACGCAGGCCGCGACGCTCCGCAGCCGACGATCCTCACGGATGTCATAAGCGACGAGATAACGGCGGCGGGCCACGACGGCTACCTGGTGACCAGCGGCTCGTACTGCGGCAGCTCGCCGATCAGGTGCGCGGCCAGGATCCGGGCCTGAAGCTCGACAGCCCGCCGGTAACTGACGGCGTAGTCGAACATGGGATGCCGCAGCTGGGTGGTCATCCGCCGTTCCCAGGCGCGGATCACCGCCTTGCGACCGCTAGCGGTCAGAGTGACCGCCCCGGCCCGCACGAGGAAATCAGAAGCCCCGACCTCGCGGTTGTTGATCAGCGTCAGAACTGTTGAGTCGGCCAGAAGCGGGCGGAACTCCTCGGCCAGATCCAGCGCCAACGCTGGCCGGCCGAACCGGGGCCTATGGAACAAGCCGATATACGGGTCGAAACCGACCGCCAGGCAGGCGGCCAGTATCTCCTTGGTCAGCATTCCGTAGCAATACGAAAGCAGGCAGTTGATCACATCAGTAGGCGGACGCCGGTTACGCAGTCCGGAGAAGCCAGGACCGGGCAGCTCGGCCGCCCGCGTTACCAGCTGCGGGAACGCGTCGAAGTACAGCCGGGCGGCAACACCCTCGATGCCGAGCAGCTCGGCCGCCCCAGCAGCCTGTTCCGCGCGCCGCGCCAGCTCAGCCAGCTGACCGACGGTCCGCGCCACCGGCTCGCCGCCATTGCGGCGCAGCAGTACCCGGCAGTTCCTGATCTTCCCGCCGATCATCCGCCGCGGCGCGTCAAGCTGTCCTCGTGCGGCAGCAGTGGTCTGCCGGATCCGCAGCATGACGTTCTTGCTCGGCAGACCGGTGGTCAGGCCCAGCAACCAGCCACCGTAGGAGAAGTGGAAGACGTCGATGTCCCGCTCGAAGAGGCTGCGCATTGCCTGCGCGCTCACCTGAACGTTGCCATACGCGCACACGTGCAGGACGTCTATCAGCCGCACGCTGGCCAGTGGCTCCCGATGCTTCGAGACGGTCAGCCGGCCTCCGTCGATACCCACCATGGAGCCTGGCTCGGTCACGTACAGCGGTGCCGCATCCGGATCGGCCGCGATCAGCCGACGCGGCTTGCCGTCGTTCCGCCCGGCCAGCAAGTTGGTCTCGTCGGGCAGGCAGATGCCGACCAGCGAGCAACGAGGGCACTTTGGACTCGACTCCAGCGGTGGCGGCGGCGCCAGCCGGACCGCAGCCGAGCGCGCCTCGGCGACGACCTCCAGCGTCCGGGCGACAAGCTCGGGCGAAATCTCGACCGCCACCCGCTGCCGAGTCTCGGCGTACCAGATCTCGCCGCGCTGGCACGCGTACCCGTGCTCGCGCAGCAGCAGCACCTGCGCACATACCTGAACCGCATCCGCCTCCCAGGGGGTGCCATCACGGGCTGGATGCCCCTTCTTGACGTCGACCGGGATCACGCCACCATCCGAACCCTGAACCAGATCGAGCTTGGCCACGATGCCCAGCCGCTCGCTGCTCAGCTCGACCGACCTCGCAGCCTTGAGCTCCCCCTCATCCGGCAGCGGCGCAGCCCCTCCCCCGGAATCCACCCGCCGATGCCGCCGATCCCCCTCGGCCACGTCGGCGTTCGACGCCCACAGCGAGTCCACCCACTCCAGAAAGAACAGACGAGGACAGTACGCGTACTCATTCAGCATCCGCGCCGGCACCAGCTCCGGCAGATCGGTCACCGTCACGGCTCACTCCACGGCCACTGGGCACGGTGCGAGAACGCCCGCGAAATTGCGACCGGAGATACGCTGCCGTTCCGCGCCATACACTGCGAAGATTCCCAAGGCACTCCATGAGTCATTGCGGACCGCTGGCCTTTGACCTACCGGGGCGAGGCATGGGTGCTCGATGAGTGTCTGGATGGCAGCAACATCCAGTGGCTGCTCCCAGAGCGGCCAAATCATCACCGAGCGTCGACCCACGCGGTGCCATAGGGTGGCTTCGACATGCTGCCCATCGCCAGCGAGGCGCAGCAGTGGGATCGCCATCGTCGCGAGCCAAGTAGCCCCGGGCACACCACGTTCCGCACCGGGCCGACCGCCTGGGTCATCGGCTGCCGAGTTGATCACATGGTGGTCAAAGTATTCTCCAGTGAAACCATCTACCCGCTGCCACATCACCAAGGCCTCCCGTGCCCGCGAGGGAGTGGCTCGTATTCCTGCGAGCGGCTTCTCGAAAAATGTCCGCAGGTTCTGCTTCCCGCTCGGCGCACAGAATGGCGTGAGATCGGCACGTCCTTGCGCATCAATGGCCAGGTCAGTGAACAGGCACGGCATCCACTCGGCAGCTGCGTCTTCGTCAATGGCACGTACTTCCGCAACTAGGTCACGGAACGTCTCACGAGGTCGCCGCATTGGGTCACCTCCACGGCCAGCCGGCAGGGGGAACCGCGGATCAATACCGATCACTGCCACATTCTCGGGAGTGACGGAGAGCAGATGCTCTAGCTGTTCAGCGACCTCCTCCACCGACGTAAATGGAGAATGAAGGAACGCTGCGGCGCTGGTTCGGGAAAAGGAGAGACTGAGCGGGCTCAGACCCGTCATGGATAGGACTCGCAGGAGACCGAGGGATGCGAGGAACCCCAGCGCACTGCGCCCGTCTAGCGCAGGCATTTCAACCGTCGTATTCATTGCATTCCTCCGAGCGTGCTGAGCACCAGATATCCGCCAGTCGGACGATGGACTCCAGTAGGGCCAACCCCCATCGCCCGTACCTCTCAGACAACTGGGCGAAGCGACTTGGACCGGTCCAGTCAACGGTGTCAGCGGAGCTGAGAGTGCCGTGATCAGCCCGGTTGGCGGTCACAGTAATTTCGGCGGGCGCTGCGTCCACGATCGGAGGAAGCAGGGGGCGACCCAGGCCGTGATGGGATGAGATGAGATGCACAACGAGATCGCGGTCAACGTCGTTGCCTACGAACCCGTTCGCTCCGGCAGTCCTGCGCACACAGCTCCCGCACCGGGCAGTCGGTCCGGCGACAACGTGATCGTTCTGGAGCAGGATTGCCGCGATCCGCGCTGATAGTGCTTCATGCCTCATTCCTGACGGATATTTGGACAAGTGAGCGGCGCGACGCAGCGCTGCTCTGTCAGCTGGGTCCATACCCGACTTTGCGAGAAACTCGCTGGCCACTGCCGCCCGCAACCGATCGCCTCCGTGCAGCATCAATTGGAAGCGCGGGTCCCGTTTTCCTTCATCGTGGTAGAAGGCAGCCAATTCAACCGCGTGCACCAGCGGTGCAGGCAAGCCAAGGTTCGCCGCGAACTCCCCCGCCCGGCAGTGGACCGCCTTCTGATGGGCGGCCAGAGTGAGCTGCTTCCTCGAACTGGAGGCTGATGAGCCCGCAGGGCTCTCGTCCTCATTCCAGGAGGCACCTGGAGCGGCGAACAGCGCGATGACCGACTGCGCCGCACTCCCGTTCTCAACGTTGTCCTCCAGCTCGGTCAGCTGGCCAGCATCGGCGAGCCTCCGCAGGATCCGGCCATGGGGGAGCTTGTCACTCTCAGGGCGGACCATCTGGCAGAGGAGAGTCCTGTACCGGCCACCATCCGGCGTCTCTTCGTCAATGTCGCTGGTCACCTGAGACACGAAGTCCTCGATCTGCTCCGTGAGATAAGGGGCGAGAACCCGAACAGCAGCGGCCAGCACCGGGCTAATTCGGATCGCAACGGCCCGTCGGCTTCCTCCTGCGAAATCCGCCACATCCGTTACCCGGTCCGCCGAACCCGGGTTCCAGCCATAGCGATCGCAGCCGCCCCAGGATGACGGGACGATGAGAAGATCACCAGGCTTCACCTGCTGCGGTGTGATCGGCTCGCACTGATCCGCGGCCCTGTAACGCAAAGCGCTACGGGACGTTCCGACTAGCGAGAGCAGAGCCTCGGCTGCCTCTTCCGGTGCTTGTGACTCAAGATCGCTCACGCCGACCACGACTTCCGCCTGTTGCGGAACGCTTGGCGTCTGGGTAGCTAGCCAGCGGCGAACAGCACCAATGGGCAACTCCATTGCTTCCTCGGTACTTGGCGGGATCCGCACCACACTGCGTGCCCATCCCTGCGGATCGTTCCCGTGCACGTCCGCGCGCCATACCACCGACACTGTCGGCTCACCAGCGCCTATCCCGTGCAGATATGGAGCCACCGGAACGTCCGGGTGGGGAGTGGGTGATGTGCGCGCCCATACATTGAGAATCGAGGCGGAGACAAGCGGGACATACGGCTGAACCCCGTGCATAACTTGCTGAGCGGAGATGCCCGAGAGATGTCGACGCAGCGAGGCAGGCGACACGTCTACACCAGGACCCAGGTCAGCTAGGGACCGCCCTTTGCGGTGAGTGACGGGCATAGCCAGGCTCGTAAGCCATTGCCACGTCTCCTCCCTCGCTGAGCCGTACACAGGATCCCGCAACCGGTCGGCGTATACCACGACGACGGGTGCGCTGGTCCGCTCTCCGAGTCGGTTCACGCGCCCAAGTCGCTGCACCGTCGCTGGGAGCGACGCGGCCTCCGTCACTAGACTATCCAGATCAATGTCGGCTCCCGCCTCGATCGTCTGGGTCGCTATGACGTACAGTTCGGCCTCGGCTTGACGGGGAGCGCCCGACTTGATTCTCGGGTACCAGACATCGAGCAGGTATTCCCGGTCTATGCCGCGCACGCGGCCGGTTAGCAGGACACACGCTGTCGGGTCCGCTAGCTCGCCCTGGATGCGCTCGAATACGGCCCGTGCCATGCCGACGGTGTTCGCGACCACCCCGGTCACCGTCCCGGGACCGCCAAAGTGCCGCGCCCAGTAGGCAAGGGTGTCCGCTGTTGCCGACGGAGCTCCTTCTGCGGAGGCCGTCACCGTGACTGGATGCAGTGACTTCGAGGCCCGGAGTCGTTTGCCGGCGACCGGGTGATCCTCGTCCCTGGCGGTAATGCGATGTGTGTCGCCGCCCGAACTGCCAGGGCTCGCGGACATAGCCAGTACTACCGGACGACGACCTGTGCCGACGCCGTCAAGGGCACGCACATCCTTCAGCGTCGTCAGGAGCGCATCTGATAGGTGCGCCTCGTCAACGATGATCAGACTGTCGGTTCCCGCAAGAGCCGCGTCGATAGGCCGGAGCCGTTCTCCCACCCCATAGCCGCGAAATAGCAGTCGGCTCCCGACTTGATCTACGGTCCCGGTCACGATGGCGTACCGGTCTGGGCGCTCCAGCCAGAGCCAGGACCAGTTCAATCCCCCGCGCATTCGGGTGACGTCGAGCACCGGTGGGTCGTCGCCGTGAACAGACAACCTGTCCCGAACTAGCCGAGAAACGGTCCCCGGCAGCGCGCCTGTCAGCGCTCGCTGGATCTCTCGGGCCTCAACGTACGCCTGGTCCACGATGAGCCGCCGGTCCACGATGAGGAACACCCGGCGGCGCGCATGCTCGCTCCCCAATGCGGCCAGGAAGACAGCTATATCGAGCACAGCCGTTTTCCCGAGACCTGTGGGAACGTCGAGGAGCTCAGGCCAGCCGCGCTCTAGCACTCGCTCCAGTAGGGCCTCTTGCCACGGGAACGGTGCGTAGCCATGCACCTCCGCGAAGAACTGAGAGAAGTGGCCAGCCATGAGGTCTGGTACCTGATCACGGGCGTCAGCAAGCATTACGACACCCCCGACAGTTTTGGCGATTCAGCGTGCTCGACAGGACCGGGGTCGGCCCCTTGTCCGGCAGTCGGTCGGCGTGGCGGCATAGGTCTTTCCTGGCTCACAGGCAGGAACAGCCCGAGGCCGAGGTAGCGCATTGACCCAGCCAGAACTGGCCCAGTCACCGACTCACGGAAGCGCACTCGCACGTGAACTAGCTGGCGACGCGGCCGCCCCTCCGGCAAGGTTCTATTCCGAGGCCGCCAAACGGCTCCGGCCATCATTGGCGTTCCGGAAACCTCAACCGCAGCGGGCTCCGGGTAGCCGGCCATCACGAGTGACCGCGCGACTTCGCTGGCCTCATCGCGGCTGCGGCGCGTGTGACCGTCGAGCATCAGTGGTGTGACAGTAACCCACTCATATCCGCCACGGCGGTCGGCCGCAGCCCATCGTGACGGACTCATGCCGACTCGATCAGCGCCGTAGCGAACGGCCAGGGGCCGTCCTGATGCAAGCCGGATTTCGGTCAAGGGAGGCTCTAGGATGACAGCCCGCAGCAGGCATGTCAGATCCTCAGCAGGCATGTCACGCGGAATGGCCAGCGCGATCCCAAGGATATGACCATCCGCGTGCGCGTGGCCGACGTCCGGCAGCGCGAGAAAGGCCACATGTGGTCGTCCGGGGGCGGTGTGGCCACTGATCTGCCCAGGCACCGGATCGGGCACACGTGACATGACCGCATTCCGGAGGCTTCTAGTGAGAGCGACGACTTGGTCGCCCCCGATCCGAGCGACTGGACGCTCGATACTCCACACCATGAGGTCCGCGAACGGTCCCGCAACGGCATCTGACATGTCGGTTGCCGCAGCCTCAGCTCGCCCGCCGGTGCTCCGCTCCTCGTGGTACGGGCGAACTCGGGCCACCTCCCAAGACCTGCGCCCGTCCAGGTAGGCATCCCGGAGCGCGTCGGTATAGCCCGAGTAAGGGATTCGGAGATCCCACGAGAGGCCGCCGGTGAACTCCGTCGACTCATAGATGACCCCACCGGGTATGTCGGGAGGAAGCGTGGCGGCAGCGCTCACCTGTGCGGTGCTTGTGGATCGGCCCACATACGGCACCATCCACGCCATGTGGCTGAGTCGATTGAGAATTTCCGCCGGAGGCTCAGCCTGCGGCCAGACGATGGCGAAACACTCACAGGAAGGAACCGCGAACGCCCGTGCCCGTAGCCCGTTAGTACGGCCAGGCCAGTTGAGATTGCCACCGTTATTCTGGATAGCGTTCTGCACGACGTATGCACGGGCTTGGCCTCTACGGACTCGGTCCACCGGATCCGACCACACCTGTGGCGGTGCCTGTTGCTCCAGCCAGCGCAACGCGGACCAGTCTGCGTCGTCCTCCGCTGATGCGGCCAGAGCGCAGAAGACTCGTGCCGGGTGGGGAGGCCATTCGCTCTCGCTCGGACGCTCAGCGCCTGCGTCGTATCGCCCGCTGCGAAGGCACACCCTGATGCTAAGCGGCATGACTACTCCGCCTCCTGGGCGCCGCTCGTCACGGCATAGCTGATGGCCTCCGCCAGGGACGCCATCGGCACCAGCTCAATGGTGTCGCTGTCCATAGGAACGCCAGCAGCGGCGGCCCTGTCTCGCAGCTCGTGAAAGGCGTCGAGCGCATCCGGCGCGGTGACGGCGAACTCGTCCAGTTCCCCGCCGGGACGCTCGAGTCCAAGGTTCTCCTGGAACTTGGCGAGGTCACATCCGGATCGCAGCCACACCGACGGCCCTCCAAACGTCAGCCGGTCACCAGCAAGAGCCAGAGCTGCCAGCGACGCGCGCGCGAGCCGTGCGGCGTCGGCCGACGCGTCGCCGAACCGGAGCCGCTCCAACCCCGCCAGGGAGAGGCTTGCCACGCGCCGGATCTCGGATACTGTGACGCCTCCGGGAACGGGGTTGGGTGCGATATTGCCATGCCCGATCTCGCTGAGCCTCTTCCCCTTCTGCTTGTCCCCCTCGGGGATGAACCGCCAGTCAGACTCTGCCTTGGCCTTATCGTCCACATTTCCATTCAGGTTGACGGGGTCCATGCGCCCGCCTCTGCGCTGACCCGCTGCCGGGTCCAGGCCGTACATGGACGAGGAGTACAGTCGCGCGAACTTCGGCCACCTACCCTTCCGGTGCGAGTCCCAGGCCCCATAAAGCAGGGAGCACGGCTCGCGCTGGTAGAGGGGCCGAACGTCCGCCACCGTCGTCGCGCGCAGTCGCCGTCCCACGAGGCTCTCATCGAACCGAATCCCGTCCACGAGGCTGTCCCGCAGGTAGGCGTCGGCGTAGCGGTGCGGGAAATCCAGCGACGTGAGCCGGAGTTCGCCCATTTGCTGCGTCCGGGTGCGCAGAGCGAATATTGGAAGCTGCAGCCTGCCCTCATCCCAGGCGTCTCGCAGGGACTCCTCGACTCGATTCGCCTGCGATGGCTCTTGGTCGATCACGACGGAGTCCCGCTGACCTCCGTCGACCAAACGCTTGGCGGTCAGGTACCTGGCGTTCGGATCGCGATTGTTGTCTGGTGGCGGATAGGTCGGAGGCATCACGGTCCGTCCCGGTCCGCCGACAGGCTGGTACAGCGCGCGAACTACGATGGCAGTGTGCTCTCGCTCCGGCGAAACTGCCGCTATCAAGCGATCTGCGAGATTAGTCACTTGCTTCTCCTTTGTTGATGGTTTTGATGCAATTTCTTGAGGCCCCTGCCGTCAAAGAGGTCCCTCGGGGGGCACACGTGGCGCCTGGGTGGTGGTTGCCGCGCTGCGGACGAAGTCCTCAAACGGCTCCACGTGTGCCCCTTCAAGGCGACTGAGATCGCCGGAGTGCGACTCAGCGGTAGCGACTATCTGAGGAAGCTCAAGATGTCGGTCGTGACTCGGCTGCCAAGCAGTTCGATCGCCCCGATGATGACAAGCTCGATCAGCAAGGCCTTGAGGAACACAAGCCAGCCCTGACGCAAGAGCCAAGCGAAGAAAGCAGGCCATGAGCCCGGCACGTCCTGGCTTTGCTGGCGGAGCCGCCGCTGTCGTCGTGCCACATCTGAACATCGTAGATCTCTTCAAACACCACGTCTCATCAATGCTACGATCTATTCTGGGGTTAGACACTGACTCCGGCGGCGGCTCCATTGCGGCATGAGCCGTGGCGATTGTCCGGCTGGTATGCGCAACACAGTCTGCGGCCACGGGCCGCAGCTCCGCCGTCGTCCGGGGCCAGTCGTTGGCTGGCCCCGGACAGGCTCTCTCTGGCCAACGCATATTTCCTTTGCCGTTCACTGTGCACGCACCCGCCAGTTCGCCAGGTGGGCCATGACGGACTGGTTGGCTTCCCAGCCGTCAGGGAATTTGACCGGGACGTTGAGATGGACCGGCTCGGTGGACGGGTGGGCGTCAAGCAGCTCCGGGATTCCGGCTCGGGCGACAACGATGCAAGCGTGCCGGTGCCGGGACGTCAGGACGCACAGCCGACCCGCCTCCAGATGGAACGCGGTCGCATCGATCCGGCCCGACAGCGGGTGCAGCACGATGGTCACGTCGAACTCGCGGCCCTGCAGCCGGTTGGCGGTATCCACGGTCACGCCCGCCGCCGACATCGGGCCGAGCCGGGACCGGATCGCCTGGACCTGGGCGCGGTGCGCGGTCCCGATCGCGATCCGGTCGGCGGTCACCCGCTCCCCCGTCGGTGCCCGCTCGGACACCGAGATCGCGCCGCGCTGCAGGATCCGCTCGGCCAGCGCCGCGCACGCCGCGGCGACCTCGGCGTCGGTACGGAGCGTGTGCCTGGCAGGCAGCTCATAGAGTGCCCAGCCCGATGCCGCGGCCGCCTCCACCGTCTCGTCCACCGGACCGGACCCGAGCGCCGTGGTCGCGAACTCCAGCCGCCGCTGCTCCGGTGCCGTGCCAGCCCGGAATCCGGTGAACGGGTAGAACGCCTCGGCCACCACCGGAGCCGCCGAGAACGGCAGCCGCCAGGACACCGGCAGCCGCCGGACCGGAAAGTCCGGGTTGTTGCGGAGCAGCACGGCTACCGCGCTCTGCATGGGATCCCAGGTCAGGCCGGTCCAGCGATCGATCTCGACGGTGGAGAACGGGTCAAGCTGGCCAGGGTCGCCGACGAAGAGCGCGCGGTCGAACCGGCCGGCGATCCGCAGCAGCAGGTCCGAGCGCATCTGGTAGGCCTCATCGATCACGGCCCAGGGCCAGGTGCCTTCGCCGACCGTCGCCCACTTCGCGGCGGTACCGACGATCACCTGGCAGCCGGCCAGGTCGCGGATCCGGGTGGCGACGCTGACCGAGGTGTGCCGGGTCACCCGTGGCGCGGGCACGTAATCGGCTGCCGAGAGCCTGCCGATGGTCCGTTCATCCGTTACTTCGGCCAGCCGGTCGGTCAGGTCATCGACCTGACTGTTGGTCTGCGCCACGACCATGACCGGCTCGCCGGCCGCGGCGAGGTCTGCGGCGGCACGTACCACCAGGGTCGACTTGCCCGCGCCTGGCGGAGAGTCCACCACCACGCCGCGCCGGGCCCGGCCCAGATCGGCCATGACCGCGGCCACGGTCTCGGTGGCGACCCATTCCGCCGCCGCGAGATAAGACCGGTCCTGGATCATCATGACCACTCCTCAGCGGCGTCCGCGTCGGCCGGCACGTACTCCGGCGGGGGCCCGCCGTGCGTCCACGGAGTGTCCTCGCGCGCCGGGAAAGTCCCGTGCATCTGATAGGAGTCGGTCAGCGTGGTGTAGCAGAGCCGCTCGCCGACCTCGGGAACACTGCCAGGCGCCGCGGTCAGTGCCCGGCCCATCCCGCCGGAGAGTTCCAGCACCACCTCGGCCGGCGGACGGTTCACCTCGGCACCAAGCACGGCGTCCGGGCGCGACCAGGCAGCGCTGCCCGGGGCCAGCGTGGCCAGATCCGGCGGCTGGGCGGAAACCGATACCACCCGCGCGGTCTGCCCGGGCCGGGTTGGCGAGACGAGGGCGGCACCCGGTTCGACCTGAACCGGATCGTCGGTGACGACGGTGATCAGCGGGCGCAGCTTGCGCCGCTTGCCGGTCGCGTCGAGCCGGTCAGGCTCGGCGGCGGTCACCGGGCCGCCGAACGCCTCGCCGGTCAGCCGGTAGTCGGCCAGCACCAGCGGGTCATCGAGTGCTCGCTGGGCGGCGTAGCTGGCCTGGGCGCGTTCCAGCCAGTTGAGCCGCCGGGCCGCCGCGACGGCCGAATCCCGGCGCGGCTGCGGCGGGCCGCCGTCCCGCAGGTGCTCCAGGTAGCTGACGAACGCCTCCTTGTCGGCATCCCACCTGGCAGCCACCCGGCCGCCCGGCGGCAGTACGCAGAGCAGGTCAACCGCCTGCCAGACCAGCCGCCAGGTCGGGGCGAGCTGCCCCGAGAGAGCCGTTTGAAGCGAAAATTCGGCCCGTCGGCGGGCGCCTGGGTCAGCGTCCGAGCGTCCGCAGGCGGCGATCAGCGGTGCGAGCACTTCGTTATCGAAGGTCGGGTCGGTGGCCGGTCCGGCCGGCGGCCAGATGACCGGGTCCTCGGCGGCGACCGCCGCCTCCTGGCCGGTCATCCCCGGCGGTGGGTCAATCCAGCCGAGCAGCGCGGCCAGGTTAAGGTCCTCGACCGGGCTCTGGCCGCTGGCCCAGTGCAGCGCCAGCGCCTGGGTGGCGGCAAGCAGCAGGCACGAGCCCGGGTACTCGCTCCGCTCCGCGAAGAAGGTCAGCCACCGGCCGAGGACGGGCACGGCTGGGTCGACGGCGTACTCGCCCGACGACCGCCGGAACCGAGTGGACCGGCCGAAGAGCCGGACGAACCCGATGCCAGCCGGGTTCGGCACGATGATCTGCGGCGCGTCGGCACCGCGCTCGGCCGCACCGCCGCCCGGCGCTGACGTCACGGCCGCCGCCGGGCGGTATCCGTCGAGGTACGCCAGCACGATTTCAGCCAGCTGGGCAGCGAACGCGAACCGCTGATCGCGGTTGCGCGGCTGGTTGACGACCAGCAGCCGGGGTGACTGCCGCTCGGCGCCGACCATGGCCGCCAGCGGCGCGTTGGCCTCGCCTGCCAGGGCCAGCGGGATCAGGACCAGCGGGCGATCGCTGATGTGCACGTGCCGCACCGTGCAGACCGGCTGAGCGACGCCGCGATCCACCGCCCGCGCCCTGGCCAGCGCGGTGAGTGTGCTCACGCGGCACCGCCCAGGCACTCCCGGCGCAGCCGGGCGGCCGCCCGCAGCAGCACGGCGGCCTCAGCCTGGTCGTCGGCGGCGGTCAGCGTGCCGTCAGCCAGGCCGAGCGCGACGCTCACCCATTCCACCGCGCCGAGCTCGTCCCTGACCTCGCGGCCCAGTGCCGCAGTCGTGCCACGGGCCTCGTCTCGGCAGAAGAAGCACATCTCGCAGCTGGCTAGACACTGCGGAACATACCTAGCCTGAACGGTGCGCACATCGCTGGTCAGCTCACCGGTCGGCCGGTGCGGCACGCGGGACTCATCGAGCCGCAGGTCGAAGGTGAGCGCTCGCGGCAGCAGATCGACCAGCGCGTCGATTCGCTCAAGTCGCGCGAGCTGGCGCCGCAGCACGGTCAGCTGCTTGCGGACATCAAGCAGCGCGGCGGTGGGCTGGTTGGAGAAGTTCTCCGGGCAGACCAGGACGACCTGGTCAGCGACCGCGCCCGGGCCCATCCCGAGCTCGGCGAGGAGCTCCCGCAGGGCAAGGACGTAGACGGCGGACTGGATCACGGCGGCGGCGACCTTGTCGCCATCGGCCTGGCCGTCGATGACCGAGAACGATTTGATCTCGACCACGCGAAACCTGCCGCCGAGCTGGAAGGCGATCAGGTCGGGTTCCAGATAGACGGGCCGGCCGCCGACCCGCAGCCTGAGCAGCGGGTGGTCGAACAGGGTTCCGGCGTCCTCGCCGGACCGGGCTGCTCGCGCCAGCAGCGCACGGGTCCTGGCGTGCCGCACCTCGCGGCTGGTGTTACCGCCAACCTCGTCCAGATTGTCGTAGGACACCTCGGGGATGGGCAGCTCGAGTTGCTCGCGAAGCAGCCTCAGCAGCTCCGCGCAGCCACTGGCCTTGACCTGAGCCTCGAACGCGTTGCCGCGGCCGAGGGCGAACTGCGACTGACCGAACGGTGCGGGAAAGCCCAGGTAGGAAGCTAAAAGCTGCTTGTCGACCCCAGCGGCGTCCATGATCGCGCGGCGGGCGCAGCCGGGATTGCTGGTCAGCGCGGCGATGGTCCTGGCGTTGTGGTTGCGGGGCGCAATGGCGCCGCGGATTTGGTCGAGCCGCGCCTCGAGTTCGTTCACTGGGCTTCCTGCGCTTTCCTGCGCTTCGGTGTGTTGCTGCGTGATGGAGGTGGCTTGGTGGCTCAGCGGCTCAGCCGCTTGAGCCTGACTGGCGCCTGAGCGAAAGGCCGCTGCCGAAGAGCTGCGCCGCGTCATCGAGCTGTGCCCTGGCCCGGCCGGCCGAGGCCGTCCGGTGCGCCGCGTCGGCGTCCTGGTGCACAGCCAGTTCGGCCCGAGCGGCGGCCGCGACCTCCGCTGGCGTCATCGTCCGCATGCTTGTCGCCGCCTGCGGGATATTCGCGGCAAACCTCCACAACAGCCGCCGTGCTGCCGGGTCGGGATCAGCGATGCGCAGCAGTCGCTCAGCCACCGCGATCGCGGCGGTCAGGTAATCCACGCGCGGGCTGAGCGGGCCGATGACCCGCCGGTCCATCGGCCAGGTAGAAACCGCGAGCAGGCCGCGGACCGGTGCCAGCAGATCAGCGGTGAGCGCGGCGCACAGGTAGTACGGCCGCGCGTATGGAGCCGCCCGGAAGGAGCGTTCCTCGTCCCGGCGCAGGCTGGTCAGCCGGGAGCTGATCAGCTTCCCGGCGTAGAACGCGTCGTGTACCGCGACGATCAGCCTCGGTGTCGCCGGGGCGCCGAGCAGCGTGAGCGCCTGATGGACTTGCTCGCGGGCCGGCAGCAGGACTCCGCTCCGTGGCCCTGCGCCCCGCGCCGCAGCCGGGGATGTCCCGGACCGCGACGCCGTGGCCGCCGATGCTGCGGGCGAGGACGTCGCTGGCATCGCGGCCAGGGACGCCGCGGATGCAGGCGCCCCGGAGTGCGCTCCGGGGTGCTGCGGCTCATCAGCGAGCTTGGCCAGGGCTTCGTCCCACCGACGCTCAGCCTCGCGCAGCTCGGCTCGCATCTCCCTGGCCCGAATCCGGTCGCCTCCGATCGTCGCGCGCCGCACATCCGCGCGCAGGTTATCGATCATCCGCTCAAGTGCTTCCAACTCATCGCTCACGCGGCAGACTGTACCGTGCGAAGCCAGATACTTCCAGTAATTTCCAGTATTTGCCAACGTCATCAATCGGCACCTGCAGCTGTTGGTTAAACGCACCGGAGCCGAGATGGTTCAGCACTGCCCCCGTAACCGGCTACCGCGCAAGCAGGCTGATCATGCACCAGTTGCGGCCACGACCTGCCAAACGCAGCTAGCAGCAGCGAAGCGGGCGGACGGCGCGCATGCTGGTGAACTTGCACGAGCTTGCACACGGATTCAGCCGAGAGCGTCGATCGCGGCGGTGACCAGTGCGCGAGCCCTGGTCCCGCTGACAGCCATCGCCGACAGGTCGCTGAATGCCTTCGCATAGCTGGCGATCTCCCCCGGCTGGGTGATCGTCAGCAGCCCGGACACCAGC
This sequence comes from uncultured Actinomycetota bacterium, assembly GCA_963850875.1. GTDB lineage: Bacteria > Actinomycetota > Actinomycetes > Streptosporangiales > Streptosporangiaceae > Chersky-822. Next base: position 2,072,094 of record CAWKNA010000010.1, read on the forward strand.
TCCACACTCACCTGTGCGTCATCGAAGATCCAGAAGTCCTCAACCGGCCAGATCACATCGCGCTCGATCCCCATCGGGATGATCCCGAGCGAGACCGCCGGCCTCGATGCGACGGCGATCAGGTGGCTGAGCTGGCCGGTCATCACCTCAGCACCGCCGATTGTGGTGCGCAAGACCGGTTCCTCGATCAGGATGTCGAACCGTCGGCCTCCGTCACGGAGCAGCCGCAGCCGGTCCGTGCGCACGGCCACGGCGTCGTCCACGTCATCGGGAATGCCACGGCGTGCGCCGATCGCGCGCAGCACGGCGCGGGTATACGCCTGCGTCTGCACGGCACCGGGGATCAGCCAGGACGAGTAGGCGCGAAACAGGCTGGTCCGCTCCCAGAGCGGCAGCACTGCCTGCTGCGCGCGGCGCAGTCCGGTGCGTTCCATCCGCCGCCATTCGACATGCATGCCCTCGACGGTCCGCAGCGACGCGATCAGGTCCGCGACCTGGTCAGGCACTCCGCAGTGCTCGCACCAGGCGCGGATGTCGGCGTCGGCCGGGGCCGTCACGGCGTTCTCGATCCGCGATATCTTCGACTCGTGCCACCCGGCCAGACGCGCCAGTGCCCGGCCGGTTAGGCCCGCATCTCTGCGGATCTCGCCAAGCCGGGCACCGAGCTCCCGCCTTACCTGCCACGCGCTAGAAGAAGTCGGCGCCGATGGCATAAGCAGCCGGTCTCAGTGATCAGCGGTGCCATCGCCATTGCATGCCTCCACCAGGAACGGAGCCATCCGGACCGGGAGCCGCAGCACCGTCTCGTGCGCCGGGATCGGTCCGCGCGCCGCGATCTGTGCCAGGACCGCCTCGCTGGTGATCTTCCAACCCTGAACCACGATGCTGCCGTCCTCCTCATCGACCCATACCGTCGGGGATCCGTTGTGGGGGGAATCGGAGTCCACACCGACGAACCGTAAGGCCATGATCTCTCTCCCTACCCTCCGTGCGTAGCTTCTCAATCGCCCGCTGCGCAGTTCTATGCCATCGCCGACACGGTGACTGTATAGCTTCGGTCCCAGATTATTCCAGTGATTTCCAGTATTTGCCAGATAGATTGCCTGCAAGGCCATGCAACCGCAAGTACGCAGGTCTGTCCGCCGGGGTTACTGACGCTTCCGGCTCAGCCGTAGGCAGGTTCGACCGAGGCGGCGGCGAGGACCGTGACGGCCCGGAAGCACCGGATGGCGGCGACCATGGTCGGCAGGGTGAAGGAAACCCGCCGGGTACCGGTCTGCTGCACGCCGGGGATCGCGGTGCAGGCGATCACCGGGTTGGTGCCATCGAACTCCACCTCGTAGCAGAACGGCCCGCCCGGCTGGTCGGGATGCGTCGGCCGGTCGGGATGCGCCGGCCGGGCCGAGCTGACCAGCGCGGCCAGGGACGCCGACGCGGCCTCCGTGATCAGCCCGGCGGTCCGTGCCGGGGACAGGCACGCCGCGGTATATCTGTCGACGCATCGCTTGACCGCGACCCGCTCAGCTCCGGGCGCCCACTCGGCCGCATCCTGGCACGTCAGGTCATCTCCGGTGACCAGCACCACCGGTACCCCGAACTCCGCCGCGAGCAGGGCGTTCATCCGGCCCTCGCTGGCCGGGGCACCGTTGATCAGCACCTCGACGATCGTGGTACCGAGGTACGTATGCGAGAGCACGCCCTGGCGTCCGGCACCCGCGTGGTAGCCGACGAAGGCGACGGCGTCCACCCCGGCGTCGATGCGCTCCATCATGCCGAGCGGCTTATGCCTCCCGACCACGGCCACCGCCCGCTCATCGAGCGCGCCAAGCAGCAGATTCCGCATCGTGGAGTGCGCCTCGGTCACGGTGACCTCGTCAGCGCCAGCGGCGAAGAAGCCGGCCACGGCGGCGTTCACGTCGCCGGTCAGCATGGTCCGGAAGTACTCCCAGCTGGCCGTGCCAGGCGTCACGTCCTCCGGGCAGGTGACACCGGTAACGCCCTCCATGTCTGCCGAGATCAGAACATGCACCAGGCCACCATAGGGCCTGATGTGGCCAGCAGGCTCGAGCGATCAGACGCGCCTCCCAGGCTCGGGCGTCAGACTGGCGTAGCGTTGCTGCTCGGCGCCCGACACTTGAGCAAGATGTCGGGCAGACTGATAAAGTGTCGGTCATGTCGACTGAGCTCGAGCCTCTGGCCGTTAGTGGCCAGCTGGCTTCCAGGCGAGCACGGCGCCGCCGGCCTGACCCGACAGCCGTCGCCACTCACGCCATCAGCATGCGCGAGTTGGGCAAGCTGACTGCGGATCAGGTCGCCCGCATCGACCATCCGGTGCCAGTGACCAGCAACGGACAGCCGATCGCCTGGCTGGTGCCGATGACGCCAGGCGAACGGCGCCGGGCCGAGCTGATCGCGGCTGGTGAGCTGCGGCCGCGGCGACGGGAGGAACTCAGCGCCTGGACACCGCTGCCACCGATCACCGATGGACCGTCGCTGTCTGAGATTCTGGCCGACTTGCGCGCCAGCGAACGGACGTGATCTATCTCGATTCTTGCGCCCTGGTGAAACTGGTCATCGCCGAACCGGAGACACCGGCGCTACAGCGCTACCTGGACGGCCGACAGTCAGAGACGGTCAGTTGCGAGCTGGCGCTGACCGAGGTGCTCAGGTCGGCCCGTCGGTCTTGTTATGACCAGCAGCGTCGTCTCCGGGTCGAGCAGGCGGTCCTGACGGCCCGACTGAATGCTGCCGCTGCCCTGCTAGACGGGATCGATCTCATTGTGGTGAATACCAGCGCCTTCATCGAAGCGAGCGCGTTCGCCAGCGATCCAGGTGTCGGATCCCTCGACGCGATTCACCTGGCGAGCGCCCGGCGTATCGGCTCCGCCCTGACCGCTTTCATCACCTACGACAAGGCGCTGGCCCGGGCTGCATCCGACTGCGGCCTTCCTCTCTCCCAACCTGCATGACCAGGCTGTGGGGTGCCAGCACAGACCACGAAGTATTTCGTTTCGACCTTAGTTTCTCTGCTGGAAGCGACGGGAGGTTCCGTGATACCGGAGCGGGAAGCCGGGCAGGCAGCGGATGGGCGGCAGTCCGCCGACCCGGCCTCCGCCGACCGGGTACGAATCGACACCGCACGCCTCGCCGCGCTGATCAGCGGTGAACGCGACCGGTACGTGGCCAGCCATCCCGGCTCGCTGCGCGCGTTCGGGCAGGCGGGCGAGCATCTGCTCGGCGGCGTGCCGATGACCTGGATGCGGATGTGGCCAGGCGGCTTCCCGCTGTACCTGGCGACCGCGCACGGAGCCGGGCTCACCGACATCGACGGCAACGCCTTCATCGACTTCTGCCTCGGTGACACCGGCGCGATGGCCGGCCACTCCCCGGCCCCGGTCCAGGCCGCGGTCACCCGGCGCTATGGCGAGCTCGGCGGGGCGACAGCCATGCTCCCCACCCAGGACGCTGCCTGGGTGGGGGCCGAGCTGGCCCGCAGGTTCGGTCCGACGCACTGGAGCTTCACGCTATCGGCCACCGACGCCAACCGGTGGGTGCTGCGGATGGCGCGACAGCTCACCAGGCGCCCCAAGGTCGCTGTCTTCAGCTACTGCTATCACGGCAGCGTCGATGAGACCTTCATCGTCGCCACGCCGGACGGCCCGCGCTCGCGACCAGGCAATGTCGGCGCGGCGGTCGATCCCACGGTCACCACCAAGGTCGTCGAGTTCAACGACATCGCCGCGCTGGACCGAGAGCTCGCCAGCGCAGACGTCGCGGCGGTGCTGATGGAGCCCGCGCTGACCAACATCGGCATCGTGCTTCCCGAGCCCGGCTACCTTGCCGCGGTCAGGGAGCTGACCAGGGCGCATGGCACGCTGCTGATCAACGACGAGACGCATACGTTCAGCGCCGGCCCTGGCGGCTGCACCCGGGCATGGCAGCTCGATCCGGACATCGTGACCATCGGCAAGTCGATCGGCGGCGGCATCCCGTGCGGCGCCTTCGGGCTGTCCGGCGAGCTGGCCGACCGGATCCTGGCGGACGAGTCGGCCGACATCGAGGACGTCGGCGGCGTCGGCGGCACGCTGGCCGGCAACGCGCTGTCGGTCGCCGCGATGCGGGCGACCCTGGAGCATGTCCTGACCGACGAGGCGTTCGCGGTCATGATCGGGCTGGCCGACCGGTTCACCGCCGGGGTACGAGACGTACTCGATAGCCGGCGCCTGCCCTGGAACATCGTGGCGCTCGGCGCTCGGGCCGAGTACCGGTTCTGCCCCCGGCCGCCACGCTCCGGCGGGGAGTCGCAGGCCGCCGCCGACCTCGCGCTCGATGAGTACCTGCACCTGTACCTGGCCAACCGCGGCGTGCTGATCACGCCGTTCCACAACATGGCACTGATCTGTCCGGCGACGACCGCCGCTGATGTGGACGCGCACACCGCCCTGTTCGCGGCGGCCGCCGATGAACTGATTGACTAGCCCGGTGACGAATACCGATGCCAATCAGCTGATAACCGACCAGGTGCACAGGGAGCTGGCCAAGCACCTGTTCAACCAGGCATGGGAGCTGATCGAGCTGCCCGACCGGACACCGGAGCAGGACCGGCTGATGCTGGTGACGGCCTGCGCCTCCTGGCTGCACTGGGACGCGATCGGCACCGAGAAGAACCGCGCGGTGGCCGACTGGCAGATCGCGCATGTGGCCAGCCTGCTCGGCTACGGCGACGTCGCGCTGGCGCACGCCCGCGCCGCGCTCGACCGCGCTGAAGCCGACGGCCAGCCCGACTGGCTGCGCGCCTCCGCGCTCGAGGGCATGGCCCGCGCGCACGCGGCGGCCGGCCACAAGGCCGAGCGGGATAGGTACCTGAAGCAGGCCACTGACGCGCTGAGCGCGATCGACGAAGATGAGGAGCGGGAGCTGATCGCCAGCCAGATCGCAACCGTCCCCGAGCTAGTCGCAACCGTCCCCGAGCTATAGGAGTACCGCGATGCGCTTTGCGATCAAGACGAGGCCCGAGCACCAGACCTGGGCGCAGATCCGCGATCTCTGGCTGGCCGCCGACCAGATCGAGCTCTTCGAGTCGGCCTGGAACTGGGATCATTTCTACCCGCTTACCGGCGACACGGCCGGCCCGAACTTCGAGGGCTGGTCAATGCTGGCAGCCATGGCCGAGGCGACCAGCCGGATCCGGATCGGCTGCCAGGTAACCGGGATGATCTACCGGCATCCGGCCGTCCTGGCGAACATGGCAGCCACGGTGGACATCATCTCCGGCGGCCGGCTGGAACTCGGGCTGGGTGCCGGGTGGAACCAGCAGGAGTGCGACGCCTACGGGATCACTTTGCCGCCGCTGAAGGAACGGTTCGACCGCTTCGATGAGGGCGTCGAGGCGATCGTCCGGCTGCTGAGCCAGACCACCACCACGCTGGACGGCCGCTACGTCCGGCTGACCGACGCGCGCTGCGAGCCCAAGCCGGTGCAGCAGCCGCATCCGCCGGTCGCGATCGGCGGGCGCGGGAAGACCAGGACGCTGCGGACCGCCGCGCGGTGGGCACAGCATTGGAATGCGATCACCCCGGACGTAGCCGACTGGGTGAACCTCAAGGAGACGCTGCTCGCCCACTGTGCTCAGATCGGGCGCGATGCTGCCGAGATCACCTGCTCGGTCAACGTCAGGGTGGACGCGGCGGACGAGATCGACTCCGCGGTGCGGACGGCCGCCGCCTACCGCGAAGCCGGTGCCGACCTGGCCGTCATCGGTCTGCCGCTGGCGGCAGCGCCGGACATTCTCAAGCCGCTGGCAGCTGGCCTGGCGGCGCTCACCTGACGCACTGGCCTGACGGCGCTGGCCTGACGGCGCTGGCCTGACGGCGCTGGCCTGACGGCGCTGGCCTGACTTCGCCGGCCTGACGGCGCTCACCTGACGGCACCGGCCTGACTTCGCCCGCAGCGCCCGGCCCGGCCGGTAGGTTGCGTCGAGTGGCGGACATCCAAGACCCGGCCGGCCCGGCCGTCGAGATCTGGACCGATGGAGCGTGCAGCGGCAACCCGGGCCCGGGCGGCTGGGGGGCGGTGCTCAGGTACGGCAAGCACACCAGGGAGCTCTGTGGCGGCGAGCGGTCCGGCACCACGAACAACCGGATGGAGCTGATGGCTGCCATCCAGGCCCTGGAGAGCCTGACCAGGCCGGCCACGGTGCGGCTGCATACCGACAGCACCTACCTGCGCAACGGGATCACCAAGTGGCTGCCGACCTGGAAGCGGAACAACTGGCGGACGGCTGACAAGAAACCGGTCAAGAACGCCGACCTGTGGCGGCGGCTTGAGGCCGCGGTCGAGCGGCACCAGATCCAGTGGCTGTGGGTGAAAGGCCACGCCGGCGACTCAGGTAACGAGCTGGCCGACGCTCTCGCGAACCGCGGCATGCGCGAGGCATCCTCATGAGCACTGGCCGGCGTCGAGCACCTCGGCGAGGATCTCGACGGCCCGCACCAGCGCGTGCGCCTCGGCGGAGGCGTAGCTGAGCCGCAGGTAGCTCCCCGGCGGCTCGCCGGCGAATGACATCCGCCCCGGCCCGACCACCAGCCCGCGGGCAGCGGCGAGATCGGCCACATCGATGTCCGAGCAGCCATCAGGCAGCCGGAGCCACAGATGCACGCCGCCGGACGGCACCGTCTCAAGCGCGCAGCCGGGCAGCAGCTCGCTGATCGCGCCGGCCAGTGCATCGCGGCGCTCCCGCAGCACCCGCCGCAGACTGCCCAGGTGCCTGGGCCAACCCGGCGCGGTCAGCACGTCAAGCGCGATCTGCTGCAGCACCGGAGCGACGAACAGATCGTCGCTGATCCGGCCGCGGCGCAGCCTGGCCAGCACCGGCCCGCGGGCGGCCAGCCCGGCCACCCGCAGGCCAGCCGCGACCGGCTTGGACAGCGACCGGAGATAGATGACGTGCCCGTGATCGTCCGTGCTGGCCAGCGGCGGCGGTGACGGCTGCCCGAGGTCGAAATCGCGCATCCAGTCGTCCTCGATCAGGAACGCGCCGTGCCGAGCGACCGCGTCAAGGACCGGGCCACGGCGATCGGGCGCCAGTACCGTCCCAGCCGGATTGGCGTATCTCGGCTGCAGGTAGACCAGCCGGGCGCCGGTCCTGGCTAGCGCGTCGGACAGGACGTCGGGCAGCACACCATGCTGGTCGCCGGGCACGGGCACCAGGACCAGGCCGGCCGCCCGGGCGGCGACCAGCGCGCCGACGTAGGTCGGCGACTCGACGATGATCGGATCGCCAGGTGCGCACAGGTGCCGGAACGCCGCTGAAAGCGCCGCCTGCCCGCCCGGCGTGATGAGCACGTTCTGAGCGCTCAGCGGGCCGCCGGTCTCGGCAGCGAAGTGAGCCCGCAACTCAGGCAGCCCTTGCGACGGCAGCCGGCTCCAGCCCTGCGGCCGCCGGGCCGCCCTGGATGCGGCCGCGGCAAGCAGGCCGAGCGGTTGCAGCCGCTCGTCGAGGAAGCCGCTGGCCAGCGGCAGCGCATCCGGCGGCGCCGGCTCGACCAGCCGCTCCAGATCCGTCCCGAGCCCGGCGCGGCTGCCCAGCGCCAGGGTCTGCCAGGAGACGTCGGCTGACGTGGCGACCGAGCGGCGCGGCGCGGTAAAGGTGCCGCTCCCCGGCCGGGTGACCACCAGCCCGCGATGAGCCAGGCTGGCCAGGATCCGCTGCACGGTCGCCGGACTGAAGTGATAGCGCTGCTGCAGCTCACGGTAGGAGGGGAGCTTGCTTTCCGGCGGCAACGACCGGACCAGGGCCTCAAGTCCGGCCCGCGCCGATGCCTGACTGCTATCATCATTCATGAGAGCTAATGGAAGCACTTCTGCCTCTGTTAGAGAAGCAGCCGACCGGAATGCCGGTGACCGGAGCGCAGCTGCCAGGAAGACGGTGCCGCTGCTGCTGGGCGCGATCGGCGTCATCTGCTTCAGCATGACCTTCCCGGCGACGACGGCCGCCGAGACCTCGTTCAGCCCGCTGGTAGTCGGCGTAGGCCGGTCCGTGATCGCCGCGGCCATGGCGATCGCGGTGCTTGCCGCCAGGCGCCAGCCGCTGCTCCCGCCGCGCGCGGCCATCCCGCACCTGCTCATCGTGTCCGGCGCGGTGGGGATCGGATTCGGCCTGCTGTCCGCGATCGCGCTGCGCCAGGTCGACAGCGTGCACGGCGCGGTGCTCACCGGGCTGATCCCGGCCGCCACGGCCGGAATGGCCGTGCTTCGGGCGGGCGAGCGGCCCCGCCCGGCCTACTGGGCCGCGCTTGCGCTCGGGCTCGCCGTGGTGATCGGATTCGCGCTGATCCAGGGTGGCGGGCGGCTCCGCTCCGCCGACATTCTGCTGCTCGTCGCGATCGCGATGGGCGGCCTGGGATACGCCGAAGGCGGCGCGCTGGCCCGCGAGTACGGCGGCTGGCGGGTGATCTGCTGGGCGTTGATCCTGGCGCTGCCGGTGACCGGGCCGGTGACCGCGATCGCGGCGATCGCCGATCCGGCCCAGCACGTCAGCGCGGCCGCTGTGCTCGGATTGTGCTACGTCGGCGTGATCTCGATGTGCCTCGGCTTCTTCGTCTGGTACCAGGCCATGGCGCTCGGCGGCGTCGCCAGGGTGGGCAAACTTCAGCTCGCTCAGCCGGCCCTGACCCTGGGCTGGTCCGCGCTGCTGCTTGGCGAGCACGTCGGCTGGCTCACAGCGGCCGCGGCTGCCGCCGTGATCGTCGCGACCGCTGTCGGCCGCAATGCACGGGTCGACCTGAAGACCGCCGTCCCGGTGCCTGCCCCCGCGCCGGTTATCGTGAGCGCATGCCCGATCTCAAGGAGACCATCGAGGTAGCCGGGCGGCAGGTGCTGATCTCGAATCCGGCGAAGATTTTTTTTCCGCATAACGGGATCACCAAGCTGGACATCGTCCGCTACTACCTCGCCGTGGCCGATGGTGCCCTGCGCGGCGTCGCGGGCAGGCCGATGGTGCTCAAGCGGTTCGTGCACGGGGCCGATGGCGAGGCGTTCTTCCAGAAGCGGGCGCCGTCATCCCGGCCGGACTGGATCGAGACCGTCGTGCTGAGCTTCCCGTCCGGGCGGACGGCCGAGGAGGTCGTGGTCAACGACCCGGCCGGGCTGGCCTGGGTAGCCAACCTCGGCTGCATCGATCTCAATCCGCACCCGGTGCGCGCCGACGACCTGGATCACCCGGACGAACTCCGGGTCGACCTTGACCCCATCCCCGGCGTTGCGTTTCAGCAAATCCTGGATGTTGCCATGGTGGCCAGGCAGGTGCTTGCCGACTTCGGGCTGACGGGCTGGCCGAAGACGTCGGGCTCGCGCGGCTTCCACATCTACGCCAGGATCGAGCCCCGCTGGACCTTCACCCAGGTCCGCGGCAGCGCTGTGGCGCTGGCCAGGGAGATCGAGCGGCGGGTGCCCGACCTGGCTACCTCGCGGTGGTGGAAAGAGGAACGGCACGGCGTCTTCGTCGACTACAACCAGAACGCCAAAGACCGGACGGTGGCCTCCGCCTACTCGATCAGGCCGACCCCGCAGGCGCGCGTTTCCACGCCGCTGAGCTGGGACGAGGTCCCGGACTGCGACCCTGACGCGTTCACGATCGAGACCGTTCCGCGGCGGTTCGCGCAGATCGGCGATCCGTGGGCTTGCATCGACGATGCGGCCGGCTCCCTTGAGCCACTGCTCGAACTGGCCGAACGCGACCAGCGGGCCGGGCTGCCCGACGCTCCCTGGCCGCCGCACTTCGCCAAGGCCGACGGCGAGGCGCCGCGAGTGCAGCCGTCCAAGCGGCGGCCAGCCGCCGCACCGCCAGCCGATGCCCGGCCGGCATCAGGCGCGGCCGAGCCGGATCCGGCTCGGCGGCCGACGGCGGAGCGGCCGTTGGCCGAGCGGCCAGCGCCTGTGCAGCCAGCGCCTGTCCAGCCAGCGCCTGTCCAGCCAGCACCCGTGCAGCCAGCAACCGTGCAGCCAGCAACCGTGCCCAGGCCAGCGCCCGGCAAGAGCAGCGGGCCCACCGGCCGGCGGCGAACCTCGATGCCGCTGATCGAGGTGGCCAGGGCGGCCGGCCAAGCCGAGGCGCTGGCCGGACTCGAGCGCTGGAAGGAACGTCATCCGCAGGCGGCGGCCTGCCTGCAGCCGGCCGACATCCTGGTCGACTCGATGCGCGGCCGGTCATCGACCTGGACCAGGATCCGACTGAATCTGCGTCACGTCCCCGCCGACCAGCGCCCGGAGCAGGAGACGCTGGAAGTCGACTTCGACCCGTGGGACGGTGTTACCGACCCGCGACGGCCGCCCGCTCGCGACACCTGAGTGTCGAATCATCTGCAACATTAGGCAACAGCGGGTTTCTGCGGCAGACTCTGGTTATGCGAAATCTGCAATTCCGGGAACTAAGCCTGGCGCCGGTCGCGTTGATTATCGCCGCCGGGGTGACCTTGACCGCCTGCAGCAGCAGTTCAAGCTCTTCGAGCCCATCCCCGAGCCCGAGTTCAGCAAGCTCGCAGCCAGCCTCCAGCTCAGCCCCGGCTACCGGGGCGTCGGAGCCGACCAGTGGCGCTGGCGCGACGGCGGCGATCGAGGCCAACTGGGTCGCGTTCTTCAACGCAAAGACGCCGGTCGCGCGCCGGATCGCCCTGCTGCAGAACGGATCGGTGTTCGCCCCGATCATCCAGGCCCAGGCCGGATCTACGCTCGCCCAGCTGGCGTCGGCGAAGGTCAACAAGGTGACGTTGACCGGCACTGATCAGGCGGGCGTGGTCTACAGCATCCTGGCCAGTGGCACGGTGGCGCTGCCCAACCAGAATGGCGTCGCGGTATATCAGGACGGCATCTGGAAGGTGGGTGACACGAGCTTCTGCAGTCTGCTCAAGCTCGAGCAGTTGCCGCACCTGCCCGCTGCGTGCTCAGGCTAGCGCTGGCGTGACCGACGCCCTCGTCCCGCCTTCCGGGGCGGTAGTCGCCGTCTGGCGGCGGCACCGTCCGCTCGCGCTCGCCACGCTGTGCACGGTGCTGTTCCTGACCTTCCTGGACACCACGATCGTCAGCGTCGCGCTGGCCGACATCCAGACCACATTGCACGCCGGGGTTACCGCGCTGCAGTGGGTGGTCGGCGCCTACGCCCTGACGTTCGCCAGCGCGATGCTGATCTTCGGGGTGATCGGCGACCAGTTCGGCCGCAAGCGAATCATGGTGATCGGGGTGAGCGTCTACTGTGCCGGGGCGCTGATGTGCGCGCTGGCGCAGAACATCGCTCCGTCTGCCGCCCTCGCCGTCCTGCTGGCCGGCCGGGGCGTGATGGGCCTCGGTGCCGCCGCCAGCGAACCTGGCACGCTATCGATGATCCGGCACCTGTACGACGAGGAGCGCAGCCGCAACCGCGCACTCGGGGTCTGGGCCGCGGTGTCAGGCCTCTCGCTCGCGATGGGCCCGGTGCTCGGCGGGGCGCTGGTCGGCGTCTATAACTGGCACGCGATTTTCTGGTTCGACATAACCTTCGGCCTTGCCGCGCTCGTCGCCGCCATCATCTTCCTGCCCGAGAACTCCGACCCTGAGGCGGGCAATGTCGACGTGACCGGCGGCATCTTCGGAGCGTGCGCACTCGCTACGCTGATCTTCGCGGTCATCGACGCCGAGCAGGCAGGTTTCGCCTCGGCCGGGGTGCTTGCCCTGCTCTGCATCAGCGCGGTCTCGGCCGTTGCCTTCCTCTGGCGGGAAACCCGGGCCGCGCATCCGCTGCTCGACCTGCGGTTCCTGCGGGTGCCGAGGTTCGCGACCCCGAACATCGTGGCCTTCTGCGCCTACTTCGCGACATTCGCGATCTTCTTCTTTACGGCGCTCTACCTGGTCGAGGTAGCCGGCTTCACCGGCTATCAGATCGCCGAGGTCTTCCTGCCGATGACCGCGCTGATGATCACCGCGTCGCTGCTGGCCGGCCGGTGGACCAGCGTGGTCGGCGTGCGGTGGGCGCTGGTGGCCGGCTGCGCGATGTTCGCCGCTGGCATGCTGCTGACCAACGCGCTGATCAGTCCCAACCCGCCGTTCCTGGTCCTGGCCCTCGCGCTGACGCTGACCGGTATCGGGATCGGCACCTGCGTGGTGCCGATCACCTCGTCCGTCCTCGCCGCGGTCCCGCCGGAACGATCGGGAATGGCGGCATCAGCCACCAACACCAGCCGCGAGGTCGGTGCGGTAATCGGCGTCGCCGTCCTTGGCTCGCTGGTCAACGGGCGGCTGCATGCCGACCTGTCGGCCAGGCTGACCCACCTGGGCATCCCCACTGGTCTGCAGGCAGTCGTGATCCAGGGGGTGGAAACCGGCGCGGTGCCCTCCAACGGCAAGACCAGCTCGCAGGGGCCGGCCAACGAAGGAAAGCTGATCCAGGAGGTGATCCACGCCGCCTACTCGGCGTTCCAGTCCGGCCTTCATGTCGCGCTGTACCTGTCGTCCGGCCTGATAATCGGCGTGGGGGTGCTCGCCTTCGTCACGCTGCGCGGGAATCAAGAGTCAGCACCGCAGCCGCCGGAAGCTCCGTCGGTGGGCCTCAGCACGAGCTGACCGCCGCACCTTCGCTGACCCCAGCCCAGCCTGACCGTCCTTGGCTGCCCCAGCCCGACCTGACAACCATGCGCTGACTTCAGCAACATGACTGCCTTCGCTGACCTCAGACCGACCTGACCGGGTCCGCAAGCCGTGCCATCCGCCGAGGCCGGTCAGCCTGCCAGGCGCGCCAACCGTTCGGCCAGGTCGGCTGGCGGATCGGACACCTCAACAATCTTTACCCGAGCCCGCTCCCCTGCCACCAGCCGCAGCGACCGGCGGCGCAGGCCCAGCGCATCGGCCAAGGCGGATAGGGCCGCCTCGGTGGCCTTGCCGTCCACGGCACGCTGCTGGACCCAGACCCCGAGCACCTGCTGATCCCCGGATTCGGCCCGCGATCCGCCAACATAGGTGCGCGACGCACCTGGGCGGACCCGGATCGTGATCCTTACTAGCTCAGCCACGCTGCCATTGTCCAACCGGACGGCCGCACGAGGGAGAGTCCGGCCAGGGCGGATTCCGCTCGCCTGACGGCCGACCCCGCTATGCTCGGCACGTCCCGCGTCCTGGCTCGACAGCTCAGTGGAAGTGTCGATGACGTCAGCAAGACTGCGACCGCACAGCCGACCAGCAGCTGTGGCTGCCGCATGCGCTCCGGTCGCCGCCCTGATCGCCACGCTTGCCCTGGCCGCATGCGGCTCGCCAGCCCCGGCCACGGGGCCAGCCACACCACAGGTCTCGCCGATCGCAGTGCCGGCCGACCAGTCAGCAACCCCATCCTCGACGCCCCCGCCCGCACCGACCGGATCGCCTGGCCCGCTTGCGGTCGCGCCAGGCGCCGGCCGGCTGCCGCAGACCACCGTCCAGCCCAGAGCGTACGGACCCGCATTCCACGCTCTGGTCACCGACCTGTGGCTGGCCGTCAAGACCGGTGACCCGTCTGATGCGCGGCCAGCTTTCTTCCCGGTCGACGCATACAAGCAGGTGAAGGCGATCTACGATCCGGCAGCGGACTGGCGCTCACGGCTCTGGCTCGAATTCACCTTGGATGTCAGGGCCGCGCACGACCTGCTGAGACCAAATGCCAAGGCGGCCAGCCTGATCGCCGTGGTCGTCCCGTCGGCGGACGCCGCCTGGGTCAGTCCCGGGGTGTGCTACAACAGGGTCGGCTACTGGCACGTCGCGGGCCCGCGGGTGGTGTACCGGCTGAACGGGCAGGTTCGGTCGTTCGGCATCGCGTCACTGATCTCATGGCGCGGCGTCTGGTACGTCGTTCACTTCGGCGGCGTCGTCCGGCCCGCTGTCGGGATGGTCGACTCTCCCACGATCGGGCCGGGAACCCCCGGCCCGCCCGGCGGCTGCTGACCGCTTAGACCCAGCCCGAGTCTGCGGGCGCCGACCCGGGCCCTACCGGCTGACCAGGCGCTGCCTGCTCACCCGGCAGGCAGTACCTCGGCCGCGATCAGCTCCAGCTGCGCGATGTCCTCCAGGTCAAGAACCTGCAGGTAGAGGCGCTTGGCGCCGATTCCAGCGAACTTGCCGATCTTCCCGACGATCTCGTCAGGAGTCCCGGCCAGGCCGTGGTCACGCAATTCGTCGAGCTCGCGCCCGATCGCCGCCGCCCGCCGCTCAAGTTCGGCCGTGGTCCGCCCGCAGCACACCACCTGCGCGGCGGAGTAGATCATCGATGACTCCGGCCGACCGGCCGCGGCGACCGCAGCTCGCACCCGGTCGAACGCCGCCTGGGTTCCCGAGACCCCATCGAACGGAACGTTGTACTCGTCCGCGTAAGCCGCCGCCAGCCGCGGAGTCCGCTTCTGCCCGCCCCCGCCGATCAGGACCGGCGGACGCGGTCGCTGCGCAGGCTTGGGCAGCGCAGGCGAGCCGGTCACTGTGTAGTGCTTCCCACTGAACGAGAACGGCTCGGTGTCCGGTGCCAGCCAGAGCCCGGTGATGATAGCGAGCTGCTCCTCCAGCATCTCGAAGCGCTGGCCAAGATCTGGAAAGGGAATCCCATAGGCGGCGTGCTCGGCGTCGAACCAGCCGGTGCCGATCCCGAGCTCGACCCGGCCGCCGCTCATCTGGTCAACCTGCGCGACGCTGATCGCAAGCGGACCTGGATAACGGAAGGTGACCGGGGTCATCAGCGTGCCCAGCCGGATCCGCTCGGTCTGGGTGGCCAGGCCGGCCAATGTGATCCAGGCATCGGTCGGACCGGGGAGACCGCTGACCGAACCCATCTTCAGGTAGTGGTCGGAGCGGAAGAACGCGTCGAACCCAAGGTCCTCGGCGGCCCTGGCGACGCGCAGCAAGGTCTGGTAATCGGCCCCCTGCTGGGGTTCGGTGAAGATCCGCAGTTGCATAACCGCATCCTGCCGCACGCCATCCGGCACCGCTAAGCCGGCATCCGGCACCGCTCGGCCAGCGTCCGGCACGGTCGGCCGACGTCCGGCACCGCTCAGCCCGCCTCCGGCACCGCTAAGCCGGCATCCGGCAGCTCAGCCGGCCTCTGGCACCAGCGTTGCCAGGCACTCCACGTGATGCGTCATCGGAAAGGCGTCGAATGCCCTCAGCCCAGCTAGCCGCCAGCCACGCCGGCCGAATGCGGCAAGGTCGCGAGCCAGGGTCGCCGGATCGCACGATACATAGGCGATCCGGCGCAACCCAGCCGCACGTGCGCCAGGGCTGGCGGGCTGCCCGGCGGAGGTTCCGGCGGTCAGCACCTCGATCAGCGACCGGTCCAGCCCGGTCCTCGGCGGATCGAGAACGGCGATCGAGGCACCACTAAGGCCGATCCGGTCCAGCACCTCGGCCACGTCGCCGCGGCGTATCCGCGCCCACGGAGTCGACCGCAGGTTATGCCTGGCATCGCGAACGGCCGCCGGGTCCTGCTCCACGCCGATCACGGCACCATCCGGCCCGACCGCGTCAGCAAGAATCCCGGCGAACAGTCCGGCACCGCAGAACAAATCCAGGGCCGTCTCGCCGGGCTCTGGTCGCAGTGCCGCCAGGACTGCCTCGGTGAGTACGTCTGCCGCACCCGGGTGCACCTGCCAGAACCCGGCTGCCGCCACCCGCCAGTCACGACCGGCCGCCCGCTGGATCAGGAAGGGCGGATTCGTTCCCCGCCTGCCGCCGCCGTGCACCAGCACCGCCCGCTCACCCGTGCCAGGGGCGACCGCCACCTCAGCCGACCTTGCTCCCGGCCAGCGCTGCCGCGTAACGCCAGCGCCGGTGACCAGCGGATGCGCGATCAGGCAATCACCCACCCTGACGATCTCGTGCGACCGGTGCTTGTACAGGCCGGCCAGGCCGTCCCGGCCGACGGCGAATCGCACCCTGGTGCGCCAGCCGAGTCCGCCGGAATCCCCGGGCAGCGGCTCGACCGTCACCTGATGCTCGATCCCGGCGATCCGCCGTAGCTGCTGGCCGATGACGAGCGCCTTGATCTCGCGCTGCGCCGGCAGGCTGGCGTGCTGCCAGTCGCAGCCGCCGCAGCCACCTGGCCTGGCGTACGGGCACGGCGGGCTCACCCGTTCCGGTGCCTGCATGATGATCTCGGACGCGTCGGCGCGGGCGAACCTGGCCGTGGTCTGGGTGATGACTGCCCGGACCCGCTCCCCCGGCAGCGCGTGCCTGACGAAGACCACCATTCCGGCCCGCTGGTCCGCGCTGCCCATCTGGTCCGGCCTGGCCACGCACCAGCCGCCGTGTACGGCCTCCCCGACGGTCAGGTCGAGGACATCTCCCACCGTGAGCGTCGCGGACGCCGATCCTGTCACGCCGTCCATGCTGCCGGTGCGGCATCGGGATCATGCAGCAGGGGGTGGCAGTTGGTGCGCTAGCACTGCCGGGGAAGAGGGAATAGGTTAAACACGCAGCGCTCGGCTGGAAGGATGATCGTGCACATCGTGATCATGGGCTGCGGGCGAGTCGGCTCCACGCTCGCCCACATCCTGGAGGATCAGGGCCACTCGGTGGCCGTCATCGACCAGGACATCGAGGCTTTCCGCAAACTGCGGCCTGGCTTCAAGGGCAGCAAGGTCACCGGCATCGGCTTCGACCGTGACGTGCTGATCGAGGCCGGCATCGAAAAGGCGGGCGCCTTCGCCGCGGTCAGCAGCGGCGACAACTCGAACGTGATCGCGGCGCGGGTCGCGCGAGAGTCTTTCGGCGTGCAGCAGGTGGCCGCGCGAATCTACGACCCGCGCCGCGCCGAGGTCTACCAGCGACTCGGCATCCCGACCGTCGCCACCGTGCGATGGACGGCCGATCAGATGCTGCGCAGGCTGCTGCCCGAGGGCGCGGCCACGCTCTGGCGCGACCCGACCGGGTCGGTGGTACTCGCCGAGCTGAGCTGCTGCGATGACTGGCTGGGCGAGAAGGTCAGTGCCCTGGAAGCGGCGGCGGAGGCGAGGATCGCGTTTATCTCCCGGCTGGGCGAGGCCCTGCTGCCCGGGCCTGGCACCGTGATCCAGCAAGGCGACGTGCTGCATGTGATCGCCAGGGAGGACGACCTCAAGCAGATCTCGTCGGTGTTCACCAGGCCGGCCGCGCCAGGAAAGGGGAGCCACTAATGCGAGTCGCCATCGCTGGCGCGGGTGCCGTGGGCAGGTCGATCGCCAAAGAACTGCTTGAGAACGGCCACGAGGTGCTGCTGATAGACAAGAGCTCCAAGGCCATCAAGGTCTACAGCGTGCCGAGGGCGGAGTGGCTGCTCGCCGACGCGTGCGAGATCAGCTCGCTCGACGACGCCTCGCTGGAACGCTGCAACGTGGTAATCGCGGCCACCGGTGACGACAAGGTGAACCTGGTGGTTTCCCTGCTGGCCAAGACCGAATTCGGGGTCCCGAGGGTGGTGGCGCGGATCAACCACCCGAATAACGAGTGGCTGTTCAACGAGTCCTGGGGAGTGGATGTCGCGGTGTCCACGCCACGGCTGCTCTCGGCCCTGGTCGAGGAGGCGGTCAGCGTCGGGGACCTGGTCCGCCTGATGACCTTCCGACAGAGCGCTGCCAGCCTGGTCGAGCTGACCATGCCTGACGACGCTCCGCTGGCCGGTCAGCTGATCGGCGCGATCGAGTGGCCTGCCGACACCGCGCTGGTCGCGATTCTGCGGGATGGCCGGGTGATCGTGCCGAACAGCGAGGATCCGCTTGAGGCCGGCGACGAGCTGCTGTTCGTTACCAGCGAGGACGTTGAAGGCGAGCTAGGCCAGCTGCTCGCTACCGGGTCTCGGTGATCTCGGGACCACGCTCGAACGGATTCGGCAGCTCCCAGCCCATCTCCTCAGCGAAGTGCTCAGCGACCAGAGAATCAACCACCGGGCTTGCCTCCTCGGGCAGCCGGATCTCCAGCAGCTCCCTTGGCGGGGCAGGGTAGTCACCGCGAACGACCACGATGTCGGCGAAGAGTTCCTCAAAGGGCGCGGCCTGACCACTGTCCCGAGCAGCCTGGCCGCTGATCACCCCGCGGAGGAACCAGCGCGGCCCGTCATATCCGAGGAACCTGACCGGCTGCAGTTCCTGACCAGGCTGGTCCTCGTCACCCATCGGCACCTGAGCGTGCAGCTCGGCGCCGAACGCCCCGTATTCCTCCTGGCAGCTGCCGCCCGACTCGGCGATGTTCGCGGCGATCTCGTGCCTGACCTCGTCCCACAAGCCGCCGCTTCGAGGCGCGGCGAAGGCCTGCAGCTGCATGCCGCTCTCACCATGCACGACGGCGACCCATTGTTCCTGGGCGATGTTGATCTGGACGTCGAACCCATCGCGGATCGGGATCAGCAGGCTGCCGAAGTCAATCCGGTCTCCGGCTGGATGATCAGCCGCGATATCCCAGGGTCCGGCAGGCTGCCTGCCGCCGATGTCGAGCCCTTCGCCCGGCTCGTCGCCGGTCAGGTTCCCGCGGCCCGACTCAGCACCGACGCCGGGATCGGGCTCGTCGCGGTCCTCCGCGATCTTCGGCCCGTCCGCGACGCCCGGCCCGCTCCTGGCCGAGCCGTCCTCCGGCCCTGGCAGATCCCCGCCTTCGCGGCGGCGCCGTCGCAACACGCGCGTGCTCCTAACTTCACTGGACTACCTGCCGGAGTCCGGCGGCTTAGCTCCCGCGACGCCGTCGGCGTGACCGCCCGTCGACCCGAAGCCGCCAGTCCCCCTGGCTGACCCGGGCAGCGTAGTCACCTCGCACAGAACCACCCGCTCGACGCGCTGGATCACTAGTTGCGCGATCCGGTCCCCGCGCCGGAAGCGAACTGCGTTGGCCCGGTCAGTATTCAGCATGGTCACCCTGATCTCCCCACGGTACCCCGCGTCGATCGTGCCCGGTGCATTCACGAGGGTCACGCCGTACTGTGCTGCCAGCCCCGATCGAGGATGCACGAACCCGGCGTAACCGTCCGGCAGGGCGATGGCGATCCCGGTGGGTACCAGCGCCCGCCCGCCCGGCTCAAGCTCGACGTCGGCCGCGGCGTAGAGGTCCACTCCGGCGTCACCTGGGTGCGCCCGCTCCGGTACGGGCAGCCCGGGATCGAGGCGCTTGATCAGTACCTCGACCCGCTCAGCCTGGTCGGTCACCTGGATAGCCTCCATGCTCAGACGGTCCGGATCTGGGCAGCGCTCCAGCCACGGCCGGCCGGTCGGGCCTGGGGTCGTTCCGCAGAAATGGCCAGGCGTACGTGATCACCGCCGTGGTCGGCACCGCGACGATCGCACCTGGGATGCCGGCCACGATCCCGCCCACTGCCAGCACGACGATGATCCCCAGCGGATGCAGCCGGACCGCGCGGCCCACGACCTGAGGCTGCAGCAGATGGCTGTCAAGCTGGTTCTCGGCCAGGAGCACGGCGAGCAAGACCACCGCGGCGATCCAGCCTCTGGTCGCCAGCGTCACCATGATGGCCAGGGCACCGACGACGAGAATCCCGATCAGCGGCACGTACGCGGCCAGGAAGATCAGGATCACCAGCGGCACCAGCAGCGGGACGCCAAGAATCCACAGCACCAGGCCGATGGCGAGGGCATGGATCGCGGCCACCACCGTGGTACCTCTGACGTAGCTGACCAGGACATGCCACGCGGCATGACCCGCCCGGTTCACCCGCCCGCGGGCCGACGGGCGCAGTCCGCTGATCAGCCAGACCCAGATCCGGCTGCCGTCCTTCAGCAGGAAGAACGTGATGAAGATGGTCAGGATCAGGCCGGTCAGCGTCTCGAGGGCGATCCGGCCGCCGGTCAGGACCGTACCCGCTACCAGGGACTTGTGCTGGGCGAGATAGTTCAGCAGCTTGCTTGACAGCCGCTCCAGCCGGATTCCTTTCAGCCGGAACGGCGGCCCAGCCAGATAGATCTGCACCCTGTGCGCGGTGCGCTGGACCTCGGCCGCCAGCCGGGGATAGTCGGCCTGCACCCGGTTGGCGATCAGCACCCCGATTCCGGCGAGCACCACGATCGCCGCGAGCAGCGTGCACCAGGTCGCCGCCAGGCCTGGCATCCCGGCCCGCCGCAGTCGTCCCGTCAGCGGCTGCAGCAGCGCGGTGAGCAGCATCGCCGCGATGAAGGGCAGGA
This sequence comes from uncultured Actinomycetota bacterium, assembly GCA_963850875.1. Taxonomy (GTDB): domain Bacteria; phylum Actinomycetota; class Actinomycetes; order Streptosporangiales; family Streptosporangiaceae; genus Chersky-822. The sequence continues at coordinate 2,092,229 of CAWKNA010000010.1, forward strand.
CAAGCAGCCGCAGTGCCACAGCCGCCTTGAATGCCAGGTACGTGACGGCAGCCACCAGCAGCAGCCGCCAGGACCAGGCCGCCGCATGCTGCAGCAGACTGGGCACCTGCGCACCCTGCGGCCCAGCGCCTTCTCGCACCGCCTCCCACTCGTTGCCTGCTGTCGCCGTCTCTGCCGTCCGGCCGGCCGACGCCGCACCCGCCTTGGCCATGCCTGCCTTCGCCGTGCCCGCCGGGCTGGCGTCGCCCGATTCCGGTCCGTCCGGGACCCGCTCCTCCGCCTCGGTGGGACTCCACCGATCCGGCCGATCATCGGCATTGTCCTGCGATGTCAGGTCGGCTTCCCACTCCGGGGCAGCCCGGCGGGTCAGCCGGCCGTGAATCGCCGCGCGGGATCGCTTGCGCCCGTCCGAGGCGACGGCACGCAGCCGACTCGCCAGACCGCGCGCCGCACTCGGTTCTGAACCACCGCCGGAGTTCATGCCTCCATGTAACCAACTACGGTGGACGAATGCGCGTCTACCGTGAACGACTCGGCGTGCCGGCCTCGTGGTGGCAGCTCACCGCGTTTCTGGTGCTGCTACTCGGGACCATCCTGTGGGCCGGGCTGAGCATCATCGCGGCTGTCGTGGTCTATGTCCTTCTTGGCGGTGGCAGCGCTGCGATTTTGCTGATCTGGGGCGCGGTAACGATCGAGGTAACCGACAACGAGCTACGCGTCGGGTCGCAACGTCTGCCGCTCGGGCAGGTGGGTCAGATCGCCGCGCTTGATGCGGTCCAGACCAGGGCGCTGCGCGGCCCGCGAGCGAACGCCGCGGCGTACCTTCTGATCCGGCCCTATCTGCCCGAGGCGGTCTACATCGAGGTGGTCGGGCGGCCGGCCGACCGGCCGTACTGGCTGATCGCCACCAGATCGCCCGCCCGGCTGGCTGCCGCCATCGAAGGAGCCCGGCCGCGTTCCGGCCAGAGCGCTCCGTGCGATGATGTGGCCGGTGATCACGCCGCGCAGCCGGCCACCGGAGAACCGGCGGACGCACCAAGCACTGGAAGGGACACGAATGCCTGGTAAGGGTGGTGACATCAGCGGCAAGGCCATCAATGCGCTGGCCGGCGCGGCCGCTGCCTACTGCGCGCGCAAGGCCATCATCTTCGCGTGGACCAAGGCCACCGGACGGCAGCCGCCAGACAAGGCCGAGGATCCGCAGGTGGCACTGGGCGAGGCGGTGGTGTGGGCACTGATCCTCGGCGCCGGGGTGGCCGCGGCCCGGGTGCTTGCCGTCCGCCTGGCCAGCCGTCGGGCTGCACATCAGATTGCCGGGCCGGCCGACTGAACACCGACTGCGCAAAGCCCTAGGCTAAGCCCGTGCATTCCAAGGATCGCTCGCGCATTTCCTTCAAGATCTTCTACGCGATTCGGCACCCGGGCCGGATCGCAGGTTACGCCCGGCGCCGCGGCCGTGACGCCTGGCTTCGCCTGAACACGCCGGACCACGTCAGCTACTACCGCGCCGTGATGCGCTCGGATGCGTCCCGCAGCCGGGAAGCCGCCGTCGGAAGCCAGACCCACGAGTCCTGGCTGGAGATCGGGCAATTGCAGTTCGACTACGCGGTCAGCCACGGCGTCAAACCCGACATGCGGATGCTGGAGATCGGCTGCGGCAACCTCCGCGCCGGACGGCTCTTCATCGACTATCTCGACGCAGGGAACTACTACGGCGTCGACATCTCACCGGACATCCTGATCGCGGCTCAGGACACTGTCGCGACCTATGACCTGCGATCGAAACTGCCGCACCTGACCCTCGTCAAGGATCTGCGGCTGCATTACCTGCCTGACGAGATGTTTGACTTCGTGCACGCCCACAGCGTGTTCTCGCACTCTCCGATCGAGGTAATCGATGAGTGTCTCGGTCACGTGGGCAGGGTGATGACGCCGGGGGGTTTCTTCGACTTCACGTTCGACCGGACCGAGGGGGCTGAGCACCACGTCCTGCGTGAGGACTTCTACTACCGGACCGAGACCCTGATCTCGCTCGCCGCCAAGCACGGTCTCGAGGCGACGTTCATGGCGGACTGGGACAGCACCGGTCACGCGCAGTCCAAGATCCGGGTGACCCGGCCCGCCTGACCTAATCCAGTCCAAGGGACATCTCTACCTTCCGGGTTACTTCCCCGGCAAAAGGATCACACTGGGAAGCAGTATCGACCGGAACGTCGCTCGGCCGCGCACCGGCAGCGTCCGTGCACCGAAACGCGTCGCGCAACCGGAACGCACCGCGGATTACCCAGCTTCCGGACGGCCGCAGGCGGAGGAGGCGTGGGATGGCAGAACCGCGAGTGCTCGGCATCGTGCTGGCTGGCGGGGCCGGCAAGCGCCTGGCGCCGCTCACGGCAGACCGGGCGAAGCCAGCGGTTCCGTTCGGCGGTTTTTACCGGCTGATCGACTTCGCACTGTCGAACCTGGTGAACGCCGGCGGCCGGCGAATCGCCGTACTGACCCAGTACAAGAGCCACAGCCTGGACCGGCATATCACCACCACCTGGCGGCTGAGCAACCTGCTCGGGAACTACGTAACCCCAGTGCCCGCCCAGCAGCGACTCGGACCGCACTGGTACACCGGGTCAGCGGACGCCATCTATCAGTCGCTCAACCTGGTCTTCGACGACAAGCCGGATCTAGTGGCTGTCTTCGGCGCGGACCACGTGTACCGGATGGACATGATGCAGATGGCGTATCAGCATCTGGCCACTGGCGCTGGCGTTACGGTAGCCGCCATCCCGCTAGCCAGGCGGGAGGCGACCGGCTTCGGCGTGATCCAGACCGGTGCCGACGGGCGGTCGGTCGAGGCATTCCTGGAGAAGCCGGCTGACCCGCCCGCTCTGCCTGGGCACCCGGAACTGTCCTATGTATCCATGGGGAACTACGTGTTCAGCACCGATGTACTCGTTGATGCACTCCGCCAGGATGCGGCTGATGACAGCAGTCGCCACGACATGGGCGGCGACATCCTCCCGATGCTGGTCAGGGAGGGCCGCGCGCAGGCGTACAACTTCCTGGAGAACGAGGTGCCTGGCACCGATCCGCGTGACGCCGGATACTGGCGCGATGTCGGGACGCTCGATTCCTACTTCGAAGCGCATATGGATCTGTGCGCTGTCCACCCGGTCTTCAACCTGTACAACGACCAGTGGCCGATCCTGACCTACGTGCCGTCGGAGCCGCCGGCCAAGTTCGTCCATAACAACGGCGACCGCATCGGGCGCGCGATCAACAGCGTGGTCAGCAACGGGGTGATCGTGTCGGGCGGCCTGGTCCTCGACTCGGTGCTGTCGCCGGGCGTCCGGGTCAACAGCTGGTCACGGGTAGAGCGAGCAATCGTCATGCACAACACCAGGATCGGCCGCTACGCCATGGTCCAGAACGCGATTCTGGACAAGAACGTCGTGGTTCCCGACGGCGTCGTCGTGGGAGTAGACAAGGAACACGACCGGGCCCGCGGGTTCGTTGTCTCGGCTGGCGGCATCACCGTTGTCGGCAAGGGCCAGGAAGTCATCCCGTGACCAGCCAGCCCTACCGCAGGCTCAGCGTCGCGATGCTGACCAGGGAGTACCCGCCAGATATCTACGGCGGCGCCGGTGTTCACGTGGAGTACCTGGTCCGCGAGCTTCGCCAGCTGGTGGACCTGGCTGTGCACTGCCAGGGCGAAGACCGGCCAGGTGCGATCGCGCACCGCCCGTGGGATCTGCTCTGCGACGCTAACGGAGCGCTGCAGACCATATCCGCTGACCTGTCGATGACGGCCGGAGTGGGCTCGGCCGACGTGGTTCACTCGCATACCTGGTATGCGAATCTGGCCGGCCATCTCGCCGCCATGCTGTACGGCATTCCGCACGTCATGACCATGCACTCGCTTGAGCCACTGCGCCCGTGGAAAGCGGAGCAGCTCGGCGGCGGTTACGTGCTGTCGTCCTGGTGCGAGCGGGTGGCAGTGGAATCAGCGGCCGCCGTCATCGCCGTCTCCTCAGGTATGCGATCCGATGTGCTGGCTACCTATCCAAGCGTGCCGGCCGACCGGGTGCATGTCATCAGGAACGGCATCGACACCGGGGAGTACGCCCCCGACCGCGGTACCGATGTGCTGGAGCGTTACGGCATCGACCCGCGCAGGCTAACCGTCGTCTATATCGGTCGGATCACCAGGCAGAAGGGCCTGCCGGTGCTGCTGCGCGCGGCTGAGCATCTCGACCCAGCCGTGCAGCTGGTGCTTTGCGCCGGGCAGGCGGACACACCGGAGCTTGGCACCGAGGTGAGCGGCCTGGTTGAGCACCTTGCCCAGATCCGGTCGGGCGTGATCTGGCTGGAAGGGATGCTGCGCAGGACGGAGGTGATCCAGATCCTCAGCCACGCGACCGTCTTCGCCTGCCCATCCCTTTACGAGCCGCTCGGGATCGTCAACCTGGAGGCGATGGCCTGCGGTGTCGCCGTCGTGGCGACCAATGTCGGCGGGATCCCCGAGGTCGTGCTGGATGCTCAGACCGGGCTGCTGGTGCCGCCCAATGACCCGGTCCTCCTCGCCGAAGCGATCAGCTCACTGGTCAGCGACCCGGCGCGGGCCGCGGCCATGGGGCAGCTCGGGCGACAGCGGGTGATTGCCGACTTCAGCTGGGCCAGCATCGCCGCGCAGACCGCAGCTTTGTATACCGAGCTGACCCGAGCCTGATCTCGCCCGTCTTTTCAGCACATCCGCGCGGAGGCGACGCCCAAGGCCGCCCCGGCTGTGGCCGGCCGGAAGCCAGGGCGGTTCGCGATCGCCATGAAGAGCTCGATCCGGCGCGGTGGCCGCTGGCGCGTGCCCAAGCGCTTCACATCGGTGGTCTACAAGGGAAGCGGCTGGCTCGACCTGCGGGCAGCCGAGTTCACCGCACCGGTGACGACGGTCGTCGCGGTCGCGTATAAGTCGCGGATCGATATCTTGCTGCCGCCCGGTATCCGCGTCGAGCTGGGCGGACTCGGCGTCACCGCGGACGACCAGGCCATCCAGGGGTGGGACTATCAGCCACCGCTCGATGCGCCTGTGGTGCACATCAAGGGAATGGCTTACAAAGGCACCGTCGAGGCCACCACGAGGCCACCAGGCAAACCCGCTTCGCCATGATCGCCTCGATCGTGATGATCATGATCGAGGTGCGTGGCTCGGCCCAGGGCAGGCTCGTTGTCTGAGGCGCGGCGGGGACGCAGTGGCCGGCGCATGACAATCCGGGTCGGGGAGCGGCGTGCGACCTCTCGGAAGCCGGCCCGTTCATAAAGGCTGCGTGAACCGAAGAACATGTTGTCATCGTGCGTGCGCTCGGCGATATCGACCGGGTAAGCCTCCAGCATCTTGACGCCGTTATCTCGCGCGTAGTCGATAACGGCCGCGAGCAGCTTGCGCTGCACGCCCTGGCCCCGGTACTGCTTGGCGACGTAACTGCAGACCACCGCCCAGACCGCAGTGTCGTCAACCGGCTTCATGATCCGAGAACGCCGGAGCTTCATGTAGTCCTCGCGCGGGCCGAAGCTCATCCAGCCCGCCGGATTGCCGTCGAGATATCCGACGAGGCCGGGAACGACTCCGCTGTTGACCAGGTCGCACATGGCCTGCTTGTTCGGGCCGGCGGTCGCAGCGCTGACCCCGCCGCTCCGGCGGAAATACATGCACCAGCAGCAGCGCACGACCGATCCGCCGGGCAGGCCGAATAGCTGCTCAAGATCGGGCCAAGTAGCAGGGACCAGCGGCTGCGCTAGGAACGAACTCTGCATGCGATGGCTCGCCGACTGCGACATGTCGCCTATTCAACCAGCCGGCTCGGAATGTGTGCCGGTCCCGCCGAAATTAGTGGCCACAGGTGCGCACTCAGGCGGGACCGGCAGGTCAGGTCGTGCTCAGCACTGATCGTAGGTTCCGGGCGTCACATTGGCGCCGGACAAGGTTGGCGGGTTGTAGCCGGGTGGAAGAATGACCGCGGTAGTGCTGGCTCCCTGGTAGTAGTAGTCACTTCTCTTTGGGCAGGTGTAAGAGACGGTGCAGCTCAGAGACTTCTTTCCATAGTTGGAGCAGTCCTTGTTCGCGACAGCGCGCCCGTTCCGGCTGAGGGTAACGGCTATGAAGATGCTCGCCACGGTCGCTGAACAGTTGGTTGACGCCTTAACCTCGATCTTGCCCGAGGAGTAGAACGGCCCGAAGATCGGGTCACCGCATCCGATCGCTCCCTTGCCGACCGCGGAGCCGATATGCACCGACACGTGGGTTGGCTGCGCTGAAGGGACGGCACTGGCTGGGATCACCGTGACTGCCGCGGTGGTAAGGCTGACCAGGACGGCAGCCGCAAACCAGGTAGCGAGCCGCCGGTGCAGATGCCATCGTGAGTTCTTCAAACTGATCCCTCCTGACGATTAAGGCGGGGCGACAATGCGCCGCGCGATTGCCTGGTCGACATTGGGTCAGCGTGGCATTGCGTATTAGTGACAGTCCATGCGGATTACCGGCAGAGTGGCGGCAGTTTTCACGCAGTGTCACGACTTAATAAACCAGTGTCACGACCTGGTAAACGCGCGGCCGGGAGCAGCGAAGTGCGACTGGCCTTCAAACGGCCACGGACGGCCGGCCCCGACCCTGACCCGGCCCTCACCTCTAGCCCGACCCCGACCCCGACCCCCTGGCCCCGGGGTGAGTTATCGCGGCGGGGCACCCGGCGAGTCAGGTCACCGAACCTGCCGCCGCACCGGTCACCTGGTCCCCCCACCGGGCGATCTCGCCTTCCAGGTCGAGCGGACCGATCATCGCTCCGGTAGCCATCTCCTGGTCCCAGTTATCCGCCGGGACCCGCCACATGACCTCGAACTCAATGCCGCTCGGGTCCTTGGCGTACAGCGATTTGGATACCCGGTGGTCGCTCGCGCCGACCAGGGCGCCAAGCGCGGTCAGCCTGGACCGGATCTCCGCGAGCTCGGCCAGCGTCCCCACCTCCCATGCCAGGTGGTACAGGCCGAGATATGGCCCTGCCGGGGCCGTCCCTTCTGGCACCGCGAACAGGCCAAGGTCGTGATCGTTGGCCGAGTCAGGCGCCCGCAGGAACGCGGCCCTGCCTGGTATCTCGGTTCGCACCTCAAAGCCAAGAGCGGCACGGTAGAAGTCGACGGTCTCGCTGAGATCACGGACATAGAGCACGGCGTGGTTCAGGCGGCGTACGGGCATGTCAGCTCTCCTGAGGTTGCGGTCCTGATAATGCAATGCCGGTCCGGCCGCGGAGATTCCCGCCGGCTCCGGGGTCGCCCGTGCGATACGGCCTGCGCTACAGGAAGGCAGGGACGGCGCCAGCGCTGGCCAGCCCGGTCTGCTGGGCATGGCTGAAGTCATCATCGATCAGCACCACACTCCGGCCTGCCGCATCCAGCAGCGAGGCAGCGACCGACGCACGGTAGCCAGCCTGGCAGTGCACCCAGACCTCACCGACAGGGACCTCGGCGATCCGGCTGGGTAGTTCATGCAGCGGAATATGCACGGCACCGTCGATCCTGGCGGCCCTCCACTCAGAGTCCCGGCGGACGTCAAGCAGAATTACCTGCCGGTGCTCGCGGACCTGGGCGTACCCGGCGAAATCCGTCACCTGGTAGCTGGCCAGCGGCTCGCCAGCCGCCCAGTCCGGCGGCCCGCCGGTGGCCGATGCTTCGACCCGGTCGATGCCGATCCGGACCAGATCTCGCTGTGCCGCGGCCACGTCCGCTTCGGTCGCTCCGATCAGTGTCAGCGGTGTGCCCCACGGGATCAGCCAGCCCAGGTACGTCACCATGGAGTCGCCGAGCTCGAACTGCCGCGCCCCGCGCAGGTGCCCGGCCGCGAACGCGGTCCTGGTACGCAGGTCGACAACCCACTCCCCGGCATTGATCCGGCGGCGCAGCTCGCCACTTTCGGCTCGGCGAGGCAGCGTCAGATCGGGCGCGAGCGGGCCCGCCGCGTTGGCCGGTCCCATCTGGGCGTAATACGCGGGATAGGCATCGAGCCCGGCCAGCATCGTCTCGACAAACTCGGCCTCGTCCATGGTGAGCACCGGATTGGTCGTCATCTCGACCGCGATCGTCGACGCGGTGCTGACCGTCGGCGTGGCCGAGCAGAAGCTGCCGAAACCGTGCGTCGGGCAGACCGCGGTCGTCCCTGGCAGCTCAGCCGCCAGCAGTCGCGCCGAGCGATGCTGCGCCTTGGCAAGTTCAACCTTGTGCTCAGCGCCGAGGAGATCGGTCCGCCCGGTGGATCCGTTAAGCAGCGAGCCGCCGGTGAACACCGCGATGCAGTGCCCGGCCGCCGAGATCGCATAGGACAGGTGGTTGTAGGTATGACCGGGTGTCGCGATCACTCGCACCAGCATCTCGCCAACGTCGATCTGATCACCATCGGACACCGGGACCCGGTCGAAAGAGACCGGGTCGGCAGCGTTCACGTGGTAGGCGGCGCCGGTCGCGGCTGCCAGCGCCAGGCCGCCGGTCACGTAGTCATTGTGGATATGCGTCTCGACGACGTGCGTGATCCGGACGCCCCGCTCGGCGGCGAGCGCTAGCACGCGGTCGAAGTCCCGCTGGGCGTCAATCACCAGCGCCACCTCGCCGTCCGTGACGAGATAACCCCGGTCGCCGAGTGATGGAGTGTCGATGGCAGCAATCTCGATCATCGCGGGACGTCCCTTCCCTCAGCACCGCCCGACAGCAGACATACCCCCGCCAGTCCGCTGCCCACCCGCCTGGATCGGGCCGCTTGGGCGCGCTCACAGGCCGGCTTCAGGAACTCGCCGCAGCCGGTCCAGTGTAGATCCCGCGCGGGCGGATCGGCGTATTACGGGCGTACTCCTCCAGCGCGTGCGCCAGCCACCCCGCCGCGCGGGCCACCGCGAATATCGCCTCGCCAGCACCGCCTATCATTCCGGTCACCGCGGCGAGCGCGGCGAGTGCGAAGTCGATGTTGGGTTCGGGCAGCGCGAGCTTGCGCGCTTCCGCGAGCACGGCTTCGATCACGGCAAGCCGCTCCGACCCCGGCGCGGCCTTCCTCAGCATGTCGATAAGCGAAACGGCTCGCGGGTCGCCGGTCTTGTAGATGAAGTGACCGAAGCCGGGGATCCTCTCGCCCCGCCGGAGCAGGTCCCCCACGACCCGCGCCGCGGCGGTCGGCTGGCCGGCCGATGCCAGCATTACCTCGGCGCCACGAACCGCGATGGCGCGCAGACCGCCCGCACCGGCCTGTCCAAGTTCGGCAAGACGATGGTCAACTTCTACCTGGCCAAGCCCGGCGTGGCCCAGTCCGAGATCGGCTTCCCGTTCCTGTTTCACGAGGTGCCCTACGTCCGAGCCAGTGTTGCCCTGGCCCAGGCTGGTGCCTTCGGGACGCTGCGACTGTCCGGGTGGTGCCGCGCCGTCACGACCGACGTGGAACGCGCGATCCCGCTCGGGCTGAGCCACTACAACCTGTCCATCTCGACGTCCGACCAAGATGATCGCCCACAAGTTCCGCGGCAGGCTGGACCGCTCCGCGATCATCAAAGAAATGACGGCTGCCGTGACCGCGGCCAAGGACGGCGGCGCGCAGACCATCGGCGTGAATGCCGGCCAGGATGCGTGGGTCAACACCTGCGTCAACGGCATCGGTGAGCGCTCAGGCAACGCCGACCTGCTCTCCTGCATTCTTGCCTTCCGACACGGCTTCGGCGTGGCAGAGATCGCTGACATCGGCGACCCGATCGACCTGTCCTGGGCGCGCCGATTCGCGCTCTGGGCCAGCTACGCGTTCGGCCAGCCGCTGCCGCAGAACCAGCCGGGAACCGGCCGCAACGCGTTCGCCCACGAGTCCGGCATTCACGCCGATGGCGCGCTCAAGGACCGGAGCAATTACGAGCTTTACCACGATGACGCACTGGGACCATTCCCGCAGGACTGGCATGCGCAGTCCGGCCGGGTCGTGCTGACTGGTGAATATGGCGGAATGGCAGGCTTCCGGCACGTCATGGGCGGACTGGGCATCGACGCGAGTGCCGATGAGGAGCTGATCTTCCAGCTCGTCCAGCTCGGCGCCGCGGCGACGGGCAAGCCGCTGACCGACGACGAGCTGCGCCTGATCGCCGGATACCCGCGCGAGCTGTCCTTGCTCTACCCGGGTCAGCTCGGCTGAGGCGCGGTCAGCGGCCGATCTGCTTGCGGTTCCGCATCCGGCGGATCCTGGCCCGCTGGTTGGAATCCAGCGACCGGTAGCCGATGATCGGAACGGCGAGCGCGGCAAGGATCAACAGGACGGGCACGTACCACGGAATCCCCACGATCCACAGCACGATCGCGACCACGAACCCGGCGACTGCCAGCTGCCACTTACGCGACATAACCGGACTCCACTTCCGATCGGGATCGCTTCATCCCGCTCTGCCTGACTAACCCACTAGACCACATCCGTCATCCCTACGGTAGCTCTCCACCGGAGAGCTCTGACCAGATCCGGTGCGAGATGATGGAACGCGACTCCCAGGAGGACGACATGACGCTGTCACTGCCGATCGAGGCAGCAGCCAACGAGCTGCTGTCCAGTAACGCGCTGGCCTTGCTGCTCGCCATGATGCTTGACCAGCAGGTGCCGCTGGAGAAGGCGTTCAGCTCGCCGTATCAGCTGGCGCTGCGGCTCGGGCATGAGCCCACCGCGCAGGAGCTTGCCGACTTCGATCCGGACGTGCTGGCCGACATCTTCGCCGACCGGCCAGCGCTGCACCGGTTCCCTCGGGCGATGGCCGCCAGGGCGCAGGAGCTCGCCCGGGTGGTCAGTGACCGTTACGACGGTGACGCCAGCGCGGTCTGGAGCGGCGTCACCAGCGGCGCGGAACTCCGGCGGCGCCTCTCCGAGCTACCCGGCTTCGGCAACTACAAGGCGCAGATCACGATCGCGCTGCTCGGTAAGCAGCTCGGCGTCCAGCCAGACGGCTGGCGCGAGGCGGCGGGCCGGTTTGGCGAGCCAGGCTCGCACTACTCGGTCGCCGATATCACCGACGAGAGCTCGCTCGCCGCGGTCCGGTCGCACAAGAAGCAAATGAAGGCAGCCGCCAAGCAGTGATCAGGTACCGCGGAGAGTTTTCTGCGCTATTTGCCGAATTCTCTCCACGATCATGCGCTCCAAGTACTGCGGCACCGGCCATCGGGCCGGTTATGTCGGCCCGGTAATGTCTCGCCTCATGTCAGACTCCGAGATCCCAGCGACCGGGTCAGCGAGCGTGCACATCCTGCATGATGGCTACGTTCGCGAAGACGAAGACGGCGAGCACGTCGGCAGCACCGTGACGCTGATCGTCGACGGCCGCACCGTGGTGGTCGTGGACCCAGGCATGGTGTCCTCGCGGGCAGCCCTGCTTGGCGCGCTGTCGAATCATGGGTTCGCACCAGAGGCGGTCACCGATGTGGTGTTCAGCCACCATCATCCCGACCACACCGTCAATGCGGCGCTGTTCCCGGCGGCGCGCGTGCACGACCACTGGGCGAGCTACGACGGTGACCTGTGGGTCAGCCGCAGGCCGACGGGGCCGTGCTCAGCCCGTCCGTGCGGCTGATCGCCACCCCGGGTCATACCATCCAGGACATCAGCACGGTTGCTTCGACCGCCGACGGAGTCTACGTCTGCACCCACGCCTGGTGGGGCTCCGACGGTCCGGCGGACGACCCGTTCTGCCCCGATCCTGCGGTCCTGGCCGCGAGCCGGGCCAGGATCCTCGCCGTGGCTTCGGTGATCATCCCCGGCCATGGACCTAGATTCGTGCCCGGGCCGGACACGCCGCGCTGACCGGGCCGCTCATCCGCCCGACAGATCGTGATCACCCGCGCCGTCGCGATCCCTGACCAGGCCACGTGATCACGGAAGACGCCCGCCTAGACGGCGTCCCCCTTCAGCGAGAACGACGCCAGCCGCCGCGCGGCGAAGGCCAGTGCCGCGCACATGACGACGACCGCCATGCCAACCGCCGAGCTCAGCGTGAGATGAGCGTGCAGCTGCGGGTTGTTCGCGACGGCGTTGGAGATCCCCAGCGCGTACTGGTCAACCGACAGCAGCCGTACCCCGCCGACGAGATTGCCGAGCAGCCCCTCCCAGACCAGCAGGTACAGCAGGCCGACCGCGATCGCCCTGGTCGTCACCGTCGAGAGCATCACGAACAGAGCGTTGTAGACAAAACAGGCCGCGATCGCGCCGGCGAACAGCCCGACCGCGAGCTTGCTGCCCGGCCCGGTGGCGATCGCACCGGCCAGATACAGGGGAATGGCGCCGAACACGATCGTCAGGGCGACCGCGGCGATGAACTTGCTCAGCACCACGGTCAGCCGGCGAACCGGGGTGCCCAGCAGGCTGATCACGCTGCCGTCGTCGATCTCGGCGCCGAGCACGCTGGTGCCGATGATCAGCGCCGTCAGCGGGAGCACCACGGTGAACCCGAAGATCCCGAGGAACTCGGGCGGCCACACCGGGCTCTTGGCCTGGAGCTTCAGCAGGGCGGTGACGGCGAGCATTATCACCGGTGCGATCGCGAAGATGAGCGCGCGCTTGCGGCCCATGGTGGCCCGGACCGTCAGCCGCATAACCACTGTGTTGACGACATCAGTCATCAGACTCGACTCTCTCTTCCCTGGCCGCGCGTCGCGCGCACGTCGCGCGCTGCGCTGATCAGACTCGCCCCTAGCGGATCACAACGGATCATGGCTGATCACGGCGCGATCAGATAGGCGAAGACGCTTTCGAGCGACTCATCGGCCGGCAGCAGTTCGCGCAGCCTGATTCCCTCGGCCCTGGTCAGTCCCGCCAACTCCCTGGTAAAGGTGCCGTAGTCGGACGCGCGCACCTGAAGCCCGCGCCCGGTCAGTTCCACGCCGGTGACGGCCGGGCGGCCGATCAGGGCCGAGCCGAGCAGCCGGTCATCGGACGAGCGGACCAGGAACACGTGCGGGCGGCTGGTCATCAGCCGCCGGATTGCCCGGAAGTCCCCGGAGGCGGCCAGCCGTCCGCCGACGATGACCTGGATGGTGCCGGACAGCCGCTCGACCTCTTCCAGGATGTGCGAGCTGAACAAGATCACCCGGCCCTGCTGGCCCATCGCGTTCAGCAGGTCCATCATCTGCAGCCGCTGTCTCGGGTCCATCCCGTTGAACGGCTCGTCCAGCACGATGATCTCGGGATCGTGCACCAGGGCGGCGGCCACCTTGATCCGCTGCAGCATTCCCTTGGAGTAGGTCGAGATTCTGCGGTCCTGGGCGTCGGCCATCTCGACGATGCCGATCGCCCGGCGGGCGGCCGCTTCCGGGTCGGGCAGCTCATGCAGTCTGGCGATGGCGGTGACGAACGCGGCGCCGGTGAGGAACGTATAGACCGTGTCACGATCCAGCACCAGGCCGAGCTTCCGCAGGATGTCCGGGTTCCGCCAACTGGCTGATCCGGCGACGGCGAGCGTGCCGCGGGACGGCTCCAGGAAGCCGGCGATCATGTGCAGGATCGTCGACTTTCCCGCGCCGTTCGGGCCGAGCAGGCCGGTCACCCCGGGGCCCACCGTCATCGAGACGTCGTTAACCGCCACGACATTGCCATACCAGCGCGAGACGTGGTCCAGCTCGATGGTGGTCATGCCACACCCACCCTTCGGTACCGCAGGACCAGGCCGCCGATACCGGCAGCCACGAAGACGACGAACATCAGGCCGTATAGCGGACCGAAGCTGCCAGGGTCAGGGATGATGCCCGGCGTCGTGCCGCCGAGCCACATCCGCAAGCCGTCCAGGTCGGTGAACGGGCTGATCAGGCCGGAGAACCTGGCGAGCGCCGAAGGCGCGCCTGACGGCGGGCCGAACCCTTGCTGACCGATCTTCGTCAGCAGCGTGGCCAATGTCAGTGTCATCAGGAAGAAGATTCCGACCGCGCCAGTGGCATACGCACGGCGGCCACTGAACGAGGCGAACAGCAGTCCGAGCGCGGCCAGGACCAGCGCCCAGGCGACTCCGAGCGCCAGGCCGGGGATCAGCGCCTTGGTCTCGTGCCAGATCGTGCTTCCCCCGTGCAGCTGGGTGACCGTCCCCAGGTAGAGCAGCAGCAGCGGGATCTCGATCATGGCCAGCACGGCCAGGAAGAACCCGGCGAGCTTCGCCGCGGGATAGTCAATCCGCCGGATCGGCCGGGCGAAGTACAGCGGCAGGCAGTGGCTGCGCAGATCGCGGGACACCAGCTCGGGCGCCTGGACGGCGACAAAAACGAGCAGTACCAGGATGCGCAGCTGCGGTGTGTAGGTGTCATAGCTGACCTGCCGCGTGTGCGCCGGGTTCAAGGCAACGATCACGGCGTCGATCACGGCGGGCAGGCAGATGATGACGAACGTGATCACCGGCACGATCTTCGCCTTGACCCCGCGGCCAATGCCGAACGAGGTGCGCAGGCTGTGCCAGCACAGCGTGCGGACGATCTCAGCCCGCCCCAGGCGCTGACCCTCGTAGGACCGGTACCCGATGTCGTGGATCACGCCGCCATTGGCCAGCTCCGGCGGCCCGGCAGCGCGGGCGGCATCAGCGGACATCGGCAGCTCCTGTCGTCTCGAAAGCGGGCGGCACGTTGTCGCTGAACAGCTCTTCCAGCCGGTGCCTGCGCTGCTCCAGGCGGTTGAGCGGCAGGCCAAGGTCCGCGATCGCGTCCCTGACGGTGTCGAAGGTGGTCTCGTCGGCGAGCTGGACAAGCAGCGCGCGCTGGTACCGAACCGGGGCCAGGCCGCGGCTGGTCAGCTCGGCGACCAGCAGATCCGAGCCCTCCTCCACCTCGATCAGCAGGACCTCACTTGACTGGGTGAAGGAGCTGATCGTGTCGGCCCGCAGCAGCCTGCCGCCGTCGATCGCCACCAGCTGGTCGCAGATCTGCTCGACCTCGCCGAGCAGGTGCGAGGCGACCAGGATCGAGATGCCGAATTCGGATCCGATCCGGCTGATCAGATCAAGCATCGAACCGCGTCCCGCCGGGTCCAGGCCGTTGGTCGGCTCGTCAAGCAGCAGCAGCCGCGGATCGCCGACTAGCGCCTGAGCCAGCTTGACCCGCTGCTTCATGCCCGTGGAGTAGGTCGCGATCTGCCGGTAGCGCTCCTCGTAAAGCCCGACGTGCCGCAGCGAGTCAGCCGCCCGCTCCTTGGCGGCGGTGGCCGGCAGGCCCGACATCCGGCCCATGTGCGTGACGAACTCGGTCGCGGTCACGTCCGGCGGCAGGCAGTCGTGCTCGGGCATGTAGCCGGTGCGCATCCTGATCTGATGGCCGTCGCCCGCGGCGTCGTGGCCGAGCACGACAGCGGTCCCGCTGGTGGCCGGAAGCAGCCCGAGCAAGATCTTGACGAGCGTGGACTTGCCTGCTCCGTTGGCGCCGACCAGTGCGGTAATGCCGGGTGCGATTTGGACCGTGAGCTCGTCGAGTGCCATCACCGGTCCCGGGTAGCGCTTGGTGAGCGCGGTCGTCGCGATGACTGGCGCCAGCGGATCGTCGGCCCCCGGTGGGCTCCCTGGCGGGCGCTGAGCTGGCCAGGCTGAATCTGCGGACACGTTGCTGTGGCCTCACTCTCATCGATGCGGTCGTCAGCGGGGGTCGCTGAGCGCCGACCACGCAGCCAGTCTGCGCCCTGGCAGACCGGCGCCGCACTCCAACTCTCCAGGCCCAGGTGGCCCGCTGTCATCAGCCCGCAGGCTGATCCACGGTCCGCCTGGGGTACCAGATCCGCGCTCCGCCGGTCACTCTTCCCATCCGGCGCAGCGTTCACGTCCCCACCCTGCCGGACCGTACCTGGAGACGCCGGCGGCAATGGCCGCAAGGATGACATCGAGGCTGCCAGCGGGTGCCGCAACTGGTCCCTGGCCTGCACCTGATCCGCCAGCGCCAGGTCGCGGACGGGCGAAACCGCTGGCGGTGATTGCTCGGTATCATTTGCGCGAAATGCCGGATCGACTCCCAGTCCGAATCACGCTGCTGTCGCTGCTCATCCTGCTGGCCGCGGCGGGAATCCACGCCGCCGGTCCCGCCGTCAGCTGGGATCTGCCGGCCCGCGGCGTCATCATCGCGATCGGCGTCGTCGTCGAAGCGGTCCTCGGCGGGCTGCTGGTCGCCCTGCACTGGCGATCGGCCGCCCAGCGCGAGAACGAGGACGCCGAACCGCGAAGCGACCGTGCCGCACAGCGCGCGGCCGAATCCGCAGCAGATCTCGGCACGAAGCTGCGGACCTATCTCAACGGCGCCCTGGTGATCGGACTGGTCGCGATCCCGGTAACGATTCTGTTCACGAGCGTAGAGCCAATCACCCGCCGAAGGTACGCCCCGCCTCCGGTACCGCTGCCGAGCCGCGGCCGCCACGTCGGCGCCCACGGCGGCCGGGCCGCCAATGACGTGATCAGCCTGGCGGTCGTCCGGGAAGTGCTGATCGCCGCGCTGCTCGCCGCGGTCATCGCGATCGCTATCGCGGCCTGGCGGTTGTACCGGGCCCGCCGACCACGTCATCCGAGCGGTCCACTCGGTGAGCCGGCTGATACTGCGGCCGAACTAGCCCGTGCCGTCGAGTCGGGCCGGGCAGCGCTGCGCGACCTCGACGACGCCAGGGCAGCGATCATCGCCTGCTACGTCGCGATGGAGCGGAGCCTCGCCGACGCCGGCACCGCCAGGAAGGTCGCCGAAACCCCCAGCGAGCTACTGGCGAGGGCAGTTGCCACCGGGTTGATCAGCGCAGCTCCGGCCGGCCGGCTGACCAGGCTGTTCTACGAGGCGCGGTTCTCCACCCACCTGATGCCCGGGTCGCAGCGGGACGAGGCCCAACGGGCGCTGGCCGAACTGGCGGCCGCCCGGCCGACGGCCAGCACCGGCCGGGCAGGCACGGCTGCTCCGGTCGCCGCCGCTGGCCGGCCCAGCGGCACCGGACCAGGCCAGCCGGAACGATGAGTCAGGAGGGCAGCGTCATCGAGACCGACCAGGCCACCGGCACCAGCCAGGCCACCGGCGCCAGCCAAATCACCGGCACCAGCCAGGCCACCGGCGCCGGCGAGGCGAACGGGGACAGCGGCTGGCGGGGCGCACGACGTGAGCTCGCGGTAGCTGTCGCGCTGGTGACTGCGCTGGCCGCGGCAAGCTACCCGCTGGCCGGCCCGGCGGCGGCGGGCCTCGTCGTGCTCGTCAGCGCAGCCGTGAGCCTGGTCGTCCTGCGCCTGCTGGTCGGCCAGGAAGACGAGCCGCGGGAGGACGCCGAACCCTATCCGGCCAGCCCGGTCCAGTCGTTCACCGGATTCTGGCGGGCCCGTGCCGACCTCACCGACGGGACAAAGTCGCTGAATGCCTGGGATCGCGGCCCGCGTCGCAGGCTGCAGAACCTGCTGGCCGCCAAGCTCGCCGAGCGGCACGGGATCAGCCTGGCGACCGACCCGGAGACCGCGCGGCGACTGCTGCTCGGCACCGGCAGCGGCGGCCGTGACCTGTGGTACTGGATCGACCCGCAGCGCCTGACCCCGCCCGACGCTGACGCATCGCCGGGCATACCGTCGGCCGTGCTGACCGCCCTGATCGACCGACTGGAGCAGCTGTGACCGAGCCGACGGCCCTGACACTGACCCCGGCACAGACCGCGCAGCGCTGCGCCGCCGTGCTCGACGAGGTCGAGCGCGCGATCATCGGCCAGCGAACCGCGCTTGAGCTGGTGCTGACCGGGATCCTGGCAGGCGGCCACATTCTGCTTGAGGACCTGCCCGGCCTGGGCAAGACCCTGACCGCCCGGTCGTTCGCCCGGGTGCTCGGGCTGAAATTCATCAGGATCCAGTTCACCCCGGACCTGCTGCCGTCGGACGTGGTCGGCGCCTCGATGTACGACCAGCGGACCGGTGAGATGGTGTTCAGGCCGGGGCCGGTCTTCACCCAGCTGCTACTCGCCGACGAGATCAACCGGACTCCCCCGAAGACCCAGGCCGCCCTGCTTGAGGCGATGGGCGAGGGTCAGGTCAGCGTGGACGGCCAGACCAGGCAGCTGCCGCGGCCGTTCATCGTGCTGGCTACCTCCAACCCGATCGAGTACGAGGGCACCTACGACCTGCCAGAGGCGCAGCTCGACCGGTTCAGCATGCGGCTGCGGTTCGGTTACCTGACTGGAGCCGATGAGGCGCAGATGCTGCAGCGCCGGCTTGACCGGGCCGCCGACGAGGTCACGCTCACCACGCTGACCGGCCCAGACGAGCTGATCGCCATGCGCCGCTCGCTTGAGCAGGTCGAGGTCTCGCCCGATCTGCTTGAGTACGTGGTCGCGCTGATCCAGGCGACCAGACACAACCCGCAGATCCAGGTCGGCGCCAGCCCGCGCGGCAGCCTGTTCGTGGTGCATCTGGCCCGCAGCCAGGCGGTCTTGCATGGCCGCGACTACGTCATCCCTGACGATGTCAAGGCCGTCGCCGTGCCCGCGCTCGGACACCGGGTCACACTGCGTCCCGAGTTGTGGGTCCGCCAGGTCAGCGCCGAGGACGTGATCGCCAGGATCCTGGCCAGCGTCCCGGTGCCGCGGACCGACCCCGCTGGCCTTGTTACGCCATGAGCTTGTGAAAGACATGAAGCTGAAACCGGATCCCGCGTGGTAACCGCCGACCCGCCGCGACAGGTTGCGGTCAGGTGGCGGCTGTCCGGCCATGCGGGCCGGCTGGTCACGACGGCACTCGCCGGACTGTTCCTCGCGGTGATCACCAGGCGGGCCGAATTCGCTGGGCTGGCCGCTCCCGCGCTGCTGCTGCTCGCGCCCTGGCAGCGGGACCGGCTGGCCGCCGTCGAGCTGTCGCTGGCCGACGGCGCGGGGCCGGTGACCGAGGGCGAGCAGGCCGTGCTGGCGGCCCGGATCACCGGTCACCGCGATTACTCGGTGCAGGCCAGGTTGCGCCCAGCGGCCTGGATCAGCGCGGGGGCAGCCACTCTCGAGGACGACGGGTGGATCCGGCTGCCGTTCCGAGTGGAGCGGTGGGGCGCCCGGCAGGTCGGCGTCCTGGAGGTGGTGCTGCGCGATCGGTGGCGCCTCACCGAAGGACGACTGACCGTGAGCCTGCCCCGGGTGACCTGCCATCCGTTGCCCGCGCGGCTTGACTCACTGGTGGTGCTCAGCAAGCTGCCTGCCCGGCTCGGCGAGCATCCGGCCAGGACAGCAGGCGAGGGGACCGAGTTCGCCGGGGTACGCGAGTTCGTGCCCGGCGACCGGCAGCGGCGGATCAACTGGCCGGCTACCACCCGGCGCGGCACGCTGCAGCTGAACACCTACGCGGCCGAGCGGGCCCAGGTGGTGGTCGTGCTGGCCGATGTCAGCTCCGACGTCGGCCAGGCCGGAGCCAGTTCAGCGGACCTGGCGGTCCGGGGCGCGGCCGGCACCGCGACGGCATACCTGGGCGCCAGGGACCGGGTCGGCCTGGTCAGCTACGGCCAGCGAATCCGCTGGGTCGCCCCAGGCACCGGCCGCCGTCAGGCGCACCGGATCACCGGCCTGCTGCTGACCGACGCGGGTGACGGCGTCCGCACCGACGCGGTCACGTCGCTGCCGCGGGCGGCACTGCCACCCAGCGCCCTGATTATGGTGTTCAGCCCGCTGCTCAGCCTGAGCCTGATCGAGACCCTGCGCGAACTTCGCGAGCGCGGCCACGCCGTCCTGGTGATAGACGTGCTCTGTGCCGAGCCCGACCCTGGCAAGGGCCGCGGTCGCGACATGGCCGATCTGGCGCGGCGGCTGTGGCGAATGGAGCAGCAGGCAATCAGGTTCTCGCTGCGGGAGCTCGGCATCCCGGTGGTGCACTGGGACGGGCAGTCGAGCCTGGACGAGCCGCTGGCTCCGTACAGCAGGCGGGTCATGGTGACGCGGCGATGACTGCCGACCAGTCGGCGCGGCCCAGAGCGGGCTCCCAGCGCAGGCAGGGAACTCGGCCGGGGGCTGGCGCCCAGCCGACCCGAGCCGTGGTCGCGGCGGCACTGCTCGCGGCGGGCACTCTCACCTGGGCAGCGCTGCCGATGTCCGGCGCTTCGGTCGGGGCTCGGCCCGCGCTGATCGTGGCAGTTGGCTGCGCGGTGCTCAGCGTGGCGCAGCTGGCGGATCACATCCTGGCCAACCGACCGCTGAGCGGGCCGCGCGGGGCCGCGGCCTACGTCCCGCCCATCGCCCGGCTCTGGCAGCGGATCCTGCGCGCTCTCCGGATCACCCCGTGGCCGGAGGGCATGATCATCGCTGCGCTGGCGGTCGAGGCGCTGCATCGTTCCCGCCCGTGGCACACCGCCGTGCTCGGTGTCGTCCTGTTCACCTGGCTGCTGGCCACTCACCTCGCCGAGTCCGCGGCCCGGCCGACCGTGTTCCGGCCGCACCTGCCGCTGATCGCCGCCGGCCTCGGCCTGTTGGCGCTGTCCGTCGGCGCCGCCGCCCTGCCGTCATCCGGTCTCGGCGGCATTGCCATCTGGCTCGCCGCGCTGGCGGCAATCGCCGCCGTCATCGTGGCAGCTCTCACCCTCCCCGTCTGACCCCCGCCAGGCGCCGCCGGTCGGACGACGATCAGCGGAATGACAGTTTCGGCGGACCGGACGGGCCAGCAGCGCGCCTAAGTGGTCAGGACTAGCGGCCGACCGCGTAGCCCTGCATACCGCGCGGGTTAGCTCCCGCGTACAGCAGTCCGCGGTCCCTGGCCACGGCGCTGATCCGGCCGAGCGACCACGGCGGCGACACGGTCACCTCGTGCCCGCGCCGCCGCAGCTCGCCGATGACCGCATCGCCGACCCTGGACTCCACGGTCAGCGACCGTGGCACGCTGCCCCGCGGATAGAACGACGAGGGGAAGTGATCGGTGTGGAACGCCGGCGCGTCGATCGCCTCCTGCAGGTTCATCCCGAACAGCACGTGGTTCAGGAAGAAACCGATCGTCCACTGGTCCTGCTGATCCCCGCCCGGCGTGCCGAACGCCAGGTACGGCTCGCCGTCCCGCAGCACCAGGCCGGGTGACAGCGTCGTCCGCGGCCGCCGGCCGGGTGCCAGCGTGCTGGCGAAGCCCGGGCTGAGGGTGAACATCTGCGCCCGCGTTCCCAGGCAGAAACCAAGTCCGTGCACCACCGGCGAGCTCTGCAGCCAGCCGCCGCTCGGCGTGGCCGAGACCAGATTCCCGAACCGGTCGGCGATGTCCAGGTGGCAGGTGTCGCCAGGGCCGAGCGTGACCGATCCCAGCGTCGGATCCCCGGTGCCGCCAGCCGCCCCGGCGCCCTCAGCCCCGGTGCCGCCAGCCGCCCCGGCACCCTCAGCCCCGGCGCCAGTCTCGTCAAGCCCAGCGAACCCGGCCAGGGCATAACCGGGCAGCGCCGGCTCGCGACCGTCCGGCGAGCCGGGATCCAGGCTGGCCGACGCGCGCTCGCCGACCAGCAGCCGCCGCCGCGCCGCATACTCCGGCGACAGCAAGCCGGCCAGCGGAACGTCGCTCTGGCGCGGGTCGCCGTACCACGCCTCCCGGTCGGCGAAAGCCAGTTTGGCGCACTCGGTGACCGTGTGGATGAAGTCGGCGCTGCCCGGCCCCATCCCGGCCAGGTCGAAGCCGTCAAGCAACGCGAGCTGCTGCAAGAACACCGGCCCCTGACCCCAGGGACCGGTCTTGCACACGGTCAGCCCGCGGTAGTCGAAGGTCACCGGCTCTTCCACGCTGACCCGCCAGGCGGCCAGGTCGGCCCCGGAGAGCAAGCCGCGGTTCCGGCGTCCGGTGACATCCATCACCTCCGCGCTGGCCAGGAAGCCGGCGATCGCGTCGGCCACGAAGCCCTCATACCAGGCCCGCCTGGCCGCCTCGATCTGCCCGTCCCGATCACTCGTGGCAGCTTCGGCCTCGGCCAGGATCCGGCTGTAGGTAGCGGCAAGTGCCTTATTGGCGAAACGGCTCCCAGGTGCCGGTGTCCCGGCCGTCAGGTAAATGTCGGCTGACGTCGGCCAGTGCTGCGTGAACAGGCTGGCCATCGCCTCGATCGTGGCGCTGGCGGTCGGAAGCAGCGGATACCCGTCGGCCGCGTAGCCGATCGCGTACTGCAGGACGTCACGCAGCCGGAGCGTGCCATATTGCTCGAGCAGCGCCATCCAGGTCCCGAACGCGGCGGGAACGGTCGCGGCGAGCAGGCCATTGCCCGGAATAAGGTCGATGCCAAGCGAGCCGAATGCGTCGAGCGTGGCAGCCGCCGGGGCTGGCCCTTGGCCGGACAGCACGAACGCACCGCCGCCGGCGGCGTAGCCGATCACCGGAACCTCACCGCCTGGCCCGTTCAGGTGCGGCTCCACCACCTGCAGGACGAAACCGGTGGCGACGGCCGCGTCGAACGCGTTGCCGCCGGCCTCAAGGACCGCCATCCCGGCCGCCGACGCCAGCCAGTGGGTGGCGGCCACCATGCCGAACGTGCCTGCCAGCTGCGGTCGAGTGGTGAACGACATAGCGGGCACGACGGCTCCTTCCAGGCGGTTCAGATCGACGTTACCGCGTTGCCGCCAGGGCCGGCCGCCGACCGGTCCTGGCTGATCCTGGCTGGAACCTGAGCAAGCGGAGTAACGTCCTAGTGGTAACGGTCAGTGTCCGGCCCTGCGCGAACGGCGTACTCACCGGACGAGAAGGCGGAGCCAGATGGTCCACGTTCCCCGCGAACGACGGTCGTTAAGCGGCCTGGCAGCCGTTGCCGTCTGCGCCGCCCTGTTGGCCGCGGCCTGCACCGGGTCGCCGCCGACGTCGTCCGGGGGCAACCCGCAGGCAGGCCCGGTGCCGCAGCCGCAGCCCACCGAGCCTAGTTACCCAGCGTCTTATTCGCCGCCCGGGCCGACTACGCCGGCCCGGCATTCGCAGAGCCGCTCGGCTCCGGCAGCCACCACGCCGTCGACGCCGCGGGCCCCGGCGCCGGTGCCTTCGTGCCCAACCGCTGACCTGCGCGGGTCGTTCGGCACCGGAACCGGCGCGGCCGGGACTTTCTACTATCCGATAGAGCTCACCAATACGTCCGGGTCGGCTTGCACGCTGTTCGGCTATCCGGGGGTTTCGGTGGTCAACGGCCCTGGCGGCTCCCAGATCGGCCAGCCCGCCGTCCGCATCTCGACGTTCGCCCCCACGCTGGTGACCATCCCGCCTGGCGGGATCGCGCACGCGCAGATGCAGACGCCGAATGCGGGCATGTTCAGCGTTTCAGCGTGCCAGCCCGTGACCGTGCACTGGCTCCGGGTCTACCCGCCGGACCAGTTCACCTCGCTCTACATCAGCGTCCCGACGACACCGAACCCGGTGCAGATCTGCACCGGCACTCATCTCGGTGGCGCCATTCCGCTCGGCATTTTCGTGGTCATGCCTGGATCAACCGGCCCGTAGCGGCGCCGCTTATTCAGCGCAGTGGCTCGGCGAACAACCTGGGTTAAGTCTGCTGCGTCGTTACCTTCGAAGGCTTGTTTCCAGCTGGCAGATTTCCGGCCCGGCCGCAGTGGCGGCCGCCGAGCCTGCCACGAGCCACGGAACTGCAAGATCGCACCCATCGATGGAGCGCAGCATGCACAACAGCAGCCTGCCGGGCCGAGCGGTCGGATCGGCACTGTGCCGCGCGGCAGCGCTCTGCGTCGCCGCGGCAGTGATCGCCGGGTGCGGCATCAAGCCGCCCTCAGGTGCCGGCGCCGGGGGCGGGGGCAGGGTCGGGGGCGGTCCGGCCAGAGCCGGCCAGACCGGGTCGGGACCTGCGGTCGCCGGTTCCGGCTCGGCGCATAAGGCACAGCACAGCGGATCAGCTAACCCAAGCCCGGATTCGTCCGGTGCTGCGGCAACCTGCCTGCCGTCGGCGATCCGGGTAACTTTCGACATCCAGGCGGCCGGCGTCGCGGCGGGATCCTCGTTCGTCCCGCTCGACTTCACCAATAGCTCGCAGGCCACCTGCCAGCTGACGGGCTACCCGGTGATCACCTTGACCAACCAGTCCGGGCAGCAGCTAGGCACCGAAGCCACCGCTGACCGCAGCCTGGCCACTGAACCAGTGGTGCTTGCCGCCGGCCAGACCGCCCATATCTGGCTTCACCTGCTCGATGTGGTGAATCTCCCGGCGGCTCAGTGTGATCCGGCGACCGCCGCTGGCCTGAATGTCGGCCTGCCCGGCCAGTCCCCCGCGACCTTCATCGGCTATCCGGTCACCACGTGCACCAAGCAGGTCCACGGCACCGAGATCCTCACCGTCGAGCCGTTCCGCCCGGGTCGGGCCGAAGCAGGCACCGCCCAGTAGGCCACGGGCAGCTCGCCCCCCGGCCCGCGCGTCGGTCAGCGTCAGCCCGAGTCGACCCACGCACTCTGCGGCCTGGCCGGACCCGCGGCTCTGGCCGAGGCGAGCCGGGCCACATTCGATCCGACCTACGGCAGGTACACCTGGGGCAAGCTGGAGATCATGAACCTGCGCGAGCGGGCCAGGAAGGAGTGGGGAACAGGCTTCTCGCTGCTCCGGTTCCACACGGCTCTGCTCGACCTGGGTTCTCCCCCGCTCGGCCTGCTCGGCACCGCGCTGCGGCGCGGCTGATCACCGCGGCCGGAGAACCGACGGCCGGCCACGCCGGTAGTGTGCTGGCCATGACCGACCTGGATAACCTTGACGCACTTTCGTCTATCGAGCTGCATGATCTGGCGGTTCACCGTGCCCGGCACCATCTCGACGTGGCGTTTCTCTGGGAATTGCTCCGTGCGCTGCCGGCTGGCGAGGCGATAGCCGGCCGCCCGAAGCACGCGCAGGCGGACGCGATGAAGCTGTCCGCGCTGATTGCCGACGCTATGGACACCGGAGAAAGCGACGTCGCCGACGCGCTCCGCCCGCTGTACCTGGATTACCTGAACAAGCACCGCGAGGACCTGCCCGGCTTGGAGCATCACTCCAGCCAGACTCCGGACCGCTAGCCGACCGCCGTAGTGTTGTCGCCGCGACCCGTCAGGACTCCACCCTCTCGCCGCCTCGCCAGGGACCCAGCTGCTTCGGCGCCAGCGCACTAATTGCTCCGGCCGTCGCTCCGAGTCTCCCACCCCGCAAAGCGCACTTGTTCGAGCGAACGTGTGCCAGGTGGCAGCTGAAGTTTCACAGGTTGGCTGGTTCTAACGGGGTGGCGGCGGACACGAGCTTGGGATCGAGGCTGGTGACCAGCGGCGCGCCGGTCCACACCTCACGCTGCGCAGCGGCCAAGATCCACCAACCGGAACATGAGCCAGTTCCAGTTGACAGCAGACAGCGAGCAGGTTCCGGGCGGCCAGAAGGCCAGCCGCGGACCTGCTCGCTGTGCGAACGCAGGCGATCAGGCCTGAAGTACGGCCTCGATCTCCAGGTGGATGGCGACCTTGTCAGCCACCACGACTCCGCCGGTCTCCATCGCCGCGCTCCAGCTCACGCCGAAGTCCTGCCGGTTGATCTCGCCCGTCGCGGTGAACCCGGCGCGGGTGCCGCCGTAAGCATCCGGCCCGAACCCGTTGACCTCAAGGGTCAGCGGGACGCTCCGCGTGATGCCCTTGAGCGTCAGCTCTCCTTCAAGCACGTAGCCGTCACCATGGGGACGCAACCCAGTCGACCGGTACGCCATAGTCGGATGCTTCTCGACGTCAAAGAACTCGGACGAGCGCAGGTGCGCGTCCCGCTGCTCACTGCCGGTGTCGATCGACGCGAGGTCAATCTCAGCGGTCACCGACGAGTCGAACAAGTCCTCGGCCGTGACCAGCTCGCCGGAGAACTTGGTGAACTTGCCCCGTACCTTGCTGACCATCATGTGCCGCACGGAGAACCCCACTTCCGAGTGCAGCGGGTCGATGGCCCAGGTGCCAGTCACATAACCGGGAGCTATCCCGATCTGAGTCGCAGTCATATCTCACTCCGATGATCTTGGTCGTGCCGCCGGAGAGGTTCCCCGGAAGTTTTGTTGAATAAGCAACTACTATCACGGCCCGCAGGAACTTGTCAAATGTTCAACTAGCTTGAGGTACCCTTGGACATGTGACGATCACGACGCGATGGCTGAGCGCCAGCGAGCAGCACTGCTGGCGCTCCTTCCTGAACGCCTGCCAGTCACTGTTCGGCGAGATCGACGCACAGTTGCTGCGTGACTCTGGCCTGCCGCACGGTTACTACGAGATCCTGGTGCACCTGTCCGAGGCACCCGGGCGTGCACTGCGGATGACCCAGCTGGCTGAGGCATCGACGTTCAGCAAGAGCCGACTGTCCCATGCCGTCGCGCGGCTGGAGGAGCGCGGCCTGGTCGTCCGCCAGATCTGCCAGACCGACCGACGGGGTCAGATCGCCAGGCTGACTGATGAGGGATTCGCCGTGCTCGCTGAGGCCGCCCCCGGACACGTCGGCCAGGTGTACCGATCGCTGATCGGCGCGCTCACCCCGGAGCAGCTAGATCAGCTCGCCGAGATCAGCACAGCCATCATCGCAGCCAGCGGCTCCAGCCGCCGCCCCGCCTGCGCCGATCAGGATTTCGCCGACCAACCCGACGGCGGATCCGCTCTCAAGGAGAGCAGCTGCACCGGACCGGACACCGTACCAAACCTGGCCAAGGACCACAGCGATCTCGATCGGAACTGACTGGACTCGATCGGGACTGACCGGCCGGACCGAGCGGGCCATTCCGACGCCGCCGGGCAGATTATCCTCGTGCTTGGGCCGGAGCCGCGGCAGCGACACCGGACTGGCTGACCCGTCGCTCGGAAGCACGATCAGTCTTGGAAGAGCCTCTGGGCAGCATCAGAAGCGAGGACACAGCGAACATGCCGCGAACTCAGCCGCATCGCGGAGCGGTAACCGTCCGGGCGGGCGCGATCGCCAGCCTGGTCGCGGCGACGGCCGGGCTGGCAGCCTGTACCAGCCCGCACGTCTTGTCCGCACCGATCAAGGTCGGCAGTGCCTACGTCATGCAGCTCAGCAGATCCGGCGACGTCGATGGCTATCTTGTGATCCAGAACTCTGGGTCAGCGGACCGGCTTATGACGGCCCGCAGCAGCGCGGGGGGCACGGTCGTCCTGCGCGGACTGGTAGGTCCTGGCACGACGGTTCGCACGGTCAGCGCGCTTAGCATTCCGGGCCACAGCACTGTTCGGCTCGATCCGACCGGCATCCACCTGGTCATCACCCGATCAGGTCCGATGCGCGAGGGAACCGATATCACCTTGACGCTCGTCTTCGCCCGGGCCGGCACAGTCCAGGTGGCCGCCGAGGTCACCAACCCCGCTACCGGCGGCAACACCTATTTCGGACCGTAGCCCGCTGCCAGCCAGGACTCCCGTTGTTGCCTGTGCCTTGCTCGCGATATATCGTCTCTATGTCGGCAGGTTCGCCGACCCGGCTACGGAGGATCAGATGGCGACACCGTCGGGCCTGAGAATCGGCGACGCCGATCGTGAGGCAGTGGCAGGTAGCCTGCGTGAACACTATGCGCACGGCCGGCTGACACTGGACGAGTTCCAGGAGCGGCTTGACGCCACCTTCGCGGCGAAGACTGACAACGACCTGGGCCGGATTACCAGCGACCTCCCGCACCCGGTGGTGTACGGAAACCCCTGGCCACCAGCTCAGCGAGCAGTCGGCCGGCAGCGCGGCAGCGGCTGGCAACGTAGCGGCGGCTGGCAGAGTGGCAGCGGATCCAGTCGGCCGCCGCGGCGGTCAGCTCTCTTGGCGTTCGCGAACCTGATCTGGCTGCTCGTCGCCATCGCCCTCGTCGTCAGCGTCTTCGGGATCTTCGGGGTGCTGATGCCCAAGCCGCTGCTCATCCTGCTGGCGATTCTCACGTTCTCCAGGCGGATCTTGCGCCGCATCATCCGCCGAGTCGGGCGGTAAGCCGCCCGCCGCCCCTGCTGGGCCTTTACGGCGCGGGGGTGCAAAGAGCCTCTCTGCGCGGCAGACGCCAGTGCCCCGCCGAGTCGGCGCCGCCCCCGTTAGGCACTGATGTGCACGGGGTGCGACGCCAGTCCTCAGTCAGTGCCTAGGTCCTGACTGGAGCCCGTAGCGGCACGAGCAGATAGCGAAACGCCGGCTGGCCCGATCTGCCCACGTCTGTGCCACTGTCCTGCCCGCCAGTGCCCGCCCAGGTGATCAGCGCCGGCTTGGCCGGGCTGGTGAATTCGAGCCTGATCCGGCCGAGCTCGGGCGAGTCAGTTCCGGCGACGGTCCCGCCCCCGGCCGCCGAACCGCTCCCTTCAGCGGAACTGCCGACCCCAGCCGGGCTCCCGGCCCCAGCGGGATTTCCGACGCCAGCGCCACCCCCGGCCCCAGCGGAACTGCCGCCGCCGGCTCCAGCGCCACCGTCGGCTCCGACGACACCGGGCGTCACAGGTGCCCCAGAGGTCCCCGCCGCTGCTGCGGACGAGCGTTCCATGGCGGCTGCCGCGGTCAGCCCGTCAAGTAGGAAATGCGGGTTGAACGAGATCACCGGCTGATCTCCGGCGAACTCGGCGTCGACCGTCTCCGCGGCTCGTGCCCGACCCTCGGCATGCGCTTCGATCACAACCTGTCCAGCACCGAACGAGAGCTGCACTGGGCCGGCCCGCTCGGCTACCAGCGCCGCCCGGCGGACCGCCTCGATGACGGGGCCAGCGGGCAGGTCTGCCCGGCAGCCGAATTCGGCAGGGAACCTCGACTGGTACCTGATGAAGTCACCAGCGATCAGCCGAGCGGTCAAGCGCCGTCCGCCAGTTTCGAAGCTGATCAGCCCTTCCTGGCCGAACGCCACAGCCACCGGCAGTCCCGGCACCATCGTCCGCGCTACCTCGGTCATGATTCTGGCTGGGACAAGCGCGATCGCCTGGGCATCGGGAACGGCGGGCGCGAAGCTCACCTCACGGGCGGCCAGTCGGTACCGGTCGGTGGCTACCAGCGTCATGACCGGCCCGCTGATGTCCAGGCATACGGCGGTCAGCATCGGCAGGGTGTCATCCCGGCTAGCGGCGGGGGCCACTTGGGCGACAGCGCTGGCAAGTGCACCTGAGTCCACGGTGCCGACCGGCTCAGGCGACTCGGGCAGCGCCGGATAGTCGTCCACCGGCAGGCAGACCAGCCCGAACTCCGCGCTGCCGCAGGCGAGGTTCACCATACCGGCCTCTTCCGAGAACTCAGCAGGCTTGGCCGGAAGGCTGCGCGTGATCTCGGCGAGCAGCCGTCCGGGTACCAGCGCGGTACCCGACTCGGCGACCTCCGCATCGACTCGCACCCGAGCCGATACCTCATAGTCGAAGCAGGACAAGGTCAACCCGTCGGCCTCGGCATTGAGAAGCATGCCGGAAAGCACCGGAACCACGGGCCGGGACGGGAGCGCGCGTGACACGAACGCCACAGCCTCGCCTATCGCCTCACGCCCGACCGTGAATTTCACTTTCGCCTCCGCCAGTTCATTGCCTTTGCCCCGATACTGGCATTAACCACTGACAATTCGTAACGGCTCGCCCGCGCCAGTCCGCCGCCGAGCCGCACCCCAACCGCCCGCGCACTCCAGCCCAGCCCAGCCGCTGCCGGACCGCACAACACTCCAGCCCAGTCCCACTGCTGCCGGACGGCACCCAGGCTGGTAGCCGCACTCCAGCCCAGTCCCGGTGCTGCCGGACCGCACTTCAGCTGGCAGCCGCACGCCAGCCCGCTGCCGCCGGACCGCACTTCAGCTGGTAGCCGCACTCCAGCCAGCCCGCTGCCGCTGGGCGCAGCCCAGCCGGCTAGCGGCCGACAATCCAGCCAGTGCCGGCCTCAGCCAACGCCGAGCCCTCCGAGGCGGACGGCATGCCTGCGATGCCAGGCGTTGCGCCAGCAGCCGGCATCGCGAGGTGTGCCGCCCGACTCGCCTCAGCGAGGTCTGTAGTTCCTCGGGGCCAGACCGGAGGTGAGGCCCGACTCGCCCAGCGAGGTCTGTAGTTTCCCTGGGCCAGATCGCGAGGTGAGGCCCGACTCGCCCCCTGCCCCGCGCGCCGGCGTTACACCAGGCCTGGCGGTGCCGCCGCCAGCGTCGCCTCGATCGCCTTGACCAGTGCCCGCGCCGTCTCAGCAGTCAACTCGACAGCGACCCGCGCCGACGGACCTTGCCGCGGGTTCTTGAAGTCGATGTTCAGCGTGTGATCGGCCAGCGCGTGGGCCGGATGATCAAGGTACACGCTGACCTCGCTCAGCCGGAACCATCCGTCCGAACCCTTGCCGCTGCCCGTCGCCGCGATGTTCTCGGTGAGGTAAGTGCACATGACGCCGCCTTCACCCAGCCAGATAGCGGCCGAAGAAATCCCAGACCTTTGCCCAGCCCTCGGTCGCGGCCTCGACCCGGTATGCGGCGCGGTCGACCGAGAAGAAGGCGTGACCGGCACCGGCGAAGGTGTGAAACTCATGTGCCTTGCCGAACCCGTCGAGCACCTGCGACAGCTCAGCGGTTTCCTCCGGAGTTGGGAATTTGTCGTCGGCTCCGAACAGTCCGAGCAGCGGGCAGGACAGGTCTTTGGCCAGCCCAATGAGCGGCTTCATGCTCGCCGGCGCCCCCTGCGGAACGTTGACGACCGCTCCGCCGTAACAGTCAACAGCCGCATCCAGCTGAAGGCTGCAGGCAGCCAAGAAGGACTGACGTCCGCCAGAGCAGTAGCCGATCACGCCGATCTTGCCATTGCAGCTTGCCAGACCGCGCAGGTAGTCCGCTGCACCGGCGACATCTCCCACCAGGCGCTCATCCGGCACTCCGCCGTTGGCGCGCGCGATCGCCGCGGCATCGTCCGGGCTCGCGCCCGGTGCCTCGCGGTAATACAGGTTGGGCATCGCGGCGGCATAGCCGTGGGCAGCGAACTTCCTGGCGATCTCCTTCATTGCCGAGTCGTAGCCGGGCATGTGGTGAATCACGACCACGCCGGCGAACGAGTCCTGGCCTTGCGGTCGAGCGAAATACGCCTCGATCTCATCTCCGCTATTACCGGTAATTGTCACCGTCTCGGCGGTAAGAGCCTCGTTCACTTCTAGTCGTCTCCTTCTCGTGTAATTAGCTACCTTATTGCCAAACTGGAATTATCGGATCAGCATTTACTGCTGCTAGCTCGCGGCGATTCTCCTGGTGCAGCCGTCTTCCATGCGAGATGATTTCAAACAGTCCTGACGCTGCGGGAGAGGTACCTTAATGAGCTCGGTCTCCAATGGGCTAACACTCATATTCTTGCTGGTAGGCTGCGCACTTGGCTGGTATGCGAATCGTGCTTATGCGGCCCACGGCGATGTCAAGTCAACTAAGAGGAAAATCCCTGGATATCGAAAGTCCAGGCAGCACAACGGCGTCGTCACCGTCATCCTCGCTTTCGTCATCGGCATAGTGGTGTTTGGCCTCTTGCACGTGGGCCGCTAACTGATCCGGCTGACGATGTCCGCCGACACGCCTGCCCCTTCTGGCGCACAGTTTGATCGACCGCGTGATGTTGACGAGGCGGCCGGACCCACGGCAGCCCTGAGACGCTGCAGTGCAGGGTAGTTGGCGCCGTAGCGGGCACGCTGCCAGTCTGCCAGGTTCGGGTCAGGGTGGTTCTGGCGCCTATGTCACTGACATCGGTCCGGTCGGTCCGGAGGGCTGCAAGCCGCAGTCTGATCGGCGCTAACCTCCGGCGCTGGCCCAACCCGCCATCCTGATCCCAGTCCTGAGCCGTCGACATTCCCGCAGCTCAGCGCGGAGCCTGCGAGGTCTTCACGTTTGGCCGTGACCTGGGCGAGCGGGTGCCGGTACGGGATTCACCCACAGGTTAAGCGGGCTGTGCCCACAGCATTCTTGGGTGGCTTTAACGTTTCCGGCGTATTGCGGGTGGTTTAGCGGTTCCAGCGGGGGTCGGCCTCGGCGATGGCCAGGCTGAGCGTCTCCAGTTCCGTCACCAGGGACCGCAGGCGCCGCTGGCTCTCGAGCCAGGGGCCGTAGTCGGCGAGCTGCTCGTCGGTGAGCAGGCGGGTCACCGTCTTGCCGGCTACTTTGCGGGTCCACTGGTGGTAGGGGCCGTGCAGGACCGGCGGGTCGGCGTGGCAGCGGCAGTTCGGGTGCCCGCAGCGGGTCATCCGCTCGGTCAGGGTGCCGGGGAGCGCGAAGCCGGTCTGGGCGAGCGCGCGGGCCAGCGCCCGGGCGATGCGCCGGGCTTCGGCCCGCTGGGCCGCGGTGGTCGGCACGATCTCATCCTCGCATCCGGGGTCCGCCGCTTCCCGTATTTCATACAGTATATATGCTGTATGAAAGTCCCGGCTGAGGTCACGATCCGCGCAGCGTCACCTGGGCCTGGAGAAGCTGGGCCGCGGCTACGGCAGCACGGCTGGGATTGCCCCCGACACGGCCCGATGGTCTCGGGCCAGGCCACTGAGTGAGCAGGCCACCCTCGAAGGCCACGAAGGCGCGGTCCACGGAGCGCGCGCACCAGCCCTGCCGATTCCTCATGGTCCGAGGTCTGAGCTGCTCGGCACCTCGCTGCTTTCCGATGACCTACTTAGGTGGCGGGAGGAGCGCGAGAGACATACCGACCGACCGGATGTAGGCATATCAGCGAGCAGGCATGCTGGCTGTGGGCGTCGGTCGCGGGTTCCCGCCGTGCTGTTCGCCACATTTCACCTGAATCGCCGGGCGGGCAGATCTGCGATTCGGGCACCTGCTCAAGTGGCGCCACTGTCACCAGGCTCCAGCAGGCAGTGTCCTGCGGATCGCTCACGTCGGTTCTATCTCACCGCGTTCTACCCGGCCAGGATCGAACGGCTCACCCCGGAACTGCACGCGGTCATCACGGTCAGCCCCGAACCGCAGGCCGAAGCCCGCGCCAGCGACAGGGCTGGCGGGACAGCGCGCGGGCCGCTGGAGGGCATCCCGGTGCTGGTCATGGACAGCATCGGGCCACAGGAAATACCCGTCACGGCGGGCTTCCCTGGCCAGCAGGCTGCACTAGGCGGGCACGCTTCCGCTTCTTCTTCGCGTTCGACCATTCGGGCGCGATCGAGGGGACTCCGCCGGTGCCGGGCATCGTTGCGTCCATCAGCGCTGCCTGCGTCTCGTACCAGTGCTCGTCTGGCTCGCCGGGGTACTCGTCGTCAAACGCTTCAAAATCGGCGAGCTTCCGCTTCACGCCCTCATCAGCGTTCAACCGCTCTATCACCCATTGCCCCATCAGGGCCGAGGGTGCGACTCCCTCCTCCGCAGCCCGATGGCGGAGTTGCTCCAGCCTGCCGACCGGAATCTGCACGCTGCAAACCTGCGCGGGATCCTTCGGGCGGATGTCTCGGCACGTAGGTCGGTCCCAGGTCATCTTCGTCCCGAAGCTGCTCTGCCGCCTCAGCCTCAGCGCCGAGAAGATCAGCGGTATTCTCCCTGATCGGCCTGTCCCTCTTCCCTCGTCGTCTGCCTCGTCCTCACCCTCTGCGTCATAGCCGACCTCATGCGCTGCATATCCGCGCAGGTCTCGTCCCCCGGTAGCCCATGCCGTTACCCCGAACCACACGCCAGCCGGAGGGTGCTCTGCCGCGATCAGAATCACCGTCAGCACCCGACCCGCCGCCTCCGAGCGGCCGACGACCCGGATGCCTCCTCGTGTCGTGCTGGCAGGATCAAGGCTCGGGCGGGAAACTGAATGTAGCGGAGATCACCGCCAGCCAAGGGCATCACTTCGGCGCTGCCGGGAGCGTTGCTCGCCCGCGATGGCACCCGAACTGGCAGATCGGTGACGTCCGCCGCTCAACCTTTTGGCGCGCACGATCGTGTAACTACCGTGGGCTGACTTTAGAGGACTCGATGACCCCAGGTGATCACAGCGACGTCTTAGACACTCAGGACGTCGACGGCTCCTTTGAAAATTTCGTCAAAGGTTCCTCTATGCGTCTGTTCACGATGGCGCTCCTGCTAACCGGCTATCAGCGGGCAGAGGCGGAGGACCTGTTGCAGGGGGTTCTTGAACGGACCTACCGGCGCTGGCGCCGGATAAGCCTCCGAGGTGACCCCGAGCCCTACGTGCGCCAAATGTTGATCAATGCCTCGGTTGACAGGTGGCGGTTGCTCCGACGGCGATCAGACGAACCTCTCTTTGTTGTTCGCGCCCAGTCGACAACCGGAGATCAAGCAGCCGAGATCGCCGAGCGGGACCAGTTGCTGCGGGCATTGGCGACCCTGCCCGCGGGCCAGCGGGCAGTGCTGGGTTTGCGTTACCTCTGCGATCTGTCTGAAGCGCAGACGGCCGCAGTCCTGGCTTGCAGTGTCGGCTCGGTAAAGAGCCAGAGCTCACGTGCGCTCGCCCGACTGCGGCAGATCGTCGAGCCAACCAGTGAGTCGAGCGGGCAGACCTCGGCAGCAGAGAGGCTTGAATCCTCATGAGTGATTTCGAGCGCAAGGTGCGTGACGCAATTATCAGCGCGGCCGAGGGGCCGCCCCCTGGGCTGATCGAGGCAGTCCGCCGGAGGCACCGACGCCACGTCAGGCGGGCGGTCGCTGGATATGTTGGGGCAGTAGCGGCCATCGCAATCGCCATTGTGCCCGTATTGGACTCGCTGCATGGAGGCCAGCGATCGCCGAGCTTGGCGAGGCCTGGCCGCTCCGTGTCTTCCGCGGCGCCTACTTCGGGTCCGAGTGCGGCTCCTGGCACTGTCTTGGCCGGGTGCGATAAGGCTAATGTCGGCCAGGTCGCATCGAGTAACCTCGCACCTGACTGGCGCGGAGCGGCGACTAAGGCAGGGCCGCTTTCGTTCGTTGACGTCGGTGGGCACAGCACCATCAGCGGAAGCAAGAACACCGGTCAGAAGGCTGTGCTGTACGCCATGGCCGCAGTCATCACCGGCGTCACGCCGGGCGCAACGGTCGTGGTAAGAGTCGCCCAAGCGGGCCAAGGCCATCTCCGGTTTCTGTACGGGCCAGCTGACTCCCTGAATGCCGGCACGGTGTACACAATGGCCAGCGGAGAGTCTGGCGTTACCTTCGTCATGTGCCCGCAGGGCGGCGTAGTGAGCGCAGCCCAACCAATCACCGACTATTACGGGGGTGTACTCGTCGATGGCGCACGCTGCGTGCCCGTCGACGTGTGGCCGCCCCAAGAGACCAAGGCGATCAGGATCAACCTCGGTGCATGCCACTAGCTCTTCCGAGGGGCTGGCAAGCCTTGACACGCTTTCGGCCAATTAGTTGGGAAGGTTTTCAGCGCTAGTAATCTCTGCAGGCAGCGGTCAGCAACGAGCCAGTACATGACGTGCGGATTAATTAAAGCCATACTTAGTCTCAGAACCGTTCAAAGCAGATCACGCTAACGGCGCCGGCGATAGCCAGCAGGCCGTATCCATCGAACATTCGCCAGTACATGGCCTTAAGAACCGCTTGCATATAGTCGGAAGCCTCGATCAAGCGCACGTCGCGCAGGAGCGCGAGCGCCCGGCCCGTGGCATGCGCGATCCCGATCGCAGCTGCCAGGAACACTCCCGCCTCCAGGTTGCCGACCGCAGCCACGGCGAGCAGCAGGAACCCGAATCCTGCATAAGGATTGCGGGTCGCAAAGCCGGGTCCCAGCAGCGCTCCCCATACCCACATTCGCCGCTGCGGCGATACGCCTCGCACCCAGGCAGACGGGACCTGCCAGCGGCTGCCAGGAGCCGCCGGCCAGACACGGCCAGCGGCCTCGATGATCCCATAGAACGTCCCGTAAAGGACGATCAGGATCAGGGAAGCTGTGCTCAGGGGCACAATATTAACGAGTATCCCGAACAGCATCCATATGCTGACGGCCGGCACGATGTAATGGGTAAGCAGCGACAGGAGCCTTGCGAGCCTCCCGACCGGGAGGGCGGTGGCCAGAGGGGCCGCCGAATTCGCGCCTCAAGGAGAATAGGACTTGGAGTAGCCGTTCGCGAGTGCAATAAATACGGCCAGACCGCCAACTGCCACCACTCGGTCCCCTACCCGCCAGCCGATCACGATGCCAATCACCACGCAGGCTACCGCGAGAGCTACCCGAACCGCCGATATCGCAAATGCCCGCTGGCGCTCCCCTATCAGCGGCTCGCGAATGAAAATCATCCGCATGTCAGTCTGCTCCGCTAACCTCTGCCAGGTATAGGCCCTGCTGACGCATCTCGGCGCGGACTTCTGCAATGGTCTGGCAGTTGCAGCAGATGCATGCGCTCGGGCAGGTGCACCACGTGTCGCAGGCAGCCTCATCGATGGGACTGCTCACGCAGTCGTAGCAGAGGGTATAGCCCAAACCGTGCCCGAGATTATTAGCGGACTCCCAGATCCCACCAAGCCACTCGCACCAGTACCCTTGGTTGTTAGCACTCCCACCGCCGACTCCGCCCTTGCTCGGAGGCGTTCCGCAGAGCGAACTTTGTTTGCAGAGCTCATACCCGCTTGGGCACCCCTGCGGATACGGGCAGCCGCTGCAGTATTTCGTGGGTCCGCATCCAGGGCTATACGGGTACGCCGCTGCCGGGCTCTCGCCGCTCGCGATAGCGGCCAGGCCCGCCACGCTGCTCACTATGCCTGCTCGAAGCGCATTCCTGCGGGTGAGTCGGCGGTTGACGCGCTCAGCGATAGTACCGACACGGGAATCCAGATTCGTCCCAACGTCTTTCCATGTCATTGCTTCATTCACCTCTGATTCCGGTTGGGTGGCTGTCCCTCGTGCTTGCGCCTGATTTCTCTGTCGATGCCTCGGCGACGCTAATTACTGGAAGCATCGAATCGGGAACAGGCAAGTGGCACTTCTGAATGAATGAACGGACGCCGGAGATATCATTCACAGGCCCAGCAGCCTGAATGATCCCCGATGCATTGATCGCGATCAGTAGTGGAGTTGCCACCGCGCCGTAGGCATCTACCGTCGCTCGCGACATGATCCGGCCAATCTCCTGGCGCGTCGACTTAAAGGCATCTGAGATCTGAATGTACTTAGGCGGGTCAGACATCAGCAGCAGAACTCGCAATCCAGTCAGCTCACCTATATCATCTGCGGTGTTGATGGCCGTGACGAGCTTTTCGCATCCCAGGCAGCTGGGCTCCACAAAGGCGACGATGGTCGGCTGAACGCCAGGAACGAAATAACCTGGCGCGTCATCGCTAAGCCCCACGTACTCGATGGCAGCTGCCTTGGTCCCGACCGGAGGCCCATGATCAGTCTTCGGTTGTTGCTGGCCGAAGACTTTTGCGAGCTGCCGATACATAATGATCACGAGCAGACTGAGGGCCAGGAGTAGTGCCCACTGGGCGATAAGAAGAAAAGCGGGTATCCTCATCGGGCCGTCAACCTCGACTCTGTTGCACGCGTCGTGCCGATTGAGCTGGCGGCTGTGAAGGCAGCGAGGCTCAGCATGATCGCGCCTATGGCAAGGGCGGTACGTTCAGGCGCGTCGATACGGATCGCAGCCGTCGGCGCGCCAGGAATAGCCACAGCCGCTATAGCCGCTATAGCCGCGCTGCGCGCGATGCCTCGCGCGTCGAATCTCCGCTGTGACAGGGCACCAAAGCAGCGGCACGAGCGGCCTCGATGGAGTGCATAGCCCAGCGAAGCGATCGCGAGAAAAAGCAAGGTGACCGCGAAGATCACCAGGTTCAGCCATCGTACGGACGGCGACGACAAACTGAGGGCACCCAGCATGAGTTCGGTGACGGCGGCGCCGACGGCGAAGCAACGGGTAAGTAATCTAGGAAGCCGCCAGGGCATGAATAGTCGCGTTGTCGCCGCAAACCCTGATATGTCAGCGAGCTTCGCACCGCCGGCGATGAGCAGCGTTGCCGCGACTGCCGCTTTTGCCCCCAGCAGGATCAGGGTTTCCACGCATCCACGCCCTGCTCAGGCAACACGCGCTGACTGGAGCTATTAGGGGACAGCGCATCTGGCGAATCAAGTGGCAGTTTGGCAAGCTGATATAGCCTACTAACCTGCCAGTCGTAGTTGACGAGGCTGGAAGCTCGTACTCGCCCAGTGGAGTCCACAAACATCAGCCAAGGCCCGACCCTGACGTTATAGCGGCCATACAGCGACGCTGACCCAGTTAAGACCGGAATTGAGCCAAGGCCGAGCATTTCAAACATCGGTTTGGCAATCTCGTTCGGGCCCCTGAGCAACAGAACGATCTCCAGGTCCGTTGCCTCGTCGGCTAATCTTTGCAGCCCATCGACGACAGACGGAAAAGACTTGAGCGAGTGGCTTGCGAACACGACGAGCTGCAACGGCGCCTGCGGAGGAGATCGATGGATGGACCCCGAGGAGTCGGCTAGCACCCACCTCGGTGCACGATGTCCAGCGCGCATGCCGTCGCGCTCGACCGCTCCGCTGCCGCCCATCTCGACATGCGAGATCGCCAGGACTGCGAACACACAGGCCAAACACATCAACAGGGACAGTACTAAGAAACTTAGCGAAAACGCCACATATGTCGTCTAACACATCCGAAGGCGGTGCGCAAGGGCTTCCGTGAGGCAACTATTCACCCTGTGAGCGCTGAGTGATGGTGATCTTGATCATCGGCCGGGTCATGGCGGCGCGACGGCCGGCGGTGGCGCGCCCGCGGCGCGCCGGTCATGGCGCCGCGCAGGACGGCCGTGATGTCCTGGCCTGCGCCGACGGCACCCGAAGAAGATGCTGCCAGGGGCACCCGGGACCGGTTGCTGGCGACGGTCAGACGGCCCGGGACCACCTGGTGGTGACCTGGCTGTCAACGCTGCGATCGACGGGCGGCGGGCCCTGCGGCAGAGGCAGGAACAGCCGTTCAATGCGGCCGCAGTCGGCCTGACCCTCCAGGACGCCACTGCCCTCGTCGACCACCGCGACCTTCTGCTGCGGGCGCTTTCAAGCCTGCCGCCGAAGCAGCGCATCCTCGCGGCCCACGACGCACGCCAGGCCTGCAACGACCAGCGAGCCGCCGCAGGCCTGCCGCCGAAAACCCGCCGCCGGCGCCGCAGGACACTCGCCAGCCTCGCAGCCGCCCCGCCATAACCGGGCAGCAATTCTCGCGCGCGCAGCCACCCGCAGCGCTGATCACCGTCACACCCCGGCCCTCCGCAGCCCCGGCATCGGCACAACCAGGCAAAACAGCCTCGCCAGCGACCGGCCCAGCGCTACCAGCCACCACCCAAGGCCGACAGCCCAGGCACGCAAACTGTCCGAGCCAAACGTGAAGATAGTGTCAGATGAAACGTGAAGACCTCGGAGCTCCCGCGATAGGACTCGAACCTATAACCTGCCGGTTAACAGCCGGACGCTCTGCCAATTGAGCTACGCGGGATCGCACCACAGCCAGCTACGCCGGGCTCGACATGGTCAGCCCGATGATCACATGCTGCGGGGACAAGGTTAGCGCACGCGCGCAGATGCGCGCGCCGCTGTCAGCGCTCGCGGCCGACCGCGGGCGCATAACAATCTGATTGCTGGGCATGAGGGGAAGGTCAGCGCTGCGCAACAAGAGTGGCAGGTCAGCTTGGGGTATCTCGCAGCGTGCTTTGATCTTCGGGGAGAGTGCCCAGATGCGTCTCTACAGATTCACCCTCGTGTCCGGCCTAGCGATCGGCTACGTCCTCGGCGCCCAAGCGGGCCGGGAGCGCTATGAGCAGATGCGGAAGATGGTCCGCTCGGTTGCCGACAGTCCCGCCGTCCAGCAGGCGGCCGGTGCGCTGCACGCCCAGGCCACCGGAACGATGAAATCCACCTGGAACATGGCGGCCGCTGGAGCCCGCAAGGGCGTTTCCAGGGTCCGCGGGCAGCAAGCGGATCCCGGCCAGGCGGACGTCCCGTCCGGCACGATGTCAGGCAATGGCTCCGCACCAAGGCGGGCGCGTGACAACCAGCACCCTTTCGTACCGGTGAACGGTGATTTTGGCGATCATGACCTGATCTAGCCGACCGCGGGAATCCAAACTTCAGACCAGATACTCGCGGAGCATCTGGGCGCGTCCAGGGTGCCGCAGCTTCACCAGGGTCTTGGACTCGATCTGCCTGATCCGCTCTCTGGTGACGCCGAAGTCCCTGCCGACCTCCTCCAGTGTCCGGGGATGGCCGTCGATCAGGCCGAAGCGCAGCTGGATGATCCGCTGCTCGCGTGGTGAGAGCGTATCGAGAACCTGCTCAAGCTGGTC
Organism: uncultured Actinomycetota bacterium; assembly: GCA_963850875.1. Taxonomy (GTDB): domain Bacteria; phylum Actinomycetota; class Actinomycetes; order Streptosporangiales; family Streptosporangiaceae; genus Chersky-822. The sequence goes on from CAWKNA010000010.1 coordinate 2,132,331, forward strand.
CTGCAGCATGATGAAGGCGGCGGCCTCCATCGGCACCACCGCGTCGGCGTCCTCGATGAAATCCCCGAGGTCAGAGTCCTCCTCACCGATCGGTGCCTGGAGTGAGACCGGCTCCTGGGCGATCCGCTGGATCTCGGCGACCCGGTCAGCTGGCAGGCCCATCTCCGCCGCGACCTCAGCCGGGGTGGGCTCGCGACCAAGGTCCTGGTGCAGCTGGCGCTGGATCCTGGCCATCTTGTTGATCGTCTCCACCATGTGCACCGGGATTCTGATCGTGCGAGCCTGGTCGGCGATCGCCCGGGTGATCGCCTGCCTGATCCACCAGGTGGCGTAGGTGGAGAACTTGTAGCCCTTGGCGTAATCGAACTTCTCTACGGCCCGGATCAGGCCCAGATTGCCCTCCTGGATCAGATCAAGGAAGACCATGCCGCGGCCGATGTACCGCTTGGCGATCGACACCACCAGCCTCAGGTTGGCTTCGATCAGCCGCTGCCTGGCCTGAGTCCCCTCGGCTGCGAGAATCGCCAGCTCGGTGACGTTCGCGCCGTCTCCGACCGACCGCTCATAACCGCCGGCCAGCATCTCCTGCGCGAACAGGCCTGCTTCGATCGCTTTCGCGAGCTCCACCTCATCGTGCGCCGTCAGCAGCGGCACCTTGCCGATCTCGCGGAGGTAGATCCGGACAAGGTCACTGGTTCCGGTTCGGCGAGCAGGCTCCGTCCCATCGCCGCGACGCAGCTCGTCCGGGTCTTCGGTGCCTGTCTCCACGATCTCGATGCCGTCCTCGGCGAGCAGGCGGAGGACGTCATCAATCGCGTCCGGCATCAGGTCACAGCGCTCGAACGCTGCGTTAAGGTCAGCCAGCGCGATTGTCCCACTCTCCCGAGCTCGCGAGAGGAGCTCGATGACCTGATCTGCCGGGGGAGCAAGCGCAGGAGTCATGGACAACAGTCTGCGACAGCTGCGGAAACCTGCGGGGTTCGAATAATGTCACCGCCAAGCTAGTGGCGCATGGCCTGTAGGCGTGCACTGCGAACCTGCCTTACGCCCCGCCAGCCCGCTCAACTAGTAGCTTGCGCCGCTGTTCAAGGGCAACCAGATCACCGAACATGCGGTTGTAGGCGGTCTGTTCAGTGACCGGATTCATCCGCTGCAGCCGCGACTTGACCACGGCGATCTGCCTGGAAACCGCAAGCTCCTCGATCCGCGCCAAGACGTCGTCGGCGTACCGGACGTCAGGTTCTCCGTCGACTCCTGGTGCCTCAACGGACTCCACCGCAAGCCTGGTCAGGAAGGTACGTGCGGCGTCATTCGGGGCGGCAGCGAGCAGCCGATCAACCCAGTCACGTACTGGTCCCGCGGTCGCGACTCCGCCGCAGCCGCCGATCAGCTCCCGGACCGCGCGGTGCGCGGGGTCGGTGAAGGCGTCAGCGCCGAGGGCATCGAACGCCGGACCGAACAGCGCGGGACGCTGGATGGCCAGCTTGAGCACCTGTCGTTCGAGGTTGATCACCGGATCGCGGGGGTCGTATCGCGGTAGCTCAGCGCGGTTGCCCGCACCGGGCAGGCCCGCGCTTACCTCGCCCGAACTCTGGTCACCCTGGTGCCCAGAGTCGCTGCCACCTGCACCGGCGGCAACTCCGCTTCGCTGACCGGTCCTGTCCCTGGCCAGTTCCTGCCGAGCCGAACCAGCGTGCCGGTCGCCGCCAGACCTGCTGCCGGCCGACCCCCGCGTCGCACCGACCCGACCCAGATCACCGGTGCTCCCTCCGGTACCGCGCGAGCGGCTCGGTATGTGCTCGGCAATCCGGTGGATCACCAGCTGCTGGTCAAGCAGGCCGATCCAGCGATCAAGATTCGCCGCATAGATCTTGCGCAGCGCCGGGTCCTTGATCCTGGCCACGATCGGAGCGGCGGCATCCAGTGCGGCGAGCTTGCCTTCCGAGGTGTCCAGGTCGAATTCGCCAAGCACGCTGCGCACCGAGAACTCGTACAACGGCACCCGGCTCGCCACCAGGTCTTTCACCGCCGCGTCGCCTTCCTTGAGCCGCAGGTCACACGGATCAAGACCATCTGGCTGCACAGCCACGTACGTCTGGGTGACGAACCTTTCCTCCATCTCGAACGCGCGCAGCGCAGCGCGTCGGCCGGGCGTATCACCGTCGAAGGTGAAGATGAACTCGCAGGGGACCCGGTCGGTGTCCATCAGCAGCCGCCGCAGGATCTTGATGTGCTCAGCGCCGAATGAAGTCCCGCTCGTCGCAACCGCTGTGGTGACTCCGGCCAGATGGCAGGCCATCACGTCGGTATAGCCCTCGACGATCACGACCTGCCTGCGCTGGGCGATGTCGCGCTTGGCCAGGTCGGCCCCGTACAGCACCGAGCTCTTGTGGAAGATCGGCGTCTCCGGGGTGTTCAGGTACTTGGGACCGTTGTCGTCGGCGGCCAGCTTCCTGGCGCCGAACGCGATCACGTCGCCGGTCAGATCCCTGATCGGCCAGATCAGCCTGCCGCGGAACTTGTCCACCAGCCCGCGCCTACCCTGGCCCGCTAGTCCGCCGGCCAGCAGTTCGGTGTCGGTGAATCCCCGGCCGCGCAGGTGCCTGGTCACCGCCTCCCAGTCGTCGGGCGCGTAGCCGACCCCGAATCGCTGCGCATCGGCCAGCTCGAACCCGCGCGACGACAGGAACGCGCGAGCGGCGGCGGCCTCGGCCCCGGTCAGTTGTTCCGCGTAATAGTCCGCCGCAGCTCGGTGCGCCTCGATCAGCCTGCGGCGCTGTGACTGCTCCTGCCCGGGAACGTGACCGCCCTGCTCGTAGCGCAGCTCGATGCCAGCCCTGGCCGCAAGGCGCTCGACCGCCTCAGTGAAGCCAAGGTTGTCGATCTTGCGCACGAACTTGATGACGTCCCCGCCCTCGGCGCAAGAGAAGCAGTACCACAGGCCGCGCGCCGGGGTGACATTGAAGGAGGGGGTCTTCTCCTCGTGGAACGGGCACAGACCCTTGAGCGATCCACCGCCCGCATTGCGCAGCTGCAGGTACTCCCCCACGACCTCCTGGACTGGCGAACGGTTACGGACGAGTTCGATGTCCTCGTCCCGAATCCGGCCTGCCACCCGCACCTCCGCTCCAAGCAACCTTCTGAGCCCAGACGGTCCTGCCCGGATCGGGCGAGTCCGGACGCGGCGAGTCTAGCCCCGGGCGGCTCCGGCGGGCGCTGGTAATGTCCGCGGCGTGGCCAGCTTTCTCGTGCTCTGGGACGTCGACTTCACCCTAGTAAACGCCTCTGGCATCGGCCGGCACCTCTACCGGCTCGCATTCGCCGAGCTGTACAGCCGGGAACTGCCAGAGCAGGCCGATGCGGCCAACATGGCCGGGCGGACCGACCGGGCCATCGCACTTGACGTTCTGGCGCTGGCCGGCGTGCCTGACCCGCGCGGTGAGGTCAGCTTCTTCGAGGCTGCCCTGGCCAGTCTCGCTCCCGGTCTCGGTGACCTGGTCAGGACAACGGCCAAAGCCCTGCCTGGCGCCGCGGCCGCGCTCGCCGCGCTGGCCGCCCTCGGCAGTACCGACGGCGGTACTTGGCCCGACGACCACCGGCCCGACCACCACACGCACGACGACCACCGGCCCGACCACCACACGCACGACCGCCACCGGCCCGACGGCGTGGCACGGCAGTCCTTGCTGACCGGCAACGTCAGGCCGCTGGCCGAGGTCAAGCTGGCGCCGCTTGGCCTGACCAAGTACCTGGATCTGAACGTGGGCGCTTACGGGAACGAGAGCGAAGTCCGGGCGGAACTCGTGCATCTCGCACGGAAGCGAGCCGCACTGGCCTATCGGCAGGAGTTCGACGGCCAGGCCACGATCGTCATCGGCGACACCCCCCTCGATATCGGGGCCGCCCTCACCACCGGTGCCCGTGCGGTTGCCGTGGCTACCGGGCACTTCACGACCAACGACCTCGCCGGATCTGGCGCCCACGCCGTGCTGCCCGACCTGACCGACACCGAAGCCGTCCTCGATGCCGTGCTGACCCGCTGAGAATGACGCGGTTCTTTCAGTAAGCCCTCCTGAAAGAACCGCGCGATCATGGTCGGCGCTGCCCCGGAGCGGGCATTCTAGCCCGCTCGACCGACGGTGGCGGCGGTCGTCCACAGTCGTCACCGCGGTCCGTGGCTCCATGCACAATGAGCGGTTACCGGGTCACTGCGCAGCTCGGATCGAGCGAGTCTGCACGGATGAGGATCCAAATACCCAGCGACTGCGAGGAACTACTTGACCAGCAGCGTGGCGTTCTGGCTCGGTGGCAGGCATCGACCTGCGGGCTCGACCCGTCGACCATCGACGTGATGCTGCGTAGCGACCGATGGCAGACGCTGTACCGCGGCGTCTACGCCGCATTCACCGGTGAGCCCTCACGGGAGAGCCTGCTCTGGGCTGCGGTCCGCAGATGCGGGCCGACTGCGGCGCTCAGTTACCACAGCGCCGCCGAGGTCGACAAACTGGCTGACCGGCCTGCCGTGCTGCTGCACGTGACGGTCGCTGCCGGCCGGGAGGTCATCATCCCCGAAGCCGAGCGCCACGGGAGCGCTCCGCGCATCGTGGTCCACCGGTCGCGGCGCGTCGAATCAGCTAGGCACCCGACCCGGATGCCGCCGCGGACCCGGATCGAAGAGACCACGCTCGATCTCACCCAGGTAGCGGCCAGTCTGGACGAGGCCGTCGGGTGGCTCAGCAGAGCCTGCGGTCGGCGCCTGACGAGGGCTGACCTGCTTGCGAGCGCGATGGAGCACCGCCGCAAGCTGCGCTGGCGCGCCGAGCTGTCAGGAGCGCTTGACGAGATCTCCGATGGAGTGCACTCAACCCTGGAGTTCCGGTACGTCCGCGATGTCGAGCGGGCACACGGCCTGCCCGCCGCGAAGCGGCAGGCGCTGGTGACCACCGGCACCCGATCCCGCTACCTGGATAATCTGTACGCCGAATTCGGTCTCGCCGTCGAACTCGATGGCCGCGCAGCTCATCCCGCCGAGGCCCGTTGGCAGGACATTCACCGGGACAACGCGCTGTCCCGCACCGGCCTTATCATCCTCCACTATAGCTGGACGGACGTGACAATTCGGGCATGCCAGACTGCGTGGGAGATCGCCGACGTCCTCCGAAGCCGAGGTTGGACCGGCCACCCGGCCCGCTGCAGCCATTGCTTCGGTGATCACGCGGTTCTTTCAGGACGCCGTCCTGAAAGAACCGCGTGATCACGAGGGGCGGGTTAGCTGCACAGCCTGGCATGCCAGGCGAGCGCGGAGGTGTCGGTCAGCGCCGCGACCTGGTCAACCACGACCCGCAGCCGGGCCGCGTCCGACCCGGCCGCCTCGAATGCGGGCCGGAACATCGGATCCAGCGCATCAGGCGCGCCCGCGACCAGCGCCGCCGCCAGCTCAGTCAGCATCTCGCGCTCCCGGGCCTGGGCCGCGGCCGCGCCATCCCTGCGCATCACATAATGGGCAGTCACGCCCTTGAGCAACGCGCATTCCAGCCGCTGCCGCCGGGGGACCTGAAGATCAGCGGCATAACGGGTCAGCGGTGGACTCCCTGCTGACAAGGTGGCCCGTTGCGCCGCGTCGCAGAACCGGCCGATCAGCTCGCTGGTCAGGTTCTTCACCGCCGCAGCCGTGTCCGGCCCGCCGTCGAACCGCTCCGGCCAGCAGCGCAGCCGCAGCAGCCTAGCGAAGACCTCGGCGAGCTCGTCAATGGTGGCCCAGCCGGGCGGGCAGTAGTCGGTCTGGGTCAGCTCAGCTACCGCTCGGCGTTCGGCCGGATCGCGGAGCTTGTCGATCGTGATCAGACCGCTATGCAGTCCGTCCTCAAGGTCGTGCACGGAATAGGCCACGTCGTCGGCCCAGTCCATGACCTGGGCCTCTAGACTCGCCCGGCCGGCCGGAGCGCCGTCGCGGATCCAGCCGAACACCTCGACGTCGTCGTTGTAGGCGCCATATTTTGATCCGGCCGGACTCCCAGCCTCGTCAGTCCCGCTCGCCACTCCAGCTCCGCCAGAGGTTTCAGTCCGGTAAGCCCCACCAGTCCCGCCACCGACTCCAGCCCCGCCAGCCGCACCAGCGCCGTCAGCCGCACCAGTCCCGCCAGCCGCGCCCGGATTGGCCGCCGCACAGGTCTGCGACGCGAGCCATGGGTACTTCAGCGTCGCGTCCAGGGTGGCCCTGGTCAGGTTCAGCCCAGCGCCGGGAATCTTGGCTTCCAGCCGGGTGAGCAGCCGCAGGCTCTGCGCGTTGCCCTCGAAACCGCCGCAGCTCGCAGCGATCTGCGCCAGGGCAGACTCGCCGTTGTGGCCGAACGGAGGGTGGCCCAGATCATGTGCCAGGCATGCCGCGTCGACCAGGTCTGGATCACAGCCAAGTTCCGCGCCAAGCTCGCGGCCGACCTGAGCACACTCCAGCGAGTGCGTCAGCCTGGTCCGCGGGAAGTCGGCCGAGCCTACCTCCACCACCTGGGTCTTGGCCGCGAGCCGACGCAACGCCGAGCTGTGCAGTACCCGGGCGCGGTCCCGCTGGAACGGGCCGCGGTGCGGGCTGTGCGCGCGCTTGGCCGGCTCGGCCGCGAACCGGACCGTCGCGTGGCTGTCGTAGCCAGCGGTCACCTGCTGTCGCTGCCTCCGGTCGTCTCAAGAACCACGGCACGGCCGGCCTCTAGCCTGGCGACGGGAACCCGGAACGGCGAGCAGGACACGTAGTCCAGTCCGGCGGCGTGGAAGAAGAGCACCGATTCCGGATCGCCGCCATGCTCGCCACAGACCCCGATCTTCAGGTCGGGACGGGTGGCCCTGCCCTCCTCCACCGCGATCTTGACCAGCCGACCTATGCCGCCGACGTCCAGCGTCTCGAATGGGGAGACGCCGAACACGCCAAGCTCCATGTAGCGGCTGAAGAAGGCGGCCTCGACGTCGTCGCGGGAGAACCCCCAGCCCATCTGGGTGAGGTCGTTCGTACCGAAGGAGAAGAACTCCGCGCTGCGCGCCACATCGCCTGCCGTCAGCGCGGCGCGCGGCACCTCGATCATGGTCCCGATCGGGGTGTGCACACTGGTGCCGGTCTCCGCCGCTACCTCGGCGAGCATCTGCTCGATACGCTCGCGAGCGATCTCCATCTCCTGCACCGCCGCGACCAGCGGGACCATGATCTCCGGTCGCGGATCGCCGCCCGCCTTCTTGCGCTGAGCTGCCGCGTTAGCGATCGCCCGCACCTGCATGTCGAGCAGTCCAGGGACGACCAGGTCGAGCCTGACCCCGCGCAGGCCAAGCATCGGGTTCTCCTCGTGCAGCCGGCGCACCGCGTCAAGCAGCCGACGATCGCTCTCGGTGGCACTGTCGCCGGCCAGCGCGACCTTGACCGACATCTCGGTCAGGTCCGGCAGGAACTCATGCAGCGGCGGGTCGATCAGCCGGATGGTCACCGGCAGGCCGTCCATCGCCTCCAGGATCTCCACGAAGTCGCCGCGCTGCAGCGGCTCGAGCGCGTCAAGCGCGGACTGCCTGGTCGCGTCGTCCTCGGCCAGGATCAGCCGCTCGACAAGCTGGCGCCGCTCGCCAAGGAACATGTGCTCGGTGCGGGTCAGTCCGACGCCGCTGGCGCCGAACCGCCGGGCACGGGCGCAGTCCGGGCCGGTGTCAGCATTGGCATGCACGCCGAGGCGGCGCCTGGCGTCGGCGTGGGTCATCAGCGTGTGCACCGCCTTGACCACGTCATCGGCGTCTGGGGCAAGCCCTTCTTCGAAGTAGCCAACCACCGCGGAGTCCACGACAGGCATCTCGCCCTGGTAGACGGCACCGGAGGTGCCATCGATGGAGAGGGTGTCGCCCTCGGCGACGACAACGCCACCTGGCGCGGTGAACCGCCGGCCGACAAGGTCGACCTCCAGTTCCTCGGCCCCGCACACCGCCGTCTTGCCCATGCCGCGGGCGACAACCGCGGCGTGGCTGGTCTTGCCGCCTCGGCTGGTCAGGATGCCGCGCGCGGCGATCATGCCGTGCAGGTCGTCGGGATTGGTCTCACGGCGAACCAGGATGACGTCCTCGCCCGCTGCTGCCAGTTCCACCGCGCGACCCGAGTCGAAGACGGCCTTGCCGACCGCCGCACCCGGCGACGCGCTGACGCCGGTCGTGATCCTTGTCCCGCCCGCATTCTCGTCAAATCGGGGGAACATCAGCTGAGCAAGCTGCGCGCCGGATACCCGGCGCAGCGCCTCGTCCATGTCGATCAGCCCCTGATCGACGAGCTGGACCGCAATCCGGAAGGCGGCCGCGGCGGTCCGCTTGCCGACCCTGGTCTGGAGCATCCAGAGCTTGCCGCGCTCGATCGTGAACTCGATGTCGCACAGGTCCTTGTAGTGGTTCTCCAGCGTCTGCATGATCTGCATCAGCTCGCTATAGGACTTGGCGTCGATCTGCTCGAGATCCTGCAGTGGCACGGTGTTGCGAATTCCGGCCACGACATCCTCGCCCTGCGCGTTCTGCAGGTAGTCGCCGTAGACACCCTGGTGGCCGGTGCTCGGGTCGCGGGTGAAGGCGACGCCGGTACCAGAGTCCAGGCCCAGATTGCCGAAGACCATCGCCACCACGCTGACCGCGGTACCCAGGTCGGCGGGGATCCGCTCCTGACGCCGATACAGGATCGCCCGGTCGGAGTTCCAGGAGTCAAAAACGGCGTTGATGGCCAGGTCAAGCTGCTCGCGCGGCTGCTGCGGGAAGTCCCGGCCAGTCTGGGTTCTGACGATCTCCTTGTAGGCGCCAACAAGTCCCCGCAGGTCGTCAGCGTCCAGGTCGAGGTCGTTCGTGGTTCCCTTGACCTTCTTGGCTGCGTCGATCGCGTGCTCGAACTCGCTGCCGTCGATCCCCAGCACGGTCTTGCCGAACATCTGGATCAGGCGGCGGTACGAATCCCAGGCGAACCGGTCGTTGCCGGCCTGCTTGGCCAGGCCGTGCACCGACTCGTCGGACAGCCCGATGTTCAGGACGGTGTCCATCATGCCCGGCATCGAGAACTTGGCCCCGGACCGTACGCTCACCAGCAGCGGATCCTCATGGTCGCCGAGGTGCCTGCCGATCGTCTGCTCAATCTTGCGCAGGTGCACGGCCACCTCGGCGGCTAGACCGTCAGGGACCATCCCGTTCTGCAGGTAGTAACGGCAGGCATCGGTGCTGATCGTGAAGCCCGGCGGCACCGGCAGGCCGATGTTCGTCATCTCGGCCAGGTTGGCTCCCTTGCCGCCGAGCAGGTCCTTCATGTCTTTGTTGCCCTCAGTGAAGTCATAGACAAGCTTCGGCACTGCGGCTCTCCTTGCGATGCCGCTACCCGGCATGACCTGGGCAATAAGCGGCTCAGTGATCGCGGCCTCGCGGCCCTCAAGACGACTCTATCCAGCCCGCAGCCGCCGCAGGCGCCGCAGGCGTCGTTCCGGTGCCAGAGGCGACCATTCTGTCCGTTATGATCCGGCCAGAATTCCGAAGGTCAGGGCGGCCCAGCGCGGCATCAACCTGCCGCAGGTGGCGTCCTACGTGCCAAACTCAGCCATGGACATGCCGAGCGCGACTGTGATCGGACTGCTGCATCCAGGCGAGATGGGCGCCGCCGTGGGCCGGTGCCTGACGAACGCGGGACACGTCGTGCTGTGGGCATCGCAGGGGCGCGGGCCGGAGACGGCCGCGCGGGCACGGGCCGCCGGCCTGGAGGATGCCGGGACACCGGAAGAGATTGCCGAGCGGGCCGACATCATCCTGTCGATTTGCCCGCCGCACGCCGCTCTGGACGTGGCCTGGGCGGTGCAGGGCTTCGGTGGCCTGTTCGTCGACGCGAACGCGATCGCGCCGGCCACCGCCCGCGAGGTGGCCGTAATGGTAGAGGACGGCGGGGCCAGCTACGTCGACGGCGGGATCATCGGAGCGCCGCCCGTGACGGCGGGCAGCACCCGCCTGTATCTTTCCGGTCCGCAGGCCGACGTCATCCGCGGTCTGTTCGAAGGCACTCCCCTGGATGCCCGGATCACGGCGGGCGGCACCTGGTCGGCCTCGGCGGTGAAGATGGCTTACGCGGCCTGGACGAAGGGGACCGCGGCGCTCCTGCTGGCGGCACGTGCTCTGGCCAGAGCCGAGGGAGTGGAAAGCACACTCCTCGAGGAGTGGGCTCTATCCCAGCCCGGGCTGGGCGAACGGTCCGGCGGCGCGGCGCAATCGGCGGTCGCGAAGGGATGGCGCTGGGTGGCCGAGATGGAGGAGATCGCCGCGACAATGGCGGGAGCCGGCCTGCCGGACGGATTCCATCAGGCCGCCGCTGAGATCTTCCGCCGCTCACCGCTGGCCCGGTCAGGAATGGCCGCCGACGCCGCTGTCGATGCCGTCCTCGCAGCGCTGACCGGGGAAGCCGCGCCGGACTAGCGCCGGCGCCGCTGGCAGTCGCGCTACCCTCGTCGACTCGGATCGGCAAGGATGAGCAGGCCACGCAGGCACGCGTCCAGAGTCAGGCCGGCGATAGCAATCGTGATGATCCCGGCGAAGACCAGCGCGGTGTCCAGGTAATCGCCGGCTTGCATGATCAGGAATCCGAGGCCGCTGGTGGCCGCGAGCAGCTCGGTGGCCACAATGCTGCTGCTGATCGCGCAGGAAGACCACCTTGTGGTCGAGGAGGACCTGGCGGATCTGCGCGACGACGTCGTCGCTGAGCGGACCGCCGACGTCGACGCCGGTGATCTCCGCGCCAATGTTGCCGGCCAGGCGACTGACGCCGATCCTGGTCGCTGACGTGACTGTGCTCGTCATGATGGAGCCCTTTCGTTGCTGATCTGACGGGGGGCATGCAGGCCGACATAGGGGCGCCATGCCAGATCAAAGAAGGCATGGCCGACCTGAATCGAAGATGCGTATGGGGAGCTTCAGCAGACGCAGTTACGACATCGTTTGGGGGCGATCGCCGGAACTGGCCGCTGGCCGCTGGATGCGGGAGGCGCGGCCTCAGCCGGCTGCCGAACAGATCGCGCTGGCGACCATCGCGTAATCGACGTAGCGGCGCTTAACGCTGTGGTGTGGCGTCATGCTCTGAGTCTGGCTGGCCCCATGCTCGGTTGTCAATATTTCCGACCAACATTATCGAGAATTTCGCAGCGATCCAGTATGGACACCACCTTCCCACGTGCGATTATCATATCTGATATGATAACTCTGTGAAGCACGACGGTGATGCCGCGGGCGGCCAGCACCCGGCCAAGGGACGGCAACCCGGCCAGTCTCAGGAGGCCCGGTGAATCCCGACATTGACCTGGACGATCGTGATCCAGAGTTCGTCGCCGTGCTTGAATCAGCGGCCCGCCTCCAGCAGCTGGTCCCCGAAGCGGTCGTCGTTGGCGGCACCGCGGCGGCACTCTACGCGAATCATCGGCTGTCCACCGATCACGATCATGTGGTCGCTGATCTGACCGACCGATTCCAGATGGTGCTTGATGCGGTGGAGGCAGATCGCGGCTGGGCGACCAACAGGCTCGTCCCAGGGAAGGTGATCCTGGGCAACCTGGACGGAATCGAGGCGGGCCTACGGCAGATGATCCGAAGGATCCCGCTGGAGGTAGCCAGCCTTCGACTGCCATCCGGGGCTGAACTGACCGTGCCTACCGAAGAGGAAACGCTACGGATCAAGGCGTTCCTGGTACTGCGCCGCAACCAGACCCGTGACCATCTCGACGTGGCCGCCCTCGCCGCCCACATGGGCGCACAGCGCGCCGCTGCCGTGCTGAATCGGATGGACGACTACTACGCGGACCAGAACGACTCCGAGGACGGGATCGCCACGCAACTGGTCCGGCAACTGAGTGATCCCCGGCCCGCCGATCTGTCGGCCACCCGGCAGCTTGGACAGTACAAGAGGCTGCGCCAACGCTGGACCGACTGGAATGAGATCCGGCGAACGCTCAGCGCTGTCGCAGACCAGATGGCGGGACTGGGCCGATGACCGCGCTGGCCTTCCGGAATGTCGATGTGAGCCCGGATGATCCGGTGCAGACCTGGCCGATCGAGGCTGTGCAGGCCGCGCTGGAGCGCGGTGGCCTGTCGCACTGGCACCGCCTCGCCGCCGCGATCACCGTCGACCCGTGGGGACCGGTCGCCCGCCTCGTCGAGGAGGTGCTCGGCTACAGCCGCCCTTACGGGATCGCCGGAGTCATGGAGCGCACCATCGCCCGGGCACGCGCGACGGCCGAGACCTCCGAGCGAGCTGAGGTCGCCGCCGAGATCGCGGACCTGGTCGAACAGTCCGGGCTCAGCCGGACCGAATTCGCGGCCCGGATCGGCACCTCGGCATCGCGTCTTTCCACCTACGTCTCCGGCAAGGTGATCCCAAGCGCGGCATTGCTGATCCGGATGCGCCGCGTCGCAACCCAGGCTCGCAGTAACAACTAGCCACACTGGGTGCTCGGACGGCGGATGGGTGGCGCCCGGCGTTGTCGCCGCCGGGCGATGCCTGTGCGCTGCCCGAAGCGACCCGCGCTGAGGCATCAGCCGGCCCGGCGTGCGGGTGCTAGCACTGGCTCTGGAGGCGTGACTAGCAGCCAGCGAGCCGTTCGGCCAGATAGGTGATCAGGCCGTCGATGCCGATCCGTTCCTGCTTCATCGAGTCGCGCTCGCGAACCGTGACCGCGTGATCGTTGAGGCTGTCGAAGTCGACCGTCACGCAGTACGGCGTCCCGATCTCGTCCTGGCGGCGGTACCTGCGGCCGATCGCGCCGGCGTCGTCGAAGTCGGCATTCCACTTCTTGCGCACCAGCGCCGCCACGTCACGCGCCTTCGGCGACAGATCGGCGTTCCGCGACAACGGCAGCACGGCGACCTTCACCGGCGCGAGCCGGTAGTCCAGCCGCAGCACGGTCCGCTTCTCCATGTTGCCCTTGGCGTCCGGTGCCTCGTCCTCGCTGTAGGCGTCAAGCAGGTGCACGAGCAGGGTCCGGTCCACGCCGAGCGCGGGCTCGACGACATACGGGACGTACCTCTCGCCCGACTCCGGGTCGAGGTACCTCATGTCCTGGCCTGAGGCCTTCCCGTGGGTGGTGAGATCGAAGTCGGTGCGGTTCGCGATCCCCTCAAGCTCACCCCACACGGTGCCAGGGAAGTCGAACTTGTACTCGATGTCTACAGTGCGAGTGGAGTAGTGCGAGAGCTTGTCGGGCGGGTGCTCGCGCAGGCGCAGGTTCTCCCGGCTCACCCCGAGGCCGACGTGCCACCCGAGCCGGTCGTCGATCCAGCGCTGATGCCACTCCGCATCAGTACCTGGCCGGATGAAGAATTCCATCTCCATCTGCTCGAACTCGCGAGTCCTGAAGATGAAGTTGCCCGGCGTGATCTCGTTGCGGAACGACTTGCCGATCTGCGCGATCCCGAACGGGATCTTCTTACGCGAGGTCTGCAGCACGTTCTTGTAATTGATGAAGATGCCTTGGGCCGTCTCTGGCCGCAGGTAGGTCAGGCTGGATTCGTCCTCGACCGCGCCGAGGTATGTGCGCAGCAGCCCGTTGAACATCCGCGGCTCGGTGAAGGTGCCCCGGTTGCCGCAGTTCGGGCAGGCGAGGTCGGCCAGCCCGTTGGCTGGCTCGTTGCCTTCGTGTCTCTCTTGGTACGCCTCGATCAGGTGATCGGCGCGGAACCGCTTGTGGCAGGACTGGCATTCGGTGAGCGGGTCGACGAACTCGGTCACGTGGCCGCTGGCGTGCCACACTTCCGGAGCCAGGATCACGCTGGAATCCAGGCCGACGACGTCGTCTCGCTCGGTCACCATGGACCGCCACCACTGCCGCTTGATGTTGTTCTTGATCTCGACGCCGAGCGGGCCGTAGTCCCAGGAAGCGCGCAGTCCGCCGTAGATCTCGCTGGACGGGTAAACAATTCCCCGCCGCTTGGACAGGCTGACAACGGTCTCCAAGCGGTCACTGCTACGAGCCATCGGGTTTCTCCAGCGCCATAAGGGCAGTTGGCGGACTGCTGAACAAGCACAAGCCCGGTGCAGGGGGCGGTGCCTGCAAGCTTAGCGGCGATAAGCCGCACCGGTGGTGCGGCTATCGTGGTCGGTGACCCGGCGTACCGCAACAGGTTAATGCGCCTGCCCGCCAAGGAAGGACCGCACGCTTGACCACCAACCGCGCTGGCCAGCGCAGGACGCCCGGCCAGCAAGACCAGGCGTCCCGCGCTGGCAGCGCCAGCCAGCCCGCCCAGGCACGGCCGCAGCCACGCCAGTCCCGGCCACGCCAGTCCCAGCCACGGCAGCCAAAGCCACTGCCGCCGGGCGACACGCTGTTCACTCCGAGCAGTTCACCGACTCGCCAGGTGATCGAGCAGCGCAGTGCAGCGCCGGTGCTGATGCTGCACCAGCTGCCGGTCTGGCTGGCGCCCGTCGTTCTGGTCGCGCTGCTGGTGACCGGGCTCGCGGTGCGCAGCTGGCTTGGCGGGATCGCGTTGTGCGCGGTGGCCGCAGTTCTCGGCTGGCTGGCGGTACTGTCCTGGCCACGGCTGAACAGCCAGGGCCGCCTGCTCCGAGTTGCGGTGATCGCCACCGTGCTGATCGCTGCCGCACTGCACTTCGTGCGCCTAACGCACTGACCGCCGACGGGGCGGCAGGCTGACCGCCCGGCCCGCTAGCTGGTTTTGCTGAGCGCGGAGGCGTGCGACAGTTCAATTCAATGGCGAGCCGGGCTGACCAGGCCGGACCGGAGGACCGCGAAGCCTTCCGTCCATCGGAATGACGGACGCTTCGGGTCGAAGCTCGGCGGACCGATCGTGAACACGAGGCCGAGGAACCGGTAGCTGACCCGATCCAGGATGTACTCGCAGGATATGCCCGGGCCGCTGTAGCTCCTTCCATTGTCGTGATAGACATCGCCTGGTTGTGCTGGCAGTTCGATGGCGACGCCTGGGCGACCGGCTATGTCGGTCGCGCTATGGACCAGCCGGACACCGGGAATCAGCGCGGTCGCCTGGTAGAGCGCGGCACGCAGGGCACCTGGGATCGGCACCTGGAGTAGCCGCTCGATCAGCACGAAGACGATAGCGGTCCGCGAGGTCAGGCCGACGCTGCCGATGCCCGCGTTGCCGGTATCGATCACGTCGGTGTTCCAGTACGACGCGCCACGGCCCGCGTCCTCGCTGAGGACAGCGAGGAGGGCGGACGGGGTTCTGGGCAGCGAGCCGGGCATCGGATAGCCGTGCGTGGACGGGACGTAGCTGCCCAGGACCGGCTTGGGCGTCCGGGTCGGGCAGCGCTGCTTCCGGTCGGTCGGGCGAAGGTCGCTTGGCCGACCGTCCAGGCTGACGCCGGTCGGGAAGCCGGTCCGCCCCGTTGCTGGCGTGACGTACCACATCACCAGGCACAGGTAGTTGAATCCGTACGGCCTGGTGCGGTTGCCGGCTTTCACTATCTGGTAGAGGATCTGGCCTGCTCGGGGGAGCGTGACCGGAGCCGATCGGGCCGCCGCGGCTGCGTGGTCGAGGAAAGCGACAAGCGCGACGGGCCGCTCCTCCAGCCGAGCGATGTCGTCGGTGTCAAGCAGCCTGCGGCCGGCCAGGCGGCCAGTTGCTGGCTCTAGCCTTCCCGGCACAGGCACCTGCGCTCCTCACCCGAATCGTCCGACATCACTTCTTGGACGAAACGGTGACCAGCGTTACGCCACCTAGGCGAGATCGGGTATCGGGTTCGGCTCGGCGCCGCCGTATCGGCGGTCCCGGCTCGCGTATATCTCGCACGCATGCCACAGGTGCCGCCGGTCGAAGTCGGGGAAGAGGGTGTCGAGGAAGACGAACTCGGCGTAGGCGGACTGCCAGATCAGGAAGTTGGACGTCCGCTGCTCACCCGATGACCTGATGAACAGGTCCACGTCCGGAATGCCGGGCTCATCGAGGTACCGTGCGAACACCTTCTCGTCGATCTTGTCGGCCCGCAGCTTGCCCGCCACCACGTCGGCAGCGATGGCCGCAGCCGCGTCGGCTATCTCAGCCCTCCCGCCATAGTTGACGCAGAACTGCAAGGTCAGCACCGAGTTGCGGACTGTCATCCGCTCGGCGTCCTCGAGCTCGCTGATCACGCTGCGCCACAGCCGCGGCCGCCGCCCAGCCCACCGGACCCGGACTCCCATCTCGTTCAACTGGTCACGGCGGCGGCGGATCACATCCCGGTTGAAGCCCATCAGAAACCGGACCTCGTCCGGCGAGCGCCGCCAGTTCTCGGTGGAGAACGCGTAGGCCGACAGGTAAGGGATGCCGAGCTCGATCGCACCCATGATCACGTCGAACAGCGAGTACTCGCCCGCCTTGTGCCCTTCGGTACGCGGCAAGCCGCGCGTCTTCGCCCAGCGTCCGTTCCCGTCCATCACCAGCGCCACATGCCTGGGCACCAGATCCGGCTCTAGCTTCGGCGGCCGGGCACCGCTCGGATGCGGATCCGGCGGTCTGACCTGACGGCTCACGCGTGCTCCACGTGCCTGAGCGAGCGGATCGAGTGCTCCAGGTGCCACTGAACATAGGCGGCAACCAAGCCGCTGCTCTCTACCTGGCACCGGCGCTCGCTGGCGTCCGCATGCTCCCAGTCGCCTCGCAGCAGCGCGCTCATCAGCGCGATGGTCGCTGCCGAGGCCGTGGCGGCCCCCGGTGCCCGGCAGGACCGGCAGACCAGGCCGCCAGCGGCGACCCCGAAGGTGCGCAGCCCGGACGCCTGGCCGTCGGACGGGGCGCGGGTGCCGCAGATCGCGCACTCGTCCAGGGCCGGCGCGTACCCGGCCACCGCGAGGGAACGCAGCAGATAGGCGTCGAGCACCAGCCGCGGCTCATGCTCGCCGGCCACCAGCGTCCGCAGGCCGCCGACCAGCAGCAGGAACTGCCGCAAGGCCGGTTCCTTCTCTACCGGCGTGAATCGCTCGGCCGTCTCGAGCATCGCGGTCCCGGTGGTGTACCTCGGATAGTCGCCGGCCAGCGAGTCGCCGTAGCCGCGCACGGTCTCTGCCTGAGTGATCACGTCCAGCGTCCGACCGGTGTACAGCAGCAGATCGACGTGGGTAAACGGCTCAAGCCTGGCGCCGAACCGCGACTTCGTCCTGCGGACTCCCTTGGCCACTGCCCGGATCCGACCCGTCTTGCGGGCAAGCACGGTGACGATGCGGTCAGCCTCGCCCAGCTTCTGGGTGCGCAGCACGATGCCGTCGTCCCGGTAGATGCTCACGCCGCTATTCTCGCGCACGCCGCGCGGCCAGCCTGCCAGGGCGCGGTCCCGCGCTGATCGCGATCGGCTGCCTGGGCTCGCTTACCCGGCCTGGGCGGCTTCCTCGGTCAGCCAGATCACGTCCTCCGCCTGCGCCTGGGTCATGCCGAGGAATCTGGCGATGGTCCTGACCACCTGCCGCTCTGAGGTACAGAGCGGACCGTCGGCCAGCCCGATCCGAACGACATTGGCCAGGAACCACTCCCTGGCGTGCACCTCGAACTGCAGAGCGAGTTCTCTGATCACGGGCTCGCATTCCGGCGCGCGAATCTGCGCCAGGCTCGCGGTCTGAGGCCGGCCGGGCCTGCCGAGCGCCGCCGCCAGGCGGGCCTCATCGCAGTCCGGCGACCCGGCGCTCCTGATCAGCTCGACGGCGCATCGGAGGGCCGCGGCGCTGACGGGCTCCCCGGCCCGCAGCATGGCCAGCGCGGCCGCGTTGGTTCCGGCCAGCAGGGCAGCCTGCATCTGCGCAGTGGTCGGAACGGCGAGCAATTCGATCCGGTAGCACGTCCGGCAGATCGTGCACCGCAGATGGGTACCGGTGGCGTCCAGCGGCACGACCGGGATGCACAGCAGGTGGAACCAGCGCCGCCCGGACCGCTGCCGGTACGGCCGGTCGCCGCCGCACCGCTGGCAGTGGAAAGTGCCCTGGCCGACGACCCGATAGCAGACCCTGGCCCCGATGATCAGCATCGCTTTCCTCCTGTCCCCCGGTCAGGCAGGTAATCCGCCGACGACCCGCACGCCCAACTCGCCGATCATCACATGATCAGCGATCTTCAGTGTCCGATTCCGGAGAATTCTCGCGAGCCAGCCGTCGGCCGGCGACCATCCTCTGACCTGCGGCAACTCCTGCGCCAAGGCTGCCGCAGATGCTGGAATGCGCTGCCGGCAAGGCGATTCGTCAGTCGTAGAAGCCCAGCCGACGCAGCTGCCTGGGATCCCGCTGCCAGTCCTTGGCTACCTTGATCCGAAGGTCCAGATAGACCCGGCTGCCGAGTAGGGCCTCGATCTGCCGCCTGGCGCGCGAGCCGACGTCCTTCAGTCGCGCTCCCTTGGCTCCGATCACGATCGCCTTCTGGCTCGGCCGCTCCACGTACATCAGGGCATGCACGTCGATCAGGTCGTCCCGGCCCGGCCTGGGGGCCATCTCCTCGACCACCACGGCGATCGAGTGCGGAAGCTCGTCCCGGACGCCTTCCAGGATCGCCTCCCTGATCAGCTCGGCGACCAGTTGCTGCTCGGGCTCATCGGTCAGCTCACCGCCCGGGTACAGCGGCCGGCCGGCCGACAGGTGCCCGATCAGCACATCGGTCAGCACGTCGAGCTGGAAGCCGGTCACCGCGGAGACGGGCACGATGTCGGCCCAGTCGCCGAGTTCGGCCACGGCGGTGAGCTGCCTGACCAGCTGCTCCTTCGAGGCCTGGTCGGCCTTCGTGACGATGGCCACCACGGGTGTCCGCCCGGCAGGTCCCGCGCCACCCTGCCCGCCATCGCGGGATCCGGCCGGGTCACTGGAGCCGCCTGCGCCGCGTGGCCGGCCGCGCGAGCCGCTGTGGCCGCCCGAGCCATCCGAACTGGCCGGACCGCCTGGGCCACCTGAGCTGCCGGTCAGCTCGGTGGCCAGGTACTTGTCCCCCGGGCCGATCCGCTCCGCGGCCGGGATGCAGAACCCGATCACGTCGACTTCGGTCAGCGTGGACCGGACCAGGCTGTCCAGCCGCTCCCCAAGCAGGGTCCTTGGGCGGTGCAGTCCAGGGGTGTCGATGATGATCAGCTCGGCGTCCGGGCGGCGCACGATCCCCCTGATCACCCGGCGGGTGGTCTGCGGTCGGCTGCTGGTGATCGCCACCTTGGTCCCGACCAGCGCGTTCATCAGCGTCGACTTGCCAACGTTGGGCCGGCCGGCGAAGCAAGCGAAGCCGGAGCAGAACCCGGCAACTGGGGTCGGCGACGCTTCCACGTTCGTGATTCTCTCCTACCCGGCAGCGCGGTCATGCCGCCGGTCGGCGGTCACGATCCGGCATGCGCCGCACGGATCGAGCGGTGCGCGGTTCGCGACGGCCAGGGATGACCAGGACCACCAGCGCGAGACCCACCAGCAGCAGGCCGGCCGCCGCGGTACCGGTCAGCCGCTCGCCAAGGACGATGACCGCGAGCAGCGAGGCGACCGCAGGCTCGGCCAGGCCGAGGGTCACCGCGACCGGCGCCTGGACCGTCCGCAGGCCGTAACCGTAGAGCAGGTAGGCCACGGCGGTGGCCAGCACGCTCAGCTCGAGGATGACCGCCGCGCCGCGGACCGACAGCAGCCAGCCGATCGGGCCGGTCAGCAGCACTGGCAGCAAGACGAGCCCGCCGCCGCCGAACATGATCGCCATCACCGACCGCTCCGACCGGCCGCGGGTAATCAGGCCAGCGGCGGCCACCGCGTAACAGGCGTAGCACAGACCGGCCACCACGGCGAGGCCAGCGCCGGTCAGCTGCACGCCCGCTGTCCGACCGCCGGCCAGCAGGATCGAGCAGCCGGTGATCGCACCAGCGGTAGCGGCGATCCAGCGCGCTGACAGCGGTGCTGCGCCGGTCATCCTGCTGATCAGCCCGGTGAAGACCGGGCCGCTGCCGATCGCCACGACCGTTCCGATCGCGACTCCGGTCAGCCGCACCGCCGAGAAGAAGCAGATCTGGTATCCGGCGACGGCTACGCCGCCGAGTACGAGCGCGGTCCGGTCCGCGCCGCGGACGGCCAGCAGGCGCCGGAACTCACCGCCTCGGCGGGAATCTTCGGCTGCGTCCGCCGGCCGGCTGCCCAGGGCGATCAGGACCAGGATCAGTCCGGCGACCACGATCCGGGCCGCGCCGATCGATATCGGGCTCACCCCGCGCGGCGCGAAGTGAGCGACGGTTCCGGTGCTACCCCAGAGCGCAGCGGCCGCCAGCACCGCGCCCGCGCCGCCGGCCGACCGGGCCGCGCCGGCCGGTGCCGCGGCATCGCCCAGGCCGGGCCGCGCCAGCCGGATCGAGTGAGGACCGGGGTTTGCGCCGACTCCGGGCTCTGCCTGCACGCCGCCAGTCTGCCACCGGAGCACCGATGATCTGCGCGGCCCGGATTTCGACCAGCTAGCCCAGGTAGCGCAGGACCCGGTCGGTATTGAAATCGGCGATCTGCTGCATCGGCTCACGGTCAGGGAAATCGCCGTCGAGCAGCCGCAGCGGCCCGGCGATGAGCGAGAGGTGCAGGGCGAGCCGGTAGAACCGCAGTCGCCGCTCATCCAGATCGCTGACCCGCAGCCACCGGTAGTAGTCCTTGAAGCGCAGCTGCAGGAACGCGTGCTCCCATTCGATGTCGAAGAACATGAGTCCCTCGATGTCGATCAGCACCGGCTGGTTCCGATCGTCGATGAGGACGTGGTCGGGTCCGAGCTCACCGTGGATGAGCCCGTACTGTGCCCGTGGGCGCACGGCAGCGGCGAGTTCACGGACGACGTCCTCCAGCCGACCGCGAGCGGCCGCCACCCGCTCCACCCGGCGTGCAGCGTCGGCCAGATCGCCCAGAGCGCGATCGAGCACGACCTGTTCAGAGGATCTGCTGTCACCGGCGGTGAGCGAGCTAGCCGCGGCGATCTTGCCGAACCGCGGACTGCGGTGCCGGTGCATCGCGTCCAGCGAGGCGGCCAGCTGGGCCAGGGCCGCCCGCGCTCCGGGCAGGCCGCTGGACATCAGCGTCTCCAGCGTCCCGCCCCGCACATCCTCGACCAGCGCGATGTCTGCCTGGCACGCCGTCCGGCTCCGATCCAGCAAGTAGACCGCGGGTACTCGGATACCCAGCGCGTCAAGCAGCCCGTGGCTTGCCTCGAACAGGTCGGCGCCGGAAGCATCCGAGAACGGATCAGTGCGATCCGGGCCGGGCTCCGCCCGAGTCGGCCAGAAGTTCTCCGTTTCGTCCCAGACGTAGCCGATCGCGGAGGCCCCGTCGCCGAGCACCAGCCGGTACACGCCTTTCTTGCTGGCGTCGCGAAGCCGCTCGGTCCGCACCACGCGGCAGCCGGGACCGAATGCGGTACGCGCGGCCGCCGCTAGCTCATCCCGCCACGAATACCTGGGCCCCAGATCCACCGCCGCTCCCTAGCTCGGCCACACTCTCGGCGGGACCGCCGGGGCGCAGCAGCGTGACCACGTTCGACCGGTAAGCCAGGATAGTCCGGCTGGCTACCCGGTACACCTCGGCCGGCCGGACGGCGCTAACCCGATGCGTGCCGCTCGGGCATGGCAGACAAGCCCGGGGCTGACCGGACGGGCTCATCACCCGTCTGAGCCGGGGACCTCGAACAGGCTGATCTTGTTCCCGTCCGGATCGGCTAGCACCACTCGCCGGAATTGGCCGGGTTCGGTCTCGATCGGTCCGGTTTGGAGTCCCCGCTGCGCCAGCTGAGCGAGGTGGTCATCCAGGTCGTCCACGGCAAGCGTGAGCAAGGCGTGGCCGGCTCGCTTGCCATCGCCGACGATGTAGACCAGACCGGTATCGGTCAGCTGCCATACGGCCTCGTCCTCGGTCGGGAACCGGTCAGGCGGCCGTCCGAACAGAAGCTCGTACCAGCCGTGCGACGAGGCAAAGTCCGTCACGGCGACGCCAGCGAAGAGATAACTGAAGGGCACTGCGGCCTCCCGGATCAGGCTGCGGGGCCCGCCGGGCCAGTGGTGATCCGGCCACGCTCGCCACCAGACCGCGGTCCGCGCTGTTTGACGACCTTAGCGGCATCGCTGATACTGCGGGCGGAAGGCCCATGATCGGCTGGAACGGCAGAACGCAGAGGTGCGATGGACGCGACGGAGATCTTCACGGCGCTGCTCGCGCCCGAGGGCAGGGCCGATCCGTATCCGCTGTATGCCGCCTTGTATGAACTCGGCGAGGCCGTTGTCATCGCTCCAGGGGCCATCGTCGTGCACGGCTACGACGCCATCAACTCGGTCCTGCGCGACCCCGCTTTCGCGGTATCCGACGCGGCCTACTTCGACAAGATCTTCCCGGACTGGCGTGAGCACCCCTCGCTTGGCATGGAATCGATTCTGAACCTGAACGCTCCTGAGCACGCCAGGATCAGGAGCTTGGTCGCGCGGGCTTTCACCCAGCGCCGGGTCTTGAGCCTGGAGCCAGCGATGCCGACGACGGCAGGCTGAGCGACAGCGAACTGCTCGACAACCTGACCCTGCTGCTCGTGGCGGGGTTCGAGACGACGACCAACCTGCCGGGCAACGGACTGCAGGTGATCCTGACCGATCCGGCGGTCGGCGAGTCGGTGGCCGACCGGTCAGTGCCGGTGGCGGCCTTTGTCGAAGAGGTGCTCAGATACGACTCGCCGGTTCAGCGCGGCGGGCGAACCCACCCGCAGGCAGGGCCTTGTGCTGCGCGGCTTCGAGACACTCCCCGTGACGGTGGTCTGACCCACTTCCGGCCGACTCGGTGGCGTCATCGCGGATGTCGTCGCGCCAGGAGGCCGGCTCCGCTGCTAGCTTTGCGTCTCATGGTGCAGGCGGGTCGCGTTCTGGTAACCGGCGGAGCCGGGTTCGTGGGTGCGACGCTGGTCCGGCGCCTGGTCGCCGGTGGGCACTCGGTTCGGGTACTCGATAACTTCTCGACCGGCGACGCAACGTACCTGGCCGGCGTCGACGCCGAACTGGTCGAGGGAGACGTTCGCGACGTCGCGGCGCTGGAGGCCGTGCTCGGCGGGATGCAGTCCGTGGTCCACCTGGCGGCGGCAGGATCAGTCGTGATGTCCGTCGCTGACCCGGTGACGAACTTCGATGTCAACGTCGTCGGCACGTTCCGCGTGCTCGACGCCGCTCGGCGAGCCGGAGTGGACCGGACAGTGCTGGCCTCAACGGGAGGCGCGCTGATCGGTGACGCCACGCCTCCGGTCAGCGAGAACTCCCTGCCGAAGCCGATCTCGCCCTACGGTGCGAGCAAACTCGCCGGTGAGGGTTACGCCCACGCCTTCGCCATGTCCTACGGCCTGCGGACGGTGGCGCTCCGGTTCGCCAATATCTACGGCCCGTGGAGCGCGAGGAAGAAAGGAGCGATCACGCTCTTCTTCCGGGCCATTCACGCGGGCGAGCCGATCGTGATCTATGGCGACGGCTCGGCGTCGCGTGACTATACCCATGTCGATGACATCGCGCGCGCGCTTGAGCTGGCCCTGGATGCGGATGTTCCCGGCGGCACGGTGCTGCACATCGCCTCCGGTGTCGAGACCACCGCGCGGGAGCTGGTCGACCTGTGTCGCACCGCGGCCGGCGCGCCGGATCATCCGGTCGAGTACCGGCCCAAGCGTCCCGGCGAGGTGGGACGCAACTTCGCGTCTTACGACCTGGCCAAGCAGGTGCTCGGGTACGCGCCGAGCATCAGCCGCGAGGACGGCCTCCGCAGCACCTGGCAGTGGTTCCAGCATGAGGTGTTCGGCGCCTAGCAATCCGGCGCCGGCTCTGACTCCGAGCACCGCGCCGCTGATGTCGGCCCTGCCGAGCGGCCTGGCCGGGGTGAGTCAGGGGCGGAGCGTGGCGCGTACTGCCCCGTCCGGGCCCGCGTGGATGATGAACGCGGATGAGCCGATGTCCCTGACAGCGGCGATATCGGCCGGGTCGGGCTCGGTCCCTTCGTTGACAAGCGCGGCGGCTTCCAGGCTGGTCGCGCCGCTTGAGACAGCCATCGCGACGGCAAGCGCGAGCGCGGACAGATGCAAGGACGGCAGCGCGACCGCGGCTGCGGCATAAGTCCTGCCGGTTTCGTCCCTGACAGCCGCGCCTTCCGCGGCCCCGACCCGCGCTCTGGCAGATCGCGCCAGCGTAACGATCTTGAGGTCTTCCGACTCCAGCTGAGCCTCGCTCACCTCACCGAGCTTACTGTGACAGCGGCCCGCGGTCCGCCGCGTTCAGCGGCTGCCCGGTTCCTCTTCCGCTGGCTGGCCGTCTGGCCTGCCGGCGCTCTCCCGCGCCGGGTCCCTGGCCGCGTCCCGCACCGGAGTCTCGCGGACGGAGCCATCCTCGGCCGGAGCTGACTGCCCGGCGTCCAGCCGCTCCGGCTCGGCCCGGGTACTGCTCGGCTGATCTGAGACCAGCTGCCCGTTTCCGGCCGTGCCAGTCTCAGCTCGGCCATCCCCGCGCTGCCCATTTCCTGGCTGACCGGCTCCGGTCTCGCGCACCCGCTCCACCGTGACGGTGCCGATCCGGTTGCGCCGGCCGGCCAGGCTCTCAGCGGTCAGCCGCAGGCCGGCCACAGTCGCGGTCGAGCCGGCGATCGGCACCCGGCCGAGCCGCTGGGCGAGCAGGCCGCCCACGGTATCGACGTCACGGGCCTCGATCCGGACGCTGAACAGGTCGGCAAGCTCATCGACCGACAACCGCGCGGTCACCCTGGCATGGCCAGGACCGAGCCATTCCACCGGCGGCTGCTCGCGGTCATACTCGTCAGCGATCTCGCCGACGATCTCCTCGAGGATGTCCTCGATGGTGACCAGCCCGGCCGTACCGCCATACTCGTCGATCACGATGGCGACATGAATCTGCCTCGCCTGCATCTCCCTGAGCAGGTCATCGATCGGCTTGCTGTCCGGCACGAAGGTCGCCGGGCGCATGATCGAGGCGACCGTCTCGGTCGCCTCACCCTCCCGGTGCTCGTAGCTCCAGGTCACAATGTCCTTCAGGTAGGCGATCCCGACCACGTCATCGAGGTTCTCGCCAACCACCGGAATCCGCGAGAAGCCGCTACGCAACGCCAGCGACAACGCCTGCCGCAGCGTCTTGGCCCGCTCCACGAAGACCATCTCAGTTCGCGGCACCATGACCTCGCGGACGATGGTGTCACCGAGCTCGAAGACCGAGTGGATCATGGCACGCTCACCTGGCTCGATCACCCGCCGTCGCTCGAGCAGGTCGACTAGTCCGCGAAGGTCCTCTTCCTCACCGGATGGCCCGCTCTGCTGCTTGCCACCCCGCCCGAGTACCCGCCCGGTCGCGAGCAGCAGCACGGGCAGCGGTCCGAGCAGGCGAACAACAGGCTGCATAACGGACGCAGCGGCGCTGGCCACCCCCGCCGCATACTCCCGGCCCAGGGTTCGCGGCACGATCCCGGCCACCAGGTAGATCACCGCGGTCATCACCGCACCGGTGATGACCAGCGCCCGCCAGCCCGGCCCGAGCCAGTTCAGCAGCACAGCGGTGACCAGCACGGTCGCTCCAAGTTCGGCCGCCACCCTGGCCAGCAGCAGTACCGCGATGTACTTGGGCACCTCGGAGAGCACAGCCTGCAGCGGTGCTGAAGCCTCAGCGGCCGAGGTGGCCAGTTCCTTGGCACCGGCGCGGGATACCCGCAGCAGGGCCGTGTCGGCACTCGCGCACAGCCCGGCGAACAGGGCGAGCGCGGCCGCGGCGACGAGCAGCCAGCCCATCGCGGCCTTAGCCTGGCGCCTCGCGGCCGCCGGCTGGACTGCCGCCGTGACCGCCGGACGTGTCGTCAGGCAGAATGCCGCCCGCGGCGCCGGCCGTGCGCTCCGCTGGCCGGCCTGAAGGGGAGTCAGCCGAACTGGCGGCCGGGCCATCGATCGCGTGACCGTCGGCCTGATCGCCCGCGTAGCCGCTGGCCTCGCCGTCGGCGTGACCGCCATCCGGATCGGCGGCCGCGGCGGACTCCGCTCGCCATGAGGCGAGCAGCCGGTCCTGCAGACCGAACATCGTGGCGTGCTCGCGGGCGTCCGCGTGGTCATAGCCGAGCAGATGCAAGATGCCATGCGTGCACAGCAGGTCGATCTCGCCTTGCACGTCGTGCCTGGCCCGGCGGGCCTGGGCAGCGGCTACTTGCGGGCAGATCACAACATCGCCGAGCAGCCCGGCAATTTCCGGCGGATCCGACGGACCGTGCTCGGCGTGCATGCCGCCCGGCTGCGGCGGCCGAAGCTCGTCCATCGGAAACGCCAGCACGTCGGTAGGTCCCTCCTCGCCCATCCAGCGGACATGCAGTTCGGTCATGGCAGACTCGTCGACCAGCAGCACCGAGAGCTCAGCTAGCGGATGAACGCGCATCTCGTCCAGCACGTGTCTGGCCAGACCTGCCAGAGCCGCCTCGTCTACCTCTACCCCAGACTCATTGGCGATCTCGATGCTCACGCCGTCTCCGCCGAATTTGTTATTGCCATCGCAGATAATCCCGGGACCGCGGTCACCGGTTCCTGCTGCTGTCACGCCGCGCCCGCCCGGCCGACAGCCGGCTGGCCTCGGCAGCATCCCTGGCCGCCTCGTAGCGCGCGTAGGCGTCCACTATGTCAGCCACCAGCTTGTGCCTGACCACATCGTGCGCGGTCAGCTTGCAGAAGTACACATCAGGCACGCCGTCGAGCACATCCTGAACCAACCTCAGCCCGCTGACCTGTCCGGATGGCAAGTCGACCTGCGTGACATCGCCGGTCACCACGATCTGCGAGCCGAAGCCGAGCCTGGTCAGGAACATCTTCATCTGCTCGGCGGAGGTGTTCTGCGCCTCGTCGAGGATGATGAACGAGTCGTTCAGCGACCGGCCGCGCATGTAAGCGAGCGGTGCGATCTCGATCGTGCCTGCCGCCAGCAGCCGCGGGATCGAGTCCGGGTCGAGCATGTCGTGCAGCGCATCGTAGAGCGGCCGCAGGTATGGGTCGATCTTCTCGTACAGCGTGCCGGGCAGAAACCCCAGCCGCTCGCCTGCCTCCACAGCCGGCCTGGTCAAGATGATCCGGTTGACCTCCTTGGCCTGCAGCGCCTTGACCGCCTTGGCCATGGCCAGGTAGGTCTTGCCGGTTCCGGCAGGTCCGATCGCGAACACGATGGTGTGCTGATCGATCGCATCGACGTAGCGCTTCTGGTTAAGCGTCTTCGGCCTGATGGTCCGGCCGCGGGACGACAGGATATCCAGGGTCATCACGTCCGCAGGCCGGGTGCGGGAGTTATGGCGCAGCATCGCCACGCTGCGCTCCACGTCATCGGCGGTGACCTCCGCGCCGCTGGCGATCAGCCGGGTCAGCTCGTCGAACAGGTCGGCGACCACGGCCGCTTCCTTGGACGAGCCGGTCACCGTGATCTCATTACCGCGTACGTGAATGTCGGAGTCGAAAGCCTTCTCGATGATGTGCAGCAGTTCATCCCTCGAGCCGAGCAGACTCACCATCGAGTGATCTTCAGGTATCACGATCCGCACCGACGTGGCACCGCCCGAATTCGGCTCGGCCGCCTGATGATCGCTGGGATTCTTCTTCAACCGGCCCGCCTCATCCCGGTGGCCATCCCATGCTCCGGCCGCCGAGGACATGCGCGTGCGCATGATCCACCGTCTGACCGGCATGACCGCCGGTATTGAAGATCACCCGGTATCCGGTTACCGCGACGCCCTCGGTCCGCGCCACCTCGTGAGCCTGACCCGCCACTTCGGCCAGCAGGTCAGCACTGGCCACAGCCAGCGCGGCCAAGTCGGGATAGTGATCCTTCGGTATCACGAGTACATGAACCGGAGCCTGCGGATTGATATCACGAAATGCGAGTGTGCGCGAGGTTTCGAGCACTCGGGTGGCCGGTGCTTCGCCGGCGGCGATTCTGCAGAATAGGCAATCGGGCACGGCCCGATCCTAACGTGTAGCCTGCTTAGCCGACGGCCGACATATATGGTTGCAACACTGCGAACCTCCGGCGCACCGCGAGCGACCAGCGCAGCCGCGCGTATTCTGGTCGCTCCGTCCTGCGGCGCGGCGGCCTCGTCGCTGGCCTTCGCACCGTCTGGGAGCGCAGCTCAGCGCGGCTGCGGAGAAGTGGTCTGGATGGATCTGGGGCGATGGGGAACGTGAGGCGAGGCGGTGCACGCGAGTCCCGCGTTATAACTAGCGATGACAGCGAGTGAACCTAGCGGCGCGTCCGCGCGTCCAATCAACGTGACCGAAACGCTCGTGGCGGGCACGGCACTTGGTTCGGTCCCAGCAGCGCCCCGCGTCGATCAAGCTGACGCCGACGCGGCGGTTACCGAGCTGTATAGTGCGCATTATCGCTCCCTGGTGCGCCTTGCGGCTTTGCTGGTCCATGACACCGCGACCGCGGAGGAAGTTGTGCAGGACTCGTTCGTCGCGTTGCACGTCGGCCTGAACCGGCTGCGGGACAGCGAGAAAGCCCTGTCCTACCTTCGAGCCGCGGTGGTCAACCGATCACGCTCCGTGCTGAGGCATCGCGTCGTCGTCGACCGCAACGCGCCCAAGCCGGTGCCGGACATGCCGAGCGCGGAGCATAGCGCCCTCGTGATGATCGAGCGGTCATCCGTCGTCGCGGCGCTGCGGACACTGCCGCACCGGCAGCGCGAAGTGGTCGTGCTGCGGTACTACGCCGACCTGTCGGAGGCCCAGATCGCTGCTGCCATGGGGATCACCCGCGGCGCCGTCAAGAGTCACACATCGCGCGCGATGGCGGCGCTCCGTTCCGTGCTGGAGCGTAACGAATGACCCACCGACGTCCTGACCCGCGGCAGCGCGACCTGGAAGACGTCCTGCGCCGGGCGCTGATCACCGCAGCTGAGTCCATCGAGCCGACCGCCGACGGACTGGATCGGATTCGCACTAAGATCTCGGCCCGGCGGCAGCGCAGGCAGCCGCGCTTGAGCATGGCTCACGCCGATCGCTTCGGCGCCGCGCCGCTTCTGCTGCTGCTGACGGCTGCCGCCAGGCTGCGGCCGATGCTCGATGTGGCACTCGACAATTTCCGGCCGAATCCGGGCGGCTCGGGCCGATACGGCTGGCTGCGGCCAGCCGGGGCACTGGCCATCGTTCTGCTCGTGGTAGTGGCCGGCTCCTGGGCAGTCACCGCATTGCCGCAGGTCATCGCACCATCGGCTAACAGCAATGCCGGACCACACTCAATCCGCGTCGGCACTCCGGCTGCGAACAGCTCGACCGGCCCGGGTTCGCACGGCGGTGGCGTTCCTGGCCCGGGCGTTAGCTCGCAGCCCTCGGGAACGCCGAGCTGCAAGCCGAGGGCGGTGCGCGTCCCGCCCACCGCCCGCCCGACGGCGACGCCAAGCCCGACGGCGAGTGCTAGCCCGTCGCCGAGCACTTCCCCCAGCGGCAGTCCGTCACCGAGCGGTTCCCCCACCGGCAGCCCGTCGCCGACCACTTCTCCGGTGGATACCTCGTCGCCGCAAGCGAGCCCGCAGTCGACGGCCAATCTGGCGTCCGCGGCCAGGCCGACGTCCCCGGCCGGGCACCGGCGAACTGCGTCGCCAAAACCGACGCACAGCGCTGCACCGAAACCATCAGTCACGCCGCCGTGCGGGTGAACTCCCCGAGGTAGCCGACGGCGCGGTCGCGCGTCACGCCCAGCGACCACATCGGCTGAGGACCAGGGCCCCGGCCACCGCGCCGGCTGTCGACCCGCGCAGCACCGAAGGCCCGAGCCGAACTGGCACCGCGCCGGCGGCGCTAAGCACCGCCGATTCGGCCGGGCTGATCCCGCCCTCGGGACCGACGATCAGGACGACATCGCTCCGGGGCGGTGCTGCCGTGGTGTCCGGTGACTGCGACCCGGCAGCAGTCACCTCGGTCAGGTCCACGCGATGCAGCAAGTTCGGTGCCGCCGGATCGAGCAGCAGAGCCAAGCTTGCCGCTGTGACCCGGTCTGCCACGTCCGAGGTCAGCGCCTGCTCGCTGACCTGCGGAAACCGACTTCTGCGCGACTGCTTGGCCGCCTCCCGAGCGGTGGAACGCCAGCGGCCAAGAGCCTTGTCCGCCCGGCCGGTGGGCCATCGGGCCACACACCGTTCGGCGGCCCACGGCACGATCACATCGACGCCGACCTCGGTCATCAACTCCACGGCAAGCTCACCCCGGTCGCCCTTGAGGATGGCCTGTACCACGACGACTCGGCACTGCGGGTCGGGCTCGGTTCGCCGGCCAAGCACGGTCAGGTCGAGTTCTCCCGGCCGGGCGGCGGTCACCACGCACTGCGTCATCAGGCCCGCGCCATCTGTCACGTCCACCCGCTCGCCGGGTCCGAGCCGACGCACCGTAGTAGCGTGCCTGCCCTCTGGGCCGGCCAAAGTGAACCTCTCGCGCACCAGGTCAGCGGGATCACCCACAAAGACCGGCGGTGTCAGCGCATGCCTCCCGTCGATCAGCGGCCGTTGAACGCGTCCCGCAGCCGGGAGAAGAATCCCTGCTCACCTGGCGCAAAGCGACCGGGAGGCGACTCATCGCCGCGCAGCCTGGCAAGCTGCCTAAGCAACTCCTCCTGCTCGGGCTCTAGCTTGGTAGGCGTCTCGACGGTCACATGAATCACCAGATCCCCCCGGCCTGGGCCGTTCAGGTGTGATGAGCCCTGGCCGAAGAGCGGGAGGGCCTGACCGGATTGCGTTCCCGGCCTGATGTCGATGTTCGCCGGACCGTCCAGGGTCTGAATCTGCAGCGTGGCGCCTAGGGCGGCCGCCGTCATCGGAATCGTCAGCGTGCAGTGCAGATCATCGCCATGCCGCTCGAAGATGGCGTGCGCTCGCTGGACGATTTCCAGGAACAGGTCTCCAGGCGGCCCGCCACCAGGGCCCACCTCACCTTCGCCCGCCAGCTGAATATGCGTGCCGTCCTCCACGCCGGCCGGGATCCGCACCTTGATGGTTCGCCTGGTCCTGACCCGCCCGTCGGCATCGCACTCAGGGCAGGGCCTGCGGATAATGGTCCCGAAGCCGCCGCAGCCCGGGCAGGGCCGCGAGGTCATCACCTGGCCGAGGAAGGACCTGGTCACCTGGCTGACCTCGCCGCGGCCGTTGCATACCTCGCAGGTAGTCGGATGGCTGCCAGGGGCGCTGCCCTCACCTGAGCACGTCGGGCAGACCACGGCAGTGTCCACGGTCAGGTCCCTGGTGACGCCGAACACGCACTCAGCGAGGTCCATGTCCACCCTAATCGTGGCGTTTCGGCCCCGGCGTGCCCTGCTGCGCGGCCCCCGACTGGCCGCGCCACCGCCGAAGAAGGCATCCATGATGTCGCTGAACGGGAACCCGGCACCGAAGCCGCCCGCCCCCGCGCCCGCCGGTGCGAACGGGTCCGCGCCCAGGTCGTACATCTGGCGCTTCTCGGGATCTGAGAGCACCTCGTACGCCTGGGTGATCTCCTTGAATCGCTCCTGGGTCACCGGATCCGGATTGACATCCGGGTGCAGCTCACGCGCCAGCCGCCG
Source organism: uncultured Actinomycetota bacterium (assembly GCA_963850875.1). Taxonomy (GTDB): domain Bacteria; phylum Actinomycetota; class Actinomycetes; order Streptosporangiales; family Streptosporangiaceae; genus Chersky-822. The sequence goes on from CAWKNA010000010.1 coordinate 2,163,835, forward strand.
GTATGCCTTCTTGATCTCGTCGGCGTTCGCATCCCGGCGCACCCCAAGCGCGGCGTAGTAATCCGTTGCCACGCTCACCCCTACGACTCCGCCAGGATCTGGCCCGTATACCGTGCCACCGCGCGTACTGCTCCCATCGCTGTCGGGTAATCCATTCTGGTCGGGCCGACTACTCCGAGCTTGGCCAGCGCTCGGTCACCCGATCCGTAGCCTGCCGCAACAACCGAGGTGCTGCGCAAGCCAAGCACATCATTCTCGGCGCCAATCCTGACCGTAACCGAAGACTGGTCGTCCGACTCGCCGAGCAAGCGCATCAGCACGACCTGTTCTTCCAACGCCTCAAGTACCTCGCGTAGTCCCTGGGAGAAGTCTGCTGCGGTCAGGTTGGACGCACCGCCGACGACAACCTTCTCCTCATGCCGCGCTACCAGCGTCTCGATGATCACCGAGAACACCGCTGCAGCGTTGGCCCGCTCCCTGGGCGCCACCCGCCCGGGCAGGTCGGCGACAATGGACGCGACTTCGGTGAGCTTGCGCCCGTCCAGGCAGGCATTGAGTACCGCTCTCAGCTGCGTGATGGAATCGTCGTCGAAGCTGGCCGGCAGCTCGACGACTCGCTGCTCGACCCGCCCGGTGTCGGTGATCAGCACGAGCAGGAGCCGCCGGTCAGTCACCGGGACTAGCTCCACATGGCGGACAGCGGATTTGCTGAGCGATGGGTACTGTACGACGGCGACCTGGCGGGTGAGCTGTGCGAGCAGCCGGACGGTCCGCATGACGACGTCATCGAGGTCGTAGGCGCCAGCGAGGAAGGTCTCGATGGCCCGGCGCTCCGCGGCAGAGAAGGGCTTGATGCCCGACAGCCGGTCGACGAACAGGCGGTAGCCCTTGTCCGTCGGAATCCGGCCGGCGCTGGTGTGCGGCTGCACGATGTAGCCCTGCTCCTCGAGCACGGCCATGTCATTGCGGATCGTGGCTGGAGAGACATCCAGGTTGTGCCGGTCGACCAGGGATTTCGATCCGACCGGCTCATTGGTGGAGACGAAATCCTCTACGATGGCGCGCAGCACCGCCAGCTTCCTGTCATCTAGCACGTACTCACCTCCCCTGGCACTCAGCAGTCCTGAGTGCCAAGTCTATGGCGGAACGATACTTGGACACCCCATGCCAAGTCACCGTGCCGGACGTCGCGTCCGCGAGAACGGGCTAACGTGAAGCTAACGCGGCACTGAAGACAAGGGCCTATGACGAGCTACGACCAGACTGCGGACTCCGACCAAAGGGCGGATCAGCTGCTCCAGAGCAGGTTCGATCACAGTGCCCGCAGTGCAGGTCAACAGTCCGGTGCGACGCCCTCAGGCGGGCCAGCAGCGGCGCCGGAGAGCGCCCGTTGGGAGCCGATCCGGTCGGTCTGGGCACCCGGCGGATCAGGCTTGGAGCCCGGCGGATCAGTCTGGGAGCCCGGCGGATCAGTCTGGGAGCCCAGTGGAACAGGCTCGGAGCCCAGTGGAACAGGCTCGGAGCCCGGCGGAACAGGCTCGGAGCGCGCCAGATCAGTCTGGGAGCCTGATTGGTCTGGCTGGGAGCCCCATCAGTCCAGCTGGGAGCCCAGCGGAACAGGCTTGGAGCCCGGTGAAACGGGCTGGGAGCCTGGCGGATCAGGCTGGGAGCCTGGCGGATCAGGCTGGGAGCCCGATCGGTCCAGCCGGGAGCCCAGCGGACCAGGCTGGGAGCCCGATCGGTCTGGCTGGAGTCCCGGTGATTTTTCCTCCCGACCAGGCGCAACGGTCATGCAGCCCGAAATCACCGCCTGGGTGGCCGGTTCACCGGCGTGGGAGGTCGAGAATCGCGGCCGGAACGGCACAGCTCCCGACTGGAACGGCGCCGAACCGGGCTGGAGTGACGGGGAGCAGGGTTTTGACGGCCTGCCTGACCATAACGACCAGCCAGATTGGGGTTCCGCACCGGCTCGAACTGACCTGGCCGACCTGGACCGGGCCGCAACCTCGGATCGGAATCCTGACCGTGACCAGATCTCCCCCAGGAACCGGACTTCAGCCAAGAACCGGATCTTCGCCAGGAGCCGGATCTCGGCCCGGAAGTCCGACAACACGACCTGGAGCATCGCACCGAGCCGTCCAGGTGACGAGGCCTGGGCGATGCTGACGTATCTGTGTGCCGCGATTCTCGGCTTTCTTCCGCCGCTCGCCATCTACCTGATCAACATTCGCCGCTCCCCGTTCGTCCGCGCGCATGCGGCTCAGGCGGTGAACTTCGCGGTGACCATGATGCTCTACACGATCAGCGCGGTCATCGTCGGCGGCATGCTGGCGCTTGACTCCGTGAGCTTCGCCTTGATGACCGCCGGCGGAGCCGCGATCCTGCTCTGGCTGGTCGCACTGGTGCACCTGACCCGAGCTGGGCTGGCGGCAAGCGGCGGGATCTTCTACCAGATCCCTGGCTGGCTCTGCGCGACCGTCCTCCGCCGTTAGCGACCGCGACCCGGCCAGGACGCTCCCGCCGGCCGACCCGCGGTTCGAGCCTCGGCCACCCCTCTTTGGGGCCTGCGAGGATGACGGGACGCGAGAAGTTGCCCTCATCCAGATTTCCCATCCGGTAAGGGCGGGCTTGGGTCGATGTCGTGCCGGGGGCTGCGCTCACGAACTGCAAGTGCGGGTCTGGCGGGTGGCTGAGCCGGAAAGGCCAGTGTGGGGATGGCGGCGATGGCGACGACGACTGCCACGATGATGAGTAGGGGCTTGTAGCCGAGGGTGTCTACTAGGGCGGCGCCGATCGTGATCGAGAGTGTCTGGGCGAGGTTGGTGGCCATGCTGGACGCGGCGGTTGCGCGTCCCTGGAGTTGCGGCGGGGGGTAGCGCTGGGTGGCGGTGCTGACAACAACAACGTTGAGCGGCACAGCGACCCCGAAGATGGCGAGGGCGGCACAGGATGCCGGAAGTACCGGAATGGTGTAGGTCAGGCTGGCGATCACCCAGGCGGCCAGGGCGATGCCGAGGGTGCGGGCTTCGCCCACGCGCCTGATGAGGGGACCGACGGCGAGACCGCCAGCGATGGAGCCGATGGCCTGAATGCTCATGAGCACGCCGAAGAACGAGGGCGGTCTGCCGATGGCGGCTATGACGGCGAAGGTGACTGATTCGTAGAAGCCGATGACGAGGAAGGCGATAGTAGCGCTCAGGGTGATCTGGGCCAGCAGAGGCGTGCGGCGCAGGTGCGCCGCACCGGCGAGCAGTTCGGTGCGGATCGATCGTCCCACCGCGCGGGCGCTCGGTTTGGTTTCGGCGATCCGGACCGACAGCAGGGCGCCGATCGCGACCAGGAAGGTGACGGCGTCGAGTATGGCCAGATAGCCGCCGCCGAAGCTGGCATATAGGGCTGCCCCGGCCAGAGGCGAGGCGACGCGCAGGCCCTGGCTGATGGTAGCCATGGCGGCGTTGGCGCCCGTCAGGTCCGCGTCGGCGAGGAGGTCTTTGACCAGCCCGGATCCGGCTGGCCCGATGATTGTGAATGCGGCTCCGTAGCAGATGGCCACCGCGTACATCACCCACAGCTCTGCCCGCGAGTGAACCGTCAGAAGGCCGAGCACCGCGGCGCCGGCTGCTGCGTTGGTGGCGATGAGCAGGGGACGTCGCCTGACTCGGTCGACAAGCTGGCCAGCAAGAGGCGCTGCAAGGTAGGGCAGGCCAAGCGCGAGGAAGATGGCACCGGCTGCCTGGAGGTGGCCGGGCCGGTCTACGGGCATGCCGGAATCCACCCGGCGAGGAGTGGATCTTGCCGGGTGGTGCGGTGCTCTGCGGCCCGTGGCTTCTCGCTCTACGTAGTGGCAAGCGGGCTCGGCCGTGGGGGGCCTGCCCCGACAGCTTTCAACCGAGCTGGTGAGAAGCGCCGGGCGACCAGGGGAGAGCTGCCCAGGGTCTCACGCGAGGTTGGTCCTCAACGTTAGGGCGGGCTCGCTCTCCCCTCATCGGGGGGGTTGGTCCAGGGCACCGGGGGGCGGCATGTATCCCGAGGTATGCGCTGGTCAGGCAGCCTCCGGCTGGTAGCTGGCGGCAGCCTGGGCGTCTTTGCGGCCGGCCGCCACGGCGGGGTCCCAGCAGGTGCCGTGGACCACCAGGGAGTAAATCCAGCGCAGCAGCGCGGCGGCGCACGCGACGCGGGCCTTGGCGCGGCGGCGCCGGGCCGCTTCGGCAGCTGAGGTAGCATGCCCGGCCCTGCCGCCGCCGGCCGGGGCTTCGGCGGCGGCCTGGCCGGCGGCCTGGGTCAGCGCCGCGTACTTCGCGGCCATCACGGGGTTGTGGATCAGCATCGGCCATACCGCGCGCCACACGGTCAGGCGCAGGCCGGGCCTGCCGCGGCGGGAGATGCGCGCCTCGCCGTCGAAGGCGCCCGAAGCGTTCTCAGACGGGGACAGCCCGGCGTGCTTGACCAGCGATGATGATGTGTCATACCGGTTCGGGTCGCCGGTTTCGGCCAGGATCGCCGCCGCCCCGGCCGCGGTCAGGCCCGGGATCTCGCCCAGCCGGGCCAGGCCGAGGCCGGCCAGGCAGCCGCCCATCGCGGCCTCGGTTTCCCGCTGCTGGGCGCGGGCGCGCTGCAGGTCGCCCAGCTCGGCGGCGATCCGGCGCAGCAGCCCGCGCCGGCGCGCGCGCACCACGCCCTCAGTGCTGGACAGCGCGGCGAACACCGCCCGGCATACCGGGCCGCAGACCCGCTTCCCGCCCCAGCCGGGCACAGCGGACCGGACCAGGGCGGTAAAGGCCTCCACGCCCAGATCAGCCAGTTCCTCCGGCTGGCCGCCGCACCGCGACGTCACCACCTGCATCGCCGCCAGCCAGGTCACCGAGCCGAACGGCTGGGCGCACGCCTCGGCCGCCACCGGCCAGGCCACCGACAGGAAATCCCGGACCCGCAGCACCGACGCGGTCCCCGACGTGATCAGCGTGATCCGCCGCCGCCCCAGGTGCCGCAGGTCCGCCCACACCTCATCGAGTGCTTCCGGAATGCAGCAGTGCAGCTCAGCGGCCAGCCGGGCGATCATCACGCAGTCAGCCTCATCCGTCTTATGACTGGTGTAATCCTGCTGCCGGCGGGCGAGATGGGAGACCAGCGGCTGCACGCACACCACCGGCAGGCCCCGCTCAGCGCACAGCCGCTGCACCTGCAGCCACCGCGGCCCGGTCGGCTCGCACGCCACCGTCACCGACGTGAACCTCTTCGCCCTGGCCTGCGCCCGCCGCCCAGTCCAGCGCCTCGCCCAGCCGGAACGCCTTCACCCGCACCGTCTTGCGGGCCAGCACCCGCACATCATGATCGATCACCGCGATCGCCTGCTTCTCATCCGCCAGGTCAATCCCGATCACCGCGCCATCACGCGGCACCAGCCCGCGCAGCCGCTCACGCCGCGCGTTCCGCCGCCGGTCCCCCCGCGTCATGCCGCTACTACCCTTGCTCACAGGACGTCCTCTCTGGCTGCGTTTGGGACACCAAGCCCGCACTATCGCACCAGGAGGACGTCCCCACCTCAGCAGGCTCCGGCAGAACAGGCGCCTCCAGCGCTTCGTCCTATTACTACGTTCGGCCACCCCTCTGTCGACCTGCATTCGTCCGCACGTGGACGGCTCATCGTGCGAACCGCTGAGGTTGCTGGGAGCCAGCGCCGGACCTTTGCCACCGGCTTCTACCGGGTAAGAGACAGTGCCCGGACGATTGAGCCGAGACCAGGTCGCGCGGCGAAGTTACCCGTCGTAGCTCGTGCAGATTCAGTCGTCTGCGGCCGGGCGTATAGCCTCGGATCGTCTCAGGCTGCATCAGGCGGTGCCGAACCAGGTTTCTGCCAGGCAGTCCAGCGTCTGCTCTGGCGGCGGGGGCAGGATCCTGAAGTACTTGCGCAGGTTGCTGTAGACGTGCAACAGCAGGTACGCAAGCAGTTCCCTGGGGGCGTAGGCACGTCCGTAGGCGGCCATGATCCGGCCGAGCAGGCGCGCATCACCGCAGGAGGTGAAGATCCCGACCGCGCCGAAGTCGTAGGCACGGTCACCGATCATGGCAGGCTCGAAGTCGAAGACGCCGCTCAGCCTCCAGCAACCCGGCGCCACGACGAGATGCTCGCGCATGATCTCGGTGTGCAGCAGCGCGCGATCCAGCTCGCCGGGCAGCGGAATCGAGTCAAGGAACTCTGGGATCTGCTCCAGCCACACCTCGGGGAGTTTCACTATCCGCTGCCGCGCCACTGCCGTCGCGCGCTGGCCGGTGAGGAACGTGGCCCAGTTCTCCGGGCCGACCAAGCCGGCTAGCGGCCCAGGATCCAGCGCGTGCAACGCGGCCAGGAGCCCGCCGACTTGGTCGGCGATGCGATCCTGGGCGCCCGGCGGCATCTGCGGCCACGTCTTGGCGAGGTCTTCGCCGGGGAGCTGCGACATGAGGAGGAAACGCCAGCCATTGCCGCACTCGCCGTGGGCGTGCAGGGCGGGCGTGGCGACCGGCAGCTTGCCATGGAGGAACTCCAGGACGTGCGCCTCGGTGAGGGCGGCTTCGGCGACGGGCGGCGGATGCAGCTTGATGACATGCTGGCCGCCTACCGCGTACACCGGCACTGAGCCCTCGGGATAGCGGCGGAGCGCCCGGTCGGCCAGACCATGGCGTGCGGCCAGGTCCGCCACGGCAGGCCGGATGATCGTCTCGTCGCCGATCACAGCATCCCACTCGCGATCCGTGTGAACAGGGGGCAGCATGCGGCGGAGCCTATGGCCGCCTGCCTGACCCGGCAAATCGAATATCCCGGCGCACTGCCTCACGTGGGCATCGAGGATAAACCTCAGTCTCAGCGAGGCACCCCATGGCCAGCATGGGGTGCTTTCGCTCTTGGTCCGGCCGATCTACGCGGCGGCGTGCAAGCCCCCGGACTCCAGGCTGGCCTCGATGAACGGCAGGCGCGGCAAGACCGACGACGCCAGGATCTCGCCCCGTCGGACCGAGAGCGGGCATGCCGTGACGTGGGGGCCGCCATCGCCTGGTTTCCGCGAACTGGCGCAGTTGATCGCCTCGGCGATTCCATGAGGCCAGCCCGGCGTTGCGGCGACCCGGCCGATCGATCTGCCGACCCTGCTGGGGGCCCCTGCGGCGATGTGCTGCGAGGCGGCGCTGCGGTTCACGGCCCATCCTTGACGCTGCGTGACCTGCTCAGACGCACTGGCAGGGGGCCGCCTTCGATGAGGATTGGGCGGTTCGCATGACGGAACGTTCGGCCCACCCCGCTTGACCTCGGCGGCCGGTAAGCCGCTTGTGCCGGGATAGCACGTTCCGGACCTCTCGCCGGACGGCATGGGGCACGTACAGACCGGGCTGGGTCTTTGCCCGCTGAAGCATGTCATCGGCGGCTAGGGCACGCACATCGTTCCCGAAGACCAGCGGCCCCCGGTCACGAGAGCCGGGTTGGGACGGTGTGCCGAGGTGCGGACCGGATCGCTGGCGCATGCTGTTCCGTTCCGGGACGGTGGCGAGACGGTCGCTGAAGGCCGGCGCAAGTTACAGCGGATCGTCACTTGCCACGGTGCGCCGGATTTGCGTCAGACATGCTGTTATGGTGGACAAATGGGTATTCGTATTCTTCGGTCGGCGTTAATCGGTCCCGGGACGGTCCTGCTGGCTGCCTGCTCGTCCGCCGTCGCCGTTACGCAGGCCGTCGACTCAGCGGCAGTCTCTGTGGTTCGGGTTGAGGACACGACGGACTGGCGCATCGTTCAGACCGTGCAGTACTGCGGGAGCGACAACCTGTTGTCGGTGACGGCGGCGGGGCCGCATGATGCGTGGGCGGTAGGCCTGCCTGACTGCGGCGTGGATGTCCGGCACTGGGACGGCACCTCCTGGTACCGCGTGCCGGTGCCACGGCGAACGGTGGTGACGGTGCCGCCGTTCTTCCCGTACGCACCGGTCGCGGCCAGTTCCGCCAGAGACGCGTGGATCTTCCCGCGCGCCGGAACCTTGCTGGCTCCCAACCACGGCTATGCGCTGCACTGGAACGGGGCCACCTGGCACAAGCTGGCCTTGCCGGACAACCTGGTCGTCGCCGCCGCTGCGGCGTTCAGTCTGCGCGACGCGTGGGTCTTCGGCGGTGTCCAGCACAGGCCCGACGTCAACGCCTTGCACGCCCCCTACGCGGCACGGTACGACGGCCATACTTGGCACGTGGTCACCATGCCCGGGCAGCCGCTTGCCGTCAGCGCCTTGTCACCCAGCGACATCTGGGCCGTCGGCCCGACGCTTAAAACCGCAGGCGAGCCCAGGGCTCGGCAGGCCATCATCGCCATGCACTGGACCGGGCGCTCCTGGCATGCCATTCCCGTGCCGAAGATCACTGCAGCGCCTATTGGCCAGAGCTTCCTCTCCCGTGCCTTCGCGGCAGCGGCCGGGCCGCACGACCTGTGGTGGGCCTACCCGGTCTCGGCCTCTTCGCACAGCGCTCAGGTCGTCGTGCTGCACTGGGACGGCAGCCGCTGGCACCGCATTGCACTGCCTGGGGCAATCGCGAGCATTGACGGCATGACTCAGGACGGGCATGGCGGACTCTGGCTGATCGCCGACTTCTACGGCAACAACCCTCAGCAGTACTGGTACCACTACAACGGCGGCCGGTGGACGCGGCAGCTGGTGCCCTCCCCGAGGGGATACAGCAACGTGCTCTCCGGGATGGCCTGGGTACCAGGGACCAGGACGGTGTGGGCCGTCGGCGAGGCCGATCACAGCGGAGGCAGCATCGGGGTGATCGCCAGGTACAGTCCATGAACCCGACCTGAGCGTCCCCAAAGCCGCCTCCCGATCCGCTCCCGGGGCAGCCGTTCGAGCTTGGACGCACCCACCTGGTGGCTGGCGAAATCCATCGCCGCTGCAAGCACAAGAAGCTGGCAGCCGAGCATCTTCGCAGTGCGCTCGAAATCTTCGACCGGCTCGGTGCGCCGCTCTGGTCCCGGCGGGCAACCGCCGAGCTGGCCAGGATCGGCCTGCGCCCGGCGGCACCGACGGCGCTGACCGAAACCGAGCGGCAGGTGGCCGAGCTGGTGTCCGCAGGCCTGACCAACCGCGAGGTGGCCGCCCGGATGTTCATCAGCCTGCGGACCGTGGAGAGCGTCTTGTCCCGCACCTACCGCAAGCTGGGCGTACGGTCAAGGACGGAACTCGCGCACAGCTACCTCACCGCTGCTAGTCAGTCAGGTCGCGGATGACGGCATCAGCCAGCAGCCGTCCCCGCCGGGTAAGCACCACCCGTCCCGCGTGGAACCCTGCCGCCTCAGCAAATCCGGCAGCCACCGCCGATCCAGCCGCCCGTCGGCCTGCCGGTGACAGCTCGCTCACCGGGCATCCGGCTGCCAGCCTGGTCGCCAGCATGATCCGCTCGGTCCGTCGCTGCGCCTGCGTCAGCATCTCGCGGGCCTGGCCCGGGCTTACTCCGGCCCCGATCCGGTCGGCATAGGCGACCGGATGCCGGACATTCCACCAGCGGGTGCCGCCGACGTGGCTATGCGCGCCTGGCCCGATGCCCCACCAGTCGCCGCCGGTCCAGTACAGCAGGTTGTGGCGGCAGGCTGAGTCCGGAGCCGCCGCCCAGTTGGATATCTCGTACCAGCTCATGCTCGCCGCGCTGAGCAGCTCATCAGCGGCCAGGTAGCGGTCGGCCATCGCATCGTCGTCGGGTGGCATCAGCTCTCCCCGCCTGATCCTCGCGGCCAGCCGGGTGCCGTCCTCGACGATCAGTGCGTAGGCGGAGATGTGATCGGGCCCGGCGGCCAGTGCGGCGCGCACCGATGCCACCCAGTCCTGGTCGCTCTCCCCCGGCGTGCCGTAGATCAGGTCCAGGCTGACATGGCGGAACCCGGCCGAGCGCGCCCACGCCACGCATTGCTGAGGGCGACCAGGCGAATGAACCCGGTCCAGAACGCTCAGCACGTGGCCAGCCGAGCTCTGCATGCCGAGCGAGATCCTGGTGAACCCGCCCGCCCGCAGCTCGCCTAGCGCGCGCTCGTCGACGCTCTCCGGATTGGCCTCGGTAGTCACCTCGGCACCGGCGGCGAGTCCGAACTCGGCATCGATCGCCTGCAGAATCGCCACCAGGTCGGTCGGCGGCAGCAGCGTGGGTGTCCCGCCCCCGAAGAACACCGTGCTGGCCGGTGGCGCCGACGCGCCGAGCACCCGGCGGGCTAGCCGGACCTCCCCGATGGCCAGGCTGGCGAAGCTCTCGCGGGACACGCCAGGGCCCAGTTCCGCGGCCGTGTACGTGTTGAAGTCGCAGTAACCGCAGCGACTGCTGCAAAACGGTACATGCACATATATTCCGAACGGATGGCTGCCAAGCCCGTCTAGCGCGGCTGCCGCCAGTCGGCCATCAGCGGGCATCGGCTCGCCGTCCGGCGGCGACCCAGGCATGATCAGATTCTCCCGTGTTACGCCCTGGCGCTGGCGAGCATGCTCGCGGCGATCTTGTCCCACTTGTCGCCCCGACCGCTGACCGTCAGCAGCGTGGCCATCAGGTCCCGGTCGCCGTAGTAAGCGCGCATCGCCTCGGCTACGGTCACCCGCTGCTCGGGACGGCTGAGCACTTGGATCTCATCCCCAGCGGCAACGCTTCCCTCGGCTAGCACCCGCAGGTAACCGCCCGGCCGACCGGCGGCGGCAAAACGCTTGACCCAGTGCGGCTCGCCGGTCCAGGCCTGGAAGGTGGCGCATGGGATGCGCGGGGCGGTGACCTGTGCGACCGCACTGCCAAGCAGCCAGGTCTCGCCGATCAGCGCCGTGGTTATGTCCAGCCCGGCGGTGGTGATGTTCTCCCCGAACATGCCGTTGCGCAGCTCACGACCGAGCTGCTCGGTCCACCAGTCCAGATCCTCCCTGGCGTAGGCGTAGACCGCCTGTTCGGTGCCGCCGTGGTTGTCCCGGTCCCCGTGATCGTCGCCGGTCAGGCCGAGCACTCCGACTGCGACCGGGCCAGCGACTCGGCGCTTGTCGATGCCGCTGCGGCCTGGCTTGCCACTGACCACCATGTCCTGCACCGGTCCGGTATTGACCGAGACGACTCGTGCGGTTGCCATGCTCGTACGGTAGCCGACATTCAGAGTTACCCTGGAAGCGGTATTTCCCCTGGCAGGCCGACACCAGAACTGGACACCCAATGACAGCTGGCGGCTATGGACGATTGCGAGCCACCGACGCGGACCGCGAGACAGCGCACTCGCTGCTTCAGTCCGCCTACGCGGACGGCAGGCTGAGCTGGGATGAGTTCGAAAGCCGGTCGACCGCGCTGCTCGCGGCCAAGACCTACGAGCAGATCGCGGCTGTCAGCGCTGACCTGGTACCGGTCAAGGCCGGTTCGGCTACGAGCTACCCCGCCTTCGGCGTCCGGCCGAGGACCAACCAGCTGGCGATCGTCTCCCTGATCTGCGGGATCGGGCAGATCTTCTTCTCCATCCTGGCCGCCATCCCCGCAGTCGTCTGCGGACACGCTGCCCGTAGCCAGATCCGCAGGACCGGCGAAGAAGGCGCGGGGCTGGCACTGGCCGGCCTTGTTCTCGGTTACATCGGCCTGGCCATCCCCTTCACGATCGTCGGCCTCATCCTCCTGTTCGCCCTCAGATAGGCGGCGACCTTGGTCAGTCTGATCCGGCTGCGCCAAGCTGGCCGGCCGCGGAACGGAACGTGATATGACTGCTGGTGGCTACGGCCAGATGCGAGCAACCGACTCGGACCGCGAGAATGTTCGGTCGATCCTGCAGCAGGCCCACGCCGAGGGCAGGCTGAGCTGGGAGGACTTCGACGCCAGGTCAACCGCGCTGATGAACGCGCAGACCTACGACCAGCTCTCGTCGCTGACCGCGGACCTGCCCAGCCGGATTCCAGGTTCGCCGCCCCAGGTCTATATGGGTGTGCCGGGCACCCAGCGCCCGACCAACGGCCTGGCCATCGCGTCCCTGATCTGCGGAATCGGCCAGATCTTCCTCTTCACCGTCGGTTCGGTCGCGGCCGTCGTCCTCGGTCACCTGGCCCGCAGGCAGATCCGCCAGACCGGAGAAGAAGGTGCCGGGATTGCGCTTGCAGGCATGATCCTCGGATACATCGGACTGGTCCTGTCGATCATCGCCTTTATCCTCATCCTCGCCCTGGCCGTCTGGGCATCGCATCAGCCCCCGAGCCCGGGCTAGCACTACCTCGGGCCATGACCGGCAGCCAGAACCCGGCATCCGCGGCTGACGCCTAGTACCGCAAAGGCACTCAGATCACCGTGTAGTCGGCCTGGCTGGAGGACCAGGACGTCTGCTACGTGGTGGCCATCCGGTGCAGCGACACGCTGACCACCAGCACCGGCCGGCGATCCGGGCATGATCGGCGACCTGGGCCTGGGACCTTTGCCTCTACCTGTCGCGCTCACGGTCGGATCTGATGCCATCAGATCCGGAACGGGGAACGGCATGGCCAGGATTGAAGGCGAGATCGTCATCGGTCAGCCTGTGGATGTGGTGTTCGACTACGTCGCTGACCAGAGCAACGAGCCGCAGTACAACCCGCAGATGGTGCGGGCGGAGAAGATCACTGCGGGACCGGTCGGGAAGGGAACCCAGTTCCGCTCGGCTGTGGCGTCTCTGGGGCGCACGGCCGAGATGCTGATCGAGTGCACCGGCTATGACAGGCCGACCCTGTTCGCCTCCGTCACGACGATGCAGCAGGCCGATATCAGCTACACGCTCAGGTTCGAGCCCGATGCCGCGGGCACACGGATGCGGTGGTCGGGGCAGGTGCGGCCCAAGGGTGCCTTCAGGCTGCTGAGGCCGGTCATCACCTGGATAGGGATACGCCAGGAGCAGCGGATATGGACGAGCCTTAAGGAACACCTGGAAGCAGCGCCGCCAGCACTTGGCGGGCGGTGAGAGAATCGGCCCGCGATCCGTTCATGCACCCGTCCAGCTCTACCGCGACGAGATCCACCACCATGTTCAGCGTGATCCGATACGGAGCATGCAAGTGCCGTCGCAGTACCAGCTATCAGCGCTACCTGCACAGCACCGGCGAGACCGGAACGTCAGTTCTTGCGGTCTGAAGCCTGCTCGGCGGTCAGGGCAGCGACGAAGGCCTCCTGCGGAACCTCGACCCGCCCGATCGTTTTCATCCGCCGCTTGCCTTCCTTCTGCTTCTCAAGCAGCTTCCGCTTGCGGGTGATGTCGCCGCCATAACACTTGGCCAGCACGTCCTTGCGCAGTGCCCGGATGTTCTCCCTGGCGATGATCCGGGCGCCGATCGCCGCCTGGATCGGCACCTCGAACTGCTGCCGCGGGATCAGCTCCTTCAGCCGCGCCGTCATCGCCAGGCCGTACTCCCGAGCCTTGTCGCCGTGGACGATCTGGCTGAACGCGTCCACCGGCTGCCCCTGCAGCAGGATGTCGACCTTGACCAGGTCGGACTCCTGCTCCCCGGCAGGTTCGTAGTCGAGTGAGGCATAACCGCGGGTCCTTGACTTCAGCTGGTCGAAGAAATCGAAGATAATCTCACCGAGCGGCATCGTGTATCGGATCTCGACCCGGTCGGCCGACAGGTACTCCATGCCGAGCAGCGCGCCGCGCCTGGACTGGCAGAGTTCCATGATCGCGCCGATGTATTCCGAAGGTGCCAGCACGGTCGCGCGGACGACCGGCTCGAAGACCTGCCCGATCTTGCCCTCAGGGAACTCGCTCGGGTTGGTCACGATAACCTCGGCCCCGGATTCCATGACCACCCGGTAGACCACGTTCGGCGCGGTCGAGATCAGCGAGAGATCGAACTCCCGCTCCAGCCGCTCCCTGATGATCTCCATGTGCAGCAGGCCGAGGTATCCGCACCGGAAACCGAACCCCAGCGCGGTGGAGGTTTCCGGCTCGTAGACCAGGGACGCGTCGTTCAGCCTCAGCTTGTCCAGCGCGTCCCGCAGTTCCGGGTACTGGTCTCCGTCGAGCGGGTACAGGCCGGAGAACACCATCGGCTTGGGGTGGGCGTAGCCGGCCAGCGGCTGGCGAGCCGGGCGCGCGACGCTGGTCAGCGTGTCTCCCACCCGAGCCTGGCGGACGTCCTTGACGCCGGTGATCAGATAGCCGACCTCGCCGGCCGCCAGGCCGTCGGACGGGACCGGCTCCGGGGAGATGACCCCGATCTCGAGCGTCTCGTGCACCGCTCCGGTGGACAGCATGAGCGTCCGCTCCCGGCGGGACAGGCGGCCGTCGAATACCCGGACGTAGGTGACGACGCCCCGGTAGGTGTCGTAGACCGAGTCAAAGATCAGCGCCCTGGCCGGCGCGTCGAGGTCCCCGGCTGGCGGCGGCACCTGAGCTACTACGGCATTCAGCAGTTCGGTGACGCCCTCACCGGTCTTGGCCGAGACCCTGAGCACGTCGGACGGCTGACAGCCGATGATCTTCGCCAGTTCCTCGGCGTATTTCTCCGGCTGTGCGGCCGGCAAGTCAATCTTGTTCAGCACCGGGATCAGATGCAGATCAGCGTCGAGTGCCAGGTACAGGTTGGCCAAGGTCTGCGCCTCGATTCCCTGCGCGGCATCGACCAGCAGGATCGCGCCCTCGCAGGCGGCAAGCGAGCGGGAAACCTCGTAGCTGAAGTCCACGTGACCGGGGGTGTCGATCAGGTTCAGGACGTAATTCCGGCCGTCGGGGCCGCGCCACGGCAGCCGGACCGCCTGGCTCTTGATCGTGATTCCGCGCTCGCGCTCGATGTCCATCCGGTCCAGGTACTGCGCGCGCATCTGCCGGCCCTCGACCACACCAGTGAGCTGCAGCATTCGGTCGGCCAGCGTGGACTTGCCGTGGTCGATGTGGGCGATGATGCAGAAATTCCTGATCACCGCCTGGTCGGTCCGCGACGGAGCCGGCAGCGCTGCATCGGGCGCACCTGCCGCAGACCTCCCTGCCGCGGGCACCTGCGCCGGTGATGTCCCCAGCGCGGGCTCTGCCGACGGCATTGCCGCGGCAGGCTTCGCCAGGGGTGGCCCAGGGACGGGCGCTGCCGCTGGTCGTGACGGCTCGGACGTTTGTGGCACAGGCATCCGCTCGGTCATAGTCTGCTGAGAGTCGGCTCAGGATCTGGTGGTGGCTCCAGCCGGCTCCGACCCGGCCTGGCCCCGGCTGCGTGCTGATCCCGCCGCGCGCTGGTCCCTCCAGGGATCAGCATTCGCGCGCGGCGGACCTGGGCCGGACGTTTCGTTGTCGCCGTCTATGGTCGCATGCCGGGAAGGATGCTGATGCCAGCAGCCGGGGGCAGCGCTCCTGGCACCCGACCGCGTGCCCGCCTCCCGCGGCGGGCGAGCACCGGCCAAAGCGCCCGCACGACCACCGAACGGCGGCGACGGCCGATCAGGAAGTTCGCGCGTCGGGCCGCCGCCGGGCTCGCTGCTGCGGTGGCTGCGACTGCGCTAGTGACCGTGGCTGCGGGACTGCTGTTGATGCATGCCGACGGCGGACCTGCCGCCGCCTGGGCCCGATCCACCGGGCGCGACACCATTTCTGACCGCATTCCGCGCCGCGCTGCCGCGGGTCATGGTGTCGGCCTGGCTGGTGTCCTCGGCGGGAGCGGGAACGGCAACCTGCGGCTCCTTGACGCCACCCGCGCGCTGCACCCGGCTCCCAGGCCGCTGTCGGTATCCGTTCCCAAGCTGGAACCGCTGCCCGGATTCGCCTGCCGTGGCCGCTACTCAGATCTCGCCCATAACGCATCGGCCGAGGCAGTCGCTACCGCTGTGCATGCGGTCCGGATAGCCCTCACCGCGACCGGCAGCAGGCATCGTGACCTGGGCGTCGCGCGCTTCGCCGAGTACAGTGCCACCCCGGCCGACTGGCGATCTTACCTCTCCGGCTGGTTGCATCCCGGGCGAAACAACGTCACCCCGGCCTCCGCCGCAGCAGGACGCGATAGGCTTCGGCTTGGCCTGAGTTTGAGCGGCTGGCCTGATCTCGGATATCCTTCGGTTTCGGCTGCCCGCATGCCCGCACCTTTCGTGCCGGGCGCGACACCGCGATCTCGGCTCGTGCCGGGCACACCTTGATCCACCTGACCAGAAATCTAGCGAGGCATTCGCGTGGCGAATATCAAGTCCCAGATCAAGCGCAACAAGCAGAACGAGAAGGCGCGGCAGCGCAATAAGGCCGTCAAGTCGTCGCTGAAGACCTCCGCCCGCAACCTGCGCGAGGCAGCTGACGCTGGCGATGCCGACAAGGCGACGCAGGCACTGCGCGCCGCGTACGTAAAGCTGGACAAGGCCGCGAGCAAGGGTGTCATCCACAAAAACCAGGCGGCCAACCGCAAGTCCGCCTTGGCCAAGCGGGTCGCGGCGCTCAGGCAAGGCTGACCGGCCCGAGACGCGAAGGTACGCGGCGGCCGTGTGACCAGCCGACCGCGCGATCCGGCGTGGTGGCACTGCGCGTTCCGGTCAGGCAGCCTGGCCTGGCCCAGGCGACGGCGTTAGGTAACCGACCGCACGATCCAGTCCGGCTACCCGGCCTCTGGTCGGGGCGGTCAGCGGCTATCGGCTAGCCGAACGACATTCCACGATCACGCGGAGGGCCCGCTCCAGCGCATAACCGGAACTGGCCGCCTCGCCCTTGACCTCCGCGTCCGCCTGCGCGACGGCGGAGTGAGCCCGGATCAGCCCATCCGGCGTCCAGCCCCGGAGCTGCTGCCGGACATTGTCGAGCTTCCAGGCCGGCATCCCGAGGTCGGCGGCGAGCGCTTCTGCGCTCTTGCCGCGGGAGGCGGTACCGACCTTTCCCAGCGTCCTGATCCCGCGCGCGAGCGCGCTGGTGATCAGCACCGGTGCGGTGCCGATGGCGAGCGCCCACCGCAGCTGCGCCAGTGCCTGCGCCAGGTTGCCTTCGAGCGCCCGGTCGGCGACGGTGAAGCCGCTGGCCTCGGCGCGGCCCCGCCAGTACCGTGCCACGGTCTGGGCTGAGATCATGCCGGTAGTGTCCGCGGCGAGCTGATCACAGGCCGCCGCCAGGTCCCGCAGGTCGGTGCCCACCGCGTCAAGCAGTGCCCGCAGGCCGCCCTCGTCTGCCCGGCGTCCCGCCTTGGCGAGTTCGGCGCGCAGGAAGTCGATTCGCTCGCCAAACCGGCGCACGGTCGGGCAGTCGATCCGCCGGGCATCTGCTGCTACCAGTGCTGTCAGCAGTGACTTACCCCTGGCTCCACCCGCGTGAGTGATCACCAGCATCACCTCGGGCGGCGGCGCGGCGCCGAGCTGGCCGAGCTCGGCCAGCACGGCCGCGCTGGCCTCGTGGGCGCCATGGACAACGATGACGCACTCCCCGCCGAACAAGGACGGGGCCGTCAGCATGGACAGCTCGCCGGTGCTCAGGTCGGCACCGCGGATCTCGTGCACGTCGGCCCCGGTGCCAGCGGTGATCAGGACCGCGCTGACCGCCCGCTCCACGAGCAGCTCCTCCTCACCGACGATCACCGTGACCGGTGGCGGACTGCCGGCGGCGGGCCTGGAGCTGACGGCCGCAGACTCGGCGGCTGAACCGGCCGGCCCGGGCCGGGGGTTCGGCGACGTCGTGGGCATGCACGCAGCATGACACGACTCCCGGCCGGCCGCCGCATCGGTCAGCCCGGAGCGTCAGCAGCGAGACTGCCGACGCGCAGACAAGCGACCGGTCCGCAGGTCAGGATGCCTTGGACCGAAGGGCTGGGAGGTCGGGACGGCCGACGGCTGCTAGAGTCGGCGGAACTCATCCGGTACCGATGGATTGCCATGTCTGCCGATCCCCAGCCTGCTGCCCAGCTCGGCGGTCGGCTGGACCAGCGGCCAGGTCGGCGCCACCTGCTGATCCGCAGGCCGATGATCCCCCTGACCGCCTGGACCGCCGTCTGGTTCGTCACTCTGGCCAGGCGGGGCGGCTTCGCCTGGATCTTCTTCGTCAAGGGCAGCAGCCTGCTCTTCGCCGGGCATTTCGCCGCTCTCAGCCGCCCGGGCGGGCTGCATGTGTACGCGAGTTACCCGGGACTTCAGATCGGCCCGCTGGCCTTCGCCGTGGCTGAGGTGATCCGAGAGCTCGGCCCGGATCAGGGCCTGGTCGTCGGGCAGGTGTTCATGTCGGTGGTCGGACTGGTCACGCTGCTGATCATCCGGCGGATCACGCTGACCGCCCGGCCGGAACTGACCGCCCGGCCGGACCTGGACTGGACCTTCCTGGCTGGCGGGGCGATCTTCATGACCGCCTGGACGGAACTTGCTGTGGCCCACGGGCACCTCGACGACGCACTGGCGCTGGTGCTCGCGGCTCTCGCGCTCTGGGCGGCCATCACCGGTCATCCTGTGCTGACCGGGCTCGCCGTCGGGCTGGCGATCGACGCCAAACCATGGGCTCTGATCTTCGTTCCTATTCTGCTGCTTAGCGCGGGAATGGCGCGGTGGCGGACCCCTGACCAGGCGGCCAGGCCGATCCGGGCAAGTCTTCCGGCCTGGCTGCTAGCCGGTGCGTGTGCCGCGGCCATAACCGCCGCAGCGTGGCTGCCGTTCTTCATCGCTGACCCGCAGACCGTCCGGGTGCTGCATTTCACGATCTACAATCTGCCGGACTCGGCGCTGCGCGCGCTCGGCGTGAGCACGCCGATGACCCCGCCCTGGGACCGGCAGGCGCAGCTCATCGGCGCGTGTGTGCTCGGCGTCGCCGCGATCTGGCGGCGACGGTGGGCTGCCGTGATCTTGCTCGGCGCGGGCGCGCGGATCGCGCTCGATCCCGGCGTGCATTCCTACTACACCCCGGGAGTCCTGGTCGGCACGCTGATCTGGGACATGCTTGGCGCCCGCCGCCCACTGCCGGTCTGGACCGTCATCTCGTTCTGCGCGCTCAACCTGGTGCCGCTGATCACGGCTGGCGGTCCGGTCCGCGGGGCGTTCCGGCTCTACCTGGTCGTCGGGTTCACGCTGGTGATCCTGCTTGGCCCGGATCGGTGGACCTGGGCACCGGGACCCGCCGCCCGAGCCGACCTGCCCGACGGAGTCGACGATCATCAGGGAACCCGCCCGGCGACCGGAGGGTCCTGGTGATCAGCATGGCGCCAGTGCCACCCCCAGCATGCCTAGCCCGGTGTGTGCCCTGATCACGGGGCCGGCCTCGGCCAGGTACACCTGCCGGACCCGCGGGATGACTGCGGCCAGCCGATCCGTAAGGTCGGCCGCGCGATCGGCGCTGGCGGTGTGCTGGACGGCAACGTCTACCTCCCGGCCGGCCGCGAACTCGGCGGCGAGTTCGGTCAGCCGGTCCGCAGCAGCCGCGCGGGTGCGGACACGCTCGAGCACCGTAATCCGGCCAGCCCTGATCTCCAGCAGCGGCCGGGAGATGAGCCCGTCATCCGGCCGACCCGCCGTGACCAGTCGTCCTCCGGCAAGCAGCGCCTCGGATGAGTCGAGCGCGAAGAACGACCCGGTGCGTGCCGCCCGCTGCTCGGCGACGGCGGCGACGTCCTGCGCGCCGAGCCCGGCGCTGGCTACCCGGGCCGCGCTCAGGACCACCAGACCGAGGCCCATGCCGATGGACCGCGTGTCCACCACCAGGACCGGCACCGGCGCACTCGCGGCCGCCAGCTCGGCCGAGCTGACCGTGCCGGACAGCTGGCCGGATAGGTGCACGGATACGACTGCGACCGCACCGCAGGCGGCAGCCTGCCGGTAGGCGGCCGCGAAGGTCTCCGGCCCGGGACGGGCTGTGGTCAGCCGCTCACCAGCGAGCACCAGGTCCTCGATGGCCGCGGGAAACCCTGCCTCGTCATCGTCGGCGGACAGGCCGCCAGCAAGGATGCGCAGCGGGACGATCGTTACCCCATGGGATTGGGCCAGGTCAGCTGGCAAGCCTGCGGCCGAGTCAGTCACCACGGCCACCCGGCCAGCTAGCGGATACTCAAGACTGCGGCCCGGCACGACCACCAAGTCTAGAAGGACACCGGATCGCCGCCACGCCACACCTTGTATGGCTTCAGGCCGTGGGCCCAGGCAAATGCCCCCTCGTGATCGGCTTCCCAGGCGACGATGTCGGCCAGCCGACCATGGGCCATCGCGCCCCGGTCGGCCGCGCGAAGTGCCTGGGCACCGCCGACGGTCGCCGCCCGGAGCGCCTCAGTGACGCTCATCCCCAGATTGGCTATCGCGAGGCTGATCACCAGCGGCATCGAGGTGATCCCGTTGGTCCCCGGCGAGTGGCCAGATCCAAGCGCCAGCGTCACGCCCCGGTCCAGCAGCGCCCGGACCGGCGGCGTACGGCCATTGTCCGAGCTGACCGCTGGGCATACCACAGCGCTCACCCCAGCCTTGGCGAGCGCAGCGACATCGTCGTCATCGGCACCGTTCAGCAGGTCAGCCGAGGCACAGCCCATCTCAGCGGCCAGACGAGCTGCACCGCTGCAGCAGTCGCCTCCGGCGTGCAGTCTCGGCAGCAGGCCGCATGCCCGGCCGACGCCCAGCAGCCAGCGCGCCTCGTGCTCGCTGAACTGCCCATCGTCGCAGTAGACGTCGAAGCTGTCGGCTCCCGCGGTGCGAGCATCGGCACACCAGCCGCCGACCGCGTCCACGTAATCGTGACGCCGGCCGAAATACTCAGGCGGCACGGCATGGGCGGCCAGGAATGTGACATGTACCCGGGGCATTCCCGGTTCGTTCTCCAGCGAGCGCAGCATCCGGACATCGGCTAGCTCACCATCCCTGGTCAGGTGGTAGCCGGTCTTCGCCTCGATCGTCGTCGTGCCGCTGAGCAGCCAGTTCGTCAATCGCTCCCGGACCTGGTTGCACAAAGTCCAAGGATCAGTTCCCCTGGTCACGGTAACCGTTGAGGACAGGCCGCCACCGGCCGCGGTGATCTCGGTCCGCGACGCGCCGCCCGACCGCATCGCCAGCTCGGCCCACCGGTTTCCGGCGTAAACGGGATGGGTGTGCGCATCGATCAGACCGGGCGTGACCAATGCACCGCCGAGATTCTCGACGTGATCCACATCGACGATGTCCTCGATGACGCCAGGGAGGCTGGGCGGTAGCCGCACTGCCGGACCAACCCAGGCAATACGATCATTCCGCATCAAAATAGCCGCATTACTCCATACTTCAGAACCGGTCCACAACCGGCCGATATTAGTAAGGAGGCGGAAGGTCACCTCGCGGCACCGGATTTCGCCGCCCCGCCTTGCCGACCTGCCCTCGGCGTCATCTCTGCCCGCTCACCTGCTACGACTCATGCCCTGCTGCTGAGAGCACCAGGACTGACCTGCTCAAGCGATAGCGATACTCACCCGCAAGGGGCCTGCTACGGGGACGCACATACCATATCGGTTGCATCGTGCTATTGCACTACTGAATCCGCGTGCCAAAGTTAATACCGTGACTTGGCCTCGAAGCACGATCGATCGCCAACTTCATCGCAATCGATTGCCGGAAACTTTGCCGACAGCGTCTTCCTTCCGGAGCTAGGCGGGCCCAGCGGCGGCGGCGAACTGGTCAAGCTCGGCGGCCAAGCCGGGCGGCACCCGCGCTGTCAGCGCCGTGCCCGCGCCGGTGTGCTCGACCTGCAGCACCTCGCCCTCCTGATGTGCCCGCGCCAGCAGATCGCCGCGAGCATACGGCAGCACAACGCTGACCTGGGCATTCCGCCTGGGCAGCAATCGCTCGATCTCGGCAAGCAGGTCAGCCGTCCCGTCCCCGGTCCTGGCGGACACCAGCACGGACTGCCGCTCGGCCAGCTGCAGCCCCTTGAGCTCGATCGGATCAGCCATGTCCGCCTTGTTGAACACGACAAGCTCGGGTACGTCACGGGCGCCGATTTCGGCCAGCACCTCGCGCACCGCAGCGATCTGGGAACGCGGATCGGCGTCCGAGCCATCGACCACATGCAGGATCAGGTCGGCCTCCGCGACCTCCTCCAGCGTCGAGCGGAACGCGTCGACCAGCTGATGCGGCAGATGACGGACGAAACCGACGGTGTCGGTCAGCGTAAACACCGTTCCTGACGGCAGTTTTGCCCGGCGCACAGCCGGATCCAAGGTGGCGAATAGCGAGTCATCGACCAGGACATGAGCCCCGGTCAGCCGGTTAAGCAGGCTCGACTTCCCGGCGTTGGTGTAGCCGGCGATGGCGACCGAGGGCACCTCCCGGCGCCGCCGCTGGCTCCGCTGCACCTCCCGGCCGACGGACATCTCAGTGATCTCCCGCCGCAGCCTGGCGATCCTGACCCTGATCCGGCGCCGGTCGGTCTCGATCTTGGTCTCGCCGGGGCCACGGGCGCCGATGCCGCCGCCGCCCGCCACCCGGCCGCCGGCCTGCCGGGACAGCGACTCGCCCCAGCCGCGCAGCCTGGGCAGCATGTACTGCATCTGGGCCAGCTCCACCTGCGCCTTGCCCTCCTTGCTGCGGGCGTGCTGGGCGAAGATGTCCAGGATCAGGGCCGTCCGGTCGATCACCTTGACCCCAACCACGCCCTCTAGCTTGCGCAGCTGGCTGGGAGTCAGCTCGCCGTCGCAGATCACGGTGTCGGCCCCGGTGGCGACCACCAGATCGGCCAGCTCGGCTGCCTTACCAGCGCCAACGTAGGTCGAGGCATCCGGTCGGCTCCGCCGCTGGATCAGCCCGTCGAGTACCTGCGAGCCTGCCGTCTGCGCAAGCAGCGCGAGCTCGCGCAATGAATGCTCAGCTATCGCCAGCGTCCCTTC
The DNA here is from genome assembly GCA_963850875.1 of uncultured Actinomycetota bacterium. Taxonomy (GTDB): domain Bacteria; phylum Actinomycetota; class Actinomycetes; order Streptosporangiales; family Streptosporangiaceae; genus Chersky-822. The sequence continues at coordinate 2,186,560 of CAWKNA010000010.1, forward strand.
GGTCCAGACGCCGAGGAGCACCACCCGCTCCAGCCGCAGCGCCCGGTACTCGACCTCGCTGACATCTTGCAGCTCGGTCGAGAGACCGGCGACCCGCCGGAGCGAGTGCCGGTCCGCTAGGTCCAGCTGGCCAGCGTCGAAGGGTTCCGGCGCCTCGCGGATGTGCTGGTGCGTGTCTGCGGTGTATTTGTCAGGGTCTGCTGTCATCTGCCATCCAGGACGGGATCGCGGGTAGCGATCATTCGATGTTGCCATGAGCGGCTGACATCGTCACTTCATTAACACCGCACCGGGCCAGGATGTGCCCGCACCTTCGGATTGTGCCAAGGTAAGAGCGTCCTGCGGCGGGACCGGCGGCCAGGACGCCGCCGGCCAGCCTCTTAGGATCATGATCAGGCGACGGAGGAGCAGACGCGAATGAGCCACAGCGACGGCATCCAGATCACCGGCGCGGCCGGGGACCGCTACGACGAGATCCTGACGCCGGAGGCGCTCGACCTGGTAGCCGCTCTGCAGCGGGAATTCGGCCCGCGCCGGGCCGAACTGCTGGCTGCCCGCGCCCGCCGCCAGGAAGAGCTCATCGCCGGCGCCAACCTCGACTTCCTGCCGGGCACCAGCAGCATCCGCGCGGACCGGTCCTGGAAAGTTGCCCCGCCAGCTCCGGGCCTGGTGGACCGCCGGGTCGAGATCACCGGGCCGACGGACAAGAAGATGACGATCAATGCCCTTAACTCAGGGGCTAAGGTGTGGCTCGCTGACTTCGAGGACGCGAACACGCCGCTGTGGGACAACATGATCACCGGGCAGCTCAACCTCAAGGACGCGCTGGACCGCACCATCGACTTCACATCCGCTGACGGCAAGGACTACCTCCTGGCGCCCGATGCCGATCTGGCGACGATCGTGGTGCGTCCCCGCGGCTGGCACCTGGACGAGAAGCACCTGCTGGTCGACGGCCAGCGGACGTCGGGCAGCCTGTTCGACTTCGCGCTCTACTTCTTCCACTGCGCCAGGCGCCAGCTGGCCAAGGGCAAGGGCCCGTACTTCTACCTGGCCAAGCTGGAGAGCCATCTGGAGGCCAGGCTCTGGAACGACGCGTTCAACCTGGCGCAGGACGCCCTCGGCCTGCCGCGCGGCACCATCCGGGCCACCGTGCTGATCGAGACCATCCCGGCTGCTTTCGAGATGGAGGAGATCCTCTACGAGTTGCGCGACCACAGCTCCGGCCTGAACGCAGGGCGCTGGGACTATCTGTTCAGTGTCATCAAGAAATTCCGTACCCGCGGCAGCGAGTTCGTGCTCCCCGAGCGCAACGCCGTCACGATGACTGCTCCGTTCATGCGCGCCTACACCGAGCTGCTGGTCAGGACCTGCCACGACCGGGGCGCCCACGCGATGGGCGGCATGGCGGCGTTCATTCCGAGCCGCCGCGACCCGGAAGTAAACGCCAAGGCCCTGGCCAAGGTCCGCGACGACAAGCAGCGCGAGTCCGCCGACGGCTTCGACGGATCGTGGGTCGCACACCCGGACCTGGTCCCGGTCTGCCGCGAGGTGTTCGACGCCGTGCTCGGCGACGCGCCGAACCAGCTAGCAAAGCTGCGCGATGACGTGCAGGTGACCGCGGCTGACCTGCTCGCCGTCTCCCGGACTCCGGGCCAGGTCACCGAGGCCGGGCTGCGCAACAACATCAGCGTCGGGCTGCAGTACCTGGCCAACTGGCTCGCCGGGACCGGTGCCGTGGCGATCTTCAACCTGATGGAGGACGCCGCCACCGCCGAGATCTCCCGGTCTCAGGTGTGGCAGTGGCTGCACAACGACGTCCACCTGGCAGAGGGTCCGCTGATCACGGTCGACCTGGTACAGCGCATGATCACCGAGGAACTTGCCGCGATTCGCGAGACTGCGGGCGAGGCTTTCGACGCCACCAGGTATGACGAGGCAGTCGATCTGTTCTGCGACGTCGCGCTGGCCGATGACTACGTCGAGTTCCTGACCCTTCCGGCTTACGAGCACATGCCCTGAGCGGTGCCGCCGGCCGGCCGCCGGGAAAGCGGGGGGCGCGGCGATGCCAAGGCGAGCGGCCGCTAGGTTGCGGTGTATGGCTACCCAGAAGGACAAGGCCGAGCTATTTCTAGCTCTGCATAGCGGCGAGCAGCCGCTGCTGATGCCCAACGCATGGGACCGCGGCTCGGCGAAGCTGCTGGCGTCGCTCGGCTTCGCCGCGCTGGCGACGACGAGCAGCGGGTTCGCTGCGACGCTCGGGCAGTTGGACGGCTCGGTGACCCGCGAGGAGGCCATCGGCCACGCAGAGTGGATCGCCAGCGCCACCGACTTGCCCGTGTCGGCGGATCTGGAGGATTGCTTCGCGGCAGAGCCGGCCGGCGTCGCCGAAACCGTCCGGCTCGCGCTGGAGGCCCGCCTGGCCGGCTGCTCGGTGGAGGACTTCACCAGGCGGGCCGACGCTCCGATCTACGATCGGGTCCTGGCCAGCGAACGGGTGGCCGCTGCCGCCGAGATGGCCCACGGCGGTCCCGTTCGGCTGGTGCTGACGGCGAGAGCGGAGAACTACCTGCACGGCAATCCGGATCTCGGGGACACGATCGCCCGGCTGCAGAGCTACCAGGAGGCGGGTGCTGACGTGCTCTACGCCCCCGGCGTGATCGCGCTGAACGACCTCCGTCAGCTGGTCGCTGCCGTGGACCGGCCGGTTAACGTGCTGGCCCTGGCCAGCGCGCCGACCGTGGCCGAGCTGGCCGACATCGGCGTCCGCCGGATCTCGGTGGGCGGTGCGTTCGCCTTCACCGCGCTCGGTGCGCTGGCGCAGGCCGCGCGGGAACTCCTCGACCATGGCAGCTACGGATACTGGGAGCTAGCCAGGCCAGGTGCCGCGGCAGCGCGCGCGGCCTTCAAGGCCTGACCTGAAGCGACGCCCGCGCTGCCGGTCAGCCGCCGATGCCCTTGCGGTAGGCGATCGCCTCCACCTCGACCAGCATCGCCGGGTCGACGAGCGCGCAGACCTCGACCATCGATGTGGCCGGCCGCATCTCGCCGAACGCCTCGGCATGGGCGCGGCCATACTCGTCCAGGCGCGAGATGTCGGTGACGTAGATCCGGGTGCGCACCACGTCATCCAGGCTCGCGCCAAGCGCGGTCAGCGCGGCACGGACATTGCCGATCGCTTGGGCGGTCTGTGCGTAGGCGTCACCCGGGTGCACCAGCTCGGCGCCGGCCACCGACGTGCAGCCGGAGACGAAGACGAAGTCGCCGGCCGCAACAGCCCGGCTGTACCCGACGATTGGCTCCCAGGCAGTGCCGGACGAGACCTTGCGGGTCATGCTGCACCTCGTTTCCTAGCGTCAGGCCGTGGCCTGGCTCGGCGTGAGACGATAACAGAGCAGCCAGGTCGTATCGGCTCATGCTTTCGTAACGAGGCGAAAGCCGCCTCCGGCCCGCCGTCACTTAATCGCGCAGTCTGGGCGGATGATGGAAGCGGGGCACGGGCCGGACGTGGTGGGAGGCGAGACGATGACCGAGCAGTCGCCAGCCGAAGGCTTCGCCGCGCTGATCCCAAGGATGACCGCGATTTGCGGTCCGGACGGCGTGGTCACCGATCCGATGCAGCTGCGCACCTACGAGTGCGACGGGCTGTCCTCGCACCGCTGCTCCCCCGGCCTGGTCGTGCTTCCTGAGACGGCCGCGCAGGTCGCCGAGATCGTCACCGCGTGCGCGCAGGCCGGCGTCCCCTATGTCGCCCGCGGCAGCGGAACCGGGCTCTCCGGCGGTGCCCTGCCCCGAGCCGACGGCGTCCTGATCGTCACCTCGCGGATGCGCCGGATCATCGAGATCGACCCGGCCAGCCGCCGCGCGGTGATCGAGCCGGGAGTTACCAACCTGGCCGTAACCAAGGCCGCGCAGCCGTTTGGCCTGTTCTACGCGCCTGACCCGTCCAGCCAGCAGATCTGCTCGGTCGGCGGGAACGTCGCTGAGAACTCCGGCGGTGCGCACTGCCTCAAGCACGGGTTCACCGTGCACCACGTGACTGGTCTGGAGATCGTCACCCCGCAGGGGGAGCTGACCTGGCTTGGTGACGGCACCGGCGCCGCTCCCGGCTATGACCTGCTCGGCGCCTTCACCGGCTCGGAGGGAACCCTCGGCATCGTCACCAAGATCGTCGTCCGGCTCACCCTCATCCCGCAGGCGGTCACCACGCTGCTGGCCGCGTTCGAGACAACCGGTCACGGCGGCGCGGCGGTCTCGGCGATCATCGGCGCTGGCATCCTGCCCGCCGCGATCGAGATGATGGACGCCCTGGCGATCGAGGCAGCCGAGGCGGCGGTGGCCTGCCGCTATCCCGCTGGCGCCGGCGCGGTGCTGATCGTCGAACTCGACGGTCCGGTGTCCGACGTGCGGGAAGAAGCGGCAGCGGTTCGCCGGCTCGCTGCCCAGTCCGGAGCGTTCGAGATCAGGGAGGCGGCCGATCCGGCCGAACGGGCCGCGATCTGGACCGGCCGCAGATCCGCGTTCGCCGCTGTCGGCAGGATCAGCCCGGCGTACATCGTCCAGGACGGCGTGGTGCCGCGCACCGCCCTGCCTGAGGTGCTAGACCAGATCAGCGCGCTGTCCGCCGCCGCAGGCCTGCGGGTCGCCAACGTGTTCCATGCCGGGGACGGCAATCTGCACCCGCTGGTGCTCTTCGACGACTCAAGCGCCGCCCAGTCGCAGGCCGCCGAGCAACTCTCCGGGGCGATCCTTGACCTGTGCATCTCCTATGGCGGCTCGATCACCGGCGAGCACGGGGTCGGCGTGGACAAGTCCAGGTACATGCCCAGGATGTTCGGCGCCGACGACCTCGACACGATGCAGCTACTGCGCTGCGCGTTCGATCCGGCGGGCTTGTGCAACCCTGGCAAGATCTTCCCGACTCCCCGGATGTGCGGCGAGGTGCCCGGCATCCGGCGGGGGCCGCATCCGCTGGTGGCCGCCGGCCAGGCGGAGCTGTTCTGAGATGCGAAACTATTCGCCCGGGGCCGGTGTCGATGGCTGCTAAGCCGATTCCCGCCCAACTCGCAGCGGCGTGCCAGGCGGTCCGCCCAGCCGGGCCAGCCGATGCGGTCGCTGGCGTCCAGCCGTCCTACGTTGCGGCCCCGGCGAGCACGGAGGAGGCGAGCGCCGTGCTCCGGGCAGCCACCACCCTGGACCTCACCGTCGTGCCGCGCGGTACGGGCGCCCGCCTGCATTGGGGTGCCCCGCCGCAGCGCTGCGACCTGGTGATCGAGATGACCACGATGGACCGCGTCGTCGAGCATGCGGCTGGTGACCTGGTCGCCACCGTCCAAGCCGGAGTCAGCCTGGAGCGGCTGGCTGAGGTCCTCGGCGCGGCCGGTCAGCGGCTGGCGCTCGACCCGCCGATGCTGGAACTGCCGTCTGCCAGCCGTCCGCGGTCCGGGGCAGACCCGAGCCCTGGACCCGGCCAGCGGTCCACCCGTGGCACGGTCGGCGGCGTGCTGGCGGCCGGCGCAGCCGGACCACTGCGGTTGCGTTATGGAAGTCCACGCGATCTGCTGATCGGAATCACCGTGGTCCGTGCCGACGGGACGATCGCCCGGTCGGGGGGCAAGGTGGTCAAGAATGTGGCCGGTTACGACCTGGGCAAGCTGTTCGCCGGCTCGCGCGGGACCCTCGGTCTGATCACCGAGGCGACATTCCGGCTGCATCCATTGCCGGCCGAGGCCGCGTACATCACCGTCGATTGCGCTTCCGCGGCCGAAGCGTGCCACCTGCTTTCGGCCGCGCTGGACTCGCCGTTCGCCCCGGTCGCCGCTGATATCGACTGGCCTGCCGCTAAAGCACGGGTGCAGATCGGGATCGGGCTGGAAGGCGGCTCAGCGGCTCTGGCGGAGCGGGTGCAGGCACTGGCCAGCCTGCTGGCGCGGGCGGCCTATCACGCGCACGCAGCTGGCGGCCCGGCAGTCAGCCCTAACCCGCCGACCTGGTGGGGAGCCGGCCCGGCAGCACAACCGGACGGCACGGTGCTGCAGATCGCTTACTGGCCTGGGGATCTGGGCCTGGTGCTGGCCGAGATCAGGGGCGCGGCAGGCGCCGCCGGGCTCGATCCGGCAGTCGGTGGCGCCGCTGGGGCCGGCCTGCTGCACACCGCCCTGCCAGCCGATGCCGACCCGGATGCCGTGATCGCATTCGTCGCCGACCTGCGCGCGGCGCTCGGGCACGTCCGTCCGCACAGCGGCCATTGGACGGCCGCCCTCCAGCATCACCCGCTGGCGCCCGGCGGTCACCCAGCGGCCGTCGGTCACGGCGGTCACCCGGCGCCAAGCGGCCACGACAGTCACTCGGCGCCGAGCGGTCACGGCGGTCACCAAGCGCCCGGTGGTCATGCCGGTCACGCGCCAGCTGGTCACGCAGCTCCCGGCGGTCACGGCGCTCATCCGGCGACCGGGACCGGACAGCGGCCGGCTGCCGACGGGCGTCGGCCAGCTCGCGGCAGTGCCGTCGTGCTGCACGCGCCGCCTGGCGTTGCCGCGGTCGTTGACCTTTTCGGGCCGGTACCGTCGCTCGGGCTGATGCGCGCCGTGAAGGCTCAGTTCGATCCGGACCGCCGGATGGCGCCCGGCCGATTCGCCGGGGGGATCTGATGGACGGGCCCGACGACCTCATCCCCGAGCCAGCCGCCGGACCGGACCGTAGTCCGCTTGACCCGACCGGCAGGCTGCGCGAGGTGGTCGGCGACTGCGTGCACTGCGGCTTCTGCCTGCCCGCCTGCCCTACTTACCAGCTCTGGGGCGAAGAGATGGACTCGCCGCGCGGGCGGATCCACCTGATCGGCCAGCTACTTGACGGCGCACAGGCGAGCGAAGCGGCAGCACAGCATTTCGATCGCTGCCTGGGCTGCATGGCCTGCCTGACGGCCTGCCCGTCCGGCGTCCGGTACGACCTGCTGATCGGGGCCGCCAGGTCCTGGGCAGCCGAGCCCGCCGCTCAGCCCGGCCGTCAGCCCGACGAATGGCCCGCAGGTCAGCCCGCCACCGCGCAGAACGCGGACCGGCCGGGACAGCTCCTCCCGCGTCCGCTCCCGCCGCGCTCGCGCCGGGACCGGCTGATCCGGGCGGCGATCTTCGCGACGTTCCCCTACCCAGACCGGCTCAGGCTGCTGATCGCGCCGCTCCGCGCCGCTCAGCGGGCCGGCCTGGATCAGTTCGCTGACCGCACTGCGCTGACTGACCGGCTGGCACCTGAACTTGCCGCCGCGCTCCGGGTCGCACCGCGGCTGGAGGCCGGCCGGCGGGTCTCCCCGTGGCCGACAGTCCGGCGCAGCACGGCTCCCGACCCGGTCGCGCTCCCCACTCGGGCCCGCCGGGTCGGTCGCCCGCCCGAGCGCATCTCGGCCCGTGGCGAGCGCCGGGCTGTGGTCGGCATGCTCACCGGCTGCGTGCAGCAGGTCTTCTTCCCGCTGGTTAACATCGCGACCGCGCGTGTCCTCGCAGCGGAAGGCTGTGACGTGGTGATCCCGGCCGGCCAGGGCTGCTGCGGCGCGCTGTCGCTGCACGACGGCCGCAGGGCCGAGGCGGCCGGGTTCGCCCGCCGACTGATCGAGACGTTCGAGCAGCCCGGCGTGGAAGCGATCGTGGTCAACTCGGCGGGCTGCGGATCCGCTATGAAGGACTATCAGGATCTGCTGGCCGACGACCCCGATTGGGCCGACCGGGCAGCGGCGCTGAGCGGCAAGGTCGCGGACTTCAGCGAGTTCCTGGCCACCCTCGGCCCGGCCGCGCCGAGGCATCCGCTCCCGATCACGGTCGCCTACCACGACGCGTGTCATCTCGCCCACGCTCAGCGGGTCACCCGCCAGCCCCGTGATCTGCTGCTGGCTATCCCGGACCTGAGTCTGGCGGAGATTCCCGACGCCGGCACCTGCTGCGGGTCAGCGGGCATCTACAACCTGGTTCAGCCGCTGGCCGCCGCCGAACTCGGCGAGCGCAAGGCGGCCGCAGTCGGCGAGACCGGCGCCGATCTGCTGGTCTCAGGCAACCCCGGCTGCGCACTTCAGATCGCCTCGGCACTCGCGACCCAGGGCACGCCGATGCCGGTCGCCCACCTCGCCGAGGTACTCGACGCCTCCATCCGCGCGCGGCCCGTCAGCACACTCCTGCTGCCAAGCCGTGCCTAGCCAGCCGACCCCAGCGGCGCTAAACCTGGTCGTTCACGGCCAAGCCAGCTAATCCGCATAAACCATTATTGGCGCCCGCAAAAACCCCGGTCAACGACAGCCGGGGTGACCGGATGACCCATACCTCGACCTTGCTTCCGTCATCGGCAGGGTAAGCAGCGAGCTTGCGCCATCCGGCCAGGAATGTCATGCCGACTTGAGCCTGAAGTGCCGCACCGTGAACGGCGACGTGCGGGTCAGCAGAGTCGTCCTGGTCGGGGACTCCGGCTGACCGCACGCAGCGGGCGGCCAGAACGCAGCCATCGGACCGGCGGGACGCAACGGACTCCACCAAGGAGAAACAACCATGTACTCACATCAGCTGGAGCAACTGGCTCGTCAGCGAACTGATGAATTGCAGCACCAGGTCGGCGCCAGCCGGGCTCGCGGCGCCCACCGGCAGCCGCGTAGCGCGATCAGGAACCGGATTGGATGGACGCTGATCGCGATCGGGCTGAGGATCGCCGCATCAGGGAACGAGTGAGGCCGAGATCGCCGGTTCAGCTAGCCAGGCATCGGTCAGGTCACCCTCGGCCACGATGACCGCGGGACCTACTAGCAGGCTGGAGGTCGGGCTCGGAGTGACAGTCAGCCGGCCACCGGGAACAGCCACGGCCCAGGGTTCCGACCGCTGGCCCGGCCACTCCCCCGCAGCGGTGGCCGCTGCAACCGCCGCGGCGACGGCACCGGTTCCGCAGGACAGCGTCTCTCCCGAACCGCGCTCGTGCACCCGCATCTCGATGGTCCGCTCGCCGATCACCCGCACCAACTCCACGTTGACGCCGTCGGGGAACTGCCCGGAATCGACGGCCGGCGGTGCTGACAGGTCGAACCCGGCTACCGACTCGCTGACTACGCAGGCCAGATGCGGATTGCCCACGCATACCGCGAGGCCCTCGCACCTGCGCTCGCCGACGATCGCCCAGCCGGTGCCCCGCGCACTCGCCGGTCCCATGTCCACGCTGAACACCCCGTCGGCCACCTGCCGCACCAGCCGGTTCCCCGCCCTGGTGCCGATGCCCAGCTCCGGGCCGGCCGCCAGACCGTGATCGATCAGGAATCTGGCGAAGACCCGGATCCCGTTGCCGCACATCTCGGCGATGCTGCCGTCGGCATTGCGGTAGTCCATGAACCACGCCGCGGCTCCGGTATCACCTTCGGCTGTCCGGACCGCTCGCAGCACGCCGTCGGCCCCCAGCCCGGTATGCCGGTCGCAGAGCCTGGCGACTAGTTCGGCATCGAGTTCCAGCCGGTCATCGGCATCGGGAAGGATGATGAAGTCGTTCCCGGTGCCGTGACCTTTGGCATAACGCATGCCCCGATGCTAGTCAGCAACCAGATCGGACTGCGCGATGGCAGCCAGTGCCTGGTCCGTCGGCACCGGCTCAGCCGCAGGCAGCCAGCGGACTCTCGGGTCCCGTCGGAACCATGACTCCTGCCGACGTGCGAACCTCCGGGTAGCCCCTACCGTCTGCTCCTGCGCTTGCATCTCGGTCCACTCACCGGCCAGGTAGCGAAGCACCTGTGCATAGCCGAGCGCCCGGCTCGCCGTCCTGCCGTCGCGCAACCCGGCAGCGACTAGTCGCCTCACCTCGTCGACCAGGCCGTCCTGCCACATCCGGTTGACCCTGACCGCGATCCGCCGGTCGAGCTCTGCCCTGGGCACATCAAGCCCGAGTTGCGTCGTGGGCAGCACCGAGGTGTAGTCAGGCAACGTGGCCGTGAACGGCCGTCCGGACAGCTCGATGACTTCAAGCGCACGGACGATCCGGCGCCCGTTCGAAGGCAGGATCGCGGCGGCAGCGGCAGGATCGGCGCTCGCCAGCCTGGCGTGCATCCCCCCGGACCCGACCGCCGCAAGGTCGTGTTCAAGCCGCTCCCGGACCACCGGGTCGGTCCCGGGGAACTCCAGATTGTCCATGGCAGCGCGAACGTACAGCCCGGAACCGCCGACCAGGATCGGCGTCCGCTGCCGTGCCAGGATGTCCTCGATAGCGGCCCTGGCCAGCCGCTGGTACGCAGAGACGCTGGCCGGTTCAGTGACGTCCCAGATGTCGAGCAGATGATGCGGCACGCCAGCTCGATCGCCGACGGCGAGCTTGCCTGTGCCGACGTCCATGCCGCGGTACAGCTGCATCGAGTCAGCGTTGATCACCTCGCCGTCCAGCTCACGTGCCAGCCGCAGCGAGAGTTCTGACTTCCCTGCGGCCGTCGGCCCGACGACCGCGATCACTCGCGGCGGCATGGCCTCAGTGTGCCAGCGCCAAACATCTCGTCAGCGACAGACGCAGTTCCCGAGTGGCAGCGCGCCCACTCGCACCGCGTCATCCAGCGAAGATCCCCGGCGCGGCGAGCCAGGCAGGGAGCCGGTCCAGGCAGTCGGACCAGCCAGCGACGAGGCACGGCCAGCTGGGCGGATCCGGGACGCTGCGCCAGCCTCACTCCGGCAGCCACGAGGCTACGAAGTAGCTGACGTCGAGCGGGGCTGCGGCGTACCTGAGCTGTCCGCGGATCCGGCGGCCGGCGGCGGCCCCGGCCAGCACTTGCCAGCCGGTGCGGCCAGCCACCAGAAGGTGATCGGCCGCAGCTGGGTCGAGTCCGGCCAGCACGCCGACATTCCCGGCTGCCAGCGCGTTCGCTATCTGGGCGTCATATCGTTCGGCCGGCGGGTCGGCGGCTCCTGGCACGCCGAGCACCTTGCGGGCCGACCCGTCACCCATCACCAGCAGCGCCACCCGCGGCGCCTCGGACACCAGCCGCTCACCCAGGGCCGCGCACTCCGATGCCGACCAGGACTGCGCCACCTCCTGCAGCTCCAACCGGCCTGGACGCGCGGGCTGAGGGATGGTCTGCCCCAGGCAATGCCGGACCAGCCAGCTGCCGACGGTCAGGGAGAGCGGCAGCACAGGCTCACCTGCACCGGTGCTGAACGGGATGCCGAGATCCCGCAGGCTGCCAGCCGCCGAACCTGGGTAGCGCCTGGTGACGTTCCCGCCGCCGATCACGATGATCAGATCGGGATCGGCCGCCGCGAGATCGCGCACCGCCGCGTAGCACGCCGCCCGCAACTGGCGGATCTGTGCGTCAACCCGGGCCTCCTGGCTGGTCGCAGGGCCCGCGTCAGATCCGTCTGGCCAGCCAGCCGAGCCCATGGCCTGCGGTATCAGGAGCGGCGGATGCGGGCAGACGGCAGCCGCGACGAGCATGCTCAGGCCGGGCGGCTCAGTGCGGGCATCCCGAGCATGACCCGCTGCCCGCCCACCATGTCCCCGGCAACGGCGCCATTGCCGGTCACCAGCTGCGTCGCGGCCTGGCCGACGGTGCCTTGCCTGCGGATCTCCCAGGCATCCCCGCCGCGGGTCCGCCGCACGGCCAGCGGGGCGCCGTCGGCGATCAGGTAGTGCGGGGCGGCACGGGTAACCGTGGTGACCACGACGTCGCCAGGCCGTGGCAGCGCGCCGCTCAGCTGCGGCATGTCCACTGGCTGGGGCAGGTCCACCGGATGCGGGCTGTCCGACGGCTGCGGCATGTGGTCCGGTCGCATCCCATCCGACCTCCGCCCCCGCCCACCCAGGACGCCGTCGGCCGTCATCGTGCCAGATCCAGCCGGGCTGAAGTGAACGAGCCGGTTGTCCCTGGCCCGGCCGGACATCCGGTGGGTGGCCTGATCCTTGCGTCCCTCGCCGTCGGCGACCAGCACCTCGACCTCACGGCCGACCAGCGGCAGGTTCTCCTGCAGCGCTGTTTCCTCGACCAGCGCGACTAGCCGCTCGTACCGCTCAGCGACCACCTCCGGCGGAACCTGACCGTCCATCGTAGCTGCGGGCGTTCCGGCTCTGATCGAATACTGAAAGGTGAACGCCCCGGCGAATCTGGCCAGGCGGACCACATCCAGAGTGTCGGCGAAGTCGGCCTCGGTCTCTCCAGGGAACCCGACAATGATGTCTGTGGTGATCGCGGCTTCCGGGATCGCGGCCCGGACCTTGTCCAGGATCGCCAGATAGGAATCCCTGCGGTAGGCGCGGCGCATCGCCCGGAGCACCGCGTTCGAGCCGGACTGCAGCGGCATGTGCAGCTGCGGCATCACGTTCGGCGTCACCGCCATCGCGGCAATGACGTCGTCGGTGAAGTCCCTGGGATGCGGCGAGGTGAACCTGAGCCGCTCCAGCCCGCCGATCTCGCCGCAGGCACGCAGCAGCTTGCCAAACGCCAGCCGGTCGCCGAAGGCGGTCCCGTAGGAGTTGACGTTCTGCCCGAGCAGCGTCACCTCGAGGACGCCGTCATCGACCAGCGCCCTGATCTCGGCCAGCACGTCACCAGGCCTGCGGTCTTCCTCCCGGCCGCGCAGGCTGGGCACGATGCAGAACGTGCAGGTGTTATTGCAGCCGACCGAGATGGCAACCCAGGCCGAGTACGGCGATTCGCGCCTGGCCGGCAGCACCGAGGGGAACCGCTCCAGCGACTCGGCGATCTCGACCTGGGCACGCTGCTGCACCCGCGCCCGCTCAAGCAGCACTGGTAGCGAGCCGATGTTGTGCGTGCCGAACACCACATCCACCCACGGCGCCCGGTCGGTGATCACCGCGCGGTCCTTCTGGGCAAGGCATCCGCCGACGGCGATCTGCATGCCCGGGTGGGCGTTCTTGACCGGCAGCAGGTGGCCAAGGTTCCCGTACAGCCGGTTGTCGGCGTTCTCCCGAACCGCGCAGGTGTTGAACACCACCACGTCGGGCGCCGCCCCAGCGGCAGCCTGGCGGTAGCCCGCCTGCTCAAGCAGGCCAGCCAGCCGCTCCGAGTCGTGCATGTTCATCTGGCACCCGTAGGTGCGGATCTCAAAGGTTCGCTGACCGTCGGCGCCAGGCATGCACCCTAGGGTAGACGCAGCCGCAAAGCACCCTCGCTCGATCCGGGCGGCATTCCCTGCGGCAGCGGCCGCGGCGACCCTGGCTGGGCTAGCGGGCGGCCCGCCTTGGCCGGGACGGCTGGCGCGGTCATTGACAGGGCCGCCGAGGGGCTGACATCGTCCTGTGCACCCAGCGGCCAGCTACTGCGCCAGTACGCCGCGACTGGCATGTTCAGAAAGGTAGGGCGCAGTGACCGAGCAGGCCGCAGATCTGATCATCCTGGAGCCGATCAAGCTGCCGGTACCCGAGGCTGAGCTCGGCGAAGGTCCGTGCTGGGATCCCGTCACCGGGTCGCTCTACTGGGTGGACATCCCCGCAGGCCGAGTGCATCGCATCGATAGCAGCGGCGGGCACTCCTGCTGGGACATCGGCTGCCCGGCGGGTGCGGTCGTACCCCGGGCCGGCGGCGGCCTGGTCGTCGCGGCCGGGCTCGGTTTCTGCACCCTGGACCCGGCTACCGGGGCCGTTGGGCCGCTTGCCACTGCCGAACCTGGCGACCCCGATGTCCGGATGAACGACGGCGCCTGCGACCGGGCAGGCCGGTTCTACGCTGGCACGATGGCGATCGACGAGTCGCCCGGCAAAGGCGCGCTCTACCGGCTGGAACCCGATCACAGTGTCAGCAAGGTGTTCGCCGGGCTGGGGATATCCAACGGGATCGGCTGGAGCCCGGACGACCGGCTGATGTACTACATCGACTCGCTCGCCTATCGGGTCGACGTGCTCGACTATGACCCGGTGACCGGGGCCATGGGCGAGCGCCGACCGTTCGTGCACCTGGGTTCCGGCGATGTGGTGCCCGACGGCCTGGCCGTGGACGCCGAGGGCAGCGTCTGGGTCGCGGTGTGGGGCGGCGGCGTCATCCAGCGCTATAGCGCCGACGGCAGGCTGACCGGCGTCGTTCGGCTCCCGGCGGCGAACGTGACGAGTTGCGCCTTCGGCGGTGCCGGACTCGACCAGCTCTATGTCACGACGGCGGCCGGGCCCGGCCGGTCTGGAGGCGGACTGTTCAGCTGCCCGGCAGGCGTCACCGGCCTTCCGGCCTACCCCTACCGCGGCTGACAGGTACCGCTCAAGACCGCACAGCGGCTGTCGATCCCCGGCCGGACGGAGCACGCGCAGCCGACCTGACCACTCGCCGCGGCCGTGGCCAACCGCACAGCGGCGGGATCAGGACGCGCTGATTGCCTCTCGTGTCCCAATCGCCGCGAACCGGACCGGGCGGGTAGGGCACGATATCCCTATGGCGGACAACGTGATGGCGACGACGGGTGAAGCGGCGGGATCGAACGGCAGCACGGCTGGACCGGAGCCGGTCACTTCGGCCACAGCGACCGAGCCCGAGCTACCCCAGATGCCGTTCGGTACCTGGCCATCTCCCATCGCGGCTGCTCAGGTGGCTGCCGGCCGGGCCCGCGTAGCCTTTCCCACGGTAATCGGGGCCAGCACCTGGTGGCAGGAGGAGCGGCCGGAGGAGGGTGGCCGCTGCACCATCGTGCACTGCGGCCCGGACGGGACCCGGACCGCTCTGCTGCCGGCACCCTGGAGTCCGCGCACCCGGGTGCATGAGTACGGCGGTCTCTCCTACCTGCCGGTGCGGCCGCCCGCCCCGGGATCCGAGACCGGCACCGCGGCGGGTGCCGGAGCGGCCGGAGCGGCCGAGACGAGCGACAACGCCAGCCTGCCGATCGTGTTCGCCAATTTCGCCGATCAGCGGCTGTACCTTGCCGGGCCCGGAGTGGCGGACGGCAATGCCGAGCCGATGCCGCTGACCCCGGACCCGACGCAGGCCGGCAGCGCGGCCGAGCCGCGGAGCGACGCCCCTGACACCGGCGGCATCCAGACCGGGTCGGAGAGCCCGCTTGAACCGTGCGCTTTGCGTTATGCCGATTTTGTGCTTTCCCATGATCGGCGCGAAGTCTGGTGCGTCAGGGAACGCCATGCGGGCCGCAAGGTGACCAGGGCCATCGTCGCCGTCCCGCTGGACGGATCGGCGGCCACCGATCCCGGCGCCATTCGAGTGCTGGTCAGCGGCTCGGACTTCTATGCGTTCCCGACGCCTTCCCCCGACGGCCAGTGGCTGGCCTGGATCTGCTGGAACCACCCGCACATGCCGTGGGATGGCACCGAACTGCGGGTCGCCCCAGTGCAGGACGGAGTTCCCGGCAAGGGCCGCCTGATCAAGGGCAGCAACCGCGAGTCAGTCATGGCCCCGCTGTGGCGGGACAACAGCAGCCTGTACGTCGCGACCGACTGGACCGGCTGGTGGAACATCTACCAGATCGGACTGCACGGCGAGCCGCCGCAGGCGCTCTACCCGGCCGATGAGGAGTTTGCCGACGCGCTGTGGGAACTCGGCGCCCGGCCCTTCGCCCTGCTCGGCGACGGCCGCCTAGCGGTCAGGCACGGCCGGGGAATTGCCCGGCTTGGGCTGCTAGACCCCGAGACGTCGGAGCTGACCGACCTGGAACTGCCGTTCGCCGTGTTCACCGAGTCGATCTCGGCGGATGGCATGGCCATTGCCGGAGTGGCTGGCGGACCGCTTGACCCGCTCTCGGTGGTACGGGTCGACGCGGCCACCGGCGACCTGCGGGTTCTCCGGCAGGAATACGATCAGCTGCCCGACCGCCGGTTCCTGCCGGTGCCCAGGAACGTCGAGCTCGAGGGCCCGTACGGCCGGGTTGTGCACGCGCTGGTCTACTCGCCGTGCAATCCCGAGGTGGCCGCGCCGCCCGGCGAGCTGCCGCCCTACATTGTCTGGGTGCACGGTGGTCCGACATCGCACGTGATTCCGAAGCTCAGTCTGGAGAAGGCCTACTTCACCAGCCGCGGCATCGGCATCATCGACGTCAACTACGGCGGATCGACTGGCTACGGCCGGCTCTACCGGAACCGGCTGAACCGCGAGTGGGGCGTGGTCGACGTGGCCGACGCCAAGGAGGCCGCGCGGTCACTGGCTAGGGCAGGCGAGGCCGACGGGGCCCGGCTGGGGATCCGCGGCAGTTCGGCAGGCGGCTGGACCGCGCTCGCGGCGGTGACCACCGGAGCGGTCACCGACCCGGTCTTCAGCGCGGCTGTCTCCTACTACGGCGTCGCCGACCTGCGCAGCTTCACCGACCACACGCACGACTTCGAGTCGCGTTACCTCGATGGCCTGATCGGCCCGCTGCCCGGCTTCGACACCGTCTACGCCGAGCGCGCGCCGGTCGGTCATGTGAACGCCAATACCTGCCCGGTGCTGCTGCTGCAGGGCATGGACGACCCTGTCGTGCCTGCCAAGCAGTCCGAGTCCATCGCGGCCGACCTTGCGGCGCACGGCATCAGGCACGCGTACCTCGCCTTCGAAGGTGAGTCGCACGGTTTCCGCAAGGCCGACTCGATGGTTGCCGCGCTGCAGGCAGAACTGTCGTTCTACGGCCAGGTCATGGGCTTCGCGCCGTGCAACATCCCGCAGCTTAAGCTGAGCGGCGGCTAGCACCAGGACCTGACGTCCAACCTCGCCGGCCGTACTGAGCGGCGGGTACGTCCGACCTCACCGGGCGTACTCGGTAGCGCGCGATTCCCTGATCACGGTGACCCTGATCTGGCCAGGGTAGGTCAGTTCGTCCTGCACCTGCCTGGCCACATCGCGGGCGATCACCTGCGCGCCGACGTCGTCCACGTCACCCGGCTTGACCATCACCCGGATCTCGCGGCCGGCCTGCATGGCGTAGGCCTTCTCCACGCCCGGCTGCGCCCTGGCGATCTGCTCAAGCCGCTCCAGCCGCCTGATGTAGGCCTCAAGCGACTCGCGGCGGGCACCGGGCCGCCCGCCGCTGATCGCGTCCGCCGCCTGAGTCAGCACGGCCTCCACGGTGCGTACCTCAACCTCGTTGTGATGCGCCTCGATGGCGTGCACCACATCCTCGTTCTCGCCATACCGGCGGGCAATCTCGGCGCCGATCAACGCGTGGCTGCCCTGAACCTCATGGGTCAGCGCCTTGCCGATGTCGTGCAGCAGGGTGCCGCGCTTCAGCAGTGCCGGGTCAAGGCCGAGCTCGCTGGCCATCATGCCGGCGATATGCGCCGACTCCACCAGGTGCTTGAGAACGTTCTGGCCATATGAGGTCCGGTACCTGAGCTGGCCGAGCAGATGGGTCAGCTCCGGGTGCATGTCGGTAATGCCGACGTCGACCAGGGCATCCTCGCCGGCCCGGATGCACAGCTGCTCGACCGCCACCTTGCTCTGCTCGTACGCCTCCTCGATCCGCTGCGGGTGGATCCGGCCGTCCGCGACCAGCCGCTCCAGGGTCAGCTTCCCGACCTCCCTGCGCACCGGGTCGAAGCAAGACAGCAATACCGCCTCGGGCGTGTCGTCGATGATCAGGTTCACGCCGGTGACGTTCTCGAAGGCACGGATGTTGCGGCCTTCCCGCCCGATGATCCGGCCCTTCATCTCGTCAGCGGGCAACTGCAGCACGGAGACCACCGACTCGCTGGTCTGCTCGCTGGCCACCCGCTGGATCGCCAGCGTGACGATCTTCCTGGCCCGCTGCTGACCTTCCTTCTTGGCCTGGCCTTCTATCTCCCTGACGATCAGCGTGGCCTCGCGCTTGGCCTGATTTTCGATGGCGGCCACCAGCTCGGCCTTGGCCTGGTCCGCGGTCAGGCCAGCGGTCCGCTCAAGCACCGAGCGGCGCTGTGCGTCTAGCTGGTCGATTTCCGAGTGCCTGGCGTCGAGGTCCCTGCGGGCCTGGTCGATCTCGGCGGCGAGCCGGTCGAGCCGGCGGGTTTCGCCGTCCAGCCGCTGCTCGCGGTCGGAAATGCGCTCCTCCCGGCGCTCCAGGTCGCCACGCAGCCGCCTGACCTCGTCAGTGACCGCGCGGACCTCCTCATCGACCTCGCGCCGCGCCTCGGCGGCCCGTTCGGCCGCCAGCTCCGCCCTCCTGACAATGGCCGCCGCCTCGATCTCAGCCGCCCGCAGCCGGTCGGCCGACCGGTCATCCTGGTCGGGCTCATCGGGCACAGCGGGCGGCTCGGGAGTGCTCGCCAAGTCAGGGCGCGCTCCGTTGCGTGGCAGGCCGATCCGGCGCCAGCCGCCGGATGCACGAAGCATGACGACCACGGCGGCAGCAGCTGCCAGCAAGGCAAGCACGGCAATGCTGATCGCCAGGATCAGCACAAGGCCACTGTCCACTGCGCACCCCTTCCGCTTCCTAAGACTCCCTGGCACGCCCGATGGGTGCCCGGAATCTGCCCGCAGCGAGGGTTACCGCGCGCCCGGGTTCTCGTCTCGGCACGGCATGCTGACGGCCAGCACTTAGTGCCGATCACCCGGCACGACCTGCCGAGGCTGCAGGCCGCGCCCACCTGTCGCTTGCTTCTTACCCCTTCCGGCTAGCCCGGTCTGACAGTCGCACTGGCCGATCTCAGGCCAGGTCCAGCACATTGATCTGGCATCCGGACGACCGCCTGATCAGCAGGCGAGCGCGTCCGGCGCTCAGCACAAGTCGTCTGCTCCTCATCAATCCGCTCGCACGGTGTAAACCTCACTGTTCGTGAGGCTAAGCGGAGATATCGCTCTGGGGCAAGCACACCATGATCAGCAACGCCGCCCACGACCGTCGGCAGCGGCATTTCACCAGGTCAGCCGACAGCACCCGATTTCAGCCGAAACGGCTCGCACGGGTGTTGCTGCGGCAGCGACTGGCTGTTAGCCAGGCGCGCCGTGACTGCCTCAGCTTCAAGTTACCCCGGAGCAGGCGAAGGTTGGCTGGCAGCTGACGGCACCCATTGATCCTAGATGATCATGGATCCGTCGCTGTCCAGTCCGACGTCGAAGGACTCCTCGCCGTCCAGGCCGGCCGCGACCGGATCCTCGCCTTCCTGCTCCAGTGCCTCGCGGATAACGCGATACGCCAGGCCGGCCCCGTACCCCTTCCTGGCCAGCATCCCGGCTAGTCGCCGGACCCTGGCCGGAGCGGGCTGGCCCCTCGTGCTGGCCAGCCTGCGCGCCACCAGTGCCCTCGCGGTGGCAAGCTCGGTGTCGGGGGTTAGCTGATCGACAGCAGCCTTGATGTCGCTCTGGGCCACGCCCCGCTGGCCTAGTTCGGCCGCCAGCGCCCGGCCGGCCAGTCCCCGGCCCAGATGCCGCGACTCCACCCACGCCTTGGCGAACATGGCGTCGTCGATCAGCTTCACCTCGGCGAACCGGCTGAGCACGGCCTGCGCCGCGTCGTCAGGCACGCGGCGTCTGCGAAGTGCCTCGGCAAGCTCCGCCCGGGTCCGCGGCGCCGCCGTCAGCAGCCGAAGGCAGATCAGCCTGGCCACGGCCTCAGGGTCGGCCGGTACACCGGGATCGTCCCAGCCGTCAGCCCCGTCGCTGGCGGCACCGCCACTGGCTTCGCCGACGCGGGTTCCATCCGCGCGGGTGCGGCGCGCCGCAGCCCGGCGGGCCGCGCTACTGCCTGCCCGGCCTGCCGCGCCGCTACCTACCCGGCGCGCCGCGCCGCTACCTGCCTGGCCCCGCACCGTTCGACCCAGGAACCACTTCGAGCGTCGGCCTTGCCGTCGGCGGTGCTGGAGCTGTCACGTCGGCGTCCAGCTGCGGACCGATGCCGAGCTTCTCCTTGATCTTCTTCTCGATCTCGTTCGCGATATCCGGGTTGTCGCGCAGGTAGGTCCTGGCGTTCTCCTTGCCCTGGCCGAGCTGATCGCCCTCGTAGGTGTACCAGGCACCGGCCTTGCGGACGATCATCTGCTCGACACCCAGATCGATCAGACTGCCTTCCCGACTTATCCCGATTCCGTACAGGATGTCGAACTCGGCGACCTTGAACGGCGGACTGCAGTTGTGGACGACCACATCCTCCGCGACGAGGTTGTGGAACTCTTCAACTTCTACATCGAACGTGCGGCAGCGCCGACTGGGCAGAACCGCCTGGACTCGGGAGAACCAGAGCTGATCCGCCAGAATCTCGCGCAGGAAGGCATCGTCGAGGCCATCCGCCAGCCGCTGAACCCGGTCACGGCGCAGGCGCGATGCCCCAAGTACTACCTTCATGCCGCCCTGCGGATTCCCCGCGCCCTCGCCGATCAGCCGGGCTGCCAGCGATGCCGTCACGCCGCGGCTTTCAAGGTAGCCAAGGACGGGTTTGATGAGTTCGTCGGCAAGATAAACCCGTTGAGACCCCCGGTAGCGGCCGTCGAGTACGCCGAGCTCACGCATTAGCACTTGGCCCCGTGGGCCCCACATGGGAACCGCAGCCGCAAATGCCGTCGCATTCTCGACACCAGAAACTCGTACATCCCACGACGGAAGCTTGCCGACGATCCGGCGTCCCTGTACTAGGCCACCCCGCTGAGCCCTTGGGTCACGGCGCCGGACGCTACTCCCGATGCCCCAGCGAAGCAGCAGCCAATGAAGCTGCTGAGCGAGCTGCTCCGAGGTCGTCGAATAGCCGACTCGGATGCCTCCCGTCTGCTCTCTCGATACGTAGCCGTCTGTCTCGAAGAGCCCGAAGATGAGGTTTCCTACGACTTCGGCTGAGACGTCAGGAGCGAAGAAGGCCGCCGGAATTTTCTTATCGGGAGCCAGACAGCCGAATATTCCAGCCCACCGACAGAGTTCAAGCACCCCGTTCTTCTCGCCGGGCCGATGGGAGAATGAGACGGCAATAGGACCACCACTACCCTTCTTCACCTCGCACCCCAGGCTTTCGGCTATCCGAGCCGCATCCTGATGGAGCGAATCTGCGACATTGATGAAATGGATCGGCGTCTTTCCGCCTACGTAACCGTCGCCGATGAGGTAGCCGAGCAACCTGGCGTGATCGGCGGGAACAGGCTCATACGAACCGAAGCCCGAGTAGTTGCGCGGCCTGGCCAGCCGGTCGCCTCGCGCGAGGTTCCCCGCAGGACGCCAGCCGCGCTCCGTCATGACTCTATGATCCGGCGTTACCCACAGTTCGGTGCCATCGCGGAGCTTGACTCCGATGACCTCCTGCTCGCCTTGGTCGAACCACGACGTGACTTTCCGTGCGTGGAGGAGTCCATTCTTGTCAGCGGACACGACATGAACGGGAAACTGTCCATCAACAATCTCCTCGATGCGATGCGTGAGACCGCTTACCGGGTCAAATATTCGCGTCCCTTCTGCCAGGCACTTATTCTTGACTACCTTCACACGGGTTCGGTTACCCACGGCATCCGCACCATCTTTGAGAGTTTCGATGCGTCGGATATCCAGCCGTATTGACGCATAAAACTTAAGCGCCTTTCCACCAGTGGTGGTTTCTGGACTGCCGAACATGACTCCTATCTTTTCCCGCAATTGGTTAATAAAAATTGCGGTGGTCTTGGTCTGGTTCAGCGCGCCTGCGATCTTGCGGAGTGCTTGCGACATGAGGCGGGCCTGCAGGCCGACGTGGCTGTCCCCCATCTCGCCCTCGATCTCAGCCCGCGGCACCAGGGCGGCCACCGAGTCGATCACGACCACGTCGATCGCACCGGAGCGGATCAGCATGTCGGCGATCTCCAGCGCCTGCTCGCCGGTGTCCGGCTGGGACACAAGCAGCGCGTCGGTATCCACACCAAGCTTCTTGGCGTAATCGGGATCGAGTGCGTGCTCGGCATCGATGAAGGCCGCGATTCCGCCTGCTTTTTGTGCATTTGCTACTGCATGCAACGCAAGCGAGGTCTTCCCGCTACTCTCCGGTCCGTATATCTCGACGATTCGGCCGCGCGGCAGGCCGCCGATGCCGAGCGCGACATCCAGCGAGATGGACCCGGTCGGGATCACTTCGACCGGCGCGCGTGCATCGTCGCCGAGTCGCATGATGGCTCCCCGACCGAACTGTCGTTCGATCTGAGCGAGCGCGGTCTCCAGGGCCTTGTCCCTGTCCCCAGCCCTGTTGCTGCCCACCTTGTCGTTCGGTGCCATGTGAACTCCCGTTGGGATCGAGGGCTATGCCGAGCCGCTCGCAGCGTGCGGTGGTCTGCACTGCTAGGCCATGTCATCTGCTGTCAGCATCGACGCTACGCGCAGCCACTGACAATGTGCGGGCGCTGCACTACGCGGCCGATCCGAGGCCACGTAAGACCGCCAGCGGAGCCACTCTAACGAACAGTTGTTCGATCATGCGGGCCGACGCGCCGGCTTGGCTGAAAATGTGCCACGGCCGTCAAACGGGAGCCGCCAGCAGCGTCCGCACCTCGCCGGCGAGCGCCGGGATGTCGACCGGGCCCGATGTGTCCACCACGATCAGTTCGCCCAGGCCCACCGGCCGGTCGAACTCAGCCAGGAATTCTGCCGACACGGCGGTAACCACGTGAACGGGATGGCTACCACCGGCGCGCTCGGCATAGCGCCGCGCCGCAACATCCAGCGGGCAGGCGCAGTGCACCTCCACCAGCCGCCCGCCGAGCGCGGTGATCCTGCCCCGCTCGTAGTCGCTGTTCGGCCGGCCAGCTGCAACCATCAATGCAGCCGCTCAGGAACGCGGAACACCTCGCAGACCGCTCGCCAGACAACTTTCGCGTCCTCGCCGTCGGCGAGCGCCTGGTCGACCGTGCGGCCGCCGAGCGGCGCGAGCACGTGGTCCTTGGCGACGCTCTCGGCATATGTGTCGCCGAACTGCGCACGCATGCGCTCCCAGAACATCGTCAGCCGCACCCGCGCCAGGTTACCTGTCCGCCGAGCTACCTGTCCCCCGAGCTACCTGTCCGCCGTCCTCCCGGCGAAAGACCGCAGCCGCCAGAACGGCGCTGCCCAGAACGACGCTGCCCAGCTAGGCACCACGGGGCGGAATGCGATCGCGGGATCGGGTGTTAGCCCGACCGGAGGACGTCCGCGCATCGCCGAACCCGGAGACCCTTGCCGTGACACCCCAGGCTGCTGACCAGGCGCTGATGCTGTTCTGCCGACGCCACATCGACCTTCAGCGCACCTCAAGCGCGATCTGTCGTTCCTGCTGCTGATCTCGGTCCCCGACCGCAGTCATTTCGTCCGCGCAACGGACGTCTGGCGTGCGCCCGAACCTCAGAAGCAGAAGGATTCCGATGTCATCTCAGCCGCAGCGCGGCCAGGGCCAGTGGGCCGCTGGCCATTTCGAGCCGCTGAACGCCGCCGAGCGGTTCAAGAAGGACGACGCCGGGCTCAATGTCCGCGACCGGATCCTGACCCGTTATGCCTGGCAGGGCTTCGGCTCGATCGACCCGACCGACCTGCGCGGCAGGTTCCGCTGGTGGGGGCTGTACACCCAGCGCAGGCCAGGGATCCCCGGCGGCCGGACCGGTTCGCTGGCGGACGAGGAGATCGAGGACTCCCACTTCATGATGCGGGTCCGGATTCCCGGCGGCCAGCTCACCGCCGATCAGCTGCGCACGATCGCCGGCGTCGCCAAAGAGTACGGCCGCGACCTAGCCGACATCACCGACCGGCAGAACGTCCAGTACCACTGGATCAGGATCGAGGACGTGCCGGCGATCTGGGAACGGCTCGAAGGGGTCGGCCTGTCCTCGCTGCAGGCCTGCGGTGACGTGCCGCGCAACATCCTGGGCTGCCCGGTCGCCGGGATCGATGCCGCCGAGGTTCTGGATGCGACCGCAGCGCTCCGGGCCACCGAGGCGGTGGCCGCGGCCAATCCCGGGTTCGGCAACCTGCCGCGCAAGTACAAGTCAGCGATCTCCGGCTGCGCCTCGCAGTGCACCGCGCACGAGGTCAACGACATCTCGTTCGTCGGGGTCACCGGCCTGGGCGGCACGCCAGGCTTCGATCTGTGGGTGGGCGGCGGCCTGTCGACTAACCCGATGCTGGCCAGGCGGCTCGGCGTGTTCGTCAGGCCGGACCAGGTCCCGACCGTCTGGTCCGGGGTGACCAGCATCTTCCGCGACTACGGCTACCGCAGGCTGCGCAGCCGGGCCAGGCTGAAGTTCCTGGTGGCCGACTGGGGCACGGAGCGGTTCCGCGAGGTGCTTGAGAAGGAGTACCTCGGTGCGGCGCTGCCCGACGGCCCGGCCCCGGCTCCCCCGGCGCCAGGCTCCCGCGATCACGTCGGAGTGCACCGCCAGCGCGACGGCAGGTACTACGTAGGCGTCGCGCCGCATGTCGGCCGAACCTCGGGCAACCAGCTCTGGCAGGTGGCCGATCTGGCGCAGACGTTCGGGTCGGGCCGGGTTCGGACCACCATCGAGCCGAAGCTGCTGATCATCGATGTGCCGGAACGAAACCTTCCTGAGCTGGTCGCCGAACTTGACGCGATCGACCTGCCGGCCCGTCCTTCGATGTTCCGCCGCTCGACCATGGCCTGCACCGGAATCGAGTTCTGCAAGCTGGCGATTGTCGAGACCAAGCAGCGGGCTCGCGATCTGTACGCCGAGCTGGAGCGGCGGCTGCCCGACTTCGACGAGCCGATCACGATCAACGTCAACGGCTGCCCGAACTCCTGCGCCAGGTTCCAGCTGGCCGACATCGGCCTGAAGGGCTCCATCGTCGGCGGCAACGAGGGCTTCCAGGTGCACCTCGGCGGCTCGCTCGGCGCCGATCCGGCGTTCGGCCGCAAGCTGCGCGGGCTGAAGCTGAGCGCCGACACCCTGCCCGACTACGTGGAACGGCTGCTGCGCAGCTATCAGGCCGACCGTGCCGACGGCGAGCGGTTCGCCAGCTGGGTTCGCCGAGCCGACGAGCGGCTGCTGGCATGAGGCCGATCTCCCGGCCAGCCGCTGGCATGAGGCCGATCTCCCGGCCAGCCGCTGGCATGAGGCCGATCTCCCGGCCGACGGCTAGCCGAGTGTCGGCGTCGGTCCGCAGCCCGCTACCGGCGCTAGGCTCCGTCGGCACACCCGCCCCGGGCCGCTCAAGGACGGCGGTGGCCCGGTGAACGGCGAGCGGCAGGTGCCGTTCTTCTGCCCGTACTGCGGCGAGGAGACGCTGCGGCCGGCCGGCCTGCAGGCCGGGCACTGGCAATGCGACTCATGTGCCCGCAGTTTCCAGCTGCGGTTCACGGCCGTGCTGCGGCCGTCGGCCGCCGAACCAGGCCGCCGGCGCGCAGGCCCCGCCGACTTGCCGCCGTCGGCCGCCGAACCAGGCCGCCGGCGCGCAGGCCCCGCCGACTTGCGGCCGTCGGACCTTCCGTCCGGAGCGGCGTCGTGACGGCCTACCCGATCGAGCTCGATCTGGCCGGACGGTCCGCCGTGGTCGTCGGCGGCGGGCCGGTCGCGCTGCGCCGGGCTCGCGCCCTGGTCGAGGCCGGTGCGCGAGTGACCGTGGTGGCGCCACGGATCGCCGAGGGCTTCGGTGAACTGCCGGTGACCGTCCGCCGCCGACGGTATCGCGACGGTGACCTGGCAGGCGCCTGGCTCGCTCACGCCGCGACCGACAACAGCGAGGTGAACTCCGAGGTCGCCGCGGCCGCCGACCGAGCCGGGATCTGGTGCGTCCGCGCCGACTCCGGCTCGGACTCGGCCGCCCGAATGCCGGCCGTGACCAGGCACGGCGACGTAACCGTCGCGGTAACCGCCGACGGTGACCCGCGCCGGTCGCAGCGGTTGCGGTCGGCGATCAGCCAGTCGCTGGCCGACGGCAGCCTTCCGCTGCGTCATCGACGCCGCAAGATCGGGAGCGTCGCCCTGGTCGGCGGTGGTCCGGGTGACCCTGGGCTGATCACCGTCCGCGGCCGTAGCCTGCTGGCCGAGGCCGACGTCGTGGTCGCCGACCGGCTCGGACCGCGCGGGCTGCTCGCCGAGCTTGATCCGGACGTGGAGATCATCGAGGCAGGCAAGTCGCCTGGCGCCCACCGGCTGACCCAGGACCAGATCAATGCCCTGATCGTCGACCGGGCACTGGCCGGTGCCCGCGTGGTCCGGCTGAAGGGCGGCGATCCTTTCGTGTTCGGCCGGGGCGGCGAAGAGGCCCTGGCCTGTGTCCGGGCCGGAGTGCCCGTTCAGGTGGTGCCCGGGGTGACCAGCGCCATCGCGGTACCTGCCGCCGCCGGGATCCCGGTCACGCACCGCGGCATCACCCAGGACTTCGCTGTGGTCTCCGCTCATCTGGACCCATCGCAGCCGGGCGCGACCGTGGACTGGCAGGCGTTGGCCGGCGGCTCAGGCACGCTTGTCCTGCTGATGGCCGTCGCCCAGATCGAGACGATCGCAACCGAGTTGATCAAGCGTGGCCGGGACGCCAGCACACCGGTCGCCGTCATCCAGGACGGCACGACGGCCCGCCAGCAGGTGCTTATCTCAAGCCTTGACCAAGTCGCCGCCGATGCCGCCAGGAACGGCGTGCGGCCACCAGCGGTCGTGGTCATCGGCGAGGTGGTCAGGCTCCGCGACCAACTGGGCGCGGCATGAGCCGCCCGGCCCTGCTGGCGGTCGCCCACGGCAGCAACCATCCAGCGGCGGCGGCCACGATCAATACGCTGGCCAGCCAGGTGCTGCGGCTGGCGCCCGTGCTCGACATTCGGGTGGCATTCGTGCAGCATGCCGAGCCGTCCCTGGCCGACGGACTCGCCGCCGCCGGCTCCGACGTCATCATCGTCCCGCTGTTGCTCTCCACCGGATATCACCTCGCGACCGACGTCACTGCTGCCGCAGCGGCCGCCGGCGTGGCACGCGCGCGGGTGGCCGGTCCCCTCGGTCCTGATCCGCTGCTGGTGACCGCGCTAGCCGGCCGCCTCACCGACGCAGGAGTCCCGCCAGGGACCGCTGTAGTCCTGGCCGCCGCCGGCTCGTCCGACCCGGTGGCCACCACCGAGGTTTCGCGACAGGCGGAGCTGCTGGCAGACGGCCTCGGAGTTCCCGTGCTGCCAGCGTTCACCGCAGTCGGCCGACCGACGCCTTCCGAGGCGGTGGCCGAGCTACGGTCACGCACCGGCGGACCGGTCGCGGTAGCCAGCTATCTGCTGGCACCCGGTCAGTTTCACGAACGGTTGAGCGAGAGCGGTGCCGAATGGGTCACCGCGCCGCTCGGCGGTCATCCGGCGGTTGCAGGTCTCGTCATTGACCGGTACCGGGCCGCGACCACAGCCTCGGAGTTCCTGATCCGCTCGGCGCTCGCGGCCGGGGCCCAGCACGGCCACGGAATCATCGCCAACGCCGTGGCGGCCACAGCAGGTCAGCTGACACCGTAGGCCCGGACGATGGTCTCGACGGTGCTGTTGCCCTTGACGTCGGTCACCGTGCAGCGCAGCGACACGAACCCGCTCGCTGGATCGTGCACCGTTGCCAGCCAGTAGCCGCGGCGCGCCGAAACCGGCACCGACTGCCAGGTCTTGCCGTCGTCGACGGAGATCTGCAGCGCTACCGTTCTGAGCTTGTATTGCGGCGTGCTGGTGCTCTGGAGCCCAGCGCGAACGACGTCGAGTCTGACCGGCGTATCGGCACCTGGCACGGCGTCGTTGCTCGCGTCCAGGCCCGATGGCAGGAACCTGGTCAGGCTTACTGGCAGGCCGCGCCCGTTGGCCAGCAGGTCACCGGCCGACACGTGGAACCGCCATAGGAGGCTGACCTGCGAGGACAGGACGGCTCCCGGCACTGGAGGCTGGTCGTAGCTGGCATTGACAGTCAGCGAATACCAGCCAGCGCCCCGCAGGCGAGAGCTGAATCCCGGACCTTCGCCGCCGTCGGTGAACGCGAGCCGCCGCACCAGCCTGCTGCCCAGCTTCAGGGTCACCACACCGTCGGCACAGCACTGCAGCTGATCTGGAGCCGCGATCGGATCGCTGAAGAGCGACGTGAGGGGGAACTTCACCGAGCCTGCCGGAGCGTATTCCGGCAGTATCCTCTGGGCGCGGACCGCGGCGCCGATCACGGCCGTATAGCTGTGACCGGCCTTGTAGTCGCCCACCAGGGTCCAGTTGCTCTGGAGTGAGTAACTCGCCAGGAAGGTAGCCCAGACCGGTCCAGGGCTCACGTACTGCGTCACCTGAGAGGGGACGGCGTGCGACTCGAAGTCCAGTGCGACTGTATGCGGATCGCAGGCGGTGAAGTTGCCAGATCCCAGTACCCGCTGACGTTCTTCCCCTGTACTTTGTCTGAGCGTAGCTGGCAGACTGGACCGGTGAGAGTACCGATAGACGGTATATGTGCTGCACGGACAGGAAGTACTGAACGCCGGCCGTCCTGCCAGTCGTTCACGAAGCCGAATGAGATCCGGCTGTCGCTGGCGGGCACCACGTACAGCGGCGTCGGAGCTACCGTCCCCCATCCCTGATCGCGCGCTAGTTCGACGCCTCCGCCAGCGCTGACGCACAGCGAGCTATCAATCCATTTCGGCCTCGAACCTGGCTGGCTGAGCGAGACATCGACCAGCCGGCCAGCACGTGCGTCCAGGGTCACCGTGATGCTTCGGCGAGCCCGCACTATCTGGGCATCGAGTGTCCGGCTGGCTGGCTGGCCGCCGCTTCCGTCCGTCAGGATCGCGGCACCAATCGCATACGTTCCGGCCGGGATCGTGAGCACGCCCTGGCCGTCGGAACTGTAAGACTGGCCGCCGGTGAGCGAGACCGCGGTGACCTGGTAGGCCATGCTGACGGATTGGCCATGGCGGTCGATCCCGCGCACGGTGACCGATACCTGCGTCGCATACAATGGTGGTACGCGCGAGTGATCGACCGGATGGATGTACCGGTCACACGGGCAGCGATGGCGGCGCTCACCGCCAGCGCCGCAGGCAAGGCCAGGCCCATCACCGTGCTGGCCGGCCGGCGGCATCGATTCAGCAAGGCTTGTCCGAGCTGCGCCAGGCAAACCGCCCGGCTCATGACCGATACCATCCGGACTCCCAACGACGACTCTTCGACAACCTGTCACAATAGGGCATTAATCCTGAAACTGGCAGGGCACTCCGGCGGCAGCCCGGACAATGGCCGGACAATGGGAGCATGACAACCCCCGACTCAGCGTGTCTATCCGACTCCGAAACATCTGAATCGCCCGGGCGTGCGGCGCCGGGACTCTCGGTGCGACGGGCGGGCCGGGTCGTCATGCTGGATCCTGACGACCGGGTTCTACTGATGCGATACGACGACGGCCCGCCGAACGGGGTGCACTGGTCGACCCCAGGCGGTGGCCTGGATGAGGGCGAGGACTATCCAGCGGCCGCGATCCGGGAGTTGGCGGAAGAGACCGGCTGGACCGACATCACGTTGCTCACCGAGGTACACAGGCGCAGCCACACCATGGAATACGCGGGCCACATCGTGCACCAGCATGAGCGGCTCTACCTGGCCAGAACCGACCAGTCCCGTCGCGAGATCACCGGCGTCGATGCGATGCACGCTGCTGACGGCATCACCGCCTGGCGCTGGTGGACCGTGGCTGAACTGGACTCCACCACCGAGAAGGTCTGGCCCGCCGAGCTCGCTGACCTGATCAGATCCGCGCTTGGCCGCTGATAGCTTGCGGCAGTCCCGATGAAGTCCGCAGTGCAACGAGCGGTCCATGGAACGGCCTCGTTGCTGCCCCTATGATCGGGACGAGTCAAGCCAAAGTGGCCCGATAACGAGTGCGCCGGGCCGACCGTCGGGAGGCGACCGTGAGCGAAGCACCAGCTCCGCACGGCTCCGAACTGTGCTCACTGCGCGCAGTCGACATGGCCGGGCTGGTGCGGGATCGCCGCATCACGCCGGTCGAACTGATCCAGGCTCACCTGGATCAGATCGCCGAGCGGGAGCCAGCGATCAAGGCATTCCAGCTGGTCCGCCAGGAACAGGCGCTGCGTGAGGCAGCGGCGCTTGGCAACCGCGACGACCTCGCTGACCTGCCACTGGCCGGCGTGCCTGTCGCCATCAAGGACAACGTCGACGTAGCTGGCGAGCCGACCCGGATGGGATCGGCGGCGACCCAGGAAACGGCTGCGGAGGCCGACGATGAGCTCGTGGCTCGGCTGCGAGCGGCGGGTTGCGTGGTCATCGGCAAGACCCAGTTGCCGGAGCTGGCCATTTGGCCGTTCACCGAGCCGGCCGCCTTCCCGACCTCCCGGAATCCGTGGCATCCCGACCGCACGACGGGTGGCTCGACCGGCGGCGGAGCGGCTGCGGTCGCCGCTGGCATGGCCGCGCTCGCGCTTGGCTCCGATGGCGGCGGCTCGATCCGGATCCCGGCGGCATGCTGCGGCATCTTCGGCCTGAAGCCCGGGCCCGGCCTCGTCCCGGTGGCCGGCGGCCAGCAGGACCACTGGCTGGGCCTGACGGCATTCGGCCCGCTCGCCAGGACCGTGGCCGATGCCGCTCTGGCGCTGGACATCCTGGCCGGCACCAGGACCTACCGGGATCCTGGCCCGCCGGAACGTCCGCTGCGGATCGCCGTCTCCGTCCGGCATCCGCTGATCGGCGCCAAGGCGAGACCGCGAGTTCGCGCGGCCGTCGATGACGTCGCAACCGTCCTGCGCGATGCCGGGCACCAGGTGGTGACCGCGTCACCGTCGTACCCGCCAGCGCTCGGGCTGCGCTTCAACCGGCGCTGGCTGGCCGGGATCGCCCAGGATGCCCGCGGACTGCGGACCGCTGCGCTTGAGGACCGGACCCGCAAGATGGCCAGGCTCGGTGACCGGCTGGCCAGGAACGCTCGCCCGGCCTCGGCCGATCCATTTACCCGCAGCGCGGCTACCTGGTTCGCCGACTATGACGTGTTGATCACGCCGACGCTTACCCGAGGCCCGGTCCCGATCGGAACCTGGGACGGCAAGGGCTGGATCGCCACGATGCTTGGCGTGGCGAACTGGATCTACACGCCGCCGTGGAACATAGCCGGTCTGCCGGCCGCCTCGGTGCCGTTCGGGACCGACGACGACGGCCTGCCGATCGGCATCCAGTTGGTTGCCGCAGCTGGAGGTGAAAGCACCCTGCTCGGCCTGGCCACCCAGATCGAGCAGCTGCGACCGTGGCCGAGCCTCGCCGCCATGCCCGGCGGCGTGAGGGATCAGAGGTGAACCCATCACCTCAAGCGCGTGCCGTCACGGTTCTTGTTTTCGGTGTGATGGCAGGCGACGTCGGGCTCGTAGCTGATGACGCGGCGGGTGAAGTGGCGGGTGGCCTGCAGAGCAGGAGGCCGGTGGCGGCGGCCAGGACCGGGTAGACGACCAGGAGGCTGAGGTGAGGCTGGCTGGTTACGGCTGCGCGGAATCCTTCGCTGGCGTAGGTGAGGGGGTCGGCGAGGGCCAGGCCCTGGACCAGGGGATGACGTGCAGGGCGCTCCATGGGAAGAGCGCGCAGCCGAGCCACATGAGCGGGGTGATCAGGACGGCGAACAGGGCCATGGCCAGCCGGGGGTCGATGGCGGTGCCGAGGAAGAGCCCGAGGCTGGCGCACATGAGGGCGGCCAGCGGGGCGAGGGTGAGCAGCACGGCCCAATGGATGTGCAGGGCCGGCGGCGCGGCCGGGATGAGCATGGCCAGCGGGAAGATGACGAGGGCGGCGAGCAGGCCCTGGATAGTACGAGCGCTATCTTCTCCAGGGCCACTGCCTGCGCGGGAAGCGGGGCGAGGAGCCGGTCGTCGATCTCGCGGGTGTAGCCGAGGTCCTGTACGAGCGGCAGGGCCACGGCGAACAGGCCCTGGAAGAGGATCACGATGGCGAGCATCCCGGCCAGCAGGGTGGTGGCTGCCTGCGTGGCGCTGCCTGACGGTGCCTCGATCCGCGGGGTGATGTATCCGAGGACGAAGACGAACAGCACGGGCTGGACGACGGTGCGGGAGATGAAGTCGGCGGGCTGCTTGCGCAGCACGGTCAGGTCGCGGGCGAGCAGCCCGGCGAACGCGGCCAGCGCCGGGGACCGTGGCGCGGCGGCTGCGAGTGCGGCAGTGGTCATGACTCGCGGAGTTCCTTGCCGGTCAGCTGGATGAAGACGGTTTCCAGGGACGGAGGGTCGACGCGGACCTCGCGCAGCCGGGCATGGCAGGCACCGGCGGCGACGAGGACAGCGGGGAGAACCGGCTGGCCGTCATCGACGGTAAGCATGACGGCATCGCCGAGCGGGCGGGCGTCGCGGGCGCTGGGCACGCCGGCGGCCAGCGCGGCGGCTAGATCCGCCGGGCCAGTGCCGTCGGCGGTGACCGTGACGATTGTGCCGCCGCGAACCGACCGCTTGAGCCCGGCCGGGGTGTCCAGGGCAAGCAGCGGCCGTGGTCGATGATCGCGACCCGGTCAGCGAGGGCGTCAGCCTCGGCCATGTCGTGGGTGATGAGCATGATCGTCTGCCCGGCGGCCTGCAGCCCGGTGATGATGTCGTGGACGGCCAGGCGGCTCTGCGGGTCCAGGCCAGTGGTGGGCTCGTCGAGGAACAGCACCTCCGGGTGGTGCATGATTGCCCGGGCATCATCAGCCGCTGCGCCATCCCGCCGGACAGCTCATCGACCCGCTTACCGGCGGCGTCCGCCAGGCTCACCTGATCGAGCAGCGGCCGGCGGCGGCCCGGGCGGCGGCGGCCCGCATCCCGAAGTACCGGCCGTGGAAGATGAGGTTGTCGCGGACGTCCAGGCGGCGGTCCAGGGTGTTGCGCTGCGGGACCACGCCGATGTGCCGGTGCACCCGGGCCGGGGCCGCGGCGACATCGAAGCTGGCCACCCAGGCCCGGCCCGAGGTCGGCCGCACGGTCGTGGTCAGCATCCCGGCGGTGGTCGACTTGCCAGCGCCGTTCGGGCCGAGCAGGCCGAGCACCTCGCCGCGGCGCACTGCCAGGTCCAGATCGGCCACCGCGACCGTCCCGCCGGGATACGTCTTCCCCAGGCTCTCGGTGAGCACCGCTGCGTCAGCCGCGGCACCCGGGGGGATCGCGGGTCCCGGTGCCGCCGCGGTGGCGCGGGTCATGGCTGGCCCCGGTCAAGTGCCTGCCTGGCCCGGGCGGCCAGGTCGCCAAGGTCCACGCCGGCCAGCTCCAGCGCCCTGTGCACGGTGCCGGCCTGCGCGCCGAGCGCTCCGAGCAGCAGGTGTCCGGGCCGGATCTGGCGTTGGCCGGCGGCGGCCTTCAGCGCCCGTTCCAGCACCAGCTTTCCTGACGCCGCTAGGCGCGCCTGCCGCGCCGGATCACGGCTCGCCCGCGGCAGCCCGCCAGCAGGCAGCGTGACCCCGGCCGCGGCGAGGCTCTGCCGGAACTCACGGTCCAGAGCCGCGCGGATCCCGTCCCGGTCCAGCCCGGCCGAGGCGAGCACGTCCCGAGCCTCGCTTCCGTGCTCGCCGGTCATCGCCAGCAGCAGGTGCTCGGCCTCGACCACCGGCGACCCCGCCTCTGCCGCCTCTTCCTCCGCCTGCCGCACGATCGCGCGGGCGTGCTCAGCGAAACGCACTACCATTACCGCCTCCTCAGCGTTACGCCCGCGGCGATCAGCCGCCGGGCGTGCTTCTTGTGGACGGCTTGCCGGGTGACGCCGAGCGCCTCAGCGACCTGCGGCCAGCCCCAGCCAGCCCGCATCGCCCGCTCCACCGCCACGTCCTCCAGCTGGTCGGCCAGCCGACGCAGCGCCGCCACCGCGGCCAGCGCGTCAGCCGGGTCGGCGTCCGGCCGGATCTCGATCACATCCATACAAGCAACTCTAGTTGACAAAACGAATTAGTCAACCTGAGTTGCTACCGGGTTGGCGGATGCACGCCAGGCGCGGCGATCTTCAGCCAGGGGCCGGGTGCCGCATCCGGCCGGCTTGCCTTACTCGCCCGCGTCACGTCATTGCGGAGCGTGCCGGAGCGGCACGCCCGCGGTTCTGCGCGCACGCCCTGACCCGCCCCGTTACCTGATTGATGATCACCGAAACCTGCGGTTAAAACACAACGGCAGTCGGCTTGGCTGGTGACCGGTCCAGGCTGTCGGTAGGTGGCGGCAGGATGGAGTCATGTCCGCTCGCACCGCGTCGTCCGCCGCCTCTCCGGCCGATGCCGTGCTGGCTGGCTTCAGCGAGCCGACTGCGGCCTGGTTCCGGGCCGCGTTCGCCGAGCCGACGCTGGCGCAGGCGCAGGCCTGGCAGGCGATCGGACAGGGTGAGCACGCGCTTGTCGTCGCGCCTACCGGCTCAGGCAAGACGCTGGCCGCGTTCTTGTGGGCGATCGACAAGCTGGTTACCGAGCCGCCCCCGCCCGATCCCAGGCTGCGCTGCCGGGTGCTCTACATCTCGCCGCTCAAGGCCCTGGCCGTCGACATCGAGCGAAACCTCCGTAGCCCACTGACCGGGGTCGGCCAGGCCAGGCGGCGCCTCGGGCTGCCCGAGCCCGACATCCGGGTGGGGGTTCGGACCGGCGACACCGCCGCGGACGAGCGGCGTCAGCTGGCCAGCAAGCCGCCGGACATCCTGATCACCACGCCCGAGTCGCTGTTCCTGTTGCTCACGTCTAAGGCGCGGGACGGGCTCCGTGGCGTCGAAACGGTCATCATCGACGAGGTGCACGCGCTGGCTGGCGGCAAGCGGGGAGCGCACCTGGCTTTGTCCCTGGAGCGGCTCGACGCGCTGCGCGGCGCCGGGGTGCCCGGCAGCGGGGCCGGTCCGGCCGGCAGTGGCCAGCAGGCCACCAGCGGGACGCGGGCCGGGTCAGGACAGCAGGTCGAGTCAGCGCAGCGGGCGGGATCAGCGGAGCGGGTCAGGCCAGGCGCAGCGAATCGGGCTGTCAGCTACCGTCCGGCCGCCCGAGGAAGTCGCCGCGTTCCTTGGCGGCGCGCTGCCGGTAACGATCGCCGCGCCGCCAAGCGAGAAGCGGCTTGACCTGAAGATCGTCGTCCCGGTCGAAGACATGTCGGACCTGGAGTCCACCGCGGGCGGCCCGCCCTGGAGCACACCGGCAGTGGTCAGCCAGGAAAGCCCGCACCTGGCCGCCGGCACCGGTCCGCCGCCCAGCCCGCCGGCCCGCCGGGCCCGGATCATCGGACCCGCCGAATTCGCCGCCCAAGCCGGGGTCGGCAACCCAGATCCGGCTGGGTACAGCGGCGGAGCCAGACCCGGCCTTGGGGCGAGCAGCCCGCTGGACGACCCCGCCGATCTACCTGGTGGCCAGCCCCGGAGCAACTCGATCTGGCCGCATGTCGAGGCCCAGGTACTCGACGCGATCGAGCAGCACCGCTCGACAATCGTGTTCGCCAACTCCCGCCGGCTGGCCGAGCGGCTTTGCGCCAGGCTCAACGAGCTTGCCGCCGAACGGGCTGCCGAGCGGGCCGAGATCACCGCGCAGCGAGCCTACGATGGCCTGGGCGACTTCGACCTGGCCGACACGGACAGACGCGGCATCAGCGGCGGCCCAGGACCCGGCGGCACAGGACCCGGCGGCACAGGACCCGGCGGCACAGGACCCGGCGGCACAGGCCCCGGCGGCATCGTGGCGCCTGCGGTGATCGCCCGCGCCCATCACGGCTCGGTGTCCCGCCAGGAGCGAGCCCAGATCGAGGAGGCGCTCAAGGCGGGCCGACTCCCTGCGGTCGTCGCCACGTCCAGCCTTGAGCTCGGCATCGACATGGGCGCCGTTGACCTCGTTATCCAGGTCGAATCACCGCCTTCGGTCGCCAGTGGCCTGCAGCGGATCGGACGGGCCGGGCACAACGTCGGCGACGTCTCCCGTGGCGTGATCTTCCCGAAGTACCAGGGCGACCTGGTGCAGGCGACGGTGGTCGCCGGCCGGATGCGCAACGGCCTGATCGAGGAACTGCGGATGCCCCGCAACCCGCTCGACGTGCTGGCTCAGCAGATCGTCGCGATGACGGCCATGGACGACTGGGATGTCGTCGACCTGCTGCAGACCGTCCGGCGCGCGGCCCCGTTCAGCGGCCTGACCCGCCCGGTGCTTGAGGCCGTGCTCGACATGCTGGCCGGCCGCTACCCGAGCGAGGAGTTCGCCGGGCTCCGTCCCCGCCTGGTCTGGGACCGTGCGACCGGGATGCTGCGCGGCCGGCCGGGCGGCCAGCGGATCGCGGTCACCAGCGGTGGCACGATTCCTGACCGCGGCCTGTTCGGCGTGTTCCTGGTCGGCGGACAGCGAGACCGGACCGGCAGAAACTCGCGCCGGGTCGGCGAGCTCGATGAGGAGATGGTCTACGAGTCCCGGGTCGGCGACGTGTTCGTGCTCGGCGCCAGCTCCTGGCGGATCGAGGACATCACGGCCGACCAGGTGCTCGTCTCGCCGGCTCCTGGGCAGCCGGGCAAGCTGCCGTTCTGGCACGGGGACACGCCGGGCCGCCCGGCTGAGCTCGGCCGGGCCATCGGCCAGTACTGTCGCGAGCTCTGCGCCACCGATCCGCAGCATGCCGCGCAGCGACTGCGGGACGACGGACTCGACGAGCTGGCAGCCAGCAATCTGCTCGCCTACCTGACCAGCCAGCGCGAAGCGACCGGCTATCTGCCCGACGACCGGACGCTGGTGCTCGAGCGGTTTCGCGACGAACTCGGCGACTGGCGGCTGATCCTGCACAGCCCGTACGGCGCCAAGGTGCATGCCCCGTGGGCGCTGACCATAGCGGCCAGGTTGCGTGAGCGGTATGGCGGCATGGACGTCCAGGCCATGTACACCGATGACGGGATCGTGATCCGGGTCCCTGACTCTGATGATCCGCCGCCGGCCGGCTTTGCCATGCTCGATCCCGACGAGGTCGAGCAACTGGTCACCGCCGAGCTCGGCAGCTCGGCGCTGTTCGCGTCCAGATTCCGCGAGTGCGCGGCCCGCGCGCTGCTGCTCCCCCGCCGCCAGCCAGGACGCCGCTCCCCGCTCTGGCAGCAGCGGCAGCGAGCCGCCCAGCTGCTGGCGGTTGCCAGTGGTTACGGCAGCTTCCCGATCGTGCTCGAGACCATGCGCGAGTGCCTCCAGGACGTCTTCGACGTCCCCGCGCTGATCGCACTGATGCGCGATCTTTCCGCCCGCCGGGTCCGGCTGGTCGAGATCGAGACTCCCACTGCTTCCCCGTTTGGCCGGTCGCTGCTTTTCCGGTACATCGGCGCATTCATGTACGAGGGGGACGCACCATTGGCCGAGCGCCGGGCCCAGGCGCTAGCTCTGGATTCCGCGCTCCTTGCCGAGCTACTTGGTCAGGCGGACCTGAGGGAACTGCTCGATCCGCTGATTGTCAGCGAGGTTGAACGGGACCTGCAGCGCCGGTCGCCGAGCCGCCGCTGCTCGACTGCCGAGCAAGTCAGCGACCTGATCAGGGAGATCGGACCGCTGTCGACTGCCGAGGTCGCGGCGCGGTGCGCCAACCCAGCCGGGGCGGCGGACCGCGCGCCGGATGAAGGGACCGCGGCGCAGCGTCATGAGCCCGGCTGGTCCGCGGACCGCGCGCCGGACGACGAGCTTGCGGCGCAGCGTCATGAGCCCGGCTGGTCCGCGGACCGCGCGCCGGATGAAGGGACCGCGGCGCAGCGTCACGAGCCCGACTGGTCCGCGGACCGCGCGCCGGACGACGAGGCCACGGTGCACAGCGCCGCGCAAGGCGCGGCGACGGCGTGGCTCGCCGAGCTGGCCGCTCAGCGCCGGATCATCGAGGTTCGGGTGGCCGCGGAGCTGCGGTGGGCCGCGATCGAGGACGCGGGCAGGCTGCGCGACGCACTCGGCGTCGCGCTGCCAACCGGGATCCCGGTGGCCTTTACCGAGCTGCTGCCCGATCCCCTCGGCGACCTGGTCGCCAGGTATGCGCGAACGCACGGACCGTTCACCGCGGCGGCGGTGGCGCAGCGGTACGGACTCGGCGTCGCCGTGGTCACCGGGATGCTGCACCGGCTAGCCGCGGACGGCAGGGTCACCGAAGGCGAGTTCCTGCCCAGCCTCGCCGGGCCGCAGTGGTGCGACTCCGGTGTGCTGCGGCTGCTCCGCCGCCGCTGCCTTGCCAGGCTGCGCCAGGAGGCCGAGCCGGTACCGCCGCAGGTGCTCGCCGCGTTCCTGCCCGCCTGGCAGAACGCCGTGCACGGCGTGCCAGCCGACCCAAGTCGCGCGGCCGGCCCCGGCCGGCAGGCGGCCAGGCGCGGTCGGCCGACCGGCCCCGACGCTGTCTACGCCGTGGTCGAACAGCTCGCCGGGGCAGCCGTTCCTGCCGCTGCGCTCGAGTCGCTGATCCTGCCGACCCGGGTCGACAGCTACACCCCGGCGATGCTGGACGAGCTGACCGCGGCCGGCGACGTGGTCTGGGCCGGGGCCGGGGCTCTGCCCGGCGGCGACGGCTGGCTGGTGCTGGTACCCGCGGCCTTGGCTCCGCTGTTGCTGCCGCCGCCCGCCGAGATCACGACCACACCGGTGCACGACGCCGTGCTGGCCGTGCTCGATGGCGGCGGCGCGCTGTTCTTCCGCGGCCTGGCCGACCGGGTCGCTGCCAGCCTCGGTCCTGGGACCGCTGGCCACGAGATGGCGGTCGGTGCGAGCAGGTCAGGCGACCAGGCGGTCGCCGCAGCGATCTGGGATCTGGTCTGGGCCGGACTGCTGACCAACGACACGCTCGCACCGCTCCGCACCGTACTCAGCTCCGGCCGGTCCTGGGTCCCGGCGCCACGACCTGCCGGAAGCGGCACGGCATCCGGCACCAGGCCACCGCTGACCGGGCCGCACAGCCGCTCGCTGGCTGCCCGGCGGCCAGGCTTCGGCCGCGGTGCACTGCTGTCCCAGGCTGGCCCGCCGACGGTCAGCGGCCGCTGGTCGCTGCTGCCGCCCGCCGAGCCGGACCAGACCCGCCGACTGCACGCTGTGGCCCTGTCGCTGCTTGACCGGCACGGCATCCTGATCCGCGGCGCGGCGGCCGCCGAGCGGTCACCCGGCGGTTTCGGCGCGCTCTACCTGGTCCTGCGGGCGATGGAGGAGACCGGCCAGTGCCGCCGCGGCTATTTCGTCGAGGGTCTCGGCGCGGCACAGTTCGCGCTGCCCGGCGCCGTGGACCGGATGCGGGCTATGGCTGATTCAGTCACCGGAGTACTGACCAGCTCAGCAGGCGGCCAGGTTCCCGGTTCAGTTACCGGTCCGGCGTGGCCAGGCGCGGCCTCGCCCGATCCCGCGTGGACAGGCGCGCGCTCCCCCGGCCCGGTTAGTGCCGGACTCCAGGTCGTGGTGCTTGCCGCGGCCGATCCGGCGAGTGCGTACGGGGCCGCGCTGGCCTGGCCGCCGCGTCCGGACGAAACTCCTGGCGGGCACCGGCCTGGCCGCAAGGCGGGAGCCCTCGTCGTGCTGGCAGCGGGCCAGCTTGTGCTGTACGTCGAGCGCGGCGGCAAGACGCTGCTCTCCTGGACTTCCGACCCGGCCTTGCTTGACCCGGCAGCGGCCGCACTGGCCGCCGCCGTCCGGGCCGGGGCACTGGGCAGGCTTACCGTCGAGCGAGCCGATGGCGGCGGCGTCTACGATTCCCCGCTGGCCCGAGCACTCGAGACGGCCGGTTTCCGGCCAACCCCGCGCGGCCTGCGCTTGCGCGGCTGAGCCCACCGCAGCGCCCGGCAACGTATGTGAGTTACTGAGCTATACCTCAGTGAAGTACCGTTCAGTAACTCATGGTTGTGCGTGGACCGGCGGTGGTGCAGCGCTACGCGGAGGATGCTGATTCGTCAGGATCGGCCGTGTGGTCAAAGCCAGGGTCGGCCGCGGGATCAGTGCTCGGTTCGGCGCCAGCGCCGGTCCCAGGATCGCTGCCCCGTTCAGCACCAGGCTCGGCCGAGTGGCCGGCTGCCTGCTCGGCACTGGGGTCGGCCTCCTGGTCGCCGCCAGGATCGATACCGTGCTCGCGGAGCAGCGCATTCAGCCGCGCGATCTCCGACTCCAGATCTGTCCTGCTGCGCGGGCGCCAGGCGGCCATCCCTAGCCGGGCTTCGATCGCAGCCAGCCGTTCGCCGATGATCTCCAGCGCGTCGAGCCATGTGACCTCGGTGACGACATCTTCACCACCCGCGAAGGCCCTCACTCTGGCCCGCACGGCGCTCCTGACCCGTCGGGCCTCGCGAGGTCGCTGCGGGTATCCGGGTTCATCGAGCGCCTCGGATTCACGGCTTGGCAGTAGCTGAATGACTTGCTGGCGCACCCGGTTCAGATCCGCTCCGAGCCGGACGAGCACCTGAGCGCCGACGCCCTCCCCTTCGCGGACCAGCCCGAGCAGAATGTGCTCGGGTCCGATGTAGTCGCGGCCAAGCTGCAGCGCCTCGCGCAGGGACAGTTCGAGGACCTTCTTGGCCCGCGGCGTGAACGGGATGTGACCGGACGGCGCCTGCTGGCCTCGGCCGATGATCTCCTCAACCTTCTGGCGAACCGCCTCCAGGCTGATGTCCAGCGCCTGGAGTGCCTGCGCGGAGACGCCCTCGCCCTCGTGCAGCAGGCCGAGCAAGATGTGCTCCGTACCGATGTAATTGTGGCTGAGTAGCCTGGCCTCTTCCTGAGCCAGGACGACCACCCGCCGGGCCCGGTCGGTGAACCTCTCGAACATTCTGAACCCCTACCCGGAATAGGCAGCCGGGCGGTGCCGTGACAACTGACCGGCTGGGGCCATTATCCCTCAGGCTATCTCGCCGGGGAAATCAGGAGATCATGAGCCAATGGCCGATCGGCCGGGATCTGGAAGGCAGTCGCCCAACCCCCCATGACAGCACCGCAGCCAACCTCAGCCGAGTCCCTGGCGCGCAGTCGGCCGCACCGCGCCAGTGCTCACCGCCGTCCACCAGCCCGCGAGCCGGACCGCGTCACGACGGCTGATCGCGGTCCGGGTCGATGCCGTGCTGGCGCAGTAGCGCCTTTAGCCTGGCAATCTCCGCATCCAAGGCCGCCAGGCTGCGAACCCGAACTTGCTGCTCGCCCGCCGACGCCGACACCTGGCCCTGGTAACCCTGCAGCACCTGGATCACCTGCTGCCGCACCCGGTTCAGGTCAGCCCCGAGCCGGACGAGCACCTGAGCGGCGACGCCATCGCCCTCCCGGATCAGGCCGAGCAGGATGTGCTCGGTACCGATGTAGTTGTGGCCAAGCTGCAGCGCCTCGCGCAGCGACAATTCCAAGGATTTCTTGGCCCGCGGCGTGAACGGGATGTGCCCGGACAGTGCC
Source organism: uncultured Actinomycetota bacterium (assembly GCA_963850875.1). Lineage (GTDB taxonomy): Bacteria > Actinomycetota > Actinomycetes > Streptosporangiales > Streptosporangiaceae > Chersky-822. The sequence continues at coordinate 2,227,617 of CAWKNA010000010.1, forward strand.
TGCTGGCCCTGGCCGATGATCTCCTCAACCTGCTGCCGCACCGTCTCCAGGCTGATGCCCAGCGCCTGGAGTGTCTTCGCAGCGACGCCCTCGCCCTCGCGGAGCAGGCCAAGGAGGATGTGCTCAGTACCGATGTAGTTGTGTCGCAGCGCCCTCGCCTCGTCCTGGGCCCCAACAACTACTGCCCGCGCCCGGTCGGTGAATCTCTCGAACATCGGCATTCTCACCCTGAAGAAGCAGCCAGGCTGCGCCGCGGCGCCCGCTCAACTCGCGCCATTATCCGCCACACTATCCCGGTAGCTGAGCAACCAGCGCGGGTCGCGAATCGGGAGCGCGAACTCACCAGACCGCGGGAATCAGGCGGGCAGTCCGGTGCGTGTAGGCGCGGTACTCCTCGCCAAGGGCATCCGCCAGGGTCGCTTCCTCCACCTTGATCCGAATCCCGAGAGCCAGCATCGGCACTACGAAGATAACCAGCAGCGACAACCAGTTCGCTAGCGCGAGTCCGAACCCGAGGAGCGCGAGCAGCGCACCGGAGTAACCGGGATGACGTACCGCGCGGTAAGGACCGTGCTGGATTACCCGGTGATCGTCGGCGATGCCGACGACGAACGTGAAGAACTGATCGAGGGTCAGGATCGCCCAGACCCGCAGCGCGATGCCGGCCACAGCAATGATCTCGCCCGTGACGACGGTGACCCAGCCGCCACCCATCGCGGCCCGCCGGATCTGGGCCAGCACGAACGCAGCCACGACTGCGACCGTTATGGCCACTACCACGACGTAGAACGTCCACTCTCGCAGCCGGCCTCCGGCCATTGCTGACCAGCTGCGCAGCCTGGCGCGAAGTCCCGGTCGCAACGCCAGGCGCAGCCTCAGCACAAGCTCGACAGCTCCCCAGGCCAGCAGGGTGCCGCCGATCAGCCCGGATGTGGCGCCCGCGCGAGACAGCTCAGCCATCATTGCGGTTCTCCAACCAAAGCACCAGATTCGACGACAAGCCCAGCCAGCCCGGGCAGCAGTTCCTGGGCAAGCCGCAGGTCGGTGTCGAGCGGGCGGTCGGCCGTGTCGGCCGGCAGCGTGCTGCAGACCCGGTCAAGCGCGTGCGCCAGCACCGGCCCGGCCGGAGTCACGGCGCGGAGCCGTAGCGCGCGCGCAGCTGCGACCAGTTCGCAGGCAAGCACGATCCGGTAGGCACTGATCACATCCGTCGTGGCACGCGCGGACTGGGTGGCGAACCCGGCGTGCTCCTCGACTCCGCGGGAGAGCACCGCGCTGCCGAGTGCCGCCGACGCGGCCAGCCTGCGGATGTCAGCGATCGCCGAGTGCGCGACGTACTCCAGGATCATGACCCCCGAGCTAGGCGCCGGATCAGTGGCAAGAAACGGCGTCAGTCCGGTGAAGGCCGGCTCCACCAGCGTCCCCAGGCGGGCGGCCGAGAGCGCCGCGGACTGGAACAATGCGGCGCGGATCGCGTCGAGCGCCAGCCCGACGTATGCCGTGTGAAAGTTACCGTTATGCCAGGCGGTCCGCCCTGCCACGTCGATGAGCGGGTTCTCAGCCGCCGCGTTCAGCTCGATCGTGACGGCCTGCGTCGCTTTCGCGACCGCATCGACCGCCGGGCCGTGGACCTGGGGCAGCGCCCGGTAACCGTAGGGATCCTGAATCCTGGCCGCCGGCCGCGCCTGGCCGCCGAGCAGTGCGCGCAGCACGGCGGCTACGTCCTGCTGGCCGCGATGGGGCCTGGCCGCCTGCACTTGAGCGGCATACGGCTCGGTGGAGGCATCAACGGCGAGGCACGAGAAGGCGGCGATCACGACCGCGGCTTGCAGCAAACCTCGCAGGTCAGCACAGGCGATGGCGGCTTCGCCAATCGTCGCCGCGTTGCTGGACAAGAACGCGAGCGCGTCCGCCGAAGCCAGCGGGAATCGTGGCTGGCTGGCTGAGCCAGGCAGCCACTCCCGCTCACCAAGCAGGCACAGCGCAGTCGCCGCGAGCGCGGTCAGGTCCCCCGTGCCGATCGCCCCGTAGCTAGGGACGGGAACGGACATTCCGCTGTTGATGCCGTCCGCAAGTACGTCAAGGACTCCGGGGTCGACCCCGGATCCCCCCGCCGCGATCTGATTCACCCGGACGACCAGCATCGCGCGGCTCAGCTCGGCCGCGACCAGCGGTCCGCCGCCGCCGGCATGGCTCCGGAGCAGCCGTAGGCCGTGACCGGCCAGGTCGTAGTCCTGAACCGGCTGGATCCGGTTGGCGCCTACGCCGGTGGTCCTGCCGTACACCTCCCGCCTGGTCATGACATCGGCGGCAACCTCGGCCGCCAGTCGTGCCCGAGCCCGTCCCTGCTCGCTCAGCCGCACCGAAGCTTGTCCGTACGCGACCTCGCGCACCTGGCCGCAAGTCAACAACTGGCCGTCCAGCGTCACCACCTGGCGAGTCATCCCGCAAAGCTACCGCCGGGCCAGGTACGCACCTGACTGATCGGACGCAATCGATGGATCATGGGAGGTGTGCGGCTATCTGGTGACTCGGCGCGTAGCGACAAGCTGGTGCCGGAACTGCTAGCGCGACTGCCATCCCGAGGTAGAGATGGCCCTGCGCGCGGCCGAGTTTCTGACACCATGACCGAACGTCCATGATCATGCGGTTCTTTCAGTCGCCGGCCCTGAAAGAACCGCGTGATCATGGACCGGTTGTGATCTGGAGTGCTCCTACTGCCGTGCGGCGTCGGCGAGTAGCAGCCGGTTACCTGCATAATGCTGGATATGCGTTTGTCCGCCCGCGCCGACTACGCGTTGCGCGCTGCGATCGAGCTGGCCGCCTCGGGCGGCGGGCACGTGACGTCTGAGCAGCTGGCCAAGGCGCAGCGGATTCCCGGCAAGTTTCTTGAGGCGATCTTGACGCAGCTGCGCCGGGCGGGCCTGGTACGCAGTCAGCGCGGACCTGATGGCGGCTTCTGGCTCGCCCGCCCGGCCGAGGAGATCTCGCTGGCCGACATCATCCGCGCGATCGACGGCCCGCTGCTTGGCGTGCGCGGCGAGCGCCCGGAGAATCTCGGCTACATCGGGGCGGCTGAGCCGCTGCAGACCGTGTGGATCGCATTGCGCGCCAACGAGCGTGCCATCCTCGAACAGGTCACCCTGGCGCATCTGGTGTCCGGCGCGCTGCCAGAACGCGTTCGCGAGCTGGCCGAGCTGCCCGGGTCCTGGGAGGCCAGGGGCAGCCGGCCAGCCCGAGACGACCGGCCAGCCCGAGACGACCGGCCAGCCCGAGACGACCGGCCAGCCCGAGACGAGCCGAGGGCGGAGGTCTAGACCGGCACCATGTTCGTGATGTCGCGAGCGGTCCTGGTCACCTGATCGAAGACGGGCTGGCCGACCTGCAGCCCGGTAGCAATCGGCATCCGGGATCCGGCGGGTACGGAGATCCTCCTGGCGCCCGTAAGCTGGCTGGCCGACATTTGGCTGGCCGCCACTGGCAGCGACCCCGCGGTGGCGGGCACTCGCCGCGCGACGGGCCCGGTGAGGCGCGCGGCGGCTGCCGGGCCAACCGGCACCTGCCCGGCGTCGCGGTCATTACCGTGGCCGCCGGCCACCTCGATGACCGGAACCATGACGTCGGCGAAGACTGGCTCACTCTGCAGCTCGGCTAGGGCGAAGTTGTCGGAGACCTCTCTGAGCACCTGAGACAGCGGGGTGCCGAGTGCAGAGCAGATGGCGGCAAGCAGTTCGGAGGAGGCTTCCTTCTGACCGCGCTCAACTTCAGAGAGATAACCGAGCGATACACGCGCTGAAGCGGACACCTCGCGGAGGGTGCGACCCTGCCGCAGGCGCAGTCGCCGCAGCGCGTCACCTAGCAAGTGACGAAGCAGGACCATCGTCGCAATCCCTTCCCGAGACTGGCGGCTTGTACCTCCACCGTACCTGGCCTCACGGACAGTGCGGGAGAGGGTAGGTGCGCGTGTTCGCAAAACGTAACACTGTAATCACTGGATCTCTTCCTGCAGTGCGCTGACCAGCAGGTTCAGTGTCTGATCCACGGTATCCCGCCGGATCTGCTGCCGGTCCCCAGCCAAATGCAGTGCCCGGTGCCGCGAGCCGCCCGGAGTGCTGACGGCGATGTGCACCGTGCCGACCGGCTGGCCATCGGCCGGATCGGGGCCAGCCACCCCGGTCGTGGCCACGCCGATGGTGGCGGTCAGCCGGTGCCTGGCACCCTGCGCCATCGCCACGGCCACATCCGGGTGGACCGCGCCGTGCCGGTGAATCAAGTCGGCCGTCACGTCGAGCAGCGTGGTCTTGAGGTCAGCCGCGTAAGCCACGATTCCGCCGCGGAACACCGCCGACGCGCCAGGGACCGACGTGAGAGCGGCTGCCACCAGCCCGCCAGTCAGTGACTCGGCGGTGGCGACCGTCTCGGCTCGCAGGCCAAGGAGCCTGATCGCGGTGACCGCCGCTGGCTGAGCAGCTTGGCTCGAGATCATGGACCGGGTCCAGCCTCCCCGGCAGGCCGACCATCGCCCGCGTTGACCGCCGACCCGCTCGCGGCCCGGCGACGCGGCACCGTCCGGCGCAGCCGGACGGCCCTGGCCACGTAGTCGGCACCAGTGATCAGCGTCACGGCCACCGCGGCCGCCATGGTCGCGGTTCGCAGCCAGCTGACCTCGACGGGCAGGATGTAGAGGCCGATGGCGACCACTTGAAGCACCGTCTTGACCTTGCCGCCCCGACTCGCCGGGATAACACCTCGGTGGATCACCCAGAATCGCAGCGCGGTTACCGCAACCTCGCGCACCATGATGATCCAGGTCACCCACCACGACACCTCGCCGAGCACGGAGAGGGTAATCAGCGCGGAACCGATCAGCGTCTTGTCCGCGATCGGATCCGCGATCTTGCCGAAGTCAGTGACCAGGCCGCCTCGCCTGGCGAGCTCACCGTCCAGCAGATCGGTGACCGAGGCGACGCCGAAGGCGAAGAAGGCGGCGATCCGCCAGCCGGTGCCGCCAGCCAGCAGAAACGCAACGAATACCGGCACCAGCGCGAGCCGGAGCACGGTCAGCGCGTTCGGGAGATTGACCAGTCCTGGCCCGGCCGCCGCCGTATTCCCGGCGGCCGCGGCCGCGGCCTCAGCCGACCGCCGGTCCGGCATGCTGCCTGCGTCCTGGTTAGCCACCGGGACCGGGCGGATCAGGATGGCCGCGTTCTGGCCCGTCGATCAGATCCGCCATCAGGTCCACCCCCTCCGAGCCAGATACTCGGATCCGCACCAGATCACCGACCGTCAGCGGCCGGCCGCTGAGTACCTCGGTCGTCCCGTCCACCTCGGGCGCCTGATGCGCTGTCCGGCCGGAGTACCGCCAGCGGGCCGCCCCGTCCGAACCGTCGCCATCGATCGGCTCCTCGATCAGCACATCGTGGAACTCGCCGATCCGCTCCTGGGCGCGCTGATCCATCAGCTCGTCAGCGAGCGCGGCCAGTTCCTCCACCCGCTGTGCGATCTCATCGGCCGGTAGCTGCCCGGGCAGCGTGGCGGCCTCGGTGCCGTCCTCATCGGAGTAGCCGAAGATACCGATGGCGTCAAGCCCGGCGTCCACCAGGAACTGCCGCAGCTCGCCGAGTTCATCGTCGGTCTCCCCGGGGAATCCGACGATGAAGTTCGACCGGATGCCGGCTTCCGGCGCCAGCCTTCTGATCTGCTCGATCAGCGCGCAGAACCGTTCAGCGTCGCCGAACCGGCGCATGGCGCGGAGCACTCGCCCGCTGGCGTGCTGGAACGACAGGTCGAAGTACGGAGCCACGCCCGGAGTCGAGGTCATCACCTCGATCAGCCCGGGCCGCAGCTCGGCCGGCTGCAGATAGCTGACTCTGACCCGGCTGATTCCCGGCACCGCGGCCAGTTCGGGCAGCAGCTTCTCAAGCAGCCTCAGATCTCCGACATCTTTGCCGTAGGAGGTCGAATTCTCGCTTACCAGCAGTAGTTCTCTGGCACCGTGGCTGGCCAACCAGCCAGCCTCGGCGATCAGGTCCTGCGGCGGCCGGGAGATGAAGGCGCCGCGGAACGCAGGTATCGCGCAGAAACTGCACCGCCGGTCGCAGCCAGAGGCGATCTTGAGCGGCGCCACGACGCCGCCGCCGAGCCTGCGCCGCAATACCCGTGGTCCGGACGCGGGTGCGATGCCGTCCGGCAGGTCCTCGATGCCGTCCGGCAGGTCCTCGATGCTGGATGCAAGCCCGCCGACACTCTGCAGCCCGGGCTGGGATCCTGAGCCCGACCCCGGCGCAGACACCGAACCCTGGCCCGCCGCCGAGCCATGCCCGGGCACATGATGGCCGATCGCGCCCGGCCGACCTGCGGGCGAGATCGGCAGCAGCTGCCTGCGGTCGCGCGGCGCATGCGCTGGCCACCGAGTGCCGGTCAGTACTGTATCGAGCCGGTCGGCGATCTCGGCATAGTCATCGAAACTCAGCACCTGGGCCTCGGGCAGCGCTTCGGCCAGCCCGGCCCCGTATCGCTCGGCCAGGCATCCGGCGGCAACGACCGCCGCGCCAGAGTCAGCGGCGCTCAGCAGCTCGTCAATCGACTCCTGCTTCGCTGCCTGGATGAAGCCGCAGGTGTTGACCAGGACAACGGCCGCATCGTGATCGTCGGTCAGCTGCCAGCCGCCCGCCTCAAGCCGGGCGGCGAGTTCCTCTGAGTCGACCTCGTTCCTGGCGCAGCCAAGCGTGACCAGCCGCACGGAGCGCCTGGCCTGGGGTTTGACGGGACTACTCGATGGCACACCGGCAGACTACGGTAAACCGCTGCCTGCGGCGTCCGCCGGACGCCCGCCAGATCGCCGCCGACGCTCACCGAGACCGCCGCCGGACCTCTGCGGCCGGCCGGTAGGGCCGCTGCAGCGGCGTCCGCCAAACGCCCGCCGGACCCGCCTCAAACGCTCGCCGAGACCGCCGCCGGACCCTGCCGGACCTCTGCGGCCGACCCCAGGGCCGTGCCGGACGCCGCCGGATACCGCCACGAGCGGCCGGAAGGGCCGGCCCGCCTGCTAGCCACCTGCGGCCGCGGCCGAAGATTGGGCGAGGCCGGCCTTCAGGCTGAGCGTCACGGTGCTCACCGACCCTGGCGGCACTGGGTTCTTGCCGTTCACCCGCAAGGTGATACCAGCCGGGTTGCCGATGATCATGCTGACTTCCCTGCGCTCGATCCAGTTCATCGAGCTGCCGGCATAAACCACGCCGGAGAAGATCGTCTGCCCGGTCGCCGTCGTGAGCTGCACCCAGCAGTTCTGGGTCGCGGCGAGCTGGATGTTGAGCCGGTGCGATCGATGACGCGCTGCCTGCGCAGTCCTGACCTGGTGCCTGGCCGGCGAGCCGACGTTGTGGTGCACCTGGTCGCTGGCCTGCGTCGCGCTGGTGGCCGACCGCGCGGTGAAGTGCTGATACGCGAAGATCCCGGCGATCAGGACCAGCGCGACGGCCATGGCCGCCGTCCAGTTCGGCCGCCGCCGCTCCTTCATCTTGATCGGCGTGACCGGCTGGAACACCTCGGCCGCGCTGATCGTCGCCGGCGCGGCCTGTGTCGCGTCGTATTCGCGGATGATCGGCTCAGGGTCAGTGCCGACCACTCCCGAGATGCTGCGGATATGACCCCGCGCATAGAAGTCACCGCCGCAGGCGGAGAAGTCACTCCGCTCGATGCCGCGGATGATCGTCTCCCTGATACAGGTCCGCTGGCTCACCTCAGTGACGGTCAGACCGGACTGGCGGCGTGCCTCTGCCAGCGCGTTGCCAATGCTCACGCGGCACCTCCACGGCTGCGTTCCAACTGGTGCCGTTCCCCCGAATTCGGGCACATAGCTATGATCTCGCTCCCCCGGTTCCCCTTTTCAGGGGCTGGTAACCCAGTGTAGACATCTGACTACTGCCCGGCGAGAACCGGTGTGGTGTCTACTGGTCGAATGCCATCAAGCAATTTCCGTAACGCAATCCCCACGCCCCTCATGCCCACCGCATGGCCAGCCGACACCATGTTGATCGGGTGACCTTTCTGGTGCCAGTCCGGATGGGACGGTTAGCCGGACTTGCCCCGCAGCGAGTCGAGCAATTCGGCCAGATCGTCCGGCCGGATCAGCACGTCCCTGGCTTTGGACCCCTCGCTCGGCCCCACCACGCCTCGGTTCTCCAGCAGGTCCATCAGCCTGCCCGCCTTGGCGAAGCCGACCCTGAGCTTGCGCTGGAGCATCGACGTAGAACCGAACTGGGTACCGACCACCAGTTCCGCCGCCTGCAGCAGCAGGTCGAGATCGTCACCGATGTCGGCGTCGATCTCCCGCTGCCGACCTTCAGGCAGCGTGACGTCCTCCCGGTATTCCGGCTGCGCCTGCCGCTTGCAGTGCGCGACGACCTCGCGGATCTCCTTCTCCGTAACGAAGGCGTTCTGCAGCCGGATCGGCTTGCTCGCGCCCATCGGCAGGAACAGCGCATCGCCCTGGCCGACCAGCTTCTCGGCGCCGGGCTGGTCCAGGATGACCCTGCTGTCGGTGAGGCTGGACGTGGCGAACGCGAGCCGGGAGGGCACGTTGGCCTTGATCAGGCCGGTCACCACGTCCACGCTGGGGCGCTGGGTGGCCAGCACCAGGTGGATGCCGGCCGCCCTGGCCAGCTGGGTGATCCGGACGATCGCGTCCTCGACATCGCGCGGGGAGACCATCATCAGGTCGGCTAGCTCATCGACGATCACCAGCAGGTACGGGTACGGCACATACTCCCGCTCGCTGCCCGGCGGCGCGGTGATCTTGCCGGCCCGGACGGCCTTATTGAAATCGTCCATGTGCCGGAACCCGGAGGCTGCCAGGTCGTCATACCGGCGGTCCATCTCGCCGACGACCCACTGCAATGCGTCAGCGGCTCGTTTCGGATTGGTAATGATCTGGGTAATCAGATGCGGGATTCCCTGGTAGGCCGTTAGCTCAACCCGCTTCGGATCGATCAGGATCATCCGCACCTCGTCCGGAGTCGCCCGGATCAGGATCGAGGTGATCAGCCCGTTCACGCAGGTTGACTTCCCGGCTCCGGTCGCTCCGGCGATCAGCATGTGCGGCATCTTCGCCAGATTGGCCACCACGGTGCGGCCTTCGACGTCCTTGCCCAAGCCGACCACCATCGGGTGGTGATCGGTCTCGGCGACCGGCGACCTCAGCACGTCGCCGAGACTGACGATCTCGCGGTCGGTGTTCGGGATCTCGACCCCGATCGCCGACTTGCCCGGGATCGGCGACAGGATCCGGACGTCCGCGCTCTTCACCGCGTAGGAGATGTTCTTGGACAGCGCGGTGACTCGCTCGACCTTGACGGCCGGCCCGAGCTCGATCGCGTACCTGGTGACGGTCGGTCCGCGGGTAAACCCGGTCACCTGAGCATCGACCTCGAACTGCTCGAGCACGACGGTCAGCGCCTCGACCATCGCGTCATTCGAGCGGGTCCTGGCCTTCGGTGCCGTGCCCGGCTTGAGCAGTGCGGATGGCGGCAGCGTGTAGCTGGACGAGGTAGCGCCGCTCAGGGTGAGCTGTTCGCCGCTGCGCCCCGGAGTGCCCGCGCCCAGCCGGTTATCTGCCGTAGTGCCCGAACCTGCGCTGGCTTTCTGTCCTGCTGCCTGGTCCTCCCCGCCGAACCAGGACTTCCGCCAGGACGCCTCGGCGCCGGCCTGGCCGCCCCCGGCACCGTATCCGCCGCGCGGGCCCGCCGGGTGCGCGTCGTCCTCGGTCGACCCGAACATCAGCGCCTCGACCAGCGCCTCGTCATCGCCCGCGTGCCGTACCGGCCCGCGGTCCTGCGGTGCACCCTGCGCACCGCCGGTCTTGGTCGGACCACTCAGCCCAGGCGTGGTCCCGGCGGCGACACCTGGCCGACCCGCCGAGCCGCGCGGCACCAGCCCGCCAAGCAGCGGCGTGTCATAGGGCAGGTGGTTCTCCCCGGCTTCGATCGCCTCAGCGCCCCGGCGCTTGCCCAGTCTCGGCGGGCCAAGCTGCCCGGGCTGAGCGGCGTCTGAGCTGGCGTCACCGGTCCGGCTCCGGCCGTGCCGGATCAGGAAAGCGAACTCGGCGAACCGCTCGGGCACCCGGTGCAGCGGCGTCCCGGTGATCACCAGCAGGCCGAACGCCGCGATCAGCGCAAGCAGCGGAATCGCCGCCCAGGTAGTCAGCAGGGCCTGCAGCGGAGCGGAGATCGCGTAACCGATCAGCCCGCCCGATGACCGCATCGCGGCCGAGCCGGCTGACGGCGCCGGGCTGCCGAGTGCGATGTGCACGATGCCGAGCGCTCCGATGATCAGCGCCGTCCAGCCGATCACCATCCGGCCCGTGTGCGCATTCTTGTCCGGGTGCCGCAGCAGCCGCCAGGCAAGCAGCGCCAGCAAGATCGGGACGGTCCAGGCCCCGGTGCCGAATGCGCCGCGCACAAAGGCCGTGATGCCGCGGCCGACGGGCGAGCCCAGATGCCACCAGGTGGCGCCGGCTGTGATGATCGCGGCCGCGAGCGCGGCCAGCCCGGCCCCGTCCCTGCGATGCGCCGGATCAAGGTCCCTGGCGTGGTCGCCGAATAGCCGGGCCACGTAACCCACGCCACTGGCTAGTTCCATCCACACGGCCACGATGGCGGCCACGATCCAGCCGATCAGGATCACGAACGGGTTAGTCGATGGCCGTCTGCCTGATGAGGTGCGCGAGGAGGATGCCGCCCGACTGCGGTCCCGGTGGTACGGCGTGCCGCCGCGGGCGCCGCTCGTGCCGCGGCCGGCTCCTCTCCCGGTGCTGCCGCGCGAGCTGCCGCCAGCTCTGGACTCGCCGCGCGGACGGCTTGCGGTCGACGGGCGCCCGCGCCCGGCAGTCCCGCCCTTCGGGCGCGCCGCACCCCTGGGCGCACGAGTCGCCATGTTTCCCACCGTACCTAGCACCCAGCCATCTCCCAAGGACCCGACCGGCGTGTCGTGGCGGGCCAGGCCGCAGCACCGCGACAGCGCCTGGGCTGGCTCCACGCTGAACCGCGGCTCAGGGCACTCCGTGGATGGATGAGGAAACCATTCGCACTAGGAAAAGGAGTTCGAGCATGAGAAGACTTGCTCGGTCGGCCATCATGATCACCCCTCTGATGGTGGCATCGACCGTGGCGATGGCCGCACCGGCGCTAGCTGACGGCGGCAGCTGCACGTGGCCAAGCACCAACGGGGCACCGATCACCGCCGGTGAGGGCGGCACCGTGGTCGCCAATGGCCTGCAGTTCTCCTGTCACACCCCGGACTCGACGCCGAGCTGGGACCTCGATGGCCGGACCACTGCCTCGTCGACAACCAACATCCAAGAGAATTACGATCCCGAACTCGACGCATCCAGCTTCAGCGAGGGCGTGACCCTCTGGGGCACGAGCGCACAGGCCATGCAGGACTACGACAGCTTCTGGAACGACGGCCCGAGCTTCGCCGACATCTACAGCTCCACTGGATGGATCGACGATGGCGGCGGCGGTGGCGGCGGCGGTATCGGCGGTTTGCAGCCCTAGCAGGTCAGCTAGCTGACCGAGGAGCAAGGCACCAAGAGGGCCGGGACCGGCGGCGACTCCGGGCCTGGGCGCAGCGCCCCCGCCCGGAGCACCGCCGCCCGGCACGCCAACGGCTGCACCCCGCCCCCCGCGCACCGCCGCCCGGCACGCCAACGGCTGCACCCCGCCCCCCGCGCACCGCCGCCCGGCACCTGATGGGGTCACCGGGCACATCGGTCGCGATCCGCGCGGCCGCTGATTGACGATCGGCGGGCGGGGAGCATACCTTCGGCAGCGTCTGGGCGGCGGAAGGGGCGGCGGAGTGCGGATCGCGGTCGTGGGCGGCGGGCCGGGCGGGCTGTACTTCGCGGCGCTGACCAGGCAGCTGAACCCGACAGGCGAGATCACGGTCTGGGAGCGGAACGCCGACGACGACACATTCGGCTTCGGCGTGGTGTTCTCCGACGAGACGCTGGGCGGGATCGAGCACGCCGACCCGGTGATCTACGCGGCGATGGAGCGGGAGTTCGCCCGCTGGGACGACATCGACGTGCACTACCGCGGCTGCACGATTACCAGCGGCGGGCATGGATTCGCCGCGATCAGCCGGCGACGGCTGCTGGCCATCCTGCAGCAACGCTGCGCCGAACTCGGCGTGACCATGCACTTCAGGACCGATGCGCCGGACCCGGCCTGGCTCGCCGCAAACCACGACCTGGTCATCGCGGCCGACGGCGCGAACTCGGCGATCAGGACGACCCTGGCTGCGGACTTCGGCCCCGAGGTCGAGGTCAGGCAGTGCAAGTACATCTGGCTGAGCACCGATCTGGTCTTCGACGCGTTCAAGTTCTACATCGTGCAAACGCCGGATGGCGTGATGCAGGTGCACGGCTATCCCTACGACGCGACCGGTAGCACCTTCATCGTGGAGATGCACAACCGGGTCTGGGAGGCGGCGGGCTTCGCCGAGCTGGCCCCAGCGCAGCTGGCTCCCGGCCAGTCCGACCAGGCATCGATCGCACGGATCAGGGAGCTGCTTGCCGACATCATCGGCGGTCACCGGATCGATGCGAACAACTCCAAGTGGATCAGCTTCGGCACGCTGCGCTGCCAGCGCTGGCGGAGCGGCAACATCGTCCTGCTCGGCGACGCCGCGCACACCGCCCACTTCTCGATCGGGTCAGGCACCAAGCTCGCCATGGAGGACGCGCTGGCCCTGGCCGCCTGCCTGAACGAGCAGCCCGGTCTGGACGAGGCGCTCGACGCCTACGAGACCGAGCGCCGCCCGGTCGTGGCATCCACGCAGCGGGCAGCCCAGGCCAGCCTGGAGTGGTTCGAGAACCTGGGCCAGTACACCCACACCGAGCCGGAGCAGTTCGCCTTCAACATCATCACCCGCAGCCGCCGGGTGACCCACGACAACCTGCGGCTCCGCGACCCTGAGTTCACCTCGAGCATCGACGCCTGGTTCGCTGACCACGAGAAACGTCGCGGGATGGGGACCGGTGATGTGGTCCCGCCGATGTTCCAGCCGATCCGGCTGCGCGATCTGGAGCTGAAGAACCGGGTCATCGTCTCGGCGATGGATATGTACAGCGCTGCCGATGGCACGCCGTCCGACTTCCACCTGGTTCATCTCGGCGGGAAGGCGATCGGCGGGGCCGGGCTGGTGATGACCGAGATGGTTTGCGTTACGCCACAGGGTCGGATCACACCGGGATGTGCCGGGATGTACGCGCCGGAACATGAGGCGGCATGGCGCCGGATCACCGACTTCGTGCACGCCAGCTCGACCGCGAAGATCGGCCTGCAGCTCGGTCACTCCGGCCGCAAGGGATCGACCAAGCTGATGTGGGACGGGATCGATCAGCCGCTCGACGAAGGCAACTGGCAGGTCTGCGCGCCATCGCCGATCCCCTATCTGCCGGGCGTCAACCAGGTGCCGCACGAGCTGACCGCGGCCGAGCTTGAGCAGCTCAAGGAGCAGTTCGTCGCGGCGACGCTCGCCGCCGAGCGGGCCGGGTTCGATCTGATCGAGCTGCACTGCGCGCACGGCTACCTGCTGTCGTCCTTCATCTCGCCGATCACCAACTGCCGGACCGACGGTTACGGCGGATCGCTGGCCGGGCGGCTCCGGTTCCCGCTTGAGGTGTTCGGTGCGATGCGCGCGGTCTGGCCGGCCGGACGGCCGATGACGGTCCGGATCTCCGCGACGGACTGGGTGCCAGGCGGGATCACGGGCGCCGACGCGGTCGAGATCGCCAGGGCGTTCGCCGCCGCTGGCGCCGACGCGATCGACGTGTCCACCGGTCAGGTGACGCCGGATGAGAAGCCGGCCTTCGGCCGGTCGTACCAGACGCCGTTCGCCGACGCGATCCGCCACCAGGCGGGCATCGCGACCATCGCGGTCGGCGTCATCTCCTCTTATGACGACGTCAACTCGATCATCCTGGCCGGGCGAGCCGACCTGTGCGCGCTCGGGCGGGCGCACCTGTACGACCCGAACTGGACCCTGCATGCCGCCGCCGCCCAGGGTTACGCCGGGCCTGGTGCCAGCTGGCCGGACCAGTGGAAGGCGGGGAGCACACCGCCGCAGGCCGGCCGGACCGACGGGCCGAAGCCGAGGCTGCAGTTGATCCGCGAGGGCGAGCCGCGGACCAGACACGCCCGCTGGCAACCCGCCGCAGACCACAGACCCGGGCCAGCCCGGGTGACCGAGCCGGAACCATCCGCCGACCACAGGCCCGGGCCTGCCCAGGCGACCGAGCCCGAACCGTCCGCAGACCACCGAGCCTGAACCGCTGAGAGGCGCCGAATGAGCATCGAACGGGTAAACCCGCCGTCGCTGGCCAGGCCCTCGGGCTTCTCGCATGCCGTCGTTGCCACCGGCGGGCGGCTGATCTTCCTGGCTGGACAGACCGCGCTGGACTCCTCCGGCGCCATCGTCGGCCAGGACGTGGTGGCTCAGTTCGCCCAGGCGCTCGGTAATCTGCTCGCCGCGTTGCACGCGGCCGGCGGCGAGCCTGAACAGCTGACCAGCCTGACCGTCTACACCACCGACCTTGAGGACTACCGGGCCCACGGTCGCGAGATCGGGGCTGTCTGGCGGCGGCTGGTCGGATCGGAGTACCCGGCGATGGCCGCGATCGGGGTTGCCAGGCTCTGGGACGCGGCCGCGCTGGTCGAGGTTCAGGGCTTCGCGGTGATCGCCTGATCGGCAATCGCAGGTCGGTCACAACGCCGCAGACCAGGACACCTGCGAAATCGTTGACTACCGGAACATAGACGGAATACTGATCATGATCAGCGGCGCCACCTGGGAAGGCAGGACCGATGCAGCTCTCGCCATCCGCCCACGTCGACACGTTCTGCCGGGACAATCTGCCACCCGACGATCTCTGGCCAGAACTTGACCTCTCGCTGGCCGGCCTGACCTACCCGGACCGGCTGAACTGCGCCGACGCGCTGCTCGACGACACCATCGCGGTGCACGGCTCGGACCGGCCATGCCTGCTGCCGCAGGACCAGCATGAGCCGGTTTGGAGCTACGCGGACCTGGCCGGGACCGCCAGCAAGATCGCCCGCGTGCTGACCGAGGATCTGGGCCTAGTGCCGGGAAACCGCGTACTGCTCCGCGGGCCGAATAACCCGTGGCTGGTCGCCTGCTGGTTCGGCGTGCTGAAGGCTGGCGGCGTGGTGGTCGCCACCATGTCACTGCTGCGCGCGGCAGAACTCGCCGCCATCTGCGACATCGCCAAGCTGGATCTGGCCCTGTGCGACCACAGGTTCACCGCCGAGCTTGACGCGGCCGGCGTGCCTGGCTTGCGGACTGTCAGTTACGGCGGAACCAGTCCCGGCGATCTCACCGCACGAACCGAGCCCAAGCCAGCCGACTTCACCAGTGTGCGGACCGCGGCGGACGATGTCGCGATGATCGCGTTCACCTCGGGGACCACCGGCAGGCCGAAGGCCGCGATGCACTTCCACCGGGACGTGCTCGCCGTGGCCGACACCTTCTCGGCACAGGTGGTCAAGCCAACCCCGGATGACATCTTCACCGGCACTCCCCCGCTGGCTTTCACCTTCGGCCTCGGCGCCCTGCTCATCTTCCCGATCCGGGTCGGCGCATCGACCCTGCTGATCGAGCGAGCCACCCCAGCCGAACTCGCCGATCACATCGCCGCCCGTGGCGTGACCATCTGCTCCACCGCCCCGACCGCCTACCGCGCGATGCTCGCCGCGGGCAAGGCGGACCAGCTCCGCGGCCTGCGCCGCCCGGTCTCGGCGGGCGAGACTCTGCCCGGGTCACTGTGGCACGCGTTCTACGACGCGACCGGAGTCAAGATCATCGACGGGATCGGCAGCACCGAACTGCTGCACATCTTCATCTCGGCCGCCGACGACCAGATCAGGCCTGGCGCGACCGGCCTGCCGGTGCCCGGTTACCGCGCCGCCATCCTCGACGAGGCCGGCCAGCCAGTTCCCGACGGCCAGCCAGGCCGGCTCGCCGTCAAGGGCCCGACCGGATGCCGGTATCTGGCTGATGACCGGCAGCGCAACTACGTCAGCGGCGGCTGGAACCTGACCGGCGACACCTACATCCGGGACGAGGACGGATACTTCTGGTACCAGGCGCGGTCCGACGACATGATCGTGTCCTCGGGCTACAACATCGCGGGTCAGGAGATCGAGGACGTCTTGCTGACCGATCCCGATGTACTCGAGTGCGGCGTGATCGGAGTACCTGATGAGGCCCGCGGCCAGATCGTCAAGGCATTCGTGGTGCTGACCGACGGCGCGAAGGCCGGGCCGGCCAAGGCCGCCGAGCTGCAGGAACTCGTCAAGCAGAAGATCGCGCCGTACAAGTACCCGCGAGCTGTCGACTTCCTGCCGTCACTGCCCCGCACCAACACCGGCAAGCTGCAGCGCTTCAAGCTCCGTGATCTGTCGTCTGGCTAGCTGAGCGTGGCCGCGGCAGGTTGACTGGCGGGTCGGCCGGACGCGTCCTGGCCAGCCGACTGCCTTCCGGTCTGGCAGCCCGGATCGCCAGGCCCAGGCCACACCGGTCAGGCGAGGCCCGGGATCAGACCTCGACCACCACCGGGATGATCATCGGACGGCGCCGGTAATTGTCGTTCACCCACTTGCCGAGCATCCGGCGGACCAGCTGACCCAGCTGATGGGAATCGTTGATGCCGTCGGCGGCAGCCCTGGCCAGTGCCTCCTCAAGCAACGGCCGGACCGCGCTGAACGCGGCCTCGTCGATACCCGAGCCGCGAGCATGAATCTCCGGCCCGGCGACCAGCTTGCCGCTGGTCGAGTCGACGACCACCACCACCGAGACGAAACCCTCATCACCGAGGATCAGCCGGTCCTTGATCGAGCTCTCGGTGACCTCGCCGACCGACAGTCCGTCCACGAAGACGTAGCCGCACTGCACCTTGCCGGTTACCGATGCCTTGCCGCCAATCAGGTCGACAACAAGGCCGTCCTCGGCGAGCACAATGTTCTCCGGCGGCACGCCGGTCAGCTCGGCCAGGTCGGCGTGGGCCTTCAAATGCCGCCACTCGCCATGGACCGGCAGGAAGTTGCTCGGCCGGACCAGGTTGAGCACATACAGCAGCTCGCCGGCCGGGGCGTGACCGGACACGTGCACCAGCGCGTTGCCCTTGTGCACCACCCGCGCGCCGAGCCTGGTCAGGTCGTTGATCACCCGGGACACGGCGGTCTCGTTGCCCGGCACCAGCGACGAGGCGAGGATCACCGTGTCGCCGCGCGCGATCCGGATCGGGTGATCCCGCCCGGCCATCCTGGACAGCGCGGACATCGGCTCGCCCTGTGAGCCGGTCGAGATCAGCACGATCCGGTCCGGCGGCAGTTCCTCGGCATCCTTCAGGTCGACGATCAGGCCGCCGGGCACGGAAGGAACTCTCAGGTAACCAAGATCCCTGGCCACCCCCATGTTGCGCACCATGGACCGACCCACCAGCGCGACTTTCCTGCCATGGTCGGCTGCGGTGTCCAGCACCTGCTGCACCCGGTGCACGTGGCTGGCGAAGCAGGACACGATGATCCGCTGGCCGGCCTTGCCGAACACGTCAGAAAGTACCGAGGCGATCTCCCGCTCGCTGGTCACGATGCCGGGTACCTCGGCGTTCGTGGAATCCGACATGAGCAGGTCGACGCCTTCGGCGCCGAGCCGCGCGAAGCCGCCGAGGTCGGTCAGCCGCCCGTCCAGCGGCAGCTGGTCCATCTTGAAGTCGCCGGTGTGCAGGACCACGCCCGCGCTGGTCCGGATGGCGACCGCAAGCGCGTCGGGAATGGAGTGATTAACGGCAAAAAATTCAAGTGCGAAGGGGCCGAACGACTCGCTGGCGCCAGCGTCGACCTCCACCGTCTGCGGAGTTATCCGGTGCTCGGTGAGCTTGCTGCGGACCAGTGCCAGCGTCAGCCTGGACCCGACCAGGGGGATGTCCTTGCGGCGCCGCAGCAGGTAGGGCACGGCACCGATGTGGTCCTCGTGGGCATGGGTGAGGACCAGCGCCTCGATCTGATCAAGCCGGTCGTCGAGGGCGGTGAAGTCGGGCAGGATCAGGTCGATGCCCGGGGTGTCGGGATCGGGAAACAGCACGCCGCAGTCGACGATGAGCAGCCGGCCTTCATGTTCGAAGACCGTCATGTTGCGGCCGATCTCGCCCAGGCCGCCGAGCGCGACGATCCTCAGCCCGCCGCGTGCCAGCGGCGGCGGCGGCCCGAGCTCGGGATGCGGATGACTCACTGGAGCTTCACACCGCCAGCCACCAGGTCCGTGCGCAACTGCTCGACCTCGGCCGGGGTGGCGTCGGCGAGCGGCAGCCGGACCGGACCGCCGGGCAGGCCGAGCAGCGCGAGCGCCGCCTTCGTGGTAATGACTCCCTGGGTCCTGGTCATGCCGGTGTAGACCGGCAGCAGCTCACGGTGCAGCCTGAGCGCGGTGCCCACGTCGCCGACCAGGTAGGCGTCGATCATCTCGTGCAGGCGGTCACCGACGACGTGCGCGTGCACGCTGACGAAGCCTGCCGCGCCCACCGAGAGCCAGGGCAGGTTGAGCATGTCGTCGCCGCAGTAGAAGACCAGGTCGGTAGCGGCCATCACCACGGATCCGGCGCCCAGGTCGGCCTTGGCATCCTTCACCGCGACAATCCGCGGATGCGCCGCGAGCCTGATCAGGGTCTCGGTCGCTATCGGCGTGCCGGTCCGGCCCGGAATGTCGTAAAGCATGACCGGCAGGCCGGTCGAGTCCGCGACCCTGGTGAAGTGCGCAAACAAACCGTTCTGCGGTGGCTTGTTGTAGTACGGCGTGACGACGAGCAGTGCGTCAGCGCCAGCATGTTCTGCCTGCCTGGCGAGTTCACAGGTGTGAGCGGTGTCGTTGGTGCCCACTCCGGCCACCACGACTGCCCGGTCACCGACCGCTTCGATCACCGTGCGCAGCAGCCGGTCTTTCTCGGTGTCCGAGGTGGTCGGCGACTCCCCGGTGGTGCCGCTGATCACCAGGCCGTCGTTGCGCATCTGGGTGACGAGGTACTCGGCGAGGCGCGCCGCGCCGGGGTAGTCGACGGTGCCGTCGCTGGTCATCGGAGTAACCATCGCGGTCAGCAGCCGACCGAACGGGGCATCGGGCATCGGGGCGTAGCCGCCGCCCCCCGCGGTAGCGGAATCAGTCATAAGCCGAACGCTACCGGGCGGAGCGGCTCACGCGTACCATCGGCGCGTCGCGAGGGCGGGTATTGCCCAGAACCAGGGCCGCTGACCGGCACGAGGGAGGACCGACGGCGTCCGAGTGACGGTCATGATGCCCCCGTCTCCCGTAGTTCGGGTGGTGGCCGCCAGGCAGCCGGCCCCGCCCGTCGGCGGCCAGCCGAGCCCGATTTGCCCGGTCGCGGAAGCGGGTCAAGCACCTAGGTCAGCACCTCGGGGCGCCGGCCGGGAAAGGACCAGGCGACGTGGGCTCGGGGGTACCCACGCCGCCTGCGTCTATCTCAATATCGGCAGCCATTGCCCTCCGCGTTACCCGCCCGTGGCCACAGCCGAAGCTTGAACGGCCGGGCAGGCCGGACCGGCCAGGCCCGAACGGCCGGGGCAGGCCCGAACGGCCGGGGCAGGCCCGAACGGCCGGGGCAGGCCCGAACGGCCGGCGCCCGAACAGCGCAGCGCCGAGTTGATCGGCGACCAGAGATTGCTAGTCGATTGTCAGCTCAGATAAGCAATTGAGTCAGCCGATGCTTAAGAAACGCGGCACCTGAGCATAAGGAACGACGAAGCCCCCGCATGTATGAGATGCAGGGGCCTCGCTTGGCCGCGCAGTTACCGGTTCGCCGATTGCTCGGCATTCCACTGGTCCGCCGATTTCTCGGCATTCCATTCACTGCCCGTCCGACCACCGGTCCAAGACACCCGCCGGAAGTCCCGGTTACCCGACCTTCCCGCGTCCCCGAAGTCGCCCTCGAGATGTACCCGTTTTCAGTGGTAGAGCAGTTCTACTGCTGGTCAGGGGCCTAGCACAAGGGTTTTCTGAAGCAATTTCAAGATTCTTTAGTCATACACAGGTAACCGGCCAGTTATCCCCCGTTCATCATCGTTATCCACCGAGCCGTCCACAGACCTGTGCACAGGATGTCCGAAACAGCATTCCGGCCGCTTTCGCTGGCTGAAGCCGCAGTGGCGGGCGCGGAAATGCAGACGACGGGCGGGACGTAGGACGGCGAGCGCAGGGTCACCTAGCCAACCGACGGCACCAGACGCGACGGCACCAGACGCGACGGCACCAGACGGACGGCACCAGACGCGACGGCACCAGACGGACGGCACCAGACGCGACGGCACCAGACGGACCGGCGGCAGACCGGCCATCACGGATGCGGATTGGCCGGCTGGCCACAGTGCGAGGCGGGCGTGCTGCCTGTCAGCTGGTCGGCGGTGGCACCGGGTCGGCCAGGACGGATGGCGGCGAGCCGCCGGGCTGTGACAGGAGGCGGGCTGCTGCTGGTCAGGCCGACCTGCGGCACGAGACCAACCATTGCGGATGCGGGATGAGTCGTCCGGCCACGGCGCGAGGCGGGCAGCATGATGTCGGTCGGCCAGGCTTTGGCTGCGGGGTCAACCAGCTGCGGCCCGAGACAGGTCAGCGCGGGAGAAACGACAAGGCCCCCGCATGTATGAGATGCAGGGGCCCCGCCAGGCGGTGCAGTGCGAACTCGCCGATTGCCCCGGCGAGCTGGCCGCCGGGGCAATCGGCGATCCGTGCTCTGTCCGTTCCTACTGCCGTCCAGGAAACCCGTCAGACAGCCGGTTCTCTAGCCTCCCAACCAGAAATCCGGTTGCCCGGTTATCCGGCGAGAAGTCCAGTACCCAGTTCTCCGGCCAGAATCGCGGTTGCCCGGTCCTCCGGCCAGCGGCCCAGTTTCCGGCCCTCCGGCCAGAATTCCGGTTGCCCGGTCCTCCAGCCGCAGGCCCGGTTTCCCGGTCCTCCGACGTTCCCGAAGTCTCCTTCGGGAGCTTCCGTTTTCGGCGGTAGAGCAGTTCTACTGCCCGGAAGTTGCTCGGCACAAGACCCTTAGAAGAAGATTTTCATGATCTTTTAGCCATCCACAGAACCGTCCACTGAACCGGGGACGTTGTCCCCAGGAACAGGCGTTTTTCCACGAACTCATCCACAGCGCACAGGTGCAGTCCCGGGCCCGGCAGTCCTGAGCCCGGCAGTCCCGGGCCCGGCTAGAACACCGGGATGATGTCATCGGGGTTGATGTCCGCTGAGACATCCACCCCCTCGATGTCGAGTTCGGGGATGGCTGGAAACTCGATCCCCCAGCGCTGCACGATGACCCGGATCTTGGCGATCGCGCTGCGCCAATTGTCGGCCTGCTCGTCATAGCTCAGCACGCCGAGCCCAGCGTCTCTGGCGTGATCCATCAGCAGCCGGTGGTTCGGCAGGAAGTACGGCGGCAGATCCCAGAACCCGTCCGGTGGCTCCCAGAGAATCATGGACAGGAAGATGAAGCCCGCTCTGAGCTGCTTGGTGATGGTGGTTTTGACCTCGTCGGTCAGCCCGGGCCACTGGTTCTCCAGGATGGTCATGCAGATCTGCAGATGCCGCGACTCGTCGCGGCCGATCCGGTGGAACATGTCGGAGAAGACCGGATGGCTGGTCCCCGATGCCATCCCTCTGAACAGGGTCGATGCGGCCATCTCCCCCATCATGAAGCTGGTGAAGAGCACCGGGAGCGAGTACTTGTCGACCGCCCGGTTGTAACCGCTCCAGTAACGCCCGCCGTTGTGGTAAAGCCAGCCAATGTTGTTGTGCGCAGCCCGCTCAAGATCCGTCTTTGGCGTCCAGCTCAGCGGGCCGCCTGGCCACACCGCGGCGATCGAGCGCTGGCAGCACTCCTCGTGATTCATCTCGTCCCTGGTGATCGAGAAGAAGCACTTGCGGACCGGGTCTTCCTCATGCTGCTCAAATGCCCTGATCGTGGCCCTGGCGAAGACCGCGGGACCAGATGCGTCGAAGTTCGCCAGCACCGAGAACCAGTACATGATGCCCAGCCGCTGCTCGGTGGTGAAGTCCTCGGCCCGCAGGTCCTCCCACGGCAGATCGGCCGGGTTCCAAACCAGCACCTTGGACTTCTGGTAGATCGCGGCCAGCTTCTCGGTCTCGACCCGCCACTCCATCGGGTAGATGTTCGGCTGCGGGATCTGCGGCGCGGGCCAGAACCCGCCCTCCGGGATCACCAGCTCGCGATCGACGTGCACGTCCGACACGGTGGCACTCCTTCGGTTCCGGGCGATGGCCTACCGACACCTGGCGGCGAACCGGTGCCGGGGCTTCTGGTCACGACCGTCATATGACAGCTTAAGCCCGATCAGGCCGCTTGCTGTCATAGCGAACCACCCAACCTTGCGGCAGCGGGACACCTGGCGCTCGGTTGACGGAGCAGTCAGACAGTGGTCTACTCGGCCACGTCCGTCGACGGCAGTGGAGGAAGCCGGTGCAAGTCCGGCGCGGTCCCGCCACTGTCACCGGGGAACGACTGCCCCGCGGCCTCTACCGAGCAGCGGTAAAGGGCCGGGGCAGATCAGATCCGGGAGCCAGGAACTCCGGCCGTCGATCCTTCATTTCCGGGGCGTGGCTACTCCGAGGAAGGCCGCACATGGCTCTGCCGCCACCGCATGCCGACGATCACGCTTTCGCACAACCCGACATCGAGGCTTTCTACCGGCTGGCAGCAGCCCGGCGGGACGTGCGCAGCGGATTCCGGCCGGACCCGGTACCCGACGACGTCCTCACCCGGGTGCTGATGGCCGCGCATCAGGCGCCCAGCGTCGGCCTGAGCCAGCCGTGGGACTTCATCGTGCTGCGGGACCGGACCACGCGCGAGCGGATCCACGCCCTCGCGCGCGAGCAGCAGGAGGCGTTCGCTGCCTCGCTGCCCAGGGCACGGGCTCTCGCCTTTCGCGGACTCAAGATCGAGGCGATTCTGGACACCCCAGTCAACATCGTGGTGACCTGCGATCCCACCCGCGGCGGCCGGCACGTGCTTGGCCGACACGCCCAGCCACAGGTGGCGGCGTACTCAAGCGTCTGCGCGGTCCAGAACCTTTGGCTTGCCGCGCGGGCGGAAGGGCTGGGCATCGGGTGGGTGAGCTTCTTCGACGAGCGTGAGCTGGCTGCGACCTTGGAGTTGCCGGCGCATGTCCAGGTCGTGGCGTACCTGTGCATGGGCCACGTCGAGGCGTTCCCTGATGTGCCCGAGCTCGCGCTGTCCGGCTGGGCCACGCAGCGGCCGCTGGCATGGGCCGTGCACGACGAAAGCTGGGGTCAGCGCGGCCTGCCTGGGGCACCGCCAGCCCGGCTGCTCAGCGACACGGTCGCTGCTATCGGTCCACCCGACGTCGCGGCGATCGCCCAGGCTCGGGAGCGGCAGGACCAGCTGACCAAGCCGACCGGCTCCCTCGGCGAGCTAGAGGAGCTGTCGGTTCGTCTCGCCGGGCTGGCCGGAGAGTGCCCTCCGCCAATGCCCGAGCCGGCCGTGATTGCCATCTTCGCCGGGGACCACGGCGTACACGCCCAGGGCGTGACGCCATGGCCGCAGGAGGTCACCGCTCAGATGGTCGCGAACTTCCTGGCCTCCGGGGCAGTGGTCAACGCGATCGCCTCGCAGGCCGGTGCGGAGGTCTGCGTGGTAGACGTGGGCGTCGCCGCTGAGCTCCCGCCTGCCCTGGGCCTGCTCCCGCGCAAGGTCAGGGCCGGCACGGCCGACATGACAACCGAGCCGGCCATGAGCCGGGAGGAGGCCGAGCGCGCGATTGAGGTGGGCATCGAGATCTCGCGTGACCTGGTAGCCGCGGGGAACCGCTGCCTGCTGACCGGCGACATGGGCATCGCCAACACCACCGCGTCGGCGGCACTGGTGGCGGCGTTCACCGGCTCCGACCCGGCCGATGTCACCGGCCGGGGAACCGGCGTCGATGACGAGACCTGGGCGCGCAAGGTGGACGTGGTGCGCCGTGCGCTCGCCCGTCACCGGCCGGATCCGGCCGATCCGGTAGGCGTGCTTGCGGCCGTCGGCGGACTGGAACATGCCGCCCTGGCCGGCTTCCTGCTCGGTGCGGCGGCGCTGCGGGTGCCGGTGGTGCTGGACGGCGTCATCGCCTGCTCGGCGGCGCTGGCGGCCTGCGCCATCGCGCCCGATGCCGTCCACTGCATGGTGGCAGGTCACCTCTCCACCGAACCAGGCGCCCGGCGCGCGCTGAGCACGCTGCGGCTGCGGCCGCTGCTGGATCTCGAGCTGCGCCTCGGCGAAGGTTCGGGGGCCGCGCTTGCGCTGCCGATCGTGCAGTCAGCGGTCCGGGTGCTGCGGGAGGTCGCGACGTTCGACGGCGCGGGCGTCTCCAGCGCGAAGGCGTGACCCAGTGGACGAAGGCAGGGCCGGCCAGCCGGAGGGGATGACCTACCCGGTGAGCTTGCGGATGCAGAACCGGCTCGCCGTCGTGGTAGGCGGGGGGTCCGCCGCCGCGCAGCGGGTGGCCGGACTGCGGGTGGCAGGTGCCGAGGTCCTGGTGATCGCCCCCGAGCTGAGCCCGGCGCTGGCCGACCTGGCTTCCCGCGGGCTCATCGCGGTTCGCCGGCGCGGTTACCTCGCCACCGATCTGGACGGGGCCTGGCTGGCGCTGGGCTGCACGAACCAGGCGCAGGTCGACGCCGCAGTCGCCGCGGACGCCGAGCGGCAGCGGATCTGGTGCGTCGGGGCAGACGAAGCCGTGGTCGCCACCGCGTCCGTGCCTGGACGGCTACCGGCCGGCGCAGCGGCCGGCCGAGGCGCATCCTGGTTCTCGGCGGTGCGCGGTCGGGGAAGTCGGTGAACGCCGAAGCGATGCTGGCCGACCACGGACCAGTCGACTACATCGCCACTGGCCCGGCTCCGGGCGCCGGCGACCCCGAGTGGGACGCGCGCATTCGCGACCACCGCAGGCGCCGCCCAGCACACTGGCGGACGGCGGAGACGCTCGACGTGGATCGGGCACTGGCCGCACCGCAGGCTTGCGCACCGGTGCTGATCGACTGCCTGTCCACCTGGCTGGCCCGGGTCATGGAGGACTGCGGTCTGTGGACCGGCGACCCCGGTGCGGACCTCAAGCTGGCGGCGCGTCTGGACGGGCTAATAGCGGCGTGGCAGGCAACGCGGCGCTACGTGGTGGCGGTCAGCAACGAGGTCGGATCTGGGGTCGTGCCCGCGACCTTGTCCGGGCAGCGGTTCAGGGACGAGCTTGGCGTGCTCAATGCTCGGATCGCCGCCGAGTGCCACGAGGTCTGGCTCTGCACTGCCGGCATCGCGAGGCGGCTGCGATGACAGCACCGCCGGCTCCGGCTTGGCGGGCGGCACTGAGCCTGTTCACGGTGGTTCCGGTGGCTGGTCCCGCCGAAATCCGCAAGGACACCGCCGCCCGGGCGATTCTGTGGCTGCCGGCTCTTGGCTGCTTGCTCGCAGCGGTGGCGGCAGCGGTGCTGTTCGCCGTCGAGGTCGGCGGCCACTCCGCGCCACGCAGGCTGCTGGCCGCGACGCTGGCGGTCGCGGTGCTTGCGCTGCTCACTGGCGGACTGCATCTCGACGGGCTCGCCGACACGGTCGACGGGCTCGGCAGCCGCCGCCCTCGCCAGGAAGCGCTGGACATCATGCGCCGCTCCGATGTCGGCCCGCTCGGTGTGGCTGCGCTGCTGTTCGTCGTGTTGCTGCAGGTCACGGCCCTCGCCACGCTGGCACCAGGAGTGCCGGCCACGGTGGCTCTTGTGGTGGCCGTGGTCACCAGCCGGGTCGTGGTGATCCTGGCGGCTGGCTCGCCTGCTGCGCGAGCCGAGGGGTTCGGTGCCCTGATCGCCGGTGCCACGACGGCACGAGGCAGGGCGGCGGTCCTGACGGCGCTGCTCGCGGCGGTCACCGCGGCCGGGGCAGCTTTGGGCGGCCTTGCCCTCGCCGTCCGCGGCCTGGCGGCGGTGCTGGCCGGACTGCTCTGCGCCGCCGCACTTCATGCGGTCGCCCGGAGGCGGCTTGGCGGGATGACCGGCGATGTCTTCGGCGCCATGATCGAGATCTGCACGGCCATGGTCTTGCTGATTCTGGCCCTGTCCGGGTGATATTTAGGCAAGAGGTCCGCGCCCTTAGGAGCCGGGCGTTTCCTGGGCGTCGGCCCACATCTGGCTCCGGCTGGTGCCTGCCGCGGATTGCGGTGCACGGGAGTGCGCGGCTCACGCCACAGCGAGCCTGCGTGCAGTAGGCTTCCGGTGTCTCGGGTCAGCCCCGGGATGTCGCTGAGCCCAGCGAAGCCGGTGCGAATCCGGCGCTGTCCCGCAACGGTGATGCCTCCGCCAGGAGGACTAGCCCGGACGCCTGGCCAGTGTCGACGACCTGTCCTCGGAGGAAGGGCGGTTCGTTCCGATCCCTCCGGGTGTCGCAACGGACGCACTTCGTCCTCCACGACCAGACGGAGGATGAATGATCATGCGGGTTCTCTCCCGCCGACTGCCGGTCATCGCGCTGGCCGCGGTTATCACCGCGGCCGCGGCCGGCTGCGCGAGCACAGCCGCCAGCCAGACGTCGAATGGTGCCAGCCGCCCGGCCGGCACCGCCGCCAGCGGCGCTTTCCCGGTCACCATTACGGCGGCTAACGGAACAGTGCATGTCAGTCAGCTGCCCAACGCGATCGTCTCGCTGTCCCCGACCGCCACCGAAATGCTGTACGCCATCGGCGCCGGCCGCCAGGTCAAGGCCGTTGACGCTGACTCCGACTATCCGGCCCAAGCACCGAAGACCAAGCTGTCTGGGTTCAGTCCCAATGTCGAGGCGATTGTCGCCGAGAAACCAGATCTGGTGGTCGCATCGTTCGACGCCACCGCGCTGACCAAGCGCCTAGCCGCCTTCTCCATCCCGGTCCTGGCTCTGCCGGCTCCGATCAGCCTGAGTGGCGTCTATTCCGAGTTCGATCAGCTCGGCGCGGCCACCGGTCATGTTCAGCAGGCCAGGCAGGAGGTCGCCAGCATGCGCAGCCAGGTCAGCCAGATCGTGGCCTCGGTGCCGCACCACGCCAAGCCGCTGACTTATTACTACGAGCTTGACCAGACCTACTACTCGGTCACGTCATCCACGTTCATCGGCACGCTGCTCGGCCTGCTTGGCATGAAGAGCATCGCGGACGCAGCCAAGGGCGCGGCGGCGTCCGGCGGTTACCCGCAGCTCTCGGCCGAATTCATCGTGCAAGCTAACCCGGACTACGTCATCTTGGCGGACACCGTGTGCTGCCATCAGAATGCCGTCACCGTCGCGGCCCGGCCAGGCTGGGCCGGACTCGCGGCGGTCAAGTCCAAGCACGTCATCGTGCTCAACGACGACATCGCGTCCCGCTGGGGACCACGGATCACCAACTTGCTCCGCACGGTGCTGACCGCCCTGGAAGGCGGTCAGTGAAAGCAGTAGTTCCCGGCCGTCCGCCGGGTGCCGACGGGCCAGGCCCGCCAGCGCCCGGCCCGGGCGCCGAGGCCGCGGAGCCTGAATTTGCACCAGCTTCGGATCTTCCGGCGGCACCGGCTGGCCCGGCGGCTGCCGACCGGGCAGCCGAGTCCGGTCGTTCGGTTCCGACGTCAGGGCCGCAGTCGCGGCCTGGCGCGATCAGCCGGGCCCGGGTCGGCAGGGCGATCATCGTCGCGACCGCCTTGCTGGTCATCGCGGTTATCGCGGGGGTAGCGATCGGTCCGGCCCAGGTGCCGCTCGGCGCGGTTGCCGACGCTGTGCTGATCCACCTGCCGTGGCATCCGGTAGTTTCGGTGTCGGCCATCGACGCCGCCATCATCTGGCAGATCCGGCTGCCGCGAGTGGTGCTCGGCGCCCTCGTCGGCGCGATGCTGGCGGGGGGCGGGGCCGCCTACCAGGGTGTCTTCCGAAACCCGCTGGCCGACCCCTATCTGCTCGGGGTCGCGGCCGGCGCCGGGCTCGGAGCGACCATCGTGATCATCAGCGGGGCCAGCCCGGCCCTGCTACCGCCGGCCGCGTTCATTGGCGCGACTGGTGCCGTCGCGCTCACCTACTCACTTGGCGCAGGAGCTGGGCGGCGCGGGAACGAGGCCAGTCAGGCGCCGGCCCAAGGACCACCGCCGGTACGGCCTCCATCCTGCTCGCCGGGGTCGCGGTCGCCGCACTGCTGACCGCTGGGCAGACGTATCTACAGCAGTCGCACGCGCAGTCGTTGCAGTCGATCTACGGCTGGATCCTGGGCGGGCTGTCCGGGGCCGACTGGAGCCAGGTGCAGCTGATCATCCCTTACGTGCTGGTCTCGGCCGTGGCGTTGCTGGCCCACCGACGGCTGCTTGACGTGCTCAGAGTCGGCGAGACCGAGGCCGGCAGCCTTGGCGTGAATGTCGCCAGGCTCCGGCTGATCGTAGTGATCGCGGCGACTCTCGGTGCCGCGGCCGCGGTCGCCGTGAGCGGACTGATCGGCTTCGTCGGCATCATCGTCCCGCATGCGATCCGGCTGACAGCCGGTCCGAGCTACCGGGTGGTCCTGCCGGTCTCCATGATCGGCGGCGCGGCATTCCTGGTGCTCGCCGACATTGCCGCCAGGACCGTTCAGGCCCCGGCCGAGGTGCCGATCGGAGTGATCACCGCGGCCGTCGGCGCCCCGTTCTTCCTGTTCGTACTTCGGTCGCGGCGCACCAGCGGCGATGTCGCGTGATCAGCACAGCCGATCTGAGGGTGACCTTCGGCACCGCCGTGGCGCTTGACTCGGTCAGCCTCAGCGTGGCGGCCGGCGAATGGGTCGGCCTGATCGGGCCGAACGGCGCGGGAAAGACGACCTTGCTGCGGGCGCTGGCCGGAATGGTGCGCTCGAAGGGAACCGTCTGGCTCGGTGGCCGGACATCCGGTGGCCTAACCCATCGCCAGCTGGCCCGGCTGATCGCCTACGTTCCGCAGCAGCCCCAACTGCCGCCGGAGATGACCGGAGGCGACTACGTGCTGCTCGGCCGGACCCCGCATATCGGCTACTTCCAGGTGGAATCCGAGGCCGACCGGCGGATCTGCGCGAACCTGCTGGACCGGATGGCTCTGTCGCACATGGCCGGACGGCCGCTGCGCACCATGTCTGGAGGTGAGGCGCAACGGCTCGTTCTGGCCCGTGCCCTGGCCCAGGAGGCGCCGATCCTGTTGCTCGACGAACCAACCAGCGCACTCGATCTCGGCCGCCGGGTCGACGCGCTTGAGCTAGTCGACGAATTGCGCCTGGAGCACTCGCTGACGGTGCTCTCAGCCATCCACGACCTCACGCTGGCCGGTCAGTTCGCTGACCGGCTGGTGCTGCTGGCAAACGGCCGGGTAGCAGCCAGCGGCGAACCCGCCGCTGTCCTCCGTGACGACCTGCTGAGCACCCACTTCGGCGCCGGAGTCGAGGTCCTGATGACCGACGGTGGCGAGCTTGCTGTCATCTCCCGCCGGCCGAGCCGCGACCGGCTGGCCGGCCAACCGGCTGACCATCCAACCGGCTGACCAGAACCCTGCACGGCGTCAAGGCTCGACCGGCAGCTTAAGGATCTTGATCATGATCAGGCACGGATTTTCCGGCCATAGGTCGTAGATCTCTTCCAGCGGCTGGAAGCACATCCGTCGATAGAACCTCCGGGTCTCGCGGTAGCCCGGGTCCGGATGGCGCCGAGCGTCTTCACCTGGAGCAGGCTGACCTGGTCGGCAACCAGATTGGCTTCCAGCGCCTGGACCAGAGCACGGCCAACGCCACGGCGGTGCATCGACGGGTCGACTGCCATCAGGTGGATCTCCGCGGCAGCCGGGAAGTGCCTGGCGGCCAGCAGCACGCCCACCGGCAGATGTGCCGCTGCGGACCCGGAACCTGAACCTGGCCAGGCCAGATAGGTAGGAAG
Organism: uncultured Actinomycetota bacterium; assembly: GCA_963850875.1. Taxonomy (GTDB): domain Bacteria; phylum Actinomycetota; class Actinomycetes; order Streptosporangiales; family Streptosporangiaceae; genus Chersky-822. The sequence continues at coordinate 2,257,605 of CAWKNA010000010.1, forward strand.
CGCACGAGCCGCCTCGACGTAGTCGATGATCGACGACTCAATGCCGAACCATCCGGGCAGCGCGCGAAGCAGTCGGTCAACCGTGTCCGGAGCCTGCTCACCCGCGGTGACGCGCCACGGTGAGCCGGCCGGTGCCTGGTCTGGCCGCATGCCGCCACACTAGCGCCGGGGGATTGCGTAATCCCAGTCAAATACTGGGCGGCCCGACGCCATCCATCGGCGCCGCTACTAGCTGCCGACGGTGCAGGATGACCAGCATGGCGTAGGGACCTGCCTCGGAATCGTCGGTGGCCCAGGGGCGGGTCAGGACTGCGGTACTCCCCCAGCCGATCCCTTGCGCCGCTCGCACGCTGCCGCACCTGTCCTTCCGCCGGCTGCTCTGCCCGCCGCGTGACGCAGCGATCTCGGGCCGAGATCTTGCTATATACTGTTGAACGGTATATACCTCTGGTATGAGCCGTCGCGCCATGCAGGAGCCGACATTCCTGATACTCACCGCGCTGGCGGCTGGCCCACAGCACGGCTACGGGATCATGACCGACATCGGGCAGATCTCCGGCGGCCGGGTGCGGCTGCGCGCCGGAACGCTGTATGCCGCACTGGACCGCCTGGTCGCCGAGCATCTGGTCGAGGCCGACCGGGAGGAGATCGTGGATGCGCGGCTGCGCCGCTACTACCGGCTTACCGACGCTGGCGCACAGCGCCTCGCGGCCGAGGCTGATCGCCTCCGGGCCAACGCCGCCGTCGCAACGCGGCGGCTCGCTGCGGACGGTCTGGCCTGACCGGGACCGACAAGATGAGCAGGTCTGCGTTGGATGATGGGCCTAGGCGTGCAGGCGTACGGGACCTGGCCGTCCGACCTGGAGTTCATCGCCGCCGCTGCTGATCATCGCCGCAGTCATCACCGTCGGCCGGCGGGGCGCCACGGCAGCTACGTCACCGCCGCCCATGGATGACGCGAATCGCGGCCCCTTACGCCCGGCGGAACTCGGACGCTACCGACGTCAGCCCTCCCGTCGCGCCTAACGAGCTGGCACGATGAGCTCGCGGCCGCGGTAGAAGGCTTCCTTTTCCTCGAGCACATAGGGCTGCATCGCCTCGTGCCGACGCGCCGCTGCCTCGGAGGCCCGCCAGGTTTCGCATGAGTCCCTGGAGTCCCAGAACGAAACTCCAACGATCTCCCGTTCATCCTCGGACCAGTACACGTAGGCGCGAAGCATGCCCTCCGGGTGCGGTTCCGGCCGCCAGGCCGTCTCGAAGTCGGCCAGCGTGCCTGGCTTGATCTGGCGTGTCGTCATCCAGACGAAATGTTCCACCATCGTGGCCTCCTTGAGGACCAGCGAGGTCGCGGCGGCCACCGGCACCGCCGGTGGCGACCCCGTCTCTGCGATCATCGCAGCCGCGGTCACGACGCGCGAGAGTCCGCCCGCACCCTTGTCAGCCGATCGGCCAGCGGATTGACTGTCGGCACGCCGGCACATCGGCACATCGGCACGGCGGCAGATCAGCAGGGCGGCACATTGGCATATCGGCACGGCGGAGGCGTCATGGCGGAACGGTTCGTGCTGCGGAACGGGATCGTGCTCCCCATGACCGGATCCCGGGTGGTGCACGACCCGGGCTCGGTCCTGGTCGAAGGCGGCCGTATCGCCGCGGTAGGACCGGTCGACCAGGTAGACGCCCTGGCGCAGGGCGCGGATGTCGTGGACGCGACCGGGCATGCGGTTCTGCCTGGCCTGCACAACGCGCATCTGCACTCGGGCCTGCTCCGCGGCACGGCCGAGGGCAAGACGCTGTTCGACTGGCTGCGGTCCTACGTCGACCCGGCGCACCGGGCGCTGACCCCGCAAATCGCCGAGGCGGCGTCGCTGCTCGCCTACACGGAGGGGCTGCGGTTCGGTACGACCTCGGTCATGGACATGTGGCGCTACCTCGAAGGCTCCGCCCGGGCCGCCGAAGCGGTCGGGATCAGGGCGACCCTCGTGCCGTATCTGGCCGATGAGGACGGGTACGACTACTTCGAATCGATGGACTCCACCCGCCGCCTGCTGACGACATGCGCTTCTGGTGCCAGCAGCCGGGTCCGGGCCTGGGTGGGGCTGGAGCATCTGTTCTACTGCAAGCCGGAGACGGTCACCGCTGCCGCTGCGCTGGCCGCCGAGTTCGATACCGGCCTGCACACCCACTCCTCGGAGATGTCGTGGGAGGTTGAGGAATCGCTGCGGCGCTACGGCTGCCGGCCGGTGCAGCGACTGGCCGCCCTCGGTGCCCTTGGCCCGCGAACCGTGATCGCGCACTGCGTCTGGCTGGATGACCGTGAGATCGATCTGCTCGCCGATTCAGGGACTTCGGTGGTGCACTGCCCCTGCTCGAACATGAAGCTGTCCTCGGGGGCGGCACCGGTGGGTGTCCTGCGGGCGGCCGGAGTGCCGGTGGGGCTCGGCACCGACGGCGAGAAGGAGAACAACAACCTGGACCTGATCGAAGAGATGAAGTTCGCCGCGCTGCTGGAGAAGCTCACCACCGGCGACCCCACCACGGGCGATCCGTGGGACGTGCTCGCGATGGCCACCCTGCAAGGAGCACGGGTCCTGGGATTGGCTGACGTCACCGGTTCGCTGGAACCGGGCAAGCAGGCGGACCTGGTGACCGTCGAACTCCGAGCACCGCATCTGACCCCACTGCTGCACGGGGCGGATGCGAACGTGGTGGCGCACCTGGTATTCGCCGCCAGCGGGCACGACGTCGATCAGGTGTGGGTCGACGGCCGGCTGCTGGTCGACCGGGGACGAGTGCTCTCGGTGAATGCCGACACGGTCCGCCAGCGGGCCCAGGCGGCCGCGGAGGAGCTCTTCGCCCGCCGCGCCGCGCTGGCGCAGGCCTGACTGCCGACGGGCTACGGCCTCACCAGCAGTCGCAGCTGCAGTGGTTCGCAGCTGGACTCCTGAAGTGCCTGTCGAGCGGCGGCGGCAGGTGAGGTCTTCGGCCGGGGCAGTGTCGCAACAGCCGAGCATCGACGTTACCTCCGGCGTTATTCACCGTGCCCGTTGCCGCCTGGACCGGGCTAGTCGGGTAGGCAGCGACGAAGACGGTCGCGTCACTGGCATCTCGCCGGCTCAGGTCGGCCTGCCGGTACGCCGCGAGGATGGTCTAATGTGCCTCAGCGCAGCAGGCCAGCGGCTCCAGGGGGGAAGCGATGAGCGACATTGTCATCCGTTCACTGGGCGAGGCCGATCTCGCGGCGGCTGACCGCATCTTCCGGGTGGCGTTCGGCACCTTCCTGGGTGCGCCTGATCCGGAGCACTTCTTCGGGGACGCTGACTGCGTGCGCACACGCTGGCTCGCCGACCCGAATGCGGCGTTCGCGGCCGAAATCGACGGGCAGCTGGCCGGCTCGAACTTCGTCACCAACTGGGGCACCGTCGGCTTCTTCGGCCCCCTCACGATCGACCCAGCCCACTGGGATCGTGGGATCGCGCAGCGCCTGCTGGAGCCAACCGTCGAGCTCTTCGACACCTGGGGAACCCGCAACGCGGGCTTGTTCACGTTCGCCTCGAGCGCCAAGCACGTCGGCCTGTACCAGAAGTTCGGGTTCTGGCCTCGTTTTCTCACCGCGATCATGTCCAGGCCTGTGGAGCCGATCAAAGCGGTACCGAGGTATTCGAGAGTCTCGGAAATCGCCGCGCCCGAACGACCAGGGATCATGACGTCGATCCGCGAGCTCACCGACTCGATCTATGCGGGTCTGGACGTCAGCCGCGAGATCGAGGCAGTACTTGCCCAGGGGCTGGGAGATACCGTGCTGCTCGATGACACCGTTGGCCTGCAAGGCGTGGCCGTCTGCCACGTCGGACCCGGCACCGAAGCAGGCGGGGGAAACTGCTACGTGAAGTTCGGCGGCGTGCGGCCCGGCCCCAAGGCGGCCGACAACTTCTCGCTGCTCGTGGACGCATGTCAGCATCTGGCCGCGGACCGCGGAGCCTCGGTGCTCGCGGTCGGCGCTAACGCTGGCCGGGATCGAGCCTGGAGCGCGCTGGTTGAACGGGGGTTCCGGGCCGCCATGCAGGGAGTAGCGATGCACCGGCCCAACGCGGCTGGTTACAACGTCTCCGAGAGCTACGTAATCGACGACTGGCGCTAACCGATCGGGGTTAGCGGCGGCTAGGCAGGCCAATGTTGCCGCACTGGCTGCTAGGCCGCATGCTGATGCTCGCGGCTAGGACCCGCCGCCGGACCGGTCGGTCTGCCCTTCCCCCAGTTGCCCTTCCTGAGCACGGGCCAGCGCCAATGCCAGGTTGCCTGCCCCGAAATGCGCGTTCGCCCTGGAAAGATGCAGAACCTGCTCCTCGATGGGCACCGCCTCGTCGAAGCTAAGCAAGCTATTCCCTTTGCGGTAATGGTCAAGCGCGACTTCAAAGGCCCTCTCGACGTCCATAACTCATCCCTTCGCTCTACTCGATAGCGTGATGATGTCTGACCTGGCCAATCTTCGACCCTATAGTCCGCTGGTGACCCATCGGCGCCGGGTCTGCGTTATCCGGCCCTGTTGCTACCGCGAGAGGTTGCCTACCCTGACAACCTTGACCCGCATGTCGCCCGGTGCTCGCCGATAGCCCGGCCAGTGCCGCGGGTATTATGCGGGCAGATTGAGGAGGCTGCGATGGTTCACCGTGCTGTCCGCGCGGTGATGACGGCCGACGTGGCCACGGTTACCGTGGACACGCCCTTCACTCAACTGGTCAGCACTCTGGCCCGGCGTGGCGTCAGCGCGCTCCCGGTGCTTGATGCCGACGGCCGGGTGGCTGGTGTCGTCTCAGAGGTCGACTTGCTCCGCAAGGAGGAATACCAGGACGACCCGAGCGCAAGACGACTACCGCGATGGCGATATCGCGAACGCAGAGCGCGGGCCGCCGGCCTGACCGCCAGGGAGCTGATGACTTCACCCCCGGTGACCATCGGGCAAGATGCCAGCATTGTCGAAGCGGCGAGGGAACTCGACCGCCATCACGTCAGGCATCTCGTGGTCACCGACGCCGATGGCCGGCTGGCGGGTATTGTCACGCCTCGTGATCTGCTGAAGGTCTACCTGCGATCAGACGACGAGATCAGGGACGAGATCGTCCGCGATGTGATCAGCCACTACCTCGGCACCGATCCTGGCCGGGTCAAGGTAACTGTCGCCGACGGCGCGGTGACCATGAGCGGCGAGGTTGAGCACAAGAGCATGGTCGGACTCGCGGTCAAGATGGCCCGCGCCGTGGACGGCGTGATCGATGTCGCAGCCCAGCTTGCGTACGCCATCGACGACGACCATATCCCGCCAGCACTTGACGCGACCGACTACTGACTGGGGCTGACTGCTGATCAGCCTGTGCCGCCGCGTCCAGCAATCTCCGCCGTTACCAGCAAGTCGCTGAGGGCTCGGCGGCGATCCCTGACCTAGATCCTGGCACTTGCTGACCAACGGCCCTTCCTGGCCGACGCGCATGCGGGCAGCGTAAGAATTAGGAGGAAAGTATGCCTGGCCACGTTGCGCCTGAGCCCGCAGGCCCGACGCCTGAGCCCGCAGGCCCGACGCCTGAGCCCGCAGGCCCGAAGGCTGACCGTGACTTGTCGGCCTGGGTGCTCACGCCGCTTGTGCAGCGGATCGCGGCGGCGCGCGCCGACAGCACGCTGCAGCGCGATCCTGAGTTCATCCGCAGGCAGCTGCCGACCATCGCCCGCTACACGAGCTATTTCACTCCAGAGGTGCGAGGGCTCGACCGGCTGCCAGCGAGCGGCCCCGTGCTGGTGGTTGGTAATCATTCGGGCCTGTTCTACGTGCCCGAGGCGTGGATCTGCGGGCAGGCACTGATGTCACGCCGTGGCATCGGCACGCCGACCTACCTGCTCGCCTATGACCTCCTGTTCGCCGTGCCAGGCATCGGACCCTTCCTGCGCCGGCTCGGCGCAGTCCCAGCCAGCACTGGTGAAGCCGAGTCCGCACTGAGGCGCGGAGCGTGCGTCCTGGTTTACCCGGGAGGGGACCTTGAGGCCTGCCGCCCGTGGACCCAACGCAACGAGGTTGTTTTCGGCGGTAGGAAGGGCTTCGTGCGGCTCGCCCTTCGCTGCGGGGTACCTGTAGTGCCGGTTGTCGCCCACGGCGGACAGCACGCTGTCGTAGTGCTGACCCGTGGTGAACGTCTCGCCCGCGCCGTCGGCCTGCGCAAACTGCGGATCAACGTCTTTCCCCTACTCGCTGGCCTGCCCTTCGGCGTCACGTCCATCCTGTCGCCGCCGCCGCCGATGCCGGCCCAGCTCACCGTCGAGTTCCTGCCTCCGCTCGACTGGACGGGTTACGGCCCAGGCGCCGCCGACGACCCGAAGATGGTCGCGGCATGCTATGACGACATCACCGGACAGATGCAAGCGGCACTCAGCCGTCTCGCGGCCGAGCACCCCTACCCGCTGCTGCTCGGATTTTCACGGCTTGCGGCGCAGGCGGCAACGGGGGCGATGCGGCGTGCGGGGGACCTTGGCCGCGTTCTCATGGGCAGGACCTAACCGGACTTCAGGCGACGGGCGGCGGTGTCCCGTCGGCGGTGGCGGCGAGCTTCGGATCCCATTCGCACACCAGGCAGGCATGGCGAAACGCCGAGCGGGCGAACTCCAATGCCGCCGCATGCGGATCCGGGGATGAGCGCACAGCGTCCCAGGGAAGCAGATATTCCCCCAGGGCAGCGTCCCAGTATGCACCTGGCAAGGAGAGGTCGGCCTGCCCGAAGCCAGCTGCCGCCGGGTGCGCGTACGCGTAGAACGCTGCCGCCGGGTGGCGTGCATCCCCTGGCCACCAGCCGACCGCGACCTCCTGCGCGTCCATCGAATTGCGCATGATGAAGTCATCAGACGGCGGCTCGGCCGGCCAGCCTGAGAACAGGTTCACTGCCAGGTCGAAGGATCCCCACCACGCATTGACCGGCGACTTGCGCCCGCGGTAGGGCGCGCGGAACGCCGCCAGCACCGACGCCGCCCGGGTCGCAGCGGCGAAGTAGGCTGCCACCTGGTCGCGGTCATAGTGCGCGTGCTCGTAATCCTGGTCCAGCGGCACGGTCCACGAAACTTCCTGCGGCGTCGGGTGGAACTGCACCGGGCCGCCGATGCTGCGCACCACCGCCAGCACCGCACGCGTCACCTCAGCGACCGGCCGGTCCGGGGTGAGCGCAACCCGTTCACTCTGTCCGCTGCTGTGCTCGACGACCGCCTCGTGGTTTCGCAGATCGAGTACGACAACCAGGACCCCCGAGCCGTCCGGCGCCGGCAGCGGTGCCGTCTCCCAGCCCCGCGCGGTCAGGCGCAGCGCCGTATGCTGCAACTGCGGCTCGGGCGGAGCGAGCCTGGCCGCTAGCTTGCCGAGCACCTGGGTATGCGCGTGCAGTGTGTCGCAGGTTGCGCGCCACTGCTCGTACGAGGCCGCTGGCCAGCCGGTGGACATGATCGCACGCTAGCCGGTGCGCACCAGATGCTCAACCACCGCGCGGCCGCCACCGATGAACCCGAGGCCGCACGCTTGTCCGGTTGCTTGCACGGCAACGTGGCAGGATGCTTTCAGCCCAGCGGATAGGGGGTAGCCGTTATGGCCTCGTCCACGCCCGGCAGCCCGTCACGTGATGCGATATACGTGGCCGTCGTTGGTCCGGGCGACGATGCCACCACCGAAGAAACGGACATCGCCGCAGAGGTCGGCGGTCTGCTGGCGGAACGTGGCGCGATCCTGGTGTGCGGCGGGCTTGGCGGTGTCATGGCAGCTGCGTGCCAGGGAGCGTCCGGCTCGGGAGGCCTGACCGTCGGTCTGCTGCCCGGTCGCGATCGCGCAGCCGGAAATCGCTACCTATCAATCGTGCTGCCGACCGGGATCGGGGAGCTGCGCAACGGTCTTGTCGTCGGAGTGTGCGACGCCGTTATCGCCATCGGCGGCAGCTGGGGCACCATGAGCGAGATAGCCCTGGCGCTGCGGACCGGAAAGCCAACGATCGTGATCAGAGGCTGGGAGGTCCGCGAACCGCTGCGCGGGCTCATGACGACGTTCGTGTCCGCTGCTTCTGCGCGCGAGGCAGTGCACAAAGCGCTGGAAGCAGTCGACCGGCGAGCATAGCCACCCGGCGATTGGGCGACAGGCTCGCGAGTCACAATCCCGGCCAGTCGCCAGCGACAGGCCGACCTCCCCGCGAGCCCAAAGCCCGGCCAGATGCCGCGACAAGCGCGGCTGCTCTGGCTGGCATGCCCGATTACGGCGTGTCTTCGGCGCTGGTAGCGGCCACCGGGCCGACCGGGCCGACAGGGACGACGACGGCGGGCTGGGCGGCGCTGGCCATGGCTGGCTTGGCGAGCCAGGCAATGCCCCAGGACGCTGCGACGCAGGCGACTACTTCCACTGCGATCTGAGCTGGCCTGGCGCTCAGCCGCTCGTGGTAGATGACTAGGCCAAGCAGCGACCCGCTGACCGCCTCGACGACCGCGAATGCGGGGAGGAAGGCGGTGAGCTGACCGGCTCGGTAACCGTTCTGCTGGATCGTATAGGTCAGCAGGCCGACCACGACCAGGAGGTAGAGCCGCGGGTCGGCGAGGAGCCCCAGCCCGTGACGGCCAGCCAGCACCGCGACCGATTTCGTCAGTCCATCGTTTGCTCCGGCGGCTGTGCCACCGACCATGCCGAGCGCCAGGGCCCGGTACGACGCCGGGAACCGGCCGGCCAGCAGCGTACACAACACCACCAGCCCGGCCACCGCCGCCGCGGTCAGCCCGAGCGCCGCCGCACTCGCGGTGCGCTGCCCGCCAGCAGGCTGTCCCGCCCCAAGGAAGACGGCAAGCCCCGCGACCGCCGCCAGCGCGGCCGCCCATTCAACGGCGCGTAGCTGGCGCCGGTCCCGCCAGGCAGACAGCGCCAGGGCAAACAGCAGGCCGCTGGCAAAGACCGGCTCGACCAGCACCAGCCGACCTAGGCCAAGCGCCGCTGCCTGCAGCGAGAACCCTGCGATCACCATTACCAGCCCAGCCAGCCAGGCAGGCCTGCGGACCAGTCGGGTCAGCACCGACGGGTCAAAGGCCCGTTCCGACCGCACCCGCGCGGCGACCTTCTGCTGGGTCACCACGGCGACGGCGTAACACCCACTGCCGGCCAGTGCCAGCACCACAGCCAGCGGCTGCGACCCGCCTGTCACGGCCAGGCCAGCCGCGGCGGCCGGCCGCCGCGGACCGACGCGCACGCCGTTCCGGCCGCAGGTGACGGCGATGAGCTGGCCGCAAACCGGCCGCTAGAAGCCATACCCATACACCAGTCCTTCGCCACGGGCATTCCACGCATCGTCCTCCAACAGCCCAGGTCAAGGCAAGTCCGGAATGCGAGCACAGCCGCACTCCCCCAATCCGCCCGTCGCGAACCGCGACGACCTGACCAAAAGCGTCCGTCAATGGCATGGTCGAAGGACCGGCCCAGCTGATCCGCTCCGAGCGTTAACACGGCTAGGACGAGTTGACAACGTTTACTACAGTGTTCTATCGTCGTTGTAGTAAACGTTGTAAACAAGATCATGGAAGGGAACCTCAGATGGTCGACGTGCAGCTTCTGAACGACACGCTGGTGGCTCTGGCGGTCCTGGTCGGAATGGCGATCGCCTTCTCGTTCACGATCGTGGCCGTGGCCGCCATCGTTAAGCGTGGCCAGGCAAGAAACATCGGAACCGGCGGAACCGGCGGAACCGGCGGAACCCGGCATGAGATCCCGCCGCGCGCGCCAGATAGTGACGACGCCCGCAGGCTCGTGCTGCGCTGACCGCGAGCGCCGCAAAGCCCGCCAGCCCGGACCGGACCTCAGCGCAACTGTCTCGTTGTCGTCCTGGCCAGCTTCGGCCCAGGCCCTCCGCCCCGACCCTCCCGATCAGCTTCTGGCCGGCACCTGAGCACATCGGCCGCCCCCGTCGCTGGGCACAGATTGTCAGAGGCCTCTGGCAATCTGTGCCCATGGAGCCAGCGAAGGTGATCGAAACGCTGTGGAATAGGATCCAGGCGCGGGACTGGGCGGGCCTCGCCGATCTGATTGCGCAGGATGCCGTCGTCGAGTGGCCGGTCAGCCGGGAATGCATCGTCGGCAGCGGCAACTTCGTCGCCGTGAACCGCGAGTACCCGGAGGGCTGGACGATTCGGGTGCTCAGGATCGTGGCGGCGGGCGACCAGGTTGTCTCCGAGGTGGAGGTACCGCACGACAGCCTGGGTGTGTTCCGGGTGGCGTCGTTCTGGACGGTCCAGGGCGGACAAGTCGCTAGCGCGACCGAGTACTGGACAAGTCTCGGTGCAGACCAGAGCCCGCCGTGGCGGGCGGCCTACGTCGAGCTGATGTAACGCAATGCGGTCGGCCGCACTCAGACTCCTAGGCCGCGGCCGATGATCTCCTTCATGATCTCGGTAGTCCCGCCGACGATCGTCTGCGCCCGGCCGTCTGCGAATGCCCGTGCGACGGGGTACTCGCGCATATAGCCGTAGCCGCCATGCAGCTGCACGCACCGGTCGACGACCCGGTTGCAGAGCTCGGTATCCCACCACTTGACCATCGAAGCGTCCTCGTTCGACAGCCGACGCGCATTGTGCTCGACAACCGCGCGGTCGGTGAAAGCCCGAGCGACAGCCAGCTCAGTCGCCATCTCGGCCAGGACGAAGCGGTTGTGCTGGAACTTCCCGATCGGGCGGCCGAACGCCTGCCGCTGCTTGCAGTACTCAAGCGTGTCATGGAACACCTGCTCGGCGCCGGCCAGCGCTGCGGTGCCGATCGCGATCCGCTCCCTGGGCAGGTTCTGCATGAGCGCGACGAACCCGCCGCCTTCTTCGCCGAGCAGATTCGCGGCCGGGACCCGCACGTCGCTGAAGAACAGCTCCGACGTGTCCTGCGCATGCATGCCGATCTTGTCGAGATTGCGGCCGCGCTCGAATCCGGGCATGCCGCGTTCCACGGCCAGCAAGCTGATCCCCAGGTGGCCGACATCCGGATCGGTCCGCGCCACGACGATCACCAGGTCGGCCAGCTGCCCGTTGGAGATGAACGTCTTCTGCCCGTTGAGCACATAGCCGTCGCCGTCGGGAACCGCGGTGGTCCTGATGCCCTGCAGGTCGCTGCCCGCACCCGGCTCGCTCATCGCTATCGCCGTAATCAGCTCGCCACTGCAGTAACCGGGCATCCACCGCTCGGCCTGCTCTGGTGTCAGCAGGCGGCGAAAGTACTGGCCGTTGATGTCGTTGTGCACTGAGAAGCCGGGACCGTGCGCCCCGGCCCTGGTCATCTCCTCGTTCAGGATCAGGTAGTACAGGTAGTCGGGGTTACCGCCACCGCCGTACTTCTCGTCCATATCGATGCCGAGCAGCCCGGCCCGGCCCGCTGCCAGCCACACATCACGGGAGACCACGCCGTCGCGTTCCCATTGCTCGTGGTGAGGGGCGACCTCCTTCCCGATGAAGGAGCGCACCATATCCCTGAACGCCTCGTGGTCGCTGGCGAAGATGTCGCGCTGCATTGCCCATCCCTGAACCTGGCCGAACGTGCACGGCGACCGTAACATCGTTCGGCTCGCGGCGGAATGCCGCGCCCCACCCGGTGGCCGTAGCATCGTTCGGTCTGCAGCGATCGTGCCGTGACCAGCCCCGAGCGGGTCTCCACCAGTAGCTGCGATCTCATCCGCGCTGATCGGACCCGATGGCCGGAGGTTACTGATGACCGCCAGCACCCAAGGCAGGCGCCCCACGGCCGACGACCTTGCGGCGGCGCGGGACCGCACCGTCCCCGACGTGGTCGCTGATCAGCTACGTGTGTTGTTCTCGGGCATCAACCCCGGCCTGTACTCGGCTGCGACCGGGAACCACTTCGCCCGTCCGGGCAACCGGTTCTGGCCTGCCCTGCACCACTCTGGCTTTACCGACCGCCTGCTCCGCCCCGATGAGCAATACCAGCTCCTCGATCTCCGGCTGGGCATCACCAACATCGTGGCTCGCGCTACCGCGCGAGCGGACGAACTCGATCCCGCGGAGCTTCGCGACGGTTGGCGCGCCCTCGCCGGGAAGGTCGCCCGGCTTCGGCCGCGATGGCTGGCCATCGCTGGAGTGACCGCCTACCGAACGGCCGTAGGCGACGCCCGAGCGTCAGTGGGTCCGCAGGAGAAAGGACTGGGAAGTACCCGCATCTGGGTGCTGCCCAACCCCAGCGGCCTCAATGCGCACTGGAACGCGGCTGCTCTCGCGGCTGAGTTCGCCCGGCTCCGTAAGGCCACCGGTTGATCCCCTCTTGTGAAGTAGATCCTTCGAAACTATAGTTTCGAAATATGTCCTTCACGGATGAGCGTGATGCTCAGCGCGAGCTTGGGTCCCGACCGGAACCGGGCAGCCCGGAAGCGTCGCTTCGGCTCACCGACCCACGGCAGCTGCGCGCGCTTGCACATCCAGCCAGGATCGCGATCCTGCAGTACCTAGCGCTTGACGGTCCGGCGACGGCTACCGAATGCGCCGAGGTGGCTGGCCTGTCACCGTCTGCTTGCAGCTACCACTTGCGAGCGCTGGCCAGGCAGGGCTTCGTCGAGGAGGACCCGGCCAGCGCCGCTGACGGCCGACAGCGACCCTGGCGAGCGCGTATCACGTCCATCTCCTACGGCGACGAGCCAGGTCAGCCAAGTGCGGCCCGGGCAGCCGGGCGACTCCTTACCGAGAGCTTCCAGGCACGATTCGATGACATCAGGACGGAGTACCTCGACCACGAGACCGAGTTTGATCCCGCCTGGCGCGCCGCGTCCGGCAGCAGGCAAGACGTCTTGCATGTCACTGCCGAAGAACTGGCAGCCGTCCGATCCCAACTGCAGGACGTGCTCGCGGCGTACCGCAGGCTCGATCGGACCAGCAGAACGCCCGGCGCGCGACGAGTCAATGCGACGTTCGACCTGGTTCCGTGGTTCGATCCGAGCAGCGAGGCATGAGCGGTGGATCGGGTGGCCAGCGGAGCCCGCGGCGCCGATCAGCCGGATTGCGGCCAGGGCCACTGGCGAACGCCGACTTCCGTCTGCTCAGCTCTGGGCAGCTGACCTCGACGATCGGCGACTTCTGCTACGCGGTCGCGCTACCGTGGCTGATCCTCTCGACGCATGGCGGGCCGGTCCTGCTCGGCACCGTTCTCGCCTGCTACGGGGTCCCCCGCACGGTGCTCATCCCGGTAGGCGGCATCCTCGCCGACAAGGTCGGCCCGCGGACCGTCATGCTCGCCGCCGACATCGCGCGGTGCGTGCTCGTCACCGCACTCGCGGTTCTTGCTGCCCGCCGAACGGACTCGCTGGCGATGCTCGGTCCAATCGCCGCCCTGCTCGGGGCCGGCGAGGGCGTCTTCCTGCCCGCTTCGTATACGATCATGCCGGCCATCCTGGAATCGGACCAGTTGCAGGCGGGGAATGCCTTGTCCACCGCGATGGTGCAGACCGGCTCCTTAGCAGGCCCGGTTCTCGGCGGACTCCTGGCCAGCACCGCCGGGCCGGTTCCCGCGTTCACCGTCGACGCGGCATCCTTCGCCACCTCAGCCGCTGCGCTGGCCCTGATCAGCACTCGCCGCCGACCGGCTCCGACGGCCGACCCGGGTGAACCGGGCGAACGGAGCATGGCCGAGGAGCGTGCTGCCGGATCAGCACCGGGCGTGGCAGACCCAGCTGGCACAGTGCCAGCCGGCCCAGACCCAGCCGGCCCAGACCCAGCCGGCCCAGACCCAGCCGGAGCAGACCCTGCCGGAACAGAGCCAGCCGTCGCTGCGGCAGCGGCCGGACCAGTGCCAGCAGCGCAAACAGCGCGAGCAGCCGAGCAAGCCGCGCCGAGCGTCTGGGCGCTGCTCCGCCGGTCGCGGCTGCTCCAGACCATCGTGGCGGTCTGCGTGGCCGCGAACCTCGCTTCCGGCGGAACCTTCGAGGTCGCGCTGCCAGCCCTGGCTCACGAAAGGTTCGGCGCGGCCGGCTATGGCGCGCTGATCGCCTGCTTCGGGGCTGGCGCGGTGATCGGCACCCTCGCTGCCTCCCGTGCCAGCGGACTGCGCCGTCAGGTATTTATCGCGTGCGGTGCGTTCCTGATCGAGGGTGCGGCGATCTGCCTGGTGCCATTCCTGGGCGGCCTAGCCGGTGCGTGCGCGGCGATTTTGCTGGTCGCGATCTGCAATGGCTTCGGCAACATCGTGGTCATCACGCTGATTCAGCAATGGGCGCCGGGCCACCTGCTCGGCCGGGTGATGAGCCTGGTGATGCTCGCCAGCATGGGCAGTTTCCCCGCCTCGGTAGCTGTGTCCGGCGTCCTGGTGCGGCACCTCGGACCAGCCCCGTTCTTCCCGGTAGCTGGCATCGTCCTTGCCGTCTCCGTTCTCAGCGCGCTCAGCCAGCGGGAATTCCGTGACTTCGGCGTGACAGCGGCGGACGTCCAGGGCGGGCTCCGCGCCGAACCCGCCTGACGCTCTCAGCGATGGCGCCCGGCAGGCCAGTCCCCTGGTCAGGCCGCGGAAGTCGCGAGATAGGCGGCCCATTGCGGGTCGCCATCGCGGGCAGCGCCGATCAGGCGCCAGTGCGTGCCGCGCGGCGCGAGCGGATCCCAGCGCAGCGTCCAGCCGAGTTCCCCGATCAGCCGGTCGGCCTTGCGGTGATTGCACCTCGTGCACGAAGCGACGCAGTTCTCCCAGGCATGCACGCCGCCCCTGCTGCGCGGCACCACATGGTCGATCGTGTCGGCAGCAGCTCCGCAGTAAGCGCACAGGTAGCCGTCGCGGCGCATCAGTGCTGCCCTGGTCAGCGGGACGCGGTTGCGATGCGGCACCCGGACGTACCGGCGCAACCTGATCACCGAAGGTGCCGCCAGCTTGATCGAGGAGGAGTGCAGCACTAGCCCGGAGGCTTCGTTATGCAAAATATCGGCCTTCTCCGCCAAAACGAGACCAACTGCTCGGTGCAGGCCCACGGTAGTAAGCGGCTCATACGTGATGTTGAGCAGCAATACCCTGCGCACCGCCACCTCCAAGGCTGGGCAACCCGTCTGGCTGTCGGGGCACCCGTGACCAGTGTGACCGGCGGTCGGCCTGACCGCCAACACAAAAGTACTGCAGCGTGGCGTTCTGGCTGCTGAGCATCTGGTGAACAGCCGGCGACCTGACCGCCCGCCGAGCGATCAGACCGCGACAGAACATACCCTGGACCCCGTTATGGAGAACTCAGTGTTATGGAGAGCACAGTGCGTGATCCCGCCGAGGCGGAACCGAGCTTCTATCACGCCGTCGGCGGCGAGCAGGCGTTCAGCCGCCTGGTCCGCAGGTTCTACGCCGAGGTCGAGGCCGATCCGGTGCTGCGGGCCGTCTACCCGAGCCGGGACCTTGGCCCGGCGCAGGAGCACCTGAAGCTGTTCCTGATCCAGTACTGGGGCGGGCCGACCACGTACAACGAGCGGCGCGGCCATCCCCGGCTGCGGATGCGGCACGCGCATTTCGCCATCGGCGAGGCTGAGCGGGACGCGTGGCTCAGGCATATGCGGACCGCCCTGGATGAGCTTGCCCTCGATCCGGCGCACGACGAGCAGCTGTGGAGCTATCTGGTGATGGCCGCGCACAGCCTGGTCAACCAGCCGGACAGCCGGCCCGTCAGCGGTGTACCAGACGAAGGCCGGCCGGACCTGGGCCTGAGCCCCACCTGACCGCTACCGAGGCTGCTCGGCATGATCACGCGGTTCTTTCGGCCGGGCCGACTGAAATTACCGCGTGATCACGGACACCTGGGCTAGCCGTTGGTGAAGACGCGCTCGGGCGTGATCAGCACCGCCACGCGGCGCTCCTGCGCCATCGCCCGGTCGTATTCTTCGAAGTCCTCATGCGTGCCGCCAGCGGCCGTGAAGATCTCGCGCAGCAGCAGGCGCAGCCGCTCGGGATCGACGCCATCCATCGGATCATCGGGCCCGGCCAGCTCGACCGGCCCTTCGACCGCCGCCCACTGCCAGCCGGCCCGCAGCACGGCACTGGCGCGCGGCCGGGCCCGCAGGTGATCCAACTTCCGTGCCTGGCCGCGGGCCACGATCCCGACCACCCGAGCGCAGGTGACCGGATGATCGATGACCCCGGCATTCGTCACGGACGGCCGGATGTGCCCGTCCGGCCCGGTCACCGCGAGCACGGCCAGGCCGTGGTCAAGCGGGACGAGCGCCTCGAACTCAGCGAGCACGGCCATCGGTTCCTCCTTTAGCGGCGCGGGTGTCCGGCCCGCAGCGATGCTACATCTGGACGCGCTTGCTCGCCGGGTCGTACAGCGGCCGCAGTGACGTCACCGCCGGATAGACCGCGTCGCCGATCTGCACCGTCCAGTCACCGGAGTCCAGGTACTTCTGGTCAATCGGCTGGTCCGCATCGATCATGGCCAGGCCGACCGCGCCGCCGAGGGTGAACCCATAAGAAGCAGAACGGACGTACCCGGCTGGCCGCCCACTCCGGCTGATCACCTCGGCGTGGAACATCAGCGGCTCGGGATCGGTCAGCAGCACCTGGATCAGCCTGCGGGTCAGCGGACCCCTGGCCTTCTGCGCCAGTACCGCGTCCCGGCCGATGAATCCGCCGGGCTTGTCCATGGCCACCGCGAAGCCTAGGCCCGCCTCAAGCACGGTGTCGGTGTTGTCGATGTCATGCCCGTAGTCGCGGTAGCCCTTCTCCATCCGCAAGCTGGCCAGTGCCTTCAGGCCAGCGTGCCGCAGGCCGAGCGGCTGGCCTGCCTGGATCAGCCGGTCGTACACATGCACCGCCTGTTCAGCCGGGATGTGCAGCTCGTAGCCGCGCTCACCGAGGTAGGTGATCCTGATGCACAGCACGCGGGCGAACCCGATGTCGATGTGGCGGGCGGTCCGGAACGGAAAGGCCTCGTTGGACATGTCCGCGTGGGTCACCGCCGTCATCAGCTCGCGCGACTGCGGTCCCTGGATGTTGATCTGGGCGTAGCCGGATGTCACGTCGGTGACAAAGGCATGTGCGTCGCCGAAGTGGCGCCGCATCCAGGTCTCCGCGTGCCGGTGGGCCGTGTCAGAGGCGACCACCCAGAACTGCTCGTCGTCGAGCTTGGTGACTGTCAGGTCAGCTTCCAGCGTGCCGCGCCCGTTGAGCCACTGGGTATAGGTGATCTTCCCGTTCTCCGCGGCCACCTGGTTGGCCGAGATCCGCTCCAGTTCGCGGCCCGCGTCGCGGCCCTGGACCAGGAATTTCGCCATGAACGACATGTCCATCGCGATCACGCCGTTGCGGGTGGCGTGGTGCTCGGACTCCCAGTATCCGAACCAGTGCGGCCGGCCCCAGGACAGCTCACCGGTCTCCGGCTCGACCCCGGCAGGTGCGTACCAGTCCGCGCCCTCCCAGCCGCTCACGTCCCTGAAACAGGCCCGCTCCGCCACCAGCCGGTGGTGGATCGGCGATCGCCGGGCACCGCGCGCCGTTCGGGTTGGCCGGTTCGGGTAGTGGCAGGAATAGACCAGGCCGAGCGATTCGACCGTGCGGGTTGCCCGGTATTCGGGGTTGGCCTGGTAGGGGTGCAGCCGGTCGATGTTGATCGCGGTGATGTCGATGTCCGGGCTGCCGCCGACAATCCACTGCGCGATGGTCCGGCCGATGCCGCCGCCGGTCAGGATGCCGATCGAGTTCAGTCCGGCGGCCACAAAGTAGTTCTTCAGCTCTGGCGCCTCGCCGACGATCGGCAGCAGGTCAGGGGTGAAGCTCTCCGGTCCGCAGAAGAACTTCCTGATCCCGACCTTTGCTGCGACCGGGATGCGGGACATCGTGGTCTCCAGGTACGGAGCCATCCGGTCCCAGTCCGGAGGCAGTTCTCCGAACGAGAAGTTCTCGGGGACGCCGTCGACCCGCCACGGGGCGCAGACCGGCTCGAACATACCGAGCATCAGGCCGCCGCCCTCCTCGCGGTAGTAGCCGAAGGAAGCCGGGTCCTCCAGCACCGGCCAGTCGCCGTCCACGCCCTCGATCGGCTCGGTGAGCAGGTAGTAATGCTCGGCCGCCTGGAGCGGGATGCAGACGCCAGCGAGCTCGCCGAGCTGGCGGGCCCACATCCCGGCGCAGTTCACCACGTACTCGGCCTCGACGTCGCCGCGCGCGGTGCGCACCCCGGTCACGGCACCGCGATCGCGCAGGAATCCGGTCACCGGGACACCTTCGATGATGGTGACCCCCTGCATCCGGGCGCCCTTGGCCAGCGACATCGTCACGTCGACCGGGTTGACCCGGCCGTCGTCAGGGATGTAGAAGCCGGCCAGCACGTCGTCGGTCCTGGCCAGCGGGAACAGCTCAGCGACCTCGCTGGGCGAGATCTCGTGCACATCCACGCCGCAGTGCCGGTTGAACACCGACACCCGCCGATACTCCTCAAGGCGGCCTGGCTCGATCGCGAGCTCGATCAGCCCGCACTGCTTCAGTCCGGTGGCTAGGCCGGTCTCGGACTCGAGCCGCGAGTACAGGTCACGGGTGTACTGGCGCAGCTCGGTCGAGGTCTGCGAGGTGGAGCCGAAGGTCGCGATCAGCCCAGCGGCGTGCCAGGTGGTACCGGAAGTGAGCCGGTCCCGCTCAAGCAGCAGCACGTCCCTGAGCCCGGCGTGCGCCAGGTGATAGGCCACCGAGGTGCCGATGATCCCGCCACCGACCACGACCACCCGGGCCCGGTCAGGCAGCACGCCGCCGCGCGCAGCGGCCGGACCGGCGGCGGGCACGGCAGTAGTCGCTTCCACGGCCATCGCGGTGATCTCCCGATTCCGGCCGAGGTCAGCCGCGGGTCAGCTTGCGGTAGGTGACCCGGTGCGGCCGGGCAGCCTCGGCGCCAAGGCGCTCGATCTTGTTCTTCTCGTAGGCCTCGAAGTTCCCCTCGAACCAGAACCAGCTCGACCCGCCCTCCCAGGCCAGGATGTGCGTCGCGATCCGGTCAAGGAACCACCGGTCGTGGCTGGTGATCACCGCGCAGCCGGGGAATTCGAGCAGCGCGTTCTCTAGCGACGAGAGCGTCTCCACATCCAGGTCGTTGGTGGGCTCGTCAAGCAGCAGCAAGTTGCCGCCCTGCTTCAGGGTGAGCGCCAGGTTGATCCGGTTCCGCTCGCCGCCGGACAGGATCCCGGCCGGCTTCTGCTGGTCGGCGCCCTTGAAGCCGAACGCCGCGACGTAGGCCCGGCTCGGGATCTCGGACTTGCCCGCCTTGATGAAGGTCTCGCCGTCCGAGATCACTTCCCAGACGTTCTTGTCCGGGTCGATCCGGCCTCGCGCCTGGTCGACGTAGGCGATCTGCACGGTCTCCCCGACCTTGATCGATCCGCCGTCCGGCCGCTCCTC
This sequence comes from uncultured Actinomycetota bacterium, assembly GCA_963850875.1. Classification (GTDB taxonomy): domain Bacteria; phylum Actinomycetota; class Actinomycetes; order Streptosporangiales; family Streptosporangiaceae; genus Chersky-822. The sequence continues at coordinate 2,276,974 of CAWKNA010000010.1, forward strand.
GCCGATGATCATCTTGAACAAGGTGGTCTTGCCGACGCCGTTTGGGCCGATCACGCCGACGATGCCGTTGGGCGGCAGGGTGAAGCTGAGATCCTCGATCAACATCCGGTCGTCGAAGCCCTTGCTGAGATCGGCCACCTCGACGACCACGCCGCCGAGCCGCGGGCCGGGCGGGATCTGGATCTCCTCGAAGTCAAGCTTGCGGTTCTGGTCGGCCTCGGTCGCCATCTCCTCGTACCGCTGGAGCCTGGCTCTGCTCTTGGCCTGGCGAGCGCGCGGGCTGGACCGGACCCACTCGAGCTCTTCCTCAAGCCGCTTGCGCCGCTTGACGTCCTTCTGGCCCTCGATCTTCAACCGGGCCGCCTTGGTCTCCAGGTAGGTGGAGTAGTTGCCCTCGTACGGATAGGCCCGGCCGCGGTCGAGCTCCAGGATCCAGCCCGCCACGTGCTCAAGGAAATACCGGTCGTGCGTAACGGCGACGACAGTGCCCGGGTACTTTTCCAGGTGCTGCTCCAGCCAGAGCACGCTCTCGGCATCGAGGTGGTTCGTGGGCTCGTCGAGCAGCAGCAGGTCGGGCTGGGCGAGCAGCAGCCGGCACAGTGCGACCCGGCGCTTCTCGCCACCGGACAGTATGCTCACGTCCGCGTCTGGCGGCGGGCAGCGCAGCGCGTCCATCGCCTGCTCTAGCTGGCTCTCCAGGTCCCAAGCGTTGCGATGGTCCAGCTGCTCCTGCAGCCTGCCCATCTCCTCAAGCAGGTCGTCGGAGTAGTCGGTCGCCATCCGCTCGGCGATCTCGTTGTAGCTGTCAAGCAGGGCCTTGGTCTCAGCCACACCCTCTTCCACGTTCCCGAGCACGGTCTTGGATTCGTCCAGCTGTGGCTCCTGATCGAGCAGCCCGACCGTGAACCCCGGCATCAGCCTGGCCTCGCCGTTGGACGGCTGCTCCGCGCCTGCCATCATCCGCAGCAATGTGGACTTGCCGGTGCCGTTCGGACCGACCACGCCGATCTTCGCGCCAGGCAGGAACGCGAGCGTCACGCTGTCGAGGATGACCTTGTCGCCGTGCGCCTTGCGGACAGCGTGCATCTGATAGATGAACTCGGGCATGTCCTTAAGGGTAGGGGCAGCCTGGCCACGGTTGGCACAAAGGGAGTCACCAGCGGGCCACGGCGGGCCAGGTCGCCGACACCAGCCTCAGGGACCGGCCGGTGCCAGACGCGCCGACCTGCCCGGAGCCGTGACGAGGCGACCTGGCACGCCGCGCAGCACGCCGTCTCAGACCGCCCGCACGCCGTCCTCAGAACGGCACCGCAGCCCGGTCCTCGTCGGCCGCGAGGTCGCCGATCGCCGCCTCGTCGAACATGTCGTCGTTCGGCTCGCCAGCGGCCGGGATCCCGTTCGCCGCGATCCCAGCCAGCGCGTCGGCCGCGGCGCCAGCCAGACTGGATCCCAGAATGGCACCGTCGGCCTGACCTGACGTCAGCAGGGACGCCGCGAACTCGGACGCGGTCAGGCCGGTTTGCGGCCGGACCCGCTGGAACTGGGCGACCCCTCGTGACAGGTCGTGTCCGACCGAGTATGCCTCCACTTCCACCGCGATCCTCGGCATGCCTTCCTTACTGTCGTAGCTGCGCACCGACAGCCGGCCCTTGACGATCACCGGGTCGCCCTTGCGCACGCACGTGGCCACGTTGCTGGCCAGCTTGCGCCAGCAGATCACCGTCACATACGAGGTGTTCCCGTCGACCCACTCGCCGGTAGTCCGGTCCTGTCGGCGCGGGGTCCAGGCGACCCGCATGGTGAGATTCGTAGCACCTGACCGGACTTCCTTGGTGACCGGCTGGGTAGCGACGTAGCCGGTCAGGCTGATGTGTGCGTCATTCAACATCGCGATCCTCCCGAGCTGCGCGGTAGCTGCGCGCCTTTCGCGCAGGGACTGCCGCGCCTGGCGGCGCATGCCGCCTGGTAGCTGCACCTAAGATCAGGGCAGTAAGCGGGTCACCGCATGTCACCAGGCCGGGACTGTGGACAACGCCTGCCCGCGGCGACAGTGCCTGTGGATGACATTCACCTGATCAGCACCGGTGTGCCATCATGGGCCGGCCCAGCTGGGGCCGTGCCGCTGCGGCTAACTTGCCGGTGTCGGGCTGGTGCGCCGCGACGCCACCCGAAATTCCTCACGGAACCGGTCGAGTTCGGACAGTTCCTGCTCGGCCGACACGATCACCGCTTCGCTGGCCAGGCTCGCGATCCGATGCCGCATGTCGGCGGTGACCGTGGTGCTCTCCCGCTCCGCCGTCTTCCTTACCCACGACATGCAGGCCGACGACGTGAGCGCGCCGAGCAGCAGCGTCGCCACGGCGATGGCGCCCAGCCATGGCAGCAGCGACAGGTCGCTGAATAGCGCGGGCGGAGCAGTCATCGGATGGAAGGCACCGAGGACCACGATTGCGACCATCCAGGCCAGGCAGACGGCGAACGCGCCAAGCAGCAGGCCCTGCCACACCCCGGCCAGCCGCCACCACCACGAGACACTGTCTTCGTCCGGAAGCGACTCTCCGATCGCCGAGCCGACCGCGGCCGGAATCCGATCGGCACCGGAGCGCACGGCCGCGCGGACTGTCCGGTTCCACGGCTTGGGCAGCGGCCCGGCCAGCTGATCGCCAAGCTCGGTCAGCGCATTGTCAATCTCGGCCTGCTGGGCGCCAGACGGCCCGGCTGTTACCGACCTGAGCTCGTTCCAGAGCCTGCCAAGCCGCATCTTGCGTAGCGGGTCGCGGCCGGTTAGCCGCTGGACCAGCCAGGCGATCGGCCAGCCGACGAAGTCGGCGGCCCGCAGTTCCCTGGCACTGCCCAGCGCATCGCCAACGGCTGACACTCCGGCGGCCACCGAGAACTGCTCGACCAGGTGGTCCGCGCTGGCGGCGGGCACGCCTCCGGCGACCGCATCGACGTCGCCCGTGTACGGCGCGAACCGCGCCACGACGCGATCGACGTCGGCCGAGATCCGCGCCGCGGCGGCCCGCCGCGCCGCGACGCCCTCGATGAGCAGCTTGCGCAGCTCCTCAAGACCCGCACCGGTAACGGCGGAGGTAACCAGGATCGGCACCTCGTGCAGGTCCTCCGAGTCAAGCAACCGGCGCAGATCACTGACGCAATCGTCGATCTGCGATGCGGCAAGCAGATCCGAATGGTTCAGCACCACGGCTAGCACGTCCGAATGGCCGGCCAGCGGGACCAGGAACCGGCGGTGCACCGCAGCGTCGGCGTATTTCTGCGGGTCAAGCACCCAGATCATCACGTCCGCGAGGTTGACTAGGTGATCGACCAGGCCGGTGGCGTGGCTCACGACCGAGTCGTGGTCCGGCAGGTCGAGCAGCACCAACCCGGCCAGGTCCTCCTCGCCCGTGTCGAGCGCGCTGGCGCGGGAGTACCGGTTCCTGGCCGGAACCCCAAGCCATTCAAGCAGCGCCCCTGGGATCGCGTCGCCCCAGATGCAGGCGTGCGCGTCTCTGGTCACCGGCCGGGTGACGCCGACGGTCGAGAAATCAGCGCCCGCCAGCCGGTTGAAGAGCGCGGACTTACCGCTGCCCGTGCCTCCGGCCAGCACCACGACCGTGTGACTGGGCGACAGCCGCATCCGCTCACCCGCGCGGGCGAGTACATCCTCGGAGTCGGAGAGCAGTTTCTTGCTGAACCCGTCCCGGCCGCTACGAGCGGCACCGACCTGGATCATCCTGGCGAGTGCCATCAGTCGCGCGGACAAACCTGGTGCTTGCTGACCGGCAGGCCCGGCATCGGCTGGCGGCTGACCTGCTCGCGCGCTGCCGGGGAGCGGCAGATCGGCGGGCGCCGCGGCCGGCCAGGTGGCCGGCCCCGGACTGGCGGGCGGGCCAGGACGCGGGCCGGGAGGCAGGCCGACCGGCGGGCCTACGGACGGGCCGGGAGGCAGGTCGACCGGCGAGTCCACGGGCGGACCAGCTGGCGGGCCGACTGGCGACCGCCGACCGGCCGAGGCGCCTGCTCCGGCCGCGGCCCGCCGTCGCGCGCTCATCGCGCGGACTCCACGGAGAAACTGGCCTGATACAGGTCAGTGGGTGCGGTTTCGTCGGGAGCCTCGACAGCATCGATCAGAGCCGTGAACCGAAGCGCCTCCTCCGAGAACAGCAGGCCGATCCTGGAATGCAGATCCTGGCGCGCCTGCCCGCCGATTTCACGCATCAGCCCGGCTCCGAACAGCGAGGTCAGCAGCCGCTGCGGCACGGCGCTGGCACCCTCGTTGACGATCACGTCACCGGCGCCGTAGCCGAGTACGCCGATGGTGAGCACCAGCGCGAGCGACTCGGCGTCGAAGGACGCAACGCGCGCGATCGACCGCTTCGTGACATTCTCGGTTTGGACGAGATGCAGCAGGTGGTCCTGCCACGCTGCCACCGCCCTGGCAGCCTTGTCCGGCAGCTCCGGCGATGAGCGGGCGAGGTCCTCGACTCCGCCGTCAGGCGAGCTGACGGCGAGTCCGGCCCGTCCGCCGGGAAAGCCCCACTGCAGGTCGCCCTCCCATTGCTGCAGCGACGGGTACGATGCCTGCGCCGCCGCCCGTGCCGTCTCGGCCTGCAGCGCCTGTGCCAGCAGGGCTGCTCCTGCCGGGCTGGCCTGCCACCGCTCGATCGCGTCCTCGGCCGCGCGGGCAGCTACCGAGATAACGAGCGCCTCAAGGCTGGATCGCAGCGCCGCCTTCAGCGCCTGGGCCCTGGCCGGAACGGCTTGCCGCTTGGCCCGCTGGGCGGACTTGCGGCCCTTTCGCACCTCAAGTGTGCGAAGCAGGTCGCCGGTCCCGGCGAAGTCCTGCCAGCGGGCCAGTACCTCGCCGCGGAGCAGCGAACCGCTCCTGGTCGCCTCGTCGAGCTCAGCGAGCCCGGCCAGGTAGGCGGCGTCCGCGGCGGACCGCAATTCGGCCCGGAGCGCCAGTTGCATCTCGACCTGCGCGGCCAGTGCGGGCACCCTGGTCTTGAACGTGTCAAGAACTCCCGACATCGTCTGGGTCAAGATCGCAACCCGTCGCTCGTCGCGGCGTGCCGTGTCCTGCAGCCAGAGCCGGACCGGCTTGGACACCTCCGCGGGCAGCCGCGCGTCGGTGACCGTCGTCTCGGGGATCGAGAACCGCGGCACGTCACCGAGGCCGTTCGCGTCGAGCATCGCTTCGAAATGCGCCGCGAGCTGCTGCCGCGCCGCTGGCGGCACGCGGGACAAGACGATGCCGAGCGAAGCGCCGCGTTCGCGGGCATCCTTCAGCAGCTCCCAGACCACCGCGTCGGCGTACCTCCGGGCCGTGGTCACGAAAAGCCAGAGGTCGGAGGCGTCCAGGAACTGCCGCGCGAACTGCCGGTGCGCTGCCACGACGGAGTCGATGTCCGGCGTGTCAAGCAGCGCGACGCCCTGCGGCATACCCTCGCTGGTCGCGAGCACAAGCAGCCCGTCACGGCCGGGCATGGCCAGGCCCTGCTTCCTGACGCGTGGCAACGTGGGCAGGAAGACATTCTCGGCGAACCACCCGACGTCGCCCGGATGGCAGGCCAGAACCGGGCTGTTGGTAGTCGGCCGGCGGATGCCGGTTGCGCTGACCTCCGCCTCGGCAATGCTGTTCAGCAGCGTCGATTTGCCCGCGCCGGTCGAGCCGACCATCGCTATCAGGATTGGTGCGCCAGACTGGCGGAGCCGCGGCAGCAGATAGTCGTCGATCTGACTGATGAGCTGCTGCCGCTCCGCCCTGGCTTCCTCGACGCCCGGGCCGTCAAGCAGCAACGGCACGTGCACGATCGGCTTGCGCAACTCGAGCAGGGCTGTCTCCAGCTTGCGAGCATCGACCCGGACGTGCGCCTCGGCGAGTTCGCCGGCGCCGGCGGCTGGCTCGACGGCACCGCTAACACGCCCGGCCCCGCGAGCATGCCCGGCACCGCTCGCCTGGGCGCCGCCGCTCGGCTGGGCGCCGCCGCTCGCACGCCCGGCGCCGCCCGCGCGCCCGGCCCGGTCGGCCGTCGGAACTGCGCCAGTGCTGCCCTGCTCCGGCGCGGGAACAGGCGCAGCCTCACCGGCGGCGCCCCACGGCACCGACGTAGCAGCCACTCCCTGTCCTTCTTTCATGCCTTCCGTTTCCCCGACCGGCGAGCTGCCGGTCGACGCAGCTTCCCCCACAGGTCAATACCCCACTGACGCCAGGTCACGTCCGCTGCGGGTAGCTGCCGCGCACGACACGGCCCTGGCGTAATTGTGCGCCGCGAAGGCAGAGTACCGCCGGCAATGACCAAAACGGGAGTCGAGGCAATCCGCAGGGATTGTCTGGATCGCCGGCCTTGCGGCGCGGTCGCCGCCCGCCCGCGCGTCATGCCCGGGCGGAGCAGCGACTCACCGCCTCGTGGACGTTCTGGGCGTCCTGACATCCTGCAGCACGGCAGCAGCGGGCTCGCGCGTGCCCCAGCCTGACGGCCCGGACGTCGGGGCCTGCGCCAGTCGCAGCAAGGCTAGACACGCGGCGACCGCGGCGACCGGCCCGCCCTTGGCTGACACGTTGGTCAACGCGGGCACACCGCTGCCTCTGAGCGCCTTCTTGGCCTCCACCGCGCCGACGAGTGCGGCAGGCAACCCGATCACGAAGGCCGGCTGCGTGCCGCGAGCGAGAATCTCGTAAATCGCCGCAGGTTCATTGCCGACTACCCACAGCGCTCCGGACCCGGCTTCCCCGTAGGCGAGCCGCACCGCCGCCGCTGCCATACCGATGCCGACTGTCCTGGCCAGCCGCCTGGTGAGTGGCTCGTCAGCCTTGCAGATCACCGGCCAGCCAACCAGCCCGGCGGCGACCATCGGCACATCGGCGATCACAGGCGCGCCGTCGGCCAGCGCAGCCACCGCCGCGATCAGCGCATCCTCCGCGCAGACGAGATCGGAGGCATAACCGAGGTCGGCGCTAGCGCAGATGATCCCCTCGGTCACCTCGCGGCTGAATCGCGGCAGCCTGGCGAGGTTGACCCGCGACCGCAGCAGCCGGTAGGCCTCGTCCTCCACGCCTGCGGCGTCCTGGGCGTCCGGCCGGTCCGGCCAGGTCACCATCTGCGCTCCCCCGTCGTTCCGATCCTGTTCCGACCCGGCCCGCCGGCCGTTCGCAGCTCGCCAGCCGGGCGCACGCAGGCGTCCGTAACCCGGAACCTGAACAGCCGACCGCCGGGACGCGCCCACCGGCAACCGCGCAGCGCGTCCGCACGGCTACTCTTCGCCGGCCTCTCAGCATGGCACAGCCGTCGGCCGCGGACGGCGGCATCCGCCGACCTCCCCTGGTGAGCGCATTGCGGAGGATCGAATCAGAGCCGACCGATACACTGGCGGGCGTCAGTGCGGGTGGACGTGGTGCGCTAGCAGCCATTCGGACCGCCGGCTGCCGACCGCCGACCGGCTGGTCTGCGCCCTGACCCGCGGCCACGGGAGAACCGCGGCGGCTCAGGTGCCGGTGTGGAAGAATCCAGAATTCCAGATTCGCGACAAACCACGTACAAAGTATGTGACGAGCAGTTTGGGGGAATGGAGCGTTGATGGCCGATGCAAGTCGTGCCCGGGTACTTCACATCACGTCACAGCCCGGCGAGATGCGTGCGGTCATCATCAGCATCTGCGCCGAGCGTGCTCTCGGTTACCAGCCAGGGCACGATCTCGAGGCAGGCATCGCCACCGCGTGGCCAGAGTTTCCGGAGACAGCCAAGTGACATCCCGTCAGATGGGCAACGAGACCACCGGCCGCGAGTTCATCGACGACGATGCTGTTGACACCGTCGCGATCAATGCGCTCACCAGCCAGTACGGTGCACGGGCAACGGCTCTGCCACCGCTGGCTATCGTGATCGCCGCCTACAACGAGCAAGCAGCGATCGGCTCGGTCATCGAGGCGCTGCCGCAGACCATCTCGGGCCTTGAAGTCGCCAAGATCGTCGTCTCGGACGGCTCCGCCGACGGCACGGTCAAGGAAGCCGACGCCGCTGGCGCGATCGTCTGTGACGTGCCGGTCAACCGCGGTCAGGGAGCTGCCCTGCGGCTGGGCTACCGGATTGCCCGTGCGGGTGGCGCCAAGTACATAGTGACCACCGATGCGGACGGCCAGTACAACCCGGCCGAGATCGCCGACCTGCTGGCACCGATCCTGGCGGGTGCGGCTGATTTCGTCTCCGGATCGCGCACCAAGGGCAGCGAGGAGTCCAGAGACCCGGTTCGCCGGCTGGGCGTCCGGGTGTTCGCGCTGACCATCAGCGTGCTGACCGGTCAGCGGATCACCGACCCATCGTTCGGCCTGCGCGCGATGCGGGCCGAGGTGACCGGGGCCGTGCTGTTGCGGCAGCCCCAGTATCAGGCGGCTGAGCTGCTGATCGGGGTGATAACGCACGGATACCGGGTAGCCGAGCGACCCGCCACGATCCATCGCCGCAAGGTCGGCAAGAGCAAGAAGGGTAACAATGCCTTCTACGGCCTGCAGTTCGCCAAGGTCGTGGTCAGTACCTGGTGGCGCGAACGGCGCCGCAAGGGCCGGTGAGCTGGCGGCAGCGGCGTAGCGGACTCAGGGCTTCTCGTCCTGCTCCCTGGTCATCGGCACGACCGTGACCGCGAGTTCCAGTGACTCGGCGTCGACGCGCCCGCTGGCCTTAGCGTCGCCGCGCTCGGCGAACAGCACGTAGTGGAAGATCAGGAACCTGGTCATGAAGGTTACGACGTTGGCTGCCAGGTAGGCGGAGGCCACCACCAGCAGGGCTTCGGTCTTCGGCATGTGCTGGGTCTTGGCGAAGTGACCGGCGAAGTGGGTGGCCGTCGAGAGCACCGCCGCGGTGCCGATCGAGATGGCCCAGAACGGCAGGGTCTCCTTGAGCAGGTTTGGCCTGCCCCGGCGCTCCCAGGCCCAGCGGCTCAGGATGTAGCTCACTGCCGCGCCGGCCAGCCAGCCGATCAGACCAGACACCCCTGGGGTCGCGCCGGCCAGGTACGCGATGCTCAGCATCAGCTCGCTGACGGCGAGCGACGCCACCGCCACCGCAGCGAATCTGCTGAACTGCCTGCCGAGCCTCGTCCGCAGCCGGTCGGCAATCACGGCCGGCAACTTGGCCACGAGCTTGTCCAGGAGTTGAGGCATTGCTGTCCTTGAGTAGCGGAGACATGCTGGTCATCCAGACACGTATACAGTACGGGAACCGGGCACAGCGATGATGAGAACGCCCCCACATCGGAGGACCGGACTCTGCATCGCCTGCCGCAGCGCGGTTCCGGGGCACAGGCTAGCGCCTCGCGCCCGGTGCTGGAGACCAGCCGGCAGGCCGGCGATGCGGGCACGGCGCCGCGGCCGGCGAAGGACAGGGCAGGAGCAAGATCATGAAGATCTTGGTATTGGGCGGCGACGGCTACCTCGGCTGGCCGACCGCGCTTCACTTCTCCGAGGTCGGGCATGAGGTCGCCGTCGTCGACAACTTCGCGCGGCGGGGCTACGACTTCGAGATGGGCGTGGACAGTCTGGTCCCGCTCGAGACGCTGCAGACCCGGATCAGGACCTGGCACGAGCTGACCGGCAGGGATATCGCCTGCTATGTCGGCGACCTGACCGATGCCGACTTCACTTACCACGTTGTGCGCGAGTTCGAGCCAGCTGCGATCGTGCACTTCGCCGAGCAGCGGGCCGCGCCGTATTCGATGGTGGACCGCAAGCACGCCGTCTACACCCAGGTCAACAACGTCGTGGGCACCCTGAACGTGCTTTACGCGATCGCGGAGATCAACCCCGACATCCACCTGGTCAAGCTCGGCACCATGGGCGAGTACGGTACGCCGAACATCGATATCGAGGAAGGCTGGATCGAGATCGAGCACAAGGGTCGCAAGGACCGGGTGCTCTACCCCAAGCGGCCAGGCTCGTACTACCACCTGTCCAAGGTGCACGACAGTCACAACATCGAGTTCGCCTGCCGGATCTGGGGCATCAGGGCTACCGATCTCAACCAGGGCGTCGTCTACGGCCAGCAGACACCGGAGACAGCCATCGACGACCGGCTGGCCACCAGGTACGACTATGACGCCGTGTTCGGCACCGTGCTGAACAGGTTCGTTATTCAGTCCGTGCTCGGGCTGCCGCTGACGGTCTATGGCAACGGCAGCCAGACCCGCGGCATCATCGAGATCAGGGACACCGTGCGCTGCCTCCAGCTGGCCTGTGAGAACCCGGCGGAACGGGGCGAGTTCCGGGTCTTCAACCAGATGACCCAGTCGATGTCCATCGCCGCCATGGCGCAGACCATCGCCAGGGTCAGCCCGGACAAGGTGACCATCGAGCACCTGCCCAATCCGCGGGTCGAGCTTGAGGGCCATCACTACAACGTGGTGCATTCAGGAATGGTCGAGCTTGGTCTGGAACCGCACCTGCTGTCTGACACCTTGATCGAGTCGCTCTTCGAGATCACCAAGCGCTTCGCCCACCGGGTCAGGCCAGAAGCGATGGTTCCAACGGTGGACTGGCGCAAGTCGGCGAGCCCGATCGGCAGATAGCGAAGGCTCAAGGCGGCACCACGGGCCAGATCACCGGGTGGCAGCTAGCCGGACCGGACCGACCCAGCCTCGTCCGGCTAGCGACGCCGTCCATAGCCGGCCATCGCGGCCGCGCCAGAACACCACTACCACGCCGCCGGGCCCGCCGACCGCGGCGAACGGCGCTGAGTCAAGCCGGCCCAGGTGCAGCCGCAGCTGGCGATCCCAGCCGGCCGCGTTCCAGCCTCGCCGCGGCCGATGCCGCAGCACGGTCAGCTGATGAAGCAGACCGGACCACAGGACGCGTACCGTCCCGCCAGCGGTGACCGGCCAGGGGTCAGATCGGACCTGACCGGCCAGGTCCCTCGGCCCGTGCCAGCCGCTGCGCGGCAGCAGGACGGCCTCCCACAGGTCCGAGTTCCCCGATCCGGCCCAGTAGACCTCGATCGAGCCGGCCGGCTGGGCGGTGACCTGCGGCGACCCGCCGAGCGGACCCATGCCCAGGTTGGACGGAGCGCTCCACCGGCCGCGCAGGTTGCGGGTCACCTGCCACAGGCTCCGATCGGCGCCCTTCCAGAACACTGCCGTCGTACCTGGTGAGGACACCACCGGTGCGGGCGTGGAGGCGAGGTTACCGCCCAAGCACTGCGGGCCGCGCCAGCCGGATCCTGGGGTGTACTGGCCATGCCACAGGTGGTCGTCCACCGATCCGCGCCAGAAGACGTCGATCACGCCTCCGGGCTGCGCGACCGCCCGCGGACCCCACCCGAGGATCCCCATCGCCGCCAGCCGGCGGCTCCCGGTCAGTCTCCCGCCCGCCCGGTATGACTCGACCCAGAGGTAGCCCCGCACGCTCTTGAAGAAGACATCAACCGCTGAGCCGGTCCAGACCACTGAAGGCACCGACCACACTCCGGTGCCGGCCGGTACCGGACTGGCCCAGCCGGACCTGGGCAGATAGCGGTCGAACCAGAGCCGGTGGCCCCGCGCCAGGTAGAACACGTCGACGGCGCCACCAGGCAGTGATACCGCGGACGTCCACTGGGACGTTCCGCCAGGCAAGGCGATGCGCACATCGAGGTAATCCTTGTCAATATTGATGGTATCTCCGCCATACGTCTGGGTGACATTCCCGCTGAACTGATGAATTCGATGCTCGTTGGTCCATTGACCGGCCTGGATATTGCTGTCAAAAGTGGTCGCTGCACCATTCCAAAGAGCGTCATAGATAACATCCGGCATGGCGTAGCTGTCGGCAGAGTACTGATGGGCCAGATCCACGATCCCAGAGTCCGAGCTGCTGTAGACGCCGGACGCATAGCCGAGCCTGTGCAGCCCCAGTGTCCAGGCGGACAGGAATCGCAGTGCCGCCCGCCGGGCGGCGGGCCGGTACGCCTCCATGTCGTAGTAGATGGGTGTCCGGGGCCCGAAGCCCAGTCGCTGCGCCTGAGCCACCGCATCCACCGCGGCCGCGGCTCCCTGGCTACCCGGTGCGCTCAGCTCGCCAAAAGCCGCCTGCGGTCCGGCGTAGAGCGGAATGAAGTGCCATCCGGCCTGGGCCCGCGCACGCACCCACCCCGAATTCAGGTTGGCCTGAGCGCAAGCCCGGTCGGCGCCGCCGATATAGATTCCGACCGCACGGTAGCTGGAATGGTGCAGCCAGGCATTCATGAACGCCCCGCTCGGTGCCGCGCAGGCGTCGAAGCCGAGCCCGTGGTAGTCGGCCACCTCGACTGGGAGCGCCGGGACTGCCATCGGCGGGTGCAGCAATGGCGACCGCGGCGCCGACCGCGTCGTCCCAGCCAGCGATGCCGTCGCGGCAAGCGCGCCCGATCTCGTCGCCGCGAGCCCGGCTGGGTTGCGGACCATGAGCACCGGGGCGGGCAGCGCCGCGCCTGCCAGGATCCGGTAGATCGTCGTCGGGTCATTATCGAAGGTGGCGATGACCGTGATCCGCGGGGCGTGGACGGTGATCTGGCGCGCTACCGGGTTCTCTGCCGCGGACCTAGCCGCCGTCGCAGGACCGGGCTGCACCAGCAGCGCCTCGGTAGTGCCGAGCAGCCAGCTCGGGCAGAGCTCGTCGCTGCCCGCCGGGCCCAGATAGATCGCGTGCTGGTCAAACCTGACGCAGCCATGCGGATTCCTGGCGTCGTCGATCACCGGCCAGGATGCGGGTATCGCGAAGGTGTAGCCCCGGTAGCTGACCAGCTTCAGCCCGCGCCCGTACCCGGAGTGCCCGGTAACCCCGGCATTGGCCGAGTTCGCCGGCAGCGAGGTCAGTACCGACGCAGCGGCCAACGCCGCGGCCAGAACCATCGTCCGGGTCCGCCGGCCTACAGCCTTCAGCGCGAGCTGAGATGCAGGCATGCCGCACTCGGCCGACCTGACGGCAGCCCCCCGGCCACCGGGCGGGCATTCTCGCGTTGCCCGCAGCCAGCGAATCCCCCGAGCATGATGAGCCAAACCCTCCCAGTAATTCCGCCTGGTCCCCCGATAAACCAGCGGCGCGAGTGGCATTGCCAGGCCCCGCCAGACTTATGTTGCCCATTCATGGCCTGGGCCTGGCAAATGCTTTACTTTAGCGCCGTGCCGAAATGAGATTAGTTGCTAAGCAGCATGTTCGCAGTCCGACTCGCCGGACCGCGCCCAGTCAATAAACAATTGGCGAGGTTAACTGCCGTCACGTGAAAGTAGCCACCGGTCGGCCGCCGGATCGTGGCACAGCTGATAAGCCATCGCTGGCACGTTCTTGCCTGGCGAGGCGGTCACCCGCCAGCACCGCCACTGCGCCTGCGGGTACTCGGGCCCACCAGAGACGCCCTGGCCGGGCTCGCTCGAGGGCCGTTCAATCACCGACAGCACGGTGTATAGCCGCCCGCGCCAGACGAACCTGGCTGGCCGCCCGTCGGTGAGCCAGACATCGGCCGGCTCTGGTCGCACCGTGCTCACCTCGTCCGATCTTCCCCGCAAGGGCCTGGTCGCTCGGTCCGCTACCCAGGGGAAGACAGGCAGCCGTTCTTGTTTCGAACTTATATTCGTATCAAGCCGATGGCAAGGGGTTCGGTGAGTAAGAATGTTCGGGCCAATTCCGGACCGCCGAGCGGCGCGCCGCACCGCAGGCGCGGCTGCCAGCTGGCCTGCTGAACTCCGGACGTAGGTCAGGGCTGCGGGGCCCACCCAGGCATGCTGAAGGCGGCAAGCAGATCCCTGACGTCGCCTGCGATCCGCTTGATGACTGCCTCGTCCTCCTTGGTCGCTGCCTTGATCGCCTCGTCCATCCACGCCGCGACCTGCGCCATGTGCTGCTCAGCCAGGCCGCGGGTGGTGATCGACGGCGTGCCGATCCTGATCCCGGACGGGTCGAATGGCTTGCGGGTATCGAACGGCACCGTGTTGTAGTTCACCTCGATGCCGGCCCGGTCGAGTGCCTTGGCGGCCGGCTTGCCGCCGATTCCCTGCAGCGTCAGGTCCATCAGGATCAGATGGTTGTCGGTGCCGCCGGAGACCAGGCTGTAGCCGTGCTCAAGCAGCGCGGCGGCTAGGGCGCGCGCATTCGCCACCACCTGGTGCGCGTACCTGCTGAACTCCGGCGTCGCTGCCTCCTTCAGCGCCACCGCGATCGCGGCGGTGGTGTGGTTGTGCGGCCCGCCCTGCAGGCCGGGAAAGACCGCCTTGTCGATCGCCGAGGCATGCTGGCCGTCGCACATGATCATGGCCCCGCGTGGGCCGCGCAGCGTCTTGTGCGTCGTTGTGGTGATCACGCCGGCCTGGCCGACCGGGCTCGGGTGAGCACCGCCGGCGATCAGGCCGGCGATGTGCGCGATGTCAGCGACCAGGACCGCACCGGCCTCGGCCGCGATCTCGGCGAAGGCCGGGAAGTCAATCAGCCTCGGGATCGCGGTACCCCCGCAGAAGATCACCTTGGGTCGTTCCCGCAATGCCAGCGTGCGGACCTCGTCCAGGTCCACCCGGCCGGTGTCGGCGCGCACGCCGTACTGGACCGCACGGAACCACTTGCCGGTCGCGGATACTGCCCAGCCATGGGTCAGGTGCCCGCCCATCGGCAGGGCCATCCCCATCACCGTGTCACCCGGGTTGAGGAACGCCAGGTAGACGGCCAGGTTCGCAGGCGAACCCGAGTACGGCTGGACGTTGGCGTGATCCACGCCGAAGAGGTCCTTGGCCCGCTGCACCGCGATCATCTCGATCGGGTCGATGAATTGCTGGCCCTCGTAGTACCGGCGGCCGGCATAGCCCTCGGAGTACTTGTTGGTGAGGACCGTGCCACTGGCCTCAAGGACCGCGGCCGAGACGTAATTCTCGGACGGGATCATGCGCAGTTTCTCGAACTGACGCCTCGCCTCGGCCTCGATCAGATCGGCGATCTCGGGATCGGTGCTGGCGACGTGCGGGATCTGCGGCTGATGCATGGTGACCTCCTGCCCCGACGCTACACAACGACTCGCCGCTGGCGCCAATGCCAGTCCGTAAGGTCATGATCAGCCCGGTAACCTACCGGTATCTGTGGCTTACCTGCAGGTGAACGGGCCGGCAACACTGATCGGAGCGGCATGCGCATCGGGCAGGTCGTGATCGACATCGCCCCGCTCCGCCAGAGCCGCGACTTCCGCCGAATGTTCGCCGGCCGGTTCGTGTCGATGGCCGGAAACGCGGTAGCCACGACCGCGGCGAACTGGCAGGTTTACGGCCTGACCCGATCTTCGCTTGCGGTCGGGCTGCTGACCCTGGCCAACAGCGCGGGCATGCTGGCCGGGCTGCTGGCGGGCGGGATGCTGGCCGACCGGCATGACCGGCGCAAGCTGATGCTGGCAAGCCGGGTGCCGCTGGCGGGGCTTGCCGCGCTGCTGATGGTCAACAGCTTGCTCAGCCACCCGGCGCTGTGGGCCATCTACGCGCTCACCCTGTCGATGGGCCTGCTGTCCGGGCTCGGCGCGCCGGCGTCGACGGCTGCCATTCCGGCGCTGGTCGGTCCGGACCAGCTCGCGGCCGCGGCCGCGCTGAACGCCATGAGCAGCCAGCTCGGCAACCTCGGCGGACCGGCCCTGGCCGGTGCGCTGATCGCCGGCCCCGGCCTGGCGTCCTGCTATGGGATCGACACTGCCTGCTTCGCCGTCTTCGGCCTGACGCTGTGGTTCATCCGGCCGCTGCCGCCGACGGTGCGGGCTCAGCGGCCCGGGCTGCACTCAATGGCCGAGGGACTGCGCTACGTGCGGCATAACGGCGTCGTTGGCGGCATGCTCGCGGTGGACACCAGCGCGATGATCTTTGGGATGCCGTCCGCGCTCTTTCCCGCACTCGCCCGCGAGCACTTTCATGGCGGGTCGGCTACCTTCGGGCTGCTGGCAGCCGCGCCCGGGCTCGGCGCGCTGCTCGGCGCGGCGACCAGCGGCTGGACTGGCCGACTCAGGCGGCCTGGAATGGTGGTGATCGGCGCCGGCCTGGTCTGGGGAGCGGCGATCGTCGGCTTCGGACTGAGCCGCAATCTGGTGCTGGCCCTAGCGTTCCTCGCGCTGGCCGGGATGGGCGATCTCATCTCCGAGGTGCTGCGCAACGCCCTGCTGCAGCACTACACGCCTGATCCGCTGCGCGGCCGGGTCGCCAGCTTGTACCTGGCCCAGGTCAACTCCGCGCCGTCGCTCGGCAATGTCGAGGCCGGACTGGTGGCTCAGCTGTTCTCCACCACGGTGTCAGTGGTCAGCGGCGGGTTGGCCTGCGTCGCCGGAGCTTTGCTGCTCGGGGCGGTCATACCGGCGCTGCGGAAGGCGACGTTCGCCGGGTCCGCCGCTCTGGCTGGCTCAGCCACCAGCCAGATCGCGGCGGATAAAGTGCCAGCCGCCGAGTAGCGCGGCCACGCAGCCGATCGCCAGATACGTGCCGACGATTCGCCAGTCCGGGTTGACCGCGGGAGCCAGCGCCACGTGGCGCAGCAGCGAGGTGTCCATCACCCAGTGGTTGACGTTGATCGCGGACCCGAGCATGTCGATCAGGAAGGCCCAGGCCAGCAGCCCCCAGCAGACGATGGCTGTCAGCCTGGGCACGAACCCGAAGGTGAAGATGCCGATGCCGAGCAGCGCGACCGCCGGGGCAGCGCTGTTGACGCCAGCCAGCAGCAATTCGTGGAAGGTCAGCCCGGCGTGCTGGCTCGCCGCGCCAGCCCAGAAGCCCGCGCCGCCGAGGATGGCCGCGGCCACCGCCACCGCCAGCATGAGTCCGACCTGGCCGCTGAGCCAGCGCTGCCTGCTGACCTTGCGTACGACCAGGTTGTCCAGGTACCCCTCGGCCTCTTCCTCGCGCGTCCTGCCGATAGCGCTGGCCACGTATGCCATGATCAGCGTCATCAGGATGAGAAACACGATCCCGGCGAATACCCGTGCGCCGGCCAGTTGCAACTGCCGTGTCGCCACGCTGGTCAGGTTGCCGGTGAACCTGCGCAGCAGGCTGGACGAGGCGAAGGCCTTACCCGCCGACTTCGCGAACGAGCCATACAGCAATCCGGCCACCGCGGCCACCGCCAGCCAGGTGACGATCGACGCCCAGGACAGCCGCAGCGTCAGCAGGATTGGCGACCTGAGCATCCCCGTCCGTGGTGCCGCGGTGTCCTTGTCAGCCAGCAGGGCGGTGCCGAGGTCGCGCTTGGCCAGCAGCACGGTCACCACGGCGCACACCGCGACCAGCCCGGCGATCGGCAGCAGCCAGACTTGCTGCGGGCCGGCCAGCGGGCGCAGCTGCTCAATCCAGCCGAACGGGCTCAGATAGACGAGCCAGTGTGCGCTCGGCGCGGAGTCACCGAGTGCGCGCAGCATGAAGGCCACCCCGAACACCCCCGCAGCCAGGCCGGTGGCTCGCGATCTGGTCGGCATCACCTCGCTGGCCAGCGCGCCGATCGCGATGAACATCGCCGCGCCGGCGACCACGGCGATAGCGAAGAACAAGCTCGCGCCCAGGCCGATCCCGACGTTGTGCCTAGCGCCGACCAGGGCCGTCAGCAGCGCGGTCAGCAGGTACATCGCCAGCACGCCGGCGCCCAGTCCGGCCAGCGCGTTGGACACGGCCAGCCGCGCTGTCGTCCGCCCGGCCAGGAACAGCTCCCAGCGTCCGGCCGCCTCCTCGCCCCTGAGCGCCTTCGTGGCCGCGAGCAACCCCCAGATGGACGCGACCAGCGTGGTGACCCCGATCGCGCGCCAGTCGGTGAACCCGCCCCTGGTGCTGATCTCGTGGGTATCGCCGAGCAGCGCTTTCAGGCCGGTATTCGTGGCCATCGCGGCAAGCAGCGAATCTCGCTTCCCAGCGGTCGGCGCGATCGTGTCGAAGGCGAACGCGTTGTCATAGACGTACAGCCCGAAGACCGCGCCCCACACAGCGCCGGTTCTGACCGAGCGGCGCGCGATGAACCTGCCAAGGGTCAGCTCCGGCAGCCGGTACCTGGTCGGCGCTGCGACCCCGGGCACCGCTGCCGGAGGTGCTGGTGCCGGGGGCACCGACGCCGGGGGCACCGTCACGCTACTCACGGTGGATCCCGTTGTTCAGGTGCTCCTGCTGGCCGTAGATCGAAAGGAAGAGCTCCTCAAGCGAGGGCTCACGACTCAGCAGCATGCTGGGATGTGCCGCGGCGAGTACGGTCAGCAGCTCGTCAACCGAGCCGCGTACCTGGCAGCTGAGCTGGTGGCCGGCCACCGTGATCGCGCTCACCCCGGGAACCTGATCCACGGCCGGCGGCGGGCCGGCGAACGAAGCCTGCACCGTCAACGCCGACAGGTGCCGCATCTGGGCTAGCGTGCCGATCTCAACCAGTCGACCCGCCCGCAGGATCGCGACCCGATCGCACAGCGCTTCGACTTCGGAAAGCACATGCGAGGACAGGAACACGGTCTGGCCGTTGTCCCTGGCCTCGAGCACGCTCTGCCGGAACGCCTGCTCCATCAGCGGGTCAAGTCCTGCCGTCGGCTCGTCCATGATGAGCAGGTCCGCCCGGGTGGCCAGCGCCGCGATCAGGTTGATCTTCTGCCGGTTGCCCTTCGAGTAGGTCCTGACCTTCCTGGACGGGTCGAAGTCGAACCTCCGGACGAGCTCGTCGCGGTAGCCGACATCGGTCTCGCCGTGCATCTTGGCCAGCAGGTGCAGCGTCTGCGCCCCGGTCAGCGACGGCCACAAGGTCGCCTCGCCAGGCACATAAGACACCCGGGCGTGCACTGCCAGCTTCTCGTCCTGCACGTCCATGCCGAAGATCCGTGCGCTGCCGGCGGTCGGCCTGATCAGGCCGAGCAGCAACCGGATCGTGGTGGTCTTCCCGGCGCCGTTCGGCCCGAGGTAGCCGAGTACCTCGCCTGCCCGCACCTCCAGGTCCAGACCCTCAAGTCCGACCACCCGGCCGTAATGCTTGGTCAGGTTCTCGGCGCGCAGCACCAGGTCAGTTGTGCTGGTGGTCCGGCCGCGCCCATCCGTCTGCACGTCCATGTCATCTCCTCGCTGGCCGTGCTGCCGCAGTCATGACCTCAGGGTGGGCGCTGCGGACCGCCGTCAACAGGGCTCAAGGTCCCAACCTGCCGGGCCCATACGTCCGCGCCGCATCAGCGGGTGGGCCATCCGGGCCCTGCGATCAGCGCCGTCGCCAGCGGGCCAGCCGACGGTCGGCGAGTACCTGGCCGACCACGTTGCGGCCCGGGATGCCGGTGACCCCGCCACCGCCGTGAGTCGAGGAACCGGCCTGATACAGACCGCGCAGCGGGGTGCGCAGATCGGCATAGCCGGCT
The DNA here is from genome assembly GCA_963850875.1 of uncultured Actinomycetota bacterium. Taxonomy (GTDB): domain Bacteria; phylum Actinomycetota; class Actinomycetes; order Streptosporangiales; family Streptosporangiaceae; genus Chersky-822. The sequence continues at coordinate 2,296,284 of CAWKNA010000010.1, forward strand.
GCGGGCCTGGCGTGGAACATCTGGCCCACGGTCAGCTCACCATGAAAGATGTTCCCGCCCACCAGCCCGTACTCCTGCTGCATCTGCTGCGGTCCGATCACCTGCCGGTGCAGGACCGAGCTGGCGAACCCGGGCGCGACGGTGTCCATCCTCGCGATCACCCGGTCGGCGTAGGCCGCCAGATCGTCCGGGTCGGGCTGGTCGGCGTAGCTGTGCGGCACCCACTGGGTGAACATGGACATCACGTGCTGGCCGACCGGGGCGAGCGAGTCGTCGAAGACGCTGGGAATGCAGATGTCGGCGAACGGCACCGCCGACGGTGTGCCGGAGACCGCGTCCTGGAAGGCGCGCTCGATGTCGTCCAGGCTCTCCGCGAGGACGATCGTCCCGCCGTGCACCTGCGGATCGAAGCCGGGATGGCTGGCGAAGACCGGCAGCCGGTCAAGCGCGAGGTTGATCTTCACTGTCCCGCTCCTGGTCTGCCAGCCGCGGATGTCGGCCACGAAGTCGTCAGGCAGCTCCGCGGGGTCGAGCAGCCGGAGGAACGACAGCTGCGGGTGCAGCGTGGTGATGACCGTGGCGGCCGGCACGTGCTCACCGCTGGCCAGCGTCACACCGGTCACCCGGTCACCGCGGGTGGTCATCCTGACCACCTCGGCCGCGGTCCTGATCTTGGCGCCGAACGCCTGGGCCGAAGCAGCCAGGGCGGCCGTCACGCCGCCCATCCCGCCGCGCGGGAACCCCCAGGCCCCGGCCTGGCCCTCGGTGTCGCCGATGTGATGGTGCAGCGTTACATAGGCGGTGCCCGCCGACCTCGGGCCGGCCCAGCAACCGATCACCCCGGACACCGACAGCAATCCGCGCAGCGCGTCGCTGGTGAAGTAACCGTCAAGCAGGTCGGCGATGCTGCTGGTGAGCAACCTGGTGATGTCGACCGCGAGCCTGGTGTCGACCTTGCGCAGGTGCCGCAGCAGCAGCGCCTGCCCGATCAGGTCGGCAGGACGGCGTGAGCCCAGCCTGGGCGGGATCTGACCGAGCAGCGGCCTAAGGATCGCGGCGCTGCGTGCCATCCTCGACTCATAGCTGCCGTAGCTATCCGCGTCGCGGGCGGAGAACTTCGCGATTTCGGCATGCCGCTGCGCCGCGTCTTGCGGCAGCCGCAGATAGCGGCCGTCCGCGCGCGGCGCGAAGTAAGGGCCCTGCGGGAAGACGTGATAGCCGTGCTGCTCAAGCCGCAGCTCACGGACGAGATCGGCGGGCAGCAGCGAGACCACGTAAGACAGCGAGGTGACCGTGTACTCCGGTCCGAACGGGTGCTCGCTCACCGCCGCGCCGCCGACGATCTCGCGGCGCTCGCAGACCAGGGTGCGCAGTCCGTTCTTGGCCAGGTAGGCAGCGGCTACCAAGCCGTTGTGACCGCCGCCGATGATCACAACATCCCGCTGCGCCACCATAGGCCCGTCCCGTCCTTCAGCACGTCTGCCGCGGCAACCGTAGCAACCGGGAAATGTCCGACCCCGCTGACAGCATGGCCTCAGATTCTGGTCAGTCAGGAGGATCCATGCCAGCGCGCAGATTCACGATCACGCCGAGCGGGCCGTTCTCGCTCGCTGAGGCGGCCACGTTCGGATTCGGGCAGCGCCACGACAGCGGCTGGGACGGGGTGATGCGGCTGGCTTTCTGCCTTGACGGCTACGCGCAGCAAGCCGGCGTCGAGGTGCGCCAGGATGCCGCAGGCGATGTGCACGGCACGGTCCACGGGTCGGCCAGCCTCGATGTCGACGCCGTCAGGCACCAGGTCGCGCGGGTGCTGTCGCTTGACCACGACGGCAGGGAGTTCACCCGGGTCGGCCAGCGGGACCCGGTGATCGGCAGGCTGCAGGCGGCGGCGCCCGGGCTGCGGCCGCCGCTGTTCTACTCCCCGTATGAGGCGGCCGCCTGGTCCGTGCTCAGCGCGCGGCGGCCTGGCCGGCAGATGATGGCGGTCCGCCAGCGGCTGAGCGAGGCACACGGCGCCGGGTTCGACCTCGCTGGCCAGCACGTGGCCGCGCTGCCGACCCCCGGCCAGTTGCTCATGATTGACTCCTTCCCCGGCGTTCCTGCGGACCGGATGCAGCGACTGCGCGGCGTCGCGGACGCGGCTCTGGCGGGACGTCTGGACGCGGACCGCCTGCTGGCGCTTGGCCCTGAGCGAGCCATGACCGAGTTGCAGCAGATCAGCGGGATCGGCCCGTTCTACAGTTCGCTGATCGTGATCAGGGGCACCGGCTTCGCTGACGTGTTGCCGACCAGCGAGCCGAGGGCACTGACCCTGACCGGGCGGCTGTACCAGCTGGCCGGACCGCCCACCCCGGCCGAGTTCGAAGCCATAGCCGAGCCATGGAAGCCGTTGCGGACCTGGGCCGTTGTCCTGATCCGGGCGGCCGCCTGGCGCATACTCGACAGGGAGGATGTGGATAAGCGCTTCCGGCCCTGCCTCCCCCGTTTTGAGGTGGTACGCGCGTAGGGTCGGGAGCCTGGGTCCCGGTCTGACCTCCTATTCGGCTGACGCCGTTTCGGGCTGTCCTGCGATCGATCTGTCGGCCGGGATCCCAGGTTTTCAGGCACCCACCGGCGTGCCGGTCTGATCTGCCTGGCCTGGACTAGAGGCCGGGGTTTCACAGGTCCGACGGCCAGCGGGTGCGTGCCACCCCTCAACGCAGAGAAAAGGGATGGCAGTGACCATCGTAGAGACACGCGCAATTACCGGCGGCGTGGATACCCACGCCGACACTCACGTCGCAGCCGCCCTGGATCCGGTCGGCGGGCTGCTCGGCGTCCGGGAGTTCCCGGTGACCGCGGCCGGGTATGCCGGGCTGCTGGGCTGGCTGGGCGGGTTCGGGACGGTGTGCCTGGTCGGGATCGAGGGCACCGGCAGCTACGGCGCCGGCCTGGCCCGCCACCTGTCCGCTGCTGGCGTCCGGGTCGTCGAGGTCGACCGCTCCGACCGGCAGGACCGGCGCCGGTCCGGCAAGTCCGACCCTCTCGACGCGGTCAGCGCCGCCCGGGCCGCCCAGTCCGGCAAAGCCCGCGGCGCGCCGAAAGGACGCGACGGCGCGGTCGAGGCGGTCCGGGCGCTGATGGTCGCCAAGCGCAGCGCCCGCTCCGAGCGGACCCAGGCGATCAACCAGGCCCGGGCCCTGGTCGTGACCGGCCCCGAGGACCTGCGCGCCCGGTTCGCCGCGCACGCTACCGCTGACCTGGTCGCCGAGCTGGCGGCACTGCGGCCACGGCCCGGCGCGGTCGTCGGCTACCACACCCGGATCGCGCTGCGCGAACTCGGCCGCCGCGCGCAGTTCCTCGACAGCCAGCTCAGCCTCCTCGACGACCTCATCGGCCCCCTGGTCACCGGGCACGCCCCGGGCCTGATCGCCCTGCACGGCGTCGGGCCCGACACCGCCGCGCTGCTCCTGGTCGCCGCAGGGGACCACCCCGAGCGGCTGCGGTCCGAGGCCGCCTGGGCGCACCTGTGCGCCGTAGCCCCGATCCCCGCCTCCTCCGGCAAGACCGTCCGGCGCCGCCTCAACCCCGCCGGGGACCGGCAGGCCAATCACGCCCTGTGGCGGATCGTGATCACCCGGATGAGCTCCCACCCGGCGACCCGCGCCTACGTCGAACGGCGCACCGCCCAGGGCCTGTCGAAAAAGGAGATCATGCGCTGCCTGAAACGGTACGTCGCCCGCGAGGTCTACCCCCACCTCCGCCACGTCGCTGACTGACCTCCACCGAACTCCGGGGGCGGCCTGACCCTCTATTCGGCTGCCGCATCCGTGCTGGCCTTCTATCGATTTGTCGGCCGCCCCCGGTCCAACTTGACCCGCTGCCCCGCGTGACCTTCTAAGAGCTTGCCCTCCACCCGGAGTGGCCCCTCCCTGTCTTGTCCGCACCCAGCAGCAGCCAGACCACCATTCCCTGAGCCCCAGAAAATTAAGAACTAAAACATCATCCGAACCCTTGACAGACATAGGAGCATCGATAAGCCTGAGCCGTCGGCCGCAAGCAGCCGCCGGAGGGCCGCCGCGACCAGCCGAGGATGACATGCCACGCCGCAGCACGGGTTGGTCCTGGGGCCGCCTGACGGCTGCGTCGGTGACAGCCATCGCGGCCGTGGTGGCCTGCACGGTCGGCACCCCGTCGTCCGCCGCCCGGCACTCCGCCACCGTGCGCTCCCCAGGCCTGGTCTCAGCCACCCGGCTCACCAGCACGCCGACCGGCCCGACCTCCGACGCTGTGACCGGCCCGCGGATCCGGATCGTCATCGACGGGAACCGCGCGGGCCCGGTCTTCCAGGGGATCGGCGCGATCAGCGGCGGCGGCGGCAACTCCCGGCTGCTGATCGACTACCGAGCCGCCGAGCGAGGTCAGATCCTGGACTACCTGTTCGGGCCCGGCGGCGCCGATCTCGACCTGCTGAAGCTGGAGATCGGCGGGGACGCGAACTCCACCGACGGCGCCGAGCCGTCGGTGGAGCACAGCCGGGGGCAGATCGACTGCAGCTCGGGGTACGAGTGGTGGCTGGCCGCCCAGGCGGTGGCCCGAAATCCGGGGATCAAGCTCTACGGGCTGCAGTGGGCCGCGCCCGGCTGGGTCGGAGCCGGGGGCAGGCTGTGGACCCAGGCGGACATCGGCTACCTGATCGACTGGCTGAACTGCGCCAGATCGCACGGCCTGACGATCAGCTACCTCGGCGGCTGGAACGAGACCGGCTACTGGGTCCCCTGGTACACCGCACTCCGCCGGGCACTGAACGCAAACGGCTTCGGCTCGGTGCAGATCGTGGCCGCCGATGATGGCCCCTTCGGCCGGCGATACGACCCGGCCGCGGCCTGGCAGGTGGCCAGCGCGGCAGCCAGCGATCCGGCCTTCCTGGCCGCGATCAGCGTCATCGGGGTGCACGACACCTGCGGCGGGCCGACAACCGGCTACCACTGTTTCTCGACGGCCGCAGCGCGCCGGCTCGGCCTGCCGCTGTGGGAGAGCGAAGTCGGCGCGATGGACGCCAACACCGGTGCCGCCGACATGGTGCGGACCATCAACAATGGCTACATCCAGGCCGGCGTGACTGGCTATCTGGAGTGGCCGCTGGTCGACTCCATGGCGCCTGGCCTGCCGCTGCAGAATCGGGGGCTGATCACGGCCGACCAGCCGGAGAGCGGCTACTACCGCGTTAACCTGATGACCTGGGCCATCGCCCAGACCACGCAGTTCGTCCAGCCGGGCTGGCGGCACGTGACCGGAGCCAGCGGGCCGCTCGGCGACTCGGGGACCTACAACGCGTACCTGGCACCCGATCTGTCCGACTGGAGTCTGGTCGCCGAGAATACCGGCCACTACGCGGGCCAGCGGGTCCGCCCGCTGACCATCTCGGTGCGGCTGACCGCAGGCCTGCGCAGCGGCGTCGTCCGGGTCTGGGCCACCAACCTGCGGTCGGCCGATCCGGCCCAGTGGTTCGTGCAGCGCCAGGCCGTCCGCCCGTCGGGAGGTGCGTTCAGCTACACCATCGAGCCAGGGTTCGTCGTGACGTTCACCTCGACGTCGGGTCAGTCGCATGCCCGCTGGCCGAGCCCGGCGCCCGCTGCCATGGGACTGCCGTACCTGGCCAGGCCCGACCCAAGCAACGAGGCGTGGGGTCTCGGCGCTCAGGACGGCGCCTTTGTCTACGCGCCCTGCCAGGCTGGCGAAGCTGGCCGCTGCATCCAGCAGATGGCCATCAGGACGCCGGTCTGGTGGGGCAGGCCCGGGCACGGCCGCCCGTTCCCTTACGCCGTGGTCGGCTCGGCCCGCTGGGCCAATTACACCGTCGCGGCCCGGGTGCTGCTCGGGAACGCCACCGGCAGCGCCGGGCTGATCGGCCGCTTCAGCCACCAGCGGGGCGGCGCCAACGCCAACCTGTTCGACGGATATGCGTTCGCGCTCAGCGGCAGCGGGCGCTGGCACCTGTACCGCAACTCCGACGTCACCGGCCTGGTCGCGCTGGCCGCCGGGCGCGTCCGCGGCTTCCGGGCCAGCCTCTGGCACCGCGTCGCGCTCAGCCTCGATGGCCCAAGCATCGTCGCGAGCGTCGACGGTCACGTCGTCGCCAGGATCACCGACCGGGCCTACCGGTCCGGCATCGCCGGGATCACGTCCGGCTGGTCGAGGATCCAGTTCGATGACCTCACGGTCCGCGCCGCGCAGCGATCGGCACGGCCAGCAGAGTGAGGTTGGCCCAAAGTTCTTTCGCTCGCTGGTGCCCGCGCGTAGTGTCGGGCCGGTGTCAGGGCGAGATTCACGACCATCGGTAGTGATGCGGGCCGCGACGGCAGTGGCAGCGGCAGCCGCGGTGGCGGGCGGCTGGTCGGCCGCCCGGCCGGCTCATGCGACAGGCAGCGCCGCGGCTGCCCGCCGGGCCGTGACCATGGCGGCCCCACCAGGGATCTGCTCCAAGAATCCGAGCGGCCAGCTGGTCTCCTGTCCGGCACCACTCCGGCCGGCCTTGCTGCCCGCCGGGGCCCGCGACCACGCTACGGTCACGCAGCCGGTCAGGTCCCCGGCGACAATGGTGGACACGCGCACCTGGACCAGCGGCGGCGGCAACACCTATCCAGGCGCCAATGCGCCGTTCGGAATGATTCAGTGGAGCCCGGACACCATGCCGGACCGCAGCGACGGCGGCGGCTACACCTACGGCGACAAGCAACTGACCGGCTACAGCCTGACCCATCTGTCCGGACCCGGGTGCCAGTCCGCCGGCGACGTTCCGATCCTGCCGATGACCGGCAACCTGCCAGCGGGCAATCCCAGCGCGGTCACCACGTCGTTCACCAACGCAGGCGAGGTCGCCCAGGCGGGCTTCTACGCCGCGAAGAACAGCCTGCCGCACACGATCACCTCCCAGTTCACTGCGACCCCGCACGCCGCCTTCGGCAAGTTCACGTTCCCGCGGACCACAGCGGCGGACATCCTGATCAAGCTGCGGGACAGCGAGCGATACGACGCCGGGTCCGGTGTCCGGGTCATCGGCAACACCGAGGTCGCCGGCTCGGTCGTCACCGGGCACTTCTGCAACGAACCCGATAGTTACGGCCCGCAGGACTACACGCTGTACTTCGACATTGTCTTCGACCACCCGTTCAGCTCAGCTCGGATCATTACCGAGCCCCGTCAGACCGACCCGAACTCGGTCTTTCTCAGGTTCAACACGACGCGTACCGCGGTGCTCAGAGCCAAGGTGGCGATCTCCTACGTCAGTACAGCCAACGCCAGGCTGAATTGGGAAAAGGAGATCCCCGGATGGAACTTTGACCTCGTCCAGGGGACCGCGCAGAGCGCCTGGAACAGCCTGCTCAGTTCCATCGAGGTCTCCGGCGGGAGTTTCGCCCAGACCCAGGAGTTCTACAGCCTGCTGTACAAGGACTTCCTGCAGCCGAACGTCACCAGCGACGTCAACGGGCAGTTCCTTGGCTCGGATCAGAAGGTGCACACGCTGAGCGCTGGCCAGGCCAACCAGTACGGCATGTTCTCGAACTGGGACACCTATCATTCGCTGGCGCAGCTTCAGGCGATCCTGGACCCGACCGCGGCAAGTGACATGGCGCAGTCACTGCTCAACTACTACGCGGAGAACCGCATTCTGCCGCAGTGGGGGTACCTGAGCCTGGACAGCTACGCCATGGTCGGTGACCCAGGCGACGCGCTCATCTCGGATTACTACGCCTTCGGGGCCACGAACTTCAACACCGCCCAGGCGCTGGCCGACATGATGCGTCAGGCCACGACCGTCAATCGCGTCCGGCCAGGCGAAGCGCTTGAGGCGAGGTACGGCTACCTGCCTGAGGACGCCTCGTACGGCTGCTGCCGGCCGCACGGCTACGTATCATCCCTGCTTGAGTACGACACCGCGGACTTCGCCCTGTCCAGGTTCGCCGCGGCTCTCGGCGATACCGCCGATGCGGCCATGCTGGAAAAGCGCGCCAATAACTGGATAAACATCTTCGACCGGAAGGACCAGTTGCTAACCCCCCGGCTGAAGAACGGCAGGTTCCTGACCAGCATCAGGGCGACGACCACGAGGCACTACGTCGAGGGGGACGCGTATGAGTACCTCTGGGACGTGCCGAATAACTACGCCGGGCTTTTCTCGCGACTCGGCGGTGACGCCAAGGTCGTACCCGAGCTGAGACGGTACTTCTCGCAGCCAGACGGCCAGGGGGTCTACGCCCACCTGGCCAATGAGTTCGATCTCGGCGAGCAGTTCGCTGCCGACTACGCGCACTCCCCGGCTACCACCCAGGAAGTGGTCAGCACCATCCGCGATGACCTGTGCCGGCCCGGGCCGGACGGACTGCTCAATAACGACGACCTCGGCGCCGAGAGTTCGCAGTTCATCTGGGAGATGCTCGGCATGTATCCGGAGAATCCAGGCAGCGACAACGTCGTGTTCGCCAGCCCGGGCTTCCCGGACGTGGTGATCAACCTGCCCAGCGGCAAGACGATCACGATCAGCGCTCATGGAGCCTCGCCGACCACCTTCTACGTCAGCTCGCTGACCATCAACGGCACGGCATACGACAAGCTCGACGTGCCGTTCGGCACCCTGGCCCACGGCGCGACGATGGACTGGACGCTGACCCGCAAGCCCACATCGTGGGCCAGCGCCCCGCAGGATGCCCCGCCGTCCTACCGGGCGTAACCAGCGATCCCGGCCGGGCCAGGCCGTAACGACTGATGAACCGATGGCTCCTGGGATACGTACCTACCGGGGAGCCCCTCGACCTGACGCCAGGGCTGGGGTGTGCGCTCCGGCCGATAGCCTTATTCGCGTCGGCGGATCCGCTAGAGGGGATAGCTGCTGGTGTCCAGGGCGAACAGGAACAGGCAGAGCGCCGCCCAGGCGAAGGTCGCCCAGATGCGCGAGCTGGAGGCCAAGCGCCTGCGGCGCCGTAACTGGATCGTCGGGCTCGGTGCCGTGGCGATAGCGATCATCGCCGCGGTGGCCATCATCCTGGCGGTCGGCGGCGGAGGTACCTCAAGTCGTCTTTCGGCGGGAGGAACGCCGGGGCTCAAGCTCGCCGCGCTGAGCACGCTCGGCACGCTCCAGCCAGCGCCGTCCCCCGGTCCGCTCGGGCCCGAGGGCGTTCCGATTCCGGCCGCGGTGCCGCTGGCCGGCACTGCCGCGGCCGCCACCGGCAAGACGGTCGACGGAATCAGCTGCCAGACCAGCGAGCAGACCATCTTCCACATCCACGCCCACCTGACCATTTTCGTGAACGGATCGCCCCGCCAGGTCCCAGCCGCGATCGGGATCCCGGGAGCCCAGGCCCAGAACACAGCCCAGGGCCCGTTCATCGCCTCCGGCACCTGCTTCTACTGGCTGCACACTCACGCGGCCGATGGCATCATCCACATCGAGTCCCCGATCCAGCGCACCTACACGCTGGGCGACTTCTTCGACGAATGGGGCCTGCCGCTCGGACCGGACACGGTTGGCTCGGCAACCGGCCCTGTGGTCGCTTTGTACAACGGCCAGGTGTACCAGGGGAACCCGCGTGACATCCCGCTCAACGCACACGCTCAGATCCAGCTTGAGGTCGGCACCCCGCTGGTCGCCCCGGATACGATCACGTTCCCCAACGGCTTGTAAAAGGTCGGGCCCGCCGCCGCCCGCTACCGCGATTTCAGCAGCATGGTCATGACGTGGCGAACCATTGAGAATCACTATCCGGCCATGCGCAGGTGGCTGAATCAAGGGCCGTGTCCCTTTCGACATGTATTCGGCGGCGATGACCCACGGACGGTGGGTCTACCCGGTCAGGCTCCGATGGTCCTGGCACGGTGCAATAGTTGGACCATGGCTACCGTCTCCGACCGTGCTGAGCCCGTTGACGTCGGACCGCGCGGAGCCGACGCAGCCCGCCAGCGGACGCGGGCCCGACCCGCGTGGGCGGGCCGGCTCGAGGCGCTCGGGGTTGGCCTATCCCCCGCGGTCGTCGCGGCCGTGCTCCGGCTCCGGTTGATGGCACCGAGCGACCTGCCTGACCCGGCCATGCACACCACATACATTGTCGACCCGCACGCGATATTCACCCGCTTCGCGACGGCCTATGTCGCCGATGCCCGGTTTCGCGAGAGTGCCCGGGTCGGGTTCCTGGTGCCGGCCCGGCTGGCTTATCTAGCCTTCGGCGCCGTGCCTGGGTTTTTCGTCCTGCGGTACCTGCTCGCGCTGGTCGCGATTGTGCCCGTCTACCTGCTGCTGCGCCGCCTCTACGGCATCCCCGCCGGTGTCGTCGGAATCCTGGTGGTCCTCTCCTCGCCGGTGATCGTGACCGCGTGGGGGACGGACTACCCGGATTCCGCGGTCGTCTCCTACGCCGCCGCGGCTTTAGCGTGCCTCGCGATGCCATGCCGACCGCGGTGGCGCCGCGGCTGGCTGGCCGCTGCCGGGGTGCTGCTCACGCTGGCGGTGTGGTCGCACGGAGTCGCTGTGCCGCTGGTGGCGGCGACGCTGGCCGCCTATCTGGGCGTGCGGCTGGTCCGGGACCGGGCCGGGTTGCGCGGCGACCTGGCCCTGCTGGCTGGCGTCGCAGTGGCGGTCACCGGACTGCTGGTCCTGGCCTCAGTCGTGGTCATCGGCCAGGCGAACTTCATCGGCCTTACCTGGCAGGCCTACCGCTTCCTGTCCAAGCCCTCGCAGGCCGGGCTGTGGCATTCGGCGAACTGGGGGTGGGCGCCGTACGTGGCCTACCTGCTGGTGCCACCTGCCGTGCTCGGCGCGTTCGCGGTAGCGGTCACCCGCCGCGGCCGCGCGGTGCCGACGCCGGTGCTGCTGGTCGGGGTGGTCGCGGCGGCGCAGCTGGTGGTCTTCGGTGGGCTGCAGTTCTTCGGCAGCGTGCAGACCCTGGAGATGCACTACTTCTCCTCCACGCTGTGGGCAGGGGTTTGCCTGATGTTCGCGATCACCATCGCGGAGCTGGCTCGACCGCTGTCGGACCATTCGGTCGCCCGGTGGCTGCCCGCCGCGGTGCTGCTCGCCGTCCCGCTGTGCTACGAAGCCGACCCGCACGTGCCGCCGTTCGGCTGGGTGCACATCGGGGCCTTCCTGGCCGCAGCCGTAATCGTCGCGGCGGCCGCTGCGCGTGGCTGCGCCAGACTCAGGCACCCGCTGGCCGCGGCGACGGCGACCGGCCTGGCCCTCACCGCGCTGGTCGGCGCGGTTCTGGTACTCACCGTGGCGCCCGTGCCGCGTCACCTGCCGCTGCCCGATACCGCCATCTCCACCCCGTACCCGGCCTACTCTGCCGCGCTCGGCGGCAGCGCGGCGACCTACATCGATAGCTACCGGATCGCCACCGCCCTGCCGCTGTTCGTCGGCCCGGCCGCCTACCGAGGCGAGCAGCTCCTCACCTGGTGGCCGCTGCTCACCACCGGTCCCTACACCGAGTACGGCGGGATATACCACGACTGGTACGACGCACTTCCCAGCCCCCCGCCGAACCTCATCGCGAAGGACCGATGGAAGCTGAAGACCAGACGGCCGGCCGAGCTGCTGCTGTTCGACAGCTCTGCGGCCTCGTTCCCCACAGCACTGCGCGAGCTGGCCGCCTACCATCCGACCCTCCTGCGCACCGGGGAGCTGCGTGCTGGTCGCCTGGTCCTGCACGTCTGGCTGCTCCGGCTCGGGATCTACTACCACCCGCCGGCGCCCGCAGCCTGATCTACCGTCGCCGGATCGAGGTTTCCGGCCACCGGGCCCGTTCGCCGAATCCGGCTCGGCAAGGGGTTAAATGGGCCTGGCTGGAGCGAACGCTTGCTGGATCACGTCTGATCGTCGATCCACGATGAGGTCGCGGAAATTTCTCGAGACCGCGTAGTAGAAGCGCGCCACCGTTCGTCATGTCAGCGAAAGACGACGCGAGCGAATGGAGAAGATCATGAAGTACCTGATGCTGGTCTGCACAGATGGCCTGGCCGATGCCGAGCGCGCCAAGCTCGAACCTGGACGCGAGGATGCCCCTGCCCTAGCCGACGCGTGGGGCGAGGAGATGGACCGGCGCGGCATCCGCGTGCTGGGGAGCCCGGTGCGGCCTGCCAGCGAGGCCACCACGGTGCGGGTCCGCGGCGGCGAGGTCCTGATCACCGACGGCCCGTATGCCGAGACGAAGGAGCAGATGGGCGGCTTTGACGTCATCGACTGCGAGGACCTCGACGAGGCCATCGAGGTCGCCTCAAAGCATCCCATGGCCCGGTTCGGGATGATCGACATCCGTGCCTGCTACGAGGCGTGACGGGCGGGTATGACCGGCCGCGATGAACCGATCGCAGCTGTCGTGGCGACTGTCTTCGCCGAGGGCTGGGGCCGGATCACGGCGACGTTGATCCGGCTCACCGGCGACTGGGACCTGGCCGAAGAGTGTGCCCAGGACGCTTTCGCCCAGGCGCTGGTGCGGTGGCCGATCGACGGTATCCCCGACGCGCCGCTCGCATGGCTCACTACCACCGCTCGTCGTCGCGCCCTTGATCGGATCCGGCGTGCGTCAGTGGAGGCGGAAAAGCTACGGCTGCTGGCGGAGGAGGCACGACGCATGCCCAGCCCGATGCCGGAGAGTGCCATCCCGGACGACCGTCTGGAGCTGATGTTCGCCTGCGCGCATCCAGCGCTCGCCACCGATGCCCACGTCGCACTCACCCTCCGCACTCTTGCGGGGTTGTCCACCGCCGAGATCGCGCGCGCCTTCCTGGTCAGCGAGCACGCGATGGGTCAGCGCCTATTCCGCGCCAAGCAGAAGATCCGCTATGCCGGCATCCCGTTCCGCGTGCCGCCCGACCATCTCCTGCCCGAGCGCCTGCCGTCAGTCCTGCACGTCCTCTACCTGCTTTTCAATGAGGGGTACTGGGCCAGCGGCGGCGCCGACCTAATCCGCCCGCGCCTGCTGGACGAGTCGATCCGCCTTGCCCGCGTGCTCACCTCGCTCATGCCCGATGAGCCGGAGGCCCATGGCTTGCTCGCCCTGATGCTGCTGCAGGACTCACGGCGCGCCGCGCGGCTGGACGACGCCGGTGACTTCACGCCGCTGGACGAGCAGGACCGTTCCCGCTGGAACTCAGCCCAGATCGCCGAGGGCCTCGAACTAGTCGAAAGGGCGCTGCGGCGCGGGCGGCCCGGACCCTTCCAGATCCAGGCGGCCGTCGCGGCGTGCCATGCCAGCGCGCCCACCGCCGCCGAGACCGACTGGCGACAGATCGCCTTGTTGTATGAGCAACTCGCGCGCCTCACGCCCAGCCCGGTCGTGGCGCTGAACCAAGCCGTGGCGATCGGAATGGCCGACAGCCCCGAGGCGGGACTGCTGCTCGTCGACGAACTGTCGGACGCGCTGGACGGCTACCACCTGCTGGCAGCGACCCGAGCGGGCCTGCTGCGACGGGCGGGACGTCGCACCGAAGCCGCGGACGCCTATCGCAAGGCGCTCGACCTAGCGCCCACCGACGCGGAGCAACGCTATCTGCGGCGGCGGCTGGGTGAGGTGGCATCGGATCTGGGTGAGGTGGCATCGAACAAGACGGCCGGATAACTGCCCACAGATTGCCACGGTGCTGCAACTGCGATCTGTCGTGGGTGGAAGCGATTTCGGCACTCCGTGAACTGCTCGCCTGCGTGGCCGGAGATGGCCTAGTCAGCATCTGGCGTGTGAGATAGTCGTGGCAGCCAGGGCGGGTATGCCCCAGGATCCTCTCGGATGGTGGTTGTGTCGGACAATGCTGCGCGTCGGCCAGGCGGCATCGGGCGCATCCGCGCCCGTCGTGGACTCCAGGCCGAGGCCGAACGCAGTCCGCAAGAAGAGCCGCAGCGACGAAGCTGGCCCGCCACCTTAGTGGGCGTTCCGCGCGCTCATGCGGCATTCTGCTCGGTACTGCTGCTCGCCATTATCGTGCGGGTCGTCGCGATGCTCGGGTATCGGCCGGCCCTCTGGACATCAGACAGCCTGCGCTACGTCGCATTGGCATCACACCTAGCTCCTTATGAGATCCAGCCGGTCGGCTACCCAGCGTTGCTGCGGCTGCTCAGACCGTTTCACAGCCTGACACTCGTGGCTGGCGTACAGCACGCGATGGGACTGGCCACCGGAACAGCGGTCTACGTGCTGCTGCGAAAGCGATGCAGGTTCCCGGCTTGGGCGGCGACCTTGGCAGCCGTCCCGCCGCTGTTGTCGATTTACGCGATTCAGATCGAGCATTTCCTGCTCAGCGACACGCCTTTCACCTTCCTGGTCACGATCGCCATCGTGCTCATGCTGTGGACGCCGCTACCGCGCGTGTGGACCTGCGCCCTGGTAGGCCTGCTCCTGGCTGCCGCAGTGCTGGTTCGGTCACAAGGCACGCTGCTGGCGATACCGTTCATCGTCTACCTGGGTGCCCGCCTGGCCAGCCGTAGCACATTCGCGGGCATCAGCAGGCGGCTAGCCGCAGGGAAGATCGTCGCAGGCCTCCTCTCCATGGTCATTATCCTTGCTGTCCCAGTGCTGGCCTATGCGCGGTGGTTCGAGAGAGCACACGGTTCACTCCAGATCACCACAAGTACTGGCGCGTACCTGTACAGCAGGGTCGCCCCATTCGCAGACTGCGCGGTGATCAAGCCGCCAGCCGATGAGCGCTGGCTGTGCCTGTCCACACCGGTGAGCCAGCGTCAGCATCCTGGTTATTACCTCTGGCAGCCGGGCTCTCCGCTTCATCACGGACCGTACCCGGAGTTCGGCGTCACCGTCGATCGCCTTGCCACCGGCTTCGCTCTGCGTGCGATTGAAGCGCAGCCGACCGACTACCTGCGGGCCGTTTGGCACTCCACCATCGAAAGCTTCACGCCGCACCGCGACCTGCTAGGCACCGGCCAGTCCCAATACTGGTATTCGTTCCCACTGCACACACCGCAGTCCGTGGCGTCCTATGCCCACGTCGACCCCTCTTCTCCGGTCCACAGCGACTACAGCTACGAGCACCGCGACCCCAGTACCCGGGTCGTACTGCCGTACGTCTATCTGATCCGGGGCTACCAGAACGCCATCAAGCTCCCGGGACCAGTCCTCGGAGTCATCGTCCTGGCTGGCCTGCTGGGCATGGCCGTCGCCTGGCGGCGCTTCGGTGGGCAGGCACTACTGCCCTGGCTGACCGGTGTCACGTTGATCGTCACCCCCGCCGCCACCGTCGACTTTGATGCTCGCTACCTGGTCTCCAGCGTTCCGGCCTTTTGCATCGCCGCCGCGATCGGCATAAAGGAATTGACGTCCATCGCCGCTCCGCGAGGAAGGGGCGAAGACCAGCAGCCGCGAGCAGACGAGCCGCCGGGCGAGGGCAAGCAGCGGGATGAAGGCGACCGGCCGGGCGAAAGCGCCCGGGCCAGGGAAGGCGCGCAGCCGGTCGAAAGCGACGAACTGGGCGAACGCGAGCGGCCAGAAGAAGTTGTTCCGAGCGATGCCAGCTGATCGTGTTAGCTAGTCGCTGACACGACCTCGACCGGGCATCGCGAAGGCCAGCAGCGGCAGGCCCTCATGCGCGTCATCCAGGACAACGATGACCGCGGACAGGACCGCGGAGTCCAGCTCGGCCGCCAGGCTGGCCTGCCAGACAACCGGCCCTCACCTGCCCGCCAGCGCCCCCGCGGCGTCCGCATCGGCGTCGCCGGGCGCACTGTAGTCATCGTCACCACTGCCCTGAAACGCCAGCCAGATCAGACGGCCAAGCGCCGACCCATCAGCCGTGCACGGCGTACTGCTCAGCCAGCGGGATCGGAACGTTGAAATTTGCGGCAGGTTCAGCACACGATGTCCGGCATGACGGTGCGCTATATCGGCTCCGGGCCGTACTGCTACGCCAACAGCCTGGCCATGATGCTCGGTTCCGCGGCTCCCGAGCCAGCGGTGATCGAGGTATTGACGGGGTCCCCGTTCGGCGCTGAGCTCATCGGCGGCATCACGCCGTTCTTCGACCCGCTCGGGTGGGATCCTGGTATCGGGCTCGACGCCGCGATCGCCCTGCTGGGGTGGACCTGCCGGCATGAATAGGAGTCCAGGTATCGGCCTAGCGTCGTTCGGGATCGTGCTGGTGGTCGTTGGAGCCATCCTGCGGTTCGCCGTCTCAGTGCATACCTCTGGATTCAACATCCACAAGGTCGGCGATATCCTGCTTCTGGCCGGGATCGTTCTCGTCATCTTGAGCGTTCTCGTCATCGTTATGGGGGGCAGGAGTCGGAGTACGACTCGAACAGAGGTCCGGGAAACTCCTTCAGGTCAACAGCGGACCGAGCAGCGGGACGACTGGGGCGCGCCTTAGCGACACGTCAGGTGTGCGGGCCATCGCCGAGGAAGGACGCCGACCACTCCGCAGGAAGCACGCGCGGCACTCATGAGATACGCCATGACCAGCGGGAACATTCTCTCTGCCTACCTCAGGTGGTCACCCAACCGCTAGTCAGCCACGAACATCCGCAAGTGGCCGGTTCCTGCCGACACCACCGGATCCCGCCCTGCACGCACATTAACGAGCCGGAGGAAACGCGAGAGCTCCTTGCGGCGTGACCCGCAGCTGGCGGCCCTCGAATAAGGACACCCATGCACCGGTGCGCGCTGCGTCTTCGGTGCTCAGTTGTTTCCGTCGCTGTGCTCGGCCTCGCGGTCGGGGCCGCCGTCTTCGTCTTCGTGGACCGCTACCCGCGCCTGCCACAGAGCCGGTAAATCCCGGCCTCCCCCACCTCGAGCCCGGAGCGAACGTGAGGCCAAGGTCCCGGCCCGGTAGGAAGTTCGCCCCTTGGCAGCGGCGGCCGTGCGCCGGAGCCTTTGAGCATGGTTACTAGCTAAGGAGCTTGTTATGGGCATAATTGCCTGGATCGTTCTCGGTCTGGCCGCCGGCCTGATCGCCAATATGGTGATCCCCGGCCGGAGATCACAGGGCCTCATCCTCACCTGCCTGATCGGCGTCGCCGGGGCGCTGGGTGGCGGCTGGGTTGCCACCAAGCTGTTCCACATCCACTCCCTGCAGGGGTTCTTCAACCTGTCCACCTGGCTCACCGCCATCGCCGGGGCGGCCGTCCTGCTGCTCGTCTTCCACCTGGTCAGCGGCCGGTCCGGCCATTCCCGCCGGTCCCGCCGGTTCGCGCACCGCTGAGAACTGCACGGGGCTGCTCCGGCCCACGGCGCAGCCCCAGCGGTCCGGTCGGCCGTCGGCATGAGTCTGCGGCCGGCGGATGCCATGTCTTTCATTAGTGGTTTGCGACCTAATCCCCGGAGTGCGTCATGGTCATAATCCTCGGGCTCATCATCCTGGTCGCCGCGGTGATCGCCGGTGTGGCCGGCGTTCTCGGCAACGGTGGCACTGCGCATGCGCTCACCCATCCGTTCGCGGTGTTCGGATACCACGTGACCGGCTCCACCGGCACGCTGTTCCTCTACGGCATCGTGGTCGGCGCACTGGCCCTGTTCGGGCTGAGCCTGCTGCTGGCCGGTGCCCGCCGCACCTCTCGCCGCGGCCGTGAGGCGCGCCGGGGACTCAGGCAGTCCCGCCGCGAGACCGCCGCCGTCAGCCATGACCGCGACGACCTGCTCGACCAGCGCGAGACCGCCCGCGCCTACACCGCCAGCATGCTAGGGACCGGCTAGCAAGGCGGCGACCAGCGTCCCAGCCCGCAGGGCCGGGGCTGGCAGCGCCTGTTCGGGCACCGATCCGACCACCCGCGGGCCACCGTCCCGCCGGTAACGACCCTCACCGCGCAGCCCGACGTCGATGTCCCCGCCGCAGATATCCCCGTCGATGCGCCCGCCCCGCAGAATGACCCGCGAAAGGCAGCCCAGTGAGCATCGCCAGGAAGATCGCGCACAAGGCCGAGGCGGTCAAGGGCGGTGCCAGGAAGATTGCCGGCCGAATCACCGGCAGTCGGCGCCTGCGGGGCAAGGGCCGCCGGGACCAGGCCAAGGGCAACCTCAAGCAGGCCGGCGCGAAGATCAAGGACGCCTTCAGGCGCTGACCGCCTAAGCGCCTTCGTGATCGCTCTCAGGTGACCGCGATCTGCCACCCGCAGCAGTCAGGCCGCCGCCTTTGCAGCCACGCCTCCTCGACTGCCTGGGCCGCCCGGCGTATTCGCCGCCGCTGTGCGTCGGGGCCCAAGGATTGTGCGCAAGCGTCAATTGCCTACGGTGTTCCGCGGGCCATACGGGATGGACAAGTCCGCTCCCGCCCAGCGATCACGCCGGCCGCTGAGGGTGACCGGTGGACGGAGCACGCCAGAATGGTTTATCTGGGCGCTTCCCGGCGATGCCGATAATCTTTGAACCAACCGCGCAGAGTCGATCTGCGTCCTTGCCACAGCAATAGCGAGCGCCCGTATGTCACCGACTGTAATTGTCGGCGGATTGGGTTGCCAGATCTCGCAGTGCTCGATTACGAGCGCCAGGCCGTCTTGCGTTCGGGTATCCGCAGGACGCCGCGCAGTTCTCTGATCCGCCGCTCGTAATGATGGTCGTCGTGCTCACCTCCCGGTGTCTATGATGCGCCGGCCTGCCTCAGTTCACGGCTTCCCTGTCGGCCCGGCGTTCCCTGGTGCGTTGGAATACGCGTGCGGAGGGAAGGATCTGCGGCCTGGGTGGCTGCAAGATGGCGTCCCGGCTGACCGGGGTCCAGGCTGGCAAGGCGGGGCCGAGGTCGGCGTAGTCCGGGTCCTCGGCGGGTAGCGTCAGGCTCTGCCGCTGCGCGAGTTGGTCGGCGAACGCCTGATGCTGGGCGGCCAGGTCCCTGAACCACTGGCTCAGATCCCCGGCCTGCTCGCTGGGCACCAGATTCAGCTCGCTGCTCTGCGCGTCGGTCACGGGCTCAGCCGACCGCAGCCGCTTTAGCACCTGGTCCGGGTGACGGCGGCGGAGATCAGCGTCGGCGGCGATGGCCAGGCGCCGCTGGTGCGCGGTGGCCCGGTCCTCGCCGTGCCCGCGACGGCGGGCAGCCTTGGTCTCAACCATGCCCGGAACTTAACAGTTCTGGCTCCCAGTTTGGCTCCCCGCCAACTGCCTGGCAGACCCGATACCACTCTGACCTGCACCTGCCTGCGCGCCTGGCAGGACTCGAACCTGCGACCCGCTGCTTAGAAGATCGTCGGCGCGCTTCCACTGACCTGGCACGTTGCAGGTCAAAGCCTAGATGGCGTGCCCGTGAGCGACCGTGATTCACCGCTGATCACCGTCCGATCGGGCACGCAACGGGCACGGCAGCATCGTGGTTGCGTGCCCCGGCTTGGAAGATCGGTAGCACGCCACGCTAGATGACCAGCGAAAACATCGGTGCAGGTAAAGCGGGTCCTCGTCCCCTCGAGACCGCGTAACTGACCGTTCCTCGCCGTCCGCGTGTGGCACGTATGTGGCACGGCGAGGTTGTGGCCTACGGATGGCTAGGGCCGACATCATCCTGCCTGTAACGGTATCCTCATGGGTGGTCACGGAGCAGATGCCATCGCCAGCCTGAGAATCGGATGGCGTGCGACTCGGCCTGATCCGCACGTGACAGTGATTGCCATCTAGATATCGAATGCGAATCGCGCGACTTCAGGGAAGTGAGCACTGTGGATGTGGCAGACGGTGACGGTCCCCCTCCAGATGGGGCAAGCGAAACGGCTCAGCAAGCGCAAGGCGCGACCGCAGCATCTCGCGCTGATAATTTTGCGGCCAATCGTACATTCCCCCGTCGAACCCTGGAACAAGCTCTGCGTATCCCTCGCGCCCTGAAGGAGAAGAATGCGGGGAATCCGTGGGATCCCAAAGAAATTGCGGCGGTCCTGCGGGTTGGTGCTTCGTCAGGTAATTTTTACTACCTGACGGCGGCTTCGCGCGATTATGGTCTAACCACGGGTACGCGTGACAGCGGCCCGATCGCTCTCACTGATCTTGGCCGCGAGGCGGTTTACCCCGCCTCCGATATCGATGAGAAAAGGACGCTGCGAGATACCTTCCTAAGGGTAGAGCCGTTCCGAAGGACGTTGGAGTATTACAAGGGAAATAACTTGCCGGAAGAGCGATATCTGGCGAATGTCCTCGATCAGACCATCGGCATCGACCCGAGCTATCAGAAAGAATTCACAGAGATTTTCCAGAAGAATTGCCGGTTCGTTGGCATTGGGACCGATTACGAGCCTGGCGAAGAAATTAAGGCATCGATAACGGAGAGTGCTCGACCCGCAGGACGCGCCTCGGTTGTGCTGGCTGAACCGCCGGTCAGGTCCGATCGAGCACAAGTGTGCTTCGTCATCATGCCCTTCACCGAACGCGATGAGCGTCATCTCCACGGGTTCTTCGACGAAGTCTTGACCAATATCTTTAAGCCCGCGATCACCGCTGCTGGCTTTGAGGTGCGAACCGCGCAGCGCCGAGGCTCAGATGTTATCCAGGCTACGATTGTCAATGACTTGCTCGAAGCTGACCTAGTGCTTGCCGACCTGACAGAACATAATCCAAACGTGCTATTCGAGCTTGGCATGCGTATGCATGCTGACAAGCCGATTGCACTGGTGCGGGCAAAGGGTACTGGGCCAATTTTCGACGTTGATAACATGCTGCGAGTCGAAGAGTACGATCCCAGCCTGTGGATGAGCTCAGTCGAGAAGGATGTCCCGCGCTTGACTGAGCATATTCTTGGCGCGTGGGAGAATAGAGCTACTGCCCAGACATTTATGGGACTTCTACGTCGTCAGGATTAAGTGCCGGCTCTCTCAATCCCTAGCCTTCATAGGTGCCGAGTTCAATGTCGAGCGCTGGCTGGTCTAGGCGCGGACGCTGCGGGTTAGAAGAGCTTCGACGAAATTACCATGTGCAGCTCGAACCGACTTGTCAGATTCGACTAGCTGTCGTATTTCCTCTAGGCCAAGTATTCGCCCAGCCTCCATACAAACCTTGATGAAGTGCGGGTGATCCACAGGCCCAGGAATTTGATGCCGCAGCCGTTGGAGAAGAGCGACATCGCAATAGCGAACCGGCAGTCCACATGTAGCCTCAAGTTCTCCGATCTTAGTCATTACGGTCTTAGCCGGCTTGCCACCGACCACGATAACAAGACGTAGTGGGGGTAGCGTCTTAAGAGCCGAGCGAACAGACGACACATATTCGGCGATTGCACGCGAATCTTTGGTCGGAAGAGCATAATTTCCCGCTGTGGTTTTTGCCTCTAGAAGAATAGTATAGGACCCCTCTGGCGAACCTGGCGCGATGCAAACCAGGTCTATTCGACGTTGCGCCCTCTCGGTCCTGACGACAAGAAACCCAAAAGACTGCATCAGGAGGGCCAATTGAGCCTCAAAGCGGATTTCAATTTCTGACGTGCCATACCTCTGAACAATAGTAGGGGTTCGGCTCGCCAACTGCGACAGTTCCTCCACCGCCACGAGCGTCCCGAGAGCAGTATTGCGTAGCTCGAAGTCTCTTTGATCGCGTTCGCGCGCAGCTTTCTCGCATCGTGCAGCTAGCGCCCTAATCAAAAGATTTCCCAGCAGAAGGTGTTCCCTTTTCCCGCTTGCAAGGCTTACATCACTAATAGACGCGGCAGCCGAATATATGAATTCATCCCAGCCTTGTGGGGCCAACCCAAAAGCCGGTGACCCTACAATTGTCATGAAGTGTGCATGCCAAATTCCCCCCAGAAACTCTGAGAGCAGTCGGCGCTCAACGGCAGCGTCAAATCCATAATCGCGTGCACACAGGTTAGCCCATCCACGTATTCCACCATATATGAATGGTGACCATTTAGTAGGCAGATCGCTTCGCGGGCCAAGTAGCAGCGGCTCTGATCTTACAAGGAGCGGCACGAATACACACGCAATGGCAAAACTTACTTCGCGCCATTCGCTATCACTATCTGTGTTAATCTCTAGCTTGATTACATGAGACTCAGGAGCCCGGCTTAGTACGTCAAGCCAGCGAGAAAAAAGCTCCTCAGTTTTTGCCAGGCATTCTGTATCGGAATAATGAGAGTCGTCATAGTGATAGGCGGGTGCTACTTGTGTTACCTCAACCGCTTCCGCTTCTCTGCGAAGTTGTCTAATTCGTTCTTCGAGACGGTCTGCCAATTTTGGCACCCCTCATCAACGTCATCGTGGCGTGGCATGGACGTCGCGCATGGCCCGGCCTCGGGCAACCGCAAACATTTGGAGCGTCTTCATAGGGATTGTCAATCATATCGTCCGGCAGGGGTGCACCGCTCCGCCCGATCCTCCGATTGGAGCTGGTTGGCTGGATCTACGTGACTCAGCGTGGGCAGTCCCCAGCGTTGCTGTGCGGCCTGGCGGGTAATGCCGAGCCGGGCACCGATCGCCGCCCAGGAGTAGCCTGTGGCCCGCAGTCCGCTGACCGCTTCCATTTGCGCGTCATCGCCTCGCACGTCTCGCCGATCGCGATAGTGACAGCGGCTGGACGAATGCCGGGCATGCCCTTGCCGGTCTTCTAGCGGCACAGCAGATGCCGGGCCGACGCGCACCCGGCCGGGCCGTCAGGCAGAGGCCGGACGCTGGCGTCGGCCAGCGGCGCCGCAGGCGCCGTCTTGATCCCAGTACGGCATAATTCGGCAAGGCAGAAGAGAACGGCAGAGGAGCAGAGGCGGCACAACCGCGCAAGAGGAGGCATGACGTTGCTTCCTGGCCGACGGTCGTTGGTCAGCGATCATCCTGCTCGACTGGATGAGGCTCCATCATGTCAGGGATTGATGCCTCGAACATGACCTGGGTCTCATCGATCACGTCCATAACATCGCGGCCAGTGGCGAGAGCGTACTTGGCCGCGAAGAACAAGGCGAGGCGGACTGCCTCGAACAGGGTTTCCCTCGTGAGCTTGCCGACTGGGTCTTGCGCAGCCAGACCCAACTCCTGATTCTTCATGGCCATTCGCATCATGCCGTTCATCGGCATGCTGCCCGGACCCTCACCGTCTCCCTCGGCCAGCGTGCGCATAAGGGTCAAGGCATTTCGGGTGTGGTCAGGCCCGCGGTAGTCCGGCATGTCTTCATCATCGCAGTCGGTGAGCGACAGGCAGGGTTGACACGCCAGCAGCGTGGTCCGTCGCTCCTCCTCCAGCGTTCTGGTGGCACCCCAAGCAGCAGGGCGCGATCCCGATCGGTGACCTACCTCCTCCGCATCCAATCGGGTCCGGCCTGGCGCTCTGCAAGCGGGTCCCTGATGACCGTACGAAGTCTCGGTGAGGTGCGGCCGACCTCGGGCACTGGATGGCGCCAGACACAATGGCACGCACAGCGGAAGTAGTTCTCGGCAATTGTCTGGCGCATGTGCTCGCCGGACCGACGGAACTATGCAGGAGGCGCTAGCCTCGTGGCGTGACTGGTGCAGTCGGGGATGAAACGAGCGGATGGCGGACGTTCGGGGAGCGGACGATCTATGACAGTCCGCAGGTGTGGCTGGGTCAGGTGGATGTGGATCTGCGTGGTGGCGAGCGGATCTGGCATCACGTTGTCCGGTTAGGCCGGGCGGCGGCGATGGTGCTGGTCGATGAGCAGGATCGGGTGCTGTTGCTGTGGCGGCATCGGTTCGTACCGGATCGGTGGGGCTGGGAGCTGCCGAGCGGCCTGGTGGATGCGGATGAGGATCCGGCCGAGGCGGCGGTGCGGGAGCTGGAGGAGGAGACGGGTTACCGTGCCGGGCGGCTGGAGCATCTGGTGACGTTCCAGCCGTCGGCCGGGGTGGTGGATTCCGAGCATTTCGTGTTCGTCGGCCGGGATCCGGAGCGGGTTGGGGAGCCGACCGATCTGAGCGAGAGCCAGCGGGCCGAGTGGGTCCCATTGGCGTCGGTGCCTGGGCTTATCGCTTCGGGGAAGATCTGGAACGGCGGTTCGCTGGTCGGACTGCTGCATGTGCTGGCCTTCGGCATCCGATCGGGTTCCGGCGGGTAGCGGATCTCTTGTCGCTAGCGTGGCCGCCGCCTGGCTCGCCTGCGGGATGTGCTAGGCGTGAGAGCGGCGGGTTGCGCGTGCGGCCAAGCCCGATAGCGTCGTGTTCGTGACTGGCCACGGTGGCGCGGCGAGCGGGGACCACGAAGGGCGCGGCGCCTTTTCGGCAACGAGCACAGCGCGAACGCTGGCAAGGGCGTGCGCGGCGGCCGGGCTGGATCCAGAGGGCGCTGACCTGATGCGGCTCGGCGAGAACGCCATATACCGGCTGCACTCCTTCCCGGTGGTCGTGCGGATCGCGCGGACCGTGGACTATCTGTCGGATGTTCGGACTGAGGTCGAGGTCGCGCGGTGGCTGGAGTCGGCGGACTTTCCGGCTGTCCGTCTGGCTGGTCCTGCTGATCAGCCGCTGGTGGTTGACGGACGGGTGGTGACGTTCTGGGAGCTGGTCGCTGAGCGCACCGAGTTCGGGACCGTCGCTGAACTCGCCGAGCTGCTGCGGCGGCTGCATGACCTGGAAGCGCCGTCGTCGCTGAGGTTGCCGCGGCTGGAGCCGTTCCGCCGGGTGGAACCGCGGATCGAACGCGCGCGCCTGGCGGACGAGGATCGGGGGTTCTTGCTGGCACGGCTGGCGGATCTGCGCGAGCGGTATGCCGGGCTGGAGTTCGTGCTGCCTGCTGGGCCGGTGCACGGGGACGCGAATATCGGCAACATCATCCGACGGCGGGATGGTACGGCGGTGCTGATCGACCTGGACGGGTTCGCCTCCGGGCCGCGGGAATGGGATCTGGTCCTGACGGCGATGTATTTCGAGCACCTGGGCTGGCACACCGCCGCCGAGTACCAGGCGTTCGCGGCCGGGTACGGGTTCGATGTGATGACCTGGCCGGGGTATCCGGTGCTGCGGGACGTGCGCGAGCTGATCATGGTGTCGTGGCTGTCGCAGAACGCTGGCGAGAGCCCGGCCGTCGCTGCGGAGGTACGCAAGCGCATCGGCGACATGCGGAGCGGGGACGGGCGCCGGGACTGGGCGCCGTTCTAGGTGGTCACGCGGCTTTGGTCCACAGGGTGAATTCGGCGGCCTGGTCGCGGAAGTTACGGACAGCAGGGTTGCCGTCGAAGCGGTCCAGGCGCTCGCGGAACTCGCGCAAGTAGGCGACGCACCTTGCTGAGGTCAGCGCCCCGCCGAGCTGCAGCGCGCCGAGTGCGGTCTGGCAGGCCTGCTCGGGGTCGTCCTGGTCGGCGTAGGCATCGGCGAGAACCATCGTGACGAAGAAGTCGCTGCGCGGGTACTGGCCGTCGGCGCTGGCCACGGCGCGGGTGGCGTGCTCGATGGCGCGGGCGGGCTGTCCGAGGTCGCGGTAGCAGTGGGCAAACTCGGCGGCCAGCTCGGCGTCGTTGAAGTAGGTGATGAATTCCGGGTCCTGGCCGGGGGTAACCTGGCCGAAGCTGCGCTCGGTGGCGGCCAGTGCGAGTTCACATCCGCGGGTGTCGCCGAGCCCGGCGAGTGCGCGGGCTTCCATCGCCTGGAACTGCGCCGTGAGTACCGGGGTGGCCACGGCGGCGACGCCTGCGTGGGCGGCGCGGGCGAGGTTGGCGGCCTCGGTCAGGCGGCCCAGGAAGGTGGCCTGGTGGCTCATCGCAGACAGGACGCTGGAGGCCAGACGGCGGTCAGCGGCTGATTCGGCCAGCCGCAGGGCCTGGACGAAGTACCGCTGCGCGAGGCCATGGCTTGTCGCTGCAGTCACCGTGTCCCGTGCAGATTGTGTCGGGTTCGGCTCGTGGGCGGAGGGTGCCCCGGATCTCGTTCCGGCTCGCTCTCGTGTCTCGTTTTCGCGACTGGGTGCTGTCAGGTGTTCTGCCCCGCCGCGGGGGTGGTCAGCTCGCCGCGGGGCTGGATGTGCGTGGCGTCGGCGTTGTGCTCCTGTGGTGCCTGATGTGCGGCCGCTGCTGCGGCGGCAGGCGCGCTGGCGGCGTGCCGGGGAGCAGCCGGCCAGCGGGCGGCCCGGGCAGGGCGCGCGGCAGATGCTGGCCGCAGCCGGCGCATTCGTGAGTGTCGTCAAGTGTTCTGCCACCGGTCGTCGTGGATTTTGGCCCCGGTTTGGCGGGGTGCTAGTGCTGGTCGGGCTGGAAGAGCGGCTCGCCGTCGTTGCCGCCGAGCAGGAAGGTGAAGCGGTGCAGGTCGTTGCGTAGCTGCGGTGTGTCGTAGGCGGGGCTGCCGACGTATCGGCGGAGCGACGCGCCGAGGTGGCCGGGGTCGCTGGCGAGCCAGTCGGCGAGGAATTGCAGGAGCTCGGCGAGCTCGGCGGCGTCGCCGGTGTCCAGGCTCATGTCGGGCATGTTCGCCGCCTCAGGTTCCGTCTTGCGGAGCTGGGTGAGGTCGCTGCCGGAGCGGGGCGCGCTGCCCGTGTGCAGGTGTCGCGCGATGGGTGCATGCCGGCCTTCGCATGGCTGGCTCAGCGTTCCGGCCCGGGGCGGCGGAGGTCGCGGACGGCTGCCAGGGGTGGCTGCTTGCTGCGCAGCTGTTCGATTTCCTGGTGCTGGGCCGCTAGCCGGGAAACCGCCAGGGTCCTGAAGGCGGTCAGTTCGGCGAGGGCGGCACCGTGGTCGGTCAGGCGTTCTTGGAGCCTGGTGTTCTCGGCCTTGAGCCGGTTGATCTGCGCGTCGCGGGGATCGGGGGTGTCGCCGGCCTCCCGGAGGGAGCGGAGGCGTCGCTCGAACTCCTCGGCCAGGTGCTGGTAGGGGCCGGGCCGGCCGCCCTTGGGGTAGAAACCGGTTCTCGTCACTGCGGCCTGGCTGGCCAGGGTCTTGAGGTCGCAGCGGCCGCCGTCCGGGGAGTCGCCGCGTAGCAGCCGGTCCATCGCGGCCCGGATCGCCTGCTCGTTGCGCTGCCGGCCCTCCTCGCTGAGCCTCCCCATCTACTCCTCCTCATCTGGAACCGGGCTGGTGCTGGCGGCGGCGTCGATCTCGCTGACGATCCGCTGCGCCCTGGCCGCTTCGGCTTCCAGCCGGGCGCGCTCGGTCTTCTGGCCGCGGCTGAGGCTGCCGAGGAAGACCTTGCCGTTGTCTGCGGCTTCGGCCCATACGGGCCGGTGGCACGTGTGGTGGGTGGCGTGCGGGCAGCGTGCCGAGTCGCACATCCCGATCAGCGGCTGGCCGGCGTCCGGTGTGCCGGCCAGCTTCAGGCACAGTGCCCTGGCCGGGTCGGTGAACCAGCAGTAGTTGGCCGGCCCGAGATGCAGCGTCCGGGCTCGCCGGGCCAGCAGGTTCCGGAGCTGCTGGTCGGTGGCCACGGCACCGGGTGCGGCCGCGGCCCTGGCGAGCTGCCCGTCGATGGCGGCGAAGTACCTGGTCAGCGCCCGCGCGCCCGGGCCGGCCGGGCGCCGTTCTGGTAGCTGCGGTACTCGGCTGCGAGAATGTCGAGGTTGCGCTGCTGCTCGTGTTCTCCGATCTCGGCGAGCAGCCGGGCCTGCGATCCGCCCGGCCGGGCGGCGTATCCTTCCGTGGTGGCCACGCTGATGTGCTTGAGGTGGATCTTGGCGGCCAGCAGCCCGCCGGGACGGTAGGCGAGCTCGATCGCCAGGGTCCGTCGCAGCATCCGCAGGCTGACCTGGCCGTCCGGGATCGGGCTCAGGCCGAGGCGCTGCCCGGCGGGTCCGTTCACCCAGGCCCGCAGATGCTGATACCGATACCTGAACACGTCCGCGGTGAACAGCGGATCACCCTCGTGAGGATCGGCGTGCAACTGCTCGGCGAGGGCCGCGGCCCGGTATGCCTCCTCGGTCACCACCCACTCATCGTTTACCCCGCCGAACGGCTGCCCTTTGATGATCTTGCTGGCGAGGCGGTGGCGGAACATCCCGGGGGCGACCTCCTGAGGGGGGCGGCAGCAGCCGGCCTGCAGTTCCGCGAGCTCGCTCATCCGCATCCCGCTGACAGCGGCGATCATGATGATGCAAGCGGTGGTGGCGTAGTCACCGAGATGGCGCACCGACTGCTCGCCGACCGGCAGGGTCCAGGGAACCTTCTCGCTGGCGTCCGCGGTCGTCACGAGCGCGGCGCCGCGGCCCCACGCGTGCTCGATGCCCGCTGCCGCGACGGCTGCCTTGATCTTGCCGTGGATAAGGGGCAGGTAGCGTTCCGACTTGAAGCTCCGCAGCCCCGCGTCACGGGCGAGGGCCTCCAGGCTCACTGCGAACAGCGGATCATCGGGGTTGCGGCCCTCGGCCCGGCGCAGCGCGAGGTTCGCATCCGAGGCGCTTTCCAGCGGGCGCCCATCGGCGATGTGCCGGTCGAGCACGGCCGTTAGCGCGGCCACATCATAGTTGCGGCCGCCCAGCGCGCTGCCGGACCTGGACCGGTTCTCCTCGGCCCGCCGCCGGACCTGGCGGCGCAGGTCCGCCACGTGAGGCCCGAGCGTGTCGACGATGTAGAGAGCAGCTGCCAGCAGCGGCTGGAGGATCTCGCCGGGAACCGGCTGGGTCTTGTTCTCCCCGGTGGCCTCGGCTGCGGCCACGACGATCGCGGCTTTCCCGGCCCACGGCCGCCAGCCCGCCGCGTACCGGTCGGTGGAGAACAGCTCTCCGTAAAAGGCCAGGTCGGTGATGGTCGTCACCAGCGAGACGGTCAGCTTCGCGGCGGGCTTCCCGCTGGCCTGGGCCCGGTCGTGCGCGGTGTGCTCGCAGCGGAACCTGAACGCCTGGCAGTGATGGTCGGTCACCTCACCCAGCGACGAAGCTCCTTCGCCGGTCAGCCAGTTCAGCCACGTGCCGAGATCCCGGAGCCTTCGATGGCAGGTCGGAAATGATCGCATGACGCGGTAGGCATGCGGGAGAACCCGGACGTGCTCATGGCCGGGAGTCATCAGGGCGAGCAGGTACTCCTTGGCCACCACCCGCCACCGGGGATTGCGGATCCGGGTGAAGTCGAGGCGGCACTGGCTGGGCCGCCTGGACGTCCGGGGCAGGCCGATCACCTCCGCGAAGTCCCAGACGTCGTCTTCGAAGACCGGGCCGCGCACGCCTGGCGGCAGCCCGAGCCCAGCCGTGACGCAAATGTCAGCGCCTGCGAACACCGAGCGCCCTGGCCCCCGCGCGATCTGCGTGGCCGGCGAGGATGCCCCGCTCATCCAGCGTGCTCCTCGGGACGCAGCGGAATCTCTTCATCGGCACCGGTCACGGCCCCTGCTGCCGCGGTCAGCGCGGCAGGGCCGAATCTTCCGATCACCTCATCGACCCGCACCGCGTAGGGCCGAACACGGCCATGAAGTGCGGGGCTGGCATGGCCTTCCACTGGCGGGCGAAGAACGCCTTCAGCCGCAGCAGGTTCGCCGCGTGCCGCGGCGAGAAGACCGCCAGCGGACACAGCAGGCACACCCACGGCCGGGCCGGGCACGGCTTGCCCGGCGGGCCGTGCAACCCGGCCAGCGGGTCCGCGCAGGCGGCGGTGAACACATCCCGCGCTCCGCCCGTCAGCTCGGCGATCGCCTTATCATCCAGCTTCAGCCGGGTAACCAGCTCGGGAAAGCCCGCCGCGAGCTCGGCGGCCTGCCCGGCCGCCAGCACGATCGGGGGCTGAGCCCGCCGCAGCAGATCACCCTGGGCCTGGGCGATGATCTCCTCTACCGCGCGGCGCTGTGCATCGGTGGCTGCGGTCAGGTAGTGGTCGCCTTCGACCTGCGGGCTGTGGTTCGGGTCGATCGTGGCGCGGGTGCTGCCGAACCAGGACCTGCGGTCCCGGTGGGACTCGAACGTGGTCCGGATCCGGTGCCGGTGGATGATCAGCCGGTCGCCCTGGCCATCGCGCAGTTCGTGCCGCTGGACCCAGCAGGGGATGGAGTTCCTGCTGAATCGCCCTGTCCGGAACGGAGCGTCCGGGCCGCCGCACTGGTAACGCAGCCATAGCGCGTTCCGCTTCTCTTGTGGTGCCCACCGGCGGAGCAGGGCCGAGTGCTCCAGCCACTGCTCCAGCAGCCGCACCGCCGGGCGAGGCAGCGTGAGGCTCTCGGCTGCTGTCCGGCCCTTGATGTAGCTGAGCAGGATCGTCGCGTCTCCCGCCCAGTCCAGGTCACCGATCTGCAGGTCCTCGATCCCGTCAGGCACGATCCCGGTGCAGATGCCGAACAGCAGCCGGTAGGCCAGCGCCGTGTCCTGGGGCGGGAACAGCGCGTCCCGCGCTGCGGGGAGGCCACCCCAGCGCCACATGACCGTGTGGTGGGTCACTCCCATGTGCCCAGCGGCCTGATCTCCGGACCATGGCCCGTGCCCAGCCAGCAGCCAGCAGATGTTGTCATGCGTCCAGCCGCCCGCGAGCGGATCGGTGCCTCGCGCCGCCGCTGCCAGCGCCTTCTTGTGCGCTGTGAAAGATTCCCCGGCGATCGCGGTGCAGGCCGCCCGCAGCCGGTCCCACTCGCCCTCGGTGTAAGGCGGGAGATGGTCACGCTGGTTCCGCCCGGGGTTGAAGTGCCGGCCGGAGACAAGCTCGCTGACGTCACTGCGCAGCGCGCTCGTCTTGGCATCGAAGGCGGCCAGCATCCGGCGGCTCGCCGATTCGCGGGCGTGACCGGCGCCCATCCAGTACTCGGCCAGCCGTGCCCGGGTGAGATCGGCCGCACCGCCCGCGTGCCCGGCCCCGGCCAGCGCCTTCGCGGCGCGCTGGATGGAGCGTACGTAGGCCCGGACCGTGTTCTCGGCGTCCACGGTGCCGTGGGGATGGACCAGCTCGACCAGCCCGGCCAGCAGATCACGTTCAAGCTGCCGGCTGTGGTTCTGGGTGAGCCGGATGGACCTTTGCGCGCCATTGCTGAACACGCACCGGATCCCCAGCGGGTCCTCGGTAAGCTCCGCCGGCATCAGGCATCGTCCTCCTCGCCGAACTCCAGCGCCGCCTCATGCCCCGCCTCGGCGCCGGTGATCAGCCCGTGATCACGACCGGCCCGCTCGTAGGCGTCCCGGTAGATCCGCGTCATGTCCAGGCGCCGCAGATACGCCTCGGTCGTTTGCACGGAGGAGTGTCCGAGCAGATCCCGCAGCACCATCAGCGGATCCGCCTTGGCCAGGTAGAGCGCGAGCGCCGCATCCGGCCCCGCATCAGATCCGGTACCGCTCACCAGCCGGGCGGCCTGCACGTAGTAGCCGCTCACCAGCTTCTCCAGGGTGGCCATGGCCATCGAGTGCCGCAGCCGGTGCGGGCGGACATGCGGGAACCGCGGCTCGAACCGGTCCCGGATCCGGCTCGCGGTCCGCTCGAACACCGTCGGCCAGGCAGTGAACGGCCCGCCGTCACCACGGACGGCCACCAGCATGGACCCCCCGGACGGAGCGACCAGCCGCCGGCGCTCGGCGGGACGCAGCACATCCCAGGCCATCCGCCGCCCGTTGATCCGGCCGCCTCGCTGATCGGCCTCAGTCACCACCAGCGGCTCTCCCCACCGGGACGGCGGCAGCCACCGCGCCCCTGCCGTCGCCAGCGGACGCTCCAGCTCCAGGTAACGGTGAACATCTGACAGCGCCTGGTAGCTGATCCACGTCGTGCGGAACTTACCTCCCTTGGTCACCGAAGCGGGCACCGGGAACGGGATCGGCAGCCCGGCCGGCGCCGGCGGCAACGGCGGGATCTCCGGCGTGAGCAGATAGGTGAACTCCTGGCAGCGCAGCCCCGTGGCCAGCGCGAGACCGCCCATCGCGGCATTCCGCGTCAGCTCGCGCCCGCGGTAACCAATATCCTCCGCGCCGCCCGGGCCGAGCCCGCGCAGCGCCCTGAGAAACAACTCGGCGAAATCCGGTTCCAGGCAGCGCTGCGACGATCATGCCTGTGACCTGAGCCTGATCGCCGCCTACCAGCGGACGGCGCACGCCGCCATCCTTGGGCTGGTACGGGCTCGGCCGGGACATCGGGATAACGCAGGCCGCCCGGCGGTACGAGGCAGCATGAGGCGGTCTTCCTCGGGCTAGGACGTGACAACCCGGCTGGTTGGCCAGTAGTCTGCTTGTGCAATCAGGTCAACCGGAGGGCGGCCCCGAGTGAGGCAGTGCCATGGCCTATGAGTACACACCGCCGAAATACGCGCAGGTCATCGAGGAACTACAGCGGCGGATCGAGAGCGGGGAGTACCCGCCGGGCTCCCTGCTGCCGAGCGAGCACCAGCTGTCCGGCGAGTTCGGGATCGCCCGGCCCACGGTGGTCCGCGCGCTGCGGGTCCTGCGTGACAACGGCTGGATCACGACGCAGCAGGGCAAGGGCAGCTTCGTCCGCGGCCGTCCGGCTCTCGCGGGCGTGGCGTCGGCGCGGCGCGGCCAGGCCGAGCTGGACCGCGACGAGGCACGCGAGGAAGGAGAGCTTCTCAGCGTCGGCCTTGCCGCTCCCCCGCCCCGGATAGCCGCGCTGCTGGGCACCGCCCCAGGCGGTGAGGTGGTGTGCAGGCGGCGGCTGGTCCGCCAGGACGGCGAAGCCTCCGAGATCCTCACCTGGTGGGTACCGCAGCACCTGGCGGACGGCACCTGGCTCGCCGATCCCGCGCCGCTGCACGGCAGCATCCGCGCGCACCTGGCCAGGCGCAAGAGCGTGCAGATCGATCACGTGGTCGAGCAGGTTGTGGCCCGCCACCCGGCCGCGCAGGAAGCCAGGTTGCTCGGCATCACGCGGAGCGCACCGGTCCTGGCCCTGTACGTCACGGCGCGGGACGCGTCCGGCCAGCCGGTCCTGGCCCTGGACATCGCGATGGCGGGCGACACCCACGAGCTGGAAGACGCCTACCAGGTCGGCTAGACCCGAGCCCGTCCGCACATGCTGAGCACTTGACCAACCAAGTCGGTGTGCTATCGTGAATTGACTTGCTTATCCAAGCAGTCAGGCAGTCAGGATCTGTGGAGGATTCATGGCGATACAAGGTCCGATCCCGGTCGAGTTCAGCCACGTGTTCCCGCGCGGGGTGTTCGCGGCCGGTGCGTTCGAGCCGGTGCGGGACTTCGACGCATCGGCGGCCGGCAGGTTCGTGCAGTCCAAGGACAAGGCCACCGGCCTTCCCCTGTGGGTGGTCGACGTGATCGACGGCGACCCGCAGGCACGGGACAAGACCGCCCGGGTCAAGATCGCGGCGTCCGACCAGCCGGTGCTGCCCGCCGCGCACGCGGGGATGCCGTTCGTCCCGGTGGAGTTCACCGGGCTCACGGTCACCGCGTACGTGAACCAGGCCGGGCGGCTGGCCTACTCCCTCAAGGCCGCGGGCGTCCGCGCTCCCGGCCGCGGCGGGCGGGGCGGTCCCGATGCCAAGGACGCCGCCTGAGGCACGGCGGGGCGGCGGGAAGCAGCCACTTCCCGCCGCCCCCGGTCCCCTCCCCCACCTGTGAGCAAGGAAGAGGTGATCATCGTATGCCTGCCGACGAGGAGCCGGTGAGCATGGCCGAGGTGTCGGCGTTCCTGGCCGAGACGCTGCGGCTGAGCCGGTCCCGCGCCGATATCGAGCCGGCTGAGCTGCTCGTCTACATCGAGCGCAAGGCTGACCTGCTGACCCGGATCGCCGACCGGGACGGCACCGACGAAGCCCGAGCCGTCGCGAAGGCGGCACGGGACCAGCTCGCCCGGCTCCGCGCCGGGCAGACCCCGCCGATGCCTGCGGCCGGTGATGCGTGATGGGGCGGCTGAGCCGGATCGAAGGCGAGCAGCTCGCCCAGATCGGCAACCCCGACCCGTTCGCGTCCCCGGTCTGGCGGTCCCCGGTCTACCGCACTCCCGAGCTGTTCATCTGGATCGTCCAGCTCGCCCGCCTGCTCTGGCGGGTCGCATGGTTCGTGATCCGCCATCCTCGCCTCGACGCGGCAACCGCGCTGGCCGTGATCATCTGGCTGCACGCCGGATGGCCGGGCCTGGCCAGCCTCACCGGCACTGCCCTCGCGGCACTCGTGACGGTGCGGCTTGCCCGGCCGACCTGGTTCACCCGGCTGGTCACCGTCCCGGCGCGGAACCGGTGGCGGTGGTGGCGGTACCGGCGGCGCTGGCACGCGGTGATGACCATCACCCGCCTCGCCCCGGTCTACCAGGGCCGGGTCCTGGTCCCAGTCCTCGGCCCGGTCACGTCCACCCGGTACACCGACCAGATATCGGTCCGCCTGGTGTCCGGGCAGTCGCCGAAGGACTTCGCCGACCGGGCCGAGGGCCTGGCCCACGGGTTCCGGGCACGCCAGTGCCGGGTCCGCTCCGCACAGCCCGGCACGATCGTCCTGGAATTAGTCCGCCGTGACGCGCTCGCCGAGCCGTTCGGCGCGCTGCCGATCAGCCCCGACGTCGACCTGCGGGCGCTGCCTGTCGGGCGCCGCGAGGACGGGAGCGTGTTCACACTGCGGCTGCACGGCTCCCATCTGCTGGTCGCCGGGGCGACCGGGGCCGGCAAGGGCTCCTACCTGTGGGGCCTGATCCGGGCCATGCTGGCCGCGATGGCCGCCGGGCTGGTCCGGGTCCACGCGTGTGATCCGAAGCTGATGGAACTCGCGTTCGGCCGGCCCATCTTCGAGCGGTACGGCCGGTACGCCGCCGACCCGGCAGACATCGCCGCGCTCCTCGAAGACGCCGTCGCGGACATGCAGGACCGGGCAGCCCGGTTCGCCGGAACCCAGCGCGACCACACCCCCACCACCGAATACCCGTTCGTCGTGGTGCTGGTCGATGAGATCGCGTTCCTGACCGCCTACCAGGCCGACCGCAAGCTCCGCGACCGCACCCTCGCCGCTCTGGCGACCTTGACCACGCAGGGCCGCGCCGCGGGCTACTGCGTCGTCGCCGCGCTGCAGGATCCGCGCAAGGAAGTGCTGAACATCCGCAACCTGTTCCCCGACAAGATCGCGCTGCGCCTGGACGAGCCCGGCCAGGCCGACATGGTTCTCGGCGACGGCGCACGCGACCGCGGCGCCCGGTGCGACGAGATCTCCTCCGACCCCGCAGTGGGCGCCGGGGTCGGGTTCATCCGGCTCGAGGCGGACCCCGACCCGGTCCGGGTCCGCGCGGCATTTGTCTCCGACGACGACATCCGCGCCATGACCGCCACCTACGCGACCGACCCCGCCACGCCCGAACCCGCCGGGGGTGAGGCCTGGGTGACCCGGGTCACGGCGTGGCGGACCGACGAGCCGTGCCCGGTCTGCGGCAACGGCCTGACCGCCCTGGATGACGGCGGGCCGGTGCTGACCACGGAATGCCGGCTCTGCGGCTGGACCGCCGACTGGCCCATCGCGGCGGACGGAGGCGAGCAGTGACCCGAAGCGGCACGCGTGCCGAGCGGATGCGGATGCCCTTCGCGCGTGACGTCGTGCGCGAACTCGCGATCACGCATGGCGCGTGCATCCGGCCCGTTCAGCTGCGCCGCACAGACCTGCACACCGGCCAGGTGGAGCAGGTACTTGTCCCGTGCGGGCACACGCTTGCGTCGGTCTGCCCCGCGTGCGCGGAACGCAAGAAGGCGCTGCGTGCCGCGCAGTGCCGCGAAGGATGGCACCTGGACCGCGAACCCGTCAGCACCCCCGACCCGCCCGACGACGAGCAGCTCATGTGGGTCGAACTTCGCTCCGATGCGCAGAAGCGGCGTGACGCGGCGCGGGCGGCCGGTCGGGACACCGCCGAGGACGACCAGCTGAACAGCGACCTGGACCAGCAGATCACCCGATCCGGGGTGCGCGGCACGGTGCTCCCCTCTCGGCCAGGCCGCCGTCACCGCTCGACCCGGCACCGCCAGGATGCCCCCGACCTGCCCCGCCGCAAGGTCACGCCGCGGACCATCGGCAGGACCTACACCGCGCCGGATGGCAAGACGTTCCGGCCGTCCATGTTCATCACCCTCACCTGCCCCAGCTACGGACGGGTCGGCCCGGACGGCACCCCGATCGACCCCGGGTCCTACGACTACCGGCAGGCCGCGCGGGACGCGCTGCACTTCGCGGCGCTGTTCGACCGGTTCATCCAGAATCTGCGCCGATTCCTCGGCTACGACGTCCAGTACTTCGCAGCCGTCGAACCACAGCGCCGCCTGGCCCCGCATATCCACATCGCCATCCGCGGCACCCTGTCGCGCACCGAGCTGCGGCAGGTCCTGGCCGCCACCTACCACCAGGTCTGGTGGCCACGCACCGACCAGGTAAGGCATGACGACGGGCATCGGCCCGTCTGGCACGACGCCACCAGCCGCTACTTCGACCCTACTAGCGGGGAGTTCCTGCCAACCTGGGATCAGGCACTCGACGCGATCGGCGATGGTGACGAGCCGCTGCACGTGGCCAGGTTCGGGCCACGGTTCGACGCCCAGGGCGTCCTCGCCGGATCACGAGACGCCAACCGGTGCATCGGGTACCTGGTCAAGTACCTCACCAAGCAAATCGCCGACTGCCACCAGGCGCAAACCGGCGCCCAGCACGCGCACGCCGAGCGCCTCGCCGACGCGCTCAGGTACGAGCCATGCTCACCGACCTGCGC
The DNA here is from genome assembly GCA_963850875.1 of uncultured Actinomycetota bacterium. Classification (GTDB taxonomy): domain Bacteria; phylum Actinomycetota; class Actinomycetes; order Streptosporangiales; family Streptosporangiaceae; genus Chersky-822. Next base: position 2,332,665 of record CAWKNA010000010.1, read on the forward strand.
GAACTGGCTGCGGTATGGCATCACGCCCAGGAACCCGCACCCAGGGCAGCGGCCAGGCCGCTGCCCCAGCAAAGCCCACCGCCGCGAGCACCTCGGCTACGCCGGACGCCGCGTCCTGGTCTCCCGCAAGTGGTCTGGCAAGACCCTCGCCGATCACCGCGCCGACCGTAAGGCCTGGCTGATGTCGATGCTCGGGATTCCGGCAGCCGACACCGGCCGGTACACCTGGGAACCCGTCACACCCGGCGACCCCGACCACATGCCACCCGCCCAGCGGCTCCTGCACGTCGTCGCCGACCGGCAGCGCTGGCATACCGCGCTCACCGAGGCACGGGCCAGAGCCAGCGGCCAGCCAGGCACCGGACTTCCGGCAACCGGGAGGGCCGCATGACTCGCGACCCAGGCCAGCCGACAGCCGACCGGCTGCTGACCGTGGCGGAGGCCGCCGAGCTGCTCAACACCAGCCAGCGGTTCCCCCGCCGCCTGATCGAGGAACGGCGGATCCGGTTCGTGCGGATCGGCCCGCGGCACGTCCGCATCCCCGAATCCGCACTGCGCGAATTCATCAAGGCCGGCCTCGTCGAGCCGGTCACCACCAGAAGAAGCAACAAGAGAAAGGTCGCGTGATGGGCAAGAGACGTTTCGGCAGAGTGCGGCAACTGGCATCTGGCCGGTGGCAAGCGCGGTATCCAGGGCCGGATGGCTTAGACCGGCCAGCACCGGAGACCTTCGGCACCAAGACCGACGCCGAAGTCTGGCTGACGCTCAAGGAAGCCGAGATCCGCAGCGGCGACTGGATCAACCCCGACGACGGCAAGGTCTCCCTCGGCGAGTACGCACGGGTATGGATCGAGGAACGGCCGGGCCTGCGGCCCAAGACGGTCGAGCTGTACCAGTACCTGTTGCGCAGGCACCTGGCCCCGGTCCTCGGCCCGATGCCGATCGCTGACATCCAGCCTGGCCACGTCCGGCGGTGGCACAAGAAGCTGCTCGACAATGACGTGAGCGACGTCACCGTCGCCAAGGCGTACCGGCTGCTCAAAGCGGTTCTGAACACGGCAGTGGATGACGGCGTGATCAGGCGCAACCCGTGCCGGATCAAGGGCGCTGGCCAGGAGAAATCGCCCGAGCGGCCGACGCTCACCATCGCCCAGGTGTACGCGCTTGCCGACGCGATCGACCAGCGGTACCACGCACTCGTGCTCCTGGCCATGTTCAGCAGCCTGCGGTGGGGCGAACTCTGCGCGCTCAGGCGGTGCGACATCGACCTGGCCGCCCGCACCGTCCGCGTCACCCGGCAGCTGTCCGAGATACGCGGCGGGTTCGCGTTCGGCCCGCCGAAGTCCGCGGCGGGCACCCGAGTCGTAGCGATCCCGGATGTGATCATCTCGGTCATCCAGTGGCACCTGACCTGCTTCGCCCAGCCAGGCGACGAAGGGCTCATCTTTACCAGCCCCGAAGGCAGGCTGCTGCATCACAGCAACTTCCGCCGCCGCGTGTGGCTCGGCGCGCTCAAGGCGGCCGGGCTCGGCGAACTCCACTTCCATGATCTGAGGCATTCGGGAAACACGCTCGCCGCCAGCGCTGGTGCGAGCCTGCGAGAGCTGATGGACAGGATGGGGCACGACTCTGAGCGTGCGGCGATGATCTACCTTCACGGCAGCGACGCGCGCCAGCACCAGATCGCCGACTCGCTGAGCAAGCTCGCCCGCGACGAGCTGCGGCGATCGGGCACAGCCAAGGCTGGCAAGCCCGCCAGGAAGCCATCGGGCACGCAGCGGGCACGTCGTCCAGGCCGAGCGTCATGAAGATCAAGAGGAAGAGCTGCGATATGGCGTCTGACCTGGGCGGAAGAGTCTGGATGATCTCGCGCGCCTGGCAGGACTCGAACCTGCGACCCGCTGCTTAGAAGGCAGCCGCTCTATCCGGCTGAGCTACAGGCGCTCGTAGCACATTCTTCCCGACCAAGGCTACGCGCCAGATCCGACACGGCTGGCACGATCGCGCGGCTGGCCGCTCCGATCAGCGCTCTATCGCCACCAGCATGGGCCGGAGGCAGACCAGGCCGGCGCCAGTCACCACGCCAGCGGGGACGGCGGCTCCTACTCGAGCGCAGGTCGTCAGGAGCACGGTGTCGCTGGCCGGATCGGCGCTACCGCCGATGCCGGACAGGTCGACGAAGTAGTGCGGCCACGGCAGCGGCTGCGTCGTCCAGATGACACGTCTCCTGGCAATGCTGTATCCCCAGGCCGCACCGGCCGCGCCGTGGTCGAGGCCGAGCGCCACCCCGTCTCGCACTCCGTATGTGCCGGTTGGCCCTGGCACCGTGGCGCCGCGCTCGTTGCGCCCCGTCCCCGGGTCTATGCCGACCAGCGCACCGGCGATATCCACGTAGATGACCTGCTGGACCGGGTCGGCGCCTTCGAAGACAGCGTCCGGCCGCAGCCAGGGCAAGCCAGTGACCATGCTGTATCCGGTCAGACCGGCCGACCCGGAGAACAGTAGAAAGCCGTCCGCGACTCCGCTGAACGTCCCGGCGAACGGCCCGCGCGGCGGCCTGATCAGCCGCTCAGCTCCGGTGCGGACATTGATCTGCCTGACGGCCGTCACTGGCGCCGTACCGAGAACGCCGTGAGCGGAGATCGTGACGTAGAGGCTGGCGCCATCAAGGCGCCAGGCCTGCGGCACGGCGCCGATCGGATCCCGCCAGATCGCCGCACCGGTCTTGTTGTCGTAGCTGGTGACCGCGTCCGTGCCGACAATCACTGTCCGCCGGGCGCTGGCGCTAACCGCTCCGCCGTATTCGGCGGCCGGATAGACCCGGATCCGCTTGCCGGTCACGGCATCCAGCACTATCTCGTCCCTCGGCGCAGGACTGGCACCTGGCGCGCCTGAACCGCTCGAAGTCACCGTCATGCCCACCGTGACCACCCCGGGCCAGGCCCGCACCGAGATGATCGCCGATCCGGCAGGCAGCCCGGTCAACGTGGCCGTCCAGCGCGGGAAACCATTGTCCGCGTCATAAGCGTCAACGGACAGCCCGTACCCGACGACCGCGACGTTGCCACCCACGGCGACATATGCCTGGCCACGGCTGTACGCCGTCCCGGCGGTGCCGTTCTCGGCGATCCACGAGCCGGTCAGCTGCCGCGACCAGCGCACTGACCCGTCGCGTGGGCACTCACCGGTACGGCAGGACCGGGATGCCACTCCAGCGGTGTGACCAGGGAACAGCACCACGCCGACCAAGATCGCAGCGAGAATCCCGCGGCGTACCCAGCTCGATGACACGTGGCTGACCTTCACGTCCGCGCTTCGACCCTTCCTGTCCGCCCCAGCCTCGCCCGCACCAACCCTGCCCGCTCCAACCCTGCCTTCGCCCGGCCCTACCAGCGCCCGCCGAATTGCACCGCGATAAGCAACGGTAGCCCCAGCCCGCGCCTGGCCGGCTAAGAGTCGCCCCGACCCGATGCACGGACACGATCTAGCCCCGGCGACCCGTGCCGGTCCGGTGGCGACCCAGAACCAGATCCAGCGCTGACCGGATTAGATCCCGGTGGTGACCCGGACCAGATCCGGGGTCGTTTTTCGTGGCGGTGTATGCCGTCACGGAAGTAGCGTGGGCACCCAGAATGACCTTTGCCCACACTCATGCCCTTCACCCTAAGGAGAACCTATGGCCGAGCGAGTTCCGTTGCCTTATGACTTCATGCCTGAGGTGCCGTCGTTCACGGTCGAGAGCGACGACGTCGGCCACGAGCAGCACATGGGCAACGCCCAGGTATTCAGCGGCTTCGGCATGACCGGGCAGAACATCTCCCCGCAGCTGAAGTGGCACGGATTCCCCGCCGACACCAAGGGATTCGCCGTGACCTGCTACGACCCGGACGCGCCCACCGGCTCCGGCTTCTGGCACTGGCTGGTCATCAACATCCCGGCGACCGTCACCGAGCTGCCGGCCGGTGCCGGCGCAGCAGGTGGTACCGGCCTGCCGGACGGCGCATTCTCGGTTCGCAACGACTACGGCACGAAGGACTTCGGCGGCGCCGCGCCGCCGGCCGGTGACCCGCCGCACCGCTATGTGTTCGCCGTGCACGCGCTGGACACCGATCGCCTCGACATCGACTCCGACGTGTCCCCCGCGATAGCCGGCTTCAACCTTCGCTTCCACACCATCGCCAGAGCTGTCATGATCCCGGTCTTCGGCCACTAGCCGGAACCGTACCCGGGCAGCACTCGCGGATCGGTCGCCGTGATCGTGGAGACTTTCGTGCAAATGGCGCATAGAACTCTCCACGATCGTGGTGACGGAGCTGCCCGCTCGCGGGCGCGCCGTCCAGGACCGCATTTGTGTCGGGCGCCTGCGCCAGAGAACAATGGCGGGACCGGCTCTCTTCGCGGCCAGGTCTTTCGCCGGCCAGCCGGTCACCGTACCTGTCAAACGCCAGCACCCACGGGAGTCGCCATGCCGCTCGATCAGGATGTCGTCCGTCTCGCCAAGGCCAAGACCTTCGCAACCGTCGTGACCCTGATGCCGGACGGCCAGCCGCAGGCGCTGCTGACCTGGATCGACACCGACGGCGAGCACCTGCTGGTCAACACCGAGCCGCAGCGGCAGAAGGCGAGGAACATCCGCAGGGACCCGAGGGTAACCGTGCTGCTGCACTCGGCCGATGACCCATGGGACTGGGCCGAGGTGCGTGGCAGGGTGGTGCAGACCACGGTGGGGGCACCGGCCCGCGAGCACATCGACGTGCTATCTCGTAAGTACGTCGGCCGCGACTACGCGAATCCGATCGGGCCGGACGGCCGGGTGATCTACGCGATCCAGGCGGAGAAGATCAACACGCCGAGGAAGATGGGCAGACCACCCCGGGCAGGCAGCTAGCCATAACTGCTAGCCGTAACCGCGGCACTCCCGAGCCCTGGCTGAACCCCGGCGCGCTAGGCCAGGCTGGTCAGCACCTCGCGCTCGCGATCTGGGTCCAGCCCGTGCTGCGGCCGACCGGCCCTGGTCGGCGGATCGCCCTCGGCCTGCAACCACCGCCAGGTGTCGGTCACCGTCTCGGTCACCGGCCGACAGGTCAGGCCGGCGGCATAGATGGCTGAGACATCTCCGTTGTGCAGGCCGGCCGCCTCCCCGTCCGGCGGCGCCCAGATCGGCAGCTCGGTCCACGCCGCGATACCGGCCGCCTCGATCACGGCCGGATCGACCCAGACCAGGCGGGCGTCGGAACCGGTCGCGGCCACCGCCGCGGTCAGCAGGCTCTCCATCGTGGCGTGACCTGGCCGGCTAACCGTGTTGAATGCGCCGGTGATCCCGCGTTCGGCCGCGTGCAGCATCCAGGCGGCCAGGTCGCGGCAGTCGATGTACTGAAGCGGCAGATCACACGGACCAGGAGCGAGCACGTCACCGCCGCGCTCGATCCGGCGCAGCCACCATGGCATCCGGCCAACCAGCTCATACGGCCCGAGGATCAGGCCGGCCCTGGCCAGCACCACCTGGTCACCGAACGACTCAAGAACGGCGAGTTCGCCGCCGCGTTTCGCGGCCGCGTAGTCCGCGCTGTCCTCGCTGGCCGGGTCACCGTCGACCACGGGCGCGCTCTCGTCCGCGCCCGGCGGCATCGGCCACTGATAGACGGATCTGCTTGAGACATACCCGTAGTGCCCGGCCCGGCCAGCCAGCAGCGCGGCCGAGTCCCCTGCCACCCTGGGCGCGCCGCTCCAGGTGTCGATGACCGCATCCCAGGAATCATCACCGAGCGCAGCCCTCAGCGCTGCCGGATCGGTCCGGTCGGCATACCTGGGCTGAGCGCCCGCCGCCGGCGCTCCGCTGACGCCGCGAGTCAGCGTGGTCACCGCATCGCCGCGGGCGAGCGCCGTCTCCACCACCGCACGTCCGACATGATGCGTCCCGCCAAGTACCAGAAGCCTCATGAAAGCCATCCTGATCCAGGCCGGAAGGGAAAGGCCAACCTGTTCATTAACGGCGTAGCGGGCCGGGCCCGCGAGCGCCACCCGATGTCGGCCACTGGCGACAGCCGAGACCGAGCGGCTCTATGGCCGGGAACGGCTGGTCACCGGCAGCGTAGCGACGTGCTGACCGCATGGCGCCGGATCGTAGCCGGGCAGGTTGGCGAGCTGGTCGAGCAGCCACCGCGACGAGAGCACCCTGATCAGGGCCTGTACCTCACGTGACCCGGCCAGGTCGGCCGGGATGACCAGGTCGAATCGCTCGGCCGCCAGCGGGATGAACGCCAGTCCGTAGGCCAGTGCCGCTGGCTCGCTGGTGATGCCGGCATCAGCCAGCCCCGCCGTGATCGCATCGGCGACCTGCAGATGTCCGGTCGCCCTGGTCTGGTAGCCCGGCACCTGGTCACCGTCGATCCCGAGCCTGGCCAGCTCACGGTCGAGGAGGAGCCGGGCCTCGGCACCGGTCTCCCGGTTCACTAGGCGCAAACCCCGCCGGACCACATCAGCCAGGCCGGTGACTTCGGCTGCTGTCTCTGGTCGCAGTGCCAGCCCCTCCCGCCAGGCGCTGAAACCGAACACCTCACCGCCACCGGGCAGCAGTTCACTGGCCGGCCCGGTGTTGTAACCGCCAGAACTATCGCGCAAGTGTGCTCCGGCAGCGTGCACGACGCCGTCCGCCGCCAGGCGCAGCGCCTCCTGGCTGGGGCAAGGCCACCAGCAGAACGCGAGTGGCGGGTCAAGCAGGCTCAGCGGTGCCTCAAGCAACGGGAGTGCCGGGTCACAGCCGGCCACCACCAGGGTGGGTCGCGGCGGCCCGATCAGCCGCACAGCCGCGGTTGGCCCACCCGCAGACTCCTCGGTCGATCCAAGTTCGCCCGCCCGCCCGCGCGTCTGGTTGGCTAGCAGCCCGCCGGCTGGGAGGAAGCCGACCCGGCTCGCGGTCGGCCCGGATAGCGGGAGCGCGACGAACGAGTTGCCGATCGGTGCCAGGGCGACCCGCGTCCCGGTGGTGTCCGGTGTCCCTCGCCGTCGCGCGGGGCCGACCACGCGAGCCGACACAGCGGAGGTCACGTCCTCGGGGCCGAACAGCTCATCGACGGTCATCCCGAGCGCTCTGGCCAGGGCCAGCGCGACGCGCAGCGATGGGTCAGACTGGCCCGACTCCACCGCTGACACGGCTTGCCTGGACACACCGGCCATGCCGGCTAGCTGCTCCTGCGAGAAGCCTCGTGCCTGCCGTGCCAGCCGCAGGGTGGTTCCGCTCGTCATCGTCCGATCCCGGCCGCTCTCAGCGTCAGCGCCGCCCCGTCCGGCCCGAAGCAGGGCGGGTCATCGGCCGTGATCACCAGTTCTTCCCCGGCCACCTGCGGCGCCGGCAGCCGCCCGGTCACGCTCACCGGTCCGCGAGTCTGCTCCGTGCCAGCCACGCCCGTGCCAGCCACGCCCGAGCCAGCCACGCCCGTGCCAGCCACGCCCGAGCCAGCCACGCCCACCTCGGCCGCAACCCCGCCTGCTACTGCCCCACCAGTCGCGCGGTCGTCGGTCCCGGCGCGGAGCTGCATGATGATCTCCCAGAGCGCTCCGGCCGGTCGGCAGGTCGTCACCACCCCGGCGAGTACCAGCCCGCGAGCCGGATGCGCGCCGACGATGACCCGCTCGGGATGAATCCCGGCCACCGTTCCGGTAGCACCAGGCACGGGTACGAAACCGGTGTATCCCACCAGCTCGGCCACCCGCCGCCAGGCCGGCCGCAAAACCACGTCGTGCGGCGTCCCGGCCTGGAGCACAGTGCCGCGGTCGATGACGGCCAGCCGATCGGCGAATGCCTGTGCCTCGGCCAGCTCGTGGGCTACCAGGATCGCGGGAACCTCCCGCTCCGCGACCAAGGTGACCACCAGATCGGTGAGCACCCGGCGGAGGCTGGCGTCAAGGCCGGCGTAAGGCTCGTCCAGCAGCAGCGCGTCGCAGTGCGAGAACAGCAGCCGACCGAGCGCGACCCGGTGCGCCTGGCCACCGGACAGCCTGGCGGGCATCGCGGCGAGCAGCCCGTCGATGCCAAGCTCGGCGGTGAGCTTGGCTAGCTCGGCACCTGGTGCTGTGGCTGATCGTGCGTACCTGAGGTTGTCTCGCACCGATAGATGCGGGAAGAGCCCGGGATCCTGGCGCAGCAGGCCCACCCGGCGCTGCCACGGCGGGATGGTGCAGGCGGGCGGCTCGGTTGAGGTGAGCAGCCGCCCCGCGAGCGCGATCCTTGCCCGGCGTGGCCGCACCAGGCCGGCGATGGCTTCAAGCAGCGTTGTCTTGCCGGCGCCCGATGGCCCGAACAGGGCAAGCCGTTCACCCGGCGCTACCCGCAGGTCGGCGCGCACGGCGAAGTCCCTGCGGTCAACCTCGACGTCGGCCTCTAGCACGGGCGCTCCAGGTGTAGGCGGCCAGCGGCAGCGGAAGGGCGACCACCAGCAGCACCAAGGCGAACGGCAGCGCGGAGGCCAGGCCGGTCACCTGCAGCGTGCTGTAGATCTGCATCGGTATCCCGAACGGATGGTAGGCGATGATGACGACAGCACCGAAGGCTCCCATCGCCCGAGCCCACGCGACGGCGAGTGCCATGGTCAGGCCTGGAGCGGCCAGCGGCAGGGTAACCCGGCGGAACACCCGCCTTGGCCGGTCGCCGAGCAACTCGGCCTGCTGCTCAAGCCGCGGATCCACGCCGCTGAAGGCAGCCTGCGCACCAAGCACGTAATACGGCGCCGACTCGTATACCTCCGCGATGACCAGGGCCAGGAAGGTGTTGGTCGTCGACAAGTTCACATGCGCGAGCAACTGCCCGATCGGCGTGTACGGGCCGATCATGAAGATCAGCAGCAGGCCGATCACCAGCGGCGGCAGCAGCAGGCTGCAGAGCACCCCCGCTTCCCACACCCGCGGGAATGGGAGCGTGCCACGGGCCAGCATCCAAGCCAGCGGCGTGCCGAGCAGGAGCAGGACCGCCAGCGTCACGGCTCCGGATTCCAGTGAGACAACCAGGGGGTCCAGGGCGCCTGGCGCGCTGAGCGCGCTGCTGATCGCGCTCCAGGACAGGTGCGTGAGCAGCGCGATCACCGGGCCGAGTAGCGCGATCCAGATCAGGCCGGCCCCGGCCACTGACACAAACCCCGTTACTGAACGGATAGCCCGCGGAACTCTCGCCGCCCCGGCGGGCCAAGGCGGGCGGCGCTGTCCTGACGGATAGTCGTCCCGGGCAGCTCCGCCCGCTGCGGCCGCTGGGCTAGCCGCCCAGCTCACTCATCACCGCTGCGGGTACCCCGCTGCCGAAGACGGCCGGCGTAATCAGCGTGTAACCCCCTTGCCGGTACAGGGCCAGGCCAGCCGGAGAAAGGACGTACTTGACGAAGGCAAGCCCGGCGGCGGTGGGCGTCCCGATCGTCGTGATGTCGATCACCAGCGGCGAGCCGTGCTTGGTCACGTTACCCGTGATCGTGATCGATGCGTTGTGATACTGCGCCGCGTCCGCGGCGGAACCGAGGTTGATGTCGGCCGGAAGCGCGATGTAGGACAGGTGTAGCTGGATCGCCTGGGACAGATACGCGCTCGCCGCGTCGAGCTGGCCGGACTGCAGCGTCGCGTCAAGCGAGGCCTCGGCGTAGATCTGCGTCGACGAGGGGGAGGCCAGCGAGCCGCCGAGGATCTTCGTGACCGTGTCTTTCGGCAGGCCATACTTGGCCTGGGCGAGCTCAAGCATGTAGATGAACGACCGGCCCTGCGGGTCGGTATTGGGATCGGTCCTGCCGAGCTTGAAGCCCGGCTTCTCCATCAGAGTGAACAGGTTCTTCAGCGGCTCCTTGCCGCTGGCGATGGCCTTGAACTGGCTGGCGTACTTGCTGTTCGGGTTGTAGGCGACCACGATCGATGTCGCCGCGTACTGCACATACCAGGTGGTGAATTTGGGCTCAAGCGGGGTGATGTTGTCGCCGCCGACACTCTCGAACACATTCGGGCTGATCTCATTGGCCGCGATTTCCGATTCCAGCGCGCCGGAGGTACCGGCGCGGCCGGAGTAGCCGAAGCCTTCGGCCTTGGTGAAGGCGGGACCGAAGATCTTCTCGTTGAGGTACTCGATCGAGGCCGCATAGGCGACATTCGCCGTGCCAGAGGGCTTGGCGCTGGTGCTGCCGCCACTTGGTGGGCTGGAGCTGGACGAGGAGGAACTGCAGCCCGCGGCCGCCAGCCCGAGACACGCCACCGCCGCAAGCGTGCCGTGCCAGGTGCGCGCGCGGCTGCCCGGGTGCGGCCAGTTCCGGGCGCCGGACCGCGCGCCCTGAGATTCGTTAGTCAGCGTCATGCCTGGACCATAGCCACTGTGGGTTGCGCGACGCAAGAACTCCTGTCATAGGGACGAGTCCTGCCCACGAAATCGTCTGTGCGTCAACCAGTGACGCGGGGACCCAGCGCAGCGGGAGCAGAGCGTGGCGGGGCGGGGCGGCGGGACCGGAGCGGCGGGGATTGTGGGGGCACCGACCACATGTCGCACGGGTCGTAACTGACGGCACCTACAGCGACGCCGGAGCCGCCCATTCAGCCGGTATTCAGCAAGCTGCGCTTAGATAACGCCTGCGGCCTCATGGCGTCTCACGCCTTAGCATGGTCTGCGGCAAGCGCGGCCCGCCGTCCACGGTAAGGCAGGTCAGGTATGGGCAAGGCGGAACAGGACCGTGAGAAGGGCGCCCGGATGCATCCGACAGCAGGACAGTTGGCGGTGCTGACCACCAAGTACGGCGGCCGCATTTCACCCGTCGAGATTGGCAACAGGTACCTCGTCGGCGGCGCCCAGTACCTCCCCGGCGTCCTAGGATCGGTATACCAGCCGAACCCTGCGCACTCCGAGCTCAGCTGGGCGCGGATCGCCAGCGCCCTGCCAAGCCGGGCCAGCGCCGTCGCCCAGTCGGTGCCCGGCGCGGTCGACCGCGTGCCCGGAGCCAGCCGCAAGGTCACGGAAGGTAAGCCGGGCAGCGCCTGCGGCTCGGCCGCGGTCACGTCAGTCAGCGGGAGTATGTGATGGCAACCCAGAGGCAAGTCGCGAAGACCAGGCAGCCCGGCAAGGCTCAGGCCAGGAAGGCTACGCCAGCCGGGCAGGCCACGCCGTCCGGGCGAGGCCCCCAGCCAAGCAAGGCCGCGCAGCCTGGCGAGACCGCACAGTCCGGCCGAAACGGCCAGCAGGGCGGCAGAACCGGGCAGCCCGGCCGAAACGGCCAGCCGAGCAGGACCGGGCAGCCAGGCAAGACCGGCCAGCCGGGCAAGACCACGCAGCTCGACACTGGCCAGACCGGGTCGCTTGGGCGCCGGCTCGTCGGCTACCTGGCCAGCCACAAGCTGGAGTCCACCACCTTGCTGGTCTCGGTGCTCGGCCTGGCGGTGTCGATCTACCTCACCATCGCCCACTACACCACGACGGCGATCCTGGCCTGCTCCGCCAGGGGCACGATCGACTGCGCCGCGGTCACCACCAGTCCGCAGTCGCGCTTCCTCGGCATGCCGGTCGCCGTTCTCGGGCTGGCCTTCTTCATCTTCATGGTGGCGGTCAACTCGCCGCGCGCCTGGCGGGCGGCACAGCCGGCCGTGCACTGGGCCAGGCTGGGCTCCGTGATCATCGGCATGGTCTTCGTGCTCTGGCTGATCTACGCCGAGTTGCTGGTGATCGGCCACATCTGCCTGTACTGCACGTCCGTGCACGTGCTCACGTTCATCCTGTTCGGTCTGATCATCACTCGGGTCGCGGCCAGCGGAGTGAAGGCAGTACCGGACAGGCGCTAGCCTGACGGCCAACGGCGGTACCGGCAGCGGCGGCGAAGTCGGCACTACGATTCATTACCTACGAGAGGCTGAGCAGGTCAGATGGGCAAGGGGCAGCGAAACAGGGCGCAAAGCGCTCGGGAACGGATCGCCGCGCAGCAGGCGGCTGCCAAGCGCGCCGAGCGGCGCAGGCAGATGCTGATCGCCGGCGGCAGCATCGTGGTCGTGCTGGTCGTCGTCGTCGCCTTCATAGTCGCCAAGTCGCTCAGCGGCACATCCAAGAATTCCGGCGGTACCACCGGCGTAACCAACCCGGCAGTCGCGAACACGATCACCACGCTGCCCGCCAGCGTCTTCGACGCCGTCGGGACCGGGCCGGCGGGCGCGAGCAAGCTCACCCCCCTGATCCCGGTCTCCGGTGCACCAGCACTCACCCAGTCGGGCAAGCCAGCGGTGCTCTACATCGGCGGCGAGTACTGCCCGTTCTGCGGGGCCGAGCGCTGGGCCATGACGACGGCGCTGAGCCGGTTCGGGACGTTCTCCGGATTGCACTTCACCCACTCAAGCAGCACCGACGTTTACTCAAGCACGCCGACCCTGACGTTCTACCAGTCCAGCTACACCAGCAAATATCTGGTTTTCACCGCAGTGGAATGGTTCAACAGGAAGGGCAACGCATCGTCGGACGTTCTTCAGGCACCGACGTCGGCGCAGATGGCGATCTTCAATAAATACGACGCTCCGCCGTACGTTCCTTCCAACAGCGCCGGTTCGTTCCCCTTCGTCGACTTCGGCAACAAATACCTGATCGTCGGCTCGCAATACTTCCCGTCCGTTCTCGGGACTCAGTACAACCCAACAAGCAAGTCGCTCGGACTCACCTGGGCCGAAGTAGCCACGGACCTGCAGAACCCGAACAGCACGGTGGCCCAGAACGTCCTCGGTGCGGCCAACATGATGACCGCTGCGATTTGCAAGCTGACCAACAACCAGCCAGCTAACGTCTGTAGCTCCACGGCTGCCACCGCCGGCGCCAAGGGCCTGTAACGACTCCCGCCGTTCGACGCTGAGCTAGCCGGCCACCTGAGGGCCGTTACCTCAGCCGCGTCGGCGTCCGGGGGTAACTGGCGGTCCGGGCTTCCCGCCCGGTGCAGGATCCCCACCCGGTCCTGGGTTCGCGCATGCTTGGTGGCCGCGGAAATCTCTGCGCCACCCATTTTGTTAGACTAGCGAACTGTAAGCGTTGCGTACGAAGAGAGCGAGACCGTGACTGAGCCGGGACAAGATCCCGATGTAGGAACGCCGCCAGGTCAGCAGCGCGACGGGGCGGGATCTGGGTTAGCTGACCGAATGACTGACGCGGTCCTGATCGTCATGCGCATGTTCCGGGCGCTGGAACGCGTGGACTCCGGCCTTACCCCACAGCAGTACCGATTCTTGAAGCTGGCTGGCGCGGATGGCGAGCGGGCGGCCCGGCTGGCCGAACGGCTGGCCGTTGCCAAGCCGACGTTGACTGCCACCGCTGACGGTCTGGTGACCGCCGGCCTGATCCACCGCGAAGCCGAGCTCGGCGACCGGCGGGTGGTCAGGCTCTGCCTCACGCAGGCTGGCCAGGCCGCGGTGGAGCGGGCCGATGCCGCTTATTCGGCCTGGCTCGAACGGCTGCTGGACGCGGCCGGCGACCCTGGCCAGCTGCTGGGCGATCTCCGCCTGCTCGACGGCGCGATGAACGAATTGTGCACTGACCGGCTGGCCGAATTGGCCAGGCTAGCCACCCGGCTGCATCAGGCACCGGACGCAGACCGGGGTGCAGATCTCGTTTCGAATGAAAGGACGCTAGCTGTGGCAGACGCCGCAGGCCCTGCGCGGCGGGAAGCCGTCGGGGGCGCGCAGTGACGGCACCGAGACAGCCGGCCCCGCCAGGCACCACCCCGACGGGCCGGGCTGGCGCCGAGCCCAACGATCGGTGGCTGCGGCGGCTGGGCGGTTACTGCTGGCGCTACCCGCGGTCGATGCTGGCGGCGCTGGGTGGCTCGCTGCTCGCCACGGCGGTCGCGCTTGTCATCCCGCTGATCCAGCGTGACATCGTGAATAACTCGATCATGAGCCACCGGCAGCAGATCTGGATCGGGGCCACCGCGCTAATCGTCGCCGCTGTGCTGAGCTTCGCCGGCGTGTACACGCGCCGGTACATGGGCGGCCGCCTGTCACTGGACGTCCAGCACGATCTGCGCACCGAACTCTTCGCTTCGCTGTCCCGGCTGGATGGCGCGCGCCAGGATCAGCTGCATACCGGCCAGATTGTCAGCCGGTCCATCTCTGACATCAACATGATCCAGGGCCTGCTCAGCATGGTGCCGATGCTGCTCGGCAACGCCCTGCTGTTCTTCCTGTCCATCTTCGTGATGGCGATCTTGTCCCCGCTGCTCACCATCGTCGCGCTCGCGGTAGGACCGGCTCTCTTCCTGATCTCCCTCGCCGCGAGGAACCGGCTGTTCCCGGCGAGCTGGGACGCCCAGCAGCACGCCGCCAACGTGGCCGGGGTAGTCGACTCGGCCGTCACCGGAGTACGGGTGGTCAAGGGCTTCGGCCAGGAGGAGCAGGAGGTCGACCGCCTGGACGGAGCGGGGCGGCTGCTGTACGCGTCCCGGGTGCGGGCGGTCCGGCTGATGTCGCGGTACAACCCGGCGCTGCAAGCGGTGCCGTCCCTCGGTCAGGTCGGCGTCCTTGCCTTCGGCGGCTGGCTGGCGATTCGCGGTGAGATCAACCTCGGCACGTTCTTCGCGTTCTCGGCCTATATCGCTCAGCTGGTTGGCCCCGTCCGGGCGCTGACCGGGCTGATCACGATCGGCCAGGAGGCGCGAGCCAGCGTCATCCGGGTCTACGAGGTGATCGACTCCCGGCCGGTGCTGGCTGAGAAGCCGGACGCGATCACACTTCCCGCAGGCACCATGCCGGATGTCGAGCTCGATGATGTCACGTTCGGCTACCTGCCGTCCGAGCCGGTGCTGCGCGGACTGTCACTGCGGGTCAGGCCGGGAGACACCGTCGCCGTGGTCGGGACATCCGGCTCGGGCAAGTCGACGATCTCCTTGCTGCTGCCGAGGTTCTACGACGTCACCGGCGGAGCGATCCGGATCGGCGGCTACGACGTCCGCGATCTCAGCCACGATTCGCTGCGCGCGCGGATCGGGCTGGTGATGGAGGAGAGCTTCCTGTTCTCCGACACCATCAAGTCGAACATCGCCTACGGCCGGCCAGCGGCGACCGACGAGCAGATCCGGGCCGCGGCGCGGGCGGCCGAGGCCGAAGAGTTCATCAACGACCTGCCCGATGGCTATGACACCGTGATCGGCGAGCAGGGGCTGACCCTGTCCGGCGGGCAGCGGCAGCGCGTCGCGCTGGCTCGGGCACTGATCACCGACCCGGAGATCCTGGTGCTCGACGACGCCACCTCGGCGATCGACGCGCGGGTCGAGGCGCAGATTCACGAGACCCTGCGCCGGGTGATGGCCGGGCGCACCACGCTGCTGATCGCGCACCGGCGCTCAACGCTCCAGCTGGCCGACCAGATCGCCGTGCTGGACGAGGGCCGGCTTGTCGATATCGGCAGCCACGACGAACTGACCGCGCGGTGCCCGCTGTACCGGCTGCTGCTGGCCGGTCCTGGGGACGATGCCGAGGGCGTCGACGCAGGAGAGCTCGAGTACTACCAGAACGCGGACGGTACCGCGGCATTTGCCGCCACCGAGCGCGCGGCCAATGCCGGCGAAGGACTGATCGCAGCTGCGAGCGGGCACCAGGCGGGCATCACGGCGAGCCTCTGGCCGACTCCGGCTGCTCGCCCGGCCACCTCAGCCGGCCTGCCGGGCGGGCAGCCCCTGGATCGTGGCGGCGCACGGACTGCGGGTCAGGCCAGCCCTGCGCTCACCGGTCAGGCCAGCACCGCCATCGGCCGCGGCATCGGCCTCGGCGGCGGCCGGGGCCGGGCAGGCGGCACCGGCCGGGCCGGGGCAGATGGCGGGATGCTGGCCGGGATCCCGCCCACGCCTGAGCTGCTGGCCAAGGTCTCCGCGCTGCCGCCAGCGAACGACCAGCCTGAGGTAGACCAGTCTTTCGCTCGTGCTCCGGAACCGCGCTTCACCCTCCGCAGGCTGCTGCGGCCGTTCATCATCGG
Organism: uncultured Actinomycetota bacterium; assembly: GCA_963850875.1. Lineage (GTDB taxonomy): Bacteria > Actinomycetota > Actinomycetes > Streptosporangiales > Streptosporangiaceae > Chersky-822. The sequence goes on from CAWKNA010000010.1 coordinate 2,348,608, forward strand.
GCTCACGGTCGGCCTGATCCTCGATGCCCTGGACGCCGTGGCCGGCGTCGCACTGCCCTGGCTGATGCGCGGCGGCATCGACCACGGCATCGAGGTCAAGGCGTTCCATTACATTGTCCTGATCGCGGCAGTGGCACTGGCCATCGTGCTTGTCGACTGGGTCGTGAACTCGGTGCAGACCGTGGTGGTCGGCCGCAACGGCGAGCGGCTGCTGTACACGCTGCGGGTCAAGATCTTCGCCCAGCTGCAGCGGCTCGGCCTGGACTTCTACGAGCGCGAGATGGCAGGCCGGATCATGACCCGGATGACCACGGACGTGGACGCGATGTCCACCTTCCTGCAGACCGGCCTGATCACCATGGTCAACTCCGCCCTGACCTTCGTCGGAGTGATGATCGCGCTGCTCTTCATCAATGTCAGGCTCAGCCTCACCCTGTTCAGCGTCCTGCCCGTGCTGGTGGTAGCCACCATCATCTTCCGCAGCAAGTCATCGAGGGCCTACGCCGAGGCGCGGGAGAAGGTCAGCGCGGTCAATGCCGATCTGCAGGAGAACGTGGCCGGGCTGCGAGTCGCCCAGGCCTACCGGCGCGAGCAGGTCAATCAGGACCGGTTCGCCGGGCTCAGCGGCGCCTACCTGACCTCCCGGCTGCGGGCGCAGCGCTACATCGCGCTGTACTTCCCGTTCGTCCAGGCGCTGTCGACCATCGCCGGAGCGCTTGTGCTGTTCGCCGCCGCAAGCCAGGTGCACAGTGGCCTGCTCACGGCGGGCGGGCTGATCGCCTACCTGCTCTACATCGACATGCTGTTCTCCCCGGTTCAGCAGCTGTCTCAGGTATTCGACGGTTACCAGCAGGCCGCCGTCGGGCTGCGCCGGATCTCCGCTCTGATGCGAACCCCGACCAGCACCCCGCCGGCCGAGCACCCGATCGCCGCCGGGCGGCTGCGCGGCGAGGTCGAACTGCGGGACGTCCATTTCAGCTACCGCGACTTCCCGCAGGAGGCAATCTGCGGGATCAGCCTCACCATCCGCCCAGGCGAAACCGTCGCCCTGGTTGGTCAGACCGGTGCCGGGAAGTCCACGCTGGTCAAGCTGGTCGCCAGGTTCTACGACGTGACCCGCGGCCAGGTGCTCGTCGATGGCGTCGACGTCCGCGACTACGACCTGGGCAGCTTCCGCCAGCAGCTCGGCGTGGTGCCGCAGGAGCCCTACCTGTTCCCCGGCACCGTGCGCGACGCCATCGCCTACGGCCGACCAGCAGCCAGCGATACCGAGGTCGAGGCCGCGGCCCGCGGTGTCGGCGCCATCGAGATGATCGCCCGGCTGCCCGGCGGCTTCGGCCACGAAGTCGCCGAGCGGGGCCGCAACCTCTCCGCGGGCCAGCGCCAGCTGATCGCGCTGGCCAGGGCCTACCTGGTCGATCCCGCGATCCTGCTGCTCGACGAGGCGACCGCCGCGCTCGACCTGGCCGCGGAGTCGGCGGCGATCCGCGCGACCGAGCAGCTGACGTCCCGGCGCACCACGCTGCTGGTCGCGCACCGGCTCACCACCGCGGCCCGAGCCGACCGGATCGTGGTGCTCGACGCCGGCCGGATCGCCGAGGTCGGCACGCACGACGAACTGCTCGCCGCCGACGGCACCTATGCGGCGCTGTGGACAGCCTTCACCGGCGAGACCGTACTGGCCGCCTGATCAGGCGGCGATGCTGTCAATAAAGCAGCACGAGCTGTTTTTGACAGCCTGCGACTAACCGGGTTGACACCCAAGCAGCGCCACGTGAAAGCTGACTGGCGTTTCACCTCTAGACAGCGCCGGTCGGCTGCCGGAGCGCAGCGTCGTGACCGACCCAGCTCGGCTCGTCCTGCACCATCGTCTCTGACGGACTCGCGAACCCCTGCCTTCCTTCGGGACCCACGTAGGCACGGACCGGGTAGCCGGGGCCGGCCCGCAGCCTGCGGACATCGCGAGAGATCAGCGCGAGGGCGGACGCGATCACGGTGATCGCGGCAGCGCCGTACTGCGTCGCCGAGACGCCGATCACCCCGGCGATCGGTCCGGCGATCACCGCTCCGACCGGCATCCCCATCACCGATCCGAGACCGTCGTACGCGGAAACCCTGGCGAGCATCTCCGGCGGGATCTTCGCGGCCATCGTCACGGTCCAGACCACGGCCATCATCTCCAGGCCGATCCCGAGCCCGAATGCGGCCACGCAGATCACGGGCAGCGGCAGCAGCATGGCCAGCGAGAGTGGCGAAACCGCGATCGCCGCGCCCATCAGGGCACAGAACAGGACCGGCCGGTCCGGTGTCCAGCGCAGCGACACCAGCCCGCCGACGATCAGGCCAGCGGCTTCGACCGACGCGATCAGGCCCCATGCGGCCGGACCGCCCAGGTGCGCCTTGGCGACGGCAGGACCGAGCACCTGGAACGCGCCGCACCAGGCCGCGAGAATCACCGTGAACTGCAGCACCGTCGCCCAGAGCCAGGTATGCGAGCGGAACTCCGACCAGCCCTCGCGCAGCTCACGGAGCACGCTGGGCGCGTGGTCCGGCTCGCGTTCTGGCCGCTGCACCCGGATCGCCAGCATCAGCGGAACGGTGCCGAACATGCCGATGCCGCACACCGCAAGCGCCCAGCCAGGGCCGACGAGCGCCACGCACTCCCCGGCCAGGGCGGCACCGGCGATCATTGCGCCATTCATGGTCAGCCTGCTGATCGCGCTGGCTTCCTGCATCTGCTCGGCCGGCACCAGCCGGGGCAGCAGCGCCATCGACGCCGGGTAGAAGACCGCCATCCCGGTGCCGGTCAGGGTCTCCAGGCCGATCATCAGCCAGAGCCCCGGATGGCCGGCCAGCACCAGGATGCCGAAGCTGCCCTCGCCGAGGGCGATCATGATGTTCGCCGCGATGATCACCCGCTGCGGGGCGATCCGGTCGGCGATGACGCCGCCGACGAGGAGGAAGACCAGCGAAGGAGCGAGCTGGGCCGCCAGGACGTAGGACAGGTCGGCCGTCGACCCGGTGGCGTCGAGTACCGCGAAGGAAACGCCGACCAGCGAGAACGTGGCCGCCATCGGAGCGAGCAGGCGGTCGGCCAGCAGGAGCCTGAAGTTGCGGTTGGCCAGCACGGGAAACCGGCGCACGAGCGCGCGCGTAGCCATGACTGACATCCGATCTGACGCAACGGCTGGGACTGGATGCTATCTGTCACGATCACCAGCCAGCAAACGATTTAGGCGGCCCAGCCGACGCCGCGGCGGATGCCAGCGGCCGCTGCGCAGGACCGCTGACCCGCGACCGAGATTCCTGATCGGACCGTCCGCAAGCTGCGGCCGAGCCCGCTGTGAGCGCGCGCGGCGGCCTCGGTAGAGTCACCGTGCGGGACAGCCGCCACAATGGCAGCCGGAGGGGCGAACGAGGGAGCTGGTCGTCGATGAGCATCCTGGGCACCAGGGTCCTGAGGACCGAGGATCCGCGGTTTCTGACCAGCGGCGGTGTCTACACCGAAGACGTGACTGACGGCCGGCTGGCCGGGGCCTGTCACGTCTTCTTCGTCCGCTCCCCCATCGCGCACGCGCGGATCGCCAGGATCGATCTCAGCGCTGCCCTGGCCGCCCCTGGTGTAGTGGCAGCGTTCACCGGCGCCGACCTCGCCGACCTGCCGCGCATCGAGCCGATGATGGCCGGGTTCCTGAACGAGAACATGCGCCGCCACCTGCTCGCTACCGACGTGGCGCGCTTCGTCGGCGACGCGGTGGCTGTCGTCGTCACCGAGCAGGCGTATCAGGGTGAGGACGCGATCGAACTTGTCGATGTCGACTATGACCCCCTGCCGGCCGTGATCGATCTGGACGAGGCGCTGTCCAACCAGGTCGTGCTGTTCGACGAGGCGGGCACCAACGTCGTGGTCGAGTTCGGCAACGCGAGCACGCTGCGGCCGGATCTCTTCGCGGACTGCGAGGTGGTGGTCGAGCACACTATCAGCAACCAGCGGGTAGCTCCGGCCCCGATGGAGGGACGCGCCGCCGCCGCCGTCTGGGGCGAGGACGGCAGGCTGACCACCTGGATCCCCAACCAGGGAGCCCAGGGTGCCCGCGATGGCATGGCCAAGATGCTCGGCATCGAGGCGAGTCAGGTTCGGGTCATCACCCCGGACGTGGGCGGCGCCTTCGGCGCCAAGTTCGGCGCCGATCCGGAGCACGCCGTGGTGGCCTGGGTCGCCAGGCAGCTCGGCAGGCCAGCCCGGTGGACCGAGACCAGGTTCGAGAACCTGATCTCGATGACGCACGGCCGGGCGCAGCGGCACAAGATCACGATTGGCGGCGGCAGGGACGGCGACGTGCGCGCCTACCGGCTCGAGATCACCCAGGACGCCGGCGCCTACCCGCGAATCGGCGCGGTGCTGCCGTTCCTGACCATCATGATGGCCTCCGGCCCGTACTCGATCCCGCAGGCCGAGGCGATCGGCGTGTCTGTGGTGACCAACACCACGCCGGTCGGTGCCTACCGCGGGGCTGGCCGCCCGGAGGCCACCGCGGCGCTCGAGCGGGCGTTCGACCTGTTCGCCGCCGAGATCGGCGCCGATCCAGCCGAGGTGCGCCGACGCAACCTGCTGCCGCCGTTCACCGAGCCGCACCAGACCGCGTTCGGCGCGCTCTATGACAGCGGGGACTATGTCGTCGCGCTGGACAAGGCGCTCGCCGCGGCCGGTTACGGCGAACTGCGAGCCGACCAGGCCGCCAGGCGCGCCAGGGGCGACACGGTACAGCTGGGCATCGGGGTTTCCTGCTATGTGGAGATCACCGGCGGCGGTGATGAGGCCGGCGCACCACAGGAGAACGCGACCGTCGAGGTCCATCCCGATGGCAGCGCGACCATCCTGACCGGAACCTCCCCGCACGGCCAGGGCCATTCGACCGCCTGGGCGATGATCGCCAGCGAGGAGCTAGGCATCCCGGTCGACCGGTTCACCGTAAAATGGGGCGACACGGACTTGATCCCAGAGGGCGGCGGCACCGGCGGGTCACGCAGCCTGCAGCAGGGCGGCGCGGCCGTGCAGCAGGCTTCCAGGGAGCTGATCGAGCTGGCCAGGCAGCGAGCCGCCGCCGCGCTGGAGGCCAGCCCGGACGACCTGCGGTTCGACCAGGCCAGCAGTTCGTTCGCCGTGGCCGGCGACCCAGAGGCCTCGGTGCCGCTGACTCAGCTGGCGCAGGACGAGCCACTGCTGGTCCAGGCGGTCTTCACGGCGCCAGGCGCCACCTTCCCGTTCGGCACCCACGTCGCGGTCGCCGAGGTGGACACCGAAACCGGCCGGGCTGTGCTGCGGCGGGTGGTGACGGTGGATGACGCCGGAGTGGTGCTCAACCCGCTGCTCGCCGAGGGCCAGCGGCACGGCGGCATCGCCCAGGGCGCCGCTCAGGCACTGCTCGAGGAGGTCGTCTACGACACCGAGGGCAACCCGCTGACCGCGAGCTTCGCCGACTACCCGATCGTGTCGGCCACCGAGCTGCCCAGCTTCGAGCTGGCCGACAGCCAGACGCCGACCAGCTACAACTCGCTCGGCGCCAAGGGGGTCGGCGAAGCTGGCACCATCGGGGCCACGCCAGCGGTACAGAACGCCATCGTGGACGCCGTCGCCCACCTGGGCGTCAGGCACGTGGAGATGCCTGCCACGCCGATGCGGATCTGGCGGGCGATCCAGGAAGCACAGTCTCAGGAGTCACAGTCTCAGGCAGCACGGGCGGAGAGTGCATGATGCGGGTCGAGATCACCGTCAATGGCCAGCCGCGGTCCGACGACGTCGAGCCACGGCTGCTGCTTGTGCATTACCTCCGCGAGGTCTGCGGACTGCGTGCCGCCAACGTGGGCTGCGACACGACCTCATGCGGCGCCTGCACGGTGCTCCTGAACGGGGAGTCGGTCAAGTCCTGCACCGTGCTGACCGTTCAGGCATCGGGCCAGGACGTGGTGACCGCCGAAGGGCTGGCTCCGCCCGGCGAGCTGCATCCGATGCAGCAGGCATTCCGCGCCGAGCATGGCCTGCAGTGCGGATTCTGCACGCCGGGGATGGTGCTGGCGGCGGTCAGCCTGCTTGCCGAGAACCCCAAGCCGACCGAGCAGCAGGTCCGCGAAGGGCTTGAAGGCAACCTCTGCCGCTGCACCGGCTATCACAACATTGTCCGCGCGGTGCTCGCCGCCGCTGGCCAGGCCGAGGTGACCGCGTGATCCCCGCCCCGTTCGACTACGTCGCCGCCGAATCGGCCGGCCACGCGCTCGAGCTGCTCGCCAGCCATGGCGACGACGCGAAGGTGCTGGCCGGCGGGCATTCGCTGTTGCCGATGATGAAGCTCAGGCTGGCCGCTCCGCAGCTGCTGATCGACATCTCCGGCGTGACCGAACTGGCCGGGGTCACCGTGGACGGCGACGAACTGGTCATCGGCGCGACCACGCGGCACGCTGACCTGGCCGGGTCCGAGCTGGTCAGGACCGAGGCCCCGCTGCTGGCCCACGCCGCCTCGCTGGTCGGCGATCCGCAGATCAGGCACCGCGGCACGATCGGCGGCTCGCTGGCGCACGCCGACCCGGCCGCCGACCTGCCGATGGCGCTCGTCGCCCTCGGCGGCTCGGTCGAGCTTCGCGGGCCAGCAGGAACCCGCCTGGTAGCTGCCGACGACTTCTTCACCGGCTTCTTCGAGACGTCCCTTGAGCCCGGCGAGCTGCTCACTGCCGTCCGCGTGCCGCGGCGGCAGGGCGTGCCTTGGGGTTACCAGAAGTTCGTCAGGCGCGCCAATGACTGGGCGATCGTCGGGGTCGCGGCCATCGCCGGACGAATCGCGCTGGCGAACATGGGCCCCACCCCGATCCGGGCCAGCGCGGCCGAGCAGGCGCTGGCCGGCGGAGCCAGCGCAGCGCAGGCCGCCGAGCTGGCCGCGATGGGCACCTCGCCAGGCGAGGACATCCACGCCGACCGCGGCTATCGTGAGCATCTGGCGCGGGTCCTGACCAGGCGGGCGCTTGAGCATCAGGCATAACGGGGGGCACCGGGCAATCAGCCACGTAAGGGGATCGCCGATGACCGAGAACACATCAGCTGACGAGCTTCGCGCCCAGCTCAGCGAGGTCGAGAACGATCTGGCGGACCTGCGCAAAACAGCCGCGCAGATCCGCGCCGACGTCGGCGAAGCCGAAGACCCGGCTGACCGGGGCGCCCTGATCCACGCGGCCGAGGAGCAGGACAACCTGGCCGACCAGCTGGCCGTCAGGCGCGAAGATCTGCTGCGCCGTCTCGCCGAGGTGTAACCTGCCGCCGACGCGGTACATTGAGCTGGTTCCGCATGTCAGGCGCAGACCTACACCAAACGGGCGGTCGTCATGCGTAGGTACCTGATCGTCGCGAACCAGACGCTGCGGGGTGCGGAGCTGCACGACGAGCTCCGCAGGCGGATCGAGGCGGGACCGAGTTCCTTCTACCTGCTGGTCCCGAATACCGGCGCAGCTGAGTATCCCGTCGTGCCCGCCGGCGGAGTCCTGCCGCCCAGCATGGCATGGTGGGCGACGAACTATCGTGGCCCGGCCACCGACGAGGAGGCGAGCGCGCAGGCACGGCAACGGCTCAGCCAGATGCTGGCCGACCTCGCCGCGCTCGGCGCACCGGTCGAAGGCGACCTCGGGAGTTCCGACCCGCTCGAGGCCATGCAGAAGGTACTCGATGATCACCAGTTCGACGAGATCATCGTGGCCACGCTCCCCAGGCGGGTCTCGCGCTGGCTCGGGGCCGACCTGCCTCGCCAGGCCGGGCGCCGGTTCAAGCTGCCGGTCACGACCATCATCACCAGGCGCTGACGGCTGCCAACGGAGCCCCTGGTCAGCTGGGCGGGCCGCTCAGGTCGGCCAGCAGCGCGGGCAGATCAGCCACGGAGTCGATCACGTGATCGGGGGCGACGGGCGCCGAGCGAACCGTTTCAGCGCGGTATTTTCCGGTTCTGACCAGGACGCCGGTGATGCCAAGGCGCTGGGCGGCCAGCACATCGCCGTAAATGTCATCACCAACCATGACGGCCTGCGACGGCGTGGCGGCTAGCGCCTCAAGCGCGGTGCTGAAGAACGCCTCGGCCGGCTTGCCGGTCACCTCGGCCTGAACCCCGGCGGCCTGTTCCAGGCCGGGCAGGAACGCGCCGGTGTCGAGCTGCAGTCCCGCGTCGGTCTGCCAGTACAGGTTCCGGTTCATCGCGACCAGATGAGCGCCCCGGCGGATCTGGGCGAAGACGCGGTTCAGGGTGGCGTAGTCGAACTGCGGCCCGGCACCGCCCAGGATGACCACATCGGGATCGGGGTCGTCGGAATCCGTGAGCGTGACGCCGGGCAGATCCGCGCTGAGGTCGCCGTCGTTGAGCAGCAGGCAGCGGGCGCCGGGATGATGCCGGTTCAGGTAGGCCGCGGTCAGCGCCGCCACGGTGAAGATGTCGTCGGCGGTCACCGGGAAGCCGGCCTCCCGCAGCGTGGCCGCGATCCAGCCGCGGGTCCTCGAGCTCGTGTTGGTCAGCAGCGCGATCGGATAGCCGGCCTCGCGCACCGCGCGGACAGCCTCGACCGCGCCGGGCACCGGCCGCCAGGACACGGCAAGCACCCCGTCGATGTCCGTCATGACCGCGCGGATGCGTTCCACACGCACGACCTTAGCCAGTCCGCTGCTCCGGCCCGCAGCTGATCTGAGGCCAACGACCTGCCTGGGCCCGGCTAGCTGGCCAGCTCCCGCTCGGTCGGGGTGCGGAACCGCGGGATGACCCGGACTCCGGCCAGCCAGCTGCCGACCCGGGCAGCTTCTGCCTCGATCAGCGCCCTGGCATCGGCGCCGACATCCTCGAGCAGGCGCACGGCGATCTCGCCGTCCCCGCGCTGCGCCCAGCCGCCGACCACCTGGCCGTCCAGCCACACCGTCGGACCCGCGTTGCCGTTGCTGTCGAACAGGGCAGGACCGTGCGGACCGAGGAACCAGGACCGGTCGGACCAGCCCATCACCGTCGGGTCGAGTGCGGGCAGCAGCGCCACCCAGGGCCCAGGATCTTCAGTAGCCGCCAGGTCATCCGGCAGCACGGCGCCAGTGCCAGTGCCGAGCTCGACCTCGACCGCACCGAGATCGCCGGCAGCCTGCCTGACCTGGGCCATCGTCCAGCCGGTCCACCATTTCAGGTCGGCCAGCGGCGCGGGCCCGAAGGCCGCAAGCCACTGCCTGGCCAGCTCCGCCCGGGCGCTGGCCTCGCTCACCGGCGCGGCCGGCGCGGCAGCCGCAGGCAGCCAGTGCCCGGCCAGCGTCCAGCGGTACTGCTGGGACAGCCAGGAGCCGATCGGCCGGCCCCGGATGATCTTGCCTTCGGCCGAGAGCACGAGCAGCACCCGGCTGGTGATGTTCTGCCTGGCCTGGTACGGCCTGCCCGCGGCGAGCACGATCGACGTCCGCAGCCGCGGCTCATCGCCGGACAGCTCAGCCGCCGTGGCCGTACCGCCGCGGTCGGCGATCGCGCGGAGCACCGAGCGCTCCAGGTCGGCCAGCCAGGACTCAGGTTCTGCGCCGATGCCGGCGTCGGCCAGCAGCTTGAGCAGCAGCCCGCGCTGAGCTCTGCCGATCCGGTCCGTGGTCGAGGCCTGGACCACCGGCACCGACTCGGCTGGCACCACGAACACGGTCCGGCGCATGGCCAGCATCCGGACCAGTTCGCGCCGCTCGTACAGTGCTTCCTCGATGGCGGCCGGGCGCAACGGCGTCGCGGTCCTGGCCCGGACGGTCAGGAAGACCGTGGCCGGGTCCGTCGCGTGCAGCGCCACCAGCTGCCTGGCGACGCTGACCGGATCCGGCGGGCGACGCTGCTGCTGCAGGCCGTGCCGGACCGCGAGCCGCCTGCGGCGCTCGGCCGCGTCCATGCTGGTCATTACCGACATGATGCTGCTCGATCCGAAGCCGTACGTCAAAACGGGCTGTCGACCCGGATTCCCAGGCTGGCCAGAATCGGCACCGTCGCGTGACCCCGCGGTGGCCCGGCCGGGAATCCTAGCCGAAGGTCAGCGTCAGGTAGGCCGCGTACGTCCCGATCAGCAGCAGCCCCGCTACCCGCCCCAGCTGCTTGAACGCGACCGTCCAGAGCACCAGAGCCGCGGGCAGCGCGGCGGCCAGCCAGGCCGGTCCGCTGATGCCGCTGACGGCAAGCGGCCGGACCAGGGCGGCGGCGCCCAGCGTCGCCGTTGCGTTGTACGCAGCCGAGCCGAGCACGCCGGCCAGAGCCAGCTCCTCGACGCCGCGCCTGGCTGCCGCCCAGACCAGCGCGAACAGCTCAGCGGTCGTGGCCAGCGCCACAAAGGTCAGGCCGACGACCGACTCGCGGAATCCGAGCGAGCTGGTGATCCGTTCCGCACCGGCCACGGCCAGCCTGCCGCCGACGGCCATCACGACCACTCCGGCGACCACCAGGAGCGCGGCCCGAGTGCCGCGCCCGTGCTGCTCCGCAAGCTCGGCGGCCTCGCCGAACGCAGGCGGCTGCCGCTCCCGCCACCAGATCAGCGCGACGACACCGATGTAGAGCGCGACAAGCACGGCACCGGCTGGCCTGCCCACGCTGCCGCCAAGTAGCGCGATCGCGGCCGCCACCCCGACCGCGGCCGCGGCCAGTGCATACGACCGGACCCGCCCGGCAAACCGCATCGGCCTGATCACTGCAGCCAGGCCGAGGACCAGTGTGAGCATGGTGATGTTCGCGCCGATCGCGTCGCCGGCCGCGATGCCCGGATGGTGCTGCGCCGACGCGAAGACGGCTGTCACCAGTTCCTCTGGTTCGGCACCGGCCAGGACCAGCCCGATCGCGAGCGCGGTAACCCCAAGCCGCCGGCCCGCGGCCGACGCGTTCTCGGCAAACAGCTCGGCCCCGACGGCAAGCAGCGCAGCAGCGGCCGCGAGCAGCAGAAACCCGGTCATCGCGCGGCGCGGTCGCGGTTATTCAAGCCGCCGGATCCCGCGCAGGCGGCGACCGGACGCCCGCTGCCTGGTGGGGCGCTGGCCGACGTACTCGCCACGTGCGGCGACCTTTCGATTCGATGCGATGCGCCGGACATCGCGTACTATCGCCCTCCATGAACGTAGCCGCGGTACGGCGGGGGGCAGGCGTCCTCGCGGTCGCCATCGCCTTCGGAGCGGCGATGGCGTGGATCAAGGGTAACAACGCCGGGCTGCGCGACGCCGTCGGCAACGCGAGCGCTCCGTGGCTGCTGCTGCCGTTCCTGTCCGGGGCGGCGGCTGGACGCCGGCTGGCTGGCGGGGCGCTGGTCGGCCTGCTCGCCACGCTGGCTGCGCTGGCCGGTTTCTACGTCGCGGAGAGCTTCGTACTTGAGCTTGGACCCCATCCATGGCTGGTTGACCTGTCGCTGACCATGACCGCCGTGCCGTACTGGACGGAGCGAGCGCTGCTGAGCGGGCCGCTGTTCGGCCTCCTGGGAGTCTGGTGGCACCAGCGCCGGTCCGTGATCGCGGCCGGCCTGGTTGCCGCCGCGTTTGTGCTTGAACCAGCGGGCTGGTGGGCGTGGGGCGTCATCAGGTCGGTACCGGCCTATTACGTGTCGGCCTACCCCTGGCTGTGGCTGGCCGAGGTGCTGATCGGCGTGGTCGCCTTCGTCCTGCTGGTCAGGCACGCTCGGCAGCAGCGCGTGCAGACCTGAGCCGGAGTACTCGGCGATGATTGGGCCATGACCTCGTTTGACGAACTGGTGGCGCAGGCAACCGCGGCGCCGTTCTCCGGCTGGGACTTCGCCTGGCTGGACGCCCGGTGCAGGCAGGTGCGCCTGCCGTGGCGCTACTCAGCCGAGGTAACCAGCCGACACGAGTCGTTCCGTGCCGACGAGGTCAGCCGGGTCCTGGCACCCGGCGGGTCCTTCGTCACCCAGCAGGTCGACAATCACAGCGACGATGACCTGTACCGGCTGCTCGGCCTGGAACCTCCAGACGTGCGGGACAGCTGGCTTCCGCTGGCGACCAGGCAGCTCACCGAGGCCGGCCTCACCGTCACGAAGGCCCGGTCGGGCCAGGAAATCCAGTACTTCAGCGACATCGGCACCGTGGTGTATTACCTGCGGGTGGTCAGCTGGGCGATCGCCGGGTACAGCCTGGATAGGTTCAGGCCGCAACTGCGGGCAGCTTTCGAAACAAAGAGCTTGTGGCCACTGCCGGTCCGGCACCGCAGGTTCCTCGTGGTGGCGAGGAGGACAGCGCAATGATCGAAGCGCCAGTGTGCCGGGTGCTCGCCATCATGGGCTCAGGCGAGACCAGCCCGACGATGGTAACCGTGCACAAGGCGCTGGCTGCCCGTCTCGGCGCCGGGCAGCACAGCGCGGTGCTGCTCGATACCCCCTACGCGTTTCAGGAGAACGCGGCTGACATCTCGGCCCGGGCCAGGTCCTACTTCGCGCGCAGCGTCGGCCTGACCGTGCAGGTGGTCAGCCAGGCAGGACGGGCCGACGGGCAGGCTCCGGAGGCCGCCGCAGGCCTGGCTGCCGTCCGCACCGCGGACTGGGTCTTCGCCGGGCCCGGCAGCCCGTCCTACGCGCTGGCCCGCTGGCGGGGCGGGCCGGTGGCCAGCGCACTGCGGGAGCGGGTCGCCGCCGGGACCGGGATCACGGTGATCGCCTCGGCGGCCGCCGCCGCGATGGGCTTCGTCGCCCTCCCGGTCTATGAGATCTACAAGGTCGGCGCCGACCCGCACTGGCTGGAGGGGCTCGACCTGCTCGGCATGCTCGGCCTCAAGGTCGCGGTAATACCGCATTACGACAATGCGGAGGGCGGGACCCACGACACCCGGTTCTGCTACCTCGGGGAGCGGCGGCTGTCGGTGCTCGAGCGCGAACTGCCGCCCGACGCCGCCGTGCTCGGGGTCGACGAGCACACAGCACTCGTCTTTGACCTGGCCGCGCAGCAGGCCGAAGTGGTCGGCCGGGGCGGCGCCACGGTGCGCAAGGCCGGTGTCAGCTCCGTGCTGCCAGCGGGATCGCGGATAACGCTCGCCGACCTGTCCACCCTGGTGCGAACCGGAACGCCTGCCCCGGGCAGCGGCCCCGGCGTGCCCAGGCAGCAGGCTCGGTCACAGCCAGGAGCCCCCCCGGCGGTACCAGGGGCTGCCGGGGAGCCGGACAGCGCTGGCGGTCGGCAGCCGGCCGAGTCAGCGGATCCCGGCCAGCAGGCGCAGACCCTGCCCGACGTCACCAGCGGGGCGCAGCGGCGCTTCGACGCGGCCATGGCCGGGCGGGATGCCGCCGCGATGGTCTCGGCGCTCCTCGACCTGGACGCGGCGATCGAGGCCTGGGCGACCGACACCGACGAGAATGACAACGCCGACCAGGCCCGCGCAGTCCTGCGTGGGCTGGTCGTCCGGCTGGGCCGGGCGGCGGAGCAGGGCCTGACCGATCCGGCCGACCGGCTGCGGCCCGCGGTCGAACCGCTCGTCGCCCTGCGCGACTCGCTGCGCAGCGACGGTTCCTATGCCGCAGCCGACGTGATCAGGGACGCGCTGACCGCGGCCGGAGTCGAGCTGCGAGACTCCCCAGACGGCACCCGGTGGACCGTACGCGCCGTCATCGAAGAAGGCAGGCTCGCCCGGCCGTAGCCCGCCCGGCCGTAGCCGCGATGTTCCTGAGCATCCCGCCGAAGACCACGTCGTGGAACGGTCGCAGCGACCACCAGTAGGCCTGGCCGAGCAGCCCGATCGGACGGAAGATCGCCCGCTGCCGGTACACCGTGCGCCCGCACTGGTCGCGCCTGACCGAGAATTCAAGCCAGGCCCGGCCGGGCAGCTTCATCTCCGCGCGCAGCCGGAGCAGCGACCCTGGCACGATCTCCTCCACCCGCCAGAAGTCCAGCGCGTCCCCGACCATCAGGTGCTCAGGGTCGCGACGGCCGCGGCGCAAGCCGACGCCGCCGACCATCCGGTCGGCCAGCCCTCGGGCCGCCCAGGCGGCCGAGAACGAATACCAGCCATTGTCGCCGCCGATGCCCTCGATGACCTGCCAGAGCGCTTCAGGCGACGCTTTCACCCGCCTGACCCGCTGGTCCACGAAGAGCGAGCCACCCGACCATGGCGGATCGCTGGGCAGTGGCTCGCTGGGCGCCCCGGCGGTCGCCGCCGATGACCAGCGGGTGGCGACCTCGCCGGTCCGCACATGCGCCAGCGCGAGACCGATCGCGCGATCCAGCGGCACCAGGCCGTCGGGCGGATCGGGGATGCACTGCGCGATGTCGTGCTCGGCGCAGACCACCTCGTTCCTGAGCGACTCAACCAGCGGCCTGGCCAGGCCGGCCGGAACCGGCGTGACCAGGCCGACCCAGAGCGAGGACAGCCGTGGGGTCAGCAGCGGCACGGGAATGATGATCCGCCGCTTCAGGCCGGCTACCTCGGCGTAACGGCGCATCATCTGCGCGTAGGTCAGGATGTCAGGTCCGCCGATATCGAACCTGCGGTGCACACTGGGCGGCAGATCCGCGCAGCCGACCAGGTAACGCAGCACGTCACCGACCGCGATCGGCTGGATCCTGGTGCGCACCCAGCGCGGTGTGGTCATCACCGGCAGCCGCTCGGCCAGGTAACGCAGCATCTCGAAGGAGACCGACCCGCTGCCGATGATCACCGCGGCCTGAAGCACGATGGTCGGAACTCCGCTGGCCAGCAAGATGGCGCCAACCTCGCCACGCGACCGGAGATGCGGCGACAGCTCATCGATCTCGCCGGAGATGATCCCGCCCAGGTAAACGATCCGCCGCACCCCGGCGGCCGCGGCCGCCTGCGCGAAGATCCTGGCGGCCGCCCGGTCGCGCTCCTCGAACTCCGCGTCAGAGCCCAGCGAGTGAATCAGGTAGTAGGCTACGTCGACGCCGGTCAGCGCGCTCCGCACCGCGCCGGCATCCAGCGCGTCGGCGCGAGCTATCTCGATCTCACCCGACCAGGGCCGGTCGCGGAGCTTGCCGGGATCACGCGCCATGCAGCGGACCTGGTGCCCGGCAGCGAGCAGTTCGGGCACCAGCCGCCCGCCAATGTACCCGGACGCTCCTGTGACCAGGCAGTACTGAGGTGGTGACACACAGTTAAGTCTGACATGAGCCGAACTGGCCCGCGCGGCCACTGCTGGCGTCTGGCACGATGCGGTATCAACCCTGATCACAGCAGCAGCCACGATAATGAGGTGCCTGACGTGAGGTCGGCCGACGTGAGCGGCACTAGCTGGGATCTGTCCCTGCTGCCTGAGACCTTCGCGGTCTGCCGGCTCGACCCGGGCAGCGCGGTCCCAGCCTGGGCTGCCCAGGCGGGCGCCTCATTCGTGTCGGTGACGCGGACGGCGTCGGAATGCTCCGTCATCTGCCAGGAAAGCGCCGTCCCGGCCGACATCCAGGCCATCCGGGGATGGCGCTGCCTGCGGCTCGATGGCACGTTCGACGCTGACCTGTCCGGTGTGCTTACCTCGATCGTCGGCCCGCTGGCAGCCGCCAGGCTGTCGGCCTTTGCCGTCGCTACCTACGACACGGACTACGTGCTCGTCCGCGAGGTTGCCCGGGCGGTCGAGGCCCTCACCCGCGCCGGTCATCGGGTGCATGGCACGATGTCGGCGTGACGCCCCCTGATCCGTTCGCTCCGGCTCGGCTCGGCCAGGTGGAGCTGCGCAATCGCGTGCTCAAGTCAGCCACGTTCGAGGGCATGAGCCCGCGGAACGTGGTGTCAGGCACGCTGATCGAGTTCCACCGGCGGATAGCGGCCGGCGGAGTCGCAATGACTACCGTCGCCTACGTCGCCGTGTCGCGCACGGGGATGGGCGCTCCGGCCGAGATCTACGTCCACGACGCGGCCGCCGACGGCCTGGCCAGGATCGCCGAGGTGGTACACGGCGAGGGCGCCGCGATCTCGGCGCAGCTTGGCCACGCCGGGGCGGTGGGCATGGTCCGCGGCAAGCGGGTGGTCGGCCCGTCCAGGACGCGCACCATCGCAGGGACGCCGGTCCAGCCGATCTCCCGCGACGAGATTGACGAGGTCGTCGGCCAGTTCGCGGACGGTGCGCGGCTGCTGGCACAAGCCGGTTTCGACTGCGTTGAGCTGCATTTCGGCCACCACTACCTGGTCTCAGCGTTCCTTAGCCCGCGCTGGAACCGGCGCACCGACGACTACGGCGGGCCGGTCGAGAACCGGGCCAGGCTGGCTCGCCGGGTTCTCCGCGCGGTCAGGGACGAGGTCGGCGGCACGCTGGCGATCACCGCCAAGCTGAACATGACCGACGGGATCCGCGGCGGCCTGCAGCCGGCCGACAGCCTCCGGATCGCCCAGCTGCTGCAGGCCGATGGCGGGCTCGACGCGGTCGAGCTGACCGCTGGCGGCTCGCAGGCCAACCAGATGTTCATGTTCCGCGGTGCCGCCCCGCGCAAGGAGCTGGCCGCGGTGCTGCCCGGCCCGCAACGGACCGGTTTCCGGCTGGTCGGCCGGGCGCTGCTCCGGGATTACCCGTTCCAGGAGCTGTACCTGCTGCCGATGGCACGGCAGTTCCGCGCCGGGCTCTGCGTACCGCTGATCCTGCTCGGCGGCATCAACACCGCGACGTCGATCCGGCAGGCGATGGCGGACGGATTCGAGTTCGTCGCACTTGGCCGGGCGCTGCTGCGCGAGCCTGACCTGATCGGCAAGCTCGCTGCCGGCACCAGCGCCGGGGGCACCTGCGTGCACTGCAACAAGTGCATGGCGAGCATCTACAGCGGCACCCGCTGCGTGCTCGACCACCCCGAGCCGCTCACGATCGAGTAGCGGCCGGCCAGGCCCCCGCTGGTCATCGATGCCGCGCCAGGTTGGCACGGGCCGGACAGCTCAGTGGGCTGACCAGCTCAGCGGCAGAGCATCGATCCCGTAGATGCCTTCCACGCCGCCCAGCCGTTCTGGCCCGGCCGGGCGCAGTCCTGGCATCCGTGCGGCGAGGAAGCCGATCGCCTCCTCAAGCTCCACCCTGGCCAGATTGGACCCGAGGCAGAAGTGGGCGCCGGCCCCGAACGTGAGCAGCCTGGCATCCCGTTCGGCGGTGATGTCGAACTGCTCGCCATCGTCGGCTTCCCGGTTGGCGCGCTCGGTGCAGATCGCGACGATCGTGCCGGCCGGGAAGACCACACCGCGGTGCTCGACCTGGCCGGTGCAGATCCGGGCGGTGAACGGGGTGATCGGCTCGAACCTGAGCACCTCGTCGATGGCCTTGCCGACCAGCTCAGGCCGGCTGGCGAGCAGTTCCCACTGGTCCGGATGCGCAGCGAACAGCCGCATCGCGTGCGCCAGCTGGGCAGCGGTGGTGTCCACGCCGCCGGCCAGCACATTGAGCACCAGGTTGACGCACTCGGCATGAGACAGCCGGTCGCCGTCGGCCTCAGCTCGGAGCAGGGAGCTGATCAGGTCATCCGCTGGCGCGCGGCGGCGCTCGTCGAGCAGTGCGTCCACGTAGTCGTACAGCTCGTTGACCGCTTGCTCGATCCGCTCGGGAGCGGTGGCCAGTGCCTGGATGTCGAACTGACGCTGCACCCAGCCCGACCACTCGTGCAGGGCGGGTGCGTCCGCGGCCGGCGCGCCGATGACCGCGGCGATCGCCAGGGCCGGGTACGGCTTGGCGAACCAGTCGACGAAGTCACACTCGGACGCTCCGGCCAGGTCCTGCCACAGGCGGTCAGCGATCTCCCGCATGACCGGGCGCCACTGGGCGGCGGCGCGGGGGGTGAACGCCGGGGCCACCAGAGTCCGCAGCCGCCGGTGATGCTCACCGCTGAGGTTCAAGATGTTGGCGTCGATCTGCTCCCTGAGCCTGCCGCCGGTGATTCCGAACAGCTCAGCGATCTCCCGCCCGGGGAACGCGGTCTGCCTGGCACGCAGGAAGAACTCGCCTGCCTCCCGGTCCAGCACGACGTAGGAGATCGGAGACCTGGCCAGCCAGCCTTGCTCGCGGACCGCGGCAAGCTGACTGTGGTAGGCATCGCCAGTCAGCCCGGAGTCGGTCGGGTCGAAGGCCGGCAACTCCAGGCTGTCGACGAGATCAGGCATGCGGTCGCTGTGGTCGCCTGCAGGTGCCCCACCCACGTCTGCTCACCTCACCGACGGCGCCTATGTGGTCGCCGTGAGCCCTCAATTCAGGTACCACGGATTGTCGGTGTTAAATATGTAGATGTTGTCGCCGTTCTGGGTGTACGGAGCGTAAAGGCCATACGGCGCACCTTCAACGTCGGAGAGATCCACATTGATAAAGTAGCCGTATTGTGACTGGACCCACACGGTCCCGATGTCGCCGCAATACTGCCAGCTGAGATCAACATATTGGTCATACCCCACGCAGCCGTCGTGCCCGGTCGCGGTGGTCTTCTCGATCAGGTAGACCGGATCTGATTCGTACCGCCCGTCGAGTGAATGGACCGTGAACGGCCAGGTGTCGGTCACCGTCCCGCCCTCCCGGCTAGCGAGATTCCAGCCTAGCCCATTGCCCTGGCTTGAGCCATACAGCCAGATCTGCTGATTTGGTGCGAAGACATCGTCCTTGAGGTCCGCGCATTGCGCCGGGAGGCCCGGGGTGACACAGATATACGTGCCGCGATTGTCGTTCGCCTGAGCGACGCCCGTCAGCGGGCCGCCGATAGCGCCGATGATTAGCGCCGTCGCGAGCGTGAGCCGTTTGATATTCATCGCGCCGTCCCATCCGAGAGCCAGGCATCAGCGTGTTGGTCCGGCCGATCGAGGACCGGTAGCACCTACACGGCCAGCCACGTGCCGGTTCCGCAGCACATCCCGGTAAGACCGGTTGGCCTCACGGGTCGCGGCGGCGGACATGGGCTGGTCTCCTGGCCGTCCGATCAGCGCTGGTCAGTGACCTCGCCGTCGACGACCGTGGCATCCTTGGCGAGCGCCATCGCCCTGCGATCGCCGGACGGCTCAGCGTCGCTCCTGGATGCGGATCAGGTTACCCGCGGGATCGCGGAAGGCGCAGTCGCGAACGCCGTACGGCTGCTCGGTCGGCTCCTGGACGACCTCGGCGTCGCTGGCCTGCAGCCGCTCGAAGGTGCTGTCGAGGTCCTTGGCGGCCAGGAGGATCCAGCCGTAGGTGCCCTTGGCCATCATCTCGGCGATGGTGCGGCGCTCGTCGTCGGTGATGCCGGGGTCGGTGGCCGGCGGCGCCAGGAGGATGGATGTGCCGGGCTGGCCGGCGGGGCCGACCGTGATCCAGCGCATCTTGCCCTGTCCGACATCGTTGCGGACCTCGAAGCCGAGGGCGTCGCGATAGAAGGCCAGGGAGGCGTCCGGGTCGTCATGCGGGAGGAAGCTCGCGTGAATGGTGATGTCCATGACGGTCAGGCTAGCTGCGGCTCGATGACCGGCGCTTCTCGATTCCTGATCGGTCTGGTCACCTGTTTCGCCACGCACGGCGGCATCCCCGTCGTCGCGCGCGCTGCCTGGCTCCGGTAGGTGCTGGGCGGCATGCCGGCCAGTTCGGTGAAGCGAGTGCTGAAGGTGCCCAGCGACGAGCAGCCGACCGCGAAACAGACCTCGGTCACGCTGAGGTCGCCACGACGCAGCAGCGCCATCGCGCGCTCGATCCGCCGCGTCATCAGGTAGCTGTACGGCGACTCGCCGTAGGCGAGCTTGAACTCGCGGCTGAGGTGCCCGGCCGACATGTGCGCGCCGCGGGCGAGCGCCTCCACGTCCAGCGGCTGCGCGTACTCCCGGTCGATCCGGTCGCGGACCCGGCGCAGCCGCGCGAGGTCGCGCAGGTGCTGCGCCGAGGTGGGCCTGCTGGTCACACGCAAGATCGTACCTCGCGCCGCAATCGATACCGAGCCCCGTGTCGTGGTCGAGCCCGCGGACTTCGCCCGACCGAGTCGGCGCCCTGGACGCCGACTCGGTCGCCCGCACCGCCTACGACCGCCTGTCCTACAGCCGCAAAGCGGGAGCAGGAGTCGGCAGGGGCCGTGCGGCCCGCGCTCGCTGTGGTGCAGTTGTGCTGTGCCGCCCGGCTCAGAGCGATGCGGCGACTCCCAGCAGGAGCACGATCTCGTCGATCTGCCGGGCGGCCGGGCCGGTGTCTTTCTTCGCCGAGGTCGCGACCTTCCAGATCGTCCCGTCCGGGGCTCGTACGACGCCGCCGTAACCCCAGAACGACTTCGCGGCCGGCTTCAGCGGCGTGGCGCCGGCGTCGAGGGTGACGGATTCGATGGAAGCCATGACGGTCACGCTAGGTGAGGCTCGGTGACCGGCGCTTCTCGATTCCTGATCGATTGGTCACCTGTTCCGCCAGGCCCGACAATCTCGCCGGGAGGTGCCAGCTGTCCGGTCCCCAGGGCTGCGGCAATGGTGGTCACGCAGGCGACGGTCTGGCCGAGCAGGCGCGAGCTCTGCGCCACCGGCCAGGTCGACAGCTTCGCCACCACCGTTTGGGATGGCACGTGCACGAACAGGTGCTGGCCGTTGATCCCGCTGGCGTAAAAGAACGGCACCGCGGGATCGCGGACCCACCAGCAGTTCCGGTAGTGGCTGCCGGGCGGGTATCCGAGCGGCCCGTCACCAGCCGTGAACGCGTCGGCGCCATCGGCCGCGCCCCGGATGGTGTCCTCGATCCACCAGGCGGGCACGATCTGGCGGCCCCCGGACCGCCCCCGGCGCAGGAACAGCAGTCCGAATCTGGCTACGTCGCGCAGCGTCGCGCTGATCCCGCCATCGGCTAGCGGATTGCCGCGGGAGTCCACCGTGATGTCCGCGTCGAACTCGGCGCCCATCGGCTGCCAGAGCTCCCGCGAGATCAGGTTGTGCAGCCGCTCCGCTGCCGCTCGCTCGATCACCCAGGCCAGGACGTCGGTCAGGATCGACCGGTACCGGAACGGCCCGCCGTGTGGACCGTCATTGACCAGCGTGCCGAAGTAGCCGAGGGCGTCATCGGGCACCCGTTGGTCCGCGCCGGACGGCTGGCCCGTCGATCCGCTGGCGGGCCGCCACAGGTAGACCTGCTCGTAGACGGGCACGTCCGAATCCGGGTCGGCGTAGTTCTCGTTGAACCGCGTCCCGGCCCGCATGTCAAGCAGGTGCTGTACCGTCGCCCCGCTGAATGAGGTGCCGGCCAGTTCGGGCACGATCTCGGTCAGCTGGCTGCTGAGGTCAAGTACCCCCCGATCGGCCAGCAGGCCGGCCACGGTCGACGTTATCGACTTCGATACCGACATCAGCAGGTGCGGCGTATCCGGGGTCATGCCGTTGAAATACTGCTCGGTGATCACCCGGCCCCGGTGCAGTACCAGGAACCCGTCGGTGTAGCTGGCTGCCAACTGCTCAGCCACGGTCAGGTCGCTACCGTCGAAGCGAAACAAAATGCTGCCGAGCTCATGCTCGCCGCGCGGCAGCCGCCGCACCCGGCCGGTGCCGCGGGCGATCCTGGCCGTCGGGATCAGTTCGCGCACATGCTGGAACGCCCACCGGTTGAACGGCGGATCCTGCCAGTTCGCCAGCGTTACCCGCGACTGCGGCGGGAACGGCGGCGCACCTGACATCAGCCCGGTGTCCGCTCCCTCGCTGGCCGCGGCGGTGGCGGCGGCAGTGCTGGCCGGTCCAGCCAAGGCAGGCACTCCTCGTCCGCCGTTGCGATCAGGACATGGTCCACCGTACTGGACGCGATCGACGTCCCTGAATACGGCCGGCTCACCTTAGCCCCTAAATGACGACAGCCGGTCCGGTAATGCTCAGGTACCTAATTTCGCCGAGCGGCGATTTCCTGGCCAGCGGTTTTCTTTGAAACCGCGTTGACTGTGACGACGCCGGCCGCTATGTTCCGGTGGCCAGGCCACGATCTACCTCTCCAACGCCCGCGACTATTACTTCCGTGGTTCATTCAGCTATCCCGCAAACTGGCAGAAGCTTTTCTCCAGCAATACGCCGCGATCCTGGAAGGCGGATCACCCAACCGAGATCTTCAGAAAGACGAGCGCCGACTGCTCGGTGCGGAACAGTGTCGTCGACTCCGCCTACAACTATGCTCTCTGGCGGCAGCGTGACCCGGCCGAGTTCATCAGCCGCAATGGATGCAAGGACGTGATCGCTCCCTTGGCCAAGGGGATGGTCGCCGGGTTGAGGTGGAGATTGCGCCGCGTTGCGCGGCCGGCGACGGCCTCGCGATAACGACCCTGACCAGGTCAGACGGCTCGGCCGCAGAAGTTCAGCAGCGTGGTTTGCTCGTCGGCGTCCGGCGATGACTCGATCTTGGGCGCGAATCCGCCCGGCCGGCGGATGGCTTCGTCAAGCGGGGTGAGGAACTCCATCGCCTTGCCGACAGCGACCGGGTCGAGCAGTTCCTGCTGATTCGTGGCTCGAGCCAGGTCCCAGGTGTGGATCAGGGTGTCCGCGCAGAGCAGGCGGCTCACCAGCGAGTCGAACCGCTGCTCGCCGAAGGCGCCGCCGACGATTCGCGACGCTCGCTCCTCATCGGTCAGCGCCTCCAGGAGCGCCGCGGTTGCTGCCGACCACTGAGTCTGCAGATCGTCATCGGCAGTGACCACGGCCGGCTCCGACCCGTCCAGCGCCGACAGCACCCGGTGGTGGGTGTTGATCACGTGTACCACGACGTCGCGAGCCGTCCACTCGGTGCACGGCGACTCGGCCAGCCACGCGTCGGCCTGGACGCTCCCGAGCCTGGCGGTGAAGTCATCGGCGATGGTGGAATACCGGTCAGCTATCTCGGCCATGGCAGGAACTCTAACGCCTGCCTGAGCCAGTTCCGGCCTGGTGCGCAAACCTCACCAGTCGCGCGGCCCGGAGCCAGTGCTCCCCCAGTCAGAGCCGCGCTGGCGCCGCCGCGGCCAGCGCAGACCGCCCCGTGAGCTGAGGATGGCCAGCGCCAGCAGGACCAGCCCGAGCACGATGACTATGACCGGGCCGAAGGTCGGTACCCGCCAGAGCGCCAGCAGGACGCGCCAGATCGCATGCCAGATGAACAACCGGATCAGCCAGTGGGCTAGGCCGCCGCCGCCGACCAGGGCGCTGTGGCCGCCGATCAGCCGCGCGGAGTATCCCCCGAGGACGTAAGGCGTCATGATTAACGATGCCATGCCCGCCGGAGTACTCGGGTCGGTAGCTTGGCGTCGGAGCGGACGCGATTGAACCCCGGTCGGTCAGCGGCCGATCAGTCCGGCTTCAGCGGCGCGTACCACGGCCTCGAGCCTGGACGATGCGCCCAGCTTCTCTAGCAGGCTGCTGACGTACCCCTTAACTGTCGCCTCAGAAAGAGTGAGTCGCCTGGCGATGGCACGGTTCGAGCAGCCTTCGGCGAGCAGTCGCAGCACGTCAAGCTCACGTCCGGTCAGATGAGCGATCTTCGGTTGCTCAGGACTGCCGGCCAGCTCG
Organism: uncultured Actinomycetota bacterium; assembly: GCA_963850875.1. GTDB lineage: Bacteria > Actinomycetota > Actinomycetes > Streptosporangiales > Streptosporangiaceae > Chersky-822. The sequence goes on from CAWKNA010000010.1 coordinate 2,372,013, forward strand.
CGGGCAAGCCGGACAGCGATTCGCGAATCGAGCGCCGCTCCGCCTGAGCAGACACTGCGTAGCATCGACGCCATGTCAAGCTCCGAGGTGTCTTTCAATAGGCAGCCGTCAGCGCCGGCCACCAGGCAGTCCCGGATCTCACCGCTGCGGTCAAACGCGGTCACAACCACGATCTTGGCCGCCGACAGCAGGTCGCGCAGGCTCCCGCACAACGCGGGCGCGGCGACGCCACCAGGCATGTGCATGTCGAGCAGCACCAGGTCCGGCTGGAGTTGCTCGGCCATGGTCAGCGCCGAGGCCGAGTCGTTGGCCTCGGCACAGACCACCGTGCCGAAGGCTGCTGCGCCGAACGCCTCGGCCACGATCATGCGGAGCCCGCGGCGGGCGATCGGGTGATCGTCAGCGATCAGGACCTTCACGTTGGCCCGCTCACGGGCGGCCGCGCCGAAGCCGTCAGCCTGGCCGCTCCGGCTAACGGGGTCACGCCGCTTGGCCCGGAGGCGACGACCAGCCGAATGTGGTCAGCTGGCTGGGTCGGCAGCTCGAGGCGGAGTACCCGGTGGCCGTCCACGCCGCTGGTCAGTTCCAGCGAGCCGCCGAGCTGAGCCGCGCGCTGACTCAGCATGGTCAGTCCGGCTCCGGTGCCCGAGCCGACGGCCGCGCCCTGCGGCACCAATCGAACCGGGCCGGCTTCGGCCCGCACGACGAGTACCACCGATGCCGACAGGTAAGCCAGGTGCGCGATGGCGGCTTGCGCCCGCTCGTACTTCACGGCGTTGCGCAAGCCCTCCACAGCCGCGTCGATCAGCAGGTCTTCCACCGGCGCGGCCAGATCGCGCCGCTCACCCCGGCCGGAAAACCTGACCACGCAGCCCGCGGCCCGCTCGAACAGCCGCACCTCACCAGCCAGCCGGGCCTCGAAGGCGAGACCCTCACCTGGCTGGCTGAGCCGACGCAGCGAAGCCCGTAGCTCGCTACGAGCCTGAGCAGCGGTCACCTCGATCTCCTCAAGCGCGGCCACGAGGGCCTCCGGATCGTCTTGCTGGCGCGAGTAATGAGCGGCCACGCCGATGGTGAACAGCATCTGGGCCACCGAATCGTGCAGCTCAGTCGCCAGCCGCTGCCGCTCGCGCAGCTTCGCCAGCTCGACCTCCTGGTTGCGGACAGCGACCTGATGCAGCGAGAGCTCGGCGTAGGCGGCCACCAGCTCAAGAGTCCGCATGACCTGATCACTGGGCGGCTCGGCAGTTCGGCCGCCGCAATACAACAGGGCCTCGATCCGATCAGGTCCGCAGACCGGCACGCAGGCCATCCCGCGCAGCCCTTCCACGTCGCAGACGACATGAGCGAAGTCACGGCTGATCGTCGAATCGCTGCCATAGTCCGCAACCCGGTGCGGCTGACCACGCAGCAGCACCTGCCCACCGAGCCCGGCGCCTGGTCGCACGATGATCTCGCGGAACCGCGGATCCCTGATGCCGTCGGTGATCGTCATGGGGTAGTGACCGGTCTGGCCTATCACCGCTACGAAGGTGCTATCGACACCCAGGATCTGGCGGCTGACCTCGGCTGCCGCCGCCATGATCTCCGGAATCGTCTGCTGCAGCCGCATCATGCGGGTGATGAGCTCGGCCGGCGCTGGCATGGCGCTGTCCCTCGCGCTCAGCCGCCGTCGGCCAGGACAGGGCGAAGCGCGTCGAGCACGGCCAGGTCGTCGATGGTCGACGGTACCGGCTCCTCCAAGCCGTCAGCGATGCCCCGCATGGTCTTGCGGAGGATCTTGCCAGACCGGGTCTTCGGCAGCGCCGTGACGATGTCGACCCTGCGCAACGCGGCCACCGCGCCGATCTGATCGCGGATCAGCTGGACGAGCTCTGCGGCGATGGCCGCAGGGTCGGCTTGTGTTCCGGCCTTGAGCACTACCAGCCCGCGCGGTATCTGGCCCTTGAGCTCGTCGTGCACGCCGATCACCGCGCACTCGGCGACGGCCGGATGACTGGCCAGCACCTCCTCCATCTCTCCGGTGGACAACCTGTGGCCAGCGACGTTGATCACGTCGTCGATCCGGCCCATGACGTACAGATAGCCGTCCTCGTCGCGGTAGCCGCCGTCGCCTGTGATGTAGCAGCCGGGATGCCGAGCCAGATATGACTCGACAAATCGCTGATCGTCCCGCCATAGGGTAGGCAGACACCCAGGCGGCAGCGGGAGCCGGATCACCAGCTCCCCGGTGACCCCCGGCGCGACGTCGGTGCCTTCGGAGTCGACGACACGCACATCGAAGCCAGGCACCGGCATGGTCGGCGAGCCAGCCTTCGTGGTCATCGGCTCTAGGCCGATCGGGTCCGCGGCGATCGGCCAGCCGGTCTCGGTCTGCCACCAGTGGTCGATGACCGGAATCCCGAGCAGGTCGCCCGCCCACCGGTAGGTCTCCGGGTCGAGCCGCTCACCGGCCAGGAAGAGGTACTTGAATTCGGACAGGTCAAACTTGCCGACATACCTGCCAGCCGGATCCTCTTTCTTGATCGCGCGGAAGGCGGTCGGCGCGGTGAACAGCGTCTTGACGTTGTGCTCGGCGATCACCCGCCAGAAGGAACCGGCGTCGGGCGTGCCCACCGGTTTGCCTTCGTACAGCACCGTGGTGCAGCCTGCAAGCAGTGGGGCATAGACGATGTAGGAGTGCCCGACGACCCAGCCGACATCAGAGGCGGCCCAGAACACCTCCCCAGGCCCGGTGTCGTAAATGTTCTCCATGCTCCAGCGCAGCGCCACCGCGTGACCACCGTTGTCACGTACCACGCCCTTGGGCTTCGCTGTGGTGCCCGACGTGTACAGGATGTACAACGGGTCGGTCGCCGCCACCGGGACGCAGTCAACTGGCTCTGCCTCGTCCATCACATCGTAGAAGTCCAGATCGCGACCGTGCATCAGGCTAGCCACGGCCTGTGGCCGCTGGACGATCACGCACCGGTCCGGCTTGTGCTCCGCCAGCTCGATGGCGCGATCCAGGATCGGCTTGTACTCGATGACCCTGGCGACTTCGATGCCGCATGAGGCGGAGACGATCACCTTGGGCGCCGCGTCGTCGATCCGGAGCGCCAGCTCGTGCGCGGCGAATCCGCCGAACACCACCGAGTGAACAGCACCGATCCTGGCGCAGGCCAGCATCGCGATCAGTGCTTCGGGGATCATGGGCAGGTAGATGACGACTCGGTCGCCCTTGCCCACCCCGAGGCCGCGCAGCACGCCGGCGAATCGCGCGACCTCGTCAAGCAGTTCGGTGTAGCTGAAGGTCCGGCTGGCACCGGTCACCGGGCTGTCATAGATCAGGGCGGCCTGATCGCCCCGCCCAGCCCGCACATGCCGGTCAAGCGCATTGAAGCAAGTGTTCATGCTCCCGTCGGCGAACCAACGGTAGAACGGCGGATTTGACGTATCCAGGATCACGGTCGGCTCGGTGTACCACTCGATTCCGCTGGCGGCGGCACCCCAGAATCCCTGCGGATCGTCCAGACTCCGGCGGAATGCGTCTGCGTAGCGGCCCATGACCAAGCTCCTTCCAGTAGTCGCAGTCCCCGGTCCGCGTCAGCGGAAACCGGCCGTCGACCACGGTCATCTGATAGTTAGTGCTTGACCCAGGGCCAGACCGGTAGGACCGCCCGCTTGTAGGCAAATTCGCATACCTCAGCGAAGGACAGGTACGCCGCGAGCGCGGCCACCACTAGGCCAAGGTAACCGCCGGCGTGCACGAGGGTTGTCCTGCCGCCGTAGTTGCCCGCGCCGAGCACGAAGAAGGTAGCTGCCAGCACGCCCAGCGCCACCGAAACCACGACGTTGGTGCGGAACGAGGCGGCGCACATCCACAGGCTGAAGATGCCGAACGTGTACAGGAACAGCCCGAGCGCGTGACCAACCTGCGCGGCAGGCACGTCCTTGAGGAAGAACTGCGCGATGGCGAACAGGGACAGCCAGAAGGCCCCGAAGGTGCTAAACAGAACCCCGCCAAAGGTATTGCCCGTGCGGAACTGGATGATGCCAGCGATCAGCTGGGTCGTCCCGCCGAGCATCAGGGCGACGCCGAAGACGACGGGCTCAACGCCTATGTTGACGATGCCCGCGTTGACCATGCTCAGCATGAAGGTGGTCAGCGCGAACGCCGCCAGGGCGAGTGGTGCCGTGTTCCCCCAAGCCACTGGCGGCCCGGCGGCCTGCGGCACTGGCCGGGCTGACGTGGTCACCGTGTTCTGGTCGGTGGAGGTCATGTGATTCTCCTCACATTTTGAGCGTTGCGAGGATCATCAACCCGCCGTACCTGACCACGAAGTGCCGAAGGTCCCGACCGATACCCAACAAAAGTCGCACTACCGGCGGATCTGGCCCATGGCCACCGCACGGAGTCTACGAATTGTCCGATTCAGCGGCGCGGGTGCGGCCTACATCTTGGTCAGCGCGTCCGCCGCGAGCACCTTCTCTGGCGGCAGCGGGTTCACGACGCCGACTGCGATCCGGACATACTCATCGCCCTTCAGCACGCTGATCGAGGCGTAGCCGTCGTAGAAAGCCTTGTCACCGAGCCCGGAAATCGGCTGGGCATTGACCTTGCTCTCGTAGTCGTTGAAGAACTTCTGCGCGTTAGGTCCGGTGACCAGAACGACTCGGACGGTGTCCCCCAATGGGATGTTCGGGCTGGCCCCTGGCGGGACCTCGGGGCCGTAGTAGACGCAGGCCTTGCCCGACTCGACGGTGGCATTTCCGATGAATGGACCGGTCACCGGCTGCCCGCCGAGGGCGGCGCTTGCCTGCGCCGCGGTGATGACGCTGCACGAACCCGTGGCGGCGGCGGATGATGTCCCGGCTGGCGTCGAGCCCTGGCTGCCGGGTCCGGTCGATGAGCTGACGGCTGGCGTGCTCGGCGAGCCGCCGGCCGACGTACTTGACGAGCTGCACCCGGTGAGGGAGATCAGGGCAGCAACCGGCAATGCGGCCGCGATGACACCGCCGCGGCCAACCCTTGAAAGCTGCATAACAACCCCTCTGGCCTGATTCCTGGTAACCACCGAGATCATCCTCTCCACGCTCGGGAACGGCAAGCGAGAACGGCCGGCTGCCCAGCTCGCTGCCGTTACCGGCCAAGACGCCGGTCCGCCCGCCCGGGTTGGCAGCCCGGTGCGAGACACTTAGCCGGGCTGTACCGCGCGGGCCAGGCCGGACGAGGAGGGCAGGACGCACACCAGTGGCAAGGCGAATCGGGGCGGCGCCCGGGCCGACGAGGGCACGGAACCGGACGCGCGCTTCACGATGGCCAACGAGCGGACCTTCCTGGCCTGGAGCCGCACCTCGCTCGCTCTGGTGGTGGCCGGGCTGGCGATCGCCCAGCTGCTGCCGCCGTTCGCCGGCGTTCCGTGGGGGCGATCCGTCATCGCGACCCCGCTGATCCTGCTCGGGGCGGTCGTGTCGGTGTTCAGCTACCGCGAGTGGACCGCCAATCAGCGCGCGCTGCGGTACGGAAAGCCGCTGGCACGGTCGCTGCTGCCCAAGATCCTGGCGCTGACCATCGCCCTGATCGCCCTGGTCGCCGCGGCGGTTGACCTCTACTCGAGGGTGACCAAGCGGTGACCGGCCCAGCCGACGACATCGAGGACGTCGATCCAGCGCTGGCGCGTGAGCGCACCGATCTGTCCTGGACCAGGACCGCGATCTCGTTCGCCGCCCTTGGCGGCACGATTCTCAAGCTTCGCCCGGTGGTCGGAGCTCCGATCATGATCTTCAGTGCGGTGATCTGGTCGATCGGCCGGCTGGCCAGACCTCGGCGCGACCCGAACCAGGCAGCCAGGAGGATGCTGCTGGTCACGGTGGCCGTCACCGCGCTGGCGCTCGCCGCCGCGGCACTCACGCTGTTCGGCCACTCATCCGCCGGCATTCGGCTCTAGCCGCCACCTGAGCGGCCAGCACGAACCTGGTCAGTCCGGCCCGACTACTCCGGGCCAGCCAGGCCAGCCCGGCGCAGCGCCTGCGCCATCGCGCTGCCACCGTCCTCGGTTCGGCCAGAGGCTGGCGCCGGACGGCCCGTTTCCGCCCGATTTCTTGATGATCGGCCGCCGCGATCGTCGCGATGCCCGCCATCGCCGGGCGCCGGGCGCCGTGCTGCCCGGTTCCTGCCGTCATCTCCTGATGAGGTGCCGCCCGGCTCGTCGTCCAGCCGCATCGACAGCGAGATCCGCTTGCGCGGAAGGTCAACGCCCAGGACCTTCACCCGCACCACGTCACCCGGCTTGGCCACCTGGCGCGGATCGCTGACGAAGTTCCGTGACATCGCCGAGACGTGCACCAGCCCGTCCTGGTGCACGCCGATATCGACGAACGCGCCGAACGCGGCCACATTGGTGACCACCCCCTCAAGCACCATGCCAGCTGCCAGGTCGGCCAGCGTCTCTACGCCCTCGGCGAACGCCGCCGTGGCGAAGGCCGGTCGCGGGTCACGTCCCGGTTTCTCCAGCTCCCGCAGGATGTCGGCGACGGTCGGCAGGCCGAACCGCTCGTCGGTGAAGTCCCGCGGCCGCAATGAGCGCAGCGTGGCGGTGTTGCCGATGAGCTCGCGCACGCCGGTCCCGGCCGCCGCCAGGATGCGCCGCACCACCGGATATGCCTCGGGATGCACGCTTGACGCGTCCAGCGGATCATCGCCGCCGGCGATCCGCAGGAATCCGGCGCACTGCTCGAATGCCTTCGGGCCAAGCCTGGGAACGTGCTTGAGTGCCTGACGGCTGCGGAACGGCCCGCGCTCGTTCCGGTGCGCCACGATCGAGTCAGCCAGACCCTCGGTGATGCCGGACACCCGGGTCAGCAGCGGCGCCGAGGCGGTGTTAACGTCCACGCCGACCGCGTTCACGCAATCCTCGACCACGGCATCCAGCGAGCGCGACAGCTTGACCTCGGCGAGGTCGTGCTGGTACTGGCCGACGCCGATGGACTTGGGGTCGATCTTGACCAGTTCGGACAGCGGATCCTGCAGGCGGCGGGCGATCGATACCGCACCGCGCAGCGACACGTCCATGCCGGGCAGCTCGTGCGAGGCGTAGGCCGACGCGGAGTAGACCGAAGCGCCGGCCTCGGAAACCACGATCTTGGTGAGCTTCAGCTCCGGATGCGCCTTGATCAGGCTCGCGGCGAGCCGATCAGTCTCGCGTGACGCGGTGCCGTTGCCGATCGCGATCAGCTCGACCCGGTGAGCGGCCGCTAGCCTGGCCAGGATGGCGATCGAGGCGTCCCAGCGGCGCTGGGGTTCGTGCGGGTAGATCGTCTCGGTCGCGACCGGCTTGCCGGTGCCGTCCACCACGGTGACCTTCACGCCGGTGCGGAAGCCTGGGTCAAGGCCCATGGTCGGGCGCGCGCCGGCCGGCGCGGCGAGCAGCAGATCACGCAGGTTCGCGGCGAACACGCGCACCGCCTCGTCCTGCGCCCGCTGCCAGAGCCGCATCCGCAGATCGACGCCGAGGTGAACAAGGATGCGGGACCGCCAGGCCAGCCGGACGGTCTCGGCCAGCCAGCGGTCGGCCGGCCGGTCACGGTCGCAGATACCGAAACGCTCGGCGATCAGTGCCTCGGACTCGCTGTACCCGCGGTCCGCAACGCGGCCGACGCCAGGCCGAGCACCGGCTCCGGCTGGCGGTTCCCCGCCGTGGGCCGGCCCGTCGTCCGGATCCAGGGTCAGATCAAGAACCTCCTCCTTCTCGCCGCGGAACATCGCCAGGATCCGGTGTGACGGCAGCCTGGTAAACGGCTCGTCGAACTCGAAGTAGTCGGCGAACTTGGCGCCGACCTGCTGCTTGCCCTCGCGCACCCGCGAGACCAGCCGCCCGCGCGACCACATCCGCTCCCTGAGAACCCCGATCAGGTCGGCGTCCTCGGCGAACCGCTCGGCCAGAATCGACCGAGCCCCGTCGAGTGCGGCGGCCGGGTCTGGCACGCCCTTCTCCAGATCCACGTACTGCGCCGCGGACATCGCCGGATCGACGGACGGTTCGGCGAGGATCTGATCGGCTAGTGGCCCGAGCCCGGCTTCGCGGGCGATCTGCGCCTTGGTCCTTCGTTTCGGCTTGTAGGGCAGGTAGATGTCCTCCAGGCGGGCCTTGGAATCGGCTGCCATGATCTGGGCCGTCAGCGCATCGTCCAGTTTGCCCTGGGTACGGATCGACTCAAGGATCGCCCCGCGCCGCTCGTCTAGCTCGCGCAGGTAGCGCAGCCGCTCCTGCAGGTTGCGCAGCTGCGTGTCGTCGAGGGTGCCGGTGGCCTCCTTGCGATAGCGGGCGATGAACGGCACGGTGGCCCCGCCGTCAAGCAGCCCGATCGCAGCTGCCACCTGTCCTTCGCCGACGCCAAGCTCGGTGGCGATCCGGCGCTGAACCTGCACCGGCATCGGCACCTGGCCGGGCACCCCGGCAACCGCTGTCACGTGCCGATCCTGCCACAATCGCGCAAGGGTCGACCGCGCGGCGCCATGCCCCATCGACCACCTCGAAGATGATCGTGCGGCGCCACAGTCGTGGTTCACGCCACTTTCGTCCGGAGCTGGTGCGTAGCGCAACCCCCGGCACCAGCCGGGCCGGGTGGCACAATGCGATCATGGCGACGAGTGACCGGCCGGCGAGGCTGAGCGATTCCGGTTCCATTCTGAGCATCGGGTCGAGCGGGTCGATTCTGTCGATCGGTTCAACCGGGTCAATCCTGTCGATCGGCTCGGCCGGGTCAATCCTGTCGATCGGCTCGGCCGGGTCAATCCTCTCGATCGGCTCGGTCGTCTCGTTCGCGTCCATGCTCTCGGTCGGTTCGCTGGCCAGCATCGGATCCATCCTGTCCGGGCTGTCCCGCTGGTCCGCGCTGTCCTGGCGATCTCAGCGTTCCTGGCGCTCTCGCGAAACGGCGCTCCCGGCCAGGCGGCGGGCGGGGGAACGCCGGGAAAGTTCGGTAACGACTTCCGCCGCGGCTGATGACGACGTCTCGCCGCCGCCCTAGCGTCCATTGTCGGGTACCCGGAGGTGCCTGGCCACGCGGCCGCGTGCGTTCCCGATCCTGCCCTGGCGCCGGGAACCCTCAGTACCAGCGCGACGGTGTCATCGCCGATCCGTCCGCCGCTGAACGCGCGGGCGGCTTGCAGGATGCCCTCGGCTAGCTGCGCCGCTGACCCGTTGCCAAGGCCCGTGACGACATCGCGAAGCCGGTCGTCCCCAAACCGACCCCGGTCCATGTAGCTGCGGGCCTCGATGACCCCGTCACTGACCAGAATCAGGCTGTCGCCGGCCCGCAGCACCCTGCGGGTTTCGCAAAGATCGGGATCGGCTCTGAGCCCGAGCAGGGTTCCCGGCCGGCCGAAGGCAAGTACCGTCCCATCGGGACGGCGGACCAGGGCCTGCGGACGACCGGCCGAACTGATCTGTACGACGGTCCCGGCCAGACCCGGCCGGACCACGGCGCAGGCCGCGGTCACCAGCCGCCGGTCAACCGCAGGCCAGCCAAGCAGGGCCTGGTTCAGGCCAGCCAGGATTGTGCTCGGCCTGGCCTCCCGGTACGCATCAGCCCGCAGGACATGGCGAACCAGCGCGATGTTCCTGGCGGTGGGGGCGCCTGTTCCGCAGATGTCACCGACCACCAGGCCCCACCGGCCGCCGACGGAAGGAACGACGTCGTAGAACGCGCCGACCACTTCGCTTCGAGCCGGTCCGGGAAGGCAGCGGGCGGCGATCTGCAGACCGGATATGGCCGGCAGCCGCGCCTCAGCCGGGTCTTGAACCGATCCGGCCGGCTCGGCCTCGTGCTCTACTGCGATCCGCAGCGCGACCTGGCTCGACGCGACGTTAGCCAGAGCTTCCAGAACCTCGACGTCGTGGCTATTCCACCGGCGCGGTCGGTGATCGGCGACGCACAGCGCTCCGACCACATGGCCGTCCGGGTGGCGTACCGGGATTCCGGCCCAGGCGATCACGCGCGCCGATCCAAGTGGGCGCCGGGCTGCTACCGGCACGTCGTGCCTGACGTCCTCGATGATCAGTCTTTCATCAGATTCGATGACGTATTGGTGCAGCGACTGCTCGGCAAGATCATGCCGGTCGGCGACCGTGCCCGCGCCGACCCAGGCGCCGTGCGGGAACCGGGGATCATCGGCGATGGCGACGGCCGCGAACGGGGTGTCCAGGACCATCGAGGCAATCCGCGCGACCTGGTCGAGTGCCTCATGCCCGGGTAAACCTGCAAGGCCAGTCCGGCCCGCCGACGCCAGCGCGGGCAGCCCGGAAGCCGGGAACCCGGTCCAGGTGCTGGCTCCCGGTATGGGTGGATTAGTAACTGGCAGCTGATGGTTCATTTCTTCCGCTTCTGCCGAATCGCTAATAACGCGATAGATATACCTCGCGAGCGGGGTCCTGGCGCACTAAAGGGCAGTTAACCACACAGCAGACGTGCCGATGTTTTCTTTATTAAAATCTCGCGCCGCTCGGCCAAACCGGCCGGACATTTTAGTCAGGATCGCTGAGCTCGGCGGCGCCCGGGCTGATCAGGTGCATAATGTCCGTCCGCACCGAGGAGTTCTTGGCAACCTCACGGGCGACAGCGCGCGCCGGCCCTGCTCAGGTCTACGTTCACCACCGGCTGCCCGAGCCGGTAGCAGTCGCGGCACGGGCCCTCATCGTTCTGCACCTCGAACAGTTCGAGCAGCCTGGTGCGCTCATCGGACGCCGCCACAGCCGTCAGAGTGCCGTTGTGCCAGCGCGGCGCCCTGGCTCACTGCGCATCGTGATCGAATCTCATTCGCCGCGCCACGACCTCGGCCGCCACGTCGGCCAGGGCTATTCGCTGGCCGAACGCATAAGCACGCATCCTGATCAGCGCCTCGCCTTGATCCACCCGGAGCTGAACGCTGATCATGCCGGTGGCCTGGTGGATCTGGGCGGTATATCCGGCCCGCTGCTCGGTGAACCACCGGGGCACGTCCAATCCGCTGGTAGCGGGTCCGAGCAGCGCCCCAGTCGCCACATCAGCGAATGCCAGCGCGTCAGCCAGTGGGCCGTCACCCATCGGGCCAGCCGCATTCCGATGTGCGAGCAGCACGCCAAGCCGGATCGCGCCGATCTGCATCGGAAAGGCGAACACGGCCCGGACTCCCAACTCCAGCGCGGCTGGCGTGAACACTGGCCATCGCTGCGGGGGCACAGCCGCAAGATCGGGCTCCAGGATGAGCTGGCCGACTGCCGCCGCATCGACCGCAGGTCCCTCGCCCAGGGTGAAATGCAGATCATCGAAACTGGCGCTGGATCCGTCAGTCCGCCAGATCACTTCGCCGGCCGCACCCGGGGTGAGCACGGTCACCGCGACCCCGGCCATTCCGACGCTGACCACTTTTCTCACCTCCATTTCCGAGATTTCCGTCGCAGCCGATGCGGCCGCAGTAGCGATAATTCGAGTACTTAGGATTGTTACGGCTGCCGTCATTGTCAGGCCCGTGGCCTAGAAGATGCGGCGCGGCGCGATCTCGGGGCTGAAACAAGCTGGAATTATGCTTGTGAACGCGCTCGCTGCCTACGAGTACTTCTAACTCGCTGCCTGCGAGTATTTCTAATAAGCATACGCCGACCTGAAATACCACCCGGGACAGACCCACCAGCTCGTGCACGTTTGCCCGACCTGGCTCGGCCCAGATCGCGCACCGGACGCACGCCTCAGGCGGTACCTGGCTCGAAACGGTCGACGAGCTCCCTGGCCAGGGCCAGCGACGAGGTAGCCGCCGGGGACGGGGCGTTCCTGACATGCGTCGCGCCCGGTGTCTGCGAGATCACGAAGTCATCGAGCAGCTGGCCGTCGCGGCCCACCGCCTGTGCCCGCACCCCGCTCGTAACCTCCCGGTCGATTCTCATCGACTCGATCACGGGGACGTACTGGGAGCAGGCCTGGACGAAAGCCTTGCGGCTGGCCGCCAGGCGCAGCTCGCTGATCCCGGTGCGCCAGAAATTCTTCGCCACGATCCAGCTACCTGGCCAGGTCAGCGTGCTGAGCAGGTCACGCGGCCGAACGGACCAGGCGTGATATGCGTCGCGGGCACCGACCAGCATGGCGGTCGGCCCCAGCATGACGTGCCCGTCGATGTTCCTGGTCACATGAACCCCAAGGAAAGGCAGTTCCGGATCGGGCACCGGATACACCATGCCGCGAACCACCGGTGGCTGGCCGGCCGCCAGCCGGAGGTAGGCACCGCGGAAGGGCACGATGCGCGGATCCTGGCCGGCCCCGGCGCAGACGGCCAGGCGATCCGACCAAAGCCCGGCGCACATGATCGACCAGGCCGCGCGGTACGACCCAGCGGCGTGCGCCAGTACTGTCTGCCCGCCTTCCCGGCGCACCGAGGTGATCGTGCAGCCGAGCGCGAAGACCACGTCCTTGCCGCGCAACTCGGCCTCCATCGCCCCGGCTACCTTGCCGTAATCGACAATCCCGGTGGCCGGTGAGTGCAGCGCGGCGAGCCCTCGGCACTCGGGCTCGATCTCGGTGATCTCGCCAGCGGCGAGCCGGCGCAGTCCAGGCACGCCGTTGGCGCGTCCGCGTGCCTCAAGCTCGGCAAGTCGCGGCAACTCGTCCTCGCGCACGGCGACGATCAGCTTGCCGCAGCGGTCATAGTCGATCGCATGGGCGGCGCAGAACTCCTGCATCAGCGCAGCGCCCTGGACGCACAGCCTGGCCTTGAGCGAGCCAGGCCGGTAATAGATGCCGCTGTGGATCACGCCGGAGTTGTGACCGGTCTGGTGATATCCGACCGACGCTTCCTTGTCGATGACGATGACCTTCGACCCAGGCCGGCGGAGCAGCACTTCGCGCGCCACCGCGAGCCCGACGATGCCGGCCCCGACGACGGCGAGATCGTACTCGGCCGCCCGCACGCTCACCGCATAGCAGGATAACGTCCCGCCTATCCGGCGAATGCTCGCCGGGCTGCCTCGACGAGCGCCGCGGCAGCTCGTCTGGCGCCTGACGTCCTCAGTCCTTCCGTTCCCGCAGCTTCCGGGCCGCCCTACCGCCAGCACAGCAGCGTCGGTGGCACTGACGCCTAGCTGCCGTCCGGACCCGGGCAAGAAGTGTCGCGATAGCCGGCGAAGCGCTCGCTGACTAGCTCGCTGGTCAGCCCGAAGTCGGACAGCGAGTACCGGTGGGCCGGCCGCGCGGCACCTCCGGCACTCCGGGCGCCCGTGGCCGTCCCGGCACCCGTCGCCGTCCTCGCGCCCATTGCGCTCGCCGTCTGCACGGCCCGCATCGCAGCCGCCGCATTTTCTCGCAGCGTCAGCCCGAAGTAGCCGTAGATCGACTCCACCGTGCCGAGCGGGTCGGCGACGAACTCGTCGTAGTCGACGTCGTAGAACTGCGCCGGATCCGCCCTGGCCCGCACGGCCGTGAAGCTCTCCAGGCCGCGGGCCCACAGCTCAAGCTGGTCACCGCCGATAACCTCGCCGCGGAAGGTCGTCGACCACCCGGCGGACGCCTGCGCGGCCAGGCTGCAGACCGATGCGATGGCGATCGGCGCCGCGCGGTGGGTCTGGATCACGAGCGCATCGGGATAGACCGTCAGCAGGGCGTCGAGCGCGAACAGGTGACTGGGATTCTTGAGTACCCAGCGGCGGTCGCGGTCAGGCAGCCCGATCAGCTGGAGGTTGCGCCGGTGCCTGCGGTAGGCGGCGGTCCAGTCCTGCTCGCGCAGCCAGGATGAGTAGGTCGGCAGGTGCGCCAGGCACTCATAGGAGACCGAGCGCATCGACTGGCGCAGCAACTGCCAGCATTCCTCGACCTGATCGGCCGCGATGTAGTGCACTCCTATGAACTCGGGGCGGGAGACATGGTGCTGCTCGTAGGCCGCCTGAATGCGGCAGAACACCGGGTTGGCGGCCCAGGTCTCGCGCGGCGGCCGCGGCTGCGGCGCCTCGGTCAGCCACAGCTCAAGTCCCTGGTGCGCGGGATCCGCCGTGAGCAGCCGGTGCAACGCGGTGGTACCGGTCCGCGGCAGCCCCGTAACGAAGATCGGCCGCTCAATGCCGACCGCCGCGTACTCCGGGTACTGCTGCCATGCCGCTTCGCTCAGCAGCCTGGCCACCAGCGCGCCGCGCAGGAAGGCGCGACCGACCTTCCTGCCGAGCGGGGTCAGATCCGCGTCGCGAGCGTAGGAGTCAAGCAGCACGGCCAGGCCGTCGCAGTAGTCGTCGGCGCCGAAATCGGTCAGCCCGGTGATCCTGGTCGCCGACGCGTGCAGGTCATCGACGGTGCCGACGCTCTCCCTTACGGTCCCGCCCCGGCCGGCCCCGTCCAGGCCAGCACTGTCCCGGTCGCCGCTCATCAGATCGATCGCCGCCCGTTCAGTGGTGGTACTCACCGCAGTTGACGTCCAGGCACTGACCGGTGATAGCGCGAGCCATCGGGGACAGCAAGAACACGACCGCGTCGGCGATCTCATCGGGTTCCGGCAGCCTGCCCAGATCGGTCGCCGCGGCCGTCTCGTCGTGGATCTGCTCAGCGTCCACGCCGCGCTTCTTGGCCAGGTAGCCGAAATACCACTTCAGTGAGTCGCCCCAGATGTGGCCAGGTGCCACCGAGTTGACCCTGATCCCCTGCGGGCCTAGCTCGGTGGCCAGGCTCTGCGCCATCGCGAGCAGCGCCGCCTTGGCCATCTTGTACGGGCCCATGGTGAGCTGCGAGTAGCGCACCACCATCGAATTGATCATCACGACCGATCCGCCGCTGGCGGCCAGTGCCGGGGTGAACAGGCGGGTCAGCCGCAGCGCGCCGACGACATTCGTATCGAAGGCGGCGCTGACCGCGTCCAGGCTGACGTCGGCCAGATTCTTGATCGGCGGCATCGCGAGTGCGTTGTGCACCAGCCCGTCAACCCGGCCGAAGGCGTCCAGCGCGGATATGACCAGTCGGCCGGCCGCCTCGCCGTCCGCGATGTCGGTCGGCACCGCCAGGCCGCGGCGGCCGAGGTCGGCGACCTCCTTCGCCACCTCGTCCAGCCGGGACTGGGTGCGGGCGGCGAGCACGACATCCGCACCGGCCTGCGCGCTCTGCAGCGCGATCGCACGGCCAAGTCCAGGGCCGACGCCGGAGACCACGACCACCTTGTCCTTGAGCAGCATCAGCCGAGCATCCTTGTCGCGATGGCGGACTGGCGGGCGGCGATCCGTTCCGCGTATTCGGTGGGGGTTATCCGCGCATGCTCGTAGTACGGCAGTGACCGCGGAATATCGTCAACGGGTAGCACCTGTACCTGTGGCCCGTCCCCCGGCTCCAGGTCCCTGGACAACCGCTGCCAGCGGAGCTGGGTATAGCCGCGCTGGTGCCCGGTCTGCTCCAGCCAGTTGGCTACCTCTGGGTCGCGCTCACTGATCACGAACCTCAGCATGCCGTCCGGGTCGATCCTGGCCTGGTCGGCGGTGAGGCTGGTCTGATGATTGATGTAGTCCAGCGAGATGTACCACATGCTGCCGAGCTGGATGCCCTGATAGGGCGCGACCTGCTTGGCCGCCGCGGGCACGGTCACGATCATCGCCTGGTCGGCACCGAGGTCGAAGTGGCCGACCGACGAGTACTGGGTCGCCAGTCCGCCGGGCGTGGACCGCGGCTCGGTGAGCGTATTCACCGGGAGCTTGAGGTAGTACCACTCGGGGAAGGCGAGGAACGTCCTGAGCCTGGAGAGCAGGATCTTGCCGGCTACGCCGTAGCGCTTGCCGACCGCGGCTGGGTCCGGCGCGGGCGGCGCTGAGCCGATCCGGTCGGCGCGCTGGATGGCGATGGTGCCGCGCCGCTCGGTCGCCCAGTCGCTGTAGACCTCACGGACGACGAGCATGGCCGAGCCTGCTCCCAGGGTGAAGTAATTGCGCCCGGGGTTCGTCCTGGCGGGGCCGAATCGCAGCTCGAAGGTGCCGTCGGCGGCGATCTCGATCTCCCGGTCGTCGAACGCGGTCAGGCTGTCCGGAACCTCGACCGGGGTGTAGTCACCGTTGAGCACCTGAAAGCTCAGGTCGGCCGTGGTGCCCCGCCGGCCGGTGACCACGTACTCGGCGTCGTCCCGCAGGTAGGAATGGAAGTAGAGGGTGTCCGGATTGTCCAGGCCCAGCTTGGTGTACGGCCCGGTCGAGGACACGAAGTACGGAAAGTCGCGCTGGTACGCCCAGGCCAGCTGCAGGCAGGACCTGATGTTCCCGGCCAGGTAGTCGTATCCCTCAGCCAGGTCCTGCTCGGTCCTGATGTGCGGCGCGCCAGTGACGATCTTCTCGGCCTCAACCACCGCGTCCGCGAACGACTGGGTGAGCACCGGCAGCCCCTTGACGCCTCGATCGTCTGGCACAGCGGGGCCAAGCACAATGCGGACTGGCCCGGACCAGAGTAGAACGCGTTCTAGAAATACGTCAATCAGCGCGGCTTACCCGGTCGGCGCAGCCGCCCAGCGGTTGGCCGTGAGCTTCCAGCTCGGCAGGTCGTCGAGCGACATCATCGCCTCGTAGATCCGCACGTAGCCGGTATGCGCGATCAGCCAGGCGCCGTCCTCGCCGCGCCGGTACCGGTCCTCGTAGAACGCCGCCCCGTTGATCACCACCCGGTACTGCGTCGCGATCACCGTGTCCTCGAACCGCCAGGTGCCGGTCGCCGTATCACCGTCGATGTCAATCTCCGGCTGGCCAGCGGCGTGCAGGGTGATGATGCCTGGCCCGAGGCTGTCCCGCAGGAATGTGACGATCTCATCCCGGCTGCCCAGCTTCAGCGGCTTGCCTGCCGAGGGTGTGCCGTAGTCCGCGGTGGCGTCGGCCGTGAACACCTCAGCGATCTCGTCCCACAGCTTCAGATCGACGCAGCGCAGGTAGCGATACTTAAGCCTGCGGATCTCCTCAAGCGCGGCAAGGTCCATGGCGGCAGCTTCCTCAGCGACTGGCTTTCGGCTAGAACTTGTTCTACCTTTTGGGCGCGGCACTGGCAAGATCTCAACTACGGTGGCAGCGAGTCCGGAGGTTCCGTGCGCTTCTCCTACGCCGAATCGATGATCGACCCGTCGTTCTACCCGCCGCTGGCTCGCGCCGCCGAGGAGGCCGGGTACGACGCCATGGTGGTACCGGACAGCATCTGCTACCCGGAGCATTCGGACAGCAGGTATCCGTACAACCCCGACGGCACCCGCGAGTTCCTGGAGGACAAGCCCTTTCTCGAGCCGTTCTCGCTCATCCCGGCCCTGGGCGCGGTCACCGAGCGGCTCAGGTTCGTCACCTTTGTGCTCAAGCTGCCGGTGCGCGATCCGGTGCTGGTAGCCAAGCAGGCGACCTCGACGGCGGTGCTGACCGGCAACCGGCTCGTGCTCGGCGTCGGGACCAGTCCCTGGCGCGAGGACTACGAGGTTCTCGGCGTACCGTGGCCGGGCCGCGGGCGGCGGATGGACGAGGCTGTTGCCATCGTCCGCGGGCTGTCGGCCGGCGGCTACTTCTCCTACCAGGGAGAGATCTTTCACCTGCCGCCAGTCAAGATCTCCCCGGTGCCGAGCGAGCCGCTGCCCATCTTGATCGGCGGTCACAGCGACGCGGCGCTCCGCCGGGCTGCCCGGGCGGGGGACGGCTGGCTGCACGGCGGCGGCGATCTCGAGCAGCTGCCTGGCCTGCTCGCCCGGCTGGCCGCGTTCCGCCGGGCCGAGGGCACCGCCGACCGGCCGTTCGAGGTGCACGTGATTTCCGCCGACGCGTACAGCGTGGACGGGGTCAGGCGGCTGGAGGAGCAGGGGGTGACCGACGTGATCGTCGGCTTCCGCTGGCCATATGAGGTCGGCCCCGACGTCGAGCCGCTGGCCGACAAGATCACCAAGCTGCGGCGGTTCGCCGAGAGCGTGATCACCAGGGTGCGCGGATGACCGGACCTGCCCGGGCACCGCGGCAGGACCACGGCAGGACCGCCACCGGCGCACCACAGGAGACAAACCATGACAGGCGATAACATAACCGCACGAGAACTCGCCCGACGGTCCCGTGCTGCCGTCGAGGCGAAGGACCGTGACGGCTGGCTCAGCCTGTTCGCCCCCGATGCGGTCGTGCAGGACCCGATCGGGCCGTCCCCGCTCGACCCGGCGGGGAAGGGCCATCGCGGGCTGGCGGCCATCGCCGCCTTCTACGACACGGTGATCGCGCCAAACGAGCGGATCACCTTCGAAATCGAGCGCTCGCACCTGTGTGGTGACGAGGTCGCCGACGTGGGCGTGATCCGCACCACGCTGACCGGCGGCAAGCATGTCGCCGTGGTGCATGGCGTCTACACCTATCGGACCGATGCAGCGGGCAAGATTGCCGCGCTGCGTGCGTTCTGGGAGTACGAAGCCGTCAGCCTGGAAGCCGCCTGAACCCGCCTGCGCGGTCCGCCCGGCAGCCACGCGGCCGCCGCCCGGCGGTCGCTGCGCCGCCGCACCGACGGAGCCTGCTGTCGCGGCCGGAATCGGTGCGGTATTCACCGGCGAATGGTGGCTGAGCATGGCATAGTGCGATGCCATGACAGCTCCCGGCACGGCGGGCCGACTTTCCGCCAACTGGCGTCTGGCGATTATCGGCCTGCTGGCTCTCGGAGTCGCGGCCGCGCTGTACATCTACGGCAAGGTGCACACGCCGGACTACTACATCTCCATATTCGGCCGGACCGGACTGGACGCGATCAGACTCAAGTCGCTGCTGGCCTCCGTCGCGCTCGGCTTGGCCGCTGTCCAGGTGGTGCTCGCCTTGTGGATCTACCGGAAGCTGCCCGGGGCTGGCAGGCCACCACGGGCGATCGGGATTACCCACCGGGTGATCGGATTCGGAGCGATCATCGTCACGCTGCCGGTGGCGATCCATTGCCTCCTGGCCTATGGCGTGGTGCTGACCAGCCTCAGAGTCGCCGTGCACTCGATCGCTGGCTGTTTCTTCTACGGCGTTTTCGTGGGCAAGGTGGTGATCGTGCAGAGCAAGCGGCTGCCCGGCTGGGTGCTTCCGCTGGCAGGCGGCCTGCTCGCCGTGCTGGTCGCCGTGCTCTGGTACACCTCGTCGTTGTGGTACTACAACAACTTCCAGCTGCCCTTCTAGCCGCGACGAGCGGTCTGGTGCAGCGAGCTGTCGGCCGCGCCAACCAGGCCCGACGCGGCGACCAGCCGGCCGGGCCGACCCTGACCGAGGTGCTCAGAGACAATGGGCGACGTGACCAGTGCGACAGCCCAGGCCGAGGGCGCGGAACCTCAGGCGGTGCTTTCCCCGCTCACCCGCGCGGCGATCTTCCTGGTGGCGACGGTGCCGGCCGACCACGGGAGCGCGCAGGAGGTGCGACAGCTGTGCGCAACCTTGAGCGGCCTGGTGCGCGCGGTGGGCTTCCGCGCTCTCGACGGCCAGTTGTCCTGCGTGATCGGCATCGGGCCGGATCTGTGGGACCGGCTGGCCTCCCGGCCACGACCGGCCGGGCTGCATGCGTTCCGCGCGATCAGCGCCGGCCGCCGCCGTGCCCCCTCGACCCCGGGCGACTTGCTTTTCCACATCCGCGCGGCGCGGATGGACCTGTGCTTCGAACTGGCCACCCAGATCATGCTGCGGCTCGGGTCCGCCGCGACCGTGGTGGATGAGGTACACGGCTTCCGCTACTTCGACGACCGTGACGTGATCGGCTTCGTGGACGGGACGGAGAACCCGACCGGCCAGGCCGCTGCCAGGGCAACGATCATTGGCGCCGAGGATGCCGCCTTCGCCGGCAGCAGCTACGTCATCGTGCAGAAGTACCTGCACGATCTCGCCGGATGGAATGCGCTGCCCACCGAGGAGCAGGAGAAGATCATCGGGCGGGCCAAGCTGTCCGATATCGAGCTTGACGATTCGGCCAAGCACTCCTACGCGCACAACGTACTGACCAAGATCGTGGAAGACGGCGAGGAGGTGCAGATTCTCCGCGACAACATGCCGTTTGGCTCGGTACGCAACAGCGAGTTCGGAACTTACTTCATCGGCTACGCCCGCTCCCCCGCCACGATCGAGAAGATGCTGACGAACATGTTCGTCGGCTCGCCAGCGGGCAACTATGACCGGCTGCTCGACTTCAGCCAGGCAATGACCGGCAGCCTGTTCTTCGTGCCGTCAGTGCCGCTGCTTGAGGCCCTCGCCGGGACCGACGGCACGATCGGCGAAAATGCCGCCGGACCGCAGGCTAGCGATGCCGACGGCACACCGGCCGACGCGGCCCGGTCGCCAGCTGACGGCCAGCGGGGGTCGCGCAGCAGCGGGTCGCTGAACATCGGAAGCCTGAGAGGAGAATCCCAGGATGGATAACCTGCACCGTGCTCTCGCGCCCATCTCGGAACAAGCTTGGGCACAGATTGAGGAGGAGGCGGCGCGCACGCTGCGGCGGCATCTGGCCGGCCGCCGGGTCGCGGATGTGCACGGTCCAGCGGGAGACGCTTTCGCCGCGGTCGGCACCGGCCACACCGTGCCGATCGATCCTCCAGGTGAGGGCGTGCTCGCCCACCAGCGCCAGGTACGTGCGCTGGTCGAGCTGCGGGTGCCGTTCACGCTGGACCGGCAGCAGATCGACGACGTAGCCCGCGGTTCGCAGGACTCGGACTGGCAGCCAGTCAAGGACGCTGCCAGGCAACTCGCGTTCGCCGAGGACCGGACGATCTTCGAAGGTTACCCAGCAGCCGGGATCACCGGTATCGGGCCAGGATCAAATCAGCCGGCGGCAGCACTGCCCGCGGATGCCCGCGACTACCCTGAGGCGATCGCGAAGGCGCTTGGCCAGCTGCGCGAGGCCGGTGTCAGCGGACCCTATGCCGTGGTGCTCAGCCCGGCGGCCTTCACCGCGGCCAGCGAGACAAGCGACCACGGCTATCCCGTGATTGAGCACATCAGGCGGCTGATCGACGGCGACATCGTGTGGGCGCCGGCCATCGACGGCGCCTACGTCCTGACCACCCGAGGCGGTGACTTCGACCTTCAGCTTGGCCAGGACGCCTCGATCGGCTACCTCGGGCACACCGAGGCCGACGCCATGCTTTACCTTCAGGAGAGCCTCACCTTCGGCGTCTGCACCAGCGAGGCAGCGGTCACGCTGACGCCAGCCCGCGGATAGCTCAGGTCAGGCGGCACTGCCCGGCCGAGAGCTCGCGGTTACCAGTGCCCGCGATGAACCACATCATCGAACGGCCGCCGGGCGGGCGCGCTGATCGGGGCGAGCGGACGGCCGGCCGGATAGCCAAGCGAGATCAGGAAATGACAGAACCTGTCGGGCGGCAGGCCGAGCAGGCGGCGGCAGAGTTCCTGGTCACCGATGCCCGCATGGCAGCCGCCGATGCCAAGCCCGGCCGCGGCGAGCAGCATGCTCATCGCCGCCTGGCCAAGATCGAACTGGCTGCGTTGCTGCACGCTGTCGTCGGCGGCGGTGATCAGCGCAACGGCCGCCGCGCAGTGTGCGACATGCCCAGCCCCCACCCAGACCGTGGCCAGCTGCTGCAGCTGATCCCGCGCTGTGACCAGGACGAAATCCCAGGGCTGAGAGTTCCGTGACGATGGCGACCTGCGTCCGGCCTCAAGTATCTGATCGAGGTGCTCGCCGGAGATCGGCCGGTCGGCGAACTGCCTGACGTTCCGTCGTGATCTGATCGCGTCCCAGGCAGTCATCTGCCCGCCAGCCATCTCAGGCTCGGTCCCGCCCTGGTGGTTCATCGCCGCCCCTCGGCCAGAAGCTACCAGTCCGCGACGGCGGCCCGCAGCAACCCTGGTGCGGTCCGCTCCGACTCGCTCCGGCGGCGGGTCACTCGCCGCCAGGCTGCTGACTCAGCCGCCGGGCAGCATCGGGCCCGCCGCGGTCGCCGACGTCCCGCGCCGCGAGCAGCATGGCGCCACGGCGCGCCAGCCGTCGAGCGCCCCGCAGTTGAGGCGGCGTCCTGCGGTGCCGCCCAAAGTACTGTGCGTCGCTTAAGAACCGCATGTTCGTACCCAATACAGCCTCGCTTTCCAGCGCAGCGTGCGAGACCCGATTGCCGGGGCGAGGCCACCACGAGTTCGTGGCTCCCCCCACGACTCACGCGCTCTGGACATTCAGCCCGTCGGGTCGGGCGTTGGAGTCCGTGCCGTCCGCAGGCCTGCGGACGGCACGATCCGGCCAGTGCGTGTGCCTCACCCCGGCTGTAGCACAGCAAACCGCGAACCTGGCCGGTTCGCCATCCCCGAGCTCGGGGATGCGCACGGTGCGATGGCAGATTTAGAATGCGCTACCGCAGGCACCCGCCTCGTGGGCGCCCTGCCGTCGCGGCCGTCGGCCGGCCGCCAGTGCGAGGCGATGCACCACGGCACCGCGGGCGGACATAATGGCACGGCCAGGATGGGCAGGACGGTGATGGCGCTCGATTCGACTCCGGTGACGGCGCACGTCAGCACTCCGTCCGGACGCGTGATCGCCATTCCCGAGGGCACTCAGCTGGTATTCGGCCGGGGACCCGACGCTGACTTGGTGATCCCGGCAGGGCGCGGGCTGTCCAGGCGGGCTGGCGCTATCAGGGCGGTAAGCGGCGGCGCGTGGGTCGCCAACCTCAGCTACACCCATGCGCTGTACGCCGAGGGGGACGGATTCCGGATCCGCCTGCCGCGGCTGGATGATCACGGCGAGCCCTCCGGCGGCTGGTTCGTCCGGCAGGGAACGGCACTGATCGGCTCTCGCGCCATGCTGGACGAAGGGCAGCCGCTGCGGTTGGTGGTGGACCCCAGGACTGCGTCTCCCGGCGACGCCGACCTGACCTCAGCACCGAGGCGGGTGGAAGGAGAGCAGACCTTGCTCCCGCTCTACCTCGACCCGAACACCAAGCTCTTCCTGGTGGCTCTGATGTGGTGCAGGCCGTGGCTGATCGATCCGGCCCGCAGTACGCCGCTGCCCAGGACACCTGAGATCGCGCGGGCCGCGCTTGAAGTAACCGACGCCCATCACGAGATCGAGTGCTTCGACAACGATCCCGCTTTCCGCGACCGGCTGTCCGCCCGGGTCGGCGAGCATCTCAAGGTGCTGCGCCGCAAGATCGTCGAGCGTGGCCTGGTGCGCCCTGGCATCCGGCTGTCCGACGAGGTCGCTGTGGGAGTCCTGCTCGAGAACGGAGTCGTCACCACCGCCGACCTGGAGCGGCTGAGCGATCCGGCCTGGTGCTCGCGGCAGGAGGATCTCTGGTGGACGCAAGCGATCTGAGAAACCGCTGAGCCAGGGGGTTCAGGCCGCGGCAGCGGGCCGGGCTCAGACCGCGGTAGCTGGCCGGGCCCGGTTCAGGCCGCCGCGGACCGCCCATCGCCAGGCCGCCGCAGCGGACCGCCCAACGCCAGGCCGCAGCAGCGGGCGCTAGAGGTGGTTCACGGTGAAGCCGATCTCGGTCCGAAAGCCGCTCGCGCCGGTCACCACGACGCTGTAGTCCCCTGGCGGCAGCCTGCCGGGGAAGTACTCATGGCCCTGGTTGATCGCATAGAAGAAAGTGCCTGCCCGGTCCGCGATCGGGTGAATCGGTGAAGCGCGCCGATTGAGCGCTATCGTCACCGGCATGCCCGGCGGCCATCCTCGGCCAAGCACCACGAACACGGTATATCCGTCGCCGTACGTCTGGCTGATCCAGATGGCCGGCTTGCTGGTTCCCCGCGCGGCGTCGGCTGACGCCGACGGCGGGAACAGACCGAAGCCCGGCGGTCCTTGCCCAGGTGGCGGCCCTTGATCTGGCGGCACGGAACCCTGCTGGCGTGAATCCTGCACGCCTGAGGCCGGCGTGGAAGTCTGGCCAGTCGGCGACCGCTTGCTTGATGAGGACGATCCTGGCGGCTGCGAGCCAGAGCGGCTGCCGTCGACTGCAGCGCCGATGGCCACGCCCGAGGCGATCAGGGCAACCGCCGCGACGACCGAGCCGAGGCCAAGCAGCACCCGCCGACCACGGCGCGCATCGGTCCTCGTCCCGCTGCCGCGCTCCCGGCGGGACCCCGCCGGGCGTGGCGGCACCCGCCGGCCAGCTCCAGACACGTGCGATCCGGTCCAGGCCGGCTGCGAGCCGAAGGTCTGATCCGCGTCGGCCTCCGACGTCCGCTGCGCCGACCCCGACGACCCAGGGTCCCTGCGGTATTCCGCGATCAGAGCCAGGGCTTGACTCGAGAGCGTTGCCGGACCAAGTGCTCGGTCACCGACGCCAGGGCTGACGTCCTGGGCCAGATGCGCGAGAACCGCCGCTGAGGTGGGACGCTTGCGGGGATCGCGCTCAAGGCATGCCGCCACGATGTCCGCAAGCTCCTCGGGCAGCCCGGTTAGGTCCGGCGGCTCGGTCCCGAGTTGGACAAGAACATCCATGACGGTGTCGCCCTGGTACGGCGCATGCCCGGTGGCTGCGAACAGCATCGTGGCGCCTAGCGAGAAGACGTCGCTGGCCACGGTCGCCTGCCGGGTGTCCCTGGCCTGCTCGGGTGCCATGTATGCCGGGGTACCTACCGCGCCGCGGGTCACCGTGAGCTGAATTCGCTCCGCGGCCCTGGCTACGCCGAAGTCGATCACCCGGGGTCCGTCCGGCGAGACGAGCACGTTGGATGGCTTCAGGTCCCGATGCACCAGCCCGGCATTGTGAATCGACTCCAGCGCTTCGGCGCAGCCGGCCGCCAGCCAGCGAACCGCCGGCACGCTCAGCGGACCGCAGGCCCGCACCAGCGTGCTCAGGGAGGGCGCCGGCACGTATGCGGTGGCCAGCCACGGCATGTCCGCCTCAGGATCAGCGGCGACGACCGGGGCGGTGAAGGCTCCGCTGACCCGCCGGGCCGCGGCGACCTCCTGAGCGAATCGAGTACGGAATTCCGGCTCGTCGGCGAGCTCGATCTTGATCGTCTTCACCGCGACGAGGCGGCCGGCGGCCGAACGGCCCAGATAGACCCGGCCCATCGCGCCGGCGCCTAGCCGGCCGAGCAGGGTATAACCGCCGATCCGCTCCGGATCCCACCGGCGCAAAGTTTCCACTAACGGTGGCTCCGGCACAGTACGTTCTCCTCCTGGTACATGGAGTTAGCACTTCATAATGCCCGATTATCGACCGAGCGCGGATCCCTCTTCGGCGGACTGGCAATCATTTGCCCCAAACGCGGAGCCGGCTAGCGGCCGCTTAGCGAACGCACGCGAATGCCTCTTCGTCGGGTTGGCGATCATTTGCCGCAAATGCGACGCTTGCCAACGGCCGGTCGCGGCGGCACGCCCGGCGGGTTCCCGCGCCCGGCCGACTCCCGCGCCCGGCCGACTCCCGCGCCCAGCCGAGTCCCACGCCCGGTCGGTTCCCACGCCCACGCCCGGCGTCGGCCAACCAGAGTTCCTAGGAGGGGTCAGCGTTACGAACTGCGAAACCCGGTTCAGCATGGTCCCTGATCACGAATCCGCCTTGTCTGCCTGGGATTTCGCCGCCAAGACGCCACTGACGGCTGTTCTGCGGCCCGATAGTAGCCCGTGAGTGCCGGATTTGGCTGTGCGGGCATGGCGAAGTGCCCGCCTGGCGGGTGCCGGAAGCGGGCAGTCCTACGCTCGCGCGGCAGTGAGCGCGGCGGCGAGCTTGGCCAGGACGGTCAGGTCAACGTGCAGCCGGACGCGCTGGAGACTGCGGACCCGGAGCGGGAGCAGCGCCCACTCGTGCTTGAGCCTGCCGAACTCCCGCTCGACCGCTCCGCGCTGGTGATACAGCGCCTTGAACCGCTCGGTCTCGCGCGGGATCAGCGGGTGCAGCCGTGAAGCCTTGACCCACACTGACGCGGGAGCGCACTCACCCGTGGGGCATCTCCACTTGCTCGCGCCGCGCCTGGCGTCCGAGCCGGCGAAGGTCCATTCGCCGTGGTCGCAGGTCGGCGGCTTGTGCTTGCCGGCCTTGACGGCCGGTGTCTTGCGCAGCGGGATGACCGGGCGTATGTGACGGCTCTCTACCTCGTCGTAGATGACTTCCGCGTCGTAACCGCGATCAAGGACGCACACGTCCACGGTGAACCCGCGTGACTTCGCGGCTTCGAGCAGCAGCGGGACCTCGGGAAGCTCCGAGTCCTTCGCCGTCCTGACAGTCCACGCGAGCGGCAGGCCCGTAGTCGTGCAGACGGCGGCGTGAATTTTGTAGCCGTAATATCCGCCGCCGCTGCGCGTGCTGATACTTGACCTGTGGCCCCACGAAGCGTCGGGGTCCGCGAACTTCTTCCGCAATTCCCCGCCGCGCTTCACATAGCGCTGGCCATTTCCGTAGGCCGGGAGATCGCTTCCGTCAATGGCCATCGTCTGGCCCATTTCCGGCTTCGCTTTCCGCAGCGAGGAGAGCACCGCGTCGATGCATGCGGTCAGCATCTTCTCGTGCTTGCGCAATTTCCCGGCGAACCGGTAGAGCGCGTGGACGGACGGGGTGCCCCCGATGGCATCGCGCAGCGCCGCGTGCTCAGCGATCAGCCGGGCGGTACGAGTCCAGGTCGGCAAGGCGTAGACGGCCTTCACCAGCGCTGCGCCTACCAGCGACTTCGCCGGGAAGCCTGGCCTGCCGGTCCAGTGAAGTTCCTCAAGCTGAGTGATCAGCGAGGCGATTTCAGGGCTGTCCAGCAGCGCGCGAACATGCACGGCGTCGCGGGGGCGTGCTACGGTTGAAGTGGCCATGGAGTCCCATCTCCCTGGTCCGGACCCCCGGGCGTTGGCGCGTCGCGGGGGTCACCCTTTTGCTCTTGTCCTTTCTATGATATCGAGAGGGTCTGACAATTCCGGGGTGCGCAGAAGCCGCTGAGCGAAATTGGCAGGACCAATTTCTGACAGCACGGCTGGCATCGTGAACTCCTTCTCAAGAAAGGGCTGAGGAATCAGGGGAATCGCTAGCGGCCGGAATACCCGGCGGCTTAGCGAACGGGAATCTCGTAAACGAGTGAGTACCGCTCGACAGGCAGGACAATGCTCGCGGTCTCGACCGGCCGTTTCTCGGTGTGATAAACGCGGGCGATGGTCAGCACGGTCGTGCCGGGGCGGATTTTCAGCCGCTCCGCCTCTGCGGCGAGTGCCGGACGTGCGCTCACGGTCTCCTCCGCATGCGTGATCTGCTGGCCGATGGCAGCCATACGCTCAACGACGCCGCGTCCCGCGTGCGGTCCTTCCTCGGGGAACATGACCGGCGTGCCTTCCGTCAGTTCGGCAGGCTCCCAGCTTACGGACAGCATGACCGGCTCGCCATCGGCCAGGAATGTATACCGGGTCCGCATCGCCGGATCTCCAGCAGTTGCATTCAGGCGTTCGGCGACGGCTGGCGTCATCGGGACGCGCTCGGTGGAGCTTTCCCAGCCGGCTTCGTGGCCAGCCGCGCTGGTCTGAGATCGGAACGGGGAGCCGCTGCCGCGTACCGTGTACCAGTTCCGGGTGAGCCGCTGCCGCTCCGGGCGCTGGCGCACGTACGAGCCGGACCCTGACCGCGCCTCCACGAACCCCTCAGCGATCAGGAGCCGCATCGCCTCGACCGACACCCGGTCGGACACGCCGTACTGCCGCGCAAGCTCATGCCGACTGGGCAGCTTCGCCCCGGGCGGCAGCGCCCCGTCGATGATCGCGCGGCGAAGATCGTCCGCGATCCGCTGGTACGTAGGGGAAGCCACGCGAACAAGCTTGACGAAGGTGAGTACTCAGGTGCAAGCTGAGTACTCAGCTTTTCCGTTCAGGTCTGTTCGCGCGGAGGGGACCAAGGGGTTGGAGACTACAGTCACGTTCCCCGGCCTGCCAGCAATCGTCCCATCAGCGCGGCGGTTCGTGCGGGGCCTTCTGGCAGGATTACCCCGCGCCGATGATATGGAACTCATCGCCTCCGAACTGATCACCAACAGCATCCTGCACACCCCGGCCGGCGGTGGCGGTGAGTTCACCGTCAGTGTCAGCACGGGAAACGGCTGGGCGCGGATCGAAGTATCCGACGCCGGCACCGGCCAGTGGCATCCCTGGCCCGACAGCAGGCCCGATGATGAATACGGGCGCGGACTCGCCATCGTCGCCGCCCTTGCCGACAAGCTCGGACACGACGCCACTTCTGCCGGTCAGACGTTATGGGCCGAGATCGTCTGGCGAGCCGACGAGCATGACACGCGCTGATCAGGGCATGCTTCGCTCTCCGCATGTCAATTGGCTGTACAATGCCGGGTGGAAGGTGCGGGAATCGAATCCCGCCGGGCAGGGTCTCAAGTCCGTCCCGTCGCGGCCAGCGCCCCCCGTTCAAGAACTGGGATTCCAAGGCCCTGAGGCCCTCCCGGGGCGGCATCTTTCATTAAGCCTCACCTCACGCGGGCAGCTTAACACCAAGCGAAGGACGGCGGGGGCCACGAGAGGCATCTCGCTCCCGCGTGTCTCCCGCTGGATTGCCGTGACATCTGGTTTAGGGCTACGATGCCTTCCAGCAATGCTTGGGAGGAGAGGTTATGGCAGGCCACCAAGGACACGCGGTCGCGCAGGCGGGGGCCACGAGGGGCGCGGCCTACCCGGCCGCTAAGCAGGACGGCCCCGGTGCCTCGTCCGGCCCGTTCGTCTCGCTAAGCATCGTCGTGAAGATGACCCAGGTGATCGGGCGGCGCGGTGGCCACTGCCGGTTTGATGATCTGGCGGCTGCGCTGGACCAGACCAAGACCAGCGGCGCGTTCAGGGGGCGAACATCTGCCGGGCGCATCTTCGGCGTCGTTGAAACAGTGGACGGCGAACTGCACCTTACCGAGCTTGGTCGGCGCGTGTGCTCGCCAGGGACGGAGGCAGAAGCGCTCGCAGAGGCGTTCCTGAACGTCCCGCTCTACAAGGCGCTGTTTGCTCGGTACGCCGCCGAAGGGGGCAAGCTGCCGACGCCCGATGTCATCGAAGCTGACATGGAGCGCCTGGGCGTTTCACATGACCGTGCAGGTGTCGCTCGCCAGGTCTTTCTTCGCAGCGCCGAGACTGCCGGCTACTTCCGTTCAGGTAATGACCGGCTCATCCGCCCCGTTACGGGAGCCGGTAGCATCGCAGGCAGGCACGTCGGCGCGCCCGAGCCCAAGGAGCCGGCAGTCGTGCCACCTGCGGAGGCAGCACCGATGGCAGAGCACCCGCTGATTCAAGGGCTGATGGCCAAACTGCCGCCCGAGGGCGAACGGTTCACCCCGAGGCAGCGCCAGCGCTGGCTCGACGCGGCCAAGGCCAGCCTCGACCTGATGTATGCCGGGGACGATGAAGACGATCCCGAACCGGCGCTGCCCGGCCCTAACGGCGTTACCAGTCGGCAGCCGCAGCGCGTCTAGCACGGTTTCTGAAATGAGAGAAGCGGTCCGGTCTGACAGGTGACCGGGCCGCTGCCATACCATGCCGCGTCCCACATCATCGACCACGGCTCGCACCGTGGCCCCCTATCTTCTCCAAGGAGCAACCTGCCTGCTCGCGGCTGGAACGGCAGGGTTGTGGTTATCCCGCAATTGGGTTTTCCGTACCAGCGACCAAAAAGTTGTTCATGGCATCACCTCCACTGCCAAAGGTGCGTTGGCCCGACCAGCTTACTGCGCCGTCGCCGATAGCGCGCCCGCGCTGAAGGCGGTCACCTTTGCGTTGAGGGTGCTGACCTTCAGTCCCTGGGCAAGAAGTTCTTGATCAGATTGGCGATGCCAGCGAAGAGACCGCCGGCGAGCAGGAGTCCGCCGGCCGCCAAGCCAAGCGCCATCGCGATCACCCCGGCAACTGCCAGGAACACGCAGACCAAGCCGCCGGCAAGCAGGACTCCCGTACTGATTCCAGCGAGCCACATGGCGTAGGTCTGGCCGCGCTTCGCGAAGTCGGTGTTCTCCCGATCGGCATTGGCAAGCCGCCCATTCGCGGCCTTCTCGTTCTCGTCCGCCTTCTGGATCGCCAGCCGTCGAAGCTCAAGTTCGCCTTCTTGGGCGCGGGCGCGGAGTTCAAGTTCCCTGGCCGTGGCCCGCTCACGGAGCGCAAGCTCCCTCTCCTGAAGATCAATCTGGCGAGACTGCAACCCCAAGATGCCCTGCGGAATGTTCTCAAGCTGGGAGGCGGGCAGTTGGGGCGCGATATTACCGATCAGTCCTGCGATGCCGAAATCGCCTGCCTGACCAGCCTGTACATCTCCTGGGTCTCCTGCGCCCCCAGCGCCAGGTTGGCCGCCTGGAATGCCTCGATCGCCTTGGCCGACGCCATCCACGCCTGACTGAGCGCCAGTTCCCGCTGTTCCAGGGTCGGCCTCTGCATCACTGCCCTCAGCGCCTCCGCGTGCAGGGACATCAGGACCGTTGAGTGCGATACCGTCAGGGACTCCAGCCCCCGCCGGATCGCGACCAGCAGTTCGGCCATCGTGCTCTGCGGCACCATCGCCTGATCGCTCACCATTCAAGGCTACCCCGATCGCTCAAGACCGTCCTATAGCTGCTCACGATGGCAAGCCTACCGAGCGGTTCGTGCCCTAGCTGAGCGGCTTCAGCATGGGGTAACGATCATGAAATCCTGGGGTCTGCCATGATCACTCACCCGACCTTACCGCAGGTCAGGTGAGTTTCGCTGGACCCTCCTAGTCAGCCGGCGGCGGGATCGACGATCCCGACCAGCGGCTCGTCCCTGGCGAACCTGGCCACGTTGTCCTGGATGCGTCGGCCGAGCATCCGCTCGATCATCTCCGGGGTGTCAGCGGTGTGCGGTGTGATGATGCAGCTCTCCAGATCCCAGAGCGGATGGCCGTCTGGGAGTGGCTCGGGGTCGGTGACGTCGAGTGCAGCCCCGCCGATAACCCCGTCGCGTAGCGCGGACACCAGGGCGCGGGTATCGACATGACGGCCGCGCGCGACGTTCACCAGCCAGGAGTCCTGATGCATCGCAGCCAGCTCGGCGGACCCGATAATCCGCTCGGTGCTCGGCGTGAGCGCGAGGGCCAGGAAGACGATCCGGGCGCCAGCCAGCGCCTCGTGCAGCTGAGCTCGCGGCACCGTGCGCACGGCCCCGGGCACGGGATCAGACCGGCGGCGGACCACGGTCGCCTGAACCCGGAACGGCGCGAGCAGGTCAAGCAGGCTCGCCGTGATTCCGCCGCCGCCCAGGATCGTCACCGGCTCGTCATACAGGCTCTCGCCGGCTGCTTTGCCCCACGAACGGGCAGTCAGACGGCGTCGAAACAGGCGCAGCCCGGCCAGCGCTAGTGCCAGCGCGTGCTCGGCGACCGGCTCGGCATAGGCGCCCTTCGCTGACGTCCAGATCCGCTGCGGGTCGAGCAACCCGGCGGCTGCCACCGCCTCCACGCCGGCGAACGGAAGCTGCACCCAGCGAGCCGAGCTTGCGACGGCGAGGGCACCGCGCAGCCCGTCGATATCGGCGGGATCGAGCCACACCAGCGCATCGGCGCCGGCCGTGACTCCGACTGGCGCGGCGCCGCCGGCGCGGATAGCCCGAATGGCGAAGTCGCGGGGAACGGGTCCGACAGCCACGCGCAATGCGGTCACAACTGGACCCTAGCCCCAGCCGCCCCGGCACCGGCGCGTCGGCTGCGAGTGGCGGACACCGATAGCCTGGTGCCTGGAACGCCAAGCCGGCCGAGCCGGCTCGCCGACCTCATCAGGCAGCTCGGCCAGGGTCGGACGATCGCCCGGCACCGGCTGCCCGGACCGGTCGCGGTATCCATCGAGGAGGACAGCGCACAATGAGCGCCCCCACGCGTCCACACCGCACCGTGTCCCGGGTGACGATCAAGCGGCATCTCGGCCCGGACACCCAGGTCGACGACAAGGCAATGGTCATTGCCCCGACCGACCCGTCGCTCACCGACCCGTTCCTGGCCCTGAGCGAGGACTGGTTCTCCGAGCCCGGGTTCGAGTGGCACCCGCACCGGGGCCTGGAGACCGTCACCACCGTGCTCGACGGTGTCCTCGAGCACGGTGACAACACCGGCAACGCAGGCGCGCTCCAGCCTGGGGACCTGCAGTGGATGACCGCGGGACGCGGCATCATCCATCGTGAGCTCGCCTTCCGCAACGAGCACGCACACACCCTTCAGCTGTGGCTGAACCTGCCGGCCCGATCAAAGCTGGTCGACACGAGCTACCAGGATCTGCTGGCCGCCAGCCGACCGCGGCTGACCCTGCCTGGCGTGATCATCGACGTGGATCGGCAGACGGATCGGCAGACGGATCGGCAGACGGATCGGCAGACGGACTGGCGGCCGATCCGACTGCGGACCCGACGGCGGACAGCCTGCTGCCGCTCGCCGTCCCCGATCACGAGCAGCCAGCGCAGCTGATGATCTACAGCGGGGAGCCAATCCGCGAGCCGGTCGCCATCGGCGGACCTTTTGTGATGAACGACCGCTCCGAGATTGCCCAGGCGTTCTCCGACTTTCAGGCAGGCAGGTTCGGAGCCGTGCCCCGTCAGGCCCGGCTTGCCTACGACCGCTAGAGGAACGCATGGCTTCGGGGTCTTATACGGCGCTAGACCACCTGGAGTGTGCCCGCTGCGGCGCCAGACACGACGCCGCTGTGGTGCAGGGCACCTGCTCCTGCGGCTCGCCGCTGCTCGCCCGCTATGACACCGAGCGGGTCGCCGCGCTGGTGCACCGGTCTGCCATCGCGGCCCGGCCGCCGGACCTATGGCGCTACCACGAACTGCTGCCGGTCGGTGCTGCCAGGCACGTGGTGAGCCTTGGCGAGGGCATGACGCCGTTGCTGGCCATGCCGCGGCTGGGCCGGACGTTGGACGTGCC
Organism: uncultured Actinomycetota bacterium; assembly: GCA_963850875.1. GTDB lineage: Bacteria > Actinomycetota > Actinomycetes > Streptosporangiales > Streptosporangiaceae > Chersky-822. The sequence goes on from CAWKNA010000010.1 coordinate 2,404,753, forward strand.
CAGGCTGCTGATGAAGGATGAGGGTCTGATTCCCACCGGAACTTTCAAGGCGCGGGGGGCCGCCGTCGGCGTATCGCGGGCTGCCGAGCTCGGTATCGCTGGCGTAGCCATGCCCACCAACGGCAACGCCGGAGCCGCCTGGGCCGTTTACGCCGCACGGGCGGGGCTGCGCAGCCTGATCGTCATGCCCGCCGACGCACCCAAGGTAACCCGAGCGGAGTGCCGGGCTGCCGGTGCTGAGCTGTATCTCGTGGACGGGCTGATCGGCGATGCGGGCAGGCTGGTCGCAGCGGCGCTGCCGTCCCGTGCCGGGTACCAGGATGTGTCCACGCTCAAGGAGCCGTACCGGCTTGAGGGTAAGAAGACGATGGGGTTCGAGATCGCCGAGCAGCTCGGCTGGCGGCTGCCCGACGTGATCGTCTATCCCACCGGTGGCGGGGTGGGGATCATCGGCATCTACAAGGCGCTGCTTGAGCTGCGGGAACTCGGCTGGGTCGACGGTGATCTGCCCAGGCTGGTGGCCGTGCAGGCCAGTGGCTGCGCCCCGATCGTCCGGGCGTTCGCCAGCGGGGCGAGGCAGAGCGAGCCCTGGCCGGATGCACACACGGTAGCCTTCGGCCTCACCGTTCCCAAAGCACTCGGCGACTTCCTCGTCCTTGACGCCGTATATACCACCGGCGGGACCGCCATCGCCGTCGACGACGAGGCGCTGCTGGCTGATCAGCGCAACGTCGCTCGGCTGGAAGGCAGCTTCATCTGCCCGGAGGGCGCAGCCTGCGTCACGGCGGTCCGCCAGCTGCGTGAGTCCGGATGGCTATCCGAACGCGACGAGGTGGTCGTGCTCAACACCGGCACCGGCCTGAAGTATCCGGAGACCATTCCGATCGACGTCCCCGTGCTCAGCACCGGCGACACGATCCCCGCACGGAGCTAGTCCAGCTGGCCGGACCGCCAGGGAGTGGGTGTTCTCAGCCAGCACGAGTGACCTGGCCGGACCCGCCAGGGAGTGGGTGCTCTCAGCCAGCCGGAGTGACCTGGCCGGACCCGCCAGGGAGTGGGTGCTCTCAGCCAGCCGGAGTGACCTGGACCGGGCCTGATCAGGAGGTCTGATCAGCCCGGCGGGTAAGGGTCGGTATGACGCCGTCCCATTCTTCGAGTGGTGCACAGTGCCATTTCCAGTTCTGCTGCGGTGGCCTCGGCCCGAGGCTGGTCCGTCCGTTGGCCCAGAGCAAAGCCGTCCAGGGGTTGGCCTCCGATTCGGCGTCGGGCGCCCAGGGGAAGAGCCGCCGAAGAACGGTCAGGCACAGTTCCGGCGGCGGCGAGTAAACCAGGCCTAGCCCGGCCGCGACGTCGCCGCCGTGCACCAGGATCTCGTCAGCGCCCATGGCGGCGAAGCCGGATCGGTCGGCAATCCCGTAGGAGTGCCAGGCGCGATCTTCCGGTGCGGCGGCGGTCACCGCGGCGGCGAGCAGCGCCGCACCGGACATGACGGCATCGAGCAGCACCGTCGGTGCTGCTGCTGAACTCATCTCGGCGACCTCGACTTCTCCGCTCGCCCGTCGGGCCAGCAGCGCGCCGTACCAGGTGCAGCAGCTGACCACGTGGGCGATCGTGTCCCGGCAGGACCAGGTGAGCTGACCGGCGAGGTTGTCCCAGCGGTCAGGTTCCGCTGCGGCCGGCGTCAGGACGCGCACCAGATACCCGGCGGAGGTAACCACATCCGGTCCGGCGGGCTGATCAATCACGGGCGCTCCTCACTAGCCACGGCGTGGTGACTTCCTGGACATTCCCGCGCATGCACATTCCGGACCCGGGCGTTACCAGACGGTCCGCGGATCGCAATTCTGCCAGCTGCTCCTGCGGGAAAATGCTGCGGCAGCCCCCGGTCTTCTTCGTTAGCCCAAGGTGGTGTCACTGTGTAGGGAGTGCGCGTTAGCCGCTAGCGCTCGGCTCGCAAGGTTCGCTTCGCCGGAGCCGGGCTCATGAGGAGGTTGAAGGTGCCTGATCTCGAACTGGTCGATGTCGCTCTTGGACGATCCGCCGCCGATCTGGTGATCCGGGGAGGGAACCTGGTCAACGTCTTCACCGAGGAGATCTACCCGGCGGACGTGGCTGTGTCCGGTTCGAAGATCGCGACGGTGGGCGATGTCGCAGCGCAGACCGGTCCGGATACCCAGGTTGTCGACGCTGCTGGCTTCTTCCTGGTACCAGGACTCATCGACGGGCACCTCCACGTCGAGTGCAGCAAGCTCTCGGTCACCATGTTCGCCAATGCCGTCGTGCCGTTTGGCACAACGAGCATCGTCTCCGGCCTCGACCAGGTCTTCGTGGTAGCCGGGCTGGAGGGCGTGCGTGAGTTCCTGGACGAGGCCGCGCTCGGGCCCCTCGGGGTGTTCTGGGGCGCACCATCGAAGCTGCCGTACACGTTCCCCGAGTCGACCGTCGGGCACACCTTCGGCCCGCAGGAGCACGAGAAGGCACAGGGCTGGCCGGAGTGCGTTGGCTTGTGGGAGACCGTGCAGGAATTCGTCTTCGAGCGTGACCCCAAGGTGCTGGCGGCCATGGACTTGGCCAGCCGCAACCGGCTCCCGGTCCTTGCCTGCGCGCCGCTCGCCGATGGGCCGAAGATCGCGGCGCTCTGCTGCGCCGGGTTCCGGGCGGATCACGAGTGCTACTCGGCGGAGGAGACCCTCGCGAAGCTGCGCAACGGCATGTACGCGATGATCCGCGAGTCCTCGGTGGCTCACTTCCTGGACGAGAACCTGCGCGTGGTCACCGAGTTCAAGGCCAAATCCGATCGGATCGGCTTCTGCACCGATGACGTGTCGGCCACCGACATCTTGTCTAAGGGACATCTCGACCATCTGGTGCGGATGGCCATCGAGCGCGGTCTTGAGCCGATGCGCGCGATCCAGATGGCCACCATCAACTGCGCCCAGATCTACCGGATCGACCACCTGGTGGGGACCATCTCCCCCGGCCGGGTGGCCGACGTCCTGCTGGTCGACGATCCCGCCAGCTTCCGGGTACAGCGGGTGGTGGCCAAGGGCAAGCTGGTGGCGGAGGAAGGCAGGATGATCGTGCCCGCCCAGCCGCCGGCTCGCAGCCCGAGGCTGCTGAACACGGTCTCGATGAAACGGGTCGAGCCGGAGGATATGCGGGTCCGCACCGACCCGCGGGCGGCCAGTGCCAGGGTCCTGTCCATGGCGATGTCCGATGAAGTGCCCTTCGTCCGCAAGCGCCGGGAGGTCACGCTCGACGTCAGTGACGGTGTGGTGCTCCCCGACGTCGACCGCGACGTGCTGTACGTCACGGTGGTGGAGCGGTATGGCAAGTCGTCACACCGGCCAGTCGCGTTCGTGTCCGGCTTCGGGCTGAAGGCTGGCGCGATGGCCTCCTCGGCCTCCCCTGACGACAACAACATCTTGTGCATCGGCGCCAGTGGCGAGGACATGGCCACGGCCATCAACCATCTCGCCGTCGAGGGCGGCGGACAAGTGGTGGTTCGCGACGGCGAGGTGCTGGCCTTCCTGTCGCTGCCGATCGGAGGCATCGTCGCCGATCTGCCCCCGCAGGACATGGCGCGCATGGAGGCCAAACTCGACGAAGCGGCCCGCGATCTGGGCTGCCGCCTGGCCTCGCCGTTCATGTACCTGATCTTCCTGTCGGTCACGGCCATCCCGGATTACGCGATCACCGATCTCGGGCTCATCGACTGCGTCAGCTTGCAGGCGATCAGCCCGCTGCTTGACCAGATCGCGAGCTAACCGGAGGTTGGTGCTGGCGCCGGGGTGGGTCGGTCGGCTAAGAATGGCCTCATGGCCGACCTCACCAGCTTCATCCGTGGCATGCCCAAGGTCGAGTTGCACCTGCACATCGAGGGCACGCTGGAGCCCGAGCTGAAGTTCGCGCTGGCCGAGCGCAACGCGATCAAGCTGCCGTACCCGAGCGCGGCCGAACTGCGCGCCTCCTACACCTTCGATGACCTGACCTCGTTCCTGGTCAGCTACTACGACGGCATGAGCGTGCTGCGCACCGCGGACGATTTTTACGATCTTGCCTGGGCTTACCTGCGGCGGGCGCACGAGGAGAACGTACGGTACGCCGAGATCTTCTTCGACCCGCAGGCGCACACCTCACGCGGCGTCCCGTTCGGCACCGTCATCGGCGGGCTCCGGCGCGCGGTTCTGGCGGCCCGGCGTGACCTTGACCTGCGGGTCCAGCTCATCATGTGCCTGCTGCGCGACCAGTCGGCCGAGTACGCGATGGCCACCCTGGTGCAGTCCCTGCCATACCGCGAGTGGATCGCCGGGATCGGCCTGGACTCCGACGAGAGGGGCAACCCGCCGAGCAAGTTCGCCGCGGCCTTCGCTCAGGCCCGAGCGGAGGGCTATCAGATCACGATGCACTGCGACGTGGACCAGGAGAACTCAACCGAGCACATCCGCCAGTGCCTGGAAATCATCGGGGTTGACCGGATCGACCACGGCGTCAATGTGCTCGAAAGCGAGGCACTGACCGCCGAGGTCAGGCGCCGCAGGCTCGGCCTGACCGTCTGCCCGATATCCAACCGCTGGGTGACCGGTGACTTGAAAGCGGCGCAGGTCAAGAAGATGCTCGAACTCGGCATCCGGGTGACCGTGAACTCTGACGACCCGGCTTATTTCGGCGGCTACGTCACTGACAATCTGATCGCGTTGCAGCAGGCAGCCGAACTCGGAGTACCGGAACTGCTGCAGCTCCAGCGGAACGCGATCGAGATCGCCTGGCTGCCGTCGGCCGTGAGCGACCAGTTGCTGGCCGAGATCGAGCGCTACTCCGACGCCGCGTCCTGAGCGTTGCGCCGACGTGGTTCTGGCACCGAGTCAGACTTTGGGTCAGTGCCTGGTCCTGGCAGGCCGCTCAGTCGGCGAATTCGGCCCTGACCCCGAGCAGGCGGACCGGGCGCCGCCGGGTAAACCGGCCGAGGGCCGCGAGCGCGGCCTCGTCGATCGCCGCCGCATCACGGGTGGCGGCTGCGAGCGGCTGACCACGGGTGCTGGTCATGAAGGGTGCGTAGCGCACCTTGACCACCACCCGGCTGACCGGACGCTGTTCTGCGGCGATATCGGCGGCGACCAGCCTCGCCAGCTGCGAGATCTCCGCCCGCACCTGCTCCCAGTCGCTGATGTCCTGCTGAAACGTAGTTTCTCTGCTGTGGGAACGGGCCCGGTATGGCACGGCGGTCACCGTCGATGAGCCAAGGCCGCGGGCGGTCTGGACCAGCCACGGGCCGATCGTTGGACCCATCTGCTCGGCCATAGCGTGCGGGTCAGCGGATGCCAGGTCGGCGACGGTGCCGATGCCCAGCCCGGCCAGCCGCTTGGCAGTCTTGGCGCCGATGCCCCACAGCACGTCGGTCGGCCGGTCGCCGAGCAGCCCCAGCCAGCTGTCGTGGGTCAGCCGGAACACGCCGGCTGGCTTGCCGAATCCGGTGGCCATCTTGGCCTGCAGCTTGTTCTGGCCGATCCCGACCGTGCATTCCAGGCCGGTGGCGGCTCGGACCCGCTCGGCGATCTGCCGCGCGGCCGCCTCAGGGTCTTCGGTGTCCACCGCCAGGAACGCCTCGTCCCAGCCAGCGACCTCCACGACAGCGTCATGGTCCCGCAGCGCCGCCATCACCCTGGCTGAAGCGGCTTCGTACGCCTGCCGGTCCACCGGCAGGAAGACAGCCTCGGGGCAGCGCCGCGCCGCGGTGCGCAGCGGCAGGCCCGAGTGCACTCCGTAACCGCGAGCCAGGTAGGACGCAGTGGCGACCACGCCGCGCTTGCTCGGATCGCCGTCACCCCCGACGACGACCGGGCGATCGCGCAGCTCGGGATGGCGCTGCAGCTCGACGGCGGCGATGAACTGGTCGAGGTCCACGTGCAGCACCCAGCTGGTCACGCTTCAGTCTGACACTCAGGCTGCGACCAGCTCTGACGGCTTGGCGATCACGTCGACCAGGGCCCCGTTCCGCATCACGGTGATCTCCAGTGGCTTGCCGATGGCCTCGCCGAACATCAGCCGCTGCAGGTCCTGCGCCGTGGCCACTGCCCGGCCGCCGGCGCTGACCAGCACATCGCCGGGCCGAAGTCCGGCCATCGCGGCCGGGCCGCCAGGCACAACCTCGGCTACGGCCAGCCCGCTCGGCCGGCCCAGCCGCTGGACCAGCGTCGCTGGCAGCGGTGCGGGGGCGCTGACGATACCGAGATAGGCCCGGCGGACCCTGCCGTCCTGCATCAGCGCGGAGATGATCCGGCGACTGGTGGCGTTGATCGGAACGGCCAGGCCGAGGCCGAACCCGGCCACGGCGGTATTGATCCCGACCACCCGAGCCCGGGCGTCGGCCAGGGCGCCGCCGGAGTTACCCGGATTCAGCGAAGCGTCAGTCTGGATCACGTCCTCGATCAGGCGGACCGCCGACCCGCTGCGGGTCGGCAGCGAACGCCCAAGCGCGCTCACCACCCCGGCGGTCACCGAGCCCGCCAGGCCGAGCGGACTGCCGACGGCGACGACCAGCTGGCCGACCACGAGCTCTTCGGCTTCGCCGAGCTCGGCCGGCGGCGGAGTCGCCGCACCGGCCCGGACCACGGCGAGGTCAGAGAGCGGATCGGCCCCTACCACCGTGAACGGCGAGCTGGTGCCATCGGAGAACAACGCCGTCCCGCCCGAGGCCTGGCCGACCACATGCGCGTTAGTCAGCAGGAAACCGTCCCCGGTATAGACGACGGCCGAGCCGATGCTCTCGCCCCAGCGGCGTGAACCTGACTGCGTGATCCGCAGGCTGGCAACCTTGGGGGTCAGCTCGGCGGCCACTCCTGCGACCACCTGCGAATATGCATCGAGTGGCGAGTCGGCTGCCATGGGACCTCCTGGCCTGGGATTACAATATTACAACTTCCAGAACCAGGACGCACCCGCCAGATCGGCCTGCGGCTTCGGCCAGGTCACCGGTTTTCGGCGAACCTCGGCTGGGCCGAACGTCGCACCATGCGAACCGTCCCATCCTCATCGAAGGTGACCCGCTCCCTGTGCATCTGAGCAGGTCACGGACCGTCAAGGACGCATGGTGAACCGCTCCGCCGCCCTGCGGCAGGTACCGTCGCAGATCCAGCCGGGCCGGTAGGTGGATCGGCCGGGACGACAACGGTGGCCGGGCTGGCCGGGACTCGCCGGGTCGATTCAGAACTTGCATCGTCACACGGCTTGAACGCGGCTGAGACCGGGATCTTGTGCTCGACGGCGACAGCTCCGTGAACACGGTGGCCTGCGGCGTCCGCGTGCGCTCGCAGCTGTCGGAGACGTCTGACCCTCCGAAGCCGGGCACCCCCTCTGGCGCCGCACGGCGGTCACGCCGCCAAATGTGCCGCCGAATGCGCGGAGTCACGCAGCCTGGCCTCCGAGCGTGAGCCCGGACAGGTGCGTCGCCGGGTGAAAATGCGTGGCCTGGCGGTGACGACCGGGAGATGATGCGGTCCGTGGACAAGGCAGCCATCACGTCAGAAGTGGTGTCGCGGTGCCAGATCTGGGCCAGTTCGCGGCCGACCTTGCTGATTTTCTCGCCGCTCTGTACCAGATCGACCCCTCAGGTGGTCCGGTGGGCGGACAGCACAGCTGCTTCCGCGGCGGGCCGCTGGCTGTCTGGGACACCCAGGCCAGGGATGCGATCGCGGCCCTGGACGGCGAGATCGATACCGACCGCGCGAGCGAGGTCTGGGAGGCAGGTCTCAGCGCGACCTGGCAGGGCCCGCCGGATGAGGTAGGAGCCCTGGCGGCGCGAGCGGGCTACACGGCGGCCTTCGAAGACCGCGTCTGCCCGACCGCGCCGCCGAGCGATGTCGTCCTGCGACGCGGCGAGCAGGTGATCCGGACGGAGACCGTCGCGATCATGCGCGACAAGCAGACCCAGGAGGCAGACGCCTTCTGGCACCGCATCTCGATCATGATCAAGCGGATCGAATGGAGATACGACACTCCGATCTCGGGAACAATCAGCGGCCGCCTCGGCGACGAAGAATCAGCTGAGCTGCTCCGCCTTGCTAGAGGAAGCCGCCCAGCAAGCGATCGCGACCAGCAACGAACAGCCGGTCTCCTGGCAGCAGGCCAAGTTGCGGGTTCAGCCGCCCGGAAGCACGGACTACGTACTGGAGTTCGGAATTGAGGAATCAGTCAGCTGGCCGCGAATAGCAGGCAAACTGCGCCAGAAAGCGCAGCAGGCCCAGGCGTCAGGTGGCGGCTGGATCCGTGCCGACATCCTGGACGGAACATGGGCCTTTCACGCCGTGGGCGCGAGCCAGCCTGCGCGCCAAGATCGACGAAATTGCCAGGCAGGTCAAGCCCATGCTTACCCCGTATCCCGATATTTGCGGCGCCGTGCTCTCAAGCGGACTCGCTGTAGCCCAAGGCGAATTCTTTGGCGAATCGGCTCGATCCGGCCCGGACTGCTACGGACTCCGCAGAGTGCCGCCAGCCGTCCGGGTACGAGAAAGCATGATCCTCGCCACCAGCGAAACCGGAGGCCAGCAGGCACGCTCATGGGTCGACATCTACGGGCCAGAAGACTCTTGGCTCGACTGGGCACTCAACCGATTTCACCTCCCCGCATGGAGCCAAATCCGGCCGTAGCCGACAACATCGTGGACGGAGTCCACGCGCCCACCTCGCGCAGGCTCAGGTGCGACCAGAGGCACCGCCGATCCCAGTTGGGACCGAGACAATGAAGACCAGCCGCCCACCGAGCGCACCCCGGCGCCGAGCCGCCTTGACTCCGCAGGCCGACCAGGCTCAAGATGAAGGACAACTATCGTCAACCCTCCCTCCGGCAGGTGGATCATGAGATTACGTTTCCTTGGCAAGGATTCAACCCCGGGTGACTCGCCGACGCTGTACGAGACCGACCGCGGCACCTATGTGGTCCAGGGCTGGAAGGTCACCGACGCTGAGACCCTGGCTCAGATGAGAATTCCGGATAACGAGGAATGCGTCGAGATCCCCAAGGCCCTCATGAAGTACCTGCCGAAGGCGGAGCATGGAGCCGATCACCCCTGACGAGCGGAACAACCTCATCGCCACGTTCGCGCGCACGGCCATCCATCTCGAAATGCGGGACGTCTACGCCACCGATATCGAGAAGGGCAGATACGCCAGGTGGCTGGCCGGTGAACCGCTCGATCCGGCCACTGAGGCCGAGTGGTGGCGCGAATGGCTCACCATGATGCGTGCGAATGTGGAAGCTGGAAAGTCCATGCGCAGGCTGCGCATCATCTCCGAGCCCGTCACCGACTACATCCGGTTCGAATGGCTCGACACCGGCCAGCTCGTCGGGGCCGGGGAGCAGGTACGGTGGCTCCCGCGCAGGAACGCATCAGCGCTCATGCTGCCAGGGAACGACTTCTGGCTGTTCGACAACGAGATCGTCGTCTTCACGCACTTCTCCGGCGACGGCCAGGTCCTGGGTCACCAGCGGACCACCGACCCCGGCATCGTCGGCCAGTGCGCCGCCGCGTTCGAAGCTGGCTGGCAGATCGCCATCCCGCACAGCGAATACACGCCGTCCTGACTTGTCCACGCCGATCCGCGAGGCACGCGAAACCCTCGGCGCCCGCCTGGCTGAGATCCGCAAGGACGCGGGCCTCACGGGGCGGGCTCTCGCCGTCCGGGCGGGCTGGCACTTCACCAAGGTCAGCAAGATCGAGAACGGGGCACGCAGTCCCTCCGAGCAGGACATACGTGCGTGGTGCCTGGTTTGCGGCGCCGCGGGCCAGGTCCCCGACCTGATCGCCACCGTCCGCAATATCCAGGCCATGTACCTGGAGCACCGCCGGCAGCTGTCCTCGGGGCTGAAGCACCTGCAAGAGTCCGCCATCCCGCTGTACGAGCGGACCACCGTGTTCCGGGTCTACGAGACAACGGTCATCCCGGGCCTGCTCACCACCGCCGAGTACGCCGCCACCATCTTCCGGTTCTGGACCGACTTCATGAACGTGCCCGACGACGTGAACGCCGCCGTCGCCGCCCGAATGGAACGCCAGAAAGTCCTGTACACCGGAAACCGGCAATTCACGTTCGTCCTCGAAGAACAGACCCTCCATACCCGAGTCGGCGGACCCGACATCATGATCGGCCAGCTCGACCGCCTGCTCGCCGTCATGTCGCTACCCGCGGTAAGCCTGTCAGTTATACCGCGCCGGGCCGAGCGCCACAGTCTCGCCCACGGAAGCTTCTGGATTTTCGACAACTCACGCGTCAACGTCGAGACCGTCTCCGCGAGCCTGGCCATCACCCAGCCCAGGGAAATCGTGCTCTACACCCGAGTGTTCGAGCGACTCCAGCAGTCCGCCGTCACCGGCCAGCACGCCCGCCGCCTGATCAGCCAGGCCATCGCCGACCACGCCGCCGAAGCTCAATGAACCGCGCCAACATCCGTCAACACCCCTTCCGCGCCACTCTGCGCGTTCTTACAGTCAGGCTGTGCACCCGATCGCCACGCCCGGAGCCAGCGAGACAGCCGCCCGCATCGAGCTAGCGGCCAGGTCGACCACGCCGTTCTGGGCGCGTCGCCACACCGAAGCCGTCCTCGGAGCCTGGCACATTCCTCCGGACGCGATCGAGGTCGCGGTCCTGCTTACCAGCGAGCTGGTCACCAACGCCGTTGCCGCCTCGGCCAGGCACGAAGAGCCAGCCCCGGCGGCTGAGATCATCCAGACCCTGCGGCATCAGCCCGGCCGGATCGTGATCGAGGTATCCGACCGTAACCCCAGCCCCCCGGTCGTCACCGACGCCGGACCCGACGCCGAATCCGGACGCGGATTAATGCTCGTCCAGGCACTCAGCAAGGAATGGCCCTACTACTTCCCGCCATCAAGCGGAAAAACCATCTATGCCGTGATCAGCGCCGACGAGCTAGCCAGCACCCCAGGCCGCACAACACAAGAAGAGCGACCATGACGCATATCGCGCACCACACCCCTGAATCGTCACCCCGACACCGCCAGCCAGCTCGCCCGCGCGCCCGCTCCGATGCCCAGCCACGGCACCAGACCGCCCTGGCGGCCGCCGAGCACCTACTCACCACGACAGTCGACGCGATCACGCCGGGCACCGCCACTGCGGAACTCCTGGCCTGCCTGACCCGCTACCGCGCCCACCTGTCCGCCCTGGTCGCCGCCAGCAAGCCCGCCGCCAACTAGAACACCCTGCCCGCCGCACTCGCCGCCGCCACAGCCGAGCAGCTGGTGGCCAGCGGGACCTGCGGCCGGGGTGGCGGGGGTCAGGTGTGCCTGGCGGATGGCCTGGCTGCCTGGATGATGGCGGAGTGCAGGCCGGGCCCGGCGTCATGCGTGCTGGTGATGGTGATGCCGGTGAACCCGGCCTCCAGCAGCATGTCGCGGTATTGCGCGGGGGTGAGGGTGCCGCTGAGGCAGCCCATGCGCTGCTCGGCGTCGGCTAGCTGGCGAGGGTCGGTGCCTTCATCGGCTATCACGTCGGAGATGCCCAGGCGCCCGCCGGGCCGCAGCACCCGGAAGGCTTCGGCCAGGGCGCGTGGCTTGTCGGCGGACAGGTTGATGACGCAGTTGGAGATGACCACGTCGACGTGCCCGTCGGGCAGCGGGATGTCCTCGATGCGGCCGTGCAGGAAGCGGGCGTTGCCGATGCCGGCCTGGACGGCGCTGGCACGGGCAAAGGTGAGCATGTCAGCGCTGGCGTCCAGGCCGTAGGCGGTGCCCGCGGGGCCGACTCGGCGGGCGGAGAGCAGGACGTCCAGGCCGCCGCCTGAGCCGAGGTCCAGGACGGTCTCGCCGGGCTGGAGGCTGGCTACTGCCAGCGGGTTCCCGCAGCCCAGGCTGGCGCGCAGCGCGGCTTCCGGGGCTTGCACCGCGTCGGGGTAGGCGGTGGCGCCGAAGCATCCGTCCGTGAATGCGTCCGGGTCGCAGTCGACGGGGGTGCCGCCGGCCAGGGCGGTGCGGGCCAGGGCGGAGTAGCGGCTGATGATCGGCCCGGGGTTGCTGGCGGCGTGGTCCGCGGTCACTGGCGTGCTCCTGGCGGCTGCGATGCGGGGACTGGCTGGGCGGGGACGGGGCGGCCCATGACGATGTCGGCGGCGGTGGGGAAGCAGCCCACGCACGCGTCGTTGATCCGGTAGTAGGTGGCGGTGCCCCGGTGCTCGGCCAGGACGAACCGCACGTCGGCCAGCACCTTGAGGTGAGCCGAGACGGTGGACTGGCCGACGTCGACGGCGACGACGATCTCGCCCACGTTCATCGGCCCGCCGTGGCGGGCGAGCAGGGAGACGATCTGGACCCGGGTGGCGTCGGCCAGGGCCCTGAACCAGGTGGCGTACTCGGCGGCGGTTGCCCGGCCGAGCGGCTGGGCGCGTTCTTTCATCGTTCATCGACGATAGCCGATGAATACGAAGAAGGGAAGGGCTCGGCTGGCCACGGCGGGGCAGGACGGCCCGTTTGTCCGCCGGCTGCCGCGCGGGCCTGCTGCTCTTGCGCGTGCCCCGCTACTGCGGCGGGTCGCCGATCAGCGCGCCGAGGCTGGCCAGCGCCGCGGTCCGGGCCCGGTAGTAGACCCATACGCCGCGCTTGTCGCGGTCCAGCAGCCCGGCGTCGTGCAGCACCTTGAGGTGATGGCTGATCGTGGGCTGGGACAGGTCGAACGCGCCGGCCAGATCGCACACGCAGGCCTCGCCGCCGGGATGGGAGGCCACCAGCGACATCAGCCGCAGCCGCACCGGCTCAGCCAGGGCCTTCAGCAGCGGCGCGACCTGCCCGGCCTGCTCAGCGGACAGCGGCTCGGCCGACAGCGGCGGGCAGCACGCCGCCGGGCCTGCCAGGCCAAGCACAGGCAGAGACTTCGGCATCCATCTATATTGACAGAAGCCGATGTCTATGGCAAGCTCGGACCATGGAATGGATATAGACGGCCATCGATTTACTGGAGGTTCTCATGCCCAGCCGCGTGCAGCTCGCCCTCAACGTCAGCGACCTTGAGCGGTCCGTGGCCTTCTACAGCAGGCTGTTCGGTGCCGAGCCCGCCAAGCGCCGGCCCGGGTACGCCAACTTCGCCATCGCCGAGCCGCCGCTGAAGCTCGTCCTGCTGGAGCGCTCCGGCCCGGGCGGCAGCCTCAACCACCTCGGGGTCGAGGTCGGTGACATCGACACCGTCGACGCCGAGCAGGCCCGGCTAGCCGGGGCCGGGCTTGCCTCTGTGGACGAGCGCGGCACCACCTGCTGCTATGCCAGGCAGGACAAGTTCTGGGTCCAGGGCGCGCCCGACGGCGAGAGCTGGGAGATCTACACGGTGCTGGCCGACAGCCAGACCTTCTACGGCGAGGACAGCGACGGCCCGCAGTGCTGCGGCGCGGCCGCCGCCGCCTCGGCGGAGCCGGCCGCCTCCCCGTGCTGCTAGGCGGAATGCCGAGGGGAGGCTACCCGGCGGGGGCCGATAGCAGGGCGGCCATGCGCTCCAGCGCGGCCGGGACGAGCCAGTAGTACACCCAGGTGCCGCGGCGCTCGGAGGCGATGATCCCGGCTTCGCGCAGGACCTTCAGGTGGTGGCTGATAGTGGGCTGGGTCAGGTCGAAGGCGGCGGTCAGCTCGCAGACGCACGCCTGGCCGTCCTGATGCGCGCCGATCAGCGAGACCAGCCGGAGCCGTACCGGGTCGGCGAGGGCCCTGAACACCTGAGCCAGCCCGGCGGCTGCGCTCTCGCTGATCGGCTCACGGACCAGCGGTGTCGAGCAGGCGTCGACAACGACCCGCAGCTCGGCTGCGGGGATGAACTCCAGCGTGCTCCGGCCAGCCTGTATCGGCATGCCTCTATCTTGACGGCCATCTATCCAGCCTGCCAAGCTGGCATCAGCTGCATAGACGACTGTCGATGGAAGCCGGCGGTAGCGGATGAGGCACGTGCGGGAGTCTGGCCGCGCGAGCGGGGCGTTCGCGCGGCCAGGGACGGCGAACGGTGCCGGGCGGTGAGTGACGCCGCGTTGTGGCGCCGCCTGCTCGCGGAGCTGCTGGGCAGCGCGTTCCTGGCAGCCGTGGTGATCGGCTCGGGCATCGCCGCCCAGCGGCTGTCCCCAGGTGATATGGGGCTGGAGCTGCTGGAGAACGCGGCGGCGACCGCGGCGGGGCTGTTCGCCATCATCTTGATGTTCGGGCCGGTGTCCGGCGGCCATTTCAACCCGGTCGTGTCCTTCGCCGACGCAGCGTTCGGCGGGCTGCGCTGGCGCGACGCCGGCGCGTACCTTCCGGCTCAGGTGGCCGGCTGTGCCGGCGGTGCCGTGGCGGCGAACCTGATGTTCGCCCGCGCCGGGGTCAGCATCTCGGCCAAGCACCGGGCCACGCCAGCTCACTTCCTGTCCGAGGTCATCGCGACGCTCGGGCTGATCCTGGTGATCTTCGCGCTGGCCCGGTCGGGCCGCAGCCGGGCCGCCCCGGCGGCTGTCGGCGCGTATATCGGCGCGGCGTATTTCTTCACGTCCTCGACCAGCTTCGCCAACCCGGCGATCGCCGCCGGCCGGATGTTCTCCGATACCTTCGCGGGCATCGCGCCGTCGTCGGTGCCGGCGTTCGTCGTCGCCGAGGTCATCGGCGGCGTGCTGGCCGTGGGGGTGATCAGGGCGCTGTATCCCGGCGTCACCCCTGCGGAGGCAGCCGACATCATCGTCCCCCACCACCAGGACCGGCGGGACGAAGGCTCCCTGCCCGGTCCCGGGCCGGACCGCGGCTCAGCCGCCTACGACAGCCACCCGGCTCCGGGCGGGACCGCCGGCCATCGCCGACCCCGGTAAACCGGCCCAGACAGAGGAGAGACCCGATGCACCTGATCGCGATCGGGGGCAGTGATGCCGGGATCAGCGCAGCGCTCCGGGCCAGGGAGATTGACCCCGCCGCCGAGGTGAGCGTGGTCGTCGCGGACGGCTACCCGAACTTCTCCATCTGCGGCATCCCCTACTACATCTCCGGCGAAGTGACTCACTGGCGCAACCTGGCCCACCGGACGGCCGCCGACCTGGAAGCCACCGGGATGACCCTGCGGCTCGACACGGTCGCCCGCCGGATCGACGTCCCCGGCCGTAAGCTCCTGCTCACTGCCTCCGACGGCACCGAGGAACTGCTCGCTTACGACAAGCTCGTCGTCGGCACCGGCGCAGTGCCGGCCCGTCCCCCCATCGCGGGCCTCGCCGGGCCCGATGCCCTCGGCGCCGGCCACGGCGTTCACCTGCTGCACTCCATGGGCGACACGTTCTCCCTCATGCGCACCCTCGAGCAGGCAGCCCCGGCCAGCGCCGTCATCGTCGGCGCCGGCTACATCGGCCTGGAAATGGCCGACGCCCTCATCACCCGCGGCCTGTCCGTCACCCAGATCGAGCAGCTGCCCGAGGTACTGCCGACCGTGGACCCCGCGCTCGGCACGCTGATCCACGCCGAGCTGGCCGCCCGCGGCGTCGACGTCCTGACCGGCACCACCGTCCGGCGGATCAGCCTGGCCGCGGCCGGCGAGGCAGCGCGGCTGCGGGTCGACGCCGCCGGCCCGGACGGCGGGGCAGTGACCCGGCTGGCCGACCTGGTCCTGGTCGTCACCGGAGTCCGCCCCGACACCGAGCTCGCCGCAGCGGCCGGAGCGGCCCTCGGCGTGAAAGGCGCGATCGCCGTCGACCGGGGCATGCGGACCAGCCTTCCTGACGTGCTCGCCGCCGGGGACTGCGTCATCACCCATCACCGGCTGCTCGGCGAGACCTACCTCCCGCTCGGCACCACCGCCCACAAGCAGGGCCGGGTCGCCGGCGAGAACGCCCTCGGCCGGAACCGGGAGTTCGCCGGCAGCCTCGGCACCCAGGTCGTCAAGATCTTCGACCAGGTCGCCGCGCGCACTGGCCTGCGCGACCACGAGGCCGCCGCGGCCGGGTTCGACCCGGTCACCACCGGATCCCAGGCCGACGACCACAAGGCCTACTACCCCGGCAGCCACCGCATCACGATGCGGGTCACCGGCGACCGGGCCACCGGCCGGCTGCTGGGGATGCAGCTATTCGGGCACCGGCACGCCGAGGTCGCCAAGCGGATCGACATCGCCGCCGCCGCCATCTTCCACGGCATGACCATCGACGCGGTCAGCGACCTCGACCTGTCCTACACCCCGCCGCTGGGCAGCCCCTGGGAAGCAGTCCAGATCGGCGCCCAGGCCTGGACCCGGCTTAACCAGCCCGGCCCGGACACCACCACGGCCCCGCAATGAGAACGGCGACGCGCGACAGCCCGCCGCGCCCCCGGACTGGCTCGCCGCCGCGCAGACCGGCACGGCGTCGGGCGCACCCGGACAGCACGACGGCGGCTAAGGAGAACCCATGGAAGATACCCAGGTCATCACCACCGCCGTGCGGATGGCGCTGCGCAGTGCGGCCCGTGACCTGCACGCGCAGTTCCGCGGCGTCTTCGGCACCGAGACCATCGAATCGCTGCTGCTCAGCAGCTACGCAGAACTGGCTGCCACCGCGACGGTCCGCAACTGGCTGGTGATCGGCGCGGAACGATTCGCCCGCCAGCGACTCGAAGCCCTCGCTCACGCCGAGAGCCGCGCCGACGGGAAAGTCCCGTCCGTGCTATTCCTGTGCGTGCACAATGCCGGCCGGTCCCAGATGGCCCTCGGCTGGTTCACTCACCTGGCCGGCGACCGTGCTATCGCCTGGTCAGGCGGGTCCGAGCCAGTGGCAGCCGTCAACCCCGCCGCCGTGGCCGCCATGGCCGAAGCAGGAATCGACATCGCCCGGGAATTCCCCAAGCCATGGACCGACGAGTTCGTCCTCGCCGCCGACGTCGTGGTCACCATGGGCTGCGGCGACGCCTGCCCGCTCCTGCCCGGCAAGCACTACGAGGACTGGGAACTGGAAGACCCCTCCGGCAAGACCATCGAGGAGATCCGCCCCATCCGCGACGAAATCCGCGACCGCGTCACCGACCTGCTGCAGCGACTAGCGGTCCGCTAGCCCACTCCGATCCGGCGACCCGCCAGCCACGCTGACCTCGCCGGGCCCCGCCCGGCCCGGCTATCACCCGGCCCCGCCCCCCGGCTTCTCACCGGCCAGGGCACCCCCACCGAGCGCAAAGCAGCCATCGAAGCCCTCATCCACGAAATCTGCATCACAGACAAAGGACTCATCGCCGTGTACCAGATCCCGGCACCGACACCCTGATCCCAGGCCAGGCCGCTGGTTCGGCGAACCTCGGCTAGGCCGCGGGTTCGGCGAACCTCCCCTCGCCGCCTTCGTAGCTGTATATCTCGGTGCCGTTGACCAGGGCATGCTCGACCCGGCTGAGTACATCGAGCGGGTCATCTGACCAAATGACCAGGTCCGCGTCCTTGCCGACCTCGATCGAGCCGAGCCGGTCATCGATTCCGGTGATCCGAGCCGGGTTGATGGTCAGCGCACGCAAGGCCGTGTCCCGATCCAGGCCTTCCTTGACCGCGAGCGCTGCCTGATGGGCCAGAAAATGAATCGGCACTACCGGGTGGTCGGTGGTGATGGCGATGGTGACTCCCGCGCTGGCCAGCCGACCGGGATTGGCTATCGACCGGTTCCTCAGCTCGACCTTCGACCTGCTCGTCAGCAGCGGCCCGATGATCACCGGGGTTCCCCTGGCGGCGAGGATGTCGGCCAGCAGGTGAGCCTCGGTGCCGTGGTCGATCACCAGGTCGTACCCGAACTCATCGGCGATCCGGATGGCGGTGGCGATGTCGTCGGCCCGATGGCAGTGCTGCCGCCAGGGGATCTCCCGGCGCAGCACCATGCCAAGCGCCTCGAGCTTGAGATCGCGATCGACCGGCTGGCGCTTGTTCTCCGGCCTGCGCTGGGCACTCTCCAGCCGCTGCAGGTAGTTGGCCGCATCGACCAGAGCGCCGCGGATCACCGCGGCGGTGCCAAGCCGCGTGCTCGGGGTCTTGTGCTGCTCCCCGTACACCCGCTTCGGGTTCTCGCCGAGCGCTGACTTCATTCCTGACGGCGCGCGCAACAGCATCTCATCGACGGTCCGGCCCCAGCACTTGAGCGCCGCGGTCTGCCCCCCGATCGGATTGCCCGAGCCGGGGTTGACGTTGACCGCCAGCACGCCGCCGGAGATCGCGTCGCGAAAACCGAGGTCAGCCGGATTGATCGCGTCGATGGCGCGCACATGGGCCGTCACCGGCTCGGTCATCTCGTTGGTGTCCTGGCCGGCCCACCCCTGCGCCTCCTCGTGGACACCGACATGCCCGTGCGCTTCGATGAATCCTGGCAGCACCCAGGAACCGGCCGCGTGCATGATCCGGGCGTCCGCGGGCACGGCCACGTCGGCGCCGACGGCGACGATCTTGCCGTTCTCCGCCAGAACCGTCCCGCCGTCGATCGGCTCTCCGGTGATCGGGATCACCCGGCCTCCGACGATCGCCACCGACCTGTCCGCCATCGGAGTCCTCCTCGCCGCCTGGACCGATCCGCCTGACGCCACCCGCCGCCGACTCGGCGGTGACTCGCTGCCCGTTCGGCCACCGCCAATCGCACGACTTTGGCCGACTCGCCGAGTTTATCCCCCTGCACCGGACCCAGCCGCTGCCCCCACGGCACTCATTCCGCTAGCGGCGACAGGCAATCCAGTTCGCTCGTTACCGCAGCAATGTGCTGTCGCTGGCCAGCGTCCTTACTAGGCCGGAGGCCAGGACCGGTCCCTGACCACGCGAAAGTGGCGGCGCATATCGTCGAGCGCGAACCTGCATTGGGGTTCGCGGCGGCTGTTTGCGGCTGGCTGTGGAAAATACGCGGCTAAGCTCGCCGCGTAGCCCACGTGCTAGTCGTCCGGATCGTCCTGGCCGGAGGTTCTAGCGTGTCCTCTGGCTGCTGGGTGCTGGGTGCTGTTGGACGGATGGGCCTGGCCGTGATGCGTGGTGGGCGAGCGCGGCGTGCAGTTCGCTGAGGTCGGCTGTGATGACGGTGTTCAGTCCGTGGCCAAGGTTGTCTTTGCGTTCGAGCGGCGAGCTGGCGACGGGTGCGCCGAGAACCGAAGCCCTGAGCAACCCGCCCGGGGTGCAGGATCGGCGGTAGGGCAGCCAATTGTGCCTCGTGCGGTGCTGTCCAGGCGAGCGGCGTCGTGCGCCGATTCTGCCGGCGGCGGCATAGCGGGAGCGGCTGGCGGGCGTCTTATGGAGGTGAGGACGGGAGGTATCCGGTGGACGAGCGAGCCCGGCAGGACTTCACGGAGTTCGTCGCGGCCAGGTCGCCGGAGAGCTACGTGCGGCAGATCCTGTATCGCGAGCAAGTCGGCCTGTGGCGCCGGCGCGCCCGGCGACCCGAGACCACGAGGGACCAGGTGCCTGAGCCGCCCGCGGTGAACCCGGCGACCAGCGTGGAAGCCCGGCTGGCGCTGCAGGATGCGTTGCGGAGCCTTCCCGCAGGCAAGCGCGCGGTCCTGGTGTTGCGCTACCTGGAGGACCTACCCGCAAACTGGTCGGCTTGCCCAACCCACGCAACGAACTCGCGATCATCTTCCGCGGACACGTAATGACTGCGCCAGCGATCGTGATCCCAATAGCCGACGGCAACGTCCAGATCAGCTTCAGCTCGCTCGCCCAAGCCGAACATCTCCTCCAAGCCCTGGCATCGGGCTGGAACCAGGTGCTCCATGATCCGGCTCAGCGGGGCTGGCTGCCGAGCACGAGCACGCCCGCCGTGGCGAACATGCCGCCATTCCCGAGCACGACGCTGATCTGCGGCCCGGCGACCTGGGCGGCCGCCTCGCCGCGCAGCTGGCGGACGGCTTCGAGGATCGCGAACATGCCGTACATCCCGGTGTGGGTATAGGACAGTCCGCCGCCGTTGGTGTTCAGCGGCAATGAACCGCCTGGCTCGGTGTTGCCGTCGGCGATGAAGGCGCCAGCCTCGCCCTTGGCAACGAAGCCAAGCGCCTCAAGGCCGTAGATCGGCACGTGCGCGAACGCGTCGTAGATCATCAGGTGGTCGACGTCCGCGACCGTGATGCCCGCCTCGGCGAAGGCAGCCTGTCCGGCCAGCCGGAAGGCCAGCGACTCGGTGAAGTCGGCCAGCTGGGAGATCAACGGCGTCTCGGACGACTCGCCAGTGCCGAGCACCTGCACCGCGGGCTTGGGGAAATCGGCCGCCCGGTCAGCCGAGGTGACGATCAGCGCTCCGCCGCCGTCGGTGACTAGGCAGCATTCGAGCAGGTGGAAGGGATAGGCGACGATCCTCGACGCCAGCACATCGTCGACTGTGATCGGGTCGCGGTACGCCGCGCGCGGGTTCCTCGCCGCCCAGTGTCGCTGCGCGACAGCGACGTAGGCCAGCTGCTCGTGAGTGAGCCCGTAGTCCTTCATGTAGCGAAGCGCGGGAATGGTGAAGGTGGTCGTCGCGCCCATGGTGCCGTACGGCGTCTCGAACTGGCCGGCCGGCGACGACGGTTCCGGTGCGTAGCGGGTCGCAGCTACCCTGGATCGCCCCGACTCACCGTGGGTCACCAGCACCGTGCTCGCATAGCCAGCCGCGATCGCGGCTGCCGCGTGCCTGACGTGCAGCAGGAACGACGTGCCGCCGACCCCGGTGCCGTCGATCCAGCGCGGGACGATGCCGAGCGAATGCGCGACCTGCACCGGTCCTGGCGCGCTGACTGTCGCGATCCCGTCGATGTCCTTCAGGGTGAGGCCGGCGTCGGCTACCGCGTTCAGCGCGGCCTCGACATGCAGCTGCAGGGTGGAGTGGCCGGGCAGCTTCCCGATCTGGTCGGTCTCGGCCGCACCGGCGATGATGGCGGCCGGGTTCCGGCTCATGAGCGGTCCTGCACTGGCGAGAAGACGGGCAGGCACACGTCGCCGCGCCGCGCGAAGCCGACCCGCAGCGGCATGTCCAGGACCAGGTCCTCAGGCGTGGCCGGGACTCCGGTTATGGCAGTCATCATCCGCGGTCCCTCGGCCAGCTGCACGACTGCGATGGCGTACGGCCCGTCGTTTTCGAAGCCGCGCGCCGGGCGATGGTTGATCACGTATGAATACAGCGTCGCGCGTCCGCTCGCGGTGAACCACTCGACCCTGGCCGAGCCGCACGACGGGCACACCGGCCGCGGGTAGAAGTACGGCATCGCGCACTCCACGCATCGCTGGATCCGCAGCTCGCCGGCCGCGCAGCCATCCCAGAAAGGCTGGGTCTCGGGGGTAGGCACGGGTACCGGCTTGGCGGACGTGGCGACCGGCCGGCCCGGCCCGGCGACCGGCCCGTCAGTCCCGGCAGCCGACCTGCGCGGCACGGCGCTCATCTCGACCGGCCGAGCAGCGGACCGAACGAGCGCTCGACCTGGGCGGCCAGGCTGTCCAGGTCCCACGGCCCCGTCCCGATCAGCCGGATCAGCGGCTCCGGGTTGTTGTACAGCGCGACCTCGTAGCCGGAGGCGTGCAGGATCCGGCCGGTGATCCAGCCAGACTGCTCAGTCGCCAGGTAGCCGACGATCGGCGCGACGTTATCCGGCGACCACTCGTCGGCGGCTGCCCTGGTCCTGCGGCGGTCGGTCGGCACCGACTCGGTCATCCGGGTCGCCGCGCCTGGCGAGATCGCGTTCACGGTGACTCCGTACTTCGCCAGTGAATGGGCGCACGAGTAGGTCAGCCCCACGATGCCCATCTTCGCCGCCGCGTAGTTCGGCTGGCCCGGGGCTCCGTGCAGGCCAGAGACCGAGGTGAAGTTGATGATGCGGTTGTGCGCCGATTCGTCACGCAGCGAGCGCCAGTGCGCCGACGCGAACTTGGTGGTATTGAACGTCCCCTTCAGATGAACCCGGATCACGTCGTCCCACTCCTGCTCGGTCATGTTGAAGACCATCCGGTCGCGCAGGATGCCGGCCACGTTGACCAGGATGTCCAGCCGGCCGAATTCCCCGATCGCGGCCGCGATCAGGCCCTCGGCAGCAGCGTGGTCGGAGATGTCGGCATCGCTGCCGATCGCCTTGCCACCGGCCGCGCCGATCTCGTCGGCTACCTGCGCGGCCAGCCCGCGGTCGGCGCCCGACCCGTCAAGCTCGGACCCGAGGTCGTTGACCACGACGCAGGCGCCCTCACCAGCCAGCAGCGTGGCCACGGACCGGCCGATGCCACGGCCGGCCCCCGTCACTATCGCGACCCGCCCGTCGAGACGTCCCATCCGCGCTCACCAGACTTCCTGCCCGCGGGCGTCGCGCCACCGCGAGCCGTTAAGCAAATTACTAGAATTGTCTTCTGGAATTAGCCTCTAGGCGGAGGGCCCAGGCTGTCAAGGCGCGGCACGACCGGCGCGCGCTGGCGCAGACCAGGGACGAACCTCCGCTCGGTGGCACGATAGTGCGTGACCAGCTATGGGGGCAGAACGGACCGGTGAGTTCGATGGCCAAAGAGCCGGCCGGCCAACCGGCGGCGCCTGGCAGTGGAGCCGCACCGCGCAAACGCAGCGCGCGCTGCTTGACGCCGCCCGCGAGGTGTTCGCCGAGCAGGGCTTCTCCAACGCGAGCATCGCCGACATCGTGGAGCGGGCCAGCTCGAGTGTAGGCAGCCTGTACCACCACTTCGGCGGCAAGAGCGAGCTCTTCCTCGCGCTGTGGCAGGAGCACCAGCTGGCTCATGAGAAGGCCGCCAGCCAGGCGGTCGCGCAGGCGCGCAAGGCCGGGGAGACCGATCCGACCGCGCTGTTCTGCGTCGGGGCGCGCGCCTTCCTCGACGGCAGCTGGTTTCGCCGGGACCTGGCGATGCTGTTCGTCTCCGGCGACGGACCGCCGGGATTCGACCTGATCATGCGGCGCAGGAACCACGAATGGATCAGCCAGAACGATGCGCTGCTCCGGCTGCCTGACACCTCACTCGACCGGCTCTACGCGGCCATCTTGACCTCGCTGATCGGTGAGGGCGCGCGCGAGGTCGCCGCGTCCAAGACCCGCAGGCAGGCCAGCCGGGTGATCGACGCCGTGATCGAGTACGCCCGGCGGGTAATGGCGCAAGGCTCGTGGAAGCCCGACGTCACCGGCGAACCGGACGCCTAGCCCGGCCGGGCTCTTGACAACGACCTAGCCGAAGCGGTCTCATCGAACCTAGAATGGGATTCTAGGATTGCGGACAGCCGTCCGGCCGTACGGCGCCGGGCAGCAGCCGCGGTGCGACAGCGGCCAGGGAGGCTCACCGTGGATCTTGACCTCGGCCCGGAGATCGCGGAGTTCCGCGCGCAGCTGCGGGAGTGGATCGCGGCGGAGGCTCCAGCGGGCCTCGCCGGGCTGATCGACTGGCATATAGCCGTCACCGCCGGCGGATACCGGGGCAAGGAACTGGCCGAGGCGGCGACGCATCCGGCGTACCTGGAATGGGAAGCCACGCTCGCCGCCGCCAAGCTGATCTGCCCGCAGTGGCCGGCCGAATTCGGCGGCCAGGGCATGGACTCGGTCCGGCTGGCCGTGCTGAATGAGGAGTTCCACCGGGCCGGGGTGCCTCGGGTCCGGCGGGGCATGGGCGAGAGCCTGGTCGGCCCTTCGGTCATCGTGCACGGCACTGCCGAGCAGCGGGCTTACTTCCTGCCGCGGATCATCAGCGGCGAGGACATCTACTGTCAGGGCTTCTCCGAGCCAGGCCACGGGTCTGACCTGGCCGGCGTGCAGACCCGGGCCGAGGTGGACGGCGACGAGGTGGTCATCACCGGGCAGAAGGTGTGGACCTCGGGCGCGTCGAAGGCAACCATGATGTTCGCGCTGTGCCGGAACGATCCGGCCGCCGAGAAGCACGCCGGGCTGTGCTACGTGCTCTTCCCGTTCACCGGACCCGGGATCGAGTACCGGCCGATCAGGCAGATATCCGGGGCTTCGGAGTTCTGCGAGGACTTCCTCGACGGCGTCCGGGTCCCGCTGTTCAACGTGATCGGCGGCCTGGGCCACGGCTGGCAGGTGGCGATGACCACGCTCGGGCACGAGCGGGGTGGTCAGGCGACCATTCAGCACCTGGGCTTCGAGCGGGAGTTCTGGGAACTGGTCGATACCGCGCGCAAGTACGGCAAGAACACCGACCCGCTGGTGCGTCAGCAGCTGGCGCGGGCCTACACCGACGTCCAGCTGATGCGGTTCAGCGGACTGCGCACGCTGGCGCAGGTCGCCGAGGGCCGGCCGCCTGGCCCGGAGGCCTCGATCACGAAGCTCTTCTGGAGCGAGTACCACAAGCGGCTCGGCGAGATCGCGATCGGCATTGTCGGCACGGACGCGCTGATCCGCCCCGATGGTCCCGGATATCCGACCGGCGGGTGGCAGAACGTGTTCCTCAGCAGCCGGGCCGGGACCATCTATTCAGGCACCAGCGAGATCCAGCGCAACATCATCGCCGAGCGTGCCCTTGGCCTGCCGAAGGAGCCGCGGCGCGGGTGAGCTCGCTGGTCACGCCGGAGCGGCTCAGGGAGTTCTTCGCGCCGCGGAGCATCGCGGTGGTCGGTGCCTCCGACACGTCCGGGTGGGCGCGTTTCGTCGCCGCGAGCGCCGCCGCGACGCGATTCGCCGGGCCGCTGATCCCGGTGCACCCGCGGCATCGCAGCGTGTTCGGCCGTCCGGCCGTCCGCAGCCTGCGCGACCTGGCGGAACCAGTCGACCTGGCGTTCATCCTGGCACCCACCGAAGTGGTCGAGAGCGTGCTCGACGACGCGGCCGCGGCCGGGGTCCGGGGCGCGATCGTGCTCGCCTCCGGGTACCGCGAGACCGGCGACGCCGGCCGCGCCCTCGAGGCGGCGCTGGTCGCCCGCGCCTGCGCGCACGGGATCACCGTGCTCGGGCCTAACTGCCTCGGATTCCTGAACGCGCACGCCCGCACCGCGCCGTTCGCGCTGACCATCCCGCCGCCGCTGCTTGCCGGGCCGGTCGGCATCGCGCTGCAGAGCGGCGCGCTGGCCAGCGTGGTGCTCGGGTTCGCCAGATCCCGGGCGATCGGCGTCAGCACGCTGACCACGCTGGGCAACGAGGCGATGATCGCCGCGACCGACGTGCTCGAGTACCTGATCGACGACGCGAACACCAGGGTCATCTGCCTGTTCCTTGAGGAGATCAGCGATCCGGCCAGGTTCGCCCTGGCCGCGCAGCGAGCCGACCAGGCAGGTAAGCCGATCGTCGCGCTGAAAGTCGGATCGAGCCCGGCGGGCCGGCAGGCCGCGCTGGCGCACACCGGGTCGGTCGCCGGGGACGATGCCGTGGTGGACGCGGCGCTCCGGCAGCTCAACGTGATCAGGGTGCACAGCATCGAGGACCTGCTGTGCACCGCCGCGCTGCTCGGCTACGACCGGTGGCCGCGCGGCCGCCGGATGGGCGTGCTGACCGCCTCCGGCGGCTCCTGCGACATCGTCGCCGACCGGGCCAGCGCCCAGGGCATCGACATCCCGCAGTTCGCGCCGCAGACTGCGGCGCAGATCGCCCCGCACCTGCCGCCGTTCGCCGCGGTGCGCAACCCGCTCGACGTGACCGGCTATTTCCTGGCCAACCAGCGGACCACCGCGCTGATCGCCATCGACCGGGCGCTGGACGCCGCGGTCGCAGATCCCGGGCTGGACTTCGTGCTGTTCGCCGGAATCACGCTGCCCGACGCGCGGCCGCCGGACGAGACCGCGGCGAGCCTGCTCGAAGAACGCATCGCCTGGCTGGGCAAGCGCATCGCCTCGGCACCGATCCCGGTCATCCCGGTGGGCGGGACCTGCGTGGACGTCACCGGATACGGCCGGGACCTGCTGACCAGGCACGGCATTCACCTGCTCGGCGGGCTCGATCTGGGCATCCGGGCGCTCGGCAACGCGCTGCGCTGGCTGGAAGGCCGCCGGCCTGGCAGCACACCCGGGCTCAGGCCGACGGGGCGGCACATCCCGGCCCGCCCGGCGTCGGCCGGCCCGGCATCGGCCGGCCCGGCGTCGGCCGGCGGACCGTGGTCGGAGGCGGACGCGCGGGATCTGCTCGCCGGGTTCGGGATTCCCGTGGTGCCCGGCGAGCTGGTCGGCTCCGCCGACGCGGCCGCCGCTGCCGCCAGGCGGCTCGGGTACCCGGTAGCGCTGAAGATCTGCTCCGCCCAGATCACCCACAAGTCAGATATCGGCGGGGTGGCCCTGCAGCTGAACACCGATGCCGAGGTCAGGGCCGGCTACCAGCGGGTGCGGGCCGCGGGCGAGCGGGTCGACGGAGCCGGCCTCGACGGGGTCCTGGTCACCGCGATGCGCACCGGCGGGGTGGAACTGCTGGCCGGCGTGACGGTGGATCCGACCTTCGGCCAGGTCCTGGCGGTTGGCCTCGGCGGTATCTGGGTCGAGGTGCTCAACGACACCAGTCTTCGCGTCCTGCCCGTGGACGAGGCTGAGGTGCTCCGGATGCTCGGCGAGCTGTGCGGCCTGCCGCTGCTCCGCGGCGCCTGCGGGACCCGACCGGCCGACCTGGACGCCCTGGCGCGCGTCATCACGCTGCTCGGCGACGCGGCCGCCTCGCTTGGCGGCGCGTTCCGCGAGCTTGAAGTCAACCCGCTGTGGGTGAACGGGGACCAGATCGAGGCAATCGACGTCCTGGTCGTCACCGAACCACAAGACCAGCTGCCGCCACCGGCAATGTCTGCGAAGGGAGGGAGCGCCGTTTCCGCCCTGGCCTGACCGCCAGGCCGCCCGGCGCGACCGTGATGAAGTTCGCTATCACCGCGGAGCAGCAGGAGCTGCGCGATTCGGTCCGGCGGTTCCTGGCCGACCGGGCACCGCTGACCAGGGTCCGCGAGCTGATGGAGACCGCCGACGGGATCGACCAGCAGATCTGGCGCCAGGCAGGCAGTCAGCTCGGGCTGCAGGGCATCGCCATCCCGCAGGAGTACGGCGGCTCCGGCTTCTCCTTCACCGAGCAGGCGATCGTCCTTGAGGAACTCGGCGCCGCGCTGTACGGCGGGCCGTACCTGGCCAGCGCGGTGCTGGCCGCGACGGCGCTGGTGGCGAGCTCCGACGAGGCAGCCAAGACAGACCTGCTGCCCGCGATCGCGGCCGGCCAGACCGTCGCGACGCTGGCCTTCACCGAGGACGACGGCTCCTGGGACCCGGACGCGATCAGGCTGGCCGCCGCCAAGAACGGGGACGGCTGGGTGCTCGACGGGCACAAGAGCTTCGTGCTCGACGGGCACACGGCCGGCCTGATCCTCGCCGTCGCCAGGACCGACGACGGGCTGTCCCTGTTCGCCGTCGACCCGGGCACCGAAGGCGTGCAACGCACCGCGCTGCCCACCCTCGACCAGACCAGGAAGCTGGCCAGGTGCGAATTCGCCTCGGCGCGCGGGCGGCTGATCGGCGCGCCGGGTGACGGTTCGGCGGTGCTGAGTCACACCCTCGATGTGGCCGCCGTCGCGCTCGCCGCCGAGCAGCTTGGCGGCGCCCAGCGGGCGCTGGACATGGCGGTGGACTACGCCAAGTTCCGGCACCAGTTCGGCCGGCCCATCGGCAGCTTCCAGGCGATCAAGCACCGGTGCGCTGACCTGCTGCTTGAGGTCGAGTCGCTGCGCTCAGCCGTCGGCTATGCCGCGGCCGCCGTGGCCGAGGACTCCGCCGAGGTCCCTGTCGTCGCCGCGCTGGTCAAGGCGCTGGCATCCGATGTGTACTTCCACGTCGCAGCCGAGAACATTCAGATCCACGGCGGGATCGGATTCACCTGGGAGCACGACGCCCACCTGTACTTCAAGCGGGCCAAGTCCAGCGAGCTGTTCCTCGGCGACGGCAGCTATCACCGCGAGCGCCTGGCCGAGCGGATCGGCCTGTGAGCCGCTCGGGTCAGGCAACATGCCTGGTCTACGCCACACCCGCGTGGGTGTCTCGGCTTTGGCGCTCTCGCCGGCAGGCTGCCAGCTGGCCGAGCAGGGCAACATTCACCGCTCCGGCGACAGCGAAGAGCATGACGTCGATGATCCCGTCGGGGATCACGAACCAAAGTGGACCATAACCATTTACTGACATGTGAGCTCCGAAGGCGGTGCCCAGCGTCGCCAGCAGCCCGTAGCCGACATAGAGGCCGACGACAGCGGCAAGGCCGCTGAACAGCGTCAGGCCGAGCAGCGCGATCCAGTACATCGTTTCGTGGGTCACCGCACCGCCGGTAGCGACCGCGACGACGACGCACTCATAGCACAACCCGGCGATGAGTGCCCGGCGACTCAACCGCAGCGACCATGAACGGATCTTCGGTACTCGATGTCCTGGCGACAGGCCAGCGCTCATCAGAGACCTCCTAAGATTTGTTTGAGCTAATGCTCAAACAATACGCTCAATCAACGGTTCGCGACAGCACGCGCCAAGTTAGCGCGGGCGGGCATAGGGTCAGCGGGGGTACGACATGCCGGAACGATGATCCAGAAGCAGGCTGGAGCGGCGACAAGGAGTAAGGACAGCGACGGATGGCTAAGGCTGGCAAGTCGAGCAGGGTAAGTCCGCGGGACAGGTCCAGCGAAACGCGCCGTGCGCTGGTCGACGCCGCCATCACCACGCTCAAGACGGAGGGTTTCGTCGGGGCAAGCGCTAGGACCATCGCCTCCCGCGCTGGCTGCAACCAAGGGCTGGTCTTCTATCACTTTGGCTCCGTCGCCAACCTGCTGCTCGCCGCCCTGGACTCGGTCAGCGCTTCCCGGCGCGAGCGCTACACCGCCGCCGCCAACGAGGTCACCTCGGCGACGGATCTGGTGGCTGTGGCGGCAGCGATCTACAAGGAAGACCTTGACTCCGGACACGTCCGAGTCCTCGCGGAGATGATCGCCGGCGCGATGTCCGATCCCGACCTCGGCGTCGAGGTCACCGCCCGGATCGCACCCTGGACAGAGTTCGCCCAGCACGCCATCAGCACGGCTCTGGCCGACTCACCGCTCGCCTCGCTCGTGCCCACAGCGGATATCGCCTACGCCATCGTCGCCCTCTACCTCGGCCTCGAAATGCTTACCC
Organism: uncultured Actinomycetota bacterium; assembly: GCA_963850875.1. GTDB lineage: Bacteria > Actinomycetota > Actinomycetes > Streptosporangiales > Streptosporangiaceae > Chersky-822. The sequence goes on from CAWKNA010000010.1 coordinate 2,433,728, forward strand.
AGCTCGACGGCAACCGGGCGCCGGCTACAGCCCTGTTCAGCCACGCTAGTCGCCTCGCCGCCCTGCTGAGCTCCACGTCTTAGCCAATCACCGCTTGCTGCGCTGACGTGATCGGCGGCTGTGCCGCACTGCCGACGAGCTGACCGCCGTGGCCCGCCCAAGGAGCCGGAGTCGGGCCTGAGCTGCTAGCCGGTCGGCGGGCGGGCGTACCTCGGGGCGTGGGCCCGGTACTCCCCCACCACCCGGGCCACGGCGAGCGACGCCAGGAAGCTGGCCGGTCCATCGAAGTCCGGCATCTCCAGGTAGGCGGCACCGACTCCGGGCGGATCATGCGCGTCCGAGCCAGCGCCGCCCGGCAGTCCCCAGCGCGCGGCGAGCGCGGCGGCACGGCCGTTCAGCGCCTGGTCGGCGATCTTGGCGTTGAACACCTCGACCACGTCAGCCACTCCCGCCGCGCACAAGCTGGCGGCGGCCGCGCCCAGGCTGCTGCGGACCGGGTCGAACGGGTGCGGCAGGTACACCAGCCCGCCCTGCTCCCTGATCCGGCCGGCCGCTTCGATCACCGGCAGCACGTACGGGATCCGCTCGGCCAGAAACAGGCCGACCAGATCGCCGGCCCGGGTCCTGATCTCCTCGCCGACGATCACCCGCGCGCCGATCCCGCGGGCCACGGCGGTCAGCGCGGCGGATGTCTCGTTGTGATCGGTGATGCAGACCACGTCGATCCCGGCCTGAGCCACCCGCTCGGCCAGCTGGTCCAGCGTGGTCACCGCATCACCGGACGCGGCGGTGTGCAGATGACAGTCCACCCGGACCCAGCCGGCTGGCATCGGCGCGGACGCTGGCATCGGCGCGGCAGATGCTGGCATCGGCGCGGACGCTGGCATCGGCGCGGCAGATGCTGGCATCGGCGCGGACGCTGGCATCGGCGCGGCAGATGCTGGCATCGGCGCGGACGCTGGCATCGGCGCGGCAGATGCTGGCATCGGCGCGGACGCTGGCATCGAGCGCTAGCGCATGGCCGGCGGCACGACGCCGAGCTCGTTCAGCAGGTCCTGGGAGTAGGCGATCCGCCCGGTCAGAACTCTCGGATCGCCCTGGCAGAGCATCAGCGCCGCCTCAGCCAGCACGGCCGGCGACTCGGCATCCGGGTCGTCCGGCGTGGTGAGCCGATGGAAGATCGTGCCCGGGGTCGGAACCACCTTGTTCGGGGAGAGCGCGTTCACCGCGATGTTGTCCTGGTACAGCTCGGCGGCCAGGCCGGTCGAGAACCGCTCGATCGCCGCCTTGCACATGCCGTAGACGGTGCCGCCCCGCCCGGCCCAGCCGGTCGGGGGCATGACCGGGTGCCTGGCCGCCCCGGACGAGATGTTCAGGATCCAGCCGCTCCCCCGCTCCCGCATCCCCGGCAGCACGAGCGTGACCAGGTGGAACGGCGCCTGCACCTGAACCTGGAACATCAGCTCATACCGGCGCGGGGTGAAATCCTCGACCCGGGCGAAATAGGTCACGGCGGCGTTGTTGACCAGGATGTCCGGCGCTCCGAGCTGCCGAATCGTCTCGCTGACCAGCCGCTCGCGGTCGCCCGGCCTGGACAGGTCGGTGGGGATGGCGATGCCGGTGCCGCCCGCCGCGCGGATCTGCGCCACGGTCTCGCCGATCGTGCCAGGCAGCGGCGAGCTATCCGCAGTGGTCGTCCGCGCCGCCACTGCCACGGCCGCGCCAGCCGCCCCGAACCGCCTGGCGATCTCGGCGCCGATGCCGCGGCTCGCGCCGGTCACAATCGCGACCTTTCCGTCCAGCATGCCCATGACCAGCGCCCCTTCGGTAGTCCTGCCCCGGCCTGCTCCACTCGGGCGCGGCACGCGGCGCCCGGTTGACACGGCGGCCAAGCACCTTCAAGAATAATTCTAGAACTAAATTCTAATTACCAGCTATAACGCAACCCATGGAGGTCATGTTGTCGCTTGACCACGCTGTGATCGGGGTGCCGAGTGAGCCGCAGGAGCGGTCCTGGACCTCCACCGACGCCCTGCTCTACGCGGTCGGTGTCGGGGCCGGCCTGGGCGACCCGCTGGCCGAGCTTGAGTTCACCACCGAGAACTCCGAGGGCATAACGCAGCAGGTCCTGCCCACTTTCGCGGTGCTGATCGCCCAGACCAGATTGGGCCGGAGCCTGGGCAGCTTCGACCGGGCCATGCTCGTGCACGCCGAGCAAGCCTTCGAGTTGCACAAACCGCTGCCGGTGCAAGGGACGGTGCGGACCGTCTCGACCGTGACCGGCATCTATGACAAGGGGTCGGGTGCGCTTGTCGTTACCGAGAATTCGGCAGTAGACGCGGCGACCGGGGAGCCGCTGGTGACATCGAGGGGCGGAACCTTCATCCGCGGCGAAGGCGGCTTCGGCGGCGACCGGGGCGGCAGCGAGCCCTGGCAGCGTCCCGACCGGGCACCCGACTACCGGGTCGTCGAGCAGACCCGGCCGGAACAGGCGCTGATCTACCGGCTGTCCGGCGACCGGAACCCGCTGCATGCCGACCCGAAGTTCGCGGCCAGGGGCGGCTTCGCCCGACCCATCCTGCACGGGCTGTGCACGTACGGGGTGACCGGCCGGGCCCTGCTGCACGCGCTCTGCGAGTCGGACCCGGCTCGCTTCGCGGCCATGTCCGGGCGGTTCAGCCATCCGGTGCTGCCCGGCGATTCGCTGGTGGTTTCCATCTGGCTGCCGGAGAACGACAGCGAGGCGGCGCTGTTCCAGACCGCCACCGAAGACGGCACCGTGGTCATCGACCGCGGCCTGCTCAGCTGCCGCCCACCCGCGGCCCCGCCGACCGCCTAACGGCCGGCCGCTCGTCGCCCAACACGACGGTTCGAACGGCGACAAGGTCCAGCTATGGAACCAAGTCCAGATATCGGGGCTAGACGGGATTTGGTACACGTTCGGCTGATCACTGGCCAGACGGGATCTGTCGACCGTCCTGCCTCCGGCCGCCAGCCCGCCGTATCCCAACTGCCCCAGCTGCCCCAACCGCCTCAGCTGCTGTCTGCTCCGCCGCCAGACTCCATGATCGCGCGGTTCTTTCAGTCGCCCCTGCTGAAAGAACCGCGCGATCATGGAACTCCTGCCCAGCCGCGCGGACCTGACCTCGGTCGCACTAACCATGCAGCATCGCTCGCGTGGCGGAGGCATCCGCGGGTTACTCGTGGCTGGCATCTACGACGCAGAAGCAGTTGCCGTCAGGGTCGGCGAGGACGACGAAGTCGGGGTTGACCGGATAACGATCCCAGTCGACCCGCTGAGCGCCGAGGCGGACGATGCGCTGAATCTCCGCGGCCTGCTCCGCGGCGTCCGCCGCCACCAGATCGAGATGCACCCGTGGGTGCGCCTCGGCGGGTGAATCGCTGTGCTGTAGCGCCAGTACGGTGCCAGGCCCGCCAGCCGGCGCTAGCTCGGACCAGCGTTCGGCGGCTCCGCCCACCTGCACCCGGTAACCGAGCGCCTCGCACCAGAAATCCACGGCTCGTCCCATATCCGTGACTCCGAGCACGACCGCCCCTATGCTCAGCACGCGCCCTAGCCTAGCCTCGACCGGCGAGCGAGCAGCTGCCAGGAGGAACGCATGCAGTGGCTGAACGAACCGGCTCGATGGTCGGCCGAGAACGGCGCGCTGGTGGTCACTGCCGACCCGGCCACGGACTTCTGGCGGATCACCGGTTACGGGTACGTCCGCGACAACGGCCACCTCTACGGCGAGCTGCTGGCTGGCGACTTTGATCTGTCGATGCGGGTGCGTGGCAGCTACGCCGAACAGTATGACCAGGCCGGGGCGATGGTGCGGGTCGACGAGCTCCGCTGGCTCAAGACCGGGATCGAGTACGTCGACGGCAGGATGCGGTTCAGCACGGTCATCACCAACGATCACTCGAGCTGGGCGATCGCCGACCTGCCTGCGGACATCGGCGCACTTGGCCTGCTGCTCACCCGCCGCGGTGATGCGCTGGAGGTCCGCTACTGGATCGACCGGGGCGAGCCTCAGCTTGCCGCGCTGGCCTACCTCCCGCCGGATCCGGAGGTACTGGCCGGCCCGATGTGCGCCGCGCCCGAGGGCGGCGGCTTCCAGGTCACCTTCGAGGATCTGAGCATCACTCCTCGCTAGGCCGGCACTCGTCGCTAGATCGGCGCCTGATCCCGGACTGGCTCGGCTAGCTGTCCGCTCCGGCCACGCCCCTAGCTGCGGGGATAGGCCCGGCCGGGCAGTCAGCGATACGCTCCGGACAGAAGGCCGGCCGTAAGGCGGGCCACCGGCCGAGCAGCGGAGCGAGCGGTGGCGGCGATCATTCTCGATCAGGTGGACAAGGTCTATCCGGGCGGGGTCAAGGGAATCGACGGGCTGAGCCTGGAGATATCGGACGGCGAGTTCATCGTGTTCGTTGGCCCATCGGGCTGCGGCAAGTCGACCGCGCTGCGCTCGATCGCTGGCCTTGAGGAGATAACCGCAGGCACCATCACCATCGGCAGCCGGGTCGTCAACGACCTGCCGCCCAAGGACAGGGACATCGCGATGGTGTTCCAGAACTATGCGCTCTACCCGCACATGACGGTGGCGCAGAACCTGGCGTTCGGCCTGCAGCAGCGCAAGACCCCGAAGGCTGAAATCCAGCGGCGGGTGGCCGAGACCGCCCGGATGCTCGGTCTGCAGGACTACCTGAAGCGCAAGCCGGCCGCACTGTCCGGCGGCCAGCGGCAGCGGGTGGCGATGGGCCGCGCCATCGTCCGCGAGCCGCAAGCCTTCCTGATGGATGAGCCGCTGTCCAACCTGGATGCCAAGCTCCGGGTATCGATGCGTGCCTCGCTGTCCCAGCTGCATGACCGGCTCGGTGTGACCACCGTCTATGTCACCCATGACCAGGTCGAGGCGATGACCCTCGGCCAGCGAGTCTGCGTGCTGCGCGAGGGCAAGCTGCAGCAGGTGGATACGCCCCAGGCGCTGTACAGCGCGCCGGTGAACCTGTTCGTGGCCGGGTTCATCGGGTCGCCCGCGATGAACTTCGTCACCGCTCGGCTGGTCCGCGACGACGGGCCGGCGGTCACGTTCGCAGGTCACCGGCTGGCGATCACCGAGGCCTTGCTCAGCGCGCGCCCTGGGCTGACCGGTTACTTCGGCCGTGAGCTCATCCTGGGGATCAGGCCGTCGGACTTCGAGGATGCGAGCCTGGCGGAGGCCGGTTGGCCGCGGCTGCGAGTAACGACGAGCGTGATCGAGGAACTCGGCAGCGAGATACTCGTGCTGTTCGGCATTGACGCGCCGCCAGTGGAGCACGCCAGCCTCACTGAGGCGACGGAAGCTGCTGGCGACGATGGGGCCATTCCGATCATCGGTCCGGAGACGATGTGGACGGCGCGGGTGGCGGCCCGCAGCACGATCCGGCCGGGGAGCCCGGTCGAGCTCGCGGTGAACACGTCGAACCTGCAGTTCTTCGACCCAGCTGATGGGCTGTCGATCGGGCACCCGACCCCGGTCAGGGGCGCCGCGTAACCAAGGCGTCGCCGCGCCGGATTACAGACGGTCACGTCCGGTGCGCGAACGCGTCGACTCCGCGCGCGGCGAGTTCGGACTCGACGTCGCCATCCAGGAACCGCTCAGCGGCATCGAGCTGCCGCAGCGCCGCGTCGAGGTGGCCGAGCGTCAGGCCGCGGACGAACAGGTGAGCCTGCTCACCACTGCTCAGCTCGGTGATCGGCCGCATCGCCGCCGGGATCCAAGCGGCCGGACCAGGGAACGACATGGCCCGCACCGCCTCGTGCTCGCCCTCGACGTCGTCGAGGAAGTGCTGGTGGTCGGCTCGGCGCAGGACGAACATGCGCTTCGGCGTCGGTGTCCGGTCGAACAGTTCGTAGACGCCGGTCAGCGGTATCGGCACGTCGTCTGCTGCGGCCAGATAAAGAGTCGGTATGGCCTGGCTCCAGGCGAAGTGGAGCGTCAACGGCAAGATCCCTGGCTTCGGGTGCGCGCTGCCGCCCGGTCCAAACGCCGCTACTGCCCGCACCCGCGGCTCCGCGTCGGGCGTGGCCAGCACCGTCCACCCGCCAAAGCTGTGCCCGACCAGCCCGACCACATGACCGTGACTGGCCAGATGCGTACTCAAGAACGTGGCCGAACGCCGGTGCCCGCCGCTGTAATGGGAGAACACGATCAGCGGATGCGCCCCTGGGCGCGCTGCGGCGTCGCGTCCTGAGTCCTGGCCCGCGGACCGATCCGCGTCCTCGCTGCGCGCCGGATACCAGATCTCACACGGGAACACCCGGCCGCGTGCCTGATCGGCTGCCTGAATGGTGCGCACGCCGACCGGAAAGGGGCCGCGGGCGAAAGGGTCGTACTTGGCGTCGTCCACTGCATCACTTTAGGCCGACCGCGGTGCGAGGTCCTTGCCCGCTATCGGCACGGCCGGGCCGCCCGGCCTTGCGGCTGACCACCTGATCGGCTCCATCGGCCTCGTAACCGGGACCCGAGTCTGGTCAGCGGTCCGGCAGTACCGCGGTCGCGGTCAGCACCAGGCCGGCCCGGACCAGCCACCTGCCAGCGAACTCGGTGAGCGGGCGGCCATCAAGCACGGGACCAGCCACCAGCAACCGCGCTGTGAACGTGCCGTGCTCCGGGTCGACCGCGATGGCCGCCTGCTCGAATCCCAGCCAGCGCTTGGTGAGCGGGAACCATGCCTTGTACACAGATTCCTTCGCGCTGAACAGCAGCTTGTCCCAGCACACACCTGGCGCATCCGACGCTAGCGCGGTCAGCATGCCGCGCTCCTCGGTGAGGCTGACGAGGTCGAGCACACCGTCGGGCAGCGCGTCATGCGGCTCAGCGTCCACCCCGAGCGCAAGCACGTCCTGCACCCGTGCGACGGCGGACGCCGCATAGCCGGCGCAGTGCGTCATGCTGCCCACCACGCCATCGGGCCATTGCGGCGCGCCGCCATGTCCCGGCACGATCGGCACTGCCGGCCAGCCGAGTCTCCCCAGCGCGTCGCGGGCGCAGCCGCGCACGGCCGCGAACTCTCTGCGCCGCTTGTCGACCGCCTTGGCAATAGCCGCCTCTTCCTCGGGGAAGAGCAGCACATCGGGCAGGTCCCCGAGCACCTCGGCGACGGCCACCACCGGCGGCACGATGTCTGCCAGCATCCGACACCGCCCCGGATCGGGAGGAGCCGGCCCGAAGGGCTCAGGAACCGCGCCGCCGGGAGGGCGCCCAGCTGCCGGGCTAGCAGTATCCATCGGTTCAGGACTCTACGTCGCCATCCGCGGCGTGATCAACGGCGGGGCGAGCCGCAACCGACCGCTCCGCGCGAGCCGCAGCTCCGACCGCTCAATGCGAGCCGCTCAGCGCGGGCCGCACCACGCGATCGCGGCTTCGCGCGCGGCCGCCGGGTCCGGCTGATCCGATGCCCAAGCCACGTATCCGTCCGGCCGCACCAGCATGGCCGACGGCAGCCCCGGCCTCGTGCCGCCGCCATAGCTGACCGCTTTGACGCGATCATCCGGCAGGCCGGTGACGTCCCCGGTGGCCGCTGCGGTCAACAGCACGAACCGCCCCTCGTGGAACAACTCATACAGCCGGGTGGCGGTGCCATCGGTCAGCGTCACCGTGCCTGGGGGCAGCCGTTTCCCGGCCAGCGGGTGGCCTAATCCCCCGTCCGGCGGGTGGCCTACTCCCCGGTCCGGCGGGTAGCTGATCGCGATTCCCGAGTAGTCGCGCGCCAGCCTTCGCTGAACTGGTGGCAGTGGCACCACCAGCCGGTGCACCGCCCAGCGCAGCGCCCGCCTGTTCCAGGTCCTGGCCGTATTCAGCCGGAATTGGCGGCCGGTCAGCGCGAGCACCGCGGCACCGACCGGGTGGCGCTCGGCGTGATAGGAGTCGAGGAGCCATTGCGGACCCCAGCCGGATAGCACGGCGCCGAGCTTCCAGCCGAGGTTGACCGCATCCTGCAGTCCGGTGTTGAGCCCCTGCGCGCCGGCCGGGGAATGAGCATGCGCGGCATCTCCGGCCAGCAGCAGCCGCCCGGCCCGGTACCGCGGCGCTTGCCGGCTGTCGCTGCGGTACCTGGCCGACCAGTACATGTCGTGCGGACCGAAGTCCTGGCCGACGATGTGACGGAGTCCGTCCCGCACCTCGCCGATCGTCACGGGTTCTGTGACGGGTACGTCCGCGCGGGCATAGTCGTACAGCACCACCCGGCAGGACCCATCCCGGAACGGGAACATCAGCAGCATCCCGCCGCCGGAAAGATCGCCATAGGCGTTGGTCATCGGCAGGCCGTCGAGGTGCAGATCGGCAAGGATCACCGAGCCTGGGTTGGCGAAGCCGGGGAACGCGATTCCCGCCGAGTCGCGGACCATGCTGCGGACGCCGTCGCAGCCCACGACGTACGTGGCGCGCTCGACCCCGCCGCCTGCCATGGTCACCGTGACGGCGTTCTCGTCCTGCTCGATCCCTGCGACGGCGCAGGACCAGCGCACCTTTGCGCCAAGCTCGAGCGCCCTGGCCAGGAACAGCCGTTCCATCTGGCTCTGTGGAATGTCCAGCAGGTAAGGGAAGTCGGAATCGAGCCGGCCGAAGGAAATGGCCGCACCCCTCGGCCCAAGCGGGAACTGCGGCACCGGCAGTCCCGCTCGCGCGAATGCCTCAGCCTGGCCGCGCAGATCAAGCATCTCCATGCTCCTGGCGTGCAGGCAAATGGCACGAGAGTCGGCCCGCGGACCCTCCCGCCGTTCAAGCACCAGACACCGCACGCCCGCCAGCGCGAGTTCCGCGGCCAGCACCAGCCCGGTCGGCCCGGCTCCCACGATGATCACGCCGTCGTGGCGCGTTGTGGTCAATGCGATCCTCCCCGCTCCGGTGCAGCAGGCCATTCATTCACGGAGTTGCGCGCAAGGGTCAGCTAGCTATGGTATGTCGCATATATCGGTGCGCAGTCTAACGGCTGCGCGAATCCAGTTCGGCAACGCAAGCCAGCTGCCAGGGAGGGTCAATCTAGCCGCAGGGACCCTATCCGCGGCGCGTGGTGTCATTTAGGCTGGCGCTGCCGTAAGACCCGACAGAAAGGTCTGCATCATGCGAAAGCGCAATGTATTCGCCTTTGCCACTGCCACGCTGGTCCTCAGCCTGGCTGGCGCCGCCACCGCCAGTGCGCTGCCACAGTCCGCATCGGCCGGTCCCGCGGCGGCCGCGCACTCAAAGCCGATTCTTCAGCCCCGGCGTGCCGGCTTCCCAGCGTCCAATAGCTGCGGCTTCGTCAATGCCGTGCCGTTCGACAGATACAAGGGTCTGCCCGACTTCACTCCGGCGAAGGCCGCGCGTCCCTACGTCGCCCGGATGCACACCTCCCAGGGCGTGATCGTGATCAGGGCGCTGACAGCACAGGCGCCTTGCACCACATTCTCCTTCAGGTTCCTGGCCCGGCGCGGCTACTTCAACGGCACTCACTGCCACCGACTGACCCTCCAGGGCATCTTCGTGCTGCAGTGCGGCGACCCGACCGGCACCGGATCCGGTGGCCCTGGCTACCGCTTCAATGACGAGAACCTGGCCGGCGCCACCTACCCTGCTGGCACCGTGGCCATGGCTAACGCCGGGCCTAACACCAACGGCAGCCAGTTCTTCTTCGTCTGGAAGGACACCACGCTGGCACCGGCATACACGCCGTTCGCCCAGGTGATCGCGGGAATGGACGTGCTGCGGAAGATCGCCGCAGCAGGCGACGACAGCCAGAACGGGCCAGGCGACGGCTATCCGCACCTGTTTGTCGAATTCCGGCACATCCGGATCATCTTCACCAGGTAACCAAGGCACCGCTGCAGGTAACCCAGCACCGTCGCTTCGGTGTTCGCGGGCGGTGATCCCTCGCACCGTAGACAACGCCGGCGGGCGGGTCGCTGGCAGCTATCGCCAGCCACCCGTCCGCGGCACATCACGATCATCGGCCATGTCGCTGACGCCTCGGCTAGCACCGTAGCTGGCAGGCACCTCTTGTACCGCTATCCCCGCACGGCGGTGCCGACCACCCTGGGACGGCCGGTAACGCGCGCCCTGCCACTGGTCGGCGGTCGTGGATCTGGTCTGGCCTGGAGCGGCCCGGCGCACGGTCACATCCGCACCGGTGACGGTCATGTAGCCGACTAGGGCGGCAATGAGAATCGTCGAGTAGATGCTGACCGCTCCGTGACCATACCCCAGGCCGCCGAAATTGTGCGGCCACGCCAGCCAGTCGGCAAACGAGGCTCCGAGCGGCCGCGTGACGATGTAAGCGAACCAGAACGCCGCGATCGCGTTCATGCCGAGCCGCCAGTACCCCACCGCAGGGACGGCGATCACGATGGCGAACATGACGCCCGAGCCGAAGTAGCCAAGCCCGACGGTCCTGGCGGTCCAGTCACCTGCCGCCGTTCCCAGCGCGAACGTGGCCAGCACCGTAGCCCAGTAGAACGTCTCGCGCCGCCTGGTGTAGATGCTGTGGATGGACAGCGTCCCCTCGGACCGGTACCAGGCCACGAAGATGACGGCAAGCACGATGGCGTAGAACACGCTCGAGGCCCAGTACGGGATGTGCAGGCCGACGTGCAGCACGTCGGCCGCCATCGTGCCGAACACCGCGACCATGACGACGGCAAGCCAGTAGATCCACGTCACGTAGCGGCGGACAGCGAACTGCAGGACCATCGCGACCGCGAACGCCACGAAGCCGACAACGACCGCGATCTGCGGATTGAATCGGTGGACCAGGTAGTCAGATGTCGCCTCGCCCATACCGGTGGTCAGCACCTTGGTGATCCAGAAGAAGACGGTCACTTCCGGAACCTTGCTGAGCCGGTGTCTCGCCGGAGCCACGGACCGGGCGCGCTGGTGTTCGCCTGCCGCCATGCCGGCCATTATGGCCCATCCGGTCGCCCGCGGGTGCCGTCACGCGAACTCCGCTGACCGGCCGCACATGGCCACCCGGCCTGTGCGGCACGGCCGCCCGAACCGCTGCGCGGGGGGCCCCGACCCGCCCCGCAGGGCTACCTGACCCACTGCACAGAGCCACCCGACCCCGCCGCGCAGTGCCGTCCGGCCCGCCCCGCGCGTCAGCCTGCGGTTAGCTCCGGCGGTGGCTGCGTCGCCGGTGAGTCCGAGCCGCCAGCCTCAAGCTCGGCTTTGAGCGCGGCAAGCTCCTTGTCCACCTCGGCGGCCGACCCGGCTTCATCGAGTTCCTTCTGGATGTCATCGGTGCCACCGCCAACGTCCTCAAGCACGCCGGACTGGAGCAGCTCGTCTACCGCAGCGGCGCGGGCCTGCATCGACGCGATCTTGTCCTGCGCCCGCTGGAGCGCAGTCCCGGAGTCGCCGACGGTCGTGGAGATCCCAGCGGTGGTCTCGTCCACGGAGGTCATCGCCTTCGCCGCGGTGTACTGGGCCTTCATGACTTCCTTCTGGGTCCGGAAGTCATTCACCTTCTTCTGCAGGGCGTCAAGGGTGTGCTCGAGGCTGTCCTCCTGCTCGGTCAGCTGCGCGTGCTGGGACTCCATGGCATCGATCTGGGCCTGGGCGGCGGCCTTGCGGGACAGCGCCTCCTTCGCCAGGTCCTCCTTGCCCTGGGAGAGTGCCGCCTTGGCCTGGTCCTGCAGGTGCTCCGCCGAGTGCTTGAGCTGCTGCTCCTGGAGCTCGATCTGCTTGCGCGATGCGGCGATGCTCACCAGCCCCCGGCGGACCTGAGTGATCTGCTCCAGCATCTGCTCGTAGGAGAGATCGAGCATCTCATCGGGCTTCTCAGCGGCGTCGAGCGCCTTGTTGGCCTTGGCCTGGACTATGTCGTGAGCCCGCTGGAAGAGAGTCATGTCGATCTGCTCCTCGTCGATGATGGGCGGAACCCGCGCCGATTACGCTGCCGAGCCGACGCGAGGTCAATGCCGCGCTCGTACCGGCACCGATACCCAGAGGCTACCGCCAGGTGCCGGGACTAGCGGAGCGCCGTAGGCACCAGGCAGCGCACCTGCGGCACCTCGCCCGGTTCGCCAGACGGCCGCAGTACCTCCTTTCGGCCTGGCGACGCGAACCGCAGGCGTCGGAGAGGAGTCGCCGTGACCGCCATTTCCCTGCCTGACCAGGCCAACCTTGACCAGCTGCGCAAGCAAGCCAGAGACCTGCAGCGAGCGGTGCGCGCAGCTGCGCCCGAAGCGCTGGCCGAGGTGGCGCAGCGTCATCCAGCCGGATGGCCGGATGACGCCGTGGCGGCGTCATTTCCGCTGAGCGCGGCTCATGTGCCAAGTGACCAGCCGTGGCAGACCGCGCTGCACCGGGCGGCCGAGTCGGGAGACCTCGATCTGGCCAGGACGCTGCTGCGGCTCGGAGCCGATCCTGACATCAGGGACCAGCGATTCGACGGCACCCCGCTCGGCTGGGCCCGCCATTTCGGCCGGGAACCGCTGATTGAACTGCTTGAGCCGATCACCACGCCCGAGCCGGTCAGCGAGCGTGACAGCTGAGCAGCGGCCAAGCTCAAGCTGCGGGCATGGGCTGGTCGGGCTCGGGCGGCGGCCCCGAGCCCGACCAGCCGATGGTGCTGCGGACTGCTACCTGCTCGCTGGCTGCAAGGCCAGTTCCGGCTCGCCGGGGCCGACCAGTTCCGCGGCCGCAGCGGGGATCGGCGGGCCAGCAGGCGCCTGCTGGGTCATCCGCCGCAGCGCGGCATAGCTGACGACCGCGCCGAACGCGACCAGGGCGACCGTGACAAGCAGACCGGAGTGGTAGCCGTCGAGATAGGCGACGCTCGGGCTGGACCCGTGCCGGGCGGCGAAGCCCTCGCGGGACCGCAGCACTGCTCCGATGACGGTGATGCCGAGCAGCCCGGCCACCTCACGCGAGGCGTTCAACAGGGCCGAGGCGACCCCGGACCGCTCCGGCGGCATGGACTGCAGTACCGCGTTGGTCAGCGGAACGTTCATCAGCCCGGCGCCGGCGCCGAACAATCCGAAGCCGGGCATCAGGCCGGCGAAGGTAGCGCCAGCGCCGAGGCGCGAGACCAGGTAGAGACCGGCCGCCATGATCACCATGCCGATCGCGACCGTCTGATGGGCCCGCAGCAGCCGGGAGACCGGTCCGGCCAGCGAGGCGAACAGGGCCATGCACAAGGCCATCGGGACGAAGGCCAGGCCGGCCTCGGTCGGCGAGAAGTGCAGGACATTCTGCAGGTAGATCGAGGTGAAGAAATAGATGCCGAAGATGCCGAACGCCCACAGCATCATCGTGACCGTGCCGCCGCTGAATGCCCTGGACCGGAACAGGCTCAGCTCGACCATCGGATGGGCCGTCCTTGACTCGATCACCGCGAAGGCCGCTGCGGCCGCGGCAGCGAGCAGGAACGCGGCGAGAACGCCGGCGGACGTCCAGCCCTTGTCGTGACCCTCGATCAGCGCGTAGGTGAGCGAGAACAGGGCGATGGCCGACGTTACCAGGCCGCCGACGTCGAGGCGGCGCTCCACGGCTGGATCACGTGACTCCCGCACCGACGTCACCGCGATCGCGAACGTGACGATCCCGACCGGCACGTTGATGAAGAAGATCCAGCCCCAGTGCAGATGCTGGCTGATGAAGCCGCCGATCAGCGGTCCGAACGCCAGGGCCATCGCGCCGATCGCCGTCCATGCGCCGATCGCGGTGGTGCGTTCCCGCACATTGTCGAACGTGGCGATGATGATCGCCAGCGTGGTCGGCACCACCAGGGCTGCGCCGAGCCCCTGCAGCAGCCTGGCGCCGATCAGGACGCTGCCGCTGCCGGCCAGCCGGCCCCCAGCGAGGCGAGCGTGAACACCGACAGGCCGACCAGGAACAGCCGGCGCCGGCCGTAGACGTCGGCGAGCCGTCCGCCGGCCAGCAGCAGCCCGGCGAAGACCAGAATGTAGCTGCTCACCACCCACTCCAGGCCGGCGATCGACAGATGCAGACTGCGCTGGATCGTGGGGATCGCGACATTGGTCACGTTGTTGTCGAGGTAGGTCATGAAGGTGGCGAGCGATACCGCCACCAGGGTCCACCACCGTCTGGGCATTGCCCGGGCTCCTCTCCGGTCACCTGTACTTCGTTCTTGTACATGACTCATGTACGTAACTCCTGTACGTTGTATATGGTCATCTTGGCTTGTACGGCGTATAGTTGTCAAGTGATGGCACCAACCCAGGCACGAGAAGCGGACCGGATCCGGCTGACCAAGCAGGCCGTGGTCGGGCGCGCGCTCGCCCTGGGCGACGCGGAAGGCCTGGACGCGATCACCTACCGGCGGCTCGCGACCGAGCTAGGCGTCACCCCGATGGCGCTGTACTGGCACTTCAAGAACAAGGAAGAGCTGCTGGCCGGACTGGCCGATCAGGTCTGGAGCGAGATCGACACCGACGTCGACCTGACAGCGGAATGGCATCTGCAGCTGCGCAGGCTGCTTGAGTCGCTGCTGTCCGTGCTCCGCGCCCACCCGTGCGCATCCCAGCTCCTGCTGGCGGGCGAGAAGCAGAGCGACGCGGCGCTGGTGGCCACCGAGACCGCGCTGGCGGTGCTGCGGCGCGGCGGCTTCGATCCCGATCATGCGGCCGAGGTGGCCCGCAGCTCGCTGTGGACCGGGCTGATGCTGGTGATGAGCGAGCCTGGCTTCGACCCTGGGCTGACCGAGGCCGAGCGCGCCGAGACGCAGCGGCGCAACCGGGTCAAGCTCGCCCTGCTGCCGCCGGACCGCTACCCGCACCTGGTCGAGTCGGCCGCTGCGCTGACCGCCTGTGACGACCCGGAGTTCCACTACCGGTTCGGCGTCGACCTGTTCGTCGCCGGGGTCCGGGCGATCGCCGTGCGGCTCGGCCGTTAGACCAGGCGCATCGGCCGATAGCACCGAACGGCGGCACCGGACTCCGGCTCGGTAAGATCGCCGGCCACTCCGGCTCAGCAAAACCGCCGACCACTCTGGCCCGGCCGGGCCGCATGGTAACTCCAGCTCAGTCGGATCGCCGGTGGCGTGCCCGTGCGGCCAGTTCGTCAGCGCTGCGGGTGTTGATCACCCGATCGGGCTCGATGCCGAACCTCCCGGCGCGCGCAGCCGCTGTCCATCCAGTCGAGCTGGCCGGGCGCATGCGCGTCGGTATCGATCGCGAAGACGCAGCCGACCTCGGCGGCCAGCCGCAGCAGCCGGTCGGGCGGATCCTGGCGTTCTGGTCGGCAGTTGATCTCGACCGCGACATTGTTGGCCAGGCACGCGGTGAACACCGCTTCGGGATCGAACTCCGATTCCGGCCGGCCGCGGCCGGCCAGCAGCCGCCCGGTGCAGTGCCCGAGCACGCCAACGTGCGGGCTGGACACCGCGGTCACCATCCGCTCGGTCATCTCTGCCGCGGGCATCCGCAGCCGTGAATGCACGCTCGCAACCACCACATCGAGCTGGCTGAGCAGGTCATCGCTCAGGTCAAGCGCGCCATCTTCGAGAATGTCGACTTCGCTCCCGGTCAGGATGCGGAACGGGGCCAGTTCGGCGTTGAGTCGGCCGACGAGTTCGAGTTGCGCGGACAGCCGCTCGGCGGACAACCCGTTGGCCACGGTCAGCCGCGGCGAGTGATCGGTCAGCGCGATCCATTCGTGACCCAGTTCGTGCGCCGCCTCGGCCATCTCCTGCGGTGGGCTGCCGCCGTCAGACCAGTCCGAGTGGGTGTGGCAGTCACCGCGCAGCGCGGCGCGCAGATCGGTGTGCTCCGGCGGAGACACCTCTCCGAGCAGCCGGGTCAGGTAAGCCGACTCCTGGCCGCCGGCCGCCTGCGCGATGACCTCGGCGGTGACCGGGCCTATCCCGGGCAGGGCCGGCAACGTTCCCGCGCCGATCCGCTGCTCCAGTTCGCCGGCCGGCAATCCAGCCACCACCTGCGCGGCCCGGCGGAATGCCCGCACCCGATAGGTCGGCGCGCCAGCCCGCTCCAGCTGGAACGCGATCTGCCGCAGTGCCTGAACCGGGTCCATCTGAGTCGTATCAGTAGCGTCAGGCCGGCCGGGCAGGCGCGGGCCAGGGATCAACGGCGGTGCCGGCTGGCTGCGGCGGGGGCAGTCGGGGACGGCGGGTCACACTGGCACTGTATCGGCGCTCGCGACCCAGGGCCGCCTGGCTCAGGCTTGCAGCGCCTCCATAGCCCGCCTGGCCCGGTCCGGCACGCCCGCGCCAAGCCCCTCCGCGTCGCCGTGGCCGGCGCCCATGGCGTGGGCCGCATAGCGGACGTAGACGCCCTCGAGGATGCAGGCCAGCTTCCAGTAAGCGAAGGCAAGGTAGAAGCCGAGGTCTTCCAGATCGCGCCCGGAGCGGGCGGCGTACCGGTCGGCCTGGTCGGCGCGGGTGGGAAAACCGGGCAGCGCGGTCACCGCGAGCTGGGCCGTGGCCGATTCCGCGGATTCAGCGACCGACTGCTCGGCCCAGTACGCCATCAGGGTGCCCACGTCGGCTAGGGGATCACCCAGGGTGCAGAGTTCCCAGTCAAGCACTGCCCGCACCCGACCCTGTGCGGACAGGACGGTGTTGTCGATCCGGTAATCGCCGTGCACGATGGCGACGCCCTGCTGGGCCGGAACGCGGTCGCTGAGCAGCCGCTGTACCTCGTCGACGAGTGGCACCGGCCGGTAGACGCCGACTTGCCTTGCTTGCTGCTGCGACTGCTGGAACTGCCCGTGCCAGCGGCGGAGCTGCCGATCGATATAGCCGTCACGACGCGCCAGCGTGCCGAGTCCGACGGCATCGACGTCGACCTGGTGGATGGCGACCAGCACGTCGATCAGTTCCTCGCCTGCCGCCTTCCTGGTCCCCTCGTCCAGGACGGTCTCGGTTTCCGAAGCCGTGCGAAACACGTGCCCGTCGACGAAATTCATCACATAGAACAGGCCCCCGGTGACGGTCTCGTCGGAGCAGTAACCCAATGCCTCGGGCACCGGCACCGGTGTGCCGCGCAGGGCCGAGATGATGCGGTACTCCCGGCCTACGTCGTGTGCCGTCGACAGGACGTGGCTGATCGGCGGTCGGCGCAGCACCAGCCGGCGGCCGGCCGCGTCGGTCACCGCGAAGGTCAGGTTGGAGCGGCCGCCGGTGATCAGCTCGAAAGTCAGCGGCGGCGTGATGCCCTCGACGTTGCGGACCAGCCACGCGGTGACCTCCGCCGGGTTGATGCCTGCCGTCATCGGCTCACCGCTCCGCGCTGAGCCGGGCCTGCAGGCGGCGCATGCCGCTCAGCCACCGCTCGCGGTCATCGGCTCGCCTGCGCTCGTAGGTGGCGACCTCCGGATGCGGCAGGATCAGGAACCGCTCGTCCGCGATCGCCTCGATCACGCACGCCGCGACCTGGTCGGGGGTCAGCACGCCGTCCACCGCGGCCTGCGCAGATCCGCTGGCGGTACTCCCGGCCTGCGCCGATTCGCTGGCGCTGCTCCCGGCCTGCGCACCGTCCCCGACCTGGCGGCGGCTGGTCGCGAGCAGGTTCGTGCTCACCGCCTGCGGGCACAGGCACGAGACGCCGATGCCCTGGTCCCCGTGGGTAATCGAGAGCCACTCGGCCAGCGCGACCAGCGCGTGCTTGGTCACCGCGTACGGCGCCGAGCCAAGCTGGGTGAGCAGGCCGGCGGCTGAGGCCGTGAACACCAGGTAGCCCTCGCCCCTGGCCAGCATTTCGGGCAGAACGGCTCGCACCGCGTAGACATGGCTCTGCACGTTGACCGCCCACATCCGGGACCAGGCCTCGTCGTCCAGTTCGACGCCGCCGCCGACGATGATGCCGGCGTTGGAGCAGAAGATGTCGATCCGCCCGAACGCGTCCCGCGCGCGGGCGACCAGGGCCGCCACGTCGGCCGGGTTCGCCATGTCGGCCGTGACCGCCAGTGCCCGCTGCCCGCGAGCCTGGATCGTGGCCGCCAGCTGCGCCGCTCCCCCGCCGTCGAGGTCGCAGACGACGACCGCCGCGGCTCCTTGGTCGGCGAAGGCGAGGCACAGCGAGCGGCCGATCCCGCTCGCGGCACCGGTGACGACGGCGACCCGCTGCTCGATCTGCATGGTCAGTACCGACGACTGGTAGCCCGCGCGGCCGCGTCGGCCCAGGCGGCGAGATCGGGGTCGGCGGCGAGCAGGCTGGCGTACTTCTTCCGCGCCTGCTCGCGCTTCGCCGGCAGGTACTCGGTCGGCCACAGACCGGGGTGCGGCTGGTAGCCCTTGAGTACATTGCGGGCGACGGTCACCTTGTGCACCTCGTCGACCCCGTCCGCGATCGCCATCGTGGGCGCGCTCGCCCACATGGCCTGCAGCGGCGTCAGGTCGGTGGTGCCCAGCGACCCCATGATGTGCAGCGCCCGGTAGCTCACCTCGCGCAGCACCTTGGCGCAGGTGTACTTGCAGGCGGCGATCTGGGTGCGGGCCTCGCGAGTGCTTGAGTTGTCGATCGTCCACGCGGTCCACAGCACCAGCAGCCGCAGCATATTGATCTCGGCGTATGAGTCGGCGATCGCCTCCTGGACCATCTGATGGTGGGCGATCACCTTGCCGTGCGACTCGCGGCTGAGCACTCGCTCGCACATGATGTCGAAGGCCAGCTTGACCTGAGCCACGGTGCGCATCGCGTGGTGGATCCGGCCTCCGCCCAGGCGACGCTGCGCCAGCACCCTGGCGCCATCCTCGGGTCCCAGCAGGTGGTCGATGGGGACGCGCACGCCGTTATAGCGGATGTGATTGTGGATGGCGGGGTACTCCATGATCTCTACGCCGGGCGTATCCCGCGGCACCACGAACATGCCGTTGGTGCACATCACGAAGATGATGTCGGCCCTGGCCCCGGCGCTGGTGAACCACTTCTCGCCGTTGATGACCCACTCGTCGCCGTCCCGGGTGGCATGGGTCTGGAACAGGCTCGGGTCCGACCCGCCCTGCGGCTCGGTCATCGAGTAGGCCGAGAAGATCTCCTGGTTCATCAGCGGATACAGCCACCGGCCCTTCTGGGCGTCGGTGCCATACGCCGCGAGCATCTCCATGTTCCCGGTATCGGGCGCCGCCGTGCCGAAGATCACCGGCGCGGTGCGGTAACGGCCCAGGATCTCGTTCAGCAGCGCCAGCTTGAGCTGGCCGAATCCGGGACCGCCAAGCTCGCGGTCGAGGAACAGCGCCCACAGGCCGCGGTCCTTCACCTGCTGCTTGAGCGGGTCGGCGAGCGCCCTGGCCTTGCGGTCCCGCGAATACGCCGCGCCGGGAAAGACGAGGTCGAGCGGCTCGACCTCAGTCCGACAGAATTCGTCAACCCAGTCGAGTTGCTCCTGGAACTGCGGCTCGGTCGAGAAGTCCCACGCCACGGTGTCCTCCCAAGAATGGGATCACATGCTCACGGACAGTGCCGACCGCGTCGCTAGTGCCCGGTACAGGCGGTGAGCCGCAAGGCCAATGCTACCGAACACGAATTACGAATCCACGGTGGCTTGAAGCCAGCACGTACCTCGACCATGACGCGACACGACGATGAACTAGTGAGTTGCCTCGTACTGACGCATGATGTCGGCACTGATCCGGCCGCGCTCGGAGACCTTCAGGCCAGCCGCCTTGGCCCAGGCCCGCACGGCCGAGCGATCGACCGATGAGCCAGCTGGGCGGCCGGCGCGACGGCGCCGGTTGCTGCCGGGCACTCGCCGACCAGCCTCGATGAACGGAGCAAGGGATCGCTCAAGCCTCGACCGGTTCTTTTTGCTGAGGTCGATTTCGTAGCTCACACCGTCCAAGCCGAACGAGACCGTCTCAGCATTGTCAGAGCCATCAAGGTCGTCCGTGACAATCACGGATACGCTTCTGGACATGACATTGATGGTCCGGGGTGGCATCGCGGTTGTCAATGCAACACACCGCGAAATGGATAATGAGGTATCAAGCTCACGAGCCGTTTTGCCGCCAGGGGAACGGCGCGAGGTCGGGCTCGACCCAGCCGGTCCTGGCCTGCGGGCTGGCTAGCGTCGCCGACCGGTAGAAGCGGGTTAGCAGGCGCTTGCTGAGCAGAGCCGGGTTGTGGTCAGCGAACGCGGCGAAGTCGTCATCGCGATGTTCGGCCGCGTGGTAACCGACGAGTTCGACCCAGGCCCGGCTGACGGTCGCGTGGTACTTCTGCGGCGCCCCCGCATAGCGGGCGGTCCGTGCGATGCCAGCGCAGACCAGGCCGATCGCCTCGGGCACTCCGAACCGTCGGACGGCCAGCCAGGTCAGGTAGACGTGCTGCCGGTGGCCGAACCGCTCGGCGGTCGACATCACCTCGGCCATCAGTTCGTCGAACGGCGATCCGCCGTCCTGGTGCGGACCAGGGTCGTGCGGGGTCATCCGGACACCTCCGTCAGAGCCTGCAGGCCGGCTTGCAGGCCGGCCATCACGTCGGCGGGCAGGCCGCCGAGCGCACGGCGTTCCAGGTCGGCGACGGCCCGGCGGATCGTCGCGGCGGTCAGCCGTCCGGCGGAGGTGAGCTCGATCAGCACCGCCCGCCGGTCTCCCGGACGGCTGCCGCGGCTGATCTGACCGCGTCGTTCCAGCCGGTCCAGCACGCTGGTCAGCGTGGTGGGGCGGCTGCCTACGGCCACCGCCAGCTCGGACATGGTCCGGCCGCGGCCGTCGGCGAGGTTGGCCAGCGCATTGATCTCGGAGCCGGTCAGATCCAGGTCGGCTAGCTCGGCGGCGAGTACCCGCAGGGTGACGTGGGTGGCCCGGTGCAGGGCGAGCAGGGCTGACCAGTCAGATGGCACGGATTCGGACTTCATGATTTCGGATTATACGCTTTCGTATCATCTATCGTGCGCGGACTCCGGCCACGGACGGATGAACCGTGCCCGGACTCAGGCCACGGACGGGTGAGCTGCCAGGAGCCGCCGACGAGCGGCGGCGTGCGATCCTGTCGTTCCAGGGACATTTCCCTCGGTGCGGGGACGAGCGGTCACCGCTGCGAACCCGGGCCGCCGGCTACTGCGCACGCTGGAGGATAGAACGTGGACTTCGAGATCCCGAGGGACCTGGCCGACTACCTCAGCGAGCTAGATGAGTTCATCGAGCGGGAGATCCGCCCGCTGGAGCGTCAGGACGACAACGTCCGGTTCTTCGACCATCGCCGCGAGGACTCCCGCACCGACTGGGATCGCGGCGGGCTGCCCAATCCGCAATGGGAGGCGCTGCTGCGCGAGGTCGTCCGCCGGGCCGACGCCGCTGGGCATTTCCGCTATGCCTTTCCGGCTTCCTATGGCGGCCGTAATGGCACGAATCTCGGCATGTCGATCATCCGCGAACACCTGGCCAGTCTCGGGCTCGGGCTGCATTGCGACCTGCAGAACGAGCATATGGTCGTCGGGAATAACGTCGGCTTGCTGCTGATGATCCATTACGGGACGGCGGAGCAGCGGGCGGAGTGGACCGAGGGCTTGGCGGCCGGCCAGAAGTTCTTCGCGTTCGGGATCACCGAACCCGCGCACGGCTCAGACGCCACGTTCATGGAGACCGCGGCGGTGCGCGACGGCGACGAGTGGGTCATCAACGGGGAGAAGACCTGGAACACCGGTGTGCACGCCGCTTCCCATGACCTGATCTTCGCCCGCACCAGCGGCCAGCCGGGCGAAGCGGACGGGATCACCGCGTTCCTGGTGCCGGTTGACTCGCCGGGTTTCACCGTCGAGGAATACCTGTGGACGTTCAACATGCCTACCGACCACGCGCACGTCAGCTTCCGCGATGTCCGCGTTCCCGACCGCGCGATCTTCGGTGGGCTGGGGCGCGGCCTGCAGGTAGTGCAGCATTTCTTCAACGAGAACCGGATCAGGCAGGCGGCCTCCAGCCTCGGCGCGGCCCAGTACTGCATCAACGAGTCGGTCGCCTACGCGCTGGGTCGCAAGCCGTTCGGCCGGCCGCTGGCGGCCAACCAGGCGATCCAGTTCCCGCTGGTCGAACTGCAGACTCAATGCGAGATGCTGCGCGCGCTGATCCACAAGACGGCGTGGCAGATGGACACCTACGGCCCGTTCTCCGCCTCCGACAAGGTCTCGATGTGCAACTACTGGGCGAACCGGCTGTGCTGCGAGGCCGCCGACCGGGCCATGCAGATCCATGGCGGGCTCGGCTACTCGCGGCACAAGCCGTTCGAGCACATCTACCGCCACCACCGCCGGTACCGCATTACCGAGGGCACCGAGGAGATCCAGATCCGCCGCGTCGCCGGGTACATGTTCGGCTACATGCACCAGCGCGCTCCCAAGGGAGTTGTCGAGGACTGATGGACGCAGCCGTGCTGGCGCAGGGGCTGCAGCGCAGGCTCGGCCCGGTGACCATCGAGGGACTGACCAGGCTGTCGGGCGGGGCGTCTCGGGAGACCTGGGCCTTCGACGCGATCGGTGCGGACGGCACCCGCGCGGAGCTCGTGCTGCGCTGCGACCCGCCAGGCCGTCCGAGCGAGCCGGGCGCGATGGGCCGGGAAGCCCGTGCCATCGCCTCGGCCGATGCGGCCGGACTTGCCGTGCCCAAGGTGGTGGCTTGGACCGACGGTCCCGAGCTGTGGGGCTCGCCTGGCCTGGTCATGCGGCGGGTCGCCGGTGAGACGATCGCGCGCCGGATCTTGCGCGACGACGGCTACCGGCAGGCGCGTGGCGTGCTGGTCCGCCAGATCGCGGAGTTCGCCGCTGGCCTGCACGCGCTGGAGGTGACTGACGACTATCCGGCCCCGGATCCGGTGCCGGAACTGCGCCGAGTGCTCGGCACGTTCGACCAGGTCAGTCCCACCTTCGAGCTGGCACTGCGCGCGCTGGAGGCCGGCCAGCCGCCGCAACGCCGGCCGGTGATCGTGCACGGCGACCTGCGCCTGGGCAACCTCATCGTCGGCCAGGACGGCCTGCGCGCGGTGATCGACTGGGAGCTTGTGCACGCCGGCAATCCGGCGGAGGACCTTGGCTGGCTGTGCGTCAAGGCCTGGCGGTTCGGCATCGACGCGCCGGTCGCCGGCCTCGGCAGCCGCGAGGAGCTGCTTGCCGCCTACCGGGCCGCAGGCGGCGCCGACATCAGCCTGGCGGAGCTGCGCTGGTGGGAGATCCTCGGCACGCTGCGCTGGGGCGCCATCTGCGTGAAGCAGGCCTGGACGCACCTGTCCGGCGCACACCGCTCGGTCGAGCTGGCGGCCATTGGCCGCCGCGTCTGCGAACAGGAATGGGACCTGCTGCTGCTCCTCGCGCCGGAGGCCGCCGCGCAGGCGGCCCTACGGCGTCCGCGCCCGGCCGGAAGACCGCAGCCATCCCCGGCACCGCACGGCCGACCCACGGCGAGCGAACTCCTCGATGCGGTCAGGGGGTTCCTCACCGAGGATGTTATGCGGGCGACGTCGGGACAGCTCGCCTTCCACGCCCGAGTCGCCGCCAACGTCCTGGGCATTGTGGCCCGCGAGATCGAACTCGGCCCCGCCGCGACGCAGGCCGGCATCGGCCCCGCTGCGACGCAGCCTCCCGGTGCAGCCGAACTCGGCTCAGTTCCTGCGGCCGAGACCGACCTCGCCCGCGACGTCGCCGCGAAGCTCGCCGTCGCCAACCCAAGCTACTTCGAGCCGGTACCCCCGCAGCGCTCGGATCTGTGAGCAGCCGCCCGGTCGTGCCGCCCCGGCCGATAGCGCACCAGCACGGAGGACACCGACCGTGGCACTAGTTCGTTTCCTCGCACACAGGACCGTACTTCACTTTGTTGTGGTTGCTGTTAGCAACAAGAGCCTGACATACCAGGTCGGCGGTGGTGTTAGGGGATGAGGCCCAGACGGTGGAATTAACACCAAGTGCGCCACCCAGCCATCTCGTAAACTCTAGATAGCCACCACCTGAATAGTATCTGACCCTCTCCGTAAGGCCCGTTTGACGTTTATAGAGTATAGCCGATTGGCGGTGCACACAGAAGCCGGAGAACTGATCAATCCCACTAAAGATGCCATTTCCGGCCAGTCGGAGGTTGCTGACGCCGCAGGTTATTAGCGGAATATTGCGATGCCCGAGCGACACGCTCTTGCCAGCATTTCGGGCGTTGTGTGACCCATTAGTCGTAACCTGAGCTGCCGGGATGACCATGCCAATTGCCGCGGGCATACCGATCACACCGATCGCGAGGCGGACCTTCTTCACTAGTGATTTCTCCTTTCCCAAGGTCTTCCCCGTAGGCGTGACTTACTATCCCCTTGCCGAGGTAAGTCGACTACACTGATCACAGACATTCGCTATAAACGGCGCTTTCCGGTCAGGGACATCTCAACGGTACTCCAGCGGCAACGGCGCCTGCAAGGGGCGGCGTCTGGGATTCCGTCTCATCAGCTCGTGGCCGTCTCACACGCAGGGCCGTACTTGACCTTATTGTGATTGCTATTGGCGACAAGCGCCTGACATACCTCGTAGGCATAGATGTTCGGAAACGAAATAAAGTAAGTGCTAGAGGTCTCTATGGTGCCCGCGTTCCAGGTCGTCGCCACCCGTGTACCATGGTAGGAATAGAACCGAGTTCTTTCTGTTAGCCCGGCTTGACGCCGGTTAAGGTAAGCTTCCTGGCCGGCTATGCAGCGGTGTGAATACGAAATCTGGCCTTTGAGATGTCCGCTAGTCCCGGTCGCGTCCTTTACATGACCGTAGCCACAGTTAACGAGTTTTACCGCCTGGGCTCGCTCGACCTGGCTCAGCGATACCGTCTTCGCCCCGTTCCTCGGGCTGTGCGTCGCTGTGGCCATGACATTCGCGGCCGGAAACGCGAAGCCCAGCACCGTCGGCGCAAGTCCAACCAGACCTACCACACGAACCTTCTTCATAAACCGGCACCTCCCGCTACGAAGAGCAACATTCTGATGAAGGAGGCTACACCGGGCGGCCCGCGCCTGCCCGCCTCATCAGCTCGTGGCCCTCTCACACACAGGGCCGTACTTGACATTATTGTGATTGCTATTAGCGACAAGTGCCTGGCAAACCTCATAGGCATAGACATCCGGGAACGTAGTCCACGAGGTCTCGCCGTTGAGTAGATTGCCCCCGGTATAGGTCTGAAGCACCCGCGCGCCGTTGTAAGAATAGTATCGAGTTCTTTCGGTTAGACCGGTCTGGTCCCTGTTAAGGATGGCCTGCTGTTCGGCTATGCAGCGGTGTGAATAAGAAATGTGGGCCGTGAGATGCGTATGAGTCGATGTCGCATATTGTTCACGACCAAAGTTGCAGGCAATGAGCGGCGCCAGCGGGGCTCGCCCGCCCAGCCTCAGCGATACCGTCTTCGCCCCGTTCCTCGGGCTGTGCGTCGCTGTGGCCATGACATTCGCGGCCGGAAACGCTAAGCCCAGCACCGTCGGCGCAAGTCCAACCAGACCTACAGCATGGACCTTCTTCATGGACTGGCACCTCCCGCTACCCAGGAGCAACGTGCTGATAAACGGAGCTTACACCGCAAAGCGGCCGCAGGATAGATATTTCCCATAAAATTCGCGCTACCACATCAAGATGATCAAGAATGGTGAGGTCTGACACAACTACATACCTGGACATCACCCAGGCCTTCGTGTTGACGATCCGTGATTCTTGAGCCAGATGTGCGTGCGGCGTTTCCGGCTGAAGTCTGCCAGGCGAACTATGAAGGCGGACACTCCTTCATGTGGTACGGCCATCGCGGCCCGCTGACGCTGGACGTACATACCTTGTTCATCGATGCTGATGTTGCTCTCCTCGACGCGGCCGGCCTGTAGCTGTCCGCTGACCCGGCCTGGCCACCAGCTCGGCCCTGGTTCATCGCCCGTTCAGCGCCTGCCGCACGGCGTCGGCGAACAGCACCGCGAACGAGGACTTGGTGGCAGCGGTTCCCGACCCGTGGTCGTCGCTGTATCTGTGCCGGACGTGGCCGGTCTCGTCGATCACGTAGACCTCGCCGTTGTTCGGTGTCGTGGCCCCGGCCTCGAGTTTCGGCGCGGTTATCCCGTACTCCTGCCATACCACTTGAAGCTGGGAGAGCGTCCCGGTCAGGTACAGCCAGTCGGGCACCAGGTTCAGGCCCTGCCGCCGGTCGAACACCTGCAGGACGCTCACCGAGCGGTAGGCCCGGCTGAGGACGATCCCGACCAGCTCGACCTGATGCGTGTCCGCGCCGAGCAGCAGCGCAGCCTGGCGGAACTCCCACCCGATCGGCGGGCAGCCGGCTGAGCAGACCGGATCGATGAAGCTGAGCAGCACTGCCTTGCCGCGCAAACTTGCCAGTGTCACCGTCCGGCCGTCCTGGTCGGTCAGCGCGAACCCGGGAGCCGGATAGTCGACCGGCGCAGACGAGCCGGCGATGGACTGGGCCAGGAGCGGGTCAGCGTTCGGGCTGGCTTGCGCGACTGCCATCGGCACGGCGCCGAGGACAATCAGGCCGGCGCCGCCAAGGGCCGCCACCGACCGGGTGCTCGCCGCGACGGTCTGCTGGTACACCGCAGCCAGCCTGGCGCGCGACCGCAACCAGGCGCTCGCCGCAGCAGCGGGCGTACCTTCTCCGGCCGTCTGCTCGCTGGTGCGGACGGCGACCCTGGTCAGCGCCAGGTAGCCGCCGAGCGCCAGCAGCACAAGCGGGATCATGCTGTTGGGATCGGTGCCGAGCCCGCCGAGGAATCCCAGATCCTGGATCAGCACCCAGTCGGCCAGGCACACCACGATGAATCCGATCAGCACCGGGCGGATCAGTCGTGGCCGGCGGCTGAGAAACACGACGCCGGTGACAGCGAGCGCAGCCACCACGAATAGGTTGACCGCGAATCCGTGCACCTCGTCGAACGCCGCGAAGGCGGACAGCCAGGAGGACAGCACGCCGGGTTGCGGTGTGAATGACATGGACAGCGCCATCCCGGCCAGTGTGCCCGGCTGCCCGTGCGAGAGTCCCTGCCAGGACCCGCGGCCCGGCCAGGCCTGCAGTACGGCCATCCCGATCAGGAATGTACCGAGCACGGTCAGCGTCAGCTGGCCGAGCAGCGGGGAACTCCAGGCGCGCTCAGGCAGGGCGATCAGGATTCCGGCGGCCACGTAGATGACAACCGCGCCGGGGGCGCCCGTGAGCCAGGACAGGCCAGGGGCGAGGATCCCGCCGAACGACTCCCCGAACACCCACACGACCAGGCCCCAGCCGACGCTGACCAGTCCGGCGAGGCGGGACATAGCGCCACGCGGCGCCGCCAGAATCCAGATGCCGATCCCGACCTGGATCCACACCGCAGCGGAGGCGGCCTGCATCGGGTGATACGACCAGGAGGTCCCAGCCCAGTTCACCAGGTGCTGCACCCACCGCGGTGAGCTCGCCGCGGTCGGCTCGATCACCTGTGACGGCAGGCCGATCGCCATCTTCGGCTGAGCCTGCAAGAGTCCATCGAACAGCCACAGGTTGCCGAAGCCGATCGCCAGCAACTGCCTTCCGGCAGGCTCCGGCCCGGCTGGGACGGCCGGGCCCGGTGCCTCCCGGCCGCTGGCTGCTCCCCCGGGCCGCCCGGCCCGCAGGATGACCCAGGCCACTCCCAGCACTGCGAAGATCGCCACGGCGATGAGCCCCTGATGCAGCAGCGCGGTCCTGAACGCCGCCACCACGATCGGGTCGTCGATGTTCAGGCCGGAGTTCATCCCCGGCATGGCCGCCTACAGGGCTCTCGCGACCGAGGCGTGGTCGGCTGACGGCGGGCGAAACCGGCCGGTGCGCATCGACGGCGGCTGCGGCAGCTATGGCGGCTCCGCCGAGTTCGACGCCGAGCACTAGTTCCGTGTCGCTCCCGCGGTGTGCCGACCGTGTCAGCCTCCGGCTCAGACCGATGCAGGCTCGCGTACTGGGGCCGGCTGGTCGAACGCGATGGTGCGCGCCTCGATGCCGCTGCTGGCCTCGTACTCCGCCATTGTGCGCTCCCGGCCGTACCTGCGCTTCAGCCATAGATAGCACAGGAAGGCCGCGGGCGCGAAAAAGGCCTGCGATGGCACCAGAATGTCGCTGCGCGCGTCGACGAAGTTGATCAGGATCGGAGTCAGGCTGGGCGCGGCGGCACCGAATACCACGATCAGGATGAGCCCGAGCCGGGCTCCCACCCGGCCGTATGCCTTGTAGGCAGCAACCGCGAACATGCTGTAAATCAGCAGGTCCCCGATGCCGATACTGTAGTTGTCGACGCCGAACCGCATGCCCATCGACGGGTCGAGCGGCGCTCCGAGAAATTCCTGGACCAGCTTGTTGGTCACGTGGATTGCCTGGCTGGACGCTACGTCGTAGACGGCCAGCGCCAGGCCGAACCAGGCCACGTGCTGCAGCCGCATCCCGCCTTGCATATAGAGGTTGGCTACCGCAATCGCGCCGAAGATCACCAGGACGTCAAGCTCGGCCCACCACAACTGCCATCCGGCCACGGTGCCGAGCATGTTGTGGGCGGTCCAGATATTGGCGCCGATCAGCAGGCCGATCATTAGCCAGACCAGCCGCCCGCCCAGCACCGGACGGTATCCGATGGACAGCGAGGACGCGAACGTTATCACCAGGAAGGAGGTCAGCGCCCAGAAGGGCAGCACTCCGTACAGAAACGGCAAGGCGATGATGAACGCCAGTAAGATCGCGATGTCACGGCCGTTGAACGTGCCGATTGGGGGCCGGTCCAGGCGCACCCGGCGGAAGTAGTACAGGGCGCCCGCACCGGCCGCGACACTGCCAGCCAGCGTTACGCCTAGCTCGCCGAGACTCTGCTGCGCAAGGGTGATCGGCACGTCATGTGCGCTCGGCATGTCGTGCTCCTATACGTGTTTGCTGAGTGCGGAGGACCTGGTCAGGTCGCCCCGCTTCAGCCATCGGCTCATACCGATGCGGGTTCAGGTGCCGGGACCGGCTGCGCGGGTGCGGTGACGCTCGGGACGCCTTCGGCGCTCGCCCAGTACTCGGCCATCGTGCGCTCCCGGCCGTAGTGGTGCTTCATCCAGAGGTAGCACACGAAGGCCGCGGGGGCGAAGAACAGCTGCGATGGAATCAGCACGTCGTTGCGGAAGTCGATCAGATTCTGCAGCAGCGGGTAGAGGCTGGGCGCTGCCGCGCCGAACACGATCATCACACCGAGCGCCAGCCGGGCTGCCTTCCGGCCGTATGCCTTGTAGGAGGCGACCACGAACAGGGCGTAGAACAGCAGGTCGCCGATGCCAATGCCGTAGTTGGTGACGCCGAACCTAAAGCCAAACGTCGGGTCGAGCGGTGCGCCGATGAACTCCTCGACGAGCTTTGCGGTCACATTGATCACAAGGCTGGCGCCTACGTCGTAGCAGGCGAGGGCGAGGCCGAACCAGGCCACGTGCTGCAGCCGCATTCCGCCCTGGACATAGAGGTTGGCCACCGCGATCGCGCCAAGCAGCACCAGGATGTCGAGCTCGATCCACCACACTTGCCAGCCGACGACGGTGCCGAGCATGTTGTGGCTGGTCCATAGGTTCGCGCCGACCAGCAAGCCGATGACCAGCCATACCGGACCCGCGCCGAACGCGGGCCGGTAGCCGATCGAAATGGAGGCGGCGAACGTCAGTATGAGGAAGCCGGTAAGCGCCCAGGCGGGCATCACCGCGTACAGGAACGGCAGCGTGACGATTAGCACCAGCAAGATCCCGATGTCACGGCCGTTGAACGTGCCGACCGGTGGCCGCTCCTGGCGCACCCGGCGGAAGTAATACAGGGCTCCCGCGCCGACCGCGACCGTGGCCGCCAGCGTGACGCCAAACTCGCCGAGGCTCTGCTGCACCAGGCTAATCGGCACGACATGTGCGCTCATGTCACGCTCCTACGAGTGCTTGCTTGAAGTAAATGCCTGCTGGCTGGCAAAGGTAGTTTCGTGCAGGTCGCTTCGGGTGCGCCGGAGCGAGGTGGCTTCGTCGTCGCTGACGATGATCAAGTCCACGTCCAGGCCAGCGTCGGCGAAGTGGCGGCGGGCCGCGGCCTCGCCGAAGCCGTTGATCGCGGCGGCGGGCAGGGTGAGCTGGATCCGGCCGCCGCGGCCAGCGGCGCGGAATCGGGCGGGCCAGGGCTCGGTCGGGAGCGCCTCGATGGCGTCGACCAGATCCCGGGACGTGATCACCTCACCAGGGCTTAGGTGCAGCAGGTAATCGGCCTTGCCGAGGATGGGGCCGGTGGCCGGGATGCCGGCCACCTCGCAGCTGAGTGCCTCCTGCGGCAGGGCGCGGACGACGTCGCGGGTGTCGTAGCGGAAGACGGGCATGCAGTCGCGGTACGGGAAGTACGGGGTGATCACGAGCGTTCCGAGCGCGCCTGGGGCGGCAGGCTCGCCGGTCTGCAGATCGAGCAGCTCGGTCAGGCCGGTGTTGGGCTCGTGGTGCAGGTGGCCTTGGCTGCACGTCACCGCGGTGACCGGGATCACCTCGGTGATGCTGTAGGCGTCATCGACCAGCGGCACGCCCAGCGTCTGGCGGGCGGCCTGTGCCAGGCTCGGGGACAGTACCTCCCCGCCGACGGTGACCCGCCGCAGTTTGAAGTCCGCATGGCCCATGCCGCGGCGTCTGGCCGCTGTGACAAGCTCCGCCAGATAGCTGGGGTAGGTCGAGAGCAGCGTCGCGCCGCCTTCGTGCAGGTTGTCAAGCGCCTCGTCCGGTGACACGATGCCGAGCAGCCGGCACCCGGCGCCGGCCAGCCGGCAGGAGGCGGCCGACAAGTGCATCGCGGCGGTCGCCCGGGAGCTGACGTTGACCTGCATGATGTCGTCGGGACGCAGCTCATCGTGCAGCACCGCGGCCAGCGTGCCGAGCGCGGGCCACAGCTCCATCTCATAGCGCGACAGCCAGATCTCGGCCGGGCGGCCGGTGGTGCCGGTGGTGCGAGTCGTCAGATGGACAGCGACGTCGGCGCACAGGAAGTCGCGCGACCGCTCGACCAGATCCCGCTTCGTGGTGACCGGGATCGTCCGCAGGCTGTCGATGTCGAGATCCCCTGGGCGGATCTGCGCGGCCTCGAACCGGCGAGCGTAAAAGGGCGACTGCACGGCCAGTCGGCGAGCGGTGCGGCGCAGACCGCGCTTGGCGAATTCCTGCCGTTCTTCCGGATCGGCCATCGGCCCGCCGAGCAGCTGCTGCGTGTCCGCGCCCGGTTCACCGAACTCGGCAAGCGTAGCGAGCGCGTCATCGACCAGCCGACCGAGGTTGCGCGCGTCCAGCCGACGTCCCCAGACCATGCCCATTGCCATCCGGAGCTGCCTGATGCCGGTCTCAAACATCGCCGTCCCATCACATATCGGTACCGGGGCCGACGCCGATCCATTCTCTGGAACGGCGCCAACCCCGGCATGGCCATGCCGTTAGAACGACTTGCCGACGGTGGCGGCGAACAGCACCGCACTCATTGAACCCATCACGTAGCGAACATGCTTGACGCTGCTGATGACTGACTTCATAAGTACCCTCCTCTCCAATCCTCGCGGGCCGATCCTTTGGGGGATGGTCAGGGGGTCACCACGACCTTGAGCGTCATATCGGGGTGCACCGAGCAGGTTAGGTAATACGTTCCCGGCGTCTCCCACGGCGGGGTCGTGAAGACGGCGTTGGTCTGCATCAGATGAAAGCCGATTACCGGCACGTGCGGGGCTTCGCCGACGATGGTGCCGTTGCGCCCTGGGCCGATCACGTGCACCAGGCGCGAGTCGTTCGCCAGCGTGAGCCGCTCACCGCGATGGATCGTCACCACTGCCTGCGCGAAGTCATTGCTGATCATGCCCACAGCGCCAGGAGGCGCCGACTTAGGCGCGGCAATCAGGGTGGGGATCAGCAAGCCTGCTAACAAACCGGGCACCACGAAGAGGATCCGCGGTACTGCCATAGTCCAGGCTCCTCGCCACATCGCCCGAATACCGTAGCCATCGGGCGGCACTCCTGAACACAGTACAGTCACGACCTCAGCACGTAAATAGGCACCTACCGTATCGGGGTAACCCAACCGCGGCAGCCGGGTATGGCGTTCCGCCAATCCGCAGGTCGACGGCACGACCGAGCAGGTTTGGCAGATCGACTCCCGCAAAATGGCCGATGCCTGCGGGCACTAACGATGGTCTGATTGGCGGGGTGACGATGGTCACCGCGCAGCCAGCAATCGATCGCCGCTACTCACCGTAACCGGCTGCGGCACAATCGGCTTGCCGGTACCACCCGGTTTGGGGTCAGGTTAGGTTGGGTCGGAAGGTGACAGCAGGTAGCTACGGCGGGTCAGTTTGCCGATCATGGCGTATACGTGCCACACGTAGGCGTGATCGAGCGAACACCCAGCCATCGCAGACCTCCTCGCCGCCAAACCGAATTCGGTGATCACGACATTCCAGAACCGATCATGCGGTACCAGAGCCAGCCGGGCATAGTCGGATGGGAAACCGGGCAGATCATGCGCTGCCGACCAATTCCACGATCACGTAAACCGATATTTAAAGAACAAACAGTAGACAAGCTCACGGAGCAAGTGATATGCTGACAATCCTAGCCGATGTGGGCTGGCTATCACAAATATGGTAATGGACCCTTCCCGGAAACAGGGTAATGCGCTCAGAGCAGAGTGAGAGCTATCGTGCGATTGCGCCTGACCAGCTTGCCTGAGCGCGGAAAGCTAGGTCAAGCGGCAGGCAGTGGCGCGAGCTATCCATCCAGGGCGCGGGCGGCGATCGCCGTCATCTTCTTTGCCGACGGGGCCATATTCGGAAGCTGGGTATCCCGCGTCCCGGCGATTGAAGATCATATCCATGCCAGGACCGGACCGCTGGGCCTGGCGCTCCTCGGCATTGCTGTCGGCGCATTACTTTCGAGGCAGGCGGCCGGGCAGCTGGTCGTCCGCGCGGGCAGCCGCGTCATTACCCGGATCGGTATCGCATCATGCTGCGTGACGTTGCCGCTCCCCGCCCTCGCCGCCAATGTGACCGTGCTGGGGCTGGCGCTGGTCGGCTTCGGCGCCGCGCTGGGCATCCTGGACGTGGCGATGAATGTCAACGGCGTCGCCGTCCAAGGCCAGCTGGGCCGCCCCGTCATGTCCTCGTTTCACGGCATCTATAGCGTCGGAGGCCTGGTCGGATCCTTGGCGGGAGGCCGTGCCGCAGCCGCGGGCGTGAGTCCTTTTCTCCATTTCCTTCTCGTCGGCATCGTGCTCGGATGCCTCTGCCTCCTGACGTCCTCGTGGCTCTTGTCGTCGCCCACCGATGTGGCACAGCAGGCGGACTCTGTGCGCGGCTGGGCGAAGCTGCCCAGGCAGTATCGGCTGGCGCTGTTTCTGCTTGGACTCGTTGGTCTGTGCAGCATGGTCGGCGAGGGAGCCACCGGCGACTGGGGCGCGATCTATCTGCATAGCAATCTCGGCACGAGCCTGAGCTTTGCATCGTCGGGCTTCGCTGCTTATTCCCTGGCCATGGCCACTGGGCGACTGCTGGGCGATCGGCTCGTCGCCCGATGGGGCGGACTGCAAGTGATCATGCGGTCGGCCGCCTTCGCGGGTACCGGTTTCGCACTAGCCCTGCTGATCGGGAGTCCGGTCGCGGCGATCTGCGGATTCACCGTCCTGGGCTTGGGACTGTCCACTCTCATCCCGGTGACGTTCTCCACGGCCGGCCGCCTGGGTGCGGAGGTAGCCGGCCCGGCCATCACGGTCGTTTCCAGCATCGCCGTCATCGGCTCCCTCGCCGGACCGCCCGTCGTCGGTTACGCAGCGGAGATCGTGGGACTGCCCGCAGCCCTGGGGCTGGTCAGCTTCCTGGCCTTCGTCGCCGCCGGTCTCGTCTGGGCGGTCAAGCCCATGCGCGAGCCTGCCAGCGTCGAGAAGCGCGCGGTGGCGTCCGCGCTGTGAGCACTGGTCGGAAGGAGTGCGCGTGTCCCTGGTGAAGCCTGCCGATCGCGACGTGCTAGCGACCGCGGCTGTCGACAGCATCGTTGTCGCATCGGATCAGATGGCGCGTGGTTCGAGCGCTTACTACTGGGATCGCGGCCGCGCCTGGACCTATGCCGTCGTCCAGGCCGTGACGAACAGCGAGGATCCCGCAATCCGGTCGCTTGGCGAAGATCTGGTAGCGGATCCGACCGACCCGGAGCGCTACTTCGCCCTCCGCTCGGCGCTGATGAACACCGACCTGGACGAATCGGCCGCAGCGGCGATCTACAACCTGGCCTGGCAGGCTGAGTGCAACTCGCGACTGGGCTTTCAGCTCGGGCGGCATTACCAGCGCGGTGAGCCGCCCGTGCTCTCCGACGAACTGCAGAGCCTGCCGCCGGGCCAGCCACTGCACGACACGTCCCAGGCTGAGGTCCTGATCGTCATACCGTTCCAGGACCGCGGTGCGGGCCGTCATCGGTTGCGCAACCTGCTGGCCTGCCTCCTGTCGCTGCGCGATCAGTCGTGCCCCAGGGAAAGCTACCAGGTGACCGTGGTGGAATCGGACCAGGAAGCACGCTGGGGCGACGTCATACGGCCCCGCGCTGATCACTACATATTCGGATTCAAGCCCGGAGCTTTCAACAAATCCTGGACCGTTAACGTGGGCGTGGCGCATACCCCCGGCCAGCCTGAGGTGATCTGCATTCTGGACGCCGACGTTCTGGTCGACCGTGAATTTGTGGAACGGAACGCGGCCCGCTTCCAGCGCCCTGGGACCGGCGGTCACCTGACCTACCGGAATATGCTGTGCCTTGATGCGCCGGCTACTTCCCGCGCAATTCGCGACCGGCTGCAGCAGTGTGAGCCGCAGGCAAGTCCCGACCACTTCCGCGGTTTCCTGCTTCGCCGTCCGCCCGGGTGCTGCATCTGGGTCAGGTCAGCAGCGTTCCACCGAATCGGCGGGATGGACGAACGTTACGAGGGCTGGGGTGGCGAAGACTACGACTTCGCCCATCGTCTCGATCTGGATGCCCCGCTGGACAGTTATGACGACTGGCTGCTGCACATGCATCACCCGCCTTCATCTTTCATCCGAACCGATGGCGGCCTGGTTGACATCGCGCCGCTCAGCTGGCGTCCCACGCAGCCGATCGGGCGGTTGGACCGGTTCGCGCCGGATCGGCAGCCGGACGTGGAGGGCTGACCATGCCGACCGAAGATGCGCCGACCACACCTCCGACGCTGATAGTCGGTCACGGCCTGATCGGTGGGGCTGTCCGCGCCCTGCTGCAGGCGGCGGGCATCCCCGCAGTCTGCATCGGCCGCGGCCCGGTGCAGTTGCCCGGCTACCTGGCTCTGGATCTGGCCAGCGAGGCCGGGCGGGCGGCGCTGCAGACGGCCGTGGCTGACCTTCGACCGGCATGCTTGGTGCTGGCTCATGGCCCGAGCGACGTGACGTGGATCGACGAGAACGCGGCGGATGCGGCTGCCGTGCACTGCGGCGTGGCCGCGATCGTGGCTCAGTCCGGCGCTCCCACGGTCCTGGTGTCGACCGACAACGTGTTCTCCGGCACGCGCGGGAGGTGCCGCCCAGACGACCCGACCGAGCCGGGTAACGCCTACGGCCGGATCAAGGCACGCGCCGAGGGTGTGCTGCTGGCGAGCAGGCAGGCCCTGGTGTTGCGGGTGAGCCTGGTCTATGGCTGGACCCGGCCAGGGCAGCGGACGACGTTCGCGCAGCGCTGCCTGGATGCCGCCGCCGAAGGCTGCCCGATGTCAGCTCCGACGGATCAGCTGTTCACCCCGATTCACGTGCGTGATGTGGCGACCGTCATCGCCGCCGCATGCCGGTCCCCTGGGCAGCTGACCGGCGTCCAGCATCTGGCCGGGCCTGCGGAGCTGAGCCGGTACGAGTTCGCCCGGCTGGCTTACCGCCTGGCAGCAGCTGACGCCGCTCTGGTCAGGCCATGTCTGCGGCGGGATACGGAGTGGGCGTGCCGCCCACGGTTCTCTTCGCTGGCCTGCGGCGCGTTTTCCGGGCTGCCTGGGCTGACGACGTGGCGGCCGATGACCCCCACCGACGGCTTGCGCGAGATGCTGGCCACCCGACCGGCGGAGCGCGGGGACGCATCCCGATCGCCTGCGCCGGGGCACGACGCGGCCGACCTGGTGGCAGGACAGAGCGCAGCGCCGCGATGACAGCGGCGGCAGGGGACGGGATCCGGCTTGGCCTGTGCCTGGCCGCATTCGGCGGGACGAGTCTGGCGGCGGCACTCGCGGAGCTGGCCGACTACGGTCCGCTGTGCCTCGATCTTCCCACCGATACCACGCTCGGTCTGATCGATGCCAGGCGCTGTTTCTCCGATGCTGGCTACCGGGAGGAGGCGGCGGTGACGCTCGCCGAAGCGGCGGCACATGGGTGGCCGGTCACCTGCGTGAGCAACAGTCGTGACGCCCAGTTGCTGCTTGGACCGCATGGTCCGCACACCGATGCCGTCCTGCCGGGCTCGGCGCAGCAGAAGCGGGCGCACGCGGTACGGTGCGCGATCGGAGCGATCCGGCTGGCCGAGCGTACCGCGACGCCCGTCGTGCGGCTGCTGGTCGGATGCCCTGACTTCGCTCGCTGGCTGTCGTGGTGGGGAAGTGACGTGAGCTGGGCCGACAACGTCGACGAGTTCTTCACCCAGGCCGAGCAGGTGCTTGCGGCGGCACGCGACGCGGGTGTGGTGGTCGCGCTCGAGCCACATCCCAAGCAGGTCATCTATGACCGCGCCAGCGCGGAACTGCTGTTCGCGGCCGGCCCGCAGTGGGCGGACACGCTCGCGCTGTGCGTCGATCCGGCGAATCTGGCGGCCATGGGACACGACCCGGTCGACGCGGTCCGCGGCTGGCAGCCACGCCTCGCTGCGGTGCATGCGAAAGATCTCCAGACCTGGGCCGGCGGTGGCAGCCCGCCCGGGCGCGGCTGGAGCCGGTACGGCCCTGGGCCGCCGGTTCGCTTCCGGGCGCTTGGCCTGGGCACGCTGGACTGGCCAGCGATCGTGAGCACGCTGATCGACGAAGGCTTCGGGCAGGTTCTCTACGTCGAGCACGAGGACGCGCTGTTGCCCAGGCGCCAGAGCATTATGCGCAGCCTTGGCGTGCTGCGTGAATTCCTGCCCGGCGGCGCCGCCGAAGGCCGTACCTGGTGAAATGAAAGGTGAACGATGGACGGGGTTCTGGCGGTACGGGACGACCAGCCGATTCCTGCGCTCGACGGGCCGATTACCACCTCGGTGCAAAGAACCAGCACCTATAGCATTCATGTGACCAGCGATGAGGGCAGCGCCTTGCAGGCGCTGGTCGAGGAGATCGGTGGTCGCACGGTGGCCATTATCACCGACGAAATAGTCGACAAGATTTTTACTGAACGCATCGGTGAATGGCTGTCTGATGGCGGCGTGAAAGTCCGGAAGATAGCAATCCCTGCCGGGGAGCGAAGCAAGAGCCTGGCTACCGCGAGCCAGCTTCTGGACTGGCTGGCGCAGACGGATACCCGGCGGCGCGACATCCTTCTTGCGGTCGGCGGCGGCGTTGTCATCGACACCGTCGGCTGGGTGGCGAGCGCCTACATGCGCGGGATTCCCTACATCAACGTGCCGACCACCCTGCTCGCCCAGGTGGATGCCGCGATCGGCGGCAAGGTTGGTGTCGATCACGACATTGCCAAGAACCTGATTGGCGCCTTCTATGCGCCGCACGCGGTGGTGTCATGCGTCGGCTGCCTCACCACGCTCGATTCCCGGCAGGTCCGCTCCGGCCTTGCGGAGGCCATCAAGATGGCCGTGATCTCCTCGCCGCAGCTGTTCGCCTTCATCGATCGGCAGCTGGAGTCGTTGCTTGCCCTCGACGTGTCCTCGCTGCGATCGCTGGTGCACGCCGCATCCGCGATCAAATGCGCTCTCGTGGAGCGTGACCCTTACGAGATCGATCTTCGCCGCACGCTCAATTTCGGACATACGGTGGGCCATGCCGTCGAGACGGTGACCGGCTACGGGCCGGTGCTGCATGGCGAGGCCGTCGCCTACGGCATGGCCGTCGCGGTTCGGGTGGCGATGGCGCGCCGCGTGCTCGCACCCGCGGCAGCATCGCGCATCGTCGGCATCCTGCGGGCGGTCGGCTTGCCGACCGTCCCCGAGGAACTCCCGGTCACGCCTGCGGCGGACGATGTCATCGCTGCCCTCGCGAAGATCCGTCAGGTGCGAGACGGCAGCCTGCGCTTTGTGCTGCCGACCAGCATCGGCAGCGCCCTCATCGTCGAGGACGTCAGCGATGACGAAATCCGCGCCGCCCTCTGCGGTCGGCGCAGCGCGGTGACGTTATCACCGTGAGGCACATAGGCCCGGTCGGCAGATTGCCATGACCCAGACGGACCGCCTCCGGTACGGCATCGATGCGGGTGGCAGCGGAACATCCGTCCGCGCCTCCGACGGCGAGCGCTGGAAGGCGCCGCCGGTTAACCCAAGCTCGGTCGGGCAGGACGCGTCGAATCGATGCCTGTCCGAGCTCTTCGGCCGGATCCGCGCGCACGCCGGTCAGATCGGCGAGCTCGGCGGCGGCGCACCCGCAGGGCCTGTGATCTGGCTGGCGTCGGCGTCAGTTGACCCGGCCACGGCGGAGGAGGAGACGCGGCGATTCGCCACAGCGGCGCGGGCGGCCGGCCTTCGCGCCACTCTCGTGATCTCCAATGACGTCACCCCACTCATTCTCCGCGCGCCGGCCGGAGTCGGCCACATCGTGGCGGTGTGCGGCACCGGCGCAGGGTTCCTCGCGACCGACGGGCGATCCGCGCCGTCCCGCATCGGCGGTTGCGAGTACCTGGGCAGCGATGAGGGCAGCGCCTTCGACCTTGGCCTGCACGGCCTGCGGGCGGCCGTGCGCGGACTCGACGGGCGCGCTCAGCGCACCGCGCTATCGGACCTCTTCGCGGCGGAGGCCGGTGTGCCAGTTTTTGAACTCGCGCGCAGGCTCGCAGGTACGCCCTTTCCGAAATCCGCCGTGGCCGCGCTCGCGCCCGTGGTCCTGCGGGCGTGGCTGGGCGGAGATCCGGCCGCGGCCGACCTGGTCGAAGACGCGATCGGCGAACTGGTCGTGGGGGTGCGGGCGGCCCGTGACGCGGCGGCGGTCGCTCCGGGCTGGCGACTTTCCGTCGCCGGAGGTGTCGTAACCGGCTGCCCGGAATTCTTCGGCAAGCTAGCGGTGGCCGCGTCGCGCCTCGGCGCCGATCCGGTCGAGCTGATCAGCGAGCCGGCGGCGGCCGTGCTCGACGCGCTGGTCCGGCTGGCCGCGACAGATCCCGTCGGGCTGTCGGATCCCCGGATCGACCGCGACATCTGGCGCCTCGACCTCGCTGACTCGCGCCGCACAGGTCCCACAGAAAGGACCGACTAGTGGACATCATCGAGTGCGACTTCGAGTTCAGCGGCTTCGACGACCAACTGGTCAAAGCGGGAACGTCGGTGTACCTGTGGAACCTGTGCCAGCATTTCCGCGCGGCCGGTCATCGGATCACCGGCCTCACCCCGGCCCACGGCCTGCTCGACCGCCTTCAAGACCGGCATGAGATCAGCGCGCTCGACTGGCATTACACCGCGGACATTCCGGTTCAGCTCGACCGGAGTATCTGGCCGGAACTTGCCGAACAAGTAGTGATCCCGGTAGCTGCGACGGCACACCGGATGGACATCGGCGGCGTGGATATCGTCTTCCTGGCCGGCGGTATGCTCGACGAGTTCACCGACAGCTTCTATCCCCCGCCCGAATTGGAGGGGCGGAGCCTGGCGGTTTTCAAGCCACTGATCTTCCAGGTGGTCGCCGCGCGGTTCCTCATGGACATGGCGGCGCCGGGCACCGTCGTGCACCTGCATGAGCCCGCCTATCACTACCTGATCCCGGCCGCACTGCACGGCCGCGGGCTGGTGACGGTCTCGACGGTGCAGACCAACATGCCGATCAACACCAAGGTCTACGGACCCGAGGTGCGCACCCTGCTGAACTACCTGGGCGGCGATCCCGCCGTGACTGAAGGGCTGACCGATCCGCCGGTGCCGCCCAGGTTGCGGAAATTTCTGCCCGCGGCCTTGCTGTACGAGGACCATCCCGAGCGGCCCGGGCATGAGTACATCAGCTTGCTCGGTCTGGTGGCCCGTTCCGCTGACGCCCTCGACTTTCTGTCATCAGGACAGCTGGAACATGCCCTCACCCAGACCGGCAGCCCGTTCGAGGAGATCTTCGAAGGCTTCTCGGCCCGCAGGGAGCTTCTTGCCCGGCAAGACCGGCTCGTGGTCGGCGGCTGCGCCATCGGCGATGAATGGCTGAATCTGCAGCGCAGCGCAGCGCGGCGCGCCCAGACGCTGACAGCGCTCGGGCTTGACCCCGCGCTGCCGACCATCTACCACAACGCCCGCTATACGGTGCAGCACAAGGGCCAGCAGGAGATGTTCCGCGCTCTTGCGCGCCTGCTCGACGAGGGCGAGCGATTCAATGCGCTGCTGCACTGCCTGGCACCCAGCCCCCCGGCCGATCCCGACATCGATGCCCTGGAGCGGCGGTATCCGGACCTGATCCGGATCCGCGCCGGATCGATGACGCAACCGGAACTGATCGAATGGGCGGTGGCCAGCGACCTGTGCCTGTTTCCGTCGAAATTCGAAATGGATACCTTCCTGATGGCCATGGGCGAAGCCATGGCCGCCGGAGCCGTGCCGATCGCCACCGCGCAACAGGGCATGCGGCATTTCGGGCATGCGTTCGATCTGAACGATCCGGCCGCCACCGGGCTGGCGCTGCCCCGGTCGTTCCGGATCGATGATCCGGTCTTGACTGACGCGATATGCGCAGGGCTCCGGCAGATGCTGCGCCTGCTGCGCACGGAACCCGCCAGGTTCCAGGTCCTGCGAGAAAGGGCCATCGCGGTTGCCCGTCAATTCTCCTGGCAGCAGACGGCGAATCGCTTCATCGAAATCTTTGCCGCCGCCGCGGCCGCCCAGGCCGCGGCCGTCGCCAAGGCCACCCTGGCCAACCCAGCCACCCTGGCCAACCCAGCCACCTTGGTCAACCCAGCCACCCCGGCCACCCTGGCTACCCCGGCCAACCCAGCCACCCTTGCCAACCCGGCCGACGCGGAGGGCGCCACGGCTGCGACCGGGACCACTCACCAGATCGGTGCTCAGGACGGCGATCGGAGTGCGTGACGTGCGTGCCGCTCTGCTGGCCGGCGGACGTGGCGAGCGGATGGGGCGGCTGACCGACAGCGTCTGCAAGCCGATGGTGCCGTACGCGGGCGGCTGCAGGCTGGTGGACTTCAGCATGGCCAACGCGGTGCGCTCCGGGCTGACGGAGTTGGTGGTGATGTCGCAGCACCTGGAACGCGACTTGATCGACCACCTGCTGCGCTGGTGGGACAACCGCGGCGGGATGCATGTGCATCTCGGACCCTACGAGGCGATGTTCGACCAGGCTGGCCGCCGCGGCGGCCTGCCAGGCAGCCTGGCGCTTCCTGCCCGTCCGCCCGAGCGGGGCACGGCAGACGCATTGGCGACCAACGCCGAATGGCTGTTCGCCGCCGACTGCCGGGATGTGCTGGTCCTGCACGCCGATCACGTCTATCTCTTCGACTACGGGCCGATGCTGCGCGAGCACCGCCAGAGCGCCGCTGATGTGACGATCGGAGTCCAGCGCATCGAACGGCGTTTCGTTCCGCTTTTCGGCATGGTCGAACTGGATCAGGACATGAAGGTGCGGAGTCTCGTCGAGAAACCGGCTGAGCCGGCGTCCGATCTCATCTTCACGGCCTTCGGCCTGTTCCGCGCCGACGTCCTGCAGGAAGTGCTAACCGTGCTGGCTCGGCTGCAGTCCGCGCAATGGCGTCACGACATCAGCCACGACGTCTTGCCGTTCATGATCTCCGAAGGATTTCGGGTGCGGGCGTTTCTGGTCAGCGGATACTGGGCCGACATCGGCACCGTGGAGCGTTACCTGCTCGGTCATCTCGATCTGGTCCGCTCGCCCGCTGCCCTGCCGCTGGCTGACGTGCCGCGAACTCTGCCAGGGGCTCGACCAGAACTGATCGGTCCCGGCGGCGTCATCGCCAGCGAACCGCTGTCCCGCGGAGCTCGGGTGAGCGAGAGCGTGCTGTATCCGGGCATCGTCATCGAGTCGGGCGCCCGGGTCGAGCGTTCGGTCGTTCTTCCTGGCGCCCGGGTGAGCGCGGGGGTGCGGCTGTGCGACACCGTCGTGCTGGCGGGCGAGAACGTCACGCAGTCCAGGTCGGGGCTGGCCGCCTTGACCTAGGGCCGGACGTCAGGTGATGGGCGCGGTGATGACGCCGAGGTTCTTCAAGATCGACTCCCCGGCGACGACCGCCTCCTTCCCTTCCCCACCTCCGGCCGGCGGTGCGAGCGGGGTCACCACGGTGTCCGGGTCGGCCTCGAAGAAGAAAACGAGGGAGAAGAGTTCCTCGTCCGGGGCCTCGGGACTGGGCGGGAGCACTCGATGCCGCAGCGCTCGCCACCGGCCGTCCGTCCACCGATTCATCAGGTCGCCGAGTATCACGGCGAGCGACGCCGGATCGTAGGGCGGAGTGCCCCACCCGCCTTCGGTGCTCCAGACTTCCAGGCCGCCGACACCGAGCTGCCGGTCCAGCAGACTCAGCGTCCCGAAGTCAAAGTGTGGCCCTACCCGCATCTGACCGGACTGGACGGCGCCGACGGTCGTCAGGGACGGGTACCAGTTCACGTTCTGCGTCCAGGTGGCCCGCCCGGCCCTTGACGCGAAATGATCTTCCGGTATGCGCAGGATGGTGGCGAGCATGGTGAGCATCTGGAGCGAGACCCGTACCATATGATCGGTGTAACGCGTCGCGACGACCTGCAGCTCGGGAATCTCTGTCGGCCAGCGGTTCTCCGGATAGTACAGCGCATCAAATTCGGCGTCTCCGGTGCGGTGAATGGGCCCCATGTGGAAAGCCTCATGCAGATCAGGCGGGCTTTCGTTCCCTTCGATGGCAGCAGCGGCCAGCAGGCCAGGCCCCGT
Source organism: uncultured Actinomycetota bacterium (assembly GCA_963850875.1). Classification (GTDB taxonomy): domain Bacteria; phylum Actinomycetota; class Actinomycetes; order Streptosporangiales; family Streptosporangiaceae; genus Chersky-822. Next base: position 2,476,688 of record CAWKNA010000010.1, read on the forward strand.
CCAGCCATTGTCGTATCGTCCGCGCACCGCATATCTGGCCTTCTGCTCCCTGGACAGGCCGAAGAAAGCCCGGCCGCATGTTCGCATTCCCGCCGCCAAATCCGCAGGGACGTCATGCCCGCGCAGCAGGAACATGCCGGTCTGCCGCAGGCTGACATCGATTGCCTCGGACATTTCGGCACGCCGCCCGGGGTCTGCGGCCTGCCATTCGGCCAGGTCGATAGTAGGTACCTGGATCACGTCTGGCCACCTCCGCTTTCCGGCATCACAACCCGATGATATTTCCATTATGTGCGAGTATAAGCCCGATTTCTGTCGGATCGGAAGATCGACCTGCGCCTCAGCTCGGCGAAGCCGGGTTGGACCCGGCCGCCACGCTGTGAGCCACGGACAGGACAGCATCACCTATCCCGCCCGGCTCCGACGGCAGGCGTCTGCCTAAAGCACTGTCTGTAATAACAATGGCACCCGCTGTTACCGCGAGCCAATTGTGAGCCAATCTGCAGCCGCGATCGGCCCGGGCGAAATCGCTGTCCCGCAGGCGCATACCCAAATCGGCGGTTCTGGTAACGAACCCGTTTACACCTACCGGGCCGGCTGGGATACTCGCATCGTGATGGACGAGCGCGGATTCGGTCATTCGGGCATAGCCGTTCCCCCCTTGGGCATGGGCTGCTGGGCGATAGGCGGGCCGTTCTGGGCCGGGGCTCAACCGCTGGGCTGGGGGCAAGTAGACGACGACGAGTCGACGAGGGCCGTCCAGCATGCGTTCGATCTCGGGATCAGGCTCTTCGACACCGCGGATGTCTACGGAACCGGTCACAGCGAACGCGTCCTTGGCCGGGCACTGTCCGGCCGGCGAGACGAGGCGGTGATCGCCAGTAAGTGGGGCAACACCTATGACGAGTCGCAGCGGCAGCTGCTGAGCCCCGATATCACGCCTCAATACTTGCGCCGCGCGCTCGAGGCTTCGCTGCGTCGGCTCGGGACCGACTACATCGATATCTATCAGTTCCATCTGGCGGATATCGAGCCGGCCGACACCATGCCACTCGTCGAGGAGTTGGAATCGCTCGTCGAGGCCGGAAAGATCAGGACGTACGGGTGGAGCACAAACGACCCGCAGCGTGCCGCCGCATGGTCGGTGGGAGCGCACTGCACGCTGGTCCAGCACGAACTGAACGTGCTCAACGACGCGCCCGAGATGCTGGCCTTCATCGAGCGCCAGGGCTGGGCGAGTCTCAATCGCGGCCCCCTAGCCATGGGCCTGATCAGCGACAAGTACGGACCTGGTTCGCGGCTGCCGGATGACGACGTGCGCGGCATCGAGCCAGACTGGATGCAATATTTCAAGGACGGCCGGCCCGTGCCGCAGTGGCTGGCTCGGCGCGACGCGATCCGGGACATCCTGGCGAGCGGCGGCCGCTCGCCGGTGCAGGGGGCGCTGGCGTGGATCTGGGCACGGAGCCCTGCCACTATCCCGATTCCGGGCTTCCGCACCGTGGAGCAGGTTCGGGAGAACGTCGCCGCGCTGGATTACGGACCCCTCGGCGACAGCGAGATGGCCGAAATCGGCAAGATCCTGGATCGGCAGTCACCTGAGCGATAGCCGTCGCCCACCTGATAGCTGAAGCGCTGCGCCTGGGCGCTGCGGCGTACCAGGCCTTCCGGCGCGAGTTCAATCCACAGCGTGTACCTGCGGTGCCGCACGGCAGATGCGGGCCGTAGGCTCTTTACGGTTCATATCGACTCAGATTGAGTACTTCTATGTCTCTTATGTCTGATCAGCCTTCTGCTGTGCGCACTTGGCATGCCGTGGTCGGGTCGCAGGACCTGGCGCTGCTTGACCGCCTGCTGGCCGACGACGTCGTGTTCCAGTCACCTGCAGTGTTCACGCCGCAGCGGGGCAAGACCCTGACAGCCCGCTATCTCACCAGCGCGATGGTCGTGCTTGGCCCGTCGTTGCGGTACGTCACCCAGTGGTATGACGACAGCAGCGCGGTGCTGGAGTTCGAGGCCGAGCTGGACGGCGTCTTCGTTCATGGCGTCGACATACTGCGATGGAACGGCGAAGACAAGCTAATCAGCTTCACGGTGATGGTGCGGCCGATGCGCGGGCTGGAGAAGCTGATCGAGCTGATGGGACGCCAACTGACCTCCGGTCAGAGCTGACCACCAGCACCTGCCCTGATCGGGCGCGCCGGATCTGAATCGCCGCAGGGCTGGTTCCCGCCCGAAGGAAATCGCGCGAGCCGTACGGCGACCGGGGCGTGAACTGCGGCCCAATGGCGGCCGATGCAGGTCCTTTGGCCTCTGGCGTGGCACGCTGCGGCGATGAGTACTGATGGAGTGGGAGATGATTGCCGTGTTGCGGTGCTCGGTGCGGGTGCTATGGGAACTGCCCTGGCCGTGCATAGCGCCCGTAACGGCGCCAGCACCATGCTGCTCGCGACCGACCATGACGAGGACGTCGTGGACAGGTGGCGGCGAGGGCTGCCGCACCCATCGCTGCAAATGCCGTTCCACCATCACGTCCGCTGCTGTCCCATGCAGGAGTGGGCCGATGTGCTGCCGGACGCCACGGTCGTGTTCGTCGCGGTGTCCAGCTCCGGGCTGCAGCAGGTGCTGTCCCAGGCCGCCCGCATCGGCGCGCCCGACGCGATCTGGGTGCTGGCCACCAAGGGCTGGGACCAGGACACGCTGCAGACCCCGAGCCAGGTGGCCACGGCGGTGCTCGGCAACGTGCCGGTAGTCTCGCTGGCCGGGCCAGCGCTCGCCGCCGAGATCCTGGCTGGCTCGCCGACCGGCCTGCTCTGCGCCTCCCATGACCGGCAGGCCAGGAGGTGCGCGGCAGCCGCGCTCGCCTCGCCGACCACGGCGGTGTTCACCACCAGCGATGTTGCCGGGGCCGAGACCGCGGCGGCGTTCAAGAACGTGGTGGCGGTCGCCGTCGGTCTCGCCGAGGGGCTGTCCGACCGGCTCGGTGCGAGCGGGCTCGTCGCTACCTTCGCCAACGCGCGCGCCGCGGTGTTCGCCCGCGGCATGATGGACATGCTGGCGCTCGTCGAGGCACAGGGCGGCCGGGTTGCGACCGTGCTCGGACTGGCCGGAGCGGGAGATCTCTACGTCACCTGCATGCACGGCCGCAATGGCCGCTTCGGACGGCTGCTTGGCTCAGGCGCCACCGTCGAGAGCGCGATCCGCTCGATCGGCAGCACGGTCGAGGGAGTGGCGAATACCGCGCCCGCGCTGCGGCTCGCCCTGCGGACCCGGCTGGACCTTCCCTCGGCCCGGGTCGTGGAACTCGCGCTGAGGGAGGATCTGACCGGCGAGCGGGTCAGCGACCGGCTGCGGGATCTGTTCCTGACCGTCGTGTCCGGTGCCCGGACACCCGGCCACCCGCAGTGACAGGACTCGCCAGGCACTGCCCAGCCGATGGCCAAGGTTGTGGCCCGTACAATTCCTGGAAGTGCCCTGAGCCGACCGGAGACCCGCTCCCGCTCCCGGTCGGCGTCTGACGCGCGTACCAGTGGCAAACTGGACTGCTCGGCGAGGAGACCGGAGTGGATGCCAAGGTCATCGTAGTAATCCGGGCGCCAGTGGATGGCAGAGCGGATGACCGAGCGTAAGCCGCCGGGGATCAGCTTCACCTCCTGGATCGACCAGCAGATCAATGCGGCGGTGGACCGGGGCGCCTTCGATAATCTGCCCGGTGCGGGCAAGCCTCTGCCGAACCGGGGAGAAGAAGACGCAGGTCAAGCTTGGCTGCGGGACTACCTGCGCAGAGAGGGCGTAGCGGCAGACGAGCTCTTGCCTACCCCGCTGAAGCTGCGCAAAGAGATCGAACGGCTCCCCGAGGCGATGCTCGGTCTGAAGTCTGAGCAGGAGGTGCGTGAAGTCGTCGCGGAGCTTAATCGACGGATCACCGACTGGCGTCGGATTCCGATTGGCCCGCCAGTGTTCGTGCCGCTGGTGGACGAAGAAGAAATGGTCGCCAGCTGGCGAGACGGGCAGTCCGTAACCTTCCCGACGTCATCCCCGGCCACTGCTGAACCCAAGGCAAGAGATAGCGAACCTGAGCGGCGTCGATGGTGGCATCGCCACAGGAAGAGTGCGCCCAGTCACCCAGGGCAGCACTGAACGATTCATCGACGCCGCCTCGCCATCGCCGGCCGAGGTACGGCAGCGGAGCGTCAGCTCGGCTGCGGCACGATGCGGATGTAGGGCTTCGGCTCGGCCCAGCCGCCGAAGATCTCCTTGGCCTCGTCGTTGGAGACGGAGCCCGCGATGATGACATCCTCGCCAGGCTGCCAGTTCACCGGAGTGGACACCCGGTGCTTGGCGGTGAGCTGAAGCGAGTCGATCACCCGGAGCACCTCGTCGAAGTTGCGCCCGGTGGTCATCGGGTAGACCAGGATGAGCTTGATCTTCTTGTCCGGGCCGATCACGAAGACATTCCGCACCGTCTGGTTGTCGGCGGGCGTGCGTGCCTTCGGGTCGCCGGAAGTACTGGCCGGAAGCATGCCGTAGAGCTTCGCGACGTTGAAGTCGGCGTCCCCGATGATCGGGTAGTTCGGTGCGTAACCCTGGGTCTCTTCGATGTCAGCCGCCCACCGCTCATGGTCGCTGGTGGAATCGACCGACAGTCCGATGATCTTCACGCCCCGGCGGTCGAAATCCGGCTTGATCTTCGCCATGTAGCCGAGTTCGGTCGTGCATACCGGGGTGAAGTCCTTGGGGTGCGAGAACAGCACCGTCCACGAGTCCCCCATCCACTCATGAAAGGCGATCGGCCCCTCACTCGTCTGAGCGTGGAAGTCCGGGGCAGTGTCACCGATGGATAGCGTCATAGTGCTTCTCCTTGTCGAATCAGTTCCCGTCCTGGCGAACGCGGGCTCGTGCGTGGTGCTGGTGGGCAGCGATCCAGCCCGCGTCTATGAGAGCCTTGATCGGCGCCATAGCGGAGCGTTCATCCTAAACGCTCTTGTCGCGGTTGGAACGGGTTCAGGCTGCCGCACCGTGACGGCGCGGACAAGGGATCCCGGCTGCGATGGCCTGCTCGTGTATGGTCCGCCTGGGGTCGGCAAGACCAGGTTCGCGCAGGAATGCCTGACCGCGGCCGCTGCCGCCGGCCGGACGGTTGCCCGCGCGGCCACGAGCCGTGCCGGGAATCCCGCTCGGCGCGCTGGCCCACCTGCTACCGCCAGACCGGGGCGCCGACCGGTTCGACCCGCCTGCGGTCTTCGCCGGTGCCGCGGCTGCCATCCAGGCCCGGTCTGCTGACGCGAGCGTGGTGCTGTTCGTCGACGACATACCGTTACTTGACCAGCCCTCCCTGGTGGTGCTTGGCCAGCTGATCGCCAGCGGCGTGGTGTTTCTGCTTGGCACCGCGGGTGACGGCGAGGACCTGCCCACCAGGTTGTCGGGGCTGTGGCACGGCGATCGGCTGCGGCGGGTGGAGCTCGCGGAGCTGTCCTACGAGGGCATGGAGGACTTGCTGCAGCGCACGCCCGGGCTCGTCGCGGCGACCGCGACCGGGCCGCGTCCCTGACCGCACGGGAGCTTGCGGTGGCGTTGCTGGCCACCCGCGGCCTGACCAGCCAGGAGATCGCTGATCAGCTCGTGCTCTCAGTGCGGACCGTCGACCATCACCTGCAGCACGCCGATGAGAAACTCGGGATAACTGGCCGCAAGCAGCTCATCGGCGCGCTGCGGAGCCTGCCAGCCGCGTCCCGGTGAGGCCTATGACCGGCTCAGCTCGCGCTCGAACATCGTCCGGTAGGCCGCCGCGTCCGCGTCTTTAGGGTTGGACGGCGTACTCGTGTTCTGCACCGCCTTCTCGCCCAGGACCGCAAGGTCCTCGGCTCGGATCAGGGCGCTCATCGGCGGCACATCCAGGTCCCGGTTGAGCTGCCGGATGGCCTCGATCGCGGCCGCTGCGAGCTCGGCTTCGGCGGCGCCTGGCCGGCCGGCCGAGTGCCGCCGCCAGCCTTGCGTACTTATCCGCGCAGACCGGCAGGTTGTACTCCATGATCGGCGGCATGCTGACCGCGCAGCAGTAGCCGTGCGGGTGCCCGTACAGGCCGCCCATCGCCTCAGCCAGTGCGTGCGCCCCGGCTACATCGGTGAGCCCGACGGCCAGCCCGGCGGTGAGGCTGCCCTGCGCCATCCCGCATCTGGCCTCGACGTCGGACGGGTCGCTGAAGGCCCGCCGGAGGTAGGCCGCGACCAGCCGCGCGCCCTCTAGCGCCAGCGCGTCCGACGCCGGAGTGGCGAGCCGACAGTGCAGCGAGTCAACGGCGTGCGAGAGCGCGTCCATGCCCGAGGCCGCGGTGACGGCCGGCGGGCAGGTCAGGGTCAGGTCCGGGTCGACCAGCGCCACTCGCGGGCAGTTCCGCAGGTCGAATAGGTTCATCTTCTTCTTGCGTACGGTGTCGGTGATGACCGCCGACGGGCTCACCTCGCTGCCCGTTCCGGCCGTGGTCGGGATCGCGATGACGGGCAGCGGATCGTTCCGCAGCGCCCCGAAGTCCTCCCAGTCGCGGGGATGGCCGCCGTTGGTGATCAGCAGCCCGATGCATTTCGCGGTGTCGATCGCTGATCCCCCGCCCACCGCGACCAGCGCCTGCTGTCCCCCGGCCTGGATCAGGTCCGCGCCAGCCAGGCAGTCGACGTCCCGAGGGTTGGGCTGCACCAGGTCGAAGACCGTCACCTCGATCCCGCTGGCCGTGAGCGCGTCGCTGACTGGGGTAACCAGCCCGGCGGCTCGCACCCCCGGGTCGGTGACCAGCAGCACCGACGTCACGCCCAGCCCGGTAACATGCTCGGCCACCGCGGTGGCGATCCCGCGGCCGAAAAGCGCACGGGTCGGCATCCAGAACTCGCCGTCCGCGGTAATTCCCGACCCCCGGCGCCGCAGCGCCGGATGGATGAGCTTGCCTGACTCCGGCATCGGCTTGCCTCCCGCTCAGCTCGGGTCTGGTCGTTCGCTCAGGTCGGGTCCCTGTTGTTCCGCACGGGCCATCAGGGTGATCAAGTCATAGGCGACGGTGGCTGCCGCGATCGTGGTGATTTCCGCATGGTCGTAGGCGGGCGCGACCTCGACCACGTCAGCGCCGACCAACTGCATGTTGGTCAGGCCGCGGAGAACCCGGAGCAGCTCCCGGCTGGTCAGCCCGCCTGCCTCGGGAGTGCCCGTGCCCGGCGCGATGGACGGGTCGAGCACATCGATGTCGACCGAGAGGTAGACCGGCAGATCGCCTACCCGGTCAAGCACGGCGTCGATCGTGCCGGGCACGCCGAGGTCGTCGATGTCGCTGGTCCGGATGGTGCGGAAGCCGAACCGCCGGTCATCAGCCAGGTCGGCCTCGCCGTACAGCGGGCCGCGGATGCCGACGTGAATGGAGTGGTCCCGGACCAGCAGCTCCTCCTCGAACGCCCGGCGGAACACCGTGCCGTGCGTGGTCGGCGCGTCGAAGTAGGTGTCCCAGGTGTCCAGGTGCGCGTCGAAGTGCACCAGCGCGACCGGGCCGTGCTGGGCGGCTACGGCGCGGAGCATCGGCAGCGCGATCGTGTGGTCGCCGCCGATCGCCATGATCTTGCGCCCGCCGGCACCGACTTCTACGGCGTGGCTGCGGATCTGCGTCATGGCCGCGCCGATGTCGAACGGGGTCACCGGGACGTCGCCGGCATCGGCGACCTGGACGGCCTGGAACGGCGCGACCCCGAGTTCCACGTGATAGCCGGGCCGCAGGTGCCGAGATGCCTGGCGGACCGCCATCGGCCCGAACCGTGCCCCTGGCCGGTAGGACGTCCCGTTGTCGAACGGGATGCCGAGCACGGCCACGTTGTAGTCGCTGACCCGGTCGATCTCGGGCAGCCGGGCGAAGGTCGCCGCGCCGGCGAAGCGCGGGACCAGCCGTCCGTCGACCGGTTGCACGGGTCCGGGTCTTGAGTCGGGCACCGTCATTCCTCTCCGGGATAGCATCGCTGGGTTCAGCCTCGGGTCCGTTCAGGCTCAGGTCCGTTCAGGCTCAGGTCCGTTCAGGCTCAGGTCCGTTCAGGCTCGGCTCCGTTCAGGCTCGGGTCCGCACCACGCCGCCGTTGGGCTGCAGCACCTGGCCGACCACCGCGCTGCCGCCAGGTCCGGCCAGGAAGGAGACAACCCCGGCGATGTCCTCGACGGTGGCCAGCCGGCCGATGGGAACGAGCTCGCAGTACCGCTGGCGCATCTCGTCCAGAGAGATGCCGGCGTCGGCGGCGTCGACCCGGAGCTGCTCGGTATCGATGTAGGACGGCGCGATCGCGTTGGTCAGGATGCCCTGCGGACCGAGCTCGCGGCCGAGGCCCTTGGCGAGCGCGATCAGGGCCGCCTTGGATGCCGCGTAAGCGGTCGCGTTCGCGTGCCCGCTCACGCCCCATTCCGATGCGATCAGCACGATCCGGCCGCCGCCAGCCGCCCGCATCAGCGGCACCGCCGCCTGGACCAGCCTGAAGTGCCCGGACAAGTTCACCTCGATCTGCCGCCACCAGATTGCCGGATCCTGGCCGAGAAATGACCCCATTTCCATCGCCGCCGCGTTGCCGACCAGAACGTCGACGCCGCCGAGCCGCTCATGCACGGTGGCGATCATTGCCGTGACCAGGTCCGGATCGGCGATGTCACCGGGCACCGCGAGACCGCCGACCCTCCCGGCCAGGTCAGTCAGCCGTCCATCGTCGGCGATGTCGTTCACCGCCACGACGAAGCCGTCAGCGGCCAGTCGCAGCGCAGTGGCGTGCCCCAGGCCCTGCGCGGCCCCGGTGACCAGGGCCACTGGTTTCCGGCCAGCCGGATCCGGCACGGTCAGATCACCGCCCCTGCGTTCGGTGACAGCACTTCGCCGCAGTACATGACGCCCTCGGTGACGAGGTAGTAAGCCGCGGCGGCTATCTCCTGCGGCCGGACCAGCCGGCCAAGCGGAAGGGTCGCGAGGTAGTCGGCCTTGCGCCAGAGTGAGTCGGCGGCGAGCAGCGGAGTGTCGGTCGGACCTGGAGCGACGATATTTAGCCGCACGCCGGTGGCCGCCAGCTCAGCGGCCAGCGACTTGATCAGCCCGAGCACGGCGCCTTTGGCAGCGACATAGTGCAGGTCGGTGGCGCTGCCAGCCAGGGCCAGCTCGGAGGAGATCGCGATGACGCTCCCCGCGTCGCGCTCGATCAGGTGCGGGAGCAGGGCCGCGCAGGTATTCACCGTGCCGCCGAGGATGACGCCGAGCATCTTGTCCCATTGCGCCTTGGCGATCTCGCAGACGTCGATGCCTTCCTCGTAATAGCCCGCCGCGAGCACCGCCGCGTCCACCCGGCCGAACCGGCCGATCACCGCGTCCACGGCCGAATGCAGGCCGGACCGGTCGGTGACATCGCAGGCCTGGGACAGATCGGTATCCGACGGCCGCAGGTCGATTCCCGCCGTGCGCCAGCCGCGCTGCCGGAAGAGCGCGGCCGTGGCCGCTCCGATGCCGCTGGCGGCCCCCGTGACCAGGACGACCCGGCCGTCCGACGTGCTCACTCCCCCTCGGGATCGGTCGCCACGGGCGCGAAGTGTGCCCTGGAAGCTTGCCCGCCTGGCCGGAACACGTAGGTCGATACCACGGCACCGATCACGCCGAGGACGACGGCCATGATCACGATGCCCCAGTTCAGGTACCACACGCCGGCGTAGGAGTTGCGCGGCCAGGCGATGTTGATGGTCTCGGCGACCATCCAGATGGCGGCCATGTAAGTGACCGGGGCGGCGATCCGGCCCATCGACACTGGCCCAGGGGTCCAGCCTCCGCGCAGCCTGGTGATCGCGCCGGCCACGACCGGCATCGCGTACGAGATGAAGAACCCGGCCGTCGAAGCGCTGATCAGCAGCGTGTACGCCTTCGGGTTGTGGATGAAGAGCACGATCCCCGCGATCACGCAGGTGAGGCCGATCACGTGCCGGGGCAGCCGCTCCGCTCCGGTGAGCCGGCCGAGCAACCCGGAGACCGGCAGCTCGCGCGCCCGCGCGCTCGCCCAGATGGCCCTGGACACGGCAGCCTGAACGGCGATCATGCTGGCGGTGAAGCCGACGGTCAGCATCACCAGCAGCACCCGGCCCATTCCGGAGCCGAGGTGCGTCTCCAGCGTCGTGGCGATCGGATTGGTGTCCTTGCCGACCAGCACCGCGCCCAGGTCGGGTATGGAGAGCACCAGACCAAGCGCCGCGAACATCACCAGCAAGCCGGCCGCGAACAGCGACAGCGTGATGGCCTTCGGCAGCACGTGCCGCGCGCCCTTGACCTCCTCGGCGATCGAGCCGGCTGACTCGAATCCGACGAACGAGAACCCGGTGAACGCCACCACGCCGAGGAACGGCGTGACCAGCCAGCCGGCTCCGTGCCCGGTCCCCGCGCCACTGAACAGGATCGAGAACGAGTGCACGCGGTGGAAGAACAGCATCGTCGCGCCGATGCCCAGCGAGGCGATCAGCTCGGCCGTCATCGAGACGTACAGCAGACCGCGCAGGAACTTGCTGCCGATCATGTTGGCGAACGATCCGAAGATCAGGATGCCCAGCGCCAGCAGGCTGGTCTGGGTCTCGCTGAGCGTGTTCAGGCCCATGGCTGGGGCCAGGAACTGGGCCGCGGCGAGCGCGACCGACGCGAGCGTGATGGTCAGCCCCCAGCTGTACGCCTAGTTGGCGAACCAGCCGTACCGGGCGCCGAACAGCGCGCGTGACCAGGCGTACACGCTGCCCTGGAACGGCCAGCGCGACACCAGATCGCCGAAGACACCGGTCACGGCGAGCTGGCCGATCAGCACGACTGGGAAGGCCCAGAAGAAGGCCGGCCCCGCTGCCACCAGGCCGATCGCGAAGACCGAGTAGATGCCGACGATGGGTGACACGTCGGAGAAAGCGAGCGCGAAGGCGCTGCGGAGCGTGAAGTCCCGTACCGGGGTCTGCGACAGGTCAACCTGCTCGGTGGTCTGCGGTGCCGTGTGCGCCATGTGCGTCTCTTTTCTCGCGTGGTCACGTGCCGGGCCGCGCGACCCAGTAGGCCGCCTCGGGCAGAATCGGTTGCGGGCAGGTGCGTGGGGTCAGGTCCAGGCCGGCGACGTGCCGCGCGACGTCGCCGACCGTCGTCACCCACAGGTCGGGCAACGCGGCCATCCGCTCGATCAGCTGCTCAAGCGCGTAGGCGCGGGCGGGACGGCCGGACAGGAACGGGTGACAGGTGAGCACGAACGCGGCGCCGATCCGGTGCATGGCGGCCAGCTCGAGCGACCACATCTCCAGTGCCTTGGCCGGGCTCTCGATCACACCCGAGCCGATCAGGTCAGGCAGGAACGCGTACTGCTCCCAGTCGTCCAGCCCCCACCAGACCGGGACCTCCACCAGGCTCGGCGCGTTCGCCGAGCCGTCGACCGCGAGCCGGTACGGGTGGTCGGAGTCCATCAGGCTCGAGTCGTACAGGAAGCCGCGGTCGGCCAGCAGCCGCGGCGTGTTGTAGGTCAGCTCCCACATCGGCGCGCGATAACCGACCGGCCGGACACCGGCCACGTCCGACAGCGCCTGCAGGCCGAGGTCGATCATGGCGGCCTCGGTGCGGGCATCCATTCCGGCGGTGTTCTCGTGGAAGTAGCTATGGTGGGCGATCTCGTGGCCGGCCTCGGCGATCGACCGCACGACCGCGGGATACCGGTGCGCGGAGTAGCCCGGCACGAAGAACGTGGCCCGCAGACCATGCCGTGCCAGCAGGTCCAGGATCCGCGGCACGCCGACTAGCGGCCCGTAAGCCTGGTGGCTCATCGGGCTCATCCGGTACACGGAGGAGATGTCCACGGTCAGCACCGCGGCCTCCGCGTCCAGATCGAAGGTGAGGCACGCGGCCGCCGTGTAGCCCTCCGGCCAGGCCACCGGACCAGGCGGCGTCGCCGTGCTGACCAGGTCCTGGCTCGCCCCGGCAGCGGCGTCCGCGTTCACCGGCCTTGCCCGTCGGTGTCCATGCGGGCAAGCATCGGTCCTGCTGGCGGAGTTGGCCATCCGACTGCGGCGCAGATTTCTGACGGCGCTTCATACCGTGGTATGACAAGATCAGGTCTAGTACGACCGACGCGTGACAATGATCACCGGAGGTGGCTGACATGACAATGACCGTGCGCAGCCTCCTGGACCGGCCGCGGCTGCAGCTCACTCTGGTCGGCGGGTCATCCGGCCTGGATCGCGAGATCATCTGGGCCCATGCGTCCGACCTGCCCGCTCCGTGGGACTGGCTAGGACCTGGCGAGCTGCTGCTCACCAACGGCACCGGAATCGGCGCCGAGCCAGCTGCCCAAGTTCATTTCGTTGAACGGCTCGCCCGGATCGATGCCAGCGGCCTGGTGATCGGTCTTGGCACCGGCGGGCCACCGGTGTCCCGTGAGCTGGCCGAGCGGTCCTGCGGGCTGGACTTGCCGCTGCTCACTGTCCCGTACTCGGTCCGGTTCAGCGACATCGTCCGGACGGTGGCCGAGGGCAGCGACCCGGACCAGTCCAACCAGCTCGGTGCTGTCGCGCAGTTCTACGACCTGCTCCGGCTGGCGCTGGCAGCCGGAGACCTGGGACCTGCCACCTTTGATGCGCTGGGCCGTCAGCTCGGCCTGCGGCTGCATCTGGTGGATGCCGAGACCGGGGCATCGGTCTTCGAGGACGAAACCTTCGTTCCGCTCGGGCAGGTCCTCGCGCGCAGCGTGGCCGAGCACGGGCACGCCATTCCCGGCCTGCTCAGGCTCAGCCGGGACGGCAGGCCCGACAGCGAGGTCTGCGCGCTCGCGGTGGCCGTGCCTGGCGAGTCGATGACGGCCCTGGTGGTCGAGCCAATGGGCACGCGGCTGCCGAGTGCGGCGATGCTCGAGCACGTGGCAATCGCCGGTGCGGTGCAGCTGGCGCAGATCGTCTCGCGTCGCCAGCGAAAGCGCCGCGAGGGCGGCGAGCTGCTGGAGCAACTGCTGGATGCGCGCCCGACCCGACACCCGAAGTTCGCCGACCCGAGCCCGGGCGGACTCGACCTAGCCGTAAGCGTTCTCGCCGTGCTGAGGCCAGGGCACGCCGCCGTCGATGACGCCCTGCACCGGGAATTCTCCCGGGCTCACCTGACCAGCCTGCTGGTCCGCCGCGATGACCTGCTGCATGTCGTCCTGCCCGAGACGGCGATCACTAGCCTGCTGCTCCCCCAGCTAGCCGAGCTAGGCTGCACCGCCGGTCTCAGCGACGTCGTCGGATCGGCCGTCCGCATGCCGGACGCCGCGCAGGAAGCGATCTGGGCACTGGGCATCGCGGAAGCCGACCAGGTCCCGCTGGTTCGTTACGGGGATGGCGCGGGTCTGCTGCTGCCGCGCACTCCCGCTGAAGCGGACATGCTGGCCGACCGGATCCTCGGCGGGCTGGTGGCCTATGACCGGATGCACGCGACACAGTACGTAGAAACGGTCCGCGCGCTGATCCGCGCGGACGGGTCCTGGCAGCGGGCAGCCGCCGAGCTGCACGTGCACAAGCAGACGCTTGGCTACCGGCTGCGCAAGGTCGAGGAACTGACCGGCCGAGGTTTCAGCCGGATCCAGCACCTCGCTGAGTGGTGGTGCGCGCTGCAAGCGCTCGACCTGCTCGCCGGCTGCCGCCCGGAATCAGCCGCCGCCAGCGTCGGGCCAATGACCGGGAAGTCGATTCATTAGTGCCGAAGATCCCCTAGGAGGGCTTGGCGAAACGATTGGCGAAACCCGGCGAGATCATGACCGGGGCCGCTGATCCTCGGGCACGACGTAGATTCCCCGGCCGGTGACGGTACGCACCAAGCCCTCGCGGCGCAGGATGCCGATGGCCTTGTCGATCGTGCCGCCCGCCACGCCGTACTCCTGCATGAGCGTCCGCTTGGAGGGTACCGGCCGCCGCGCCGCCAGCTCGCCCGACATGATCCGCGCACGCAGGATGTCCGCGAGCTGGACGTAGACCGGTACGTCGCCCTCATGGTCGATGCTCACGGCTTGATAGTGCTCGGCCAGGCAGGACATGGTGACGCTGAGCTTACCCATGCATGCGCATAGACACGCATGTGTATGTAGTCGTAGGGTTCACGGTGGAAGCCCAAGCGGGTCCGGCCGGTGCATGCACACCAAGACCGGACCCTGACCGGAAGCGAGTCCGGCTATGACAGATCATGGCGCACGGGCGTGCCCCGGCGCACCCGGGCAGATCACACCCGGCTCCCTGGCCGCCTCAGACGAGCTTGACCGGCTCACGGCGGCCTACCCGGCATTCCGGTTCCGCTGCCAGATGATCGGCCGTCACGGTGCCCGCTGGATCGCGGAACGGAAGAACGGGCTGCATCCCGGCCTCCACACCGTCATCACGGCCGATTTAGCGGAACTGCGCACGGCGCTCGCCAGCCAGGAAGACCCCGATCATGCCCGGTGACGCCAGCCTGGCCAAGCTGTTCCGCGAGTACGGGGAGCGCTGGGAGATCGAGCGGGTCGAGCGGGGCACCGAATGGGTAGCCGTGCAGCGCGAAACTAGCGGCGACTACATCCGCGTCGTCGGCGGGCGTGATCTCGGCGCTCTCCGCTACAAGATGGACCAGGACGAGCGGGACGAGCCGGAAGAACGCCAAACCGGCGGCACGGCGAAGCCATAGGCTGGAGGCACGCCCTATACACAGTCTTGGCAAACAGAGAGTATTCTGAATTGATCAGAATGGAAATTAAAAATCAGCTTGCGGACGCGGAGCTGTGCAGCTTTGTGTCTTCGCTCGGATTCGTTGACGTCGGGCCCGCGGAGCTTGAAGAACAGCGAACGAAGTATCGAACATTCATAGCACCATTCTCAGGAGCCCTAACTACGACCGGAGCAGCAGCATGAATCGGAACGGGGAGTGGGAGTCCCAACATAATTGCAGGTGCGGCCACTGTGTACGACGGGAACTTCCTGCTCCTGAGGCGAAGCGGTCGCGAGTCGTTCTTGCCCAATGTCTGGGGAATACCAGCTGGCCAGGTGCAGCGTGGTGAGGATCCAAGCGAAGCATGCCTTCGAGAACTCCTAGAAGAGGCCGGGCTGCGCGGTGAGGTTATTGATCTCATTGGCTACTCGACCTTCACTAGCAAGCGCGGTACTGTCGAACTCAATAATCTTCAGTTGAACTTTCTCGTTGACGCCTCAGCCGGTGATGTGGAGCTCAATGGTAATAGCCATTCGGATTTTCGATGGGACCCTGGCGTGCCGGACCTGCTTGGTGAGATTGGCCACGAGCCACAATTAATTCGGACAGTTGTCAATTCGTGGAATATGAAGAGACTTGAGAAACGACAGTTACGCTGCCATGAAGTGGAAGCAGCTTCACATGCTCACCGAATTAGCCGATCATACGATAACACTCGTAGTTGAGAGTCCGGCGGTGCGGCGTCGAAGACGAGGCGATAGGTGTCTTTTCTTGCTGCCACCACGAAGCCGCTCCACCCGCCGCTCGTACCGTCCGCGATGATTCAGTCACGCCGTGACAGCGACTGGCGGGAAAATGCGCATCGGTCGCGGGATGGATGTGCTGCTTCATCCTGCAGACCGATGGCGCGCCTGTGGGTGGCTGTTTGTCCGCCTTTGGTTGGACGCCAAAGTCAGGACCGTGGCCCGACGAGATTCACGGCCAGCTCCGGCACTCTGGATGCCATCCAGCACCAGAGGGAGCAACAGCAGTGGTCGAAGTTCATGAGCCGCCCAAACGCCACGGTGCCGCCTGGACCGGCGACGGGTTCGGCTTCGCCGCCGATGCAGCGCCTCCCGCCGACCGCGACGAGCGGCGCGGCCCCGTGCGGGCACCGGCCGCCGCGCGCCCGGTGCCTGGGCGGCCGTTGTCCGTCCTCCTCGCCGGCCGGCGGCCAGAGTTCGACGTCATGCGGGCGTTCGTGGTGGCCGGGCTGGTGGTCTTCCACTCCGCCGTCGTGTTCGCCACCGGCGCTTCCTGGTTCGTGACGGACCCGCGGCCCAGCGCCGGGTTCACTGTCTTCCTGCTGTGGGGGTCGTTGTGGGGGATGCCGCTGCTGTTCCTGGTCTCAGGGATGGGTGCACGGTATGCGATGCGCACTCGCCCGGCGGCAGCGTTCGCCCGGGAGCGGCTGGCCCGGCTGGCGGTCCCGTTCGTGGTCGGCCTGGCGGTGCTGGTGCCCCCCATGTTCTATATCGAAAGGCTCGGCCAGCCTGCCTTCGACGAGTCGTACTGGCGTTTTTGGCTCAGCTTCGTGAACGTTCCCGCCCTCGCCCGGGAGCTGCTGCCGTACGGGTCGTGGAGATCGGGCGGCGCCACCTTCGATCCGGCGCACCTGTGGTTCCTGTACGTCCTGCTGTTCTTCTCGATCACGCTGCTGCCGCTGCTTGCCTACCTGCGAGGCCCGCGGGGAAGGCTGCTCACCGGCCGGCTGGCCGGGTTCGCCGAGCACCATGGTGCCGTCGCGGTGTTGGCAGCCGCGGTCCCCATGATGGTTGTCGAGGCGGTGTTCGGCCCGGATGTCAACACCGGTGGCTGGGAGCGCCTGGCATATGTGTTCCCGTTCCTGTACGGGTTCCTGATCGCCTCCGACCCGCGGCTGGAGGCTGCACTGCGGCGTTCCCGCCGCCCGGCTGTGGCTGTTGCCTGCGTGGCGACCGCGGTGTTGATGGCGTGGGCGGGTGCCCTGAGCGGATCGGGCGCCAGTCTCAGCGCCGGCGTCCCGCCGGGCTGGGGTGCGCTGCAGGGCCTGGCCGGCTGGGCGTGGATCGCAGCGATCATGGGGTTCGCCGGGTCCCTGGCCGCGCGGCGGGGCAGCCGGCCCCTGGTCACGCCCGTACCGCCCGTGGCGGTGCCCGGGGCGGGGTGGCGGCGCGCCGCCCGGTACGCGAACGAAGCGGTGCTGCCCTTCTACCTGCTGCACGAGCCGGTCATCGTGGCGGCTGGCTGGCTCATCGTCCGCTGGCAAGCGCCGATCGCCGGGAAGTACGCCGCGCTGGTCATCGTGTCCTTCGCCGTGACCCTCGGCCTGTACGAGGTACTGGTCCGGCGGTTCCGCGTCACCCGGCTGCTATTCGGCATGAAACCCCGGATCAAGCCCAGCGAGGCGAAGGACCCGGCAGGTGACCACCGATCCGCCAATGCCCCGCTGCCAGCCACCCGGCCCGCTTGCGGCTTGCCTGAGACCAGACTTGGCTCACGATCATGAACTTTCGGCGGGCTAATTGCGCTGACCTGCGGGTTCTGGGCTCGCGATGAGCGAAACGTAGGGCGCACTAAACGGGCCGTAGACACGGTCCGCGTCCACGTACCTGCGGACGGTTGGCGGGACGGTTCGGTATGTGTGCTGTGGGTTCGGTGTATGGCGGGGTGACTCCGGCCAGCGTCATGATGAATGGATGACATCTGGTGTGATGACCCTTCCTGACGGAAGACGGCTGAGCTGGCATGAGTTCGGTGACCCGGGCGGGTCACCGGTTATCTACACGGCGGGGACGCCGGTGTCGGGCCTGGGCGGAGGCAGCTATGACGAGGCGGCCCGGGCGGC
The DNA here is from genome assembly GCA_963850875.1 of uncultured Actinomycetota bacterium. Classification (GTDB taxonomy): domain Bacteria; phylum Actinomycetota; class Actinomycetes; order Streptosporangiales; family Streptosporangiaceae; genus Chersky-822. The sequence continues at coordinate 2,494,250 of CAWKNA010000010.1, forward strand.
CGGCCTGCGCTGGATCTCGCCGGACAAGCCCGGCTACGGCGGCTCCGATTACCAGCCGAAGCGCAGCCTGACCAGCTGGGGAGATGACCTCGCCGCGCTGGCTGGTCATCTCGGCCTGGACCGGTTCGCGCTGGCGGGCGAGTCCGGCGGTGGCCCGTACACGCTGGCCGCTGCCCTCCGGCTCGGCGGCAGGGTGAGCGTTGCCGCCCTCATTGCGGGGGCGGGCGGGCCGATGGGCCCGGCCGAGCGAGCGGGCCAGCAGGCGAGGATCCGGTTCTATGGCTGGCTCGCCCGGAACGCGCCGGCGCTGAACGCGGTCCCGCTCACGGTGATGAGGTGGTCGCTGGCCAGCCCGGCACGGCGGGAGCGTTCCCTGCGCCGCGAGATGGCCGCCACGCCGGAGGCCAGGCATGCCGGCCTGCGGATCGAATTCGAGGCCGTCGCTGACGCGCTCCGCCAGGGGACGCGTGGCGCGGTGCAGGAACTCGCCCTGAGCAGGCCCCCGTGGCCTTTCCCGCTCAGCGAGATCAAAACGCCGGTGCACCTGTGGCACGGTGCCCGTGACACGAACGCGCCGATCGCCATCGCGCGCCGCCTCGCGCGCGAACTGCCGGACGCTACCCTGCACGTCAGCGACTCGTCAGACCACGATGTCGGCCACGACCGCAGCGCCGAGATCATGTCCGTGATCGCTTCCTGCGCGAGATAGAGCGCAGCGAAGGGGATCAGTTCTTCGCCTGGGTGCCGTCAATCACCGCCCGGTCTGGGCCATCGTCCCCGCAATCAAGCCCGCTTCCTGATCACCTTCTAACCTGTCCTGATCACCGCACTGCTGGCATCTTCCGCACAGCTGCCAATCCCCAGCGAGGCATCAGCCGCCATCCCGGTGCGCACTAATTGAGCCAAGTCGGGTCACCCGGCCCGCTTGCGGCTTGCCTGAGACGTCGAAGACAGATCGCGACCGTGGTCACAAGCAAGAGACCGCCCGGCGGCTAGCACGGCCCTGCTGAGCAGCAGGTAGTACCTGCTCGCTGGGCCGCCCGGCCGCCTCGGAGCGCGGCTGCCTCCGCACCCTGCCGGTGGTTGAGCTGGCCGGTCAGCCTGGCTGGATGAGGCCGGTCTCGTAGGCGGCGATGACCAGTTGTGCGCGGTCGCGGGCGCCGAGCTTGGCTAGCAACCGGCTGACGTGGGTTTTGGTGGTGGCCATGGTGATGTGCAGCGCCTGAGCTAGCTCGGGGTTGGACAGGCCGCGGCCGATCAAGGTGAGCACTTCGCGTTCGCGGTCGGTGACACCTTCCAGCGTGGCGGCCGGGCTCTGGCCGGGGTGGGGGCGGCGGGCGAATTCGGCGATGAGCCGCCGGGTGATCGCGGGGGCGAGCAGCGCGTCGCCGGCGGCGATGACCCGGCACTGGGTCGACGCCGACAAATCAGCCAGAAGCCGTCACGGAGAGGACCCCCAATGCGCAGGTTTAGCCAGGAAGCCCGGGATCGGGTGCTGTACCTTACGCCCGTCGCGCTCGTCGCGGTCGCCGGGCTGGCACGGATTGTCTTCCGTGCCCCGTCGGGGCGAGGGCAGGCGCACACGCTGTTTCAGATCCTGGCGCTTGCCGAGAACGTGACCGCACTTCTGCTGCGCCACCGAAAGCCAGCCGGGGCACTGGCGAGCATCCTTGCCGTGTACCTGCTGGTGGACCTCGAGACGGTCACGGGGCTTCCGGTTCTGCTGGCGCTGCTGACGCTGGCGATGGTCGGCAGCCGCCGGGCTGTTGCCCTTGGCGCCGCCGCGACGACGGTGGTCGTGGTTTCCATGCCCTATCTCCATGGCGACCGCACGACCCTGGCCGCAGGCCTAGCCCGTGCGGCGGCTGCCGCGACCACGGTGGCGATGGGCAGCTACCTTCGGGCGCGCCGCGACAAACGCAGACCAGCTGAGCAGCCCTGGCCCGCCAAGCCGCCGATGACGGCATTCATCCCGCCACACTGATGCTACGAAGGCATTGATCACTGTGCGGCGTCAGGTCATTGACCACGTCAGCGAGGCGACCGTGGCCGCGACCCGCTCACTGGTCGGCCAGCTAGTGCCGCGATCTCCTCGGTTAGCGAAGCGCGCCTCTTGATGGGAACACCAGAGATTGACTTAACCTGGTGCACGTCCGTCGAGCCAGGCTCGGTGTGCCTGGCGTCCGGATGACGGTCGCGGAAGACCCTGCCTGAGGCAGGCATCGTCGCGGGAGGACCTGCATGGCGGAGCCCGACTACCGTGCCTGGGCGGCAGCCGGGATCGCCGCGCTGCAGCGGTGGTACCGCCCGCGGACCGGCCGCTGGAGGTCCACAGGCTGGTGGAACGCTGCTAACGCCCTGACGGCAGTGATCGACTACACGCAGCGGACCGGGGACTGTACCTACGCTGGAGTCGTCGAGACGACGTTCAAAGCCGCCCGGCGGCGGCATGCTGATTTCATCCTCAGCTATTACGACGACAACGGGTGGTGGGGGCTGGCCTGGGTCGCAGCGTACGACCTGACCGGCGACAACCGTTATCTCGACGCAGCCCGGACGATCTTCGCCAACCTCCAGACTGGCTGGGACGACACGTGCGGCGGCGGCGTCTGGTGGAACAAGGACAGGAACTACAAGAACGCGATCACGAATGAGTTGTTCCTGACGCTCGCGGCTCGCCTGCATCAGCGCGCGCCGGGCGACCACGTGAACTACCTGGACTGGGCACTGCGGGAGTGGGAGTGGTTCCGCGCCAGAGGTCTCATAGGTGCCAGCGGCCTGGTCAATGACGGGCTCACACCGGCCTGCGGAAATAACGGCGGCATCACCTGGACCTACAACCAGGGCGTGATCCTCGGCGGACTTGCCGCCCTGCATGAGATCACCGGTCAGAACGCCTACCTGGAGCAGGGGCAAGTGATCGCCGATGCCGCGCTTAGCGAGTTGACCAGCCCGCTGTCGGCGAGCACCCAGGGAATCCTGATTGAGCCAGATGAACTCGCCACCGCACGCAAAGACGGGGACCGCCCCCAGTTCAAAGGCATATTCGTCCGCAACCTCTACGATTTCTACCTGCAAAGCCGCGAGCCCGCCTACAGCGCGTTCATCCTCAGAAACGCCCGCTCCATCTGGGAGAACGGCAGGAATGGCAAGAATCAATTCGGGTTGCACTGGGCCGGGCCCTTCGACCGGGCGGACGCCTGCCGACAGAGTTCGGCCCTCGATGTGCTTAACGCCGCCGTCCCCCTCGACGGGAGCTAGGTTCTTCCTTGAAGCGGCGACGCCTCAGCTGCCTCGACCCAAATGATGCGGCCCATCATTCGTGCTACTGCCGCCGTTTCGATATGTCTGCCTCCATGGTCGGCCCGGGTCGAAGACAATTTCGGCGCCAACCTCCGCCAGATCACCTCGCCGAGTGGCAGGTCCCCTGTTTGAGTCCGTATTGCCGCCACGCCCGCCGTACGAAGCCCGGCTGATCTCGTACACCACGGGTGCGCACGCCCCAGACCACTCTATCTGTATTTCAAGCCATCAAGAAGCTCAATGCCATAGCGAAGATGAGTCGCCGCCGAAACCAGAGCTAGCACCGCCCGCGGAGGCGTCATATCCCGAAGTGTAGACTGTCTCAAGAATTCCCGAGCCAGCGCAACATGCCACTGCCAGTGCCATTGATCCTTTACCAACTGAAGTTCCTCAAGGTAAAGAAACAAAGGCAGTTTGTCTATAATACGCAACACGAAAGCATCCACCGCCGTATGTGAGTCCGGGTACTGCCCCGGGTAATAAGGGCATAGCGCACGGCTCGCGCGAGCAGACGACTTCACCCCGCCCCAAAGCATGGCTGGAACTCCACGATCCCTCACTCGCAGTGTGAGATCAACAAGCAGTCGCGAACTATCAGTCGCCCAATGACCCGCGCCAAACAGTGACGCATCGATAAGCACTGGTCGGGCGTGAACACCCGTTTGCACAAGCACATTCGACGAGTGCAAATCCCCAAACGACTTCACGAATATTGCCTCATTCTCCAGACGCTCCGGATGCTTCACCGGTAGGCGACGCTCCTCAATATACATCACAAGCTCCGAAAGCAAGCGCTCCGCTTGCACGAAGTTCCCCGCTTCACGATGTCCGATCGCCTCGCGATAAGCATCGAGAGTCAAACGGGTACGCCCGCATTCCTGAACCGAAGGCTGGATCCACTCTCTCAAAATGCAACGCGAGCGCAGTTCCGGACGGAACAGGCTTCGCAGATGCTCACCAAATAGAATATCCGCCACATCACGAGCCGCCGCCCGCTCCGCTGACTGCAGCCATCTCGCGAGAGTATCAGCGTCCTCTGCGACTCTAGCCGCAATGGCGCTGTACCCCGACGCGTCCAAACGAACTCCGGTAGCGGTCACCAGCGCTTGCGGCGTCAAGATTCTCGATGCTTCGACGTTCTTCCGGTACTCGCACTCCAGCGCATCTCTATCGAGCCCGAACTTCAAGACAAACGATTCCGTCGGCTCACCAACCATAGATAGGTCGACACGGCAGACCTGCGCCCCTGACCTGCCAGGCGTAAGATAGCTCAACCGAAAATCGCCCTCATCAATGCGCGATCTCTGAAGGCATCGCATCGCCAGATTGTGCAAGATTCGCCCTCCGCGCCTTGCGCGCTGGTCTTCACTTCCTTCCTGTCCACCCAAACGTTCCAGCATAGACACAATCTGCGAGTCTTCCTGATCATACGAAAAATGTCCAAGAGTAATCAGGCCGCGAGATACTAAATGCTCCCGGATCTTGCTCGCCAGTGCCGGGAAGCTCCAGTCCGTAGATTCGGCCAAAAGGTCGTTACGAACAATAGCTGCTACTGCGCCGGATTTACGGGCGCGATCTCGAAAATTGTAATCCAGCTCGGGAAACGCAGTGACAACTAGCACAAAAGTATCGGGCTGCTTGTCGTGAACGTCAGGCACGATGGACAGGCCATTAGGCTCACTTGCAGCGAGATAGAGATCAATTATCGCAAAGTCAAATGGCTCGCTTTCGCGCACACACCTCCGCGCACTGGCGGCACTAACATGAGGTGACCACTCAACCTTCCAGCCGAACACGCCAAAGGCCAAATCTAGCGACTCCTCGATCACTTGGTTGTTGCCGGGTTCGTTGTCAACGAGCAGGCCGCGCAAGTTTCTCATTTACACCTGACTCCAACGCTCAAGACAGATAGAGATTCCGTACGTCCACGGCGCCTCGAAGTCATTAAACCGCTCAAGTGTTGCGCCAAAGCGACGTAGCTCCGCACTGGTGTGCTTCAGACCGCGACGGCCGCCAGCTGCCGTCGCAACGCTGCCCGTATTGAGGACAGTTACAACCACATGGCGCGGCTCACGCCGTTCAAGTACTATAAGAAACTCTTGATCAACACCACTCTGCCGATGACGATCTTCGGCATTCATTCGTACATGTGACAGCGCATCTCGCAGCAGTGTTGTATCGCAGAATACACGCAGAGCCTCATCGTCGGTAATGTTCCGAGCTTCTACCTTCGAGTCGCTGCCATCGAAAACCTCGCTAATGATTCGCAGCAGGTACGCCGGGCATTGCCCGACAAGCTCCGCAAGAAAAGCGCTGCGTGGTTGGTTTTCGTCAGAGACATTGGCGGCCAGAAAGAATTGGTTCCACCAGCGAAGATCGGCCTGGAGGCCAGATAGACCAGCCTGTTTTAGAACTTCCCTATTTCCGACGGCAAACGCCCCTTCCAGTCTCCTGGTGATATCGTCAAGAAGGAGGGGTCCTTCGCCATCGACCACGCGGGTCCAAGTCAGCAGGTCATCGTTGCTGAATCCACGAAGCGGCCGTCGCGCCAGCAGGATAGGACGGAGTTGCTCCAGATTGGGAAGGACTTCCAGACAGAGGAAGTCGCGGCATGGACCCCAGTCCAAACGTACGGACTCCGGATCTCTGGGAGCGAAGCCTCGCGCCAGATTCTCTACCCGCAACTGTACGCGCCACATAGCCGCATCGTAGGTGTGATCGCGGATCGCAGCCCTATAGGCACGTAGTGCGGCCCAAGCTTCCTGTGGCGATTCAGGCAAAGGCTTGAGCAGCCGACGCCCGAGCGCCACCAACGATCGGATTTCTTCGAGCGGAGACGACTCCGGCCACGGCCAAGCTGCCTGTGCCTGCGTAATCTCATCCTCTAGGCTGGTGAGACCTTCAACGAGTCGTTTCGTCGATTCCGTTGATGAGCCGCTCTCTGGTCTGCTTAGTAGCACTTGAGCCTCAAGCAAAATCTGGTATATCACGTGCTCATGATCCTGGGCATCGCGGACAAGAATGCTAATGTCATCCGCAAAGTTGTCCGGAGCTGCGAGAGCAAGCAGAATTGCTGCTTGCACGCGAAGCATAGGATCATGAGACATCGCTTGCGCACCGCGAAGAAGTCTCATGGTAACCGCTGCAATATTGAATCTCATCTTCGGAAACCAAAGCGGTGCTGTCTCTAGCCAATGGCTTTCCGCTACGAGCAGACGAATAAGCGCATCGCGACTAGTGGTAAGGCTAACGTCCTCGACAAGTTGATTAATCAGATCGACGATCTCTCGGCGGGCGAGAGTATTGGATGTAGCGCTACGTAGCCGAGCCTTCCATTGGAGATATTCTACACAGTCTTCCTGCGCTATTGGCGTACCCAGTAGATCGGTAGCCTCCTCCTGGAACACTCGCTCCTTAGTACGAATATGAAGGCTTCTGATGAGCCACGCGCGATGTTCTTGGAGTCGCTCTGGCATCGGGTGTCGCGCGTTCGCATACCTGTTGCGAAGTGAGCAGACTGAGCACTTCCTGGCGCTGTTGCTATTTACTGCCGTGCCTGCCACGAAGAACAATGCGAACGGTACGTGCTGCCCAATGTCTATGCGATCTTGCGCCGAGCCCTGACGGCCCACCGCCCGTACTTGCTGCAGGGCAAGTGCCTCGGCCTCACTCATCGCATCCAGCAAAATAATTGCCGTGACAGCCCGCGCGCCAGCGGCGACGGCCAGCCGCGTGAGTTGCTGTACCGTATAGCCACTCGACATACCGGAATCTACGATAACCACATGCGACCCGGGACTGGTCAGCTCGATAGATGTTGGGAAGATCCATCGCGAGCCCAGGGCGCCGCGCCTTATGCCGGCGACGCCAGTTACCGTCGCACCGTGATCTTGTAGGTCCGACCCAAGAGCTCGAGCTACATCCGAAATCTGGTCGCTATTTCCAGTCGGGTACAGAATGCATATCTCTGGCTCAGATGAGGACTGCGCGAAGATCGACCGCTGGCGACCAAGCACCCTATTCCGAGAACTCCATAGTACCTCCTCAGCCCATTTTCTGTCGCGAAAAAGCATTGTTGGATCGACATAGGCTGAATAGTGACGATCACTGGGTCTTATGATGTGACCGAGGCGCGCGGCGCGAGTGGCAACTAGCGCACGGATATAGCTTCCTTGATCTTTGAGGTGGCGTGGCCGCGGTGGTGCCACGCGGATCGGCCGACCGAGTATCGTGTCGATCGGAATGATGTGGCGGTCAGCACTCGCGGTTGGCACGTCAGCAATCGGGACTGTTGCGAGGCAAACCAGTGGCAGTCTAAGGTCGCCGAAAGAGAACTCGCCGGGCTCGTCTGTCCAATCTTGAACTTCGCGTGCGTCGACTACAGTTGCCACCGCATCTGCGGTAAGGCCGTGTCTCCTCAGCTCAGAGATTGCATGATGCAGGCTGAAGCCCGACGAGATGAGATCGGTGCACAAGATCAGACGTTGTTCCGGCAGGATCTGCGAACCAGCAAGTTCAAGTCGCAAATAATCAATTGAGTCAAAGTACTCACCAGAGCCGCCAAGCGAAAGGCTGAAACTTTCGAGGAGTCGTCGGCCCGCGTTACCAGCCTTAACGATCAGCGGAGCTGCGGCTGTTCGCTGATCGGACGATAGCCGACGCTCAAGCAGAGATGCAAGCAAGAAGCCCGCAAGCCGTTGGCTTCCGATACTGCGCAGAATCTCGTTGGGATCCGACCAGCATGTCGTAACCCGCAAGCTCGGTGTGAGGAACAGCCCCTTGTCAACTCCGGGTCCTGGCGCGGACCCATATGCGTTGCGGATCCTCCTGCCCAGGTCATTCGTCAGTGCGTCCATTGCATCCTGTGGTCGCAGCGTCAGATCGAGGTGCCCCCCGTGCATCTGCAGCAACGCCGTCTGGTCACGAATCTGCCGGAGTCCCGCGTCCAGCGCCGATGTGGACTCTGAAGGGAAGATGTCCCCGATTGGGGGCGAGGCCGATGACTCAGAGAGTCTGCCGAGAAGTTGGCGAAGCTCGGGACCTCCACCAATCCAGTAATGCCTATTGTGGGGCGTTATAATTAGAATCGGATTTGGAATATGCAAGACATCGGCGAATTCGTCCACGTCATTTTGAGTGTTGAATTCTTCAATTGCAAGTGCCAGAAACTTATGGTTTACGCCAGAGAAGACCAAGGCGACCGTAGCCGGATTAGCTGATTCGCTGGCCACTAAGAAGATGTGGCGAAGCGCGTCTAGCAGATCGGAGTCTGTAAGTCGGCTCGAAGTGGCAAGGGCATCAGCGAAGATGACCAGACCACTCCTGTTGTCGTCCGGCAGACTGCGTAGTGTCTCCTGAATTCGCTGCAGATCGGAAGTCATGAAGCCAGCACGTGAGGCGACGGGCGCGGCGATGCACGCTAGTCGTGGCCGGTCGACCCCAAGGCGCGTTACCGGCGACGCCATGCCCCCCTGCGGACCGAGGATGTCCGGCACGCTAGTGAGTACATTGCACTCGACGGCCGTGCCTGGAAGCCACGCAGGTACTTGATGCGCCACTCTCGCGAGGTTATCTATGCCGGCAAAGATATTTCCCGCCGTCTCGGAGCCTGCAGATATCAAAATGCTGCCGCTGTAACTGCGGATTAGCCGTTCGACCTTCCAAAGACCGTATGCTCCGGTGCGAGGCTGTGCGGTAGCTGACGTTGACCAGCGATCGAGAGCGTAGAGAACTGTGTCTTGTGCGTCACTTATGAGCCGGTCCTGCGGTCGTAGCTGACGTTCGCGGTGAGCTCGTTTGCGTGGTGCAAGTGAGGTGATTAATCCTCGGCCCGCGTCGGCAACAAGAAGTCGAAGAAGTGGACTCCGGCATTTGGCCCCCCAGATCAAAAGATCGGACAGCTGGGGGTCGTAGTCGTCGACACGCAGACTGTATTTCTCGGGCTGAATTAGGATTCCGCCCACAAGGGCCATAGGCGGCGGGTAGCGGGAGTCACCTGCATGCTCTGCGACGTTCTCGATCAGCTCGAGGAGAATGCAGTTCGCTATGGCAGCCGCGTCGACCGCAGGCAGCCCGAGCGCTGTCAAGGACATCTCGATGTCCGCGAGAGCCTGAGAATACCTGAGTTCGTCAGCGGTCAGGGGCGCGATCCATTGATAGGGGAGTATCTGCCGTAGTCTACTGGGAGCCTGTGGAGACTCGTCTCCGTCTGTTGTCGCGGACGAGGGTGCAACGTCGCGATTGGCGCTAGCGGGCGGTCCAGATTCAGCGATTCTCACACTTGAACTTGGCCACGGTCCAGTTCTGAGGGCAGCCTCGAAGCCGGACTGCTGCATGAAGAGTCGGCAGTGGTCGCGCTGGCGTCTTCGGCGAGAGAGGGCAGCCAGAGAGGTGGCGTGAGCAGCATTCTGGCCTGGTGGCTCGTTGCCGTAATAGGGTTCTTCACCTGGCTGCAGATCGCTGGTCGGTAGTCGGAGAGTGACAGTCGCGCCAACATTGATCGCGGCATAAACGAAGGTAAGGAGTCTCCCAAGCAATACAAAGTCGGCGAATCCCGTGGACGACAGGTCGATCTCAACTTGTTGTTCGGAAAAGGTGGCATCCCAGTTCTGCCTGGATTCAATATGGCGAGGAAGATCTGACAGGACGCGAGCCCACGACTGACTGCTGAGTCGGTTGCCAAAAGTCAGCGATACCACATGCGCCCCTGTCGTGTTGCACGGCATTGCAGAGTCTTCGCCCGGATACGCTGAACCTCAACCTCGCACCGCGGATATCTTTACCGATATAACTTTGGAGAAAATACTTGATATATAGTGAATCGGTACTGAACGTCCGAACTGCGTGACTTCCAAGCTGTAGCTCACCTTAGCGGTTGCAACTGCGCGAATGCTACTACGGTCGGCATCGTGCTGCCATCGCGTGTCGTTGTTCGGTGTACCTGAGACATATGAGGCTGCGGTAGGCATTGGACAGTGAGTACTGTACGTGTTTTGGGCCGGTTTGACCGGCAACTCGAGATGCATGGTTGTCAAGAGGTATCTCAGCCAGGAACCTCATCGTCTCGAAGGGATGTGACCTACTCGATCGACTATGCGAGTGTGGGAACTTGTGAACTCGGTTGAGCGCCTTCCGCTGGATGTGAGCCGCGGCCAGCCGTCCGGGCGGGGCCGTCAAGGGCTAGCTGCGCTAGTCGGCGTCCTTGCCTTGTCGACTGGGGCAGTAGGAACATTTCTGTCAGCCAACGGCGCAGGTAGCGCTGCGCTGGTGGTCGGTGGCATTGCACTCCTGCTATTCGCTCTCCTAGGCGACCGCCTTGAGCTACTCAAAGTGGGCAACTTCGAGTTCCATCTGCGGGAGGCTGCGCGTGAGCTGGCGCAACGCGCCGTAGATCTCGAGGCTCATGGCGACAGCGAGGCCGCGGAGGGCCTGCGGAAGGAGGCTCGGCACCTGCTCCTAGTGGCCTCGCCCGCCGCACGGACGTACGAAGATCTACGAGTCAGACGAACCTTGGGGCCAAGCGGATCGCGGATTTGAGCGAGATTCTCCATGATGCTAAGGAGTATTCCAGAGCCAACAGCCCATCAGCTGAGGCTGTACGAACAATGTTCTCTGCCGGAGGCGATGGCGAACGCATATATGCGCTAGCGCTGATGCGGGAAGATCCTGAGGCCGGTAATGTCGACTGCATTCTGGACGCAATTCGCTGCTCGCGGTCGGCATTCGAGCAGGGTCAGGCGCTACGCACCGCCATCGACCTCGTTCCCCGACTAGATACCACGGCCGATCAAAACTGTCCGACGTTGTCCAGCAGCAGCTCGGACCCGAGGGGCGTATAAGTCGGTCAACAGACCGTCGTCGATTGGCAGAGGCGTTGCTGGAAATGCTCGAGAAATAAGGACTGCAGCTTGTGCATATTAGCCCATCTTCGGCGAGACACATAGCGAGACTGCAATGCCCGCTAATCTTCCTCATAGCTTGGCCGCGGAGGCATGTCATGATAGATGGTCGTGCTCGACATGGAGGACGGCGGACTCCCCGTTGGACCCGTGGACTTTAGATGCCGCTTCGAGGAGTTAGCCGTGCCCTGAGTCGACCGACTCGAACCACGGGCTGGTGGACCCCACCTTGTACGGGTTCAAGTATGTCTCAGCCAGCCATATTAGGATGCTGTAGACAAGTGGCGAAACCGTACTTCCGGTGCGACTTCCTAGTCGGCACACTAGTCTCATGAGCACTGAACATTGCATGCGGGAACCCCGCCTGGGCATCGACATCGGCGGGGTCATAATCAACGGCCCAGCCCACCCCGGCGGTGGCGACACCGCCTTCTTCGAAGGCGACGAGGCCACGATGCTGGCGACCCCCGAAATGAACGGCGCTCTAGCAGCTATCACGCGCCTGGCGAACCTGTTCAGTGGGCGGGTATGGCTGATCTCAAAATGCGGATCACGGGTGCAGGCCCGGACCCTGCGTTGGCTCGAAGGCCATGACTTCTATCAGCGCACCGGGCTGCCGCCCGAACATGTCCGGTTCTGCCGGACGCGCCCGGACAAGCGCATCCACTGTCAGCAGCTTGCTCTTACTCATTTCATCGACGACCATCCGGAGGTCCATGGTGCTATCTGCGGAACCGTAGACCACCAATACTTCTTTGGGCCGCAGGGAGGGGTCGGTACCCGAGTACGGCATCCACGCACCTAGCTGGGCCGAACTGGAACCTTTCATCAGAACCTCGCTCACCTGTCACGTAGCCTCATTGAGGCCCCATTGATGGCAGGGCGGCGACGATCTCGGTAGCCTGCCATGTGGCTCTAATCGCAGTTGCGGGACGCTGAGCGGGACTGCTTCCCAATCTCGGCCTTTAGACGAGCGGCTTCGCCATGCTGTCCCGCCGCCTGCCAGACTGCCGCTTCGAAGTCGGACGACTGACCTTCGTCGAGTAGGCACCCAGTCATCCAGCCCACCGACCGCTGGCCGCGGGTCAGTTCTGCCTCACCCGGTCACCGATCAAGACGGCCAAGACGTCGCCGATGGCGGGTTCGTGGCTATCGGGCTCCGGCAGCGGGAGGTGCGCCTAGATCTGGCAGCGGTTGTCCCTGCCATCTTGTGCTTGACGACGTACCCGGCCGCGGTCAGGTCCGTGACGATGCCGTACGCGCTGCGCTCGGTGATACCCACCGGTGGCGGCGATGTCGCGCAGCCGGGCACCCGGATCCTGGGCGCGCAGCAGGACCCGTGCGTGATTGGTCAGGAAACCGCCAGTTCTCCACGGACATTAACCAACACATTTTCTAGAAATATATTGCTGCTTTCTAGCTTCAGATGTAAGGGTAGGCGCGGAGATAGCGGCCGATCACGGCCAGGCTGTCGTGTCAGCAAGGGGACCCCGGTCAAGGTACTGCGAACCCGGTCGCCATTCGTGAGGAACGCATCGCTCTGACCGAGCCAGCCGCACCGCCCACCGCAACCAGCACCCTGCCGCTGCCGTCCGCCAACGGCTCCGCCCCGCCGCCCTCATCGGCGCCGCAGGCGCCCGTCCGCGGTCGGCTGCGCACCCGGATCAGCGGCATGCGCACCGGGCTGATCATCGCCGCCGTCGCCGCCCTCATCGTGGTGCTGATCTTCATCATCCAGAACGCCCACGCTGTGAACATCAGCTTCCTCAGCGCTCATTTGCGGTGGCCCGCACACTGGGGCGGATCGCGTTGGGCGAGGCAGTGAAATCGCCGTTCGTCGAGGTCACGCGAGGTAAGAAGTTCCAGATCCGGTTCGATCGGCGGTTTCCATACGAGCTTGACGGCGGTGCGCGCCCAGCGGTCAAGAAGGCGCGGATCAGGGTCCATCCCTGCTCCATTAAGATCTGCGTCCCCGCGAATACGGCGGCCGGGTCCTCCGGCGCCTAGACCGGAGCCGCAGACCGCGGACGCCAGTGATCCGAGGGTCCAATCCGGAGATGCGGACCGAACCCGATTGGGGCCCGCCCAGCCGCGAGTCCTGGGACTTCGGTGGTGAAGAGGTCGTCGCCGACCTTGACGTTCTGGTGGGCCCGGCTGGGATCACGTTCGGGAACCGGGGCAACCTCATCGCGGCGCCGTTGTACGGCAAGGCGCGCCGCCACGGCCATGGTGTTCCTCGATCCCGCCACGCTCAAGCCACGGTGGGCCGAGGTCCCACCACGCGAACCGGCCCGTCCTCATCGACGGCGACCCCCTGCCAGTACGCATGAGCAGGTCACGGAACCCTAAAGCCGCGCGGTGAACCGCCAGGCCGCGGGACTGACGGTGGCGGTCTAGCCGGGATCGCCCGGCTGCGTACCCACGAGATGTTGATGAGATACACTAAGGATATACATCATCAACAGCTGTGAGGTGGATGTTGGCGCTGACCCAGATCGACATCGATGAGGACGCTCTCGCCGAAGCCATGCGGCTGTCGGGGGCGAAGACGAAGAAGGAGACCGTCAATGTAGCGCTTCGGGAGTTCGCTGCCCGGCATCGCCGGGTGGCGGCACTGGAGCACTATGCGACGGTGGCGGCCGGGTGGGACTTCGAGGGGTGGGAGCACCGCCGGGCGGGCGAGAAAGACCCAGCGGTGTGATTCGCTACCTGCTCGACTCATCCGCCCTGTGGCGGATCCTGCGGGATTCCACGCTGCGGGCGGCCTGGGCAGATGTCGTCTCCGCAGGCGCGGTCGGTTCCTGCTACCCCCAGCGCGTCGAATTCCGCCGCTCGGCCCGCACCATCGACGAGTACGAGCAGATGTCGGGAATGTTCGATGTCCTGTACCCGGACGCGGCTATCCCCAAGGGGGCATGGCGGTGGATCGAGTCCGCGCAGTATCGCCTGCTCCGCCACGGAGCCCACCGCGCACTGTCGGCTGTGGATCTGCTGATCTGCGCCACCGCAGCCCAGCATGACCTGGTTGTGCTCCACGACGACAACGACTTCGCGACCGCCGCCCGGTACCTCCCCGATATGCGGGAACGCGCCATTCACCAGACGCCGCAAGTCGACTGACGCCCAGCCCGCTCGCCACACCTCACGCGAACGGCACGCACACCAAGACCGTCGAATTAAGTTGCGAATATGCAACATTAAGATTGTTAGGGTCACAAGAGATCGACTTAGGAGCTTCCATGGCGACGTCGAGGACGCCGATCGCTGTAGCCAACGGTCTACGGCGCATCGGCGAGGAACTCGCCACGTGGCGACGGCTGCGGCGGCTGACCGCAGCTCAAGTCGCCGACCGGGCCGGAGTATCACGGCACACTGTCATGCGGCTTGAGAACGGTGCTGGTGCCAGCATGGAAAGCGTCCTGCGGATCGCCCGAGCGCTGGGAGTGCTGGACTCGCTAGTCGCAGCGCTCGACCCGTACGCGACCGACGTGGGCCGTCTGCGGTCGGAGGAGGCGCTGCCTGAGCGGGTGCGCCCGCCAAGGCCGGATCCAACATCATGAGCAGCGACATCGAGGTATATGTCGCCGTCGGTGAAAGGAACCTGCTGGCCGGCCAGATGTACTCGCACCGCCAGCGGGGATCGGAGGCGGCCAGCTTCGTCTACGACAGCAGGTACCTTGCGGACCCGGGCGCCTACTCGCTGGACCCGGCGCTGCCCCTGGTCACCGGCACGCTGCAGACGCCCGTCGGGCGCCGGTTGTTCGGCGGGTTCGCCGACAGCTTGCCAGACCGGTGGGGACGGACGCTGATCCAGCGCGCCGAGCGGGCCCGATCCCTGGCTGCGGGCACGGCCCCGCGCTCGATGAGCGAGGTCGAGCTGCTGATCGGCGTCCGAGACGATCTGCGCCAGGGGGCGCTGCGGTTCCGGCTCGGCGATCAAGGGCCGTTCCTCGCGACGGAGGATTCGGGAGTCCCCGTCCTGACTGACCTTCCGGCATTGCTCGATATTGCCGCGCGGGCCGAACGGGATGCTGCGGACTACGAGGAACTCAAGCGGCTGCTGCGGGCCGCCAGCTCCCTGGGCGGTGCGCGCCCGAAGGCGCACGTCCTGGATGCGGCCGGCCGGGTAGCGATTGCCAAGTTCCCCAGCCCGAACTCGGACACCTGGAACGTGATGGCATGGGAGAAGGTGGCGCTCGACCTCGCGCGAGTCGCAGGGGTGACGGTCCCCGATTCTCAGCTGATCCGCGCAGGAGACCGGCACGTGCTCATCGTCGACCGGTTCGATCGCCGCGGCACAGCCCGGATCGGCTATGCCAGCGCGATGACCATGCTCGAAGCCAGTTTCGGCGACCAGCGCAGCTACCTTGAGATCGCGGAAGTGATTGAGGAACGATCCACGGCGGCGACAGCGGACCTACGCCAGCTATGGCGGCGAATGGCCTTCTCGATCCTGATCTCCAACACCGATGACCACCTCCGCAACCACGGGTTCCTGCACCAGCGCGGCGAGTCGTGGACGCTGTCGCCAGCGTTTGACCTCAACCCCAACCCAGGCCCCGGCCCGAAGGAACTCAGCACCGCCATCGACTTCACCCAGACGCGCGCGAGCATCGACAACCTCATCAGTGTTGCCCCCTACTTCCGCCTGGATCCCGGTGACGCTGCCGAAGTCCTCGCTCAGGTCACGCGCGCGGTCACACGCTGGCACAACGTCGCGAAGTCACACGGGCTCGCCCAGCAAGATCTGGACGTCATGGAGCCGGCGTTCGAGCATGCCGAGAGCCAGCGGGCACGGGCCCTGGCGAAGTTCCGACCGGCGCCCTAGCTGAACCAGTTGGCGCGGGTGATCGTGTCCGGATGCGTGCGCGCTGCAGGACCCTGACGCGAACGGCGAATGCCCGGGCACGAGTCAGGCGCGGGCGCTTAGCGCGCCGCTTGAGAGCAGCTTTACCTCCGTCGACCAGGGCTGGCCGCCGCCAGCTGCCCCTCGCAGTCCCCGGTCCAGCCGTCGGCCGCACGGGTCGCGCTGCTGCCAGCGTTCTACGCTTATCTGCTCGGCCGTAAGAACTGGCCCCTGATCGTTGACCAGGCGCGGTACAAAGAGGTCTTCGGCGCGGCAGGCCGCATCGCGCCGACTATCCTGTATGGCGGCAAGATCGTGGGCACCTGGGACTATCAACGACGACCCAGCCGGGTGGAGGTAAGGTACACCCCTTCGACGGCGTGTCGCTGCCGCCAGCCGGATTACGCGCGGCGGCCGAACACGTCGCCGGCCACTGGGGCCTACCCGCGACCGTACGGGAGTACCTGTCGCCTCCGGCCTCAACTCGGAGTCATGGCGGTCGTTAGCGAAGGACAGGTAGGCCTGCGGCCTCGGTCTCCTTACTGCGCCGGGCCTTCGGCCGTGTTCCGTGACAGTCCATCCTTCCTGCCAGGTCTGCACATCAGCCAGCCTGACGCAGCCGGGACAATGCGCTGCCAGACGGCGCTGTACGCCACGCTGAGCGCCCGGCGGAAACCGTCGGCCAACCATTTGGCCGCCCGCACTAACGTCCAGCAAATGCGCTCTGAAAAGCACCGTCGCGTCCAAAGGTCGGTGACGAGATTGACCGCACGGCGACAACGGGTTGGCCTTGAACCTCGCGCCGACGATTTGCTGACGGCGCATGCTTGGCAGCATGCATCAGAGAAGGCCCAATCCGGGTTCAGCGCCGGCCAACCTTGCGCCGGGTAAGCCACCTCCACCACTGGCGGGCGGTCTCGCGCCACACGAACCGCTTGACGCTCAGGCGGCGTGGGCGGCTCCACGTCGCGCTGGCGTAATTCGTATGCTCCTTACGCGACTCTTCCTCCGGCTTGGGGTTGCTCATCCCGGCATCGTTCCACAGTGGGCGTTGTCGATCTCGTTTTCGCTACGGATGGTTGGCCCCGGCCCGAAATAGGTGTCGCCATACATAATTGGGTAGTAGTTGTACAACACCTGGGGCTGGGAGATCCCGATCGGCAGGATCGAGGAACACGAAACGCCTGCTGACGCTGCGGCGCGTGAGTTCGAGGAAGAAACCGGGTGGCGGCCGGGGCCGTTGCGGCACCTGATCAACGTCCAGCCAACGCCCGGCGCCCGGCTCACCGGTATTACGGGGTGACGGCCGTTGCCGGCCGCCGTTGTCAGGGCGGGATCATCACGGCCCGCCGATGCGGAGCCTCGCCGCACCGGGACCAGCCGTCGGCCACGGCGGCCAGCGGCAGGCGTTCCCGGTCGGTGGTCAGTCGCCCGGCGGCGGCGTGCGCGAGGATCTCGCCAAGCGCTGCCGCCTTCTGCTCCGGGCTCAGAGCGTTGTTGGTGTAGCCGAGGACAGACAGCACACCGCTGCGCAGGGTCGCCGAGCCGAAGCTAGCCTGCGCTGCCGCGGCTGAGCCGAGGTTGACCAGCCGGCCGCCCGGCGACAGGACCTGCAGCGCGGCCTGCGCGGGCAAGCCCCAGACCGGGTCGAGCACGAGGTCGATCCGCCCGTCCGCCGCGTCAGCGAGACGTCGGGCCAGCACCGCCGGGTCGTCTCCGGTGAGATCAGCGACCGCGTCCGCGCCCAGGTCGGCGGCCCTGGCCCGGCCGTGGGCGTCCCGGCACGCGGCGATCACCCGGCCGGCCCCGAGCAGCCGGGCCGCCTGGACGCCGACCTGCCCGACCGTGCCGCTGGCCCCGAGTACGAGCACGTGCTCGCCGGGCTGGATCTGGCCCCGCCATTTCACCGCCATCCAGGCCGCGATCGCGGACAGCCCGAGCGCGGCGGCCAGGTCGTCGCCGACCGCGGCGGGCAGCGGCAGCGCCGCAGCGTCCGCCGCCACGCAGAACTCCGCCATGGTCCCGTCGCCCGGCGCCATGCCGGCGCTGCCGCTGAACCAGACTCGCTGTCCGGCGGGCAGCGTGTCGGACTCAGCCACCACGCCGACTCCCTGGGCACCCGGCACGTATGGCAGGCCCGGCGCGCCGAAATAGGACGTCCCCGACGCGCAGAGCAGGTCCAGCGGGTTGACCGGGGCCGCCGTCACGGCGATCAGCGCCTGCCCTGGACCCCGCCGCGGGACGGAGTGCGTCTCGTACTCCGGCGGAGCACCGTGCTTACGGACTACGGCTGCCCGCATCACCCGCGCCCCACCGCCTCGGCCGGCACGGCAATCGCCGGCACCGCCATCGCCGGCACCACCGCGACCGCCGACACCACCGCGACCGCCGGCACCACCACCAGGGCCGTCACCGCCGGCACCGCCGCGAGCGCCGTCACCGACTTGAGTGCTCATCGCCGCCATGCTGTCACCGGGGATTAGTCCTGCGTGTAGGTGTAGGTGTACGGGTTGTCGAGGACCCTGGTCTCCGGGATCTCCGGGTGCATGCCGTCATTCCAAGCCTCCGGGCCGAGCACGCCCCGCAGGTACTCCACGGTCTGCTCGATCGCCGACCGTGCCTTGGCCAGGTCGGACCCGACCAGCTTGTGGTCGTACTTGACCACCCGGCCATTCACGACCACGGTGTGCACGTCCCCCCGCTGGGCCTGGAACACCACGTGCCCGTAGGGGTTGAGCAGCGGGAACATCACCGGCGATTCGTCGTTCTTGATCAGGATCAGGTCGGCCTTCTTACCCACCTCCAGGCTGCCGGTCACCGAGTCCAGGCCGAGCGCCCTGGCGCCGCCCCGGGTGGCCCAGTCCACGACCTGCTCGGCCCGCAGCTTGTGGTGGGTCACCGTCTCGTCCCTGGCGTGCGCCTCCAGGTGCTCACGGGCGCGGTCCGCGCTCAGCGTGGCCCGCATCGCGGAGAACAGATCGGCGCTCCACCACACGCTGGTGTCCATGGACAGCGAGACGCCGATGCCGTGCTCGCGCAGCTTCCAGGTCGGCGGGTAACCCTGCCCGGCGCTCTGCTCGCTCTCGGTGGACAGCGACGCATGCCCGCCGGTCGCCGCGATCCGGTGGTAGGAGTCGGCCGACAGGCTGGCGGCATGCACGTAGATGGTGCGCTCGTTCATGAACCCGTGCTCGTGCATCAGCCGGATGCCCTCGTCGGTGGTCACCTTCCAGACGCCCGCGTGGGTGGTGACCGGCACGTTCAGGTCGCGGGCCACCTCGAACGCCGCCTGCTCCGGGAAATCCGGGCTGGCCGGGGGGACGTCGAAGGCGATCTGGAAGCCCAGCATGTCGTTGCCGCCGCTGAACCGCCGGGCGACGAAGTCGCGGAACTCAGGCGCCGCCGACCACTCCCACGGAGCCGCCTGGATGTTGCCGTAGGCGAGCACGAACCGGCCGGGAATCTCGGTCAGCGCGTCCACCGCCGCCTCGGCGTGGTCGATCGTGTGCAGGTTGTGCGACCAGTCCACCGTGGTGGTCACGCCGGCGTCGATCGCCTCGATCGCGCTCAGCAGGTTGCCCGCGTAGATGTCCTGCGGCCGGAACGACTTGCCCCACTGCAGGTAGTTCCAGACGAAGTACTGAGTCAGGGTCCAGTCGGCGCCGTAGCCGCGCATCGCGGTCTGCCACATGTGCCGGTGCGTGTCGACCATGCCCGGCATCACGATGCCGCCGGCGGCGTCGAGCTCCTGGGTGCCCGCGGGCACCTGGAGCTGCTGGCCGACCGCGCTGATCCGCTCGCCCTCGATCAGGACATCAGCGTCATGCAGGACCTGATGGGCGTCATCCATGGTGAGCACGGTGGCGTTGCGGAACACGACGGGGCGTCCCTGCTCTGGCGCGGCTGTCATCAAAGACCTCCGATCTGCGCGGGGCGCGCATCAGGCATTTGCGGACACGTGTCCGTATCACGGCTCCGTATGACTAGACCGGAAGCGTGGCCGGTTTGCCCGCCTGCTGTCAAGAGGAAAAGAGGGGAAAATAGTCAGGCTTGCGCAGGAGCTATAAATTGAGTGTCCGGCATACGGACAGGTTGGCCAGATCACGCTACAGTCACTCATGCATTGATCTGCACCACGCAGGGGGGAACCGCCGATGGCCAGGCCCGATACCAGTCCCGACTTCATCGAGGCACTGGCGCGCGGCCTTGACGTGATCCGGGCATTCGCCCCGCGCCAGCCGGTCATGTCGCTGACGGCGGTGGCCGGCGCGACCGGGCTGGCCCGCCCGACCGCCCGCCGCATCCTGCTCACCCTGGAGGAGCTCGGCTACGTGCGGGCCGTCGACGGCGGCTTCGAGCTGACCCCCAGGGTGCTCGAGCTCGGCATGTCCTATGTGCTGTCCCGCAACTTGTGGGAGATCGCGCGGCCGCACATGGAAGCCCTGGTCGCGCGGACGCACGAGTCCTCGTCCATCGCGCAGCTTGACGGGTCCGACATCGTCTACGTGGCCAGGGTGGCCGTGCCGAAGATCATCACCCTGGCGGTGGTCATCGGCACCCGCTTCCCGGCCATGCAGACCTCGCTCGGCAAGGTACTGCTCGCCGGGCTGCCGCCGGACGAGGTCGAGCAGGTCCTGGCCCAGCCGAGCCGGTCCGGGATCGCGGCCCGCTGGCAGCCAGATGCCGCCGAGCGCGAGGCGGCGCTGCGCGAGGTGCGAGCCCGCGGCTGGTCGCTGACCGACGAGCAGCTGGCGCTCGGCATCCGCTCGGTCGCCGCGCCGCTGCGGGACGGCACCGGCCGGGTCATCGCCGCCATGAATGTGACCGTGCACGCGGCCGAGACCCCGGTTGAGATGCTCACCGGCGAGTACCTGCCGATGCTGCTCCACACGGCCAGCGCGATCAGCGCCGACTGGGCTGCCTGCCAGGCCGCACCAGCTATCACCGTCCCGGCCACAGTGCCAGCATCGTGACTGATCGCGGCTTGACAGCGGACCTGGCCAGCCCCACACTGACAAATCTGCGGACTAGTGTCCGCTAGGCGGACAGAGAGATATAGCCCTGCATATGAGTCATCCCGAACCAAGCCCAGGACCGCTGTCCGGCCTGCTCGTGGCCGACTTCTCCCGGGTACTGGCCGGCCCGTACGCCACGATGCTGCTCGCCGACCTCGGCGCGGACGTGATCAAGGTGGAGAGCCCGGCGGGCGACGACACCCGGGGCTGGGTGCCGCCGGTGACGGCGGACGGCACCTCCACCTACTACCTCGCCATCAACCGCAACAAGCGCTCGGTCGCGCTTGACCTGAACGACGAAAGCGACCTGGCCGCGGCCCGCGAGCTTGCCCGGCGGGCCGACGTGATGGTGCAGAACTTCAGGCCGGGCGGTCTGGCCAGGTTCGGCCTGGACTACGCCAGCGTGCGCGCCGGGAACCCAGGCGTCATCTACGCGTCGATCAGCGGGTTCGGCTCTGGCGGCGGCAAGGACCTGCCCGGTTATGACCTGATGGTGCAGGCCATGTCCGGCCTGATGAGCCTCACCGGGGCGGCCGACGGCCCGCCATTCCGGGTCGGCATCTCCGTGTTCGACGTGCTCGCGGGCCTGCACACCACGATCGGCATCCTGGCCGCGCTGAATCATCGCAGCGCGACCGGCCAGGGCCAGCAGGTCGAGGCCAGCCTGATGGCGTCCGCCCTCTCCGGCATGGTCAACCAGACCAGCGCCTACGCCGCGGCTGGCGTGGTGCCATTCCGGATGGGCAACTCCCATCCCAGCCTCTTCCCCTACGAACCGCTGCCCACCGCGGACCGCGAGCTGATCGTGACCGCCGGAAATGACGTTCAGTTCCGCAAGGTATGCCAGGTCCTCGGCGTGCCGCAGCTGGCCGATGACCCGAGATTCATGCATAACGAAAACCGCACCGCCAATCGGGACCAGCTACGACTGCTGTTGACGCAGCAGCTGGCGCGCCGCACGGCCGCTCAGTGGTTCGATGAGCTGATCGCCGCCGGGGTACCCTGCGGGCCGATCAACACGGTCGACGACGGCGTCGAGTTCGCCCGCGAGATCGGCCTGGAGCCGGTGGTGGTCGCCGGCGACGATGACAAGGGGGTGCCGACCATCAGGCACCCGCTCACGTTCTCGGTCACGCCACCGCGCTACGACCTTGCCCCGCCCGCCCTGGACGAGCATGGTGAGCAGATCAGGGCCTGGCTGGCTGGGCCGGCTGGACCGGCTGGTCCGGCCGCGCGGGCCGGATCGGCTCGGCCGGCTGGTCCGGTCGCGCGGGGCACCGGCGAGCAGAAGGGAACGGCGTGACGCGGGACGGCTCGTATCCGACATCGATCGGCACCTCGGAGCCCGACAAGATCACCCTCCTCGGGCAC
Source organism: uncultured Actinomycetota bacterium (assembly GCA_963850875.1). GTDB lineage: Bacteria > Actinomycetota > Actinomycetes > Streptosporangiales > Streptosporangiaceae > Chersky-822. Next base: position 2,516,683 of record CAWKNA010000010.1, read on the forward strand.
GACCTCGCCGCCGACCTGATGGGCAAGGTGGGTTTCGGCGAACTCGCCATGTGGCTGGTCACCCAGCGCCGCCCGACCCCGGGGCAGGTCCGGGTGTTCGAGGCCGTGCTGGTCGCGCTCGCCGACCACGGCTTCACTCCGACGGCGCTCGCCGCCAGGCTGACCTTCCTGAGCGCGCCTGACTCGGTGCAGGGAGCGCTGGCGGCCGGCCTGCTCGGCGGCGGCTCCCGGTTTCTCGGCGTGACCGAGGACGCGGGCCGGTTCCTATCCGACGTGATCGCGGCGGCGGGCGAGGCGGGCGAGGATCTGCCTGCCGACGATGCGGGCTGGGACGCGCTCGCGCTGGCAGCCGTGCAGCGGGCTCGCGCCGCTGGTGCGTTCGTCCCCGGACTCGGCCATCCGGTGCACAAGGTCACCGACCCGCGCACGCCGGTGCTGATCGCGATCGCGGACGAAGAAGGGCTGCGCGGGCCGCACCTGAAGCTGTTCGAGGCGATCGGGCGGGTCCATCCGGCGGTGCTCGGCCGGACGCTGCCGCTGAACGGAGCGGGCACCTGCGGAGCCGCCCTCGCGGACCTCGGCCTGCCGCCTGACCTGCTGCGCGGGTTCGCGCTGCTGGCCAGAACCGCCGGACTGCTCGGCCACATCGCCGAGGAGAAGCGCCGGCCGATCGGCATGGACCTGTACCTGTCGGTCCAGCACAACACCGAGTACCTGCCGCCGGAGCCGAGCTGACTAGCCCCTGCCGAGCCGACTAGCCCCCGCCGAGCCGACTAGCCCCCGCCGAGCCAAGCTGGCTAGCCCTCGCACCAAGCCAAGGGAGCCGCCATGGCACACGTTGTCGCGGTCATCGCATCCACCCACCACCCGTTCTATTACCGGGCAAGCACATCGGTCGGCGCTGACCGCCCGCCGTTCGCCGACGAGTGGGTCGCCAAGATCGAAGCCTTCCGCGAGACCCTGACCAAGGCCAGCCCCGATGTCCTTGTCATGGTCGGCAGTGACCACTTCCACCAGCTGTGGCTGGACAACATGCCGCAATTCCTGATCGGCAAGGCACCGTGCTACGACGCGAACTACTACAACGAGGAACGCGAGTTCGGCCTGCCGCGAATGTTCGTGCAAGGACAGGAGGACCTGTCCGCGTACCTGCTGCGCGAGGGCCTGGATGCGGGCTTCGACCTGGCGTTCAGCAACGAACTGCGGATCGACCACTCGATCACCTGTCCGCTGATCACCCTGCGGCCGCAGGCGGACCTGCCGATCGTGCCGGTTTACACGAACATCTTCGCGCCGCCGCTGCCGCAGCCCAAGCGCTTTGTGCAGCTCGGCAAGACGATCAGGCAGCTGGTCGAGGCCTGGCCGAGCGACGCGCGGGTGGCCATCATCGGTACCGGCCACCTTTCGCTGGAGCTTGGCGGCCCGCGGCACTTCGGGCCGCACGGTCCCGATCCCGAGTTCGACCGCAAGGCCGTTGCGTGGATCGCCTCCGGCGACCTGGAGTCGGCGCTGGCGGAGGTCAGCCTGGACAGCCTGTGGCTGCCAGGCAACGCGACCCACGGCTTCATGGACTTCATGCTGATGATGGGCGTCGCCGGGGAGAACGCGAAGGCTGACTACACCGACTCACTTGACCTGTTCCACACCATGGAGGCCTACTTCACCTGGTACCCGAAGGGGGCGGCGTGAGCAAGTACCTGCTTGACAAGTTCCTCTACACGGTCGACCGGGACCCTGAGCTGGTCGAGCGCTACCGCGCGGACCCGCGCGGCACGGTGCGGTGGTGGGAGGCGGAGCGGGCCAACGTCATCTTGAACCTGCCGGAGTCTGAGCGCAGCACCTGGCTGACGTTCACCGACACCGAACGCGAAGCGCTAGCCACCCACGACTACGTCAAGCTGCTCGAGTTCGGGGCGCACAACTTCCTGACGCTCACCCTGTTCATCGCGCTGTTCGAGCGGGACTACGACGAGCCGCTGGCGTTCCAGCGCGAATTCGCGACCAAGCTCAGTCACTGGAACCTGCCCTACCCCGACATCTCCACCTGATCATCCACCGGCCGCCCCTGGTGACATAGATCCGTCCATTGGCTGTTGGGAGGCCCGGTGCTGCGGCTGCATCAGCATCAGCGCGAGGCCATCGAGGCGGCGCGCACAGGCGGCAGCTACGTGCTCACCACCGGAAGCGGGTCCGGCAAGAGCCTCTTGGTGAGCGAGTGCCGCCGCACTTCCAGCCAGCGCGTGCGGGACCTTAGCCGGGGCGTCGCGATCGCCGTGGTCTCGTTGCCTTGCGCGGAGCGTCCTGCCGACGTCTGGCGAATGCAACTCGCAATGACTTTCACGAGGCATCGGATGGACCGCGACTGATCATTGATGGACGCGCTGCCGCATCAGCGCGGTGGGCGAGCCGCCGTCTCCTGGCCAATCGCGGCCTGCGATACGGTCTCGCCGCCCTTGAGTTTGCCCGATGGCAGGTTCCACGCTCCGTCCGCGTAGCCAGTTCCCTGGCGCTTGGCCAGCAGGACTTGATTACCGCGGACCAGCACGATGAGGGCGTCGACGATTGACCGGTAGGGAGCTTGCGTCTTGCGGGTAGCCGCGCTCATAGCCGCAACAGGCTACAGGTCCATCAGGCCCGTCTCCTGCAGATACGACGAGATCCATCGGACCTGAGTTGCACAGGTTGCCGCAGCAGGCAGGCCAGCCGTCATCTGCGGGCTGGTTCCGTGCAGGCCGGGGTGCCCTTGACACGACGCACACGCACGTAGACGATCAGGAGCGGCAACTGTTAGCAACTGCAAGGGCTGGAGCAACACATGCAGCTACGCTTCCTGGGCAAGGTCACCGATGGCGGCAACTCGCCGACGCTGTTCGATACTGACGAGATCATGTTTGACCGGGCGGTCTACGTCCTCCAGGGATGGAAGATCACGGACCCGCAGACGTTAGCTATGCTCAACCTCCCCGATCACGAGGCCGCCATCGCAGTGCCGAAGGAACTCATGCGGTACCTGCCGGAGGAGAATCATGGAGCCGCTGACTGACGAGCAGTGGACTGAGCTGTTCGGTTCCTGCGAGCATTCGGCCTGGCACCTGGAGACCCGCGACTGGTACGGCGTCGATGACGAGCAGGGCCGGTACGCCCGGTTTCTCGCCACGGGACGGCGCGACCACGAGGCCGAGGCCCCGGAACGGCGGCACTGGCTCGACCTGATGCGCGCCACCACCGCGGCCGGCCGGCAGGTCAGGCGCGCCCGGATCGTCTGCGAGCCGCTGAGTGACTACATGCGGTTCTCCCACGCGGGCACCCAGCCCAGCATCGACGCCGGCGAGGATGTCCGCTGGCTGCCGCGCCGGCGCGCGTCACGGATCGCCCTGCCGGGAAATGACTTCTGGCTCTTCGACCGCGAGCGCGTGCTCTTCAACTTCTTCACCGGAGCTGGCCGCTCCGCCGGCCACGAGCTGGCCGCCGATACCGACGCCGTGCTGCTCTGCCAGAGCGCGTTCGAGGCAGTCTGGGCAGTCGCGATCCCGCACGCCCGCTTCACCGTCAGCTAGCCGGACACGCACCTTGCCCAGACAGCTTGAGCACGCCCGCGAGGCCCTGGGCGGCCAGGCTCCGGGAGATCCGCAAGGACGCCGCCCTGTCCGGACGCCAGCTCGCAGCGCTGGCAGGCTGGCACTTCACCAAGGTCTCCAAGCTGGAGAACGGCAAGCAGCACCCCTCCGACGACGACATCAGGGCGTGGTGCGCCCACTGCGACGCCCCCGGCGAGATCACCGATCTCATCGCCTCGGCCCGCAGCGTCGAGAGCATGTACATCGAATGGCGCCGCCAGATGAAATTCGGCCTGAAACGGCCGCAGCAAGCCCGCACGCCAGCCTACGAGCGGGCCAGGCTCTTCCGGATCTACGAGCCCGGGCTGATCCCCGGCCTGTTCCAGACCGCCGAGTACGCCACCGCCATCATGACCAAGGTCATCGACTTCTACGACATCCCCGACGACCTCGACCAGGCCGTCGCGGCCCGCCTCGAACGGCAGCGCGTGCTGTACTCGGGAGACCGCCGCTTCCTCGTCGTCCTCGAAGAGCAGGCCCTGCGCACTCGCATCGGCAGCCCCCAGGTGATGGCCGGCCAGCTCGACCGGCTGCTCACGCTCATGAGCGTCCACCGAGTCAGCCTCAGCATCATCCCGTCCGCAGCCGAGCGCCACACCACTACCACGGCCGGGTTCTGGATCTTCGACGACGAGTCGGCTCAGGTCGAGACCGTCTCAGCCGAGATCACCATCACCCAGCAGCGCGAGATCGCGCTCTACGCCAAGAAATTCGACCTGCTGTCCCGCTCCGCAGTCACCGGCGCTGCCGCCCGGAGCCTCATCCTCTCGGCGCAGGCGCAGCTCCCCATCGACTGACCTGACGCAACTTAGCGCAACATGATTGAAACGCACGCTACACCCTGCGTACGGTCACGGCATGACCCCAACCGGCTCACATGCGCCCGCCTGCCGACCACCCGCGCTCGCCCCCGCACCAGAAGTCTCCCCGCGGCACGGAACGCAGACCGCCAGGCATGAGCCAGCCCAAGTCTCGCGCCTGGACCTGGCGACGCTGCCCAGCGCGCCGTTCTGGGCGCGCCGCCAGACCGAGGCTTCACTGACTGCGTGGCAGCTACCGCCCGAGACCATCGAGACGGCGACCCTGCTGGTATCAGAGCTCGTCACCAACGCCGCCCGAGCATCCAGCCCGCCCGCCAGCGACCCGCGCCACGCCGAGCGCATCAGCCTCACCTTGCGACTGCGTAACGGCTGGCTGGTCATCGAGGTATCCGACAACAACCCGAACCCACCCGTCCTGACCTACGCGGACACCGACGCCGAATCCGGACGCGGCCTCATGCTCGTCCAGGCCCTCAGCACCGAATGGGGCCACCGGTACCCGCCCGCCGGCGGCAAGATCATCTTTGCCGTCATAGGCGCGGAAACCCAGCCTCTACCCGATCCCAGATCCTGACGCGCAGGACATCGGCGCCCCGCCGGATCGACTGCCGACAGCCGGATCCAGCGCCGGGCCTCCTCCGCGCGGCAACAAGCCTGCACCCTTCTGATGCACCCGGCGAAAGGAACTGAAGCAGTGATGAACGATGCAAGGCGGACCGTCATCGTGACCACGCGGAGCCACAGCCGATTCTCGAGGCTGCGAATCGTTGTCTATCCCGAAT